>NZ_CP084029.1:0-389810 GCF_020181615.1 [Mycobacterium] crassicus
GGCTCCGGGGCCGGAATACATTCTGCCGGAGTTGATTTCGGGGGGCAGGGCGGCGAAGGCGGACATGCGGGTCAGTCCGTCTGCTCGGTGGCGGTTGTCATGTTCTCTTCCCGATGGTGGTGTGGGTGCGTTGCCGTTCGATGAGCGTTCACCGGCGCAGCAGCAGTTGAGTTCTCGCGTTGAATGTCGAATCGGCGACCTTTCCGGCGTCGATGAGTTCAGCGAATTTGCGTAGCTTTGCGGCGATCTCGTCTGCGGGAAGCTTCGCGGCGGCACCGACTCGGCGCGGCTTTCCGTCGGCGGCGGCCGCTGGGCGAGCAGCCGGCTTGGTCGGTGCCGTCGCGGGTTGCGAAGCGGCCCCTGCGTTTTGCCGGCGTTGGACCAGGCGTGCGCCGCCGCCAACCCCCAGCCCGGCCAGACCGGCCACAGCCATGGCGGAGTAGAGTCCGTTGACGCCGGTCACCGTCGCACTGGCGACTGGCAGCACGGCGCTCGCAAGTTCGGCCGTCGGTACGGTCGCGGCCCAAGACGGCGGCACCGATAGCGCGCGGATCAGGTCTGCTTGGCCGATGCCGGCGGACACCGGTGCGCTGGCCAACACCGCGGCCGCCGCTGGTCCGATCCCGTCGGTCACCGTTGACGCAGTCGCGGCAGCCGCCGCGGCGGCTTTAGCCGCAGCCGCCGCTCCCGCCATTCCGCGCATGATCCCGGCGATCATGAATGTTGCCCCGAGAAGCCCGCCCCGCACTCCAGTCGGTCCCAGTCCGACCACCGTCGACAGTGTCGATGTGAGGGACCCGGAACCGCCCGCGGGTGCATCCGCGGCGGCCGGGGAGGCCAGAGTCTGCAGGGCGGAGGTGAGCTGGGTGAGGGTTTGGGTGTGGGTGGTGGTGGTTGTGTTGACTGCCTGGGCGATTGCGGCCGTTGGGTCGGTGGGGTTGGCGTGGGCGGTGGGTTGGGTGAACGGGCTGAGGGTGGCGGTGGTGGTCGCGCTGGTGGCGTAGCCCTGCATGGCCGTGGCGTCCTGGGCCCACATTTCGGCGTAGTGGGCTTCGGTGGCCAGGATGGCGGGGGTGTTCTGGCCCAGAATGTTGGTGGCGACCAGTGCGGCGAGTTGGGTGCGGTTGGCCGCGACGACCTGGGGGGGAACGGTGAGGGCGAAGGCGGTTTCGTAGGCGCCGGCGGTGGCTCGGGCTTGGTTCGCGGTGAGTTCGGCCTGGGTGGCGGTGGTGTCGAGCCAGCTGATGTGGGGGGTGATGGCGGTGGCCATGGCTGTTGCCGAGGGGCCGGTCCATGCGGTGGCGGTGAGGTCGGCGAGGAGTGTTTGAACGGCGGTACCTGCGCCGCGCAGTTCGGTGGACAGTCCGTCCCAGGCGGAGGCGGCGGCCAGCAGTGGTCCAGCTCCGGGGCCGGAATACATTCTGCCAGAATTGATCTCGGGGGGCAGGGCGGCGAAGGCGGACATGCGGGTCAGTCCGTCTGCTCGGTCGTGGCGGTGGCGATTGTCATGTTCTCTCCCCGATGGTGGTGTGGGTGCGTTGCCGTCTGGTGGGGCCGGTGGGTTTGCTGTTGTGATCGGCTCCGCAAATCGATAGCGGCGTGATGCAGGCAACAGTAAACGGCGCAGCGCGACTCCACTTATCTTCACGGGACGTGAATCTGTCATTTCGGGACACCGGATGGTCGGCTCGGACGCCGTTCGATCCGCTTCAGCCCGGAGGGGATGTCGTCGCCTGGGTGACGGCCGCCGGCAGCCGGTGACGCCGTGCCCGGCTTCGTCGTGACTGATCAGTTAGGTGTTGCCGGGCTGCGAGCCGAGCCGGTGGGGCGGGGCTGTCAACAGGCCCGTTGCAGCGTCCGGAAGCCATGTCCCGAAATGACAGATCCCTGTCCCGTGATGATAAGCAACATTCGCTTCCGGTCTTTAGTGTTGCCTATATCACGCCGCAACGGCTAAGTGACGCAACAGCATCAGTTCACATCCAAGGCCTGCCGTCCGGCGGTGCCGGCGCAGACGATAGGGAGATCAACAGTGGCATACGCGATCCGTTTCTACGAGCCTGGTGGCCCGGAAGTAATGCAGTGGGAAAAAGTCGAGGTCGGTGGACCGGGCGCCGGAGAGGTCCGGGTGCGGCATGAGGCCGTCGGGCTGAACTTCGCAGACACCTACTTCCGGACCGGGATGTACCCGGCCCCGCTTCCGGCGGGCATGGGCGTCGAAGGCGCCGGCGTCATCGAGGCAGTCGGACCCGGAGTCACGGACTTCGAAGTGGGTGACCGGGTCACCTACACCGGCAGCCCACTCGGTGCGTACAGCACCGAGCGCGTCATGCCCGTGGCGTCGTTGATCAAACTTCCCGAGGCCATCCCGTTCGAGACAGCCGCCGCGAGCACGATGCGCGGGCTGACCGCCGCATATCTGTTGCGTCGTATTCACCCGTTGGCCGCAGGCGACACCGTGCTGTTGCATGCCGCGGCAGGTGGGGTGGGGCTGATCTTTTCTCAATGGGCAAAGCTGTTGGGAATCAACGTTATCGGTACGGTATCGACCGATGAGAAGGCCGAGATCGCGCGGGCGCACGGATGCGGCGAGGTCATCGTCTACCGCCGCGAGGACGTCGCCGCACGGGTCCGCGAGCTGACCGATGGCAAGGGCGTCCCGGTCGTCTACGACAGCATCGGAGCGACGACCTACGAAACCTCGCTGGACTGTGTGGCGCGCCGCGGCCTGCTGGTGTGCTTCGGCACCGCATCCGGTCCGATCCCCCCGATCAATGCCATGCAGCTCGCGGTGAAGGGCTCGCTGTTCGTCACCCGGCCGGCGCTGGCTGATTACATCGCCGATGCCGACGAACGGGCCGAACTGGCCGGTGAACTCTTCGGCCACATCGCGTCGGGGGCGATCAAGATCGAGATCAACCAACGATACGCACTGACCGAATGCATTCAGGCGCACCGGGACCTGGAGTCCGGGCGCAGCGTCGGCTCGTCGGTCTTCGCACTGCGATGACACAAGAACTCGAATACGCACTGCCGACCGAAGCGTCAATCGACGTCGTCGCCGGCACCCCGACGTCAAAGGAGAGCGCAATGACCGCAACCACCGAGATCCCCTCGGCGCGGCCGTCGGTGCTGGCCACACCCCGGCCGACGATCGATGCCCGACCGCTGACCTGCAGCCTGGGCGCGGAACTGTTCGGCGTGAACCTCGGCGAGGTATCCCGCGACGACGCTCTGTTCGCAGAACTGAAAGCCCTTCTGCTGCAGTACAAAGTTGTCTTCTTGCGCGACCAGGACATCACCAGGGCCGAGCACGTCGCGCTCGCGGAACGGTTCGGGCCGCTGGAAGACCACCCGGTGGTGAGCAGCGATCCCGAGTACCCCATGTTGGTGCGCATATACAAGGATCTCAACAGCGCACCCGAACCCTACGAGAACGCCTACCACTGCGACGCCACCTGGCGGGAGAACCCCCCGATGGGCGCCGTGCTGCGCTGCATCGAAGGCCCGCCGGTCGGTGGCGACACCATCTGGGTCAACATGGTCGAGGCGTACACGAAGCTGCCGCAGACGATCAAGGATCGGATCGACGGGCTGCGCGCCCGGCACAGTATCGAGTCGACATTCGGTGCGCGGCTTCCGATCGAGGAACGGCACGGGCTCAAGGAGCGGTTCCCGGACCCCGAGCACCCGGTGGTGCGCACCCACCCGGAGACCGGCGAGAAGGTCCTCTTCGTCAACTCCTTCACCACGCACTTCGTCAACTACCACACGCCCGACAACATTCGCTGCGGGGTCGACTACGCACCCGGTGCGGCAAACCTGTTGACCTACTTGATCAGCCAGGCCACGATCCCCGAATACCAAGTGCGCTGGCGCTGGACGCCGAACAGTGTGGCGATCTGGGACAACCGCTCGACACAGCATTACGCCGTTCAGGACTACTTCCCGGCGGTCCGAAAGATGGAGCGGGCCGGCATCATCGGCGACCGGCCGTTCTGACAACTGTTTTCTACAAACGATATCGCAACCCAGAGAAAGGAATTCCGACAATGTATTTCCACGACGACTCGCTCTTCCCCGAGAACCAGGAGAAGCTGGTTATCACCTGCGCGCCGTATGGCCCGGAGTGGGAGCCCGACGACTTCCGCGAAGACCTCCCGCTGACGATGGACGAGCACGTGCAGAAGGCCGTCGACTGCTACGAGGCCGGCGCGACGGTGCTGCACATCCATGTTCGTGAGCTCGACGGCAAGGGGAGCAAGCGGCTCTCGAAGTTCAACGAACTGCTCGTCGGGCTGCGCGAAGCCGTGCCGGACATGATCCTGCAGGTGGGAGGTTCGATCTCCTTCGCGCCGGAAGGTGAAGGAGCCGAGGCGAAGTGGCTCTCCGACGACACCCGGCACATGCTGGCGGACCTCGACCCGGCACCGGATCAGGTGACGATCGCGATCAACACCAGCCAGATGAACATCATGGAGTTGATGACACCGGACGACATCGCCGGGACGTCGATGGAACGGCCCGAGCTCGCGGCGACCTACCGGGAGATGACTGTGCCGGCCGGGCCCGCCTGGGTCGCGGAACATCTGCGCCGGTTGCAGAACGCCGGCATCCAGCCGCACTTCCAGCTCTCCAGCATCCCGCAGCTCGAGACCGTCGAGCGGCTCATCCGCCGCGGCGTCTACACCGGACCGCTGAACCTGACCTGGGTCGGAATCGGCGGCGGATTCGACGGGCCGAACCCGTACAACATCATGAATTTCATTCAGCGGGTTCCCGACGGGGCATGCCTGACCCTGGAGACCCTCATGCGCAGCGTGCTGCCGGTCAACACCATGGCCATCGCGCTCGGCCTGCACCCGCGGTGCGGCAACGAGGACACGATCTGGGGCCGCAAGGGTGAGAAGTTCACCTCCGTCCAGCAGATCCAGCAGCTGGTGCGGGTCGCCGGGGAGCTCGGCCGTGAGGTCGCCACCGGCAAGGAGGCCCGGGACATCTACAAGATCGGCACCGTCTACGCCGACGCCAACGAGACGTTGGCCAGGCTGGGGTACGCCCCGAACCGTCAGCCCGGTCAGGTCGGGTTCACCCAGCACGCGTAATCGCCTGGCCCGCGGGGCGGATTCGACGCCCAAACGTACTCCGTCCCGCGGGCTGTCAGGACTCATCACCGATACCAATCGAGAGGAGAGATCATGGTCTCGAGCGTTACCGCGGTTCCGATGCACTCTGCACGCCACCGATCACCGAAGTCCAGGGTCTTTCCCTGGCTGGTGTTCGCGTTGACCTTCGCGTTGTTGCTGTCGGACTACATGTCCCGCCAGGTACTCAGCGCGGTGTTCCCCGTTCTGAAAGCGGAATGGGCGTTGACCGATGCGAACCTGGCATCGCTGAGCAGTGCCGTCGCGTTGATGGTCGGCATTCTCGCCGTCCCACTGTCCCTGGTAGCCGACCGCTGGGGCCGGGTGCGAAGCCTGGTCCTGATGGTGGTGATCTGGAGTGCGGCCACGTTGATGTGCGCACTGGCCACCAGTTTTCATCAGATGCTGCTTGCCCGTTTCATCGTCGGCGTCGGCGAGGCCGCCTACGGCAGCGTCGGTATCGCGGTGGTGTTGAGCATTTTTGCCCCTCGCGTGCATGCCGCGCTGAGCGGTGCGTTCATCGCCGGTGGATCGTTCGGCTCGATGGTCGGCGTGGCCCTGGGTGGGCTGATCGCCGTTCACTTGGGATGGCGCTGGGCTTTTGCGGCCATGGCGATCTTCGGACTGATCCTGGTGACGCTGTTCCGGGCGCTGGTCAGCGAGGCCAAGATCGCTCGTCACGCCGTTGGTGCAGGACCGGTGGACAGTGAGTGTCGTGTCCCCTCGGGGGGAATTCGCGCCCCCATCTCCAGCCTGTTCACCAGCTCCGGTGTGGTCTGCGCATACATCGGCAGTGGCCTACAGATCTTCTGCTGCGCCGTGCTCTTCGCCTGGCTGCCGAGTTACTTCAACCGCTACCACCACCTCGCCGCCGACAAGGCCGGCGCGGCCGCGGCGATGTTCGTACTGCTCAGCGGCAGCGGCCTGATCATCTGCGGAATCATCACAGACCGAGTCGGCCGGTCCGAGGCCTCCCGGAAATGGGATACGGCGATCGTGTACTGCGCGATCTCGCTGGTGTGCCTCTCCGTCGGCTTCCGGCTGGGCACCGGAGTGGTCTCGCTGGTGCTGATCGGGTGCGGCGCGTTCTTCTGCGCGGGTTCCTCGGGTCCGATCGCGGCAATGGTCGCCAACCTCACCCACCGGTCGGTGCACGCTTCCGCCATGGGGACACTGACCCTGGCCAATAATCTGCTCGGTCTGGCGCTCGGCCCACTGGTCGTCGGCATGCTGGCGGATCACATCGGGCTGCTGAAGGCGTTGCAGCTCGCTCCAGTGACCTACCTGGCCGCGATCGGCGTCCTGTTGATCGGCAGGCGTCGCTACCCCGACAGTGCCCGCCGGCTCGCCGCGCTCACCGAATCCATGGCGGGAACCAACCGATGACGAACGAGGAGTCGACTATGACCGTCACCGCCGATGTGCCGACCGTGGTGATCGTGCCGGGCCTGCGCGACCACGTGGCCGAGCACTGGCAGACCCTGCTGGCGCACCAATTCGACAATGCGCGCACCGTGCCCCCGCTGGAACACGATCGGCTCAGCCGTGCCCGCCAGGTCGCCGCCCTCGACGAGGTTGTCAGATCGGTGGCCGGGCCTGTCGTGTTGGTTGCGCACAGCGCCGGGGTGATCACCACGGTGCACTGGGCCCAGCAGCCGAGCAGAGAGATTCACGGCGCCCTGCTGGCGACGCCCGCTGATCTGGAACTGCCACTGCCCGAGGGATATCCAGCCTTTGCGGAGCTCGATGCCTGCGGGTGGAATCCGATCCCGCGGCAGCGTCTGCCGTTCCCGAGCATCGTCGCGGCCAGCAGCAATGATCCACTCGCGTCGCACCCACGTGTCACAGAGATGGCCGAAGCGTGGGGTAGTCGTTTGGTCGATCTCGGCGCCGTCGGGCACCTCAATCCCGCCCATGGTTACGGCTACTGGCCGCGGGCCGAGGAACTCGTCCTGGACCTGATCGGTATGCGAGCGGGGATCGCCTCGTGACCAAGCTGTGTGCGTCCGCCGCGGTGGCCGTCTCGGACATCGTTTCCGGAGCATCGCTTGCCGTCGGTGGATTCGGTCTGTGCGGAATCCCCGACGTATTGATCGCGGCGATCGCGCAGGGTTCGGCCACCGACCTGGAAATATTCTCCAACAATTGCGGAACCGACGGGATCGGCTTGGGGATCCTGCTGGCCGGCAAGAGGATTCGGCGTGTCACCGCCTCCTACGTGGGGGAGAACTCCGAATTCGCGCGGCAGTACCTGTCCGGGGAACTCGAGGTCGAACTGACGCCGCAAGGCACGCTTGCGGAGAAGTTGCGTGCCGGCGGTGCCGGCATACCGGCGTTCTTCACCCCGGCCGGAGTCGGCACCCTCGTCGCCGAGGGTGGCCTGCCGTGGCGCTACCGCGTCGACGGATCCGTCGCATTGGCCTCGCCGCCCAAAGAAGTCCGCGAATTCGACGGCCGTCGGTATGTGCTGGAACGGTCCGTCACCACGGACTTCGCACTGGTGCACGCCCAGACGGGCGACACCGAAGGCAACCTGGTGTTCAACAAGGCCGCGATGAACTTCAACCCGCTGGCCGCTATGGCCGCGCGGACCTGCATTGCCCAGGTCGAGAACCTCGTTCAGCCGGGCGAACTCGACCCCGCACAAGTACACCTACCCGGTGTCTTCGTGGATCGGATCGTGCACACCGGGGCGCAGCCCAAACACATCGAGAGGCGCACGGTGACTCCGGCGAAGGCTCCGATCGTATGACCGCGACACACGTTGAGGTCACCGGTTGGACCCGGCACCAGATGGCGGCTCGGGCCGCGGCGGAAGTCCGTTCCGGGCAGTACGTCAACCTCGGGATCGGGCTGCCGACGCTGATCCCCAACTATGTGCCGGCGGGCGTCCACGTGACCCTGCACAGTGAGAACGGCATCCTCGGCACCGGTCCGTACCCGATGGAGGACCAGATCGACGCCGATCTCATCAACGCGGGCAAGGAGACCGTGACGGTCAACCCCGGTGCCTCCTACTTCGATTCCAGTACGAGCTTCGGGATGATTCGAGGCGGCCACATCGATCTCGCGGTGCTCGGCGGCATGCAGGTCTCCGCGACCGGGGATCTGGCGAACTGGATGGTCCCCGGGTCGATGGTCAAGGGGATGGGCGGGGCAATGGACCTGGTACACGGTGCCGGTCGGGTCATCGTCCTGATGGAGCATGTCGACAAATCCGGTGCGTCGAAGATCGTCGAGCGGTGCACGTTGCCGCTCACCGGACAGAGCGTGGTGCAGCGGATCATCACCAATTTGGGCGTCATCGACGTCACCGCAGCAGGTCTGGCCCTGCGCGAGTGTGCCCCGGGTGTCAGCGTCGCGCAAATCCGTGCCGCCACGGATGCCGCGCTGGCATAAGCGTCGCGCCGGCCTCGGGCGGTCACACCAGGAAGGGTGAGTTGGATATGCGCAATGTCGATGCCACTGGGATCGCCGCGCGAATGCAGCGCAGCGGAACCTGGAATCCGCTGTGGGACGGGCTCGACGACCTCGATCCGGGGTGGGCCGAGCAGTATCTCTCGGCGGTGATGCAGCCGTACGAGAGTGGGGTGCTTTCACCGCGGGAGGTGCAGTTGCTGTGCATCGCCGTCGACGCAGCCTGCACCCATCTGTACGCCCCCGGTCTGCGCAGGCACATTCGGGCAGCGCTGGACATCGGCGTCACCAGGGAGGAGATTCTCGAAGTGCTGAAACTCAGCACGACGGTGGGGATCCACTCCATCAATGTCGGTCTTCCCATCCTGCTGGAAGAGGCCGGCGCCGACCAATCATCCAGCGCAGCGGGCTGACCGGGCATCCTGGTGGCCGCGTCTCATCGCCGGCCATCGTCATTCGTGCTAGACCGACAGATCCCGCCGCAGTTTGGCGACGTGCCCGGTGGCCCGCACGTTGTACTGGGCCTCGGCGATCTTGCCCTGTTCGTCGACGACGAACGTGGAACGAATCACGCCCTGCACCGTCTTGCCGTACATCTTCTTCTCACCGAAGGCGCCCCAGGCCGTTAAAACCGTGCGATCCGGGTCGGACAGCAAGGGGAACGTCAGTCCCTCGGCGTCGCGGAACTTGGCCAGCTTGGCCGGCTTGTCGGGGGAGATGCCGATGACGTCGAGTCCGGCGTCGTTGAAGTCACGCAGATTGTCCCGGAAGTCGCAGGCCTGTTTGGTGCACCCGGGCGTCGACGCCGCCGGGTAGAAGTAGACGACCACCCGCCGCCCCCGATATTCGGCCAGTGACACGGTGTTGCCGTCGGCGTCGGGAAGGCTGAACGCGGGCGCTTGGTCCCCCGGCGCCAGGCGTGCGGTGTTGGTCAACGACTGCCCCTTTCTGGTCGCCGACGGGTGAGAACCACCCCGGCTGCTCTAGGGTAGTTCGACAGGGACAGATTCGGGCGGACAGGGAGGACGACAGTGGCGGAGCGCGATCCCGAACGGATCAAGAAGGACATCGATCAGGCACGCCAGCAGCTGGCGTCGACGGTGGACATTCTTGCGGAACGGGCCAACCCCCGTCAGCTGGCCGACCGAGCCAAAGCCCGGGCCGTCGAATTCGTCACCCAACCGGTGGTGATGGCGTCATTGGCCGGTGTCGGCGGTCTGCTCGTCATCCTGGCGTTCCGCCGGGTCCGCAACCGCTAGGGGGCCCGTGCAGCCGCGCAAAATTTGGGTCTGGTGGCGTGAAGCCACCGGGACAAAGATGTTGCGGTGCGCGTCCAACATCCGCCGCCACCCAGGCCCGACCCGATCGGGTACACGCTCAAACGCCTGCTACTCGGCAGGCCGCTGGTCACCGCCCAACTGCGGTCTGAGCGACTGTCTAATCCGGTTGCGCTGGGCGTACTTTCACCCGACGCGATCTCCTCGAATGCCTATGGCGTCGAAGAGATCCTGATCGAACTGTTGCCGTTCGCCGGACTGGCCGCTTTCACCCTGCTGTTGCCGATCACCGGTGTGGTGCTGCTGATCCTGGTGCTGGTCACCGCGTCGTATCGCCAGGTGGTGATGGCCTACACCCGGGCCGGCGGCTCCTACATCGTGGCCCGGGAGAACTTCGGCCCGCGCCTTGCGCAGGTCGCGGCCGCCGCGCTGCTGATCGACTACGTGGTGACGGTCGCGGTGCAGTCCGCGGCCGGCACCGTCGCCGTCGTATCGGCGATCCGCCCGTTGGGCCCCTACAGCCTGGAGATCACCATCGGCGTGGTGGTGGTGATGTGTTACGCGAACCTGCGCGGCGTGCGGGAGGCCGGTCGATCCTTTGCGATCCCGACCTACTTCTTCGTGGCCATGCTCGGGCTGATGATCCTCACCGGGCTGGTCCGCGAGATCTTTTGGGGGCTCACGGTTTACGACGCCGCGAACATACCCGGAGCGGTGCCGGTCCATCAGGGCAACGGACTGATCATGGGGGCGACGATCCTGGTGGTGTTGCGGGCGTTCGCCAACGGTGGGTCGTCACTGACCGGGGTGGAAGCCATCTCCAACACCGTCAGCGTCTTCCACAAGCCGCAAGGCCGCAATGCCCGCCGGGTTCTCACCGCGATGGCCTGCATCCTGGGGTTCCTGCTGACCGGCGTCACCTACCTGGCGTATCGCACCCACACGCCGCCCTATGTGGCGGGATACCCCTCGGTGCTGTCCGAGGTGGCCCGGGCGGTGTTCGGCGGCGGCTGGGTGGGCCAGGTCTGCTACGCGCTGGTGCAGACCGCGACGGCGTTGATCCTGTTCACCGGCGCCAACACCAGCTTCAACGGGTTCCCCATGCTGGCCAGCTTCGTCGCCGAGGACCGCTTTCTGCCGCGGCAGTTGACCAAACGCGGGCATCGGCTGGTGTTCTCCAACGGGATCGTCACCCTCACCGTCCTGGCGGTGGCGCTGCTGTTGGTCACCGGTGGTTCGGTCAACGCGCTGGTGCCCTTCTACGCCATCGGCGTGTTCACCGGGTTCGCGATGGCCGGCTACGGAATGACCAAACACCATGTCACACATCGGGAACCAGGGTGGCGACACAAGCTCGTCATCAATTTATCGGCGGGTGTGCTGTCCACCGTGGTGGTCGGGATCTTCGCCGTGGCGAAGTTCACCGAAGGGGCCTGGCTGGTGGTGGTGATCTTCCCGCTGCTGGTGCTGGTGCTGATCCGGTTGAATCGTGAATACCGTGCCGAGGCCGCGATACTGGAACGTTTCCGCACCGACCGGCCCGAAGTCGTCAAGTACGCCCGCCACCGGGTGATGGTGTTCGTCCATTCGTTGGACCTCGCTGTCTTGGAAGCCCTGCGCTACGGCAAGGGGCTTTACGCCGACGACCTGACCGCCGTGCACCTGATGGTTGACGTCCCCCACGCCGTGGTGCTGCAACAGCGGTGGGATTACTACGGGTTGGACACCCCGCTGCGGGTGGTGGACTGCCCGGATCGGCGCTTGACCCGGACCGCCCAGCAACTGGTGGACGCGGCGCGCAATGAACACCCGGATTCGCACGTGACCGTGCTGCTGCCCAGGCGCACCTACGCGCCCGTACTGGGAAGGCTGCTGCACGACCGCACCGCCGACAAGATCGCCAAGGCGGTGAGCCTGCTTCCCGACGCGGCGGCGACGATCGTGCCCTATGACGTGCAATCGCAGGTTCGGCAGGCGTTCCCCGACCTGTTCGAACAACGCATCGTTCGTGAGGTCGAAAGGCTTCAGCAGTGGGTTGCGCGCAGCGATCAGCAGAACGTCGACCGCTACGAGCATCCCGTGCCGCCGCCGGATGTGATCGCCGTCGACGGACTCATCGTCGGGCACCTGGCCACCGTCGAGGGGCGGGTCAACGAGGTCGACGACATCATGAGTCGCGGAAAGCCCGTGCGCGTAGTGGTGATCGGGGACGGCAGCGGAGAGCTGCGAGCGAAATTTCACACCGGACGGGGAACCGACATCGAGCCGGGCGATGTGCTCGTCCTCACCGGCAAGGCCCGTCAGAACGGAACCGAGCCGGTGTACATGTCCGATCCGACGTACCGGATGGTCGGCGCGGCGGAGGAACCGGAGACGCCGGGGTAGTGACGATCGTGCGATGTGGGTGCGCCGTCAGGGTTTCGAACCCCGGACCCGCTGATTAAGAGTCAGCTGCTCTACCAACTGAGCTAACGGCGCTGGGCGGTCAGGACCGCGAGAGAGACAATAACAGGCGTGGTGCCGCGAGGCGAAATCACCTGGTACCGGGCGGGCGATTGCACGACTAAGCGATACACCGGATTACCCACTAGACTGCCTGCGAGCAGGTTGAGCAGGGTCAGGTGGGAAGAGTATGGCGCAGGTTGGTTCGGTGCAGCGCTGCCGTGGGGGTCGATCTCGGCTGGTGGCGCTGCTGGTGGTTCCGGCCGTGGTACTGGGGCTGAGCGCATGCGGAAGCAACGCCGACGCCGAGGCCGTCAAGGTCATCACCGACAAGGGCACCCCGTTCGCCGACCTGTTGGTGCCCAAAGTCACCGCGTCGGTTACCGACAAGGCCGTCGGCGTCGCGGTTGACGCCCCGGTGACGGTGACCGCCGAGGACGGCGTGCTCGACTCGGTCACCATGGTCAACGAGTACGGCGGGGTGGTCGACGGCCGACTCAGCCCGGACGGCCTGACCTGGTCGACGAACGAACCGCTCGGCTATAACAAGCGCTACACGGTCAACGCGAAATCACTCGGGCTCGGTGGTGTGACCAGCCGACAGATGACATTCCAGACCCACTCGCCGCAGAACCTGACCATGCCCTACGTGATGCCGCGCGACGGCGAGGTCGTCGGCGTCGGGCAGCCGGTCGCGATCCGGTTCGACGAGAACATCGCCGACCGCGAGGCAGCCGAGAAGGCCATCAAGATCACCACCGAGCCGGAGGTGACGGGCGCGTTCTACTGGCTGAACAGTCGCGAAGTGCGTTGGCGGCCACAGTCTTACTGGAAGCCCGGTACCGCCATCAACGTTGCGGTCAACACCTACGGCGTCGACTTGGGCAACGGTGTGTACGGCCAGGACAATGCGTCGAGCCACTTTGTCATCGGCGATGCGGTCATCGCCACCGTCGACGACGACACCAAGTCCATGGTGGTGCGAATCAACGGCGAGGTGGCCAAGACCATGCCGATCTCGATGGGCAAGGACAGCACCCCGACGAACAACGGCACCTACATCGTCGGTGAACGTTTCCCGCACATCGTGATGGACTCGTCGACCTACGGGGTGCCGGTCAACTCGCCGAACGGATATCGCACCGACGTCGACTGGGCCACCCAGATCTCCTACAGCGGCATCTTCGTGCACTCGGCGCCATGGTCGGTGGGTAACCAGGGCTACGCCAACGTCAGCCACGGCTGCATCAACGTCAGCCCCAGCAACGCGCTGTGGTTCTACGATCACGTCAAACGCGGCGACATCGTGGAGATCAGCAACACGATCGGGCCGCCACTGCCCGGCACCGAGGGCCTCGGCGATTGGAACGTGCCCTGGTCGCAGTGGCTGGCCGGCAACGCGGCCGAACCGACGCGCTAGCGGCGCCCGGGCCTTTGGTCTAGGCCTTTACGGGCGTTTGCGGCTCAGGCCGGCGGCGGTTGGACGTCCTCGCGCAGGTATTCCTCGCTACCGTTGGGATAGCCGCCGCCGAACGTGGTGATGTGCACGTGGTCGTAGTGGCCGTTGCCGCCGCCGCTGGGACCGCCCGGCGTGTAATAGGTGCCGCGCCAGATCGCATCCTGCATGGCGAACCGGCCGGCGTTCTGTCTGACGTACGCGACGATCTGGTCCCCGAGCGCAATACCCTCCGGGCTGCCGGGGTTGGGGATCATCACATCGATGGCCAGACCCGACGGATGCCAGCGTTGCCCGTCCGGGCGTACCCCGATCATGTTGTTGATCTGAGGGAACGCCTCGCTGATACTGCGGGCGACGAGGATCGTCTTGACCTGCATGCCCCGCTCATTGACGATGCCCGGCGGCAACGCATGCGGTGCCGGGATCGACCAACTGCCCGCGGCGAACACGTCAGGCGGCCCAGCGTCCCAGGCAGGCGGCGGTACATCCTCGGGCGGCGGGGGTGGGGGGCCATCCTCGGGCGGAGGAGGCGGCAGGTCTTCGGGCGGAGGAGGCGGCAGGTCTTCGGGCGGAGGAGGCGGTAGGTCTTCGGGCGGTGGGGGAGGCCCGTCCTCGGGAGGGGGCGGGGGCCCGTCTTCGGGCGGCGGGGGCGGCGCGTCCTCCGGCGGTGGCGGGGGCGCCTCGGCGAACCCGGCCGCGGGTGCCGGTTCCTCGTTGTTTCCCGGTTCGGCGCCGACTCCGCCGGCGAAGAGAACAGCGGCCGGCAACACAGCCGTAGCCGCCAGAACCGAGGATTTCATGCGCAGATCAATCAGTCCTTGCGTGAGCACGCAGGGAACCGTAACCAAAACGTGACATATGCACCAGTTCGGCGCGCCGAATGTCGTTACAGACAGGCGTCACATCGGCACGACTTCGGGGCCGGGCCCACCCGTGTCCGCGTCACCAATATATCGACCTGACCAGCATTGACTGCGATGCCCAATGGCTTGTTCATCGCGTGTTCGACGGCCTTCGCCGTCACGGGCGCCGAATACATCACATTTCGGCGTGGATTACGGCGGTGATTGCTCCGTCGCACCCCGAAGGTGAGCTTTCACCAGGTCCAGCCGTGCGCGCCCCACGGGACATTCGAGAACTGCCCACGGGTGCCGGCGCAGCTGCGCATCTACCGCCCGCGCGATGGTCGCTACGTGGTCGCCGACCGCATGCCACAGAGCCAGGTCCTCGGTGATGGCCTCCAGGCCGCAGCCGAGGAACACCTCACCGGTCGGGGAGTTGGCATCAAGGAACGCACCGGTGACGGTGACGGGCCGGCCACCGTGCGGTGTCCAGGCCACGGCGGCAGTCACGTCGTGCCACCCCGGCCGGCGCGGGATCGGGTCGATGTAGGCGGACGTGTCGTAGCTCATGCCGCCATGATGCGGGCCGGGTGTGACAAGGCGGCAAAAGTCGCAGAGCGTCTATGAAATGTGACAGTTGTCTTGAGTTGACTTGTGAGACGTTGCGGCGTGGGACGTTTTGTACTGCAACAGTTTCCGGCGTCAGTGTCTCAGTTCTTTGGATTTGATACAGATCAGCGGCCGTCCGCTGACGGCATGTACTGCAGGACGGTACTGGCGGTGAGGTCTGTCAGGTCAGTCATGTCTTAGCGCGACGCTAGTCTCTGGCTGTGGCGTACATCGCAACACTCGTTGTGGCAACACGCCCGCTTGATCAATTCGATGTTGGATGCAGCCCGGAGGGATATCTAGATGTCGTCGACGACTTTTCGACTGTGGAGTGATATTCGCGGCTCATGGTGCAATTACGACGTAGTTGGTGAGTCGCATTACCTGGCCAACATCCAGAGTTTGTTCCCCAGGGCCTGGGATCGGGGAGGGGAGGAGCTGTTTCGGGATCTTGAACTCGTCCCGGAACCGGACAACCCGTATGACGAGTGGGCTATCTCGGTCCGTGCAGATGGCAATGTGCTGGGTCACCTTAGGCGGGAGGATGCTCCGGCCTGGGCGCCCGTCGCCCGGCGTATCGCGGCGTCTGGCCTGACTGCGGTTACGGATGGCCGTGTGTACCTCTACGAAGGTCTGGATTGGGCCAACCTGGATCGTTATGGCGATCCGCAGCCCGAGATCAGGGCGCGGGTCACGATCAAACTCGGCAGTCCCGAGCTCGCGATACCGCTGAATAATCCTCCTGCAGTTCCGCATACAGTCGTCCCGCGGTCGGCATTCGTTCAGGTCACGAAGGAGGACGAGCACTTCGACACCTTGTTTGACTATGTGCCGCCGTCGGGTCGCGGATCGATCTATGTGACCCTGCACGAGAGCGTCGTCGCTACGGCACGTACAACGAAGTCAGTGGTAGATGTTCGGATTGACGATAAGCCGGTGGGGCAACTTACTCCCCAAATGAGCCAGCGATTTCTGCCCATGATCCGACATTTCGAGTCTCGCGGCCTGGTCACTGCATGTCAGGGCGACATTGCCGGCTCGACCGTAGCTGCTGAGGTTCGGATTGATGCGGTCAAAGCGCATGAGGTCGAAGACAGCGTGCTTGAAGGACCGGCAATCATTGGCACGCTGCTGATCGAACGGCTAGAAGATCCGCGTTCCTACCTAGTTCCTGCCGCGTACCAGGGGGCACTTCCCGGACTGCATACTGATCCGGGGAAACCGCACTCCGTGAGCGCGGGCAACGTGGCCCCGTTGCCGCCCGTGGCGCATGACGGGAACCGATCGCCCGTCCTGCGTCCCGATGTCCAGGGCGCCCCGATACCAACGATGCAAGGCCCGCGGGTCGGGCGGTCGGCAGTGCAATACGGCAATGACGGTGGTAGCTCGAGCGAGCTCGGTGGCGGGACTCAGGGTCAATTCGATTCATGGTGGATGCGCTGGGCGGGGTTTATATCGTTCGTGCTGGTGGTCGGGTCTGCTGCACGATCAGGTGACAGTTGCGGTCACGCGGCCTGACTGGCCGGTGTGGTCATGATTGCTTCGAATTCGATCGGGGTCAACCGGCCTAGACCGATCTGGCGCCGGCGGCGGTGGTAGGTGCGTTCGATCCAGGTAACGATGGCGATCCGCAGGTCTTCCCGGGTGGCCCAACGTTGGCGGTCCAGAACGTTCTTCTGCAGCAGGCTGAAAAACGATTCCATGGCCGCGTTATCTCCGGCGGCCCCGACCCGGCCCATCGAGCCAACCATGTCGTAGTCGTGCAGTGCTGCAACGAATTTCCGACTCCGAAATTGCGACCCGCGATCAGAATGAAGCACACAGCCCGCGACATCACCGCGGCGGGCGACCGCGTTGCGCAGTGCGGTGACTGCCAGTTGCGATTTCATCCGATCAGCGATGCTGTAGCCGACGATCCGGTTGGAGAACACATCCTTGATCGCGCAGCAGTACAGCTTGCCCTCATCGGTGCGGTGCTCGGTGATATCGGCCAGCCACAGCTCATTGGGGGCATCGGCGGTGAAGTCCCGGTCGACCAGGTCATCGTGGACCGGCGGGCCGGGTTTCTTGCCGCCCCGGCCTCGCTTCTTGCCGAACACACTCCACAGCGCGTTGTTCGAGCAGATCCGCCACGCGGTCCGCTCAGCCATCGGCTCCCCGGCAGCGCGGGCCTCATCGACCAGGAACCGGTAACCGAACTCCGGATCGTCGCGATGCGCATCAACCAGGGCGTTGGTGCGATAGGCCTCGACGAGCTCGGCCTCGGTGATGGGGTTGGCCAGCCATCGGTAGTAGGGCTGGCGCGCAAGCTGCAATACCCGGCACGTCACCGCCACGGGGATTCCCTCGGCGGCGAGCTCGCTCACGAGCGGGTAAAGCCTTTTCCCGGCAGATTCGCCTGCGACAAATACGCCGCCGCGCGGCGCAAGACCTCGTTCTCCTGCTCCAGCAGTTTGATCCGCGCCCGGGCTGCACGCAGATCGCTCGACTCCACTGTGGTGGTGCCGGCCCTGACGCCGTCATCGACGTCGGCTTGGCGCAGCCACTTGGTCAACGTCATCGGATGCACCCCGAAATCGGTGGCAACCTGCTCGATGGTCACCCCTGGACCCCGGTTGCGCGCCACCCGCACAACGTCATCACGGAACTCTTTCGGATAAGGCCTGGGCACAAGGACATCCTTCCAGCCCACCCCACAGGGCAAGCCAACTCAGATGTCACCTATCCGTGCAGCAGACCCGTCGGCGACCTGATCATCCTTGCGGTCGTTATTCACGATGCCGAGCAGCCCGGCGGCTGTGGTGTAGTGATAGACGGTTTCCGGCAGCGGCGCAGGAGGATCGATGTCCGGTCCTCCGACCAGCTGCTCACCCGCCATCGATGCATCGGACTCTGCGTGATCTTCGGTGGTGCTCACGCCAGCTCAAGTTCGGAAGAGACAACCTTTCTCATACCAGGCATTCTCCCAAAGGCCCCCGACACTGCTGCCTGGTCACTCGTGGCCTCCCGGAGCGTGTAGTCCGTCAACGATCTTCATCGTCTCAAGGCTGACGGTGGTGATCCGCTTGATCAACTCGACGATGTAGGTCGGGTCGTCGTGTTCGTCGCACCAGTCGTTGGGGTCGTTGACGATTCCCGACGCCTTGTCGGTCTTGACCTGGTAGCGGTCAATGATCCAAGCCAGAGCCGAGCGAGAGCCGAGCATGTAGCGCTCAGCCTCTTCGGGGATCCCGGCGATGGTGACCTTGCCGTTGTAGACGATGGCGGTGTGGTCGGTCTTGCTGCGCCACTTCATCTTCGCAACCCGCCACGTCTCGCGGTTCGACGGTTCAGAGCCCGGCTTGAGCTGCACCTCAAGCGGGTACGGCTCGACGGTCTCGTAGTTGACGTGCAGCTCAGCCAGGCAGCGGCCGGCGTCGGCCAGCTGATCGAACCGTTGGCGGGTCGCCGGCGTCGGGATGTGCGGCAGCATCTTCTTCAGGTCCGCGGCATACGCCGTCCGGTAGGCCGGATCGTGCAGCAACCCGTAGACGCAGTAGAAGATGTCGTCTTTGCTCACCTGGTCACCGACCGCCTCGCGGTACAAGGCCAAGATGGCGTCGGTGATGTTGTCGACGCGGCGGTAGCCGTGCTCATCGACCTCACCGCCGCGGCTGTCGAGTGCCAGTTCACCGTCGGCGGATTCGACCTTCTCGTAGGTCCAGCGGGGGAAGAACTGGCCACTACCCGAGCCCCAGAACGATATGTCAGGGACCGCGTCCATCATCATGCAGGAGAACGGCTTGTCCGACCCCACACCGACCACATAGAAGCCGGTGTTGCGTTGGTGCGGCGTCGGGAACATCGACGGGAGCAGCCCCACCGAACGATTAAGGTCACGGTTGAAGTACACGTTCTGGCGGCAGAACGGGCGGTACATCCCAACAGTGGAGCTGGATGGAGCGTAATCGAGATGCCGGCCCTGGTCAGCCTTCGTCAAGAGGCACAGGGTCCAGCTGATTTGTGCCGCATCCACTGACACGATGGTTTTCACCGGGTCGGTGACGCGCGTCGCCCGAAGACGTTGCACCCTCTCGGTTTCGGCGTTGTAGAAGTCGAGCATCCGTCGGACGTTGGAGGTCAGTTGCGTCTCTGAGAAGTTGTACACCCACGCATCCCGGGCGGTCAGCAGCGCGTATGCGTAGACGGAGAAGTAGGCTGTGGCGGACGAGTTCTTCTTGACGCCAACCACGGGCCACGAAGTAAAGTCAGCGTTCCGCTGGTTCACCCAGTCGCCGTGTTCATTCGGCGCGATGGCCTGCCATCCCAGAGTGTCGAGTTGAGCACCGGCGACGATTTGCAGCTTGTCGTCGCGGGTCAGATAGTCGCCGATGTCGCGGTAGAACACCTCGCAGGGTCCGAGGTGGGCGGGGTCCTTGATGCCGATGAAAATGGCGACGGTATTTCGACTGCCCCCGCCGAAAACCTTGCCTCCCTCCTTACGAGATAGCTCACCCGCCGTGCGCTGGTTCCCCCGAAGGTTATAGACGTAGATGGATGCGTAGTCGTCAGCCAAGGACATGCGCATGCCGTCGGCGGTGCTTCCGTCGACCCAGCCGCCGTTGGAAACGAACCCGACGATCCCGGCCTCCCCAATCCGATCTGTCGCCCAGCGGAAGGCGCGGATGTAGGAGTCGAACATCGAGTTGCTGCCGCCACGTTTTCGTTCAGCCAGGTACGTAGCCCTAATGCGGTTATCGAGTGTCGGGTAGACCACATTCGCGTTCATGTCATTGGCACTGGTCTGCCCGACGGAATACGGCGGGTTGCCGACAATCACATTGATCGGTGTCGCCAGCTGCGCTTCGATACGAGCGTTGTTGTGCGGGAACATCAGCGCATCCATCGAATCGCCGGCTTCACTGATCTGGAAAGTGTCGGCCAGCACGATCCCGGGGAACGGCTCGTAGTCATCTTCGCCGGTGGTCTTTCCGGCCAAGGCGTGATACGTGGTCTCGATGTTGACCGCCGCAATGTAGTAGGCCAGCAGCATGATCTCATTGGCGTGCAGCTCGCTCGCGTACTTGCGGTGCAGGTCGCCGACGGTAATCAGGTCCGATTGCAGCAGCCGGGTGATGAAGGTGCCTGTGCCGGTGAACCCGTCGAGGACGTGCACCCCTTCGTCGGTGAGGCCGCGGCCGAAGTGCTTACGCGACACGGTGTCGGCCGCGCGCAAGATGAAGTCGACAATCTCGGTCGGGGTGTAGACGATGCCCAGCGCTTCGGCCTGTCTCTTGAAACCGATCCGGAAGAACTTCTCGTACAGCTCAGCGATGATCTGCTGCTTGCCTTCAGCGCTGGTGACCTCGGCGGCCCGGCGACGCACCGATTCGTAGAAGCCTTCCAGCCGGGCGGTTTCGGCTTCCAGCCCGGTGCCGCCGAGGGTGTCGACCATCTTCTGCATCGTGCGCGACACCGGGTTGTGGGAAGCGAAGTCGTGGCCAGCGAACAGGGCATCGAACACCGGCTTGGTGATCAGATGCTGAGCGAGCATGCTCACCGCATCGGCTTCGGTGATGGAGTCGTTGAGATTGTCCCGGAGCCCCTGCAGGAAGTGGCCGAACGCCTCCGTGGCGGCCCCGTCTGCGCCGTCGAGGATCGCGGTGATGCGGGTGACCAACGCTGAGGCGATGTCGGCGACGTCGGCGGCCCACTGCTCCCAGTAGGTGCGGGTGCCGACCTTGTCGACGATGCGCGCGTAGATGGCTTCCTGCCAGGCCGACAGCGAGAATAACGCCATTTGCCGGATCGACTCGTCGCCGTCAGCCGCCTTACCGTCGCCGAGATCATCGGTCGCTGGGCCGATGTGGCCGCCGAGCAGCTTGTTGGTTCCGACGCCCCCCTTCTTGTCGGAGTCACTGTTAAGGGCAATGGAATTGACCATCGCGTCGAAGCGTTCGTCGTGGGAGCGCAGCGCGTTGAGGACTTGCCAGACCACTTTGAACCGTTGATTGTCGTCGAGTGCAGCCGAGGGTTCGACGCCTTGCGGGACTGCGACGGGCAGGATTACGTAGCCGTACTCTTTGGCGTCGGCTTTGCGCATGACCCGGCCGACTGATTGCACCACGTCCACGACTGAGTTGCGGGGGTGTAGGAACAGCACTGCATCCAGGGCGGGCACGTCGACGCCTTCGGACAGGCATCGGGCGTTGGTGAGGATGCGGCATTCATCGTCGGCGACAACGCCTTTGAGCCAGGTCAGTTCCGCATTGCGTTGTAGGGCGTTGAAGGTGCCATCGACATGGTGTACCGCGCAGGTAAGTCCCCGGTTGGTGTCCTCGACTTGCTGGCCCTCGTTCTCGTGTTCGTCGAGCAGTTCTTGGTAGCGGGTGACCACGACCGGGAACATCTCGGCGACCTGCTTGGAGCTTTTGATGTCGCGAGCGAACGCCACCGCCCGGCGCATCGGCACCTCTCCGGGGCTAAAGCCGCTGCCGTCGGGTGCGGTGCCAGCGCGTTTAGCCAGCCCGTTCCAGCAGCCCACCAGTTTGGAGGCATCATCCAGGGTCAGCTCCCCGTCGATCGCCGAGAGCTGCCGCTGCAGCCCGGGGGCGATCACCGATTCATCGATCGTCAGCACCAGCACCTTGTAGTCGGTGAGCAGTCCCCGTTCGACGGCATCGCCGAACGACAGCCGGTGAAACTCCGGACCGTAGATGGCCTCGCTGTCCATCGTGGCCAGCTCGGCTGAATGCGCGGCGGCCTTGTCTTTCACCGCGTCGGTGAAGATGCGCGGCGTGGCCGTCATGTACAGGCGGCGCTGTGTTTTGAGGTAGTCGGCGTCGTGGATACGGACGAAGTTCGATTCGTCATCACCGGCCAAGGTGACGCCGGTGGTTCGGTGCGCTTCGTCGCAGATCACCAGGTCGAATTCATCGACTCCGAGCTTCTGCGCCTCCGCCACCACCGGCAGCGACTGGTAGGTGGAGAACACCACCGTCAGACCCTTGGCACGTTTGCGGTGCGCCATCTCGTCGGCGAGGCGTTGAGGGTCGGTGGTTACCGGGATGGGTACGTCGTGGACGTTGTAGTCCTCCACAGTCCGCGAGACCTTGGTGTCCGAGCAGACCGCGAAGGCGCGCAGGTCCAGCTCAGTTTGTGCCGTCCAGGCCCGCAGCGTCTGGCTCAGCAGGGAGATCGACGGAACCAGGAACAGGATGCGTGCGGCGCCACCGTTGTCCGCTGCGGTGCGTTCAGCGATCTTGAGCGCGGTGAAGGTTTTCCCGGTGCCGCAGGCCATGATCAGCTTGCCGCGCTCGTTGCCGGCGGCGAACCCGCGGAACACCGCGTCGATGGCCTGGTCCTGGTGCGGGCGCGGTTGGTGTTTCAGTGCCGGCGACAGATCGATCTTGAGGTCGCCGGCGGGCCAGGCGATGTCCCAGTCGATCGGCGATTCGGCAATCTCGGCCATCCCGATGCGCTGCACCGGTTTGGTCTGATCATCCAAGGCAGCTTCGGCGTTTTTGCCCCACCGGTCGGTGGTGGAGATGATCACCCGGTTGGTGAATGCAGTCTTGCCCGACGCGGTGAAAAACGAGTCGATGTCGGCCTTGGCCAGGGTGTGGGTGGGCTCGTAGAACTTGCACTGGATCGCGGTGTAGTCACCGGTGTCGCGTTCGCGGGCCACCAGGTCGATCCCGGTGTCGGCTTTGCCGTCGCGGCCGGGCCAGTCGATCCAACGCCACACCGCGTCGTACTGCTGGGACAGCATGGGGTCCAGTTCGAAGTAGCGCACCATCAGCTGCTCGAATTTGGTGCCACGCTCGGAGTTCGACGGCGCTTTGCGGAACGCCTCGATCACCTCGTGAATTGAACCCATACCTGCGCCTTCATGTGTCGTTGCTTGCGTCTACAGACCTTAGGCAATCGTTGTGGCCGCCTTGGTCCGATCGCGCCGGATCGACGGCAAGACGCTCGGTCTGAGGAACCGATCGGCATGACTGGAGTATGCGCGGCAGGTGCGACAGGGCCAGCGGGTAGCTGTCACCGTCGGGGCGACCGCGCAACTGTGCGACCCTAACCTGCGATGCCGCCACAGTCGCCTACTACAACGACGAGGGCTAGCGTTGCATCATGCCGGTGCCTACGGGACAGAAGGTGGACGCGTTGAGCCGTGACTTCGGCTCGCGGCGCCTCGCAGAGCTACTTGGGGTGGATGCCGCACAGGTCGCACGGTGGCAGGACGGCGAAGCAATCGATGTGGTCAACGCGGAGCGGGTGGACCTTCTCGAAGTAGTTTTGGCTCACCTGTTGCGCCTGTATTCGAGCGAGACGGCTCAGCGCTGGCTCGTTGGGCTGAACCCCAATCTTGGTGACCGTCGGCCTGTGGACCTCATCCGCCGCCGGCGGACCCGCGCAGTGCTCGATGCGATAGCCAACGAGCGGGCCGGGAGCTTCGCCTGACGACAGTGGTGTTGTGCCCGCGTCGTCGACGTCATGTGGCGGCCTGTGGGCTATTCCTGGCACCTCCGCGGGAGCGCAACGGGACGCCGTAGGTTTTCGCCCAACGGGCCATGGTGGTGGTGCTGACGCCGCGTTCGCGGGCGAGATCCGGTAGTGGGCGTTGGTGGTCAACGTATTGGGTGTAGAGCCAATCGGGATCGACGGTGTATTTGGTTGCTCGGCCGGGTTTGCGGGTCTCGATCTGGTAGTCGGCGGCAAGGCGAGCGACCGTCTGTCGGCTGACACCGGCCTGATCCGCGATCTCAGCCAGACTCATGCCGCAGAGTTCGTAGTGCTCGATGAAGGCCTCGCGCGGGTAGGCCTCTTTGGCTCGGCGGTAGGCGTTGAGGTCCGTGGCTCCGGAAGGTGTCGGGTGGCAGGTGAGCAGGTAGCGGGCGGTGTCGAGGTCTGCATCGGCAGCATCGGCGGCGTGGCCGAGAGACAAGCCAGCTTGGATGCCGCCGTGCAGGGTGGCGATATCAATGTCGCCGGGATTCTGGCCGGGCAGATGCAGACCATCCAGAAAGTCAGTGGATGGTTGGTAGTACACCGGTTCACGCTGAACGCCCTGGCTGATGAGGAAGGCTTGGGCTTCGGAGTCGAGTGCGTCGGCGAGGTCTGGAGTGAGGTAGTAGGGAAAGTCGGCGATTTTGGTTCGCAGGGCGGGGCTGATGGCGCGGTTACTGCTGGGTGCGCCGGCAATTCGCTCCTTCAGATAGTGCCGGGCGATCAGTGCGCGGGCCGAACCGCTACTGGTGGCACCGGTTTCGCGGCAGATGCGCAGCCATGCGTCGTCGGGCAGCAACTGTCGATAATCGAGTCGGCGCCGCCGCGAATAGTCGATGAGAACTTTCAACCTGATGAGATGCTCGGCCAACTCGTGGATCGCCTGGGTAATCTCTAGCCAGTCAGGATGCTTGCTGAGCAGCTGCAGGATGCGTGAGACAGCGTGCTCACCGAAGGGACTGCTGATTCTTTCGGTGAGCAGTTTCAGGTTCGCTCTGGCGCCGACGAGCAGGACTGCCACCGATAGTGCTGGTCGAAGCTGTCGCAGGTGACAGCCCGGCACCGCCAAGCGTAGGGCGATGTTTTCCCACAGGGCGGAGGGGAGCTTGGTGGCGATCTTGTCAATCTGTGCGATCTTTCGCGCCGGGGCGCTCGGCCTGTTGCTGGTGGTGCGATAGCGGAGTTGGTCGCTGGGTTTGAGGCTAGGTCCAAGTGCTGCAAGCTGCACAGATCCAGCGATGCCGTCGGACCACACGAGGTTTGTTGTGCAGGGGAGGGGCCGACGCGATCGGATTGCGGAGGTCAGCCACCGAAGCGACTGCCCGGCCCTCTGCACATCCGGTTGATCCAAGCAATGCAGGGCAGTGATGACGCCCACTGCGGTCAAGGTCGATGCCTGGGATCCTTTACGTTTCAGCGCCTGGGATGGGCTGCGGGTCTGTGCGGTCGGTAGATGTGGATGGTTCCGCTGATAGTCGGTGAGCAGGTCGGTGCCGATGATCGGTTCGAGTTCGCGTGGGGTCGCATAGAGCAACGCTCTGACCGCGATTGCGCGGATGTCGGCCAGGACGTGGGCTGGCTGTTGCGGGTCATCGTCGTATATCCCAGTGTCGACGATGTCTGCGGTGATGATCTCGTTGATTCGGCGTTGAGCGTGCAGGACGCGGTGATCGTCGTTGGCGACGGTGAGGACTTCTGCCGTGGTCAGATCTGCGCCGCACCGTTCAGCCTTGCGCGCTTGTTCTCCTCGGGGTGCTGCGCAGTGTCCCGGTCGCGGGATGACCTCACTGCGCATCTGCCGGATCCGGGGCTGGACGGCGCAGGTGGGACAGGTGTCGGCTAGCAGGCACCGGTGTTTGAGGCAGGCGAACGACCAACGCAGCCGCCATGCTAAGAGCCAACGGCCTCCTGTTTCAGCCAGGCAGTGAGGGCAGTAGCGTGAGCCCACGCATGGTCCCCAGGGGAAGCTCTGGTCGAGGCCACCAGTGGACGCGACGCTTGTCATGGCTTGACCTTCAAAGTGCGACAACGTCATTGTCTGTAGGGTGGGTTCACTTACAGTCGTTGCTGTAGCCAACGCACGATATTGATCCGGTGTCAGATTCACCATCCACCGGGGTACTCCATGCGGCATCCAACGGTCGAGTCCTACAGCTGACATGAGATCTCCCCAGCTGGTCTGGGTGCGGTAGGCGAGTGCTTCCAGCCAGGAGTCGAGTGCCTCACCGTCGATTGGCTCGACGGTGATCGGTATGCGTCGGGTGTTTGTCATGACGCGGGATCGATTCGGCTGGTGAGCTTGCCCGCTTTCAGCGTGGACTGCAGTTCCTTGCGCGCCTTCTCCGACGCTTCGTCGTTCTTCACGCGATCTAGGAGTTCTTGGTTGAGACGTTCGGCTCCGGTCCGCACGGCTCGTTGGCAGCCTCGATTGATAAGAGTGATCAAGGAGCCGATGTGGCCGGAGGATCGGACGTATAAGTAGTCCGACAACTCGTTGGCGAGCATGCCCGGATGACTATCCGTGAGGACGAGTCGCTTCTCTATGCTCAACAACAGATCTCGCCAGCGTTCGCGGTCTTGTTTAACTCTTATGGTGAACGATTCCATGTCGAGTTTGGTTGTACGTCGGCCGGTTTGGTCGATGATCGCATCATGGTAGGAAGATCCGCCGGCGAACAGTCCGTGCTTGGCGAGCCCAACTCCGATATAGATGATGGTGACTGGGAACTCGTTGGCGATATATTTGAAGTGGTTGCTGATTTCGACGGTTTCGCTCTTGCCCCATCGCAGAAAATGTAGGTCGTCGATCATCAATATCCGGGTCTCGCAGGTCAGCACGCAATCCAAGGCTCGATGGCCGAATTGGGCGGCTGTCCCGGTTTTGACGCCGGGGTGGCCGAAGTAGGTGAGCATGGCTCGGTTGAATTCGAGCATGGTGGTGTTGCCGGTCAGTCCCACTCGGCAGACGGGGATCCGTTGGTGGCCTCTGTCGGTTTCCGGACCAAGCTCGGCGATTTCACGTCGATGGAGATCGCGAGCGTACGCCAAGGCGGTGGTAGTCTTACCCAGCCCAGGTAATCCGTCTATTGCCACAGCGCTTTTCGTCTTTTCTTCTGATTGCTCATCGCTGTCGACGATGTCCCCTAGTTGCTCATGTAGCTCGGCCATCTGCGGTGTCTTCAATGGTCCAAGGTTGGCATGCCAACGACGCCGCTCGGCGTTGTACTTCGCGAGGGCCGTTTCACCGAGTCGCTTGAGTCCGGAACGGGTCAGTCGCTCTGGCATCGGACGCGTCGAGGCTTCGGCAAAGGCGATGAATCCCTCTTTGCGGGTAAGCGTCAGATTGTCGAGGGTTGGGTGGTTCGGTGCGGGCTGATCACGAGTCGTCATGCGTCCTCCCAAGCGGTCGCGTAGAAGTCGTCGGGGTCATCGGAGCTGTCGTCGTCTCCGCAGTCGTCATGACGTGGCTCGTCAGCCGGGGATCGCTCGGTGTCATCCGCCTCGTCCTCCGAGGTCTGGTCAGGAAGTGCCTGCCGCACCGATGACAGCGCCTGCACCATTTGCTGTGTGCTATCGGTTGCGGCACAGAGGAGTTCGTCTTCGCGGGATTGGCGAAGCGCTAGGCGCCGCTCGGTCGGGGTTTTGCCCAGTCCGAGGTTCCACCGTTCCAGCAGGAGCTCCATCGCGAGCTCGTCATTGGGGTAGGTGTACTTCTCTCGTGCCAAGCCGCGGGCGAAGGCGAGGGCATCGTCACCGAAAGGTGCCGTGAGCGCTCCGGCGTGCTCCCACATCAGCGGGTACCACTCTCGATCACGCGGATCACGAAAGTAGATGCGCGAGATGTCGTCGGGATGGTAGTGAAATGGCCATAATCCACCCGGATAGGGGCTGCGCTCGTTGCGGTAATCGTTCAGTGCCGGTCCGTTGTACTTCTTGCCCCGGAATTCGATGCCGCTGTGCTGGATGGTGCGCTTCTCAACCTTCAGAAACTCGAAGGCGAGGTCAGGATCTCGCGGCGCTTCGATGTATCCGGCGCGGGCAAGTCCGTGTTCGAACATAGTCGCCGGTGACAGATCTAGTTTCGGTAGGCCGGGTTCGACCAGTCCACGGTGGGGCCGCCGGTGGTACACGACTGCGATCCATTCGCGAATGATCGCTTCGAGTTCGTCGATGTAGAAGTGCGCATCGTCTTCGGGTGCGACTCCGCGGGAGTGGATATCCGGGCCCTTGTAGCCGGGCAGGTACTGCAGCAAGCCTTCCCGGATGGTGCGGAAGAAGCGTTCGACCGGACCTTTGTCACGTCCGGTACGCAGCCGTGCTGGTTGGGTGGAGATACCCATGCGTTGGCCGACGCTGGTTATGTGATCGGACACATAGATTTTGCCGTGGTCCACCAGAAGCGTTTCGGGGACGATCGCCGGTCCGACTGCTCGCGCGCCTTCACGGTCGATCACCGCGACGTCGAGCAGTACCGAGCGAGGTATGCCGTGTTCTGGCCAGGTCGCCTCCTTCGGCCAGGTCGCCGGGGCGGGTGCAGGCCGATAGGCCTGGTACAAGACCGTGGCCGCATCGACGGATTTGGTCGATACCGGTGTCAGCCGCAAACCGGTGATGCAGCGGGTGTACCAATCCATGGCCACGGTGAGCTCGACTTGGACCCAGCGCAAAGTGATCGGGTCCATGGCGAAGACATCGAGTCGGGTGGTGTCCATCAGCATGTATTCACCGGGGCGGGTGGGCCGTAATTTTCCGAGGACACCTGGATTACGCGCGGCGATGTCCCGATTGCGTTTGGTACTCAACCGAAATGTCGGGTGCTTCGACTCCAGAGCGGTCAAGGTCCGGAAGGCGCTGGCGCGGCTCGGCAACGGTATGACATCGGGGCCGAAGCGGGCGATGACACGGGCGTTGGTGTGTTTGATCACCGCCGTTCGTGACGGGCGCGAAAGGTCGGTGTGCTCCACCATGATCTCCAGGGCGGTCTCCCACCATCTGGTATCCACGCCCGGTGCGTTCTGAACACGCAGGTTCTTGGCGTTAGCCAAACCCGCCTCGCCGTGTTCGGAGAACGCGGCCACCATGCGCTGAACAGTGCGCAGGTCGACACCGAGCTCTACAGCCTTGGCGTCGTACCTGGTAATTAGTGGCAGGCCGGGGTGGTATTCCGGGCGCGGCTCACCTGGCTCGGCAGTCTCCTCATGCCCAGTGCGGTATCCGGTGAGGACCTCCCGGACATGGCCGGCGCGTTCCCTGATTCGGCTCCGTTCCTGCTTGCTGAGCATCGCCAGGACCGTTGCCGCGACATCTCGGGGACTCTGCGATTCGTCGGTTGAGGTGGCCTCGTCGTGCGGATGATTGTGTCGATAGGCGAGCAGTGCACGTAGTGGTATCCCACGGATCTGGTCGGTTCCAACGGTTTTCACCGTCACGATATTGCCGCCGGTCCCGGTGCGGATCTCGATGATCGCGACCAGTTCACCCTCGTAGCAGAGTTGACTACCGGGGCCGAGGCGAAGCCGCTGGTTCATGACCGTGTCCCCTTACGCAGCACCGAGGTTGCCTGCAACGGAGCGTCAAAATCGGTCACCCACGTTCCGTGCCACAGCAGGTGGCAGATCGCTGCTCGCACCAGTGGACGCGGTAGGTCTCGGAGGACTACGGTCGCTTGCCCGACAGTCAGACAGTCGAGGTCCGCCTGCCTAACCAGTTCCAGGACTTCCTTGTTGATTCGACGTTCGTCGCGGTAGCCGGCCAGGAAGCGCAGGTTGGCCAGTTCGACTGGAGGCGGCTCGCTCCACACTTCGTACTCCCATCCGTGGTCCTCGATGAGTTGGCGTGCCCACGACAGGGTGTAGGCGACGGTGGGGGCGCTCACGCGGTCACGCGGCTTCACCTCGACAACCACCGGGCCGTGCGGCGTGCGCAGGAGGAAGTCTGGGACGTGGCGACGCCACCGGCCATCGACCTCGGCTTCCAGGAGGAACGGCTGGGCTGCGATCGAGGTGACGTTTCGGTCGAAGTCGGCGTAGATCAGCCGCGCGAGCTCCAATCGCGATTCATAGATCACGTGATCACGTTGAGTCCTGGACCAATAGGTCCCCGAATAGTGCTGCTGGCCGTACCACCAGCGGAAGGTCCGCCACGGGGCCAGCGGTGCGGCCAAGACTGCCGCAGCGTCGTCCCAGTCCAGTGTTTCGACGGAATCATCCGTGGTTCGGAACCGGACTGTGGCAGTGGCTGGATCGACGCGGATCGGTCGATCGGGTCCATCGTCGGTTGGCCGGCTGGGCGCCACGGGTTCGTTCCCGTTGACAAGCGCGCACGAATAGGTTGAAATCATGGAAGTCCCTTCGCATGGGGGATGGGTTTGAATCGCGGCACATGTGCCGCTACCGAAGGCCGAGTCGCAAGCTCGGCCTTTTGGTATTTCTAGGGGTTGTCAGTGCGACAACATCTGCTCAATCGTGGCTGCTCGCACCTCCTGTCCTCGGTGCCATCGGTACCGCTGGCTTTTCGTGATCGATTGGGGCAATAGCGAGTTCGGATACCGCTGGCCTGCTGGCGACCCGCTCGTAACCGAGGTCGATGAGCCTGGTGCCGGCCTCCGACAGCGACACGTTCCACTCCCGGGCGCACCGATAGACAGCCTCCGCGGCTGCTTGTGGGAGCCGAAATTCCACGCGAACACGGTCTCGAGTTCCCAGTTCTGGGCGAGTCATGGGCGTTGCCTTCCGTCGTTCGTAGGAATCTGCATTCGGCATATGACTGTTGGTTCGCCGGTGCCATCCCGTAATCAAACACCCAGCGGGGCAGAATTTCTCGAACTTCAACTCGGGATCGCTGGTCAGTCATGACATGCTGCAGAACGTAACCACCGGGGTGTTTACGTCACTGCCTAGGCCACAATTTGATCCACGGATTAGCCTGTTCGGCTGTGCCATCAAGCAATTCGCGAACGTCGCGGCGTTAGATGTGATGTTCGTCACTCGACTGAATTCTGATGGAGCCAGCGGCATTTCACGAATCACGTACGCCGCGGCAGAGACGGGTTTCGACGACTCGCAATTCGGCGGGCGCCCCGGTCAGCGCTGACTCCCTTAGGAGTCAGCGTGCAGCCTGACATATGCGTAAATCTCTATGACACGTTCGTGAGACATATGACAAGGAGATGACACCGCCGCTGAGAATATGACACGGAGCGTGAGACCCTACAACATGGGACTACCCCAAATCAGTGCGCCATATTCGTAAACCGCGACAGATGCAGCTGGTGCGCCACCGTCACGGTCTTCGTCGGCCCATTACGGTGCTTGGCCAGAATCAGGTCCGCCTCGCCGCCACGCGGGTCGTCACGCTCGAAAGCATCCGGACGGTGCAGCAGGATCACCATATCCGCATCTTGTTCGAGGCTGTTGTGAACTGACATTCCGTTAGCAACGAAATTGTGTGTGCCACTTACGGTCCCGTCGAACACATCGTGCTCGCCGATGCTGGTGATCTCCACGATGGTGTCCCAGTACACGTCGCTGGTCGCCAGCGCGTGGATGTCCAGGTCTTCGAGGACCGCGGCGGCACGGTGCAACCGAGCCCGGCTCGGGGCGTGCTTCCACATCGTCGACCCGCAGTACTTGGTGCCCATGGCCGTGGCGAACTCGCGTTGGGTCATCTCCTGGTCGGCCAGGGCGCGGCGCACCTGCGTCCAGACCTCTTTGGGGACGGTGTCCAGGTTGGGGTTGCGCGCCACACCTTGCAGATGGGCCAGAATCTCCTTGGCCCCCACCGCCTTGGCGCCTTGGGCCCCGACGACGTGCAGGAATCTAACCTGGTTCTCCGCACCGTAGAGGCACAGGTGCCAGCCGTCACGGTAGCCCGCCTTGGTCACCCGCTTGATCCGGCCGAACACCCCGACCCGAGACAGCAGGCTCGCCACGCCATCGATGAGCCACCGGCTCGTCGACGCGTAGTAGATGCGCCCAACACCGCGCTTGGCGTCCCAGGAAACCGAACCGTCGGTGGCCCACAGGTGCCGCAGGAACAGCGCCACCTGCTCGTTCGGCAAAGCGAAAACCTGTTGCGGCACGAACTTTTCGTAGCTGCGCTTCCCGAACAGTCCCAACCCGTCCAGCCAGGCCGCGATCGGATTGCGCTTGCCGTGCGTCAGGTGGAACGGCGCCGGCAGCCGCAGTGTGGTCATCCGGGCGGCCGGGTACTCATCCCGCACCGCCATCACTCCGAAATGCAGGGCCGCCGCCGTCACGGCGGTCAGGTTGGCCTCGTCGATCGACGCATACCGGATCGGCTGGTTCTTCACGCATGAGCCGTCGCCGATCATATGCGCCAGCAGGATGACCTCGCAGTCCTCCATCCGCGACGTCTCAACCGGCGCCGGCACCCGACGCGGTACCGCCAGACGGTCCCCGATGTTCAAGTCGCCCAACGCAACCCAGCCGTCCAGCGTGAGGAACGGATGGTTGGCGGTGGCCTCGACCTCACGCCCGGAGGCCATCCGCAGCTTGAACACCTCGCGATGCCCGCTGGGGAACACATTGGTCATCGGCCGAGCCACCATCCGCAGCTGCTCGTCCAGCGACCACACCAGCGGCCGCTCCCCGGTGCGCATCAGCTCTCCCAGGGTGACCTCGGACCCGTTGTCGGCCCGCAGGATTCGTGTCGACGCAGTCAGGCAACCCGACTCACGCAGGTCGGCGAGCATCGGCTTCTTGTCGGTGCGCTGCTCGGGGCCACGGTTGAGCTGGCTCAGCGCGATCACCGGAACCTCGAGCTCCTTGGCCAGTAGCTTGAGGTTCCGGGAGAATTCCGACACCTCCTGCTGGCGCGACTCGACTTTCTTGCCGGAGGTCATCAGCTGCATGTAGTCGACCGCCACCAGTCGCAAATCAGCCTTCTGCTTCAGCCGGCGGGCTTTGGCACGGATCTCCATCATGGTCAGGTTCGGCGAATCATCGATGTAGAGCGGCGCCTCGCTGATCTCACTCATCCGCCGCGCCAGCCGGGTCCAGTCGTCGTCGGTCATCCGTCCCGAGCGCATATCGCCGAGTTTGATCTTGGCTTCAGCGGAGAGCAATCGCATGACGATCTCGGACTTGCTCATTTCCAGCGAAAAGATGACGCTGGCCATCCGGTTCTTGATCGAGCACGACCGCATGAAGTCCAGTGCCAGCGTTGACTTCCCCATACCGGGCCGCGCCGCAATGATGATCATCTGACCCGGGTGCAGCCCGTTGGTCACCTCATCGAGATCGGTGAAGCCGGTCGGCACGCCCCGCGCGATACCGCCGTGCGAGGCGATCGCGTCGATCTCATCCATGGTGGGCTGCAGCAAGTCTTCGAGCGGAACGAAGTCCTCAGAGCTCCGGCGGTCGGCCACCTCATAGATCTCGGCCTGAGCGCGGTCGACGATCTCGGCGACATCGGCACCCTCAGCACCGGCGTAGCCGTACTGCACCACCCTGGTACCGGCCTCCACCAGCCGCCGCAGGATCGCCTTCTCGGCGACGATCGTGGCGTAGTAGCCGGCGTTGGCTGCGGTCGGCACCGTGGAGATCAGGGTGTGCAGGTACGGGGCGCCGCCCACCCGGCGCAGCAGGCCGCGGCGGTCCAGTTCGGCGGCCACCGTCACCGCGTCGGCCGGCTCACCGCGCCCGTAGAGGTCCAGGATCGAGTCGTAGATGTTCTGGTGCACCGGGCGGTAGAAGTCGCTGGGCCGCAGCCGCTCCAGTACGTCAGCGATGGCGTCCTTGCTGAGCAGCATGCCCCCGAGCACCGACTGCTCCGCGGCGACATCCTGCGGCGGCTGGCGGCCGACATCTTCGCGGGGCGGCTCTTCGAGCTCAGAGTGCCCACGATCGTCGACAACTGCCATACGCCCCGCCTCCTTCGCAGCACGATCGAACGCCTATTCGACGTTGATCCCCGACCGTAGCCGTGGGCTCCGACAACCCCCGTCGCGTCGTGCCGGATTGACGGTAGGCGTTGCTGGCGGCGGCACCAAACGGGCTTGTTCACAAAGGTGTGGATGACATGTGTACACCGGTCCCCCACTTGTTTGGGATGGTGGGGAAGACCTGTGGATGGTTGTTCCTTTAATAGTCATCTCCGCAGGTAAGCGCACCACACCCGGGCGTCCGAGCTGTGGAGGACAATCTCTTCGGCGTGTCGTTTCAGGTTGACACCTTGGGCGTGTTGTCTTGCCTACAGGTAGACACCGTTCCACAACCGATTGAACAGCCCCCAGGAATGCATACGTGTGAAAAGTTAGCCAGAGTTAACCGAAGTTAACTCGCATTCGAGTACAGGCAGGCACAGCAAAGCCCCGGTGGTGCCGATCAGGCTCCACCGGGGCTGCTGGGATACGTACTTAGTTCGCCGCGGCGACGTCCAAGGTGACGTCGACGTTGATCTCGGGGTGCAGGTGCACCGACACCGGGTGGCTGCCGACGGCCTTGATGTGCGCCTTGGGCAGTCGCACGATCCGCCGGTCGAGGTTCGGCCCGCCGGCCTTCTTGATGGCGGCAACCACATCCGCGGCCGTCACCGAGCCGAACAGCTTGCCCGAGTCGCCGGAGGTCTTCACCGGCAACGTGACCGTGCCCAGCGCCTGCAAAGCTTCCTTGAGCTCCTTGGCGTGGTCCAGGTCGCGAACCTGCTTGGTCTCGCGGGCCCGACGGATGTCGTCGGCCTGCTTCTGCGCGCCGCGCGAGGCGACGATCGCCAGCCCCCGCGGGAGCAGGAAGTTGCGGCCGTATCCGTCCTTCACCTCGACGGTGTCTCCGGCCGCTCCGAGGTGGTCCACCTCAGCGGTCAAAATGAGCTTCATCGTTTCGTACTTTCTCTGACTTGCGTGGTCGGCTAGCGCGCCGACGACGTGAAGGGCAGCAACGCGACCTCGCGGGCGTTCTTCACCGCGAGCGCGACGTCGCGCTGGTGCTGAACGCAGTTGCCGGTCACACGACGGGCGCGGATCTTGCCCCGCTCACTGATGTAGGTGCGCAGCAGCGAGGTGTCCTTGTAGTCGATCACCTGCTTCTTGTTGGAGCAGAATGCGCACTTGCGGGTCTTGATCGGCTTCTCGGGAGCCGGACGCCGCTTGTTGGATTTGGCCATCTACCTATCTCTTTCGTGCTGTAGTTCGTTTGTCAGAAGGGCGGCTCGTCGTCGGCGCCACCGAAGGAGCCCGACGCCGGAGCACTGCCCCACGGGTCTTCCGCGGGGGCGCCGCCGGAGGACATCCCCGCCGGAGCGCCGGACGCCGAAGCGCCGCCACCCCCGCCGAAGCCGCCTCCGCCGCCGCCGCGGCTGACCTTGTTGATCTTGGCGGTGGCGTACCGCAACGAGGGGCCGACTTCGTCGACCTCCACCTCGTAGACGGTGCGCTTCTCGCCCTCGCGGGTCTCGAAAGACCGCTGCCGAAGCCGACCGGTGACAATCACCCGCGAGCCGCGGGTGAGGCTCTCGGCCACGTTCTCCGCGGCCTCGCGCCAGATGTTGCACCGCAAGAACAGCGCGTCGCCGTCCTTCCACTCGCCGCTCTGCCGGTCGTAGACCCGCGGAGTGGACGCCACCGTGAAGTTGGCGACCGCCGCCCCCGAGGGGGTGAACCGCAGATCCGGGTCCGCGGTCAGGTTTCCAACGACGGTGATCGTGGTGTCACCTACAGCCACGGGGCCCTCCTAGAATCGGTGGCAGCGCTTGATGCTGCATTCGCAGCATGAGCCTACGCAACGGCTGCGACAGTCGGCTACGACTTGTCGGTGCGCATCACCTTGGTGCGCAGTACCGACTCGTTCAGGCCGAGTTGACGGTCGAGCTCGGACACCGTGGCCGGGGCGGCCTTGACGTCGATAACCGCGTAGATGCCCTCGGCATGCTTGGCGATCTCGTAAGCCAGGCGGCGCTTGCCCCAGATGTCGACCTTGTCGACCGTGCCACCGTCTTTGCGGATCACGTTCAAGAACGTCTCCAGCGACGGGGCGACAGTGCGCTCGTCAAGAGTGGGGTCAAGGATGACCATGATTTCGTATGGACGCATGGGAACCTCATCACCTCCTATGGTCGTAGTGCGGCCGTGAATGTTTCCACGGCAGGAGGGTCGCCTGCGTCGGCAACCCGGTCAGGTTACCGGAGGCTGGGCTGCGCGACGAAATCGGCCGACGCGGGCGGCACCGCCGGCTTTGGCCGCAATCGCCGGGCGGGCAGCCATGACGGCGGGTTCATGCGGCGGTCCCAGCTTCAGCTGTCCCCCGTCGAGCCTCGCTGAACCGCCGGGCATCCGGCGCGCCGTCGAACACTCCACCGGCGGGATCGTCCACCAGGCCGCGAGCGCGCACCAGGTCCTCATCCGGGCGGTAGATCTGCCGAATCACCAGCGCACACAACCCCAGCACTGCCAGGTCCCGCACCAGCACTGTGCCGGTGAACCACTGCTCGGGCAGGCTGCGGTCCGGGACGCTGTAGAGGTAGTACATCCGCGGCACCCACACCAGTGCGTCGATGGTCATCCAGGCCAGCAGCAGCCGGCGGTGCGGGACGGCCAACACGGCCAGCGGCACCAGCCACAACGAGAACTGCGGACTCCACACCTTGTTGGTCAATAAGAAGGCGGCGATCACCAGGAACGCCAGCTGCGCCAGCCGCGGACGCTTCGGCGCGGTCAACGCGATGTAGCCGATGCCGGCGCAGCACAGCGCGAACAACGTGACGACCACGATGTTGAGCACCGTCGGCGGTTCCCACAGACCCAGATCGCCGTCGAACCCCGGCCAGCCGGTCAGCGACTTCAGCACGTTGTAGAGCGAATCCATGTCGTCGCCGCGCCGGGAGTTGAGCCGGAAGAACTCGCTCCACCCGCGTGGCGCGTACAGCAGCACCGGCAGGTTCACCGCCACCCAGCTCAGTACCGCCGCCACCGCGGTGCGCCTAACCTCCCGCAGCCGTCCGGTGCGCAACCCCAGCAACAGCAGCGGGAACAGCAGCAGCGCCGGATACAGCTTGGCCGCCGTACCCACCCCGAGCAGCACCCCGGCCAGCGTCGGCCGCCGTCTCGCCCAGGCCAACAGGCCGCCGGTGGCGAATGCGACGGCCAACGCGTCGAAATTGGTGAAGATCTGGAAGATCACCAGCGGTGAGGCGGCCACCAGCGCGGCGTCCCAGATTCGTCGGCCGGCCAACCCGGCGGTGGCCCACACCGTCGCCAACCAGGCCAGAGCCAGGCCCAGCGCGACGATGTCGAAGAACACCACCACTTCGGCGACCCCCAACAGCGCCGGGATCGCCGCCAGCTTGGCAAGTGCGGTGTAGGTCTTGGCCAGGGCCATCGCGGCGTACTGATAGAGCCCGGTCACCACCGGATACTCCATAAAACGGACTGCGGGCGCGCCGTCGTAACGGGTCTGCTCCTGGCCCGTGCCGTCCTTCTCCACCCAACTGGACTTGTAGGGGAATTTGCCCTGGTCCAGCAACTCGGCGGTATAGAGCGGTACGACGTCGGAATAGCACAGCTGGAAATAGGCGCGCTCGTTGTCCCAGTTGGCCACCCGCTGGTCGGGGCCGCCGCTGCCGACGCTCTGCAGGCACGGCGACTTGGTGGTCCAGCCCAGCGCCAGGAACAGCACGGCGATCAAGAACATCACCCGCAGCGGGGTCATGAAGCGAGTCCGCCCGACCAGTGCGTGCCGGCCCACCGGGCCGCCGATGGTGTTCGAAAGGGCGTGCGACAGCACATCGGTGCGGCTCGGCAGGTCACGGTCCTCGGCGGTGCGCAGGTCCGCGGCCAGGCGACGCGGCGAGCGGACCGCGCGTTCGGCTACCTCTTCCGTCACGGTAGGACCTCCGGTGGCGGTGGCGGCGGCTCCGGTGGTGGCGGAGGCGGTGGTGGCGGAGGCGGAGGCGGTGGTGGAGGCGGTGGAGGCGGCGGGAACAACGGCGGAGGCGGGAACGGCTCCGGCATCGGTGGAGGCGGCGGGAGGCCCGGCTCGCCGGCCTCCGGCGACGGCGAATACCACTCGTCCTGCACCGGGACAGGCGCCGCGGACGGGACCCCGGCGGTGCCGCCGATCTCGGTTGGCTTGGGGAACTGCAGGATCGGGTCGCCGCGCAGCGCCCCGTCCATGCTGGCCTTCCAGATCTCGGCCGGCAGACCGGCGCCATACACCGGCCCGCCCCACTTGTTCGTCAACGGTTCGTCACCCGTGGTGGTGCCCACCCAGACCGCGGTCGACAGGGTCGGTGTGTAGCCGACCATCCAGGCGTCCCGGTTGGCGCCGGTGTTGCCGAGCTGAGTGGTGCCGGTCTTGGCCGCGGCCGGGCGTCCGCCGGCCAGGTCGTGTCCGCCCGAATAGCTCGGGATCGCCTTCATCGCGTCGGTGACGTTGTCCGCCACCGCCTTCGGGACGCGCTGCTCACCGGAGTCCTTGGCGGCCGCGATATCGAAGAGCACCCGCCCGTCGGCGCCGACCACCTTCTGGATGAAGTGCGGTGGGTGGTACATCCCCGAGTTGGCCAGTGTCGCGTACGCGGTCGCCATGTCGATCACCCGGGTCTGGTACTGGCCGAGCACGATGCCGTTCTCCGGGGGCCCGCCGCGGCCGTCCTGGGACAGGGTGTGCGCGACGCCCGGGAAACTCTCGGCGACCCCGAGCTGGTGCGCGGCGTCGGCGACGTCCTGCGGTCCGTGCCGGAGCTTGAGCATCAGCCGGTAGTAGGCCGTGTTGAGCGACCGCTTGAGCGCCTCGGCGATATTGCAGACCCCGCAGCTGGCACCGCCCACATTGCTGATCTTGGTGTTACCGACCGTCAACGGTCCGCTGTCGATCTGCTCGCCCAGGCCGATCCCCTGCTTCAGCGCGGCCACCAGCGCGAACACCTTGAACGACGACCCGGTCTGCAGGCCGGCCTGAGCGAAGTCGAAGCCGCCGGCCTCGTCACCGCCGTAGTAGGCCCGCACTGCGCCGTTGCGCGGATCGATGGAGACCACCGCGGTCCGCATGGCCGCTTTCTGCCCGGCCATAGTCGCGGCCACGGCCTTCTCCACAGCCCGCTGTGCCTTCATGTCGATGGTCGTGGTGACCCGCAAGCCCTGGAAGTTCAGCGTCTGCTCGTCCATCCGGAACATCTCGAGCAGCTCGGCGGTGACCTGGCGCTGAATCAGCCCGTGGGGCCCCGAGGCCTGATCGGCGTTGCGCGCCTGGTCGGGCGGGATCGTCGTCGGGAAGAACTGCTTGGCCCGTTCACTGAGCGTCAGCGCACCCGTCGCCACCATCCCGTCGAGCACCCAGTTCCACCGCTGGACGGCCAAGTCGCGGTTGATCGCCGGATCCAGCGTCGACGGCCGCTGGATCACCGCCGCCAGCAGCGCGCCCTCGGAGACGGTGAGCTCCTCGACCGCCTTGTCGAAGTACGCCCGTGCCGCCGCGGCGATCCCGTAGGTGGTGCGGCCGAAATAGATGATGTTGAGGTACGCCTCCAACACCTCGTCCTTGGGCCACACCTCGGACATCTTGGTGGCGATGACGAGCTCTTTGCCCTTGCGGACCACTCCCCCGAAACCGGCCCTCGCGTCCCCAACCAGGGCGTTCTTGACGTACTGCTGGGTGATCGTCGAACCGCCCTGGGTGTCGCCGCCGAGCAGGTTGTTCTTGAACGCCCGGAAGAACCCCGAGAAGGAGTAGCCGGAGTTGGTGTAGAAGTCACGGTCCTCGGCGGCCAGTACCGCGTCACGCACGTGGACCGGCACCTGATCGATCTTGACGTCGATGCGATTACCCTCCGGCGGAACGATTTTCGCCAGTTCGGTGCCGTCGGAGGCAAGGATCGTCGAGACCTGGGTGGTGCGGATGTCGCCGGGCTCGGGGATCTCGACCGTGTGGTAGGCCATGGCGAAGGTGACAACCGGGGTCACCAGCATCGTCGCCGTCGCGACGTACAGGCTCCGCCGGATCCAGACCCAGTTCACCCGGCGCCGCCGCGGTTCGTCGGCGACGTCGTCTGCCGGTGAATTCGCGGGGGCACCCGGCTTGTCGGCCGCAGGCCGAGGTCGCTCCAGGGCCGCCTTCACCTCGTCGATGGGGTCCCGCAGATCCGGTTCCGCAGCGTCGGACGGGTCGGCGGCTTCGTCCGGGGACGGATTCGGCGACCTGACCGGAGCTTCGTCCACGTCTCCCGCACCGTTGAGCGGTTCTGCCGCGGCCTCGTCAGCCGGTTCCGCCGGTGCGTCCTCCGGCCGCTCCTCGGATGACGGGTCCGCGTGCCGTGCTGTGGCGCTGTCGGTGCCCGGCGCTATCGGGCCCTTGCCGTTCACCGCCGTCGGACGAATCCCCGCAGGTAGACGTCGGGCATCGGGCCCCTCACCACCCCGACACGGGCCGAGCTCCTCCCGGCGAACGGCGAAGTGCTCGGCAGCCCGTCATCCCCCACGCGTCGCTGCTGTCGCATGGCCACCAGGTTAACGCGGGCTCTGAGTGACGCACACCGGAACCACACCGACGTGGACCAAAGCGTTACGGAACCGCAGGCGGTGGCTCGGCCGCCGGAGCGGGCTGATGCTCGGGACCACCTGCCGCGGGCGGGGGTGCCTGAGCCGGAGGCGGCGCGGGTGGTGCGGCCGGAATCGTGGTGGGCGGACCGATCGGGATGGTGATGCCCGGGGCGATCTCGATCGTCGGCTGGATGACGGTCTCCTCCGGTGGTGGCGGTGGGCCGGCATCCATCGGCGGGGGTGGCGGCGGCGCGGCCGGCACGCCGGCGTAGCCACCGATCTCGGTGGGAGTGGGGAAGGTCTCGTTGGAGGTGCCCTGCAGGGCGCCGTCCATGGTGGCCTTCCAGATGTCGGCCGGGATGCCGGCGCCGTAGACCGGGCCACCCCACTGATTCACCAGCGGCTCGTCGCCCCCGGTGGTGCCCACCCAGACCGCGGTCGACAGTGACGGCGTGTAGCCGACCATCCAACCGTCCCGGTTGGCCCCGGTGTCACCCAGTTGGGTGGTACCGGTCTTGGCCGCCGACGGCCGCCCGCCGGCCAGATTGTGCCCCCGCGACCAGCCCGCGATGGGCTGCATGGCCGAGGTGACGTTGTCGGCGACGGCCTTGGGGATGCGCTGCTCGCCGGTGTCCTCGGACGTTTCGGCGTCGAACAACACCTGGCCCTCGGCGTTGACCACCTTCTGCACGAAGTGCGGGGGGTGATAGATACCCGAGTCGGCCAGCGTCGCGTACGCCGAGGCCATGTCGATCACCCTGGTCTGGTACTGGCCCAGCACCACTCCGCCCTCGGGCGGGCCGCCGTCCTGCGACAGCGTGTGCGGAACACCGGGGAAGCTCTTGGCGACGCCCGCCTGATGCGCCGCGTCGGCGACATCCTGGGCGCCGTTCTTGAGCTTGAGCATCAGCCGGTAGTAGGCGGTGTTCAGTGAGCGCTTGAGCGCCTCGGCGATATTGCAGACCCCGCAGCTCTCGCCCTCGGCGTTGGTGATCTTGATCCGGCCGTTCTCGATGGTGAGCGGTGAACTGTCGATCTGGTAGCCCAGCCCGATCCCCTGCTCCAACGCGGCCACCAGGGCGAACACCTTGAACGATGACCCGGTCTGCAGACCCGCCTGGGCGAAGTCGAAGCCGTTGGCATCCGAGCCGCCGTAGTAGGCGCGCACCGCGCCGTTGCGGGGGTCGATCGACACCACCGCGGTCCGCATGTTGGGGATCTGGTTCTTGAGGTAGGTCTGCACCGCGTCTTCGGCGGCGTCCTGCGCCTGAGGGTCGATGGTGGTGGTGATCTGCAGTCCCTGGGTGTTCAGGGTCTGCTCGTCGATGTTGAACAGGTCGAGCAGTTCCTTGGTGACCTGCCGCTGGATCAGCCCGTTGGGACCGGTGGTGATGTTCTGCGAGCGGGCCACCTCGGGCGAGACCGTCGCCGGAAAGTCCTGGGCGGCACGCTCACCGGGGGTCAGCGCCCCGGTCTCCACCATGCCGTCGAGCACCCAGTCCCACCGCTCGACGGCTCCTTCGGGGTCGACGGCGGGGTCCAGGGTGGACGGCCGCTGGATCAGCGCAGCCAGCAGTGCGCCCTCGGCCACGTCCAGCTCCTCGACCGGCTTGTCGAAGTAGGCCCGCGACGCCGCGGCGATGCCGTAGGCGCCGCGGCCGAAGTAGATGATGTTCAGATACGCCTGCAGCACATCGTCTTTGGGCCACGCGCTGGACATCTTGGTGGCGATCACGAGTTCCTTGGCCTTGCGGACCAAGCCGCCCATCCCGGCCCGCTCGGAACCCACCAGGGCGTTCTTGACGTACTGCTGGGTGATCGTCGAACCGCCCTGGGTGTCGCCGCCGAAGATGTTGTTCTTAATCGCGCGGGCGAACCCGGACACCGAGAACCCCGGGTTGGAGTAGAAGTCGCGGTCTTCGGCGGCCAGCACCGCGTTGCGCACATACACCGGCACCTGGTTGATGCCGATGTCGACGCGATTGCCTTCCGGTGGAATGATTTTGGCCAGCTCAGAGCCGTCGTTGGCCAGGATCGTCGACACCTGGTTGGTCCGGATGTCGCCAGGTGAGGGCACGTCGGTGATGGAGTAGGCCATCGCGAACGTGATGATCGGCAGCAGCAGCATCACCGCGAAAGAGGCGTAGATCCCGCGCCGGATCCACCTCCAGTTCGGCGGGTGCCGGCGCAGCCAGTCCAGCGGGCTCGGCGGCGCAGGGGTGCGCTCGGTCCGCCGCGTCGGCCGCGGCGGCCGCGCATCCGGCTCGTAGGCCGGTGGTTCGGGCGGCGGCTCGCGGCGCGGGATACGGCCGCTCAGCGCCCGCTCGCGTTGCGGGGGCGTGCCGTCGAGGGCCGCCCTGACCGCATCGATCGGATCGCGCAGGTCGGCGGTGACGGCGTCGTCGACCGCCGGAATGATCGTGGTGTGCCGGTCGTCGGGCCCGACCGGTGCGCGGCGGCTGGGCGGTCTGCCATCGCCGGACGGGCCGATCGAGGCGCCATCCGATCGGTCGTCGTGATGTTTACTCACTGGCGGTGCGGGCTCCGCTACGTGCCGTGCGCCGACCCCGTGATCCCTTCGGCGGGCGAGCGAGGCCCAACACATATGACTTCACCAGGTGATTCCAGCTGCAGGTCCGGCACACCTCGACCACGTGCACGTTGAACTCCGGGTGGCGGGTGGCCAGCAGGACCAGTTCCTCGGCCGATCGCGCCGAACCCGACACCGGGCCCAGGTTGTCGCCGTACACCCACGAGACCAGGGTGAGCTGCTCTTTGCGGCAGATCGGGCAGACCACCGCGCTCGTCTTGCCGTGGTACTTCGCCGCCCGGAGCAGATACGGATTGGCGTCGCACACCTCCGACACCCCGGTCCGCCCGGAGTAGACCTCGGCCAGCAGGGAGCGGCGCCGGAGCGCGTAGTCCACCACCTGTCGCTGCAATCGCACGGTCACCAGAGTACGTCGGGTCGCTACCGGCCGGAGTGATGAACGCCCCTTCGCACATCGACCGGCGGATTCGGTGTCCGTCACACTGCGCGGACTTCTAACATCGTCGCCGTGGCACCACGGCAGACGAGCGCAACCCGCGCCAAGGACAGTGATCGCGATGACATCTGCCGGATCCTGGACGCCGGCCTGGCCGACGGGCAGCTGTCGAGCGCCGAGCACCGGGAACGGATCAGCGCGGCCACCAGTGCCGTGACGTTGGGTGACCTGCACGCGCTGGTCGCCGACCTGCAGACCGCGGACGTGCCGGTGCAACTGCCGACACTGGCCAAACCCATGAGATTCGGCAGCCTGGGTGTCGCCCTGGGCGCGCTCGGTGCGGCACTGCTGGTGGGGGTCGGGATCGGCTGGGGCGTGTACGGCAATACGAGTTCCCCGCTGGACTTCACCTCGGATCCCGGGGCCAAGCCGGACGGCATCGCCCCGGTAGTGCTCACCCCGCCGCGGCAGCTGCTGTCGCTGGGCGGGTTGAGCGGTCTGCTCGAGCAGGCTCGCCACAAGTTCGGCGACACCATGGGCTATCGGTTGGTGGTCTATCCCGACTACGCGTCTCTGGATCGGCCCGACCCCACCGAGGATCGCCGCAAACTGGATTACTCCTACCGCGGCGGCTGGGATGACCCGCGCAGCTCGTCCAAGAGCGGTGACGACGTGCTGGTCGATCTGGGTGCATTCGACGTGAAGGCCGCGGTCGGGATCCTGCGAGGGGCGCCCGAAACGCTCGGGATCAAACCCGCCGAGGTGAAAAGCACCTACCTGATAGTCGATCCGGCGCAGGATCCCACCGCACCGGGCGCGCTGTCGCTGTCGGTCTACGTATCCAGCGACTACGGCGGCGGCTACATCGCCTTCGCCGGCGACGGCACCGTCAAGCGCATCAACTACCCATCCTGAACTGCTGGTTCCTTACAGGTCCCGCAGCCTGAACACCGGGCGAACAATAGCGACTTGGGCGCAGTTATATCGGCGCGATACTATGGCGCGAACCGTCGACCGGTCGTAGCTAATCATCACAGGAGGTGACTGGAGTGCTTGAGCTTGCCATACTCGGCCTGCTGCTCGAGTCTCCGATGCACGGCTACGAGTTGCGGAAGCGGTTGACCGGTCTGCTGGGCGCGTTCCGGGCGTTCTCCTATGGCTCGCTGTATCCCGCGTTGCGAAGGATGCAGACCGCCGGGGTGATCGCCGAGGACGCAACCCCGACGGGGACCCCGGTGCGCCGGGCCCGCCGGGTGTACCGAATGACCGACGCCGGCCGTCAGCGTTTCAACGAGCTGGTGGCCGACACCGGACCGCAGAACTACACCGACGACGGCTTCGGAGTGCACCTGGCGTTCTTCAACCGCACCCCCGCCGAGGCGCGGATGCGGATTCTGGAGGGCCGGCGCCGTCAGGTGGAGGAACGCCGGGAAGGTCTGCGCAACGCTGTGGCGCGGGCCAGTACTTCGTTGGACCGCTACACCCGCCAACTGCACCAGCTCGGGCTGGAGTCCAGTGAGCGGGAAGTCAAGTGGCTCAACGAGTTGATCGCGGCCGAACGCGTCTCGCAGGGCCGAGCCGAACAGTCCTGACCCCCGCCGGATGCGGGAGTCGGGACAACACAACGCAGCACGTCAGCAGTGGAAGCAGAAATAAGGAGACCGTCGGAAATGAGTGAGCAAACCGCATCAGCGGGGTCGACGGATGTGCGGGTCGCCATTGTCGGCGTCGGTAACTGTGCGTCCTCGCTGGTCCAGGGCGTGCAGTACTACCAGGACGCCGATGACAACTCGACGGTGCCCGGCCTGATGCACGTGCGATTCGGCCCGTACCACGTCCGCGACGTCAAGTTCGTGGCCGCGTTCGACGTGGACGCCAAGAAGGTCGGCTTCGACCTCTCCGAGGCGATCTTCGCCTCGGAGAACAACACCATCAAGATCGCCGACGTGCCGCCGACCAACGTCATCGTGCAGCGCGGCCCGACCCTCGACGGCATCGGCAAGTACTACGCCGAGACCATCGAGGTCTCCGACGCCGAGGCCGTCGACGTAGTCGCCGCCCTGCGCGAGGCCCAGGTCGACGTGCTGGTCTCCTACCTGCCGGTGGGCTCCGACGAGGCCGACAAGTTCTACGCCCAGTGCGCCATCGACGCCGGTGTGGCGTTCGTCAACGCGCTGCCGGTGTTCATCGCCTCCGACCCGGTGTGGGCCAAGAAGTTCGCCGACGCCGGTGTGCCGATCGTCGGCGACGACATCAAGAGCCAGGTCGGCGCCACCATCACCCACCGGGTGATGGCCAAGCTGTTCGAGGACCGCGGTGTCACGCTGGACCGCACCTACCAGCTCAACGTCGGCGGCAACATGGACTTCAAGAACATGCTCGAGCGCGAGCGCCTGGAGTCCAAGAAGGTCTCCAAGACCCAGGCTGTCACCTCCAACCTGACCGGCTCGCTGGCCGGCAAGGTCGAGGACAAGAACGTCCACATCGGCCCGTCCGACCACGTGGCCTGGCTCGATGACCGCAAGTGGGCCTACGTGCGCCTCGAGGGCCGCGCCTTCGGTGACGCGCCGCTGAACCTGGAGTACAAGCTCGAGGTGTGGGACTCCCCCAACTCGGCCGGCATCATCATCGACGCAGTCCGTGCGGCCAAGATCGCCAAGGACCGCGGCGTGGGCGGACCGATCATCCCCGCTTCGGCCTACCTGATGAAGAGCCCGCCCAAGCAGCTGCCGGACGACATCGCGCGCACCGAACTCGAAGAGTTCATCGTCGGCTAGGCGTTTGCCGGGTGCTTCCCGACGACGAGCCGAACGGGCCGTCTGAGTTCGCGCTGCTGGCCGGCAACGCCGAACAGGCCGGTGTCGCCGGTCCGCTGCCCACCGTTGAGCGGATCCGGACCGGAGCCGTCAGTGCGCTGCGCTGGGGAAGCGTGCCGCCGCGCGTGGTGTTTCTGCACGGCGGCGCGCAGAACGCCCACACTTGGGACACCGTCATCCTTGGGCTCGGCGAGCCCGCGCTGGCCGTGGACCTGCCAGGACATGGCCGCTCGGACTGGCGAGACGACGGCGACTACTCACCGCAGCGTAACGCCGCTGCTCTGGCGCCGGTGCTGCGTGAACTGGCACCGACCGCCGAGTTGGTGGTCGGCATGTCGCTGGGCGGGCTGACCGCGATCCGGCTGGCCGCCACCACACCGGACCTCGTCCGCCGGCTGACGATCGTGGACGTGACTCCCTCGGCGCTGCAGCGGCATTCGCAGATGAGTGCCGCCGATCGCGGGACCGTGGCCTTGGCCCAGGGCGATCGGACGTTCCCCGACTTCGAGTCGCTGCTTGCCCTCACCATGGCCGCGGCGCCGCACCGGGACCCCGAATCGCTGCGGCGCGGCCTTTTCCACAACACCCGCCGACTGCCCGACGGCCGCTGGACCTGGCGGTACGACACCATCCGCACCGTCGGCGACTTCGCCCCGCTATGGACCGATGTGTCCGAGGTCAAGGCCCCGACCACCTTGATCCGCGGCGGCGATTCGGGGTTCGTGACCGAGGAGGACGTCGCCGAGTACGCACAGCGCTCACCCGGCCTGACCGTCCACGTCGTAGCCGGTTCCGGGCATTCGGTGCAAAGCGATCAGCCCCGGGCTCTGGTCGACCTGCTGCATGCGGCGTTACCGTGACGGAGTGAGCCGACCCAGAATCGGAGTACAGCTACAGCCCCAGCACGCCCCGCAATATCGCGCGATCCGCGACGCGGTCCGGCGGTGTGAGGACCTCGGCGTCGATATCGCATTCAACTGGGACCATTTCTTCCCGCTGTACGGCGACCGCGACGGACCGCACTTCGAATGCTGGACCATGCTGGGCGCCTGGGCCGAGCAGACCTCGCGTATCGAGATCGGTGCGCTGGTTTCGTGCAACTCCTATCGCAACCCGGAGCTGCTCGCCGACATGGCCCGCACCGTCGACCACATCGGCGGAGGCCGGCTGATCCTCGGCATCGGCTCGGGCTGGAAACATCGGGATTACCGCGAATACGGATACGAGTTCGGCACCGCGGGAAGCCGGCTCGACGACTTGGCGGACGCGCTTCCGCGGATCAAATCCCGCCTGGCCCAACTCAATCCGCAGCCGATCCGCCCGCTGCCGATGATGATCGGGGGCGGCGGTGAACGCAAGACCCTGCGGCTGGTCGCCGAACACGCCGACATGTGGCACAGCTTTGCCACCGCCGAGGACTACCCGCACAAGGCGGCGGTACTGGCCGAGCACTGCGCCGCGGTGGGACGCGATCCCGCCACGATCGAGCACTCGGCCGCCCTGGGCGGCGACCAGACCCGTGGCACCGTGGACGAGTTGCTCGCCGAGGCCGACGCGCTGACCGGCCTCGGGGTGCGACTGCTGACCATCGGCTGCAGCGGCCCCGACTATGACCTGACCGCCGCCGAGGCGCTGTGCCGATGGCGCGACCAGCAATAACCGGACCCGCGCGGCGGGCAGCGCTGCTCGGTAGAAGGCTGTCCGCGTTCGTCGCCACCATGTTGATCGTCGGCAGCCTTGCGGTGGCACCCCCGGCCGCCGCGGTCCCCGACCAATGCGCACCCGCCGGTGAACAGGCTGCCGTCGCACTGCCCCCCAAGTTGGCCACGGCCAAGCGCCCGCGCGAGGACAAATACACCACCGCCGGTGTCGAGCCACTGAGTTCGATCGACCTCACCAAGCTGGGCCTGGGCACCCCCGGCGTGCTGACCGTCGGCACCCTCACCGAGAGCCCGCCGTCGAACTGCATCAACGCCAAGGGCCGCTACACCGGCTTCGACAACGAACTGCTGCGGGCCATCGCCAAGAAGCTGGGCCTGCGTGTGCATTTCGTCGGCACCGACTTCTTCGGGCTGCTCGCCCAGGTGGAGTCGGGGCGTTTCGACGTGGGGTCGGCGTCGATCAACGCCACCGACGCCCGGCGGCGCACCGTCGGCTTCACCAACGGCTACAACTTCGGCTACATGGCGCTGGTGGTCCCGACCGGATCCGATATCACCGACTACGACTCCCTGGCCGTCGGCCAGCGCATCGCGGTGGTCCAGGGCACCGTCGAGGACGCCTACGTGGTCGACACCCTGGAGCTGGAGCCGGTGCGGTTCCCGGACCCCATCACGCTGTACGCCAGCCTCAAGAGCCGTCAGGTCGACGCCTGGGTGGCACCGTCACTGACCGCGCTGAACCTGATGCGGCCGGGCGACCCGGCACAGGTCGTCGGCAACACCTTCAGCCCGGCCGGGTTCGAGGCGTACGCGGTCGCCAAGCAGAATCGGGCGCTGATCTCGGCGCTGAACGCCGGCCTGGACGCCGTCATCGACGACGGGACCTGGCCGCAGCTCTACACCGACTGGGTACCCCGGCCGCTGCCGCCGGACTGGCAGCCGGGCTCCAAGTCGGCGGCCACCCCGCACCTGCCGGATTTCGCCGCGATCGCCGCCCGCCACCACAAGGCCGAAGCCGAACCGTACGCGCCCAAATCGACTCTGGCGCAACTGCGCGACTCCTTCTTCGACTGGGACCTGTACCGGGCGGCCCTGCCGGACCTGCTCAAGACAGGACTGCCCAACACGGTGCTGCTGACCCTGAGCGGCGGCATCATCGGCCTGGTGGCCGGCCTGGGCCTGGCGGTCGCCGGGATCTCGCGCACCCGGTGGCTACGCTGGCCCGCCCGGGTCTACACGGACATCTTCCGGGGACTGCCCGAGGTTCTGATCATCCTTCTCATCGGGCTGGCCGTCGGCCCGCTGGTGGGCGGGCTGACCCACAACAATCCCTATCCGCTGGGGATCGCCGCACTGGGCCTGACCGCCGCGGCCTACATCGGGGAGATCCTGCGCTCGGGCATCCAGAGCGTGGAGGCCGGCCAGTTGGAGGCTTCGCGCGCACTGGGTTTCGGCTACCCGGCCGCGATGCGCCTGGTGGTGATTCCGCAGGGCATCCGGCGGGTGTTGCCGGCCCTGGTCAACCAGTTCATCGCGTTGCTGAAGGCATCGGCGCTGCTGTACTTCCTCGGCTTGGTCGCCGGCCAACGGGAGCTGTTCCAGGTGGGGCGCGACTTCAACGCCCAGACCGGCAGCCTCTCTCCCCTGGTGGCCGCCGGCGTCCTCTACCTGGCCCTGACAATTCCGCTCACGCACCTGGTGAACGTCGTCGATCATCGACTGCGACGCGGCAGGCCCGCCGAACCCGAAGATCCCATCGAACTGAACCCGGTGATCTCAAGCCAGGAGATGACATGACCGCCGACGCCCCGCGTGAGCCGGTATCACTGGCGGCCAAGGGGATTCATCTTGCCTTCGGCAAGCACGAAGTGTTGCGCGGCGTCGACATCGACGTCCCGGCGGGCAGCACCACGGCGGTCATCGGCCCCTCCGGCTCCGGCAAGTCGACGATGCTGCGCACCCTGAACCGGCTGCACGAACCCGACAGTGGCGACATCCTGCTGGGCGGCCAGTCGGTGTTGGGCGATGATCCCGACGGGCTGCGCCAGCGGATCGGCATGGTGTTCCAGCATTTCAACCTCTTCCCGCACCGCAGCGTGCTCGACAACATCGCCCTCGCCCCGCGCAAGCTGCGCGGGATGTCGCGCGACGCCGCGAACGAACTCGCGCTGGGACTGCTGGACCGGGTGGGGTTGAGGAACAAGGCGACAGCTCGCCCCTCAGCGCTCTCGGGCGGCCAGCAACAGCGGGTGGCGATCGCCCGGGCTTTGGCGATGCGGCCACAGGTGATGCTGTTCGACGAGGCCACCTCGGCGCTGGACCCGGAGCTGGTCAAAGGCATCCTGGCGTTGATCGCCGAACTCGGCGCCGAGGGCATGACGATGGTGGTGGTCACCCACGAGATGGGCTTCGCCCGGTCGGCATCCGACAGCGTCGTGTTCATGGACCGCGGCAAAGTCGTGGAATGCGGTCCGCCCGATCAGATCTTCGAGAACGCCGAGACCGAACGGCTGCAGAGGTTCCTGTCGCAGGTGTTGTGACAGCAAGCTGTGCCGACTTGTCAACTCTCTTTACGGCTACCGGTTAGACTGTCGAACTATGGCGGAGAGCAAAGCCGATACGCCGCAGGTGACGGCGATCGCGGAGGGCCTACATCGCTCGCTGTCCAAGCTGTTTGCCATCCTGCGTCGCGGTGATATCAGCGGCGGCGGGACGACCAGCGAGCTGACCTTGGCGCAGCTCTCGATCCTGATCACCCTGTTGGACCGCGGGCCCATCCGGATGACCGAACTGGCCGCCGTCGAGCGGGTACGCACGCCCACCACCACGGTGGCGATCCGTCGCCTGGAGAAGATCGGCCTGGTCAAACGCAGCCGGGATCCCTCAGATCTGCGGGCTGTTCTGGTCGACATCACCCCGGAGGGCCTGGCAAGTCACCGTGAGTCACTGGCCAACCGGCACTCCGCCCTCGCGGTGATGCTGAGCAAGCTCAGCCAGGAAGACCTGGACACCCTGACCCGTGCGCTGGAACCGCTGGAGCGACTGGCGACCAGCGACGCGATCGACGCGACCTCGGCCGGCGGGTCGGGCTGCGCCGTGGACTGCAATTGATGCCGAGCGCCCTGATCACCGGCGCCGGCGGCGGAATCGGTTCGGCGATAGCGGCGGCCCTGGCCCCCACCCACACCCTGCTGCTGGCGGGCCGGCCGTCCGCACGCCTGGATGCTGTCGCCGAAAAACTCGGTGCCACCACCTGGCCGCTGGACCTGGCCGACACCGACGAGATCGAGTCGGCCACCGAGATCGTCGACGAACTCGACGTGCTGGTGCACAACGCCGGGGTGATGGTGCCCGGCCCGGCCGGGGAGTCCTACATCGAGGAGTGGCGCGCCACCTTCGAGGTCAACCTGTTCGGCGCGGTGGCCCTGACCCTGGCTCTGCTGCCCGCGCTTCGGCAGGCCCGCGGACACGTTGTGTTCATCAACTCCGGTGCTGGACAACGGGTTTCCGCAGGAATGGCCTCCTATTCGGCCAGCAAGTTCGCGCTGCGGGCGTTCGCCGACTCGCTGCGCAATGACGAGCCGGCGCTGCGCGTCACCACGGTCTACCCGGGCCGCGTCGACACCGAGATGCAGCACGACCTGGTCGCCTACGAAGGCGGTGAGTACGACCCGGCCCGCTTCCTGCGTCCCGACACCGTCGCCGAGGTGGTGGCCGCGGCGGTGCGCACCCCGGCCGAGGCGCAGCTACAGGAAGTGGTGGTCCGGCCGCGCTGATTCATCGGGTCGGCTGCCGCTGCACCCCGAACAGCTTGGTCTGTCCCTCCACACCCTTGAGGGCACGGGCTCCGATGAACGACCAGAGGTAGCCCGGTGCGTCGCCGATGGCGTCGCGTACCGCCCCCTCCACCATGACCTCCCCGGGCTCGGCGACGCTGGTGACCCGGCTCGCCACATTCACCGGACTGCCGAACCAATCACGGGCTCGGCTCACCGCCCACCCCGATGCGATACCGGCCCGCAGCTCCGGGAGTGCGTCGTCATCCGCAGCACGCTCGACCAACTGCAGCGTGGTATCGAGCAATTTCACGGCGTCAGCAGAAACCAGCATCACCGAATCGCCGATCGTCTTGACCAGCCGTACCGGCGGGTGGACCACTTCGCGCGCCAGATCGGCAAGGCGCTCAACCAGGCCCACGAGTTCCTCCGGCGGCACCGCCTCACCCAGCCGGGTGAATCCGACCATGTCGGCGAAGGCCACCGCCAGCTGACGCGCCCCGGGCAGCGCCACCCCGGCCGCCCGTTCGCTGGCGTTGACCTCCTCGCCTTCCAGCACCCGTCGCAGCTGAACAAATAAGATGTCGCGAATCATGTCCCCCAATAGGGGAATTACGGTCCGCACGATCTCCTCGTGGGCTTTCGCGACCTCCAGCTCGGTGAGGCCCGGCCGCATGATCGCCGATATGGTGCTGTACCGAAACGCCGGAACCGCCCGGGAGATGCCGTCGGACAGTCTGCGGATCATCAGCAGTACCTGGCCCGAATCCAGTCCGGCCCCGATGAGTCGCTGCAACCTCACGGCCGCCTCCGCGTCGGCCTGCAACAGCTGGGCGGCCTCGGGATCGTCGAGCCGCGGCAACCCCAGCGCACGTTCGATGCCCTGCAGAAGGTCCAGATCCATGCCGTGCGCGACGCTGATCTCACGTTCTGACACATATCTGCCGTCGTTGCCGAGCTCACGGTGCGCCGGCATCAGCATCGGCGCGACCTCGGCCTGGATCTGGTCCAAGCCGAAGCCCTCCCCCAGCAGCCAGGCCACCAGCTCGGCCCGCTCGTCACGTGCGCTGCCGTCAAGACCGTCAAGCAGGCCCAGCTCCGCCAACGTCTCGCGGAACACTCCGGTTTCGGCCTCCATCATGGCTCCCTAAAGGGTTGTCACACCACCAGGTTGACCAGTCGGCCGGGCACCACGATCACCTTCTTCGGGGTGGCTCCGGACAAAAAGGCCTGTACCTTCTCATCGGCCAGGGCCGCGGCCTTGATGGTGTCCTCGGTCGCGTCGGTGGCCACCGTGACCAGGCCGCGTTTTTTGCCGTTGACCTGAACCGGGTAGTCGACCGTGTCGGTGACCAGATAGGCCGGGTCGGCCAACGGGAAGGGGCCGTGCGCCAGCGATGCCTCGTGTCCGAGCCGCCGCCACAGTTCCTCCGCGAGGTGCGGGGCCAACGGTGCGAGCAGCTGCGCCAGCGGCTCGACGGCCGAACGCGGTACCCCTTCGCGATGCTCTTTGGTGAGGTGATTGGTGTACTCGATCAATTTGGCAGCCGCGGTGTTGTTGCGCAGTGCCGCATAGTCTTCCGATACCCCGGCGATGGTGCGGTGCAGCAGGCGCAGCGTCTCGGTGTCCGGCTCGCCCTCGAGCACCCGGGTCTCGCCGTTTTCCTCGTCAACAACCAGCCGCCACACCCGCTGCAGAAAACGATGCGCGCCCACGACGTCCTTGGTGGCCCACGGCCGCGACATGTCCAGCGGGCCCATGGACATCTCGTAGACCCGCAGGGTGTCGGCGCCGTAGCTGTCGCAGATCTCGTCGGGGGACACCGAATTCTTCAGGCTCTTACCCATTTTGCCGTATTCGGCGAAGACTTCCGTGTCACCGTCGGCGCCCGGCAGGTAGAACTTCCCGTCGCGTTCCACGACATCGGCAGCCGCCACATAAGACCCACGTGCATCGGTGTAGGCAGCGGCCTGGATATAGCCCTGGTTGACCAGGCGGCGGTAGGGTTCGCGCGAGCTGACGTGCCCCAGGTCGTAGAGCACCTTGTGCCAGAACCGGCAGTACAGCAGGTGCAGCACCGCATGCTCGGCACCGCCGACGTACAGGTCCACGCCGCCCGGGTCATCGGGACCGTGCTCGGCCGGCCGCGGCCCCATCCAGTAGGCCTCGTTCTCGGGAGCGCAGAACTGGTCGGCGTTGTTCGGGTCGGCGTAACGCAATTCGTACCAGGAACTGCCGGCCCACTGCGGCATGACATTGGTGTCGCGGGTGTAGGGCTGCAGTCCGTCGCCGAGATCCAACTCGACATGCACCCAGTCGGTCGCCTTGGCCAGCGGGGGTGAGGGCTCACTGGACGCGTCGTCCGGATCGAACAGCACCGGTGAGTAGTCGGCGACGTCGGGCAGCTCGACCGGCAGTGCCGCGGAGTCCAGCGGGTGCGCACGACCGTCGGCATCGAAGACGATCGGGAACGGCTCGCCCCAGTACCGCTGCCGGGCGAAAAGCCAGTCCCGCAACTTGTATTCGATGCGCGCCCAGCCGCGGCCCTGCGCCTCCAGCTGTTGGGTCATGGCCTTCTTGGCGTCCCCGACGGCCATGCCGTCCAGCGGGCCGGAATTGACCAGAGTTCCGTCACCCGCGTAGGCGGCTTCGGAAATATCGCCGCCGGCAATGACTTCCACCACCGGAAGGCCGAATTCAGCGGCGAACTCCCAGTCGCGCTGATCGTGCCCGGGAACCGCCATGATGGCGCCGGTGCCATAGCCGGCCAGCACGTAGTCGGCGATGAAGATCGGCACCTGCTGCCCGTTGGCCGGGTTGGTGGCGTAACTACCCAGGAACACACCGGTTTTGGTCTTGTTCTCCTGGCGTTCCAGATCGGACTTCGCGGCGATCGCCTTCCGGTAGTCGGCGACGGCCGCTGCAGGGGTGGCTGCGCCGAAGGTCCAGCGCCCGTCCACTCCGTTCGGCCACTCGGCGACCGCCAGCCGGTCGACCAGCTCATGCTCGGGTGCGAGCACCAGGTAGGTGGCGCCGAAGAGCGTGTCCGGGCGGGTGGTGAACACCTCGATGTCCACCGCGTCGCCGTCGGTGGTGGCCGCGCCGAACAGCGCCGCCGCACCGGTGGAGCGCCCGATCCAGTTGCGCTGCATGGTCTTGACCTTCTCCGGCCAGTCCAGCAGTTCGAGGTCGTCGAGCAACCGGTCGGAGTACGCCGTGATTCGCATCATCCACTGCCGCAGGCGCTTCCGGAACACCGGAAAATTGCCGCGGTCGCTTCGCCCGTCGGCGGTCACCTCTTCGTTGGCCAACACGGTGCCCAGGCCCGGGCACCAGTTGACCATCGAGTCCGAGCGGTAGACCAGCCGGTGGCCGTCGATGACGTCGGCGCGCTCGCCGGCCGACAGCTGCGACCAGTCCCGCCCGTCGTCGAGTTTGCGTGTTCCCGAGTCGAATTCGGTGATCAACTCGGAGATCGGGCGGACCTTGTTGGCGCTCGCGTCGAACCAGGCGTTGTAGATCTGCAGGAAGATCCACTGCGTCCACTTGTAGAAGTCCACATCGGTGGTGGAGAAGCTGCGGCGCTTGTCGTGGCCGAGCCCGAGGCGGCGCAGCTGCCGCCGGAAGTTCTCGATGTTGGCCTCGGTGCGGATGCGCGGGTGGGTGCCGGTCTGCACCGCGTACTGCTCGGCCGGCAGGCCGAACGCGTCGAACCCCAGAGCGTGCAGCACGTTGTGGCCGGTCATCCGGAAGTAGCGGGCATAGACGTCGGTGGCGATGTAGCCGAGCGGGTGGCCGACGTGCAGGCCGTCCCCGGACGGGTAGGGGAACATGTCCTGGACGAACATCTTGTCGGCGGGGACCGCCGAGCCGTCCGCCGGCGCCAGCGAGCCGACCGGGTTGGCGACGTTGAAGGTGCCCTCGCTGTCCCAGTGCTCCTGCCAGGTCCCTTCGATCCGCCCGGCCAGTGCCGCTGTGTAGCGATGACGGGGCGCTTGATCGCTCGGGTCGCCGGGTACCTGGGTGGTCGGGGCTTCGTTCACCTCAACAGGGTAAAGGGCGGGGTTCTGCGGGCCACTCGCCACAGCTTGGTCTCGGTTGCATTGCGGGCCGATGAGGGCTTCGTTCCAGGTCGGTTGCGGCGCTGGCGAGCGCGTCACCTGCTGGTTACCGTCGATCCAAGGCCGGGGCACCATCGCCCGACCCGCCCTGGAAGGACCTGAGGAGATGACGAACACCGTCCGCCGCTGGCGGCTACTGGTCGGCTGCGCCGCTGTCGCAGCAGCGGGCTTGGGCGGTCCGGTCGCCGGCGCCGACCCCCTACAGCCGGTGCAGCCCAACCCCTACGGACCGGCGGCCCAGCCGGCCTCCCAGCCCGCGGCCGTCCCGGTGACCGCTCCCCTGCCGGGAGTACCGCGAACGGTGGCCGCCGGACCGGCAGCACCCGGTCCGGCAGCACCCGGACCGGCTGCCATGCCGGGCGTCCCGGCAGCCGCCCCGGCGCCGGCGCCGCCGAGTGCCCTGCTGCCGGCCGCCTCCGGCACGATGCGCGACTACTTCGCCGCCAAGAAGGTCCAGTTGGAGCCGCAGCAGGCCCCGGGCTTCACCGCGTTCAACATCACGTTGCCGATGCCGGCGGGCTGGACCCATGTGCCCGACCCCAACGTGCCCGACGCGTTCGCGGTGATCGCCGACCGCCGAAGCGGCTCGCTGTACACCCCCAACGCGCAAGTGGTCGTCTACCGGCTGGTCGGACAGTTCGACCCGAAGGAAGCCATCACCCACGGGTTCGTCGACAGCCAGCAGCTGATGGCCTGGCAGACCACCAACGCGTCGCTGGCCGAGTTCAACGGCTTCCCGTCCTCGGTGATCGAAGGCACCTACCGCGACGCCGACATGACCCTCAACACCTCCCGGCGTCACGTGATCGTGCCCGCGGACGGATCCAGCTACCTGGTCTCGCTGACCGTGACCACCGGGGCCGGTCGCGCTGTCGGCAACGCGCCGGCGACCGACGGGATCATCAACGGTTTCAGTGTCAGTCCACGCGAGGCCGAGCCGGCCGGGGTGACCCATCTGCCCGACGCCCCGCACGGGCCCGCACCCGTGGTCCCGGCGCAACCCCGGGCAGGCGCCGCCGGCTGATCACCGGCCTCGTATCCTTGAACCCATGCTGATCATGGGTGTGCTGTGCCTGGTTGCGGCGGTTGTGTCGCTGGCGTTCGGAGTCCGGACCCTGGCGCGGCCGCTCACCGGTGACCCCGAACAACTGGTGCTGCGTGCGGTCGCCCCGGCGCAGGTAGCGGTCGGGGTGATTCTGGCCGTGGGCGGCGTGCTGGTGCTGGCCGGCCCGCCCGCGATGGCGCTGCTGGCGCTGATCATCTCGATCACCGGCGCGCTGGGCATCCTGGCCGCCGGCGCCTGGCAGGGAGCCCGTTTCGCGGCGCGCCAATCTGCCGCCGCTGCGACCGGAGGTTGCGGGTCCGGCTGCGGGTGCGGTGATGTTGCGGCCGCCGAGCCGGCGGGCTGTGGGTCCGGCTGCGGGTGCGGTGATGTTGCGCCCGCCGAGCCGGCGGGCTGCGGCGCCGGCTGTGGGTGCGGTGATGTTGCGCCCGCCGAGCCGGCCGGCTGTGGGTCCGGCTGCGGGTGCGGTGACAGCGCACCGCCGGAGCTCGAGCCTGCGCCGACGTCGGGTTGCGGCAGCGGCTGCGGCTGCTCCTAAACCGTAGGGGCCCAGCCGGCCCGCGTCAGTTGCGGCTGATGTCGATCGGGTGGGTGGCCAGCAGTGCCGTCGGCCAGGGCTGTCGACGCAACGCTCTGCCCCACAGATCGACCCGCGCGGGCACCATCACGTCGGACGGCAACGCCGACAGCACGATCCAGTCGTCTCGCTCGATCTCGCCCTCAAGTTGACCGATGGTCCAGCCGGCGTAACCGGCGAAGATCCGCACACCTTCGACGTGCGGAGCGATCGACTCCGGGTCGGCATCCAGGTCGACCATCACCAACCGGCCGTCAATGTGTCGCAGTCCCGGCACGCCGTTGGGTTCGGCCCCGACTCGCAACAGGCCGACGCACAGTGCCGCGTCGCGTTTCACCGGCCCGCCGACAAACATGGTCTTGGGCTTACTGGCCAGCTCGGACCACTGCGGCAGCACGTTGTAGACCGCAGTCTCACTGGGTCGGTTGAGCACCACGCCCAGTGTGCCGCCGTCGTTGTGCTCGACCACATAGATCACGGTGCGGCGAAAGGTGGGTTCGAGCAGGTCGGTATTGGCCAGCAGCAAGGTACCGGCCCGCACCCGATGCGCAGCGGGCGCGACGTAGTCCTCAGGGTCTTCGGGTTGCGCCACCCTCCCATAATGTCACTTAGGCCCGGTGTTCGTTATGTGCTGTGCCGAACGCCAAGGGACCTCGAAGATTTGTACTCTGGTCTGGGGCCGGTGCCACGTCACCGGCCACGTCCGGAAGTAGGTCTTGTGGTGGACACCCATGCACCCGTAACGCTCTGGCGCTCGGCGCGCAGCCTTCCGGACTTCTGGCGCCTGTTGGAGCTGCGGGCCGCAAGCCAATTCGGGGACGGGCTGTTTCAGGCCGGGCTGGCCGGCGCACTGCTGTTCAATCCGGACCGGGCCGCCGCCCCCTGGGCGATCGCCGCGGCGTTCGCCGTGTTGTTCCTGCCGTATTCGCTGCTGGGGCCCTTCGCCGGCGCGCTGCTGGACCGCTGGGACCGGCGGTCGGTACTGGTGGTGGCCAACCTCGCCCGCCTGGTGCTGGTGATCGGGATCGCCGCGCTGTTGGCCGCCGGAGCCGGTGACGTGCCGGTGCTGTGGGCGGCCCTGATCGCCAACGGCTTCACCCGATTCATCGCCTCGGGACTGTCGGCGGCGCTGCCGCACGTGGTGCCTCGCGAAGACGTCGTCACGATGAATGCGCTGGCGATCGCGACCGGTGCGGTGGCGGCTTTCCTGGGCGCCAACTTCATGCTGATCCCCCGCTGGCTGATCGGCGCCGATGACCGCGGGGCCGCGTCGATCATTGCGGCGGTGGCGATCCCGGTCACGATCGCGCTGGTGCTCTCACTGCGGTTCGGAGCACATGTGCTCGGGCCCGACGACACCAAGCGCGCCATCCACGGCTCGGCGCTCTACGCGATGACAACCGGCTGGCTGCACGGCATCCGGACGGTGCGGGACCGGCCCACCGTGGCCGCCACCCTGTCCGGGCTGGCCGCGCACCGAATGGCGTTCGGCATCAACACCCTGCTGGTCCTGGTGCTGGTGCGCCACGTCGGCGAGCACACGGTGTCCGGCCTGGGAACCACGGCATTGTTCGTCGCCTCGGCCGGCGCCGGGTCATTTCTGGCCGCCCTGCTCACGCCACCTGCAGTGCACCGGTGGGGCAGGTACGCCACCACCAACGGAGCGCTGGTCGCGGCGGCGCTGATCCAGTTGGCCGCCGTCGGCCTGTACCTACCGGTGCTGGTGTTGTGCGGATTCCTGCTCGGGGTGGCGGGGCAGGTGGTCAAGCTGTGCGCTGACACCGCCATGCAGATCGACGTCGACGACGCCCTTCGCGGACACGTGTTCGCCGTGCAGGATTCGCTGTTCTGGGTGTCGTTCATCATCGCGGTGGCCGGCGCTGCCGCGCTGGTGCCGCCCAACGGCCAGGCGCCGTCGCTGATCGCGGTCGGCTCGCTGCTGTATCTCGCCGGCCTGGCCGGGCACGCACTGATGGGGCGCCGGCGCGAATCGGTGGGCTTAGGGTACGAGGATGGCCGAAACTGAAGCGATCGTCGCCGACCTGACTGCCGAAAGCAACGATCTCGACGCCTTGGTGGCGCCCCTCACCGACGGGCAATGGGGCGCGCCCACGCCGGCGGCGGGCTGGACCATCGCCCATCAGATCGGTCACCTGCTCTGGACCGACCGGGTGTCGTTGACCGCCATCACCGACGAGGCGGGGTTTGCCGCCGCACTCAGCGAGGCGATGAAGGATCCGGCCGGATTCGTCGATGCCGCGGCCGCCGAGCTGGCGGAGCTACCGCCGGCCGAACTGCTGGCGGACTGGCGGTCGACCCGCGCCCGGCTGCACGCCGCGCTGCTGGAGGTTCCCGACGGTCGCAAGTTGCCGTGGTTCGGCCCGCCGATGAGCGCGGCCTCGATGGCCACCGCCCGGTTGATGGAGACTTGGGCGCACGGCCTGGACGTCGCTGACACGCTCGGGGTGCGCCGGCCGGCCACCGCTCGGTTGCGCTCCATCGCGCACCTGGGGGTGCGGACCCGCGACTTCGCGTTCACCGTCCACAATCTGACCCCGCCGGCCGAACCGTTTCACGTGGAACTGCACGCACCCGGCGGCGGTGTCTGGGCCTGGGGGCCGGTGAACGCCGAGCAGCGGGTTGTCGGGTCGGCCGAGGATTTCTGCTTCCTGGTCACGCAGCGTCGCGCGCTCGGTGAACTGGATCTGGTTGCGCACGGCGCCGATGCGCAGCGCTGGCTGGAGATCGCCCAAGCCTTCGCGGGGCCACCCGGCCCCGGTCGATGAGCGCCCGCGCGAAGAGAGCCGGGGCCGAACCAGCACGCCCCGGTCGATGAGCGCCCGCGCGAAGAGAGCCGGGGCCGAACCAGCACGCCCCGGTCGCTGAGCGCGTCGGCTCAGAACCAGGCCATGACTCCGCCCCAAATCATTTCCGCCGAGTTCAGCAACGCCTCGAACATGTTCACGTTGGCGGTGTCGATCATGTGGTAGGTGGTGTTGCCGATCACCTCGTCGGTCGCGGAGGCGATCTCGTCCGGCGACAGGCCCAGGTACGCGAGGTGGTCGCTGAACATGCCGGCCATCTGTTGGCCGTTATCCCAGTTCGCGAAGCCGTCGCTGGACAGGGAGTAAACATCGGTCGTGTACAGGTCACTCGGGGTCACCAGGCCGATGACCGAGTCGATGTGCATCATCTCGGCGAACTGGTAGACCATCTGGGTCACGTCGTCGTGCCACGTCTCCGGCACCCATTGCAGCAGCGTCGCCATGAATCCGCTCAGGAATCCGCCGTCTGCCGCGCTGTCCCCGACCATCACGAAATGCAGTGCGTCCAAGGGCATCTCGGGATATTTCTCATGGAGTAGTTCGGCAGCCAGTCCCGCCGTGACATTGGCCTGCGAATATCCGAAGACGTACAGCGGGTCTTGGGAACTGAACGTGCCGTCGTTCCACCGCTGCGAGATCGCGTCAACCAGAATCTGGGTGCCCCCGCTGATGCTCGCGTTCAGGTCGGAGGTCTCGGGCACCTGCAGGAACGTCGCGGTGCCGTCGGTGGGGAATCCGTTCGGCTCCAGGTACAGACTTTTGCTCAGGTCGAGCCAGTCCTGGTTCATCGACGGGATCATCACCAGCGCCTCGCTGAGCAGGTCGAAGTCGAAGTGCGCGGCGTGGGCCGCCGGTGCCGGGCTCGCCGTCACAGCCGCGAGCAGCAGTGGCACCGCCAGCAGGCCGCCCGTCATCGTCCTCATCACGCGTCCCCCCGTCATCAGCGGGCTCCCGACCGCTCGTTCACCAGCGCCGGCAGGCACCCACCGTGTACCCGCCCCGAACGGATTTCACATTAACATCCGGTCAATAATTGGTCTACTTTCATGATCGTTAATTCCCATTCGCGGATAGTGCTCCGGCGAAACTGGTCAGTTCCTACAGAATCGTGGCTCCGTCGGCGGCGCCGTCCCCGTCGGAATCGGTCAACTTGACGTCCCAGCGACCGTCACCGTCGGTGTCGACGTAGGCCGCGCCGTAACCGCCGCCGTGGTCTCCGATCAGGACCCGATCGGCCAGCCCGTCACCATCGGCGTCGAGTAGCAGATCGACGGCCCGCCCATCACCGTCGAAGTCCACCAGCGGGCCCCCGCTGTGCTCGACGCCGTCGAGCCCCAACCAACGCAGCCCGCCCGATCGAGCCACTGGACCTGCCCAGGCGCCCTGTCCCCAGGTGCCGGATCCGTCGTCGGTGAAGTAGGCCTCGGCGATGCCGTCGCCGTCGAGATCGCGCACCAGGTGATCGGCCACCCCGTCACCGTCGAGATCCACCAGCGCGTCATCGCGCAGCCCATCCCCGTCGAAATCAAGGCTGATCGCATCGGCCAGCCCGTCCCCGTCCAGATCGAGATCGGGAGGACGGGTCCACATCGTCGCGGCACCATCACCGTCGCCCAGGCAGTAGTCCATACCCACCTCAGACGTGAGTTCGCCGCTAGCGGTTCCCCTGGGTCTGCCACCAGGCCAGCAGTTCCGCGGTCGCCTCCTCGCGCGAGAGCGGACCCCGCTCGAGCCGCAGCTCCTTGAGGTAGCTCCACGCGCGTCCCACCTGGGGTCCGGCCGGGATGTCGAGCAGCACCATGATCTCGTTGCCGTCCAGGTCCGGCCGCACCCGCTGCAGGTCCTCCTGCTCGGCCAGCACGGAGATCCGCTCTTCCAGCTGGTCGTAGCTGGCCTGCAGCCGCGCCGCCCGCCGCTTGTTACGGGTGGTGCAGTCCGCGCGGACCAGCTTGTGCAGCCGGCCCAGCAGCGGCCCGGCATCGGTGACATAGCGGCGCACCGCCGAGTCCGTCCACTTCCCGTCGCCATAGCCGTGGAACCGAAGGTGCAGGTAGACCAGCTGCGAGACGTCGTCGATCATCTGCTTGGAGTAGCGCAGCGCCCGCATCCGCTTGCGGGTCATCTTGGCGCCCACCACCTCGTGATGGTGAAAACTCACCCCGCCCTCGGCCTCGTGGCGCCGGGTGGCCGGCTTGCCGATGTCATGCAGCAGCGCCGCCCACCGCAGAACCAAGTCGGGACCACCTTCGGGCCCGGAATCCTCGAGGCCGATCGCCTGCCGCAGCACCGTCAACGAATGCTGGTAAACGTCCTTGTGCTGGTGGTGCTCATCGATCGCCATGCGCATGGCACCGATCTCCGGCAACACCACCTCACCCATCCCGGTGGACACCATCAGGTCGATACCGGCGACCGGGTCGGTACCGAGCAACAGCTTGTCCAGTTCAGCAGCCACCCGCTCAGCAGTGATGCGCGCCAACTGCGGCGCCATGTCCACGATCGCCGCGCGCACCCGAGGCGCCACCGTGAAGCCGAGTTGCGCGACGAAACGCGCCGCCCGCAGCATCCGCAGCGGGTCGTCGCCGAAGGAGTCCTCCGGCGCCGTCGGAGTGTCCAACACCCCGGCGCGCAGCGCCGCCAGGCCCCCCAGCGGGTCGATGAACTCCCCCGGCCCGGCCGGGGTGATGCGGACTGCCATCGCATTGGCGGTGAAATCGCGGCGCACCAGATCCGCGTCGAGCGAATCACCAAAGCGCACTTGAGGATTGCGTGAAACCCGATCGTACTGGTCGGCGCGGAAAGTGGTGATCTCCACCCGCTGCCCACCGAAGGCGGCGCCGATGGTGCCGAACTCGATGCCGGTGTCCCACATCGCCTCGGCTCGGCTCCGCAGCATGCGCTGCACGACTTCGGGGTGGGCGTCGGTGGTGAAGTCCAGATCCGGGCTTCCCCGCCCCAGCAGCGCATCGCGAACCGAACCGCCGACCAGGTACAGCTGGTGGCCGGCCGCGTCGAACATCGCACCGAGATCGCGCAGTAACTCGGCGTGCCGGTTCAGCACGACCGCAGCCGCTGTCAGCAGGTCGGCATCGGAGTGGGCTTCTGGCACGTTCGATGAGCCTAATAGGTGATTCCGAAGGCCCGCCGGGTCGCCGCCCCACCGCCTGGCTCGGCGAGGGAGGCCATTGGGGCCACACGTGCCAGCTACTATCGCATGGGTGTCGGCCGACGGCGGAGAAGCCAATCCCGGACGGCGCCGGAGGCGGCGCCGCGGTCGGCGCTCTGCAGGTCCGAAAACCTCGCACACCGAGGCAACCGCCACCGACAACACCCCCGGCGCGACCCCGGCAAACAGCCGTTCGGCGCAGCGCCGGCCCCGTTCCGCGCGACACGGTCCGGAACGGCTGCGCACCGTGCATGAGACTTCCGCCGGCGGCCTGGTCGTCGACGGCATCGACGGACCGCGGGAGGGACAGGTCGCGGCGCTGATCGGGCGGATCGACCGCCGGGGCAGAATGCTGTGGTCGTTGCCCAAGGGCCACATCGAAGTCGGTGAGACCGCCGAGCAGACCGCCATCCGCGAGGTCGCCGAGGAAACCGGTGTCCAGGGCGACGTGCTGGCCGCCCTGGGCAGCATCGACTACTGGTTCGTCACCGACGGCCGCCGGGTGCACAAGACCGTGCACCACTACCTGATGCGGTTCTCCAGCGGAGAGCTGTGTGACGACGACGTGGAGGTCACCGAGGTGGCGTGGGTACCGATCCGGGAACTGCCGTCCCGGTTGGCCTATGCCGACGAACGCCGGCTGGCCGTGGTCGCCGACGAATTGATCGACCGGTTGCAGACCGACGGACCGGCCGCCCTGCCGCCGTTGCCGGTGACCGCACCGTGGCGACGTCCACAGACGCATTCCCGTACCCGCCGCTCGCGCGCCGACGAGCCCGCACCGGACCGGAAGAACGGTCGCGGGCTGGAGCCGTGACCCGCACCCGACGAAGCGGTGGGGGTACCTTGCCCGCCTTGTCAGGGCCCCTGGCGGCCCTGTCGGCGGTGATCGCCGCCCTCCTTTTGGTCCTCGGCGCCGCTGGTGCTCCACCCGCGGCGGCCGGTGAGCCCGACTCCACGCCGTTCGTCCGGATTCGTGTCGACCGCGTCACCCCGGAAGTCGTCACCACCTCCAGCGTCTCGGTCGTCACCGTCGCCGGCACGGTGCGCAACGTCGGCGACCGGCCGGTCCGCGATGTGATGGTGCGCCTCGAGGGGGCGGGCGCCGTGGTGTCGTCGGCCGGTCTGCGCACCAACCTCACCGGCACCAATGACCAGTACCGGCCGGTCGGCACCTTCACCACGGTCGCCGAGGAACTGCAGCGCGGGCAGGAGGCGCGCTTCACCCTGTCGGCCCCGCTGCGCTCGGCCAACCAGCCGGCACTGAACGTGGACCGTCCGGGCATCTATCCGCTGCTGGTCAACGTCAACGGCACCCCCGATTACGGTGAACCGGCCCGTCTGGACGATGCCCGTTTCCTGCTCCCGGTCACCGGTCTTCCCAAAACCGGCTCCGAATCCGAGCCGCTGGCCGGCGCGGTCGCGCCCGACATCTCCCATCCGGTGCGGCTCACCATGCTCTGGCCCCTGGCCGACCGGCCGCGCCTGACCCCGGGAGCACCCGGCGGGACACTGCCGGTCCGGCTCGCCGACGACGATCTGGCGAGTTCGCTGGCCCCCGGCGGCCGGTTGGACGCACTGCTGTCAGCCGCCGAGTTCGCCACCAGCCCGGCGGTGGACGGCGGCGGTGTCGTCAACCGGTCACTGTGCCTGGCGATCGACCCGGACCTGTTGGTGACGGTCAACGCGATGACCGGCGGCTATATGGTCGCCGACTCCCCCGAGGGCGCGACCTCGCACCCGGGCACCGGCCAGGCGGCGGCCACCACCTGGTTGGAGCGGTTGCGCCGGCTGGCGAACCACACCTGTGTGGCCGCCTCCCCCTACGCGCAGGCCGATCTGGACACGCTGGCCCGGGTGGGCGACCCCGGTCTGGACGCGACCGCGGTGAGCAGGCCGGCCGACATCGTGGACCGGATCCTGCGGGTGACCTCGACCCGCGGTGCGGTCCTGCTCGGCGACGGCCGACTCACCTCCGGCGCTGCGGACCTGATCGGCGCACAGGGCGACGCCGTGGTGATCGCCGGTGGCGATTGTGCGGCCCAGGACTCCGGCACCGGCGCGTCCGCCACCGCCGACCTCACCCCACGGCGAGTCTCCCCTCAACTGGTGGTCGCGCCCTATGACCCCGCGGTCGGCGCGGCCCTGGCGGCGATGGGAACCGATCCGGTGGCCCCCACCTACCTGGACGGCTCGCTGGCCACTCGGCTGCACCACGACTCCGCCTTGGCCCGCCGTCAGAACGCCCTCGGTTCCATGCTGTGGCGGGCCCTGGAGTCCCCGGAGAGCCCGGACACCCCCCGCGACGAGATTCTGATGCCGCCGGCGTACTGGAAGCCCCGAGCCGACGACGCCCAGGCCGTGCTGACCACGTTGGGCACCGCACTGCGGTCCGGGCTGGCGGTGCCCCGGTCGCTGACCGCGGTGATCGACGAGGCCCGGGGCTTCACCGATCCACTGGTGCACCCACTGCCGGCCGAGCAGGCGGTCGGCGGTTTCGGTCCGGAAATCGTGGCCGGCATCACCGGGGACATTGCCCGGTTGTGGGGCCTGACGGCGGCGCTCACCACCGATGTGCGCACCGGCCTGACCGGTGAGGCGTACACCGCTCCGTTGGCAGAGGACATGCTGCGGGCGTTGAGCCAGTCCGAGCCGCCCGATGTCCGCAATGGTCTGGCGGCCCAGCGGCTGGGAATCGTCGGCAACACCGTCGCGGACCTGATCGGGGCGGTCACCATCGTCAATCCGGCCGGCTCGTACACGCTGGCCACCGAGCACAGCCCGCTGCCACTGGCGCTGCGCAACGACCTGGCGGTGCCCATTCGGGTGCGCCTGTACGTCGACGCGCCGCCCGGCATGACCGTGGCCGATGTCGGGGAGCTGGAGCTGCCGCCGGGTTACCTGCCGCTGCGGGTGCCGGTGGAGGTGCGGGTCAATCAGCGCTTCGCCGTCGATGTGGCGCTGCAGACCCCCGGCGGGCTGGCGTTGGGCGAATCCGCGCGGCTGTCGGTGCATTCGAACGCCTACGGCATGGTGTTGTTCCTGATCACCGTGACGGCCGCGGCGGTGCTCACGGTGCTGACCGCGCGCCGGCTGTGGCACCGCTTCCGCGGTCAGCCCGACCGCGCCGACTTGGACGGCCCCCTCCCACCCAGACCGGACCACCCGCACCCGCCCGCCGCGGCCGGAACCCCCCTTGACCGAAGCGAGGATCGGTGAGCGCCCCGCCCCCGACATCCCCGCAGCCCGCGCGTCCCGAGCTGACCGACGCCGCGGTGGTGTCGCGGTCCTGGGGGATGGCGCTGGCCACCCTGGTCAGCCGGATCACCGGGTTCGTGCGCATCGTGCTGTTGGCGGCGATCCTCGGAGCCGCGCTGTCGAGCGCTTTCTCGGTGGCCAACCAACTGCCGAACCAGATCGCGGCGCTGGTGCTGGAGGCGACCTTCACCGCGATCTTCGTACCGGTGCTGGCCCGCGCCGAACGCGACGACCCTGACGGCGGCACCGCGTTCGTGCGGCGCCTGGTCACGCTGGCCACCGCGCTGCTGCTGGCCACCACGGTGGTGTCGGTGGCGGCGGCGCCCCTGCTGGTCCGGTTGATGCTGGGCGGCGACCCGCAGGTCAACGAGCCGCTGACGATCGCGTTCGCCTACCTGCTGCTGCCGCAGGTGATCTGCTACGGACTGTCGTCTGTGTTCATGGCAATCCTGAACACCCGCAATATCTTCGGGGCGCCGGCCTGGGCACCGGTGGTCAACAACGTCGTCGCGATCACCACCCTGGTGCTGTATCTGGCGGTGCCGGGGGAACTGTCGGTCGACCCGGTGCGGATGGGCAACGCCAAGCTGCTGGTGCTGGGCCTGGGCACCACGGCGGGGGTGGTCGCCCAGACAGCGGTCCTGCTGGTGGCGATTCGGCGGGAACGGATCAGCCTGCGGCCGTTGTGGGGCGTCGACGCCCGGCTCAAGCGGTTCGGCGCGATGGCCGCCGCGATGGTGCTGTACGTACTGATCAGCCAGATCGGGCTGGTGGTGACCAACCAGATCGCCAGCACCTCGGCGGCGTCCGGGCCGGCGATCTACTACTACGCCTGGCTGCTGCTGCAACTTCCGTTCGGCATGATCGGCGTGACGGTCCTGACCGTGGTGATGCCACGGCTGAGCCGTAACGCCGCCGCCGGCGACGATCCCGCGGTGCTCGCCGACCTGTCGCTGGCCACCCGGCTGATGATGATCACCCTGATCCCGATCGTGGCGCTGATGACGGTCGGCGGCCCGGCCATCGGCAGCGCGCTGTTCGCCTACGGCAACTTCGGCGACGTCGACGCCGGATACCTCGGCACCGCGGTCGCCATGTCGGCGTTCACGTTGATCCCCTATGCCATGGTGCTGCTGCAGTTGCGGGTCTTCTACGCCCGTGAGCAGCCGTGGATTCCGATCGCGATGATCGTGGTGATCACCGCGGTGAAGATCATCGCGTCGGTGGCGGCCCCGCACCTGACCGACAACCCGGAGTTGGTGGCCGCCTACCTGGGCCTGGCCAACGGGCTGGGGTTCCTCGCCGGCGCGGCCGTCGGACATGTCCTGCTGCGGCGCGCCCTGCGCCCGGTCAGCGGTCACCTGCTGGGCCGCGACGTGGTGCGCACGGTGCTGGTCACGGTGACTGCGTCGCTGTTGGCGGGACTGGCCGCCGAGATCCTCGACCGGGTGGTCGGCCTGCGCGGGTTGACCGACCACGGTGCGGCCGGGTCGATGGTGCGCCTGCTGGTGCTCGCGCTGGTGATGCTGCCGATCATCGCGACGGTCATGGTGCGGGCCCGCGTGCCCGAAGCCGTGGCAGCTCTGGCTGCGGTGCGCCGCAGGCTCGCTCCGGAAATCGGCCTGTCCAACCCGCCTTCCCGCGATCCTGCCGTCCCGTACGCTGAGCACAACCGTTTGCCCACACCGGGCAGGGAATCGACCAACGATCCCACCTGGCATGCGCCCCCGGCGGACATCGCCGGTGGCTGGACACCGAAAGGCGCGGAGGTGGCCAACAATCCTTCGGAGGGCGCGGGGGCTCGCGCCGCGTCGCAATCGGTTGCTCCCGCTAAGTCCGAGCGGCCCGCCGAGGACAGCGCGGCGCCGGTGGGCGGCGATGTCCAACTGACACCCGGCCTGAGCATCGCCGGTGGCCGCTACCGGCTGCTGGTACGACACGGTGCCACCGGGGTTCTGCAGTTCTGGCAGGCGCTGGACACCGCGCTGGACCGGCAGGTGGCACTGACCTTCGTCGACCCCGATCAGACCATGTCCGACGACCAGCTCACCGGAATCCTGTCGCGTACCCAACGACTCAGCCAGGTCGATCTGCCCGGGATCGCCCGGGTGCTCGATGTGGTGCGTATCGGCACGGGCGGGCTCGTCGTCTCCGAATGGGTGCGCGGGGCATCTCTGCACGAAGTGGCCGGTACGGGACCGTCGCCGATCGGCGCGGCCCGCGCGATGCGATCCCTGGCCGCGGCCGCCGAGGCCGCCCACCAGAGCGGCATCGCACTGTCGATCGACCATCCGGCCCGGGTCCGGGTCAGCATCGACGGGGACGTCACCCTGGCCTTCCCGGCGACGCTGCCCGACACCAGGCCCGATGACGACATCCGCGGGATCGGTGCCACCTTGTACGCGCTGCTGGTCAATCGGTGGCCACTGCCGGAGACCGGCAACGACTGCGGACTCGCCCCGGCCGACGTCGACGCCGCCGGGAACCCGGCGAAACCCGACTCGGTGAACCCGGAGATCCCGTTCCAGATCTCCGCGGCCGCCAGCCACGCGATCCAGTCGGACGGCGGGATCCGCGGCGCCTCGACGCTGTTGAACCTGCTGCAGCAGGCCACCGCATTGCACGAGCAGACCGAGCTGCTGGGCCCGGTCAGCGACCGGCGGCCCGCACCGCGTCCGGCACCGCCTCCGCTGGACGCCGAGGTACGGGCCGAGCGGCGCCGCCGGCTGCTGATCGGGGCCGGTATCGGTGGCGCCGTCATTCTGATCGCGCTGCTGGTGCTGGCTTCGGTGCTCAACCGGATCTTCGGCGACGTCAACGGACTCGACAAGACGGAGCTGGGGCTGAGCAGCCCTTCGACGTCGACGTCACTGCCGGGCGCCCAGGCGGCGGGCACGGTGCGGCCGGTACAGGCGACGGTTTTCTCCCCCGGCGGCGAGGCCGACCGGCCGCAGGACGCCGGGCTGGCGATCGATGGCAATCCGGCCACCTTCTGGTCGACAGACACCTACTCCGATTCGGTGCCGTTCCCGAATTTCAAGAGCGGCGTGGGGCTGATGCTGCAGCTGTCCAAGCCCACCGTGATCGCCAGCGTCAACGTCAACGTCTCCAGCACCGGGACCAAGGTGGAGCTGCGCTCGTCGTCGACGCCGCGGCCGTCCCGGCTCGAGGACACCACGCTGCTCGCACCCGCCAAGGCGTTGCAGCCCGGGGCCAACAAGATCTCCGCGGACTCCTCGGCGCCGACCACCAACCTGCTGGTGTGGATCTCCACCATGGGCAGCACCGGCGGTGAGAGTCGCACGCAGATCTCCGAGATCACCGTGCAAGCGGCGTCCTAAAAACGGCGTCCTGAACCCTGTGCACAGGTGAAGTGCCGCCGGGCCGCCGGCTGGTTACTGTCCGCCCATGGGGCACCGGGATCGCAGCGACGCCGAGCTTCTGGCCGCCCATGTAGCCGGTGACCGCGACGCGTTCGGTGAGCTCTACGGCCGCCACGAGCAGCGCCTGCGGCGCCTGGCTCGGCACACCACCGGGTGCCGCGAAGACGCCGAGGACGCCCTGCAGGAGGCGATGCTCTCAGCCCACCGGGGCGCCGGTTCGTTTCGCTACAACGCGGCCGTCGGCAGCTGGCTGCATCGCATCGTGGTCAACGCCTGCCTGGATCGGTTGCGACGCAACAGGCTTCACTGCATCGAGCTGGTCGACGACGTCGCTGCCGTCAACGACCGCACCGCCGAGCGCGATACCGCGCTGGATGTGCGGGCGGCGCTGAGCCGACTGCCGGCCGGCCAACGTGCCGCGGTGGTGGCCGTCGACATGGCCGGCTATTCGATCGCCGACGCCGCCCGCGCGCTGGGCGTGGCCCAGGGCACCGTCAAGAGTCGCTGCGCCCGCGGCCGCGCCCGACTGGCGATCCTGCTCGGCCGGATAATCTTGGCAGCCGACGGCACCGATCCGACTCGGATCGGCCACTGTGCCTAACGGCACGAAGCGAATGGAAGCGGCGGCACCGCCATGGATGCAGGTGATCGAGACACCCGGGCCCCAGCTGGGCGCCCAGCGCATTCCAGCCGGCCCCTGCCCCGGCTCAACCGGATCGCCGCCGCGGTGGGCGGTGCGGCCGCGCTGCTCGCCGTCGGGGTCGGCACGGCGGCCCTGATCCGCTCCCCCGGCAACACCAGCAGCGCTCCGCGCTCCCTGGACGCCATTACGGTGGCATCCGAGCCGAGCGCGGTACTGCCGCTGAGCCAGCCGGAGATCCTCGCGCTGCTGGACCGCAGCCCGGAATACGGCGCGCTGGCCGATCCCGCCCGTCGGACCGGCTGTCTCGCCGGCCTGGGCTACCCGTCCTCGACGCGCATCTTGGGCGCCCGTCCGATCGAGATCAACGGACATCCCGGGGTCGTGCTGCTGCTGCCCGGCGACTCGACCGGGACGATCCTCGCGCTGGCGGTGGCCCCCAGCTGCAGTTCCGCCGATACCGGACTGCTGGCCGACACCACCGTGCGCCGTCCGTAGTGGCGTCGGGGAACCCGTCCGTGGCTGTTCGGGGAACCGGTCCGTAGCAGTTCTGGGAACATCGCCCCCTACGCTGACGTTGGTAGCGCCTGTAGGCAGATCCGTGCGGATCCGAGAAGAAAGGGCCCTCGATGTCCTCGCTGTCCGAGACACCGTCCCCCCACGATGTGATCGTCATCGGTTCCGGCCCGGCCGGGTACACCGCCGCCATCTACGCCGCCCGGGCCCAGCTGACCCCGCTGGTGTTCGAGGGAACCTCGTTCGGCGGGGCGCTGATGACCACCACCGAGGTGGAGAACTTCCCCGGTTTCCGCAACGGCATCATGGGGCCGGAGCTGATGGACGAGATGCGCGAGCAGGCGTTGCGCTTCGGCGCCGACCTGCGCATGGAGGACGTCGAGTCGGTGTCCTTGGAGGGCCCGATCAAATCCGTGGTCACCGCTGACGGCGAGACCCACCGGGCCCGGGCTGTCGTGCTGGCCATGGGCGCAGCCGCCCGCTACCTGAACATCCCGGGCGAACAGGAACTGCTCGGCCGCGGGGTGAGCTCGTGCGCCACCTGCGACGGATTCTTCTTCCGCGACCAGGACATCGCCGTCATCGGTGGCGGCGACTCGGCGATGGAGGAGGCCACGTTCCTGACCCGGTTCGCCCGTAGCGTCACCCTGGTACACCGCCGCGAGGAGTTCCGGGCGTCGAAGATCATGCTCAACCGGGCCCGGGAGAACGACAAGATCCGATTCCTCACCAACGCCGTCCCGGTGGCGGTCGAGGGTGAGAGCACCGTGACCGGCCTACGGGTGCGTGACACCGAGACCGGCGCGGAGACCACCCTGGCGGTGACCGGGGTGTTCGTCGCGATCGGGCACGATCCCCGCTCGGAGCTGGTGCGCGGCGCGGTCCAGCTCGACGCGGACGGCTACGTGCAGGTCCAGCACCCAACCTCGCGCACCTCGCTGGAAGGCGTGTTCGCCGCCGGCGACCTGGTGGACCGCACCTACCGGCAGGCGATCACCGCCGCCGGAACCGGCTGTGCGGCCGCGATCGACGCCGAACGCTGGCTGGCAGAATCAGCCGACGCCACCGATGACGCCGCCGGAACCGAAACCCTGATGGGAGCCCCTAGATGACCGATCACAGCACCGTGAACGTCTCCGACGCCACCTTCGCCGCCGACGTCCTGGCCAGCAGCAGACCCGTACTGGTGGACTTCTGGGCCACTTGGTGCGGCCCCTGCAAGATGGTCGCTCCGGTGCTCGAGGAGATCGCCGCCGAGCAGGCCGCCCACCTCACGGTCGCGAAGCTCGACGTGGACGCCAACCCGGAGACCGCCCGCGACTTCAACGTGGTCTCGATCCCCACCCTGATCCTGTTCAAGGACGGTCAGCCGGTGAAGCGGATCGTCGGCGCCAAGGGCAAGGCGGCCCTGCTGCGAGAGCTCGCAGACGTCGACTAAGCCCGTCGATCGGTGCCTCATTCCGGCCCCGCGGTTTTCCGAAAATCGCCGAGCATCTGAGACAATGCTGGCTAACCTGCTGGCAACCGCCAGGCATGTTTCCGCTGCCACAACCGCCACAGCGACTACGGGAGGGCTTACGTAATGTCGGGTCGGCATCGCGGCGCGCCGGACGCACTGCGCCGCGGCGACCGCAGCGGCGCCGTCGTCGAGATCCGTGCGGCGTTGGCGGCGCTGGGCCTGGTGGACAGCCCCGACGCGGACCTGAGCACCGGCAAACACGTGGCACTGGACATCTTCGACGACGACCTCGACCAGGCGGTGCGTGCGTTTCAGCAGAACCGCGGGCTACTCGTCGACGGTGTGATCGGCGAGGCCACCTACCGTGCGCTGAAGGAAGCGTCCTACCGGTTGGGCGCCCGTATCCTCAACCACCAGTTCGGGGCGCCGATGTATGGCGACGACGTGGCCACCCTGCAGGCCCGCCTGCAGGACCTGGGTTTCTACACCGGCATGGTCGACGGGTACTTCGGCATCCAGACCCACAACGCGTTGATGTCGTACCAGCGCGAGTACGGTCTGTGCGCGGATGGGATCTGCGGGCCAGATACGTTGCGGTCGTTGAACTTTCTGGCTTCGCGGGTGAGCGGCGGCTCTCCGCACGCGATCCGCGAGGAAGAGTTGGTGCGGCGGTCCGGGCCGCGGCTGTCGGGTAAGCGGATCGTCATCGATCCGGGCCGCGGGGGCAGCGACCACGGCCTGATCACCCAGACGCCGTCGGGTCCCATCAGCGAGGCAGATATCTTGTGGGACTTGGCAAGTCGGTTGGAAGGCCGGATGACGGCGATCGGGATGGAGACGTTCCTGTCCCGGCCGCACAGCCGCGGACCGTCGGATGCCGAACGTGCTGCGACCGCGAACGCGGTGGGCGCCGACTTGATGATCAGCCTGCGGTGCGCCGCCCACACTTCTCCGGCGGCCAACGGCGTGGCGTCATTTCACTTCGGCAATTCGCACGGCTCGGTGTCCACCATCGGCCGCAACCTCGCCGACTTCATTCAACGAGAAATCGTGGCCCGCACCGGATTACAAGACTGCCGTGCCCACGGCCGGACCTGGGATCTGCTGCGCCTGACTCGAATGCCCACCGTCGAGGTCGATGTCGGCTACATCACCAGTCCGCGTGACCGCGGGATGCTGACCTCGCCGGCCACCCGCGACGCCATCGCCGAGGGGATGCTCGCAGCGGTCAAGCGACTGTATCTGCTCGGCAAGAACGACCGACCGACCGGCACCTTCACCTTTGCGGAGCTGCTGGCCCACGAATTGTCGGTGGAACGGGCCAGCCGGCTCGGCGGCGGTTAGCGAGCCTCGACGAAGGAGAGGCGAAGCTGGACCGCCGAATCAACCCCGGCGGTTAGCGAGCCTCGACGAAGAAGAGGCGACCCTGGACCGCCGAATCAACCCCGGTTCCTGACCGACCCCGCCGGAACCGGTGCCGCCGGGGCGCCCGCCCCGACCGGCTGCTGCAGCCGCGAGCTCTCCAACAGCCGCTCCAGCGCCGCCTCCACCTCCGCCTTCCAGCCCAGGCCCTTGTCCAACTCCAGGCGCAGCCGGGGAAAGTACCGGTGCGGTGCCACCACGGTGAACCCGACATCGGTGAGGAAGTCGGCCTCGATGACGCAGTGCTCGACCGAACAGTCGCCGAGGGCCTCCAGTACCGGTGCGACGTCCGGCGGGATGCTGCACGGATCGAGCAGCTCCCCCACCGCCGGGGTCCGGCCGAATGCCTCCAATGCCCGGACGCCGCGACGGACCAGTTCGTCGACCGCGTGCGCGATCAACTCCTGCGGCAGGCCGTCGGCCATCGGAGCGGGATCGACCCACATCGAGGTCAGCAGAACAGCGTCGGCGGAGATCGGTGCCGTCGGAAACCGGTTCGCCCGGGGCACCGCTCGCGGCGGGGCATAGAGCACGAAGCCCAGACAGGCCGGGTCGCCGACCCCGCGGGTGGCCGGCGTCGGGGTGGCGACCTGTCCGCAGCAGCCCCACTCCAGCATGACCATCGACAGCCAGGCTTCCTTCTCGAACTCGGGATCCGAGAGATGGTCGTCGCTTCCGAGCGTGGCCGGATCGACTTCCCAGAAGACACAGCGGCGGGCGTGCTTGGGAAGCTGCTCGAAACCCTCGAGCCTCAGGGGTGCGATTCGGACAGACACTGAACTCCCGGTCTCAACCCGTGCTGCCACCGCTGACAGCCCCTTAAGGATAGGAGGATGGTGGCACCGGATGCCACTATCGGCGCCGCTCGATGCCCGAAATCTCTGCGGCAACGAAACCTGTTGCTGATCAACATGTTTCGGCCTCCCATGCGGGTTCGGGGCGCTTTACCGTCACAGTGACGTAATAGCCGTGTGGGATAGGACGTGCTCGTGCAGCGGCTTCAGGTGGTTGTCGAGTCCATCAGCGCCACGATCCGCTGCAAGTCGTCGACCGATCCGAATTCGACCACGATCTTGCCCTTGCGCTTGCCCAGGCTGACGGTAACCCGGGTGTCGAAGGCCGTCGACAGCTTCTCCGCGAGGTCCTGCAGACCCGGCATCTGGATCGGCTTACGCCGGGGGGCGGCCGGTGGCGTGCTGCCACCGCGGTTGGCCAGAGTGACGGCCTCCTCGGTCGCTCGCACCGACAACCCCTCGGCGACGATCCGCGCGGCCAGTGCCTCCTGCGCCTCGGCACCGGCCTCCAGCGACAGCAGGGCGCGCGCGTGGCCGGCCGACAGGACCCCTGCGGCGACCCGGCGCTGGACCGCGATCGGCAGCCGCAGCAAACGGATCATGTTGGTCACCAAGGGCCGGGAGCGCCCGAGCCGGGTGGCCAGCTCTTCGTGGGTGACCCCGAACTCTTCCAGCAACTGTTGGTAGGCGGCCGCCTCTTCCAACGGGTTCAGCTGCACCCGGTGGATGTTCTCCAGCAGTGCATCGCGCAGTAGGTTGTCGTCCTCGGTCTCCCGCACGATGGCCGGGATGGTCTCCAGGCCGGCTCGCTGGGACGCCCGCCAACGCCGCTCCCCCATCACCAACTGGTAGCGCGGCGCCCCGGGCCCGGAACCGGGCAGGGCCCGGACCACGATGGGCTGCATGAGTCCGAACTCCCGGATGGAGTGCACGAGTTCGGCCAGCGCCTCGTCGTCGAACACCTGGCGCGGCTGACGCGGGTTCGGCTCGATGTCGCTCGGGCTGATCTCCCGGTACACCGCCCCCGCTTCGATGGGCGGACTCACCGCGGCTGCGCTGCCCAGGCCTCCCAGGACCACGTCCGCCGCGGCGTCACCCATCCGCGGCCCCAGGCCGGCACCACGATCCCCCGTGATCTCCGCCCCGTCGACCGGCCCGGTGGGGATGAGCGATGCCAGGCCGCGGCCCAAGCCGCCCTTCTTTCGCGACGGTCCGGTCATTTGCGCGATCCCCCCTCATAGCCGGCCGCGTCGCGCTCGACAAGCTCGCGGCTGGCGTCCAGATAGCTCATGGCCCCGCGCGATCCGGGGTCGTAGTCGATGATCGTCATGCTGTAGCCCGGCGCTTCGGACACCTTGACGCTGCGCGGGATCACCGTTCGCAGCACCCGATCCCCGAAGTACCGCCGGACTTCGTCGGCGACTTGGTCCGCGAGCTTGGTGCGCCCGTCGTACATCGTCAACAAGACGGTCGTCACCTCCAGGCGCGGGTTCAGGTGCGCCCTGACCATCTCGATGTTGCGCATGAGCTGAGACACGCCCTCCAGCGCGTAGTACTCGCACTGGATCGGAATCATCACCTCCGGCGCCGCGACCAACGCGTTGACGGTAAGCAGGCCGAGCGACGGCGGGCAGTCGATGAAGACGTAGTCGAAGTCAAAGCTGTCCAGTTCGCTCAGCGCAGTCCGCAGCCGGTTCTCCCGCGCCACCATGCTGACCAACTCGATCTCTGCGCCGGCCAGGTCGATGGTCGCCGGGATGCAGAACAGCCTCTCGTTGTGCGGGCTCTGCCGCAGCGCGGCCTGCACGGGCACTTCCCCGATCAACACTTCGTACGAGGACGGGGTGCCGGACTTGCGATCGGCGATGCCCAGTGCGGTGCTGGCGTTGCCCTGCGGGTCGAGGTCGATGACGAGCGTCTTGATTCCCTGCACCGCGAGAGCGGCGGCGAGGTTGACGGCGGTGGTGGTCTTACCGACGCCGCCCTTCTGGTTGGCCACGGTGAAGACTCGGCGCCTCTTTGGGCGCGGCAGGCGGTTGTGGGTGTGCAGGACTTGCATGGCTCGCTCAGCCGCGGCGCCGATCGGGGTATCGAACTCGGTCGATGTTTCACGTGAAACCGGGGCTGCCGATGTTTCACGTGAAACGGCGCCGGCGCGGCCGCCGTGCTTGGCCGCGGCCGGTGGCTGCGTGGGCTGGCCGGCCGGTCTGCTCATCTTGATCTCCTGGTGGGCCGTCGCGTCGGGCTCCCCGGTGTGCCCGCTCTCCCTCGGCGCGACCGCGCCGTCTCGGGCTCCCCCCGCAGTGCCATCACCACGGTCGCGGGCGGAGTTAAATAGTTCACGCCACATCTCACCACCCTCACGTCGTTCGCGCCTAGTTCGATCATCACACGGCGATGCTCGTCGATCTCCGCCTGCGCCCGCTCGCCCTTCATGGCCACCATCCGGCCGCCCACGCGCAGCAACGGCAGGCTCCACCGGCCGATCTTGTCCAGGCCGGCGACCGCCCGGGACACCACGGAATCCTGGCCCCCGACCTCGTCTCGAACACCAGGATCTTCGGCCCGTCCCCGGACCACATCCACGCCCTCGAGCCCGAGATCGGCGACCGCCTCGCGGAGGAACTCGCTCCGGCGAAGCAGCGGCTCCACGAGCGTCATCCGCAGATCCGGTCGGGCGATGGCCAACGGTATCCCCGGCAGACCGGCCCCGCTGCCGATATCGGCCACTCGCTCGGACGGGTCCAGCAGCTCCCCGACCGCCGCGCAGTTGAGCAGGTGCCGGTCCCAGATGCGCTCGACTTCTCGTGGTCCGATGAGACCGCGTTCAACGCCGGGTCCGGCCAATAAATCGGCGTAGCGACAAGCCATCGGTAGCCGGTCGCCGAACACTTCAGCCGCGGCCTGCGTCGGCCCGGGTGCCGGCGCGTCCCCGACATGTTTCACGTGAAACGTTCCTCCGGCTTCCCGGGAACGGGGCGCGGTCCGAAATTACTCAAGTGTAATTTCGGGTGCTGCGCCGGTCAGTCCCGCCGAACCACGACGCGGCGTGCCGGCTCAACGCCCTGGCTCTCGCTGTACACACCGGCGACGGCGGCCACCGCATCGTGGACGATCTTACGTTCGAAGGGGCTCATCGGGGCCAGTTCCTCATCGGTACCGCTGTCCAGCACGCGGCGGGCCACCTCGTCGCCCAGGGCGGTCAAGTCGTCCCGGCGGCGGCGGCGCCAGCCCGCGATGTCGAGCATCAGTCGGCTGCGCTCACCGGTCTTCTGGTGTACCGCCAGCCGCGTCAGCTCCTGCAGCGCGTCGAGCACCTCGCCCTTGCGGCCGACCAGCTTGGTCAGGTCGCTGCCACCGTCGATGCTGACGATCGCACGGCGGCCCTCCACGTCGAGGTCGATGTCCCCGTCGAAGTCCAGCAGATCCAGCAACTCCTCCAGGTAGTCGCCGGCTATCTCGCCCTCGGCAACCAGGCGCTCTTCCAGATCCACCGCCGGCGTTGCAGCGGCGGCCTCGGCCTGGGTCTCCTGCTCGCCGGTGGCCTCGCGCTCGGTCGTCTCGCGCTCGGTGGTCTCTGAATCGGTCATGTCGGTCATGTCGTCTCCCTCCGTGTCCGGCGGCTCGCGCGCCGGTTGGCTTGTCGCGGTCTCTTACCGCTTACGTTTTCTGGGCTTCGCGCCGGCTCCCGGGCGCCCATTGCGTCCTGCCGGCCGGCCCGGATTTCGCTTGGCGATCTCCGCCTTGGCCGTCTCCTCGACGCCGGTGGTCTCTGTGACGGACTCGGCTGCCGGGGCTTCGGGATCGGCCGGCTCGTCGACCGTGGCCGTGCGGGCAGCCCGCTTGGGCTTGGCACCGGGAGCGGGGGCGTTCGCCGAGCGGCGGCGGATCGCCTCCTCCTTCTTCGCCTCGTCCTCTTTCTCGATCAAGCCGAAGACGTAGTGCTGCTGCGCAAAAGTCCAGATGTTGTTGGAGAACCAGTACAGGATGATCGCCAGGGGCAGGAACGGTCCGCCGACCACCACGCCGAGCGGGAACACATACAGCGCCAGCTTGTTCATCATGGCGGTCTGCGGGTTCGCGGCGGCCTCCGGGCTCTGCCGCGCCACCGATGCTCGACTGTTGAAGTACGTCGCGATACCCGCCGCGATCATGATCGGTACGCCGACCGCGATCACCGAAAAACGGCTGAACTCGGTGAAGGCGTCCAGGCCGTTCCGCTGGATCATCGTCGCGCCCAGCGGGGCACCGAACAGGTTCGCGTCCAAGAAGTTGCCGACGTCCTCGGCGCTGAAGAAGTAGTTGCCGAGCTGACGGTTCAGGTCCGGCGACAGACCCAACTGACCGATCCCGGTACTGGTCCGGTTGAACGAACGAAGTACGTGGAACAGACCCAGGAAGACCGGGATCTGCGCCAGCATCGGCAGGCAGCCGAGGATCGGGTTGAAGCCGTGCTCACGCTGCAGCTTCTGCATCTCCAACGCCATGCGCTGACGATCCTTGCCGTACTTCTTCTGCAGGGCCTTGATCTGCGGTTGCAGCTCCTGCATCTGCCGGGTGGTCCGGATCTGCTTGACGAACGGCTTGTACAACAGCGCGCGCAGCGTGAACACCAGGAACATCACCGACAACGCCCAGGTGAAGAAGTTCGTCGGTCCCAGGAAAAGGCCAAAAGCCTTGTACCACAACCACATAATGCCCGAAACCGGGTAATACACGTAGTCCAGACTGCCGGGATCAAAGGACACTGCGTTTAACCTCCGCTCGCTTGTCCGAGGAGTTCTCGGACGGGCAGTCGCATCCACCACCACGCTGGGACCGCTCCGGTATGGGGTCCCACCCACCTTGGTGCCATGGTCCGCACTTGGCCAACCGCACCACTGCCAGCCAGCTGCCCCGGACCAGCCCGTACTCGCTCAACGCGTCGACTGCGTACTGGCTACAGGTCGGCATGAAACGGCAACTGGGCAGTCGCAACGGGGACACCATGTGCCGGTAGAGCTGGATGACGTAGATCAATCCCCGGACCGGCAACGCCGCAACACCGTGCATCACCGCGGCCCACCCCCGGATCGCCGGATCACCCGTAACCCGTCCTGTAACTGAGTCCGCAGCGCGTCGCTCTTCGCACCGTTGCTGCTCGGGAGCGCACGGATCACCACGTGTTCGGCCGGTTTCAGATCGCCCAGCACATCGCGGACCACATGCCGCAGACGCCGGGCCACCCGGTGCCGATCAACGGCGGATCCCACCGACTTGGCGATGATCAGGCCGACTTTCGGGGGTACACCGATGGCGTCGCCGTCCGGCGACGTATCGGACTGCCGCCCGTAGACGACGATATTGGCCTGCACCGCCCGCCGGCCCCGCTTGACAGTGGCCCCGAAATCGGCCGACCGTCTCATCCGGTATTGCGCCGGGAGCACCGCCGTGCCGCCTGTGCTCAGGCAGTCAGCGAGCGTCGGCCCTTGTTACGCCGGGCGGTGACGATCGCGCGGCCCGCCCGCGTACGCATGCGCAGGCGAAAACCGTGCACACGGGCCCGGCGACGGTTGTTGGGCTGGAAGGTCCGCTTGCCCTTGGCCACGGCACACTCTCCTTGTTGCATCTTGCGCCGCGTCTGTCCGACACACCGGAAGCCCGTTGTGCCTGCCGCACGCGACGCACTGGGTAAGCTCGGTGAACTTCTGCGTCTTGCTCTTTACCGGCGCGGTCGCCGGCCTAAGCCGGTCGCAGCCGTATCGCCGACGTTCGGGCGACTGTTCGAGGGTACTGATGCAGGTTCGCCGGGTCAAACCCCGGTGCGACAGCCCTCCGGCACTGCGCCGACAACGACTCATTGTTAACAGTGATCACACCTGTATCGGCTGTCCTGAAAGCAGCTGTTTTCTTGCCATTCATCTCCCCGAAAGGAGTGGTCGCTGGCCCCGAAACCTGTTAACTTGCTTGCCAGCGCCGTTTCGCAACTGGAGTACGAACCGAAGCGGACCAGATCCCCGGCGCCTCGGATGTTGCGTGACTGTCTGGAGTGACCGTTGCCGAGCAACCGGGCCGGGAGGCCTCGACGGGGTAGGCGCACCTCATCCACATCTGTGGATAACTGTGTGGATAGCATGTCCTACCATGGCCAAGCACGGTGTTCTTTGAGCCACAGATTCGAATCAGGGGGATGAGGCATTGACCGATGACCCCGGCACGGCGTTCCTGACCCTCTGGGACGAGGTCGTCGCCGAACTCAACGGTGAATCCCCCGAAGCCGGTGACTCCGCACCTGCTCTGACGCCCCAGCAGAAGGCCTGGTTGAACCTGGTCCATCCGTTGGCCATCGTCGAGGGATTCGCTCTGCTCGCGGTGCCCAGCAGTTTCGTCCAGAACGAGATCGAACGACATCTGCGAACCCAGATCACCGATGCGCTGAGCCGCCGTCTCGGTCAGCAGATCGAACTCGGCGTCCGCATCGCCCCGCAGCCGACCGAAGACCAGCCCTCCTCGGCCTCCGATACCACGGCATCGCCTCGCGTCACCGATGACGAAGACGACGAAGACGAGACCACGGACGTCGCCTACGACTGGCCCAACTACTTCACCGAACGGCCCAGTGATGATTCGGCCACAGCCGACGGCGCGAGCCTGAACCGGCGCTACACCTTCGACACCTTCGTCATCGGTACCTCGAATCGGTTCGCTCACGCCGCGGCCCTGGCCATCGCCGAAGCACCGGCTCGCGCCTACAACCCTCTGTTCATCTGGGGCGAGTCCGGTCTGGGCAAAACGCACCTGCTGCACGCCGCCGGCAATTACACCCAGCGGCTCTTCCCCGGGATGCGCGTCAAGTACGTCTCTACCGAAGAGTTCACCAACGACTTCATCAACTCGCTGCGTGACGACCGCAAGGTCGCCTTCAAGCGCAGCTACCGCGACATCGACGTGCTACTGGTCGACGACATTCAGTTCATCGAGGGCAAGGAAGGTATCCAGGAGGAGTTCTTCCATACCTTCAACACGCTGCACAACGCCAACAAGCAGATCGTCATCACCTCGGACCGGGCGCCCAAACAGCTGGCCACACTGGAAGATCGGCTGCGCACCCGGTTCGAATGGGGCCTGATCACCGACGTACAGCCCCCCGATCTGGAGACCCGCATCGCCATCCTGCGCAAAAAGGCGCAGATGGAGCGTCTCGATGTTCCCGGCGACGTCCTGGAATTGATCGCCACCAGCATCGAACGCAACATCCGTGAGCTCGAGGGCGCACTGATCCGGGTTACCGCGTTCGCGTCACTGAACAAGACCCCGATCGACCGGGCACTGGCCGAGATCGTGCTGCGCGACCTGATTGCTGACGCCAGCACCATGCAGATCAGCGCCGCGATCATCATGGCCGTCATCGCCGAATACTTCGACACCTCCATCGAGGAACTGCGCGGACCCGGCAAAACCCGCCCGCTGGCCCAGTCCCGGCAGATCGCCATGTATCTCTGCCGCGAACTCACCGACCTCTCACTGCCCAAGATCGGCCAGGCGTTCGGCCGTGACCACACCACGGTGATGTATGCCGAACGCAAGATTCGTGGCGAGATGGCCGAACGTCGTGAGGTCTTCGATCAGGTCAAAGAGCTCACCACCCGGATCCGGCAACGCGCCAAGCGCTGATACCGGCCGCCGAAGCACACTTTTTTGCAAAAAACTTCCGACACACTCGTACCACCCGTCACGCACCAGCCCTGTGGATACCCCTGCGGACAACCTGTCGACGAGCCGATGACGAACAGGCCGCCGATACACACCGGGCATTCCATACACAGTCGAGTGGACCCGGCTCGGCGTGTCATTCACCGATGCTCCCCAACCGCACGACACCGTTCAGCAGCGACGATGCCACCCTGTGCCCAGCATCCACAGGACTTACTACTAATACTGGGATATCTCCATCGATTCTTCTTGAAAACAGGTCGTTGGGGATTCAGCACGGATCGGGCTGTTCACAACCGGCAAGGCTTTGGCCGACCCTCTCCCCCGCACAGGCCATCGGTGTCTGCGATTAACTTTCAAGTCAGGCTTCGAAGCTCTACGGTTGGGGGCCTACCGCTCTTACGCTTGTCGTGGGGCGTTGCACGGCCGCAGGTGGGGGAGTTTCACCGGTCGCCGCGAGGTAGAGCTCGATATCGGGGTGACGAGAGGACACTATGGACGCGGCGACCATGAACGCGGGCCTGACTGACTTGAGATTCCGGCTGGACCGGGATGACTTCGCCGATGCGGTGGCGTGGGTTGCGAAATCTCTTCCGGCCCGCCCGACCGTGCCGTTGTTGGCCGGCGTGCTGCTGACCGGCTCGGACAACGGCCTGACCGTCTCCGGATTCGACTACGAGGTCTCCGCAGAAGTTCAGCTTGCAGCCGAGATCGCTTCGCCGGGAAGTGTTTTGGTGTCCGGCCGGTTGCTCTCCGATATCACCAGGGCCCTGCCGGCCAAGCCTGTCGAGGTTCAGGTCGAGGCCACCCGTGTCGCGTTGACCTGTGGGAACGCGCGATTCTCGCTGCCGACCATGACCGTCGAGGACTACCCGACGCTGCCGACGTTGCCCGAGGAGACCGGGGTGTTGTCGGCTGATCTGTTCGCCGAGGCGATCAGCCAGGTCGCGGTGGCCGCCGGCCGGGACGACACACTGCCGATGTTGACTGGTATTCGTGTCGAAATATCCGGCAACACAGTGGTTTTGGCTGCCACCGACCGATTCCGGCTGGCAGTTAGGGAATTGACCTGGTCAGCGGCTCCGGGGACCGAGGCTGCCGTGCTGGTGCCGGCCAAGACACTGGCCGAAGCCGCCAAAGCCAGCAGCGACGGCACCGAGGTGCACCTGGCGCTCGGGGCGGGTTCCGCGGTGGGCAGCGACGGACTGCTGGGTATCACCAGTGCCGGCAAGCGCAGCACTACCCGGTTGCTGGATGCGGAGTTCCCGAAGTTCCGGCAGCTGCTGCCCAGTGAACATCTTGCGGTTGCCACCATCGGGGTCGCGGAACTGACCGAGGCGATCAAACGTGTCGCGCTGGTCGCGGACCGCGGTGCGCAGGTGCGAATGGAGCTGTCCGAGGGCACTTTGCGGTTGTCGGCGGGTGCCGAGGATGTCGGCCGGGCCGAGGAGGATCTGCCCGTCGAATTCGTTGGTGAGCCCCTGACCATCGCGTTCAACCCCACGTACCTGACCGATGGCCTGGGCTCGTTGCACAGCGAGAAGGTGTCCATGGGGTTCACCGATCCGAAAAAGCCCGCCGTGCTGCGGCCGGCCACCAGCGACGACGCCGTGCCTGTCGGCAGCGGTCCGTTCCCGGCGGTGGCCTCGGATTACGTGTACCTGTTGATGCCGGTTCGCCTGCCCGGCTGACCGGCGCGGCCGCGACGACGGGAGGGGTGGGTTTCTCGTGTATGTCCGCCACTTGGGCCTGCGCGATTTCCGATCCTGGGCGAACGTCGACCTCGAGTTGGGTCCAGGTGCGACGGTACTGGTCGGCCCCAACGGTTACGGGAAAACCAATCTCGTTGAGGCACTGTGGTATTCGTCGACACTTGGCTCTCATCGGGTGGCCACCGATGCGCCGTTGATCCGATCGGGCGCGAGCCGAGCGGTGGTGTCGACGATCGTGGTCAACGAGGGCCGCGAATTGGCTGTCGACCTCGAGATCGCCGCCGGGCGGGCCAACAAGGTCCGGTTGAACCGGTCACCGGTGCGTCACGCCCGCGAGGTGGTCGGGGTATTAAGAGCGGTGCTGTTCGCCCCGGAGGACCTGGCACTGGTTCGGGGAGATCCGGGTGAGCGGCGGCGTTATCTCGACGAACTGGCCAGTATCCGCCGACCGCGCATCGCCGCGGTACGCGCCGACTACGACAAGGTGTTGCGGCAGCGGACCGCGCTGCTCAAAAGTGCGCCCGGCGCGCTGCATCGAGGGGACCGTGCCGTCCTGGACACGCTCGATGTCTGGGACGCCCAGTTGGCCGCACACGGGTCGGAGTTGATGGCGGCTCGCATCGATCTGGTCAACCAGTTGGCACCAGAAGTCGAAAAGGCCTACCAACTGTTGGCTCCCGGACCGCGTACGGCGGCGGTCGCCTACCGGCCCAAGCTGGAGATCGACTCCGGTCCGGCCGGCGAGAGCGTGGCCGAACTGCAGGACGCGTTGCTGGCGGAATTGGCACGTCGCCGCAGCGCGGAGTTGGAGCGCGGCGTCTGTCTGGTCGGCCCGCACCGCGATGAATTGGAGCTTCGCCTCGGCGACAAGCCGGTGAAAGGCTTTGCCAGCCATGGTGAATCGTGGTCGATGGCGCTGTCGCTGAGGTTGGCCGCCTACCAGCTGTTGCGCAGCGAGGGGGCCGAACCGGTACTGCTGCTCGATGATGTGTTCGCCGAGTTGGACGCCGCGCGGCGCCGTGCTCTCGCCGATGTGGCGGCCTCCGCGGAGCAGGTGCTGATCACCGCGGCGGTTCCCGACGACGTCCCGATCGATTGGGAGCCCCGCCGAATCAGCATCTCCGTTGTCGAGGACGACAACGGCCGCGTGTCAGAACTTGTCGGCGGTGCGCCGTGACCGATGCTGATGATGACAGCGTGGTGCAGCCCCCGGCCCACCTCGCCGGCCTGTCCGGCATGGACCTGGTCCGGCGGACCCTTGCCGAAGCACGCGAAGCGGCCCGCAGCCAGGGCAAAGACGTCGGACAGGGGCGCCGGGCACCGCTTCGCCGGCGTACCCCCGGAACCGGTGGGGGTCGCCGGAGCTGGTCCGGTCCGGGGCCCGACCGGCGTGACCCCCAGGCCCTCGGCGCGGCCACTCGCGACCTCGCCCAATCGCGGGGCTGGTCGACTCAGGTCGCCGAGGGAACCGTGCTCGGCCAGTGGCGTTCGGTGGTGGGAGAGGACATCGCATCGCACGCGACCCCGACCAGGTTGTCCGAGGGAGTCCTCAGTGTCTCGGCGGAGTCGACGGCCTGGGCCACCCAACTGCGACTGGTGCAGGCACAACTCCTGGCGAAAATCGCGGCCGCTGTCGGCGACGGGGTCGTGACGAGCTTGAAGATCATTGGTCCCACCGCCCCGTCATGGCGCAAGGGACCGCTGCACGTGTCGGGTCGCGGACCGCGTGACACCTACGGGTGACGGCCCGGCCGATGCACGCCTCAGTGCCGCTACGAGCACGAAATTCCCTTTGTCCAGCGGCCGGACGCATGCTCCACCGCGATATCCGCGCCACGGCGCAATCAGATGGGTGGAAACACCCCAAGAAAATGCCCGCCGTGCGTTCCCCACGGTAGACTGTCCGGGTATCTCTCGCATTCACGCCTGTGATGCGTCGAATACCTGTCTGAGACCCTGAGGAGAGCTCCCCGACCGTGGCTGCCCAAAACAAGTCTGCCCAAAACAAGTACGGTGCCGATTCGATCAAGGTTCTCGAAGGCCTCGAAGCTGTTCGTAAAAGACCCGGCATGTACATCGGCTCCACCGGCGAACGCGGTCTGCACCACCTGATCTGGGAAGTCGTCGACAATGCCGTCGACGAGGCGATGGCCGGTTTCGCCACCAAGGTCGAGGTCCGGATTCTCGAGGACGGCGGCGTCGAGGTCACCGATGACGGCCGCGGTATCCCGGTTGCCATGCACGCGACCGGTGTCCCCACCGTCGATGTCGTCATGACCGTGCTGCACGCCGGCGGAAAGTTCGAAGAGGGCGCCTACACGGTCTCCGGTGGACTGCACGGTGTGGGCGTCTCCGTCGTCAACGCGTTGTCCAGCCGCCTGGAAGCCGACATCAGTCGGGACGGCCACCAATGGTTCCAGACCTACGACAAGTCAGTCCCGGGAACCCTGCGCCAGGGTGACAAGACCACCAAGTCCGGCACCACCATCCGCTTCTGGGCGGACCCGGACGTCTTCGAGACCACCACCTACGACTTCGAGACCGTGGCGCGGCGCCTGCAGGAGATGGCTTTCCTCAACAAGGGCCTGACCATCGAGCTCACCGATGAGCGGGTGCGTACCGAAGAGGTCGTCGACGAGGTGGTCAGCGACACCGCGGAAGCTCCCAAGTCGGCCGTGGACCAGGCCGCCGAAGCCCAAGCGCCGCACAAGGTCAAGCACCGTGTCTTTCACTATCCGGGCGGCCTGCGCGACTTCGTCGCGCACATCAACCGCACCAAGACCGCGATCCACCCGACCATCATCGACTTCGACGGCAAGGGCACCGGTCACGAGGTCGAGATCGCGATGCAGTGGAACGGCGGCTACTCGGAATCGGTGCACACCTTCGCCAACACCATCAACACCGCCGAGGGTGGTACCCACGAAGAGGGTTTCCGGGCGGCCCTGACCAGCGTTGTGAACAAGTACGCCAAAGACAAGAAGCTCCTCAAGGACAAAGACCCCAACCTCACCGGCGACGACATCCGCGAGGGACTGGCGGCCGTCATCTCGGTGAAGGTCTCCCAGCCGCAGTTCGAAGGACAGACCAAGACCAAACTCGGTAACACCGAGGTCAAGTCGTTCGTCCAGAAGGTCTGTAACGAGCAGCTCGGGCACTGGTTCGAAGCCAACCCTGCCGAGGCGAAAACCGTTATCAACAAAGCGGTCTCATCTGCGCAGGCCCGGATGGCCGCACGCAAGGCGCGAGAGTTGGTGCGCCGCAAGAGCGCCACGGACCTGGGCGGGCTCCCCGGGAAGCTGGCGGACTGCCGATCCAACGACCCGACCAAGTGCGAACTGTATGTGGTGGAGGGTGATTCGGCCGGCGGCTCGGCCAAGAGCGGCCGCGACTCGATGTTCCAGGCGATCCTGCCGCTGCGCGGCAAGATCATCAACGTCGAGAAGGCACGTATCGACCGAGTGCTCAAGAACAACGAGGTCCAGGCCATCATCACCGCCCTGGGCACCGGCATCCACGACGAGTTCGACCTGTCCAAGCTGCGGTACCACAAGATCGTCCTGATGGCCGACGCCGACGTCGACGGCCAGCACATCGCCACCCTGCTGTTGACGCTGCTGTTCCGTTTCATGCGTCCGCTGGTCGAGCACGGCCACATCTTCCTGGCGCAGCCGCCGCTGTACAAGCTCAAGTGGCAGCGCGGAACGGTGCCCGAATTCGCCTACTCCGACCGGGAGCGCGACGGTCTGCTGGAAGCCGGGAAGGCGGCCGGCAAGAAGATCAACATGGACGACGGCATCCAGCGCTACAAGGGCCTCGGTGAGATGGACGCCAAGGAACTGTGGGAGACCACGATGGACCCGTCGGTGCGGGTGCTGCGGCAGATCACCCTTGATGATGCCGCTGCCGCCGACGAGCTCTTCTCCATCCTGATGGGCGAGGATGTCGAGGCGCGGCGCAGCTTCATCACGCGCAACGCCAAAGACGTTCGCTTCCTGGATGTTTAGCGCTATCTGACCCGCTTACGGCTGATTGAACGAGGAATAGATGACTGACACCACGCTGCCGCCCGGAGATGACTCGGTAGACCGGATCGAACCGGTCGACATCCAACACGAGATGCAGCGAAGCTACATCGATTACGCGATGAGCGTCATCGTCGGGCGGGCCCTGCCCGAGGTGCGCGACGGCCTCAAGCCGGTACACCGCCGGGTGCTCTACGCGATGTACGACTCCGGCTTCCGCCCGGACCGCAGTCACGCGAAGTCGGCGCGTTCGGTCGCCGAGACGATGGGTAACTACCACCCGCACGGCGACTCCTCGATCTACGACACCCTGGTGCGGATGGCCCAGCCGTGGTCGCTGCGCTACCCGCTGGTCGACGGCCAGGGCAACTTCGGCTCACCGGGCAACGACCCAGCGGCGGCCATGCGTTACACCGAGGCCCGGTTGACCCCGCTGGCCATGGAGATGCTGCGCGAGATCGACGAGGAGACAGTCACTTTCGTCCCGAACTACGACGGTCGGGTGCAGGAGCCGACGGTGCTGCCCAGCAGGTTCCCGAACCTGCTGGCCAACGGCTCCGGCGGTATCGCGGTCGGTATGGCAACCAACATCCCGCCGCACAACCTGCGCGAGCTCGCCGAGGCGGTGTTCTGGTGCCTGGACAACCACGAGGCCGATGAAGAGGCCACCCTGGAAGCGGTGATGGAGCGGGTCAAGGGCCCGGACTTCCCCACCTCCGGGCTGATCGTCGGCTCGCAGGGCATCAACGACGCCTACCGGACCGGTCGCGGCTCGATCCGGATGCGCGGAGTGGTCGAGATCGAGGAGGACGCGCGCGGGCGGTCCCTGCTGGTCATCACCGAGCTGCCCTACCAGGTGAACCACGACAACTTCATCACGTCGATCGCCGAGCAGGTGCGCGACGGAAAGTTGGTGGGAATCGCCAACATCGAGGATCAGAGCAGCGACCGGGTCGGCCTGCGCATCGTCGTGGAGGTCAAGCGCGACGCGGTGGCCAAGGTGGTGCTGAACAACCTCTACAAGCACACCCAACTGCAGACCAGCTTCGGCGCCAACATGCTGTCTATCGTCGACGGCGTGCCGCGCACGCTGCGGCTGGATCAGATGATCCGGTACTACGTCGCGCACCAACTCGACGTGATCATCCGGCGCACCACCTACCGGCTGCGCAAGGCGAACGAGCGGGCACACATCCTGCGCGGTCTGGTCAAGGCGCTCGACGCCCTCGACGAGGTCATCGCGCTGATCCGGGCCTCGCAGACCGTCGACATCGCCCGGGCGGGCCTGATCGAGCTGCTCGACATCGATGACATTCAGGCTCAAGCGATCCTGGATATGCAGCTGCGCCGGCTGGCTGCCCTGGAGCGCCAGAAGATCATCGACGACCTGGCCAAGATCGAGGCCGAGATCGCCGATCTGGAGGACATCCTGGCCAAGCCGGAGCGCCAGCGGGCGATCGTCAAGGAAGAGCTGGGCGAGATCGCCGAGAAGTACGGCGACGACCGGCGGACCCGGATCATCGCCGCCGACGGAGACGTCACCGACGAGGATCTGATCGCCCGCGAGGACGTCGTGGTGACGATCACCGAGACCGGCTACGCCAAGCGCACCAAGACCGACCTGTACCGCAGCCAGAAACGTGGCGGTAAGGGCGTGCAGGGCGCCGGGCTCAAGCAGGACGACATCGTCGCGCACTTCTTCGTCTGCTCGACCCACGACTGGATCCTGTTCTTCACCACGCAGGGTCGGGTGTACCGGGCGAAGGCCTATGACCTACCGGAGGCACTGCGCACCGCGCGCGGCCAGCATGTGGCGAACCTGTTGGCTTTCCAGCCCGAGGAGCGCATCGCCCAGGTCATCCAGATCAAGGGCTACGACGACGCCCCGTATCTGGTGCTGGCCACCCGCAACGGACTGGTCAAGAAGTCCAAGCTGACCGACTTCGACTCGAATCGGTCCGGCGGCATCGTCGCGATCAACCTGCGTGACGCCGACGAACTGGTCGGTGCGGTGTTGTGCTCGGCCGAGGACGACCTGCTGCTGGTGTCGGCCAACGGGCAGTCCATCCGGTTCTCGGCGACCGATGAGGCGCTGCGTCCGATGGGCCGCGCCACCTCCGGGGTGCAGGGTATGCGCTTCAATGCCGACGACCGGCTGCTGTCGCTCAATGTGGTCCGGGAGGACACGTTCCTTTTGGTGGCCACCGCCGGCGGCTACGCCAAGCGGACGGCGATCGAGGAGTACACCGCTCAGGGTCGTGGCGGCAAGGGCATCCTGACCATTCAGTACGATTCGCGGCGGGGCCGGTTGGTCGGGGCGCTGATCGTCGACGAGGAGAGCGAGCTCTACGCGATCACCTCCGGTGGCGGGGTCATCCGCACCGCGGCACGACAGGTTCGCAAAGCCGGTCGCCAGACCAAGGGCGTTCGGTTGATGAACTTGGGTGAGGGCGACACACTGATAGCCATTGCACGGAATGCCGACGAAGAGGCGGCCGACGAGGCGGCCGACGAGGATGCGGATAGCTGAGCGCGACTGGAAGCCGAGCGACCGGCCGGCCCGGACATACAGGTAAGGAGCCGTGGGTGAGCGCACCGAACGAGCCGGGGCATCCGGGCAACGGTCCCGGTAAGGCGGAATCCCCGGGCAGTGGCTCGGCCGACGCCGCAGGTCCGCGGTCCCCGGGCCGCCCCGGCAGGATCACCGACAGCGGGGAGCCGCCGCCGTGGCAGCGTGGCGGTCAGACCCGCCCGTCCGCTCCGGCCCGGCCGGCCGAGCCGAGCCCGGCCGCCCACTCCCCCGGGGTGGATGAGCGGCTGCGCCGTTTCGTGTCCGGCACGGCGGCGCCCGGGGCGCAGCAGGCCGCACCGCCCCCGGCGCCGGCCAAGCCCGCCAAACCGGCGGCGACACCGCCCACCCAGGCCCCTGCTCAGCCACCGGCGGCATCGGTGAAGCCTGCCCCGCCCGAGGACGCCTACGGCAGCGAACTGCCGGATCTGTCCGAAGCGGCGAAGCGGCGGACACCGGCTCGGCGTCCGCCGGTGTCGGCCGGGCCGCGCGGTCCGTTGCGGGCCACCATGCAGATCCGGCGGATCGATCCGTGGAGCGCGTTGAAGGTGTCGTTGCTGCTGTCGACGGCCCTGTTCTTCGTCTGGATGATCGCCGTCGCAGTGCTGTACGTCATGCTCGGCGCGATGGGTGTCTGGAGCAAACTGAACAGCAATGTCGGCGACCTGCTGACGAATAACAGTGCCGCGGAACTGGTTTCGGGCAGCTCCATCTTCGGCGCCGCCGCCCTGATCGGACTGGTCAACGTCGTGGTGTTGACGGCGATGGCCACCCTGGGTGTGGTGATCTACAACCTGAGCACCGACGTCGTCGGCGGTGTGGAGGTGACTCTGGCCGACCGGGACTGACGCCCCGGTACCCGGCGCTTTTGGTGGGGGGCCCTTCGGTGCGGTAATCTCGGCGCTCGGTCGTAGACGACGGGCCTATAGCTCAGGCGGTTAGAGCGCTTCGCTGATAACGAAGAGGTCGGAGGTTCGAGTCCTCCTAGGCCCACTAGTCCCCACCGGGGGCCTTAGCTCAGTTGGTAGAGCGCTGCCTTTGCAAGGCAGATGTCAGGAGTTCGAATCTCCTAGGCTCCACAAAGCCGTTCGGCCGTCGTTTACGGCGGCGCGTCCGGTCCTTACAGCTTCGGGTGCGCGTCCACGCTCGGTGGGCGCGGCGAGGGTTCCTCGGCTTGACTCGAGCGGCGGATCAGCACCGCGACGACTCCACCGGCCAGCAGTGCCGCAGCGGCCGCTCCGGCGATCACCCACGACCGGCGGACCCGGTGCCGGGCCGGCCGGCCTTCGAGCGCCTCCGGCAGACCGGCGACCATCTCCTGCGCGGCGGCCAATTCCCGGGCGGCAGCGTCAGCGGCTTCGGCCACGTGGTGCGCCAGTCGGCTCTCGCGGTAACGCCGGCGCAGCTCCCCCGCGCCTCGATACATCGCGGCCCCGCTGAGTCCGACAGCGCCACGGGCCACATCCACCGGCCCGGCTGCGGTATAGGCCAATCCGCGGGTCAGCCGTTCCCGATGGGTCACAGGGGTCTCGGTGGACAGCCGCATGGGCCCAACGCTACCCGTGACGCAGCACACCGCACCGCGAATGGCAGACTGTGATCCCATGACCACCAGCCCAATCGCCACTGCTACCGCAACCCTGCACACCAACCGCGGCGACATCAAGATCGCGCTGTTCGGCAACCACGCCCCCAAGACCGTCGGCAACTTCGTCGGGCTGGCTCAGGGCACCAAGGAGTACTCCACCGCCAACGCCTCCGGCGGCTCGTCGGGCCCGTTCTACGACGGTGCTGTGTTCCACCGGGTGATCGGCGGCTTCATGATTCAGGGCGGCGACCCGACCGGCACCGGTCGCGGCGGCCCGGGCTACAAGTTCGAGGACGAGTTCCACCCGGAGCTGGTGTTCGACAAGCCCTACCTGCTGGCGATGGCCAACGCGGGTCCCGGCACCAACGGGTCGCAGTTCTTCATCACGGTCGGCCAGACCCCGCACCTGAACCGCAAGCACACCATCTTCGGTGAGGTCGTCGACCCCGACTCGCAGCGCGTTGTCGACGCGATCGCCACCACCTCGACCGACCGCAACGACCGGCCGTCCGAGCCGGTCGTGATCGAGTCGGTGACCGTCTCCTAGAAACGGCGTGAACGTGGCTCAGCGGCCGGTGTAGCCGGCCGCTGAGATCACGTCGAACAAATCGCGCGGGTCGGTGCCCAGATCCCACCGCGACAGGATCAACAGTTCGTCGTCGTCCGTCTCGATCTCCAGCAGCCGCTGCGTGCGTCCGATCCGCTGGAACTCGGTGACGCGTACCCGGGTGAGACTGCCGCGGGTCAGTAGGCGGGTGCGCATCCAGCCCCGGACGGCCAGACCCGCGGGGGTCAATTCGAGTTTCGGTCGTGCGTGCCAGGACAGACCGGCAAACACCAGCAGGCCGACTCCGGCAATGCCGGCCACCAGCCGGCTGGCCGGATCTGTGGTGAGCGTCACAGCGCTGATAGCTAACAATGTGCCGGCAACCGCGCAACCAGCGATTCCGCCAGCTGAAGGCGACCAGTGTGTTTGCTGGGAGGCGTTTTCAGTCAACTCGACCTGCGGTTTCGAGGTTATCTACAGGAGTTGTCCACATTGGGGATGAATCACATCGTTGTGATTGAGCAATCGCTTGGTTCCCCCGCTGGCATCGTCGATCGCTCGACATCACCGAAATCAGGGCCCGAAACGGCTCAACGCCAGCGCATGGTGAGCAACAAACCCGAGATCATGAAGGCAAACGCGATCGCGTAGTTCCACGGGCCCAGCTCGCTCATCCAGGTCAGGGCCGCGGGCGTGTCCAGCCCGGTGGCAGCCAGCTGGTAGACCATCAACCACATCAGCCCGAAGAGCATCAGGCCCAGAAACAGCGCGATGAACCAGGCGCTCGACGGTCCGGCCTTGACCTTGACCGGGGTACGGCTCACCGACGAGGGGGTGAAGCTTGTCTTCTTGCGAACCTTCGACTTGGGCATCGGTACCTCGGGACAGTGCGGCGTGAAGCTGCGAGGATGGGTCAGGTACGAGATTAACCCAGCAGGGCGCGACGGCGAGAATTGGAGAGCCGATGGAGCACGACCGGCCGCCGCCCCCCGGCCGCAGCTTCCGCTGGCGGCTAGGCGTCCCGCTGGTCTGCCTACTGGCCGGGCTGCTGCTGGCCGCCACCCATGGCGTGTCCGGGGGTAAGGAGATTCGCCGCGGGGACGCCCCCCGCCTGGTCGACCTGGTCCGCTCCACCCAGTCGACGGTCGATCGCCTAACCGACCAGCGCGACACCCTGGCAACGGCGGTCCGCGCGGTACACGGCCGAGGCGCCGGTGCCGCCCTGTCGGCGATGCGCAACCGTGCCGACCAACTCGCCGAGGCCGCGGGCCTGGAGGCGATGCACGGCCCCGGCCTGGTGGTGACTCTCACCGACGCGCAGCGCGACGCCAACGGCCGGTTCCCCAGGGACGCCTCGCCCGATGATCTGGTGGTGCACCAGCAGGACGTCTCCGCGGTCCTCAACGCGCTGTGGACCGCGGGCGCCGAAGCCGTCCAGATGCAGGACCAGCGGATCACCGCTGCGTCGGCGCCGCGCTGTGTCGGAAACACCCTGCTCCTCAATGGCCGCACCTACAGCCCGCCCTACGTGGTGACCGCGATCGGTGACCCGCAGGCGATGCAGGACGCCCTGGCCGCCGCACCCCTGGTCACGCTGTACAAGCAGTACGTGATCCGGTTCGGCCTGGGCTACAGCGAGCAGGTCAGCACGGATCTGCGGGTGGCTGAGACCCCGGGGCCGGCACGAATGCGCTACGCCGTCCCCGCCGGTCCGGTCGACTACTGACCCGGCGCAACCGACCGCCATCAACACGGCGGTAGCCTGTCATTCGTGCGGATCCTGGTCGTCGACAACTACGACAGCTTTGTGTTCAACCTGGTGCAGTACCTGGGCCAGTTGGGTGTCAAGGCCGTCGTCTGGCGCAACGACGACGAGCGCCTGCAGGATCCGGCTGCGGCGGTGGCGGAGTTCGACGGCGTGCTGCTGAGCCCCGGGCCGGGCACCCCTGAACGCGCCGGCGCCTCGATCGCCTTGGTGGGCGCCTGCGCGGCGGCGCGGATCCCGGTGTTGGGCGTGTGCCTGGGACACCAGGCGATCGGCGTCGCGTTCGGCGGCACCGTGGGCCGGGCACCGGAGCTGCTGCACGGCAAGACCAGCACCGTCTTCCACACCGACGCCGGTGTACTGCACGGCCTGCCGGATCCGTTCACCGCGACCCGCTATCACTCGCTGACGATCCTGCCGGAGACCCTGCCCGCCGAACTCGAGGTGACGGCGCGTACCCGGGGCGGGGTGATCATGGGTGTGCGGCACATCGAGCTGCCCATCCACGGGGTGCAATTCCACCCGGAGTCCATCCTCACCGAGGGCGGCCACCGGATGCTGGCCACCTGGCTGGGCTACTGCGGCTACCCCTGCGATGACGCATTGGTGCGCCGATTGGAAGAGGAGATCGCGGCCACGGTGCAGACCGCGCGGCCGCCCGCGCCGGTGGCGCCCGGTTACTGACCGAAGCGCAGCGTGATGTTGCCGTCGGTGTTGACGCCCTGACCGGCCGAGGGGCTCTGGGACAGCACCCGGTTGTGCCCGGACCCGCCGGCGTCGACGTCGGCGCCCTTGACCAGCATCCCGGTCCACCCCAGTGCCCGCAGCTGCGGTTCGGCGTCGGTCCAGAACATGCCGGCCAGATCGGGCATCACGAACTGGTTGCCCCGTGACACCCGCAGTTCGATGACACCGTCGACCGGAGCGGTCTCCCCGGTGGGCGGGCTGGTGGCGATCACCTGGCCGGCCGGCCGGGGGCTGTCGACGGCCACCTCGGTGATCTTGGTGAAGCCGTAGACGGTCAGGTTCTTAGTCGCCAGCTCCACCGTCTGGCCGGTGACATCGGGTACCTGCTTGGTTGCCGGGCCGGTGCCCATCACGATCACGATCTCGTTGGTGATCGCCGTGGTCTGGTTGGCAGGCGGATTGGTGCCCACCACTTTGTCTTTCAGCTCCGGGGTGGACGGCGAGTCGACCTGCTTGAACTTGCCGAAACCGGCGGCGGTCAGCTTCTTGACGGCGTCGGCGTAGCTCAGTGAGGCGACGTCGGGCAGCTGGCGCTGCTCGGGCCCGTAGGACACGTTGACGGTGATCTTGTCGCCCTTGTTCGCCGGGGCGCCCGCGGGCGGGTCGGTACTGATCACATGGTCCGGCGGCACGTCGGAGTCGGACCGCTGCTCGGTGCGGGTCTTGAAGCCCTTGTTCTGCAGTTCGGCGATCGCGTCGACCGATGCCCGGTTGCGGACGTCGGGAACCTGGATCTGGTGGGTGCGCCCGCCGAAACTGTTGATCGACACGGTGACGATCACGGTCAGAACCGCCAGCACGATCGCGGCGATCAGCCAGCGGCCCACCGAACCGGCCCCTTCGTGGCCGAAGTCGAGCTGCTGCCGCGGAAGCGGGTCGGTCTGCGGGCCGCCGCCATCACCCGGCCGGGACGTCATGAACGAGGCGCGGTCGGCCTCGGTGAGCACCCGGGGTGCTTCCGGCTTCTCCCCGTTGTGCACCCGCACCAGGTCGGCGCGCATCTCGGCGGCGGTCTGGTAGCGGTTGTCCGGGTTCTTCGCCAGTGCCTTGAGCACCACCGCATCCAGGTCGGCGGGCAGGCCGGGGTGGCGCTCCGACGGCGGAACCGGGTCTTCGCGGACATGCTGGTAGGCCACCGCCACCGGTGAGTCACCAACGAAAGGTGGGTCGCCGGTGAGGATTTCGTACAGCACGCAGCCCAGCGAGTACACGTCGGAGCGGGCGTCGACGGTGTCGCCTCGTGCCTGTTCGGGCGACAGATACTGGGCGGTGCCGATCACCGCCGCGGTCTGGGTGACGCTGTTGCCGGCGTCGGCGACCGCGCGGGCGATGCCGAAGTCCATCACCTTCACCGCGTTGTGCTGGTCGATCATGATGTTGGCCGGCTTGACGTCGCGGTGGATGATGCCGTGCTGGTGGCTGAAGTTCAGCGCCTGGCAGGCGTCGGCGATCACCTCGATGGCACGGGTGGGCGGCATCGGGCCGTCGTTGTGCACGATGTCGCGCAGCGTGACGCCCTCGACGAGCTCCATCACGATGTAGGGCAGCGGACCGGCCGGGGTCTCGGCTTCGCCGGTGTCATACACCGCGACGATCGCGGGGTGGTTCAGCGCGGCCGCGTTCTGCGCCTCCCGCCGGAACCTCAGGTAGAAGCTCGGGTCGCGGGCCAGGTCGGCGCGCAGCACCTTGACGGCCACCTCGCGGTGCAGCCGGGTGTCGACGGCCCGGTGCACCTCCGACATGCCGCCGAAGCCGAGGATCTCCCCGAGTTCGTAGCGGTCGGAGAGCCGCTGCGGGGTGGTCATCGCGCGATCCAGCCGGAGGGGTGCGCCGGCGGTCCCGCCGGGTGCGACTCGGGGCTGGACTCCGTGCTCGACGAGGTCGTCGGCGGCGCCCCGGTGTCGGTGATGGTCGGGGTGGACGGCGCCAGGGAACCGCCCGGACTCTTGGCGTTGACCACGATCAGCACCGCGATGATGATCGCCAGCGTGCCCAGCACCCCCGCCGCCCACAGCAGGGCCCGCTGCCCGGCGGTGAAAGTGCGTCGCGGTGGCGGCGGGCGATGGTTGCCGGTGGTCCGCCGCACCGCGGTCTGCCGCGCCGACACCGGCGCGGCGGCACGGGTGACCTGCCCCGACGGAATCGACGACGGCGCAGCCCGCCCGGCCGGCAAGGACTGGCTGGGCCGGGTCGGCCGGCGCCCGGAGCGCACCGCGGCGACCGCATCGGCGAACGGGCCGCCGCTGCGATAGCGGGAGCCGGGGTTCTTGGCCAGCGTGATCTCGATGAGCTCGCGCACGTTGGGCGGCAACTCGGCCGGCAGCGGCGGCGGCGGCTCCTTGATGTGCTTCATCGCCACGGTCAGCGCGCCGTCGCCGGTGAACGGCCGGCGCCCGGACAGCACCTCGTAGCCGACCACGCCCAGGGAGTACACGTCGCTGGCGGCGGTGGCGTCCTGCCCCAGCGCCTGCTCCGGGGCGATGTACTGCGCGGTGCCCATCACCATGCCGGTCTGGGTGACCGGGGCGGCGTCGACGGCCTTGGCGATACCGAAGTCGGTGATCTTCACCTGGCCGGTGGGCGTGATCATGATGTTGCCGGGTTTGACGTCGCGGTGCACCAGCCCGGTGCTGTGCGCGACCTGCAGGGCCCGGCCGGTCTGCTCCAGCATGTCCAGGGCGTGCCGCAGCGACAGCCGTCCGGTCCGTTTGAGCACCGAGTTCAACGGCTCACCGTTGACCAGTTCCATCACCAGGAACGCGGTGCGGCCCTCACCGTCGAGCTCGGTCTCGCCGTAGTCGTGCACGCTGGCGATGCCCGGGTGGTTGAGCATGGCGGTGTTGCGTGCCTCGGCGCGGAACCGTTCGATGAACTCCGGGTCCGAGGAGAACTCGGGCTTGAGCACCTTCACCGCGACGCGGCGGCCCAGCCGGTTGTCGACGGCCTCCCACACCTGGCCCATGCCGCCGGTGGCGATCAACCGCTGCAAGCGGTACCGCCCGGCCAGCGCCGCTCCGACCTGGGGACTCATGATCCCCCCTGCAGTGCTGCTTCGATGACGGCCCGACCGATCGGCGCGGCCAGGGCACCACCGGTCGCCGACAGGCGGTCGCCACCGTCTTCCACCACCACGGCAACGGCCACCTTGGGGGCGCTGGCCGGGGCGAAGGCGATGTACCACGCGTGCGGCGGCGTGTGCCGCGGATCGGGACCGTGCTCGGCGGTGCCCGTCTTCGACGCGATCTGTACGCCCGGGATCGCCCCCTCCTGCTGCGTCACTTTTTCGGCGTCGATCATCAGTTCAGTTAGCTTAGTCGCGACCTGCGAGGACACCGCACGGCGCTGTTCGCGAGGCGCAGTGGTCGCGATGCCCGCCAGGTCCGGCCCCTCCAGGCCGTCGACCAGGTAGGGCTGCATCGTCAGGCCGCCGTTGGCGATGGTCGCCGCGATCACCGCGTTCTTCAGCGGCGTGACCGCGACGTCCTTCTGGCCGATGCTGGTCATCCCCAGCGCCGCGGCGTCGCGGATCGGACCGATCGTCGACTCGGCCACCTGCAGCGGAATGGGCTCGGGCGTGATGTCCAGGCCGAACCCCTGGGCGGTGGTGCGCAGCGCGTCGGCCCCGGTGCGGATGCCCAACTGGACGAAGGCGGTATTGCAGGATCGGGCGAACGCCACCCGCAGCGGGACGGTCGCCTCGTTGCCCTCGCACGTGGTGCCGCCGTAGTTCTCCAGCGTGACGGTGCTGTTGGGCAACGCGGTGCGTGCCGCGTTGGTCAGGTGCTCGTTCTCACTCATGCCGGCCTGCAGCGCGGCGGCCGTGGTGATCACCTTGAAGGTCGAGCCGGGCGGGTAGGTCTCGCTGATGGCCCGGTTGGTCAGTGGCGAATTGGGGTTGTCGCGCAACCGCTGCCAGGCCTGACCCTGTTGCGCGGAATCGTGCGAGGACAGCTGGTTGGGGTCATACGACGGCGTCGACACCAGGCCCAGGATCTTGCCGGTGGACGGCTCCAGCGCCACCACCGCACCGCGGCAGCCCCCGCTGCAGCCTTTCTGCATCGCGTCCCATCCGGCCTGCTGCACCCGCGGCCGGATGGTGGTCTGCACCGTGCCGCCCCGTGGGCTGCGACCGGTGAAGAAGTCGGCCAACCGCAGTCCGAACAGGCGCGGATCCGAGCCGTTGAGCACGCTGTCCTCGGCGCGCTCCAGGCCGCTGCTGGAGTAGCGCAGCGAGTAGAAGCCGGTGATCGGTGCGTACACCGCCGGATCGGGGTAGATCCGCTGGTACTTGATCCGGTCGTCGGTTGCCACGGAGTAGGCCAACAACTGGCCCGAGGCGGTGATCTGTCCGCGTTGACGGGAGTACTCGTCGAGCAACACCCGCTGATTGCGCGGGTCGGCGCGCAGGCCGTCGGCGGCGAACACCTGGGTCAATGTGGCGTTGCCCAACAACAGGACTACGAGCGCCATCAGCGTCATCGTGACGCGGCGCAGCGAGGTATTCATACGCGCTCGATCACCGCCGTGCCGGTGTCACCGATCGGGGTGGCGCGCTGCGGCTGGGTGCTCAGCGGCCGGCGTGCGGCGTGCGAGACACGCAGCACGATCGCCAGCAGCACATAGTTGGCCAGCAGCGACGACCCGCCGTAGGACAGCCACGGCGTGGTGAGCCCGGTCAGCGGAATCAACTTCGTGACGCCCCCGACCACGATGAACAGCTGAATGCCCAGGGTGGCGGCCAAACCGGCCGCCAGCAGCTTGCCGAAGCTGTCGCGGACCGCGATCGCTGTGCGCATGCCGCGCACGATCACGATGGTGTACAGGATCAGCACACCGGCCAGTCCGACCAGACCGAGTTCCTCGCCGAACGCGGCGATGATGAAGTCCGTCGACACCGCGGGCACGTACCCGGGCTGCCCGTTGCCCAGCCCGGTGCCGAAGATGCCGCCGGTGGCGAAGCTGAACAGCGACTGCACCATCTGGTAGCCGACGCCCTCGGGGTCCGCGAACGGGTCCAGCCAGGTCTGCACCCGCACCCGGACGTGGCTGAACATGAAATATGCCGCCAGGCTGCCGGCGGCGAACAGCAGCATCCCGATCACCATCCAGCTGAACCGGCGGGTGGCCAGATACACCACCACCAGAAACGACGTGTACAGCAGCAGGGAGGTGCCGAGGTCCTTCTCGAACGCCATCACCGCGACCGAGATCACCCAGGCCGCCAGCAGCGGCGCCAGATCGCGCGGGCGCGGCAGATTCATACCGAGCACGTGCTTGCCGGCACTGGTGAACAGCCCGCGCTTGGCCACCAGCACCGCGGCGAAGAAGATCAACAGCAGGATCTTGGAGAACTCGGCGGGCTGAATCGAGAAGCCCGGCAAGCGAATCCAGATCTTGGCGCCCTGTTGCTCGGACACCGACGCCGGCAGCATACCGGGAATCACCAGCAGCACCAGACCGACCAGGCCGCAGATGTAGCCGCTGGCGGCGAGCTGGCGGTGGTCTTTGAGGAGCACCAGCACCAGGGCGAACACGATCACCCCGAGCAACGTCCACAGCATCTGGGCGGTGGCACCCGGGCGCGCGTCGGCGCCGTCGATCCCGACACCCAGATCGATGCGATGGATCATCACCAATCCGAGCCCGTTGAGCAGGGCCACCACCGGCAGCAGCAGCGGGTCGGCGTAGCGCGCCGAGCGCCGGATGACCAGGTGCGCGAAAGCGAACAGCACCAGAAAGGCGAGCCCGTAGCCGATCAGGTCGGGACGCAGGCCCTGCTCGTGGCCGGCCTCGACGATCAGCATCGCCACCGCGATGATCATGGTCGCGAAGCACAGCAGCACCAGTTCGGCATTGCGTCGATCCGGCAGCACCGGCGTCAGCGACACCGGCGGCTGCGGCTCGGTGCTCAATGCGCGCCGCTTCTCCTCATCGCTCCGCAAGCTCCGCTCTGCATCGTCGCCGGCGCGGCTCATGAGGCCGCCCGGCAGTCGGTCCCCGGTTCTGGCGGTGCCGGCGGCAGGTTGGTCAGTGTGGGCAGATGCGGCGACCCCGACGGCGGCGCGGACTGGGGCGGGCCCGGACGAGGCCCGGTCGGAGCCGGTCCGGGGTCCGGCACATTGGACGGCGCCGAGCCGGTGCCGCCGGATTTCCCGGTGGTGGACGACGGCGGGCACGGCGGGAGCAGCGAATCCCGGGCCAGGTTGCGCAGCTGGGTGATCGCGTCGTCGAGGGTCCCGGCGGGCAGGCCGTTGCTCACCTGCTGACGGGCCGGCGGGCGCAGGTCCTGCAGGGTCATCAGCCGGCAGCCCAGCTTGTCGCCCGACTGGCTGAAGCTGATCTGGATCAGCGCTCCGCGATTGTCGAGGCAGCCCAGCAGGTAGGGCTCCTGCAGCGGGACGCCGAGGATCGACCCCTGCACGCCGCGCATGATCGCCACGGTGCCGCCGTAGGCGGTGACGTAGTAGTTGGTGCGGATGATCACCCGCCCGACCAGCAGCCCGGCGGCCAGCAGCGTCAGCAGCAGCACCCCCGCGATGAACTTGCGCCGCCGCGACCGGGGCGGACGGGTCAGGGTCTCGATCTGCGGCAGCACCCGCTTGGCGACGGTCTTGCGCGGGGAGATCGCCGAGGCCCGTCCGGCTGCGGTGTCCAGCGAGATGACGTGGTCGTCGTCGTTGTCCGAGACCGCGCCGGCCAGAATCGGCTGGGTCTGCCCGTAGTCGATGTCGACGACGTCAGCCACCACCACCGTCACGTTGTCGGGGCCGCCGCCGCGCAGAGCCAGCTCGATCAGCCGCAGCGCGGCGTCGTTGACGTCGGCGATCTCCAGCGCCTCGTGGATGGTCTCGGTGCTCACCGGGTCGGACAGTCCGTCGGAGCACAGCAGGTAGCGGTCGCCGGCCTGCGCCTCGCGCATGATCAGCGTCGGCTCCACCTCGTGGCCGGTCAGTGCCCGCATGATCAGGGAGCGCTGAGGATGGCTGTGCGCCTCTTCCAGGGTGATGCGGCCCTCGTCGACCAGAGTCTGTACGAAGGTGTCGTCCTTGGTGATCTGGGTGAGCTCGCCGTCGCGCAGCAGGTAGCCCCGCGAGTCACCGATGTGGGCCAGCCCCAGTCGGGGACCGGCAAACAGGATGGTGGTGAGCGTGGTGCCCATGCCTTCGAGTTCCGGGTGGTCCTCGACGTAGGCCGCGATAGCCGAATTGCCTTCCTGCACCGCGGCTTCCAACTTGGCCAACAGGTCGCCGCCCGGCTCGTCGTCGTCCAGGTGGGCCAGCGCGGCGATCACCAGTTGCGACGCGACCTCACCGGCGGCGTGCCCGCCCATGCCGTCGGCCAGCGCCAGCAGGCGGGCCCCGGCGTAGACGGAGTCCTCGTTGTTGGAGCGCACCAGGCCGCGGTCGCTGCGGGCTGCGTAGCGCAGGACCAGGCTCACCGGCGGAGCTCGATCGCGGTCTTGCCGATTCGTATCGGCGTTCCGACGGGAACCCGCACTGCTGTGGTCACCTTCACCCTGTCAAGGTAGGTGCCGTTGGTCGAGCCGAGGTCTTCGACATACCATTCCGACCCCCGTTGAGACAGCCGAGCGTGCCGGGTGGAGGCGTAGTCGTCCGTGAGCACCAGGGTGGAGTCGTCGGCACGGCCGACCAGAACCGGCTGGTCGCTCAGGGCGATGCGGGCCCCGGTCAGCGGACCCTCGGTGACCACCAGGTGTCGGGCGGTGGCCCGTTGCTCACGCGACGGCAGCAGAACACCCCGGATCGACAGCCCGCGGCGAACCATCACCGCGCCGGTCGGCGCGTAGATGTCGGTCCGCAGAATCCGCAGAACCGACCAGATGAACAGCCACAGCAACGTCAAAAAACCGGCTCGCGTCAGCTGCAGCACGAGTCCCTGCATCCGGCGTCCTCTCCGTCCTCGTGCCGTCCATACGGTGCTCACGGCGGAGCACTTCGGCAAAGTCACGATACTTGGACGCGGCTGACCGTAGGGCAAAGCGGGAGCGCTCCGCTTATTCCGGGCCCGCTTCGAGTGCCGTGAGCCCGGCCCTAGTGGACCCGGACGATGATCTCGGAGTGGCCGAGCCGGATCACGTCGCCGTCCGCCAACTGCCACTCCTGGACGGGGGCATTGTTCACCGTGGTGCCGTTGGTGGAGTTCAGGTCGGACAGCAGAGCAACCCGGCCGTCCCAGCGGATCTCCAGGTGACGCCGTGACACCCCGGTGTCGGGCAGCCGGAACTGGGCATCCTGGCCACGGCCCACCACGTTGGTGCCCTCATGCAGTTGGTAGGTGCGACCGCTGCCGTCGTCGAGCTGCAGGGTGACCGACGCCGGAGCCGAGTAGGCACGCTGCCCGTATCCCTGGGGTTCGCCGTATCCCTGGGGTTCGCCGTATCCGCCCTGCGCGGGCTGACCGTAGTCGTAGCCACTCTGGGGCTCGCCGTATCCGCCGGATGCCGGCTGACCGTAGTCGTAGCCCGCCGGGGCGGCCGGGGCCTGCTGGCCGTAGTCGTAGCCGGGCTGGGCATAGTCCTGCCGGCCGTAGGACGGCGGCGCACCCTGGTCCGGGTAGGAGGGGCGCTGCTCGGGCTGGGAATAGTCGTCGTGGCGGGGGCGCTCGTAGTCGCCGTAGCCAGGCTGACTGCCGGGGTATGCCGGCGCGGGCGGCTGCTGCTGGTAGCTCTGCTCATACCCCTGGGGGGCGCCTTGGGGGGTGTAGCCGCCCTGGTCCGGGTAGGAGGGGCGCTGCTCGTAGGACTGCTGGTAGCCGCCCTGGGGGCCGGGGTAGCCGCCCTGCTCGGGGTAACCACCCTGCTCGGGGTAACCGCCCTGCTCGGGGTAACCGCTCTGCTCGGGCCGGCGCGGCGGGGCGTAACCGCCCGGACCGCCGTGGCCCTGCTCGGGGTAGCCGCCCTGCTGGTACGGGTCCGGCTCCGGGGCGTAATGGCTGCCACGGGGTTCCTGACCGCCACGCGCGTCGTCTCCCGGCCGGCCGTAGCGCGGGTCGTAGTAATCGTCGCCCGGACGGTCCTGCCCGTGGGCGCCGCGGTAGCTCGGGTTATCGGTCATCGGTGGCACTCCTGATTCTGCGGTAAACGCATGATCTGATTGTGGCGGGCGGGATTCATTGACCGTCTGGCTGGGGTTTGCATCCGGATTGACAGCGCCCCGCGTGCGGACCTGGCCGGTACGCAGACTCGGCGACTGCTCGAACCGGACAACCACATCACCATACGTTTGCCACCCCTGTTCGCCGATGTGTCCCGCTAGATGCCGGGCAAAGGCCTTCGACGTCAAATCCTGGTCGGCGCCCACATTGTCGTAGTCGTCCACACCGAGGGTAATGACGTATTCGTTGGGCGCCAAAAGCTGATTGCCGGATAACGCCCGCACCCCTGCGGCGGCTTCGCGGCGCAACGCGGCCTCGACCTCCTCGGGCACCACTCCCCCTCCGAAGACCCTGGCCATCGCATCCTCCACGGCGGATTCGAGCCTGCGCTCGATGCGCTGAACCAGCCCATGCTGGCTGTCCATCTCCTGCCCGCCTCACTCGCCGTCATCATGCTGCCTGGTTGGGGGAACGCCGCTGCGGCGTGTCGCTCAGCTGCATCCGCCCTGGACATGGTATCGACCCGGTGAGCCGCGGCGGCACCCTTCTTCGGCGGAGAATCGGATAAGAGCAGGTCACGATGGGGTCACGGCCCGTTGGCCGCCGACATCGCCACGGTCGGCGGTGGACGTGGAACCGGGTCGAGAGGCCTCCTCCGCGGCCGTGATACGCTCCCTCGGTCGCTCGGGCGAGTGGCGGAATGGCAGACGCGCTGGCTTCAGGTGCCAGTGTCCTTCGGGACGTGGGGGTTCAAGTCCCCCTTCGCCCACATTTTTTCGACGGGGACGGCCCCGGCCCTTTTGGCCGGGGCCTTTTCCGTTGGTGGGGGCCGCGATGCCGGTGGCCCGAATTCCTCACCGCCTTTTTAAGTGTTCGATCCGAACAGCGCGGTTTCTTGTCGGTGGGTCGAACTAGTGTGCGATGTATGGGCAGGAATGCGATGGCGGATCGGGAGGACGTATTGGCCTGCCTGGATGTGATCGAGGCTGCCTCTGACCGGTTGGCGCAGTGTTCGTTCGATGGGTTGAGTGCCGAGGAATTGGTGTCGGTGCTGGAGCGCCGGGAGGTGTTGACGTGGCGGGCGCCGGTGGTGGAGCACCGGATTTTGGCCCGCTTGGTGGCGGAGGGGCATGCCGGGGTGTTGGGGGCGTGCTCATTGGCCAAGGCACTGGGTGAGCGGTTGCGGATCAGCACCGCGGCGGCGCGGCGGCGAGTGGCTGAGGCCGCACAGTTGGGCCCGCGCACCGCGCTTTCCGGCGAACCCCTGGCGCCGGTGCTGCCGGCCCTGGCCGCCGCCCAGGCTGCCGGGAGGGTCGGGCCTGAGCATGTGGTGATCGCGCGCAAGGCCTACGAGAAGATCCCGGCCGCAGTCCCGGCTGCCGAGCGGGAGCGCGCCGAGTCCGACCTGACCCTGCTGGCCGAAGAGTTCAGGCCGGAGACGTTCCAACGTTTGGCCGATCATCTGGTGGCGGTCCTTGATCCCGATGGCGAGTTGCCCGATCGGGAACGCCTGGCCCGCCGCTGGCTGCGGCTGGGACGGCAGGGTGCGGATGGGATGAGTTCCCTTTCGGGCAGGATCACCCCGGAGTTGCGCGCCACCTTGGAGCCGATCTTGGCCAAACTGGCCGCGCCGGGGATGTGTAACGCCGCTGATGAGGATCCCTGTGTCAGTGGAACACCCAGCGAGGAGCAGATCCGCGGGGACGACCGTACGCCCGCGCAACGCCACCACGATGCACTGCTGGCCGCTGCTCGCGCGGTGCTGGCCTGCGGGGAGCTCGGGCAACTCAACGGTCTGCCGGTGACGGTCATCGCTTCGACCACCCTGGCGGAGCTGCACGCCGCGGCCGGGCATAGGCCGGCGACGGAAGCGCGTGTCACCGGCAAGGCCTACACGGCCGGCGGGTCGTTGTTGCCGATGACCGATCTACTGCGTATGGCCGGGCACGCCTATCACTATCTGAGTGTGTTCGACGGTCAGGGCCGCGCGTTGTGGCTGGGCCGCACCAAGCGCATCGCCTCCGGGGATCAGCGGATCGTGTTGCACGCCCGTGATCGCGGCTGCACTCGGCCGGGCTGCATGGTGCCGGGCTATCTGTCCCAGGCTCATCACCTCGAAAATGATTGGGCCCGAGGCGGATACACCGATGTCGACACTCTCGGCCTGGCCTGTGCACCGGATAATCGGTTGGCCAGCGAGCAGGGTTGGCTCACCCGACTCGGGTCCGCCGGCCGCGTCGAATGGATCCCACCGCCGATCCTCGAACGTGGCCAGCCGCGGGTCAATCCGTACCACTTCATCGACGACATCATCGACCGACTACGACGGCCCCGCCACGATGGCGACGACGACCACCTCCCACCGCCACCCGAGGACGACGGGGACGTGTTCGACGATCCCTTACCCGGCGACCCCGATTACGCCGCCGCCCTCGAAGGCCTTCAACGCAGCTACGACGACATGGACTACGACGACCTAGCCAGACACTTTCCCGAGGACGACTGGGTGGAAGCTGCTTAGGGGACAAGCCTTTCCGATCATTCCGGCTGGACGCCGATCCGTAACGCCCATATCGCGCAACGAATCGGCGACGCCGACGGTCACTCCCCCGCCGGCGACATCCGCAGCCCCGGCAGCACGTACCGGCGCAGATGCTGTCGGAGCGACGCCGGATCGTCGGGGTCGATGTGCTGGCCGGGAACGCTGCCCAAGCTGATCATCACCCGCGCCACCCACTCGCTCGCCTCGGGCAGATCGGTGTCCGGGTGGATGTCGCCGTCAGCGGCGGCAGCGGCCACGAACGGATACCAGAATCCTGCGAGGTCGGGCACCAATTCGTGGACCCCGGCTCCGGCGCAGGCGGCGAACTCGTCGGGTTCGGAGGTGCGTAACCGGAGCAGCAGCGTGCCGGGGTCGTCGTAGGCGCGGCGCCCGATATGCACACCGGCCACCAGCTGGTCCTCGAAGCTGTCCAGCGTGGACAGCTCGGCACGCGATTTGGCCCAGCTGGCCTCGATCAGCCGGATGATCGCGGCGCCGACGAGTGCGGGTTTGTCGGGGAACTTCCGGTACAGCCAGGCGCGCGACACCCCGGCGCGCTCGGCGACGTCGGTCATGGTCGTCGCCCGAATACCCTTCTCGGCCAACAGTTGTTCAGTCGCATCCAGGAGCCGGTCGGTTGTCGACGGCGTCGCTCCCGCCGGCGTCTTTGCGTCCACGGCTCACCTCCTGTGGCAGCAGCGTAGCAACCAGTAGACAGATTTGAATATCTGTGTACTATGCCAATCGCACCCTGTAGACACTTCTGCAAACCTGTCTACCTCGGACCTCGGAGGTTCCCCATGTCCTCACCCCGCACCGCAATCATCGGTGCCGGCATCAGCGGCCTGACCGCCGGAAAGATGCTGGCCGACTACGCGGTCGACTACACCTGCTTCGAATCCTCCGACCGGATCGGCGGGAACTGGGCGTTCGGCAACCCGAACGGACACTCCAGCGCCTACCGGTCATTGCACATCGACACCTCCAAGCACCGACTGTCGTTCCGCGACTTCCCGATGCCCGCCGACTACCCGGATTTCCTGCACCACACGCTGGTCAAGGAGTACCTGGAGGCCTACGCCGACGCGTTCGAGCTCAAACGCAACATCGAGTTCACCACCGAGGTCACCCACGCGCAGCGGCTGCCCGGCGGCGGTTGGGAACTGGAACTCACCGGCGGCCGGCGCCAGCGGTTCGACCTGCTCGTCGTCGCCAACGGTCACCATTGGGACCCGCGCCTGCCGGACTTCCCCGGTGAGTTCACCGGTGAGACCCTGCACGCGCACCACTACATCGACCCGAAGACGCCGCTGCAGTTCTCGGGCAAACGCATCCTGGTCGTGGGCCTGGGCAACAGTGCCGCCGACATCGCCGTCGAACTGTCGTCCCGGACCCTCGAGAACGAACTGACGCTGTCGACGCGTTCCGGAGCCTGGATCGTGCCGAAGTATGTGGCCGGCAAGCCCGCTGACAAGTACTACCGGACCAGTCCCTATGTGCCGTTGTCCTGGCAGCGCAAGGTTGCTCAGTGGGCCCAGCCGATCATGTCCGGCCGGCCCGAGGATCTCGGCCTGCCGACGCCCAACCACAAGTTCTTCGAGGCGCACCCCACCCAGTCGATGGAGTTGCCGTTTCGGCTGGGATCCGGCGACGTCATCCCGAAGCCGAACATCAGCCGGCTCGACGGCGACACCGTGCATTTCGTCGACGGCACCAGCGGCCAGTTCGACATCATCGTCTACGCCACCGGCTACAACATCACCTTCCCGTTCTTCGACGAGGCGTTCATCAGCGCGCCGGACAACCGGATCGACCTGTACAAGCGGATGTTCTATCCCGGTATCGACGACCTGGTGTTCGCCGGATTCGCCCAGTCCACCCCGACCCTGTTCCCGTTCGTGGAGTCCCAGGCCCGTCTGATCGGTGCCTACGCCGCCGGCCGCTACCGGCTGCCGTCGGAGGCCGAGATGCGCCGGGTGATCACCGCCGACATGCGCAAGTACACCGGCCACATGGTGGACAGACCCCGGCACACCCAGCAGGTCGACTACTTCCTCTACGAACACGACATGCGCACCCGCGAAATCCCCGGCGGCGCGCAGCGGGCGGCCCGGCTCGGCGGGCCCGTGTGGGCCGGGGTCACCACGGCGCAGATCGGAGCAACCGCGTGAGCACGACGATCCGATTCGACAGCGGCGGCGCGACGTGCGTCGGCGAGTTCTTCCCGGCCGCCAAGCAGCTCGGTGAGGACGGCTCGCCGGTGGTGGTGCTCGGGCACGGACTGGGCGGCACCGTCGACTCCGGCCTGGTCCGGTTCGCCGAATCATTGAGCATGGCCGGATTCGCCGCCTTCGCCTTCGACTACCGCTACTTCGGTGCGTCCGAGGGCCAACCGCGCCAACGGATCTCAATGAAGGAACAGATCGCCGACTTCCGTGCGGCCTGCACGACCGCCGCCGCACAGCCTGGAGTCGATCCGTCGCGCATAGTGGTGTGGGGCGTGTCGCTGGCGGGCGGTCACGTCTTCGAGCTGGCGGCCACCATGCCGGGTCTGGCCGCCGCGATCTCGCTGACCCCGATCGTCAGCGGCCCGGCCGCCGCGATCGCCGCGTTACCGCAGCATCGGCCGGCGACCATGTTGCGTTCGACGGTGACCGGCTGGCGCAGCGCGCTGTCGCAGCGCACCGGCGGGCCGCCGGCGACGATCCCGCTGGTTGGTCGCCCCGGCGAGCTGGCCACCCTGACCCCAGACGGCTACTACGAGGCGTACACCGCGATGGCCGGCCCCACCTGGCGCAACGAGATCGACGCCCAGGTCGGCGTTCAGCTGGGCGGCTACCGGCCGGGCAAACACGCCGATGCCATCGGGTGCCCGATGCTGGTGCAGATCGCCGACTTCGACCGCTGCGCTCCCCCGCAAGCGGCGGCCAAGGCGGCATTCGCCGCCCGTGCCGAAGTCAGGCACTACCCGTGCGATCACTTCGACGTCTTCCCCGGCGGGGACTGGTTCGATCATGTCGTCGACCACCAGATCGTCTTCTTGGCCCGACAACTGGGTGGCTCGACCGCTACGGTCGCGGGTTAGGAGGTTGTAGTGGCCGAGACGATTCAGCAGTTGCTCGCGCAACGCGCCGAGCAGGACGGGCCGGCGGTCTTGCACCAGACCGCAGACGGCGGACAACTCCGCTGGACGTGGCGCCAGTACCTCGACCGCGCCACTCGTCACGCCGCGGCATTGCTCGGCCGCGCTGACACCGACCGTCCGGTGCACGTCGGCGCCCTGCTGGGTAACACCCCGGCGATGCTGACCGCGCTGGCCGGCGCCGCCCTGGGCGGCTACGTGCTGTGCGGAGTCAACGGCACCCGGCGCGGCTCGGCGCTCGCCGGTGACCTGCGCACCGCCGACGTGCAGATCCTGCTGGTCGATGCCGAGCACCGGGGCCTGCTGGCCGGCCTGGACCTGGCCGGCATCAGCGTCATCGACGTCGACGACCCGGCGTGGGCGCGGGCCTGTGCAGAGGCCGGCGCGCTGACCCCGCACCGCCAGGTGACGGCCATGGATCCGTTCGTGATGATCTTCACTTCGGGGACCAGCGGCGACCCCAAGGCGGTCCTGGTCAACCACTTCATGGTGTTGGTCGCCGGACAGAATCTGACCGAGCGCTTCGGCCTGGGGCCAGCGGACGTCGCCTACCTGTCGATGCCGCTGTTCCATTCCAACGCGATCGTGGCCGGGTTCGCACCCGCGGTGGCCTCCGGTGCGGCGATGGCGCTGGCCAAGTTCTCCGCGTCCCGGTTCCTGTCCGACATCCGTTGTTACGGCGCCACTTACATGAACTACGTCGGCAAGCCACTGGCCTATGTGCTGGCACACCCGGAGCAACCCGACGACGCAGACAACCCGTTGCGGGTCGCTTTCGGCAACGAAGGCTCCGACCGCGACATCGCCGAGTTCTCCCGCCGCTTCAGCACCCAGGTGGTCGACGCGTTCGGCTCCACCGAGAACGCCGTGATCATCACCCGCGAGGAAGGCACCCCGCCCGGGTCGGTGGGCCGCGGCCTGCCCGGCGTCGCGGTCTACTGCAGCGACCCGGTCGGCCCGTGCCCGCCGGCACGCTTCGACGCCACCGGGGCACTGGTCAACCCCGATGAGGCGATCGGGGAACTGGTCAACACCACCGGCTCCGGATTCTTCTCCGGCTACTACAACAACGAGTCCGCCACCGCCGAGCGGCTGCGGCACGGTATGTACTGGTCGGGTGACCTCGCCTACGCCGACGATGACGGCTGGATCTATCTGGCCGGCCGAACCGCCGACTGGATGCGCGTCGACGGCGAGAATCTCGCTGCGGCGCCCATCGAGCGTATTCTGCTGCGCCACAATGACATCAGTCAGGTCGCGGTATACGCGGTGCCCGACGGCAATGTCGGTGACCAGGTGATGGCCGCGCTGGTGCTGCGGGATGACGCCGGGCTGTCCCCGGCGGACTTCGTCGAATTCCTTGCCGCGCAAGAGGACCTCTCCCCCAAGGCCTGGCCCCGTTACGTCCGGATCAGCGCGGAGTTGCCCATGACGGCCACCAACAAGATCCTCAAACGCAGCCTGGCGGCGCAGGGCACCGATGTCGGCGCCGACACCCTGTGGGTGCGTCCCGACCGGGAGCGCAGCTACCGCAAGACGACAGGGGCCGAACTGTGACGCAGGAATCTGTCGCCCTGATCGTCGGCGGCGCCTCCGGTATCGGGCTGGCCAGCGCGCACGCCCTGGCCCGGCGCGGCGACCATGTGGTGATCGCCGACATCAACGAGGAAGCCGCACGCCAGCGGGCCGCCGAACTCAGCGATCTGGGCTACTCGGGAGCCAGCGCCGTGGCAGCCGACGTCACCGACGAAGACAGCGTCGCAGCGGCTTTCGCGGCCGCCCGTGCCGCCGGACCGGTGCGCAGCGTGGTCAGCTGCGCCGGACTGTCGATCGTCGGGGCGATCCCCGACATCGAGCTCGCCGGCTGGCAGACCACCATCGACGTCTGCCTCACCGGCACCATGCTGGTGATCAAGCACGCGGCGCGCACCCTCGAGGGCGGCGGCAGCGTGGTGGCCGTTTCGTCGCTGAACGGCCGGCAACCCGGAACCGCGATGGCCGCCTACTGCAGCGCCAAGGCCGGGGTCCTGATGCTCGTCCAGGTGGCCGCCCTGGAGCTGGCCGCCCGAGGCATCCGGGTGAACGCGGTCTCCCCCGGGCTGGTCGACACTCCCCTGGTCGCCGGGCTGGCGATGATTCCCGGCCTCACCGACGAGTACATCGAGAACACCCCGCTCGGGCGCGCCGGTGTCCCCGACGACATCGCGCAGGCCGTGGAGTTCCTGACCTCCGAGCGGGCCTCCTGGATCACCGGATCGGCCTTCGACATCAACGGTGGCGCGCACCTCAAGCGCTACCCCGACGTGCTCGGCAAAGTACAGGCCCTAGCAGAAGGATGATCAGATGCGCAGTGTCGTAATCGATGCCCCCGGTTCGGTTCGGGTCGACACCCGCCCCGATCCCGGGCTGCCCGGGGCCGACGGCGCCGTGGTGGCGGTGACCGCGACCGCGATCTGCGGCTCAGATCTGCACTTCTACGAAGGCGACTACCCTCTGGTCGATCCGGTGCCGTTGGGCCACGAGGCGATCGGCACCGTGGTGGAGGTCGGTTCGGCGGTGGGGTCGGTGCGGGTCGGCGACCGGGTGATGGTGTCCTCGGTCGCGGGGTGCGGACACTGCGCCGGCTGCGCCACCCACGACCCGATCCGGTGCCACTCGGGTCCGCAGATCTTCGGCTCCGGCATGCTCGGCGGGGCGCAGTCCGAGCTGCTCGCGGTGCCGGGTGCAGACTTTCAGCTGGCCAGGATTCCCGACGGCATCAGCGTTGAGCAGGCGCTGCTGCTCACCGACAACCTGGCCACCGGGTGGGCGGCAGCGCAGCGGGCCGATATCCCGATCGGCGGCACGGTCGCCGTGACCGGACTGGGCGCGGTGGGTCTGTGCGCCGGGATCAGCGCGTTGTTCCTCGGCGCGGCGACGGTTCTCGGCGTCGACCCGGTGGCGCAGCGACGGGACCGGGCGGCCACCATGGGAATGATCCCGGTGGAGCCGTCGACCACGGCCGCGGCGATGGAACTGACCGGTGGACGCGGGGTGGACGCGGTGATCGACGCGGTCGGTTCGGACACCACCATGGCCGACGCCCTGACGGCGGTGCGGGCCGGCGGGACGGTGTCGGTGGTCGGTGTGCATGACCTGCAGCCCTTCCCGTTCCCGGCGCTGGCGGCGCTGATTCGCAGTGTCACGTTGCGGATGACCACCGCCCCGGTGCAGCAGACCTGGCCGCAACTGGTGCCGCTGCTGCAGTCCGGGCGGCTGAAAGTGGACGGCATTTTCACCACCGAGATGGCCCTGGACGACGCGGCCGATGCCTACCGGGCTGTGGCCGCCAGGTCCGGGGATGTGGTGAAAGTGATTCTCACGCCGTAGTGGTCGGGCGTTACCGAAGTCCGCCGCCGGCTCGCCGCGACCGCAGCCGCACCGGCGGCAGCGGCGGCGCTGGCAGCCGGTCCAGCCGGCCCTGGTAGCCGCTGACCGCCCCGAACCGGTCGTCGCCGTCCTGCCACAGCTGCCGGAACTCGGCGACCTCCTCGTGGCTGCGGCCGATGAAGTTCCACCACATCACCAGCTCCCCGTCGAACGGCACACCGCCGAGCAGCAGCACTCGGGCGGGGGAGTCACTGGTGTTGCGCAGCGTCAGCACCGGGCGGTTCGGACCCTGATAGCCGACCTCCCCGATACCCAGCTCGATCCCGTCGAGGGCCACCGCGCCCTGGTCACATAGCACCCCGTGCTCGAACGCCGGCTCGACGGCGAGCGCCAACTCGGACCTTGGATCCAGGTTGAGCTGGGCGCCGAGCAGGGGAGTGAAGGACGGAACGGGGGAGCGGTGGCCGGCCAGTTCGCCGAGGAACACCAGCGCCGTGGCACCGGGCAGCGACACCGGTTCGGGCGCGAAATGGTGGAATGCGCGCTCGGTGTGGCGGGCGGAGTCCGGCAGCGCCACCCACAACTGCACGCCGTGCAGGATCGGTGCCGATCCGGCCTCCACCGAGACCTCCGAGTGGCAGATACCCGCTCCCGCGGTCATCAGGTTGAGCTCGCCCGGACGCACCACCGCGTGCACACCGCCGCTGTCGCGGTGCTCGACTCGTCCGCTGAAGAGCCAAGTCGCCGTCTGCAGGCCGGTGTGCGGGTGCGGTGGCACATCCATACCGCCGGCGGCGGCGATGTCGTGTGGCCCGTAGTGGTCGATGAAGCACCAGGCGCCGATCAGCGAGCGCTCCCGCTGCGGCAAGGTGCGGCGCACCAGAATGGCCCGCGGCCCGCCCAGCGGAACTTCCCGCGACCGCAGGACCTCAACGCCATCCGACGGTGCTGCCGCACAGTCGAATTCACCAGCCGTGGTTTCCAGATTGCTCAACCGCCCACCTCCGCGCCGTGCGCCAAGCCGCTGCGGCGACACTACCGCTCATGCCGCGGACGGTCGACCGATCCGGTCGGAGGCCAGGTGAAACACGGCGGCTGCCACCGGCAACCGGTCGCGCTCACGGTTGCTCAGCAGCGCCTGGTTCTCGGGCAGTTCGCGGGCGTTGATCTCTCCGGCGGCGATCGCGCGCAACACCGCATGGGCGTGCGCGAGTTCGGCACGCTTGCGGTACTGGCCGCCGGGAAGTTTCACGCCGGCCCACACGCCGTACTCCTCACCGCGCTCCACGGCGAGCGCGGCGCACCGGCGCTGTTGGGCCAGCGGGCAGCGTCGCAGGCACATCAATCGCGCCTCGGTCGAGGACTGTTCGTAGGCGCGGGCCTTGGCGGCCCCGTCGGCCCCGTCGGCGTCGGGGTAGCCGAACCACAGTTCCGGGTTTGCGGAGCAGGGGGGTGCCATCAGGAGGACCTCCTAGTGAGAGCGAATCAGATAACGTAGATAGAAACGTATATGAACGAATAGGGAGAAAGCAAGAGAGAGTGATAAAAACATATATGTAACTAGTCGTGACCAGGGCTGTGTAGTATCCGGTCATGGTCGGGGCGCGACGGTGAGCCGCGAGGCAGCGGGCGCGGCCATCCGGGCACTGCGCGAGGCTCGGGACTGGTCGCTGGCAGATCTCGCCGCGGCCACCGGCGTCAGCATCATGGGGCTCAGTTATCTGGAGCGTGGCGCACGCAAGCCCCATAAAGGCACAGTTCAGAAGGTTGAAAATGGTCTCGGCCTGCCGCCGGGAACGTATTCACGGCTGCTCGCCGCCGATGACGCCGACGCCGAACTCGCCCAGCTGATCTCCACGACCGGTCCCCGTGAGTCGCCTGCGCGGCCCGCCGGAGCCGTCGTCGTCGACCGTCACAGCGACACCGAAGTGCTGGAGGGATACGCCGAAGCGCAGCTCGACGCGTTGCGTTCGGTGATCGCCAGACTGCCACCGGAAGCATCAGACGAATACGAGACGTATATTCTTTCCGTGATCGCGCAGTGCGTGAAGGCGGAGATGCTGGCGGCCAGCTCCTGGCGGGTGGCGGTCAACGCCGGCGCCGATCACGCGGGGCGGCTCATGACACATCTGCAGGCCCTGGAGGCCACCCGCAGTGACCTGTTGCAGCGGATGCCCGCCAGCCTGACCGCCAGGTTCGACGACGCGTGCGCCAGGTCGTCGCTGCCGGAACCGGTGATCGCGACGCTGCTCGGCATCAGCGCCGAGGAGATGTGGGATATCCGCAACAGGGGAGTGATCCCGCCGGGTGCGCTGGCCCGGGTACGGGCGTTTGCCGAGGGAGCCGCGGATGCGCCCGATGACGCCGACGGAGAGGCACAACGGTGACCAACACGGAGCTGGAGGTCCTGGACCGAGCCCATCGGCTGTTCGCGGGCAGTCCGCAGCCGGCGTCGCTGGAATCCGGACTGGACCGCTACGTGGACCTGCTGATGCGGACCGCGAACACCCACACCAGTGGGGAGCATGACCGCTACCGGCAGGCGGTCCTGGCGCAACGGGCTCGACTGCTGGCGAACGCCCGCACCGATGCCGCCGCCACGGCTGTGCTGGCCGCCGCGGTGGCCGACCATGGGCACGCCCGGCAACAGACCAAGAATGTCGTCAGCGCGGCACGTGCCGACGCGGCTGCCAGCCCCGACACCCCGCTGGCACAACGGGAGGCAATGCGCCGACAGGTTGCTCGCCTGCGCGCTCAACGAGCCCACGTACTGTCGGCGCGCCACCGCGCACAGGTGCATCGGGCCGGGCTTCGGCGACTGCGTTACCGGGGTGCAGGACGCCGGATATCCGGCGTCCCGAATCGGTTGCGGCTGCCCAATACCCGTGCGGGAATGGCCGTTCGTACCGCGCTGTCCCGGCTGGGTAGGCCCTACGTCTGGGGCGCCACCGGCCCGGATCGATTCGACTGTTCGGGCCTGACCCGGTGGGCCTATAACCAGGCCGGGGTGCCGCTGTCGCGTACCACCTACACCCAGATCCACGAAGGAATCCCGGTGTCGCGCTTCGAGATTCAACCCGGCGATCTGGTATTCCCCAGCACCGGTCACGTCCAGATGGCGATCGGAAACAACCTGGTGATCGAAGCCCCGCACGCCGGAGCAACCGTCCAGATCAGCGCACTGGGCGGTTACATCGCCATTAGGCGCCCGGTGTCATGACCGGGATACGACAGGTAGTCCCCACCGTGGCATCGGGTGAATTGTCGGCCCCGTCGGGCGGCAGTACAGTCACCGGCCATGGAGCGGTCAGCGCATGAGCTGCGGCCCGGCGCAGCGACGTTGGGCTGAGTGACGTGGCGACCCGCGACGACGTGCTGGATGCGATCAACCGGATCGAGACCGCCGGCGGTGCGGGGGACACGACCCGGGTGGCGCAGGCGGCACTGACCCTGCCGCTGCCGGACGCGGGTTACGACCGGCTACTGAACCAACTACGGTCGGCGTACCCGCGAATTCTCTCCCCGACCGGTGTGGAGCAACTGGGGCGAGCGGCGCAGGCGATGAAAGCCGCCGAAGCGGCGCTGGGGCAACAGCTGTCGGCGACCGCGGCCTTCGACCGACAGGTTCTCGAAGCACTGCGGCACGTACACCAGACCACCTTGGAAGGGCGCCGACGCCTCGACAGTCTGGAGACCGAGATCGTCGGTGCCGCGCAGGCCTGGGATCTGAACACCGCGGCCGGTGCCCGAGAGTTCCAGCGATTCCTGGTCGCCAAACTGGGCGAGATCATCCGGGTGGTTGAGGAAGCCAACGACGACGACGCCTCGAAGCAGGCATTGGCGACCGCGTTGACGTCGCTGTATGCCGACCGGAACGGCCGAGAGGACGCGGAACCGGCCGACCGACAGGAGTTGCTCGATGGCTCGGCCACGTCGCCGGCTGTCCCGGCGGCTTTGGCGGATGCCGCTGACGATCCCTATCTCGATCCCTATCTCGACCCACTTCCGGCTGACGGGCCGGAGCCCGGCTACCCGGCCACACCCCAACACTCGTCGGAGGTGCCCGCGATGCCCGCGGTCCCGGGATTCGGCGGCGAATCCCCGGGGTTCGGCACCATGTCTCCGGCGATACCGACTGGATTACCCTTCGCCGGGCTGCCGACGGAACCGCCGGACACCGACGCACTGGACGACGAGGACTACCCCGCCGATGCGGCGGTGGTCGAAAAGGCTTCGCAGGATGACCCGGACGGCGGCGAACCCGGCGAGGACACGGCGCCGGAGTCCCCGCCCGACAACGGGCCTGTTGCCGTGAGGCTGCCCGACGGCGCGACGATCACCGTCGCCGATCGTTCGCTGGCCGCGGCCATGCAAGCCGCCGCCGACGGGACCCCCGTCGCGGAGGCGTTCCGCCGCCAGGGGATTGACATTGCCCCGCCCGGCACGCCGGTGTCCGCACCCATCGACCCCGCCCGGTTGCGGCCAGGAGACATCGGGGTGTTCACCGACCGCCATGCCCTTGCCGTCGGCGATGGGAAGGCGCTGCTCGACGGCCAGATCCATCTCACCGGGAATCTGCGCGGGCCCGGATTCCTGGGTTGGCAGCATCCGCCGCTCCGCTCCGACGAGCCCGGGCAGATCGCCGAACCCGTCCCCACTCGCACGGCGGGGGTCCTGCGAGCTTGAAAATCCCCAACCCAACCGTCATCGTCGACTAGCCAGGGAGGTAAAAGATGCCACAGGAGATCCGCGTCAATCAGGACGTCCTGACCAACGCCGCCGGGAACCATCAGGAGGCGGCGGACTATCTGGCGACCGTCGCGGACTCTCATGAGGGGTTGCGGGCGACGCTGAACTCCCTCGGACCGATCTACGGCGACTTTCGTCGAGCTGCCGACTCGTTGCTCGACGCACGCAAGGGCTGCTATGACGACCAGTCGAGCGAACATTCACAAGTGTCGGACAATCTGAACCTGGCCGTGGCAACGTGGAACAGGCATGAAGACGACGCAGCCAAGACCTTCCGACACCTCACCGACGGGCGCTGATGACTGAGCCGAATCCGGCATTCGACACGGCCCACCCCAGCGGCGATGTGTTGTTCCGGTCCTGCCGCGGGGGCTATCTACACAGTGTGGTGCTGGGCGAGGCGGCCATGGAGGCTGACGTCAGTCGACTGGCCGAGGCGATCGTGCTGGCCGCCGACGTGTCGTTTCTCAAGGCGGCGTTGGAGATCCGTGGCGAGATGGTCACGACGGGACACGCCCCCTCGGCAGCGGTGCCCACCGGCGATGATCTCCGGGTGGCCACCGAGCGTCTACTGGTTCACCAGTTGCATGCCGACCCCCGTGCCGCCAGCGGGACCGGACGCTAAGTCACCCACTGGCCGGCCGCGTCGGCGCGCGGCGCGATGTCACCGGGCGGATCAACCACCATGTCGCCGAACAGGTTTCGGGCGCGGGCCAGCAAATCGAGCACTTCGCTCAACTGCGCTGCACATCCCGTTCCCGGGGACCCGACGTCGGCCATGGATTGCACGCTACCCACCCGGTGTTGGGCTGACAATTCACAACACACCGGGGTTGTTGATGATCCGCGGATGCCTGCTGGGCGGGGGCATTCCGGGGACGTGATATTGCACCGGAGCGCGGGGACAGCAACGGTAGGCTTGCGCGGTGGCAATCTTCGGTCGGCGGTCGGCGCGTCAGCGCCTACGGAGCGCGGCTCGGGAATCACTGATGATCCCGGCCTTCAGCGCTCCGGTCGACTGTAGCTCCTGGGTGCTCGGCGGACTATGGCCCGCCGAGTTGGCGACGATCTCTCCCGAGACAGCCCAGCTTGCCGACTATCTGAACGCAGATCTGCAACGAATCGCGGACTCGGCGAACGACAAACTGCACGCCATCGGTCGATCCGATCTGGTCGGGCAGGCGCGTCAGACTGCTGAGGCCCGAGTCATCAACGTCGCCAGGGCGTTCGCCGTCCTTCGGGTGGAATCGACGGTCCGGCAACTCCACAACGAGGCCCTGGAGTTCCGAGCGGAGTACGCCAGCCTGAATCCGGCCCCGCCGCTCGTCGAGGCGACTGTTCAGATCCCGGTCGACCCCGAACCACCCCGCCCGGCCGAGCCGCCCCGAGAGGCCCCGAGGGAACCCACCCGAGCGGCCCGGCACCGCATGCCCGAGCAGGTCGTCGAGGTGCCCGAGACACTCCCGCCACCGCCGCCCGCAGCGCCGGCGGTACCGCCGCCCCCGGCCCCAGAGGTCACCGAGGCTTTCGACGTGGTGAAGCCGGAGCGGCCCGCCGCACCGCGCCCCACCGAACCGGTCGTCATCGACCATGTCGACACCGAGCTGCCGACCACCGCGATGCCGGCCGCGTCACCCGTCGCCGCGTCGGTCGAACCGCTTGTGGCCCCCCTCGCCGAGGTGCCGGAGGAGCTGACCGCCGTCATTCCCGCAGCCGCGGAGCCGGTCGCCGCGCCTGCCCCGCAGCTCCAGACCCCGCCCGCGGTCGCCGAATCCGACGAGCAACGTCTGCAGCGCCTGCTCGCCTTCGTCGCCCGCCAGGAACCCGCCCTGCGCTGGGCCATCGGCACCTTCGGGGACGGCAAGACCCTCCTGGTCACCGATGTCTCCGACGGCTGGATTCCGTCCGGGATCGAGCTGCCCGCCGGGGTGCATCTGCTCGAGCCCGGCCGTCGGAGCGGGACGGCCACCGAGATGCTGGGCGAGGCGACGGCGTCGGCCAGCTACCACCCGGGCGATCGCCTGGGCTGGGCCAGCGACTTCGGCGCGACCGAAGCCTCGGTGCAGCCACGCGAATTGACGCCCGTCGAAGATCTCGGCTGGCAGCTCGGTGAGGCCACCCACTGGCGTGACGGACTGCCGCGCATGGCCAACACCCTGGTCAAGGCAGGGGCCGCCGGAACCGGCGTGGCCGACGCCGAAATCGAGCTGCTCCGAGTCCATCTGGACACTTCGCGATACCAGATGTTGGCGCAGTACCCCGACGCCGACATCGCCCTGGTGCTGAACTGCATGCTGCTGGCCGCTACCGAGGGCATCGCCGCCGGCGATGGGGTGTCGGCCAATTACCACTACAGCTGGTTCCGGTTCCTCAGTGCGCCGCAGCCCGGCCAATGGGATCCTCAGGCGTAACGGTCGTCGATGAATTGACGCTACTCACACCGGCTCGACATACTAAGTGAATGTCGGGGCCGGACAGCCGCGCGGAACTCAGCGACAAGGACCTCGTTGAGTCGGTGCTGCGGGACTTGCGTGAGGCCGCCGAGAAGTGGGAGGCCCTCGTCGCCGAGGCCGAGAACACCACTTACAGTGTCGATCTCGGCGATGTGCGCGCTGTGGCCAATTCGGATGGACGGCTGCTGGAGTTGTCACTGCATCCCTGCGTGGTCAGCGATTACACCCACCGTGAGCTCTCAGATCGACTCAACGTGGTGTTCACCGCCCTGCGCGAAGAGGCCGAGGCCGACTTCGAGGCCCGATACGGCCGTTATCCCGGGTGATACCTCCTACCAAGGCCTGCAGTTCTACCAGTTCAGCGCAGCCATCTCACGCTTGGTGTCACACACAGCACGAACCGCGCCGTCGATGTCGACGGCGGTGATGGTCTTGAGATCGTCGATGGTCACCTGGTGGCCGGCCCGCTTCTGGGCCGCCACCCGGGTGTCACGAGCGAGTTCGGCTTCCTCGATCACATTTCGGGCGAACCGGCCGTTGTGCATCACGTTGATGCCGTGGTCGCCGCGGGGGCTGACGTAGTTGCGAATCGTGGTCACCATCTCCAGGAACCGTTGCTGCGCCTGCGGATTCAGCTCGGTAGCGCGGCTCGAGCCGTACCTCCGGCCGATCTCGACGATTTCCTCCGGGGAGTAGGACTCGAAACGGATCTTGCGGTTGAACCGGCTGGCCAGACCGGGGTTGACGGTGAGGAACTCGTCGACCTGGTCCTCATATCCAGCGGCGAGGAAGCAGAAGTCGAAGCGGTGTTTTTCCAGGGCGATCAGCAACTGGTTGACTGCCTCCATGCCGATCATGTCCGGCGTGCCGTCCTGGTGGCGCTCCACCAGCGAGTAGAACTCATCCATGAAAAGGATTCCGCCCAAGGCCTTTTCGATCAACTCGTTGGTCTTCGGCCCGGACGAGCCGATGTGCTCGCCGCAGAAGTCGGAACGTCGTACCTCGGTGATCTCCGGGTTACGGACGATGCCCATTCCCGCGTAGATCTTGCCCAGTGCCTCGGCCGTGGTGGTTTTGCCGGTTCCCGGCGGGCCGACCAGCAGCATGTGATTGGTCTGGCCCTCCACCGGCAAGCCGTGCTCCAGACGCATCGCGCGGATCTCGAGCTGGTCCTCGAGCGCCTTGACCGCACGCTTGACCTCAGCCAATCCGACCTGCTTCTCCAACTCGGCGCGACCCTGCTCCAGCAGTTCGGCCCGGCGCCCCGAGGCGTTGTCCTCGTCGAGTTCCGCGCGACTCTTCGCCGACTCGGCATCCCAGCGATCGCTGCGGCTCTCGATGAGCTGCTCCTCGGTGATCACCAGACGCAGTTTCGGTTCGGCCAGGGCGGCTTTGGCCGGGTCGGTGAGAACACCGTTGATGGCGGACTTGGACAGCCAGACCTGAGCCTTGTCCTCCTCGCCGAGCTGGCGGTGCACCATGCCACGGATATAGGCCAGATCCGCTGCCAGCAGGGGGATCTCAGTGGGTGTTATCGAGGCGGTCAACACGCCCGCGGCGAACCGTTCAGAGGATCGGGTCTGGCCGGCGATATCGACGCGGTCCAGCCAGTCCAGCGCCACCCGGCCCTGGCCCAGATGGGCGGCCGCGTAGGCGGCCAGGGCGCAGACCGACGCCGTGAGCGCGGGCATGATGATCGCCCGCTCGGGCAGTTCCTCGGCGGCTACGGTCAGCAGGTCCGGCCACCGCTGGGTGACGAACATCAGGTACGCGCGGGCCAACTGATGCCACTGGTGGTTGACCCAGCTGTCCAGCAGCCCGGGGTCGGCCAGCAGCGCGTCGGCACGCTCGTATTCGCCGGCCACCGTGAGCGCCGAGGCGAGGGCCAATCCCACGTGCGAGGCATCGGTCACCGTGATCGACAGGTAGGGACCCAGCGGGATGTGGGCGGCCAGGTGCCGGCCCAGCCGGGTGGTCTCCTTGTGCAGCCAGTCGCGGTTGGCGTAGAGCCGCTTGAGTGTGTCGAGCGTGGTGTCGCCGCAGGCGATGCGGCCGAGCCACGCGTCGGCCATCGACGGGTCGGCGTCGGTGGCCGCCACGAACTCGGCCAGTGCATCGGGGGAGCCGTACCGCCCGTCCATGCTCACCATGGCCCGGTCGAACTGCCTCCGGGCCGCCAGCAAGTCACTCAATGTCTGTCGTCCCCTGTCGCACGTGCGGATTCTCCGGCTGACTGTCGATCCGGCGGCGGTGTCATCGTGACGGCATCGGCGCCAGCGCCTCCGGGCTGCAGTACCGGTTTTCCGCCCGGAACAACTCCACCGTAGCCAGCCACGATCTTTCGCCCGCCACAACCCGTACCGCGGTCCGATCGATCTGCTCGATGCTCACCTCGATCGCATCCGGCGGCGGCGGCGGCGTCCCGGGCGGGGCCACGGTGATGACGGTGGCCGGACGCGGCGACGGCGCGATTGGCCCGTCGACCACGCTTACCGTGGTGCGGGGTGTCGGCCTCGACTCGTCGACCACCGTCACCTCGGGCATCCGGACGCTGGCCCAGCGCCCCCGGTCGCGGGTGTGCACGCAAACCCGTTCACCGGCTCCGGCGGCACGGATGATGATTCGTTTGGCGATGATGTCCTCGGCGGCGATGAACACCCGGCTCAACTCGCCGGAGTCGGTCAGCGGCATCATCAGCCGGTCGCCGTTGGCCAGCTTGCCGATCAGGACACCCGACGGTCCGATCTCGACGGGCAGGCTGGGCGGAAGGGGTCCGGCCCGCAGCCCACGCAGCCGTGGCCGCGGGACGCACATGTTCGCCTCCACCGCGGCGGCCTGCTCGCCGTTGAGCCGGCGCAGGACCACCGCCGGGGGAGTGGGGGCCGGTTGCGGGGTCTGCAGCGTGACCGTGGCCGTACACGTACCGTCCGGAAACACCGTGACGTTCTGAATCACTTCATCCACCGGCAGGGTCCAGGCCTGGGCGAGCAGCGCGGCGGTGATCTTCCGGGGCGGATACGCATAGGTGGTCACCCAGCCGCCCTCGGTGCGCAGCGTCTTCCAGCGTTCGGCGTCGGCCAGCAGCGAGGCCCCGCCGATCCGCCGGTCCAGTTCCACCAGTTCGCTGGCGGTGGCCACCCGGGTTCGCAGCCCGCCGCAGCGCAGCGAGCCGGCGATCTGCTGGGCCACCGCGACGGCGGTCGCTCCCAGCGTGGTGCGCCAGCGCAACGCAGCGGTGTTGTCGATGACCCGCAGCCGCAGCAGCGCCCAGGTTTCGCGTTGACCGGCGTACGGCGGGGTGCCGATTTCGGTGTCGTAGACCCGCGGGTAGTCGCCGGTGGTGGCGCGCCGTGCCCCGATGCTGACCACGCTCAACGATTCCAGCGTCAGCCCGAGCGGGTGCCGCAGCCTCGGCAGTAGGGCGGCGACATCGACGACGTTGTCGGTCTCCACGTTGACCGAGCCGGTGGCTACGGTGGCGGCGTGCGACCTGCCGAGCAGGTGCACCGCCACGACGGCGACCCCGTCTTGGATGCGGACCCCGCCGCCGGCTCGGTTGTTGGCCACCGTGATCGGCTCGGCCCACTTGCCGTTCGACCGTCGTGGCAGCCACAGCACCGTCCAGGACCACACCGGTTGGCCCCACCACGGCACCAGCACCAGCAGCACCGCGATCAGCACCGCCACCGCACCCCCGATCAGCCCACCCAGAGCCCAACCGGCAAGGCCGCACAGCGCGATCACCACCGCCGACAGCAACCGCCGGTTACTCGACGCACTGAACCCGGTCAGCCGGACCCGGGTTTCAGTCACTTCGCGGCCCTCCGGATCCGCGCGGCGACGGCGGCGGACAGCACAGCCGCGGCGATCACGCCGAGGAATCCGAGTGCGATGGTGCGCGCCCGATGGTCCGGCGGAGGTGGCGGCGGAGCCGGGGTGATGACGCGGTGCTGGGACCCGGGCGCCAGCGGCTCACCCGGCGGCACGTTGAAGGTCAGTGCCGCGACCGGGTCGACCATCCCGTAGCCCAGCCGGTTGTCGACGCCGGCGGGCGGGTTGTGCGCGGTCTGCACGATCCGGTTGATCACCTGGTGCGAGGTCAACTGGGGGTACTTCGCGCGCACCAGTGCGGCGACTCCGCTGACGTAGGCCGCGGAGAAGCTGGTGCCCCAGAACGGCATGTTCTTCTCCCCGGCGCGAATGGGGGGATAGGCGTTCACCGGGCCGCCGCCCTGCGGGGACAACCCCATGACGTGGGTGGCCGGAGCGGCCACGCCGACCCAGGGCCCGGACATGCTCTTGTCGATCGGGGCCCCGGTGGCGTCCACGCCGCCGACGGACAGCACGTAGTCGGAGAACCACGACGGACTCGAGATCACCTTGACCTGATTCCAGTCCCGCGGATCGCTCGGGTTGAGCGGGTTGTACATCGGGTTGTTGGCGCAGCCGGCCTCGCCCACGTTGCCGGCGGCCGTGACGATCACCGCGTCTTTGACCGTCGCGGCGTACCACAACGCCGCGCCCAGGGCCCGCTGGTCGAGCCCGGATGCCGCCGGGACACAGGACGTCACCGAAATGTTGATCACCTTGGCTCCGAGGTCAGCCGCATGCACCACGGCTCGGGCCAGCGTGGCCAGCGTCCCGGCTTTCACCCGTTCCTCGTCGTAGCCGCCGAACTGGGGGTGCACCGGTTCGAATGCGCGCGAGGACTGCCGGATCGAGATGATCGTCGCGTGCGGGGCCACTCCCACCACGCCGTCGGGGGCGCCCGGTGGGGGCGGCGGGACAGCGGGTTCGTCTTCGTGCTGGGGATCGGGCGGACCCGATGCAGGCGCCATGCCGCCTTCTTCCGGGGGTGGCGGCGGCGGTGCCGCCGGAGGCGGCGCGACCTGGGTGATGGTCACCGGCGCCGGCACCGGGGGTGGTGCCGGCGGGCCGGGGATGTCGGCCGGCGGCGGGGCTTCGCCGATACTCGGCGGCCCTCCGGCCGGCGGCGGGAAGGCGGGAACCTCCGGCATCGGGCGCGGTATCGGGAGGACACCCAGCGGGGCGGCGGCGATGATCGACGCGGTGATGGTGCCATGCGCATCGCAGTCCTGCAGGCCGCCCGGCCCCTCGGCGTTGCCCATGATGTAGTCCCCCCCGGCGATCGCGGGCAGCCGCGGATTCGGGGTGACCCCGGTGTCGATGACTGCGACCGGAACACCGTTGCCGGTGGAGTACTGCCAGGCCGCGGCGATACCCAGCAGGTCGAAACCCGGCGCCAACTGAGCCACGTCGGGATTGCTGACGGTGATCGGGACGCTGCAGGAGTTCGAGCGGCGCATCGGTTGGTCGGGCCCGGGAGGTCCGTCGGCCGGGGCCAGCGCCGGGTCGATCGTCGGCGGCTCGATGGCGTGGGCCAGCGGAGGAAGGTCTGCGAGGCCGACCAGCAGCGTGACCGCGGTGAGCGCGACGGCCCGGGTGCGCAGGCGACTCAGTTGCGAACCCACACGAACAGTCCTCCCAGCCAGGCGCCGAGCACCCCCACCACGATGAACGCCAGCACCTCAAGCCACTCGACGGCCAACCGGATCCATGGGACGAACTTCGTCTCGGGGACCAGCAGCCCCGCGGCCAGGCCCAATCCGGCGAATACCGCCACTACCGCGACCGGCCACAGGAACCCGGCGGCGGTGTCACCCGGGTTGGCCAGGGCGTACTTGACGACGCCGGTCAGCACCGCCGCGCAGGCACCGCCCACCAGTGCGATCGCCTGTACCCGGCCGGCGAACCCGCGCCCCTGGGTGATGAACAGGCCCGCCACCAGCCCGCACAGCGCCACCGCGCCGCGCTGCCGGGGCGCACCCGGCATCAGCACCATCCATACCGCGATCGGCAGCACCGCCGCGATCGCCACACACATCCCGACCTGCACCGCGTTGATCAGCCGCGCCGACGCGGCGATCGCCGCCCCCCGCGCGGAGATGTCGACCAGGTCGTCGGCCTCGTCCTCACCGTCTTCGGAGGCCACCGGGGAGACCGTGTCGATCGGCATGCCTGCGCGCCGGGCGAACAGATCCCGCCCGGTGATCGAGCCGAAATACGGTGGCCGTACCCGCGCCACCCACAGCGCGATGGTCGGTGCCATCCGCACCAGCATCAGCGCGCCGAGCAGCATGCAGATCCCGAGCACCTGCGCGGATACCGGGTGCCACATGCGGGCCGCGGCTACCGCTGCGCCTATCCCTCCCGCGGTGACGATCGCGGTGGCCACCGCGGTCTGCGCCCGCAGCAGCACGCTCAGCGCGATCGCCCCGATCGCCAGGACCGTCAGCCCGATCAAGAGATGGGCCGCGCCGAGCGGTCCGGGTGCTCCGCACAGTGCCGCGCCGGACAGGGCGATCACCGCCAGCCAGCCGAATCCACTGAACAGATCGTCGCGGGTGGGCCAGTTCCGGCGGATCACGGTGGCTCCGAGCGCGAGCAGTCCGCCCAGACCGAGCAGGACAGCCGCCGGTGGCCAACTGTCGCTGAACGTGCGGGCACGCAGGGCCAAAGCCGAGATCACCACCACGGCCATCGCCATCAGGCCGATCGCGGTGTGCGCGGCAGTCACTGCCGTGACCGGGACGAACATCCGATCGACCTTCACATTGAGCAGTCGGGTGACGGTCTGCTCGTCGGCCTTGTGCCCGCACTCCGAGCACTTGACCTCGGGTTGGGTGCCGAGTCGGCGGGCGGTCGCGGCCAAGGCGCTCGACAGCGACTCGTACTGCGGCTCGAAGGAATCGCCGCCCACTACCGGCACCAGGACCAGGGTGTCGCCGTCCTGGACGCCCAGGTCATCGAGGCTGCGAGTGATGTCCAGCCGGACCCCGTTGACTTTATGCAGTTCGTAACTTCCCGGCGGAAGCGCAACACCGTCGAAGCCGTGGTGCTTCAAATCCTCGTCGAGAAGCTCGACCATTCCCTCGAAGAATTCTTCGACCGGTATTCCAGCCGGGAAGACCTGTGACACGAGGTGTTTGTCATACGCGACGCTTACCGCGCAACGCGCCGGAAAAGAGACTTTGGCTGGTATCGGCGAAGTCACCGGGGATTACCTTTCGGTGTCCGGCACGAATTTGTCTGCCAGCCCGGCGGTGATTTCGAATAACCGCAGCCGTGCTCTCTTTTTCACCTCATTATGAACATCGATGATTCCGCCTTTAGCCAGGTGGGCGTCATAAGGCATGACCTCCACGGTGGCGCCGGTTTTGCTGAACCGCTCGGTCAGATAGGCCACCGCCGCGCTGTCGTCGGTGGGCGCGCAGTGGTTCAGGATCACCGTCGCCCGGGACACCAGTTCGTGGTAGCCCTGCGCGGCCAGGTAATCGACCGCCCGTAACACCGGCCGAGACGCGTCCGCGGTGATACCGGAAACGAAGACCAGCGTGTCGGTATTCTCCAGAACCGGCTTCATCACCGGGTGCTCCAAGTCGGCGGCGGTGTCGACGATGATCACATTGTGGGTTCGCCGCAGACGGGACAACACCCCACTGAACATGGCCGGGACAAGCGGGCGAAGCTGATCCGACGTGCGGTTGCCCGCCAGCACGTCCAGGCCGACCGCATTTTGCCCCAGGTGTTCGCGGATATCGGAATATCCCTGCACATCGGTGTCGCTCAGAACGGCCGAGTAGTCACCGGGCGGGTGCTCATCGATGCGGTCCGACAGTGTCCCGAAGCCCGGGACGGCGTCAATCGCGATGACATTTTCCGGCCGGCATTCCCGGAAGACGCTGCCGATGGCGGCGGACAGCGTGGTCACGCCGGTGCCGCCCTTCCCGGAAACCAATGTGATTACGTACTGCCGGCGGATGTGCCGCCGAATTCTATTGCGCAGGTCGCGGTAATGGCGTTCGCGCGGGGATTCGCCCGGATTGATGGTCTTCGCCGACACGACATACACCATTTTGCGCCAGCCCGAACCGGGTGGAATCTTACGGGGTGTCGCCAGGTCAGAAATGCGCATGGAGTCCGATACGGAATCCCGGTAGCGGTGGCCCGTTGCCGGATCCCGCCGCCCGGATGCGCCTTCGTCAGGCATATTGGGGCTATTCCATGGGCTCGTCACGTGCGTGATGTTAACACGGTTGCGGATACCTCGTTTACGTCGTTTCCAATGACTGTTGCTAATGCTTGTAATGGCGGCGGGATAAATTCACAGTTACACAACCCGCCGATGTGAATGCCAGTCCGCGCCGGCCGGCAGCCGACCGATAAGTCGCAGGATTGCACTGGCGATGTCCCCGCGGGTTCCCGGGGCGATGATCTGGTAACGCCGCCCGCCGTTATCGATGTTCTCCACGCACACTCGCCCGGCCGGGGTGTCGGATATCAGCACCGCGGTGTCGCCGATCGCCATGCGGGCCAGCTCTTCGGGGCCGACGCCGGGTTGCATCGCGACGATATTGGCCTGCCCCGACAGTTCCGGGTCCGCGGCCATCAGCAGAATCTGCTCCTGGTCGAGATCGAGCCGCTGGTCGGCCAGGTATTTGCGCAGGCTGTCCTGGTCGCGTACCCGTTCGAGCAGTTCCTTGGTGTCCAGCGTGACCGGGCGCAGCGGGGCGGCCTCGGTGACCCCGCACAGCCGCTCGATCTGCCCCACGATCAGGTCGCCTGCCGATGCCTGGTCGGTGGCGCTGCCGGCCGGGTACAGCCGCACCTCCTGGTCGTGGCGCTCCAGCACCACCCACCAGGAGGCGAACCGGCTGATCGACACCCGCGTCATGTGCTGCGGATCGCCGTAGGGCCGCCCGGGGAAATTCAGCTGCAGCATCAGCGCGATGTCGCGACGCATGATCACCGTCAGCCACTCACGGATCATCGGGTCCACTTCGCCCTGGCCGTCGAGTGCGCCGATCTCGGTCAGCTCTTCAGCGATCGGATGCCGCAAGGCCCGGTCGGCGGTATCGAGCCGGGGCAGCAACGGCCGCAGGCCGAGCTCGGGGCAGAGCTGTTCGATCCCGGCCACGGCCTGCAGGACCCACAGCCCGTCGAGCGTCGTTGTCAGCACGTCACCTCCGCCTCACGTGTCGTCACAGATCTGCCCTGAAATGCGAAGTGGGGCACCTGCGCCTGTCGCGCAGACACCCCACCTCGACGACGATCAGAAGAGGCTGTTGATCGTCTGGTCGGTCTGCATGGCCCCCTCCAACACGGAGCCGATGGTGGACCCGTGCTGGCTGATGGTCTCGATCAGGCCCTGCAGGCCGGAGAGCATCTGTGCCTGGGCTTCGAAGAACCCGGTGGCACCGTGGCCGGCGAAGTATTCGGTCAGCATCTGGGTGAGCTGGTGCGAGTCCGCGTGGATCTGGTCCAGGGTGCCCGCGCTGCTGATCACGCTGTGGGCTTGATCGGCGACGGGGCCGGGGTTGTAAGTGATGCCATCCATTGGGATCGTGTCCTTTCGAGTACGAGGGTCGGGGCTGGACTTTTTCTAGGCGGACTGTCCGCCGAAGAGCGAGTGGAAGGCGTGCTCGGAGTGGGACTCGTGGGACTCCATCAGGGCAGCGGCCTGGTTGAGGCCTTCGGTCAGGCGGGTGCCGCCGATGAGGACTTTCTGCATGTCTTCGTGGATCTGGGCTGCGGTGGCGTACGAGGCTTTGGAGCCCGCGCCGTCCCACGTCCCGGCGCCCAGGATGTTCTCGTGGTCAGCCAGGTACTGATTGGCGATCGCCTGCGCGTGTTCGATGTGCTGGCTCAGCTTCGACGCGGTGTTCCGCATCAGCTCCGGTGTGACGACAATGGCTGCCATCGATTCCTCCTTGGTTGTAGATCAACCCCCCGGGTTCGGCGGGCCATGCCTGGCGGTAGTGTATTTGCTCCTCCGGGATGTGTCGATTCACCCGGGACGCGGTGAACTCGCAGCTCACACGCGGTCATCGACCACCCGCACCGTGTTGGTCCGGTCCGAGGAGCGGCTGTCGCCGCCCTTGCCGCCCGCCCCGGCACCGTGCGCGATCGGCATTCCGCCCATCCCGCCGCCGGTGGCTGTGGTGGTCACCCGCTGGGATTCGACGGAGCCCAGCGCACCGGCGGGCCGCAGCCCCACCGGGCGGCCGCCCGCGGATTCGAACGCGCTCACGGGTCGGGTGAACGCGGACACCGGTGCGCCGGCCCCACCGCCGCCGACCCCCACGCCGGGGGAGGCAGTCGCACTGGTCAGCATCGCGGTGGCGGGCACTCCACCGGCCGCCGCGGGATTGAGCGCCCCGCCGAGCATGCTCGGGTTCATGAACATGCCCATCATCGACTGCATCGGGCCCATCATGGTCTGCGGCACCTGAGTCAGCATCTGCGGCGCCTGCATCAGCGTCGAGCCGATCTGCTGCACCGGGCCGAGCAGCGAACTCATCTCGCCACCCATGCCCTGGGCGGCGTTTGCGCCCTGTCCGGCGGCGTTGCCGGCCGCCGAGGTGCCCGTGTAGGCCGCACGCATGGCCCCGCCGGCCGCCGTTTGGGCGGTTGCGTCTCCGATCGCGCTGGCCGCCGCGGCCGGGGCGGCGGGGGAGGCGCCCATCCCGGCAACCGGTGCGGGAACGGTCAGGCTGGAGGTGAGGGCGGTCAGCGTCGCGCCGTACGACGCGCCGACGGCGGCGTTAGTGGGCCAGAAGTGTCCGAAATACTGGGTATCCAGCGCGATGATCCGCGGCGTCAACGCTCCCCACACCGAGGGGTTGATTTGGTGGTCGACAGCGGTCTCGATCCGGTTCTCTTCGCACTCCTGGAAGGTGCGCATGGTCCCGTAGGCCAATTGGTAGGCCTCTACGGCCGCGGCCACGATGGGCCCCTTGACGTCCACCCAGCCCGCCAGTCCGTGCAGAGCGACGTTGAGCATGGTCGCGTTGAGCGCCGAACCCGCTGATCCGGCACCGATCCACCCGACCGAGGTCATCGCGGTGTTGATCGCCGACGCGATTCCCGAAGCGTGGTGGGCCACGCCGAGCGCCGTCCAGGCAGCGCCGTTGGTCAGCATGGTCGGAAGTCCCGCACCACTCTTGATCAACATGTCGTTGGCCTCGGGAGTGCGGGCGGCCCACCCCGGGTCAGCCATCGGCTAGCCGGTGATTGCGGCGGTGGCGGCTCGCAGCGCCTCGGTGGCGCTGTAGACGCCGGCCGCGGTGGCCTGCGCGCCGGAGAACAACCCGCGCTGAGCCGAATGCTCGGAGACGATGCCGAGGTATTCGGTTCCGGAGGCCAGCAGGGCCGCCTGGAATGCGATCGAATCAGGGTCGTTGCCCATGGGCAGCACCCCGAGCAGGGCCGGAGCGGCCGAGGAGGCGGCCGCAGCCGTTTCCGCGGTGATGCCCGCTTCGACTCCCGACGACGCCAGGACGGCTTCCGGTTCCACAGAGAACATGTCGTTTCCTCCCTATACCTGATCGCCGAAACGCCGACGCGGGCAGGTCGGACTGAATCCTAAACCCACGGCGCGGAGTGCGTCACTTCACCGATGTTAAAAACCGGCTATTGGTGCTCAAAACTGTGGACCATCGACGAGGGCACACCCACCAGGATTCCCTCGACATCGGAATCGTCCTTGACCAGCAGACCTCGGCCGGCCGGCAGGGCTTGAGCGCGCATCGTGCGGTTGACCTTGTTCTGCGGGTCGTTGTCCATGAACAGGGTCGGCACCTTGGCGGTGCGCTGGGTCTTCACCCAGGGGTCCATCTCGAGCTGGCCGAAGTTGGAGGAGTTGCGGGTGGTGAAGACGTGCAACCCGATCTGGCGGCCCCGTTCCATCAACTTCCACAGTGCCGCGCCCACGGGCGGCTTGGCCGGATGAATCTGCGCCGGACGCAGGTCCTGCACGTCGTCGATCAACACGAAGTGGCGTGGGCCCTCCCAGGGTTTGAGCGCCCGCAACTCCTCCTGGGTCAGGCCCTTGGCGGGCAACCGGGGCAGCAGCACCTGTTGTGCCAGCGTGGTGAGCGCCTCGTCGATCTCGTCCTGGTCGTAGGCGTACACGTTGACGTAGCCGGGGCCCTGCAGGTCACGCAGTGGCCCGGTCTTCGGATCGATGATGGTGATCTGCGCCTGCTGCGGCGTGAACCGCGCCATCACGGCTTCGCCGATCGCTGCCAAGGTGGCGCTCTTGCCGCACAGCGCACGGCCCAGGATCATCATTCCGGGGTGTTCACCCAGGTCAAGCGGCACCGGCAACAGGTCGTGCTGCTCGCCGATCGCGAATGCGATCGACGGCGCGGACTGGGCCGGTGGCCGCTGCGCGACGTCGTAGGCCAGGACTTCGGACAGCGCCACGGCCGGCGGCAGCCGCTTCAGCGTGGCGTGTTTGGCCACGCCGGCGACCGCGGCGACCTGGGCACCGAGTTCGCGGGTCCCGATCCGGGTCCCGTCCGGCCCGCACAGTTCCGGCAGACCGATGAGCATCTCGTGCAGGGATTCGGTAAGCCCGAAGCCCGGCCGGTTCACGGTGCGCTTCGCGGCGTCACGGGCGTCGAGGGAGGCGGTGCCCATCTCGTTCTCACCCGGGTTCTGCAGCCGCAGCTGAATCCGGACGTCGGAGTTCTGCAGCAGCGTCTGACGCTGGCCGTGAATCCAGCCTGAGGCACTGGTCATCAGGTGGACGCCGTACTCCGGTCCAACACCGCTGAGCGCGATGATCCGGTCGCCGAGCACGGTATCGGTGCTGTAGAGGTCAGAGAAGTCGTCGATCACCAGGAACACGTCGCCGTAGGGGTCGCCGGGGTCGGTGCCACCGAGGCCGGGTCCCCCGGACCCGAAGCGACGCTCCCGGAACTCGTTGATGTCGATCTTGTCCCGCCGGAACGTGTCCTGCCGCGAGCTGATCAACGCGGCCATGGTGGCCACGGTGCGTTCCACGCCCTCGCGGTCGGCGGGCGACACGATGTCGGCCACGTGCGGCAGCGTCTCGGCGTAGGCCAAGGTGGCACCGCCGACACAGAAGAACGTCAGCCGCGCCGGGGCGTACATCAGGGCCGCCGAACACATCAGTGTCATCAGAGTCGTGGTCTTGCCACGGCTCTTGGCCCCGACCACCATGACGTTGCTGCGCAACACGTCCACCGAGTGCACCAGCTGCTGGGCGTCCTCGGGGATGTCCTCGATCGCCAGCGGCCAGACCAGCCCGGGGTTGCGGCCGTAGTCCACGTCCCAGGGCCTGCCCCGATACAGCTGCACCAGAGTGTCGACCGCCTCTGAGACCTCCAGCGGAGCCAACCACGGCAGGTGTGGTGCCTTGCGGTCCGCCGCCATCAGCGACTCGCGCAGCACATCGACGATCTTCTTCTTCTTGAAACCGTCTTCGTGCAGCAGGAATTCGTCGGGTTCGGAGTCGGTGGACGACATGTCCTGCAGGGCTTGGGCGTCCGCCTCGTCGAGCGGCTGATACTTCCACGTGTAGAGCCGCGGCTTGGTCAGCGTCATGTCGAGGGTCTTGGTCGTGGCTTTGCGCTTGGGCACGACGAACGGCGCCGACAGGTAGAAGCAGCGGAACGGGTCCAGGTCGCGCGGCCCGACCTTGAGCAGCGCGAAGCCGTTCTCCTTCGACGGCAGGTGGTAGGCCGCATCCGAGCCGATCACCTCGCGACTGTCGTCACCGGACTCGGCTCGTAGCGCCACCCGGAACGCAATGTTGGACTTGACCTTCTGCAACGACGACAGGTCCAGGCGCTGCCCTCCGAGCATGAAGAAAACGTTGGCGCCGCGGCCTTCCTGGCCGATGTGGATGATGAGGTCGATCCAACGTCCGTGGTTCGCGAACAACTCGAGGTATTCGTCGATCACCACCAGCAGGATCGGCACCGGTTCCAGGTCCCGGCCGGCCAGCCGGATCTCCTCGTAGTCGTTGGCGTCGCGCGCACCGACGGAGTTGAACAACCGGTACCGGCGGGCGATCTCGCCGTCGATGGCACGGCGCATCCGCTCGGCGAGATGCCGCTCGTCCTTGCCGAGGTTGGACAATGCCGCCGACACGTGCGGTATGCCGAGGATGTCCTGGGCGGCGGACTCGAACTTCATGTCGACGAAGATCACGTTGAAGGTCTCCGGCGAGTGAGTCAACGCGATGCCGTAGACCAACGACAGGAAGAACTCCGACTTGCCCGAACCGCTGGTGCCGATCACCACCGAGTGAAAGCCGAAGCCGCCGAAGTCTTTCGCGCGCAACACCACGTTCTGCAACTCGCCGTTGGGCTTGGCCCCCACCGGAATCTCGGCCCACCGCTCGTCGCCGCGACTGCGCCGATCGGCCCACAGCCGGTCGACGTTCAGTTCCCTGGCGTCGTCAATACCCAACGCGCGCAGCAGTTCCAGGGCGCCGCTGCCGGAGTCGGTGACGTCCACACTGGCCGTGGGTGACCAGCGCGCCATCGCCCGGGCGTAGCGGTAGGCGCGTGGCACCGACAGTTGATCGGCGTGCGCGAAGAATTTCCCGCCGGCACGCAGCATCGGCTGCAGCGAGGCGGTGCCCTTGCCGTCCTTGCGATGCGACGGTGCCGCTTCGTCTGCCCGGCCGTGGCGGGCCGGATGGTCGGCGAGCTCGAAGATCTCATCGCGCCCGAACCCGACACCGCTGCCGAGCCGCGATGCCACCCGCAGCACCGTGATGCCTTCCTTGCCGACCCGGCCCACCACGCTCTCCCACGCCTCGGGGCTGCCGGTGTTGTCGTCGACGATCACCCAGTGCGGCCCCAGGTCGTGCTCCTTGCCGCCGGTCTCCAGGGCCGAGCCCATGGTCGTCGGACTCGGCTGCGAGGGCGGACGCCAGGCTCCGCGCTTGCCCTTCATGTGCAGGTCGGCACCGAGCGTCGCCTCCAGCTCGGTGGGTGTGGTGAACACCAGCCGGCGCCACCCGCAGGCGTCGAAGAGTTCGTCATGCTGGTTGTGCGGCAACCAGACCATCCACGACCACAATTCGGGATGACGGGTGACCACCATCAACTTGAGGTCGAGCGGATTGTGGAAGACCGCCAGCGAACTGAGCACCGACCGCAACAGGGAACGAACCCGATCGAGGTCCTCGTCGACGAAGCTGAACCCGGGGCGCGACTGCAGGTTGACCACCTTGGCTATGTCGCGAATCTTGCGCTGTTCCAAGATGAAATCGCGTAGGGCCTGCCCGGTGACCGGCTCCAGCTCCTCGTCCACCGGGATCTCCGGCCACTGCACAGACAGCACCGAATCGGGTGCGTGCTGCACACCGACACCCAGTCGCACGTCCAGGAAGTCGGGGTCGGAGCGACGGCGCTCCCACATCTGCGGTCCGCCGATGATCGCGCCGAGCCCCTGCGGGCTGGAGTGCACCAGCTCCTGGGCCTTGCGCTGGGCGCAGACGGCCTTCTGGATCTCGTCGCGTTCACCGTCGAGCGAGCGCAGGTAGCTGCGCCGGTTCTTCTCCTGCTCACCCCAGCTGATCTTGCGGGCGCGGCCGAAGCGCCCGGAGAACATCAGCATGCCCAGACCGGCGAAACCCATCATCGGGAACATGCCCGATCCCAGGTTGCGCACACCGGAGACGTAGAGCATGACGATCGTGCCGATCAACGCCACCAGCAGTGCGGGCAGGCCGATCATCACCCACAGGTTGCGGGGCTCGCGTTCGGGCAGGGCGTCCGGCGCCCGCGGGGCGACGCGCACCGGCTTGGGCTCGGGGACCTGAAGTCGATTGGGAACGAAGGCGCGCTTGGACATTCGCTAGTGCCCTCCCGGGATGCCCTGCTGATTGTTGGGTGTCACCGGCAGCACCGCCCCGGTGGCCGGCAGGGTGTCGCGAGCAAGAAGGGCGGCGTGCCGGGACAGTTCCGGGCCCGAGGCGAAGGTGCGCAGCAGGGGCCACGGCGCCTGTTGCGCGGAGTTGGGGTCCAGACCCAGGCCGCGCAGGGTTTCTTCTTCGGGGGCAATTCCGAATCGAACACCGTTGGGGGACACCCAGAACAGGGATTCGCGGGAATCGGAGTCGAGCAGTTCACTGGTCGAGCTGACGAAGTTGGTGGCCCCGGGCAGCACCAGCACCTGGTTGGCCACCACCGATCCGGGGCCGCGATCGTCGCGCACCAGGTGAACGATGCGGTTGTCCATTCCGGGTGACACCGGCAGCCCGCGCCCGTTGTACAGCGTGATGCGGGCCTGGCGGTCGCTTGAGGCCTTCTCCCAACCGACACAGGTCGTCGGGTCGGCGGCACTGTCGACGAACTTCAGCCGGCTGTTGGGGTAGTACTCGACCGGCAGGTTGCTCACTTCGGGGATGTTGACCAGTTTGTCCGGGCTGACCACCAACGGCGCTACCGATCCGAACGAATTCGCGCTGCGGATCAGGTCGGCCACGAAGCTGGTGATCTTCTGCACCCCGTCGGGCAGCAACACGTAGAACTGCGAACCGCCGCCGGCCGTGCGGGTCTCCAGTACCGCACCGACCTGCGAGCCGGGCACCCACTGTGACGGCGTGCCCGCGAACGGGATCACCGGAACCCGTAGCGGTTCGGTACTCGGTAGGGCGTCGAACAGTGCCCGTGACATCTCCACCGGCACTGTTGTTCCCGGGTCGATGCCCAGGCTCAGGGTTATCGCCCGATCCGCCGGATCCACCTGGGAACGCTTGCCGCCCCAGATGACATAGGTCGCGCCCTGGAAGCGGGTCAATACCCCGGCATCGGGGGCCAGCGGCGCCGCGCGGCCGCTGCGGGTCAGCGATCCCGCGATCGCTGTCACCACCGGCGGTTCGGCACGGCGCGGTGAACCCGCGGTGTCGCAGACCGCCCAGGCCGACGGTGCGCCGGTACTGGGGACCAGTGCCGGTGGGGCGCCGGGGATGCCGATCAGCGGGCCGGTCGGATACTTCGCGATCTCGGCGGGCTTGACCCACGTGGGCAGCTCCGCGGCACCGATCGCGAGCCGCGCGGAGGTCATGTTCAGTGCCGGATACAACCGTCCGTTGATGCGCGCATAGATCGCACCGGAGTCGCGGTCGCCGACGATCGCCGACGTTCGCACGATTCCGGCCGGGCGCAACACGTTCAGCAGCAGCATCCAGCCCATGCCGATGAAGATCAACACGATTGACAACACGATCGCGGCGGTCTGCTTGCGGTCGTCGTGTTTCATGCGCACCGAGAACTTGGTGGTAGCCGCGCGCAGCCGTCGGTTGTAGAACAGGTGACCGGAGTTCTGGTCCCGGCTCGACAGACTCAGCGGCATGCCTTGCTACTCCTTCGACGCACACTCTGCGGTCATGCGGCAACCCGGGGTCGCCGCCTGGTCGGGGACAACCGCACCGCGACGACAATACTGGCCTCAGCCTGCGGGAACCAGTCACTTGTGATGACGCGATAACGCCGACACGCGTACCTTTTGCGCTATGCCCGACGAGATAGGTGCGTTTGCCGATGCGGCGCGAGACCGCGAAACGGTTCTCGTGCAGCGGTTGGCGACGTCGGTGGAACTCGATCGGTCCTTCGAAGGAATCCTGCGCGGCGTCCACCGATACAACCTGCAATCGCGCGGGCGATTGGGCGCGCTTGAAGCCGAGATCCGCCAGGCCGCCGCGGTTTGGCCCGCCCTGGACACCCCGGCCGGCGCCCGCCAGTTCCAGGCCTATCTGACCGGCAAGACGAGGGAGATCCACAAGATCGTCGCCGACGCGGCCGTGGACAGTCAGCAGCGCGCGGCGCAGGTGCAGGCCCTGACCGGGCGCTACCCGTTGGGCGGCACGAAGCGAGGTGGGGGGCCGGGCGAGCCCTCACCCGGTGGCGACGAACCGGTGAGCAAATACGAGCAGGCGCTGCGGGATGCCGGCCTGCTCAGTGGCCCGAGCCCGGGTGGCTATTACAGGCAGTGGCTGAAGAACGCCGAGCGCCGGGGTGTTCCGCCGGAGGAGATCGTTGACATCGCGCGACAACAGCACATCACCCCCGACAGTTTCACGGTGCTCGACGGCATGGACGAGATCAAGGATCCGGACGGTAAGTCCTTCTTTCTGATTCCTAAGGGGACCAGTCCCAACGGGATTCGCGAGGCGACACTGATGACCTACATCCTCAACGCGGGCACCGACTACGGTGCCGCACCCGGCACTAAAGACTTCAAGGAGACGCCGTACTCGGCTGCCGAAGTGCAACGGATTGCTGACCGGCAGGCGGACAATCTATGGAGCTACGGCGGGGCGTGGGCCATCGAGAGCACCGGGGGGAGCCTCGTGACGACGCCGAACGGAATGATGATGGGCCTCGGGGGCAAAATTCAGGACACCTTGAGCTGTCAGGGGGGCACCACCTACGGCGATGTTTTCATGGTCAACATCGACCACTCGGCGGATTCGGCTGAACAACTTCGCAAAGTCGTTCACTCCGGTGTGGCCTGGGGAACGGACAGCAACGGTAACCCCGTTCGAAACCAGCAACTTGACCTGGATCGTTTGCTCCACCACGAGGAACGTCACTCGCAGCAATACGCCAGGTTAGGACCCGTGGCCATGGGCGTCGGCTATGGGGAGGAAGCGCTCCGGACCGGCATCTTTGGCGGGGACAACTGGTTCGAGAAAGATGCGGGGCTGCACGACGGGGGATACAAGTGATGCGTCGCCTTGGCGTGTTGGCTACGTTGGCCGCCGCACTGTTGGCCGGATGCCCCAGCAAAGCCCCATGGGCTCCATCCCTGCCGCCCGCCTTCGGTGCTCGCGTAACCAACGGGAAACTGGAGATCTGGACCGGTTCACGCTGCGATGGCATCACGCGTATTGTGCTCTCCTTCGACCCCAGCGCGGCCGAGTTGATCCTGACTTCGCGCACAGAGGTCGGTGTGGCGGTCGACCACCTCACGCTCGGCGGACCCTACCCGGCCGGCATGACTGTCTCCCAGCACCTGCCGGTGGGTTTTGAGTGGCGCAACCAGAAGTCAATGGATTTCTCAACCTATGGCGGTTCCAGCCGTTGGGGCACGACAACCGATCTCGATGTAGTCCGTGGGGGATCCGAGCAACATCCGACGGACAGCTATTGGTTCCAAGACGTCGGTTGGCTCAACCCCGCGCAGGTGGCTGCGCAGGACGGGAAGTCCTTCCTGGCTACCTGCACGGCCGATCCGGCTAAGAAGGGTTGAACACCAGATCGGCCGTGTCGGCATAAACAATCCGTCCGTACGGTCCCAGCTCGTCCAACCGCATGGGCGGTGCCGACCGGAATTCGCGCAGGTAGGTGATGACTACTGTGGCGATACCAACGCTGATGAAGCCCAGCAACGCAATTTGACCGATCAGCGCAGCGGGCGCGTCACTTCGATGGATTGTCTTTGTCCACAATGCGTTTCAGCGGCGTGATACCCGGCTGACCCGCGTCCTTCGCGACGGACTTCGTCACCGGCACGTTCGGCGGGGCGGTGGTGCGGCCCTTCACCGGTTGACCATTGGGCACCCCTGGGGCCGCGATGCGCTTCTCGCCGGCCTTGTCGTCTTTGCCGCCCTTGCCGCCGGCGCCTGCCCCGCCCGGCATCATCGGCATCATCCCGCCGCCGCCTCCGCCAGCGGCGGGTGCTCCACCGCTGGGACCGGCCATGCCGGTGCTGGTCATGGAGCTGGCGGGCGTGGTCGGTGTCGACGTCCCCGGGACCGGGGGTGGGCCGAGGTTGCTGGCCGGCGTGGTGCCCACGCCCAGTCCGCCACCGCTTCCGCCCGAGCCGAAGTCTCCGCCGCCCAAGCCGGAAACGGGGTTGACGTCGGAGGCCAGGGTGGCTCCGCCAAGACCGGCTTTGCCCAGGGACTGCACGGCGCCCATCAGTGGCGACAGTGCGCCCTGGCCGGCCTGCATCAATCCCTGCGGCAGCTTGCTGACGGAACCGAGCACACCGCTGAGTGCGCTGGTGACGCCCTGCATTGCACTGTTGACGCCTTGCATCGCGCCGCCCATGGCGTCCTGCGGTGCTTGCTGTGCCATCAGTCCGTCGCCCTGCGTGGCGACATCTTGGAACTGGGAGACTGCGTCGGCCTCGTGGGTGGCGAACTTCTGTGCCGCGTCGGCGGCATGGCCGGTGCGGTCGGCGTGATCTTCGGCCAGGTGAGTATTGGTCTCGACCAGGTTCAGGTTGGTTGCGGCACCGAAGGCGGCCATGGTGGCGTCGACCGGCGACGTTCCGCCTGGGTGGACCGGGCCCGGTGGGATCGGCAGCGGCGGAAGGCCAGCCGCGATAGCCAGGTAGTCCAGGGGGTTGACTTCAATCGGGTCTGTCATGGCGTTACACCTCCATGTCGTACCGCGACTGCCTGGTGCCACGCGAGGTGGTACCGGGCGATCTCTTCGCTGCCGTCGATCAGGCCGTCGATGGCGGCCAACAGCATCCAGTCGGCGACGTCTTTGGGGGCGTGCTCGGGATAGGCCGACAGTACCCGCGTAGCGGTGGCGGTGACCACCTGCCGGAACAGTTCGACTTCGTTGTCGGCGACGCCGGATCTGCGGGCCACCGCGCGTGCGACGGTCTGCACGATGCGTGGCAACCGCGCGTTGGTACCCGCGGCGTCGATGAGGGTGGGTCCGAGTTCGTCGATGTGCTGGCCGTAGCGGGCTCGTTCCCCAGTCCCGGGAACCGGGTCGTGTGGGCCGGTCTCGGTGATGTAGGTGTTGGGCTGGTGCGCGGCGGCGGCGATCACCGCACCGAGCAGGTCGACCGCGCTGGTGTCGCGGCGGCGGTGTGCTGGATTGAGCAGGGTTACCCCGGGCGGGAGCTTCACGGTGGGTGGGATCCAGCCGCCGGCCAGGTCGGTCACCAGCACGGTGGTGGTCTCGTCCTCACGCAACCCGGCTGCCCAGGTGAGGTTCGGTGCCTGGCGGGCGACGGCATCAACTTTGCGCTGCAGATCCTGCTGCTCGGCGAGGCGCTTGGCGGCTGTACCGGCCCCGGCCCCAGCGGTACCTCCTGCCGCCGCGGCGCCGGCCATCGCCGCACCTGACTGCCCACCGGCACCGGGGGTCGGTTTACCCGGTGCCGGACGATCGCCCGAGGGGGCCACCGTGGTCCCGCCGGAGGCCGGAGTGGTCGGTCCGCCGGGCGGTGAGGGTGACGCCGCGGCCACGGGGCCAGCCGGTGCTGCCGGAGCGACGGCCCCGGCTGGGCGAAGGTCCGCCCCGTAGCCCGGCAGTGGACCCGACGGTGCAGCCGGACCCGCGGTGATCGGGCCTGACGGTACCGAGGCTGGCCCGGCGGTCACCGGCGGCGCCGCGGGTGTTGCCGCTGTCGCCGCGCCGGTGATCGGGGCTGCCGGGGCAGCCTCCGGGCTTGAGCCGGCCAAATGGCTCAGGTTGCCGAGCATGCCACCCGCCATCGGCGTCGACGATGGCGACGGCGGAACCTGAGGAGCTGACGACTGGGACAGCCCGGAGCCATCCATCCCATGCAGTGGAGATGGTGGTCCAGCTGGACCTCCAGGCATCGCCGAGGCTAAAGCCTGTGTTGGGCCGCCGCTTTGGAGGCCGGGTGGCATACCGCCCCCGCCGCCGAGGCTCGGCATGGCGGGCGAGGGAGGCGAGATCCCGCCACTCGCCGGCGCTCCACCCGGCATGCCGCCTATTCCGGAGCCCCCCGAGCCGCCCCCGACAACCTGGTTTGGTCCACCAGTGGGAGCGATGGGAGTCTCGCTGCCTCGGCCGCCGGCCGTGCTGCTTTGGCCGCCGGCCGTGCTGCTTTGGCCGCCGGCCGTGGTGCTTTGGCCGCCGGCCGTGCTGCTTTGGCCGCCGGCCGTGGTGCTTTGGCCGCCGGCTGGGGTGTTTAGGCCGCCGGCTGTGGTGTTTTGGGCTCTGTCTGCGCCGGGTCCGATCGCGGTGCCGGGGTGACTGACCACGCTGCGTTGGCCTCCACTGACGATGCTCTGACCGCCGGCGGTGTTCTGTCCGGTGGCGTCGCCTTGTCCGCCAGCGGTCCGTGTTGTTCCGCTAGTGCTGTCTTGGCCACCGCCGACGTTTTGTCCGGCCACGTTGCCTTGCCCATCAGCAGCGCCCGCTTGTCCGACTGAATTGTTGTTGCCGAACGTCCCCCCGCTACTCGACTGAGCTTGGTCTGGTCCGGCCCGTACGTCGCCGCCCCCTGATCCCGCTTGGCCGTCTCCGAACGGGAACGGGAGCCCGTCGTTGCCTGCCTTCCCGTTGCTTATGCCGACACCGGCGGCGGTCGCATTCATCTCGCTGGCGGTCAGCGGCGGTCGACGGGGCGGGCTATCGAAGTTCGCACCATTGGCGGCGAGCCAGGTACGCGCCTCAGGGCCGATAATCAGCGCGGCTGCATCGACGATCGCCTCGTTGGCAGCCATCCCGGCCCGGGTGGCCTCCTCATTGGCGCTGTTGATCACACTGATCACCTCGAGCAGCTTTGCTTCCTCGGGCGAGTTCTTCTTAAGGATGTCCCTGATCGCTTGATTTCCCTGTGATGCAGTGCCCCTTAACTGATTGCGGAGCTCAGTTACGGCGCCGGCCACCTTACGACTGGCGTTACTCTTTGTACGACAGTATTCTTCGGCGTCAAGCAAGCGCTCCCTTCCAACTCGGAGGCGTTCCATCAGGTCCGCTGCGGTTTGCCCGTGGTTTCGCGACGCCAATTGCGTCCGATGATTTTGGACGTGCTCGGCCTCACGTTTTTTGACGTCAGCTTGATCAGTCCAGTAGGAGATACCTTCAGTCGGCTTGTCCGGCGGCCCTGGCCACCATGCGCCCACCAACAGGAAAGACCATTCCCCGTCCGGTAGATCTGCCAGTGGTAGCTCAGTCACCGCCGCACAAACTCCGCATTACGTCGTTCTTGGCGTTCGAATCGTTGATTGCTGCCCAGAACTGTGGATCTGCTTGTCCCATGGTGCCCATCGCTGTCACGGTCTGGTACGAGTGCGCTAGCGCCTGAGCGGCATCGCGGAACTTGACATTCAATGCGGGATTTGATGCCGCTGTCTCAAGTATCAGAGCACCATTGGTATTCGCGATCCGCGCGAGCGCCGCGCTACCATCGGGCCCGGTCGTTTCGAGATGCACGACCTGGGCAGCCAGCTTGTACCTATCACATAGCTGTGCCTGCGCCTCGGCGCTTTGAGCAGCCGAGTAGGTCGGCTTTGCGGCAGTTCGCGTCAGTGCCACGATTGCCACCACCAACGCCGCGACGGCCACCAAGACAGCGAGCACCCCAAGTACTGCTGATGAGCGACGGTGTGGCAGAGCCGCGGGAAGTGCTGGCCAGGGAGGCGGTGTCATTGACCAGTCGCCCTTGTTGTCGTTTATCACGGAATGAGGTTCGTGGGCGTCGTAGCAGGGGCCCTTCACGATTCCGCCGCCACTGGCCTCGACGGCCTCGCGGGCGCCGTTAACGTTGTCAGTCTTGATTGCCGACCACGACTTGGCCGTGATTCGGATGATCCGGTGCGGTCACCTGGGGGCGCGAGCCACTTTGCCGCACCAACAGGAATGACCAGTCCCCCGTTCGGTAGGTCGGCTTCTGGTAGCTCAGTCACCGCACAGTCCCCGCATGACCTGGTACCTGGCGTTCGAGTCGTTGATTGCTGCCAAGAACTGTGGATCTGACCTGCCCAGGGTTCCCATAGCTGTCACGGTTTGGTATGAGTCCGCTAGCGCCTGAGCGGCATCGCGGAACTTGACATTTAATGCGGGATTTGACGCTGCTGTCTCGAGTATCAGCGCACCGTTGGTATTCGCGATCCTTGCGAGTGCCACATCGCCGTCGGGCCCCGAAGCCTCAAGATGTACTGCCTGGGCGGCCAACTTGTACCTATCACATAGCTGTGCCTGTGCCTCGGCGCTTTGAGCAGTCGAGTAGCTCGGCTTTGCGGCACTTCGGGTCAGAGCCACGATTGCCACTATTAACGCCGCAACGGCCAGCAATACGGCGAGCACCGCAAGCAGTACCGGTGAGCGACGGTGCGGGTGAACGGCGGGAGGTGCTGGCCAGGGCGGCGGTGTCATCGTCACATTTCGGATGGTAGACCCGAAGACCACTTCTCTGCTTACACGTTGGTTGTCGAGCAAACTCCGCTCCTTAGGGAGGCGACGGCGTATGGAACGTCAACGGGTTACGCTTCGCCGACGACTGCCTTGGCCGGTGAGCGGTTTGATGCTCCCAAGCGGCGTCATCGATGAACCACCGACGGCGTATCAGGCGCCGCTGCACAACTCCTTCAGTGCGTCGTTCTTGGCAACTGCATCATCGAGTATGCCTCGACGTTGCGTGTCGTCAGCCATCCCCTGGGTGCTACTTACTGCCATCGTTCGGTAGGCGGTAGCGGTTTGTAGAACACCAGTTCGTTGCCCTCGTTGTCATAGATCCACGGCACGGAGCTCGTGCGCGTCGTCGTACGGGCCCTTCACAATTCCGCCGCCGCTGGCTTCGGTAGCGCTTCGCGGCGCTGCCGATGTCGTCGATCTTGATCCCGACCACGACCTGGCCGTGAATCGAATGATCCACTGCGGTCGCCAGGTGGCGCGAGTCACTATGTCGCACCAACAGCGATGACCAGTCCTCGTTCGGCAGGTCCGCCTACTGGTAGCTCAGCTGCCGCACAGATCCATTAGTACCTGCCTCTTTGGTGTTCGCAGCATTCAATGCCGCGAGGACATGCGGCGTGTTCCAAATTCCGATTGCTGCGATCGCGTGCCAGATCCGACAGCGATGGTGCAGCGCAGTGGTGGAGTCAACCTACGTTGCCTACGACGGAAGGTCAGTCGCCGCAAAGATCTATCAGGACGCGGTCTTTGGCGTTTGCATCGGCGATCGCCGCCTCGAGTTCCGGGTCGCCTTCGCCCCTACCCGTGGAGACCGCCACAAGATTCTGATAAGCGAGCGCTAGTGCGCGGGCGGCATCACGGTACTGAACGTCTAGGGCTGGGTCCGTCGCGGCCGTCTCGAGGATCACGGCGTCATTGGTTGCGGATAGACGCGCGAGCGCAACGTTGTTGGGCGTGTTCGTCTCGACGTGCTCTGAGTATGCCGCTAGTTCGTAGCTACTGCAGAGGCGCTTTTTGGCGTCAGCTTGCTGTGCGACTGTGTAGCTCCCCAACGTGGCACTGGGCCGCCGGATCGTTGCCCTGCAGTTGGAGTGAGCCCAGGTTGGGACAGTCTGCCAGGACAGGAGCCGAAGTGGTCTGGTCGTGGAGGCCTTCACCGCGCCGATTGCTTGTAGAACATCAGGCCGTTGACGTTGTTGTTTCACCGAGGCCGGAGTTCGCGCGCGCCGTGGTATCGGCCCTCCGTCCCGCTCCGACGCGCTTGCGGACCTCGTTCATGCAGGCCGGCGCCGCGGAGCCATCGGGCCCGTAGAAGGTCGTACCGCCGAGCGGATGAACACGTTCCTCCTGATGATGCCGCTACCCTGATCCGATGACCTGCTTCGGCCGTCGAGCAGCACCGTCCGGACAGCGATGCTGACTCCGGGCACGCTGGTCGGCGGGTACCGGATCGAACGGATGCTGGGAGCCGGTGGCATGGGCACCGTGTACCTGGCCGCGAATCCGACTCTGCCGCGCTATGACGCGCTCAAGGTGCTGTCGGCGGAACTGTCACGTAATCCGGACTTTCGAGCGCGGTTTCTGCGAGAAGCAGATGTGGCGGCCGGGCTGGATCACCCCAACATCGTGTCGGTCTATAGCCGCGGGCAGACCGAGGACGGCCAATTGTGGATCGCGATGCAGTTCGTCGACGGTGTCGATGCGGATGCCGCGCTGCGCGCCGGAACTATGACGCCGTGGCGGGCGGTGCACATCATCGGTGAGGTCGCCAAGGCACTGGACTACGCGCACACCCGCGGTGTGGTGCACCGCGATATCAAGCCGGCCAACTTCCTGGTGTCAGGTCCGATCGGCCCGGACGAACGAGTGCTGTTGGGCGACTTCGGGATTGCGCGTGCTCTGGATGATGTCGGATTGACGGCCACCGGGTCGGTACTGGCGACCGTGGCCTATGCTGCTCCGGAAGTGCTCTCGGGCTTGCCTTTTGACGGTCGCGCCGACATCTACTCCCTGGGGTGCGCACTGTATGCACTGTTGACCGGGGCGACCCCGTTCCCTGCGACCAACGGGGTTGCGGCGGTGATGATGGCGCATCTGCAGCGGCCTGTTCCGCGGGTCACCGATGCGGTGCCGTCGCTACCGGTGGGATTGGATGGTGTCATCGCCACCGCGATGGCCAAGGATCCCGGCCAGCGGTTTCCGTCGGCGACTGCGCTTGCCGATGCGGCCCGCGCGGTCCTAGCCGATCCGACCCGGTCGTGGACGCCGCCACCAGCGTCGGTACCGCAGGGGCCGCAACCTGGGCCTCGCAGTCGGCGTTTGGTGGTCGCGGGCTCTGTTGCGGCCGCGGTGCTGCTGATCGGTGGTTCGATCACGGCATTGACGCTGAACCGCAGTGATGAAAGCGCGGGGGCGGGCGCACGAGTGGATTCGGCCCTGACCGTGAACCCAGGTCGGGACGCGAGTTCGGTGCAGGGACCGCCCGCAACCGACGTTCCCGAATCTGCGCTTCGATCGATCCTGTTGACGGTCGATCAGATTCCAGCCGGGGATGCCGCTGATCGGCTGGTGCTGGAACGTGACAGCGCAACATTGATCGACGACACCGCCCCCGTAGATGACGCCGAATGCCCGGGACTCTGGGCTCCTGCGCAACAACTGGTGTATGGCAACAGCGGATTCACCGGGGTAGCGGTGCAGGTGCTGCGCGCCATGCACAAGAAGCCATCCGAGGACGGCGTCATCCAAGCCGTGTTGGCCTTTCCGACCCAAATCGCGGCCATCCAGGCGCTGCAGCGACAGCAAAAGCAGTGGGCGGCATGTGGCGGCCGGTCGATCACGGTGACCTCACCCGGGGAGGCGCCGCAAGCATGGGAACTCGGCCAGCCGACGACGATCTCGGGGACGGTCAAGATCGACCTGACGCTGGCGGGCGGGGGCGTGGCTTGTCAGCATGGCATTGAGGTGCGCGGCAACGTCCTCATCGACATCCGGCAGTGTCGAACTCAGGGCGCAGTCGATGTGACGGCGTTGGTCAACGCGACTGCGAGCAAGGTGCCTCAGCAGTGATACGAGGCGGTATAGGGGGTAAACCCGTGATGATGCGACGCTTAGGTGCCGACTTGGCGTGCGCCGCGGTGCTTATCGGCCTGGTTACCTCCTGTTCCACCACTACGGCCGGCAGGCCGGTGGCGGGGGCCCGTGACGCGGTCTCGACGACGCAGGTTTTGCCGTCGAGCTCGCCGGAACTCCCACCACCGCCACCGCCGATGTCCGACGAGGATCAGATTCGCGAGGCCATCAGGATTTTTCAGGACGCCTACAACGTGGAGAACTGGGATGCCTACCGGCAGATGATGTGCCCGGCGATGCGTGACCAGTTCACCGGCCCGATTATGGAGATGGTCAAGAAGGGCCGCACGGACAACGGGTTGACCGACATTGCCGTGGTCGGGGTCGAGATCGACGGTGACCGGGCGACGGCGACGCTTGATTCGCAGAATGAAGCAGTGGGCCGCTTGACTGTCACCCTGCCCCTGGAGCGTTCCGACGGTTGGAAGATCTGCCAGGTCAACTGAGCTGCGTCACCCGTTCACGTACATTGACCGGGTGCGATGCCACGGTCCGTGGGCGGCCACGGTGCTCTCTGCGCTGTTGTTGACCAGCTGCGGTCACACTGTGCCGGGCCTCGCCGTGCCTGCCGCCCAACAACCCACCACTGTGGACGTCAGCAGGCTTGACCCCGGGAGTTATCCGACCGCACCCGCCCCGCCATTGGGCAATGCCGTGACCGACGAGGCAGGCCGTCTGGCCGAGGGCCAGCGCATGGCCGGTTACGTCGTCGGGCCGTGGCAGGTCGATCCCCGATTCGTTGATGGCGGCGCCGGTTCCGCGGCGATCGTGACCGAACCGGGCAAGTTGGCATCGATGGTCTGGACCACGTTGGCAATAGCGGCCGGCCACGAATCTTTTCTGGTGGCATTCGGCTCAGATCGACGTGACTCCAAAGGGCGGACGGCGCTACGGAATACCGCCTTGCTCTTCGCCAGCACCGACGCTGCCGCGTCGGCCGCCCAGGCGATGGCGCGGAACGCGATGGATGCCGATATGTCGATCACCGTCGGTGCGCAGATTCCATCGGAACCTATTCGCGCCGTTCCGATTCCCGGCTACCCCAACACCTCCGGTGCACTGCTCGTCCATGTCGAAGGCGGCGTGACCGTACCGGAATTGACCGCGATCACCGCGAAGGGGCCGGTTGTGTTGGTTCAGGTGGCAAGCTCAGCCGAAAGTCCGGATCGGGCAGCGGACTTCGTAAGCCGCACGCTGGATCTGCAGATTCCACTCATCGACGGTTTCGCGCCGACCGACCCGACGCAACTAGCGAATCTCCCCCGTGACCCGACTGGACTCCTTGCACGGACGTTGTCGCTGAAGGCGGGAAGCAGTCTCCTCGCAAACGCAACCTACGACCGGAACGGCGCACTGCACCTCGAAGACCACCCGATCGAAGCGGGCGCTGCACTGGCCGAAGCCGGTGTCGACGTGGTGACCGTCGGGCAGGACACGGTGTATCAGGCAGCCGACTCCGACCTCGCCCAGCAACTGTCCGACAAGCTCGGGGAAGTCATCACCGGCGGCGGTTCAGCCCAAGCTGTCCGGCAGGTACCGGGACTACCCCAAAGTCGCTGCTTCGGCATGACCGGCGGGTTGATCGCCCGGCACTGGTGTGTGGCCGGCGTCGACCGGTTCGTGATCAAAGCGGCTGCCCAACAACTGGTCAGCGCTCAGCAGCAGGTGGCCGCCCAGTACCGGATGCTCGCCGGCTGAACCCCTACCGCGCCAGCGGCTTGTAGAACACCAGCCCGTTGCCCTTGTTGTCATAGACCACCGCACGACGCTCGTGCGCGTCGTCGTACGGGCCCTTCACAATCCCGCCGCCGCTGGCTTCGATGGCCTTCGCGGCGCCGTCGACGTCGTCGGTCTTGATGCCGACCACAACCTGACCGTGGATCGGGTGATCCACCGCGGTCGCCAGCGCCAATGTCACCGAGCCGCCGTCGAGGGCGGCGAAGTGCGCGCCGTCGCGAAACTTCAACGGCATACCCAGGGTCTCGCTGTAGAACTTGATGGATTCGTCCAGGTCATCGGTGGATAAGACGATCATCCGAATGTCGTGGTCGCTCACTGCTGCCTCCTGTGGGTTCACTCTCGTTCCAGGCTAGGCCCGAGATACCGTCAGCGGGTGGGTAAACGCCTTGCCGCCTTGGCTGTCACGCTCGTCCTGGTCGCACTGCTGGTCAATGCGGTGGTCACCGACCGCACCGCACGGGCCGCTGAGGCCTTCGGCGGTGGACGGGTGCTCGACCTGCCCGGGCCGGACCTGAACATTCGCGAGTACGGCTCGGGTGGGGATCGCGCCGTGGTGCTGCTGCACGGCTACACGGCCTCGATCCAATGGTGGGAGGCGGTCGCGCCTGCGCTGGCGCACGGCAACCGGGTGGTGGCGATCGACCTGATCGGCCATGGCGGCTCCGAGGCCCCCCGCGATGTCGCGGCCTACAGCGCTGACGCGCAGGCGACGGCGGTACGTCAAGCCCTCGACGCTCTGGGGGTGCGGCACGCGGTGGTGATCGGGCATTCGATGGGCGGGACGGTGGCTACCGCGCTGGCCGAAAGCGTCCCGGACATGGTCGACCGGGTCGTGGTTTCCGACACCCCGGCCGCCGAGGGCCTGGTTGCCATGCCGGCATTGGGTAATGCGGTGTGCTGGCCCGTCGTCGGTGCGGCCCTGGACCGGTTCCGCAGCCTCGACGGCGTCGACAAGACCGCGCTGCAAACCGGATTCGCCGCGGACTTCCAGATCCCCGAGCTGGCCTACCGCTCGTTGAAAGGCATGACGCACAACGCATTGTGCGGGCCCCGGAAGGCGCCGCGCTTCAACCAGCAGCACGCGGTGGCCGACCGGCTGGCCGGCCTCGGCAAGCCGGTGCTGGTGCTGTGGGGCGACCGCGATGTGTTGACACCGACCCAGGACAATGTGGACCGTTACCGCACAGCGGGCCTGAAGCCGGTCGTCATCGCCGGCTCAGGACACACCCCGATGGTGGAGAAGCCAACCGAATTCCTCAGTGCGGTACAGTCTTTCACCAGAGTATCCGCGCGCTAGACACTCCAGGTGTGGCGGGCCACCCGGCGGAAGTTCCCGCCGAGCACCGCGGCTATATCGGTATCGGCCCAGCCACGTGCTGAAAGGTGCTCGCGCAGTTCCAGCCAGGTTTCCGGTGGCATCCACTGGATCGGGCCCCAACGGGTGTAGCTGTCGTCGAACAACTGCGGGTTGGCGGCCATCTCATCGGTGAGCTCGGTGTGGTCGAACGAGTAGTCGGTGCTGACCCCGACGTGCTCAACCCCCACCAACTCGACGGCGTACTCCAGGTGCCGGGCCATCGCCTCCAGGGTTGGGGTGTTGGGCCCCAAGAAGATTCCCACCCCGGTGACGCCGATGACACCGCCGGTGGCCGCGCAGGACCGGGCCTGATCGTCGGTGATGTTGCGCGGGTGATCCCACACGGCCCGCATGCAGGAGTGACTGTAGACGACCGGGCGGGTCGAGACCTCGCACAGGTCCAGCCCGGTGCGGGTACTGCAGTGCGACCCGTCGGGAACCATGCCGACGGAGTTCATCTCGGTGACGATCGCGCGGCCCCAGGCGGTGAGCCCGCCGTCGGTGGCGTCCAGGCAGCCGCTGCCGGCTCGGTTCGCGTGGTTATACGTGGGCAGCAGGGTGCGTACCCCATGCTCGACCAACACCGACAGATTGTCGAGGTCGTCGTCGAGGGGGTTGGAGTCCTCCAGGTCGAACACCACCGCGATGCCGCCGGCGTCGGTGATCGCGTCGACCTCGTCCAAACCGCCTGCCGATGTCAGGCTCGGGTGGGCGTCGACGGCGCGGCGGTAGTGCCGCAGAAGTGCCATGGTGTCGGCGAAACGTTGCGGTGCATAGCCCGCGTTCACCGACAACAGCACGCCGCCGCTGTGCTGGTAGCGGGTCAGCGGTGCCACATCCGTGCCGTCGCGCAGCGGCAGGCAGGTGTGCTGGTCCCACAGCAGGGTGCTCATAGCCGCTGATCTTGCACTGCGCAGTGCCCGGATGCGACGCATTAATGTGGCCGGATGGCTATCGATGTGCGGGCCGCGCACAAATCTGACCTCACAGCACTGGGCGCGACGCTGGGCCGGGCGTTCTATGACGACCCGGTGTCGATGTGGATGCTGCCCGATGCGGACACCCGCACCGCGCAGCTGTCGAAATACTTCGCCACGTCCACCCGCTACCACCATCTGGCCGGCGGCGGGGTGGAGGTCGCCTGCGACGGCTCGACCGTCGGTGCGGCGGCGCTGTGGGACCCGCCGGGCCGATGGAAGCAGTCGAAGGGCTCACAGCTGCGGATGCTGCCGGCGCTGATCTGGTCTTTCGGTCTGCATATCACTCGAGGGCGGGCGATCTCGGATCTGTTGGAGGCCAACCACCCCGAGCAGCCGCACTGGTACCTGGCGGTGATCGGCAGTGACCCGTCGGTGCGCGGGGGCGGCTTCGGGCAGGCCGTGATGCGGTCCCGGTTGGACCGGTGCGACGCCGAACACGCGCCCGCCTACTTGGAGTCCAGCAAGCTCGAGAACGTGCCCTATTACGAGCGTTTCGGCTTCCAGGTGATCGGGGAGATCGCGTTGCCGGGTGGCGGGCCGACGTTGTGGCGGATGTGGCGGGAGCCCCAGAACCCTTAGCGGTCAGTCGCGAACGGTGCCGCCGAGTCGTTCGGCGGCCGCGATGTAGTCCTGCACGAACTCGAACACGACGTCGCGCGCGGGCTTGACCTTGTTCATCAGCCCGACGCCCTGGCCGACGAAATACGTGGCCAGGGCTTGCGCTCCGGGGTGACCGGCGTTGGCGAGGTTGTCGATGCGGCGAAGTGTGGGTTCGGCCAGCATGGACTGCAGCGGCAGAGGCAGCGTGGGGTGTCCCTTTTCGTTGGGCCGCCACGCGTCGGTCCAGTCGGAGACCAACTGTCGGGCGGGCTTTCCGGTGCGCCCCGTGGAACGGATGGTGTCCCGCGAGGTGGCCGCGAGCATCTTCTGCACGGTGTGCGGGGCGGTTTCGGCTTCGTCGGTGGTCAACCACACCGAGCCGGTCCATGCTCCGGCCGCACCCATGGCCACGCAGCCCGCCATCTGCCGGCCCGTGACGATCCCGCCGGCGGCCAGCACGGGTACGGCGTCGTCGATCGCCTCGATGACCTCAGGGATCAACACCAACGTCGAGACCTCACCGCAATGGCCGCCCGCCTCGGTGCCCTGCGCCACGATGAGATCGACGCCGTGGGCCACCTGCTTGACGGCGTGTTCCTTGGCGCCCACCAGCGCTGCAACCGGGATGCCGTTGTCTTTTCCGTACTTGATCATGTAGTCCGGCGGGACCCCGAGCGCATTGGCCATCAGTTTGATGGGGTGGGCGACGGCAACCTCGAGCAGTTGTTCTCCCGCACTGCCGGCGAGCATGGCCGATCCCATGCGGGGTGTCTCGTCGGGTTCGATGTCATGCTGCGCCAGCAACTCTGCGATAAAGGCCTTGAAGTCGTCCGGGATCCGGTCGGCGAGTTGGCGGCCGGACAGGTTCTCGCCCTTGCCTTCGAATTTGGCCGGCACGATGATGTCGATGCCGTAGGGCTTGCCCTTCACCTGGTCGTCGATCCAGCTCAGCTCATGGTCCAACTGCTCGGGGGTGTACGCGGCGCCGCCGAGCACACCGAAGCCGCCTGCGTTCGTGACTGCGGCCACGACGTCGCGACAGTGGCTGAAGGCGAAGAGCGGGAAGTCGATGCCGTATTGCTCGCAGATCGGGGTCTTCACTTTGCCGCTCCTTCTCCTGGGCCGTCACGTGGGAGAAGTATCAACCCACCAGTGGGTCGACGTCGAGCAGCAAGGGCAGATCGGAGTCGCCGAGGTCCGGAGTGGCAAAGGCGTGGTCGGCCAACAAGGCCTCCACCGAACCGGTGAACTCGGCGCTGCCCGGCAGCGGCAGCGGTGCGTCGTTCGGCGGGATCACGCCGGCTCCGGTGAAATACGCGACCACCCTGCCGATATCGGTGAGTACGTCGGCCGCGGCGCCACCGACGGTCTTGAGCACCCACTGTGCGCCCTCGGCGAGTCCGCTGATCAGGAAGATGTCCTGGTCGATGATTGTCTGCAGGTAATTGAGGATGGGCGGGAGTGCGTAACTCTCCAGGAAGAAGCCGGCGCCGCCCGCCAGTGCGCGGATGCTCAGCATGATGTCGGTGCCGATATTCGGGTAACCGAAGCTGTTGATCGCATCGGTGAGGCCCTGCTTGAGATCGACCGGGAAGACGATGCCGTTCAAAATGTCCTGATCGGCCTGCATCGGGACACCGTCGAAGTCCGACCGCATCGGGATCCCGAAAGCCTGCAGGATCGTCGGCGTGATGTCGACGGTCTGGTAACTCAAGCTCTGACCGCCGGCCTGCGCATCATTTCCGGCCAACGACAACATCACGAAACTCGACGTCTCGTTGGGCGACTGGAAGCCGTGGCCGAGGCTGAATCCGAACAGGTCGGGGTTCTGCTGGTGGCCGTGGTCGGTCACTGCGATGATCGTCCAGCGGTCGCCGGTAGCCGCCTCGGCGGCGGCGACCGCCTCCAGGATTTCCTTCCAGTTGGCCCCGACGTTGATGACGGCGTCTCGGTATTCCTCCGACCCGCCGCCGTACGAGTGCCCGGCGTGGTCGACCTGCGACTGGTAGGAGAACATGAACGTGTCGAGGTTCGGGTTGTTCGTAGTCGCCAGGATCCGGGCGATGGTCTCCTGGGTGACCAGTGCGTCCATCTCCGCCGAGGTGGAGCCACCGGAGATGCCGATGATGTTGTCGGCCGGATAGCCGCCCGTGGAGGCAATCTCAGTGAACAGGCCCCGGCCGGAGATGACGGTGGTGTCGACCTCCGGCTTGAAGTACTCGATCAGGTTGAACACCGACGGCCAGGTCGTGTACGGCTCGGGCCGGTAGACGTTGCTGACCACGCCATGCTTGTCGTCCCAGACACCGGTGAGGATGGTCGACCACGACGGTGTGGACATCGTCTGATGGCCGGCGATGGTCGTGGCGGCGGTGATGCCCCGGTCCATCAACATCTTGAAGCCGCTGTCGTCGTTGTAGGCGTACTCCAGGATCTTGTCCAGGTTGGTGCCGTCGGTGCCCAGCAGCAGCACGTGTTCGGCGGCGAGCAGCCAATCGGCGGTCAGGGTGGACAAGCCTGCCTGCGCCCCCACCACCGCCGAACCGGTTCCGGCGACCAGACCGGCGACGGCCGCACCGCAGAGGACCTGCTTGATCGTTGTCACGATGTATCAGCCCACCAATGCGTCGACGTCAAGTGCCAGGGGCAGATCGGAGGCGTGGAAGTCCGGGATGCTGAACTCGGCGCTGCCCGGTAACGGCAGCGGTGCGTCCATCGGCTCGATGACGCCGGCCCCGGTCAGGTAGCCGATCGCCCTGCCCAGCTGGTCGGTCACGTCGACCACCGCCCCGCCGACGGTCCGCACCACCCACTGGGCGCCCTCGGCCAGCAAGCTGATTCCGAAGATGTCCTGGTCGATGAGCGTCTGCAGGTAGTTGTCGACGGGGCCGACGAGGTAATTCTGGATCACGTAGCCGACACCGCCGGCCAGTGAACGAAGGCTCAGCATGATCTCGGTGCCGATGTTCGGGTAGCCGTAGCTGTTGATCGCATCGGTGAGGCCCTGCTTGAGATCGACCGGCATGACGACGCTGTTCAGCAGCGCCGGGTCGGTCTGCATCGGGGCGCCGTCGAAGTCCGAGCGCATCGGGATCCCGAACGCCTGCAGGATCGTGGGGGTGATGTCGACAAGGGAATACCCCAAGCTCTGGCCGCCGGCCTGCGCTTCGTTTCCGGCCAGCGAGAACATCACGAAACTCGATGTCTCGTTGGGTGATTGGAAGCCGTGCCCGAAGCTGAACCCGGGCAGGGTCGGCGTCTGCATGTGGCCGTGGTCGGTAACCGCGATGATCGTCCAGCGGTCACCGGTGGCCGCCTCGGCCTGGGCCACCGCCGTCATGATCTGCTGGAGGTTGGCCCCGACGTTGATGACGCCCTGTGCATACTCTTGCGACCCGCCGCCGAACGTGTGTCCGGCGTTGTCGACCTGCGACTGGTAAGAGAACATGAAGGTCGAGATGTCCGGATTGTCCATGGTGGCAAGGATCTTGGCGACGGTGGCGTCGGTGACCAGCGCGTCCACCTCCGCGAAGTTGGAGCCGCCGGTGATGCCGATGATGTTGTCGACCGGATAGCCGCCAATGGCGCCCAACTCGGTGAACAGGCCCACGGGGGAGACGACCGTGGTGTCGACCTCCGACTTGTAATACTCGATCAGGTTGAACACCGACGGCCAGGCCGTGTACGGCTCGGGCCGATAGAGGTTGCTGACCACCCCGTGTTTGTCGTCCCACACCCCGGTGAGGATCGTCGTCCACTCCGGGGTGGACATCGCCTGGTGGCCGATGACGCTGGTGGCGGCGGTGACGCCGCGGTCCATCAGCGTCTTGAAGCCGCTGTCGTCGTTGTAGGCGTACTCCAGGATCTTGTCCAGGTTGGTGCCGTCGGTGCCGATCAGCAGCACGTGTTCGGCGGCCAGCAGCCAGTCGGCGCTCAGCGCGGACAAGCCTGCCTGCGCCCCGACCACCGAACCCGTCCCGGCGATCAGACCGGCGACGGCCGCACCGCACAGAAACCGATTGAGGGGTGCCACGGTGTATTAGCCCAGCAGTGCGTCGACGTCGAGCGTCAGGGGCAGATCGGGGGCGTGGAAGTCCGGGATGCTGAACTCGGCGCTGCCCGGCAACGGCAGTGGCGCGTCGGTCGGTGCGATGACGCCCGCTCCGGTCAGGTACCCGACCCCGAGTGCGATCGAGTTGGTCACGTCCACAACGGCCCCACCGACGGTGTTGACCACCCACTGGGTGCCCTCGGCCAGTGCACTGATCAAGAAGATGTCCTGGTCGATGATCGACTGCAGGTATTTGTCAAAGTCCTCGATCCAACCGTTGAGGAAGTACGGGACGGAGGCGAACACCGTGCGAATGCCCAGCGTGATGTCGTTGCCGATATTCGGGTAGCCGAACATCGCGATCGCGTCGGTCAGCGACTGCTTGAGGTCCTCGGGCGCGACGGTGCTGTTCAGGATGCTCGGGTCCGTCATCGTGACACCGTCGAAGTCCGAGCGCATCTGGATTCCGAACAGCGCCAAGATAGTCGGCGTGATGTCAGCGATGGAGTAGTTCAGGTTCTGGCTGCCGGCGGTCGCGCCATGGCCGGCCTGATCGAAGATGACGAACTGCGTCGTCTCGTTGGGCGACTGGAAGCCGTGACCGATGCCGAGGTTCAGCGGGCCCATCGACTGCTGGTGGCCGTGGTCGGTGGTGAGGATGATCGACCAGTCATCACCGGTGATCGCCTTGACCTCCTCGATCGCGGCCAGGATCTCCTTGATGTTGGCACCGAGATTGATGATGGCGTGCATGTACTCTTCCGACCCGCCACCGAACGAGTGCCCGGCGGTGTCGGCCTGCGACTGGTAGGAGAACAGGAAGCTCGAGATGTCGTCCGGGTTGTTCTGGGTCGCCAGGATCTGGGCGATGGTGAGCGCGGTGACCATCGCGTCGGAGTCGGCCGGGCTGCCCTCGGTCGGGACGTAGATGTTGTTGTCGGCCGTGTGGCCGCCCGAATCGGCCAGCAGGTTGAGGTACTGCCAATTGCTGATGATCGTGGTGTCGATCTCCGTCTTGTGGTACTCGATCAGATTGAACACCGACGGCCACTTGTCGTAGGGCTCGGGACGGAACAGGTTGTTGATCACGCCGTGCTTGTCGTCCCAGACCCCGGTCAGGATCGTCGACCACGACGGCCCGGAGATCGTGGTGTGGTTGACCTCGGTCGCGGCTCCGGTGATGCCCTGATCCATCGCGATCTTGAAACCGCTGTCGTCGTTGTAGGCGTATTCCAGGATCTTGGAGAGGTTGACGCCGTCGACGCCGATCAACAGCACATGCTCGGCGGCCAGCAGCCAATCGGCGGTCAGCGTCGAGAGCCCCGCCGGCGCCCCCACCGCCGCCCCCGTACCTGCGACCAGGCCTGCGACGGCCGCCCCACAAAGGAACTGCTTGATAGATGTCTGCATTGATTCCCTATCGAAGTAACCGCTGGTGGCGGCGACACTAGCAGATACCCAGGAAATAGCCAGGCCCCTCGTAGATTGTCCTTATTTTTCCTAGTCGCCACTGAGGAAATTAGGAGCGGGCCGTCGCAGTGGTGCCTCGTTGGAGTTCCTCGACCTACAGGATCGTGTCCCCACGGAGCAGTGTCGCCCGGAACTGCATCACCCGGTAGGGCCAACCGTGCGCGGTGTTCCACTGCGACACCATCAGGCCCACCCCGCCGGTGCGGTCCACCCGCGAGCCGGGCAGCAGGTAGCCGCCGTAGAGCTGGGCCACCCGGGAGCCGCGGTGGTCCTCGTCGTCCCAACCGCTGCCGATCACCGGTAATTGCAATGGGGCACCGGCCAATTCCGCGGTGGGGGAGTGCAGTACCCGATAGCCCAGGGCGTAGCGCGACGATACGAATCCGCCTAGCACCCACGTTCCGGCGGCCAGTCGCCGCAGTGACAGTTCGCCCCACGTCTCGCCGGCCGGGGTGATCGGCACCGGGGTGCGACCCCAGGCCCGCCGGCCGCCGCGGTAACCCCAACCGGAGTACTTGGCGGGGTCGCCGAGGTCGGCGGGACGCACCCGCCGCAGGATGATGCCCTTGTCGCGCTGAAAACCCGTGGACACCACGTAGATCCAGCCGCCGTCGGGGTCGTAGTCCCAGGACCAGCATTGGGCGTGCCCGCGATGCAGTCGGGCGGGGAATCTGGTCCCCAGGTTGCGCCAGGAGGCGCCGCTGTCGGCGGAGCGCCAGATCTCGGTCCAGGCCACGTTGCCGAAGCCGCGGTTGACGATCGCGTGCAGGTAGAGCATCTGATCCACCCGCAACAGGTCCGACGGGATCACTGTGCTGATCGCGCCACGGTCGCGCCGGCCCGCCGGTTCGCGATGCCGGTAGTGCCACAGTTGCCGGGCGTAGTCGACGTCGGCGCCACCGGCACGTTGATAGCGAATCCGGTGGCCGGCGTCGCCGGTGCCGATCAGGATCACCGGGGAACGCCAGTCGCCTTGGCCGACCCGCTCGCCGGCGAAGGTGTCACCGAACACCGACACCAGAGTGCCGTTGGGCGCCACCACCGAGGCGCCCAGATCCGCACACGTCACTCCCCACCGGTCGGTGACGCCCGGACCGGTGACGTCGGCCAGCTTCCCGGGGACCGCGGCGGGACCCACCGCTCAGGGCTTACTGCGCCAGCTCCCGGCGCTGACGGCGATCATCCGCAGTTGTTTGACAGCAACATGTTTGATCTCGGCCAGAGTGTCGGCGTCCGGAGCCTCCTCGATGGCCTCGGCGGTGACGATCATCGCGTTGACGAACAGGCCCGCCAGGATGTTCAGGTCCTCGGTGCTCCAGCTGCTCAGCTTCGGGAATCTCGCCAGGTCGGTGGCCAACTCCGAGGTGATCAGCCGGATCTCGGTACGAATCGCATAACGCAGCACCGTCATTCCGCTGAAGCGTTCTCGGTTGATGAACCGCCAGTATTCGGGGCGGGCGGCAACGCTGTCGACCAGGATCTCCACCGACGATTCGATGACCCGGCTGGGATCCAACCCCCCGGTGCGGGCGTCGCGCAGTGTCTCCCGCAGCGCCCGAAACGACTCGTCGATCAGGACCAGGCCCAGCGCGTCCATGGACTCGAAATGCCGGTAGAACGCGGCCGGGACGATGCTGGCCGCGCGGGTGACCTCGCGCAGGCTCAGCGCGCTGAAGCTGCGCTCGTCGAGCAGCGTCAGGGCCGCGCCGATGATGGCGCGGCGGGTGGCCTCTTTGCGTTCCTCACGCGATGCCCGCTCCGGGCGTTCTGGTCGGGGTGGGCGGGCAGGCCGTTCCGGCCGGGGCGGGCGCGGCGGCCTCGATCGCCCGGATCGTGAATTCGGCGTACGACTGTTCACTGTTGTGAAGCGTAACACAGCGGTCGATTTACCCTTGACGAGCCGTGAACAAGTGTTCACTGTGTACATATGTTCACTCAAACTTTGACGCGGCGGGTCCTGGGCTCCAGCCTGGTCGACCTGCTCACCGGCCCGCACGGGGTCGACCGCTACACCGAGCTGGTGTCGCCGACCTGGACCCGCACCGATGCCCGCGCCCGGGTGGTCGCCGTCCGGCGCGCCACCCCGCGCAGCGTGACTCTGCTGCTGGAACCCAACGATGCGTTCGGCGGGTTCAAGGCGGGCCAGCACATCAACCTGACCGTCGACATCGACGGTCGCAAGCGCACCCGGTGCTACTCACCGGCCAGCGCCGAGGGCCAGCGACTCATCGAGCTCACCATCGGCCGGCATGAGGGTGGACTGGTCTCCGATCACCTCTACCGCCACGCCCGGCCCGGCATGATCGTCGGCCTGGACTCCGTCGGCGGCGACTTCGTGCTGCCGGCCATCCGGCCCCGGCGCATCCTGCTGGTCTCGGGCGGCAGCGGCATCACCCCGGTGATGTCGATGTTGCGCACGCTGCACGCCGAGCGCTACGCCGGCAAGGTGGCGTTCGTCCACTACGCCCGCAACCCCGAAGAGGCCTGCTACCGCGGCGAACTCGCCGACATGCCGCGGGTCCGAGTGCTGCACGGCTACACCCGGGAGACTGAAACCGGCGATCTGCGGGGCTACTTCGACGCCGGGCACCTGCAGGCGGCGATGCCGGACGCCGAGGCGGTCTACGTGTGCGGCCCGCCGGCCCTGGTCGCTGCGGTGCGCGAACTGCGCCCCGACGCCATCTCGGAGAGCTTCGTGCCGCCGGTCTTCGCCGCGCCGGCGGAGGCGTCCGGGGGGCAGGTGACCTTCCTCGGCAGCACTATCTCGGTCGTCGACGACGGCCGGTCACTGCTGGAGCAGGCCGAAGCGGCCGGGCTGCAACCGACCAACGGATGCCGGATGGGCATCTGCCACAGCTGCACCTGCCGCAAAACCGGTGGCACGGTGCGAAACCTGATCACCGGGGCGATCTCCACCGCCGAGGGCGAAGACATCCAGATCTGTGTGTCGGTGCCCGTCGGCGACGTCGACATCGACCTCTAAACCAAGGAGCCAACCATGTCTGCACCAGTTCTCGAACCGACCGAAGTTCTCGAGCCGACCGAAGTCCTCGAAGCCCCGCGCGCCGACCTGCCCCTGCGGCTGGATGAGTTCGGCGCCGAGCTTGACGCCATCCGTCAGCGTGTTCTCGACGACCTCGGCGAACGCGACGCCGACTACATCCACCAGGTCATCAAGGCGCAGCGCGCGCTGGAGGTCGGAGGGCGCGCGCTGCTGTTCTTCAGCATCATCCCGCCGGCCTGGCTGGCCGGCACGGTGATGCTGGGTCTGTCGAAGATCCTCGACAACATGGAGATCGGCCACAACGTCATGCATGGCCAGTACGACTGGATGGGCGAACCGGCGTTGTACGGCAAGCACTTCGAGTGGGACAACGCCTGCCCGAGCGACCAGTGGCGGCACTCGCACAACTACATGCACCACACCCACACCAACATCGTCGGCATGGACCGCGACGTGGGCTACGGCATCCTGCGGATGAGCGACAAGCAGCCCTGGGAGCCCTACTTCCTGGGCAACCCGCTGTACGCCTTCCTGCTGATGGTGCTGTTCCAGTACGGCGTGGCGGTGCATGAGCTGGAGACCGAACGCATCCGCGCGGGTGAGATCGGGTTCGCCGACAAGACGGAGATGCTGCGCGAGACCTGGCAGAAGGTTCGCCGCCAGACCCTCAAGGACTATGTGGCCTTCCCGCTGCTGGCCGGGCCGTTCGCGCCGCTGGTGTTCGCCGGCAACATCACCGCCAACCTGATGCGCAACGTGTGGTCCTACACGATCATCTTCTGCGGCCACTTCCCCGACGGCACAAGAGAATTCACGATCGAGGAGACCGAGAACGAGTCCCGCGGCATGTGGTACTACCGCCAGATCCTCGGCTCGGCGAACCTGACCGGCGGCAAGTGGTTCCACATCTTCAGCGGCAACCTGTCGTTCCAGGTGGAGCACCACCTGTTCCCCGACCTGCCGGCGCACCGCTATGCCGAGATCGCTCCGCAGGTGCGGGAGATCTGCGAGCGCTACGGCGTTCCGTACAACTCTGGACCGCTGCTCAAGCAGTTCGCCACCGTGGTGCGCAAGATCTGCAAGCTCGCGCTTCCCTGGAACTAAAGCCCTGGAACTGAAGCGGCTACTCCACCCCGACGGTGACCTCGGTCGACTTGATGAACACCGTCGCGGGCTGGCCGACCTTGAGGTCGAGGTCGATGGCGGCGTCGCGGGTGACCGACGAGGTGATCACCTGCTCGCCGCCGTCGAGCCGGATCTTGACCACGGCCATGACCGCGCCGATGTCGAGATCGGCGATGGTTCCGGTGAGTTGATTGCGCGTTGAGAGCTGCATGGCGGTCCTCTTCGATTCTCGGTGCCCCCGACCAATCAACGGTAGATCAGTGCCGAGGGCCCAGTAGCGCAATCGAGGCATCGATCGCCGGTCCGGTGATCGCCCCGATGTCGGTGCCGTCCTCGACGGCCAGCGCGGTCAACTCCCGCAGGCCGCCGAGCAGGATCACCGCCAACTCCGGGGTCAGCGCCGGTAGGCCGGCCCGGCGAAAGCCCGGACTGCCGCTGAGTGCAACCAGCAGATTCGCCATCAGGTCCAGGCCGCGCCGCTGGGCGGGCCGCGCCACCTCACCCAACGACGGCAACTCGCGGATCCAGCTCAGCGTGATCGCCGGCCGAGCCCGGATCTGGGCCACATAGGCCCCCACCGCCTGGCGGATCTGGTCCTGCCAGTCGGCCTGCGGGTCCACCTCGGCGCCGATCCGCTCGGCCAGCGCCTCGTTGTCGACGCGCAGCAACTCCAGGAAGCACTCCTCCTTACTGGCGAAGCGGTCATAGAAAGTGCGCTTGGAGGTGCGGGCGGCCCGCACGATGTCGGCGACAGTGCTGGCCCGGTAGCCGCGCTCGGCGATCGAGTCGGCCAGGCCGTCGAGCAGGCGGCGGCGAAACGGGTCGGCAGCCTGCGTCACCTCGCCCTCGGTCACGAGCACCGTCATCGCCGCACCTCCTGCCTCCGCGGACCCTTGCCAGTCGATGGTACTTAACGGTACCGTGTGACCACCAACACTTGGTACGCATTGGTACCAAATATTGCGACGGGAGACGTCAGATGACCCAGGTTGCCGGCGAGGCCTCCGACACCGTCGAAAACCGTGTTCCGTCGGCGACCAATCTTCCGCCCGGTCCGCGGATGCCCAAGGCGGTGTCGGGCCTGCTGCTGATCGTGGCCCGGCGCTGGGCGATTCAGCGACTGACTCGTCGGTATGGCAGCGCCTTCACCATCGACGGCCCGCTGTTCGGCAAGACGGTCTTCGTGACCGAGCCCGAACTGGCCAGGCAGGTCTTCCTGGCCAACCCCGAAGACCTCGGCAACATCCAACCCAACCTGTCGCGGTTGCTCGGGCCGGGTTCGGTGTTCGCACTCGATGGGGCCGAGCACCGGCGGCGGCGCAACCTGTTGAGCCCACCGTTCCACGGCAAACGTGTGCGTGCCTACGAGCAGATCATCGTGGAGGAGACCCAGCGCGAGATCAGCAACTGGCCCACCGGGAAGTCGTTCCCAACGCTGGAACCGATGAACCGGATCACCCTGAACGTCATCTTGCGGGCGATCTTCGGGGCCGAAGGCGCCGAACTGGAACAGTTGCGGATCGACCTGCCGAAGTGGGTGACGCTGGGCTCGAAAATGGTGGCCCTGCCGATTCCGATTCGCGACTACGGCCGGTTCACCCCGTGGGGCCGGTTAGCCGCGTGGCGCGCCAAGTACGAGGTCATCCTCGACAAGCTGATCGCCGACGTGCGTGCCGATCCGGACTTCGAGAACCGCACCGATGTGCTGAGCCTGTTGCTGAACACCACCTACGACGACGGTACGGCGATGACCCGCCAGGAGATCGGCGACGAACTGCTGACCTTGCTGGCGGCCGGCCATGAGACCACGGCCTCGACGATGGCCTGGGTGTTCGAGCGGTTGAGCCGCAACCCGGAGCTGCTCGAAAAGCTGACCGCCGAAGCCGATAGCGACGAGAGCGCGTTGCGCCGCGCCGCGATCCGGGAAGTGCAGCGGACCAGGACCGTCATCGACTTCGCCGGACGCCACGTGTATGCGCCCAGCGTTCAGATCGGGGAATGGGTGATTCCGCGCGGTTATTCGGTGATCGTGGCGATCAATCAGATCCACCCGAACCCCATCGCATTCGACGACCCGCACCGCTTCGACCCCCACCGGTACATCACCGGCAGCCCGTCGGCGTTCGAATGGCTGCCCTACGGCGGCGGCAGCCGGCGCTGCCCGGGCTCGACCTTCGCCAACGTGGAGATGGATCTGGTGCTGCGAACCGTGTTGCGGCAGTTCGCAATCGAAACCACCACCGCGCCCGGCGAGAAGTATCACGCCCGCGGCGTGGCCTTCACTCCCAAGCGGGGTGGGCGGATCACGGTGCGCCCGCGCGCCCAGCGTCGCTAGCGCTGCGGCTGCAGCTGCCAATCCGGCCGGACGTAGTGGCAGGTGTAGCCGCTCGGGAACCGCTCCAGGTAGTCCTGGTGTTCCGGTTCGGCCTCCCAGAAGTCACCGGCAGGGCTGACCTCGGTGACCACCTTGCCCGGCCAGCGCCCGGATGCATCGACGTCGGCGATGGTTTCCAGCGCGATCCGGTGCTGCTCCTCGTCGAGGTAGAAGATCGCCGAACGATAGCTGGTCCCGACATCATTGCCCTGCCGGTTGCGGGTGCTCGGGTCGTGGATCGCGAAGAAGAACTCCAGCAGGCTGCGATAGTCCGTCGCCGCCGGGTCGTAGGTGATCTCGATGGCCTCGGCGTGGGTGCCGTGGTTGCGGTAGGTGGCGTTCGGGACGTCCCCGCCGGTGTAGCCGACCCGGGTGGCCACCACGCCGGGTTGCCTGCGGATCAGATCCTGCATGCCCCAGAAGCAGCCGCCGGCCAGGATCGCACGCTGGTGATTACTCATGCCCCCGATTATCCCGGCTCAGCCGGCGCTCGCCAGCAGATAGGAGCGATAGCTGGTCAGCACCGCGCTGGGTTCCCGGTGCGGCGGCGCTTGAGCCGTCAACTCGGGGAATCGGTCGAACAGGGCGAGCAGCCCCGACCGGATCTGCATGCGGGCCAGCGGGGCGCCCAGGCAGACGTGTGGGCCGAAGCCGAACCCCAGGTGGCCGGTCTGCGGCCGGATCAGGTCGAGCCGGTCGGGGTCGGGAAACATCGCGGGATCCCGGTTGGCGGCGGCCAACCCGAGCAGGATCGGGGCGCCGGGGCGAATGACGTGGTCACCGATCTCGATGGGCGCCTCGGCCACTCGGGAGATCATCTGCGCCGGGCTGATCAGCCGGACCAGTTCGTCGACGGCGTGCGGGGCGGTGCCCGGTTCGGCCAGCAGGCGGCGTTGCGCAGGGTCGTCGATCAGCAGCGCGGCGGCCCCGGTGAGCACTGCGGTGGTGGTGTCGTGACCGGCCGACAGCAAGAAGATCGCGTTGTGCAGCAGTTCGTCGTCGGACAGCGGCAGGCCGCTGGTCGCCACCACCGACAGCAGGTCGTGGCCGGGATCGGCGCGGCGCAGCTTCAGCAGGTCGGCGAGCAGGTCCTTCATCCCGGCGGCGGCATCGTCGGCGGCGGTGAACACCGACCGCGGCGCAGCCGGCTCCAGGGCGGCGATCAGCGCCATCGACCAGGTCGCCAAGTTGTCCAGCTCGCTGTCGGGAACCCCCAGCAGGGTGGCGATCATGCCGAGCGGCAACGGTTTTGCGAATTCGGCCACCAGGTCGAAGCCGGCCGGGTCCAGCCCGGCGGCCAATACCCGGGCGCGGGCGGCGACTTCGGGTTCGAAGGAGGCCAGCGCCCGCGGCGTGAACGCCCGCGACAGCGGGGCCCGCAGCCGGCGGTGGTCGTCACCGGACCGGTAGAACAGGTTGTGTTCCACGTGGGTCAGATACGGGCGGCCCGGATCGAGCTTGCTGCGGTACAGGTTTCGCCGGTCGGTGCCGGCCCGCTCGTCACGCAGCATCGCCAACACGTCGGCGTAGCGGGTGAGCACCCACAGCCCCTGGCTGTTGCGGTGCACCGGCTCGGCTTCAGCGAACCGTCGCTGATACGTCAGCGGATCGACGTGCAGCTCCGGGTCGCGGAAGTCGAAGTCGAGTGTGTCCATCAGGTGCGTTCTGCGATCCAGGACGCCACCAGATCCGCGCAGATCGTGCGGCTGTCCGCCGGCTGCTGCAGGTAGTGGTCGCCGGCGATGAAATGGAGTTGCTTGTCGGTGCTGGCCAGCGAGTCGTGGATGTGGTGAGCATCGCTGGGGAAGACGCCGGTGTCCGCGGTGCCCTGGATTACCAACGAGGGCAACGTGATCCGGCCCAGGTGCGGAGCGCCCTGACAGAACGAAGTCTGCAGGCTCCACATGGACAGCCAGGTCCGCAGCGTGCAGTGCGCGGCGATGTTGTACGGCGCGCGATTGGCGCGCCGCGGGTCACCCAGGTAGCACGAGTTCAGCGGACGGTCCGACGGGTCGAGCGAGGCGTCGAGGTAACGCGGGTCGGCCCACACCCGATGCACCGAGAAGGAGCGGTCGTAGGTGCCGCCGGCCTTCAGCCGCTTCAGCTCCGCCTGTGCCCACGCGGTGATCCGGTCGTTGCGGTCGCGCTGGGCCTGGCGGTAGCGGGCGATGAATTCCGGGGTGTAGGGCGGCGTGTTCTGCTCGGCGTACATGTCCAGAGCCGGATCGCAGGACAGCGGGTCGGTCTCGTCGGTCACCGACGGGTCGATCCACGCGGTCAGCACCTCCGGGCGCCCGGCGTGCGCCTGGGTGGACACATACAGGTCGCCGGGCGGCAGCGCGTTGACCGCGTCGGGCACCGGGCCGCCGCCGACTCCTGTGATGTGCGGGTCGACGGACTGCGACTGGTAGGCCGCCATCAGGGACCCACCGCCGGAGTTGCCGAGCAGAACGATCGTCTCGACGCCGGCCTGTTCACGCAGCCACTGCACCCCGGCCGCGATGTCCAGCAGCGCGTGTTCGAGCAGGAACAGCGACTCGCCGCTTCGGTATCGGGTGTTCCAACCCAGGAAGCCGTATCCGCGTTCGGCGATGAGCGGTGCCAGGTAGTGCTCGGCGAAGTCCACGTTGTAGTGGCTGGCGATGACCGCCACCTTCGGCCTGACGCCGGCCGGGGTCCAGTACAGCCCCTGCGCGGGATGGTAGCCGGCGGGGTTGACGCCCGCCGATGCCGAAGTGAGCGAAACGAATTCGCGTGTCACCGCCACTGCATAACTCCTTTGGTCAAGAACCGTCTTCGCGCCAGCTCACCGAGCGATACCAGGTGTCGGTGAGCGTCTTGATGGCCGCTTCGTCGTCGAGTTCGCGGCCTGCGACGTCGCCGCCTGCCACCAGCCAGACATAGGTGAAGTGGTTGAGCATGGCGACGATGGCCGACCCGACCAGCTCCGGATCGGCGTCGGGCGCATAGCCTTTGCGTTGCGCCATCCGTACCGTCTGCGCCACCCAGTCGATCGCGTCGGCACACATCTCCCGCCAGCGCTGGGCGAACTCGTCGTTGATCATCGCCAGCTGGAACACCCCGACCATGACACCGCGATGTTCGCGGTAGGTCTCCCAGTGCGCCCGCACCGATTCCTCGATGATCTCGCGCAGATCCTGGCCCGGGTGCAATGCCTGCACCGCACGGCTTCTGGCCGTGACCCGGAAGTCCTCGGCCAACGACGCCAGCAGGTCTTCCTTGGACTCGAAATAGTGGTAGAACGACGCCGGTGAGCGCCGTGCGGTGGTCGTGATGTCGGTGATTGTCGTCTTGAAGAAGCCCTTGGCGCCGATCACCTCGCGGGCTGCCTGCTCCAGGCGGGCCTGGGTGTCGCGGCCCCGGACGGTGGGGCGGGTGGGCGCTGCGCCGCGAGCCGTTCCGCCCGCGGGACTCACGCCGGCTCCATTCGGTGGAGGCCGGCCACCAGCTCGGCCAGTCGGCGTTCCCCACCCGGCGTCTGGCCACCGGCGGCCAGGAAACGTTGCATCCTGGGCAACGCCGCACCGCGTCCGAGCACGTGCGCGAAAGCGGAGCGTTCCGCCGCCAGGCCAGTCTCGAGGTCCGGGGCGGCCAGGGTGGCCTTGACGTCGGCGATGTCGGCCAGCGGCACCGTGGCGATGCGCTCCACCAGCCGGTCCAGGAACGGCCCGACGTCGCCCGCGTCCAGTGCCCGGTTGACCAGCCCATAGCGTTCGGCCAGGTCGGCGTCCAGGTCGTCGTGGCCGAGGATGACCTCCAGCGCCCGGCCTCGCCCCAGCAGCCGATTCAGGTGCTGTGGGCCCGAACCGGCCGGGATGACCCCGATCCCGGTCTCGACCTGGTTGAACACCGCCCGGCCGCGGACCGCGAAGCGCAGATCGAGGTTGACCAGCAGTTCCATCCCGCCGCCGGCCACCCGCCCGGCGACCACCCCGACGGTGACCTGGTCGAGCGCCCGGAATGCGCCGACCATGTCCTGGAAGGAGCCGACTGCGGTCTCGGGGTCGGTTACCGACGCCTGCAGCAGCGCCAGGTCGACGTGAGCGATGAAGAAGTCCGGATTGGCACTCTCCAGCACCACGACCCGGACCCTGTCGCCCGCGGCGCGCAGCCACTTCACCAGCCGCCACAGGTCGCCCATCATCGCGGCGTCCATCAGGTTGATCTCGCCGTGGTCGATGAGCACCCGGGCCACCGGCCCGTCCTGGGTGACGGTCAGTGTCGTCAGGGAATCGAGGCCCATGTGCGCGTCAGCCGAGGTGCGTGGTGGTCGAACGCGACGTGACCACCTTGGGGTCGGCCGCCCGCTCGGTGCTTGTCAACAGAGCCAGCGCCTGCTCCGGGTCGCGTTCGAAACCTGGTGTGTCCCGGCACAACTCGACCATGATGCCGTTGGGGTCGAGGTAATACAGCGAGTGGCACCAGCCGTGGTCGACGTCCATCAACGCCTTGACCCCGGCGGCGTCCATCCGCGCCCGGACGTCGTTCTGCTTCGCTTCGGTGGCCCGGAAGGCCACGTGATTCACCCACACCGGCAGACCGTTCGGGCGGGACAACGAGCTCGACCAGTCGGGCTTCTCCCCGACGCCGTGCAGGTCGAAGAACGCGATGCACGAGCCGTCGCCGAGGTCGTAGAACACGTGTCGGAAGAAGCCGTCCTGCAGCTGCTCGACCTCGGTGTGGACCAGCGGGAACCCGAGCAGGTCCTCGTAGAAGTGGTGGGTGGCCTCCAGATCGGCGCAGGCGTAGGCCGCGTGGTGCAGGCCGACGGCCGGTTTGCTGGGCGTCACGGCGATCTCCTTCCGGCTCGGTCGGGGCCGACGGCGCCACCGTAACACCGATTCGAATATAAACCCAGATTCGAATCTGAGTCCTCTCGACAACGTCGCTAGAACGTGTTCTAGTTCTTGGCATGACGAATCCGCAGTTCAGCCGCGCGGAGCTCGCGGCAGCATTCGATACTTTCGAGCAGACCGTCGCCCGCGCCGCCGAAACCAAGGACTGGGATGCCTGGGTGGCGCACTACACCCCCGACGTCGAATACGTCGAGCACGCGATGGGCACCATGCACGGCCGTGACGAGGTACGCAGCTGGATCCGCAAGACCATGTCGACGTTCCCGGGCAGCTACATGACCGAGTTCCCGGCAGTGTGGACGGTCATCGACGAGGACGGTGGGCGCGTCATCTGCGAATTGGACAACCCCATGCGCGACCCGGGCGACGGCACCATCATCAGCGCCACCAACATCTCGATCGTCACCTACGCCGGCGACGGCCTGTGGTGCCGCCAGGAGGACATCTACAACCCGCTGCGCTTCGTGGCGGCGAGCATGAAGTGGTGTAAGAAGGCGCAGGAACTCGGCACCCTCGATGACGAGGCGGCGGCCTGGATGCAGCAATTCGGAGGTAACGCGTGATCGCCAAGCCCAAGCTCGTCATCGGCGCGAACGGATTCCTGGGATCGCACGTCACCCGCCAGCTCGTCGACGCCGGACACGACGTGCGGGTGATGGTCCGCCCGAGCGCCAACACCATCGGGATCGACGACCTCGACGTCACCCGCTTCCACGGTGACGTGTTCGACTCCGCCACCCTGCGTGCGGCCATGACCGGCTGCGACGACATCTACTACTGCGTCGTCGATGCCCGATCCTGGCTGCGCGATCCGAGCCCGCTGTTCCGCACCAACGTCGAAGGTCTGCGCAATGTCCTGGACGTTGCCTCGGAAGGATCGATCGCCGCGGACCTGCGCCGGTTCGTGTTCACCAGCAGCTACGCCACCGTCGGCCGGCGCCGCGGCCGTGTCGCCACCGAGGACGACATCATCAGCCCGGGTGGACTCACCCCGTACGTGCAATCCCGGGTGCAGGCCGAGAACCTGGTGCTCAGCCGCGCTGAAGCCGGCCTGCCCGCGGTCGCGATGTGCGTGTCCACCACCTACGGCGACGGCGACTGGGGCCGCACCCCGCACGGCGCCTTCATCGCCGGCGCGGTCTTCGGCAAACTCCCGTTCCTGATGGACGGCATCGAGCTGGAGGTGGTCGGGGTCGACGACGCCGCGGCGGCGATGATCCTGGCCGCCGATCGCGGCTGCAACGGGCAGCGCTACCTCGTCTCCGAGCGGATGATCGCGCTGAACGAGGTGGTCCGCATCGCCGCCGAGGAGGCCGGGGTGCCGCCGCCGAGGCGGTCGATCTCGGTGCCGGTGCTCTACGCGCTGGGCGCGTTGGGCAGTATCAAAAGTCGGCTCACCGGCAAAGACGCCGAGCTGTGCCTGAGGTCGGTGCGGATGATGCGTGCCGAGGCCCCGGTGGACCATGCCAAGGCGGTGCGCGAACTGGGCTGGCAGCCCCGGCCGGTCGAGGAATCGATCCGGGAGGCGGCGCGTTTCTGGATGAGAATGCGTGATGCCAAGCGAAGAAACGGTGCAACCCGCGACGTCTGGAAGCTGTAGGAGATCATGAGCAGTCGACCGATTCTCACCCCGACCGCCGAGTACCCGATCACCGTGACCCCGACGGGCCGGCACGTCACGGTGCGGATCGGCGGCGAAGTCATCGCCGACACCGACGGTGCGCTGACCCTGCGGGAATCGAATCATCCTGCGGTGCAGTATGTTCCGATGGTTGACGTCAGAACCGACTTGCTGACCCGCACCTCGACCACCAGTTACTGCCCGTTCAAGGGCGATGCCGCCTACTACTCGGTGACCACCGCCGACGGCCGATGCGTCCCCGATGCGATCTGGACCTATGAGCAGCCGTACCCGGCCGTGGCTGCGATCGCCGGGCACGCCGCGTTCTATCCGGACAAAGCCGAAATCAGCGTCGCGGGGGTCTAGCGCACGCCTCAGAGGCCGAGCACCTCAGCCGCGAATCGGGTGTCGGTGTACTCGCGCACCGACACGATCCGGCCGTCGTGGCAGTCGACGATGAACACCAGGGGGCTCGCATAGTGGCCGCCGTCGGTGGTCACGCAGTCACCCTGTGCCTCGATCACCACGGTCTCGTGTTCGTTGATGCAGCGGAGCAGATCCAGGCTGATGCGCAGGCCAGGTCGGCGGTCCTCGGTCTGGCGGCGCACGGCGTCCTTGTCGAGGGCCTGCCCGGTCAGAATGCTCCAGTAGGTGAAGTCGTCGCTGACCAGGGCGAAGATCTCGTCCAGATCATCGTCGCCACAGATGCCCTGAAGAAACATCCATGCCAGTTCCGCCTGCGGGTCGTCGAACGGGGTGGCCATCACCACCTCATGGTGGCTTGGTGACACCGAACCGGTCAACGCGGACGCGGCGATCTTTATGATCGCGCCATCAACAGTTCGCTTCGTCGTACCGTCACCTTCGGTGGCCCGGCCAGTCCAGGCCTGACCCTGGCTCCGTTGCGTCGGGGCCCGGCCGACCCCTGTTTCCAGGTCAGCGATGGCGCCATCTGGCGGACCAGCCTGATGGCCAGCGGGCCGGTGACGGCGTGCATCACCCGGGCGGCGCCTGACGCGGTGGACTGCACGGCATGGGGAGCCGGGGCCGCGGAATTCCTCGACGGCGTCCCGGGACTGCTCGGCGCCGACGACGATGCGTCGGACTTCGCGCCCACCGAGCCGACGGTGGCCGCCGCGCACCGCCGCCTGCCGCATTTTCGGCTGGGCCGCACGGACCGGGTGCTCGAAGCGCTCATCCCGGCAGTACTCGAACAGCGGGTGCCCGGTGCCGACGCGTTTCGCGCCTGGCGGGTGCTGGTCACCGAGTTCGGTGCCCCCGCACCAGGCCCGGCGCCCGCGCGAATGCGGGTCCCGCCGTCCGCCGAGGTGTGGCGGACGATCCCGTCCTGGAGGTTCCACCGTGCCAACGTCGACGGCGGACGGGCCCGCACCGTCGTCGGCTGCGCGCAGCGCGCCGTGTCACTGGAACGGCTGGTGACCCGGCCGCCCGTCGAGGCACGCGCGGCGCTGATATCGCTGCCCGGAGTCGGGGTGTGGACCGCGGCCGAGACCGCCCAGCGCGCCTTCGGCGACGCCGACGCGCTCGCGGTCGGCGACTACCACATCGCGAAGATGATCGGCTGGACGCTGCTCGGCCATCCGATCGACGACGCCGCCATGATCGACCTGCTCGAGCCGATGCGACCGCACCGGCACCGGGTGGTGCGACTGCTGACCGAAAGCGGGCTGGCCGTCGAACCGCGGCGCGGGCCGCGGCTGCCGGTGCAGCGCATCAGTTCACGGTGAGACGGCGGTGTCGGCCGTGCTGGCAAAGCGGCCCGAGTCCAGCGCTTCGAGCAACTGGCCGGCGATCCACTCGAACGCGGCGCTGTCGCGCGGCAGCAGCGCCTGCTCGAAGCCGATCAGCAGATACATCGCCCAGTTGGCGAACAGTTGCGCCTGACGCGCCTCGCCCAGCACCTCCAGCGCCGACTCGTAGAGGATGTCGAAGCGTTGCTGGTCCACCTGGGTCTGCACGGCGTGCACGGCCGGATCCGCTGAACTCCAGCACCGGATCGCGGCCTCGGCACCGTGCGGCAGTGCCAGACCGATCTGGATCAGGCTGTCGAGACGCTGTCGCGGGTCCGGCAGGGCCCGCGCGAACTCCACGTGCTGCACGGTGCGGACGTCCAGCCAGTGCAAGACCAGCTCACGGGTGAAAACCGGCCAGCTGGTGAAGTAGTGGTAGAACGAGCCGGTCGTCACGCCGAGCCGGTTGCAGACCTCTGCCAGCTTGAGGCCGCCGTATCCCAATTCGGACAACACTTCGAGACCCGTCTCGAAGTAAGCCTGCCGCGAGAGTACTGCGCCCATAAGTCGACTTTAGTTCGCCGGAGCCAGGCCGGGGACTTACCGGGCAACATAAAAGTTAATGTTGGTAATCGGGAATTAACCACAGCGCAGGTGCGCGGTGCCACAATTTTCGATGTGCCGGTCCACGCTCTTCATGGACCCGGGAGGCCCCGCGGTGCGCGGTCGGGCCTGACCCGGGGTCGGATCGTGTCCGCCGCCCGGAGCGTCTTCAGCGAACTCGGCTACGACGCCACAACTTTCCAGACCGTCGCCAGTCGTGCTGATCTGACCCGGCCGGCCGTCAACCATTACTTCGCGAGCAAAGAACTGCTCTACCGGGCTGTGCTGGAAGAGGCCCAGGCGCTCGTCGACCAGGCCGTGGATCAGGCCATGATGCATACCGACCTGATCGGGCAACTGTCGTCCTTCCTCCTGTCGATCGCACAACTCGACCAGGACGACCGCACTACGGCGGCGTTCGTCGTCACCGCGGTGCTGGACGCCGAACGGCACCCGGAACTGCGGGACTTGGTCGGTGGAGTCTCGTTCTCCACCCGCGAGTTCCTCGCCGTCGCGATCATCGCCGCCGTCGAGCGGGGTGAACTCACGACCTCCGCGGATGTTTCTGCGCTGGGCGAGCTGCTGTTGGCGGTGCTGTGGGGAATCGGGTTCTACGTCGCATTCGTCGGTGACCGCGACCAGTCCGCGGCGGTGATCGCCAACCTGCACGCGCTGCTGGCGCACCAGCTCTGGCAGCTGCGATAGGCCGCTCGTCCGGGCGCCGCCACGAAGCTGAATAGCTCACCTAAGTGTTTTCGGTAGCATTGCTGACGACATCCGCGTCAACAAATTGAGGTAACCGATGAGCACACTGCGTACCCACGACGACACCTGGGACATCGCCACCAGCGTCGGCTCAACGGCGGTGATGGTGGCCGCCGCCCGCGCGTCCGAGACCGCCAGCGCCGATCCGCTGATCCGCGACCCGTACGCCCGGCTGCTGGTTGCCGGGGCAGGCACCGGGGTCTGGGAGATGCTGCTCGACGACACGCTGGTCGACAAGGTGGAGGCCATCGACCCCGAGATCGCCGCGGTCTACCACCACATGCGCAACTACCAGGCGGTCCGGACGCATTTCTTCGACGCCTACTTCACCGACGCCGTCGAATCCGGTATACGCCAGATCGTGATCCTGGCGTCCGGTCTGGACTCGCGGGCCTACCGGCTGGACTGGCCGGCCGGCACCACTGTCTACGAGATCGACCAGCCGAAAGTGTTGGCCTATAAGGAGCAGACCCTGGCGGCCAATGACGTGACGCCGGCGGCGCAGCGCCGCACCGTGGCCATCGACCTGCGGCAGGACTGGCCGGCCGCCCTGATCGCCGCCGGCTTCGATCCGGCGGCCCCGACGGCGTGGCTGGCTGAGGGTCTATTGATGTACCTGCCCGCCGACGGCCAGGACCGGCTGTTCGAGCAGATCACCGCGCTCAGTGCGCCGGGAAGCCGGATCGCGGCGGAGACCGCGGGCAACCACCGCTCCGATGAGCGCCGCGAGCAGATGTCGGACCGGTTCAACAAGATCGCGGAGACGCTCGGCCTGACTCAGACAGTGGACATCCAGGACCTGATCTACCAGGACGAAGACCGCGCAGTGGTGCGAACCTGGCTCGACGAGCACGGCTGGCAGGCCAACGCGCAGCCCTCCACTGCCGAGATGCGCCGGCTGAACCGCTGGGTCGAGGTGCCGATGGGCGACGACTCCGACGCGTTCTCCGAGTTCGTCACCGCGGTGCGCTGCTAACCGCCGGGGCCGGTTCGGCGGTCCAGCTTCGCCTCTCCTTCGTCGAGGCTCGCTAACCGCCGGGGGTGTTTGGGCGGTCCAGCTTCGCCTCTCCTTCGTCGAGGCTCGCTAACCGCCGGGGGTGATTGGGCGGTCCAGCTTCGCCTCTCCTTCGTCGAGGCTCGCTAACCGCCTCCCGGCCGGGGCGGGGTGCGGTAGGAATGGGGTCATGACCACCACTATCGGCGTCGCTGACGTCGTCGCGAGGCTCCGCGAAACTTTCGCCACCGGGCGGACCCGGGACGTGGCGTGGCGCCGCACTCAACTGCACCGCCTCGAACAGATGATGAACGAGAACGAGGCGCGGATCGCCGACGCCCTGGCGGCCGACCTCGATCGCAAACCGTTCGAGGCGTGGCTGGCCGACAGCGCCGGCACCGCCGCCGAGGCCCGCTACGCGGCCAAGCACGTCAAGAAGTGGATGCGCCGCAAGCACCGCCTCCTCGAACTGGCGCAGCTGCCCGGCCGCGGCTGGGTCGAATACGAGCCGTACGGCACGGTGCTGATCATCGGCGCCTGGAACTTCCCGTTCTATCTGACGTTGGGGCCCCTGGTGGGTGCGATCGCCGCGGGAAACACCGTGGTGCTCAAGCCGTCTGAGATCGCCCCGGCGTCCTCGCGGCTGATGGCCGAACTGGTGCCGCGCTACCTGGACAACGACGCGATCGTGGTGGTCGAGGGCGACGGAGCGGTGAGCCAGGAGCTCATCGCGCAGGGCTTCGACCGGGTGATGTTCACCGGCGGCACCGAGATCGGCCGCAAGATCATGGCCGGTGCCGCCGAACACCTGACCCCGGTAACGCTGGAACTGGGCGGCAAGAGCCCGTGCATCGTGGCCGCCGACGCCGATATCGCGGTAGCGGCCAAACGGATCGCCTGGACCAAACTGCTGAACTCGGGTCAGACCTGCGTGGCCCCCGACTACGTGCTGGCCGACGCCGCGATCCGCGACGAACTCGTCACCAAGATCGGCGAAGCCATCACCGACTTCCGGTCCGACGAACAGCACGGCATGCGGATCGTCAACGAACGCCAGTTCAACCGCCTGACAAGCTATCTGGCGGCCACCAAAGGTGCGGTGGCGCTCGGTGGCGGTTCCGATCCCGCGACACTGCGGATCGAGCCGACCGTGGTCGTCGACCCCGACCCGGCCGAGGCGCTGATGGCCAACGAGATCTTCGGGCCCATCCTGCCGGTGCTGACCGTCGCGTCCATCGACGACGCCATCGATTTCGTCAACGCCCGGCCCAAGCCGTTGGCTGCCTACCTGTTCACCAAATCCCGCGCAGTCCGGGAGAAGGTGATCAACCGGGTGCCCTCGGGCGGCATGCTGGTCAACCATCTGGTGTTCCAGGTGTCCACCGCCAGGCTGCCGTTCGGCGGGGTCGGACCGTCCGGCATGGGGGCCTACCACGGTCGGTGGGGATTCGAAGAGTTCAGCCACCGCAAGACGGTGCTGACCAAGCCGACCCGACCCGATGTCAGCCAGATGATCTACCCGCCGTATACAGAGAAGGCTTGGAAATTGGCGCGTCGCCTGTTCTAGCGTGGCGATCGAATCGAGGAAGGAAACACATGCCCGGAGTGCAGGATTGTGTTGTCGTCGTCACCGGAGCCGGTGGGGGATTGGGCCGTGACTACGCCCTGACCCTGGCTCGCGAGGGTGCCTGTGTGGTGGTCAATGACCTGGGCGGTGCCCGAGACGGCACCGGAGCCGGACACAACATGGCCGACCACGTGGTCGCCGAGATCAAAGAGGCCGGCGGCCGTGCCGTCGCCAACTACGACAGCGTCGCCGACCCCGACGGCGCCGCCAACATCATCAAGACCGCGATCGACGAGTTCGGCAAGGTCGACGGCGTGGTCAGCAACGCCGGCATCCTGCGCGACGGCACCTTCCACAAGATGACCTTCGAGAACTGGAATGCCGTGCTGCAGGTGCACCTGTACGGCGGGTACAACGTGGTCCGGGCGGCCTGGCCGCACTTCCGCGAGCAGAGCTACGGCCGCGTCGTGGTCGCCACCTCCACCAGTGGACTGTTCGGCAACTTCGGACAGGCCAACTACGGGGCCGCCAAGCTGGGCCTGGTCGGCATGATCAACACGCTGGCCATCGAGGGCGCCAAGTACAACATCAAGGCCAACGCGATCGCCCCGATCGCCGCCACCCGGATGACCGAGGACATCCTGCCGCCGGAGGTGCTGGAGAAGCTCAAGCCCGAGTACGTCGCGCCGGTGGTGGCCTACCTGTGCACCGAAGAGATCGCCGAGACCGGATCGGTGTTCATCGCCGGCGGCGGCAAGGTGCAGCGGGCGGCGCTGTTCGAGAACGTCGGCGCCAACTTCGATGGCCCGCCGTCGGTCGACGACGTCGCGGCGCAGTGGTCGACGATCGCCGATCTGTCGGCGGCCAAGTCGGCCAGCTTCTCGCTGCAGTAAGAGGTAGCCCATGACGGCCGGGGTCCGAAGATTTTCGTACCCCGGCTGTCTGCGCCCTGCAATCGGTTAGCCGAGCAGCGCGTCGCGCAGCCGCTCCCGGTCGGCGTCTGTGACGCCGGAGGCGCGCAGGAACTCGTCGAACGACCCGAACTGCTGATCGATCGTCTGGTAGGCGGCGTCCAGGTACTCCGCGCGGACACCGAGCACCTCGTCGGAGAGCCGGGCCTCGGTGAAGGTCAGCACCTCGGGGGTGATCTCGACCTCGGCGCGCTGCCGGATCATCTCCAGGATCCGGTCCCGCAGGATCGGGACCGCGGTGTTGCTGCGCAGATAATCCTCCATCACCATGTCCCGGCCGATCCCCGCCGCCTGCAGCACGGACGCGACCACGAACCCGGTGCGGTCCTTGCCCGCGAAGCAGTGCGCCAGCACCGGCCGGCCCGCCGCCAGCAGGGAGATCACCCGCTGCACCGCCCGGCGTGAGCCGCCGAGGGTGGGGAACCGCTGGTATTCCTCGAGCATGTAGCGGGCGGCGACGTCGGCCGCCGTGGCCTCGTCGGGCTTCTCCTCCATCATCTTGCGGAAGGCGTCCTCATGCGGTGAGTCGCTTTCGGGAGCCTGGTCGGCGGCCAGGTCGGGGAACGGCAACAGGTGGATGTCGATGCCGGCGGGCACCAGTCCGGGCCCGCGCCGGGTCACCTCCCGCGGTGACCGCAGATCGGCGACGTCGACCACCCCGATCCGCACCAACTGGTCGCGGCCCTGATCGTCGAGGCGGCTCAGCTCGCTGGACCGGAACAACCGGCCCGGGCGCAGTGAGCTGGCGCTTTCGGAGACGTCGCGAAAATTCCATGCTCCGGGCAGTTCCGGCTGGGAGGTCACCCGGCCACGATAAGACACGGCGTGGCCGGCGTCGTCGGCCAGACGCAAAAACCCCCGATCCGAGGCGGATCGGGGGCTGCTGGCTGTGCCGTGCGATCTAGATCGGCGGGTAGTTCTGCGGGGGGTAGCCGCCGCCGCCGTCGACGCCGCGCAAGCCCCAGGTCAGGTACTTGAAGAAGAACTCGGCCTCGTCGCTCATGTCGTAATCCGGATTCGGATCGTAACCGTACCCAGGACCCATTTCATCAACCCCTCAAACTTGGATGGGATCAGTTTAGTCCGCTCGTCAACGCCGGTGGTCGCGAACTGCCTAGAATCATCCTTCCAACCAGTTGATTGAGACGCCGGTGCGGCCGGCCAGCGAAAGAGCGAGTGGACATGGCAAACGATAAGGGCTCTGCCCAGGGGCCCTCCCGTCGCGAGGAGTTGCTCGCGGTCGCCACCAAGTTGTTCGCCGCCCGCGGCTACCACGGCACCCGGATGGACGACGTCGCCGACGTGGTCGGGCTGAATAAGGCGACCGTCTACCACTACTACGCCAGCAAGTCGCTGATCCTCTACGACATTTACCAGCAGGCCGGGGAACGGACCCTGGCCGCCGTGCACGACGATCCGTCCTGGACCGCGCGAGAGGCGCTCTACCAGTACACGGTGCGCCTGCTCGACCAGATCGCGGCCAATCCCGAGGGCGCGGCGGTCTATTTCCAGGAACAGCCCTACATCACCGAGTGGTTCACCGACGAACAGGTCGCCGAGGTCCGGGAGAAGGAAACCCAGGTCTACGAGCACGTGCACGGCCTGATCGACCGCGGTATCGCCAACGGCGAGTTCTACCAGTGCGATTCGCATGTGCTGGCGCTGGGCTACATCGGTATGACGCTGGGTGCCTACCGCTGGCTGCGGCCCAGCGGCCGGCGCAGCGCCAAGGAGATCGCCGCGGAATTCAGCACGGCGCTGTTGCGCGGGTTGATCCGCGACGAGACGATCCGCGTCGAGTCTCCGCTGGGTGTTTAGCGGCAATCCGGCGGCGGTTAAGCGGCCGACGCCTTGAGGTTGCGGTCCAGAAACTCCAGCTGATCAGCGATGACGCGTTCGAACGCGTCGCCGACGTAGATGTCGAAGTGCCCCTCCGGGTAGCGCTTCACCGTGCCGCGCGGGGCCTGCGCGGCGTAGCGCAGCGTCGGCTCCGCCGGGGCGACCGAGTCGGTCTCGCAGACGCAGAACAGGATCGGACAGGTGACCTTGGCCGCCTGTCGGCCCGGACGGTAGCCGAGGATCTTCATCCCGATCCGCGCGGCCACCTCATTGCGCGCGGGCTTGTCCTCCGGCATCAGCTTCAGGTAGCCCGGGTACGAGTCGGGCGTGCTCATCAACGCGACCTCACCGGGGCGCCCGGCGGTGGCCACCAAGACCGGCGGATTGCCCAGCCGCGCGGCCAACAGGTCGCGTGCCGCCAGCAGGGTGATCTTCGCGGTGGTCAGCGGGGGGATGGTCCGTGCCGAGGCGATCCCGTCGGTGAACGGGCACTGCGCCACCACCGCCGCCACCGGCAGCCGCGCCGCGGTGGCGATGACGTGTCCGCCGCCGAACGAGGTGCCCCACAGGCCGATCCGGGCCGGGTCGACGCCGGCCAGGGTGTGCGCGAAATCGACCGCGGCGGCCCAGTCCGCCAACTGCATCCCCACGTCGAGCACCTGCCGCGGGGCGCCGCCGCTGTCGCCGAAGTTGCGGTAGTCGAACACCAGGCAGGCGTAGCCGGCGTCGGCGAACCGCTCCGCGTAGGCGTCCAGCCGCATGGTCCGCACCGCGCCCAGGCCGTGCGCCATGACCAGCAGCGGCGCGCCGCGCGGGCCCACATCGTCGGGTCGGTACAGCCAGGCGCTGATGCGATCAGTGCCCGAGGGAAAGGTGACGTCTTCGCGGGTGGCCATGAGGAGAAGGTAGCGCGATATGTGGTAGACCGGCTGCGTGACCGGGTCTGCGACCGCCAACCTGCTGGATAGCCTGGTGCAGCTGGTGGGCGCGGGCCATGTCACCGACGATCCCGAGGTGCTGGTTACCCGCAGCGTCGACTACACCGGCCGATACCGGGGCCGGGCAGGTGCGTTGGTGCGGCCCGGCTCCCCCGAGGAGATCGCCGCGGTGCTGCGGATCTGCCGGGACGCCGGCGCTCATGTCACCGTGCAGGGCGGCCGGACCTCGTTGGTGGCCGGCACGGTGCCCGAACATGACGACGTGCTGCTGTCCACCGAGCGGCTGAACACCGTCGGCCCTGTCGACACCATCGAGCGCCGGGTCAGCGTCGGCTCCGGCGCCACCCTCGCCGCAGTGCAGCAGGCGGCGGCAGCGGCCGGGCTGGTGTTCGGGGTGGACCTGACCGCCCGCGACACCGCGACCGTCGGCGGGATGGCCTCTACCAACGCCGGAGGCCTGCACACCGTGCACTACGGCAACATGGCCGAGCAGGTGCTCGGCCTGCAGGTGGCGCTGCCGGACGGTGCACTGCTGCGCCGGCACAGCCTGGTGCGTGCCGACAACACCGGCTACAACCTGCCGTCGCTGTTCGTCGGCGCTGAAGGCACCCTCGGCGTGATCACCGGCCTGGACCTGCGGCTGCACCCCGCCCCGGCGCACCGGGCCACCGCGGTCTGCGGTTTCGCCGGTCTCGACGCCCTGGTCGACGCGGCGCGGATCTTCCGCGATCTGGACGGGATCGCGGCGCTCGAGCTCCTCGATGCCCGGCTGGCCGCCCTCACCGGCGACCGGCTCGGGGTCGCGGCTCCGGTGGCCGGCAACTGGCTGCTGCTGGTGGAGTTGGCCGGCGACACCGACCAGACCTACCGCCTCGCCGACCTGCTGCAGCATGTGTCGCTCGGCGAGGAGCCGGCGGTGGGCGTCGACACCGCCACCCGGCAGCGACTGTGGCGGCTGCGCGAGGCGGTGGCCGACGTGCTCGGGGCGTTCGGCCCGCCGCTGAAGTTCGATGTCGCGCTGCCGCTGGCCGCCGTCGCCCGGTTCGCCGACGCGGCCGGCACCCTGGTGCGCCGGCATGCCCCCGGCGCGCTGCCGGTGCTGTTCGGCCACATCGGCGAGGGCAACCTGCACTGCAACGTGCTGCGCTGCCCCGCCGAAGCCGAACCGGGGCTGTATGCGGCGATGATGGACCTGATCGGCGAGTGCGGCGGCAACGTGAGCTCCGAACACGGGGTGGGCAGCCGCAAGCGGGCCTACCTGTCGATGTCGCGAGAGCCGGGCGATGTCGCCGCGATGCGCACGCTCAAGGCCGCGTTCGATCCGACCGGCTACCTAAACGCCGCGGTGCTCTTCGACACGCCTTAGTCGCGGTGCTTGATGCCGACGGCCTGACGCAGTTGGGCGAGGAACTGGTCGGTGTCGTCACCGCGGATGATGTAGTGCGAGATGGCGATGCGGATCGCGGCGGCGGCCTTCACCGCGGCGTCCGGGCCGGTCAGCATCCGCTGCAGCCCTTCCCGCATCGGGGCAATGATCCGGGCGAAGTCCGTGAGCACATGCTTGGGTTCGATGTCGATCATCCGCACTCCGGTCGATGAGTGCTGGTAATCGACGATGAAACGCAGCGCGGCGTCGAGTCTCTCGGCGCCCTTCAGCCCCTCGGTGGCGCGGTTCAGACCGCTGTCGAAAGTGTGCCGCTCGTGGCGGGAGAACGCCGAGACGAGCTCCTCCTTCGACGCGAACCACCGATACAGCGTGGGCCGCGACACCCCGGCCTGGGAGGCGACCTCGGACAGGCTGAGCTTGGTCATTCCGTTGCGCCCGAGCACCTCGGCGGTCGCCGCGAGGATCCGCTGCCGGGTCGAGTTGTCGGCGTCGTCCACGGTGCTGCGGGTCATATCGGAGACTTTACAAAGAATCGCTGCAGTGTCAGCCGGGTTCGTTGCCGTCGGGCCGACGGCGCACCAGCACCGACTGCTGGATGGCCGCCACGGCTCCGCGCTCGTCGAAGAGGGTGCCGATGGTGGTCCCGATGCCGTCCGGGCCGTAGTTCGTCTCGGCGCGGATCCCGATCCACTCCCCGTCGGGAACCCGGTGCAGGTGCACCACCAGGTCGGTGTTGAGGAACGTCCACTTGGTGATGTCGAGCTTGGTGCCCACCCCGTTTGCGTCGTCGGCCACCGCGAACAGCCGCTGCAGCGGTGTCATGGACTCGTCCTTCACCAGGTCCACAACCGGCATGATCCACGCCTCGCCGTCGCCGGGAGCCAGCGGCTTGGTCAGCCACCGCCAGTCCAGGCTATGCACGTAGTTGCGGTCCCAGTGCTGGCGCATATTCATGTTGCGCGCCTCGCTCACCGGGCGTAGCGGGGGAGCCGAGGCGTGCGCGATGGCGCCGGTGTCCAACGTCTGCAGCCGCCAGCCACTGGCGCGGGCGACCGGCCGGGGCTGCTGGTCGGGGCCCGGTGCCAGCATCTCCGCACTGATCAGCTCGATCTGCCGGCCGGTGCGCTCGACCCGGGAGCGGACCCACAGCGGGCCCTCGACGGGGACCGGCCCCAACAGGTCGATGCCGACCCGGCTGAGCCGGGTGTCGGTGCGGGCGTCCTGGCGCTCCAGCGCCCGCACCAGCAGCGCCGAAACCGGTGCGGCGTGCTGGATCTGAGCCGACCAGGTGCCGCGGACCAGATCGGTGGCGGCGAACAGCTCACCCCGCGGATCGGCGGCGTCGACCAACTCGTAGTAGGAGTCGCTCATGGGTCCCCTTTCAGGGCAGCCCGGCGCCGGGAATCTCCACGGTCACCGTGTCCAAGCGGGAGTCGCGGGTCCCGATCAGTCGTTTGGGGTAGGCGTCGGTGCTCGTCAGCAGGAACAGGGTGCGGCGCTGCGGCCCGCCGAGCGTGCAGGCGATCGCAGCCCGGTCGCCGACGTCGATGCGGTCGGTGACCACGCCACCGAAGGTGATCCGCTCGAACCGGTGGGCCAGGGTCATCGAGGTCCAGACTCCGCCCGCCGCATCCAGGGTGATGCCGTCCGGTGGTCCGTCGAGACCGTCGGCGAAGATCCGTCGATCGCTCAGCCCGCCGTCGGCGCCGACGGTGTAGGCGGTCAGGCGCCGGCCCATCGATTCGGCGGCGATCAACGTGCCGCCGTCCTCGGTGATCACCATCCCGTTGGGAAAGTCGAGATCCTCGGCGACGGTATGCACGCCGCCGTCCGGGTCGACCCGGACGATCACACCCCCGGTGTAGGCCTGCGAGCCGACGTAGCAGCGACCGGCCGCGTCGATCACCATGTCGCCGAGGGCGGCCGGGACGTGACCGCTGAGGTCTACCAGGGTGGTGACCTCGTCGCCGTCGTAGCGGAGCAGGAGGCGGTCTTCGGCGGAGGCGATCAGCAGTGAACCGTCCGCGGCGAATCCCAACCCGGTCGGCGTATGCCCGGGCAGCGGCACCGTGGTCATCGAGCCGTTCAGCCCGACGGTGTGCACCGCCTCGCCGAGCATGTCGGAGAACCACAGCAGGCCCTCGAACCAGCGCGGGCCCTCCCCGAAACAGAAGCCACCGGCCAGCGCTTTCGGGGTCTGCGCGTCCGCGTGGGGGTCGGGCTCCGCGTGTGTTTCGGCGATACTCAACAGTGTCGCCCTCCTGTCCCGCGATTGTGGACGCAACCAGCCATACTTTACAAAATACGTCTGAAATGTCACGCTCCCGGAATGGCTGAGCTTTCCGGGACCACCGAGACCACCCCGTCGGCGCAATGGTCGGTCGAAGGGCTGCTCGACCTCTTCGAGGTGACCGCGGACGGACCGGACCGGTTCACCGGGCAGACCGGGCTGGCCGGCGACGACGAGCGCCAGGTGGTGGAAGGCACCCAACTGCTGGCGCAGGCCATCGTCGGGGCGGCGAAACGCTTCCCCGACAAGTCGATCCGCTCGGTGCACGCCGTGTTCGCGCGGGCCGTGATGGTGGGCCCGGCCGCGGAGTACACCGTCGACGTGGTGAACGAAGGCCGGTCGACGGCCACCGCGGTCATCTCCGTGCTGCAGAACGGCCGGCGCTGCGCGACGATGACGGTGCTCGCCGACGTCCCCTCGGCCGACGTCATCACCCACCACCTGCCGCGACCGGACGTCGCATCCCCCGCGCAGGCCAACCACTGTGAGATGGCGATGACCGGACGCCAGGTGCGCCTGGTCGACGTCGTCGACGTCAACAGCCCCGATGAGGTGGGGCCGCCCGAGCTCTACGCCTGGCTGCACTACGACCCCATCCCCGCCCGCGACGACCTCGCCAAGGCGCTGATCGCCTACTTCACCGGCCACCTGGGCATTTCGACGACCATGCGTGCCCACGCCGGAATCGGCACCAGTCAGTCGCACCTGACCGTGTCGACCGCGCCGATGACGGTCACCGTCAGCTTCCACGAGCCGGTTCGCTGGGACGGCTGGATCCTCTACGGCCATGAGAGCACCCAGGTGGGCGCGGGCATGTCCTACGTGCGCGGCACGGTGCACACCGAGGAGGGGGAGCTCATCGCCTCCTTCGCCCAGGACGGTCTCATCCGCCCGCTGCGCACCACCGACAACCGGATCGCCGAGCAGTCCCGGCTATAGCCGCGAGGTGCCCGGCAGCTCGGCTACTCCCTCGGCGCGGGTCAGGTCGAAGCTGAAAAACCCTGCGACGGGCCGGCTTTCCGGTGGCGGATCCGGGTAGCTCCAGGCCAGGTCGGCCACCACGGTGTCACCGACAACCGCGGACCAATACCTCGCGTAGCCCTTGTAGTTGCAGTAGGTCGAGGTGGTCGACGGCCGCAGCAGTTCGGTGCGCACGTGGGCGTGGGCGACGTAGAGTCGCGGCGGCAGCGAGGTCTCGAACAGGATCACCGTGTCGTCGGTGTCCACCAGCGGCACGTCGGCGACCTCGACGCGCAGCCTGCGCCGCGTGGGCCGGCAGTCGATGCGGTGATACGGATTCGGCGGGTAGTGCACCAGTTGCCGGCCCTCTTCGAACCAGGAGTCCACGGCGTCCCAGGCCACCCCCACAAATCCGGGCGCCTCGGGCACCGCCCGCTGCGGCAGATCACCGACGGCATCGGCGGGAAAGGCATACGACAGCGGCTGGCCGCGACGGTGCACCAGCAGTGCGTGCTCGGTGTCGATCACGATGCGACCGCCGCGGATCGCCTGCACCCGACGCGGATGCGGCTCGACATACACCAGATCCGTGGAGATCTCCGGAGAAAACCACCCGGCTCGCTCGGTACTGAGCGGGCCGTGGCCTGCGACCAGACTCATTCGCCTCACCCCTTGCGTCAACCGCGGCGCGCCGCACCGATACGGCTTTACAAATTAGCGCGTAAATGTAATATTTCCCAGAGTTGCGTCACGCGGTCGGAGCGGCGTCTCGTCCGGCCGGTGACACTGTCTGAGATTCTCACGACGAGCTGGGATGATGCGATGCCCAACAGCGCTGCGGCGTATGCCCCGATCCCCGACCCCGACCTGCGCTACCGCCTGAATGTCATCGCCCTCGAAGTCGCCGGCCTGGTCGCATCCGCCGGTGGATGGCTGTATCACCGGGTGGCCAACGGCTGGGACGTGACCGTGGCGGTGCCCGGGCAGCAGAATCTGCGGCCGCTGCAGATCCTGGGCGTCCGCACGGTGGATCTGGAGTCCGAACTGTCCGCACCGGTCGGCACGTGGGCCGGGCAGTGCCTGGCTGTGGTCGCCGAAGCCACCGTGACCGACGCCCGGATCCGTCAGCGGGTGCAGCTGGCGCTGCGACACAGCCTGACCGAAGTTGTTGTGTGGGGCGAGAGTTGGCAGCTGGATCGACGGCTTCACCCGGTGCGTCACCTGCCCACGGTGGCCGGCCGGGCGTTCAAAAGCCAGGCCCTGCTGGCCGCCGGCACGCCCGTCGGCACTCGGGCGGGTGGTCCGGAGCTGTTTCGCAGTGACCAGAAGCGCAGTTTGGCGGCCGATTCCGACCTGGTGCCGGTCGACTGATGCGCAAATACCACGCCCACACCCTGCTGTATCTGCACGAAACCATCGACCTGGGCCGCGGGCCGGCCACTGAGTTCACCGGTGCGTTCACCGAGATCTACCAGCCGATGATGACCGAGTTGGGTGCCCGGCTGTACGCGCTGTGGGAGACCACCGCCTACAACGGCCACTGGCCGCAGGTCACCATCATCTGGGAGATCGACAACTTCGCCGACTACGCCCGAATCGGACGGGAGCAGAGCGGCGACGGCAGCCACGCCCACCGCGCCGCCGAATGGCGTGCCTACCTCGCCGGGATCGGCGCCTCGGGGGAGGGCCGCATCATGTACCCCGGCCCGCACAACAAGACCCTGGCCGAGCTGACCGCCGTCGATTTCGACGCCACCGTGGTGATCCAGGAGATCATGCAGACCAAACCCGGCCGGCAGGACGACTACATCCGGGAACTCGAGCGGCTCTACGTGCCGTGGTCGGAGCGCACCGGCAAACGCTGGCTCGGCTCGTTCACCACCACTTTCCGCTTCAACGAAGTCATCCACTACTGGGCGCTCGAGGGCGGCTGGGACTGCTTCGAGCAGCACTACCCGTCGTGGAAGGATCAGCCGCCGGCCGAGATCGTGACCTGGATGAGTGTGGCGCCGGCGTTGCGGGACGGCTGGGAGGACTCGATCCTGCAGGCCTTGGCCCCCTCCCCGCTGCAGGGGCCGGCCGCGTGAAAACCCTTGCCGCACCCGACTTCGACTCGGATTTCGCCTACGACCCGTTTGACCCGGCGGTGATGGCCGACCCGCTGCCCTACTATCGCGTGCTGCGCGATCACCACCCGCTGTACTACGTCGGCAAGTGGGATCTGTACGCGCTGTCGCGGTTCGACGACATCTGGGATGTGCTGGCGGTCAGCGACGGCACCTTCGTGGCCTCCGAGGGCACCCTGCCCGCGGCGAACGTGCTGGCACAGCACAACACCGGGCCCGTGCCGGACCCGCCGCTGCAGCCGTTGCCGTTCCACGCCGTCTTCGACAAGCCGATCTATGACGACATCCGCCGGCTGCAGTCCCCGGCGTTTCGGCCCCGGTCGGTCAGCGACTGGGAGGAGCGGGTCCGCGTCCTGGCCAACGAGCGGCTCGATGAGCTGCTGCCGCAGGGCCGCTTCGACCTGACCTGCGACTACGGCGGCATCGTGGTGGCCCAGGTGGTGTGCGAACTACTGGGTATCCCAATCGAATTCGCCGCCGAGATGCTGGCGGCGGTGAACGCCGGCAGCCTCGCCCAGGCCGGCAGCGGAGTGGACACCGCCGCGGCCCGGCCCAACTACCTGGAATACCTCATCCCCGCCGTAGCACGCCGGCGTGCCGAGCACCGGAGCGGCGAACTGCCGATCGTCGACGGGATGCTGGCCTATCGGCTGCCGGACGGCCGCGCGCTCGACGACGCCGAGGCGGCCACCCAGCTGCTGTGCATCTTCATCGGCGGCACCGAGACGGTGCCCAAGATCGTCGCGCACGGGCTGTGGGAGCTGGCCCGCCGACCCGATCAGCTCGCCGCGGTGCGGGCCGACCTGGCCGCCGGGGTGCCGGCGGCGTGCGACGAGATGACCCGCTACTGCACGCCGGCGCAATGGTTCGCCCGGACCGCGCGCAAACCGTTCACGCTGCACGGCACCACCATCGAGCCCGGCCAGCGCATCATCACCCTGCTGGCGTCGGCCAACCGCGACGAACGCCAATATCCCGATCCCGACGCCTTCCACTGGGACCGGCCGATCAAACGATCACTGGCCTTCGGGCGCGGCCAGCACTTCTGTATCGGCTACCACCTGGCCCGCCTCGAAGTCACGGTGCTGGTGGCCGAGTGGTTGCGGCGGGTTCGGCAGTACCGCATCGTCGACGACGGTGCGACCCGGCTGCCGTCCAGCTTCCAGTGGGGCTGGAACAGCATTCCGGTGGAGGTCTGAACCATGTGGGCCCACCGGTTGATCGCGCCGTACGAGTTCGAACAGGTCGAGGTTCCCGACCTCACCGAGCAGCAGGTCGGCGACGGGCAGGTGCTGCTGCGGTTCGTCGCCGCCGGGGTGTGCGGCAGTGACCTGCCCGCCTTCCGGGGCGCGCAGGGCCGGCTGCCCGGCGACGACGGGGCCGGCGCGGCGGAGAAGAACGGCTTCCCGATCCACGAGATCGTCGGGGACGTCGTCGTCAGCCGGCACCCGCGGCACCGCGCCGGCGACCGGGTCGTCGGCTGGGCATCGGGCTTCGACGGCCTGATGGAGCAGGTGATCAGCGACGGGGACGGACTCGCCGGGTACGACCCGACCCTGGCACCCGCCGAAGCGGTCGGGCTGCAACCCCTGGCCTGCGTGCTCTACGCCGTCGAGCAGCTGCCGGACCTGGCCGGTCGCCACGTGGCGGTGATCGGGCAGGGTTCGATCGGGCTGCTGTTCAGCGCGGTCGCCAAGGCGGCCGGTGCCCGCCGGGTCACCGGTGTCGACTCGGTCGACCGGCGCGATGTCGCCGCCGCCTTCGGCGTCGACACGGTGGTGCGCGCCACCAGCGACCGGTGGGTGCACCACCTGGACTCCGGGGACCGGCCGGAGGTCGTGATCGAGGCCGTCGGTCACCAGGTCGCCACCCTGGGCCACGCCGTCGAAGCCGTCGCGCCCGGCGGGACCGTCTTCTACTTCGGTGTTCCCGACGACGACAGCTACCCGATAAGTATGCGAACCATGCTGCGCAACAACCTGACCCTGATCTCCGGAATCACCCGCGACCGTGCGCGGATGCTCGAACTGGCCGGCAAGTTCGTGGCCGAGCACCCCGAACTCCTCGGCAACTACGTCACCCATGTGTTCGGTCACGACGAGGCGCAGGCCGCCTTCGAGCTGGCGGCCCGTCCGGCCCCCGAGCGGGTCAAGATCGCGGTCGTCGCATGACGTCGGCGCTGCGGGCCGCACGGGCCGACCGGACCCCGCTGTGGGGCGGGTGGATCACCGGGCCGACGGTGCTGGGCCCGGAGGAGTTCGCCCGGGCCGGCTACGACTACGTCGGGATCGACGCCCAGCACAGCTACCTCGACGACGCCGACATCGCCGGTATGTTGCGCAACATCGAGCACCTGCCGATCGCCACGGCGGTGCGGTTGCCGACCGCGGATCCGGCACCCATCGGCCGGGTACTCGACGCGGGTGCCGACGCGGTCATCATCGCGATGATCGAATCGGCCGAGCAGGCGGCGGCCGCGGTGTCCGCGGCGCGGTACCCGCCGGCCGGGGTCCGCAGCTTCGGTCCGCTGCGCGCCCGCCTCGGCGTGGACCCCGCCCGGCTGGAGTCCCGAGCGGACGTGTTCGCCATGATCGAAACCACCGCGGCACTGGCCGATGTGGAGCGGATCTGCGCGGTTCCCGGACTCGCCGGCGTCTATGTCGGCCCTGCGGATCTGGCGATCTCGATGGGCGTGCCGGTCTCGGCGGCCACCACCGGACCCGAGGCGCTCGAGGCGATCGCCCGCATCCACCGCGCGGCGTCGGCGGCGGGCGTGATCGCCGCGATACATGCCGGAACCGGCACGGCAGGACGGACTTTGGCCGGGCTGGGCTACGAGATGATCACCCTGGCCACCGAATCCCTGGCGCTGCGGCGCGGGGCGATCGAACATCTCAACGAAGCCGACGGGGGCAGCCGGTGACAGATGCGGCCCGGGTTGCGTTGGTGACCGGGGCCGCTCGCGGGCAGGGCTGGGCGATCGTGCAGCGGCTACGAGCCGACGGGTTCGCCGTCGCGGCCTGCGACATCAATCAAGCCGACCTCGATACCGCCGTCACCGACCTGTCCGACGATGCGGTGATCGGGCTCGGCCTCGACGTGACCTCCGGCCCGCAATGGGACGCCGCGGTGGCCGCGACCGTCGGCCGATTCGGCGCGTTGACCGCGCTGATCAACAACGCCGGCACCCTGCACCGGGCGGCGATCGCCGAAGAGACATCGGAAGGCTTCGAGAACGCCTGGCGGGTCAACTGCCTCGGTGCCTTCCTGGGGATTCAGGCGGCGCTGCAGCACCTGCGCAACGCCGACGGCGCCGCGATCGTCAACACCTGCAGCACCGGGGCGATCCGGCCCTTCCCGCAGCACAGCGCCTACGGGTCGTCGAAATGGGCGCTGCGCGGCCTCACCCAGACCGTTGCCGCCGAACTCGCCGGCGACGGAATTCGGGTCAACGCGGTGTTCCCCGGACCGATCGCCACCCCCATGCTCGACGACACCACCCAGCAACGGTTGGCCGCGGTGTCGATGACCGGCCGGCTCGGCCGGCCGGGCGAGGTGGCCGACGCGGTGGCCTTCCTGGTGTCAGACGCGGCGTCGTTCATCACCGGCTCCGAACTCGTCGTGGACGGCGGTCAATGCCTGCAGATCCGATGAAAGTCGGCATCATCGGCGCCGGCCCGGGCGGGCTCGCGCTGGCAATCCTGCTGCGCCGCGCCGGATTCGACGACGTCACCGTCTTCGACCGGGAGGACGGCGTCGGCGGCACCTGGCGGATCAACACCTATCCGGGGCTGGCCTGCGACGTCAAATCTCACCTGTACTCCTACTCCTTCGACCTGAACCCGCACTGGTCGCGGCAGTGGTCGAAACAACCCGAGATCCTGGCGTACTTCGAACGCTGCGCCACCGAGCACGGCCTGCGACCACACCTGCGGCTGCGCACCGAGATCCGCTCCGCCCGCTGGGAAGCCGGACGCCGCCAGTGGTGCCTGACCACCACCGGCGGCGCCGAGCACCGGTTCGACATCGTGGTCTCGGCGGTCGGCCTGTTCACCCAGCCGATCTCGCCCGAACTGGTGCGCGAGCAGCCGTTCGCCGGCACCGTCATGCACTCGGCGCGCTGGGATCACTCGGTGCGGCTCGAGGGCGCCAAGATCGCCGTGCTCGGAACCGGCTCCACCGCAGCGCAGTTGGTGCCGGAGCTGGCCGCGGTCGCCGAGAAGGTCTATTCGGTGCAGCGGTCCCCGACCTGGATCCTGCCCAAACCGGACCGGCCCTACAACCGGCGGGAGCGCTGGCTGTTCGCCCGCATCCCGCTGGCCAAACGGCTCTACCGCACGCGGCTGTGGCTGCGCAGCGAGGCGAACATCGCGGTGATCGAGAACGGCAGCGACAAGACCCGCGAGTTCACCGCCACCGCCCGAGCCCTGTTGGGGGCCAGCGTCCCCGACGACGGGCTGCGTGCCGCACTGACCCCCGATCATCCGCTGGGCTGCAAACGGCTGGTGTTCTCCTCGGACTACCTGGCCGCACTGGCCCGGCCCAACGTGCAAGTGGTGACCAGCCCGGCGAAAGCCCTGCGCGGCCGATCCCTGATCACCGAGGACGGCACCGAATGCGAGGCCGACATCGTCATCTGCGCCACCGGATATGCCGCCGCCGATTACCTCGGCCAGATCGAGGTGACCGGCGAAGACGGAACCACCCTGGCCCAGGCCTGGAGTGCCGGCCCGCGCGCCTACCTGGGCATGGCGGTGCCCGGATTCCCTAACTTCTTCATGCTGTACGGACCCAACACCAACGTCGGCTCCAACAGCGTCATCTTCGTGCTGGAAGCCCAGGCGCGCTACGTCGTGCGGGCGCTCAAACACCTGCGTCGCCGGCGCGGCTCCTATATCGCGGTGCGGCCGGAGGTGTTGGCCGCGTTCATCGCCAAGATCGACAACTGGATGCACGGAACCGTGTGGACCACACGATGCAGCAACTACTTCCGGGCGGCCAACGGCCGGGTCGTCACCCAGTGGCCGCGCAGCGCGGGCGCCTTCTGGGCGATGACCCGCCGATTCCGGGCGCGCGACTTCGACTTCGAGCCGCCGGCGCTCAATTCGAATCGAACGTGATGAGCTGACGTACCGCGATGCCGTCGGCGAGCTGGTCCATCGCCTCGTTGATCTGCTCCAGCGGGAGGGTCGAGGACACCAGCTGCTGCACCGGCAGCCGGCCCGCCCGCCACAACTCGACGAACCGGGGGATGTCACGCGCGGGAACCGCCGAGCCCAGGTAGCTGCCGATCAGTGAACGGCCCTGCGCGACCAGGCCCAACGGCGACAAGCTGATCCGCGCGTCCGGCGGCGGCAGGCCGACGGTGATGGTTCGCCCGCCCGGTGCGGTCAACTCGATCGCGGACTGCAGCGCCGCCGGGTGGCCGGCCGCCTCGATCACCACCGGGGCGCGCACACCGGCGTCGACGGCCTGCTCCGGGGTGTAGGCGCGATGAGCGCCGAGAGCGGTTGCGGCCGCGAGCTTGTCCGCGAGCCGGTCGATCGCCACGATCTGGACCCCGTCGTGGGCCAGGGCGGTCAGTACCGCCGCCATTCCCACTCCGCCGAGCCCGACGACGGCGACGGTGTCACCCGCTCGGGGCTTTCCGACGTTGAGCACCGCACCGCCGCCGGTCAGCACCGCGCAGCCCAGCAGGGCGGCGACCGCCGGCGGTACGTCGTCGGGCACCGGCACCGCACTGGCCGCGCTCACCACCGTGTGCGTGGCGAACCCGGAGACCCCGAGGTGGTGGTAGACGGTCTGCCCGGCCCGACGCAGCCGCATCCCGCCGCCGAGCAGGGTGCCGGCTCCGTTGGCGGCACTGCCCGGTTCGCAGGGGGCCGCGCCGTCGGTCCCGCAGGCGGTGCAACAGCCACAACGCGGCAGGAAGGTCAGCACCACCCGCTGCCCCGGCCGCACCCCGGTGACACCGGCGCCGACCTGCTCGACGATTCCGGCCGCCTCGTGGCCGAGCAGCATCGGCACCGGCCGAACCCGGTTGCCGTCGACCACGGACAGGTCCGAATGGCAGACCCCGGCGGCCTCGACCCGCACCAGCAGTTCGCCGTCGCCGGGCAGGTCCAGCTCCAGCTCGCTCACCGTCAGCGGACGTGAGGCGGAATACGGCCGGGGCGCACCGATCCGCTCCAGTACGGCCCCGCGGATAGCGATCATGCTGGAATACAACCATGAGTGTCCTGCCGTCACCGGAAGGGTTGACCAGCCACGACTTTCCGGTGCACTGGCCGGTTTTGACCCGCTGGACCGACAACGACATGTTCGGCCACCTCAACAACGCGGTGTACTACCAACTGTTCGACACCACGATCAACGGCTGGATCGCCGCCGGCGCCCCGGATGTCGACCCGGTCGCCATGCCCGAACTGGGCGTCGTGGCCGAGTCGGGTTGCCGCTTCTTGGGCGAGCTCGGCTTCCCCGACCGGCTCACAGTCGGGTTGGCGGTCACCCGGCTGGGGCGCAGTAGCGTCACCTACCGGCTCGCGGTGTTTCGGACACCCGATGCGGAAGCCGCCGAGGACGCGCCGCTGGCCGCGCTCGGACACTGGGTGCACGTCTACGTCGACCGCACCACCCGGCGGCCGGTGCCGATCCCCGACGGCATCCGGGCACTGCTGGCCACCGCCCAGGTCTGACCGGGCCCGGCCGGCCGGTGGTTATGCTCGGCGGATGCCGCTCGTGAGCAAGACCGTCGAAGTGGCCGCCGACGCGGCCACGATCATGGGGATCGTCGCCGACTTCGAGGCGTACCCGCAATGGAACGACGAGGTCAAGGGCCTCTGGGTGCTGGCCCGCTACGACGACGGCCGGCCCAGTCAGCTCCGGCTGGACGCGTCCTACTCCGGCTTCGACGGCACCTTCATCCAGGCGGTGTACTACCCCAGCGACACCCAGATCCAGACCGTGCTCCAGCAGGGCGACCTGTTCAGCAAGCAGGAGCAACTGTTCTCGGTGGTCGAGGTCGGGCCCACCACGCTGCTCACCGTCGACATGAACGTCGAGACCGAGATGGCGATGCCCAAGCCGATGGTGAAGAAGGCGTTCAGCAACGTGCTGGACTACCTGGCCGAGAACCTCAAGCGGCGCGCCGAGGAACTGGCCGCAGGCTGATCGATCGCAACCCGGCGGACCCGGGTGCGGCGGGGTCGGCGCCATCGGGTTCGCGGGTCGGCGCCATCAGCTAGCGTCGATCGCAACCCGGCGGACCCGGGCGTCGTCCTCAACGAAGCGGGAGACCGAATTGAGCCACGCAACAATCGATCCCGCCGAGCAGCCCTACCGCGCCCGACGGCAGAACTGGATCAACCAGCTCGACCGCCACGCCCTGATGCAGCCGGACGCGCCGGCGCTGCGCTTCCTCGGCCAGACCACGACGTGGGTCCAGCTGCGGGATCGGGTCGCCGCGCTGGCCGACGCGCTGAGCCGTCGGGGGATCGGCAGCGGCGACCGGGTCATGATCCTGATGCTCAACCGCACCGAGTTCGTCGAGGCGGTGCTGGCCGCGAACCGGCTGGGTGCGATCGCGGTCCCGGTGAACTTCCGGCTCACCCCGCCCGAGATCGCCTTCCTGGTCAGCGACTGCCAGGCCCGGGTGCTGATCACCGAAGCGGTGCTGGCGCCGGTGGCCACCGCAGTGCGAGGGCTGACCGATCTTCTGGAAGTCGTGGTGGTGGCGCATGAACCGGGCGGTTCAGCGGAGGAGGACCTGATCGCCTACGAGACGTTGATCAACGAGACCGGCGACCCGCACCCGGCGGTGGACATCCCCAACGAGTCACCGGCTCTGATCATGTACACCTCGGGAACCACCGGCCGGCCCAAAGGTGCGGTGCTCACCCACGTCAACCTGGTCGGCCAGCTGATGACCGCCCTCCACACCGCCGGGACCGGGGTCAACGACGTCGCCTTCATCGGAGTGCCGTTCTTCCACATCGCCGGTGTCGGCAACCTGCTGCCCGGCATGTGGCTCGGAATCCCGACGGTGATCAACCCGCTCGGCGCCTTCGATGCCGGCCAACTGCTCGACGTGCTGGCCGCCGAGAAGGTCACCGGCATCTTCCTGGTCCCGGCTCAGTGGCAGGCGGTCTGCGCCGAACAGCAGGCCAATCCGCGCGACATCCGGCTGCGGACCATGTCCTGGGGCGCCTCCCCGGCGTCGGACACCCTGCTGCGGCAGATGGCCCAGACCTTCCCCGACACCAAGATCCTGGCGGCGTTCGGGCAGACCGAGATGTCGCCGGTGACTTGCATATTGCTGGGCGAAGACGCCATCCGGAAACTCGGGTCGGTCGGCACCGTTATTCCGACCGTCACCGCCCGGGTCGTCGACGACAACATGAAGGATGTCCCCGTCGGACAGGTGGGCGAGATCGTCTACCGGGCGCCCACCCTGATGAGCGGCTACTGGAACAACCCGGAGGCCACCGCCGAGGCCTTCGCCGGCGGATGGTTCCACTCCGGAGATCTGGTGCGGATGGACGACGAGGGCTACGTCTGGGTAGTCGACCGTAAGAAGGACATGATCATCTCCGGCGGCGAGAACGTGTACTGCGCCGAGGTGGAGAACGTCCTGGCCGGCCATCCCGACATCGCCGAGGTCGCGGTCATCGGCCGGCCGCACGAGCAGTGGGGCGAAGTGCCGGTGGCGGTCGCAGCGCTCCACAAGGCGGGCCTGGCTCTGGCTGACCTCAACGACTTCCTCACCGAGCGGCTGGCGCGCTACAAACACCCCAAGGCATTGGAGATCGTGGATGCCCTGCCGCGCAATCCGGCGGGCAAGGTGCTCAAAACCGAGCTGCGGACGCGCTACAGCATCCTTCCGGATTCCGAGTAGCTCACTGCGTCAAAAGCGTCACACCCCGACCGCGGTGTCGGTCGAGATGGCGCCACGTTACTGTCCGGTAGGAAACCCCGCACGATGGGTCGATTCGGCGCCCCTCTCACGGAGCCATCAGGTATGGTCCGATGGTCGCCGGCGGCACGTTGGGCCGCTAAGGTGACGCGGGTCTCGCTGAACTGGACAAGAGGAGGCCGCTGTGCGCCGCGATTTCCCGGTGCGTCGGTATGAGTGGCCTTCGAGGAGGGGAGTGTTGTGACGGCTCCAGCGCGCCCCCGCGTGGCTGACTTCGCCCGCGATCGACTGCTGCCGCCGCTGGTGATGGTCGGCGGTTTCTTCCGGATGTGCGCCCTGACCGCCCGTGCGCTGTTCCAGCCGCCCTTCCAGTGGCGTGAGACGCTGCAGCAGGGGTGGTTCATCACCAGTGTGGCCATCATTCCGACCATCGCCGTCGCCATCCCGCTCACCGTGCTGCTGGTCTTCACGCTGAACATCTTGTTGGCGCAGTTCGGCGCCGCCGACGTGTCCGGCGCTGGTGCGGGCATCGCGGCCGTCACCCAGCTGGGGCCGTTGGTCACCGTGCTGGTGGTCGCCGGCGCCGGTTCGACCGCCATCTGCGCCGACCTGGGCGCCCGCACCATCCGCGAGGAGATCGATGCGATGGAGGTGCTGGGCATCGACCCGATCCATCGGCTGGTGGTGCCGCGGGTGATCGCCGCCACCGTGGTGGCATTGCTGCTCAACGCCCTGGTGATCGTGATCGGTCTGGCCGGCGGCTTCCTGTTCGGTGTCTACCTGCAGAACGTGTCCGGCGGCGCCTACCTGTCGACCCTGACATTGCTGACCGGCCTGCCCGAGGTGGTCATCTCGACGGTGAAGGCCAGCGTGTTCGGACTTATCGCAGGCTTAGTCGGTTGTTATCGAGGACTTACCGTTCGCGGCGGCTCCAAGGGGCTTGGAACCGCCGTCAACGAGACCGTGGTCCTGTGTGTTCTTGCGTTGTTCGCCGTGAACGTGGTGCTGACCACCATCGGCGTGAAGTTCGGAACGGGGACCTGACATGTCGACATCGGCAGTGCTGCGGGGCCGTTTTCCCGGGCTGATCGCGAACTACCAGCGTTATGTCGGGGCGGCCGGCCGCTCGCTCGAACGGAGCGGTCAGCTCGGTTGGTTCTCCGTGATCGCCGTCCGGCAGATCCCGTGGGCGCTGCGCCGGTACCGCACCGAGACGCTGCGCCTGATCGCCGAATTGGGTATGGGCACCGGTGCGATGGCCGTGATCGGCGGCACCGTCGCCATCATGGGCTTCGTGATGCTGGCCGGTGGTTCGCTGATCGCGATCCAGGGCTTCACCTCACTGGGCAACATCGGCGTGGAGACCTACACCGGTTTCGCCGCGGCCTTGGTCAACGTCCGAGTCGTCGGCCCGGTCAACGCCGGCATCGCCTTGGCTGCGACCGTCGGAGCCGGCGCGACCGCCGAGCTCGGCGCGATGCGGATCAGCGAGGAGATCGACGCACTCGAGGTGATGGGGATCAACTCGATCTCCTACCTGGTGTCCACCCGCGTGGTGGCCGGTTTCACCGTGATCATCCCGCTGTACGCGCTGGCGCTGATCATGGCGTTCGCCTCGCCGCAGATCGTCACGACATTGTTCTTCGGGCAGTCCTCGGGAACCTACGATCACTACTTCCGAACGTTCCTACGACCCGATGACGTGTTCTGGTCGTTCATGGAGACCATCTTGATCGCGGTGGTGGTCATGGTCACGCACTGTTATTACGGCTTCAACGCCAGTGGCGGTCCGGTCGGCGTCGGCAGTGCGGTGGGCCAGTCGATGCGCCTGTCCCTGATCACGGTGCCCACCGTCGTCCTGCTCGCAGCGTTGGCGCTCTACGGCGTCAACCCCAACTTCAACTTGACGATGTGACGACCATGGCAACCGGGAAGCAGAACAAGATCCACAACCCGCCCTACCTACTGGCGGGCGTGATCACTTTCGCCGTCCTGGCGCTGATCGCCGGTCTGGTGTACGGCCAGTTCCGCGGGTCGTTCACCAAGACGACGGCGCTGACGATGGTGGCGCCGCGCGCCGGCCTGGTCATGGACCCGGGTGGTCCGGTGACCTATAACGGCGTGCAGATCGGGCGCGTGACCAACATTTCGCCGACGGAGTACAACGACCAGCCGGCGGCGAAGTTCACCCTCGACGTGAACCCCAAGTACATCAAGCTGATCCCGTCGAACGTCGAGGCCGACATTCTGGCGACCACGCTGTTCGGCAACAAGTACGTGTCGCTGAAGGCACCGGAGCACCCCGCCAAAGAGCGCATCAGCTCCAAGCACATCATCGCGACCTCGGTGACGACGGAACTCAACACGCTGTTCGAGACCGTCAACAACCTCTCCGAGCACATCGACCCGATCAAGCTGAACCTGACGTTGCACGCGGCCGCGGAGGCGTTGACCGGCCTCGGCGACAAGCTGGGTGACTCGCTGGTCAAGGGCAACGCGATTCTTGACGACGTCAACGCGCGGATGCCTTCCTTCCGTCGCGACCTCAAGGGCTTCGCGAACCTGAGTGACGTCTACGCCGACGGGGCACCCGACCTGGTCGGGTTCTTGGAGACCTCGGGCGCCCCGGTCAAGACCATCACCGCTCAGCAGAAGGAACTCGACGCCGCATTGCTGGGCGCCGCCGGGGTGGGCAACCTCGGTGCCGACGTCACCAAGCGGTTCGGGCCGTATTTCCGTAGCCAGTTCTCCGACCTGGTCCCGGTGTCGGCCCTGCTGGACGAGTACAGCCCGGAGCTGTTCTGCGCCATCCGCAACCTCGCCGAGGGAGCGCCCAAGGTGTACGAATTCCTCGGTGGCGGCGACGGTTACGCGCTCGACACCGTCAGTGAGCTGGTGAGCCCGGCCAACCCGTACCTCTACCCCGATAACCTGCCGCGTTACAACGCTCGCGGCGGCCCCGGCGGTGCGCCGGGCTGCTGGCAGGAGATCACCCACGACTTCTGGCCGGCGCCTTACCTGGTGGCCGACACAGGAGTCAGTCAAGCGCCCTACAACCACTTTGAAGTCGGATCGCCCTGGGCCGTCGATTACGTCTGGGGTCGCCAAGTCGGGGATAACACGATCAACCCATGAACATCACCAGAACCGCAATCAAACTCGGCGTCGTCGGATCGGTGCTGCTGCTCTTCACGATCGGCCTCGTCGTGGTGTTCGGCCAGATCCGGTTCGACCGGACCGCGCACTACTCCGCGGAATTCACCAATGCCAGCGGACTGCGGCAGGGCCAGTTCGTCCGCGCCTCCGGCGTCGAAATCGGCAAGGTCAAGAGGGTGCACCTCGTCGACGGCGGCCGTCGTGCAGTGGTGGACTTCAACGTCGACCAGTCACTGCCGCTGTTCAAGTCGACCACCGCGCAGATCCGGTACTCCGACCTCATCGGCAACCGCTACCTGGAACTCAAGCGCGGCGAGGGCGAAGGTGCCGACCAGCGCCTGCCTTCGGGCGGCTTCATCCCTGCCTCCCGCACCCAGCCGGCGCTGGACCTGGACGCGCTGATCGGCGGATTCAAGCCGGTGTTCCGGGCACTGGACCCGGACAAGATCAACACCATCGCGTCGACCATCGTCACGGTCTTCCAGGGCCAGGGCGGCACCATCAACGACATCCTGCAGCAGACCGCGCAGTTGACCTCGCACATCGCCGAGCGTGACGCGGCGATCGGCGAGGTGGTCAAGAACCTGAACGTGGTGCTGGACACCGCCGTTCGGCACCGCCAGACGTTCGATGAGACCATCGACAACTTCGACAAACTGGTCAAGGGGCTGAACAACAACAACACCGCGCTCGCCAACGGCACCGCCGAATTCGGCAATGCCGCCGGCAATCTGGCGGATCTGCTGGCCGACAACCGAACCCAGCTGCACAGCCTCTTCCCGGAGGCCGGCCCGGAGCCGCCGGACCGGCTCAACGATGTCGACGAGCTGCTGCAGAAGATTCCGCGGGCGCTGAAGCTCATCGGGCGCACCGGCGTCTACGGTGACTTCTTCAACTTCTACATCTGTGACGCCACCATCAAGCTCCCCGGCCTGCAGCCCGGTGGACCGGTACGCAACGTCCGGCTGTGGCAGCAACCGACCGGAAGGTGCACGCCGCAGTGAGGACCCTGGAACCGCCCAACCGGGCACGGATCGGAATCATCGGCGTCGTCTCGGTGGCGCTGGTAACCCTGGTGGGGCAGACCTTCACCTCGGTGCCGGTGCTGTTCGCCGAGCCGAGTTACTTCGGGCAGCTCGCCGACACCGGCGGCCTGAGCGCCGGGGACAAGGTGCGCATCTCGGGCGTCGACGTCGGCAAGGTGCAAGACCTGTCGATCGAGGGCGACCACGTGCTGGTGAAGTTCTCGGTCGGCGCCAACCCGATCGGTACCGACAGCCGGATCGGTGTCAAGACCGACACCATCCTGGGCCGGAAGGTTCTGGCGATCGAACCCAAGGGTGAGCGCCGGGTTCCGCCGCAGGGCGTGCTGCCGCTGGGGCAGAGCACCACGCCCTACCAGCTCTACGATGCCGTGTTCGACGCCACCAAGGCGGCGTCCGGGTGGGACATCGACTCGGTCAAGCAGTCGCTGAAGGTGCTCTCGGAGACCGTCGACGAGACGTATCCCAACCTGAGCGCCGCGCTCGACGGTGTCGCGAAGTTCTCCGACACCGTCGGCAAGCGCGACGAGGAGATCACCCACCTGTTGGCGCAGACCAACCAGGTCGCCACCGTGCTGGGCAACCGCAGCGGCCAGGTCGACGCGTTGCTGCGCAACACCCAGACGCTGCTGGCCGCGTTCAACCAGCGCAGTCAGGCGATCTCGGCACTTTTGGGCAACATCGCCTACTTCGGCGAGCAGGTTCAGGGCCTGGTGCGGGACAACCCGACTCTGGACCTGCACCATGTGTTCGAAGAGGCCGACAGCATCACCGGCATGCTGATGCGGCGCAAAGAAGAACTGCGCGAGATGTTCACGATCCTGGGTCGGTACCTGACCATCGTCAACGACGCCGTCGCGTCCGGACCGTACTTCAAGGTCTCGACGCTGAACCTGATCCCGTTCTGGATCCTGCAGCCATGGGTCGACTCGGCGTTCAAGAAGCGCGGCATCTCGCCGGAGGAGTTCTGGCGTAACGCCGGCCTGCCGGAGTTCCGTTACCCCGACCCCAACGGGACCCGGTTCGCCAACGGTGCTCCGCCGCCGGCTCCGCAGGTGCTCGAGGGCACCCCCGAGCACCCCGGACCGGCGGTCGCACCGGGCTCACCGTGCTCCTACGCACCGGCCGCCGGGCTGTTCCCGACACCGGGCAACCCGCTGCCGTGCGCGAACCTGGACCCGAACTCGGGGCCGTTCGGCCCGAGCGGTCCGTACCCGGGTCCGGTGGACGTGCTGGTCTCACCGCCGAACCCCGAGGGCATCGGATCGACGCCGGGCATTCCGATCGCCGGCCGGCCCGGCGAAGCCCCGCCGGTGGTTCCCGGCACCCCGGTGCCGTTGCCCGAGGCGAACCCCGGGGCGCGTTCCGAGCCGATCGGCCCGGTCGCCGGCCCAAGTCCCGCCAACCCCGGCGCGGCTCCGCCACCGCCGGCGATGGCACCCGGCCCGCCGGCCCCACCCGGACCCGGCAATCAGCTACCGGCACCGTTCATCGCGCCCGGTGGCGGCGGAAACAGTCAGCCCGGTGGTGGCGGTGGATCGCTGGAGGGGAGGTAGTCGGCCATGAGTACCGTCTTTGATTTTCGCAACCTGCGACTGCCGGAGCGGTCGCGGACGACGGTCGTCGTCGGATCGCTGTTGCTGGTGCTTGCGCTGGTGGCCGCCTTCGGGGGAGTGCAGCTCGTCCGCAAGCTCAACAGCACCTCGGTCGTCGCGTACTTCCCGCAGACCGACGCGCTCTACCCCGGTGACGCGGTGCAGATCATGGGTGTCCGGGTCGGCGCGATCGACAAGATCGAGCCGTCCGGCGACAAGATGAAGGTCACGCTGCACTTCAACAACAAGTACAAGGTGCCCGCCGACGCCAAGGCGATCATCTTGAACCCCACCCTGGTGGCGTCGCGGACCATCCAGTTGGAGCCGCCGTACCGGGGCGGCCCGGTGTTGGCCAACAAGGCCGTCATCCCCGAGGAGCGCACCGAGGTCCCGGTCGAGTGGGACACGTTGCGCAACGATGTCACCAACATCATCGAGAAGCTGGGCCCGACGCGCGCGCAGCCGAAGGGGCCGATCGGTGACGCGATCGAATCGTTCGCCGACGGCTTGGCCGGCAAGGGCCAGGAGATCAACACCGCGTTCAACAACCTGTCGGAGGCGCTGACCGCGCTGAACAAGGGCCGCGGCGACTTCTTCGCCGTGGTGCGCAGCCTGAAGCTGTTCGTGACGGCGCTCGACCACAACGACCAGCAGTTCGTCGCGGTGAACCGAGACCTGGCCAAGTTCACCAACAACCTGAACAGCACCGACCAGTCATTGGCCAAGGCCACCGACCAGTTCTACGCCACCATGACGATCGTGAAGGCGTTCCTGACGCAGAACGCGGCTTCGCTGGTCAGCACCATCAGTAACACGGAGCAGGCGACCACCGCGCTCACCCAGCCGGAGGCGCTGGAGGGATTCGAAACCGCGCTGCACGTGCTGCCGAACGTGCTGGCCGCCGTGGGCGAGATCTACCACCCGGCGCAGGGTGCGGTCACCGGTTTCCCGGTGCTGGTGAACTTCGCCAACCCCATGGAGTTCATCTGCAGCGCCATTCAGGCCGGCAGCCGGCTGGGCTACCAGGACTCCGCGGAACTGTGCGCGGAGTACCTGGCGCCGGTGGCCGACGCGATCAAGTTCAACTACCTGCCGTTCGGTATCAATATCTGGACCAGCGCGTACACCACGCCGAAGCAGATCGCCTACTCCGAGCCGCGCCTGCAGCCGCCCCCGGGGTACAAGGACACCACCGTTCCGGGCATCTGGGTGCCGGACACCCCGCTGTCGCACAAGAACTCGCAGCCAGGCTGGATCACCGCGCCGGGGATGCAGGGTGTGGAGCCGGGCCACGACACCGCACGACTGCTCACCCCGGAGTCGCTCGCGCAGTTGATGGGCGGCCCCGACCCGGCGCCGGTGGATTCGCAGTACCAGACACCCCCTGGTCCGCCGAACGCCTACGACGAAGCCCCCGGCCCGTTGCCGTTCGTCGGCCAGCGGCCCGGGGTGGGCCCGATCGCACCGCCCCCGCCGGGTCCTAACGTGATCCCCGGCCCGGTGGCACCGCTTCCCCCGCGAGGTCAAGGCTGATGAGAAGGATGACAGCGATGAAGAGGGTCAGCCGGCACGGCTGGCGGGCGTTGGTGCTGCTGATGGCGGCCCTGACCCTGAGCTCGTGCACCAGCTGGCGCGGTATCGCCAACGTGCCGCTGCCGGGCGGGCCCGGTAGCGGTGCCGGCTCCTACACCGTGTACGTCCAGGTGCCCGACACCCTGGCGCTCAGCGGTAACAGCCGGGTCCTGGTCGCCGACGTCTTCGTCGGTGCGGTCGAACGCATCGAGCTGAAGAACTGGGTCGCGACCCTGCGGGTCAAGCTCAACAAGGACGTCCATCTGCCGCGCAACGCCACGGCGAAGATCGGCCAGACCAGCTTGCTGGGTTCGCAGCACATCGAGTTGGCCTCGCCGTCGGACCCGGTGGGCGAACTGCGCAACGGCGATACGATCGCGCTGAACAACTCGACGTCATATCCGACCATCGAGCGGACGCTGGCCGGCCTGGCGCTGCTGCTGCAGCGCGGTGGATTGTCCGACCTGGACACCATCACCACGGAGTTCGCGGCCCTGTCCAACGGGCGGGCCGACCAGATCCGCGCGTTCCTGACCAAGCTGGACACGTTCGTCGGCAACCTCAACGACCAGCGTGAGGACATCACCCGGGCGATCGACTCCACCGACCGGCTGTTGAGCTACTTCAGTGCGCACAACGACGCCATCGACCGGGCCCTGACCGACTTCCCGCCGTTGTTCAAGTACTTCAACGCCCAGCAGGCGATCTTCATCAACGCGGTCGATGCTCTGGGCCAGATGGGTACGCAGGTCAACGAGCAGATCGCACCCGCGCGCTCCGACCTCAACAAGGTGCTGACGTCGTTCCAGTGCCCGGCGCGGGAACTGCGCAAGGCCTCGCCGTATATCCCTGACCTGATGCAGGTGATGATCACCGCGCCGTATCACGTCGACGGTGCGTTCAAGGCGGTGCGCGGCGACTTCATCAACACCTCGCTGGTGGTGGACCTGACCTACGCCTCGATCGACAACGCGATCCTGACGGGAACAGGCTTCTCCGGGATGCTGCGGGCGCTGGAGCAGTCCTTCGGGCACGACCCGGAGAAGATGATTCCGGACGTCCGGTACACGCCGAACCCCGCTACCGCTCCCGGTGGCCCGTATGTGGAAAGGGCTGACCGGAATTGCTGAAACCACAGATCAAGCGTCAACTGGTCATCTTCAGCGTCCTGACCGCGGCGGCGTTGATGGTGTTGGGCGTCTACTACCTGCGGCTGCCGACTCTGGCGGGTCTGGGTCAGTACTCCCTGAAGGCGGACCTGCCTGAAGCGGGTGGTCTGTACAAGACCGCGAACGTCACCTACCGCGGCACCATCATCGGTCGGGTCACCGCAGTCGAGCCGACCGAGACCGGCGCGCAGGCCACGTTCCAGATCTCCAGCAAGTACAAGATCCCCGCCGACGCAACCGCCAACGTGCATTCGGTGTCGGCGATCGGCGAGCAGTATCTGGACCTGGTTTCGAGCGGCAACCCGGGCCAGTACCTGAAGAAGGGCCAGACGATCACCAAGAGCACGGTGCCGTCGGCGATCGGTCCGGCGCTGGACGCCGCCAACCGCGGGCTCGCCGCCCTGCCGGTCGGCAAGATCTCTGCCGCACTCGATGAAACGGCCACGGCCGTGGGCGGGTTGGGTCCGGCCCTGCAGCGCCTGGTGGATTCGACGCAGCTGGTGGTCGGTGATTTCAAGGACAACCTCGCCGATGTCGACGACATCTTGGAGAAGTCTGCTCCGATCATCGAGAGCCAGGTCAATTCCGGCGACGCCATCCACCAGTGGGCGCGCAACCTGAACATTCTGTCCGGCCAGGCGGCCAGCCGGGATGAGACGGTCAAGCACATCATCACCGACCTGCCGCCGCTGATCGACCAGGTGCACACGGTGTTCAACGACACCAAGGACACGCTGCCGCAGCTGATGGCGAACATGGCGATCCTGACCGAGATGGGCAAGCGCTACAACCGCAACACCGAGCAGGTACTGGTGTTCCTGCCGCAGGCCGGTTCGATCATCCAGACCGTCAGCTCGACATTCCCGGGACGCGCGTCGCTGGACGTGGCGCTGGGCGCGTTCCCGGGCCCGGTCTTCCCGGTGCCGATCCCGGGTCTGAGCCTGAACTACCCGCCGCCGTGTCTGACCGGCTACCTGCCGGCTTCGGAGTGGCGGGCGTTCGCCGACACCAGTCCGGCTGAACTGCCGGACGTGTCCTGCCGGATTCCGCAGGACACCCCGGCCAACAACGTTCGCGGTGTGCGCAACATCCCGTGTGTCGACGTGCCGGGCAAGCGGGCCGCGACGCCCAAGGAGTGCCGCAGCGACAAGCCGTACGTCCCGCTGGGCACCAACCCCTGGTACGGCGACCCGAACCAGATCCGGACCTGTCCGGCCCTGGGCGCGCGCTGCGACCAGCCGGTCGAGCCGGGTCACGTGATCCCGGCGCCGTCGGTCAACACCGGCCTCAACCCGCTGCCCGCGGATATGGTGCCGGCGTCGCCGCCGCCGCTGAACGATGTGTTGTCGCGACCGGGTACGGGTAGCGTGCAGTGCAACGGGCAGCAGCCCAACCCCTGCGTCTACACCCCAGGTGGGGGAGCAACCGGGATCTACAATCCGCAGAGTGGCAACGCGGTGGGGCCAGACGGCGTCGAATACTCCGTCGAGAACTCGATGAACATAGGAGACGACGGATGGAAGGGGATGCTGGCGCCGTTCCGGTGAGTCCAGACCCGGACGAGGACCAGCAGTCCGCAGGTACCGAGGCCGACGACGCCGCTGCCGCGGCGGAGCCGGATGAGTCGGCCGCTGCCGCGGCGGCTGAGCACGATGAGCAGGCCGAGGCAACGGACTCGAACCCCTCACGGCTCGGCCATCGGCAGCTGCTCGGCATCTGCGCGTTGCTGGTGCTGCTGGCAGCCGGACTGGTGGGTGCCGGTTACCTGGGTCTGCGTGACCACGCGGCCAGTCAGGTGATGGCCCGCGACAACGCCGAAGCCCTGGAGGCGGCCAAGTCGTGTGTCCTGGCGACCCAGGCACCGGACCCGGGCAATGTGTCGTTGTCCCAACAGAAGATGCTCGACTGCTCGGCCGGCGAATTCCGCACCCAGGCCGCGCTGTACGCCCAGATCCTGCCGCCCGCCTATCAGGCGGCGAAGGTCCAAGTCGAGCTCACCGAGATGGGTGCCGCGGTGGAGCGCAACAACCCGGACGGCTCGATCGACATCCTGGTGGCCTTCCGGATCAAGGTCGACAACATCGAGGCCAAGGGCAGAGAGGCCGGTTACCGGCTGCGCGCCCAGATGGTCCGCGAGGACGGCCAGTACCGGATCGGCAAGCTCGATCAGGTGGCCCGGTGACCGAAGCAGTGATCGACGTGCCGGCCGGCGCGCCGGCGACGTGGCGCACCCGCGTGATCGCATTGGGCATCGATCTGCTGCCCGGTGCCGTCGTGGTCGTGACGACGGCGATGGCGGCCATGTCCTTCCCGAGTGGCGGGGTGTGGTGGTGGCTGGCCATGACGATCACCGGCGCCGTCATCCTGGCGACCGCGGTGAACCGGGTGCTGCTGCCGGTGATCACCGGATGGAGCCTGGGTCGCGCGTTCACCGGAATCGAAGTGGTGCGCGGCGGCGAGGGATCGACTCCGGCCGTCGGCGCGGCACGGCTGTTGCTGCGGGAAGTCGCGCACCTGCTCGACACCGTGCCGGTGTTCCTGGGCTGGCTCTGGCCCCTGCGGGACCGGCGCGGGCGGACCTTCGCCGACCTGGTGGCGCGCACCGAGGTTCGGCCGGCGGTAGCGCGACAGCAACCGGCCAACATCCGGACCGTGACGATGGCTGTCTTCGTGGCCGCGGCCGCGCTGAGCCTGTGCGGGGCTGCCGCCGCGTACCTGGTGGTGTTCCAGCGTGAGCACAACTCGGATGTGGCCCGCGCCGAGATCGCCCGGCAGGGCCCGAAGATCGTGGCGGACATGCTGTCCTATGATCCCGCGACCCTGGACGACGACTTCGGCCGCGCGCAGTCCTTGGCCACCGAGAGGTATCGCGAGCAGCTGGTGCCCCAGCAGGACGCGATCCGCAATTCCCAGCCGGCGCCGAACTTCTACCGGGTGACCGATGCCGCGGTGCTCGACGCGACTCCGCACCGCGCCACGGTGCTGATGTTCCTGCAGGGCCAACGCGGAACGGCGGGCAAGGAGCGTCTGATCAGCGCCACCGTGCGGGTGGTGTTCACCGAGGCGGCGGGGAACTGGCGCGTCGACGATCTGTCGGTGGTCAGCAAGCCGCTGCCCGCCGAGGGGGACAAATGAGTCCGCGCCGCCGCGTCCAGGACGACGACCAGCCGCTGTTCGCGCAGACGGATGTGCCGCCGAGCCGGCGGCTGTCGACGGTGATCGGCAGCGCCCTGCTGGTCGCCACCGCGGCGATCGCGATCTGCGCCTGGACGTTGGTGACCCACGAACAGCACCGGCGGGCGGCCCTCAAGGATGTCGAGGCGCTGGCTGCCGTCGAGTCGTTCATGACGATGTTCACCACACCGGATCCGTTCCACGCCAACGACTATCTTGCGACGGTCATCGAACACGCCACCGGGGATTTCGCCCAGCAGTACCAGGACAAGGCCAACCAGATCCTGATCGCGGTGGCGCGCAGTGAGCCGACCACCGGCACGGTGATCGCGGCCGGCGTGGAGCGGTGGAACGACGAGGGCAGTGTCAACGTGCTGGTGGCCGTGGAGAACACCGGTAAATCGCCGGACGGAAAACGCGATGCCAAGGTCGCAACCCGTTGGCTGGCGACGGCGCAGAAGGAAGGGGACCAGTGGAAGATCAGCAATCTGAGCCAGGTTCTGTGACCGATCCCGCCGCTGAATCGAACGACGACGTCGAGTCGACGGCCGAGGTCACCGACGTGGAGTTGGACGACGACACCGACGTCGAGGGCGACGTTAAGGGCGAGGCCGAGAGCGACACCGACGAGACCGACGACGACGCAGCCGACGACGACGCAGCCGACGACGAAGCTCCCGAGGGCGACGCCGAGGCGGTGGCCGGGAAGCGTGCCGGGCGCCGGAAGCTCAGCCTGCGGTTCGCCGTCGGGGCGGCGGCCGCGCTGTTCATCGCGTCCGCGGCCTTCGCCGGCGCCGCGGCCCAGCCGTACCTCCTCGACCGGGCGGAGGTGGCGACCAAACTCGACATCGCCAGGACCGCCGGCCGGGCGATCCACACGCTGTGGAACTACACACCGGAGAACATGGACACCCTGCCGGACCGGGCGGCGGTGTATCTCAGCGGCGACCTAGAGGCCCAGTACCGCAAGTTCATCGACGCGATCGCCGACAGCAACAAGCAGGCCAAGGTCACCGACAGCACCGAGATCGTCGGCGCCGCAGTCGAATCACTGGATGGCCCCGAGGCCACTGTGCTGATCTACACCAACACCTCGGCCACCAGCGAGCTGAGCCCGGGCATCCCGCAGATCAAGTACCTGACCTATCGCCTGTACATGAAGCGCGACCAGAACCGTTGGGTGGTCACGCGAATGCCCGTCATCACGTCACTGGACCTGACGCCGCGTCTCCAAAGCTGATCGGCGGACAGGCCCGAAGGAGACAGTGGAGCACATGGCCGTCACCTCGCCGATCTCGCACCGGCGGACCGTGGCGGCATTGCTGCTGCTGACGTTCGCCACCGGCGTGATCGACGCGGTCAGCGTGCTCGTACTGGGGCGGGTGTTCGTGGCGAACATGACCGGCAACGCGATCTTTCTCGGCTTCCTGTTCGTACCGCGTGGTTCCATCGACCTGGCCGGTGCCGCGGTGGCGGTCGCGGGGTTCGTGGCCGGCGCGATCGTCGGCGGACGCCTGGTGCGCAGGCTGGGCGGTCGTCCCCGGGTGTGGATCACCGCCGCGTTGGGGTCCGAGGTGGCGCTGCTGCTGGTGCTGGCCGCACTGGCCGGAGCCGGTGTGCTGCGTTACTACGGCGCCACCAAGCTGGTGCTGATCGTCGGACTGGCGCTGGCGTTCGGTGTGCAGAATTCGTCGGCACGCCAGTTCGGCATCCAGGAGCTCTACACCACCGTGCTCACATCGACGATCGTCGGCATCGGGGTGGACAGCAGACTGGCCGGCGGCACCGGGCACCGCGAAAGGCTGCGCTACGGAGTGGTTTTGGTGATGATCCTCGGCGCAGTCGTCGGGGCGACACTGTCGCGTTACGTCGTGGCGCCGGTGATCGCCCTGGCGGCGGGCCTGGTCGCGGTCAGCCTGGCCTTGTTCCGTTACGGCTGACGCGCAAGCGAAAGTCCTTCACTCCCCGCGCTATTGTTGCGGCGGTCCCAGTGTCGCCTCTCCTTCGTCGAGGCTCGCTGAACCGCGGTGTTCATGCCGGCGGTCCCAGTGTCGCCTCTCCTTCGTCGAGGCTCGCTGAACCGCCGTACTCCGGCCGCAGAATGGAACGCAGTGCCGCCAGCGGAATGTGCGCCTGAACGTTCCCGCCGTCCATGAACCACTGCATCTGGTTGTACTGGATCGGTGTGTCGTGGCTGACCGGATAGTCGGGCATGTAGAGGATCAACTCGTCGGGGGTCAGCGCCCACGACCGGTATCCGCCGGAGAACACGTTGTTCGGCGTGAAACGCTCGGGAATGAACGGGTAGTCGCCGGGCCGGTGCTCCCAGAACGCCCGATCGAGGGCTTCGGAGATGTAGGGCGCCCCGAGCTGCGGGATCTGCGCGTACGGATCCACACCGGGTTTGACGATGTCGGCCAGCTGAAGTTGGCGGCCGCGGGCCATGTCGAAGGTGAAGGTGCGGTAGGCGTTATTGATGTACGGGCCGTCCGAGTGGTAGTCCTCGTGGAAAACCGCGGTCAGGGCATCGCCGTGTTGGAAGATCTCGAAATTCTCGTTGCCCCAGCTGTCGACCACCATCGAGGCGCCCTTGACGCGCCAGTTGGTGAACAACGTGGACAGGTACTCGCGGATCGGCGGGCCGGCGACCGGGTGATCGACCAGATCGCCGGGCACCGCCATCCGGATGTAGCGGGTGGCCAGCCGCTCGGAGCGCACCTCGGTGGTGCAGTACTGCCCGTCCCAGCCGCCGCCCAGCCCGCTGCAGAACGACGGCGCCGAGGCGCCCGCCACCGGAGTGACCGCCGGCACCAGCCCGGCCACCGCCACCGCCGCGCCCGCCAAGATCAGCGGAATCGCCCGCATCGCTTCCCTCCTAAGGCAATTCGACTTTGCTTGCCAGCCAACGGCCGTCGACCTTCTGCATCGTCATCTTCATCCGGCTGCGGTCCACCCGCGGATCGGGCCGGGTGGTGTTGGTGACGGTCTGATCGACCATCAGCAGCACCACCACCTTGTCGGTGGATTCGGACTGCACCGCCGATTCCACGACCTTGCCCTGCGCAGCTGCCTTGTTGTCGATCAGCAGTTGACGCAGCTGGCCACTGGCTTTGGTGTAGGTGTCCTTGAAGTCACCGGTAGCGCCGTTGAGCACCGCGGCGAAGTCGTCGTCGACCCGGGTGGAATCGATGCTGGTCAGTACCTCGGCGTAATTCACCGCGGCGCGTTGCCCGGCCGCGACTGCGGAGGACACCCGATGCTGCTGCCACAGCTGCCAGCCCAGTACGGCGACGACGAGACACACGAGGAGGAGGCTGACGCGGTACAGCAACCGCCCTCGCTGCCGCAACCAATGAGGATGTGGGGCCGCCGTCGCGGCGTCGGCCGTCTCCTCTGCGGAGCTCGATTCCGCGTCGTCGCGCGAGGGCACCTCGTCGGGGGTGTCTTCGGTGGTCGATTCATCGGCGGTACTCACCGCGGCGTCTCCTTGAACATCAGCGTGGCGGGTCGATCAACAGTGGTGGTCCGCCGTAGGGGGTGGGAATCGTGTAGCGGCCCTTGGGGGTCGGGTCGGTGGTCGCCGCCAGGTCGGCGCCCGGAGGCGGGCCCGCGGTGTCGTCGCCCGGCGGCCGTGGCGCGTTGTGGGCACCCCGCACCAGCACCGACTGGTCGGTGTCCCGGCAGTACCCGTACAGGAAGGGTTCGGAGTAGTCCCCGGCCGACGGGGGACGCCGCGGCGTCCCGTACTCGCAGGCGTAGCGCGGGTAGATGTCGACGGTTGCCCACAGCCCGTCGTCGTGAATGGCCGAGTCGATCGCCTCCACCGTCGAACCGCGGTAGTTGGGGAACAACGCGTTGAGTGCGGGAGTCCGGACATAGAGCAGCTGAGCCGTGGTTGCCAGGTTGCCCAGCAACCCGACCATGGTGTCGGAGTTGTCGTCGAACAGTCCGTCTACCGATGACAGCATCCCGGGTGCCTGATCGACCAGGTGCTGGTAGCCGCCGATCATCGGGTTGATGCCCCGCAGCACCTTATCGAGGTTGGCCGAAGTGACGGCCAGGCCGTTGTTGACGTCGCTGAGCATGGTCAGCACCACCCGGCTCGAGCGGAGCAGGCTCACGGTCTGCGGCAGTACCGGATCCAGGGTGGACAGCAGGAAGGCGCCGCCGTCGACGATGTCGGTGAGCTTGCCCGGCCCCTCGGAGGACAGGCTCAGTTCCTTCTTGATCAGCTCGAGCTTGCGCGGGTCGGTCTGTGCCAGCATGCCGTCGGCGTCGGCGAGCAACTGCGACAACGGAATCGGGGTGGTCGCCTGGTCTTGGGAGACGACGCTGCCGCCGGCCAGGAAGGGGCCGGAGTTCGACGCGGGCTCGAAGTCGATGTACTGCTCGCCGGCCGCCGACAGGCCCGAGACGCGCACCTTGCTGGCCGCCGGGATCTGCACCGTCGAATTGATGTTGGCCACCGCATGCACGCCCGAACCGGTGATCCGCAGCGATTCGATCCGGCCCACCGGGACCCCGCGGACCGACACGTCATGGTTGGCCAGCAGCCCGCCGGAGTCGGGCAGCGCGATGGTGATCTGGTACGTCGACCGCGCCGGGTTCACCCGCAGTGCCCCGACCAACAGGTACGCCGTGCCCACCACCAGGGTCATCGCCAGGGCGAGGCCCGACAGCAGGTTCTTGCGCCGGTAGCCGGCCCGGACCAGGGCGACGATGCGCCGGCTGACTGCCTCGATCACGGCGTGGGCTCCTGCCCCTGGGGACCGGCCTCGGCGGCCCGCCGAGCGGCCTCGTCCTCGGCCGGGGTCAACGGTATCGGCATCCCAATCGACTCCCACGGGACTTGTCCCATGTCGGAGTCCGGGCCGCGGCCCACCACCCGTTCCTGCAGCCGCCACAGTGCGTACTTGATCGACCCGGCCATCTTGGCCCAGTCGTAGCGCTTGGGTCCGTGGAACGCCGGGTCGCCCTTGAACCCGGCGTCGGGCATCGAACCCCACACCAGACGGTCCACGCTGGCATGCACCGAGGCACCCCCGGTGGGCATGATCTTGATGAACGGCGCCATCAGCCGGTTCAGCGCATACAGGCTGGTGTCGGGGTCGGTTGCCACGTCGTTCCAGGCGCCGGCGAGCACGTTGGCGTCCTTGATGAAACTGTGCCCGGAATCGTCGGTCCCGGCTATCGACGGGAACCGGGCCAGCTGACGGCTGGTCGCGCCCAGTTCCTCGACCAGGTCGGCGAGCCGGCTGGTGTTGTCGACCAGGGTGTCGGTCGCCGGGCCCGCCGCGTTGAGCACGTCGGTGAGCGCGGCACTGCGGGCATCCAGACGATCGGCGAGCCTGCTGGTCTCGCGCAGCGCGGTCTCGATCTCACCGGAACGGGCGTTGAGTTTGCCCAGCAGCTCGTTGGACTGATTGATCAGCTTTCCGAACGCCTGGCCCTGGTCGCCGGTCGCCTTCCCCGCCCCGTTGACGATGTTGGTGAAGTTCTGTACGGCGCCGCCGTTGACCAGCAGCGCCGCCGAACTCAGCACCGACTCCACGGTGGCGGCCGATGCGGTCGATTCCAGCCCGATGACGTCGCCGCCCTTCAGCAGCGGCGCCGACGGGTCGAGGTGAACCGGCGGCTTGAGCGCCACGAACACGTCACCGAGTGGCGTCGCCGAGCGCAGTTCGGCGGTGCTGCCCACCGGAATCCGGACACCGTCCATGATGCGCAGCGTGGTGACCGCGGTGTAGTCACGCGCGACCATCGACTCCATCTGGCCGACGTCGGCGCCGGAGAGCTTCACCTTGGCGTGCCCGGGCAGGTTCAGTGCGTTGGCGAACACCGCGGTGATCAGGTATCCGCCGCTGCCGATACCGGGAGCCGGCAGTGGCAGGCTGCCCAGGCCGCTGGTGCCGCAGCCCGCAGCCGATGAGGCGATGACCGCACTGCACAGCAGTGCCAGGGCTGCCCTGGGTGCTCGTGTCTGTCGTCGTGCCACGACTACTGTCCCATCATCGAAAGGCCGTCCAGGACGTACGTCAGGCCGAAGTCAGGGCCGTAGTCGGCCAAGGTGCCTGTGCCGCAGCCCAATTGCCGAAGGTGCATCATGTTGCACAGCTCCTTGGTGCTTTGGCTGTCGAGGAGGACCTTGTCGACCAGGACGTGCAGCCGGAACGCACCGTTGTTGGAGTCGATGGCGTTGTAGAGATTCTCCATCGTCACCGGCAGCAGGTTGAGCAGTTCCGCCAGGTCGCGTCGTTTGTCCACCAGGGTGGTCAGGGCGGTGTCGCCATTGAGGATGCTCTGCTTGAGGTTGTCCCGGTTGGCCTGCAGCAGCGACGTGGCCTGAGTGACGATTTCGTTGAACTTCCGTCCGGTGCGTCCGGTGCCGAAGTCCTCGTCGGCCAGCATCTGACTCAATTGACGGGTCGTGGAACCGAATTGACGCAGCTTCGCGTCATTGCGGGCCGCCGCGTCCATCAGGGAGCTGAGATTGGTGATGATCGTGGTCAGCTGATCGCCGGTCGCCTCGCCGCGGTCGGAGCTCAGCCGCAGCGCCCGGGACAACTCGCTCAGCGCTGACTTGATCTTTTCGCCGTTGCCGTCGGCGATGTCCGCGCCGGCGTTGATCACATCGGCCACCGGTCCGTTGCCCTTGCCGTCGCCGCCGAGTGACTTGGAGACCTTGTCGAGCATGTCCAACACCCGGTCGAAGGCCACCGGGGTACGGGTGCGGTTCAGTCCGATCGTGGTGCGGTCGGCCAGGACTGGACCGCCCGCATACGCCGGGGTCAACTCGATCTGTCGCGCGGTCAGGATCGAGGTGTTGATGGTCACCGCGTGCACGTCGGCGGGGATCTTCACGCCGCGGTCGACGGTGAACTCCGCCTCGACGTACTCGCCCTTCGGGGTGATCTTCTTGACCCGGCCGACCGGCATCCCGAGCACCGCGACCACGTTGCCCTCGTACAGCCCTGCGGCGCTGTCGAATTGGGCGGTGACGGTGATGTTCCCGCCGAACGGGTTGAGATAGTAGCCGGCCACCGCGACCGCGATCACCGCGGCGGCGATCAGCGCGGTCAGCAGCGCGCCGACCCGACGCCCGTCCCTGCCGCCGGCGCTCGGACTGCCCGCCGGCTCCTCGATCGGATCGTCGGCCAGGACGGCCGGTGCCGCGGTCATTTGCAGTCCTTGAAGTACTCGATCATGCCGAACTGTTTGGCGCGGCCGCTGATGGCGCACATCCACGAGTCGATCAGCATCCCGTTACTGGCGAAGAACTCGATCGCAGGACCGTAGCCGGTGGCGTTGGTGATACCGCGCAGCGGTGGCGGCGCGGCCTGAATCAGGCTGCGCAGCAGGTCGTCGTGCTCGCCGAGCATGTCCGACAGCGTTCGTAGGTTGACCAGCATGTCGTCGAGCATCGGGCGGTCCTTGACCACCACGTTGTTCAATTGACCGACCAAGCCGGTCAGCGCCGCGAGCATGGCGTGGAAGGTCTGTTGCCGGGCCACCAGTTCCCCGATGAAATCCTGGCCCTGGTCGACCAGGCTGCCCAGGCCGGACTGCTGGTTGCGCAGCGTGGTGGCCACCCGCTGGGTGCTGGCCAGCAGAGTGCCGAGCTGGTCGCGGCGGTCGGCGGTGATCTTGGCCAGCGAGTGCAGGTTGGCCATCGCCTGCGGGACCACGGGCGGCAAGCCGCTCAGCTGCTGGCCGAGTACGGCCAGGGATTTCCCGAACTGGTCGGAGTCGACCTGGTCGAAGGTGGTGGTGGCGTCCTCCAGCAGCGACTGCAGGTCATAGGGCACCTCGGTATGTGCCAGGGTGATCCGCTTACCGGGTATCGAACCGGGGCCGTCCGGCTCCAGTTTCAGGTAGCGGGATCCGAGGATCGTCATCACCTGGATCGTCGCGCGGGTGTCCTTGCCCATCGGGATGTCGTTGCGCACCGACAGTCCGGCCTCGACGCGATCTCCGGCGAGGCGCATGCTGGTCACCCGGCCCACCTCGATGCCCGCGATCACAATGGGGTTGCCGGGAGCCAGCGCCGCGGCCTGGGCGAACTCGGCGGTGTAGCGGGTGTAGCCGAAGCCGATCATCTTGACGAACAGCGCCGTGGCCACCACCACCGCCACCACGGCCAGTGCACCGAACCCCAGCCAGGTGGTGTTGTAGGACTCCAGCGGCCGTGAGCGCCACTGGCGGACGAACCGACGGATCCGCATCGTGGGGGTATCAGCCATTGACCGTGTTCCTGCATCTCGGGGTGTGCCAGGCCAGGTTCTCGCTGGTGATCGGGCGAGCGTTGCCGGGGGTGGCCGCGTTGACGATGATCGTGGTGATGTCGTTGAGGCCGGGGAAGAATCCGGTGGCGTTCAGATCGCAGAGGTAGGCAGTGCCGTAGGCGCCGTCGCCGAACGTCCGGCCGAGGCCCTTGAGCAGCAGCGGCAGGTTGGCACCGGTGAACGCCAACTGCGGTTCGATGCCGGTCATGTGCTTGGTGAAGCCGGGCTCCCGGTTGATCATCTCCTCCAGTGACGGGAAGACTTCATCGGCGATCCGAGACAGCTGCCGGGTCACCTGGGCCAGTGAGCCGACCGAGGACTGTAATGCCGGGCGCCGCGAATCGAGGTCGGCCACCGCGTGTCGGGCCTGGGTCAGGGCGTGGTCCAACTGATCGTTCTGCCCGGCGATGGTCCCGGTGAGCTTGTTGAGGCTGGTGATGAGGTCGCCGAGTACCTCGTCGCGGCCGGCCAGCGTCGCAGTCAACGTCGAGGACTGGTCCACCAGGTCGGTGATCGAGGCCTGATCACCCTGCAGGGACTGCAGTACACCCTTGGTCAGATCGTCGGCCTGCTTGGGGTCCAGCAGTGACATCAGCGGTTTGAATCCGTTGAGCAGCAGCCCGACGTCGAAGGACGGTTCGGTGCGCTCGACACCGAGCACGCTGCCGCGGGGCAGGATCCGATGTTCGCCGGTGTCGTCGAGCGTTCCCCGGGACAGCCCGAGGTAGCGCTGGCCGATGATGTTCTGGTACGTCACCGATGCGACGGTGTCGGTGTAGAGCTTCTGGTCGCTTTGGACGATGAACGAGACCTTCGCCAGTTTCCCGTCCAGTGCGACCTTCTCGACCCGGCCCACCCGGACCCCGGCCATTCGCACGTCGTCGCCGTCGCGCAGCCCGTACACGTCGGTGAACACGGCCGCATACGGCGTCGTCGACCCGGCTACGTCCCGGCGCAGCGTGGCGTAGACCAACCAGGTCAGCACCATCGAGACGACCATGAAGATCGACAGCCCGATCAGGGGGCCCCGGAATCTCACTTGCGGCCTCCCGTCGTCGCGGAGGGCGGTGAGGCCGGTGAGGCCGGTGAGGCCCAAGAAACAGCGGTGCCCCGCGCGACCGGGCCCAGCAGCAGCTGGGTGGCCACCGACGCCGGCTCACGCTGTCCGGTGATCAGGCCGAGCTGGTTGCGCTCGGTCTGGCTGCCGACGGGACCCACATTGCCCCCGTAGGAGGCCGGGGCCGCGGGCGCGACCGGCGCGGCCGGCTGCCACTCCGGTGCGTGCGGTTGCACCGGGATCGGAGGGCTCGGCGGGGGCGGGGGAGCGGGGTCGAGCGGGTCCCCGGTGCTGGGCACTCGCGGGAAGGGGCCGGTCCACCATGGCAGCGGCGGGTTGGTGTCCTCCAGACTGCGGTCCGGGTTGATCAGTGGCGGCCCGACGGCCCGCAGATTCCCGTCCGGGCCGATCTCGGTGCCCGCGGGCGGTTCGAGACCGGCGGGGAAGCGGTAGTTCTGCGGCAGCATGGTCTCGGGCAGTTCGGGCCGTACCGCGATCTGCGGCGCGGTGAAACAGCTCGGCCCCTTGAGCTCGCCGTATTGCGGGCAGTCCGCCCGGGTGTAGGTGTGTATCGGGGTGAATGACAGGTTGGCCCGCATGGTCTTGGTGACCAACTCGGGATGGTACAGCTGGTCGAAGAACTTGTCGGAGAGCCGGTTCACCCTGGTGAAGATCGGCACGAACTTGTCGGCGTTGTTGGCCAGCACGCCGACGACGGGCGTGAAGTCGTGGGTGATCTCGATGAGCTGGTCGATGTGATTGTCGAACGCCTGGCGGGCGACACCCACGGTGTGCTGGCCGCCGGAGACCAGCGAGGCCAGCTCGGCGCGCTTGTGGGCGAACGCCCGCATCGGCTCGACAGCCTGATGCAACGCGTCTACCAGGTCCGGCGCGGTGGCCTGCAGACCGTGGGTGGCGTCGAGCAGCGCCGAGACCGTCGAGGGCCCGGGTTCGGTGGCGACGATGCCGTTGAGCTGCTCGAGCAGCTTGGACATGTGCGCGCCGGCGCTGAGCAGCTTGACGCGCCGATTGTCGGTGGCCGCGCCGACCGCGGCCAGGATGCCCAGGCTGTGGTCGTCGCGGCCGCGGCCGGTGGCGGCCAGGATGTCGCGCAGTTTGGACACGGTGGTCTGGAAGATCACCGTCGAGAGCTCGCCGTTCTCGGCGATATGCGCGCCGTCGCGGATCATCGAGCCCGTGGCCGCGTCGGACCCGGTGTCGACCAGCTGAATCGAGGACACCGCGAAGACGTTGGACGGCACCACCCGGGCGGTCACCGATCCGGGGATGTCCTTGGCGTACTCGGGCTTGAGATTGATGTGCACGTAGTTGGGTTTGCCGTAGGACGCCGGGATCACGTCGGTGACGCTGCCGACCAGCAGGCCGTGGTACTTGACGTCGGACTGGGCGGGCAACCCGTCCCCGACGTTGGTCAGGTTGGCCACCACCCGGACATAGGAGTTGAGCATTCCGGTGGACTTGGCCAGCAGCACCCCGGTGGCCAGCGCGATCACCAGCAGCACCGCCAGTCCGGCGCCCAGCAGCTGTCGTTCGGTGGGACCGCGGCCGTCCAGGTCGAGTGAGTTGGCCATCAGCCACCGAACCTTGCGCCGGAGTCGATGCTCCACAACGCCATGGTCAGCAGCATGTTGACCATGATCACGATGGTGATGGAGGCCCGCATGGCGCGGCCCGCGGCCACCCCGACACCCTCCGGGCCGCCCGCGGCGTAGAAGCCGTAGTAGCACTGCACGGTGGAGGCCAGCCACACGAACACCACGCACTTGAGTACCGAATAGAGGATGTCGGTGCCGGACAGCATCATCGTGAAGTAGTGCAGGTACGGCCCGATGGAGCCGCCGCCGATGATGCCGGTGACCACCTGGCAGGTCAGGTAGGTGATCGCCAGGCAGGCCACGTACAGCGGGATGACCGCGATGGTCGCGGCCAACAGCCGGGTGGTGACCAGGTAGGGGATCGGCTTGATCGCGATGGCGTCGAGGGCGTCGATCTCCTCGGCGATGCGCATGGCGCCCAGCTGTGCCGTGAAGCGGCAGCCGGCCTGCATGGCGAACGCCAACGAGGCCATGATCGGCGCCAGCTCACGGGTGTTGACCAGCGAGGAGATGATGCCGGTGGCCGGACCCAGCCCGAGCAGGTTCAGGAAGTTGTAGCCCTCGATCGCCACCAGTGCGCCCGCGGTGAATCCGAGGACCACGGCTACTCCGGCGGTTCCCCCGCCGACGACGATGGAGCCGTTGCCCCAGGCGATGTCGGAGAGCAGCCGCAGGAACTCCTTGCGGTAGTGGCGCAGCACGGTCGGGACGCCGGCCGCGGCGCGTCCGAAGAACACCAGCATGTGTCCCAGCTGGATGGTGGGTTTCGACACCAGCCGGTAGGCGCTCAGCAGCGGGCGTGCGATAGCCGGGACATAGGGGGAGGCGCTCATGCTAGAGGCCCGTCCGTGGGTACAGCACGTTGTAGAGCTCGCTGATGCCGACGTTGACGATCATCAGCACCAGGATCGACTCGACCACCGAGGCGTTCACCGAGTTGGCCACCCCGGCAGGCCCGCCGCGGGTGGACAGCCCCTTCTGGCAGGACACCACCGCGACGATCGCGCCGTAGACCACGGCCTTGATCAGCGCGACGACCATGTCGCCGGTGGTGGCGAATGAGGAGAACGTCGCCACGAAGCTGCCGGGCGCGCCCTTCTGGAAATAGACATTGAACAGATAGCTGGCCAGGAACCCGACGAAGCAGGTGATACCGGTCAGGGCCACCCCGATCATGATGGCCGCGGCGAAACGCGGGACCACCAGTCGTCGGATCACCGAAACGCCCATCACCTCCATGGCGTCGGTCTCCTCGCGCATGGTGCGCGAGCCCAGGTCGGCGGTGATGGCCGAACCGACCGCGGCGGCCATCAGCATCGCCGCCACCAGGGAGGCGGCTTGGCGGATGACAGCCAGTCCGGCGGCCGCGCCGGCCAGCGAGGTGGCTCCCACCTGGTTGGCCAGCAGCGCGAACTGAATGGACAGCGTCACCCCGATCGGCAGCGCCACCAGGATCGTCGGCAGCACCGCGGTGTTGGCCATGAATGCGCTCTGCCGGACGAACTCGCCCCACTGGAACCGGCCGCCCAACAGGTCGATGAAGAAGAACTGCACGGTGCGCACCGCCAGCACGTACTGCTCGCCGACGGTGGTCAACGACGCCAGCGGGTGGCGCTTGGCGTAGCCGGTGGTCCAGTCGGTGATGGCGGCCACCCCGTCGAGCGGCGCTCCCCCGATCAGCTCACTGCGGTCCGTCATCGGCCACCGATGACGCGGGTGCACCCGGCTGGGGACACCGATCGTGCGCCGCGCCGAGGATCCATGGCGGACATGCTAGCCACCGTTCTTACTCTGGGGTAAGAATCAACGATTCCGGGCCCGGCGGGCAATTTAACCCGCATAAATAACGTCCCGACGAGCCCGATGGCGCTCATGAGACGTCGGCCCACCCCTCCATTTGGACAATGATGTGGGACACAATGCCGCTCCACGCAGCTTCCGGCAACATCACTGGGGTTATGGCGGGGTTACCGTTCAGTAGAACTGAATTCGCGTATTCAGGTGCCCCGAATCGGGGGCGATGGCGATACTCGACCCGGACGAAGCCGAGTGCTGGGAGAGTGTTGATGCGTCGAAGGTGGGCCCGTAGCGCCGCGATGGGAGCCGCCTGCGCGGTGGCGCTGGCAATCGTGGCCGGCCCGCCGGTTGCGCCGGCGCCGGCCTTCGCCGACCCCGCCCAACCGCCGGTGCTTCCGGGTTTCACCCCGGCGCCCACCGACTGGTCGCCGCACATGGACTTCTGGCCCTACAACACCTTCACCTACCAGCTCACGCCGGAGATGATCAGCGGCATGTCGGACTCATGTCAGTGGTTCAACACGCAGTTCGACCCGTTGATCGGGCAGATCAACGATTTCAACCGCACCCTCGGTGACCGCCACGACGTCTACTCCGGTGTGCAGGCGCAGGCGGACGCGGTGGTTGCCGGCATCGACCGGTCGACGGGATTCCTGGCGCCGCGCCTGCAGCCGCTGACGATCCGCAACACCCCGGACAACTACGGCCCGTACTCGCCGATCTACGGCGGCGAGCAGCTGACCGGCATGCTGTTTCAGCTGTCCCGAATCGCCGACAGCATGCGGACCAAACAGCCGGCGGGGTTCACCCGGCCCCACATCGATTCCGCCGCGGGGTGGGGTAACGCGCTGCGGAATTCCGGAGCGTGCACCTGAGCGCGCCCCGCAGCGGGTTGCGGTACGTTCGTGATGCGTTGCGGCCGGACGGCTCCGGCCGGCACTGACCGGGCAGGTCCAGGGGAGGATGGTTCAGGTGTCGGAGGAGCGGGAATCGACCGACGAACTCCGGGACGACGCCGACGCGCCGGTGGCCGAGTCGGAGGTCGAGTCGGACGCCGAAACCGTGGCTGACTCCGCCGACGAGCCCGACGCCGTGACTGATGAGCCCGATGCGGAATCCGACGAATCACCGTCTGAACCAGCGGCCGTGGAGGCGGCGCCGGCGCGCCCGCTGGGGCAGTGGATCGCCGCGGCGGTGTTGGCGCTGGGACTGATCGGCGCCGCCGCCGAGGGCTGGCTGCTGTATGCCCACCACCAGCGTGCGGTGGCCGCAGCCCAAGCGCTCGACGCCGCCGAGAAGTACACCATCGTGTTGACCAGTGTCGACCCGGCTTCGGTCGACAAGAACTTCGCCGAGGTCCTCGACGGCGCCACCGGGGAGTTCAAGGACATGTACTCGGCGTCGGCCGAGCACCTCCGCCAACTGCTGATCGAGAACAAGGCGAACGCGCACGGCACCGTGGTCGATGCGGCGGTCAAATCCGCCACCAAGAACAAGGTCGACGTGCTCCTGTTCGTCGATCAGGCGGTGAGCAACAAGGCCGCGCCGCAGCCGAAGATCGACCGCAGTCGCATTGTGATGACGATGGAGAAGGTGAACGGGCGCTGGATGGCCGCCAAGGTCGACATGCCCTAGTTGATGGCGGCGGCGCGCTGCGCCCGGCTCCGCCGCGCTTGCGACCGCCGCTAGTTGAACGCCAGCCAGCTGGGCAGCGCGCGCTCGTGGGCGTCGCACAGCACCTGCGCGGTGTCACAGGATCCGCGCGGCACGCCCGCGCCGGTCCACATGCCGCCGGCGTCGCGGCGCAGCACCACCGCCGACGACGAGCCGCCGTCGAGCAGGACGGCGTGGTCGCTGCCCAGGCCGCGGAACAGATCCTGCATGTTGTCGGGTGTGTAGTGGCCGCCCTGGAAGATGTACATCTCGTCCTTGGCCCGCGAATAACCCAGGGCGGTGCGGGCCGCGCTCGGCCCGCCGTCGTTGAGTTGTCCGGTGACGCCCGGGGCCAGCAATCCCAGTCCGCTCACCGCGACGAACCGGTCCCCGCGTTCCACCAGGCCGGTGACCGTCGGCCCGGCCGCGTCGTAGTCCCCGCCGTCGCGGCCGCCGCGCGGCCACAGCACATATGGTGCGCCCCGGGTCGGCAGGATCATCGTGGTCAGCGTCGACCAGTGCTCGTTGCCGCCGGACAGTCCCTGCTTGCCGGCGTAGGGGATGGTGCCGGTGACCGCGACGTTGGCCCGGCCGTTGCCGCGGGTGTTGTCGACGTAGGTGCCCAGCGGGGAACTGCAGTTGGTGGTCCGCCAGGATCCGCCCCGCTGGCCGCGGATGTCGAAGAAGTTGGCGTTGATCGCCACCGTCGGTCGGCCCAGCACCTGCCAGGCCTGCAGCGGGGTGTAGAGCTCGGAGGCCTGCATCAGCCCCTCGCTGGTGCGGGCCCGCGGATTACGTTCGCAGCGGCCCTGAGAACCGCTGTGGGTGTCGACCAGCAGGTGCGGCTCGATGCGCTGCGAAGCCGACTTGAGGACCACCAGGTGCCCGCCGCCGGCCATCTCATACCAGTTGCCGGCCGCGTTGAGCATCGGCGCGGGATGCCCGCCGCCGAAGTTGTACACCAGGTAGGAGCCCGGGGTGCGGGCGATCGCGGCGGCCAACTGGTCTTGGGCGGCGGCACGTGCGGTCGGCTGGCCGGGACCGATCGCGGGGGCCGCGCAGAGCAGGACCGCGGCGCAACCGGCCGCCAGCCGGCGCGCGAAAGCCACGGGAGTCGACACTGTTTGTCCCTTCGGCTCCGGACTGGGGGAGACACCAAATTCCCACGGTATTCCCACGGTAGCCACAGAAACCACAGGAGCAACAGGTGTGATCGGACTGTGCCGTGTCGGTGGCGGATCGGTTATCTGGTGGCGGATCGCGCGGCTCCAGCGGGAGACACCCGACGGTGCACCGGCGGGTTGCGTCGTGAGATTCCCACTAGCGCTCGTCAACCGCCGAGTCGGGTGTGCATCTCCCAGATCAGCACCTCCGACGGCCCGGACGCGGTGACCCGCTGACCGCCGCCGCCGGTGAAGCGGACCGCGTCACCGGTGTTCAACGCGCCGCCGCCCTCCAGGTCGACGTGGCCGACCGCGACGAACAGATGCACATACGCCGCGTCGGGTAACTCGATGCGGTCGTCGGCCTGCAGTCGGGCGGCGTACAGGGTGGCGCCGGAGTTTCCGATGGTGATCGCGGCGTCGGGGTCACTGCCCGAAGCCACGGTGACCAGCGCGCCGCCGGTCAGCGCGTCGCCGATGTCGTGCTGCTGGTAGCCGGGCGTGCGTCCCGGGGTGTCGGGCGTGATCCACATCTGGATGAAATGCACTGGCTCGCCGGCAGATTCGTTCTTCTCCGAATGCAGGATTCCGGTGCCGGCGGACATTCGCTGCGCCAGCCCGGGATGGATCACGCCGGCGTTGCCGATCGAATCCCGATGGCTCAACGCGCCGGACAGCACCCAGGTGACGATTTCGGCGTCGCGGTGCGGGTGAGTATCAAACCCCGAAGCCGGTGCCACGATGTCGTCGTTGTTGACCAGCAGCAGCCCGTGATGGGTGTTGTCCGGGTCGTAGTAGTCGTTGAACGAGAACGAATGCCGCGAATTGAGCCACGTCGCACAAGTGGCCGCCCGGTCCGCAGCCCGTCGCACGTCGAGCAAGCCCGCCATGCCTCCAAGGCTAACGCGCAACCTGGTCGATGCCGGTAGTCTCACGGCAACCGCCGAGGTGATACGGAGGCAGCGTGAGTCGCCCGACCCTGCACCATCTGCAGCTGGGCGACCTCATCGCGCACGCCGGCGGGGATCCGTGGGCGGTCGACGACAGCCTGCAGTCGGGCAGTCCGACCCAGATCAACTTCCTGGCTCAGGCGTTTCATCAGGCCGCCGGCTCGGCCACCTCGGCCGAGGAAACCTTCCAAACCGCCCAGCAGCACTTCCAGCAGTACAACCGCGAGAACGGCGAGCAGCCGATCAACAACGGCGCCGAGGTGCAACGGGTCAAAGACGGCCTGCACGCCACCAATGCACAACTCGGCCAGATCGCCGCCGACCTGGAGACCATCGCCGCCGCCCTGGCCCAGGCCCGCGCCGCCTCGGCCGCCAACATCACCGCGCTCAACGCCAACCTGATCGTCCTCGACGCCCAGATCGGCGTCTACCTCAGCCAAACCGGCCAGGGCCAGAACCACGACGCCGACATTCAACAGGCCCGCCGATTGGCCACCGACGACACCGCGACCGCCCTGCACAACGCCACGCTCATCCGCAATACCTACTCCAAGACGCTGCAGCAGGCGCTGACCAACCTGCGGGTCAAGGACGGCTACGACCCGGACATCCAGGTGCGCAAGTTCGACGCCGACGCGCCGACGCCGCCACCGGGGCCCGTGCCCGATGACCCGAAGGAGTTCAACGACTTCTGGAACAGCCTGACCCCCGGGCAGAAGGAGTGGCTCTACACCTCCGACCACAGCATCGGCAACCACCCGGGCATGCCCTGCGATCCACCGGACCACCTGGGCTATGACCACTACAACAAGCTGCATCTCGCCGACGAACTGGGCAGTGCACAGGCCGCCGCCGCGCAGGCCGATGCGCTGCGCGACCAGCACCCCGACTGGGCGGCCGGCGAGAACATCCCGCGGCCTAACGAGCCGGGCGCGATCTTCGACGACCGGGTCGCCTACGAGAACTGGCAACGCCGTTACGACGACGCCCGCGAGGGCGCTCGGTACCTACCGGACCTGCAGGCCGTCGACACGGTGCTTCGGGCCAGTCCGAATCGCAAACTGATGCTGCTGGACACCCAGAGCGGCACGCAGGCCCGCGCCGCAATCGCGGTCGGTGATCCGGACAAGGCCACCCATGTGTCGGTCACCACGCCCGGGCTCAACACCACGGTGCACGGCGGTATCGAAAGCATGGCCGAAGAAGCGACCAACGTCAGACGGGAGGCGTTGCGGCAACTGCGATTCGAGCCGGGACACGAGAACGACTCCGTCTCGACGATCGCGTGGATCGGTTACGACCCGCCGCAGGTGCCCGGTTTCGACGACAAGACCGCATCCCTGGCCGGGATCTGGGGAGTCACCCACGATGACCTCGCCAGAGCCGGCGCGCATGATCTGGCCCGCTTCTACGACGGCATCCAGGCCTCCCACCTCGGCGGCCCGGCGGACCTGACCGCGATCGGGCATTCCTACGGATCACTGACCACCGGACTGGCCCTGCAGGAACCCGGCGATCACGGGGTCGCCCGGGCACTGTTCTACGGATCTCCCGGAATCGAGGCGTCCACACCCCAGGACCTGCACCTGCAGCCCGGGCAGGTGTTCGCCATGGAAGCTCCGGACGACCCCATTCAGTGGGTCTATGACGCCCGATCGATCGGCCAGGGCGTTCCCATTCTCGGTACTTACCTCAACAACGAGTTCGGTGACTTCGGCCCGAATCCGGCCACCAACCCCGACTTCACCCACCTGGCCACGGGCGTTGCGACGGTGCCCGACGGCCACGGTGGCACGATCACCCTGCAGGAAGCGCACGGGCACAGCGACTACCCCCGCTTCCCCGATGGCGGAGGCCTGCGGACGACCAATTTCAACATCGCCGCCGTTCTGGCCGGCCTCGGAAGCAGGGCGGTTGTAGGACGATGACGAATCAGACCGCAACCGCCTCGATGCTGCGACTATGCGGACGCTTGTCCGCTGCCCTGGCCGTAACCGCACTCACCGCAGGATGTCACATGACGCAACCTTATGAACCCACCCCGCCCAGTGTCGCCGCCGAGGCCTTGGCCGTTCTCAAGTCGTTGCCGTCGATTGAGGACACGCAAACTCAGGTGGCCGCCGCGATGAATGAAATAACAGACGCCGCAAAACAACTCATCCCGTCCATTGTCTTCGAGACGCTGGACGAGGGAGATGGCGGAAATTGCGAGCGGCCATACGAGCAGACCGACGGTAAACGGTACTTCCTGCCGGACGCGGTCGCCCGCGACGTCGCGGTGCCGGAGGGAGTCTGGCAGAAGCTCCAGCAGGCTGCCACGGAGGCGGCCTCGAAGCTGGATGCCACCGAGGTTCAGGTCATGAAGGACCAGCCGGGCGACCACGATATCGGCTTCTACGGTCCCACCGGCCTTTTCATCAAGGTCGGCTACCGCGGCAACCTGGTGGTATCGGGTTATACCGGCTGCCGGCTCCCGCGCGACGCGAAGTAGCCGCCTACCAGTCCGATTCGTCGAAGGTGATGACGCCGCGGATGTTCTTGCCGTCGATCATGTCCTGATAGCCCTGGTTGATGTCTTCGAGCTTGTAAGTCGTGGTGATCATCTCGTCGAGCTTGAGCAGCCCGGACTTGTACAGGCCCACCAGCTTGGGCGTCTCGATGTGCGAGCTGCCGCCGCCGAAGATGTTGCCCTTCAACGTCTTCTGCAACATGGTGAACAAGAACAGGTTCAGCTTCACGTCCGCGTCGACCATCGAGCCCATGCCGGTGACGACGCAGGTCCCGGTCTTGGCGGTCAGGATCATCGCCTCTTCGATGTACTCGCCCTTCATCTCACCGACAGCGATGATCACCTTGTCGGCCATCAGGCCCCAGGTCTCCTCCATGACCGGCATGATCGCCTCGGCCATCGACGGGTAGACGTGGGTGGCGCCGAACTTGACAGCCGCCTCGCGCTTGAAGGGCACCGGGTCGATCGCGATGACGCGGCGCGCGCCGGAGAGCACCGCGCCCTGCAGGGCGCTCATGCCGATACCGCCGACACCGACAATGATCACGGTCTCGCCGGGCTTGACCTCGGCGACGTTGGTGGCCGAACCGAACCCGGTCGGCACCGCGCAGCCCATGATCGCCGCCGTCTCGAGCGGCACGTCCTTGTCGATCTTGACCACGGAGTCCTGGTGCACGGTCATGTAGGGCGCGAACGTGCCGAGCAGGTTCATCGCCGAGACCTCGTGCGAACCGGCGTGGATCCGGTTGGTGCCGTCGGCGATGGCCTTGCCGCCCAGCAGCACCGCCCCGCGGTCACACAGCGAGCGGAAACCCTTCATACACGGCGGACAGTTGCCGCAGGCCGGGATGAAGGCCATCACGACGTGGTCGCCCTCTTCCAGGCCGGTGACGCCCTTGCCGACCTTGGTGATGACGCCGGCGCCCTCGTGGCCGCCGAGCGCCGGAAGGCCCATCGGGGTGGCTCCGGTGGTCAGGTGGTAGTCGGAGTGGCACATCCCCGCGGCGTGTACCCGGACCTGGACTTCGCCTTCAACCGGGTCGCCCAACTCGATCTCGTCGACCCGCCACGGCGAGTTCAGCTCCCACAACAATGCGCCCTTGGTCTTCATGACCGGCCATCATAGAACACGTTTCAGAAGCTGCCCCGACGGGTGCTCTTAGCTGGGGGAATACCGTCCTAGCTGGTCTTGTGTGGAATGCCCACGGACAGGCCTCCGTCGAGCACCAGGTCGGCCCCGGTCATGTAGGAGGACTCGTCGGACGCCAGGAAGACCACCGCGGTGGAGACCTCGGCGGACTTGGCGCCGCGGCCGAGCGGAATCTGTAGGGAGTCGTCCGGGATGGCGATCGTCATCCGGGTGCGGATCAGGCCGGGCAGCACACTGTTGACGCGGATGTTGTGCGGGGCCAGCTCCACGGCGGCGGTCTTGGCCAGGCCGCGCACCCCCCACTTGGAGGCGACGTAGCCGTACAGGCCGGCCGTGCCGCGCATGCCCTCCACCGACGAGATGTTGATGATGGAGCCGCCACCGGCGGCCTTCATCGGTGCGACCGCCGCGTGCATGCCCAGCATGGTGCCGGTGAGGTTGACGTCGAGGACCTGCTGCCAGGCCGCCAGGTCGAAGTTCTCCAGGGCGTTGTACTTGGCGATGCCGGCGTTGTTGACCAGCACGTTGAGTTCGCCGAACGCCTGGATCGCGGTGGTGACGGCGTCCTGCCACTGATCGGGGCGGGTGACGTCGAGGCGAACGAACCGGGCGGTGTCGGGGCCCAACTCGTCGGCGAGCTTGGTGCCCTCCTCGTCCAGGATGTCGCCGATCACGACCTTGGCGCCCTCGGCGGCCAGTGCCCGCGCGTGTGCGGCGCCCATGCCCCGCGCACCGCCGCTGATCAGCGCAACCTTGCCTTCGACTCTGCTCACTGGGTTCCTCCGCTGGGTACGGGATCGCACACGGTCATCTGCGCGCAAGCGTGGCACAGCCGTCCCGGCAGAGCACATTCGGCAGTCATGGCGGCCGATCGGCAGCTAACTCGCGGTCGACGGCCGGCCCGGCCGCGAGGTCGCTACGCTGCTCGGGTGGCAACTCCTCGCTCCATCACCCACAGCGAGCGAACCTTCGATGGTGTTCGCGGGGTGCGAATCGTCTACGACACGTGGACGCCCCAGGCGGCGCCCCGGGCGGTGGTGGTGCTGTCGCACGGCTTCGGCGAGCACGCCCGCCGCTACGACCATGTCGCGGCGCGCTTCGGCGAGGCCGGGCTGGTGACCTATGCGCTGGACCATCGCGGGCATGGGCGTTCGGGTGGCAAGCGGGTGCTGTGCAAGGACATGTCGGACTACACCGGTGACTTCCACACCCTGGCCGGCATCGCCGCCCGCGAGCATCCCGGGCTGCCTCTCGTGGTGCTCGGGCACAGCATGGGCGGGGCGATCGTGTTCAGCTACGGCGTAGACCGCCCCGACGACTACCAACTGATGGTGTTGTCGGGCCCGGCGGTGGACATGACCGACACGGTGTCTCCGCTGCTGGCGTTCGTGGCCAAAGCACTCGGTGCCGTCTTCCCGGGCCTGCCGGCGCAGAAGCTCGACAGCGCCCTGGTCTCGCGGGATCCGGCGGTGGTGGCCGCCTACGATGCCGATCCGCTGGTGCACCACGGGCTGGTGCCGGCCGGCGTGGGCCGGGCGCTGATCAAGGTCGCCGAGACTATGCCGTCGCGGGCGGCGGCACTGACCGCGCCGCTGCTGGTGGTGCACGGCGCCGACGACGGTCTGGTGCCCGCGTCGGGCAGCAGGCGACTGGTGGGGTGCGTCGGTTCCGACGACGTGCAGCTGACCGTGTACCCGGGGCTTTTCCATGAGGTGTTCAACGAACCCGAGCGTGCGCAGGTGCTCGACGATGTGGTGGGCTGGATCGACGCGCGCCTGTGAGTCGCGGTCGGCGTGCCGTCGGCCGGTTCGGTTAGCGTGGCCGCCATGAGCTCCGACGACAAGATGTTGGCGCGCATCGCCGCGCTGCTGCGTCAGGCCGAAGGCACCGACAACGCGCATGAAGCCGACGCGTTCATGGCGGCGGCGCAGCGGCTGGCCACCGCGACCTCCATCGACCTGGCGGTGGCCCGCTCGCACTCGGCGAACCGGACGGCGGCGACCGCCCCGGTGCAGCGCACCATCACCATCGGGGAGCCCGGCGCCAGGGGCCTGCGCACCTATGTGCAGCTGTTCGTGGGCATCGCCGCGGCCAACGATGTGCGCTGCGACGTGGCGTCCAACTCGACGTTCGTCTACGCCTACGGCTTCGCCGAGGACATCGACGCCACCCACGCCCTGTACGCCGGCCTGGTCGTTCAGATGGTCCGGGCCTCCGATGTCTACATCGCCAGCGGGGCACACCGGCCCACCCCGACCATCACCGCCCGGCTGAACTTTCACCTGGCGTTCGGCGCGCGGGTCGGCCAGCGGCTGGCCGAGGCCCGCGATGAGACCCGCAAGGATGCCGAGAAGGACCGCAGTCGGGCGCCGGGCACCGCGATTGCGTTGCGCAACAAAGAGGTCGAACTGCGCGACCACTACCGCAGCGCCTCGCGGGCGCGCGGCACCTGGCGGGCCACTCGGGCGTCGGCGGGGTATTCGTCGGCGGCGCGGCGGGCCGGGGACCGGGCCGGCCGGCGAGCCCGGCTGGGTGAGAGCACTGAAATGTCGGGGGCGCGGTCCGCGCTGGAGCGGTGAGTACTGGAACCGTGAGTGACGGCCCCCCTGTGCGCGACACCCAGCGTGCCAAGGTCTATGCCGCGGAGGTCTTCGTTCGGACATTGTTCGACCGCGCCGCCGAACGCGGCTCGGGTGACGTCGACTTCTTCGGTACCCGGTTGACGCTGCCGCCGGAGGCTCGCTTCGGCTCGGTGGCGGCGGTACAGCGTTATGTCGACGACGTGCTTTCGTTGCCGTCAGTGCGCGATCGGTGGCCCGACGGTGGTCCGCTGGGCGTGCGCGCACGACGCGGTGTCACCGCAGCACATTACGAAAAATTGGGTGAGACAGGGGTTATCGCTGTACCCGATCAACGCAGCGGCGACTGGGCGATGCGGGAACTGGTGGTGCTGCATGAGATCGCGCATCACCTGTCCGACGCCCGGCCGCCGCACGGCCCGCATTTCGTCGCGACGATGGGCGCGCTGGCCGAGATTGTGATGGGCCCCGAACTCGGCTACGTGCTGCGGGTGGTGTTCGCCAAGGAGGGTGTCCGGTGACGCACAACGTTCGCGCGGTTGTGCGTCACCGGGGTCGGCGTGATCAGCTGCTGACCGCGACCAGTTCGTCACCGCAGGTGCAGCGGTAGGCCGCGCCGGCACCCTCGCAGTGGCACGCGGTCTCGATGCGGACCCGGCATCCACAGCCCCCGTGGCCGCAGGTCAGCACGGTTCCTGCTTCGTAGTTCGCCATGTTTCGCACCCTTCCACTCTGATCCCCCGGAAGGTCCGGGTGTCCCGACTATATACCCCATAGGGGTATGGGGTAAATATTTTAGCGGTCAGATTTTCGCTGCGCGGGCTAGTCTCGTTGGCGTGAGTGAGAAGCCAACGCCCCGTGACGTCGACGTTCTGTTGGACCGGGTCTTTGTCGGTGGCGATCCGGCACTGGAGGGGGCGCTGGCCGCCAGTGATGCGGCCGGTCTGCCCGCCATTGCGGTATCGGCGCAGCAGGGCAAGTTCTTGAACCTGCTGGCGACCGCGACCCGGGCCACCCGCATTCTGGAGATCGGGACCTTGGGGGGCTACAGCACGATCTGGCTGGCGCGGGCGGTCGGACCCGGAGGCGCGGTGGTGACGTGCGAGTACGAGCCGAAGCACGCCGAGGTCGCCCGGGCCAACCTGGAGCGGGCCGGTGTCGGTGACCGGGTGCAGGTGCTGGTCGGCCCGGCATTGGACACACTGCCGGCGCTGTCCGGTGAACCGTTCGACCTGGTGTTCATCGACGCCGACAAGGAGAACAACATCGGCTACCTGAACTGGGCGGTGCAGCTCTGCCGCCCCGGGTCGGTCATCGTGGTGGACAACGTGATCCGGGACGGCGCGATCCTGCACCCGGACTCGGACCCGACCGCGCGGGGCAGCCGGGACGTGTTGGAGTTGATGGCCGAACACCCGCGCCTGCAGGCCGCCGCGATCCAGACGGTCGGGGTCAAGGGCTGGGACGGCTTCGCCATCGCGGTGGTGCGGTAGCCGAGAATATTGCCTCCGGCCGTGCGGAATTCCGTTGCTGGCGGATCGTAGGCGAGCGTAGCCTTTCATCAGATGGATGGGTGCAGCCTGGCATGAAAATGCTTGCTGCATAACAGAAAGGTTGCGAAATGAGTACAATCCATTCATCAATCGAACATCACCCGGATCTGTTAGCTCTACGGGCGACCTATGACAGAGCGGCCGAGTCGATGGCTGCGCAATTCACCTTCGGGATGACCCTGTTGACGGCGGTCTACGCGGCCCTGTCACCGTGGATCGTCGGATTCGAGAGCACCTCCCGGCTGACGTTCAACAACTTCGTCGTCGGGGCGGTGGTCGCGTTCCTGGCGTGCGGGTTGGCGTCCGCGCTGGACCGCACCCACGGCTTGGCGTGGACACTGCCGGCGTTCGGCGTGTGGTTCATCGTGTCGCCGTGGGTACTGCGGGACATCTCGCCGACACCCGGCATGGCCTGGTCGAATGTGGTCGCCGGCGCGCTGTTGACCGCCCTGGGCCTGACCGCCGCCTACTTCGGCAGGCGCGCCCGCCACGACGCGGCAACGCACACGACGTGAGGTCCGCAGCTGGCTGACCGGCCGGATCGCCGGCCGGTCAGCCCAGTGCGGCGCCGTGCCGATCGGTCACGGCCCGCGGACGTGCTACCCGCAGACGGCGCCGATAGCCGCCGAACCCACCAGCTTGCGGTACTTGGCCAGCACGCCCGTGGTGTAGCGCGGCGGGGGGGGAGTGAAACCCTGTGCGCGGGAGGCGAACTCAGCTGGGTCGTCGACCACCACGTCCAGCGTCGCGTTGGCCACGTCGAGCCGGATCTTGTCGCCGTCACGCAGGAAGGCCACCGGGCCGCCGTCCACCGCCTCGGGTGCGATGTGGCCGACGCACAGCCCGGTGGTGCCGCCGGAGAACCGGCCGTCGGTGAGCAGCAGCACGTCTTTACCCAGTCCGGCGCCCTTGATCGCGCCGGTGATGGCCAGCATCTCGCGCATCCCCGGCCCGCCCTTGGGGCCCTCGTAGCGGATCACCACGGCGTCACCGGCGGCGATCGTGCCGTCCTCCAGGGCATCCAGCGCCGCCCGCTCGCCGTCGAAAACCCTTGCGGTGCCTTCGAACACGTCGGCGTCGAAGCCCGCCGACTTGACCACCGCGCCCTCGGGCGCCAGGGACCCGTGCAGGATGGTGATTCCGCCGGTGGGGTGGATCGGGTTGGTCAGGGCGTGCAACACCTTGCCGTCGACGACCGGGGGATTGAGCTCGGCGATGTTCTGCGCCATCGTCTTTCCGGTGACGGTCATGCAGTCGCCGTGCAGCAGACCGGCTTCCAGCAAGGTCTTCAGCATGACCGGCACCCCGCCGATCTTGTCGATGTCATACATGACGTGCGCCCCGAACGGCTTGACGTCGGCCAGGTGCGGAACCTTCGCGCCGACCCTGGAGAAGTCGGCCAGGGTCAGGTCCACCTCGGCCTCGCGGGCTATCGCCAACAGGTGCAGCACCGCGTTGGTCGATCCGCCGAACGCCATCACCACCGCGATCGCGTTCTCGAACGCCTCCTTGGTCAAGATGTCGCGAGCGGTGATGCCCCGGCGCAGCAACTCCACCACGGCCGCTCCGCTGGCGCGGGCGTAACCGTCACGGCGCCGGTCGACCGCGGGCGGGGAGGCGCTGCCCGGCAGTGACATGCCCAGCGCCTCAGCCGCGCTGGCCATGGTGTTGGCGGTGTACATGCCGCCGCAGGCGCCCTCGCCGGGGCAGATCGCCCGCTCGATGATGTCGACGTCCTCGCGGGACATCAGCCCGCGTGAACAGGCTCCGACCGCCTCGAACGCGTCGATGATCGTCACCTCGCGCTCGGTGCCGTCGGACAGTTGTGCGTAGCCCGGCATGGTGGAGCCCGCGTAGAGGAAGACCGAGGCCAGGTCCAGGCGCGCGGCCGCCATCAGCATTCCGGGCAGCGACTTGTCGCAGCCGGCCAGCAGCACCGAGCCGTCGAGGCGCTCGGCGCACATCACGGTCTCGACGCTGTCGGCGATCACCTCGCGAGACACCAGGGAGAAGTGCATGCCCTCATGGCCCATGGAGATGCCGTCGGAGACCGAGATGGTGCCGAACTCCAGCGGATAACCGCTCGCCTCCAGCACACCTTCCTTGGCGGCCTTGGCCAACCGGTCCAGCGACAGGTTGCAGGGTGTGATCTCATTCCACGACGAGGCCACCCCGATCTGGGGTTTGGCGAAGTCGTCGTCGCCCATGCCGACCGCCCGCAGCATCCCGCGGGCCGCGGTCTTCTCCAAGCCGTCGGTGACGTCACGACTGCGCGGTTTGATGTCGACGGACGCGGCGTTGGTGCTCGGAGAATTCACCAGCTCAGTATGCCGGTAGGGCCCAACCCGGCAAAACGAATATAATACCCCGCGGGGGTATGCGCTAAAGTGGCCGCATGAGAACAGTCTTCACGGTCGCCGTCGCGATCGTGGTCAGCATCGCCGCGGGCGCGTGTCACAGTCCCGCGCCGGACGGGCCGAACGCGGCATCGGAGACCCGGTCGTCGAGCAGTCCGACCGGTGCGGCCACCGGCAGCGCCGGCGACATCGCGTTCCTGGAGAACATGGTCGCCCACCACCAGCAGGCCCTGGAGTTGACGGCGCTGGTCTACGGGCGCAGCACCGATTCCACCCTGCTGGCGCTCGCGAACCAGATCACCGCGCAGCAACAGACCGAACTGCAGGGCTGTCAGGCCCAACTGCTGCAGTGGGAGGCGCCCGGCAACCCGTCGGCCCGAGACCACGCCGAAATCCCCGGCATGGCCGATCAGGCCACCATCGACAAATTGCGCAACTTGCACGGAGCGGCCTTCGACACGCTGTGGCTGGACACCATGATCTCCCACCACCGTGGGGCGATCACCATGGCGCACAACGAGATCGAACACGGACAGAGCCCGGAGGCGATCAGTATCGCGCAGTCCCTGCTGCCGCGGCAGCAGGCCGACATAGATCAGATGACCGCAATGTTGGGAGAGAGATGACCACCGACGTTCCCGGGTACTCCCCGCGCAAGGACAACTACGCCAAACGGCTGCGCCGCATCGAGGGCCAGGTGCGCGGAATCGCCAAGATGATCGAGGAGGACAAGTACTGCATCGATGTCCTGACCCAGATCAGCGCGGCCAACAGTGCGCTGCGGTCGGTGGCGCTGAATCTGCTCGACGAGCATCTGGGGCACTGCGTCACCGGGGCCGTCGCCGCCGGCGGGGACGAGGCCGACGCGAAACTCGCCGAAGCCTCCGCCGCTATCGCGCGGTTGGTCCGTTCCTGACCCGGGCGCCGTTACCATGTGATCCAGCAGTTACCGGGAGCGCACCGCGCCACACACCACTCGACGCTGCTCCCACACCATGACTGTCGAAACCGGAAAAACCCGAACCGGGCCCTGGACGCCGCGGACCACGGCCCAGTTGGCGATCCTGGCTGCGGCCGCGTTCATCTACGCCACCGCCGAAATCCTGCCGGTCGGCGCGCTGCCCGCGATCTCGCAGGGCCTGGATGTCAGCGAGGCGCTGGTCGGAACCCTGCTGGCCTGGTATGCGGTGGTCGCGGCGGTGACGACCATCCCCCTGGTGCGCTGGACCGCGCACTGGCCCCGCCGCCGGGTCCTGCTGATCACCCTGGTCTGTCTGACCACTTCGCAGGTCATCTCGGCGCTGGCGCCGACCTTCACCGTGCTGGCCGCCGGCCGGGCGCTGTGCGCCGTCACCCACGGCCTGATGTGGTCGGTGCTGGCACCCATCGCCACCCGCCTGGTGCCGCCGAGTCATTCCGGGCGCGCCACCACCGCCATCTACGTCGGCACCAGCCTGGCGTTGGTGGTCGGCATCCCGTTGACGTCGGCCATGAGCCTGCTGTGGGGCTGGCGACTGGCCGTTGTGGTGATCACCGTGGCGGCGGCGACCATCACGGTGGCGGCGCGGTTCGCGTTGCCCGCCCTGGTGCTCAGCACCGATCAGTTGGCGTTGGTCGGCCGCCATCACTACCGCAACAGGCGGTTGCTGGGGGTGAGCACGGTGATGCTGATCGCCGTCACCGGCCACTTCATCTCCTACACGTTCATCGCGGTGATCATCGAGGAAGTGGTCGGGGTTCCCGGGGCCAGATTGGCGTGGCTGCTGGCCGCGTTCGGGGCGGCCGGCCTGATCGCGATGCCGATGCTGGCGCGGCCGCTGGACCACCGGCCGAAAGCGGTCACCGGTGTCTGCATGGCCGCGCTGTCGACGGCGTTCGTCGTACTGGCCGCGCTGTCGATCGGCGGGCACCACTCGACCGGAACGACGTTGGTCGGGGCTGCGGCGATCGTGCTGTGGGGAGCCATGGCGATGGCCGTGTCGCCGATGCTGCAGTCGGCGGCGATGCGCACCGCCCCCGATGACCCCGATGGTGCGTCAGGGCTGTACGTGACCGCGTTTCAGGTGGGGATCACCGGCGGATCGCTGGCCGGCGGGCTGTTGTTCGAGAAGGCCGGGACGTCGGCGATGCTGAGCGCATCGGCATTGCTGGTCGGTATCGCAGCGGCCGGAATCGCGGCCAGCAAACGCCTCTTCGTTGTTCCCTGACGTGCTGGGGGCGGTAACCTTCGCCACTATTGCTTTAGGTGAATGAGCAGTTCAGCGAGGTGTACGCCTCCGTTTTGCGGTGTTATCCACTCGCTGCCCGAGTTAGCTGGTGGTCGCGTTGTGCAACACTTGGGTTCAAGATCGTGACCGGAGGTACGCGTATGTCGGGATGGAAGCTTGCAGGTGTCGGAGCCTGGCTTAGCGCCGCTGGGCTGGCTGCGGTGCTGACGCTCGGTGCCGGCTCGGCGCTGGCTGACCCGCCGCAGCAGCCCGGTGACTCCGGTGCGGCCCCCGCCGCCCCGGTCGACCCGGCCGCGGTGCCGGCACCGGAACTGCCGCCCCCGCCGCCTCCCCCGTTCCCGCCGCCCTTCCCGCCGCCGGCGGACCCGATGGCCTTCCCGCCGCCGCCCGAGCCCGCTCCGCCGGCGCCGGGCGAGCCGGCTCCGCCCGCTGAGCCGGCTCCGCTCGCCGAGCCGGGTGGGCCGCTACCTGGCCCGGCCGAGTCCGAAGCAGCCGTGCCGGTGGCCTCCGGGCCGGTCGCCGGGCAGAACCCGGAGCCGTTCACCGGCACCGCGCCGTTCCTGCCGCCGACCTTCAACCCGCTCAACGGTTCGATGGTGGGCGTTGCCAAGCCGATCATCATCAACTTCCAACGGCCGATCGCGGACAAGGCGATGGCCGAGCAGGCCGTCCACATCTCGTCGAACCCGCCGGTGCCCGGCAAGTTCTACTGGATGACCCCCAGCCAGCTGCGGTGGCGTCCGTTCAACTTCTGGCCGGCCCACACCACGGTCAACATCGACGCGGCCGGCACCAAGTCGAGTTTCCGCACCGGTGACGCCCTGGTGGCCACCGCCGACGACAAGACCCACCAGATGACGATCACCCGTGACGGCAAGGTGGAGAAGACCTTCCCGATGTCGATGGGCATGACCAGCGGCGGGCACGAGACGCCCAACGGCACCTATTACGTCCTGGAGAAGATGTCCACGCTGGTGATGGACTCCTCGACCTACGGGGTTCCGGTCAACTCCACCTACGGCTACAAGGTGACCGTGCAGGATGCGGTCCGCATCGACAACAGCGGCGGCTTCGTGCACAGCGCTCCGTGGTCGGTCAATGACCAGGGCAAACGCAATGTCAGCCACGGCTGCATCAACCTGAGTCCGGCCAACGCCAAGTGGTTCTTCGACAACTTCGGCAGCGGCGACCCGGTCGTGGTGAAGAACTCCGTCGGCACCTACACCAAGAATGACGGCGCCCAAGACTGGCAGATGTAGGGCGCCCTCCACCGCGCTGGAAATACCGGGCCGGGCTCAGTTCCAGATCCGGACCCGCTGCGCGGGTTCCAGGTGCAGCGCGTCGTCCTCGGTGACCGCGAACGCCTCGTAGAAGGCGTCGATATTGCGGATCACGCCGTTGCAGCGGAACTCCGGCGGTGAGTGCGGATCGGTCGCCAACCGCCGGATCGCTTCGGCGTCACGGGATTTGGTGCGCCACACCTGCGCCCAGCCGAAGAAGACGCGCTGCACGCCCGTGAGCCCGTCGATCACCGGCGCCTGCCCGCCGCCCAGCGACAACTGATACGCGAGCAGGGCAATCGAGAGCCCGCCCAGGTCGCCGATGTTCTCCCCGACGGTGAATGCGCCGTTCACCAGGTGCCCGTCGCCCAGCGCGCGCGGCACGAAAGCGTCGTACTGCTCGATCAGCGCCTTGGTGCGCACCCCGAACTCGGCCCGGTCGGCGTCGGTCCACCAGTCCACCAGGTTTCCGTCGCCGTCGTACTTGGCGCCCTGGTCGTCGAAGCCGTGGCCGATCTCGTGCCCGATCACCGCGCCGATACCGCCGTAGTTGGCCGCATCGTCGGCATCGGCGTCGAAGAACGGCGGCTGCAGGATCGCGGCGGGGAAGACGATCTCGTTCATCCCCGGGTTGTAGTAGGCGTTGACGGTCTGCGGAGTCATGAACCATTCGTCGCGATCCACCGGGCCGCCGAGCTTCGCCAGTTCGCGGTCGTAGTTGACCGCGTAGCCGCGCAGGTAGTTGCCGTAGAGGTCGGTGGCGTCGGTTTGCAGGGCGGAGTAGTCCCGCCAGGTGGCCGGGTAGCCGACCTTGGCGGTGAACTTGTCCAGCTTGGCCAGCGCCCGCTCCCGGGTGGCCGGGGTCATCCAGTCCAGATTGGTGATGCTCACCCGGTAGGCCTCGCGCAGATTCGCCACCAGCGCATCGATACGTGCTTTGGCATCCGGCGGGAAATGCCGTGCCACATAGAGTTTCCCGACGGTGTCACCCATCAGGGACTCCACCAGCGACACGCCGCGCTTCCACCGGTCGCGGATCTGCTCGGTTCCCGACAGTCGCCGCCCGTAGAACTCGAAGTCCTCGGCGATCAACTCATCGGTCAGGATGCCCGCGCGGGCGTGGATGACCCGCCACCGCGCCCAGTCCCGCCAGTCGGCGAGGTCCGCGGATTCCCACAGACCGGCGAACGCCGTCAGGTAGTCCGGTTGGCGCACCACCAGTTCGGAAGCGACGTCGGCAGGCACCCCGAGGGCACCTACCCAGCCCGCCCAGTCGAAGCCCGGCGCCTCGCCCGGCAGCTCGGCGAAGGCACGCAGGTTGTAGGTCAGGTCGGCGTCGCGCCGCTTCACCACGTCCCAGTGGGCGCTCGCCAGCCCGGTCTCCAGCGCGACGATGCGCCCCGCGGTCCCGGCGTGCTCGCTCGGATCCCCGCCGAGGACCAACGCGAACATTCTGGCGATGTGGCCCGGGTAGGCGGCCAGGATCTCGGCGTGCTGCTCATCTCGGTAGTAGGACTCGTCCGGCAGTCCGATGCCGGACTGGGTCAGGTGCAGCAGGTAGCGGCTGGAGTCCTTCGAGTCGGTGTCCACATACAGCCCGACGCCGCCACCGACCCCGGTGCGCTGGAACCCGCCCAGCACCCGCGCCAGAGCTGCGCGGTCTGCTGCGTCGTCGATCGCCGCCAACTCCCGGCGCAGCGGCTCCAGCCCGGCGGCCTGCACGGCCCGCTCGTCCAGGAAGCTGGCGTAAAGGTCGCCGATCCGGCGCTCATCGGTACCGGCCGCCTCCGGATTCGCTGAGGCCGATTCGCCCGCCTGCGTAAGCAATTCGCGGACCTGGACCTCGGCCCGATCGAACAGCGTGCGGAACGCGCCGTCGGTCGCGCGATCCGGCGGCATGTCGTAGCCGTCGAGCCAGCGGCCGTTGACGTGACCGAACAGGTCGTCCTGCGGTCGGACGTCACTGTTGAGGTAGCTGAGGTCAAGGCCGGAACGAGCAGCTGCTGAGGTCATCGTGGCCATCCTTTCACGGCGAACGGTACAGCTGTCCTGTAGCGTCACCGCCATGCCTGACGAGGAGCTACCCGACGAAACCACCGAAGTGGACGACGGACTCGTCGAATCCGACGACGCCACCACCGAAGTGGCGGCGGACGATGAGACGACCCCGGACCAAAAGGCCAAGAAGGGCACTCACGCCAAGGCGGCCAAGACGTCCAAGGCGTCCTCCGGCGGGGGCCTGTCCAGCTACGGTCTGGTGTCGGCGTTCCTCGGTCTGGTCGCGGTCGCCGCGTTGGTGTTCGGCCTCATCACCTGGTCGGCGCACCGCGACGACGTCGACGAGCGGGCCTACCGCAGCCGGGTGCTGCAGACCGCGGCAAGTTGGACCAGCGTGCTGATCAACCTGAACGCCGAGAACGTCGAGAAGGGCATGTCGCGGTTGCGCGACAAGACCGTCGGCGAACTCAAGACCGAGTTCGACGCCGCCCTGGCGCCCTACCGTGACGTGGTGCAGCGGATCGAGTCACGCAGCAGCGGCCGGATCGAGGCGGTCGCCATCGAGCTGGAGCGCAACAATCCGGACGACCCGTCCGCCGGCGGGGCCGAGCCGCAGTCCGGCCCCGGCCGCACCGACCCGGTGATGGTGATCGCCACGTCGGTCGCCGAGAACGTCGGCGGTCGGCCGCAGACCGTGCACTGGGCGCTGCACCTCGACGTCAGCGACGTCGATGGACACCTGATGATTTCGCGATTGAGGTCGATCCGATGAGCAAGCTGGCGAACCTGAAGTCGCGGACGTTCTGGCGGGTACTGGGCATCGACATTGCCGCGCCGCTGGCTGCGATCGCCGGCGCGCTGCTGGTCGGGTTGATGCTCGACTGGCCGCTGTGGTGGGTGTCGGCCTGCTCGGTGCTGGTGCTGCTCATCGTCGAGGGCATGGTGGTCAACTTCCTGCTGCTGCGCCGCGACGCGGTCACGGTCGGCACCGACGACGAGCGGCCCGGCCTGCGCCTCGGGGTGGTCGCCCTGGCTGCCACCTCGCTGGTCGCCGCGGCCGTACTGGGATACCTGCGCTGGACCGAGCCCGACCGCGCCCTGGAGGCGGATTCCGGGGAGGTCGTCAAGACCGCCGTCGAGATGGCGGAGGCCGCCGCGACGGTCTCGCCGGCCAACCCGGACGCGTCGATCGAGAAGGCGGCGGCCTTCATGGTTCCCGACCGGGTCAACGCCTTCCGGGAGAGCATCGGCCGGACCGCCACCGAGATGGCCAACCGCAACATCGCGGTCGAGGCGCAGTCGCTCAGTGCGGGCGTCGAGGCGCTCGGACCGTCGGCGGCCCGCGTCGCAGTGGTGCTGCGCAGCACTCAGACCGTGGCGAACCAGCAGGTCAAGCAGTCGGTGGTGCCGGTGCGGGTGACCCTGACCAAGCGCGGTGACCAGTGGATGGTCCTGGAGATGTCACCGATCCACGCCCGCTGACACACCGGGGCGTCTAGAGGACGTCGGGAGCGTCGCGGTTGTGGAGTTTGACGAACCGGTCGGACAGGCGGCGCATCCGGATCATCAGTGAGGCGGGCGGGTCGACCGTGCCGTTGAGGTAGTCGCTCAAGGTGTCGGCGGGTACCCCGATGCGGGAGGCGAACTCCTGCTGGCCCAGACCGCACCGCTCGATCAGCAGCCGCATGTGACGCCCGACCTCGGCTCGTTCGTTGGTCTCCAGGTGTGCCCGGGCGCGGGACAGCACCTCCGACAGCGCTTTGGCGATGCCGTAGGGCGCGGTGCCCTCCAGCACTTCTTCGACCTGGCGGGCTGTGCGCCCGTACGGGTCGCGCTTGAGCGCCACCACGATGAGCTGCCAGGTGGCGATATCGCCGCTCTGCAGGGCAGCGCGGATGGCGGACGTCGGCCAGAACTCGACCGGCCGGTCGGTGCCGCCGGGCCGGGAATCGGGCCTTGAACCCCCCCGCAGTGGTAGCGATCCACGGCGTCGCTCCGCAGCCAACGTCACCTCGCCTCCTCCAGCATCGCCACCGCGACCGACAGGCAGCGCTCACGGACCTGTTCCCAGTCCGTGCCGGCCCGCGGCGCGCTGTCCCCGGCGAGCTCATCATCGGGGTCGGTGGGCTCCGGTTCGGCGAGCCGACAGACCAGTTGCGTGGCCATCCATTGTCGTTCGGCTGGTTGACCAGAGTAGTACCTGTCGATTCCGCTGAGGGCGTCAGCAACGGTTTGCGGGTCCAGTACTTCGACGAGCTCGGCGAGCTCGGCGTAGTCCCGGCGATTGTTGCGGGCCATCAGCAGGTACCCGGTGAGACGCAATGTTTCGGCGCCGGTGGGGATCTGCAGTCGGTCACCGGTGGGCAGTTGGACGGCGGCGGTCTCCATCGGGCGGGTCCGGGCCAGCACCGGGCCCTGCAGCCCGATCTCGTTCGCCGCCCAGGCCTCGGTCTCCAGCGCGTCGAGCGCGATGGCAAGGCGTCGGCGCCACACGGTGACCGGGTGCACCGGGCGCACCGCGCGGGGCAGCGCCCGGCCCGTGCCGGTGCGGGCCTGCCAGCCACCGGTCAGCTTGGCCAGTGCGTGGCTCACCACCGTGCCGCCGGTGGGTGCCGATCCCGCCGCGACCGGCAGCGCCTCGATCTTGCTGGTCGAGACTTCGGCCAGGCCGCAGCCGCGCAGCGCCAGCGGATCACTGACACAGACCGCGTCCGGGACCAGATCTTTGAGCTTGGCCGCCGACTTCACCACCACCCGCAAGTCGGCGCTGGGCGTGATCAGGGCGGAGATGTCGTCGGGGATCACCACCACATCGCCCAACTCCACCCTGGGCAGCGGCTTCTCGAAATCGACCGACGGCAGGATCCAGTCCAGCCAGCGCGGCAGCCACCAGTTCCACTGATCGAACATCGCCATCAGGGCCGGCACCAGCACCAGGCGCACCACCGTGGCGTCCACCGCGATCGCCACCGCGCAGGCCACGCCCAACTCGGCGACCAGCGGCATCCCGGCGAATGCGAAACCGATGAACACCGCGATCATGATCAGCGCCGCACTGGTGATGGTGCGGGCGCTGGTGCTGACCCCATACGCGACCGCGTCATGGGTATTGCCGGACTGCAGGAAACGCTCCCGGATCCGGGTCAGCAGGAAGATCTCGTAGTCCATCGACAGGCCGAACGTCATGGCCAGCACGATCGGGGGGATGAAGCTGTCGATCGAGCCGGTCGGTGCGAACCCGAACTGCTCCAGCCAACCCCACTGGAACACCGCCACCAGGCTGCCGTAGGCGGCGGCCACCGACAGCACCGTCATCACGACGCCCTTGAACGCCAGGAACACCGATCGGATCGAGATCAACAGCATCAGGAACGCGATCAACGCCACGAACACCAGCACCAGCGGCTCGGCCGCCGCCACCCGGTCGTCGAAATCCTTGATCAACGCGGTCGGCCCACCGACATCCACGCGCACCGACGGCGAACCGGCCGCGGCGGGCAGATGCTCGCGCATCCAGTCGACGGTCTCCCGTGCGGCCATCTCCTCGGGGTCGACGGACAGCACGGCGGACAGCAGGCCGCTGCTGTTGTCGTCGCCGAACACCGGTGGGGAGACCGAGGCGACGTTGGGGGCCCGGGTCATCTCCTCGCGGATCTCGGCGAACGTTGCCGCGTGTGCGGGGGCGGACGCGTGCGCGCCGGGGATGGTGACCAGCACCCGAACCGGTCCCAGGGCGCCGGGCCCGAGGGCTTGGGCTGCCGCGGACACCCCGCCCCGGATCTCGTGGGAGGAGTCGAACTGATGCAGCATGCTGTTGCCCAGTGACAGCGACAGTGCCGGTGCCGCCAGGGTCAGCAGGAACCCGGCGGTCACCAGAGCCGACACCCACGGGCGGCGCATCACCCACGCGGTCCAGCGGGTCCAGAACCGCGACTGTACGGTCTGCGCGCTCCGCGACCAGTGCAGCAGCGAGGACCGTTTGGCCACCGCCCGGCCGAACAGGGCCAACACCACCGGGGTCAGGCTGACCGACGCCAGCACCGCCACCGAGACGGCCAGGATGGCTCCGGTGGCCATCGACACCAGCACCGGCGTGTTGATCAGATAGAGCCCGGTCAGGGAGGCCACCACGGTCAGGCCGGACAGCACCACGGCCAGACCGGACGTCGCCATCGCCGCGTCGACGGCGTCTTCGGGCTGACGTCCGGCCCGCAACTCCTCGCGGTAGCGCATCAGGATGAAAAGCGAGTAGTCGATCGCCAGCGCGATCCCGAACATCGACACCGTGGAGGTGACGAACACCGACATCGTGGTGAACATCGACAGCAGATAGACCAGTCCCATGGTGACGATCACCGTCGCGATGCCCAGCGCCAGCGGGATGGCGGCGGCCGCCAGCGAACCGAACACCGCCAGCAACACGATCAGCACGATCGGCAGGTTCCACTGCTCGGCCGCCGCGATGTCCTGCTTGGTCTTGGCCGACGCCGCCGCACCCAGTGCGCCCTGGCCGATCACGTACAGGTTCACCGAGCCGTTCTCGATCCGGCCGGGATGCTCGCCTTCGACACCGAGCTTGGCGCGCAGTTTCTTGGCGACGTCCACCGCTCCGGTGTTGTTGAAGTCCACCCGCAACGACACCACGTAGGGCCGGTCCGGCCGCGGCGCTGCCTGAGTTCTGTCGGGCACCACCGTCACGCTGGGCGTCCCCCCGGCGACCTGCTTGAGCAGCGCGACGGCGTTGTTCATGTCCTGATAGGTGGCGTCGGCGCGGGGTGCCGCCACCAGGGCCAGGGGCGATGCGCCCTGCTCAGGGAAGTGATCCTCGAGCTGGTACTGCACGTGCAGGGACTGCGATCCCTCCACCTCGAAGCCCCCACCGGTGAGGTGGCCGGACTGGGTGGCGGCCAGGTAGAGCGAGGGGATGACAGCCAGCAGCCACCCTGTGAAGACCACCCAGCGGTATCTGCGCAGGTTGCTGCTGAAGCGCATCATGAACTGCTGGATTTCGGTTCTCCCCGCTCTCGCCCGACCGGTGCGTCGCGTGTTGCGAGCCTACCGCAGCCAGCGGATTCGCCGGAGGTTTCTCTTCGCCGCTGAGCTGCTCTGATGCTGTCCGGGAACCGCACTGTGATCAGGCCGACGTGCGCTCGGGTGGCGGGGGCGGATGGTTGCTGACAGGATGGCGAACGGATCCCGCCGGATTCGGCGAGCGGTGTAGTTCCGCGACTAGGAGATCCGGCGACGACGGGACCGTCGGACTGTGCCGCTGCTGCCGGGAGACTTCCCACCGACACCGAATACCCGAGCGCTGTCCGCAACGTGGCGGAGCAGATCGCCGATCCCGCCCATCGTTAGGAGAATTCGTGACCGTCACCCGTGTTGCCCTGCGCCGAACTCTGTCGGGCGCCGGTGTCCTGGGAGCCGCATCCGTCGTTGTGGGCGGTGCCCTCGCCGCGGTCCTGCTCGCCACCCCGTCGGCACCGTCGGCGACCGCGGCCAAGGACCCGTGCGTGGCCAGCGAGATCGCCCGGACGGTGGGCAAGGCCGTCACCTCGGCCGGTGACTACCTCGACTCGCACCCCGAGACCAACCAGGTGGTCACCGGTGCGCTGCAGCAGCAGCCCGGTCCGCAGACGGTGGCGAACCTGAAGGGCTACTTCGACGCCAACCCGAAGGTCGGCGACGACCTGGCCAAGATCACCGCCCCGGTGACCGAGGTGGGCAACGAGTGCAAGTTGGCGGTCAACCTCCCGCAGGTGCTCGGACTGCTGCAGGCCGCACAGGCCCAAGGCGGTCTGCCGGGCGGATTGCCCGGTGGCCTACCGGTCGGGGGCCTGCCGGTGAGTGGACTGCCGGCCGGTGGCGTAACCCAGCCGATAGCGGTTCGCTAGCCGCTCCGTCCCAGCCGTCGGGGTCGCAACCGGCCGCGGTATCGGTGCGGAAGACGAAGAAGAACACCACCCAGCCGACCGCCGCGACCAGCAGCCAGCTGATCATCCGGTACACCAGTACCGCGGAGATCGCGTCCGTCAGGCTCAGTCCGCTGGACACCAGACCCGGCACCAGCACGGCCTCGACGATCAGTAACCCGCCCGGAATCAGCGGGATCGCTCCCGCCGCACGGGCGGCGGCGTAGGCGACGGTCAGGCCGGCCACCGAGGCCCGCCCGCCGGTGGCATAGGCCGCGCACGCCAGGCAGGCGACGTCGGCGACCCAGTTGAACACCGACCACCCGAATGCCGTCGATGCCTCACGGCGGCCCAGGCTGACCGACTCAAGCTGGCACAGCAACCGGCGCCACGCGGTCAGCCCGGCGTCGACGGGCTTGTCGCGCAACGAATTCACCCACGACAGCACCCGAACGCCGATGCCGTCGATCAGCTCCGGCCGTGCCGCGACGGTCTGGGCCAGCAGCAGCAGCGCGATGAAGCCGCCGACGGTGAACAGCAGGGAGAACGGATTGTCCTTGGCGCCGAGCAGGAAAGCGCCGCCCAGACCCAGCAGCGCCAGCCCGACGGCCTGCAGCACACCCGACATCACCAACTGCCAGGAGGCCACCACCGGCGTGGCTCCCCACCGGCGTTGCTGGCGGTACAGGAAGGTCGCCGACAACACCGGGCCGCCCGGCATCGTGGTGCTCAGCGAGTTGGCGGCGTAGAACGCGGCTTCGGATCGCCACTGCGTCACGTGCACCCCGGCCGAGCCGAGCAGGGTGCGCTGGATCTGCGCGAAGCTGTGCATGGACGCCGCAGCCGCCACGATCGCGCCGAACAGCCAGCGGCCGTCGGCACGCCACAGGCTGTGCCACGCGGCGGCCAGTTGGTCCCACACCAGCACCACCTCGACGGTGAGCACCACCGCCAGCAGACCGAGGACCGCGGGGCGCACCCAGCGGTGGTTGCCGGCGGCGCGACGTTGCGGGGCCCGGGACTGATGGCCGATTACGTCGTGGGACACGAAATTAGAGGTTAGCCGCGCAGCATCGAAATTCGACGAGTCGATGTACTGTCGCTGCGGCATCGTTACGCTACCGGAATGTCAGCCAGCGCAGAGGAATCCGTACATCCGACGGTGCGCAAGGCGGCCGCGTGGGCCTGGCGACTGCTGGTGCTGTTCGCCGTGGTGGCGGTGGTGGGGCTGGTCGCCCGGCGCCTCGAGGTGATCGTCGTCCCGGTGGCGCTGGCGCTTATGATGTCGGCGCTGCTGCTGCCCGGCGTGGACTGGCTGGACCGGCGCGGAGTGCCGCGGGGCCTGGCGGTGTTCCTGCTGCTGCTCGGCGGCCTGGCGGTGCTGGCCGGGCTGCTCAGCTTCGTGGTCGACCAGTTCATCGACGGCGTACCCGGGTTGGTCGAACAGGTCACGCAGGTGATCAGCTCCACCCAGCGCTGGCTCGTCGAAGGGCCCCTGCACCTGAGCAGCGATCAGATCGACAGTGTCGGCGACACCGTGGTCCACGGGCTGCGCGACAACCAGGCCAAGTTGACCAGCGGAGCACTGTCGACGGCCGAGGCCATCACCAAGATCTTCACCGGCGCTTTCGTCGTGCTGTTCACCCTGATCTTCTTCCTCTACGGCGGCCGGGATATCTGGCAGTTCACCGTCAAGTTCTTCCCGAGCCAGGTGCGTGAGCGGGTGCACGCCGCCGGCATCGCCGGCTTCGAATCGTTGATCGGCTACGTCCGGGCCACCTTTCTGGTGGCGCTGGTCGACGCCGTCGGAATCGGGATCGGACTGGCGGTCATGGCCGTGCCATTGGCCCTGCCGTTGGCGTCCCTGGTGTTCCTGGGTGCCTTCATCCCGCTGATCGGTGCGGTGCTCACCGGACTGCTGGCCGTGCTCGTCGCACTGATCGCCAAGGGCTGGATCTACGCGTTGGTCACCTTGGGGCTGATCATCGCGGTCAACCAGTTGGAGGCCCACGTGTTGCAGCCGCTGGTGATGGGCCGCGCGGTCTCGATTCACCCGCTGGCGGTGGTGCTGGGCATCTCCACGGGCGGAGTCCTGGCGGGCATCGTCGGCGCGCTGCTCGCGGTCCCGACGATCGCCTTCATCGATCGCGTGGTGCGGGCACTGACCGCATCGGGGGAGCCGGCCGAATCGGAACCGGCGTCCGACGGGATCAGTAACGGCCCTCCCGACGCAGCAGTTCAGCCGCGCTGAGGCCACCGGTGGTCCCGCGGCGCTTCGGGTCGCCGGGGGCTCCCTGACCGGACTGGCCGGATTGGTCGCCGGGGGCGGCGAACTTCTCGGTGGCGGGGCTGTCCTGCGAACCCTGAACCGGGATGGCGGTGGTGGCGGAGTTGTCGGGGGAACCGGATGGTTCAGCAGGGGTGGGTATCGCCCGGGTCCGATCGTCGGACGGCTCCGGCTCACCGGCGCCCCGCGACCTCGACTGCGTCGCGTCGCGACCGCCGCGCAGCTCACCCAGCCATGACTCGATCTCACGATCGGGGCCGTCGGGGTCTTTGCCGGGCGACTCCACACGTTCGGTGAGCGCCTCGCCGCCGGTGAAGCGGGTGGTGGGCGGCTCGGCCTGTCCGGCGTTGATCCGGCTGGTCCGGGCGCCCGACGGGGTGCCGCTCACCGGCCGGGTGGGCAGTTGCTCGGTGGCCCGTGGCCGGGACTGGCCCGGGGCGGGGTGAGTGGGGTCGTGCGTCGGGCGCGGTGCGGCGTAACCCGCTGGGCCAGATGCGGCCAAGGCCGCCGCTGCGGGCGGGCGGCGCGTCACCCTGCGCTTGCGCTCGTCGGGCAGCCGGATCTCGCCGAGCCCGATCCGGTTCTGCAGGCGCTTCATCCAGCGCGGCGCCCACCAGCAGTCGTCGCCGAGCAGCTTCATCACCGACGGCACCAGGAACATCCGGACCACGGTGGCGTCGAGCAGGAGCGCCGCCATCAGACCGAACGCCAGGTACTTCATCATCACCAGGTCGGAGAAGACGAACGACGCGGCGACCACCGCGAGGATCAGTGCGGCCGCGGTGATCAGACGCCCGGTGGTCGCGGTGCCGATCCGGATCGCCTCGGTGGTGGACATCCCCGATTCTCGGGCCTCCACCATCCGGGAGACCAGGAACACCTCGTAGTCGGTGGCCAGGCCCCAGCCCACGGCGACCACCAGCGCGATCACCACCACCATCAGTGGTGTCGGCGTGAAGTTCAGCAGCCCCGCGCCGTGCCCGTCGACGAACATCCAGGTCAAGATCCCCATCGTCGACCCCAGGGTGAGCGCGCTCATCACCGCGGCCTTCAACGGCAGCACCAGCGACCCGAACGCCAGGAACATCAGCAGCGTGGTGGTGGTCAGCAGGATCACCAGCATCAGCGGTCCCTGCCGGACCAGCGCGTGGATGCTGTCCTGCTCCAGTGCCGGAGTGCCGCCGACCAGCACGGTGAGGCCCTTGGGGGTGCCCATGGCGCGCAGCGCCTTGATCTTCTGCGCCGCGTCGTCCCGGTTGATCAGGCCGTTCTCGATCACCTGGACCGAGGGGTCCTTGGATGCCCCGGGCAGGTAGGGACGTTCCTTCCACATCTCGGCCGGGTCGTCGTCGGGGACGACGAATCCGCTGATCGACATCGCCCGGTTGCGTACCTCGGCGACCTGCTGGGGGGTGACCGGTTTGTCGGTGTCGCTCTTGATCACCAGCGTCAGCTTCTCGGTGCGGAAGCCGGGGAAGATCTCGTCGAAGTGCTCCTGGGCCACCCGGGCGGTGTTGTCCGGCGGCAGATACTTCTCGCTCATCCCACCGAACGACAACTTCCCCAGCGGAATGATCAGCAGGATCATCGCGACCACGATCGGGATCGCGAACGCCAGTGGCCGCTGCATCACAAAGTTGACCAGCTTGCCCCAGAACCCGGCCTCGACCTCTTCGCGGGTCTTGGTCTTCTGGGTCTTCTCGGCGAACCAGCCGATGATGCGGTTGGAGAACTCCCAGTCCCGCAGGAACGGAATCCGGTAGAGGGTGCGGACCCCGAGAGCGTCGACGTTGGTGCCGAGCACACCCAGGATGGCCGGCAGCAGCGTGATCGACAGCAGTGCGGCCAGGCCCACCGAAGCGAAGATCGCGTAGGTGATCGCCTTGACGAAGCCCTGCGGCAGTACCAGCAGGCTGGCGCCCGACACGATGATCAGCACCGCCGAGAACACCACGGTGCGTCCGGCTGTCATCACCGACCGGCGGACCGCCGCTTCGGTGTCGTAGCCCTCGGCGATCTCCTCACGGAATCGGCTCACCACGAACAACCCGTAGTCGATCGCGATACCCAGACCGATCAGCGAGACCACCGGTTGGGCGAAGAAGTTGATCGGCCCGAACATGGCGGCGAAGCGCAGGATGCCGGTGGCGCCGGCGATGCTCAGCCCACCGACGATGACCGGCAGGCTGGCGGCGATCACGCCGCCGAACACGAAGAACAGCACGATCGCAACCAGCGGCAGCGCCAGCACCTCCATGCGCTGCTGGTCGGTGGCGATGGTGCCGGTCAATTCACTGGCAATCGGCTGCAGACCGCCGAGCTCGACTTTGCCGCCGTTGAGCGCCTGCAGGGCGGGCTCGGCCGCCTGGAAGTTCTTCAGGATGGTGTCGTCGTCGTCGCCCTTGATCTGGATCGACGCGAAGGCGTGCTTCTTCTCCTGGTCGGCCATGGTGGAGAGCGCTTCAGGATTGGTGAAGTAGCCGACCCAGCTCATGATCTGGTCGGGGTGGTCGTCCTTGGCCTTGGTGAGGTCGTTCTTGATCCTGTCGAACCAGGCCTTGTTGTCCACGGTCTCGCCGTCCGGGGCGGTGAACACCGCCACCACATGGCTGGTGCGGTCCCGGCCGTAAACCTCGTCACCGACGACCGACGCCTGCACCGACTGGCTGCCTTCGTCGTAGAAACCGCTCTGGGTGACGTGGTTGCCCAGGCTCATGCCGTAGACACCACCGCCCAAACAGAGCGCCACCATCACGCCGATTACGATGAACCGGTAGCGGTATACAGTTCGACCCCACCAGGCGAACACCTATACGCTCCTCACTACAGTCTGTTGAGACATCTTTGGACCTGCGCGTCCCTCTTCAGGCTCTCCAGTTTGTCACTCACGCGAGGCCAGCAGTGAGCTCAGCGGCCGGAACGGCTGCAACCACGCCCCCTGCTCGGGCAGCGAATCCAGGCTGATTCGTGGCAGCCGCTCCCGGAACACACCCGGGATGTCTTCCAGGTCGACGAACTCCAAGCTATCCGAGGCTAGCGCCCAGCTGGCATGTTCGCGAAATCCGAGCACCTGAACAACCACGCCTGCGGCGCACAGTTCCTCCAGGGGTTCCCGGAACGCCTGACCGTCGGCGGAGGCCACCACCACGGCCGCCAACCCCTGGCCTTTGCGCAGCGCAATGTGGTCGAGCATGTCGGAGTCGACATCGCTGTCCTCGTCGATCTTCGGCTTGGCGAAGACCGCGAAACCCACGTTCCGCAATGCCTCTACCCACGGCCGGACGACGTCGGCGCTGCCCGGGGCGATATTGGTGAACACGGTGGCCTCGGGCTCGACCGGGGTCTGCGGGTGGCTCGCCGAGATCTCGGCGGTACGGGTCAGCAGCCAGCGGCCCAGCGCGTCGAAACGGGGCCGTTCCACCCCGGTGGGGCGGCGGCCCAGGATGGCGCCCAGGCCCATGTCCAGGTTCGGTGCGTCCCACACCAGCAGCACTCGCCGGGGCGACGGCGCCGCCTCGAGCGGGCCGGCCGCACTCGTGTCCAGTTCGGCGGCGGTCATCGGGGTCGCTGCCAGACGAACTCGTTGATCACACTGCCGGCGCCCAGGCCCTTAGCCTCGTATTTGGTGGTGGGGCGGTCGACCGAGATCGGCAACTCAGCCCCCGGCTGCACCCGGCGCAGACCGGGCTCGCCGTCGCCGGACTCGGCGATCTGTTCGGCGTAGTCGGCGTGATCGGTCGCGGCGTGCAGCACGCCGCCCGGCTGCAACCGGTCTGCGATCAGCGCCATGGTGGCCGGCTGCAGCAGCCGGCGCTTGTGATGCCGCGCCTTGGGCCACGGGTCGGGGAAGAACACCCGCACCCCGATCAGCGAAGCCGGGGCGATCAGGTACTCCAGCACGTCGAGGCCGTCACCGCGCAGCATTCGGATGTTGCGCAGCTGTTCGCGTTCGATCGCGGAGAGCAACTGCGCCAGCCCGCGCTGGTAGACCTCGACGGCCAGCACGTCCAGGTGGGGTTCGGCTTGGGCCATCGCCACCGTCGAGGTCCCGGCTCCGCAGCCGATCTCGAGCACCACCGGGGCGGTGCGGCCGAACCAGCGACTCGGATCCAACCGCTCGGCCCGGCCGGGACCATCCGGCGGCACGACGTCTGCCCCGATCTCGGGCCAGAGCCGCTCCCAGGTCTGGCGTTGGCCGGCGGACAGGGCCGCGTGCCGATACCGGACGCTGAAGTTCCTGGCCCGACGCGGCGGAGAGTCCTCGATGTCAGGGACGTCGGCCGGCGGCTCGACGTCGCGCTGGGCATGCATGCAGTCCATGGTGACCTATGAAGCCACCGGCACCCACTTCGCGGTCGACATTGATACCCAACAGTTGCCTAGCGCGGCGCGCCGTCCACATCGGCCGGACCGTGACTCGCATCCCGGCGGCGCAGCTGACAACATGGCTGGCAGGGGGGCGAGCCGGCTCGTGGTGGGGTCGGATGGCCGGGAGGAATGGTTGTGGCACAGGGGCACCAGCTCTTCGTGGATGAGCTGACCCTGCTCACCGCCGAGATCCCCGATCCGCGGTTGGTGGCCATCGCCGCGAGGATCACCGCGCCGCTTCGGGTCGCGGTCCGCGGCCGGCCTGGGGTGGGCCGGCGAACCGTCGCGCAAGCGCTGGACGCAGCCGGGGTGAGCGTCCTAGGCGCGCCGGGGCCGGACGCGGCACCGGGAGCCGACGTCGATGTTCAGGTAGTCGCCGAAACGGTCAAACCCGAGGACGCCGCTGCCCTGGCTGCGCGGCGCCGGCTGGTTCTGGTGGTGCTGAACAAGGCCGACCTGCCCGGCCGCTGCGGTGTCGCCGAGGTCGCGGGCGCCACCCGCGCGCCGGCCGAATCGATGTCGGCCCTGTTCGCGCTGGCCGCATCCGGCGGTCGGCTGGATGATGAACTGTGGGAGGCACTGGAGCGCCTGGCCGCCCAACCCGCCGACATCAGCTCGGCCGAGCGTTTCGTGAGCTGCCCGCATCCGGTGCCGCCGCGGACGCGCGCGCGGTTGTGCGCCGTGCTCGACCTGTCCGGCATCGAACCGGCGGTTGAGCTGGCGCGAGGAGGTGGCACCGCGGGTCAGGCCCGGACGATGCTGCGCCGGCTCAGCGGCGTCGACCGCGTCGTCGCCCGCCTGGACGCGGTGGGCGCCGGGGTCTACCACCGACGGACCGCCGAGGCCGTGGCCCGGCTGGAGGCGCTGGCGGTCGGTGACAGCCGGATCGACGAGTTCCTGACTCGGGATGCAACGGTGGCGGCCCGGATGGCGGCGGCGGTAGCGGTGGTCGGGGACCAACACCTGTCGGGGGAACCGGTGCTTTGCCGGGCGCGCCGGTGGCAGGCCTACCGCAGTGCGCCGCTGGGTGCGACCCAGCAGGCCTGCGCCGCCGACATCGCCCGAGGCTCGCTACGGGCCTGGGCTGCGTCACGGGACCGCTCTTGACCGCCGCCGAAGACAACGACGAGACCGTCGAGGACCCGACAGCCCGAGTCGACGCACTGGTGGCCGAGATCGCCCCCGGCGTGCGCCCGCCGGGGGTACGCCGCCGCGATGCCGTGCTGGTGACCGGGCCGTGGCTGGCCGGGGTCAGCGCGGTGGCGTCGGTGCTGGCCGAACGGCTGCCGCAGGTGCTCGTCGTCGAAGCCACCGACCTGGCGCCGGGCGAGGTGCCCGCGGCGGTGGTGTTCGTGGTGTCGGCCGCGTCGGTCCTGACGGAATCGGACTGTGCGCTGCTGGACGCCGCGGCCGCCCACACCGACGTGGTGATCGGGGTGGTGTCCAAGATCGACGTGCATCGGCAATGGCGGGAGATGCAGGACGCGGCCCGCGAGATCCTGGCCGACTACATCTCGGCCGGCGGCGAGCCGCGCTACCGCCAGGTGGCGTGGGTGGGGGTCGCTGCGGCACCCGAGCGGGGCGAACCGCGGGTCGACGACTTGGTCGCCGAACTGTCCAAGCAGCTGGGTGACAGCGATGTCCAGCGCCGGAACCGGCTGCGGTCCTGGGAATTCCAGCTGCGCACCGACGCCGACCGGATCGACCGTGACGCCCGGGCCGAAGGGCGGCGCGCCCGGGTGACGCTGCTGCAGGAGCAACGCGACGAGGTGCTGCGGCAGCGGCGGGTCTCGAAGTCGGAGCGGGTGATCGCGCTGCGCAGCCGCATCTCCCAGGCGAGGGTGCAGCTGGGCTACTTCGCCCGCAAGCGCTGCGCCTCGGTCCGCAGTGAGCTCGCCGAGGACGTCGCGGGCATGACGCGACGCCGGCTGCCCGAGTTCGAGGTCTACCTCCGCGACCGGTTGACGGAGGTCGTGACCGAGGTGGACGAGGGTGTCGCCGAGCACCTGACCGACGTCGCCCATGAGCTGGGGTTGTCCGGGGAAGCCGTGTCGGCGTCCGGTTTGACGCAGGCGCTGCCGAAAGTCGAGACCGGCGAGCCGGCGTTGAAGTCCCGGCGACTGGAGACCCAGTTGATGACGCTGCTCGGGGTGGGTTTCGGTCTGGGGGTGGCGCTGACGTTGAGCCGATTGTTCGCCGACCTTGCCCCGGGGTTGACCGTGGCCGGCGCGGCGGCCTGCACGGTGATCGGGGTGGCGGTGACGGTGTGGGTGGTGCGCATCCGCGGGTTGCTGCGGGACCGGGCGGTGCTCGATCGGTGGGTCGGTGAGGCCACCGGGACGCTGCGGTCGGCGGTGGCCGAGCTGGTGGCGCTGCGGGTGGTGGCCGCCGAATCGGCGCTCACCGCCGAGCTGGCCGAACGCAACGAAACCGAGACGGCCCGGGCCGCCGATCGGATCGCCGGGCTGGACCGGGAGCTCGGTGAGCACGCCGCCGCGACGGCCCGCGCCGCGGCGGTCCGTGATCGGCAGTTGCCGACGTTGCTGCGCGCGCTGGAGAATGTGCGCGCTGAGCTGGGTGAATCAGGCCCGGCCGACGCCGCGGTAATGGGTGACCGATAGCCTGAGTTGCGATTGTTTCGATCCGTGTAGCTATTGACGGTAATCTCTTATTTAATGGCGGTATAAGAGGTGGGAAGCGGCGCGTCTCAGCGGCAACGCCCCCAAGTGACACAGGTTACACAGGAGAGCTAATGACCTCAGCGACCATCCCGGGTCTGGACACCGCCCCGACGAAGCATGGCGAGTTGTTGGCCTGGGTGCGGGAAGTCGCGGAGCTCACCCAGCCCGATCGGGTGGAGTGGTCGGACGGCTCCGAGGAGGAGTGGAACCGGCTGATGACCCAGCTGGTGGACGCCGGCGCCGCGGTCAAGCTCGACGAGAACAAGAAGCCCAACTCCTACCTCGCCATCTCCGACCCCGCCGACGTCGCTCGCGTCGAGTCGCGCACCTACATCTGTAGCCGCACCCCCGAAGGCGCCGGCCCCACCAACAACTGGATGGACCCGGACGAGATGCGGTCCACCATGACCGAGCTCTACCGGGGCTGCATGCGCGGCCGCACCATGTACGTCATCCCGTTCTGCATGGGGCCGCTGGGCGCCGAGGACCCCAAGCTCGGCATCGAGATCACCGACTCGCCCTACGTGGTGGCGTCGATGAAGGTGATGACCCGGATGGGCACCGCGGCGCTGGAGAAGATCGGCACCGACGGCGCCTACGTCAAGGGCCTGCACTCGGTGGGCGCCCCGCTGGCCGACGGCGAGCAGGACGTGCCGTGGCCGTGCAACCCCGAGAAGTACATCACCCACTTCCCGGAGACCCGCGAGATCTGGAGCTACGGCTCGGGCTACGGCGGCAACGCGCTGCTGGGCAAGAAGTGCTACGCGCTGCGGATCGCCTCGGCGATGGCCCACGACGAGGGCTGGCTGGCCGAGCACATGCTGATCCTCAAGCTGATCTCGCCGGAGAACAAGGCCTACTACGTGGCGGCCGCGTTCCCGTCGGCCTGCGGCAAGACCAACCTCGCGATGATCCAGCCGACCATCCCGGGCTGGCGGGCCGAGACCCTCGGTGACGACATCGCCTGGATGCGGTTCGGCAAGGACGGCCGGCTGTACGCGGTGAACCCCGAGGCCGGTTTCTTCGGGGTGGCGCCGGGCACCAGCCGCAGCTCGAACCCGAACGCGATGATCACGGTCGAGGCCGGCAACACCATCTACACCAACGTCGCCCACACCGACGACAACGACGTGTGGTGGGAGGGTATCGACGGGGACACCCCGGCGCACCTGACCGACTGGAAGGGCAACGACTGGACGCCCGAGACCGGAACCCCGGCCGCGCACCCGAACTCGCGGTACTGCACCCCGATGTCGCAATGCCCGATCCTGGCCCCGGAGTGGGACGACCCGCAGGGCGTGCCGATCTCGGCGATCCTGTTCGGCGCCCGCCGCAAGACCACGGTCCCGCTGGTGAGCCAGGCCCGCGACTGGCAGCACGGTGTGTTCATCGGCGCCACCATGGGCAGCGAGCAGACCGCCGCCGCCGAAGGCACCGTGGGCAAGGTGCGCCGCGACCCGATGGCGATGCTGCCGTTCATCGGCTACAACGCCGGCGACTACATGCAGCACTGGATCGACACCGGCAAGAGCGCCGACGAGTCCAAGCTGCCGAAGGTGTTCTTCGTCAACTGGTTCCGCCGTGGCGAGGACGGCCGCTTCCTGTGGCCGGGCTTCGGTGAGAACAGCCGGGTGCTCAAGTGGATCGTCGAGCGCGTGGAGGGCAAGGCCGGCGGTCAGGAGACCCCGATCGGCACCGTTCCGCAGGCCTCCGACCTGGAGCTCGGCGGCCTGGACGTGGACACCGCCGACGTGGAGCAGGCGCTGGTCGTCGACGCCGACGAGTGGCGTGCCGAGCTGCCGCTGATCGAGGAGTGGTTCGACTTCATCGGCGACAAGCTGCCGACCGGCCTGCGCGACGAGTTCGACGCCCTCAAGCAGCGCCTGGGCTAGTCTCCCTTTTCGCCGAGCAGTCACAGAATCGCACCGCGGGGATTCCCGTGGTGCGATCCTGCGTTTGCGGGCCGGGGTAATCCCGACCACTTGACAGCTGTCAAATTTGGCGGCGGTACAGTCTGCGCATGCAGATTCGGGAGTTCACCTCTGGCCTGACCGGTACCGCCAAACCGGCCATCATCCTGCACCCGTCGGGAACCGTCATCACCTTCGATGACCTTGAGGCCCGTGCGAATCGATTGGCGCACTTCTTTCGCCGCGCCGGGCTGGTCGAGGGTGACACCGTTGCGATCCTCATGGAGAACAACGAGCACATGCACGCGATCATGTGGGCGGCGCGGCGCAGCGGCCTGTACTACGTGCCGATCAACACCCATCTGACCGCCGCCGAGGCCGCCTACATCATCGACAACAGCAACGCCAAAGGCGTGATCGGCTCGGCGGCGCTGCGCCATACCTGCGAGGGTTTGGCCGCGCACCTTCCCGGCGGCCTTCCGGGACTGCTGCTGATCGCCGGCTCCCACCCTGGCGACGAACTGGAAGGCTGGGCGCGTTACCCGGAATGCGTTGCCGATCAACCCGATACCCCGATCGACGACGAGATCGAGGGTGACCTGCTGCAGTACTCGTCCGGCACCACCGGGCGGCCCAAGGGGATCAAACGTGCGCTGCCGCACCTGCCGCCGGCCGAGGTGCCCGGACTGATGTCGATGCTGGTGGAGGTCTGGATGACTCCGGACTCGGTGTACCTGAGCCCGGCGCCGCTGTATCACACCGCTCCCTCGGTGTGGTCCATGTGCGCGCAGGCCGCCGGCATCACGACGGTGGTGCTGGAGAAGTTCGATCCGGAAGGCTGCCTCGACGCGGTGCAGCGCTACGGGGTCACTCACGCCCAGTTCGTCCCGGCACACTTCACCCGGATGCTGAAACTGCCTGAGGCGGTGCGGAATTCGTATGACGTCTCCAGTCTGCGTCGGGTGATGCACGCCGCAGCGCCCTGTCCGGTCGAGATCAAGAAGCAGATGATCGACTGGTGGGGCCCGATCGTCGACGAGTACTACGCGTCCTCGGAGGCGCACGGCTCGACGTTGATCAGCGCCGAGGATTGGCTGGCCCACCCGGGCTCGGTCGGCAAGCCGATGATGGGCGCGGTGCACATCCTCGACGAGGACGGCAACGAACTACCCGCGGGTCAGGCCGGCGAGATCTACTTCGAGGGCGGCAATGCCTTCGAGTACCTTAATGACCCTGATAAGACGGCGGATTCGCGGGACAGCCGCGGATGGGCCACCGTCGGTGACGTCGGCTATCTCGATGACGACGGGTACCTCTACCTCACCGACCGCCGGCATCACATGATCATCTCGGGCGGTGTGAACATCTACCCGCAAGAAGCCGAGAACATGTTGATCACCCACCCGAAGGTGATGGACGCGGCGGTGTTCGGAATCCCGGACGACGAGATGGGTCAGACCGTCAAGGCCGCGGTGCAGACCGTCGATCCGGCCGAGGCCACCGATGCCTTCGCCGACGAACTGCTGACATGGCTGCGGGACCGCCTGGCGCACTACAAATGTCCGCGCTCGATCTCCTTCGAGGCGCAACTTCCCCGGACCGACACCGGCAAGTTGTACAAGAACGGGCTGGTGGCCAAGTACTCGGCATGACCGGGCCCATCCTCCCCTAGGAGGCCGGGGCTACGAGCCGATGAATAGCCGGTGCGACTCCGTCATCGGCGAACACCCGCCCAAAAAGCGGACTGGGGTAACAACAGGTCTCGCCGGACCGTGGCGGCGTCGCTGCAGCCACGCGCCAATACAGATCGATCCTCCGGTGTTGGATGTCCGCCGAGCGCTCAAAAGGCAACTGCGCATGTCACCGGCGTGAGGTAAGTCTCATTTAAGCGACATCAGTTTTACTGAACAGTCTTTGATCCGCTTTAAGTGGACACTTGTCAAATTTGTAACTACCATCGCCAATCGCAAGGAGCAGCACACAGGCTTTGTTCAGGCTGGGCGCAGGCATCAGCAAGGTTATGGAAGGGGTCGCCAGGAATGGCATCGGATTGGCGCGGCAACGGGAACGTTCAAACAGGGGGTCGGTCGTGGCGGCGTAACCGCGTGATCGGAGCCGCAGCCTCGGTCGGGGCTTTCCTGGCATTCGGGATGGCGCCCCTGGCCGCCGCGCCCGCTGCGCAGGCCGACGACTTCGCCTGGTTCACGGACATGCTCAACCCCCTGTTCGGAATCTCGAGTGACAGCGGCGCCTCGGAGTTCGCCTCGTTCGACCTGTCCGGCTGGAACATCGGTTCTGCCGATGGCAGCCTGTTCGATGCTGATTTCGCTCAGTTGTGGCAGGACAGTTTCTATTTGCCGTTGCATGGTTTCTTGCAGGACTGGATCAACTCTGATGTGGGTTCGACGGTCAATGGTGTGGTTAACCAGTTGTTCGCGCCGTTTACCGAGGGCTTCTGCGGGATGATCTGCAACGGTGCCGATGGGACCGCGGCCAGCGTCGATGGCCAGGCTGGTGGTCTGTGGTTCGGTGATGGCGGCAACGGCTGGGCTTCGAACCTTGAGGGCATTGCCGGTGGTAACGGTGGGCATGCCGGTGGTATCGGTAACGGTGGCGACGGTGGTGCGGGGGGCCTGGCCGCTGACGGCGGTAATGGTGGCCATGGTGGCGAGATGTGGGGCAATGGTGGCGACGGCGGCGCCGGCGGTAATGGCACGGCGCAATTGGCCGCCGGTGATGGTGGTACCGGTGGCAGCTCGGGTCAGGCCCAGGACTTCTTCGGTATGGGTGCGTGGGGCAACGGTGGTAACGGTGGGGCCGGCGGCGCCGGCTGGACCGGCACCAATGGCTCCACGGGCGCTGACGGTAACGGCACCAATGGTGTGGCCGGTGGTATCGCCGGCAACGGTGGTGCCGGTGGTGCGGGTTCGTCGTTCGTCGGTATCGGCGGCAACGGTGGTGTCGGCGGGCTCGGTGGTGCCGGCGGTAGTGGCGGTGATGGCGTGACCGGTGCTGATGGCTCGTTCGGTAACAACGGCTCCGGTGTTGGTGCTGCCGGCGGTAACGGTGGTGACGGTGCGGTCGGCGGCAAGGGCGGTGTTGGTGGTGTGGCCGGTGTCGGCGGCTCGGCCGGCGGCGCGGTCGGTCGCGATGGCGATGGCGGTCTTGGTGGTAGCGGTGGCCTCGGTGGCGATGGCGGCACCGGTGCCAACGGCCTGGCGGTCAACGGCGTGGGCGCCAACGGTGCCGGCGGCGGTGACGGTGGCACCGGCGGTAACGGCGGTGCGGCGGCTGCCGGTGGTGCGGCCGGTGGTGCCAGCGCCACCGCGGGTGCCGGTGGTGTCGACGGCGACGGCGGTAACGGCGGCAACGGTGGTGACGCGTCCGCGGCGACCAACGGGGCCGATGGAACGGTTCAGGACAACGGTGGCAGCGCCGGCGGCAACGGTGGAACCGGTGGGGCCGGCGGTAACGGTGGCGCCGGCGGTAGCGGCGGCGGTGAGGCGGGCAACGGCGGCAACGGCGGTGTCGGTGGTGCCGGTGCTGACGGCGGCAACGGTGGTGTCGGCGGTGCTCGGCTCCACCCGGAGACCGACTCGGTGCACGGCCTGTACTTCGTTCCCGGTGACGGCGGTGCCGGCGGTACGGGCGGTACCGGCGGTGCGGCCGGTGCCGGCGCGGCCAACGGTAACGACGGTCTGATCGGTGATGGCGGCAAGGGCGGTAGCGGCGGTAACGGCGGCGACATTGTTGACGTGACCGGCCATAGCGCCGTTGAGGGCCCGCTGGGCTCGGGCACCATGGGGCCGCAGGGCTCGGCCGGTACCGGTGGCGCCGGCGGCGCTGGTGGTTCTGGTGCCACCGGTGGTGCCGGTGGTAACGGCGGTAGCGGCGGCAGTGACCCGAACGCGGGTGGTGCGCACGGCGGCACCGGCGGCCAGGGTGGTGCCGGTGGTGCCGGCCTGGAGAACACCGACGGCTCCGGCGGTGTCGGTGGCGACGGTGGTGCCGGCGGTAACGGTGGCAACGGCAGCGACATCCGTTGGGGCGACCCGACGGCTACCACCAACTCCAATGACAACTCCTCGGGTCCCATCGACGATGTCCACGGTGGAATCGGTGGTGTCGGGGGTGCCGGCGGTGCCGGCGCGGTCACCGGCGGCAACGGTGGCAACGGCGGTAACGGCGGTAACGTCATCACCCCGCACCTGGGCACCGACGGCCTCAACGGTGGCGCCGGTGACACCCCGGGCACCGGCAGCACCGGTGGCACCGCGGGTACCGGTGGCGCAGCGGGAACAGGCCCCAACCCCGGCAACCCCGGAGACACCGGAAACACCGGCACGGTCGTCCCATAACAGTCCGGAAAGCACAGAAGAAGCACCCCGCACAATCGTGCGGGGTGTTTCTTTTGGCCTGCGTCGCGGAGTGTCCGGAGCGCTAGACGCCGCCGCGGGCCACCAGTTGCGCGGCGATCACATTGCGCTGGATCTCGTTGGTGCCCTCGCCGACGATCATCAGCGGCGCGTCGCGGAAGTAGCGTTCTACGTCGTACTCCGTGGAATAGCCGTAGCCGCCGTGGATCCGCACCGCGTTCAACGCGATCTCCATGGCCGCTTCGGAGGCGAACAGCTTGGCCATGCCGGCCTCCATATCGCAGCGCTCGCCGCTGTCGTACCGCTCCGCGGCATAGCGGGTGAGCTGGCGAGCGGCGGTCAGCTTGGTGGCCATCTCGGCCAGATAGTTGCCGACGCTTTGATGCTTCCAGATCGGCTGACCGAAACTCTCCCGTTGCTGGGCGTAGGCCAGTGCGTCCTCCAGTGCGGCGGTGGCCACCCCCAATGCCCGTGCCGCCACCTGAATGCGGCCGGTCTCCAGCCCCTTCATCATCTGGGCGAAACCGTGGCCGGGTATGCCGCCGAGTACCGCCGTGGCCGGCACCCGGCAGCCGTCGAAGCTCAGCTCGCAGCTCTCCACGCCCTTGTAGCCCAACTTGGGCAGATCCCGCGAAATCGTCAGCCCGGCAATCGGATTGTCCACCAGGATCACCGAGATCCCAGTGTGGCGCGGGGTGGCCTTCGGGTCGGTCTTGGCCAGCAATGCGATCAGCCCGGAATAGCGGGCGTTGGAGATCCAGGTCTTGGAACCGTTGATCACCAGAGAGTCCGGCGCGGCCGGAGAAGGCGCAGCGGTAGTCATCATGTTCTGCAGGTCGCTGCCGCCGCCCGGTTCGGTCAACGCCATGGTGGCCCGCAGCGCGCCGGTGGCCATGGCGGGCAGGTAACGCTGCTTCTGCTCGTCGGTCCCGAACAACGTCAGAAGCTTGGCCACAACGGTGTGCCCGCCCATCGCCCCGGCAAGGCTCATCCAGCCGCGTGCCAGCTCCTGAGTGATCAGCACGTAGCAGGGCATCGACACCGGTGTTCCGCCGTACTCCTCAGGGACGGCCAGGCCGTAGATGCCGAGCCGCTTCATCTGCTCGATCCAGGTCTCCGGATAGGTGTTGGCGTGCTCGACGTCTCGGACCGTCGGCTTCACCTCCCGGTCGACGAACTGACGCACGGTTTCGACCAGGATCAACTCGTCGTCGGTGGGGAGGCTCATTGCTTCACCGTATGTCAGGATCGTCAGATGACCAGCGGGCCCTACTTCGATGAACTCCAGGTCGGCCAGGTTTTTGATGAGGCTCCGGCGATGACGCTGACCGCCGGTACCGCGGCGCTGCACCAGGCGATCCTCGGGGACCGGTTGCGCCTACCGCTGGATGCCGAGCTGTCCCGGGTGGTCACCGGGGCGACGACGCCGTTGGCCCACCCCGGCCTGGTGTGCGACGTCGCGATCGGGCAGTCGACCCTGGTGACCCGCCGCGTCAAGGCCAACCTGTTCTATCGCGGCCTGGCCTTCTTCCGGTTCCCGGTGATCGGCGATACCGTCTTTACCCGCACGGAAGTCGTTGGCCTGAAGCAGAATTCAGCCAAGTCCGGACGCGAACCCACCGGGCTGGTGGCACTGCGGATAACGACCATCGACCAGCTGGACCGGCTGGTGCTCGACTTCTACCGTTGCGCGATGCTGCCGCTGTCGCCGGATGCGTCTGATACCGGCCACGCCGATGACCTGTCTGCCATCGGTGCAGGGCTCGCGGCGCCGCCGGACGTGACCGCAGATTGGGACGCCGCGGAGTTTCGGCGACGGGTGCCGGGGCCCCACTTCGACCCTGGTCTGGCGGGTACGGTCCTGACCAGCACCGGCGACGTGGTCACCTCCGCCCCGGAGTTGGCCCGGCTGACCCTCAACGTAGCTGCCACCCACCATGATTCGCGTGTTGCCGGGCAGCGGCTGGTCTACGGTGGGCACACCATCGGCCTGGCGCTGGCTCAGGCGTCTCGACTGCTGCCGAACCTGGTCACGGTGCTGGGCTGGCGGTCATGCGACCACACCGCTCCCGTCCACGAAGGCGACACCCTCTACAGCGAACTGCACATCGAATCTGCCGCCGACAACGTGCTGGAACTGCGGTCGCTGGTCTACGCCGCCGGCGACGCGGGCGAGCCGGATCGTCAGGTACTGGACTGGCGCTTCACCGTGTTGCAGTTCTGAGCGACCTCGCGCGACGAGAACTAGTGCGGCAGGTCCCGGAACGGCGCGTCCCGGTAGGGATCCGGCTCCTTGGGCAGCCCGAGCACCCGCTCACCGATGATGTTGCGCTGGATCTGGTCGGTGCCGCCACCGATAGAGGTGAAGTAGGCGTTGAGCGCCCGGAACGTCACAGCGTCGCCCACCGGGTTCTCCGGTCCGCTCAACATGGCTTCGGCGCCGACGATCTCGGTCTGCACCCGGGCGGTCTCGTGCAGGATGCGTGACATCGCGATCTTGCCGAGCGCCAGCAGGGTGGCGGCCTCGGCACGGTCGGTGCTGGTCTTGGCCCGCTGGGTGTTCCACCGGTTCACCGTGGCCAACGCCTGGGCGCGGGCGATCTCCTGACGGACGTGGGCGTCACCGAGTCGGCCGGCGTCGCGGGCCAATTCGACCAGGCCGCCGGACTTCTCGCGGCCACGCGCGGTGCGCGCGATGTCGCCCATCAGTCGCCGCTCATAGCCCAGCGCCACCTGCAGCACCGCCCAGCCGGTGCCCGGGTCCCCGATCCGGTTCGCGTCGGGCACTCGGGCGTCGGTGAAGAACACCTCGTTGAACTCCGATTCGCCGGTGATCTGGTGGATCGGCCGGACCTCCACACCCGGTTGGCGCATCGGCAGCATGAAGAAGGTGATCCCGTTGTGCTTGGGCACATCGGGGTCGGTGCGAGCCACCAGCAGGCCGTAGTCGGCGGTGGTCGCGAACGACGTCCATACCTTCTGTCCGTTGACCACCCAGTCGTCGCCGTCCCGCTCGGCGCGGGTTCGCAACCCGGCCAGATCCGAGTCCGCCCCGGGCTCGCTGTAGAGCAGGCACCACTTGCTCTCGCCCCGCAGGGCAGGCGGCAGCAGCCGGCGTTTCTGCTCTTCGGAGCCGCAGTCGTGGATGGTGCAGGAGAACAGGTCGGCCCGGTCGTGTCCGCTGCCCGGTGCGCCGACCGCGGTGAACTCGGCTGTCACCAGACGGGATTGACGGTCGGACAGGCCCCGGCCGTAGTAGTTCGGCTCCCAACTGGGGACGGTCCAGCCCGCGTCGAGGACGGCCTGGGCGAAGGTGGCGCGGTCGGCGTCGGCAGACCAGTTGGCGGCCAGCCACTCTCGGACCTCGGCCCGCAGTGCGTCGTCGTCGATGTCGGTCATGCTCATGCCCCGATCTCTCGCAGGTAGCGCTCCCGGTGCCAGGACGGGCCGCCGAACAGTTGGGCGTCGCCGCGTGCCCGGCGCAGATACCGGTGGGCGGGATGCTCCCAGGTGAACCCGATGCCGCCGTGCACCTGAATGTTGGTGGCGCCGACAAACACGAACGCATCCGAGCAATAGCCCTGCGCCAGAGCGAGATCCGCGATCCAGCCGGGCGAACCGGCGACAGTCGCGACATGGCGGGCGGCCGACACCGCGGATTCGGCCTCCAGCAGCATGTCGGCGCACATGTGTTTGACGGCTTGGAAGCTGCCGATCGCCCGGCCGAACTGAAACCGGGTCTTGGCGTAGTCGCGGGCCATCTCCATCGCGCACCCCGCGGCACCGGCCTGTTCACCGAGCAGCGCCACCGCTGAGCGGTCCAGCGCCGCGGTGAGCGCCTCGACCCCGGTACCGGGCTTGCCGACCGCGCAGGCCGGAGCGTCGGCGAACCGGACCTCGCACAGCCGGCGGGACTGATCGACCGTCGTCATCGCCCGCACGCTGACACCCGGACCCGCCGGGTCGACGGCGAAGACACCCGGCCCCGCGGCACTGCTCGCCAGGACGTAGAGCAGATCCGCCGAGTCGGCGTCGAGCACGAATCGCTTCTCGCCGGTCAGCAGCGGGCGATCCGCGTCGCTGCCGGCCGAGGTGGCAGGCGCTGCGGGTGGGCGGGTCGAGCCGCCCTCGGCGAAGGCGACCGCCACCCGGGTCGTCCCGGCGGCAATCGCCGGAAGTACCGCGATCGATTGCCCCGGATCATCCAGGACCGCAAGCAGATTGACGGCGAGCACCGCTGTCGACAGATACGGCCCGGCGAACAGCGCCCGGCCGAGTTGCTCGGCCACCGCGCCGACCTCCACGGGTCCGGCCCCGGCTCCGCCGTACTGCTCGGGCACCAGCAGGCCGAGCAGACCCATCGCGGCCAGCTCGCTCCAGGCGCGGTCGTCGGGTAAGTGTTTGGCCATCAGGCCGGCGACCGCACCACGCAGCGCCCGGAGTTCTTCGGATGTCGTCACTACGGGCTCAGTCCCTCGGTGCGAACGCGCGACGCAGGCTGACACACTGGCTGGCGAAATACGACTGCGACACAACGGCTTTGGGAGTCAGCAGGTCGAATCCGTGGAAGGCGCCGGTGACGGTCTCCAGCTCACAGGGCACGCCGGCTTCCAGCAACCGCTTGGCGTATTCCAGGGTCTCGTCGTAGAACAGGTCGAGGCTGCCGACACCCAGCCAGGCGGGGGCCACGCCGGACAGGTCCTCCCGACGGGCCGGTACCGCCACCGCCGGGTCTGCCCCACCCAGGTAGGCCCCCCAGCCGAACCCGTTGGAAGCCGCGGTCCACAACCGGTAATCGCGGTTGGCGGGCAGTGCGGCACTGCGGTCGTCGAGCATCGGATAGGACAGCAGCTGCAGAACCGGAGTCACCTCACCGCGATCGCGGGCCAGCAGCGCCAACGCCGCCGCCAGCCCCCCGCCCGCGCTGGCTCCGCCGATCGCGATCCGCGTCGAATCCACCCCGGGCAGCTCAGCCAGCCGAAGCAGCGCCGCGTAACAGTCCTCCAGCGCGGCCGGATACGGGTGTTCCGGGGCGAGCCGGTAATCCACCGACCCCACCGTGATGCCCAGCTCCCGGCGGAACCGGCGGCACAGGGCGTCGTCCTGGGCGGCGGTGCCGATCACATAGCCGCCGCCGTGGATCCACAGCAGGGCCGCCGTCTGGCCGCTCACAGCGTCCGGCCGTTGTACCCGGACGCTCGCGCCCGGGCCGAGGGGAAGTACCTCGACGTCGGACGCTCGCCCCAAAGTCTGCAGCCCGGACAGCAGCCGCAACAGCCGCAGCGAGCGGGGCCCGACCAGAGTGCGGGGTGTCACCCGGGCGATTCGGCGCAGGTCAGTGTGAAAGGGAGAGTTCGGCATCTGGCAAGTATTAACCGAACCTCACGCTCCCTGCCGTGTGTTTCATGCCGTTGTCTCAGGGAGCCGGCGCCGCCGAGGTATGGTGCCGAGATGGCAGCACGACCGGAAACCCCTGATGCCAGGTCCAGGATCTCTTCCTGCGCGCGGTGGCTGCGGCGCGCCCGCCCGGCCGACTACCTGCTGGCATTCAGTGTCGCTTCGGCCTCGCTGCCGGTGGTCGGCAAGAGCCTGGAGCCGCTCGGTGGAGTAACCGCGATGAGCGTGTGGGGTGCGCGGCACATGCCGCAGATCCTGTCCTCCACCGCCAAGTCCTGGTTCACCCCGGGGATCGGTGCCGTCCGCAAGCGGGAACGCGAGCAGACCCACGCGGTGAGTGACGCCGCGCTGCGCGGTGTGGTGTCGGCGGCCGATCTCGACATCGCCTGGCCCGAGCCGGAGCAGACGCCGCCGGTCTGGAAGGCGCTGCAGCACCGGCGGCACATCCATCGCTCCGGCGTGCAGTACGGCAGCGACCCGGCCCAGGTGCTCGACGTGTGGCGGTCCCGGGAACTGGCCGACGGGCCGGCGCCGGTGCTGATCTACGTGCCCGGCGGGGCCTGGGTGCACGGCAGCCGGATGCTCCAGGGTTATGCGCTGCTGTCCCACCTGGCCGAGCAGGGCTGGGTGTGTCTGTCGATCGACTACCGAGTCGCGCCGCACAACCGCTGGCCGCGGCACATCATCGACGTCAAGACCGCGATCGCCTGGGCGCACGCCAACGTCGACAAGTTCGGCGGCGACCGCAATTTCGTCGCGGTGGCCGGATCGTCGGCCGGTGGGCACCTGGCCGCCCTGGCCGGACTGACCGGCAGCCCCGTCGGCGATCGCGAGTACGCCGACCGCCTGCCCGCGGGCGCCGACACCACGGTGGACGCCGTCGTCGGTCTCTACGGGCGCTACGACTGGCAGGACCGCTCCACCCCGGAACGCGTTGCGTTCGTCGACTTCCTGGAGCGAGTGGTGGTCGGCAGGTCGCTGCGCCGCCACCGGGACCTCTACCGCAACGCCTCGCCGATCGCGCGGGTGCATTCCGAGGCGCCCCCGTTCCTGGTCGTGCACGGCAGCGCCGACACGGTGATCCCGGTGGCGCAGGCCCGTTCCTTCGCCGACCGGCTGCGGGCGGTGTCGCATTCCAAGGTCGGGTACCTGGAACTGCCGGGGGCCGGGCATGGTTTCGACATGACCGACGGCGCCCGGACCGGTGCGGTGAGCACGGCAATCGGGTTGTTCCTCAATCAGATTCACCGCGACCGCAGCACCATCGCCGGCAAACAGGTGATCTGATCCGCGCCGGCCCGCACGGCCCGGTAGGGTCGCGGGCATGGGAGTGATGCGGCCATGAAGCGGCTCAGCGGGTGGGACGCCATCCTGCTGTACAGCGAGACGCCGAACGTGCACATGCACACCCTCAAGGTCGCGGTGATTGAACTCGATGCCGACCGGCGGGGCTACTTCGACGTCGAAGCCTTCCGCCGGGTGATCCACGGCCGACTCCACAAGCTGGACCCGTTCCGCTACCAACTGGTGGACATCCCGGGCAAATTCCACCACCCGATGTGGCGGCAGAACAGCGAAGTCGACCTGACCTATCACATCAGGCCCTGGTCGCTGCCCGCCCCGGGTGGGCGCCGCGAGCTCGACGAGGCCATCGGGGAGATCGCCAGCACGCCCCTGGACCGCAGCCGTCCGCTGTGGGAGATGTACTTCATCGAGGGTCTGGCGAACAACCGGATCGCGGTGGTCGGCAAGATCCACCACGCGCTCGCCGACGGTGTCGCCTCGGCGAATCTGATGGCCCGCGGCATGGACCTGACGTCGGGTCTGCAAACCGACGAGGACTCGTACCGGACCGACCCGCCGCCGACCGGCACCCAACTGGTGCGGTCGGCGTTCCGTGATCATCTGCGCCAGCTCGGGCGCATTCCGGCCACCATCGGCTACACCGCACGGGGCCTGCAGCGGGTGCGCCGGAGCAACCGGAGACTGTCCCAGCTGACCCGCCCGTTCACGCCGCCGCAAAGCTTCATGAACCACATGATCACCGCCGACCGGCGGTTCGCCACCGCCACCTTGGCGCTGGCCGACATCAAGGCGACCAGCAAGCAGCTCGGCGTGACGATCAACGACCTGGTTCTGGCGATCTCCGCGGGCGCGATGCGCAAACTGTCGCTGCACTACGACGGGCACGCCGACCAGCCGCTGCTGGCGTCGGTGCCGATGAGCTACGACTTCTCCCCGGATCGCATCTCCGGCAACAAGTTCTCCGGGGTGCTGGTGGCGCTGCCGGTCGACGTCGACGATCCGCTGCAACGGGTCCAGCGGGCCCGCGAGGCGGCAACGCTGGGCAAGGAGGGCTACGAGCTACTCGGACCGGAACTGGTCAGCAAATGGGCGGCGTACCTGCCGCCGCGGATGGCCGAGTCGATGTTCGAGAAACTCGACGCGCTCGACGGGCAGAACAAAGTGCTCAACCTCAACATCTCCAACGTGCCCGGTCCGCGGGAGCGCGGCAAGGTCGGCGGCGCGCTGGTCACCGAGATCTATTCGGTGGGGCCGTTGACCGCCGGCAGCGGAATCAACATCACCGTGTGGAGCTACGTCGACCAGCTCAACATCTCGGTGCTGACTGACACGGCCACGGTCGATGATCCGCATGAGATCACCACCGCCATGGTCGACGAGTTCATCGAGATACGCCGTGCCGCAGGTATTTCGACCAGCCTGACACCCGTCGCGACCGCGATGGCGCCGGCCTGACAGCCCTCAGTCGGTGTCGGCCAGCGCTTGTAGTTCCCGGCGCAGCACCTTACCGGTGTTGTTGCGCGGCAACGACTCCACGATGGTGATGGCGCGCGGCACCTTGTAGCCGGCCAGGTTGTCCCGGACGTGCTGCTTGAGTTCATTCGGGGTTACCACTGCCGTGCCGGCACCGGGCTCCAGCACCACGAAGGCCACCAGGCGCTGCCCGTAGTCGGCGTCGTCGACACCGATCACCGCGGCCTCGGCGACCGCGGCATGGTTGGCCAGCGCCTTCTCGGTCTCGATCGGGTAGACGTTCTCGCCGCCCGAGACGATCATCTCGTCGTCGCGGCCGACCACGAAAAGCCTTCCGGTGTCATCGAAGTAACCCACGTCGCCGGAGGCCATGAAGCCGTCGTGGAACATCTTGGAGTCCCCGCCGGTATAACCGTCGAACTGCGAGGAGTTCCGGACGAAGATCTGCCCGGTCTCACCGGTGGGCACCTCGGCGAAATCGGCATCCAGGATCCTGATCTCGGTTCCCGGCGCCGGACGCCCGGCGGTGTCGGGGGAGTAGCGCAGGTCCGCCGGTGTCGCCAGCGCGATCATGCCGGCCTCGGTGGCGTTGTAGTTGTTGTAGATCACCTCACCGAAGGTGTCCATGAATGCCGTCACCACGTCCGGGCGCATCCGTGACCCCGATGCCGTCGCGAACCGGAGTGCGCTACAAGGGTATTGAGACCGAACCTCGTCGGGAAGCGCCATGATCCGATCGAACATCACCGGCACCACGCACAAGCCGGTCGCGGCGTTGGACTCCACCAGCGCCAGGGTGGCCTCGGGGTCGAACTTGCGCCGGGTCGCGATGGTGCAGGCCATCGTCAATGCCAACGCCAGCTGCGAGAACCCCCAGGCGTGGAACATCGGCGCGGCGATCACCACGGTTTCCTCGGTGTGCCAAGGGATTCGGTCGAACATCGCCTTCAGGTCGCCGATCCCGCCGCCGCCGCGTCCCGAGCGGCGCGCACCCTTGGGCGTGCCGGTGGTTCCGGAGGTGAGCATCACCAGTTTGCCGGACCGGTTCGGCTTGGCCGGGCGCCGTCCGGCGTTGGCGTCGATCAGATCGTCCACCGTCAGGCCGGGAATCTCACCGTCGGCCCAGCTGACCACCCGGACACATCCGGAGTCCGCCGGCACAGCCAGATCCACTGCGGCGGTGAACTCCTCGTCGTAGAAGATCAGGTCGACGCCTTCGCGAGCGACGACTTCGGCCAACGCCGGCCCGGCGAAGCTGGTGTTGAGCAACAGCACGTCCGCGCCGATCCGGTTGGCGGCGGCCAACGCCTCGACGAAACCCCGATGGTTGCGGCACATCAGCGCAATGGCCTGCGGCGTCCGGCCGGGCAGCCGCTGCAGGGCGGCAGCCAGCGCATCGCAGCGCCGGTCGAGCTGCGCATAGGTCAGGCTGCCGCGCTCGTCGATGATCGCGGGGCGGTCACCGCAACGCTGCGCCGCCATGGCGATCCCGGTCGTGGTGGTGCCGCCTTCGCGGGCCGCCGCGGCGGCGATCCGCAGGTATTTGTCCGGGCGCAGCGGGGCCAGCAACCCGACCCGGGTGAACGTCTGCAGCATCGAGCCGACCCGGCCGAGCGAGTCGAGCAGACCAGAAGCCATCGCGCTCAGCCGATGATCGGGAGGCGGCGTTCGCGGGCGAGCTTGTCCAGGGCGTCCTGCATGACGGAACGCACGTGCGCGTCGACCACATCGATGTCGGGGTCCTCGCCGAACTCTGCGATGATGTCGATCGGCTCGCACACCTGCATGACGATCTTGGTGGGCAGCGGCAGGTTGATCGGCAGCACCGCCGACAGCCCGAACGGGAAGCCGAACGAGATCGGCAGAATCTTGACCCGCATCAACTTGTCCAGTCGCAGCGCCTTGGCCAGCCCGGTACCGCGGGACAGATAGAACTGGCTTTCCTGTCCGCCGATCCCCACCGTCGGCACCAGCGGAACACCCGCGTTGATCGCGGCCCGGATGTAGCCCTTGCGGCCGTCGAAGTCGATCTTGTTCTGTTCCGCCGTGGAGCGGTAGACGTCGTAGTCGCCGCCGGGGAATACCACCACCACCCCGCCGGAGCGCAGGGCTTCGTCGGCGTTGGCATGGTTGGCCGGGATGAACCCGGTCTTGCGGAAGAAGTCGGCGGTGAATCCGGCGAAGATCACGTCGTGGCTGAGCGTGTAGACCGGCCGGTCGTAGCCGAACCTGTCGTAGAACCCGGTGGCGAACACCGGAACGTCCATGGCGAACAGGCCGCCGGAATGGTTGGACACCACCAGGGCCCCGCCGTTGGGGAAGGAGTCCAGGCCGCGTACCTCGGCACGGTGGTAGCCCTTGATCAGCGGGCGCAGCAGACTCATCACCCGCTCGGTCAGGCCCGGATCCCACTTGGCGATGGGTCCCGGTACGTTCTCTGACCAATCGTTGTCCGGTGTGTCCACCACGACCCCTTAAATTGAAACGTGTTCTAGTTTTACCCATGCTACCGGCTGACGGGGCTGGTCGATAGCATCGGCGGGGTGAGCGACGAATCCAGCGCAAAGTCCCCTGAGAAGTCCGAAGTCCTGCTCGAACAGCTCGACCGGATCCTGATCATCACGATCAACCGGCCCGAAGCGAAGAACGCGGTCAACGCCGCGGTCAGCCATCAACTGGCGGCCGCCGTGGACCGCCTGGACGAAGACCCCGGCCTGTCGGTGGGCATCCTCATCGGTGCCGGCGGAACGTTCTGCGCCGGGATGGACCTCAAGGCGTTCGCCAGCGGCGAGAACGTCGTGGTGCCCGGCCGCGGACTCGGCTTCACCGACCGGCCCCCGGTCAAGCCGCTGATCGCCGCGGTCGAGGGCTATGCCCTGGCCGGTGGCACCGAGCTGGCGCTGGCGGCCGACCTGATCGTGGCCGCCCGCGACGCGATGTTCGGCATCCCCGAGGTCAAGCGCGGGCTGGTGGCCGCCGGCGGCGGCCTGCTGCGGTTGCCGCAGCGCATCCCCTACGCCCTCGCGATGGAGCTGGCCCTGACCGGGGAGAGCCTGTCGGCAGTGCGGGCGCACGAACTGGGCATGGTCAACGTGCTCGCCGAACACGAGACGGTCCGCAACGCCGCGATCATGCTGGCCGAGAAGATCACCGCCAACGGGCCGCTGGCGGTGGCTGCCACCAAGCGGATCATCACCGAATCGCGGGGCTGGAGCCCGGAGGAGATGTTCGCCGAGCAGCTCAAGATCGCGCTGCCGGTGTTCGGCTCCAAGGACGCACGCGAGGGTGCCGTCGCGTTCGCCGAGAAGCGTGCGCCGCAGTGGACCGGCAGCTGAGCACACCGGCCGCCGAGCGGTCAGGCATCGACCTGACCGCCTACTTCGATCGCGTCGGCTACATCGGTCCCACCGAGCCGACGCTTGCGACGTTGACCGGGCTGGTCGCCGCGCACGTGCGCCGCATCCCGTTCGAGAACCTCGACCCGCTGACCGGTGTACCGGTGATCGACCTGGGCGTATCGGCATTGGCCGCCAAGCTGGTCGCGCAGCGCCGCGGCGGTTACTGCTACGAGCACAACAACCTGATGCGTTACGTGCTCACCGGTCTGGGTTTCGACGTCGACCCGCTGGGCGGCCGGGTGGTGTGGATGAGCCCCACCGGCCTGGACGGCCCGCCGAATGCGGAGACGCATCTGGCGCTGGTGGTGCGGATCCCGGGCGTCGAGACGCCCTACTTCGTCGACGTCGGGTTCGGCGGACAGACCCTGACGTCGCCGATCCGTTTGGTCGTCGACGAGGTTCAGGAGACGCCGCACGAACCCTTCCGGCTGCGCGCCCACGGCGGCGGCCATGTGTTGGAGTCCCTGATCGGGCAGACCTGGCGACCGCTGTACACCTTCGACCGGCGGCCCAGGCCGCTGATCGACATGCAGGTGGGCAGTTGGTACGTGTCGACCTATCCCGAGTCGATCTTCGTCGCCGGGCTCAGTGCGGCGACCGTCACCGATGACGCCCGATGGAACCTGCGCGGACGCAACCTCACCGTTCATCACCGGGACGGCGGCACCGAACGGGTGCGGTACGACGACGCCGCGCAGGTGTGTGCGGTCCTGACCGACCGATTCGGCCTCGATGTGACCGGCGTCGGTGACCTCGAAGCCAGGGTGGCGCAGGTGCTGGACAGTTGACCGGACCGAGGGCGTCGATGTGCCGGGCGGCCGGGGTGACGACCATGGCGGCAGCCGCCCTGGTGTTCGCCGGTGCCGCCTCCGCCCGGCCGATGCCCGGGATCGAGGTGCTCGACGACAGCGGCAGTTGCACAGCGGGTTTCGCCACCCAGGGGGCAGACGGCGGCTACTACCTGTTGACCAGTGGGCACTGCGACATGCACGACGGATCGCAGTGGACCGATGTCTTCGACACCCCACTGGGGCGGATTGCCGCCAGCGAGGACAACGGTGCCGACCAAGACGCCGCGATCATCCGGCTCGATCCGGCCGTCGGGGTGCCCAACGGCAGCGTCGGTGGCCGGTACCCGGTTCGGGATGTGTTGACAGCAGAGCAGATCCGTCCCGGCATGACGTTGTGCAAGATCGGTGCGATGACCGGCGAAACCTGCGGCGAGGTCACCGCCGTCGACGGCAACGTGATCGAAACCCGGGTGTTCAGCACGCTGGGGGACAGCGGCAGCCCAGGGTTCGTGATCAACCCGGACGGCACCGCCAGCGCGGTCGGGATCCTGATGGGCGGCCCCGAAGACGACGACTCCACCACCACCTTCGTGATGGTCGACCCGCTGCTGCACCGGTGGGGTCTGCGCGTGCTGCGCTGAACGTGCCCGATTCCGGTGAAACCGTCGCCGGGTGAGGTGCATGCTGGACCCATGGGCCACTACAGGAGCAATGTCCGGGACCTGGAGTTCAACCTGTTCGAACTGCTGGGCCTGGAAGAGGTACTCGCCGGCGGCGCTTTCGGCGACCTGGACGCCGACTCAGTGCGTCAGATGCTCGCCGAGGCGGCTCGGCTGGCCGAGGGGCCGCTGGCCGAGTCCTTCGCCGCCGGGGACCGCAGTCCGGCGGCATTCGATCAGGCGGCGCACACGGTGACGCTGGCGGAACCGTTCAAGGCTTCGCTGCGGGCCTGGCAGGCCGGCGAATGGTTCCGGATCGGCCTCTGCGAGGAGGTCGGCGGGGTGCCCGCGCCGGCGATGCTCGCCTGGGCGATCAACGAATTCGCGCTCGGCGCCAACCCGGCGGCCCTGATGTACCTGGTCGGCCCGCTGTTCGCCGACATCTTGCATGGCATCGGCAACGCCCAGCAAAAGCACTGGGCGGAGCTCGCCGTGGACCGCAACTGGGGCGCCACCATGGTGCTCACCGAACCCGACGCCGGCTCCGATGTCGGCGCCGGGCGGACAAAGGCGATCGAGCAGCCCGACGGCAGCTGGCATATCGACGGCGTCAAACGGTTCATCACCAACGGCGACACCGACGACCTGTTCGAGAACATCATGCACATGGTGCTGGCCCGTCCCGAGGGGGCCGGACCGGGCACCAAGGGACTGAGCCTGTTCCTGGTGCCGAAGTACCTGCCCGACCCGAAGACCGGTGAGCCCGGGGAGCGCAACGGCGTCTTCGTCACCAATGTCGAGCACAAGATGGGCTTGAACGCCTCGGCCACCTGCGAGCTGACGTTCGGCCAGCACGGAACGCCGGCGAAGGGCTGGCTGGTCGGTGACACCCACAACGGCATCGCCCAGATGTTCAAAGTCATCGAGTACGCCCGAATGCTGGTGGGCACCAAGGCGATCGCCACCCTGTCCACCGGCTACCTGAACGCCCTGGACTACGCGAAAACCCGGGTGCAGGGGGCCGACCTGACCCAGATGACCGACAAGACCGCACCGCGGGTCACGATCATTCATCACCCCGATGTGCGCCGCGCGCTGATGATGCAGAAGACGTACGCCGAGGGGCTGCGGGCGCTCTACCTGTACACCGCCGCACACCATGATCCGGCGGTCGCGGCCGTCGTGTCCGGGGCTGACCCGGAGATGGCCGCCCGAGTCAACGACCTGCTGCTGCCGATCGTCAAGGGTGTCGGTTCGGAGCGCGCATACCAATACCTGACCGATGCATTGCAGACGTTCGGCGGATCCGGCTATCTGAAGGACTATCCGATCGAGCAGTACATTCGGGACGCCAAGATCGACAGCCTCTACGAGGGCACCACCGCCATTCAAGCGCAGGACTTCTTCTTCCGAAAGATCGCCCGCGACCGCGGGGTGGCGTTGGGGTATCTGGTCGCACAGATCGAGGCGTTGCTCGACAGCGATGACGGCCACATCGATCTGGCTGATTCTCGCAAGCTGCTGGCCGCCGCGCTCGACGATGTACGCGCGATGGCCGCCACGATCACCGGGTACCTGCTCGGCTCGCAGCAGGAGCCCCGCGAGCTCTACCGGGTGGGTCTGCAGTCGGTGCCGTTCCTGCTGTCCGTCGGTGACCTGGTGATCGGATGGCTGTTGCTACGGCAGGCCGAGGTCGCGTGTAAAGCGCTGGACGGCAATCCAAGTACCGAGGACAGTGCCTTCTACCGCGGCAAGGTGGCCGGGGCGAAGTTCTTCGCCAAGAACGTACTGCCGCGACTGGCCGACCAGCGGGTGATCGCCGAGGGGGCCGACCTGGCGGTGATGGATCTGAGCGAGGACGCCTTCTAAGACGCCGGATGTTTGTAGACCACACCGCCTTTCATGACGAAATCGACTTGGCCGGTCACCTCGATGTCGGTGAACGGGTCACCTGGCATGGCAACCAGATCGGCGATCTTGCCTTCGGCGATCACGCCGAGGTCGTCGAGTCGCAGCAGTTCGGCTGCCACGCTGGTCGCGGCCCGCAAGGCGCGCAGCGGGGTGATGCCGGTGGAGACCATCATCGGAAACTCGCGCCAGTTCTCGTCATGGGGGAACATGCCCGCGTCGGTGCCGAACGCGATCCGGACGTTGCTGGCCGCCAACCGTTCGGCGGTGTCCAGTAGTGCGCCGCGATACTTTTCGAATTTGCGACGGGCATAGTCGGGGACCATGGCCCAGAACGGATCGTCGTCGGCCAGTCGGGTGCCGAACAGGATCGCGTACTGGGTCGGCACCAGAAACACTCCGGCGTCCTCCAGCATGCGTAAGGCAGCTGCCGAGGCGAGGTTCCCATGCTCGATGCTGCGCACTCCGGCGCGCACCGCCCGCCGGATGCCGTCGTCGCCGTAGCTGTGCGGGGTGACCGGGATGCCCAGGTCGGTGGCAGTGGCGACCAGCGTATCCATCTCGTCTTGGCTGTAGGTGGCGTGACCCGGATCATCCGACGGCGACGAAAAACCGCCGGTCGCAGCGAATTTGATCCAGTCGGCGCCGGCCCGAATCTCCTGGCGCACCCTGGTGCGGATCTCGTCGCCGCCGTCGGCCGCCGCGAGTTCCAGCGGCCGTGACGTGCCTTGATATTCGCCGGCCATCAGGCCGCTGAGATCGCCGTGGCCCCCGCGCGCGGAGATCAGGTGCGGCGCCACCAGCAGCCGTGGCCCCTCGACGATGCCGGATGCCACCGCGTCGCGCAGGTCGACGGTCGGGTAGTCCAGGTCCGCACACCCGAGGTCGCGCACCGTGGTGAAACCGTTGCGCAGCAACGCCTGCAGCACCGGCAGTGCTTTCAGCGCCTTGGCGGTGCTCGAGTCGGCGGCCAGGGCCGGCCGGACCGGTGGTATCACCATGACGTGGGTGTGGCAGTCGATGAATCCGGGTGTCAGGGTGTGCCCGGTCAGATCCAGCACCTGGGCATCCGCCGGCGGATCGACCGCATCGGCTACCCGCTGTATCCGCCCGTGGGCCACCACTATCTGGCGCGGTTTCGCCGTGTCCGAGACCCCGTCCCACACGTCGGCGCCGGTGATCAAGGTCGTCGGGCTCATCGTGGTCGCCTCCTCGGGTCCCGCTAACCCGTCTCGCTGGCCCGTTACGCCCGAGGCGGTGGACACCCACACCAGAAAGTATCGACTGCCCGACCACGGTTACGCGACACTCCGGTGGGCCGCACCAGCTGGGCCACCACTTTTGGCGCGGCGTCGACGAGAACCGGACTTCAGGACATCCACCCGCTTTCGGGACAAGCACGCTTTCTTAATCTAATGTGAGCGATTCCTGAATTTCTGTGGCGGCGTCGGCGGCGCCGGTGGCAGCACCTCGGGCGACGGCGGTGCGGGCGGCGCCGGAGGCGGAACCACCACCAGCGGGAGCTCGTCGGACTACTTCGTCGGCAACGGCGGGGCCGGGGGCGCCGGCGGAACCGGTGCCAACGGTGGCCACGGCGGCGGAGGTGGCGGTGGTGGCGGCGGTGCCGGCGACCACGGTGCGACGGTGAACCCCACCAATCTGTTCGGCCAGGGCGGCACCGGCGGTGCGGATGGTGCCGGCGGCGTAGTCGGCCCGAACGGCAACGGCACAGGTGGTACGGGTGGTACCGGTGGCACCGGCACCAACGGTGCCACCGGTGGCGACGGCGCGGCCGGTACTGCGGGCCAGGCCGACGGCACCCCCGGTTCGCCGGGTCTGCCAGGGCCCAACAACTAGGTACGCCGGACGGTGTCCACGGCCATTACGCTCGAGGCCGTGGACACCCACACCCGCAAGTACCGGCTGCCCGATCACGGTTACGCGATAGTCCGGTGGGCGCACGAGCTGGCCAAGGGTCGCGGCGCGGTGGTGGTGGAACCGGACATCGAGATACTCCGTCGTCCCGACGGCGCACTGGCTTTCGTCGACGCCGCACCGTTCAAGACCGTGCCGGACGGGCCGGCGTCGGTGCTGCGCGAACTGCTCGACCTGGAGGCGCGGGAGATCCGGGCGTGGAGCAAGGCCGGGTTCGCCCGCTTCCACAAGCGGGCCGCCGCCCGGCAGGCCGACCGGATCTGCCGGGCGCAGGGCAGTGAAGCCGCCGTCGACTGGGTGCTGGCCAACGCCACCACCGACGACCCCGATCTCGACCTAGACCTCGGCGAGCTGCGGGACCGGCTCGGCGCGCGGCTGTACAACGCCGGCGGTTTCGACGAGGACTTCTACCGTGCCGAAGTCGGGCGCTGCATCGAGCACCGCCGCCGGCAACGGCTCAACGGCTGAGCTGCCGAACCTTGTAGGTCGACGGCCACGACACCCTGGTGTCGTCGCCCAACAGGGGTGTTCCCTTGGCGCCGACGGTGACGTTGTAGGCCTCCTCGCCGGGGCCGACTTCACGGTTGGCGTGTTCGGCGGCCAGGTAGTACAGCTGATCGATCTCCAGATCGACGAAGGCGACGAAGCTGGTCTTGCGCACCGCGTCGCCGAAGCCGGCGGTCATGCGATCCGACTGGATGTGGGCGCAGATCGCCGCCGCGGCCAGGACCGCGAACGGGATGATCCAGTAGCAGAGGTAGATCAGCGGAGAGTCGTTGCGGTGCAGCGCGGCATCGGTCAGCGCGATCGGCGGGACCGCCGCCGACACGGCCATCGCGGCGAGCGACCCCAGCCAGATCCGCGTCACCCGATTCACGATCGGACCCAGCAGGTCGGACTGCGCCACCGCCGCCGGCACGTCGGCCTTCACCACCGCTTCCACTACGGATCTGCCCAGCGCCATGCTGATGAGCAGCGTTGCGAACAGTCCGGTGAAACTCAACACCGGCACCCAGTGCTGCGCCCAGGTGAATGCCGGCGGCAGCACCGCCAGCACCGTGTATGTCGCGACCGCCCCGATCGCCAGGAGCCGTGCCGACGGCTCGCGGCTGCTCACCAGGACGGCGGCCGCAACAGCCAGCGCCACCACCGCGGCGGTCAGCAGCGGCACATTCCCCAGCAGCACCCAGTACACAGCCCACGGTGCAAACCCCACCAGCACGCCCACGGACGGGAGTATAGGGGCTTACCGTTGCGGCAACGGCAAGATCGTCACACGGTGGCAGACGTTCAGCTGTCCAGCGTGTAACCCATCGGCATCAGCACGCTCTTCTGCTGGGTGAAGTGCTCGACGCCCTCTTTGCCGTTCTCCCGGCCGATGCCGGAGTTCTTGTACCCGCCGAACGGGCAGCACGGGTCGAACGCGTACCAGTTGATTCCGTAGGTCCCGGTGCGGATCTTGCTCGCGATCTCGATCCCGCGCGGCACGTCGGCGGTCCACACACTGCCGGCCAGCCCGTACACCGAGTCGTTGGCGATCGCGACCGCGTCGTCCTCGGTGTCGTAGCCGATGATCGACAGCACCGGCCCGAAGATCTCCTCCTGGGCGATGGTCATGGAGTTGTCCACGTCGGCGAAGACGGTGGGCTGCACGAAGAAACCGCTGTCCAGTCCCTCGGGGCGGCCACCGCCGCACACCAGCCGGGCGCCTTCCTCGATGCCCTTGGCGATGTAGCCCTCAACCCGCTCACGCTGCTTCGCGCTGATCAGCGAACCGACCTGGGCGCCCGGGTCATCCGGCAGACCCACCGGCAGGGCTTCGACGAAGGTCTTGACCGCGTCGACGACCTCGTCGTAGCGGGAGCGCGGCGCCAGGATGCGGGTCTGGGCCACGCAGGCCTGCCCGGTGTTCATGATCCCGGAGAACACCAGCATCGGGACCGCCGACGCCAGGTCGACGTCCTCGAGCACGATGGCCGCCGACTTGCCGCCGAGTTCCAGCGTGCACGGCTTGAGCAGGTCCGCGGCCCGCTTGCCGATCTCCTTGCCGACGGCCGAACTGCCGGTGAAGGAGAAGATGTCCACCCCCGGGTTGGAGGTCAGGGCCTGGCCGGTGTCCACCCCGCCCGGCACCACCGACAGCACGCCTTCGGGCAGGCCCGCGTCGGCGAACGCCTCGGCCAGCGCGTTGGCGCTCAACGGTGTCTCGGCGGCCGGCTTGAGCACCACCGAGCAGCCGGCCAGCAACGCCGGGCCCAGCTTGTTGACCGCCAGGAACAGGGGCACGTTCCATGCCACGATCGCGCCGACCACGCCGAGGGGCTCGCGGCGCACGATCGTCTGCCCGTAGGCGCCGGTGCGGATCTCTTCCCAGCTGACCTCGTTGACGGCGGGGCCGGCGAAGAAGCTCAGCGCCCCGATCGAGCTCATCCAGTGCATGGTCTCGACGCCCATCGGCGGCTGCCCGGTCTCGGCGGCCAGCAGTCCGGTGAACAGCTCCTTGCGCTCCTCCATCAGCTTGACCGCGGCGGCGATCACCGCTGCCCGCTCGGCCGGCGGGGTCGACGGCCACGGCCCGGAGTCGAACGCGGTGCGGGCGGCGGCGACTGCGTTGTCGACGTCGGCCTTGGTCGCCAGCGGCACCTTCCCGACGTACTCGCCGGTGGCCGGATTGTGAACCTCGATCACCTGATCGGTGGCCGGGGCGGTCCACTTGCCGCCGATGAAAAGCTTGTCGTATTCGGTCGCGGTGCTCACGGTCATGGCGCACACCCTACCTAGCGGACGGGCAGATTAGAACACGTTGCAGTCAATCCGTCGCTACGGCTGCAGGACCAGCACCAGATTGCTCACACCGAACTCCCGAATACCCGGCACGGCCGTCATCCACCACGCCCATCGTGGGTGATAGCGGGGGAAAGCCGCCACCAGCGCGCCGGTGTGGCGGGCCCAGTCCAGCCCGTCGGCCGCCGACACCGCGAACAGCGACGATCCGTAGTTGTTCTTCGGTGGATGGCCGTGTTTGCGGGTGTAGCGCGCGGCGGCGCGCGCCCCGCCCAGATAGTGGGTCAGGCCCATCTCGTGCCCGCCGAACGGACCCAGCCACACCGTGTAGGACAGCACCGCCAGCCCGCCCGGCCGGGTCACCCGCAGCATCTCGTTGCCCAGTTGCCAGGGCCGTGACACGTGTTCGGCGACGTTGGAGGACAGGCAGATGTCCACGCTGGCGTCGGCGAACGGCAGCGCGGTCCCCGACGCCCGCACGAAGGTGCCCGTCAGGGGCCCTGCGGCGGTGCCCGCCGGCCCCGCGTGCATCTCGGTCGGATCGGGTTCGACGCCCACATAACGCAGGCCGGCGCCGGCGAAGGCGTCGGCGAAGTAGCCCGGCCCGCCGCCCACGTCGAGCAGGGTTTTTCCGGCCGGGTCGGTGCCGTGCATCGCCCGCCACAGGTCGGTGACCATGGCGGCGGTGTCGTCGGCCAGCGCGCCGTAGAACCGGGCGGGATCGGTCTGTTCGTAGCGGAACTGGCTCAGCAGGCGCACCGAGCGGGCCAGCGTCGCCCGTCTGGCGAATAGGTCGGTGGCGGCCACCGGGCCCAGCGTAGGCCCGTTGACCCCGCCACCTCCTCCGGCGAGCGTGAAGTCAGGTTCACGCTCGACCACCGAGTGTGAACCTGGGTTCACACTGGTGGCGGTGGCGAGCCGGCGGACTACCCTGTAGTCCTGTGTCCGCTGTGCGCTCCGTCCTGCTGCTGTGCTGGCGTGACACCGGGCATCCACAGGGCGGCGGCAGCGAGACCTACCTCCAGCGCATCGGCGCGGAGTTGGCCGCGGACGGGGTTGCGGTCACCCTGCGCACCGCCCACTACCCGGGCGCACCGAAACGCGAGGTCGTCGACGGGGTGACGATCGATCGCCGCGGCGGCCCGTACACCGTCTACCTGTGGGCGGGGGCGGCCATGGTCGCCGCACGGCTCGGGCTCGGCCCGCTGCGGCGGGTGCGCCCCGATGCGGTGATCGACACTCAGAACGGGCTGCCGTTTCTGGCCCGGCTGGCCTACGGGCGCCGCGTCGCGCTGCTGGTGCACCACTGCCACCGCGAGCAGTGGCCGGTGGCCGGGCCGGTCCTGAGCCGGATCGGCTGGCTGGTCGAGTCGCGGTTGTCGCCGTGGCTGAACCGGCGCAACCAATACCTGACGGTGTCGCTGCCGTCGGTGCGCGACTTGATTGACCTCGGCGTGGTCGCCGAACGGATCGCGGTGGTGCGCAACGGCCTCGACGAGGCGCCGCCGGCGACGCTGTCCGGCCCGCGAGCCGATGCCCCACGCGTGGTCGTGCTTTCCCGGCTGGTGCCGCACAAGCAGATCGAGGACGCGCTGGACGCGGTCGCGGCACTGCGTGACCGGGTGCCGGGCCTGCACCTCGACGTCATCGGCGGCGGCTGGTGGAGCGACCGGCTGGTGGAGCACGCCGCCGCACTGGGCATCACCGACGCGGTCACGTTCCACGGTCACGTCGACGAGATCACCAAACATCAACTGGTGCAACAGGCCTGGGTGCATGTGCTGCCGTCCCGCAAAGAGGGTTGGGGGCTGGCCGTCATCGAAGCCGGCCAGCACGGGGTGCCCACCATCGGCTACCGGGCCTCGGGCGGGCTGTCCGACTCGATCGTCGACGGGGTGACCGGGACGCTGGTCGATGACCGCGACGAGCTGGTCGAACAGCTGCACCGGCTGTTGACCGACGCGGTGCTGCGCGAGCAGCTCGGTGTCAAGGCCAAAGACCGCAGCGCTGAATTCTCTTGGCGGCAAAGCGCCGACGGGCTGCGCCAGGTGCTGGAGGCGGTCTGCGAGCGGCGCTACGTCAACGGGGTGGTCTGAGCGCGTCCCCCGGAGCCGTGCGCGGCCAGGGCTGGAACCGTTCGAGCTGCGCAGCGAGGCCCAGCAGGGTGCGCTCGGATCCGGGCTTGCCGACCAACTGCACGCCGACGGGCCGGCCGTGCGGGTCGAGTCCGGCGGGCACGTTCATCGCCGGCCAGCCGATCATGTTCCACGGCGCCGCGAAGGGCGCGTAGCGAGCGTTGGCGACCAGCGAGGTGAGCCAGCCGCGCTCACCCCAGCGCCGTGCCTTGATCGGAGGTTGAGCCAGCGTCGGCGTGATCAGGACGTCGGTGTCGGCGAAGAAGTCGAAGGCGCGCTGCCGCCACAGCTCGCGGCCCCCGGGGTTCGACAGTCCACGCCTGGTGACAACGTCCCCGATCCGCACATGGACACGGTTGCGGCGCTCCAGCAGGGACACCTGCGTCGATGCGTGCGCATCGGCCGCCACTCCGGCCGTCCACAACGCCAATGCGGTCGTGGTCATCAGGCTGGCCGGATAACGCGGGGTCGCCGATCGAACGAGGTGGCCGCCCCGAAGCAGATCGCCGGTCCGATGGACCGCCTCGGCCCATGCGCGCGCTACCGGCGTCGCGGCACTGGGGGCCGAAGTCGAAACGGCGATCCGCAAGGCGCTCGGTTGGATCAGTGTCGCGGCATCGGGGTCGTCGGCCATGACCGAGAACATCAGCGCGGCATCGTCGACCGTGGTTGCCAGCGGGCCGTTCTCCGACATCCCTCCCCAGGACGTCTGCGCTTCGCCCACCGGCACCACCCCGTGACCGGGTTTGAGGCCGACCAGTCCGCAGCACGCCGACGGAATCCGGATCGAGCCCATGCCGTCGTTCCCGTGGGCGATGGGTACCGCTCCCGACGCGACCGCCGCCGCGGATCCCCCGGAGGAGCCGCCGGGAGTTCGCCCGGTATCCCACGGATTGGCAGTGATGCCGAAGGCCGAATCGGTAGCGCCCCAGACGCAGAGCTCGGGAACTCGGGTCAACCCGACGACCACGGCGCCTGCGGCACGGAGCCGACGAACGACCTCGTGATCGGTTGTCCGGGGCGCCGCGCTGGTGGCCAGCGAGCCGTCCCGCATCGGTTCGCCGGCGACGGCGATGTTGTCCTTGATGGCAAGGGGAACGCCCGCCAGGGGAAGCGAACCGCGATCGTCGCGGCCGTCGATCGCGTCCGCCTCGGCCAGCGCAGCGTCGCGGCGGATCACCTGCCACGCGTTGAAGGCCGGTTGGGTCTGCTCGATCCGGTGCAGCGCCTGCTCCACCGCGGCTCGGGCCGTCAGCGTTCCCCGTTGAACTGCTGCCGCGATCTCGGTCGCCGTGTGCGCCACATCCAGACTCTATCGCCGTCCTACCGGTGTCGACTCCTTCATACTGGGGCTCAACAGGTCGGATGGATACGTGGAGGTGCGGCGATGACCGACGATCGCGCTACGCCCGTTCTGCTCTACGACGGCGTCTGCGGAATCTGCAATCGGGCGGTCCAGACCATCATTCGGCACGACCGGCACGGCACCCTGCGCTTCGCGGCTTTGGACAGCGATTTCGCGCGCGCGGTGATCGAGCGGCATCCGGACCTGCGGGACATCGACTCGATGGTGTTCATCGACAACCCGGGCGGGTCCGATGAGCGGGTCAGCGTCCGGTCGGCGGCGGGTCTCGATGTCGCGCGCTATCTGGGCGGCCCGTTCCGAATTCTCCTGACGGCCCGCATCATTCCCGCGGGACTGCGTGACCGGCTCTATGACCGCTTCGCCGCCGTCCGCTACCGGTTCGGCCGCCGGCACGACACCTGCCCGCTGCCTGCGCCCGAAGTGCGCGCCCGTTTCCTGGATGTCTAGGCAGGCGGCGGGGGTGCGACAGATTTGTAGGTAGTTCGGAGTCGATCTTGATGGGTCGCCTGATCAGGCGGGTAGGCCAGCATCAACCCCCGCCACCTGTGCGGTGGCGGCGGCAGGCTCGGGGCTCAGGATGGCGGGGGTCTGGTGTTGAGGGCGCGTTCGGCGATGATTGCCTGGGCGCGGTTCTGGGCCCGAGTCCGTCGTCGGGTGGGCATCATCAGGGTTCGACAGGCCGAATCCGGTTGTCGGTCAGTCGGTGCGGGTAGACGGCCCGTCGGTTCGCAGAGCGCGGGGAACAGCAGTCGACTGCCGGGGTGGGTGGTGTAGGTCTGGCCGGTCGGACTGAGCCAGTCGATGGTACCGTCGGTGTGCTGTCGGTCTCGCCAGCCATGAAATGTCTTGAGTAAATGATGTTTTCGGCACAGGCAACGCAGATTCGACGGATGTGTCGGCCCGCCGAGCCCGTAGGCGATGGCATGGTCGAGGTCGCAGAGTTCGGCCGGCCGGTCGCAGCCGGGCCATCGGCATGTCATGTCTCGGCAACGCAAGAACTCGTCGAGTGCGGTCGAGGGCCGGTACCTCGGCTCAGGGGCACTATCGGGTCCGGGGTGTCGCACCCGCTTGATGCGGGCACCTGCGGCGATCAGTTCGGCCAGCATCGGTGCCGGGATCAGCGGTCCACCCAGTAGCAGCGCGGGTGGGGCCTTCGGGGGTGGGTCGGGCTCGGCGGGGCGCTCTATCGGCGCGAACGGGTTCCGGCGGTCGATCGGCGGCGGTGGTGGTTCTTCACCGTTGCGGTGCGCGTCGACGCCGGTACCCATGCTCTCGGCGTTGGCCACCACGTGAATCAGCACCGAACTTGCCGGACGGTCCTGGGTGCCGGGGCAGTCCTCGTTGCCGCACCCGCAGACCAGGCTCTGCCCGCCGGCAGCCAGCGCGCCGAGGGCGTCGGCGCGGCGTTGGGCGATGGTGCGTGGATCGTCGTCGCAGACGCTGTGCGCCATCGCCATCAGGCGCCGGTCAAGGGCTTCGGCGTCGTGGGCGTGCAGCCGGCCCCACAGCGGGGTGGTGGCATGGTCGGTGTTGCGTTTGTCGACCACCAGGTCGCGGGAGCGGGCCGTTTCGCGGCTGCGGCGCAGTGCCTCCGGGTCGTGAGCTTCGATGACCGCGTCGATGGCCTGCGCCGTCTTGAAAGCTGACAATGGCCCGTAGTGCAGGGCGTCGGCGGCCAGGGCGGTATCGACTGCGGCAAGGGCCCGGCGGTCTTGGATCAGGGTGGTGTGCCAGGAGATGGTGGACACCAGGGCGGCGTTGAGCTGGCCGGCGGCGAACAGTGCCGCCACCTTGGGCAGGCGCTCGCGCAGCGCCGAAGCCAGATACATCTGCCCGGATGCTTTGCCGTGGCTGATATCGCAAGCCGCGCTGACCTGAGCGGCCACGGAGTCCCAACCGTCGCAGGCCCATTTTGAATGCGTGGGGTCGTCATACAGTTTGCGGCCCACCAGCTCGGCGATCGCCGCCAGGCGGTGGGCGGCCGCGACGGCCTCCGCTTGGGCCCATCCGCCGATCGCTGCGATCAGTGCGGACTCGTCGGCCTCGGCGAGGGCCTCAGAATCGGGCAGATCGATCAGATCGAACATATGTTCGATCATACACTTCGCGGGTGACACCGGCGGGTGACACCGAACCGGGGAGCAAGACCTGTGGCCTTGAAGAAATCCGATCTGTATGGCCCGCGGGGGCGCTCCTGCGATGAGCTGTGCGGCGGCATGGACGTCCGCCAGTACAAGGACTACATCCTGACGCTGCTGTTGCCCGGCGAAGGCGCCCGGATCGCCTGGAGTGCATCGTCGTTCACGAGATGACACACCACCTGGAACGCCACCACGGCCAGCGGTTCACCAGCTTGATGGACGGGTTGCTGCCGGACAGGCGGGTGCGATGTGATCTGCTGAATGAGGTGCCGTTGGCGGATGAGGAGTGGGCGGGATGAGCGCACTGACCAGTGGTGACACCTTTGCCGGCTTCCAGATCATCCGTCTGCTGGGTGCCGGCGGAATGGGTGAGGTCTACCTTGCCCAGCACCCCAGGCTGCCCCGCCGTGACGCCCTCAAGATCCTGCCGGCCCACATCTCGTCGAACGACGAGTTTCGGCAACGATTCGCGCGCGAAGCCGATCTCGCATCGACGCTGTGGCATCCGCACATCGTTGGGGTTCACGACCGCGGTGAGTTCAACGATCAACTGTGGATATCAATGGATTTCGTCGATGGTCTTGATGCGGCGAAACTGCTGACTCGGAACCATCCTTCGGGTATGCCGGTCGGAAAGGTCATTGAGATCGTGACCGCGGTCGCCGCCGCACTGGACTACGCCCACGGCCACGGTTTGCTGCATCGGGACGTCAAGCCCGCCAACATCATGCTTTCCAAGTCGGATGGAAATGCCGAAGCGCAGCGAATCCTGCTGGCCGACTTCGGGATTGCCCGCAACGTCGACGAAGCCAGTGGGCTGACCGCCACAAACATGACGGTCGGCACCGTGGCCTATGCCGCGCCCGAACAGTTGACGGGTGAAACGATGGACGGCCGCGCGGACCAGTACGCTCTGGCAGCGACCGCCTACCACCTGCTTTCCGGATCGCAGCTGTTCTCGCACTCCAACCCCGCCGTGGTGATCGGCAGACACCTCAGCGCGGCGCCACCCACTCTGGCCGACAGTCACCCGGAACTGAGTGACTTCGACCCGATTCTCGCGGTGGCACTGGCAAAGTCGCCCGAGGGCCGATTTGCGCGCTGTTCCGATTTCGCCCAGGCATTGGTTGATCAGCACCGGTCGTCAGTCTCTGCGACCGCCGAGACCCGCGCATCGGAAGTGGCGCGTCCGAGTGCGGTGGAGAAGTCGGCTCCAACTGCGGTGGTGCGGTCGCGCAGTAAATGGCTACTGCCGGCCGTCGCGACTGCGGTAGGTATCACCGTGCTTGCCGGTGCCGTATTCGTTTGGCGGCCTTGGGCACAAGCAACACAACCCAAAGTCGGCGTGATGCCAGTCGTGGAGGCGCCGGTGAACGCCGGCCCGCTGACCGGCGTCTACGCGGCCGATTTCGGGCCGGAACTTCAACTCAGCGACGGCAAGGTTCTCAACCCCGAAGGCGCTCGCGCCTCGTTCGAGATACGTTCGGTGTGCACGCAAGAGGGGTGCGTCGCCGTCGCCAAGATGGCCACCGGGCCATTGCTGCAGCGACAGTTCACCCTCGATGAGGTGGGCGAACAGTGGATCGGTGTCGGTGTCATCTCCGCTGCCCCCGAAGCGGTCTCGACAGGACTCAAGGCGGGATGTGAACAGGGGTTGTCGCCAGAGATGTGGGAGACCCTGCAGTTGCGAACGCAACCGGACGGCACGTTTGCTGGGCGATACCTGATCGCCAACGCTAACAACTGCAACTCTTCGCGGACTATCACCTTGACCCGAACGGGTGATGTCGACACCGCGGCCCTTCCTGATCCGGCCCAGCTACCGCCGCGAGTGCCGTCGCCAGCCGACGGATTCCACGGTCGGTACCGGTACACCTACAGCACCGACACCGGCTTCAGCCATGAGACCGAAGGCGATGTCGGCACAGACTGTTTGCGCCTGGGCCAACGCTGCATGAGCTACTTCAGTTCCAGCGAATCGGCGGAGCCCTTTGTGTTCGCCGATGGCCGATGGACCCTGCACTATGCGAATGTCCCGGTGAGCTGCGGGGAGGGCTACCGGGGCTACATCGAGCGGACGGCCGTGCTCGGACTACCGCAGGCCGTCACCGATCCGTTCGAGGTGATTACCGGCCACGGACAGCAGCAACTCACGGAAGGCCCATGCGTCATGCCGCTGTCGAACTACTACCTCCGGTTCCAGCGGATCGGTGACGAACCGCCAGGTTGATCGCCAACCCACCCGCCCCGACCACCAGCATCGCCAGCCACGCCAGGTGCGCGGCCAGCGCGGCCCGGCGCGGCCCGGCGGACGCCTTCGGCGCCCGGCCGCCGACCCGGTACAGGGTCAGGTCGGAATCCCGATAGGAGACCGGCAGCCGGATCAGAGTCTTGTCGGCAGAACCCATTTCACCGTCGGTTCCGGATTCGGTGACCACCCAGCCCACCCCGTTCACACCGAGCGTGGCCGGTTCGGCGCCGGACAGCAGCGCCTGCTGCACCGTCCGGGCGTGGGTGCCCTCGCCGGGGACGGTCTGCCCGCCGACATTGAGGTCTCCGGTGGTCAACACCTCCGCGCGCACCCAGCGGGGCAGCGGATCGAGGACGGGGGCGTCGCCGGACCACGAGAAGTGACGCATGCTGTCGGCCGGCAGCACGGCCACCGGGCGCGGATCGGCGTTGATCTTCGCCGCCACCGCGGCCCATCCGGCCGGGTAGTGCACCGGAGAAACTCGCCCGCCCACCCCCCAGGCCAGATCGGGCAGCACCACAACAAGCGCCACGCAGCACGCCAGGGCGGCCCGCGCCGGAGGCAGCCGGTCCCGCAGGGCCGCCACCGCCCCGGCTCCGGCCAGCGCGTAGCCGGGCATCGCCAATGCCACCCACTTCTGGCCGTCGCGCAGCATGCCCAGGCCGGGGGCCACGTCGACCGCCCAGCGCAACACCGCCAGTCCCGGTCCGGTGGCCAACACCGCGAGCACCAGCACCGTCACGGCCGCCAGCAGCAACAGCGGCCGCGCGGCAGTCACCCGCTGCACCGTCGACCAGCCCAGGCCCACCACGCCGACCAGCACCGCCGTCGCCACCAATGCGAAGACCGTGGTTCGCGAACCCGGCACCGCATCGGCGTTCCAGATCCCGCCGAGCCCGGCGAGGCTGCCCAAGGTGCCCAGGCCCGGTTCGGCGCGCGCCGCGAACGCCGCCACCCCGGCCGACTCGCCCCGCGAGGACCCCGACCCCACCACCAGGGCCATCAACCAGGGCAGCGCGGCGGTGGCCGTGATCGCCACCGCGGCGACCGCACACCACCAGCGCGGCGGGCCGTCCCCGGGTATGGCCAGGCACGCCAGCGCCACCACGGCGGCCAGCAACAGACCGGAAGGGGTCAACCCGGCCAGCGCCAGAAAGAACACCAACCCGAACAGGCCGCTGGTGCCCGAGCGCAGTCCCAGCATCGCCACCGCCACCCAGGGCAGGCAGGCGTACCCGACCAGCAGGCTCCAATGCCCTTGCAACAACCGTTCGGCCACATAGGGATTCCAGATCGCGACGGTGATCGCCACCAACTGGCCGGGCAGACCGGCATCCGGCAGCACCGTGGCCACCAGCCGGGCCGCGCCGTACCCGGCCAGCCACAGACCGACGAACAGCAGGGCTTTGACCACGGTGCCGCCGTCGACCAGTCGCGAGGCCAGCGCCACCGCGAAGTCCTGTGGCACCGCGCGTGGCGCCGATTCACCCAGCCCGAGGGCGGTGTCGGTCAGATACGACCGCGGCGTGGACACCGCGTCGCGCAACAGCAGATAGCCGGGCCGCAGCAGCGGCGCCAGGATGAGCGCAGTCAGCCCCAGTGCATAGCACGGCGCGATCCAGCGCCCGGCTCGCACCACTGTGGGCTACGGGCGATCAGAACCCGGATCGGGGTTGCCGCGATCCGGCGGGCTGGACTCGGGCTGGACGGCCGGATGATCCAACTGGGGCCGTTGAGCCGGGATCTTCTCGGTCTCGGCTTCGGCGCCCGGGGCGGGCCCGGCCGGCGCGGTCTTGGGGGCGAAGCCGCCGAAGAATCCGCCGTCGCCGCCGTCGTTCCAGCGCCGGCCCAGCGCAGCCTCGGCCGGCAGACTGAACCAGCCGACCAGCATGCCGCCGATCAGGCAGATCAGGCCCGCCGCGGTGAAGGTGATCGGCAGCACCCGGGACCACAGGGCCACCCGGTCCCGCTCGTTGCGGGCCGCGTTGACCTGAGCCTCGACGGTCTCCTCGGAGCTGGTGACGGTGTAGTCGGCCAGCGCCACCTCGGGCTTCAGCGGGTCACGCGCGTAGTAGTGGTTGGCGTGCACCTTCGACTTGACGATGGTGCCCGACACCGGATCCACCCACATCGTCCGCTGGGCGGCGTAGTACCGCACCATCGTGATGTCCTCTTCGGGGTCGGCGTCTTCGATGTGCCAGATCCGGGCCGGAGCGGTGATCTCGCCGTCCTCGTCGTGGCCGTAGAGCGAGGGGTAGCGCACCGGCTCGTTGAGGCTGCCGTCGGCGTCGTAGCCGACGTTCTGGACGAACCGGTAGGTGGTCAGGCCGTTGACGTCGTCCAGCCCTTCGTAGTTGGCCTCGTAGGCCTTCTGCGCGATCGGGTCGAAGTACTGATACGACTGCTTCTGGGTGTCGAACGGGAACCGGTAGGACAGTCCCTCGTGCGGCAGCGCGATGTTGGTGGGAGGGCTGTCGTCTTCGTAGTTGCGTGGCCGCTGCACCGAACCGCCGGGGTGGGTGTCGTCCGAAACCGCTTCGGCGGTGCTGCGATTCAGTGTCACGGTGTCGACGATGGCCAGCAGCAGCCCGGTGTCCTTCTGCCGGTCCGCGCGGCGCAACGATGACCCGGCCTGCAGGGTGACGACGTCGGCGTTGGCCGGAGCCTCGACGCCGATCTGCTGCTGGGACACCAGCGGCACGTCCTCGTCGACGACGGCGTGCTCGCCTCCGAGGGACTCCGGGTCTAGCGCGGCGCCGCTGCCGTTGCTGATCAGGGTGACGTCGATGTCGAGGGGGATCTTGGCGATCTTTCCCGCGGTGTAGGTGGAGAGCAGCAACGCCGCGATCAGCAGGGCGGCGCCGAGGCCCATGACTGCGCATGCCGCGATACGCATCATGACTGCTCGGTTCACGTCGCCCTATCCTCCATGTTTCGACCCCCGGCTAAACCTGTTCGACACTAACAGCAGAAGTTGAAACAGCTACTGTGTGTCCATCGATGCTGCGGACCAAGATCAGATGAACGAGCAGGTCGGCGGCGTGCGCAGCTTCCTGCCCGCCGTCGAGGGTATGCGCGCCTGCGCTGCCATCGGTGTGGTCATCACCCATGTGGCGTTTCAGACCGGGCATTCGACGGGGATCAGCGGCCGGCTCTGGGGGCGCTTCGACATGGCCGTGGCGGTGTTCTTCGCCCTCAGCGGGTTCCTGCTGTGGCGGGGACATGCGGCAGCCGCTCGCGGCCTGCGGCCCGAACCCGCCGCCGGCCACTACCTGCGCTCGCGGATCGTGCGGATCATGCCGGCCTACCTGGTGTCGGTGGTGGTGATCCTGGCGCTGCTGCCCGACGCGGGCGGCGCCAGTCTCACGGTGTGGCTGGCAAACCTGACGATGACGCAGATCTATGTGCCGCTGACCCTGACACCGGGACTGACCCAGATGTGGAGCCTGGCTGTCGAGGTCAGTTTCTATATAGCCCTGCCGCTGCTGGCCCTGGGGGCGCGACGACTGCCGGTGCGCGCGCGGGTACCGGCGATCGCCGCGGTGTCGTTGCTCAGTCTGGGCTGGGGATTCCTGCCTATCCACACCCCCTTCGGGGTGAACCCGTTGAACTGGGCGCCGGCCTACGGCTGCTGGTTCGGCGCGGGCATGCTGCTGGCCGAGTGGGCGTTCAGTCCCGTCGGCCGGATCCACCGGCTGGCACGCCGGCGGCTGCCGATGGCGTTGGTGACCGTGGCCGCGTTCCTGGTGGCCGCCTCACCGCTGGCCGGCCCGGAAGGGTTGACGTCGGCCACCGTCGGGCAGTTCATCGTCCGCACCGCGATGGGTGGTGTGCTGGCCTGGGCGCTGTTGGCGCCGCTGGTGCTGGATCGTCCCGACACGCCGCACCGGTTCTTGGCCAGTCCGGCGATGGTGACGTTGGGCCGCTGGTCCTACGGGATCTTCATCTGGCACCTGGCTGCGCTGGACATGGTGTTCCCGGTGATCGGCCGCTTCGCGTTCACCGGCGACATGGCGGTGGTGCTGGTGCTGACGATGGTGTTCACCGTCGCGATCGCCGCGGTCAGTTACGCCCTGGTGGAGCAGCCGTGCCGGGAGAAGCTGCGCGGCTGGGAGAACCGCCACCGGGTATCCACGCCCGGGCCGGCCGCATCCGATCCGGTGGTGTCCGACGAAGCCGAACCCGTCGGAACGCGCTGACGCCGCTCAGGCTGCGCTGCCGGCCGGCGTGTAGTCGGCGACGTCGCTGGTGTATTCGGCGGTGCCGTAGGCCTCCAGCCGCCGCTTGAGCAGCCGGAGCACGTAGGCCCTGGTGATTCGGCGCAGCCCCGGGATCCGGGCGGCGCGCGCCACCACCGCCGCGCGGCCGTACACGAACGGCACCGTGAGGGCGATCCGCGCATAGTCGCCGGCGCCGAGCGTGACGCCCATCCTGGCGGCCACTTCTCGTTTTCCACCGGTGAACATCCGGACGAAAAAGAGCTTGCTGTAGCTCTTTTCGACCGAATCGGCGATGCGCTCGCCCACGGTGTCCTGCTGTCGCAGGTAAGCGTCCATGGTCGAGCGGACCAACTCTCCGCAGGTGGCGTCGTCGAAGTCGTCGCGCAGCATCGCCGACCGGGCGCTGAGCACGCGGATGATCTCACCGGGCGTGGTCGGAAGCAGCTCCTCGGGCAGGCCGAGCAGGACGCAGCGGTAGCGGGTGAACTCGACGACGGCGCGCTCGCCCCGGGTGAACTCCGTGCGCCCCCGGCGGCGGGCGTCCATCGCCAGCAGGTAGAGGTTGATCATGCCGGCGGGCATCTGATCGAGCTGCGGGATCGGCAGCCCGTAGATGCCGACGTCCCACTTCGGGGAGCGCTTGAGCGCGTTGAAGCGAACCATGGAGTGCATCAGCCGCACCATGGCCGCGGCCTCGAACCCCGGGCCGTAGCGATCCAGGGCGCCGGGCAGTGTGGTCACGGCGAAGAAACTGGTGGTCTCGTTGACCCGTCGCGCGGCACGATTGCCCGACAGCGCTCCGGTCAGGGCCATCGGCAGCGCGGCGTAGGTGTTGAGGAAGGTCGCGATGAAGGCGCCGCGCACGACGAAAGGCGCCAGCAGCGCCATCGGCAGGCGGGAGTGCTCGGCGCCTTCGCGAACCAGCTCCATGTCCAGCCAGTCCGGAGTGGCCTCCATGTCGGCGATGAACGCGGCCAGCTCGGGCGGCGCATCTTCCACCGCGTCGATGCCCTTGCGGCAGGCCGTCTTGAGCATGCCGATCAGGGTGCTCACGCTGTACTGCCCCATCAGTGCGGCGTAGGAGTCCGACACCACATCGCCCAGCCAGGTGGTCGTCGAGATCAGTTCGACGACGCTTTCGTCGGCCAGAATCTTGGCGCGGGTGGAGGGCTTGCCGCGCAGTGACGACACGTCGTCGGGGTTGGTCGTCGTGCGGTACGGCTGGGAGTCGAAGTCCAGGTCGCCGTAGAGCGCCGGCAAGAGCTCGGCTTGCCGGCGCACCCGTTCGTGTAGCTCGGGGTAGTACGTAGACATCGGCGAACCTCTCCGGGACCTCTCCGAGCAACTAACAATTCGTTAGTTACAGGTAACAGGTCGTTAGTTATGCTGTCAAGTGTGACCCCGGTCAGCCGACGACGAATGACAGGCGAGGCGCGGCGCGAACAGATCCTCGATGTCACGCACACGATCGTTGATTCCGAGAGCTTCCATGCGGCCACGCCGAATCGGGTCGCGGAGCAGGCCGGCGTCAACCGGTCGCTGATCTACCAGCAATTCGGCAGTCCCGCAGGGCTTTTCGTCGCGCTCATCGATCGGGAAGCCAGCCGCGCGGCAGCGCAGTTCGCCAACGCGATCACCGGCACCGAGAATCCCGAAGCCGAGGACTTCCTGGCCCGGGTGTTCGACGGGGTGCTGCGCGCCGCCGACGGCCACCCCGCGACCTGGCGGTTGTTCCTGTTTCCGCCGCAGGGAGCGCCGCCGGAGCTGCATGAGCGCCTGGCCCGTGCCGAGGCGGCCGTGCGGGGGTTCCTCACCCGCGAGCTGTTGCGCAGCATGCCGGACCTGGCCGATCCGGACTACACCGCCCGCATCGTCGCCGCCGTCGGCCGCGAGCTGCTGCAGTTGCGGCTCAGCGATCCCGAAGGGGCCACTCCCGAGCGGCTGCAGGCGATTCTCGGTTCGCTGAAACTCAATGCCGGGAACCGATCCCGCAAGCAGTGAGGTTCAGTAGCTGCCCCGGTTCTCAAGGATCTTGCGGGGGTTGTCCACCAGCATGGTGCGCAGCTGGTCGTCGGTGACGCCGCGTTGGCGCAACGCCGGAATCACGTCGTTGTGGATGTGCAGATAGTGCCAGTTCGGGGCGGCCACCGAGCTCAGTTCGCCGGGCAGCGCATCGAAGTAGCAGTTGGCGTCGTGGGACAACACCATCTTGTCGGCGTGGCCGCGCTCGCACATCTGCGCCACGGTGTTGACGCGATCCTCGAACGGCAGGATGAGGTCGATGCCGAACCGGTCCATGCCCAGGTAGGAGCCGGCCGCGATCAGTTCCTCCAGGTAGCCCAGGTCGGTGCTGTCGCCGGAGTGCCCGATCACCACCCGGGACAGGTCGACGCCCTCTTCATCGAAGATGCGCTGCTGCTCCAGGCCGCGGCGGGTGCCGGCGTGGGTGTGGGTGGAGATCGGTGCGCCGGTACGCCGGTTCGCCTGGGCGACGGCGCGCAATACCCGCTCCACCCCGGGTGTCACGCCGGGTTCGTCGGTGGCGCACTTGAGGATTGCGGCCTTGATCCCGGTGTCGGCGATACCGGTCTCGATATCGCGGACGAACATGTCGGCCATGATCTCCGGGCCGTCCAGCATGGTGCCGGGCCCTCGGTAATGAAAGAAGAACGGCACGTCGTTGTAGGTGTAGACCCCGGTGGCCACCACGATGTTCAGGTCGGTGCCCGCGGCGACCCGGGCAATACGGGGGATGTAGCGGCCCAGCCCGATCACGGTCAGGTCGACGATCGTGTCGACCCCGGCCGCCTTCAAAGCGTTCAGGCGGGTGATCGCATCGGCCACCCGGGCGTCCTCGTCGCCCCAGGCCTCCGGATAGTTCTGGGCGATCTCGGTGGTCATGATGAACACGTGCTCGTGCATCAGCGTGACGCCCAGGTCGGCGGTGTCGATCGGTCCGCGCGCGGTGCTCAGCTGTGACATTGCTTGATAGTAGGGAAACGCCGGTCGTTCGCGACGAGAATCGGTGGCGATACCGCGGATCTGCGAAGGGGAGCCGATGCCGACCACCACGCTGCGATTCCTGGCCAAGGCGACCGATGTCGGCTACGGCGAGCGGATCGATGGCGGGCACGTACTGGAATGGGTGGACACGGCCGGGTATGCCTGCGCCGCCCAGTGGAGTGGCCGTTACTGTGTGACCGCTTTCATCGGTGACATCCGGTTCACCAGGCCGATCGCGGTGGGTGAACTCGTCGAGATCAGTGCTCGGGTGGCGCATACCGGCCGCACCAGCATGCATATCGTCATCACGGTGTCCTCCGGCGACCCGCGTGCCGGGGAGCTGACCAGGACGGCGCAGTGCCTCGCGGTGTTCATCGCGGTCGATGACGCCGGCAAGCCGGTCAGCGTGCCGGTGTTCACGCCGCAGACGGATTCCGAGCGGCGGCTACAGCTGGCCGCTCAGCACCGTGCGGACATGCGCGCCGACATCGATGTCGCCCTGGCCGAGCAGGAGTACAGCGACGACAGTTCGGCGCCGTGCGCGGTCCTGCGTTTCATGGCCGTGCCCACCGACGTCAACTGGGGCGGGAAAGTGCATGGTGGCAAGGTGATGCGCTGGATCGACGAGGCGGCGTTCCTGTGCGCGGCACAGTGGACCGGTGGAGATGTTGTCGCCTCGCGGATCAACGGCATCCGGTTCTACCGGCCGATCGTCATCGGCAACATGATCGAGGTCCGCGCCAGGTTGATCCACACCTCGGCCAGGCGGCTGTACATCAGCGTGCATGTTCAGTCGTCCGACGTGCGAACCGGTGTCGGCGACGTCGCGACCTACGCGCTCGCATTGTTCGCGGACCTCGACGAGGGCGGCCGTGCGATGGCCGTGCGGCAGTGGAGCCCGGTGACCGAAGAGGATCGTCGTCTGGACCGGCACGCCGTTGAACTCGTCGAGGTGTTGCGGCAGACGGCGACGAAGTGATCCCTACGGGTTGCTCAGCAGGTTGTCGCGGATCTGCCCGTAGGAGTGGGTGAACAGTTCCACCTCACGCGGACTGAGCAGATCGAAGAGGTTGGCGCGCACCGCGTTCACGTGGCCGGGGGCTGCCGCCCGCAGCTTCTCCAGGCCCGCTTCGGTGAGCTCGGCGTGGAGACCCCGTTTGTCTTCCTCGCATCTGACCTGGCGTACCCAGCCGGCATCGGTCAGCCGCTGGACCGCCCGGGTCACCCCGCTGCGGGTCGTGACGGTGTGATCGGCCAACTCGTTCATCCGCATCCGCTGTCCGGGGGCCTCCGACAGCAGCACCAGGATCTCGAAGTCGGACATGTTGATGCCCGCTTCGGCGGCCAGGTGCCGGTCCAGGTCCCGCATCAGCAATCGCGTGCTCTCCAGGTAAAGCCGCCACATCCGCTGCTCGTCGCTGCTGAGCCACTGCGTCTCCATGCCGACAAATATAGTTGATATTGTTACGGTAATCCAGGTTAAACGCCCAGCCTGACGGTAAGCGGATGAAGGAATGAACCAAAAAATAGTTGCGTTATCAACTACCGTGTACAGTAGCGATCAACGAGCAAGGAGGGCTGACGTGTCGGACACGGGCATGCAATTCGGCATCTTCACCGTCGGCGATATCACCGCCGATCCCACCACGGGCCGCACGCCGACCGAGGCCGAGCGGATCAAGGCGACCGTGGCCATCGCCCGCAAGGCCGAGGAAGTGGGCCTGGACGTCTTCGCCACCGGCGAGCATCACAACCCGCCGTTCGTCCCGTCGTCGCCGACCACCCTGCTGGGCTACATCGCGGCACAGACCGAGCGGATCCAGCTGACCACCGCCACCACCTTGATCACCACCAACGACCCGGTGAAGCTCGCCGAGGACTACAGCGTGCTGCAGCACCTCGCCGACGGCCGGGTGGACCTGATGCTGGGGCGTGGCAACACCGGCCCGGTGTACCCCTGGTTCGGCAAGGACATCCGGGCCGCTTTGCCGCTGACGGTGGAGAACTACCAGTTGTTGCGGCGGCTGTGGCGCGAGGAAGTCGTCGACTGGAACGGGGAGTACCGCACCCCGTTGCGCGGGTTCACCCTGGCGCCGCGTCCGCTGGACGGGGTCCCCCCGTTCGTCTGGCACGGCTCCATCCGCAGTCCCGAGATCGCCGAACTTGCGGCGCACTACGGTGACGGCTTCTTCGCCAACCACATCTTCTGGCCGTCGTCGCACACCAGGCGGATGGTGCAGCTGTACCGCCAGCGCTTCGAGCACTACGGCCACGGTGGCGCCGACCAGGCGATCGTGGGATTGGGCGGGCAGGTGTTCCTGCGGCCCAACAGCCAGGACGCGGTGACCGAGTTCCGGCCGTACTTCGACAACGCCCCGGTCTACGGGCACGGCCCCAGTCTGGAGGAGTTCAGTGCGCAGACCCCGCTGACGGTGGGCTCACCGCAGCAGGTGATCGACAAGACCCTGAGCTTCCGGGACTACGTCGGTGACTACCAACGCCAGCTGTTCCTGGTCGACCACGCGGGTCTGCCGCTCAAGACGGTGCTCGAGCAGCTCGATCTGTTGGGTGAGCACGTCATTCCGGTGTTGCGCAAGGAGTTCGCCATCGGCCGGCCCGCGCACGTTCCCGGCGCGCCGACGCACCAGGCTCTGGTCGAGGCTGCGCGGCAACCGGAGATTGCGGAGGCGTCATGAAGTTGATCGTGATCAGCGGCGGGCTGCGCCAGCCGTCGTCCACCCGGTTGTTGGCCGACCGGCTCGGTGCGGCGGTGCGCGGCGAACTCGGCCAGGCCGATGTCGAAGTCGACGTCGAGGTGGTCGAGCTGCGGCACCTGGCTCGGGCGATCACCGACGCCATGTTGACCGGGTTCGCCGCACCGGAGCTGGAGGCGGTGTTCGACGCGATCGCGGCCAGTGACGGGGTGATCGCGGTGACGCCGACGTTCAACGCGACGTTCAGCGGGCTGTTCAAGTCGTTCTTCGACGTACTGCCCGAGCAGACCCTGGACGGGACGCCGGTGCTGATCGCGGCGACCGGCGGCACCGAGCGTCACTCGCTGGTGCTCGACCACGCCCTGCGCCCGATGTTCAGCTACCTGCGTGCCGCCGTCGCACCCACCGGGGTCTACGCCGCCACCGCGGATTTCGGCGCGGGCGGGTCCGGCTCGGGCCTATCCGAACGGATCGCCAAGGCGGCCGGGGATTTCGCCCGGCTGGTGCGGCTGACCGAGCCGCGTCGCCGCGATGCGGCCGGCGCAGAACTCAACGCGATGCAACGCCTGCTTGCAGGCGCCTGACACAAAGGAGAGATGGCAATGACGAAGTTGGCGGTTATCTACTACTCGGCCACCGGGCACGGCACCAAGATGGCTCAGCGGGTGGCGCGGGCGGGCGAGGCGGCGGGCGCCGAGGTCCGCGTACGTCACATCGAGGAGACGCGCGACCCGGAGACCTTCGCCCACAACCCGGCGTGGAGCGCCAACTACGCGGCGACCAGGGACCTGCCCGCGGCCACCGGCGACGACATCGTCTGGGCGGACGCCGTCATCTTCGGGTCGCCTACCCGATTCGGTTCCCCCTCAGCGCAATTCCGGAACTTCTTGGACGGGCTGGGCGGCCTGTGGGCCAAGGGCGGACTCGCCGACAAGGTCTACGCCGGCTTCACCTCCAGCCAGACCGCTCACGGTGGGCAGGAAGCCACGCTGTTGAACCTCTACGTGTCGCTGATGCATTTCGGCGGCATCCTGGTCCCGCCGGGCTACACCGACCCGATCAAATTCGCCGACGGCAACCCCTACGGCGTCGGGCACATCACCGGACCGAACAACCAGAATGAGCTCGACAAGGCCACCCTCGCGGCGCTCGATCACCTGGCCGGCCGCGTGGTCGGCGTCGCCACCAAGCTCGCCGGATAACCCTTGAAACGTGACCGGCCTCACATTAAGATGACCAGTGGTCATTCTTCAGTGAGGTGGTCCGATGCCGACGGTGACGTGGGGACGGGTCGACCCGGCGCGCCGGGCCGCCGTGCTGGAGGCCGCCGAGGCTGAGTTCAGCTCACGCGGCTTCTCGCACGGCAGCCTGAACGTCATCGCCCGGCGTGCCAAGGTCGCCAAGGGCAGCCTGTTCCAGTATTTCGCCGACAAGGCCGACCTGTACGCGTTCGTCGCCGACACCGCGGGTCAGCGGGTGCGCGTCCATATGGAGCGAAAGATCGTCGAACTCGACTCCAGCAGGCCGTTTTTCGAGTTCCTCACCGACATGCTCGACGTGTGGGTGGCCTACTTCGCCGACCACCCGCGGGAGCGGGCCCTGCACGCCGCCGCCAGCCTGGAGGTCGACACCGACGCCCGGATCAGTGTGCGAACTGTGATGCACCGGCACTACCTGGAGGTACTGCGTCCCCTGGTGGCTGACGCGCAGGCCCGCGGTGACCTGCGCGACGACGCTGACACCGGCGCACTGCTGTCGCTGCTGCTGTTGATCCTCCCGCACCTGGCGCTGGCGCCCTACCTGCGCGGCATCGACCCGATCCTCGGCCTCGACGAGCCGACCCCTGAACAACCGGTCCTGGCGGTACGCCGACTGGTCGCCGTGCTGGCCGCGGCATTCGGTGGCGAACCGACTCGCCACCGGTACCCATCCAAGGAGGCAATGGCATGACCCGCACCCACTACGACTCCCTGGCCGCGGGCGGCCTGAACTGGGACAGCCTGCCGCTCAAGCTGTTCGCCGGCGGTAACGCGAAGTTCTGGAATCCCGCCGACATCGACTTCTCCCGCGACCGCGCGGACTGGGAGGCGCTGACCGATCGGGAACGCGACTACGCCACTCGGCTGTGCGCGCAGTTCATCGCCGGTGAGGAGTCGGTGACCCAGGACATCCAGCCGTTCATGGCGGCGATGCGCGCCGAGGGCCGCCTCGGCGACGAGATGTATCTGACCCAGTTCGCCTTCGAGGAGGCCAAACACACGCAGGTGTTCCGGATGTGGCTCGACGCGGTCGGCCTCACCGAGGAGTTGGACAGCTGCCTCGAGCCGCTCCCGACTTATCTGCGGATCTTCAACGAGGAGCTGCCGGCATCGCTGGAGGCCCTGTCGAGCGATCCGTCACCGGCCGCGCAGGTTCGGGCGTCGGTGACCTACAACCACTTCGTCGAGGGCACCCTGGCGCTGACCGGCTACTACGCCTGGCACAAGATCTGTGTGGAGCGCGGCATCCTGCCCGGCATGCAGGCGCTGGTCGGGCATATCGCCGACGACGAGCGCCGCCACATGGCCTGGGGCACCTTCACCTGTCGGCGCCACGTCGCCGCGGACGACGCCAACTGGACGGTGTTCGAAGCGCGGATGAACGAACTCATGCCGCTGTTGGTGAGCTACACCGCCGAGGGGGACGCGATCTACGGCGGCGACACCCCATTCGGCCTGTCCCCCGACGTGGTGTTCAACTACGCCATGGACAAGGGGACACGGCGGTTCGGCACGATCAGCAGCGCGCGCGGCCGCCCGGTCGGCGAGATCGACCTGGACTACAGCCCGCTGCAACTGGAGGACACCTTCGCCGACGAGGACCGCAAGCTGCTGGCCGTCTCGGCCTAGTGCCGCGCCGGGGAGGTCAGGCCACCCACACCGTCTTGAGGTTGCAGAACTCGCGGATACCGTGGCCGGACAGCTCGCGGCCGTACCCGGAGCGCTTGATTCCGCCGAACGGCAACTCCGGAAACGACACCGTCATCCCATTGATGAAGACCTGGCCGGCCTCGATCTCGTCGGCGAATCGGCCGATCTCGGCTTCGTCGCGGGTCCAGGCGTTCGATCCCAGCCCGAACGGGCTGTCGTTGGCGATCGCGATCGCCTCGTCGATGCCGGAGGCGCGGTAGACCGAGGCGACCGGGCCGAACACCTCTTCGGTGAAAATCGCCATGTCGCGGGTGATGTCGGTGATCACCGTCGGCGGGTAGTACCAACCCGGGCGGTCGATTCGCTTGCCCCCGCAGCGGATCACGGCTCCGGCGGCGGTCGCGGTGTCCACCTGCTGGGCGACCTCGTCGCGGCCCTGCTCGGTGGCCAACGGGCCGACTTCGGTATCCGGGTCGGTCGGGTCGCCGATCCGCAGCGCGGACATCTGCGCGGTGAACTTGGTGACGAAGTCGTCGTAGATGTCGGTGTGGACGATGAATCGCTTGGCCGCGATGCAGGATTGGCCGTTGTTCTGCACCCGGGCGGTGACCGCGGTGCGCACCGCCGCCTCCAGGTCGGCCGACGGCATCACGATGAACGGGTCGCTGCCGCCCAGCTCCAGCACGGTGTGCTTGACCTCGTCGCCGGCGATGGCGGCAACCGAACGCCCGGCCGGTTCGCTACCGGTCAGGGTCGCCGCCGCCACCCGCGGGTCGCGCAGCACGCGTTCGACGGCTCCCGAACCGATCAGCAGGGTCTGGAAACAGCCTTCCGGAAAACCGGCGCGGGACAACAGGTCTTCGAGGTACAGCGCGGTCTGCGGCACGTTGGAGGCGTGCTTGAGCAGACCGACATTGCCGGCCATCAGGGCGGGTGCGGCGAACCGCACCGCCTGCCACAGCGGGAAGTTCCACGGCATCACTGCCAGCACGACCCCCAGCGGCTGGTACCGGGCGAACGCCTTCGATGCGTTGACCGCGGCGGCGTCGGCGGGCTCGTCGGCCAGCAGGCCCTCGGTGTGATCGGCGTAGAACCGGAAGCCCTTGACGCACTTGAGTGCTTCGACCTTGGCCGAGGTCAACGTCTTGCCCATCTCCAGCGTCATCATCGCGGCGACCTCGTCGGCTTCGGCCTCCAGCAGGTCGGCGGCCGCGTGCATCCACCGGGCGCGCTGCGCGAAATCAGTCCGGCGATAGTCGGTGAACCGGGCTGCCGCACGTGCGATCGCGGCGTCGATCTCCGCGTCGGTGGCTGCGGTGAAGGACTTCACCGTCTCGCCGGTAGCCGGGTTGGTGGTGGCAATTGCGGGCACGCTGGCCTCCTACGGACGCGGTGGTGTGGTGGTTCGTGTCCAGCCTGCCATCATCGGACCGCGTAGGCTCGCCACGAGCCAGCGTCAGTACGTCGATACGGGAGTCACCGGATGCGTTTCAACCCCCCGCCCAACTGGCCGCCTGCGCCGCCCGGCTGGGCGCCGGACCCCGGTTGGGCGCCGGATCCGTCGTGGCCGCCGCCGCCTCCCGGCTGGCAACTGTGGGTCGACGACTTCGGTCCGGGCCCGGCAGCCGACGGAGCTGCGCCGATGCCGTATCCGCCGTACGGCGCGCCGTGGCCGATGCCGGCCCCCCCGCAGCGGTCGCGCAAGACGCTGTGGATCTCGCTGGGTAGTGCCGCGGCGGTGCTCCTGCTGGTCGCCGCACTGGTGATGAACGTCGGCGGTCGCTTCACCGCCGAGGAGAAGCCGTCCGGTAAACCCGACCTCACCGCTCTGACCTCGGACATGCTGGTCGACCGGGCATCCTTCCCGGACCCGTCCGGCGGCAAGTGGATCAGCGGGGTGGACCGCGACGGCGACGCTCCCGACGAGATGCCGAACCTGACGGTCGACCCGCCGGAGTGCGCCGACTTCTACTCCAGCCCCACCGACGCCCGCCAGACGGCGACGGCGACGCTGGCCAAGCTGCAGCCCGGCGGTCTGCACTCGATGCGGGTGCGGCTGTCGCTGACGTCGAACCCCCCGGACCTCAAGCGCCTGCTGGATACCTGCCAGTCGTTCCAGCAGACCTTCGAGTCGCGTGGGCGCAGCGTCACCACCGATATCCAGCTGAGCCCGTTGGACGCCGACGGGGTGCCTCCGTGGGCGGTCGCGACCGTCATCACCAGCGCCGGCAAGACCCCCATCCGGCTGCCGATCTCGATCACCGCGTCCACCATCTCCGGTTACTACCGCGGCGTGCTCGTCGTCGCCACCAGCAATGACATCGGTCTGCGCACCGAGAAGGACGCTGGGGATGACTCGGCGCATGCCGACGAACTGGTGACGCTGTTCAACACCCAGATCGAGAAGCTCGAGGCCGCCCAGTAGCGACCACGGCCGTTGCCGCCAGCACCGCAACCGAGACCAGCGCCGCCAGTTGCACCCCCGCGGAATGGCCGGCATAGCCGTCCACCGACCGCCACGGATGCCGGCACAGCACGGTTCCCGCCACGATCAGGCCGCCGGCACTCAACCCGAGCCGTGCCACGTCGAACGCGCGCTGCCGATGCCGCAGCGTCCACAGCAACACCAGCGCGGCCGCGAACACCGCGGCCCCGGCTGTCCCGGCGATCAGGGTGCCCACCGTCAGTGCGCCGATCGCCGCCACCCGGCGGCTGGGCTGCCAGGGCGGAGCCGGCGGGCCGGGACTGCGGGTCCGCCGCGCCGGCCACCAGGCCAGTAGTGCCAGCAGCGGCAGCAGCGCCAGCCCACCGGCTATCCCGAGGCGGTACATCCGGTTGGGCCCGAACTCCCACGTGACGGTGCCGTCGGTCCCTGCCGGCAGCACCCAGCCCTGCTGCCATCCGTTGACCGCCACCGGAACCAGTCGGCTGCCGTCCTGCGTGCGCGCCACCCAGCCGCTGTTGATGCTCTCCGGGACGGCCAGCAGCCGCGCGCCCGCGGTGCCGGGAACCGTCACTTCACGTTTGGCCGGGCTCCACGCGTCGATGGCCGCGGGTGTCGTCACGGACCCGACCTCGGCCGACGCCAGCGGCCCGGACAGCGTCGCGCCTTCGACGACGAACGTGGGACCGGGGCTGATCAGCAGTTCCTGCTCGCCGGGGGGCAGTGCGATCGGCCGCTGATCACACGGCCGCGCGGCCAGCGGCTCGTCGTCGAGGAGCGCACCGACGGTGGTCGTGATCGAGGTGTGCACGAAGCGGCCGGCGATGGCGATGATCGGGCCCCGGTCACAGCCGATCGTGACCGGGCGAGACCGATTGCGGGCGGGATCGGTGGGGGCCACCGGCCGGCCCTCGGTGTCGAGCACGCTGACCTCGGCCAGCCCCGGCGGTTTGAGCTGGTCGAAGCCGATCGCCGTGCGGTCGATCACGTCCTCCCAGCCCAGCAGGCTGATCTTGACGGTGTCGGTGACCCGGGGCAGCAGACGCACCTGCTGCTCGTCGGATTCGGTTTCGTTCGGCGGTCCCAGCTTCGCCTCTCCTTCGTCGAGCCTCGCTGAACCGCCGGCCAGTTCCCGCACCTGCGGGCCGGAGCCGAGATCGACGGCCACCAGCGTGGGCCGCGCCGGCAACGGGGAGCGACTCGCGGTGAACCGGAGGCCGGCCACCTTCACCGGCCGCGGCAACGTGAGGATCAAGGTCGGCGGGGAGCGGTGGGCGACCACCCGCTGCGACGCCGTCCAGGCGGTACCCGGATCGCCGTCCGCCGCGGCGTAGGCCGCTCCCAGCACGTCGACGACGTCGGCGTCACCGTGGGCGCGGGTGGTGCCCGGCTCGGCGATCAGGTCGACCAGGTTCGGACCCTGCCGGGGCCGTACCCAGACCGTCGGTGTCACCGACATGGCCCGCGGCACGTTCAGGGTGCGGCTGAGCGTGGTGGGTTCCTCGGGCTCGAGCATCATCGACGCCGCGCACCGCACCGTGTCGGCAATCGCCGCGCAGCCGGTCCGTCCCGGCAGGCCGGCGCCCAGGTCCCACTGCGCCACCTGCGCGCCCGCCGGCGGTGCCGGGACTACCGCGGTGTGGCGCAGGTCCACCGGATGGGCGAATCCGGACGCGTCGTACTGGGTGATCGCCAGGTCGGTGATACCGAACTGCACGCCGGGGGAGCCGTCGTCGGTGCCCGACGCGGTGATCCGCACCCAGGGTGTCTCGCCGTAGGGCAGTGCGGCGATGAGCGGCTCGCCGGCGCGGTCGAATCGCAACGTGGTGGTGCCGTTGATGGTGGAGATCTGCATCCGCCGCACCTGGGCGCCGACCGCCGTGGCGCTGGGCGTCACCGTGATGGCGGCGTTGGTCAACGGGTGGTCGAAGTCCACCTGTAACCATTGGCCGACCGCCGACTGCAGCGCGTTGGAGACCCAGGCGGTACCCGAGTCGCCGTCGATCGCGGCGGCCGGTGAGGTCGACGGCGCCACGTCGGGCAGCGTGGTGGCATCCGAGGAGGAACTCGACGTCGTGAGCCGTCCGCCCATCCAGCCGCCGAAGACGGTGCTGGCACCGGGCGCCGGATAGTCCGGCACCCGGCTGTGGGTGTGCCGGGCGTCGCCGGGGGCCCGGATGGTCGAGGAGTGGTCGTCAACCCGGCCGTAGTCGGTCTCGCGGGCCAGCGGCGTATCGGTCACGATGACCCCCCTTTTTTCGGGGGTTTCCAGTCCGGCGCGCCGGGCGTCGGCGGTCATCAGCACCGGACCCAGCTTGGGCGCGCCGCGTAACCGGCGGTGTTCGTCGAGCCGCAACAGCACCTCCGGTCCGCCGTCGATCCGTGGCATCTCGTCGAGGTCGGCGAGAAACGGTGCGCCCGGTCCGCCGTCGGCCGCCGGATCGCCCACCCGGTAGATCTCGATCGCCGGATAGGCCGGGCGCAACCCGCTGTCGGTGACGAATCCCGGCACCGTGCCGGATCCGATCGGCTCGCCGAACTGAGCCACCCGGTGCAGGCCCGGTGAGCCGTCGACGGCGCGGTGCACCAGCAGCGGCCGCGCCGACCGTGAGGTGTCGGGGTCGAGATCGTTGCGCACCACCAGATACGAGATGCCCTGTCGGGCCAGGGTGTCGGCCAGGCCCGCGGACGGGCGGCCGGCGGCGAACAGTCGCTGCACCGAGTCGAGCGCCCGGATGGTCTGTGGCGGGGTCAGCGGAATCGAGTCGCGCACCCCCCATGGGCCGGCGTCGAGCACCTGCAGGGGCTCGTCGTGACTGGTGCCCCAGGTCTGGGTGGCGAATGGCGCCCCCGGCGCCACCAGCACCCGCCCGGGTGTGGGACCGCCGCCGCTGTTCTCGCGTAACCAGTCCGCGGCGTCATGCCAATACTGCGGCAGTGCGCTGAACGTTCCGGGCGGGGTGAGCCGACCGGTCCAGGCCAGCGACGTGCTCACCAGCAGCGCCGTCAGGATCACCGTGCCGACCGCGGCCGCCTTGTGGTGTTCGGGGTGGACGAACGCGCGCCGCCACACCGGCTTGGGCGCGCTGCCCGGTAGCGGGATGCGCCCCAACAGGTGGGCAAGTCCCAGTACCAGCGGGATTCGGAGCACCGACTCGAGTTTGTGCACGTTGCGCAGCGGGGCGCCGGCTCCGTCGAGGAATGCCTGCACCGACTGCGCCAGCGGTGAACCCAGCCCGCCGGCGTAGCCCACGGCCAGCAGCGTCACACCGACCAGCAGCATCGTCACCAACCGGCCGCTGCCGGGCAGCCTCCGCCGCAGCATGCCGGTCAGGCCGGCCAGCCCACCGGCGGCCACCAGGCAGGTGCCCAGGATCATCACCGGGCGGGTGACCAGCGGCGCCCCGGCGGTGGCGGCGGGCGCGACGAACGGTGTCCAGCTGTGGGTGCCGCGCAGCATCTCGGTCAGCGACGTCCACCGGGTGGTCACCCCGGCCGACTCGATGAAGTCCAGGAACGGCGGGCTGACCCGGCCGAGCAGCAGCAGGGCCACCACCCACCAGGTCACCGCCAGCGCCAGTGCCAGCAGCCACCACCCGGTGAACCGCCACCAGCGCCGGTTCGGCCGATGGCACAGCCACCAGATGATCGCCGGCAGGCAGCCGGCCAGGGTCGCGACGGCGTTGACGGCGCCCATCAGCGCGACCGCGACCCCGGCCTGACCGGCCAGCATGCGGGCCGGGCGTCCGGGGTTGTCGGTGCCCGGCGCCCCCAGCGCCCGGATGACCGGCAGCAACACCCAGGGCGCCAGCATCATCGGCAATGTCTCGGAGGAGATCGAGCCCAGCGTGGTCAGCACCCGCGGTGACAGGGCGAATGCCGCGGCGCCGATCATTCGTGCGGTCGGCGTCCCGATCCGCAGGGTTTCGGCGACCCGCAGCAGGCCCCAGAATCCGACCGTGAGCAGCACCGCCCACCACAGCCGCTGAACGATCCACCCGGGCAGCCCCACCAGGTCGCCGACCAGGAAGAAAGCGCCGTGCGGGAACAGGTAGCCGTAGGCCTGGTTCTGCACCTGGCCGAACGGCAGCTCGCTGCTCCACAGGTTGACGGCGCGCGTCAGGAAGCGCAGCGGATCAATGGTGAGATCGAGTTTGGTGTCGGGGGAGATTCGGCCGGGCGCCTGACCGAAGCTGCATACCAGCGCGGCCGCCCCGACCAGCCACAGCCAGCGCCGCGGCAGCGGTGTCACAGTCTGCGGCTCCGCCGGCGGTTCGCCGGCGCCTGCCGGCGTCCGCACGTCAGCCGCGGTTGCCGTATTCCACCCGGTTCAGCACCGAGGACTGCGGGTCTCCTCCCGCGATCTGCGGCTTGGTGTCTTGTTGCACCATCAGCGTGACCCCGAAGACAGCCGCCGCACCGAGTAGCACGCCGACGACGATGCTGATGGCCGCCGGCACCACGAACCGAGGCATGGTCTGGCTCCTTCACAATCCCGCTACGTGATCTCGGGGCACTGTCAGCCCCCGCTGACCCCCGACCGCCAACGTAGCATGCGGGCCTTACGTGTCCGGGTGTTCCGGCCGTGACAGCATGGTGCGATGCCTCGATCGCTGACTCGACAACTGCCCGGTCTGCTGCTTGCCACCGCGATGCTGCCCGCCCTGATGACGGCCTGCTCGTCGCGCACCGAGACATCCGAACCATCGACTCAGGCCGGCGCGTCGGGAACCACGGCCGCCAAGCCGGCCGACCCGGCCTGCGAGAAGCTGGCGGCCCTACCGATCCGCGACAAGCTGGCGCAGCTGGTGATGGTCGGGGTCCGTGATGCGGCCGATGCCCGCGCGGTGGTGACCGACCACCATGTCGGCGGCATCTTCATCGGCAGCTGGACCGACCTGGCGATCCTGACCGACGGTTCGCTCAAGGAGATCGCCGCGATCCCCACCGGCCCGCTGCCGCTGGGAGTGAGCGTCGATGAGGAGGGCGGCCGGGTGGCGCGGCTGTCGTCGCTGATCGGGAAGTCGCCGTCGGCCAAGGAGCTGGCCCAGACCCGCAGCGTCGAGCAGGTGCGCGAGTTGGCGGCCGAACGTGCCCGCAAGATGGCTGACCTGGGCATCACCGTCGACTTCGCGCCCGTCGTCGACGTGGTGGACGCCGACACCGACGACGACACCGTGATCGGTGACCGCTCGTTCGGGTCGGACCCGGCCAAGGTCACCGAGTACGCCGGGGCGTACGCGCAGGGGCTGCGCGACGGTGGGCTGCTGCCGGTGCTCAAGCACTTCCCCGGTCACGGGCACGGCTCGGGCGACTCGCACACCGCCGGCGCGGTGGCCACACCGCCGCTGGCGAAACTGCAGGACAACGACCTGGTGCCGTACCGCACGCTGGTCACCCAGGAGCCGGTCGCGGTGATGATGGGTCACCTCGAGGTGCCCGGCCTCACCGAGGACCCGGCCAGCTTGAGCCCGGCCGCGGTCAACCTGCTGCGCACCGGCACCGATTACCACGGACCGGCGTTCGACGGGGTGGTGTTCAGTGACGACCTGTCGTCGATGGCCGCGATCACCGAGCACTACGGGGTGGCCGAGGCGGTGCTGCGCAGCCTGGCGGCCGGGGTCGACATCGCGCTGTGGGTGACCACCGACGAGGTGCCGGCGGTGCTGGACCGCCTCGAGCAGGCGGTGGCCGCCGGCGACCTGAAGCAGGAGGCGATCGACGCCTCGCTGGCGCGGGTGGCCGCGGTCAAGTTGCCAGGTACCCACTGCCGCGGGTGATCCCGCCGCGGCGGCACACACAAGTTACTCTTCGGTAAGATCGGGCCCGCAGGGCTCGCGGAAGGACCTCGTAGCAATGGCAGCTGGCAGCAAGCGGTTACCGCGTGCCGTCCGCGAGCAGCAGATGCTCGACGCCGCCGTGCAGATGTTCTCGATCAACGGTTACCACGAGACCTCGATGGACTCGATCGCCGCAGCCGCGCAGATCTCCAAGCCGATGCTGTATCTGTACTACGGCTCCAAGGAAGAGCTGTTCGGGGCGTGTCTGGACCGCGAACTGCGCCGCTTCGTTGAGACGGTGCGCACCGGCATCGACTTTCAGCAGCCCCCGAAAGACCTGCTGGGCAACACGATCCGGTCATTCCTGCGCTACATCGATGCCAACCGGGCGTCGTGGATCGTGATGTACACCCAGGCCACCAGTTCGCAGGCGTTCGCCCACACCGTGCGTGAGGGCCGCGAGCGAATCATCGAGCTGGTCGGCCGGCTGTTGCGGGCCGGCACCCGCAACCCCGAACCGGGCGTCGACTTCGACATGATGGCCGTCGCACTGGTGGGCGCCGGCGAGGCGATCGCCAGCCGGGTCAGCACCGGCGACACCGACGTCGACGAGGCGAGTGAGCTGATGATCAACCTGTTCTGGCGTGGCCTCAAAAGTGCCCCCGGCGGCCCCTAGCTACAGCGGCCGCACCGTGCCCGTCAGGTACGGGTAGCCCTTGGCGACGTTGCGCAGCGCCAGATCCCAACCGCCCGCGGCCTTCTCCACGTACAGCCCGGGGCTGGCCGGCAGCAGCATCGGCTTTCCGAACCGCACCGAGTAATCCACCGCGTCCGGCAGCGCGCCCTCGATGTTCGCCAGCACCGCTGCCGCGGAGAACATCCCGTGGGCGATCACCGTCGGGAAGCCGAACAGCTTGGCGCCGATCGAGCTGGTGTGGATCGGGTTGTGGTCGCCGCCCGCCGACGCGTAGCGCCGGATCTGGCCGGGGGTCACCCGCAGCACCGCGTTCGGCGGGCCCAGCTTGGGCTGCTTGGCCGGCGGTGGCTTCGGCTCGTCGGACAGGCTGGTGCGCTGCTGGTGCAGGAACGTCGTCACCTGGTGCCATGCCGCGTCGTTGCCGACGTTGATGTCGGTGACGATGTCGACCAGCAGGCCCTTGCGGTGCTCGCGCAGGTTCGCCGCGTGCACGCTGACGCCGACGGTGTCGGTGACCGCGATCGGCCGGTACTGGGTGATCCGGTTCTCGGTGTGCACCGAACCCATTGCGGCGAAGGGGAAGTCGAACCCGGTCACCAGCGACATCACCGTCGGGAAGGTCAGCGCGAACGGATAGGTCAGCGGCACCTGATCCCCGAACTGCAGCCCCGTGACCGAGGCGTACTCGGCGACGTGGCCGGGGTCGATCGCCAGCTCGTCGACCCGCAGCTTGCGGTCCGGCAGGGTGCCGGCGCGCGGAACGAACGGCAGCGCTCCGGCGACCGCGCGCAACATGTTCTGCCACCCACTCGGTTGCGTCATCGTCACGCCCCCAGCATGGCCTGGCCGCAGACCCGGATCGTGTTGCCGGTGACGGCATTCGACGCCGGGCCGGCGAAGTAGGCGATCAGTTCGGCGACGTCGACGGGCTGGCCGCCCTGGAACAGCGAGTTCAGCCGGCGGCCGACCTCGCGGGTGGCCAGCGGAATGGCCGCGGTCATGTCGGTCTCGATGAACCCGGGGGCCACCGCGTTGATCGTGATGTCCTTGGCGGCCAGCACGGGCGCCAGCGCGTCGGTCAGCCCGATCATGCCGGCCTTGGTGGCCGCGTAATTGGTCTGGCCGCGGTTGCCGGCGATCCCGGCCATCGACGACAGGCCGATCACCCGGCCGCCCGCACCGATGCTGCCATTGGCCACCAGTCCCTCGGTAAGACGTTGCGGCGCAAGCAGATTGACCGCCAGCACCGAGTTCCACCGGGCGTCGTCCATGTTGGCCAGCAGCTTGTCGCGGGTGATGCCGGCGTTGTTGACCAGCACGTCGGCCTTGCCCCCGTGGTGCTCGGCGAGGTGCGCGGTGATCTGATCCACCGCGTCGTCGGCGGTCACGTCCAGGGCCAGGGCGGTGCCGCCCACCCGGGCGGCCGTCTTCTCCAGCGCCTCGGCGGCCTGCGGCACGTCGATCGCCACCACCTTGGCGCCGTCGCGGGCGAACACCTCGGCGATGGTGGCTCCGATGCCGCGCGCGGCGCCGGTGATGATGGCGACCTTGCCGTCCAGCGGCCGATCCCAGTCGGCGGGCGCGGTGGAGTCATCGGCGCCCACGTAGAACACCTGGCCGTCGACGTAGGCCGACCGAGCCGACAGGATGAACCGCAGGGTCGATTCCAGGCCGGTGGCGCCGGGCTTGGCCTTCGGGGACAGGTACACCAGCTGCACGGTGGCGCCGCGCTGCAGTTCCTTACCCAGCGACCGGGTGAAGCCCTCCAGTGCGCGCTGGGCGATCCGCTCGTCGACGCTGTCGGTCAGGTCCGGGGTGGTGCCGACGACCACGAGCCGGCCGCAGCGGCCGACGTTGCGCAGCAGCGGGGTGAAGAACTCGTGCAGTGCGGTGAGCCCGGACGGCGAGGTGATGCCGGTGGCGTCGAAGACCAGCCCGCCGAACGAGTCGGCCCACCGGCCGCCCAGGTTGTCGCCGACCACCTGATAGTCGTCGGCCAGCGCGGCGCGCAGCGGCTCGGCCACCCGGCCGGTGCCGCCGATCAGCAGGGGACCGGCCAGCGCCGGTTCGCCGACCCGGTAGCGGCGCAGCGTCTCGGCTTGGGGAACGCCGAGTTGCTTGGCCAGGAACGACCCGGGTGCGGAGTTGACGATCTGGGACAACAGGTCCGAGGGGACTTTGGGGGCCACTTAGCTGCCTTCCATCTGGGTGCGTGCCTGGTGCAGGCCACGGTGTCGACAACGAACTTACTCCAGAGTAAGAATACTGGGTAGTATCACCCCGACCGTCCCCGACAATGTGGGGCGCCCGACCACCAGACGGAGAGATCGTGGCATCTGGACCTGCTGCTAAGCCCACACCCGCCGGCACCGGCGAGCGACGCCGCGTCGCCGTCCTCGGTGGCAACCGCATCCCGTTCGCCCGCTCCGACGGCGCCTACGCGAGCGCGTCGAACCAGGACATGTTCACCGCCGCACTGGGCGGCCTGGTGGACCGGTTCGGCCTGGCCGGCGAGAAGCTGGACGCGGTCATCGGCGGAGCGGTGCTCAAGCACAGCCGGGACTTCAACCTGATCCGCGAATCCGTGCTCGGCTCGGCCCTGTCGCCCTACACGCAGGCCTTCGACCTGCAGCAGGCCTGCGGCACGGGCCTGCAGGCGGCGATCTGCGCCGCCGACGGGATTGCCGCCGGCCGCTATGAGGTCGCGGCCGCGGGCGGGGTGGACACCACCTCCGACGCGCCGCTGGCGGTCGGCAACGAACTGCGCCGCACCCTGCTCGCGCTGCGCCGGGCCAAGACCAACATGCAGCGCCTCAAGCTGGCCGGGAAACTGCCGGCGGCCCTGGGCGTGGAGATCCCGGCCAATAAGGAAACACGGACCGGCCTGTCGATGGGCGAGCACCAGGCCATCACCACCAAGCAGATGGGCATCAAGCGGGTCGACCAGGACGAGTTGGCCGCGGCCAGCCACCGCAACATGGCCGCCGCCTACGACCGCGGCTTCTTCGACGACCTGATCACTCCGTTCCAGGGGCTCTATCGCGACGACAACCTGCGGCCCAGCTCCAGCCCGGAGAAGCTGGCCACCCTGCGGCCGGTGTTCGGGGCGAAGGCCGGTGACGCCACCATGACCGCGGGTAACTCCACCCCGCTCACCGATGGTGCGTCGGTGGCACTGCTGGCCAGCGAGGAGTGGGCGGCCGCGCACAAGCTGACACCGTTGGCCTACTTCGTCGACGCCGAGACCGCCGCGGTCGACTACGTCAACGGCGCCGACGGGCTGCTGATGGCCCCCACCTACGCGGTGCCGCGGCTGCTGGCCCGCAACGGTCTGACCCTGCAGGACTTCGACTTCTACGAGATCCACGAGGCATTCGCCTCGACGGTGCTGTGCCACCTGGCGGCGTGGGAGTCGCAGGAGTACTGCAAGGAGCGGCTGGGGCTGGACGCGGCGCTGGGCGCCATCGACCGGTCCAAGCTCAACGTCAACGGCTCCTCGCTGGCTTCGGGGCACCCGTTCGCGGCCACCGGTGGCCGGATCGTGGCGCAGGCCGCCAAGCAGATCGCCGAGGCCAAGGAGGCCAAGAAGGGTGCGGCGAAGAACAAGCCGGTGCGCGCGCTGATCTCGATCTGTGCCGCCGGCGGGCAGGGCGTCGCCGCCATCCTGGAGGGCTAGCCTCGGCCGAGCGGCGATATGTTTGCCGTCCGCCGCCGGCGGGTAGACGACGTCCCGTGGTCTGCTCCGTGTCGTCGCACGCCCCCGGTGGCGACGCGGGGCAACCTGGTTTTCGCCCGCCGTTGAACTGAGGGGATTCAGCGGCGGGTTCGGGCGGCGCCGATCGCGGTGTCCCACAACAGCAGTGTTGCCGCCTTCAACTGCGTCGGCTTCGCCAGATCCCGGGCCATCAGTGCGGTGGCGGTCGCCTTGGTCTTCATCGACGCCTTCGACATGTGGCCGGAGTCGAACGGCGGCTGCGGGTCGTACTCCGGCCGGCCAGCCACAGCCCCAGGTCGATACCGGCGGAGACTCCCGCGCCGGTGACGATGTCGCCCTCGTGCACGATCCGTTCATCGCCGACCGGGGTGGCGCCGAACGCCTTGAGAGCGGGCAGCGCCATCCAGTGCGAGGTGGCCCGCTTGCCGGTCAGCAGCCCGGCGGCGCCCAGCACGACCGACCCCGAGCACACCGACGTGGTCCAGGTCGCCGTCCGATGGGTCCGCCGCACCCACTCCAGCAGTTTCTCGTCACGGGCATGCTCGACGGTCGTCATACCGCCCGGCACCAGAATCACGTCGGGTGACGGTGTCTCGTCGAACGAATGGGTTGCCCCGACGACCAGGACCCCGGAGTCGGCGGTGATAGGTCCGGGTTCGTGCCACACGAAACGGACCTGGGCGTCCGGCAGCCAGCGCAGCACCTCGTAGGGGCCGATGAAGTCCAGTGCGGTGAAGCCGGGGTAGAGCACGATCGCGATCTGCATGATGTGGCCTTTCAGGTCTCAGGCGAAGGTTTTGCGGTAGTGGTCGGGTGAGATGCCGAGCCGGCGGACGAAGGTGCGGCGCAGGGTTTCTGCGGTGCCGAAGCCGCAGCGGCCGGCGATGGCCACGACGGTGTCGTCGGTTTCCTCGAGTTGCCGGCGTGCGGCCTCGGTGCGTACCCGCTCGACGTAGGCGCCCGGCGCGATGCCGACCTCGTCGGTGAAGACTCGGGTGAAGTGCCGCGGACTCATCGAAGCGTGGGCGGCCAGGTCGGGAATGCGGTGCGCCCCACCGGGTTGCGCTTCGATGTGATCCTGCACATCGCGGATCGGTCTGCGACGGGCACGTGGCAGCCAGACCGGGGCGGCGAACTGGGTCTGTCCGCCGGGCCGGCGCAGGTACAGCACCAGCCAGCGGGCCACGGTCTGTGCCAGCTCGGTGCCGTGATCCTCCTCGACCAACGCCAGCGCCAGATCGATTCCGGACGTGACACCGGCTGCGGTCCACACCGATTCCGAGCTGCGCAGGAAGATCGGCTCCGGGTCGACGTCGATCGCCGGGAACTCGCGCGCCAGGGCGTCGGCGAACGCCCAGTGGGTGGTGGCGCGGCACCCGTCGAGCAACCCCGCCGATGCTGCCAGGAAAGCCCCGGTGCACACGCTGATCACCCGTCGGGTGTGTGCCGCGGCGGTACGGATCCAGGCCAGGGTCGCCGGGTCGGCGCGGGCCGCGTCGACACCGATGCCGCCGGGCAGCACCACCGCGTCGACGGCGTCGGTGGGGTCGGGCAGCGCGATGGTCGCCAGAGTCGGGCCGCTGCTGGTGGCGATCGGCCGGCCGTCGGTGCTCGCCACGGTGATCTCGTAGCCGTCCTCAGCGCGGCCCGCACCGAGCAGCGCCAACGACGCCCCGGCGAACACCTCCGAGGGCCCGAAGACGTCCAGCGACTGGACGCCCGGATAGCCGAGGATGACGACCTTGCGTGTCATGCCATCAGTGTCGGCCGCCCGGCCCTATGGCGTCTACGCCATGCATCCCACCAATCAGGACAAGCCAGGGGTTCGCCGGGCCTGGCCGGGAAGTGCAGCAGGCCCCCAAGGGGTCTCCCCGGGGGCCTGCGCAGTCCTGATGCGGCGGTTTAGAACGCCGCTTCGTCGAGCTCCATGATCTCGTTGTCGATCGCTTCCAGCACCTGGCGGGTGCTGGTCAGCAGCGGCAGGAAGTTCTTCGCGAAGAAGGACGCCACCGCGATCTTGCCCTCGTAGAAGGACCGGTCGGCACCCGTGGCGCCGGCGTCCAGGGCCTCCACGGCGACCGCGGCCTGGCGGGCCAGCAGCCAGCCGATCACCAGGTCGCCGACGCTCATCAGGAAGCGCACCGAGCCCAGCCCCACCTTGTAGATGCTGGAGATGTCCTCCTGCGCGGCCATCAGGTAGCCGGTCAGCGTCGCGGCCATGCCCTGCACGTCGGCCAGCGCGGTGGCCAGCAGCTCACGCTCCGCCTTCAGCCGACCGTTGCCGGTCTCGTTCTTGATGAACGTCTCGATCTCACCGGCGACGTGGCCCAGCGCGGCGCCCTTGTCACGGATGATCTTGCGGAAGAAGAAGTCCTGCGCCTGAATCGCGGTGGTGCCCTCGTAGAGCGAGTCGATCTTGGCGTCGCGGATGTACTGCTCGATCGGGTAGTCCTGCAGGAAGCCCGAACCGCCCAGGGTCTGCAGGCTCTCGGTGAGCTTGGCGTAGGCCTGCTCGGAGCCGACACCCTTGACGATCGGCAGCATCAGGTCGTTGATCCGGACCGCCAGGTCGGCGTCCACGCCGTGCAGCGCCTCGGCGACCGCCGCGTCCTGGTAGCTGGCGGTGTAGATGTACAGCGCCCGCAGACCCTCGGCGTAGGCCTTCTGAGTCATCAGCGACCGGCGGACGTCCGGGTGGTGCGTGATGGTCACCCGCGGCGCGGCCTTGTCGGTCATCTGGGTCAGGTCGGCGCCCTGCACGCGCTCCTTGGCGTACTCCAGGGCGTTGAGGTAACCGGTGGACAGGGTGGCGATGGCCTTGGTGCCCACCATCATCCGGGCCTGCTCGATCACGTCGAACATCTGCGCGATGCCGTTGTGCACCTCGCCCACCAGCCAGCCCTTGGCCGGCACACCGTGCTGGCCGAAGGTGAGCTCACAGGTGGCCGAGACCTTCAGGCCCATCTTGTGCTCGACATTGGTGACGAAGGCGCCGTTGCGCTCACCGAGTTCACCGGTTTCGAAGTCGAACAGGAACTTCGGCACGAAGAACAGCGACAGGCCCTTGGTGCCCGGCTTGGCGCCCTCGGGGCGGGCCAGCACCAGGTGGAAGATGTTCTCGAACAGGTCGTCGGAGTCCGCCGAGGTGATGAATCGCTTCACACCGTCGATGTGCCAGGAGCCGTCCTCCTGCTGGACGGCCTTGGTGCGGCCGGCGCCCACGTCCGAGCCGGCGTCCGGCTCGGTGAGCACCATGGTCGAGCCCCAGCCGCGCTCGGCGGCGATGATGGCCCACTTCTTCTGCTCTTCGGTGGCGACGTGGTAGAAGATGTTGGCGAATCCGGCGCCGCCGGCGTACATCCATACCGCCGGGTTGGCGCCCAGGATGTGCTCGTGCAGCGCCCACATCAGCGCCTTGGGCATGGCCACCCCACCGAGTTCCTCGGCGATGCCGACCCGCTCCCAGCCGCCTTCGAGGGTGGCGCGCACCGACTTCTTGAAGGACTCGGGCAGTGTCACCGTGTGGGTGGCGGGGTCGAACACCGGCGGGTTGCGGTCACCGTCGACGAACGAGTCAGCAATCGGGCCCTCGGCCAGCCGGACCATCTCGCCGAGCATCTCGCGCGCGGTGTCGATGTCGAGGTCGGCGTACTCGCCCTGACCGAAGACCTTGTCCAGGCCGAACACCTCGAACAGGTTGAATACCTGGTCACGGACATTGCTCTTGTAGTGGCTCACTACTTCCTCCTCATGGAATGCCACCTGCGGTTGGGTACTCAGGCTTAAGTTACCCACCAGTAACGTGACCTGAAATATACCCCCTGAAGCCCACAGTGCAAGCCAGTGTGAGCTACATGTCATAAGCTAAGTAACCAACCGGTTGGTCTCGGCCCGGATGAGTCCCGCGTCACAGTCGATCCGTCGCCCTTCCACCGCGGCGGGTAGGGTTCAGGAGCGACCTGACCCGACTAGGCGAGTGAATCCCCGGTGAACCCCAACGTGACGTCCCCGAACAAGCTGGATCCCACCTCCTTGCGGGAGGCCTTCGGGCATTTTCCGACCGGCGTGATCGCCATCGCCGCCGAGGTTGACGGCGTCCGAGTCGGCCTGGCGGCCAGCACGTTCGTTCCGGTCTCGCTGGATCCGCCGTTGGTGTCGTTCTGTGTGCAGAACTCCTCGACGACGTGGCCGAAACTCAAGGACTCGCCCCGGTTGGGCATCAGCGTGCTCGGCGAGGCCCACGACGCCGCGGCTCGCTCACTGGCTGCCAAGACCGGTGACCGGTTCGCCGGTCTGGAGACGGTGACCAGCGGGGGAGCGGTGTTCATCAAGGGCACCGGGGTGTGGCTGGACAGCGCGATCGAACAGTTGGTTCCCGCCGGCGACCACACCATCGTGGTGCTGCGGGTCTGCGACGTGACGGTCGATCCGGAGATCGCACCGATCGTGTTCCATCGCAGCTGTTTTCGCCGACTCGGGGGCTAGCGGGCCGGCTAGAACGGCGGTGGGTCGTCGTTGCCGGCCCCGTGTGTCACCTGGGGGAACCAGGTGGCTTGCCAGTTCGTCTGCCTGATGGCCAGCGCACCATCTGCGCCGCCAATTGGCCATCGACCACGGCCAGCACCTCACGGTCGGTGATCAAACCGGTGCGGTACACGATCGTCTGAAACAGTCGAATGTCGATATCGCCGGCCTTGAACACTTCGGCCACGCGCGGCAACTCCTCGCGCATCGCCCGCGCATACCGCAATCGGCTCGCTGCCAGCCCTTGGCTGATCCGCAACGCCGCGGCAACCTCAGCGGCCACCGCCGTCTCGGTATCGACCGCCCACTGCTCGGTCTCGCCGCACCGGCTCAACCGCAGCGCGAACAACTCCCCGATCGCCACCAGATGCGCCGCCGCAGCCCGATTCTCCGCCCGCGCCGCCCCGCGGATCCGATCCACCAGCGCCGCCGACTCCGGCGTCGTCGACGGATAACGCCGCTGAAAGTACTCGTTGAACCGCGCGATCACCTCCGGCGGCGAACCTCCGGACCGTGAATCGAACATACGTGCGATATTACTTGGACCCTCCGACAGGTGCTGCCGGATTCGGGGCACCCGCGTCGGGCCGGTCTCGCCGAAGATGCGATCGCCCGCGCAGATGTGTTGCTATGGGCGGATGGCGACCCTGCGTAATGATCCCGCGCCGTTGCGGTCCACGGCCGAGACACTGGTGGCCGAGGCGGCCGAATTCGTCCGGCGCCGCCGTGCCGAGGTGTTCGGCGCGCACGCCGCCGGGGCGGCCCCCGACCTGGTCCAGACGAAAAGCAGCCCGACCGATCCGGTGACCGTGGTCGACACCGAGACCGAGGGCTTCATCCGCGACCGGCTGACCCGATTGCGTCCCGGCGACGCGGTGCTGGGTGAAGAGGGCGGCGGTTCCGGCGATGTCTCCGGCAGTGAACCCGATGCCGTGACCTGGGTGGTCGACCCGATCGACGGCACGGTCAACTTCATGTACGACGTCCCGGCCTATGCGGTCTCGGTGGCGGCGCAGGTCGGCGGGGTGTCGGTGGCCGGCGCGGTGGCGGACGTGGTCGGTGACCGGATCTACTCGGCCGGTCTCGGGCTGGGTGCCCACGTGCGGGACCGGCAGGGAGTCGCGACGCTGCGCTGCACCGACGTCACCGAAGTGTCGCTGGCCCTGCTGGGCACCGGCTTCGGCTATTCGCCCCGGCGCCGGGCGGCGCAGGCGGCGCTGTTGGCCCGGTTGCTGCCGATGGTCCGTGATGTACGCCGGATCGGGTCGGCGGCCCTGGATCTGTGCATGGTCGCGGCCGGTCGGCTGGACGCGTACTACGAGCACGGCACCAAGCCATGGGACTACGCGGCCGGAGCGCTGATCGCGGCCGAGGCGGGCGCGCGGGTGATGCTGCCCGGCCCGCAGATCGACAGCGGCGAGGTGATCGTCGCGGCGGCACCGGGTATCGCCGACGAATTCATCACAATCCTGCGGCGCGAGGGCGGCGCTGCCGCTATTGCGCAGTAGCCGAGCGTCAGTCGGACTTGCGGCGGAAGATCTTTCGGCCGGCCCAGGCGATCGGGTCGTAGCGGTGACCGGCGACGCGCTCCTTCATCGGGATGATGGCGTTGTCGGTGATCTTGATGCCTTCGGGGCAGACCTCGGTGCAGCACTTGGTGATGTTGCACAGGCCCAATCCCGCTTCGTCCTGGGCGAAGTCACGCCGGTCGGCGGTGTCCAGCGGGTGCATGTCCAACTCGGCCAGCCGGATGAACATCCGCGGCCCGGAGAACCGTGACTTGTTCTCCTCATGGTCACGGATGACGTGGCAGACGTTCTGGCACAGGAAGCATTCGATGCACTTGCGGAACTCCTGCGAGCGCTCCACATCCACCTGCTGCATCCGGTACTCGCCGGGCTTGAGCCCCTCCGGCGGCTTGAATGCCGGCATCTCGCGGGCCTTCTCGTAGTTGTACGACACGTCGGTGACCAGGTCCCGAATCACCGGGAAGGTGCGCACCGGGGTGACCGTGATGGTCTGGCCCGGTTCGAACATCGACATCCGCGTCATGCACAGCAGTCGCGGGAAGCCGTTGATCTCGGCCGAGCACGAACCGCACTTGCCGGCCTTGCAGTTCCAGCGCACCGCCAGATCCGGGGTCTGGGTGGCCTGCAACCGGTGGATGACGTCGAGCACCACTTCGCCCTCGTTGACCTCGACGGTGAAGTCCTGCAGTCCGCCGCCGTCGGGGTCGCCTCGCCAGACGCGCATGTGCACGCTGTTTGTCATCTCCCACTCCGTCCCGGGTGTTGCGCCAGCTCTTCGTCGGTGTAGTACTTGCCGAGCTCGGAGATCTCGAACAGCTCCAGCAGGTCCTCGCGCATCCCCGGCTGCGCCTCCGGGGTGATCGTGATGTCGAAAATGCCTGCCGGCTTCCCCTGATCAGAGACCCGGCAGACCAGCAGGGTCTTGCGCCAGCCCGAGTCCATGCCCGGGTGGTCGTCGCGGGTGTGCCCGCCCCGGCTCTCGGTGCGTTGCAATGCGGCTTTGGCCACGCATTCGCTGACCAGCAGCATGTTTCGCAGGTCGATGGCCAGGTTCCAGCCCGGGTTGTACTGCCGGCCGCCGTCGACGGCCAGGGCGGTGAACCGGGCTTTGAACTCCTCGAGGCGGGCCAGGGCCTGTTCCAGCTCGCCGGCGTTGCGGATGATGCCGACCAGGTCGTTCATCGACTGCTGGAGATCGGCATGCAGCGTGTACGGGTTCTCCGGTGCGCGGCCACCGGCCGGAGCGTTGAACGGTGCCAGCGCCAACTCGGCTGCGGCCTCCAGTGCCGCCGGTGTCACCGCCGGCCGACGGTCCAGCCGCCGTACGTATTCCGCGGCGCCCAGGCCGGCGCGCCGACCGAAGACCAGCAGATCCGACAGGGAGTTGCCGCCCAGCCGGTTGGACCCGTGCATCCCGCCGGCGCATTCACCGGCGGCGAACAGGCCGGGAACCCCCGCTGCCGCACTGTCCGGGTCGACCTCGATGCCGCCCATCACGTAATGGCAGGTGGGGCCGACTTCCATTGCGTCCTTGGTGATGTCGACCTCGGCGAGCTGCATGAACTGGTGATACATCGAGGGCAGTCGGCGCTTGATCTCCTCCGGCGTGAGCCGAGAGGCGATGTCGAGGAACACCCCGCCGTGCGGCGAACCGCGTCCGGCCTTGACTTCGGAGTTGATGGCGCGGGCCACCTCGTCACGGGGCAACAGGTCCGGGGTGCGCCGCGCCGAGTCGTTGTCCTTGAGCCACTGGTCGGCCTCTTGCTCGGTCTCGGCGTACTGGCCCTTGAACACCGGCGGAATGTAGTTGAACATGAACCGGGTTCCGTCGGAGTTCTTGAGCACCCCGCCGTCACCGCGCACGCCCTCGGTGACCAGAATCCCCTTCACGCTGGGCGGCCACACCATCCCGGTCGGGTGGAACTGGACGAACTCCATGTTGATCAGCGTCGCTCCGGCCCGCAGCGCCAACGCGTGCCCGTCGCCGGTGTACTCCCAGGAATTCGAGGTCACCTTGAAGGACTTGCCGATGCCGCCGGTGGCCAACACCACCGCCGCCGCCTCGAACAACACGAACTTGCCGGTCTCGCGCCAGTAGCCGAACGCGCCCGAAATAGCGCCGGTGGCATCATCTTTGAGCAGTTCGGTGATGGTGCACTCGTGGAAGATCTTGATCCGGGCCTCGTAGTCACCGAACTCGGCGAAGTCGTCCTGTTGCAGCGACACCACCTTCTGCTGCAGGGTGCGGATCATCTCCAGGCCGGTTCGGTCGCCGACGTGCGCCAGTCGCGGATAGGTGTGTCCGCCGAAGTTGCGCTGGTTGATCTTCCCGTCTTTGGTGCGGTCGAACAGCGCGCCGTAGGTCTCCAGCTCCCAGACCCGCTCCGGCGCCTCCCGGGCGTGCAGCTCGGCCATCCGCCAGTTGTTGAGGAACTTGCCGCCGCGCATCGTGTCGCCGAAGTGCACTTGCCAGTTGTCTTTGTCGTTGACGTTGCCCATCGACGCCGCGCAGCCGCCCTCGGCCATCACGGTGTGCGCCTTGCCGAACAGCGACTTGCACACCACCGCCACGCTCATGCCCTGCTGGCGGGCTTCGATGACCGCGCGCAGGCCCGCGCCGCCGGCACCGATCACGACCACGTCGTAGGAGTGCCGTTCGACTTCAACCATGAATTCTCGCTTACCCTTCGTGTGATTGCGGCACTCAGCCGATGAATCGGAAGTCGGTGATGACGCCGCTGGAGACCATCCAGATGTAGAAGTCGGTGAACGCCAGTGTGCCCAGCGTGATCCAGGCGAACTGCATATGCCGGCCGTTGAACCAGCCGATCTTCGTCCAGAGCCAGTACCGGATCGGGTGCTTGGAGAAGTGATTGAGGCGCCCGCCGAACACGTGCCGGCACGAATGGCAGCCGCCGGTATAGGCCCACAGCATCGCCACGTTGGTGAACAGGACGATGTTGCCCACTCCGAACCCGAAACCGCCCGGGCCGGTGTCGGAGTGCAGTGCTGCGATCGCGTCGTAGGTATTGAGCACGGCCAACGCGAAGGCGGCATAGAAGAAGTAGCGGTGGCCGTTCTGCATGATCAGCGGGAATCGCGTCTCGCCGGTGTAGTGGGCCCGCGGCTCGGGGACGGCGCACGCCGTCGGTGACTGCCAGTAGGCCCGGTAGTAGGCCTTCCGGTAGTAGTAGCAGGTGAGCCGGAAGCAGAGTAGGAACGGCAATACCAATGCGCCCAACGGAATCCACCGGGGGAACTCCGGCAGCCAGACGCCGAGGTGGCTGGCGCCGGGCACGCACGATGCGCTGATGCACGGTGAATAGAACGGCGTCAGGTAGTGGTACTGGTCAACCCAGTAGCCGCTGCCCCAGAACGAACGGACCGTGGCGTAGACGATGAACAGGTTCAGGCCGAGGTTGACCCGAAGCGGTGACAGCCACCACCGGTCGGTGCGTAGGGTGCGGTTCGCGATCCGCGCCCGAGTCGCCGAGAAGACTCCGGTGCCAGGCCGGTTCACGGCGGGTGCGCTCATCTGGTGGGGTTCCCTTCGGCTGGATTCGTCGGAGGGCGCCCCCATGCAGGCAGCACCCGGTGTGGGTCAGTACCTGCCCTGGCCGCCGACGCCCTCGTCGTCGACGTCGCGCCAGAATTCGTTGTCGTATTCGGTGTCGGGGATGGCGATCTTCTCCTGGGCGCGCTCAGCGGCCCAGCGCTCCAAGTCGAGTTCCCCGGCGTCGGATTCCAGAAGCTGGACATCGGTGAGGATGCGCTCAGCGTCCATTTCGATGCGGCGCATTCCGGGAATGTCGCCGAACCGGGTCTTCAGCCCCAGCACGCAGCGCCGCAGGTCGCCGATTAGGGCGTGTAGTTCGGCGAGTTCGGTAGTGCTCGACACCGGACCTCCTCGGGTGTTACGGATCACAGTACGTACACCCGATGCTAGTCACATCAAGAACCGAGCGTGAGACAGGTCACGTTGTTCGCAGTTGTGTTGAGGGTGCGAAAAACCCCCGACACACGGTGTGTGCGGGGGTTTTCCGGGTTATCGGCCGGGTTCGGCCTACTTGGCGATGGTGATGCGTTGCGGCTGGCTGCCCGCGTGGACGCCGGCCACCCGAACCGTCAGCACGCCGGCGTCATAGGACGCCGAGATGGCGTCGCCGGTGACGCGCGCGGGAACCGTGAACGACCGGCGGAAGGAGCCGTAGCGCACCTCGCGCAGCGTGCGGTTGGCATCGGTGGGGTCGGTCTCGGCGTGCTCATCCCGGCGTTCGCCGCGGATGACCAGACGTCCGGCGTCGAGCTCGACGGTCACGTCGTTGTCGACGTCGACGCCCGGCAGTTCCAGTCGGACTACCGCGTCATCGCCGTCCTTGGTGATCTCGGCGGCCGGGCGCCAACCGCTCGGGGTGGGGGTCTGCCAGTCGCTGGCCGTGGCCGGGCTGAAGAAATCCCGTACCCAGCGGTCGGTGTCGAACGGGCGGGGCCGGAGGGTCAGGGTGCTCATGGGTGTCTCCTCGGATGAGTGTTGCGTGCCGGTCGGGTAACCGGCCCGTCATTGGAGAGAACTTGAGTCGAGGGCGCTAAAGTTCCGAATCGTGTTCGCCCTGGGTGAACGGCCCCTACCGGGGTGAACGGCCCCACACTCGCGGGGTGCGATGAACGAACTCACAGCGACGTGAGTACACCGTCACACGCTTGTAACGTATGGCGATATTGCCGCAATATCGGGTTTCTAACCTCGTGCGCATGGCCCCCATCGAAACGCCCCGCTCTGTACGCGATCTCGTCGTGGTCGGGCACGGCATGGTGGGCCACCGATTCGTGAAGGCGTTGCGCGGCCGGGCCGGCAGCGGACGTTGGCGGGTCACGGTGCTCGCCGAGGAATGCGACCCCGCCTACGACCGGGTCGGCCTGACCTCTTACACCGACGGCTGGGACCGGTCCCGGTTGGCGCTGCCGGGCAACGACTACTCCGACGACGACCACGTCCGGCTGCTGCTGAGCACCCGGGTCACCGAAATCGACCGCGCCGGCAAGGCGGTGGTGGCCGCCGACGGTCAGCGCTACGGCTACGACACCCTGGTGCTGTCCACCGGGTCGCGCGCCTTCGTGCCGCCGGTTCCCGGCCACGACCTGCCCGGTTGCCACGTCTACCGAACCCTGGACGACCTGGACGGTATCCGGGCCGACGTCCAGTGCATGCTCGAAGCCGGCGAAACCCGGGCCGGCGTGGTGATCGGCGGCGGACTACTGGGACTGGAAGCTGCCAACGCGTTGCGCAACTCCGGGATCGAGCCGCACATCGTCGAAATGGCGCCACGCCTGATGCCCCAGCAACTCGACGACGCGGGCGGTTTCCTGCTCGGCCGGATCATCGCCGACCTGGGTATCGCCCTGCACATCGGTGTCGGCACTAAGTCGATCGAGCGGCGCACCCACGAGTTCGGGTCGCCCACTCTGGCCGTGCGACTCTCCGACGACACCGTGATCGACGCCGGCCTGGTGATCTTCGCCGCCGGGGTGCGCCCGCGCGACGAACTCGCGCGCGAGGCCGGGCTGGCGATCGCCGAGCGCGGCGGCGTACTCACCGACTTCTCCTGCGTCACCAGTGACCCCGCCGTGTATGCGATCGGTGAGGTGGCTGCCATCGAGGGTGTCTGCTACGGGTTGGTCGGTCCGGGCTACACCAGTGCCGAGGTGGTCGCCGACCGGTTGCTCGAGGGTGAAGCCGAGTTCGGCGAGGCCGACATGTCCACCAAGCTCAAGCTGCTCGGCGTCGACGTGGCCAGCTTCGGCGACGCGATGGGAGCGACCGAGAACTCGCTGTCGGTCGTGGTCAACGACCCGGTGAAGCGCACCTACGCCAAGCTGGTGCTCTCCGATGACGCCAAGACCCTGCTCGGCGGCATCCTCGTCGGCGACGCCGCCTCCTACGGTGTGCTGCGTCCGCTGGTCGGTGCCGAGCTGCCCGGCGATCCGCTGGACCTGATCGCTCCGGCCGGCTCCGGTGCCGGCAAGACCTCGCTGGGGATCAGTGCGCTGCCCGCGGCGGCGCAGATCTGCTCCTGCAACAACGTCAGCAAGGGCGACATCGTCGAGGCCATCGCGAACGGATGCCACGATGTGCAGGCCCTGAAGGACTGCACCAAAGCCGGAACATCGTGCGGCTCTTGCATTCCGCTACTCAAGGATCTGCTGATCGCCGAGGGGGTGGAGCAGTCCAAAGCACTGTGCGAGCACTTCACTCAGTCGCGGGCCGAACTCTTCCAGATCATTCAGGTCACCGGGATCCGCACCTTCTCCGAGCTGCTGGAGCGCTTCGGCACCGGACACGGCTGCGACATCTGCAAGCCGACCATCGCCTCGATCCTGGCCTCGACCGGATCCGAGCACATCCTGGAGGGCGAACAGGCCGGACTGCAGGACTCCAACGACCACTTCCTGGCCAACATCCAGCGCAACGGCAGCTACTCGGTGGTTCCTCGGGTGCCTGGGGGAGAGATCAAGCCCGAGCACCTGATCCTGATCGGGCAGATCGCCCAGGAGTTCGGTCTCTACACCAAGATCACCGGTGGCCAGCGCATCGACATGTTCGGCGCCCGGGTGGATCAGTTGCCCGCGATCTGGCGCAAGCTGGTCGACGCCGGCATGGAATCCGGTCAGGCATACGGTAAGTCGTTGCGCACGGTGAAGAGCTGCGTGGGCAGCGACTGGTGCCGGTACGGGCAGCAGGACTCGGTGAAGATGGCCGTCGACCTGGAGCTGCGCTACCGCGGCCTGCGTGCGCCGCACAAGATCAAGATGGGGGTGTCCGGCTGCGCCCGGGAGTGCGCCGAGGCGCGCGCCAAGGACGTCGGCGTCATCGCCACCGAGATCGGCTGGAACCTCTACGTCGGCGGCAACGGCGGTATGAGCCCCAAGCACGCCCAGTTGCTGGCCAGCGACATCGACACCGAGACGGTGTTCCGCTACATCGACCGGTTCCTGATGTTCTACATCCGCACCGCCGACCGCCTGCAGCGCACCGCGCCGTGGCTCGAGTCGATCGAGGGCGGTCTGGACCACGTCCGGCAGGTCGTCTGCGAGGACTCCTTGGGACTCGCCTCCGAGTTCGAAGAGGCGATGGCCCGGCACGTCGACAACTACACCGACGAATGGAAGGGAGTGCTCGACGACCCGGAGAAGCTGTCGCGCTTCGTGTCGTTCGTCAATGCCCCCGACGCCGAAGACCCCACCGTCGCCTTCACCGAGCGCGACGGCCGCAAGATCCCGTTGCCAGTCCCGGTACTGCACTCATCCAAGGAGGAATCATGATTGCCACCACCAACATCGAGTCCTGGACCACCGCCTGCAGTTACGACCGCCTGATTCCCGGTCTCGGTGTGGGAGTGCTGCTGGACAACGGCGCGCAGGCCGCGTTGTTCCGCCTCGACGACGGTTCGGTGCACGCGATCTGCAACGTCGACCCGTTCTCTCGCGCGGCCGTGATGTCCCGCGGGATCGTCGGTGACCGCGGCGGCCGGATGACCGTTGCCTCACCGCTGAAGAAGCAGGTCTTCGCGTTCGACGACGGGACCTGCCTGGACGACCCGCGGTTCTCGGTTCGGGTTTACCCCACCCGGATCACTCCTGAGGGCGACGTCCAGGTCGGGCGCATCGCCGCCGACCGGGCTGCCGTCGCCTAACCCTCCTGGTCTACCGCCAGCCGGTAGCCGCGTTTGACCACCGTGGCGACAATATTCTTGTCGCCCAGTGCGGTTCGGAGTCGTAGCACCGAGGTCTCCACCGCGTGGGTGCTTTTGCCGTTGCCGGGCAGTGCCTCGAGCAGGTCGTCGCGGGAGACGACCTGGCCGGGATGGTGGGCCAGGGTCCGAAGGGTTGCCATCCCGGCAGGCGAGACCGGCTTGACCACCCCGTCGACCATCACGCAACTGCTCAGGATCTCGATCCGGTGGCCGGCGGCGTGAACGATGTCGGTGCGCAGCCGAGGCAATTCGTCGATGATATGGCGGGCCAACGCCCCCAAGCGCATTCGCCGCGGCGACGACGTGGGTACGCCCAAGCACTCCAGCGGACGGGCGGTCACCGGGCCTACGCACATCGCGTGCACGTCGGATCGCAGTGCGCCGAGCAGCGCATCGGAGAGGCCGAGCGCGGCAGCACGCGTCAGCGTCGCCATCACCGCGGCCGCCGAGGTGAAGCTGACGGCGTCGAACTGCCGCTGGGCGATCTGGGCGGTCAGTTGGTCGAACTCCCCGCCAGGCCCCGCCGCCTGCCATCGGTAGACCCGGATGGGCACTACATCGGCGCCCGCCGCCCGAAGCCGGTCGAGCAGTTCGGGTTCCGGATCCCAACCGTCGGTGGAGCCGTGCAGCTGAACTGCGATCCGGTGGCCTGCTACACCGGACTCCAGCAGGTATTCGAGTGTCGCGGCGGACGACTCGGATTCCGGGGACCACTCCTCGGGTAGTCCGGCGGCGCGCAATGCGCCGACCGCCTTCGGTCCACGGGCCACGACGCGGGCGGTGGACAACGCCTTGGTGAGCTCGTCCGCGAGGCCCCAGCCCTCTGCGGCCGCGATCCAGCCGCGGAAGCCGATCCCGGTCAGTGCGACCAGGATGTCAGGCGGCTCGGCGATCAGTGCCGCAGTGCGCTGGTGCAGTTCGTCGTCGTCGGTCAAATCGACCATGGTGATCGCCGGGGTGGCGCGGACGGTGGCGCCATGGCGTTCCAGCAGTGCGCAAAGCTCATCGGCGCGGCGCGCGGATGTCACCGCGACTCGGTAGCCGCTAAGCGGTGCCTGGTCTAGACCTCGCATGTATCTGCCTCCGGCGCAGCGGGTTTCGGGCGACCTTAGGCCGAGGCCAGCGCCGCCCGGGCCGGGAGTGGGATGAGCAGGGGGCGACGGACGTACCGCAGCCAGGTCAATACCGCAGCGCCGACGTAGCCCACCAGAAAGATCCAGATCGCCGTGGTGGCCGATCCACTGGTCAGATATGACTGCCGCAGTGCCAGATTGATACCGACACCGCCGAACGCGCCGATTGCACCGGCGAACCCGATCAACGCACCGGACATCGCTCGTGACCAGTTCCGGCGGGCGCTCTCGCCCAGGCCCAGGGCGTGGCTGTGGGCCTCGAAGACCGACGGGATCATCTTGTACACCGATCCGTTGCCGATTCCGGACATGATGAACAGCGCGACGAATCCGATTACGTAGCCGACCATGGTGGCGCCGGCGGTGGGACCGCTGTGATGGTCGTCGAGGGTGCTGACACCGGCCAGCAGCCCCGAAGCCGCGAACATCCCGCCGAAGGCTGCCAGCGTGACCCGGCCGCCGCCGATCCGGTCGGCGATCCGTCCGCCGAAGATCCGGGCCACCGAGCCCAGAAGCGGTCCCAGAAACGCGATTTGAGCAGCGTGCAGTGAGGCCTGTGCGGCGCTCTGCCCGCCACCCACGAAGCTGAGCTGCAGGACCTGGCCGAAGGCGAACGAGAACCCGATGAATGAGCCGAAGGTTGCGATGTACAGCAGTGCGATGATCCAGGTGTCAATCTCGGAGATGATCGAGCGCATCGCGGTCAGGTCGGCCCGGTGCTTCTCCAGGTTGTCCATGAACAGGGCCGCGCCCAGCCCGGTGGCCGCGAGGAACACCAGATAGATGGCGCATACCCAGTGGGGTTGCCGATTGCCGGCGGTCGCCAGCACTGCCAACCCGACCAGCTGGATCAGCGGTACTCCGAGGTTGCCGCCGCCGGCATTGACCGCCAGTGCCCAACCTTTGAGGCGGTGCGGGTAGAAGGCGTTGACGTTGGTCATCGACGCTGCGAAGTTGCCACCGCCGAAACCGGTCAGCAGCGCGCACAGCAGATACGGCCACAGCGGTAGGCCCGGGTGAGCCAGCAGGCCCATGATCGCCACGGTCGGGATCAACAGGATCAGCGCGGAGAAGACCGTCCAGTTCCGGCCGCCGAACGCCGCGGTGGCTAGCGAGTACGGGATGCGCAGCGCGCCGCCGGCAAGGGTGGCGGTGGCCGCGAGGAGGAATTTGTCGCCGGCGGTGAAGCCGTATACGGATTCGGGCATGAACAGCACCATCACCGACCAGATCGCCCAGATCGAGAAGCCGACATGTTCGGCAACGGTCGACCAGATGAGATTGCGTCGGGCGACCTTGTCATTACCGGCCGCCCAGGCCACGGTGTCTTCGGGATCCCAATCAGCGATGACGTGTGAACGAGGCATGTGGTCACAGTAGGAACGTTTCGTTACCAGAACGCTCCACCCGATGACCCGCCGGTGAACTTGTGCTCACGGGGTTGCGGGCCGGGTGTGAGAATCACCGGACACGTCCGGCAAAACCGCGTTGTACGTGCTGAATTTGAATGAATTCAGCCCTGATGGAGCTGGCCGCGGCGGTAGGCTCACATTCGTCCCCGTAACCCCCACTGACGGAGTCGGTAGATGAAGAAATTCTCCCTGACAGCCCTGGCCCGCGATCAACTAGACCGTGCGGGTACGGAATCCAGCGGACGCAGTGCCACCACGGTGGTCGGGGGCCACGAATGCGTGTTGCGGCAGACCGTAATCGCGTTGCGGGAAGGGCAGACCCTCGACGACCACGACAACTCCGCGGACGATGCGACACTGTATGTGCTCGGCGGCCGGATCAAGTTGACATCGGGAGAGGACTCTTGGATCGGCCGAACCGGTGACCTGTTGGTGATACCCGCTGCGGTGCATGCGGTCAGCGCTCTCGAGGACGCCACCCTGTTACTCACCGTCGCGAAAAAACCCTGACCGCAACGGGATCCGTGTCTGGGCCGTGAAGAACCGGTCGGCGATGATCCGGGCGATACCGGGGTGGGAGCCCAACGGCTCGGTGACCAGATCCGCTCCGGAATCATGCAGCCGTCGCTGAAACAGTCCGTCGGCCAGAAGATAAGAGGCGACCGCCACCCGGCCTGCGCCACGGATGCGTAGGGCGGCCACCGCCTCAGCGACAGTGGGACCACCGATCGCGGCGAACGCCACCTCGACGTGGGCGCCGAGCCGCCCCGACAGCACTTGTGCGGCCCGGCTCAGATCGGCGCGGGCGGACGGATCCGAGGAGCCGGCCGCCGCCAGGACCACCGAGTCTCCGGGATGCCAACCTGATTCGGCCAGTCGAGCGGCGAGCACCGCGGCGATGTCCGGATCGGGACCCAGGGCCGGGGTCATTGTGACGTCCGGGTGCCCGCTGGCGGCGACATGCGTGGGCAGGTCCACGCCGACGTGGTATCCACGGGCCAGGAACGCCGGGACGAGGATCGCCGGACGCCCGGTGCCGGCCTCCGCGGCAAGGAGTTCCATCGGAGTGGGGCCCAGCACGTCGACAAAGGCCACTCGCACCGGCTGAGCCAGCAGCGTACCGACCCGTTCGGCGAGTTCGCCGATCATCAGGACGCCCTCGGGCCGACGGGTGCCGTGCGCGACCAGGATGGGGATCATGCCGCCCCCGGCTGCTCGTCGACCGCCAATCGGTATCCCCGTTTGATCACGGTGGCGACGATCTCCCTGTCGCCCAAAGCCGTTCGAAGACGCAGGACCGCACTGTCCACCGCGTGCTTGTTGCTGCCCTGTCCCGGCAGGGCCTGCAGCAGCGCATCGCGGGCCACCACGAAGCCTGGCCGGTGCGCCAGCACACGCAGCGTGGCCAGGCCGGCCGGGGAGACCGGTTTGACCATTCCGTCGACCAGAACGCATCCGTCCTTGATCTCGATCAGGTGACCGGCGGCGTGAACGGCAGTGCTCATGTATCAGGTTTAACGGCAGTGGGTTTCCGCTGTGTTACCGAACGATTTCCAGTCAGTTGCCTGGTTGCCGTTCGATCACACCAGGGCGGTCTCGTTGTCACGTGATGCCCGTGAACCCGGGGTGGCCGGCATCCGCGGCGGACGGCGAAGGTACATGACCCAGGTCAATACGGCTGCGGCGCAATAGGTTGCCAAGAAGATCCAGAAGGCCGGTGTCTCGGTTCCGGTGCTGGCGTAGGCCTGCCGCAACGTCAGGTTGATGGCCACCCCGCCGAGTGCGCCGACCGCGGTGGCGAATCCGATCAACGCGCCGGAATGTGAACGCGCCCAATGCCGCCGCTCGGCTTCGCTGAGGTCCAGCGACCGGCTGCGGGCCTCGAAGATCGAGGGGATCATCTTGAGCACCGATCCGTTGCCCATGCCGGCCAGGATGAACAGCGCGATGAATCCGACGACGTAGAGCACGATGTTGATCGTCGTCACCGAGCCCGGGTGGTGGTCGTCGATCGTGCTGGTGATGGCGAGCATCCCGGCGGCCAAGATCATTCCGAGGAAGACCAGAAAGGTGATCCGACTGCCCCCGCGCCGATCGGCCACCCGGCCGCCGTAGATCCGGGCCAGGGCGCCCAGCAGCGGCCCCAGGAACGCGATCCTGGCCGCATACAGCGACGCCTGGGCTGCGCTGTGGCCGGTCTCTTCGAAGGTGACGTGCAGCACCTGCGCGAAGGCGAAGGCGAAGCCGATGAACGAGCCGAAGGCGGCGCAGTACAGCGCGGCGATGATCCAGCTGTCCGCGACCGACAGGATCGAGCGGATGCCCCCCACCTCTTCCATCCCGTGATCGAGGTTGTCCATGCGCAGGGCGGCGCCGATGCCGACGATCGCCAGCAGCACCAGGTAGATGGCACAGACCAGATATGGCTTGGTGTTCCCGACGGTGGCCAGCACCAGCAGGCCGACCAATTGGATGGCCGCCACCCCGAGGTTGCCGATGCCGCCGCACAGGCCCAACGCACCGCCCTTGAGGCGCTGGGGGTAGAAGGCGTCGACGTTGGCCAGCGACGCGGCGTAGTTACCGCCCCCCAGGCCGGTCAGAGCCGCGCAGACCAGGTACATCCACATCGGCTGACCGGGGTTGACCAGCAGCAGCAGGGTGCCGATGGTGGGGACCAGCAGGATCAGCGAGGAGAACATCGCCCAGTTGCGGCCGCCGAACTTCGCGGTGGCCGACACGTAGGGCACTCGAACGCCCGCGCCGACCAGAGTGGCGACCGCCGCCAACAGCAGCTTGTCGCCCGGCTTGATGCCGTAGACCGCCTCGGGCATGAACAGCACCACGACCGACCACAGCGACCAGATGGAGAACGCGACATGCATGGTGGCCGTCGACCAGATGAGGTTGCGGCGTGCGATGGCCTTGTTGCCACCCTCCCAGGCTGCGCAGTCCTCGGGATCGAAATCAGTGATGTGCGTGTGCGTCATGAAGGTCTCCTCAAACTCTCGAGCCACCGCTGCGCGACGTCGCGTCCGGGTGGGACGACGTGCGAACCTACCGACCTGATCTGGCAAGTCACGGTGCAGAAGCTGTAAATGCCTTGGAGCGGAGACCTTCTTGCATGTGCGTTAACCAGATCTTGTCAGCTGAGGCGGCCCGGAGTGCGGGCCGCCTCAGCTAATAGGTTTACGCGCAGCAGATTTCGCCAGTGTTATCGACGAATTGCTGAGGAGTTGCTGACGATTACAATGCGCTGTCAGTTGACTGGTAACCAGCCGTTGATGGCTTCGGTGATCTGGAGATACAGCGGGATCCCGATCGTCACGTTGTAAGAGAACGTGAGTCCCAGCGACGACGCGAGAGGCACCGTCGGGCTGGCCTCGGGAATCGCTATGCGCTGCACCGCTGGCACGGCGATATACGATGCCGCCCCGCACAAGACGGCGAACAGCACGTAGCTGCCCGTCTCGAAATGTGTTCCGGTGATCTGGGCGTAGGTGTGGATGATGAAAATCCCCATCACCGCAAAAAGATTCGGCGCCAGCAGACCGAACGCGATCAGTCCACGGCCCGCGGCCCGAAGGTCCTTGAGCTTGCGGGAGGCCGTCATGCCCATCTCGAGCAGGAACAGACACAGCATCCCTTGGAAGGCAGTCACGAAGACGTGGTCGCCGTCTGCGATGACGCTGGCACCCTGCAGGCGGCTGATGAAGCCGATCAGGATCCCGCCGAACAGCAGGTACAGCCCCGGGTTCAGCAGCACCTCGCGCAGCAGCGCTCCGCTGACCTTCGGCGCGGGAGCCGGAACCGGGTTCTCACCGATCAGCTCGGGGTGTTCGAGCTTCTCCAGCGACAGCTCGACTTCCTCTTCGACCTCCAGCTCGTGCCGGGTGTGCGGGTGCGGAGAGCTCGACTGTGCCGCGGCCACGAGTTTGACGGCCACCTTCGGGTTGTACCCGGGCTCGCCGGGCATGTTGCCCAGCGAGTCCATGCCGCGCTCGCGCATCCGCGCCACCAGCAGGAGTGCCACGATGCAGCCCGGGATCTCCATGACCGCCAGCATCACCGGCATGTAGGCGTCGAACGCGATGTCCAGCGTGACCAGCACGCCCAGACACGTCGCGAATGTTCCGGCCGAATCGGATCCGTAATAGCCGGCCACGGTGGCTCGGTCGACTCGGCGTAATCGCGTCATGCGGGTGAGCAGCCCGTAGGCGATGAATCCGATGGTCAAGTTGGTGAAGAAGCCCAGCACGATGAAGCCCAGGACGGTGCCGATGCTCTTTCCGTCGATGGTCGCGAGTTCCTCGCCACCGCGCCATCCGATCGCCAGCAGCAGGTACAGCGTCAGACCCTGATACAGCACGTAGGGGAACTCGAACTGAACCTTCAGCAGGGGAATCAGAAACCCCAGGTAGAAGAAGAGCAGTAGGGGCTTGAAGAGATTATGGGTGAAGTTGTGCCAGAACTCGTGAAGCATGAGATCTCCCGTGTCGGTGTCCGGAGCCGCGCCAGACAATTCCGGAGCGGCGCCAGACTATGCGGTGTGGCTGACTCAGGGCTCGTCTGGAAACTGCGTATTTGCTGTGAGGTCTGCGATTGGAGGAAACTCCCCCACTACCAAACGCCCCCGTCGCGCCAGTCACAGGCCAGGTCAGAGGTGGTATCCAGGTCGAACTCGACCGGCATCACGAACACGGTGCCGTCGGCCTCCGGAGTGCGAAGCGGCCCGGTCGGGGCCAGCACCGAGGTCGCCCCGCGCCACGGCAGCCAGCCCCGCGAACTGTAGATCCGCCGGCTGATCTCAGCCGAACTCAGGGCGCCGACCTCGAAGGCGCCCCGCACCACCTGTTCGCAGGCATCCAACACCGCGGTGGCCAGGCCTTTGCCCCGGTGGTCCTCGGCGACCGCGACGGCCTCCACGTAGCCGCAGCGCAGGGATCTGCCGCGGTAGAGCAGCTGGCGCCGGACCACCGCGCCGTGCGCGATCAATGCCCCGCGGTGCCAGATGAGGGCGTGCATGCCGCCGAGTGCGTGCTGCCAGTCGGCGCTGTCGGGAGTGTTTGCGAAGGCCTCGACAACGAGTCGCTGCGCGCTGCGGCGGGTCTCATCGTCCAGATCGGAGGTGTGGATCAGGCGGGCGGTGTGGACCGGGCCGGGCACCGCGGCGACCTACCAGCTCAAGTGGCCGGCGGCGTGCTGGCGCGGCCGCGACCAGTGCATCCGCACCGTCTGCCCGGGCCGCACCTGGGCCAGTAGGTCGATGTCCGCCTCGACCACCACGCCGACCACCGGGTAGGCGCCGGTCACCGGGTGATCCGGACCCAGGATGATCGGCATGCCATTCGGCGGAATCTGGATCGCACCGCGGTCGGCGCCCTCGGCGGGCAGCTGACGGTCGGGCCAACGGTATTCCAGGGGCATTCCGACCAGGCGCATCCCGGCCCGGTCGCTGTGGTTGGTCACCAGCCAGTTGGTGCGCACCATGATGTCCGGATCGACGAACCAGTCGTCGCGGGGTCCGGGGCTCACCCGCAGTTCCACCACATCGTCGGGGATCGTCGCCACCGGCGCCTGGTCGAGTTCCGGGTAGTCGCCGGTCGGTTCCCCGATGTGCAGCACATCGCCCTGCTGCAACGGTGCCGGTCCGATCGCGGCAAGCACGTCGTAACTGCGCGAACCCAGTACCGGCGTGACCTCGATGCCGCCGCGAACCCCCAGATAGGTTCGTAGTCCCGACCGGGGAGTGCCCAGCGAGATCGTCTGCCCGTCATGGACACGCTGAATACTGTTGGTGCCGAAGGTGACTCCGTTGACGCTGGGGTCGGTGTCGGCTCCGGTGACGGCGATGTCGATGTCGCCGCCGCGGACCCGTGCGGAGAATCCGCCGAACGCCACCTCGATGGTGGCCCGATCATCGGGGTTGGCCAACAGCCGGTTGGCCAGGGTGTGTGACCCACGGTCGGCGGCCCCGGACCGGGTGACGCCGAGATGGCCCAGGCCGGCCCGCCCCAGGTCCTCGACCAGGGCCAGCGGGCCGGTGCGCAGGACCTCCAAGGTGGTGGTCATCGTCGTCCTCCTGATCTCACGTCTCGGCGCCGTCAGACGGCCCGGAATTGCACGGACAGGCCCGGTGTCAGCAACGCCGGTTCGGGCCGGTCCAGATCCCAGAGCACCGCTTCGGTGCGCCCGATCAACTGCCAGCCACCTGGCCACTGCCTCGGATAGATGCCGCTGAATTGGCCGGCCAATGCCACCGAACCGGCCGGGACGGCGGTTCGCAGGTCCGCCCGGCGCGGTACCTCCAGCCGCGGATCACCCCCTAACAGGTAGGCGAAACCCGGTGTGGATCCACCGAATCCGACCCGCCAGGGCGCCGCGGTGTGCGCGTTGATCACCTGGGCGACGGTCAGGCCGGTGCGTTCGGCGACCTCGCTGAGGTCCGGGCCGTCGTAGATGACGTCGATCACCACGTCGGCGGCGCCACCGTGCGCTGCGGTCTCGATCGAGTCCGGGTCTACATGTTGGCTGGCCAGTCGGCGGCGCACCGCTGCCTGATACTGGGGCGCGGCCAACTTCACCAGCACCGTGTGTGACGCCGGGACGATGTCGATCACCCCGGGCAGCGCGGCCGCACCCAGGGCCGCCGTCCATGCCAGCACCTCGGTGGTGCGGTCGAACTGCAGCAGCAGCGCGCAGTCGCCGTAGTCGAGGATCGTGCTGGTCTTCGTGAGATCCGTGTAGTCCAATGCCGCGCTCATGACCCGACCGTAGCCCCCTGAGGTGATCTAGGCCACAATTAACCTGCGATGCCAGAGCGCCCTTACCAAACGCGCAGAGTTCGGTCTTACCCGACGATCCCGGCGATCAGCCCGGGTAGCTGTTCGGCCACCAGCGGGTAGCTCAGCGGGGAGGCGAACGCGATCGCGCCGGCCAGATCCTTGCTGGTGAACACGCTGCGCGACGTGAACGGGGCCACGGCCGGGTCGGCCAGCAGCGCCTCGCGTTCGTCATCGCTCTCGGTGGTCCAGATCAGGACATCAGCTCCGCCCAGTGTGGACCCGATCCGGTCGCGGTCGACCACCGCCGGGGCGTCGGCGACGGTCAGCCCCAGTTGGGTGAGGAACTCGGTACGCCAGCCGGTGGTGGCGGTGATATTGCCTCGGTCGAGGCGGCCCGCCAGCAGCAGTGCCTCCTTCCCCTTGAACCCCGGGCGCGCGGTGGCCACGTCGGCGAACTTGGTGCCGACGCCGTCGATGAGCGACTGCATCTGTGCGGCCTGGTGCACCGCTTTACCGATGGCGGCGGCCTGAATCTTCCAGGGTTCGAAGAAGGCGTCGCGGCCCGTCTGCGGCACGGTCGGTGCGATCGCCGACAGCTGCTGATAGGTGTCGGCGTCCACCCCGGCGTTCGTCGCGACGATCAGATCCGGCTTGAGTTCGGCGATCCGGGAGACGGCGATCCCGTTGTCCAAGTCCAACACCGTGGGCTCGGCGTTACCGAGGCGCTGCTGCGCCCAGGGCCACACCGCGAACGGCTCGTCACCGAACCAGGCCGTGACACCGATCGGCACCACGCCCAGAGCGAGCAGGTCGTCCTGCCCGGTGTAGCCCGCGCAGACGACCCGCTTGGGCGGTTCGGGAACGGTCGTCTCACCGAAGCGGTGCGTGATGGTGACGGGGCCCGGGTTCTGCCCGTCGTCGTGCTCGCCGGATGAACATCCCGCCAGCAAAGCTGCGGCTCCGGTAGCGCCGCAGATGCCGAAGAACCTACGCCGGCTCCAGTGGTCCCCCATCGCGTGAGATTAACCGGAGTTCAGCGGGGTTGGCCATACCCGCCGCCGCCCGGCGTCTCGATCTCCAGCACGTCGCCGGGGGCGAGTTCGGTCGAGGCGCACCCGGCCAATTCGGTCACGCTGCCATCGGCGCGCCGCACCCGGTTGTGCCCGAGTGCCCCGGGGGATCCGCCGGCCATGCCGTAGGGGGCCACATTTCGATGCCCCGACAGCACACTGACGGTCATCGGCTCGAGGAACTCGATCCGTCGGAGTCCGCCGTCGCCGCCGTGCCACCGGCCGGAACCACCGCTGCCGTGCCGGATTGCATACTCGCGCAACAACACCGGAAAACGCATCTCCAATATCTCGGGATCGGTGAGCCGCGAGTTGGTCATGTGGGTCTGCACCACCGAGGCTCCGTCGAAACCGTCGCCGGCGCCGGACCCCGAACCGAGCGTCTCGTAGTACTGGTGGCCGGAGTTGCCGAACGTGACGTTGTTCATCGTCCCGGAGCCCTCGGCCTGCACGCGCAGTGCCGCCAGCAGCGCCCCGGTGATCGCCTGGGAGGTCTCGACGTTGCCGGCCACCACGGCGGCCGGGTGATGCGGCGCCAGCATGGTCCGGTCCGGGATGGTGATGTGCAGCGGTCGCAGGCAACCGTCGTTGATCGGGATATCGTCGACCACCAGGGTGCGGAACACGTAGAGCACCGCGGCGGTGACCACCGACGACGGCGCGTTGAAGTTCGTCGCCAGCTGCGCCGACGTTCCGTCGAAGGCGATGGTGGCCGAGCGTGCGGCCCGGTCGATGCTCACCCGCACCGCGATCGTGGCACCGGAATCCATCTCGTAGCGGTATTCGCCGTCACCGAGGGAGTCGATGACACGGCGAACCGCCTCCTCGGCGTTGTCCTGGACGTGGCGCATGTAGGCCTGCACGACATCGAGCCCGAAGTGGGAGATCATCGCGCGGATCTCGTCGATCCCCTTCTGGTTGGCGGCGATCTGGGCGCGCAGGTCGGCGAGATTGGTCTCGGGGCTGCGTGAGGCGAACCGCGCCCCGGTGAGCAGCGATCGGGTCGGTTCCTCGCGGAACTGTCCGTCGTCGACCAGCAGCCAGTTGTCGAACAGGACGCCTTCCTCTTCGACGGTTCGGCTGTCGGCGGGCATGGAACCGGGTGTGGTTCCGCCGATCTCGGCGTGGTGGCCGCGGGACGCCACGAAGAACAGCACCGAGTCGCCGGGGCTCGCGGTGTCGGGGTAGACCGGAGTGACGACGGTGATGTCCGGCAGGTGGGTGCCGCCGTGGTAGGGGTCGTTGACCGCGTAGACCTGGCCGGGCCGCATCTGCCCGGCGCGCCGGTGCAGCACCTCCTTGACGGTCGCGCCCATCGAGCCCAGGTGCACCGGGATGTGCGGCGCGTTGGCTACCAGGTTGCCCTCCGAGTCGAACAGGGCGCAGGAGAAGTCCAGCCGCTCACGGATGTTCACCGATTGGGCGGTGGCCTCCAGTCGGGTGCCCATCTGCTCGGCTATCGACATGAACAGGTTGTTGAAGATCTCCAGCAGCACCGGATCGGCTGCGGTCCGGGCGTCATCCGGGGCGGTCGCGGCGGTTCGTCGTAGCACCAGCTGTCCGTCGGTGGTCAGGCCGGCCTGCCAGCCGTCGTCGACGACGGTGGTGGCGTTGTCCTCGGCGATGATCGCCGGGCCGGTCACGATGTCGCCGGCGGTGATGGACTCCCGCCGGCGCAGCGGCGCGTCACGCCAGGCGCCGCCGGTGTACAGCCGGACGACTTCGGCCACCGGAACGTCGGTGCGGGTGGGCTCGAGCTGTCCCAAGTCGGGCTGCTCGGTAAGACCGGTCGCCTCGACCACCACCGCTTCGGCGATCAGCGGACGGTCCATCAGGAACGAGTACATGCTGCGGTGGATGCCCTCGAATGCCTCCGTCATCTGCGCCACGTCGCCGAATTCGACCGGAATCGAGGTGTCGGTGCCCTCGTAACGCAGGTGGACCCGTCGCACCGCCCGCATCCGATCGGCCGGAATATCTTGGGCGGCAAGATCAGCGCGAGCCTGGAGTTCCAGGGCATCGGCGGCGTCGCGCAGCCCGGGGAGGGCGGCGGAGGCCAGCCGGGTCTCCACCGACCGCTCCAGCATCACCGTGGTGTCGGCCAACCCGATGCCCAGGGCGGACAGCACACCGGCCATCGGCGGTACCAGCACCGTGCGGATGCCGAGTTCGTCGGCGACCGCGCACGCGTGCTGTCCGCCGGCGCCGCCGAAGGTGGTCAGCGCGTACCGGGTGATGTCGTGTCCCTTGGCCACCGAGATCTTCTTGACGGCGTTGGCCATGTTCGCCACCGCGATACGCAGAAACCCCTCGGCGACCTGTTCGGGGTCGCGGTCATCGCCGGTGCCCGAACGGATCTCGGCGGCCAGATCGGCGAAGGACCGTCTGACCACGGCCGCATCGAGCGGTTGGTCGCCGGCCGGTCCGAACACCGCGGGAAAATGTGCCGGCTGGATGCGCCCGAGCATCACGTTGGCGTCGGTGACGGTCAGCGGCCCGCCGCGCCGGTAACAGGCCGGTCCCGGATCGGCGCCCGCGGACTCCGGGCCCACCCGGTATCGGCTGCCGTCGAAGTGCAGGATCGATCCGCCGCCGGCGGCGACGGTGTGGATGTGCAGCATCGGCGACCGCAGCCGTACCCCGGCAACCTCGGTGGTGAAAACCCGCTCGTAGCCGGAGGAGGCACTGAAATGTGAGACGTCGGTGGAGGTTCCGCCCATGTCGAAGCCGATCACCGAATCGATGCCGGCCAGTGCCGACATGCGCACCATTCCGACGATCCCGCCGGCGGGCCCGGACAGGATCGCATCCTTGCCGCGGAAGTGGTCGGCGGCGGCCAGCCCGCCATTGGACTGCATGAACATCAGCCGCACGCCGCTCAGCTGGTCGGCCACCTGCGCGACGTAGCGGCGCAGCACCGGCGACAGGTAGGCGTCGACGACCGTGGTGTCGCCGCGCGGCACCAGCTTCGGCAATGGGCTGACCTCGTACGACAGCGAGATCTGGGTGAATCCGGCCTGCTGGGCCAGGGCACCGATCGCGCGTTCGTGCGCCGGATTGCGATAGCTGTGCAGACACACCACCGCAACCGCACGAACGCCGTCGGCGTGGGCGGCGCGCAACTGTGCGCCCAGGAGCTCCAGATCCGGTGCGCGCAGCACGGTGCCGTCGGCGCTGACCCGTTCGTCGACCTCGACGACGCGGTCGTAGAGCTGTTCGGGCAGCACGATGTGGCGGTCGAAGATGCGCGGCCGGTTCTGGTAGGCGATGCGGAGTGCGTCACCGAACCCGCGGGTGATGACCAGCAGGGTGCGTTCCCCGGCGCGTTCCAGCAGGGCGTTGGTGGCCACCGTCGTACCCATCCGCACCGCCTCGATCAGGTCGGTGGGAATCGGGTCGGCGGCGGTCATGCCCAGCAGGGCGCGGATGCCGGCCACCGCCGCGTCCGGGTACTGGGAGGGGTTCTCCGAGAGCAGCTTGTGGGTGACCAGGCGACCATCGGGCCGCTTCGCCACGATGTCGGTGAAGGTGCCGCCCCGGTCGATCCAGAACTGCCACTTAGCCGACACGGGTCACATTCTGCCGCCGAGCGGCCAGGGTGGGAAAGGTGGTGCGGATCGGCGTCGGTCCGTGAGCAGGGATATCGCGAAGTCGGCGTAGGTGCGTGCGGTTTCCTCGGGTGTGGTGGGGCCGGCGGCGTTGAACCACTGCGGCAGCGACGTGCACATCGTGGCGATGGCACGTCCGGCGATCCGGCGGTCTTCGACGCCGATGTTGTCCTCTCGCGCCGCACGGGTGATGGCGGCATCCAGGATGTGCTGCAGTTGATTTCGTGAGTCGGCGATACGCTGCCGATTCGCCGGGGTGAGGCTGCGCATCTCGCTGGCTCCGATGAATGCCAGCTTCTGGCGGTGAGTGTGGAACAACGCCAAGGCTTCAACGATGAGCCGTACCTCCTGCAGGCCGGTCCGGGCATCGTTGCGGGCGGCGTTGACCCGCCAGTGCAGCTCACTCATGGTCAGGTCCAGCGACGCGACCAGCAACGCCTGCTTGTCGGGGTAGTGGTGGTAGATGCCGGGAACGCTCATGCCCGCCCGTGCGGCCAGATCCCGCATGGTGCTGCCGTGGTAGCCGGTTTCGACGAAGGCATCGATAGCAGCGCTCAACACCCCGTCCAGATCATGGGGCGGAAACGACCGCCAGTCGCGGCGCGGAGCTCTCTCGTTTTCGGTGCCGGGGTACTGCGGGCCGACGGCAGGCACCGGGGCCGGGCCCGCCAGGATCTGGGCCGGCGTCACGCCCAGTACCTGGGCGCACTCCCGCAGGCGGGTGACCGAGATGCCGGTCTTGCCGTTCTCGATGGCACTCACCGTGGCCGCGCTCACCCGCAGGGATTGCGCCAACTCGCGGACCGTCAAACCCCGGGCCCGGCGGGCGGCGCGGATCGCGCTGCCGCACTCGGGTGATCCCGTCATGTTCACCTCCCCTGATGTTCAGAAGTACTGAACTATAGCGTGATCGAAAATGCCGCGACAAAGTCCGATTTTGACGGGATATAGGTGACTATGCCACAGTCCGTAGTGTTCGGACCGAGTGATCGGTCGGTCAGCTGAGTGTGGTGATGGGGTGACATGGCGATCGAGTTGAGCTACTCGCCGGAGGTGTTGGCGCTCGTCGAGAAGACGCGGGCGTTCATTGAGGAAGTGGTGCTGCCGGTCGAGGACCGCTACGGCGGGGATATCGCAGCCGCGGGCGGCGACACCATGGTCAGGGAACTGCAGGCGGCGGCACGCCAAGCGGGTGTGTTCGCACCGCACGCTCCTGTCGAGTACGGCGGGCTGGGATTGAACATGTCCGACCGGGCGCCGGTGTTCGAGGCAGCCGGCTACTCCCTGTTCGGCCCGTCCGCGGTGAACATCGCCGCACCCGATGAGGGCAACGTGCATATGTTGGCGGAGGTGGCCAGCCCTGAGCAGAAGGCCCGCTACCTCGCGCCACTGGCGGCCGGTGACGTGCGGTCCGCGTTCGCGATGACCGAACCTGCGCCGGGCGCGGGTTCGGATCCCGCTGCGCTGACGACCAGGGCGCAGCGCCGGTCCGGGGAGTGGTACATCACCGGCCACAAGTGGTACATCACCGGTGCCGACGGCGCCGGGTTCTTCATCGTCATGGCCCGGACCTCCGGGGACGCCGGTCAGCGCGGCGGTGCCACGATGTTCCTGGTCCCCGCCGACACCGCGGGCCTGACTGTCGGCCGACACATCCCGACCCTGGACCGTTCCATGGTGGGCGGCCACTGTGAGGTGCACTTCGAGGACGTTCGGGTTCCCGACGAAGCCGTGCTCGGCGAGGTGGACCGCGGCTTCGAGTACGCCCAGGTTCGGCTGGGGCCCGCCCGCATGACACATGTGATGCGCTGGCTCGGCGCGGCACGTCGCGGTCACGACACCGCACTCGACCACATCGTGCAGCGTCAGGCATTCGGATCGGCGCTCGGTGATCTGGGCATGATCCAGAACATGGTGGCCGACAACGAAATCGACATCGCCGCAACCCGGGCGCTGCTGGTGCGGGCCTGCTGGGAACTGGATCAGGGCTCTGGCGCCGGCGACGCGACGTCGATCGCCAAGACGTTCGCCGCCGAGGCGATCTTCCGCATCGTCGACCGCAGCGTGCAGATGTGCGGTGGGCTCGGTGTCACCGAGGACCTGCCGCCTGCGCGGCTCTCCCGCGAGGTGCGTCCGTTCCGGGTGTACGACGGCCCTTCGGAGGTGCACCGTTGGGCTATCGCCAAGCGGCGGGTCGGGGCGGCCCGGCGCGCGCTGAGGGACGCCCAGCGGTGACGAATGACGCTCTGGATCCGGCCGCCCTGCGGCGCTACCTCATCGCCAACGACGTTCCGGTTCAAGGTGAACTCGCGGTCGAACTGATCGCCGGTGGCCGGTCGAATCTGACCTTCAAGGTCAGCGACGAGTCGTCGGCGTGGGTCGTTCGTCGACCACCGCTCGGCGGCCTCACCCCGTCGGCCCATGATGTGGGCCGCGAGTTCGTCGTCACCGAAAAGCTCTACGGCACCGGTGTTCCGATCGCGCGACCCGTGGCGCTCGACGTCGACGGCACGGTCTGCGGTGCACCGTTGACGGTGACGGAGTTTGTGACGGGCCGGGTCTATCGGCACAAGGACGATCTGGACGCCGTGTCGGACGAGGAGCTGGCAGCCAACGCCTCGTCGCTGGTTCGGGTGCTGGTGGACCTGCATGCGGTCGACTACCGTGCGGTCGGGCTCGAATCCTTCGGCAGGCCGGACGGATTCCTGGAACGCCAGGTGCGACTGTGGGCCCGCCAATGGGAACTGGTCAAGACGCGCGGGGCCGATGACGCGCTGTCCGAGGACGTCACGAAGCTGGCCGCGGCACTCGCCGAGGCCATCCCGCGGACATCGCGACCCTCGGTGGTGCACGGCGACTTCCGCATCGACAACACCATCTGCGATCCCGAGCGGGCCGACGTCATCCGGGCCGTTGTGGACTGGGAGCTTTCAACACTGGGCGACCCGCTCACCGATATCGCCCTGATGTGTGTCTACCGGTCACCGGCCTTCGACCTGGTGTTCGGCCACCCCGCCGCGTGGACCAGTCCACGCCTGCCGTCGGCCGACACCCTGGCCGAGCAGTACGCCCGGCTGTCCGGCCGCGACCTGAGCGACTGGAACTTCTACCTGGCGCTGGCGAACTTCAAAATCGGGGTGATCGCCGAGGGAATCACCCACCGGGCACAGCATGGTGCCAAAGACGTGCAGAATGCCGGTGAAGCCGCACAAGCTGCGCCGGAGTTCATCGCTGCGGCGCGAAATGCGTTGAAGTGACTGTGAAAGATCGAGAAGGGTGAGTCGGGTGAGCGTACTGGACAAGTTCCGTATGGACGACAGGGTCGTCGTGGTGACCGGGGCCTCCTCGGGCCTCGGCGTGTATTTCGCCCGGGCCTTCGCCGAGGTCGGCGCGGACGTCGTGCTGGCGGCGCGGCGGGTGGAGAAGCTCGAGCAGGCGGCCGAGCTCGTCACCGCTGCCGGACGCGCAGCCCTGTCGGTGGCGACCGATGTCGCCGACCCGGCGGCGGCGGCCAGAATGGTCGAGGCCGCGATGGAGCGATTCGGTCGGGTCGATGTCTTGATCAACAACGCCGGGATCGGAACGGCGCACCCTGCCACCCGGGAAACCCCCGAGCAGTTCCGGGAGGTGATCGACGTCAACCTCAACGGGGCCTACTGGGCGGCGCAGGCCTGCGGACGGGTGATGCGGCCGGGCTCGTCGATCGTCAACATCTCCAGTGTCCTGGGCCTGACCACGGCCGGGCTGCCGCAGGCGGCGTACGCCGCCAGCAAGGCCGGACTGATCGGGCTGACCCGCGACCTGGCCCAGCAGTGGGGGAGCCGAAAAGGTATTCGGGTCAATGCGATCGCGCCCGGCTTCTTCGCCTCGGAGATGACCGATCAGTACCGCCCGGGCTACCTGGACAGCGTCGCTCACCGCATCGTGTTGGGCCGAATGGGAGACCCGGAAGACCTCGCAGCCTCGGTCCTGTGGCTTGCTTCGGATGCCGGCGGGTATGTCACCGGGCAGACCATCGCGGTCGACGGCGGCTTCACGATCAACTAACCGGTGGTGTCGGAGAATCGGATGGGGTCCTCCGGCCGGCCGTAGTGTGCGTACCGCGCTTCCTCTTTCGTCTCATCGTCGTATCCGCTGAACTGCACCGAGAGCTCTTCGGCGAACAGCAACAGTTGTGGCGACTTGAGGATCTGCGGGTCGTCGATGTCGAAGACCCGTGGCGGTGCCTCGTCGAGCGACCGCTGCAGGCGGGCCAGCACGGCCTCCTGGCCCGGACGCACGGGTTGCAGGGCAGCGCTCACGCCGGCCGGCTCCACCCTGGCGAGCTCGGGTCCTTCCTGGCGAGTCTCGTTGTTGAAGTCCCGGACAACCAAGTAGAAGGTCACCGTGGCGAGGGTACTGCGTGTTGGATCCGCGCTAGCCTCGGCTGATGGATCCCGAGCCGATCCGGCTGTCCCAGCTGGATTCCGGTGCCGCTGCGGTGCTGCGGCTCGTCGCGTATTTCGACGCGCTGGTGGAGTCGAGCGCCGATGCCGAGACGATCATCCGGTCGGCCGAGTCGGTCGCGCAATGCCCGCTCTCGGTGCAGTGGGTCTCGGCGACCGAGCCGGAGGTCCGGCTGGAGCGCGCAGGCTGCCCGCGCCAGCCGCTCGATGATGTCCTCCTGGACCGGGTGCGCCACGCGCTGCGGATGGCGGCGTCGCGGGCGGGAGCAACCGTCCGGTTGGGTGATCCCGCGTTGTTGGAACTGGTGTTGTCCGACAACGAATTACCCGCGGAGCGGGCACGCGCGATCCGGCTGTTGGGTCTCGATGAGTCTCGCGAGGTCCGGGTGCTGGCGGTGTCGGCGGGTTCCCCTGCCGAGGCGCTGCGCGTCGTCGTGCGCGAACTGGGTGACCAACCGGTGCGTTCGGTCACGATCGGCGCGGACACGGCGCTGCTGTGTTACAGCTCCGAGGACGCCCGGACACTGTCGGACCGGCTGGATGCGGCGATCATCGCGGCCTTTCCGCCACCGCTGCCGGCTCAGGTGGGCCGCGGGCCCTGGGTCGGGATCGGCGCCAAGACCACCGTGTTCGGGGCGGCGATGTCCTGGCAGCAGGCGCAGCGGGGGCTGCGGTTCGCTTCGTCCACCCACTACGGACGCCGGGCGGTCGCCTACGAACGGCTGAGTGTCCTGGAGTTGCTCGCCGACCTGCCGCTCGAGCAGGTGCTGCGGAACCACGACGTGGCGCGGATCAACGCGATCGCGGCGACACCGGCCGGTGCGCACGATGTCGACACCACCGAAGCGTTCTGCGTGCTCGGTTCGCTGCGTCGCACCGCCACCCAGCTGCACCTGCATCACAGCACGGTGGCGGCGCGCATCGCCCACGTCGAGGCGGCGATGGGCTGGGATCTGGCCGACCCCGTCGATCGGTTCACGGCGACTCTGGTGCTCTTCGTACGGCGCATCGCGCTGTCCTCGGCCGAGCTCACCAGCGGCGAACCGACAAGCGTCGGGCGAATCCGATGATCCAGCAGACATGTGGCGGATGACCGGGTTAGCTCATGCGATCAGGATGATCCCTGATCCCTTGCAACCCACTACGAGGAGTTCGCAAACGTGGCCGTCATCGACCCCAGCCGGACCTGGGCCCCCTTGGAGAAGCGGTTGGCCGAAACCACCGATGAGCGGCACCGGGCCGCGCTCGAAGTGGTGATCGAGCACATGAAGGGCGAGGCTGCGCCCGACCTCGACCGGGTGATGGGGACGCTGAGCCCCGAGCCGGACTACCACTTCTGGATGGGCGGTCAGGACTTCGGTCCGAAGACCACCGAGGGAGTGCGCACCTATTACACGAACTTCATGGCGACCCGAACCGGAGTGTTGGAGTTCGCGATCGACCGGCTGGCCGTCGACGGCGACTGCGTGGTGACCGAGGGAGATATGAAACAGCTGTACCCGGGCGCCCTGGCCACCGCCATTCTCGGGGTGGAAGTCGACGATCCGGACGCCGACTACTTGGTGGTGTATCGGCAGGTGCTGCTGTGGCCGCTCGATTCCGCCGGCAAGATCATCGGTGAGGATTCCTACTTCGCCGGCGTGCGCAGCGTGACCCCGGTGGCCCGCGAGGATCTTCCGCAGCAGTACATCGATCTCGTCCACGCGCCCGCGGCGAATGCGTAGCGATATCGCGGGCCTGCTGCTCGACCGCCTCGGCGACCGGCATCCGGGACTGCGTACCCGACAACAGGACTGGACCTGGGATGAGGTGGTTCGGGAATCGGCCGCGCGCGCCGCGTTGGCGTCGGCGTTGCGCCGGGACGGGCCGTTTCACATCGGTGTGCTGCTCGACAACGTGCCCGATTTCGTGTTCTGGCTCGGCGCCGGCGCGTTGGCGGGCGGGGTCATCGTCGGGATCAACCCGACCCGCGGTGATGCCGAGATGGCCGCGGAGATCCGCCACGCGGACTGCCAGCTGATCATCACCGACACCGCCGGATCACACCGGCTTCGCGGCCTGGACCACGGACTGGACCCCGAGCGCGTACTGGTGATCGACGAGCCCGGCTACGCCGCCCGGGTCGACGAACACCGGGTGGAGCCGGCCGCCGCCGCGGGCGTGGGCCCCGAGTCACTGCTGCTGTTGTTGTTCACCTCCGGCACCACCGGCGCCTCCAAGGCGGTCAAGTGCAGCCAGGGGCGGCTGGTGCGGATCGCCGAGGCGGCCACCACCAAATTCGGTCATGCGCGCTCCGACATCGACTACTGCTGCATGCCGCTGTTCCACGGCAACGCGATCATGGCGCTGTGGGCGCCCGCGCTGGCCAACGGAGCCACCATCTGCCTGACACCGAAGTTCTCCGCATCGCAGTTTCTGCCCGACGTGCGCTACTTCGGCGCGACGTTCTTCACCTACGTGGGCAAGGCGCTGGGCTACCTGATGGCCACCGCCGAACAACTCGATGACGCCGATAACGCCTTGGTCCGCGGCTTCGGTACCGAGGCGTCGCCGCAGGATCAGGCGGAGTTCCTCCGCCGGTTCGGCGCCGTGCTGCACGAGGGATACGGGTCCAGCGAAGGCGGCAACGCCGCGATACCCGACCCGGCGGCACCGCCTGGAGCACTGGGCCGCCCGGCGCACGCGGGCATCGCCATCGTCGACCCGCAGACCCGGGCCGAGTGCGCCACCGCGATCCTCGACGAGCACGGCAGGGTGTCCAACGCCGACGATGCGGTCGGCGAGATCGTCGACAGGACCGGGGCCCGCGACTTCGAGGGCTACTACAAGAACGACACGGCGGACTCGGAAAAGATCCGCGACGGCTGGTACTGGACCGGCGACCTCGGCTACCGCGACGCGGCCGGCTTTCTGTACTTCGCCGGCCGCCGGGGCGACTGGATCCGGGTCGACGGCGAGAACACCTCCGCGCTGACCATCGAACAGGTGTTGCGCCGGCATCCGCTGATCATCAGTTCAGGCGTGTACGCGGTGCCGGATCCCCGCTCCGGCGACCAGGTGATGGGGGCGGTCGAGGTCGCCGACCCCGACAGCTTCGACGCGGCAGCCTTCGCCGGGTACCTGGCCGCCCAGCCCGACTTGGGCCGCAAGGGTTTCCCGCGATTTCTGCGGATCTCGGCCGGCCTGCCGGTCACCGGCTCGAACAAGGTGCTCAAACGCGAACTGCAGGCGCAGCGGTGGCACACCGACGAACCGGTATACCGCTGGGTCGGGCGGGGTACCCCCGAGTACATCCGCATGACCGACGACGACAAGCGTTTGCTGGACGCCGAATTCACCTCCTACGGCCGGCAAAGCTACCTGCGAGGCGAAGGGTGGAGACGATGAGTGACTGCGCGATCCGGGAGCTGGACCACGGCACTCCCCGGACCCGGTACGCCCGGGGATGGCACTGTCTGGGGCTGGCCGAGACCTTCCGAGACGGCAAACCGCACGGCATCAACGCTTTTGGAACCCGGCTGGTGGCATTCGCCGACTCCGACGGTGCCGTGCACGTGCTGGACGGCTACTGCCGGCACATGGGCGCCGACCTGTCCCGGGGCACGGTCAAGGGCGACACCCTGGCCTGCCCGTTCCATGACTGGCGTTGGCAGGGCTCGACCGGCCGGTGTGCCATGGTGCCCTACGCCAAACGGGCGCCGCGGATGGCGCGTACCCGGCGGTGGCCCACCTGCGAGGTCAACGGTCAACTGCTGATGTGGCACGACCCGGAGGGCTCGACGCCACCTCCGGAACTGACCCCGCCCCAGATCGAGGGAATGGACGCCGGCAGATGGTCGCCGTGGCAATGGGATTCGGTCCTGATCGAAGGCTCCAACTGCCGAGAGATCATCGACAACATCGTCGACATGGCGCACTTCTTCTACATCCACCACTCGTATCCGACCTACTTCAAGAACGTCATCGAAGGCAGCTGCGCCAGCCAGTTCATGGAGAGCAAGGTCCGCCCCGATTCCCCGGGCGCCGACAAACTGTGGGAGGGCACCTATCTGCGCTCCGAGGCGACCTACTTCGGGCCGGCCTACATGATCAACTGGTTGCACAATGACCTCGCGCCGGGCTTCACCGCTGAGATCGCGCTGATCAACTGCCACTACCCGGTCACGCAGAACTCCTTCATGCTGCAGTGGGGTGTCGCGGTCCAGCAGATGCCGAACCTGCCGGCCGAGAAGGCCACCAAGCTGGCTGCGGCGATGAGCCGCTCGTTCGGTGCGGGATTCCTCGAGGACGTCGAGATCTGGAAGCACAAGGCGCCCGTCGAAAACCCCTTGCTCACCGACGACGACGGCCCGGTGTACCAGCTGCGCCGCTGGTACGAGCAGTTCTACGTCGACGCCGCCGACGTCACCCCCGACATGACCGACCGGTTCGAGGTGGAGGTCGACACCACCCACGCGTTCAGCCACTGGGAGAAGGAAGTCGAGGCGAACCTGGCCGCCGGCATCACCGTGCCCTGATCGCGGATCAGCTTCCCTTCCGGCCCCACGGGCTGTAGTCGGCGATCAGCTCTTCCTGGGGTGGGCGGTGCGACTCCGGGACATGCTGCAGGTTGATCCGGACCCGGTACCAGATCGAACTCGGACCGCGCATGCCGTCGAGCAGCACATCCTCCGGCGCCAGCTGTTTCGCCGCCGCGGCGTTCCGTTCCCGCCAGATGTCCAGGGCAGCCACCGCCTCGTCACGGGTCTTGGTGCGGGCGATCTCGATCAACGGCAGCGGTGACGTGCGCCGGCCGTCGACGCTCTTGCGCGCGCCGGGTGGCGCCTTCTCGGCCGGGCCCTGCTCCTCGGCCAGTTCCAGCAGCGACTCCAACCCGCCGGCTCTCCCCTTTTCCTCGTGCAGGCCTTCCCAGGGATCGCCGATCCGCGCGAAGCGGTCCGGCACCGTGTCCAGCGTGAACGACGCCGGGTCCACGTCGGCGACCTCGTCCCAGAACAGCGGCGTCGACACCCGGGCGTCACCAGTGGCCCGCACCGAGTACGCCGAGGCGACCGTGCGGTCCTTGGCGTTCTGATTGAAGTCCACGAAGACGCCGTGCCGCTCTTCTTTCCACCACCGGCTGGTCGCCAACTGCGGTGCGCGCCGCTCGATCTCGCGGGCCACCGCCTGTGCCGCCAGCCGCACCTGGCCGAACTCCCACTGCGGTGCGATCCGCGCGTAGACGTGCATACCTCGCGAGCCCGACGTCTTCGGCCACGCCGTCAGCCCGTGATCGGCCAGCACTTCGCGGGCCAGCAGGGTCACCTCGACGATCTCCGGCCAGCCGACGCCCGGCATCGGATCGAGGTCGACCCGCAGCTCGTCGGGATGGTCGAGGTCGCCGGCGAGCACCGGGTGCGGGTTGAGATCCACACACCCCAGGTTGATCACCCAGGCCAACCCGGCCGCGTCGTCGACGACGACCTCCTGCGCCGACCGGCCGGACGCATAGCGCAGCTCCGCGACCGACACCCAGTCCGGGCGGTTGGCCGGTGCCCGCTTCTGGAAGACGGCTTCGGCGTCGATGCCGTCGACGAAGCGTTTGAGGATCATCGGCCGCCCCGCGACGCCGCGCAACGCACCGTCGGCCACCGACAGGTAATACCGAATCAGGTCCAGTTTGCTGCGTGGTGCGGCACCGTCGCGGCCGGGGAACACCACCCTGTCCGGGTGGGTGACTACCACCCGTCGTCCCGCCACCTCCAGCGACAACCCGCCGGCCATGACCGACATGTTAGCCAGAGGGCGAATCCGCTGCCCGACGGCGACCTGCGTCACATAAGGTTGTGCCATGGCTAAGCTCATTGACCTGCCCAGCCAGGCAGCTACCAGGCTCGGGGGATACCTCGATCGCGGTAGCGCCGAGCTGCATTACCTGCGCAAGATCATCGAGTCCGGTGTCCTGAAGCTGGAGTCGCCGCGGGTCCTGGCGAGCGCACTGGCCGACGGAGCGCGCTGGGGCGAGCTGGGGATGATTCCGGCGCTCAACGCCCGCCGTAACCCGAACGGACTCGCCGTCATCGACGACGACGGCAGCATCACGTTCAAGGAGCTCGACGACGCCGCCAATGCGGTGGCCAACGGCTTGATCGCAATGGGTGTGCGCGGCGGCGACGGGGTGGCGATTCTGGCGCGGAACCACCGCTGGTTCGTGATCGCCAACTACGGCTGCGCCCGGGTCGGCGCCCGGCTGATCCTGCTCAACAGCGAATTCTCCGGCCCCCAGATCAAGGACGTCTCCGAACGCGAAGGCGCCAAACTGATCATCTACGACGACGAGTACACCGCCGCGGTCGCGCAGGCCGACCCGCCGCTGGGCAAACTGCGGGCGCTGGGGGTCAACCCCGACGCTGCGGATTCCTCCGGCGACAACCCGCCGGCGAGCACCGACGAGACGCTGGCGCAGCTGATCGCCCGCAGCAGCAAGGCGCCGGCGCCGAAGGTCACCAAACACGCGTCGATCATCATCCTGACGTCCGGCACCACCGGCACTCCCAAGGGAGCCAACCGCAACACCCCGCCCACCCTGGCTCCGATCGGCGGAATCCTGTCGCACGTCCCGTTCCGCGCCGGTGAGGTGACCTCGCTGCCGTCGCCGATGTTCCACGCGTTGGGCTACCTGCACGGCACCTTGGCGATGTTCTTCGGCTCCACGCTGGTGTTGCGCCGCCGATTCAAGCCGGCCACCGTGCTCGAGGACCTGGAAAAGCACAAGGTGACGGGGATGGTCGTCGTCCCGGTCATGCTGTCGCGGATCCTGGACCAGCTGGAGAAGACCGACTCCAAGCCCGACCTGTCCAATCTGCGGATCGTGTTCGTCTCCGGGTCGCAGCTCGGCGCCGAACTGGCGACGCGGGCGATGAAGGACCTGGGGCCGGTCATCTACAACATGTACGGCTCGACCGAGGTTGCGTTCGCGACCATCGCCGGGCCGGCTGACCTGCAGTACAACCCGGCGACGGTGGGACCGGTCGTCAAGGGCGTCAAGGTCCGCATCCTCGACGACAACGGCTACGAGGTGCCACAGGGCCAGATCGGCCGGATCTTCGTCGGCAACTTCTTCCCGTTCGAGGGCTACACCGGTGGAGGCGGCAAGCAGATCATCGACGGGCTGCTGTCATCCGGCGACGTCGGCTACTTCGACGACCGCGGTCTGCTCTATGTGTCCGGCCGCGACGACGAGATGATCGTCTCCGGCGGTGAGAACGTGTTCCCCGCCGAGGTCGAGGATCTGATCAGCGGGCACCCCGACGTGATCGAAGCGACCGCATTGGGTGTCGAGGACAAGGAGTGGGGTGCGCGGCTGCGGGCCTTCGTGGTGCGCAAGGAAGGCTCCAGCGTCGACGAGGACACCATCAAGGTCTACGTGAAGGAGCACCTGGCGCGTTACAAGGTGCCGCGCGAGGTGGTCTTCCTCGACGAGTTGCCCCGCAACCCCACCGGCAAGATCCTCAAGCGCGAGTTGCGGGAGATGTAGCCGCTCCTCCGAGTGCGGGGGGAGCCTCAGGAAACGGTTGCGATCGCCTGTTTCCAGGTGGCGCCGCTGATATCGGTGAGGACGAGCGTGTAGGTGTGTGCGGCGTCCCACTGCGTCGACCCGGTGTCGATGGTCAGCTGCGCCTTGGCGCCCAACGGGACGATCAGGCTGTGTGCGCCGGGTTTGACCTTGGCCACGTAGCGGTTGGCGATCCCCGCTTCGGGAAGCCGGCTGAGCTGGGCGCCGTCCAGCTGTACGACGGTGTCGCCGGTGGTGTCGTCGAGGACGCTGACGCCGATCAGGAACGAACCGTAGACGTCTGCTCCTTCGGTCCGGTACAGCTGGAATTGCAGGCTGTCGCCCGCGACCCGGGCATCGGTGAGCTCGATCTCCGGTGCGACCGACTTGTTGTGCAGCGGGCCGTAGACCCCGCCGTGGAAATGCTGGTTGGTGAACAATGCCAACGCCAGGATGACCAGCGAGCCGGTGAGCACCGCCGGGGCCTTGACGGTGACTTCGCCGGACGCCAGCCAGTTGAGCCGGGTTCGCTGTGCGAGCCGCGGGTATCTCGCGGAAAGGAGATGATCCACCGAATAGCGTCCGCCGCCGCTCAAAAACAGCATGAATCCGCTGGCCACACCCAGGATGCCGATCTGCCACTCGTCGAGGCAGGTGGTGCCGAGCCAGCCGGCGCTGAGCAGGATGCCGAACGCCAATCCCAGCACGGCCAGGCTCATGACCCGGGTGAACAGTCCGACGATCACGCAGATCCCGACGATGCCCTCCACGATGGTGAACACCGTCATCGCCGCGGCGAGCAGGCCCGGATGGGTCAGCAGGTGCTCGATGATCGGGCCGATGCCGAGCGCGTTCGGGAGAAAGTGGTTGAACTTCTCACCGATGTAGCCGGGCACGTTCGGGTCCAATTTGTCGTCGATACCGACGCGCCGCCAGAACGCGGAGAAATATGTCCATCCGATGACCAGCCGAACCGGCAGTGCGAACAGTGCGGCGGTGGCGAAATGGTGTCCGGTGGTCTGAGTTCTCTCAACGGTGTCAGCGGTCACGTGGGCCCCTCCCGAGTGTGGGTGTTCGTTCACCAGAACACCATCTCGCGTCCGAAACCGCACACTCGGCGCCATCGAGAGCGGGCCTACGGGTCGCGGGGCAGACCCAGCAGGCGCTCGGCGATGATGTTGAGCTGCACCTCCGACGTGCCGCCGTAAATGGTGGTGGCGCGGCTCATCAACAGGTACTCGGCCCACTTGCCGGGCAGCTGCTCACGGTCGCCGATCGCGGCGTCACCGGCGAAGGTGGCCACCCCGAACTCGGCGTAGCCCTGCCCGGTGCGCATCGACAGCAGCTTGGACACCGCTGCCGCCGGCATCGGGTCCTTGCCGGCCAGGGTCAGCAGCGTGGAGCGCAGATTGAGCAGCTTGGCGGCGTGGCCCTCGGCGATCAACTGGCCCGCCCGGCGCTGTTCGCCCTGGTCGAACCGGCCGTCGCGGATGAACTCCACGAAGCCGTCCAGGCTGGCCAGGAACGGCATCTCGGACCCGCCGATGGACACCCGCTCGGCCGTCAGCGTGTTGCGGCTGACCTCCCAGCCCCGGTTGACCTCGCCGAGCACCAACTCATCGGGGACGAACACGTCGTCGATGTAGACGGTGTTGAACATGGCCCCGCCGGTGAGTTCACGCAGCGGACTGACCGTCACGCCTTCGGCCTTCATGTCCAGCAAGAAGTACGTGATGCCATCATGTTTGGGCGCGGTGGAGTCGGTTCGCGCCAACAGCGCTCCCCAGGAGGAGAACTGTGCGGCCGACGTCCAGATCTTCTGACCGCTGATCCGCCAGCCACCATCGACCTTGGTCGCCTTGGTGGTCAGGCTGGCCAGGTCTGAACCAGCGCCGGGCTCGGAAAACAGTTGGCACCAGATCATTTCGCCGCGGAACGTGGGCGGCAGGAATCGCTGCTTCTGCTCGTCGGTGCCGAACGCCACGATGGATGGGATCAGCCACGCGGCGATACCCATGGCCTGGCGCCGCACCCGGCCGGCGGTGAACTCCTGCTCGATGATGATCTGTTCGATCGGCTCGGCTGCCCGACCCCACGGCTTCGGCAGGTAGGGCAGCACCCAGCCGCCCTCGGCGATCGCGACCGTGCGCTCGTCGTGCGGCATGGCCTTGAGTGCGGCGACTTCGGCGCTGATCTCGGCGCGCAACTTCTCGGTGTCGGGGTCCAGGTCGATGTCGATCTTGCGCATCCCGCCGGCGACGGCGGTGTCGACGACTCGCTGGGGGTGCTCGGCGCGAGAGCCGAACGAGGCGGCGAGGATCAGCGCCCGCCGGTAGTACACACCCGCGTCGTGCTCCCAGGTGAAGCCGATCCCGCCGTGGACCTGGATGCAGTCCTGGGTGCAGTGCTGCGCTGCCGCGGGCGCCAGGGTGGCCGCGACGGACGTCGCGAACTGCACCGTGGAACCGGCAGCGTCCCAACCGTTTTCCCCGTCGCCCGAGGCCTCATCGATCGCCCGGGCGGCGTCCCACACCGCGGCGGTGGCTCGCTCGGTGACGGCGATCATCTCCGCGCACTTGTGCTTGATGGCCTGGAACTGGCCGATCGGCCGGCCGAACTGCTCGCGGATCTTGGCGTAGTCCGCGGCGGTGTCGGTGGCCCACCGGGCCACGCCGACCGCTTCGGCGGACAGCAGGGTCGAGATCAGCGCATGGGCCTGCAGCGGGCTGAGGTTGCTCAGCACCGCCGTGTTGTCGACTTCGACACCGTTGGCCCGCACGTGGGCGATCGGGCGCAACGGGTCCACGCTGGCGACCGGCTCGATCTCGAGTTGGTCGGCGCGCAGCATCACCCATGCCTCGCCGCTGTCGGTGGCCACGGGCAACACCAGCAGCGCCGCCTGGGCGGCTGCCACGACGGCCCGGGCCTCCCCGTCGATCACCAGCCCTGAACCGTTGGCGGTGGCGGTCAGACCCGGGTTGAGCGTGACAGTGGCGATCACCTCACCGCCGGCCAGGCCCGTCAGCTCGGCGGCCGTGGGGTCGTTCGCGGCGATCAGCGCGCTGGCGATAGCCGACGGCACAAACGGACCGGGCACCGCGCCGTAGCCGAACTCGGCCAGTACTACCGCCAGCTCCAGGATCCCGAAGCCCTGCCCGCCGACCTTCTCGGGGAGGTGCACACCGGCCAGGCCCTGCTCCGCGGCGGCCTGCCAGTACGGCGGCGGATTCTGGATGGGGGTGTCCATCGCCGCGTGCAGCAGCTCGGAGGGCACCGCCCGTGCCAGCAGGGACCGCACCGAATCGGCCAGGTCCTGATGCTCAGAGGTGATCGCTATCGGCATTGCTGCGCCTTTCGGTTGTGCGTGTGGCCAATCTAACAACCAGTCGGTTGATTAACGACGTGGGTCAGGGGTTGCCCATCGCGCAGCCGCCGGCAGTTGTCGACAGCAGCGGTCAGATAGCGCCGCATGGTGTCGGCGGTGTACCAGCTGACGTGCGGGGTCAGCACCACGTTGTCCAACCCGAGCAGCGGGTTGTCGGCGGGCACCGGCTCGTCGGCGAACACGTCGAGACCCGCGCCGGCCAGCCGGCCGTTGCCCAGTGCCTCGATCAGCGCCGATTCGACGACGACGCCGCCGCGCGCGGTGTTGACCAGTACGGCGCCCGGCTTCATCCGCGCCAGCGCGGCGCGGTCGATCAAGCCCTCGGTCGCCTTGGTCAACGGCACATGCAGCGACACGACGTCGGATTCGGCCAGCAGCTCCGGCAGCGGGCGCCAGCCGGGCCGTCCGTCATCGCGGGTGCTGGTGTGCAGAACGCCGGCCCCCATGGCGGCGACCATGCCCTCCACCCGCTGAGCGACGCTGCCGTAGCCGACCAGCCCCACCGTGCAGCCGCCGATATCGCGGCAGTGCTCGCCCAGATCGGGATCGGTGGGCCACCCGCGTGCCTGCCGGGTCGCGCGATCCAGCGGCAGCAGCCGGCGCAACACCGCGAGCATCAACAGGACGGCGCCCTCGGCGACCGACGCGGCGTTGGCCCCGGGCATGTTGGCCACCGCGATCCCGCGCTGCGTCGCGGTGTCGACGTCGATGGTGTTGATTCCGACGCCGAACTTCTGCACCAGCCGCAGTCGCGGACCGTTGCGCAGATCATCGCCGGACAGTGGCCGCAGCACATGCCAGAGCACCTCGGCCTCGGCCAGTTCCCGGCTGAAGGTGATGTCGTCATCGGCTGGGCACCACCGGATGTCCAACCAATCCGATTCGGGCGCGACGAATTCGCTGACCTTGATGCCGGGAACGAAGTGGGCCAGGACTCTCACCGCCATCGTTGTCCGATCCACTCGGCGACGATGTCGGCCTGTTCGTCGCGGGCGCCCGGGGTGGCGAAGTAGTGATCGGTGTCGACGCTGTGCAGGGCCTTGTCGCCGGTGGCCAGCCCGTCGTAGATGAGCCGTGCATCGGACGGGAACACCCCGGTGTCGGCGTGGGCGTTGATCACCAAGCCCGGCACGGTGATCCGCGCCAGGTGCGGCTCGGCGCGGGTCTGCGCGGTCCGTAGGCTCCACATCCCGAGCCAGTTGCTCAAGGTGGTGGCCGCGGCGATCCCCCGCGGGGACCGGTTGGCCTTCACCGGAGCCCCGGCATAACACATGTTGGGTATGCGGGTGGTGGGCTCCAGTGTCGGGTCGACCATGCGAGGGTCGGCCCAGGTTCGCATCACCGTGAACGGTCGGTCGGAAAACCCCGCGGCGCGAACACGTTTCAGCTCGGTTTCGGCCCAATTGGTGATGGCGTGGTTGCGGGCGACCTGGGCGGCCCGGTAGCGGTCGAGGAACTCGCGCGAGTAGGGCGGGCCGTTGTGCTCGGCGAAGAGATCGAGATCGGGGTCGGACGCGACCGGGTCGTTCTCGTCGACGACGGCACCGTCCATCCAGGCGGTCAACACGTCGGGGCGCCCCGGGTGGGCGGCGCTGGCGACATAGCCGTCGGCGGGCAGCAGGTCGGTGAGCCCGGTCGCCGGCCGCATGCCGGGCAGGGGTGTGACGTTCGGGTGAATCGCCTGCGACTGATAGGCCGCCATCAGCGACCCACCTCCGGAGTTTCCCAGCAGCACAACCGTTCTCACCCCGGCAACCTCGCGGAGCCATCGCACCCCGACGCCGATGTCGACCAGGGCGTGGTCGAGCAGGAAGCTGCTCTCGAAACCCCGGAATCGGGTGTTCCAGCCCAGGAAGCCGATCCCGCGGGCGGCCATGAAATCGGCGAGGTAGTGCTCGGAGAAGTCGATCTGGTAGTGGGTGGCGATCATGGCCACGTCCGGATTGTGGCCGGCGGCATGGTGATACAGGCCCTGGCACGGGTAGCCGCCGGCACCGGCGCGCTCCGCGGTCGGTGACGGCAGGCTGATGAACTCCCGGACGATCTCGCGCATGGTCAACAGTCCTCCTCGGCGTAGATGGCCCGATAGAACACGTTGGCCAGGGTGCGGATGCAGGCGGCGTCATCGACGGGCGCCCCGGACCGGGGTGCGGCCAGTTGGACGTAGCAGAACTGGTTGAGCATCGATACGATCGCCTCGGCCAGCAGTTCCGGGTCGTCATCGACGCAGTGGCCATCGGTCTGGGCGCGCTTGATCATCTCGGTGATGAGGCCGATCGGTACCGCGCAGATCTCCGCCCAGTATTGAGCGAAGTCGTCGTTGACCATCGCCAGTTGAGAGACGCCGACTATCTCGGCCAGTCGGTTGCGCCAGGTGTGCCAATGCGCCGCGGTGGCCTGCTCGATCCGCTCCCGATTGGACAGGCCGTGACGGACCGCCGCCGATGCCCGCTCACCGGCCTCGTCGCGGAACCGCAGCGCCCACTCGCGGACCATCGCCTCCTTGGACTCGTAATAGTTGTAGAACGAGGCGGCCGACCGTCCGGCCTCCGCGGTGATGTCGGCGATGGTGGCGGACAGGACCCCTTTGCGGGCGATCACGGTGCGTGCGGCCGCGTCGATGGCGGCCTGGGTGCGTCTGCCCCGCTGGGTCGGCAACGGGTCGCGGTGCCCGGGTTGCTCGGAGGGTATCGGCACCGGATCTGGATTCCCGTCGCTGGAGGCATGGACCAAAGCTGAATCTGATGTTAGATTCAGTTTCGCGTCTTGACCAGAGGAGCCGCAATGATCAAGCCCCACGGGGTCAACCCCGAGTTCGAGTTCAGCGGGATCAACCACGTCGCGCTGGTCTGCTCGGACATGGCCAAGACGGTCGACTTCTACACCAACATCCTCGGGATGCCACTGGTCAAATCGCTGGATCTGCCCGGGAACGGCGGGCAGCACTTCTTCTTCGATGCCGGCAACGGCGACTGCGTGGCGTTCTTCTGGTTCCCCGATGCTCCCGACCGGGTGCCGGGCATCTCGTCGCCGGCCGCCATTCCCGGCATCGGTGAGATCACCAGCGCCGTGAGCACGCTCAACCACCTGGCCTTCCACGTTCCGGCGGACAAGTTCGACGCCTACCGGCAGCGACTGAAGGACAAGGGGGTGCGGGTGGGCCCGGTTCTCAACCATGACGACTCGAAGTGGCAGGCCAGCATGACCCTGCACGAGGGTGTATACGTCCGGTCGTTCTATTTCCAGGATCCCGACGGGATCACACTGGAATTCGCCTGTTGGACGAAGGAGTTCACCGGCGATGCGGAGCATGTCACGCCGAAGACCGCAGCCGACAGGACGGTCTCGGCCGTCACCTAGTCGCGGTACAGGCTGGGGTCGCCGAGCTTTTCCAGCAACGCCGTCAACTGCTCGACCAGCCGGTCCGGTGCGGACCGCACCTCACCGTTGAGCCAGGCGCTGATCGCCTGGGCGACCCCGCCGACCACGAAGTGCCCGACGCACCTGATCCGGTCGCTGTCCGGAATGCGCAAGACACTGCCGGCGTGCTGACCGGACAGGATCGCCATCAGGGCGCTGGATTCCACGCGCTTGCGCACCACCACGGCGTTGCTCAGATGCGCGCCGAACAACAGCCGTCCGATCCGGGCGTCGCCGGCGACGGTCCGCACGATGGTGGCCATAGCCGTCCGGATCTGCTGACCGGGCGGCGCCGATTGCATGGCCGACTGGGTTCCGGCGGCCAGGTCGCCGATGACGCCGTCGAAGACGGCGCTGATGAACTCGTCCTTGTCGGCGAAGTTCTCGTAGAAGTAACGGGCGGTCAGGCCGGCTTGCTGGCAGATGCCTCGTACGGTCACTTCGGCGATCTTCGGCACGTCGGCGCCGAGTAGGTCGAGGCCGGCCTCCAGTAATCGGGCGCGGCGCGAGGCCTGCCGGTCAGCGGCGTCCACCCCGCCGTAGGGGCGCGCGCCCGAGCCGTTGTCGGAGACCATGCCCCCCATCTTGACATCGCGGAGGGACACAGACCAATATCAGGAAACGCACGTTATCAGAAACGGGGTGGGTGGGTGATGGCTGCCGACGTGGCGATGCAGCAGGTGGAGCGGCCCGTGGGCGCGCCGCCGGACCCACGGCGCCGCCGGGCTGCCAAGCAGCATCGCGGCGGTGATCTGTCCGACGGCATGTTCGGTCTGTCGCTGATGGCCGGCTCGGCGAACGTGATCATGCAGTTGGCGCGTCCGGGCGTGGGCTACGGCGTAGTGGAGAGCACCGTCGACAGCGGCCGCGCCGACCTGCATCCGTTCAAGCGGGCCCGCACCACGATCGGCTACCTGGCAGTGGTCGCGTTGGGCAGTGAGATCGAACAGCAGGCGTTCCGCAAGGCGGTCGACGGGTCCCACCGCCAGGTCCGCTCCGGCGCGGACAGCCCGGTGAAGTACAACGCCTTCGACCCGGAACTGCAGCTGTGGGTGGCGGCCTGCCTGTACAAGGGTTCAGTCGACCTCTACCGGATGTTCTACGGCGAGATGGACGACGACGAAGCCGACCGGCACTACCAGGAGGCCATGGCCTTCGGCACCACGTTGCAGATGCGCCCCGAGATGTGGCCGGCGGACCGGGACGCCTTCGACAAGTACTGGCAGGAGCAGCTCGACACCAACATCGGCATCGACGGTCCCGTCCAGAAGTACCTGTATGGAATCGCCGCGGTCCGGATGCGCGGGGTGACGTTGCCCGGACCGCTGCACAAGCTGGTCGAGGCGCCGATGTTGTTCATCACCACCGGCTTTCTGCCGCAACGGTTTCGCGACGAGATGCGGCTGCCGTGGGATGCCGCCAAGCAGCGCCAGTTCGACGCGATGATCGCCGCCCTGCGGATGGTCAACAACCTCACCCCGGGACCGCTGCGGCGGTTTCCGTTCAACGCCTTGATGTGGGACATGCGGTGGCGGATGCGGACCGGGCGCCCGCTGGTGTGAGGTGCGGCGCTGATCGTTCAGCGCACCACTTCCCGCTGGACCGCATCGATGCGACGGGTCCAGCCGCGCGCGTCGAGGTACTCCAGCAGCGGGATCATCACCCGCCGAGTGGTGTTCAGGGCCTGGCGCGCCGCGCTCGCGGTGAACGGCTGATCCAGTCGGGCCAGCTCACGCATCGCCAGCGCCGGCGCGGTCGGCAGCAGCACCAGCCCGTCGCGCAGTCGCAGCAACCGGCCGGCCCGCTCGGCTGCGGCCAACTCGCGGATGCCCAGGCGCAGCTCGGCCAGATCGTCGGCCTCCGGGGCGTGGAACGGGGCCACCGCCAGCCGGCTTTCCAGTTCGGCTATCGCGGCTTCGGCCGGGCCCAGATCGGTACCGGCACCGGGCGGTCTGATCCTGCCGTCGTGCTGCTCCAGCCCGGCGTCGTGCACCAGTTCGTCGAGCATCGCAAGATCGGGCAGTGCCAGCAGATCGGTGGCCGCCCCCCGGGACATGCCGGCGGCCAACGGGTTTCGCTCCTGTAGCTCACGCACGGCGGACTGCAACAGTTCTTGCCAGCCCCGGTACGTCGCATCGTGTACCCACCAGCCGTGGATCGCCTTCACCCCGGCCGGCGCGGGCGGGAGGTGGTATCCGAGTAGCCGCAGGTGCGCTTCGGGCACCGCGCCCCGGCGTTGCGCTTCGGCGAGCAGTCGGCCGGTCAGATCGGCCGGATCGGTGGAGGCCAGGGCGGCGGCACGGCGGGCCGCGTCGCCACGGCGCCGTAGGTCAGGTGGGTCGGCGTCGAGCACCAACACCCCGCCCAGCACGCAGCGGGTACCGGGATCGCGCAGGACCAGGTGATCGGAGAATCCCAGCGGCAGGGGGTATTCCAGCGTGAGGCGGGCATGTTCGGCATCGAGGCGGCGCAGCCGGGCAGCCATGGCGGTGGTGCCGACGTGGACGGTGAGGTGTTCAGGGGTGGCGGTGAGCGCGACGCCGGTATGGCGCCGGACGTCGACGACGGTGGTGGTGAGCCACTGGTCGGGGCGGACCAGCGCGCCACCGCGGCGTGCGTCTCCGGCGGAAATGCCCCGCAGGTTGACCGCCACCCGGGCCGTCGGCCCGATCGACGAACACGGCTCGCCGCAGCTCTGCAGCCCGCGGACCACCGCCGACCGGGCCGAGCCGTGCTCCAGCAGTTGTAGGTGGTCACCGACGGCCAGGGTCCCCGCGGTCAGGGTGCCGGTCACCACCGTCCCCGCCCCGGTGATGGTGAAGGCCCGGTCGACCCACAGCCGGAGCCGCCCGTCGGCGGGCGGACTCGGCGCCCCGGTCAGCACGTCGTCGAGAACGGCCCGCAGCGTGTCCAGTCCGGTCCCGTCGGCCGCCGACACGGTGACGATCGGTGCGTCACGCAGGCCGGTGCCCGCCAGTTCGGCCCGGACCTGATCCGATACCTCGCCGACCCGCTCGGCGTCGGCCCGGTCGGATCGGGTGAGTGCCACCAAGCCGTGTGAAATCCCCAGGGCGGCAATGGCATCACGATGGTCTCCGGACTGCGCCTGCCAGCCCTCATCGGCGGCGACCACGAAGCACACCACCGAGGCGGGCCCCAGCCCGGCCAGCGTGTTGGGCAGGAACCGTTCATGCCCCGGAACGTCGACGAACGCCACCTGCCGCCCCGAGGGCAGGGCGGTCCAGGCGAACCCCAAGTCGATGGTGAGGCCGCGGCGGCGCTCTTCGGCCCACCGGTCGGGTTCCATACCGGTCAGTGCCCGCACCAGCGTGGATTTGCCGTGGTCGACGTGGCCGGCGGTGGCGACAGTGAACATGATCAGTACACGCTCACCCGATCCGGGCGAGGGCGGCCCGCACCGCGCCCAGCAGCCGCTCGTCGTCGGCCTCGGGCACACAGCGCAGATCGAGCAGGCAGGCTCCGTCGTGCACCCGGGGCAACACCGCGGGATCGCCGGTGCGCAGTGGCGCGGCCACCGCCTCGGGCAGCCGGACCGCCCAGCCCGGCAGCGGAACTCCGGGGGCGCCGCCGCCTCCGACTCGGCCGTCGTGCGCGACGACGGTGGCGCCGATCGCGTCGGCCAGCCGGTCCGCGCGGGCGCGCAACCGCGCCGGGTCGGCATGCAGAGCCCGGGTCACCGGGGCGGCGGCGCCGGAGACGGTGGCCTCCAGGGCGGCGAGCGTGAGCTTGTCGGCTCGCACCGCCCGGGCCAACGGATGCCGGGCCAGCCGGGCCACGATCTGGCTGCGGCCCAGCACCACGCCGGCCTGCGGCCCGCCGAGCAGCTTGTCGCCGCTGGCGGTGATCACGTCGGCACCGTCGGTCAGGGCGGTGGTCGCATCGGGCTCGTCGGGCAGCAACGTATCGGGGGCCAGCAGTCCGCTGCCCAGGTCCGCTATCAGCGGTACGGCGTATTCGCTTGCCAGTGGCCGTAGTTCACGCAGATTCACGGCGGCGGTGAACCCGTGCACGGCAAAATTGCTGGGATGCACCTTGAGGATGCAGCCGGTCTGCGGCCCGAGGGCTTCGGCGTAGTCACGCAGGTGGGTGCGGTTGGTGGTGCCCACCTCGCGCAGTGCCGCACCGGTGGAGGCGATCAGGTCCGGCAGCCGGAACCCGGCCCCGATCTCGATCAGCTCACCACGGCTGACCACCACCTCCTTGCCCGCGGCCAGCGCGGTGGTGGCCAGCACCAGCGCCGCGGCACCGTTGTTGACCACCAGGGCGTCCTCGGCCGGCGGGCAGGCGGCCAGCAGTGCGGCGCGTGCCGCGATGCCGCGCGCCGACCGGGCGCCGGTGTCCAGGTCCAGCTCGACGTCGACGTAGCCGCTGGCTGCCACCAGGGCCTCGATCGCGGTCGCCGACAACGGCGCCCGGCCCAGGTTGGTGTGCACCACCACCCCGGTGGCGTTGAGCACAGGCCGCAGCGTGGTCCCGGCGTGGGCCGGAAGAGTCTCCAACACAACGTTTGCGACCTGCTCGGGTGCCAGTTCGCCGCGGCGTGCCCGGTCCTGAGCGTCGCGCACCAGCCGGCGGACGACATGCTCGCCGAGCCGGCTGCGGGCCGCCGCGACGCTGGGCAGCATCAGCAGTGCGTCGGTACGCGGAATGGCGCGGCGCGGGTCGACCTCGTTCACTGCCCCTCCTCGAAGCTGGCGGAGGCGGACGGGAATCGAACCCGCCAGGCCGAGCTGCTCGGCCTCACCGGTTTTGAAGACCGGGGAGCCCACCAGGACCCAGACACCTCCCTGCACCGAACACGACGCGGTGACTAGCCTAAGCCGATGGGTTCGGTGCAGGACACCCGATTGACCGGCTATGCGCACGGCGGCGGCTGCGCGTGCAAGATTCCGCCCGGTGAGCTGGAGGACGCAGTACGCGGCCTGACCGGCCAATCCGGGGACCGGGTGCTGGTCGGGCTCGACGACGGCGATGACGCCGCGGTCGTCCTGGTGCGCGATGACCTGGCGGTGTTGTCCACCGCGGACTTCTTCACCCCCGTCGTGGATGACGCCTACGACTGGGGGCGGATCGCGGCTGCCAACGCCCTGTCGGACATCTACGCGATGGGCGGAGACCCGGTGGTCGCCATCAACCTGGTCGGCTGGCCGCGCGAGACGCTGCCGCTGGAGCTGATGACCGAGGTGCTGCGCGGCGGACTGGCGGTGGCCCAGCAGGCGGGCTGCCCGGTGATCGGCGGGCACTCCATCGATGATCCGGAACCGAAATACGGCATGGCGGTCACCGGGGTGGCCGATCCGAACCGCTTGCTGCGCAACGACGCCGCACTGGCCGGCCTGCCGCTGACGTTGACCAAGCCGATCGGGGTGGGGCTGCTCAACAACCGGCACAAGCGCACCGGCGAGGTCTTCGACGAGGCGATCGCGACCATGGTCGGGCTGAACCGTGACGCCGCCCGGGCCGCGTTGTCGCAGGGGGTGCGGGCGGCTACCGACGTCACCGGGTTCGGTCTGCTCGGCCACCTCTACAAACTGTGCCGAGCCTCGCGGGTCGGCGCGGTGATCGACCGTGCGGCGGTGCCGGTCATCGAAGGCGCGCATGCGGCGCTGCGCGACGGCTTCGTATCCGGCGGCAGCCGCCGCAACCTGGACTGGGTTCGCCCGCACCTTCGTCCCGGGCCCGGGACAGGCGAGGACGACCTGCTGCTGCTGGCCGACGCGCAGACCTCTGGCGGTCTGCTGGTCGTCGGCGAGCTGCCCGGGTATCCGGTGATCGGGCACACCGTGGCGGGTAGCGGAATCGAGGTGCGGTGAGCGACTTCAATGTGGGCGACCACGTGCGGTGGAACTCCGAAGCCGGCTATGTGACCGGCCGGATCACCAAGATCCACACCGCGGACACCGAATACAAGGGACATCGTCGGCACTGCAGCCCGGCTGACCCGCAGTACGAGATCAAAAGCGACAGAACCGATCACATCGCCATGCACAAGGGATCGGCGTTGCACAGAATCGGTGGCTAGGGGCTGGCCCGCCTCACCCGGCCGTGGTGATCGAATCCCCGGTGATGCCCGCCGCACGGCGGGCTGCCAGCCGGCGTTTCTGCGGCTCGATGGTGTACCGGGGGTCCTTGGCCGATTCGATGCCGGCCTCGAACACCCCGAACCGGGTCAGTGCCGACGCGGCCAGCAAGGCCGTCCCCGACAACGCCGCCACCACGCGGTTCCGCCCGCCCAGCAGCGTCCCCACACCGCCGGCCACCGCCAGGCGTTCACTGGCGCGCAGCATCGCCCCGGCCCGGCCGTCATGCAGCGGCTCGGCGGCGATCGGGTCCATCCGCTGCTCCATGAGACGGGTGGCGAGCAGGTCACCGACCACCCCGAGCACCGCCAATCGCCGGGCCGGCCCGGCCTGGGCCACCGGCGTGGTGAGCATCGCCAGCCCGCCGGAGGCCAGGCTCGCCGAGCTGACGAACACGAACGGCAGGTCGCGATGGGCACCGTGCCAGGTCGGGGTTGCGGTGTCGCCCAGCAACACGGCGGTATAGACGGCCAGCGGTGCCGCGAACACCGCGGCCTCCAAGCCGGCCGGCCCCTCGACGGCGCGCAGCACGCCGCGCAGTGGGCCCAGCGGCAGCCGTTCGCCGGTGAGCCGGTCGACCTCCGCGGCGGCGGCCACCCCGGCGCCGGTGCTGAAGGCCGAGAGGATCCACGATCCCAGGCTCATCGGGGAGGTGAGCTTGATGGTGCGCAGCATGTTGAAGAATCGCTCCGGGCGGCCGAGGTCGCTGATCAGGGCCGCAGCGCTGAGCATCACCGCCCCCAGTGCTGCGAGCCGGGCGTTGCGCCGCAACACCGGCCGGCCGGTCAGCTGCGCCCCGGCGGCCAGCAGCCCGGAGCCACCGGCGACGCCGCCGAGGAACAGATACGCCGCGATCTCATGCGACCACGGCGCGGGCTTGACCACCGGGCGTCCGTAGTAGGAGGTGAACTGCACATCGGGCACCATCGGCATTTCCCGGCCGCCGTCACCACCACCCCGGCGGCGGCGGCGCCGGCGGGGCTCGTGCGCAGTGCTCACCGGCGCCTCCCCAGAAATGCCACCGCCGCCGCACCGATCATCCCCGCGGCGGCCAGCGCCGACCGTTTGAACATCACCGGCAGGTCGGCGGTGCCCACCCGTGGGTCCGGCGGCAGGCCGTACACCTCCGGTTCGTCGAGCAGCAGGAAAATCGACCCGGTGCCGCCGACGCCGTCGTTCTCGTTGGCGCCGTAGAGCCGCGCCTCGGTCCGGCCCTCCGCATGCATGCGGGTCACCCGCTCACGCGCTTCGACGACCAGATCGTCGTGGTCGCCGAACTTGATCGACTCGGTCGGACAGGTTTTCGCGCAGGCCGGGACCTCATCGTCGACCAGTCGGTCGTAGCACATCGTGCACTTCTGGGCGATTCCCGTCTCGGCCACCCCGGGCTCGGCCCCCCGGGCCGACTTCGGCGCGGCCGTGCCGTCGGTGCGGCGCTCGATGACCCCGAACGGGCAGGCCGGCACGCAGTTGCCGCAGCCGTTGCAGATGTCGTCCTGCACCACCACTGTGCCGAATTCGGTGCGGAACAGCGAACCCGTCGGGCACACGTCCAGGCACCCGGCGTGCGTGCAGTGCTTGCAGACATCCGAGGCCATCAGCCAGCGGAACTGGTCGGTGTCGGGAGGGGTCAGATCCGGTGCCGCACCGGGCATCTTCGGCATGCCCAGGTCGATGAGTTGCCGTCCGCTCTCGCGTGCCGCAGCGATGGCGTCTTGGCCCTGCTCGATGAACGCCACATGCCGCCAGGTGTTGGCGCCCAGTGCGCCGGTGTTGTCGTACGACGACCCGAGCAGCTCCAGATCACCGTCGGCGGGGTTGTGGTTCCACTCCTTGCAGGCCACCTCGCAGGCCTTGCACCCGATACAGATCGAGGTGTCGGTCAAGAACCCCTTGCGCCGGTGGCGCTTTCCCGGCATCTCGGACCAGCCGGCGTCGGCAGCGGGGTCGGTCGGTCCGGACAGTTGGCCCATCAGTCCCGCCTTTCAGGATCGGTGTTGCCGGTCTCCGGCGTTGCACCGGAGCGGCTTTGGTACTCGGCGACCAGCCGCAACAACTCCTCGCCGTGCGGCCGCCGGCCCGGCTGGATGTCGCACGAGCCGGCCTTGGACTCCTGGATCTGCACGTTCGGGTCCAGTGTCACCCCGAGCAGATCGTTGGCGGCGTCGCCGCTGACCACCGCGTCGCCGCCCACCCCCCAGTGGTAGGGCAGGCCGATCTGGTGCACGGTGTGTCCGCCCACCACCAGCGGCGTCATCCGATCGGTCACCAGCACCCGTGCCTCGATCGCCGCGCGGGGCGAGATGATGGTGGCCCAGCCGTAGTTCTCCAGGCCCCGTTCGGCGGCCAGCGCCGGCGACACCTCGCAGAACATCTCCGGCTGCAGTTCGGCCAGGTACGGCAACCAGCGGCTCATCCCGCCGGCGGTGTGGTGCTCGGTCAGCCGGTAGGTGGTGAACACGTACGGGTAGACGTCGGCGCCCGGCTCACCGGCGCTGGGCGCCGACAGGTTGTCCTTGCGGGGGAATGTGATTCGGGCCGGGTTGCGCTGCTGGGCGTGCAGCGCGTTGACGACGGGGGACTCCTGCGGTTCGTAATGCGTCGGCAGTGGTCCGTCGACGACGCCTTTCGGCGCGAACAGCCAGCCCTTCCCGTCAGGCTGCATCACGAACGGGTCGTCGCCGGCCAACCCCGCCGCGCCGCCGGTGCCCGGACCGGGTTGCGATCCCGGGGCACGGTCGATCACGAAGTCAGGCACGTCGTCGCCGACCCAGCGGCCCAACTCGGGGTCCCACCAGATGTATTTCTTGCGCTCGCTCCACGGCTGTCCGGTCGGGTCGGCGGAGGCCCGGTTGTACAGGATCCGGCGGTCGGCCGGCCAGGCCCAGCCCCACTGCGACTGGGTGCGGCCCGAACCGCCGTGGGGTGTCCGGCGGGCAGCCCGGTTGACCCCGTCGGCGTACACGCCGCTGTAGATCCAGCAGCCCGCGGCGGTGGACCCGTCCGCACGCAGCTCGGTGAACCCCGACAGGCACCGGCCGGCATCGTCACCGGTCAGCTGGTGACCGTTGATCTCGGCCAGCACGAACTGCGGATCGGGATCGCCGTGCTCATCGACGGGATAGTCCCAGACCAGATCCAGCAGCGGCCGGTCCCGCGGGTCGGTGGACCCGGCCAGCTTGGCGCGGATCCGGTTGCCCAACTCGATGAAGAACTGCAATTCGCTGATGCAGTCGCCCGGCGGCTCGACGGCCTGGTGGCGCCACTGCAGCAGCCGTTGGGTCTGGGTGAACGTCCCCGCCTTCTCCACGTGGCTGGCCGCCGGCAGGAAGAACACCTCGGTGTCGATGTCTTGCGCGCGCAGTTCACCGGAGGCGATCTCCGGGCCGTCCTTCCACCAGGTGGCGGACTCGATCAGGTTGAGGTCGCGCACCACCAGCCACTTCAGGTGTGCCATTCCCAGGCGTTGCTGGCGCCCGTTGGCCGAGCCGACGGCCGGGTTCTGGCCGAGCAGGAAATACCCCTGTACTTCGCCGTCGAGCATCCCGGTCACGGTCTGATAGGTGCCGTGCGCCCCGGTCAGCCGGGGCAGATAGTCATAGGCCCAGTCATTGTCGGCACGCGCGGTCTCGCCCCACCAGGCTTTGAGCAGGCTCACGGTGTAGGCGTCGGCGTCGGCCCAGAACCCCTTCTGCTGCTTGGGTGCCACCGCATCCAGATAGGCCGCCAGTGTGTCGTGCCTGCCGGCGCGCGGCATCGGCAGGTAGCCGGGCAGCATGTCGAACAGGGTCGGGATATCGGTCGAACCCTGGATGCTGGCGTGCCCGCGCAGGGCCATGATGCCGCCGCCCGGGCGGCCCACGTTGCCCAGCAGCAGCTGCAGGATCGCCGCGGTGCGGATGTACTGGGCGCCCAGGGTGTGCTGGGTCCAACCCACCGCGTAGGCGAAGCAGGTGGTGCGCTCCCGCCCGGAATTGGCCGTCACCGCGGCGGCCAGATAATCGAATGCGCTCCGGTCGATGCCGCACACGTCGCGCACCATCTCGGCCGTGTAGCGGGCGTAGTGCCGCTTGAGGATCTGGAACACCGTCCGTGGGTGCTGCAGGGTCGCATCGGTCACCGGGGTGCCCGACTCGTCTCGTTGATACGCCCAACTCGACGGGTCATAGCTCCCGGTGGCCGGGTCGAAACCGGAGAACAGCCCACCCAGGTCCTCGGTGTCGCGGAAGTCCTCACCGACCAGCGTCGCGGCGTTGGTGTAGGCCAGGACGTAATCGTGGAACCACAGGTCTTCGGTGAGGATGTGGTTGATCAACGCGCCCAGCAGCACCACGTCGGACCCGGCCCGGATCGGAATGTGCTTGTCGCACACCGCCGACGTGCGGGTGAAGCGCGGGTCGACATGGATCACCACCGCGCCGCGGGCTTTGGCCTCAGCCACCCACTGAAAGCCCACCGGATGGCATTCGGCCATGTTCGAGCCCTGGATGACAATGCAGTCGGCATTGGCCATGTCTTGCAGAAATTGCGTCGCCCCACCGCGACCGAAGGAGGCTCCCAGACCGGGAACCGTGGCGGAGTGTCAAATACGAGCTTGGTTGTCGATCTGTATGACGCCGGCCGCGGTGAAGAGTTTCTTGATGACGTAGTTCTCTTCGTTGTCCAGCGTCGCCCCGCCCAGTGAGGCGATACCCATGGTGCGCCGCAACGGCCGGCCGTCGGCGTCACTGTCCTGCCAGGTGTTTCGCCGCGACTCGATGAACCGGTCGGCCACCATGTCGATCGCGGTGTCGAGTTCCAGCGGCTGCCAGTCCGTGGCCCGCGGGGCGCGGTAGAGCACGGTGATCTGCCGGCCCGGGGAGTTGACCAACTGCTCGCTGGCCGCACCCTTGGGGCACAACCGCCCGCGGGAGATCGGCGAGTCCGGGTCACCCTCGATGCCCACGACCTTCTCGTCCTTGACGTAGACGCGCTGGCCGCAGCCGACCGCGCAGTACGGACAGACGCTCTGCACCACCCGGTCGGCCGTCGCGGTCCGCGGCGTGGTCGCGCGGGTGTGCTCGGAGGTGACGGCCGGTCCCCGACCCAGTAGGTCACCGGTGCGCAATTGCCGGATCACCGGCCAGCCAAGGAACTTTCGCTCACTCATCCTGCGAGCCTAACCGCGGCACACCATGTCGGCGAGTAGTTCAGGGCAACCGGATTCACGGCCGCCGCACGACCAAGCATGATGGAGGCATGGGTCGGGTCACACGCCGCAACGCCCTGCACCTTCGTGCCGGCGCGCAGACGCAACGCCTGGAAGCCCTTGCCGTCGAAGAACCGCTGGAGATCCGGGTCAACGGCGCCCCGCTCAGCGTCACCATGCGCACCCCCGGATCTGATGTCGAACTGACGCAAGGCTTTCTGCTCACCGAGGGAATTATTTCCGGGCGCGAGGACGTGCTGACGGCACGCTACTGCTGCGGAACCGCGGACGGTCAACCGCAGGACTACAACGTGCTGGACGTGACGCTCGCCGGGCACGTACCGCGCCCCGATGTGGACCTGACGCGCAACTTCTACACGAGTTCGTCCTGCGGGGTGTGCGGCAAGTCGTCCCTGGAGGCGGTGCGCCTGGCCAGCCGGTACGGTCCCGCCGACGATCCGGTGCGGGTTGAGGCGGCGGCGTTGACGACCATGCCCGACCAACTGCGGGCCGCCCAGACCGTGTTCGCCCGCACCGGCGGCTTGCATGCGGCCGCGCTGTTCTCGGTAGGTGATGCGGCCTCGATGCTGGTTGTCCGGGAGGACGTCGGCAGGCACAACGCGGTCGACAAGGTGATCGGGTGGGCGCTCGAACACGACCGGGTTCCGCTGGCCGGGACCGTGCTGCTGGTCAGTGGGCGGGCGTCGTTCGAGTTGACCCAGAAGGCGGTGATGGCCGGGGTGCCGGTGCTGGCCGCGGTGTCGGCGCCGTCGTCGCTGGCTGTCGATCTGGCCGCCGAGGCCGGGCTGACGCTCGTGGCGTTCCTTCGGGGGGACTCGATGAACGTGTACAGCAGACACGACCGCGTCATCGGATGATCTGCCGACTAATCTCCGCAGGAGCGGTCAGAAACAGTAGATAAATCTTGCATTCTCGGAATCATGGATTAGTGTGACGAGTCTGAGTAGACCCTGGCCGCAATCCCAAGAACGAGGTGCACGATGGCTAGTCACAGCAGGCGCGTGATCGGCGTCGGCGCCGCGGCGACCGCCTTCCTGGCGGCGGGGATGACGTCGATCGCCGCCCCGCCGGCGAACGCCGACCTGTGGGACCGGATCTTCGACCCAATGGTGAACACCTTCGACGGCGGAGCGGGTGTGGACCCATTCGCCGACTTCACCGCCGGCAGCGCCGTCGCCCTCGACCCGACCGACTTCGGGCAGTCGATCAACGACGCGCTCCAGGCATGGCTGACCAGTGACTCCGGCGCGCAGCTGGCTGAAATGATCAACGCGCCGTTCGTCTACCTGTTCGGCCGCGACCTGGTCGGCAACGGCATTGACGGCTTCACCGAGGCCAACACCTCACTACTGGGCAGCACCGGGTTGTACGGCGACCTCGGCGACGGCGGCTTCCTGTTCGGCAACGGCGGGGCCGGGGCTGCCGGCGAGATCGGCGTGAACGGCGGCGCCGGTTGGGCGGGCGGTTCGGCCGGCATGTTCGGTGACGGCGGCGACGGCGGGGCCGGTACGGCCGGTGCCGCGGGTGGAGCGGGCGGCAACGGCGGAAGCATGTTCGGCAGCGGTGGCGATGGCGGCGACGGCGGTGCCAGCACCAGCGTCACGGTGGCCGGTGGTGACGGCGGCGCCGGCGGCAACGCCGGATCGTGGTCCGGCAATGGGGGCAACGGCGGTGACGGCGGGGCTGGAATGGCCGGCGCCCAAGGCGTGGCAGCGGGGATCGGCGGGGCGGCCGGCAACGGCGGGCACGGCGGCAACGGCGCGGCCCTGGGGACCGGCAGCGGCGGTACTGGTGGCGCCGGTGGCAAGGGTGGCGACGGCGCCGCGGTCGCCGGTGGCGGGGCCAATACCGCCGGCGGTGCCGGTGGTGCCGGCGGTGCGGGCGGCAGTGCCGCGCTGATCTCCGGCAACGGCGGCAACGGCGGTGACGGTGGCAACGGAGGGTTCGCCGGGATCAAAGGTCCCGACAGCCCGGGTGGTCAGGGCGGTGCCGGAGGTCTCGGCGGTGCCGGCAGCATCAACGGCACCTCCGGTACGGCGGGCACCGCCGGCAACACTCCCGGCAGCCACTCCGGCGGTGGTGGCGGCTGCGTCCCCAACCCAGGTGGCGGCGGACCGGGTGGTCCCGGCAGCGGCACCGGCTGCAACAGCGGCTAGGCGCCGCGGGAAGTCTCCGGGGCGGCCCGGTCGATGGCGGCTGCGGTCGCGAGACCGAGCATTCCGGCCACCAGGCCGAAGCCCAGATGGAACAGGGCTTTCTCGCCGATGCCCATCATCGCGTAGTGGTGGACGCCGATGAGGGCCGTCGCGATCGGAATGACAAGCGCAACAAGGTGGATCGGTGCTGCAGCCAGGGCGACGAGCCACCGGCGGGACTTCACCGCGGGGCTGCCGGTCAGCAGGTAGAGCAACGCCGCGGCCCCCAGGTAGCGAGCACTGGCCCACGGCCCGGGGCCGGACTGCAGCAGCGCGGTCGCCGCAGTCGAAGCGGCCCCCACCGCCAGCACCGTCTGCGGTCGGCGCGCGGTCAGCGCCACCGCCACCAGCAGCGTCAGCCACACCAGGCCGCGGTGCCCGGGCAGTCCCAACGGCATCCGGACATCAGCGGTCACGACGATGACGGCGGCAGCGGTGGCCGGGAAAACAACCTCCCGGGCCCAAGCCAGGCTGGTTGCGCTGCGGGTTGCCGACGACATCGCGGGCATCACGGTCATCGCCCCAAGGTAGGCGCGACGGCCGCACTGCACAACCTCAGTTGCGGTCACCATCCCAGATCAAAGAGCTTGAATACGCATCAATGCCTGCATACGGTCATGCACATGCGGTCAATTAGCGGGCGTCTGCTCCGAATCGGTGTGGCGGCGTTACTCGTGGGTCCAGGCGTCGGCGCGTGTGCCACCGACTCGGCCGGCGCGACGGGATATCACCTGGTCGTCCGGCAGGGCGACGGGCATGTCCTGGGTGACTTCGATCTGGCGCGGCTGCGGGAGCTGCCGCAGATCGAGATCGAGACTCCGCAGTCGCGGGGCAACCAGGTGCAGCGGGGCCCGGAACTGCGCTCGGTGCTGACCGCCGCCGGGGCCGGTGATGTCAGCGCCGTTCGCGTCGAGGGCAGTGACCCGGCACAGACGCTGACGGCGGTCGAACTCGCCGACCGCGTCGTGCTGAGCTTCACCAAGCGCGACACCGTGAAGCTGGCCGGCGCCGAGCTGGCCCGGGACCGCTGGGTGCGCGACGTCAGTGCGGTGGTCGTCAACCCGTGACGGTCTTTGCCGGTGTCGATCTGTTGATCGGCATCGACGACACCGACGACCAATTCAGTCCCGGCACCGGCCGGCGTGCCAGAACGCTGCTGCGCGAGCTGGCCGAAGCGGGACTGGGCAGCGAGGCCGGTGCCACCCGCCATCAACTTCTCGTCGACGACCGGGTCCCGTACACCTCGCACAATTCCAGCGCCTGCCTTGCCTGGCGGAGTCCCGGCGGCGATCCACACGCGGTGCGCTACGCGATCATCGAGTTCGTCGCCCGGTTCCTGGAGCGCGTCTGCCCACCCGCCGCCGATCCCGGACTCGCAGTGGCCGTCCCTGCGGAGGTGGGCGACGTCCCGGCGCTGGTTGACTTCGGTCGCCGGGCCAAACGTGAAGTGCTGCAACGTGCCCAGGCCCGCAGGCTGGCCGACGAGCTGGGCATCCACCTGTCCGGGCACGGTGGTACCCATGACGGGGTGCTGGGCGCGCTGGCAGCGGTCGGCCTGCAGCTCTCCGGCGACGACGGGCTGTTCATCACCCTGCCCGGCCTGGGGGATCTGCCCTACCAGGCAACCGTCGAGGAACTGCGCGCGAAGGTGCCCATCGACGATGTCCGCGACGCAGCCGGCCGTCGCCCCGGGCCGGGCGAACAGATCGAGTTGGGCGATTGGGTGCGTCCGGTGCTGCTGGACGGGCGGGCGGTCCTGCTGCTCGATCCGCCCCAGGAGCGACCAGACGGGCCGCGTAGCTGGCGGACCGCGCCGCGGTCGGTGGTCAAGAAGCATTGAGCTACATCCGCAGCTACGGTATTGCCACGATTCACGATGTGCATATCGTGACGGATAGGGCATTATTGGTCCGCAGGTAAGGTCATCGGAAGGGATTTCCGCCATGGTGTTGCACGTCGTTCCCGAGGGGCTGGCTGCGACGAGCGCGGCCGTGGAGGCGATCGCCGCCGCACTGGCTGCCGCCCACGCGGCGGCCGCACCGGTGATCACCGCGGTGGCGCCTCCGGCTGTTGATCCGGTGTCACTGCAAGCCGCGGCGGAACTCGGCATTCAGGGCAGCCGGCATGCGGCCGTCGCCACGCGAGGCGCCGAGGTGCTGGGCCGGGCCGGGGTCGGGGTGGCCCAAGCCGGGGTGAACTACCAGAGCGCTGACACGATGGCGGCGTCGGCGTTCGCGGGCTAGTGGTGCGGTGACGTCGGTTCCCGCCACCTGGATGGCGGCCCCGCCGGAGGTGCATTCGGCCATGCTGAGCACCGGGCCGGGGCCTGGGCCGCTGTTGGCGGCGTCGGCAACCTGGACGTCGCTGAGCAGCACCTACCTCAGTGCCGCAACCGAACTCAGCGCCGTGCTGGCCGATGCCCAGAGTGTGTGGGCCGGCCCGGCAGCCGAGGCCTACGCGGCCGCGCACCTGCCCTACCTGTCCTGGCTGCAGTTGGCCGGCACCCTGAGCGCCCGCACCGCCGCCCAGCACCAGGTGATCGCTGGGGCCTACACCAGCGCCCTGGCGGCGATGCCCACCCTGGCGGAGTTGGCCGCCAACCACGCCACCCACGCCGTGTTGGTGGCGACCAACTTCTTCGGGGTCAACACCGTTCCGATCGCGGTGAACGAGGCGGACTACGCCCGAATGTGGACCCAGGCGGCAACCGTCATGAGTGCCTACCAGGCCACCACCGAGACCGCGCGCAGCCTGGGTCACTCCAGCGGCAGCGCACAGGCCGGCGTGGCGGCCGCCGGGGGTGGCGGTGGTGGCGGGGGAGGAAACGGCGGTGGCGGCGGAGGCAGTGGAAACTTCGATCTCCCGACCCCGGCTGAGATCTGGCAGATGCTGTTCGGATCTGACGGTCAGCAGGTACCCGGCCAGGGTCAGCCCAATTGGAGCCCCGCGGAATTCCTGCAGAACCTCTCGAATTTCTTCAACGGCAACGAGAAGGCACTGGCGTGGTTGCAGCAGAACTTCCAGGGCCCGCTGACTCCCGCGCAATGGTGGCAGCTGATGAGCTACTTCATCGCCTGGCAGACCTACCGCGCCGTCAACTGGACGCTGCGCAGCCTGCGGTTCCTGGCGCAGCTGTCCCCGCTGTTGGCGGGGGTCGGGCTGACCCTGTCGATCGCCGACCTCGGGGCGGTGGCACCGCTGGCCGCCGGGCTGTCCGGACTGGCGGGGTTGGCCGGTATCCCCGCACCGGCGGGCATCACGCCGCCGCCGGTGATGCCGGCGCCCGCGCCACCGCCGGTGGTCCCCGGCGGCATGACGTCACCGACCCCCGCCCCGGCCGCCGCGCCGGGATCGGCCACACCCCCCGCCCCGGCGGCGTCGCTGCCGGCTGCGCCCCCGGGCGCGCCACCGCCGCCCGCGGCACCGCCGTTGATCGGCGCCGAGGGCACCTTCCACAGTTATCTCGTCGGCCGGCTGCCGTCGTCGCACGACACCGCCGGCAGGTCCGCCGCCAATACAGCCCGGCCCGCCGCCGCAGCCGTCGAGGCGGCGGCAGCGGCCGAGCCGACGCGTGGAACGGCGCGGCATGGCGGGCGCCGGCGCGGCACGTTGATCGACCCCGGTTACCGCTACGAGTACCTCGACCAGCGCGATCCGGGTGCCCCCGAAGAGGTGGCGCAGGTCCGGCACGGTGCGTCGGGGTTTGCGGGGACCTTCGGCAAGACCGGGCCGGGCCGCGCCGCCGGGATGGCGGAACTGTCCGGTGATGAATTCGGCGGGGGGCCGACGGTGCCGATGCTGCCGGACTCCTGGGGCAACGGCACCTCGCCCGATTCGGCCTAGGTGCCGCAGTCGCGGATTCGAACCAGACTAATCGGTCGCAGATCCTGTTAGATTCCGTACGATAGATCCTCAGTTATTGACCTGACCAGCTACCCCGGGCGTACCGTCTGGGAGTGCCGTGGCGGCTCGTCCAGATGCGAGCCCACCCGACAGTGCGCTCTGGGGAACCCGACCGGCGCGGCCGGCGACTAATCAGTAGTGGAGAAAGGAGTGCGGGGATGAGTTTGTTGGATGCGCATATTCCGCAGTTGGTGGCGTCGGAGTCGGCGTTTGGGGCGAAGGCTGCGTTGATGCGGTCGACGATGGCGCAGGCGGAGCAGGCGGCGTTGGCGGCGCAGGCGTTTCATGTGGGTGAGGCTGCGGCGGCGTTTCAGGGGTCGCATGCGCGGTTTGTGGCGTTGGCGGCGCGGGTGAATGCGTTGCTGGATATGGCGCAGGTGAATTTGGCGGATGCGGGTTCGACGTATGTGGCGGCGGATGCGGCGGCGGCGTCGGGTTACACCGGGGTTTAGGGAGAAGACTGATGTCGCAGATTATGTATAACTACCCGGCGATGATGGCCCATGCGGCTGAGATGAACGGGTATGCGGGCACGTTGCAGGCTGTGGGTGCTGATATTGCCAGTGAGCAGGCGGCGTTGTCGGCGGCGTGGCAGGGCGATACGGGTATGACGTATCAGGTGTGGCAGGTGCAGTGGAATCAGGCGATGGAGGAGTTGGTTCGGGTGTATCACTCGATGGCTGCCACGCATGAGGCCAACACGATGATGATGAACGCTCGCGACACCGCCGAAGCCGCCAAGTGGGGCTAGAAGCACGACTGACCCGTAGCTGCCCACCCACGTCCTTCGATGATTCCACCTCGCCTACTGCGGCGTAGGGTCACTGGAATGCCTGAAATGCGCAGTGAAGGTGACAGCTGGGACATCACCACGAGCGTCGGTTTGACCGCGTTGCGGGTGGCCGCCGCCAGGGCCCTGGAGGCCCGAAAACCCGATCCGTTGGCAGTCGATCCCTATGCCGAGTTGTTCTGCCGGACGGCCGGTGGGGACTGGGAAGCAGTGGTGCAGGGCAATCTGCCCGAACATCAATTGTTGACCAGTGATTTCGGGGAGCACTTCGTCAACTTCCAGGGTGCGCGCACCCGTTACTTCGACGACTACTGCCGCCAAGCCGTCACTGCCGGGGTTCGTCAGGTGGTGATCCTGGCGGCCGGACTGGATTCTCGCGCTTACCGGTTGGACTGGCCGGACGGGACGACGATCTTCGAGTTGGACCAGCCCCAGGTGCTGGCATTCAAGAGTTACGTGCTCTCGCAGCGCGGTATCCGGGCGGGCGCGGAACGCCGCGAGGTCGCCGTGGACCTGCGCGAGGACTGGCCCGAGGCGCTTCGGGGCAGCGGCTTCGACCCGACGCAGCCTTCGGCGTGGCTCGTCGAGGGCCTGCTGATCTATCTGCCGGCCGACGCGCAGGACCAGTTGTTCACCGGTATCGACGACCTGGCCGCCCCCGGCAGTCACGTCGCGGTCGAGGACGGCGCCCCGATGTCCGACGAGGACTTCGAGGCCGCGGTGCAGGCCGAAGTCGCGGCCGATGACGACAGCCGCATCTTCCATCGGTTGGTCTACAACGAGCGCTGCGCTCCGGCCGATTTGTGGTTCGGCGAACGCGGCTGGACCGCGGTTGCGACGCCGCTGGGCGACTACCTGCAGGAGCTGGGGCGCCCGGTGCCGGGCCCGGACAGCGAGGCGGGACCGATGATCGCGAGAAACGCGCTGGTCAAAGCGGTGAAAAATTAAGACCGGTCGGATATAGCCCGACAAACACCCGTGCGGTAACGTGCGGGATAACCGACAATGATTTTCAATAAGGAGTCTGGGATGGGTTGGAATGGCGTCGGCGCGTCCGCGTCGCGTCCGGGTGGGTGCGGACCGCGAACGGCGGTGACGCAGGCCACCCGACGATCGTCTCCACCGACCTCGACAGTTAGCTTATGCAATGCTAACTTCAGCCGAGTTAGCTTAGGCAACACTAGCCATGAAGGGGCGAGCCACGCATGAACAACGGTGATGCGGCTCTGCTCACGCAACAGCCCCGGGTGGACGAGGAAACCCTCAGCCGGTTCGCTACCTGCTGCCGTGCCCTGGGCCTCCCGGTCTACCAGCGGCAACGCCCCGCAGACCTGGCGGCCGCGCGCACCGGTTTCGCTGCGCTGACCCGGGTTGCGCACGAGCAGTGCGACGCCTGGACCGGCCTGGCCGCCGCCGGCGACCAATCGCCGCGGGTACTGGCCGCGGTATCGCAGACCGCCGCCAATGCCGGTGCGCTGCAGCGCCGCCTGGATCTGCCGGCCAGCGCGCTCGGCTTCCACTACGACACCGGGCTCTACCTCAAGCTGCGCGCCACCGAAGCCGACGACTTCCACCTGGCCCACGCGGCGCAGCTGGCGATGGCCGGCCGTTGCGCGGAGGCCAACGAGCTGGTCGCCGAGATCACGCAGCGCCGTCCCAATTGGAACGACGCCCGCTGGTTGGCCATCGTGGTGAACCACCACGCCGGACGCTGGTCGGACATGGTCAAGCTGCTGACCCCGATCGTCAACGATCCCGACCGCGACGAGCTGTTCACGCATGCCGCCAAGATCGCGCTGGGCATCGCCCTGGCCCGACTGGGCATGTACGCCCCGGCGCTGTCCTACCTGGAGGAGCCCGACGGCCCGGTCGCCGTCGCCGCCACGGACGGGGCGCTGGTCAAGGGACTGATCCTGCGGGCGCAGGGCGACGACGAGACAGCCGAGGAGGTGCTGCAGGACCTCTACGCCGCCAACCCGGAGAACGAGCAGGTCGAGCATGCCCTGTTGGACCACAGTTTCGGCATCGTCACGACCACCGCGGCCCGGATCGAGGCGCGGACCGATCCGTGGGACGCCGACACCGAGCCGAGCCCGGAGGACTTCGTCGACCCGGCCGCCCACGAGCGCAAGGCCGAGCTGCTGGCCGAGGCCGAGCGCGAACTCGGCGAGTTCATCGGCCTGTCCGAAGTCAAGAACCAGGTGCAGCGCCTCAAGAGCTCGGTGGCTATGGAGGTGGTGCGCAAGCAGCACGGCCTGGCCGTCGGACAACGCACCCACCACCTGGTGTTCGCCGGGCCGCCCGGAACCGGTAAGACCACCATCGCCCGCGTGGTCGCCAAGATCTACTGCGGCCTGGGGCTTTTGAAGAAAGAGAACATCAAAGAGGTGCACCGTGCCGACCTGATCGGTCAGCACATCGGTGAGACCGAGGCCAAGACCAACGCGATCATCGACAGCGCGCTGGACGGCGTGCTGTTCCTCGACGAGGCCTACGCGCTGGTCGCCACCGGCGCCAAGAACGACTTCGGCCTGGTCGCGATCGACACCCTGCTGGCGCGGATGGAGAACGACCGCGACCGGCTGGTGGTGATCGTCGCGGGTTACCGCGCCGACCTGGACCGGCTGCTGGACACCAACGAAGGTCTGCGCTCGCGCTTCACCCGCAACATCGACTTCCCGTCCTACCAGCCGCCGGAGCTGGTCGAGATCGCCCACAAGATGGCCGAGCAGCGTGACAGCCGGTTCGAGCAGGCCGCGCTCAGCGAGATGGAGACGCTGTTCGGTCAGCTGGCGGTCGCCTCCAGCCCGGACGCCAACGGCGTGGACCGGCGCAGCCTCGACATCGCGGGCAACGGCCGGTTCGTGCGAAACCTCGTCGAACGGTCCGAAGAGGAGCGCGAATTCCGGCTCGACCATTCCGAACAGTCCGGTACCGGGGTGTTCACCGATGAGGAGCTCATGACCATCACCACCGAAGACGTCCGCAACTCGGTGACGCCGCTGCTGCGTGGCCTCGGCCTGGAGGAGAAGGCGTGAGCGCCGCCCGCGACGACAGGTCGGACGAAGAGCGGCGGTCGTTCACGTCGCGCACCCCGATCAACGACAACCCCGACCGGGTCGAGTACCGGCGTGGCTTCGTCACCAAGCACCAGGTCAGCGGCTGGCGGTTCGTCATGCGGCGCATCGCCTCCGGCGTGGCCCTGCACGACACCCGGATGCTCGTCGAGCCGTTGCGGGCGCAGGCGCGCGCGGTACTGATGGGCCTGCTGGTGCTGGCGACCGTGGCCGGCGGCTGCTTCGTGTTCACGCTGATCTGGCCCAACAGCGCGGCCGGCGATGACCCGGTGTTGTCGGACCGGTCCACCTCGGCGCTGTATGTCCGCGTCGGCGACCAGCTGCACCCCGTGCTGAACCTCACCTCCGCGCGACTGATCGTCGGCCGGCCGGTCAACCCGACCGCGGTGAAAAGCACTGCGCTGGACAAGTTTGCGCGCGGAAATCTGATCGGCATTCCCGGCGCACCGGAGCGGATGGTGCAGGCCGGAGCTCGTGATGCGGACTGGACGGTGTGCGACTCGGTGGCCGGGTCGGCTGCCGGAGTGACCGTGATCGCCGGTCCGCTGGCCGACGGCGGTTCCAAGGCCGAAGTCCTGGGCGCTCAGCACGCGGTGCTGGCGGACAACGGCGCCGGCACCTGGCTGCTGTGGGAGGGCAGGCGCAGCCGGATCGATCTGGCCGACCACGCCATCACCGGAGCACTCGGACTCGGCGACCGGGGTTCAGCTCTGCCCCAACCCCGTTCGATCTCAACGGGCTTGTTCAACGTGATCCCGGAGGCGCCCGAGCTGACCGCGCCGGTGATCCCCGGTGCCGGCGCCAAGCCGTCGTTCGACCTGCCGGGGGATGCACCGGTGGGCGCGGTCGTGGCGGCGCACGCCCTGGAGAGCAACGCGGACGGGAGCCTGCGGTACTACGCGGTGCTGCCGGACGGGCTGCAGCCCATCTCCGGGGTGCTGGCCGCGGTGCTGCGCAACACCGACTCCTACGGACTGGGCCGGCCGCCGCTGCTCGGTGCCGACGACATCGCGCGGTTGCCGGTATCGCGGGCGCTGGACACCTCCCGGTTCCCCGAGCGGCCGGTCAACGTCGTCGACTCGGTGAGCGATCCGCTCACCTGCGCGCACTGGAGCAAGGCCGCTGGGGCCAGCACCAGTTCACTGACCCTGCTGTCCGGCTCGACGCTGCCGCTGCACGACGGCGTTCGCACCCTGGATCTGGTCGGTGCCGGAGTGGGTGGGACGGCGGCCCGGGTCGCACTGTCCCCGGGCACCGGGTATTTCGCTCAGAGTGTCAGCGCGGATCCGACCGCCAATCCCGCTGCGGGACCGCTGTTCTGGATCTCCGACACCGGAGTGCGTTACGGCGTCAACACCGAAGCGGGCACCAACGGCGGAGATGGAGACACCGTGGCAGCCCTCGGCCTGACCGAGCCGGCACTGCCCATCCCGTGGTCGGTGCTGTCACAGTTCGCCCTCGGACCCACGCTGTCGCGTTCTGACGCATTGCTGGCCCACGACGGCCTGGCACCGGATCAGCGGCCCGGCCGCCGTGCCACCGCCGAGCTGGGCGCCGCACCTAACGGAGAGACCCGATGAGCCGACTGATTTTCGAGGCGCGGCGCCGGCTGCCCGCGCCGCCCACCGACAAGGGCACCATCACCATCGAGCCGCCACCCGAGTTGCCGCGGGTGATCCCGGCGTCGTTCCTGCAGCGGGCGCTGCCGGTGGTGATCGTGATCCTGATCGTCGGCATGGTGATCGCGATGGTCGCCACCGGTATGCGGCTGATCTCCCCGGTGATGCTGTTCTTCCCGTTCGCCCTGTTGGTGGCGGCGGCGGGCATCTACCGCGGCGGCGACAAGAAGGCCCGCACCGTCGAGGTCGACGCCGAGCGTGCCGACTACCTGCGCTACCTGTCGGTGGTGCGTGACAACATCCGCGGATCGGCCGCCAAGCAGCGCGCCGCCGCGGAATGGTCGCACCCGGACCCGTCGGATCTGGCCGTGGTTCCCGGCTCGCGACGTCAGTGGGAGCGCGACCCGCACGACGACGACTTCCTGGTGGTGCGCACCGGTCGGCATTCGGTTCCGCTGGCCAGCGCCGTGCGGGTCACCGACACCGCCGACGAGATCGACCTGGAGCCGGTGTCGCACAGTGCACTGCGCAGCCTGCTCGACACCCAGCGCACGGTTCGCGACGTGCCCGTCGGGGTGGACCTGACGAAGACGTCGCGGGTCACGGTGCTCGCCGATGAGGCTGCGGGCTCCGCGGATGTCCTCGGTGCCATGCGCGCCTGGATCGCACAGGCCGTCACCTGGCATGACCCGACCATGCTCGGGGTGGCCTTGGCGTCGCCGGATCTGGAGACGCCGGCCTGGTCGTGGCTGAAGTGGTTGCCGCACGTGGACATTCCCGGCCAGGTCGACGGTGTCGGCCCGGCCCGCTACCTGGCGACCAGCGCCGAGGAGCTGTCGCTGCTGCTGGCTCCGGCATTGGCCGAGCGCCCGGCGTTCACCGGCGAGGCGGGCGAGAGCGCGCGGCACCTGCTGGTGGTCATCGACGACCCGGACTTCGACCTGGCCGCATCGTCGCTGGGCGTGCCGCGCGCCGGGGTCACCGTCGTGCAGCGCGGTGCTGTCGCGCCGAATCGGGAGCAGTACTCGGACCCCGAGCGGCCCATCCTGCGCATCAGCTCCGGTGGGAACTCCATCGACCGCTGGCAGACCGGCGGCTGGCAGCGTTACGTCGACGAGGCGGACCTCTTCGGCGCCGACGAAGCCGCCCACCTGGCCCGCCGGCTGTCGCGCTGGGACTCCAACCCGACCCACGCCGGGTTGCGGTCGGCCGGCACCCGCGGCGCCACCTTCACCACCCTGCTGGGTATCCCCGACGCCGCCCGCCTCGACGTGCCCGCACTGTGGGCCCCGCGCAACCGCGATGAGGAACTGCGCGTCCCGATCGGTGTCACCGCGACCGGTGAGCCGCTGATCTTCGACCTCAAGGACGAGGCCGAGGGCGGAATGGGCCCGCACGGCCTGATGATCGGTATGACCGGGTCCGGTAAGTCGCAGACCCTGATGGCGATCCTGCTGTCGCTGCTGACGACGCACTCCGCGGACCGGCTCATCGTGATCTACGCCGACTTCAAGGGTGAGGCCGGCGCCGACATCTTCCGGCACTTCCCGCAGGTCGTCGCGGTCATCTCGAACATGGCCGAGAAGAAGTCGCTGGCCGACCGGTTCGCCGACACCCTACGAGGTGAGGTGGCCCGGCGTGAGCTGCTGCTGCGCGAGGCCGGCCGACGGGTGCAGGGCAGCGCCTTCAACTCGGTGACCGAGTACGAGGCCGCGATCGCCGCCGGCCACGACCTGGCGCCGATCCCAACGCTGTTCATCGTCGCCGACGAGTTCACCCTGATGCTCGCCGACCACCCGGAGTACGCGGAGCTGTTCGACTACGTGGCCCGCAAGGGACGATCGTTCAGGATCCACATCCTGTTCGCCTCGCAGACCCTCGACGTCGGCAAGATCAAGGACATCGACAAGAACACCTCCTACCGGATCGGTCTGAAGGTGGCCAGCCCCAGCGTGTCTCGGCAGATCATCGGGGTCGAGGACGCCTACCACATCGAGTCCGGCAAGGAGCACAAGGGCGAGGGCTTCCTGGTGCCCGCCCCCGGCGCGGCGCCGATCAAGTTCCGCAGCACCTATGTCGACGGCATCTACGACCCGCCGCGGCAGTCCAAATCCGTGGTGATGCACGCGATTCCCGAGCCCAAGCTGTTCACCGCCGGTGCGGTCGACGCCGGGCCGGAGGCCGCGGTCGTCGTCGAGCACGACGACGAGGCACTGGGCCCGCCGCGCAAGCTGATCGCGACCATCGGCGACCAGTTGGCGAACTACGGGCCGCAGGCCCCCCACCTGTGGCTGCCCCCGCTGGACGACGCGATTCCGTTGGGCCAGACCCTGGCCCGGGCCGGGATCGGCGAGCGGCAGCTGCGCTGGCCGCTGGGTGAGATCGACAAGCCGTTCGACATGCGCCGGGACCCGCTGGTGTTCGACGCCCGCTCGGCCAGTGGCAACATGCTCATCCACGGCGGGCCCAAGTCCGGCAAAACGACTGCGCTGCAGACGTTCATCATGTCGGCGGCCAACCTGCACTCGCCGCGCGAGGTGACCTTCTACTGCCTGGACTACGGCGGCGGCCAGCTCCGCGCGCTCGAGGACCTGGCGCACGTCGGCAGTGTCGCGTCCGGGCTGGAACCCGAGCGGATCCGCCGCACGTTCGGCGAACTCGAGCAGCTGTTGACCGCGCGCCAGCAGCGGGAGGCGTTCCGGGACGGCAGCATCGGCTCGCTCAACGACGGGTACGGCGAGGTCTTCCTGGTCATCGACAACCTGTACGCGTTCAGCCGGGACAACACCGACCAGTTCAACACCCGAAACCCGTTGCTGGCCAAGGTGACCGAGCTGGTCAACATCGGACTGGCCTACGGCATCCACGTCATCGTCACCACCCCGAGCTGGCTCGAGGTGCCGCTGGCGATGCGGGACGGCCTGGGCCTGCGGCTCGAGCTGAAGCTGCACGATCCGCGGGACAGCAACGTCCGGGTCGCCGGCGCGCTGACCCGGCCGGCCGAGGCCGTACCGGCCAACCAGCCGGGCCGCGGCCTGACCATGGCCGCCGAGCACTTCCTGATCGCGCAACCGGAGTTGGGCCAGATCGCCGAGATCAACGCCCGCCACCCGGGTCTGGCCGCACCGCCGGTGCGGCTGCTGCCGACGAACCTGGCGCCGGAGGAGGTCGGGACGCTGTACCCGGGTCCGGAGCGGATCGTGATCGGGCAGCGCGAAGAGGACCTGGCACCGGTGGAGGTCGACTTCACCGCCAACCCGTTGCTGATGGTGTTGGGGGACAGCAAGTCCGGCAAGACCACCCTGTTGCGGCACATCATCCGCACCGTGCGGGAGAACAGCACCGCCGAGCAGGTGGCGTTCACGGTGCTGGATCGCCGACTGCACCTGGTCGACGAACCGCTGTTCGCCGACAACGAGTACACCGCCAACGTCGACCGGGTGATCCCGGCGATGCTGGGGCTGTCGGCGCTGATCGGCTCCCGCCGGCCGCCGGCCGGACTGTCGGCCGCCGACCTCGCCGGGTGGACCTACGAGGGTCACACCCATTACCTGATCATCGACGACGTCGACGCCATCCCGGACTCCCCGGCGCTGAGCGGTCCCTACGCGGGTCAGCGGCCGTGGACCAACCTGATCGGGCTGCTTTCGCAGGCCGGTGACCTGGGGCTGCGGGTGGTCGTCACCGGACGGGCCACCGGTTCGGCGCACGCGTTGATGACCAACCCGTTGCTGCGTCGCCTCAACGACCTGCAGGCGACCACGCTGATGCTGTCGGGCAACCCCGCCGACAGCGGCAAGATCCGCGGCCAGCGGTTCGGCCGGTTGCCCGCCGGCCGGGCGATGCTGCTCGGAGACAGCGACGAACCCACCTACCTCCAGCTGGTCAATCCGTTGTTCAGCCAGAGTCTGACGCGCTGATGCGCATCGAAGTATGAAGCGACAAGGAGGAGAACGCCGATGACACTTCATGTGGTTCCGGAAGGTTTGGCCGCCGCCAGCGCCGCGGTCGAGGCATTGACCGCTCGGCTGGCGGCCGCGCAGGCCAGCGCCGCCCCGCTGATCACCGCGGTGGTTCCGCCGGCGGCTGACCCGGTGTCGCTGCAGACCGCCGCCGGTTTCAGCGCGCAGGGCAGCGAGCACGCGGCGGTGGCCGCCCAGGGCGCCACCGAACTCGGCCGCGCCGGTGTCGGTGTCGGTGAGTCCGGCGTGAGCTACGCGGCCGGTGACGCCGCGGCCGCAGCGACGTACCTGGGGGGTGCTGGCGCCTGATGATTTCCGCCCCGGTCTGGATCGCCTCCCCGCCGGAGGTGCATTCAGCATTGCTGAGCAGCGGCCCCGGACCGGGTCCGCTGTTGTCAGCTGCCGGGGTGTGGAATGCGCTGAGCGTCGAATACGCCTCGGTGGCCGACGAACTCACCGCCCTGCTCGGTACGGTGCAGGCCGGCGCGTGGCAGGGCCCCAGCGCCGAGCAGTACCTGGCCGCGCATGTGCCGTACCTGACCTGGCTGGGCAAGGCCAGCGCGGACAGCGCCGGCGTGGCCGCCCAGCATGAGGTGGCCGCGTCGGCCTACGCCAGCGCGCTGGCGTCCATGCCCACGCTGGCCGAGCTGGCTGCCAACCACATGACGCACGGGGTGCTGGTCGCCACCAATTTCTTTGGTATCAACACGATCCCGATCGCGCTCAACGAAGCGGACTACGTCCGGATGTGGATTCAGGCGGCCAGCACCATGGGCCTCTATCACGCGGTGTCCGGTGCGGCGCTGGCATCGGCGCCGCGCACGGTGGCCGCGCCCCCGGTGGTCAAGGCCGACTCGCCGCTGTCCGCGGACGCCACGCCGGGTGGCGGGGATTTCTTCACCCAGCTGTTCAACCAGATCGGCCAGCTGCTGCAGGATCCGGCCGGGGTGATCCGGGAGATCATGAGCGGCGGTCCCGCTGCCCTGGCGACCTGGTTCCCCCTGCTGTTCTTCGTCGCCTACGAGGCGTTCTTCATCCCGTTCGGCTTCACCTTCTGGGGCGTGATGCTTTCCGCCCCAGCATTTTTGCCGCTCATCCTCGGGGTGGCGTTGAGTCAGCTGCCCAACCTCGGTGAGCCGGCGGCGGGCGAGGGCGAGATCTTGCCGACACCGCTGGGCCTGGTCCCGGCGGGTGACCGGCCGATCGCGGCGGTGGCCGGTTTCACCTCCGGCATCGCCGGCCCGGGTTCACCCGCGGTCCCGACGGCTCCGGCCACGTCGGCGGCGGTGCCCGGCGCACCGGCGGCCGGGGTGATGGGCTTCGGCTACCTGGTGGGCGGTACCGACCCGGGCACCGGGCTGGGGCCGACCCTGACCGACGGCAACAAGGCGCAGGCACCGGCCTCGCGGGTGCCTGCGGCGGCAGCCGTGGCGACCTCGTCGGCCCGCGATAAAGCCCGGGCGCGGCGGCGCCGGCGTGCGGTGTTGCACGACCACGCCGACGAATTCATGGACCTCGATGCCGGTCCCGGTGCCGGACCTGGCGAGGAGCCGTCGGCGGTGTCCGCCACGACGGGTTCGGATCGTGGTGCCGGGGCGCTCGGATTCACCGGAACGGTGGGCAAGCGCAGCACCGGGACGGCGACGGGGCTGACGACCTTGACCGGCGACGGCTTCGGTGGGGGGCCCAGCGTGCCGATGTTGCCTGACACCTGGAGCGAAAACGATCTCGCCGACTCCGCCCTGGAGTCGGAATCAGAGCCGAAGTAGTAGTGGAGAAAGGAGTGCGGGGATGAGTTTGTTGGATGCGCATATTCCGCAGTTGGTGGCGTCGGAGTCGGCGTTTGGGGCGAAG
>NZ_CP084029.1:389910-656663 GCF_020181615.1 [Mycobacterium] crassicus
AGTTGGTTCGGGTGTATCACTCGATGGCTGCCACGCATGAGGCCAACACGATGATGATGAACGCTCGCGACACCGCCGAAGCCGCCAAGTGGGGCTAGACCAGCGCTGCCGCTCGGCGATGGACGGCTGTGATGGGTACTGAACCCAACGCCGCCGAACTCACCGTCGAGCAGGCCTGGTACATCGCGGAGACCATTGGCGCAGGGTCATTTCCGTGGGTTTTGGCGATAACCATGCCCTACTCCGACGCCGGGGAACGCGGTGCGTTCATGGAGCGCCAGCGTGACGAACTGACTCGAATGGGAGTCGTCGCGCCGGACGGCACGATCAATCGATCCGTGGCCGAATGGATTCGGGTGGTGTGCTTCCCGGACCGTTGGCTGGACCTGCGCTACGTGGGTGCACCGTCCGACGGCGCTCCGGAGATGCTGCGCGGCATCGTGGCGCGCCGCGGCGACGGCTCCGGTAAGCCCGCCCGGACCGTGGTGGCGTTGCGCAACGCTCAGCTGGTCACGTTCACCGCGATGGAGATCGACGACCCCCGGCTGCTGGTCCCGGTGCTGGGGGCCGGACTGCGGGCGCGTCCGCCTGCCCGGTTCGACGAGTTCACGCTGCCCGCCCGGGTCGGTGTGCGTGCCGACGAGCGGCTGCGTGCCGGCGCCCCGCTCGGCGAAGTCCTTGACTACCTGGGCATCCCGGTGTCGGCGCGGCCGATCGTGGAGTCGGTCTTCGCCGGCCCGCGCAGCTACGTCGAGGTCGTCGCGGGCTGTGCCCAAGACGGCCGGCACGCCTCCACCGAGGTCGGAATGAGCCTGGTCGACACCGACGAAGGCCGGATACTGGTCGCGCCCACCCGGGCTTTCGACGGCGAGTGGGTGTCGACGTTCCGGCCCGGAACCGATTTTGCGATCGCCGTGGCGATCGAAGAGCTGACCGCAACGCTGCCCGAGGGCCAGTGGTTCCCCGGTCAGCGACTGTCCCGAGATTTCACCACCCAGCTGTCCTAGCAACAAGAATCAAGAATAGAGAACACCAATGACCGAAGCTCCGGTGCTGACCAGCGCCGCCATGCCGATCGTCCGCATCGCGGTTCTGGCCGATAGTCGCCTGACTGAGATCGCGCTGCCCGCGGAGTTGCCGCTGCGCGAAATCTTGCCGGCGGTGCAACGCCTGGTTGCCCCGGACACCGGCGATGACGCCGACCCCGCCTCCGGCGCAACGACTCTGCTGAGCCTGGCGCCGGTCGGTGGCGCGCCGTTCAGCCTGGATGCCAGCCTGGACACGGTCGGCGTGGTCGACGGCGACCTGCTGGCGCTGCGGCCGGTACCGGTCGGCCCGGCAGCCCCCGGCATCGTCGAGGACATCGCCGATGCCGCCGTGATCTTCTCCGCTTCTCGTCGTCGGCCCTGGGGGCCCAAGCACATTCAGCGTGCCGCGCTGGCCGCGGGCACAGCGCTGGCCTTCGCGGGGACCGGCCTGGCCGCCGCGCATCGCGCGTTGACCGGCGAGCCGGCCGGCCTGTTCGCAGTCGGGGCGATCGCGATTCTGACCGTGCTGGCGGCGTTGGTGGCACGGACCCGCTCGGCGGACGCCGCACTGACCATGGCGATCGCGGCGTTGGTGCCGGTCGCGGCCGCCGGCACCCTGGCGGTGCCCGGCGCGTTCGGCCCGGCGCACGTGGTGCTGGGCGCGGCGGCGGTCAGTGCCTGGGCGTTGATCTGCCTGATCCTGCCGCCGGCCGGCCGGGGCGAACGCGGGATGGCCTTCTTCACCGCCGCGGTGGTCGTCGGTGTCGGGGTGTTGGCGGCTGCCGCCGTCAAGACGTTCTGGGAGGTGCCGTATCTCAGCCTCGGCTGCGGGCTGATCACCGCCTCGCTGCTGCTCACCGTTGCCGCTCCGCAGGTTTCGGCGTTGTGGGCGCGGCTGCCGCTGCCGGTGATCCCGGCTCCCGGCGACCCGACCCCGTCGGCCCTGCCGCAGGGTGTGCTCGAGGACCTGCCCCGTCGCGTCCGGGTCACCGACGCCCACCAGACCGGCTTCATCGCCGGCGCCGTGCTGCTGGCCGTGCTCGGTTCGGTGGCGATCGCCGCTGCGCCCGAGGGCCTTTCGGGTTGGGCGTGGTACGTGGTGGCGGGCATCGCGGTGGCCTCGGTGCTGCGGGCCCGGGTGTGGGACTCGGCGTGGTGCAAGGCCTGGCTGCTGGCTCAGCCGCACCTGACCGCTCTGGTCCTGCTGGCCTGTTACGCCGCGACCGGTCGCTACGCGGCGGCCTTCGGTGCGGTGCTGGTGCTGGCCGCCCTGGTGGCGGTCTGGGCGATCGTCGCGCTGAGCCCGTCGGTCGCGTCACCGGACAGCTACTCGCTGCCGCTTCGCCGGTTGGTCGGATTCCTGGCCTCCGGCGTCGACGCCACGCTGATCCCGGTCATGGCCTACCTGGTCGGCATCTTCGCCTGGGTTCTGTCTCGATGACGTTGCTCAAGAAGGGCGGGATCGCCGGTGCGGCAGTGGGATTGACCCTGCTGCTGGCCGGTCCGCCCGCATCGGCTATCACCCCGCCGAACGTCGACCCGATGGTACCGCCGCCCAGCGGGGCGCCCGGTCCCGTCGCGGCGATGGAACAGCGCGGTGACTGCGCGAGTTCGGGCCTGCTGCCCGGCACCGACACCGCTGCGGTCACGGCCGGGCAGCGAATGCTCGATCTGCCCACCGCATGGCAGTTCTCCCGCGGCGAGGGCCAGACCGTGGCCGTGATCGACACCGGCGTGCGGCCGGGTCCGCGACTGCCGGCGGTCGACCCGGGCGGCGACTACATCGGCACGACCGACGGCCTGACCGACTGCGACGGGCACGGAACGCTGGTCGCCGGCATTGTGGCCGGACAGCCCGCACCGGAAGGCCAGGACGGCTTCACGGGGGTGGCGCCGGGAGCGCGGCTGCTGTCGCTGCGATCGGCCTCGGCGACCATCTCCCCGAGACTGGGCGGCGACGACCCGCGTGCCACCCGGGTGATCACCGACCTCACCGCGTTGGCGCGGGCCATCGTGCACGCCGCCGACCTCGGTGCTCGGGTCATCACCATCTCCACCACCACCTGCGTGCCCGCCGACCACAACGTCGACCAGATCGCGCTGGGAGCGGCACTGCGCTACGCGGCGGTGGAGAAGGACGCGCTCATCGTGGCCGCGGCCGGCGACCACGGCCAGACCGGATCCGTCGGTGGCGGCGGTGAGGCGTGCGAGTCGAATCCGCTCACCGATCTGAGCCGGCCGCAGGACCCGCGCAACTGGGGCAGCGTCACCTCCCTGTCGATTCCGTCGTGGTGGCACCCGTATGTGCTGTCGGTGGCCTCGCTGTCCCCGTCCGGGCAGCCGTCGTCGTTCACCATGGCCGGACCGTGGGTCGGCGTGGCCGCACCCGGCGAGGGCGTGATGTCGGTCAGCAACCGGGAGGACGGCGGCCTGGCCAACGCGCTTCCGGGCAACCAGGGCAAGCTGGTGCCGCTCAGCGGCACCGGGTATGCCGCCGGCTATGTGGCCGGGGTGGCCGCGCTGGTCCGGGGTCGCTACCCCGACCTGAACGCCATGCAGGTGGCACACCGGATCGTCGCCACCGCGCACAACTCGGCGCGCGCGCCGTCGGGCCTGGTCGGTGCCGGCATCGTCGACCCGGTGGCCGCTCTCACCTGGGAGCTGACGCCGGCCCAGGATCCGGCCAACCCGCCGGTGAAGAAACTCGCTCCACCACCGGTTCCGCAACCCGAGGACCCCGCGCCGCGGATCGTGGCCTTCGCGGGAACCGCGCTGCTGGCCGGATTGGTCGCCGCCGTCGCCACCGGCGCCGCCGCGGCCGCCCGCCGACGAAAGGAAGACCAACTGTGAGCCTGCACCGATCGTCCATTCCCCTGCCCGGGCCGGGCCGGATCAGCCTGGTGCTGCTGGCCGTTGTTCCGGCGGTGTTGGCCTATCCGTGGCCGGCCACCCGGGAACGCTGGGTGCTGGGTGTCGCTGTCGCCGTGGCGATCCTGCTGCTGAGCTGGTGGCAGGGCCTGCACCTGACCACGATCGTCGGTCGCCGGCTGGCCATGTCGCGTTCGCGCGGTGGCGTGCACACCGACCGGCGGTCCGGCTCCGGTGCCCGGGCCACCGCGGCGTTGCGGATCAAGTCCGGCGCCGCCGGGGACACCCTGCCGCTGTCGCTGATCTCCGGCTACCTGAACCGGTACGGACTGCGGGCCGACGCCGTGCGAATCACCAGTCACGGCACCGGCGACACCTGGATCGGACTGACCTACTCGGCCGCGCCGAACCTTGCTGCCCTGCAGGCCCGTTCGTCGACCATCCCGTTGCAGCGGACTGCCGACATCGCGGTGCGCCGGCTGTCCGATCACCTTCGCGAGATCGGCTGGGACACCGCACTTGTCGCCGATGGCGACATTCCCGCGCTGATCGACGCGGGCGCGAAGGAGACCTGGCGGTCGGTCATCGACGGCCCCGGTGACCACGTCGCCGCCTACCTGGTGAGCATCGATGCGGCGCTGGCGGACACGTTCGACCGGATTCGGGCGTCTGCAGCCGAGGAGACCTGGACGGCATTGGAGATCTCCGGTTCCGGCGATCAGCGGACCATCGCGGCGGCGTGCGCCCTGCGCACCGGGTCGGCCCCCGACGGCACCGCGCCGCTGGCCGGACTGGTGCCGCAGCAGGGCAACCACCGGACCGCGCTGTGCAGCCTGCACCCGCTGTCGGGGAGCCGCCTGGACGGCCACACCGCACTGCCCGCCGACGCCCTCGCCGGGCTGCGGTGGCCGGTCGCGGCGGGCACCAGAAGTGAAGTGGCCGCCGGCTAGAACATGTAGCCCCGCAGGAAGGCCGTCATCCGGCGCAGATAGGCCGGCTGGCTGACGTGCAGCACATGGTTTCCCGGAAACCAGTGCAGCGCGCAGTGATCCCAGTGCCGCCAGAGCATCTCGGCCTGCTCCGGCGGCGCCAACCGGTCACCCAGACCGGTGATGATCAGCCGCCGATCCTTGGGCACCAGGGCCGGGTAGTTCAGCGGCGAGTGGTACGCCGTCGAGATGGCGAATTCGTCGTGGGGAATCCGTCCCATCAGTTGGCCGGCCTGCAGCACCTTGTTGGCCGGGAACCAGTCCCGGATCTCCGCCTCGACCGAGACCACCGGCACGTTCGGGATCACCGCCTGCAGACGGGGTTCGACGGCGGCCAGCAGGGCGCTGGTGTATCCCCCGAGCGATAGGCCGGTCAACGCGATGCGGTCGACACCGGTGAACTCCAGATAGTCGACCATCGAGCGGAAGTCGTGCACGGCTTGGGCCATCGCCTCGGAGAATCCCGACATACCGTGCGAGAAGTAGCCGTATCCGCTGAACGGAGAATGTTTTTCGGCCCGGCGGCCGTGGAACGGCAGGGTGAAGAGCGCCACGTCGTAACCGGACCGGAAGAACCACGGCAGCGAGAAGAACAATCCGTTGAACAGGTAGGCCGAACCCATGAACCCGTGGATGACACACAGCGTCGGTCGCGGCCCGTCGTCGTGACGCCAATGCTGGAACCGGGCGGTGTTGTTGCGCTCCAGGGCGTGCCAGGAGTCGCGCATCGCCGGGTTGACCGCCTCGAAACCACTGGTGAACGCCACGTTCTCGACCGTCCCGCGCGCGATCCGTTCGGCCAGCGGATTGGCGCGTCGCGAGGAGATCCTGGGCAGCGCCGACGGCGCCGGAAAGGAGCGGGCGGGGTCACGTTCGGCGGCCAACTGGGCGTAGAACTCCAGTTGCTCGCGTTCCCGGCTGGACTGCCCGCGGCCGACCACGGTGGTCACCACCGAGGGAATCATCGCCGCCGCCACCATCGATGCCACCGCGGTGCGCAGGCCGATGTCGGCGAACGCCGAGGTGTCGACGATTATCTTCTCCCGCAACGACAGTTCGCTGCGGTCCGGCAGGCCGCGCTCGCCGGCGTCGGCGCTGGGAACATCGGGGATCGGAATAGGGGGGTTGAGTGGGGTGGCATCAGAGGTCACGGTCTCCGGCCTTTCTCGGGTGCGGGGCGGGGCCCGTCACTGGCGATGTTAGCGGGACAGCGAACAATCGAGCCGCGTTGTCGTGCAGAACGTCGCGCAGCCAGGCGTCGTCGACGCCCGGAAGTCCGGTGACCGCCCGTAGTGCGTCGAGGTAGCCGTACGGGATGTTCGGAAAGTCGCTGCCGAACACGATCCGCTCACCGGCCGCCCGCAGTCGCGGCTCATGTTCGGCCGGAAACGGCATACTTTCGTCGATGAACGCGGTGAACGCCATGGTGGTGTCCAGGTGCACTGCCTCCGAATCCAGGCAGATGTCGAGGAATTCGCCGTACTCCGGCATGCCCATGTGGGCGATGATCAGCCTCAGCCGCGGGTGGCGGCGCAGCAGTCGCCGGACGGGATCGGGGCCGGTGAATCGTCCGGGCTGCGGCCCGGAGCCGCAGTGGATGACGACGGGGGTGCCGGAATCCTCGATCGCTCCCCAGACTCCGTCGAGCAGGGGATCATTCGGGTCGTAGTCGCCGACCTGGATGTGCGCCTTGAAAACCCGGGTTCCGCTGTCGATCGCCGCGGCCACGTATTCGGTTGCTCCGGGCTCGGGGTAGAACGTCGCGGTGGCCAGGCAATCCACTGTCTCCGTTGCGAATTGGGACGACCACTGGTTGAGCCATGTCGCCATCTCCGGCTTGTGCGGATACACCAGCGAGGTGAATCGGCGGACACCGAAGGCCCGTAGCGTCGCGACCCGGTGGGCCTCGTCGGTGCGGTAGTTGATCGGCCAGGGGCGCCCCACCAGCGGCCCGGCCGAGTCGAAGTAGTTCCACACCTTGTCCATCACCGACTTCGGCATGAAATGGGTGTGGACGTCGATGATGCCCGGCAGCCCGAGCCCCGACCAGATCTGGTGGATCCCCGCGGCCTCGTCGCTGTGGGTCATGGCAGTGTCCAACTGTTCTCGGAGACGAACTCGCCCAACGGCCGCCGGTAGGCCCACTGGTCGATCTCCAGTGCTGGTCGATCGGGAAATTCCGGAACCGGGCCCAGACACAGGATCGCCACCGGCTCCGCGTCGGCGGGCATGCCCAGAAGTTCTGCCAGCGGTTCCGGCTCGAACAGGGACACCCACCCCATGCCCAGGCCCTCGGCGCGGGCGGCCAGCCACAGGTTCTGGATGGCGCACGACACCGACGCCAGGTCCATCTGTGGCAGCGTGCGGCGGCCGAAGATGTGGGCCTGCCTGCCCTCACGCAGTGCCACCACGAAAAGCTCGGCGCAGTCCAGGATGCCCTCCACCTTCAGTGTCAGGAACTCCTGTTCGCGCTCACCCAGTGCGTGGGCGGTGCGGTGACGTTCTTCGTCGACCAGGGCGTGGATGCGTTGGCGCAGAGTGTCGTCGGTGATGCGGACGAACCGCCACGGCTGCATCAGCCCCACGCTGGGCGCGGCGTGCGCCGCTGCGAGCAGGCGGGCCAGCACGTCCGGGTCGACGGTGCGGCCCGGGACGAACCGGCGCATGTCACGCCGCTCGGCGATCGCCCGGTACACGGCCTGGCGCTCCTGCGCGGTGAAGGAAAGATCGGCCACGCGATGATGGTACGAGGCAGACCAAGGGAGGCCCGCGATGAAACGTTGGGAATTGCTCGATCAGCTGTCCACCGACGCCGCCGGCAGCTGGGTATACGGCGACCCGCAGCAGACCGCCGACGGCGCCACGGTGATCACCGCGGCCCGGGTCCGGGCCTCGGGCGGCGACGGTTCCGGGGTCACCGCCACCCCGGCCGGTGCGCTGGTGATCCGCGCAGACCGGACCGAATGGGTACCGGCCGTCAAGGTCGACCGGATCGCGCTGCTGGGGGTGCTCACCGGGCTGCTGTCGGCGGTGATCATCGCCCTGGCGGTGCTGCGCCGGCCGCCCTGGCCGGACCTGCGGGTCACCGTTGACCGGCACATCGGCGAGTGAGGCGATGACGCCCTCGAAGGTGTGTCGGTGGGCGCTGGTCTCGGGTGCGGCCGCCGTTGCGGTCTATGCCCTGGCACTGCTGGGCTACCGGCAGCACTGGATCGTGCCGTACACCGTCGACGCGTTCGCGTCGGACGTCAGCCACGACATCGGCATCGCCTACCCGGCCTGGGTGTGGTTCTGGGACGGGGTATCCACGGTGTTCGCGCCGCCGGTGTTCCGGGTGCTGGCCATGGTGGCGGCCATTGTCGCGGTGAGCCGGCGCCGGTTGCGCACGGCGCTGTTTCTGCTGGTGACGGTCGAGGCGACCGGCTTGCTCACCCAGGTGGCCAAGGACGCCGTGGACCGGCGGCGCCCAACGACCGCGCTGGTGGAGGCGACGTCGTCGTCGTTTCCGTCCGGGCACGCCCTCGGGGTGATGGTCGGGGTCGGGGCACTGCTGGTGGCGGCGTTGCCGGTGCTGCGACGCCACGCACGGCTGGCCGCTGTGTGCGCCGGCGTGCTGGTGGTGGCCGGGGTCGGCGCGGCGCGGGTGGCGCTCAGCGTGCATTACCCCTCGGACGTGCTGGCGGGGTGGGCGCTGGGTTGGGCGTATCTGTGCGGGTGGGCGGTGCTGCTGCGGCCGTGGGCCGACGGGGTTGACCCGGTGCGGCCCACACCGCAGGATGATCTTGATGACCAGTAGCAATGCCGACCCGGTGGGGGCCCTCGTCTGTTCCCGCAAGGGCTGCAGCGCTGACGCGACGTTCGGCATGCTGTGGAACAACCCCAAGCTGCACACCCCCGAACGCCGCAAGGTGTGGTTGACCTGTCCCGAACACCGGGAGTACTTCCGCGAGTACCTGTCGTCGCGAGGGCTGCTCAGGAGTGAGGCGCCGGTCGAGGCGTTGGAGCGTCGCGCGGAGCCGTGAAACCGTGGCGCGCCGCGATCGGTGTTTGACCCGCCCCCGGCGTCCGTCGATGATGAGTCGATGCGCCGACTGCTGAGCATGCTCTGCGCTGCGGTGTTCTCCGCCGGAACCACCCTGGCGGCGGCACCGGGCGCCCAAGCCGATGTCATTCCGTGGTTCGCTCGCTCCGTCGGCAACGCCAACCAAGTGATCTCCGTTGTCGGGGTTGGTGGTTCGGACGCCAAGATGGACGTCTACCAGCGGGCCGCGACGGGCTGGCAGCCGGTTGCCGCCGGCATCCGCACCCACGTCGGCTCGGCCGGCATGGCGCCGAAGGCCAAGAGCGGCTACCCGGCCACCCCGATGGGCGTCTACTCACTGCCGTACGCGTTCGGCACCGCCCCGAATCCCGGTGGGGGACTGCAGTATGTGCAGGTCGGTCCGGATCACTGGTGGGACGGCGACGGCAACAGCCCGACGTTCAACACCATGCAGGTCTGCAAGAAGGCGCAGTGCAGGTTCGACACCAGCGAGAGTGAGAACCTCGAGATCCCGCAGTACAAGCACGCGGTGGTGATGGGGGTCAACACCGCCCGCACACCGGGCGACGGCGCCGCTTTCTTCTTCCACACCACCGACGGCGGGCCGACCGCGGGATGCGTGGCCATCGACGACGCCAAACTGGTGCAGATCATTCAGTGGCTGCGCCCCGGCGCGGTCATCGCGATCGCGCAGTGAGCTCCGCCGAAGGCTGCCGGGCCCGCCGAGCCGAAGCGGTCAGTCCGGCTGGGCGCAGAAGTTCGCCCGGGCGATGCTGACGAACTGGTGCGCCTTGGTCAGCGTCAGGGTGGGGTTGGCGTTTTTCACACCCTTGGCCGCCTGGTTGGGGCTGTGCCCCGAGGCGAGGTACTCGCAGACGGTGTGACCGCCGGCCACGGCGTCGGCCGCGTTCGGGTAGGAGATGCCCTGCTGGTCGAGTGCGCCGAGGAAGCCGGAGTCACCGGTATCCGCGGCCGCCGGCGCGGCCAGACCCAACAGACCCGCCACCGCCACGGCGGCCAACACGGACTTGCGAGCCATCATCGTCTCCTCCGTTACCCCGCCGGGCAGTACGCGGCTTGGGCGAACGTCACGAACTTGGCGGCGTTCTTGACCGACAGGCTGCGGTTGGAAATCCGCAGGGCGCGGGCGGCGCCGTCGACTTGGTGCCCGGCACCCAGGTAGTCGCAGACCTCACGCCCGACGCTGACCGCCTCTTGAGCGTCGGTGTACTCGATGCCCGCCTGGTTGACCGCGTTGAGGAACACGGCGTCGGGGTCGGTGTCGGCGTGCACCGGCGCGGCGAAGCCCAACAAGGCACCGGCGCCCGCGGTGATCAAAAGCCATCGTGCGTGTCTCACAGTGCAAACAGCATCGCTGACCTGGATTAACCGACGGCACCCGAAGAATGAATGACAGGTGAACGTGAGCCGTCGGGTTCGCCCCGAATGCGTCGTACTGGTGGCCGGGCTGACAACAGTTCATGTAGCCGCCACTAACTTGACCACCTCGCCGTAACCTCCGGTTCACCAACGTCACGTTTGGTGAGACTGCCATCGAGCTGCCCGCCGACAGCTCTGACCGAGGAGAACCGATGGACTACGGCGTCTTACCGCCGGAGATCAATTCCGGACGCATCTACGCAGGTCCTGGATCCGGATCCATGCTGAGCGCGGCAACCGCGTGGGAGCAGCTGGCCACCGAGCTGCACAACACCGCGACCATGTTCGATTCGGTGACATCAGGCCTGACCGCGGGGCCGTGGACCGGCCCGACGGCGACGGCCATGGCGGCCGCCGCCCAGCCGTACGTCACCTGGTTGCGCGGTACCGGCGCGCAGGCCGAGCAGACGGCACGCCAGGCCACCTCCGCCGCGCAGGCCTATGCGACAGCCGTGGCGGCGGTGGTTCCCCCACCGGTGATCGCCACCAACCGCGCCCTGGTGCATCAGCTGATCGCCACGAACTTTTTCGGACAGAACTCCCCGGCGATCGGGGAGGCCGAGCGTCAGTACGCCGAGATGTGGGCTCAGGACGCCGCCGCGATGTACCGGTACGCCGGCTCATCAGCCGCCGCGTCGGCGTTGGCGGCCTTCAGTCGGCCGCCGCAGACCACCAACGCTTCCGGTGCGCCGGCCCAGTCCCTCGCGGTCGCCCAGGCCGGATCCGCTGCCGCCACCACCGACGTCGGGTCGATCATCGGCCAGATTTCGCCGTTCACCGGGCTGGCCACCCAGATGGCGAGTGCCGGCATGACGAGTTGGTCCGGCACGGCGAACATGCTCAGCAACATCAACAACGGGATCGGTCTGGTCGCGTTCACCGCCGAAAACCCCGGCGGGCTGGACGAGATCCTGCACCCGCCTTTCCTCGGGCCGGCCAGCCTCGGACTCGGTGGCCTCGGGCTCGGCGGGGCGGGCCTGTCGGCCAGTGCGGGCAATGCGCTCAAGATCGGGGCGTTGTCGGTGCCGCACGGCTGGGCGATGCCCGCCACGCTGGCGTCGGCCGTCACCCCCGCCGGCATGGCGGTAGCGGCTCCGGGCGCACCGGCGGTGCCGGCATTCGCCGGCGCCGCGCCGGGAACGGCATTCGGCGAGACCATGCTGGGCACCCTGGCCGGGCGGGGCCTGGGCGCCGCCACGGCCCGTGCCGCCTCGCACCGTCGCACTGTGGTGCCCCGGCCACCAGCGGCGGGCTGACCCCGCACGCCATGGATTTCGCGGCGCTCCCCCCGGAGGTCAACTCCGGGCGAATGTATTCCGGTCCGGGTGCAGCACCGATGCTTACCGCGGCGGCGGCCTGGGACGCGCTGGCCGCAGAACTGGAGGTCACCGCGGTCGGCTACTCCGAGGTGATCACGAGCCTGACCGGTCACGCCTGGTCCGGCTCGTCGTCCGCGGCGATGGCGACCGCCGCGGCCCCGTACGTGGCGTGGCTGCAGGCCGGAGCCACTAAGGCCGAACAGACCGCCATGCTGGCCAGGACGGTCGCCGTGGCCTACGAAACCGCTTTCGCCGCAACGGTTCCGCCGGCGGAGGTCGCCGCCAACCGGGCACTGTTGGCCACGCTGGTCGCCACCAACTTCTTCGGGCAGAACACCCCGGCCATCGCCGCCACCGAAATCCATTACGCCGAGATGTGGGCGCAGGACGCCGTCGCGATGTACGGCTACGCGGCGGCCGCGGCGTCCGCGAGTGTCCTGCCCCCGCTCGACCGGCCACCGCAGACCACCGATCCGACCGGGCTCGGCGGCCAGTCCGGCGCGGTGTCCCACGCCGCTGGAAGCAACGGCCTGAACAGTGCCGTCCAGAGTGCGCTGCAGCACCTGAGCGCTCCGGCCGAGGCCTCGCCGCCTCCGCCGAACGGTTTCGAGACGATCAGCGGCGCATTGAACCAGTTGACGCCCTTCACCAGCCTCGCCTCCAGTGGGCTCAGCTTCGACTCGGCCATGTACTCCGTGGTGACCAACGGTGCCGGCTGGGGACGGCTGCTGCTCGTGCGCGGCGGCATGGAGGGGGCGTTGACGTTCGAGGGACTCGGGCCGCGCGGGGTGCTGTCCGCGTCCACCACGCCCGCACCGAGCCTGGGGATGGGCAGGGCGACCCCGATCGGTGGGCTGTCGGTGCCGCCGAGCTGGGCCAGCGCGGCGCCGGAGCTCCGGTCGACCGCATTCACACTGGCCGCCGCCGAAACCAGACTGCCGGTGGCTGTCGGGGGGATGATGCCGCCGGGAACGGTGTTCCAGGAGGCCGTGATGGGCACCACCGCCGGACAGGGTTCGGTGCCGGCCGATTCCGGTGACACCCGACGCGGCCGCAAGCCCGGCGGCAAGGACGAGGACCAGGACGGCAAGCCGATCACCAACGGCAGCGGCTGGTTGGGCGCGTCCATGGCGTACCACAACCGACCGCGCGAGTCGCAGCCGCTCCCAACGCACTGGCGCACAGGCTAGTTGGGCTGGCGACGCTCGCGCTGCAGGTAGTGGCAGACCATGTCGATCAGCGCCCGGCGCTCGGACTGCCAGTCGAATTCTCCGCCGACGATCATCTGCGCCAACACGATTCCCCGCAGCGCCGCCCAGATCACCTCGGCCACACCGGTATCCGCCGGGTCGTCGGAGACCAGCCGGCCCAGCCGATTGATCGCCGAGTTCATCTGCAGCAGGTGCTCGAGTGACTGCTCGCCCAGGCCGCCGCGGGTGGCTCGCAGAATCTCGAACGCAGCCAACGATGTCGGGCTGGCGTAGCAGTGCCATGCGGTGTCGACGACCGCCTCGATGCGCTGCCGCAACCCCAGTTCGCCGACGTCGACCGCCGACAGGCTCGTCAGCAATCGCGTGACTCCGTCGTCGACGACCGCCATCAGCAGGCCATTGCGGTCGCCGAAGTGGTATTGGATGACACCCCAGGTCACCCCGGCCCGCTCGGCGACGTGCTTGGCGGTCGCCGCGCCGAAGCCCTCTTCGGTGATGCAGCGCACCGTCTCGTCGATGATCTTGGCGCGGGTGTCGTCGCCGCGCTTGCGGGGCGCGCTGGTTCGCCGGGTGGGGCCTGGGGACCCGGTGGGATCGACGGAAATAGACATTGTTGACTTTATAACATAGTCAGCACTATTTTTTCTGTGTGACTGAATCCAGGTATGCGTCGCTGTCGCGCGACGAGTTGGCGGTGCTGCTACCCGAACTGCTGCTGATCGGGCACATGATCGACCGCTCCGGAATGGCCTGGTGCATCCAGGAATTCGGCCGCGAGGGGATGCTGGAGGTTGCCATCGAGGAGTGGGCGGGCGCCAGTCCGGTCTACACCCGGCGCATGCAGCGGGCACTGGGCTTCGTCGGTGACGACGTGCCGACCATCTTCAAGGGGATCCAGTTCGACATCGGATCGCCGCCGCAGTTCATGGACTTCCGCTTCACCGTCCACGACCGCTGGCACGGCGAGTTCGAATTGGCCAGCTGTGGTGCGCTACTCGATGTGGAACCGCTGGGTGAGGACTACGTCTTCGGGATGTGCCACACCATCGAGGACCCGACGTTCGACGCCACCGCGGTGGCGACCAATGTGAAGGCGCAGTGCCGCCCGGTGCACCGGCCGCCCCGCACCCCGGCGGACCGCACGCCGCACTGCTGCTGGACCGTCATCATCGACGAGTCCTACCCACCGGCTCAGCCCATTCCCGCCCTGGCGGTGATCAGTCAAACCCGTGCCGCTACCTGGGAACTCGGCGACATCGATCGGTCCGACGAGGGGCTGGCGGACTACACCGGGCCGTTGCTGGCCGACGTCGACTTCGCCGCGTTCTCCCACTCGGCGCTGGTTCGGTTGGCTGACGAGGTGTGCCTGCAGATGCACCTGTTGTACCTCTCGTTCGCCCTGGCGGTGCAGGCCCGGGCCGGCGACAAGGCCGACCTGGCCACGTCCGTGGGCCGCCGCCAGCTCACCGGGCTGGCCGGGCTGGCCGCGATGCGCATCAAGAACGCCCTGCGGCTCCCCGACGACATCGCCGGGGCGCTGCGCACCTTCGAGCTGCACCCGCTGTTCAATCCAATCGGCTACGTGCAGAGCGATATCGCCGAGAACGGGCTGTCGGTGCATCGCTCGCCCGCGCACGACGACGGTGCCTGGATCGCGCTGTGCTCACCGGAATCGACCAATCCGCTGCAGGCCATCGCTACGGCGGTGAACCCCCACCTGCGGGTCGCGGTCGACGGATCCGACACCGAGTGGAACCTCCAGCTGAGCGAATCCGACACCGCGGCAACCGAACTGCCCGAGGTCATGGTGACAAAGGTCAGCGGCGGTGCGAATTTCCAGTTCCGCAGCCGAAAGTCATTGCCGCTAACGGTTGTATAACCCTATGGTCTCGGCGGTGGCGGCGCACCGCGCCGTGCCCCTATCGTGGGGGCGATCCCCAGCCGCTGTCGATGCAAGGTAAGCAACATATGTACGACCCGCAGGCCGACGAAGTCACCCGGGAAGCGGACGCAATCGAAGCAACCGAGATGGCGCCGACGGTGTCGTCGGGCCCCGGTACCGGCGTCGTGGACGCCTACGCCTGGTCGCAGGAGGACGGCAGCGCCGGCGCTCCCGAACCGGTGCCCTACCTCGACGACCCCTATGACCAGGCTCCGGCCACCGGATGGCACCCGGCGGCGACGCCGCCTCCGGCGCCGGTCCCCGGTCGTCGGCATCCGTCGCGGCTGCCCAAGGTTGCGCTGTGGGTCGGCATCCTGGTGGCGCTGATCGCCATCGCCGGCGCCCTCTACAGCCTGACCCGCATCGCCGACGACGGCACCTCGGTCCAGCCCGAGACCAGCGCGGTGGTGGAGCCGCTGCCGTCGTCGACCCCGTCACCCGTTCCGCCTCCGGAGCCCAGCCCGGTCGCTCCGCCGCCGGTAGCCACGACCGTCGCGCCGCCCCCGGAAACCACCGCGGCGCCCCCGCCGGAGACCACCACGGCTCCGCCCACGACCACCACAACGGTGCCGCCGAGCACCACCACCACGACGGCGCCGCCCACCACGACCACCACGGCGCCCCCGACCACGACGGCTCCACCCAGCACCACGGTGCCCCCGACCACCACGGTGCCGCCGACAACTACCGTTCCGATGACAACCGAGTACCTGCGAATTCCGTTGGTGCCGATACCGATTCCGATCACGGTCCCGGAGAACTAAGCGGGGGCCCGCCCCCGGAACAGCGGGACCAGCACCGACGCGGCGAACGCGGTCATCTCGTCGGCGGTTCGCACGTGCGGCGGCCCGTCCGGGGTCAACAGCAAAGACTGGGTCATGCGCGCCAGAACCGCCGACAGCGAACCGATCTCGGCCGCATCCGTCGAACCGCCGGTGCGCTCCCGGACCAACCGGATGCGCTCGGCCAGGAAGGCCGACGCCATTTCGACCACGGGTCCGGCCCCGATCGTCAGCGCCCGCAATGTCTCGTCGCGGTCGACCTCGAGCAGTTGGTGCAGCAGTCGGTTCTCCCGCACCTGGGTCAGGGTGAGGATGCAGAACCGCACGATGTAGTCGTCGATCTCGGCCTCGGTCGGATGCTCGGCCAGATCGCCGGTGCCGAGGTCGATCTCGGTCAGCACCCGGCCGGCCTCGTACTGGAAGGCGGCCGAGACGATCTCGGTCTTGGCGCCCAGTCGCCGGTAGAGGGTGGCGCGGTTGACCCCGGCGCGGCGAGCGATGTCGTCGGTGCTGGTCCGCCGCACCCCGGTCAGCGCGAACTGGTCCAGCGCGGCCTGCAGGATCTGCTCATCGGCAGCTGAGCCGGCGCCCATTTCGGGTGACCTGCCGAGCAGCGCGAACAGTGGATTGGGGGCCATCGGGGATGAATCTACCGCCGGTGGCCGTTGCCAACGAGCATAAACAATGCAACAATTCGCGTCGTATCGTTGCATTCGAGAAGGGGTGTGCATGCCGTTCCGGAAATCCCGACCACCGGTGGACCGCGGCCTGAACTTGGCCGACTACGTCGGTGAGGGCTTCCTGTTCCTCGGCGCGGGCGTGACGGTGCTGCTGCAACTGGCCGAACCCGGCGTCGGGCACGGCGTCGCCGACCACAGCACGGTGCTGTACCGGCCGCTGGACCGGCTGCGCACCACCATGACCTATATCTATGTCACCACCCTCGGCACCGACGAGGAGCGGCGCGCGGTGACCAAGATGGTCAACCAGGCACACGTCCCGGTGAAATCGAAGCCGGACGGCCCGGTGGCCTACAACGGCTTCGATGTCGACCTGCAGCTGTGGGTGGCGGCCACGCTCTACAAGAACGGCCAGGATCTCTACGAACGCTTCCTGGGCCCGATGGATGAGGCCACCGCAGACCGGCTCTATGAGCAGTCGGCGGTCTACGGCACCACGCTGCAGGTCAAGCCGGAGATGTGGCCGGCGACCCGTGCCGAATTCGACCGGTATTGGGAGCGCAAGCTCGACGAGCTCACCATCGACGATCACGTTCGGGAGTTCTGTGACAGGTTGGTGCGCGGTGGCGACTCGCCGTGGTTCATCCGGCTCGGCATGCCGTTGAACCGCTGGATCACCCGGGGCCTGCTGCCGCCGCGCCTGCGCGAGGAACTGCACTGGAAGTGGAGCGACCTCGACCAGCGGCTGTTCGATGTCTTCATGGCCGTGCTGCCGCCGGTGTACCGGTTGGTGCCGCGGCCCATCCGCTGGCTGCCGTCGCGCTATTACCTGTGGGCGATGCGCCGCCGGCTGCGCAGCGGTCGCCGGCTGATCGACGAACGCGAGCCGGTCAACGCCGCCTGACACTGGCCGGACGGCGCCCGTCACAGGCACACTGGGTGTGGCGACGGGGCCGGGCGGGGCCGGAAAGGATCAGCTATGGGCGACGACGGTGCGTTCGGATTCGATTCCGAGGATTTGGACCGGATGATCCGCGAGGCGGGCGAGGGATTGCGGGCGGCGTTCGACCGCTTCGCCGGTGAGGCCGGCCCCTCCGGAAGTCGGGTGGGCTGGGGTGGGATCTTCGCCGACCTGGCCCGCGCGGCGCGTTCCGAACCGTCGACCACCGGCGAGACCGGTGACGGGGTGTGGGCCATCTACACCGTCGGTGAGGACGGCGCGGCGCGCGTCGAGCAGGTGTTCGCCAACGAGATCGACGCCCTGCGGGTCAGTCAGCGCAACCCCGATCCCAAGCGAAAAGTACGGTTTTTGCCCTATGGCATAGCGATCGGTGTGCTCGACGACAACCCTGATGGGACAACGTGATATAGCCCACCCGAATGCCGGGGTTGCTTGGTTTGACAGTCGTGCGCTCTGGGTTACATTGCCAGCGTGCCTGAGTTGAACCGCCGCCAAGTCATGTTGATGTTGGGCGCCGGGGCCCTGGCCGCTGCCGCCCCCAGCCCCCTGGCCCGTGCCGTTCCCGCGCCTCCAGGAGCACCGGGGGATCCGGCGCAGCCACCGGCCGGCCCGGGATCCGCGGCGCCGGCACCGCCCGCGGCTGCCGCCAAACCTGCCGGCTACATCTGGCACGACGAATTCGACGGACCGGCGGGCTCGGCCCCGGACTCGTCGAAGTGGACGGTCTCCAATCACCGCACCCCGATCCGGCGCCCGGTCGGCTGGGACCGGCCGGAGTACTTCTACCAGTACCGCGACAGCCGCAAGAACGTCTTCGTGGACGGCAACTCCAACCTCGTCATCCGGGCCACCAAGGAGGGCAACACCTTCTTCGGCGGCCTGGTTCACGGCAACTGGCGCGGCGGGATCGGCACCACCTGGGAAGCCCGGATCAAGCTGAACTGCCAGACCGCGGGCTGCTGGCCGGGCTGGTGGCTGTCCAACGACGACCCCGGCCGCGAAGGCGAAATCGACCTGATGGAGTGGTACGGCAACGGTGAGTGGCCGTCGGGCACCACCGTGCACGCCAATCCGTACGGCACCGCGTTCGAGACCCACGCCTTGCCGGTCGACGGCAACTGGCACACCTGGCGCGTCACCTGGAACTCCAGCGGAATGTACTTCTGGCAGGACTACGTCGAGGGTATGGAGCCCTACTTCAGCGTCCCGGCCGTCGGTATCGAGAACATCGACGAGCCGGGCCGGGAGTGGCCGTTCAACGACCCCGGCTACACCGTGTTCCCGATCCTGAACCTGGCCGTCGGCGGCTCCGGGGGCGGCGACGCCCGGATCGGGTCCTACCCGGCCGACATGCTGATCGACTGGGTGCGGGTCTTCTAGAGCCGCTTCGCCTCGCCGCTGACCTCGGTGGGCCCGGCTGTGTGTGCGTCCAGCCAGGCCACACCTTGGCGGGCGGCTCGGATCAGCGCGCCGCGCTCCCCGGCATAGCTGGCGATCGCCCCGAGCCCGGGCAGTGCGCCCAGCCGGTGATACCACTTGTTCGGGTGTGGCCGCTTGGTCACCTCGTCGAACGTCGCCCGCAGGATGCCCGCCAGCTGCCAGATGGTCCTGGTGATCACCACCGGGGTCGATGATGTGATGGCCTGCAACGGCTTCCAGCCCGGCGGCGGCGTGTCCGGGAGCGGCTCGGGATCGGGCGGCGCCGGTACGTCGAAGTCCTCGGACAGCGGCCGCCGGCACAGCACCTCCGACAGCAACCGCACCTGCTCACGCGGATCGGTGACGCCGTACTCGCGGGCCAGCGCGCACAGCACAATCGCATGGTTGACGAACCCGGCCAGCTCGCCGACCGGCACCACCCGGGCCAGCCAGCCGAAGGCCCCCGGTGAGGCCACCACCAAAGTGTTCAGCGCGCCGACCCGGTGCACCCACCAGTGGACGTGCTGCTCGCGGCTCATCCGATCCCAGGCGGCGGTGCCGGGCAGGTCGACGGCGTTCATCAACTGCGCGCCGGCGTTCAGCGCGCGATCGCTCGCACTGGGCCCGCGCCCGGCCTCGCGGCGACGACGCCCCAACCGCCACCGGCGGATCCGGTGGGTCAGACCGCGGGGCGGTCGCAGCAGCCGACGGGTGCGTCGGCGCAGCCCGATCGGGTCGGCTTCCGAGAGCAGATTGAGCAGCGGGTTGATGACGGCGACCGCGCGGCTGAGGGCATCGGCGACATCGGCGTCGCTCAACTTGGCGTGTGGCTTCGGGAAGAGACCCATACCGGTGATTGTGACCGGTGCCGTTGGTCGGTGTGGAGCCGATGACGGGAATCGAACCCGCGTATTCAGCTTGGGAAGTCGATTCAACCCGTCTTCGCGTGTCTTCCGGTGTTCAAGAACTGCGCCGTCCTGCGCTGATGCGTCCGGACACGTCCACGGATGTCCGCTGAAGCGGCAGGGACTTGTGACACCACCGTGACACTGGAGGGCATTTGGACTCGCTCTGCTGAGGACCGTTCGTGGGCGCTTCGCTTGGGGGCGGCCAAGGGGCCTATAGCTTCTTGTAGAAGAAGTACGCGGGCTGCGCAGTAGCGGGCGATACCCACCTCCGACCCAACAACGGAGGCAACGGCTGCCCGTCGTCCAGCACGGTGAATCCATGCCGTCTATAGAACGGGCGCAAACGGTCGGCTTCGAGGTCGTCCGTCACATTGCCAAACCAGACTCGTACTCCTCGAGAAGCCAGCGTTGTCTCCAGAAAGGCAAGCATCTGTGAACCGATGCCCTGCTCACGCGCTTCCGGCCTGACGCCGATCAGGTCGAGTTCGCTGTGTTTGTCGAGGACCGGGGCGTAGTCATTCTCGCTTGGCAACTGAGCGCCGCTCTTGGCCATCAGAGCTGACCCGGCCGCAACCTGCGCCCGGCAGGAGAGAGCAGCCCCGAGCAATTGCTGGGTGGTGTCACTGCGAAACTGAATAACTAACGGCTTATACAGGTCATCGTGGGCTGTCATCGGCACGGCGTTCGGGGCGATGTCATCGAATATGTCGAGAAATAGGCCCAAGACTTCTTGGCGCTCCGCGTCGCTGTTCGCTATTTGAATCACACAAAAATGCTACGCGAGGAGTCGTCGCCAGGATCACTAAGCAGGCGAGGTGGAGTCTCGAAGCTTCAAATACTGATGTCCCAGTTCGGTTATCTCGAAGAGAGTCTTGAGGTCGGTCTGGTCTGCGCCCACCAGGGCGGCCGGGCTCAAGTCCGTTTTTCCCCGCACAAACCCGATTTGTTTTAGACGCGTGACAGCTTCAAAAGCCTTGGCGGAGTCGTAGTCTCCGCCGAATCTAACCGGGTCTGGCGACGCGAACGTCAGCAGATATTTGGCCTCGTCGCCGGTCAGGAAGTTCGCGACCAGAAACTGCAATGCCTTGATCTCGTCGCCCTGCTGCTCCTGCCTAGCCTCCAACTTCTGGTACTTGAGAGAGCCGCCGCCTGGAAATTCGATGCTTTCAAAGATCGTTCGCAGCCAAGGCGAAAAACCAACGACGAGCAGCGTGATCGCCCAGCCGTCAATATGCGCGGTGCGGTCGATGATGTGCCACAACAAGAATCCTGCCGAGGTGAGGGAGAGCGCCACCGACGGCACGACGTACGACGCGGGCCACTTCGCCTTATTTGCCACCTGCGCCAGTTTAGCCGACGGCCACCCCTGGCCATCTGGACGCAATAGGCCTGTGCGCCCAAATGGACTGCTTCCCAGGCCGTCTCAGAGAAATGAGCTGTAGATGCGCTGGAATCGTCTCCCCAACGGCCAACTGACCTACTCGATGAGAACGAGACAACCTGGGTGTTTGGCATCGCATAGGGTGTTTGGAACGTCAAGTATCCGCAGGTAGATGCGTTAGCCGCGTTGGCTGTATACGAACGATGGCGGAACTACTGCGGACTGCTTGCGGACGGCAGCATGTAGTAAACGGTGACGAGTAGTCACCATGCCCTGAGTTTGTCGATGCGTTCCGAGACTTCTCCAGACTCTGGCAGCTCAACTGCATACCCCATCTCCCTGAGGACTTCGACCGCCTCGCCCGGCGAATCACGAACCGCCGCCCTCGTCTGGAGCCGACGCCATTTCGTGCGACCGTTGGCGATGACTTCCCGCCAGTTCGGTCCTGCACAGAAACCACAGTCAGCGATCAAGAACTCGATGACGTCCTCAATACACGGCCGGAAGCGTTCGGCACCCATAGGTATGTGCAGCGACTGAAAGCTGTGCGGCGTCGGATGCTCAAGCTGCGACAGGATGTGGGAAGCTGCGCCTCTGTGCGCAGTTACTTGGACGTGCGAATGGGGCTTCGAATGCGCGTCGCGATCATAGTCCCAGCGAATGATCGGCGCGCGCTCTAGCGTCGATTTCAGCTCTAACGTCGAGTGTTCGACCGCCAGATATTTCCCATACGAGTCGAGACACAACTTGTAGTTCGCTCGGAGCGTCGCAAGATCGCCGCGAGTGCTGCCGTCATCGCATCTAGCGAGGAGCGGAAACTCCGCAGCAATCACGGCGCGTGTCTCGTTCTCGCGGAAAATCGCTTCTAACGTTGCGCTGGCCTGAGAATCAACATGCAACGCTAGGAGGGCATAGCTCAGATCGAATGCGAAATTGGCGACGCCATTCTGGAAGGTTTCAAGTTCAGCTTGCGCCGCGCGTCTAGATGGAGGTGTCGGCGAGGAGGTAGGCGATTGATTCAAGCTCTTCCCATGCTTCGTACTCGTCACCGACGAGCACATATTTGTCCGCACGCGCACGCAACTCATCCAGCACGAGGCCCAACTTCGAGAGAATCTCCTCACGCCGGGCCCGCAGTTCCTCATCGCTCATGGAGAGCGTTGCTATCTTGTCACCCATCGCGCACTCCCCTTCAAGGTACGTCGTCAGTGTGGCACCGCACGGCGTGTGATGTCATCTGCCGTCTCGGCATGTCATGCACCAGTCTGGACCAACCGTCTGACAAGTCGCCGCATAGAAGCCTCTGAACTGGAACTTCTACCCACCGGATAGATGTAACTACGGGCTTCTTGGGGCGATTCAAGACTGGCCGTCCTGCCGCTTTCTGCGGAGAGAGAGAAGGCGCTGGCCGTGCGAGGCGAGGCAGCGGGCCGGCTAGGGGGCATCCCCCCAGGGGTCGCTCCGACGTAGTTGCGGCGGCTTTCCGTTCAGTCTGCCAGCACTCGGTAGATGGTCGCTCTGCTGACGCCCAGGGCTTTAGCGATCACCGGGGCTGCTTCGCCGCTGGCGCGCATACGGCGTGCCAGTTCAGCCTTGTCGGTGTCCAGCGCTTTGGGGCGGCCGATGTGTTGGCCGCGTGCGCGACGTGCCTCGCGGGCAGCAGAGCGGCGTTCTTTGCCTAGCTCCAATTCAAGTTCGGCCAGCGATGCCAGCACACCGGCGATCATGCGGCCGGTGGCGTTGCTGGTGTCGATACCCTCCCGCAGCGACCGGATGATGATGTCGCGCTGGCCCAGGTCTCGGATGGTCGCCATGACTTCGGCGGCGTTACGGCCCAGGCGGTCGATGCCGGTCACGGTGATGGTGTCACCGGGCCGGGCGTAGTCGAGCAGGGCATCGAGTCCGGGGCGCTGTTCGCGGGTGCTGGTGCCAGTCAGCTTGTCGCTGTATAGCCGGTCAGGGTCCACGCCTGCGGCAGTGAGCGCGTCGGCCTGTGCGTCAAGGCTTTGATGGCCGGTGCTCACTCTCATGTAGCCGAGGATGGTTCCGGTGGGGGCGAAGGCGGCGAGCATGGCTCAATTGTATCTCAAAAATCGCAGAACATCGATAAATGAGACGATTGTTTTGAGTCGACTTGTGAGACTTCGTGACGTGGAATTTTCTAGCCTGCAACATGGTCCAGCGTCAGCGTCTCAGTTCTTTAGTTTTGAGATGTGAGCAGCGGTCAGGCTGAAATGGGCATGAAAAAGCCTCGCGTGTCGATGTGTGGATCGACAACAGCGAGGCGCATGGCTTCTAGCGTCTGACGCGGGTTACGCGCCTAGCGCGGTGCTAGGGCGGCACGAGGAGTCCTTGCTGTCCGGCGCGATTCGTTTCCTACCGTCGCCGAAGTTGTTCGAGCAGTTCGGTCATGGCATGCGTCCACGCAAGCAGACGCCTCATGGGCTTCTCGCTTGAGCAGAACACCGCACCGTAAATCAACGGCACATGCGTGAGGACCACTAGCACCAGCAAAGCCAAGGTGTCATGGACCATCTGCCGACCTCCTGATGGGAGAGGAAATGCGCCCGGATTGTGGGCACAAAAAAAGCCGGGCAATCCCGGCTAACTGGACGCAGCCTGATGGGAGCGCCCTCCACTGCCTACTGGCGGTGAAGTCTTTGTGGATGCTGCTGTGCCGCCATGGCTAGGCGCGACGCGCACATTCTCGCCACGGCGGAAGTGAGGAGGGTTCGGGCGAAAGCGTGGGATTTCGTCTCGCCGCAACTGGTTGAGGCTGATCCTGCAACGAGGACTAATCGCGATTTTGGGCGCAAGAGATGACTGGCATCTGTGCGGCCAGAGTAGTTGAACGGCTCTGGGCTGTGCGTTTGCGACACGCGACCCGTCAGTAAAGAAATGGCCGCTTACCCACTTTTGGGCACGCGACCGCTATCGGACTCACTGTAAGGCATGTCGCATGGATGGACCGGCTACGACACACCCGGTAAGCCCCAAACGCGGCGTCGCATGAAGCTTTATCGAACGCAGCGACCTCCGGGCGAATAGGAACTTGATGCAAGGGGGGTGGTATCGAATCTCTAGCGAGGGGGGCCGACTACCCCTTGTGGGGGCTATGCGTGGGGTTGCAAGTTACGAAAATATGTTGCGTGGCCGACTGCCTTCCGTGAGCGCAGTCGCCAGCTTGGTAGATATTCATAGAGTGCGGTTCCGTTTATGCAGGTAGAAGTGCTACGCGTTCACGCTCACCGTGAAATCCGTTGGCCGTGAACGTGAACCCGCGACTCGCTGCGGCGCGGGCTAGAGCTCTTAGGTCGCTAAGCAGACCGCAGGTCGGTCTGGCGCTTGAGGCTGTTCCGATAAGGGTGGACGCGGCACGCCTCGTAATGCTTCCCGCAGCCACCGGCGATGGCATGAGGCGGCACAACGAGACACTGAGCGGTGGACTCCTTTGAGATCCACCCCCGGTCCTTGGCGCGCTTGATCGCGTTCGACACTGCAGATTTCGTGAGGGGTTTCAGCTGACCGTCTGGGCCGGGCTTCGCCAGCAAGCGTCCGAGTTCGCCGGGCGCGAAGTTGGCATGGCCGTTGGCGCGGTGCTTCGCGAACGCGAGACAGGCGAGGCGCAACCAATCGGCTAGTGACGGGTCCGCCGCCCGCTCGAGCCATACGGACTGGTAGTGGCGAGCCCAGTAGTTGATCGTTGCAATCACGCGACGCTCGCGGTGACCAGGGCTTCGACGTAGTCGAGCAAGGCGGATTCGGGAATGAGGCGTCTACTGCCTACCTTCACCGACCGCAGCCGGCCAGCGGACATCTCGGTGTAGAGCTTCGACCGGCTCAGGCCGGTCCTGGTCATGACGTCTCGGATGCTGTTCAGGCAGACGTTCTCGGTCATGCGGTTCCTCGGTGCTGCACTCGTGACCGCTCCGGAACGGAGCGTGTCTATCTCGGTCTGTTCCGTAACGTAGCGTACAACGTGTTCGACAATGCCGCTACTCTCGTGTCATTATGGCGTAATGCCGAGCATCAACCGTGACGCCAAGAGCTTCGAGATGAATCGTGCCCACTGGTTTGCCTTCGCGGTCAAGCAACGCCGGACGGCGCTCAGGCTTACAGCTGCGGAGCTGTCGCGGCGCACCGCTGGCCTGGGCTATCCCATAAGCCGGGGCGCTATTGCGAAGATCGAATCCCAAGCGCGTTCCGGCAAGATTGACGTGGCTGAGGTGCTGGTACTAGCGCGAGCCCTGGATGTACCCCCGGCTCTTCTGCTCTTCCCTGGCTTCGCGACCGACGGGCCAGAGGAACTCCTGCCCGGATACTTTGCTCGCAGCGACGACGCTGTCCGTTGGGTGGCGGGGTCAATCGCGTACCCGCAGGAGTACGAGCTTTCCAGCATGCGCCGCATTGGAGATCCTGCACCGCCCAATAGTGGCGTGAATCTTGTGGAAGATACGTCCCTGCTTGCGGAGGCGCTCGAAACCCGCACGTCGCTGGTGAGGTATCTGGAGCGCGTGGAAGGTGATGCACAAGAGGTCGAAAACGCCCACGAGATGTTGCAGCGGAACGCTGAGCAGATCGCCGCGATACGTCACCGAAGGCGCAATTCGTTGATGGATCTGTGGGGCATGCACCCCTCGCTAGGCGACAGGGAGGATGACAACGATGAGTAGGAGACAGCTTCCACCGCAGATCAAGAAGATCATGGTCGCGGACCGCAAGACGGGGAAAACCGTTGTGCGGTATCAGGTCACCGTTGATACCGGCATCAACCAGCAGACGGGTCGGCGGCAGCAGGCGCGTCGGCGTTACGCGACTGAACGCGAGGCGCGGGCCGCGCTCGTTGAGATCGCGGACGCTACAGCGAAGGGGCAGTTTGTATCCCGTTCGAAAGTGACTGTGGAGGCGATGTGTGCTGCATACCTGGCCGGTCGGCACAACCTTCGCGCGAGCTCGAAGTCTAAGCTGGAGTACGATCTGGCGCCGCTCCGTGAGCGATTTGGGCATCTGCCCATCCAGCGACTCACCAAGGCACATGTTGACGGCCTGGTTGCTGACCTCATCGCAGGCGGAACAACGACCGCGAAGGGTAGGCGGCGGAAGCCGTGGTCCGCGCACTCGGTCAACAAGGTGATTGCGACGGTAGAGCAGGTCCTTGCAGACGCGAAGGGGCAGGGCATCGTGCCGCGCAACGTCGCGGAGTTGGTCAATCGCGTCGCCGTACCTCATGAGCACGTTGACACGTTTACCGAAGCAGAGGTTTTGGTGTTGCTCGGTGCCATCGCGGATCACCGGCTCGGACATGCCTGGGAACTTGCCCTCTCCGGTCTGCGTCGTGGCGAAGTGGCGGGATTGAGGTGGGCGGACGTGGATCTTGAATCAGGCAGCCTTGCGATCACGAACAATCGGGTGTCGGCGGGCGGTCAGACTGTCGAGAACGATCCGAAATCCGCTGCCTCGCGGCGCACCCTGCCGCTGCCAGAACGGCTGATAGCTGTGTTGCGGACGGCGAAGGCTCGGCAAGCGGCGGAGCGGTTGGCTCTCGGCGCTATAGGAGGTCCGTGGGACTACGTGGTCTGTAATGAGGTAGGTCAGCCCTACTCTCCTGATGTTCTGTCCCGCTACTGGAGTAGCACCGTGCGGGCGGCGGGCGTCCGACACATCAAACTTCACGCTGCGCGGCACACCTGCGCGACCCTGATGGACCTTGACGGGGTTCCTGCCGCAGTGATCGCCGCCTGGATCGGGCACAAGGATGCAAGCCTCACAATGAAGCTGTACGCCCATTCGCAGGACGATGCGCTCAAGGCCGCTGGTGCGACTTTGAATCGCGTTGTGACATTGCGTGACACCGACGTGATCTGATCGAACAGTTCGAACGGCGTTGCCGCAGGTAAACGTGGAGCCGATGACGGGAATCGAACCCGCGTATTCAGCTTGGGAAGCTGATGTTCTGCCATTGAACTACATCGGCGTTGGTGCCCTCGAAGGCTAGCACCCGGCGGCCCAGACACCGGCGAGTGTGCGGTTTGGTCGGCCGAAGTACCGGAAGGCCGACCAAACCGCACAGTCGGCACAGGAATCTCGGGGTGCGGATACGCTCGTGCGGTGCTGCTCTCCGATCGCGACCTGCGGGCCGAAATCGCTTCCGGCCGGCTGGGCATCGACCCGTTCGACGACGCCCTGGTACAGCCGTCCAGCGTGGACGTCCGCCTCGACAGTCTGTTCCGGGTGTTCAACAACACCCGCTACACCCACATCGATCCGGCTGAACAGCAGGACGAACTGACCACGCTGTTCGAGCCCGATCCCGGCGAGCCGTTCGTGCTGCATCCGGGCGAGTTCGTGCTGGGCTCCACCCTGGAGTGCTGCACCCTGCCCGACGATCTGGCCGGTCGTTTGGAGGGCAAATCGAGCCTGGGCCGGCTGGGATTGTTGACCCATTCCACCGCCGGGTTCATCGATCCCGGCTTCTCCGGGCACATCACGTTGGAGCTGTCCAACGTGGCGAATCTGCCGATCACGTTGTGGCCGGGGATGAAGATCGGCCAGCTGTGTCTGCTGCGGCTGACTAGTCCGGCGGAGCACCCCTACGGCAGTTCGCGGGTAGGGTCGAAATATCAGGGCCAACGCGGGCCGACGCCGTCCCGCTCCTACCAGAACTTCATCAAGTCCGGTTAGCCCTCGGATGTAATGGTCGCCGTGCGGCTGCGATGAAGTCAGTATCGGCCAGCCCTGGCGGGGTTGAGCCCCGCGTTCTGGCCGATCAGCAGCAGGTGGAGGTTTCGTGGACATGGTTCTCGGGGTGTCGATGGCACCCTCGACGGTCCGCATGGTGTTGTTGGAAGGCGAAGGTGCCGACGGCGTCACGGTGGATCACGACGACATCGCCGTAGGCGGCAGCGGCCAGACCGCTCCGCAGCGCGTGGTGTCGGCCATCCTGGGCACCCGCGAGGGCGCGCGCGAGGGCGGCTATCAGCTCAGTTCGACGGGCGTGACGTGGAGCGACCCGGCCGAGGCGGCCGCGCTGCGTGAGGCGCTGGTCGGGCACAAGGTCGAGAACGTGATGCTGGTGTCGGCGTTTCTGGCGGCCGCCGCACTGGCCCAGGCGGTGGGCAGCGCGACCCGCTACGCCCGAACCGCCCTGCTGTTCGTCGAACCGGAGGCGGCTACCTTGGCGGTGGTCAGCTCCTCCGATGGCTCGATCGCCGAAATCCACCGCCAGCAGCTGTCGAACGACGACGACCGCGCTGTCGGGGAACTGACCAAGCTGGCAGCGGGCGCGAAGAACCTGGAGTCCCACCCAGACGGACTGTTTGTGGTGGGTTCGGGCGTCAACGTGGCGATGATCAAGCCGGAGTTGGACAAGGTCAGCGAGCTTCCGGTTATCGCGCCCGAGGAGCCGGAGCTGGCGCTGGCCCGGGGGGCGGCGCTGGCCAGTGCGCACGCCCCGCTGTTCTCGTCGTCGACCCGGGCGCTGGCCTGGGCGCAGGATCCGGGCACCGGCGAATTCAACCCGGCATTGGTCAGCGCCGGGTACGCCTACGTCGCCTCCGACGAGGTGGACTACAACGCCACCGTCGACAACGAGCCGCTGGCCTACAGTGCGGTCCCGGACTTCCCCGACAGCGGATTCCTTCCCGTGGTGGCTCCCGAGATCGACAACCCCGAGCTGACCGACTCCCGGCTGCTGGACTTCAGCACCGGGGTGCTGCCGCAACGTGAGCGCAAGCCGATGTTGGTCACCGGCGGGGTCGCGGCGCTGTTCGTGGTCGGGGTGGTGACCCTGGCGATCGCGCTGGCGGTGGGAATGCGGTCGGCGGACAACGACCGGCCCGACGTGCGTGCCAACGTCGTCACCCATCAGGCACCGCCGCCGGCGGCCGTCGTCACACCGCCGGCGCCAGCTCCCGAGGCGCCACCGGCGCCCGCACCGCAGTACGAACCGGCTCCCCGAGCTCCCGCTCCGGCCCCCGCCCCGGTGGCACCCCCGCCACCCCCGCCGGCTCTCCCGCCGCCACCGATGATCCCGAACCTGGAGATTCCGGGCCTGCCCGGCGGTCCGCCGCTCCTCGGCCCGCCCCGGGGTGGTTGGGGTCGTGGCGACGACGACGGCGGCTGGGGGCGCGGCGGCGGTCACGGGCGTGGCGGTGGAGAGGGTCACGGTCGTGGTGGTGGTGGGATTCCGATCCCGCTGCCGATTCCCGGCCTACATTTCTGAGTGGGGATTCACACCGCCCAGATCTAAGATGGGCTAATCAATTGCGGACTGTAACGGAGGAGGTGCGGTGGACATCGTTCTCGGGGTGTCGATGGCACCGCCGTCGGTACGCATGGTGCTGGTCGAAGGTGAGAACGCCGGTGGTGTCACCGTCGATGAGGACGGCTTCGAGGTCGACGACGGCATCGTGACGTACCCCGAGCGGGTGGTGTCGGCGATCCTCGGCACCCAGGAGAGCGCGCAGCAGGGCGGCTACCGGCTGGCGTCGACCGGGGTGACGGTGGCCAATCAACTGCAGGCGGGCCAGCTGCGCGATGCGCTGGCCGACCGGCGGGTCGAGAACGTGATGCTGGTGTCGGCGTTTCTGGCCGCCGCCGCGTTGGCGCAGACGGTGGGCGGGGCGATCGGCTACCAGCGGACCGCGTTGATGTTCATCGAGCCCGAGAACGCCACCCTGGCGGTCGTCGATTCGTCAGACGGCTCGATCACCGAGGTGCACCGGGTGGCGCTGCCATCCGACGATGTCGCCGCCGTCGGGGAGCTGACCGCACTGGCCGCACAGGCCGGCCTGCTGCAGTCCCGGCCCGAAGGGCTGTTCGTGGTCGGGTCCGGAGTCAATGTCGGTGTGGTCAAGCCCGAGTTGGACGCGGCCAGTCCGATACCCGTCAGCGTGCCCGAGGAGCCGGAGACCGCGCTGGCGCGGGGCGCGGCGCTGGCCAGTGCCCATGCGCCGCTGTTCGATTCGTCGACGTCGGCACTGGCGTGGGCGCGTGACCCGGGCACCGGTGCGATCGATCCGGAGCTGGTCGCGCTGGGTTACGCCTATCTGTCCAGCGGCGATTACGAAGCCACCATGGGTGACCAGGCGCTGGCCTACAGCGCCGTCGCCGACGACACCGACAGCGGCTACCTGGATTTCGGCGACCATCACACCAACGGCGTTGCCGGAGTGGACGACTACCCGCCGAGCACCGGGATGCGCCTGTTCGACGACGTCGGGCAGCAGCGGCCCCGCCGGCCCTTCCTGTTGGCCGGCAGCGGACTGGCGGCCTTCTTCGTCGTCGGCGTGGCCAGCCTGGCGGTGGCACTGGCGGTCAGTATCCGGCCCACCGCGTCGGATCATCCCGCTCCCGGCAAGAACATCGTCGTGCCCACTCAGGAGGCGCCGGTGATGGCGCCCATCGTGCCCCCGGCGCCCGAGGCTCTGCCCCCTCCGGCGGCGCCCCCGCCGGCACCCGCACCGGTCCCGGCCGCACCCGCGCCGGCGGCTCCCGCTCCCGCCGCCCCCGCCCCGGTGATTCCCGCCGCTCCCGCGCCGGCCCCCGTCCCGGTCGCGCCGATACCGATCCCGATACCGATCCAGGTGCCGGCCCCCGCCCCGATGCCGGTCGCCCCGGCGCCGGCTCCGCCACCGGTGCTCAAGCAACCGGACCTGCCCTCGATCTTCCAGCCGCCCAAGCAGAGTCCGCCCAAGAACGACGCCCCGTCCTGGCTGCCGGGTAACAACGGTGGGGGGAACCCGTCGTGGCTGCCCGACAACGACGGCGGCGGCAAGAAGGGCGGGAACCCGTCGTGGCTGCCCGACAATGACGGCGGCGGCAAGAAGGGTGGCGCGCCCTCTCCGTGGCTGCCGGGCGCCGGCGGAAACCAGGGCGGTAACAACCCCTGGTTCCCCGATCTGGGCGGCGGGAACAAGGGCGGCGGTAATAAGGGCGGCGGCTCGTGGTTCCCCGACCTTGGGGGCGGTAACAAGGGCGGCGGTTCGTGGTTCCCGGGTCTCGGCGGTGGCGGCGGCCATGGCGGCGGTAATAAGGGCGGCGGTTGGCCCTTCTGAGTCGACGCCGAATCCACTAGCCTGGCCGCGTGGACTACGCCGCAGCGTTGCTCGATGAGACCCGTGCCCTCGGTGAGCTGTTCCGCACCGGCGATCCCGCACTACCGATCCCGACCTGCCCGGACTGGAACCTCACCCAACTCTTCCGGCACGTAGGACGTGGACATCGTTGGGCCGCACAGATCGTCGCTGATCGGCTGGACCACGCGCTGGACCCGCGCGATGTCGTCGACGGCAAGCCTCCCGCCGGCTTGGACGCGGCGATCGACTGGTTGAACGACGGCGCGCAACTGGTGCTCGATGCCATCGCCCAAGTCGGAGCCGACAACCCCGCGTGGACCTTCCTGGGGCCGCGCCCGGCCGTCTGGTGGGTGCGCCGCCGGCTGCACGAGGCGACCGTGCACCGCGCTGACGTCGTATTGGCGCTCGGCGGCGAGTTCACCCTGCCACCGGCGCTGGCCGGCGACGGGATCGGCGAATGGCTCGACCTGGTCACGCTGCGCCTCGGGCGCGACGGGCAACCGTTACCGCTGTCCGACGGTGAAAGTGTGCACCTGCACGCCACCGATGACGGCCTGGGGCCGGCGGGGGAGTGGACGATCAGCCGGGCCGCCGGCGCCGGCACCGTGAGTTGGGCCCACGAGCACGGCAAGGGATCGGTGGCGCTGCGGGGCCCGGCCCGCGACCTGTTTCTGGCGGTCATGCGCCGGGTTCCGGTGGCCGACACCGACATCGCGGTGTTCGGGGATGCCGCGGTGTGGCAGAACTGGGTTGACCACACCGCGTTCTGACGCCCGGCCCACACGGTAGTTTGCAGGGCATGAGCACATCGGAGATCGCGACCGTCCTGGCCTGGCATGACGCCCTGGTCGCCGGCGACCTGGAGACCCTGGAAAAGCTGTCCAGCGACGACATCGAAGTGGCCGACGCCGACGGCGCCGCGCAGGGCCATCAGGCGTTGCGACGGTGGGCGGCCTCCGTGCAGACCACCACCGGTATCGGCCGGATGTACGTGCACAACGGTGTCGTGGTGGCCGAGCTGACACCGGCCGGGGAGGGTTCGAGGCAGGCCGTCGCGTTCCGGGTGGTGCACGATCACGTGACGGCGGTCTTCCGGCACGACGACCTCGACACGGCTCTGTCCGCCACGGACCTCACCGAGGCCGACCGGGTCGACTGAGCGGTTAGGCTCACGGCATGCGCGGGATCATCCTGGCCGGCGGCTCAGGAACCCGGCTGTACCCGATCACGATGGGCGTCAGCAAGCAGCTGCTGCCGGTCTACGACAAGCCCCTGGTCTACTACCCGCTGTGCACGCTGATGCTGGCGGGCATCCGCGACATTCAGGTGATCACCACCAGCCATGACGCGTCGGCCTTTCAACGCCTGCTCGGTGACGGCAGCGCCTTCGGGGTCAACATCAGCTACGCGGTCCAGGAGCAGCCGGACGGGCTGGGTCGGGCATTCGTGATCGGCGCCGACCACATCGGCAACGACTCGGCGGCATTGGTGTTGGGGGACAACATCTTCTACGGGCCGGGTCTGGGAACCAGCCTGCGTCGGCATCAAACCGTCTCCGGTGCAGTAATTTTCGCGTACTGGATGGCCGATCCGTCGGCATACGGGGTGGTCGAGTTCGACGCTGACGGCACTGCGGTGTCGGTGGTGGAGAAACCGACAGAGCCCAAGTCCCACTATGCGATACCCGGACTGTACTTCTATGACAACGACGTCGTCGAGATCGCCCGTGGCCTAAGACCTTCCGCGCGCGGCGAATACGAGATCACTGATATCAACCAGGCCTATCTCGACCAGGGGCGGCTCAGTGTTGAGACACTGGTCCGCGGCACCGCGTGGCTGGACACCGGGACATTCGACTCGCTGTTGGACGCTGCCGACTACGTCCGCACCATCGAGCGCCGTCAGGGACTCAAGATCGGCATCCCCGAGGAGGTGGCCTGGCGGATGGGATTCATCGACGACGCCCAACTGGCCCTGCGGGCCGAGGCGTGGCGCAAGTCGGGGTACGGCGACTATTTGCTGGCGCTGTTGGAGCGCGGCCAGGGCCGTCAGGCCTGACGGGCGAGTCGGCGCCGACTCGGCCGGCGTCGCGACAGTAAGTCATGCGCTCCCGGCGCGACACCGTCGGATCGTCAGGTAAAGTTCCGCCTGTCGCTCACACGGAACTTGGGTTCCGTATGAGTTCGAGCCAGGCGTGTGCGCCAGCCGGGTTGCCCGGTTCTGGGCCTGGTTGACCTGACTGAACGAGAGGTATTCCCGCGGTGTTCCGACTGGTGAAGAGGTTCTGGATCCCGCTGCTGCTGGTGGTGGTCATGGCGCTGGGCGGATACGCGATCAACCGCATCCACGGATCCCTGGGCCATCAGGGCCCGAATCTGGCCGAGGGCTCGGCGATCACCGAGAACTTCAACCCGAAGCACATCACCTACGAAGTCACCGGGACGGGCGGGACCGCGAACCTCAACTACCTCGACGAGAACGGTCAACCGAATCTGGTCGAGAACGCCCCGCTGCCCTGGTCGTTCACCATCGTGACGACACTGCCCTCGATGTCGGCGAACATCCTGGCCCAGGGCGACCGCACCGCCAGCGACCTTCGGTGCCGGGTGACCGTCGACGGCGTGGTGCGCGACGACCGGGCCAGCGCCGACACCTTCAAACCGTTCATCTACTGCTTGGTGAAATCCGTATGAGCCCCGCGAGCCGACGATGTGCTCCGAGGCACGAGGAGCGGGGAGGAGCGAGCGAATGAGCACGAGCCACACGAAAACCCACCGCCCGTTTCTGGGCCGCCTGGTCCGGACCCTCTCGGTGCCGATCATCGGATTCTGGGTGCTCCTCGCGGTTCTGCTGGGCACGGCCGTCCCGCCGCTGGGCGAGGTCGCAGCCAACGCCTCCGTGCCGATCAGCCCGATCGGGGCGCCGTCGTATCAGGCGATGCTCAATATCGGCAAGGTGTTTGAGCAGTACGACTCGGACTCCACCGCGATGGTCGTGCTGGAGGGCGAGGAGCCACTCGGCGAGGCCGCACACAAGTTCTACGACGAGATCATCGCCAAGCTGAACGCCGATCACGAACACGTGCAGAACGTCCAGGACTTCTGGAGCGATCCGCTGACCGCGGCCGGCTCGCAGAGTGTGGACGGCAAATCCGCCTACGTTCAGATCTTCCTCAACGGTTCGCAGGGCACCACCGCCAGCCACGAGTCGGTGGCCGAGGTGCGCGACCTCGTCGCCTCGATTCCCGCGCCGCCGGGCATCAAGGCCCACGTCGCGGGCAACACGGTCCTCAACGCCGACACCAGCGTGGCCGGCCATCAAAGTCTGCACACGATGGAGCTGGTCTCGGTCGCCATCATCATCGTGATGCTGTTGAGCATCTACCGCTCGGTGGTGACCATGCTGATCTCGATGGTCGTGATCGGCCTCGGCTTGTTCAGTGCCATGGGCGTCACGGCCGCGGTCGGCAACTTGAACATCATCGGTCTGACGCCGTACGCGGTGAGCATGGTGACCATGCTGTCGCTGGCCGCGATCACCGATTACCTGATCTTTCTCCTGGGCCGCTATCACGAGGAGAGAGCCAACGGCCTCGATCCCGAAGAGGCGTTCTATGTGTCCTACAGCGGCGTCTCGCACGTCATCCTCGGCTCCGGGTTGACCATCGTCGGCGCCTTGATGTGTCTGAGCATGACGACGCTGCCCTACTTCCGGACCATGGGTCCGCCCTGCGCGATCGCGATCCTGGTGGTCATCGCCGCGGCACTGACCCTGGGGCCGGCGATACTGACCGTGGCGTCGAAGTTCGGGCTGCTCGATCCCCGACAGAATCTGTCGACGCGAAACTGGCGCAAGGTCGGCACCGTCACGGTGCGCTGGCCCGTTCCGGTCATCCTGCTGACCGGCGCGGTCGCCGTCGTCGGCTTCGTCAGCCTGCTGACGTACGTGCCGCAGTACAACGACCAGAAGTTCACGCCGCCCGATATGCCCGCCAACCTGGCCATGGCCGTCGCGGACCGGCACTTCTCCCAGGCCCGGATGAACCCCGAACTGTTGATGCTCGAGACCGACCACGACCTGCGCACCCCCGCGGACATGCTGGTGATCGAGAAGGTCGCCAAGGCCGTGTTTCGGATGCGCGGCATCGATCGGGTGCAGACCATCACCCGCCCGCTGGGCGCACCGATCGAGCACAGCTCCATCCCCTTCCTGCTCGGAGCGCAGAACGCCGGCATCATGCAGGCCGCGAAGTTCAACAACGACAACGCGGCGCAGATGCTCGAGCAGGCCGATGAGATGAGCACGACCATCGCCAACATGGAGCGCATGTACGCCATCACCAAGGAGATGACCGAAACCACGCACAGCATGGTCGGCCGGACGCACGTGTTGGTGGACACCACCGAGCAGTTACGCAACAACATCGCCGACTTCGACGACTTCTTCCGGGTGTTCCGCAACTATTTCTACTGGGAGCCGCACTGCTACGACATCCCGATCTGCCACTCACTGCGGTCGATCTTCGACACCATGGACGGCATCGACCAACTCACCGAAGAGATGGGCCTGCTCACCATGGACATGGATCATCTCGATGAGGTGCTGCCCCGGATGCTGCCGGTGCTGCGTGACACCGTCGAGTCGATGACGCGGACGCGCGACCTCATGCTCGCGACCCACAGCATCATGGCCGGAACCCAAGCCCAGCAACAGGAATTGGCCAAAGGCGCCACCGAGATCGGCCTGTACTTCGATCAGGCCAAAAACGATGACTTCTTCTATCTGCCGCCGGATGTGTTCGACAATCCCGACTTCCAGCGCGGGATCAAGATGTTCATGTCGCCGGACCACAAGTCGGTCCGGATGATCATCACCCACCAGGGCGACCCGGCCTCGGTGCAGGGCATCGCCCACGTCCGCGATCTCAAAGACACTGTCGCCGATGCCCTCAAGGGCACCCCGCTGGCCAGTGCCAAGGTGTCGGTCGCCGGCACCGCATCGCTGTACGCCGACATGCAGGACGGCGTCGTCGTCGACCTGATGATCGCGCTGATCGCCTCGCTGATCCTGATCTTCGCGATCATGTTGATCATCACCCGCAGCGTGGTGGCCGCCCTGGTGATCGTCGGCACCGTCGCCGCATCCCTGGGCATCGCCTGCGGCCTGTCCGTTCTGCTCTGGCAGGACATCTTGGGCCTGGGCGTGCAGTGGATCGTGATCCCATTGTCGATGGTGATCCTGCTGGCCGTGGGATCGGACTACAACCTGCTGGTGGTCTCGCGACTGCGGGAGGAGATCCACGCCGGGCTCAACACCGGCATCATCCGCGGGGTGGGGGCCACCGGACGTGTCGTCACCGCGGCCGGCCTGGTGTTCGCCTTCACCATGATGGCGATGATCGTCAGCGACCTACGGGTGGTCGGCCAACTCGGAATGACCATCGGCATCGGCCTGATCATCGACACGCTGATCGTGCGGGCGTTCATGACACCGTCGATCGCCGCGGCGCTGGGCCGCTGGTTCTGGTGGCCGCTCAACACCTTTGAGATCACCCGGCGTGGCCGCAGTGAACCCGAACCCCAGATAGCGGAGGAGAACACCGCCCCCACTCCGCTGCCCACGTCGGTGTGATGCATGGCGGACACCGAATCGACATTGCGCCGGCGCACCGATGGGCGGCTGGACAGAACGCGTGATCCCGCGATCCTCGATGCGGCGCTGGCCGCCTTGACCGAGAACGGTTACCACGACACCAACATGAACGACATCGCCGCGCGGGCCGGTGTCGGCAAGGCCGCGATATACCGCCGCTGGACGTCGAAGGCCGCGTTGATCGCCGATGCGCTGGTGTACTGGCGGCCCGAGCTCGCCCACGATGACGTCGCCGACACCGGCAGCCTGGCCGGAGACTTCGACGAGCTGGTCGAACGCATCGGGCGCAACGACAACGACCTGATCTCCAACGACGTGGTGCTGCAGGTGGCCGTCGAGGCCGCGCAGGACGCGCAGCTTGCCGCGGCCCTCGACGACCTGCTGCTACTGAAGGGCAGGCGGATGGTCACCACGATTCTCCAGCGGGCAGCCGAACGCGGGGAGGTGGCAGCCGGCGCCGACTGGTCGCTGATCGCCGATGCGCTGACCGGGCTGGGCCTGATCCGGGTCATGAGCGGTCAGAGCTTCGACGCGAAGTTCGCCCGGCAGGTCATCGACACCCTGGTGCTTCCCGCCGTCCTCGCGGCGAACGGTGGCCGGGCCCGATAACTACGACGGGCGGTAGCCGACCAGGAAGTTACCCAGCCGTTCGATGGCGCTGGACAGATCCCGGGCCCACGGCAGGGTCACGATGCGCAGGTGGTCCGGCGCCGGCCAGTTGAAACCGGTGCCCTGGGTGACCAGGATCTTCTCGGACAGCAGCAGGTCCAACACCAACTGCTCGTCGTCCTCGATCGGGTAGACCTCGGGGTCCAGTCGCGGGAACGCGTACAGCGCTCCGCTCGGCTTCACGCAGGAGACGCCCGGGATCTCGTTGAGCTTGCTCCAGGCGACGTCACGCTGTTCGAGCAGTCGCCCACCCGGCAGCACCAGGTCATCGATGCTCTGGTGGCCGCCCAACGCCACCTGAATGGCGTGCTGGGCCGGCACATTCGGGCACAGCCGCATGTTGGCCAGCAGGTTGATGCCCTCCAGGAAGCTGGTCGCATGCTCCTTGGGGCCGGTGATCGCCACCCAGCCGGAGCGGTAGCCGGCCACCCGGTAGGCCTTCGACAGCCCGTTGAAGGTCAGGCACAGCAGATCCGGCGCCAGGGTGGCCAGGCTGATGTGCTCGGCGTCGTCGTAGAGGATCTTGTCGTAGATCTCATCGGCCAACAGCAGCAACTGATGCTTGCGGGCGAGTTCAACGATCTGGGCGAGCACCTCGCGGCCGTAGACCGCACCGGTCGGATTGTTCGGGTTGATCACCACCAGCGCCTTGGTGCGCTCGGTGATCTTCGATTCCATGTCGGCGATGTCGGGCTGCCAGCCCTGGGTCTCGTCGCACAGGTAGTGCACCGGGGTGCCGCCGGCCAGTGACGTCGCCGCCGTCCACAGCGGGTAGTCCGGGGCGGGCAGCAGCACCTGATCGCCGTTGTCCAGCAATGCCTGCAGCACCATCGTGATGAGCTCGGAGACCCCGTTGCCCAGGTAGACGTCGTCGACGTCGAAGCGGGGGAAGCCCTCGACCAGCTCATAGCGGGTGACCACCGCCCGGCGGGCCGGCAGGATGCCCTGCGAGTCGGAGTAGCCCTGCGCATACGGCAACGCCTGGATCATGTCCCGCATGATCACGTCGGGCGCGTCGAACCCGAACGGCGCCGGGTTGCCGATGTTGAGCTTGAGGATGCGGTGCCCCTCGGCCTCCATCCGGGCGGCCTGGGCGTGGATCGGGCCGCGGATCTCGTAGAGGACGTCCTGCAGCTTGGTCGACTGCGCGAACGTGCGCTGCCGTTGCTGGCCGCCGGCGGCGGGCCAGGGAGCATGAGGCAACTGATGAGCGGTCACGTCGACAATATTCCCACAACTGTCCAATCAAAATTTGCCCGAGAAACAAGTTGGGGCCGTATGTGCATGCACACGGCCCCAACCTGTTATCTCAGTGTTTGCCCGGTGGCCGTGCGCCGCGCGCGATCCCCAGCCCCTTGACCGGGGGCTGCTCGGCGGGAGCGGCCTGCTCGGCCGGAGCCGCCGCAGGTTCAGCCGGTGCGGCCTCGGCGGCCGGCTCGGCCGGAGCGGACTCAGCCGCCGGTGCTGCGGGAGCGGCCGGGGCCGCCTTCTTGGCGCCGGGCTTGCGGGCACCCGCCGCCATGCCGAGGCCCTTGACCGGTGCTGCCGGAGCTGCCTCAGCCGCGGGTGCCGCGGGTGCTGCCGACTCGGCCGCGGGGGTCGCCTGCTCTGCCGGGGCGGCAGCGGCCGGAGCCGCCTTCTTGGCACCGGGGCGCTTGGCTCCGCCGGCCATCCCCAGCCCCTTGACCGGTGCCGCGGGCGCAGCCGGAGCCGCGCTCGCCTCGGCAGCCGGGGCGGCAGCGGCCGGGGCCGCCTTCTTGGCACCGGGGCGCTTGGCTCCGCCGGCCATGCCCAAACCGGTGACCGGCTTGGTGTCCACCGGAGCGGCGGCAGCCGCCGGCTTCTCCAGCGTCTGGGTTGCCGTGGCAGAAGCCGCCGGTGCCGCCTGCTCGGCCTTCTTCGGCGCAGCCTCGGCAGCCCTGGCGGCGGCAGTTCCCTTGGCGGGCAACGTAACTCCGGTCAGGTCCAGCGAGTCCAGCAGGATCTGGGCGATGTCACGCACGTCCACACCGGTGCGCCCGGAGGCCTCGATGCGGTCGTCAAGACCGTCGCTGATCATCACCCGGCAGAACGGGCACGCGGTGGCGATGGTGGTGGCACCGGTGGCCAGCGCCTCGTCGACGCGGTCGTGGTTCACCCGCTTGCCGATGTGCTCTTCCATCCACATCCGGGCGCCGCCCGCCCCGCAGCAGAACGAGCGGTCGCGGTTACGCGGCATCTCGATCAGGTTGGCGCCCGCGGCGGTGACGAGCTCGCGCGGCGGCTCGTACACCTTGTTGTGGCGGCCCAGGAAGCACGGGTCGTGGTAGGTGACGTCCCGCGACATCGGGGTGACCGGTACCAGCCGCTGGTCCCGGATCAACCGGTTGAGCACCTGGCTGTGGTGCAGCACCGTGTACTCGCTGCCCAGCTGAGGGTATTCGCGCGAGATGGTGTTGAAGCAGTGCGGGCAGCTGGCGATGATCTTGCGTTCCGGCTTGTCCAGGCCGTCGAACACCTCGTTGAGCATCTCGACGTTCTGGGTGGCCAGCTGCTGGAACAGGAACTCGTTGCCGGAGCGCCGGGCCGGGTCGCCGGTGCAGGTCTCGCCGGTGCCCAGCACCAGGAACTTCACTCCGGCGGCGGCCAGCAGTTCCGCGGTCGCCTTGGTGGTCTTCTTGGCGCGATCCTCATAGGCGCCCGCGCAACCCACCCAGAACAGGTACTCGAACCCGTCGAAGCTCTCGACGTCCTGGCCGTAGACCGGGATGTCGAAGCTGAGCTCGTCGATCCAGGAGGTGCGCTCGCTGGCGTTCTGCCCCCACGGGTTGCCCTTGTTCTCCAGGTTCTTGAACAGCACAGCCAGCTCGGACGGGAACTCCGACTCCATCAGCACCTGGTAGCGGCGCATGTCCAGGATGTGGTCGATGTGCTCGATGTCCACCGGGCACTGCTCGACGCAGGCGCCGCAGTTGGTGCACGACCACAGCACGTCGGGGTCGATCACGCCACCCTGCTCGGCGGTGCCGACCAGCGGTCGGGTGGCCTGCTCCGGGCCGGAGCCGCCGATGCGCTCGAAGCCCTTCTCCGGAACATGGTGGCCGGCCAGCGGCTTGGCGTCGGCCAGGTCGACCTCACCGGTCGGCATCGGCTTGTCCCCGAGCAGGTACGGCGCCTTGGCCATCCAGTGGTCGCGCAGGTCCATCACCAGCAGCTTGGGGCTCAGCGGCTTGCCGGTGTTCCACGCCGGGCACTGCGACTGGCAGCGCCCGCACTCGGTGCAGGTGGCGAAGTCGAGCATGCCCTTCCAGGAGAAGTCGTCGATCTTGCCGCGGCCGAATACCGCGTCCTCCGGCGGGTTGTCGAAGTCCAGCGGCTTGCCGTCGTACTCGATCGGCAGCAGCGGGCCCAGCCCGTTGGGCAGTCGCTTGAAGGTGACGTTGATCGGCGCCAGGAAGATGTGCAGGTGCTTGGAGTGCAGCACGATCAGCAGGAAGCCGAGGGCCACCGCAACGTGCAGCAGCAGTGCGACGGTCTCGATGGTCTCGTTGGCGGCGAGCCCCAGCGGCTCCATGATCTTGCCCATGAGATGCGACAGGTAGGCGCCCTTGCCGTAGGGCAGGCTGCCGGTGTTGACCGCGGCTCCGCGCAGCAGCAGGAAGGTCCAGACCACGTTGAGGATCATCACCAGGATCAGCCAGGCGCCGCCGTTGTGTGAGCCGTAGAACCGGGATGACCGGCCGTGCTCGGTCGGGTTGCGCAGGATCCGGATGATCATGAACACGAAGATCGACAGGGTGACCGCGGTGATGAAGAAGTCCTGCATGAAGCCCAGGACGTCCCAGTGGCCGACGATCGGTATGGCGAAGTGTGCGTTGAACATCTGGCCGTAGGCCTCGATGTAGACGGTGATCAGCACGAAGAACGCCCACATGGTGAAGAAGTGCGCGATGCCCGGGATCGACCATTTCAGCAGCTTGGCCTGCCCGGCGACCTCACGAAGCTGGGTCCATACCCGGGTCTTGACGTCGGTGGTCCGCTCGGCGCCGACCTTCACGCCGGACATGACAAGTCGGTAGAGCCAGAACACCCGGCGTGCGGCCAGCAGGCCGACGAACGCCGTCATGGACAGGCCGACGACCAGCCTGATCAGCATTAGGACATTTTCGGTCACGGAGTGTCTCTCCCATCCATAAGTTACCGATCAGTAACTTAACTATGGTTACTGACGGGTAACTTACCGCCAATCGTGCACAACAAGCTGCTCAAGCCCTTCCTTGATGCTCGCCCATAGTGCCACCCCCGTCCCGTATTGCGCGACGCAGGATGGCCTAACTGTATCGGCCGGCGACCGTTTGGTTGGGCTTTCGTGACCCCTGAGGGGCTGTGCGCCTATCGCAGGCCCGGCGGCAGCGGGATGACGATCTCCGACGGCCGCGTGGGCCCGGACGTGGTGGCCGGCGGCTGAGTGGTGGTGGGCGGCTGAGTGGTGGGCGGCGCCGTTGTTGTCGGCGCGGTCGTGGTGGGTGCTGGGGTGGTCGTCGGCGTGGTGGTTGTCGGCGCTGGTTTCCACTCTGACGTGCTGGGCGCCGGCTGCGTTGTCGTGGCCGGTGGCGGGTTCTCGCCGGAGGGGGCCTCCGGCGCGGCCGGCTGCGGGACAGGGGCGACCGGCTCGTCGGCGGGGGTCTCCACGGCGGACGAGACCGTTGTTGTCGTCGTCGTCGGTTCGGTGTGTCCGGTGTCCCTGTTCACCAGCCGGACCATTCCCCACACCAGCGCGGAGAGCAGGATCGCGGTGAGCACACCCCAGCCGACCAGCGCGAGGGGCTTGAGGTACCACGGCGTGGGCGGTGGTTCGGGAGGCTGGGGCCAGCCGGGTTGCTGACCGGTGGGCTCGCCGTACTGGCTTCCGCCGTACTCGTTGGAGCCGTACTCGTCGGAGTAGGCAGCCGGCTCGCTGTAGTTGCCGCCCCCGCGATAGTCGTAGCCCGCCATCTGGGTCGGCTCGTTGTTCGGGTCGTCCGGCGTTCGCTCCACGCGCACCGATGGTAGGTGCCGCGGCTGACGAGTAGCTGTGCCTACTGGCGGCGTGGGGGCGTGTCGTCGGTGTGTACGGCCTGGCCGCAGCGGGTCAGCGCGCCCAGCGGCGCGCGACCAGCGCGAACACAACGCGCCAGCCGAGCAGGAAAGCGCCGGTCACCGTGGACGCGACGATGACGAAACTCCACGCCACCCCTGCCGACGTCGCCGCTCGCAGGACCATGCCGACCAGCACCGTCGATATCCAGACGATCACCCCGGTGGGCGCCAGAGCAGTGGGCCTGCGCCAGCCGCGGGACAGCAGCCAACCCAGTGCGGTGCCGGTCAGAAACGGCCAGGCTGTGGTCGCCAGACCGCTCAGATCGATGCCCTCGTCATGGCTACGACGGCCGAGAGCGCAGAAGATCAGAACGGCCGTCACGTCAACACCGAGCCAGACCGGCTCCCGACGCGGTTGCATGCGGCGAGACTACCGGGCAGTGCGAGTGACTCTGCCGCCTACCGGTAAGGCGGAATGGTGATCACCGTCGGCAGCTCAGGGACCTTGGGGATCGGCGGGATGGTGATCACCGAGGGCAACGGCGGCAGGTGGGGGCGGCGGTGCCCCGGCGGCTCGGCGGGTGCCGGCGCCTGCGGTGTCTGCTTCTGCTGCGGCGGTGCCTGCCCGGGCGGGGCCGCCGGCGGCGCGCTGCTGCTGGGACTGCTCGACGAGGAGCTGGTGGTGCCGGTGGTGCTCGTCGCACTTGTCGTGCTGCTGGTGCTCGACGAACTGCTTCCCGGCGCGGTGCCGTCGCCGCCGGGTCCGCGGCTGGTCAGCTGGATGATGCCCCAGATCACCACCGCGAGCATGACCGCGATGAGCCCGACCCAGGCGATCAATACCGGCTTGCGGCGGAACCAGGGTGTGGGTGGCTGCTGTCCGGGGAAATCTCCGCCTTCCCGCGGCGGCGCGGGCTGCTGTTCGAACTGGTTGTAGGCGGCGTACTGGGTGGGGGCGTCGCCAGGCCGGTATCCGGGATCACCCGGCCGACCAGGGCCGGCGGGGCCGAACGGGGCCGGAGCGGGCCCGGGTGGCTGTGGTCCGCTCTGGCGGTGCCGGATGGACTGGGTGGGGTCATTGCCGGGCCTGCCGGGACCTTCGGGAGATCCGTATCGCGCCATTTGATCGATCGTAATGGAAAGCGGTTACAGATGACCTGTGAGCGATACCAGGCTGGGAAAAGGTGCGATGTCAGAACGTTTCGACGTTCTCGATGCTCACGAACATGCCGTGGCCGGTGCGGTCGTTGGTGAAGCGGGTGCCGTCGAGGCCGGCCTCGATCCGCCATCCCTGTGCCCGATACGTCAGGTAGTCGATGGTGACGACCGGGATGTCACCCAGGTTGCCCAGCACCCACTGCACGGTGCCGTCGGAACTGACGCTGACGCCGTTGGCGTGCTCACCGCCTTTGAGCGGGCTGTTGGTGAACTCGGCCTCGCAGTCGACCTGCCGTGTCGAGATCTGGCAGCGGGTTCTGCCGGACTTCGTCTCGATGAAGACGTAACCGTTCTCGTCGGCCGGCAGTGGGACGGCGTCGGAGGGCTTGTTGGGGGCGCTCGGCTTGCCCGGGGGTTTGGTCGGAACCGAGCTCGGCGGTTGCGGCGTGCTGGATCGAGGAGGCCGGAGGGACGGCTCGGGCGGCCCGCCGCCCGGGGCAGCGGTCGGATGGCCGTCGACGGTGGTGCTGCAGCCGGCCAACAGCAGGGCGGCGGCCAGCGTCAGGCGCGCGCCGAGCGCCCTCGGTGTGACCCGATCCGATAACCGCACGAAATCCCCCGCCGACATAGGTTGAGGCCCAGCGTACTCATGCTGTGACGCGAGTGGCTGTCGTGACGCGCGGGTCTAGCGACCAGGCGCGGCGGGGAGCTGCGTAGCGGCGCGGTCAGCCACTCCACGGCGAACGTGTGCCCAGTGCGACGTTTCGGCGAATTCTTCGCACTGATGACACGTTCGGCGACCGCTCGAACGGTCAGGAAAGATCCCGGAACACCAAGGCGAAACCTGCGACGGCCGTGACCGCGGCCAGGCCGTAGCCGAGCACCGACCACCACCCGGCGTGCAGGTAGGCGGTGATCGCCACGACCGCGATGGCGCAGAAGATCAGCGCCATTCCATAGAGCGGCGGTTTGGCGGCATATCTGTTGCGGGCCATGCTTTTCCGGCCTTCTACTCGTCGGGCTCCGCCTGTGCTGGCACGGCGGGTGGCTGTTCGGGATCAGCTCGCATGGGCGTGGCCGCTGCGGCTACCCGCCCGCGGGCCAGGTACCAGCCGATGATCATTGTCGGCACGCCGATGAGCACCGCGGCACGGATCCAGGTGCCGTACTCGGGGTCGAACAGCATCAGGACGACCACGGCGGCCAGGAACGTCAAAGTGGCGTATCCGCTGTAGGGAGCCAGCGGCATCCGGAACCCGGGTCGCTGCAGCTCCCCGGTCCTGGTCAGGCGGAAGAACCGCAGTTGACAGGCCACAATCGTGGACCATGCGGCCACCACGCCCAGGGCGGCGATGTTGAGCACGATTTCGAAGGCGTGCTCCGGTATCACCGCATTGAGCGCCACCCCGAACAGGCCGATCGTTCCGGTCAGCAGAATCCCGCCGTAGGGCACACCGTTTCGCGACAACGGTGCGGTGAACTTCGGCCCGCTGCCGTTGACCGCCATCGACCGCAGAATCCGGCCGGTGGAGTACAACCCGGCGTTGAGGCTGGAGAACGCCGCGGTCAGCACCACCAGGTTCATCAGGCCGCCGGCCCCGGTGAAACCGATCTTGGAGAAGAACGTCACGAACGGGCTCTCGCCATGCCGGTAGGCGGTGTAGGGCAGCAGCAGCGCCAGCAGCACCACCGACCCGATGTAGAAGACCGCGATGCGGGCCACCACCGAGTTGATCGCGCGCGGCATGATCTTCTCCGGCTCGGCGGTCTCCCCCGCCGCGGTGCCGACCAGTTCGACTGCGGCATAGGAGAACACCACGCCGGAGGTGACCAGGACCAGCGGCAGTACCCCGGTCGGCAGGAACCCACCGTTTTCGCCCCACAGGTGCAGGCCGGTGTCCTGGCCGTCGACCTGGAAGCGCCCACCGAGAAAGATCGTCCCGATGACCAGGAACGTCATCAGCGCAACCACTTTGATCAGTGCCGCCCAGAACTCCAGCTCGCCGAAGAGCTTCACCGAGATGAGGTTCATCGCCACCACCGCCACCAGTGCGGTCAGCGCCAATGTCCACTGCGGAAACATGCGGAACGCGCCCCAGTAGTGGAAGTAGGTCGCGATCGCGGTGGTGTCCACGATGCCGGTCATCGACCAGTTCAGGAAGTACAGCCAGCCTGCGACGAAAGCTGTTTTCTCCCCGAAGAATTCCCGCGCGTACGACACGAACGACCCCGACGCCGGACGGTGCAGCACCAGTTCGCCCAGTGCCCGCAGGATGAAGAACACGAAGACGCCGCAGACCGCGTAGACCAGAAACAAGGCGGGTCCGGCCTCGTGGAGTCTCCGTCCGGCTCCCAGGAACAGCCCGGTACCGATCGCCCCGCCGATCGCGATCATCTGCACCTGTCGGGGGGACAGCCCCTTGTGATAGCCCTCGTCCTCGCGGGCCAGTGCCGCTGAGGAGGCCACGTGAGGGTCGGGGGCTTGGGACATCCGTGCGAGGGTAACGCACCGGGTGAGAGCCGGTGCTGAGGATTGTTTCGAATCGCCCGTCGCGCCGGAAGCCCTTGGCGGGCGAACGCGGCCGCCTGGGTGCGGTTGGGTGCCCCGAGCTTCGCCAGCACGGCGCAGGCACGGGTATTGACGGTGGGTAAGCCGGCATCGACACCGGCCCAGGTGCGCAGATCGATCGCAGCGGGGGCCGCCTAGGGCCCCGTTTCCTGTGTGTAATTTTGTTGATCGTCCCCATTTAATTCCAGGTGGTTCGCAATATTTCCGGGACGGTCCGCTGGCCGCCAGACAGTTCTACTGCAGGTAGAGAAAGCAGCCGGCGGTAGTCGGTTGAGGCGCTATTTCCGGATTTAACGACTGCAGCTCCGAAATTCAACGCCTGTGTGTTTCCTTTGTTTTATCTATTGATCACATATGTGATATCTAATTCGTGCGTCGACATGTGAATCAGATCAACTTTGTTCCCCTTGCATAGGAGGTAATTGCGGTGCAGCACCCCATCGGTGGCGGGTCAGGGCGTTCAGGCAGGACGGTGCGGGGTCGCCGCGGGGCAGCGGTCGGCAGTGCGGTGGCCGCGTTCCTGGCATTGGGGGTGACGCCGTTGGCCGCTGGGCCGGTTGCGCAGGCCGACCCGGGCCTGTTCGGGTGGGTCGAGGATCTGCTGGGTGTCGACGTCGGTGGTGCCGCGGCTGTGGACGTCGGCTGGCTGGGGTCGTTGGAAGCCTTCGATCTGGCGGCGGGCGCTGGGTACCACGACTACTTCTATCTGCCATTGCACACCGCGGTCGAGCAGCTCATCAGCCAGAACGCGCAGTTAGTGGATCTGATCAACCAACCGTTCGTGACCCTGTTCGGTCGGGAGCTGATCGGTGACGGGATGGACGGGTTTGATCAGGCCAACACCTCACTGCTGGGTGGGTCGGGTCTGTTCGGGAACCTGGGCGACGGTGGTTTCCTGTTCGGTGATGGCGGCAGCGGTATGGCCGGCGTGGCCGGCATAGCCGGCGGTGTTGGCGGTATCGGCGGTGCGGCCGGGCTGTTCGGCAACGGTGGAGCCGGTGGGGATGGCGCGGCCGGGGCTGCGGGTGGTGCCGGGGGCAGCGGTGGCTGGCTGTTCGGTGATGGCGGTGCTGGTGGTACCGGCGGCGACTCGACCGATGCGGGGTTGACGGGTGGGGTCGGGGGTGTCGGCGGTGCGGCCGGATTCCTGTTCGGCTTCGGCGGGGCGGGCGGCGCCGGTGGCGGTGGGACCGACGGAGTCGCCGGCTCGGCAGGTGGTGCCGGGGTCGATGGCGGCCTGGGTGGCAACGGTGGTGCCGGTGGGCGAGCGGGATTGCTCGTCGGGCTCGGCGGCAATGGTGGTGCCGGCGGAACAGGCGGCGCCGGCGGTCGCGGTGGCGCCGGCGGTGACGGCGAAAACAACGTCGACGGCGTCGGTGCGGCCGGTGTCGCAGGCGGTGCCGGTGGCAACGGCGGCAACGGTGGCGCCGGTGGTGCGGGTGGTGCCGGTGGCCAGTTCGGCGCCGGTGGCAATGGGGGTGTTGGGGGCAATGCGGGTGTTGCCGGTCAGGGCGGCGGCGGTGGGCGCGGTGGTGATGGTGACCTAGGCGGCGGCAATGGTGGTGCCGGTGGTGTCGGCGGTGATCTCGGTAAGGCCGGCGATGGCGGCGCTGCGGGCGCCAAATTCCTGGACGTCTTGTGGGGCAACGCTGCCCAGGTCGGGGCGGCGGGCGGAACACCGACCGTGGTCGGCGGTGACGGCGGTGCGGGCGGTGCCGGCGGCACGGGCACCGGCCAGCTGACCAACGGCTCCGGTGCGGCCGGGGGCATTGGTGGTGCCGGTGGTGCCGGGGGCAGTCACGGTAACGGTGGTGCCGGGGGCACCGGCGGTAGTGGTGCTGACGGCGTTGTTGGGGTGGACGGTGACGGCCCGGATCGGGTTGGTGGTGATGGCGGCGCTGGTGGTGCCGGCGGCCATGGCGGTGCGGGCGGTGCGGGTGGTTCCGTCTTGGGTAACGGTGGTGCCGGTGGCCAGGCGGGTAGTGGTGGCAACGGGGGCGGTGGTGGCAGTGGCGCTGATGGCGCGGCCGCGAGTGTGCCTGGCGGCGTAGGTGGTTCCGGCAGCGATGGTGGTGCCGGCGGCGCCGGGGGTGCCGGTGGCACCGGTGGTGTCGGCGGTAGTGCTGCCAATGGTGTGGCCGGTGCTGATGGCGACGGTGGCGACGGTGGCGTTGGCGGTGTTGCCGGGGTTGGTGGCAATGGTGGTGCCGGTGGCGCCGGGAATGCGGCGCATCCCGATGGCGGCATGGGTGGTCACGGTGGCGATGCCGGGGCGGTCGGCGCCGGCGGGGCGGCCGGTGACGGCGGTGCGGCTGGCCAGGGCGGTGCGGCGGGTGCGGGAGTGTTCGGTGGCGGTAACGGTGGCCGCGGCGGTGACGGTTATGACGCGGCAGCGGACTCGACCGCAGCAGCCGGTAAGGCCGGGGGCAATGGTGGTGCCGGTGGTGCCGGGGGCAGTCACGGCACCGGTGGTGCCGGCGGCACCGGCGGCGCCGGGAAGAACGGCATCGGTGGAGCTGTCGGAGGGAAGAGCGGCGTCGACGCGGGCGCCGGCGGGCGTGGCGGTGCCGGTGGTGACGGCGGATCGACCGCGGGCAATGGTGGAGCCGGCGGCAACGGTGGGGCCGGCGGCAACGGAGCGAACGGAGCCACCGGCGGTGCCGGCGGCAGCGGCGCGAACGGCTCCGGTGGTGGTGACGGCAGTTCCGGCGGCAACGGCGGTGCCGGCGGTGCCGGCGGAAGTGCGGTCCACGGCACAGGCGGCGCCGGTGGCGCAGGTGGCGCGGCCGGTAACGCCGGCAATGGAGGTAACGGCGGGCGCGGCGGCGACGGTATCGATGCCGTCGGAGCAGATCAAGGCGGCAACGGCGGTGCCGGTGGTGACGGTGGCGATCGCGGTACCGCCGGTGCTGGTGGCAATGGAGGCACCGGTTCCGATGGCACTCACGCCGCCACCGGTGCTGACGGTGCTGCCGCGACCACCGGCGGTAACGGGGGTGCCGGCGGGCGCGGCGGCAACGGCACCGACGTGTTCCGCACTTACTCGCCGAACGGTGGGAACGGGGGCAACGGCGGCAACTCCGGGATGATCGGAGACGGCGGGGCCGGCGGTGCCGGCGGTACCGCCGGCAGTGGCTACGGCGGTGGCCCGATGCCGAACGGCGGTCGTGGTGGCGACGGAGGAAACGCCAGCGGGGCGGGCCATATCGCCGGCGCCGGCGGAAAGGGTGGCGGCGGCAGCGATGGCTCGCTTTACTCCGGCGACGGACACAGCGGCGGCGACGGCGGCAACGGTGGCAACGGCACCAACGGTGCGGCCGGCAATGTCGGCGGCAACGGCGGCACGGGAGCCACCGGTATAGGCAACGGTGCGCACGGCGGTGCCGGCGGCAGGGGCGGCAGCGACGGCACCGCCCAGGGCGGCGCCGGTGGTGCCGGCGGTAGGGGCGGCGTGCCCGACACCGAGGGCGGCCTATACGGCGGATTCGGCGGCGGTGGTGGCGGCGGCGGTGGCGGCGGGGTCGGCGCGGCCGGTAACGCCGGTGGCGTCGGCGGTGCTGGCGGTGCCGGCGGCGATGTCGACCACAGCGGCAAGGGCGGAAGCGACCTTCCCAACAGCATCGGAGGCACCGGCGGCACCGGAGGTACCGGCGGCACCTCCGGTCCGAACGGCAACGGCGCCGGTGGCGCGGGCGGTGCCGGCGGCTCGGCCAGCGGCGCGGGCAAGGCCGGGGGATGGGGTGGCAACGGTACTGCAGGCGGCGCCGATGGCACGCCCGGTAGCCCCGGCCGGCCCGGGGCCCCGGCCTCGTAACCGGGGGCGCGTTCCCTAGCCGGTCTGCGCCCCGCCGACAGGACAGAGTCGGCGGGGCCCCGGAAGTCGCTGCGGGAGCTGAACTTTCTCATGCTGTGGCTCAATGACGCGGTAGCTGCAGAAGCGAAAGCCTCCGATCCGATGGTCACGGTCGAGCGGATCGGCCGCCTGCTATTCGACGGGTGACTACGGTTGCGGTTATGGCCGATCGACCCGCGCGAGTCGCAGACGTGCACGAGGTCGCCGCGTCGATGCCGCACGTCACCAGAATCGAAGGGCCGAAAGGTAATTCGATTTACCAGGTAGGCGGTAAGTCGTTCGTGTTCTTCCGCACCCCGCGGCCCGACGCCAAGGATCCCGTCACGGGAGCGGCCTACCCAGATGTCATCGTGATCTGGGTCGAGTCGGACGCCGACAAGCAGGCCCTCATCCAAGACCCCGCATCACCGTTTTTCAGCACTGCCCATTTCAACGGTCATCTGTCCGTTCTGGTCCGGGAGGTCGACCTGCACGCGATCAGCAAGAGTGAACTGGCCGAAGTGGTTCAGGACGCCTGGTTGTCTCGAGCTTCGAATAGGCGGAGGGCGGCCTGGCTGGCGACCCACGGCACTGACGGTTCAGTCCGATGAGCAATCGGATCGGGGTGGTGGGGGCCGGCATAGCGGGGCTGGCGACCGCGTTCGCTCGCTTCGTCGCGTTCCGGCGGCCACGGGTGGCACCGCTGGTCCGGGCTTCGGCGTTTGTGCTGCCGACGGCGGGTGCGCGGCGATGAGACCAAGTCTGTGGCTTCGGTGGGCACTGTTGCAGGGGATTCCGCGGGCGTTTCTTGCGGTGCAGGCGCGGCGCGGCGACCCGATGGCACGCTTGCTCATCGGCCCGCTGCGTGGCGGCGACCCGGAACCGCTGACCGAACAGATCCGTGCGCGTGGTCGATTGACGCGCACGCCGTTCGTCTCGGCGACGGCCGACCATGAGCTGTGCCGGGCAATCCTGCGCGACGACAGGTTCGGAGCGAGCAACCCGGCCAACATCAATCTGTCCAAAACGGCTCGCTGGTTGATCAACCGAACGGATCCCCAGCTGCCGAATCCGGCTGAGCCACCCTCGATGCTGGTGGTCGATCCGCCCGACCACACGCGCTACCGGCGTGCGGTGGTGCGCGCGTTCACGCCTCGTGCGATTGATAAGTTGCGGACCCGGATCGTCGAGATCACTCATGAACTGCTGGATCGTGTGGAATCGGCAGCACGTCCGGATCTGATCGTCGACTTCGCGGGGCCCTTACCGGCCTTGATCATCGCCGAGATTCTCGGAATCCCCGAGGAGCAGCGGCCGCAGATGCTCGACCGGGGTGACCGTGGTGCACCGTTGCTCGATATCGGGGTGTCTTGGAAGACCTTTCGAGGTGCCATGCAGTCCCTGCGAGAAAACGATCACGAGTTCAGCGACCACATCGAACGGTTGCGCAACAACCCCGGTGACGACATCTACAGCCAGATCATCCGCGACGGGGACCTCGACCGACGCGAACTGGGCGTGACGGCGCTGCTGCTCGCCGGCGCGGGTTTCGAGACCACCATCAATCTGATCGGCAACGCGATCGTGCTGTTGCTGCGCCACCGTGAACAGTTGGCGATGCTGCGCGAGGACCCCCAGTTGTGGCCGGGCGCGGTCGAGGAAGTCCTGCGCTTCGACAGCCCGGTGCAGATGACGTCGCGTAACGCCCTCTGTGACCTCGAGCTTGCGGGGTACCACCTCGTCGCGGGCGAAACGGTGGCACTGCTGCTGGGAGGCGCCAACCACGACCCCGGTGTGTTCGACGAGCCCCGCCGCTTCGACATCACCAGGGCCAACGCCAAAGAGCATCTGTCGTTCAGCAGTGGCATCCACGCCTGCCTCGGAGCCAACCTGGCCCGCATGGAAGCCACCATCGCGCTGCAAGCACTGTTCGAACGTTTCCCCGACCTGCAACTCGACGGACCGCCAACCCCACGCGGGCTGGCGACCCTGCACGGTTTCCGGAACATCCCGGCCACCACCTGATCACGGTCGCCGATCCGCACCTTCTGCTTTCGAAGTCAGCCCCCGGGTGTCATTCAGGATGTGACCCCTTTCGGCGTGACCAGCCGTGCACCCAGTTCGCCGGGCTCGACGCGATGACCTTCGGTGCAGCGGATCTCGACCAGCGCGTCCGCGCCGCAGTCCAGATGCGTCAGACGCAGCCGACCGCGGTTGGGCAGGTGACGCTGGCCCCACTGGAACATGGCCCAGACCACCGGCATGAAATCGGTGCCGGCCTCAGTCAGGACGTATTCGTCGCGACTGCGCTGGCCGGGCTCACGGTAGGGCCGGCGGGCCAGCAATCCGAGGTCGACGAGTTCTGTAAGCCGTGTCGCGGTCGCGGCTTTGGTGATGCCAACCCGGTGCGCGAAGTCATCGAACCGGGTGGTGCCGTAGTAGGCCTCGCGCATGATCAGCATCGCGGACTTGGTGCCGACCACCGCCATGGTCTTTTCGACCGGGCACTCGCCGATCGCCGACCAGCCATCGCGATCCGCCAGCGGGCCCTGCAGGAAATTCATCTCGACTCACCTCCCCATCTGGGTTGACTCTACTATACCCAGAGTGTATAGCTGGGTATAGGAAACAATACCTAGTTAGTCGGGAGGATCCATGATGGCCGAATATCACGGCCGTGACGCCGTCATCGTCGGCGCCGTTCGCACTCCGATCGGCAAGGGCAAACCGGGCGGTGCTCTGCACGGCATCCTGCCCGCGGACCTGTTGGCGCACAGCCTGCGAGAGCTGGTGCAGCGAACGGGAATCGATCCGATTCAGGTGGACGATGTCATCGCCGGGGCCGTCACCCAGGTGGGTGATCAGGCCTTCAACATCGGACGCAATGCGCTGTTGGGTGCGGGCTTCCCCGAATCGGTTCCCGGCACCACGATCGACCGGCAATGCGGCAGCAGCCAGCAGGCGATCAGCTTCGCTGCCCAGGGTGTGGTGGCCGGCGCGTACGACGTCGTCATCGCCGCAGGGGTCGAGTCGATGAGCCGCGTACCGATGGGCGCGTCGCTGTTGCCGGGTAGTAGTCCATTTGGTGAGTCGATGACCGAGCGCTATCCGGAAGGCCTGGTGCCGCAGGGCATCAGCGCCGAGCTGATCGCGGCCCGGTGGTGTTTCTCCCGGACCGAACTCGACGAGTTCTCCGCCAACAGTCACGAGAAAGCGGCGCGGGCAGCCAAGGACGGGCTCTTCGATGATGAGCTCGCCCCTGTCGCAGGCCTGACCGCCGACGAGATCATCCGGCCCGGAACCAGTGTCGCAACTCTGGCGGCGCTGAACCCGGCCTTCTACGACGAGGCGATGAAGGTGCGCTTCCCGCAGATCAAGTGGGAGATCACCGCCGGCAATTCGTCACCGCTGTCGGACGGCAGCGCAGCGGTGTTGATTACCAGCTCCGAGTTCGCCAAGACGATGGGGCTGCGACCACTGGCAAGGATCCACACCAGCACCGTCGTCGGGTCGGATCCGCTCTACATGCTGACCGGGGTTATTCCGGCCACCGAGAAGGTATTACGCCGTGCCGGGATGACGCTGTCCGACATCGATCTGTTCGAGGTCAACGAGGCGTTTGCTCCCGTGGTACTGGCCTGGGCGAAGGAAACCGGTGCGGACCTGGCCAAGACCAACGTCCACGGTGGTGCTATCGCGATAGGGCATCCATTGGGCGCCAGCGGTGCGCGGCTGATGACGACCTTGGTCCATGCGCTGCGGCACAGCCGAAAGCGGTTCGGTCTGCAGACCATGTGTGAGGGCGGTGGCATGGCTAACGCCACCATCATCGAGCGGCTCGACTAGAAGGGCTGCGCCATGAGCACCGCACCGACCGACACCCGCACCGAGCGACTAACAGGCCGCATCGCCGACCTCTACGCCACCGACGCCCAATTCCGGGCGGCGCAACCAAACCCCGATGTCATCGCGGCGGCGCGCAGGCCCGGCCTGCGACTCGCTCAGGTGCTGCAGACATTGGCCGACGGCTATGCGGACCGCCCGGCAGTGGGGGAGCGCGCTCGCGAGGCGGTGACCGACCCCGTGACGGGCCGCACGACTGCGCGCCTGCTGCCGCGATTCGAAACGATCAACTACCGCGAGTTGTGGGGGCGCGCGGGAGCGATCGCCGCCGACTGGCGACACCACCCGATCCGGCCACTGGTCCCCGGCGATTTCGTCGCCACCATCGGCTTCGCCAGTGCCGATTATCTGACGATCGACCTGGCTTGCGCCTATCTCGGACTGGTGTCGGTGCCGTTGCAGCACAACGCATCCACATCGCAGCTCACCTCGATCATCGCCGAGGTGCAGCCGCAGGTGCTCGCGGTGGGCGCCGCCTATCTGGAGCTTGCGCTGGACTCCGCAATGGACAGCGAGTCGCTGCGGCACGTGCTGGTCTTCGACCATCAACCGGAACTCGACGCGCACCGGGAGGCGCTGGCACGAGCTCGCGAGCGCATCCGCAGCGCCGGGGTATCGGTTGTCATCGAGACGCTGGACGAGGTGGTGCAGCGCGGTAGCGGGCTGCCGCCCGAACCGCTCTACACCGCCGACACCGACGACCGGCTGGCGATGATTCTCTACACCTCGGGCAGTACCGGAGCCCCGAAGGGCGCCATGCACTCCGAGCGGACGCTCGCACGGCTGTGGACGGCGGCGGCCACGTTTCTCGCGTCTTCGGACACACCGGTGTTCAACGTCAACTTCATGCCGCTGAACCACCTCGGCGGCCGACTGCCGCTGGTGTCGTCATTCATGGCCGGCGGCACCAGCTATTTCGTACCCGAGCCAGACCTGTCGACACTGTTCGATGACTGGTCGCTGGTGCGCCCCACCGAACTCCCGCTGGTGCCCAGGGTGATCGACATGCTGTACCAGCGTCACCGCAACGCAGTGGCCGGATTGATCGCCAGCGGTGCCACCCCCGAGGCTGCGGAGGCCGACGCGGCCGCTGAGCTACGGGACGGACTGCTCGGGGGACGGGTTCTGGGCGGGTTCGTCGGCACCGCACCGTTGGCTCCGGAGATGGCGGTGTTCCTCGACTCATCACTGGACGTACACCTGTCTGACGGCTATGGCTTGACGGAAGTCGGTGGTGTCACTCGGGATGGCGCCGTCCTTCGACCGCCGGTGCTCGCCTACAAGCTCGTCGATGTCCCCGAGCTCGGGTACTTCACCACCGACCGGCCGCATCCGCGCGGTGAGCTGCTGATCAAGTCGGCGACCGCGACGATGGGCTATTTCAAACGCTCCGAGGTCACCGCCGAAGTTTTCGACGAAGACGGCTATTACCGCACCGGTGATGTGATGGCTGAGTTGGCGCCGGACCGGTTGGCCTATGTCGACCGCAGCAAGAACGTCCTCAAGCTCGCGCAGGGTGAGTTCGTCGCGGTGGCGCGCTTGGACGCGGTTTTCGCTGCGGCGCCCGGGGTAGGCCAGATCTACGTCTACGGCAACAGTGAACGCGCATACCTGCTTGCGGTGATCGTTCCGACCTCGCAGGTCCGTGAAAAATCCTCCGGCGACGCTGCCGCTTTGAAGTCCATGCTTCGGGATTCGCTGCGGCAGACCGCAAAAGCGGCCGAGCTGCAATCCTATGAGCTCCCCGTCGATTTTCTGATCGAGACAGAGCCGTTCACCGCCGCAAACGGTCTCGTGTCTGGCGTCGGGAAACTGTTGCGGCCCAGGCTTAAGGCGCACTACGGACAGCGGCTTGAGCAGCTCTACACCGATATCGACCTGGCTCAGGCCGACGAACTGCGTGCGCTGCGCAACTCCACGGCGGACCAGCCGGTACTCGAGACCGTGCGCCGGGCCGCCGTCGCGGTACTCGGTTCCGCGGGCGCCGAAGTGGACGCGAACGCCCACTTCACCGATCTTGGTGGTGATTCGCTGTCCGCCCTGACGTTCTCCGAGCTGCTTTCGGACGTCTTCGGGGTCGACGTACCGGTGGGCGGCATCATCAGCCCCACGTCAACCCTCGCGCAGCTTGCCGACCACGTCGCGGCTCAACGCGAGTCGGCGTCGGCACGCCCCACTGCCGCCACGGTGCACGGGCCGGGTGCCGCCATGTTGCGGGCGAGCGACCTGACCCTGGACAAGTTCATCGATCCCACGACGTTGGCCGGGGCCGGGGCGCTTCCGCACACCACCGGTGAACCGCGCACCGTCCTACTTACCGGCGCCAACGGCTATCTCGGCCGGTTCATCGCCTTGCACTGGCTGGAAACGCTGTCGCAGACCGGCGGCACACTGATCTGCGTCGTGCGTGGCACTGACGACGCGGCGGCGTGGGTGCGCCTTGAGCGGATGTTCGACAGCGGTGACGCCCAGCTGCGGCGGCGGTTTCGTGCCCTGGCCGCCGAGCATCTCGAGGTCATTGCCGGCGACATCGGCGAACCCGACCTCGGGCTGGACGCGGCCGTCTGGAATCGGCTGGGACGTAGCGTGGATCTGATCGTCCATGCGGCGGCTCTGGTCAACCACGTACTGCCTTATGAGCAACTGTTCGGCCCGAATGTCGTCGGCACCGCGGAAGTGATCCGGCTGGCAATCACCACCCGGATCAAGCCGATCACGTTCCTGTCGACGGTGGCAGTCGCCATGACGATTGGCCCGGATGACTTTGCCGAGGACGGCGACATCCGCGAGATCAACCCGGTCCGGTCGATCGACGACGGCTACGCCAGCGGCTACGGCAACAGTAAGTGGGCGGGGGAGGTGTTGCTACGGGAGGCTTTTGATCACTGCGAGCTGCCGGTGACAGTCTTCCGATCGGACATGATCCTCGCGCACAGCCGCTATACCGGGCAGCTCAACGTCCCCGATGCGTTCACCCGCCTGGCCTTCAGTCTGCTTGTGACGGGTCTGGCGCCACGGTCCTTCTACGAAATCGGACCCGCCGGTGACCGGCCGCGCGCGCACTACAGCGGCCTACCGGTCGATTTCGTCGCTGAGGCGATCGCTGCCCTCGGTGCCCGGGGCCGCGGCGGGTTCCGCTCCTTCGACGTGATGAACCCACATGACGACGGTATCTCCTTGGACACCTTCGTCGATTGGCTCGGCGATGCCGGCCATCCGATCGAGCGCATCCATGACTACGACGCCTGGCTGGCGCGCTTCGAAACGGTATTGCGGGCGCTTCCCGAAAAGCAGCGCCGACACAGCGTGCTTCCGCTGCTGGACGCTTACCGGAAACCGCAGCAACCGCTGCGCGGCGCCCCGGCGCCGACGGGCGCCTTCCGCGCGGCGGTGCAGGCCGCGGAAATCGGTGAAGACAAGGACATTCCGCATCTCTCGACGGAACTGATCGAAAAGTATGTCGCGGACCTGAAATATCTCGGCATGCTCCCGGCTGAGCCGGGGCAACCGTTGAAGAACAAGGTGAGAGAAGGAGGCCGTCAATGAATGCAGTTCGAGCCGCCGCCGTGCAGATCAGCCCGGTGCTCTACAGCCGGGAAGGAACCGTCGAACGGGTCGTCGCCAAGATCGAGCAGCTGTCGCGCCACGGCGTTCAGTTCGCAACCTTTCCGGAGACCGTCATCCCCTACTACCCCTACTTCTCGTTCGTGCAGCGTCCGTTCGAGATGCGCCCGCAACACCTCAAACTGATGGATCAGGCCGTGACGATCCCGTCGCCGGAGATCGATGCGATCGGGGCCGCGGCGCGGCAGGCCGACATGGTGGTGTCCGTCGGTGTCACCGAGCGTGACGGGGGCTCGTTGTACAACACGCAGTTGCTGTTCGACTCCGACGGAAGCCTGCTGCAGCGCCGGCGCAAGATCATGCCGACCTATCACGAACGGATGCTCTGGGGGCAGGGCGACGGCAGCGGGCTGCGTGCCGTCGACAGCGCGGTCGGGCGGGTCGGGCAGCTGGCCTGCTGGGAGCATTACATCCCGTTGGCCCGCTACGCCTTGATCACCGACGGCGAACAGATCCACTCCGGCATGTGGCCGGGGTCGTTCGCCGGCGACCTCTTCGCCCAACAGATCGAGATCAGCGTTCGTAATCACGCACTCGAGTCGGCCGCCTTCGTGGTGAATGCCACCGCGTGGCTAGACCCCGACCAGCAGGCGCAGATCATGGCCGACACCGGGTGCGTGATCGGTCCCATCTCGGGCGGGTGTTTCACCGCGATCGTCAGCCCGCACGGTGAACTGCTCGGCGACCCCCTGCGCTCCGGTGAGGGTGAGGTGATTGCCGACCTGGACTTCTCGTTGATCGATGCCCGCAAGTCACAGATGGACGCCGCCGGCCACTACAGCCGCCCGGATTTGCTGAGCCTGGTGGTCGACCGCACCCCGCGTGGACATGTCCAGGACCGTTTCGAACAACCCGCTGACGCTGCAATCGAGGAGGCGGATCGTGACGCAGTCTGAGTCGCTCGAGATCCCCTTCGCCGGAGTCCGGGTGTGCTACGAGAGCGCGAAGAGCTACGAAGAGCTGGTTGCCGCGTTGCTTGCCGACGTGGGCGAGCGGCCGGTTCCGATCGATGATTTCCCGAGGGACTTCGACAGCTGGGAGTCCTATCGGTCCCAGGTCGAATCCCACGTCGGTGCAAGCGGATTCATGTTGTTCACAACGTTCGACCATGGCGGCTGGATCGCTAAGGCCGGCATCGACCGGAAGGTGTTGCGGGTCATCATCGGCAACCCGCTGATCGCGATCACGATGTTGCGCCACGACGTGACCGCGGGACTGTTCGCGCCGGTGGAGGTGCTGCTGGTCGGCGAGGAGAACGGCCGCAGCAGTTTGACCTACGTCAAGCCCTCGACGCTGATGGTGGTCGAAGACAACCCAGCGCTGTCGGCGGCCGCCGAACAACTCGACGCCAAACTGGCCGCGCTGGCCGCGAAGGTCACGGTCGTCGGCACCTGAGCGGCATGCCCCGCCCGGTGAGTGCCGTTCCGCCGATCAGCAGCCGCAGTCGTCACCGTGCCAGGATCGGAATCCCTGCCAGACCGCGATCGCGGCTACACCCAGTCCGACCACCGGGTCGAGCCACCAACCGCCGGACCAGTTCGCGGTGACTGCCAGACCGGCCAACACCGCGGCGGCTTGAATCGCGCACAAATAGTTCTGCGCACCTTCGCCCGCGGTGGCCGCCGAGGCCAGTCGTGTGCCGAGTCGGCGCTGGGCTCGGCCCAACACCGGCATGATCAGTAGCGCTGTGGCCGCCAGCGCGATCCGATTACCGTGGACTCGGCGTGGTGCCGCCCGAACAGGTTGGCGCAGCGATTCGGCGACGATGTAGGGAGCCATCAGCCAAAACGACACGGCCACAACGATTTGGGCGCGTCGCTCCGCGGTGTCGGAGAGCATGCGTGCACCGGTGAAGCGCCAGATCACCACCGCGCCGGCCAACCCTTCCGGCACGGCGCCCAGCGCCCACGCGATCAGTGCGACCGAGCCGGCGGCCCATCCCTGCCACAACCCCACAGCGCTCTGAAGGGCGACGAACACCAGGCTGATCGATGCCAGGCGCCGGGCCCAAGCGGCGTTGACCTGCCATTCGTCGTCCGGCATGACCGGTGTGTCGTGACCAGACGTGTCGTGGCAGACGTCGGCAAGGTCGGAATGCTGGGGCATTGCGCCGGGGGCTTCTTTCCATACGGGTGTTCACTCGGCGGCGCTGGCTACCACCCGCGCCGACGGCCCAGGCGATACGCATGAAGATATCACGATGTATGCATGAAATTGGTTTGAGCGCCACCGGCACAGCCGTGACCTTGCATATATAGCAATATCTGCATATATTGACGCCATGGCTCATTCCAGGGAGGAGACGCCGGGCGCCGGCGGGCACGCGCACACGATGGCGTCGCGCGACAGCGATCGACGATGGCTGGCCGGCGCCTTGGCGGTGATCACCGTGTTCATGCTCGGCGAGGTCGCCATCGGTATCGTCGCGGGCTCGTTGGCCCTGCTCTCTGACGCTGCACACATGCTGACCGACGCGGCGGCGATCGTGCTGGCCTTGTGGGCGATTCGGCTGGCCGCTCGTCCAGCCGAGGGGCGGATGACCTATGGGTGGAAGCGCGTCGAGATCCTGTCCGCTCAGGCCAATGGGGTGACCCTGCTGGTGTTGGCGGCATGGTTGGCCTACGAGGCCGTCCGCAGGCTGATCGAACCGCCGGAAGTAACCGGCACCCTGGTGCTGATCACCGCCCTGGCCGGGATTGTGGTCAACGTCGCCGCGACGTGGATGGTCAGCCGCGCCAACCGGGCAAGCCTCAACGTCGAGGGCGCGTTCCAGCACATCCTCAACGACCTGTTCGCCTTCACCGCGACCGCGGTGGCCGGGGTGGTCATGGTGACTACCGGGTACGCCCGCGCCGACGCGATCGCCACCCTGGTGGTGGTGGCCTTGATGATCAAGGCGGGAATCGAGCTGGTCCGCGCCTCCACCCGGGTCTTTCTGGAAGCGGCCCCCGAGGACCTCATCCCCGCCGCGATCGGGCGGGACATGGCTGCCCGTGACGGCGTTGTCGAGGTCCACGACCTGCACATCTGGGAGATCACCTCGGGATCTCCGGCGCTGTCGGCGCACGTGCTGGTCGCGCCGGACAGCGACTGCCACGCCGTGCGGGCCGATCTGAACCGGCTGGTGGCCGAAGGGCACCACATCGAACACAGCACCCTGCAGGTCGATCACGTGCTTTCGCCTGCCGGCCCCGAAGCTCGCAGCGTCGGCGCGCATTGCGCCCACATGCACGGCCCCGCCCACCGACCCGGCCACCCCTAGCGACAGGACGTCTCGAACATGGCCCCAACCGCGATAGCGCTCTACATCGTCTTCGTCGCCCTCGGTTTCGGATGGCGCAGCTGGCTGCAGTACCGCCGCACCGGAAGTACCGGATTCCGCGGTATCAGCGGTAGGCCCGGGTCATTGGAATGGCTGGCGGGCGTCGGATTCGTGATCGCCATCGTCACCGGCATCGCAGCCCCGGTGCTGCAGCTGGTCGGTGTGCTCTCGCCGGTGCCGGTGCTGAACACGCCGTGGTTGCAGGCGACCGGAACGGTGCTGGCCGTCGCCGGTATCGCGGCAACCCTGTACAGCCAGCGCGACATGGGTGAGTCCTGGCGCATCGGCGTCGACGCCGGCGAGACCACCGCCCTGGTGCGGCACGGCGTGTTCGCGCGGGTGCGCAACCCGATCTTCACCGCCATGCTGGCCTTCGCCGCCGGCATCACCCTCATGACACCGAACCCGCTGGCGCTGGCGGCATTCGGTGTGCTGCTGGCCACGGTCGAACTGCAGGTCCGCGTGGTGGAAGAGCCCTACCTGGCGCGCATCCACGGCGACAGCTACCGCCAGTACCGCCGGGCCGTGGGACGTTTTCTGCCCGGAGTCGGCTAGAGCGCGCTGAACCAGCTGCTGACGTCGTTGAAGGTGTTCTCGAACGAGAAGAACCCGACGATGCCCTGCATGTAGCCGTACTCGGCCAGCGAGTTGGTCAGAATCGCGGCGTCGTCAGCCGCCAAGTGGCTGAGATTGCCGGCGGCGAACTGCGCCGCGACGTCGCTGGCCACGCTGTTCATGTTGGTCTCGCTGACCAGCAGTCCGTGCAGCATGGCGTCCAGGAAATGGTTCGAGTCGTAGGCGCTCAGCGTCGCCGGGTCCAGTGCATTGTTCAGCGCGTTGATTGACCCGTTGATGTCCTCCTGGAAGGACAGCAGGTCGCCGGTGGCGCCGACCTGGTCGGTGATGCCCAGGCCAATGTGCGGGGTCTGCGCGATCAGCAGGTTGTCCAGGTTCTGCAGGCTCGTGGTCGTGATGTTCGCCTCGTTGATGGCCCCGGTGAGTAGCTGCGTGGCGGTGGTGTCGTCGGTGACGTTGACGCCGATCGTGGAGGTGATGGCCGGGATGTAGTCCCCGGTGGCGGAGAGGACGCTCGTCGGGTGCTGGACCTCGGCGTCGGAGAGTTGTCCGATCGTCATGAGGCCGACCAACTGATCCCAGTTGAGTGCGGCTGCCGCGGCCGGCGAGTCGTGGAACACCAGCGGGGTGTCGCCGTGCAGGGCGCCCAGCCAGCCCTCCGCGGTGATCTGAGATGTGCCGTGAATGAAGTTGACGTCCAGTGGCGCGTCCGGGTTGTAGAGGTACTCCTGGGTGCCGGAGAGGTCGACGGTACTGCTGAGCAGGATCGGGATGGCGACGTGCGGGGTGTTCTGAGCTGCCGCGCTGGTAGCCACGAACATCCAGGTGGCCAGCGGAACGGCGGCGGCGATCCCCGCGGCCACAAGACGGTGAGTGGTGGGCGAAACAGCTGCGATGTGTGGCATGTGAACCCCTGGGGCCGGCATACACGGAGGTGGGCGTATGCGTGGTCGGCGAAGAATATCCAAAGAAACCTTGGAAAAAACTGGGAGGGGCCCTGGGTTGCCGGCCTCGGGAACAAACCTCGAACCCCGCCCGTTGACCCCTACGACAAGTTGAGTCACAAGCACTCAAGTCTGAATTGACAGCAAGGCGGCTCGCAGAGCATCCTTGAGCGCAGTCCGCTCAGACTCGGTAAATGTCTATCAGGGAGGAAACCACAATGGCTCGTGCGGTCGGAATCGACCTCGGGACTACCAACTCTTGCGTCTCGGTGCTGGAGGGCGGGGACCCCGTCGTCGTCGCCAACTCAGAGGGCTCGCGCACCACCCCGTCGGTCGTCGCGTTCGCCCGCAACGGCGAGGTGCTGGTCGGGCAGCCCGCCAAGAACCAGGCGGTCACCAACGTCGACCGCACCATCCGCTCGGTCAAGCGCCACATGGGCACCGACTGGAACGTGGAGATCGACGGCAAGGACTACACCGCGCAGGAGATCAGCGCCCGCGTGCTGATGAAGCTCAAGCGCGACGCGGAGGCCTACCTCGGTGAGGACATCACCGACGCCGTGATCACCGTGCCCGCCTACTTCAACGACGCCCAGCGTCAGGCCACCAAGGAAGCCGGCCAGATCGCCGGCCTCAACGTGCTGCGCATCGTCAACGAGCCGACCGCGGCCGCGCTGGCCTACGGCCTGGACAAGGGGCAGAGCGAGCAGACCATCCTGGTGTTCGACCTCGGTGGCGGTACCTTCGACGTCTCGCTGCTGGAGATCGGCGAAGGCGTGGTCGAGGTGCGTGCCACCTCGGGCGACAACCACCTCGGTGGCGACGACTGGGACGACCGCGTCGTCGACTGGCTGGTCGACAAGTTCAAGGCCACCTCGGGCATTGACCTAACCAAGGACAAGATGGCGATGCAGCGGCTGCGTGAGGCGGCCGAGAAGGCGAAGATCGAGCTGTCGAGCTCGCAGAGCACTTCGATCAACCTGCCGTACATCACCGTTGATGCCGACAAGAACCCGCTGTTCCTCGACGAGCAGCTGACCCGCGCGGAGTTCCAGAAGATCACCCAGGATCTGCTGGACCGCACCCGCAAGCCGTTCCAGTCGGTCATCAAGGACGCCGGTATCCCGGTCGGCGACATCGACCACGTAGTGCTGGTGGGTGGTTCCACCCGGATGCCCGCGGTGACCGAGCTGGTCAAGGAACTGACCGGCGGCCAGGAGCCCAACAAGGGTGTCAACCCCGATGAGGTTGTCGCCGTGGGTGCCGCACTTCAGGCCGGTGTCCTCAAGGGTGAGGTGAAAGACGTTCTGCTGCTTGACGTCACCCCGCTGTCCCTCGGCATCGAGACCAAGGGCGGCGTGATGACCAAGCTGATCGAGCGCAACACCACCATCCCGACCAAGCGCAGCGAGACCTTCACCACCGCCGACGACAACCAGCCGTCGGTGCAGATCCAGGTCTTCCAGGGTGAGCGCGAGATCGCCTCGCACAACAAGCTGCTCGGATCCTTCGAGCTGACCGGCATCCCGCCGGCCCCGCGCGGTGTCCCGCAGATCGAGGTCACCTTCGACATCGACGCCAACGGCATCGTGCACGTCACCGCCAAGGACAAGGGCACCGGCAAGGAGAACACGATCAAGATCCAGGAGGGCTCCGGCCTTTCCCAGGAGGAGATCGACCGGATGATCAAGGACGCCGAGGCGCACGCCGACGAGGACCGCAAGCGTCGCGAAGAGGCCGACGTTCGCAACCAGGCCGAGTCGCTGGTCTACCAGACGGAGAAGTTCGTCAAGGAACAGCGCGAAGCCGAGGGCGGTTCGAAGGTCCCCGAGGACGTGCTGGCCAAGGTCGAGGCGTCCGTCACCGACGCCAAGAAGGCGTTGGAGGGCACCGACATCGGCGCCATCAAGGCCGCGATGGAGAAGCTGGGCGAGGAGTCGCAGGCTCTGGGTCAGGCGATCTACGAGGCCACCCAGGCCGAGCAGGAAGCCTCAGCGGGCGCCTCGTCCGCCGGCGACGACGACGTCGTGGACGCCGAAGTGGTCGATGATGGGGACATCAAGTGAGTCAAGAAGATTCACGTGAACCCGGTCCGGAGACGATCACGGTAACCGACAAGCGGCGCATCGACCCTGAAACGGGTGAGGTACGCGTGGCCTCCTCGGAGCCGGCCCCCAGTGGGCCGGCTCCGGAGGAGGCTGCCGCCGGCGAGGCCGAGGTCGACCCGGTCGCCGAGTTGACCGCCGACCTGCAGCGGGTGCAGGCGGACTTCGCCAACTACCGCAAGCGGGCACTGCGCGACCAGCAGGGTGTCGCCGACCGGGCCAAGGCCTCGGTGGTGACCGAACTCCTGGGCATCCTGGACGACCTGGACCGCGCCCGCGCGCACGGCGACCTGGAGTCCGGTCCGCTGAAGGCATTGGCGGACAAGCTGTCCGGTGTGCTGACCGGGCTGGGCCTGGCGGCGTTCGGTTCCGAGGGCGACGAATTCGACCCGGTGCTGCACGAGGCCGTGCAACATGAGGGCGACGGCAGCCACTCGGTGATCGGCGCGGTCCTGCGGCGAGGCTACAAACTCGGCGAGCAGGTGCTGCGGCATGCGATGGTCGGGGTGATCGACACTGTTCCGGAGGGCGGCGAGGTCAGCGGTGAATCCGCAGACGCCGAAGCCGGCGAACAGAACTGACAGGTGAGGAGGTGACGCGTTATGGCTCAGCGTGAATGGGTCGAGAAGGACTTCTACAAGGAGTTGGGCGTCTCCTCCGACGCTGCCGAGAAAGAGATCAAGAGCGCCTACCGCAAGTTGGCGTCCGAACTGCATCCGGACAAGAACCCGAACAATCCCGCCGCCGCTGAACGCTTCAAAGCCGTGTCCGAGGCCTACAGCGTGCTGTCGGACGAGTCGAAGCGCAAGGAGTACGACGAGACCCGGCGGCTGTTCGCCGGCGGCGGGTTCGGCAGGCGCTTCAACGGCGGCGGCAACTTCGACCGCTTCACCACGGGCGGCGACGGCAGTGAGTTCAATCTCAACGACCTGTTCGGGCAGGCTGGCCAAGCCGGCGGGGCCAACATCGGTGACCTGTTCGGCGGGCTGTTCGGGCGTGGCGCGCAGCAACGGCCGAGCCGGCCGCGGCGCGGAAACGACCTGGAGACCGACTCCGAGCTGAGCTTCGTGGAGGCCACCAAGGGTGTCGAGATGCCGTTGCGGCTCACCAGTGCCGCGCCGTGCACCAACTGCCACGGCAGCGGTGCCCGGCCCGGTACCAGCCCGCGAGTGTGCGCGTCCTGCAACGGCTCCGGGGTGATCAGCAGCAACCAAGGTGCGTTCGGGTTCTCCGAGCCGTGTACCGACTGCCGCGGCAGCGGATCGATCATCGAGCAGCCCTGCACCGACTGCAAGGGAACCGGACGAGCCGCCCGCACCCGCACCATCAATGTGCGGATTCCACCGGGAGTCGAAGACGGCCAACGGATTCGGCTGGCAGGGCAGGGCGAGGCCGGGCTGCGGGGGGCGCCGTCCGGTGACCTGTACGTGACGGTGCGAGTGCGTCCGGACAAGGTCTTCGGCCGCGACGGCGACGATCTGACGGTCACCATTCCAGTCAGCTTCTCCGAGCTCGCTTTGGGGACGACGTTGTCGGTGCCGACCTTGGACGGCAAGGTCGGCGTTCGGGTGCCCAAGGGAACCGCCGACGGCCGGATCCTGCGGGTGCGTGGGCGCGGTGTGCCCAAACGTGCCGGCGGCAGCGGCGACCTGTTGGTCACCGTGAAGGTCGCGGTCCCGCCGAACCTCGAAGGCCCCGCGCAGGAGGCGCTCGAGGCATACGCGGCGGCCGAACGGTCCAGTGGATTCGACCCGAGAGCCGGATGGGCAGGTAACCGGTAATGAGTAAATCCGAGAACTCCCGAACCTTCCTGATCTCGGTGGCGGCCGAGTTGGCGGGGATGCACGCGCAGACGTTGCGGACTTATGACCGGATCGGTCTGGTCAGTCCGCGCCGCAGCTCCGGCGGCGGGCGCCGCTATTCGGAGCGGGATGTCGACCTCTTGCGTGAGGTGCAGCGGCTCTCCCACGACGAGGGCGTCAACCTGGCCGGCATCAAGCGGATCATCGAGCTGACCAACCAGGTCGAAGCGCTGCAGAAGCGGGCCAAGGAGATGTCGGCCGAGCTGGAGATGTTGCGCGCCAACCAGCGTCGCGAGATCGCGGTGGTGCCCAAGAGCACCGCCGTGGTGGTCTGGCAGCCGCGCCGCCCCTAGTTCCTTCTGGCGCGTCTGGTCGCCGGACTTCAGCTGACCCGGATGGAGAACTGCGCGGACTCTGGCTCGCCTCGGCGCGCCACCCGGTACCCGCCGCGGCGCAGGGCGTCGGTGGGCGCAGCCATCGGCTCGAAACAGATCACGTCCTCGGTGGCCGGCGCGTAGATCTGCGCGGCCGGATATCCCCGGTCGAACCGCACCTCGATGCGCCGCCCGCCGCCGGAGACCGCGAACACCGCCCCGGCCGCAACCTCGTCGAAACCGTCGTCGAACACATGATCGCCCAACACCCCGGTGGTTGCCGGGTGGGCTTGGGTTTGTCCGGTGGGCAGGCCCCGAGCGTCGACGAGGCGAGCCCGCATGGTCGGGGTCTCGATGAGCCACTGGGCGCGCGGCACCGCGGGGACGTGCAGGTAGGGGTGAAACCCGAAGCACAGCGGGACTGCGGCGTCGGTCGTGGCAGTCACCGTGGTTCGCACCGTCAGGGTGCGGTCGACGAGCGTGATCGCCAGGCGCAGCAGGTGCGGGAAGGGGAAGCACGCGAGCAACTCGGGCCGGGAGGCGAAGTCCAGCTCGGCGATCAGCTCCGATGCCGACCGCTCCACCACCCGCCAACCGGGATCGCCGGCCAGCGTGCCGTGGATCGGGGAACCGTGCTCGTCGGTGTGTACTCCACCGCTTCCGGGAGTCAGCGTGACTTCGGTTCCGTTCACTCGGTATCCGTTGCCGCTCAATCGGTTCGCCCACGGATACAGCAGCGGAATGCCCATGGTCTTGTGGTCGGACACGTAGGCCGGCAAGCCGTTGCGCTGGCCGAGCAGCTCCACTGTGCCGTAGGTCAGCGAGGTGCCGATCATGCCGGCACTCGGGATGAATGTCGCAGTCAGGTCCGAGGAGGGATCACGCAGCATGGCGGCTTCGAACTCGGTCACTTCTCACTCCGATAACGGGTCGTGTTGTATGCGTTGCGGCGGAGCCCCTTTGGCGATCAAAGCCGCTCTGGTGGCGCGGGTCATCTCCGGACCGCCACAGATCAGGATCTGCCGATCGCCCCAGCTGCCGTAGCGCGTGACGACGTCCGGCAATTGCCCGGTCTGCCGCAGGTGAAGCCCCCGCGGCGGTGTCACGTCGGGATACTCGGCGGCCCATTCCGGGTCGCCGGAATACTCGGCCACCGGGGTCACCGACAGCCACGGGTTGTGCGCCGCGACCTGCCACAGGGTGGGCAGGTCGTAGAGCTCGCAGGGATAGCGACCGCCGAAGAACAGGTGCACGCGGGGGTTCACTCCCCACCGGGTCAGGTCCATGATGATCGCCCGCAGCGGGGCCAGGCCGGTGCTGCCGGCCACCATCAACACGTCACCGGCGTCCCGGTCGACGTGCAGGCCGCCGTGCGGGCTGGACAGTCGCCAGCGGTCGCCCGGCTGGGTCTCGTTGACGATCGCGGTGCTGACCAGGCCGCCGGAGACCGCGCGCACGTGGAACTCGATCGCGCCGGTCTCGTCGGCCGGGATCGACGGCGACAGGTAGCGCCACGACCGCAGGCACTGCGGTACCTCGACTTTGACGTACTGGCCCGGGTAGTAGGGCAGCGGCCGGTCCAGCTGCATCCGGACCACGGCCAGGTCACGCGAGACCCGCAGGTGCTCGACGACGGTCCCGTCCCACCAGGCCGGGCCCTCTTCGGCGTCGGCGGCGCCGCCCATCACACCGATGATGAGATTCAGCGACTCGCGCGCGGCATCCTCGACGGCGGCGGTCCAGCCGTCGGCCAACTCGTCGCGCAGGGCGGCGTACAGCACCTGGCTCATGGTGTCGTAATAGTGTTGCGTCACACCATATTTGCGATGATCGCGGCCGAGTTGCGCCAGGAACGAGATCGGCTCCTGGGCGCGTTGGGCGGCGAACTCGCCGTACACCCAGGTCAGGGCCTGGGCGAATGCGGTGCGGGTGCCCGCCAGATCGACGGGGAACAGATCGCGGGCCGCCGGATTGGTGCCGAACCAGCGGGTGAAGACTCGGCCGACGAAGCTCTCGGCGCCGTCCGCAACGGCGAACGCATCACGCAGCACCTGCAGTGCGTCACGGTCGTCAAGGCCCACGGCCGCGATTTTATGCTGGTCGGCGGCGATGTCTGGCTACAGCGCGTGAATCCCGTTGTGGATCACCATCGCGCCGATGAGGATCAGGACAGCGGCGAACAGCGCGCCGTGCTGTTGCTCCATCCAGTCCTTCACCCGGTTGAGCGTCGGGGTGAGTCGTCGGCTGGCGGCCAGGTAGCCCAGAATCGGGATCGCCACCGTCGACGCGGCAACGGCGATGTAGAAGGCGGCCGCCTGCCAACCGTCCGCGGTGCTGAGCCCCGCGCTACCGATGGCCAGCCCGGCCGCGGCACACATGAACAGCACCTCGGGCCGGATCACCGCCAGCGCGGTGGCCGTCAGCCCGGCCCGCAGCGGGCTCATCGACGTGAACGAGCGCATCCAGCCCGGCATTTCGCGGTGTCCGTGCCGGGTCGTCCAGCGGTAGACGCCAAAGGCGATCAGCGCCGCGCCGACAGCGATCCGCAGCCATGAGGCCCAGGTCGGTGGTGTCCGATTCAGTCCGCCGAGCAGGCCCGATCCCGCCACGAAAGCCGTGGTGAGTGCGGCCAGGCCCACCAGCCAGCCGATGAGGAACGCGAGCCCGGCGGCCCGCGGGTGCGCGGTCTGCAGCACCAGCACTGCCGGAATCACGGTGATAGGGGAGAGCGCCACCACCAGAGCGAGCGGAATCAGTGCGCTCCACAGTGAGCCGAGGCCGGTCGTCATGGCAGCACACGGTAGCCGACGGGCCGGTTGGGGCTCACCGCCGCCGGGCAGTGGTCTGGGCGACCAGGCCGGCCCGACGTTCACCTTGCTAGGTACCTATACGGGGTATAGGTTTACAGCGAGAAGGTGAAAGGCGGATATGTCAGACACGGCCCAATGTCCTGATCGGGGGCAAGCGTCCAAGTCCACGGTGGGGCGTCGGTTCGGCGTCGCCGGAGTGATCGCCGCGTTGGCCTGCACGCTGGGTTGCTGCCTGCCGGCGATCCTGGTGGCGCTCGGCGCCGGAGCGTCGGCCGCGGCCGGTATGGGGCACGCCGCGCATGGCGGCGGCGAAGCGCAGGGCTGGTTCGCCAAGGTGCTTGCCGTGGTGCATCAGATCAGCCCCGTTCTGCTGATCGCGTCGATCGTGCTGGTTGCGGCTGCGTTCGCCGTGCGGCGCCGCGCGGCAGTGCTGCCGGCGCTGTTGGCCGGCGTCGTGCTCTATCTCAGCGTGCATGGCCAGACCGATCCGATCGTCATGTATGCCGGGATGGCGCTGGGCTACGCCGTCTGGATCGCGCTCTACCGGTGGACGCGCCCGCGTCCCGGCTCTGGGTCGCGCGAAGGGTCAACTTCCTGACGGGTCGGCTCCACCCAGGCCGGCCAGTACCAGGCTGGTCGCGAACACCACCAGGTCGGCGCGACTCACGTGCAGCCGGCCGTCGGCCCAGTCGAGAACCAGTGCGGTGAGCGCACCCGACAGCGCGCTGGCGTGCATGGCGCGCACGGTGGCGGAGATGGGCGGATCGGTGACACCGGCTGAGCCGGCCAGCTCGGTCAGCAGGCCGGGCAGCACGTCGGCGCGATGGCCGGCGAGCAGGTTGCTGGACTGCGGCTCGCGCAGCAGGATCCGCAGCCGGCGTGGATCGGCCTCGAAGTATCCGGCTGCCGCGTCGATCGCCGCGGTGACCGGGGATTCGGTTCCGGCGGCATCGGCGATGGCGGCCACCAGTTCGCCGTTGCAGCGGTCATAGACCGCGAGCGTCAATTCGTCGGTGTCGCTGAAGCTTTCGTAGAAGTAGCGGGGGCTCAGACCGGCGTGCCGGCAGACCGCCCGCATGGTGACGCCGGCCGCGCCCTCGGTGCCCAGCAGTTCGAACCCGGCCTGCATCAGCTGGGCTCGCCGGACCTGGGTCCGGTCATCGTGGGTCTGGCCGCGCCACACTCGCGGCGCCGTCGCGTCCATCGGCCACCCCATCCCCGGATTATAGGAATCGCTTGATTCTACTTTCCAGCCCTGCCATCATCATGGGAATCGCATGATTCCAATTGGATCGGAAGGTGGGTGGCATGTTCGACGACGCGCTATTCCGGGAGGCCATCGCCAAACCACGGCTGCGCCAGCCGTTGCCGGAATACCTCGCGGGCAACCGGGCGGGCGGGAAGGTCAAGGTGCTCACCGAGCCCGAGCTCAACGCCATGACCGAACAGTGGTTCGTCGATCTGGATCGCAAGATCGCCCACTACGCCGACCGCGGGATCGACGTGGCGTTCGCGGCCGAGTGGGCCAAGAAGTACTGGTGGAGCTGGCTGATGCGGGACATGTCGCTCAACCACGAGCTCTACACGCCGGATCTGCGGTACAAGGATCCGACCACCTTCGGCCGGATCATCGTCGGGCTCGAGGAGTTCGTGCGCTACAACTTCTCGTTCCTCGACGCCATCCCCGATTGGCGCTACGACCCGCTGCCCGGCCAGGTCTACTTCGACGTGACGCCGGAGGGTGAAACCCGAGTCATCGTCCGCTACATCGGCAGCGGGCACTTCAGTGGAACTCTGCGGTTCTACCCCTACGACGAGTCGGCCCCGGCGATCCACGGCGTCGGCACCTTCGTGCAGTGCACCGCGGTAGACCGCTACCACTTCAACGCCGACGGTCTGATGTACGAGGGGGAGACGCTGTTCGACCTGCTCGACGCCACCCAATCAGCCGGGGTGCTGCCGTCCGACGACAGCTGGATCTTCCGGGCGTTGATGGGGGCTTCCCGGCTGCCTCGAGTGGTGCAGAATGTGCGGCGAAGCCTGCGTCTGGGCTGAGCCGGTGGCGGAGCCTTCGGGTCTAACAGCTTCAAGCCACTGAGTGCACGCGTTTTGCCAGGGCGAGATAGTCAGCGACGCGGCCGGGCAGGATGTCGAGGTGTACGACGGTGCCGTTGGGGTGGGCAACCAAGTCGACAACGACTGCCACCGCGGCTGCGTCGGTATCGCCTGCGACCACCAGTGCACCCGGGGCGATGATCGACGGATCGCGTGCCTCATCGAGAAAGGCCCAGACGTAACCGGTCTGGTCCTCCGCGTTCAGGTCGGCAGCGATGTCAATGACGGTCATCCCTGGACCTCCTTCGGTGGTTGTTTTCACCATACTTGCCGTTGACCTGCGGCGGGCCCAGCGCGGCCAAGAGCGCTGGAAGCTCGTCCGCAGATTCGATCAGGACGGTGACGTGCGGCTGACGGAATGTCGGGACAATCCTGAATCCGGCCGCCGCAAGAACCCCTGCCGGCACCGAGTAGACAAACCTGTAGGTGCTCAGTTGCCCAGCCAATATTCCATCCGAGGAATTGAGACCAACTTCGTCGGTTGCGGCGAACATCGAGATGCCGAGGATGTGATCGCCGTCGAGGCAGAACATGCGGCGCATGCGCTCGGCGTGCCGGAGTAGTTTCGCAGTCGAGTCGGGCCCTCCCCGTAGCAGCAGACAATCCGCGGGAGTCTGTTCGTCCCGGATGTTGTCGCGGAGATCGGGCAGGTCGGCCACGCTGCCGAACGTACGATCGGGTACCGACAGCTAGCGGCCAGGAAGGTTCCGTCCACGCCGAGTGTGCTGATTGGTACGCCCGCCCCGGCGTGTTGCGGGTCAAACCGCACAATCGCTAGCAAAAAGATGGACTTGAGCGGAACAGACTCAACCTTGACTGCGTTGGACAACACGACAAGCATTTTTGGCGGGCCGTCGAGGCCCCCCCTGACCCCGATATGGAGGTGTCGTGGACTCGTTCAACCCGACCACCAAGACGCAGGCGGCCCTGACCGCGGCCTTGCAGACGGCCACCGCCGCCGGCAACCCCGAAATCCGGCCCGGCCACCTGTTGCAGGCCTTGCTGACCCAGAACGACGGGATCGCCGCGCCGCTGCTGGAGGCGGTCGGCGTTGATCCGGCGACGATCCGCACCGAGGCGCAGCACCTGATCGACCTGGCGCCACAGGTCACCAGTACCAGCGCCCAGCCGCAGCTGTCCCGCGAATCTCTGGCCGCGATCACCGTCGCCCAGCAGCTGGCCACCGAGCTCGACGACGAATACGTCTCGACCGAACACCTGATGGTGGGCCTGGCCACCGGCGATTCCGACGTCGCGAAGCTGCTGAGCGGCCACGGCGCCTCCCCGCAGGCGTTGCGCGAGGCGTTCGTGAAGGTGCGCGGCAGTGCCCGGGTCACCAGCCCCGACCCGGAGGCCAGCTACCAGGCGCTGGAGAAGTACTCCACCGACCTGACCGCTCGCGCCCGCGAGGGCAAGCTGGACCCGGTGATCGGTCGTGACACCGAAATTCGCCGTGTCGTACAGGTTTTGAGCCGGCGCACCAAGAACAACCCGGTGCTCATCGGTGAGCCCGGCGTCGGCAAGACCGCGATCGTCGAAGGCCTTGCGCAGCGCATCATCGCCGGCGACGTACCCGACAGTCTGCGCGACAAGACCGTCGTCAGCCTGGACCTGGGCTCGATGGTCGCCGGTGCCAAGTACCGCGGCGAATTCGAGGAACGGCTCAAGGCCGTCCTGGACGAGATCAAGGAATCCGCCGGGCAGATCATCACGTTCATCGACGAACTGCACACCATCGTCGGCGCCGGTGCCACCGGCGAGGGCGCAATGGACGCCGGCAACATGATCAAGCCGATGCTGGCCCGCGGTGAGTTGCGGTTGGTCGGCGCCACCACGCTCGAGGAGTACCGCAAGTACATCGAGAAGGACGCCGCCCTGGAGCGCCGTTTCCAGCAGGTCTATGTCGGGGAGCCGTCGGTGGAGGACACCATCGGCATCCTGCGTGGCCTCAAGGACCGCTACGAGGTGCACCACGGGGTGCGGATCACCGACTCGGCGCTGGTCGCCGCGGCCACCCTGAGCGATCGCTACATCACCGCCCGGTTCCTGCCGGACAAGGCGATCGACCTGGTCGACGAATCCGCGTCGCGGCTGCGGATGGAGATCGACTCCCGGCCCGTGGAGATCGACGAGGTCGAACGTCTGGTGCGCCGGCTGGAGATCGAGGAGATGGCGCTGGCCAAGGAGGAGGACGACGCCTCCAAGGAACGGCTGGTCAAACTGCGCAGCGAGCTGGCCGATTACAAGGAGAAACTGGCCGAACTGACCACCAGGTGGCACAACGAGAAGAACGCCATCGACGTCGTCCGCGAACTCAAGGAGCAGTTGGAGACGTTGCGCGGTGAATCCGACCGCGCCGAACGCGACGGCGATCTGGCCAAGGCCGCCGAGCTGCGCTACGGGCGCATCCCGGAGATAGAGAAGAAGCTCGAGGCCGCCATTCCGGCCGCTCGGGCACAAGAGGACCTCATGCTCAAGGAGGAGGTCGGCCCCGACGACATCGCCGACGTGGTCAGTGCCTGGACCGGTATCCCGGCCGGCCGGATGATGGAGGGCGAGACCGCCAAGCTGCTGCGGATGGAAGACGAACTGGGCAAACGGGTCGTCGGGCAGAAGAATGCGGTCGCTGCGGTCTCCGACGCGGTGCGCCGGGCGCGCGCCGGGGTCGCCGACCCCAACCGGCCCACCGGCTCGTTCCTGTTCCTCGGCCCGACCGGGGTCGGCAAGACCGAACTGGCCAAGGCACTGGCGGACTTCCTGTTCGACGACGAGCGGGCCATGGTGCGCATCGACATGAGCGAGTACGGCGAGAAGCACTCGGTGGCCCGCCTGGTCGGGGCGCCCCCGGGCTACGTCGGCTACGACCAGGGTGGTCAGCTCACCGAGGCGGTGCGCCGGCGGCCCTACACGGTGGTGCTCTTCGACGAGGTCGAAAAGGCCCATCCGGACGTCTTCGACGTGCTGCTGCAGGTCCTCGACGAGGGCCGGCTCACCGACGGTCAGGGCCGCACGGTCGACTTCCGCAACACCATCCTGATCCTGACGTCCAACCTGGGTCACGGTGGCAGCGAGGAACAGGTGATGGCGGCGGTGCGGGCGGCGTTCAAGCCCGAGTTCATCAACCGGCTCGACGACGTGCTGATCTTCTCCGGTCTGGAGGCCGACGAGCTGGTGCACATCGTCGACATCCAGCTGGCGCAGCTGGACAAGCGGCTGGCGCAACGTCGGCTGACGCTGGAGGTCTCGCTGGACGCCAAGAACTGGCTGGCCGGCAGGGGCTTCGACCCCGTCTACGGGGCGCGGCCGTTGCGCCGGCTGATCCAGCAGGCCATCGGCGACCAGCTCGCCAAGTTGCTGCTGGCCGGCGAGGTGCACGACGGCGACGTCGTGCCGGTCAACGTCAGCGCCGACGGCGAGTCGCTGGTCCTGGGCTGAGATCCCCTCAAGGCACGGCCCCCGGAAGCAGTTCCGGGGGCCGTGGCTTTTGGCCTGCACTCCTTTGCGGATGCGGTGTCGAAGCTGATCGGTTAGCCTTGCGGTTACTGAGAAATTCCGGTGTGTTCCAGCACCGTTATTCATCCGGAGGGGTTAGGTATGTCAGCTCATCGCCATCGCCTAGTGGGTGCCGTCGGTGCCGTGGGGGCGTTCCTGATGGTGGGAGCGCCCGCCCCGGCCGCTCAGGCTGACTGGGACGACCTGTTTCAGCCCCTCGTCGACGCGATCAGCTGGGTCGACCCCGGCGTCGCGGCCGACACCGACCCGGGCTCGGCGCTGGCCTCGTTGGACACCCTGTTCAACGGCTGGTACCAGGACCTCGTCTACACGCCGCTGCACGGCATCGCACCGTGGCTGTTCGGTCCAGATGTTCCCGGCAGTGCGGTCGCATACAACCCGGACAGCACCAACCTCCCGGACAGCTTCACCGTTCCTATGCACGTCAATCTCAACACCCAGCCGGTGATCAATGTCTCGGTGGGCGGCGGCGCCCAGACCGAGGTGCTGGTAGACACCGGCGCGGCCGGCCTGGTCATGCCGATCTGGAACATCAACCCCTTCGGCATCACGGGCCTGCCCACCGGCTTCAACATCGGCCAGTTCGGCGGTGCGCTGAACTACTTCTATATGGAACTGCCCACCACGGTCACCTTCACCGGTGCGAACGGGGACACCCTCACCGCCGACACCACTGTCGATGCGGTGCTGTTCGCATTCCCGGCGAACTTCAGCCCCTTCGGCCCGTGGTCCATTGAGAGCTACCTGGCGGGCTCGTCGGTCGGCATCTTGGGGATCGGACCCAACGCGCTCGGACCCACTCCGGACCACATTCCCACCGCCGATCTGCCGGGCACGCTCGGCCACGGCGTGCTGATCGACCAACCGGGCGGCAAATTGATCTTCGGGGACAACCCGTTGGAAGGCGGCACGGTGATTCCGGGTGCGCCGTGGGCTGACCTCAAGGTCAGCATCGATGGTGCCGCGCCAACCGCAGTCCGTGGGGTGATCGACTCCGGCGGGGTGTATGGCACCATGCCGTCCTCGGTGCTGGGCAACGTCACGCCGAACGCCAACGGAACCCTGCCCGACGGGACGACGATTGCCGTCTACGCCAAGGACGGGACGACGCTGCTGTACTCCTACACGGTGGGCTCCCAGTCAGGCGAGGTGCGCAGCCCGATCGTGGTCGGCCCCAGCAGTGGTATGAACACCGGCAACTGGCTGTTCGGCCAAGAGCCGGTCTACATCAACTACGGCGTGCCCAACGGGCAAACCATCATCGGTGGCACCCTCATTCAGGCCTGATGACCTAGCGGCCAGGCGCCGCTGAACGTTCCAAACGATTTTTGGCTGTTTCTTGGGTTAATCCCCTGGTGTTCTACGCCCCTGAGTGGGTTAGCTGACCGCGATTGGTCACGGCTCAGTGGGGGTCCGTGACCTCGTATGGGGAGGTTTCGGAGATGGCAGTTCGTCGGCGACAGGTGATCGGCGTTACCGCGACGGTCGGGGCGCTCGTGGCGGTCGGGGCTGCGCCGGCCGCGAACGCCGACTTCGACGACCTGTTCCAGCCGTTCATCGACGCTCTCAGTGCCGTCGACCCCGGAATCGCCGCCGACACCGACCCCGGTTCGGCGCTGGCCTCGCTGGACTCCCTGTTCGACGGCTGGTACCAGAACCTGGTCTCCACCCCGATCCATGACCTCGACCAGTGGCTGTTCGGTGCCGCCGACGCGAGCGCGGCCGGCAGCGCCGTCGCCTCCGGCTCGGCTGCTACCGCTGCGGACACCTTCACCGTTCCGCTGCAGGTCAACGCCGTCACCGAGCCGGTGGTGAACGTCTCGGTGGGTGGTGGTGCGGATGCACCTGTGTTGGTCGACACCGGCGCGGCCGGTCTGGTGATGCCGATCTGGGACGTCCCGTGGACCGGTATCACCGGCCTGCCCACCAGCTTCAACTTCGGCCAGTTCGGCAATTCGCTGGACTACTTCTATGTGCAGTTGCCCACCACAGTCACCTTCACCGATGCCGCCGGGGACCACGTCACCGCCGACAGCAGCGTCGATGCGGTGCTCTTCGCGTTCCCGGCGAACTTCAGCCTGTCCGGCCCCTGGTCCATCCAGGACTACCTGGGCCCGGCCAACGTCGTCGGCGTGCTGGGGGTCGGACCCAATGCGCTCGGCCCGACCCCCGACAGCATTCCGACGGCGGCGCTGCCGGGGGATCTCGGCAAGGGGTTGCTGATCGACCAGGCCAACAATGAGTTGATCTTCGGCGCCAACCCGTTGACCGGTGGGACCTCGATTGACGGGGCGCCCTGGACCACCCTGGACCTCAGCATCAACGGCGGTACGCACCAGGCCGTCAGCGCGGTGGTCGACTCCGGCGGGGTGTACGGCACCATGCCGTCCTCGGTGCTCAACGGCATCCAGCCCGAGCAGAACGGCGGTCTGCCCGACGGCACGACCATCGCGGTCTACCAGCACGGCACCAGCAACCTGCTTTACGAGTACACGGTGCACAACTCGAACGGGGCCTTCAACTCCCCGATCGTGACGTCCGGTGATTCCATGAACACCGGCAACATCCCGTTCGCCCAGCAGCCCATCTACATCTCCTACAGCCCAGCCGGCACCGGGCAGACCATCTTCGGTGGCTCCAATGCCATCCAACCGTGAGGTTGACCTGTCAGAACGGTGCTGATGCGCGGTTGTGACCAGCAAGCATTCTCGCTTCTGGGCGTATAGCAGATACGCTAGGCCCAATGGTCCCGCTATGGTTCACTCTCTCCGCGCTGTGCTTCGTCGGCGCGGGGGTGTTGCTGTACGTCGATCTCGACCAACGACGCGGCCGCAGCCGTCGTCGTAAGTCCTGGGCGCGCTCACACGGCTTCGACTTCGAAACGGAGTCCGCCGAGATCCTTCAGCGCTGGAAGCGCGGCGTGATGTCCACGGTGGGCGACGCGCCGGTCCGCAATGTGGTGCTGGGCCAGATCCGCGGCGAGGCGGTCTACATCTTCGACCTGGATGAAGTGGCGACGGTGATCGCGCTGCACCGCAAGGTCAGCACCAACGTCGTCGTCGACGTGCGGCTCAAGGGCCTCAAAGAGCCGCGTGAGAACGACATCTGGCTGCTCGGGGCTATCGGCCCGCGCATGGTCTACTCCACCAACCTCGATGCGGCGCGGCGTGCCTGCGACCGGCGGATGGTGACCTTCGCCCATACCGCTCCGGATTGCGCGGAGATCATGTGGAACGAGGAGAACTGGACCCTGGTGAGCATGCCGATCACCAGCACCCGCGCCCAGTGGGATGAGGGACTGCGCAGCGTTCGCCAGTTCAACGACCTGCTGCGGGTGCTGCCGCCGAGTCCGCGGCGCCAGCCGGCCGAGACCGTGTCGGCGACCCCGGGTGCCCGGCGCAACGGACAGCCCAGTCGCCCGGTGGGATCGCCCGGCGCAGCGGAGGAGCTCGAGGACAGCGCCGCCGACCAGCTCCCGTCCAGGGCGGCCACCCCGCCGTTGGGCAGTGCCGCGCCGGCCGCAGAACCGCGGCCAAGGCACCGCACCACCCGGGATGAGACGTCGGGCACGCTGCACTCCTCTTCCGGCCGTAACGGCCACCAGACCGCGCACTACCAGCGCTGACAGCCGCTGCCGGTCCACGCCGGCGGCTTCGTTACGCTATCGGTCATGTCCCGCCCCGTCGCTGTGGTCACTGGGCCCACCTCCGGACTGGGCGCGGGCTACGCGCGTCGCTACGCCGCCGACGGCTATGACCTGGTTCTGGTGGCGCGCGACGAGAAGCGACTGACCGCCCTGGCGGGTGAACTACGGGGCAGCCACGGCTGCGAGGTTGAGGTACTGCCCGCCGATCTGGCCGACGCCGACGGCCGGGCGCACGTCGCCGAACGGCTCAGCGCGGGCGTGCGGGTGCTGGTGAACAACGCCGGCTTCGGCACTTCCGGTGAGTTCTGGACCGCCGACCCCGCCCTGCTGCAGTCGCAGTTGGACGTCAACGTCACCGCGGTGATGCAGCTGACCCGGGCCGCGCTGCCGGCGATGGTCGAGGCCGGCGTGGGCACCGTCGTCAACGTGGCCAGCGTTGCCGGCCTGCTGTCCGGCCGCGGCTCGACGTATTCGGCCTCCAAGGCCTGGGTGGTGTCGTTCACCGAAGGGCTGGCGGGCGGGCTGGCCGGCACCGGGGTGGGCATCCACGTGGTCTGCCCGGGCTACGTGCACACCGAGTTCCACGAACGCGCGGGCATCGACATGGCCACCCTGCCGTCGTTCATGTGGATGGAGGTCGACGACGTCGTCGCGGCCAGCCTGGCCGATATCGCCCGCGGTGAGGTCGTCATCATCCCGGGACTGCAGTACAAGGCGCTGGCAGGCGTCAGCCGGCTGATTCCGCGTGGCCTGTCGCGCACGCTGACCAACACATTCGGGAGGGGCCGTGGGCGCACTTAACAGCGGCGAGCGCGACGAACTGGCCGCGCTGGTGCGCGAGCTGTCGGTGGTACACGGCCGGGTGACGCTGTCCTCGGGCGCCGAAGCCGACTACTACGTCGACCTGCGCCGCTCCACCCTGCACCACCGGGCCGGCGCCCTGATCGGCCGGCTGGTCCGCGAACTCACCGACGACTGGGACTATGTCGCGGTGGGCGGCCTGACCCTGGGGGCGGACCCGGTGGCGACCGCGGTCATGCACGCTCCGGGCCGGCCCATCGATGCCTTCGTGGTGCGTAAATCGATCAAAGCCCATGGCATGCAACGGCTTATCGAAGGGGCCGAGGTGGCCGGCCGCTCGGTTCTGGTGGTGGAGGACACCAGCACCACCGGTGGATCCGCGCTGACCGCGGTGCGCGCTGTGCGCGAGGCCGGCGGGCACGTCGTGGGTGTGGCCACCGTGGTGGACCGCGCGACCGGGGCGGCGGAGGCCATCGAGGCCGAGGGTGTGCCGTACCGCAGCGTGCTCGGCCTGGCCGAGCTTGGCCTGGGCTGACCCCGGGGACGGTTGTGCGCAAGCTGATCGCGGTGCTGTCGGCGCTGGCCGTCGTATGCCTGGCCGCCTGCTCGGGCTCGGGCCCGACCGGTCCCTTTGGGGCTCAGGGTGCCCGGCTGGGCGAGGAGCTGACCCTGCTGGGCTGGGATATGACGCTGTCCAATCTGCGCTGGGAGGTCGATCACGTCCTGATCGATGTCACGGCCACGCTCGCCGACCCCGAGGCTGCGCATGCCGCGGCTGCCGATCTGCGGTTCGGGGTCTACGGCACCCCGGCGCACCCGGTCGAGGCCACCGGCCTGGGCAGCTGTGACGCGCTGGGGGAGCTGACCCCGACGCCGTTGTCGGACAGCGAGCCCGGCCGTCTGAACGGAACCGTGTGTGTGGGCCCGCTCAAGGAGCGCAGCGCGGTGCGCGGCATCTACGCCTATTCGCCGGCCGACCGCATCAAGGACACCACCGTGGCCTACGGTGCGGTGTTCCCCGTCGGGCTGCCGCCGATCAACCCCTACGACACCGGCCTGATGCTCACCGCCCAGGGCGTGGCGGCCTTCCGGGCCGACGGTGTCCCGCTCACCCCGAGCGCGCTCGGCGATCCGAAAGCGTTCTCCGGCAACGGATATATGGTGCTCAATCTGTCCGCCGACGCGGTCCCCGGACAGTACCGCGACGACGCGGTGGCGCGCGGCGGGCCGCTGATGCTGATCGCCGGACCGGCTGCGCCGATGCGCGGGCTGGGGCCGGATTGCCTGGCCGCCGGGTCCTCGGTGCTGATCCTGCCGGACGCCTCACTGAACTCGGTGCACGTGCCGGCGTCGCTGTGCACGCACGGGGAGATCAACGCCGCGGTGCTGTACGCCTCGGTGTCGGTGGTGGGCACCCACGCCGCGGTGTGGACGATTTCGTGACCGAACCGCCCGGTGACGCTGGCCCCACCGAATGGTCGTCGTCGCCGGCCAACGGAGTCGGGCCGTGGGAGGGGGAGGCCCCGTCCGACCCGCGCTACGACCCGGCGCTGCTGCGCGACGGCGACAGTCGCAATGTTGTTGACGCGTACCGGTATTGGACCCGCGAGGCGATCATCGCCGACATCGACAGCCGCCGGCACCGACTGCACGTGGCGATCGAGAACTTCGGGCACGACGCCAACATCGGCTCGGTGGTACGCACCGCCAACGCGTTCGCCGTGCACACCGTACACATCGTGGGGCGCCGGCGCTGGAACCGTCGCGGCGCCATGGTCACCGACCGCTATCAGCGGCTCATGCACCACGACGACGCGGCCGGCCTACTGGATTTTGCCGCGCAGCAGGGCCTGACCGTCGTCGCGGTGGACAACGTGGCCGGGTCGGTGCGCCTGGAACAGACCGCACTGCCTCTCGACAGTCTGCTGGTGTTCGGCCAGGAAGGCCCCGGCATCAGCGACGAAGCCCGCGCCGGTGCGGACCTGACGGTGTCGATCGCCCAGTTCGGTTCGACCCGCAGCATCAACGTCGGGGTGGCCGCCGGGATCGTGATGCACGCCTGGATCACCCAGCACGCGCATGTGGAGCGCGCCTGGTAAGGGTTAGGGTGTCCTTACCTAGAAAGGTGGGACGTGGCTGCAGACGATGACCTGACGACCCGGCGCATGCGATTCCGCTTCGAGGAGCCGCCCAGCGGCCGCTATTTCGCCGACGACAATATGGTGCTCAGCCATTTTGTTGCGGAACTGTCGGCGAGCTTTCCGGCCGGGGAGGAATCGTTCATCCGCTCGGTGCGCCGGGTCGCCGACCAGATCACCGACCCGACCCTCAAGCGGCGGGCCGCCGGATTCATCGGCCAGGAGTCCACCCACGGCCAAGAGCACCGCAGGCTCAACGCCAAACTCATCGACCGGGGCTATCGCATCGCGTGGCGTGACTCGAAAGCACTGCGGGACAAACAACTTCGGCGAGAGCAGAAGATGTCGCCGCGAGTGCACCTGGCCATGACCGCCGGTGCCGAGCACTACACCGCGGTGCTGGCCGAGCGGATCCTGTCCAGCGCGGAACTCCAGGCCATTCCGGGCACGCCGGAGGTGTGGCACCTGCTGAATTGGCATGCGCTGGAAGAACTGGAGCACAAATCGGTGGCGTTCGACGTCTACCGCGCCGCCGGCGGCACCGAACTCATCCGGCTTGTCGTGATGGCGTTCCTGATCGCCACCACGGTGCCGGCCACCCTGCTGGCGGTGGCGGTCTCGCTGGCCCGCGACCCACTGGCCCGCCGCCATCCGGTGCGGCTGCTCAAGGAAGGCCGCGGATTGCTGCGCGGCCCGTTCTTCTCCGGGCTGCTGCGCGACCTGCTGCGCTACCTGCGGCCCGGCTTCCACCCCGACGACGTGGACACCACGGCGCTGCTGGAACTGTGGCAGCACAAGCTCTTCGGCGACGGCGGCACATTGGTCGACCATCTGCGCTGACAAATCCGGTAGGGCAGGATCTAGCGCTATGGACCTCCTTTGGGCGAATCGGGCGGAGAGCGCGGAGGCCGCCGTCACCGAGCGGCACCTCAAAGCGCTGTGGCATCTGCCGGGCACCCAACTGGGGGTGGTGGCCTGGCCGCCGATCCGGCGCGCCCCGCACTGGCACTACTGGTGGCAGGCGCACCTGCTGGACTGCCTGGTCGACGCGCAATTGCGTGATCCGCAACCCGAACGGGTGACCCGAATCAAGCGGCAGATCCGCACCCACCGGCTGCGCAATGTGGGCCGCTGGACCAACGCCTACTACGACGACATGGCCTGGCTGGCGTTGGCGATCCAGCGGGCCTGCCTGGTGACCGGCATCGACCGGCACCGGGCGCTGGGCACCCTGACCCGCCAGCTGACCGACTCCTGGATGCCGGAGTCCGGCGGCGGTATCCCGTGGCGCAAGGAGGAGCAGTTCACCGAACCGTTCTTTAACGCCCCCGCCAACGGGCCGGCCGGCATCTTCCTGGCCCGCGAACCCGAATGGCTGGAACGCGCCCAGCAGATGGGCGACTGGATCGACGCCACCCTGATCGACCCGGACACCCACCTGGTGTTCGACGGCATCAGGTCCGGCTCGCTGGTGCGCGCCCAGTACACCTACTGCCAGGGCGTGGTGCTCGGGCTGGAGACCGAGCTGGCGGTGCGCACCGGAGCGCCGCGGCACGCCGCCCGGGTGCACCGGCTGGTCGCCGCGGTGCAGGAGCATATGGCGCCCGGCGGGGTGCTCAAGGGCGCCGGCGGCGGCGACGGCGGGCTGTTCGCCGGCATCACCGCCCGCTACCTGGCGCTGGTCGCCACCGACCTGCCGGGGGACTCGGCCGCCGACGCCTCGGCACGCGACACCGCCGGGGGGCTGGTGCGGTCGTCGGCGAAATCGGCGTGGGACTACCGGCAGTCGGTGAACGGCCTGCCGCTGTTCGGGGCGTTCTGGGACCAGATCGCGGTGGTGCCCCACGCCGACGGTGCGGTGGCCGCCTCGATCGGCGGCGCGGTGTACGAATCCGAGGTGCCCGAACGCGACCTGTCGGTGCAACTGGGCGGTTGGATGCTGATGGAGGCCGCTGCCAGTCTCGGTTGACGGTGCGGCCGGGGCGGCCGCTACTCGGGGTTCTGTGCCACCGGCGCAGCGTCAACGGCGGGGGTGGAGTCCGCAGTGGGCGCTTCCGCGCGTTTCTGGCGGCGCGCCAGGTAGGCCTTGGTCGCCGAGAAGGTCACCGGCAGCAGCGAGACGAACAGGATGCCGATGATGATCAGTTCCAGGTGGTCGGTGATGCCGGGCACCTTGGTCCCCAGCAGATAGCCCGTCAGGGTCATCCCGGCTCCCCACAGGATCCCGCCGACGATGTCGAAGGCCAGGTAGACCGGGTAGCGCATGTAGGACACCCCGGCGATCGCCGGGACGAAGGTCCGTGCGAACGGCACGAAACGGGCCAGGATGATCGCCGCCGGGCCGTATTTCTCGAAGAAGGCATGTGAATCGGTGACGTAGTGCTTCTTGAAGAAGCGGGAGTCTTCCTTCTTGAACAGCGCAGGTCCGAGACGGCGGCCGATGAAGTAGCCGCATTGATCGCCCAGCACCGCCACGATCGCCACCGCGGGCGCCAGGACCCAGATGTCGGGGTTGCCGGCCGCGGCCAGCAGGCCACCGGTGACCAACAGCGATTCGCCGGGCAACAGCGGAAACAGCAGGCCGGTTTCGACGAAGACGATCACCAGGATGGCCGGCAGGACCGCGTGCTCGAACAGCCCGCCCTGTCCGATCCAGTACATCGGGTCCAAGATGTGGGGCATCGCCACCACGGTCGTCGTCATGAGGCCCCAACATACCGGTGTTGTGGGCAAAGAACGGTTGGGGATACTGGGGAGACACAGTCTGCACCCAAGAGGAGAGAGTTCCATGCCGATCGCAACCCCCGACGTCTACGCCGAGATGCTGCGGCGCGCCAAGGAGAACTCCTACGCTTTCCCGGCGATCAACTGCACGTCGTCGGAGACCATCAACGCGGCGATCAAGGGCTTCGCCGATGCCGGCAGTGACGGCATCATCCAGTTCTCCACCGGTGGCGCCGAGTTCGGCTCCGGGCTGGGCGTCAAGGACATGGTGACCGGCGCGGTGGCGCTGGCCGAGTTCACCCAGGTGATCGCGGCCAAGTACCCGATCAACGTGGCCCTGCACACCGACCACTGCCCGAAGGACAAGCTGGACGGTTTCGTGCGGCCGCTGCTGGCGATCAGCGCGGAACGGGTCAAGGCCGGCAAGGACCCGCTGTTCCAGTCGCACATGTGGGACGGCTCGGCCGTACCGATCAAGGAGAACCTGGCGATCGCCCAGGAGTTGCTCGCGGCGGCGGTGGCCGCCAACATCATCCTCGAGGTGGAGATCGGCGTCGTCGGCGGCGAAGAGGACGGTGTGGAAGCCGAGATCAACGAGAAGCTCTACACCACCCCGGAGGACTTCGAGGCAACCGTCGCCGCCCTGGGCGCCGGAGAGAAGGGCCACTACCTGCTGGCCGCCACATTCGGCAACGTGCACGGCGTGTACAAGCCCGGCAACGTCAAGCTGCGTCCGGAGATCCTGGCCGAGGGCCAGCAGGTGGCGTCGGCCAAGCTGGGCCTGGCTGAGGGCTCCAAGCCGTTCGACTTCGTCTTCCACGGCGGCTCGGGCTCGCTGAAGTCCGAGATCGAGGAGGCGCTGCGCTACGGGGTGGTGAAGATGAACGTCGACACCGACACCCAGTACGCGTTCACCCGTCCGGTCGCCGCGCACATGTTCTCCAACTACGACGGTGTGCTCAAGATCGACGGCGAGGTCGGCAACAAGAAGACCTACGACCCGCGCAGCTACCTCAAGAAGGCCGAGGCGTCCATGACCGAGCGGGTCATCGAGGCCTGCAACGACCTGCACAGCGCCGGCAAGGCCGTGGGCTGAGTCGTTGACTCTGCGTCCACGGCGGGGAAGTTCGAGTAAGCCCCGCCGTAGGCGCAGAGTCAACGAATATCGTCAGCCGCCGTGCGACTGACAGATCTTCCACTGGTCGTCGCGGAACTGCAGGTCGAAGCTGCGGGTTGAGCGGACCCGGGGTTCGTACGCCATGAACGCGGTGACGTTGGCCTCGGCGTGCCCATCGTTGACGACGACCTCGTCGATGCTGGCGACCACCGGATACTGCTTGGCCGCCGCGATCCGGCGGTAGGTGTCGTCCCAGGCCTTCTGGTCGTAATTGACGTAACGGTCGCGGATGTCCCCGCAGGTCAGGCTGCGCAACGAGGCCAGGTCGCCGTTCTGCATGGCGATGTCGAAGTTCTCGATGGTGCCCCGCACCCGCTCTTCCTGGGAGGCGGCTTGCCGAGTGTCGCGGGTCAGCCACAAGGTGCCCAGCACCGCGACCAACGCCAACGCCAGAATGATCAGGATCAGCGCCATCACCCAGCCCCAGCTGCGGGACGAGGTGGCCGGCAGCCTGCCGCCGAATCGGGGCGGAATCTGTTGCGGGACAGCCTTTCCCGATTCGCCGACCTGCCGCGCGAGCAACTCGGTCTCCGCGTCGCCCACCGACGGGATGATCTCGGTCTGGCCGGCGTCGAACCCGGGCGCGGTGAACCGGCGCTCCGGCGGTGCGGCGGGGGTAGCCGGCTTTGGTGCGGTCTCGGTGGTGATCACCTCGGTGACGGCCTCGGTGTCGGCGAGGTCCGCCGGTTCGGCATCACCGGCCTCCGGAATGACCGTGGTGGCGGTCCCGTCCTCCGCGGAGATGACGGGATGGACTTCGGTGGCCTGCTCGTCGATCTCGGCCTGCTCGACCGGGGTGGCGTCACCGGTCTGGGGACCGTGATCGGATGCGGGTGGGGCGGGGACGTCGTCGCGGTCGGGGCCGGATGGGTTCGGCATGGGCTACTGCTGTCCTCCCGTTAGCGAATCTGCTGGGCGCCAGCTTACTGAGCGAGGCTGCGGATTGCCGGAGTGGCTGGCCATGGACGGCACGGCAGAATGAACGATATGACGCTCACCGGTGATCTCCTCCGCCCCGATCCGATCCTGCTGCCCGGCGACCCCGACGCCGAGGCCGGCCTGCGGGCCAACCAGGACCCGGCGGTTGTCGCGGCCGCGCATCCGGCGGCCTCGGTGGCGTGGGCGGCGCTGGCCGAAGCGGCATTGGCCGAAGACAAAGCGGTCACCGCCTACGCCTACGCGCGCACCGGTTACCACCGGGGCCTGGACCAGCTGCGCCGCAACGGGTGGAAGGGCCACGGCCCGGTGCCGTACGCGCATGAACCCAACCGTGGCTTCTTGCGCTGTGTGGCCGCGCTGGCGCGTGCCGCCGCCACCATCGGGGAGACCGACGAGCAGGCGCGCTGCCTGGCTCTGCTGGACGACTGCGACCCCGGTGCCCGCTCTGCGCTGGGACTGAGCTGACCCTCGTCAGCACCCGATAGGGCAGTCGGCGCCCTGTCCGGGCGGCTCCACCTGGACGGTGGCGTGCGTCAGCCCGCGGGCGGCCAGGATCGCGCGGGCCGCGCCGAGCACCGGGCCGGTGTCGGTGCTGGCGCGCAGATGCGCGGTGGCCATGTCCTGGCCCGGCACCAACGTCCAGACATGCAGATCGTGCACGTCCGTGACGCCGTCGATCGCGGCCAGCGCTGCGCGCAGGTCGTCGACGTCGATGTGGCTCGGTGATGCCTCGGACAGGATCCGCAGTGCCGCACCGGCCAGCGAGAACGCCCGCGGCAGCACCCACAGCGCGACGAACACGGCCACCACCACGTCGGCGTAGGGCCAGTCGGTGGTCACCGTGACGACACCGGCGATCAGCACACCGACGCTGCCGACCGTGTCGGCCACCACCTCCATGTAGGCGCCGCGCACCGCCAGACTGCTCGACGAGTGCGACCGCAGCAGCAGGGCCACGCCGATGTTGATGGCCAGGCCGGCCAGGGCGACGACGATCATCGGCCCGCCGGGCACGTCCGGTGCGGTGCCGATGCGGCGGATCGCCTCGGTGAGGATGAACGTCGCCACCCCGATCAGCAGCACCGCGTTGGCCACCGCGGTGAAGACCTCGGCGCGGTGCCAGCCGTAGGTGCGTGACGGCGACGTGCTGCCGCGCCGGGCCAGCATCACCGCCGCCACTCCCATGAACAGGGCGGCCAGGTCGGTGAGCAGGTGCCCGGCGTCGGCCAGCAGGGCGATCGAGCCGATCACGACGGCCGTGGTCAGTTCGACGGCGAACAGCGCGGCCAGGATCGCCGCCGCGATGACCATCCGGGACAGCCGGGCGTCGGTGTGACTGTGATCATGGCCCGCGCTCATGGCTAGCAAATATAGGTCGCCGACCCGCCCCGCCGAACGTGAAGTCAGGTTCACGTTCGGCGGTCGGGCGTGAACCCGGCTTCACGCTGGGCGCGGCGGGGCGGGCGCGCTGGCCCGGCCTAGAACCAGGCGCTCCAGAACTGGGTCAGCGACATCCCCCAGGACACCAGCATGCGCGGCACATCGAACAGGTCGAAGAACCACAGCACCAGCCCGAAGAACTTCTGGTTCAGCATCGGCGACGAGATCAGCAGCACCAGCAGAACCAGCAGGCCCCATTGCTGGAACGGCGCCAGGGCGCGCTGAGTCGCCGGGCTCAGGTGCGGCTCCAGCGCACCGTAGCCGTCCAGTCCCGGCACCGGCAGCAGGTTCAGCACCACCGCGGTGACCTGCAGGAAACCCAGGAACGCCACGCCGGACCAGAACACCGGATGCGCCGGGTCGTAGAACATCCGGGCGGCACCCAGCAGCAGCGCCGCCAGCACCAGGTTGGCCGCCGGGCCGGCCAGGCTGACCAGGGTGCGTCGCCGCGGCGTCATGAACGAGGTCTGCACGAACACCGCGCCGCCGGGCAGGCCGATGCCGCCCAGCGCGATGAACAGCATCGGCAGCACCAGCGACAGCCCCGGGTGGGTGTAGCGCAGCGGGTTGAGGGTCAGGTAGCCGCGCATCGCGGCGCCGTGGTCGCCGAACCGCCAGGCGGTGTAGGCGTGACCGAACTCGTGCAGGCACAGCGACACCAGCCAGCCGGCGATCACGAACACGAACACCCCGGCGTAGGCCAGTGGCCGGATGTCGCCGGCTGCCCGCCAGGCCAGTACCCCGCCGAGGGCGGTCACGGCCACCAGGGCCAAAAAGATCGGGCTGGGCCGTACGGCCTGGCTGCGCAACCGGTGGACGTTCACCGAACGAACCTATCCGACCAGCAACCAGTCCTCGATGTGTCGATAGAAGGTGGAGCGCTTCACCGTCCGGGTGCCGTAGACCCCGTCGCGCACCACCAGCGCACCGGTGGTGCCCAGCTGCGCTGCCCGGCCCGGCACCCAACGCCGCACCCGGCCGCGCCGGGTGGGAATGCCGGCCCGCAGCCCGGGCGCGGCGGCGATCGGCTCGATCCGCACTTCGGCCACGTTCCCGTCGAACAGTGCGGCGTCGTCGACGATGCCCTCGCCGCGCAGCACCGCGGTACCGTCCACCGGCAGCCAGCGGCCGACACCCACCAGGGCGGTTCCGGCGTCGTCGCGGATCAGCGGTCTCGGGTGCGCGACGCCCCGCCGCGCGCGCTGTGCCGCCCGCCAGCCGGCCGGCAGCCGGTAGGCCCCGGTGGCGGCGGTGCGCCGCGCCGGCGCGTAGCCGATCTCGACGTCCAGCCGGTCGGCGCGCAGCAGTCGGGTGAGCACCCGGGCCAGGTCCGCGTCACCGCCGACGACCACCAACCGGCGATACCGCTCGATCGCCGCGTCGACGGCCGCCGTGCCTGCGTCGCCGGCTTCGGCGTCGATCGGTACCGCCGCCAACCTGCGCAACGGGCGCGGTACAGGCCGCCCGGCAAACACCAGCACGGCGGTTTCGGGGGCGTTCGTGGCGTTCAACACGCTCCTTGTGAATCGCTTGGGATAGGCTCAGTCACCGGCTGGACCACAGTAAGCCAAGACAGTTAGCGAGAATTCCATGCCGGCAATCGTCGTCATCGGCGCCCAGTGGGGTGACGAGGGCAAAGGAAAAGCCACCGACCTACTCGGCGAACGAGTCCAATGGGTGGTGCGCTACCAGGGCGGCAACAATGCCGGCCACACCGTCGTGCTGCCCACCGGGGAGAACTTCGCGTTGCACCTGATCCCGTCCGGGGTGCTGTCGCCGCACGTCACCAACATCATCGGCAACGGTGTGGTGGTCGATCCGGGGGTGCTGCTCGACGAGCTGGCGGGCCTGGAGAGGCGCGACGTGGACACCTCGCGGCTGCTGATCTCCGCCGACGCGCACCTGCTGATGCCCTACCACGTGGCTATCGACAAGGTGACCGAGCGCTACATGGGCAGCAAGAAGATCGGCACCACCGGCCGCGGCATCGGGCCCTGCTACCAGGACAAGATCGCCAGGATCGGGATCAGGGTCGCCGACGTGCTCGACAAGGAGTCGCTGGCCCAGAAGATCGAGGCCGCCCTGGAGTTCAAGAACCAGGTGCTGGTCAAGATCTACAACCGCAAGGCGCTGGACCCCGAACAGGTGCTCGAGGACCTGCTGGCGCAGGCCGAGGGCTTCAAGCACCGGATCGCCGACACCGCGCTGGTGCTGGGCGCCGCGCTGGACCGCGGCGAGAACGTGCTGCTGGAAGGCTCGCAGGGCACCCTGCTCGATGTCGACCACGGCACCTACCCGTACGTGACGTCGTCCAACCCGACCGCGGGCGGGGCGGCCGTGGGCTCCGGGGTCGGACCCACCCGCATCACCACGGTGCTGGGCATCCTGAAGGCCTACACCACCCGGGTGGGTTCGGGGCCGTTCCCCACCGAGCTGTTCGACGCCCACGGCGAGTACCTGTCCAAGACCGGCGGTGAGGTCGGCGTGACCACCGGCCGCCAGCGTCGGTGCGGCTGGTTCGACGCGGTGATCGCCCGCTACGCCACCCGGGTCAACGGCATCACCGACTACTTCCTGACCAAGCTGGACGTGCTCTCCAGCCTGGAGACCGTTCCGGTCTGTGTCGGCTACACCGTCGACGGCAAGCGCACCGACGAGCTGCCGATGACCCAGGACGAATTCGCCCGTGCCGAACCGGTTTACGAAGAGCTGCCGGGCTGGTGGGAGGACATCTCCAACGCGCGCACCTTCGAAGAGCTGCCCCCGAACGCGCGCGATTACGTGTCGCGGGTGGAAGAGATCGCCGGGGCGCAGGTGTCGTGCATCGGGGTCGGCCCCGGCCGGGAGCAGACCATTGTGCGACGCGACGTCGTGCGGGACCACCCGTGAGCGAGCTGAAGCCCTTGAACGGCACCGACAGCGCTGAACTCGACCCGGAGTACGCCACGCAGGGCGGCTTCCCCGACTTCGCGGTCGTCGACCCGAGCCCGGGCTTCGTGCGGTTCGTCACGACCATGCGCCGGCTGCAGGACCTGGCGGTGTCGACGGCCCCCGACGACGCCACCTGGGACGACGCCGCCGACCGTGCGGAGGCATTGGTGGCGCTGCTGGAGAAGTACCCGGCGTCGCAGGCTGTCGCACCGGCCGGCCGTGCGCCGTCGATGCCGGGGATGGGCAGCCTATTGCTGCCACCGTGGCGGATCACCCGGTTCGAGCCCGACGGCGTCTCGATGGCGGGGCATTTCAGCAGGTTCCACGTGGGCGGCAATTCCGCGGTGCACGGCGGCGTTCTGCCGCTGCTGTTCGACTGGATGTTCGGGATGGTGGTGCACGCCGCGAACCGTCCGATCAGCCGGACCGCGTTCCTGCACGTGGACTACCGCAAGGTCACCCCGATCGACGCCCCGTTGCTGGTGCACGGCCGGATCGACAAGGCCGAGGGACGCAAGGCGTTCATCACCGCCGAACTCACCGACACCGACGGCACCGTGCTGGCCGAAGCGCAGGGGCTGATGGTGCGGCTGCTGCCGGGCCAGCCCTAGCCGGAGTTGCGCGGGCCCTCGATCGTCATCGCCGCGAACAGGGCCAGCAACGAGGCGGCCGGTGCGGTGTTGGCGATGCTGTCACGGACTCGGATGTGGGCGCCGACGGCGAGGACGAAGTACAGCGTCAACGCCGCGGTGGTCAGCCGGGCCAGCGCCGGGAACCGGTGCACCGACAGCAGACCGATCGCCGAGGCGGCCTTGACGATCGGCAGGATTGGCCGGACTTGCTGTGGGCATTCGACGGTGTCGAGCGCGGTGGTGATGAACGGCGCGGGGATTGCGCACAGCACCGCGTCGGCGGCTTGGAGGGCGGCCAGGCCCGTATAGGTCTTCGGCGACGTCAGCACACTCATACCCGCCAAGGTTAATCGAGGTTGAGTGTCGCCTCTTCCAGGTCCAGCCGGTGCAGCACGGCGCGCAGCACCTGGTCGTCGATGTGGCCGCGGTCGCGTTCGGCGATCAGCGCCAGCCGCTCGGCGGCCAGCATCTCCAGCCGCAGCCGGCGAAACGCCGCCGCAGCGGTCTCGTCGTTGTCGTCGTCGTCGGGATCCAGGCGCCGCAACCGTTCTCGTGCCGCGTTGCGTCGTCGGGCGTTGAGGCTGCGCAGCGCCTCGGCGGCACGTTCGCTGGCCGGTGACGGCTCCGTGGACGCGAGCACCTCGTCGAGCCGGTCGGCGGCGGCCCGGGCCGCCTTGTCCTGCGCACCGGCCGCGGCGACCGCATCGGCGCGTTCCTGGTCGGTGCTCACGCCCAGCCGCCGGATCAGCCACGGCAGCGTCAGCCCGTGCAGCAGCAGCGTGCCGACCACCACCACGAAAGTCAGGAACACCAGCTGCGGACGGCCCGGGAACCGATCTCCCGCCAGCGTCATGAGCGGCACACCGAACGCGGCCGCCAGTGACACCACACCGCGCATGCCCGCCCACGCCAGTACGAACACCTGTCCGGGGGTGGGGGTCACCTCACTCTGGCGGACCTTCGCCGACAGCATCGGGGGCAGGTAGGCGAACGTGACCACCCACACCGCCCGTACCGCCAGCAGCGTCCCGAACACCGCCAGCGATGCGACGGTCAGGCTTGCGAACCGCACCCCGTGCATGTTCTGCACCACCGTCGGCAGCTGCAGCCCGATCAGCAGAAACGCGAACGACTCCAGCACCAGTTGCACCGCCCGCCAGACGGCCTGGTCCTGCAGTCGGGTGGCGTAGTGGGCGCGGGTGAAACGTTGTCCGAGGATCAACGCGGCCACCACCACCGCGAGCACCCCGGAGCCGTGGATCTCCTCGGCCGCCAGGTAGATCACGAACGGGGCCAGCAGCCCGACCGCACTCTCCACCAGCGGATCGGTCAGCCGGGCCCGGATGACGACGATGAGCGCCCCGAACACCACCCCCACCAGGACACCGCCCACCGCCGCCAGCGCGAACGTCAGCAGCCCCATACCCCAGCCCGTCGAAGCACCGATCGCCGCGGCCAGCGCCACCTTGTAGACGGTCAGCGCGGTCGCATCATTGAGCAGGCTCTCCCCGCCGAGCAGCGTCATGATCCGGCGCGGCAGCCCGAGCCGGCGGCCGATCGCGGTCGCCGACACGGCGTCGGGCGGCGCCACGATCGCGCCCAGGGTCAGGGCGGCGGCCAGGGTCAGTTCGGGCACGGTGTAGTAGGCGACCACGCCGACCGCGACGGTGGTGGCCAGCGGCAGCCCGACCGCCAGCAGCATGATCGGGCGTTTGTTGCGGCGCATGCTGATGAACGAGCTCTCCAGCCCCGCCGACCACAGCAATGGCGGCAGGATCACGAACAGCACCAGGTCGGGCCGCAGCGTGATCTCCGGGATCGCCGGGATCAGCCCGACCAGCAGTCCTGCGATCACCAACACCAGCGGCGCGGACAGTTTGCGATCTCGTGCGATGGCTGCGATCAGCACTGCGGTCACCAGGGCGCCCAGCAGTGTGGCGTTCACCATCGCCGAGCCTCCGTCCGTTTTCGCCTTTATTCTTGAGCAGCATGCAACATTGCCTTGGCGCGGGAGGGTGGGGCAGTTGAACGGCGAGGCCCAGGAAGACGGAGAGTCGGAGACCGAGAGGTTGGCCCTCGACGGTCCCAGCCGGACTCGGGTGGCACTGCTGGGGTCGGGGGAACTCAGCCGCGAGCTGGTCACCGCGCTGCAGCGCCTGGGCGCCGAGGTGGTCTCCGTCGACCGTTACGCCGACGCCCCGTTGCACGCGGTCGCCGACCGCTCACTGGTGGTCGACCTGAGCGACGACGACGAGCTGGCCGCCGCCATCAGGTGGTTGCAGCCGAAGTTCGTGGTGGTCTCCTCCGACCTGGTGGCCACCGACGCGCTGAGCGCGGTCGTCGACACCGGCTTCACCGAGCTGGTGCCCGGCATCCGCGGCGCCCGGCTGGCGGCGGACCACGAGGGCACCCGGCGACTGGCCGCCGACGAACTCGGGTTGCCCACCGCGCCGTTCTGGTTCGCGGGATCGGTGGCGGAACTGCGGGCGATAGCCGAGCACGGCGGCTACCCGATGGTGGTCAAACCGGTGGTCGGCTCGCTCGGCGAGGGCCGCTCGGTGATGCTGCGCGACAGCGACATCGAGCCGGCCTGGGAACGCGCGGTGTCCGCCACCGGACCCGGTGCGCCGGCCCGCGTACTGGCCGAAACGGTGGTGGAGTTCGACAACGAGGTCACGCTGCTGGCTGTGCATCGCGACGGGACGGACGGCCCGGCACTGGATTTCTGCGCCCCGATCGGGCACAGCAGCGTCGAGGAGCCGAACGGCCAACTGACGGTGGAGTATTGGCAGCCGCACCCGATGAGTCCCGTGGCGTTGGACGCCGCCAAGTCGATCGCCGCGCGGGTGGCACGCGCACTCGGTGGGCGCGGCATGTTCGGCGTCGAACTGCTGGTGCACGGCGACGAGGTGTACTTCGCCGGGGTCAATGTGCGCCCGTATGACGCCGCGCTGCTGACGCTGCGCACCCAGCGACTGTCCGGGTTCGAACTGCAGGCCCGCGCGATCCTGGGGCTGGCGATCGACGCGATCATGGTCTCGCCTGGGGCGGCCCGGTTGATCTACTCGCGTCGCCCGGGGGGTTCGGCCGCCACCGACTCGACCCCGGACACCTTGGCCGTGGTCACCGATGCGCTCAACGTGACCGAAAGTGACGTGGTGGTGTTCAGGCACCACGAGGGCCACCCCCGCCGGCGGCTGGGGTTGGCGCTGGCCACCGGGCCGGACGTGGCGGTCGCCCGGGACCGGGCCGGGCAGGTCGCGGCGGTTCTGGGCAAGCTCTGGCCCTGACACCCCGGCGTGGCGAATACCCGCCGCGGGTGCAAGACTTTCGCAGGTGAGCTACGCCGGAGACATCACACCTGAGCAGGCCTGGGCGATACTGCGCGACGACCCGAGTGCGACGCTCATCGACGTGCGCACCGACGCCGAGTGGCGTTTCGTCGGGCTGCCCGACCTGACCGAGCTGGGCCGCGAGGTGATCTGCATCGAGTGGGTGCACTCCGACGGCAGCCCCAACCTGAACTTCGCGCGTGAGCTGGCCGCCCGGGTGCAGGCCGGGCCGGCGGTCTTCCTGTGCCGTTCCGGGAACCGTTCCATCCCCGCCGCCGCAACCGGAACCGCGGGGGGAATCACACCGTCCTACAACGTGCTGGACGGTTTCGAGGGCAACCTGGACGAGCACGGCCACCGCGGCGGTACCGGCTGGAAGGCCGTCGGGCTGCCCTGGAAGCAGTCGTGAGCGGGCAGAAGCCGTCCGTTCGTATCCCGAAACCACTGCCCGACGGGGTCAGCCAGGCCACCATCGGAGTGCGCGGCGGGTTGCTGCGCTCGCAGTTCGACGAGACCGCCGAGGCTCTGTTCCTCAACTCCGGTTACGTCTACGAGTCCGCGGCGGCCGCGGAGCAGGCGTTCACCGGTGAGGTCGACCGGTTCGTCTACTCGCGTTACGGCAACCCGACGGTGTCGATGTTCGAGGAGCGGCTGCGGCTGATCGAGGGCGCCCCAGCGGCATTCGCCACCGCCAGCGGCATGGCGGCGGTGTTCGTCGCACTCGGCGCGCTGCTGAAGGCCGGTGATCGTCTGGTGGCCGCGCGCAGCCTGTTCGGGTCGTGCTTCGTGATCTGCGACGAGATCCTGCCTCGCTGGGGAGTGGAGACCGTCTTCGTCGACGGCGAGGACATGGCGCAGTGGGAGCAGGCGCTGTCGGTTCCCACCCAGGCGGTGTTCTTCGAGACCCCGTCCAACCCGATGCAGTCACTGGTGGACATCGCCGCTGTCACCGAGTTGGCCCACGCCGCCGGCGCGAAAGTGGTGCTGGACAACGTGTTCGCCACGCCACTGCTGCAGCGGGGTTTTCCGCTCGGGGTGGACGTGGTGGTGTACTCCGCCACCAAGCACATCGACGGGCAGGGCCGAGTGCTGGGCGGGGCGATCCTGGGGGATCAGGAGTACATCGACGGTCCGGTGCAGACCCTGATGCGTCACACCGGTCCGGCGCTCAGCGCGTTCAACGCCTGGTTGTTGCTCAAGGGCCTTGAGGCACTGTCCATTCGGGTTGACTATGCGAACAATTCCGCAGCGCGCATCGCGGAGTTCCTGGAGCGGCATCCGGCGGTGCGCTGGGTGCGCTACCCGTTCCTGGCGTCGCACCCGCAGTACGACTTGGCGCGCAAGCAGATGTCCGGCGGCGGCACCGTCATCACCTTCGAGCTCGACGCCCCGGACAGTGCGGCCAAGCAGCGGGCGTTCGAGCTGCTGGACAAGCTGAAGCTGATCGACATCTCCAACAACCTGGGCGACGCGAAGACGCTGATCACCCACCCGGCCACCACCACTCACCGGGCGATGGGGCCGCAGGGGCGTGCCGCGATCGGCCTGGGTGACGGTGTGGTGCGGATCTCGGTCGGGCTGGAGGGCACCGACGATCTGATCGCCGATCTGGACCAGGCACTGGGGTAGTGGACCGAATTCGACTGTGTGAGTTCGCGGTTCGGGGGTTAGCCGGTTCGATCGCCCCGATCCGCGTGGCATCTGCGAACTGAGCTGACCGGACGCCCGTGCCGCTCAGTCGTTTTCGATGACCCCGGTGGCGTGCTGCGCGCGGTCCTCGTAGGCCTGCCGGGCCGCGGTGTCCAGTTGCAGGAACACGGTGTCGTTGCTGGTCTTCTTGTTCAGCCAGCGACGGCCCCGATCCGGCAGCAGGGTCGCCAGGATCGCGGTGCGACGTCCGAAACCGGGTACCGACACCAGAGTCTTCGGCTTGTCGAGCACCTTGACCACCGCGGCTGCGATGTCTTCGGGCTCTACCGGCTTCTGCGCTGCCGAAGGTTTTGTGCCCGAGATCAATTCGGTGTTGGTGAAGGTTGGCAGGACTCCGGAGACCGCCACGCCCTGCGGGGCGAACTCGTCGGCCAGGGCGGTGGTAAAGCCCACCACGGCGAATTTGGTTCCGGCGTACAGCGCCTGGCCGGGTACGGCCACGATCCCGGCCATCGAGGCGATGTTGATGATGTGGCCGCTGCGGCGCTTGACCATCTCGGGAAGCACCAGCTGGCAGCCGTTGAGCACGCCGTAGAAATTGACCTCGGTCGCCGATCGGATGGTCTCCGGTGTCTGGTCGAGGAACGGTCCCACCGGCATGACACCGGCGTTGTTGATCAGCACGTCGAGGTGGCCGTCCCCGTCGGCGCGGGCCTTGTCCAGGAACATCGCGAAGGACTCGCGGTCGGTGACGTCGAGCGGGTGACCGGTGACCGGAGCACCCGGTCCCAACTCTGCCACCGCTTTGTCCAGCACCTTGACGTCGCGGTCGCCGATCACGACCCGCGCGCCGCGCTTCAGCAGTGCTTTCGCGGTGGCCAGCCCGATCCCACGGGCGGCACCGGTGATGGCAATGGTCTTACCGCTGATGTTGTCCACGCCGACGAACTTAACAGGTGTCAAGTTCGTCGGGAAGCCCTCAGGCCCAGCGGCCGAGGATCTCCCCGGCCTGCTTGCCCAGTGCAACCTGCAACAGCGGGCCGAAGCTGATCCGGCCGACGCCGGCCTGGGCGAAGGCGGCCGGGTCGTCGGAGTCGGGCGCGGCGAGCGCGTTGACCGGTTTCGGCAGCCCGGCGGCCAATAGGCGCAGGGTCTCCGCGTCGTGGCGGCCGACCGGGTAGAGCACGTCCGCGCCGGCGGCTGCGCACTCGGTCAGTCGGGCGATGACGCGGTCGATCCGGTCGGCGTCGTCACCGTCCTTGCGCAGGAACAGGTCGGTGCGGGCATTGATGACGACATGGGTGCCCGCGGCCTCGGCGGCTTCGCGCAGCGTGCCGACATACTCGGCGTGCTCGGCGGAGGACCGCAGGCGCTTGTCCTGGCTGTGCACCGAGTCCTCGATGTTGCAGCCGACCGCGCCGGCGTCCAGCAGGCCCTCGATCAGGCGGGAGGCCGACTCGGCGTAACCGGACTCGATGTCCACCGACACCGGCACGTCGACTGCCTCGGTGATCTGGCGTACCCGGCCCAGCACCTCGGCGAACGACATCCCCTCACCGTCGCTGCGGCCGATCGACTCGGCCACCGGCTTGCTGCCCACGGTCAGCGCGCCGAATCCGGCGCCGACGGCCAGTTTCGCCGACCACACATCCCACACGGTGGGCAGGATGACCGGATTTCCCGGCTGATGCATCGCCAGGAACGCCGCGGCCCGCTGCCCAAGAACCTCGTGACTCGTCATTTCTCCAACTCTTCCATGTGGTAATTGCCGGCCCGCCGTCGGGTGGCCCGAAATCCGGCGGCCCGTTTATCAACGCGGACCATCGGCCTCATCGGAGTGAGTGGACTACACAACCAAGGAACGGATACATAGATTGTCGAAATCAGTCCCGAATCACTGATCGAGTTCGCTTGTGGTTCATCGGTTATCGGGTTTTCTTTGCTCCGGCATGGGTATAGGCTTGCGGAATTCCGGGCGGGGGCTATGACCGTCCCGTGAGTCACCGAAAGCCCTGCATCGGCGCAGGACGCCAATTGGCGCGATCGACAAGATCGTTTCCGATTCCCAGGTAGAGGAAGTGGCGACATGGCCGTCCGACCGTCCGTAAGAAGCCTTGGTACCGGTGCCGCCGCGGCGGCGTTCTTAGCGTTCACTGTCACCCCGCTCAGTTCAGCACCGTCGGCGCAGGCCGACGAGCTGGATTGGATCCTCGACCTGTTCAACTCAACGGACTGGGCGGCACCGACCACCGAAACCGGAGCGACGACCTTCGACTGGGATGCCCTGTTCGCCCCGGCGAACTCGCTGGCGGGCTCGGCTGAAGCCAGTTCCGTCGGCGTAGACAGCTCGCTTCAGTCCACCGCCGACAGCCTGTTCGGCTTCCCGATCGACGCGAACACCTACGACATGATCCACAGCTTTGAGCAGAGTTGGATCACCAGCGACTTCGGCCAATTCATCGACAACTCGATCAACGCGCTCTCCGGCCAATTCCTGATCGGCAACGGAACCGAAGGTGCCGACGGCGGCACCCTGGCCGAGGCGGCCGGCGGTAACGGCGGGCTGTGGTTCGGCGACGGTGGTACCGGTGGCACCTCTGCTGACGGCATCGGCGGCGTGGGCGGCGATGCCGGCCTGAGCGGCAATGGCGGCATGGGCGGTGCCGGGGCAGAAGGTGGCATCGGCGGGGACGGTGGCGCCGGCGGGACCCTGATGGGCATCGGTGGTGCCGGCGGCACCGGGGGTACCGGGGTGGAGGGCGTGGACGGCGGCGTCGGTGGCCTCGGCGGTAACGGTGGTGCCGGAGGTGTCGGCATGGGCACGATGTTCGGCGAAGGCGGCGTCGGTGGGACCGGCGGCACCGGCGGCGCGAGTGTGGCGAACGGTATGGGCGGCGACGCCACCGGAGGTCTCGGCGGCAATGGCGGTATCGGCGGCGCGGGCTCCGACATCGGCGGCATCGGCGGTAACGGCGGTGTCGGCGGAACCGGTGGGGACGCCACGGCCAATGGTTCGGGCGGCACCACGGTCGGCGGGGACGGCGGCACCGGCGGTGATGGCGGCACCGGCGGCCAGACGATGGGCAACGGCGGCGCCGGCGGGGCCGGCGGTGCGGCAACGTCCAACGGTTCCGGCGGCACTGCCGCTGGTGGTGACGGCGGCCAGGGCGGTGAGGGTGCCGGGACCGTCACCGGAGCTGCCGGACCGGTCGGTGGCGACGGCGGAGCTGGTGGCGTGGGCGGCGCCGCAATCTCGCATGGCAGCCCCGGTACCGCCACGGGTGGCACCGGCGGCACGGGTGGCACCGGCGGTCAGGGAGGTACGGGCAACACCGGTGGGGCCGGTGGAAATGGTGGAAACGGCGGCGCTGCCACCACCACGGGCACCGATGGCACCCCGACCGGTGGAGACGGCGGGAACGGGGGAACCGGTGGAGCCGGTGGCATAGGCGCCGTGGGCGGCCAGGGCGGTGAGCCCGGCCAGCCCGGGGCTACCAGTGCGAACGGTGGCAGCACGGGCATACCGGGCATACCCGGCCAGCCCGGTAAGCCGGGAGCGGACGGCTAGCTGTCCCGATCGGGCGCCGCGTCCTATAGCCCGGCGGCGGTGACGGTCGCGGTCAGAGCCCCCGGTCGTTGGCGATGATCGTCTTCATGATCTCGTTGCTGCCGCCGCGAATGCCGTAGCTCAGCATCAGCGGAAGGCGCCCAGTCCGGTGAAAGCCTGGCCCAGCACCAGCTGATGCATCTCGGGGGTGCCCTCGTAGGTCAGCACCGACTCGAGGTTGACCATGTGTCGAATGACCGGGTATTCCAGCGATATCCCGTTGCCGCCCAGGATGGTTCGCGCGGTCCGGCAGATCTCCAGTGCGCTGCGGGTGTTGTTGAGCTTGCCGAAGCTGACCTGTTCGGGGCGCAGGTCGACGCGATCCTTGAGACGGCCCAGGTGCAGGGAGAGCAGCTGGCCCTTGTGCAGTTCGACCGCCATATCGACGAGTTTGGCCTGGGTGAGCTGGAATCCGGCGATCGGCTTGCCGAACTGGGTGCGTGCCATGGCGTAGTCGCGGGCCGCCTGCCAGGCCGAGCGGGCCGCACCCATTGCGCCCCAGATGATTCCGTAGCGCGCCTCGGACAGGCTGGCCAGCGCACCCTTGACGCCCCGGGCGTTCGGCAGCATCGCCTCGGCCGGCAGTCGTACATCGTCGAGCACCAGTTCGCTGGTGATCGAGGCGCGCAGGGACAGCTTGTGGTGCACGGTGTTGGCGGAGAATCCGGGGGTCTTGGTGGGCACGATGAACCCGCGGATGCCGTCATCGGTGGCGGCCCACACCACCGCGACATCGGCGATCGATCCGTTGGTGATCCACATCTTGCGGCCATTGAGAATCCAGTCGGATCCATCCCGTTTGGCGCGGGTGGTCATGGCGGCCGGGTCGGAGCCGACGTCGGGTTCGGTCAACCCGAAGCAGCCGATCAACTCACCGGCGGCCATCCCCGGCAGCCATTGCTGCTTCTGTTCTTCGGATCCGTTGTTGTAGATCGAGAACATCGCCAGCGAACCCTGCACGCTCACCAGTGAGCGGATGCCGGAGTCGGCGGCCTCCAACTCGGTGCAGGCCAGCCCGTAGTGCACCGCCGACGCCCCGCCGCAGCCGTAGCCGTGCAGGTGCATGCCGAGCAGTCCGAGTCTGCCGAATTCGCGGGCCAGTTCGCGGGCCGGTAGGTCGCCGATCTCGAACCACTCCCCGATGTGCGGCATGACATGTTCGGCGCAGAACTTCGCGACGGTGTCACGCAGCGCGATCTCGTCGTCGGAGAGCAGGGAGTCAAGGCTCAGCGGGTCGAGCGGATCGAACGCCGGGGTGCTGCCAGTTGTCATCCGCTCATCCTGCCACCGTGAGGCCGCCGCTGACACCGATCACCTGGCCGGTGATGAACGACGCGGCGCTCGTCCTCCGGGCGGGCGGTCGCCGGAACGGGATCGCTTCGACCAGTACCTGTTTCAGCTTCTCCGGTTGGGCTGCGAACAGTGAGTCCGGGGCCGGGATCAGGTTCCGGCGTCGGAGTCCGCGCTGGGAGTCCCGGGTGCACCCGGCGTCCCGTCGGCGTGGCCGTCGCTGCCGTTGCCGCCGGCCGTACCGGCGACACCGTCCGCACCGCCGGTGGCGCCGTTGCCGCCCACCCCGCCGCTGCCGTCGCCATTCGGGCCGATCTGACCGCCGGTGCCACCCGCGCCGCCGTCTCCGCCGGTGCCACCGGGGCCGGTCACGCTGCCTGCCCCACCGGTTCCGCCGTTACCGCCATTGCCGCCGTTGCCCCCGTTGGCCGCCGCGGTGCCCGCGCCGCCGTCGCCACCGTCGCCGCCGGCGCCGCCCGCACCGCCGGGCTGGGTGGTGGTGCCGGTCGTGTCGTCCTTGGCGGGAACGTAGCCAGTGCCGCTGTTCGCACCGGTTCCGCCGTTGCCGCCGGTGCCGCCGGTTCCGCCGTCGAGTCCGGCACCGCCGTTGCCGCCGGTGCCACCGGTAGTGGCGCTGCTGATGCCGCCGGTTCCGCCGGCGCCGCCGGTGCTTCCCGCACCGATACCGGCACCACCGTTGCCGCCGGTGCCACCGCTGAGGCCGCCCAATGTGTAGGCCGTGTCGCCGCCCGCGGCGCCGTTCCCGCCGCTTCCGCCGGTACCGCCGTCGACTCCGGCACCGCCGGTGCCGCCCTGGCCGCCGGCCGACATGCCGCCCGCGCCGCCGGTGCCGCCGTCGCCGCCGGTTCCGGCATTTCCGGCACCACCGCCACCACCGCCGCCACCACCGGCGGGGCCGGCGCTGGGCGACGTGTCGGTGCTGCCGCCAAAGCGGTCGAACAGGTCACCCAAGCCGGTGCCGCCGACGCCACCGGCGCCGCCCTGGCCGGCGACCCCGCCGCCGCTGGTGCCGCCGGCGCCGCCGACCCCACCGGCCCCACCGCCGCCGTTGAACGGACTGCCGGCGCCGCCGGATCCGCCGCTGCCGCCGTACCCGGCCAATGCTCCCTCGGTGCCGTCGCCACCCGTGCCGCCGGCGCCTCCGGTGCCGCCGTTGCCGCTGATCGGGGAGGCCATGGCGCCCTTACCGCCGGTGCCGCCGTTGCCGGCGACCGCACCGATGCCGCTGGCATCGCCACCACCACCACCGACGCCGCCACTGCCCGGCTTACCCGAGTCGCCCAACATTCCGCCGCTGCTGCCGTCGCCACCGTGGCCGCCGTCGCCGGCGTGGCCGCCGGCACCGCTGGCGACGCCGCCGGCCCCACCGGCACCCCCGTCGGTGCCGGTGCCGCCGAAAATACCGCTGACCGAGAGCAGGGAGGCCATCGAATTCGGGGGCATCCCGGAGAGCTTGTCGAGTTGAGCCTGCAGTTCCTCAGCCGTTTTGCCGGTCATGACCGAGAGTTGAGTGATGGCCGCACCGAACTGACCGGGTGAGCCGTACAAACCGCCCAGCGAGCCGGCATTGCCACCGTCGCCGCCGTTGCCCGCGATACCACCGACACCGGTGCTGGCGCCGCCCGTTCCGCCGGAACCGCCCGCACCGGACGTACCGCCGCTGAGTAGTCCGCCCAGCCCGCCATTGCCGCCGTCGCCGCCCGTACCGGCAACACTGTTGACGCCGGTGACAGCTCCGCCGGTCCCGCCGGTCCCGCCGGCCCCGCCCTGCCCGCCGAACATGTACCCGCCGATGCCGCCGAAGCCTCCGCTACCGCCCGCACCTGCGGTACTACCGTCGCCGCCCGCGTCGCCCCCGGCACCACCGCTACCACCCGCGCCGCCGTTGCTGCCGAAGATCGCGTTGGCGGTGCCGCCTTGACCACCGGTGCCGCCGACTCCTCCGATGGTCTGGTCGCCGTCAACGGCACCACCGGCACCGCCCTGGCCGCCCGCGCCGCCGGTACCGCCGAACATCGATAGGGTGGCGCCGCCCATCCCGCCGTTGCCGCCCGCGCCGGCCACCTCGGTGCCGCCGCCGCCGTTGCCGCCGTCTCCGGCGGCCCCACCGACGACTCCACCGAATCGGGTCGACGAGAATCCGCCGTCGCCACCGTTGCCGCCCGCGCCGCCGGTCAGGCCGTCGCCACCGGCTCCACCAGAACCACCGGTGCCGCCGATCCGAAACAGGTCGCCGTACTTGGACTGGCTGGTGACTCCGGTGCCGCCGTTACCGCCGTGGCCACCGGCTCCGCCGGTACCGTCCGCCGTGTCGCCCCCGGCCCCGCCGTTACCGCCGGCGCCGCCGAAGGCGAACAGCTTGCCCGCGGCACCGCCACCGTCGCCCCCGTTGCCGCCCGCCTCGCCGGCCAGGGCATCGCCACCATGGCCGCCGGCGCCGCCGATGCCGATCAGGGTTCCACTGCTGCCGCCGTCGCCGCCATCTGCCCCGGCGCCACCGACACCGCCGGCGCCACCATTGCCGAACAGCCCGGCGGCCCCGCCGTTGCCGCCGGCCAGGCCGGCCACCTCGGAGTTGTAGCCCGCTCCGCCGTCGCCGAACAGCCAGCCGCCGGCGCCGCCGGTCGGGTCGTCCTCGGTGCCGGCGACACCATTGCAGATCAGGCCGCACGAGGCGTCGGAGGCGAACAGCGGATTGATCATGTCGCCGAACTGCTGCCCGAACGAGCTGCTCATCCAGTCCTGCAGACCCGTGTGCCACTGCAGGTAGATGCTCTCGGCGAAATCGGTGAGGCTGACGGTCGAGAAGGTGAAGTCGGCGGCCCCCGCCCCGTCGAACCACTGCGAGAGGTCGCCGAAGGCCGAGGGGTCGAAGGTGGCGCTGCTGAAGTCGGCGAGCTGGCCGGCGTCGAACCAGCTGCCCGGGTCGAACAGGTCCTCCAGGCCGAAGTCGGCGTTGGCGGCGGGCGCCAATCCCAGCGGGCTCAGCCCCAACGCCACCACTGCGGTCGAGGCACCCACCGCGAGAACACGGTTACGGCGCTGCGGGGCAACGGCTTTGCGCTGACGCGACATTGGGGGCACACCTTCGGTAAGCGGTTGCAGGCACGACGCCGAACCGGATTTAGGGGGATCGTGTCCGGAATATAGCCCAAGTTGAGCCGGTTCACAGTTTCTGGACGGCCGGTGCCTGGCCTGCCTGTGTGCCCTCAGCTGTCGGGGTGGTCCGAGATCGTCTCGCGCAGCTGATATTTCACCACTTTGCCGGACTGGGTGCGAGGCAGTGCGTCGACGAACTCCAGCCGAATCGGCAGCTTGAACGCGGCGAGCTTGTCCCGGGCGAACTCGCGCAACTCCTCGAGCGTGAGCGTCGCGCCCGGTCGCAGCGCCACCACCGCGGTCACCGCCTCACCCCACTTCTCGTGCGGGGTGCCCAGCACAGCGACTTCGGCGATCGCCGGATGCGCGTACAGCGCGTCCTCGACCTCGGCGGGGTAGACGTTCTCGCCGCCGGAGATCACCATGTCCTTCACCCGGTCGATCACCCAGACGTAACCCTCGTCGTCGGCCTGACCGATATCGCCGGTGTGAAACCAGCCCTCGTCGTCGATCGCGGCCGAGGTGGCCTGTGGATTGCGCCAATAGCCGGCCATGACCTGCGGCCCCCGCACGCAGATCTCCCCACGGGCCCCCGCGGGCACCGGCGTGTTGTTGGTGTCGACCAGGCGCACATCCGACAGCGGCAACACCTGGTTGCCCGCGGCGCCGATCTTCACCCCGACCTCGTCGGGACGCAGCACCAGCGCCAGCGGAGCGGTCTCGGTCAGCCCGTAGCCCTGCGCGAACGGGATGCCCCGCTCGCCGTAGCGCTGAATCAGGGTTTCGGGCACCGGCGCACCACCGCAGACGAAGTTGCGCACACTGGACAGGTCGGCGTCGGCGAACTCCGGCAGCTGGCTCATGAACAGGAACATCGCCGGCACGCCGAACATCGTGGTGACCCGGTGCTCGGCGATGAGCCGCAGCGATTCGGCCGGGTCGAAGGCGGGCATCAGCACGATCTGCCCGCCCTTCTGCAGGGTCACCAGAGTGGTGACGTTGAGCCCGCCGATGTGGAACAGCGGCGCGCAGACCAACGACACGTCGTTCTGGCTGGTGTCGAAGGCCAACAGGGCATTGACGTTGTTCCAGAACAGGTTTGCGTGGGTGAGCATGGCCCCCTTGGGGCGCCCGGTGGTGCCCGAGGTGTACATGATCACCGCGATGTCGTCTGGCTCGGCGAACACCGGATCGGCCAGCGGGGCGCGGGCGGCGATCAGGTCGTCGGCGACCTCCCAGCCCGGAACCGGGGCCAGCGCGATCGTGCGCTGCAGCCCCGCCTCGGCACGCACCGGGTCGATCACCGCGGCGCGCTCGGCGTCGGCCAGCAGCGTGTGGACTTGTGCGTCGGCCAGGATGTAGCAGAGTTCGTCGGCGGTGAGCCGCCAGTTCAGCGGCACGAAGGCCGCGCCGATTCGGGCGGCGGCGAACAACGTGACCAGAAAGTCCGGATGGTTGAGCCCGGCGTAGGCGACCCGATCCCCCCGGCGCATGCCGCCGGCAGCCAGTTCGGCGGCCAGGCGGTCGATGCGGTCCGCGAAATCCCGGTAGGTCCAGGTGCGCTCGCCGAAGGTGATGGCCGGCAGCTTCGGTGTCGCCGACGCCCGCCGGGCGATCCAGGAGCCGAGGTCCATCGGGGGCGTGGTCACCCGGTGAACGCTAGCGCCGGACCTGTCGCCAGGGAACGATTCTCGCGCCGAACCCGCGGACCGCAGCGGTGGCATTTATCGCTCGGTCTGATTTTTATGTGACTGACGGCGCCGATCTTCAGTAAAAGATAAGAACGGCGGGTGGTTTTATATGCCTCGCTGAATTATTCGAGGTGAGTTCAACCGCGAGTCATTGTGACCGGCGTCTCAATTACGACGTCCACCTGGGGAAACGTCTGTTGGTGCAGCCGTGGTGGCGCATCGGGTGACGGTAGGTGAACGGCCTTTGAACATTGTTATTCGGGGGCCTTATCGGCTCGCCTAATTGGACGCTGGACGGCTAAGTTCGTTCACGTCGAGCTGACCATTGCTCGGCGTGGTTATCGGGGAAGGGTTCACCGAGATGAGCGGTCGCCGGGGTGGCGGTGCGGCACGGGGCTGGAAGCACAGCTCAGTTGCGGCGTTAGCGGCCCTCGGATGCTGCCTGCTGTCCGCGCCGACGGCCAACGCCGACTTCGACGACCTGATCGACAGCGTGCTCGGCGCGGCGACCGCAGGTCCGGACCTGGGCGATGTGGGTGGTGTCCCGGCAGACCTGGGCACCTTCGACGTCCAGAACGTTCTGAACGATCCGCTGGCTCAACTCGACCAGGTGTTCCACGACTCGCCAGGGCAGCTGGGGCTCGGCGAACCGACGTCGGGTCCCGCGGACACCGGCCACGGCACGGGTACTACGCCCGACACGCCCACCGGCACGACACCGGACTCGCACCCGGACTCCGGCTCCGGCTCCACCACGGGTTCCGAGCACCAGGGCTCGGGCGGCAATTCCAGCAACTCGCCCAGCCTGCCGAAGTTCAGCCTCCCCAGCGGCGGTAGCGGCAATGGCGGCAGCGGTGGCGGTGGCAACGGCGGCGGGGGCGGCGGTAACGGGGGCGGCAACAATGCCACCAAGACCAAGTCCAACTCCAGCGCCAACCGCGCCGGAGCCGGTCGCGGCAGTGCTACGCCCGGAGACGTCCCCGCAGCGCCGTAGCCAAGGCGTCGATGGCAGGCTGAACCGGTGCCCGGTTCGATCTGCGACATCCTGCCGTCGGCCGCCGCGATGCTCGAAGTTCCCGGCGCATTCGACACACTCGGTCTGGCCGAGCGCATCGGCGATGTGCGGCGGGTGGCGGTGGTGCTGGTCGACGGGCTGGGCTATCACCTGTTGCCGCAGCTGACGCAGGACGCACCGCTGCTGGCATCGGTGTTGGCCGGCGATACCGGGCAGCTGACCGAGCTGGCCTGCACCTTCCCGTCCACCACCCCGACCAGCCTGGTCTCGTTGGGCACCGGTGTGCCGCCGGGGGAGCACGGCGTGCTGGGCTTCACCGTCAACGTTCCGGGAACAGATCGGGTGCTCACCCACATCTTCTGGCGTGACGACCCGTCGCCGGCAACCTGGCAGCCGGTGCCGACCTGGTTCGAGCGACTTCGCGAGGCCGGGATCAGCGCCCGGGCGGTGCTGCCGGAGATGTTCGTGGGCAGCGGGTTGACCGAGTCCGCCTACCGGGGCGCGGAGTTTCACCCCACCGCCAAGGGCACGCACTACGCCGCGCGTCTGGCCGCGGAAGTCGCGGAGGCGCCCGGACTCATCTATGGCTACACCGCGGCGCTGGATCACGCCGCGCACGTCTCGGGTATCGGTTCACCGCATTGGCACACCGCCGCCGCCAAGGTCGATGCGCTGCTGCGTCATCTCCTTGAGGAACTCCCCGACGATGCGGCGCTGATCGTCACCGCGGACCACGGTGGGCTCAACGTGCCCGACGAGGCCCGAATCGACTGCGACGCCGACCCGCGGCTGCGCGCCGGGATCCGGGTGATCGCCGGTGAACCACGGGTGCGCTATCTGCACACCGAGCCCGGCGCGACCGCGGACGTGCTGGCCGCCTGGACGGAACTGCTGACCGGCCGGGCACTGGTGCAAAGCCGCGACGACGCGGTGGCCGCCGGCTTGTTCGGTCCGGTGCGCGAGGAACACCTGGCACGTATCGGCGACGTCGTCGTCACCTGCACCGGCGACACCGCGATTCTGGCGACCGAGCACGAGCCGCCGCAGACGGCGCAGCTGGTGGGTTTCCACGGCGGCCTCACCCCGGTGGAGACCGCGATCCCGCTCATCACCCTGCGTTGACGGTCACTCCGAGTCGCCGTATTCGTCGAACCAGTGGGCCAACTTGCCGCGCCGGCTGACCGCCCGCAGCCGGCGTTCGGCCGAGACGCGGGTCTTGGTGGTGGTGACGATCAGCAGTTCGTCGCCGACGGTGATCCGGGTGTCGGGCTGCGGCACGAAGGTGTCGCCCTTGCGGATGATCAAGGTGATGACACTCGGGTCGGGCAACCGCAACTCGAGCACCGAGACGTTGTGCAGCTTCGAGCCCGCCTGCACCGTCATGGTCAGCAGCTCGGCCTCCAAGACATCCAGCGGCGCCGCCTCCACCTGGATCTCGCGGGTGGTGTCCCGCGGGATCAGCCCCAGCCAGTGCGCGACCAGGCCCAGGCTCGGCCCCTGCACCACGGTGTAGACCACCACCAGAATGAACACGATGTTGAGCAGGCGGTAGCTGTCCGGCACACCCTCGACGATCGGGAACGTCGCGAGCACAATCGGGACCGCGCCACGCAGGCCGGCCCAGGACAGGAAGATCTGCTCGCGCCACGGCACCTTGAACCAGATCAGCGAGGCCACCACCGACAACGGTCGGCTCAACAGCAGCAGCACTGCCCCGATCACCAGGGCCGGGACCAGCTCCCCGGACAGCTGGCTCGGGCTCACCAACAGGCCGAGCAACACGAACAGGCCGATCTGCGCCAGCCAGCCCAGCCCCTCGGCGAACGAGCGGATCGCCGCGCGGTGCGGCAGACCGGAGTTCGCCAGCACCACCCCGGACAGGTAGGCGGCGATGAATCCGCTGGCGTGCAGGGATGCCGCGGCGGCGAAAGCGACCATGGCCAGCCCGAACGTCGCCAGCGGGTACAGCCCGGACGCCGGGAGTGCGGCGCGACGCAGCATCATCGCACCGAGCAACCCGGCGAGCAGACCGATCGCCGATCCGGCCGCCAATTCAAAGATGACGTTGCCGACGGCTTGGACCGGATCGATCACCAATGGCGTGGCGCTGAGCATCAGCACCACGATCGCCGCGGGTGCGTCGTTGAAACCGGACTCGGCCTCCAACAGTCCGGCCACCCGGCGCGGCAGCGGCAGCACCCGCAGGATGGAGAAGACCGCCGCGGCGTCGGTGGGTGAGACGATCGCACCGAGCAGGAACGCCAGCTGCCAACTGATGCCCAGCAGCAGATGTGCGGCCACCGCGATCACCGCCATGCTGACCACGACGCCGACGGTGGCCAGCACGCTCGCCGGCGCCAGCAGCCGGCGAATGTTGGCGAACTTCGTCGTCAAGCCACCTTCGACCAGGATCACCGCCAGCGCGGTGGTGCCCAGGTCACTGGCCAGTTGGACGTCGGAGAACTCCAGGCCCAGCCCGTCGTTGCCGATCGCCACCCCGACCAGCAGGAACAGCAACAGACTGGGCAGTCCGACCCGATCGGCCGCCCGGGTGGCGATGATGCTCGCCAGCAGAACCAGACCCCCGATAAGCAGGGCCAGGTAGAGCTGTTCCAGGCTCATCTGATCCCCATTCGGGCTGTTGGTGGCGGTCGGACCCGCCCATGTGATTCGCTCAAGGTCAGCGGGTTCGTGTTAGGTGTCAGTAAATCAGTAGCGCTGTCACGACCGTGTTACGCCCGAAGCGGCCGGGGCGACCCGGGGATGAGGGGAGCAAGCATGCGCATCGGGATCGCCGGTGCCGGCGCGGTCGGGCGATCTGTCGCACGAGAACTGATCGGCGACGGGCACCGGGTGTTGCTGATCGAACGCAACCCGGCCCACTACGAGCCGCACGCCGTTCCCGAGGCCGAGTGGCTGCTGGCCGATGCCTGCGAGCTGTCCGCGCTGCAGGAATGCGGCATTGAGATCTGCGACGTGGTGATCGCCGCCACCGGCGATGACAAAGCCAACCTGGCCATCGCGCTGCTGGCCAAGGCGGAGTTCGGGGTGGACCGGGTGGTGGCCCGGGTCAACAACGCCCGCAATGAGCGATTGTTCACCGAGCAGTGGGGGATCGACGTCGCGGTCTCCACCCCGCGGGCCATGGTCGCAGCCGTGGAGGGCGCCATCGACGTAGGCCACCTGGTGCAGCTGATGGGGTTGCGGCGTGGCCAGGTCAACCTGACGAAGCTGACGCTGCCCGAAGACAATCCATTGATCGGGCAACTCATCTGCGACCTCGTGCTGCCCGAAGGGGCGGCCCTGGTCGCGGTGCAGCGCGGCGACGCGGTGATCCTGCCGCGGGCGTCCGAGGTCCTGCAGCCCGGTGACGAGATGTTGTTCGCAGCGGCCAGCGATATGGATGAGCAGATCCAGAAGGTCGTGCATGGCGCACCGGTGACCAGAAGGTCGCATTGAGCGCCATGCCGCCGCGTTGGACACCGATGAGCACCGCACCCGCCGGCCGGGACCTCACCGGAAGCCTGGCCGCCGGTGCCGGCGTCATCGCCACGGTGCTGGCGTCGGCGCGCGCCGCAGCGACCTCACGCGGACTGATCAGCGACCCGTTCGCGGCGCCGCTGGTGCACAAAGTGGGCCTGGACTTCTGCATTCGGGTAGCCGACGGCGAGCTGGACATCAGCCGGCTCGGCAAGGACGGGGGATTTCCGCGGCTGGCGGAGTTCTCCGCGGCCCGCACCAAGTTCTTCGACGCGTTCTTCACCGATGCGGCGCGCGGCGGGATCCGCCAGGCGGTGATTCTGGGGTCGGGCTTGGACACCCGCGCCTACCGGTTGTGGTGGCCGGCCGAGACCGTTGTCTACGAGGTTGACCACCCGCCGGTGGTCGACTTCAAGACCGCCACCATGCGGTCCTGGGGCAGTTCGCCGAGCGTCAACCGCCGCGCGGTCGGCATTGACTTGCGTGACGACTGGCCGTCAGCGTTGCGGCGGGTGGGTTTCGACGCCGCCGTGCCCACCGCCTGGGTTATCGAGGGCCTGCTGGTCTGGTACGTGCCGTCGGACGCGCAGAATCTCCTGTTGGACGGGGTGACCGAGCTGAGTGCCCCCGGCAGCCGACTGGCCGCCGATCACGCGGTGCCACCGAGCCGGCCGCAGGCAGTGCACAACGAATCCCTCGTCGAGCGCTGGCGGCGGCGTGGTCTGAGTCTCACCGGACCCGGACCGTTCTATTCCGGAGAACACACCGACGTGGTGCGGCATCTGGCCGACAGTGGCTGGGCCACCGTCGACTCGAGCATCGCCGACTTGTTCACCGCCGCCCGGCTGTCCAGGCTGACCGACCGCGAACTTGACGGAGCTCCGGCCGCCATTCGTTACGTGGCCGCCACCCGGCAGGGTTGACCGAGGCGATTCTCAGACGTCGCGGCACCGCTCCCTCAGAGCAGGGGGAAGGGTTGCGGGGCCTCAATATCTCGTATGTCGTGGTAATTCGGGCAGGATCGAGTCGGTCGGGTGCGACAATTCTCATCGCACTGCGAGGCAGTACCGTCGTTATTCCTCCGTGCTGTTGTAAATAATCAAATGGGTTGGCGTACAGCATAATTCGATTCGGTCAAGGCCTCTGCGCCGGCGTTCTGCGGCCTCCATGTCCGTGACGTGCGTTACTTTCATTGGCCATCAAGAGTATTCGACAAAAACCTTCCAGTTCTTACACAGCGAACTTTCGGGCAGAAGATCTAGCTTGATGATGTCGGTCGACGCCATTGTTGGACGGTGCGAAAGATGTTTGTTTCTAGGAGGTTACGTGATGATCACACGTCCTTGTTGCGACACTTCGCAATTCGGTATGTCGCTGATCCGTGCGTCAACTCCGAGGGCGTCAGAACATGGCGTCGAGGGCTACCTGCAGCGTCGCATGCATCGCCCCTGGCGTAAGCGCGGTTCCTAGGCCCGTCGGGCTTCGGTAGTCGAACAGTTGAAGGTTCTGGGCCGCGGTGTTTCCGCGGCGCAGCTGTTCTTTGGGCATCCCGGTGCGGGTGCGAATGATCCAGGCTCAATAACCGACGTCGTAAAAGGTTGGGTAAAAATGGATTTCGGGGCATTGCCGCCGGAGGTGAACTCCGGCCGAATGTATTCAGGTGCCGGCCCGGGGCCGCTGCTGTCCGCGGCCTCTGCCTGGGGTGAACTCGCCGCCGAGTTGCATTCGGCGGCGGCGGGCTACGGTGCGGCCATATCGGACCTATCCGCCGACTGGCATGGGCCGTCCGCCGAGGTCATGTCGGTGGCGGCCGCGCCGTACGTCGAATGGATGAGTGGGATCGCCGCCCAGGCCGAGCAGGCGGGCGCGCAGGCGGCCGCGGCCGCTGCTGCCTATGAGTCGGCGTTCGCCGCTACCGTTCCGCCGCCGCTGATCGCTGCGAACCGCAGCCTGCTCATGACGTTGATCGCGACGAACGTACTGGGGCTCAACACGCCGGCGATCGCGGCGACTGAGGCGCATTACGCGGAGATGTGGGCGCAGGATGCCGCAGCCATGTACAGCTACGCCGGGGCCTCGGCGGCGGCCACCCAACTGACGCCGTTCGCCGAACCCCCGCAGACCGCCAACCAGGCCGGCGCCGCCGATCAGGCGGCCGCGACTGCCCAAGCCACCAGCACCTCGGGAAGTTCCGTTGGACAGCAGATTTCGCAGGCGCTGACAACGTTGCCGAATGCGCTTCAATCACTGGCGGCCAACCCCGCAGCGGTGTCGTCAGGCTTGCCGGCCGACCTCGCCACCGATCTGGCCAACTGGAACACGATCATGTCCACCCTGACGGGGGCCTATAGCCCGCTCCTGGGCTGGACGTCTATGCCCGGCGGGCCGTTGCTGTCGTTCGGGCAGATATGGAGTTGGCCGATCAACGGGATGGGGGTCGCCGCCTACTTGGCCGGACCGAAGGCCATCTCCGGCGCGTTGACACCCCTGTCGTCGATGGCGGGCCAGGGTATTTCGGCGGCAGGCCTCGCCGGGAGCAAGGTGACGGGGGCGCTCGGCCGTGCGGCGCTGATCGGAGAGCTGTCGGTCCCGACAGCCTGGGCCACTTCTGCGCCGGCGATCCAAACGATGTCCCTGACGCTGCCATCGGGAGCCGTCGTAATCGCCGGTGAAGACGCATTGTTCAGTGAGATGGCCATGTCCAGCCTGGCGGGACGTGCCATGGGGGCCGTCGGGGGCCGTACCGCCGGCGCGACGTTGACCCATGCGGCCGGCAGCAGAGTGGGCGCCAATGTCGTCGGCTCCATTGCCGGTGAGGCCGATCCCGCAGCGGCCACGATCGTTGTGATTCCGGCGCTCGATGATGAATGACGGTGTGCAGCCAGCTTATAGCCCAACCCACGCAAACGTAGATGTGCGTCACACCAGAGGAGGGAAACGGAATGTACTTTTCGTTATTACCGCCGGAGATCAACTCAGGAAACATGTACGCCGGCCCGGGCTCCGGACCGCTGCTGTCAGCGGCGACGGCGTGGGGCCAGTTGGCCGATGAATTGCGTTCTGCGGTAGCCGATTACAACGCGGTGGTCGCGGGGTTGACCAGCGAGTCATGGATGGGGCTATCTGCCGAGTCGATGGCGGCCGCGGCCGGGCCGTATGCGGCTTGGCTGTCGGCCACCGCGGCGCAGGCTGCTGAAGCAGGCGCGCAGGCGCAAGCGGCCGCCGCCGCCTACGAAACCGCTTACGCTGCGGTGGTGCCACCGGAATTGGTGGCTGCCAACCGCACTCAGTTGACGTCGTTGGTCGCGACCAACCTGGTCGGCCAGAACGCTTCAGCGATCGCGGCCACCGAAGCCCAGTACATGGAGATGTGGGCCCAAGATTCAGCGGCCATGCAGGGTTACGCCGTCTCGTCGGCGGCCGCCACGAAGATCAGCGCGTTCACCACGCCGCCGCAGACCACCAACGGGAATGCACCGGTCGCCGCGTCAACCGCAGCCGCGTCCTCAGCTGCCAACCCCATACTGCAGGGCGGCGCTGACCTCGCCACCCAGTACACCGCGTTTTTCAACAACATGCTGAACGGCCTCACCGGATCACCCACGGGGGGCTCAACGTTTGCGGCGATGTATTCGGCCCTCAAGGTGCCACTCGGCATGACCACGCAGTTCAACGACGTCTCGATGCTCACCAACTTCCCTATTCAGAACTTCCTGAAATTCGGGACGCCGCTCGGACGGGCCTTCGAAGGTATCCCGGCCACCCGCCTGGGCGCCGGACTCGGGTTGCGGTCGGCACTGTCCGGCGGAATGGCGTCTGCGGTATCGGCGGGGATGGGCGAGGCCAACCTGGTGGGATCGTTGTCCGTTCCGCCGGCATGGGCCGGCACCAGCCCGGCAATCAGGCTGGCAGTCAGCGCGATTCCGAACGCCGGCGGGGCCGGTGTTACCGCAGCCCTTCCGGGCAGCCTGTTGGGTCAGATGGCCCTCGGCGGTATGACCGGTGGCGCCGTGGGAAGTTCGGTGCCCAGGGTGGCCGGTGCCGCAGCGGGGCGGACCCGTGTCATCCCCGGTATGGGTGGCAAAACGCCCGCCAGGCTCGACCAGGTGATTGCCAAGCTGAGGCATCAACCCGAATCGGTGCAGCACTGGAATACCGACCAAGCCGGATTGGATGATCTGCTCGACGAGCTGTCCAGGAAGCCGGGAATTCATGCCGTGCATCTGAAGGGCAGCAAGACGAAGAAATCCGCGACGTGACCTACTCCAACTCATCGTGGCCCGGGGCATCGGAATCAGGAGGAATCAATGCAAATACTTTTGGAATTCTGGCATAACTTCACCCATAATCTGTTCAAGCCGTTACTGCTCTTCTTCTACTTCGGATTTTTATTGCCGATCCTGAAGGTGCCCTTCGAATTTCCGACAGCCGTCTACCATGGACTCACCATGTACCTGCTGCTGGCCATAGGCTGGCACGGCGGCGAAGAGCTCGCTGCAATCAAGATGTCCAGTATCGGCGGCATTCTCGGATTCATGCTGATCGGATTCGTTCTGAACTTCATCATCGGCGCATTGGCGTACTTCATCCTGAAGCGCACCACTAAAATGCGAGAAGTAGACCGAGCGACGGTCGCCGGATATTACGGCTCGGACTCGGCGGGCACGTTTGCCACATGCGTCGGCGTGTTGGCCACCGCGGACATTCTTTTTGACTCGTTTATGCCGGTCATGCTGGCAATCATGGAGATTCCCGGTTGCCTGGTCGCGCTACTCCTGGTGGCGCGACTGCGGCGGAGGGGAATGGACTCTGCCGGCCTGATGCCCGGTGAGATCGGCTATACCGAACCGGTCGGATCGGTGGTTCGGGTCGCACACCAAGGGAGTACGGACACCGGCCGTTCGGTCGCGCTCGAGGACCTCCCGGAGTTTTTGGGAGCGGAATCCCGAGACGCTCCGGCGCTCGACGGGGAGCCTGCGTTCATCTCCGCGAAGTTGCTCCGTGAAGTCTTTCTCAATCCCGGACTGTGCCTGCTCATGGGAGGCATCGCGATCGGATTCATCAGTGGGCTGCAGGGGCAGAAGGTTACTGCTGTCGACGACCCGGTTTTCTTGACCGCGTTCCAAGGTGCCCTGTGTCTGTTTCTGCTGGAAATGGGGATGACCGCCTCCCGGAAGTTGAAAGACTTGAGAGCGGCGGGTCGCGGCTTCATCCTTTTCGGGCTGCTGGCGCCGAATCTTTTCGCCACGATCGGTATCGCGGTCGCCCACCTGTATTCCCAGATCACCGGCGTTCATTTTGAGTTGGGAACCTACGTGCTCTTCGCGGTCCTCTGCGGCGCGGCATCGTATATCGCCCTTCCGGCGGTTCAGCGGTTGGCTATCCCGGAAGCCAGTCCCAGTCTGCCGTTGGCCGCCTCGTTGGGTCTGACATTTTCCTACAACGTCACGATCGGCATACCGCTGTACATCGAAGTGGTTCACCTGCTGACGCGGATGTGAGGGGGGCGGTGATGATGTCGCTGAAAATGATCGTCGCACTGACGAGCCTGGCAATCTCGGTTGTGTGTGCAAGCCCCGCTGGGGCAGAGCCTGATGACGCGAACGATGATGCCGGTTTCATCGCATCCTTACGGCAGTCGAGCATCACGTTCGCCAGCGAACAACAGGCGATCGTGGCCGCTCGAGCCGTCTGCGGACTGATTAATAATGGAGAATCGGGGCTGCAGGTCGTTAAAGAACTGCAGAGTGATAATGCTGCGCTGACGCTGGACGGTGCTGCGCAGTTCGCTGCCATCGCGGCGAACGCTTATTGTCCCGCGCAATTGAAGACTTCCAAGTCATGATCGGACGACGGTCGGAGCCGGCGCGAGTGGATCGGGCCGCACATCGCGGACGCAGATTTGGGGGCTGATGACCTCAGTGTCTGCCCGCGCGGTCGATGGCGGCCTCGGCGGCCTCCCGGATCGGGCCGCGCCACACGTCGCCGTGACCGGGTGCCAGCACCTCGGTCTCCAGCAGCGCCAGTGCCGTCAGGCTGCGGATGGAGTCGTCCTGGCTGTGGCTGAACAGCGACGGCAGCAGCTGCGGTCCGGCGCGGTCCAGTACGGCGTGGCCGGTCACCAGGGCGTCCCCGCTGGCCAGAACACCGTCGACCAGGTACGAGCAGTGCCCGCGGGTGTGGCCGGGGGTGGGGATCGCGACCGGCCGGCCCGGCAGCTTGGCGGCGATGTCCGGGGTCAACGGCTGAGCGGACGGGATGCCCTCGCGGCTCAGGCCGCCGTTGCGCAGCACGTGCACACTCCACAGCGCCCAACTCGGCCGCCACAGGTGCGGAGCCACCGCCAGCGGCGATGCCTGCTCCAGGTACTCGCGTTTGGCGTGCCCGACCTCGTCGGCGTGGCAATACACCGGTGTGCCATAGGTTTTGGCGAGCCAGATCGCCGAACCGAAGTGATCGACGTGAGCGTGGGTGAGCAGCACCGCACGTACGTCGGCGGCGTGATAGCCCAGCGCACCCAGCGACGACAGCACGTGGGCGCGGTCGCCGGGATAGCCGGCGTCGATCAGCAGCACACCGGTGTCATCGGTCACCAGCAGCCAGTTGACCGCTGCGCCGCGGGCCAGATGTACCCGCTCGGTGACCGGAACGAGTTCGACCAGCCTGTCACTCATGCCCGTGAGTCTAGAAGTGAGAGCCCAAACGAGACCGTGTAGAAATGGTGGAATGGCGGAACTGAAACTGGGATACAAGGCGTCGGCGGAGCAGTTCGGGCCGCGGGAACTGGTGGAACTCGGTGTCGCCGCAGAGGCGCACGGCATGGACAGTGCCACCGTCAGTGACCACTTCCAGCCGTGGCGTCACGAAGGCGGGCACGCACCCTTCTCACTGGCCTGGCTGACGGCGGTCGGGGAGCGCACCAAGAAACTCCAGTTGGGCACCTCGGTGCTCACGCCCACGTTCCGGTACAACCCCGCCGTTATCGCGCAGGCTTTCGCCACGATGAGCTGCCTGTATCCGCAGCGGATCTTCCTCGGTGTGGGCACCGGCGAGGCGCTGAACGAGATCGCCACCGGCTTCACCGGCGAGTGGCCCGAGTTCAAGGAGCGGTTCGCCCGGCTGCGTGAGTCGGTGCGGCTGATGCGCGAGCTGTGGCGCGGCGAGCGGGTCGATTTCGACGGCGACTACTACCAGCTCAAGGGCGCCTCGATCTACGACGTGCCCGAGTCGGGTGTGCCCGTCTACATCGCGGCCGGCGGGCCGGCGGTGGCCAAGTACGCCGGGCGTGTCGGCGACGGCTTCATCTGCACCTCCGGCAAGGGCGAGGAGCTCTACACCGAGAAGCTGATGCCGGCCGTGCGCGAGGGTGCGGCCGCGGCTGAGCGGGACGTCGACGGGGTCGACAAGATGATCGAGATCAAGATCTCCTACGACCCGGACCCCGAACTGGCACTGAACAACACCCGTTTCTGGGCGCCGCTGTCGCTGACCGCCGAGCAGAAGCACTCCATCGACGACCCGATCGAGATGGAGAAGGCGGCCGACGCACTGCCGATCGAGCAGATCGCCAAACGCTGGATCGTCGCCTCCGACCCGGATGAGGCCGTGGAGAAGGTCGGCGACTACGTGCGGTGGGGCCTGAACCACCTGGTGTTCCACGCGCCCGGCCACGACCAGCGCCGCTTCCTGGAGCTGTTCAAGACCGACCTGGAGCCGAGGCTGCGCCGGCTGGGGTGAGTCTCAGGCGCCCACGCATCACCTAACGGCCGAGGGTGCGCTGACGGCGTCGAGCCTGCACTCATGGCGAGATTTACGGGTCATTCCCGCCGTAGACGCACACTCGAGGCCGTGTGCCGACCTGTGCATGGGTGAATTGTGCTGTCGGGCAGCCCAAGTTGATGCTTCCTGGTGTGAGCGCGGATCCCGCACCGTTCATCGGCAGCGAGGCGCTGGCCAGGGGACTGTTGAACCGGCACCAACTGCGGTCACGATTCCGGGCGGAGCTTCCTGACGTCTATGTGCCGAAGGAGGCGTCGCTGTCTCTCCGGCAGCGCACCGTGGCCGCGTGGTTGTGGTCGCGGCGGAATGCGACCGTCGCCGGCGCAGCCGCTGCGGCGTGGCATGGCACGAGATGGATCGACGACCAGGTACCTGTCGAACTGATACATGCCAATCCGCGTGCACCTCGGGGCGTCATCACCCGTCGGGATGAGCTTCGTGACGGCGAGGTTCAGACGGTGCCGAGCCCGAGCGGTGACATCGCGCTGACCACACCGGAACGCACGGCGTTCGACATCGGCCGGCGCGGACAGGTCCGGACGGCAGTCGCCCGCCTCGATGCGCTGTTTCGAGCCACCAACCTTCGGACCGGCGATGTCACACGATTGGCGCTGAGCCATCCTGGCAAGCGGGGCCTGGCCCAGCTCGCGTCGGTGCTGGACCTTGTCGACGCGGGTGCACAGTCGCCGAGGGAGACCTACCTGCGGCTACTACTGATCGCCGCAGGCCTACCGCGGCCGCAGACCCAGATCCGAGTGGTCACCGACGAGTACACCTATCACCTCGACCTGGGCTGGGAAGGGCACATGGTGGCAGTTGAATACGACGGTGACCAGCACCGGACTGACCGATGGCAATTCGTGAGCGATATTCGCAGGTTGGAAAGGCTCGAACGACTCGGTTGGGTCGTCATCCGGGTGGTTGCGGAGGATCGTCCGGCCGATATCGTCCGGCGGGTACGCCAAGCTCTGGAGTCGCGGCGGCCGAGTGTGCGCTGACGGCGTCGAGCCTGCGCTCATGGCGAGATTTACCGGCCATTCCCGCCGTAGACGCACACTCGGCGGATTGTGTCGCCCCGATCAGAACGTGCTCATCGGCCGCACCGCATTGGCCATGTCGACCAGCGCGTAGCGGTGCGCCTGGGTGGGCGCCAACCGGGCCAGCCCGCGCAGCGCCATCTCCACCCCCAGCCGCAGACCGTGTTCGGTGAACGGGAACCCCAGGATGTGGTTCGTGCTCGCCTCGTGTTCGGTCAGCCAGTCCATCGCCGCACCCAGCACCAGCGCCCGGATCTGCAACACACGCGGTTCGGTGTCCGGCAACGCCTCCACCCGGCGGGCGGCGTCGCGGATCTGGGCCTCGGTGATCTCGTTGGTGGACCGCCCGGACAGCAGCGTCACCGCGCTGGTCAGGCGTGCGGTGGTGAAATGCCTTGAGGTTGCGGACACTTCGTCCAGTGTGCGAACCGCTGCTGCCCGGTCACCCTCCACCGAGTAGGCGCGGGCCAGGCCGAAGGCCGCCGAGATCACGCTGTCGTCGGTACGCCACACGGACTCGTAGAAGCCACGCTCGTCGTCGGTGCCGGCCAGTTCGGCGGTGGCCGCCAGCGCCATCTTCGGCGCCAACTCGCCCGGGAACATGTCGAGCACCTCGGTGAAGTCCTTGCGGGCCGCCTCATAGTCGCCGGTGAGCAGCTCGGCCACCCCGCGAAACCAGACCAGCCGCCAAGGCCAGCCGACCTGCTCGGCGAGGTCATCCAGCTTGCTGGTGGCTTTGGTGACGTTGCCGAGGTCCAGCAGCGCACGCACCTCCATCAACGGCAGCGAGATCGACTCGGACAGGTCGATGCCCTCGGACTCCAGTGCGCTGTGCCGCACGGCGCGCAGCGAATCCAGCGTCTGCACGGGTTCGCTCAGCTCCATCGACGTCAGCAGCGGGGCGGCGACATCGTTCGGGTCGATCAGCGGCACCTGCAGCGCGGTGATGATCTCGCGGGCGGTGAGTTTCTCTGAGTGCACGTGCCCGTCCAGGTACACATCGGTGTGAGCCACCAGCAGGTGCTCGCCGAACGTGGAGCGTGACCGGGTGAACACCGTCGACAGCCCGGGCCGCGGGGTGCCGGTGTCGCGGGCGACCACCTCGCGCAGCACGCCCATCAACTGCGCGGACATCTCCTCGGCGGAGCTGAACCGGCGGCGGGGGTCGGGATCGGTGGCGCGTTGCAGCAGTCGGCGGTAGGAGTCGTACTTCTTCAAGACGGGGTCGTCGTCGGGAAGTCCCTCGACGTAACGGCCGTCCCGGGTGCGCAGATTCAGGGTCAGCGCAGCGAGGGTACGGCCCACGGTGTAGATGTCGGTGGCCACGGTGGGCCCGGTGCGGACGATGTCCGGAGCCTGGTAGCCCGGGGTGCCGTAGAGGTAGCCGAACGAATTGATCCGGGCCACCGCGCCGAGGTCGATCAGCTTCAGCTGCTCGGCGGTCAGCACGATGTTCTCCGGCTTCAGGTCGTTGTAGACCAGGCCCAGCGAGTGCAGGTAACCGAGTGCGGGCATGATCTCCAGCATGTAGGCGATGGCTTGGGCCACCGGCAGCCGGATGCCGCGGCGTTGCTTGAGCGACTGCCCGCCGACGTACTCCATCACGATGTAGCCGACCGGGTCGCCATGGGAATCCGGGTGTTGGACGAAGTTGAAGATCTTCACGATCGACGGGTGGGTCACCTCGGCGAGGAACTGCCGTTCGGCCATCGCGATGGCCTGTGCCTCGGCGTCACCGGAATGCACCAGCCCTTTGAGCACCACCGGGCGCTCGTTGACGTTGTGGTCGACCGCCAGGTATACCCAGCCCAGACCGCCGTGTGCGACACAGCCTTTGATCTCATACTGCCCGGCCACCAAATCTCCGGGTTTCAATTGCGGCAGAAAGGAATACGGGCTTCCGCAGTGCGGGCACCAGCCTTCAGAGCTGCCTTTGGCGTCGTCGGTGGACCGCCCGACCGGACGCCCGCAGTTCCAGCAGAACCGCTTGGACTCCGCGACCACCGGATCGGCCATCAGCGCTGCGAGAGGATCGATCTCGGGCACCCGGGGAATCTCCACCAGGCCGCCTCCCAGGCGGCGGCGCGGCGCGACGGGGCGTACCGGCGCCGAGTCCTGAGCTTCGTCGTCGGCCGCCGGGCCGGAGTTCTCGCGGGGTCGGAAGATCGCCTGGGTCGACATCGGCCGTCGAATCGATGCCGATTCGGCCAGCACGTCCGCCCGCTGAGTGGCCGGACCGCCGTCGAACTCGTCGGCGGGGGCCGGTTCGGCTTCCCCGTGTTCTGCGTCGTCGCTGTCGGTCATGAGTCCGAATACCTCGGTGCGGGCGGCACCGGCGCCGGACCGAGCACCGTCAGCCATTTGCGGTACAAGGTGTTCCAGGTGCCGTCGCGCCGGATGCGTTCCAGTGTGCCGTTGATGAAGCGGACCAGCCCGGTGTTGTTCAGATTGGTCCCGATACCGTAAGGCTCCGCATCCATGCTCGGCCCGACGATGTGCAGATACGGGTCCTGTGACATCAGTCCCGCCAGGATCGAGTCGTCGGTGCTGACAGCGTCGACCTGACGTTGCTGCAGCGCCACCAGACAGTCGGCCCAGTTCACCACGGAGACGATGATCGGCGCCGGGGAGATCTGCCGGATCCGTCGCAACGACGTGGTGCCCTGCGCGACGCAGACCCGTTTCCCGGACAGATCGCCGGCCTGGCGGATCGCGGAGTCGCGCGGCACCAGCAGCCGTTGATTGGCGACGAGATAGACGGTCGAGAAGTTCACCAGCTTGCGTCGATCACAGGTGATGCTCATGGTCTTGACCACGATATCGACTTCGGATTTCTGCAGCGCTGCAATACGTTCGGCGGACGCCAGGATGCGGTACTCGACCTGCGACGGGGTTCCGAAGATGTCGCGCGCCACCTCGCCGGCGATGTCCACGTCAAAGCCGGTGATCTCACCGGTGATCGGATCGCGGAAGCTGAACAGGTTGCTGCCGATGTCCAGCCCGACGATGAGCCGGCCGCGCTCGCGGATCTTGGCCACCGCGGCGTCGGCTTCGGCTTTGGTGCGGAACGGGTGCAGGCTGGCGGTGGCGTCGCAGTTCTCGGCCGGCTCGGGTTGCTGCGGGGCCTCGGGCGGCAGCTCCTGCATTCCGGCTGGAGTGGGTGGCGGCAGCGTCGGCACCGCGGACGGCATCACGAACTCGGAGTGGCCGCATCCGGTGGCGCCGGACAGCACCAGCACCGCGCTCAGGGCGCACAGCAGCAGTCGTGATCGTTTCTGGCGCATCACCGGTACTCATTCAGTCGAGGCCACAGCCCGAGGGCGACCGCGATCGCGGCCCCCATACTGAGCACCGCGCCGCCGACCGGGGCCACCGACAGTACCCGGCGGGCGTTGAGGACATCGTTGCGCAGCTGGTTGCGGCTGTGCTGCAGGGCCTTGTCCAGTGCGGCGTCGAGCTGGTCGAAGGCGGGGGTGGAGTCGTCGCCGCTGCCGCCCAACGCCACCTGGGTGGCAGCCCGGTAGTTGCCGACCCCGATGTAGGCGTTCATCCGGTCGTTGGCCTGCCGCCAACGGGCCAGCAGCTGTCCGGCGTTGGCCAGGTCGGCTTTGTCGACGGCGTCGCCGCGCTCCAGGTACCTGTCCAACTGTTCCTTCATGGTGTCGATGCGCTGGTAGAAGGTCTGCTTGCGGGTCTCCTCGTCGCCGCGGCGGATCAGCGACAAGGTTTCGTCGGCGCGGGCCTGCTGCGCGGTGATCGCCAGGTTGGTGATGGCCTTGAGGGATTCGGCGCCGGTGTCCTTGGCGGTCCGGCTGCCCGCGGTGGAGATCACCAGGACGGTGCCCACCCAGATCACCATCAGCAGGATCGCCAATCCGCCGGCGACCAGGCCGGGATTGATCCGGCGCCGGGTGTGCCGGGCCAGCCAGCGATGAGCGAACGCGCCGAACAGCACGGTGGTCGCCACCACCAGGATCACCGGGGCCGGCACCCGGGTCGACGCGGTGGTCTGGACGTCGACGGTCGCCGAGGTGGCCTGATAGAGCCGCTGGGCGTCGGGCAGGATCGTGTGCTGCATCAGCTCGGAGGCTTCCGACAGGTACGACGAACCGACCGGATCGCCCGATCGGTTGTTGGTCCGGGCGGTCTCGATCAAGCCGGTGTACACGGCCAGTCCGGCGTTGATCCGCCCCAGCAACTGCAGCAGCGGCTCGTCGTTCAGGCCGCCGGAGGCCCGGGTCACCGCCACCGCGGCGTCGGTGATGGCCTGCTCGTAACGTTCCCGCACCGCTCGCGGCTCACCCTGGGCGATGAAGGCGGTGGCCGCCGCGGCGTCGGCCACCGACAAGGTGGTGTAGAGCCGCCCGGCGGCATACGCCAGTGGCTCGGTGTGATCGAGCACCGCGGTCAGGGTGTTCTGCCGGTCGTTGATCGTGGTGGCGGTGGCGAACGCGCTGATGCCGCCTAAGGCGGCCAGGATGAGGCCGATGGCCAGGATGCGTCCCGGGGTGGTGGTGAAGAACCACCAGCGGGGTCGGGCCGACTCGGTCGGCGACCGTAACCCCGCCGGCTCGGTTGACGGATGCGCCAACTCAACGGTCACGTCAGTCCAGACTCCATCCCTGCGGGTGCTCGCGACACCAACGATAGTAAAGGAATTCTAAGAGCGCAGATGTTGTCCGCGCCGCTCGTCGCGTGGGTTGTTGTCGAAATAGTCGTGCGATCTCGCCACAACCGAGACATTCGGCGCCCGATACGCTGCCTGGTGTGCGTGGCGACGGCGATGGGTGGGCGTTCTCGGACACCGGCGCCCGTTTCTGGGGCCGGCACGGAGCGGCGGGCCTGCTGCTGCGGGCGCCCCGGCTCGACGGAACCCGCACCGTGCTGCTGCAGCACCGCGCCTGGTGGAGTCACCAGGGCGGTACCTGGGCGCTGCCCGGCGGCGCCCGCGACAGTCATGAGACCGCCGAACAGGCCGCGATCCGTGAGGCGCAGGAGGAGGCCGGCCTGCCCGCCGACCGGATCGTGGTGCGCGCGGCCGTCGTGACCGCCTCGGCCAGCGGCACCAGCTGGACCTACACCACCGTGGTCGCCGACGCCGACGAACTGCTCCCGGTGGTGCCCAACGGGGAGAGCACCGAGCTGCGCTGGGTCGATGAATATGAGGTGGCCGAGTTGCCGCTGCATCCCGGTTTCGCCGCCAGCTGGGAGTCGTTGCGCGGGTTCTGAGGTCGGCGGTGACATCTCTGACCCGGCGAACGTGTACTCAGTGCGAAGAAAATCGGGAAATCTCGCGCTCAGTGCACGTTCGGCGCGGGCAGCATCACAGCGTGCCGGTGAGCCCCGAACGCAGAGCCGCGGCCGCCGCGCGCGGATCCTCGGCGGCGGTGATCGCCCGCACCACCACCGCCCGGCGGGCACCGGCCGCCAGCACCTCCGGCAGCCGCCGCGCGTCGATCCCACCGATGGCGAACCACGGTTTGGCCTCGGATTCAGGGCTCGCTTCGGCGGCGAACCGCACCAGGTCCAGGCCAGGCGCCGGCCGTCCCGGCTTGGTCGGGGTGGGCCAGCACGGTCCCGCGCAGAAGTAGTCGACCGGCTCGGTCAGCGCCGCGCTGACCTGTTCGCGGTCGTGGGTGGACCGGCCGATCAGCACGTCGGGCCCGATGATCTCGCGTGCCATCGGCAGCGGCAGATCGTCCTGGCCCAGGTGCAGCACGTCGGCCCCGGCGGCGCGGGCGATGTCGGCACGATCGTTGACCGCCAGCAGCGCGCCGTGCCGGTGGGCGGCGTCGGCCAAGATCTCCAATGCCGCCAGTTCGCCGCGGGCCTCCAACGGACCGAACTGCTGCTCGCCGGGCGAGCCCTTATCGCGCAGTTGGATGATGTCCACCCCGCCGGCCAGTGCGGCGTCGGCGAACTCGGCCAGGTCGCCGCGTTCCCGGCGGGCATCGGTGCACAGGTACAGCCGGGCATCGGCGAGTCGGGTGAGACGGTCGGAGGGGAGGCGGGGGGGTCGACCGGAGGGTTTGTGCACACCGCGACGCTAGCGGCTAGCTTTGTGAGTTGACAGGCGAGCAGGTGGAAGGGAGCCGCATATGCCCGGACCCTCGCTCGGTTCGCTGGCCGTGATCGGTGGCGGTGTCATCGGGCTGTCGGTGGCGCGGCGGGCCGCCGCGGCGGGGTGGTCGGTGTGCGTGCACCGCACCGGTGAGCACGGCGCCTCCTGGGTGGCCGGGGGCATGCTGGCCCCGCACAGCGAGGGCTGGCCCGGTGAGGATCAGCAACTGCGGCTCGGCCTGCGCTCGCTGGAACTGTGGCACGACTTCCTTGACGGGCTGCCGGCCCAGGTCGTGACCGCGCGCGAGTCCCTGGTGGTGGCCGCCGACCGGGCCGACGTAGCCGACCTGCGCACCGTGGCCGACTGGTTGTCCGAACAGGGCCATCCGGTGGTCTGGGAGTCGGCGGCCCGCGACGTCGAACCGCTGCTGGCCACCGGTATCCGGCACGGCTTTCGTGCCCCCACCGAACTGGCGGTCGACAACCGCGCGGTGGTCACCGCGCTGGTCGACGCCTGCGAGGAACTGGGCGTGACCTGGGCCCAGCCGGTCGGTGACCTCGCCGACGTGGCGGGCGACGCCGTGGTGATCGCCAACGGCATCGACGCCCCGGCGCTGTGGCCCGGCCTGCCGATCCGGCCGGTCAAGGGGGAGGTGCTGCGGCTGCGCTGGCGCAAGGGCTGTCTACCCGCGCCGACACGGGTCATCCGGGCCCGGGTACACGGCCGGGCGGTCTATCTGGTGCCGCGCGCCGACGGCGTCGTGGTGGGCGCCACCCAGTACGAGCACGGCCGTGACACCGCTCCGGTGGTCTCGGGGGTGCGTGACCTGCTCGACGACGCCTGCGCCCTGGTGCCGGCGCTGGGCGAGTACGAGCTGGCTGAATGCGCGGCCGGTCTGCGGCCGATGACACCGGACAATATGCCGCTGGTGCATCGCCTCGACGAGCGGACCGTCGTCGCCGCGGGCCACGGCCGCAATGGTTTCCTGCTGGCGCCGTGGACTGCTGAACAGGTTGTGTCCGAACTACTTCCGGTTGGAGTGCGGCAATGATCATCAATGTCAACGAGAAACAGGTCGAAGTGGCCGAGGCGACGACGGTCGCGGCGCTGCTGGCTTCGATGGGCTACCCCGACCGCGGAATCGCGGTGGCGATAGATCAGGCGGTGCTGCCGAAGTCGCGGTGGGCCACCGCGCTTTCCGATGGCGCCCGACTCGAGGTGGTGACGGCGGTGCAGGGTGGTTGATGACGCGAAGCTGACCATCGCCGGTCGCGAATTCGGGTCCCGTCTCATCATGGGAACCGGTGGGGCGCAGAGCCTGTCGACGCTCGAGGATGCCCTGGTGGCGTCCGGCACCGAGCTGACCACGGTCGCGATGCGCCGGGTCGACGCCGAGGGCGGTACCGGCATGCTGGATCTGCTGAGCCGGCTGGGCATCACACCGCTGCCTAACACCGCGGGTTGCCGCACCGCCGCCGAAGCGGTACTGACCGCGCAACTGGCACGCGAGGCGCTGGGCACCGAGTGGGTCAAGCTGGAAGTGATCGGCGACGAGCGCACCCTGCTGCCCGATGCCGTCGAATTAGTCCGCGCCGCAGAACAACTGGTCGACGACGGGTTCGTGGTGCTGCCCTACACCAACGACGACCCGGTGCTGGCCCGTCGGCTTGAGGACATCGGGTGCGCGGCCGTGATGCCGTTGGGTTCACCGATCGGCACAGGCCTGGGCATCACCAACCCGCACAGCATCGAAATGATCGTCGCTGCCGCCGGGGTTCCGGTGATACTGGACGCCGGCATCGGCACCGCCAGCGACGCGGCGCTGGCCATGGAACTGGGTTGCGACGCCGTGCTTTTGGCTACCGCAGTCACCCGGGCTGCGGACCCGGCGGCAATGGCGGCGGCGATGGCCGCCGCGGTGACCGCCGGATATCTGGCTCGTCGCGCCGGCCGTATCCCGAAGCGGTTCTGGGCGCAGGCGTCCAGCCCGGCACTGTGACCCGGTAGCGGGGAGGGGCGCATGACTCGCTATGTCGCGCTGGGCAGTTCGATGGCCGCCGGACCCGGAATCCGGCCCACGGTCGCCGGCTCGCCCTTCGCCGCGGGTCGCTCGGCACGTAACTATCCGCACCTGGTGGCGAACGCACGCAACCTCGACCTTGTCGACGTCACATTCTCCGGTGCGACCACAGCCCATGTCCTGGCCGACCGCCAGCTCGGTTCCCCGCCGCAGATCGAGGCGCTCAACGGCCTGGAATCCCTGGTGACGATCACCATCGGTGGCAACGACGTAGGCTACGTGCCGCTGCTGAGCGCGGCGTCGCTGTTCGGCCCGCTCGCCCCGATCCTGCCGGTCACCGGGGCGCTGCTGAACGGCGCCACGCGGGAGCGGGCACTGGACCACGTCGAAGGCGCCCTACGGGCGGTCGGTGCCGCGGTCCGAGAGCGGGCGCCGCATGCGCGGGTGCTCTTCGTCGACTATCTGACCCTGATGCCACCGGCCGGGACCCGGGCCGGACGGCTGCCGGATCACGTCGCCGATCTGGCCCGCCACGTCGCAGCTGAGCTGGAGCGGCACACCGCCGCGGCCGCGGCCGCCACCGGCTGTGAGATCGTCCGCGCCGGGCAGGCCAGCCGTGACCATCATCCCTGGTCGGCCCGGCCGTGGACGGTGGGCGCCGGCCTGTTGCTGCCATGGCGGCCGTGGCCGTGGCACCCCAACGCCGCGGGTATGGCCGCCGTCGCCGACCTGATCCTGGCCCAACTCGGTGAGCCGGAGGCCAACAGCCGGGATTAAGACCCGGTCAGGTGGTGGCGCCGGGCTTGCCGGCGGTACCGGGAGTGCCCGTCACGCCGTGGACAGTGCCCGGTCCGGCCTTGCCTGCCGGACCGGCGAGACCGCCCACGGCCCCGTCACTGCCGGCGCCGCCATTACCGCCGTTGCCGCCGTTGCCGCCGTCTCCACCGAAGCCCACGCCGTTGCCGCCGTTGCCACCATGGCCGCCGGTTCCGCCGATACCGCCGGCGCCGCTGGCCGTGCCACCGATACCGCCGACACCGCCGTCGCCGCCATTGCCACCCAGGATGCCCAGGACGATCGGGGTGCCGCCGCCGCCGTTGCCGCCGTCGCCACCGGCTCCACCGGTGCTACCGGCCCCGGTCGCTGCACCGCCGTCGCCGCCGGCACCGCCGTGGCCGGCGCCGGCCGGGTCTCCGCTGCCGCCGACCTTGCCGCCGGTGCCGCCGTTGCCGCCCGCGCCGCCGGTAGTACCGGTCCCGGTGGCGGCTCCACCCATGCCGCCGTGACCGCCGGCCCCGCCACCGCCGAACTGCTGACCGCCGTCGCCGCCGATCCCACCGTGACCGCCGGCGCCCGCGGTGCCGAAGTCGGTCGCGGCGCCGTGACCGCCGTCGCCGCCGGCGCCACCGTTGCCGAACATCGTCCCGCCGGCACCGCCGTCGCCGCCGTTGCCGCCCGCGTCACCATCGATTCCGGCCGCGCCGTGGCCGCCGTTGCCGCCGTTGCCGAACAGGCCGGCGTGCCCGCCGTCGCCGCCGGCCATGCCCGCCACGGTGGAGGTCCAGCCGTCGCCGCCGTCACCGAACCACACGCCGCCGTTACCGCCGTCGGGCTCGGCCTCGGTGCCGTCGGCGCCGTTGCAGATCACGCCGCACGCGTCCGGGTACAACGGGGCGAAGAGTTGGTTGATCGGGGCGGTGAGCTGCTCACCGAGCGGCGAGTTGAGCCAGCTCTCCATGGCCGCGTGCAGCGGTGTGTAGAAGTCGAACGCGACACCGCTGCCGGCGGCTGATCCGGCCACGTCCCAGGCCGCCGGGGCGAACAGGCTCTCGAAATCCGCCGACAGATTGCCCCAGGCGGCCGGGTTGAACAGGTCGGTGAACAAGTCCTCGAAGTCCGCGTGCGCGGCCGGGGCGGGAGCGAGGGCGCCCATGGTCGTGGCTGTGAAAATAGCCAGTGCTGCCTGTACGGTCCTCAGCCCGGCGCCGCGTGTTCGGGAACATTGTTGTCCGCTGCTTCGGAGATGCTGTGACATTCGGGCCGGCCTTCCTGTGACGGTGGGGCAACGATAGCGCAGGTCAGGATAGCGCAGGTCAGTTGTTGCCGCGCCCTGAGGATTGAGAAAGCATACCTTATGGCCGAATTATGGACTTTTTTCTAACTTTAGGTAGACAGCAGGCCCGACGTTAACTACGGTGCAATTTCTAAGGGGGAAATTAACGCGGTCGTAGAAGGACTGTGAACAATCAGAAAGGTCATGGGGGATGACAAGTCGGGACCGGGGTACTAGGAGCGAGAACTGGGGTACGGGCAGGTCGCGTAGGCGGGGCCGGCGGGTGGCCGCTGCGTCTTCGGCGATCGGGGCGTTTTTGGCGTTGGGGTTGGGGCCGTTGGGGGCAGCGCCGGTGGCCAACGCCGATTTCGAGGACTTCGTCACGGACCTGTTCGACCCGGCCGCCTGGGGCAACCTGTCGAACGATTTCGAGGGCCTGTTCACCGGATCGGCTTGGGATCTGTCGGGTTCGGCGGCTGCTTCGGATGCCGACTTGGCCCAGATGTGGGACACGATGCTCTACACGCCGCTGCACGCGGCGTTGCAGGACTGGATCAACTCTGATGTGGGTTCGACGGTCAATGGTGTGGTCAACCAGTTGTTCGCGCCGTTCACCGATGGCTTCTGCGGCATGATCTGCAACGGTGCCGATGGGACGGCGGCCAGCGTCGATGGCCAGGCTGGTGGTCTGTGGTTCGGTGATGGCGGCAACGGCTGGGCTTCGAACCTTGAGGGCATTGCCGGTGGTAACGGTGGGCATGCCGGTGGTATCGGTAATGGTGGCGACGGCGGTGCCGGTGGCCTGGCCGCTGACGGCGGTAATGGTGGCCATGGTGGCGAGATGTGGGGCAATGGCGGTGACGGCGGCGCCGGCGGTAACGGCACGGCGCAATTGGCCGCCGGTGATGGTGGTACCGGTGGCAGCTCGGGTCAGGCCCAGGACTTCTTCGGTATGGGTGCGTGGGGCAATGGCGGTAACGGTGGGGCCGGCGGCGCCGGCTGGACCGGCACCAATGGCTCCACGGGCTCCGACGGCAACGGCACCAACGGTGTGGCCGGCGGCCTTGCGGGTAACGGCGGTACCGGTGGGGCCGGCTCGTCGATCCTCGGGATCGGCGGCAACGGCGGTGTCGGCGGGCTCGGCGGTGCCGGTGGTAGTGGCGGCGACGGCGTGACCGGTGCCGATGGCTCGTTCGGCAACAACGGCTCAGGGAACGGTTTCGCCGGCGGTAACGGTGGTGACGGCGCGGTCGGCGGCAAGGGCGGCGTTGGTGGCGCGGCCGGTGTCGGTGGTTCCGGAAACGGCTCGGTCGGTCGCGACGGCGATGGCGGTCTTGGTGGTAACGGTGGCCTCGGTGGCGACGGCGGCACCGGTGCCAACGGCCTGGCGGTCAACGGCGTGGGCGCCAACGGTGCCGGCGGCGGCGACGGTGGCACCGGCGGTAACGGTGGTGCCGCCGCTGCCGGTGGTGCGGCCGGTGGTGCCAGCGCCACCGCGGGTGCCGGTGGTGTCGACGGCGACGGCGGTAACGGCGGCAATGGTGGTGACGCGTCCGCGGCGACCAACGGGGCCGATGGAACGGTCCAGGACAACGGTGGCAGTGCCGGCGGCAACGGTGGAACCGGTGGGGCCGGCGGTAACGGTGGCGCCGGTGGTAGCGGCGGCGGTGAGGCGGGCAACGGCGGCAACGGCGGTGTCGGTGGTGCCGGTGCTGACGGCGGCAACGGTGGTGTCGGCGGTGCTCGGCTCCACCCGGAGACCGACTCGGTGCACGGCCTGTACTTCGTTCCCGGTGACGGCGGTGCTGGCGGTACGGGCGGTACCGGCGGTGCGGCCGGTGCCGGCGCGGCCAACGGGAGCGACGGTCTGATCGGTGATGGCGGCAAGGGCGGTAGCGGCGGTAACGGCGGCGACATCGTTGACGTGACCGGCCATAGCGCCGTTGAGGGCCCGCTGGGCTCGGGCACCATGGGGCCGCAGGGCTCGGCGGGTACCGGTGGCGCCGGCGGCGCCGGTGGTTCTGGTGCCACCGGTGGTGCCGGTGGTAACGGCGGTAGCGGCGGCAGTGACCCGAATGCGGGCGGCGCGCACGGCGGCACCGGCGGCCAAGGTGGTGCCGGTGGTGCCGGCCTGGAGAACACCGACGGCTCCGGCGGTGTCGGTGGTGACGGTGGTGCCGGCGGTAACGGTGGCAACGGCAGCAACATCCGTTGGGGCGACCCGACGGCTCCGACCAACTCCAATGACAACTCCTCGGGTCCCATCGACGATGTCCACGGTGGAATCGGTGGTGTCGGTGGCGCCGGCGGTGCCGGTGCGGTCGCCGGCGGCAACGGTGGCAACGGCGGTAACGGTGGCGATGTCATCACCCCGCACCTGGGCACCGACGGCCTCAACGGTGGCGCCGGTGACACCCCGGGCACCGGCAGCACCGGTGGCACCGCGGGTACCGGTGGCGCCGCCGGAACCGGCCCCAACCCCGGCAACCCCGGAGACACCGGCAACACCGGCACGGTCGTCCCATAACAGTCCGGCGCTACTAGGACGCACCAACCCGATAAGTAGTAAGGAATACCCCGCACAGCTCTCGTGCGGGGTATTCCTCACTTCGGGGCTGGGTCCGGATCGGCGCCGTGGGGTACACGCGGCGATCCATGATCCTGGTTTGCGCGTTAACCGTCGCACTGGCGTGGGCCACGAAAACGCTGATGGGCAGCACTATCCGCCCGGAAAACATTCGAAAAGTATGAATCGATACTTTTTTATGAACTTCTGGTAGAAATATTTGCGTTAAGCACTTTCTGAATCCCGTGTCAGCACGGTGTCATCAGCAGGTAGTGCCATCTCACAGGAGGTCAAAAGGGATGATGGGTCGGAACAGTCGTCGGGTGGTGGGGACCGCGTCGGTGGTGGGGGCGTTCTTGGCGTTTGGGATGGCGCCGCTGGCGGCCGCGCCGGCCAGCGCTGATTTCGACGACCTGTTCACCGATCTGTTCGATCCGGCCGCGTGGGGCAACCTGTCGGGGGATTTCGACAGTCTGTTCAGCGGCTCGGCGTGGGATCTGTCTGGTTCGGCGGATGCTTCCGGGGCCGCGATGGCCCAGATGTGGGACACCATGTTCTACACGCCGTTGCACTCGGCGTTGCAGGACTGGATCGACTCTGACTTCGGTTCGCAGGTCAACGGTGTGATCAACCAGATGTTCGCCCCGTTCACCGAGGGCTTCTGCGGCATGATCTGCAACGGCGCCGACGGGACCGAGACCAGCATCGACGGCCAGACCGGTGGTCTGTGGTTCGGCGACGGCGGTGCCGGCTGGTCCTCGAACCTCGACGGTGTGGCCGGCGGTAACGGTGGGCATGCCGGCGGTATCGGCGACGGCGGCGCAGGCGGGGTCGGCGGTCTGGGCGCTGACGGCGGCAACGGTGGTCACGGCGGCGAGATGTGGGGCAACGGCGGCGACGGCGGCGCCGGCGGCAATGCCACGGCCACGCTGGCCGCGGGCAACGGTGGTAATGGTGGCAGCTCGGGTCAGGCGCAGGACTTCTTCGGCATGGGTGCCCTCGGTAACGGCGGCGCCGGCGGTGTCGGTGGGGCCGGCTACACCGGTGCGGCCGGTACGTTCGCCAACAACGGTGACGGCAACGGCGGTAACGGCACCAACGGTGGCACCGGCGGCAACGGCGGCGCCGGCTCGTCGTTCCTGGGTATGGGCGGCAACGGCGGTACCGGTGGCGCGGCCGGTAACGGCGGGGCTGGTGCGGCCGGCACCGCTGCGAACGTCAATGGCGGCACTGGCGGCAACGGCGCAGCCCCCGGTACGGGTGGCAAGGGCGGGGCGGGAGCGAGCCTGTTCGGCGGCGACGGCAGCGACGGAGCCCTGGGCGGTGGCGGTAACGGCGGTAACGGCGGCGCGGGCTATGACGCCTCGACCGACCCGAACGCGCTGGCCGGTGCCAGCGGGGGCAACGGTGGCGCCGGTGGCGACGGCGGCGCGTACGGCAACGGTGGCGCCGGCGGCGACGCCGGTAGCGGCGTGGCCGGCGGCAACGGGGTGGCTGGGACGTCCGGGGCGCTCGGTACGAATCAGGGTGCTTCCACCCCCGGGCAGGCAGGTGGTGCCGGCGGTACCGGTGGCGCCGGCGGTAACGGCGGCTCGCAGGCCGGTAACGCGGGCAACGGCGGCAAGGGCGGCAATGGCGCCGACGGTGGTGTCGGCGGCGCCGGCTTCGGCGGGGGCATCGGCGTGCCGGGCAGCCTGGCCGGCGCAACCGGTAGCGCCGGTGGTGCCGGCGGCGCCGGTGGTTCGGGCGGCGCGGGTGGCTCCGCGGTCCACGGCACCGGCGGTTCCGGCGGCAGCGCCGGAGTCGGCGGAAACGGCGGCAACGGTGGTGCCGGTGGAGTCCTCAACGACACCGTCAGCACGCCTGATGGCACCGGACCCGGCGGTGACGGTGGTGCCGGCGGCGCCGGTGGCGACGGCGGTGCGGGCGGGACCGGCGGTGTTGCCGACGGTGTCCGCGGCAACGGCGGGGACGGCGGCAACGGTGGTACCGGCGGCGCGGTGGCCCAAGGGCAGAATCTGTCGCAGTGGGCGCCGAACGGTCCCGCGCACAGCCCCGGCGGTAACGGTGGTGCCGGCGGCGACGGCGGCCAAGGCCTCACGGCGGGCAACGGTGGTAACGGCGGTAATGGCGGCTCTGGAGGTCCCAGCACCCCGGACATCGACGGCGGCGTTCCCGGCGGTGGCGTGAGCGGCGGTGCCGGCGGTAACGGTGGCGCCGGCGGCAACGGTGGCGCTGCGATCGCGACCGCAGACGGCGGCAACGGGGTTGGCGGTAACGGCGGTGACGGCGGTGACGGCGGACGCGGTCAGGACGGCGAGTCGGCGGCCGCGCTGAACAGCGCCGCAGCCTTCAACCAGTACGGCAACCAAGACGGCGGCGCCGGAGGAAACGGCGGAGCCGCGGGGGCCGGCGGTGCTGCCGCTGGACCGGATGGCCACGCGGGTACCGACGGGACCATGGGTAACGGCGGTGCCGGCGGCGACGGCGGCGCGGGCGCAATCTTCTCCTCCGGGAACTATGGCGGCGCCCATGACGGCGGCAACGGTGGTGCCGGTGGTAGCGGTCTGATCGGTGGGGTCGGCGGTAACGGCGGGGCCGGCGCCGACGGAACCGCATTCCACGCCGGCGCCACCAACGGCGGCAACGGCGGTGCTAACGGCGCCAGTGCTGACGCGACCTACACCCCGACCACCGGCGGCAACGGTGGCAACGGTGGCAACGGGTATGACCCGTCCGCCGACGCCAACGCAGCTTCCGGCGTCAGCGGCGGCAGCGGTGGCAACGGCGGTAACGGCGGCGACTACGGCAACGGCGGTACCGGCGGTAACGGCGGCAGCGGTACCAACGGTGGTGCAGGCCAGAACGGTGGCTCGGGCGGCAGCGGTGGTGCCGGCGGTAAGGGTGGCACGGAAGCCGGCAACGGTGGCTCCGGCGGCAACGGCGGTATCGGCGCTGACGGTGGCGCGGGCGTGGCGGGCCAGATCACCCCGGCGGTCCCGAACAGCAACAACCCCGGCGAGTCCACCAGCGGCGGTGTGAGCTTCGCCGACGCCAACGGTCAGGCCGGTGGCGCGGGCGGTGCCGGCGGTAACGCAGGTGCCGGTGGTGCCGCGCAGGCAGCGGCGGGCAACGGCGGCAATGCCGGCACCGCCGGTAGCGGCGGCAAGGGCGCCGATGGCGGACAGGCCGGCTACACCACCGACGACTCGCCTCCGGGTGGGCCGTTCTGGACCGGTAGTGGTGGCGCCGGTGGTAACGGTGGCACCGGTGGTGCCGGGGCGGCCGGAGGTGCCGGTGGCGCCAACGGTGCCGCGGGAACCAACAGCGGCGGAGCCGATGGCGGGAATGCGGGCAGCGGCGGCGCCACTGCCACCGCCCCCGCGTTGGACGGCACGCGGTCCAGCACAATCGCTGCCGACGGCTTGGGCGGGCACGCCGAAGGTGTTGCCGGCACCGGCGGCAAGGGCGGCGACGGCGGAGCCGCCGGGGGCGCCGGAACCACCGCTGGTAGCGGCGGTAACGGCGGTAACGGCGGGAGCGGTCAGACCGGCTTCATCTCCCAGGGCGGGGCCGGCGGTGACGGCGGTGCCGGTGGTGCGGCTAATGGCGGCACCCAGGGCGATGGTGGCGTCGGTGGTAACGGTGGCGACGGCGCCGACGCGCTGGCCGGCATGATCTTCGTCGGCGGGAGCTCGGCGGGTACTGACAGCGCTCCGGCTGTCGGTGGCGCCGGCGGCGACGGGGGTGCCGGCCTGACCGGAGGCGCCGGGGGGAGCGGCGGCACCGGTGGCGCCGGTCTCAACGGCGGGCCCGGCGCTGCGGACGGCGCCCACGGCACGGCCGGTACGTCGGGTTAGCCCCGATTCGACAGGCTCGCACAACAGCCCCGCACGGTAAGTACGCCGTGCGGGGCTGCTGCTTTCGGTGTCGATCTGTGACCGCGGCGGGACCGACCCCAACGGCCGCCGGCACGCACACCTACTAACGTGGATGCGGTGGATTACAAGTCGAAACTGATGCCCGTTCTCGGCGCCGTGCTGCTCGGTGCGATGTTCAGCGGCGGTTGCGCCCGTACGCCGGAGAACACCGAGCAGGCACCGGACTCCGCTGCGGCCATCGAGTTCGCCGGCAACCTGCGCGACAAGGTCACCATCGACGCCATGATGACGCACCTGCAGAAGCTGCAGGACATCGCCAACGCCAACAACAACACCCGAGCCATCGGCACCCCAGGCTATGACGCCAGCGTCGACTACGTGGCCAACACCTTGCGCGAGCACGGGTTCGACGTGCAGACCCCGGAGTTCGTCGCCCGGGTGTTCAAATCAGAAAAGGGCTCGGTGCAGCTCGGCGACAAGACCTTCGACGCTCGCGCGCTGCAGTACAGCCTGGGCACTCCGCCCGAGGGCGTCACCGGCCCGCTGGTGGCCGCACCGGCCGACGACAGCCCGGGCTGCAGCGCAGAGGACTACGACGGTCTGACGGTCAAGGACGCCGTCGTGCTGGTGGACCGCGGCACCTGCCCGTTCAAGGAGAAGATGGCCGTCGCCGTCGAGAAGGGCGCGGTGGCGCTGGTCGTCGCCGACAGCGTCGACGAGGAGAAGATGGGCGGCACGCTGGGGGAGAAGACCGAAGTCAAGATTCCCGTGGTCAGTGTGACCAAGGCCGACGGTGCGGCGCTGCGCGGCGGGCACGGCACTCTCACCGTCAAACTCGACGCTCACACCGACGACATCCCGTCGCGCAACGTGGTCGCTCAGACCAAGTCCGGCTCGACCGACAACGTGGTCATGCTCGGTGCCCACCTGGACAGTGTCCCGGAGGGTCCGGGCATCAATGACAACGGCTCCGGCGTGGCTGCGGTACTGGAAACGGCTCTGCAACTGGGTGATTCACCCCAGGTGCAGAACGCGGTGCGGTTCGGTTTCTGGGGCGCCGAGGAGATCGGGCTGATCGGCTCGCGGAACTACGTCGAGTCGCTCGACGCCGATCAGCTCAAGAACATCGCGCTGTACCTGAACTTCGACATGCTCGGCTCGCCGAACCCGGGCTACTTCACCTACGACGGCGACCAGTCGCTGGATGCGGACAAGCGCGGTCAGCCGGTGGTGCCGGAAGGCTCGGCCGGCATCGAGCGCACCCTGGTGGCTTACCTCAAGTCGGTCGGCAAGGAACCCCGGGACACCTCGTTCGACGGGCGCTCCGACTACGACGGGTTCACCCAGGCCGGGATTCCCTCCGGTGGATTGTTCTCCGGCGCGGAGGTGAAGAAGTCGGCCGACGAGGCCAAGATCTGGGGTGGCGCCGCCGAGGAGCCGTTCGACCCGAACTACCACCAGGCCGGCGACAACATCGACAACATCGATCGCGATGAGCTGGCCATCAACGGCCGGGGCGTGCCCTACGCCGTCGGGCTGTACGCCCAGGATCTCAGCGGCCGCAACGGTGTCCCGATCCGGGAGGATCGCACCCGCCACGTGCTCAGCACGCCCTGATCAGTCCGGCGGCCACCCTGCTGGTCGGTCAGGTCGCTGCGGCGAAGCGCAGAAGATCGCTGTATCACCGGAATCGCGCCGATGGCACACCAGGTTTCGCCGCCGGCGTCGGCCACCCGGTGCGCCGGTCTTCGCCACCACCATGAAGGTGGCCTGGCGAAACATCTTGGCGCAGAACAAGGCCGGCTCCGAGCGTGACGTCGTGATGGTCGGCACGCACCTGGCCGGCGACACCGTCGAGCACATCAACCGGTGCGCGTTGGCGCTCACCGGTGCCGCAGCCGTGTTCGCTGTGGCTAACTACCGCGATGTGCGCCACCGGTTGCCGTTGGGCCCCTGACCGCCGGAACGGGACCGCCGGCGAGTCACGAAAACGGCGCCGTGTTCGCCGGGCCCCGCGCTGCGACAGCTAGGGTTCTGTGTTACTAATGCCTTGCACGTCGCATGGTGGTTGAGTCGATTCGGGGTGGTTATCACGCTTGGTGCTACGAGCGACCCTGCAGGTTCTAACGGTTCCCGCATCAAGCGGCGCCCCAAGGACCGCAAGGCGCAGATCACCCGCGCGGCCGCCGAGACCTTCAGTGCGCAGGGCTATACCGCGGCCAGTATGGAAGCCATAGCCGCCAAGGTGGGAATCTCCGCACCCGCGCTGTATCGGCATTATCCGAACAAATACAAGATGTTCTCCGTCGTCGTCAGCATGCTCGGCGACCACCTGACGGAGTCCACCGCGTTCATCGACGATGTGTCCGACGCCGAGATGGCGACGGACGCACGGGCGGTGCTCGACCGCGCGGTCGACGCACTCATCGCCTCCGCGATCAGCGACCGAGATGCCAGTGGCCTGTATCGGTGGCAGGACCGCTACCTGCAGCCCGACGACCAGGCTGCGCTGATGGCGCAGATGCGCAAGGTCAATGTGCGCCTGCAGCGGCCCCTGCTGGCGATGCGCCCAGGGCTGACCGCATCGGAGCGGTGGACCCTGTCGGTAGGTCTGCTCAGTGTCGCCGGCAGTGTCATCGGACATCGGCTGGAGTTTCCGGACAGCGAGATCAGGCCGCTGCTGATGACCGCGGCGCGGGCCGTAGCCGCAACCGAACTGCCCAACCCGGACGATGAGATCGAGGTCTTGCGTCCGGCGGTGTGGCGTATCTTCACGCCGTCGGCCGGGCCTTATGAGGCTCTGCTGCACTCGGCGATCCTGCTTTTCGGTCAGAAGGGCTACGCCGAGACCAGCGTCACTGAGATCGCCGAGGCGGTCGGTGTCCCCGCCTCCGGCGTCTACCGATACTTCTCGAGCAAGAGCGACATCCTGACAACCGGCCTGCAGCGCGCCATGGATCGATTCGCCGGGGAGATGTCGGCTATCGCCAGCGTGTTCGTCGAGCCCGCCGAGACCCTGCCCCGGTTGATCGAGGCCTACGTGGCCACCGTGTTCGCCAATCCCGAGCTGACCGCGGTCCACGACAACGAGCGGGTGAACCTTGCGCCCGCCGAGCGGGAACTGTTGCGGGACTCCGAGCGTGTCTTTACCGACACCTGGGCGAAACCACTGGTGGAGATCCGACCGGAGCTGACGTTGCTGCAGGCGAAGTTCTTGGTGCACGCCGTGACCGCGGTGGTGGCCGATTTGGGACGGCTGGCTCGTGAACACCAACCGCCCGGTCGCGAGTCCGTCTTCGGTGGTCCGGTGTACGCCCAGGCGTGCCTGCGCAAGCTGATGGAAGCCGTCCTGTTGGGCACCGATTAAAGCTGCCCGACTGACCCGAATCCATCAATCCACGGCTCAGCTGATCGCGTAGTCCTCCAGCGGGAACCGGGAGCCTTCGCGCACCGCGTTGCGCACGGTGGTGGGCCGCAGCAGCGTCGCTTCGCCGCTCGGGTTGAAGTAGTAGGACCGCGACCCGGTGCAGTTGCCCGCGTAGAAGACCGAGCGGTCCAGTCGCTTGGTCATGTCGTCGAGGAAGCGGGTGTTGGCGGCCTCGGTGACCTCGAAGGTCGTCGCATCGCGGCGCTTCAGTTCGCTGAAGAGGCGGCCCATGTGCCGCATCTGGTACTCCATCGTGTTGAAGAACGACAGGCCGCAGAACGCGTACGGGCTGGCCAGACTCAGGAAATTCGGGAATGCCGGAATCGACACACCCTGGTAGGCCTGGAAGCGGTTCTCCCGCCACCACTTTCCGAGGTTGCGCCCGCCCCGGCCGACGATCTCGATCGCCGGGAAGTTGGCCTCCCACATGTCGAAACCGGTGGCCAGCACCAGCGTGTCGATGGCGCTCTTGCGTCCGTCGAGGGTCACGATGCCGTCCGGCTCGATGTGATCGATGCCGGCCGTCTCCAGGTGCACGTGCTTCTTGTTGAAGGTGCGGTAGTAGTCGTTGGACCAGCTGGGCCGCTTGCAACCGATGTCGTAGCTCGGGGTCAGCTTGGCCCGCAGGTCCTTGTCGCGGATCGAGATGAACCGGTGGATCTTGCACAGGTCCATTGCGCCGATCGACAGCCGGCGGAAGTAGGGGAAGTTCAGGATCCCGACAAACGTCATGAACCCGAGCAGGCCGTCGGTCACATACCGCACCGCCCGCTGGGCCAGGGGCACCCGGGCGAACAGCCGCTGTACGGCCGGCGAGATCCCGAAGTCCAGCTTGGGGGCCACCCAGATCGGCGTGCGCTGATACACCGTCAGGTCGTCGACCGTCTTGGCCAGCTCCGGGATCAGCTGCACCGCGGTCGCGCCGGTACCGATCAGACCCACCCGGCGGTGGTTGAAGTCGTGGCTGTCGTCCCACGCGGTGGTGTGCACCACCTTGCCGGCGAAACTGTCGATGCCGGGGATGTCCGGGGTGTGCGGCTGCGACAGGAACCCGGTCGCGGTGATCAGGTAGCGGGCGCTCAGGGTTGAGCCGTCGGCCAGGCCGACCTGCCAGCGCTGGGACTCCTCATCCCAGCGAGCACCCTCGACGGTGGTGTTGAAGCGCATGTGGCGGCGCACGTCGTATTTGTCGGCGACGTGCTCGGCGTAGCCCTTGAGTTCCGAACCGGTGGCGAACAGCCGTGACCAGTGCGGATTGGGCTCGAACCAGTAGGAGTAAGTGGTCGACGGGATGTCGACGGCCAGGCCCGGATAGCGGTTGACGTGCCAGGTTCCGCCGAGGTCGTCTTCGCGCTCGAGCACGACGATGTTGTCGTAGCCGAGCTTCTTCAGCTCGATCGCCGCGCCCATCCCGCCGAAACCCGCACCAACGATGACGACGTCGAACAGCTGCGCACTCATGAAAATCACGGTACCTGACCAGCCGGTAACAACCGAAGCTCACGGCCGGTCCGGAAGTGGGGAGACAATGGGCAATGTCCACGGTTCACGATTACGGGAGGCAGCCATGACCAGCCGTGATGTCGAAGCCAGCGACGCCGACCTGGCCGGCCAGGCCATGCCTGTGGCGGGTGGCGAGTCCGACCTTGAGGATGACGTCGAGACGCCGGGCGCCGGCATCTCCCTGGACGAACACGGCGACCATGCCGACCTCGCCGACGTGGTGGAACAACACCAGGGGGTGCCCTCGATCGAGGACGATTACGACCGGTGAGCGTTTGCCGGGGCCCGTCGGGATAGAGTCCCTATCTGACCCGTCAACCGCCGCAGTTCGTCGGCCGCTGACCCGAGGCTGAAAGAACGTGCCTTGAGCGAAATCCGACATCCTGCCTCAACCCGGCCGGTAGGCCTGCTGAGTGTCGGTGTGTGCCGCCCGCCGCGGGTGGTCACCAACGAAGAGATCTGCCAGAAGATCGACTCCTCCGATGAGTGGATCTTCTCGCGCACCGGGATCAAGACCCGGCGTTTTGCCGCTGAGGGTGACACCGTGGCCGGGTTGGCCGTCGAGGCAGGCCGCCAGGCATTGACCAACGCGGGACTCGATGGTGCCGGCATCGGCGCGGTGATCGTCGCGACCAGCACCAACTTCCGCCAGACCCCGTCGTGTGCACCCGCCGTCGCCGTCGCCCTGGGTGCTTCGGGCGTGCCGGCGTTCGATGTGGCCACCGGGTGCGCCGGGTTCGGCTACGCGCTGGGGGTGGCCGCCGAGCTGCTGCGCGGCCGAACCATCGACACCGCGCTGGTCATCGGCTCCGAAGTGCTTTCGCCGACCATCGACATGGAGGACCGGTCGAACTGCTTCATCTTCGGCGATGGTGCTGGTGCCGTCGTGATCGGCGAGACGCCCACACACGGCATCGGGTCGACGGTGTGGGGCAGCGACGGCGAGAACTGTGACGCGATCCGTCAGGACATCGACTGGATCAGCTACACCGAGCAATCCGACGGGCCGCGACCCTACCTGCGCATGGACGGCGGCGCGGTATTCCGTTGGGCGGCATTCGAGATGAGCGGTGTCGGCAAGCGTGCCCTCGCCGCGGCCGGACTGGAACCGCACGACATCGACGTCTTCATTCCGCACCAGGCCAACGCCAGGATCAACGCGCTCATCGCCAAGAGCCTGGAACTGCGGCCCGACGTCGTCGTCGCCAACGACATCGAGACGACCGGCAACACCTCGGCGGCATCCATACCGCTGGCCATGGAGCAGGTGCTCGCCGGCGGTGCCGCGAAATCCGGCGATCTGGCTCTGCTGCTCGGATACGGCTCGGGTTTGAGCTACGCGGCCAGTGTGGTCGTCCTGCCCTGAGTCTGCCTCAGCCGAGTCGGCGCAGCGCCGCATCGACCGCCAGCGCCGGCACGTCCAGGGTCTTGGAGGCCAGGTCATGTCTGGCGCCGGTGATCTCGACAACCTCGTGCGGAGCCGCGATCAACGCGGCGGCGGCGTGGATCTCGGCCGGTGTGCCGAAGGGGTCCGAGCTGCCGTGGGTGAACACCGTCGGAACGCCGATCTTCGGCAGGTGCTCGGTGCGAGCGCGTTCCGGCTTGCCGGGCGGGTGCAGCGGATAGGAGAACAGCGCCAGCAGGTCCACCGGGGTGTCCCCGGCGGCCACCACCATCGATGTCTGCCGACCGCCGTAGGAATGCCCGCCGGCGATCAGCGGACCATCGGACAGCCCGCGTGCGTAGCCGATCGCCTCGGTGATGCCGTCCCGGTCGGCGGCACCGGATCCCGACGGCGGGCCCTTCGGACGGCGTCGGCGAAACGGCAGGTCGTAGCGGATCGCCAGGAATCCGCGCCGTGCCCACTCGTCGCAAAGCCGTTGCAGCATAGGCGATTCACGGTTCCCGCCGGCACCGTGTGTCAACAGCACCACTCCGGCGGGACTGCCCGCGGGGGCGTGCGCGATCCCGGCGATCTCCGCCAGTTCGTCGTGGGTCATGCCCACAGCCTGAACAGTGGCGAGACCGGGCCGTGCCCGTGTCCCAGCGGATAGGCGGCCCGCAGGCACTCGGTCACCCAGCGTTTGCCGAACGCCACCGCGTCAGGCACGGCGAACCCGTGCGCCAGCGCCGCGGTGGTCGCCGCGGCAAGTGTGTCGCCAGCGCCGTGGTCGTCGGCGGTGGCCACCCGCTGGCCCGGGTACTCCCGAAAATCCTTGCCGTCGTACAGCAGGTCCGGGCTGTACTGCGTCGAGGGCAGGTGCCCGCCCTTGACCAGCACCCAACGCGGGCCAAGGGCGTGCAGCGCAATGGCCGCCGCCCGCTGGGATCGGGCATCGATGACGTCGATGTCCACCAGCAGTCGCACCTCGTGCAGATTCGGTGTCACCAGGGTTGCCAGTGGAAACAGGTTGTCGCGCAGCGCGTCCAGTGCTGACGACGCCAGCAGGGCGTCGCCGTGCATGGACGCCGACACCGGGTCGACCACCAGCGGAACCGTCAGCTCCAGTTCCTGCCACGTCGCGGCCACTTGGGTGATGATCTGCGCCGAGGCGAGCATTCCGGTCTTGGCGGCGGCGATCCCGATATCGGGCACCACCGCCGCCATCTGTCCCGCGACGGTTTCGGCCGGAACCTCATGAAAGCTCTTGACGCCGACGGTGTTCTGCACCGTGACCGCAGTGACCGCGACGCAGGCGTGCACGCCGAGCAGCGCGAACGTGCGCATGTCCGCCTGAATACCCGCGCCGCCGCCGGAATCGGATCCGGCAATGGTCAGCACCCGCGCCGGTGTGGCCGCGGGTGCTGGGAGCGGCAGGAAGTCCACTACGAGGTGATCGGCAGATACACCCGGTTGCCGTGCTCGGCGAACTCGGCTGACTTCTCGTCCATGCCCTGCTGGATGGCGGCGTCGATGTCTTCCTGGGTCTCCAAGCCGTGCTCGGCGGCGAAGTCGCGAACGTCCTGGGTGATACGCATCGAACAGAACTTGGGTCCGCACATCGAGCAGAAGTGCGCGGACTTGGCCGGCTCGGCAGGCAGCGTCTCGTCGTGGTATTCCCGCGCGGTGTCCGGGTCAAGCGACAGCGCGAACTGGTCGTACCAACGGAATTCGAAGCGGGCCTTGGACAGCGCGTTGTCGCGGTCTTGAGCGTGCGGGTGCCCCTTGGCCAGGTCGGCGGCATGAGCGGCGATCTTGTAGGCGATCACGCCGTCCTTGACGTCCTTGCGGTCCGGCAGCCCCAGATGCTCCTTGGGCGTCACGTAGCACAGCATCGCCGTGCCGGCCTGAGCGATGATCGCCGCGCCGATCGCCGAGGTGATGTGGTCATAGGCCGGGGCGATGTCGGTGGCCAGCGGTCCGAGCGTGTAGAACGGCGCCTCCTCGCACAGTTCCTCCTCCAGCCGCACGTTCTCGACGATCTTGTGCATCGGGACGTGACCGGGGCCCTCGATCATCACCTGCACGCCATGGGATTTCGCGATCTTGGTGAGCTCACCGAGGGTGCGCAGCTCGGCGAACTGGGCCTCGTCGTTGGCGTCGGCGATCGATCCCGGTCGCAGGCCGTCACCCAGGGAGAACGTCACGTCGTAGCGGGCCAGGATCTCGCAGAGTTCCTCGAAGTTGGTGTAGAGGAACGATTCGCGGTGATAGGCCAGGCACCACGCGGCCATGATCGCGCCGCCGCGCGAAACGATCCCGGTGACCCGCTTGGCGGTCAGCGGAACGTAGCGCAGCAGCACCCCGGCGTGCACTGTCATGTAATCCACGCCCTGCTCGCACTGCTCGATCACGGTGTCGCGGTAGATCTCCCAGGTCAGCTTGGCGGGGTCGCCGTTGACCTTCTCCAGGGCCTGATAGATGGGCACGGTCCCGATCGGCACCGGCGAGTTCCGCAGAATCCACTCCCGGGTCTCGTGGATGTCCTTGCCGGTAGACAGATCCATCACGTTGTCGGCGCCCCAACGGGTGGCCCACACCAGCTTGTCCACCTCTTCGGCGATCGAGCTGGTGACCGCCGAGTTGCCGATGTTGGCGTTGATCTTCACCTTGAAGGCCTTGCCGATGATCATCGGCTCGAGCTCGGGGTGTTTGTGGTTGGCCGGGATCACCGCGCGCCCGCGGGCCACCTCGTCGCGGACCAGCTCGGCCGACACACCCTCGCGTTCGGCGATGAACGCCATCTCGGCGGTGATCTCACCGGCGCGGGCGCGCTGCAACTGGGTGCCGCGATCGGTCACCACACCGGGCCGCGGCGGCAGGCCGCGCTGCAGGTCGATCACGGCTGCGGCGTCGGTGTAGGGACCGGAGGTGTCGTAGACGTCGAAGTGCTCACCGGTGGTCAGGTTGATGCGCCGGAATGGCACCTTCATGATGATCCCGCCGGGGCCTTCGATCTCGCGATAGGTCTTCTCGCTGTAGGGGATCGGCCCGGTGGTGACCTGGGGGTCGACGGCGATGTCAGTCATGTTCTTCCTCTCCCTTGCCGGCATTACCCGGTCAGGTTCGTACGGTCGACGGCCCTGGCCGTCCTCTCAGCGCACTGGTTGCGCTCCCGCGGTGTATTTCAATGGCGATACCTACGCTATCGCAGCGACACCGGCACCAGAAGGCAGAATCGATTCGTGCCTGTCCACCCTGCTCCCGATGGGGGAGCTGTCGCCGAGTGCCTGCGCTGCGACACCCGCGTCACTCTCGCCGACGTCGACGCGGCCGACCGGTGGCTCCAGGCGCATTGGCGGGTGCACGACGGTGAGATCGGCTGTGGCCGGCGCGCGACCCCCGCCGCAGTGAAGCGACCCGCCACGGATTAGACGTACGATCCTTTGCATAGCTAATATATGTGCTTTGGAGGCGCTGAAGACGCGGGGGATTCGATGACAGCACAGGCTGAGAGGCTGGTGATCGACCCCGGCGACATCGCGACCGTCCGGCGCCGGCGGCGCTACGACCGCAACCATCCGCGCTACAAGTGGATCGCGCTGTCCAACACCACCCTGGGCGTGCTGCTGGCCACCATCAACGGTTCGATCGTGCTGATCTCGTTGCCGGCGATCTTTCGCGGCATCGGCCTGAACCCGCTGGATCCGTCGAACGTCAGCTACCTGCTGTGGATGCTGATGGGCTACCTGCTGGTGTCGGCGGTGCTGGTGGTGTTCTTCGGCCGGCTCGGCGACATGTTCGGCCGGGTGCGCATCTACAACTGGGGTTTCGTGGTGTTCACGGTCGGGGCGATCGCCCTGTCCATCGACCCCTTCCACCTCGAACCCGGCGCCATGTGGCTGATCGGATGGCGGGTGGTCCAGGGTGTCGGCGGCGCCATGCTGATGGCGTCGTCGGCGGCGATCCTCACCGACGCGTTCCCGGCCAATCAGCGAGGCATGGCGCTGGGGATCAACCAGGTGGCCGCCGTCGCCGGGTCGTTCCTCGGTCTGGTGATCGGCGGGCTGCTGTCGGAGTGGGACTGGCGGGCGGTGTTCTGGGTCGGCGTGCCGATCGGGGTGCTCGGCACCATCTGGTCGCTGCGGTCACTGCACGAACTCGGTGAGCGGGCGCCGGCCAAGCTGGACTGGGCGGGCACCGCGACGTTGGGCCTGGGCCTGACCGTGTTGCTGACCGCGATCACCTACAGCATTCAGCCGCATGGAACGTCGCCGACCGGTTGGTCAAGTCCCGCCGTGCTGGGCTCACTGGCGCTCGGGGTTGCCCTGCTGGTGCTGTTCTGCTTCATCGAACTGCGGGTGGCCGCCCCGTTACTCGATGTGCGGCTGTTCAAGATCCCGGCGTTCGGCCTGGCCAATGCGGCAGGGCTGCTGGCGGCGATCGGGCGCGGCGGCCTGCAGTTCATGCTGATCATCTGGCTGCAGGGCATCTGGCTGCCGCTGCACGGCTTCAGCTTCGAATCCACGCCACTGTGGTCGGGCATCTACCTGCTGCCGATGACGGTGGGTTTCCTGGTGGCCGGGCCGGTGGCCGGGGTGCTGTCAGATCGGCACGGCGCCCGACCGTTCACGGTCGGCGGCATGGTGTTGATGGCGGTGACGTTCGTGGCGCTGGTGCTGCTCCCGGTGGACTTCGACTACCGGGTGTTCGCGGCGCTGGTGTTCCTCAATGGCCTCGGCGGCGGGATCTTCACCGCGCCCAACAGTGCCGTGGTGATGTCCAGCGTGCCGGCGGAGCACCGCGGCGCGGCATCCGGCGTGCGGGCCACGTTCTTCAACGCCGGCACGTCGCTGTCGATCGGCATCTTCTTCTCGCTGATGGTGATCGGGCTGGCCAACACGCTGCCGGGCGCGCTGGAGGCCGGCCTGCAGCAGCAGGGCGTGTCCGCCGGGGTCGCCGATCAGGTGGCCAACACACCGCCGGTGGGCAGCCTGTTCGCGGCGTTTCTGGGCTACAACCCGATCGCCGAACTGTTGGGGCCCTTCGGGGCGCTGGATCAGCCCGGCGTCGATGCGCAGGCCCTGACCGGGCACGCCTTCTTCCCGCAGCTGATCTCCGGGCCGTTCCACACAGGGTTGGCCGTGGTCTTCGCCGCTGCCGCGGTGATGATGGTGCTCGGCGCCCTGACGTCGTGGACGACGCCGGGTCGGTACTCCGCCGAGCCCCTGAGCCTGAGGGACTGAGCCCGGCGTTCGCTTCCACCATGGGGGCCGACGGAAGATCTTTTCGGCTGCTCCCCCAGCGTTGCCCAGCTCCACAATTTAGTTGACATCGAAACTAACTACGCGCTACCGTCTAAATAGTTGACCACGCAACTACATCAATTTTGAGAGGGGTCCAGTCATGGACATTGCGATTCTGATCGGCCGCATCCTGTTCGCCGCCGTGTTCGTGGGCGGTGCGCTGGGACATTTCACCCAGACCGCCGCGATGGCGGCATACACCGAGAGCAAGGGCGTCAAGCCCGGCAAACTCGCGGTGCTGGGTTCGGGGGTCTGGCAGCTCGCCGGCGCCACGCTTGTCATCCTGGGCGCCTGGGCGGACCTCGGCGCGTTGATGCTGGCGGTCTTCCTGCTGCCGACGGCGTTCGTCATGCATGGGTTCTGGCGCGAGCAGGACCCGCAGGCCAAGGCCGCTGAGCAACTCCACTTCAACAAGGACATCTCGCTGGCCGGTGCCGCCCTGGCGCTGTTCGGCTTCTTCGTCACCGCCGGCGCCACCACCGGGCTGCAGCTGACCGGCCCGTTGTTCGCGTCGCTGGCCGGCTAAGGCGGTACGGCCGCGAAGCCCGACGGCCCGGTTCTGCGCGACGGTCGCAGAACCGGGCCGTTGCGGTCTCGATCTGGTACCAAAGTGACTGGTGTGATAGTACGTGCGTTGCCGATCTGGCCTCATCGCTGCACGTCAGAGTGCCTCGACACGCCCGGGAACTGCCGAGTTGACCGCATCCGGATGGTGGTGCACTATGGAGCACGCAAGCACCTCGTTAGGTGAGGCGTCTGCACGGACATAGGCCACTGACCCCGAACGTCGAAAGACGCCCCGGGTCAGGACAGCTCTTCCCGGCTTAAGGGTTGAGCCCAAGTGGCTTCCGGCCCATCACGGGCCAGGACACGCCGTGTAGTGCCGAAGCTCTGACGAGTGGGGTGCGGCCTTTCCGACAGTCGTCGGGGTTGCCTCCCAAGCATGCGGTGAAACCGGCGCGCGAAGCGCGCCCGCGACCGAGAGGAGGTGAGGGACGCATGAGTTCCGGTGATAGTCCGAGCCGATATCTGACTTCTGTTCCGTCCCCATCCGCACGGTCGCTTACCGCCTCCAGCTGAGCCACGATCTGGCCTCCGGCTGAGCGCGTAGCGCCGTTACGCGACTAGGAGGCCCATCATGGTTGCGATCGCATACACAGACATCTCGGCCCCGGCCCCCCGTGCCACGAGCCCGGCGAAGAAGCTGGACCCCCGACGGGGTGCGCCTGCCGCGCCTGCGTCAGACCCGGTGGTCGACATGGCCACCCGGCTGCTCAGCGGTCCCCTGCACCAGATGTACGCACTCCTGTGGCGCGCCGGGGTGCTGACCGTCGACCACTGAGGTCAGGCATCTTCGAGCGCCTCGCCGAGTTGCTCGAGAACTTCGTTGCGGTGGTTGCTGGCCAGAATGTGGCCGGCGGCCACCGCAACGGCTACCGGCCAATCGATGATTTCGAGCGCCGCCAGCAGCGCCAGCCCGCCGTAGTAGGCCAGCTGCTCCGGCCGCGGCACCGTGACCTTGCCGAACAGCGGCAATTCCACCGCGAAGCCGGCTGCCTCCCGGATATGGGCAACCGCCTCCCGCTGCGACGCCGTGCGCCGCGGCTTGTCCGCCATCATGAGCCTCCTGGTGGCGATGGGTCGCCCGATGGTTGGGCCACGGTCTTTCCGCGGCGAGAGCCAGTGTCCCCATTGTGCACAAGGCGCAGCACCGGCGCCGGGTGATCGTCGGGCGGCGGGGAGCCGTCCGGGCGCCGCGGACCCGGCACGATGAACTCGGTGGGTGGCGCGTCGCTGTCGGGGGCGGACAGCAACCGGGGCACCACCGCCGCGCCGATGGTGGCCACCGTCGCCGTACCCAGTGCCTGCGCCCAGCCCAGCGGGCCCAGCGGGGTGCAGCCCAGCAGCTGGCTGATACCCGGGATGGTGATCAAGGTCCCCATGACCCCGAGCGAGCCGACCGCGGTCGCCACCACCACCGGGTCATGCGAGTCCAGCAGCGTTTGGCCCAGCTGGGTGGCGACCAGCGACACCAGCGCAACCGTCGAGGCGCGCTGCGGGCGCCCGGTCACCGAGGCCAGTGCCCAGGCTCCCACCGCTGCTGACGCGGTCGTCACCCCGCGCACCGCCACCGTGCGCCACAGCGTGCGCTCGTCCGGACCGCGGACACCGGCCGCGGCCTCCTCGTTGAGCGAACTGACCGCCAGCGCGGTGGCCGGCAGCGCATCGGTGAGCATGTTGACCAGCAGCAGTTGTCGGGCATTCAGCGGTGAGCGCCCGGTGATTGCGCTGCCGATGATCGCGAATGCCACCTCGCCGGCATTGCCACCCAGCAGCACCGCCACCGCGGCCTGAACTCGCTGCCACAGTTCATGACCCTCATCGAGTGCGTCCAGCAGTGCGTGCACCCGACCGTCGAGCAGCACCACGTCGGCAGCGGTGCTCGCCGACTCGCTGCCGTGCGCGACGACGGCGAGGCCGACCGTGGCGGCCCGGATCGCGGCCGCGTCGTTGGCGCCGTCACCGACCATCGCCGACACCTTGCCGGTGCGTTCCAGCGTCTGGACAACCTGAACCTTGTTCTCCGGCGACATCCGGGCGAACACCACCCGCTCGTCCACCGCACGCTCTTGGCCCTTGCGTGACAGCGCTTCCCAGTCCGCACCGGTGATCACCTGGGCGGCGTCGATGGTCAGGCCCAACTCCCGGGCGATCGCGGTAGCGGTGACGGGATGGTCGCCGGTGATCAGCCGCACCGGGATATTGCGGCGGTCGAGTTCGGCAAGCAGCTCGGCGGACTCCGGTCGCGGCGTGTCCGCGATTCCCAGTAGGCCGACGAAAGTCAGCCCGTCACCGCAGAATTCAGCGATATCCTCGGGATCCGGGTCATCGCCGAGGTGGGCCAGCTGCTCGGCCGAGAGCTCCCGCCGGGCAACCGCGATGACCCGCAGACCTTCTCCCGCCATGCCCAGCACGGTTTTTCGGATCTCCGGATCCACGCCGCAGGCCGGACCGACAACCTCCGGGGCGCCCTTGACCGTCAGCACGGCGCCGTCGACCGACGCGGAGTAGCTGCGGCCGGACCGGAACGGCAGGTGGGCGACCTCCCCGCGGTCCGGGTCCACCACATCGGCTGCTGTCGCGGCCTCGATGATCGCGGCGTCAGTGGCGTGCACCTGCCGGCCGTTGGTGGTGGGGGCGGCCTGCGCCGCGAAAGTCAGCACCTGATCGGCGGAGTACCCCTGCGCGGGCTTCACGTGGGCCACCCGCAGCTTGTTCTGGCTCAGTGTCCCGGTTTTGTCGAAGCACACCACGTCAACTCGGCCGAGTGCCTCCACCGAGCGTGGAATTCGCACCAGGACACCAGACTTGGCCAGCCGCCGTGCCGACGACTGTTGCGCCAGGGTGGCCACCAGGGGCAGCCCCTCCGGGATCGCGGCAACGGCGATGGCGATCCCCGAGGCCACCGATTGGCGTAGTCCGATCCGCCGGAGCATGCCCAGCCCGGTGACCAGGGTGCCGCCTGCCAGGCTGATCCGCCACGCCTTGCTGGTGAGCAGGCTCAACTGGTGTTGCAACCCGACCGCGGACTGTTCGCCGGCAACCAGTTCGGCGGCTCGGCGGCCGTGCGTGTCGCCGCCGGCCGCGGTCACCAGCGCGATCGCGGTGCCCGTTACCACCGTGGTGCCCGCGTAGACCATGCATTCCCGCTCGGCCAGCTCTGCACCCGGCGTGGCTTCGACCTGCTTGACCACCGTCAGCGATTCCCCGGTCAGCGACGACTCGTCGATCTCCAGGTCGTCGGCATCGATCAGCCGGCCATCGGCGGGCACCACCTCGTGCGGCCGCACCTCGATCACATCGCCGGGGCGCAGATCCTCGGCGTCGACGTCGCTGTAGCCTCCGCCGGGAAGAACTTTGCGCGCGGGCGGAACCTGCTCGCTGAGCAGGACATTGAGCCGACGCTCGGCGACCAGGCGCTGTGCGGCGGCCAGCATCGCGTTGCCGCCGAGCACCGAACCGACCAGCATGGCGTCCACGGGTGAACCCAGCACCGCGCTGGCCGCGGCGCCCAATGCCAGCACCGGCGTGATCGGGTCGGCCAGTTCTCCGCGCACCGCGTGGGCGAACTGCCAGAGCAGGCGTGGCGGTGCCGCCTGCGCGCCGCGGCGGGCCAGGTCGACCGCCGCCAGGGCGGCGGACGCAGCGGGTCCGTGGGGGTTCTCGGTAGGGACCAGTAGATCCGGCGGCGGCAGTATCGTCCGCACCTGGTCGACCGACATGGCATGCCACTCGTGGGTCGCCACCGGCCTGGGCGCGGTGGCGTCCACCGCCCGGCGAGCCAGCCAGTAGCCGGACAGTACGCCGGCGGCCGCGCCGGTGGTCACCGGTCCCGGTCCCCGGCCGCGCACTCCGGGCAGCAGCAGTAGTGCGCCCAATGTCGAAGCCCCGGTAGCGATCTCGATGCCACGGCGGCTGACTGACCGAGCTACCGGCAGCGCGTGCAGCACGCGCCACACCGCGGCCAGGTCGGTCAGCAACACATCGGCGCACCACGGTGGGGAGCCCTGCGGCGGCAGCATTCCCAGCGCCACGTCGGCCGCCGCGAGCGCCTCGAGGGCGGCTGTCGACAGCACCGCGACGTCGTGGCCGTCGGCCTGGTAGGCGGTCACCGCGGCGGCCAGCGCCTCGTCCACCGATGCCCCGTCCAGCGGGCGGATGTCGTCGAAGATCGACCGTAGTTCCCCGAGCGTCTCGGACTCAACCGAGACCACCTCGACGTCGGCGTGCCGGGCCTCGGTGACCACGGCAGCGGCCAGCGGCAGCAGTGCGGGCTGGAAGGACGCCTCCACACCGGCCCACGGACCGATCCGATGCCAGCCCGCCTCCAGTCCGGGATCGCCGAGCAGGGATTGGGCCTGCGCCCACGCGGCTCGCAGTTCGTCGTCGTCTGCACCGCGCACCTGCATCACTCGCAGGGTCTGGCCGCACAACACCCGTGGGTCGATGACCACGGTGTCGATCCGATCCAGTTCGCGCAGGCTGCCCGGCCGCAGAACCACCGTGCCGTGCTGGTCGGCCAGGCCGCGGCCCAGCGTCGAGGCGAATGACTCACGCGCGGTGCGGGTGGCCTTCGGTGCCATCACCGCCGCGGCGGTGCCGGCCAGGTCCGGGCTGCGGGTCGCCGCGGCGATCACCCCGGCGCCGACGGCTTGGACCACGGAGGCGCGGTCCATATGCCGTTCGATCGGGCCCGGCGGCCGGGGGACGGGCCGGCGCGGGGCGATCACCGGCGGGTGTTCGGCGTATTCGGCGAGTTCCGGTTCGCGGCGGCGCCAGGCGCGCTCGGCGGCACGTTCCTCCCCGGCGCGCATCGCCTCCACCGACAAGTCAACCGCCAGCGAGGTGGGTGCGGTGTTGAGCGTGTGCACGGTCGCACTGGCCAGGGCCAACACCGCATCGGTCGCCTGCTTGCCGATGTTGTCTTCCAACAGCGCGCGCAGCCGCGGCTGGTAGTTGACCACGGTGACGCCGGCTTCCAGGCCGAGCGGCAGACTCGGCAGCCGCAGTAACCGGCCCGCCGTCGCCAGGCCTAGGCCGGCGACGTTGGCTCCGACCGTGAACGCCCGCAGCATCTGCGTCATGCCGTCGCCGGGCAGGCTGGCGGGTGCGCTGTTGCGCGGGAAGGGGGACACCCGGCGGAACTGGCTCTCGACGTCGGTGACCACCCGCAGCAACTCACGCATCGACACGACGTCGGGGTCGGCTGCGTCAAGCCCGACCACCAGGCGTGACAGTGGATGGTTCAACCGGACCGAGGTGACCCCGGGCAGGCCGCGGGCTGCGGCCAGCACCGTGGTCGCCAGTTCGTCTCCGGTGGCTCCGTCAAGCCCGCGAACCTCGACCCAGGCCCGCTCCGGGCTGCGGAAACACCGCCGGTTCAGGGCCGGGCCGGTGTCGTGAGCCGGTCGGAAGGCGCCGGCCACCCCGGCTACGGTCTGGACAGATGCGGTCAGCAGTGCGGAGGTGGTCTGGACACCGAAGTTCGCTGCGCGCAAAGGAAGAGAGTGCCGTATGGCACGGCCTAAATCCACGCCCGCCCGATCAGTGGCGCGCGCGAGCGCGGCTGCCGCCGCTGTTGGTGCCACTGCGCGGCTGCCGCGTCGTGGTCTTCTTGGCCTGCGGGCTGCGCCGCGTGGCGGACCCCGATGCCGTCGACTTCACAGCTTTCAAGGGCCGTGCCGCGGTCGTCGGCTTCTTTGCCGATGTCGCCGCCGTTGCGTCCTTGCCATTCGACCGATTGTTCAACTGCTTGATCACCAGCGCGGTGCCGCCCACCGCCACCAGTATCGGCCACTCGACCAAGCCGGCCACGCCAAGCGCACCGAGGGTCAGTGCTGCTGCCGGGGTGGAGTGGCTGCCGCTGCTGAGGCCGTGCTGGGCGCCACTGGCCGCACCCTTCACCCCGCCGATCACCCCATTGACTGCTGCGCCGCCAATCGCGCCGGCCGCCTCGGTGGTCATGGTCACCGCGCGGTTCGCCGCCCGGGTCAACTGTCGTACCGTCCCTGCGACGGCGTTCATGGGGATTCCCTGCCCTTCAATGTGAGGCAAAATGCGTAATCAGACCATCTTAGGCGCAGTTTGGTGAACCCTGCGGAATCCACACTGAATTCATAATCGCGGGGTTGATGCGGCGGTTCCAGCTTCGCTAACCCGCCGTCGAGGCTCGCTAGGCCGTCGGGTCAGGACGGGCTGATCTCCACCATCACCGGCGCGTGGTCGCTGGGTGACTTGCCCTTGCGTTCGTCGCGGACGATCTCGGCGTGTGCCACCCGGGTAGCCACGGCGGGGGAGCCCAGGATGAAGTCGATGCGCATGCCCTGTTTCTTCGGGAACCGCAACTGGGTGTAGTCCCAATAGGTGTAGACACCGGGTCCAGGGGTGAACGGGCGCACCACGTCGAGGTACTGGGCAGAGACCATCGCGTCGAACGCGGCCCGCTCGGGCTCGGAGACGTGCGTGGCACCTTCGAAGAACTCCATGCTCCACACGTCGTCGTCCTGCGGGGCGACGTTCCAGTCGCCGACCAGCGCGATCGGCGCCGAAGGGTCGTCCCGCAACCAGCCCTCGGCGGTATCACGCAGCGCGGCAAGCCATTCCAGCTTGTAGGTGTAGTGCGGATCGTCCAGGGCGCGGCCGTTGGGCACGTACAGGCTCCACACCCGCACCCCTGCGCAGGTGGCGCCCAGCGCCCGCGCCTCCACGGTGGGATCGGCGTCGCCCTTGGCCCAGGACGGCTGGCCGGGGAAGCCGACCTCGATGTCGTCCAGCCCCACCCGCGAGGCGATCGCCACCCCGTTCCACTGGTTGTGGCCGACGTGGGCCACTTCGTAGCCCAGTTCGTGGAAGGGCAGGGCGGGGAACTGGGCGTCGGTGCACTTGGTCTCCTGCATGGCCAGCACGTCGACCTCCGCGCGGGCCAGCCAGTCCGTCACTCGGTCCACCCGGGTGCGGATGGAGTTGACGTTCCAGGTGGCCAGTCGCAGTGCAGTCACGTGGTCACCCTAGAGCGCGGGCGTCGAGGTAGCGGGTGCGGTGCTGGCCGGCGAACCCGATCGCCTCGAAGAACGCGAACGCACCCGGGTCGCCGGGCGGTTGGTGCAGCGGTTCCAGCTTCGCCTCTCCTTCGTCGAGGCTCGCTGAACCGCTGGTGGGCACCTGCGCGTAGCCGCGGGTCGCGCCGCGGTCGTACCCCCAGGCCTGCAGGGCGGCGCAGATCGCCCGCCCCTGGCCCTGCCGGCGCCGGTCCGCTACCACCCGCAGGGCGGTCAGCCCCAGCCAACGGGTTCCGTCCGAGCCCTCGGTGATCGCGCCCCGCCCGACCGCCACTCCCGGTATCGAGGCGAACACCACCTCGCCGTCGACCACCGCGCTCAGTACCTCCACCGATATGTCGTCACCGAACACCGACAGCCAGTCGCCCTCGGGCCCGGCGGTCAGCACCACCGGCACGGCCGGTGTCTCGGCGGTCAGATCGCGTACCAGGGTGCGGGTCTCGTGCCGTGCGGGGATGCCCTCCGGCAGTCGCAGCAGCCGCTCCGGGACCGCCAGTGTCGCAGGCAGATCCCGCTCGGCATACCAGTCGATGATCGCCGGGATGGCATTGGTGTGGGAGAACATGTCAAGGGGCACAGCAGAATTGGCGACCAGATCGGCACCGGGGCCGGCCCGCAGCAACCAGCCGTCCAGCCACTGGTGCCGACTGCCCGGCCAGGCCAGCGCGGCGGCGTGCTCGACCGAGCGGATCGCCGAATTCTTCACCGGCCGATCGGTGAGGCGGCGCACGTACAGCACGTCGGCGTGCCGGCACTCGTGCACGACCCCGTCCGCGGAGCGCACCCGCACCCGTGGCCCGGTCTCCACCAGGTGCCCGATCACATCGCCCATCGGCGGCTCCGAACCCGGGGCCCGCAGGTAGCGCAGACTCACCCGGACGCCGATCTCAGGGAGTTCCGGTGGCTGGGGCATCACCGGCTCGTCAGTGGCCGAACGGATCGGGCACGTCGCCCGGCATCCAGGACAGACCGGGCACACCCCAGCCGTTGGATTTCACGGTCCGCTTCGCCGCGCGGACATGCCGACCCACCAGCATGTCCAGGTACAACAGGCCGTCCAGGTGCCCGGTTTCGTGCTGCAGCATCCGGGCGAACAAGCCGGTGCCCTCCAGCGTGACCGGGTTGCCGTCGGCGTCCAGACCGGTCACCCGTGCCCAGTCCGCCCGGCCGGTCGGAAACGATTCGCCGGGGACCGACAGGCAGCCCTCGTCGTCGTCGTCCGGGTCGGGCATGGTCTCGGGTCGGTCGGAGGTTTCCAGCACCGGGTTGACCACCACGCCGCGGCGCCGTGTGGTGGAGCGGCGGTCGTCGGCGCAGTCGTAGACGAACACGCGTAGGCCCACGCCGATCTGGTTGGCGGCCAACCCGACCCCGTTGGCGGCGTCCATGGTCTCGTACATCGTGGTGATCAGCCCGCCCAGGTCGTCCGGCAGGGAACCGTCGTCGCCGACGGGAACCGGGCTGGTCGGGGTGTGCAGGACGGGATCGCCCACGATGCGGATGGGTACGACTGCCATGACCCAAAATCTTAGGGTGCTGTGCGGTGCCTGCTGCAGTGGCCACGGCGACGCGCGGGGCCGGCTCCCGGTTCATCACCGCCGGCCGTGATTGAATAATCGCCGGAACACGCCGCCGAAATGCAACGAACGTGTCAGTCACAGAACTTTCCGGAAGGGTCCAGGAAACGATATGGACGGCGCCATGGCGCAGGCGAATCGCTCAGGGGACGATTCGGAGCCCACCGACGGTCTGAGCCGTCGTGAACACGACATCCTGTCCTTCGAACGGGACTGGTGGAAGTACGCCGGCGCCAAAGAAGAGGCCATCAAGGAGCGGTTCGCACTGTCGGCGACCCGCTACTACCAGGTGCTCAACGCGCTCGTCGACCGGCCCGAAGCGCTCGCCGCCGACCCGATGCTGGTCAAGCGACTGCGTCGGCTGCGGTCCAGCCGCCAGAAGGCACGGGCCGCTCGGCGACTCGGTTTCGAGATCACCTGATCACCGCAAACCCTTGATTGCTGGGCGTTTATCGGTTATGGCCCGCTTCTCGATACAGTGGTCGCAATGAATGACCACGTGCCCGACTCCTCCCGACTGCCGCTGCGAGCCATGGTGATGGTCCTGCTGTTCTTGGGCACGATCTTCCTGCTGGTCGGGTTTCAGGCACTCGGGTCCTCGGGCGGTGACGACGACACCGCGCACTCCCCGACGTCGAAACCCGCTGCCACCAGCTCGGCACCGGCCAAACCCGAAAGCACCGTGCACAAGCCCGAGGTGCGGGTCTACAACATCTCCGAGCAGGCCGGCCTGGCCGGGCGCACTGCAGACCAGCTGCGTGAAGCGGGCTGGAACGTGACCGACGTCGGGAATCTCGAGCTTCCCGAGGTCACCGTGACCACCGTCTACTTCAGTGACGCCGAAGGCGAGCACGAGTCGGCGAATTCGGTGGCCGAAGTGCTGCATGCCGCGGTGGAGCCGCGAATCCCGGACGTGGCCGAGCAGCCGCCGGGCATCATCGTGGTGGTAGCGGGTTAAGCTCCTCGCATGGTCACGTCAGGTCACCGCAGAGCCCTTGCCGCCGTCGTCTTCGCCACCCCGGTCGCGCTGTTGGCGGCGTGCAGCCCCAACGAGCCGGCTTCCGATGTGCAGGGCACCACGCCGCCCGTCTGGACCGGGGCGCCGGCTCCGTCGGGCGCAGAGCACGAGCCGGGCGGCTCGGGTTCCTCGGACAACCTCGTGGCACGGCTGCTCACCCCCGAAGGCGGTCAGGTCGCCACTGCGACATTCGAGTTCAGCACGGCCGGCGGCAAGGAATTCGCCACCGTCACGGTGCAGACCACCAGCACCGGCATCCTGACGCCGGGCTTCCACGGCCTGCACATCCATGGCGTAGGCAAGTGCGAGGCCGACTCGGTCGCCCCCAGCGGTGGAGCGCCGGGCAACTTCCTGTCGGCCGGCGGGCACTTCCAGGCGCCCGGCCACAACGAGCACCCGCAGAGCGGTGATCTGACGTCGCTGCAGGTCCGCTCCGACGGCAGTGCCCTGTTGGTGACCACCACCGACGCGTTCACCAAGGCGGAACTGCTGGCCGGCGACGGGACGTCGCTGATCGTCCACGCCGATGACGACAACTTCGCCAACATCCCGGCGGACCGCTACACCCAGGTCAACGGCACTCCCGGCCCGGACCAGACCACGCTGACCACCGGAGACGCCGGCAAGCGGGTTGCGTGTGGTGTCATCGGCGCCGGATAACCACTTCGACGACAGGGCCTCCGCGAGGTCCGAAGCCCGGATCGAGTTCGCCCACTGCGCCCGGCCCACCATCGGCGTGGAATGGGAGTTCGCACTCGTCGATGCCCAGACCCGCGACCTGAGCAATGAAGCCAGCGCGGTGTTCGCCGAACTCGGCGAGAACCCGCATGTGCACAAGGAGCTGCTGCGTAACACCGTCGAACTCGTCACCGGTATCTGCGAGAACACCGCCGAGGCGATGGACGACCTGCGACAGACCCTGGCCACGACCAGGCCCATCGTGCATGGTCGGGGTATGGAGCTGTTCGGCGCCGGCACCCACCCGTTCGCGCAGTGGTCGGCGCAGAAGCTGACCGACGCGCCGCGCTACGCCGAGTTGATCAAGCGCACCCAGTGGTGGGGCCGGCAGATGATGATCTGGGGCGTGCATGTCCACGTCGGCATCTCCTCGGCGCGCAAGGTGATGCCGATCATCTCGTCGCTGCTCAACTACTACCCGCACCTGCTGGCCTTGTCGGCGTCGTCGCCATGGTGGGCCGGCGAGGACACCGGCTACGCCAGCAACCGGGCGATGATGTTCCAGCAGCTGCCCACTGCCGGGTTGCCGTTCCAATTCCAGACCTGGTCGGAGTTCGAGGGCTTCGTCTACGACCAGAAGAAGACCGGGATCATCGATCACACCAACGAAATCCGTTGGGATATCAGGCCGTCACCGCACCTGGGTACTATCGAGGTGCGGGTCTGCGACGGGGTGTCCAATCTGCGTGAGCTCAGTGCCCTGGTGGCGCTGACGCACTGCCTGATCGTCGATCTGGACCGTCGCCTGGACGCCGATCAATTCCTGCCCACCATGCCGCCCTGGCACGTGCAGGAGAACAAGTGGCGCGCGGCCCGTTACGGTTTGGACGCCGAGATCATCCTCGACGCCGACAGTCGAGAGCGGCTGGTCACCGAGGATCTCGACGACCTGCTCAACCGCCTGGAGCCGATCGCGGCGCGACTGCACTGCGCCGACGAACTGGCGGGCGTCGCCGACATCTACCGGATGGGCGCGTCGTATCAGCGCCAGCGCCGGGTCGCCGAGGAGCACGACGGCGACCTGCGTGCGGTCGTCGATGCGCTGGTCGCGGAGCTGGACATCGCCTGATGGAACTGCCGATGTTCCCGCTGGAATGGGTGTTGCTGCCCGGCGAGGAACTCTCGTTGCAGATCTTCGAGATGCGTTACACGGTGCTGGTCGGTGAGCTGATACGCAGCGGTGATCCCCGCTTCGGGGTGGTGTTGATCGCCCGCGGCCGCGAGGTGGGCGGCGGTGAGCAGCGCAACGCCGTCGGCACGATGACCAGCATCACCCAGTGCACCGACCTGGGTGCCGGACGTTATGCGCTGCGCTGCCTCACCGGGGAGCGGATCCGGGTACGCGAATGGCTGGCCGACGATCCGTATCCGCGCGCCGAGATCGATGTGTGGCCCGACGAGCCGGGAGAACCGGTGAGCGACAGCCAGTTCGGCGAACTGGAGGATCGCATCGTCGCACTGCACAAGCAGATGGCGGCCGCCCGCCGTCGCTGGGTCATGCCCGGGCGTGACGCCACGCTGGGCGGTCGTCGACTGCGCTCACTGGATCCGACGCAGCGGTTGTACTCGTTGACCTGCCGGGTCCCGATGGGCGAGGCCGACCGGTACGCCGTGCTGGCGGCGCCGTCGTTGTCCGGCCGGTTGGCAGCGCTGCATGAGGCGATCGAGACCGTCTCGGCCCGAGTCGAATTCGAGTCCCCACGCTAGCAGCGGGATTACTTGAGCATGCTTCCCGCGTCGACGGTGAGGGGAAGCCCGGTAACGTACCGTGATTCGTCCGAGGCCAGGAACAGCACCGCATTGCTGATGTCCACCGGCTCGACCCAACCGATCGGCAGCACGTGCATGAACTGCGCGGCGACGGCCATGTCGTCCGGGCCCGGGTTCTCCAGGTCCGGGCGGAACAGCTTCATCGTTCCCTCATTCATGAACAGCGACGTGTTCACGTTGGTGGGGTGCACCGAGTTGACCCGGATGAAGTGCTGGCCGAGTTCGACGGCGAAGGTCCGCATCAGCCCGACCACGCCGTGCTTGGCCGCGATGTAGTGACCGGTGTGCGGGTAGGCCTTGAGACCGCCCACCGAGCTGGTCAGGATGATCGATCCGCCGTTCCCACCGGAAATCAGGTGCGGAACACCGGCTTTGACGGTCTTCCAGACTCCCGAGAGGTTGACGTCGATCATGTCCTGCCAGTCGGCTTCGGAGGTCTTGTCCAGGGTCTGACCGCCGTTGCCGATTCCCGCGTTGGCGACGATGACGTCGAGCCGGCCGAGCTGCTCCACGCCGCTGTCCACTGCCGCCTTGAGCGCGTCGAAGTCGCGCACGTCCACCTGTGCCGTGACGATGCGACGATCCAGTTCTTTGACCAGATCCGCGGTCTGGGCCAGGTCGTCGGGCGTCGGGGCCGGGATCTGCTTGTTACTGCTGATTCGGGCGCAGACGTCGACGGCGATGATGTCCGCCCCTTCCTGCGCGAGCCGGACCGCGTGACTGCGGCCCTGTCCGCGTGCTGCGCCGGTGATCAGCGCGACCCTTCCCTCGACTCGTCCAGCCATATCCGCACCTCCGTCGTTTGTTGGTCGATCGACCAGCAACGCTGGCAGTAACGGATCCCGTTGTCAATGGGTCGTCGACGAGCGGTTGCTATCGGGTGGGGGCCTGGGGCGAAGGTGCCGCCAACCGGCTCAGCTGGCGCTCGACGAGCGCACGCAACTCCTGGTGGCCGTTGGTGACGCCCACGGCCTCCTCGTTGCAAAGGCTGCGGGCGGTCTGTGCGATCAGCATGGATACCGCGACGGGGGGATACTCGCCCAGGTCGAGCCCGTTGGCGCGCAGTGCCACGGTGACGGCGGCGGTCTCGATATCGCGGACCCGCTCGGCATAGGCCTTGAGTTCGGCGCGGATCGCCTTGCGGTGATTGGCCAGCGCCATGAACTCGGTGTTGAGGCTGGTCACACGGGCATCGTTGTTGATCGCCCACAGGGTGCCCAGTGGATCGTCATCGGTCAGGGCGGTGCGCATCCGCTCCAGCGCGGTGTCCGCTCCGGCCCGCAACACCTCGACGAACAGATCGTCCATGGTGGGGAAGTAGTAGTAGACCAGGGCCTGCTTGACGCCGGCCTCGGCGGCCACCCGTCGCGAGGTCGCGGCGGCATAGCCCTCGTCGCGCATGAGCCGTGCGGTCGCCTCGATGAGCCGGCGCCGGGTGGCACTGTCGGCGGATTTGGCCTTGCGCGGTGTCGCCATTCAGGACGCCCCGGCACTGGGATTGCTTGACCATCCGTCGCCGCGCGTGGTAGGCATGACGCATTCTATCAATTTGATCGATCGATCAGCGCGGCGCGGTCGTGGAATGAACGAAAGGGCGCATCGGGTGATGACGGAGCTCGCGGCGGTGGACTACTTCTCCGACGAAGCCGTAACCCAGGACCCCTACCCGTACTACGAGTACCTGCGCGCGAACGGCCCGGTCTTCGCCGAACCGCACCACGGCGTGGTCGCCGTCACCGGCTACGACGAGGTGCATGCCGCGTTCAAGGACCACGATTCGTTCTCGGCGGTGAACGCCATCGGGGGGCCGTTCCCGCCGCTGCCGTTCGAGCCCGAGGGCGACGACATCACCGAGCAGATCGAGGCGCATCGGCACCTGTTTCCGATCTTCGAGCACGTCGTGGTGCAGGACCCGCCGGCACACGAGCGGACCCGCGCGCTGCTGGGCCGGATCCTGACACCGGTGCGGCTGAAGGAGAACGAGGAGTTCATCTGGCGGCTGGCCGACCTGCAGCTCGACGAATTCATCGGTACCGGTCAGTGCGAGTTCCTGTTCGACTACGCCAAACCGTTTGCGACGCTGGCGATCGCCGACCTGCTCGGGGTGCCCGACGACGACCGTGCCGAGTTCCGCCGCGCGCTCGGCGCGGGCGAACGCCCGGGTGCGCGGGTGGGTGCCCTGGACGGAGAACCGGTGGGACACAACCCCTTGGAGTATCTCGACGAGAAGTTCAACGGCTACATCTCCGACCGGCGCGGCAACCCCCGCGACGACGTGCTGAGCATGCTGGCGGCCGCCACCTACCCGGACGGGTCGACACCGGACGTCACCGACGTCGTGCGTCCGGCGACCTTCCTGTTCGGCGCGGGCCAGGAGACCGTCACCAAACTACTCGGAACCATGGTGCAGATCCTCGGCGAACGCCCGGACGTGCAGGCCAGACTGCGCGAGGATCGCGCTCTGATTCCGCGATTCATCGAGGAGTCACTGCGGATCCAGAGCCCGACGAAGATCGACTTCCGGCTGGCGCGCAAATCCACCACGTTGGCCGGTGTGCCGATCAAGGCGGGCACGGTGCTGATGCTCTGCCTGGGTGCGGCGAACCGCGACCCGCGCAAGTTCGCCAACCCCGACGAATTCGACATGGATCGCAAGAACGTTCGCGAACACATCGCCTTCGGTCGCGGCATCCACACCTGCCCGGGGGCGCCGCTGGTGCGGGTCGAGGGCCGGATCACGGCCAACCGCATGTTGGACCGCATGCGCGACATCAGGATCAGCGACGCCCACCACGGCCCGGCCGGCGAGCGGCACTACGCCTACGAACCCACGTTCCTGCTGCGCGGCCTGACCAAACTGCACATCGAATACACCCCGGTGGGCTAACCCTCTGCGGCCCACTCCTGGGTGACCCGCTGCTTCTGCTCGCCGATCACCTGCATCAGGCGGGAGGCTTTCGGCCAGCCGTAGTAGGCGCCGAAATGCAAAGCCACTTCATCCATCTCGTCGAAAGACAGGTCACGGCTCTTCAGCGCGGCGTAGACGTGGCTCAGGATCGGATACGGCGCGTCCTGGAAGGCGACGCAGGCCACCGTGATCAACCGGCGTTCCTTCATCCCCAGCCCGGGCCGCAGCCACATCTCGCCGAAGACGAAGTTCAAGATGCCGGCACCGGAGTACGGGTTGTCGCGAACCGGTATGTAGGGAACACAGTTGACGTCGCGGAAGGCCTGTTCGCCCACCAGCAGGCGTGCTTCGGGGTCACTCGGCGTGGTCAGCGGCAGCAGCGGAGTCGCCGGTGGCACCGGCTCACCCCGCTCTTGGTGGATGCGGTCCCACTGCTCGTCCACGATCATGCTGAACAGCGATGCCTTGGGCCAACCGGAGTACACCGCGAAGTGCAGCACCGCCTCGTGCATCTCCTCGATGGTCAGGTCTCCACCGACGAGCGCGGCGCGAACATGCTCGCGCAGCGGCTGTTCCGCGTCGGCCGCCGCCACGCAGGGTAGTGCGACGAACCACCGGTCGCGTCGGCTCAGGCCCGGCCGTTGCCATACCTCGGCGAATACGAAATCGAACATGGCTTCGGCAGCGGGCGGGGTGCCGGCGGGCGTTGGGACGGCCATCAGCGTGGCGAAGGCGCGCTCGCCGCGGCCCGACTCACCGGAGGGTGGCACCGGCGTCCACCTTGAACTCCAGCCCGGTCACGTGCCGGGACTCGTCGGAAACCAGGAACAGCACCGCGTTGCTGACATCGCGGGCCTCGGTCATCACGATCGGCAGCGCGTTCATGAAGATAGGGCCCAGACCGGCGTGCTCGCTGCGCTGCAGCAGGTTGATCAGCTTGTCCGGGCGCATCCCGGTCTCCACCCCGGTCGGGTGCACCGTGTTGACCCGAACGTTCACCGCGGCAAGCTCGTTGGCCAGCGCGCGGCTCATTCCGACCACACCATGCTTGGATGCCGTGTAGGGGGTGTGCAACGGGATGCCCTTCAGCCCGGCCACCGAGCTGATGTTGATCAGGCTGCCGCCGCGCTTCACCAGATGCGGCAGCGCCGCCGCACAGGTGTTCCAGGTCCCGATCAGGTTCACGTCGATCACCGCACGCCACTGCTCGGGCGTGGTGTTGTCCCAGGTTCCGGCGGTCAGCACGCCGGCGTTGGCCACCGAGGCGTCCAGGCCGCCCAGTTGGGCGACACCGTCATCGACGGCGGCGGCCAGGGCGGCGGCATCACGCACATCGACGACCCGGGTGACTGCACGGCGGCCCTGTTCGGTGACCAAACGTGCGGTCTCATCGAGGTCTTCGGTTGTGGCCAGCGGATATTCGACCTCGGGTAGCGATGCGCAGATATCGACCAGGATGAGATCGGCGCCCTCCTCGGCCAGGCGCACGGCGTGACTGCGGCCCATGCCCCGCGCGGCGCCGGTCACCAGCACCCGCTTGCCTGCTACGCGCCCGCTCATAGCTTGTTGCAGAAGCCGGCGTCGACGGGAAAAGTCACCCCGGTGACATAGCGGGCGCCATCGGATACCAGGTAGGCGACCGCGGCGCTGATGTCCTCGGGCTCGAGCATCGCCACCGGCAACGGATTCTGCAGGTGCGGGCCGCCGCCGGGATAGTTCTTGAGGAATTCGGTGATGGCCGGGTTCACCGCCATCATGGTGTTGACCCCGGTCGGGTGCACACTGTTGACCCGAATACTGTGCGGCGCGAGGGCATTGGCGAGGGTGCGCATCAGGCCGACGATGCCGTGCTTGGACGCCGCATAGCCCAGCCCGCCGCCCTGCAGACCGCCGAAACCCTTCAGTCCGGCCGTTGAGCTGGTGAACACGATCGCGCCGCCGCGGCCGCCGGCGATCAGGTGCGGTATCGCGACCTTGGCGGTGTGAAAGGCGCCGACGAGGTTGACGTCGAGCACGTCGGTCCACTGCTCAAGGTCTTCTGCGTCGGTCAGCTCGCGAAAGGCCATGGTGGCGATACCCGCGTTGACGCAGACGATGTCGAGGCGGCCGAAGTGCTCGACGCCGGCGTCCAGGGCGGCCTTGAGCGCGTGGAAGTCGCGGACATCGGCCACCGAGGCGATCATCTTGCCGCCCTGGGCCTCCACCAACGCGACGGTCTCGTCAAGCTCCTCGCGGGAACCCATCGGGTAACCGCTGGAACCGATGTCGGCGCAGATGTCCACCCCGATGATCGAGGCGCCGTCGGCGGCGAGCCGCACCGCATGGCTGCGACCCTGCCCCCGCGCCGCGCCGGTGATGAATGCGACCTTGCCGTCGAGTGAGCCCATGCCGCTACGGTAACCTGGTTACTCATCGACGGCAAGGGGTTGGCCAATGCTCGGTACCGAGGAGCGGATCCTGGCGATCGTCGTCGAGATCCTCGAAACCGACGGGTACGACGCGGTCCAGTTGCGGGAGGTCGCGCGCCGAGCCCGGATGTCGTTGGCGACCATCTACAAGCGCTACGCCACCCGCGATGAGCTGATCCTGGCGGCGCTGGATGCCTGGATGCAGCAGCACCGCTACTCCGGTATCGCCCCGCATGTGCGCGAAAAGGGCGAGTCACTGTATTCGGCCCTGATGAGCTTGTACCGCACCATCTTCGAGCCGTGGGAGCAGCATCCGGCAATGCTCACAGCGTATGTTCGGGCCCGCTCCGCGCCGGGCGGAGAGAAGTTGGCCCGTCGGGGACTCGACGTCGTGGTCCCCGCGGCGATGGCGGCGCTCGCCGACGTCGACGAGGTGTTCATCGCCGACCTGGACGCCGTCATCTCCAGCCTGGTGTACGGGTTGTCGGGTCGCTTCGCGGCCGGGGAGATCGCCATCACGGACATCCTGCCCGGACTGGATCGGGCCGTGTACTGGATGACCAACGGCTACGAGATGAATACGGGCCGTTAGCGTTTCGCCAGCGCGAACACCTTGATATCGCGATCGGTCCGGTGCTGGTAGGTGTCGTAGTTGCTGACGTAGTCGACGAACTTCTGGTAGATCCGGCCGTGCTCGTCCCCGACGATCTCGGTGGCGAGTACGGGTATCTCCTTACCGCCCATCGTGACCCAGGCATTCGGGTCGGCAGACAGATTCAATGCCCAAGCCGGATGGTGCTCCTGCCCGAAGTTGCTGCCCACCAGGAACAGGCGGTCACCTTCGCGCATGTAGGACAGCGGGATCTGCCTCCGTTGCCCGGACTTGCGGCCGATCGTGGTGAGCAGCAGCAACGGGACCGCCATCGGTCCCAGAATGGTGAACCGGCCACCGCTGTTGCGCAGCAGCCAACGGTCCAGCGGAGTGCCCTGGCGGATCAGCCAGGCACCGGGTTTCGAGCCCGCGATCATCCCGATAGCGCGCCGCGCCAGTGGCCCCGGGTCGCGGCCCCAGCGCACCTCGGGGAAGGGGTCCTCGGTCATGTCCAGATCCTGCCATTTCAGGGGGCAGGCCGTGTGAGACTGGCTCAATGCCAGACATCGTCTTCACCGCCGTCGCACCGATCATCCCGGTGCGGGACCTCGACGCCGCGCTGGACCGCTACGGCCGGCTCGGATTCACCGTCCACCCCTACGCGGGGCCCGCCCGATACGGTTTCGCCGAACGTGGGCCGGTTTCGCTGCACCTGTCCGAGTGGGAGGACCACGATCCGCTGCGGACCGCCTCGAGCGTGTACATCTACGTCGACGACGCCGACGCGCTGTACGCGCAGTGGAGGGCCTCGGGAGTTGAGGGACGTTTTGTCGAACCGGTCGACACCGAATATCAACTGCGGGAGTTCGCCTACGTCGACCCGGACGGTACCGCCCATCGCGTCGGCTCGCCGATTCTGGCCACGGTTGTCAGCGCCAGCCGGGACATCGCCGCGCCAGCCGCCCGGATCTTCGAGTTGATCGCCGATCCGGCTCAACAGCCCCGGTGGGACGGCAACGAGAATCTGGCCGAAGCGCATGCCGGACAACGGGTACACGCGGTCGGCGACATGTTCACCATGGCGCTGACCCTGGGTGTGGTGCGGGAGAACCACGTCGTGGAGTTCGAGGAGGGCCGTCGTATCGCCTGGTTCCCGGCCGAACCCGGTCAGCAGCCCCCGGGGCACCTGTGGCGGTGGGAACTCGAGCCGCTGGATGAGGCGCACACGCGGGTCACCCACACCTACGACTGGTCGCAGCTGACCGACCTGAAACGAATCCCCCGGGCGCGCTGGACTACCGCGGACCGGTTGGCGGACTCGCTGGCCAGGCTCGCCGCATTGGCCGAGGGCTCCTGACGTCCTCGGCTCACCTGTTGTCGGCGAACGAACGCAACGCCTCGATCTGGGCGGGATCCAGTGAGGGCCGGACGTTTTCGCGGGCGGCGGTCACGTCGGCCACCGTCACGTCGGCGGCGTCGATCGAGCGGCGCATCGCGGTCAGGGCCGCCTCGCGCAGCAATGCCACACAGTCCGCGGCGCTGTAGCCGTCCAGATCGGCGGCCAGCGCATCGAGGTCGACGTCCTGGTGCAACGGCACCGACTTTCCGGCTACCTTCAGGATCTGCCGGCGGGCGTCGGCATCCGGCGGCTCGACGAACACCAGCTTCTCCAGCCGGCCGGGCCGGGTCAGGGCCGGGTCGATCAGCTCGGGACGGTTGGTGGCGCCCACCACCACCACGTCACGCAGCGGGTTGGCGCCGTCGAGCTCGGTGAGCAGGGCGGCCACCACCCGGTCGGTGACACCCGAGTCGAAGCTCTGCCCGCGACGCGGTGCCAGCGCGTCGATCTCGTCGAGGAACACCAGCGACGGCGCCGAGTCGCGGGCGCGCTGGAACAGATCCCGCACCGCCCGCTCGCTGCTGCCCACCCACTTGTCCATCAGCTCGGCACCCTTGACGGCGTGCACGCTGACTCGCCCGGAGCCCGCCAGGGCGCGCACGATGAAGGTCTTGCCACAGCCCGGCGGGCCGTAGAGCAGCACCCCGTGCGGCGGGTCGACACCGAGCCGGGTGAAGGTGTCCGGGTGCTGCAGCGGCCACAGGATCGCTTCGGTGAGCGCCTGTTTGGTAGCCACCATGTCGCCGACGTCATCGAGGGTGACCGAGCCGACGGCCACCTCCGCGGCCGCCGAACGTGACAGCGGACGGATCACGCTCAGCGCCCCGACCAGATCGTCCTGGGTGAGCTGGGGCGTTTCGGCGTTGTCGCTGGCGCGTGAGGCCGCCCGCAGCGCCGCCTCGCGGACCAGTGCGGCCAGGTCTGCCGCCACGAAACCCGGTGTGCGCTCGGCGACCTCCTTGAGGTCGAGGCCGGTGCTGGGCACCGAGATGAGCAGGGTAGCCAGCAGTGCCGCCCGAGTCGCGCCATCGGGCAGGCTCAGCCGGATCTCCCGATCGCACAGTTCGGGCGCCCGCAGTCGGGGGTCGACGTGATCCGGAAGCGCCGACGTCGCGATGAACGCCACCCCCTCGGTGGCCACGACGTTGCGCAGTTCGGCAAGGATCAGCGACGCCACCGGCTCGGACGGCTCGGGCAGCAGGGCGTCGATGTCGGCGATCAGCAACACCCCGCCGCCGTCGCACACCCGCGCCGCCGCGGAACGCACCGCTGCCAGCCGCTCATCGGCGGCCAGCGCCCCGATCTCGGGGCCGTCCAGCTCGATCAGTCGCCGGCCCTCACACACGGCCCGGACCAGGGTCGTCTTGCCTACCCCGGCCGGACCGGACACCAGCACACCGAGATTCGTTCCGGCGCGCAGGGTTTTCAACAGCGCAGGTTCGTCGAGGGCGAGCTTGAGCCATTCGGCCAGCTTGGCGGCCTGGGCCTCGCAGCCCTTGAGTTCATCGATGGCGATCCGGGCCGGAGCAGCCGGCTTGGCGACGGTCGACACAGGGGCGGTGGTGGCGTGGGCGAAGGTGACCAGCGAGTTGGGTTGCACGCTGACCGGCCCGGCCGGATCCACACCGGTGACGGTCAGCAACTCCGAGGTCCAGCTGATCCCCACCGCGGAGGCCAGCGCGGTGGTCGCCGCGGACGTCGAGGTGCCCGGACCCAGGTCGCGGGGCAGCAGCGACACCGCGTCGCCGACGGTCAGCACCTTGCCCAACAGCGCCTGGCGCAGGGTGGCCGCCGAAACCGACTCGGAGGCCAGCTTCGACCCGCTCAACGTCACCGAGCGTGCGCCGTAGACGGTGACCGCGGCCACCACCACCTCGGTGCCGTCGCGCAGGCCGGCGTTGGACAGCGTCACGTCGTCCAGCAGCACCACACCGGCGGGCGTGTTCGGCCCGCTCAGCCCGGCCACCGCCGACGTTGTTCGCGAGCCGGTCAGCGACACCGCATCCCACTCCCGAATGCCAAGGGCAGCAACCGCTTCGGGATGCAGCCGGATCACACCGCGGCGCGAGTCGACAGCCGAGGTGTTGAGCCGGGCGATCAGGGTCAGGTGGCGAGATGAGGTCCGGGAAGCGTCGCCGTTCCAGTGCTCTTCAATAGAACCCATGCGGTCATTATCGACATACGCCCGTGCACTGATGCCGGCGATCGGGGCGGTTGTGCTGCTGACAGCACCGCCGGTGGCCCGCGCCGACAACACGCTGGCCGAGCTGGTCGACGCCGCCGCCCAGCGGCTGCAGGTCGCCGACGACGTGGCGGCGCTCAAGTGGCGCACCGGAGCCGCCGTCGAAGACCCGGCCCGCGTGCAGCAACAACTGACCGCGCTGGCGACCACCGCGGCGGCCGAACACCTCGACGCCGACTATGTGCGGCGGGTCTTCACCGACCAGATCGACGCCACCGAGGGGGCCGAGCACTACCGGTTCGCCCAGTGGAAGCTGGACCCGGCCACTGCGCCGGCCGGCGCCCCCGACCTGGCGGCCTCCCGGGCCCGCATCGACGGCCTCAACCGCGTGATGCTCAGCCAGATCGGTCTGCGGTGGCAGCAACTGCATGCACCGGACTGCGCTACCCAACTCGATGAGGCGACCCGCGACGTCAGTGTCACGCGGCAACTCGACCCGTTCTACCGGCAGGCACTGACCGCGGCGACCCGCAACTACTGCGCTCGGTAACTCAGCGGCCCGGCTTGCGCAGCCGCAGTCGGGCCATCGACTGACCGTTGGGGCGGCGGATGCCTCGCCGCACCCCGGGCCGGCGACTCGGCTGCGCCCGTTTGATCGCCCGGCGCGCGGCCCGGCGCTCCTTGGGGGCGTCCTCCCAGGCCTCCGGATGCGCGGCGACCCAGCGTTGGCTGCGGACCGAGAACGGGATGGTGCACAAGTACGCCAGGATCAGCACCAGCACCAGCACGTAGGGGAACAGGAACGCCGCGGCGGCGACCAGGGCCAGCGCCGCCAGCAGCGCCGCGGCCAGGTGCGGCGGCACCGACACGGCGTGCATCTTGCGCATCGGGATGCGACTGACCAGCAGCATGGACGTACCCACCACCCAGGCGCAGGTGAACCACTGCGATGTCCACCAGCCGTCGCCGAACTGCAGTTTCGCCGCCAGCAGACCCATCAGTGTGATCGCACCGGCCGGGGCGGGCATCCCGACGAAGAATTCGCGGGTGTAGGTCGGCAGGGTCGCGTCGTCGAGCAGCGTGTTGAACCGGGCCAGCCGCAACACCACGCACACCGCGTACAGCAGCACCACGATCCAGCCCGCCGGCTGCGTCGACAGCAGCGACACGTAGATCACCACCGCCGGGGCCACCCCGAAGTCGACGGCATCGGCCAGGGAGTCGATCTCCGCGCCCATCCGCGACTCGGCGTCCAGAATGCGCGCCACCCGGCCGTCGAGGCCGTCGAGGATGGCGGCCGCCGCGATCAACGCCATCGCGACGTGCGGCTGGCCATCCAACGCGTATTTGATCGAGGTCAGGCCGGCACAGATGGCCAGTACCGTCATGGAACTGGGCAGGATGTGCAGGCCCACCGGGCGCCGGGCTCGGATGGGATGGGCCGGGTGGGAGTTGTTGGTCACGACAGCTCGGCCAGCACGGTCTCGCCGGCGACCATGCGCTGGCCGATGCTGACCAGCGGTTGCGTCCCCACCGGAAAGTAGGTGTCCAGCCGGGACCCGAACCGGATCAAGCCGTAAGTGTCACCGATCGCCAGATGGTCACCGGGCCGGGTGTCGCAGATGATGCGCCGTGCCACCAGCCCGGCGATCTGTACGGCGATCACCTCGGCGCCGTCGGCGGTGCGAATCCGGACACTGTTGCGCTCGTTGGCCTCGCTGGCCTCGGCGCGGTCCGCGGACCCGAACTGGCCGGCCCGGTGCAGCACTTCGAGTACCTCACCGCTGACCGGGGCCCGCTGCACGTGCGCGTCGAACACCGACATGAAGATGCTGACCCGCGGCAGCGGGGTGTCCGGCAGATCCAGTTCCGGGGGCGGGCTCGCGGTGTCGACCAGGCAGACCGCGCCGTCGGCGGGGGCCACCACCACACCGGGGCGAGTCGGTGGCACCCGGTGGGGATGCCGGAAGAAACCGGCGCAGGCGCCGGCGGCCAGCAGTCCGGCTCCTCGCACCCAGGTGTGTTTGCGGCCCAGCAACGCCACGCTCAGCCCGCCGGCGACGAACGGCAACCCGGCCTGGTGCATCGGGGGAACCGTCGAGCGAACCAACTCGGTCAGGTGTCGCAGGCCGCCGGGGTCATCTGCTGCGCGGGGTCGTCTGGCCACCCGGCCATCTTAGAAGCTGCTCGATTCATGCGGCGGTTCCAGCTTCGGCTCTCCTTCGTCGAGCCTCGCTGAACCGCTCGGTTCACCCGGTCAGGTCCCAGACCTCTACCTCGGTACCCAGCGGCAGCTCGGTCACCTCGTCGGCGATGTCGAGCAGGCAGTTCGCCGACGCCAGGAAGCGCAGGTGATGCGAGGCCGGCGGGCCGTAATTGGTGACGGTCCCGGTTTCGTGGTCGAACAGGCCACGCCGGAACTGCCGCTTGCCGGGCGGGGAGGTCAGGGTCTCGCTGAGGATGGCGGTGCGGCGCGGGCGGTCCGGCGCCGGCAGGTCCATCGCACGGCGCAGCGCGGGTCGGACGAACACCTCGAAGGACACCTGCGCGCTGACCGGATTGCCGGGCAGCGTGATGATGGCGGCCGCGCCGACCCGACCGATGCCCTGCGGCATGCCGGGCTGCATCGCCACCTTGACGAATTCAACGCCCTGATCGCCCTCGCGGCCGAACACGTCCTTGACCACCTCGTAGGCGCCCGCGCTGACCCCGCCGCTGGTGATGATCAGGTCCACCGCCCCGTCGCGCACGCCGTAGCGGTCGAGCACCGCGGTGAACTCGGCGGTGTCGTCGGCGACGGTGGGCGCCGCCACCACCTCGGCTCCGGCGTCGCGCACGGCCGCCGCCAGCATCACGCCGTTGGACTCGTAGATCTGGCCGGGCGCCAGAGGCGTGCCCGGGTGGATCAGTTCGGTGCCGGTGGAGATCACCAGCACCCGTTGCCGGGGCCGCACCGTCAGCTGGGCCAAGCCGAGCGCCGAGGCCAGGCCCACCGCCGGTGGACTGACGCGCTGGCCGGCCCACAGCACGGTGGCGCCCTCGGCGACGTCGCCTCCGGCCCGGCGGATGTGGCGCCCGCGGGCGGTGGGGGCGCTGATCTCAACGACGTCGATGCCGCCGTCGGTGGCCTCGACGGGAACCACCCCGTCGGCGCCGGCGGGGATCGGTGCACCGGTCATGATGCGGTGCGCGGTACCGGGTACCAGCGCGGGGATGTCGGTACGCCCTGCCGGAATATCCTCGGCCACAGGCAATTTCACTGGATTTTCGGGCGTCGCGCCAGCCACGTCGTCGGCCAGCACCGCGTACCCGTCCATCCCCGAGTTGTCGAAAACGGGCAGACAGATCGGCGCGGTCACATCCGCGGTGAGCGCCAAGCCCTCAGCCTCAGAGAGCGAAACCGTGGCCGGCGGGCGTGGACGGATCAGGTCGGCGACAGCGCGCTGGTGTTCTTCGACAGACCGCATCCCGACATTATCGCTGGCTCGTGCGGTGGTTCCAGCTTCGGCTCTCCTTCGTCGAGCCTCGCTGAACCGCCGGCTCACACCGGGAAGCTGACGCCGGTCAATTCCTCCGAGACGGCCCACAGTCGCTGCTGCAGCTCGACATCGTGCGCCTGCTTGCTGGCGTCGACGAGCTTCGGGTGGCCGCGCTGCTCACCGATGCCGCCCGGACCGTAGTACTGCCCGCCGGTCACCTTCGGGTCGGTGGCGGCCCGCAGCGTCGGCAGCGAGCCCATCTCCGCGCTCTGCACCACCAATGGCATCAGCAGCCGGTCAGCCGGACGGAGCAACGGCGGCAGATACCGGGTCAGTTCGGTGTTGGCGGTGCCGGGGTGTGCGGCCACGGCCAGGGTGGACTTGCGTTTGGCGGCCAGCCGGCGCTGCAGCTCGTAGGTGAACATCAGGTTGGCCAGCTTGGACTGCCCGTAGGCGGCGATCCGGTTGTAGCCGTTCTCCCACTGCAGGTCGTCGAAGTGGATCGCCGCCATGATCCGGTGCGCCATGCTGCTGACGGTCACCACCCGGGACCCCTTCACCCGCATCATGCGAGGCAGCAGCAGGCCGGTCAGGGCGAAATGGCCCAGATGGTTGGTCCCGAACTGCAGCTCGAAACCGTCGATGGTGGTCTGCTTGGGGGTGTACATGACACCGGCGTTGTTGATCAGCAGGTCGATGCGCGGGTGCGCGGCGCCCAGGGCCTTGGCGGCCGAGCGGACCGAGGCCAGCGAACTCAGGTCGAGTTCGCGAACCTCGATGGTGGCCTCCGGGTGAGCCTTGGTGATCCGTTCGGCCGCCGCGTTGCCCTTGTCCAGGTCACGTACCGCCAGCACTACCAGTGCGCCGTGCCCGGCGAGCGCCTCGGCGGTGTGATAGCCGATTCCGGTGTTGGAGCCGGTGATTACCGCGACGCGGCCGGTCTGATCCGGCACGTCTTCCGCAGTCCAGTTGTCCCGGCTGCTCATATCGGAAACGATACCGACGCGGGTGGGTTTCGCGTGCGGAGATGACAGCGCCTTGGCGCTACGTCATTCTCTGTTGCATGGCGCCCAACGCAAACCGTCCCGGGGAGATCACCATGGTCGACCCCACCAACCCGCCCAGCTCCCGTGCACCGTTGGTGTGGGCACTGGTCGGTTCGGTGCCCTGGCTGGTGCTGGCCGTGCTGCAGGTGGGGTGGGCGGTCGCCGACCAGGGGTTGGCCTGGCTGCACGTGGCTGCCCTGGCGGTCACCGCGGCGGGTTTGCTGGTCTCGGCGGTGGTGGCCCCACTGTGGCGCTACCGCGTGCACCGGTGGGACGTCAGTGACCAGGCGGTATTCACTCGTACCGGCTGGCTGGTGCAGGAGCGCCGGATCGCGCCGATCTCCCGGGTGCAGACCGTCGACACCTACCGCGGCCCGCTGGACCGGCTGCTCGGGCTGGCCAACGTGCGGGTGACCACCGCGTCGTCGGCCGGGGCGGTGCACATCGTGGCGCTGGATGCCCCGGTCGCCGACCGCGTGGTGGCCCATCTGACCGACATCGCTGCTCTGGGCGCCGGGGACGCCACGTGAGCGGCGGCGAACCCGCCTGGCAGCGGCTGAGCCCGCGGATGCTTCTGGTGCATCCATTGCATGAGGCGCTGCGCGAACTTCCGTTGCTGATCGCTGTGGTGGTCTTCGGATCGGCGACCGACAACAAGGTCTGGGTGGTGGCGGTGGTCTGGGTGATCGCCGTGGTGGGTGTGACGCGCTGGTTCACCACCACCTACCGCATCGAACCCGATCCCGAATCCGGCCGCGTGCAGCTGCGCTCGGGCCTGCTGCGCCGCAGCGTCCTTTCGGTGCCGCGCAACCGGATTCGTTCGTTGGAGACCGAAGCCAGGTTGTTGCACCGGCTGCTCGGGCTGACCGTGCTGCGGGTCAGTACCGGTCAGCAGGCTGCCGGCGATGGGGCGTTCGAGTTGAACGCAGTCGAGAGCAGCCAGGTTCCGGCCATGCGCGCGATCCTGCTGGCACACGCCGGTCAGCCGACTCCGTCGGCGGCGGGACCCGCGCCGGTGCCCGCCACGGTGTTGGCGCGGTGGCGGCCGGCGTGGTTGCGCTACAGCCCGCTGAGCCTGTCCGGGTTGGTGATGATCGGGGCTGCCTCGGCCGCGGTGTTACAGAGCGGAGCCTGGGCGGCGCTACAGGATTCGCCGATGAGCCGGGCCTGGCTGGACGCCGCCGAACGATTCGGGACGCAGCTGAGCACAGCGGTGATCGTAGGTGTGGTCGTGGTGGCCGCCGTCCTGCTGGCGGTGCTGCGATCCCTGGTGACCTACGGGAACCTGGTGTTGTCGCGCAGTTCCGGGGTGGCCGGGGATGTGCTGGCGTTGAGTTACGGGCTGCTGCGGGTGCGCGAGCACCACTACGACATGCGCCGACTGCGCGGCGGAACTCTGCGCCGTCCGCTGCTGGTGCGATTGTTCGGCGGGGCGCGGTTGGACGCCGCGATGACCGGGGTCAACGGGGAAGGTGAGTCCTCGATCCTGTTGCCGCCCTGCCCAAGAGCCACCGCCGAGCGGGTGTTGACCGGCCTGGTGGCCGACCCGGTCGTGGTCACCGGGCCGTTGCGCAGACACGGGCCGGCCGCCACTCGGAGGCGCTGGACCCGGGCGATGATGCTGCCGCTGGCGGCCGGGGTGGCCCTGGCCGCCGTTGCGGCGGCCGGTGAGCTGCCGGCGTGGTGCTGGCCGGCGTGGGCGGTGCTGACGGTGTGTGCCGCGCTGCTGGCGGCTGACCGGGCGCGCGCCCTGGGGCACCGCGTCGACCGGCATTGGCTGACGGCCCGCACCGGCAGCTGGGAGCAGCGCCGCTACTGCATCTCCACCGCGGGCATCATCGGTTGGACGGTGCGGCAGAGCTGGTTTCAGCGCCGCGCAGGGGTGGCAACCCTGATCGCGGCAACCGCCGCCGGGGTCAAGTCCTACCGGGTGATCGACGTGCCGCAGGAGTGGGCGTGGTCAGTGGCCGCGCAGGCCTCACCCTGGGTGGCCGACAGTCACTGGGCGCGCTAGCGTGCGTTGGCTGCCCGGCGCGCCGGGAACTGGAAGATCGTCCAGTACAAGATGCCGATCATCACGCCGCCGCCGACAATGTTGCCCAGGGTCACCGGGATCAGGTTCTCCGAGACGAAGTTGGCCCAGGTGATGTTGGTGAATTTCGCCGCGTCCAGTCCGGTGGCGGCCCAGAATTCGGGGCCGGCACCCTCCCGGATCGCGATGCCCAGCGGGACCATGAACATGTTGGCGACGCAGTGCTCGAACCCGCAGGCGACGAAGAGCGCGACCGGCATCGTCGCGGCCAGCACCTTGTCGGTGGTGGTGCGCCCACCGTAGGCGGCCCAGACCGACAGGCAGACCAGCAGGTTGCACAGAATTCCGAGGCAGAACGCCTCCAACCAGGTGTGATGCAACTTCAGGTTCGCAGTGTTCAGCACGACCGCACCCCAGGCGCCCTGGGCGTTGTGCCAGGTGCCGCCGAAGTAAGCCAGCGCGACCATCGTCATCGCGCCGAGGAAGTTGGAGAGGTAGACGACAACCCAGTTGGACAGCAGCTGACCGGTCGAAATGCGACCGCTGGCCCTGGCTGTCAGGGTCATCGTCGAGGAGGTGAAGAGATCTGCGCCGGTGAGCACCACCAGCACCAGGCCGGTTGCGAAGACGACGCCGCCAAGCACCTTCGCCACCCCCCAGGGCATCGCCTCGGCGCCGACCTGACTGGTCGTGTAGAAGATGAAACCCAGTGCGATGTAGCCCCCGGCGGTGAGCCCGAGCAGGAATGATTTGTGCGGGGGATAGGTCGCCTTGGCAAAGAGTGCGTCCTCGGCTGCCCGAGCCATCTGCGGCGGGGTCAGCATTGTGACCTGGTGTGTGTCAGCGGGGTGCGCCGAGGTATGTGGAGTCATCACCGGGACCTCTCGGGTACGAGGGCAGGTAGCCGCCGGTGACTTTAACGGTCTTAAATCCGTCAAAAGCCCTTCCTGGGCGTCGTCGCAGTCGTTTGACAACAACTTCCCAGCACAGGATCCAGGGTTACAACGCTCGTATAGCGACGATCCGCGCCCGCAGTTGATCCGAGGTGGCCGCCGCCACCGGCGGGCCGCCGCAGACCCGGCGCAGCTCGTTGTGGATCCAGCCGTGCGGCTTGCCCAGGCGATGATGGGCCGCCGACACCAGCGCGTTGAGCTCGTGACGCAGCGCCCGCAATTGACCATGCGTGGTCACCGGAACCGGAGCCCCACCAGCGGCGGCCACCTTCGACCGCCGGTCCAGCTGCTCCTCTTGGCGCTGGCGCAGCAGATCGCGCATCTGGTTGGCGTCCAAAAGGCCGGGGATGCCCAGGTAGTCGGCCTCTTCCTCGCTGCCGGCCGGGGTGGCGGTGCCGAACGAGGCGCCGTCGAAGATCACCTGGTCCAGTTCGGCGTCGGCCCCCAACGACTCGAACTTGTTCTCCAGCTCGGACGGCTCGTTGCGCTTGCGCTGCGCTTCCTCGAGTTCGTCATCGGGCGAATCGCGGTGCGGCTTGCCCAGCACATGGTTGCGCTGCTCCTCCATCTCACTGGCCAGGCCGAGCAGCGACGGCACCGACGGCAGAAAGATGCTGGCCGTCTCACCCGGCCGCCGCGACCGCACGAACCGGCCGATCGCCTGGGCGAAGAACAGCGGGGTGGAGGCGCTGGTGGCGTAGACCCCGACCGCCAGCCTGGGCACGTCGACGCCTTCGGAGACCATTCGCACCGCCACCAGCCAGCGGCTGGTGGCCGCGGAGAACTGCGCGATCTTGTCCGACGCGCTGGGGTCGTCGGAGAGCACCACGGTGGGGGTCTCGCCGGTAAGTGTGGTCAGCAGCTTGGCGTAGGCGCGGGCGTTCTTCTGGTCGGTGGCGATGATCATGCCGCCGGCATCGGCCATGCCGCCGTCGCGCAACTGGCGCAGCCGGGTGTCCGCGGCGGTGATCACCGCCGGCATCCATTCCCCGGCCGGGTCCAGCGCCGTGCGCCAAGCCCGGGCGGTGTGCTCCGCGGTCAGCGGCTCGCCGAGCCGGGCGGAGTGCTCTTCGCCGGCGCTGTCGCGCCAGCGGGCCTCGCCCGAGTAGGCCATGAACACCACCGGACGCACCACGCCGTCGGCCAACGCGTCGGTGTACCCGTAGCTGTCGTCGGACACCGAGCGCAGGTGGCCGGTGCCGTCGGGCTCGTAGGTGACGAACGGGATGGGGCTGTCGTCGCTGCGGAACGGGGTTCCGGTCAGTGCCAGCCGGCGGGTGGCGTCGGAGAATGCCTCGCGGATGCCGTCGCCCCAGCTTTTCGCGTCGCCGCCGTGGTGGATCTCGTCGAAGATCACCAGGGTTTTCGCGGCCTCGGTACGCACCCGGTGCCGGGAAGGGTGGCTGGCGACCTGCGCGTAGGTGACGACGACGCCGTGGTACTCCGCGCTGGTCTGCGAGTCGGAGTTGGAAAAGCGCGGGTCCAGTGCGATGCCATGGCTGGCGGCGGCCGATGCCCACTGCACCTTCAGGTGTTCGGTGGGTACGACGATGGTGACGCGCTCGACGGTGCGATCGGCCAGTAGTTCGGCGACGATGCGCAGCGCGAACGTCGTCTTACCGGCGCCGGGGGTGGCCACCATCAGGAAATCCCGCGGCTTGGCCGTCAGATAGCGCACCAGAGCCCGGCGTTGCCAGCCCCGCAAAGCCCGGGTGCTGGGCGCTGCTTCAGCCCGCACCCGGTCTCCTATCTGATCGAGATGCAGTCTAGGGCAAGCCGATAGCATCGCTGGCGTGTCCACCCCGGGCGAGCCGGAATCGGTGCGTGTCGAGCGATTGCTCGGCGCGCAGTCCAAAGCTGTCGAGTTGTTCGACGAGATCGAGCGTTCCGGGATGGTCCGGCCCGGTGTGGGCGAGCGGCAACTGTCCGACGAGATTCGGGACCTGGCCGCCGACATGTTCGGTGTGACGCGGCACTGGCACAAGCGGGTGGTGCGCGCGGGGGAGAACACCCTGCTGCCGTTCCACGCCGACCCGCCCGATCGCATCATGGGCGACGACGACATCGCCTACCTCGATCTGGGGCCGATCTTCGAGGAGTGGGAGGCCGACTTCGGCCGCACCTTCGTGCTCGGGGATGACCCGGACAAGCTGGCGCTGCGTGACGCGCTGCCGCGGGTCTGGTGGGCCGGGCGGGCGTTCTTCGACGCCCACCACGACATCACCGGCGCGCAGCTCTACGAACACCTAGGCGTACTGGCGCAAGCCGAGGGCTTCGAGTTCGGCGCGCCCATCGCCGGGCACCTGCTCGGGGAGTTCCCCCACAAGAAGATCTCCGGTGACGAGGCCCGATTCTACGTCGCGCCCGGATCCGACGAGCCGATGCGCCGCACCGACCCGACCGGCCGGATCTGCCACTGGATCCTGGAGGTGCACCTGGTGAACCGGGCCCGCGGGTTCGGTGGGTTCTACGAGCAGCTGCTGGATCTGGGCTGAAGTCAGAGCGGGTAGCTCACCCCGGTCAGTTCCTCGGAGACGGTCCAGAGCCGGCGTTGCCGCTGCACGTCGTGCGACTTGCGGCTGGACTCGACCACCTTGGGGTAGCCCCGTGTCTGCGCGAAGCCATCGGGTCCGTAGTACTGCCCGCCGAGCGCCTGTGGGTCGGTGGCAGCCCGCAACGTCGGCAGGGCGCCCATGGCCGCGTCCTGGAACAGCGGTGCGATCACGGGGTAGCCGGCGGCAGCCCATCCGGGCAGGTGGCGCATCAGTTCGGTGTTGGAACCGCCGGGGTGCGCGGCTGTGGCGATCGTTGTTCCGTGCGCAGCGAGTCGTCGCTGCAGTTCGTAGGTGAACAGCAGGTTGGCGAGCTTGGCCTGACCGTAGGCTTCGACCCGGTTATAGCGGCGCTCCCACTGCAGGTCGTCGAAGTGGATATCGGCGCGGATGCGATGGCCGATGCTGCTGACCGTCACCACCCGCGAACCCTCGACCGGCAGCAGGCGATCCAGCAGCAGGCCGGTGAAGGCGAAGTGGCCCAGATGGTTGGTGCCGAACTGCAGCTCGAAGCCGTCCTTGGTGGTCGACTTGGGCGGGTACATCACCCCGGCGTTGTTGATCAGCAGGTCGATGCGGTCGTGGTCGGCGCGCAACTGCGTCGCGGCGGCGCGGATGGAGTCCAGCGATGTCAGGTCGAGTTCCTGCAGTGCGACGTCGGCTCCGGTGCTGCGCTTGCTGATGAGGGCCGCGGCGTCCCTGCCCTTGTCGAGATTGCGCACGGCGAGAACCACGTGGGTGCCCCGGGCGGCGAGTGCGGCGGCGGTCTCGTAGCCGAGGCCGGTGTTGGCTCCGGTGATGACGGCGACCCGACCGGTCTGGTCGGGGATGTCGGCGGTGGTCCATTTGGCCATGGGGGTGCTCCTGGGCGGTAGAGTAAACGGAGCGAACGCTCCGGTTGATCGCAACTATACGGAACGTACGCCCCGTTTTGTCAACCGATAGGGGATATTTGGTGACCCGATCAGCACGCCCGCTGCGCGCCGACGCCGCGCGCAACCGTGCGCGAGTGCTGGAAGTCGCCTACGAAACCTTCGCCGCCGAAGGCCTGTCGGTGCCGATCGACGAGATCGCCCGGCGGGCCGGAGTCGGGGCCGGGACTATCTACCGCCACTTTCCGACCAAAGAGGAGCTGTTCTCGGCGGTCATCAGAGACCGGATGCAGCACGTCGTCGATGACGGATACGCACTGCTGGAAGCCGGCGATCCGGGAACGGCGCTGTTCACCTTCCTGCGTTCGATCGTGCTGCAGTGGGGCGCGACGGATCGGGGCCTGGTCGAGGCGCTCGCCGGCTTCGACATAGACATCCAGCAGGCCGCCCCCGAGTCGGAAGAGGCATTCCTGACGGTGCTCGGGGAGCTGCTGCGTGCTGCTCAGCAGGCGGGTACCGCGCGGCAGGACGTCGGTGCACGTGAGGTCAAGGCGATCCTGGTCGGCTGCCAGGCGATGCAGTCCTACAACTCCGAGCTGGCTGAACGGGTGACCGACGTCGTCGTCGACGGTTTACGCCCTCGGCGATAGCGGCCCGCGACCTTGCACTCCCCATAGGCGAGTGCTAAAAATGACGTTGGCACTCGCGACCAGTGAGTGCTAGGTCGGGACGGTGAGGTACGGGGCCGCACCTGCGGAGCACACCCACAGCCGTCCGTCGCGGGCACTGCACCCGACCAACAAGACGTGCACCCCCTAACCGGAGGAATCACTTCGCAATGGCTAAGCAAATTGCGTATGACGAAGAGGCCCGTCGCGGCCTCGAGCGGGGTCTGAACGCCCTCGCCGACGCGGTCAAGGTGACGCTGGGCCCCAAGGGCCGCAACGTCGTCCTGGAGAAGAAGTGGGGCGCCCCCACGATCACCAACGATGGTGTGTCCATCGCCAAGGAGATCGAGCTGGAGGACCCCTACGAGAAGATCGGCGCCGAGCTGGTCAAAGAGGTCGCCAAGAAGACCGACGACGTCGCGGGTGACGGCACCACCACCGCCACCGTGCTGGCCCAGGCCCTGGTCAAGGAAGGCCTGCGCAACGTGGCCGCCGGCGCGAACCCGCTGGGTCTGAAGCGTGGCATCGAGAAGGCCGTGGAGAAGATCACGGAAGGTCTCCTCGCAACGGCCAAGGAGGTCGAGACCAAGGAGCAGATCGCGGCGACCGCCGGTATCTCCGCGGGCGACCAGACCATCGGTGACCTGATCGCCGAGGCCATGGACAAGGTCGGCAACGAGGGTGTCATCACCGTCGAGGAGTCCAACACCTTCGGCCTGCAGCTGGAGCTCACCGAGGGCATGCGCTTCGACAAGGGCTACATCTCGGGCTACTTCGTCACCGACGCCGACCGTCAGGAAGCGGTCCTGGAGGACCCCTACATCCTGCTGGTCAGCTCGAAGATCTCGACCGTCAAGGACCTGCTGCCCTTGCTGGAGAAGGTCATCCAGTCCGGCAAGCCGTTGCTGATCATCGCCGAGGACGTCGAGGGCGAGGCGCTGAGCACGCTGGTCGTCAACAAGATCCGCGGCACCTTCAAGTCCGTTGCCGTCAAGGCCCCGGGCTTCGGTGACCGCCGCAAGGCGATGCTGCAGGACATGGCGATCCTCACCGGTGGCCAGGTCATCAGCGAAGAGGTCGGCCTGTCGCTGGAGAGCGCCGACGTCGCCCTGCTGGGTACTGCCCGCAAGGTCGTCATCACCAAGGATGAGACCACCATCGTCGAGGGCGCTGGTGACTCGGAGGCCATCGCCGGCCGGGTTGCGCAGATCCGTGCCGAGATCGAGAACAGCGACTCCGACTACGACCGCGAGAAGCTGCAGGAGCGCCTGGCCAAGCTGGCCGGCGGTGTTGCGGTGATCAAGGCCGGGGCTGCCACCGAGGTGGAGCTCAAGGAGCGCAAGCACCGCATCGAGGACGCCGTGCGCAACGCCAAGGCCGCCGTGGAGGAGGGCATCGTCGCCGGTGGTGGCGTGGCCCTGCTGCAGGCCGCTCCGTCGCTCGACGAGCTCAAGCTCGACGGTGACGAGGCGACCGGTGCCAACATCGTGCGTGTCGCGCTGTCGGCTCCGCTGAAGCAGATCGCCTTCAACGCGGGCCTGGAGCCCGGCGTTGTCGCCGAGAAGGTCACCAACTCCGCCTCGGGCACCGGCCTCAACGCCGCCTCCGGCGAGTACGAGGACCTGCTCAAGGCCGGCGTTGCCGACCCGGTGAAGGTGACCCGCTCGGCGCTGCAGAACGCGGCGTCCATCGCGGCACTGTTCCTGACCACCGAGGCCGTTGTCGCCGACAAGCCGGAGAAGGCGGCCGCACCCGCGGGCGACCCGACCGGTGGCATGGGTGGCATGGACTTCTAAGTCTGAGCACGAAAGAGCCCGGCTCCCCATCGCGGGGGCCGGGCTTTTTCGTACCCGCACGGCGGTGGGCGAGGATGACGGTATGGAAATCCTGCTGCTGGGCACCGGCAGCGCCGACGGGTGGCCGAACCCGTTCTGCCGATGCGCGTCCTGCCGGTCGGCTGCCGGGAATTTTCGCGGGCAGACCGCGGCGCTGGTCGACGGCGCGTTGCTGCTGGACTGCGGCCCGGAGGCGCCGCGGGCCGCGGTGCGCTACGGGCGCTCGCTGGATTCGGTGCGGCACATCCTGTTCACGCACGGCCACCCCGACCATGTCGGGCCCGCCGCGCTGCTGATGCGGCACTGGACCCGGGCGACCGAGCCGCTGGAGGTGGTCGGGCCGCCGAGTGCGCTGGACCAGTGCCGGCACTGGGTCGGTCCTGACGACCCGGTCCGGTTCGTCGAGGTGGCAGCCGGCGACGAGGTAGAACTGGGCGACTACCGGGTGCGGGTGCTGGCCGCCGTACACGGCTCCGACATGGGTGATGACGCGGTGCTCTACGACATCGCCGGGGACGCCCGCATGCTGTGGGCCACCGACACCGGACCGCTCCCGGAGGCCACCCACACCGCGGTGGCCGGCGCCGGTTACGACGCGGTGTTTCTGGAAGAGACGTTCGGCGACTACACCGAGCACGGCACCGAACACCACGACCTGGATTCCTTCGCGGCGACGGTCTCGCGACTGCGAGCGTCGGGGGCCATCGTCGACACCACCGACCTGGTCGCGGTGCACCTGAGCCATCACAACCCCCCGGAGGCGGAATTGACTGCGGCACTGTCTGAGTCGGGTGCGCGGCCGGGACGCGACGGTGAGGTGGTGGCGGCCGGGCGCCGACGGCCGACGCGCACCCTGGTTCTGGGTGGGGCACGGTCGGGCAAATCCGCGCACGCCGAGGCGCTGCTGGCCGCCGAGCCGGCCGTGACCTACCTGGCCACCGGCGGTGTCCGCGAGGGGGATCCGGAGTGGGCCGCGCGGGTGCGGCTGCACCGGGAACGCCGCCCGGCCTCTTGGCGCACCGTCGAAACCAGCGACGTCGCCGAACAACTGCGCGTCGCCGAAACCCCGCTATTGCTGGACTGTTTGGGTACCTGGCTCACCGCCCGCATGGACCTGCATCGGGTGTGGGACGGCGGTCCGCTGGAGCGGGTTCATGCCGATATCGACGAACTGGTAGCGGCCTGGCTGGACTGCCCGGCGCCGGTGGTGGCGGTCAGTAACGAAGTCGGCAGCGGGGTGGTTCCGCCCACCCCGGCCGGGCGGCTGTTCCGGGACCTGCTGGGCGTGCTCAACGCGCGGATCGCCGCCGAATCGGAGCACGTGGTGCTGATGGTGGCCGGCAGGCCGCTCGCCCTCCCGGCTAGGTGAGCTTCAAGTCCACACAGTCGCTGTAGCAAGGGGTTTCGCCCGGAGACGCCGGGGTGGCGACCCGGATCAGCACCGCGCGACTGGGGGCGATCGCCAGGCTGGCCAGATCACCTCCGGCATCGGAGACCTCGGCGGTGCCGTCGACGATGACGGTGTAGCCACCCGGCGCCGGCGGCGGCCACATCACCGTCACATCGCTGCTGCGGGCCAGATTCGCCCTGCTGCGCCGCCCGCCCAATGCGCCGATGTGAACGGTGTCGCCCTTGAGGGTCGGCATCACCGGCACCGGGTGCGGCCGGTTCTCGCCGTCGACGGTGATCAGGTAGGCGTAGTCATGGCCCTCGAGCTTCTCGGCGAGCCGGTCGAAATCCACGTTGGAGGTCATACGGGCGAGCCTAATCGCCTTTGAGTTGCACGCAGTCGTGGACGGTGCCGAGCGCCCGCCCGCCCTCGAACACCGGCCGGTGCAGCAGGGCCTTGGTCGGTGTCACCAGAACCGGGCCGGTCGGATCGTCGGGAAGCTCGGCCAGGCCGTCGAGGATCAGCGAGTACTCGGTCACCTCGCCCGCGGGCCAGACCAGCGTGACTCCGGTTCGGGTCGACATGTTCTCCCGGCCGTGCGTCCCCACCGGTCCGATGTCCACCCGAACGCCGTCGAAGGTCGGGGTGATCGCGGTGGTGCGGACGCGGAAGTCGTCGCCGACGGTCACCAGAAAGGCGAAGCGGTAGCCGGGCAACAGCTCGGCAAGGCGGGCGAGGTCGACGGACTTGGCCATGGGATCGAGGATATTCGCAGCAGACACCGGGCATGCCGTGCGCCAAGATGAACCTATGGAATTCCGTTACCTGGGCAACTCCGGCCTGCAGATCTCCGAGATCACCTACGGCAACTGGCTCACCCACGGCTCGCAGGTCGAGAACGACGTCGCCACCGAGTGCGTGCATGCCGCACTGGATGCCGGCATCACCACCTTCGACACCGCCGATGTGTATGCCAACGGGCGTGCCGAGGAAGTGCTGGGTGCGGCGCTGAGGGGTCACCGGCGCGCGGCATTGGAGATCTTCACCAAGGTGTACTGGCCGATCGGGCCGGCCCCGTTGGGCAAGAACGACACCGGCCTGTCCCGCAAACACATGATGGAAGCCATCGACGGGTCGCTGCGGCGGCTGCAAACCGACTACGTCGACCTGTACCAGGCGCACCGATATGACTCCTTCACCCCGCTGGAGGAGACCATGCAGGCGTTCGCCGACATCGTTCGGGCAGGCAAGGCCCTCTACATCGGGGTCAGCGAATGGAGCCCCGAGCAGATCCGCCGAGCCCACGAGCTCGCCGGTCAGCTCGGTATATCGCTGATCTCAAGCCAACCGCAGTACTCGATGCTGTGGCGGATCATCGAACCCGAGGTGGTCCCGACGTGCCGGGAACTCGGGCTCGGTCAGATCGTCTGGTCGCCGATGGCCCAAGGGGTGCTGTCGGGCAAGTACCTGCCGGGCCAACCGCCGCCGGCCGGGTCGCGTGCCACCGACGAGAAGGGCGGGGCGAATTTCATCAAACGATTCATGACCGACGACGTGTTGACCCGGGTGCAGCAGTTGGCGCCGATCGCCGCGGAGCTGGGGCTCACGACGGCACAGCTGGCGATCGCATGGGTGCTGCAGAACGACAATGTTGCCGCGGCTCTGGTCGGGGCGTCCCGCCCGGAGCAGGTCAGCGAGAACGTCAAAGCCTCCGGCGTGCGGATTCCGGCGGAGCTGCTGGAGCGCATCGATCAGGTCTTGGGCGACGCGGTGACCAGCGATGCCGAACTGGTTGCCCGCTCCACCCCGGCACAGCGGTTGCTCTGAGGCATCACACCCGGCACAGGATCTGGCTGTGCAGCAGCGCCAGCCAGCCGTCCGGGTGAGCGGCCCAGTCCCGCCATGCCTGCGAAATCGCCTGCAGCTTGGCCTGATCGGCGGCGCCACTGGCCAGCAGCTGCTCGGCGATGGCGGACTGCAGGATCCGGTCTGCCCACATCCCGCCCCAGTGCTCCCGGTCGGCAGGTGTGCCGTAACAGGTCGCGCTCGTCGTCGGGGTAACGTCGGTGAATCCGGCCGCATGCGCCCAGGCCAGCAGATGCCGGCCCGCGTCGGGCTCACCGCCGTTGGCACGCGCGGCGTCGCGGTAGAGCCGCAGCCAGTCGTCCAGCTCCGCCGACGCCGGGTACCAGGTGAACGCCGCGTAGTCGCTGTCGCGGGCGGCCACCACACCACCGGGTTTACACACCCGACGCATCTCGGAGAGCGCGGTCACCGGGTCGGCGACGTGCTGCAACACCTGGTGGGCATGCACCACGTCAAAGCTGTTGTCGGGGAACTGCAATGCGTGCACGTCGGCGACCACGAAGTCGATGTTGTCCTGCCCCCGCTCACTCGCGCAGGCGCGGGCCAGGTCCAGGGCCTCGGGCACCGGCTCGATGGCGGTCACCCGCCCTGGCGCGACGAGGCCGGCCAGATCAGCCGTGATGGTTCCCGGGCCGCAGCCGACGTCCAACAACTGCAGTCCCGGCTTCAGCGATCCCAACAGATAGGCCGCGGAGTTCTGCGCCGTGCGGGCACGGTGGGCGCGCAGCACCGACTCGTGGTGGCCGTGGGTGTATTTGGGGGACGTCACATCGGATAACGCTACGCCGGGGGAGCTCGGCGGACGGTCAGGCCGGCGCCGCCCGGCGACCGCGCACCAGTTTGCCGGGCCGGGCCGCGGTGGGTTTGCCGTTCTCCGCGATGATCTCGCCGGCGACGATCGTTGCCACGTAGCCGTCGGCGGCCTGATCGAGCCGACGCCCACCGGCCGGCAGGTCGTAGGTGACCACCGGCTTGTGCAGGCGCAGGTTGTCGTGATCGATGACGTTGAGGTCCGCCTTGTAGCCGACCGCGATGCGGCCTCGGTCGTCAAGTCCGGCGACCCGGGCCGGCACCGATGTCAGCTCGCGGACCGCCGCTTGGACGCTGAGCCGCCCGGACTTGCGATCACGCGCCCAGTGCGCCAGCACGTAGGTGGGATAGCTTGAGTCGCAGATCATTCCGTAGTGAGCGCCACCGTCACCCAGGCCCAGCACCACGTCGTCGCGGCGCATCAGGGCACCGACGGTGTCCAGCGAGTTGTCCCGGAAGTTGGCCAGTGCATCCAGCAGGATCGCGTGCCCGTCGTCGTCGAGCAGTCGGTCGTAGGCCTCCTCAGCCGGGGAGACGCCCCGTGCCCTGGCGCGCGCGGCGATGCTCTTCGACGGATCCGGCTCATAGTCGGCGTCGTCGCCGAGCGGGAACGTCCAGTCCCAGGACTGGGCCAGGTACGCGATCGGGTTATTCGGAACGATACTGACCTTGTCGGCCAGAATCCGTTGCCGCACTTCGGGCTTGCGCATCTCGGCGACCCGCTCGGCCAGCGACAGGCCGGCGATCGCCCGGTAACTCGGGTACAGCACGAACGGATTGATACTCAGGTCCAGCCCGACGATGAGTCCGACCGGGCGCGGGAATACCTGCGCGGTGATCGTGGCGCCGGCGCTGTTGGCCTTCTCAACCATGGTGACCGCGTCGCGCCATACCGGCTCGCCCGCGTTGCCGATCAGCAGAGTGAACGTGACCGGCAGTCCGACATCGGTGGCCGCGTCGAAAACCTGCTGCAGCACAGGCTGATATGCGCCGTCCGGCAGGTCGGGGACGAACTGGATCAGCCCGCCGCCCCCGTCGGCGAGGCCGCGGCCGATCTCGAGGATCTCGGAGTACGCGGCGTTGTAGCTGGGGATCTGGGAGCCGGCCCGGGTGCGGTGGGTGGTCAGCCGCGACGACGAGAAGCCCAGCGCCCCAGCCTCGGCGGCTTCTCGGGCCAGTGCGCGCATCTGCGCCAGATCCTCAGGGGTGGCCGGCTCCCGGTCGACACCGCGCTGACCCATCACGTAGACCCGCAACGGCGAATGCGGCAGGTACGCGGCCACATCAATGTCGCGCGCCTGCGCATCGACGGCATCCATGAACTGCGGGAAGGTCTCCCAGGTCCAGGGCAGGCCGTCGGTCATCACCACCCCGGGAATGTCTTCGACACCGGCCATCAGATCGACCAGCACCTCATGGTCGGTGATCCGGCACGGCGCGAAACCCACGCCGCAGTTGCCCATCAGTGCCGTCGTCACGCCGTGTGCCGATGAGGGATTGAGCCGGTCCGACCAGATCGACTGTCCGTCGTAATGGGTGTGCAGGTCGACGAAACCCGGTGTCACCAGCAGCCCGGTCGCGTCGATCACGTGCTGGGCTTCGCTGTCCCCCGAGCCGGTCGCGGTGCCGACCTCGACGATGACGCCGTCACGCACCCCGACATCGCCGCGAAAAGGGGCGCCGCCCAATCCGTCGACGACCGTGCCGTTGCGGACAACGAGGTCGAGGCTCATCTAGTTAATCTACGACCGCCTCGGGTCTCATGCCAGGATGTATTCGTGATCGACCACTTGGGCATCAACTGCACCGACTACGCCAGATCGCAGAAGTTCTATGACGTGGTGCTCGGCGTCCTGGGATATACGCGGCAGCTGGATGTCGGCGTGGCCATTGGCTACGGGCGGGACGGCAAGCCGACGTTCTGGATCGCCGACGCCAATGCGGGCGAAGCCTCCGGCCCCAACCGCGAGGTTCACGTCGCCTTCAGCGCCGCCGACCGCGACCAGGTTCAGAAGTTCTACGACACCGCCGTCGAACTCGGTGCCGAGCCGCTGCACGCGCCGAGGTTCTGGCCCGAATACCACCCGGGCTACTTCGGGGCCTTCGTCCGTGATCCCGACGGCAACAACATCGAGGCGGTCTGTCACCAGGCGTAGCGTCAGGCGGTATGACTGGCACGGACGCAGCCGCCGCTCTGCAGGACCTGCTACGGGACGCGTTCACGCGGTTGATCGAGCACGCCGACGAAGTCACCGGCGGGCTCACCGAGGAGGTGGCCGACTATCGGCCGACCCCGCAGGCCAACAGCATCGCCTGGCTGCTCTGGCACAGCGCCCGGGTGCAGGACATCCAGGTCGCCCAGGTCGCCGGCGTCGAGCAGGTGTGGACTCGCGACGGCTGGGTGGACCGGTTCGGTCTGGACCTGCCACGTGACGACAGCGGCTACGGCCACGGCCCGGCCGAAGTCGCCAAGGTGCACGCCCCGGCACAACTGCTGGCCGACTACTACCGCGCCGTGCATCACCTGACGCTGGACTACCTCGGCGGCGTCACCGTGGCTGAACTGGGCCGGGTCGTCGACACACACTGGAATCCGCCGGTCACGGCCGGAGTGCGGCTGGTCAGCATCATCGATGACTGTGCCCAGCACCTGGGACAGGCCGCGTACCTGCGGGGTATCGCACCCGGCCAAACTTGACACCTGTCTAGGCCCGGTGCGATCCCGGTCACAACCGGGACTAGCATGGCGCCATGACCGCCACCACGCCAGCTGCTACCGCTCTTTCCGGCACCGACACCGTGCTCAACCCCGCAACCGGGGCCGCCGCCGGCGAGGTGCGCTGGACCGATCCGGCCGACGTCACAGGCGTTGCCACCGGGCTGCGCGCCGCCCAGCGGGAATGGGAACGCCGCGGCGCCAAGGGCCGGGCCAAGGCGCTGGCCCGGTTCGCGGTGTGGCTCGGCGACAACCGGGACGAGATCGAGAAGCTGCTGATCGCCGAGACCGGCAAGTCCAGCACCGACGCCGCGCAAGAGGTGCCGCTGCTGATCATGATCCTGTCGTACGTGATCAAGGTGATGGACAAGGCGCTGGTCCCGGAGAGCCGGCCGGCGCCGATGGCGGCGCTGGCGATCAAGAAGATCAGCGTGCACTACCGCCCGCGGCCGGTGGTCGGGGTGATCGCGCCGTGGAACTACCCGGTGGCCAACGCGATGATGGACGCGATCGGCGCGCTGGCCGCCGGCAGCGCGGTGTTGCTGAAGCCCTCCGAGCAGACCCCGCTTACCGCCGAGTTGCTGCGCCGGGGCTGGCAGGACTCCGGCGCCCCGGACGTGTTCGCGGTGGTGCAGGGTGCCCGCGAGGTCGCCGAGGCGGTCATCGACAACTCCGACTACGTACAGTTCACCGGCTCCACCGCCACCGGGCGCAAGGTGGCCGAGCGGGCAGCGGGCCGGCTGATCCCGTGCAGCCTCGAACTGGGCGGCAAGGACCCGATGATCGTGTGCGAAGACGCCGACATCGATCTGGCCGCGCACGCCGCGGTGTGGGGCGCGATGTTCAACGCCGGGCAGACCTGCGTGTCGGTCGAGCGGGTGTACGTGCTGGACGCCGTCTACGACAAGTTCGTCGCCGCGGTCGTCCGCGACGTCCAGGCGCTGCAGATGGGCGCCGGTGAGGGCACGCACTTCGGCTCGCTGATCAGCGATGCGCAGCGGGCCGTCACCGAACGCCATGTCAACGAGGCGGTGGCGGCCGGGGCGCGGGCGCTGACCGGCGGTGAATGCCCCACCGGTCCGGGCAGCTTCTACCCGCCCACCGTGCTGGTCGATGTGGACCACTCGATGGCCTGCATGACCGAGGAGACCTTCGGCCCGACGCTGCCGATCATGAAGGTCGCCGGCGTCGACGAGGCCATCCGGTTGGCCAACGACAGTGCCTACGGGTTGAGCGCCTCGGTGTTCTCCCGCGACATCTCGCGGGCCAAGGACATCGCCGTTCAATTGGACTGCGGCGCGGTGAACGTCAACGACGTGATCTCCAACCTGATGTGCACGACTGCGCCGATGGGGGGCTGGAAGACCTCGGGCATCGGGGCGCGGTTCGGCGGCGCGGACGGCATCCGCAAGTTCTGTCGGCAGGAGACGGTCGTCGTCCCGCGCACGAACGTCGGTGCGGGCGGCAACTTCTACCACAATTCACTCAAGGCGCTGGGCCGGGCAAACAAGATGATCACCAAGATGGCACTGTCGCGGCCGCGCCGCACCGCGAAATAGTGCGCGGCCTCACCGCGGCGCTGTTCTGGCTGCTGGCCACCGCGGCACTGGCGGTGACGTTGCCGATGGCGTGGGCGCAGTGCAACCTCGTCGACGCCGGCGGCTACGCGCGGCTGGCGCAGAAGGCGGCCGCCCAACCGGCGCTGCAGAAGGCGGTCGCGGCTGAATTGAGCGCCCAGACGGTGCAGTTGATCCGCGCCACCGGCTTCAACATCGACCCGTCCCCGGTCCGGCAGGCCGCCGCCGAATACACCGCCGGGCCGTCGTTCCCGCGACAGTTCGTGCAGGTCAACACCGACGGTCATGCCTGGCTGCTCAGTGGTGAGAACACCGGCCCGTGGGAGATCGACGTGGTGCCGATGCTCAGCGACCCGGCGTTCGCGGACCTGCTGTCCGACTACAACATCGGATTGCCCGCGTCGATGACGGTGCCGCTCACCCCGACCTCCACCGAAGTGTCCCGCCCCGGCGGACTACACCGGATCGCGGTATGGGGCCCGACGCTGAGCCTGGTGCTGGTCGCGTTGACCGGCCTGTGCGCGGTGCTGACGCTCGCGGCCGCACGCCATCGCGGTAGGGCGTTGGCGGGCCTGGGCGTTTCGGGTCTGTTGGTGGGCGCGGGTGGCTGGTCGGGAATCGAAGTGGCGCGACGCTACCTGAACCCGCTGCTCAACCAGGCGACCGGCGACATCCGCCGGATCGCCGAGGCCCTGGTGGACGTGGCCGAAAGCAGCCTGCATCAATGGCTCAACCTGACTCTGACGGTCGGCGGGGGCATGGTGCTGATCGGCGTGGCGGTCGCGCTGCTGGGCACGCTGCGCAAATCCTGACCGGTCACTCCCCAACTGGCCCGCTTAGCTGCCATCATTCTGGTAAGCCGGCGGCCAGGGAGGTGGTGGGTCTGATGAGTGACGTCGAGGCCGTCCGATTCGACCTGCGGCCCTACCATGCGATGCGCGCCCTGGCCGGGCTGTGGGTAGCGCTGGCACTGATCGACTGGCCGGGTGTCGGTTGCTGGCTGACTGCCGCGCTGTACGTGTGTGCGGCGTACTACACCCGGACGCACCGGACCGGCTGGCCGGCCGACGTCGAGGACTTCCTGGCGAAACGTGGATGGGCGCTGCCACGGAACATACCGGAGACCGTCGACCGTCACCCGCCGATCCCGTTCCGCCCCATGACTGTTCCCGAGCTGTACCGCGGTGCCGGCAAGATCGTGCTGCGGAACTGGCCAACTCTGGTCGGAGTGCCGGCGGTCATACACACCGGGTTCGTGCTGGCGCTGGCCGCCATCGCGTACGTCGTCGGGCAGATCATGGGTTCGCGGCAGACCGCGAGCATGCTTTTGGGCGCCGACGGCGATCTGCGGCCCGGCGCCGCAGTGCTGATGCTGATGATATTCATGGTGCTCTGCGCGGTCGTATTGCCCGGCGACGGGCTGCTGATCAGCCTGGGTGCCCAGGCCGCCGACAAGGCGGTACGCGGCGAGCGGATCCGATTCGACGAGATGTTCCACCGGGCCAAGCAAAGCAAGCTTGCGGTATGCCGGCTGATCATCGCCTACTACCTGATCGGCGCGGCCTTGCTGTTGATCCAGATCACCGCAGTCTTCAGCGGTTTCTATATCGCGCTGATGCCCGTTGTGGTGGTGTGCGGCGTCGCATCGCTGGTCATCGGAATCATGCTGAGCATCGCGCCGGTGGTGCTCGTTCTCGAACAGCGCGGAATCGCGGACTCATTCCGGCGTTCGATCGAGCTCTGCAAATCCGCCGTGGGCAGGATCTTGGTCGTCAATCTGGTGTGGATCGCCGGCGTGGCACCGGTGGTGATGCTCTCCAAGGTCACCTGGGCAGTGGTCGTCATTGCTTCGCCCGTCGTGTGCGGAGTAGTCCGCTGTGTGCAGATGCTGGCGTACGCAGACCTGCGGATGCGTCAGGGCGACTACGGGCAGGAACTGCGGACCGACTGGGCTCGCAACACCGGTGGCGAGGAACTCGCCGGCGGGTAACGCTCAGCGTCGGCTGCTCAGCATCCGCCACAAGAACGAGAAACTCAACGCGGACTTGAACGCGGCCTGCGCGTTGTCGGCCGCTCCGCCGTGCCCGCCCTCGATGTTCTCGTAGTACCAGACCCGGTGTCCGGCGTCCTGCAGCGCCGCGGTCATCTTGCGGGCATGCCCGGGGTGCACCCGGTCGTCGCGGGTGGAGGTGGTCATCAGCAGTGGGGGATACTGTGCGTTCGACGAAATATTTTGGTACGGCGAGTATTTGGAGATGAACTCCCAGTCGTCCGGGTTGTCGGGGTCACCGTATTCGGCGACCCAGGACGCGCCCGCCAGCAGCAGGTGGTAGCGGCGCATGTCCAACAGCGGCACCTGGCAGACCAGTGCGCCGAACAGCTGCGGATAGGCGGTGAGCATGATGCCCATCAGCAGCCCGCCGTTGCTGCCGCCTACCGCGCCCAGTTGCGGCACCGTGGTGATGCCGCGATTGACCAGATCGGTTGCCACCGCGGCGAAATCCTCGGCGACAAGATGCCGGCCGGACCGCATCGCCTGGGTGTGCCAGCTCGGACCGTATTCGCCGCCGCCGCGGATGTTGGCCAGTACATAGGTGCCGCCGTGGGCCAGCCACAGCCGGCCCAGCACGCCGTCATAGCCGGGGGTGCGCGCCACCTCGAACCCCCCGTAGCCGCCCAGCAGTGTCGGGCCGGTGGCACCCGGTGGGCGCACCACGAAGTAGGGGATGGCGGTGCCGTCCTTCGACGTCGCGAAATGCTGGGCGACGTCCAGGCCTCCGGCATCGAAAAACGCCGGGGCGGCCTTGATCTCGGTCAGCGGACCGTCCACCGGGCCGTGCAGCAGCCGGGACGGCCGGTCGAATCCGCTGGAGTCCAGGAAGATCTCGTCACCGGTGTGGTCGGCGGCGGCGATCACCGTGTTGGTATTCGCGGGCACCTCTGCCACCTCGCGCCGCTGCCAGTCGCCCGGAATGATCACCTCCACCCGGCTGGCCACGTCGTGCAGGGTGACCAGCACCAGTCGATCGCGGGTCCACGCGTAATGGTGCAGCGCGGTGTGCGCGTCGGGAGTGAAGACGACGCTCAACTGGGCCGTGCCGGAAAGGAACTCGTCGTAATCTGCTGCCAGCAGTGAACCGGCGCGGTAGGACCCTGTGCCGGTCTCCCAGTCGGTGCGCAGATCGATCAGTATCCACTGCCGATGCGTCGACACCGTCGCGTCGGTAGGCGCGTCGAGCCGGATCAGCTCGCCATCGCGCAACTCGTAAACTTCGTCGTTGAAGAAGTCGATGGCCCGCGACACCAGCGTCCGCTCGAAACCCGGTGTGCGGTCGCGACCGGCCGCCACCACGACGTCGGTTACCGCGCCGGCGAACACCGTGTCGGCATCGGCCAGTGGCTGCCCGCGACGCCACCGCTTCACCATCCGCGGGTAGCCGGATTCGGTCAGCGAATCGGGGCCGAAGTCGGTGCCCACCAGCACCGTGTCGTCGTCCTCCCAGCCGATCCGGGTCTTGGCTTCGGGAAGCTCGAATCCTCCTGCTACGAATTCACCTGTGACCATGTCGAATTCGCGGACCACCACGGCATCCGAACCGCCGCGCGACAGTGACACCAGGGCCTTGGTGTGGTCGGGTTCGATCACGTTGGCGCCGCCCCACACCCAGTTCTCGCTGTCGGTGCGGGCCAGCTCGTCGAGATCGATCACCACATCCCACTCCGGGGAGTCGGAGCGGTAGCTGCCCAGCGTGGTCCGCCGCCACAGCCCGCGCGGGTTGTCGGCGTCGCGCCAGAAGTTGTAGAGAAACTCTCCGCGCCGGCGCACGTAGGGGATGCGGGCATCGGTGTCGAGCACCTCCAGCGCTGCGGTCCGCATCGCCTCGAAATCCTCGCCGGCGAACTCGTCCACGGTCGGGGTGTTGTGGGCGCGGACCCAGTCCAGCGCGTCGTCACCGGTGACGTCTTCCAACCAGAGGTACTTGTCGTCCAGCGCATCACCAGCCATGGAGGCCATTCTGGCAACGGCGGTAATGTGATGTGTACAACACCGTCGAAACTAGGGATTACAGCGATGACCGTTTTTGCTCGTCCGGGTTCTGCAGGTGCGCTTATGGGTTTTGAGGCGCGTTACGGGAATTTCATCGGTGGTCAGTGGGTGGCGCCGGTTGGTGGGGAGTATTTCGAGAACACCACGCCGGTGACCGGTCAGCCGTTCTGTGAGGTTCCGCGGTCGACGGCGGCTGATATCGACATGGCTTTGGATGCTGCGCATGCGGCCGCCCCGGCGTGGGGTAAGACGGCGCCGGCGCAGCGGGCGGAGATTCTGGGCAAGATCGCCGATCGTATCGATGCGAATCGTGAGGCGCTGGCGGTGGCCGAGGTGTGGGATAACGGCAAGCCGATCCGGGAGTGTTTGGCCGCTGATATTCCGCTGGCGGCGGATCATTTCCGGTATTTCGCGGCGGCGATCCGCACCCAGGAGGGGGCGTTGAGCCAGCTTGATGAGGACACGGTGGCGTATCACTTCCATGAGCCGCTGGGGGTGGTGGGTCAGATCATTCCATGGAATTTCCCGATCCTGATGGCGGCCTGGAAGCTGGCGCCGGCGCTGGCCGCCGGCAATGCGGTGGTCTTAAAGCCCGCCGAGCAGACCCCGGCCTCGATCCTGTTCCTGATGAGCCTGATCGGTGAGCTGTTGCCGCCGGGTGTGCTCAATGTGGTCAACGGATTCGGTGTTGAGGCCGGCAAGCCGCTGGCCTCGAGTAATCGGATCGCCAAGATCAGTTTCACCGGGGAGACCACCACGGGGCGGTTGATCATGCAGTACGCCAGTCAGAACATCATCCCGGTCACCCTGGAGTTGGGTGGCAAGAGCCCGAACATCTTCTTCTCCGATGTGCTGGCGGCCGGTGATGATTTCCAGGACAAGGCCCTGGAGGGGTTTGCGGGGTTTGCGCTTAATCAGGGTGAGGTGTGTACCTGTCCGTCGCGGTCGCTGGTGCAGGCCGACATTTATGACGAGTTTCTGGAGTTGGCGGCGATCCGTACCAAGGCGATCCGTCAGGGTGATCCGCTGGATGTGACCACGATGATCGGGGCGCAGGCCTCCAATGATCAGTTGGAGAAGATCTTGTCCTATATCGAGATCGGCAAGGGCGAGGGTGCCCGGGTGGTCACCGGTGGGGAGCGTGCCGAACTCGGTGGGGAGCTCTCGGGTGGTTTCTATGTGCAGCCGACGATTTTCGCCGGTCATAACAAGATGCGGATCTTTCAGGAGGAGATCTTCGGTCCGGTGGTGTCGGTGACCTCTTTCACCGACTATGACGATGCGATCTCGATCGCCAACGACACCCTTTATGGCCTGGCTGCCGGGGTGTGGAGCCGTAACGGCAACACCGCCTATCGGGCCGGCCGTGACATCCAGGCCGGTCGGGTGTGGGTGAACTGCTATCACGCCTATCCCGCGCATGCGGCGTTCGGCGGCTACAAGCAGTCCGGGATCGGCCGGGAGAACCACAAGATGGCGCTGGAGCACTACCAACAGACCAAAAACCTGCTGGTCTCCTACTCCCAAACCGCCACCGGCCTGTTCTGATGGACGCGCCGGACCGGGTGACGATCACCGAGGCGGCGGCCGAACTGGTGGCCCGACTGATCGCGCGGCACGGCCCGGTGATGTTCCACCAGTCCGGCGGCTGCTGCGACGGCTCGGCGCCGATGTGCTACCCCGACGGGGACTTCATCATCGGCGACTACGACGTGCTGCTCGGAGTGCTCGACGATGGGGTGCCGGTGTGGATCTCCGGGCCGCAGTTCGAGGCGTGGAAACACACCCAGCTGATCATCGACGTGGTGCCGGGCCGGGGCAGCGGGTTCAGCCTGGAGGCGCCCGAGGGCATGCGGTTTCTGTCCCGCGGCCGGGCCTTCACCGACGCCGAGAATGCCCTGCTGAATGCGGCCCCGCCGATGACCGGGTCGTTACCGCGCTGACCGGCGTCTCCGCCGTAAAATCTGCTGGTGTGATACCGCTACCGCGCCCGTGGATGTTGAGCAGCGTCATGCTCATCGGTGCGGCGGTTGGTGTCCTGACCGGAATCGGACTGACCCTGCTGGTCCGGGCGCCACTGCGCCCGGACGCCGCGATCGCGCTGGTGCTCGGCGGGCCCAGCATCGCGGGGCTGGTTCTGGTGTTCGTCTCGTCGCGGCGCTGGGTGACCGGGCTGGGAGCAGCTCTGCTCGCGATGGCGGTCGGCTGGTTCGGGGCACTGGCGGCGATCCAGGTGGTGTCCGGTGCCTGAGACCACCGACACCGGGTCGCTGCCGATGACCGAGCCGCACATGGCGCCGATCTTCGACACCGGGCCGCATCCGACGCCGCTGCCCCCACCGGCTGATGAACCGCAGCCGGCACCGACTCCGGAACGGGAGTCGGAGCTGGAAGCCGACAAACCCGCGTCGACGTCCCAGTCCGTGCCGGCTAAACCTTCCAAATCGCAAGTCGTCCCGGGTCAGCTCCGGTTCCTGAAGTGGTGGCACCTGGCCCTGGTCCTGCTCGCTGTCTGGATTCCGGCGGCCGGGATCGGCTTGGGCCTGTTCTCCTGGTGGTATTCGCTGGCCGACAAGACCCCGGCGGTGTTCGTCCTGGTGGTCTACGCGGCCGGCTGTGTCGTGGCCGGGCTCATCCTGGCGATGGTGGGCGAGAAGCCGCTGGTGGCGGCGGTTGCGATCGCGCTGATGTCGGCGGTGTTCGCGTCGGCGGCCGCCGCGGCCCCGCTCTACGGCCACTACTTCTGCCAGCACGTGAGTCGCTGCGTCGGCGGCGTCATCCCGTACTGAACGGCCTCGGGACCGGGGGATGGGTCCGACCTGCGGGCCCGCATCCCCGCTCACCATCCGGCGCTCGAGTTCAGCCACGTCGTCATAGTCGTCGACCTCGCCGACACGCAGCTCGAGCAGTCGCGTAACGCGATAACACAGCGTGAGATCGGTCGCTGCCAAACGTGCCCACCGCCACTGCCCGCAGGCGCCGCGGCCCGATAGGGTAGCCGGGTGACCCACTATGACGTCGTAGTCCTCGGAGCCGGCCCCGGCGGGTACGTCGCGGCCATTCGTGCCGCCCAACTGGGCTTGAACACCGCCATCATCGAGCCGAAATGGTGGGGCGGGGTCTGCCTCAACGTCGGCTGTATCCCCTCGAAGGCGCTGTTGCGCAACGCCGAACTGGCGCACATCTTCTCGCGTGAGGCCGCCACCTTCGGGATCAGCGGCACGGCGAGCTTCGACTACGGCGCGGCGTTCGACCGCAGCCGCAAGGTCGCCGAGGGCCGGGTGGCCGGCGTGCACTTCTTGATGAAGAAGAACAAGATCACCGAGATCCACGGCTACGGCACCTTCACCGACCCGAACACCATCTCGGTGGCACTCAATGACGGTGGTACCGAGACGGTTACGTTCGCCAACGCGATCATCGCCACCGGGTCGAGCACTCGGCTGGTGCCGGGCACCTCGCTGTCGGACAACGTCGTCACCTACGAGCAACTGATCCTGAGCCGCGACCTGCCGGCCTCGATCATCATCGCCGGCGCCGGAGCGATCGGCATGGAGTTCTCCTACGTGCTGGCCAACTACGGCGTGGACGTCACCGTGGTGGAGTTCCTGCCGCGCGCGCTGCCCAACGAGGACGCCGAGGTGTCCAAGGAGATCGAGAAGCAGTTCAAGAAGCTGGGCGTCAAGATCCGCACCGGAACCAAGGTCGAGTCCATCCTCGATAGCGGAGCCGGCGGCCAGGTGACCGTCACGATCAGCAAGGACGGTCAGACCGAGGAACTCAAGACCGACAAGGTGTTGCAGGCCATCGGTTTTGCGCCCAACGTCGACGGCTACGGCCTGGAGGCGGCCGGGGTGGCGCTGACCGACCGGCGTGCCATCGGTGTCGGTGAGTACCTGCAGACCTCGCAGCCGCACGTCTACGCCATCGGCGATGTCACCGGGCTGCTGCAACTCGCCCACGTCGCCGAGGCGCAGGGCGTGGTGGCCGCCGAGACCATCGCCGGTGCCGAGACCATGTCGCTGGGCGACTACCGGATGATGCCGCGGGCGACGTTCTGCCAGCCGCAGGTGGCCAGCTTCGGGCTCACCGAGGAGCAGGCCAAGGCCGAGGGCTACGACGTGAAGGTGGTCAAGTTCCCGTTCACCGCCAACGGCAAGGCGCACGGTGCCGGCGACCCGAGCGGGTTCGTGAAGCTGATCGCCGACGCCCGCTACGGCGAGCTGATCGGCGGGCACCTGGTCGGCCACGACGTCTCCGAGCTGCTGCCGGAGCTCACCTTGGCGCAGAAGTGGGACCTGACCGCGGGCGAGCTGGCCCGCAATGTGCACACCCACCCGACCATGTCCGAGGCGCTGCAGGAGTGCTTCCACGGCCTGACCGGCCACATGATCAACTTCTGAACCGGGGCGCCGGCCGGCGGCGCAGTTCTTGATACCGGCAACCAAAGCGACCAAGCTTGCGGTCATGGCGACGGTGGCGCGGTCGGTGACACAGACACGAACAGTCGAGGTCCGGTGACCCGGCGATATGACCTGGCGATAGCCGGGGCCGGGCCGGCGGGTTCGGCGGCTGCGTGGCAGGCCGCGCGGACCGGCGCCCGGGTGGTGCTGCTGGACAAGGCCGAGTTTCCGCGTGACAAACCATGTGGCGACGGTCTGACTCCACGAGCCACCAACTACCTGCAGAAGATGGGCCTGGCCGACGAGATCGCCAAGTTCCACCGCGTCAACCGGGCGAAGATATACAGCCCGAGCGAATGGGAGCTGTCCTTCCCGCGGCGTGCGGGGATGCCCGACCACGGGCACGGCATCCGCCGTTGCGAGCTGGACACGATGCTGCTCAACAACGCCGCGGCCGCCGGTGCCGAGGTGCGCCAGGCCGCCGAAGTCGTCGGCCCCCTCGTCGACGACGACGGGCGCGTCACCGGCGTGATGCTGAAGTCCGGCGAGAAAGTGTCGGCCGATGCGGTGATCGCCGCCGACGGCGCGTACTCGCCGGTCAAGCGCGGGCTCAAACTGGAGTCGCAGTACAACGGCTACTCGGCGATCGCGATCCGCGCCGAAATGCCGGTGAACCGACCGGACTTCGACAGCCTCGACATCCACCTGAAGCTTCGGTTCCGCGGCGACCAACTGCCCGGGTACGGCTGGGTGTTCCCACTCGGTGGTGGCCGGGTCAACATCGGGGTGGGTTACGCCAACAGCTACAAGCACTGGAAGCAGATCAACTCCACCCAGCTCCTGGGCGAATTCATGGCCACCCTGCCCCGTGACTGGGAGTTGCCGTCGATCGCCGAGCTGCAGAAGTCGAAGGCCCTACAGGGCTGGCGGCTGCCGATGGGCTTCACCGCTTGGCCGCCGTGGCGCCCGGGTGTGTTGTTCGCCGGTGATGCGCTGGGGGCGGCCCGGCCGGTGTCGGGCGCGGGGATCTCCAAGGCGTTGCAGTCGGGGATGGCAGCCGGCGAGTGCGCCATCGCCGCGCTGACCAACGGCGGGCCCGCCGATTTCACCAACTACCAGCAAACCGTCCAGGCGGTCTGGGGCAAGGAATATCGGCGTGGCCGGCTCTTCAACAAGGTGGCCGGCATCCCGGCGCTCACCGGCGCCGCGCTCAAGGTGCTGGACAGTGTGAACCATCCCGGGTTTCGGACGCGCCTGCTGTTGTGGGAGAGCACCTTGTCGGGCCGGTAGCGGTTCGCCGCTACAGCAGCAGCCCGTAGACCCCGAAGCCCACCGCCATGCCGCTGACATTGGCGAAGGCGTTGACGACGTCGTTGCCGACCCAGCGCCACCCCCAGGACGGCTGCGTCGGCGCCCCGCAGTGCAGGCGGTCCTCCACCGTGGCGCCGCACGCACCGCACATGTAGCGGGCCTCCACGCTGGCGCCGATCAGGGTGTCCACCAGCGAGCCGGCCACCCCGGCCACCACGCCGACGAGCACCATCGACGGTCCGCCGAACAGGGCGCCGAAGCATCCGACCGCCAACGCCCCCAGCACTGTCGCCGACGAGCCCAGCGGTGACACGGCCCCCGAAGTGCCCTTGGCGACGCGGCCCCGCGTCCGCAACGACACCGGATCCTGCTTGGAGAAGCGGCCGATCTCCGAGGCCCAGGAGTCGGCGATGCCGGCCGCGATCCCGCCGATGGACACCGCGTACCAGACCGGATCGCGGGTGAACGCGTAGCCGATCACCGGGACCAGCACCGGAAGGCCCGCGTTCACCGCGACCTGACTCATTGTGCGCATGCCCCCGGCCCGGGTAGGCCGGCGATACGCGGTGAGCACGCTGGTCAGCGAGAAGAACACAGCGGCCGGGATAATCCACCCCCACCCGCCGAGGCCGACCGCCGCAGCGGCGATCAGGCCGCCGCACAGGGCGCCCGGCAGATCCAGCCAGCGCATCCGGAGCATGAACGGCACGATGGCGCAGCCGAATACGGCCGCGGCCAGCCAGCGCAGCGCGTCGTCGGTCGACAGCTCAGGTGCGACGTGCAGCAGCAGCGCCACCCACGGCGTGATCAGCAGGTTGTCCGCCGCCGGCAGCACCAGCAACTCGACAGTCGCCGTCGTCAGCGCGACGAAGATCGAAACCGAAACCGCCATAAACGAATTCAATTCGAGTCCGAAACGGCAGAACGTCAAGGACACCGCGAAGGCGATCGCCACGAAGGCCAGTGAGCCCTCGAGGGTCCGTGCACCCCCGCCGGCTATGACCTGGTGCCGCCCGAATCGCTGTCCCACCAGCGCCGCACCCGCATCGGCCAGGCCCAGCACCACGACCCCGCCGGCGATAGCCACCCGGTCCGGCCAGAACGCCAGCACCGCGAGCAACGCTCCGCCGGCGAACGCCACCAGCCCGTAGTCCCGGGACCGGGTGCCGTCGAAAACTCCCGGCACCGGGACCAGACCACGCTCCACGATGAACGCCAGTGCCAGCGTCGCCGCGGCGAGCACGCCCGCCACCACCACGCCGTTGGACAACTGGAATGCGGCCAGCGCGGCGAACAGCCCGCACAGCGCGTGCGGAATCTTGCGGGTCACCAACGGCCCGGCACCCCGCCGCTGCAACATGCGCCCGACCACGATCAGCACGAGCGCGATCACCAGCGTTCCGCCCCCGGCGATGGCGAGGTCGTGGAGAACGGTAGCGGTCACGCAGTGCTACTCGTCGAAGTCCAACGGCACCCGCAGTGCGCTCAGGGTGGCTGCCAGCGCATCGTATTGGGATGTCAGCATGACGAATTCGATCATCCGAGGCCGATCAAGGTGCTCGGCCAACTGCGCCCAGGTGGCGTCGGACAGCGTGCGGGTCTGGATGAGTTCGTCGATCCCGGTCAACATGGCGCGCTGGCGATCGGTGAGCCTGTCGAAGTTGGGGCCGGCGGGGCCCGCGAAGATGAGTTCCTGGGTGGCGTCGTCCAAGCCGGCCGCCCGGGCCATTCGGCGATGGTGCTGCAGTTCGTACTGGCTGTCGCGCAAGTGGCCCACCCGCAGGATCACCAGCTCGGTGTCGCGGGTCGAAAGTTTGCCGCCGCGCATCAGCATGCCGCCGAACGGCAGCCAGGACCACATCAACCGCTTGTGCTGGCCGAGCGTGGTGAACAGGTGCGCGCGGGGCACGCGCTGGCGCAGGGCGACAACTTTGCAGACCGCCCAGTTGGCGAGGCCGAGGTCGCGAAGGCCCGGGGAATCGGGGATTCGAATTGTCACTGCTGTTGCTTTACCAGATACGGCGACACTGTGCTGCGGTGTTCGTTGAGATCAAGGTCACGGCCCAGGGCCGGGAACGCCCGCTGTGGACAGTTGTCGCGTTCGCAGACTCGGCAGCCCGCCCCGATCGGGGTGGCCGGGACTTCATGGCCGGCATGCAGATCGAGCCCCTCGGAGTAGACCAGCCGGTGCGCGTGGCGCAGTTCGCAACCCAAGCCGATCGCGAAAGTCTTGTCCGGCTGGCCCCAGCGCGATGCGCGGCGTTCCACGGTGCGCGCCACCCACAGGTATTTGCGGCCGTCGGGCATCTCGGCGATCTGCACCAAGATCTTTCCCGGGTTCCCGAACGACTCGTAGACGTTCCACAACGGGCAGGTTCCCCCGCTGGACGAGAAATGGAAACCGGTGGCCGACTGGCGTTTTGACATGTTGCCGGCCCTGTCGACCCGGACGAACGAGAACGGCACGCCCCGCATTGACGGCCGTTGCATGGTCGACAGCCGGTGGGCGATGGTCTCATAGCTGACCCGGTAGAACGCCGAGAGTCGCTCGATGTCGTAGCGAAATGTCTCGGCACTGTCGTGGAACTGCCCGTAGGGCAACACGATCGCCGCCGCGAAGTAGTTGGCCAACCCCAGCCGTGCCAGGGTGCGCGAGTCCTTCGAGGTGAACTTGCCTTCTTCGACCAGGGCGGAGATCTGATCGTCGAACTCCAGATAGGCCAGCTCGGCCGCCATCTTGAACACCCGTTGCCCCCACGACAGGTGGTGGCCCATATCCAGCGTCCGGGTCGTCGCGTCGTAGCGGTGCAGCACTGTTTCGCCCAGGTCGATTCGGCGGTTGATGCGCACGCCGTGTACCTCGGTGAGCCGATTGGTCAACTCGACAGCCAGCTCGCCCTGATGCCGGCGCATCTGGGTGGCCAGTTCTTCGGCGGCGGTGTCGAGTTCGTGCAGGTAGTTCTGCCGCTGATAGAAGTAGTCCCGGACCTCTTCGTGCGGCATGGTGATCGCGCCCGTGCCGCTGCCGTCGGAGTAGCGCTCCTCGGTGGCCGCTGCCAGTTGGGCGGTGGTGATCCGGTAACGGCGGTGCAGGTTCACCATGGCCCGGGCCAATTTGGGGTGGGTACTGACCATTTCGGCCACTTCGGCCAGTTCCACGTTGAGGTCCAGGTCGCGGTCCATGGCGACCTCGCGCAACTCGGCGACCAGCCGGGTGTCGTCCTGAGAGGCGAAGAAGGTGGCGTCGACCCCGAACACGTCGGTGATCCGCAGCAGCACCGCCACCGTCAAGGGTCGGACGTCGTGCTCGATCTGGTTGAGGTAGCTCGGTGAGATGTCCAACATCTGCGCCAGTGCGGCCTGGCTCAACCCGCGCTCACTGCGCAGTTGGCGCACCCGGGAGCCGACGTAGGTCTTGGCCACGCACCCGACTTTACCTGCTGTGAAGGCGGCATTCGCATTGTTGGCATGGCATGATCCGCTCAGGTAAAGACCACGGGGAGCCGCGATGCAGCAGACAGACGGATCGACCGGCCTGGGCAAGGTTTTGATGCCGGTGCCGGACCCGCATCCCGACGTATTCGACCGACAGTGGCCGCTGCGGGTCGCCGACATCGACCGCCTGGGCCGGCTCCGGATGGACGCGGCCGCCCGTCACATCCAGGACATCGGCCAGGATCAGTTGCGCCAGATGGGATATGAGGCCACCCACCCGCTGTGGATAGTCCGCCGCACCATGATGGACCTGATCCGCCCGATCGAGTTCCAGGACATGCTGCGGGTGCGCCGCTGGTGCTCGGGCGCTTCCAACCGCTGGTGTGAGATGCGGGTCCGTATCGACGGGAAACGCAAGGGTGGCTTGGTCGAGGCCGAATCGTTCTGGATCAACATCAACCGGGAGACCCAGGGGCCGTCGCGGATGTCGGACGATTTCCTGGCCGCGCTGATGCGCACCACGAGCGTCGACCGGTTGCGCTGGAAGGCCTACCTGACGGCCGGCGGCCGCCAGGACGCGGCGGAGATCCACGAGTACCCGATCCGGTTCACCGATATCGACCTGTTCGACCACATGAACAACTCGGTGTACTGGAGCGTGGTCGAGGACTACCTGTCGAGCTATCCGGAATTGGTCGCGGCGCCGCTGCGGGTCACCCTCGAGCACGACGCCCCGGTCGCGCTCGGCGACAAACTAGAGATCGTCGCGCACGTGCACCCGCCCGGATCGACCGACCAATTCGGGCCCGGACTGGTCGATCGCACTGTTAGAACGCTCACATACATGGTGGGCGAAGAGGTCAAAGCCCTCGCTGCGATCTTCCCGTTGTAACACGTTCTAGTTCAGTACGTTCGTACTGTTAAACCGTGGTTGACCTGTGCGGATATGTTACTCAGCGGTAGCTTTTACGCTCGGTGCCGCGACGGGGCGTCCGTGTGATTCTTCACAAACTTCGCATAACGCTCGTACTGTTTTGCCGAACTTGGCAATGAAAACCGGTGGACCTGGGCGGATGTGCTGTGTCATGGTCGGGTTAACACACCAGTGAATTCGTCGGGGTGTTGGCAAGTCCGATAAGCGGCCCGGCGATCGCGCGAACATGAAGGAGCCGCCATGTCGACCGTCGGCACGCCGAAGAGCCCCGAGCAGATCCAGCACGACTGGGACCACAACCCGCGTTGGAAGGGCGTCACCCGCACCTACTCCGCTGAGGATGTCGTGGCTCTGCAGGGCCACGTCGTCGAGGAGAACACCCTGGCCCGCCGCGGCGCCGAGGTGCTCTGGGAGCAGCTGCACGACCTGGACTACATCAACGCCCTGGGCGCACTGACCGGCAACATGGCCGTCCAGCAGGTTCGGGCCGGCCTCAAGGCCATCTACCTGTCCGGCTGGCAGGTCGCCGGTGACGCCAACCTGTCCGGCCACACCTACCCCGACCAGAGCCTCTACCCGGCCAACTCGGTGCCGCAGGTCGTCCGCCGGATCAACAACGCGCTGCTGCGTGCCGACGAGATCGCCAAGGTCGAGGGTGACACCTCGGTGGCTAACTGGCTGGCCCCGATCGTCGCCGACGGCGAGGCCGGCTTCGGTGGCGCGCTCAACGTCTACGAGCTGCAGAAGGCGATGATCGCCGCCGGTGTCGCGGGCTCGCACTGGGAGGACCAGCTGGCCTCGGAGAAGAAGTGTGGCCACCTGGGCGGCAAGGTGCTGATCCCCACCCAGCAGCACATCCGCACCCTGACCTCGGCGCGTCTGGCCGCTGACGTCGCCGACGTGCCGACCGTGGTGATCGCCCGCACCGACGCCGAGGCCGCCACCCTGATCACCTCCGACGTGGACGAGCGCGACCAGCCGTTCATCACCGGGGAGCGCACCAAGGAGGGCTTCTTCTACACCAAGAACGGCCTGGAGCCCTGCATCGCCCGGGCCAAGGCCTACGCCCCGTACGCCGACCTGATCTGGATGGAGACCGGTACCCCGGACCTGGAGCTGGCCCGCAAGTTCGCCGAGGGCGTCAAGGCCGAGTTCCCGGACCAGATGCTGGCCTACAACTGCTCGCCGTCGTTCAACTGGAAACAGCACCTGGACGACGCGACCATCGCCAAGTTCCAGAACGAGCTGGGCGCCATGGGCTTCAAGTTCCAGTTCATCACGCTGGCCGGCTTCCACGCGCTGAACTACTCGATGTTCGATCTGGCGCACGGCTACGCCCGCAAGCAGATGAGCGCCTACGTGGAGCTGCAGGAGCGCGAGTTCGCTGCCGAGGAGCGCGGTTACACCGCCACCAAGCACCAGCGCGAGGTCGGTGCCGGCTACTTCGACCGGATCGCCACCACCGTGGACCCGACGTCGTCGACCACGGCGCTGGCCGGCTCCACCGAAGAGGGCCAGTTCCACTAGGGTTCTGAGCACCGCTGGCCATCTGTGGCGAGCGTGCGAGAGGAATATTATGTCGATCCAACGAGTAGGCGTCGTCGGGGCAGGTCAGATGGGCGCCGGCATCGCCGAAGTGTCGGCCCGCGCCGGCGTTGACGTGACGGTCTTCGAGACCAGCGAGGCGCTCGCCGCCGCCGGGCGCAAACGCATCCTGAAATCGCTGGACCGCGGTGTGAGCACCGGCAAGATCACCGAACGCGAGCGCGACGATGCGATCAGCAAGCTGACCTTCACCACCGATCTCAAAGATCTGGCTGACCGGCAACTGGTGATCGAGGCCATCATCGAGGACGAGGCCGTCAAGACCAGCCTCTTCGCTGAACTCGACGCGGTCGTCGCCGACCCCGACGCAGTGCTGGCCTCGAACACCTCGAGCATCCCGATCATGAAGCTGGCCGCGGCGACCGCCAACCCGGGGCGGGTACTCGGCCTGCATTTCTTCAACCCGGCGCAGGTGCTGCCGCTGGTCGAACTGGTCACCACGCTGGTCACCCACGAAGCCGGCGCGGCCCGTGTCGAGGAGTTCGCCGGCGAGGTGCTGGGCAAGCAGGTGGTGCGCTGCTCGGACCGGTCCGGATTTTTTGTCAACGCACTGCTGGTGCCCTACCTGCTGTCGGCGATCCGGATGGTCGAGAATCGGTTTGCCGCCGCCGAGGATGTGGACAGGGCCGTGGTGGCGGGGCTTTCGCATCCGATGGGACCGCTGCGGCTGTCCGATCTGATCGGCCTGGACACCCTCAAGCTGATCGCCGACAAGATGTACGAGGAGTTCAAGGAGCCGCACTTCGCGCCACCGCCGCTGTTGCTACGGATGGTCGAGGCCGGCCAGCTCGGCAAGAAGTCCGGCCGCGGCTTCTACACCTACTGATACCTACTGGGGCCTCGGCTCCCGTCGCCACGGCAGCACCGGCGACGGGTGCGGCACGGCGTTGAACTTCTCCAGTGACCCGCCCGCCTCGACGATGCCGTACAACGCGCTCCAGGCGAACATGGTCAGGTAGTCGATCAGCTCGTCGGCGGTCATCCGCGGGTCCAGCAACCAGGAGTGGGTGGCCAGCTGCACGGCGCCGACGATCATGTAGGACCACGGCTCGACACCGCCGGTGTCCATCCCGACCTGGTTCATCCGGACTCGCAGCATCACCGCGAGCATCCGGGCGATGATTCGTTCGGAGTCGGCGATCACCTTGCTCTTGGCCGCGGAGCTGTTGGCCATCACAAACCGGTACGGCTCGGGCTCGGAGGCCACGGTGTTGACATACACCCGGATGATCTCGCGGCTCAGGTCGAAGCCGTCCAGGTTCGACGAGAGTGCTTTGGCCATATTCGGGATCAGCGTGGTCTGCGTGAACCGCATCATCACCGCGGTGGTCAGATCGTTCTTGTCGACGAAGTAGCGGTACAGCACCGTCTTGGAGACGCCGATCTCACTGGCGATCTCGTCCATGCTCACGTACCGGCCGCGCCGCCGGATCGCCTCGATAGTGCCGTCGATCAGGTCATTGCGGCGCTCGACCTTATGTCGGTGCCAGCGCCGCTTTCGACCGTCGGTCTTGGCGGCACCGGTCCGTAGCTGATCTGCCACCATTACCGATTCCCATTCACTAGACGCTATAGATAATACGGGCCGGTACAGCAAACTTCGTGGGCCGGTAACAGTTACCGGTGGCCGCGAACGTGGATGATGGTGTGGTGGTGCATCGAGAGAACCGCTCGAAGTGGTCGGGTGCTGCGGACACCGTGCAATCACTGGCTGAGTCGTTTGCGGACGCCGATCCGGTCGCGGATGCCGCGCGGTTGCGTGATCTGCGCCGGATGAAAATGGTGGCGCTGAGTTTCCTGCTCGGCGCCACCGTGGTGTTCCTGCTGTGCCGGTGGGCGCAGGCAGACGGGGACGCCGCGACGTGGGTGGGTTACGTCGGTGCCGCCGCCGAGGCCGGCATGGTCGGCGCGCTGGCGGACTGGTTCGCGGTCACCGCGCTGTTCAAGCATCCGCTGGGCATTCCGATCCCGCACACCGCGATCATCAAACGCAAGAAGGACCAGCTCGGGGAGGGCCTGGGTACCTTCGTGCGGGAGAATTTCCTGTCGCCGCCGGTGGTCGAGACCAAGCTGCGTGACGCGCAGATCGCCGGGCGGCTGGGCAAATGGATGTCGGAGCAGGCGCACGCCGAACGGGTGGCCGCCGAGGCCGCGACCGTGCTTCGGGTGCTCGTAGAGCTGTTGCGTGACGAAGAGATCGCATACGTCATCGACCGGATGATCGTGCGTCGCATCGCTGAACCACAGTGGGGACCTCCGGTCGGCCGGATGCTGGGCACCCTGCTCGCCGAGCATCGGCAGGAGGCGTTGATCCAGCTGCTGGCCGACCGGGCGTTCCAGTGGTCGCTCAATGCCGGCGAAGTCATCCAGCGGGTGGTCGAGCGGGATTCGCCGACCTGGTCGCCGAGGTTCGTCGACCACCTGGTGGGCGATCGCATCCACCGTGAGCTGATGGATTTCACCGACAAGGTGCGCCGCAATCCCGAACATGAACTGCGCCGCAATGCGACCCGCTTCTTGTTCGAGTTCGCCAACGACCTGCAGCACGACCCGGCGACCATTGCGAAAGCGGACTCGGTCAAGGACCAGGTGATGGCGCGCGAAGAGGTCGCCAAAGCGGCGGCGACGGCGTGGGCGACGCTCAAACGATTCGTGCTCGAGGGCGTCGATGATCCGGCGGGGGCCCTGCGGACCCGGATCGCCGCCGCGGTGGTGCAGATCGGTGAGTCGCTGCGCGACGACGTCGAACTGCGCGACAAGGTGGATAACTGGATTGTGCGGGCCGCGCAGCATCTGGTGGGCCACTACGGGGTGGAGATCACCGCGATCATCACCGAGACCATCGAGCGCTGGGACGCCGACGAGGCGAGCCGGCGAATCGAAATGCACGTCGGGCGTGACTTGCAGTTCATCCGGATAAACGGAACTGTGGTCGGCGCCCTGGCCGGCCTGGCGATCTACGTCATAGCTCAACTTATGTTCTGACCTGCGCTAGCTAGTGCTTGCAAAAGTTAGCACTTGGCTTTATCGTGAGATCTGTCAGTAGTTGTCAGTCCACGAAAGGAGCCACCGGTGTCGCAGGACGACAAACTTGCCGCAGTGGTTTCCACGGCGGCGGCCGATATCGGCAGCTTCATCCGGTCCCAGCGCGAAGCCGCGCAGGTGTCCATGCGCCAGCTGGCTGACAAGGCCGGCGTCAGCAATCCGTATCTGAGTCAGATCGAACGTGGACTGCGCAAGCCTTCCGCTGACGTCCTCAACCAGATCGCCAAGGCCCTGCGGGTCTCCGCCGAGGTGCTCTATATCCGGGCGGGAATTCTGGAGCCGAGCGAGAAGAGCGAGGTCCGTGACGCCGTCATTGCCGATGCGGCGATCACAGAACGGCAGAAGCAAGTTCTGCTCGACATCTACACCTCCTTTGTCCAGCAGAACGAAGCCGACGGTGAGGAGACGACACCTGCCTGATCCTCAGTCGGCCACTGGCCGAACCACTACGAAGAAATTCACATCCCGAAAGGACGCCACCATGGCAGAAAACCCGACCATCGAAGAACTGAAGGCCCCGCTGCTCGCCGCGCTCGGCGCTGCCGACCTGGCGCTGGCCACCGTGAACGACCTCGTCGCCAACCTGCGCGACCGCGCCGGTGAAGCCCGCGAGGACGCCAGCACCCGGGTCGAGGAGAGCCGCGCTCGCCTGACCAAGCTGCAGGAGGAACTGCCCGAGCAGTTCGCCGAGCTGCGGGAGCGCTTCACCGCCGACGAGCTGCGCAAGGCTGCCGAGGGTTACGTGGAGGCCGCCAGCGGCCGGTACAACGACCTGGTGGCACGCGGTGAGGCCGCCCTGGAGCGGCTGCGCACCCAGGCCCACATCGACGACGCGTCGGCGCAGGTCGAGGGCTACGTGGACCAGGCCGTGGAGCTGACCCAGGAAGTGCTGGGCAACGTCGCGACCCAGACCCGCGAGGTCGGCGAGCGTGCCGCCAAGCTGGTCGGTATCGAGCTGCCCAAGAAGGAGACCGCCGCGTCGGCTCCGGCCAAGAAGGCTCCGGCTGCCAAGAAGGCTCCGGCCAAGAAGGCCCCGGCCGCCAAGAAGGCTCCGGCTGCCAAGAAGGCTCCGGCCAAGAAGGTCACCCAGAAGTAATTCCAGTTCGACGCCCGGGACGGTACCCGCCTAGGCTTGCAGCGTGATGGCTGCGAACCTGGTGGGTATCGTCCTTGGCGTTTTGCAGATCGCCGTCTTCGTGACGGCGGTCTACGCGTTTGTACATGCGGCGATGCAACGATCCGACGCCTACACCGCCGCCGACAAGCTCACTAAGCCGGTGTGGCTGGTGATTCTCGGGGTGTGCGGACTGCTGGCCCTCGTTCTGCAGGTGATGGGTATGGCGATCGCGGCCTGCGCGGCCGGCGTCTACCTGGTCGACGTGCGGCCCAGACTGCTCGAGGTTCAGGGCAAGTCTCACTAGCCTCCCATGTCACGCTCGTTCATTGTTCTGACCGCGCTGGCCGCTGCCCTGGCGGCCGCGGCGCCGGCCACGGCGGACGTCGGCGCGCCCGGACTGGTCGACCACGCCGAGTGGGTGGACTACGGCGGTCGAACCAGCCTGCGGGTCTACCCGACCCCGGCCGGCCGGGCAGCGGCACTGCGGCTCGACGCCGGTCCCGAGGGGGAGCAGGCCTGGCGCGAAGTGCTTGTCGTCGTGCCCGAGGCCGAAACCCCCGGCATGCGCGACCAATTCCTCTGCCACTGGAGCTACGCCGAGTTCGCCCGGCCCGGCAAGACCAGCTGGAACCTGGAGCCGTGGCGACCCGTCGTCGACGGCGTGACCATGCTCGAATCCGGGTGCAACCCGGGTGCTGCCGAGGAGGCCTTCTGATGCCGTCAACCCGATGGGACCGCGACCAGGTGGCCAAGCTGGTCGACCACACCCTGCTCAAACCCGAAGCCACCACGGAGCAGGTCATCGCTGTCGTGGCCGAAGCCGCCGAACTCGGGGTCGCCGCGGCGTGCGTATCGCCGTCGATGGTGGCCCTGGCAACTTCAGCGGCCGCTATCCCGATCGCCGCGGTCGTGGGTTTCCCGTCCGGCAAGCACCTGCCGGAGGTCAAGGCGGCCGAGGCGGCCCTGGCCGTGGCGGCGGGGGCGGCCGAGATCGACATGGTCATCGATGTCGGTGCCGCAGTGGCGGGCGACTTCGCCGCGGTGACCGCCGATATCGCCGCCGTGCGGGCCGCCGTGCCGCAGTCGGTGCTCAAGGTGATCCTGGAGTCCGCGGCGCTGCTGGAACTGGCCGGTGACACCACCCTGGTCGCCGCGTGCCGCGCCGCCGAAGACGCCGGGGCGGATTTCGTCAAGACCTCCACCGGATTTCACCCCAGCGGCGGGGCCTCCGTGCACGCCGTGACGTTGATGGCCGACACGGTCGGCGGCCGGCTCGGGGTCAAGGCCAGCGGTGGCATCCGCAGCGCCGGGGATGCGCTGGCGATGCTCGACGCCGGCGCGACCCGCTTGGGCCTGTCGGGCACCCGCGCCGTGCTCGACGGACTGGGCTGACGCGCGCTAGAGCGAGCTGAAGCACTGACTCGACGAGGACGCCGGGATGGTGGCGTTCTTTGTCGAAAACTTAACCACCACACCGGAATCGGTGACTTCCGAGCTGTCGATGTGGATGCCCAGCGGCAGGTCGTTGGTCACCTTGCCGGTCAGGTTGTTGAGGTTGGTCTGGACGGTGTCGGTGTCCAGGTCCTGGCCGAGTGCCTCCAGCTCGACAACCTGCAGCTGCAGCCCGTTGTCCACGATCTGCGGTTTGACCGTCGCACGGTTGAGCAGGCCCTTGAGCTCGACCGTGCCGGCGCCGGGGTCGGTGGTGACCTTGCCGGTGACGATACTGCCGATCACCGGGACCACATCCTGAATCGACTGCTTGATGCCCTCGGCCGGCCAGGTGATGGTGCCGTCCAGTGAGCCGATGGTGCCCTTGGAGTCAGGGGTCTTCTCCAGGTGGATGTCGTGGATGTCCAGGTCGAGCCGCATACCCTTGGCCTGCCGGATCTGGTTGCCGTCGGTCTGTACGGAGATGTGCGGGTAGTCGCCGCGGAAGTACTGTGCCAGCACGGGGGGCGAGTTGCCGAACGACACCGTGGCGCTGTCCTCCGCCTCGCACTTGACCGCGTTGGCGACCAGGCTCTCGGCCCGGTGCTGGGCGTAGAGCTGTCCGCCGAACAACACGGCCAGCGTAAGCACCAGTAATACGGTCAGCGCCAACATGATTGCCGGCAGGCCGGTGAATCGATGCGCGGCGGGAGTGCGCCCGGGTGTGCTCATCACTGCAGGTTACAGGTTTGCGAAGCAGGGGTCGTTGCTGCGCGGAATGGCGGCATTGCGGGTGGAGAACTTGGCCACCACCCCGGTGTCGGTGACCTGGATGCTGTCGGCGCGCAGACCGAGCGGGTAGCGCTTGGTCAGGGCCTCGGCGAAGCGGTCCAGTTCCGGCTGGATGGTCTCCCGGGGCAGGGTCAGCGCGCCCAGCCCGGTGAGTTTCTGCACCTGCAGCGACAATCCGCCGTTGACCACTTCCGGCTTGACGATGACGCTGGCCAGGCCGAACGCACCGTTGAGCTCGACGGTGCCGTCGCGGGAATTGGTCTTCAGGTCCGAGACCAGATTGCCCAGGATCGGCACCATCGACTGCACGGTCTCTTTGATACCGGCCGCCGGCCAGGTCAGGGTGGCATCCAGGGCGCCGATGGTGCCCTTGCTGTCGCCGTTGCCGTGCAGGTCGACGTCGGAGATGCTCAGGTCGGCCTTCATCTGCTGCGCGTCCTTGACCTGCTTGCCCGCGGTGCTGATCGAGATGTTGGTGTAGTTGCCGGTGATGTGCTGCCACAGGAATGGTGGAGTCACCCCGAACGACACGCTGGCCTTGTCGTGCACCACGCATTCGGTCGCCTTGGCCACCTTGCTGTCGGCGATCCTGCGGGCGATCAACTCGGCGCCGATCAGACCGGCCAACGCCAGCGCGATCACGGTGATGAAGATCAGCACCAGGGCCAGCGGGTCCCGCAGCAGGGTGGTCTGCCGGCGCTGCGGACCAGCGGTTTGGATCACCGTGGTGGGCGGCTCGCCGTACGGGGCGGCGGGCGGGCCGGGCGGCGGCGGCGCAGGCGGCAGGTGTGTGCTGGGCAGGGGGCCGGTCGGTGCGGTGGGCGCGGTGGGCAGCTGGGTGGTGGCCTGGTCGTCGCGGCTGCCGACCGCCATCTGCCGGGTCGGTGACTCGGACGGTTGCGGCGGTTGTGCCGGCTGTGGGGGCGGGGCGCCTTCGCTCGGTTGTCCGGGCTGGCCGGTGGGGCGCGCCCAGGCTGACTGGTCGCCGTGGGGAGGTCCGGGCGGATTGCTCACCCGCGCGATTCTGCCTTACCGACCTGAACGAAGTCCGCACGGTTGCTCAGCACGGCCAGCGTCTGGCGGGCCGTGGTGACCGCCTCGAGGTCGATGTCATGGACCAGCAACTGCGGCGATGCACCGGCCGACACCAGGGCCTCACCCCATGGCGATGCCACCAGGCTGCGGCCCACCCCGGTCGGCGCGCCCGACGATTCTGCCGAGCCGGGGTCGGCCTGCCCGACGGCCGCTATGTAGCTGGTCGAATCCAGGGCGCGGGCGCAGGCCAGCAGCTCCCACTGCCGCACCTTGTCCGGCCCGGCTCCCCACGAGGCGCACACCGCGATCAGTTGTGCGCCGCGATCGGCCAGCTCGGCGTACAGCGTCGGGAACCGGATGTCGTAGCAGGTCGACAGTCCGACGCCGACCCCGTCGACGTCGATCACCACCGGATCGAAACCAGGTGCGACGGTGCGTGATTCGGCGAACCCGAACGCGTCATACAGGTGGATCTTGTGATAGTGCGTGTCGGCGTGCGGGCCGGTCGCCAGCAGGGTGTTGTGGACCCGCCCGTCACCGGACGGGGTGAACATCCCGGCGACGACGGTGATGTTGTGCTGCGCCGCGATCTCACGCACACCGTCAGCCCACGGCCCGTCGAGCGGTTCGGCGACCGCGCCCAGCGGCACCCCGAACCGGCACATCGTCGCCTCTGGGAACACCACCAGCTTTGCGCCCTCGGCGGCGGCACGGTCGGTGTAGTCGGCCAGCAGTTCCAGATTGGCGGCCGGGTCGGTGCCACTGAGGATCTGGGCGCAGGCAATCCGCATAGGGCCAGCCTATTCGTTCGGCGCCGCGGCGCCCCGGTCCAACCAGGTGGAGGTGAACCGCTGTTCGGTGGTCATCAGCTCGGCCAGCTGCGCGCCGATGAAGTTCTCGATCTTGCCGCCGACCAGCGGGATGTCGACCCGAATCGTCGCGGTCAGCCGTAACTCGCAGCCGTCGCCGGCCGGCTCCAGCACCGCGTCGCCGGACAGCTTCGCCGGTGCGCCGACGATCTTGCCGGTGACCTCGGCGCGGGCCCGCCCGTCGCGGACCGGATGCCACTTCTCGTGGCGTGCCACATCCAGGTCGCCGGGATGGAACTGGGCCGCCAGGGCGGGCAACTTCTCCCGGTGAATGCCCTGCCTGGTGCTGACATCGACAACGCCGTCGGCGGAGACCTCGATCGACTCCAGCGCCACGGTGTCGGCGCCCGAATCGGCCAGCCGGGCCAGCCAATACTGCTCGTCGGCGAAAGCGGCATACACCCGTTCGACGCTTGCCTGATAGTGCTCGGACAGCGTGAATGTACGCGGCATAGCTGGTCAGGCTACCGTTACCGGCCGTGGCGAGTTCCGAGTTCGCGGGCGCGCGTGTCGCCGAGGCGGTGCCGCTGGCGCCGTTGACCACGTTGCGGGTGGGCCCGGTGGCCCGGCGGGTGATCACCTGCTCGGACACCGAACAGGTGGTCGCGGCCGTGGGTGAGCTCGACCGCGACGGCGAAGGCCCCGAAGGCCCGACATTGTTGCTGGCCGGTGGCTCCAACGTGGTGATCGCCGACGACCTGACCGACCTGACCGTGGTCCGGATCGCCAATACGGGCATCGAGATCGACGGCAACCTGCTGCGCGCGCAGGCCGGCGCGGTCTGGGACGACGTGGTGGCGGCCGCGGTCGCCGCCGGTCTGGGCGGGCTGGAGTGCCTGTCCGGCATCCCTGGTTCGGCCGGCGCCACCCCGGTGCAGAACGTCGGGGCTTACGGCGCGGAGATCGCCGACACCGTGACCCGGGTGCTGCTGCTGGACCGGCGCACCGGCACCGTGCGGTGGACACCTGGCGCGGAGCTGGCCTTCGGTTACCGCACCAGCGTGCTGAAGTATTCCGACGCCGCCGTGGTGCTGGAGGTGGAGTTCGCACTGGATCCGGCCGGGCGCAGCGCCCCGCTGCGCTATGGGGAGCTGGCCACCGCGTTGAATGCCGCCGACGGTGACCGTGCCGACCCAGCGGCGGTACGCGCCGCGGTGCTTGCGCTGCGGTCGGCCAAGGGGATGGTGCTCGACGCCGCCGATCACGACACCTGGAGTGTGGGTTCGTTCTTCACCAATCCTGTTGTGCCACTGGAGTTGTATCAGCAGCTGGCGGAGCAGGCGAGCGGTTCGATGCCGCATTGGGACGCCCCCGACGGGGTGAAGCTGGCGGCCGGCTGGCTGGTGGAGCGAGCCGGCTTCGGCAAGGGCTATCCCGCTGAGGGGGCACCGGCACGGTTGTCCGGCAAGCACGCGCTGGCGCTGACCAACCGGGGCGGCGCCACCACCGCCGATGTGCTGGGTTTGGCGCGCACCGTGCGCGATGGGGTGCAGGCGGCATTCGGGATCACGCTGCACCCGGAGCCGGTGCTGGTGGGCTGCGCGCTGTAACCAACATCGCAGGTGGCCGGGCGTCCAGGCCGGTATCTTGGGATGCCGTGACTCTCAACCGGCGACGGGCCCTGGCAGCGCTGGCTGCCGGGGCGCTGGCGCCGAACGCGTTGGCGGCCTGTTTCGCTGCGGGCGGCCGTGAGGGCCGTGATGCGGCCAGTGCGCCACCGCCGCCGCCCGTGCTGAACTTCGAGCCGGCGGTCGGGGCCACCGACGTGCTGCCGACCGCTGCGGTCAGCGTCGAGGTCCGTGACGGCTGGTTTCAGCGCGCGGCACTGATCAGCCCGGCCGGCAAGGTGCTGACCGGAACCTTCAACCGGGAACGCACCCGCTACACCGTCACCGAGCCGCTGGGCTACGACGCCGTCTACACCTGGAGCGGTTCGGTGGTGGGCCAGGACGGCAACGCGGTGCCGATCAGCGCCGAAGTCACCACCGTGACCCCGACCGTCGTCATCGACGGAGGCTTTCAACTGGCCGACGGTCAGACCGTCGGCGTCGCCGCGCCGGTGATCCTGCAGTTCAACGCGCCGATCAGCGACAAGGCGGCCGTTGAGCGGGCGTTGAGCATCACCACCGATCCAGCGGTCGAGGGCAGCTGGGCGTGGCTCCCCGACGAGGTGCAGGGCGCCCGGGTGCATTGGCGCAGCCGCGACTACCTCCCGGCCGGCACCAAGATCAGCGTCGACGCCAAGATGTACGGCCTGGCGTTCGGCGACGGCGCCTACGGCGCCCAGGACATGTCATTGAATTTCACGATCGGGCGCCGCCAGGTGGTACGGGCCGAAGTGTCCTCTCATCGGATCCAGGTGGTTCGCGACGAGGGCGTCATCATGGACTTCCCGTGCAGCTATGGCGAAGGTGACCTGGCCCGCAACGTCACCCGCAACGGCGTCCACGTGGTCACCGAGAAATACGCCGACTTCTACATGTCCAACCCGGCCGCCGGCTACCACAACATCCATGAGCGCTGGGCGGTACGCATCTCCAACAACGGCGAATTCATTCACGCCAACCCGGCCAGTGCCGGCGCCCAGGGCAACACCAACGTCACCAACGGGTGCATCAACCTGTCCACCGGTGACGCCGAGCAGTACTTCTACAGCGCGATCTACGGCGATCCGGTCGAGGTGACCGGAAGCTCCATCCAGCTGTCCTACGCCGACGGCGACATCTGGGACTGGGCGGTGGACTGGGACACCTGGGTGTCGATGTCGGCCTTGTCGGCACCGGAGCAGCCCCGGACCTCACTGCCCAGCACTGCGCCGGCCACGCCGACCGATGCGCCGACGCTGTCGGGCACGCCCACGACAACGCCGGCGCCCGCCGCTGCGCGGCCCGGCGGCTGACTGCTCGCGGTGGAACGGGGATCAGGGGACCTGGCGGTGGGCCCGCGTCGCACTTGCCTGATCGCGCGGCCGGATCACGATCTGGTCGAGGTCGACGTGCGGAGGCCGGGAGGCCACGAACCCGATCACCTCGGCGATATCGGCCGCCGTCAGCGGGGTCAGGCCCGCATAGACCGCGTCGGCACGCTCCCGGTCACCGTCGAAGCGCACCAGAGAGAACTCGGTGTCCACCATGCCGGGGGCGATCTCGGTGAGCCGCACCGGTTTTCCGAGCAGCTCGCCGCGCAGCGTGCGATGCAGCGCGCTCTGGGCGTGCTTGGCCGAGGTGTAGCCGGCGCCGCCGTCGTAGATCTCGAACGCCGCGATCGAGGTCACGGTGACGATCAGGCCGTCGCCGGAGGCGATCAGTCTGGGCAGCAACGCGCGGGTCACCCGCAGGGTGCCCAGCACGTTGGTCTCCCACATCCACCGCCAGTGCTCGAGGTCGGCGTCGCTGACGGGCGCTAATCCCTTGGCCCCGCCCGCGTTGTTGACCAGCACATTGATCGAACCGGCGACCCGGTCACACGCGTCGGCCAGCGCAGCGACCGCGGCCGGGTCGGTGACGTCGGCGACCACCGCGGTGCCACCGATCTCCTCGGCCAGCGCGGCGATCAGGTTCGCGCGGCGAGCCACGACTATCACGTGAAAGCCTTGCTCGGCAAGGGTTCTCGCGGTCGCCTCGCCGATACCCGAACTGGCCCCGGTGACTACTGCGACTCGCTGAGTTGTTGTCATCGACCCAACTTTAGTGACCGTGCTACATTTCTCGGTTATGTACCGCAGTGCCCGCTCTCTGATGGCGGTCTGTCTTGTCGCCCACGGCGCGTGTTGTCGCCGCGCATGTTGCTGCGCCTGACCCGCTGCGAATAACTCCTTGGGAGTCCGCGGGTTGCAGGCCTAGCCAAGCCCCGAAACGGACTTTGCAGACAAGGACGACACAGCGTGCACACCACCACCCTCCCCACCCGCCTCACCGGCCGCCCGACCGCCGCCCCCCGTTCACACCCGCGCGTGGTACCCCCGTCGTTGCAGTTGCCGGACTCCGCCGGTGCCGCGGTGTTCGCCGCGGTGCGCCAGCACGGCCCGATCGCCCGTGAGGCCATCGCCGGAGCCACCTCGCTGAGCGTCGCCACCGTCAACCGCCAGGTCAGTGCGCTGCTGCAGGCCGGGTTGTTGCTGGAGCGCGCCGACCTGGCGACCTCCGGCGCGATCGGGCGCCCGCGTAGGCCGGTGGTGGTCAACCACGAGCCGTTCCTGGCCCTGGGCCTGCACATCGGGGCGAAAACCACCAGCATCGTGGCCACCGACGTGCTCGGCCGCACCTTGGACGTCGTCGAGACCCCCACCCCGGCCAACGGGGCTGCGCCGGCGCTGGCCGCGCTGGCCGGCAGCGCCCGTCGGTACCTGACCCGCTGGCAGAAGCGCCGGCCGCTGTGGGTGGGGGTGGCCATCGGTGGGGCGGTGGACGGCGCCACCGGCATCGTCGACCACCCGCGGCTGGGCTGGACCGCCGCGCCGGTCGGGGCGGTGTTGGCCGAGGAACTGGGTCTGCCGGTGTCGGTCGCCTCGCACGTCGACGCGATGGCCGGCGCCGAACTGCTGCTCGGGGGCCGGCGGCCGACCGCCACCAGCTCCACCAGCCTGTATGTCTACGCCCGCGAAACGGTGGGCTATGCCCTGGTGATCGGCGGGCGGGTGCACAGTCCGGCCAGCGGTCCGGGCACCATCGCCGGTCTGCCGGTCTCCTCCGAGCTGCTCGGCGGTTCCGGGCAGCTGGAGTCCACGGTCAGTGACGAGGCGGTGCTGGCCGCGGCCCGCCGGTTGCGCATCCTGCCCCGGGGTAACGGGGCGGCGTCCGCAGCGGTGACCGGCCTGGTGCGCGAGGCGCGGGCCGGCGACGAACGGGCGACGGCGCTGCTGACCGAACGGGCTCGAGCCCTCGGTGAGGCCGTCGCCTTGCTGCGTGACGTACTCAACCCCGATGACCTGGTGGTGGGCGGTCAGGGCTTCACCGAATACCCGGAGGGGATGGCCGAGGTCGAGCGGGCCTTCACGCAGCGATCGGTGCTGGCCGGACGCACCATCCGGGTCACCGCGTTCGGCAACCGGGTCCAGGAGGCCGGCGCCGGCACGGTGTCGCTGGGCGGGCTCTACGCCGACCCGGTCGGTGCGATGCGCCGCTCCCGCGGGCCAGTCGCCCGGGCGGTCCCGGAAGCGTCCGCCTGACCGGGGCTGTAAAGATGGCGGGGTGGGGCGAGGCTTCGGATCCGATGTGCACCGGGTAGCGGTGCTGTCGGTACACACCTCGCCGCTGGCCCAACCCGGCATGGGCGACGCCGGCGGGATGAACGTCTACGTACTGCAGAGCGCGCTGCACCTGGCACGCCGCGGGGTGGCCGTGGAGATCTTCACCCGGGCGACATCGTCGATCGATCCACCGGTGCAGCGCGTGGCGCCCGGGGTGCTGGTGCGCAACGTGGTGGCCGGGCCGTTCGAGGGGCTGGACAAGAACGACCTGCCGACACAGCTGTGCGCGTTCGCCGCCGGGGTGCTGCGCGCCGAGGCGGCCCACGAGCCCGGCTACTACGACGTCGTGCATTCGCACTACTGGCTGTCCGGCCAGGTCGGCTGGCTGGCCGCGGACCGCTGGGCGGTGCCGCTGGTGCACACCGCCCATACCCTGGCCGGGGTCAAGAACGCCGCCCTGGCTGCCGGGGACACCCCCGAACCGCCGCTGCGCGCGGTCGGTGAGCAGCAGGTGGTCGACGCCGCGGACAGGTTGGTGGTCAACACCGAAGACGAAGCACGCCAACTGGTCGACCTGCACAAGGCGAACCCACGGCGGATCGACGTCGCGCATCCGGGAGTCGACTTGGAGGTCTTTCGACCGGGCGACAAGCAGCAGGCCCGGGCCGCACTAGGACTGTCGCCGGATGAACCGATCGTCGCCTTCGTCGGCCGCATCCAGCCGCTCAAGGCGCCCGACATCCTGTTGCGGGCCGTCGCGAAGCTGCCCGGGGTGCGCGTGGTGGTGGCCGGCGGGCCGTCGGGTACCAGTGGGCTGGCGGCTCCGGGCGGCCTGGTTCGGCTGGCCGGGGAACTGGGCATCAGTGACCGGGTGACGTTCCTGCCGCCGCAGTCCCGCGAGGATCTGGCCACCCTGTTCCGGGCCGCCGATCTGGTGGCGGTCCCGAGCTACTCCGAATCATTCGGCCTGGTCGCGCTGGAGGCGCAGGCCTGCGGGACGCCGGTGGTCGCCGCCGCCGTGGGTGGGCTGCCGGTGGCGGTGCGCGACGGAGTCACCGGGGGTCTGGTCGCCGGCCACGGCATCGAGCAGTGGGCGACCGCCATCGACGAGCTGCTGAGGCTGGGTTCCGGGCCGCGTGGGTGGGCGATGCGCCGGGACGCGGTCAGCCATGCCTCGAGGTTCTCCTGGGAGCGCACCGTGGACGCCCAATTGGCCAGCTACACCAGCGCCATCGAGGAGTTCGCCGCCGCGCGCGGTGAGCGGATGCGGGTGCTCGGAGCGGCACGCCGGCCCCGGCGCTGGCCGGCACGCCGCGGGGTCCGGGCGTGAAGCGCGGGGCCACACTCGGCGCCCAACCAGGCGCGAGTGTGCGGTTTGTGACGTTCGTCCCGGCGTATCGGGCACCAAACGGCACACTCGGTGCAGACATGGATGAGTTGTGAACCGCGGCGATGTCCGCCAGCTCATCGCGGACACCCTGGACGCGGCCGAGCTGACCTACTCGCCGTTCCCGGGCGCCCACGGCGGGCTGCCGGGACTGGTCGTGGAACTGCCCGGCGAGCGCAAGCTCAAGACCAACACCATTCTCAGCATCGGAGAACACTCGGTGCGCGTGGAGGCCTTCGTCTGTCGCCAGCCCGACGAGAACCACGCCGGGGTCTACCGGTACCTGCTCAAGCGCAACCGCCGGCTGTACGGGGTGGCCTACACCTTGGACAACGTCGGCGACATCTACCTGGTCGGCCGGATGGCGCTGGCCTCGGTGACCGCCGACGAGATCGACCGGGTGCTCGGGCAGGTGCTCGAAGCCGTCGACTTCGACTTCAATACGTTGCTGGAGTTGGGATTTGCCACCTCGATCCAGAAGGAATGGGAGTGGCGGGTGTCCACCGGGCAGTCGCTGAAAAATCTGCGGGCGTTCGAGCACCTCATCGACAAGGATGGCGACGACGCGGGGTCGTAGGGGATCGATGGTCGAGGTTGAAGTCAACCCATTCGGTGTTTCTGGGTCTGGCTGCCTGACGCCGCCCATACTGCCGCTCGTATGCCGTCAGTGCAGTGTGACGTCCCGATTCGAGTTGGCTTCGATGCGGTGGGCGGCGAACGCGGCGGCTTCGGCGGGCATGCTGTTCGTCGGGTAATCCAGATGCCCGAGCGGCAGGCCGTCAGTGCCGTCGCAGACGGCGTCGTTGCGAGCGCAGTACTCGCGGGTCGAGGCCGCATACAGCGGGCCGACCACGACCGGCGGCGCGCCGTAGCGCCGGATGAACGTGGCCGAGGGTTTCCCGAACAGGATCACCGCCGCGACGCGTTCGGCCACCACGTCGGGCATCGGCCGCGGTAGATCCGGCACCAGCTCGTCCGGTAACCCGGTCGGCACCGACTGCGCTGTCGCATAACCGGTGACGGCCGCGCCCTGGGAGTAGCCGCCCAGCACGATCTGGGTGTCCGGGCAGTCCAGCGCCGTCCACTCGATGTGGCTGACCTCGTCGCGGATCCCGGCGATGACGCTTCGGTCGAAGTCGATTCCGCTGCTGAAACCACTGGCGGCGGCGTAGTTGACCGGGTACACCGCGACCGTCCGGTCGGTAGCCGAGCGCAGCGCCTCGATGAAGGCCTGCCCGACCTTGCCGACTCCGGGCGGCTCCTCGCTGCCCCGGGCGAACACCACCTCGACATCGGCGCACGGCTTGGCGGCCGCCGAAGGTGATGCCACCGTCAGCGGCGCCGCCGAGATCGTCAGCAGCGCGGCGGCGAAAACACGGGGGACAGACCGCAGACGAGGGACGTTCACCACCGCACCCCCGATCCCGGTTGTCGGACCTTCCTTCGACGGTAACCCTGTTGGCGCTCGTGAGACACTGACCGGCATGTCTGACACTGCCACCCTGGTGCTGCTGCGCCACGGCGAAAGCGAATGGAACGCCAGCAACCAGTTCACCGGCTGGATGGACGTCAACCTGACCGACAAGGGCCGCGCCGAGGCGGTTCGTGCCGGTGAGCTGCTGGTCGAGCACGACGTGCTGCCGGACGTGCTCTACACCTCGCTGCTGCGCCGGGCGATCACCACCGCGAACCTGGCCCTGGACGCCGCCGACCGGCACTGGATCCCGGTGCACCGCACCTGGCGGCTCAACGAACGCCACTACGGCGCGCTGCAGGGCCTGGACAAGGCTGCGACCAAGGCCCGTTACGGCGACGACCAGTTCATGACCTGGCGGCGCAGCTATGACACCCCACCGCCGCCCATCGAGGCCGGCAGCCGCTACAGCCAGGACACCGACTCCCGCTACGCCGACATCGGCGGCGGCCCGCTCACCGAGTGCCTGGCCGACGTGGTCATACGCTTCCTGCCCTACTTCACCGACGTCGTCGTCCCGGACCTGCGGTGCGGCAAGACCGTGATGATCGCGGCGCACGGCAACTCGTTGCGGGCCCTGGTGAAGTACCTGGACGGGATGTCCGATGAGGACGTGGTCGGCCTGAACATCCCGACCGGCATCCCGCTGCGCTACGACCTGCGGGACCTGCGCCCGACGGTCCCCGGCGGCGTCTACCTGGACCCCGAGGCGGCTGCCGCGGGGGCTGCGGCGGTGGCCAGCCAGGGCGCGAAATAGCCCCCGAACAGCCTGCGGCAACTCGTCCATTGTGAATTCCGGGTGGAGCCCCGGTGAAATCTTCGTCGTGAATTCACGTTCGGCGCACGTCAGGGTCGAACGCTGGTCAGATGGCGGGGCCGGACTGCGTACGATTTGGCCGTGGCTGCGACATCGGCGCTGACGCTCGCCGCGGTGTCGGCACTGCCGGCGCTTGCGGTGGGGGTAGGGGCCGGCATTTGGCTCGCTCCCCGGCTGGCGGAGCGCCGCCGCCGGGTGGTCACCGAGCGGGCCGGTATCACCGTCTCCCAGATGCTGCAGCAGATCGTCTCGCACGCGTCGCTGGGCATCGTGGTCGTCGACGGCCATCGCGATGTCGTCTACCTCAACGAGCGGGCGACGGCGTTGGGTCTGGTGCACGGCCGGTTGCTCGACGACGGCGCCTGGGCTGCCGCGCAACGCGCACTGGCCGGTGAAGGGGAGGTCGAGTTCGACCTCACCGCGGCCGATCGGGCGGCCGGGGCCACCAGGTCGGAGCTGTCGGCGGTGCGCGGGTACGCCCGGTTGCTCTCCGACGAGGATGCCCGGTTCGCGGTGGTGATCGTCGACGACCAGTCGGAGCAGGCCCGGATGGAGGCCAGCCGGCGCGACTTCGTGGCCAATGTCAGCCATGAGCTCAAGACCCCGGTCGGCGCGATGGGCCTGCTGGCCGAGGCATTGCTGGCATCGGCCGACGACCCCGAGGCGGTGCGCCCGTTCGCGGAGAAGGTGCTGGTGGAGGCCAACCGGCTGGCCAGCATGATCGGTGAGTTGATCGAGCTGTCCCGGCTACAGGGCGCCGACCCGCTGCCGGACCTGGGCGTCGTCGACGTCGACAGCGTGGTGAACGAGGCCATCTCCCGGCACAAGGTGGCCGCCGACAACGCCGAGATCACCATCACCACCGACGCCCCGAGCGGTTTCCGGGTGCTCGGTGAAGAGACGCTGCTGGTCACCGCGCTGGCGAACCTGGTGTCGAATGCGATCGCCTATTCACCCCATGGAGCACCGGTGTCCATCAGCCGGCGCCGCCGGGACGGCATCGTGGAGATCGCCGTGACCGACCGCGGTATCGGTATCGCGCCCAAGGACCAGGAGCGCGTCTTCGAGCGGTTCTTCCGCAGCGACAAGGCCCGCTCGCGCGCCACCGGCGGCAGCGGGCTCGGGTTGGCGATCGTCAAACACGTGGCGGCCAACCACAACGGCACCATCACGCTGTGGAGCCAGCCGGGCACCGGCTCGACGTTCACTCTGGCCATTCCGGCATATCAAGGTGACGAACCGGGAAAGGATGAGGAGCAGCGACGATGACACCGCTGTCGACGATGCAGAGCAACCCGATGAGTGAGGAGCAGCGCCGATGACGCACGTACTGATCGTTGAGGACGAGGAATCGCTGGCCGACCCGCTGGCGTTTCTGCTCCGCAAGGAGGGCTTCGAGGCCACCGTCGTCACCGATGGATCGGCGGCCCTGGCCGAGTTCGACCGGGCCGGCGCCGACATCGTGCTGCTGGACCTGATGCTTCCGGGGATGTCGGGCACCGACGTCTGTAAGCAGTTGCGCGCCCGCTCCAGCGTGCCGGTGATTATGGTCACTGCCCGTGACAGCGAGATCGACAAGGTCGTGGGCCTGGAATTGGGCGCCGACGACTACGTGACCAAGCCGTACTCGGCCCGTGAGCTGATCGCCCGGATCCGCGCGGTGCTGCGCCGCGGCGGCGACGACGAAGGCGGCGTCGGCGAGGGCGTGCTCGAGTCCGGTCCGGTGCGCATGGACGTCGAGCGGCACGTGGTCATGGTCAACGGCGAGCAGATCACCCTGCCGCTCAAGGAGTTCGACCTTCTCGAATACCTGATGCGCAACACCGGCCGGGTGCTCACCCGCGGCCAGTTGATCGACCGGGTGTGGGGTGCCGACTACGTCGGTGACACCAAGACGCTGGACGTCCACGTGAAACGACTCCGGTCCAAGATCGAGGCCGATCCGGCCAATCCCGTGCACCTGGTTACCGTGCGCGGTCTCGGATACAAGCTGGAGGGCTGACCTCCGGCCAGTAGGCAAGCTTGCTTTGATGGGGTGGCCTAACTTGCCCCTCGGGTGGCGCTCCGGCGAAAATTGCGGAATTAGGCGTCCGGCTTCTTAATGTAACCTTAATCAAGGTTGCCTAGGGAAAATCCCGGGCCTAGTCTAAAACCAATCTTCGTTAGTCATACGGGAGACGCAAGCGCGATGAGCTGGCCGGACGACACGCCCCTCCGCACACTGGTGGAACTGCTGACGCGGCGTGCCGAAAAATGCGGCGACAAACCGGCCTTTACGTTCTCCCGCGACGGCGACGAGAACGAGACCAGCGAGGTCTCCTACGCCGAACTGGACCGCCGCGCCCGCCAGATCGCTGCCGACCTGCAGCGTCAGGGCGCGGGCGGGGAACGAGTGCTGGTGCTGTGCCCTCCCGGCCTGGACTTCCTCGCCAGCTTCTTCGGCTGCCTGTACGCCGGTGCCCTCGCGATACCGGTTCATCCGCCGATGCGCGAGCACCTGGTCCCGCGCGTCGCCTCGATCATCGCCGACGTCAAGCCCGGATACGCGCTGACCACGGCAGAGATTGAGCCCAAGATCAAGCCCGCGATCGACGCGCTGCCCGGCGGGCAGGCGTTGCGCTGGTCGATCGTCGACGCCGGCACGTCCGGAAATGAAGCGGATTGGGTGCCGCCGCAGATCGACGGCGATTCCGTCGCGATGCTGCAGTACACCTCCGGGTCGACCAGCGCGCCGAAGGGCGTGGTGCTCACCCACGGCAACCTGGTGCACAACCTGCTGACCATCGCCGAGGCCTATAGCCCGACGCCCGACATGGAGATCGTCGGCGTGTTCTGGTTGCCGCCGTATCACGACATGGGTCTGATCGGCGGGTTGTTGGGGACGATGTACGTCGGCGGCAGTTCGATCCTGATGCCGCCGACCGCGTTCATCAAGCGGCCGATGCGGTGGTTGGAGGCGATCTCGCGGCATCGCGCGGTGATCACCGCCGCACCGAACTTCGCCTTCGACATGTGCGTCGAGCTGTCCAGCCCACAGGAGCGCGCCGCGCTGGACCTGTCCAACTGGAGCGTGGCGCTGTGCGGCGCGGAACCGGTGCGCACCGCCACCATGGACGGGTTCGCCGCGGCGTTCGGGCCGGCCGGCTTCCGGCCGGAGGCGCTCTACCCGGTCTACGGACTGGCCGAGGGCACCCTGCTGGTCTCCGGCGGGTCGGACTCCGCGGTGCCGGTGGTGCTCCACGTCGATCGCATCGCGATGCGCGACAACCGGATCGTGGAAGTGGCCCCGTCGGACCCCACCTCGACCACGCTGGTCGGCTGCGGCAAGCCGCGAGGCGGCCAGCGGGTGATCATCGTCGACCCGGACACCCGGTTGGCCTGCGGTCCCGACGAGGTCGGCGAGATCTGGGTCTCCGGTGGCAGCGTCGCGCACGGCTACTGGGGCGCGCCGGAACTGTCCGAGGAGACCTTCGCGGCCACCCTCGCCGACACCGGGGAAGGCCCGTTCCTGCGCACCGGCGACCTGGGTTTCCTGCGGTCCGGTGAGCTGTACGTCACGGGCCGCCGCAAGGACCTCATCATCATCCGGGGCAACAACCACTACCCGAATGACATCGAGCTCACCGTGCAGAACACCAACCCGGCGCTGCTGCGCGGCCGGGGCGCGGTCTTCTCGGTCGCGCCGGATGCGGGAGCGGCCGAACAACTCGTCGTCGTGCAGGAAGTCGACCCGAGCCGGCTGGACGCCGCGCAACTCGAGGACGCGATGCAGACGATCCGCACCGTCATCACCGAGAACCACGCGGTGCGCACGTATGCCGTCGTGCTGGTGCAGCCGCTGCAGCTGCCCACCACCTCCAGCGGCAAGATCCAGCGCAGTTCCTGCAAGCAGAAGTACCTCGACGGCGAGCTGCCGGTGGTGGCCGCCTGGCCCGCCGCCACACCCACGCCGCAGGCCGCGCCGGAGGCCCAGCAGCCCAGGGCGGGCGGGGACGGCGGGGCCGCCCAGGCCCAGTCCGCTGCCGGACCACGCAGTGCGGCCGAGATCAGCGCCTGGCTGATCGACCGGCTGGCCCAGGATCTCGAACTGCCGGTCGCCGAGCTCGACCCGGCCAAGCCGTTCGCCTTCTACGGGCTGGACTCCATTCACGCGGTGCGCCTTTCGACCGCCCTGGAGGAGTGGCTGGGCTGCGAGCTGGCCCCGACCATCGCCTACGAATACCCGTCCATCGACATCCTGTCGGCCCACCTGGCGCGGGTCGCCGAGAAAAACCCCACCGCTCCGGCAGCGGCTGTCGCCGAGCGCACCGAGCGGCCCGCCGCCGACGAGCCGATCGCGATCGTCGGCATCGGCTGCCGGTTCCCGGGCGCCGATGGGCCCGAGGAGTTCTGGCGGTTGCTGTCCGGCGGGGTGGACGCCACCAGCGAGGTCCCGGCCGACCGCTGGGACGTCGACGCCTTTTACAACCCGGACCCCGCGGTGCCGGGTACCGCGGTCACCCGCCGGGGCGGGTTCCTGGACCGGGTCGACGAGTTCGACTACCAGTTCTTCGGCATCTCCCCGCGCGAGTCGGCGCAGATGGATCCGCAGCAGCGGTTGCTGCTGGAGGTGGCGTGGGAGGCGATGGAAGACGCCGGCCAGGCGCCCGGCGCGCTGGCCGGGACGCGCACCGGTGTGTTCGTCGGCATCTCCACCAACGACTACGGCTTCCTGCGGCTGGGCCAGCCCCAGCTCGTCGACGCCTACACCGGCACCGGCAACGCCCTGAGCATCGCCGCCAACCGGTTGTCGTACACCTTCGACTTCCACGGGCCGAGCCTGTCGGTCGACACCGCCTGCTCGTCGTCGCTGGTCGCCGTCGACCTGGCGTGCCGCAGCCTGCGTGACGGCGAATGCAGCATGGCGCTGGCCGCCGGCGTGAACGTGATCCTGTCCCCGGCTTTGGCGATCAACTTCAGCAAGGCCCGGGTGATGGCACCGGACGGCCGCTGCAAGACCTTCGACGCCGACGCCGACGGCTATGTGCGCGGCGAGGGCGCCGGGGTGGTCGTGCTCAAGCCGCTGAGCCGCGCGCTGGAGGACAACGACCCGATCTACGCGGTGATCCGCGGCAGCGCCACCAACTCCGACGGCCGGACCAACGGCCTGATCGCCCCCAGCGGGCGGGCGCAGGAGGGCGTGCTGCACGAGGCCTACCGCCGGGCGGGCCTTCCGGCAGGTTCGGTCCAGTACGTCGAGGCGCACGGCACCGGAACCTCGATCGGCGACGCCATCGAGGCCAACGCGCTGGGCACCGTGCTGGCCGAGGGCCGGCCGCAGGGCAGCCGCTGCCTGGTGGGCTCGGTCAAGACCAATATCGGTCACCTGGAGGCGGCGGCCGGGGTCGCCGGCCTGATCAAGGTGGCGCTGTCGCTGCAGCATCGGGCCATCCCGGCCAGCCTGAACTTCACCGAACCGAACCCGCATATCGGCTTCGACCGCCTGCCGCTGGAGGTGGTGGAGAAGCTGACGCCGTGGCCGGCGGGCAGTCGCGCGGTAGCCGGGGTGAGCTCCTTCGGATTCGGGGGCACCAACGCCCACGTCGTGCTCACCGAGGCACCGCAGGTTCGCAGCGGCTACTCCGACCCGTACTCCGACGACGCCGCGACGCCGCGTGCCGAACTGCTGGCGTTGTCCGCGCGGTCCCCGGAGGCGCTGACCGCGCTGGTCGGCGAGTACGAGATGGCTTTATTCTCAGGCGGACTTGAGGGCGGACGATTCCTGACCGACCTCTGCTACACCGCCGGGGCCCGGCGCGGTCACCACGACTACCGGCTTTCGGTGGTCGGTGACTCCCCGGCGGCACTGTTCGAGTCGCTGTCGGCCTACCGGCAGGGCGAATCGCGGCCGGGATTGTCGGTCGGGCATTGCACGCCGGGCCGGAACGGTCGCAGCGTGACGTTCGTCTTCTCCGGTCAGGGCTCGCAGTGGCACGGCATGGCGCAGCGACTGCAGGCCGAAGAGCCGGTGTTCGCCGACGCCCTGGCCGCCTGCGACAGCGCACTGCTGCCGCACCTCGGGCACTCGATCCTCAAGGCGCTGGCGGCGCAGGACGGTCCGGCTGAGAAGTCCAAACTCAACGACATCGGCATCCTGCAGCCCACGATCTTCGCGATCCAGGTGGCGCTGGCGGCGCTGTGGCGGTCCTGGGGTGTCGAGCCCGCCGCGGTGGTCGGTCACAGCCTCGGCGAGGTGGCGGCCGCCCACGTCGCGGGTGCCCTGAGCCTCGAGGACTCCGCGCGGGTGATCTGCGCTCGGGCCCGCATGCTGCGGGGAGTCCGCGGCCGCGGCGCGATGATGGTCACCGAGACCACCATGGCCGAGGCAGCCGATCTCATCGCCGGCCGCGAGCGCGAGGTCGCGATCGCCGCCAGCAACAGCTACCGGTCGACCGTGCTTGCCGGTGAGCCCAAGGTGCTCGAAGAGCTGATGGCAAAGCTGACGCAGCGGGAGCGGTTCTGCCGCTGGATCGAGGTCGACGTCGCCTCGCACAGCCCGCAGATGGAGGCCCTCGGTGCGGGCCTGCGCGGCAGCCTGGTGAAGTTGAAGCCGACTGCGCCGACCGTGCCGATGTACTCGACGGTCACCGGGGACCTGGTGGGCGAGAAACTGCTGGACGCCGATTACTGGGTGGCCAACCTGTGTTCGCCGGTTCGGTTCTCGCCCGCGCTGCGGCGACTGCTGGAGACCGGGCACGAGACCTTCGTCGAGCTCAGCCCGCACCCGATCCTGCTGACCGGGGCACGCGAGGACGCCGAGCACCTGCATCGCAGCGCAACCCTGTTGCCGTCGATGCGCCGGGACGACGAGGGTCGCTCGACCATGCTCGGGTCGCTGGGCACCCTCTACACCCTGGGACACCCGGTGGCGTGGGAGCACATCTACCCCGAGGGCAGCCGTCTGGTGCCCGCCCCCACCTACCCCTGGCAGCGGGTGCACTCCTGGCTCAACGCCGGCTCGATCTCGGCGCCGCGGCACGGCGGCTCCGGTGCGCCCGGTGGCTGGCGCGGCCCGATCCGCTCGGCCGCCCAGCCGGGAACGGTGCTGGCCGAACTGGACATCACCACCGCGTTGACCGCCGAGCGGTTGGGGGAGTTGGCGCTGACCGCCGCCGAGGTCGCCTTCGGGCCCGGCAGTTGGTCGGTCGGCACGCTGAACCTGCGCGGCAACCTGGCGCGGGCCCAAACGGTGCAGTTCGCAATCACCGACGGTGCGTTCGAGTGTTACGGCACGGCGGCCGACGCGGACTGGACGTTGCTGGCCACCGGCACCATGGCCGCGGGTGAGGCCGGGGCGACCACCGTTGTGACGGACCCGCGGGACCGCATCTATCAGTTGCGCTGGGAGCCGGCCTCGCTCGCCGCCGACAACGACGGCCGGACGACCGAACCCGGCAGCTGGCTGATCCTGTCCGACGGCCCGGTGGCCGACACCCTGCGGGATCATCTCGAGGCGCAGGCCCAGTCCTGTGTGCTGGTGGAGCCGGTCGTCGGGCTCGCCGAGATCGAGCGGGTCAGTGCCGACAGCTACCGGATCGATCCGGCCCGGCCCGAGCACTTCGCCGAGTTGCTGCGTGCGGCGTTCGGCGGCGACCGGCCGCCGTGCCGCGGCGTGGTGCACCTGTGGAACCTGCTGGCTGACACCCAATCGCTGGAGACCGCGACCACCGTCGGGGCGGTGAGTGTGGTGCACCTGATCCAGGCGCTGACGCTGTCCGGGTGGGCGGAGTCGCCGCGGCTGTGGCTGGTGACCCGCGGGGCGCAGCCGGCCGGGGACGATGGCGGACCGCTGTCGGTGGCGCAGGCTCCGGTCTGGGGCCTGGGTCGCAGCATCGACCACGAGCACCCGGAACTGCGTGCCACCGGCGTCGACCTGTCGGCCTCCGGTGGCCTCGAGGAACTGCGGGGGCTGTTCAGCGAGATCTGGTCGGGCGACCGCGAATCGGATGTGGCCCTGCGCGGCCACCGGCGCTACGTGGCCCGGCTGGAGTCCTACACCGCACCCGCGGAGCAGGCGGGCGAGTTCGCGCTGCGTGATGACGCCACCTACCTGATCACCGGCGGGCTCGGCGCGGTCGGCGGCAAGGTCGCCGGCTGGCTGGTCGAGCGCGGTGCACGCCACCTGGTCCTGATGGGCCGCGGCGCGCCATCGGCGACGGCGGAGGCGACGCTGGAAGCGCTGCGGGCAGCCGGGGCCGAGGTGACGGTCGCCAGGGGCGACGTGACCAAGGCCGAGGACGTCGCGGCCGTGCTGGCCACCATCGGCTCGACGATGCCGGCGCTGCGCGGCGTGGTGCACGCAGCCGGAACCGTCGACGATGCGATCCTGGCTCGCCTGGACGCGTCGAAGCTGCGCGAAGTCATGGCGCCCAAGGTTCAGGGCGCCTGGAACCTGCACACCCAGACCGCGGATGCATTGCTGGACTTCTTCGTGATGTTCTCTTCGGCCGCCTCGGTGTTGGGGTCGCCCGGTGCCGCCAACTACGGCGCCGCGAACGCCTTCCTGGACGCGCTGGCCTGGCATCGCCGGGCAGCCGGCCAGCCGGCGTTGAGCGTCAACTTCGGCCCGTGGGCCGGGTTGGGCATGTTCACCAACTCCGAACTGCACCGGCACTTCTCGCACTACGGCGTCGAGGGGATGTCGGCGGACGACTACTTCGCGGCGCTGGGGATTCTGCTGGACGGCAACACCCCGCAGGACCCCCAGTTCATGGTGCTGGACATCGACTGGCCGCGGTGGCGCCCGAACGCGCATCCGTCGCTGCTGCGCGACCTGCAGCCTTCGGGGGGCGCCGACGGCGGGGCACCCACCGGCGGGCTCTACGACGCCGTGCAGGCCGCGGACCCGCCGGAGCGGCAGCAACTGCTGGTGACCTACCTGCGTGATCTGGTCGCCGGCAAGCTGGGTCTGGCACCGGCCGGCCTGGACCTGGTGGCGCCGCTGAACAGCCTCGGGGTGGACTCGCTGATCACCCTGGAGTTGCGCATCCAGGTCGAGCGGGAACTCGGCATCGTCGTTCCCGTCGCCCGGCTGCTCGACGGGCCGAGCGTGACCAGTCTGTCCAGCTGGCTCAGTGAGCAGTTGGTCGACGGCGCGGAAAGGTCGGTGGCTGCCGAATCTGCTGCCGGACAGGATGTTCCGGCGGAACCTTCGCAGGAGTTGGAGCTGCTGGCGCAGATGTCCGACCTCTCCGACGACGCGGTCGACGCACTGCTGCAGAAGATGCTCGCCGACGGCGATCAGGTGAAGGATGGGGGTTAACCCATGACCGACGAGCCCGTCGACGTCTCCAGCCTCTCTCCGGAGAAGAAGCGAGAACTGCTGGCGCAGTTGCTGATGGCCAAGGCGCAGAGCGCGGCGTCCGAACACCAGATGTCCTACGGGCAGCGCTCGATGTGGTTCGTGCACCGGCTCGCGCCGGACAGCGCCGCCTACACCGTCGCCTACGCGGGACGCATCGGCGGCCAACTCGACATCGCGGCCCTGGAGCGGGCCGCCCAGGCGTTGGTGGACCGGCACCCGATGCTGCGCACCACCTTCGCCGAAAAGGACGGCCAGCCGGTCGAACTCGTCCACGCGCACGCGCCGGTGCGGATCACCCGGCACCGGATCGGCGACGGCGACGCCGAACTCGCCGAGTGGGTCCAGACCGAGACCGACCGGCCGTTCGACCTGCGCACCGGTCCGGTGCTGCGGCTGACGCTGCTGGAGCGTTCCGAAGACCATGTGCTGCTGCTGACCGTGCACCACATCGCGGTCGACTTCTGGTCCATCGACGTGATCCTCGATGAGTTGCGCGCGCTGTACGCCGCCGAGCATGGCGCACCGGTGCCGGAGTTCACCGCGGACCGCTACGTCGACTACGCCGAGCAGCAGAACCAGGCGCTGGCCGGGCTCGAGGGCGAACAGCTCTGGGAGTACTGGCGGGACAAGTTCAGCGGCGAGCTGCCCACGCTGGCCCTGCCCACCGACTCCCCGCGGCCGGCCGTGCAGACCTACAACGGTGCGCTGCACCGGTTCAGCATCGACGCCGAGGTGACGGCCGGGCTCAAGCAGGTGGCCCGGGCCGTCGGTGCCACGCCGTACATGACCATGCTGGCCGCCTTCGCGGTGCTGCTGCAGCGCTACAGCGGCCAGGACGACCTGATCATCGGCTCGCCGTTCGCCTGCCGCGACCGCGCCGGGCTGATGGGGATGGTCGGCTACGTCACCAACCCGCTGCCGTTGCGGGTCGACCTGAGCGACGATCCGAGCTTTGCTGCGGTGCTGAGCCAGGTCAAGGACACCGTGCTGGGCGCTCTCGCCCACCAGAACTACCCGCTGCCGCTGCTCGTCGAGAAGCTCCGACCGGTCCGCGACGCGGCCCGCACCCCGCTGTTCCAGGTGTCGTTCGCCTGGCAGCAGGTCCGGCTCTTCGAGGATTTCGGTGCCGGTGCGACCGGATCTGGGCCAGACGGTGTGCTGCGCCTGGAGACCCTGCACATCGGCCAGGGCGGCTCGCCGTTCGACATCACCATGCAGGTCGGTGAACACGAGGAGGAGCTGGAGGCCGCGCTGCAGTACAACACCGACCTGTTCACGCCCGCCACCATCGACGCGATGGCTGAGCACTTCAAGCTGCTGCTGGCCGGGTTGGCGCAGCCCGGGGTCGCCGAGGCCACCCCGCTGTCGCGGCTGAACATGCTCACCGACGCCGAACGTACCGCGCTGCAGGCGTGGAACCAGACCGCTGTCGACTACGCGGACGCCCCGGCCCGCCTGCATGAGATGGTCGAGGCCGCCGTCGCACGCACCCCCGATGCCGTCGCGGTGAGCTACGAGGGCCGGGACCTGAGCTACGCCGAACTGGACCGGCGAGCCAACGGGCTCGCGCACCGGCTGCGCCAGTACGGAATCGGCACCGGCGCCGGCACTGACGTGGTGCCCGTGCTGCTGGAGCGCTCCGAAGACCTGGTGATCGCACTGCTCGGTGTGCTCAAGGCCGGCGGGGTATTCCTTCCGTTGGATCCCGCCCAGCCCATCGGTCGGCTGGAGGCGATGCTGGCCGACGTGCCGGACGCGCCGGTGTGTGTCACCCACCGCGAGCACTTGTCCCACGTGCCAAGCGATTTCACCGGAGCCCGGCTGTGCCTGGACCAGCCGTCTGCGGCACCCGGCGAGGAGGCGTCAGCACCCGAGATCGCCGCCTCGACCGAGCTGGCCTACCTGATGTACACCTCCGGTTCCACCGGAGCGCCCAAGGGCGCGCTGAACAGTCACGCCGGCATCCGTAACCGGCTGCTGTGGATGCAGGACGCCTACCAGCTGACCGCCGAGGACCGGGTGCTGCACAAGACCCCGATCAACTTCGACCCGTTCGTCTGGGAGATCTTCTGGCCGTTGACCGTTGGTGCCCGGGTCGTGGTCGCCAAGCCCGAGGGTCACAAGGACTCCGGTTACCTGGCCCGGACCATCGTCGAACAGCGCGTCACCACAATGCATTTCGTTCCGTCGATGCTGCGCCGCTTCCTCGCCGACCCGGAGGCGGCTTCCTGCACCGGTCTGCGTCAGGTGTTCTGCAGCGGTGAGGCGCTCACGCCCGACCTGCGGGACACGTTCTTCGGGCTGCTTCCCGCCGAGCTGTACAACCTGTACGGGCCGACCGAGGCCGCCATCGACGTCACGCACTTCCACTGTGTGCGTGGCGTTTCCGACCCGAACATTCCGATCGGCCGCCCGATCGCCAACATCGCGATCCATCTGCTGGACGCCGCGGGCAATCCGGTTCCGGTCGGGGTTCCCGGCGAACTGCACATCGGCGGCGTCGGGGTCGCTCGCGGGTACCTGAACCGGCCTGAGGCCACCGCCGCGGCATTCCTCGACGACCCGTTCAGCAATGAGCCCGGCGCCCTGCTTTACCGCACCGGCGACCTGGCCCGTTACCTGCCGGACGGCAACATCGACTACCTGGGCCGCCGCGACGACCAGGTGAAGATCAACGGCTTCCGCATCGAGCTCGGTGAGGTGGAGGCCGCTCTGGCCAAGCACCCCGACATCGTCGAAAGTGCCGTGGTGGCACGCAAAGACGCCTCCGGCAACACGCAGCTGATCGCGCACATGGTGCCGGTCGCGTCAGCGCCCGGAACCGCCGAACTGCGCCGCTTCCTGTTGGACCTGGTGCCGGCGGCCATGGTTCCCGCGGTCTTCCGCACCACCGACCTGCTTCCGCTGTCTGCCAGTGGCAAGGTGGACCGGCGCGCGCTGCTGGCCCTCGACAAGGATCTCGACGCCGTGCCGACGGAGTTTGTGGCTCCCCGCGATGCCACCGAAGAGGCGCTGGCCGAGATCTGGCGCGAGGTGCTCGATGTCGAGCGGGTCGGCGTCACCGATGACTTCTTCGCCCTCGGCGGGGCCTCCACCCAGGCCCTGGAGGTCGCGGTGCGGGTCGGTGAACTGGGCCTGGAGCTGCGCCCGGAGTCGATGTTCGTCTACGGCACCATCGCCGAGCTGGCCGCCGAGTTCGGCCCGATCGGCGGTCAGCCCGCGGAGCGGCGGGCCGAACAGCCGGTGCCTGTGGCCGCCCCGGTGGCACCGGCCAAGCCGCCCAAACCTGTTGCCGCGCCGGTGATCAAGCCGGTGCAAACCGGTCCGGCGCGCAACATCGTGATCGAGAGCCTCGGGGTGTACCTGCCGCCGCGCGCGGTCTCCACCGAGCAGGTGCTGGCCGACTGCGTCAACGAGGTGAAGATCCCGTTGGAGCGGCTCACCGGGATCAAGAACCGGCGGATGGCCGGTGTCGACGAGTTCTCGATCGACTTGGGCCGCAAGGCGATCGGCGACTGCCTGTCCCGGTCCAGCTACGCCCCCGAAGAGATCGACCTCGTCATCGCCTGCAACATCTCGCGTTGCGACGGCCCGGAGCACATGTTCACCTTCGAGCCCAGCACCGCTTCGCAGCTGCGCGACCAGCTGGGGCTGACCAACGCGGTGTGCTTCGACATCAACAACGCCTGCGCCGGCATGTTCACCGGGGTCAGCGTGGCCCAGGACTTCCTCAAGACCGGGCTGGTGCGCAACGCCCTGGTGGTCAGCGGCGAATACATCAGTCACATCACCGAAACCGCGCAGCAGGAGATCGAGAGCGCGATGGACCCGCGGTTGGCCTGCCTGACCGTCGGCGACGCCGGCGCGGCGGTGGTGCTCGAACTCGGGCCCAACGACCGGGTCGGTTTCCACGACCTGGATCTGGCCACGTTCAGTGAATTCGCCAAGCTGTGCATCGCCAAGGCGACCGAGGGCCCGCACGGCGGCGCCATCATGGTCACCGACTCGGTGACGCAGACCGCGATCGCGGTGAAGCACTCCGTGCCCTATGTCGCGGCGGTCATGCAGCGGCACGGCTGGCGGCCCGAGACGGCCGATCAGCTGTTGATGCACCAGACCTCCGAGGCGTCCATCAACGACGCCATCCTGACCATCAACCGGGTGTTCGGTGCGGGTGCGGCCAGCCGGGCCAACACCATCTGCAATCTGGCGGAGCGTGGAAACACCGCCACCACGACGCATTTCGTTGCGCTGTATGACTACATCACCGCGGGCCGGATCAACTCCGGGGACAATGTGGTGCTGTCCATCACCGGTTCCGGCCAGACAATCGGCACCGGGCTGTACACGTTCGACGACCTGCCCGATCGGATGCGTCGCGCCGCGGGCGGCCAGAGCGGACACTCCAGCCGCGCCGGCCGGCCCGGCGCCCGCCGGGAGCTGCCGGCTACTCCGCGGGTGCGTATTGAGGGCATCGGCATGGCCCCCGCGGGACAGGCCCAGCCCAGCTCCATCCAGTCGGCGGTCGACGCTGCCGCGGCCTGCCTGCAGGACAGCGGTGTCGAGCGGACCGACGTCGGCCTGGTGATCCACACCGGCATCTACCGCGATGACTTCCTCAGCGAGCCGGCGGTGGCGACCCTGGTCGCCGGGGAGGTCGGGATCAATGCCGAGCCGGAGTCGGCGGACGCCCCCAAGACGTTCGCGTTCGACATCCTCAACGGCGCGGTCGGTTTCCTCAACGGCTGCCATGTCGCCGCCGGCATGATCGGCGCCGGCCGCACGGGCCACGCCATGGTGCTGGCCTCCGAAGTGGAGAACAACACCCCAGCCAGCGGCTACCCGCGCTTCGGCCTCGCCGAGACCGGCTCGGCGATCATGCTCAGCCGAAGCAGCGGTCCGGAAGGCTTCGGCCGCTTCGTCTTCAGTCACCACCCGGAGCACGGGGGAGCGCTGCGGACCTACACCCAGGAACGCGACGGCAGGATGTGGCTGCGGGTCGACCGGGATCCGAACCTGGCCGGGATCTACGTGAGCTGCCTGCCCTCGGCGGTCAAGGAACTGCTGACCCAGGAGTCCCTGGAGCCCGAGGACATCGCCCTGGTGTTCCCGCCCTACCTGCCCGGTGCGGCCCTCGACGAGCTCGCCGCGGGCATCGGCGTGGACCGGTCGCGATTCGTCGAGGCGCAGGGCCACAACAGTGACCCGTTCACTTCGACGCTGCCCTATCAGCTCGTCGACGCCCGCCGGCGCGGGCTGGTCAAACCGGGTGAGGTCGCGCTGATCATGGCGGTGGGCTCCGGCGTCGAGGTCGGCTGCACCACCTACCGGTTCTGACCCCGATGCGTGCATTCGTCACCGGGGGAACCGGTTTCGTCGGATCGAACCTGGTTGCCGCCTTGCTGGATCGCGGCATCGAGGTGCGGGTGCTGCGTCGTGCCACATCGCCGATGGCCGCGTTGGAGGGTTTGGACTGCCAGACCCGGATCGGCGACGTCAATGACGGCGTCGATGCGCTCGCCGAGGCGATGGCCGACTGCGACTGGGTGTTTCACACCGCGGCGATCTCGGACTACTGGCGGTACCGCACCCAGACCCGGCTGTACCGCACCAACGTCGACGGCACCCGCGACATGGCGGCGGCCGCCCTGCGTGCCGGGGTGAAACGCTTCGTCTACACCAGTTCGCTTGCCGCCCTGGGTGTTCCTCAGCGGGGGCACCAGCTGGTGGAGACCGACGAGTTCAACATCCGCCCGCGGCAGTTTCCATACGGACACAGCAAGCACCTCGCCGAGGCCGAATTGCAGAAGGCCGTCGAGGACGGTCTGCCTGCGGTGATCGTGAACCCGTCAGTGGTCATCGGGCCGCGCGACGTCAACCGCATCGCCAGCGCGATGCTCGTCGAGGCGCAGCGCGGCCGACTGTGGTTCGCCGCTCCGGGCGGCACGAACTTCGTCTCGGTCGACGACGTAGTGGCCGGCCACATCGCGGCCGCCGAACGAGGCCGGGTCGGCGAACGCTACATCCTGGGCGGTGAGAACCTGCCGTTCCGTGAGGTGTTCACCGCCGCCAACGAGCTGTTCGGTCGGGGTGCTCCATCGATCGTGTTGCCGCGCTGGATCATTCCGGTGGCAGCGGCCGGTGTCAGTGCCGCTCGCACCGTTGTGGGTCCCCGGTTGCCGATCGACGCCCGTCAGATGCGGCTGTCGTTGGCCGATATCTACGCCGATCCCGGCAAGTCCCACAATGAACTGGGCGTGCCGTTCACCCCGTTCCGCACCGCACTGCACAGTGGCTACGAGTGGTATCGCGACAACGGCTACCTGGAAAGGTAACTGGCGCAATCTAATTAGTGATTGGCGGTGCTTGTGGTTGAAATGGTTGGTACCACCACCACTGGGCGCGTTCGCCGGTCGGCCCTTTGCAGGGTGCGACCGTGGGCGGTGGGCTGCTGGGTGGTCGTGCCAGTGATCCCGGGTGGAGTTGTTGGCCGTCTGCGTCGGTGACAACGAGATGGTCGGCTGGACCGGTGATGGTGATGATGCCGCGGTGATGCAGGCGGTGGTGATAGGGGCACAGCAGGACCAGGTTGGGCAGTTCGGTGGGGCCGCCGTTTTCCCAGTGGACGATGTGGTGGGCGTGTAGGCCGCGGGTGGCTGCGCAGCCGGGAACCGCGCAGGTCCGGTCGCGGTGTTCGAGGGCGCGGCGCAGCCGGCGGTTGATGGTGCGGGTTGAGCGGCCAGCACCGATCACCTGGCCGTCGCGTTCGAACCACACTTCGCAGGTGGCATCACAGGTCAGGTACTGCCGCTCGGCATCAGCCAGTAGTGGGCCCAGGTGCAGGGCGCCGATCTGCTGGTTGATGTCGAGGTGCACCACTACGGTGGTGTGCTGCCCGTGTGGCCGCCGTTGCACCTCGCCGTCCCAGCCGGTCTGCACCAGCCGCAGGAACGCATCGACCTGGGTGGGCATCGGGGGATGCTGATCCGGTTCACCGCTGCTGGTGTCGCGGTCGTGGGTCCACTCGGCGATCAGCGCATCCCGATGTGACTGCAGCGCGGCCCCGAACACCGCCGATTCGGCATGCGGCAAGGTGATGCGCCAGAAGTCGAACTCGGCGTCGCTGGTTTTGGTGATCGACGGTTGCGGTCCGCGCCGATCGGGTTCGGGGCGCGGTTCGAGTTTGATCGCGGTGCGCAGTTGGGACACGGTGGCCACCTCGACCAGCTGCGCGTAGTGCTCGTCGGAGCCGTCGGCGGCGCGCTGGGCGATCACCCCGACCTGATCCAATGAGACGCGGCCTTCGCGTAGCCCTTGGGTGCAGCGGGGAAACTCCTCAATCCGGTGCGCCACCGCGGCGATCGTTTCCGCGTTGGCCGGTGACACCCCGGTCTTCCAGGCCACCAACGCCGGGATCGACCGTGCCCCGGTGGACCCCCACAGTTCGTCGCGTTCGACCTCAGCGACGATCTCCACGATGCGACCATCGATCGCATTGCGCTGACCGGTCAACTCCGACAGCTCCTCGAACAACGCCTCAAGACGCCGGCAAGGACCAACTTTGGCACCGGCTGAGGTCGTGGTCGAGGACATGTCTTCATCATCGCAGTGGGGTACGACAACTCCGGGCCGCCCTACTCGGTGCTGCTGTGCCATCGCCGGGGCCCAGGCTCCAGTGCTCAACCTGGCCCGGCGCCGGTATGTCGGCGAACGGCCGTGGCCGTTTCAGACATTGGTGGCGGCGCGAAAGTTGCCGGCTACGTCGAGCTCGCGGCGGCCTAGCCGACCTGGCTCAACAGCAGCTCCGTCGGCGGCCGGCGCTGAATCCACGGCTGCACCGATTCGATCTGGGCGGCAAGCGAAATCAAGCTGGCTTCGTCATTGGCCCGTGCCACCAGGTGCACTGCCTCGGGTACGCCGTCGGCACTGAGGCCGGTGGGGACGGACATCGCCGGTTGCCCGCTGTAGCACTGTGGGAAGGCGAACGGGATGAACTTCATCATCCGCAGCATGGCCCGGGTGGGGCCGAGTCCTTCGAAATAGCCCACCTGCACCGGCGGCATCGCCACCACCGGGGTCATCAGGATGTCGAAATCGGCGATCGGCCGTTGCGAGCGGGCGGTGATCCGGGGCTCGATGGCGACGGCGCGGCGGGCCAGCCAGTCCGGGACCAGCCGGCTGGTGCGGGCTTCGGCCTGCATACGCCGTTCCAGTAGTTCGGTTCTCGGCAGCCGGTCGATCTCCTCGGCGAAGCCGTTCATGAACAGTGCGAGCACCGCAGCGATACCCAGCACCGGATAGACCGGGTCTCGTTCGATCACCTCGTGGCCCAGTGAACGCAACAGCTCCGCGGTCTCCAGAACCGGCCGGCGCACCTCGTCGCTCACGTGCACCGGGAACACCGGCTTGAAGGACATCGCGATCCGCAGCCGCCGCGGCGGCGCGAGCAACGAGTCCATCAGCGGCGGCGCCGGCGGTGGCGAGGGAATCTCGTCGTTGGGCTCGGGCCCGGTCATCACGTCGTGCAGCAGTGCCGCGTCAGTGACGCTGCGGGCCAGCGGCCCGATGTGGTTGAGCCCGTGGAAGCGGTAGCCCCGCTCGGGTGACTCCTTGGTGCTGATCCGTCCGCGCTGCCCCTTGAGCCCGACCAGTCCACAGCAGGCGGCCGGAATCCGGATCGAGCCGCCGCTGTCGCTGCCGGTGGCGCCCGGAACCATCCCCGAGGCGACCGCCGCGGCCGAGCCGCCGCTGGAGCCGCCCGGCGTCCGGTACAGATCCCACGGGTTGCGGGTCACCCCCCAGGTGGCTGATTCGCAGACCGGGTAGGCGCCGAACTCCGAGAGATGGGTCTTGCCGATGATCACCGCGCCGGCGGCACGCAGCCGGCGCACCGCCGCGCTGTCTGTACTGGCCGGGCCGACGTCAATTCCGGTGCCGCACATCGACGAAACGCCGGCCACATCGGTGTCGTCCTTGACCGCGATCGGAACGCCGGCCAGCGGGAGCGACTCCCCGGCCGCCAGCCGCCGCTCGACTAGCGCCGCCTCGGCCATCGCGCGGTCGCCCAGCACGGTGCGAAACACGTTCAGAATCGGGTCAAGTCGGGCAATCCGGTCCAGGTACAGCGCCACCAGCTCGCGCGGCGACACCTCTCGCTGGTGCACCAACTGCGCCAAGCGCGCAACGCCGGCGAAGGCCAAATCGTCATCGTGCGCGGCAGACATCCTCGCGTCCTTTCCCCCACGGACCACAATACCGACCCTGTGCTGCGCAAATGTGTGCCCGCGTTGGCGACACACTAAGAACTGAGAGCGTCAGCTCGCAGCGGCAGGTTCGATGTTGTGGTTGCGGGTGAACCGGTTGGTCGGGTCCAGACGTGCTTTGAGTTGGGCCAGGCGTTGGTACCCGGCGTCGCCGAAGGTCGCCCGGATACGTTCCTGCCCTTCGTCGCCGACGAAGTTGAGGTAGGCACCGGCCGGACCGAGCGGCCGCAGGATCTCGAACGCCTGACCGGCCCACGCCGTGCAGCGGGCACTGTCGGCCGGATTGGTCCAGGTCGTCATCAAGTGGATGATGTACGGGTGCTCCCGGGCGACGACGGCCGTCGACTCCGGCGGAACCCGGCTGGCGTACCCGCCGAGCCGGATCACGTGCAGCCGGGTCTGCGCCGAGGGCCGTGACCGTCCGAGCAGCGCGATACGGCGGATCGCCTCGTCGGTGAGCTCGGTGACGAACAGCGATTTCCAGTAGTTCAGCCAGCCGTACGGCGCCGTGTAGTCGAGGGCCTGCTGCCAGGTCGAGTAGTCCAGCTTGTGCTGCACCGCCACCACCGGCTTGGCCGCCACGCCGCGAACGTTGAGCAGAGCGCTGACGTCGTCGCTGCCGATCGCGTCGGTGCGCGTCGAACAGGCCAGCACATTGACCAGCGACTGGCCTGTCGTGAAGTCGGAGGAGAAGTCCAGGATGGACGCCAGGTGGTCGGGTGCGTTGTCCATCTGGGCGCGGAAGTGCTTGAGCGCCGCCTCGGCGTCGGTGTCGGGGTAGGACTGCACGCCGGCGGTCACGGCGTTCACCGGGTGCAGTCGCAGCACGAACTGCGCCACGACGCCGAAGTTGCCGCCCCCGCCGCGCAGTCCCCACAGCACGTCCGCGTTCTCGTTCTCGCTGACCGTCAGCACCTCGCCGGCCGCCGTGACCAGGGTTGCGCCGATCAGGTTGTCGCATGTCATGCCGTGGGCGCGGGAGAGCCAGCCGATGCCGCCGCCGAGTGAGAATCCTCCGACGCCCGTCGTCGACACCACACCGCCGGGGCAGGCCAGGCCGTGCCTGCTGGTCACCGGGTCCACGTCGCCCCAGGTGGCGCCGGCGTCGACGTAGGCGATCCGCGCTTCGGTGTCGACCCGTACCCCCCGCATCTGCGTCAGGTCGATGACGATGCCGCCATCGGTGGACGAGTGGCCGGCGACGCTGTGGCCGCCGCTTCGCACCGCGATCTCGGCGCCGGTGTCCACGGCGTAGCGGACCGCGGCGACGATGTCGTCCTGTGAGCGGCACTGCAGCACCACCTGCGGCCGCTTGTCGATCAGGCCGTTGAAGACCTGGCGTACCTCGTCGTAGCGGGCGTCTCCCGGGTAGATCGTGTCGCCGGTGAAGCCGGGCACGGTGGGGGCGTTCGCTGTCATTGCATCCTTCGTGTCGGCGCGGCCAAGCTCACTCGTCGCGCAGTTCGGTCGCCGGGGTGGCGCGGGTGCTCTTCCATGCCGGGATGATCGCCGCGAAGACCGCTGCGACGGTGGCCAGCACCGCGTACAGCACCGCGTCGGACCAGGGGAACACCAGCGGGGTGACCAGGCCGACGTTGACGACGGCTGCGCGCCGGACCGCCTCGGAGATGGCGATCGACAGGACCGCGCCGAACAGTCCGCCGGCGGCACCGGCGATGACGGCCTCGATGGTGGTGATGCTGAACACCCGGAAGCGGGTGGCGCCCAGCGCCTGGATGAGGGCCACCTCGCGTTTGCGCCGGATGCCGACCAGCAGCAGCGTCGACAGCACCGAGACGAAGGCGATAGCGAGCAGACCGAACTTGAGGGTGTTCAGTGGCGTGAGGTACCGGCCGATCGAGGTCGCGATGTCCGATGCGTAGCCGTCGGTGTCCACCGCGGTCACCGGTTGGTCGAACTTGGCCGCGCCGATGTTCTCGATGACCTGGCCGGCGGTGAATCCGGCAGCCGGTGTGGCGAAGATCAGCCCGGCGGGCTGCGGGCCGTAGATCTGTTCGGCGACCGAGTAGGGCATATAGATGCGGCGGCCGCCGTATTCGGGGGTGGCGACAATGGTGCCGATACTCATCGCCTGGGCGTCGAGTCCACTTCCGAATACCAGTGTGTCGCCGATGTGGAGATCTTTCTCGCGTGCAAGCACGCTGCCGATGACGACTTCGTTGGCTTTCTGACTGGCCTCGGGCGATTGTCCGGCGAGCAAACCGAATGGAAATGTCGGCCGGTCCTGGGCCTGGATATGTGCCAGCGACCCGTCCCTGAGGCTGATCTCGATCTCGGCCATCCGCTCGATCTTCTCCACTCCGGCCACGGAGTTGAGTTTGTTGATCGTCTGCGGGGCGAATCGGGCATCAATGGGCCCGTAATCGGCGAACTGCGTCGTGGTGATGGCGATGCGCCCGTCCGCCTGCGATTCGGCCACCTTGGTCGCGCCCATATGGATCGCGACGAGGAATCCGGACAGCAGGATGGCCACCACGACCGGCACCGCGATGGCGCCCGAGATCGCCGCGGTGCGGGACCGGTCCGAGCGCAGTGCGTTCAGGGCGATGGTGACCGTGGCCCCGTGCGACTTGTTCGAATTGAGCCGCAGGCTGGTGATCGCCTGCGCGCTCAGGTACGCGGTGGCCAGCAGCAGGCCGACGACCGCGACGACGGCGCCGGCGTCGGCGATGATCGCCTGCCAAGACGCCAGGGCCCCGGACAGCGTCGCCAGCCGGGCGGCGACCACCCCGCCCAGCCCGATGGCCAGCAACAGCAGCGCCTTGAACCAGATCTTGCGCTGGGTGGTCTGCTCCTGTGCCGCCCGCCCGGACAGTTCGGCCGCGATCGGGGTGTTGGACGCCGACAGCGCGGGGCCCAGAGCGGCCAGCACCGCCAACAGGATGCCGGCCACGACGCCGGCGATCAGGATCATGGGTTTGAGCACGACCGGGACGGTGACACCGACGAACCGTTCGGTCAGTTCGCTGGCGCTGGCCACGATCGGTTCGGAGATCACGATGCCGGTCAGCACACCCATCGTCGATCCCACCGCGCCCAATAGGCCTGCCTCGCTGAGGAATCCGGTCATGATCGATGCCGGCGAGGCCCCCAGTGCGGAGGCGATCGCGATCTCACGGCGGCGTTCCTCGACCGACAGCCTGGTGATCTGGGTGATCAGGATGACCCCGACGCCGATCGAGATCAGGGCGAAGATGCCCAGCAGCGGCAGCAGGACGTCGTTGACGTTGTATCCCCGCGCCGGCTCACTGCGGGGCTGGACGCTGTAGGTGGGCCCGAGTGTGGTCTTCAGCCCGCGCTGGACCTCGTCCGCGTCGGCGCCGGGGGCCAGGGTCACGTAGATCATGTCCACCCGGTCGCCGCGGGCCAACTGCACCTTCGCCATGCTCAGCGGCAGCACCGCGACCAGGCCGTTGTTGACGTCGTCCAGGTCGGAGACCCGCTGGAACTTGTCCAGTGACAGTTGCCCGACGTCGGTGACCAGGGTTGCCGAGGAGTCCAGGGAGTCGCCCAGCGACTTGGAGATCGCCGGCGGCGGTTCCTGCTGGCCGGTCTGGCAGACCTTCGGGTCGACGATCCACTGTGCCGAGCAGTCCGCCCCCAGGGCCAGCCCGAAGCTCTCCTTGCCGTTGTTGCGGATCATCGTCACGCCGCGGATGACCGGCACCACGGCGGCCACCCCGGGTACCGCCCGGGCGTCTTCGATGACGGCGGGGCTGATGCCACCGCGGGTGGCGGCTCCGACCACGCGCACCGGCGCGGGACCGGCGATCTGGTAGCCGACGTCGTCGACGGCCTTGGAGACGCTGGTGACCTCGATCATGACGGCCACCACTACCGCGACGCCGCCGCCCAGTGAGAATGCCGCCAGTGCGGCCCGGAATGCGTGTTTACGAACGGCCCGGAAATTGATAATCCGAAGGAGGCCGAAAGTCGCGGCTAATGTTCCGCGAGCCATGTCACATTATTGGGCGTTTGAATCGTTCCGCTGTCGGTCTCGATTTCGCCGTCGAGCAGCGAGACCAGACGGGGGGCTTCATCGGCGATTTTCCGGTCATGGGTGACCAGGACAATTGTCTGGCCGGCTGCATTGAGGTTGTAAAGCGCATCCATAACGCGCTGGCCGTTATTGGTGTCCAGATTTCCGGTCGGCTCGTCGGCGAGAATGACGTCGGGTTTCATGAACAGCGCCCGGGCGACGGCCACACGCTGCTGCTCGCCGCCGGACAATTCCGACGGGGTGCGCTTGGACTTGGCAGCCAGGCCGACCTGGTCGAGCAGGCTCATCGCGTGGGAGTGCTGAGCCCGGCCTGATCTGCCGGCTAGCAGGCCCGGAAGCATGACGTTCTCCAGCACGGACAAGCCGGCCAGAAGGTTGAATGCCTGGAAGACGTAGCCGAGGGTCTGGCAGCGCACGGTGGCCAACTGCTTGCGCGACAGCTGCGAGACGCTGTGGCCGTTGATGAGGACGTCGCCGGAGGTCGGCATATCCAGCAGGCCGAGGATACTGAGCAGCGTCGACTTCCCGGAGCCGGATGGGCCCACCAGGGCGACGAATTCGCCGCGGGTTATCTGGATATTGATGTCCCGCAATACCGGTGTGGCGGTATCGCCCGTGCCGAACTGTTTGTTGAGATTGCGTGCCTCCAGGACCACGGGGGGCCGGAGAACGACCGGCGGTGTGTGCCCGTTATGGTCGAGCTCCATATCGATGGTGTGCATCTCGGTCCTGATCATGAATCTCCAGCGGGCGTGTGTAATACCGGATCATGCCCGCGTAGGGCGAGTTCCTCAATACAGTGCGCACTCCGACGGTGCTGCGCTACGCGATGGCCAGTGTCGATCATACCGACCTGTGTCCCCTGCCAAAAATCGTTCATCCGTGACTCCCCCACGCTGATCTACTTGATACCGGGGTTGAAGTCGGCGAAATAGAGTCGTTCGGCCCGCGTTTTTCCAGGTCACGAACCACTAGCCACTGAAGTGGACCGAACTCCGGCTATTGGTTGGATTTGCGTCGCGCCGCCTGGGTAGCCGGATGTTCGGCGACCAATCCGAGCTCGTTGCGGCGCTGACAGATCGACGCCAGCTCTGCGTAGGCCTTCTCACCCAGCAACTCGGTGAGTTCGGGCCCCAGGCTCTGCCAGACCTGCCTGGTGCCGACGTGGGCTGCCGGATCGCCCGTGCAGTACCACTGCAGATCCTCGCCGCCGGGGCCCCAGCCGCGCCGGTCGAACTCGGTGATCGTGGTTTTGAGGATCTCGGTGTCATCGGGGCGGGTAACCCACTCCTGGCTGCGCCGGATCGGCAGTTGCCAGCACACATCGGGCTTCATGGTCAGGGGCTCCACGCCCAGGCGGACGGCCTTGATGTGCAGGGCGCAGCCGGCACCGCCGGCGAACCCGGGCCGGTTCAGGAAGATGCAGGCGCCCTTGACGGTCCGGGTGCGCAGCTGCTCCTCCCCGTCGTTCTCATCGAGCTCCAGATACCCCTTGCGGCCCAAGCCCTTGTCGCGCAGCTGCCAATCGGCGTCGGTCAGTTGCGCGACCGCGTCGTCGAGCTTGGCGCGGTCGTCGTCGTCGCACAGGAACGCGCCGTGCGAACAGCACCCGTCATCGGGGCGGCCGGCCACGATGCCCTGGCAGGCCGCGGTGCCGAAGACGCATGTCCAGCGCGAAAGCAGCCAGGTCAGATCGGCGGCGATCAGGTGTTCGGGGTTGTCCGGATCGTAGAACTCCACCCATTCGCGGGCGAAGTCCAAGCCGACCTCTCCGGGATGGGGGCCGGGATGGGAGCTGGATTGCGCTGGGGTCACAAAACTCCACGCTAGACCAGAAATTCGCGTTGGCTCACCTCGTCCAGGCTTCGCCCCATTAAGTTGGGTGAGTGCGATTAGGGGTGCTCGACGTCGGCAGCAACACCGTCCACCTGTTGGTGGTCGATGCTCACCGGGGCGGTCATCCGACTCCGATGAGCTCGACCAAGGCCACGTTACGGCTGGCGGAGGCCACCGACAGCTCAGGCAAGATCACCCGGCGCGGCGCTGACAGGCTGGTGGCGACGGTCGGCGAATTCGCCATGATCGCTGCCAGTTCGGGCTGTGCGGAGCTGATGGCGTTCGCCACCTCAGCGGTGCGCGACGCGTCCAACTCCGAAGAGGTGCTGAGCCGGGTGCGCTCGGAGACCGGCGTCGAGTTGCAGGTGTTGGCGGGGGAGGACGAGTCCCGGCTGACGTTCCTGGCTGTGCGGCGCTGGTTCGGCTGGAGTGCCGGGCGGATCATCAACCTCGACATCGGCGGTGGCTCGCTGGAGATGACCAACGGTGTCGACGAGGAGCCGGACGTGGCGCTGTCGCTGCCGTTGGGGGCCGGCCGGCTCACCCGGGAATGGCTGGCCGAGGACCCGCCCGGCCGGCGCCGGGTGGCGATGCTGCGGGATTGGCTGGACACCGAGTTGGCGGGCGCGGCGGTGGCCGTGCTCAACGCCGGCGTGCCCGATCTGGCGGTGGCGAGCTCGAAGACATTTCGTTCGCTGGCCAGGCTCACCGGGGCAGCGCCGTCGGCCGCCGGGCCGCGCGTGCGGCGCACGTTGACCGCCACCGGCCTTAGGCAGCTCATATCATTCATCTCTAGGATGACCACGGCAGATCGTGCCGAATTGGAAGGGGTCAGTGCCGAGCGGGCGCCGCAGATCGTGGCCGGTGCCCTAGTGGCGGAGGCGAGTATGCGAGCGCTGTCGATCGAAACGGTGGAGATTTGCCCGTGGGCGTTGCGGGAGGGCTTGATCCTGCGCCGGCTCGACAGTCAGGCCGACGACGGCACCCTGCTCGGGTCGTCAGCGATGGGCATGGCGGCGGCCCGGGGGGCGGAAGGACGCCGTCGATGACCGGACCCACACCAGACCCCCGCGACATCGAGACCCGGCCGATCTCGGTCGCCGAACTGCTCGCCAAGAACGGGAACATCGGCGCGCCGCCGGTCACCGGGCGCCGTCGGCGCAGGCGCGGTAACGCCGACGCCGTCACGGTCGCCGAGCTGACCGGCGAGATCCCGATCATCCGCGTCGACGACGACCCTCCTGCCGAACCGGATGCCCCGGCCAGTGGTGCGTTGCTTCTCGACTCCGCGCCCGGATTGGTCGATGACGACCGGCCGGCCACCGGACCGCGACCCGTGGAGCCGCGTCCCGCCGAGCCGCGCTGGCCCAAGTCACCGCCCCAGCCCCCGCGCGGCAACGGGCCGCAGCAAAGCGCGTACCCGCGGCCGATGCGTCGCTCGGATCAGCCGGCCCCAGAGCAGGCCCGCCCGGCCCCAGAGCAGGCCCGCCCGGCCGCGGTGGCCTCCCGCCCGGTGGTCAGGCCGTCCGGCTCCGGCGCCGAGCGGATGCGCCCGGACCCGGTCGACACCTACACCGACATCGAACTCGATGTGATGGACACCGACGTCCGCGACGCCGATCTGCCGGTCAACGACTCCGCCTATGTGCGCTCCTACCTCAACCCGGCGGGCGCCGATCGGTCGGATCGGTCCGGCCTCAGGACGGGGCGTGACAGTGCTGCCGATCTGGCCGACGAGGACGAGTTCGCCGATCCCGACGCGGTTTCCGAGGGCCGCGAAGCCGAAGCGGCCGACGAATACGTCGGTCCGCCGGGAATGGTCGGCGGCGCGCTGGTGGTGCTGCAGTCGATCCTGGCGGTGGCGTTCGGCGGCGGGCTGTTCATCGCGTTCGACCAGCTGTGGCGGTGGAACAGCATCCTGGCATTGGTGCTCACGGTCCTGGTCACGCTCGGGCTGGTGGCCGCGGTTCAGGCCGTCCGCAAGACCGTCGACATCGTCAGTACGTTGATCGCCGTCGCGGTCGGTTTGCTCGTCACTTTGGGGCCGCTGGCACTGCACGCCAATTAGCCGTTCACTATTAGACCGTGCGTCCAGCTATCAAGGTCGGATTGTCGACGGCTTCGGTTTACCCCCTGCGGGCCGAGGCCGCCTTCGATTACGCGGCGCGACTCGGGTACGACGGCGTCGAGCTGATGGTGTGGGGGGACTCGGTCAGCCAGGACATCAGTGCCGTACGACGGCTGTCGCGCAAGTACCAGATGCCGGTGCTCTCGGTGCACGCACCGTGCCTGCTGATCTCGCAACGGGTGTGGGGCGCCAGCCCGATCGACAAGCTCGAGCGCAGTGTGCGGGCCGCCGAACGCCTTGAGGCCCAGACTGTCGTGGTGCATCCGCCGTTCCGGTGGCAGCGGCGCTACGCCGAGGGCTTCAGCGACCAGGTCGCCGAGCTCGAGGCCTCCAGCGAAGTGGCCGTGGCGGTGGAGAACATGTTCCCGTTCCGGGCCGACCGGTTCTTCGGCAGTGAGCAGTCCCGCGAGCGGATGCGCCGTCGCGGCGGCGGGCCGGGGGCGGGCATCTCGGCATTCGCGCCGTCCCACGACCCGTTGGACGGTAACCACGCCCACTACACCCTGGACCTGTCGCACACCTCTACCGCCGGCGCCGATGCCATGGAGATGGCCCGGCGGATGGGCTCGGGGCTGACTCACCTGCACCTGTGTGACGGCACCGGACTGCCGGCCGATGAGCACCTGGTGCCCGGCCGCGGTGACCAGCCCGCTGCCGAGGTCTGCCAGCTGCTGGCCGCCGGCGATTTCGCCGGTCACGTGGTGCTGGAGGTGACCACGTCGCAGGCTCGTTCGCCGCATGAGCGCGAGGCGCTGCTGACCGAGTCACTGCAGTTCGCCCGGACTCACCTGTTGCGCTGATCGCCCCTGCCTGCCGGCCGCTGAGACACAAGGAGCCCACGCGTGACCTCATCCACGCTGTTCACCGACGCCATGGCGCTGGTACGCATTGACGGCCATGACGATGGTGACGATGTCGCGTCGTTTACCGGTGAGCTCAACGAGCACTGGACCATCGGCCCGAAGGTGCACGGTGGCGCGATGCTGGCGTTGTGCGCCAACGCCGCCCGCACCGCCGTCGCCGGCGACGCGGTGGCGCCGGAAAGCCAGCCGGTCGCGGTGTCGGCCAGCTACCTGTGGGCGCCCGACCCCGGCCCGATGCGGCTGGTGACCACGATCCGCAAGCGCGGCCGCCGGGTCAGCCTCGTCGACGTCGAACTCAATCAGGGTGAGCGCACCGCGGTGCGCGCCGTCGTCACCCTGGGCGAGCCTGAGCACCAGGCGCCGCCACTGCTGTCGTTCAACCCGGTGGTGCCGTTGATGACGCCGGAGCCTCCGCCCGGCCTGGAGCCGATCGGTCCGGGCCACCCGATGGAACACATCGTGCACCTGGCGCACGGCTGCGACATCCGGCCGGCGCTGACCACGCTCGGCCCGCGCTCGGATGGCGGTCCGCCGGTGATCGAGATGTGGGTGCGGCCCAAGGGCGCCGCCCCCGACGTGCTGTTCGCGCTGCTGTGCGGTGATGTGTCGGCGCCGGTGACCTTCGCCGTCAACCGCACCGGCTGGGCGCCCACCGTACAGCTCACCGCCTACCTGCGGGCCATCCCCGCCGACGGCTGGCTGCGGGTGATCTGCAGCTGCGTGCAGATCGGTCAGGACTGGTTCGATGAGGACCACACCGTCGTCGACTGCGAAGGCCGAATCGTGGTGCAGACCCGCCAGCTGGCGATGGTTCCCGCCCCGTAGCGCGACCCGCGACCCGCGGCGCGCGGCTGGCGCCGCGCTTGCGGTCGCCCGGTGTCGGGTCTGCCTATGCTGTCGAAATGGCCAGAATCGCGATCATCGGCGGCGGCAACATGGGCGAAGCCCTGTTGGCAGGTCTGCTGGCAGCCGGACGTCCGGTCAAGGACCTGGTGGTCGCCGAGCGGTACAGCGATCGGGCCCGGCAGCTCTCCGAAAAGTATTCGGTGCTGGTGACTTCGGTTGCCGACGCGATGGAGAACGCGGCCATCGTGATCGTCGCGGTGAAGCCGCAGGATGTGGACTCCGTGGTGGCCGAGTTCGCCAAGAACGTGACCGCCTCCTCGGGCGACAGCGCCGAACAGGTCCTGGTGACGATCGTCGCCGGCGTCACCACCGGCTATGTGGAGTCCAAGCTGCCCGCCGGTGCCGCCGTGATCCGGGTGATGCCGAACACCCCGGTCAAGGTGCGTGCCGGCGCCAGCGGGCTGGCCAGAGGCCGGTTCCCCAGCGACGAGCAGGTCAACGAGGTTGCCGCACTGTTCGAGGCGGTCGGCACGGTAGCGATCGTCCCGGAGGAGCAGCTCGACGCGGTGACCGCGGTGTCGGGTTCCGGGCCGGCCTACTTCTTCCTGATGGTGGAGGCCCTGGTGGATGCCGGGGTCGCGGCCGGGCTGAGCCGGCGGGCGGCCACCGATCTGGCTGTGCAGACGATGGCCGGGTCGGCGCAGATGCTGGCGGAGGAGCGCAGTGCGGCCGGGACGGCGAACGCGGTGATCGATACCGCCCCGACCCTGCTGCGAGCGATGGTGACCTCGCCCGGAGGCACCACTGCGGCCGGACTGCGCGAATTGGAGGCAGGCGGCCTGCGGACCTCCGTCGATAGGGCCGTTCAGGCCGCAAAAACCCGCTCTGAGCAGCTAAGAATCACATCAGAGTAATTCACTTATTTTTCACATTTTGGCTATCACCAGTCGCAGAAACCCCATTCGTCCCGCTATTCTCCTCTATGTCTGTGCGTGTGGGCGCAGCGGAGGGGAAGCCGCTGAGACTGCACGTGCCTGATTGAAATGGGTAACGATGACGTCTGCGAACGGGCCTTCGGCGCGGGACTCGGCTGGCGGTAGAGCGGCTAGGGATGCCGGCTCTGCCGAGGCGGGTCGGACACAATTTCTCACCGTGGCCGAGGTGGCCGCGTTGATGCGGGTCAGCAAGATGACGGTGTACCGGCTGGTGCACAACGGCGAGCTGCCCGCGGTACGGGTAGGGCGGTCCTTCCGGGTGCACGCCAAGGCGGTGCACGACCTGTTGGAGACCTCCTTCTTCGACGCGGGTTAAACACCGGTCGACAAGTAAGCGCCCCCCGGGCGTCGCCGCGCGGCGACGCCCGGGGTCGGCTGTGTCATCAGTCCGGGTCAGGTGCCGGTTTTCAGCTGCGCCCCTGCCTACGGGTAAAGTAATCGGGTCGATCAAGTTCAGCAGCGCCGTGGCGCGGCGCGGGCAGAAGCAGATAGCGGAGTTCATGGGTTCAGTCATCAAGAAGCGGCGTAAGCGCATGTCGAAGAAGAAGCACCGCAAGCTGCTTCGCCGTACCCGGGTCCAGCGCAGAAAACTCGGTAAGTAAGCCCCCGTAGCGTCTTCCCGGCCCCGCCCGGCTTCCCGGGCGGGGACGCTTGATCGCCGGTACTGCTTTTGCGGCACGGCCGTTAGGCTGACGGGGTGGATGAGGCCGGCCCCCCTGGCGAGAGCGTACGACGCGACGTCCGGCACTACCCCAAGGTTGTGTTGGTCACCGGCGCGTGCCGCTTCCTGGGCGGCTACCTGACCGCCAGGCTCACGCAGAACCCCTTGATAGACCGGGTGATCGCGGTGGACGCCGTTGTCCCGAGCAAGGACATGCTGCGGCGGATGGGGCGCGCTGAGTTCGTCCGCGCCGATATCCGTAATCCGTTCATCGCCAAGGTGATTCGCAACAGTGAAGTAGACACCGTGGTGCACGCGGCGGCGGCTTCGTACGTGCCGCGAACCGGTGGTGGGGCGGCGCTCAAGGAGCTCAACGTCATGGGCGCCATGCAGTTGTTCGCCGCCTGTCAGAAGGCGCCCTCGGTGCGCCGGGTGGTGCTCAAGTCGACGTCAGAGGTGTACGGGTCCGGCGCGCGCGACCCGGTGCTGTTCACCGAGGACAGTGCCGGGCACCGGCCGCCAACCAGTGGGTTCCCCCGCGACAGCATCGACATCGAGGGCTATGTCCGCGGGCTGGGTCGGCGCCGACCGGACATCGCCGTCACGATCCTGCGGATGGCCAACATGATCGGTCCGGCCATGGACACCGCGCTGTCGCGTTACCTGGGTGGCCCACTGGTGCCGATGGTGCTGGGCCGCGATGCACGACTGCAGCTGTTGCACGAGCAGGACGCACTGGGAGCTCTGGAGCGGGCCACCATGGCCGGCAAGGCCGGAACCTTCAATATCGGTGCTGACGGCATCATCATGATGTCGCAGGCGATCCGCCGGTCGGGACGGATTCCGGTGCCGGTGCCGGGCCTCGGGCTGTGGGCCATGGACTCGCTGCGTCGGGCCAGCAACTACACCGACATCAATCGCGAGCAGCTCGATTATCTCAGCTTTGGTCGGGTGATGGATACGACTAGAATGCGTACTGATCTCGGGTACAGCGCCAAGTGGACGACCGCCGAGGCCTTCGATGATTACGTCCGGGGTCGGGGTCTGAATCCGATCATCGACCCCAAATGGGTGCGTTCGGCGGAGCAGCGCGCGGTCCGCGTGGCGCAACGCCTGGGTGACGTCAGTTTCAGCAGGGTGCGGGGAGGCTAACACCATGGCTAATGAATCCGGCGCCAAAGTGATTCCGCTGCACAAGCATTCGGGATCCACGCGTCGGCACCCGTCGACTTTGGCCCGCCCGGCCGATCAGGCTTCGGCCGACCAGATCGCCGCCGTCGTCCGCGAGATCGATGAGCGTCGGGCCGCGGCCGGGATGTCCGACTCCGGTGAGTCGAGCCCGGGGGACTTCGCCCGCGCGGTCGCCGCGGCCGTTGCGTTTCTGCGGGAGCGGATCACCGGTGACTACCAGGTCGACGAGTTCGGATTCGACCCTCACTTCAACGAGGCCATCGCGCTGCCGCTACTGCGGTTCTTCTTCAACGAGTGGTTCCGCGTCGAGGTCAGCGGTATCGAGCACCTGCCGGTCGACGGGCCCGCGCTGGTGGTCGCCAACCACGCCGGGGTGCTGCCGATGGACGCGCTGATGCTGTCGGTGGCGGTGCACGACCATCACCCCGCCCACCGGAACCTGCGGATGCTCGCCGCTGACCTGGTGTTCGACCTGCCGGTGATCGGGCCGGCCGCCCGCAAAGCGGGTCACACCATGGCCTGCACCGCCGACGCCAACCGGCTGTTGGCGGCCGGCGAGCTGACCGCGGTGTTCCCCGAGGGCTACAAGGGTCTGGGCAAGCGGTTCAAGGACCGCTACAAGCTGCAGCGGTTCGGTCGCGGCGGCTTCGTGTCGGCGGCGCTGCGCACCGAGGCGCCGATCGTGCCGTGCTCGATCGTCGGGTCCGAGGAGATCTACCCGATGCTCGCCGACGTCAAGCTGCTGGCCCGGTTGCTCGGGGTGCCGTACTTCCCGATCACCCCGCTGTTCCCGCTGGCCGGGCCCGCCGGTCTGGTGCCGCTGCCGTCGAAGTGGCACATCGCTTTCGGCGAGCCGATCGCGACCACCGGCTACGAGTCCGGCGCCGCCGACGACCCGATGGTCACCTTCGAGTTGACCGACCAGGTGCGCGAGACGATTCAGCAGACGCTGTACCGGCTGCTGGCCGGCCGGCGCAACATGTTCTTCGGCTGACGCTTCCGCCGGCGCGGCTACTTCTTGCCCAACGCCCGGTCGCGCATCGCCTCGAGGGCGGCGATCGTCTTGGCCTCGGTGTCGGCGTCCTGGTTGACCGACTCGCCGAGCATGGTCACCACGCTGGTCACCACCGGCTCGCCGTTCTCGTCGGTGACCTCGCTGCGAACCTCGCTGACCACCGTGCCGTGCGACTCGATCACCGAGTCCAGGTAGGTGTCGAAGAACAGCTTGTCGCCGGCCACGATCGGCCGGTGGAAGGTGAACTTCTGGTCACGGTGCAGCACCCGGGCGATGTTGATCGGGAGGTCGAACTTGTCGAAGATCTCCAGCTGCACCTGGCGCCCGGCAACCGCCAGGAACGTCAGCGATGCCACCAGCCCCGGATGCCCGGCTTCGACGGCAGCGGCCTCGTCGAAGTGTGCAGGGTGGTCGTCCTTGACCGCGCGGGCGAACTCCCGGATCTTCTCCCGGCCGACCTCGAAGTAGTCCGGGAACCGGTAGTGGGCTCCGATCATCCGCTGCGACTCGGTGTGTACTGACATGCCGGTTTACCCCTCCGCTCGCCGTGATGCTCGGCGGCGGAAGCCTATCAGCGAGCCGGTCAGGGGCGCTCGTTCCGGTGCGCCACGGCTGCCGCCAGGGCGCCGCCGACGGCCCCCAGTGCCAACGCCGACGGCACACCGATGCGCGCCGCCCGCCGCGCCGTGCGGAAGTCGCGGATCTCCCAGCCCCGCTTGCGCGCCGTCTCACGCAAGGCGGCGTCCGGGTTGATCGCCACCGCGGTGCCCACCAGCGACAGCATCGGCACGTCGTTGAAGCTGTCGGAGTAGGCGGTGCAGCGCCGCAGGTTCAGCCCCTCCCGAATGGCCAGCGACCGCACCGCGTGCGCCTTGCCGGGCCCGTGCAGGATCTCGCCGACCAGCCGGCCGGTGAACACCCCGTCGACCGACTCGGCGACGGTGCCCAGCGCACCGGTCAGGCCCAGCCGGCGCGCGATGGTCTCGGCCAGCTCATAGGGGGTGGCGGTGACCAGCCACACCTGCTGGCCGGCGTCGAGATGCATCTGCGCCAGCTCCCGGGTGCCGGGCCAGATCTTGTCGGCGATGATCTCGTCGTAGATCTCCTCGCCCAGCTCGACCAGCTCGGACACCGGACGGCCCTCGATGAATGCCAGCGCCTTGCGGCGGCCGGCGGCGACGTCGTCGCTGTTCTCCCGGCCGGTGAGCTGGAACTTGGCCTGGGCGTAGACGAATCCGATCACGTCGCGGTAGGTGAAGTAGTTGCGGGACGCCAGTCCGCGGCCGAAGTGCACCATCGACGAGCCATGGACCAAGGTGTTGTCGACGTCGAAGAACGCGGCGGCGGTCAGATCGACCGGCGCCGGAATGTCGGCGTCGACCATGCCCTCGAGTGCTTGCTCGGCGCTGGCGTCAGCCGCCAGTGATTCCTGGTCGGCGCCGCGTGCGGAATCTCCGTCGGCCGGGCCCGGTAGAGCCATCTACCCGACTCCTTCCGCTTCGGCGCTGAGGGCCGGTGATCCGGCCGTCAACAACCCTATCCGCCCATACCGCCGATGACCCCCAGGTGATCACGCAGATCACCTTTCAGATCGAACATCGAGTAGTCCCGGAAGGTGAACCGCCAGACACCGTCGACGCGCTCGAACTCATCGTGGTAGCGACCGGCCGCGACCACCTGCAGGGCGATCGTCTCGGTCTGCTGCAGCACCGTGTAATAGGACCGGCAGGTCGCGGTCCCGGCGTCCTCGTCGATGTCGAGGATCGGATTGGTGACGACGTGCTTGGTGCGCGGAGTGCCGTCGGCGTGAATCTTGACCAGCCCCCGCCACAGCTCCAGCAGCCCGGCGTGATCGAGAATCACGGCACCCGCGGGGTCGGCCTTGATCCGGGCGTGGGTGAACAGCGCGGCGGCCCCGGCCAGGTCACCGGCGTCCATCAACTCGGCGTAGCGGTACAGCAGGTTCGTGATCGACACGGCGCCGGACATATCGAAAAGATAGTCCTGCCAGACTGGAACCATGACCCGTCCTCAGGTGCAGTTGCTGACCCGCGCGGGCTGCCAGATCTGCGAAAAGGTGTACACCCAACTCGCAGGGCTGGCCGCCGAGCTCGACTTCGACCTGCACAGCACCGACGTCGACGCCGCAGCGGCGGCCGGAGACTCCGCCCTGCGGGCCGAATTCGGCGACCGGTTGCCGGTGGTGCTGCTCGACGGCAAAGAGCACAGTTACTGGGAAGTCGACGAGGCCAGGTTGCGTACTGATCTGGCCGCTCGCGGCTGAGTTTCGCCCAATGCCCTGGCCCGGGCGATAAGGCGAATTTGGTGCCCCAGCGTCTTTGCCTCTACCGTGGAGGCAAGTTTGTTCACTGGTGACAGCAAGGAGCGGGCCAGGTGAATCTGCCGTGAGCGTCCTGCTCTTCGGGGTCTCCCATCGCAGTGCCCCCGTCTCGGTACTCGAGCAGCTCAGTACCGCCGAATCCGATCAGGTCAAGATCGTAGAGCAGGTGTTGCAGTCGCCGCTCGTCACCGAGGCGATGATTCTGTCGACCTGCAACCGGGTCGAGGTCTACGCCGTTGTCGAGGCGTTCCACGCCGGCCTGTCGGCGATCGGGCAGGTGCTCTCCGAGCACTCCGGTATGTCGATGGCCGACCTGACCAAATACGCCTACGTCCGCTACAGCGAGGCCGCGGTCGAGCACCTGTTCTCGGTGGCCAGCGGCCTGGACTCGGCGGTCGTCGGCGAACAGCAGGTGCTGGGCCAGGTGCGCCGCTCGTACGCCTCCGCCGAGGCCAACAGCACTGTCGGGCGGGTGCTGCACGAACTGGCGCAGCGGGCCCTGTCGGTGGGCAAGCGGGTGCACTCCGAAACCGGGATCGACGCCGCCGGCGCGTCGGTGGTTTCGGTCGCCCTGGACATCGCCGGTAACCAGTTGGGCGACAACGCATTGCAGGGCCGGACCGCGGCGGTGATCGGTGCGGGCTCGATGGGTGCGCTGTCCGCGGCGCACCTGGTGCGCGCCGGAGTCGAACACATCCACGTGGTAAACCGCTCGCTGCCACGCGCCAAACGGCTGGCCCGCAAGATCCGCGAGAGCGGCATCACGGCCGACGCGCTCACCCTGGATCGGGTGCCGGCCTCGCTGACCGGCGTCGACATCGCGGTGTGCTGTACCGGTGCGGTGAGCCCGGTGGTGTCGCTGGCCGACGTGCACCACGCGCTGGCCGCCGGCAACCGCGACGAGGCCACTCAGCCGCTGGTGATCTGCGACCTGGGTATGCCGCGCGACGTCGACGCCGCGGTCGCCGGGCTGCCCGGGGTCCGGGTCATCGACATGGACCGGATCCAGCGCGAGCCGTCGGCGAGGGTTGCCACCTCCGACACCGATGCCGCGCACAGCATCGTCGCCCGCGAGGTCGCCACCTACCTTGCCGGTCAGCGGATGGCCGAGGTCACCCCGACCGTCACCGCGCTGCGCCAGCGTGCCGCCGACGTGGTCACCGCCGAGCTGCTGCGGCTCGATCACCGGCTGCCGGACCTGGGCACCGCGCAGCGCGAAGAGGTGGCGCGTACGGTGCACCGCGTCGTCGACAAGCTGCTGCACGCCCCCACCGTGCGGGTCAAGCAGCTGGCCAGCTCGCCCGGCGGCGACAGCTACGCCGAGGCACTGCGTGAGTTGTTCGAACTCGACCCGACCGCCGTGGACGCGGTCGCGACCGCCGGCGAACTGCCGGTGGTGGCCGACGGAATGGACGTCGGCGCCGAAACAGGGTCGGCCGGGTAGCTGTCTTGGGTGGAGTACTGCGTATCGGCACCCGTGCCAGCTTGTTGGCCACGACTCAGGCTGGGACCGTGCGCGACGCACTGGTGGCCGCCGGGCACCCGGCGGAACTGGTCCTGATCAGCACCGTCGGGGACCGCGCCTCGGGACCGATCGCCGACCTCGGGGTGGGGGTGTTCACCGCCGAGTTGCGGGAAGCCATCGCCGACGGCCGGGTCGACGCCGCAGTGCACTCGCACAAGGACCTGCCCACCGCCCAGGACCCCCGGTTCCTGTTGGCAGCCATTCCGCGTCGGGAAGACCCTCGGGACGCGCTGGTGGCCCGCGACGGACTGGTGTTGGGAGAGCTGCCGGCGGGGGCTGTGCTGGGCACTTCGTCGCCGCGGCGGGCCGCACAGCTTAGAGCACTGGGTCTCGGTTTGGAAATTCGCCCCCTACGAGGCAACCTAGATACCAGGTTGAACAGGGTAAGCAGCGGAGAACTCGACGCAATCGTGGTAGCCCGGGCGGGTCTGGCCCGAGTGGGACGCCTCGAGGTGATCACCGAGACGCTGGAGCCGGTGCAGATGTTGCCGGCGCCGGCTCAAGGTGCGCTCGCAATCGAGTGCCGCGCCGACGACACCGCACTGGCGGCGGTGCTGGCGGAGTTGGACGACACCGACACCCGCGTCGCGGTTACCGCGGAGCGGGCCCTGCTCGCCGAACTGGAGGCGGGTTGTTCCGCACCGGTCGGCGCGATCGCTGAGGTGGTCGAGTCGATCGATGAGGACGGTCGCGTCTTCGAAGAGCTGTCGCTACGCGGTTGCGTGGCGGCGCTGGATGGATCCGACGTGATCCGTGCATCCGGCATCGGCAGCCCCGACCGGGCCCGAGAACTGGGGGTCTCGGTGGCCACGGAGCTGTTCGAGTTGGGTGCACGTGAGCTGATGTCGGACGCGCGGTGAAGACAGCCGCGCTCGGAAGTACTGAAGAAGTGACTGGGAGTGGGAAATGGCTCGCCAAGTGAGCGCGCGAGGGCAGAAGCCCAAGCCGGGCCGCATCGTGTTCGTCGGCTCGGGTCCGGGTGACCCGGGCTTACTGACGACGCGGGCGCGAACGGCGCTGACGAACGCCGCGCTGGTGTTCATCGATCCCGACGTGTCCGAGGCGGTGCTGGCGCTGGTCGGCACGGACCTGCCTCCGATCGTCGGCCCGATGCCGCCGACGGCGAAGGCTGACAACGCCGAGGCCGGGGACGGCGCCGACGACGCGGATGACAACGACGCCGCGGCCGCCGACAACGCCGACGCCGCGACCGTTCCGGGTGGGCCCGACATCCGCCCGGCGCTGGGCGAGCCGGCCGAGGTCGCCAAGATCCTGGCCGCCGAGGCGCGCTCCGGCGCCGACGTGGTGCGACTGGTGGCCGGTGACCCATTGTCTATCGATGCCGTCATCACCGAGGTGAACGCGGTGGCCCGCACCAACGTGCAGTTCGAGATCGTGCCGGGCCTGCCCGCCACGAGTGCGGTGCCCACCTATGCCGGCCTGCCGCTCGGCTCGTCGCACACCGTGGCAGACGTCCGCGGTGACGTGGACTGGGCGGCGCTGGCCGCCGCCCCGGGTCCGCTGATCCTGCAGGCCACCACCTCGCACCTGCCGGAGGCGGCGCGCACCCTGATCGAGTACGGCCTGGCCGACGGCACGCCGTGCGTGGTCACCACCTCGGGAACCACCTGCGCGCAGCGCTCGGTCGAGTCCAACCTCAGTGGCCTGACCGACCCCGCCACACTGTCCAGCATCGACCCGGTCATCCTGCCCAACGGTCAGGAGACCCCGGCGGGCCCGCTGGTCGTGACCATCGGTAAGACGGTCAACAACCGCGCCAAGCTGAACTGGTGGGAGAGCCGCGCTCTGTACGGCTGGACCGTGCTGGTGCCGCGCACCAAGGACCAGGCCGGCGAGATGAGCGACCGGCTGGTCTCCCACGGCGCCCTGCCTGTCGAGGTACCCACCATCGCCGTGGAGCCGCCGCGGAGCCCGGCCCAGATGGAAAGGGCCGTCAAGGGTTTGGTGGACGGCCGCTACCAGTGGGTGGTGTTCACCTCGACCAACGCGGTGCGCGCGGTGTGGGAGAAGTTCGGCGAGTTCGGTCTGGACGCCCGGGCGTTCTCCGGCGTCAAGATCGCCTGCGTCGGCGAGGCCACCGCTGAGCGGGTCCGGGCCTTCGGGATCAGTCCCGAGCTGGTGCCGTCCGGGGAGCAGTCCTCGCTGGGTCTGCTCGACGAATTCCCGCCCTACGACGACATTTTCGACCCGGTCAACCGGGTGCTGTTGCCGCGTGCCGACATCGCCACCGAGACGCTGGCCGAGGGCCTGCGGGAACGCGGCTGGGAGATCGAGGACGTCACCGCGTACCGCACCGTGCGGGCCGCACCGCCGCCCGCGAACATCCGGGAGATGATCAAGACCGGTGGGTTCGACGCGGTGTGCTTCACCTCGAGTTCCACGGTGCGCAACCTGGTCGGCATCGCCGGCAAGCCGCACGCCCGGACGATCGTGGCCTGCATCGGCCCCAAGACCGCCGAGACGGCAGCCGAATTCGGTCTGCGGGTCGACGTGCAGCCGGAGACCGCCGCGGTGGGACCGCTGGTGGATGCGCTGGCCGAGCACGCGGCCCGGCTGCGGGCCGAGGGCGCACTGCCGCCGCCGCGTAAGAAGAGCCGCAGGCGATAACCACGCAATGACCGGCTTCCCGCGGCAGCGTCCTCGTCGGCTGCGAACGTCGCCGGCTTTGCGCCGCCTGGTTGCTCAAACCTCCTTGGAGCCAAGGCATCTGGTGCTGCCGATGTTCGTCGCCGACGGCATCGACGAACCGAGGCCGATCGCGTCGATGCCCGGTGTGTACCAGCACACCCGCGACTCGCTGCGCGCCGCCGCCGCGGACGCGGTGTCCGCCGGGGTGGGCGGGCTGATGCTGTTCGGGGTGCCGAAGCAGTCCGACAAGGACGGCAGCGGCGCCGTGGGCATCGACCCCGACGGGGTGCTCAACGTCGCCTTGCGCGATCTGGCCGCAGACCTCGGTGATGCCACCGTGCTGATGGCTGACACCTGCCTGGACGAGTTCACCGATCACGGCCACTGCGGGGTGCTCGATGATCGGGGTCGGGTGGACAATGACGTGACCGTGACCCGCTATGTGGAACTGGCTGTCGCGCAGGCGGAATCAGGCGCTCACGTGGTCAGTCCCAGTGGGATGATGGACGGCCAGGTCGCCGCCATCCGTGACGGTCTGGATGTCGCTGGTTTCCACGACACGGTGATCCTGGCGTACGCGGCGAAATTCGCGTCGGCGTTCTACGGCCCGTTCCGCGACGCGGTGGCCTCCACCCTGTCCGGTGACCGCCGCACCTACCAGCAGGAACCCGGTAACGCCCGCGAGGCGTTGCGCGAGATCACCCTGGACCTCGCCGAGGGCGCGGACATCGTGATGGTCAAGCCCGCCATGGGATATCTGGACGTGATCGCGGCCGCGGCCGAGGTGTCCACGGTTCCGGTCGCCGCCTACCAGGTGTCCGGCGAATACGCGATGATCGCCGCCGCGGCCGCCAACGGCTGGATCGACGGGCGTTCCGCGGCGCTGGAGTCTCTGATCGGCATCCGGCGTGCGGGGGCCGACATCGTGCTGACGTACTGGGCGGCCGAGGCTGCCGGCTGGCTGACGTGACCGATCAGCCCGACGTGGCCGCCCAGCCGACCCGCCCGGCGGACGTCGACACCGGTTTTTGGCTGTGGCTGGCCGCGCTGCCGTTGATGACGACCGGATACGTCGTCAGCCTGCTGGCCTCCCCTGAGTCCGCCGCGACCGTGGTGACCTATCCGATCGTCGGGCTGACCGCGGTGGTGGTGGTCGTGGTGGTGGCGACCTTCCTGATGCTGATGCGTTCGGGGTACCGCTGGGCCCGAACCTTGTTGACCGGCGGTGGGATCGCTTCGGTGGTGTACACGGTCAGCGGACTGTCGAACGCCGATGCGCGGCCGGCGGTGGCGGTCACCCTCGCCGTCACCGGCATCGTCGGGTCGGTGCTGATCGCCGCGGGCACCTTCCTGCTGCACCGCCCCGACGTCCAGAAGTACTTCACGCGGTAGCTACCCGGTGCCGCCCGCTGCGGTCACGACGACGTCGACGGTGCCGGTGCCGTCCGAGGCGATGATCAGCACGGGTGCGCCTGCCGCGGAGACGACGTGGCCGCCGGTGACGGTGACCTGGTAGCCGTCCGGGTAGATGATCTTGGGCACCGAGATCTCGGTCTGGGTCCCGGCGCCGAAGTGGCCGGTGCCGCCGGCCATCTCGGTGGAGTAGCTGAATCGGAAGGTGCCGTCGGCAAACGACCAGGACTCCGGCGTACCGGCCACCGCCTGCGGGTACGGCTCGGCCAGCGTGGCCAGGACCGGGTTGTCGACCTGATCGTCGATCAACCCGCCGACGCGGTTGGGGTTCATCGCGAGGCCGTAGTTCCAGTACATCCAGCTGAAGCCCTGGCGGTTGGCCTCGATGAGGGTGTCGTCGAGGCTGGGGGTGTACCTGGTGTTGCCGAATTCGGTTATCGCCGAGGGCATGTTGTAGGCGTTCGCATATGCCGCGGCGTTGTCCTGGACGATCGTCTCCCACAGCCCACAACCGAAGGTGGTGTCGCCGAGCAGCGCCGTCGTCGTGCAGTAGTCGTGGAACGAGAAGACGGTGTTGTCATCGTCTACCTTGCCCAAGTAGGTGGGTATCGGCAGGTTGCCCGACAGGGTGCTCGGTTCGATATAGAGCGGCGTGTTCGGGTCGACCGCGCGGATCGCCGAGGCCACCTGGCTGTAGAACGGGGTCAGCTGCTGAGCCTCGAAGTGGGAGTTGCCGAAGATGGTCGACAACCACGACGAGCCGGGCCACGGTTCGTTCATGATCTCGTAGCCGGCGATATGCGGGTCGCCGGCGAAGTAGTTGGCGACGTGTTCCCACATCCGGGCGTAGTGGTTCTGCAGCCCGATGCCGTCGGGTGCGTTGGCGTTACCCCAGAACGCATCCCAGGCATGGTTCTGCGCCGGCCCGACGTAGCTGAACGGGAAGCCCAGGTCCGGGTTGGGCAGCCCGCCGGTCAGCGTCGCCCAGTCCGGTGCTCCGGTGGACCCGAGCCCTTCGCCGTACAGGTCCTGGTGCATGTCGAGCACGGAGTAGATGCCGTGGTTGGCCAGCATCTGTACGGTCTGGTTGATCGAGGCCAGGTAGTTGTAGTCGAAGACGCCGGGCTGCGGCTCCACCGCTTCCCAGATGATGCCCACCCGCACCACGTTGAAGCCGTTGGCGGCCAGGAACGCCGCGTCGTCATCATCGAAACCGCCGGCTGCCGGGTAGAACGGCGCGCTCTTGTTCACCTCGCTGAAGCCGTGCAGGATCACCACGCGTCCATCGCCGGCGGTGATCCAGTTGCCGACGTGACTGAAACCGCCGGGCGCGACGGCGGGGGCGCCGTCGAGGGTGCCGTAGTGGCCGTGGGTGCCGTGCACGCCGAACATGCCGGCGATGCCGCCGGCCCCGCCGAGGGCCGGTAGGTCTCCGGGGCCGGTGTAGGTGCCGTGACCGGCGTCGCCGCCGGCCCCGCCGATACCCATCAGCCAGCCGCCGTTGCCGCCGTCACCGCCGTTGCCGCCGAGACCGCCGTCTGCGCCGTTGCCGCCGTCGCCGCCGTCGCCGCCGTTGCCGAACATGCCGGCCGCGCCGCCGGCACCGCCGATGCCGCCGGTTTCGGTGTTGCTCCAGCCGTTGCCGCCGTCGCCGAAGAGCCAGCCGCCGTCGGTGCCGTTGTGGTGTTCGGCGGTGCCGTCGATGCCGTCGCCGATCAGGGCTCGTCCGGTGAGGGCGAGGAAGGGCTGGTTGATGAGGTTGTTGACCTGTTGGCCCAGATCGCTGTTGATCCAGCCTTCGATGCCGGTGTGGATCGGGGTGTAGAAGTACTGCTGTAGCCAGACGGCCGGATCGACCGGAATGGCTGCTGCCGCACCGGGCGTGGCCAGCCCGCCGAGTTCGGCGAGCACGGCGTCCCAGTGGTTGGGGGCCAGGAAGGTGTCCCAGGCGGTGGGGGAGAACACCGCATCCCAGTCGAGGTTGCTGCCCGTGGTGTCCATAAACGGGGCGATGGCCGCTTCGATCATGTCGTCGAACTCGGCCTGGGCCACCGGGGCGGACATAC
>NZ_CP084029.1:656763-658816 GCF_020181615.1 [Mycobacterium] crassicus
GTGTTGATCCAGCCGTTGCCGCCGTCGCCGAAGAGCCAGCCGCCGTCGGTGCCGTTGTGGTGTTCGGCGGTGCCGTCGATGCCGTCGCCGATCAGGGCTCGTCCGGTGAGGGCGAGGAAGGGCTGGTTGATGAGGTTGTTGACCTGCGCACCGAGATCGCTGTTGATCCAGCCCTCGATGCCGGTGTGGATCGGGGTGTAGAAGTACTGCAGCAGCCAGGTGTTCGGATCGGCTAAGGCCGGCCCGGCCAGGGCGGGGCCGCTGAGTTCGGCGAGCACGGCGTCCCAGTGGGTGGGGGCCAGGAAGGTGTCCCAGGCGGTGGGGGAGAACACCGCATCCCAGTCGAGGTTGCTGCCCGTGGTGTCCATAAACGGGGCGATGGCCGCTTCGATCATGTCGTCGAACTCGGCCTGGGCCACCGGGGCGGACATCCCGACTGCCAGGAATATGCCGGTGGCGGCGGCGAATCCGACAAGCCGACCGCCTCGGTGGTCTTGCACTCGAATCTCCTAGCCCGCCGGGGTCACGGTGACGGTGACGGTGCCGGTGCCGTCCGAGGCGATGAGCAGGACGGGGGCGCCCGGGGCGGAGGCGACGTGTCCACCGGTGACGGTGACCTGGTATCCGTTGGGGTACTGGATGTTCGGAACGGAGATCTCGGTTTGGGTTCCGGCCGCGAAGTGGCCCGACCCGCTTGCCATCTCGGTGGAGTAGCTGAGGTGGAACACACCGTTGTCGAATGACCAGGAGATCGGGGTGCCGGCAACCGCCTGCGCGTACGGTGCCGTCGTCGCTTCCAACCTGGCCCAATCGACGTTGTCGCCGACCGGAGGCTTGCTGGGGTCGAAGACCAGCGCATTTCCCGGCGAGGTGCCGGTGATGGCGGGTACCCCGTTGTAGGCCCACTGCGACCAACCCCACATGCGCTGGTCTGCGGCGTTCATCACCATCCTGGCTTCCTCGGCGCCGTTCCCGGATCCGAACTCCGAGATGAATCCCGGCACGTCGTACCTGCTCGTGTACGCCTCGCCGTTCTCGGCCAGGAGCTCGATGTATCCCGGGCACAGCGGCGACAGGGCCATGCTGATGCTGGTCAGCATGCAGTAGTTGTGGAAGGCGAAGACGCCGTGCGGGTCGTCCACCGGACCCAGCTGAGTCGGTACCGCCTCGTTGAACAGGGTGTTCGGTTCGTAGATGAACGGCGTGGTCGGGTCGACGGAGCGGATCGCCGCGCTCACCTGGTTGTAGAACGGCGTCAGCTGTTGAGCTTCGTAGTAGGAGTTGCCGAATACCGTTGACAGCCAACTGGATCCGGCCCACGGTTCGTTGATGATCTCGTAGCCGGCGACGTTGGGGTCGTCCTTGAAGTAGTCCGCCACGGCTTGGGCCATCCGCGCGTAGTGGTTCAGCAGCCCCACTCCGTCGGGCCCTTTGGCGTTGGACCAGAACATATCCCAGGCGTGATTCTGCGCGGGGTTGAGCGGGTAGTTGAGTCCGAAGCCGATGTCGGGGTTGGGCAGCCCGCCGGTCTGGGTGGCCCACTCCGGTGCACCTTCACCGCCGAAGGTCGGGCTGAAGTCGTCCTGGTGGAAGTCGATGATGCTGACGATGCCGTGGTTGGCCAGGATCTGCACGGTCTGGTTGATCGAGGCCAGGTAGTTGTAGTCGATGACGCCGGGCTCGGGTTCCACGCCCGCCCAGATGACGCCCAGCCGCACCGAGTTGAATCCGTTGGCGGCCAGGAACGCCGCGTCGTCGTCGCTGAACCCGCCGGCCGACGGCTCGTAGGGCGGAATCTTGTAGACCTCGTTAAAGCCGTGCAGGACCAGAACCCGACCGCTTGCGTCGGTGATCCAGGTGCCGGCGGTGGTGATCCCGGCGACGGCTGCCGGGGCGCCGTCGAGGGTGCCGTAGTGGCCGTGGTCGCCGTGGGCGCCGAGCAGCATGCCGGCGTTGCCGCCGGCCCCGCCGAGGGCCGGTAGGTCTCCGGGGCCGGTGTAGGTGCCGTCGCCGGCGTCGCCGCCGGTCCCGCCGATACCCATCAGCCAGCCGG
>NZ_CP084029.1:658826-661146 GCF_020181615.1 [Mycobacterium] crassicus
GTGTTGATCCAGCCGTTGCCGCCGTCGCCGAAGAGCCAGCCGCCGTCGGTGCCGTTGTGGTGTTCGGCGGTGCCGTCGATGCCGTCGCCGATCAGGGCTCGTCCGGTGAGGGCGAGGAAGGGCTGGTTGATGAGGTTGTTGACCTGCGCACCGAGATCGCTGTTGATCCAGCCCTCGATGCCGGTGTGGATCGGGGTGTAGAAGTACTGCAGCAGCCAGGTGTTCGGATCGGCTAAGGCCGGCCCGGCCAGGGCGGGGCCGCTGAGTTCGGCGAGCACGGCGTCCCAGTGGGTGGGGGCCAGGAAGGTGTCCCAGGCGGTGGGGGAGAACACCGCATCCCAGTCGAGGTTGCTGCCCGTGGTGTCCATAAACGGGGCGATGGCCGCTTCGATCATGTCGTCGAACTCGGCCTGGGCCACCGGGGCGGACATCCCGACTGCCAGGAATATGCCGGTGGCGGCGACGAATCCGACAAGCCGGACGCCTCGGTGGTCTTGCACTCGAATCTCCTAGCTCGCGGGGGTGACGGTGACGGTGACGGTGCCGGTGCCGTCCGAGGCGATGAGCAGGACGGGGGCGCCCGGGGCGGAGGCGACGTGTCCACCGGTGACGGTGACCTGGTATCCGTTGGGGTACTGCAGTGCCGGTACCGAGATCTCGGTTTGGGTTCCGGCCGCGAAGTGGCCTGAGCCACCAGCCATCTCGGTGGAATAGCTGAAGTGGAAGGTGCCGTTCGCGAACGACCAGGAGTCCGGGGTTCCGGCAACCGCCAGCGGGTAGGGCTGGGCAACGGTGGTCAGGGTGGCGTAGTCGACAGTGTCGTCGGCTACCGGCGTGTTTAGGTCATGGTTGCGAATCAGGGTGTAGTCCCAGAACATCCAGCTGTAGCCGTAGCGGTTGGCCTCGGTCATGGTGTCAGTGATCGAACCGGTGTTGGTGGATGCGCCGAACTCGGTGATCGATACCGGCAGATCGTATTTCGAGGCATAGGCATCGGCGTTGCCGTGAACGATGGTCTCCCACAGTGAGCAGCCGAAGTCGGTGCCGAACAGGGCCGTCATGGTGCAGTAGTCGTGGAACGCGAAGACGGTGTTCGGGTCGTCCACCTCGCCCAGGTAGGTCGGGATCGGGAGGTTGCCGGACAGCGTGCTCGGTTCGAAGTACAGCGTGGTGGTCGAATCGACGGAGCGGATCGCCGCGGCCACCTGGTCGTAGAACGGGGTGAGCTGTTGGCCCTCGAAGAACGAGTTGCCGAAAATGGTCGACAGCCACGTTGAGCCCGCCCACGGTTCATTCATCAGCTCATAGCCGACAACGTGGGGGTCGTCTTTGAAGTAGTGCGCAACGGCTTGCCACATCTGTGCGTAGTGGTTCTGTAGCCCGACGCCGTCGGATGCATGGGAGTTCGCCCAGAACGCATCCCAGGCATGGTTCTCCGCAGGATTGAGTGCGTAGGTCCACGGCCAGCCAGTGTCGGGGTTGGGCAGTCCGCCGGTCTGCACCGCCCAATCCGGTGCGCCGTCGCCCCAGCCCAGGGGGCCACCGAGCCCGTTGGCGTAGAGGTCCTGGTGCATGTCGAGCACGGTGTAGATGCCGTGCTTGGACAGCGTCTGCACGGTCTGGTTGATGGCGGCGAGGTAGTTGTAGTCGATGACGCCGGGCTGTGGTTCGACGCCTTCCCAGAGGATGCCCACTCGCACCACGTTGAAGCCGTTGGCGGCCAACAATGCCGCGTCTTGATCGCTGAAACCCTCGTTCGCAGCGGCTGGATAGAACGGCGCTCGCTTGTTCACCTCACCGAACCCGTGCAGGATGACGACCCGTCCGTCGTTGTCGGTGATCCAGGAACCGGTGGTCCCGAGGTCCGCGACGCCGCCGGCCGGGGCGCCGTCGAGGGTGCCGTAGTGGCCGTGGTCGCCGTGGGCGCCGAGCAGCATGCCGGCGTTGCCGCCGGCTCCGCCGAGGGCCGGTAGGTCTCCGGGGCCGGTGTAGGTGCCGTCGCCGGCGTCGCCGCCGGTCCCGCCGATACCCATCAGCCAGCCGGCGTTGCCGCCGTCACCGCCGTTGCCGCCGAGGCCGCCGTCTGCGCCGTTGCCGCCGTCGCCGCCGTTGCCGAACATGCCGGCCGCGCCGCCGGCACCGCCGATGCCGCCGGATTCGGTGTTGTTCCAGCCGTTGCCGCCGTCGCCGAAGAGCCAGCCGCCGTCGGTGCCGTTGTGGTGTTCGGCGGTGCCGTCGATGCCGTCGCCGATCAGGGCTCGTCCGGTGAGGGCGAGGAAGGGCTGGTTGATGAGGTTGTTGACCTGCGCACCGAGATCGC
>NZ_CP084029.1:661156-952845 GCF_020181615.1 [Mycobacterium] crassicus
GGTGGGGGCCAGGAAGGTGTCCCAGGCGGTGGGGGAGAACACCTCATCCCAGTCGAGGTTGCTGCCCGTGGTGTCCATAAACGGGGCGATGGCCGCTTCGATCATGTCGTCGAACTCGGCCTGGGCCACCGGGGCGGTGGTCAGCGGCGCCGTCCCGAACACCAGGACCGCGCAGGCACTGGTACCGAGACCGACTCCGCGAGCTATGCGATGTGGTGTCTGGGCCTTGCGCTGCCGGCGAAACCGGGTGGCGGAACGTCGATGAGCCATTGCCTGAACCCCTAGCGGTGCACTTTCTCAGCTACCAGTCGCGCTGAACAGGGATTCTAATAACCCCGTTGACCGATGCTGGCAATTCTCACGGGTGAAGGCAAGCACCAATCCGGGCACCAGTCACAACGGCAATGTTGTGAATCAGGGCGTTGTGGATCAGGGCGTTGTGAATCAGGGAGTGGTCGGCCGGTTCTCCATGGCGTACACGAGCTCGGACTCCCGGTCCCGCACCGAGCGGGCTACGTCGAGGAACTGCGCGACAACCGGGGAGGGTTGGTCGCGGTGCCAGCCGAGCGCGATCGCCGAGCCGGGCCAGTCGTCGATCGCCAGGAACTGCACGCCCGGGACCGGCATGAAGTGCATGACGACAGCGCTGGTGATCGCGATAGCCGCCCCGGCCGCCACCAGTTGCGCTTCCTCGGTGATCGAGTTGATGGGTACCACGCGGGCCCTGGTCGATTCATCACGAACCGCGTCCAGACACCAGAACGCGCGATACGTCTCGTCGAGGGTGTCCCCGTTCGTGATCGGGTCGCCGACCAGGTCCCGTGCGGACACCGAGCGCCGACCGGCGAGGTGGTGCGCGTTCGGCACCATCGCCACGACCGGATCCACGAACAAGACCTCGGTGGCGATGTTCGCTATGCCTTTGGGCAGCCGCACGAACGCCACGTCGGTCGCCCCCGACGCCAGGCCCGCCGACGAGTCGTTGACCGGGAACTCCTGCATCTCAACGACGACGTCGGGGTGATGTTTTCGGAACTCGTCCAGGATCAACGGCGTCAGTTCGAGGGCGGCGCCGGGGACGTAGCCCAATCGGAGCGTGCCGGTCGGTTCGCGGGCGGCCCGGCGGGCGGCGGATGCGGCGGCATCCAGAGCAGTGAGCGCAGTGCGCGCACCTTCCAGGAAGACTTCGCCGGCGGGCGTCAGCGTCACCTTGCGGGTGGATCGCTCCAACAACTTTGCTCCGAGCTCTTCCTCGAGGCCCTTGATGTCGCGGCTGAGGGCCTGTTGCGCCAGGTGAACGCGCGCCGCGGCCTTGCTGAAATGCAGCTCTTCGGCGACCGCCACGAAGTGAAACAGCTTGCGGGTGTTGAAGTCGATGGGCGCATGATAGCCCGGACCTATCGGCTCGGCGGTCGGACCAACGTCGGAGGCGGACCCATCTCGGGCTGTGGTGTGGCGTTGGTGCGGGGTCGGCCATTCTGGCGTCGCGTTAGGCTGACCCGACATGTCTGAACCCCAGCCCACCGCCCAACCTGCGCCGCTGTTCTTCGAACAGGGCGCCAGTTGGTACTGGGTGCTGTTCGGCCCGGTCGCCGCGGGATTGCTGATGCTGATTCAGAGCTCCGGCGGCTACGGGGTCCAGCCGTTGTTCCCGACGGTGTTGGCGGTCATGGTCTCGGCCATGCTCGCCGTCCAGGTGAAGGCGGCGCGCATCCACACCTCGGTCGAACTCACCCCGGAGATCCTGCGGCAGGGCACCGAAACCCTGCGGATCGCCGAGATCGTCATGATCTATCCCGAACCGGGGCGGCCCACCAGCTGGCGCAAGCCGGAGCCGGAGAAGTGGCAGGAGTCCCGGGCGCTGGGTGAACTGAGCGGGGTGCCGCGGCGGCGGGTGGGCATCGGGCTTCGCCTGAACGGGCGCCGCACGGTCCAGGCCTGGGCGCGAGATCATCGCAGGCTGCGGGCGCTGCTGGCCGAGTTGGTTCCCGACGCGGTCCCGCCCGCTGAACTCATTGAGCCCGATGTCGAGGAGGGGTCGGGGTTGTGAGGTCCGTGCGGGCCGCGACGATCCGGGCGTTGGTCGAGTTGGCCCTGGCCGGCGCAGCGGCGGCGGGTTGCGCGGCGAGCTGGCTGAACGTCAGCTATCTGGCGCTGGTCGCCCCGGTTATCGACGGCGAACCCGTCACCACCTCGGTGACGTATCAGCCGCGGATGTTGCTGCTGGTCCTGCTGTTGGCGACGATCGCCGGTGTGTTGGCGGTGATCGGCACGGCACGACTGCGCAGGGCGCGCCGCCGACCGACGACGTCCATACCCTAGGGGGGTATTATCAGCGGGGTGATCACCACCGACCTGGAACTGCGGGGAATGACCTGTGCGTCGTGCGCGGCGCGAGTGGAGCGCGGCCTGAACGCGCTCGACGGGGTGCATGCCACGGTGAACCTCGCGGTCGAACGCGCCCACATCGAACACCCCTCGACCATCTCCGGCGATGACCTGGTCCGGGCCGTAGAGGCAACCGGCTACCAGGCCGCGGTGATCGGCGCGGCCCACGAGCACCCCACCGAACACGCCGACGTCCCGGCCGGTCAACTGCGTCCCCGCCTGATCGGCTCGGCGCTGCTGGCCCTGCCGGTGGTGGTCTTGTCGATGGTGCCGGCCTGGCAGTTCAGCGGCTGGCAGTGGCTGGTGTTCGCTCTGACCACCCCGATCGTGGCCTGGGGCGGCTACCCGTTCCACCGCGCCGCCGCACGGACCGCCGTGCACGGCGCCGCCACGATGGACACCCTGGTGTCGCTGGGCACGCTGGCGGCCTACGTGTGGTCGGCGGTCGCCGTCATCACCGGGTCGGGTCACCTGTACTTCGAGGTGGCCGCGGTGGTCACGGTCTTCCTGCTGACCGGCCGCTTCGCCGAGTCGCACGCCAAACGTTCGGCCGGCGCGGCGCTGCGCGAACTGCTCGAACTCGGGGCGAAGGACGCCGCGGTGATGCGGCGCGGGCCCGACGGTTTGAAGGAGACCCGGGTGCCGATCGCCGACCTGCGGGTGGGTGACGTCGTCGTGGTCCGGCCCGGTGAGCGCGTCGCCACCGACGGCATCGTGATCGACGGCAGCACCGCGCTGGACACCTCGGCGATGACCGGTGAGTCGCTGCCCGTCGAGGTGGGCGTCGATGACCAGGTACTCGGCGGAGTGCTCAACACCACCGGGCTGGTGCTGGTCCGCGCCACCAGGGTGGGTGCCGACACCCAGCTGGCCCGGATGGCCCAGCTGGTCACCGATGCCCAGGCCGGCAAGGCCTCGATCCAGCGACTGGCCGACCGGGTGTCGGCGGTGTTCGTGCCCGCGGTGCTGGTGATCGCGACTCTCACCCTGGCCGGATGGCTGCTGGCGGGGCAACCCGCCGCGGCGGCGTTCACCGCGGCCGTCGCCGTGCTGATCATCGCCTGCCCGTGCGCGCTGGGGCTGGCCACCCCGACGGCCATCCTGGTCGGTACCGGCCGCGGCGCTCAGCTGGGCATCCTGATCAAGAACCCGCAGGTCCTGGAGGCCGTCAAGGACATCGACACCGTCGTGCTGGACAAGACCGGAACGGTCACCACCGGTGTGATGTCCGTCGGCGGCCTGGCCGTCGACCGCGGAGAGGATCCGAACACCGTGTTGGCGCGTGCCGCTGCCGTCGAGTCCGGCTCCGAGCATCCGATCGCCGCGGCCATCGTCGCCGGAGCCAAGGCCGCCGCACTTGAGGTCGGCCGGGTGACCGAGTTCGTCAGCCGGCCCGGCCACGGCGTGGCCGGGGTGGTCGACGGGGTGCGGGTCGAGGTCACTCGTTCGGCCGCCGCGCACGAGACCGGGACGGCCGTTGAGGTGTCCTGGGACGGTCGGGCACGCGGGACGATCACGCTGACCGACACCGTGCGGCCCACCAGTGCGGCGGCGGTGGCAGAACTCAAGGCCATGGGTATCACCCCGGTGCTGCTCACCGGCGACGGCGCTGCGGTGGCGCGCAAGGTGGCTCGCGAGGTCGGGATCGACCCCGCCGATGTCATCGCCGACGTGCTGCCGGCCGACAAGGCCGATGCCGTCAAGAACCTGCAGGCCCGTGGCCGACGGGTGGCGATGGTCGGCGACGGCGTCAACGACTCGGTGGCCCTGGCCACCGCCGACATCGGGATGGCGATGGGCACCGGCACCGATGCCGCCATCGAGGCCGGCGACCTGACCCTGGTGCGCGGTGACCTCGGCACGGTTCCGGCCGCGCTGCGGCTGTCCGCGCGCACGTTGCGCATCATCCGGCAGAACCTGGTGTGGGCGTTCGGCTACAACGTGGCAGCAATCCCGCTGGCGGCGGCCGGGCTGCTCAACCCGATGATCGCGGGCGCGGCGATGGCGGCCTCGTCGGTTCTGGTGGTGACGAACAGCCTGCGGCTACGCCGGTTCGCGCGGTAGTGTCCCCGGAAAGTCGAACAGGGGGTTTGCTCTATGCCTGCACGGAAGCTTTCTCAAGGTGCGATTACCAAGGCCGGAGCGGTGTGCGCCGGCGTGGCTATATTTGCTCTAGCGTTGTCCGGTCCGGCGGGCGCCGACCCCGCCGATCCTGACCCGTTCAGCCCGAGCGACTGCACGGCGAATGCGAGCGCGGTCTGCAATGCCGGCCCCTACGGCCCCAACAGCCTGACCAACCCGGCGAACATCAACAGCCCGCTGAATCCGGCGAACCCGGACAACCCGGCCAACCCGATGAACCCGATGAACCCGATGAATCCGGCCAGCCCGATGAACCCGATGAACATGCCCTGAGACGTCAACCCGCCGGCGAGTGTGCGTTCTGGTCGGTATTTCTCGCGTCAGCCCACCCAAACCGCACACTCGACGGTAGAAGGCGCTGATATCAAGAGCTCATCCAGGCCAACTCGGCCGGCAGCTGCCCACGCCAGTAGGACACGTCGTGACCGCCGGGGGTGAACTCGCCCGCCGGCCGGGGATTCAGCTGGCCGACGAAGCTCCTGGTCGCGTAATAGAAGCTGTCCGAGGTGCCGCAGTCGACCCGTAGCGGGATCGGCGCCAGGCGCGGCGCCAGGCCGAATACCGAGTTCGTCCGCCAGTCGTCGACGCTGTCGAACGCCCCGGCGGGCGCACCGAAGTAGGTCATGTAGATCGCCGGGCTGACCGCGCAGATCCCGGCGGTTCGTGCCGCGCCGAGCCGGGTGCCCAGCAGCATCGCACCGTAGCCGCCCATCGACCAGCCCATGAACCCGACCCGAGTGGTGTCGATGCCCTTGCCGGCCAGCATCGGGATCAGTTCGCCCAGCACCATCGCCCCGGAATCCCCGCCGGAGCTGTGCGGCCGCCAGTAGGTGTTACCGCCGTCGACGGCCACCACCGCGAACGGCGGTCGGCCGGCGGCAGTCAGCTTCGCCAGCTCCTCCTCGACGCCGAGGTCCATCACCCACGCCGCGTCGCCGTCCTTGCAGTGCAGGGCGATCACCGGCCGCAACGGTCCGGTCTGCCCGGGCGGACGGGCGATGATCCAGTTGGTCTCCAACCCGCCGCGGGCCGCGGACACGAACGACCCGGACTCCCGGGTGGGATAGGCGTTACCGGTGGCGGCGGGGCCGGTGGGGTCGGGCGCGGCCCCGGCCTCCGACGGGCTGCGCAGCGCACCCGATCCGAACAGGCCCGCAGCCCCCGCGGCGCCGACCCCGAGGCGCAGTGCAGCCCGGCGGGTCAACTCAGCCATGTCGGTCATCATCTCGCGGCGGTGGGCTGCGGCCGGACAGGCACGCCGGTCAGGCCGGATCGGGTCCGTTTCCGCCGTCCGGACCTGGTGGGTGACCGAACTGCTCCCGGAACGCCTCCACGGTGTAGCTCACGACGGTCGCGTCGCGGGGTGCCCGGACGGTGGCGCTGCGCGGAATGCGGACCATCGGGCCGAGTTGCCCGGCGTAGTTGTCCGGCTTGCCGATCTTGAGCAGCCCGTCGCCGGCGCCGGCCGAGTTGGGGGCGATCTCCACCTCGCCCTCGGTGACCACGTAGATCAGATCCTCGACGGTGCCCTGCTCGAGCAGCACCGCGCCGGGCCCCAGCCGGATCGGCGTCTGTTCCGGGCGTGCCGGTGCGGGCGCGGCGGTCGGGGTCAGCTGGATGACGATGTCGGCCAGCGGAACGATCCGGGTGTCATGGGTGGCCACCACCACTACGCGGTCACCGGCGGCCAGGCCCCTCAGCAGCTGCACCACCTCGTCGGCCCGGACGAAGTCCAATTGCGCGGTCGGCTCATCGGCCAGGATCAGCGGCGGGTCCAGGGCCAGGGCGCGTGCCACCGCCACCCGTTGCTGCTGACCGCCGGACAGCTGCCCCGGCCGGTGGTGGGTGCGGTCGGCCAGGCCGACGCGGGTGAGCAGATCCCGGGCGCGCTCCTGCGCCTGCCACTGCGTCCAGTCGGCCGCCCACAGCGGCACCATCACGTTCTCCAGCGCGGTCAGGCTCGGCACCAGGTTGAACGCCTGGAAGACGATACCGACGGTGCGACGCCGGTAGGAGGTGATGTCGCGGCGGTTCAACGCCGTGACATCGGTGGCCCCGAACAGGATCTGACCGCTGGTGGGGGACAGGATGCCGCCCAGGCAGGACAGCAGCGTGGTCTTCCCGCACCCACTGGGACCGAGGACGACCACCAGCGAGCCGGCCGGAATCTCCAGACTGAGCCCGTGGATGGGGCGGACCGGCTCGCCGCTGCCGGTGGCGTATTCGATGACCAGATCACTGATCCGCAGGTCGCCCATGTCTTAAGGCCCCCCGAACGCCATCACCGGGTCGACGGCCACCGCGTGCCGCACCCCGGCCAGGCTGGCCAGCAGGCCGATCCCCACCGCGGTCAGCATCAGCAGCGCGAACGACGAGCCGGTCACCGCCACCAGCATCGGGAACGCCGGGCCGATCGCCACGGCCAGCACACCGCCCAGGACCGCCGCGGCCACCGCGACGAGCACCGACTGCAGCGCCAGCCCGGCCAACACCATCCAGGTGGTGACACCCAGCGCTTTGAACACCGCGAAGTCGCGGCTGCGTTCCAGGGCCGAGAGGTAGATCAGCGAGCCCACGATCAGCGCGGCGACGCCCCACAACAGCACCGACATGTACGACAGCGCCATCTGTGCCCCGGCCAGCGGCCGCACCATGTCGTCGACGGCGGCGGCCCGGTCCACCACCCGGAAGCCGTCCGGCACCTTGGCGGGGGTGCCCCGCAGACCGATCGCCGAGGCCACCGGCTGTCCGGAGAACATCAGCCGCTGCGCCCCCCTGACGGTCAGGAAGCCATTGGGTTGGCCGGCCAGCGTCGTCGACTTCTCCACCAGCCCGACGATCCGCAACTTGTCCGGGCCCAGTTCGACCTCGTCGCCGACGGCGCGTTTGAGCGTGGTGGACATCGCGATCTCGTTGGGTTCGGTCGGCGCGCGCCCCGAAGTGATCGGTGGCATCGCCTCCTTGGGCACGCCATAGATGTTCACGTTCAGCGATGACTCGCCGTCCTGCAGGATCGTGTTCCCGTACACCACCGGCAGCGCCGCGTCGACGCCGGCGATCCGGCCGACATCGCCGGCCTCCTTTTGCGGGAATCGTGACGAGCCCATGAACGGACCGACCGCGGCGGTCTGGATCAGATAGCCGTCGATGTTCAGTGAGTCGACCACATGCTCGGCCTCGACCCGGAAGCCGTGGGTCAGCCCGGCCAGCACGAGCGTCAGCGCGAAGACCAGCCCAGTGCCGACCGCCGCGACGATAAACCGGCGCAGCCGCCACTGCAGATCGCGAAAAGCGGTGATGAGCATCCGCACGCGCGCATGTTATCGCAGCGTGCGCCTGTGACACCCATCTCAGCAGGTGGGTGGCCTACTCTCCGCGAATCCGGAATTTGCGGCCCGTAGCATCCTTTTCGGCTACAAATACACACACACCCGGTTATGCGGTTCGGCTGTCACACCCAGGGAGGGGGTCAGTGGATGAACTTCGCTGCCCTGCCCCCGGAGATCAATTCACTGCGCATCTATACCGGCCCCGGATCCGCGCCGATGCGGGCGGCCGCTGCCGCGTGGGGCGGCTTGTCCGCGGAACTTCACTCGGCGGTCACCTCTTACGAATCGGTGGTCGCCGAGCTGACCAGCCAGGCCTTCATGGGGCCGGCTTCGTTGGCGCTGATGCGGGCCGCGAGCCTGTACGCGGCGTGGATGAGCGCCACCGCGGCGCTGGTCGACCAGACCACGGCGCAGGCGAACGCCGCGGCCGCGGCCTACGAGGCGGCGTTCACCGCGACGGTGCCGCCGTCGGTGGTGGCGGCCAACAGGTCCCAGTTGCTGGTGCTGATCGCCACCAACGCCCTCGGGCAGAACACCGCGGCGATCGCCGCCAATGAGGCCGCATACGCCGAGATGTGGGCGCAGGACGCCGCCGCGATGTACGGCTACGCCGCGGCGTCGGCAGCCGCGACCGGGCTGACGCCGTTTCAACAGCCGCCGCAGATCAGCAATCCGGCGGGGTCGGCCAATCAAGCCGCGGCGGTCGGGGCGGCCGAGGCAACCCAGTCGTCGTCGAACATTCAGTCGTTGCTGGGTCAGTTGGCCTCGGGAATCTTCGGAGCGCCGAACAACTCCATGCTGCAGCCGGGGTTGGCGGCCGCGGCCGCGCCGGCCCAGGGCCTGGCGGATTTGATCACGCTGCCCAGCCTCAGCGACATCGCGGGGCTGAGCGCGGCGCAGGTGGTATCGCTGATCATGTCCGGCGGAGCGTGGGTCTCGGCGGACGCGTCCACCCGGGAGATCCTGGCCGAACAGGACCAGTTGCGGGAGGTGGAGTACCAGATCCTGCACAACATCGACCTGTTCTCGCCGCTGACCCCGTCGCGCCCGGTCGGCGCCCTGCCCCTGAACTCGGCGTTTCCGTCGGCGGCGATCGGCGACGCGGTCACGGCGGGGCGGCTGTCGGTGCCGATCAGTTGGGCGGCCAACGCGCCGGAGATCCGAACCCTGTCCTACACCACGCCGCTGGCCGGCCCGAGCGTCGGCGCCGCACCGGCCGCCTCGCTGAGCGGAGCCGGCAGCGCCTTCAGTCAGATGGCCCTGGCGGGCATGGGCGGCAGCGCGCTGGCGGGTTCGGTCAGCCGCGGCCGCGGCGGCGCGGATGCCGTCGATGCGGCGGCGAAGGTGCAGATGCCGCAGCGTCCGACTGGCGCGGCGGCTGATACGCAGCCCGGTGACGGCGACGGTGCACCCGGGCCGACGGCGATGGGTATCGCCGCGGAGATCCGCGAATTCGCCGAGCTGCGTGACCGCGGGTTGATCACCCCCGACGAGTACAACGAGCAGAAGATGCGCCTGCTGGGGCGCTGATCGGTCAGCTTGGAGCCTCGGGGCTCACCCAGGTGTGCGGCAGCATCGGGACCGTCGGACCGGAACCCGCGGCGCTGTCGGTCATGCTGGTCAATCCCGTTACGGCAGAGCCGGTCTCATGTTGCACCGTGCCGGGGAAGCCCACCGGTCCGGTGCCGCTGATCGACGCCACGGTCATGGCACTGTCCGGGTCGATGAACTCGTAGCGGTTGCCGGGATCGGTCAGGCGGCCGCGGTTGCGCCGGCGGCGTGTCTGCTTGGTCGCGGTGGCGACGGCGGCCGTGGCGGCCGGCGCGGAACTGCGCCGTGCTTCAGCCGGTGCGGACCCACGCATCTTCGCGCTCGCCCGGGAGGCACGTCCGCCACCGATCAGGTACGGAAACGCGGCCATCTCGATCCCGGTGATCGGCGGTGGCATCACCGGGACGCCACCGGCCACGGCCGCGGTCGGTGTCAGGGCCGGCGGGGCCAGTGCGGGGGGTGTGGCCGCGGCAGGAGCAGGTGGGGCGGCAGCGGGAATTGTGGCGGCGGGGGCCGCTGCGGGTGCCGGACTCGGGCTGGTCAGTGCCGGAGCGGTGGGAACGTCGATGGCGCCCAGCCCGGCCAGGCCCGCGACACCGGCGAACCCGGCCAGCGGTGTGGCGGGGAAGACCAGGCCCAGCATCGTCTCGGTCAGCGCCGTCACGGTCGGGGCCATCCCGAGGACGATCTCGCCGGCATAGTGCGGGGCGATCGTCATCAGCACCGGATCGCTGATCAGGCTGGTGATCGGATTGTTGCTGGACAGGTCGGCCTGGATCGCCTCGTTGATCTCGGCGATCCGGGTGGTCCACCAACTCTCCTGGTAGATGTTGCCGAAGTCCTGGGTGGGCGCCTGGCCGGTCCGGTGTTGGTGGTCGCGGTGCTGCGGGGTGTCGGGGTTGAGCACGGTGGGCGCCGTTGACGCCGCAGGCGAGGACGCGACCGCCGCGCCGGCCACCGCCTGATAGGTCGACATCGTGGTGGCCGCCTGCACCCACATCCGGGTGTAGTCGGCTTCATTGACGGCCATCGGAATCGCATTGACCCCGAAGAAGTTCGTCGCCTCCAGCACCGCGTGAATGGTGTGGTTGGCGGCCAGTTCGGCCAGGGTGGGCATCGCCGCCAGCGCCGAGGCGTAGGCGGCGGCCGCGGTCTGGTGCTGGGTGGCCAGCGTCGTGCTGTCGGCGCTGGCCTGCGTCAGCCAGGTCAGGTACGGAACATTCGCCGCCACATACGATTCCGCGCTGGGGCCCTGCCAGGCGCCGGCCTGTACCGCCGAGAGCATCATCGAAAGTTCTTGTGCGACAGTGGCATATTCCGTGCTCAACGCGTCCCACATGCCCGCGGCCGCCAGCAGCGGCCCAGCGCCCGGACCGCTGCTCAGCAATGCTGAGTGCACCTCCGGTGGTGACGCCATCCAGATTGGCTCCGTCATTCCCGCCTTCCGTGTCCGAGAACGGACAGATCCTATCCTCAAAATCAGAACAATAACTGGATGTCTCCTGGGAATGCGGAGATGCAGGTCCGACTTATCCGCAGTTATGTGTGTACGGGTGCGGCCTCGGTGGGCGGCGGGGTGGCAGCCCGCAGCAGAAAGCCGCTCATGATCAGGCTGCGGGTCAGCTCGATCTGCTGGGAGGTGGTCAGTCCGGGCAGATCGCCGACCCGGAACGGCTCGGTGCGCTCGGCGAGGAAGCGCATCGCGGTTTCATGATCTCCGCGGGCGCTGACGATCAACTGGGCGAACTGCAGGCCGACACCGTCGCCCGTCGCGGTCACCCGCGAGTACAGCGGCTGTTGTTTGCGCACCAGGGTTTCGGCGTCGATCCCGACGGTGTCGGAGACCTGTCCCACGACCGGGCAGCGCGCCCGTCGCACCAGGAAGTCCTGCATGGCGCCGAGTCCCTCGGCCAGCGAATCGGGGTCCTCGATGGCCATGAGCCCGCCATGGATCAACGCGCCCAGGCTTTCCCGCACGTCCGGGTCGTCCAGATGTCTTGCGGGAAGCCGGGTATGCACCACGTCATCGCGCAGGCTCAACATGTGCAGCGTGTGGGTCAGCAGGGTCAGCACCGTCGGCACGTGGATTCCGACGGTCAGATGGATCGATGGCTCGGCGGTGGTCTCGGCCGAATGCACCCGGCCCCGAGGCAGATACAGGGTGTCGCCGGCGGCCAGGTGCAGGCTGGTCGGTTCCGGCAGGCCCGCCGGATCCACCTCGTGCATCTGCTGCATCAGGTGCGGCGGCACCGGCTCGTCGCCGTAGAAGTACCAGGTCTTGTCGCCGTTGATCTGCAGCACCAGCACGTCGTGGTGGTCGTAGTGGGGCAGGAATCCCGTCGACCCGGGCGGGGTGATGTAGGCGTTGACGTGGGTCGGGAAGTTCAGCTCGACCTCGAGGCCGTGGGTCAGCGTCGAGAACGGGCGCAGATACTTCTCGATGTTGTTGCAGACGATCGTGTAGCCGTTGTCCAGCCCGGCGCGGACCCGGGCCAGATCCACCGTGCCGTCGGCGAGCGTGTACTGCTCGGGTGGCAGGTGGTCCGGCCCGCGCACCAGCTTCACCGCCGCCGGGTCGATGCGCAGCGCCGCCAGGATCTGTTCGGCGACGGCCGGTCCGGCCAGCCGGTCGAAGTAGTCGCTACGGCCTCGGGCGATGTGGTGCGGCGCGGTGCCCGACAGCTCGTCCAGGAAAGCCGGCACCGTCACCGGCGCCAGCAGCCAGGCGAGCGGGGACGCGAAGCCCTCGGGGCCCGGGAAGCCGTTGCTGGCCGACACCGGCACAAAATTACACCCGGCGGCACCATCTGGCGTGCACCGGATGGTGCTGGTATGTGCGGATGCTATTGATCTGTAGATCCGCAGATAATGAGCAACGCAGAGTAAATGACCGTAGTTGTGGATCGCTATTCGACTGGTTTAAATTCGGTGAATGTCCGGTCGCCGCGTGAACCCGATCCACCTCACCCCTCGACGCGCGGCAGGTGCCGCAACGTCAGTCGGGGCGCTGCTGGCACTCGGGTTGAGCCCGCTGGCCGCCGCGCCGGCGAGCGCAGACTTCGAGGACCTGTTCTCGTTCGACCAGTTCCCCGATGCCGCCGCGCTGGCCGACCCCGGTTCGGCTGCGGCGGACACGCTGGACCTGTCCCAGGCGGGCACCGACATCTACACCTGGGCGTCGGTGGCCGAGGTCGTCTTCGCCGGGCTGATCCAGGACCAGCTCTACGCCACTATTCACGATCTGGGCACCCTGTGGACCATGGGGCCCGGTGCCGTGATCGATCCGATCATCAACCCGCTCTTCGCCTTTGACGGTGCCTGCGGGCTGATCTGTCATGGCGTCGACGGCACCGTGGACCATCCCGACGGCGGTGACGGAGGTTGGCTGTTCGGTGACGGCGGCAACGGTTACGGCGCCGGCAGCGACGCGAACATCGCCGCGGGAGTGGTCGGCGGACACGGCGGCGACGCCAAGATGATCGGCAACGGCGGCTGGGGCGGCGACGGCGGATCCAGCGCCGACGGCGGCGACGGCGGAACCGGCGGTTGGCTGTTGGGCAACGGCGGTGAAGGCGGCTGGGGCGGCGACGGGCTGGACAGCATCTCCGGCACCGCGGGCAACGGTGGTAACGGTGGGCTCGGCGGCGAGGCCATCTCGCTGTTCGGTGCCGGCGGCCGCGGCGGTGACGGCGGTGACGGTGGCTGGGGCAACGGCGGCGGCGACGGCGGCATTGGCGGCAACGCCGGTGACGGCGGAAACGGGGTGGCCGGCTTCGGCGGTCCCGGTGGTTCCGGCGGGTACGGCGGCAACGGTGGTGCCGGCACCGCCGACCATCCCAGTGGGGGCAATGGCGGTGCCGGGGGAGCGGCCGGCAACGCCGGAGACCTGGTGTTCATGGGCAACGCCGGGCCGGGCGGGTTCAGCGCCCCGGGCGGTAACGGCGGCGACGCACTGGCCGGTTCCGACGGCAACGGCGGTAATGGCGGCCACGGCGGCGACGGCGGATCCGGCGGCTACGGCGGCGTCCCCAGCCACGGCCGGGTTGCCGGTGCCGGCGGAAACGGCGGAGCGGCGGGGTCGTGGGCCGGCACTGCCGGAACCGGCGGCGACGGCGGGAACGGCGGCCAGGGCATGCTGGGCCACCCGAACAGCGGGGAGAGCGGCGGCGGGGGCAAGGGCGGCACCGGCGGTGCCGGCGGTGCTGGTACGGCGGCTCATCCCGACGGCGGCGTCGGGGGTATGGGCGGCAACGGCGGCAATGCCGGGGACGGAGCCGCCGCAGCGGCCGGTGGCGCCGGCGGTACGGGCGGTGCCGGTGGTGCGGCGGCCGCGGGTGGCTCGACCGGCCCGGGCGGACCCGGCGGTGATGGCGGTGACGGGGGCAACGGGGCCGAGGCCGGAAAGGCCGGCGCGGCCGGAACCGGTGGCAGCGGCAACCCGGGCGGCAGCCCGGGACAGCCCGGCAGCCCGGGCACTGAAACGGGGTAGGTCAGCCGGCGCGGTCCAGCAGCAGGGTGTGCGCCACGCCGGCGCGCCCGAGCAACTGACGCCACGGCGGCCTCAGCAGCCCGAGGACCTCGGCGGTCGGCACCACCCGCGGACCGGTGACGGCGAATGTCTTCCCGCCGACCTTGACCCGCCCGCCGCCGGCCGCCTGCAGGTTCTTCACCCAGTCCCGGTCGGTTCCGTACGGCAGCAGCACCGCGACGCCGTCGGCGGTGTGGAACACCGAGACCGGGGTGCGGTAGGTCGCGCCGGAGCGCCGGCCGGTGTGCTCGACGATCGACCACATCGGCACCCAGCCGGAGATCGGGCGGAACAGCGGATTGGTCACCACCCGGTTGAACCGGGCGCGGCGCTCGGAGAACCGCACCACTAGCCCTGCCTGGTGAGTAGCACCGCCTGCTCGAACGGCAGCCGCCCGAACGCGCGACGCCCCACGCCGGTGACGTGCACCGCCGCCTCGTCTCTGCTCATCACCCGCGGTTCGGTGACGACGAAGGTCTTGCCGTGGCGCCGCATCTTGCCGCCACCGGCGGCGGTGATGTTCTTCAGCCAGTCGCGGTCCGGGCCGTAGGTGAGCAGGATCGCTACCCCGTCATCAGTGCTGAACACGCTCAGCGGGGTGCGGTAGGGCTTGCCGGAGCGTCTGCCGACGTGTTCGAGGATTCCGAAGCTCGGGGCCCAGCCGGCCCACATCCGCTGGATCGGGTTGGTGACATGCCGGTTGAACCGGGCCAGCCGTTGCGGTAGTTGCATGCCTGCCATCCAACTCCGAGACGCAGGTCACCTCAACCCCCAACAACTACACCCTGTAGTCGGCGACGTCACGCGGGCTGGGACACTGGTCGTCGTGGGTAGTGCGGAGCGGACCACGGCGGCATCGGAGCGGTTGTTCGCCGAATCCTGTGCGGTGATTCCCGGCGGGGTCAACTCGCCGGCCCGCGCGTTCGCCTCGGTGGGGGGCACACCCCGATTCATCACCGAGGCCCAGGGCTGCTGGCTCACCGACGCCGACGGCAACCGGTATGTCGACCTGGTCTGCTCGTGGGGCCCGATGATCCTCGGCCACGCCCATCCGGCGGTGGTCGAGGCCGTTCGTGAGGCGGTCGGTTCCGGGCTGTCGTTCGGGGCGCCGACACGCACCGAGACCGAACTGGCGGTCGAGATCATCGACCGGGTGCCCGCCGTGGACAAGGTCCGGCTCGTCAACTCCGGCACCGAGGCCACCATGAGCGCGCTGCGACTGGCCCGCGGTTTCACCGGCCGGCCCAAGGTCGTCAAGTTCTCCGGCTGCTACCACGGTCACGTCGATGCGCTGCTCGCTGACGCCGGCTCCGGGGTGGCCACCCTGGCACTGCCGTCGTCACCCGGGGTCACCGGCGCCACCGCCGCCGACACGATCGTGTTGCCCTACAACGACATCGCGGCGGTGCGCGCGGCGTTCGCCAGCGGAGGCGACCAGATCGCCGCCGTCATCACCGAGGCCAGCCCCGGCAACATGGGGGTCGTGCCGCCGGCGCCGGGCTTCAACGCCGAGCTGCGGGCGATCACCGCCGAACACGGGGCGTTGCTGATCGTCGACGAGGTGATGACCGGCTTCCGGGTCAGCCGCAGCGGTTGGTGCGGAGAAGGTGGAATAGATCCCATCGCTGCCGACCTGTTCACCTTCGGCAAGGTGATCAGCGGTGGGCTGCCGGCCGCGGCGTTCGGCGGGCGCGCCGACGTGATGGACCGCCTGGCGCCGCTGGGGCCGGTCTATCAGGCCGGCACGCTGTCGGGAAACCCGGTGGCCACCGCCGCCGGGCTGGCCACCCTGCGCGCCGCCGACGCCGATGTCTATTCCGCGCTGGACAAGAACGCCGACAGACTGACCGCCCTGCTGGCCGAGGCGCTGACCGATGCCGGTGTGGCACACCAGATCCCGCGGGCCGGCAACATGTTCAGCGTGTTCTTCGCCGACGAACCGGTCACCGACTTCGCCGCCGCCCGCGCGAGTGACACCTGGCGCTTCCCGCCGTTCTTTCATGCGCTGCTGGATGCCGGCGTCTACCTGCCGTGCAGCGCGTTCGAAGCCTGGTTCGTCTCGGCCGCACTCACCGACGAAGCCTTCGAGCGCATCGTCGATGCGTTGCCTGCAGCCGCCCGAGCCGCCGCCACCACCCCGGAGCCGAAATCCTGATGGCCGAAGAAACCCGTATCCACCTGATCCGCCACGGCGAGGTCTTTAACCCGGACGGCATTCTCTACGGCCGGATCCCCGGCTTTCGGCTCTCCGACACCGGACGGGGGCAGGCCGTGGCCGCCGCCGAGATGCTGGCCGACCGCGACATCGTCGCCGTGATCGCCTCGCCGCTGCAGCGCGCCCAGGAGACCGCCGCGCCGATCGCCGCACGCCACAACCTGCCGATCGACACCGATGAGAACCTGATCGAGTCGACGAATGTGTTTGAGGGCAAGCGGGTGTCGCCCGGCGACGGCGCCTGGCGCAATCCACGATTCTGGTGGCACCTGCGCAACCCGCTGCGCCCGACCTGGGGCGAGTCGTACGACCAGATCGCAGCCCGGATGGCTACCGCGGTCGACAAGGCTCGGTTCCGCGCCGCCGGCCACGAGGCGGTGTGCGTCAGTCACCAGCTGCCGGTGTGGACGGTCCGGCAGTACCTGAGCGGTCACCGGCTCTGGCACGACCCGCGTCGCCGCCAGTGCGACGTCGGTTCGGTGACCACCCTGATCTATGACGGTGATCGGCTGGCCGACGTCGAATATCGCGTCCCGGCCGGCGGCTGACGATGCGGGCGGTGCTGATCGCCGGGGCGGTGACGGCTGCGCTGATCTCGGGTTGTTCGGTCGGAGACGACGCGGTGACGCACGGCGGCACCTTCGAATTCGTCTCGCCCGGCGGCAAGACCGACATCACCTACGACCCGCCGGCCGACCGCGGCCGCCCCGGCCCGATCTCCGGGCCCGACCTGATGGACCTGTCGCGCACCATCGGTGTCGATGACTTCCCCGGCAAGGTCGTGGTACTCAACGTGTGGGGGCAGTGGTGCGGGCCGTGCCGCAGCGAAATCACCGAACTGCAAAAGGTTTACGACGACACCCGGGCCGACGGGGTGGCGTTTCTGGGTATCGACGTCCGCGACCCCGAGCCGCAGGCGTCCCGCGACTTCATCAAGGACCGGAAGATCACGTATCCATCGATCTATGACCCGGCGATGCGCACCATGATCGCCTTCGGCGGCCGGTATCCGTCGTCGGTGATACCGGCGACCATGGTGCTCGACCGACAGCACCGGGTGGCGGCGGTGTTCCTGCGCGAGGTGCTTGCCGAGGACCTGCAACCGGTGGTGCAGCGCCTGGTCTCGGAGAGCGCCGAGGCGCCGCAGTGAGCAGCTTGACCGCCACCGCCGCCAGCGGCCCGCTGCTGCTGGCCGTCGGAATCTCAGCGCTGGCGGGCCTGGTCTCGTTCGCCTCGCCGTGCGTGGTCCCGCTGGTGCCCGGCTACCTGTCCTATCTGGCAGCCGTCGTCGGAGTCGACGAAACCCCAAGGGCCGGTGCGCTCGAGCCGCCGCCGGGCGCCAGGTGGCGCGTCGCCGGATCGGCGGCACTGTTCGTCGCCGGATTCACCACAGTGTTCCTGCTCGGCTCGATCGCCGTGCTCGGGATGACCACCACCTTGATCACCAATCAGGTGCTGCTGCAACGGGTCGGCGGCGCGGTGACCATCCTGATGGGGCTGGTGTTCGTCGGCTTTGTCCCGGCCCTACAGCGGCAGGTGCGATTCACACCGCAGCAGCTGTCCACCGTGCTGGGCGCGCCGCTGCTGGGCGCGGTGTTCGCGCTGGGCTGGACACCCTGCCTGGGGCCCACCCTGACCGGCGTCATCGCCGTCGCCTCGGCTACCGACGGCTCCGGTGTTGCTCGCGGTGTAGTACTGGTGATCGCCTACTGCCTGGGACTGGGCATCCCGTTCGTGGCGTTGGCCTTCGGGTCGGCCAGCGCGGTGGCCGGGCTGGGCTGGCTGCGCCGACACACCCGGACCATCCAGATCATGGGCGGGCTGCTGCTGATCGCGGTCGGGGTCGCGCTGGTCACCGGCGTCTGGGGTGACTTCGTGGCCGCCGTGCGCGACGGCCTGGTCTCCGATGTCAGGCTCCCGATCTGATGACCACGTTCAAACCGCTCGCGACGATGCGCAACACCTGGCGGGCGCTGACCTCCATGGGCACCGCGCTGGTGCTGCTGGTTCTGCTCGCGTTGGCCGCCATCCCCGGCGCCCTGCTCCCGCAGCGCAACCTCAACGCCGCCAAGGTCGACGAATACCTGGCGCTGCACCCGGTGCTCGGCCCGTGGCTGAACCGGGTGGAGGCCTTTGACGTCTTCTCCAGCTTCTGGTTCACCGCCATCTACGTGCTGCTGTGCGTGTCGTTGATCGGCTGCCTGACCCCGCGGACCATTGAGCACTTGCGCGGTGTGCGGGCCACGCCGGTCGCCGCGCCGCGCAACCTGGGGCGGCTGCCCAAGCATGCCAGCGCTGAGCTGGCCGGCGACGCCGAGGCGCTCGGCGCCGAGATGTCCGACCGGCTGCGCGGCTGGCGGCGCACCACCCGCTCGGACGGCGGCGTCATCGAGGTGTCGGCGGAGAAGGGGTACCTGCGCGAATTCGGCAACCTGGTCTTCCATTTCGCGCTGCTGGGGTTGCTGGCCTCGGTGGCGGTCGGCCGGCTGTTCGGCTACGAGGGCAACGTGATGGTGATCGCCGACGGCGGGCCGGGATTCTGCTCGGCCTCGCCGGCCGCGTTCGACTCGTTCCGCGCCGGAACCACCGTCGACGGCACCCAACTGCACCCGATGTGCATCCGGGTCAATGACTTCACCGCCAACTATCTGGCCTCCGGGCTGGCCACCTCGTTCATCGCGCACATCGACTACCAGAGCGGCGAGGACCTCGCCGCGAACCACTGGCGCCCGTACGTGCTGGAGGTCAACCATCCGTTGCGGGTGGACGGCGTCCGGGCCTATCTGCAGGGCCACGGCTACGCGCCCACCTTCACGGTGATCTTCCCGGACGGACAGACCCGCAGCCAGACGGTCCAGTGGCGTCCGGACAACCCGCTGACCCTGCTGTCCTCGGGTGCGGTTCGGATCGACCCGCCGGCCGGGGTGTATCCCGACGCGACCGAGCGCCGCAAACACCAGATCGGTATCCAGGGTCTGTTCGCTCCGACTGAGCAGCTCGACGACCGGCTGCTGTCCTCGGCGTTCCCGGCGCTGAATGACCCCGCGGTGGCGATCGACGTGTACCGGGGTGACACCGGGCTCGACACCGGGCGGCCGCAGGGCCTGTTCACGCTGGATTCCCGCCTGATCCACCAGGGCCGCCTGACCAAGGTGGCCCGGTCCAATCTGAAGCCCGGCGAGGAGATCCGCCTCGACGACGGCACCCGGGTGCGCTTCGACGGCGCGCTGCAGTTCATCAATATCCAGGTGTCGCATGATCCGGCCGACCTGTGGGTGCTGGTGTTCGCGATGACGATGATGGCGGGCCTGGTGGTGTCGCTGGCGGTGCGTCGCCGCCGGATCTGGATCCGGATCACGCCCGGGGGGCAGACCGGTACGGTGAACGTCGAACTGGGAGGGCTGGCCCGCACCGACAACTCCGGCTGGGGTGACGAGTTCGAGCGGCTGCGCGACGCGTTGTTGGCCGGCCAGAAGGAGCAGCGACCGTGAATACCACCCATATCGACGTCGGGTTGTCCCGCTACTCCGACTGGGCGTTCACCTCGTCGCTGATCGTGTTGGTGATCGCGATGCTGCTGTTGGCCGTCGAACTGGCCTACAGCCGTGCCCGCACGCCCGCCGAGGCCGAGCTGGTGGCCGCCGGTGCGGTGACGGCCGACAGCGCCACCCCGGGGGTGGTACGGCCCGCGGAGCGGCGGCCCTTCGACGAGCGGGTGGGTCGCGCCGGTCTGGCCCTGGTCTACCTGGGTATCGCCCTGCTGCTGGCGTGCATCGTGTTCCGCGGCGCGGCCACGCTGCGCCCGCCGTGGGGCAACATGTACGAGTTCATCAACCTGACCTGCTTCTCCGGTCTGGTGGCCGGCGCGATCGCACTGCGTCGTCCGCAACACCGCAGCCTCTGGGTGTTCGTGCTGTTGCCGGTGCTGATCCTGCTGACGGTCTCCGAGCGCTGGCTCTACGCCACCGCCGCGCCGGTGATGCCGGCACTGCAGTCCTACTGGCTGCCGATCCACGTCTCGGTGGTCAGTATCGGCTCGGGGGTGTTCCTGGTGGCCGGGATGGCCAGCATCCTGTTTCTGGTGCGCTCTTCGCGGCTGAGTGACCCCGACACCCCGGGTGCGCTGGCGCGGATGGTCCGCCGGCTGCCGGATGCGCAATCGCTGGACCGGCTCGCCTACCGGACCACGATCTTCGCGTTCCCGGTCTTCGGTTTCGGAGTGATCTTCGGCGCAATCTGGGCTGAAGGGGCGTGGGGCCGGTACTGGGGTTGGGACCCCAAGGAGACGGTCTCCTTCATCGCCTGGATCGTCTACGCCGCCTATCTGCACGCCAGGTCGACGGCCGGGTGGCGGGACTATAAGGCGGCATGGATCAACGTCGTCGGGTTCGTGGCGATGATCTTCAACCTGTTCTTCGTCAATCTGGTGACGGTGGGGCTGCACTCCTATGCCGGAGTTGGTTAACTCGGCTAACAGCAGCCTTTATGGCTGCTGCGCTACCCTGCGACTAACCCTCCATTGACTCGACCCAACCACGTGATGGGAGAGATACCAGTGTCCGACCATGCTCCGGGTGATGCGACTGAGCGCAACGATGTGCCGGATCATCCGACCACCCAGTTCCCGCCATACCAGCAGGTAGCCGAGGATTCCGCCGGACCGGACACCGGGGGTATCGCGCAGATGTCCGAGGGGACGGAGACGCGGTCGTTCGGAGGTTTCCGTACCGAGCGCCGATTCTCCGAACCACTGGACCCGTGGCCGGCACCGTCGGTCGAGGCCCAGACCCAGCAGACCTGGAACCCCGGTCCGGCGACCTGGGTTCCGCAACCGATGGACAACCCCGCTCCGGTCTATTACGGCGGCGCCCCCGGCGGTGGCGGCAACGCCCCGTATCGGCCGGCGGACACCATCGCGCCGTTCTCGGACCTGTCCACCACCTCGTTGCTGCGGCAGGTCAAGCCGCCGCCCACGTCCGGCTGGCGCCGACTGCTCTATGTGCTCTCCGGCCAGCTGATCAACGTCGGGGAGAGCCCACGCACCACCCGGTACAACGACTTGGTGGTGCAGGTCAACCGGCCGCTGCAGGGTTGTCACCGGATCGCGGTGCTGTCGTTGAAGGGCGGTGTCGGCAAGACCACCATCACCGCGACCCTGGGGGCCACGTTCGCGTCCATCCGCGGTGACCGGGTGGTGGCCGTGGACGCTAACCCGGATCGCGGCACGTTGAGCCAGAAGGTGCCGATGGAGACGCCCGCCACGGTGCGTCACCTGCTGCGCGACGCCGACGGCATCCAGCGCTACAGCGACGTCCGCAGCTACACCAACCAGGGCCCCAGCCGCCTTGAGGTGCTGGCCTCCGAGAGCGACCCGGCGGTGTCGGAGGCGTTCAGCGCCGAGGACTACGCCCGCACGCTGCATGTGCTCGAGCGGTTCTACAGCCTGGTCCTCACCGACTGCGGCACCGGCCTGATGCATTCGGCGATGTCGGCGGTGCTGGCCAAGGCCGACACCATGATCGTGGTGAGTTCGGGCTCAGTTGATGGCGCCCGCAGCGCTTCGGCGACGCTGGACTGGCTGGACGCGCACGGTCACGAGGATCTGGTGCGCAACTCGATCGCGGTGATCAACGCGGTGCGGCCGCGGTCCGGCAAGGTCGATATGCAGAAGGTGGTCGACCACTTCTCCCGGCGGTGTCGCGCGGTGCGTCTGGTGCCGTTCGACCCGCACCTGGAGGAAGGCGCCGAGATCGATCTGCTGCGCCTGAAGCGGGAGACCAAGGAGGCGCTGGTCGAGCTGGCCGCCGTCGTCGCCGAGGCATTCGCGGGCGACGATCGGTCCAATCAGCACTTCGTGTAGATCGGTCCTGTTCCAGGCCTGCCAGGGGATTGGTGGCGCTACGGCTGGTTGTCGCCGTGCCCGATCCGTCGGAGGAAGTCCGGGTCGTCATCGGGTCCGATCACACGGGTCTTCGGCCGTGCGCGGGCAGAGCGCAGGCCGAGATAGATCAGGGTCCCCAGGGTCAGGACGAGGAGCAGGTAGAGCACTCGTGACACCTCCTGGCGCCGAATATACCGTGAGCGCCGCCGGACCCCGTCCCGCCTGGCACTAGGCTTGATTACCGTGATGGCAGGTCGGAGCCCGTTGGGCCGTGCAGTGGTCGCAGTTGTGTTGTACACGGCAGCCCGGCTGCTGCTGGTGGTTGTGTTGGGCGCGGTGATCTACGGGGTCGGGCGGTTGCTCGGGCTCAGCGATTTCCCGCCGATCATCGCGATGCTGTTGGCGCTGATCATCGCGTTGCCGTTGGGGATGTGGCTCTTCACGCCGCTACGCCGACGCGCCACCGAAAGCCTGTCGGTGGCCGGCGAGCGACGTCGGCACGATCGTGCGGAGTTGCAGGCGAAGCTGCGCGGGGAGTGAATCCTTCCCGGTGACTCTGCTTGACTCTGCGCCTACCCGGCAAAAGTGCGAGTAGCCGGCCTGGTCATCGCAGAGTCAACGCAGATAGGCGAGCGCCACCGCCTCGGCGATCGCCCACACCAGCATGGTCAGCCCGGTGTCGCGCAGCACGGGAATCAGTTCCCTACCGCCGCGTCCGGAGCGCACCGGGGCGATAGCCCGTAACGCCAGCGGGGCGGCGATCAACCCGAGCGCACACCACGGGGTTGCCCGCATCAGCGCCAGCGTCAGCCCGCCGGCCAGCAACACCAGCAGCTGAAACAGCACCCGGGTGCGGGCGTCGCCGAGCCGCACCGCCAGCGTGATCTTGCCGGCCGGTTCGTCGGTGTCGATATCGCGCAGATTGTTGGCCACCAACACCGCCGACGACAGTGCTCCCATGGCCACCGCCAGCGCACACCCCACCCAGTCCACCCGCGATGCCTGGGTGTACTGGGTGCCCAGGACCGCCACCAGGCCGAAGAATATGAACACCGCCACCTCACCGAGGCCGGCGTAGCCGTAGGGCTTCGATCCGCCGGTGTACAGCCAGGCCCCGGCGATGCAGACCGCCCCGACGGCCAGCAGCCACGGTGCGCTGACCAGGGTGAGCGCCAAACCGGCCAGTGCGCCGATCGACAGCGCGGTGACCGCGGCCGCCAGCACCGAGCGTGGGGTGGCAAGGCGTGAGCCCACCAGTCGCACCGGTCCGGTCCGGTCGTCGTCGGTGCCGCGGATGCCGTCGGAGTAGTCGTTGGCGAAGTTCACCCCGATGATCAACGCCACCGCGACGGTCAGCGCCAACAGCGCCTTCCACCACACCGCGGCGTCCAGCCAGGCCGCCGCTCCGGTGCCGGCGATCACCGGGGCGATCGCGTTGGGCAGGGTACGGGGCCGGGCCCCCTCGATCCACTGTGCAAAGCTGGCCTTTTCAGACATGGGCACGATCCTTACACGCGGGAGGAACGCACTTTGCTCGGAGTGATCGGCGGCAGCGGCTTCTACTCGTTCTTCGGCGCCAACGCGCGCCGTGTCGAATGCGAAACCCCCTACGGCCCGCCCAGCGGGGAGATCACCATCGGCACCGTCGGCGGCCACGAGGTGGCGTTCCTGCCACGGCACGGCGAGCGACACCAATTCTCGGCCCACACCGTGCCCTACCGAGCCAACATGTGGGCGCTGCGGACGTTGGGCGTGCGGCGGATCTTCGCGCCGTGTGCGGTCGGCAGCCTGACCACTGATCTGCCGCCCGGAACGGTGGTGGTGCCCGATCAACTGGTGGACCGCACCTGGGGACGCGCCGACACCTACTTCGACGACGGCGGTGTGCACGTCGAATTCGCCGACCCCTACTGCCCGACATTGCGGTCGGTGATCACCGGCCTGCCCGACGTCGTCGACGGCAGCACCATGGTGGTGATCCAGGGGCCGAGGTTCTCCACCCGTGCTGAAAGCCAATGGTTCGCCTCAGCGGGGTTCCGCCTGATCAACATGACCGGCTACCCCGAGGCGGTGTTGGCTCGCGAGTTGGAGATGTGTTACGCCGCAATAGCTCTGGTGACCGACCTGGACGCCGGGATCGACGTCGGCAGTGGTGTGCGAGCCGTGGATGTGTTCGCGGAATTCGAGAAGAACATCGAGCCGTTCAAGAAGCTGGTGCACCAGGGCATCGAGCACGTCGACGCACAGCGCAGCTGTACGCACTGCCTGTCGCACCAGGGTGTTCAGCTGCCCTTCGAGCTCCCCTAGCGCGCTCCGAGGTGGGCGACCGCGAAGTCGGCGCCCTGGTCGGTCATACCGTTGGAGCCGTACATCGCGTGCGCCAAGGGTGGCCCGCTCGCCGGCGCGCCGTTGCAGATGGTGTCGCCGTCGGCGCACAGCTGCACGCTCTTGGACGCATACAGCGGGCCGATCCGCACCGGTGGCGCACCGGTCGCCCGCAGGAACTCCGCCGAAGGTGTGCCGAACAAGACGACCGCGGCGACGTGGTCGGCCACGGACGGCGGCATCGGCTGCGGGAGGTAGGACCGATACCCGGCGGGCACGTCCTTGGGGATCTCGGCCGAGGTGGTGTAGCCGGCAAGCGCCGCGCCCTGCGAGAATCCGCCGAGCACGATTCGGGTGTTGGGGCAGTTCGCGGCGGTGTTCTCGATGTGGGTGCCGGCGTCCCGGATGCCGTCGACGACGGTGCGGGCGAAATCGACACCGCCGCCGATATCGCTGCTGGCGGCATAGTTGACCGGGTACACGTCGAAGGAGCGCTCGCCGACCTTGGCGTGCAGAGCGTCGACAAAGGATTGGCCGATGCCACCGACACCGGGCGGCTCGCTGGTGCCGCGTGCGAACACCAGCTGCACATCCGGGCAGGGTTGTGCCGAGACGTACGCGGCGCCCGGGGACACCAGGACGGTGCCGCCCAACACTGTCGCGGCACCCAGGAGCCGGGTGACGGTACGTGCCTTTGTTGCGACCGATCTGATGCTCATCGTGACCTCATTCGCGCGCAAGAGCTGGAGCGCAGACTCGACTACCCGGCGGACGTGTTCGATAAACGCCTTGGCGCACCGCAGCGCAACGGTATTCAGTTGTCATTCGAGCCGCCCTGATCCGCCGTGCCGGCGCCGGCCGAATCATCTTCTCCCCGATAGATCTTCGGCCCGCCGACAGGCGTTTTCGGTGTGGCGACCGAGGTCCGAAAGATACTCGGAGAGCCGCGGCCCCCGGGTTTGGCACGGTCGCCGCCCGATCGGGCGAACTGTGCGGCGACGATCGCGACCACCAGCACGCACCACGCCAGTCCGCACAGCACCACGTCGAATGTGCTGGTGATCTGCTGGGCCAGCCCGTTGCCGTACACCGGGTTCGCCAGCGCCGCCGCCTGCTGGGCTGGTGCCAGTCGCGGAGCCAGCTCGACACCGACCACCAGGCGGGCGATGGTGAACCCGAACAACACCGCGGCCACCGACCAGACGGCGGACACCGGCAGTGACCGATTGCCCAGGTTGATCCGCAGCCAGATCGCGACCACCGCGGCCACCACGTCGAAAGCCGCCATCGCCGCGCTGTCATACGGCGAATAGGGCAGGTTCAGGGCTACCGCGACCACGACGTCGTCGATACGCATGACCGCTGACCCCACACACCAGATCGTTATGAGCAGCAAGATGTTTCGCGTGGCCAACAGCCAGGTCGCGGCCGGTGCATCACGGAGCGCGGCCACCGCGAAGATGGCCGCCGCGGCCACCCACACCAGATAGCCCTCGAACCCGACTCCCACCGTGGAGGTGTTCTGTGCGATGCCGTGGAATCCGTCGACGAGTCGACCCGTCGGCATCACCCACACCAGCGCCCCGGCGACCAGCGCCGCTCCACCGAGTATGACGACGGCCAGCTGGGACGCCTTGTCGCGCCGAAGAATCCAGCGTGACGCGGTGAAAACGGTGATCCACGCCACCGCCCCGTACACCAGGGCGGTCACGACGATCGCGACTTGCTGCTTGCCGTAGCCGTCTGGCGAACCTGTACCGGAGAGGGCGTAGTGCACCCGCCAGTACAGGTTGAACAACACACTCAGCCCGGCGCCGACGATCGAGGCGTAGCCGAGGATGCGGACTCCGCGCTTCCAGAGGCGGACCGGCCCGGCGAGTACCGGTTGTCCGGCGAGCAGCGCACCGGCGGTCCCCAGCCACGCGCCGGGGCCCACACCACCGGGGGGATGCGCGCTGCCGCCGTGCCGGATGGTCTGCACCATGTCGAAGACCACGACGCCGAGGACCAACATCAGATACGGCGCGGTGAGGGTCAGGCGGAGGCGTCCGGCCAGCGCTGGGTTGGGGTGTGCGCCCAATATCCCCCAAGGCCCCAGATACGTCGCGGCGAGCGCGCCCAGCGCGAGCACCGTCGCCGCCGCCACCGCGGCCAGCAACCCGCGGTCGTCGGTCGGAATCGCGACACCGAAATAGAGGTTCCATGGCAACGTCGACGCAGCGCACAGCAACACCGCGGCGGTCACATCGCGACCGATGTTCCAGCGTCTGGTCGACTCGCCGATCACTTACCCACCATATCCGTGCAGCACGGGCACGCCGCTGATCTGCGAAGATCACGCCGGTCCACTGTCGGGGCCCGCGGCTAGACTGGCTGTTCGGGTGGCCGGAAGGAGACGCGGGTGGATGTCGCGCTCGGTGTGTCGGTGACCGGCGCACTCGCCCGGCTGGCACTGGTCGAATCGGATGCCTACGGCGATGCCGTGCTTGACGAGTCGATGCTCGACTTGACGCAGGATCCGGTCGAAACCCTGGTCGAGACCGTGACGGGCACGCACCGGATGCTGGCCGACGAGGGCCACCGACTGGCCGCCACCCGGCTGTGCTGGTCGGATTCGGAATTGCTGGCGGACCTTCGTCGGGCGCTCGAGGACGCGGGAATCGAGAACGTATCCGAGTCGTCTCATGCGCGGTCGGCAGTGGCGTTGGCGCGAAACGATTCCGGCGACGACGGCGAAACGACGTTCTTGCCGACCGGGGACGCGACGACGGCCGCCCCCGCGGTCTCCGTCGGAGAGCCGACGATGGCCGCGGCCGCGCTACCCGAGACGGGCGGGGCCGACCGAACCGCCGCAGCGGCAGCAACTGTGGTGGACGGTGCGGAGTCGGACCAGCAACTGGCCTACTCCATGACCGACGACGACTCCGAGTTGCTTCCGGTCGAGTACGCCGAGGCCGACTACTACGGCGAGGACTACGGGGAGGACGCCGCGGCGGACGAGGACGAATTCGATGTCCTGCCGCCACCGGTGGGCCGCGCCCTGCTGGTGGGAAGCACGGTGGGCGGCATCTTGGTAGCCGGCTGCGCCGCGTTGGCGGTGGCCGTGACTATCGGCATTCGCCCGACGGCCGCAGTCACCGAGTCGCAACCCGCGGCGGTGCGGCCCGCGCCGCAACCCCAACCAGTGCCGGGAAACTTCCTGCCGGTGTTGCCGGCCCCGAAAGCCATCCCGGCACCCGCCCCGCAGGTGCCGATACCCAATCCGGTTGTAGCCCCGCTGAATCCGAGCCCTCCGGCAGTGGTGCAGCCCCCTCCGGTCATTGCCCCGGTGATGCCCCCACCGGCACCGTCGGCGCCCGCCGTGATCCCGTTCCCGATTCCCATCCCGATCTTTCCCGGTCCCATCGGCGGGAGTGGCGGTGGCCTGGGGGGTTCGGGCGGCAGCGGTAGTGGGGGAGGCATCGGGTCCGGTGGTGGCCAGACCGGAGGCGGTCCGACCGGGGGCGGCTGGGGCGGTAACGGTTCTGGCGGAAGTCATTCCGGCGACAGTGATTCGGGTGGCGGCCATTCCGGCAGCGGAAGCAGCAATGACGGCGGCACCGGGGGCTCCGGCGGATCGGGCAGTACCTCGGGCGGTTCGGGTAGTGGCTCTGGTGGATCGGGCGGTACCTCGAGCGGTTCTGGCAGCGAGTCGGGAGGGTCGGGCGATAGCGGGTCCGGCGGCCATTCCGGCAGTTCAGGCGGCACAACTGGCGGGTCCGGCGAGAGCGGGTCAGGTGGTGCCGGGTCGGGTGGTGACTCAAGCGGATCCGGGAGCGGCGAGTCGAGTGGTAGCACGGGCGGGTCGGGCGGCAGCTCCGGGAGTTCCGGCGGGAGTGGGTCGGACAGCAGTTCCGGTGGCTCCGACAGCAGCGGATCCAGCGGTGGCGTTGGGGGGAGTGGTTCGGGCGGCGGGTCCACTGAGGGCTCGGGCGGCGGATCCAGTGACAGCTCAAGCGGTTCGGGCAGCGGATCCAGCGGGTCCAGTGGTGGGTCGAGCGGTGGTTCCGGTGGTAGTTCGAGCGGTGGTTCCAGTGGCGGCTCGAGCGGTGGGTCGAGCGGTGGTTCCGGTAGTGGGTCGAGTGGCGGGTCGAGTGGTGGGTCGAGTGGCGGGTCGAGTGGCGGGTCGAGCGGTGGGTCGAGTGGCGGGTCAAGCGGTGGTTCCAGTGGCGGCTCGAGCGGTGGGTCAAGCGGTGGTTCCGGTGGTGGGTCGAGTGGCGGCTCAGGCGGCGGTTCCGGTGGCGGTGGCTCGGGCGGTGGTTCCGGCGGTGGTTCCGGCGGTGGCTCGGGCGGCGGTGGTTCGGGCGGCGGGGGCGACTGACGCGACTGACCACATGGGCTCAGGCCTGGATGAGCGTGACCGTTGCCTCGACCTGCTTCCGGTTGAGCGCCATCGTTGAGCCGTCGGGCAATCCGAGGATCCGGTGATCAGTCGGACTTCTTCAGCCATCCCACGTAAGTCAGGTACGCACCGCACAGGGCGAGCAGCCCGAACCCGGCTCGCACGACCATCAGTGCGGCACTAGATGTTTCGGTGGCGGACTCGGCCCCGTTGATGATCAGCTGCGGTGCGGCGAGCAGGACGAATCCCCGCAGCAGCAGGAACCAGCCGAACAGCGAAATGATCACCGCGGCAAGGCCGCGCCAAAACTGGTGGAACGCAATGATGAACAGTCCGCCACCGAACAACAGTGCCCCCAACACCCACGGCCACATCGGGTCGGTGGAGAAGCTCGACAACTGCTCGCCGATGCTTGCGGCTCTGATCGCGACGATCGAGGTGACCACGGCGATGAACGGGCCGAGTACGCGGGCGAAGGCGTGGGTGCGCCGCGCGCGCTCGGCTGTGCTGACGGTGGGCATGGTGACAACCCCCTTCGGAGCGGACGAGGGGACTGGCCCCAAGCATTTAGACCACTGATCTAGAACCTAGACCTCCGGCCTAAGTGGAGGCGCAACCTTGCCCGCCTCAACGCGCGAACTGGCGCACCAGTGCCTTTCGGTCCAGCTTGCCGATCCCGTGCCGGGGCAACGCGGCGACGATATGCAACTCCCGAGGTGCCGCCGTGGTGTCGAGGGACTTCGCGACGTGGGCGCGCAAAGCCTCCAGGGTCGGCGTTGTCGTACCGGCCACCACCACAGCGGCGGCGACCCGTTGCCCCAATCGGTCGTCGGCGACCCCGAATACCGCGCACTCGGCCACCGCCGGGTGCGTCGACAGCACGGCTTCCACCGGGCCGGGCAACACCGTCAGGCCGCCCGTGCTGATCGCGTCGTCGGCGCGGCCGAGCACTGTAAGAACACCGGAATCATCCAGGGCTCCAATATCATTGGTGTGGAACCAGCCGGGCTCGGTGAACGGGTCGGGGGTGACGGGATTGCGGTATCCGGCGGCCAGGGTCGGGCCTCCGATGGAGATCCGGCCGTCGTCGCCGATGCGTACCCGGACCCCCGGCAGCGGTACACCGTCGTAGACACAACCTCCGGCGGTCTCACTCATGCCATAGGTGCGCACCACCCGGATGCCGGCGGCTGCCGCCGCATCCAGGATCGGTTGCGGCGCCGGGCCGCCGCCCAGCAGCACCGCGTCCAGGTCGGCCAGCGCAGCCGTCGAATCGGGAGTGGTCAGTGCCTTGGCGAGCTGAGTGGCGACCAACGAGGTGTAGCGCCGTCCGGATCCGAGCTCAGCGACCGCCGCGGGCAACCGGTCGATGTCGAAACCCGTGGTGACATCCAGCTGCACCGGAATGGTTCCGGCCAGCAGGCTGCGCACCAGAACCTGTAGCCCGGCGACATGGTGGGCCGGCAGCGCCAGCAACCACCGGCCCGGCCCGCCCAGACGCTCCTGGGTGGCCGCGGCGCTGGCCAGCAGGGCCGCGCCGGTCAACAGGGCGCCCTTGGGCGTCCCGGTGGTCCCTGACGTCGTCACCACCAGTGCGACGTCGTCGTCGATCGGCTCGCCCACCCGCAGTGCGGTCAAAACAGAGGGATCGGTGTCGGAAGCGACCGGAGTCAGCGCAGGGTCGCGGCCGTCCAGAACGCCCTGCAGGGCCGGCAGTAGCGTCGAGACCGCATCGCCGGATGGAACGGCCAGCGCACGCAGGCCGGTTATGGCGTCCCTCCCGGGGCGGGGGCGTCGTCCAACAGCCAACCCTTGGCGGCCAACCGCTTTCGCACCCGCTCGACGTTTTCGGGGGAGGGCAGTTCGTTGGTGAGGCGGGCGATCAGGATCCCGATGTCGATCTGGTCGAACTCGCCGCGGCCGATCAGTTCACCGGCGACGGCTTTGACCTCGTCGTTGGTCAACCGCCGCGACAACAGCGCCAGCAGTGGGAAGTAATCGGTCTGTGGGACACCGTCGGGGTAGCCGGCGCGCAGCCAAGCCACGATCGAGGTGAGAAATTTGGTCACTTGGGCTTGGCCCCGAGCAGATACCAGCCGAAGTGATGGCCCAGGAAGTCGCGGGCGATGAACAGCACTCCGATTACGGCCACCACCACAACCAGCAGAAAAATCATCCAGCTGAGGGCAATCAGCAGCGGCCGCCGCGGGCCGGCGGTTCCGTCGGCGCTGGCTGTCGCACCGACGCCGACCGCATTGACCCGCGTTCCGATCGCGAACAGGGCCGGCAGCGCCGCCCCGACCAGCAGCCCGAAAACCAGGATCTTGCCCGCCGCGTCGTAGTTGAACCACTCACTCATGAACGCACGATTTCGCGCGCGGCGGGATCGTCCTGCCCGACGACCTTCAACTGCGGTGTGTCGGGTCCGGTGTCGAACGCCGACCGCAGTGCGTGCTCAACAGGAGAGCCGTCATCCGCGGACTGCTCGCCGGCCGCGGAAAGCCCGCCCGTGAGGCTGCCCTCCCACTCGGCGTTGACGTTGTTGTGGTCGATGCGAGCCCGGCGCGACCGCAGCCAGATTGCCACAACCGTGGTGATCAGCACGGCCACGCCGATGATGATGCCGGCGAAGCCGCCGATACCGTGCACCAACCAGTAGGCCGCGGCGCCCACCCCGCCGGCCATCGGCAACGTCACCAACCAGGCGATCGCCATCCGCCCGGCGACTCCCCAGCGCACCTCGGCTCCCGGCTTGCCGACGCCGCTGCCCAGCACCGAGCCGGTGGCGACCTGGGTGGTCGACAGTGAGTAGCCGAAGTGGCTCGACAGCAGGATGACCGCGGCGGCGGACGACTCGGCGGCCATGCCCTGCGGCGGCTTGATCTCGACCAGACCCTTGCCCAGGGTGCGGATGATGCGCCAGCCGCCGGTGTAGGTGCCGGCTGCCATCGCCAGTGCACAGCTGACGATCACCCACAGTGGCGGCAAGGTCTCCGATTTGCTCACGGCACCGTAGGACATCAGCGCCAGGAAGATCACTCCCATGGTCTTCTGTGCGTCGTTGGTGCCGTGGGCCAGCGACACCAGTGCGGCCGAGCCGACCTGGCCGCGCCGGAACATCTTCTCGGCGTGCTCCTCATCGACACCGTGGGTGAAGCGGTAGACCAGCCAGGTGCCGACGGAGGCGATCAAGGTGGCGATCACGGTGGCGACCACCGCCGGAACCAGCACCTTGGACACCACGCCGCTCCAGATCACCCCGTGCCCGCCGACTGCGGCGAGCATCGCCCCAACGATGCCGCCGATCAGGGCGTGCGAGGAGCTGGACGGGATCCCGAGCAGCCAGGTCAGCAGGTTCCACACGATGCCGCCGACCAGACCGGCGAAGACGAGTTCCAGGCTCACCAGGTGGGCGTCCACCAGGCCCTTGGCGATCGTCGCCGCGACCGCGGTCGACAGGAAAGCGCCGACCAGGTTCAGGCATGCCGACAACGTGACAGCGGCCTTGGGTTTGAGCGCACCGCTGGCGATCGATGTCGCCATCGCGTTGCCGGTGTCATGGAAGCCGTTGGTGAAGTCGAAGCCCAGGGCCGTGACCACCACGATGATCAGTAGGAAAAGGTCGAGGCTCACTGAAACATCACGGTTTTCATTGTGCGCGGCAGATGGTGTGATTGTCTAACGATCACCGACGTGAATCGCGGCCGTATGTGGAGACGTTCCTCACCGTTAGCCGAGTGTTAACCGGAAGGCTTGGGCTGGGCGTCCTGACGGATGTCGCGCCGTAGCGGATGGCCTTCGGGGATTTGCACGAAGATCAGCGTGACGCCGTCGGGATCGGTGACGTGCATCTCGTGCAGTCCCCACGGTTCCCGCTGCGCCTCCCGGGCTATCGGCACGCCGCGGCTCTCCAGTTCGGCCTGGGTGGCGGCGACGTCGCGGACCTGCAGCCACAGTGCCCCCGAAAAGGGCGCCGACGCGTGTTCGGGGTTGCCGTGATTGGCCAGTTCGATCAGTGACTGCCCGGCGTAGAACACCATTCCGGCGCCGTAGTCGCGGGCGATAGCCAAGCCGATCTCGTCGCGATAGAACCGCAGTGAGCGTTGATAGTCGGTGGGCCGGAACAGCACCCGGCTGGCGAGGATCTCCATCAGTCGTCGATGGGCTCGATGCGGTTCTTCTTGACCAGGGCGGTGGCCCAGCCCGCGTTGAGGTTGTCCAGCGCGCGGAATGCCAGCGCCAGGCGCGGCGCGATGCGGATCGGGCGGTAGCGGGCCGCGTCGATCATCCACGCGCCGGCCTCCTGCGCGGTGAGCCCCGGCTTGCCCTGGAACGCCGCGGTGGGTGCGATCATCGGGGTCTTCACCAGCGGGTAGTACAGCGTGGTGGACTGCACGCCGTAGCGGGCCCACTCGCTGTCGATGACCCGGCTGACGGCGCTCAGCGCGGACTTGGAGCCGTTGTATACGCCGAACAGCGGCGAGGAGTCGGTGAACACTCCCCAGGTGGCGACGTTGATGATGTGGCCGTCGCCGCGCTCGCGCATCGCCGGGGCGAACCCGCGGATCAGCCGCAGCGGCGAGTAGTAGTTCAGCTGCATGGTCCGCTCGACGTCGTGCCAGCGGTCCAGGGATTCGGCCAGCGGACGGCGGATGGAGCGTCCGGCATTGTTGACCAGGATGTCCACCCCGCCGAACCGCTCGTCGACGTCCTTGACCAGCTGGTCGATCGCCGCGAGGTCAGACAGGTCGCACGCGATGGCGTGCGCGGTGCCGCCGGCGGCGGTGATCCGCTGGACCAGTGCGTCGAGGTTCTCCTGGCGGCGGGCCACCGCGATCACGGTGGCGCCCGCTGCCCCGAACTGTTCGGCGCCGGCTTCCCCGATGCCCGAGGACGCCCCGGTCACCAGCACCCGCTTGCCGGTCAGGTCGACGGTCTTGGCGCCGGGCCGGTGCATCAGCTGCGCGGCGACCGGGGGGCGCATGGTGGCGAGCGTGATCTGATCGGACAGTCGGCGTAGCGGACTTCGGCTCATGGTTAGCCAGTCTATGCGGGGTGGAGTCGGTGTCGTCGCTCAGAAGTACCGGGGGAAGCTGCTCCAGTCCGGATCGCGCTTCTGCAGGAACGCATCGCGGCCCTCGACGGCCTCATCGGTCATGTAGGCCAGTCGGGTGGCCTCGCCGGCGAACAGCTGCTGGCCCACCAGTCCGTCGTCGAGCAGGTTGAAGGCGAACTTCAACATGCGTTGCGCCTGAGGCGATTTGCCGTTGATCTCCTTGGCCCACTGCACACCGGTGGCTTCCAGGTCGGCGTGGTCGACGACCTCGTTGACCGCACCCATGTGGTGCATCTGCTCGGCGGTGTAAGCCCGGCCCAGGAAGAAGACCTCGCGGGCGAACTTCTGGCCCACCTGCCGGGCCAGATACGCCGAGCCGTACCCGCCGTCGAAGCTGCCGACGTCGGCGTCGGTCTGCTTGAACTTCGCGTGCTCGCGGCTGGCCAGGGTCAGGTCGCACACCACGTGCAGGCTGTGCCCGCCGCCGGCCGCCCAGCCGTTGACCAGGCAGATCACCGGCTTGGGCATGAACCGGATCAGCCGCTGCACCTCCAGGATGTGCAGCCGCCCGGCGCGGGCCGGATCGACGGTCTCGGCTGTTTCTCCCTCGGCGTACTGGTAGCCGCTGCGGCCGCGAATGCGCTGGTCACCACCGGAGCAGAATGCCCAGCCGCCGTCCTTCGGCGACGGCCCGTTTCCGGTCAGCAGCACCACGCCGACATCGGGCGACATCCGGGCGTGGTCGAGTGCCCGGTACAGCTCGTCGACGGTGTGCGGGCGAAAAGCGTTGCGCACCTCGGGGCGGTTGAACGCGACCCGGACCGTGGCGTCGGTGACGTGGCGGTGGTAGGTGATGTCGGTCAGGTCGGCGAAGCCGTCGACCGGTCGCCAGATGGTTTCGTCGAACGGATTCAACGGTGCCTGCCTTTCGTTGGTTCTGCGTGTACCAGGCAAAGGTGCGAGTAGCTTGCCTGGTCAGCGCAGAGTCAACCGTACGACAGGTGACTGGTGGTATTTGCCGTTAGCTTGCTGGCGTGCTGCCCAGGCTCGGACGGGAGGGATGAGCATGGCTCCGAATCCGATTGATCCGGCGGAGCTTTCGGTTCATCCCGAGCCGTTGCACACCCACGCATCGCGGGTGGCCGATGCGACAGGTGTGGCGCGGACCTTTGCGGCCCGGTCGCCGGCTACTCGAGTGAATGTGTTGCGGCGTGGGCTGGGAGCTCGGCGGAAGCGTTGGCTGAACTGAGTGCCCATTGGGAGGCGACCGACGCGCGCTTGCATGGACGCGTCGGCGCGTTCGCTGATCCTTGCTTCCTGATATCGGCGAATCTCTGTAGTCGTGTACCTATAGGGCGGCGACACCCGGCGCGTGCATCGAATCGCGGCTGGGGGCACGGGACAGCAGCAACCCTGCGTGATCGAGCAACTCCCGCTAGGATTAGGCAAGGTTAGCCTAAGCTGGGGGGTTTAGGCGGTAGTGCCGGGGGGTTGTCGGTGGGCGCTGTACTGGGGGTATCGCTGTCGGCGACGCGCGCGGGCGTGGTCGTTCTCGAAGGCGTCGGGTCTGATGCGCGGACGGTGATTCGTGACGCGGTCGCGGTGTCAGCGGCCGGACTGGATGCTGTTGTGGCTGCCGTTGAGCAGGCCGCACGCACCGCCGCTAACCGTGGCTACCCGGTGCAGGCGGTTGGGTTGACCAGCACGGCCGACGCCGAGCAGTACGCGTTGGATCTGGCATCACTGTTGGCCGATACGGACATCGCGGAGACCGAGATGTTCGAGCCGGCCGACGCTGCGGCGGCGCTGGCCGAGGTGGTCGCCTCGAGCAGACCATCTCAGCGTGCGACCGTCAGCCTGATCACCGCGGAGCAGACCATCGCGGTGCTGGCCGATGACCGGGTCGGGGTGCAGCACAGTGCTATCTCCATGCATCACGACGACGATGACGCGTTGGTATCACTGGACAAACTCGTCGCCGACTGGCAACCGGGTGCGGTATTCGTGATGGTCGCCAATGACCTAGTGGTCGATGGTTTCGCGGAACGACTTGAGCGCGCCCTCGCTCCGCGAGTGGTTTCGCTGATTGATGCCGAGCTGGGTTTGGCCCGCGGGTCGGCGCTCGCGGCCGGTAACGCAGCGCTCGGCGACGACATCGCCCTCGATGATCCGACTGTGCCTGTGCGACAACGGCTCCACCGCGCCGATGCACTGCTGATCGCCGCCGTCGCGGTGACGCTACTGGTCGCAACGATCACGGTCGCCCTGGTGCGCGGGGCGCTGTTCGGGAACGACCCGCCGGCGCAGGCGAGTATCGGTATCGGTACCGCCGGCCACGGGGCCCAGCAGGCCACGCAGTCCCCATCTTCCACTGTGGCGCCGCCGGTTTCGGTGGTGGCAAAGGACACCGCCGTAGCGCCACCGGTTTCGGTTTCGGTACCGGTCGAACCCCCAATCGCCGCAGCCGGTGAGGCGCAGCTCCGAAAGATGACCGACCCGCTCGCCGAATCGGCCCCCGTTCCGGTCGCCCCGCCTGTCGGTGCCCTGCCGCCGCCGGCACCTGTTGAGGAACCGGCGCCGTCGCCGGTCCAGGACGCGATTGCATTTGTGGAGCAGACGCTCGGGATCGATATCGACAATGACGGCCTGATCGGTGGCCGCGCGGTAACTCCGGAACCGGCTCCTGAACACGCCCCTTGAGAACCTCGGTCTAAACCAGTTCGCCGGCCAAGCGGCCCCAACCTGGCGCACCTCACCGCCGGACCGGCACCATAGACCGATGCCGCCCCTGCCCACCGTCGACGACATCCTCGACCGCCTGCACGTGGTGGCGTTGCCCATGCGCGTCAAATTCCGTGGCATCACCGTTCGGGAACTGGCCCTGATCGACGGCCCGGCCGGATGGGGCGAGTTCGGCGCGTTCCCCGAATACGACCCTCCCGAGGCGGCGCACTGGTTGGCATCCGCTCTCGAATGCGCCTACCAGCAGCTGCCACAACCCCTTCGGGACCGAATCCCGATCAACGCGACCGTCCCCGCCGTCGACGCCGGCCAAGTCCCCGAGGTGCTGGCACGATTCCCCGGCGCTCGCACCGCCAAGGTCAAGGTCGCCGAGCCCGGCCAGAGCCTGGCCGACGACGTCGCCCGCGTCGAAGCCGTGCGGTCGCTGCTCCCCACCGTGCGGGTCGACGCCAACGGCGGCTGGACATTGGACGAAGCAGTGCGGGCGGCGAAAGCCCTTACCGCCGGGGGCCCATTGGAATACCTGGAGCAGCCCTGCGCGACCGTCGCCGAACTCGCCGAACTGCGCGGGCGCATCGACACCCCGGTCGCCGCCGACGAGAGCATCCGCAAAGCCGACGACCCGTTGGCGGTCGCGAGAGCCGGCGCCGCCGATATAGCCGTGCTCAAAGTCGCTCCACTGGGCGGCATTTCGGCTCTGTTGAAGATCGCCGGCCAGATCGGCATCCCGGTGGTTGTCTCCAGCGCGATCGACTCGGCGGTCGGCATCGCCGCCGGCCTACACGCCGCGGCGGTACTGCCCAATCTGCAGCACGCCTGCGGGCTGGGCACCGGATCGCTGCTGGCCGAAGACGTCGCGGACACCCCGCCGCAGCATGACGGCTACCTGCCGGTGGGCCCCGTCACCCCCGACCCGGCCCGGCTGCACGCCCTGGCCGCCTCGCCGGATCGGCGGCAGTGGTGGATCGACCGGATCAAAGCCTGCCATTCGCTGCTGGCTGTTTGAGTTACCCGACTCAACGTTCGTCGAGTGTGCGGTTTGGTAGGCAATACCGCCGAATTGCGTGCCAAACCGCACACTCGGCACGTATCCAACCCCCCGTTGACTGTTCACACGCTGGGCAGTCGCGCGTCGATCCCGTTCGCGATGGTGACGCCTTCGTCGCTGACGTAGAGCTTGCACGCCAGCACGTCGATCGCGACGTTGTTGCTGACCCGCAGCGCCCGCTGACAGGACCAGCCCGCACTGTCGTCCTGATGCTGGGTCATCCACAGCGTGGAGTCGATGTCGGCGACCGTGTCGAACGTCCACGGCGTATCGCTGTAGCCGTCCTTGCTGGTCGCGAATGTCCGCTCACCGCAGGGCGTCCAGTGCCGAGCGGTGGCGTCGAAGAAACTCTGCGCATCGTCCCGGTTGGCGAACACCGTCACGGCCTGAACCACGAAGTGGTCCAGCGAGCTCTCCGACAGGCTCTGAGAGATGGTCGAGGTCCAGTCGGCGTCGGCGTAGACCGACTGCTCGGCGGGCATCCACGCGGCCATACAGGATCGGTCTGGAAACTGGCGGCCCGCGTCGAACATCCGGGACCGGGAGTCTTTGACCCGCATACCGGGGGCACCCATGATGTCGCTGATGGTGGCGGCGTCCAGCAGCAGATCCGGCAGCAGCGAGGCCGCCACCGGACGGGGTCCGTCATGGTCGGCCGGCACCGCCAGGCCGCTGGTCACCCGGGCGCATCCGGCCACCATGGCGCAGGCCAGCGCCAGTGTGCACGCCAACCCCGCGGTTCGTTTCCGCATCCCCGTCCCCAGCTGCGCCGTTGCGATCCTGACACCATAAGGTCTCGGCCGGTCGCGTACCTTCACAACCGTGACCAACCTGGCTTACGACGACAGAAATCAAGATGGCGAGCCGGTTCTGTTCATCGCCGGGCGCGGCGGCGCCGGACGCGGATGGCATCTACACCAGGTCCGTGACTTCCAGATCGCCCGCTACCGCCCGATCACTTTCGACAACCGTGGGATCGGCGCCACCGAGAACGCGTCCGGGTTCGGCACCGAAACCATGGTGGCCGACACCGCGCAGCTGATCGAGTCGCTGAACATCGCCCCGGTCCGCCTTGTCGCGGTGTCGATGGGCGCGTTCATTGCCCAGGAACTGATGCTGGCGCGCCCCGAACTGGTGAAGTCCGCCGTCCTGATGGCCACCCGCGGCCGCCACGACCGCACCCGGGACTTCTTCTACCAAGCCGAGGTGAAACTCGCCGAATCCGGCGCCCAGCTGCCCGCCGAGTACGAGGCGAAAGTGCGGATGCTGGAAAGTTTTTCGCCGAAAACCCTCAGTGACGACGCCGCGATCAAGGATTGGATCGCGATGTTCACCATGTGGCCGGTCAAGAACACCCCGGGCCTGCGCTGCCAGCTCGATGTGGCGCCGCTGACCAACCGGCTGCCGGCCTACGCCAACATCACCCAGCCGGTGCTGGTGATCGGCTTCGGCGACGACGTCGTCACCCCGGCATACCTGAGCCGCGAAGTCGCCGACGCCATCCCGGGCGCGCGCTACCTGGAGATTCCCGACGCCGGACACCTCGGTTTCATCGAGAAGCCCGACGAGGTCAACAAGGCCACGCTGGAATTCCTGGCCGAGGTCGACGGCAAGGCCTTCCGCTGGACGCCGCCACCTCCGACGCACGACTAACCTGGTACCGATGACCAACCCCTCGACGGCACAGGCCCGCGTCGTCGTCGACGAGCTGATTCGCGGCGGCGTCCGCGACGTGGTGTTGTGCCCGGGATCGCGCAACGCCCCGCTGGCGTTCGCGCTGCACGACGCCGACCGCGCCGGGCGGCTGCGCCTGCACGTGCGCATCGACGAGCGCACCGCCGGGTATCTGGCGATCGGCCTGGCGATGAGCGCCGGCGCGCCGGTGTGTGTGGCGATGACATCCGGCACGGCGGTAGCCAACCTGGGCCCGGCGGTGGTGGAGGCCAACTACGCGCGGGTGCCGCTGATCGTGCTGAGCGCCAACCGGCCTTACGAGATGCTCGGCACCGGCGCCAACCAGACGATGGAGCAACTCGGCTACTTCGGCACCCAGGTGCGTGCCACGATCAGCCTGGGCTTGGCCAGCACATCCGCCCCGGAGCAGATGGCTGCACAGAACGCCACCTGGCGTTCGGCCACCTGCCGAGTGTTGGTCGCCGCCACCGGATCTCGCACCGCCAACGCCGGTCCCGTGCAGTTCGACATCCCACTGCGTGAGCCGCTGGTGCCCGATCTCGACGACTCCGGGGCACTGCCGCCGGGCCGCCCCGACGGCCGACCCTGGACCTATACCCCGCCGGTCAGCTTCGATCAGCCCCTCGACATCGATCTGACCCCGGACACCGTGGTGATCGCCGGGCACGGCGCCGGCGCCCATCCGAACCTGGCGGCGCTTCCCACGGTCGCCGAACCGACGGCACCGGTGCCGGCCAACCCGCTGCACCCGCTGGCGTTGCCGTTGCTGCGCCCGCAGCAGGTCATCATGGTCGGCCGGCCTACCCTGCACCGTCCGGTGTCGAGCCTGCTGGCCGACCCGGCGGTGCCGGTGTTCGCGCTGACCACCGGGCCGCGCTGGCCCGACGTGTCGGGCAACTCGCAGGCCACCGGCACCCGGGCGGTCACCACCGGGGCACCGAACGCGGCCTGGCTGCGCCGCTGCGCGGAGCTGAACGCCGGCGCCAACGATGCTGTTCGGGGTCAGTTGGCGGCGCACCCGCTCACCACGGGCCTGCATGTGGCGGCGGCCGTCGCCGGCGCGCTGCGTCCCGGCGACCAGCTGGTGCTGGGCGCCTCCAACCCGGTGCGCGACGCCGCCCTGGTCGGGCTGGGGAACTGTGTGGGCGTCCACGACATCACCGTGCGGTCCAACCGCGGGGTGGCCGGCATCGACGGCACCGTGTCCACCGCGATCGGGGCGGCGCTGGCACATGAGCGCGCCAACCCCGACGCCCGCACCATCGCCCTGATCGGGGACCTGACCTTCATCCACGACAGCTCCGGACTGCTGATCGGGCCCACCGAGCCCACACCGCGCCAGCTGACCATCGTGGTGTCCAACGACAACGGCGGCGGCATCTTCGAACTGCTGGAACAGGGCGATCCGCGGTTCGCCGACGTGTCGTCGCGGATCTTCGGCACCCCGCACGACGTCGACGTGGGCGCGTTGTGCCGCGCCTACCACGTGGACTTCCGGCAGATCGACACCGTCGACGCGTTGCCCACCGCCCTTGCCGAGCCCGCCGGCGGCATGCGGGTGATCGAGGTCAAAGCCGACCGATCGTCGCTGCGGGCGTTGCACGCCGCGATCAAGGCCGCGCTGTGAGGATGCCGCACTACCGGTCGCTGAAACCGCTGCTGGACCGGGTGGTGCACGGCGAGGGCGCCGTACCGCGGAACTCGCGGGCCGGACGGTTGTTGCGCTGGGCGCGGATGGGCGTGCTGATCGTGGTGGCCGTGGTGACATTGCAGTCGGTGCTGCTGGTCGCCGGGGCCTGGCGCAACGACATCGCCATCGAGAGCGATATGGGGGTGGCCGCCGCCGAGGTTCTCAACGCCGGTTTCCGGCGTTCCACCATCGAGTTCGTCACCCCGGAACGGATCACCTACCGCCCTGAGCTCGGGGTGCTCTATCCGTCCGAATTGGCAACCGGGATGCGGATTTACGTCGAATACGACAAGTCGGATCCCGACCTGGTGCGGGTGCAGCACCGCACCGCGGTGTTGGCGGTCATTCCGGCCGGGTCGGTCGTGGTGGTGGCCTGGCTGGTCGGTATCGCGGCGCTGGCCGGGTTGGCCCTGATCGAACGACGGTGGGGCAGCCGCGGTACCTGACTCTTTGTCGGCCTCACCGCGACCTGTTAGCCTGCCGTGGATTTCACGCCGTTCGGTTGGCAGCAGTCGGCGGCCCTCAACGACGAGGAGTCCTTCTCATGATCCGACGTACCGTGGCCCTGGCCGGGGCACTCGCATTCGGAATCGGTATCGCCACCGCACCGGTCGCCGCTGCGGAGCCGTACTACAAGAACTGCACCGCAGCCCGTGACGCTGGAGCGGCGCCCATCCTCAAGGGTGAGCCCGGCTACCGTTCGGAGCTCGATCGCGACGGGGACGGCATCGCCTGCGAGCCGAAGCCGCGCTAGCCGCCCGAGACCAGCCGATCCAGCCAGTCGGCCTCGCCGGTGTCCACCACGGTCCTGGTGGTGACATCGTAAACCGTTGGGGTGCCCGGCTTCTCCGGGTTGGCCGCCAACAGCTGAACGCGGTTGTAGGCGTTCATCGAGGTGGTGTCGACCGCCGGCTGCGCGGCGGCGATCCGGTCCACCACGTGCGCGGGCAGGCCGCTTTCGCGGGCGGTGATCGCGATGTCCTCGACGCTCGGCGCGCCGCCCTTGCGGTACAGCTCGACGACGAAGGCCTGGTAGGTCGCGGCCGGGGTGGCCGGATCGGCCGCCGCCATCAGGGCGTTGCCGACCCGGGCGGAGACGTCGTTGCCCCGGCGGGCGTCCAGAAACGTCATCCACCGGTAGGTGACCGCGACGTCCCCGGCCGCCAGGTGCCGGCCCAGGTCGTCGCCGGAGGCCGACTCGAACTTGGCGCATTCGGGGCACTGCGGGTCGCAGAAGAACTCCAGCTGCACCGGGGCGGACGCCGACCCGGCCAGCACCCCGAAGTGGTCGGGGCTCAGCGCGGTCGCTGAACCGCCGGGATTATGCGCCGGTCCCAGCTTCGCCTCTCCTCCGTCGAGGCTCGCTGAACCGCCGGGATCCGCAGCCGCCGGGCCCGCCAACGCGCCGCCGAATACCACCAGTGCTGCCAATGTGCCCAGCCAAGACCGCATGCGGCCAACCCTATCGGCCCGGGTAGCGTCGACACCGTGAGCCGCGCCAGCCTGGACAAAGACCCCCGTGCGGTGGCATCGATGTTCGACGGAGTCGCGCGCCGCTACGACATCACCAACACGGTGCTGTCGCTGGGGCGCGACCGCTCCTGGCGTCGTGCCACCCGCAAAGCACTCGGGTTGCAGCCGGGGGAGAAGGTGCTGGACCTGGCCGCCGGCACCGCGGTGTCCACCGTCGAGCTCGCAAAATCCGGTGCCTGGTGCGTGGCGGCGGACTTCTCGGTCGGCATGCTGGCCGCCGGCCGTGACCGCGACGTGCCCAAGGTCGCCGGCGACGCCACCAAGCTGCCCTTCGACGACGGGGTGTTCGACGCGGTCACGATCAGCTTCGGGCTGCGCAACGTCGTCGACCACGCGGCGGGCCTGCGTGAGATGGCCCGGGTGACCCGGCCCGGCGGGCGCCTGGTGGTCTGCGAGTTCTCCACCCCGACGCTGTCGGCGTTCGCCACCGTCTACAAGGAGTACCTGATGCGGGCGCTGCCGGCGGTGGCCCGCGCGGTGTCCAGCAACCCGGAGGCCTACGTCTACCTCGCCGAGTCCATCCGTGCCTGGCCGGACCAGGCGGCGCTGGCCGAGCAGATCGCCGCGTCGGGTTGGTCGCAGGTGGGCTGGCGCAATCTCACCGGTGGCATCGTTGCGCTACACACTGGCTACAAGCCGCTGGACTGACAGCGCGAACACCGCGCAGTTGAGGGCGAGAAAGCCGGTGGCGAGCCCGAATTGAGCCGAGATGTCGTGGGCGAGCACATGGGTGTACATCGCGCAGGCGAAGAACAGCACCAACCCGGCCGACGCGGCCACCCCGATGACCGGAAACCACAGCCCGGCAACGAGTCCGAGCGCACCCAGGGTCTTGCATGTGCCGATCGGGAACCTCAGCCATGACTCCGGCACCCGGGCTGCCTGCATCCCGGGAAGGATCGGGGCGAACCGCAGCAGCGCGGCCACCCCGGAGAACCCGTTGAGCGCGATCGCGACCAGGGTGACGGTCAGATACGCCGGGGACACGGCGGTCTCACCCGGGCAGCGAGTCGAACCGGAAGACCGGAATCCGCCCGGCCAGCGTCTCCACCTCGTCGGGCGTGGCCTCGCGGACCAGTCCGGCCCGTTTCAGGAATCCGGCGCCGACGGGCACCTGCACCGGAAACGCCCGTAGTACCGGGCGGGCCGCCTCCGGCGACAGTTCCACGATGCGAACCCGCCGCTTCTTGCGACCGTGGCTCAGGGTGCCCGCGCCGGACGCCCGGGCGTTGAGCGCCCAGTCGGCGTTCGGGAATCCCGCCACCGTGTACAGCTCGCCGTCGAGGGTGAACGGTGTCATCGGAGTGCTGCGCGGCCGGCCGGACTTGCGACCGGGCACGGTCAGCACCATCGGCGGGCCGGTCGGGATGCCCAGCTTCTGCAGGCCGATCATCAGCTTGTTTACCGGTTTCAGCCAGCGCGGTGGTTTCGGAGTGCTCATCATCGCCTCGAATTTCAGCCCAGGTGTGCCGAGAGCAGCCAGGCCGCGGCGGACTTGCGGCCGCCCGGCTCGTCGCGCAGTGGGACGCCCCCGAACCCGGGAAAGTCGTCGGGAAACACCGCGTGGATCCGGGCCGGCTTGATCTCGTCGACCACCCAGTACTTCGACACCACCTCGCGCAGTTCGTCGGCGGTCACCGCGAACGGCGGGCCCTCGGGGATGGCGGCCTTGTCGAAGACCAGCACGAAGTACGACGCGCCCGGAGCGGCGGCCCGCGCGATCGACTGCTGGTATCCGTCGCGGGCCTCCACCGGGATGGAGTGGAACAGCGTGCTGTCGACGATGGTGCCGAAACGCCCGTCATAACCGTCGAAGGAGCTGATGTCGGCGACCTCGAAGGTGGCGTTGGTCAGACCGCGCTTGGCGGCTTCGCGGCGGGCCAGGTCGATGGCGGTGGGCGACATGTCGAGGCCGACCGTGGTGTGGCCCCGTTCAGCCAGATGCAGTGAGATGGCGGCTTCGCCGCAGCCGACGTCGAGGATGTCGCCCTGGAATCTGCCCTGCTCGATCAGCGTGGCGAGCTCGGGCTGGGGTGCCCCGATGCTCCACGGCGGTTTGGTGCCCGAACCCAGTTGTTCGGACTCGCCGCGGTAGGCGGCGTCGAACTGGAAATCGATGGATTCACTCATCCATCCGGTATATCAACGAGATTGATATGTGTCAATGATCCTGATATGGCGCTGAGTCAGGCGAATGGGCGACGGCGATCGATCAGCCGCGACAGCCGCCCCCCGCCCCGCCAAGCCCGCGCCACCAGGTCGGCGTCCTCCTCGGTGACCAGGTTGGCCATCACCCGCACCGCGATCCGCATCAACATCGTCGAACGCATCGCCACCGGGCCGGTCGCAGGCAGAAACCGGGGGAAGGTCAGCAGCAGCGCCAGCCGCCGGGCCACCGAGAACCCGCGGGCATAGCGGGTGGCCAGCAGCTCCGGCCAGGCGTGCGTCAGATCCGGGCTGTCCAGCATCTCGGCCGCCAGCAGTCCGGTCTCCAGGCCGTAGTCGATGCCTTCGCCGTTGAGCGGGTTGACGCACGCCGCGGCGTCGCCGATCAGCATCCAGTTCGGCCCGGCCACCCCCGAGACCGCGCCGCCCATCGGCAGCAATGCGCTCGCCGGCGCCCGCACCGGCCCGTCGAAGCCCCACTCGTCGCGGCGCAGGTCGGCGTAGTAGGACATCAGCGGCCGCAGTGCCACGTCGGCGGGCCGCTTAACGGTGGCCAACGCGCCGACACCGATATTCACCTCGCCATTGCCCAGCGGGAAGATCCAGCCGTAGCCCGGCAGCACGGCGCCGTCGGGGGAGCGAAGTTCCAGGTGCGACGTCAGCCACGGCTCGCCTGAGCGCGGCGAGGCCAGATAGCCGCGGGCGGCCACGCCGTACACCGTCTCCTGATGCCATTGCCGGCCAAGAGCCCGGCCCAGCGTGGAGCGGGCGCCGTCGGCGACGATCAGCTGCCGGCAGGTGACCTCCGTGCCGTCGGCCAGCACCACCGAGCGCACCCGCCCGGCCGAGTCGTGATGAACCCCGACTGCCTTGACGCCCAACAACATCCGCGCGCCGGACTCCTCGGCGACCTTGCGGATCCGTTCGTCGAGTTCGGTGCGCGGGGCCGCGCTGCCGGTCGACGGGAACGACGGGCCCGGCCAGTCCACCTGCACCTCGCCGCCGAACCCCGCCATCCGCAGACCCCGATGCCTGATGTGGCTGTCCAGCCACTCACCGAGCCCCAACAACTCGAGCTGTTCGACGGCTCGCGGCGTCAGCCCGTCGCCGCAGGGTTTGTCCCGGGGGAAGGTGGCCGTGTCGACCACCAGCACGTCACGGCCCGCCCGGGCTGCCCATGCGGCTGCCGCCGCCCCCGCCGGTCCGGCGCCTACCACCACCACATCAGCCTGCGAACTCACACTGACCAGTATGTTGGAGCCGTGAGAACACCGGCGAGTGTGGTGGCGGGGCTGGACTTCGGCGGCTTGGGCGACCCGGCGTTCGCGGGCAATGTCCGCGACGGGGTGGCGCGCATCGAAGAGCTGATGGACACCGAGTTGCGCGGCGGCGACGCGCTGATGACCGAGGCCGTCACCCACCTGTTCGACGCCGGAGGTAAACGCTTCCGCCCGCTGTTCACGGTGCTGTCCGCCCAGCTCGGGCCGGAGCCGGACGCCTGGCAGGTGACGGTGGCCGGTGCGGTGATCGAGCTGGTCCATCTGGCGACGCTGTACCACGACGACGTGATGGATGAGGCGCAGATCCGCCGTGGGGCGCCCAGCGCCAACGCGCGGTGGGGCAACAACATCGCCATCCTGGCCGGCGACTACTTGTTCGCGACGGCGTCACGGCTGGTGTCGCGGCTGGGGCCCGAGGCGGTGCGGATCATCGCCGAGACCTTCGCCCAGCTGGTGACCGGGCAGATGCGGGAGACCCGCGGCGCCGCCGACGGGGTGGACTCCGTCGAGCACTACCTCAAGGTGGTGTACGAGAAGACGGCCTGTCTGATCTCGGCGTCCGGCCGATTCGGTGCGACCTTCTCCGGCGCCGGCGACGACCAGATCGAGCGGCTGGCCCGCCTGGGCGGGATCGTGGGCACCGCGTTCCAGATCTCCGACGACATCATCGACATCGACAGCGAGCCCGACGAGTCCGGCAAGCTGCCCGGTACCGATCTGCGCGAGGGCGTGCACACCCTGCCGGTGCTCTACGCGCTGCAGGAGTCCGGCCCGGATGCCGATCGGCTGCGTGAACTGCTGGTCGGTCCGGTCGAAGACGATGCGGCGGTGGCCGAGGCCCTGGAACTGCTGCGCCGGTCGCCGGGGATGGCCAAGGCCAAAAAGACGGTGGCCGACTATGCCGAGCAGGCCCGCGTGGAATTGGCGGCGCTGCCGGACTGCGTCGGCCGCGAGGCACTGGCCGGCCTGGTCGACTACACCGTCAACCGAGACGGCTGACCACCGGCGCGGAACCTGCGCCACTCTCGCGGCGTTGAATGGACGTGACCTCGGTTCTCCAAGGAGGAAGTCGATGACCTGGCACCCGCATCGCAACACGGCGAAGACGTTCTTCCTGCTGGCCGCCATGTCGGCACTGATCGTCTTGATCGGGCGGGCGTTCGGCCCCGGCATGATGTGGGTGGCGGTGTTGTTCGCCGTGGCGATGAACGCCTACACCTACTTCAGCAGCGACAAGCTCGCGTTGCGGGCGATGCGGGCCCAGCCGGTCACCGAGGTCCAGGCCCCCGAGATCTACCGGATCGTGCGGGAACTGGCGACCGCGGCGCATCAGCCGATGCCCCGGTTGTACGTCAGCGACACCAACGCACCCAACGCGTTCGCCACGGGCCGCAACCCGCGTCACGCCGCGGTGTGCTGCACCAGCGGAATCCTGCGCCTGCTCGATGAGCGTGAACTGCGGGCGGTGCTGGGCCACGAGCTGTCGCACGTCTACAACCGCGACATCCTGATCTCGTGTGTGGCCGGCGCGCTGGCGTCGGTGATCACCGGTTTGGCCAACATGGCGATGTTCATGGGCAACCGTCGCGACGGCAACCCGCTGGCGATGATGCTGGTCATGCTGGTGGGGCCGCTGGCGGCGTCGGTGGTGCGGATGGCGGTGTCGCGGTCGCGCGAGTACCAGGCCGACCAATCCGGGGCGGTGCTCACCGGTGACCCGCTGGCGCTGGCTTCGGCGCTGCGCAAGATCTCCGACGGCGTGCAGGCCGCCCCGTTACCGCCCGAGCCGCAGTTGGCCAGCCAGTCGCACCTGATGATCGCCAACCCGTTCCGGGCCGGTGAGAAGGTCGGTCAGCTGTTCGCCACCCACCCGCCGATGGCCGACCGCATCCGCCGGCTCGAGGAGATGGCCCGGGGATAGGGAGCCCCACCCACTGCGCCACCCCCTGGGGCCGCGGCTCAGAACCCGGTGCCCTCCACCTCGTGTCCGGGGGCTTCGGCGATCAGGCCGCGGTAGGCCTGCTCGACGGTGGAGCCGTGGTTGATCACGCCGTCGACTTCGCGCGCGATCGGCATGTTCAGCCCGTACTGTGCGGCGAACTTCATCACCACGCTGGCGGCCCGCACGCCCTCGGCGACCTGGTTCATCGACGCGATGATCTCGTTGATCGGCTTTCCCGAGCCCAATTGCTCGCCGACGAACCGGTTGCGGCTGCGCTGGCTGGTACACGTGACGATCAGATCGCCCATGCCCGCGAGCCCGGAGAACGTGTCGCGGGCCCCGCCCATCGCCTCGCCGAGCTTGGACATCTCCCGCACCGAACGCGACATCACCATGGCCCGGGTGTTCTCGCCGATCCCCAGCGAATAGCCCATCCCCACCGCGATCGCGTAGACGTTCTTCAACGCACCGGCCATCTCGACCCCGACCACGTCGTCGGTGGTGTAGACCCGGAACCGCTTGGTGCGGAACAGCGACGCCAGCTCGCATGCCAGGCCCGGGTCGGGCATGGCCAGCACCGCCGCCGCCGCATAGCCCTCGGCCACCTCCCGGGCGATGTTCGGACCGGCCAGGATGCCGGCCGGATGCCCGGGCAGCACCTCATCGACGATCTGCGACATTCGCATGTTGGTGCCTTGTTCCAAGCCCTTGACCAGCGACACCACCGGCACCCAGGGGCGCAGCTCGGTGGCCAGTTCTTCGAGCACGCCGCGGAAGCCGTGCGACGGCACAGCCATCACGACGACGTCGGCGCAATTGGCGGCTTCGGTGAAATCGGTCGTGGCGCACAGGGTCTCGCTGAGCTCCACGTCCTCGCCCAAATAGCGGCTGTTGCGGTGATTGTCGTTGATGTCGGCGGCGGTCGATTCCGATCGCACCCACTGCAGCGTCGGCGCGCGTCGTGAGCAGATGGACGCCACCGTGGTACCGAATGATCCGCCGCCGAGAACGACGACCTTGGGGGTGCGGGTAGCGACTGCCATGGACGTCAGCGTATTGCGGTCGCCACCGCCGCACCGGCGGTTTGTGAAGTTGGTGCTATCCAGCCAGCGGAATCTGCTCGCCGGCCCGTCCGAACACCATCGACTCCTCGATCCGGTCGAAGCGGTAATCCAGGGCGTCGGCGAAGTAGTTCTGCCGCACGTTCCAGGGCCGCTTGGTGCCCGACCGCGGCAGCGCGTGCGGTGAGCGCAGCACATAGCCGGCCTGGATGTCCCAGGCCGACTTCTCGGCCATCGGTTCGTCGCCGAGGTGCGGGTAGGCGTGCGTGTATCCGCGAGCGGCCATGTGGGACATCAGCTTCGCGGTCGCGCGGGCGGTGATGTCGGCGCGCAGCGTCCAGGAGGCGTTGGTGTAGCCGACGCACCAGAACAGGTTCGGCACGTCTTCGAGCATGTGCGCCTTGTAGACGAACCGTTCGGTGGGCTTGATCTCGGTGCCGTCCAGGCTGATCCGCACTCCACCGAGCGCCTGTAGTTGCAGGCCGGTGGCGGTGATGATCACGTCGGCGTCGAGGTGTCCGCCGGACTGCAGCGCGATCCCGGTGGCGTCGATGTGGTCGATCCGGTCGGTGACCACCTCCACCCGCCCGGCGCTGATCTCGGCGTACAGGTCGGCGTCCGGAATCAGGCACAACCGTTGATCCCACGGCTCATACGGCGGCTTGAAGTGGGTGTCGACGTCGTAGCCCTCCGGCAGGTTCTTGACGGCCTGCTGGCGCAGCATCCATTTCAGGATCGGCGGCGTCTTGCGGGCCAGGAACCAGATCACACCCTCGAAGAAGGCCATGAAGAACCGGATGATCGGGTGAGCCACCTTGCGCGGCAACACCTTTGCGATCAGGTCGATAAGGCTGCTGTATCTGGTCGCGGAGATCAGATAGGTCGGGGTGCGTTGCAGCATGGTGACCTGCGCGGCCCGCTGCGCCAACGCCGGCACCAGCGACATCGCGGTCGCGCCGCTGCCGATCACCACGACCTTCTTGCCGGTGTAGTCCAGGTCCTGGGGCCAGTGCTGTGGGTGCGCCACGGTGCCGGCGAACGTCTCGACGCCGGGGAACTCCGGGGTGTATCCGTCGTCGTAGTTGTAGTAGCCGGACCCGAAGAACACGAACCGGGAACGGTAGGTCCGCGATGCCCCGGTCGTGCTGTCCTCGACCGTCACCGTCCAGGCGTCCGCCGACGAATCCCAGTCGGCTGCGACCACGTGGCTGTTGAACCGGATGTGTTGATCGATGCCGTGCTTGCGTGCGGCGTCGGTCAGGTACTCGCGGATCTCGTCGCCGTCGGCCACCCGCTCGCGGCCCGTCCACGGCTCATACGGCAGGCACAGCGTGAAGATGCTGCTGTCCGAGCGCACACCGGGGTAGCGGAACAGGTCCCAGGTGCCACCGATGTGCTCGCGGCGCTCCAGGATGACGAAACTGGTGCCGGGGTTGTGCTCGGTGATGCGGTAGGCGGCTCCGATGCCGGAGATGCCCGCTCCGATGATCACGACGTCGACGACATCCTCGATGGTCACGACCTCCAGAGTAGGGACCGGGCCCGTGGCCCGGCCGGGAATGGCCTACCGGTAGTTGACGAATTGCAGGGCGACGTCGAGGTCGGCGCCCTTCAGCAGCGCCTGGACCGCCTGCAGGTCGTCGCGCTTCTTCGACGACACCCGGATCTCGTCGCCCTGAATCTGGGCCTTGACGCCCTTGGGGCCCTCGTCGCGGATCAGCTTGGTGATCTTCTTGGCGTTCTCGCTGTCGATACCCTGCTTGAGGCTGCCGGTGACCTTGTAGATCTTGCCGGAGGGCTGCGGTTCGCCGGCGTCGAAGGCCTTCATGGAGATGTCGCGGCGGATCAGCTTCTCCTTGAACACGTCGATGGCGGCCTTGACGCGTTCCTCGGTCGAGCTGACCAGTTCGATGCCCTCCTCGCCCTTCCAGGCGATGGTGGTGTCGGTGCCGCGGAAGTCGAATCGGGTGGCCAACTCCTTGGCGGCCTGGTTCAAGGCGTTGTCGGCCTCCTGGCGATCCACCTTGCTCACGATGTCGAACGATGAGTCCGCCATGTTTGATCCTCTCTGCGTGATCTTTCCAAGATGCTGCCCGTTTGTGTCTGGGGCACATCCTCGTTGTAGTCTGCTAGGCGCGATACGGCAGGTTGTCCGAGCGGCCAATGGAAGCGGACTGTAAATCCGTCGGCGAAAGCCTACACAGGTTCGAATCCTGTACCTGCCACACTGATCAGGCCCCCTTTTTCAGGGGGCCTGATTGATTTGGTTCCAAGAGGGCATTGCGCCTGCCACCGATCGACAGGCGTCGGCCCAGCCGGCAGCGGTCAGTGCTCGGCCGGTTGAGTGGTGAAGGCGGGCACTTGGCGCAGCCGCGGTGAGTGCATTTTGAAGATGCGCCCCGTCGGTGCCGTGAACTCGATGAGATTGTCACCGCGGCAGTTCTCCGGGGGCTGCACGCCGCAGTACGGGCAGGGTCGCATGATGGCCTCGGTGACGATCTCATGGGACCAGATCCCACCGGCGGTGTTCTCGTGATTTTGTATCGTCATACGATCTACGTTACGACTGTTTGGGCGGTTGAGGGGCTAAATCTCGCCGGAGTAGTCGGCGCTGAACCAGCGGTCGGGCCGGATGGTGAATATCACCGACGTGTCGCCGTCGATTCGCGCGGCGAACGCCCGCCCGCCTTCTTCGCCCAGGTAGCGGATCGCGATGGTTTCCCGCTGGTCGAGTGGGGCCGGTGTGGCCGCCCCGATCACGGTGCCCTCAACGATGACGTACTGGTAGGGAAGATCTTCGCGCTGTACCACCAGGGTCACCGCGCCGGCCTTCTCAATGAGCTTGGCCTTGCGCCTGCCGGCGCCGGTGTTGACCAGGATGTCGCCGCCGGGGGTGTAGTGGTACCAGATCGGGACGCTGGCCGGAGGCCGGCCATTCTCGGCGGCCACCGACAGGACGGCGATGTGCTTGTCGGCCAGGAATCGCTGACGCTCGGTTTCGGTGAAGGGTTTGGGCATGTCGGTTAGAGCGACGTCCGGCCGGCGGCTATTCCATGCGGCTACCAGTCGGCGGGCAGCGGCTTGATCCGGGTCCACGGTGTGCAGCCGAAGCTGACGAACGTGCCGTAGGCGGCCCGTGGATCGATCTCGATCGTCGGCGTGCCGAGCGCGACCACCCGCGAACCCGACTCGACGACGTGGTTGCGCGAGTCGAGGACGGAGTAGGTGCACAACCCGCTGGGGTCGATGTCGGCCACGTAGGTGCCGTAGGGCATCGCTTGGGGGACGGCGTAGGCGCCGGCGGGGATGGTCGGCCCGATGCCGGTGGCCGCCAGCCCGAGCGTCGATTCGAAGGGTGCCGACGTCGTGGTGGTCGGCGGCGGTGGTGGTGTGGCGGTGACGGTTGTCGTGCTCGGCGGTGGTGGGCTGGCGGTGACGGTCGTCGTACTGACGGTGGTGGTGGCCGGGGCCGCGGCCGACGGCGCCGACGGTTCAGGCTCGGTGCTGCCGATCAGGTACAGGGCCAGGAACGCCGCCGCCGACAGGCCGACGCCTTTGCCGAGCCGGCGCCGGGGCTTCCGCGGGGCCAGCGCGGCGATCGGAAGCATTGCGAGTGACCCCGCCCGCAACGCGGTGGCGAACTCGGTGCAGCTGTCGTACCGCCCGGCCGGATCCTCGGCCAAGGCCCGGGCCAGGGCGGGGTCGAGACCGGCCGGATTGAGGTGGACCGGCGGTTTACCCGTGAGCAGGTGATTGGCGGTGGCGGCCAGCGCGTACTGGTCGGCCCGGCCGTCGAGCGGCTCACCGCGCAGCTGCTCGGGGGCGGCATAGAGCAGCGTGCCGACCGCCATGTTGGTCGATGTCAGGCCGCTGACCTCTGCCACCCGAAGTCCGATTCCGAAGTCCGCCAGGATGATTCGAGATTCGGCCTCGCCGGGATCGGTCAGCAGGATGTTCGCGGGTTTGACGTCGCGGTGCAGCAGGCCGCGCTGGTGGGCGTAGTCCAATGCCTCCCCGACGGCGGTGACGATCTCGACCACCTGCTCGCGAGGCAGCCCGCTCCGGTGCCGGCGCAGCCGGTGGGCGGCGTCGGACCCGTCGACGTGGTCCATGGCGATCCAGAGCTGGCCCTGGTACTCGCCGCGGTCGTGGACCCCGACGATGTGCGGATGCCACAGCGAAGCCGCCAGGTCGGCTTCGCGGTTGAACCGTTCCCGGAATGCCGGGTCGGCCGAGACCGTCGCCGGCAACACCTTCAGCGCGTCGCGGCGGGGCAGTCGCGGGTGCTCGGCGAGGTAGACCTCGCCCATGCCGCCGGACCCCAGCAATCGCACGATGCGATAGCCGGCGAACGTCGATCCCGCGGTGAGCATGCCGCGAACGTAGCCCCGGGCACCGACAACGACTCTTCGTCCGGCAATTTAAAGGAAACGTAGGGTCTAAAGTCCTCTAGCGGGTCCAGAGCTGGTTAGGCTAACCTTCGCCGCATGACACTTCCGATGCCCGACCGCAAGACCGCTGACCTCCCGGGACACTGGCTGTTCGCCCGGCTCGGCAAACGTGTCCTGCGGCCCGGCGGGCTCGGCCTGACCCATCGGATGCTCGCCGACGCGGAGCTGTCCGGCGCCGACGTCGTCGAACTCGCCCCCGGCATGGGCCGCACCGCCCGCGAGATTCTGAACCACACCCCCGGGACGTACACCGGCGTCGAAGCCGACCCGAATGCCGCCGGCGTGGTCCGCACGGTGGTGGGCGAGCGGGGCCGCGTGGTCACCGGCGAAGCCTCGGAGACCGGACTGGACGCCGGCAGCGCCGATGTGGTGGTCGGTGAGGCCATGCTCACCATGCAGACCCACATGCACAAGGCCGAGATCGCCCGCGAGGCCTTCCGGGTGCTGCGCCCCGGCGGCCGCTACGCCATCCACGAGCTCGCGCTGCAGCCCGACAACGTCCCCGAGGTCGTCAAGGATGAGGTCCGCACCGCGCTGGCCCGCTCCATCAAGGTCAACGCGCGCCCGCTGACCGGCGCGGAATGGACCGAGCTGCTCACCCAGGTCGGCTTCACCGTGGAGAAGACGTCGTTCGCGCCGATGGCGCTGCTGGAGCCGCACCGGCTGATCGCCGACGAGGGCCTAATGGGTGCGCTGCGGTTCGTGTTCAACGTGCTGCGTGACTCCGACGCGCGGGCCCGCGTGCTCAACATGCGCGCGACCTTCCGCCGTCACCGCGGCAACATGGCCGCCATCGAGGTGATCGCCACCAAGCCGGCCGCCTAGGTTTCGTCATTCCCCGCCGAATAGGGAATCAGGCGACGTGACACACCGCTGGAGCGTCGCCCGATTCCCGCTCGCGGCATGATGAGCCCATGAGCACCCGCGACCGCGACGACTCGGGCCGGCCCCGCAACGCCCGGCCGCGCGATCGGCTGGGCCGGCCGCTGCCGCGCGGCAGCCAGGGCGGCGTCGAGGGCGTCCCCGACGACCTGGACCTGCCCCCGGCGCAGACGCTGGCGTACGCGCAGCTGCTGCTGGACGACGGGCTGGCGTTCAACGCCCACGAGGTTCTGGAAGCGGCCTGGAAACACCGGCCCGAGGCCGAACGCGACCTGTGGCAGGGGCTGGCGCAGCTGGCGGTCGGGGTCACCCACGTCCAGCGCGGCAACGTCACCGGCGCGGTGAGCCTGCTGCGCCGCGGCGCCGGAAGGTTGGCCGGGGTGCGGCTTCCGGCGCCGTACGGCATCGATCTCGCCGGTCTGCTGGGGTTCGCCGCCGGACTGGCCGACGACGTGGCCGCCGGTGTCGAGATCGACCCGCAGCGACTGCATCCGCAGTTGGTCGCGTGAGCGCCCCGACGAGCTGGACGCTGGCCGACGGACGCGAACTCCTGTTCTTCGACCTGCCCGGCCACACCCCGGCGCCGGTGCCGGACCGCCGCCCGCTGCCGCCGCGTGACCCCGAACCGTCCGAGTTGCGGTTCGACCGCACCACCGGCCAGTGGGTGATCATCGCCGCGCAGCGCCAGGACCGCACCTATAAGCCGCCGGCGGAGGCGTGCCCGCTGTGTCCGGGACCGACCGGACTGACCAGTGAGGTGCCCGCGACCGACTACGACGTGGTGGTCTTCGAGAACCGGTTCCCCAGCCTGGCCGGGGAGGGAAACGGTGTCGCCGGCCCGCCCGAGGCCGACGGGTTCGTCGCCGCGCCTGGTGTGGGCCGCTGCGAGGTGATCTGCTTCTCGGCCGACCACACCGGGTCGTTCGCCGACCTGCCGACGGCGCACGCCCGGCTGGTGGTGCAGGCATGGCGGCACCGCACCGCAGACCTGTTGGCCCGGCCCGGTATCGAGCAGGTGTTCTGCTTCGAGAACCGTGGCGAGGAGATCGGCGTGACCCTGGCCCACCCGCACGGCCAGATCTACGGCTACCCGTACCTGACCCCGCGCACCGCCGCCATGCTGGCCCAGGCCCGCGATCACCGGATTGCCCACGGCACCAACCTGTTCGCCGATCTGCTGGCCGCCGAGTTGGCCGACGGGGCCCGGATCGTGGCGCAGACCGAGATGTTCACCGCGTTCGTCCCGTTCGCGGCCCGCTGGCCGGTGGAGGTACACCTGTACCCGAATCGTCTGGTGCACAACCTGACTGAGCTGACCGACGCCGAACTGGACGACTTCGCGGCGATCTACCGCGACCTGCTGGGCCGATTTGACCGACTCTACGACGCCCCGCTGCCCTACATGGCCGCCCTGCACCAGTACCGTGACGACGGTGAACAGGGCGATGGCTATTTCCACGTGGAGCTGATGTCGATCAAGCGCAGCGCCACCAAGCTGAAGTATCTGGCGGCTTCGGAGTCGGCGATGGACGCGTTCATCGCCGACGTCACCCCGGAGTCCGTCGCGGCTCGGCTGCGGGCGCTGTGATCGCCTATTCCGCGCCCGGCCGGGTCAACCTGATCGGGGAGCACACCGACTACAACGACGGCTTCGCGCTGCCGATCGCGTTGCCGCAGCGCACCAGCGTGGTGTTCACCCCGGCCGACATCGACACACTCACCGTGCTCAGTGATCGTGCCGACGAGTCGGTGCGCATCCCATTGGACACCGCGCCCGGGCAGATCAGCGGCTGGGGGGCGTACGTCGCCGGGGTGATCTGGGCGTTGCGCGGCAACGGCTTACCGGTTCCGGGGGGGACCATGTCGATCAGCAGCGACGTGCCGATCGGATCGGGGCTGTCGTCGTCGGCGGCGCTGGAATGCGCGGTGCTGGGTGCGTTGGCGTCGGCGTCCGGAGCGCAGATCGACCGGATCGAGCAGGCCCGGATCGGACAGCGCGCCGAGAACGACTACGTCGGCGCCGCAACGGGTCTGCTCGATCAGCTGGCGTCGCTGTTCGGGGAGGTGTCCACCGCGACGCTGATCGACTTCCGGGACACCGCGGTGCATCCGGTGGCGTTCGACCCCGACGCCTCCGGGGTGGCGCTGCTGCTGTTCGACTCGGGCCAGCGGCACGGCCACGTCGACGGCGAATATGCCGAGCGGCGCGCGTCGTGCGAGCGGGCCGCCGCCGAGTTGGGGGTGGCGTCGCTGCGCGAGGTGCAGCACCTGGGGGTCGAGGTGCTGGACGGAGTATCCGACCCGGTCGATGCCCGACGGGCCCGCCATGTGCTGACCGAGAACGAGCGGGTACTGGATTTCGTTGCGGCCCTCGCAGAGTTGGACTTCGCGGCCGCCGGGAAGCTGTTCACCGCGTCGCACGCCTCGATGCGTGACGACTTCGAGATCACCACCGGGCACCTCGACCTGATCGCTGACAGCTCGGTGGCCGCCGGGGCGCTGGGCGCCCGGATGACCGGCGGCGGGTTCGGGGGCTGCGTGATCGCGCTGGTGCCGGCCGAGCTGACGCTGAAGGTCGGCGACGCGGTGCGCGCCGCGGTGGTGGCCGCCGGATACGGCGAGCCGGAGGTGAGCCGGGTGTTCGCGGCCGCCGGCGCCGGATGACTCACAGACGGTAGTCGGGCAGCTCGAAATCGTCGCGCACCGAGCCGGCGAACAGGTTGGTGAGCATCCGGAGGTTCATCGCCCGCATCGCCATGTCGCGGAACCGCAGGCCGAAACGTGTTCGGGTGGCGAAGAAGCCGAGCGAGTTCTGTGCCCCGGACTGTTTGGCTTCGATGAACGGACGCAGCCGTGACTCGTAGGCGGCAAACGCCCGCGCGTGGTCGCCGCCTGCTCGCCGCAGTTCACCGGCCAGCACGTAGGCCTCGGTGATCGCCAGACCGGTGCCCTCGCCGCCGAGCAGCGAGATGCAGCCGGCGGCGTCGCCGATCAGCAGCACCCGGCCCCGCGACCAGCGGTCCATTCGCACCTGGCTGACGGCGTCGAAGTACAGCTCTGCCGGGTCGGCGGCATCGAGCGCGGCCAACAGCTGCGGGCACTCCCAGCCGGCGTCGTCGAACAGGTTGTGCAACTGTGCCTTCGGATCCGAGGTGATCTCGGGCGAGGCGTCGCGGAATACGAACAGGATCAGGGTGCGGTCGCCGCGCAGCGCGACGCGCGCCGCCTGCCGGCCGGGCAGTGCATAGGTCACATACGCCAGTTCGTCCCGCGGCTGGTAGCCCGCTACCACCACCGCCGCCACCTTGCAGCCGAGGTAGTACTCGAACTGCCGGTCCGGGCCGAACATCAGCCTGCGCACGTTCGAGTGCAGTCCGTCGGCGCCGATCACCAGATCGAACTCGCGGGGCCCGGCGTGGCCGAACGTCAACCCGACACCGTCGGCCTGTTCGTCGATCGCGGTGATGCTGTCGCCGTAGATGATCTCGACGTCTTCGGCGATGGTGGCGTGGATGGCGGCAGCCAGATCACCGCGCGGAATGCTGGTGAAGTCGTCGCCGATCATGTGCCGAAAGGCGTTGGTCTCCAATGCCGCCCGCACCCGGCCGTCGGCACCGACCGAGCGGACGGACTCGATGTCATAGCCGGCGTCGCGGATGGATTCCTCGAGGCCCATGCGCTGGGCGACGGTGTAGCCGACGCCCCAGAAGTCGATCATGTAGCCACCGGTGCGAAAGGCCGGCGCCTGCTCGATCAGGGTCGGGGTGTGGCCGATGCGGCGCAGCCAGTACGCGAGTGCCGTTCCGGCAACTCCCGCACCGCTGATCGCGATCCGCATCGGGTCAAATCATCTCGTTCTTGGTCAGCCAACGCATCACCGGCCAGCCGATGAACACCGGCAGCCAACAGGTCAAAACCCGGTAGAGCAGTACCGACGGCACCGCCAGGACGGCGGGCACCCCGAACGCCGCGAGCCCACCGATCAGGGCGGCCTCCACGGCCCCCACCCCGCCGGGTGTCGGCGCGGCCGAGGCCAGGGTGCCGCCGACCATGGTCACCACGGTGACCGTGACGAACGAGGTGTTGCCGCCGAAGGCCTCCACGCTGGCCCACAGTGCCAGGGCCGCACCGAGAGTGGTGCCGGCCGCGCCGAGCACGATCAGCGCCAACCGCCGCGGCTCGCGGGCCAGCTCGATCAGGTCCGCGGTGACCTCGGTCAGACGGGGGCGCAGTGCGGTGGTCAGCCATCGCCGCAGGTTGGGCACCAGCAGGACGATGCCGGCCAGGCCGAGTGCCACACCGGCGATCAGATACAGCAGGGTGGGGCTGGGCACGAAATGCGACAGGTCCGCCGAGGCACCCGCCGCGGTGGTGAAGACGATCAGCAGGATCACGTGCACGATCACCTGTACCGACTGTTGCAACGCGACCGCCGCGGTGGCCCGCAGCGTGCTCAGGCCGCCCTTCTGCAGGAACCGGGTGCTCAGTGCGAGCCCGCCGACGCCGGCCGGGGTGGTGGTGGCCGCGAAGGTGTTGGCCACCTGCATGATCGCCAGGTCGCGGAATTTGACCAGGCCGTTGGCGCATGCCCACAGGGCGCCGGCCGCGCCGACGTAGGTCAGCGACGACACGATCAGTCCCAGCAGCGCCCAGGACCAGTTTGCATGCCGCAGTTGGGAAAAGAAGGTCGGAACCTGGCTGATGAACGGATAGGCGACGTAGACCAGACCACCCAGCAGCGCCAGCTGGATCATCTGGCTCCGGGTGAATCGGGTGATGGTCTTGGTCTGGATCTGGTCGGTGCCGGTCTGGCGTTTGACCTCATCGCGGGCGGCCGAGATCACCGCGTTGACGTCGGGCACCGCCTTGCGCAGGCGTGCCGGCATCGCCGACTTGGTCAGGCGCCGCGACGCGGCCAGCACCGCGGTGTGGCCGAAATTCTCGATCGCCGCGCCCACCGCGGCCGAGGCGTCGTACAGCGCTGAGGTCGTCACCAACAATTGGGCGATATCGGATTGCAGCTGAGTGGCGGTGGCGCCGTACTCGGCGTTGCCGAACCCGCCGAACAGCACGGTGCCGTCGTCCACCGTCATCTCTTTGCTGCGCAGATCACCGTGTGAGATCTGCTGATCGTGCAAGCGGGCCAACGACTCCCACGCCTTGCTCACCGGGGTGCCGGCGACGCACTGGTCGATGGGGACGCCGCGCGGGGGGGTGTGCGCGTACAGCGTCCAACCCCGGTCGAGGGAGGCCAGCGCCACGGTGTCGGTGTTGGCGATGCCGGTGTCGCCGATCGCGATCGCCATCAGTGCGCGGTGCTCCACGGCGCGGTGCAGGGAGGCGTGCAGCGGTGCGGTCTCGGTGGTGCGCAGCCGCAGCTTGCGCCAGAGCTGACGCAGTGCACCGCCGCTGCGCTGGTTGGGTCCGTAGAGCTCGATGATGGTCGGGTTGTCGGAGACGGTGGACAGCACCAGCGGGCCGCGCCCGGCGGGGCGGCGCACGGTGAGCTCGGTGATGGTGCAGCCCCGGCGGGCCAGGGTGCGAACGGTGCCGTCGAGTGGTACCTCCAGGGCAGGGGGGCCGACGATCAGGATCACCAGCGCGCCGACGAACCAGCCGACGGCCAGGCCGAGTAGCGAGCGGGCCGGGACGATGGCGCTGACCACCAGGTGAATGGGCACGAAGGCCAGCAGCAGTGCCCACCACCAGCGCCGCCAGCGGGCCGGCAGCCACGGGCCGGAGACGGTGAGCATCGCGGCGAGCATCGCGATCCAACGCGGGTCGTCGAGGAATTGGGCCAGTGTGGTGGCCAGCCGCTCGGACAGGTCGAAATGCCAGGCCGGGGCGGCCAATCCGGTGCTGCGGATCGACAGTGACACCACGGCCAGCACCCCGGCGACGGCGTAGGCCGCCAGCAGCTTCCATTGCCGGGAGACCACCAGGCCGATCAGGATCGCGAACGGCAACACCAGGATGGCGATGCCGTAGGCGAGGTAGACCAGGTTGGCGTGGGCGGGGGAGAGCACCCCGATGATCTGGGATATCGACCGTTCCAGTGCCACCCATTCGTAGCGGGTGACCAGTGAGCTGGTGATGACGGTCACGAGGAACAGGGCCGCCAGCAACAGACGCAGAATGTCGTTGGTGCGTCGGGTCAGCGGCTGCAGCAGGTTGCCGGTGACGGCGACTTCGCGCCCCTCAACTCGCATGATCACTTTCGGTCAGTCTGGTCGCCGCATCGCGTGGCGGCTCGCCACAACTTAACCGGTGAGCTGCGGCGTCACGTTAGTTGTCGGCGACATCGGGTGCGCGTCGCCGGGGTTGAGTCTCATGCGCCACACCCGTCACGAGCGGGCGACGGCATGATGCGCGCCCGGCTACGCGCGACAATCCATCACAGCGGGTAGTGGACGCCGGTCATCTTCTCCGACTCATCCCACAGCCGGCGCCACAACCGCTGGTCCCGTGACAATGCGCTCGACGGGCACGGGCCCACCGGGCCGCGGGCCTGATTGAGCTTCGTCGGCCCCCAGTAGATGTCCGGGTCGACGTCGGACGTGGCGGCGGCCAGCAGGATCGACTCGGCGGCCCGCTCGGGTGCCTGACCGATCAGCGCCAGGCTGTACTTGGTGACCAGGCCGGGCAGCGTCTTGTCGTTGTCGAACAGTTCGGTATCGGACACCCCGGGATGCACCGCGTAGGAGCGCAGCGGCGAGCCGGCCGCGACCAGCCGGTGCTGCAGGTCGCGGGCGAACATCAGGTTGGCCAGCTTGGACTGCGCGTATGCCAGATTGCGCTGATAGAACCGGTGCTCGTAGTTGAGGTCGTCGACCCAGAACTTCGGGGTCTGCTTGTGCGCGATGCTCGACACCGTCACCACCCGGTCACCGATCCGGTCCAACAGCAGGCCGGTCAGCGCGAAGTGGCCCAGGTGGTTGACCCCGAACTGCATCTCGAAGCCGTCGGCGGTGCGCCGCAGCGGGATGTTCATGATCCCGGCGTTGTTGATCAGCACGTCGAAGCCGCCCTGCTGGGCGGCGAAGTCCCGCACCGAGGCCAGGCTGCCCAGATCCAGCGCCGCCACCCGGACGTCACCACTGATGCTGTCGGCGATCTGCTGGGCCTTGGTGGTGTTGCGGCAGGCCATCACCACGGTGGCGCCCTTGGCGGCCAGGGCGCGGGTGACGACCTCGCCCAGCCCACCGTTGGCGCCGGTCACCACGAAGGTGCGGCCCTGCTGATCCGGGGTGTCGCCGAGTCTGAATGCCATCGGGCAACCGTACCGTGGCGGCTACCCGAGGGCCGCCGAGAGCGCGACCGCACCCCGATCGGTGATCACGTGCATGTACGGGTCGGACCGCGCCCCGCTCACCGTCTCCAGGTAGCCGCAGCGCAACATCACCCGGAACCCGCCGGGCAGTCCCGGAATCGCAAAACCCAGCGACCGGCCGAGGACTTCGTGCAGCACCGTAACCGGGGGATAGCGCAGTATGTTGCGCAGCTCGTGGTCGCTGTTGCCCTCGAACAGTCGCGCGGTACGAATACTGCCGTCGATCACCCACTCCAGGTTGGCGTCCAGGGTGCGGGCCAGTTCGGTCGACAGCGGCGACGGCGTCGGTGTCAGCAGGTCAATCAGCGCAGCCGGGTGCCCGGCCTCGATGGCCATGTCGCGGGGGGTGCAACCACTTGCGTCCCGCAGTGAGCGCAGCGCCCCGCGCTCCGCCAGCGCGGCAAGGACTTTCGCCGGAGCGCCGAGCCGGGCTGCGTGGTGCAGCGGGGTGAGCCATTCGGGACTGCCCGGGCGCCACTGGTTGACGCTGAGTGCCGGGTTGGCATCGAGCAGGTCGAACAACGCCGGCCAATCACCGGCGTCGGCCGCATCGGCCAGTTTGTGCCCGGTGGCGACCAGGTTCTCCGACAATAGTTCGGGATCCAGTACGCCAGGCCAATTTGGGGGAGGTTCGTCCATATTCAGAAGCTAGCGGCAGGGTCTGACAACATCGGCCGCCTAAAGCTGAGTATTGACTTGTGAGTAGCTGTCAGCTTTACGAGCCGGCCGGTCCGGGGCGGGGTGGTGGTGCGGCGCGAGGCCGGGTCGGCCGCCGAGACTTGTCGGTGCCCGCCGATACCCTGACGTCGGCTTCAAGAGATGCCGTCGCCAAGCTCCGACTGGACGGTACGCCAACCCCACGCTCGTGGGCGGCTCGGATGACGAAGTGGTCGGGCGCCACCCGTGTTCGGCAGCGCTGCTCTGAAGGCGAGGTGATCTCATGGACCTTACTGCTGCACAACGCGATCGAGCTTGCGGATCGCTCTTGGCAACTGCCGCCGGCGACGCCCTGGGGGCCGGATACGAATTCGATCCTCCGTGCGGCCCCGGTACGCCGATCGGCATGATCGGCGGCGGCTTAGGGCCCTTCAAGCCCGGCGAGTGGACCGACGACACATCGATGGCCATCGCGATCGCCGAGGTCGCCGCCACCGGCGCCGACCTGAGGTCCGAGGCCGCCCTGGACCGAATCGTCACGCGCTGGCTCGACTGGTCGCACGGCGCCAAGGATGTCGGCGTCCAGACCCGCGCGGTGCTCTCGGAGGCCGGCCGGCAGGGGATCAGCTCGCGCACTGCGCGGCAGGTGTCGGCGGCGCACCATGAGCGCACCGGTCGCACCGCGGGAAACGGGTCGCTGATGCGCACCGCCCCGGTGGCACTGGCCTATCTCGACGACGAGGCCGGGCTGGTCGAGGCCGCCAGGTCGATCAGCGAACTCACGCACTTCGACCCGGACGCCGGTGACGCGTGTGTGCTGTGGTGTACCGCGATCCGCCGTGCTGTACTGACCGGAGAGCTCGATGTACGGGTCGGCTTGGAACACCTCGACGAACCACGCAGGCAGACCTGGGCCGAACGTCTCGATGCGGCGGAAGCCGCTCAGCCAAGCGCATTTTCGAGCAACAACGGCTGGGTGGTCGCCGCGCTGCAGGGCGCCTGGTCGGCGATCGCGACAACACCGGTTCCCGACGATGGCCCGGCGAAAGGCGTGTTCCGCGCCGATCACCTGCGTCTGGCGCTGGAGGCGGCGGTGCGCGGCGGGGGAGACACCGACACGGTCGCCGCGATCGCCGGCGGCCTGTTGGGCGCGGTGTACGGGGCTTCGGCGGTGCCGGCGCAGTGGCGGTTGCTGCTGCAGGGTTGGCCGGGGTTGCGGACCCGCGGTCTGATCCAGCTGGTCGACCGGATCATCGACAAGGACGCACCCGCCCCCTTCGACTACACCTACGACGGCTACCCGGAGGCCCGCCAGGTCGTGGCGCATCCGCACGACGACAAGGTGTGGATCGGCGGCGTCGCCGCGCTGCACCACCTGCCCACCGGCGTCGACGCGGTGGTGTCGCTGTGCCGGGTCGCCGACGGCGATATCCCGCCCGGAACCACGCAGCTCGACGTACGGCTGATCGACAGGGAGGGCCGGCAATCAGAGAACCCGAACCTGGACTTCGTCCTGCTCGACACCGTGCGGGCGATCGAGGTGTTGCGCGCCGAGGGGCGCACGGTGTTCGTGCACTGCGTGCAGGCCTACAGCCGCACACCCACCATCGCCGCGCTCTACGGCGCCCGGCGGCAGGGTATCGCCATCGACGACGCACTGGCCGATGTACGCGCGGTGCTACGGGATGCGTTCCCCAACGGCGACTTTCAGGAGGCGCTGCGACGGTTGGCTTCGGGGTGAGCCTGGGCGCGGGGCGGGTTCGTCCGCCAAAGCCTGTCGGTACCCCCCGATAGACTGAACCAACAGCACTTCCCCACGGGGGCTTCACAACTCGGGAGGTATCCATGTCGCACGCTTCGCCCAACCCGATCATTCTGCTCGGGGACCACGACACCATGGCCCACCGCACCGACCTGGCGTCGGACGCTGCCAAACAGGGCTGCACCATCGCCGAGGTGTTCGGATTCGAGGAGGGGGAGGCCGGTGGCACCGACGACCTGACCGAGGTCCAGGCCGTCGTGGCCGCATTGGGCCGCGCGATCAAGGGTCGGATGGACATCTGGGTGCCGTTCCCGGGCCCGGACTTCATCCGCGAGCAGCACCTGCGGCGGCTGAGCCTGGTGCTGCAGCGGCACGGGCATAACCTGCTGTTGACCCGCGGCGTTATCCCGGCGCCCACCGACGGTGGCATGAACGAGATCGACTTCGCGCTGCGCCGGGAGGTGCAGGCCGTCGAGGACCTGGACCAGGCGGCACTGGCCGCTGAAGGGGTAAAGAGCCTGAGTCGCGAGATCGAGCTTGCCTTGACCAAAACCGTTGACACGCCGACGGTTCGGCGACTGCCGGACCGCGGTAGGACCGTCGCGGACCCGATGCCGCCGATACTCCCTCCGCCGACGGTGCCGTGGTCGCAGCGCAAGCGACTGCTCAAGCACTACGCCGGCTGGCTGGTTTACGGCTGCGGGGTCACCCAGGCCGCCACTGCGCGGGTGCTGAACTCGACGGGGCAGCGCACCCCGACCGGGCGGCACTGGAAACCGGGCACGGTGTCAAAGTTGCTCACCGGTATGTACGACGACCCGAGGCGTCCCGGTGATGTCACGCCAGATGCAAGAGCTGGGTGACGATCACCGGCGGGATGACGGCCAGGGCGATCGTCAATGGCGTTGCCAGGTAACCGATCAGGATGCCGCGGCCGACTTGAGTCACTTTGGTGGCGTTCGCCTGAGACATGAAGAATCCGGTCGGTACCACGATGACGGTCGCGATGCCCAAGCAGTACAGGCTGAGGATCCAATAGGGAATCCATACCCAGGTGACGGTCTCGACGAGAGCGATGGTCGCCAACGCGGCGAAGAAACCGTGCGGTCCGTAGCGGGCTTCGGTAGCCGGGGCGGTCATTGGTTCTCGAACCACGGCAGGAAAATCAGCGCGTAGAACAATCCGCTGATGAAGACCACCACGGCTGATCCGGAGATGGCCAGACCCATTCCGCGTCGACGCGGGGAGTCCACACGCAACAACATCAAGCCGACCGGCAGAGATGCGGCGGTCGGCACGGTGATCGCGGTCATGGACAAGATGGGAAACGCGGCTTGGCCGTCGATCGGCAGGTTGCTCAACAGCCAGGCGAGGCCGATTGTCGCCGCGATGACGATTTGGACGACGATCGGTGCAGATCGGGTCGCGCTCTTCCAGAAGGCGGGGTCGCCGTCGCGGATTCGGGCCAGGATGGCTTCGGGCATGCACCCGCTCCTTTCGGTGGTCAGGCGGGGACACCGCCGGGATTACCCGACGATGGGGGTACTGACGGTGGTGCGGCGGTCGGGCCGAACTCCGTGACCGGCAGCGGGGTCCGAACGTCGAACCGTGGATTCCAGCTGCCGCCGTGATCGAACGGCGCGAACGCTTTGCCGCCGATTCCGACCTCGTGGTGGAACGGCAGATTGGACAGGGGCCCGTACATGCGGCCGGATTGAGCCGGGTCGATCAGCACTGTGCGGGTGCTCCCGTTGGGCAGATCCTGGTAGACCTCCAAAGACGGGTAATCCGTGCGGGTGCCGTCGACGTGCACGCCACCCGGACCGGGGGTGAACACCAGGTCGCCGTTCACGCTCAACCGGTGGCTGCCGAACGGGCCCCGCGGATCGGTGGTGGCGCTCGGTGCCAGCGGGTTTCCGGCGTCGTACTTGATCCGCACCGATCCATCCGGGGCTTGCGTGATATTGCCCTGGGGGACACCGACTTTCACTTGCCCCGCAGAGCCGTCGCGATTGAGCTCGACGGACGGGTTCTGGCGCATCACCACGACACCGTTGTCGTAGTCGATATAGGTGGTGACCTTGGTGTCCTCCGGATTGAAACGCGAGTTGGGGCCCCGGTCGTTGCCGGCGTCATGTGGACCCAGGCGGTCGACCCACGGCTGCTCAATCCACTGCGATGCCCGCACCACACCCTGCCCGGGCACCGGCTCGATCCGGGCCACCCGGACCTCGGAATCCACGCCCTGGAACCTGGGGTCGTAGGTGTGCGCGTCCAGCGCGGCCGCGGTCGTCCAATCCGACGCTGACACCGGAACGCGGTGGAAGACCTGCTTGAAAGCGTCGATCTGATTCCGTCGACGTTCGTCCTCGGCACCCGGCGCCTGTTTAAAAGTGTGGTCGACGGCCTGAATACCCGGCTTCCGCCGGTCTTCGACCGCGTAACCACCACCCAGCGAACGCAGCAGCGCGGCCCGTCGCGCACTGTCTGCGGCGGTGTCGTCGACCACCGTGAGAATGTCGCGGGTCTTGGCCGTCAGGAATCGCTGGAACTGGCGAGCACCCGCCGGGGTGTCCAACGCCAGCGCCCGCTGATCGGCCACGGCCATACGGATCTCGGCTTCGATGTCGTCCAGCCGCTTTCGGCCGGCCAGCACCGTCCGGTACGCGCCGCCCATCGTCGCAGCGAAGGCCCGGTCGGCCTGAATCGACGCCTCGAGTCGCCGCACCAGCACGGTTTCGCGTGCGCGCGCCGCGTCGGCGTGAGCACCGGTTTCCGCTGGCATTACCGGAGGCTAACGCAGGATCGCGCGCTCGGGTATTCACCCACCCCGCACTCAGTCCTTGAAGTAGACCAACTGGTGGGTGCTGGTCAGCAGCACCCCGTCACGGGACCACAGGTGCGCGCTCTGGTCGAAGTACCCGCGGGAGAAGGCGTTGGCGTGTGCGCTGCCGAGCATGAAATCGCTGCCCACGGCGTCGATCTGCGCCTTATCGGTATGGAAGTAGGTGGTCAACGTAATCGTGCCGGCCGGGACGTAGCCGCCGCGGCGCAGGAACACTCGCGGATAGAAGATGTCGGAGACCGCCGCCAGCGCGGCGAAGTCCAACGGGCGCTCCAACTCGTCGCGCAGCCACAGTGTGGTGGTCGACGAGTCGCTGAGTACACCGTCCTCGGGAATGGCTCCCTCGGTGAAACGCATGTCGTAGCGGTCGGCCCAGACGACGCCCTCGAAGAAGTCGCCCCTGGGGATATCCTCGGGGGCAGCAGCTTTCGGCGGATGGGCTTCGATATCGGCCCAGGTGTCACGGTGCAGACCGAACAATGCGGTGGCGGTGGTCTTTACCTCGTCGCCCTGACGCAGCTCCACAGTCCAGTGCTGGTTGCTGCGGTTGGTGCGCGCGGCCCGCAGCGCGATGTCGAACTCGCCGTCGGCGATGGGCGCGGCGAAGTTCACCGTCAACGCCAGCGGGTCACCGATCCGGTCCGGGTGGGACTCGACGGCGCGCAGCAGCACCGCCGCGGTGATCCCGCCGAACGGCCCCACCATGTTGGCCCACTGCGGCTCGGTGGTCCCGCGGAGCAGTCCGGTCTCGATGGTCCGCAGGTCCAGGGCGCGGTCGAAGGGGTGCATGCCGATTATTTTTCCAGTGCGGGTCAGGCCGTGGTCTGGCGAGTAGTTGCTCAGCGAGATCGTCGATATGTGCATGCTAATGTATGAGCATGTCTCCGTTGGAGCATCGACTCCAGATCCTGCTCGATGAGGAACGCCATCGCCGGATCACCGCGTCGGCACGTGAGCGTGGCGTCTCGGTGGCCACGGTGGTGCGTGAAGCTATCGACCGCGGCCTCGCAGGTCCCATCGACCGTCGCAAATCGGCAGGTCAGCGTCTTCTTGACGCGCCCGACATGGATGTCCCCGAGATGCCGGAACTCAAGCGGGAGCTGGATGACCTGCGCGGGCGCCGCGGATGATCCTGCTTGACACCACGGTCCTGGTCTACGCCAAGGGCGCCGATCACCGGTTTCGGGAACCGTGCCGTGATCTGGTCGCAGCGATCGCGGCCGGTCGGATCGAGGCGACCACCACTCCCGAGGTGATCCAGGAGTTCGTCCATGTCCGCGCCCAACGACGTGGTCGCAACGATGCTGCCGGGCTCGGCCGCAGTTACGCCGAGCTTCTTGCGCCACTGGTGATCGTGAGCGCCGACCACCTGGACCGAGGGCTGGCTACATTCGAGACGACACCGGGTGTTGGGGCCTTCGATGCGGTGCTGGCCGCCGTCGCGAAATCCGCGGGGGCAACCCTGGTATCGGCCGACGCCGCGTTCAGTGACATCCCGGACATCACCCACGTGGTTCCCGATGCAGCGGGTGTCGCCGGCCTGTTCGCCGACTCCTGATCGGCCCGTAGGCTGGCTGGATGGCATCCCCGGTCCTGACCGCTGACTTCGCCCGCGAGTTCCCGGAGCTGGCGGTGCGCTGGCAGGCCGAGACGCCACCCGAACCGCGCCTGCTGGTGCTCAACGAGCCGCTCGCGAACGAACTGGGCCTGGACCCGCAGTGGCTGCGCGGCCCCGAGGGCATCGGCCTGCTGACCGGCACTACCGTGCCCGACGGCGCCTCCCCAGTGGCGCAGGCCTACGCCGGACACCAGTTCGGCAACTACGTTCCGGTGCTCGGTGACGGCCGGGCGCTGCTGCTCGGTGAAGTCACCGACACCCAAGGCCGCCACCGCGACCTGAGCCTCAAAGGCTCCGGACGCACCTCCTTCGCCCGCGGCGGCGATGGCCTGGCGGTGGTGGGCCCGATGCTGCGCGAGTACGTGATCAGCGAAGCCATGTACGCGCTGGGCGTCCCGACCACCCGGTCGCTGTCGGTGGTGGCGACCGGGCGCCAGGTGCAGCGCGAGGCCGTGCTGCCCGGGGCGGTGCTGGCCCGGGTCGCCGCCAGTCACCTGCGGGTCGGCAGCTTCCAGCTCGTCGCCCAGCAGGCCCGCGCCACCGGCGATCTCGGGTTGCTGCGCCGGCTGGCCGATCACGCCATCGCCCGGCACCACCCGGACGCCGCCCAGGCCGAAAACCCTTACATCGCACTGTTTGCCGCGGTGGCCGAGGCGCAGGCGTCGCTGGTGGCGCAGTGGATGCTGGTCGGATTCGTGCACGGGGTGATGAACACCGACAACACGACGATCTCCGGTGAGACCATCGACTACGGGCCGTGCGCGTTCATGGAGGCCTACGACCCGGCCACCGTGTTCAGCTCCATCGACCACGCCGGACGCTACGCCTACGGCAACCAACCGCTGGTCATGCAATGGAATCTGGCCCGGTTCGCCGAGACACTGCTGCCGCTGTTCGACGACGACGAAGACAAGTCCCTGTCGGTGGCGGTGGAGATCCTCGAAGGATTCATGCCGCGCTATCACGGCTTCTGGTCGGCCGGGATGCTGGCCAAGTTCGGGCTCTCCAAGAGCATGGAAGCCGCCGGTCTGATCGATCAGGCGTCGGCGCTGTTGTCCGAGAACGCCGTCGACTTCACCTCGTTCTTCCGGGCATTGAGTAGGGTCGGCCGGGGAGAAGGGTCGTTGCCGGACAAGGTCTTTGACGACTGGCTGACGCGCTGGCGCGCGCTGGGTCCCGACGTCGACGCGATGGATCGGGTCAATCCGATCTACATTCCGCGCAACCACCTGGTCGAGCAGGCGTTGACCGCAGCGATGCGCGGCGATCTGGCCCCGGTGGGCAAGCTGCTGGACGTGGTCGCCGAGCCGTTTCGGCAGCGGGACGGGTTGGAGGAATACGCCGCGCCGGCGCCGCCGGAGTTCGGGGGGTACCGGACGTTCTGCGGGACGTAACGGTGCTCAGCCCGCATTGACGGCGGTGACCACCCAGGTGTGGCCCGGGAACTTCACCACACCGTCGACCCGGCGGCGGCGCAGCTCCTCGCGCAGCTCCTCGATGACAGCGGCCCAGCCGTCGGCGCCCAGCCGGTCCTGCAGCTCGGCCCTGGCCTGTCGTCCGGTGGAGTTGGACAGGATCAGCCCCAGGCGTTCCTCGACACCGTCGCTGCCGTCGATGCCGAAGTCGCAGATCCCGTCGAAGGCCGTCACGGCGACGTCGCCCCAGCCGGAGTCGGCCAGGATGGTCCGCACCCGCTCGGCGTTGCCGAAGGCCAACGGTCCCGGGGCGTCGGGATCGGGTGCGGCGGGCGGTGTTTCAAGGTGTGCGGCCAGCACGTCAACGCCCGCCGTGAACATCGGATTGTCGCCTTCCCGCCAGCATGCGAACGCCAGCCGGGCTCCCGGCGCCGCGGCGTCGCGGATGTTGGCGAACGCGGCCACCGGGTCGTCGAAGAACATCACCCCGAATCGCGAGATGATCCGGTCGAAGGCCTCGCCGGTGGCGGGCCGCAGGGCCAGGGTCTGGGCGTCACCGAGCGACACCGTCGCGGCCGGCACCCGGCGGCGGGCCTCCTGCACCATCGGCTCGGAGATGTCGACGCCGAACGGGATGGCCCCGAGTGTTGCGGACCGTTGCAACAGAGTCCCTGAGCCGCAACCGATGTCGAGCACCCGTGCACCGGAGCCGAGGTCGGCGGCCTGCAGCACCGCATCGGCGAACGGCGCCAGCACCGCCTCGAAGATCGCCGCGTTGTCCACCCAGTCGACGCCCTGCGCCGCCCATGCCTGCTGCTGTTCCTCATTCGCCATGACCGTCAGCGTAGGGCCCGGCGGACTTCGGGAGCTATCGGACGTGCTGCGGGACGTGAGGTGCGCCGTCCCGTAGCTCATGGCGCCCTGCGGTGTGGGTGGCCACCGGCGCCCCGTTGATGCGATGCGTGTTGCGTCTGGGGGTACCGGGCGGTGCGGCGTGCCGGCCCCGGGAGCCGTTCTCGCTGAGCTCGAAGCGTTGCGCCACCCAGGCCAGGGGTTTGGGCGCCCACCAGTTCCAGCGGCCCATCACATGCATGAACGCCGGGACCAGCACCATCCGGACCAGCGTGGCATCCACCAACACCGCCAGCGTCATCCCGAGGCCGAGCATCCGCATGAACGACACCTGCGCGGCGATCAACGCGGCGAACGAGATCGACATCACCAGCGCCGCGGCGGTGATCACCCGAGCGGTCCGGGCCACGCCCAGTGACACACTCTCGTCGTTGTCGGCGCGACTGCGACCAGATTCGAGCCAGTACTCCCGGATCCTGGACACCAGGAACACCTCGTAGTCCATCGACAGCCCGAACGCGATGCAGAACAGCAACACCGGCACGTTGGCCACCAACGTCCCGGTGGGTGTTGTTCCGAACGCACCCAGATGGCCGTCCTGAAATATCCAGACCAGCGCCCCGAACGCCGCGACCAACGACAGGACATTGAGGATCAGGGCCTTGGCCGGCAGCACCACACTGCCGGTGAGCAGGAACAGCAGCACGAACGTGATGGCGGCGATCAGACCCAGCACCAAGGGCAGCCGGTCGGTGATGGCATTGACGCTGTCGCGGTTGATCTGCGCCAGCCCGGCCAGCTGTACCGGCCGGTCGCCCGGCGCGGTCACCCGGTGCAGGTTGTCGAGCTGGGTCTCGGACCGCTGTGAGAACAGCGGCGCGTTGCTGGAGACCGTCAGAAACGCACTGTCGCCTGCGATCCCGGTCGCCGCGGTGGGCTCGCCGACCCGGGCACCGTCGACGAAGGTGCCGGTCGGGGCCGACACCGACGACACGTCGGTGACCCGGGACAGATCAGCGGCATAGCGACCGAGTTCGTCGGCCGGCACGCCGGCAATGTCGGGCAGGACGATCGGCACGGCCCGGTCGGAGTCATTGGCGAACTCGTTGCGCAGCGCGTCTCCGACCTGGTGCGCCGACGCCGACCGCGGCAGTACCCGGTCGTCGGGGAAGCCCCACTTGACCCCGAAGAACGGCAGTCCGACCGCCACCAGCAGCGTGACCACCGCCAGGCCGATCGGCACCGCGCCGCGCGTCACGAATTTCGTTGCCCGATACCAGAACCCCTGCTCCACCGGCCGCACGGTCAGTGGGGGTCGGCGCAGCAGCCGGCGTGCGGGCCGGCGCACGTCCAGCGCGTTGAGCCGGGGTCCCAGAAATGCGATCGCCGCCGGTGTCACCACGATCGCGGCGAGCGCGACGAAGCCCACCGTCGCCACCCCGGCATAGGCGAACGACTTCAGGAAGTACATCGGGAACAACACCATGGCCGCCATCGACAGTGCGACCGTGCACGCCGAGAACAGCACGGTGCGGCCTGCGGTGGTCATGGTCCGGACGAGCGCCCGGTCGGGGGCGACGCCGTCAGCCAGCTCGTCGCGGTACCGGTTGATGATCAGCAGCGTGTAGTCGATCGCCAGTGCCAGGCCCATCGCGGTGGTGAGGTTCAGCGCGAAGATCGAGACGTCGGTGCCCAGCGTGATCAACCGCAGGACCGCCATCGACCCCACGATCGCCAGGCCACCCAGCGCGACCGGCAGCGCCGCCGCCAACAGGCCGCCGAACACCCACACCAGCACCAGAAAGCTCAGCGGGATCGCGATCGACTCCATCAACAGCAGGTCGTGCTGGTTCTGGTGGTTGATCTGCGCGTACACCATGGCGCCGCCGCCGGCGCGGACACTGACCCCGTCGCGGTCGTGTGCCAGCTGATCGGCCAGCGTGCGGGCGTATTTCTGCGCGTCGTTCTCGCCGCCCCGCAGGTTGGCCACGATCACCCCGGAGCTGCCGTCGGTACTGATCAGCTGCGCTGCGGCCGACGGCGGCCCGGTCCACGGTGAGGTGACGTTGTAGACGTGCGGCGAGCGCTGCAGTTGCCCGGCGATGTCGGTGCCAATCGAACGGGCCGGCTCATTGGTGGCGCCGCCGGGTGCGCTGAGCATGATCAGCAGCTGCTGGTCGCTCTGGCCGAACCGGTCGGTCAACAGCTCGGTGGCCTGGGCGGACTCCGAGGTGGGGTCTTGGAAACCGCCGGCGGACAACTTGTCGGCCACCGGGATGCCGAAGACGGCGGCGGCGATCAGCACCAGGAAGGCCAGGGCGAGGACGCGACGCGGAGCGGCCAGAGCCAGCAAAGCCATCCGGTGCAGCACGTCGAGCTACCTTCCGCCGAAATGGTCGACGAGAGGTGCCGCTGGCACCCCCACCGAACATGACACGAGCCAGGGTTCCGCAAGGTTCACCGCGTTGGTCGGTCCAGCTTACCGCCGAAATCAGCTCATCCAGCGGCCTTTGGCGCACCGGTGCCCGGACGGCGATATCAATGCCCGCCTCACAGCGACACCTCACACCAATTCGCCGTCGCTGCAACAGTTGTCGCTCAGAGACGGGCGCACTCCACATGTGGCTGCGGTCATGGAGCGACAGAACCGATCAACACAACGTTTACCTGCCAAAGTTGAACCGCGGCACCGCCGACACCGTGACCTCGACATGGACAACACCGCGACAAACACCCCGACCGTGGCCGCCGTGGCCGTGGAATTCCCGCCTCACCAGCACAGACAGTGTGAGGTGATGACAGCCCTGTCCGAGTTCGCCGGACCCGAGTTTGCGCGGTTCGCCGCCAACAGCGGCGTGGCGACACGCCAGTTGGCGCTGCCGTTGTCGCGCTACCCCAAGCTCAGTGGCTTCACCGAAGCGAACGACGCCTATCTCGAGATCGCACTCGACCTCAGCGAACGCGCGTTGCAGTCGGCCCTGGACCAGGCCGGACTGGCCGCATCGGACGTCGACGTGGTGTTCTCGACGACGGTCACCGGGCTGGCCGTGCCGTCGCTGGAGGGGCGGCTGGTGACACGGATGGGGCTGCGGACCGACGTCAAACGCATCCCGATGTTCGGCCTGGGCTGTGTCGCCGGTGCGGCGGGGCTGGCCCGGGTACACGACTACCTGCGCGCCTTCCCGGATCAGGTGGCGGCGCTGATCGCGGTCGAGCTGTGTTCGTTGACGGTTCAACGTCAGGATCTCTCGGTCGGAAACCTGGTTGCTTCCAGCCTGTTCGGTGACGGTGCCGCCGCGGTCGTCGCGACGGGCCCCGGACGGGCGTCGGCCGGGCCGAAGGTGCTGGCGACGCGCAGCCGAACCTATCCCGACACCGAGGAGATCTTGGGCTGGGACATCGGCAGTGACGGTTTCCGCATCGTCCTGTCGGTCGAGATCGCCACCGTCGTCGAGAAATTCCTCGGTGACGACGTCCGCGATTTCCTTGCCGATCACGGATTGGTGACCGAAGACATCTCCACCTGGATCGTGCATGCCGCCGGCCCGAAGGTGATCGACGCGGTCGAAGACGTGCTGGACCTGCCCCCGGATGCACTCGATCGAACCCGAAAGTCATTGCGTAACCACGGGAATCTGTCGTCGGTGTCGGTGCTGGACATCCTCCACGATGTCGAGTCGGACCCGCCGGTGCCGGGCTCGCTCGGCCTGATGATCGCGATGGGCCCGGGGTTCTCCGCCGAACTGGTGTTGATGAGCTGGTGATGATGTACTACCTGCTGATTCTGGCCGTCGGCGTGGAACGACTGGCCGAGCTGGCGGTGGCCAACCGCAACGCACGATGGGCATTCGCCAACGGCGGCATGGAATTCGGTCACAGTCACTATCCGGTGATGGTCGGCATCCACGCGGCACTGCTGCTCAACTGCGTCCTCGAGGTGGGGTTGTTGCACCGTCCCTTCATTCCGCTGCTGGGCTGGCCGATGCTCGCCTTGGCGCTGCTGAGTCAGGGGCTTCGGTGGTGGTGCATCGCAACACTCGGTAAAAGGTGGAACACGTTGGTGATCGTGATGCCGCAGGCTCCGCTGGTGCGCAGCGGCCCGTATCGGTGGCTGCACCACCCCAACTATGTGGCCGTGGTGGTCGAGGGCTTCGCGCTGCCGCTGGTCCACACCGCCTGGCTGACCGCGATCGGATTCACCCTCGCCAACGCGGCGGTGCTGCGGGTGCGCCTGCGGGTGGAGAACGCCGCACTGGGGTACCGGTGAGCGCCACGGACGCCGATCTGCTCGTCGTGGGCGGCGGGCCGGCGGGCCTGGCCACCGCGTTGTACGCGCGCCAGCAGGGGCTTTCGGTGATCGTCGCCGAGCCGCGCAACAATCCCATCGACAAGGCCTGCGGTGAGGGACTGATGCCGGGCGGGCTGGCCGCACTGACATCGCTGGGGGTGGATCCGGCGGGGTTGCCGTTGCGCGGTATCGCCTACCTCGACGAGCGGCGCCGGGTCGAGGCGCCGTTTCGCGACGGGCCGGGGCGCGGGGTGCGCCGCACCACCCTGCACGCTGCGTTGGCCGATCAGGCCAAGCAGCATGACGTGGAATGGATTTCGAAGCGGGTCGACAATGTCGACCAGGATGCCTGGGGGGTGGCGGCGGGCGGGATCCGGGCGAAGTGGTTGGTCGCCGCCGACGGGCTGCACTCCACGGTGCGCCGGGCCGTCGGGATCCCGTCCGTTGCCGGCACCCCGCGACGCTTCGGGCTGCGCTGGCACTACCGGATTCCGGCCTGGTCGGAGTTCGTCGAGGTGCACTGGTCCCGGTGGGGTGAGGCCTACGTGACGCCCGTGGAACCGGATCTGGTGGGCATCGCGATCCTGTCGCCGCATCGCCCCCAACTCGACTGGTTCCCCGAGTTGGCAGCCCGCGTCGCCGGTGCCCCGCACGGCCCGGCTCGCGGTTGCGGCCCGATGCGCCAGGTGGTTTCGCGGCGGGTCGCGGGCCGGGTACTGCTGGTCGGTGACGCGGCCGGCTACGAGGACGCGCTGACCGGTGAGGGCATCAGCCTGGCCGTCAAGCAGGCGGCCGCGGCCGTCGCCGCGATCGTCGACGACAACCCGGCGGCCTACGAGCGGGCCTGGCCGGTGATCACCCGCCGCTATCGCCTGCTCACCCGAGCGCTGGTGCTGGCCAGTGCTCCGCAGCCGACCCGACGGGCCTTGATCCCGGCGTGTGAGCTGCTGCCCGGGGTGTTCGAACGCGCTGTGCATCTGCTGGCCCACTGAGTGCCCGTTCGACCGTGGCGAGCACCATCCGGGTGGAGGCGCGGGTGCCGATCGTGATGCGCACCGCGCCGTCGGGGTAGTGGCGAACCTGCAACCCGGTGCCGGCGAAGATCTCGCGCCACGGCCGGGAGGCGGCGGGCAGATACACGAAGTTCGCCTGCGAGTCGGTGGTGTAGACACCCGCCGACCCCAGCCGCGCCCGCAGGTAGCGGCGTTCGGCGGTGATCTGCTCGATCCGTTGCCGCAGTTGCGCTTCGGCATCGTAGGAAGCCTCCACCGCCACCATGGCGCTGGTGGGGATGCCGAACGGCATCTGCATGGCCCACAGCGACGCCGCCGGCACCGGTGCCGCCAGGCCGTAGCCGATCCGCAGGGCGGCCAGCCCATAGGCTTTGGAGAAGGTTCGCAACACCACCACATTCGGGAATCGCCCGATGAGCTCCGAGACATCGAGACGCTGATGCGGGGCAACGAATTCCATATAGGCCTCGTCGAGCAACACGATGGTGTCACCGGGGACGTCGGTCAGGAAACGTTCGACATCGGCGACGGACTCCAGCGTTCCGGTCGGGTTGTGCGGCCGGCACAGCACCACCACCCGCGCGTCCGAGGCGGCACGTGCCATCGCAGTCAGGTCATGGCGGCCGTATGCGTCCAGCGGGACGTCGACCGCCGTCAACCGAGCCATTCGGGCGAAGATCGGATAGCCGTCGAAAGTCGGCCGGCTCAGCACGATCCGATCACCCGGGCGGGTCATGGTTTGCAGTACCTGCATGGTCACACCGGACGCCCCGGCGCCGAGTATCACAGACTCCTCGGGCACGCGTGCGTGGTCGGCGACCAGCCGGCGCAACCGGGTGGGCAGCAAGTCCGGGTACCGGTTGGCCGCACCGATGGACTGGACCAGTGCCGCACGCACCGAGGGCAGCGGCGGAAAGGGATTCTCATTCAGCGCCAATGCGAAGGGGTCGAGCGCCCACGTCATCAGGGTCGCCCGCCCCACCGGATGGCCGCCGCGCCGGCGAAGTCACCGGCGTGCGCGAACCCGGCCATCACCACCACCTCGCCCGGGTTGAGTCGCTGTTCGGTGATCGCCCGGTCCAGGTTGATCGGGATCCCGGCGCCGAACAGGTTGCCGCACTCCTCAAAGGTGTCGAGGTGTCTCGATTCAGGCAGCTCGAGCGCTTCGCGCCAATTGCGCAGGAACACCCGGTTGGGCTGATTGGTGACCAGCAGGTCGATATCGGCGGGACGCAGGCCGTTTCGATGGCAGATGGCCAGCGCGACCTCGGGAACCTGCCGATTGCCGCGCGCCATCACCTTGGTGATCTTGTCCTCGGTGAACCCGATATAGCCGGCACCGGGACCGGGCTGCCACCACTTGCGGGGCGGGTCGATGGTGTAGGTCATGTCGCCGGCGTACTCGCCGTAGGTGCGGCACTCGACGTCGAGGATCGGCGATCGATCCGACAGCGTGACCAGGCCGACCGCCGCACCGTCGCCCGGTACCGATGCCTGCGACTTGCCGCGCACTGCGGGCTGGTCGAAGACCTGGCCGGCGGCGTTCTGGGCGATCGCGATCAACGCGCTGCGTCCCGCTCCGGCCGCCAACAGTTGGCGGGCGACGTTGAGGCCCAAGATGAATGCCGCGCATCCGCCGTTGTGCAGATCCAGCACCGACGACGGACGCATACCGAGCCGGTGGGCGATACCGCCGCCGGAGCCGCTGAACGGGATGTCCGGCAACTGGGTGTGGGTGATCAACACGTCGACTTCTTCGATGGCCTCTCGGCCGTGGCGGTCGATCAGGCCCTGCGCCGCCTGCTCGATCATGTCGGCCGCGGACTCGTCGGCAGCGACGTGGTGGCGGAACTTGGGCGCCCGGAACATCACGTTGTCCCGCAACTCGTCGGATTCGGCGAACTGCGCGTAGTACTGGGCGGGAATCGGTTCGCCGGGAAGGTAGCTGGAGACGTCGATCAAGCTGACTACAGTTTCGCCGGGCTGGTTCATGTTTCGGCTCATCTCATCCAGGACGGCGTGATCGGGAGGCCGTGGTGGTGGCGGTACTCCGCGATGGCCTTCAGGTTCTTCAGCTCCAGCAGATGCCCGGCGCTGAACATGTCCCAGAAGTCGCCGACCCACACCGGGCGCTCGGGCGGCGCGGCCTCCGGATACGGGTTGTGGTCGTAGAACGGGTGGTGGCAGTTGGTCCACAGCACCACCGACCCGGGCTTGTTCAGCACCACCTGGGCGTCGACGACCCGCAGCAGATAGATCATCCACAGGTGGTGTCCCTGATCCCACGCGCAGTGGTAATCCACGGTGCGCGAGCGAGTTTCGGCGACGGTGCGAGTGTAGATTTCGGTTTCCGAACCGAGCCGGTCGTGGGCGAGCCACAGGCCGGGTTCGTCGGTGGGGGTGAAGCCGCGCAGACTGTAGGTCCACTCTTCCAGGCACCGGGTGTCGGCCAGGTAGTCGAACAGGTCGTCGGGTGGGCAGTCGATGTAGTCGTTCACGGTGCAGTACTCACCGAAGACGACATCGTGCGGGTAGACCGACCGCATCATCTCCATGATGATCGGGGTGGCCACCTTGCGGGGGCTGGTCTCGATCCGGACCAGGCCGTCGATGGCGTCGGCGGAACCGGAGTGGGCGGTGATATCAGCGAGTGCCGGCAGTGACATAGCGGTGATCCTCCTGACGGGTCGGTGCGGCGGACAGAAACGGTGCGAACGGCGGGATCTCGTCGGCGGCGCATTCGACGCTGATCACCGACGGGCCGTCGTGGGACAGTGCGGTGCGCAGCGCGGCGCCGAATCCGCCGGTGTCGGCCGTCTCGATGGCGCCCAGTCCCGGGAACATCGACGCCAGGCCGGCGCCGAGATGGCTGGGGGTGTAGCGGTTGTAGCTGTGCAGGCCGTCGTAGAACAGTCGTTCGCGAGTCACGCACATGCCGTGGGCGTTGTTGTTGAGCAATACGAACAGGACCGGAAGCCGATATTGCACCGCGGTGTGGATCTCCATGCCGTGCATGAAGAACGCGCCGTCACCGGCGATCACCACGGTGCGCCGGCCGCGGCCCAGCGCCGTCCCGATGCCGGCGCCGAAGCTGTACCCCATCCCGCCCATCCCCAGGGCCACCAGGAAACGACCGCCGCGCCGCGGCGGCAGGTAGTGGATGGCCGCGGCCCCGGTGTTGCCGGCGTCGACGACGATGTCGACGCTGTCGGGAAGTTCGTGGTCGAGGGTGGCCATCGCGTCGCGATAACGGACCCCCGGTCCGGTGTAGGGCGGCGGCCGCAACTCGGTGCGCGGCATGGTGTCGGGCACCCGCAGCCACCGTGGCCGCCCCGGCCCGGACAGCTCCCGGCACAGCCGCCGCAGCGACGCCCGCAGATCGACTGTCTGCACGTGCGTGCACGGAAGATACGGTGGCGCCGAACCGATCGACACGATACGGACGGCGGCCAGCGCGTCCTCGACGCCGGTGCGGGAGGTCACCGACAGTCGGGTGCCCACCACCAGGCACAACGCACTGGCCGCCACCGCGTCGGCGACCGAGGGGTTGCCCATCACGCCGGCCACCCCCAGTGCCGACGACGCACCGAAACCCGTTGTGCCGGAGACGTCCTTGGCGTCGGGAACACACACCACCCGGGCCCGCAGCAGGGCACGCAGTTCCTCGAGTTCGGCCCGGGCGTCGTCGCGGGCCACCTGTTCGCCCGCGATGATCGTCACCGGGCCATGGGCCTCGCGCAGCGCGTGCAGAATCGGCTGCGGGGCGCCGACCGGTGGGCGCTCGCGACCATGGCTTCCGTTGTGCAGGCAGGTGCCGATTGTGACGGTTCCCTGCTGAACATCCTTGGGCAACAACAGCACCGCCGGCCCGCCGCGGCGGGCGGCGGCGATGGCGCGCGGCAACGCCGAGACGATGTCGTCGGGGTCGAGCACCCGCTCGCAGAACACCGACACACTCGCGAACAACGCCTGCGCGTCCAGCGCACCGTTGCGACCACTGGTGTCCTGAAAGCTGCCGCGGCCATCCATCGCCTGCGGGGCCTGGCCGACCAGCGCCAACACCGGCACCCGGCTGGCCAGTGATTCGCCGAGTCCGGCGATCAGGTTCAGTGCGCCGCCACCCGATGTCGCGGCCACCACACCCAGCCCGGCGCCGCTGCGGCTGTAGCCATCGGCCATGGTGGCGGCGCCGAACTCGTGCTTGGCCAGCACCGTGGCGATGTCGGTCCGGAAATACGCTGCGTCGTAAAGATCTTCGATGTTCGCTCCGTCGACGCCGAAGATGTGGCGTACTCCCGCCGGCGGCAGCTGGGCGACGATGTGGTCGACCGCGGAGTGGTTCCTCGACATGCCAGTGACACGGCGGCCGACCGGCATTGGTTCACATGGCGCGTTCCAGCAGCACCTTGCCGTTGTCGGCGGAAACCACCTGCACCGACGCGATCTGGTCGGTGGGCGTCGAGATGCTGCCGGCCGGTGTCGCGGTGTGCCCGGGCTGTGCCACCCAGGTCGCCAGGCGAGTCTGGGTGCCGTCACGGTCGACGACCACCAGGGCCAGGGTGTCGTGATGCGCGGTCACCGGAGCCAGGCAGACACAGCTCAAGTCGATGAAGCTGCCCCAGGGCTCGCTGCTGACGGCGACGGTCGAGGCCAGCGCGGTCGTGCCCACCTGCGCCATCGGCAACGCCTCCTGCGTCGAGGACGGGGACGGGGAGCCTCCGACACCGACCAGGACTCCGATTCCCAACACCGCGGCAGCGGCACTGCCGGCCGCCCAGGTCGCCAACCGGGTCCGGCGGCGTCGGCGTCGCACCGTGCTCAGCAGCGACGGCAACAGCTCCGGCGACAGCCGCGGAACCGCGACCGCCGGGTCGCCGTCGGCGATGGCGGCAACGGTGCTGTGTTCGAGCTGCGAGAGCAGGGCGGGTACGCCGCTGATCTCGGCGACCGCGGCCCGGCATGCCGAACAGCCGGTCAGGTGCTGCTCGTATTCGCGTCGGTCCGTCGCGGTCAGCGAACCCAGCACGTAGGCGGCGTCCCACATCGCGTAGCGGTGGCCACCGTCGATCGGGGTCGTCATCGTGTCACCCCCATCTCCTGCAAGGCGAGTCGCAGTGCCCGCACCGCGTAGTGCAGGCGGGATTTCACCGTTCCCTCGGCGATCCCGAGGTCGTCGGCGATCTGTGTAGTACTCCATCCACGGTAATAGGACCGTTCGATCACAGCCTGGTGTTCCTTCGACAGTTGGGTCATGGCGTCGCCGATCAACATCCGATCCAGTGCGTTGTCCACTTCATCGCGAGTGGGCTGCTCTGGTGGGGCCGTCTCGTCGAACAGGGCGACGACGTTGCGGTACTGGGCGCTGCGGCGCTCATCGATGATCATGTTGCGTGCGACGGTGCACAGCCAGGCCCGCGGCGAGCGCTCGGGGTCGCTGAAGACCTCCGGGTGCTGCCAGGCACGCAGCAGCGTCTCCTGAACGACATCCTCGGAGCGGGCCCGGTCGCCGGTCAGGCGCAGTGCGTAGCGCCACAACACCGCGGCGTGCTCGTCGTAGAGCGTCTTCATCAACGCGGCTTCATGGTCCGGCGGAATACCGACTCGAGGCATGGGGTCACCTCCTGCCTAATAACACGGGATGGGCGCCCGGGGGGTTCATGCGCCGCACCCGTGTGCCCACAAAAATCAGTCCGGCATCCAGTTCCCGTGGAAGCCGTGCGGAACGCGCCGCGGCAGCCGCACCCGGGCGGCCGGCTTGGCGTCGAAGTCGGTGGCGTCGATGATCACCAGGTCGCTGCCATCGCGCACCGGGTCATAGACGTAGGTCAGATACCAGCCGGCCGATTCGTCGGACTGACCCGGCGCGGGTGCGAATACCGCCTCACCGGGCGCACCGGCCAGGCCGTTGACACCGAACCGGTGCACCTGCGCGTCGCCGCGAGCCAGGTCGTAGCGGATCAGGCTGTTGTTGGTGACCGTGACGGCGTAGCGGGCGTCGGCGCCGACCAACCGATCATCGACGCGGGGGAACTCGATGTCGCGGTCGTCGAGCTGGACCTCCTGCACCACCCCGGATCCCAGGTTGACCGTCCAGCGCCACAGCACGGCGTCGGTCTCGAAATCGCTGTTGTTGCGCCACATCTCCGGGTAGCGGACGGTGTGCAGCACGATCGCGTCACCGCTGGCCGATGGTGCGTCGAACGCGTTGACGATGTGGAAGACGTAGCAGGGGTCGATGTCGAACCAGCGCACCGGACCGTACGGGTCATCGCGGCGCAGCACCCCCAGCCGCGCGCCGTAGTGCTCATCCCAGCGGAACGGCAGGTCGCGTTCGTAGCGGGCGGTGAGTGCGACATCCAGGTTGAACACCAGCGGCAGATCCATGAATACGACGTGTTCGGCGGTCAGCGCGAAGTCGTGCATCAACGTCATCCCGGGCACGTCGATCGAGCGGCGGATGACGAGGTCGCCGTCGGCGTTGGCGCGGTAGTAGTTGACGTGCGGATCGAAGAGGTCGCCATGGCCGAAGAAATGCAGCTCGCCGGTGACCGGGCAGATCTTGGGGTGTGCGGCCATGGAGTCGGCCAGCTTGCCGGCGAAGTCGTAGACGCCCAATGTCTGCAGGTCGTTGGTGATCTCATACGGCAGCGAGGACTCCATCAGCGCCAGGGTCTTGCCGGCGTGGCGGATCACGTGGGTGTTGGCCACGCTGGAGTGCAGGTCGCGACTGCCGTCGGGCTTGAAGAGCTGCAGCGGTTGCCCGAAGCTCTCGGTGCGCACCCAGCGGTTGCGGTACCAGGCCGCCCGGCCGTTCTCCAGCCGGACCCCGTGGACCATGCCGTCACCGGTGCACCAGTGGCCGCCCGCTTCGCGCGGGTTGGGGCCGTTGCGCAGGTACCAGCCATTCAGCTCGGCCGGGACGTTGCCTTCTACCGGCAGGTCGAACGCGGTGAGTTCGTCGGGGACCGGGGCGTAGTTGCCGGTGCGGAAGATCGGCAGCACGGTCTCCGGCGGCTGCATCACGGCGACGGATCCGCTGGATTCCGAGCGATCCGAGCCGTTGTATCGGTAGGTGGTCTGTGCGCCCTGGCCGGTCCGTACGGCCAGCTCGTCGTCTTCGATGGCTCCGGCGAAGTCGTCGGGGTTCAGCAGCGACAGCATCGCCGGCATCCCGGACAGTTCGTCCACCGAGTCCCGGCAGGACGGGCACTGGTCGAGGTGCGTTTCGAACTCGCGGTGATCGGACGCCGACAGCGATCCCAGCACGTAGGCGGCATCCCACAGGGCGTACTCGTGGCGAGAGGCGGTCATGGCGCCACCCCCATGTCACGCAGGGTCCGCTGCAGGGTGCGCAGCGCGTAGTGCAGTTGTACTTTCACGGTGGCTTCGGCGATGCCCAAGTCGGCGGCGATCTGTCCGGTGGTCCAGCCGTGGAAGTAGGCCCGACCGAGCAGCACCCGGTTGTCGGAGGACAGTTGCGCCAAGGCGTGGGTGACCTGGGTGCGGGCGTCGTGTTGGCTAGGGCTCACGGCGTGCGGGGACAGGCCCTGTCTGCCGAGGCGGGCCCAGCCGGCGTCGTCGGCGGTCATGTGCCCAACAGCCGTGACCAGGCACGACGGCGCCGGCCGCACGTGCGGGACTGCGCGGCCGGGGCCTGCTCGCGGTCGAGTGTCGATATGTCGCTGGTTCTCCCGATACCCATACACCAGCCTCCCGGAAGTGACACGAGGCGACGGCTCGTTCGGTTCACATCAGGTTTGTTCCAGTGTGTGCCTCGCGGCTCGGCGGCGGTAGGGGCCGGGGAATCTTTGACGGTGCGGCTAATTCGGGTTTTCCGGTGTGGTGGTCACCAGCGTCAGCTCCCAGGCGGCGAGCCACGGCTTGATCGACTGCCCGACGGAGTATTGGTGGGGGCCGTCGCAGGTGGGCTCGGAGTAGTCGCCGTTGGACACCGCGGTGAAGATCCCGACCGCTTGCGCGGTGCCATCGGGCTGGATCTGGTACACCGGCCCGCCGGAGTCACCGCAGGTGCCGGTGGCGGTGAACCGGACCTTGTTCTCCTCGCTGGCGACCACCGGCCCGCACATCGCGCCGCCACTGCGGATCCCGAAATGGCAAAGGGTGTCGCCGATTTCGACACGGTCGGCGAGACCGGTCACCGGATGCCCGTCGATCTCGGAGGTCAGCGGAATCTTGCCGGGGTGATCGATGGTGATCAGGCCGATGTCGAAGTCGTTCCAGTCGTTGCCGTCGTAGACGCTTTCGGTGAAGGTGCCGACGACCGGGTATTTGTAGAGGCCGCCGTGGTGCACGGCCACCTTCCCGGGCCCGCCGGGCTTGTTGCAGTGGCCGGCCGACAGCAGCCCGGGCTGGCCGTCCTTGGTGCGCACCAGGAAACCCGCGGTGCAGCTGATGTTGTCGGAGCCGTCGGCCGGGCTGACGTTGATGCCGATCCCGGGGCCGAGAGTCTTGGCGGTCGGCATGGGGATCGGCTGGCGGATCGGGTGGGTGTGGTTGACCCAGATCGCGCTGGCGAGGATCGCAGTGAAGACGGTAGCGACGGTCAGCCGGCTGGCCAGGGTTTTCAGCGAGCGCTTCGGCGACGCGGGCATCAAATGACTGTACTGAGCGGTGGTGTCATGCCGGGATTGACGGGCGATTTGCGCGCACAATGGAGCGCAGGGGGGAGTCGTTATGGAGGTGTCAACGATGAGTACCGCGAATCGATCCCAGACCACCACCCGGATGTTCGCCAGGGTGGTCGGACCCTTCTTGGCAATCATGATGGCAACCGCCGCGGCGCGCGTCCCGGAGCTGTGGACGCAGGCCGCGAGTTGGTCCGCCGACACCTTGTGGACCTGGTCGGCCGGGGCGTTCACGTTGATCGCCGGGTTGGTTGTGGTGGCGCTGCACCCGTACTGGCGGGGTGTCGCCGCGTTCAGCGTGTCCGCGCTCGGTTGGCTGACCGCGATCAAGGGGGCGTCGCTGGTGGCGTTCCCGGCGACGCTGTTGTCCGTACCCGCCGACACCATGGGCGAGGTCGGGGTGTTCCGCGTTGTGTATGTCGCGTTTGCGGTGTTGGGGCTTTATCTGACGTGGGTCGGATGGGCTCCGGGGGAGCGTGGGCATGCGGCGCCGGAGGGGAAGGCGGAGGGGGGAGTTACGGCACGCGGCGTGAGGGGCGGCCGTTTCACAGTCCGGGGAATGGAATCACCCAGCTTCTCCGGAGATGTTCGGAATCGGGATTCCAAGGGGCTGTCAAGTTCGACGGGGGGATATCGCCGCGGAACGGCGCCGGGTCGGTCTTGGTTGAAGGAACTCACCCACGTTGTGGCAGCCAGATCCGGGATATTCGTCCATGCCATATGCGGGTGCGGCGCAGAGGAGACCGCGATCTACTGCGAACAGTGCTGGGCCTTGATGGGAGACATCGCCAGGTACGCCGTGGCTAACCACTAACCACGAGCAGCGTCGACTGCAACCTGGAGTCGGCGGAATCGTCGTGATTGGTGTATTTAGGACACAGTCGCTGGAGTCATTGCATTATTTGGAGCTTGCTGGAATCGTGGCGGGCGTGCCAGCTTCTTTTACAAGTATTCTCTGCGGCTACCGGCGAAAGACCGGTAAGCCGAATACTTCCGATAGTAACGATGATCTATCCGTCGAGTTGGGGATTGAATTATTCGACAGGTTGGGTATACCGCGCTCCAAAATTGCACCCGACGATCCGGGGTCGGATATGGAGGAGCAAATTATCAATGTGTTGAAAGCGCTTCGCCCGGACCTCCGCGTGGAGCGCTCCCGTGCTGCGAAGGAGTTTTCCCAGTACGCACACCTGGCTGTTTTTGCAAGGTTTGAAAAGGATTTCCCGAATCTAACTCCACGCCTCGACTCGCTGGCCAGTGATGTTCTTGGCGTTGACCTTGGGGCGAAGAAAAAAGTGATCGACCGCCGCATGCGGGACCTGGCAGCGGCCGCTGAGCAGCAAATGCGGATGAAAGAAGCCCTGGTTCAGCAGATGCCTGAGGAGTCACTTCTGAAGATTGATATCTCGGTAGCCGTTCCTCGAACAAATGGTCCGGACGAACTTGCCATCGCGCTCTCGTCCAAATGGTCGTTGCGGACTGATCGCGCACAGGATTGTGTATCACAGGGGCACAAACTGGTTGCTCAAAGACGCGGAAAGATGCCGCATTTCGGGGTTGTGACAATTGAACCGCGGCCGTCGATGCTGAAAATATTAGCAGACGGATCAGGGGCGATTGACTTCGTATATCACCTTGATCTTCCGGCGTTGTCAGACGCCATCGATGCTGTTGCTGCTACTAGGCGAACGTCATGGTCGCCTGGTCGCACTTTCAAACGTCTCATCACGCAAAACCGCTTGCGTGATTTCGAGCAACTTCTGCGGGAGGTTCAACGCATCCCCGGGCCCTGAGACATTTAGTTCCCAACCTTGTTCGTCTGGGCTCCGTTTCTTCGACCTGGAGATCACCGCATCGATCGACGCCGAAGCTTGGAGAGTCGACCTAGCTTGCCTGCGACGCTTGCTCCGCCCAGATTCGTGTTGCCCCCTGGAAAGGGTTCGGCGCAGCCGTGGCTAAGGCGTGAATTTCTTGGGCAGGTCCGGTGCTTCGACACTTGGCTCGTCAAAATGCGCTACTGCCCATCGCTGGCCTTCCAGGGTGAACGATGGGCGGCCATCAGTTTCGGACACGGGAGCCAAGCGTACGGCGATCCACTCACCTTTGACGGGTACCGGTAGTCCCAGCGAAGTGGCGACCGTCGGGTGTGAATCCTGGTGGCCGAGAACCACGATGCCTTCCTGTCTAAGGTGCAGGCGGGCGTCCCGCACGCGCTTGGGCGCGTCGTCCTGCTGTCCGACAGTGAGGACGGTCTGGCGGCCCACGATCTGCCCTTGAACCTCGCGAAACAGCTGGTCCACCCTCTTCTGGCCTGAGGAAGGGAACGAGAAGACACGTCCTCGGGCGTCCGCGTTCAGGTGCAGCAGCAGGTTTCGTGGCAAATCGGTCTGCAGGCCATCCCACAGCCAATAGACGGCCTCGGCCGACGATTCGGCGAGGCGTCGCTTGTTGTCTCTGTTATAGGCGCGGACCGTGTCGCCGTTGTCGTCCGTTTTCCAACGCAGAGACTCGTCGGTGATGGTGATCAACCCTGCAGCCCAGCGGCTCGTGGTGTCGTCGAACCATGTGAGAAGGGCTGGGTGGTCAGCCTTACCCTGACGATCGCCGTGATCGGCGCACAGATACATCTCCATCGGGATCTCCCAGCCCCCGAGGTCCTTGGAGAACTTGCAGTCGATATCTCGGCCAGCTATCTGCCAGTCAAGATGGTCCCCGTTGCGGAACTCGAACTCCTTGGTCAGGTTCACCTCGACGGCGGTGCCCAGGTACGTCTTCTCGGTCTTCGACAGGTGCTGATAGGCCCAGCGGCCGGTGCGCTGGCCGTCGAGTAGCTCGTCGAGCGAGTCGCGCAACGCCCACCGGAAGCGCTCGCGGGCATCCGGCGTGTTATCGAACCAGTCCACGAAAGACTTCAGTGACGGCGGCACATATTGCTCGAACCCGCTGCCGAGAATCCATCCGCGTGGCATCCTGCCCATCGGTTCGGAGGGCACCGGGTGCGTCCGGAAAGTGTTGCGCCGTCGGCGCAGCGCCTGTGCTCGGGAGTCCTGCGTGGCCGCTACCGGGCGGTCGTCAAACGGTAACTCGGGTTCGCCCGTCACAGATACGGCCGCAGGTGCCTCGCGATGGCCTGGGCGAGACCGACGGGGACCGCGTTGCCGATCTGGCGGGCAATTTCGATCTTCGTCCCGCACCACAGGAAGTCCTCGGGGAATCCCTGCAGCCGTGCTGCTTCGAGGTGGGTGATTGGCCGGTTCACCCGGTTGCGTCCCCGAGCGTCCCATTGCGGGTGTAGATAGGCGCCCTTCTCGGGCTTGTAGAACTCGGTGCGGATCGTGTGCGAGGGGAAATTCCACTGCATTCGACCCATGACGTCGGTGGTACCGGTCGGCTTCTCGCGCCAGCAGCGCGGCAGCAGATGCTCGGGTACGTCGAAGCGTCCGCCGCCGGGTGGGACATGGTCGTAGCGCTGCAGGGAAAGCGCTGTGGGGTTGCGGCCGATATGTAGGTCGAGACCCTTGAAGACTCCCGGGACAGTCTCGCCGAAGAATCTGGTGGTGCTCGCGGGCAGGCTGGTGGTTGTGGGACGGGCCGGTAATCCCTTGATTCGCGTCTGGGTGCCGCTCCACGGTAGGAGCGCGGAGCCGGCAGCTGGATTCCGGGCGTGTGTCGGCTCGGGCAGCTCAATGCTGCCTATGCGGGACCCGATGACGATGGTTCGGATGCGTCGCTGGGCTACGCCGAAGTCGGCGGCATTGAGGTGGTCGTAGCTCAGGTTGTAGCCCTTGAGGGATCCGTTTTCAGTCTCGGCGAGCAGCAGCTGGAACTCTGGTGACTTCATGAACCGGTCGACGTTCTCGATGACGAACACCTTGGGCTTGGCGGCACTCACCACGCGCAGATACTCGCGCCAGAGTTGGTTGCGGGGGTCGTTGATGTCTTTCGATCCCAGGTTGGAGAATCCCTGGCAGGGAGGACCGCCGATCACGACGTCGGCCCTAGGTATTGCATTTTTTTTGACCGACTTGATGTCACCCCAGACCGTGTGGTCTTCGCCGAAGTTCGCGGCGTAGGTCGCGGCTGCGTACAGGTCGAACTCGACCGACAGCACGGGGGCGTATTCCTCAGCGACGAAGCCCGCCGTCATGCCTCCGCAACCTGCGAACAGGTCGATCATGTGCACCACGAGGCGATGTTATCGACCGGTGCCGACAGTCCTCGGTATCGACTCACCTAATACGGTTGCCACCTCTGTTTATGGTGTGCAGCGACCCGTCGCCGAGCCACACTGGAACAGTGACGGAGTCGTGGGCGTCGAGCGAGCATGCACGGCTCACCATGCGTGCCAACCGCAGCAGAGACACCAAGCCCGAGCTCGCAGTGCGTCGGTTGGTGCACGGAATGGGTATGCGGTACCGCGTCGACTTCCCGCCGCTGCCCTCAAACCGTCGAATGCGCGCCGACCTGGTATTCACCCGGGCACGGGTGGCGGTGTTCGTCGACGGATGCTTCTGGCACGGTTGCCCCGAGCACCACACCGTGGCCCGTACCAATGCGGAGTTCTGGGCGAAGAAGGTGTCGGGCAACCGCACCCGTGATGAACGGACGAACGCCGTGCTGAGCGAGGCGGGGTGGACCGTCCTGAGGTTCTGGGAACACGAGGACCCGAGTGTCGCAGCGCGGGCGATTAGGGCCGCGGTGTGCGGCGGGTGAGCTGCGTTTCCGGTCGGATATTCTGCGCGGCCGTGGGAGCGAGTTGTCTGCCAGCCGTCCGTGCGCACGTCACCTCTTGTGCGGCAGCCCGACTACCGTCAAGGGGCGGTCCCAGGGCGCGAGGCTAGTCGGAGCGCCGTCGATCGGATCGAACGATCGACTCTGCGGCGACTCACGTGGTGAGAGCGCTGAGTGATTCTCCAACGACCCCGTCGATGATTGTTTGCAGTTCGAAAGGGTCCAGCGAGAAGGTATCGATGAAGGCGAGCCTGCGGCGCATTCGTTTCGCGACGTCGCGGATGAACGGCCGCCGGCCAGCCTCGCCTAGGTTTGTTGCGATGGCGAGGGCGAATGTAAGGAAGAAATCGCGGTTGCGGGTGAAGGAAGTGCGCTCGAAGAGTTGATTCAGCTCGGACTCGTTGAATTTCGAGAGGAGGTCGATGTGGTCTCGGCAGAGAGTCTCCTGCCACCACAGTCGACCCCATGTGTGGCGTGTCGGGTCGATACAGATCCAGCGCACTTTGGTCGGCGTGGAGTCTGTCGTCCCGCGCCAGCGCCATGCCGTGACATCGGGTAATACGACCAGTGAGAGGAACGACCAAATCCCTGGTTGGCCGGCTTCGTCCCACGACAGATCCATTTCCGCCACGAGCACCCGTGCCACCTCGCGATCAAAGGCGTTACTCCCTGCACTACGGTTTGATTCGGTCAAGTAGCCGTAGTGTTCGGCAACTTGAAGCACTGCCTTTCGGAGCTGTTCGATTTCGTTGGCGGAGATGCGCCCTCCGGTCGTTCCGTAGGTGATCTCCGGGTGGGTTGTACGGGCATCAGGAACAATGTCTTGCGCAACGTCTGTCTGAAATATGGTCTCCGCGACCGAACGTGTGATTCGAGGCCAGAGAAGTCGGGCGTCGGTCATCAGAATGCACGTCCCTTCCCCTGTCGGCGGGTAGTCCCTTCGACCGTTGCTCGAAGCCGCGCGCCAGCATCGATGCCCGCGCGTAGCAGCGTGCCAGAGACGTTGGCGTCTCGAAGGATGAGAGCGAACGTCGCGCCGAGAGATCCGATTGGCCAATCTGAGGGATCGCCGAGGGGCTCAGCTTCATCGATCTGCATGGCGAGGTACAGCAGATGTGACGCGAGGCTGTGGCTCAACTCCTGTACCAGTTGCCTCTGAATCGGCGTCGGCGAGTCGGCGACGGTTGCCGCGACAAGTTTCTTATCGCGCGAGTTCATGTGGAGTACAGATCCGGCAATGAACGGTGCGGTTAGATCGGAAGTGTCTACTTCGAAAAACCATGATGCATCGGGATCGTAAGGCGTCCTTGCGAAGTCATCGACGCAGACCGGGAATCGGCCGTCGTCCTCTCCGAGCGCGATCGCATGAACATCTTCGAAGAGGATGGATCCCGGCTCTGACGGTGCCCCATCGCGGATCGAGATGGCATCCCCTGCGGTCACTGTTGTTCGCAGATGGACTCGGCCGCCTATCAGCATTCCGTCGAGTTCTCCGCGGACTTGGTCGACGGTTCTGCTGGTGAGCTCTGCGACGAAGATGCGTCCGCCCATCTTCGAGGCATCACTGTGCCAGGAACTGGCGATGCGGATCTGTGCGTCGTCTGGTAAGCCGCACTCGGCGCGAACCTGTTCGAGGTCGATCGTGAACTCGCGAGCGATGTCGAGCGAAGTACCCGGGTTCCATTCAGTCAGTGTGGTTTCGAGTGGCTTCCATTCTGCGCCAACTCTGTGCATCCAAGGCGACAGCCTCACGCTGCCGTCACTCGGGGTGAAATAGGGTGGTGAAGGCATCACGACTCGCTGGTCTGAATCTTGAGTCCGATCGCCGCGTTCGGAATGCGGCTGATCTCCACGTACAAGAACGCGTTGGCTCTGTGGGGAGGCAGTTCCGACAGTTCAGGACCATGGACCAGTAGGTTCCACGCCTCGTCGTACCAACCGAGAGCCTCTGGTACGGGAGCGCCTGCAGGTGCGTCGCGCTCCCGGCGTCCATCGTCGAGCACGACAAACGGGTCGGCCGATAGGACGAGGCTGCGGTGTCCCGGTTTTGGTGGTTTGACCTTTGCAAACATTCGGACCTCCCCGTTGCGAAGGTGAAGTCTCGGTTCTTCAAGGATGCGAGCACGGGATTCTCCGCCACCCCCTGCCTGCCCGCCTCCGGGACGGGGACCTCTTGGACCATCGTCAATGATGCGTCCGTCAAAGGGTAGAAGCGGTGCCAGCTTCGACGAGAGTCGTCCCAATCCAGCGAGGTCTGACGAACGTGTCCCCGCCTTCTCCGCCACGAAGTCCTTGATGCGGGTCTTCAAATGGGTCATTGCGTACTTGACCACCAACCGCGCCTTCTCGGGCAAACCGGCGGTCTCCCACTTGTCATGGGTGGGAGGCTCGGCGTCGGCAAAGCACTGGTCAAACTCCCTGGTAGCCAGGAACACGCCGGCGTAACCGAAATCCTGGCCTGGGTAGGGTTCGCATTCCAGGTAGTCGACGATGAGTCTCGCCTGTCGCATACGGGCGACATGGTGATATGGCCCATCGAATGGCTTCGCCAGCAGGAGTCCCTGGCGAGAACCCGACGATGGGTCGGGGTTGCAGAGCTGAATCCGGTAATGGCCGACTGCGCCGGGATACCTGATTCGCTCGCGATCGATTGTGTCACCCTTGCCGGCCTCGATGGCATCTAACGCTTCACTGAACGGCCGGAGAAATGGGTATTCGTCGGGCTTCTTGATCTTTTCGACTTCATCCTCCACCGATACCGAGATCGTGACCTGAGGTGCACGCTGGGCTGATCCGAGCCTTGGCCAGAGGTTCCATAGGATCGCCGAAACGACCCGTTCGGCCGCGGCGTCGACGAGCTGGCGCTGGTCACCGTGCTTGCTGTCTTCCTGCGCAACGGCGGTGAGGACGGGCAGTAGCACCACAACGTCGGTACCGGTCGCACCGCCAGCGAATCCTGGCAGTCCGAGAGCCGCCGCAACGTCTGCAGCGTCGGAACCCGTCAGGGGGAGCGGTACATTCCGGTCGTCGGTGACGCCCCACCAGTGTCGGCCGGTGTATTGCGTCCTCGGTGTCGTGAATGGTGCCCCCAATGCCGCGCCCATGAGTCGCCGCCTGTCCGTGCCGCTGACGCAATTTGTATCCACGACGATCGCATGACATCTACTCAAGTTGTAGAAGATGGCTTTGCCGAAGCCGTACGTACCGCCTCCCAGATCCCGGTCGCGAGGTTCACCGACATTCCGCAGGAACTGGACGAAGTCCGGGCTCACCCCGGGCTGCGTCTGTTCGCCGGCGAGAATCGGACCTCCGAGGCCGGACGTGCCGCGATCGCCCACGATCAGGATCCACGAGTCTTCGGTCAATTCGCCGGCGCCTACGACGATGTTCATACCCTTGCGCGAGTCGCCGATCAGCTCGCGCCATGCTTGGGCGTGTTCACCAAGCCGCTTAAAGCTGATGGAGAATCGGAGGTCGCCTTCGGGAAGCCCTGCGTCCCAACTATTCTGTGCCGCTTCGCGAACGAGGACATCGATCAGTTCCAGGGAGGGTGTGCCCAGCTGCCGGAGAACACCGGTTCCCATGATCGACCCGTCTGGGCGAACCGGTTGAGACCACCATTGTGGAGCCGTTATTTCCATGTTTTGGCCTCCCACTCCTGGATGGTGGCATGAACCTCTCCGGAGATCAGTTCCGCCGGCGGTACGGCGTAACGGAGCCGTTCGACGCCGTCGGGCAGCTGACCGCCGGCGAAAGAGGATGCAATGATCTTCGGGGTGCTTTCCACCACTTCGATGATCGACTCTTGAGTGACGGCATAGCGGAATGCATTGAGCTGCAAGTCTCCGTCGAGAACACCCAGCTTGTTCAACGCGTCCCGGAAAGCTGTAGGGTCGGAGAGCTGCTTACCGATTTCCTGTGCGAGCTCGATGAGCGACTTTCCGGAGCTGTCTTCTTCGATCTGACGCAAGCAGAGAAACAGCGGCTTGTTGTCTTGGGTGTCCAGTTGGTTGATGCCATGGAACGTCACCAATTCGCTTGCAGTGCCGTGAGCCTTGACCTCAAGTGAGCATTGTGAGAGCTCGAAGTCGTGAGGGGCCATTGATGGGCCGGTCCAACACGCACTGTCAGTGACGAGGCCAACCCGCAGGAGGTCTTGCAGCGCTCCAAGTTCTGCGAACAGCCCGATTCGCTGCGATGGGCTCAGCGTGCGCCGAGTACTGATTCTGAACATGGCGCGCCAGTCTTCGAGGCATTGGAGAGCGTCATCTGCCGGCCGACCGCTCTTTTCCACGCGGGTGATGACATCGACGAGGAGGTGATCGAACGTATCGTTGAATTCCGGCTTGGTGCATTGGATGTCTAGAAAACTGGTGTACTCGGCGTCCCGGATGGTGACGGTCTTGCCTTCGACCCGAAGCGCGCTCCCGTCCGAGATGTCGATTGCACGGTAGTCGCCGGTCGGCACAAGAAAGTGCCTGTGACCGTGTTTGTCCACCGCGAGGTAGGTTGATTGATCCTGCTGTGTCCTGGTAATTGGGTTCACCGTGAACTCACCGGTCTGTGGGCGTGTTAGTTGCGCCCACAGCGCGGCGAGGGTTGTAGAGTCGATCATTCGTCTTCGCTGTCGTTGTCGAGCAGTGCCGCCACTTCCTCAGCCTCGATTGCTTCGGCTTCGGTGTCCCACTCATCCCCAGGCAGCCGGACGGCGACGTACGACTCAGTCTTGTAGCGACCGGTCAGGAAGCCGCCATCCGATTCTGGCTCGGGGAAGCCCAGACCGATTCCAATAGCGGGAATGCCTTCGCTCGCGTTGAATGGGTACCGCTCCATCTTGCGGGGCGCGCCACCGTTTGCCACGGGCTTCGGTTCTGACACAGGGTCGATGGGTATGACGAGAAGGATGCCCTTCTTGGCAGATGCGTGGTCTGCGTTCCGCAGGGTCAGCATGCGTGGATCGGATGGGTTCCCCCCACTCTTCTCGCGGAGTTCTTGTCGCGTCAGGCCGAGTCCGAGGCCGAAGTCGGTCGGGTTGGTCAGGGTGTGGATCCGGGTCCTGTCGGGATCGTTCTCTTCGGCGGATCGAACCGAGGACTTGATCGGTCCCACCTTGTCCAGATGCACCGTTTCCCCGGATCCCGCTACGAAAACTATCGTCCACTGGGAAAGGTAGGAGGAGTCCGTCGCGAGTGAGTCCCGGATAAATTTTTGAAGGAGCCGTGGGTCCATGTTCGGCTGATCCTCATGAACCTGATATGTATTTAGGAACTGTAGGATGTATTGTGCTGGAACATCGTCATATACCACGGTTCCGTTCAACTTGTTGGACTTGGGAAGAAATTTACCGTGATCGACAGCGGCATTTGCGAGCTTGCGTGTGGCCTCTAGGTTTTTGCGCAGCCAGTCCGAGTCGCCCGCTCGGAAATACCGAGTCGTCAACGTGCGTCCGGTAAACGCGATACTCGCAGTTTCCGCCGCACCCATCTTTGCCGTGATCGCAAGAGATGGGTGAGACAAGATCCGAACCGAAACGTCCATCGGGGTACGGTTCTGTTCCTGATACAGATCAATATCGCGTCGCATCTCGGCCTCGACTTGGGCAAGATGTCGGAACTCCTGCTCAAGTTCGGCGGTCACCCAGATCCGAGGGAGCTCTTCGTAGCCATTGCGGAACCCGAACCAACGGCCCATCTGCAAAAGCGTGTCGTAAGCACGAGCGGTTCGGACGAAGATCGAGGAGATAAGGCCTTCCAGAGTCAGCCCTCGTGACAGCGTGTTCGCGCCCACGGCTATTACGTATTGCGGCTCGTCATGACCGTAGTCAAGCCGGTCCTTGCTTTGCGAGTTGTCGAGCACGATCCGCGTGCTCCGGACAACGTCGGGCATGTGAGCGAACACGTTGTCAAAGTCGAGTGTTGTCCGGCCAAAATTCTCAGCCGGGACTCGAGCGGACTCGTTGTTCCACTGGAGACGCAGTTCGTCGATGGTCGCCTTGTCGGTAGCGTCGATGCGGCTGAGAAGTTCGCGCCGGTAGTCCTCGAGCGGAGCCCGGAAACGATCGTGGACGCGAGTGTTTATGAAGGTGTGAACGAGCATTGAGCCGTGCTGCTCCTGGCCTCGTGCTCGGCGAGCGGCCGTGGCGAGGAAGAACCAGTTGACTGCAGCTTTCAGTTCGTCTTCGACGACTGGGAAGAACGTTTCAATCGCCTTCTTTGACGAAGGTCGCAAGTTCGCAAGATGCGAAGTATCGATGAGGCGAATCATATCCTGCCCCAACGCTTCTGGGGAATCGTTCTCGGCGTCGGGGCGGCCGAATATCATGGCCGGACCGAAGTAGCCCTTCGGCTCGGGTAGGTTGAGGATGAAGTCCCGTGGGTACAGATCTTCTGATGAAATGGGGTCGATGAACACATTGGCGAACGGTGTTGCGGTGTAGCCGATAAAGGTGTTCCGCGGCATCAGGGCGAGGATCTCGCGTATCAGTGGATTGATCGCCTTGGTGCCTACGGAGGCTTGGTCGGCTTCGTCGTCGATGACTAGGACGTTCAGATGGTTAAGCTTCTCGCGCATGCTGTCGGTGCCGAGCCACTTCTTGATACGTCGTAGAACCGCTGGATTCTTCTTCACCACCATCAGCCCAGTCGAACCGTTCGGTTGGAGCGCGGCTTCAGCTTTGAACGGGGGCTTCTGGAAGTCGGCATGTTCGTCGGTCAGCGGCAACCACTTCTCAGTGTTGAGGTCTGTGAGCTCCGACGACAGTCGTGACTGCGTCTGCTTCCGTAGCGAATTGTGGATGCCTGACAAAACGATGACCAGGCTGTAGCCGAGGTCCGCAGCCTTCGCTGCGACTGCAGTGAAGTTGGTGGTTTTACCAGACTGGACGTACCCGACGACGAGGCCACGACCTTTGAATTCGGACTGATTGGGACGGTCCGTGTGCGCAATCACGACATTCGACGCGCTGTCGACATTCTCAATCTGCGGTTCCGGCCGGCCGTCGTTTCGGTAGTAGCTGCGTAGGCTGTTCCAACAAGCGTCGTCTGGACCCGGACCTGGATACCAGGGCTCGCGCCCGGCTGGGCGGATTGCTGCGGGACGCGTTTCGAATACTTTAGTGAGTTTCTCGTTGAACTCCGAGGCAAGGGTAGCCGCGCATTCTTCTCCGCACATCCCGGTGAATCTGGCTTGCGCGGCAGAGACTCCGTGGGAGCGCGCATAATCAAAGAATACATCTCGAAAGGCGTCAATGTCGGGCAATTATCATCCTCTGTTTGGGGAATTTGGGCCTACGGGCGAGAGAGCGGCTCACCGTCCATTACACGACAGTCTTTCCATGCTCGACCTGACCTGATCTAGTCGCACAGGCTCAGTCGGTGGCCGAGGTCCACTGAGCGCGCCGCCCAACTTGATCAGGCCCTCGCCGGAAACCGGCAGAGCTCGGCCGACGACCTGCTGAGTTCGCTCGTCCGCCGCGTCAGGTCTATCGGACATGAACGGAAACACCAGTGTTCTCCGCGCCGTGGATCCAGTGATGTGGTGGGCTCGCGAGAAGTCATCCGAGGTCCTGTCCCTGTTGCTCGCGTTGATGGGCGAGAACCTGCACTGCAACAAACCGCGAAGCCTTGATCCGTTTGGGTTTCCCAACGTTCTCGAAACCTTTGGCGTGCCGGTAAAGTGCGGTGCTGGCAGCGGGGCGATAGCGTCGCTCACAGATGGCCCTCCAGCAGTTGGCTTCCGCACAGTGTAAGCAATGTTACGGATAACCAGAACGGTGTTGAACGCGCCGGAAACTCGGTGATGATAGAGACTGATCGCGCCCTCTCCAGGTAGTCGTGCGACGGTCACGGGGGTGCTGCGGGGTGAGGGTCACATGGGGCCGTTGACTGGCGCTGGGCGTACTCCACGAACGCGTTGAGCGTACTGACGAGCCGCATTTCTCCGACCATGCGTGGCCGAGTGTTGGGGAAATCCGGTAGGCCAGACAGCGTGCGCGGCTGATGGTGTTAGCCGACGACTCACGGCGACTTGAAAGGTAAAGGTGTCGTGCTACCGCATGGGTTGCCGTATATGAGGTCAGCACCAGTGGTGACGTTGACTAGAACCCACCCCGTCGGCGACTGGCCGGATCTTCAACCGTCGTCAACAGAGATCGCACGCCAACTAGTTGAGCTCTTAGGCGAGGCTTTCCCGCAGGCGCAGCCGAGACGGCCACGGGACGGAGACTAGGTTTTCAATAGGTGCTGGCCCAAACGTAATTCGGGAGTTCCCGCTACACAGCCGCTCCAGGTCCGCGTATTCATCGGCATCGAGTGCTGCGACAGTTTTGCGGGCTTCGTTCAAGTCTCAAGCCGCGCGCCCAGCGTCCGAAGAATCGCTAGCCGGCATGGCTGGGAAGGCAGTCGGCGGAATCGACGCCTTGCGGCTCAGCCGCGCATGTTTGCGAACGGGCGGCGCCCGTAATGTGCGCGGAAGTCAGCGAGCATCCTCGTCTTGGTATTTGCGGCGTCCGCGTCATCGGTGACTCGCCAGCCAACGAGCAGTTCATCTTGATCGGCGAGCTGCCAGATGCGCCTCCCGCCTGAGTGACCGATCGGCACGCCTGCACCGAACTTGCGGAATTCGTCGAGCCTCTTGCGCAGATGGCGCTTGCCGTTAGCGCCCAGATTGGCCTTGCCGATGTAGACGATCCGTTCACCCGGCAGCCACAGCGCGGCCAACTCAGCGACCGGGACAGTGGGGTCCTTGCCCTTGAAATGCCCTGCAGGCGACACATCGAGGAAACTCGGGGTCTCGTCACTCGGTCAGACGACGACGTAGACCCCGGGCTTGGTCGGCACGTCAGTATCCGGTAGCTGTGCGAACGGAATCCGCCCGGTGAACCCGCTCAGGTCAATGGGATCAATCATGTGGTGGTGAAGCCTTATTCGATTGTGCGAGCCATAGTGCCCGCGAACGGCATGCGGTCGGGCCATGATGAAGCACGGGTGCTGCGGAAACATCAGCCACCGCAAACCTCCTGCCGGAGCGACGCGGCGTGGGCCGCATCATCGTCCACCGGTGGCAGAAAGGCACGAACCGCAGTATGTCAGGACGCGCCGACGGCCACGAGGGGTGCGAACGCCCCGCCCCCTCACGCGGTAACTACCAACGCCATCCCGTGACGGTCCCGGCCCCGCCGCCGCCGGCTGCGCTCCAGCAGGCGGGCCACCGCGGCTTCCACCCCACGGGCCAGTTCATCGGCGTCGGGGACGGCGTCGAAATCGGCCAGGATCCCGAAGAACAACTTGTCGGCGTAGTTCAGCACCGCCGCGGCGGTCCGCAGCTGGATTCCGATCGGCGGGATAGGCAGCACCCCAACCACATTGCAGCCCATCACCTGCAGTGGCTGGCGCGGACCCGGGACATTGACCGCCATGGTGGCCACGTTGCGCTGCGGCAACCGGGCCAGCAGATCTAGTGCCCACGAGGTCACCGGGAACGGCAGCATCCGGGTGGCCGCGGCAACCACACCGTCCGCTCCGCTGCCGGACCCGGCCAGCTGCTCCATCCGGGCGTGCACCAGCCGCAACCGCAGCACCGGATTGTTCTCGTGCACCGGCAGATAGGGCAGCTGCACCGCCTTGCGGCTGGGCACCAGGGTGCGCAGCGACTCGGCGGTGGGCTGCTCACCCCGGCGCAGCAACATGTTGCGATAGCTCTCGGTGAGCGCGGCCAGCGCGACGTCGTCGACGGAGACGTTGAACGTCCGGCAGATCTGGTGGACGTCGTCGAGCGCGACCCGTGCCGCGGTGTAGCGTCGCCGCGAGGTGACCGGGCCGTTCAGCGTCGAGGATGGTCGCTGCAGACCGGCCGCGAACTCGCCCGAGCTTCGCAGCACATCGCGGGCAGCGGCCAGCGCGTCGCCGGCGATCTGCACCGGAGCCCGCAATGCCGACAGCCAGGGGCTGGGGCGCGGGGCCGGCTGCAGATTCTGCGGCGGCGACGCGACCAGGGCGCTGCCCGCGGGGTGGTTGCTCACGCAGCGCTCAAAAGCGGCGCCGCCCGCCATGCCGTCATCGGACAGCCCGGTCAGGATGTGCACGGTCGCAACGGCGTCGGCCAGGCAGGGGTGGACCTTCACCAGCATCGCCCACCGGTCGTCGGCCATCCCCCCGATCAGCCAGATCTCCCACAGCGGGCGGTTGCGGTCCAGCCGCCACGACATCACGTCGGCCACCACCCGGAACAGGTCGTCATCGCTGCCGGAGCCCGGGACCGCGACGCGCCGCACGTGATAGGACAGGTCGAACTTGTCGTCGTCGACCCACTCCGGTGCGCTGAGGTCGAACATCTGGCGGCGCAACCGTTGCGAGAACCGGGGGCAGACCGCGATCCGCTCGGCCAGTGTTGCCATCAGCGATGCGTGGTCGGGCATCGGGCCGTCCAGGATCGCCAGTCCACCGATACCCAGCTGGGTGTGCGGGTCGGTGTCCTCGGCGTGCAGGAAGGCGGTGTCCAGGGTGGTCAGTCGCTGCGACATGGCGGCCTCCGGTTTATCTGTAACGCGTAGTACCAGTATCTCCAATCCGACGCCGCCGCCGACAGGGCCGGAAGTCCCTAAGCAGGGCCATCAGCGCCCGGGGAAAACCCGCCCCTATTTCGCGAAGAAGTCTCCGGGTAATGTTCGGCAAATGATCCATCGGCGAAGGAACGCCCCGAGATGGTGGCGTCCGACCAGGTAAGCGGCCGGACTACGGCGGCGCTGCGGGAAGGGTGGCGCGATCCGGGCCGGTTACTGTGGGTTATCGCCGCGGCGTGCTGGGTGGCACTGCTGGCGGTCGGCCATCACCACGACGTTCTCATCACCGGCGGCGCGTCGCCGCGATCGGTTGCCGGCGTCGCGATCTCCGTGGCGCTGCTGGCCGGGGCCTGGCTGGAGATGACCGCGGCGATGATGTTGCCGACGACCATTCCGATGGTGCGGATGTTCACCGTCGTCAGCGCCCGCGCGCCGCGAACGGTCTTGGTGCGGGCCGCCTTCCTCATCGGCTATCTCGCGCTGTGGCTGGCGTTCGCGCTGGCCGCGGTCGCGGTGGCGACCGCCGCCCGGGCCTGGGCGGCACCGGCGCAGTTGAGCTGGATGTCCGCCCGACCGCACCTGGTGCTCGCCGCCGTGCTGGCGATCGCCGGCATCTTCCAACTCACTCCGCTCAAGGACCGCTGCCTGACCCAGTGCCGCGACCCCCGGGCCTTCCTGTTCGCCCACTACCGGCGGGGCATCCGGGGCGCCTGGAACCTGGGGCTGCGCCACGGCTGGTCGTGTCTGGGGTGCTGCTGGGCGCTGATGCTGATCATGTTCGGCACCGGACTGGGCAATGTGCTGGCCATGCTGGCGCTGACCGCGGTGATGCTGATCGAGAAGACCGCCTCCTGGGGCAGGCGGATCGTCACCCCGCTCGGCGTCGCCCTGATGATCGCCGCGGCGTTGGTGGGCCTGTTCGGGAACCGCCTGCCCGGCTGGGGCCTGTATGAGCCGCTGCAGTCATCGACCGGTGCACACCACCACCACCACCCCTGAAAGGAGATCACCGTGGGATATGAGTTGAACGGACGGATGGCCGAGGTATGCAGTTGCCGGTCACTGTGCCCGTGCACGATCGGCGAGAACGCCGACGGCAACAACTGCGGATTCAACTGGGTGTTCCACATCGACCGGGGGCAGGTCAACGGCGTGGACGTGGCCGGTCTCAACCTGGGGCTGTTGGGCCACCACGCCGACAACATCTTCGACGTCAACACCCGGGTGTTCGTCATCGTCGACGACCGCGCCGACGATACCCAACAGGACGCGCTCGTGACGGCGTTCACCGGACAGGCGGGCGGGCCGTTGGCCGATCTGGCCGGCCTGGTCAAGGAGATCGTGGGTGTGACCCGGGCGCCGATCGAGTTCGACGTCGACAAGGGCAGCGGCTATTTCAAGGTCGACGGGATCTTCGAGGCGGAGGTCGAGGGCTTTCGGGCCCACGACGGCTCCCACACCACCTTGAACAACACCGCGCTCGGCCACGTCTACGGCGCTTTGACCTACCCGGGCAAGGTGATTCGGCATCGGGTGACCGAGACCGAACACGGCCTGCAGTTCCGGGGCCGGCAGTCGACCCAGACCGAATTTAGTTTCGCCTCGTGATCGGGGAGTTCACCGTGGATGTATACAAGTCGGAGTTGGTGCGCCGCGAACTCATCGCCGAGGGCACCATGGCGTTCTACTTCGTCAAGCCGGACGGGTATGAGTACCTGCCGGGACAGTCCTGTCAGCTAACGCTGATCGACCCGCCGCCCAAGGACGACGCCAAGGGATCCACCCGCGAGTTCACCATTGCCAGTGCGCCGCACGAGGACCACCTGGTGATCGCGATGCGCCTGCGGAACAGTGCATTCAAGGACCTGCTCAAGGATGCACCGCCCGGAACAACGGTCACGATCAGCGAAGCCGACGGCGATCTGATCCTGCACCGTGACGTCAGTCGACCAGCTGTGTTGATCGCCGGCGGCATCGGTGTCACACCGTTCCTGTCGATCGTCCGCCATGCCGCGCGCCATGCGTTGCAGCATCCGCTGTATCTCTTCTACTCCAACTGGCGGCCCGAACTCGCGGCGTTTCTGCCGGAACTCGAAGCGCTGCAGCAGGCCAACCCGAACTTCCGGTTGATCGCGACGATGACCGAACCCGATTCGCGATCCTGGTCCGGCCAGAGCGGTGTCATCGACGCCGATCTGCTGCGCCGGCATCTGCCGGACCTGACCAGTCCGGTGTATTACGTGGCCGGGCCGCCGCCGATGGCGCTGGCAATGCTGGAGCTGCTCGAGGATCTGGGCGTCGACGACGCCGACATCAAGTCCGCCGAGTTCTACGGCTACTGACACCGTTCGGCAGCGTCGGCTGACCGCGCTGACGTCGTGCTTTAGGCCGGGGCGGCACCGCCGTGCGTGTCGAACGCGGTGCGCATCTCCTGGCGCATTTCGACCGTGTCGTGGCGTAGTGCGTTGAAGCGATGTGGCCGCGGCCGGACAACGCCACATCGTCGAGCTGCTTCAAGAAGGCCACCATCGCGAGCCTTCCAGCGCGGTGACACGAGACTCAAGGCTCCCACCGGCATGCTAAGAAGGCGCGCCTGTCGGTGCTCCCCGTTATCCTGACGTTGCGTCATGAGATGCCGTCGCCAAGCTCCGACTGGGCGGCACGCCAACCCCACGCTCGTGGGTGGCTCGGATGACGACGCGGCCTGCATCAACCGGTGTCGGCAAGAGCGCCCCTGTCAACAGGGGCCTGACAGCCTGGCGGAGTCATGGCGGAATTAGATCTGGCGAAGTTGCGTGCTGCCGCTGCGGAATTCGGCTATTGGCCGGCGACTACCGACGACAAGCACCTGGCGAAGCTGCGTGACGACAACGATGGCTATGACGGCGTGAGCTGGATTGGGAGACACCGCTTTCGCGGACATGACCCGCACCCCGCGCCGACCGCTGAAGATCCGGAACGCTGGGATTGCGATTGCGGAGAAGTGCGGCACGGCCACGCCCGCGGACAGATCAGCAGGAGATACGCCCACCTCAGGGCCCAAGGAGATAGGAGAACCCCGGATGACTGACCCCGCGATGGCAGGTTACGACATCATCGGCGACGTCTACGGCTGCGCCGCTGAGTTGGAGGCGCTACTGGCTCAGCTCGGTTACGAGATCGCCGATGGCACAGGGGAGTACCGCCATCCGAGTCGGCAGACGGTGTTCGTCGGCGATCTGATCGACCGCGGCCCCGGCCAGCTGCGGGTGCTGCAGGTGGTCAAGGCCATGGTCGATGCGGGCAGCGCCCAGATCGTGATGGGCAATCACGAGTTCAACGCGTTGGGCTACCACCACGAACACCCGGCCGGCAGCGGGGACTACCTGCGCCCGCGCAACGAGAAGAACACCAAGCAGCACCAGGATTTCCTGGACCAGCTCACCGACGACCAACAACGCCACTACCTGGCGTGGTTCAAAACCATGCCGCTGTGGCTGGACCTCGGCGGGCTGCGCGTCGTGCACGCCTGCTGGCACGAGGAATCGATGAACGTGGTGCGACAGAACTGCGGCTCCCGCGCCCCCTTCGCCGATCCGGCTCATCTGGTGGACGCACACGACAAGGGCCATGACCTCTACGACGCGATCGAGATTCTGCTCAAGGGCCCTGAGATCAACCTGGTTGAGTACGGCCAGCCCCCGTATCGGGATATGGGCGGCCACCTTCGGAGACATGCCCGGGTTCAGTGGTGGAACAGCGACGCGAAAACCCTGCGTGACATCGCCGTGATGAGCACCAGCTACACCACCGCGGATGGCGAGCCCTACCCGCAACTGCCGGACGAGGAACTGCCGCCAGGAGAGCGACCCTTCATCTACACCGACGACGTCCCGGTGTTCTACGGCCACTACTGGCGACAGGAGTCACCGACCCCCGGCGAGGACTACACCGACCGCACCGCGTGCGTGGACTTCAGCGCCGTCAAGAAGGATGGGGCGCTGACCGCCTACCGCTGGTCGGGGGAGGACACGATCCAACGCGACAACTACGAGCAACTGCGTTGATCTGCCGCATTGCGCCGGTACCCGACGAGTAGGCCGCTAGCCTCTGCGCCATGACCCACCCGGTGTCCTACCCACCCGGCGAGGCACTGCTGGCACTGCATCGCCGCCGCGGCCCGATGGTCGGCGCCGGGCTCGGCCGTCACGGCTACGTCTATCTCTTCGGCGCCGAGGCCAACAAGTTCGTCTTCGCCAACTCCGATGCCTTCAACTGGTGGGAGGCCTTCCAGGTGCTGGTGCCCGTCGACGGGCCCACCGCACTGATCGTCAGTGACGGCGCCGACCATCGGCGTCGCCGCGGTCTGGTCCAACCGGCATTCCATCAGCGCCACCTCGCGAACTACCTGCAGGTCATGGCTACCAACGCCGACGCCGTCATCGACAGCTGGCGCCCCGGCCAAACCGTCGACATCTTCGCCCAACTTCGCGCGGCGATCCGCCGCAGCGCCATCGAGTCACTGTTCGGCGAGACGATGGCCGGCCACGCCGATTTCCTGGGCGAACAACTGCAGCCGCTGATGGACCTGACCCATCGGCTGCCTCAGGTCCTGCGGGCCGAGCAGCTGCTGCGCTCCCCGGCATGGCGGCGTGCGATGGCCGCCAGATCGCGTGTCGACGAGCTGATCTACGCCGAGATCGCCCGCGCCCGAACGCACCCCAGCGTCGACGACAACGTGCTGGCCACGCTGGTCGACGGGCGCACCGACGGCGGTGAGGCGTTGCGCGACTACGAGATCCGCGACCAGGTCGTCTCGCTTATCGCCGCCGGCTACGAAACGACCAGTGCGGCGATGGGGTGGGCGGTATACGCCCTGCTGAGCAACCCCGGGGCGTGGGAGACCGCCGCCGCCGAGGTCCACGATGTCACAGATGGCCACGCCCCCGATGCCGCCGATCTGAAGAACCTGACCTACCTCAACGGCGTCGTGCACGAGACGCTGCGGCTCTACCCGCCGGCGGTGATCTCCGCGCGCAAGGTCACCCGCGAGCTGGCATTCGCCGGCCGCCGCATCCGGGCCGGCCGCACCCTGGTGTTCAGCCCCTACGTCACCCACCGACTTCCCGAGCTGTGGGCCGATCCGCTGCGGTTCGAGCCGCGCCGCTGGGACCCCGCCTCGCCGCGGTATCGCCGGCCGGCCCCGTACGAGTTCCTGCCGTTCGGCGGGGGAACGCATCGCTGCATCGGATCCGCCTTCGCGACCGCCGAGCTGACGGTGATGCTGGCCCGGCTGCTGGCCAGGACCCGGCTATACCTTCCTGAACAGCGCATACGTGCCGGGGGGTATGCGGCACTGCAGCCCCGGCATGGCCTGATGGTGCAGGTCACCGAGCTGCGCTGAATCCCGCCGACTTTCCGGCGAATGGGACGGGGCTGGCATTTTCCTTAGAGGTATGATGTGGTGTAGACCACGTTAGAAAATCGATGTGACGCATACCACAGGAGATGATGGCCATGACGACTTTCCTGAGCGGCTTGGGTCTCACCGCTGTCACCGCGACTGTCGGCGCCAGCATGATGGGGCAGACGACCGTGGCGTTGTGCGTCGGCCTGGTCTCGGCGGCGTTCTTCGCCGGCCGGGTCTGCTGATTCGCCCCAACTGCAGCAGTAATAGTCACTAGACGTGGCACGCTCATCGGCGTGCCCGTCTCCCTGCCCGAGAACCCGAGATTCGCCAGCCCCTCCGAGCGTCACGTCCATCAGGCGCTGATCGACCAGTTGCAGGATGGCGATGCCGTGGTCTCCGGCCAACGCGTCACCGATCATCTCAAAGACCACGAGATCGACTTCGTCGTCGCCATCGAGGGCGCCGGCATCATCTGCGTAGAGGTCAAGGGCGGCGAAGTCTGGCACAACGGGTCCGGGTGGCGTCAACTGCGCGGGGGTCGGGAGTTCGGTATCAACCCGGTACGGCAGGCCCGCGACGCCTGCTACGCACTGCGCGATTTCGTCGAGAGCGACCCGCGCTGGACGCAGGGCCGGCTGCGCTGGGATCACGTGGTGGCACTGCCCCACACCAAGCTGCCGGATGATTTCGAGCTGCCGGACTGCCCGCGCTGGAAGGTGATCGACCGAAACGACCTGCCGCAGATCGTGTCCCGACTGCGACACGTACTCATCCGCCAGGAACTGGATCGCCCGCTGCTGACCGCCGACGGCATCGATCAATTCCGGACCGCGCTGGGCGGGCGCGGATTGCCGCAGCGTGACGTGGTCGCCCGCGCGCTGGCCAACGACACCGCCGCCGACGCACTCACCGAGCAGCAGGCCCTGATCCTGGAAGCCATCCGGTTGCTCAACCGCGTGCAGGTGCGCGGCAGCGCCGGCAGCGGCAAAACCTATCTGGCGGTGGAGCAGGCGCGCCGGCTGGCGGCCGAAGGGAAACGGGTTGCGCTGCTGTGCTACTCGCATGGTCTGGCGTCCTACCTCAAGCGGCTCACTGCAACGTGGCGCCGCCACCAACAGCCGGCCTATGTCGGCGAATTCCACTCCCTGGGGGTGGCCTGGGGCGCGCCGGCCGGCCCGATGGACCCGGGGGAGTCGGTGCAGTTCTGGGAGGAGCAGCTCCCGCAGCAGATGCTCGAGTTGGCGCAGAACCTCGACGATGGTCAACGCTTCGACGCGGTGGTGATCGACGAGGCCCAAGACTTCGCCGACGCCTGGTGGGATCCGGTGCTGGCCTCCCTGCGCGACGACCAGGACGGTGGGCTGTTCGTGTTCAGCGACGAGGGCCAGCGGGTGTTCGACCGGCAGGGCACCCCGCCGGTGCCCCTGGTCTCGCTGGTGCTGGACCGCAACCTGCGCAACACCCGCCAGATCGCCACCACATTCCAGCCGCTGGTGGACCACCCGATCCGTTACCTCGGCGCCGACGGACCCGAGGTCCGGTTCGTGGCGTGCACCCGGGAGGACGCGGCGGAGGCCGGCGACGATCAGGTCGAGAAGCTGCTCGAGGACGGCTGGCGTCCCGAGGACGTGGCCCTGTTGACCACCGGTAGCCGCCACCCCGAACAGGTCGCCCGCCAAGAGCAGGGCAACGAGGCCTACTGGGACAGCTTCTGGGATGCCTATCAGGTGTTCTACGGACACGTGCTGGGGTTCAAGGGATTGGAGCGTCGCGCCGTCGTGCTCGTGGTGGATGCGGCCGGGCCGGTGGAGCGGGCCCGGGAACGTCTCTACGTCGGACTGTCGCGGGCCCGGGATCAACTCGTGGTCTGCGGCGACCGGGACTTCATCGCCGAGGTGGGCGGGCCGGACCTGGCGCGCAAGCTGGGGATCGGATAGCGGTCACTCCCATGAGGGCGGGAAGGCGATGTCGAGCCGCGTCGTCTGTTTGTAGCCCGACCAGGTCGGTACCCCGGCCGGTTGCATCCGGTAAATCCCGACGGCCGCGGCCACCACGCGGTCGCGCTGTGTCGGCCAACCGATTTCGCTAGCGATCTGCTCCAGTACGCCTGGGTCCCGGTCGAGCAATTGGTCGATGATCGGCACCGCCGGTAGAGCATTGCTCTTGTCGCCATTGCAGCGAGCGCAGGCCAGCACCAGGTTGGCCAGGCCGTCGATGCCGACCAGCGACCACGGCAACACATGATCGATCGGATTGCCGGTGGGCAGATGCGTCGAACAGTAGAAGCAATGCGGCCCGAACGCGTCCTTGAAAGGCTCGCGGACCCTCTCCAATGCAGCCCGTTCCCGGCCGAACAAATGACCGGCGACGTCAGGAACCTCGGCATGCAGAAATCTGTTCATCCGACGAACGTCGTCAACCCACATGATCTCCAGGGCCGGCTTCAGCAGCCCGGCCAGTCGAGCGAGGCCATGTGCAACGCCAGGTTTCAGTTCGATCGAGTAGCCGCGGACCCGCTTGGCGGAGCTGCTCGGCTTCTGTAGGAACGCATCGTCGTAAAGGAAGGGATCACTCTCAGCCGAACCGCCGAAGCGCTGGAGGCGACGAAGTGGTTCGCCGGCCAGGCAAAGGCTGATTTCGTCTATCACCCGTTCGTAGGCTTGCGGAACTCGGCTGATTGCGACGTCTATCGGCACTCTGCTGGTGCCGACCTGGGCCTCAGCCCGTAACCGGCGTGCGGCGTTGGGAATTGTCGCGTTCGGCGCCCCCGTCTTCTGCGACAGGATCTGGCCCTCGAACGGGCGCACTTGTAGCCAGTAGATCTCCAACACCCGGTGGGCCAACGCTGGAATCGGAATGTCGAGAACGTCATCGGGGTTCGCCGGCACGTTCTCGATGCTGTGGTCGATCAACGCCATCAGCGTGGCGAGCTTGTAGGTGGCCGTGCGCAGGCCGGTCTCGAGGATGGCCACCACTCGCTGCCCGAGCAGCAGCGGATCGCCGTCGTTGTCGCGCACATCTGCAGTATGGCTGGAGACGTGAGTACGTGAGTTGTCCACAGCCGGACTCCAAGGTGACTACCCGTACCCGAATGCCGGCACCAGGCTTGCCCTCAACCGAATGGAGGCATGGGTTGTGGGAAACCGAGCGAACTTCGTCGTTGTCGAAAACTCCGACTGGCGACTGTATTACGCGCACTGCAGCGGCTACCGCATGCTTGACGCACTGGTCGGTGGTCCAGACTTCGCGGCGCGCTACGCACGCGCAATGGAGCCCCGCTCGGAGACGCAGTGGCACCGGTTCACTGTGGCGTGCGATGCCCTGGCGGCTGACGAAGCCACATCGGCATGAATCGGCGTGAAGTGATATCAACTGATGAATATTGCTATCATCGACGGTGTGAAGCAGCTTCTCCTGCGGATCCCCGAGGAACTGCACCGGCGGCTGGTGGCCCGCGCGGCGCGCGACGGCCGCAGTCTCAATGCACTGGCCACCGAGATCCTCGACGCGGCTGCCGAGGCGGACTCCGGTGATCGGCAGGCGAGGCTTCGTGCCGCGGCCGTGGCCTCGGGTGTGCTGCGAACGACGGCCACCCGGCCGGTGAGCACCGCCCGCCGGCAACGCGTGATCGCATCGACTCACGGACTCGGAACGCAACTTGACCGGCTGCTCGATGAGGAGCGCGACCGGCCGTGATCGCCTACCTGGACTCGTCGGTGCTGGCGCGGGTCTACCTGGCTGACGAGGACGGTCATCAGGAGGCAACCGCGCTGCTCGCCGATCCAGAGATCGCCACCGTGACCGGTACCTGGACCCGAATCGAGGTCTCCGGTGCCCTGGTCCGCGCCGCGCGCACCGGCCGCGCCGACGAAAAGGGTCTGTTGGCAGCGCTGGACGCCGACCTTGTGCAGAAGGTGACCGTGCTGGGTGCGCCGCAGGACCCGGTCGAAGAACACGCCCTGGAACTGGTTCGTCAGCATGCGCTGCGTGCGATGGACGCCTGGCACCTGGCGGTCGCCGCGCTGGTCGTGCCGCCGCTGCTGGAGCCCGGGGAGCAGCGGGGATTCGCCTCGCGCGACACCGCGCAACGCCGGGTCGCCGAGCTTCTCGGCTTCGTGGCGATATGAGCAGGAGCGTCAGAGCTGAATGACGGTGACTCCCGGCATCCCCGAGTAGTCCGTGTCCTGGGTTACCACCGGAATGTCGTGTGCCAGAGCCGTTGCCGCGATCCAGCTGTCGTTGATCGGTACCCTCCGACCGGCCGCGCGGAGCTGGGATACCAGCAAAGCCCACGTTTCGGAGACCCGTTCGTCGACGCTCAGCGGTTCGAAGCTTTGTGCAATTTGGTAGGTGGAGAGTCGGCGCGCTGCGGCTTCGGGACCGGAGGCCTGCAAGACTCCGAGCCGGAGTTCGCCGAGCGTGATGGCTGAAACGCCCCACTCAAACGCGGTGAACCTGTCTGTGTCGATGCGTTGCGTTTCAATCCCGATGAACACTGACGTGTCCGCCAGCGCCCGCTGAAGACTCACGACTGCTCAGTCGCGCAGATCGTCGGTGGTCTGCGTGAGGGCCTCACGCAGCTCTTGACGTAAACCAGTGCTATCCGGGCCCAATCGCACCAGTTCGCGGATCACTTCTGCGGCGGGCCGCCACTGGCGCCGCCGCGACACCGGACTGATCAATGCCACCGGGCGGTTGTCCTTGAGTACCTCGATCTCTTCACCGGCGGCGACCCGGCGCAGAATCTCCGCGGTGTGGTTGCGGAGATCGCGGGCAGGAACTGTAGCAGCCATGCTACAAGCGTAGCGTGTCGTGTCGTCGCTACCTCGTCCCCGGAACATACGTCCGGCACGAATACGTCCCGGGATCGCACATTACCGGCAGCGTGGTCTGGCCGCCGTAGACCCCCGGCAGATTCCAGGTCGGCATCAGTGGGCCGTCATACCAGGGGTTTTGCATGTAGCGGCAGGTGTCGAACGCCGCGCACGGCGGCTGCGGGCCGACGGCCACCGCGACCGCCGGCATCGCCAACCCCAGCCCGAACACCGCCAGCACGGCCAGCAAGATCATCCGCATCGAGGGCTCCTTCTACTCGGCTTTCCTCGCCCGGGCCCACCATCGCACCGGCCACCGACACGACCGTAGGGTCGAGCGGGTGACCCTCGAAGAACGGCTGACCGCCCTCGAACAGATCGAGGCGATCAAGGCCCTCAAGCACCGTTACTTTCGCGCCTGCGACGCCAAGGACCCCGACACCTTCCGGGCCTGCTTCATCGCCTCCGGCGCCGACATCGACTACGGCCCGCTCGGCGGCTTCACCGATGCCGATCAGATCGCCGAAACGTTCCGCCGCATCGCGCTGCACACCGTCGACGGCAAACACGTCATCCTCGACATGCACCACGCGATGCACCCGGACATCACCATCACCGGGCCCGGCCGCGCGAGCGGACGCTGGACGCTGAAGTTCCGGCAGCTCAACCTGATTGAGCGCACCGAGCGCCTGCTCACCGGCGAATACGACGACGGCTACGTCATCGAAGCCGGGCAGTGGAAGATGGCGCGTTCCCATTTCCGCCAGCTGTGGTCGATGGTCCGCCCGCTGGGTGACGACGTGACCATCGAGCAGGGGAGCGGCGTGAGATGAGCACCCGCATCGCCCTGGTCACCGGCGCCAGCCGCAGCGTCGGCAAGGGCATCGCCCTGGCGCTGGGATCGGCCGGCTGGACCGTCTACGTCACCGCCCGCGGCGCCGGGCCGCTGGACGAAACCGCCGCCGCCGTCACCGAACGCGGCGGGCGCGGCATCGCCGTGGCGTGCGACCACCGCGACGACGCCCAGATCGCCGCGCTGTTCGCCCGCATCGCCGACGAGCAGGACGGCCGCCTCGACCTGCTGGTCAACAATGTCTGGGCCGCGCCCAAGGGGTTCGCCGGGTTCACCGAGAAGTTCTGGCAGCGCCCGCTGACCGACTGGGACACCCTGATCGGGGTGGGGCTGCGCGCCCACTACGTCGCCTCGGTGCACGCCGCGCAGCTGATGGTGGCCCGCGGGTCGGGCCTGATCGCCAACATCTCCTCGTTCGGCACCCGCGGGCACCTGCACTCGGTGCTCTACGGCGTTTCCAAGGCCGGCCTGGACAAGATGGCCGCAGACATGGCCGTGGAGCTGGCCGGCACCGGGGTCAGCGCGGTCTCACTGTGGCCGGGGCTGGTCAAAAACGAGGTCATGCAGGGCTTCATGGACCGGGGGCTGGACAACTTCCAGGGCTTCCCGCTGGCCAACGCCGAAACCCCGGAGTTCATCGGCCGGGTGATCGCCGCGCTGGCGAACGACCCGGAAATCGGCGCCCGCAGCGGGCACACCCTGATCACCGCCGAAACCGCGCTGGACTACTCCGTCACCGACATCGAGGGCAACCAGCCCGATTCGCACCGCGACCTGTTCGGCGGCGGGCCGCTGTACTGAAGGGCTACCAGTTGCTCGGCTCGTAGTCCTTGAGGAAGCACCCGTACAGATCCTCGCCGGCCTCCCCGCGCACGATCGGGTCGTAGACCCGGGCGGCGCCGTCAACCAGATCCAACGGGGCGTGGAAGCCCTCCTCGGCCAGTCGCAGCTTGGTGGGGTGCGGGCGCTCATCGGTGATCCAGCCGGTGTCCACGGCGGTCATCAGAATCCGGTCGCTCTCCAGCATCTCCTCCGCACTGGTGCGGGTGAGCATGTTCAGTGCCGCCTTGGCCATGTTGGTGTGCGGATGCCCCGGGCCCTTGTAGCGGCGGCTGAACTGACCCTCCATCGCCGACACATTCACCACGTACTTACGCCGGGCTGCAGCCGCCGCCATCGCCGGACGCAACCGGCTCACCAGGATGAACGGCGCGGTCTGATTGCACAGTTGCACCTCGAGCAACTCCAGGGCGTCGACCTCGTGCACGTGTTGCGTCCAGCTGTTGACCGCGGCGGTATCGGGCAGCAGCCCACCCGCGTCGATCGCGACCCCGGCGGCGATCCGCTCGGGGGACGCGCTGCGGGCGGTCAGGGCCAGCTCGGTCAACGCGTGCGGCGCCTGGTGCTCAGCGAGGCTGCCGGCCAGTGCCGCCGGGTGCGCGTCACTGACGTGATCGAAGGTGACGACGTCGACCAGCTCGGCCGGCGGTGTGCGCTCGGCCTCCACCAGGGCGGCGTACGAGCCGGGGGCGCGGCGGACCGTCTGGGCGGCGTTGTTGATCAGGATGTCCAGCGGGCCCTGGGCGGCCACCGTGTCGGCCAGCGCCACGACCTGGGCCGGGTCACGCAGGTCGATGCCCACCACCCGCAGCCGGTGCAGCCAGTCGGCGCTGTCGGGCATCGCGGCGAAGCGGCGGACCGCGTCGTTGGGAAAGCGGGTGGTGATCGTGGTGTGCGCGCCGTCACGCAGCAGCCGCAGCGCGATGTACATGCCGATCTTGGCGCGCCCGCCGGTGAGCAGGGCGCGTCGGCCGGACAGGTCGGTGCGGGCGTCGCGCTTGGCGCGGCTGAAGGCGGCGCAGTCCGGGCAGAGCTGGTGATAGAACGCATCCACCCGCGTGTAGTGCTGCTTGCAGATGTAGCAGGGTCGCGAGCGGATCAGGGTGCCTGCCGACGCGCCGACGGCGGCCGAGACCAGCGGGATGCCCTGGGTCTCGTCGTCGATGCGGCCCGGGGCGCCGGTGGCGGTGGCGGCGACGACGGCCTTGTCGGCGGCGGCCACCGCGTCCCGCCTGGCGTCGCGGCGGGCCTTCTTCACCGCCTTGAACATCCGCGCGGTGGCGCGGCGCACCTTGATGGCATCCGGGTGCTCGGGCGGCAGCGCATCGACCTCGGCGAGCACCTGCAGGCAGGTGGCGAGTTTCTGCGGGTCGATGGCGGTCACGCCTGGTAAGGGTACGGGCACCTGCGCCGATTATCGATTTGCTCCAGATCGCCAATACACTCGCTGGCGCCATGACCGAGATCTCCACCGAAGCGGGCCGCCGCCGGACCTTCGCCGTCATCAGCCACCCCGACGCCGGCAAGTCCACCTTGACCGAGGCGCTGGTGCTGCATGCCAAGGCCATCACAGAAGCCGGCGCGGTGCACGGCAAAGCCGGTCGTCGCGCCACGGTGTCGGACTGGATGGAGATGGAGAAAGCCCGCGGCATCTCCATCACGTCGACGGCGCTGCAGTTCCCGTACCGTACCGCCCGGGGGCAGGACTGCGTCATCAACCTGCTCGACACCCCCGGCCACGCCGACTTCTCCGAAGACACCTACCGGGTGCTGACCGCCGTCGACTCCGCGGTCATGCTGATCGACGCCGCGAAGGGCCTCGAACCGCAGACCCTCAAGCTGTTCCAGGTGTGTCGTCACCGCCGGATCCCGATCATCACGGTGATCAACAAATGGGACCGCCCCGGCCGGCACGCCCTGGAACTGATGGACGAGATCCACACCCGGATCGGGCTCAGGCCCACCCCGCTCACCTGGCCGGTCGGCATCGCCGGCGACTTCAAAGGGGTGCTCGACCGCCGGTCCGGAAACTTCATCCGGTTCACCCGTACCGCCGGTGGCGCCACCGCGGCACCCGAGGAGCACATCGCCGCGGCCGATGCCCACGACGCGGCCGGCATCGACTGGGACACCGCGGTCGAAGAATGCGAGCTACTGAGCGCCGACGGCTCCGACTTCGACCGCGAGGCGTTCCTCGACTGCACGGCATCACCGGTCCTGTTCACCTCGGCGGCGCTGAACTTCGGGGTGAATCAGCTGCTCGACGTGCTCACCGAGCTGGCGCCGCCGCCCGGCGGGGCGCTCGACGTCGACGGTGCGCGACGGGCCACCGACGCGCCGTTCAGCGCGTTCGTGTTCAAGGTGCAGGCCGGAATGGACTCCGCCCACCGCGATCGCATCGCGTTCGCGCGGGTGTACACGGGGACCTTCGAACGCGGCGACGTCCTCACCCACGCCTCGACCGGCAAGCCGTTTGTCACCAAGTACGCCCAGTCGGTGTTCGGCCAGCAGCGCTCGACCCTGGACACCGCCTGGCCCGGTGATGTGATCGGGCTGGCAAACGCCGCCGCCCTGCGCCCGGGCGACACCCTGTATTGCGATGTGCCCGTGCAGTATCCGCCGATCCCGAGCTTCTCGCCCGAGCACTTCTCGGTGGCCCGCAACGCCGACCCCAGCAAGCACAAGCAGTTCCGCCGTGGCATCGAGCAGCTGGATCAGGAGGGCGTCGTTCAGGTGCTGCGCTCGGATCGCCGCGGCGACCAGGCCCCGGTGCTCGCCGCCGTCGGCCCGATGCAGTTCGAGGTGGCCGCACACCGGATGGCCACCGAGATCGGCGCGCCGATTCAGCTGGAGTCGTTGCCGTATCAGGTCGCGCGGATCGTGGAGCCCCACGACGTGGACTTCGTCTCCAAGCAGTCGCTGGCGGAGGTCATGACCCGCACCGACGGCGTGCACCTGGTGTTGTTCTCCAACAGCTGGCGGCTGCAGGGTTTCCAACGCGACAACCCCGACGTACAGCTGCGGTCCCTGGTGGCCGCGGACGGGTAGCTCGGCCGCTAGGCGCGCAGCCGCACCATTCGCGTCGTCGAACTCTCATCGAGCTCCACCAGGTCCGAGTAGGACCGCAGGAAATCGCTGAATGACTTGTACCCCAGGGCTTTCTCGCTGAACGACGGATCCATGCGCTTCATCTGGGCCTTGACCGACGAGTTGTGCAGCCACTCGACGTCGTCTTTCTCCAAGCCGATCTGCAGCGCCCGGATGAGCAGTCCGGTGGCGGTGTCCTGCGGATCCGGTGGCGGCGGCTCCTCGGGCTCCTCTTTGGCCTGGCGAGTGCGCCGCTTCGGTTCGGCGTCGGCGTCGGCGGGTGCGGGCTCGAACACCGGCACTCCGGGCAGCGCGTCGTAGCTGACGAAGTCGTCGCAGGCCGCGGCCAGGGCGCGACTCGTCGAGCCGGCCACCCCGATTCCGACGACATAGCGGCCCAAGCGTTTACAGCGCTGAGCCAGCGGGATGTAGTCGGAGTCGCCGGCCACGATCACCACATGGGTCAGGTCCGGCAGCCGGAACATGTCCTCGACCGCGTCGACGGCCAACCGGATGTCGGCGCCGTTCTTGCCGTAGGCGGCCGCCGGGAACAACTGCACCAGATCGACCGCTCGCCCCACCAGCTGCGCGCGGTAACCGGTGTTGACCTCGGCCGACCAGTCGGCGTAGGCGCGGGTGAGCACCAGTGTCCCGAACGACGATGCGAAGTCGATGATCGCCCCGACGTCGACGGTGGCCCGCGCCAGCTTGTCCGGGTGCTTGGCCAGGCCCTTGGACTTGTCCTTTTGAAACGAACTGCGCCCGTTGACCTGGTCGTAGCGGGAGATCACGATGTTGTCGAAGTCGAGGTAGACCGCGACCCGGGTATCGCCGGATTCCGTCATGGGTCCAGTGTCGCGCACCACCGGTCTCAGCCATAACGGCTTGGCGGGTACTCACCCACAGGGTTCCAGCGGGCGCCCCTACCCGGCCTTGTACCACCGCGGGATCAGGTCCGGGTCTGGCAGCGGGTAGCGCCCGTAGAACCCGTGCGGATCCCCGCGCAGCACCTGGGCGTTCTGTAATTCGGCGCGTTGCCGGATCTCGCGGAGGAGCTTCAGCTCGGCGGCGCGGCGTGCGGCGTACCAGCGCAGCAGCCGTCGCGCGGCGATCACCAGCAAGGTGATCACGACACCGGCCAGAATGAGCCAACGCAGCCACCACAGCAGCCCGAGGAACAACAGGATGCCCAAGCCCGTTCCGTCGCTGTCCGACTGTTTGCGATTCCCCATGGTCGCGACGGTAAACCGGGGGTCTGACAGAGCACGGGCGGCTAACGACCCGGGGAAGTAGTCGGCAGGCCGAGGGATTCGGCGGCGTCGAGCAGACGTTGGTCGTAGGCGACAAACGCCGTCAATCTGGCGCCGAACACCGCGTGACCGGTAGCCAGATGGATCGCATCCAGGGAGCGCAGTGTCGGGTCGGGATATGCCGCGGCGACGGCCCGAACCACCTCGTTCACCTCATGCCGGGAGATCCGTGCCAGCGTTGCCGGGACATCGACCAGCAACGACGGCTCCACCTGTCGGATAGCACGAGGCAGTTCGACCTCGATCAGCGTTGAGGACACCCATGGCGCTGGTTCCTGTGCGGCAAGCCAATCGACGAGCGCATCACTTTCCGGCTCGCGCCGGATGAGCTTCACCAGAGCCGACGTGTCCAGATACAGCATCAGTAGCTCTCGTCATCCCGCATCTCGCGGAGCAGTTCTCCTGCCTCGTGATCGGTACGAATCGGACCCGATGGACGAGGCACCGGCCCGCTGACGGTCGCCGGATGAAGTAGCCCCGCGTTGATCATCTCGGCTAGTGGACTGTCCTGGGCAGGGACGAGGCGGGCGACTACCGTTCCCCGCTCGGTGATCTCGAGATGCTCGCCGCGCTTGACGCGTGCCAGTACACCGGCGGTGTTCTGATTCAGCTCGCGCACCGGAACCTCGGACATGAGAAAATGGTACTACCAATTTGTAGTACAAATCTTGCGGTCGCCTCACGCCTCCCGCAACCGCAACGCCAACCCGGAGGCCCGCACCGCTCGCCGATTCAGCGCGGCGCGGATCTCCTCTTCGGATCCGACCACCCGGACCTTGTGCTTGGCGCGGGTCACCGCGGTATAGAACAACTCGCGGGTCAGCAGCCGCGACTCGACCGGCGGCATCAGCACGGTCACCGCGTCGGCTTCGCTGCCCTGGCTCTTGTGGATGGTCATCGCATACATGCTGTCCACGTCGGAGAGTCGGCCGGTAGCGAAATCGACCGGGCCCGATGCCGTCGCGATCACCGCCCGCAGCCCCTCACTGTGGGCCGTGACCACACCGGTGTCGCCGTTGCGTACCCCCAAGCCGTAGTCGTTGGCCGTGACCAGTAGCGGCCGCCCGGCATACCAATCCGCCCACGCCGTGTCCCCGGTCCGCTCGGATACCCAGCGTCGCACCTGACGATTCCAGTGGTTCGCGCCGTGCGGGCCGTCGCGGTGCGCGCACAGCAACCGGTGCTCATCGAGGTTGCGCAACGCTTCACGCGCGTCGCCGAACAGCGCGGCCTCGCGCACCCGCAATGCGTGCGGCACCGCGATCGCCGCCAACTGGTCGGCCAGCGCGGCCGGGCCGTCGACGTCGATCCATTCCCGGTGCTCGTCACCGGAGCGCAGCAGGTCGATCACGGTGTCGCCGTCGCCGACGCGAATCGCCGCGGCCAGTTCGCCGATCGGCTTCTTGTAGCGGTGCGCGGTCGCCAGGGTCGCCACCCGGGTACCCGGGCGCGCCGCCAAACCATCCACCAGGTCGGCCAGCACCGCGCCGGCCTCCACCGACGCCAGCTGGTCGGGGTCACCCACCAGGATCAGCCGGGCGGTCGGCCGCACCGCCTCCAACAATCGAGCCATCAGCGTCAGCGACACCATCGACGTCTCGTCGACCACTACCACGTCGTGCGGCAGCCGGTTGGCCCGATTGTGCTTGAACCGCGACGAATTCCCGGGCCGCGAACCCAGCAGCGAGTGCAGTGTGCTCGCCTGTAGCCCGTCCAGCCGGGCCTGATCCACCGGATCCAGACGGGAGACCTCGCCGGCGACCGCCTCGGTCAGCCGTGCCGCGGCCTTACCGGTGGGCGCCGCCAGCGCGATGCGCAGGCCCGGCCGCCCGGAGGCCTCGGCCTGCTCGGCCAGCAGCGCCAGCAACCGGGCCACGGTGGTGGTCTTGCCGGTGCCCGGCCCGCCGGTGAGCACCGTGACCGCCTGAGTCAGCGCGATCTCGGCGGCGGTGCGCTGCTCGTGATACTCCGGCGGGAACAATCGCTCGAACGCCGCCGGTTCGGCCGCCCCGGCGTGCGGCGTGGACAGCGCCAGCAGGTCCGCGCAGACCTGCTCCTCCTCACGCCAATACCGGTCCAGGTAGAGCAGCCCGCCAGAAGCGATGTCGTAGAGCCGCAGCACCTGCTCGGTCACCAGCGAACTGGCGCGCACCGCGGCCAACCAGGCCGTCGGCTCCGGCCATGCCAACTCCGGAAGCTCGGCGCTGCCGGCCACCGAGGCCAGCTCCACACAGACCGAGCCGGTGCGCAGCGCTCGAACGGTCAGCGCCAACGCCAGCGCGACCGATTCGTCGGTCTCCTTGCCCAGTACGCAGAGCCGTTGGGCGGTATGCACATCGGCGGCCTCAAGTACCCCGGCGTCGTTGAACTCGTGCAGCAACCCGGTGGCATCGCGTGCTATCCGGCAGGACCACGGGTCGTCGATCGGATGGCTCATGCCGCCACCCCCTGATGCAGCAGATCTGACAGGGCGATCACCAGTGCCGCCGGCGGCCGCCAGCTGAACACCCCGGCGGGATGGCCGTCGAGAATCGGAGTGCCCGGCCCGCACATGCCGCGCACGAACAGATACAGCACCCCGCCCAGATGCCGGTCCGGGTCGTAATCCGCTTGGCGCCATCGTAAAAACCTGTGCAGCACCGCGGTGTACAGCAGCGCCTGCAGCGGGTAGTCCGAGTGCAGCATCGCCTCGGCCATCCGGGGGAAGCTGTAATCGGCGGCGGTCTCGCCGAGCTGATTGGTCTTGTAGTCCACCACCAGGTAGCGCTGGTCAGGCAGGCGCAGCACCACGTCGAGTGAACCGGACAGGTAGCCGCGCAGCGATTGGCCGCCGAGTGCGTCGGACAGCAGCCGGTCGGCGTAAACCGCGAACGGATCCTCAGGAGTCAGGTGCTCGCGCAGCAGCATGCCGACATCGGCGACTCGGACCTGCGGCACCTCCCCAGGAGAGTCACCACCGGCCAGTGGAATCTCAAAATCCAACTCCCTCAACCGGTCCGGTATCCCAATCTGTCGCAACGTCAACCCGTCGGCCAGTGGGCCCAGCGAAGTGTCGTGCATCGGCACCAACGCCTGCGCCAGCTCGGCGGCGTCGACCCCGATCGGCCACCACGGCTGGTGGTCTCGCACCTGCGCGGCCAGCTCGGCGGCCAGATCCGCGGCGAACGGGTCGGCGGTCTCCAGCGCCGCGTGCACCAGCGATCCGAATGTTTTGCCGCCGGGCAGATCCGCCATCGGTGAGCGCAGCTCGGCGCCGGTGTGCGGGGCGGCCTCGTTGACCGAGATGTCTTCGGACTCGTCGTCGCGGGCGTGGCTCTCCGGCTCACTGTGCACCCCGGTGCCCGCTTGTCCTTCATCAGCGCCGCGGATCAAAGCCGAATAGGAGGTGCGTCGCCACCCGGTGTCGATGGTGCGGTGAAAGTGGCGCACCGCCAAGTCTTTCGGCGTCGCCTGCCGGGGTAGCGGGGTGGGTGCGGCCACCTTGGCGTGCTCGACCACCGGGCCGCCGGCGTCCTGCCAGCCCTCGAACACCGCCCAGGCGTCGGCGTCGCTGATCCTCGGTGTGCAGCCGGTCGGCACCTCGGCCTGGCCGAGCGAGCGACCGCGCAGCAGTCGGGACAGCCCGCTGTTGGCCTCGTCACGGCTGGGGCCCCACCACGCCACCACCTGCGATTGCGCTCGGGTCAGCGCGACGTAGGTGTTACGCAGGTGATCGACCGCCTCCTCGACGTGGTGCAGGCTCGTGGCCAGGCCCCGATCCGGCCCGTCATCGCCGCCGATGTACAGGCAGCGCGTCTCGGAGCCGTCCGCGGCGGGCTCGTGGTAGAGCAGGTTCCCCTTGCCGCCGATGTAACGGTTGAACAGAAACGGCAGGTACACGATCGGGAACTGCAGGCCCTTGGCGGCGAACAGCGTCATGATCTGCACGGCCCCGGCATCGCTGTCCAGTCGGCGACTGCGTTCGGTGGCCCGGCTGGTGCGGTCCTCACACTGCTTGCGCAGCCAGTCCCGCAGGCCCGGCAGGCCCAGTCGGTCGGCGTGCGCCGTCTCGTGCAGCAGCTGACCGACGTGCGCGCAGTCGGTCAGCTGCCGCTCACCGCCGCGCTGGCTGAGCACCCGCCGGCCCATTCCGGCCAGTCTGGCCGCCTCGAACACCGCGGCGATCCCGCGCAACCGGGCGTGGTCGATCCACTCGCGCAATGTCTGGGCCACGCGATCGGTGAGGCCGTCGCCGCCGGAAGCCAAAGTCTCGGCGGTCTCGCCGAAGAACATCGTGCATGCCGCGGCGCGCACCAAGCCGCTGCGGTGCGGGGCGTCGAACGCCTCCAGCAGGCACAACCAATCCGCGGCCGCGCGAGAGACGAACACATCCGCATCACCGGTGTAGACCACCGGGATGTCCAACGCGGTCAGCGCATCCCGGCACAGCGCGGCGTCCTCGTGGCGCTCGACCAGGATCGCGACATCCCCGGCGGTGATTGGCTCCCCGTCGTAGGTCGCCTCCGAGCCGAGCAGGGCGGCGACGTCGGCAGCCAGATCGGACGGGATGTAGTCGCGCAGCACGCCGATCGTGATGTCCTTGCTGGCCGGGCAGCGAACCGTGGGCCGGTCGACCACCCGCAGCCGAAAGGGCGCGTTGCGCGGCGCCCCGGCCAACCGCTGCCCGCGGTGGTGGGCTTCGACATCCGGCACCACGATCTCCGGATGGCCCAGCTGCACCCCGCCCAGCACGACCTGCAGGCTGTCGACCAGATCGGAGTCGCTGCGGTAGTTGGTGTCGAGGGTGCGATGCTCGTCGGCGTTGCGGGCGGCTGCCAGGTAGGTGTAGATGTCGCCGCCGCGGAAACCGTAGATGGCCTGCTTGGGGTCGCCGATCAGCACCAGCGTCGAATGCCCGCGGAAACCGGCGTCGATGACCTCCCACTGCACCGGGTCGGTGTCCTGGAATTCGTCGACCATGACGATCGGCCAGCGCCGACGCATGCGTTCGGCAGCATCGGAATCACTGCGCCGCAACGCATCTCGAAGAAGGGTGAGTAGGTCGGTGTAGCCCAGGATGCCTTGTCGGCGTTTGCGGTGCGCCAATTCGGCCAGCACCTCGCCGGCGAACTCCAGTCGGGCGGCCGCCGACGAGCCTGGGTCCGGATCGGCCGGTCGCAGCTGTGCGGACGGCTCCTCGACCACTCTGGCGGCCAGCGCCAGTGCCTCGGCACGGCCGAACGGTGGAGCGTTCTCGGCGTGACCGAAGTGCGCCAGATAGCGGTCGTCGACGATCTCGCCGACCAGATCGGCAAGGCTTTCCACCAACGTCAGGGTCTCGTCGGTGTCACCGGCCACCCCGAGGGATTTGAGCACCAGCGAACAGAACTGGTGGATGGTGACGATCGTCGCGGCATCGAAATCGGCCAGTGCATCCCGCAGCAGGCCGAGCCGGGTTTTGCGCACATCGTCGGGCGCGTCCAGCAGGAAGGCTTCCAGCTCATTGCCGGGTGCCCGCTGCCCGCTGAGCGCCGCCAGCGCCCCGGCGACCAAGGTGCGCACCCGCTCTCGCAGTTCGCGGCTGGCCAGTCGGCCGAAGGTGATCAGCAGCAGCTCATCCGGGCGGGCCAGTCCGTCGGCGAGATAGCGGGTGGCCAGCCCGGCCAGCGCGAAGGTCTTGCCGGTGCCCGCGCTGGCCTCCAGCAACACCGTGGACCCGCCGGCCGGCAGCGGCCCGAGCAGGTCGAAACTGCGCGTCATAGTTGTCCCTCCGCGGCCAACAGCGGCGACCACAACCGCACCGCCAGTGCGCCCAACCGGCTGCTCTCCCCATCGATCTGCTCACCGGGGTGCGGGGTGCCCAGCAGCCGGTCCAGCGGGGCCTTGGCACCCCAGACCTTGACGACCGCCTTCTCGGTGTGTTCGCCGTAATCGCCACCCCAGACGTAGCGGGTCTTCCAGAGCGGATCGTCGTTGGTGCGCCGAGCCTCGGCCCAGGCATACGACGTCTTCAACGGCAGCGGTATCGGCTCTCGCCGGCCGGCGTCGTAGATGTCCACGAGTTGTCGCAGCACCGCCGGCGGGACCGGTGCTGGCGCGAACAGTCGCAGGCCTATCGGATTGCGCGAGTCGCGGCCGATGCTCAGTGCCGACCACGCCCGGTCGGGATACTGAGCGGCCAACGCCTGCAGGGCAATCCAATCCTGCAAAACGTGTTTGGCCGCCAGTTTGGAATAGGTGACCGAGACGGTGCGGGTGCCGTAAACCCCGGGCACGGTGCCGGTCAGCCGCCGGCCACCGCCCAGGTCGAGGTCGATGTCGTAGGCGGCCGGATCTCCGCGGCGGTGGGGAATGGCCGCCTCGGCCAGGGTGCGGGCCTGATCGCGGATCTCACAGGCCGTTCGCATCCCGAGCCGCCCCGGTGGCAGCGTGCCGCGGCGCCACTCGGCGTTGGCCGCATCGTCGGGGTGCATTCCGCTGAGCATGTCGGTGAGCATCCGATCGCCGACCCCCCAGGTGGCCAGGCTGTCGATCTCGACGGGCATGGCGTCCTCGACGCCGTCGACATCCCACGGCAGCGTGTAGTCCAGGGCGCGGAAGAAGCCCTTGATCGGGTCCTTGAAGAACGCCAGCAGTTCGGCCAGTTCCACATCGCCGACCCGCGGCGTCAAGACCGCGGTGAAAAGCCCCGGGGGCTCGCTGCGTTTCCCGGCGGCGGCCTCAGCGGCGGTGCGGGCGGTCGGATCGAAGGTGAACGGGCCGGGGGTTCCCAGCGCCCCGGGGGTGACGTTGCGAATGTCGAACGGCTGCAACGGCTGTTCGATGACCACCTGCTTGCGTACCGGCGAGCCGGTGGTGGCGTCCAGCGTGTCGAGCAGTTCGGCGAGCGGCACCGCCGGCGGCTGCGGCTTACCGGAGTGTTCGTCGGCACCGGTGTAGGTGATGACGAGCGTCTCGGTTGCCGCGCACACCGCATCCAGCAGCAGCTGCCGATCCTCGGAGCGTAAGTCGCGCTCGCCGGTGCGTGGGCGGCGGGCCAGGACGTCGTCGCCGTTGACATGTGCGACCCGCGGGAACACCCCGTCGTCCAGGCCGACCAGGCACACCACCCGGTGCGGCACCGACCGCATCGGCACCAGCGTGCACACCGTCAACCCGCCGGTGCGGAAGTTGGCTCGGGTGGGGCGGCCGGCCAGCCGCCCGGCGAGCATTGCCCGCACATCCGGTAGCCGCAGCTCGGTGCCGGTGCGGGTGTCGGCCTGGCGCAGCACGTCGGTGAGTTCTCGGTTCAGCTGGCCGGCCTGCCAGCCGTCGTCGACGGAGACCCGGGTGAGCGCAGCCACGCCGTCGAGCAGGGTGGTGATCCACTCGGTGAGCGGCCGGACCCCGGTGAGCGGGTCGGAAGCGGCCTGCAGCCGGGCGAGGAATTCGGCTAGCCGCCCGGCCAGCTCCACCTGGTTGCTGCCGACGTCATCGAGCGGCAGCGCGGTGTCCAGCCAGGCACGCGAGTCGTCGGACATTGCGACGCCGGTCAGAATCCGGTCCAGCCCGAACCGCCAGGTGTTGTGCTGAATCCTGCCCAGGCCGTACGGCTCTCGATGCGCCGCGTCGAAGCTCCACCGGATGTTGGCACTGCGCACCCAGCCGGTGATGATCTCCAGATCGTCGTCGGTGAACGCGAACCGGGCCCGCACCGCCGGCGTCTGGGCGAGGTTGAGCACCGCGCTGGCGGTCACCCGGCTCTCGGTGATCTCCAGCAGCGCGGCGGCCACGCCGAGCAGCGGATTGGTCTGAATCGGTGCCCGGTCGGCCAACTGGACCCGCAGCAGGTGCGCCGGGTGATTCTCCCCGGCCAGCTCACCGAGCCCGAATGCGGCGACAATCAACGGGGCGTAGGTCTCGATGTCCGGGCACATCACGATGATGTCGCGCGGTTGCAGCGTCGGGTCGTCGGCCAGAAGACCCAGCAGCACTTCACGCAGCACATCGATCTGACGTGCCGGGCCGTGGCAGGAGTGCACCTGCAGTGACCGGTCGCTCGTGGCGAACACCCGCCCGTCGGGCCGGATCGCGTTGCCGGCCAAGTCCGACTGCAACCACCCCAACAAAGTGTCGGAACTTGCCGGACTGCCTAGGTATTCGTCGGTTTGCAGCTGTGGGAGCCCGCGCTGCATCTCGCGCAGGTCACGGCCGAGGGTCCGCAGCAGCGGGTGCTCGGCGGCAGTGCGGCTGGTGTCCTCGATGCGGGGGATCGCCCCGTGCTCACCGCTCAGCGCCTGCCACAGTCGATCCGACGGGTGAGGCAGCCACAGGTGTAGCTGGTGGTGGGTGGCCAACGCGCCGAGCAGTTCGATCTCAGTGCACGCCAAGCGGGTATGGCCGAACAGCGACAGCCGGGGCGGCAGCGTCTCGGCGGGAGCCTCCCGCAGCCCGGCCAGGGTCTGTTCGTGGCGGACGTGTGGCGGGTCGATCCCCATAGCCGCGACCAGGGCGCGCCACAGCGGCGGCTGCCAGGCCAGATCAGTGTCCAGGTCGCCGGGTGCATGGTTGAGCCAGTCGGCCAGCAGCTGCGGCCGCTGCCGGGCGTAGGAGGCGAACAATCCGGCCAGCCGGCGCGCCACCGCATAGCGCCGGCCGCGGCGCAGCTCACCTTCCGGGCTGGGGTCGCCATGGCCCAAATGCTTTGCCAGCGTGGGACACCACGGCTCATCCAGGCTCGCGTCGATCACCGCCAACAGCGGCCAGGTCATGGCATCCGGCGACCATGGATCGGCATCGCCGGCTCCGGTGATCTCGGCGATCAGCGAGATCGGGCTGCGAAACTCCACACCCGCACACACCCCGTCGCCCCCGGAACCGGCGCCCAACACGTGCGAGAGGCGCTGGGAGAGCCAACGCTCCACCCCGCGGGCCGGCACCAACACCAACTCCTGGGCGAACGGATCGGCCGGCGGCGTCGCCAACAGTGCGCCCAGACCGTCGGCGAGGACGTCGGTGCGCTCGGCGCGGTGCAGGTGCAGTGCCATCGCGGCCACCATAAACCGCGGCACCGACACCCGGCGTCGTGCGGCGCGGCCCGATTCGGGCTGAACCATCGGCCGGTCGGGATCGTGGTGCAAGTTATGAGGATCTACACCCTGGTAATGGCCGCCGTCGCCGCACTGGTTGTCGGGCTGGCCGGCCCACCGACCGCCACCGCCGCCGACGAGCGGCTGCAGTTCACCACCACCACCATCGACGGGACCCCCTTCAACGGCGCCGGCCTGCAGGGCAAACCCGCCGTGCTGTGGTTCTGGCGCCCGAGCTGCCCGTTCTGCAACGCCGAAGCGCCGTCGGTGAGCCAGGTCGCGGCCGCCAACCCTCGGGTGACCTTCGTCGGGGTGGCGGGGCGCGCCGATGTGGCGTCGATGCAGGACTTCGTGAACAAGTACCACCTGAACTTCACCAACCTCAACGACGCCGACGGCTCGATCTGGGCGCGGTTCGGGGTGCCGTGGCAGCCCGCGTACGTGTTCGAGCGCTCCGATGGCACCTCGACCTTCGTGAACAACCCGACTTCGGCGATGTCACAACAGGAGTTGTCCGACCGGGTCGCGGCGCTGACGTAGGTGAACCAGAACCTGACCGGCCTGGCCTTCGCCGCGGGCTTGGTGGCCGCGCTCAATCCGTGTGGGTTCGCGCTGCTGCCCGCCTATCTGGCGTTGGTGGTGCGCGGTGAGCCGGGCGGCGGACGGGCCGCGGTCGGGCGTGCGCTGGCGGCCACCGCCGCGATGACACTCGGGTTTCTGGCGGTGTTCGGCGTGTTCGGGTTGCTGACTGTGACGGTGGCGGCGCGTGTTCAGCGTTACCTGCCCTACGCCACGGTGGTGATCGGCATGGTGCTGGTCGGGCTCGGTGGCTGGCTGCTGGCGGGTCGCCGGCTCGCGGTCGCGTCCTTCGGCGGACGATGGGCGCCCACCGCCCGGATCGGGTCGATGCTGGGCTACGGGGTGGGCTACGCCTGCGCGTCACTGGGCTGCACGATCGGCCCGTTCCTGGCGGTCACCGGGGCGGCCTTGCGCGGGGGCCTGAACGCGGTGACGGTCTATCTGGCCTACGCGGCCGGGTTCGGTCTTCTGGTCGGGGTGTTGGCGATATCGGTGGCGCTGGCACGCTCGGCGCTGATCGACCGGATGCGCCGAATCACCGGTTACGCCAGCCGGATCAGCGGTGCACTGCTGATGGTCGTCGGGCTCTACGTCGGCTACTACGGGTTTTACGAGGTTCGGTTGTTCGAGCTGGGCGCGGGGTCGGGCGACCGGGTGCTGGCCGCGGCCGGGCGGCTACAGGGCACCCTCGCCGGGTGGGTGCACCAGCACGGGGCCTGGCCGTGGCTGGCGGTGCTGGCCGTTGTCGCGTCGGGGGCGTTGCTGCGCTTCCGCCGACCCGGTCGGTGATATGCGCGGCCGCCACAAACCCCGACGCCGACGCCGCGCCCTCGTAGGGTGGAGTTTGTGAAAGCCGTCAGCTGTAAGAATGCGCAACTCGATGTCATCGACCTGCCCACCCCGGTTCCGAACAAGGGCCAGCTCCTGCTCGACGTGCTGTACTCCGGCATCTGCGGGTCGGACCTGCACGCTCGCCAGCACTGCGACGAGGTCGCCGATGTCATGGCAGTGACCGGCTACGACGGCTTCATGCGCTCCGATCAACAGGTGGTGTTCGGGCACGAATTCTGCGGCGAAGTCCTCGACTACGGCCCCGGAACCCGCAAGGCGCCGCGGGCCGGCACCCGGGTGGTGGCGGTACCGCTGCTGCGGCAAGGCAAGGACATCCATGCGATGGGATTGTCGGTGTCGGCTCCGGGCAGTTACGCCGAGCAGATGGTGGTCGAGCAGTCGCTGGCGCTGCCGGTCCCCAACGGGCTGTCGTCACAGGCCGCCGCACTGACCGAGCCGATGGCCGTGGCCTGGCACGCCGTGCGGCGCGGCGAGGTGCGCAAACGCGATGTGGCCATCGTGATCGGCTGCGGGCCGATCGGGCTGGCGGTGGTGTGCATGCTCAAGGCGCGCGGAGTACGCACCGTGATCGCCAGCGACTACTCGCCCGGCCGGCGAGCGCTGGCGACCCGGTGCGGCGCCGACATCGTCGTCGACCCGGCGCAGGACTCGCCGTACGCGGCGGCCGCGGGCCACGGCCACCTGGAAAAGGCACCGGACGCGCTCGACTTGGCGGTGGGCACCGTGGACAAGCTCTACAGGGCGCGGCTGCCCTGGTGGCATGTCTGGCGGGCCGCCGAACTCGTCGGCGCGGCCACCCCGAAACGGCCCGTCATCTTCGAATGCGTCGGGGTTCCCGGCGTCATCGACGGCATCATCGCCGGCGCCCCGCTGTTCTCCCGGGTCGTGGTGGTCGGGGTGTGCATGGGAACCGACGCCATCCGGCCCGCCATGGCGATCAACAAGGAGACCGACCTGCGGTTCGTGTTCGGCTACACCCCAATGGAATTCCGGGACACCCTGCACATGATCGCCGACGGCAAGGTCGACGTCACGCCGCTGATCACCGGGACGGTCGGACTGGACGGGGTGGCGAACGCGTTCGAGGCCCTGGGCGACCCGGCGCGGCACGCCAAGATCCTGATCGACCCGAAGAGCGCGCTGCAGGAGGTGGCATGACCTCGGGCATCAAGCGCATCGCGATCAGCACCGGGGGTGGGGATGCCCCCGGCCTGAACGCCGTCATCTCCGCCGCCACCAGGGCCGCCCACAACCGCGGCTGGGACGTCGTCGGAATCCGCGACGGCTTCAACGGGATGCTGCTGGGCGACGACTACCCCGACGGCGGGCTGATCGAGCTGACCCGCGACCGGGTGCGCGGCATCATCCATCAGGGCGGCACCATCCTGGGCAGCACCAACCGCGGCAACCCGACCGCCTACCCGGTACAGCAGGCCGACGGCAGCTGGATCGAGCAGGATCGCACCGAGGAGTTGCTCGAGCGGTTCGCGCAGCACGGGATCGACGCGTTGATCACCGTCGGCGGCGACGGCTCCCTGACGATCGGCAACCATCTGCACGAAGCCGGGCTACGACTGGTCGGGGTGCCCAAGACAATCGACAACGACCTGGACCGCACCATGGCGACGTTCGGTTTCGACAGTGCCGTCGACTTCGCCTCGGAGTGCATCGACCGGCTGTTCTCCACCGCCACGTCACACGGCCGGATCATCGTGGTGGAGGTGATGGGCCGCTACGCCGGCTGGATCGCGCTGAACGCCGGCTTGGCGTCGGGGGTGCACGCCATTCTGATCCCGGAGATCCCGTACCGCCTCGAGCCGGTGGCCGAGCTGATCGCCCAACGCGCACAACGGGGTTCGAAATATTCGATGGTGTGCGTCGCCGAGGGTGCCAAACCGGTGGGCGGGGAGTACACCGTGGCCGCCAAGTCGGTGGGTCAGGCCGAACGCCTCGGTGGCATCGGCGCCAAGGTGGCCGCCCAGTTGGAGGAGTTGACCGGCCGGGAGTCGCGCGCCGTGGTGCTCGGCCACCTGCTGCGCGGCGGATCGCCGTCGTCCACCGATCGGCTGCTGGGGCTGCGGTTCGGGGCCGCCGCGGTGCGTGCCCTCGACGAGGGGCGCAGTGGGGTGATGGTGGCGCTCAATCCGCCGACGGTGGACTACGTGCCGCTGTCGGAAGCCACCAGTCGCCAGAAGACCGTTCCGGTGGACTGTGATTCGATCCAGACGGCGCGCGACATCGGGGTCAGGTTCGGCGACGAGGACATCGGCCATAGCTGATCCGGAACGGCGCCGGGGCGACCGGAAGGCGCCTACGGCATCGACTCCGTTCGCACCGCCGCGGATCAGAACAACACCGTAAACCTCTGTCGCAGCACCAGATCGGTGAGCACGTCGGTGCGTTCGGAGAGCCGCCAAGCCTGAACGTCGAACGCCTGCGCGGCGAAGAACGCAAAGTTGGCCGAGGTCTCCGGGGTGGTACGCGACCGGTACACGATGGCGTCCGGGCATTCCTCGGGCTCGGGCCACCAGCGCCGCACGGCATCGGCGAGGCTCTGACAGGTGGCCCACACCACGTCGTGCTGGCCGGTGCTGATCTGGTCGTCGACCCCTAGGGCGTCCAGGTTGCGTTCGGTGCGCAGATCGAGCACCCGCAGGTGCCGGGCGGCGGTCAGGCGCACCAGGTGGTGGCCGGCATGGTCGGACGGCACCACCAGCCCGGTCAGCCGGTAGCGCTCCCGGAACGCCCCGACGAGACCGGTTGCGGCGTAACGGGTCCGGAATTTCCCGGTCAGTGGGTCGAAGCGGTAGCGCGGTTCGGCGAACCCGTCCCACTCCCACTGGTCGGGGTGCTGTGCGTCGAGGCGCCACAACGGGGTTCCGGCGGTGATCCGGCGGCGGCGCAGCCCGGTCGGCCGGGCCTCGGGCAGCGGTGCCCGATAGCCGGCGGGAAGCTCAGGCACCGAGCGCGGTCAGCAGTCGCCGGGCGGCCGCGGCGGTGTCCGGGTGGCGCAGGGCCTCGGCGATCGAGGTGTCGCCCAACTCGTCATGGGTGAGCCGCATGATCCGGTCGCAGGCCAACGGGTCGGTGCTGAACCGGCCCAGCAGGTCCAGGATCTCGGGCAGATCGGAACGCATCCGGTCGGCGTCGAACTGCCAGGCCGGGAACCAGGTCTGGTTGCCCACGGCCGCCCCGATGAGCTTGCCGCGGCTGCGCAGCCGGTGCACGGCCTGCGGTGTGCCGAGCCGCAGCAGCGCCTGAACCTGCGGAGTGGGCAGTGCGCCGGCGACGAAGTCGTCGGTGAGGGCGGCGCGGCGCTGGTCGTTCAGCGCGTGTGCGGCGATGCGCTCCAGGGTGCCCTGCGGCGCGGTCGGCGCGTCCAGCAGGGCATCGAGCACCTGGGCGAAGCCGGCGTCGGCCCGGGCGCGCTCGGCGACCTGGCGGGCGATCGGTGCGACGGTGGTGGGCATGCGTTCATGCTACCCGCGGCGGCGCAGTATTGAAACAATCGAAACAGATACTAATTGGGACGAACGCCCCCAGCGGCGACCAGGCGCCCAGCGCGTCGACCCCATCCGCCGGCCAGGACTGCACCGCGCCGGCCGCCCGGATCACCGGATCATCGGCATCGGCTCCGGCGAGTTACAGCCGGATCTCGAAGCGGTGCGATGCTCCCAACGTGAAACCCATTGTGGCGGTGTCGATCACGACCTCGCCAGCGCCTGCACCCGATCGCTCAGCTGGGCCTCGGGCAGCGAGCCCCGCACCACCTCGACCCGGCCGTTCGGGCTGACGAAGGCGTACGCGGGCTGGTGGGTCACCCCGAACTTGGCCCACACCGTGGCGTCGCTGTCGGCCAACTCGGTGAAGCCGTCCACCCCGTACTTGGCGACGAAATCCTGCAATGTGGACGGCTGATCCCGCGCGCCCACCCCGACGAACGTCACCCGCGGGTTCGCCGCGGCCACCCGCGCGACCAGCGGCGCGTCCTTCTGGCAGGTGGGGCACCACGGCGCCCAGAACCACAGCACCGCCGGCCTGCCATTGAGGCTGGCACCGCTGAACGTCCGGCCGTCGAGGGTTTGCGCGGTGAAGTCGAGTTGCGTGCCGTCGGTGGGCGTCTGCGACCCGCATCCCGCGACGAACAGCACCGCCGCGGCGAGAAGGACGACCAGTCGATGCAGCCGAAAAGCCTTCGCGCGGGGCATGTCGCCGAGTATGCCATCGGTGTGCAGGGGACTAGGGTCCTTGCATGGCCCGCGGACGCCTTGAGCACACCGCCGACATCGCAGCGCCGGCCGAGCAGGTGGCGGAGTTTCTGACCGACCTGGTCAACTACGAAGCACTGCATCCGATGCTGGTGGACGTACGCCGAATCCCCGGCGGCGCCGACGGCGCCACCCGATACCTGGCCCCGCACCGCATGCGCCTGTACGGGATACCGATCCGGTTCACCTGCCGGGTGGACCTGCGCAGCGACGCCCCCGGCGACATCCGCACCCACACGCTGCAGCGGCCGGGCATCGAAATGTGGTCCACCCTCACGGTGCGCCCGCATGCCGGCGGCACCCGACTGCACGAGCAGGTAGACATCAAAGCTCCCAGGCTGTTGATGAACACCGTGCTGCGCGACGGCGGCAGCTCGCACGCCGCGATGTGGAACAACCTGCGCAACCATTTCGAAGGCTGACCAATACGGGCATGCTGGAGTCTATGAACCGCAACGAGATCACCGAACAGATCGTGTTGGCCCGCCTGGCCAAGGGGCTGACCTGGCAGGAGCTGGCCGACGCGATCAAAAAGCCGGTGGTCTGGACGACGTCGGCACTGCTGGGCCAGCACCCGATCCCCGCCGAGTCGGGCGAGATCCTGGTCGATCTGCTGGGATTGGACCGAGCCGTGATCCCGGTACTGGCCGCGGTGCCGATGCGGGGCGGGGCGCCCGGCCGGGAATCTCAAGTGCCCACCGATCCGACCATCTACCGGCTCCACGAAGCGGTGACCGTCTACGGTCCGGCGCTCAAGGAACTGATCCATGAGCAGTTCGGTGACGGCATCATGAGTGCGATCAACTTCAGTGTCGACATCGACCGCAAGCCGCACCCCGGCGGTGATCGGGTGGTGATCACCCTCGACGGCAAATTCCTGCCCTACGAGTGGAATTCAGCGGACTGAGCCGCGACCGATGGCAGCTCACCGATCCGCCAGGACCCAGCCGCTGACCGCGGATCTGGTGCTGTCCGGCGGGGGAGTGCGGTTCGTCGGGCTGGTCGGGGCGGTCGTCGCGCTGATGGACGCCGGCTACTCGCTGCAGCGCATCTCCGGGGTGTCCGGCGGGTCGGTGGTGGGCACGATCCTGGCCGCCGCCAGCCAGGGCGATCAACTGAGCCCGGCGCAGGTCAAGGATCTGGCGCTGTCGGTGCCGCTGAACACCTGGCGCGACACGGCCGCGCCGATCCCGGTGCTGGGCCCGGCATTGGGGTTCCTGCGCGACAGCGGCCTGTACCGCGGCGACGTCGCCCACGATTGGATCCGCAGCGAGCTGGCGAACCTGGGGGTGCGCACCTGGGGTGATCTGGCCTACGAGAGCAGCACCAGCCTGCTGGCCGAGCGGCGCTACCGGGCGGTGGTCAGCGTGACCGACGTGACGACCGGCCAGCTGGTGCAGCTGCCGTGGGACTATCGGCGGGTCTACGGACTGGACCCCGACGAGCAGTCCGTCGCCGACGCGGTGCGCGCCTCGATGTCGGTGCCGTTCTTCTACCGCCCGCGGACCCTGACCAGTGCCTCCGGGCTGCGGTCCACGCTGGTCGACGGCGGCGTGCTGTCGAACTTCCCGATCTACACCTTCGACCGGCCCGACGGCCGGACCCCGCAGTGGCCGACCTTCGGGGTCACCGTGGTCCCGGAGCTGTCCGGCGACGGCGGCGTCAACGCCATGTTTCCCGGGCTGCGGCCGCTGCGGCTGTTCGGGCAGTCGCGGCTGCTGGAGAACCTGATCTCCACCATGTTGGTCGGCCACGACCAGACCTACCTGAACCAGCCGTGGGTCAGTGTCCGCGCCATCAAGGTGAGCTCCACCGACGTCGGCGTGCTGGACTTCGGGATCTCCCGCGCCCGGCTCGAACAGCTCTACGACAACGGCTACGCCGCGGCCCAGGAATTCCTGTCGACCTGGGACTGGTGGGCCTACCTGAAGGGGTTCCGCGCCTCGCACTACCCCGATGACGAAGACGAGGCCTTGCTCGACTGACGGGCCCTAGTGGCGGTGTTTGCCCAGTTCCGCGCTGGCGTCGCCGAGTCGCACCGTGATGTCGGTGTTGCCTGAGGCCTCCAGCTGTTCGCGGCCGCGCAGCCGGTCCTGGATCTCGCGGGCCGCCCCGTTGATCCGCTCGATCTCGCCGCGGAACACGTCCGGGCGGGTCTCTTTGCTGGCGTAGTGGAAGTAGCTGAGCAGGCTGCGCAGCAGTTCCAGCTTCTGCTTCTCCCGCTTGGCCAGGTCGTGCGTCGTCATCAACTCGACCCGTCGTACGGGAGGCAGGTCGGCCCAGTCCAGCGTCACCTTGTTCTCGAAGCGGTGCCGCTTGCCGCGCCGCCCAAACCAGCCTTTGGGGTCCTCCGGCGTGTCGGAGTAGCTCACCGTCCCAGTGAACCGCGACTCGATGCCCTCACCGAGCTCGGCCCGGTCGATCGCCGAGTCCCACACCGTGCGCCACTCCTGATTCGGCGCCAGCACCGTCAGTTCCTCGGGCAGCTGCAGGGCGACCACGTCGGCGTAGCCGTCCGACGCGGTCTCATAACGGGCCACGGTCGGCGGCTGGGCGAACTCGAAGCGGATGTCGTAGGCCGCGGTCTTACCGAAGTTGCGGGCCACCAGCTCGATCACGTGCCAGTCGGCGGCGTGCGGCTCCATGAACATCGCCACGTGTGGGCGGGTCTGCTCGGCGGCCGCCCGCCGATTGCGCTGCATCTGCCGATTCAGGTAGATCAGCGCCAGCACGGTGATCCCGATCGCCAGCCACGCAGCCCACGCGAGCCAGGCCTCCGGCCCCGCATGCATGACGTTGTACCAGCGGTCTTCGACTGATCCCATCGACTATCCCCTCATCCCCTCATCCGCCCATCAGCATGCGCCACCGGTCCAAGCTGCCGGCGCTGAATACGTAGTTCGATCGCTTGACCTCGGACAATGCCGCGCTCGGGTCTGCGGAATACCAGTGGCCGGGAAACACCGTCGGGTCGCCCGGCAGCGCGGCCAGCTGCTGCAGGCTGCGGTACATCTCGTCGGAGTCGCCGCCCGGGAAATCGGTCCGCCCGCAGCCCTCCAGGAACAACGTGTCGCCGGCGACCAGGCGGCCGTCCAGCAGGAAGCACTGACTGCCCGGGGTGTGTCCCGGGGTGTGCAGCAGCTCGATCTCGATGTCGCCGATGCTCACCCTGTCGCCGTGCTCGTGCGGGGTCAGATCCGACATCGGGATCTCGGTGACTCGCGAAACCCACTGTGCCTCATGGGTATTCACGTGCACCGGGACGCTGGTGCGCTCCAGCAGCTCGGCGAGCCCTTTGAGTTCGAAGCCCATCATCTTCCCGCCGACATGGTCGGGGTGGTGATGGGTGACCAGGACCCCGGACAGGTGCATGCCGTCGGCCTCGATCGCATCGATCAGGTCGCCGGCGGCGTAGGCCGGGTCGACCACCACGGCGTCACCGGTCTGCCGGTCGCCGATCAGGTACGCGAAATTGCGCATCTGAGCGGCCATCGGATCCCCCACCGCGAAGTCGCGTCCGGAGAGTAGTTGGCGGAAATACAGCCGGTCGGATTCGGGCACGCCCCTCAGCCTAAAGCAGGCTGGGGCAGGTATCTGTCATTGCGGTTTGGTGACCTCGTGGGCGAGGTTGTAACCTTCTACAGGCTTGCGACGCCCGAACGGGCATCGCGGGACAGGCCCCCTTAGCTCAGTCGGCAGAGCGTTTCCATGGTAAGGAAAAGGTCAACGGTTCGATTCCGTTAGGGGGCTCGGTGGACGCCGGTCGGTGCGCCGACTCGCGTCGATCGGGGCGGTGTAGCTCAGCTGGTTAGAGCGCACGACTCATAATCGTGAGGTCGGGAGATCGAGCCTCCCCACCGCTACTGCAAGCAATACGACGCGTGAAGAAGGACGAGAGACGTGGCCTCCAGTACTGACGTGCGGCCGAAGATCACCTTGGCTTGTGAGGTGTGCAAGCACCGCAACTACATCACCAAGAAGAACCGCCGCAACGACCCCGACCGGCTGGAACTGAAGAAGTTCTGCCCCAACTGCGGCAAGCACGAGTCTCACCGCGAATCTCGCTAGGTAGCGCGAACCGTGTCGCTGGCCGACCGCCTCGCCGGGGCGCACTACCGATATCCCGACCACTACGAGGTGGAGCGGGAGAAGATCCGCGAATACGCTCGCGCGGTCAAGGCAGTGGACCCGGCCAGCTACGACGTGCGCGCCGCGGCTGATCTCGGCTACGACGGCCTGCTGGCCTCGCTGACCTACATCTCGGCATTCGGCCACAAGGCGATTTCGGCGTTCTTCGAGCACGTCGGTATCGAGGTGGCTGACGCCCAGATCGTCCAGGTCGACCAGAAGCTGGAGTTTCACCAGCCGATCAAGGAAGGCGACCGGCTGTACTGCGATGTGTCGGTCGAGTCGGTTCGTCGCGCTCACGGCACCGACATCATCATGACTATGCAGGTGGTCACCAACGACGCCGGTGACATCGTGCAGAAGACGTACACGACGCTGGCGGGCCGCGCCGGCGAAGGAGAAAAGGGTTTCACCGATGGCGCTGCGTGAGTTCAGTTCGGTCAAGGTCGGCGACCAGCTGCCGGAGAAGGTCATCCCGCTGACCCGGCAGGATCTGGTCAACTACGCCGGCGTGTCGGGCGACCTCAACCCGATCCACTGGGACGACGAGATCGCCCAGCAGGTCGGACTGGACACCGCGATCGCACACGGCATGCTGACCATGGGCCTCGGCGGCGGCTACGTCACGGCCTGGGTCGGGGATCCGGGCGCGGTGACCGAGTACAACGTCCGCTTCACCGCCGTGGTGCCGGTGCCCAACGACGGCAAGGGCGCTGAGATCGTCTTCAGTGGCCGGGTGAAGTCCGTCGACCCCGAAACGAAGTCGGTGACCGTTGCGCTCACCGCCACCACCGGTGGCAAGAAGATCTTCGGACGGGCGGTCGCCTCGGCGAAGCTGGCCTGAGGGAAACGAAGCGATGGCGATCAAAACTGATATCCGGGGCATGATCTGGCGCTACCCCGAGCCGTTCGTGGTGGGCCGGGAGAAGGTCCGCGAATACGCTCGGGCCGTCAAGGCTGAGGACCCCGCCTGCTACGACGAGGCGGCCGCGGCCGAACTGGGCTACGACTCACTGTTGGCGCCGCTGACCTTCGTGGCGATCCTGGCCAAGCTGGTGCAGACGGATTTCTTCCGCAACGTCGACACCGGCTACACCAGCATGCAGATGGTCCAGGTGGACCAGGGCTTCACCTACCGCAAGCCGATCCGGGCCGGCGACCGGCTCTACGCCCGGATGGAGATCGCCTCGGTCAACGAGCGGTTCGGCGCCGACATCGTCACCACCCGCAATATCTTGACCAACGACGACGGCGAGGTCGTGCTGGAGGCGTTCACCACGATGATGGGCCACGACGGCGACGATTCGGTCAGCCTCAAGTGGGACGCCGAATCCGGTCAGGTCGTCCGAACAGCCTGATCCGTGAGGCTGTCCCGGCTTCCGCTCGCCTCCGCCGTCCCTCCGGGCCGACTCCGGTGAGCCTCGCCGAACAGCCTGATTAGTAACTGGCACGGGCGGCGAGGTACACTCGGACCTCGGGATTTTCCCAGCATTAGCGCGCTTTCCGTGAGGCGAACGGGGGGCGCGCGAATTGTGTGGGCCGGAAACGGTACACAGGTGAAGTCCCGCAGGTTGGTACGCCAACCGCAAAGGGGCGTAGCTCAACTGGCAGAGCAGCGGTCTCCAAAACCGCAGGTTGCAGGTTCAAGTCCTGTCGCCCCTGCTGACGTGCCATGGTGGACACTGGAGTACACCAGGCGCGGTACGGCTATACGTAAGCGAGAAGAACGAAGGAGCATGCGGTGACCGACGAGTTCGACCGTCCCGACGCCGCAGCCGACGGCGACAGCGAGGCCGAACCCACCAGCAGCCACAGCCGCACGGCCGTGGCGAGCCGGCAGGTCGGCGACCCGCTGCGGCCCACCGGCAAGCGCTCCCGGCGGCGCGGTGCGGGCGACGCGGACGTGGAGTCGACCGCGACGGAACTGGGCACCGAGGACGGTGGCACCGCCAAGAAGGCCAAAAAGGCCAAAAAGAAGACCGACGGGCCGTCGCGCAATCCGTTCGTCTTCGTGTTGAACTACCTCAAGCAGGTCGTCGGCGAACTTCGCAAGGTGATCTGGCCGAACCGCAAGCAGATGGTCACCTACACCGCGGTGGTGCTGGCCTTCCTGGTCTTCATGGTGGCATTGGTCGCCGGGGCAGACTACGGATGGGCCCGGCTGGTGCTGCTGGTGTTCGGCGCGTGAAGTTATAGGAAGGACTGACTACCGTGACTACCTTCGACGGCGATACGCCTGCGGGCGAGCCGGTCGACGTGGCGGAGACCGTCGAGGCGTCTGCCGAGACTCCGGCGGCGGAGACCGCCGAGGTCGCTGAGACCGCCGAGGTCGCTGAGACCGCCGAGGCGGCTGAGACCGCCGAGGCGGCTGAGGAAGCGCCGGCAGAGTCTGCGCCGGCCGACGATGCCGAGGAACTCGACCCCGCGGTGGCGCTCAAGGCGGAGCTGCGCACCAAGCCGGGCGACTGGTACGTCATCCACTCCTACGCCGGGTACGAGAACAAGGTGAAGGCCAACCTCGAGACCCGCGTGCAGAACCTCGACGTCGGCGACTACATCTTCCAGGTCGAAGTGCCGACCGAAGAGGTCACCGAGATCAAGAACGGCCAGCGCAAGCAGGTCAACCGCAAGGTGCTGCCGGGCTACATCCTGGTGCGGATGGACCTGACCGACGACTCCTGGTCGGCGGTGCGCAACACCCCGGGCGTCACCGGGTTCGTCGGCGCCACGTCGCGGCCGACCTCGCTGCCGCTCGACGACGTGGTCAAGTTCCTGCTGCCGCAGGGCGCTGCCAAGAAGCAGGCCCGGGGCGGTGCGGGCGCAGCGAGCACCGCAGCCTCCGAGGGCGGCCTGGAGCGGCCGGTCATCGAGGTCGACTACGAGGTCGGCGAGTCGGTCACCGTCATGGACGGGCCGTTCGCCACGCTGCCGGCATCGATCAGTGAGGTCAACGCCGAACAGCAGAAACTCAAGGTGCTGGTGTCCATCTTCGGTCGCGAGACACCCGTGGAATTGGCCTTCACCCAGGTCTCCAAGATTTAGTACGTAGGAAAGGAACACCCCACTCATGGCCCCGAAGAAGAAGGTCGCCGGTCTGATCAAGCTTCAGATCGAAGCCGGCCAGGCCAACCCCGCGCCGCCGGTCGGACCCGCGCTCGGTCAGCACGGCGTCAACATCATGGAGTTCTGCAAGGCGTACAACGCCGCGACGGAGTCCCAGCGCGGCAACGTCATCCCCGTTGAGATCACCGTCTACGAGGACCGCAGCTTCACCTTCGCGCTCAAGACCCCGCCCGCGGCGCGGCTGCTGCTCAAGGCCGCCGGTATCGCCAAGGGTTCGGCCGAGCCGCACAAGACCAAGGTCGCCAAGGTCAGCTGGGACCAGGTCCGCGAGATCGCCGAGACCAAGAAGGCCGACCTCAACGCCAACGACATCGAGGCCGGGGCCAAGATCATCGCCGGTACCGCCCGGTCGATGGGCATCACCGTCGAGTAGTACCCCTACTCGGAGAGCAACAGATACGTGGGAGGGCCAGCTTCGGCCCGCTGACCACAACCCAACAAGTGGATTGGATGCAGGAATGAGCAAGAACAGCAAGGCATACCGCGCCGCCGCCGAGAAGGTGGACCGCGACAACCTCTACACCCCGCTGGCCGCCGCCAAGCTGGCCAAGGAGACGTCGTCGACCAAGCAGGACGCCACCGTCGAGGTGGCCATCCGGCTGGGCGTCGACCCCCGCAAGGCCGACCAGATGGTCCGCGGCACCGTCAACCTGCCGCACGGCACCGGTAAGACCGCCCGGGTGGCCGTCTTCGCGGTCGGCGAGAAGGCCGACGCCGCTATCGCCGCAGGCGCCGACGTGGTCGGCAGCGACGATTTGATCGAGAAGATCCAGGGCGGGTTCCTGGACTTCGACGCCGCGATCGCCACCCCGGACCAGATGGCCAAGGTGGGCCGGATCGCCCGCGTGCTGGGCCCGCGCGGCCTGATGCCCAACCCCAAGACCGGCACCGTCACCCCCGACGTCGCCAAGGCCGTCGCCGACATCAAGGGCGGCAAGATCAACTTCCGCGTCGACAAGCAGGCCAACCTGCACTTCGTCATCGGCAAGGCGTCGTTCGAAGAGGCGAAGCTGGCGGAGAACTACGGCGCCGCCCTCGATGAGGTGCTGCGGCTCAAGCCGTCGTCGTCCAAGGGTCGCTACCTCAAGAAGATCACCATCTCGACGACGACCGGCCCCGGCATTCCGGTGGACCCGACCGTCACCCGCAACTTCGCGGCTGAGTAAAGCCCCAACGAAAAAGTCCCCGCACGCTTCGGCGTGACGGGGACTTTTTCGTTCGGCTGAGGGTCAGACGCCCGGCTTGGCGTAGCTGACCAGGCTGACGTCCAGTGCCTCGTCGGTGAAGTAGTGCTCGCAGCCGCGCAGGTACTTCATGTAGCGCTCGTAGACCTCTTCGGACTGGATCGCGACGGCCTCGTCGTGGTGTGCCTCCAGCGCGTCGCCCCAGATCTTGAGCGTCTTGATGTAGTGCGGCCGCAGCGAAAGCGCCTCGGGCACAATGAAACCGGCCTTCTCGCCGTGCTCCACCATCATGTCGGTGGTGGGCAGTCGCCCGCCCGGGAAGATCTCGGTGAGGATGAACTTGATGAATCGCGCGGTCTCGAACGTCAACTTCTTGCCGCGCGCATTCAGGTCGTACGGGTGGAAGCTGACGCTGCTCTGGATGGCCATCCGGCCGTCGGCCGGCATGATCTCGAAGCTGTTCTTGAAGAAGTCGTCGTAGTTCTCGAAGCCGAAGTGCTCGAACGCCTCGATCGAGACGATCCGGTCCACCGGCTCGTGGAACTCCTCCCAACCCTGCAGCAGCACCCGACGGGAGCGGTCGGTGTCGATCTCGTCCAGCAGGCTCTGGGAGTAGGCGTGCTGGTTCTTCGACAGGGTCAGGCCGATGACGTTGACGTCGTACTTCTCCACGGCCCGCTTCATGGTCGCGCCCCAGCCGCAGCCGATGTCGAGCAGGGTCATGCCCGGCCGCAGATCCAGCTTGTCCAGGTTCAGGTCGACCTTGGCGATCTGCGCCTGCTCCAGGCCGATGCCCTCCGGCTCGAAGTACGCGCAGCTGTAGATACGGGTCGGGTCCTGGAACAACGCGAAGAACTCGTCGGACAGGTCGTAATGGGCTTGGATGTTTTCGAATTTCGGTCGCATCCCAGCGGTGCGTGTCGCTTTCTCCACCATCGGTGCCTGGTTGCCTTCCTGATGAAACCCGCCGTGACCGGACGTGTCATGTGATCTATGTCGCCCGTGCCGGTCAACTGTTGCAGCTTACCGGGTACGGGGCCAATCGGTTGGACCTGTAGACCGCCATGCCGCAACTGCGAAGATCTTGCGGCGAGGCGTACTCGCGCTACTTCTGCAGCGTGTACTGGTGGACGCTGTTGTAGCCCTCGCGGAACAGCTTCACGCAGCCATTGAGGTACTTGTCGAAACGGTCGTAGGCGACCTGGCCCTGCACTTCGAGGGCCCGTTCCTTGTTGGCTGCCAGCATCGCCGCCCAGTCCTCCAGGGTGCGCGCGTAGTGCGGCCCGATCTCGTCGTCCCGGGTCACCGTGAAGCCGGCGGCGGCGGCGTACTTGCGGGGCAGCCACGCCGAGGGCAGCTGCCCGCCCGGGAAGATCTCCTTCATGATGAACAGGGTGAACTTGGCCAGGTCCATCGTCAGGGGCAGGCCCTTGGCCTGCGCGTCCTCCGAGCCGGCGATTGCTGTGATGGTGTGCAGCAGCATCCGCCCGTCGTCCGGCAGCGCGCCGTAGGTGATCCGGAAGAAGTCGTCCCAGCGGTCGCGGCCGAAGTGCTCGAAGGCACCGATCGACACGATCCGGTCCACCTTGTCGGTGAACTCTTCCCAGCCCTGCAGCCGCACCTCGAAGGTGCGGTTGGTGTCGACCTTGGACAGCTTGTTGATCGCGTATTCGCGCTGTTCACCACTGAGCGTGAGCCCGATGACGTTGACGTCGTAGTTCTCCAGCGCGTGCTGCATGCAGGCCCCCCAGCCGCAGCCGATGTCGAGCAGGGTCATTCCGGGCTTCAGCCCCAACTTGCCCAGCGCCAGGTCGAACTTGGCGATCTGCGCCTCGTCGCAGGTGGTGTCCTTGTCCGGGTAGAACCCGCAGGTGTAGCCCATGGTGGGGCCGAGGAACAGCTCGTAAAACTCGTTCGAGATGTCGTAGATCGACTGCAGTTCCTCGTACTTCGGTTCCAGTTTGGTCATTCCTGCTGTACTCGCGATCTTGGTGAGGGGGGTGTGCAAGGCAGACACAGACTACCTGCAGTTGGCCCCGTACCGCCCCGCCCTACCTGCTCACAGCAAACGTCGTGGTCAATTCACCGATTACCTGGTCCCACAGCTCCTCGGGCAGGTCGTGGCCCATGCCCTCGAACAGCACCAACCGGGCGCGGTCGATGGCGTCGGCGATGGCTCGTCCACCTGACGGGCGCATCAGCTTGTCGGCCAGGCCGTGGATGACCACCGTGGGTGCGGTGATCAGCCGGTCGTAGGTGGCCAGGCTTCCGCTGGCCAGGATGGCGCCGAACTGCCGCGCGATGCCCCACGGGTAGTAACTGCGTTCGTAGGCCTCGGCGATGTTGGCCCGCAGCTGGGCCTCCGGTGTCGGGTAGGCCGGGCTGCCGATGATTCGGCTGGCCCGCACCGCGTTGTCGATGATCACCTCGCGAGGGGAGTCCGGCGGCGGGCCGGTGAGCAATGCCAGCAACGCGCGCGGCGCCGGCGGCGGCAGGAACCGGCGGTTGTTGCTGGAGAAGATCACCCCCAACGACTGGGTCCGCTCGGCGAATCGGGCCGCGAAGACCTGCGCGATCATGCCGCCCATCGAGGCGCCGACCACATGCGCCTTCGCGATGTCCAGGTGATCCAGCAGGGCGGCGGCGTCATCGGCCATGTCCTCCAGGGTGTACACCGCCGCACTGGGCTTGCCCAGCCAGAACCTGGCCATCCGGGGGACCAGCGTGCCGCGGGCGTGCTTGCGGCCCAGCTTGGAGGACAACCCGACATCCCGGTTGTCGTACCGGATCACCCGCAGGCCCTGCGCCACCAGCTTCTCGCAGAATCCGGTGCGCCACAGCAGCAGCTGCGCGCCCAGACCCATCACCAGCAGAACGGCGGGGTCGTCGGCGTTGCCCAAGTCCTCGTAGTAGATCTCCAGGTCCCCCGAGCGGGCGGTACCGCTGCGCACCTCCACGTCAAACCCCCGGCTTGTCATTGTTGTCGTCCTTATGTTCACGGCTGACGTCCACCATGAAGTTCGCGAAATAGCCGGTCAGTTGCGGGTCCGTCATCATCTGCCAGCGCGGTGCCAGCAGTTTCATGTAGCGCTCCACGTAGAGGAACTGCTTGCCGATCAGTACCAGTTCGCGGGGCAGCTTCACGTCGTAGGCGTCGGCCAGCGCTCCGAGCTGCTTGCCGATCTCGGCGTAGGACATGTCGCCGAGCGACTTCATCGTCAGCGGGGTGGCGAACGCCTCCAGGTCCTTGGCGGCCTGGCCCTCGGGCTTGACGGTGCCCACCGCTCCCATCAGCACCACGATCTTGCCGGCGGCGGCGTGATCCTTCTTGACCAGCAGCGCGTACACCAGCTCGCGCAGCAGCCACCGGGTGCGCGGGTCGATGCGGCCCATGATCCCGAAGTCCAGGAACACCACCCGGCCCGCGTCGTCCACCAGCAGGTTGCCGGCATGCAGGTCGCCGTGGAACAACCCGTGCCGCAGTCCGCCCTCGAAGGTGGAGAACAGCAGCGCCTTGACCAACTCGACGCCGTCGAACCCGGCCTTGCGGATCGCCTTGGCGTCGTCGATGCGAACGCCCGACACCCGCTCCATGGTGAGCACCCGCTCGCTGGTGAAGTCCCAGTGCACGTCGGGCACCTTGATGTTCTTGCCCAGCGGGGAGGCGTGCAGGTGCGACACCCAGGTCTGCATCGACTGCGCCTCGATGCGGAAGTCCAGTTCCTCGGCGAGGTTGTCGGCGAAGTCGGCGACGACGTCGCTTGCGGAGAGCCGGCGGCCGAGCTTGGCCAGCTCCACGACTTGGGCGAACCGTTTGAGGATCTGCAGGTCGGCGGCGACCCGGCGGCGGATGCCCGGCCGCTGGATCTTGACCACGACCTCCTCGCCGCTGTGCAGGGTGGCGAAATGCACCTGGGCGATCGATGCCGAGGCGATCGGGGTCTCGTCGAACTTCGCGAACAGCTCGGCCGGTTCGGAGCCGAGTTCCTCGACGAACAGCTTCTGTATCTCGTCGGAGTCGGCCGGCGGCACCGCGTCAAGCAGGCCGCGGAACTCCCGGGACAGTGGCTCACCGAACGCGCCGGGACTCGACGCGATGATCTGGCCGAACTTGACGTAGGTAGGGCCCAGGTCGGCGAAGGTCTGGGGCAGCTCCCGGATCACCTTCTGCTGTATCGGTCCGGACCCGAGCAGCCGGGTGAACACCCGGGTGACGGCGCGGGTGAGTTGCCAGCCGGTCGCGCCGATGCGGGCGGCCTCGACAGGCAGCGGCACCCGATCCAGCTGCGCCACCTGACGGGGTGGGGTCGAACTCATTGCTGCAGTCTGCCAAATCAGCCGCGGAAGTTCTTCGTCAGCGCCTCGGCGACCGGCTGCCACACCGGGGCCGGTCACGACCGGTCGCCGAAAGGCTCCGTGCGGTCGGGTCGGCTCCGTAGGTTGAACCCATGCAGGTCATCTCCGCCGAATCGATCGAGAAGTTCGTCGGACCGCCCGATGCACCCGTGCAACTGGTCCGGGTCGCCTACCGCGATGCCGCCGCGCGCACAACGGTCCGGGTCGACGGGGACGGTCTGGCCGGGGAGGCCGTCGCCGAGCCGGGAAGCGGCGTCCTCGAGGTGCCGGTGACCGTCGAACACCCGGTGCCGGGCCGGCAGCGCACCGCCCGGGTCAACGGCACCGAGTTCACCTTCACCGTGGCCGAACCCGGCTGGACGATGTTCATGGTCGGCCATTTCCACTACGACCCGGTGTGGTGGAACACCCAGGCCAACTACACCAGCGTGTGGACCGAGAACCCGCTCGGCGCCTGCCGCCAGACCAACGGCATCAACCTGGTGCGTGCCCACCTGGACTGGGCCCGGGACCACCCCGAGTACAAGTTCGTGATGGCCGAGGTCGACTACCTCAAGCCGTACTGGGACACCCACCCGGCTGATCGCGCCGAACTGCGGGCGCTGCTGACCCAAGGCCGGCTGGAGGTGATGGGCGGCACCTACAACGAACCCTCCACCAACCTCACCGGCGCCGAGACGACGATCCGGAATCTGGTGGCGGGTTTGGGCTTTCAGCGCGACATCATGGGGGCTGATCCGGCGACGGCCTGGCAGCTCGACGTGTTCGGGCACGACCCGCAGTTCCCCGGGATGGTGGCCGACGCCGGGCTGACTTCCAGCGCGTGGGCCCGCGGGCCGTTCCACCAGTGGGGGCCGATGGCCGGCGGAGGCGATCCGAGCCGGATGCAGTTCCCCAGTGAATTCGAGTGGATCTCGCCGTCGGGCCGCGGCGTGCTGACCCACTACATGCCCGCGCACTACGCGGCCGGCTGGTGGATGGACGCCCAGGAATCGCTGGCCGACGCCGAGGACGACGTCTACCGATTGTTCGTCGACATGAAGAAGGTCGCCGCCACCCGCAACGTGCTGCTGCCGGTGGGCACCGACTTCACGCCGACGAACCGCTGGGTCGTCGCGATCCACCGGGATTGGAACGCCCGCTACACCTGGCCGAAGTTCGTCTGCGGACTGCCGAGTGAGTTCTTCGCCGCGGTGCGCGCCGAGCTGCAGCAGCGCGGTGTGGACCCGTCCCCACAGACCCGCGACATGAACCCGATCTACACCGGCTGCCACGTCTCCTATATCGACACCAAGCTGGCCAACCGGGCGGGCGAACAGGCGACGCTGGCCGCCGAACGCTTCGCGGTGTTCGCCGCCGCGCTGACCGGCTCCGACTACCCGGAGGCCGCGCTGGCCAAGGCGTGGGCGCAGCTCTGCTACGGCGCCCACCACGACGCCATCACCGGCTCGGAAGCCGACCAGGTGTACCTGGACCTGTTGACCGGCTGGCGGGAGGCCTGGCAGCTGGGCAGCCAAACCCGCGACAACGCGTTGGGGACGCTCTCGGGGCTGGTGGACAGACCCGGCGACGGGGCCGTGGTGTGGAATCCGGTGGCCCGTTGCCGTACCGACATCGTCACCGTCCACCTGGAGACGCCGCTTGTGGCCGGGGCACGCGTGGTCGCCCCCGACGGCACCGAGCTGCCCGCCCACGTCGAACACGGTGGACGGTCGGTCAGCTGGCTGGCCCGCGACGTGCCGTCGCTGGGCTGGCGGGCCTACCGGGTTTTGCCGGCCGACAGCGCAACGGGCTGGGAACCGATACCCGGAACCACCATCGGCAACGAACACCACCGGCTGCGCGCCGACCCGCAGCGCGGCGGCGGCATCACCTCGTGGTTGCACACGGGCCGCGAGATGATCGTCGAGGGAGGCCTGGGCAACCAGCTCGCCGTCTACGACGAATACCCCAAACATCCGCAGTCCGGTGAGGGCCCGTGGCATCTGGTGCCCAGCGGCAACCTGTTCACCTCCGCGGTCGCCCGCGACGTGACCGTGCAGGCCTACCGCGGGCCGCTGGGGGAGCGGCTGGTGGTGTCCGGACGCATCCGGGGCGTGCTGGCCTACACCCAGAGCCTGACGCTGTGGCACGGCGTGGACCGGGTGGACTGCTGCACCACCATCGACGAGTTCACCGGCGCCGACCACCTGCTGCGGCTGCGCTGGCCCTGCCCGGTTCCCGGCGCCATGCCGGTCGCCGAGGTGGCCGACGCCGTCATCGGCCGCGGTTTCGGCCTGCTGCACGAGCCCAGCGGACGTTCGGTGGACACCGCGCGGCACGAGTGGACCCTCGACACCCCCGCCAACCGCTGGTTCGGGCTGTCCGTGACGGCCCGGATCAGCGTCGGCGACGGCAGCCGGGCGATGTCGGTGGCCGAGGTGATTGCCGACGGCTCGCCGGCGCGAGAGCTGATGGTCGCGCTGGTGCGCGCCGGGGTCACCGCCACCTGTTCGCGGGCCGACGGTCCCCGCTACGGCAATCTCGACGTCGACTCCAACCTGCCGGATGTCCGGATCGCACTGGGCGGACCGGACCGCAACGCCTTCACCGCGGCCGTGTTGGCCGCCGCCGGTCCGGCCTACACCGCCGAGCTGCAGCAGCAGCTCGACCGGCACGGCCGGGCCCGGGTGTGGGTGCCGGCGGAGAAACCCCTGGCCGAGGTCTGGGTTCCGGGCGCCGACCTCAGTGGCCCGCGCGCCCTGCCGGTGCTGGTGATCGCCGCCCGCGGCGATCTGGGGGCCGAGATCACCCGGCTGGCCGACGACCTGGGTGACGCCGAGATCGTGGTGGAGCAGGAGGCGCCCGCAGACATGGCGCCGTTCGAGGCGCGCACCGTGGCGCTGATCAATCGCGGGGTGCCCAGCTTCGCCGTCGACACCGCCGGCACCCTGCACACCGCGCTGCTGCGGTCCTGCACCGGCTGGCCGTCGGCGGCCTGGGAAGACGACCCGCGCCGCACGGCCCCCGATGGCAGCGCCTTTCAACTACAGCACTGGACGCACACCTTCGACTACGCCCTGGTGACCGGCGACGGTGACTGGCGTCAGGCGCAGATCCCGGCGCGCAGTGCCGAATTCGCCGACCCGCTACAGGCCGTACCGGTGGCCGGGGGCGACGGCCCGCTGCCGGGAAGCGGCTCACTGCTGCGCATCGACCCGGCCGAGGGGGTGGGTCTGGGGACGCTCAAGGCGGCCGGCAACCCGACGGCGCGCGGCAGCGCCCAACCCGTCGACCCCGGCATCATCACGCTGCGGCTGGTGGAAACCCACGGTGCCGGCACCGCCGTCGCGCTGCACAGCGACCTGGGCCCGGTGACCGTGCTGGGCCGTGCCGACCTGCTGGAGCAGCCCCGCGAACACCCCGAACCCGATCGGCTGCACGGCTACGAGATCGCCACCGTCACCGCCCGCCTCGACATTGCCAACCTGGGCACCGGCAGTCCCTTGGCGCCCCAATCCGAGGCCGCCCAACCGCTCTACACCCGCTACTGGCTGCACAACCGCGGCCCGGCGCCGATGGGCGGCCTGCCGGTGACCCCGGCGCTGCATCCGCACCGGATCGACGCGGATGCCGGCGGACTCCTGGAACTGGACCTGACCGTGGCCAGTGACTGCGTCGACGCCGCCCTGTCCGGTGCGGTGACGCTGGCCTGCCCGGCCGGCTGGGCGGTCACGCCGACCGAACAATCGGTGCGGTTGGCGGCCGGCGACCACGTGCGCATCCCGGTGCGGGCGACGGTTCCCGCCGACGCCGCCCCGGGGCTCTATCCGCTGCGCGCTCGACTCGACCTCTCCGGTCACGTCCCGCAGTCCTGGCGGCAGCCGGTCGAAGACATCGCGGTGGTACGCGTCGGCGATCCGGGTTCCGACCGGCTGCTGTATCTGGACGACCCGTCGGAGATTGAGGTCACCGCCGGACGCTCCGCCCGGCTGAGCGTCATGGCCGGCACCGACGCCCACGCTGACCTGGCCGTGGAGGCGCACCTGGTCAGCCCCTGGGGGACCTGGGAGTGGGCCGGGCCGGCCGCGGTGGGTGCGGTGATCCCGGCCCGCGGCCGGGTGGAGCTGAGCTTCGAGGTCGCCCCGCCGGTGTGGGCGAAGCCCGGCACCTGGTGGGCACTGGTCCGGGTCGGCGGTGCGGGCGCGCTGGCCTACTCGACCGCGGTGCGACTGGCGGTGCTGGCACCTGTCACGGTGGGTGTCGACTGATGGCCGCCGTCCTCGCGCTGGATGTCGGCGGCACCAAGATCGCCGCCGGCCTGGTCGACGCCTACGGCGCACTGACCTACACCGCCACCCTGCCCACCCAGGCTGATCAGGGCGCCGAGGCGGTGTGGGCGGTGGTGACCGAGCTGATCGAGAACGTCCTGGCCGAAGCCGGCGGCCGGGTGAGTGCCGTCGGCATCGGTTCGGCGGGCCCCATCGACGTCAACGCCGGCACCGTCAGCCCGGTCAACATTGCGGGCTGGCGCGGGTTCGCGCTGCGTGACCGGGTGGCCGCCGCGGTGCCCGGGGTTCCGGTCCGATTGGGCGGCGACGGCGTCTGCATGGCGCTCGGGGAATACCGGCACGGCGCCGGACGCGGCACGCGATCGATGCTGGGCATGGTGGTGTCGACCGGAGTGGGCGGCGGTCTGGTGCTCGACGGCGCACCGCTGCACGGCCGTACCGGCAACGCGGGCCACGTCGGGCACGTCATCGTCGACGCGGGCGGGGAGCGGTGCCGCTGCGGTGGTCGCGGCTGCGTGGAGACCATCGCCTCCGGTCCGTCGATGGTGCGCTGGGCGCTGGCCAACGGTTGGATACCGGAAGCATCGTCGGCAGATGCCAAGGCGCTCGCCGCGGCTGCCGAAGCCGGTGACCCCGTGGCGCTGCGGGCTTTTCGGCGCGGCACCGACGCGCTGGCGGTGATGATCACCTCGGTGGCGGCGGTGTGCGACCTGGACCTGGTGGTGATCGGCGGGGGAGTCGCCCGCTCCGGTGCCCTGTTGTTTGACCCGCTGCGGTCCGCGCTGGCCGACCGTGCCGGGTTGGACTTCCTGGTCGGCCTGCGGGTGGTGCCCGCCGAACTCGGCGGCGACGCCGGGTTGGTGGGGGCGGCCGTGCTGGCCACCCTGCCGTGACTCTGCTTAGGGGGTCTGCGTCGCCGGGTGACTGGGGAGGGCGCAGATCGCGTCCAGGCCGAAGACCCTGTTCAATCGGCCGAAGGCCAGCCAGGCGCCCAGGGACATCGTCAGTTCCACTGCCTCACGCTGGTCGTAGTGGGCCTGGAAGCGGGTCCAGAACTCGTCGTCCAAGCCGTGATGGTCCAGGACGTAGCGTTCGGCGTACTCCGCTGCCAGGCGTGCCCTGTCGTCCAGGCGGTCTGTCGTGCGCCAGTTCTCCACCGCTTCGGCGAACTCTTCCTCCACCTTGACGCCGTCGCGGTCCGTTCTCCAGTCCAGGCAGAACAGGCAGCCGTTCAACTGGGCTATGCGCAGTCGCGCGGCCTCGAACTCGCGCAGGCCCAGTGTCGAGTGGGCGTAGACAGCCAGGGAGAAGTTCGCCGCCGCCGGGCCGATCCCGGGGACCAGGCTGCCCCAGACGTACTCGATGGCGTCCTGGCCCTCGGGGATGTCGATGTTCATTTCGTGCCTCCGAAGGTTCGGCCGGGAATCCAGCGCAGCGGGACGTCGAGCGCGTCGTACAGGCCGGGATCAGCAGCGACAAGCCAGTCGAGTGCGTTGACGATGCGGCCCACCGCGGTGGCGTTGCCGCCCTCGGAGCGGTTGCCGTTTTCGGTGGCCTCGACGGTCACCTCTATCCGGGGGCTGCCTTCGATGATGACGCGGTGGGCGCCGTCGTCGCCGGCCGGTGGCTGCGGCCAGTCGGGCGCACAGGACGGGTGGATGCGGGTGACGTGTTCGATCACGATGCGGGCCTCGCCGTCGACGATGCCCTGGACCTCGAACCGTACGGCGCCCTGGGTGCCCGCCTCGAAGTCGCCCATCGCGGCGGTCGTGACGGTGGTGTCCAGGGCGCGGCGTTCGACGTGCTCGCGGACGTCGTCCAGTTCGACGCCCAGCGCGCGGGCGATCAGCCGGACCTGCCCGCCCCACACCATCGACGGGACGGTCGCCATCAGCATCGGCGGCTCGTAGTCGAGCGGGTGCCCCATGCCGACCAGGTGGCGGACGGAATCCGGCTGGTCGTAGGTCGTGTAGTCGAAGATCTCCTGGCAGCGGATCCCGTCGACGCGGGCGACGAGCCCGCTGACGAGCAGCGGCAGGATGTCGTTGCCCCAGCCGGGGTCGATGCCGGACACGAACAACGATCCGCCGCCGTCGGCGATGGCCTTCTCGACGGGGTCGCGTACTTCGGGCGGGGCGCTGCGGTGGTCGTACAGGGCGTAGAGGGACGGTGTGACGACGGCGGCGCCGGCGCGGATCGCGCGGCAGACGTCGGCGAGGGCGTCGTCGGGGCGGATATCGCCGGAGGCGGCGTAGACGACGGCGCGGGGGCCTGCGGCGAGGGCGGCTTCGACGTCGTCGGTGGCAGCGACGCCGACCGTGCGGCCGAGTCCGCCGAGGTCGCCCGCGTCGCGGCCCACCTTGGCCGGGTCGTGGACGATGACGTGCGCGAGTTCGAGTGCGGGGTGGGCGTCGACGGCGCGGATGGCCAGCCGTCCGACGTTCCCGGTGCCCCAGACGAGGGTGGGGATGGTGTCGCTCATCACAGGAGCCTAGCAAGCGATTGGTTGGCTTACCGGGGCTGCAGCGGGCCCCTGCCCTGGGCGCAGATTCAACGAGAAAGGTGGATACGGCCCCACTCGCACAGCTGGGCCAGCACCGGCGCCAGCGTCTTCCCGTACGCCGAGATCGAATAGTGCACACAGGGCGGCACCGTGCCGGCGTCGTGGCGCTCGATGATCCCGTCGGCGACGAGCTCGTGCAGATGACGGATCAGCATGCGTTCGGTGATGCCCGGGATGCTGCGACGCAACTCGGCGGTGCGCATAGGCCCGTCGGCCAGGCGCCACAGGATGGTGCCCTTCCAGCGACCGTTGACGACCGACAGTGCGGCGTCGATCGGGCAGTCACTGACGATTGTTTTCGATGCCGCCACCAGCGCTCCTAATGCTGACAAAATTGTCAGTACCTTGTTTTTTGTCAGCATACTGCTCATAGTCGACTGCTGTGACGGAAATTGTGGAGATTCTCGCGCTGCTGGTGGTCGGGGCCCTGGTGGGTTCGGAGTTCGCGGTGGCGGCGTTCGTTCGTCCCATCCTCGGGCGCCTGCCCGACGACGCCTTCTGGGCCGCCCGCGGTGACGGCGCCGGGCTGCTGGGGAAGGTGATGCCGTTCTGGTACCTGACGTCGTTCGCGCTGCTGGTGGCCGTCGGCGTCGTCGCCGACTCGCAGCGTTGGCTTATCGGTGTGGGCGCGGGTGTGATGGTGGCCGTCGTGCTGCTGTCGGTGCTGGTGCTGGTGCCGATCAACAACAAGATCGCGGCGTGGCGCACCCCCGACGACGTGTCCCGAGCGCTTGCCGCGCGATGGGATCGGCTGCACTGGTTGCGGGTGGTGATGTTGGCAGTGATCTACGTGTTGCTCGTGATCGGCGTCGTGAATGCCTAGCTGTCGCCAGGCCGGTGAACCCCGTTTTGGTTGATCGGCATCCGTCGCGCTAGTGTGTGTGCCGATCCACCACAGACCGTCGGTCACCGAGCAATCGGTTGAAGGTCCGGGAACATCCCGGCGGCCCACGCAGGAGGACGAGGCACCGCACACATTGTGACGCCCCGACCGCATCCTGCGTCGGGGCGTCTTTCGTTCTCCGGTGGGCACCAGATACATCGACACCAGGAGGTATGCATGGCGAAGGCTGACAAGGCCGGCGCCGTCGCGGAGATCGTCGAGCAGTTCAAGGACTCGACCGCTACCGTGATCACCGAGTACCGCGGCCTGACGGTTGCCAACCTGGCGGAGTTGCGACGCTCCCTCGCCGGCTCGGCCACCTATGCGGTTGCGAAGAACACGCTGGTCAAGCGCGCTGCGGCCGAGGCCGGCGTGGAAGGTCTTGACGAGCTGTTCGCCGGCCCGACGGCGATCGCGTTCGTCCGGGGAGAGCCCGTCGACGCCGCCAAGGCCATCAAGAAGTTCGCCAAGGACCACAAGGCGCTGGTCATCAAGGGCGGCTACATGGACGGTCACGCGCTGACCGTCGCCGAGGTGGAGCGCATCGCCGACCTGGAGTCGCGCGAGGTGCTGCTGGCCAAGCTGGCCGGCGCGATGAAGGGCAACATGGCCAAGGCTGCCGGCCTGTTCGCCGCCCCGGCTTCGCAGATGGCCCGCCTTGCCGCGGCGCTGCAGGAGAAGAAACCCGCCTCGGAGGCTGCACCAGCGTCGGCTCCCGAAGCACCTGCCGAGGCTCCGGCCGAGACCGAGGCTCCGGCCGAGACCGAGGCTGCGGCGGAGACCGCCGAAGCCCCGGCCGCGACCGAATAACTCTCAACCCCAACTTCCCTAACCGGAATCAGAAAGGACCGAAATCATGGCCAAAATTTCCACCGACGAACTGCTCGACGTCTTCAAGGAGATGACCCTGCTGGAGCTGTCGGACTTCGTCAAGAAGTTCGAGGAGACCTTCGAGGTCACCGCGGCTGCCCCGGTCGCCGTCGCCGTCGCCGGCGGTGCCCCGGCCGCCGCTGAGGCCGCCGAGGAGCAGTCCGAGTTCGACGTCATCCTGGAGTCGGCCGGCGAGAAGAAGATCGGCGTCATCAAGGTCGTGCGTGAGATCGTCTCCGGCCTGGGCCTCAAGGAGGCCAAGGACCTGGTCGACAGCGCCCCCAAGCCGCTGCTGGAGAAGGTCGCCAAGGAGGCCGCCGAGGACGCCAAGGCGAAGCTCGAGGCTGCCGGCGCCAGCGTCACCGTCAAGTAGTTCGAACTACAGCCGAAACCCCCGGAACCCGCGCGGTTCCGGGGGTTTCCGCTGTTTCAGGGCCGGTCGGTCACCGCGGCCAGCGACTGGGCCACCCGTTCGGGAGTGTCGCCCAGCGCCACCAGAAGGCTGGTCGCGGTCGGGCTCAGCACCGGCCCCGCCGCGGTGGCCGATTCGTTCGGGTCGCCGAAGAAGCCCGCGAGCTCCAGCATCACGAAACCGTGCATCACCGTCCAGAACTGCGCTGCGGTCGCCACCACTTCGGCGTCGGAGGGCGCCGAGCCGTTGGTGCCGGCTGAGGTCACCGTGATCCGGCCGCGTTGGATCGATCGGTGTACGCCGTGCACCAGGTGCGCGAAGCTGGGGGCGTAAACGTCGATCTCGGCCAGGCTCAGGGTGAGCATGTTGCGCGCCGGCGCGTTGATGCCGTGCGCGCTGGTGCTGCCGAACATCAGCCGGTACAGGTGTGGGCGGTCGATCGCGAAGGCCCGGTAGGCGATCCCGGTGGCCAGCAGGTCGGCCACCGGATCCTCGGTGACCGGGATAGTCAGCGCCGCGTCGAACTGGCGCAGGCCCTCGTCGGCGACGGCCGCGATCAGCTGCGACATGCCGCCGAAGTGGGTGTAGACCGCCATCGTGGAAGTCCCGGCGGTCCCGGCCACTCGGCGGGTCTGCAGCGCGTCGGGGCCGTGTTCGTCGAGCAATCCGACTGCTGCCCGCAGCAGGTCGTCGCGCACGTTGCGCTCAGGCTGCGAAGTCACGGTTGTCATCGTGTCACAGCTGGCGTACGGTACCTATAACGTTGAAATAACAATGTTATAGGAGTTGGCATGACCACCAGCCAGGCAGTCCCCGTCGCTAACCCGTATCTGGAAGGCGTGATGGGGCCGGTGCGGACCGAGCTGACCACCACCCAACTGCGGGTGACCGGGCAGATCCCGGACTACCTCGACGGTCGCTATCTGCGCAACGGGCCCAACCCCGTCGCCGAGGTCGATCCGGCGACCTATCACTGGTTCACCGGCGACCCCATGGTGCACGGTGTGGCCCTGGGCGGCGGCCAGGCTCGCTGGTACCGCAACCGTTGGGTGCGCACGCCGGCGGTCTGTGCCGCGCTGGGCGAACCGCTGCGCGCCCGGATCGACGTGCGGGCCGGGATGCAGTCCGTCGGCCCCAACACCAACGTGCTCGGCCATGCCGGCAAGACGCTGGCGCTGGTGGAGGGCGGCGTGGCCAACTACGAGCTCACCGAGGAACTCGACACGGTGGGCACCTGCGACTTCGACGGCACCCTGGCGGGCGGTTACACCGCGCACCCGCACCGCGACCCGGTCACCGGCGAGTTGCATGCGGTGTCGTACTCGTTCGCTCGGGGCAACACCGTGCAGTACTCGGTGATCGACACCGACGGCCGCGCCCGCCGCACCGTCGACATCGCGGTGACCGGGTCGCCGATGATGCATGACTTCTCGCTGACCGACAAATACGTCGTGGTCTATGACCTGCCGGTCACCTTCGACTCGGCGCAGGTGCTGCCGGTGAGCATGCCCCGCTGGCTGAAGGCGCCCGCGCGGCTGGTGCTGAGCAGCCTGGTCGGCCGGGTCCGGGTGCCCAGCCCGGTCACCGCGATGGTCAACCGCGACAGCAGGCCGCCGGGCGGGCTGCCGTACTCCTGGAACCCCGGCTATCCGGCGCGCATCGGAGTCATGCCCCGCGAGGGCGAGCCGAAAGTGCGCTGGTTCGACGTCGAGCCCTGTTACGTCTTTCACCCGCTCAACGCCTACACCGAGGTCTCGCCGACCGGGCAGGAACTGCTGGTGCTCGACGTGGTGCGCTACGCGAAGGTCTTCGACGTCGACCGGCGTGGGCCCGGCGACGCCCCGCCGGCCCTGGACCGCTGGACGATCAACCTGGACACCGGCGCGGTCAGCACCGAGGCCCGCGACGACCGGCCGCAGGAGTTCCCCCGGATCAACGAGTCGCTGCTGGGCCGCAAGCACCGCTTCGGCTACGCCGTCGGGATCAACGGCGGGTTCATCGGCGACACCCAGTCGGAGATGTCGACCGCGCTGTACAAGCACGACTACGCGACCGGGACGAGTACGACGGCCGGCCTCGACCCGCAGTTGGTGTTGGGCGAGATGTCCTTCGTTCCGCGTCCCGGCGGTACCGACGAAGACGACGGTATCTTGATCGGAATGGGTCACCACCGCGGTGACGACGAGGGCCAACTGGTAATCCTCGATGCGGCGACCTGCGAGTCCGTGGCGACCGTGCACCTGCCGCAGCGCGTGCCGATGGGATTCCACGGGAACTGGACTCCGGCTCACTGAGGTGGACCGCCCATATGGGTCGCAGTGGTGCGCTACAGTGGCCCAAGCCACACGGGGATAGGTGGCACAACTAGACGTTGCGGAAGGACCTCTACTAATGGGTGTCGCCATCGAGGTAAATGGGCTGACGAAGTCCTTCGGATCTGCCCGGATCTGGGAAGACGTCTCCTTGACCATTCCCGAGGGCGAGGTCAGTGTTCTGCTGGGACCGTCCGGTACCGGTAAGTCCGTGTTCCTGAAGTCGCTGATCGGCCTGCTGCGCCCCGAGCGCGGCTCGATCGTCATCGACGGCACCGACATCCTCGAGTGTTCGGCCAAGGAGCTCTACGAGATCCGCACGCTGTTCGGGGTGTTGTTCCAGGACGGCGCGCTGTTCGGGTCGATGAACATCTACGACAACACCGCCTTCCCGTTGCGCGAGCACACCAAGAAGTCCGAGAGCCAGATCCGCGACATCGTCATGGAGAAACTCGATCTGGTCGGTATGCCCAACGACGGCTACAAGTTCCCGGGTGAGATCTCCGGCGGTATGCGCAAGCGTGCCGGCCTGGCCCGTGCCCTGGTGCTGGACCCGCAGATCATCCTCTGCGACGAGCCCGACTCGGGTCTGGACCCGGTCCGCACCGCCTACCTGAGCCAGCTGCTGATCGACATCAACGCCCAGATCGACGCCACCATCCTGATCGTCACGCACAACATCAACATCGCCCGCACCGTGCCGGACAACATGGGCATGCTGTTCCGCAAGCAGCTGGTGATGTTCGGGCCCCGCGAGGTGCTGCTGACCTCGGATGAGCCGGTGGTGCGCCAGTTCCTCAACGGCCGGCGTATCGGGCCGATCGGCATGTCCGAGGAGAAGGACCAGGCGACCGCGGCGGCCGAAGAGGCGATGCTGGCCGCCGGCCAGAGCGACGGCGGCGTCGAAGAGGTCTTCGGCGTGCCGCCCCAGCTCGCCGCGACGCCCGGGTTGCCGGAGCGCAAGGCCGTGGGTCGGCGCAAGGCCCGGGTGCGGGAGATCCTGCACACCCTGCCGCCCAACGCCCAGGCCGCCATCCGCGACGACCTCGAAGGCACTCACAAGTTCGCGGTCCACGAGTTCCCCGAGGAAGACGAAGCCCCCACCGCGTCGATCCCGGCATCGCCGAGCTGAGTCGCCGCCGGGCCACACCGTGTCAGCTCTTGACGGACGGACCTAAACGGTCCAATCTGGTCAACAGCGTTTGCGGGGGACTCCGGCGGAGGCCAGCCAGCGACCGATAAGGGTCCCGGGACGCTGCAGTTGAGGATTGCGTGAGCCTGCGCTATTGTTGGACGTTGCGCTGGCTTCCTCCTGCCCTCCCTTACCCGCACCCGACACCGCAGTACCAGCCTGAGTCGTTTTTTATCGGCTCGTTTGTAGGTTGTGACCTCGTGGTTTGGCTGTGCGTGAGACCGGTCAGATTGTTCGTCAGCCGAACCAACGGTCGATATTCGCAGCGAACGGGATCTGGTGAGAACCGGGACCCGCTGGCCGCATTAGGTGCTGGAAGGATGCATCTTGGCAGTCTCCCGCCAGAGCAAAAAGAACGCTTCAGGTACTACCACCGAAAATTCCCCCAACGGTTCCGTTCCCGGAGCTCCGGAACGGGTTTCTTTCGCCAAGCTGCGCGAACCGCTTGAGGTTCCGGGTCTGCTCGACGTGCAGACCGACTCGTTCCAGTACCTGATCGGTGCGCCGGAATGGCGCGAGAAGGTGACCAAGCTGACCGGCACCGCCCCCAAGGGTGGCCTCGAAGAGGTGCTCGAAGAGCTGTCGCCGATCGAGGACTTCTCCGGCTCGATGTCGCTGTCGTTCTCCGACCCGCGGTTCGACGAGGTCAAGGCCCCGGTCGAGGAGTGCCGCGACAAGGACATGACCTATGCGGCCCCGCTGTTCGTCACCGCGGAGTTCATCAACAACAACACCGGCGAGATCAAGAGCCAGACGGTGTTCATGGGTGACTTCCCGATGATGACCGAGAAGGGCACCTTCATCATCAACGGCACCGAGCGTGTCGTCGTCTCCCAGCTGGTGCGGTCGCCGGGCGTGTACTTCGACGCCAGCATCGACAAGTCCACCGAGAAGACGCTGCACTCGGTCAAGGTGATCCCGGGCCGCGGCGCCTGGCTGGAGTTCGACGTCGACAAGCGCGACCTGGTCGGTGTCCGCATCGACCGCAAGCGCCGTCAGCCGGTCACCATCCTGCTCAAGGCGCTGGGTTGGACCTCTGAGCAGATCCGCGAGCGGTTCGGCTTCTCCGAGATCATGATGTCGACGCTGGAGAAGGACACCGCCGCCAGCCCCGACGAGGCGCTGCTGGACATCTACCGCAAGCTGCGCCCGGGCGAGCCCCCCACCAAGGAGTCCGCGCAGACCCTGCTGGAGAACCTGTTCTTCAAGGAGAAGCGCTACGACCTGGCCCGGGTGGGTCGCTACAAGATCAACAAGAAGCTGGGTCTGACCGCCAACCCGGGTGAGTCGCTGCCGACCACGCTGACCGAAGAGGACATCGTGGCCACCATCGAGTACCTGGTGCGCCTGCACCAGGCCGCTCAGGACGGCGTCTCCGCCACCATGACGGTGCCGGGCGGGGTCGAGGTGCCGGTCGAGGTCGACGATATCGACCACTTCGGCAACCGCCGGCTGCGCACCGTGGGTGAGCTGATCCAGAACCAGATCCGGGTCGGGCTGTCCCGGATGGAGCGTGTGGTCCGCGAGCGGATGACCACCCAGGACGTCGAGGCCATCACGCCGCAGACCCTGATCAACATCCGCCCGGTGGTCGCCGCGATCAAGGAGTTCTTCGGCACCAGCCAGCTCTCCCAGTTCATGGACCAGAACAACCCGCTGTCGGGTCTGACCCACAAGCGCCGCCTGTCGGCGCTGGGGCCGGGTGGTCTGTCCCGTGAGCGGGCCGGCCTGGAGGTCCGCGACGTGCACCCGTCGCACTACGGCCGGATGTGCCCGATCGAGACCCCGGAAGGCCCGAACATCGGCCTGATCGGGTCGCTGTCGGTGTACGCCCGCGTCAACCCGTTCGGTTTCATCGAGACGCCGTATCGGAACGTTGTGGACGGTGTCGTCACCGACGACATCGAGTACCTGACCGCCGACGAGGAGGACCGCCACGTCGTGGCGCAGGCCAACTCGCCGACAGATGACGACGGCCGCTTCCTCGAGGACCGCGTTCTGGTCCGCCGTAAGGGCGGCGAAGTCGAGTACGTGTCGTCGACCGAGGTCGACTACATGGACGTCTCGCCGCGCCAGATGGTGTCGGTGGCCACGGCCATGATCCCGTTCCTTGAGCACGACGACGCCAACCGTGCCCTGATGGGCGCCAACATGCAGCGTCAGGCGGTTCCGCTGGTGCGCAGCGAGGCGCCGCTGGTGGGTACCGGCATGGAGCTGCGGGCCGCGATCGACGCCGGCGACGTGATCGTCGCGGAGAAGGCCGGTGTCATCGAGGAGGTGTCCGCCGACTACGCCACGGTGATGGCCGACGACGGCACCCGGCAGACCTACCGGATGCGCAAGTTCAACCGGTCCAACCACGGCACCTGCGCCAACCAGCGTCCGATCGTCGACGCCGGCCAGCGCGTCGAGGTCGGCCAGGTGATCGCGGACGGTCCGTGCACCGACAACGGCGAGATGGCCCTGGGCAAGAACCTGCTCGTGGCGATCATGCCGTGGGAGGGGCACAACTACGAGGACGCGATCATCCTGTCCAACAGGCTGGTCGAGGAGGACACGCTGACCTCGATTCACATCGAGGAGCACGAGATCGACGCCCGCGACACCAAGCTGGGCGCCGAGGAGATCACCCGGGACATCCCGAACGTCTCCGATGAGGTGCTGGCAGACCTCGACGAGCGCGGCATCGTCCGCATCGGCGCCGAGGTCCGCGACGGCGACATCCTGGTCGGCAAGGTCACCCCCAAGGGTGAGACCGAGCTGACGCCCGAGGAGCGGCTGCTGCGCGCGATCTTCGGCGAGAAGGCCCGCGAAGTCCGGGACACCTCGCTGAAGGTGCCGCACGGCGAGTCCGGCAAGGTCATCGGCATCCGGGTGTTCTCCCGCGAGGACGACGACGACCTGCCCGCCGGGGTCAACGAGCTGGTGCGCGTCTACGTCGCGCAGAAGCGCAAGATCTCCGACGGTGACAAGCTGGCCGGTCGCCACGGCAACAAGGGCGTCATCGGCAAGATCCTGCCGGCCGAGGACATGCCGTTCCTGCCGGACGGCACCCCGGTGGACATCATCCTGAACACCCACGGTGTGCCGCGACGCATGAACATCGGTCAGATCCTGGAGACCCACCTGGGCTGGATCGCCAAGACCGGCTGGAACATCGATGTGGCGGCCGGGGTACCGGGCTGGGCGGACAAGCTCCCCGAGGAGCTGTACTCCGCCGGGCCGGACACCCGTACCGCGACCCCGGTGTTCGACGGTGCCCAGGAGGCCGAGCTGCAGGGCCTGCTGTCCTCGACGCTGGCCAACCGCGACGGCGAGGTCATGGTCAACGGCGACGGAAAGGCGATGCTGTTCGACGGTCGCTCCGGTGAGCCGTTCCCGTACCCGGTGACCGTCGGCTACATGTACATCATGAAGCTGCACCACCTGGTGGACGACAAGATCCACGCCCGTTCGACCGGCCCGTACTCGATGATCACCCAGCAGCCGCTGGGCGGTAAGGCGCAGTTCGGTGGCCAGCGGTTCGGTGAGATGGAGTGCTGGGCCATGCAGGCCTACGGCGCGGCGTACACGCTGCAGGAACTGCTCACCATCAAGTCCGACGACACCGTGGGCCGGGTCAAGGTCTACGAGGCGATCGTCAAGGGCGAGAACATCCCCGAGCCGGGTATTCCGGAGTCCTTCAAGGTGCTGCTCAAAGAGCTGCAGTCGCTGTGCCTCAACGTCGAGGTGCTGGCGAAGGACGGTGCGGCGATCGAGCTGCGCGAAGGCGAGGACGAGGACCTGGAGCGCGCTGCCGCGAACCTGGGAATCAACCTGTCCCGCAACGAATCCGCTTCTGTGGAAGACCTCGCTTAATTTCCAGCTACTAAACCCGCAAGGGGAAAGGGAGTTACGTGCTCGACGTCAACTTCTTCGATGAGCTCCGCATCGGCCTGGCCACCGCGGAGGACATTCGGCAATGGTCTTACGGCGAGGTCAAGAAGCCGGAGACGATCAACTACCGCACGCTCAAGCCCGAGAAGGACGGCCTGTTCTGCGAGAAGATCTTCGGACCGACTCGCGACTGGGAGTGCTACTGCGGCAAGTACAAGCGCGTGCGCTTCAAGGGCATCATCTGTGAGCGCTGTGGCGTCGAGGTGACCCGCGCCAAGGTGCGTCGTGAGCGGATGGGCCACATCGAGTTGGCCGCGCCGGTCACCCACATCTGGTACTTCAAGGGCGTGCCGTCCCGGTTGGGCTATCTGCTCGACCTGGCGCCGAAGGATCTCGAGAAGATCATCTACTTCGCCGCCTACGTCATCACCGCCGTCGACACCGAGATGCGGCACAACGAGCTGTCCACGCTCGAAGCCGAGATGGTCGTTGAGAAGAAGGCCGTCGAAGACCAGCGGGACGCCGACCTGGAGGCTCGTGCCCAGAAGCTCGAGGCCGACATGGCCGAGCTGGAGGCCGAGGGTGCCAAGGCCGACGTGAAGCGCAAGGTTCGCGACGGCGGCGAGCGCGAGATGCGTCAGCTGCGTGACCGTGCCGGGCGTGAGCTGGACCGCCTCGACAACATCTGGGACACCTTCGTCAAGCTGGCTCCCAAGCAGCTGATCATCGACGAGACCGTCTACCGCGAGCTGGTGGACCGCTACGGCGAGTACTTCACCGGTGCGATGGGTGCCGAGTCGATCCAGAAGCTGATCGAGACCTTCGACATCCACGCCGAGGCCGAGTCGCTGCGCGACACCATCAAGAACGGCAAGGGGCAGAAGAAGCTTCGCGCCCTCAAGCGTCTCAAGGTGGTCGCGGCGTTCCAGCAGTCGGGTAACTCCCCGATGGGCATGGTGCTCAACGCGGTGCCGGTGATCCCGCCGGAGCTGCGGCCGATGGTGCAGCTCGACGGTGGCCGCTTCGCGACCTCCGACCTCAACGACCTGTACCGCCGGGTGATCAACCGCAACAACCGCCTCAAGCGACTGATCGATCTGGGTGCGCCCGAGATCATCGTCAACAACGAGAAGCGGATGCTGCAGGAGTCCGTCGACGCGCTGTTCGACAACGGTCGTCGTGGCCGGCCGGTCACCGGCCCGGGCAACCGTCCGCTCAAGTCGCTGTCGGATCTGCTCAAGGGCAAGCAGGGCCGGTTCCGCCAGAACCTGCTCGGCAAGCGTGTCGACTACTCGGGCCGTTCGGTCATCGTGGTCGGCCCGCAGCTCAAGCTGCACCAGTGCGGTCTGCCGAAGCTGATGGCGCTCGAACTGTTCAAGCCGTTCGTGATGAAGCGACTGGTCGACCTGAACCATGCGCAGAACATCAAGAGCGCCAAGCGGATGGTGGAACGGCAGCGCCCCCAGGTGTGGGACGTCCTCGAAGAGGTCATCGCCGAGCACCCGGTGCTGCTCAACCGTGCACCCACCCTGCACCGCCTGGGTATCCAGGCCTTCGAGCCGCAGCTGGTGGAGGGCAAGGCCATTCAGCTGCACCCGCTGGTGTGTGAGGCCTTCAACGCCGACTTCGACGGTGACCAGATGGCAGTCCACCTGCCGCTGAGCGCCGAGGCCCAGGCCGAGGCCCGCATCCTGATGCTGTCCTCGAACAACATCCTGTCGCCGGCGTCGGGTCGTCCGCTGGCCATGCCGCGTCTGGACATGGTCACCGGGTTGTACTTCCTGACCACCGAAATCGACGGTGACACAGGCGAATACACCCCGGCCGCCAAGGACCGTCCGGAGACCGGCGTGTACGCCTCGCCGGCCGAGGCGATCATGGCCGTCGACCGCGGTGCGCTGAGCGTGCGGGCCAAGATCAAGGTGCGTCTGGACCAACTGCGGCCGCCGGCCGACGTGGAGACCGAGCTGTTCGGCCAGAACGGCTGGCGTCCGGGCGGCGCCTGGATCGCCGAGACCACGCTGGGCCGGGTGCTGTTCAACGAGCTGCTGCCGACCGGCTACCCGTTCGTGAACAAGCAGATGCACAAGAAGGTTCAGGCCGTCATCATCAACGACCTGGCCGAGCGCTACCCGATGATCGTGGTCGCCCAAACCGTCGACAAGCTCAAGGACGCCGGTTTCCATTGGGCCACCCGTTCGGGGGTCACCGTCTCGATGGCCGACGTGCTGGTGCCGCCGCGCAAGAAGGAGATCCTCGACTCCTACGAGGATCGCGCCGACAAGCTGGAGAAGCAGTTCCAGCGTGGCGCTCTCAACCGCGAAGAGCGCAACGAGGCTCTGGTGGAGATCTGGAAGGAAGCCACCGAGGAAGTGGGTCAGGCGCTGCGTGACCACTACCCGTCCGACAACCCGATCATCACGATCGTCGACTCCGGTGCGACGGGTAACTTCACCCAGACCCGGACGCTGGCCGGCATGAAGGGTCTGGTGACCAACCCCAAGGGTGAGTTCATCCCGCGCCCGATCAAGTCCTCGTTCCGTGAGGGCCTGACGGTGTTGGAGTACTTCATCAACACCCACGGCGCCCGAAAGGGTCTGGCGGACACCGCGTTGCGTACCGCCGACTCGGGTTACCTGACCCGTCGTCTGGTGGACGTGTCCCAGGACGTGATCGTGCGCGAGCACGACTGCGGTACCGAGCGCGGCATCATGGTGGAACTGGCCGAGGTGGCAGCCGACGGCACGCTGATCCGCGACCCGTTCATCGAAACCTCCGCGTACGCACGCACTTTGGCGGTCGACGCGGTGGACGGCAAGGGCAACGTGGTGGTCGAGCGCGGCCACGACCTCGGTGACCCGTCGATCGAAGCCCTGCTGGACGCGGGCATTTCGCAGGTGAAGGTGCGGTCGGTGCTGACCTGTGCCACCGGAACCGGCGTCTGCGCGACCTGCTACGGCCGGTCGATGGCTACCGGCAAGCTGGTCGACATCGGTGAGGCTGTCGGCATCGTCGCCGCCCAGTCCATCGGTGAGCCCGGTACCCAGCTGACCATGCGTACCTTCCACCAGGGTGGTGTCGGCGAGGACATCACCGGCGGTCTGCCCCGGGTGCAGGAGCTGTTCGAGGCCCGGATTCCGCGCGGTAAGGCGCCGATCGCCGACGTCGCCGGACGGGTCCGCCTCGAGGAGGGCGACAAGTTCTACAAGATCACCATCGTGCCGGACGACGGCGGCGAGGAAGTGGTCTACGACAAGTTGCCCAAGCGTCAGCGGCTGCGTGTGTTCAAGCACGAGGACGGCTCCGAGCGGCTGCTCTCCGACGGCGACCACGTCGAGGTCGGCCAGCAGCTCATGGAGGGTTCGGCCGACCCGCACGAGGTGCTGCGGGTTCAGGGCCCCCGCGAGGTGCAGATCCACCTCGTCAAGGAGGTCCAGCAGGTCTACCGGGCCCAGGGTGTGTCGATCCACGACAAGCACATCGAGGTCATCGTCCGGCAGATGCTGCGCCGGGTCACGATCATCGACTCGGGCGCAACGGAGTTCCTGCCCGGTTCGCTGACCGAGCGGGCCGAGTTCGAGACCGAGAACCGTCGGGTTGTCGCCGAGGGCCTCGAGCCCGCGGCCGGTCGTCCGGTGCTGATGGGTATCACCAAGGCGTCGCTGGCCACCGACTCGTGGCTGTCCGCGGCGTCGTTCCAGGAGACCACGCGCGTGCTGACCGATGCGGCGATCAACTGCCGCAGCGACAAGCTGCAGGGTCTGAAGGAGAACGTGATCATCGGAAAGCTGATCCCGGCCGGTACCGGGATCAACCGCTACCGCAACATCGCGGTGCAGCCGACCGAGGAGGCCCGGGCCGCTGCGTACACGATCCCGTCCTACGAGGATCAGTACTACAGCCCGGACTTCGGCGCCGCCACCGGTGCCGCCGTTCCGCTGGACGACTACGGCTACAGCGACTACCGCTAGTTTCCGAACGAGGAAAGCCCCGGGTGCGCCCGGGGCTTTTCTCGTTTCGGCCGGATCGGCCGTCGAGTGTGCGTTTTGGGCGGGATTTCGGCGCAACTCCCGCCCAAAACGCACACTTGGGGCACCGGCTCAGGTTGCGGGCCGCCCAGACGCCGGGTTGCATCGTGGGTATGGGGGACGAGGTCAACCACACCGCCTACGGTCGCACCCAGCGCCAGACCTACCGGCGCAAGATCCAGCGGTGCCTGGACGTCTTCGAGACGATGCTGGCCCAGTACAGCTTCGACTGCGAGCGGCCGCTGACCGGCATGGAGATCGAAGGCAACCTGGTCGGCGAGGACTACCGGCCGGCGATGTCGAACTCCGAAGTGCTCGCCGCGATCGACGATCCGGCGTATCAGCGTGAATTGGGCGCCTACAACATCGAGTTGAACATCCCGCCTCGGCCGCTGCCCGGCCGCCAGGGTCTGGAGTTGGAGGCCGACGTGCGCGCCAGCCTCAATGCCGCCGACGCCAAGGCACGCGTCAACGGCGCTCGCATCGTGATGATCGGCATCCTGCCGACGCTGATGCCCGAGCACCTGACCGGCGACTGGATGAGCGACTCGGCACGGTATGCGGCGCTCAACGATTCGGTGTTCGCCGCGCGTGGTGAGGACATCTCGATCGAGATCGACGGCCCGGAACCCTTGAACATGCAGGTGGCATCCATCGCGCCGGAATCGGCGTGCACCAGCATGCAGCTGCACCTTCAGGTGTCGCCGGACCAGTTCGCCGGCCACTGGAACGCCGCCCAGGTGCTGGCCGGCCCGCAGCTGGCGCTGGGCGCCAACTCCCCGTATTTCTTCGGCCACCGGCTGTGGGCGGAGACCCGGGTCGAGCTGTTCGCCCAATCCACCGACACCCGCCCCGACGAGCTCAAGAACCAGGGGGTCCGGCCCCGGGTGTGGTTCGGGGAGCGGTGGATCACCTCGATCTTCGATCTGTTCGAGGAGAACGTGCGCTACTTCCCGTCGCTCCTGCCGGAGGTCTCCGAGGAGGATCCAGAGGCCGAGCTGGCGCGGGGACGCACACCGCAGCTCTCGGAGCTGCGCCTGCACAACGGGACGGTGTACCGCTGGAACAGGCCGGTTTACGACGTCGTCGACGGCAGGCCGCACCTGCGGGTGGAGAACCGGGTGCTGCCGTCGGGGCCGACGGTCGCCGACATGCTGGCGAACGCGCTGTTCTATTACGGGCTGCTGCGCCGGCTGGCCCGCGAGGAGCGACCGCTGTGGACCCAGATGAGTTTCGCGGCGGCCCACGACAACTTTCGCCGGGCGGCCAGGTACGGGATGAGCGCGCGGTTGCACTGGCCGGGCCTGGGGGAGGTGAGTGTGCCGGAGCTGACCCGGCGCGCCCTGCTGCCGCTGGCCCGCCAGGGACTTGAGGAGTGGGGCGTCTCGGCCGAAGCGGTCGACCGCTACCTGGGCATCATCGACGGCCGGGTCGCCGCGGGACGCAACGGGGCCACCTGGCAGGTGTCGACGGTGGTGGGGCTGCAGGCACGGGGGATGAGCCGCCAGGACGCCCTGGCGGAGATGCTGCGGCGGTACTGCACGCACATGCACACCAACCAGCCGGTGCACACCTGGCCGGTGGAAGGCGCCGACTGGGCCTGACGGTCCGACTCGCCCCCTCGCCGCTGCGCGGCTGGGGGTACCCCCAGAGCCGGCTCGTCCCTCGCCCGCATCGTCGCCGGCTGGGCCTGACGGTCCGACTCCTCTGCCGGCTCGTCCCTCGCCCGCATCGTCGCCGGACTAGGCTGACCGCCGTGTTGATCGGATCCCATGTGCGCCCGGCTGATCCGCTGGCCGCCGCGCAGGCCGAGGGCGCCGACACGGTGCAGATCTTCCTCGGCAACCCGCAGAGCTGGAAACCCCCCAAACCACGCGAGGACGCCGAGGAACTGCGTAGCGCGGCGCTGCCGATCTACGTGCACGCGCCGTACCTGATCAACCTCGCCTCGCCGAACAATCGGGTGCGCATCCCGTCACGCACGATCCTGCAGCAGACCTGTGATGCCGCCGCCGACATCGGTGCTGTCGCGGTGATCGTGCACGGCGGGCATGTCACCGCCGACGACACCGACGCGCAGGCGGGGTTCGTCCGCTGGCGCAAGGCGCTGGATCAGCTGGAGACGACCGTGCCGGTGTATCTGGAGAACACCGCCGGCGGCGACCACGCGATGGCGCGGCACTTCGACACCATCGCGAAGTTGTGGGACCACATCGGCGACACCGGCGTCGGGTTCTGCCTGGACACCTGCCACACCTGGGCGGCCGGCGAGAAGCTGGCCGATGCGGTGGAACGCATCAAGGCCATCACCGGGCGCATCGACCTGGTGCACTGCAACGACTCCAAGGATGCGCCCGGCTCCGGGCGGGACCGGCACGCCAACTTCGGCGCCGGCCAGATCGATCCGGACCTGTTGGTGGCCGTCGTCAAAGCCGCTGGTGCACCGGTGATCTGCGAGACCGCAGAGGAGGGCCGCAAGGCCGACATCGCATTCCTCAAGGAACACCTCGGTTGATTTCCCCTGGCCGGGGCCGGTGCGAGTACGCCGATCGGTGATCTGTGGGTCGCGGCCGCGGCCCACAGGATGTGATTCGTCAACCGACGCCTGACCCCTAGCACCGCAGTCCACGCGAGCAGAAACCGCCCGGCCTGTCATGCTTGTCGAAACATCCAGAAAGATCGATTTACCGTTACATGGATGACATATGGTTGGTGGTGTGCTAAATATTTCTCAGGCCCTCTGAAAGGGCGGCTTGCGCACACGCTCCAACGGGGGATCTCAATGTCTGATCGGTACGACGCAGCGGGGGGTTGTCCCTAACGCAGCGCCCCACAAGCTACGGCGGTCACGGCCTGGAACCTCCCGACCTCGGGCCGTGACCGCCGTTTTTCATATCTGACAACGCGTGTGAGTTACAACTATTGTGCAAACGTCGAAAGACTGTAATACTCGGGCATGGCCGACACGCATATCGTCACCAACCAGGTCCCTCCGCTGCAGGGCTACAACCCGGCGTCGTCGCCGGTGCTCATCGAGGCGCTGATCCGCGAGGGAGGTCAGTGGGGCGTCGAGGAGGTCACCGACCTCGGGGCCATCTCCGGCTCGCAACAGGCCCAGCGCTGGGGTGAACTGGCCGACCGCAACCGGCCGGTCCTGCACACCCACGACGTCGTCGGAAACCGCATCGACGAAGTGGAGTACGACCCCGCCTACCACGAGCTGATGCGCACCGCGATCGAGCACGGCCTGCACGCCGCGCCATGGGCGGACCCGCGGCCCGGCGCGCATGTGGTGCGGGCGGCCCAAACCGGGGTGTGGACCGCCGAGCCGGGTCACATGTGCCCGATCTCGATGACCTACGCGATCATCCCCGCACTGCGCCACAACCAGGAACTGTCGAAGACCTACGAGCCGCTTCTCACCAGCCGGGTCTACGACCCCGAGCTGAAGGTGCCGGCCGACAAGGCGGGGCTCACCGCGGGCATGTCGATGACGGAGAAACAGGGCGGATCCGACGTGCGCGCCGGAACCACCCAGGCGGTGCCCAACGCCGACGGCAGCTACACCCTCACCGGGCACAAGTGGTTCACCTCGGCGCCGATGGGCGACATCTTCCTGGTGCTGGCCCAGGCCCCGGGCGGGCTGAGCTGTTTCTTCCTGCCCAGGATCCTTCCGGACGGCACCCGCAACCGGATGCGGCTGCAACGGCTCAAGGACAAGCTCGGCAACCACGCCAACGCCTCCAGCGAGGTCGAGTACGACGGTGCCACCGCGTGGCTGGTGGGCGACGAGGGCCGCGGCGTCTCGGTGATCATCGAGATGGTCAACCTCACGCGGCTGGACTGCGCACTGGGCAGCGCCACCAGCATGCGGATGGGCCTGGCCCGCGGCATCTACCATGCCCAGCACCGAAAAGCGTTCGGCGCCTACCTGATCGACCAACCGGCGATGCGCAACGTGCTGGCCGATCTGGCGGTGGAGGCCGAAGCGGCCACCATGGTGACGATGCGGATGGCCGGTGCCACCGACAAGGCGGTCCAGGGGGACGACCGGGAGGGCTTGCTGCGCCGGATCGGTCTGGCCGCCACCAAGTACTGGGTGTGTAAGCGCGCCACACCGCACGCTGTCGAGGCGATGGAATGCCTGGGCGGCAACGGCTACATCGAGGACTCGTTGATGCCGCGGCTGTACCGGGAGGCGCCCCTCATGGGTATCTGGGAGGGGTCGGGCAACGTCAGCGCCCTGGACACGTTGCGCGCGCTGGCGACCCAGCCCGACTCGGTGGCGGTGCTCTTCGACGAACTGGCCGGTCCGGCCGCACAGGATCGCCGACTGGGCGCCCACGTCGGCGCGCTCAAGGCGGTGCTGGGCGATCTCGGCGACGTCGACGCCGCGCAATACCGGGCCCGCAAGATCGCCGAGGACATCTGCCTGGCGCTGCAGGGCGCGCTGTTGGTGCGGCACGGCCACCCCGCCGTCGCCGAGGCGTTCCTGGCAACCCGTTTCGGCGGACAGTGGGGTGGGGCGTTCGGTACGCTCCCGACGGGCCTGGACATCGGGCCGATCCTGGAGCGCGCCCTCGTCAAAGGCTTGTAAAGAGGGGTGAGGTAAAGGCTGAAACACTATGCGGCACCACATCGCCCCGGTCGAATACGACAATCTGCGCACGATGACCTACGAGGTGACCGACCGGATAGCCCGGATCACCTTCAACCGCCCCGAGCACGGCAACGCGATCACCGCTGACACCCCGCTGGAACTGTCGGCGATGGTGGAACGGGCCGACCTGGACCCGAATGTGCACGTGATCCTGGTGTCGGGCCGCGGCGAGGGGTTCTGCGCGGGCTTCGACCTGGGCGCCTACGCGGAGGGTTCGTCGTCGGCGGGCGGCGAGAACTACCGGGGCAGCGTCCTCGACGGCAAGACGCAGGCCATCAACCACCGTCCGGATCAGCCGTGGGACCCCATGATCGACTACCAGATGATGAGCCGGTTCGTCCGCGGGTTCGCCTCGCTGATGCACGCCGACAAGCCGACCGTGGTCAAGATCCACGGGTACTGCGTGGCCGGCGGTACCGACATCGCGTTGCACGCCGACCAGGTGATCGCGGCATCCGACGCCAAGATCGGCTACCCCCCGACCCGGGTGTGGGGAGTGCCGGCGGCAGGACTGTGGGCCCACCGGCTCGGCGACCAGCGCGCCAAACGCCTACTGCTGACCGGAGATTGCATCAGCGGCGCCCAGGCCGCCGAATGGGGCCTGGCCATCGAGGCGCCCGATCCGGCGGACCTCGACGAGCGCACCGAACGCCTGGTGGCTCGCATCGCCGCGATGCCGGTCAACCAGTTGATCATGGCCAAGCTGGCGCTCAACACCGCGCTGCTGCAACAGGGTGTGGCCACCAGCAGGATGGTCAGCACCGTCTTCGACGGGGTGGCGCGCCACACCCCGGAGGGGCACGCGTTCGTCGCCGACGCGGTGACGAACGGTTTCCGCGACGCGGTGCGCCACCGCGACGAGCCGTTCGGCGACTACGGCCGAACCACTTCCGGGGTTTAGGCGGCCGGCACATGCAGGGCATGCAGACTCGGATGACGGCGAGATCCGTCGTGCTCTCGCTGCTGCTGGGCACGCACCCCGCTTCGGCGACTCCAGCTGAATTGCTGCGGCTGACAGCGGGTCTCGGGATCAAGGAAACCGCGATGCGGGTGGCGCTCACCCGGATGGTCGCGGCCGGAGACCTGATCCGCTCCGTCGACGGGTACCGCCTCTCCGATCGTCTGCTGGATCGGCAGAGTCGGCAGGACGAGGCGCTGAATCCACGGATGCGGCGTTGGGGCGGCGACTGGCTGACGGTGGTGGTGACCAGCATCGGCAGTGACGCGCGCACCCGGGCCGGGCTGCGGACCGGATTGTCCGAGCGACGATTCGCTGAACTGCGCGAAGGGATTTGGATGCGCCCGGACAACATTGACGTCGAACTGGGTGCCGACCTGGGCGCTCACACCCGGCTGCTGACCGCGCGCGACGACAGGCCGGCTGAGTTGGCCGCCACGCTGTGGGATCTGACCGGGTGGGCCGACGCCGGCCGCGGCCTGCTTACCGCGATGGCGGATGCCGGTGATGTATCCGGCCGATTCACCGTCGCCGCGGCCATGGTCCGTCACCTGCGTCGCGACCCGGTGCTGCCGCCCGAACTGCTCCCGCAGGATTGGCCCGGGGAGCGGATTCGCAAGCGCTACGCGGATTTCGCCGACGAATTGGCGTCGCGGCGCGATGCCGACCTCTCAGTGGAGGTGTTGTGACCGATTCGGTGCGGGTGGAGCGCAACGGCGCGGTGACCACGGTCATCCTGAACCGGCCGCACGCGCGTAACGCTGTCGACGGGCCGACCGCCGCCAAGTTGTACCAGGCCTTCGTCGAATTCGACCGAGACGACACCGCTTCGGTGGCGGTGCTGTGGGGAGAGAACGGAACCTTTTGTGCGGGAGCCGATCTCAAGGCGCTGGGTACCGCGGATGCGAATCAGACCCACCGCAGCGGGCCGGGGCCGATGGGCCCGACCCGGATGGTGCTGTCCAAGCCGGTGATCGCTGCGGTGAGCGGCTACGCGGTGGCCGGCGGACTGGAACTGGCGCTCTGGTGCGACCTGCGGGTCGTTGAGGCCGACGCTGTGTTCGGGGTGTTCTGCCGACGCTGGGGGGTGCCGCTCATCGACGGCGGCACGGTGCGACTGCCCCGACTGATCGGCCACAGCCGCGCCATGGACATGATCCTCACCGGCCGGGCGGTGGATGCCGAAGAGGCGTACGCCATCGGACTGGCCAACCGGATGGTTCCGACCGGTGACGCCCGCCGGGTCGCCGAGGAGTTGGCGGCCGAGCTCACCGCGCTGCCCCAGGGCTGCCTGCGTTCGGATCGGATGTCGGCGCTGCGGCAGTGGGGAATGAGCGAAGCCCACGCGATGGATCAGGAGTTCGCGAGCATCGAGCGGGTGGCCGACGAGGCCTTGGATGGGGCGGGCCGGTTCGCCGGCGGCGCCGGCCGGCACGGACAGAAGGCCTAGCGCCGGTCGGTGATGTTGTTGCCCGACCCGCGATCATCGACCGTCGGGTCGCCGCTGCGGTAGATCACGGAGTTGTTGAGCCCGCTGACCGTCAGCGACTTGTCGACCCGATCGAGGGTGATCCGGTTGTCGGCGCCGGGCACGGACACCGTCTCGCAGCGGCCGCGGACCGTCAATCGGTTGTTCGACCCGGCCACGTTCAGGGATTTGCCGTCGGCGCAGCTCAGTTCCGAGGTCGTCCCGAACGACTCGTAGTTGATCGTGTCGGCGAAGCGCCCGTCATAGTGCTTCGAGATCCGGGTGGATTTGGGCGGCGGCTCCGACTCGCAGCCCGCCGATGCGAAGGTGAGCGCCAACAGCGCCACAGCGCCTACCAGAATCGACCAGGGGCTACGGGTGTGGCCGAGGGTCACGCCGGTACGCGCGCCAGCCGGTTGGTCATCCCCAGCTCACGTCCACGGTCGAACAGGAACGGGTCGCCGTTGTGGTAGTAGACGGTCTGGTCGTAGCCGTACACCGTGACGTCGTTGATGATGTGCTGCGCGATGACGGTGTTCTGCGACCCCTGCATGGTCACCGCCCAGCAGTCCCCGAAGGCGTGCACGGTGAGGTTGACCCCGTTGATGAACAGCGTGCCGCCCTGGCAGTCCAGGGTGCGCGTCTCATGCACGCCGTAGATGTGGATGTCGCCGGGCACGGCGTGTGCGCTCGGGGCGCCACCGGCCAGACCGGCCCCGAGGCACAGCAGCGCTGCACACAATGTGGTCCACTTCATCTCGCGGGCCCCTCTCGCCGGACGCAACTCGGCCAAAGCTTACGTCCCGCTCGCTGGGCCGTACCCGGGTTCCCCCACTTATTCGTGGATTAGAGTTCGTTGCTGATCTCAAGTCCGTCTCCTCATCCGGCTTCGCACGATCCGAAGGGCATACGCCATGTCAGCTCGACCAGACCCGCCGGCGGCGGGCGGGCGGTCGCGTGCCAACGGAAAATCGGGGGCGCGCCCGGTCAAGCTGAGTCGCGACGTGATCGTCAACGCCGCGCTGAACTTCCTGGACCGTGAGGGCTGGGATGCCCTGACCATCAACGCGCTGGCCACCCAGCTGGGCACCAAGGGGCCGTCGCTGTACAACCACGTGCACAGCCTCAATGACCTGCGCCGCGCGATGCGCATGCGGGTCATCGACGACATCCTCGAGATGCTGACCCAGGTCGGCAAGGGCCGCACCGGCGATGACGCGGTACTGGTGATGGCCGGCGCCTACCGCAGTTATGCCCACCACCACCCGGGCCGCTATTCGGCTTTCACCCGGATGCCGCTGGGGGGCGAAGACCCCGAGTACACGGCCGCGGCCACCCGCGCCGCCGCCCCGGTGATCGAAGTGCTGGCGTCCTACGGACTCGAAGCGGACCGGGCATTTCACGCCGCGCTGGAGTTCTGGGCGGCCATGCACGGTTTCGTGCTGTTGGAGATGACCGGGGTGATGGACGACGTCGACACCGAGGCGGTATTCGCCGACATGGTGCGCCGGTTGGCCTCGGCGATGGATGGTCGCACCGGTTGACCGCCCAGCGGGCCGGAGCCGCCGCAGGGCATGCAGGGGACGCGCTTTGACCTGCCGGAGTGCCGACGGGTAATGTGGTAGCTCGTGCCTGGCCACCTAGGCGCGTTCGGTGACATAACGCGCGCGCCTGGCCCAATTCGCATGTCCATTATGCAGCGGAGCAATCCGCAGCGGCCCATGCGACACGCCCGACCGCGGGGTAGCGGTGGGGTACAGACTGCAAGATTTACAGAGTTTTGAACAGCGATACAGGAAGCCGGTAGATGCCAACCATTCAGCAGCTGGTCCGCAAGGGCCGCCGCGACAAGGTCGCCAAGGTCAAGACCGCGGCCCTCAAGGGCAGCCCGCAGCGTCGAGGCGTGTGCACCCGCGTGTACACCACCACCCCGAAGAAGCCGAACTCGGCTCTTCGCAAGGTGGCGCGCGTCAAGCTGACCAGCCAGGTCGAGGTGACCGCCTACATCCCGGGCGAGGGCCACAACCTGCAGGAGCACTCGATGGTGCTCGTGCGTGGCGGCCGGGTGAAGGACCTTCCTGGTGTGCGCTACAAGATCATCCGCGGCTCGCTGGACACCCAGGGAGTCAAGAACCGCAAGCAGGCCCGCAGCCGCTACGGCGCCAAGAAGGAGAAGAGCTGATGCCGCGCAAGGGTCCCGCTCCCAAGCGTCCGCTGGTTTCCGACCCGGTCTACGGGTCGCAGCTGGTCACCCAGCTGGTGAACAAGATTTTGATGGACGGCAAGAAGTCGCTGGCCGAACGCATCGTCTACGGTGCGCTCGAGCAGGCTCGTGACAAGACCGGCACCGACCCCGTCGTGACGCTCAAGCGCGCGCTGGACAACGTCAAGCCGGCCCTGGAGGTCCGTAGCCGCCGTGTCGGTGGCGCCACCTACCAGGTGCCCGTCGAGGTGCGCCCGGAGCGCTCGACCACGTTGGCGCTGCGCTGGCTGGTCAGCTTCTCGAAGGCACGCCGGGAGAAGACCATGATCGAGCGCCTCGCCAACGAGATCCTCGACGCCAGCAACGGCCTGGGTGCCGCCGTCAAGCGGCGCGAGGACACCCACAAGATGGCCGAGGCGAACCGGGCCTTCGCGCACTACCGCTGGTGATGCGGGCCCGGCGCTCCAGTTGACGGAGCCGGCCCGGCGACGACAAAGCAATCAGTTATCGAAAGAGTTGGGAAGACTGCTGTGGCACAGGACGTGCTCACCGACCTGAACAAGGTCCGCAACATCGGCATCATGGCGCACATCGATGCCGGGAAGACCACGACGACCGAGCGGATCCTGTACTACACCGGCGTCAACTACAAGATCGGTGAGACGCACGACGGTGCTTCCACCACCGACTGGATGGAGCAGGAGCAGGAGCGCGGCATCACCATCACCTCTGCCGCGGTGACCTGTTTCTGGAACAACAACCAGATCAACATCATCGACACGCCCGGCCACGTCGACTTCACCGTCGAGGTGGAGCGCAGCCTTCGCGTCCTCGATGGCGCCGTCGCCGTCTTCGACGGCAAGGAGGGCGTGGAGCCGCAGTCCGAGCAGGTGTGGCGTCAGGCCGACAAGTACGACGTGCCGCGGATCTGCTTCGTCAACAAGATGGACAAGCTGGGTGCGGACTTCTACTTCACCGTGCGCACCATCGAAGAGCGCCTCGGCGCCCGCCCGCTGGTGATCCAGCTGCCGATCGGCGCTGAGAACGACTTCGAGGGCATCGTCGACCTGGTCGAGATGAACGCCAAGGTGTGGCGCGGTGAGACCAAGCTCGGTGAGACCTACGAGACCGTAGAGATCCCGGCCGAGCTGTCCGACAAGGTGGACGAGTACCGGACCGCCCTGCTGGAGGCCGTCGCCGAGACCGACGAGGCGCTGCTGGAGAAGTACTTCGGTGGCGAGGAGCTCTCGGTCGAGGAGATCAAGCGCGGCATCCGCAAGCTGACCGTCAACTCTGAGATCTACCCGGTGCTGTGCGGCAGCGCCTTCAAGAACAAGGGTGTTCAGCCGATGCTGGACGCGGTGATCGACTACCTGCCCTCGCCGCTGGACGTCGAGTCGGTGCAGGGCCACGTGCCCGGCAAGGAAGACGAGGTCATCAGCCGCAAGCCCAGCATCGACGAGCCGTTCTCGGCGCTGGCGTTCAAGATCGCGGTGCACCCGTTCTTCGGCAAGCTCACCTACGTCCGGGTCTACTCCGGCAAGGTGGAGTCCGGCACGCAGGTGGTCAACTCGACCAAGGGCAAGAAGGAGCGGCTCGGCAAGCTGTTCCAGATGCACTCCAACAAGGAGAACCCGGTCGAATCGGCCTCGGCCGGCCACATCTACGCGATGATCGGCCTCAAGGACACCACCACCGGCGACACGCTCTGCGACCCGGCCAACCAGATCGTGCTGGAGTCGATGACGTTCCCGGCTCCGGTCATCGAGGTGGCGATCGAGCCCAAGACGAAGAGCGACCAGGAGAAGCTGGGCCTGGCGATCCAGAAGCTGGCCGAAGAGGACCCGACCTTCAAGGTGCACCTGGACCAGGAGACCGGCCAGACCGTGATCGGCGGTATGGGCGAGCTGCACCTGGACATCCTGGTGGACCGGATGCGCCGCGAGTTCAAGGTCGAGGCCAACGTCGGTAAGCCGCAGGTGGCCTACAAGGAGACCATCAAGCGCACGGTCGAGAAGGTCGAGTACACCCACAAGAAGCAGACCGGTGGCTCGGGTCAGTTCGCGAAGGTCCTCATCTCCATCGAGCCGTTCACCGGCGAAGACGGTGCGACCTACGAGTTCGAGAACAAGGTCACCGGTGGCCGCGTTCCCCGCGAGTACATCCCCGCGGTGGACGCTGGTGCCCAGGACGCCATGCAGTACGGCGTGCTGGCCGGCTACCCGCTGGTCAACATCAAGGTCACCCTGCTCGACGGTCAGTACCACGACGTCGACTCCTCCGAGATGGCCTTCAAGGTGGCCGGCTCGCAGGCGCTGAAGAAGGCTGCCGCAGCGGCGCAGCCGGTGATCCTGGAACCGATCATGGCCGTCGAGGTCACCACGCCCGAGGACTACATGGGCGATGTGATCGGCGACCTGAACTCCCGCCGTGGTCAGATCCAGGCCATGGAAGAGCGCAGCGGTGCGCGCGTCGTCAAGGCGCAGGTGCCGCTGTCGGAGATGTTCGGCTACGTCGGAGACCTCCGGTCGAAGACCCAGGGTCGGGCGAACTACTCCATGGTCTTCGACTCCTACGCCGAAGTGCCGGCGCAGGTGGCCAAGGAGATCATCGCCAAGGCAACGGGCGAATAGGCACCATCCGCCCGTGCCGCTACGGTGGCACAAACTGAAAACATCAAACCTGCTGTAACCCAGCACCAACAAGTCCAGGAGGACAAGAAGTGGCGAAGGCGAAGTTCGAGCGGACGAAGCCGCACGTCAACATCGGGACCATCGGTCACGTTGACCACGGCAAGACCACCACCACGGCAGCGATCACCAAGGTCCTGCACGACAAGTACCCGGACCTGAACGAGTCGCGTGCGTTCGACCAGATCGACAACGCGCCCGAAGAGCGTCAGCGCGGTATCACGATCAACATCTCCCACGTGGAGTACCAGACCGAGAAGCGGCACTACGCCCACGTCGACGCGCCGGGCCACGCCGACTACATCAAGAACATGATCACCGGTGCCGCCCAGATGGACGGCGCGATCCTGGTGGTCGCCGCTACCGACGGCCCGATGCCGCAGACTCGCGAGCACGTGCTGCTTGCCCGCCAGGTCGGTGTGCCCTACATCCTGGTCGCGCTGAACAAGTCGGACATGGTCGAGGACGAGGAGCTCCTCGAGCTCGTCGAGATGGAGGTCCGCGAACTGCTGGGCAGCCAGGAGTTCGACGAGGACGCCCCGGTCATCCGGATCTCGGCACTCAAGGCGCTCGAGGGCGACGAGAAGTGGGTCAAGTCCATCGAGGACCTGATGGCCGCCGTCGACGAGTCCATCCCGGACCCGGTTCGCGACACCGACAAGCCGTTCCTGATGCCGGTGGAAGACGTGTTCACCATCACCGGTCGTGGCACCGTGGTGACCGGTCGTGTCGAGCGTGGCGTGATCAACGTCAACGAAGAGGTCGAGATCGTCGGCATCCGCCCGACCTCCACCAAGACCACCGTCACCGGTGTGGAGATGTTCCGCAAGCTGCTGGACCAGGGCATGGCGGGCGACAACGTCGGTCTGCTGGTGCGTGGCATCAAGCGTGAGGACGTCGAGCGTGGCCAGGTTGTGGTCAAGCCCGGCACCACCACCCCGCACACCGAGTTCGAGGGCCGGGTCTACATCCTGTCCAAGGACGAGGGCGGCCGCCACACGCCGTTCTTCAACAACTACCGTCCGCAGTTCTACTTCCGCACCACCGACGTGACCGGTGTGGTGACGCTGCCGGAGGGCACCGAGATGGTTATGCCCGGTGACAACACCGACATCTCCGTCAAGCTGATCCAGCCCGTCGCCATGGACGAGGGCCTGCGGTTCGCCATCCGTGAGGGTGGCCGTACCGTCGGCGCCGGCCAGGTGACCAAGGTCATCAAGTAGTACCTGCTCTGCGCGAGTAGCCCCCCGCAAGCGGGAGGTGTCCTCAGCGAAAGCCCCCTTTCCCCACGTGGAAAGGGGGCTTTTGCGTCTGCTCGCCGCGGCGACCGACCAGCGCTAGTGTGTCGCACATGTTGTGGCGTTACGTGAAGGCCCAGCTCATGGTGCTGGGATTCGGCGGCCTGGTCGGACCGATCTTCCTGGGGGTCTATTTCGCGGTGGGCCCGCAGCCTGAACTGAAGTGGATGTTCTACACCGGGCTGCTGATCACCTTCCTCGACGTGTTGGCCGCGCTGTGGTTGACCGACTACGGCGCGAAATCGGCGGCCAAGAACCAGTTCCTCGAGCAACAGGGCGTGCTGGCCCTCGCGCAGGTGGTCGGTATCCACGAGACCGGCACCCGGGTCAACGACCAACCGCTGGTCAAACTCGACCTGCATATCGAGGGAGCGGGCCTGGCGTCCTTCGACACCCAGGACCGGGTGATCGCCTCGGTGAGCCGAATGCCGCTGATCTCGGGAGGCAAACTGGCCGTCCTGGTCGACCCGGGCACCAACAGCCACCAGATCGATTGGCAGCGCAGCGCTCTGCTCAGCGGCACGGTGCCCGCCCAGTTCACCCTCGCCGAGGACAATCTGACCTACGACCTCGCCGGCCAATCCGGCCCCCTGATGGAGATTCTCCAGATCCTGCGGGCCAACGGCATACCGGTGCAGGGCACGATCGACGTCCGGTCCAATCCGGTGGTGCGTCAACAGGTGACCGCCGTGGTCCGGCGGGCCGCCGAGCAGAATGCCGGGGCGGCGGGTCATGAAGTGGCCGAGCCGAAGTCGGCGGGGGAGCGCCTGCAGGAGTTGGAGGCGCTGCGTAGATCCGGCGCGGTTACCGACGAGGAGTACACGCAGAAGCGTCAGCAGATCATCGCTGATCTGTGAAGGATCGCCATCGGTAGAACACGTTCCAGTTTCAGCTGCTAGCCTCGTCCCGTGAGCGAGAACTCGAGGCAGAATCTGCAGGGCAAGGTGGCCTTCGTCACCGGTGCGGCGCGTGGTCAGGGCCGGGCGCACGCCATCCGGTTGGCGGCCGAGGGCGCGGACATCATCGCCAGCGACATCTGCGCGCCGGCGTCTGAGTGCATCACCTATCCCGCGGCCACGCCCGACGACCTCGCCGAGACGGTCCGCGGGGTCGAGGCCCACGGCCGTAAGGTGCTTGCGCGGGCTGTTGACGTCCGCGACGACGCCGGGCTGCGCGCGTTGGTCTCCGACGGCGTCGAGCAGTTCGGCCGGCTCGACATCGTGGTGGCTAACGCCGGAGTGCTGAGTTGGGGCCGGCTCTGGGAGCTCACCGACGAGCAGTGGAACACCGTCATCGACGTCAACCTGACCGGCACCTGGCGCACCATCCGGGCGTCGATGCCGGCGATGATCGAGGCCGGCAACGGCGGCTCGGTTGTGATCGTCAGCTCCTCGGCCGGGATGAAGGCCACCCCCGGAAACGGTCACTACGCGGCCTCCAAGTACGGCCTGGTGGCCCTGACCAACACCCTGGCCCTGGAGGCCGGCAAGTACGGGATCCGGGTCAACTCGATTCACCCGTACTCGGTGGACACCCCGATGATCGAGCCGATGGTGATGGCCGAGATCTTCAAGGAGCACCCCGACTTCCTGCACAGCTTCCCCCCGATGCCGTTGCACCCCAACAACTTCATGACGCCGGAGCAGGTTGCCGAGGTGGTGGCCTGGCTGGCCGGCGACGGCTCGGGTGTCCTGTCGGGTGTGCAGATCCCGGTCGACAAGGGCGCTTTGAAGTACTGACGCGCCGCCTCAGCGTGGTGCCGCCTCGTCCAGCGCCTCGGCGAACCGGTCGATGGCCCAATCGATCTCGTCCGCGGTGATCACCAGTGGGGGAGCGAACCGCAACGTCGACCCGCGGGTGTCTTTGACAAGCACCCCCTTGCCCGCCATGCGCAGGCTGAGTTGCCGGCCGGTGCCGAACCGGGGGTCGACGTCGACGCCGGCCCACAGTCCGCGGCCGCGCACCGCCGACACGCCGCGCCCGATCAGGGCCGCCAGCCGCTGATGCATCCGGCGGCCGAGATCAGCGGATCGGGCCTGAAACTCACCGGTTGCCACCATCGCCACCACGGTGGTGCCGACAGCGCACGCGAGCGCATTGCCGCCGAAGGTGGAGCCGTGTTCTCCGGGGTGTAACACCGCCATCACCGAGGCATCGGCGACCACCGCCGAGAGCGGGACCACGCCGCCGCCGAGCGCCTTGCCCAGCAGATAGACGTCCGGCCGCACCGCCCAGTGATCGCAGGCGAAAGTGCGCCCGGTACGCGCCAGTCCGGACTGAATCTCGTCAGCGATCAGTAGTGCGTTGTGCTCGGTGCAGATCCGGCGCGCGCGGGGCAGGTAGTCGTCCGGCGGCACGATCACCCCGGCCTCGCCCTGGATGGGCTCCAGCAGCACCGCCACGGTGTGCTGATCGACCGCAGCCGTCAGCGCCGCGCCGTCACCGAACGGCACCGCTCGAAACCCCGGGGTATAGGGGCCGAACCCGCGGCGCGTCAACGGATCCGAGGAGAAGCTGACGATGCTGATCGTGCGGCCGTGAAAGTTGTTCTCGGCCACCACGATGTTGGCCCGCTCGTTGGGGACGCCCTTGACCTCGGCACCCCATTTTCGGGCCAGCTTGATGCCGCTTTCCACCGCTTCGGCTCCACTGTTCATCGGCAGCACCGTCTGCTTGCCGCACAGTTCGGCCAGTGCGGCACAGAACGGGCCGAGCCGGTGGTCGTGGCAGGCCCGGCTGACCAGGGTCAGCGCATCGAGTTGGGCGTGTGCGGCGGCGATGATCCGTGGGTGGCGGTGACCGAAGTTCAGGGCCGAGTAGGCCGACAGGAAGTCCAGGTAGCGGTTGCCGTCGATATCGGTGATCCACACCCCTTCCGCGCCGGCGGCGACGATCGGCAGCGGCGCGTAATTGTGTGCGACGCAACGCCGATCGAGCGCGATCGCGGCCGGGGTGCGCCCGCCGGTGGCGGACGGTGCGGTCATGGATAGACCTCCAACGTGCAGCATTTCGCCGCGCCACCGCCCTTGAGCAGCTCGGACAGATCCAGCCCGATCGGTACGAAGCCGGCGCGGTGCAGTTGGTCGGCGAATCCGGTGGCCGGGGCCGGGTGGATTACGTGCAGGCCGTCGGAGACCGCGTTGAGTCCAAGTACGTGTGCGTCGGCGCCGGCCACCACGATCGCGTCCGGGAACAGCTCGGTGAGGGTGGCGCGGGCCTCGGCGGTGAAGGCCGCCGGATAGTAGGCGATGGTGGTGTCGTCGAGCACCGCCAGCGCGGTGTCCAGGTGATAGAACCGCGGATCGGTCAGCTCCAGTCCGACCACCGGCAGCCGCACCAGCCTCGCGATCTCGGCGGGAGCCTGCGGTGCGGTACGAAAGCCGTTTCCGGCCAACACCATTGAACCGACAAGCATCAGATCGCCCTGCCCCTCCTGAATGTGGTCGGTGCAGACCGTGGTGTAGCCGTGTGCACGCAACCAGCGGGCGTACGCCCAGGATTCGCCAGCCCGCTGGTGATGTCTGAATCGGGCGATCACCGCGGTGTCATTGACGATCAGCGCGGCGTTGGCGGCGTAGACCATGTCCGGCAGCCCGGGTACCGGCGCGATCTCGTCGACGGCGTGCCCAAGCCGGCGGAAGGTGTCGCGCAGCACCGCCCACTGGGCGACGGCGGTGGCGGTGTCGACGGGGACGGCGGTGTCCATCCAGGGGTTGATCACGTATCGGACCGTGAAGAACGTCGGGGGCGTCATCAGGTAGTGACGCGACCGGCTTCGCCGGCGCCGTGTCGGCGCCGCCTCTTGGCGTCCCAGGCCGGTGAAGCTGGCCATACCACGAGCCTACGCACTGCGTCGCCGACGGAAATGGTGTACTAACGCTCGATGAATGCGCGACGAGGGGGCGGATTTGCCTGATCAAGACCCGAAAAATGGTGACGTGAACGGCATCGTCATCGTGGGTGGCGGCCTGGCGGCGGTACGCACCGCCGAGGAACTGCGGCGCGAGGAGTACTCGGGGCCCATCACCATCGTCTCCGACGAGACCCGCCCACCGTATGACCGGCCACCGCTGACCAAGGAGGTGCTGCGCGGCGAGCGCGACGACACCACGCTGGAGCCGCCGGAGTTCTATGCCGGACACAACATCGCCCTGCGGCTGGGCTGCGGCGCCCGCGGTGTCGACACCGACGCGCAGACCGTGACACTGGCCGACGGCACCGTGCTGGGCTACGACCAGCTGGTGATCGCCACCGGACTGGTCCCGCGGCGCATCCCCAGCTTCGGCGACCTGGACGGCATCCGGGTGGTCCGCTCGTTCGAGGAGAGCCTGCTGCTGCGCGGCGACGCGGCCGCCGCGCGCCGGGCGGTGGTGATCGGCGCCGGCTTCATCGGCTGTGAGGCGGCGGCCAGTCTGCGAAAGCTGGGAGTGGACGTGGCGCTGGTCGAGCCGCAGCCCGCTCCGTTGGCCGCGGTGCTCGGCGAGCAGATCGGTGAGCTGGTGGCGCGGCTGCACCGGGCCAACGGCGTCGACGTCCGCAGCGGCGTCGGTGTCGCCGAGGTCCGCGGCGACGGACGCGTCGAGACCGTGGTGCTCGCCGACGGTGCCGAGCTGGAAGCCGACCTGGTGGTGCTCGGTGTCGGCTCGACGCCGGCGACCGGTTGGCTGGACGGCTGCGGTGTCGATGTCGATAACGGGGTGGTGTGCGATGCGACCGGGCGCACCAGCGCGCCCAACGTGTGGGCCGTCGGCGACGTCGCGTTCTGGCGGGGCCGCGACGGTCACCAGGTGCGGATGGAGCATTGGAGCAACGTCGTCACCCAGGTGCGGGTGATGGTGCCGAACATGTTGGGCCGGGAATCCCTGCACGACGTGGCGGTGCCCGCGTACTTCTGGAGCGACCAGTACGACATCAAGATCCAGTGTCTGGGCGAGCCGGAGGCCACCGACATCGTGCACATGGTGGAGGACGACGGTCACAAGTTCCTGGCCTACTACGAGCGTGCCGGCGTGCTGGCCGGTGTTGTCGGCGCGGGCCGGCCCGGCAAGGTGATGGCGATGCGGGCCAAGATCGCCGCCGGTGCCCCGATCTCCGAAGTGCTCGCCACCTAGCTCTGATCTCCTCTCCCGCAACAGCGGAACCCTTCCAATTTCGATGGAGAACGGTATTCTCTGTCCAGAGATTGAGAGGTGCGGGCGATGGACGGTGTTACGGAATCGCGGGAATCGCGGCTCGACGCGGCGGCGCTGGGGCGCCTGCTCGACGCCGCCGGCGCGCCCGGTGAGGGCGAACTGCCGGTGCTCGAGGCACTGTCCGGCGGATCGCAGAACGCGCTCTACCGGGTGCGGGGCCGTGGGACGCCGATGGTGCTGCGGATGCCGGGCACCCGGGCCGACGCCGCCCGGCTCGACGGCCTGCGCCGCGAGATCCGGCTGGTGCGCGCACTGGCGGGTACCGACGTGCCGCACGCGGCATTGATCGCCGCCGACGACGGCGGCGGCACGCTGGGGCAGCCCTGCTACGTGATGGCCGAGGTGGACGGCTGGAACTCCACCGGCGCCCAGTGGCCCGTCCCTTTCGACACGGACCTGACGGCCCGGCGCGGGCTGGCGTTCGAGTTGGTCGACGGCGCGGCCCGGCTCGGCCGGGTGGACTGGCGCGCCCAGGGACTCGACGGGTTCGGCCGGCCGGACGGATTCCACGAACGCCAGGTCGACCGCTGGCTGGCCTTCCTGAACAACTACCGGGTGCGTGAGCTGCCGGGCCTGGACGAGGCCGCGGACTGGCTGCGCGGCAACCGGCCCCGGCACTACACCCCGGGCATCATGCACGGCGACTACCAGTTCGCCAACGTGATGTATGGCCACGGCGCCCCGGCGAAACTGGTCGCGATCATCGACTGGGAGATGACGACCATCGGCGACCCGCTGCTGGACCTGGCCTGGGCACTGCTCGGCTACGACGGCGAAAACCCGCGTACGCAAGGCTATTACGCCGATCTGTCCGGCATGCCGACCCGCAGTGAACTGCTGTCGCACTACGAGCGGGTCAGTGGGCTCTCCACCGAGAACATCGACTACTACCTGGTGCTGGCGAATTGGAAGCTCGGGATCGTGCTGGAGAAGACCTACGCTGCATCGGTGACCAGCGACAAGGTCGATCCCGAGATCGCCGCGGCGATGGGCCCGATGATTCCCCAGTTGATCGCCCACGCGGCCGAGTTGGCCCGATCCCTGCCGTCGGTCCGCTGACATGGGGTACGCGGACGGGCTGTTCGACCTGACCGACCGGGTGGTGCTGGTGACCGGCGGCAGCCGGGGGCTGGGCCGACAGATGGCGCTGGCGGCCGCGCGATGCGGCGCCGACGTGGTGATCGCCAGCCGCAAACTCGATGCGTGCCAGGCGACGGCCGCCGAGATCGAGGCCGAGACCGGGCGTGCCGCCCTGCCCCACGCGGCGCACGTGGGCCGTTGGGATCAGCTCGAAGGTCTGGTCGAGGCCGCATACGCGCGGTTCGGCAAGCTCGATGTGCTGGTCAACAACGCGGGCATGTCGCCGGTCTACGACAAGCAGACCGACGTCACCGAGAAGATGTTCGACGCGGTGGTCAACCTCAACCTCAAGGGCCCGTTTCGGTTGTCGGCGCTGGTCGGTGAGCGGATGGTGGCGGCCGGGCGGGGATCGATCATCAACGTCAGCACGCATGGCTCGCTGCGGCCGCATCCGTCGTTCATCCCCTACGCCGCGTCCAAGGCCGGGCTCAACGCCATGACCGAGGCGCTGGCCCAGGCGTTCGGCCCGACCGTGCGGGTCAACACCTTGATGCCCGGCCCGTTTCTGACCGACATCTCGAAGGCGTGGGATTTCGGCGACGTCAACCCGTTTCGCGGCCACGCGTTGCAGCGAGCCGGTGAGCCGCCCGAGATCATCGGCGCCGCATTGTTTTTGATGTCGGACGCATCCAGCTTCACCACCGGCTCGATTGTGCGGGTCGACGGCGGCATTCCCTGATCTACCCCCGAGAGGAGTGAGACTATGGCATGGGATTTCTCCACCGAACCGGAGTTTCAGGAGAAGCTCGACTGGATCCGGTCATTCGTGCGCGACGAGGTGGAACCACTGGAGGTGCTGTTCCCCGGCTGCGAATACCTGCCGCTGGATGATCAGCGCCGCCGGATCGTCGATCCGCTCAAGGACCGGGTGCGACAGCAGGGGCTGTGGGCCCCGCACCTCGGTCCCGAGCTCGGCGGCCAGGGCTTCGGCGCGGTCAAGCTGGCGCTGATCAACGAGATCCTGGGCCGGTCCAGCTGGGCCCCGATCGTGTTCGGCACGCAGGCTCCCGACACCGGCAACGCCGAGATCCTGGCCCGGTTCGGCACCCCGGCTCAGAAGGAGAGCTACCTGGCCGGCCTGTTGTCCGGGGAGATCTTCTCCTGCTTCTCGATGACCGAACCGCAGGGTGGCGCCGACCCGCGGGTGTTCACCACCCGAGCGGTCCGTGATGGTGACGACTGGGTGATCACCGGGCGAAAGTACTTCTCCTCCAACGCCTCGGTGGCGTCGTTCTTCATCGTGGTGGCGATCACCAACCCGGACGTCCCGGTGCATCACGGGGCGTCGACATTCCTGATCCCGGCCGGCACACCGGGTCTGGTCATCGAAGCCACCCACCACCTGGTGGGTTCCCATCCCCACGAGGCGGGGCATTCGCTGGTGCGCTACGACGACGTGCGGGTGCCGGCGGACGCGATCCTGGGGGAGCCCGGGCAGGGCTTCCTGATCCTGCAGAACCGGCTCGCCGGCGGACGGCTGCACCACGCGATGCGCTCGATCGGGGTGGCGCAGCGCGCCATCGACATGATGGCCCGGCGTGCCAAAAGCCGGTTCACCCAAGGCAGCTCGCTGGCCGACAAGCAACTGGTGCAGGCGTTCATCGCCGACTCCTACGCCGAGCTGATCCCGTTCCGGCTGACCGTGCTGCACGCCGCATGGCTGATCGACACCGCCGGTGAAAACGCGGCGCGCGCCGAGATCGGGGTCTGCAAGATCCTGGCGTCGCAGGTGCTCAAGTCGATCGGGCTGCGCGCCATCCAGGTGCACGGGGCGATGGGCCTGACCGAGCAGCTGCCGCTGACCAACGTGCTGCTGGGCGGGGTGGCGCTCGGGCTGGCCGACGGCCCGACCGAGGCGCACAAGGTGAACCTGGCCCGGCTGCTGCTCAAGGACTACGACGCCGAGGACCCGGAGTGGCCCAGCGAGTTCCTGGACAACCGCATCGAGGCCGCACGCGCCAAGTACGGCGACCTGATCGAGGAGATCCCCGCGGTGCCCAGACCATGAGCACCCGCGTCACGGCCGCGGTGGACCGCGCCCTCGACGACCGGCAGCGCGAGGCCACCGCCGAGGTGGAGCGCATTCTCGACGCGGCGGTGACGGTGATGGCGCGCACCGCGCCGGACGCACCCCGGGTGTCCGACATCGTCGCCGAGGCGGGCTCGTCGAACAAGGCGTTCTACCGCTACTTCGCCGGCAAGGACGACGTGATCCTGGCGGTGATGGAGCGCGGCGTCGGCATCGTGGTGTCCTACCTGGAGCACCAGCTGGCCAAGGAGGCCACCCCGGCGGGCAAGGTGGCGCGCTGGATTCGCGGTGCGCTGGCACAGGTCTCGGACCCGCATCTGTTGAGCCTGAGCCGGATGGCCAGTACGCAGCTGGGCAGAAGCACCGACCGGCGATTGTCCGACGATGACATCCTGGCGCCCCTGCGCTGGCTGCTCGTCGAACCGGTGACCGCACTCGGCGGTGACGACCCGCGCCGCGATGTGGATCTGGTCTTCGGCTGTACCTTGTCCACCATGCGTGGTTACCTCAATGCCGGCCAGCGGCCCAAGCGAGCCGACATCGATCATCTGGTGGCGTTCTGCCTGCGCGGGTTGGGCGTCTGATGCGGGCCGTGGTGTGCCGCGAGTACGGCCCGCCGGAAGACCTGGTGATCGAGGAGCTGCCCGACCCGACGCCGGCGCCCGGCACAATGGTGGTCCGGGTGCGGGCCGCCGCGGTCAACTTTCCCGACGTGCTGATGATCGCCGGCAAGTATCAGTTGAAGATCCCGGCGCCGTTCTCCCCGGGCAGTGAGTTGGCCGGCGATGTGATCGCGGCCGGCGACGGGGTGCCGTTCGCCCCCGGTGACCGGGTATTCGGCACCTCGTTCCTGGGGGCTTTCGGCGAGCAGGCGGTGCTGCCCGTCGAGTCGGTGACAGCGATCCCCGACGGCATCGACTACGCGGCCGCCGCCGGCTTCGGCGTCACCTACCGCACGGCGTATCACGCGCTGCGCTCGGTGGCCCAAGTGGCAGAAGGCGATTGGGTGGTGGTGCTGGGTGCGGCCGGCGGTGTCGGGCTGGCCGCGGTCGATCTGGCGGTGGCGATGGGAGCGAAGGTGCTTGCCGCGGCGTCCAGCCCGGAGAAGCTCGAGGTGTGCCGGCAGCGTGGCGCGACCGCGACCGTCGACTACGACCGCGAGGACCTCAAAACCCGGATCCGGGAGATCACCGGCGACGGCGCACAGGCGGTGCTCGACCCGGTCGGCGGTTCCTATGCCGAGCCGGCACTGCGCAGCCTGGCCCGCGGCGGCCGGTTCATCACCCTCGGCTACGCCGCCGGGTCGATCCCGGCGATCCCGCTGAACCTGGTGATGCTCAAGGGCATCACGGTGCAGGGCATGGAGATCCGCACGTTCGCCACCGATTTCCCGGCGGAGAACGAGCGCGACCTCGCCGAACTGCATCAGCTGTTCGCCGACGGCAAGGTCAGCCCGTACATCGGCGCCCGTTTCCCGCTCGCCGAGACCGCGACGGCGCTGCGCTACGTCGCCGACCGCAAAGCCATCGGCAAGGTCATCATCGACGTCTGACCCAGATCAGCGTGTTGCGGCTCGTCACACCGTCGTTCGTGGTCGTCGCCGACAGGGTCAGCCGGTCACCGTCGACCCGGGCCTGCCGCAGTTGAGGCGCCGCCAGCAGCTCCGGCAGCATCGAGACGCTCACCTGGTGGTGCACGGTCGCGGTGTCCTCGTCGACGTGGAATCGGCCGCCGTAGGCGATGTAGGCGGGTAGTGCCGCGTCGGCGCTCCCGGTCAGTTGCGCGGACATGTAACCGTCGCCGGTGTAGAGGATCAGACCGCGCGGTGCGGTGCCCAGCGGATGCGACACCGAGCCGGTGCCGGCATCGGCGGAATCAAACGACGACAGTTCCCAACCGCCGAGGATCGCGTCGCGCAGCGTGCTCATCAGGCCATGATGACGGTTCGGCTGACCGGCTCGGCGGCGGCCTGCCGGCTGCCCAGACCACGCCGCAGCGCATAGAGCAGCGCATCGCGGGTCTCCCGGGGATCGATCAGCTCGTCGAAGCCCATCTGCGCGGCGGAGTGATACGACGCCTGCAACTCGGTGGCGGCCAGCTTGGCGGCCAGATCTTCACCGGCGTGCGAGGCGGCGCTGAGCGCGGCCGCACTCATCGCGCCCATCGTCGCGCCCGGATAGGCGAACGTGGCGACCTGGGAGTCGAAGCCGAGCAGCGACATCACCATCGACCCGAAACCGTAGGCCTTACGCAGCGTCAGATGCAGTTTCACGGTGCTGGCCGCGGTCTGGGCGGCGAACATCCGGGCGCCGGCCCGCAGCACCCCGGTGCGCTCGGAGCGGCTGCCCGGCAGCATGCCGGGGTTGTCGGTCAGGAACACGATCGGCAGATGGAACGAGTCGGCCACCTGGATGAAGTGGGCGGCCTTGTCGGCGGCGTCGGCGTCGATCGAGCCGGCCAGCACCTGCGGCTGGTTGGCCACCACCGCCACCGGGTGCCCGCCCAGGTGAGCCAGTGCGCAGATGATCGCCCGGCCGAAGCGCGGCTGCACCTCGAACCAGTCCGGCCGGTCGAAGACGACGTCGAGCACCGCGCGCATGTCATAGACCCGACGGTTGTCCCGCGAGACGATGTCGAGCAGTTCCGGGGTCGGCCGGGCCCCGGCGGCGGAGTCCGGGGGCAACGCCGCCGGATAGGACCACGCGCTGGACGGGAAGTAGGACAGATACCGGCGGATGTCGTCGAGCACCGCCGCGTCGTCGTCGGCGATGTTGTGGATGACGCCGCTGGGCAGGGCGACCTCGGGGCCGCCGAGGTCCTCCTTGGAGATGTCTTCGCCGGTGGACTCTTTGACCGCCGGCGGCCCGGCGGTGAAGATCGCGCCCTGTGGGCTCATGATCCGGAAGTCGCAGACCGGGGCGACCAGGGCGCCGTGCCCGGCCGACGGTCCCAGTACCGCGGCGACGGTCGGCACCCGGCCCGAGCACTGCGCCTGGGCGATCAGGTCGGTCGGGGTGCGTCCGTAATGCTCACCCGTGGGGCGGAATCCGGCGCCTTCGAGCAGCATCACCAACGGGATCTTGTCGCGCAGCGCCAGTTCGGCGATGCGGTACCGCTTGGCGTTGCCGCCCGGTCCGATGCTGCCCGCCAGCGTGGTGAAATCCTCGGCGCCCACCATCACCGGGGCGCCGTTGATCTCACCGGCGCCGACCACGATCCCGTCGGCGGCGATCTGTCCGCCGACCATCGTGCCCAGCTCCCGGAACGTGCCCGGGTCCAGCAGGTGCCCGATCCGGGCACGCGCGTCGAGCTTGCCCTTGCCATGGTGCTTGGCCACTCGTTCGGGGCCACCCATGGCACGCGCGTGCTGGCGGCGCCGGTCCAGGTCCTCCAGGGTCTCCTGCCAGCCGTTCGTCATCCGCGGGTCCTCGCTTCGTTGACCATACTGAAATTCTTACTGTAGCGTCTCCCGGCGTGGGTGGAAGTGGCTGCCCGGACGGGCTTCGAGTATGAGTTCCCTTGCGCCGGAGTGTGACCGATGACTTCCGTGAGACCGATTCCGCGGCATCCGTACGACGTCACGCGAGAGTGGCTCTCGGGCGCCCTGAGCGCCCACGGCGAACCGGTCGAGGTGACGTCGGTCGACGTGGTCCCGGTGGGGACCGGCCAGACCGGGGCCACCTACCGGGTGGCGGCGACCTACGCCGCCAGCCCGGCCGGCCTGCCGGAGACCTTCGTGATCAAACTGCCGGCCGGTGACGACGCCGTGCGGGATCGGGTGGTGCTGGGCTACCGCAGCGAATGCGCCTTCTACGCATCGGTCGCCGATGGTGTCGCGATACCGATCCCGCGGGCCTATCACTGTGAAATCAATTCCGACGCAACCGAATACGCTCTGCTGCTCGCCGACTGCGCTCCCGCCGTCCAGGGCGACCAGATCGCCGGCTGTGACGAGGGGCAGGCCCGGCTGGCGGTGACCGCGCTGGCCGGGCTGCACGCGCCGACCTGGTGCGACGAGCGGTGGCTGACCTTTCCGGGGCTGGCGATGACCCAGCTGGACGAGGCCGGCGCCAAGGGCATGGGCGACATCGCCCGGATGTGTGCGGCGACCACCGTCGAGCGGCTCGGCGCGAAACTCGGGGACGCCGACTGTGCGACGCTGACCGCCGCGCTGGACGTGATCACCCCCTGGGTGTCGGCCCCGCTCGGCCGGTTCGCCCTGATTCACGGCGACTACCGGCTGGACAACATGCTGTTCAGTCCGGACGGCGAGCGGATCTGGATCGTCGACTGGCAGACGCTGGGCGTCGGCCTGCCGGCCCGGGACCTGGCGTTCTTCACCGCCACCAGCCTGGCGCCCGAACTGCGTTCGGCGATCGAGGCCGACCTGGTCACGGCCTATCACTCCGCGCTGCTGGGCCACGGCGTGACCGACTACGACCGGGAAACCTGTTGGCAGGACTATCGGTTCGGCGTCCTGCAGGCGCCGCTGATCTGTGCCCTCGGGCTGGTGTTCGCCACCGGAACCGACCGCGGTGACGACATGTTCGTGGTCATGCTGCGGCGCGCTTGTCAGGCGGTCCGCGACCTGGGCACGCTGGAGCTGGTGAGGGAGATCTGCGCAGATGGGTGCTGAAACGCAGGGGCCGCGGCCGCCCGAGGGGGACTGGCTGGGCACGCCGTATCTGACGTTTCGGCGGGAGGGGCCGATCGCGGTCTGCACCCTGGACCGCCCCGAAGCGCGCAACGCGATGACCCCCGCCATGTACTTCGGCCTGCGGTATGCGGTCGGCCGGGTCAACGAGGACCCGGACCTGGCCGGGCTGCTGATCACCGGCACCGGCGACGTGTTCGCCCCCGGCGGCGACATGGGCGGCGGCGGGGCCGACGACTGGATCACCTTCGGGTCCGCGCTGGGCATGGACGTCACCCCGTTCGACGCGCTGCGCACATCGGTCAAGCCGGTGGTGTCGGCGGTCAACGGGCTGTGCCAGGGCGGCGGGCTGCAGATCGCCCTGTGCAGTGATGTCGCGGTGGTCAGCGAGCGGGCCAGTTTCCGGGTGCCCGAGTTGTTCCGCGGTATCGCCGACACGTATTACAGCCAGATGCTGGCGCGGGTGGTCGGCCCGGTGCGCACCCGCGACCTGATGTTCACCGGCAGAACGTTCGGCGCGCAGGAAGCGCTGGATTGGGGCATGGTGGCACGTGTGGTTGCGCACGATGAGCTGCCCGACGTCGCCCGCGATGTGCTGGCGCAATGCTGCCGGACGGCGCCCGGCGCCCGGGCGGTGGTCAAGGCGACGCTGGATTCCTATCTGGGCCTGTATGACCGGATCGGGATGAGCAACAGTCTGGGTTCCCCCGAGGCGGTCGAGGGTTTCCGCGCCTTCAAACAGCGCAGGTCACCGGAGTGGGTGCACCCGGCGCTGCGACTCGACGGACGTCTATAAATGAATCCCATGCACTAAATGAGAATGGGTGTGCACGAAAACTAGAAGCCGGTATCGCAGATTCGGCCAATCGGATAGTATCCACAGTCATCGCGCTAACGGCCGTTCGGAGGAGCCCGCTCAATGGGGATGAAGGACCTGGCCATCCGGTGGTCCCCGGAACTGCTGATGGGACGACTTTCGGGGCCGATGGAGGCCGTCGGCGGGCTGTTCTCGATGTCGGTGGACGCGGTCAAGTTCTTGTTCCGGCGCCCGTTTCAGGCCCGTGAATTCCTGGAGCAGTCCTGGTTCGTCGCCCGGGTGTCACTGGCGCCGACCCTGCTGGTGGCGATCCCCTTCACCGTGCTGGTCAGCTTCATCCTGAACATTCTGCTGCGTGAACTCGGCGCCGCGGACCTGTCCGGTGCCGGTGCGGCGTTCGGGGCGGTGACCCAGGTCGGGCCGATGGTGACCGTGCTGATCGTCGCCGGCGCCGGGGCCACCGCGATGTGCGCCGATCTGGGCTCACGCACGATCCGTGAAGAGATCGAAGCCATGGAGGTGCTGGGCATCAACCCGGTGCAGCGGCTGGTGACCCCGCGCATGCTGGCCGCCGGGCTGGTGGCGCTGCTGCTGAACAGCCTCGTGGTGATCATCGGGATCCTCGGCGGCTACGCGTTCTCGGTCTTCGTGCAGGACGTCAACCCGGGTGCGTTCGCGGCCGGCCTCACTCTGCTGACCGGGGTGCCCGAGCTGATCATCTCCAGCGTCAAAGCCGCGCTGTTCGGGCTGATCGCCGGGATGGTCGCCTGCTACCGCGGCCTGACCATCTCCGGCGGGGGCGCCAAGGCCGTCGGCAACGCAGTGAACGAGACCGTGGTCTATGCCTTCATGTCGCTGTTCGTCGTCAACGTGGTCGTCACCGCAATCGGCATCAAGATGACGGCGCGCTGAGCCGTGGCGCTGCGTGCCCTGGCGGCTGTCTATCCGGGTGTCACCCGGCAGCTCCGGCGTCCGATCACCTCACTCGGGCGGATCGGGGACCACACGCTGTTCTACGGCAAGGCCATCGGCACCACGCCGTTCGCGCTCACCCGGTACCGCCGGGAGGTCATTCGTCTGATCGCCGAGATCAGCATGGGCACCGGGACCCTGGCGATGATCGGCGGCACCGTGGTGATCGTCGGCTTCCTGACGCTGGCGGCGGGCGGCACGCTCGCGGTGCAGGGCTACAGCTCGTTGGGAAACATCGGCATCGAGGCGCTGACCGGCTTCCTGGCGGCGTTCATCAACGTCCGGATCTCGGCGCCGGTGGTCGCCGGTATCGGGCTGGCGGCCACCTTCGGCGCCGGCGTGACCGCGCAGCTCGGGGCGATGCGCATCAACGAGGAGATCGACGCGCTGGAGTCGATGGCGATCCGCCCGATCGCCTACCTGGTCAGCACCCGCATCGTCGCCGGGCTGTTCGCGATCACCCCGCTGTACGCCATCGCGGTGATCCTGTCGTTCATCGCCAGCCGCTTCACCACCGTCTTCCTGTTCGGGCAGTCGGCCGGCCTGTACGACCACTACTTCCGGACCTTCCTGAACCCGATCGACCTGCTCTGGTCGTTCCTGCAGGCGTTCCTGATGGCGATCACCATCTTGTTGATCCATACCTACTTCGGCTATTTCGCCGCGGGCGGCCCCGCCGGCGTCGGGGTGGCGGTGGGCAACGCGGTGCGCACCTCGCTGATCGTCGTCGTCTCGGTGACGTTGCTGGTCTCGCTGTCGGTCTACGGTGCCAGCGGCAACTTCAACCTGGCCGGATAGCCGCTGCGATCAGGGATTATTCCGGCCTGTGAGCCAAGTGGTATTGGCATTCTCATTTTTGGCAAGTACGGTATTCATCGATGAGTGAGCCAGTGCAGACTTCCTCGGGGATACCCCTGAAGCCGGTGTACGGACCGGACGACCGACGCGGCGAGCCGCCCGCGCCGGGGACCTACCCGTTCACCCGGGGCAACTTCGAGTCCGGCTACCGCGGCCGGCTCTGGACGTTTCGCCAGTACTCCGGCTTCGGCACCGCCGAGGAGTCCAACCAGCGTTACCGGTACCTGCTCGACCAGGGCGGCACCGGGCTGTCGGTCGCCCTGGACCTGCCCACCCAGTGCGGCTACGACTCCGACGACCCCGAGGTCGGCGAAGAGGTCGGCCGGGTCGGGGTGGCCGTCGACACCCTCGCCGACGCCGAGATCCTGTTCGACTCCATCCCGCTGGACAAGATCAGCACCAGCTTCACCATCAACGGCACCGCCGCGATCCTGCTGGCGTTCTACGTCGCGGCCGCCGAGCGCTCCGGGGTGCCACGGGCCAAGCTCACCGGCACCATCCAGAACGACATCCTCAAGGAGTACGCCTCGCGCGGCACCTGGATCTGGCCGCCCGAGCCGTCGCTGCGGCTGATCGCCGACACCATCGAGTTCTGCGCCGCCGAGGTGCCTCGGTTCAACGCGATCTCGGTGGCCGGGGCGCACTTCCGTGACGCCGGCGCCAACGCGGTACAGGAGATGGCGTTCACCCTCGCCGACGGCGTCACCTACTGCGACACGGTTGTCGAGCGCGGCCGGATGACCATCGACCAGTTCGCCCCGCAGGTCTCGTTCTTCTTCTACACCCATGGCGACTTCTTCGAGGAGGTCGCCAAATACCGTGCGGGACGGCGCCGCTGGGCCACCATCGTGCGGGAACGCTACGGCGCCGAGGCCGACAAGGCGTCGATGTTCCGATTCGGCTGCGTCGCCGGTGGGGCGTCGCTGTTCGCGCCCCAGGCCCAGAACAACCTGGTGCGGGTGGCCTACGAGTCGATGGCCGCGGTGCTGGGCGGGGTCCAGTCGATGTTCACCGCCGCCTGGGACGAGCCGTTCGCACTGCCCAGCGAGGAGTCCGCGACCCTGGCCCTGCGCACCCAGCAGATCCTGGCCTATGAGACCGGCGTGACCCGGGTGGCCGATCCGCTCGGCGGCTCCTACTTCGTCGAGGCGCTCACCGACGCCACCGAGGAACGCATCATCGAGATCATGGCCGACCTGGAAAACCACGGCGGCATGGTGCGCGCCATCGAAGACGGCTACCTGCAGGGGCTGATCGCCGACGAGGCGTTCAAGATCCACCACGAGATCGAAGACGGCGAGCGGCCGGTCGTCGGGGTCAACAAGTTCACCAGCGACGAGCCCCCACCGGAGATCGCCACCTACGAACTCGACGCCGAGGGGCGCGACGTCCAGCTCAAGCGGCTGGCCCGGGTCAAGGCCGAACGCAACGCCGACGACGTCGCCGCCAAGCTGGCCGCGCTGTCGCGCGCCGCCGAGGGCGACGACAACCTCATGCATTCCCTGATCGACTGCGCCAACGCCTACTGCACGGTGGGTGAGATGGTCTCGGCGCTCAAATCGGTCTGGGGCGAGTTCCAGCAACCGGTGGTGTTCTGATGGTCAATTCTGCTTCTGCTCCGTCGTTCGGGTCGAACCCGACCCGGGTGCTGGTGGCCAAACCCGGTCTGGACGGCCACGACCGCGGCGCCAAGATCGTCGCGCGGACCCTGCGCGACGCCGGCTTCGAGGTCATCTACACCGGCATCCGGCAAAAGGTGGAGGACATCGTCGCCACCGCGCTGCAAGAGGACGTGGCGGTGATCGGGCTGAGCATTCTGTCGGGTGCGCACATCGCGCTGACCGCCCGTGTCATCGAGGGGTTGCGCGCCGCCGACGCCGGCGACATCGCGGTGGTGGTCGGCGGCACCATCCCGCAGGCCGATGTGCCCAAGCTGTCCGCGCTGGGCGCGGCGGCGGTTTTTCCCACCGGAACCTCGCTGGACGACCTGGTGACCGGTGTCCGGCAGGTGGTCGCGAAGACGGAGGTGTAGCGGTATGCGGCTGGGGGTGATGATCGGCGCCGAGCGCGGCGACATGGCACGCAAGGTCACCAAGCTGATCGCTGATATTCAGTGGGCCGAGCAGGCCGGCTTGGCCACCGCGTGGATGCCGCAGGTGCCCGACGACTTCGATCTGTTGACCATGGTGGCGCTGATGGCCTCGCACACCGCCCGGATCGAACTCGGCACCGCCGTGGTGCCGCTGCAGGCCCAACATCCGATCGCGCTTGCCCGGCAAGCCCTTTCGGTGCACGCCATTTCCGGCGGCCGACTGGCGCTGGGCGTGGGGCCGTCGCACCACTGGATCATCCGGGACATGCTCGGCCTGCCGTACGACAAGCCGGCCGCCTACACCCGGGATTATCTGCAGGTTCTCAATGCCGCACTGTCGGGACCCGGCCCTGTTGACGTGGAGAACGACACTTTCACCGTGCACAACCCGACCGCGCTCGGCGCCGAGACCAAGATCCCGGTGCTGGTGGCCGCGCTGGGGCCGGTGATGCTGCAGATCGCCGGCGAGCACGCCGACGGTACGTCGCTGTGGATGGCCGACGAGAAGGCCATCGCAGAGCACATCGCGCCGAAGATCAACAAGGCCGCAGCGCAGGCGGGCAAACCCGCGCCGCGCATCGTCGCCGGTATCCCGGTCACGCTGTGCGCCAATTCCGAGATCGAGGCCGCCAAAGACCGCGCCAACCGGATTCTGGCCGAGGCCGAGACCTCGCCGAACTACCAGCGGCTGCTCGACCGCGGCTCGGCCCGTGATGTCGGCGACCTGTGCGCGGCAGGCGATGAGGAATCAATCCTGAAGCGATTCAAGCAGTTCGCCGACGCCGGGGTGACGGACCTGTCGGTGCGGCTGCTGCCGATCGGCGACACCCGTGACGAGCTGATCGCCTCCAAGTACCGCACCCGCGAGGTGATCGCCGAACTAGCCAAGGCCGTCTAGGTGAGCGGACCGCTTGCCGGAATCCGCATCCTCGAAGTGGGGGTGATGCTGGCCGGCCCGTACGCGACCATGCTGCTGGCCGACCTCGGGGCCGAGGTCATCAAGATCGAACCGCCGGGCGGCGAGATCTCCCGCCAGGTGGGGCCGAGCTACTTCGCCAGCATCAACCGCAACAAGCGCAGCGTTCAATTGGACCTTCGATCGCCGCAGGGGCAGGCGCGGTTGGGGGAGCTGGTCGCCGATTCCCATGCGCTGCTGGTGAATATGAAGCCGTCGGTGATCCGCAAGTTGGGGCTGACGTATGAGGCACTGTCTCGCTTCAATCCGCGGATCGTGTGTGTGGCGCTGACCGGCTTCGGGCTGGACGGTGGTGATGAGCCGGCCTTCGACTACGTGATCCAGGCGGCCACCGGGGTGGCCGCGATGACCGGCGACCCGGACGGCCCGCCGACACTGCCGGGCTACTCCTCGGCGGACAACTCCACCGGACTGACCGCGGCGCTGGGGCTGCTGGCGCAGATCGTCAGCGGCCGGGGCGGCCAGGTCGAGGTATCCCTGCTCGATGTGATGCTGTCCCAGCTGAACTACCGCGCGTCGGCCTACCTCAACGACGGCGTCGAGCCGCAGCGGTATGCGCACGGAGCGCACTCGTACTACGTTCCCGCGCAACTCTTTCCGGCCGCCGAGGGGTATTTGGCCCTGTTCGTCACCCACGACGGGTTCTGGAAGGCCTTCGCGGCCGAGGCGGGTATCGAGGGGTTCGTCACGATGGACGAGCGCGTCGCCCGCCGCGACGAGGTGCTCGAGGTGGTCACCGCGGCGCTGGCCACCGACACCGCGGCCGGTTGGGAGCGCCGGCTGCGACCACTCGGAGTGCCTGCGGCCGCCGTGCGCACCCTGCCCGAAGCACTCAAGGAACATCCGGAAATGGTTGTCACCGCAGGTGATTTCCGGCTGGTGGGCAGCCCGATCCGCATCGCCGGGTATGAGCCGGCCTACCGGCCGCCGCCGGGGTTGGAGGACTGAGCCCGGTTACCGGGCGGCATTCACGGTGAATACCGGCCAGCAGATCTCCGTTGCGGTGAACGCCGTCGGATCTGACGGCGGTGCGCCGACGTAATACTCGCGGATCGGTCCCTCATGACTGATGAGATGGTCATGCACGTAGGTGCCCAGCGTGCCGTAGCTGCGTTCGAGTCCACGGTGATCGCCGGCATGAGTCACGACAGCGAAGTCGGTAGGGGGGAGCGTCTCGACTTGGAACATCGACGGCGTGCCGGTGTCCGGAGCGGCCGGCATGAACAGTTGGGCGCCCCCAAGCCCGTCGGCGAACAACTCCCGTTGGTAGATGCCGCCGATCGGTCCGGAAAGGCGTGTCCCACTAGTCGTCAGCGCAACGCGTATCCGGCGTAGGCTCGAAGCGAACCACGCCTCGATATCGGCGATCTCGACGGTGGCGCTCATCGTCCAGATGGTGGAGGCGGGTTCGTGACGCAGGACGACCGGCGTGGACGGCATGGTCGGTGCGAGTAGCTCCCGCAGGGTGGCGACGGCATCTTGCGTCTGCTTCAGCTGGTGTTCCATCTGCCGAAGATGACCGGTGATGATGTCGGTGCGCACCGCTGCGTCGCCCGTGCTCAACAGTGCCTTGATGTCGGGAATGGACATGTCCAGCGCGCGGAAGCGGCGGATGATGTGTGCGTTGTCGACCTGGCTCGTGTCGTAGAACCGATAGCCGGTATGTGCGTCGATGTGGGCGGGCTCCAGGATGCCGATGTCGTGGTAGTGGCGCAGCGCCTTCTTGCTGAAGCCGGTCATCACCGAGAAGTCACCGATCGTGACCCGTGTGCCCATGGCCTATTTTTTCGCCTCCCGCGCCGTCGGTCTAGTCGGCCGGGCGGTTGGCCAGGATGATCAGCCGGCTGATCTGATCGCCGGCCAGCGAAAAGTAGAACGTCAGGATCAGCGGATCGGGTACCCCGGTCTTGTCGTACTCACCGTCGATCGTGGCCGCGACGATGTAGTCCCCGTAATGCTGCTTCGACTCGACCACCCGGGTGGCGACGACCTCGTCGCCGGTGATCTCCCGGTCCAGAAATCGGGTGATCGCTGCTGCACCCCAGAAATCCCGCTGGATATCGTTGATGAGGCCGTCGGGCGGGAACAATGCCGCCATGCCGGCGGTGTCGTGCCGGTTCATCGCGGCGAAGTACGCGACTACCGCGGGTGGCATGTATGGGGCAGTGATGGTGTACACGGCAGCATCTCCTCTTTCGATCCGGTGCACCGGCGGCGTGACGCCGATGTGGATCCAGGATGAAGATTGCCGCTAGGGGAAGGTCAAGCCCCTCGGCTGATCAGACCGTGACGATGGTCGCCGACGCCGTGCCCGGCGCACCGTAGACCTGCGCGAACCCCACCTTGGGCTCGCCCGGCACCTGGCGCTCGCCGGCCTGGCCGCGCAGCTGTAGCACCAGCTCGTGCAGCTGGCGCAGTCCGGACGCGCCGATCGGTTCGCCGTTGGCGATCAGCCCGCCGTCGGTGTTGACCGGCAGTGACCCGGAGATCTCGGTGGCGCCGTCGGCGAGCAGCTTCTCCTGGTCGCCGTCGGCGCAGAATCCGCACTCGGCCATGTGGATGACCTCCGCGCCGGCGTCGGTGTCCTGCAGCTGCACGACGTCGACGTCTTCGGGTGCCACACCGGCGATTTCGAACGCGGCTTTGGCTGCGTAGACCGTCGGCGCCACGTCCTCTTCGATCGGGGCCGACGTGCCGTGCACCTCGTAGGCGCCGTAGGTGCGGGTGCGGATCTCGGTGGCCTTGAGATACACCGGCTTGTCGGTGTATCGGTGGGCGATGTCGGCGCGGCACATGATGACCGCGGCCGCGCCCTCGTCGGGCGCACAGAACATGTACTGGGTGAGCGGGTAGTTGAGCACCGTCGAGTTGAGGATGGCATCCTCGGACATCGGCTTGCGCCGGAAGGCATTCGGGTTCAGCGCGCCGTTGCGGAAGTTCTTGGCGGCGACTTTCGCCAGGGTCTGCTGGGAGATGCCGTGGTCGTGCAGGTAGCGGTTGGCCTTCATGCCGAAGAACTTGGTGGTGACGAACTGGCCGTTCTCGGCGTACCAGGCCGGCAGCGCCAGCTTGGCCGGATCATCGGTGAACGCCCCGCGGGGGTGCTTGTCCATGCCGATCGCGATACCGATGTCGTACTTGCCGGACCGGATGTTGTCGGCGCAGACCTGGGTGGCGGTGGCGGCCGTCGCGCAGGCGTTGAACACGTTGGTGAACGGGATACCGGTGAGCCCGACCAGGCGTGTCACCGCGTCCGGGTTGGAGATCTCATAGCTGCCGCCGACACCGAATTGGATGTCGCGCCATTCGATCCCGGCATCGGCCAGCGCGGTGTGGATGGCTTCGGCGCCCATCTGCATCGCGGACTTGTCGAACCGCCCGAACGGGTGCAGTCCGACGCCGATGATCGCCACATCGTTGCTAGCTACCGTCATTTCGCAGTTCTCCTTCAGGCGGGCTGGAACGCCCAGGTGACAACTTCGGTGCCGTCGTCCTCGACGTAGAACGGGACCATGGTCAGTTCGACGGCCATGCCGAATTTCAGCTTGGCGGGGTCGGATTCGGTCAGGCGGGCCTCTACTTGGACCACGTCGCCGAGCCGGATCAGGCCGACACCGAACGGGGTGAATCCCTCGGCGGTCTCGCCCCCGGCGTAGGGCAGTTTCGGGACGAAGCCCTGGGTGGTCCAGGCCTCCAGGGTGCCCTGGCGGGGCAGCAGCAGGTCGCTCATCTGCGGGCCGCTGCAGCGCGGGCAGTGGTCCTGGCGGGGCCAGACCGTGGCCTCGCAGGCAGCGCATTGACTGCCGATCAGGGCCGGGTTCTCGTCGGGGAAGTTGGTGACGTCGGGAGCGAGGGCTCTGCGCTTCGTGGAAATCACGTTCTCAATTAGAGCATACGGTGATACATGTTGGGTAGCGCGGGATGGCAGCGGTTACAGACGCGGCAGTGCCGCGAGCGTGCGCAGATGGACGCCTTCACCCGGCGTGTCGCGCACAAATCTGCACGGTCGCGCGGGGAATGCTCGCGGGGAAGTACTACTTGGCCAGGCCGTGGGCGCAGAAGTCCCAGACCTCGTCGGCGGTGATGGGGTGCGTGGCCGGGTCGTCGGACTCGGCGCTGGACTGCGCGACGAACATGACGGTCTGCATGGTCATCGCGGCCATACGCCGGGCGTTGACCTCCGGCCGCAGCTCGCCGGCTTCGGCGGCTTCCTCCATCAACTCGGTGAGCAGCACCAGCAGCGGGGTGAAGGCGACTCTGACCTCGGTCGGATGCGAGACGAGCAGCCGCGGCGCGAAGTCGGTGAACAGCGGGCGCTTGGCTTCCGGGTCCGGGCGGGACAGGTCGAAGAGCAGCTGGACGGCCACTTTCAGCCGTTCCAGCGGCTTTTTCTGGTTCTCGGTGGCGGCGCGAATCTGGTCGGCGGTGCGGGTCAGGGCATCCTCGAACAGCGCCAGCAACAACTCGTGTTTGCCGTTGAACTGCAGGTAGAAGCTGCGCAAGGACTGCCGGGAGCGCTCGACGACCTCTTGGACGGTGAAGTCGGTGCTGCCCTTTTCGATGATGATCGACTGGGCGGCGTCCAGGAATCGCTGAACGCGCTGCGCGGCTCGCAGTCGCGCGGTCTTGATGGACCGTTCGACTGCCCGCTGCTTCCAGACGGGCTCCTCTTCCGGGTTACTCACCAGCGGCTCCAGCTGTTGCCTTTTTGGGAGAACACGACTGCACCCTACCGGAGAATCGCTTCATTCCGATGTCGGCCGTCTGCACGCTGCCGTCCCGCCAGGGAAGATGGTAACTTTCCATGAATGAGAAGCAGATTCTCAGTGAGGCCTGAAGCGGTCGGGAATCGTCGTAGCCGGGGGCTGCCGTGCAGCTGATCTTCGACGCTGAACGCTACGTCCGCACCCTCGCCGGAACCCTTGCCGGCGGCACATCGGAGATCCAGCGCAACACCATCGCCCAGCGATTGCTCGACCTGCCCCGCAACTGAGAAGGAAGCCCATGTACATCGATTACGAGGTCGCCGACCGGATCGCGACGATCACCCTGAACCGGCCCGAGGCGGCCAACGCCCAGAACCCCGAGTTGCTCGACGAACTCGATGCGGCCTGGACCCGCGCGGCCGACGACGACGATGTGGCCGTCATCGTGTTGCGGGCCAACGGCAAACACTTCTCGGCCGGCCACGACCTCAAGGGCGGTGGCCCGGTGCCGGACAAGATCACTCTGGAGTTCATCTACAAGCACGAATGCAAGCGCTACCTGGAGTACACGCTGCGGTGGCGCAATGTGCCCAAGCCGTCGATCGCCGCGGTGCAGGGCCGGTGCATCTCCGGTGGGCTGATGTTGTGCTGGCCGTGCGACCTGATCATCGCCGCCGACGACGCCCAGTTCTCCGACCCCGTCGTGCTGATGGGGATAGGCGGCGTCGAATACCACGGCCACACCTGGGAATTGGGGCCGCGCAAGGCCAAGGAGATTCTGTTCACCGGCCGCGCCATGACCGCCCAGGAGGTTGAGCAGACCGGGATGGTCAACAAGGTGGTGCCACGCGACGAGCTGGACGCCGAGACCCGCCGGCTCGCCGAACACATCGCCACCATGCCGTCGTTCGCGCTGCGGCAGGCCAAGCGGGCGGTCAACCAGACCCTCGATGTGCAGGGCTTCCACTCGGCGATCCAGTCCGCCTTCGACATTCACGAGACCGGGCACGGCAACGCGCTGTCGGTGTGCGGCTGGCCGGTTCTGGTCGACCTCGAGCAGATGAAGGCGAAGGTCGACTGACGGAAGTGCCTCATTGTCGTACCCCGCTGCTTTGATGGTGTTATGTCCTCGACCACGACTTCAGCCGGTGCAGATGCGGGTCCTGCCCGGCGTCTGGAGGTGCTTTTCGAGGAACTGTCGGAGTTGACCGGTCAGCGCAATGCGATCGATGGTCGCATCGTGGAGATCGTCGCCGAGGTCGAACGCGACGACTTGTGGGGTTCTACCGGAGCGCGGTCGATCCCGGCGTTGGTGGCCTGGAAGACCGGGGTGTCACCGGCCAACGCGGAAACGATCGCCGCGGTGGCGCACCGGATCGAGGAGTTTCCCCGCTGCACCCAAGGGCTACGCGAAGGCCGCGTCTCATTGGATCAGGTCGGGGTGATCGCCCAGCGCGCCGCCGACGGCTCCGACGAGCACTACGCGCAGCTAGTCGAGGTGGCCACTGTCACCCAACTGCGCACCGCGATCAAACTCGAACCACGCCCCGAACCCGATCGTGGGCCCGAACCGGCGCGCTCGATCACCAAAACCAGCGACGAACACGGCAGCTGCTGGCGCATCAAGCTCCCGCATCTGGATGCCGCGAAGTTCGACGCCGCCCTGCAATCACACCTTGACGCATTGATCGCCGCGTGGAAACGCGATCACGACCGTGACGAGGGTGCCTCAGATCAGCGGCCCCCGTTGCCGAGTACCGCCGATGCGTTCCTGCGTCTGGTCGAGGCGGGCTGGGACACCGAGGTAGCGGCCCGCCCGCATGGGCAGCACACCACCGTGGTGGTGCACCTCGATGCCGAGCAGAAGGCTGCTGCACTGCATCTGGGGCCGCTGCTGACCGACGCCGAGCGCCAATACCTGACCTGCGATGCCACCTGCGAGGTGTGGTTCGAGCGCCACGGCGAACCCATCGGTTGTGGCCGCACCACCCGCACCATCAGCCGCCGGCTGCGCCGCGCCCTGGAACACCGCGACCGGACCTGTGTGGTGCCCGGCTGCGGCGCCACCCGCGGACTACACGCCCACCACATCGTCCACTGGGAAAACGGCGGCCCCACCGAACTATCCAACCTGGCCCTGGTCTGCCCCTATCACCACCGGCTACACCACAGCGGCATCATCACCATCACCGGCAACGCCACCGACCTCACCGTCACCGACCGCAGGGGCCGGCCACTAACGGCGGCATCGCTGGCCCGGCCCCCGACGACACCCCCACCCGCGGTCAAACCCTGCAAAGGCCCCACCGGCGAACGCGCCCAATGGTGGTGGTACCAACCCTTCCAACCCCAAGCACCACCGACGGCCAACTGACCACTGTGTAGGGGCTCACGCCGCCTGTCATTTTCCCAGCGGTGGTGTCATGTCCTTGTCGTACGTCTCACGAACGTGTCAGTCGGTGGATCAGCTCGGCAGGCGGTTGCACCGAGATGCAGACGAGATCAAGCCAGTCAACGGGTCCCGTAGGATCGATGACCGTGCGAGCTCTGCTATTTGACGTGCAAGGGACGGCAACAGATTTCTTCAGCACGGTGCGAACTGCTGCAGTTCAGATACTGGGGAGCCGCCATCCGGAACAGGACTGGTCGACGTTCGTCAATGCATGGCGCGCGGCGTATTTCGACGCCGTGGGGGTATTGACGCCTACGGACGGCCCATGGACCTCGATCGAATCGGTATATCGATCTGCACTCGACGCACTGCTGATGCAATCAGGGCTGGATGAGGTGACCGATAGCGAGCGTGTCGAACTCAACCGGGCTTGGCGCCGGCTGCAACCCTGGCCTGACACCGTGCCCGGGCTACTTCGGCTTCGCACGAAGTACACGTTGGCCACTCTCTCCAACGCCGACGTCAGTGCGATCGTGGAAATCTCCCGCCGCGGAGAGCTCCCGTGGCATGCCATCTTCACCGCCGAGATGGCCGCCGCGTTCAAACCGGACCCGCGCACCTACCTGATGGCCAGTCGCTACCTCGGGCACGACCCCAACGACATCATGATGGTGGCAAGCCACAAGTACGACCTACGTGCCGCGGCTCAACTGGGATTCGCCACGGCATTCGTTGCGCGGCCATTGGAATACGGAGATCCCGTCCTGGCGGATGTCGAGTTCAGCGACGAATTCGATATCAACGCCACCGACTTCGAAGATCTCGCTACGCAACTAGGCGTCTAGACCGACGCCAGATGACACCACGTGAGGCAACCGGCGTCTACTGAGATCAGCGCATCGCGACATGACACGAAGCGTGAGAACCTACACACTGCGAAAGCTCAGCTCAGCCGGGCGCGTAACTCGCGCTTGAGCACCTTGCCGTAGCTGTTCTTGGGCAGCGCGTCGATGAACTCGTAGCGCTTCGGGCGTTTGAATCGGGCGATGCGCTCCAGCAGATGAGCGTCCAGGTCGGCGGCTGCCACGTCACCCACCACGAACGCCACCACGATCTCGCCCCACTCGGGATCGGGGGTGCCCACCACCGCGGCCTCGGCGACACCGGGGTGATCCAGCAGCACCTCTTCGACCTCCCGGGGATAGATGTTGCTGCCGCCGCTGATGACGACGTCCTTGGACCGGTCGCGCAGCGTCAGATACCCGCGTTCGTCGAACGAGCCCTTGTCGCCGGTGAACAGCCAACCGTCCTTGAGGGTTTCGGCGGTGGCGTCGGCATTGTTCCAGTAGCCGGCCATCACCACCTCACCGCGACAGACGATCTCGCCGATCTCACCGGTCGGCGCCGGCGTCCCGTCGTCGCGCAGCACCGCCACCTGCACCCCCGAGCGTGTCCGGCCCACCGAGGCCAGGATCGCGTCGTCACCGACGTGGTCGGAGCAGTGCAGGCCGGTGATCGTCATCGGCGCCTCGCCCTGGCCGTAGAGCTGGGCGAACACCGGCCCGAATGCCGACAGCGCCTTCTTCAGATTGCCCAGGTACATCGGGCCACCGCCGTAGATGATCCTGCGCAGGCTGGCCGGCTTGGCCCGGCCGGTGTCGACCAGCCGGGCCACCATGGTCGGCGCCAGAAACGCGGTGGCGCCGGGGTGCCTGCCGCACAGGTCCAGGAACTCGTCGGCGTCGAACGACCCCGATTCGGGTACCACCTGCCGGGCGCCGCGCAGCACATACGGCGCGATGTACAGGCCGGACCCGTGCGACATCGGGGCGCCGTGGATCAGGCTGCAGTCGGCGTCGGGGTCGTCGAGATCGGCCAGGTGTGCCTGCGTCATCGCCATCAGATTGCGGTGGGTCAGCATGGCGCCCTTGGAGCGTCCAGTGGTGCCGCTGGTGTAGAACAGCCACGCCAGCCGGGACGGATCCGGGTCGGGCGGCGCGGCCGGTGCGGTATCGAAGCGTTCCAGATACGCTGCGCTGCCGATGGTCTCGACAACCGCGGCAGCGGTCAGCCCGGGTGCCAGCTTCGGGGACGCGAAGACCATGCTCACCCCGGCATCGTCGAGGATCTGGGCCATCTCGCGCGGGTGCAGCTTGTAGTTGAGCGGCACCACGACGCAGTCTGCGGCCCAGGTGGCGAACATCAGCTCGATGATCTCGGGCCGATTCTCGCTGGCGATCGCGATCCGCGCGCCGGGCTGCACCTGAAGCCGCACCGAGGCGGCCAATCGCAGTGCGCGATCGGCCAGTTCACGCCAGGTGTGCAGCAGGCGCTCGCCCTGATAGACCGCCCCCCGCTCACCGAATCGGGCCGCGGCCTGATCCAGCAGCGAGAACACATTCACCGCTGAACCCACTCGGAGTCGAGCCCGAAGTCCGACAGGTATTTGGTCGAGCTCCAGCCGCCGTCGACGACGATGGTCTGTCCGTTGATGAAAGAGCCTGCCTCCGAACACAGGAAGGCGACGGTGCCCGCAATGTCGTCGACCCGGCCCAGCCGCGGGTACGGCGTCATCTCGGAGTTCAGCTTGCGGAAGCGGGCATCGGTGAGGCGCTGCTCGACCATCGGGGTGACGGTGACGCCGGGGGCCACCGCGTTGCAGCGGATGCCCTGCGCGCCGTACTGGCAGGCGATGTGGGTGGTCAGTGCGGTCAGCCCACCCTTGGCCGCCGAGTACGCCCCGCCGCGCAGGCCGCCGACCACCGCGAAGGTGGAGGTGACGTTGATGATCGCCGAACCGGGTGCCAGGTGTGGCAGCACCTCGCGGGTCAGCCGGAACGGCGCCCGCAGCATCAGATTCAGGAACTGGTCGAGGGATTCGTCGTCGGTCTCATGCAGCGGCTTCGGGCTGCCGACGCCGGCGTTGTTGATCAGGTAGTCCACCCGGCCCCACCGGGCCAGCGCGGTCTCGACGATCTGCCGCGGGGCGTCGTCGGTGGTGAGGTCCACGGCCACGGTGGCGATGCGTTCGGGATCGGTTCCGCCGGCCTCCAGCGCCGCCGCCAGCTCGGCCAGGCGCTCCTGGTCGCGGCCGGTTCCCAGCACCGCCATGCCGGCCTCGGCAAGCTTTGTGGCGCAGCCGAATCCGATGCCGCTGCTGGCTCCCGTCACGATCGCCACCTGCATGGTCAGCTCCCTCCGATCAGTGTCGCGCGGATCTGGTGTTTGACCACCTTGCCGGCGTCGTTCTTGGGCAGCGCGTCCCAGATCAGCACCTGCTCGGGGGCTTTGAATCGGGCCACCCCGCGCTCGGCCAGCAGCGTGCGCAGCTCCGCGACATCCGGGGCGGTGCCAGACCCCTTGTCCGCGGCGACGATCACCGCGCAGGCCCGCTCCCCGGTGTGCGGATCGGGCACCCCGACGACCGCGATCTCGGCGATGCCCGGATGGCCGATCAGAATGTCCTCCACCTCGCGTGCGGAGATGTTCTCGCCGTTGCGGATGATCACGTCCTTGAGCCGGCCGGTGACCAACAGATAGTCGTCGTCGACCCAGCGGCCCAGATCGCCGGTGGCGAAGTAGCCCTCGGCATCGAAACAGTCCTGTTCGTCCTCGGGGTGGGCGTAGCCGAGCAGCATCTGCGGCCCGCGGACATAGATCTCCCCCTCACCGGGCGGAGCACCGGCATGGGCGACCAGTTTGATGTCGGCGATCCCGGCCCGGCCGTCGGTATGCGCGGCGTAGGCCCGCTCGTCGGCACCGATCGCGCCGATCGTGGTGACCGGAACCTCGCTGGACCCGTACACCCTGGTGACGGCGGTACCACGGAGACAGTCGGCGGCCTCATCGATCAGCGACGCCGGGACCGACGCGCCGCCGCAGACGAACAGCTTGAGGTCGGGCAGTCCGGTGCCGGCGCGGCGGGCGGCAGCCAGCAGCTGAACCAGAAACGGTGTCGCACCCGCGATGTGCGTGCAGCGTTCGGCGAGCATCAGTCCGACCGCCGCGTCCGGATCCCAGGTGTCCATCAGCACGGCGGTGGTCTCGAGCAGCAGCGGGGCCTCGAACGCATAGATCGACCCGCCGATGTGCGCGATGGGGGAGGGAACCAGGAACCGGTCACCCGCGTCGATGAGCCAATACCGGGCCAGCTGGGTGATCAGGGCGTTGATCGAGTTATGGCTGTGCAGCACACCTTTGGCTCGGCCGGTGGTGCCCGAGGTGTACAGCAGCAGCCGGACGGCATCGGGATCCACTGCCGGCAGGAGCGCCGGTTCGGCCGCGCTGTCCAACAGCGGCCGGTAGCCGGTGTGGGGGCCCGCATCGCCGCGGACCACCACCGTCTCCGGTGGGTCGGGCAGGTCGGAGGTCACCCGGGTCAGCATCGCCGGGTAGTCGTAGCTTCGGAAGTTCCCCGGCACGAACATCATTCGGGTTCCTGAGTCGGCGAGGATGAACCCCAACTCCGCGTCGCGCAGCGACGGCAGAATGGGGTTGACCACCATCGCGGACAGGGTCGCGGCCAGGTACACGACGGCGGCCTCGTGCCAGTTCGGCAGCATGAACGACACCACACTGCCGGGTGGCATCCGTTCCAGCATCGCCCCGGCCAACAGCGTCGCCTGGCTGTGCATCTCCCGGCAGGTCAACCGGGTGTCGCCGTCGACGACCAGTACCCGGTCCGGGGTGTTCGCGGCGGCCGCCGCCAGGGTGTCGGCCAGCGTGGTCGAGACCCACAGGCCGCTGGCGTAGGCGTCGGCGGCCTGCGCGGGGGTGCGGGTCGTCACGGTTCGGCCTGTCCCGAAACCCGGTGCAGCGTCATCGAATACCGATAGCCGTCGCCGGCATGGGTGTTCACTGTGACCTGGGCGATCTCGCCCTCGGACGTGGTGTAACTGCGCTGCATCTGCAGCGCGGCGGTGCCGGCCCCGACACCCAGTGTCTTGGCCAGTTCCGGGGTGACGATCACCGCGCGGATGTGCTGGCGTACCTCGACGATGCTGACCCCGAACACGTCCTCGATCAGTGGGAAGATCGGGCCCGAGTGACGCTGCAGCAGTCGGCCGACACCGGCGAACGCACGGTTGATGTAGTACTCGGTCCGGCAGATCGGCGTCGCGTGGCCGGCCGCCCGCCGGTTGCCGCGCACTGACAGCCATTCGGTGCCCGGCGGCAGGCCGGTGCGCGCGGCCGTGTCGTCGTCATCGACCGTGACCATCGCATTGGAATCGATCTCGAACGAGGAGCCGGCCGCGAACGCGACCAGGTCGTTGATCGACACCACGTCGTGGGCGTAGTAGTTCGTGGTGGTGCGGGGAACAACCACGGTGCCCGCGCGGGGCCGGGAGACGACGAGGTTGTCTTCCCGGAGCCGGCGCAGCGCCTCGCGAATCGTGTAGCGGCTCACCGCGAACCGTTCGCACAGTTCGTGTTCGGTAGGCAACTGCGAGCCGACCGGATACACCCCGTCGGCGATCTCCTTGCGCAGTTCCCGTGCCACCCGCAGGTAGCGGTGGTCGGTCATGAGCCGACCGGATGTAGGGCCAGTACGCTGCCGTCCCCGTCGGCGGCGATGAACAGCACTCCGCCGCGGCCGCGCGCGATGCCGGCGAACGGGCCCTGCGGTCCCGAGAACGGCGGCATGCCCCGCAGCGGCTTGGGCTGCACACCCGACGGCGGCCCGATCGGCAGACCGGCGGCGATGGTGTGCCGGGTCCCGGTGTCGAGGTCGACGGCGAGCACCTGCCGGGCGCCGGCGTCGACGATGTAGAGCCGGCGGTCGGCCACCAGGATGCCCTGCGGACGCACCAGCCCGTCGACCACCGTCTCGGTGCTCGTACCCCCGACGCGCACCACCCGACCGGCGCCGGACTCGGCCACCAGGTAGCTCCCGTCGTCGGCGGCCACGATCCCGACCGGGTCGGCCAGGCCGCCGGCGAGCACCTCGACGGTGCCGCCGTGCACGCGCAGCACCCGGCCGGTGCCGAACTCGGTGACCACAACGCCGGTCGATCCCACCGCGACCCCGTAGAGCTGGTCGAATCCGTCGGCGAGCACCTCGCTGCGGGCCTGTCCCGGGACATACCGGCTGACCTGACCGCCGGAGGTGGCCACCACGAACTCACCGGGGCCATCGGCGGCCACGCCCCGGATGAATCCGGGATAGCCGGGGCTGAACAGCATTCCGAGTGTTTCCAGCCGGCCGCCGTCACCGACCGCGTAGAAGTAGGTGCCGTCGGCGACGAAGAGGTTGCCGGCGTCGTCCACGGTGAGATCCAGCGGCCAGTTCAGCCCGCCGGGCAGCACCGCGGTAGTCGATCCGTCCGCGCCGATCTCGGTGATCTCGCCGCTGAAGTTGGAGACGAACAGCCGGCCGTCGGCGAAGGTGCAGTTGTCCAGCCCGGGATGCAACTGGGCCAGCACGGTGCGCTCGCCGGTGCGCGGGTCGATGCGCAGCACCTGACCGCTGGCGGCCTGGGTGGAGACGATGCGGCCGTCGGCGTCGAACTTCACCGAGTCGGGCACACCCAGGTCACCGGCAACCCGTTGCGGTGCAACGTCATCGGCATACGGGTCGATGCGCCAGATCTCGTTGGCGGTCATCACCGGGAAGTACAGCAGGCCGTCGGGGCCCACCTCCATGGCATTGGGCGACGGCAGATTCTCGGCCAGGATGCGTTGCGCGCCGGTGGAGCGATCCAGCTCCATCAACCGCCCGCCGTCGCGGCACTCCCCGACGAACAGCCGGTCTCGGTGCACCGTGATCCCGTTCGCGCACGGCAGGTCGTCGCGCAGCACGCGGGCGCGCCCGGCGGGGTCGAGCACACTGACTCGGGCGTCCATCACCTCGGTGGCGTACAGGTTGCCGGCGTCGTCGAATGCCACGTCGTCGGGCGCCACGACATCGCCGCCGCGCGCGCTCACCACCGCCAGATCGCCGGTGGCCACGTCCAGTGCGCTGATCTGGCTGCCGGTCACCTGCGCGACGTAGACCCGGCCGTCCGGACCCGTGCGCAGGCCGTTGGCGCCGAAGAGCCGACTGGGTTCGGTGACGCGTTCCAGGCGCCAGCCCGGCGAGACGGTGGGGTTGGCGGCCACTTCGCGGGGGAGCATGACTCCGGACGCTATCAAGCGCGGGTTAGTCCAGACAATAGCTCCGCAGGATGCGCTCGCGGCCCTTGACGCGCTAATAACCCCTGCGGAATAGTGTTCTGCAATACGCAGAACGGAGTAGTTTGTCCGAACAAATCACGGTTGGTGGTTCCGCATCGGTGGGCGGACCGCTGCGCGGCGTGACCGTCGTCGACCTGACGACGATGGTGATGGGCCCGTACTGCACGCAGATCATGGCCGACATGGGCGCCGACGTCGTCAAGATCGAACCGCCCGAGGGCGACGCCACCCGCTACATCTCGGCGGGTCCGGCGCCGGACATGAGCGGGGTGTTCGTCAACGTCAACCGCGGCAAACGCAGCGTCGTGCTGGACCTGCGCACCGACGCCGGCCGGGAGGCGATCACCGCGCTGATCGCCCGGGCCGACGTCTTCATCCACTCGATGCGGGCCAAGGCGATCGCCAAACTGGGCCTGGGCTACGACGACGTGGCTGCGCTCAACCCGGCGATCGTCTACACCAACTGTTACGGCTACGGGCGCCGCGGCCCCGACGGCGACCGTCCCGCCTACGACGACACCATCCAGGCTGAGTGCGGACTTCCCGCCGTGCAGCAGCAGCTCACCGGGCGGGCCGATTACGTGGGAACCATCATGGCCGACAAGATCGCCGGACTGACCGCGCTGTACGCCACGATGATGGCGCTGTTCCACCGGGAGCGGACCGGGCAGGGCCAAGAGGTCGAGGTCGCGATGTTCGAGACCATGGCCTCGTTCATGCTCGTCGAACACGCCAACGGCGCCATGTTCGACCCGCCGCTGGGACCGGCGGTCTACCCGCGCACGGTGGCGCCCAACCGGCGGCCCTATCAGACCAGCGACGGGCAGATCGCCGCACTGATCTACAACGACAAGCACTGGAACGCCTTCATCGCCGCCGTCCAACCCCCCTGGGCCTGTGAGCAGTACGCCACCCTGGCGCAACGGGCCCGCCAGATCGACACCGTCTACGGGCTGCTCGCCGAGACCATCAAGGGGCGCAGCACGCAGGAGTGGCTGACGCTCTTCCGCGAACTGGAGATCCCGGCCGCCCCGCTGAACACCCCGGGTGCCCTCTTCGACGACCCGCACCTCAACGCGGTCGGGCTCTTCGAAACCGTGGACACCCCGCAGGGCCCGGTGCGTTTCCCCGGGGTGCCCACCTGGCTGTCGCAGACCCCCGGCCGGGTCGCCGGGCCCGCGCCGGAGCTGGGAGCCCACACCGCGACGGTGCTCGCCGAACTCGGCCTCGGGCAGGAGACGGCGTGAGCCTGGACTTCGAGATGGGGACCCCCGCCGACGAGCTGCGCGGGCAGCTGCGCGAGTTGATCGGCGACGAGCTGCCGGAACGGTTTCCCGGCGCGTTCACCGATGATCCCGCTGATCTGGCTGCGGCCCAACGCTTCTGCCGAGTCCTGGCCGAGCGTGATCTGCTGTGCCGGTCGTGGCCGGAGGAATTCGGCGGCGCGGACGCCTCGGTGTGGGAGCAGACCGTGGTGCGTGAGGAGATGTGGGCGCACCACGAGCCGCGCGGCGCGCAGTACATGGGGGTGAACTGGGTCGGGCCGATCATCATGCGGCACGGCACATCCGAGCAGCAGCGCTGCCATCTGCCGCCGATCGCGGCCGGCGAGGTCATCTGGTGTCAGGGATTCTCCGAACCCGAAGCCGGCTCGGACCTGGCGTCGCTGCGCACCCATGCCCGGCGTGACGACTCGGGCGGTTGGGTGATCAACGGCCAGAAGATCTGGACCTCCTACGCCACCATGGCGCAGTGGTGCTTCCTGCTGGCCCGCACCACCCGGGTGGGGGACGGGGCCGTCACCAAAAAGCAGCAGGGCCTGACGATTTTCCTGGTCCCGATGGACAACCCGGCGATCAAGGTCCGCCCGATCGGCACCATGATGGGCCCGCATCACCTCAACGAGGTGTTCTTCGACGACCTGCGCGTCACCGATGCCGACGTGCTCGGCGAGGTCGATGCGGGCTGGTCGATCGTGCAGGACGTGATGGCGTTCGAGCGGGTGGGCATCGCCCGCTACGCCCGCTGCGAACGACTGCTGGCTGCGGCACCCGACGCACTCGGCGAGCGCTGGGACGGCCTGCCCGCCGAACTGATCGCCCGCTGGGTGCGCATGCTCACCCACTGCCGGCGCGCCCGCCTGATGGCCTACCGGGTGGTGGCCCTGCAGGCCGGCGGGCGGATCACCCCCGGTGATGCCGCCGCCTACCGGATCGTGGTCACCCGACTGGATCAGGAGAGCGCCGAGGTACTCATGGAGATCGCCGCCGAAGCGCCCGACGATCCAGAGGCACGGTGGTTCTGCGCCGAGGTCGAAGATCATTGGCGCTATTCGCAGGCCGCCACCGTGTCGTCGGGCAGCATCGAGATGCAGCGGATCCTGTTGTCCCGTGCGTTGTTGGCGGTGCCGCGATGATCCTCGAACTCGGCGCGGACGCGCAAGAATACGGGCGCGCGGCACTGCGGGCGTTTGAAACCGCCGGCGGCGACGACCTGGTGATGCGCGCCGACGCCGATCCCGCGAGCCGCGAAGACCTGGTGAGCCCGATACTGCGCAAGCTGGGCGCCTTCGACCTGAGCCCCCGCACCGACGCCGACGAACTCGAGGCCGCCGCGGCCCTGTGCCGCAGCGCCGGCTACTGGGCGATTCCCTACCCGGTGGCCGAATGCCTTTCGGCGCCTGCGGATCTGGAAGCTGACGGGCTGATCGTGGTCGACGAGCACGCCCCCGCCGGGGTGGTGGCCGGGCTGGCGAAACGGTGGGTCGCGGTCACGCTGGCCGGGGTGCGCAGCACCGCGGTGGCCCGGTCGGAGACTCGGCCGGCGTTGGTGGCCGACCTGACCTTGACCGAGATCAGCGGCGCCGACGGCACCGCTGATGTCGCGCTGGGGCTGGTGCTGCCGTGCTGGACCATGCTGGGAATGCTCGACCGGGCACTGGATCTGACGATCGCCCATGTGCGGCTGCGCGAACAGTTCGGCCAGCCGCTGGCGTCGTTCCAGGGCGTGCAGTTCCAGCTGACCGACGCCGAGGTGGAACGCGCCGGGCTGGACATGCTGGCCAAACACGCGCTGTGGGGCATCGCGACTGGGCGCCCCGAAGCGGTCGATGACGCCCTGGCGGTGCGGGCCGCGGCCCTGGAGGCCGCCGAAGTGGTGTTCCGGGTCTGCCACCAGCTGCACGGCGCCGTCGGGTTCTGCGACGAAACCGCGATGTCGTGGCTGTCGCGGTACAGCCAGCCGCTGCGCCGACTGCCGTGGGGGCTATCGGGTACCCGCGACCGGCTGGTGCACCGGGTCGGTAAAGCCGGGCTGAGGGGACTGTACGCATGAAATACGACCTGCCGCAGGAGATCACCGTGACCGGCGACGGTCCGGTCCGCACCGTCACGATCAACCGCCCCGCCGAACTCAACAGCGTCAACGCCAACCTGCACTGGGGATTGGCCAACGTGTGGCGCCAGCTCGCCGCCGACAAACAGGCCAGGGTTGTGGTGCTCACCGGTGCGGGGCGGGCGTTCTCCGCCGGCGGCGACCTGAACTGGATCGAGACCTTTCTCGACGACGAGGCCGCCCGCGACGAGAGCATTCGCGAAGGCGCCCAGATCGTCGAGGAGATGCTGCGGTTCCCGCTGCCGGTCATCGCGGCCGTCAACGGCCCCGCCGTCGGGCTGGGCTGCAGTGTGGCACTGCTCTGCGACATCGTGTTGATCTCGGAGACCGCCTACTTCGCCGATCCGCATGTCGCGGTCGGGTTGGTGGCCGGCGACGGCGGTGCCGCGCTGTGGCCGCTGCTCACCCCGCTCCTGCGGTCCCGCGAATACCTCTACACCGGCGACAAGATCGATGCCGGTCTGGCCGTCGAGATCGGGCTGGCCAGCCGCCGGGTGGCAGCCGAGGAGCTGCTGGACCAGGCCCAGCACTTGGCGGGGAGGTTGGCCGGCCAGCCGCCCGAAGCATTACAGGGCACCAAACGGGTGGTCAACATGTACCTCTCGCAGGTACTCGGCGGACCGCTGCAGGCCGGGTTCGCCGCCGAGGTCGCCACCATGAAGACCGACGAGCACCGCCGGCGTCTGCTCGCCTTCGCAGAGCGGGCGAGGAAAACATGACCGCCGACAACGACTTTCGCCTCCACGTGCGCCAGTGGTGCCGCGACCACATCCCCAAGAACTGGCGTGAGAACCAGACCGGGGTGAGCGAGAGTGAATTCGTCGACTTCCAGCGCAGCTGGTTCGCCACCCTGCACAGCGCCGGATTCGCGGTGCCGCACTGGCCGCGGGAGTGGGGCGGCGGCATGTCGGTGGCTGATCAGGCCGTGTTGTACCAGGAGTTGGCCGCGCACGACGCGCCGCGGCTGGTGCTGGCGTTCGTCGGCATCCACCACGCGGCGACGACCCTGCTGGCCGCCGGCACCGCGGAGCAGCGCCGCCGGCATCTGCCGGCGATCCTGGACGGCGAGATCTGGGTGCAGGGCTTCTCCGAACCCGAAGCCGGCTCGGATCTCGCGTCGCTGCGCACCACCGCCCGCCGGGTGGGTGACGACTATCTGGTCAACGGCCAGAAGCTCTGGGCCAGCGGCGCCCGGCACGCCCAGTGGTGCCTGTTGCTGGCCCGCACCGACCCGGACGCACCCAAGCGCAAGGGCATCTCGTATTTCCTGCTGGACATGTCCAGTCCCGGTGTTGACGTGCGGCCGATCCGAAACGCCGTCGGCGACGAGCATTTCTGCGAGATCTTCCTCGACGACGTGGTCATCCCGGCGGCCAACCTGGTCGGCCCGGAGAACGGCGGATGGCAGGTGGCGCAGGCGACGCTGGGCGCAGAACGCGGCATGACCATGCTGGAGCTGGCCGAGCGGCTGGGCTGCGCGGGCTTTCGCTGGCTGGCCGAGACCGCCCCGACCGATGACCCGGTGGTGGCCGATCGGCTGGCGCAGCTGGAAACCGAGATCACCGGTCTGCGCGGCATGTGCCGGCAGTTGGTGCTTGACGTCGAAGCGGGCACCGCCGGGCCGGCCGACGCCTCGATCGTGAAGCTGTTCTACAGCGAACTGTTGCAGCGGCTCACCGACTTCGGCGCCGAGATCGGCGGGCCAGCCGCGCACACGATACTGGCAAAACCGCTCTCCAGCGGCTGGGAGTCGGGCTCGTGGGTGCTGGACTTCATCGGCTCCTGGGAGTGGACGATCCCCGGCGGCTCCAGCGAGATCCAGCGCACCATCATCGGTGAGCGGGGCCTCGGCCTGCCGAGAGAGCCGAGCATGCCGTGACCACAACCGATTTCGCTGAACTGCACGACGATCTGCGGGCGGTCGCCGCCGATGTGCTTTCCCGCGGCCGCACCGTGGACTGGGCGACGCTGGTCGCAGCGGGCTGGGTCGGGCTGGAGGTGCCCGAGAAGCTGGGCGGGTCGGGGGCGAGTTTCGCCGAGGTCGCGGTGATCTGCGAGGAGCTGGGCCGAGCCGCGGCGAGCACGTCCTACCTGGGCGGAGCGGTGCTGGCCGTCGGAGTACTGAACACTCTGGCCGACAGTGGTGTTCGGGACCCGCTGCTGGCCGGGATCGCCGATGGAACCATCCGCGCGGCGGCGGCGTTGGGCGAGTTCACCGTCTCCGCCGATGGCCGGCTGACCGGACGCGCCGACTTCGTGCCGGACGCCGCGGGGGCGGACCGACTGTTGGTGCCGGCCACCGACGCAGGCGGCGCCGACGTCGTGGTGGTGGCCGAAGGCCTGACCATCACCGCGCAGCCGTTGCTCGATGAGACCCGCAGCGTCGCCGCCGTGACTGCCGGCGGCATCGAGGTCGACGGGGCAGCGGTGCTGCGCGCCGACGGAATAACGGCGGTGCGCAATCGCGCCGCGCTGGCGGTGGCCTGCGACAGCCTCGGGTTGGCCGAGGCGATGCTGGCCGCCACGGTGGACTATGCGAAGAAACGTACCCAGTTCGGCAGGGCCATCGGATCCTTTCAGGCCGTCAAACACGCCTGCGCCGACATGCAGGTGAAGAACTCGGTGGCGCGGGCACTGATCCGCGAGGCCATCAACGCTGCCGAGGCCGACGCCGATGCCCCCGTGGCCATGGCCAAGTCCTACGCCTGCAGCGCCGCGGTCGACGTCGTCGGCAAGGCACTGCAACTGCACGGGGGGATCGGCTACACGTGGGAGAGCGGCATCCACGTCTATCTCAAACGCGCCGCGTTCAACCGGTCGCTGTTCGGATCACCGGCAGCGCACCGTCAACGTCTTGCTCAACGGTACAGAACAAGTAAAGCCAAGTAAGTCAAGGAGTTTCGAAAATGGGTGTGCCCGTCTACCGCCGGATTCTGGAGTTGTTCGAGGCCGAGGGCGTCAACACGCTGTTCGGCATCCCCGACCCCAACTTCGTGCATATGTTCGTCGAGGCCGAGCAGCGCGGCTGGTCGGTGGTGGCGCCGCACCACGAGGAGAGTGCCGGATTCATGGCCGAGGCGGCCTCGCGGATGACCGGTCGGCCGGGCCTGTGCATCGGCACGCTGGGGCCCGGGGTCGCCAACATCGCCGGGGCGATGATGTGCGCCAAGGTGGAGAACTCCCCGGTGGTGTTCCTCGGCGGGCAGCGGGCCCGCATCACCGAGCGTCGGGTACGGCGCGGGCGCATCCAATTCGTCCGCCAGGAAGAGCTTTTCACGCCGTCGGTGAAGTACAGCGCGTCGATCGAGTACGCCGACCAGACCGACGAGATCGTGCATGAGGCCATCCGCCGCGCCATGTCCGGCACCCCCGGACCGGCCTATATCGAATACCCGTCGCACGTCATCCTCGATGAGCTCGACGTCGCCGGTCCGCCCGAGCCGCACCGCTACCGGCTGGTGAATCAGCGCGCTGGAGCCGCCGAGCTCGCGCAGGCCGCCGAGATCATCCGCAACGCCGCCAACCCGATCCTGCTGGTGGGCCACGGAGTACACACGTCGCGCAGCGGCGCGGCGGTCGCCGAACTCGCCGAGCTGATGGCCTGCCCGGTGATCCAGACCTCCGGCGGCACCGCATTCATCCCCGGGCTGGAGGATCGCACCTTCCCGTACGGCTTCTCCGCGTCGGCCGTCGAGGCGGTGGCCGCTTCGGACGTGTGCGTGGCGCTCGGCACCGAACTCGGCGAGCCGGTGCACTACGGCACCACCCGGCACTGGGCGGACAAGAACGCCGAGCGCAAGTGGATCTACGTCGAGCAGGACCCACTGGCGATCGGGGTGAACCGGCCGATCGATGTCCCGCTGGTGGGCGACCTGCGGGGCGTCGTGCCGCAGTTGGTCGAAGCTCTCAAAGAGCATCCCCGCAGCCCATCAGCCGATCTGGACCGGTGGATCCGTCAGGACGCCGACCAACTGGCCGAGCTGGCGGCGACCGCGCCGTCCGGCCGAAGCCCGGTGCATCCGGCGCGCTACGTGGTCGAGGCCACTCGGGCCTTCCCGGAAGACGGCATCATGGTCCGCGACGGCGGCGCCACCGTGATCTTCCAGTGGACCTATTCACAGGCCAAACCGCATGACGTGATGTGGAATCAGAACTTCGGTCACCTGGGCACCGGGCTGCCCTATGCCGTCGGCGCCTCGGTCGCCGAGGGCGGCAAACGCCCGGTGATGCTGTTGACCAGCGACTCGGCGTTCCTGTTCCACATCGCCGAGCTGGAGACCGCGGCCCGGCTGGGTCTGCCGCTGGTCTGCGTCGTCGGGGTGGATCACCAGTGGGGCCTGGAGGTCGGCGTCTACAAGCGGACGTTCGAGCAGCCCTCGCCGCAGCCCGGCGTGCACTGGAGCAAGGACGTCCGGTTCGACAAGATCGCCGAGGGCATGGGCTGCCACGGTGAGTATGTGCAGGACGAGGCCGAGATCGGGCCGGCGATCAAGCGCGCCTTCGCTCGCGGCGGAACCGCGGTGATCCACGTCTGTATCGACCCCAAGGCCAACTCGGAGGAGATGCCCAACTACGCGGAATTCCGCACCTGGTACGCCGAGGGCACCCAATAACCGAGAATGATATTCTCGTTTTCGGCTAATGAACGTCCACAGGCTGATGGGCTGGAGGAAACCATGTCCGGCGGAATGAGCTTCGAGCTGACCGAGGATCAGGAACTGATCCGTCGGGCGGTCGCCGAACTCGCGGCGAAGTTCGACGACCACTACTGGATGGCCAAGGACCAGGCGCACGAATTCCCGCAGGAGTTCTACGACGCCATCGCCGGCGGCGGCTGGCTGGGTATGACCATCCCCGAGGAGTACGGCGGCCACGGACTGGGCATCACCGAGGCCACCATTCTGGCCGAGGAAGTGGCGCGTTCGGGCGGTGGGATGAACGCCGCCAGCTCCATCCACATGTCGATCTTCGGCATGCAACCGGTCGTGGTGTTCGGCTCGGACGAGATGAAGGCCGAAACCCTGCCCCGCATCGCCCATGGCGACCTGCACGTGTGCTTCGGAGTCACCGAACCGACTGCGGGCCTGGACACGTCACGCATCACCACGTTCGCCAAGCGCGACGGCACTGATTATGTGGTGAACGGCCGCAAGGTGTGGATCTCCAAAGCCCTTGAGTCCGAGAAGATTCTGCTGCTGACCCGCACCGAGTCCCGCGAGGACGTGGAAAAGCGAGGGGCCAAACCCACCGATGGTCTGACCCTGTTCCTCACCGACATCGACCGCGACCACGTCGAAATCCGTCCGATCACCAAAATGGGTCGCAACGCGGTGTCCTCCAACGAGGTGTTCATCGACGACCTGCGGATCCCGGCCGAACACCGGATCGGTGAAGAGGGCAAGGGCTTTTCCTACATCCTGCACGGGCTGAACCCCGAGCGCATGCTGATCGCTGCCGAGGCGCTGGGTATCGGCCGGGTCGCGCTGGACCGTGCGGTCAAGTACGCCAACGAGCGCGTGGTGTTCGACCGGCCGATCGGCATGAACCAGGGCATCCAGTTCCCGCTCGCCGACTCGCTGGCACGCCTGGATGCCGCCGAGTTGATCTTGCGCAAGGCCACCTGGCTCTACGACAACGGCAAGTCCTGCGGTCGTGAGGCCAACATGGCCAAATACCTGTGCGCGGACGCCGGTTTCGCGGCCGCCGACCGGGCGCTGCAGACCCATGGCGGGATGGGCTACTCGGAGGAATACAACATCTCCCGGTTCTTCCGCGAATCTCGCCTGATGAAGATTGCCCCGGTCAGCCAGGAGATGATCCTGACCTTCCTCGGATCGCATGTGCTCGGGCTGCCGAGGAGCTACTGATGGGCTACTTCGATCTGACCGGACGCGCCGCGGTGGTGACCGGCGCCGCCGGTGGCATCGGTTCGGCGGTCGCCGCGGCACTGGCGCAAGCGGGTGCCGCCGTGCTGGTGACCGACATCGACGGTGACGCGGCCGCGAAAGTGGCGGAACAGATTTCGGCATCAGGTGGCCGGGCCGCATCGGCAACACTGGATGTCTCGGACCGGGATTCGGCCGACGCGGCCGCCGCCCAGGCCGCCGAACTGGCTGACGGGGCGATCCACATCCTGATCAACAACGCCGGCGTGACCCGCCCGGCGATGTTCGAGAAGCTGACCCCCGAGTCGATGCGACTGTTGCTCGACGTGCACACCGTCGGCGCGTTCAACTGCACCCAGGCGGTGCTGCCCTACATCCCGACCGACGGCACCGGACGCATCGTCAACGTGACCTCGGCGGCGGGCCTGACCGGAACCCTCGGGCAGGTCAACTATTCGGCGGCCAAGGCGGCACTGATCGGCTTCACCAAGTCGCTGGCCCGCGAACTGGCCACCAAACGGATCTGCGTCAACGCCCTGGCACCGCTGGCCGCGACCCCGATGACCGAGACCATCCGCACCAATGAGAAATTCGCGGCCAACATGATGAACCGCATTCCGATGAAACGCTGGGCCGAACCCAGCGAGGTCGCCGGTGCGTTCGTGTTCATGGCCTCCGATGCCGCCTCGTATGTCACCGGGCAGGTGCTGCCGGTGGACGGTGGCATGGTGATGTGATGGCTCAACAGTCCGGCGCTCCGCTGGCCGGTGTCACGGTGGTGGCCCTGGAGCAGGCGGTGTCGGCGCCGATGTGCACCCGTGCGCTGGCCGACTTCGGCGCGCGTGTCATCAAGGTGGAGAACCCTGACGGTGGGGACTTCGCCCGCTACTACGACGACGTGGTGCACGGCCAGGCTGCGCACTTCGTCTGGTGCAACCGCGGCAAGGAATCGGTGACGCTGGACCTGAAAAGCGCTGTGGGACGCGATATCCTGCACCGGCTGCTGGACCGCGCCGACGTGCTGGTCTCCAATCTCGCCCCGGGCGCCACCGCCCGGCTCGGACTGTCCGCAGCCGACATGGCCAGTCGGCACCCGAACGTGATCACCCTCGAGATCGACGGCTACGGCGCCGACGGGCCGCTGTCGCACAAGCGGGCCTACGACCTGCTGGTGCAGGCGGAGTCCGGGGTGTGTTCGGTGACCGGCAATCCCGGCGCCCCGGCCAAACCGGGCCCCCCGGTCGCCGATGTCACCACCGGCCTGTATGCGGCCCTGTCGATCATGGCTCTGCTGGTCGGCCGCAAAGGAGCAGGTGCCCAACCGGATTCGCCGGCGCCGTCGGTCAGCGTGAGCCTGTTCGACACCATGGCCGAGATGATGGGCTACCACCTGACCTACGCGCGGCACTCCGGGATCGACCAGCAACCGCTGGGGATGAGCTCACCGGCCGTCGCCCCCTACGGCGCCTACCCGACCGCCGACGGGCAGACCGTGGTGCTGGGCACCACCAACGACCGGGAATGGCAACGACTGGCCCGTGAAATGCTGGGGCGCAACGACCTCGCCGACGATCCTCGTTTCACCGGCAACGCCGGCCGGGTGCAACACCGGGCGATCCTGGACGAGGCGATCGGGGCGTGGTGCGCCCGCCACGACCTGGTGCACATCCAGGACGCCGCCGACGCCGCCGGGATCGGCAACGCCCGCTACAACGTGCCCAGCGATGTGCTGGCTCATCCGCAACTGGCCGAGCGCGACCGCTGGCACACCATCGACACCCCGGCCGGTCCGATCCCGTCGTTGCTGCCGCCGCCGGTGATCACCGGCTACGATCCGCCGATGGGGGCCGTGCCGGGCCTGGGCCAGCATACTGACGCCGTGCTGGGCGAACTGGGTTTCGCCGACGCCGAGATCGCCGGGCTGCGCGAAACCGGCGCGATCCGATGAGCCGGCCAGCCGATGAACCGGTCCTGCTGCGCACCGACCGCGGCGGGGTGCGGACGCTGACCCTGAACCGGCCGGCCCGCAAGAACGCGATCGACCCGGCGCTGTGGTGGCAGCTGCGCGATGCGCTGCGCGCGGCCGCGGACGACCCCGACCTGCGCGCGCTGGTGATCACCGGCGCCGGCGGCGCGTTCTGCTCGGGTGCGGACATCGGCACACCCGACGATGTCCACCCGGTGGAGAAGCTGCGCCGGCTGTCCGACGTCGCGTTGGCCCTGCACGAATTGACCATCCCCACCATTGCGAAGGTGGCCGGCGTCGCCGTCGGGGCCGGCTGGAACCTGGCCCTGGGCTGCGACCTGGTGGTGGCGACACCGGAATCGAAGTTCTGCCAGATCTTCTCCAAGCGTGGGCTCTCGATCGATCTGGCCGGGTCGTGGTTGCTGCCCAAGCTGGTCGGGCTGCAACAGGCCAAGCGGCTCGCACTGCTTGCCGAGACCATTGACGCCGGCGAGGCGCAGGCGTTGAACCTGGTGACTTGGGTGGTGGGTGCCGGCGAGATCGACGCCTTCGTCGACGAGCTCGCCGACCGGCTGGCCGCCGGTCCGCCGCGGGCGCTGGCACAGACCAAGGCGCTGCTCAATCAGGGTGCCGATGCCACCCTGCCCGAGGCCCTGGCCAATGAGGCGCGAGCCCAGATCGTGAACTTCGCGGGCACCGATGCCGCGGAAGCCTACGCGGCGTTCGCCGAGAAGCGTCCGCCGCGCTTCACCGGCGGGTGGCCGCCGAAGTCAACGAGATCGGAGTAGTCAGATGCGACCCACGGTGATCGTCGGAGCGGTGCGCACCCCCGTCGGAAAACGCAACGGCGGGCTGGCCGGCACACATGCCGCGGACCTGTCGGCGATCGTGCTCAACGAACTGATGGAGCGCACCGGAACCGACCCCGACGTCGTGGACGACGTGGTGTGGGGCTGCGTGTCGCAGGTCGGCGACCAGTCCTCCAACATCGGCCGGTATGCGGTGCTGGCCGCGGGCTGGCCGGAGCACGTCCCGGCAACCACGGTCAACCGGGCCTGCGGGTCCAGCCAGCAGGCGCTGGATTTCGCGGTGCAGGCGGTGATGTCGGGCCAGCAGGACATCGTGGTGGCCGGCGGTGTCGAGGTGATGAGCCGGGTTCCGCTCGGCGCGGCCCGGGCCACCGGCGAGCCCTTCGGCCCGAAAGCGCTTGCGCGTTATGACGGGTTCCAGTTCAACCAGGGCATCGGCGCCGAGATGATCTGCGAGAAGTGGGGTTTCGACCGCACGCAGGTCGACGAGTACTCGGCGCGCTCCCATGAGCTGGCTGCGGCCGCGCAGGACGCCCGGGCGTTCGGCGATCAGATCGTTCCGGTCGCGACCGAGGGCGGGGTGGTGGACGCCGATGAGGGTATCCGCCGCGGCACCACCGCCGAGAAACTGGCCGGGCTCAAACCCGCCTTCCGAGATGACGGCATGATCCACGCCGGCAACTCCTCGCAGATCTCCGACGGCGCCGCAGCGCTTTTGGTGATGAGCGAACAGGAGGCCGCCCGCCGCGGGCTGACCCCGCTGGTGTGCTACACCGCCGGCGCGGTGACCGGCGCCGACCCGGTGCTGATGCTGACCGGACCCATACCGGCCACCGCAAAGGTGCTCAAGCGGGCGGGCCTGGGCATCGATGACATCGGTGTCTTCGAGGTCAACGAGGCGTTCGCCCCGGTGCCGATGGCGTGGCTGGCCGATACCGGCGCCGACGCCAAGCGGCTCAACCCGCTCGGCGGGGCGATCGCACTGGGTCATCCGCTGGGCGCATCCGGTGCGGTGTTGATGATCCGCATGATTCATCACATGCGCGACAACGGAATTCGCTACGGCTTGCAGACCATGTGCGAGGGCGGCGGGACGGCCAACGCCACCATCGTCGAGCTGATCGGTTAGGGGCGCCCGGCATGCAGCGTGATTTGTTCACCGAAGACCACGAAGCGTTCCGCGCGCTGGCCCGGGACTTCGTCGAGAAGCACGTCGTGCCCGAATACCCGAACTGGGAGAAGGCCGGCCGGATGCCGCGGGCGGTCTTCGAACACCTCGGTTCGCTGGGGATGCTCGGCATGGCCATCCCCGAGGAGTACGGCGGCGCCGGCATCGACGACTACCGCTACAACGTGGTGCTGCAGGAGGAGGCGGCCCGCGCCCTGGTCACGTTGTCCACGGTGCGCACCCAGCTCGAGGTGATCCTGCCGTACTTCCTGCACTACGCCGACGACGAGCAGCGGGCCCGGTGGTTCCCCGGGCTGGCGGCCGGCAAGCTGCTGACGGCGATCGCGATGACCGAACCCGGCACCGGCTCGGATCTGGCCGGCATGCGCACCACCGCGGTGCGGGACGGCGACGACTACATCCTCAACGGTGCCAAGACCTTCATCACCGGCGGCATTCAGGCCGACCTGGTGATCGTGGTGGCCCGTACCGCCACCGACCCCGACAACCGGCGCAACGGACTGACGCTGTTGGTGGTCGAGGACGGCATGCCGGGCTTCGAGCGCGGCCGGGAACTGGACAAGATGGGCTGCAAGGTGCAGGACACCGCCGAGCTGTCGTTCGCCGATGTCCGGGTGCCGGTGGCCAATCGGCTGGGGGAGGAGGGCGCGGCGTTCGGTTACCTCGGGCACAACCTCGCCCAGGAACGGCTCACGGTCGCGGTCGGGTCGGTGGCCCAAGCCCGCTCGGCACTGGCCGCGGCCATCGACTACGTGAAGAACCGCACCGTGTTCGGTTCGTCGGTCGCGTCGTTCCAGAACACCAAGTTCGAGCTCGCCGCGGTCTCCACCGAGATCGAGGCCGCCCAGTGCATGCTCGACCGGGCGGTCATCGATCACGTCGAGGGCCGGCTGTCGGGGGCGGACGCGGCCCGCACCAAACTGTTCTGCACCGAGATGCAGGCCCGGGTGGTGGACCGCTGTCTGCAGCTGTTCGGCGGATACGGCTACATGATGGAGTACCCGATCGCGCGGCTGTACACCGATGCGCGGGTGGCCCGCATCTATGCCGGGACCAGCGAGGTGATGAAGGTGATGATCGCCAAATCGCTGGGGTTGTGAGGGCTGAACTCCGCCGAACGTGAGGGGAGCTTCACGCTCGGCGCCGAGTGTGAAGCCACCGTCGCGCTCGGCGTGATCACAGAAGGAAAGATTTCTCGGTGAGACCCTTGTCACAACGACCCTAACCAACCTACTGTGTGTTCACTTGGTTGGTTAATCGAAGGAGTTCGGTGACTGCGACCCGGCCATACGCCACCCTGCTCGCCAAGGGCGAGGATCGTCGGCAACGCATCTTGCACGCCGCTGAGCAGCTGCTCGCCCGCAATGGCTGGCGCAACACCTCGCTGGCGCAGATCGCGCGGATCGCCGGCGTCAGTGCGGCCGGACTCCTGCACCACTTCGCGTCCAAGGAACAACTCCTGCATGCGGTGCTCGACGCCCGCGACGCCGACGACAATGCCCACGCCGACCGCGGCGGTGACCTCATCGAGGAGATTCAGCGGGTGGCCAAGCGGTTCGGCCGGGCGCCGGAACTGGTCGGGACATTCACCGTGCTGCTCGTCGAGAACATCCAGCCCGTGGCGCCGCTGCATGACCGACTGCTGGCGCGTTCTCGCCGGGCGGCGGGCATCGTCGCCGACCTCATCCGGCAAGGCCAGCAAACCGGCCGCTACCGCACCGACTTCGACGCGGACCTCAAGTCCGCCGAAATTCTCGCATTTATCAACGGAATGGAGATGGCATGGCTTCTGGATCCTTCAATACCAGTGACCGAGGTGTTCACGGGGTACGCGGAATCTCTGGCCCGCGACTTCGCTCCGCGGGGAGGCGAGCAGTGACCGGCACCGACTCCGACACCCGGTACCGCTTCGACATCGTCGGTGGCAGCGTCCCGGACGTGGTCGCGGCCGCAGGCGGCTGGCTCTACGACCGGGCGGCGGCCGGTTGGGACGTCACCGTGCTGCTGAAGGAGGTGCGCGACACCCGGCCGCTGGAGATCCTCGGCGCGCGGGTGCTGGACCTGGCGTCAGTGCTCAAGCAGTGGGACCAGTGGCCGCATCCGCAGACCATCGCCGTCTGCGCTGAGATGTTCGCCGGCCACGAGCAGATCCGCTACGGGGTGCGGAATGCCCTGGAACACGGCGGCACCGAGGTCACGTTGTGGGGCGCGGTACCGGCGGAACTGGACCCCGACGTCGACGTGCGCCAGCATCGGCTCAGTGCGGCGGCCCGGGTCTTCAAGGCCCAGGCGTTGATGGCCGCCGGCGCCGACCCGTCCGCAGCGGCAGCCCGCATCGAGATGTTCCGGTGCGGTCCGGCGGCGTGTCCGTCGGTGGCCGCGGACCTGAGCCCGGCCAGCTGAGGGACGCAACCGCGCGTTGACCGAATACGTGCCTGAGGCACTGTCACGCTCCCTGGTCCTCGTGACGGACTATCGGGTTCCCGATCCGAGTCGGGTGTGGCCGCTGCTGCAACGACAGCGTGCCGCCCTGGCCGCACTGGGCGCCCGACACGTGCTCGTCTACACCTCGGCGGTCGATCCCGGTCGGGTGCTGGCGGTGCTGGCGATCAGTGCCGCGCAACCGGTCACCGACGTGCTTCGCGACGATGCGTTCATGCAGTGGTTCGACGCCGTCGGCGTCGACGACATCCCGGCTGTGTTCGCCGGGTCGTTGGTGGAGCGCATCGAGCTGGGGGAGTCGCAGCGAATCCCCCCGGTCGAACCGCCGGGCGTGGTCGTCGCCGCGGTCGCCGAAGTCGCCGACCCGTCGACTCTGATCGCCCACGTGCACGCCACGGCACGGGACTTCGCTGCGGCCGGCATCCGGAAGATCCTGATATTTCAGGCGTTCGACAATCCGCGCGAAGTGTTCATGCTGCAGGAGGCCGCAGAGGAAGTGGGCGAAGCCGGCGCCGGCGCCTGGATCAACGAACCGTCCTTCGCTGCCGATTGGGTCACCAGGGCGGGCGTCGGAATCTATCCGCCGGTTTTCGTCGGCCGGCTGCAGCACCTGATGCGCATCGAAGAAGGCACAGCAGAGGCGAAGTCGGCGGGGCCGGCGAGCTGACTCCTCAGTCGCTGGCCGGCAGCGGCTTGGCTTCCTTGAGGCTCATCGGCGCCGAGCCGATGCTCAGCGTGCCGGCGCCGGCCTTGGTGACCAGCACCTCGGCGCCGCCGTCGTCGACGTAGCGCTTGCCCATCACCGCGCCGGTGGCGAAATCCGGGTCCAGGCTCGCGCCGCCGGATCCGCTGTCGTCCAACGGCACCATCGGAGCGCCACCGGCACACAACTCATCGAGGCTGTCGGCGGTCTTGACCACGATGACCTGGGTCTCGCAGACCTGGCTCTTCAGGCGAGTACCGGACTTGATCATTGCGCCCCTTCGGTATTGACGTGCAGTGCCTCGTTCAGTTCAGAGACGATGTCGCGGCGCAGCACCTTGCCGGTCGGCGTCGTCGGCAGCTCCGGCCGGAAGATCACCCGGTCCGGCGTCCGGGACCCGCGCAGTTGTTCACGAACATACTCGCGCAGCGCGTCGGGATCCGGCGATGTTCCGGGCGCCGGGACCACACACGCCACGATGATCTGGCCCCACTCCGGGTCAGGCGCCCCGACCACCGCGACCTGACCGACTTCGGGATGCTCGACCAGCACGTCCTCGATCTCGGCGGGGGCGATGTTCTCGCCGCCACGGATGATGGTGTCGTCGGAGCGCCCGATGATGAACAGGTAGCCCTCGTCGTCCAGCACGGCGAGGTCGCGGGTCGGGAACCAGCCGTCGGCGTCGAGCACCGATCCGATGCCGGTGTAGGTGCCCGAGACCTGCTCGCCGCGGATGAACAGTTCGCCGGGCTGGCCCGCGTCCAGCGGCCGGCCGTCGTCGTCGCGGATGAGGACCTCGACGCCCGGCACCGGCCGGCCGACCGACCCCAGCCGCCTGCGGACGGTCTCGTCGCTGGATTCGTACGCTGTGCGGTGGTCGTCGGGCGTCAGCACCGCGACCGTCGAGCTGGTCTCGGTCAGACCGTAGGCGTTGACGAAGCCGACCTCGGGCAGCAGGTCCAGTGCCCGCCGAACCAGCGGCAGCGCCACCTTGGAGCCGCCGTAGGCGAGGTTGCGCAGGGTGGGCAACGGGGCCGGGCGGGCTTCCAGTTCCGCGACGATGCGCTCCAGCATGGTCGGCACCACGGTCGCGGTGGTGACCGATTCGGCTTTGATCAGCCGGATCCACTCGGCGGCACTGAACCGGCGCAGGTACACCATCTTTCGGCCGGCGTAGAGGTTGCTCAGCGCCGCCCCGACCCCGGCGATGTGATACGGCGGAACGCAGATCAGCGCGGCGTCCTCGGGCGCCGCGGAGCCGAACTCCACCGTCTGGGTCACATAACTGGTCAGGTTGTTGTGGGTCAGCTCAACGGCTTTGGGCCGCGATGTGGTGCCCGAGGTGAACAGGATGACCGCCACGTCATCGGGGTCGGGCCATTGCACGTCCGGTGCGGTGGTGCGGGCCTGGGTGAGGAACGTGGCTGAATCCATGACCGCGACGCCGATGTCGCCAACGATGTCGCGGTACTCCTTGTCCACCACGACCAACGGCTGCGGCAGCCGTTCGATCAGTTCACGCAGCGCCTGTCCGCTGAGCCGGTAGTTCAGCGGGGCAAACGGTTGCCCGGCCCGCGCCGCGGAGAACAGCAGCAGCGGCAGCATGTCGCCGCCCATCCCGACGTAGGCCACGCTGCGCGCACCGGTCGCATTGATGACTCCCGCGCCGGCGTCGGCGAGGGCGTTGAGCTCGGCGGTGGTGTAGCGGGCCGTCTCGGATACCACGGCCGCCCGGTCCGGGGCGTCGGACATCGCCATCTCCAGCAACAACGAGATGCTCACCGTTCGGCTCCCAAAACCGGCATGAGAACGACATTATCATTTTTCGGTAGTTTCGATACCGTTCAGACCGGCCGGCGTCCGCCGTCGGTACTCTGACATGCGTCATGATCTGCGTTGTCGACCTCGATCGGGCACCCGACGCCGAGACCGGCGCCGGGATCGTCATCGCGACCGGATCCAGGTTCGACACCGTAATCGCCGAGCGCTGGCTGGACCGCGCCAGCTTCACCCTGACCGAGTACGACGACTCCGATCACCGGGTGATCCGGGTGCCCTCGGTGGCGCAGGCGCTCGCCGACATCGACGCCGGATGCCGTCGCCGGCCCCATGCCGCGGCGATCTGCGACGACGTGCTGCGCGCGATAGACCCGGATGGACCCGCCGCGGCCGGGGTGATCACCGAGTCGCTGGCCTACTCGGTGCTGCAGGCCGGACCGGAGTTCGCCCAGTGGCTGGCCGAGCGGGGACCGGCCAGCGTGCCCGAGACGAGCGAGCCCGTGCTGATCGAGCGCGACGGCGACACCCTGCGGCTGAGGTTCAACCGCCCGCAGCGCCACAACGCGTTCAACAACGCCATGCGGGCCGCCCTGCTCGACGGGCTGGCCGTCGCCCACGCCGACCCCGCGATCGGCGAGGTGGTGCTGTCCGGGGCCGGGCGATCGTTCTGCAGCGGGGGTGACCTCGCCGAGTTCGGCGGATTCACCGATGTGCCCAGCGCGCATCTGGCCCGCACTCGGCACAGTCCCGCGCTGGCACTGGATGCGTTGACCGCCCGGCTCGGCGATCGATGCCGCGCCGAGATCCACGGCCAGGTGCTGGGCAGCGGCCTGGAGATGGCCGCCTACTGCGGCCGGGTTACCGCACACCCCGACACCGTGCTGGGCCTGCCGGAGCTGAGCCTCGGGCTGATCCCGGGCGCCGGCGGTACGGTCAGCATCACCCGCCGAATCGGACGGTGGCGCACCGGCTATCTGATCCTGTCCGGCCGCACGATCGACGTGCCGACCGCACTGCGGTGGGGCCTGGTCGACGAGATCGCGACGTGATGACGGAGGAGGCCTGGGGTGCGTCCGGGCTGGCCTGGCTGACGGGGGAGCCCGCCGGCCCGCCCGACTTCTCCCGGGCGGCGGTGCTGGCGCGCGCCGGGCAGGTCGTCGAACGGCTGGGCCCCGTGGGTGTGGCCGCCGATGCGGGATCCCTGCTGGCCGGTCGCGCGGCACTGCGCGGCTGGACCCGCGGCGGTCGCCGCTCGGCCGCGGGAGCATCCCGGCTGTTGGCCGCCGCCGACGGCTGGTGGGCGATCACGCTGTCGCGGCCCGACGACCTCGACGCGGTCGGCGCGCTGATCTGCGCCGAGGACCCCGGGGAACCGTGGGCGGCGCTGGCCGGCTGGGCGGCGGACAAACCGGTGGCCGAGGTGGTTGCTCGAGCGCGGCTGCTCGACATCCCCTCCGCGGCGTTGGGGGAGGCCGCCGCCGCGGGGCCGACGATCCGCCGGGCCGCCGCCGGTGGCCCGGCGCGCGGAGTCCGCGGTGCCCTGGTCGTGGACCTGACCTCGCTGTGGGCCGGGCCGCTGTGTGGACGGCTGCTGGCGCAGGCCGGAGCGACCGTCGTCAAGGTCGAAAGCCCGTCCCGCCCGGACGGCACCCGCGGGGGACCGCCTGAGTTCTTCGACTGGGTCAACGGCGGAAAGCTCTCGTGCGCTGTCGATTTCGACTCCGACCGGGAATTCCTGGCTGAGCTGATCGGCGCCGCCGATGTGGTGCTGGAGGGTTCGCGGCCCGCCGCGCTGGCCCGCCGGGGGCTGGGGCCATTCGACGTGCCGGCCCGACCCGGGCGGGTGTGGCTGCAGATCACCGCACACGGCGACGGGAACTTCACCGGCTTCGGGGACGACGCCGCGGTGGCCGGCGGGCTGGTCGGTCGCGACGTTGCAGGTGGTCCGGTGTTCTGCGCCGATGCGGTCGCCGACCCGCTGACCGGGATCGAGGCGGCCGTCGCGGTGGTCGACGCGCTGGCCCGCGGCGGCGGCGAGGTGATCACCCTCTCGCTGGCGGCGGTCGCGGCGGGCTACGCCGCGCTGCCGCTGTCGCCGGAGTGTGCCGGCGAACATCCGGTGCCGGCGCCGCAGCGCCCACCGATCGAGACTGCCGGGCCTGCGCTGGGGGCCGATAACGCCCGGGTCGGTGAGCTGGTGGCGGTGTCGCGGTGCTGATCCAGCGGGCCGCCCTGTTGGACGGGTCGAGGGTCGACATCCGGCTCGGCGAGACGATCACCGAGGTAGCTCCGGACCTGACCGCCCGCCGCGGCGAAGACGTCCTCGACGCCGGCAACGCCACCGTGCTGCCCGGACTGCACGACCATCATGTACATCTGCGGTCGGCGGCGGCCGCGCTGGATTCGGTGTTCCTGGGCCCGCCGCAGGTGCGAAGTTCCGATCAGCTCCAGATCGCGTTGCGGTCCGCGCGCATCGACAGCGACGGCTGGGTGCGCGGATACGGCTACCACGAGTCGGTCGCCGGTGAGCTCAACGCCGCACTGCTGGACCGCTTCTCGTCCGATGTCCCGGTCCGGGTGGCGCACCGCAGCGGCGCGCTGTGGATGCTCAACTCCGCGGGACTGGCCCGCCTCGGGATGGGCGAGCGCAGTGACGGCCGGCTGCTGCGGGCGCACGGCGATCCGGCGCCTCCGCTGCCGCAGCGTGAACCGTCGCTGATTCGGCTGAGCCGTCAACTGGCCGCCCGGGGGGTCACCGGGATCACTGAGGCCACCCCCGGCCACGGCGACGCCGACATCGCCGCATTCGCCGCGGCCCGCCGGGGTGGCGAGCTGCTGCAGCGACTGCACTGCCTGGCGCCCGCCGGGACGGCCGCCGCACCCGGTGTCACGCTCGGCCCGGCCAAGATCATCCTCGACGACGCACTCCTGGACCTGGATGCGCTCGCTACAACGTTGTCGGACAACCACTCCCGCGACCACGGTGTGGCGCTGCACTGCGTCACCGACGCCCAGCTCACAGTGGCGATCGCGGCATGGCAGGCCGCCGGAACCCACCGCGACGACCGCATCGAACACGCCGCGGTGGTGCCTGAGGACCGGCTGGCTGATCTGGCTGCGCTCGGCATCACCGTCGTCACCCAGCCCGGATTCGTCGCCGAACGCGGTGACGATTACCTCGCCGACATCGAGTCCGCCGCGCACCACGAGCTGTGGCGGCTGGCGTCCTTGCGCCGCAACGGGATTCCAGTGGCCCTGTCCACCGACGTACCGTTCGGCGACGGTGATCCGTGGGCGGCGATGCGGGCCGCGGTACACCGGACGACTCGTGGCGGGGCCGTGCTGGGGCGGGCCGAGGCGATAACGGCGGTCGCGGCGGTGCAGCTGTTCACCGGCCGGGCCGACCGGCCGGCGACGCCGCGCACCATCGCGCCGGGTGAGCCCGGGGATCTGTGCGTGTTGGCCGGCGGGCCCGCCGAGGTATTGGCCGCGCTCGACGCGGATCTGGTCCGGGCGACCGTCGTCGCCGGCGACGTCGTGCACGACCACAGCCATATTGGGTAGCCTGTCTAGGTAGTCTGGTTGGTTGAGAAGCTCGGAAGGCACCGCGATGACGCGTACAGACAGTGACAAGTGGGACCTGGCCAGCAGTGTCGGGGCTACCGCGACCATGGTGGCCGCCCAACGGGCGTTGGCCAGCGCGTCGCCGGAAAAACTGATCGATGACCCGTTCGCCGCGCCGCTGGTGCGCGCGGTCGGCATCGACTTCTTCACCCGCATGGTCGACGGTGAGGTCGACTTCGCCGACGGCGACGAATTCGACCCGGTCCGGATGGGCCACGGAATGGCGGTGCGGACCCGGTTCTTCGACCAGCACTTCCTGGCGGCCACCGAGAGCGGCATCCGCCAAGCGGTGATCCTGGCCTCCGGGCTGGACTCCCGGGCCTACCGGTTGGCCTGGCCGGCGGGCACCGTCGTCTACGAGGTCGACATGCCCGAGGTGATCGACTTCAAGACCACCACCCTGGCCGGGCTGGGCGCCGAGCCCACCGCAGAGCGCCGCACCGTCTCCATCGACCTGCGTGACGATTGGCCGGCAGCGCTCAAGGCCGCCGGTTTCGACCCGGCCGCGCCCACCGTGTGGAGCGCCGAGGGCCTGCTGGTCTACCTGCAGCCCGACGCCCAGGACACCCTGTTCGACACCATTGCCGCGCTCAGCGCACCGGGAAGCCGGCTGGCGTGTGAGTTCATCCGCGACACCGGGGTCTTCACCACCGAGGCGTGGCGCGAGCATCGCAAGAAGCTGTCGGCGATCGGGTTCGAGCTGGAGATCGGTGACCTGGTCTACCACGGCGAACGCAACCACATCATCGAGTACCTGACCGGCGCGGGCTGGACGGTGACGGGCCGCCAAGTCCGTGACCTCTACGAGGAGTGCGGCCTGGAGTACGGGGATGACGAACTGGCGGTCGCGTTCGACGACATGACCTACTTGAGCGCCGTTCTGCCCGGGTGATCGTCGGGGTTAAGCCGGGTCGAGTGCGGCGAGCTGGAACCGCGTTGCCAGGTCCCGCAGAGCATCGGCGTCGCTGGGACGCAGCCGGTCCAGGGCGCCGAAGGCCAGATGGTCGGCGATCATCATGCGGCGCACGTGGAACTCGGGCAGTTCGCCGGTGAGCGGTTCTCCCGGCAGGGCTTCGACGAGCGCAAAGGTAGCGCCCACGATGAGCGGGCCCACCGCGGGCGGCATCGAGCCCGGATCACCAAGGGCAAGGAGGTCGGCCGCGCCCGATCGGGCAGCAGAGCCGGCCCTCGCCGAGGGGTGCGGCGACGCATCCAACAGGCCGTGGATCGCCCCATCGACCGAACAGCGCACCCGCTGGAGCATCGCGGCCCAATGAGCGGTTGAGACGGCGGCCAGCAATGCCGCGGCCAGCCGCACCGGTCGCCGGTAGGGTGCAGGCGCTCCGACGGCCGCGCACAAGAACGCGGTCGTCGTAATGGTCAGGTAGGCCATCGCCACCCGGGCGCCGCGACTGTGGATGCGCGGGCCGAGCCGGGCCAGCAGGGCGATGCTGCCCAGAACGGGGACCAGCACGCGTTGCATCACCGCCCGAGTCAGTTCCTCGCGGTCGCCGGCGCCGTACAACACCAGTTCGCCGTCCCGCAAGTCGTTGGCCAACTGGGCAGTGACACCGATGCATCCGGCCAACTCGCTCAAATCGGCTTCGGCGCAAGCATCTTCGGCGATCAGTGAGCACAGGTAGAGCATCGCCCGTCCGAGCACGAGTTCGCCGTAGGCGGTCCGCGGCAGCGGGCAATCCAGGTTCAGCGCCATCACCTGGCCGACATCGGTCAACAATCGGCAGATCCGTCTGCGGCCTTCCAAGGGCAGGTCCGACAGCAGCTCCCGCACGTCGCCGACGCGCTCGGCCAGCACCAGGTCGACCGCTTCGGCGTCGCAGCCGGTCGGCAGTGGCGGCGGCGGTGTATCGGTGTCGCCGTTCAGGTAGTCCACCGCGGCGACGACGGCGCCGGCCGCCAGCGGGCGGGCGCTGAGGTCTTCGTAGGCGTTGAGCACCCGGCAGGCCAGCAGGGCGGCCGTGGCCTCGGACCGTAGGTCCGCGGGAAGGAAACCGGCCGCCATGCCGAGGTTGCGGGCCGCCGGGACAAGCGCCAGCCGGGCCAACTCGTCCGGTGACCGGGCCGCCCGCATCGCAGCCAAGTCTGGCGTGCGGTGCAGGTGCCACAGCCCGTCGGTCAGGGTGCCGAGTCGCCCCCCGCTCATCGGGACACCACCCGCACCGACAGTTCGCGCAACTGCTCACGCGCGGGGGAGGCCGGGAACGCATCGATCGCCCGGCAGGCCCTCTGGGCGGCGCGGACGGCGACGGCACGGGCAGCTCGGGTAGCCCCGCTGCGCATCAGGTCGGCCCGAAGGTCGGCACTGGGAGTCAGGCTGGAGAGCCACATGTCATGGGACCCGGGCCGCATGGCCAGCCATTCGATCACCGGCCAGGTCGGCACCCGTCGGTCGAGGTCGCCGCCGGCCTGCTTGCCCAGCGAGGGGCCGCCCTCGAGGTCGCGGACGTCATCCATGATCTGAAAGGCGAGGGCGAGTTGGTTCGCGTATCGCATCAGGGCGCAGAGCTGATTGTGGTCGAGGCCGCCCGCAGTGCCACCGTACGAACAGGCCAGCCGGAACAGCGTGCCAGTCTTCGCCCCGGCCACGAGTTCGTAGTGCCTGCGCATCGCGGCGTCCTCGACAGCAGGTGGCAGGGTCTCGATGAGCTGCCCGAGCGACAGGTCCGAGATGCGGTCGAGGTAGGTGACGCCCGGGGCCTCACCGAGCCGCGCGAACACCGCCGGGTTGTCCGCCAGCACCCGTGCGAGCACCTGTAAAGCCAAGCCGACCAGATGAAATCCGGCCCGGGCGGCGGTGCGGACGCCGAACGCGGCCGGTACTGACGGCGCATCGCGCCGCAAGAGCGATCCGTCGCAGATGTCGTCGTGAACGAGCGACGCCTCGTGGATCATCTCGATCGCGCACGCCACGTCGACGGCGCCGCGCAGCGGCACCGCGGCACCCGAGGGCCGCAGCTGAGCACAGGCCAGCGCCATCGTGGATCGGATCCGTTTACCGGGGACGGCAAGGATGTGGCGGTAGATGGCATCGAAACCGCCACCGTTGATCAGGATTTCGCGTAACCGATCGGCGACCAGGGGCAACTGATCGGATGGCCTGGTCAGCGGCGGGCGGTCGACGCTGAGGTCGTCGGCTGCTACCAAGATGCTTGCCTCAACCATCATCATTCCTTCTGCGACGTCCTCGAAACCCGGCCACCGGATCCGGCGTCTCGTTTCACCACAGAAATAGTCGCTGCCGGGTGATTCCTGGAGCCCAGTAATGCGCCACTGATATCTCACCTGAATTCGGCGCGGTACTACTTAAATCGATCTTGATCGAACCGCCGTGGGCCGCCGTCGCTCCATCCTGCGACTCAGTAGTACCCCGGCCGAGACCAACATCGATTGCAGTAGCGCTCCACTGAGAGCCGCCCCCCGAATCCGAGTGACGATCTTTATTGCGGTGGTCCTTTACGTCGAATCGGAGACGGCGCAACGAGCGGAGGAGCAACGATGCATGTACTTGTACCGAGTGCGCCTCGGGTGATTCCCGGACGCACGATCGACACCCTGGACTTGGCGCCAAGCGGAGGCATTCTTCGCGGGTCTGTCCGCGTGGATCTTCAAGACCCCGTGTTCTTCGACCACCCGCTCGATCACGTGCCGGGAATGCTGCTGGTGGTGGCGGGTCTTGAATTTGCTGAGCACGCGGCGATGCTGCGGCCGGCCAATGTGTGCCTCCGCCTCACCTTCACCAAATTCTGCGAACTCGACGCCCCGATTGAGGTGAGCGCTGCCCGCGAAACCGATGGAAACCCCATCGAATTCATCCAATCAGGCCGCAACATAGCGAGGGGACTGTTGGGCCGACGCGAGACTGCGCTGGCTGCGGAGATTGCCCCGGTGCCGGCATTTGGCGACGGCACGATCCCGAGTGACCTGGTGCACCGGGCCGACCCCGGAAATATCGCAGTCGGCCCGCTCACGGTCGACGCCGGACGGGTCTGGGTCCGCGTACGTGAGGAGGCCGCCATCGGCGGACTACCGCCGCGCGCCAGTGCGGTCGCCTCCATCATCGAGGCCGCCCGCCAGTTCGTCATCGCGATTCTTCACCTATGGGGCCGTCAGCCGATGGGGACGAAGATGATATTCGTCGGGCTCACCGCAGACGTGCCCACCACGGTGCCGCAGGGCCAACTGACGCGGGCGTTGTCGTGGCAGCCCACTCCGCCAGAACAGACGCGCAAACTCCGCATCGACGTACACGCAGTAGGCGATCGAGCGATCAAAGTCGGCTCGATCGTCATCGCGAGCCGCTGCGCCGACGAAGTCGAGTATGCGCGACTGCGCGCGGGTTAGCCACTGACTCGATGGAGGCCGGCAATGACTGATCAAGTCGCCACGTACCTTCTTCGTACTCTGTTGGCACTGAGCGCTGTCGGCCTTGCCCTTGCGGTCGCGGCACACCTTGCCGGCGGGCGCCTCGCTGCAGCGGCTTTCGTCGCCGGATATCTGGTGTGGATGCTTTCCGAAGCACGAATCACCGTCGGGAAACCAACACAGTCGGCCGCCGAGACCCGCACCCTCGTTCCGTACGCGGTTGCGCGAGTCACGACGGCACTTACGGCTGCGTATTCCGCGCCCGCGGTGCCCGACAAGTTCGGCATCGTGTTGGCGGGGGTCTTCGTTGCCGGTGTGACGTTACGTGCCTGTGCGATTCACGAACTCAGCGAACAATACTCACACCGAGTGGTACGTATCTCCGAGGGCGACCTCATTTCATCCGGGCCGTACAGGATGCTGCGCCATCCTGCTTATGCCGGGATGTTGCTCGCCAACATGAGTTTTGTCGGCTACTTTGCGAGTCCCGCGAGTATCGCGGCACTGACTCTCCTTGTCGCCGCGATTCTCTGGCGCATCAGGATCGAAGAAGACATCCTCACTGAATCGCCCGAGTATCGCGCCTTCGCCAGCACACGATGCAGGATTGTGCCCGGGGTGTGGTGATGATCAAGATCATTGACGCACCTGCGGAACTGGCCGACGCCAGCGTGGTCGGGCACAAATTCGCCCGCCAGCAGCAGTTACGCGATGCCGGGGTCTGCGTCCCGCCGTTCTTCTGCGTCGTCAGAGAAACTCCGTGGGCAGCCATTGCCGATCTGGTCGGCGCCTTTCCCGGTGTCGGCGCCGGTGTCGAGAGATTGACCGTCTGGGCCGAGGCGGCTCGCCGCGCTGCCGAACACCTGCGCCTTATGCCGGAGACAGAAACCGAGATCCGGGACAGATACGTCGCCCTCGGTTCACCCGACGTCGCAGTCCGAGCATGCGTGGTCGGTCGCCACGCACAGCCGGGTGAAGATGACGCCGCCGACCCGTTCGCGGGCCTCACAGACAGCTATCTGTACGTTGGTGCCGACGAGCTCATCGGTGCCGTGTCAGCCTGTACCGCGTCGCTTTTCAGCGTCAGATCGGTACTCTACCGCGCGCGGCGAGGAATCGATCCCCGAGTTCTCAGCATCTGCGTCGGAATTCAGCAGATGCTCGATGGTGAGCGGTCGTTTGTCGCGTTCACCCGCGATCCCGCTACCGGAGCCAGGGAAACGGTGGTCGCCGCGGTCTACGGCATCGGAGAAGGTGCGGTTGCCGAACATGCCGAAATCGACCACTTTTTCGTACGCGCGGACGGGATCGGGCGGGTCCTCTCGCACAAGCAGAGAATGCTCCGCCGAGCACCGGGTGGTGGCGTTGCCGAGTATCGGGTGCCGGATGGACTCGCCGACCTACCGGTCTTCTCCGATGCCCAGATCGGTCAGATCGCAGCGCTGGCCGAGACCACCGAGCGACTGTTGTCCGGACCCCAGGACATAGAGGGCGTCGTCACGGCAGACTCAGCGATTCACCTGGTACAGGCCCGGCCCGCCACGTCACCCCAAACGCCGGCGACCACGATCGAATGGACCAATCACAATCTGACTGAGAGCTTTCCGGGCGTGACCACCGCGATGACGTACTCGCACGCACGGGTCTTCTACCGCATGAGTTTCCGCGACTTCTATCGCATCGTCGGGGTCCCCGACCGTCAGCTACGGAGCCGGGAGCACCAACTTCGTCGCATGATCGGATACCTCGACGGCCGGGCCTACTACCGCCTAGACGCGTGGTACGCGCTGCACAGCCAGCTGCCCGGATGGGACGTGCTTCGGCCGATGTGGGAGCGGTCGTTGGGGCTCGCAGAACGAAATCCCGACCCGAGCCAAGTGTTCGACCGCCATGCTGTCACTCGCATTATCGGGCGTTCACCGCGACTGATATGGGCGGCCATAAGTTTTCCCCGCAAACTGCGGAGATTCTTGTCCTGGTGGGATACCCAGCACATCCTCGGGGCAGGACTGTCGCAAAAGCCGGTCGAAGAGGTAATCGAGACGTATCGACGAGTGTGGTCGGAAGCCGAATCACACTGGGGTATAGCGATTCTAGCCGGCTATCTCTCCCTGGCCGGCTATGTCGTGGCGAGCGTCCTGGTGCAGCGGTGGACCGACTCCCCTGAGGTGGACCTCACCAGGCTGTTGCCCGGAGGGCCGCCGAACCGGACGTTGCAGTCGGTGCACTCCACGGTGGCGCTCGCCGAGCAGATAAACGCGAATCCCGCTTTGTCGGCACGAGTGCTGACTGCCGACGCACGAGATACCTGGAACCGTATCGCACGAGGCGGCTACGGCTGCAAACTGGAGTCCGATGCCCGCACGCACCTCAGGAGATTCGGTGATCGCGCGATGCACGACCTCAAGATCGAGGAGCCGACGCCACGCCAAAGACCTGAGATGCTCATCGAGGCCCTGCGGCCGTTCGTTGCTGCGGGAGCGACAATGCAGCAGACGTGGCTTCAGGAATCGATCGCGGCCACAGCCGCACTCGATGAACTACAACGCATCTGCCCGTCACGATGGAGACGTGCCATTCTTCGCGCCGCGATGCGGGTGGGTAGGTTCTTGGTGAAAGCCCGCGAGGACACCCGGTTCTGCCGCACCCAGCTATACGGATTCTCGCGGGAGGTCATGCGTCGACTCGGGTCTGACCTAGCCGCTGCAGGGTGCCTGGACTCACCCGAGGACTACGTACATCTGGAGGCCGAGGAACTACTGGGAGCCTTCGACGGCACCTCCACACACCCCGACCTTCGCGTCCTGGCACGGACCCGAAAAGACGCCTATCTGCGATCGTGCGATCGGCCCGCCCTCCCAGCCGATCTCACCACCGCCCCGCCGCCGATCGCTGCCGCCGACCTACGCCGCACGGCTGCCACACCGGCGACCGCAGGTTCCAGCACCGAACTGACCGGTCTTCCATCCAGCGCCGGGATCGTCCGTGGTCGCGCGAAACTGGTGCTGCGGCCTGATGTTCCGCCGAGTGACTGCGCTGGGCGGATCCTGATCGCCCGCGAAACCGATCCGGGTTGGCTACCACTGATGCTCAACGCAACGGGACTCGTCGTCGAGCGCGGCAGCATGGTCTCCCACACCGCGATAACAGGACGGATGCTCGGAATCCCGACCGTAGTAGCGGTTCCTGGCGCGACCTCCAAGATATCCGACGGCGACGAGATCGAGATCGACGGTAGGTCGGGCAGCGTCCGCATCCTGCGCCCCCACTCGCAGAGACCGCGGTGACATCATGCAATTGCCGCTGGAGAGCTGTCCGCGTACTTCGCTTCCGCAACACCATGTCGATATCTTTCGCGACAAACCGACCCTCGACATCACGTTGGCTGACGGCACGGCGGCGATTGCCGTAGTTCGTCAGTGTGACGTACGAACCGTGTTGAGTGACGACCGCTTCAGTCGGGCACAATTTCACGGTCCGGTCGGTGGGGCGGGCGCCGATCTGCCTCTGGCGCTGGTCGTCTCGGATCCGCCAACTCACACACGTCGGCGCCAGGCCGTTCAAGGTTGGTTTACCAAGCGACGGGCTGAGCAGGCCCGGCCGCTCATCGGCCGCGTCGCCGATCAACTTCTCGACGATCTGCTCGCGGCGGGGCCACCAGCCGACATCTTCACGCAGTTCTGCCAGCCTTTTCCAAACCTCGTGCACATGAACGTCCTCGGGCTGGACACCGCCGATCTGCCTTTCCTCGTGCCGCGAATGGCGGTCGCATGGTCAGCTGGTCACTACCAACCTGACGAGGTCGCGAAAGCAAGCCGCGACTTGCGGGACTACTTCGAAAGTCGCGTCAGTCGATCGGGTAGCCAGGCGACAGCGGGCGGGCTCATCGATGCTCTGGTGCGGGACGAATCGTCAAACAGATTGACCCACGCAGAAATCGTCATGCTCGCCATGGGGTTGCTCATGTCGGGCGCCGAGACGACCGCCAATCACCTGGCACTGAGCCTCATTGAGGTACTTCAGCAGCCCGGACTGGTGGATTCGCTTCGCCGGTCTCCCGAGCAGATTCCTTCCACGGTCGAAGAACTGCTGCGCTGGGTTTGGTTCGGCGGCAAGATCGGTGGTACCGCGGGGCGTCCGCACATCGCAACCGCTGACGTGAAGCTGCGTGACCGGCTGATCTCACAGGGCGAGATCGTCGTGCCCATACTTGATGTCGCCAACCGCGATCGCGACGTGTTCCCGGACGCTGACGAGTTCTGCCCTCAGCGGAGTCCGAACCCGCACCTCGCATTCGGCCACGGCCGGCACCAGTGCATCGGAATGGCTTTCGCTCGCCTCGAAATGCAGATCGGCCTGCACACCGTGCTGTCCCGACTGAGCGGACTGACTCTTGTTAGTGCCTCCGAGATCGATTGGCGCATACAGATGTTCACCCGGGGGGTATCGAGCCTGCCGGTGATGTGGCAGGTAGGCGAACAATGACGACTGCCGTTGGTATCTCGAACTTCATTCTCACCAGGTATCCGCCGGTCCTTTCAAGCGCGTATGCCTTGGCGTTCGGCACCGGAGGAATCGGTCTGTTCGCGGCGCTGGCCGGAGATCGCATCACCGTCAGTGCGATTCCGCTGCTGGGAATAGTCACCGTCACCCTATGGGCCGACTTGCTGATCATGCGGGTGATCGACGACATCCGCGACCAGGACTACGACCGGGTCGCGGACCCACAACGCCCGGTGGCGTCCGGAGCGGTTCAGCTTCGGGATCTCTCCGCGCTCACCGCCGCGTGCGTGACGATCATTGTCGCCGCGAACCTGTTCTTCCAGGCCGGTCTGGTCGTCATCGTCGGTCAGCTGCTGTACGCCGCCGCGGTGTTGGTGGTCGGACAACGATTTCCGGCCACGCGCGGCGACAACCTGGTCCTGAAGGTGCTCATCGGCTTCCCGGTTCAACTGCTGCTGTATGTGTACCTGTTCGCGGCGTTCATCGAGATCCAGCACGAGGTGCCGAACGCATACGTTTGTGCTTCGGGAATTCTGATCCTGACACTGTGTGCCGGCCAGCTCGAGTTCGGAAAGAAGCTGGCCCGCCGGCCCGCGGTAGGGGAACGCAGCTATACCAATTCCCTCGGCTACCTGACAACACTGTTGCTCACGATCGGCACCGGGCCGCTCGCCGTGGCGCTGTTCGTTGTCGCCGCGCAGGTTTCGCCGCTCTCCAAGGCATTGGTCGCGCTGCCCGCGATCGGTGTTGTCGCATACGGCATCAAGTACCTCAGCGGTACGGACAACCGATGGCCGGCGGCAGTATCAGCTCTGGGCCTCCTGGGCACGCTGGTCGCCTTCGCCGTCGTCGGAGCGGTCGGTTAGCAGGCCGCCCAGGCGTGCGTCACCGGAGTTGAAACTGCGGATAGTACAAAGTTATCTCGTCGATGAGCCCGGCTAGCCCCGTGACACACTGCGGGTCGCCGCCGAGCGACGCGAGCGTGTCGCGAGCGGCACGGATGATGGGCTGGATTGTCTCCGCATAGCTGGAGACGATGTCCGCCGCCAACATCGCTCGTCGCAGTTCAGCCCGCGCCTCCTCCGAAGTGCGGGCTTGCCGGTGAAGGTCGATCAGTTCCGCACGTCGGGCCGGCGACACGGTGGCAAGGAGATGAACGAGCAGATAGGTCGCGGTGCCGTTTCGCAGATCCTCGTCGCGCTCGGTGACCAGGTCGCGCTGATCGTTGACCAGTTGACGAAGCACACCGAGCGTCCTGCCGAACGAGCGCCAGGCATCGACCCGGTCGGAATCGCGGTCCGCGAGCTGTGCGGCAAGCGCGACGGACATCCCGTAGGGTGCGCCCGTCTTGCCCGCGTAGTTGCGCAGCACATCGTCAGGAGTTGCGGTCTCCGCGTTGAGGGCCAGGTCGGTCAGCTGCCCGCTGAGTGCGTCGAGACATCCGTCGCTGTACTCGGTGAGCAGCCGATACCGGACGGCATCGGATACAGCCAGGTCGCCAATGACGTTGAGTGGCAGATAGTTACCCACCGCGATTGCGGTCAACACCCCGCGGTTGAATTCCGCGGGATCGGACCGAGCGAGTTGCGGGGTGTCGATCATGTCGTCCAGATACCGTGCCGCCGCCCACCACAGTGTGTGAATCAGCGCTACCGGTGTCGCGCGCATCGGCGCACCGGTCTCGGCGCCGTACACGAGCACGGGCAGCATGACGATGCCGTTGATACTGGGCACAGATCCGTCCAACGGAATCCTGGCGAAGAACATGTCGACGAACATCCCCATCGCGCGATCGCCGGTTGAATCGCTGGCCAACAGTCGTTCGGTCAGCGCCGAAGCTTGTGCCGCGACCTCCGCCAGCGCGCATTGCTGTGCAGTCATCTCGGACGCGTCGAGTCGTAGTGTTGGCATGTCAGTTCGCTGCCAATTGTGCTGTCAGTTGGCGCACGGTCAGTTGATGCGGACGACGGGCCCCACTGACGAGCAGATGCGCGGGAGGCTGTCGCCAATGCGGCGCCCACCAATTCGCACGACCCATCAGCCTCATCGCGGCGGGCATGAGTACCGCACGAATGAGTGTGACGTCGAACAGGATTGCCAGCGTCAAACCGACGCCCAGCAACTTGACGAACGACACCTCAGAAGTGGCCATCGCGATGAACACGACTGACATGATCAGTGCCGCCGCTGTGACGACGGGGCCGACGCGTTGCAGCCCGCACATCACCGCGAGGTTGGTGTCGCCGTGTGAGCGGTACTCCTCAGTGATACGCGACAACAGGAACACTTCGTAGTCCATGGACAGCCCGAACGCGAGACAAATGATGAGGATCGGGGTCGGCGTGGCCAGTGTCCCGGTGACAGAGAAATCTCCAACCAGCCACTTGAGGTGACCCTCCTGAAAGATGAAGACCATCGCACCGAGAGTCGCAGACAAGCTGACTACGTTGAGCAGTAACGCCTTTATCGGCAGTACCACGCTTCCGGTGAACGCGAACAGCACGCCGAACATCGCCAGCACGAGCAGTGCTGCGGCCAACGGAACTCGGTCAAACAAAGCAGCTTTGGTATCGACGTTCTCTGCAGTCAGTCCGCCGACATGCACGGTATCGGGAGTTGGGGTTTGGCGTACCTGATCAAGCAGCCGGTGAGCCGCGTCGCTGTAGGGATCGACGTCCGGGAGCAGCCGTAGATAGGCGCCATTGGGGTCGGGCACCGGCTTTTCGCCATTGCGTTGCCCGGCGACATAGCTTGTCATCCCCAGCTTGACGGCCACGACGTGCGGCAACTGTGACAGCGCCCCGGCGTACCCGTCCAGCTGATCCGCACCCGCGGAGCCTTCAAGGATCACATCCATCGCAGCGGTGGCCTGTGCCGGGAATTCGGAGCGGACCGCGTCGCCGACACTTCGGCTTTCAATCGTCGCCGGCAGCGATCGGTCATCCGCAGAGTTCAAGCGGATGGCACCGAAAGGTGCCGCAAGCACAAGAGCCAGCAGCAGGACCGCGCCCCCCATCATTACCGGCCGGCGCATGACCAACTGTGAACTGCGGAACCAGAACCCGTCTTCCTCGGCCCGCGCGCCGGTCGGTGTTTCGGTCGGTGCTTCGGCCGGTGTGCGACGCCCAAACACCCGTGGAATCACCCGGCGTACGTTGAGCGAGTCGATTCGGGGGCCCAGAAGTCGCAACATGGCGGGCATGACAACGAGCGCGCACGCCGTCGCGAAAAGGATCACACCGACACACGCGTAGGCGATCGAACGCAGGAACATCATCGGGAAGGCAAGCAGCGCCAGCACCGACAGTGTCACCGCAGTCGCAGAGAATGCGACCGTGCGGCCGGCGGTTCGCACCGACTCGATGATCGCATCATCGAGGGACTGAGTCCGAGTTCGCTCCTCCCGGAACCTGGTCAGCACCAAAAGGCTGTAGTCGATCGCCAGAGCCAGTCCGAGGATCGTCGTCACGTTGAGCGCGTAGTTGGACACCGGGGTGACAACGGACAACAACGCGAGCAGGCCCAGTGAACCCACGATCGAAAGCACACCGATTGCGACCGGCAGGCCGGCTGCGACAAGACTGCCGAATACCACTGTTATCAGCACCAGGATTATCGGCAGCGCGATTGCTTCACTGATTCCCAGGTCGTGGTTGAGCTGATCGGTCACATCGTCGTAGCTGACCGCCTCACCGCCGAGTTCGAGCTTCAGCGGACCGCGCTCGGTGCCGCGGTAGGTGGCGATGAGACGTGTGGCCGCCGCCGCGAACTCGCGCTCGTCGCCTTCGACGTGCGCCACGATCAGCGCCTTCGTCCCGTCCAGGCTGCGGAGCAGTTCGGACTGGCCTGGTCCCCAGTACGAGCTGACCGTCGTGATACCCGGCGTGGCGGCAAGCTGTTGAGTGAGCGCCTCGCCGGCGGCAACCGCAACGGGATCGTCGACAGAACCGCCGCCGGTGTTGGTCGCGAGAATCACCAGGTTCGGTTTGCCGACGTGAAAACGCTGCTCGAGCGCGGCAGCGGCGCGCTGCGATTCGGAGGAACTGTTATAGAAGCCACCGCCGGACAGCCGCTCGTTGATCCCCGATCCAGATACGAGTGCGGCAACCATCAGTACCAAGGTCGCTGTGAGAACCGCCTTAGGCCGGGCCACTGCCAGTCGTGCAAGCCGGTCCAGCATGATTGCCTTCTCCTGCGTCGACGGGTACGGCGATGGTGGCCGGTCGCGGGTCGGGAGATCATCGCCGTAACTGCGATGAAGAACACGATGAGTTGCCGGACACGTCGTGTCCTCTTCGCTGGTGTTGTGACAGATAAATCGTCAGTCGTGTTCGGTACGGCCAGCGCAGTAGCGCCCCACTGCAATCTCGCCCGGTTGCGGCCCGGCACTACTTAGTCCGATGCGACCGATCCGTCTTCTCTGCGGCCGGGGAGTGTCGCCGATCAGCGGAAACACTGTCACGCATCAGCCGAGGTCGTAATGTCACCCATCAGGCGCGGTAGTACGTCTGAGCTGTGCCCCCAGCAGGGCTCGAACCTGCGACCTGCGGATTAAAAGTCCGGTGGTTGTGCCCTTATCCGACCGTAGGATGCGTCGCACCGCGGACCGTAACCCGGGTTACGAAGCGGCATGAAATTGGCAACTTTTGGGGAGCAAGATCCGCCAAACTGTGAAAAAGCTGACTTTCCGCTTCATGTGGTGGCGACACTGTCCCGCGTGACCCCCTCCACAACCCTCGCTCTCGCCGATTGGGAGATTTGGCAGACCGCCCAACGGCTTTCGCGCAACACAATCGACGAACGTATCCGCGTCATCCGTCAGCTGCACTCCGAAACCGGTGAACAGCCCTTGCACATCGACGCCGTCGGCATCGTCCGCTGGATCGCCGACCATGAGGACGACTGGGCAGATTCCACAGCCTGTACCTACACGTCCTATCTCTCCGCGTGGTTCAAGTGGCTGCAGCTCACCGACCGTCGCATCGACAACCCGATGGTGAAGGTTGGCACCCCGCAGTCCCCAGACCGGGAACCGCGGCCCATCTCCGATGTCGATGTGGTCAAGCTCCTGCAGATCCGCATGTGGAAGTCGACCCGCCGGATGATCCTGCTTGCGTTGCTGGCCGGGCTGCGGGTCCACGAAATCGCGAAGATCCGCGGGGAGGACTTCGACCTGTCCGGTCGACTGCTGTGGGTGAAGGGCAAGCGCAAGCGTCTGAAGTCGATACCGCTGCATCCGATACTCGTCGAGCTGGCATCGGAGATGCCGGCCGCCGGGTATTGGTTCCCGATGCGCGGTCACGAGGGCGAGCACATCCTCTCGAAGTCGGTATCGGACATCATCGGTCGCGCCATGCGCCGGGCTGGTGTCCGCGGCACACCACACTGCCTCAGGCACTGGTTTGCTACGACGTTGCTGGACTCCGGAGTCGACATCCGCACGGTGCAGGAGCTGTTGCGGCACAAGTCGATCGCGACGACGCAGATCTATACCAAGGTGTCCGCCGAGCGCGGCCAGGAAGCGATCGGATTGTTGGACCCCTGGCGTGGCCTTATTCGGTCTGGTCAGCAGGCCGGTTTGCGGGCGGTGTCGTAATGTCCGTGCGCAACAAAGATCAATGCTCTGCGCGCTTCGAGATCCACGCTTCGATCGTCTCGGGCAACCAGCCGCGGACTCGGCCGATCATGGCATCCGGCTCGGGCAGTCGGCCGGGGACCTGGCTGTAAGCCTTCACGGTATTGCGGGATAGGCCGGTTTTGTCCGCCACCTCGGCGACAGACAGGTATTTCTGCACTGTCCAGACGGTAAATGCCCGAATGGGTACATTCTGTTGGGTGTCCCGCAAAGTACGTTTCTCAGCTAAGTTGCGTCGATGGCCGCCAGACGCTCACCGTGGCTCGACGACCGGGCAGCACTGCTTGTGCGACTACTCTCAGAGCACCACCAGCTCACCATCACGCAGGAGGTGGCCCGCGCGGACATTTCAGACCAACTCGACCACATTGCCGAGCGGATGCGGATTCAGCGGAAATCGGCCATGCGCTATATCAGCGACGAGTGGGTCCAGACTTTTGCCGACCACATCGCACGCGAGGTGTTCCACCAATCAAATCCGGAGGGTGCTGCGCCGTCATTGCGGGTCGTGGAATAGCGCAGACAGGACCACATGATGACCGTCAACGACGACGCCACCCAGGAAGCGCCCGCCGGCTCGACGCCACCCACCACCGAGATCGACCCGGCGCCGACCGTGGCCGACGGCCCCCTCGCGTACAGCGAGCACACCAGCAGCATGCCGGTGGTCGACTACGAATCGTCACGCCTACGCCCGACATGGATCATCGCCCTAGTCCTGGCAGCCGCCGCTGCGGTGGCCACCGCGACCTTCGTACTCGGCCGCACGACCGCTCCGCCGCAGGACGATGAGATGGCTCCCACCGACTCCTGGTCCACTGATTCCGCGACGGTGCCCACCGCGCAGAAGCCGTACGACGGAACGGTTTACGCCGACCACGTCAAGACCGCGATCCTGTCCAACTTCTTCGTCGACTCGTTCCCCGCTGCGTGTCCGATGCCTGACTGGGTGTGCGCTATCGACCACATCAGCTCACCGCGACCCGGGGTCATCGACGTCACCCTGCGAAGCGACTGGGACACCGTGTTGCTGGATTCCAACTGGCACGGGCCGCCGGCGGGCATCGGGTGCATGAAGTGGGGTGAGCGGATCAGTCGCAACGTCATCAACTTCACCCGGGCGGCCAAGGTGACGCCGCCGAGCCGGGTCGCCGTGTACGTTGCCGACGGATCGCTCTGCTGACCGAATCCTTGAACGACGAAAGCCGCCCCCAACCGTGTGGTTGGGGGCGGTGATGTTTGGTGAGGTGCCCTTGGCAAGGAGAGTGCCGAGGGACCCTCACCCGGGAGGGTAACCCCGGGGTGGGGGTTGATGTGTGCAGGATCAGATGGTGCGGACCGCGGCCGGGTCGGCCAGCGCGGTGCACCCGTCGGCCAGCACCGGCGCGTAGATGATGGTGTCGCAGGTGGTGCAGCGCCAGGTCGTGTGCCCGCCGCACCCGCACGGTTGATGCCCGACCAGCACCCGGCCCGGCCTGAACTGGTGACCGATCGGACAGTGAGTCGGGGGCCGGATGACGAACTGGCCACCCGTGATCTGAACCAGATCACCCACCGCGGACATGCTGGGCAGTGTAGGCCGGGGTCGTCGAACTCGGCCGGAAGTCGGACACGGGCCGCGTCATGCCCCATTTGGTCGGACGGACGTGCTTAAGCTTGGTCCGGGCAAATAAATGATGTTTGCCCTCGGAAACGCCGAGGCCCTGCCGGAGCGGACTCCAGCAGGGCTCGTGTGTGTCTTGGTCGACGCCACGATCCTAAGCGATATGCGCCCATGCAGCGTGAAATCGCCGCTGTGTGTCTCCTGCAACTTGGCATCTCCGGTCGGGATAAATGGGGAGAGCTAATGACCAGAAACGACGAACCCAGCGCATCGCCGTCGAGGAAGGATCAGACGGCCACCTTCTTCATCGATGAGTCCGGCGCCAAAGCCAGCAGTGGAACATTCTTCGTGGTTGCGGGCATCAAGTGCCGCCATCCTGGCCGTTTACAACGGCAGATAGAAGCCCTGCGCGACCGCCGCGGCTACCGCGACGAGTTCAAATTCTCGCGGATCAACCGGGACCGGATGCCAATCTTCCGTGACCTCGTAGAGATCGTCGCCGCGTCGGATGTTCGGATCGTAGGTTCGGTGGCCGACCGTACCCGGACAGACAATCCGTTCCGATGCAACGATGAAGAATGGCAGGTGCACGCCCGCATCGCCGCGAGATTGATCCACGGCAACACCAGCGTCGGAGAAGTCGTTGCGGCCGTTCTTGACCATCGCTCGACGAAGCCGAACGTTTCGTTCGGCGACACTGTCAAGGGCATGGCTAACCACCGGCTTAAGAGCCCAACCCTGGTCAGCGCCATCACGGTGGACTCAAAGGCCAATGACCTTCTGCAGGTGGCAGACCTGGTTGCCGGTGCGATCGCGAATCATCGACGTGAGCCCAACCCCAAGACCATCGGTCACAAGGCGCAGATCGCGTGGGATCTCGCCCAAAGTATCGGGGTGCGCAACTTCTGCACCGATGCCCGCCAGGGACGCGTCAACGTGATGACCATCAACCGAACGCGACGAGGGCAGTCAACCGGTGGCTGACTGCCCTCGTGCACAAGTTGTGTGAGCGGCCCTCATTCCGCTCGAAATTTTTCACACGGGTTGTGAGCCCGATATCTCTGACCCGTGCGCGCAACTGTGAGCCCGAAGCTCTGGTCGCGCCACTGAAGTTACCACCGTTGCCAGCAGATCGGCAAGATTTCGACATCACCGGGCCGGACTAGTTACACGAGTGTAATACCAGGTCAAGACGATCACTAGCGGCCGCCACCGCGAAATCGGGCCTGCGCTACGGGCCAAACTAAACCCACCTCATGGCCGACGGCGCTTCCAGTAGGTGATGACGTGCAGTGGGTCGCCGCGGGCGGGGATGATGCCGAGTAGGTGTGCGGCGAGGTAGGTGATCACCGCGCGGGTGAGCCAGGGCCGGGCCTGGTGGTACCGCCCGGCCGCGGCGGACAGGGTTTCGCGCCCGCAGAGGTCCCAGGCGGTGACGCCGGCGGCCAGCATCAGCCAGGCTCGGTCAGCCGGTCGGAGTGCCACCGGATTCCAGGGCCCGTTGGGTGTGCCAGCGGCGTTCGAACTCCAGGAACGGCACGTGCTGGGGAACCTCAGCCGCGATTCGTTCGGGATCCGCGCCGGCTTTCCAGGCGAGGTCGGCGCGGCGGTGCCATTCGGTGTCGGCGAGCACGTAGGAGTCGATCATCTCCATTCGGTCAGCGCGGCGGCGGGCGATCGCGGCGAGCTCGCGGACCTGGCGGTTGAGGTCGGTGGTCCATGCGTCGTCATCACGCATCTTGCGCAGCCACGCGATTTCGCGGGTCTGGACGTTGACGGTCTCGGTGAGCTTGGCGACCTTCTCGGTGAGGTCGGCGACGTTGGCGGCTTTGGCGATGCGTTGATCGCGTAGCGCGGTCCAGCGGCGGCCGAGCGGGCCGAGCACTTTGGCGATGGGGGCGAACTGTTCGGCGAGCATCTTCAGGCCCGCGTAGCTGGCGAGCCCGAATGCCACCGGCAGCAGGAGGCTGTCGGGGAGGTTCAGGTTGTCGGCGAGGTGCGGGAGTTGCTCATCCACGGGCGGCGTCCCAGCGACGCCACGCCACGACGGTCAGCTCGGCGTGGAGGACGGCCTGGACGCAGAGGAACGCGATGCCGGTCCGCAGTTCGTCGCCGGCGATGTTGTGGATGCCGGTGAAGATTTCGCCGAGGCCGAATGCGCAGAAGATGCCGGCCAGGAGGGCGTGGCCGAGGATGGTGACTGGCCAGCGGTGGACGAGGTAGCCGACGACGGCCAGCAGAACGCCGAGGACGAGCAGTGCGCCCCAGTGGCGGATGGGCAGGGCTGCCTCTGCGGCGGATAGGCCGGGTTCTTGCTGCGGCAGCAGCAGGTAGTCGGCGCCGCGGAGTAGGGCTGCGGTGAGGCTGGTGGCGGCCAGGATCATCACCAGTCGTTCGGTGAGCGCGGCGTACGGGAGCCAGCGCGATACGGACACCACGGGTCAGCCTTCGGTTTCGTTGCCGGTGTCGGGCTTGGCATGTCGGCCGGTGGTGCGCAGTGCGGCGATCGCTTCGGCCGTGCTGGTGGGGCTGCCGGGGGCGATGTCGCGGATGGTCGCGCCGCCGACGAGTGCGCACAGCACGATCAGCCCGGACATCACAGCGGTGGACAAGATCCCGTACCAGGGGGCGTCTTTGATGCTGTCGAGTTGCGCGTTGGCCAGCAGGCTGCCGGCGGAGACGGCCGCGAAACTGACCACGCGGGCGAATGTGGTCTTCCAGAAGGCTCGGGTGTAAAGCTCGGATTCGGTGCTCATCTTGCTAGTACCTTTCGAGTAGCGACGAAAGTGCTGTATCGCCCAACGTTTCGGGAATTCCGGACAGTTCGGCGTTTAGAGCTGGTTTCGAGTAGCGGTGCATCCGTGGGGTGGGAAGCGGCCGTCCCGGACGGAGCAGGGGACGCCGCAGTCCGGGCAGTCGTGGATGCCGTCGATACGGCCGTGGTCGTCGGTCATGCGGCGACGCTCACGGCCAGTCGTTCCCGCGCCCACTGCAGACCGCCGTCGATGTTGTATGGGTCGTAGTGCGGGTTGGGGTGCGCGGCCAGGAATCCGACACCGCTGATGATGGCGAACACGATGCCGAGCACCTGGTCGAAGCCGACCTCGAAGATGTCGGCGATCTGGGCGGCCAGGCTGTAGGGGTCGGAGAACAGGTCACCGCGGGCGACGGCCTGATACACCGATGCCTTGATCGCGCTGGCCCGGTCGTCGCCGTTGTCGGTGAAGATGTCCCCGCCCCGCCACACATCCACCCACGGATGCGCCGGGGCTGCGGGTTGTCCCGGCACGCCGAAGCGCCGGTACGGGTCCAGGCCGTGCGTGCTCGGGTCCTTGACCCACGGCATCGCCCACGGGGCGACGGAACCTGCTTGCCGGCAGGGGTTGCCGTACGCGAGCACCCCGACGAGGTCCTTGGCCCGCCAGTCGAGGGGCTGGCCGGGCTGCAAGTAGCGGGTGTAGAAGTCGTATCCGACGATGCCGCCCTGCGAGAAGGTGCCGAGCATCCATGGCGTGCCGGCGGGGAACGCCCGGCCGTTGTCCAGGGTGGTCGCGCCGACCAGGCGGGCGAGCTCGCGGACGCCGGAGTCGTTGTCGAACGGGATGGCGCCGTTGTTGTAGCCGAGGGGTTGGTGCCAGCACCGGCCCTCGTTCTCGAGGAGGGTGGCGGTGTCGGCGACCGGACCCCGCCACATGTCGGAGAGGTGGCCCTCGACGGTGAAGAAATAGGCGCGCTCCGGCGTCGGTGGGTGCCAGGCGATCAGGCCGAGTTGGACCTGTGTGCCCCAGTCGATCCGGCCGTCAGTACGGACGTCGGGTGGCTGACGCGTGCCTTTGACGATCTCGGCGTGGACGATGCCCTGGTACTTGGTGAGCGCGGTGGTCAGCTCGTCGGTCCACGCCTCGGTGTGGTCGAGCTCGGCGCCGTAGGAGAACCGGCGGCGCAGCTCGCGCTTCACCTTGGCGATCACCGGGCCGGACATACCCGGACCCCAACCATCCCAGGACATCAGTTGTCCGCCTTCACGAACAGGCCGTGGATGTGCGCGGCCACCGCGTCGACCATCGTCAGGTCGAGACCATCGGCGATCTTCCGCCGCAGCGCATCGAGCGCCTCCGGCTTGCCGGCCAGCTGCGGGTAAGGCTGCAGCTGCCCGAATACGTAGTTCAGCTTGTCGTCGTTCGTCGGTGCGGGCACGGTTCCTCCTGGAGTCGCGGCGGGCGGGTTGGCTTGCGCGGTCATGGTCTTGGTGATCTCGCCCCGGAACCAGTTCATGTCGAGGTTCCCGGGGTCCCACTTGCCCTGCCGCCAACCGGCCGGACCCTGGGTAGCCCATTCGTGGTGCGAGATGTTGTGGGACGCATCGACGCCCAGGTGCGCGGTGAGCGCCGCGCCGACGTCGATCATCGACCGGAGCTGCGCGGCCGGCCACGGCTCGCGGGTCTGGGTCTCTTCGGTGATCGTGGTGTCGCTGGGCCAGGCGCACTCGATGCCGATGGTCAGCCGGTTGGCGCCGTCGGTGGGTAGTCCGGGCCAGGAGCCGCGGCCACCGTGGTTGCAGGGGCCGACGGCCACGATGGTCACGGTGCCGTCCGGAGCGATGTGCAGCTGGGCCAGCGGGCCGGGCAGGTCGGGGCGCCCGTTTCGGATGGACTGCGCGGTTTCGCGTGCGTTGCCGGTGTGATGCCACATGACGCCCCAGATCTGGCCCATGAGGCCACCGACGCCGGAGTTCTGCCACCCGGGCAGGGTGCGTAGGCGGTCGCCGAGCGCGGGGCGTAGGACGTCTTCGAGCCAGACGGGGTCGCCGGTGGGCGGGGTCTTGGCGGGCATGGGTTCCTTCTTTCGGAGGTAGCGGCGGGCGTTGCGGAACGGGCCTGCTGCGTCGATGGGTACTTCGGCGACGGGGCGGCCGTAAGTGGATGCGTGGATGACTTGGCCGTCACCGACGTAGAGGCCGACGTGGGAGGCGTTCGGGTAGTAGGCGATGACGTCGCCGGGCTGCAGCGCGTCACGCGCCACCGCGGTCCCGCCCGCGGCCTGGGCCTGGCTGGTGCGCGGCACCGTGATCCCCGCCTGCGCGTAGGACCACACGACGAGCCCTGAGCAGTCGAAGCGGTCCGGGCCGGTCGCACCCCACGCATACGGTGAGCCGATCCGAGTCCGGGCCGCCGCGACGACGTCGGTTGGTTCAGCCATCACCGTAGGGGCGATCGTGAGCCATGCGCTGACCAGGATCGCCACCACGGTGCGGGGCATACGTCATGCCCCACCGGCCGGGCCATCGAGATCAGCCAACGAGCAGTCGGCCATCCGGGCCAGGGCATGAAAAAGGCCCGCCCACAGGGCGAGCCCGATCAGTAGAGCGAGTGCGAGTTTCATGCTGCCCATTCGAGAAGTACGTAGCCGGGTTGGCCGGTGCCTGCGATCCCGGTGGTACCGCCAGTGCCAGAGCCGCGGCCGCCTCCGCCGCCGCCCCAGCTGCCGCCGTCTCCGGCGCTGCCCGACTGCTGGAATCCGCCGTTATTGATGGTTCCGGCGCCTCCGCCGCCGCCCCCAGGACGGCCGGGCGACAGGATGCCGTTGGTGCCGTTTCCGGCCTTGGGCCGTGAGGTGGTTGTTGGAGTGCTCCCAGCGCCACCGCTGCCACCGCCGGAGGTGGTACTTCGGCCACCGTCGCCACCCGTGAGTGCGCCGAATATCGAAGCTGCGGTGCCGCCGCCTCCGCCGCCGCCACCGACAGCGTTAGAGCCTGCAGATCCGCCGTTGCCGCCCTTGCCGCCAGATCCTGAACCGGATGCGGCTGTGACTCCGGTGGCTGTGACGGTGCCGCCCGCGCCGCCGGTGGTACCTGAGCCGTTGGCGCCGTCGTTTGCGATGAGTTGCACCGTGCCGGAGGTGAATCGGCCGCGGCTACAGCTGTAGGTCGAGCTGAGTGACGATGCGGGGATGAACGTGCGGGCGATGTAGGCGCCGCCTCCGCCGCCGCCGCCGTTGTTCGATGAGCTTCCGTCGCCGCCTTGGCCGATGAGAGTGATCCAGACACCGGACGTGCCTTGCGGGACGGGCTGGTTGGTGCGGGTGTCGTTCTCTTCGTCGAATGGTGTGAAGGCCCGCCAGATAGGGGTGGTGCCGAAGTCGATGCCCTGCAGATTGTTGGTCCCGAACGCCCCGCCGATGAAGGGTGCGGTGCCGATGCCGACGCCGAGGGTGACCAGCAGGTTGATGACGAGGGCGAGTCGGAATCCGATGCGACGCCGGGGTTTAACCGCGGGCCGCTCCAACTGCGCTAGTACCACAGGTACACCGTGTTCGGGTCACGAGTGGTCGGGACACTGGCCTGCGGTCCGACCCAGAGATCGAGCGTTGTGACCGTGCCGGCCTTGGAACCGCGAACGATGCCTGCGGCCAGTTTCGACAGCGCGATACCGGCATTGGCGGCGACCGCGGAATCGGTCACCGAGCTGGCCGTCGGTGTTCGGGTATCGGACAGGCGAGCATCATTCCCGGCGCAGGCGGTCGCCGCCGTCGTGCCGATCGTCAGGGAGCTGGTACCGGCGCCGATAGCAGTACGGGCCGCAGCTTGGCTGGCGGCAGTGACGAGAGACCGGCCGACCGTGGTGGCGTCACTGATGTCGGTGGCGGTGTGCGTATGTGCAGTCGGGGTGCGGGCATCGGAGAGACGAACATCGTTGCCGGCGCAGGCGGTGCCGGCGGTGGTGCCGGTCGTCAGGTTCGACGTCCCAGCCCCGATAGCGGCGCGGGCGTCAGCAGCAGTTGTTGCGCCAGTGCCGCCATTGGCGATAGGGAGAGTACCGGTTACACCCGCGTACATGGTCTGGCCGGTGCTGCCGTCAAGCGAGCCCCACGATGTGGCCGAAAGGTTGGCCTTCAATGCGACCACTTGACCATTTATCGGACTGCGCAGCGCGACGGCATCCGCAACACTCTTGCTCGAATCCGCCGTGTTGTTGACGTTGCCCAGGCCGACGTCGGCGGCGGTGAGCACCACGTCACCGGATCGGGTGTTGACGGTGGTGACCCCAGATTCGCCCGCGGACCCGGAGGCCTCCCAGACGGTGCCGTTGTAGATGGCGTAGCCATTGATCGGCCAGGTGATGGTGCCCGATCCGAGGTCGCGGCTGCCCCCGACGGTAATGCGGTAGGTATCGCCGATGTCGCCGACACCGTCGGCCAACGGTGGGGTGTTGGTGGCTGCGTTCCAGGTGCCCTGGTACTCCATCAGGGAGGCGGGCAGTTGGGTGATCGGCACCTTGCCCGCGCCGTCGAGGGATGCATAGCCGTTCGCTTGGCCTTTGGCCGCCACGTCCTGCGGGGTGTAACCCAGGACGGCCTGCTTGCCCGCCAGGGCAGTATCCAGGCCGATCACCTCGGCGGTGGGGTGGGTGTGGCTGCTCGGCGGGAACGTGGCGGGTTTTCCGGTGAGCGCCACCCAGGTTGGGGTGACGTTCTTCTGCGCCCCAGCTTCGATCCCGGCCAGTTTCGAATGGTCGGCATTGAGCTGCGCGCCGGTGACGGTGGTGTCGAGATCCGTCAGCGCGTCCGGAATCGACGGCGCGCCGGCGAGGTCCGAATACTGCCCGGACGTGGCGACCGCGGCGAGGTCACCCGGTTGCACCGCCGAATCCGCGGTGGCGCCCTGGGAGGCGGTGGCGAACGCGATGGCGTCCCAGGCGGCGGCGGTGCCGAGTGTCGGCCGATCGCCTAAGTCCCCGTAGCTACCCGACGTGGCGACCGCCGCCAAGTCGCCGGGTTGCACCCCGTCCAGCTTGACGTCACCAACAAACACACCGCCGCCCACCCCAGTCGCGACGTAAACGAACTTCGGTTGATGGGTGGGCATCGCATCGTATTCATCTTTGGTACATAGCCAGACGACGATCCCCGGAGCAGCACCCGAAGACGCCCCTTGACGACCTGAGACAGGTCCGTTGACCAGACGACTGTCACCGCTCTGAACCGCAGAATCAGCCTTGACGCCCTGGGCTGCAGTCGCATAAGCGCTGGCGTCGGTTTCCGCCGCGGTGCCCAGCGTCGGCAGACCCGACAGGTCACCGTAGCCACCAGACGTCGCGACGGTTGCCAGATCGGCCGCATCGGCCTTCAGCTTCAACTCAGCGCCGATGGCCGCGACAACCGCCGCGATCTTCTCCGACAGCGACATGCTGCTACGCCAATGCCGAAGTCAGCACCGACACGAAATCCGTTGTGGGATCACCAATCTCCGCACGGGAATACACACTGAGATTGGTCTGCCCCTGCGCCTGCTGCGGCCCCGACAGTGACTGTGCGGCATCGAACCGCAACCGGTTGCCCAATGCGGTCATGATGGTGGTAGCGAAGTTCGCGTCGTTTCCCAAGGCGTCCGCGAACTCCTTGAGCGTGTCCAGGGCGCCCGGCGCACCATCAACCAGCCCCGCCACCGCAGCACTGATCGCCGCATCGGTGTCAGCGGTGGAACGCACACCCAGTGCGGTGCGCTGAGCCGTGGCGTCGACTGCAGTGAGCAAGGCCCGGCCCGCCGAGGTCGCATCGGTGATGTTCGCCGCCGACGGCTGGTAGTCGCCAGCCTTGGCCGTCGAGCTGGTGGTACCCAACACAAGGTTCGAGGTGCCCGCACCAATCGCCGTGCGGGCCGCGACAGCATCGACGGCACGGATCAGCGCCTTACCGATGGTCGTGGCATCAGTGATCGAGTCCGCGTCAACATGCCCACCCGAGCCGATCGTGGTCACCAGCTCGTTGATCGCCGCGACCAGGTCCGACTTCGCGGTGGTAGTCAGATTGGCGAGCGGGCCGACACTGGCACGGGTGGCCTTGATGGCGGTGCCGGTAGCGACGGCGAGGTCTGAGACCTGGGTGACGAGGGACATTCTGGATTTCTCCTTTAGACGAGGGCGTTGTCAAGTAGCAGGGTCAGGGTTACCGGCGGGGTGATGTCCATCCACGACGGATCCGCACCGTCCGTGGACAGAACGTTTCCGGCCTTTCCTGCCTGCGGAGGCAGCACCGGATTGGTGGTCAGGTAGTTGGTGACGGCATCCGCGACCGCTTGCGGGTCCGGCGCGGAGCCTGGGAGTACTGGCGCAACGATGACCTCGGTGACCGTCGGCTGCTGAATCTCCACCTCGGTAACCGGGCCCGGGGTGATGGCGACGTCGACCGGATCGGGTACCTCGATCTCGAACACGACCGGGTCAGACACCCTGGATTCCCCCATCAGAACGCACGAACGAGCCGACCAGCAGGGGATCTTCTAGCGAGGACGGCTGATCGGCATGGGAGCGGATGGCTTGCCAGGCCGCGCCGTCCCGGATCAGTTCGCCGATGTCGGATTCGATACGCACCAGCGCATCTGGGCCCGTCACGGTGGCCGCAACCTTCGTCTGGGCCCCATTGTTGCTCGCGACGAAGAACACCCAGACGTCACAATTCCAGTCGATGGGCTGCTTCGTATCCGGGTCGATGGCACGGATGGTGAACACGCAGTCCGCGTTGCGGGTCAGCGACACCACGTACCGCACGTCGTCATCGCGCGCGCCGGCTGGCCGCGGCACCACATAGATAATCGACATGGTCCCCCTTTACCCTTCGAGTTCGGTGATGTCGGTCAGCATTGCGATCCCTAGATCCAGTCCTTGAGTAGCCAGTTGTCGATCGATCCACCGTTAACCAGCGATCCACGCGAAATCCGTAGCCCGCCATACCGGTACAACGACCCGTGCTGCATCAAGTTGCTACTGTCAGCCCAACTCAGCCCGACGCTCTTACCGTTCTTCAGTGCGGTGTACGTGTTGGTGGTTGGGTCGTAGTAGAACTGCCACGGCACGCTGTTGAGCGTCGTCGAGACCGACGCCCGCTGCGTCAACGACGTTGCTGAACCCGTGTAAATCCGAGCGTTGGCGTTGTTGACCGCGAGGTACACGATCTGGGATAGATCCCGGTTGCAGTTCAGCAACAAGCCCTCTTGGGTGCCCGAGATGATGTTGTAGAGGTTGCCCTCCACTCGCATCCGATCGGACGCGAGAGGCCGCGTGTAGAGAGCGTGCTGCGATCCGTCCAACAGTCCCGCGTACGAGGCCTGCCCGAACGCGATGCCCATCTGATCCGAGGTCGTCGACTGCAGGAACCAGAGGGCTCCCATGCCCGAACGGTTGAAGTCGTCCGCGTAGAGCTGATCGGTGGCGACTTGGCCCTGTGACGCCAACAGCGTCCAGGCAATCGCTCCCACGTTGACGGCTGCGGCCTCCGTCGAGGAGTACGACGTCTTGTTTGTGTCGCCACTACTGTTGGTGCGGTGGCCGTATTGCACCATTGCTGATGTCGGGTTGAGTCCCTGTATCGAAACCTGGGCGGTACCTGTAGACGCGTTGCGGACCCGGACGAGATAACGCTCTCCGGCCTGCGCGACGAGGCCGGGCGACAGCGTCCTTTCTACGTAGAAGATTCCAGCCGTCGACAAGGACGACGAAATATCGAAGTTATAGATTCGAGTGAGGCTGGTGTCAGGGTTCTCCCGGAACACTTCCAGAAAAACATTGTTAATGGTCCCAGTGCCCCGGTTGATCAGGACGCCAACGGTATCCATGATCGCGGTGTTTGAAATTCCTATATAGGAACCGCGAGCGATGCCGGCGGCAATAACCCACAACCCGGGCATCGACTGCCACGGAATTTCACTACCCACGTTGGCCGCGTACTCGGCGCGAGGGGCTTGGCGGCCAAGCGAATCGTAGACATTGAGAAACGCATTCTGTGACTCGGGATAAGACACGTCCCCCACTGGGTACCGGCAGACCCAGGTCGGGTTCCTGGCGGAACCCGTCAGCGCTGAAATCTGGAAGTTCTGAGCGTTCTGCTGGTTAGTCTCAGTAGCGGTCTGCCAGCCCATCAACCCAGAGAACCATTCCCAGGCATTGTTCAGCGCCGTGCCCAATACGTCGGCCGGCGGATCGGAAGGCTTGGACCCGCTTTGGAACATATCCCCGAGCCACGCAAACGAGTCTTCGAACTTGGACGTCGTCGGAAATAGCCCAGATAGGACAGATGACGCTACCGCACTACCGATCTGCCCCTTTGTCTTAGCCGTAGCGTCAGAACCGAATTGGGCCATCAGCTCATTGAACGCGTCAGACACATTCTGCCCAGCAGTGGGCGAGAGTGCGGTCACGGCAACACCGTTGTACAAGCTCCCGCCAAACGCATAGTCCCACAAAGCATTGACAAGGTTCTTGGCTCTGATGAGCAATGATCCGAGATTGCCTAACGGCTCCCAGATGCCAGTCAGCGCTGATTGGATGAAGTTCGAGCTGATCCCGTTCCACAGCCCTTGAGCGCCAGCAGTTCCCGGCGTCGGCGCGCTCGTCGCAGGTTGGCCGGTGATCTGCGCCCACAATGCCCGCCACGCCGTCTCTAGTTGCGCTCCGGCAGGCTTGGACCACGCGGTGCGCGTCACCCCGTCGTATCGATTGCCACCCAGCAGGTAGTCCCACAGCGCGTCGGAGAACTTCTTGAGCGCCGTACCGAAGCCGCTGCCACCGAACAGCCAGCCCGTCACCGGATTGTTCTGCAGCGCCTTCTCGGTCGCTTCAGCCGGGTTGGGGAAATCGACGTGAGTCTTGCTCGATCCCCACGCGGACAGCACCGCGTCGACGAACGTGTTCCAGGACGCCGTGATCGCGTTGACCATCGCCGTCCACGCGGCCGGTGACGGACTGCCGGTGAACGTGGTGATGGCATGCCACGTTGTGTCGCCGAACACCTCGCCCGCGTGCATGATCCGGAACAGCGGCCCGAACAGAATGCCCATCAACGAGTTCGTCGTCGTGCCACCGTTGGTGACACCGTCAACGAAATCGGCCTGCGAGGTGAGATCGACATTCGTCTTCGACCAGCTGGTTGCCGTGCCGATCAGGTTGCGCAGCCAGGTCAGGTCGAGGTTGCAACTGCTTTCGACGAACGACACCGCGCCCAGCAGGAGGGAGGAGATCCAGTCGAAGACGGTGTCGAAGGCCTGGTTGACCAAGTTGGCGGCCGAGGTGATGGCCGTGTCCAGGAATGCCACCCATGACGACACATCGAACACCGCCGCCACCGTGTCGACCACGTTGTGCGACAGGGTCCGCAGCCATTCAAGTTCGAGGCCGACGACGGTCTGTAGCCAGTCGATGCCGGTATCGATCATGGCCTTGATCTGAGCCGGCCAGTCGGCGAAGAACTGCCGGATCTCGGCCAGTACCTTGCCGATTTGCTCGGTGAACAAGTCGTTGAACGGCGGCTGCCCGGTCCCGGACATGTCCCCAGGCGGCCGGGCGTTGATGCCGGTTTCCTCGCGTGGAATCTGGTACCAGTCAGGCGGTTCGGGGCTTGTCACGTCATCACTTTCTCGGCGCCAAGGTCGCTACGTTGAACGATTCCTGCAGCCCGGTGATCCACCGCTGGTGCTTGGCCAGTGGTGGCTCACTGGCCTTGTTGTCGCCGATCTGCACGGTGATCTCGCGCACCGACTTGGTGATCCGCCACATGATGTTCTCGACGTAGTTGGTGAGCATCTTGGTGCGACGCTGGTACACCAGCGACATCAGCGAGCCGCGGAACACATCCCGCCCAAGCTTGAGCGGATGCCCGTTGCGGAACACGACCGTCCCCGAGGTGTGGCCGCGAGATTCCCAGAGCGCGTTGATGTAGGAGAACAGGCTCTCGACGTCGTAGGTGCCCTCAGTCGGGGTGAACACTTCCATAGCCGGGTGGTACGGGCCCACGCTGGCGCGGCGTTCGTAGTTGTCGAGCAGCTGGAATGCCAGGAAGCTGTCGGCGAGGAACCCGTCCATGAGGTTCGACGGAATACCGGTGAATCCCAGCAGGATTGAAGCCGAGTCGATCAGCCACGACATCGTTGCGTTGATGGCATCGGTCAGCCACTTCGGCGACTTGCCCCCCAGGATGTGCCGCCAACCCTTGGGGGTGTGGTCGGTGATGGTGCACTTGATGATCGCACCGTCTTGGCCGGAGTCGGGGGCCTCCAAGATGGCCCACGGCTGCACGTAGTTCACGCCCAGCGCCGGCGCGGTGAACACCCCGGGCGGGTGGTAGTCGCCGCGCGGGTTCAGCAGCGGATCAAGGGCGTTGCCGAGCAGTGAGCCTTCCAGGTCCACCACGGTGCGGATCGCCGAGTCCAGCACCGTCTTGGTGGGGCCTTCGATCTGGGAGCGGTCCTTGACCCGCACCACGTAGGTGGGCTGGTCGAGGTTGGCGTACTCGTCGGGCTGGTCGTCACCGGGCCGCCACAGGCTCATGTCGATGTCGACGCCGTACGGGCCGGTGATGTCCTTGATAGCCTGCCCGCAGGACTGCATGCGCACCGTCTTGGCGACCTGAGGGCTGGTGTCCAGGAACGGGTTCGTGCGGACCACGTAGACCGGGGTCTTGATCATCTGCTGCCAGTTGCCGTTCGACGCCATCATCGCCTGCGACCACACCCGAAAGTCGGGGTTCAGGGAGGTGACGGCGTTGATGAAATCGCCCCAGCCGGACTGAATGCGCATGGCGCACTGCGAGATCATCGTTTCGATGACGGTGACGATGGGTCCGATGAACACAGCGTGCGAGAAGATCTGCGCGGCGATCGGCATCCACCACATCGGGAAGATGATCATGAAGTTCAGGACGTCGTAGATGCTGCGGCACTCGGATGTTGAGGTCCAGGCGGCGTCTTTGTACTCGTAGGAGTGGGTGTCGACGTAGTAGGCGTAGCGCAGGCCGGCGACTTCGCAGGTGACGCCGACCATGGTGTTGCGGCAATTCATCAGCGACTCGACCAGCACACTGTCGCCCTTGAGCTGCAGGCGGGCAGATCCGACATCGTTGCGGGGGTCGGTGCCGGAGGCCTCCATCAGGTCGGTGCCCGGGTTGCCGATCGGATTCCACAGGTAGTCGCAGACCGTGAACGCGAATTCGAGGTCGTCGGCCTCCTGGGCGTCGGCCAGCGCAGCCGCGGCTTCAGAGATCGCGGTGGGATCACCGGATTCGACGATCGCGTTCCACTCCGCGGTGCTGATCGTGGGCGCACTCATCGGAGTGGATACCGCCGCAGGGGGATTCCGGTGGAGATCAGTTGCGAGTCCGCGTTACCGTCGGTGATCGAGGCGTCCACGAAGTAGGGTTCGGGTTCACCGGAGACCGGTGCCGGCGGGATCGCGGACTCGGTGCCGAATCGTCCCTTGAGCAGGCTGTAGAGGTTGCCCTGCGGGGGCTGGATACCGAACTGGGATGCCAACGCGTGCATCAGTGGTGGCGCGTTGCCGCCGGTGGCGAAGTCGAGGAAGTCCTTGACGGCCTGCTGCCAGTCGTTGAGCTGCTGCGGCGTCGGCGGTTTCGCGGTCAGGTCGGTGATGGTGGTCTTGCGCGGGTCGGTGCGCAGGTAGATCACCTGGCCGTCGAGCAGCGGACCCATGCTGACCATGTCGGTGGAGCCGGGCGAGACCGCGATGTTGAAGATGCCCGGGCCGACCAGGGTGTAGGTGCGGTACATGGGCTGGTCGCCGAAGTTGAAGCACTGGATCTTGCCGCCCTGGGCCGCGGTGTTGTTCGACGAGAGCGCCCACCGGTCGACCGGCGCCGGGGTGGTGGCCCACAGCATCGTCGCGCCGGCGTGCATCTCCATGCCGCCAGACCGGAAGTTCGCGCCGCGCTGCGGCGACGTGTCGGTGGTCGTCAGGATCGTCAGGGCGTTGCGTCGTACGCTGATCGCCCCGTTGGGGGCGCAGATCAGTTGGAACAGGTCACCGTGCTGCGGCTGGACACTGAGCGGCACGGTCTTGAGCACCGTCTCGGTGCCGGCGACGAACTTGGACACCTTGACCTGCGCCAGCTCGATCAGCGCGCGGATACCATCGCGGCCCGGGTTGCCGGTGTTGTTCATGCACGCCCAAATGCCGTTGGAGGCATTGCCCGGGAATGGCAGGCCGGTGCCGTAGCCGCCGAGCAGCAGCTCGGCGATCATGTCGTCGTCGGTGGCCTGATGGTCACGGTTGCGCATGATGGCCGAACGGGGGTCGTCCCAGGTTGGGGCACCGAATTCCGATGGGGTCCAGTACAGTTCGCTGCCATTGGCCGAGACGTGCCCGCCCTGGCCACCGACGTAGATGACATCCCAGCCTTGAGCGGTTCCGACATCGGCCGCGATGTAGTCGAATTCGTCGACGTGGCGTTCGTACTGGAAGCCCAGGCCGGAGATGTCGGAGTCGGAGCGCCAGAATGCGCCGTCGATCCGCAGCCGCAGGGTGAGTTTCTGGCGGCGTGCTTCGCCCCAGGTGAAGGGCTCGGCCGGGATCTTGGCCCAGCGGACATCCGACCACCAGCGTTCCCCGGTGGCCGTGGTGACGGTCAGGGGGCTGGTGCGCTTGAGGTCGATCGAGCCGAGCAGTTCGGCGACGAGCGATTGGAGGCGGCGGGGGTCGCGGGCCCGGGCGACGACGCCGAGCTCGGGTTCGGCGGGGTCGTAGATGCCGTCGATGAAGGTCTCGCCGTCTTCGGTGGCGCCCTTCTGTCCGACGATCTTCCCGGGCGCGATGAGGCCTTTGATGCCGTCGCGGGTGAGCCGGACGCATTCGGGTTGATCGGGCCACGGGATGGATTCGCCGCCGTGCAGGTAGAAGCCGACGCTGCCGTCGTGGGAGCCCAGGTGCACGGTCGGGTAACGGCCTTTGTCGCGGAAGTACTGGCCGTGGGGGGTGATCGGGCCAGCCGGATACGTGGTGGTCATCGAGGACCCGGCCTCGCGTATTGCTGGATCGCGTGGTTCTGGTAGGCGGTCTCGTTGGCCAGCTGCTCGTCGGTGCGGTTCCGCCCCTCAACGGTGATGTTCGTCGTGTTGTTGGTGGTGTTGGCGCCTGCCTGCTGACCGCCCTGCTTGCGGGCATCTTCGGGGTTCGGCAGCGTCGATTGGCCAGCCATGTTCTTGCCCGCAGGCCGGGCACCGGCGAAGCCCGACGCGATGCGCCCGAACCACGAGTTGCCCATGTCGGCCAGCGGTGACTCACGCGTCGTGAACGTGTTCAACAGGCCGCCGACACCGATGCCCGCAAGCTGGCCGCCGTAGCCGATGGCCCGATTGATCAGCTGGATACCCTTCTGGGCGGCCATCCCCGCGCCGGGCGCCAAGACATCGAGAGCTGACGCCGCGGTCATCATGGCGTCCAGCGGCATGCCGCCGATACCCTGCGCACCGTCACCACCAGCACCGACAGACGGCGACAGGGCCGTCGGTGCCAGACCGCTACCACCGCCGGGACCGCGCGCCGTGGCGATCCCGATGGGCGCCGGCATCGGCACACCGCCGCCGAGCGCTCCGGGAACCGACGATGCGAGGCCCTGCCCGGCGCCGGGCACCAGACCGGGCAGCGGCAGCGAAGCGCCGTCGCCGGCGATCGCCGCGCCGACAGGGAGCTGCGGCCCGCCAGCAATCACAGACGGCGCCGACGCCCCGTACGCTCCGCTGTCGACGTGGCTGCTGCCGTAGCCACTTGGCACACCCGGGACCGGCAACGAGGTCGACTGCCGGGTGTGGACGTGATTCTGGTGCTCGGCGTAGGAGCCTTCCCCGTAATCGGCGTAGTAGCCGGTCGTCGGGTTACCGTTCCCGCCGAGCCCGACCTTGCCCATCGTCGTCGGGTTCTGCCAGATGATCTGCTCGAGCCCCGGCGTTCCCGATGCGATCGACGCCATGTAATTGGCCAGGTTCTGCATGTTCGCGACCGGCCCGGACCAGTCGATGCCCCGGTTCAATCCCTGCGGGTTCGGGGCATAACCGGCCTCGTGGCGGTCAGATTCCTGGTGGTCGGCGTAGGTGGACGCCTTGACGCCGAACGCCTGCTCCATGTCGTGGACCCACTGCGGGAACTGCGGCCCGGATGAGCCGTATCCGCCAGTGTTAGTGCCCGCGGGCAGCCCGTACGGGGTGACATTGCGGCCGAGCCCGCCACTGGCGATCGCCGCAGCGGCCGGCATCGCACCAGCCATGCCCGCCGCCACGCCCCCGCCAGCACCAGCACCGCCCGCGAACGCCACCGCCTGCAATGCGCCCAGCGCCGGTGCAAACGCCAGGTTCGCCACGAACTTCGTCAGGTTCTCCGCGATCCCCGGCAGGCCCTTGCTGATGCCGAAGTCCTGATCGATTTTCGCGCCGATCTGCTCCAGTTCACCGGTGTGTTTCTGCAGGTTCTTGTAGTGCTGCTCGGTGGCTTTCGCCTCAGCCTCCCGCAACGCCCGTTCCGCTTGCAGCACATTGTTTTTCGCGCCAACAAGTGTCGACTGCGCGACGTTCTCCTTCGACTCCAACTCCAGCAGCCGTAGGCGAGCTTCCTCGACCCGAGTCCGGGCATTGAGGATGGAGGTGTTGTCGGTCGGACCGAGGCTCGTTCCGGCAACCGGATTGGCCTGCAGTGACCACAACGACGGATCGAAGTACGGGGGCGGCTCGGCCGCCTTGCCGCCCTTCTTCTTGCCACCACCGGCATCGCCGGACAGTCCCGGTGCCGGCAAGATCGGCGATCCGGCCGGGCCCGGCACAAACGGGACGGCGTCTCCGCCGATCACGTCCGGCGCCGATGGATACCAATCCTTGTAGAAGTTCGGCGCTGGCGCTGCAGGAGCCGGGGTCGACGGACCTGGCTTGTCCTTCCCGAAACCGAACCAGTCCCACGCATCACCGATGAGCACCCGACCCCACTGGCCGTTCTTGGCCTGATTCGTGATGTTGCGTGAATCGTTGGGGTTCAGCCTGTCCCGCCAATCGACAGCCTCAAGCCCGGCGAGCAGCGCCGCGACCGGTCCCAGGGCGGCGGTGATCTTCGATGCACCGCTCGCTGCGCTGGCCGGCAAAGTCTTCGACAGCAGCGTCTCGACCTTGCCCAGATTGTCGGTCAGATCGGCGACACCCTTGATGGTCGTCCACGCGACGAACGCACCCACTACCGTGCCGACTCCGACCGCGACCATGCCGAGGTGGTCGCTGACGAAACCGACCGCGCCGGCCAGCGACTCCGCTACCGACACACCCTGCTCGAAGAATCGCCGGATGTCATCCCGATGATCGTTAACCCACTTGCCGAGCTCATCGATCTTGCCGGTCAGGGCGGTAACCGCATCCTTGAGCGTGTTTGCATCGTCGGTGGGCTGACCAAACAACGCGCCCAGGAAGTTCGCGCCAAGCCGCGCGACCGCGGTCTGCATGTTCGAGATCGACCCCTCGAGGGAGTCGCCAGCGGACTTGGCGAACCCGGACGCGTTGGTCTCCACCGCCCGCATCAGGTCCTCGAGCCCGACCTTGCCGTCGGAGATCATCTTCTGCAGCTCAGCGCCGGTGACGCCGAGCTGGGCCTGTAGCCAAGGCAGGATCGGCAGGTTGCGCAGCTGGTTGCTGATCTGCTCCATCGACACCTTGCCGGTGTTGGCGACCTGCAGGAACGCGTCACCGATGTTGTCGATGCCATCGCCGGTGAACCCCGCCGCGTCAGTGACCACGGTCATGAACCGCTTCAGGTCACCGGTGTTCGACGACAGCGCGCGAGTGGACAGACCAAACGCGGCATCGAGGGAGAACGGTGTGCCCTGCACGACGTCGTTGACGGTGTCCATGACCGCCTTGACATCGAGCTCGGCCTTTCCCGTGGACGCCAGGGTCTTGTTGAGGTTGTCCAGACGGTGCTTGGCGGAATCGATCGCCTCATACCGCTGGAAACCCTTGGTCAGCGCGTACCCGATACCGCCGACCACCGCGGCTACACCGGCGGTCGCGGTAGCCAGGCCGGCGGTGATACCGGCGCCCATAGCGCGGCCGGCCAGCACGCCGGCCATCGACCCCGATGACTCGGCCTCAGACTTCAGGTCCGCGAAGTAGCCGCCCACCCGGGAACGGCTGAACCCACTACTGAATCCGGACCCGAACGCCGAGCTGGCTTTCCGGGCCTGGTCTTCGTAGTCCTTGAGGTCGTTGATCGTCTGCCGGATGGCCTGAGATTCCTTGCGCCGCGCCGTCTCAAGCCGCTCGGTCTCGCGGACAATCCGGGTGGTGTTGCCCGACTCCTGCGCAGCGTTGAGCTGCTCCTGGACCGTCTTGACCCGGCCGGCGGCGTCGGCGACCTTGTCGTAGGAGTTGACGACCTTGTTGGCCGAGCTGCGCACCGCGGATTCACCGGAGGCGAACCCCTCGGTGAGGCTGCCCGACAGGTCCTTGCCGATCTTGCCGCCAAGCTCGGTGAAAACCCGCTCGACCTGGTCGGCGACGTGCTTGAACGATGCTTCGTCGGCTTTCGCGCCAATGGGGACGGCAACAGGCACTACTCACCACCTTTCATCGTCACTGGATTCATCACCGGTGTCGTCACCGAAGACCTGAGACAGCAGGCCACCGAATTCCCGCTCTTGGAACTGAGTCTCGGCTTCCTCTTGGGCCGCCTGCTCGGCGCGCTCAGCCGCGGAAACGAAGATTTCCGGCTCGTATTCGTAGTCAGTGCCAACGTATTTCGAGGCCCGGTACAAGGTGACTTCCTTGTGGATCTCCTTGAGCATCCGCATCCACAGGGGAAATTCGCCGTCGAGCAATGCGGTTGCGTACGGGCCGTCGCGCCGCGGGTGCCGCAGCAGTGCAAGCAGCTTCCTCGAGGACATGCGACCGCGGTGCCAGTCGGCGATATCGTGGCCACGATCGTCGAGTTCAGCCTCAATCGCTGTCGGCTGCTGGCGCCATACCGCTATCGCTATCAGCACTTTTCGAGTCGGCTTCCCGCCACTTCCTCAGTGCGTGCGCCTGACGTCCCCAGACCAGGGAGATCTCATTGAAGTTGCCGCCGCCTTTGCGGAACCGTGCGGCGCCGTCCTTGCCCCACAGCACGATCCCGAGTCGCTCCGACCACGTCGGCCGGATCAGCTTGCCGTCCTTCTGATGCGGCTCGATCAGATCACCGGGCCGGGCCGCCCGGATGAGCGTGCCGTCCGACGTCCGCACCTCGGGCACCTCGGGTTCGCGGTCGTAGTCCCGGATTTCGTGCAGCAGTTGCTCGTAGCGGTCCTGCTGTTCGGGGTCGAACAGATCCTTGTGCGGAATCTCGAACAGTTCGCCTTCGGGATGCTTCGCGTCGGGCTTCACCCGCCGGAATTCGCTGGCCAGGAAAGACAGTGCCTCGCTGGCTTGCTCGCGCGCATCGACGGCGTTGACGACGTGCAGGCGCTTCTCCGGCTCGGGGATACGCGCGGTCTCGGGGTTCTCGGTCATGGGGCTGTGTGTCCTTTCGGGGCTGTGGGCGGCTGTGAAAATCGGGCTGTGGTGACCGGGGTGGTGTGGACCTCACAGCCCGACACCCACACCACCCCGGGGCCTCGTTGTTAGGTGATGGTCACCGAGCCGGACGGCTGCGAGGTCGCCGTCTTGCCGTTGGCGTCAGTGACCTTGGCGCGCAACTTCACCGAGCCCGCGGACAGGCCGGTGAACGTCAGCGTGGTGGTGCCGCCCGAGACGGTGCCCGTCGCGCTGGACAGAGTGCCGGCAGACCAGGTCGACCCGTTGTCGGTGGACACATCGCCGCCGTAGCTGTACGGGGTCTGGCCGCCCGTTGGGGTGTCGAACGCCAGCGTCGCCTTGCCGCTGGTGGTCGCCGCCGCCACCGGAGCCGCCCCGCCGAACACCGGAACGCCACCGAGCGCAACCCAGGCGTCGCCGCCGATCCAGTCGTACTTGATGACCGGCACGTACTCGCCGTCGACCATCGCCATGAAAATGCCGTCCGGCAGCGGCTTGAACGTCAGCTCGGCGGCGTCGGCGTCCTTCTTGCCCATCTGGGCGTCGCCGATCTTGTTGAGCTTCGACAACGCGTACCCGGTGCAGGTGTACAGCGTCTTGCCGCCCTTACGGCGGGCCCGCAGCAACAGCACCTGCCGTTCGACCGGGTCGGCGCCAATCGGCTTGCCCCAGCCGGCATCCTTGCCGCCGGGGGTCTCCACCAGCAGGGTGCCGTCAGCGAGCGACAGCGGCAGGTTGTTGCGCAGGCGCCGCAGCAGGGGCTTGGCGGTCTCCACACCGGTGAAGCTGAACGGCTCGTCTTCCTTGGTGATGTCGGAGTCGAACGGGAAGTTGTCCTGCTCGATCATGTAGTCGTCGGTGTCGATGTTCGACGACTTCTTCGGCCCGTCGCCCTCCTTGAAGGCGCCCACGAGGTGGAAGCTCTCGTTGGGGTCCGGGTTGGGAATCCAGAAGCCCCCCTCGCGCTTGAACGCGAACAGGTCGTCGCGCAGCTGGCCGTCCGCGGCGAACGGCGAGAACTTCACGCTGCCGTCGGGGTTGTGCGGGGAGAGGTCGGTATCGGCGCCGCGGGCGTCGCGGATCAGCGCGGCGATGAGGCCGCCGCGCTCCAGGAAGCGCGGGTCGACGTCGTTGAAGCCTCCGGCCTTCCAGGTGGTGCCGGTCGAGGGTCGCGTCATGGTGACGGTTTCCTTTCATGGTGAATGAACCGGCCAATTGACGGTCCGGCGAAGGGGTACTGCAGGTGGGCTGTGAAAATCAGGTGAAGTCGAGGTCGAGCTCGTAGACGGCCTTCATGCGGAAGACGCCGTCGGCGCGGTAGTCGCTGAGGCGTGGCTTCTGGTGCACGATCAGGCCGGCCGCGTTCGCAACGCCGCCGCCGTGCAGCGGTACGTCGAACAGTTCGTGCTTCAGCAGCAGGATGCGGCGGTGGGTGATCTCGCCTTCGTGTTCTGCGTCCTCTTGGGTCGCGGCGAACGTGTGCACGCTCAGTACCGCGTTGTCGCAGAACAAGGTCAGGTCGTCGGCGCCATCGATCCGGTTGACCGACCGATACGGCAGCGGATCACCGTCGACGCGGTTGGGGCCACCCGGACCCAGCGGCGTGAGGTGGGCGAGCATGAACGCGATCGCATTGGGTGCCACATACGGCGAGAGTTCGACGGTCATTTGCGCGGCTTGTTGATGACGTCGCCGGCCGTGCCACCGAACGCGATCGCGGTCTTGGCGGCCACAGCGAACTCCGGTGTAGGCGAGGATCCGCCGGTGCCGTCCTCGATCCAGTGGGCCTTGAAGTTGTCGTTGACGATCCGAACGTTGCCTCGCCGGTCCTCGTCGACATACCAGGCAGCAGCGTAATCACCGTGATCGACCGGCGACTCACCTTTGGCGTGTGCGACCATCTTCTTGGCCAGATCACGCTTCGCCGCCTTCGCCTCAGCAGCATTCTGGATCGCGTCCTCGATCTCGGACTGCGGAACACCCAGAGCCACCAACGGATTCGCCTTTGCCATGCTCAGCCTCCGTTCCGCTGGCCGATGCAGAACACATGGTCCTCGCGGCCTTCGTCGTCGTATTCGAGGCTGGCGCGGCTCTGCACCGGGAACTTCTTCCCGCCGAACTCCAACCAGCAGTCCGCGGTGACATCAGCGACGGCGATCGGGGCGGCTTGGCCGTTGCGATCGACGGCCGGGATCATGCCGCGGGAGACCGGCATCAAGCACCAGGCGACCTCGAGCACGGTTCGGGTCTCGGTGTCTCTGATGGTTGCCAGTCCGCCGGTCGAGTCCTGAATTTCGAACAGGCAGTTGGCGACCCATACCGTCACGTCGGTTCCGCCGGCAGACCGCCGGAACTCGTTGAGCGTCGATGCCGGCACCGTGCGGCCGATACCGACGCGCTGCCCACCGAGCCGGTCGAGCATCAGTAATCGCCCGCCTTGAAGCATCCGCGGGGACCGGCGCGCAGCGGCAACCCCAGCATCCGCCGGTGCCGATCGGTGATGAACCGCTCCAGAGCGGCCCGGTCGATCGTTGCCGACCGGGTGCGGTGTGCCGCAGTCTTGGTGAACGACACCACTGGGCCGAGCTCGCCTGCCAGCAGCGAATCCCGGGTTACCTCGAAGCAGACGAGCTGCGCGGCAGGATCATCGGCTGCGATGTCGGGCTTGTGGTCCTGGATCCACTCCGAGACCACTGTCAGCAGCGACGCCGCCACCGGGTCAGACGCCCATGCGGGATTCTTGGCCCAGTCGGCGAACGCCGCTGCTGACAGGAAATCGGCCACGGGTCAGTCCGTGGCGTCGATCAGGGCCCAGAGCTCGTCCTTGGTCTGAGCGTCCAGCTCCGCACGGTCGAAGCCGCGCGCGCTGAGCCAATCGACCAGGACGTCTTTGGTGGCGATCCGGGCCGGCCGGTCACCGGCCGGATCCGGCTGACCCGTCGGCTCGTTAGCATCTTCCGGCTCGCCTTCGCCCTCGATTACAGCTTCGGTTTCCGGCTCGCCTTCGCCCTCGATTACAGCCGACTCGTCAGCGACAGGCGGATCCACGCCGATCGCACCGACCTTGAAGCCACGTTCGGCCTCATCATCAGTCAACTCGACCGCGTCGCCGAAGAAGGCCCGACGCCGCTTACCAGCAGGCGTCACGTACTCCCACGTCGCCGCGGTGATCACGTGCACTGTCATGTCAGACCTCGCCTAACCCTGCAGTCCAGTGACCTTCTTGAGCGCGTGCGGGTCCGTGACGCCCATGATCGGCAGCACCGAGGACTGGACCCAGTTCCGCCTGGTCTTGGGCTCGCGCCAGGTCTCGGTCTGCAGTTGCTGCTCGTAGTCGAGGAACCCGACCCCACCACGAACAGCTGCGTAGGCAGAGCCGGCAGTGACACGGTTCGACCGGAACATGCTGATGTCCGCATCCTTGAGAATCGTGTCGAGATCAGGGCCGTAAGCGATCCGCAGGTCGGCGTACTGCCGCGGATTCACCACCCACACGTTGTAGGTGTAGCCGAGCTCTTCGACATCAGCAGCGAGCTGCGCGGTGATGATGTCCGCGAACGGACGCTCGTTGTTCGGGGTCGGCGTGGTGCCCGTCAGGGTGACGTTGCCCCAGTCGTTGCCCGGAACCACGCCGGCGCCACCGAGGCTGGTGATGACGGCCTCCAGCACGGCGACAGTCCGCTGGTTGATCTTGCGCACCAGCGTATTCGCCAACTGCCGCGTGAGCCGATCCATCTGGGCGCGGTCATTGCGCCGGATAGCCTCATCGGACATCCAGTACTTTCCACCCCAGTCCTCGGACTTCGCGACCTCGGGCTCGGTGCGCTCACCCTGAACGATCGCGTACTCATCCGACGGTCCGCGCTGCTCCACGTCGTTCTTGGTGTACAGCTCGTTGATCCGAATGACGTCGTAGATGATCGCCCCGGCAGTGGTGCTCGCGCCCGAAGACGAGAACAGCTCCGGCGCAATGAACTGCTGCAGCGTCAGGTCGGACAGCCGCTTGGTGATCCGGCCGGGCTGGTTGTAAGCCAGGTCGACCGAAATCTGGTTGTTGTTGATGACCGGCGCGCCCAGCGGGTACGCCACAGGAGAAGTTGCCATGTTGGTCTGCCCTTCCTAGTAGAGGCTGATCTCGGCGTCGGCGCCATCGGCCGCCGCGGTGAGTGCGTATCCGACTGCTTTGCCGGAGTCGAGCGCCTTCGCCTTGCCGGCGGTGCCGACCTCGACCTCGGCGAATGCAGTGATCGCGCCGTCAGCTGTCACGTGCGTCACGCGCGAATTGCCGCGCGCCACACCGACGATCTCGCCGCTCGCCGCGTCGTACTTCGACACGCCACACACCCGGCCCGCAGCGTCGGCGGGAGCTACTGCGATATTCCCCGTCCCGGTGCGGTTTCCGCTGATCTTCAAGAACCGCTTACCCGTGACGGAAGCCGTTGCTCGTCCGGTGATGTCCCGGCCCGGCTCGTACACGCCCACGTTCTCGTTGGCCATTGATCTATTCCTTCCCTTCGGAACTCGGCGCGGTGGGCGCAGAGTCAAACCAGCCGAGGTCGTCGGGCACGGGACCGTCTGCGGGCTGCTTGGAATGACCCGCCTCGGCCAGCGGGATCAACCCGGGGGCGAGCGAATCGAGCACGGCCTGGTGGCCTTCGCGGTCCGCCGCCATGGCGGCGACGTGGTGGTCACGACGGGCGGGCGCGATCTTGCCGGCGCTGATCGCGGCATCGACGGCACGTTCATCGGATTCGCGTAGCTGCTGCGCCCGGGCTTCCGCGCCCGCCTGCGCTGCCGCCACGGTGGCGTCGTACTGGGCCCGGTCGACCACCGCCAGCCCAGCAGCAGCCACCGCGGCGGTGGCCTGCTCGAGCGACGGCGTGACGCTGTTGTTCACCACCACGTTGGTGTCCTCGGCGCGCTCGGCTAGAGCCTCATCGAGCGCCTGCAATGCGGTCTCGTCGTCCACGTCGGCAGCGATGCCGAGCTTCTGCACGAGGCCTTCCTTCAGGGTGGGCATAATGCCCTCCTTTCCTTCTGGGGTTTCCTCGGCCTCGGCGGCAGAGGACATCTGGGGGCGAGCTTCCTTGCGGGATGCGAACTGGATTGCTGGTTTCTCGCCAGCCGCGCGCGCGGCGACGTATTCGACCTTGACGGCTTGGCCTTCGCCGAACTCCACGTCACCGTCGCTGGTGATGGTGTAGGGCACACGCAACAGCGTGTCGTCGTGGTCGTCCTGCACGATCAATTCCGGTGGGTCCACGTACATTTCACGAATCCACAGGTAGTAGTCCGGTTCGGCCGTGTAGTAGGCCTTGCGGACCTGGTCGGCGGTCGTCCCGGACTGTGCGATGGTTCCGGCTCGTGCCATGGTGGGCTCCTTTGTGGGGGCTTTCGTGTAGAGGTCGTAGAGCGATTCGAGCGTCCCGATTCCGGGGGTCATTACGCCCAGCAGCGCCATTGCCTTCAGCACGAAGGGATGGGTATGGCCGAGCTGGCAGACGTAGTCGTGGAACCACTCACCGGATCGGTCCGGGTATGCGCTGGCAAGGACTGAGCGGCCCTCGTCGTCGGCTTCGGCGAGCCAAGCAGGGATGCCAACGAAGTCACCGACGAGTGTCTGTCCGTCATCGGTCAGCCTCAGATTGTCGACATTTCCGATCGTGGGATCGCCTTCGCCCGGTTCGCCGGTATGCCCGAACTTCAACACCGGACGCCGCACCGCCGGGCAATCCAGCGCCGCCACGGCCGCCGCGAAGTCCTCGGCGGTCGGGTGCCAGCCCTGAATATTAGAGATGTCCCAGTAACCGGACGATCCGAGTTCGACGCCGGCGACTGTGACCAGAACCGGCGTGGCCGGAACCTCTACCACAGCGTCGGGTCTCCCTGCTGACTGCTTTCGGCCTTCTTGTGCACAGTCGGCCGACGCCGCGTGTGCGGTGCCACAGCCACCCGCCCGGACGTCCGGCTGCTGCTAAACGGGTGCAGCTGCTTGACCATCTGATCGACGTCGGCGACCGGATCGTGCTCAGGCTCAGGTTCGGTTGCCGGGTCAGCGTCGGGGTCGGGCCCCGGAAGGCCAGTCGCCGACCGGATGAAGGCCTCAAGTCGTGGATCAGGCGTCAACAGGCCTGCCGCAACGAGCATTTGCAGCGCCGCGGCCGTAGCGTCCTGGCGCGAACCGATCTCGTCGCAGACCAGCAACGGCGCCGGCTCATCCTCGCCAAAGTTGATGTCGACCAAGTCCTCGACGATGTGCGCCTGCGCTGTATCGCGGATGTCATCGGCAACGGTCTGCACCGACTGCACGAACGTGTCCGCCTGCACGCTGGCCAGCGCGTAACTGCCACCCTTGCCATCGAGATTCAGGAAGTGCGCCAAAGCGACCAACGCCATTTGGTGGTCGTGGTACTCGATCGCCCGCCGCGGATCCATCGGCGTGCCATTAGGCGAGGCGACGACGAACGTCTCACCATGCGTCAGCGCCAGGCCGGCAGACTCGCCACCTCGATACGCCGACGCAATGTCGCGCAGTTCGTCGATGCGCTCCTGGTCGTCAGACTCGGTGTCGTTGGCCGTGATCACCGGCACGCCGATACCGTGCCGGCGCGCCGCCGCGGCCTCGATGCGCATCAGCTCGTCCTTGAGCTTCCAGTGCTTGTACGCCGGCCGCAACAGACTGTTGCCGATCCACACACCGGGGTCCGGCTCGTGCAAATACACGACCAGGCGCCCAACTGGGAGTACCGAGTCCATCGGCCCGCCGGTGGGGATGGCCATTCCGTTCGGCGTCACAGTGAACGCACTGGCTGGCTGCTGCTCGATCGACACCAACCCGCCGTCTCGGGCCACATTCCACTTCGAGATCGTCGACTGCGGGCGCGGCGCCAGCTTGCGTAGGACGGCGCGTGTGTTCGCGCCTTCGCCTTCGATCCGGTAGATCTGCTCGAACACAGCGTGTCCGTATCGCAGCGACATAAGTGCCTGCTGCAGGTGTTTGTCCCAAGAAAATCGGCCGCGCGTACGAGGTGGTGGCTTCGACGCCGCTTGCTCTTCGTCGGCTCCCTCGATCGGCAGGCCGAGATTCCGCGCGACGAACGCGGTTACCGCGTCGCTAGCCCCGTTGCTCCGGATCCGCCACGTGGTTCGGCGGATGGGCAGCCCAATCGCCCTGAGGACCGACGAGATTCGGGCGTCCTCCCGAACCATCCGCGTGTACGTCCAGACCGACACCGGCCAGATCAGGTCCGTTGTCTGCTCGAACTGGTCCAGCGAGCCACCCCAGCCCATCGCGCCGGCCGAACTGACGATGTAGCCCTTTTCGGTGCGGGGCGCAGCGGTCTTTTTCAGTGCCATCGTCGCCCCTTTCTCAGAATGCTGCTGTCATTGCGTCGAATTCGGTCTTGTGCGTGCGTTTCTCGCTGCCTTTCGCACCAGTGCGCGGTCGCGCGGCCGGCCGCTTCGCCTTGGCGCCGAACTTGCGGAGCGCCCAGTGCGCCATCGACGCCCCCACCAACGGGATGGCGACACCGGCCTCGTCTTCAGCCCAGAGCGAGTCGCCCCCCGGTAGTTCCTTTAGCGACGCACTCGCGACCGCGTCGTTGAGCAGTTCCTGATCGCTGTGCGACAGCAGACCGGCCAGGGCGTCGGAGTAGAACCCGTTGAACGACAGGGCCATATCCCCGGTATTCATCACCACCGGCTCGATTCCCGCGGCAATCAGGAGCGGTTCCAGCACGATCGCGCCGTTCTTGCGGTCCAGCACCAGGGCCACCGGATTCCACTCCGTCACCTTGGTGACCAGGTATTCGGCGATCTCTGTGTGCGTCCCACTGCGCAGGGGCCCCACTTCGACGTGGATACGAGCGCCGTCGGCGGTCGTTTGCGCCGCCACGATCGACCAGCGGCGCTTGTTGCGCGACTGCCGTACCGCGATGGTCCGTGCGCCGGTCAGCTGGGCATCAGGGTTACGCATGTCGGTCCACACCGCCTCGGGGATCGGCGAACCGATCTCGTCCTCGTCGGGCGGGTAATCACCCAGGCCCAGGTAGTCCGCGTCGAAGATCGCCCGCTGCTCGACCGTCTTGGCCTTCTGCCACTTCGATCGAATCTCGCGCTCGTTGGTGGCCACGCCGTACGACGGCTGCGCCAAGACCCACGCCTCCGGGTCATCACGCCGCATGCCGCGCGGCGCCGCGTAGAGCGCGTAGTACAGGTCCGGCGCCCGCTTGTGCCCCAGCCGATGCAGGCCGGCCAGCGCATGGCACTTCGGGTGCACCGCGGCCACCGGTGCGGTCGAAATGTAGATCGTCTGCGGGTTCTTGGCCGCCGACTGCGCGCCCGTCAGGTTCGCTTCTTCGCCCGGATCGAGGTCGTACGCCTCATCCAGGATCAGCAGGTCGATCTCGGTGTAACCACGCCCGAAGTCCTGCGAGCGAGGCCCGAACTCGACCTCGCACGTGATCACGCTCGGATTCCGCGGATCGCACAGCTTGATCGAGCCCCGGTTGCCCGCCTTCGACGGCTTCTCGTACAGCCGCCGCTTCAACCACGGCACCCGATTGATCACCGCCACAACGCGCTTCCACACGTCGTACGCCGTCGCCCACCGCTGCGCGCAGTAGATGATCCGCGCGTCCCGCAGCACGAACATGTGGAACAAGATCAACAGCACCACCAGCAGCGTCTTGCCCTGCTGCCGTGTGCATTCGATGCACACATCGCGGTGGGTCCAGAGGCTGATCGGCTCGCGGCCCTCGCGCGCGGCGTCCTCGACCTCCTCCGGCGTCGGCGGCTGCACCGACTTGATCGCCTGGATAGACCGCCACTGCCACGGCATCTGCCGCATCCCGATGTCCGCACCGAACCGGCCACACCGGTCAGCCTGGGTCGCCTCGTCGCCGTCGTGCTTCGACTCGAACTCGGGTATCTGACGGCCTTTGAGCCGCGGCCATGACCCGACCCACTCCGGCCACTGCGGCCGATCCGGCTTGCGGTTCGGCGGACGCTTCGGAGTCGGGGTGCTCTTCTTCGGCGTCGGAGCCGTGCGCGGCCTAGTAGCGGTCGAGCGGGTCGCCGGAGTCATCGTTGCCCATCGGGATCGCCGCCCGCTGCCGGTGAATCTCGGCCAGCATCCGCCGCAGCTGCTCTGCCTGAGCCCGCACTTCGCGCAGCGGATCGTTCACCACGACCTCCACCGTCTTGGCCCCGATCTTGACCTTTAGCCAGGCGTCGCGGTCGCCCGCGTGCAGCGCGTGCAGGCGTTCGAGGTAGTCCGCGATGTGGCCGGCCTGCTCGATCAGGAATCGCAGCGCGTACGGGTCGTTGTCCTTCGCCAGCTCGGCGACCAGGCGCTGGCCAGCGGTCGGGACAGCGGCTTTCGTCGGCGCGGACCGCTTGGCCGGCGCCCGCTTGCGCGGCTTCGCGGTGTTTGCTGGCTCCGCCGTGGAGTTTGCTGACTGGCGGGCTGTCACGATTTTTCACCGTCCGAAAAAAAATCCTGACGCGGGCCCCGGGGGTCAGGCTGGGGGCCCCCTCCGATATTTTGAGGGTGGCGGGGCTTGGCAGGTCTCTGACCTGCATGTTTCCGGATTTGTGGACCGTTTCGGGTTGTCGGATCGTGCCTGGTCGGCGTGTTCACCAGCTCATCGCCGTCCGCGCCGAGGTCGGAGGTGTTTGCTGGCGGTTTGCCGGTGTTTGCTGGCGGGTGGCGTACCACTCCTTGGCTGCTTGGGCCATCTGCCAGGGGCGTTCGGCTTTGCAGCGGGCGAGGACGACGTCGCGGCCGGGGTCGATCGTGACCACCTGCGCGCCGAGGGCGCGGTAGCGGTCGAGCAGCGCGGGGCTGGGGGTGGCGTGGATGACGTAGACGTCGTGCTCGCCGACCTGCGTGACGGCGGTGTCGATGGCGGCCTGGCGCGCGGCCTTGGCGACGGTCTGCACGTGGCGTGGTTGCCGGTGCGGGTCGGTGGTGGGCGTGAGCGCGGCGGCGATGGCGTCGAGGTCGATGGTGATGTCGCCGGGTCGGGCGTGCTGGTGCATCCAGGTGGTCTTGCCGGCCGCCGGTGGGCCGGTGATCAGGTAGAGCATCACCAGTCCATCGCGTAGTTGGTGGTGTCGGCGTCGGCCGGGTGGTCGGTGAGGGCGAGTGTGGCGGTCCACTGTGATGGGTGGACGCCGAGGATGGCGGGGCGTTCGTGGTCGCGCATTCCGTCGCCGCGTTGGCTGTTGCAGTTGCCGTGTAGGAGCCGGTCGGCGCGGGTGCCGCCGAAGGCGCGGGCCTTGCTGTGGTCGGCGCCGAGCTGCTTGCTGTCCCAGTTGTTGACGAGCCGTGGGGCTTTGAACATGGGCAGGCCGCACCACCAGCAGAGGGTTCCGTCTACGTGCTGACGCAGTAGGCGTGCGGCGTCTTGCTGGTGCTGCCACCCGAGGCCACGTTGCGTGGTGGTCTTACTTGGCGTCCTGGGCATGGTTCATGCCGCGCTCACTTGCATGGTCCAGCCGCCTTGGTCGTCGGTGGTGATGTCGACGTGTTGGGCGCGGCCGGTGGTGGCGGTGTCGACGATTGCGGCGATGAGTGCTTTGGCCCAAGCGGGTGCTTTCGCTGGGTTCTTCAGGTGTTGCGCAATTTGCTCGGGTGGGCGTTGGGTCCAGTCGCCGAGGTCTCGCATGAGGGTTGCGCCGTTGAGGGTGACGATCATGTTGCCGGCGAGGCTGCCTTCGGGGATGGACGGCCGGGGCCCGGGTGCTGATGCTGGTGCTGGTGCTGCGGGCACCGGTGCCGGGGCAGGGTTGGGTCCGCGGCGCGCTCGTCGTGCGGCGGTCTCGGCCTTGCGGATCGTGGCGGCGCCGCTCTTGCCGGCCTTCTCCATGACGTCGACGATGGCTTCGGCGACCAGGCGGGCGATGTTGGCGTGTGGCAGGCCGGCGTCTTCGGCGAAGTGGCGGGTCATCTCGTCGGGCATGGTGCTGTTGCCGAACATGGCGTGCGGTAGTGCGATGGGGCCGTCGCCGGAGCCTGGGTGGATTAGGCCGGTGGTGAAGGCTTGTTCGAGTAGGTCGACGAGTGGTCGGTCGGCTGGTTTGGTCTTGGGCATGGTTGCTCCCCGGGGTGGGCTGTGGGGTGGTGGTGTGACGCGCCCCCGGTGGTGTGGGCACACCGGGGGCGTGGGCTGCAAATGGCGAAACCCCCAGCGTGGTGGGGGTTTTTGGGCAGCGTCATGGACTGCTGTGGTGAAGTATATGCAGGTCAGGGGCTTGTTGCCATTTTGGTGGTTGGGTGGCGTGTCGGTGTGGGGTGGTGTGGCGGTTGGTTGGGGCGTACCATTTCGGATATGTAATACATACCCGTTGACAATGCCGAGTATGTAGTGCATACTCGATACATGGCACGGATCAAGCTCACCGCGAAAGCCCGCAAGCGCATCGGCAACAAGCGCAACCTGATCGCCGCGCTGCGCAACGCCGGGATGCCGCTGCTGATCGACGGCAACCGGGCCTACTTCATCGGCACCGATGAGCGTGGCCGCCGCTTCGAGCTGATCCTCGTGGTCGACGACCGCGACGCCGACCTGTGGATCGCCATCCACGCCATGCCCACCAACTACCGGAAGAACTGGTGATCACCATGAACAGGCAGAAGATCGACCCGGCCGCGGTGCACTTCGACGACGACACCGTGGTGGAGGACATCGACCTGGCCGAGGAAGAGATCATCGTCGACGGCGAGCGCCTGACCGACGAGCGGGCCGACGCGATCGCAGCCGATGTGCTGGCGAAGGTGCGGGCCCGCACCCTGGTGCCCGGCGGTAAGTCACTATCGGGTGAGGGGAAGCATTCACCGGTGGTGCAGGTACGGGTGAGTGAGTCGACTCGGGATGCGCTGCAGGCGATCGCTGAGCATCGGAAGATGAGCGTGTCGAAGCTGTCGCGGCAGGTGCTTGACGCCTTCGTGGAGAGCCAAACGGCTGGGCTGGCCTAGCTGCTAGTCACCGGCTTGGGGCTCATCGGGTCCCTCGCCTGGCATGGGGTCGCCGAAGATGTAATGGCAGGCCCACTGGTAGAACTCGGCGTGGCCAGCGGGGTTGTCTTCGCAGAGTCGTAGCCAGCCCCGGAGTTCGTAGAGCTTGTTGCTGTCGTCGCGCATCCGGTCTGCTCGGTCACGCTCCACCTGGAGATCACGCTGGGCCATCATCGCTTCGACCTGCGACCGGAACGGCTCCGGCAACTCCGGCCTGGCAATCTCATCGCTCATCCCGCAGTCCCATCCGTTCCGTTCTGGCGGGCTGGTAGCGCAGGCGGTACGACTTCGCCGTCGAGAGTTGGGCGCCACGGTTGCTGCTGGGTGAGCAGCACGACGGGGCTAGTTGGCCTGTTCTTGTCGGCCTCCCGGTAACGCTGCGCTGGTTTGTCGTAGGCGCGCCCGCCGTCTCCCGCGTACTCGTCCGGGTCGGCGCAGAATTCGTTGCTGACCTCGACGTGTATCAGCTCCGCGTGCTCTGGCATGTACTCGATGTTCTCGTTCTCGATGACCACTGGCAGGTCGAGGACTGCTGGTCCGAAGCGCTGGAGCGCTGTGATCAGCTCACGGACGTTCATCGGTCATCCCCTGTTGCTGGGCACTGCATGTGGTGCGGCTGCCCGGCCGCGACGGACGCGAAACAGACCTCAGTGTCGTCCAGGTAGATGATCTGGTCGCAACGGCCGCATCGTTGGCCGGGATCGATCAGCCGGGGCCAATCGAAGATCCGGAGGCCGCATTCGGGATGACTGACCTGCATGCTCACGGGGTTGATCCCTTCACCTTGGCCTGATCGGCCTCGCGTAGTTGGCGGGCCTGCTTGAGGCTGAACACGCGCGGGTCCTTGTGGCGGACCTTGTACGCGACGATGCGGCCCGCGTGTACCCAGCCGCGCGGTGTGAGCGCACCGGAGCGGATCCAGCCGTAAAGCGTGGTGCGGGAGACGGGTTCGCCCATGGTGTCGAGGGTTTCGAGGAGCTTCGTTTCGGTGACCAGGTCGCGGTCGTTGATCGTGCTGGTGAGCTGGCGGCGGGGGTCGAGTGTGGACTTGCAGCGGGGGCAGGTGATTTCGACGCTCTCGCGGGGGCCGTAGAGGTCGTGGCCGCATTGGCGTGGTTGGCCTTTGTGGTCGCGGCCGGTGATGGTGGTGCAGGGTCCGTAGTAGGTGCGGTCTTGTCGGTTGATGGCGTCGACGAGCTGGCCGCCTTGTTCGTTGGTGCCGACGATCTGGTTGATTTCGCGGTAGAGGCCGCCGGCGAGTGCGAGGCGTGCGATGGCGTGGGTGTTGGCGTGTAGCCAGCGGGCGAGGTCGGTGGTTTCGACGGTGGTTATGGCGGGGATGTCGCGGCCGGTGTGGTGTCGGGCGACGTTGTTGACCCAGCGGGTGAGTTTCTGGCGGATGGTGCGTGCGAGTTCGACGGCGTCGAAGTCGATGACGGTGAGTTCGTCGGGTCGGCGGGATCGGCCGATGGTGCCGACGCTGATGCGGTCGAGTTTCTGGATGCGGTTGTCGAGTTCTTCGAGTAGCCAGGGGATTTGTTCGAGCATGTAGGTGAGTTGGTCGGTGCAGTCGTCGCAGAGGTAGTTCTGGGTTGGGCGGTTGCAGGCTTGGCAGGTGGTCATGGGGTGGTTACCTCCGGCCAGTCGATGACGTCGGCGCCGACCTGGTGGCGGGGCTTGACGGGGAAGGGCATGGGGTCGCCGGCGTGGAATGCGCCGAGTGTGGCGAGTACTGCGGCGTCGGCGATGTCGTGGTTGCGGATGGTGGTGTCCGGCCACCAGGCGCGGACCGTCTTCAGGACGTCGGCCTTGCCCGCCCGGCCGTGCCCTGTGGCCCATTTGGCGCGGGTTCCGGGGGCTACCACCGCAGTGGGGATGTGCTTGGCGCGTAGGGCGCTGTAGAGGCCCCACCAGAGGCCGGCGCGGTCGTGGTTGCTGGGGAGGTTGTGGCCGTAGGCGGGGCCTTCGATGACAGCGAGGTCTGGGGTGTGGGTGGTGATGATGCTGATGATGCACCGGCACTGGCTGACGATGCGGCGGCTGCGGTGGTCGTAGCTTGCGCCGTCTTTGCCTGCGTGGCCGACGGCGTCGAGGTGGACGGGTTGGCCTGCCTCGAGGATGGCGATGCCGCAGTTGGTGAGGCTGGGGTCGATACCGGCAACGATCACGCGGGCACCTCGCCCGGTGCGTGGCCGAGTTCGTGGCGGATGGCTTCGCAGGTGCCGCAGTCGCACAGGTGTGAGTCGTCGGCGTAGTAGTCGAGTTCCGTTGCGGCACCGGCGGTGAACGCGATGATCTGCTCATCGGTCACGGGCGGACAACCGGTGACGAAGTGCTCGATGGCGGTTTCGATGTCGGCCCAGCTCAATCCGAGGCAGACACCCAGGATCGCGATACAGGCTGCACCAGCGGATTTTTCGATCTCGGTGAGCACTTCGGCGAGGGTCATCGGCTGTCGTCCTTGGTGAGTGCGGCTCGGCAGGCGGCCATGCCGCGGTCGTTGATGGCGTCCTGAGCGGGGTTGTGGTTGCAGACGTGGCCGTTGCGGTAGCCGTCGTCGTCACAGCTGGTGCAGGCGGCTCGGGCTTGGGCCTGGAGTTCGAGTTCGGCGTGCCGCTGCTCGAGCTCGCGGTCGCGGGCGGCCTGGGCGAGTTCGGCGGCGCGGGCCCGGGCGGTGGCGGGGTCGTCGCGGTCGTCGTCGGGGTTGCCGTACCGGTCAGGCATTGGCGGTCTCCGGGTGGTCGCACTTGACGGCGGGGTCCATCGGCGTGCCGTCCTCGCCCAGACGCCAGGCACCGTCGTCGCAGAGGCGGCAGTCGCGGATGACCTGATCGGCGGCGGCCTGGGCTGCGCGGCGCTGTTCGCGCTCGGCGGCTTCGATTTGGCCGGCGTTGTCCCGGTCCCATTCGCGGCGACGACGGCAGGCGTGGCAGGGGCCGTCGTGGTTCTCTTCGTGGTCGGCGCATTGGGGGCGGGTTCCCTCCCCAACTGGACCAACAGCACAAGAGTGACTTTGACTTGGATCTGGATAGGGATAGGAGGGTTCCGTAAGGGTTTCGGATTTCGGAAGGGTTTCGGAGGGGTTCGTGGCGTTGCCCCGATGGGTTTCTGATGGGTCTAGCTGATCGGCGATCTTGGTGGCCTCGGCGCGCTTCAGTCGGCGAAGTTCGGCAGCCACCTCGATGCGCAGTTTCGGCGAATGCACCTGGGCCGCCGACCTGATCGCGCTCTTGAAGACATTGGGCGACCTCACCACCTCCGCGGTGCGCATGTACGAGCGGATGAATAGCTCGTCGGTGTCGTGATCGACGAAGACGAACCGCTCGGCCTCTAGCGTTTTCAGGTCGTCCATGATGGCGTCCTGGTCAAGTTCGCTGCAGCCCTTGACCAGCACGCCGATGTTCAGGGTGAGCAGACCGGCGCAGTCCAGGTCTCGTTGTGAGCAGACCTGGATGTAGGTGCACTGGGCAGCTCTGGGAAGTGCCCGGAATTCGCGGTTGCGCCAGATGGATTCGCGAATGAGGGCGGCTCCGTTAGCCATCGAGCGCCGCCTCTGCTTCGTCCATGATCGCGTTCTCGCGCCTGGACTTCCGTTCGTTGGCGACGTTGACCTCGTCGCCGGAGGTGCCTATCCACGATGCTCGGATGATGCGGCAGACGGGGTCGCCGCAGTCGCCTTCATGCCAGTCCCGGTGCTTGCAGAACGCCGAGTCGATCGACTCCTGGCTCAGATACCGGGAGCCGTACCACTCGTTTTTCGACACGTATTCGTCGACTTCTTCCTGGGTCCACACGGTGCTGAGCGCGGTTCCGGGTCGTGAATCTGTGTGGGCGCTGACGAGTTCTTGCGCTCGATCCTGGAGCTGCCGGATTCGTTTCCAGCAGCAACCGCAGAAGTATGCCCATCGGTCGTCGATCCCGCGGGCGGTTGATGCGCTGCGGGCCAGGTCGACGAGTGTCGTTCGGTTGAGTCCGGCCCGGACGAAGGTGGAGACGCTCAATTCCCATCCGGCGGGAATCCATGGTCGATTCCACGCCTCTTCTACTGCGTCGAGGATCCCGCGCGTGACATCTTCCTCGGCGGCCATCTCATCGGCCGCCTGACACATGGCAGCGGCCCACCGGACGGCGTCCTGCGCGACGTCGGCGACCACCGCGGCGACGGACGGGACGGATGACTTGCCGCCGTTGCAGTCCCGGCACGCGGCGACGAGGTTGGTGGGCTCGTCGCTGCCGCCGAGTGTGGTGGGTACGACGTGGTCGACGGTCAGTTCTACGTCGGGCGCCGACCGTCCGCAGTAGCGGCAGGCGTGGTTGTCGCGGCGCAGGACTTCGAAACGGAGTCGCTTGGATACGGCCATTGGTTCTCCTCGGTTAGGTGTTGCAGTCGGCGCAACCGTGACTGTCGCAGATGTGGCAGGTGTCGGGGTCGTAGGTGGTGCAGCCGCAATGGCATGTGCCGCCGTGGAAGTGGCCGCACAGGCAGAGGATCGGGTGCTGGGCCATCAGATGCACTCCCCGGCGTGGATGGTCCAGCAGTCCGGGCACACGGCCTCCCGGCTGTCATCGATGCCGTCAGCGTTGATGCAGTCGACGTGAGCCAGCTCGTCGTCCTCGGTGTAGTCGCACTCGTCGCCGAGCTCGACCGGGTCGTCGCAGATACCGCAGCGGCCGGGGAACTTCGCGATGAACGCCATCAGCTCGCCTCCTGCTCGGTGATGTCGACGACGTGGCCCGTCTTCACTTCGTGGGTGTCGACGGCCATGCGTAGGACGCGGCCGGTGAGGGTCCAGGTGCGGGGGCAGCCGGTGCAGATGGCGGTGATGCCGGGGCGGGGCTTGGCGGTGATCTTGGGCGCTGGCGGTGCTGGTGCTGGTGGGTCACTCGGCGCGGCGGCCGGAGCCGGTCCCGGCTCCCGGTTGCCCGGGCACTTGGTGGCCGTCGGTGCGCAACGCCAGCCCGTCTCCGTCTCGACGTAGCGGCGTGTGCCTTTCCGGCCGCAGATCTCGCAGACCTTCACCACGGCGTCCTGGGCGCGGCAGGAAGCGATCCCGCCGCGCTCTCCGGGCGTGGCGTCGGCGGGCCAGGGTGGGGTCCACTCGGCGACGAACCGCTCCGGCTCACCGCCGGTGGACTCGGGCGTCTCAGCCTGCTCGGCTGTCTCTGGCTCCCAGGAGATGTCGTCCGCCGTACCGACCGCGGCCTCCGGGTGTTGCTCGATCAGCCGCATGATGCGTGCGCCGGCCTCGTTCAGTGGCCATTCGCCGAAGCGGTAGCCGTCGACCGCGAACATGATCCGCTCGATCAGCTGTTCACGCGTCATCGCAGGTCCTCTCTGATCCATCGCTGCACCTGGTAGGCGCTGCGGGTAGTGCTGTCTCGGTAGGTGATCTGCTCGTCGGTGAGCGCGGGCCCGGCCGCGGACTGCAGCATGGGCCCGAACACCTCCCGACAGCCCTCACAGGGTTCGCCGACGTGCACGACCGGGGTGGTGCAGCCGGGCAGGACGCAGGACGGGAACAAGGCCAGGGTCATCGCGCACCGCGCTTGCTCGCGAATCCGCGGCAGAGGCATGCGCCGGCGCGCGTGGTGTCGCCGACCGTGCGCTGGGCCACGGCGTCGCACCAGGTGTCACCGTGGTCAGCGCGCGTGTGCGGGCATTCGGCGCAGCGGTCTGTAGCGGCGGTGGGCGCCGGGGCGTGGCAGTCGCAACCGCACACGATTCGGTGTGTCGGTTCGATCACCTCGAGGATGTCGCAGCGGCCGTACACCGCGGCGTCGGCGTCGACCAGAATTCCGTAGCCGAGACCCGGGGTTGGGAGAGGATCGGTGCCGGGCCAGCCGCCGGTGGGTGGCATCAGCACGTAGCACTCGGATCGGATGATGCCGCCGTAGCAGCCACCGCCGGGGCTGTAGGGGCACTGGTCGTGTCGACCGTGGACGCAGTGCCCGGTGACCCCGGTTCGGCAGCAGGGCGGTTCGGTGGGTGCGTCGCTGAATTTCTGGCAGGGGCAGAATCGGCAACCGCCCGGGTTGTCGTGCTGGGCGCGCCAGTGGCCGCAGCAGGTGCCCTGGATGTTGTGCGGGAGCCCGCGGAGTGTCTGGTCGGCATCGAACCGCGGCGGCGGCGTGGCGGCCGGCTGGGCGAACAGCTCGAGTTGATCGACCATCAGACCCCCAGCCGATCGAGGATCGCGCGGATCTCCGCGGCGCAAGCCTTCTCGCCGGACCTCATCGTGTTGACGTACCCGGTAGTGCTCATGGTCTTGTCCAGCACGGCGTTCACCATGTGCCGGATCTCGTTGAGCGCCTGGGTCTGCCGGTCGATCAGGCTGACGGTGCGTGGCATGGTGACGTCGACGTGCTCTCCGAGGGGTTCGTCACCATCTGCACTGGCGTTCATCGGGTCACCTGCTGGGCGACGATGTCCGGGCCGACCACCTCACGGCAACGCGGGCAGATGAAGCGGTCGCCCGGCGGGTGCGGGGTGCGGGTGAGTGCGCTCTGCGGGCAGATCGCGCACTGACTGATGAACCCGAGGATGTCCGAATCCGCTGCCATCACGCGCCCCTGCGGGTGACGACGAATTCGGTGAGCAGTCGACGAACCTTGGCCTCGTAGGCGTCCTCGTCGGCGAACATCAGCTCGGTAATGTCAGCCACAAGCTGCTCTTGCTCGGCCTGCAAATCCAGTGCGTCGGCGTGCGCCTCCAGCTCAGACGGTGACCACCGGGATTCCTGCACTCCGGGTTCGCAGCCGGAGCGCAGGATGCGCGCCGCGTCCCGGAACTCCTCCGGCGCCGACCGGTTCGCCAGGTAGTGGGCGATGGCGACACCGGTGACCGTGATGTTCTTCTCACGGTCCTCGTGAAGCAGGTTCTCCCAGGTGTAGCCCGAGGCTAACGGATAGGTCATCGCCACCGCGGCGTTGTAACCCGCGGCTGCCGCCGCTTCGAGCACCGCAGTGTTCAGCTCCGGGGTGCTCACACTGCACCGTCGGAGAACGGGGGCCGACCGCAGGCCTCGTCGTCCAGCTCGGGATCACCACCGACGAGGTCGTCGTCCTCATCGTCGCCTGCGTCGGCCGACACCTCGCCGTCCTCATCGAACAACGCGGGCTGATCGGCGTCCGGGTCCGGCGGCTCCGACTCACCCTTCGGCACCGCCCACAAGATCGTGAGCTTCCGACCGAACCGGTGCTCACCATCGGAGCGCACCGACTCCGACGTACCCGTGCACTCCACCCGCACGATGTAGGTGCGCTTCTCGCCGACCGCCGGCGGTTCCTCCATCGGCCCAGGAGTACTGCCGAAGCTCAGGTAGGCGGGCGGGATGTCGCCCAGGTCGATGGCGTCGAGGGCGTTGGTTGTCGGTACGTCGGCGGGTGCTTCGCGGTCAGTGATCAACATAGTTGGTGGCCTTTCGGGTTGTGTGACTGTGGATTTCAGGCGTCGTCTTGGGCGAGGGTCGCGGAGTTCAAGATCTCGGTGACCTTGTCGTTGAGCACCTTCGCGCGGGCCCACTCGTAGAGGACGTCGCAGACCTTGGCCACCTCGACGTCGTTGAGGTCGTCGGTGGAGCCGATGGTGTCGCGGCCGACGATGAACCGGTAGACGATGAGTCGGTCCTCGCGGTTCTCGACTGTGATTTCGGCGTCGCTGAGCAGCTTGAACAGTCGCTTTTCCAGGGCCTTGCGGGTCTGCGTCTTCGCCGCCTTCACTGGCTCTGGGGCAGGCTCGGGTGCTGGTGCTGGCTCGGGTTCGGCCGCCGCCGGCTCCGGCTCGGCGACCTGCTCCGGTGCTGGTGCAGCCTCCTGCGCGGCATCCTCGGCCGGCTCAACCACACCGTCACCGCCGGCCAGGTAGGCCAGCGCCTCGTCTGGCCGCATGTAGAACTCGGCGTACGCCTCGGCCGCATCCAGGTCCTCGTTGGGATCGGGCATCGTGCCGGCCTCCATGTGCGCCTTCGCGCGCTGCCGTGCGGCGGCCAGCTCCGCGGTCCGATCCGGAAGGTCCGGAACCGGCGGCGCGACGTCGGTCATGATCTCGTCGACCGTCACCACAGCGCCCCGACCGGACGGCACCCGCACCTGCTGCCGGGCCAGGTCACTGTCCCAGTTCTCCGACTGCAGTTCCTCGCTGGTGTACGAGATCCCCAGCAGCACATCGGGCGCCATCTCGCGGCAGATCTCCGACTGCGCCTTCGCCTTGAGCATGGCCTGCGGGTCGGTGATGTACTTCATGTTCCCGGTGACCACGTGATACGAGCCGTTCCGACCCGACTTCGTTTCGCCCGCCCAGTCGGTCTTGACATTCGGCCGCTTCAGCGACTCCGGCCCGGCAGGCTCCGGCACATACCCCGCAACGCGAGCACGCTCTATCGTCCAGGTCGATTCGTACACTTCGCCATCGAGGTCGATGCCCTGCACAGTCACCGCCTCAGCTGACTGCTCGATCGTCTTGATCTTGTAGCCGCGAGACTTCAGCAACGCGACCATCGTTCGAGACTCGAGCGACGGCATGCCGTGAATCGGGATGATCCGCTGCAACGACTGGATCGGATTCAGCCCCAGCTCGGCACCGTAGAGGATCGCAGCGGTGGCATCGTGCGCCTTATCCGAGCCCTGGAAACGCTTCGGCACCATCTCTGTGCGCACCATGCCGACGGCCAGCTGGTGGGCGGTCTGCATCATCTCGGCGTGAGCCAGCAGCATTTGCCGTGCGGCGACGGACGGGGCTTGCGCCGGCGGCAGGATGCTGAGTGACGAGTCGCTAGCGGTCGCGATCTCGGTAGGGGTCATGGGCTGGGCTTCCTCTCGGTAGGGGTGGTTAGGCGACATCGGCGGTCGCCTCGATCTGGCGGCGCAGCCACGACGGCATGTGCGCGGTGTGGATCTGATCGCCGTGGCCCGGCCACGTGTCGGTGGCCAGGCACTCCGAATACAGCTCGATGGCCTGCCGATTCTTCTTGCGCCCGTACTCGATCCACTCCGGCTCGATCTGCACCAAACTGACCAGGTACGGGGGTTCCTTCATCTGCACGATGAACACGAACGCCGGATCGTCGAACGAGTGCTCGGCCGCCGCATCGATGTAGAAGGCGGCCTGCTGGTCGTAGCCGAACTTGGCGACCGACTTCTCGAACTCGGCCGGATCCGCCGACAGTGCGGTCTTGTAGTCGACGATGATCAGCCGGCCCTTGCGGTCGGGCAGGAAGTCGAACCGGGCCCGCAACCGCACACCGGTGGCGTCGTCGTGGTGGTACGCCGACACCTCCGGCATCCCGTCGCTGAGTAGCTTCGCGGCGTACGGGTTCTGGAACACCTTGCCCGCCATACGCTGCGCGATGTCCATCTGCTCTTTGGTGATCACGGTCTTGCCGTTCTCGCGTGCCCGGGCCTCGGCCTGCTTCCACTTCGTTGTCGCCGAGGGCTTATCGGCGGGCTTGCCGTCGGCCTTGAGGCCGTGCACCGCCGGGTCGAGCACGGCGAGCTGGGCGCCCTCGCTGAGCACCATCTTGTGCGCGGCATGACCGAAGTCGTAGTGCTTCTTGGGCTTCGGCGGACTGATGCGGTCCTGCATGAACTCGGCCGGCGTCTTGCGCAGCAGCAGACGGGCACCGGACGACGACAGACTGTGAGGGTCACCGTGATAGACCGAGTCCGGGATCCCCGGGTACAGGCCATCGTTCACCGGCACCGCGCTGGCCAGCGTGTGGCGGGACAGCATCTCGGATGTGGGTGGCTGGGACGGATCGACGCAGCCGCGGAGGTCACGGCAGCCGTCGCACATCCAGACCCGGCAGCAGTCGACCCACTTCAGGACTTCGCCGGGCTTCTGGCGGGAGTGGCGGCGGGAGTAGCCGCAGTTCTGGCAGCGGTCGGGACGTTCCGGTGTCACGCGATGGCTCCTGCCAGAGGTAGCGGGTCGGTGATGTCGAAGGGTTCACCCGAGGCCGGGCAGACGTCGCGGGCGATCGAATCGCGGTGCAGGGCAATGTGACCCCAGCGAGTGGGGGCGACCAGACGCCAGCAAACCGGGCACTGCTGCCGCGTCACGGTTCGACCGCCTCAACCTCAACCGGATGCTGCACCAGCTCCTCGGGGATGAGAATCACGGCCTCGGGTTGCAGTGCGTCGAAAGCCCTGGCCGGGATCCGAATCGTCACCTTGATCGCCACCTGATCGGCGGATAGTGACGCCGGCTTGCCCTTGGTGAGTCGCGCCAGCTTGGCCCGGATGACGCCCTTTGTGATGTTGTAGCGACTGCGTTCGCCTTCGACCGTGAGATAGCCGGTTGCTTCGACCATGTCGCCGCTCATGCGGACACCGCCTCGGCGCCGAGCTGGGCGCGCTGAACCGCTCGACGCAGTGCAGAACTGCACGCGTCCTTGGTGATCTCGGCGCGTTCCGCGAGCTGGGTCAGAGTGTCGGTCGGGTGATCGACTCGCAGCTGCGCGACGAACCGCTCGCGGTCGGACAACAGTTCGTACTTGGTGTCCAGGGCGATCCGGGCGAACTCGACGATTCGCGGGGTGAGCGTGGCGTTGCGTTGCCGGTTGGCCGCATCCAACGCTGCCTGTGAGGGATTGGCTCCGGTAGTCTTCGGTTCTGGCACTGCTTTCCTCCTTGGTGGTGGTGTCCACGCCCCGCACCGCTTGCCCGGTGGCGGGGCATTTTCGGTCTAGTTCTGCTGTGCTTGAGCCCGGGCGAGGCCGGCTGCGGTGGGGTCGATGCGGTCGATGTGGCCCGCGATGTCGTAGGCGGTGTCGCCGAGAGCGACGCAGAGTTCGCGCAGGGTGGCGAAGTCGCCGCGCAGCCGGTCCCAGTCGAGGGGCCACTCGGTGTGGTGGGGGGGGGGGGGGGGGGGGGGGGGGGGGGGGGGGGGGGGGGGGGGGGGGGGGGGGGGGGGGGGGGGGGGGGGGGG
>NZ_CP084029.1:952855-1103032 GCF_020181615.1 [Mycobacterium] crassicus
CCCCCCCCCCCCCCCCCCCCCCCCCCCCCCCCCCCCCCCCCCCCCCCCCCCCCCCCCCCCCCCCCCCCCCCCCCGGCCCCCTGGCTCGGCCGTGACCAGGCCGAGCAGTGGGGGCTTGTCCGCGGCGCGCCCCAACGGGGGTTGGGGCGCTGCTGGCGCGGACGACTGGGCGAGCTGTAGGGATTCGGCGGCGTGCTGGTCGAAGCGGTGACGGGCGAACAGGTCAGACAGCTTGTAGCGCATACTCATTGGGTAACTCCTTCGGTGTGCAGGGCGGTTTGGATGGTCGATCGGTAGTCGTCGAGTGCGGCGATGACGTGGCGGGCGGCGCCCGTTGCGACCAGCTGGACGCGGGTCTGGTCGAGTTCGATCAACGTGCGCCGGTAGAGCACCGCAGTGGGGTGCGTAGCGGGATTGATGCCGGCGCTCATGCGGCTACCGGCCGGTGTCGAAGCTCCCCGAATTCACCGCCGAGGTCGTAGCCGTATTCGTCGGCCAGCTCGGCGAAGATGGGGCACTCAACACCCCACCGCTGCCGTGCACGTTCGGACGGCGACGTGTGCCGCAGTTCGCCGGAACGAACGGCGGCCGCGAACTGGGCTGCGGCCAATGCGGTGGACTCGTAGTGCTTGGCAAGGTCCAGCGCGGTGATCAACGGGACTTCTGCGGTCGGCAGGTCGGCGGTCCAGTCGTCGGTGAGATCGTCAACCGGATTCATCAGCCCTGACACCGCCATGCCGGCGAGCTGGCCGCGGTAGCGGATAGCTCGGTCGATGAACTGGGAACCCAGCTCGGCGGACCGGCTCGCGCCAGGGGCCAGGGCGTCGAGGGCGCGGCTGGCGGCGGTGAGCCTTGCGACCTGGTCGGGGCGGTGCCGGCCCGGCGCCTGTCGCCGACGGCGGCACCAGACCGCCCAGCCGAGGACCAGCACGGTTGCCACAGCCACGCCCGCGATCTGCTGCCACAACGACAGGTCGGTCATCGAGCACCACCAGCAGTGGTGCCCGGCCCCGGCAGTTCCCCACTGCCGGGGCCGTTGGTGGTGTCCGACGGCCGCAGGATCACTGCGGCACGTCGGACCCACCCCTTACGCTGCAGCCACCGCGACGGCAAGGAGGTCGCCGCGGCTACATAACGGGTTACCGCCCGTGCAACGCAAGGAGCTTTGTGGTGAGCAACGAAAATGACGCCTGGGCCGCCTACATCCGCGGACTCAAGGTCGCGCCGAACATGTCCAACTGCCAGCAGTTCGTCGACCTCATGGCCGCCACCGCCAGCAAGGGTGTGTTCGACACGGTGGCCATCGCGAAAGCGCAATCCGGCGCGCTGCTCGAGGTGATCAATGCTCTCGGGCATCTCGACGAGCGCCTGCGTAAGTCCGGGGAGTAGGCCCGGCAGGCCGGCGTTCACGCGGAGGCCTTTGCGGTTGCTTTCCGGATGAGCGTGTCGCGCGCAGCTTCGAGCGCCTTCAGGTGTGCGTGGTCGAGCCGGTCCAGTAGCCGGTCGGCTGGATCGTGGTCAGGGTCGATGGCTGCGCTCTTAGCGACTGCCAGAATTCGCACGAGTGCGCGGCGGTCGGCGTCGTTAAGGTAGAGGGTGGTGACGAGGTCCCGAGCGCTCACGCAGAGACCTCCGCCGCGTCACTGCGGAACAGTTCAGCGATCGGGACATCGAGGAACTTCGCCACCAGGACCAGCTCGTCAGTCGTGAATGACGTGTGTCCGGCCAGGCGGCGGTGCATGCTTCCTCTGGAGATCCGCAACGACTCGCGCAACGACTCTCGGGTTTTTCGCTGCCGTGCGAGTTCAGCGCGGATGTTCCCTGCGACGTCCGGAAGGTTCATAAATGGAACCTTCGCACCTACCAGGGACCGCTGTCAAGGATGAAACGGTTCATTTTTGGTCCGATAGCTCCGTGGGGCCGTGCAATGTATCACTAAACGTTGCAAACGTGCCGCGAGGCGTGCATTCTGGACTGATGAGTGAACTTCGCATGATCGAAGGCGACTTGTTCGAGACGCTGACCGAGACGGTGGCCAAGCGTCTGCGGGGCCAGTTGGCCGAGCGAAACATCAAGCGCAAAGACGTGATGGAACTCACGGGCTGGGGAAAGACCACGGTGTACCGGAAGGTCTCCGGTCAATCGCCACTGGACACCGACGAGTTAGACCAGCTCTGGAGGCTTTTCCGAATCTCGCCGGCGTACCTGCTCACCGGGGTGCCAGACGACCGGCCGTGGCCGGGGCCCGACGGCGCGCCCGACGGCGGAGCTGGTGCCCCCAGCAGGGCTCGAACCTGCGACCTGCGGATTAAAAGTCCGTAGCTCTACCAACTGAGCTATAGGGGCCGTGCCGGAACAGGATACTGCCTGACCGCCGGGGCTCGCGGGGGGCCGGGTTTGAGGTTTCGGCCCGCCGTGCCCTAAGCTAGCCAAGCTCCCAACGTGAAACGTTGTGAGTGCCTCGGAGAGATTCGGTTCTGGCCCCCATCGTCTAGTGGCCTAGGACGCCGCCCTTTCACGGCGGTAGCACGGGTTCGAATCCCGTTGGGGGTACTCGCATCGTAGTTGCAGCGGAGCGAACAGCAAGGCCCTGTGGCGCAGTTGGTTAGCGCGCCGCCCTGTCACGGCGGAGGTCGCGGGTTCAAGTCCCGTCAGGGTCGCTTTATACGGCGAGGCATTCGTGCCTTCCGGCCAGGTAGCTCAGTTGGTACGAGCGTCCGCCTGAAAAGCGGAAGGTCGCCGGTTCGATCCCGGCCCTGGCCACCTGATACGGCCCATAGACTGGGCCGCTGTGCGCCTTCCATTCCCTTCACGCACTGTCGCGATCGTCGCCGCGGCCGCTGCCTTGATCGCCTCCACCGCATTGTCGGCCACCGCCTCGGCGAGCGACAAGCTTCTGCTCGGCGGCGGCGCCGGGATCGGCCTCAACGGCGACACGCTCTGCACGCTGACCGCCATCGGGTATGACTCCGCCGACCGGCTGATCGGTTTCACCGCCGCGCAATGCGGGGGAGTGGGCTCACCCGTTGTCGCCGACGGCGCCGAAGACGAAGGCGTCGTCGGCACGGTGGTGGCTGCCGACGACGGCCTGGGCTACGCGGTGATCGAGTTCGATCAGGCCAAGGCCGCGGGAATTCGCAACTACGAAGGCTTTGCGATCAAGGCCATCGACCCGGATCCCGAGCACCTGCAGCAGGCATGCAAACTCGGCCGTGCCACCGGCTTCAATTGCTGGGACGCCGAATCCGCCGCCGTGGACGCCGAGGGCAACGAGTGGTGGCAACCGGGCGATGACGGGGCGCCGGTCACCGTTGACGATCTGATCGTCGGCATGGTCCGAGACGGCTCCGTCCCGGTGGCGCCGCTGGCACAGCCGGGCTCCGGGATCGTGTTGTTCAGCGCGATCGTCGACGACGTGAACGCCAAGGGCGGCCCGGGCGCCGGATTCACCCTGGCCGGTTAGCGGTCGACTCGTCGGATTGGCGGCCTTTATCGCCCCAGTCCGGCTGTCCCTCTTCGTCGCTACCATCGATCACATCGGCGGAAAGGCGGCATCGTGATCTGGGTAGCGCTCGGTGCGATTGGCCTGGCGTTGCTGCTCGTCGCTGCGGTGGTGGTTGGCTTCGTCGGCTTCGTGTTTGCACCGCACCGGGTACCGCCCACGCGCAAGCAGTATCTGGTGCTGGGGGTGACGGGTTTCCTGACGCTTTTCATGGCGCCCCCGCTGAGTCACTCCGGCGGCGGCTGGTGGGCTGTCCCCCTGGTGATGTGGGTCGTGCTTCTGGTGATCATCCGTAACTCCGCTCCGATACGTGAGATGCCCTGGCAGCGCGAGGCGCGCGAGGCTAGCGAACGCAAATGTGCGATCCAGCAGCAGAGGGCCTTGGAACTCGAGCGAGTCAACGCCCTGGGCAAGGACGGCGCCAAGCTGATCGAACGCGCGACGACGGCCATCGCCGCGGTGATGAGCACCGAGGCGGCCCGGGACGGGTGGCTGGGCGAGCCGGCGGACTTGGACTTCTCCGCCGATTTGGCTGCGATTGACGACGCCCTACGGCAAGCCCGGCGCATCGAGAAACTGGTAGCCGAATCGAAGGCGCTTCCGGCGCCGACCGATGACGACACCTCGATGCTGCAGGACGGCCAGATCACCATCAAGCGGTTGCGTGATGATGTGCTGCGCCGGGTCGAGGCGCTTGATGACTGCGCGCACCAAGCCCGGCAGGTCGACCGGTCCCTGGCCGCCGAGCGCGAGCAGGCCCGCGTCGAAGCCCGACGGGATGCGACCCGCAGCCAACTCGCCGCCGAGTTGTACGGGGCCGCAGCCGCGCCGCCGGACCCGGCGTCGGAGGCCGCCGACAGCGTCACCGCGCGCATCGCGGCCTTCCGAGAGCTCAAGGGCGTCATCGACGAACCGCGGCAGCCCGCGGCCCGCGTTGCGCCACCGCCACCACCGCAGAACGTGCTGAGCTGGCTGCGCCGGCTGACCCAGCCCTGAAAGCTCAGGGCCGCAGCGTCTCCGGGCAGAGCTCGGCCTGCGCCGCGGCGATCTGGACGTCGGCGGCCTCGGGGCTGTAGTAGAAGGTGTTGGTCAGCTGGCGCACCAGGTCGCCCGGCGACGTGCCGGCCCGGTAGGTGCCGGTGTGGCCGTACATCCGCAACTGCGCGCAGATGTAGTGCCCCGAGGTCACCTTCACCTGATCGGCGACCGGGATCACCACCGGGGCGGAGTTGACCCGGGCCAGATAGCTGGCGTCGTCGGAGTGCGCGAGCGGTGCGCCGGCCAGCGCAGTCGCGACGGCGAGCAATGGTGCGGCGACGTGCGCTTTCACATGCATGACTTCCATCGTGCCACCGCCGGACAGACGACGTGACGCATCCGTCCGGCGTAAATCCCCGCACTCCACCGTGGGCCTGGCTATCGTGCCTGCCATGGCAGTCAAGGATTCCCGCGAAGTGGTCATCGAAGCGAGCCCGGAGGAGATCCTCGATGTCCTCGCCGACATCGAGTCCATTCCCGTGTGGTCGCCGCAGTACCAGAGCGCTGAGGTGCTCGACGCCCACGACGACGGCCGTCCGCGCCGGGTGCGGATCCGGATCAAGGCCGCCGGCCTGACCGACGAGCAGGTGATCGAGTACGCCTGGACGCCCGACAGTGTCGGCTGGACCCTGGTGTCGGCCGGCCAACTCAAGGCGCAGGACGCCAAGTACACGCTGACCCCGCAGGGCGATTCGACCAAGGTCCGTTTCGACATGGCTGTCGACCCGTCGATTCCGATCCCGGGGTTCCTGCTCAAGAACACCCTCAAGGGCGGCATGAAGACCGCCACCGACGGTCTGCGCCAGCAGGTGCTGAAGGTCAAAAAGGGCGGCTGAGTTCGCTCGTCGAAACCCCTCCGGTCCTGCGGGCCCGGGCTAGGGTTGAGCCAGTGGCTGTTCGAGCATCGCGGGAGATTGTGATTGACGCGCCGCCGGAGAAAATCCTCGACGCGCTCGCTGATGTGTCCGATGTGGTGACCTGGTCACCGGTGCACAAGAGCATGGAAGTTCTCGACAAGTACGAGGACGGCCGTCCCCATCACGTCCGCGCCACCATCAAGGTGCTGGGCTTGGTGGACCGGGAGATTCTGGAGTACCACTGGGGCCCGGACTGGGTGGTCTGGGATGCCAAGGCGACCGCGCAGCAGCGCGCCCAGCACGTCGAGTACAACCTCACCCGGGAAGGCCCGGACAGTACCCGGGTGCGCTTCGACATCACCGTCGAACCCACCGGGCCGATTCCGGCGTTCATGGTTCGGCGCGCCAGCAAGCTGGTGCTGCAGACCGCCACCGAGCGGCTGCGTGAGCGGGTGATGGGCGGCGCAACCGCTACGGACGTGTGACCGGCCCGTCGCGCAGGATCTCCAACCGCCGGAGCGCCTCGTCGATGGTGTTCTCGGGTTTGACAAAGGTGAAGCGCACCAGGTGATTCCAGACCTCGGGGGCGGCCGCTTCGGCCGGGGGCACACAGAACGCCGACAGCGGGATCGCCGCCACCCCGGCCCGATGCGGCAGCTCGGTGCAGAAGGCGGTGCTGTCGTCGTAGCCGAGCGGACGCGGATCGGCGCACAGGAAGTAGGTGCCGAAACTGTCGTGCACCTCGAAGCCGACCTGGCGCAGCCCGTCGCTCAACCGGTCCCGGCGGGCCTGCATGGTGGTGCGCAGTGCCGCCACCCAGGCGTCCTCGGTGTCCAGCGCCACCGCTACCGCGGGCTGGAACGGCGCCCCGCCGACGTAGCTGAGGTACTGCTTGGCGGCGCGCACCCCGGCCAGCAGACCCGCCGGACCGCAGGCCCAGCCGATCTTCCAGCCGGTGCAGTTGAACATCTTCGCCGCACTGGAGATGGTGACGGTGCGCTCGGCCATCCCCTCGAAACCCGCCAGTGGCAGGTGGGTCCGGCCGGCGAACACCAGGTGCTCGTAGACCTCATCGGAGATGACCAGCAGGTCGGCCTCCACCGCGATGCGGGCGATCGCCGCCAGCTCGGTCTCGGTGAACACCGTGCCGGTCGGGTTGTGCGGCGAATTGACGATCAGCGCCCTGGTGGCCGGGGTGATGGCCCGGCGCAATCGGTCGATGTCGAGGGCGAAACCGGGGCCGTCGGGAACCAGCGGCACGCTGACCCGTCGCGCCCCGGCCATGGCGACCACCGGCGAATACGAGTCGTAGAACGGTTCGATCAGCAGCACCTCCGAGCCCGGCTCGACCAGCCCGAGCACCGCGCCGGCGATGGCCTCGGTGGCACCGACCGTCACCAGCACCTCGGTTTCCGGGTCGTAATCGATACCGAAGTGCCGGTGGCGTTGGCGGGCGATGGCTTCGCGCAGGGCGGGGATGCCGAGACCGGGCGGGTACTGGTTGACACCGTCGGCGATCGCAGACCGGGCGGCTTCCAGCATCGATGAGGGCCCGTCCTCATCGGGGAAACCCTGGCCGAGGTTGACCGCGCCGATCCGCGCGGCCAGCGCCGACATCTCGGCGAAGATCGTGGTGGCATAGGGGCGAAGCCGCGACACCGTCATAACCGGCCAGCATAGGAGCCGGTCGGCATCAGCTCGCAGAACGCCGGGCGAACCCTTCCAGGATGTTCCAGGAGCGGCTGCCCCGCACAACATGTAGGTAGTAGCCGTAGTTGACGGTGGTCATGGCGCCGGCCACCAATCCGAAGCCGATCGCCCGCGCGACGCCGTCGCTGACATCCAGAACCACCCCCAGCGCAGCGAGGGCGACGGCCACCCCGACCCACACCACGCCTTTGCGCCACATGCCCTTGGCGAAGAAGTAGAACGGGAAGAAGAACAGCGCCAGGAAGTTCGACGTGATGCGCATCCGGGTTCCGAACGGCAGCGCCCGCAGCGCGGCCCGCGACTGCGGCGACGATGACGGCACACCGTGCGCGTCGAAGAACGCGAAGCGTTGTTGCCAGGTCAGGGACAGTTTTGCGCGTGGGTCCGCGTCGGTCATGAGGCCGAAGTCTATTGCGCCGACCCCGCCGGCGGCGGGCGCCGGAACCGCCCAACCATCCGGTTGATAGGCAATCCTGTTAGGGTGGCAACCACGGGACTACGCTCCCAGTAGACGCAAGCGAAAATCCGTGTCGAATCCCAACTGAAGAGGAACTCGAGTCATGTCCGAAGAAGCCTTCATCTACGAGGCCATTCGCACCCCGCGCGGTAAGCAGCGCAACGGGGCGCTGAACGAGGTCAAGCCGGTCAGCCTGGCTGTCGGCCTGGTCGACGAGCTGCGACGCCGCAACCCCGACCTGGATGTGAACCAGGTCAGCGACGCCGTGTTCGGCGTGGTGTCGCCGGTCGGCGACCAGGGCGGTGACATCGCCCGCACCGTAATGCTGGCCGCCGGCATGCCCGACACCACCGGCGGCGTGCAGCTCAACCGGTTCTGCGCGTCCGGGCTCGAGGCGATCAACGTCGCGGCCGCCAAGATCAAGGCCGGGTTCGACGACCTGGTGCTCGCCGGGGGCGTGGAGTCCATGAGCCGGGTGCCGATGGGCTCCGACGGCGGCGCCTGGGCCGGCGACCCCGACACCAACTACCAGATCGGTTTCGTGCCGCAGGGCATCGGCGCCGACCTGATCGCCACCATCGAGGGCTTCTCCCGCGAGGACGTCGACGCCTACGCGGCTCGCTCCCAGGACCTGGCGGCCGCGGCCTGGTCGGGCGGCTACTTCGCCAAGTCGGTGGTGCCGGTCCGCGACCGCAACGGACTGGTGATCCTCGACCACGACGAGCACATGCGGCCCGGTACGACGGTGGAGAGCCTGGGCAAGCTGAAGACCGCGTTCGACGGGATCGGCGCGATGGGTGGCTTCGACGACGTGGCGCTGCAGAAGTACCACTACGTCGAGAAGATCAACCACGTCCACACCGGCGGTAACAGCTCCGGCATCGTCGACGGCGCCGCACTGGTGCTGGTCGGTAGCGAGAAGGCCGGTAAGGAGCAGGGGCTGACCCCGCGGGCCCGCATCGTGGCCGCGGCCACCAGCGGCGCCGACCCGGTCATCATGCTGACCGGTCCGACCCCGGCCACTCGCCGCGTGCTGGAGCGCTCGGGCCTGACCGTCGACGACATCGACCTGTTCGAGATCAACGAGGCGTTCGCCTCGGTGGCGATGAAGTTCCAGAAGGACTTCAACATTCCCGACGAGAAGCTCAACGTCAACGGCGGTGCCATCGCGATGGGGCACCCGCTGGGCGCCACCGGCGCCATGATCACCGGAACCATGGTCGACGAACTGGAGCGCCGGGGTGCCCGCCGCGCTCTGATCACACTCTGCATCGGCGGCGGCATGGGCGTCGCCACCATCATCGAGAGGGTTTAAGCAATGGCGGAGAACACCATTCAGTGGGACAAGGACGCTGACGGCATCGTCACCCTGACCCTGGACGACCCGACCGGGTCGGCCAACGTGATGAACGAGAACTACCGCGAGTCCATGCACAACGCAGTGGAACGTCTTGTCGCGGAGAAGGATTCGATCACTGGTGTGGTGATCACCAGTGCGAAGAAGACCTTCTTCGCCGGTGGTGACCTCAAGGCGATGATCCAGGTGGGCCCGGAGAACGCCCAGCAGATCTTCGACCAGGTCGAAGGCATCAAGGCCGACCTGCGCACCCTGGAGACCTTCGGCAAGCCGGTCGTGGCCGCCATCAACGGCGCCGCGCTCGGCGGCGGCCTGGAGATCGCGCTGGCCTGCCACCACCGGATCGCCGCGGACGCCAAGGGCAGCCAGATCGGCCTGCCCGAGGTCACCCTGGGTCTGCTGCCCGGTGGTGGCGGCGTCACCCGCACCGTGCGCATGCTGGGCATCCAGAACGCGTTCATGAACGTGCTGGCCCAGGGCACCCGGTTCAAGCCGGCCAAGGCCAAGGAAGTGGGCCTGGTCGACGAGGTGCTGCCGACCGTCGAGGAACTGGTCCCGGCCGCCAAGGCGTGGATCAAGGCCAACCCGGACGGCGGCGTGCAGCCGTGGGATGTCAAGGGCTACAAGATGCCCGGCGGCACCCCGTCCACCCCGTCGCTGGCGGCGATCCTGCCGTCCTTCCCGGCACTGCTGCGCAAGCAGCTCAAGGGCGCCCCGATGCCCGCACCGCGGGCCATCCTGTCCGCCGCGGTCGAGGGTGCGGCGGTGGACTTCGACGCCGCCAGCCGCATCGAGGGCCGGTACTTCACCTCGCTGGTCACCGGCAACGTCGCCAAGAACATGATCCAGGCGTTCTTCTTCGACCTGCAGCACATCAACGGCGGCGGCAGCCGGCCCGATGGCATCGCGCAGACCCCGATCCGCAAGATCGGTGTGCTGGGCGCGGGGATGATGGGCGCGGGCATCGCCTACGTGTCGGCCAAGGCCGGCTACGACGTGGTGCTCAAGGACGTCACCCTGGAGGCGGCGCAGAAGGGCAAGGGCTACTCGGAGAAGCTCGAGGCCAAGGCGCTGGAGCGGGGCCGCACCACCGCGGAGCGTTCCAAGGCGCTGCTGGACAAGATCACCCCGACCGGTGACCCGTCCGACCTCAAGGGCGTGGACTTCGTGATCGAGGCCGTGTTCGAGAGCCAGGAGCTCAAGCACAAGGTCTTCCAGGAGATCGAGGACATCGTCGAGCCCAACGCGCTGCTGGGGTCGAACACCTCCACGCTGCCGATCACCGGTCTGGCGACCGGCGTGAAGCGCCAGGAGGACTTCATCGGGATCCACTTCTTCTCACCCGTCGACAAGATGCCGCTGGTGGAGATCATCCGCGGTGAGAAGACCTCGGATGAGGCGCTGGCCCGGGTGTTCGACTACGTGCTGGCGATCAAGAAGACCCCGATCGTGGTCAACGACAGCCGCGGCTTCTACACCTCCCGCGTCATCGGTACCTTCATCAACGAGGCGCTGGCGATGCTGGGCGAGGGTGTGGAGCCGGCCAGCATCGAGCAGGCCGGTCTGCAGGCCGGCTACCCGGCCGCTCCGCTGCAGCTCTCCGACGAGCTGAACCTGGAGCTGATGCACAAGATCGCCGTCGCCACCCGCGAGGGCATCGAGGCCGCCGGCGGCACCTACACCAAGCAGATGAACGAGATCGTCGTCGAGAAGATGATCGAGCTCGGCCGTCCGTCGCGGCTCAAGGGTGCCGGCTTCTACGAGTACGTCGACGGCAAGCGCACCGGCCTGTGGTCGGGCCTGCGGGAGGCGTTCAACTCGGGCAGCTCCACCCCGCCGCTGCAGGACATGATCGACCGGATGCTCTTCGCCGAGGTGCTGGAAACCCAGAAGTGCTTCGACGAGGGTGTGCTGACCTCGACCGCCGACGCCAACATCGGCGCGATCATGGGCATCGGCTTCCCGCCGTGGACCGGCGGCACCGCGCAGTACATCGTCGGCTACCCCGGCGGTAAGGCTGCCTTCGTGGCGCGGGCCAAGGAGCTGGCCGCCAAGTACGGCGATCGGTTCAACCCGCCGGCGTCGCTGCTCTAGCCTGGCAGACGTGACATCCCCCGAACCCTCGTGGCTTCGGGGGATTTCGCGTCTGTTGGACTACCGCCTGAGTATCACCGTCGGGAAGCTGCTGGAGATCGGGCTGTGGCTCGGTTTCGCCTACGTGATCATCGGCGTGGTGTGCCTGTTCCTGCGTCCTGACGGCGTGGAAATCCTGCAGACCCGCGCCGAGGAGCAGTTCGGTATCCCGCCCAACAGCATCTACGAGGTCGCCACGATCGCCGGAGTGCTGCTGTGGCCGGTGATGATGGTGCTGCCCACCAGCCCCTGCGGCGGCTGACGCCTCAGGCCCGGCGGGCCAACAGGTAGTGCCGCACCGGCTGGCCGCCGTTGACGGGCACGTAGTTCGGTTCGTCGCCGGCGCTGACCAGCTCCCACTCCGGAGCGAAAAGCCGTTCGATCTCCGGCTGGTCGATACCGCGGACCCCGAACAATGCGCCGGGGGTGAACCCGACGATCAGCAGCCGCGAGTCCGGGCCGGTCACCGCGTTGAGCTGCCGGACGTACATCGCACGGTCCTGGTCATTCATCCCGTGCAGGCAACCGCTGTCGGTCACCAGGTTGAAGGGCTCGCCGAGATCGGCCTCGCTGAGCTGGGTGATGTCCGCGCAGAGGAATCGCACCGACACCTTCGCGGCCGCAGCCTTGGCCCGGGCGATCCGCAAGGCCCGGGGAGTGAAGTCGACGCCGGTGACCCGCCATCCGTTGTGCGCCAGGTAGATGGCGATGTCCCCGGTGCCGCAGCCCAGATCCAGTACGGTGCCCGGCGACAGTGCCGCGCCCGAGTCCCCCTGGATCAGGTCGCGCAGCCCGCGGGCCAAGGCGTGGCCGTCCCACGGGGTGAAGCCCAGCCGATACATCGCCCGGAACAGCAGTCGCCTCGCCGCCATCGTGTCTAGACCGCCCCCATATCGGCGGAGATCCAGTGTTGGGGGCGCAGGTAGATGATCACCTGCTCGCCCAGTTCGGTCAGCGCGAATTTGAGGTAGCGCTCGGCCCGCTCCGGGGGTAGATATCGACGGGCCAGTTCGACATGGTGATCGTCGGTGCCGGGTTCGATGCGGCTGACGTCGCCGTCGACGGCGACGTAGCGCAGCGTCGGTTCCGTCCGCTCCACCATCAGCGAAAAGCAGCCGGCCGTCTTGATCAACTGCGCTTTGCGTGACCCCGCACCGGTCAGCACCCACGGGTCGCCGCCCGGGGCGTACTGGTACCACATGGGGACGGTCAGCGGTCCGCGGCCGACACCGGCGTTCACCGATAGTGCCGCGATGTGCGGCTCGGCCAGAAACTGCTCGCGTTCCGCCTTGGACAGGGCCATGTTTCGAGGCTAACCGCCGAGCCCCGCTCCGTGTGCTTGCCGTGCTGGCGGGTCGTCCTAGATCGCCGGGCCCAGCAGGTCGTCGGCGTCGCGGATGATGTAGCCGTAACCCTGCTCGGCCAGGAACCGCTGCCGGTGCGCCGCGTACTCGGCGTCCAGGCTGTCGCGGGCGACCACCGAATAGAACACCGCACCGCCGCCGTCGGCCTTGGGGCGCAACAGCCGGCCGAGCCGCTGGGCCTCCTCCTGCCGCGACCCGAAGGTGCCGGAGACCTGCACGGCCACCGACGCCTCCGGCAGGTCGATGGAGAAGTTGGCGACCTTGGACACCACCAGGGTGGAGACCTCGCCGCTGCGGAAGGCATCGAACAGCTTCTCGCGCTCGGCGGTGCGGGTCGAGCCCTGAATCACCGGGGCGCCCAACTGCTCGCCCAGTTCTTCGAGCTGGTCGAGGTAGGCGCCGATCACCAGGGTCTGCTCGCCGGGATGCTGTTTGAGGATCGAGCGCACCACCGCGATCTTGGAGTGCACCGTCGAGCACAGTTTGTAGCGCTCCTCGGGCTCGGCGACGGCGTAGGTCATCCGCTCGTTCTCGGTCATGGTGACCCGGACCTCGATGCATTCGGCCGGAGCGATCCAGCCCTGGGCCTCGATGTCCTTCCACGGCGCGTCATAGCGTTTCGGCCCGATCAGGGAGAACACGTCGCCTTCGCGGCCGTCCTCCCGGATCAGCGTCGCGGTCAGCCCGAGCCGCCGCCGGGACTGCAGGTCGGCGGTCATCCGGAATACCGGGGCGGGCAGCAGGTGCACCTCGTCGTAGATGATCAGCCCCCAGTCGCGGCTGTCGAACAGCTCCAGGTGCCGGTATTCGCCCTTGGTGCGCCGGGTGATCACCTGATAGGTGGCGATGGTGACCGGCCGGATCTCCTTGCGCTCCCCGGAGTATTCGCCGATCTCCTCCTCGGTCAGCGACGTGCGGGCGATCAGCTCGCGTTTCCACTGCCGGCCGGCGACGGTGTTGGTGACCAGGATCAGCGTGGTGGCCTGCGCCTTGGCCATCGCCGCGGCACCGACCAGCGTCTTGCCGGCCCCACAGGGCAACACCACCACCCCCGAGCCGCCGGACCAGAACGATTCGGCGGCCATCTCCTGATAGTCGCGCAACGCCCAGCCATCCTGCGCCAGGGCGATCGGATGCGCCTCGCCGTCTACGTAGCCGGCCAGATCCTCTGCCGGCCAACCGATTTTGAGCAGCATCTGCTTGACCCGGCCGCGCTCGCTGGGATGCACCACGACGGTGTCGTCGTCGATGCGGGCACCGAGCATCGGGGCGATCTTCTTGTTGCGCAGCACCTCCTCGAGCACGGCGCGATCCAGGCTCACCAACGTCAGCCCATGGACCGGGCTCTTCACCAGCTGCAGGCGCCCGTAGCGCGCCATGGTGTCGACGATGTCGACCAGCAGCGGTTGGGGCACCGCGTAGCGGGAGTGGCTGACCAGTGCGTCGACCACCTGCTCGGCGTCGTGGCCGGCCGCGCGGGCGTTCCACAACGCCAACGGGGTGATCCGGTAGGTGTGAATGTGCTCGGGGGCGCGTTCCAACTCGGCGAACGGCGCGATTGCGGCACGCGCCGCGCCGGCCTGCTCGTGGTCGACCTCAAGCAGCACGGTCTTGTCGGATTGGACGATCAACGGGCCGTCGGTGCTCATGGGCCCATTATCCGGAGTAGGCCGACATGCTCACTGCTCGGCGGCGGAGATCGAGGTGATGCGGTGGATGGTGAAGTCACGCATCTGGCCCGACGTGGAATCGAACGCCACCAGCTGACCGCCGCGGACCAGCACCGGGGAGACCTCCCGCTGGGTGGCGACCCCGGCGGCGTCGACGTAGCCGATCAGCACCGTCGAGCCCTCCAGCGCGGCCCGCTTCAACATGATCATCGCGGTCGCCGGCTCCAGGCGGATGTTGTCGAACGGCGCCGACGTCACGGTGCGCAGCACCCGGACCAGCGCGGTCAGGCTTTCGCCGCTGGGACCGCCCGACGTGCGGTGGCTGCGGCGTTCCGCGGGGGTGGGCACCCGCACCCCGCGGGCCCGGATGTCGACGATGGTGCCGGTGGAGTCTTCGGCGGCGGGGGCGAAACCGGCAGCGCGCAGCGCTGTCAGCACGTCGGCGATCGGGGCCTGCGCCACCGCCACCGTGGGGGCCAGCAACCGCAGGCCCAGTGTCTCGGCGGCCGGGACCGCGACCGCCTGGGTCAGCAGGACCGGATCGTCGCAGCGCACGAAGGACGTCGCCAGTCCGATGCGCAGCTGCCCGTGCCGGCGGGCGACGTCGTCGATCAGATAGGTCAGTCCCTGCGGCACCGGGGTCTTGGAGTGCTTCTCGAAGAACGCCTGCAGGCCCGCGCCGGTCCGGCCGACGTCCAGGGCGGCCCGGATGGTCGGCTCGGACACCCGGTAGACCATGGCGGCACCGGCCGACTCGACGGTGGCGACCACGCCCAGTTCGTCGGCCAGTTCGCGTTTGAGCGGGCCGGGCACCACCACGGTCAGATCGGCCTGCACCAGGAAGTGGTCGATCGGCTCGGGCAGGGCGCGGGCCATGGCGGAGATCGCCGCCGTGGGGGATGGGGCGTCGGCTGCGGTGGCATCCGCGAGGCCGGCCAGTAGGGCACGCCCGGGGGAGCTGATCGCGCCGCGGCCCAGCACACCGAGCGCATGCGCCTCGTCGAGCAGTTCGCTCACCGGGGCGGGCTGCAGGCGATTGGCCCACCGCGGCCGGCGCCACACCAGGGCCTGCGACGCGGTCGTGGCGTCCACTCCGGCGCCCTCGGGCAGCCCGGCGAGCATGTCCAGCAGCAGTCGGCGGTCCAGCGGGGCGGCGGTGGAGAACAGCGGTGTGGACAGCGCTGCCCGGGGCTTGCCGTCCGCGCCGCGGCTGCCGATCAGGCCCGGCCGGGCCGGCAGGTCCAGCCAGGTGGAGGCCAGCAGGTGCCAGCGCTCGGCGGTGGGCCGTTCGGCGAACCGGTCGGCCAGCACCGTCGGGGCCCAGTACGGGCCTTCGGAATCCGGCCACAGGTGTGGATCGGCGGTGCCCGGGTCGGGGAAGTCCGCCGTGATCAGCCGGGCGGTGGCCGCCAGCTCCAACAGCAGCCCCAGCCGGGGCTCGTCGACGCCGGTCGCCTTGGCCAGTCGTTTGACCTCCCGGACGCCCAGTCCGCCGCTGCGCAGCTCGGGAACCGGCGTGTCGGCCAGGTTGGCCAGGATCACGTCGAGCTCGCGCAGCAGGTCGATCACCGCGCCGGCCGCGGCGGCGTCCACGTCGGCTGCCGTGGTCTGCGACACCACCGGATCCGGCGCGGTCAGCGCGAGTGGACCCGGCTGCTCGCCGCGCAGCACCTGCCCGACCACCCGCGGCAGGATGACCGTGTCGTCGTCGATACGGCGCAGCAGTCCCGACGCCAGCAGCCGTGGCACCGGATGCTCCGGCGGCGCCCCGGGGGCGGCGTCGCGGGTCCGGCCGATCGGCGATCCGGCCAACAGCTTGTCCAGCAGGTCACGCTGCGGTGCGTCGAGATCTGCGACCGCGGCGACGAATCCGGGGATCTGCGCGGCCCCGTGCGTCGCCGACTCCTCGGTGACCTGACCCGAATGCCATGGCAGGCCCGCACCGGCCTCGGCGACCACCCGCAGGGCGCCGTCGGGTTGATACGAGCCCCAGCACAGCGCCCGCTCGATCAGGTCGGCCAATGCCTCGGCCACCGCGTCGGCGGGGGCGGCCGCACCGATGCGGGCCAGCAACTCGACCACCGGCACGTCGGCGGTGTCGGCGTGCAGCACCAGCAACGCGTCGAGGACGGCGAGCCGCAGGAAATCCAGCTCGTCGGTGGCCGCCCGCACCGACTGGCGGGCCTGCGCCCGGGCCGCCAGGGCAGCGATGCTGCCCGGCGCCGGCTGAGCGAGGTCGGGCCGCAGCTCCAGCAGTCGAATCAGCCCCGGGTCGGGCAGGTCGGTCAGCCACGATCCCAGCGGCACACCCCGGGCGTGTTCGGTCATCGTCGACCAGCGTAAGGCCCAACCGAATCACGTCACCGATCGCGACCTGTCAGAATGGTGCCGTGGCTGCAAACCAGGACAGTAAGAAGCGGTATGTCGACAACGGTTGGCCGGAGACAGACGGCGAACCCGCAGTGAGCGAGCTGCGCACCGACCGGGCCGGCGCGCTGTCGCCGTTCGGGGACATCGTGTTCCCGCTGCCGTCCGACGACCTGCCCTACCTGCACCCGGTCACCGTCGTCAACCGCTAGGCCCTGACCGTTATGACCGGTGCCGGCCCGCTGTCACACCTCGACGAAAGCGGCGCGGCGCACATGGTCGACGTCGGCGCCAAGGCTCCCACCAAACGCACCGCCGTGGCTGCCGGAGTGCTGCACACCACCGCGGAGGTGGTGCAGCTGATCTCGTCCGGCGGGCTGCCCAAAGGCGACGCGCTGGCCACCGCGCGGGTGGCGGGCATCATGGCGGCCAAGCGCACCAGTGACCTGATCCCGCTCTGCCATCAACTGGCACTGACCGGAGTCGACGTCGACTTCACCATCGGGGAAGCCCGGATCGACATCACCGCCGCCGTGCGCACCACCGACCGCACCGGGGTGGAGATGGAAGCGCTGACGGCGGTCAGCGTGGCGGCCCTGACCCTCTACGACATGATCAAGGCCGTCGACCGCGCGGCCGTCATCGACGACATCCGGGTGCTGAGCAAAGAAGGCGGACGCACCGGGGCCTGGGAGCGCTCGTGACCGACCGGACCGCCCACATCATCATCGCCTCCACCCGGGCCTCGGCCGGTGTCTACACCGACCGCACCGGGCCGATCATCGCCGACTGGCTGGCGCAGCGCGGCTTCGCGCCGGTGCAGCCCGAGGTCGTGCCCGACGGCGAGCCGGTCGGTGCGGCGCTGCGGGCCGCGGTGGTCGCCGGGGCGAACCTGATCATCACCTCCGGGGGCACCGGCATCTCACCGACCGACGACACCCCGGCGCAGACGTCGGCCGTGCTGGACTACCAGATCCCCGGCCTGGCCGATGCCATCCGCCGCTCGGGGCTGCCGAAGGTGCCGACCTCAGTGCTGTCCCGCGGGGTCTGCGGAGTGGCCGGCCGGACCCTGATCGTCAACCTGCCCGGCTCCACCGGCGGGGTGCGTGACGGTCTCGGGGTGCTCACCGACGTCCTGGATCACGCGCTGGACCAGCTCGCGGGCGGAGACCACGGCTGATGGCCGCCACCGAAGTGCTGGTGCTGCGGGCGGCGGTCACCGCGGATCCCATCGTGCTGGCCGAACACGAGGAATTGGTGAGCCACCGCGCCGCGGGGGCGATCGTCGGATTCGTCGGCATGATCCGCGACCACGACCAGGGCCGGCAGGTGAGCAGGCTGGAGTACTCGGCGCATCCTTCGGCCGGGCAGGTGATGGACGAGGTGTTGGCCGAGATCGCCGAACAGGTCAGCGGGGTTCGCGCCCTGGCGGCCAGCCATCGGGTCGGCCCCCTGCGCATCGGGGATGCCGCGCTGGTGGCCGCCGTGGCTGCCGATCACCGCCGGCAGGCGTTCGAGGCGTGCGCGCTGCTCGTCGACACCGTCAAGGAGCGACTGCCGGTGTGGAAGCACCAGTTCTTCGCCGACGGCACCGAGGAATGGGTCGGTTCGGCCTGAGCGGGGACCGCAAGGCCGGCGAAGCCGGTTGCAGCGGGTCGCCGCCATCAACACAGCCCGCAGACACGAAAAAGCGGGGCCGGTGATTCCGGCCCCGCTTTTTCGTTGTTTCTGCCTAGACGACCCGGCTGGGCTGCTGCGCGAACGCGGCCAGCGCGTCGTTGCCGCTGACGTTCTCCGCCCGGATGGCCTGCCACAGCTGCTGGTGGAAGCCGACCGAGACGCCCTCCTGCCGGTTGCCGTCGGGGCCCGGAGCCGGAGCCTCGGGAGCGGGAGCCTCCGGAGCCGGCGGCATGTCTTCGGCGATGGGGGCCGGTGCCTCGGGGGCCGGGGCCTCCGGAGCGGGCGGCATCCACCACGGGGCCGGAGCCTCGGGAGCCGGAGCCTCAAGGGCTGGTGCTTCGGGAGCCGGAGCGGGTGCCTCGGGGGCCGGAGCCTCCGGGGCCGGAGCCTCGGGAGCCGGAGCCTCAAAGGCGGGTGCCTCGGGAGCCGGAGCCTCGGGGGCGGGCGCCTCCGGGGCCGGCGGCAGCCAGCCCGCGGGAGCCACCGGTGCGGCGCCCTCCTCGGCAGGGGCCGGCGGTGCCCACCACGGAGCCGGCTCGGGTGCCGGCGGGGGAGCGATCGGGTTGTCCATGGCCACGGTCTCGCCGTTGCCGTCCTGGTTGTCGACGGGAACGTCGCGCTGCGTCGCAGCGGACAGGCCGCGCCCGCAGGTCGGCCAGGCGCCGCGGCCCTGGGTGGCCAGCACGCGCTCGGCAACCGCGATCTGCTGCTCGCGGCTGGCCAGGTGCGCCGACGGGGCGTACGTGCCGCCTCCGTGCGCGCGCCAGGTGCCGGGCGAGAACTGCAGCCCGCCGTGGTAGCCGTTGCCGGTGTTGATGCTCCAGTTGTTGCCGGATTCGCACCCGGCGACCCGGTCCCACTCGTCATCGGTGGCTGCGCCAGCGTGCCCGGCGAGGGCGAGGCTGCCGCCACCGATCACTGCACCGGTGAAGGCGATCTTGGCGATGTTGACGTTCGACTGGGTGGGCTTGCGATGCCGTCCACTCATACGGTGGTGAATTCCTCTCTGTCTACGCCTGCGAGGTCAGCGTCGGGTTTGGGCCGCAAAAGGCCCAGCCGCGGCGCACCGCGGTGCGTTGTCGGCTTCACCCCAAGGGGCCGGTTAGGGCCCCGGGTCTGCTCTCGGCGGACCGGTGGGTCCCCCGCCTCCATCCATCAGGTATTCGTTGGTTTCCTCACCAGTTGGATGGAGCTCGGCGCTACTGGCGAGAAAAGGTGGATCGACCGGAAGATTTTCGATACACCCGGAGATGTACCGTAACCGCTCTTACCCGCGCCGTCACGCTTCGGGGGGCGGGGTGTTTTCACTGCGACTTCTTCTCAAAACGCCAGGAAGCGTCCGAGTTTGCGCTGGTCAGAGCGCTATGTATCAAGCTGTTGTCGGTCCGTAATCAATTCGTTATGTGACGTAGATCATGCTATCCGCCCGCGAACGGGGGCAGTACGTCGACGGTCTCACCGGGCTGCAGCGCCGCCGCGAGGTCACGCACCGCGATCCCGTCGCGCAGGAACGAGCAGCGGCGCAGCACCGTTGCCAGTCGCTCATTTCGGCCGGCGAGGGTCTCGGTCAGCTCGGCCACACCCGCCCCGGCCGGCACCGTGACGGTCTCCGATTCGGTGTCCGCGGCCGCGCGCGCCGCAGCGAAGTAGCGGACCGTCACCGCCACCCCGGTGGTGTCGCTCAACGGCAGGGTCATGAGTCAGCCTCCAATTGCGCTCATCGGGCGATCCGGCTGGATGAAGTCCGGATCGTTGATGCCGTGTCCGGCCTTCTTGGTCCACATGGCGGCCCGCCACGCCTGCTCGATGGTGTCGTCGTCCGAGCCGTCCCGCAGCAGGGCCCGCAGATCTGATTCCTCGGTGGCGAACAGGCAGTTGCGGATCTGGCCGTCGGCGGTGAGCCGGGTCCGGTCGCAGTCTCCGCAGAACGGCCGCGACACCGAGGCGATGATCCCGAACGTGCCGGCCGGGTTGTCCGGGCCCTCGTCCACCAGCCACACTTCGGCCGGCGCGGACCCGCGAGGCTTCGGATCGGGGCGCAGCGCGAATTGCGCCTTCACCAGCTCCAGCAGTTGCTCGACGCTGAGCCCGGCGTCGCGGTTCCAGTTGTGGTCGGCGTCCAGCGGCATCATCTCGATGACCCGCAGGTGGTAGCCGTGGTGCAGGCAGAACCGCAGCAGGTTGACGATGTCCTCGCCGGTGACCTTGGGGGCGAGCACGGCGTTCACCTTGATCGGCGCCATGCCGGCCCGGGCGGCGGCATCGAGGCCGTCGAGCACGTCGGGCAACCGGTCGCGCCGGGTGAGCTCGGCGAAGTGGGCGCGGTCGACGGTGTCCAGTGACACGTTGATCCGGTCCAGTCCGGCAGCCACCAGGGCGCCGGCCCGGCGCGCCAGACCAAGCCCGTTGGTCGTCAGCGCGATCTCGGGGCGCGGCTGCAGGCCCGCCGCTGCGGCGACCACGCCCTCGAGGTGGCGGGCCAGCAGCGGCTCGCCACCGGTGAAGCGGATGTCGGTGATGCCCAGTCGGGTGACACCGATCCGCATCAGCCGGATCAGCTCGTCATCGGAGAGCAGGTGCTTGCTGGGAATCCAGTCCAGGCCCTCGGCCGGCATGCAATAGGTGCAACGCAGGTTGCACCGGTCGGTCAGAGATATCCGCAGATCGGTGTGCACCCGCCCGAACGTGTCGACCAGCGGCCCGGAGGTCGGCATCTGCCCGGCGATGGCCTTTTCCACGGATTGGTGGAAAGCCTCCCGGGTGGCCTTCTTATCCTCGGTGCCGGTTGCGTCCAGCCGCGGTGGTGTGGTGGCCTGCGGACCCCGTTGCCTCAGCGTCATGTGCGTACCCGATTCGGTTGGCCGGAGGGCGACCAGGTCACGTTCGGCGCCTGGCGCACGTGGTCTCCAGCGGCGCCACCAGCTTACCGAGTAAACCGGGGTGCTTTGGCGGCCATGGTCCTAGTAGGATCAGCAGCTGAACGCGTCCTGCGCAGGCGGGACGCTTCCTTTATGCCCCCAAGTATGTGATCAGCAAGACAAGCAGGTGAGACCAGTGCCTACCGGCAAGGTGAAGTGGTACGACGCCGCGAAGGGTTTCGGCTTCCTGTCCCAGGAGGAGGGCGAGGACGTCTATGTCCGCGCCTCGGCCCTGCCGGACGGCGTGGAGGGTCTCAAGGCGGGCCAGCGGGTGGAATTCGGCGTCGCAGCCGGCCGTCGCGGACCGCAGGCGCTGACCGTCAAGCTGATCGACCCGCCGCCGAGCCTGACCCGCACCCGCCGCGAAGCGGCTCCGGCCGAGCACAAGCACACGCCCGACGAGCTGCACGGCATGGTCGAGGACATGATCACCCTGCTGGAGGGCACGGTGCAGCCCGAACTGCGCAAGGGCAAGTACCCGGACCGCAAGACCGCTCGGCAGATCTCCGAGGTGGTCAAGGCCGTGGCGCGGGAACTCGACGCGTAGCAATCCCGGCCTGGCGCACTGAGGCCGTGGCACCCTGGTGTCATGGCCAGCTACCTCACCGGCGGCGACTTCAAGCGCGACACCGACTACATCTCCACCCGGATCACCGCCGATGGCCGTGATGGGTATCCCGTCGAACCGGGCCGGTACCGGCTGGTCGTCGCGCGGGCCTGCCCGTGGGCCAATCGCACCATTATCGTGCGGCGGCTGCTCGGGCTGGAAAAGGTTATCTCCATAGGGTTTTGCGGTCCCACCCACGATCAGCGCAGCTGGACCTTCGACCTGGACCCCGGTGGCGTCGACCCGGTGCTGGGTATCCCACGGTTACAGGAGGCGTACTTCAAGCGCATTCCGGACTACCCCAAGGGCATCACCGTTCCGGCGATCGTCGACGTGCCCACCGGTGCGGTGGTCACCAACGACTTCGCCCAGATGACCCTGGACTTCTCCACCGAGTGGACGGCTTATCACCGCGACGGGGCCCCGCAGCTCTATCCCGAACCGCTGCGCGACGAGATCGACGAGGTGGCACGACGGATCTACACCGAGATCAACAACGGGGTCTACCGGTGCGGCTTCGCCGGCGCCCAAGTGGCCTACGACGCCGCCTACGACCGGCTGTTCACCGCGCTGGACTGGGTCAGTGAGCGTCTCGCCGATCAGCGATACCTGGTGGGGGACACCATCACCGAGGCCGACGTCCGACTGTTCACCACGCTGGCGCGGTTCGACCCGGTCTATCACGGGCATTTCAAATGCAACCGGCAGAAGCTGTCCGAGATGCCGGTGCTGTGGGCCTATGCGCGAGACCTGTTCCAGACGCCCGGGTTCGGTGACACCACCGACTTCGTACAGATCAAGCAGCACTACTACATCGTGCACGCCGACATCAATCCGTCCCGGATCGTTCCGGACGGCCCGGACCTGACGAACTGGCTTTCACCCCATGGGCGAGAAGCGCTGGGCGGCAAGCCGTTCGGGGACGGCACTCCGCCGGGGCCGGTTCCGGCCGGCGAGCAGGTGCCGGCCGGCCACGGGGCTCAGCCGGTAACCGACTGACGGTTCCAGTTCATGCCCACCGCCCATTCGGCGTGCGGTACCGCGAACGTCTCGCCGCTGTCCTGATCAAGGACCAGGGTGAGCAGTTGCACCACCAGACCCCGCAGCGGGCCGCGTTGCGGGTCCACGGTGGGGATGGTGACCGCCAGGGTGCTACCCGGCTGGTACATCTGGCCGGTGGCGTCGACCGGGTCGTCGTAGATCCGCAGTAACCGCCACGGTGCCCGGCCGATCAGGTTGTCCACCGAAAGCTGGATCGGGTGGCGCTCGTCAACGGCCAACGTGCCCTGCGACTCGGTCAGCACGCACTCGTTGAGGTCGAGCACATTGCAGTACAGGTAGGGCCCGGCGTGGGTGAGGTGCCCGTTGGAGTAGACGCTGATCTGTGGCGGTGTCGGCTCGCCGGCGCGGGTGATCCACCAGGTGCCGAACCCGGCGACCGCCGAGGCCACCACGGCCAGCACCGCCACCAGCACGGCTGTCGAGCGTTTCACCTGATCATCACCCCTGTCTCACCGGTTCGAAGCGGGTGCCGCCCTGCTCGATCAGCACCGGACGGTTGCCCCCCAGTCCGGGGATCAACGAGTCGCCGTGGAACGAGAGGATGGTCTGGGCCAGACCCGGGATCAGCATGGCGGTGATCGCGGTGAAGCCCACCCACAGATCGGTATATACCAGCACCCCGAGCGCACCCCCCAATACCCAGGCCAGCTGCAGGGTGGATTCGGTGCGGCCGAACGCCGATGCGCGAGACTCCTCCGGCAGGTCGTCCTGCAGCGCGGCGTCCAGCGACGCCTTGGCGACCGCACTGGCACCCGAGGTGACCAGCGCGGCGATGGCCGCCATGACCAGGGTTCCGGCTACTGCCGCCGCCAGCGCGACACCGGTCACCGCCATGGTGGCGCGCACCACCAGCACCGCGGGCCGCCCCAGCTGCAGGCGGGCGCTGGTGAGGTTGCCGGCGAAGTTGCCGACCCCTGCGGCCGCGCCGATCAGGCCGAGGATGCCCAGCTGTACCCAGCCGTTGGCGTCGTGCTGCTTGGCCACGAACGCCGGGTACAGGAACATGAAGCCGACCATGGCCTTGATGGTGCAGTTGCCCCACAGGGCGGCGATGATGTTGCGGCCCAGTGGTTGGCGCAGCGCCCCGCTGGCACGCTTCACGTGCTCCGGCCAGCTGCGGGGCCGCTCGTCGGAGCGGTAACTCAGGGTGGTCGGGATCTCGCCGGTGGTCACCTCCACCCAGCGCGGGATCCGCATCGCCAGGATCGCCCCGGCCACCGAGACCGCGACCACCACCAACAGCGCCCCGGGCACGCCGAGCAGCCGCAGGAAGACGTATTCGGCGCCGGCGGCGATTCCGCCGCCGACGATCGTTCCGCCGAGCAGCCCGAACATCGTCAATCGGGAATTGACCCGCACCAGGTCGATGGACGGTGGCATCACCCGCGGCGTCACCGCGCTGCGCAGCACCGTGAAAGATTTGGACAGCACCATCATGGCCAGCGCGCACGGATACAGCACCCAGGATGCAAACGTTCCCGAGGCGCTGTCGTAGTTCGCGATCAGCACCAGAGCCAGCGCGGTACGAAGTGCGAAGGACAGCGCCAGGGCGGCGCGACGCCCGTGCTGGACACGGTCCAGCGCAGGGCCGATCAGCGGCGCGATCACCGCGAACGGTGCGATGGTCACCAGCAGGTACAGCGCCACCTTGCCCTTGCTCTCGCCCGAGGCCGCGGCGAAGAACAGGGTGTTGGCCAGTGCCACGGCCATCGCCGCGTCCACCGCGAAGTTGGCCACCACCGGCCAGGTCAGCGCGGTCAGCCCGGATTTGTCGGCGCCGTCGGCGGTGGCGGCGCGTTGCACCAGGCCGTACATCCGGTAACCCATTTCACGGCTGCGGGCGGCGGCGGCCCGGGTAACGGTGATCCGGTCACCGGAGTCGGGGTCACTGGGCGGGGCCTGGCGGCGGGGTTCGCCGGTGTTATCGCGCAACGGCGGCAGATAGCGGTTGGCGCTGGGCATGGGTTGGCGTTGCCGCTGGTCACTGAGGCTGTCGCTGGGGTAGTTGGCCATGCCGGGGTGTTCGCCGGCCGAGCCGTTGCGGGGCCGCGGGCCGGGGACGCCGGGCGTGCGGCGGCGCCGGTCGGGGTCGGGGAGATCACGCCGCCGTGCAGACACGATTCGATTCTTCCCTATTGCCGCGGCCGGCCCGCGCAGGCTGTTGTCGTGCCTGCGTGTGGCTGAGTGGGCCGGGCTGCGGCAGTATGAGGGGCGTCATTTGAACGGAAGGGACCCGCGTGACCGGACCCAGCGCAGAATCAGCCACCGCGACCGTCGTCGTGCCGACGGAGCTGGCCGCTGCCGTCGAACAGGCCCGAGTGGCCGTCGCCGAGTTCAGCGGCGCCGACACCGTCGGTGAGCACTTGGGCGTCGATTACGAGGACGCGGTCGCCGCGACCCACCGCTTCGGTGCGGTGCTGCCCGGCTATCAGGGCTGGCAGTGGGCTGTTGTCGTGGCCGCCATCCCGGGATCTGAGCACACCACGGTCAGTGAGGTGGTGCTGGTTCCCGGCCCGTCGGCGCTGCTGGCCCCGGACTGGGTGCCGTGGGACCAGCGGGTCCGGCCGGGTGATCTCGGGCCGGGAGATCTGCTGGCTCCTCCGGCCGACGACCCGCGACTGGTCCCGGGCTATACCTCCAGCGGGGACCCGCAGCTCGACGAGGTTGCCGGTGAGATCGGGCTGGGCCGGTGCCGGTTGATGAGCCCGCTGGGCCGCGCCGACGCGGCGCAGCGCTGGCACGACGGCGAGTTCGGACCGGATTCGGCCATGGCACGTTCCACCAAGCGAGTCTGCCGCGACTGCGGGTTCTATCTGCCGTTGGCGGGGTCGCTGGGCACGCAGTTCGGGGTCTGCGGCAATGAGATGTCCGCCGACGGCCGGGTGGTCGACAGCGGATATGGCTGCGGCGCCCACAGTGACACCCCGGCGCCTGCCGGTATCGGTTCCCCGGCTTACGAGCCGTATGACGACGGCGTGGTGGAGGTCTTCGACGTCGAGGTCCCGGCCGCCACCGCCGAGCCGGTGGAAGCGCCGGTCGAGCCGGTGGAAGCGCCGGTTGAGCAGGTGGAAGTGCCGGTCGAGCCAGATGCCGCTGTCGCCGACGCCGAAGCTCCCGCCGAAGCAACTGCTGAATCAGGCGAATTGGTCGCCGATGCGCCGGCGGAAGTGTCGGTCGAACAAGTCGACGCGATCATCGAAGCTCCCGCCGAAGCCGAAGCCGAAGCCGAAGCCGAACCGGTCGTCGCCGAAACCGACACTGCGGCAGGCGAAGCACCCACCGACGCCCCGGCCGAGCCGGGGGAGCCGGGGGAGCTCTAACCGAAGTTGAACAGGTACTCGCCGGGCAGGACGAAGGCCATGTTGAAGGCGGTGTTGATCAGCAGCCCGGGCAGGCCGAGCACATAGTTGATGATGTCCTGCGGGATGGTGACAGCGACACTGAACGCCAGCCCGAAATCTAGGTTGATCAGGCTGTTGACCACACTCGAGACGTCGTTGAACAACGTGACGGGCAGGCTGAACAGGCTGTTGACCAACCCCTGGGCCGCGGCGATCTCCGCGTTGATCAGGCCGGCGATGTCGAACGCGTCGGCGGCCCCCGGTATGTCCAGCGCCTGGGCCGCGCCGGGGACGTCCAAAGCCGCCGCGGCGCTGGGGATGTCGAATGCACTGAGGTCGGCCAGACTGTCGACCACCGTGTTGCCGGCCAACGCGATCTCGGTGGAGAGCGTGGCGACCGCGCGCGTGCCGATCTCGGGTGCGGCCACCACCGGGGTCAGGCCGGCGGTCAACAGTGCTGCCGCGGCGATGACAGCATTCAGAGCCCGAGGGCTGGACGTCGTGGTCTCCATGTTCGGGCTCCCTCCCCAGGTTCGGCCGTGACGATGGACATTACCCCACCTGAGGTGCGCCTCAGCCCTTTTCGGCGGCTGCCTTGATCTTGCTCAGCGAGGCGTTCATGCCGGTGACCAGTTCCTGCTCGAAGCTCTCGACCCCGCCCATGAACTTGTCCGTCGCAAACGTCGAGAACGCGGTGATCCCGTCGTGGGCGTGCCGGCTCTCGACGACCCGGGTGCCGGTGGCGGTCGGCTCCAGCTCATAGCTCCACACGCTGTGGTTCTCGGTGACCCGGAAGGCCAGCTTGCGCTCCGGGACGTACTCGGTGATGACCGAGGTGGTGGGCCAGAACATCCGACCGCGCCGGTTGAGGTTGATGGTGCGGGTGCCCGGGCGCACCGTGCCCAGCGGCTTCATCCACCGACATTGCGGGCTCCACTCCGGCATGCGCCGAAAGTCCGAGATCAGCTCCCACACCTTGCTGACCGGCGCATTGATGTCGATCTCTGCCTGCAGCAGCGGTTGTGCCATCTCATTCCTCCTCGAATCGGTTGGACTGCAGCTCTATTCGTTTTCCAGACCGGCCTGAGCGCCGCGCGTGCCGCGTCGTGCCGCGCCGCGCTGCACCAGAAAGATCGTGGTGCCCAGCACGCCGACCCCCAGTCCGGCCAGGCTCACCGGCCGCCAGGACTCCAGGGCCGGTACCGCAAACGCCGCGATGGTCGCGCAGCAGAATCCGGCTGCCCCTGCGCCGATCACCGGCCAGACCCGCAGCAGCGCGGGCGGCAGCGGCGGCGGCTCGGCCGAAGTCTCAGGCGCAGGCTCAGGGGTCATCGCCGTTGACGTTAGCGCCTCGCCGGTAATGTTCCGGCAGTGGCCAGGGTCGTCGAAGCAGATGGTGCAGTCGACGTTATTGATATCGACGATCCCGGTGATTCCCGGCTGGACGACTTCCGCGACCTCAACAGCGTCGACCGGCGTCCGGACCTGCCCTCCGGCAAAGGCCTGGTGATCGCCGAAGGGGTGCTGGTGGTGCAGCGGATGCTGGCCTCGCGCTTCACCCCTCGGGCGCTGCTGGGCACCGATCGGCGGCTGACGGAGTTGACGCCCGACCTGGCCGGGCGAGAGGTCCCCTACTACCGGGTGTCGGCCGAGGTGATGGCCGAGGTGGTCGGTTTTCACCTCAACCGCGGCGTGCTGGCGGCCGCGGTGCGAGTTCCGGAGCCGACCGTCGCCGAGCTGGTCTCCGGAGCCCGGACCATCGCGGTGCTCGAGGGCGTCAACGACCACGAGAACCTGGGCTCGATCTTCCGCAACGGTGCCGGTCTGGGTGTCGACGCGGTGGTGTTCGGCAGCGGCTGCGCCGATCCGCTGTACCGGCGCGCGGTGCGGGTCTCGATGGGGCACGCGCTGCTGGTGCCGTTCGCCCGTTCGACACGCTGGCCGGGGGATCTGGCCATGCTGCGCGAGCGCGGATTCGCGCTGCTGGCGATGACGCCGGACCCGCGTGCCGAGGCCCTGTCGACCGCGATGGCGGCGGTGCGCGACCAGCCGCTGGCGGTGCTGGTCGGCGCGGAGGGGCCGGGCCTGTCCGAACATGCGATGCGTGCCAGCGACATACGCGTGCGCATTCCGATGTCGCGGGGCACCGACTCGCTCAACGTCGCTACGGCGGCCGCCCTGGCGTTCTATGAGCGCTCTAGGCTGCCGGAATGAACGCCGACGAAAGAACGCCCTGGGCAACGGGTTTGACCGTGGCAATGTTCGTCGCGGCGGTGGTCGGCGCTGCGATCACCGTGCTGAGTCTGGGATTGGCCCGGGTGCACCCGATGGTGGCGGTCGGACTCAATGTGGTCGCGGTGGGCGGACTGGCCCCTACGGTGTGGGGTTGGCGGCACACCTCGGTGCTGCGATGGTTCGCCCTGGGCTGCGGACTCGGCGTGGCGGGGGCGTGGCTGGTGCTGCTGGCGCTGGCCGGTTAGTGCGCGCCGGCCCTCCAGCGCAATGCCTCCAGCGCCACCGCAACCCGAACGCTGGAGGCTTCGAGGGGTTGGGGTAGCAATTCGTTTGCTCGGGTAAGTCTGCGCGACAAGGTATTTCGATGGGTGAACAGCCTGCTGGCGGTCCGCGAGGCATTGCACTGTTCGTGGATGAAGGTCAGGACCGTCAGCTGGAGCTCGGCGTCGGCGGATTTGAATTCCCCGAGCGTCTGGTTGATGAAACGATCCGCCCGCTCGGCATCGGAGGTGATCAGCGCGATCAACTCGACGTCGGCGAACGTGGCGACCCGGCGGGCGGAGCCGAACTGATTCATCATCTGCCTGGTCGTGATGGCGTCGCGGTGGCTGCGCCGGAAGCCGTCGATGCCGGCCGCCGTGGGCCCCACCGCGACCTGCACCGCGGGCAGTGCGGCGAGGACGGTCGAGATCACGGTCAGGTCCGGGCCGGCGGTGCCGGCGAACCACAGCCATCGGGTGGTGTCGTCGGCGGGCACCGACAGTGATCGGTGCCGCGGCAGGGTATGCAGTACCGCTTCGGTTGCGCGACTGATGTCGGCTGGGCCGACCGTCGTCTCGTCGCTCCACAGCACGGCCGCGGTGTGGCTCTGTTCGAGTCGGTAGCCGAGCCTGCTCTCGGCGTGCTGGCGCTGGATCGGCTTGTCGTCGAGGATGTCGGCGACGATCCGGGTGCGTTCGGCCTGCTTCTCTCGGGCCAGGGCGTTCTGTTCGATCTGCACCTGCCGGCAGGCTTCGGCCACCGTCGCGTCGGTGAACGCGGTGATTGAGCGGGTCGAGGCGTCGAGCAGTTCGCGGAGTTCGGTGGGATCGGAGGTCAGCTCCATCGCGGTGCGCATCCAGGTCTGCCAGGCTACGTTCTGGCCGATCCGGGACGCTTCGACGATCGCCTTCTCGTCCATGCCCCGGTGGACGGCATTGCGCAGCAGGGGGACCAGGTCGGCCTGCGGGTTGACCGGCACCGGTTCGCCGGGGTGATCAACATTGGCGCGGGCCCAGTACGTCAGATTCGACAAGTTGCTCTGCCGGATCGACTCGATGAGTGCCGGATCGCCGCTGTGGGGGCGCAGGTACAGCGACGCCAACGTGGCCTCGTTGAGCTCGTCGACCCAACGCTGCGGGTCGTTGACGATCTCGGTAGCGCCCTGCCTCATGAGTTCACGCACCCGCGCGGACGGCAGTTCCCAGCTCACCCGCACAGCTTATCCACGCTGGTGCAATGTGCACCATGCGATCGGTGCGAGATGTCCTTGCCCGTGCTGGAGCCGGTTACTCACAATCAACCCAACAAAAGACGAGATCACGCTCGCAAAATACTGATTAATACACTGGTTATCCACAGGAGAATCGCATGACATACGTCCAGGCGGCGGGCGCGGGTGCATTGGCGATCGCCATGATGTCCGCACCGGCGGCGGTGCTTCCCGTCACGCCGACCAACGTCACCTCCCCGGCCTGGGTGTTGACCGCGTCGGGCGCCAGCGCCTACCAGGCGGCGCTCGACGCGATCATCGCGGCGCAGCAGCAGATCATCGAAACCAACAGCGCCTACCCGTGGGCCACTGCGTTCGACAAGACACTGTTACCCGGCTATGTGCAGGGCTCCGCGCTGATGCAGCTCTACTTCAATATGGGGCAGCTGAATCTCAGCAACGGGTTCGATCAGGGGGCGGACAAATTCGTGTATCTGTGGAACGCGCCGGCGGCTGAGCCGCTGAACTTCCTGAACGACCCGAACCCGGACACCCAGTACTACTTCAACTCGCTCGGTGACGAGACGAAGGTGATCACCATCTACCCCAAGTCGGGCACTGAGGACCTGAGCTTCACGGCCATGTCCGGTACCGGCACGCCGAGCGGGTTCACCTCGCTGCACGCCTACGACCTGCGGCAGTTCACCCCCAACTCCGATGGCAGCTACACGGTCTATGTGAGCCCCACCGAGCATGCCGGAAACTGGGTGAATTCCGCCGGTGCGGAGACGCTGGCGATCCGCAACTCCATCGGTGACTGGGGGATGCCGCACGCGACCTTGAATTTCGCGGTGGAGAATCAGCCCGGGTTCGTCCTGCCGGTGCTCTCGGCGGACCAGATCTCGTCGATGTTGTCCAACGTTGCCACTGATCTGCCGGGCGCCAACGCCAGCAGTCTGCTCTTCGGGGTGCAGCAGGCCACGAACACGCTGCCGCCGAATTTCATCACGCCCATCCGGGGCACCACCGAAGCCAGCCCGGGTGGGCCGCTGCTACCCGGCCAGTTCGGCAGCGGGGTGCACTTCAATCTGGAACCTGATCAGGCGCTGGTGCTCAAGGTGCCGGTGCTCGACGCCCCCTACGGCAGCATCTCGATCGACGATGCCTGGACCACCGGTGCTCCGGCGGCGCTCGCCCAGTCGAGCCTCAACAACACCCAGGCGTTCCACGGCTCTGACGGTTTCGTCTACTACGTCGTCAGTAGTAAGGACCCCGGGGTGGCCAACTGGCTCGACAGCGGTGATCTGCGCGACGGTCTGGCCGTGCTGCGCTGGCAGGGCGTGACGGGCACGGTGCCGACCGCCATGCCGACGGCCCAGGTCGTCGACATCGCCGACGTCCGCGACTACCTGCCCGCCGACATGCCGTTGGTCACTGCCGCCGAGCGTGCCGCCGACCTGCAGGAGCGCATGCTCGAGTACTTCTACGTCCAGCACCAGGACTACGACAGCGGCTGGATCACCGCCCACCTCGAATATGACCAGATCAAAGCGGCCGTGGGCGCCGAACAATTCAACGAGATCTTCGGTGCCCAGCAGGATGTGCCGTCGATACTCGAGCGGCTGATCTCGCCGGAACTGGGTCCCGACACCAGCTCTGTCTTGCAGGCCGTGCTGGCCGACCCGGCAGGCGGTATGGCGGCGTTGATCAACAACCTGCCTCTGCTGGTCAAAGATGTCACCTTGCCGATGATCTTGGCGGTGCTGCGGACGGACATCTTCCTGGGTCAAACCATTCAGGAGGTGAGCCACGCATTCCAGACCGGCGACCTGTCCGACGTGTTCACCGACCGGTTCTCGGCCCTGCAGACGCTCATCGAGCAGACGTTGACCGACCCGGCGACCAGTATCGCCTCGGGCTTCCTCAACGCGCGCGATGACCTGGGGGTGTCGCTGCTGCACTCCGACACCTACACGTTGGGCGCGGGTGATTTCGCCTCGGCATGGTCTGAGCTGTCGGCGTACAGCCAAACCGCATCCGACATGCTCTCGGCCGGATTCGGCTACCTGACCGACCTCGGATAGCCGGAACGGCGGCCGGTTGGGGTCAGCCCTGACCGGCCGAGCCGGTGCCGGTGGAGCGCACCCCGAGCAGCACGTCCTCCCAACCCGGAACCGACGGCTTGCTGCGACGGGCCCGCGGCGTCGAGCGCCGGCGGACCGGCTCCTCGTCGGGCACCGCCGGTGCGATCGGCTCCTCGAAGTCCAGTTCGGCGACGGCGGCCACCGGCCGCAGGGGACGGTCGAAGTCCGGGTCGATCAGTTCCATCGCCGCGTCGTCGGCAGCGGTGACCGTCCCGCCATGGGCGCCGGGGGCGAAGCGGAAGTGGGCGACGTTGTCGGAGCGGCCCGCCTTCCAGGCCAGCTGCACCGTCCAGCGGCCGTCCTCGTTGCGCCACGCGTCCCAACTGCTCTGATCGGGGCTCAGACCGCGGGCCATCAGCGCGCTGGTGATCACCTCGAGCAGCGTCGGCACCGCCGGCCCGTCGGACAGCACCGGGTGGGCGGCGGCAGCCAGCTCCGCGGCCCGCGACCGCTCCAGCAGTACCGGGTGCGCGAACCGTTCCACCCGGGAGACGTCAACGCCGGCGGCCGCGGCCACCTGCTCGACGGATGCCCCGGCGCGGATGCGGGACTGGATGTCCTTCGGCCGCAGCATGGTGCCTCCCATCTCGATCGTGGTCTGCCCTACGCGGCTACCCTCCCCGCGGACCGTGCTGCGCAACCGGTCGTCGATCCGCAGCCGGAACATGTCGGCGCGTTCGTCGGCACCGCCGACGCTCTCGCAGATGATGTGTTTGCCGTCGACGTCGAGACCTACGACTGTCAGTTCCCTCATGACTTCTCCTCGCGAAGGCCCGTTAGCTGCGGACTCTAGTGCAGCCGAAGGCCCGGCCCCCGGTGACACGCGGGCGTTATAACGATCGGATCACGGGCGGGCGATGGCCGGGTTCCGAGTCGAACTCGGAGCTTTGCTCAGAGGTGCTCGACCACCCAGTCCACGCACTGCGTCAGTGCGCTGACATCGTCGGGGTCCACGGCCGGGAACATCGCGACCCGCAGCTGGTTGCGGCCCAGCTTGCGGTACGGCTCGGTGTCGACGATGCCGTTGGCCCGCAGCACCTTGGCCACCGCCGCCGCGTCCACCTCGTCGACGAAGTCGATGGTGCCCACCACCTGCGACCGCAACGCCGGGTCGGCGACGAACGGGGTGGTGAAGGGGCGCTCCTCGGCCCAGGAGTACAGCCGCTGCGCCGAATCCGCTGTGCGCTTGACCGCCCAGTCCAGTCCACCGTTGCCCAGCATCCAGTCCAGCTGCTCGGCCAGCAGCGCAAGGGTGGCGATCGCCGGGGTGTTGTAGGTCTGGTTCTTGGTGCTGTTGTCCACCGCGATCGGCAGGGACAGGAATTCCGGCACCCAGCGGCCGGAGGCGGCGATGGCCTCGACGCGGGCCAGCGCGGCCGGGCTCATGATGGCCAGCCACAACCCACCGTCGGAGGCGAAGTTCTTCTGCGGCGCGAAGTAGTAGGCGTCGACCTCGGTGATGTCCACGGGCAGGCCGCCGGCCCCCGACGTCGCATCGATCACGACCAGGGCGTCGCCGGAACCGCTGGGCCGGCGCACCGGCACCGCCACCCCGGTCGATGTCTCGTTGTGTGCCCAGGCGATCACGTCCACCGACGGGTCGGATGTCGGCTCGGGGGCGCTGCCCGGGTCGGCCTTGATGATGATCGGGTCGCCGACGAAGGGGTTCTTGGCCACCGCCGAGGCGAACTTGGCGCTGAACTCGCCGAAGGTCAGGTGCAGGGAGCGCTTGTCGACCAGCCCGAACGCGGCGGCATCCCAGAACGCCGTGGAGCCGCCGTTGCCCAGCACCACCTCATAACCGTCGGGCACCGAGAACAGCTCGCGCAGCCCGCTGCGGACCCGGCCGACCAGATCTTTGACCGGCGCCTGCCGGTGCGAGGTGCCGAACAGCGGCGCCGCCGTGGTGACCAGCGCGTTCAGCTGTTCCGGGCGGATCTTGGACGGACCGCAGCCAAACCGTCCGTCGGCAGGTTTGATGGTGTCCGGGATCGTGAGCTGCTCAGCCATGGTCTCTAGCGTAGACAGCGGCCGGTGGTGTACCCCACAGCAGGTTTACCGTGACATAACTCACATGAGACACTCGACGCCTGTCACGGCCACAGAGCGGCTTTCAGGCCTGGACGGGTAGCCGATACCTGCGGTACCGTTATACATAACAAGCCCAAATGTAAACGTCAGTGGGGGGTGTCTGTGATGGCTCAGAACGTGGCTCAAAAGCCGGCCCGAACGCGGATCGTGCGGCGGTGGCGCGCCAACATGGAAGTGGCCGACGACACGCAGTACGTCGACATGCTCAACACGCTGTCGGAGGGGTCGGTGCGCCGGCACTTCAACCCGTACGTCGACATCGACTGGGACAGCCCGGAATTCAAGGTCTTCGAGAACGACCCGCGGTGGAAGCTTCCGGCCACCGACCCGATCGGCAAGCACCCTTGGTACCAGGAGCAGTCCGACGAGCGCCAGATCAAGATCGGCATGTGGCGGCAGGCCAACGTCGCCAAGGTCGGGCTGCACTTCGAGTCGATCCTGATCCGCGGTCTGCTCAACTACGCGTTCTGGTTGCCCAACGGCTCGCCGGAGTACCGGTACTGCCTGCACGAGTCGGTGGAGGAGTGCAACCACACCCTGATGTTCCAGGAGATGGTGAACCACATCGGTACCGACGTACCCGGCATGCCGCGCATGCTCAAGTGGATCGCCGCGTTCATCCCGCTGGTCGCCGGACCGCTGCCGATCCCGTTCTGGTTCGGCATCCTCGCCGGCGAGGAACCGATCGACCACATTCAGAAAGACATCCTGCGCGAGGGCAAGACGCTGCACCCGATCATGGAGAAGGTGATGGCGATCCACGTCGCCGAAGAGGCGCGCCACATCTCCTTCGCGCACGAGTACCTCAACAAGCGCGTTCCGATGCTGCCGCGTCGCAAGCGGTTCTGGCTGTCGCTGTTCGTGCCGCTCACGATGCGGATCCTGTGTTCGGCGATCGTCGTTCCGCCGAAGGCGTTCTGGGCCGAGTTCGACATTCCCCGGTCGGTGCGCAAGGACATCTTCTTCCGCGGGGCCGACGCCAGGCGGATGTTGTCCAACATGTTCGCCGACGTGCGGATGCTCTGCCACGACACCGGCCTGATGAACCCGGTCGCCAAGCTGGTGTGGCGGATGTGCCGGATCCACGGCGCACCGTCGCGGTTCCGCGCTCAGCCGCAGCGCGCGCACCTGGCGCCCGCCGCGTAAGTCCAGCGAGCCCACCGCCTCATGCCGCACGTAATCAGCCAGGCGTGCTGTAACGACGCCTCGTGCGTTTTTGCCTGCCCGGTCTACTGCATCCACCCCAGCCCGGACGAACCGGACTTCGCCACCACGGAGATGCTCTACATCGATCCGGACGCCTGCGTCGACTGCGGCGCGTGCGTTCGGGCCTGCCCGGTCGACGCGATCTACCCGGACACCGCGCTGCCGGCCGTGCAGCTGCCGTTCATCGAGATCAACAAGTCGTACTACCCCAAGCGCGCCGAGGGCGTGAAGCTGCCGCCGACGTCCAAGCTGGCTCCGATCCTGCCGGCCGCTGAGCTGCACCAGCGCGGCAAGTATCCGCTGACGGTGGCGATCGTGGGTTCCGGGCCGGCGGCCATGTACGCCGCCGACGAGCTGCTCACTCAGCCGGGCGTGCTGGTCAACATGTTCGAGAAGTTGCCCACGCCTTACGGTTTGGTGCGTGCCGGGGTCGCCCCGGACCATCAGCACACCAAGCTGGTGACCCGGCTCTTCGACGAGATCTCCTGGCGGCGCGGCTTCAGCTTCTTCCTCAACGTCGAGATCGGCAAGCACCTCAGCCACGCCGACCTGCTCGAGCACCACCACGCGGTGCTCTACGCCTCCGGTGCGCTGCACGACCGCCGGCTGGAGATCGACGGCATGGATCTGCCGGGCACCGGCACCGCCACCGAACTGGTCGGCTGGTACAACGGGCATCCCGACTTCGTCGACGTGCCAGTGGATCTCAGCCACGAGCGCGTGGTGATCGTCGGTAACGGCAACGTGGCGCTGGACGTGGCGCGCATCCTCACCTGCAACCCGGACAAGCTGGCCGACACCGACATCGCCGATCATGCGCTGGCTGTGCTGCGGGAATCTCGCGTGCAGGAAGTGGTGATCGTCGCGCGGCGCGGTCCGATCGACTCCGCGTTCACCCTGCCCGAGCTGGTCGGCCTGACCCAGGCCGTCGACGTGGTGCTCGACGCCGAGGACCACGCCCGGGTGCGCAACGACCTGGCGACCGTCCGCGACAACTTCACCCGGCAGAAGCTGGAGATCCTGGCCAAGCTCGGCGATGCCTCGGCGCCAATCGTCAAACCGCGCATCCGGTTCGCCTACGGGCTGACCCCGGCCCGGGTGCTCGGCGAGAGCCGCCCCACCGCAATGGAATTCACCGTCACCGGAACCGAAGAGGTCCGGGTCATCGACGCCGGGCTGGTGCTGACCTCGATCGGCTACCACGGCACCCCGATCGCCGACCTGCCGTTCGACGACGACGCCGGCGTGGTCCCGAACGAGGGCGGCCGCGTCGTCGACCCGACGACCGGACAGCGGGTGCCCGGCGCCTACGTGTCGGGCTGGATCAAGCGCGGCACCAACGGATTCATCGGCACCAACAAGTCCGACTCGCTGATGACGATCCAGACCCTGGCCGCCGACTACAACGCCGGGCTGCTGCGCGAGCCGTCCACCGGCCCGCGAGCGGTCGCCCGGATGGTGCACGCCCGTCAGCCCGACGTGATCGACGCCGCCGGCTGGAAAGCCATCGACAAGGCCGAGATCGCCCGTGGCGACTCGCAGGACCGGCCGCGAGTGAAGTTCACCCGCGTCCCGGACATGCTCGACGAGGTGACTGACTACTCCGACGTGCCGCTGCTACAGAACCTGCTCGGCGCGCTGCGCCGGAGCTGAGCCCGGCCCGCCCGCTTGGGCGGGTCGGTTCAGGCCTCGGTTCAGGCTTTGGTGATCTGGTCCCAGCCCGCAACGGACGCCGCGCTGCGCGGCTCAGGGCCGACGTAGATCGCCGACGGGCGCACCAGCTTGCCCAGTCGCTTCTGCTCCATGATGTGGGCGCACCAGCCGGCGGTGCGTCCGCAGGTGAACATCGCGGGCATCATGGCCGGCGGCACCTGCGCGAAGTCCAGGATCACCGCCGCCCAGAACTCCACGTTGGTCTCGATGGCCCGGTCCGGGCGACGCTCCCGCAGCTCGGCCAGGGCCGCCTGCTCCAGCGCGGCTGCCACCTCGTAGCGGGGTGCGGCCAACCGCTTGGCGGTGGCCCGCAGCACCCGGGCGCGCGGGTCCTCGGCGCGATACACCCGGTGCCCGAAGCCCATCAGCTTCTCGCCGCGGTCCAGGATGCCCTTGACCACCGCGCGCGCGTCACCGGAGTTCTCCACCTCGGAGATCATCGGGATCACCCGGGCCGGTGCGCCACCGTGCAGCGGGCCGCTCATCGCGCCGATCGCGCCGGACAGCGCCGCACCGACGTCGGCGCCGGTGGAGGCGATCACCCGGGCGGTGAACGTCGAGGCGTTCATGCCGTGCTCGGCCGCCGACACCCAGTAGGCGTCGATCGCCTCGACGTGGCGGGGGTCGGGCTCACCGCGCCAGCGGGTCATGAACCGCTCGGTGATGGTTCCGCAGGTGTCGATCGCCGACTGCGGCACGGCCGGCTGCGCGCCGCGCGCCGACTGGGCGACGTAGGACAGCACCATCACCGCGGCACGGGCCAGCTGGTCGCGGGCGGTGGCGTCCTCGGTGTCCAGCAGCGGCTCGAAGCCCCACTGCGGCGCCAGCATCGCCACCGCGGCCTGGGCGTCCACCCGGACGTCGCCGGTGCGCACCGACAGCTCCTGTGGCTCGGCCGGTGCCAGTGGCCGGGTGAAGTCGCCGTCGACCAACAGGGCCCACACGTCGCCGAAGCTGACCTTGCCGGCCAGATCCTCGATGTCGACGCCGCGGTAGCGCAGTGCGCCGCCATCCTTGTCCGGTTCGGCGATCTCGGTGGTGAACGCCACCGTGCCTTCCAGGCCGGCGACGAAGTTTTCGGGAACTGCAGTCATGCCGTCGATTCTCCCACCCTGATGCTCGGCGGTTGCTACCGGCTGGTAACACCGCCTGGGCTGCGCCGGGGCGTAGCGTTGGGCGGTGCACAGGACGGGCCCCGACAACGAGCACCTGGCGGCGATGCGAGTGGAGTACCAGGAGAAGGACAACAGCGGCGACCTCGAAGCGGACTGGCTCGACGAGGGCTGGGAGGTTCTGCTGCGCAATTGGATCGGTGACGCCGAACGTGCGGGCGTGGCCGAACCCAATGCCATGGTGGTGGCGACGGTGGAGGCCGGCCGGCCGGTCACCCGCTCGGTGCTGTGCAAGAACCTCGACGCGGGTGGCGTCACATTCTTCACCGACTCCGGCTCCGCCAAGGCCGCCGAGCTGGCCGAAACACCGTTCGCGTCGGCAACGTTTCCCTGGTATCAGCTGGGCCGGCAGGTCCACATCCGCGGCCGGGTGACCCGAACCGATGCCGCGGTCCCCGCCGAGTACTGGGCGCACCGGCCCCGGGCCTCACAGCTGGGATTCTGGGCGTCGCAGCAGTCGCAGCCCATTGCCTCCCGCTCCGCGCTGCTGGATCAACTGGCCGCGGTGACCGACCAGTTCGCCGGCCTCGAGCAGATTCCGGTCCCGTCCAACTGGGCCGGGTATGTCATCGCGCCCGAGGTGGTGGAGTTCTGGCAGGGCCGGGAAGGCCGGTTGCACAACAGGATTCGGGTCGCCGGCGGGCGCATCGAGCGCCTGCAGCCCTGACGCCGGATTCGGCTGGCGTGAGGCTGTTCGCCGACACCACCCCGCTGCGCAGCCCGGATTTCCGGCGGCTGTGGGTGGCCGGGATCCCGACCGTCATCGGGGCGAACCTGACGATCTTCGCGGTCCCGGTCCAGATCTACGCACTGACCGGCAGCTCGGCCTACGTCGGGCTGGCCGGGCTGTTCGCGCTGGTGCCGCTGGTGATCTTCGGGCTGCTGGGCGGGGCCTGGGCCGACGCGATGGATCGCCGCACGCTGCTGATCTTCGCCTCCTGCGGGCTGGCGGTCGCGTCGGTGCTGCTGTGGGTGCAGGCCCTGGTCGGGGCCGGGGTCTGGGTGGTGCTGTGCCTGCTGGCGGTGCAGCAGGCCTTCTACGCCATCAACGCACCGACCCGCTCCGCGGCGATCCCGCGGATGCTGGCCGGCGGCGATCTGCCCGCCGCCAACTCGCTGAACATGACCGTCATGCAGTTCGGGGCCATCGTGGGGCCGCTGCTGGCCGGTGTGCTGCTGCGCTGGGTCGACCTGTCCACGCTGTACCTGATCGACGCGGTGACATGCCTGGTCCCGGTCTGGGCGACGTGGCGGCTCTCGCCGATGCCGCCGGTGGGGGCGGTGGGGGAGGCGCGTTTCGGGGTCGCGGCGGTACTCGACGGCTTCCGCTACCTGGCCACCAACACCGTGGTGCTGATGTCGTTCGTGGTGGACCTGATCGCGATGGTGCTGGGCATGCCGCGGGCACTGTTCCCGCAGATCGCCGCCGCGGACTTCGGCGGACCGGTCGAGGGCGGCACCACCATGGCGCTGCTGGCCGCGGCGATGTCGGCCGGGGCGGTGGCCGGCGGGGTGTTCTCGGGTTGGTTGCCGCGGATCAGCCGGCAGGGCCTGGCGATCGTCGTCGCGATCGTCGTGTGGGGCGCGGCCATGGTCGGATTCGGGTTGGCGGTCGGCCGCGCCGACGGGCACCCCGGCCCGGCGCTCTGGGTTGCGCTGGCGTTCCTGGCGGTCGGCGGCGCCGCGGACATGGTGTCGGCGGCGTTTCGTTCGACGATGTTGCAGGAGGCGGCCTCCGATCAGATCCGGGGCCGGCTGCAGGGGGTGTTCATCGTGGTCGTCGCCGGTGGCCCGCGGCTTGCCGACACGGCGCACGGTGCGGCGGGCGCGGTGCTGGGCACGGCGGTCGCCGCGGCCGGTGGCGGTGCCTTGGTGGTGGTGGGTGTGATCCTCGCCGCGCTGGCGGTGCCCGCTTTCCTGGGCTACCGCAGACCCGGTGCGATACAACGACCGCCACACCCGCACGACCGGTAAGAGATACCCTGCCCCGGGGGGGCACGTCAGCCCCGAACCGACTACCTTTCCTACTACACAACCAATCGACTGGTTAGCCGAATAGCGCAAAGGGGTTCCTTGTGGCCGCAACCGACGAGACCGCGACTCTCCGGTATCCGGGAGGCGAGCTTGACCTGCCGATCGTCAAGGCGACCGAAGGGTCCGACGCTCTGGCGATCGGTTCGCTGCTTGCCAAGACCGGCTACACCACGTTCGACAACGGCTTTGCCAACACCTCGCCGGTCAAAAGCGCCATCACCTACATCGACGGGGACGCCGGCATCCTGCGTTACCGCGGCTACCCGATCGAGCAACTGGCCGAGAAGTCGACCTTCATCGAGGTCAGCTACCTGCTGATCTACGGCGAGCTGCCCACGACCGAGCAGTTGGCCACGTTCACCGGCCGGATCCAGCGGCACACCATGCTGCACGAGGACCTGAAGCGGTTCTTCGACGGCTTCCCGCGCAACGCCCACCCGATGCCGGTGCTGTCGAGCGTGGTCAACGCGCTCAGCGCCTACTACCAGGACTCGCTGGACCCCTCGGACAACGACCAGGTCGAGCTGTCGACCATCCGGCTGCTGGGCAAGCTGCCCACCATCGCCGCCTACGCCTACAAGAAGTCGGCCGGCCAGCCGTTCCTATACCCGGACAACTCGCAGAGCCTGGTGGAGAACTTCCTGCGGATGACCTTCGGGCTGCCCGCCGAGCCGTACGAGGCCGACCCCGAGGTGGTTCGGGCCCTGGACATGCTGTTCATCCTGCACGCCGACCACGAGCAGAACTGCTCGACGTCCACGGTGCGGCTGGTGGGCTCGTCGCGGGCCAACCTGTTCACCTCGATCTCCGGCGGCATCAACGCGCTGTGGGGCCCGCTGCACGGCGGCGCCAACCAGGCTGTGCTGGAGATGCTCGAGACCATCCGCGATCAGCACGGCAACGTCGAAGACTTCGTCCGCAAGGTGAAGAACCGCGAGGACGGCGTGAAGCTGATGGGCTTCGGCCACCGGGTCTACAAGAACTACGACCCGCGGGCGCGCATCGTCAAGGAGCAGGCCGACAAGATCCTGAGCAAGCTCGGCGGCGACGACGAACTGCTCAACATCGCCAAGGCGCTCGAAGAGGCCGCGCTGACCGACGAGTACTTCGTCGAGCGCAAGCTCTACCCGAACGTCGATTTCTACACCGGTCTGATCTACCGGGCCATCGGCTTCCCGGCCCAGATGTTCACGGTGCTGTTCGCGCTGGGCCGGCTGCCCGGCTGGATCGCGCACTGGCGCGAGATGCACGACGAGGGCGACAGCAAGATCGGCCGGCCGCGTCAGGTCTACACCGGTTACACCGAGCGCGACTACGCCGGAATCGACGGGCGGTAACCATCGTGACGAACCAGGGCAAGCCGCAGATCGCCGTTCCGAGCGGTGCGGCACCGACCGAGCTGGTCATCGAGGACATCGTCGTCGGGGAGGGCGCCCAGGCCGCCCCCGGTGCGCTGGTCAACGTGCACTACGTCGGCGTCGAGTACGACACCGGCGCGGAGTTCGACAGTTCGTGGAACCGCGGCGAATCCCTGGAGTTTCCGCTGGACGGGCTCATCGCGGGCTGGCAGGACGGCATCCCGGGGATGAAGGTGGGCGGTCGGCGTCAATTGGTGATCCCTCCGGAGTTGGCCTACGGGCCGGCCGGGACCGGGCATCCGCTGTCCGGCAAGACCCTGGTCTTTGTGATCGATCTGCTCGGCACCCGCTGAGTGCGCACCTGGCTGATCGGGGCGGCACTGCTTGCGGTGCTGCTCGGGGTGATCGGCTGTGGACCGGTGCATGAACCCGCCGCCGCTGCGGGGCCGCTGACGGTGATCCGCCACGGCAACCAATTCGTGCTGACCGGCGACGTGCCGGATCCGGCGGCCAAACGGGCGCTGTTGGACGCGGTGCTCACCTCAGCCGAGGATGCCACCGTCGTCGACGGGCTCAGGCTGGCGCCGGGCGCCACCACACCGGATCTGTCCGCGGCCGCACCGGTGTTCGAAGCGGCCGCGGTGATCGGCGATTTCACCTTGCGGGCCGCCGGCGACACCGTGACGCTGGGCGGAAGTGCGGCGAGGGCAGCGGAGGCGGCCGCCGTGGCGGACGCCGCCGAACAGGCCTGGCCAAAGGCCCATATCGTCAACGAACTCGGGACCGATACACCGGGCCGGGAACAGTCCACCGAAATCGACTGAAGACCTCCATCGGCTAATCGAAGCCCATACACTCGCGGTGTTCCGGACGCCCACGGGTTTTCGATTCTCTAGGAGGGCCCATGCCAGGCTCCGAAAACCGGACCGTGACGAGCTGGCGAAAGGCATCTCGCTTTTATCGTCGGCCCCCCGGTTTCGGCTGGTTGGTGGCGCTGGCGGCAATTCCGTTGCTACTGGCCTTGATCGGCCAGGGAATGGCGGATCGCTCGAAACTCGATATCAACGGCACCGATGTCGCCGCCCCGTCACTGCCGGTGCCGAGCGTGAGCCTTCCGGGGCACGCGCGGGTCTCGTTGTCGATTCTGCGTAGCGGCGACGTCATCACCGTCAACGGCGATCTGCCCGATATCAGCGCGCGGACCGGCCTGCTCGACATGCTCGAAGGGGTGTACGGCAGCGGCGTGCAGATGGTCGACAACCTGAACATCAAGCCCGGTGTCAGTGCGCCCGACCTCGTGAGTCTGGGTTCGCTGTTCAAGGCCGGGATATCCATGCCGGACTTCAAATTCAAGATCGAAGGTGACACGGTCACGCTGATCGGCACCGCGGCTTCCGGCGCGGTCAAGTCCGCGGTCGAGGCGGCCGCGAAGGCGGCCTGGCCGAACCTGAAGCTGTCCAACGACATTCTGGTTGTGCCTGATGTCACCGAGACCACCAGAGCAGCTCCCGCGCCGCGCCCGGCCGGTGACTGCGCCGACCTGCAGGCCGACATCACCGCTGTGATGAGCACACCGGTCACGTTCGCGACCAACGGCCGCACCCTGTCGACGGCGACCCAGCAGCGATTGAGCCGGGTGGCGGAGAAGGTGAAGGGTTGTCCCAGTGCGCATCTGGCGGTCAGCGGCTACACCGACAACACCGGCAACGACGGCATCAACATTCCGTTGAGCACCGGCCGGGCCAAGGCGGTCGCCGAATTCCTGGTGGCACACGGTGTGCCCGCCGCCAACGTCACGTCCAAGGGATATGGCTCGGCTGACCCGGTCGCCAGCAATGCGAAGCCCGATGGTCGCGCCCAGAACCGTCGCGTCGTGATCACCGTCAGCTAAGGAGAATCGGCCATGGAATTCGTCGTGCACTGGCTGTGGTACCTGTTGGCATTCTCGATGGGCTCGGCGGTCGCCTGGTTACTGACAATTGTGTCGATTCGCCGCACCAGCAGGGAAGCGGCCATTGCCGACCTGCCCGGCTCGCGTGAGATAGGACCCATCTGATGCACGGCGCCAATTGCTGGTTGATGGGCCTGTCGTTCGTATTGGGCTTGGTGCTGACATTCGCCTTCGCCATTGGGCGGGTCAGACGCGAGGTGCCGGTGCCGGGGGCGATGGGCGGCGGCGCGAGTGCGGCGACGGCCCCGATCCCGGGGCCGGGTACGGCCACCGTCCCCTCGGCTGCGACCACCGGGATCCCGGTCGCGGCACCGCCCCACGGCGAGGGTTCGGCACGGAAGAAAAAGAAGAAAAAGAAGAAGTGACGTCGCCGGCGGTGCGCCCTCAGCTCGGCGGCGGCAGCCGCAGCAGCAGGCGCACCCCGCCGATGGGGCTGTCGTGCAGGGACGCTGTACCGCCGTGCAGTTCGGCCTGCTGAGCCACCAGGGCCAGCCCCAGACCGGACCCGGAATGCGATGCCGTCGACCCGCGGGAGAACCGCTCGAACACGATCCGGCGTTCTTCCTCCGGTATCCCGGTGCCGTTGTCGTCGATGGCGATCTCGACGCCGGCCCGGGAGCTGACCGCCGACAGCTGGACCTGGGTAGCGCCCCCGTGCTTGACCGCGTTGGCGATCGCATTGTCGACCGCCAGCCGCAACCCGGCCGGCAACCCGACGATGATGCAGGTCGGTGACGGCACCAGTGAGACGTTCAGTTCCGGGAAGACCCGCATCGCGTCGTGGGCCGCCCGGTCGAGCAGGTCGGTGATGTCCACCGGGACGTGATCGTCGGCGGTGGACAGTTCACCCTGGGCCAGCCGTTCCAGCGCGGACAGCGTCGCCTCGATCCGGGTCTGGGTCCGGACGACGTCGTTGAGGACTTCCTTGCGCTGGTCGTCGGGCAGATCCAGGGTGGTCAGCACCTCGAGATTGGTGCGCATCGCGGTCAGCGGGGTGCGCAGCTCGTGCGAGGACACCGCGGCGAAGTCGCGAGCGGACTCCAAGGCCTCCTTGGTCCGGTCCTGTTCGGTCCAGATCCGCTGCAGCATGCCGCGCATCGCCTCGGCGATCTCCACGGCCTCGGTGGCGCCGCGCACCTCGATGTCCGGGCGTTCGTCGCCGGCGTCGATCGACCGGGCCTGTTGCGCCAGCCGCCGTAGCGGCCGTACCGCGAATGACGCCAGCAGCCAGCCCAGCACCGCGGCCGCGCCGATCGCGAACGTGCACAGCAGCAGCACCCGGCGGTGCAGGTTGTTGGTGTCGGCGACGGTGGCTTCGTAGGTGGCGCCGACCGCCAGTGACCGCGGCCCCGGCCCGGGGATGTCGACGGTGCGGACCCGGTACAGCTCGCCGTTGATCTCGGTGTCGGCGTAGCCCGGCTCCAGCTCCGGGAGCACCACCGAGGAGTTCGACGTCACCTCGTTGGCCCGACGCAGGGTGATCACCGCGTCGGTGGCGCCGGCCGACCGGGGCAGCTCGCCCAGGCCGATCAGCGGGACGGTCAGACCGGCCGCTTCATCGAGTCGGCGGTCCAGCCAGTACTTGCGGTCGTTGGTGATGCCGACCCACACGATCGCGCCGATGATGACCGTCACGATCGCGGTGCCGATCGCCGTCGCCAGCATCACCCGGGTCCGCAGCGACGGTGTTCTGGCGAAGATGCGCCGCAGCAGTTTCATGACATTCATGCCCGTCCTCATTGCGTTCGCAGGACGAAGCCGACTCCGCGGACGGTGTGCAGCAGCCGGGGCGCGCCGCCGGCCTCCAGCTTGCGACGCAGATAGCCGATGAACACGTCGACGACGTTGGTGTCGGCGGCGAAGTCGTAGCCCCAGACCAGCTCGAGGAGCTGTGCGCGGGACAGCACGGCGGTCTTGTGTTCGGCGAGCACGGCCAACAGGTCGAATTCCCGCTTGGTCAGGTCCACGTCGACACCCTTGACCCGGGCCCGCCGGCCCGGGATGTCGACCTCCAGCGGACCCACCGTGATCGTCTCCGAGGAAGAGCTGGCCGCCGAGCCGCGCCGCCGCAGCATCGCGCGCACCCGGGCCACCAGCTCGGCGAGCACGAACGGCTTGACCAGGTAGTCGTCGGCGCCGGCCTCCAGGCCGGCCACCCGGTCGTCGACCGAACTGCGGGCGGACAGCACGCAGACCGGGACGTCGTCGCCCATCGCCCGCAGTGCCGTCACCACGCTCACGCCGTCCAGCACCGGCATATTGATGTCGAGCACGATCGCGTCGGGGCGGGTCTCCTTGGCGTTGCGCAGCGCCTCGGCGCCGTCAGCCGCCGTCGACACCTCGAACCCGGAGAGTCGCAGTCCGCGCTCCAGCGAGGCGAGCACGTCGGAGTCGTCGTCGACGACCAAGACCCGGGGTGAGGCAGCGGCGTTGTCCATGGCGCCATTTTGCCTGAACATTCGGTTGCAACGGGGGATGCACCATGCGTGCCCTACCGTCGATTCCGTGAAGCCGGCATCGTCACTGCGCAGCCTGCTGCCGTATCTGCGCCCATACCGGGCGCGGTGGATCACGATGGTGACGGTGGCCGTGGTCAGTTTGGGCGCGACCGTGACGATCCCGCTGATGACCAGGGCCGTGATCGACGGCCCGGTGGCGCACCGTGACCAGCCCGGCCTGTGGATGCTGGGCACGGCCGCCGTTGCGCTCGGCGTCGGCGAGGCCCTGCTGTGGTTGGTGCGGCGCTGGTTGGTCGCGCGCACCACCATGGGCGTGGAAGCGGACATCCGCAAAGACCTGTACGCCCGCCTGTTGGTGCTGCCGATGACGTTTCACGGGCGCTGGCAGTCCGGTCAGCTGCTGTCGCGAATCATGAACGACCTGTCCACCATCCGCCGCTTCCTGTCGTTCGTGGTGGTGTTCCTGGCGCTGAACACGCTGCAGATAATCGCGGTGACGACGATTCTGTTGGTGCTGTACTGGCCGCTGGGCGTGGTGGTCTGCGTATCGATCGTGCCGGTGATGCTGGCCGTGCAGCACTTCCGCCGCCAGTACACCCGGCTGTCGCGCCAGGCCCAGGACCAGGCCGGGCAGGTGGCCACCGTCGTCGAGGAGTCCGCGCTGGGCCTGCGCACCGTCAAGGCGTTCGGCCGTGAGGACTACGTCTTCGACAGGTTCGATGCGCAGGCCACCAGACTGCGTGACCTCGGCATCGAGAAGGTGGTGGTGTCCTCGCGGTTCTGGACCCTGCTGAGTGTGATCCCCGACCTCACGCTGATCGTGGTGCTGGCGTTCGGCGCGTACGCGGCCGGCCACCAGCTGGTCACGATGGGCACCCTGGTCGCCTTCGTCACCCTGATGCTGTCGCTGGCCTGGCCGGTCTCGTCGCTGGGCTTCCTGCTGTCGGCCACGCACGAGGCGATGACCGCCGCCGACCGCATCACCGAGATCTTCGCCGCGCCCGTCGAGATCACCGACGGCGACGATCCGGTGGCGCCGCGGGGCCGGCTGGAGCTGCGCGACGTCGGATTCCGCTTCGGCTCCGACAGCCCATGGGTGCTGCGCGGTGTCGACCTGACCGTCGAGGCGGGCGAGACAGTAGCCCTGGTGGGCGCCACCGGTTCCGGCAAATCGGTGCTGGCGATGCTGCTGTCGCGGCTCTACGACGTCAGCGAGGGGCAGATCCTGATCGGCGGGCGGGACATCCGCGGGCTGACGCTGGCCGCGCTGCGCTCGACGGTGATCACCGCATTCGACGACCCGACCCTGTTCTCGCTGTCGGTGGCCGACAACCTGCGGCTGGGCCGGCCGGACGCCAGCGACGCCGAACTGGCCGACGCACTGGAGGTGGCGTCGGCGGATTTTGTGTATGACCTGCCGTTCGGCCTGGACACCCGGATCGGCGAGCAGGGGATGAGCCTGTCGGGCGGGCAGCGGCAACGACTGTCCCTGGCCCGGGCCCTGCTGGCCACCCCGACGATCCTGGTGCTCGACGACACGCTCTCGGCGCTGGACGTGCACACCGAGTCCGCCGTCACCGACGCGCTGCGCCGGGTGCTGGGTAGTGCCGCGGGCCGGGCTCCGATCACCGGAATCGTGGTGGCCAACCGGGCATCCACCGTGGCGCTGGCCGATCGGGTGGTGCTGCTCGAGGACGGGACCATCACTGCGGTGGGCACCCACGCCCAACTGCTGGCCGGGGTGCCGCGCTACCGCGACCTGCTGGCCGCCGCCGACGAACTCGATGACGGAGCCGAACACCTCGTCGACTGGGTGCGCCGATGACGGCGAGCCGCGCTGCGGCGCGTGCGCTGTTGTGGTCGCTGCTGCGTCCCTACCGGGCGTCAGTCGCGCTGCTGGCACTGGTCGTGGTGGTGGAAAACGCTGCCCGCCTGGCGGTTCCGGTGTTGGCCCAGCGCGGTATCGACCGCGGCATACCACCGATCGCCGCCGACGGCTCGACGCGGCAACTGGGCGTGATCGTGGCCGTGCTGTGCGTGGTGGTGATGGCCCAGGCGGGCAGCCGGATGCTGTTCGTGCAGTGGTCGGGACGGATCGGCCAGCGGGTGCTTCTGGAACTGCGCCGCCGGGTGTTTCGCCACTTCCAGCGCCTCGATGTCGGCTTCCACGACCGCTACACCTCGGGCCGGGTGGTGAGCCGGTTGACCAACGACGTCGACGCGATCCAGGAGATGCTGCTGTCCGGGTTCGACGGCTTGGTCAGCGCCGCGCTCACACTGGCCGGCACGGCGGTGCTGCTGATCGTGCTGGACTGGCGGCTCGGTCTGATGTGCCTGGCCGCCTTCCCGGTGCTGGTGGTGTTGCTGCGCTGGTTTCAGCGCGAATCGTCGAAGACCTACACCGCGGTCCGGGAGCACGCCGCACGGGTGATCGTGCAGTTCGTCGAGACCATGACCGGGATCAAGGCGGTGCAGGCCTACCGCAGCGAAGCCCGCAACCAGGAGACCTTCGCCGACGTCGCCGACCGCTACCGCGTCGTCAACGAGAAGGCCTTCAAACTGATCGCCGTCTTCAGTCCGAGCGTCAAACTGATCGGCAACCTCACCACCGGGGCGGTGCTGCTGTACGGCGGCTGGCGGGTTCTGCACGGACACATGACGATCGGCACGTTCACCGCGTTCCTGCTGTATCTGCGGATGTTCTTCGAGCCGATGCAGGAGATCACCCAGTTCCTCAACACCTTCCAGTCGGCGACCTCCGCGCTGGAGAAGTTGGCCGGGGTGCTCGGTGAGACCCCCGCCGTCGACGATCCAGACGACCCGGCCACCCCCGGTGCGGTGCGCGGCGCGATCGCGCTGCGCGACGTGTCGTTCGGCTACCGGCCCGAGCAGCCGGTGCTGGCCGGGTTGTCGGTGAGCATCCCGGCCGGCCAGACCGTGGCGCTGGTGGGCAGCACCGGGGCCGGCAAGACCACCATCGCCAAGCTGATCGCCCGGTTCTACGACCCGACGTCGGGATCGGTGACCCTCGACGGCGTCGACGTGCGGCAGCTCACCCAGGCCGAGCTGCGCCGGCACGTGGTGATGGTGACTCAGGAGAATTTCCTGTTCTCCGGAACGGTCGCCGACAACATCCGCTTCGGCCGCCCCGAGGCGACCGACGCCGAAGTGTCCGCCGCCGCGGTGAGCGTGGGCGCTGCGGAGTTCATCGCGGCCCTGCCGGACGGCTACCACAGCGACGTCGCCAGGCGCGGCGGCCGGCTCTCGGCCGGTCAGCGCCAGCTGGTCGCCTTCGCCCGGGCATTCCTGGCCGACCCGGCGGTGCTGATCCTCGACGAGGCGACGTCCTCGCTGGACATCCCCGGCGAGCGGATGGTGCAGCAGGCATTGCGCGAGGTACTGGCCGGGCGGACCGCCTTGGTGATCGCCCACCGGCTCTCGACGGTGGAGATCGCCGACCGGGTGCTGGTGATCGAGGGCGGGCGCATCGTCGAAGACGGCTCACCTGCTGAGCTGATCCGGTCCGAGGGGCACTACGCCGCCCTGCACGAGGCCTGGCTGCGGTCCCTGGCCTGACGCTCCCACCGCGATCAGCCGGGCAGCCCGATCCGGCGATAGCGCTCCAGCCGGGCGGCCAGCCGCTCGTCGTCGGGTATCCCGCGCAACCCGGCCAGCTCCGCCGCAATCGCCGTCGACATCCGTTTCACGAAATCGATCGGCTCGTCGGCGGCATCCGGGTGCTCGCCCACGATCACGTCGACGATCCCGTGCGCCAACAGATCCGCCGACCGGATGCCCTGGGCGGCCGACAGTTCCGGGGCATGGGCGGTGTCGCGGAACACGATGGCGCTGGCGCCCTCCGGCGGTAACGGAGCCAGCCAGCCGTGCAGTGCCGCCAGCACCCGATCCGCCGGCACCATCGCCAGGGCGGGACCACCGCTGCCCTGACCGAGCAGCACCGACACCGTCGGCACGTCCAAGGTGACCAGCTCCGCCAGGCAGGCCGCGATCTGGGCCGCCAGGCCGTCCTGCTCGGCTTCGGCGGACAGCGCCGGCCCGGCGGTGTCGATCACCAGCACCAGGGGCAGTCGCAGGCCGGCCGCCAGCGCCATGCCGCGCCGCGCCTCCCGCAGTGCCGCGGGCCCGACGATCCCGCCGACCCGGCGCTGCTGTCCCAGCACGACGGCCGGCTGGCCGCGGAACCGGGCCAGCGCCAGCAGCGTGGTCGCCGCCTCGCCGCGGCCGGTCCCCGACAGCAGCACCCGCTCGGTGGCCCCGTGCCGCAGTAGAAAACCCACCCCCGGCCGATCCGGGCGCCGCGACGCGCACACCGAATCCCACGCCGGGACGTCGGGGAATATGCGGCTCTCCTCCGTCGAGCCTCGCTGAACCGCCGGGGCCGGTCCGGGCTCGTCGGCCAACACCCGCAGCGCCCGCTCGCAGGTGCGGCGCAACCACTTCACCGGGATCACGCCGTCGATCACACCGTGGTCCTGCAGGTTCTCGGCGGTCTGCACGCCCGGCGGGAACGGCGCCCCATAAAGCTGCTCGTAGACCCGCGGACCCAGGAATCCGATCAGCGCCCCCGGCTCGGCCAGGGTGATGTGGCCCAGCGACCCCCAGGAGGCGAACACCCCGCCGGTGGTGGGATGGCGCAGGTAGACCAGGTAGGGCAGGTGCGCTCGCTTGTGCAGCTCGACCGCGGCGGCGATCTTCACCATCTGCAGGAACGCGACGGTGCCCTCCTGCATGCGGGTGCCGCCGGAGCTCGGGGAGGCCAGCAGCGGCAGCCGTTCGGCGGTGGCCCGCCCGATCGCGGCGGTGATCCGCTCGGCGGCCGCCACCCCGATCGACCCGGCCAGGAAGTCGAAGTCGCTGGCGATCACCGCGACCCGTCGGCCGTTGATCCGGCCCGCGCCGGTGATGACGGCCTCGTCGCGGCCGGTGGCGGCCCGGGCCGCGGCCAGCTCGGCGGCGTAGTCGGCACTGATCGGCACGATCAGCGGCTCGGCGTCCCAGCTGACGAAGGAGCCGGGGTCCAGCACCGCATCGCGCAGTTCGTCGGCCCCGGTCCGGCTCACACTTCGAGGCTAATAGGCTGGGATCTCATGATCGGTGTTACCCGCGACGAAGCCGTCACCACTATCGAGATGCAGCGCCCCGAGCGGCGCAACGCGCTGAACTCCCAGCTCGTCACCGAACTGCGGGAGGCGATCATCGACGCCGCCACCCACGACGTCCGGGCGATCGTGCTGACCGGGCAGGGCACCGTGTTCTGCGCCGGCGCCGACCTGTCCGGCGACGCGTTCGCCGCCGACTACCCCGACAAGCTGGTCGCCCTGCACCAGAGCATCGCCGAGGTGCCGGTGCCGGTGATCGGGGCGATCAATGGGGCCGCGATCGGTGCCGGCCTGCAGTTGGCGATGGTCTGCGACCTGCGGGTGGTGGCCCCCGAGGCCTACTTCCAGTTCCCGGTGGCCCGCTACGGCCTGGCGTTGGACAACTGGAGCATCCGCCGGCTCTCGACGCTGGCCGGTTACGGGCGGGCGCGGGCGATGATGCTCACCGCCGAGAAGCTGACCGCCGACGACGCCCTGCTGACCGGCATGGCGAATCGGATCGGCACCCTGGCCGATGCGCAGGCCTGGGCGCGCGAGATCGCCGGGTTGGCGCCCCTGGCGCTGCAACACGCCAAGCGGGTGCTCAACGACGACGGCGCCTACGAGGAGCAGCTTCCGGTGCACAAGGAACTGTTCGACCGGGCCTGGTCCAGTCAGGACGTCGTCGAGGCTCAGGTGGCGCGCGTCGAGAAGCGCCCGCCGAACTTCCAGGGCGCCTAGCGGGCGCGCGGTGATCGCAAACGCGGCGGAGCCGGGTGCAGCGGGTCACCGCCATAAACTGGCGGGCATGCTGCGCGGAGCATTACGGCTGGCGATGGGGACGGCCACCCTGGCGGCCGGCGGCTGGACCCTGCGTGCTCTGCGCGGCACGCCCGGCGCACTGGGCGCCGCGCCCGCCGAGATCCACGCGGTGGCGGCTCGGTCGAGGCACTACCGCGACGGGATCTTCCACAACCTCGAACGCGCCGTGATGTTCAGTGTGGACCGCCAACAGCAGGCCATGGTGCTGCGGGAACTGATCGGTGACCGAGCAGCCGGCTACCCGCCCGCCCCGGTCCCGCTGGTGCAGCCCGACTTCGGCGGCGTCGCCGCATCGCTGGCCGTCACCTGGCTGGGCCACGCGACGGCACTGGTCGAGGTCGACGGCTACCGCGTCCTGACCGACCCGCTGTGGAGTGATCGCTGCTCGCCGTCGGATGCGGTGGGCCCCAAGCGCCTGCATCCGCCGCCGGTGGAACTGTCGGCGTTGCCCGCGGTGGACGCGATCGTCATCAGCCACGACCACTACGACCACCTGGACATCGACTCCGTCACCGCGCTGGCCCGCAGCCAGCGGGCGCCGTTCGTCGTCCCGCTGGGGGTCGGTGCGCACCTGCGGGCGTGGGGCATCCCCGCCGCCCGAATCATCGAACTGGACTGGGACGAGCGCACCACGCTCGGCGAGCTGAGGTTGACCTGCACCCCGGCCCGGCACTTCTCCGGGCGGTTCCTGACCCGCAATCTGACGCTGTGGGCGTCGTGGGTGATCGCCGGTCCCCAACACCGGGTCTACTTCGGCGGTGACAGCGGATACACCACCGGCTTCGGAAAGATCGGTGCCGAGCACGGTCCGTTCGACCTGACCCTGCTGCCGATCGGCGCCTACAACACCGCCTGGCCGGATGTGCACATGAACCCGGAGGAGGCGGTCCGCACGCATCTGGACCTCAACGGCGGACCCGGCGGGACCCTGGTGCCCATCCACTGGTGCACGTTCCGGTTGGCGCCCCACCGCTGGAGCGAGCCGGTGGAGAGGTTGCTGGTCGCCGCCGAGGATGCCGGAGTGGCCGTGGTGGTGCCCAAGCCCGGCGGTTCAGCGAGGCTCGACGAAGGAGAGGTGAAGCTGGAACCGCCGCGTGAGCCGAGCGGTTCAGCGAGGCTCGACGAAGGAGAGGTGAAGCTGGAACCGCCGCGTGAGCCGAGCGGTTCAGCGAGGCTCGACGAAGGAGAGGTGAAGCTGGAACCGCCGCGTGAGCCGAGCGGTTCAGCGAGGCTCGACGAAGGAGAGGCGAAGCTGGAGCCGCCGCGTGAGCCGAGCGGTTCAGCGAGGCTCGACGAAGGAGAGGCGAAGCTGGAGCCGCCGCATAAGCCCGGCGTAGCCGCGACGGCGTCGTGGTGGAGGCTGTAGCGCCATGATCAGGCGGGCGGCTGTCGCCGGGGCCGCGTTGTTGGCGGCTGCGTTGACCGCGTGTGCTCCGACGGCGGCTCCGCGCGCGCTGCCCGACACCCCGCCCAACGAGGTGTCGGGGGTGGACATCCCCGGCGGGCGCGTCGATGCGGCGGTGGCCGAACTCGACCACCTGGCACGGGATCTGATCGACTCGACCGGCATACCCGGGCTCGCCGTCGCGGTGGTGCATGGCGGTAAAACGTTGTACGCCGATGGCTTCGGTGTTCGAGACACCCGCAATGGTGATGGCCCGGACAATGCGGTGAACGCCGACACGGTGTTTCAGCTGGCCTCGGTGTCCAAGTCGGTCGGGGCCACCGTGGTGGCGCAACAGGTCGGTGCGGGCACCATCGCCTGGGACACCCCGGTGGTGACCCAGCTGCCGTGGTTCGCCCTGTCCGACCCGTACGTGACCGAGCACGTCACCGTCGCCGACCTGTACGCGCACCGCTCCGGGCTACCCGACCATGCCGGTGACCGGCTCGAAGACCTGGGCTACAGCCGCCGGGAAGTGCTGGAGCGGCTCAAATATCTACCGCTGGAGCCGTTTCGCAGCAACTACGACTACACCAACTTCGGGCTGACCGCCGCTGCAGAGGCGGTCGCCAGCGCCGCCGGCACGCCCTGGGATCAGCTGTCGGCCGACGTGTTGTACGGGCCGCTGGGCATGACGGCGACCAGTTCCCGCCACGCCGACTTCATCGGCCGGTCCAACCGCGCGGCCACCCACGTCAAGGTCGGAGACCGCTACCAGCCGCGGTACCAACGCAATCCGGACGCCCAGTCGCCGGCCGGAGGCGTCAGTTCCTCGGTGAACGACATGGCGCGCTGGTTGGCCATGGTGCTGGCCGGCGGCAGCTACGGCGGTACCCGGATCGTCGCTCCCGAAGCGTTGCTGCCCGCGATCACCCCGCAGGTGATCAGCGCCCCCGCCGGCGTCGGGACCGCCCGGCCGGGTTTCTACGGCCACGGATTCAACGTCTCGATCACGGCGGCGGGACGCACCCAGTTCGGCCACTCGGGTGCCTTCCTGTTGGGCGCGGCGACGGCGTTTTCGGCGCTGCCGTCGCAGGATCTCGGGATCATCGTGCTGACCAACGCCGCCCCGATCGGGGTTCCCGAGACATTGATCGCCCAATTCCTGGATCTGGTGCAGTACGGCGAGATCCGCGAGGACTGGGCCGGGCTGTACCGACAGGCGCTGACACCGATGTCGCAACCGGAAGGGGAGCTGATCGATACGGCGCCGCCGGCCCATCCGACACCCGCCCGCGCGTTGTCCGACTACGTCGGGCAGTACACCAACCCCTATTGGGGGCAGGCCGCGATCACCGCGGATCACGGTGCGCTGGAGCTGGCGCTGGGGCCGCAACCTCAGCGGTTCCGGTTGACCCACTTCGACGGGGACACCTTCACCTTCGCCTTGCAGGGCGAGAACGCCGCGGACGGAACGATATCCAAGGCCGAGTTCAGCCAGGACGCGTTGACCCTGGAGTACTTCGATCACGACAAGCTGGGAAGGTTCACCCGTTGACAACAGTGCGCACTGAAGGCCTCACCGACGCCGAAGTCGCCCAGCGGGTCGCCGACGGCCAGACCAACGACACCCCGGTCCGCGCCGCGCGCAGCGTGCGCGAGATCATCCGGGCCAACGTCTTCACCCGGATCAACGCGATCCTGGGGGTGCTGCTGGCCATCGTGCTCACCACCGGATCGCTGATCAACGGCCTGTTCGGTCTGCTCATCGTGTTCAACAGCGTCATCGGCATGGTGCAGGAGATCCGGGCCAAACAGACGCTGGACAAGCTGGCCATCGTCGGGCAGGCGAAACCGTCGGTGCGCAGGCAGTCCGGCACCCGGGCGCTGCCGTCCGGCGAGGTGGTGCTCGGTGACATCATCGAGCTCGGTCCCGGCGACCAGATCGTCGTCGACGGCGACGTCGTCGAGGAATCCGACCTGGAGATCGACGAGTCCCTGCTGACCGGTGAAGCCGATCCGATCGGCAAAGGCGTTGGCGACCATGTGATGTCGGGCAGTTTCGTGATCTCCGGCAGCGGCGCCTACCGGGCCACCAAGGTGGGGCGTGACGCGTACGCGGCCAAGCTGGCCGAGGACGCCAGCAAGTTCACCCTGGTCAAGTCCGAACTGCGCAACGGCATCAACCAGATCCTGAAGTTCATCACCTACCTGCTGATCCCGGCCGGGCTGTTGATCATCTACACCCAGCTGTTCACCACCGACGTCGGCTGGCGTGCGTCGGTGCTGGCGATGGTCGGCGCCCTGGTCCCGATGGTTCCCGAGGGCCTGGTGCTGATGACCTCGCTGGCGTTCGCGGTCGGGGTGGTGCGGCTGGGACAGCGGCAGTGCCTGGTGCAGGAACTGCCCGCGATCGAGGGGCTGGCCCGCGTCGACGTGGTCTGCGCCGACAAGACCGGCACCCTCACCGAGAACGGCATGCGGGTGTCCGAGGTCGTCGAACTCGCGGGCGCCGAAGGCCTTCCGGTACATCAGGCGCTGGCTGCGCTGGCGGCCGCCGATGCCCGGCCCAACGCCAGCATCCAGGCCATCGCTGAGGCGTTCTCCACGTCGCCGGGCTGGCCATCGAGTGCCGTGGCGCCGTTTAAGTCGGCCACCAAGTGGAGCGGGGTCTCCTTCGCCGAGCGCGGCAACTGGGTGATCGGGGCTCCCGACGTGCTGCTCGAGCCGTCGTCGGCGCCCGCCGTACAGGCCGAGCAGATCGGGGCGCGGGGCCTGCGGGTGCTGCTGCTGGGTTTTTGTGACCGCTCCGTCGATGCCCCGGACGCGCCCGGTCGGGTCACCCCGGCCGCCCTGGTGGTGCTGGAGCAGAGAGTGCGGGTCGACGCGCGCGAAACCTTGGATTACTTTGCCGCCCAGGATGTCTCGGTGAAAGTGATCTCCGGTGACAACGCGGTCTCGGTGGGCGCGGTGGCCGAGGAGCTCGGGCTGTCCGGTGGCGCGATGGACGCGCGCCGGCTTCCCTCCGAGCCGGATCAACTGGCCGACGCACTGGAGGACCACACCGTGTTCGGCCGGGTCCGCCCGGACCAGAAGCGGGCTATGGTGCATGCCCTGCAGGCACGCGATCACACGGTGGCGATGACCGGCGACGGCGTCAACGACGTGCTGGCACTCAAGGACGCCGACATCGGCGTCGCGATGGGTGCAGGTAGTCCGGCGGCGCGCGCGGTGGCGCAGATCGTGTTGCTGGACAACAAGTTCGCCACCCTGCCCTACGTGGTGGGCGAGGGCCGTCGGGTGATCGGCAACATCGAGCGGGTGGCGAACCTGTTCTTGACCAAGACGGTGTATTCGGTGCTGCTCGCCCTCTTGGTCGGTCTGGTCGGGTTGGCTTCGGCGCTGTTCGGGACCGAACCGCTGCTGTACCCGTTCCAGCCGATCCACGTCACCGTCGCCGCATGGTTCACCATCGGGATTCCGTCGTTCATCCTGTCGCTGGCGCCGAACAACGAGCGGGCGCACCCCGGATTCGTCCGCCGGGTGATGAGCGGGGCGCTGCCGGCCGGCCTGGTGGTGGGCGTCGCCACGTTCTCCTCCTACCTGCTGGCGTACCGGGGCAGTGAAGCGACCGCGGTGCAGCAGATCCAGGCATCCACCACCGCTCTGATCACCCTGTTGGCCACTGCCGGGTGGGTGCTGGCCGTTGTGGCGCGGCCCTATCAGTGGTGGCGGCTGACATTGGTGATCTGCTGCGGCCTGGCCTATGTGGGGATCTTCGCGATCCCGCTGGCCCGAGAGAAGTTTCTGCTGGACCCGTCCAATGTCGCGCTGACGTCGATGGCACTCGGCATCGGTGCGCTGGGCGCCGGCGTCATCGAGGCCATGTGGTGGGCGCGCGGTGTCATGCTCGGTGAACGGCCGAAGTTGTGGCGGGAGCCGGCAACGGCCACAATGACCGGTCGATAAGGTCGCGCCGGGCGAAAGGACGCAACTCATGGGATTTCTGGATAAGGCCAAGGGCCTGCTGGCGCAGAACGCCGATAAGGTCGAGCAGTTCGCCGGCCAGGCCATCGACAAAGCCGGTGACCTGGTCGACGACAAGACCGGCGGCAAGTTCGCCGGTGTCGTCGACAAGGCGCAGGAAGCGGCCAAGGACGCCGCCAAGAAGGCTCTCGCCGACGGCGACAACACGCCTGAGCAGAGCTGACATATGGCCAAGCTCTCCGGATCCATCGACGTCCCGCTGCCTCCCGAGCAAGCCTGGGCGCACGCCTCGGATCTGTCGCGCTACAAGGAGTGGCTGACCATTCACCGGGTGTGGCGCAGCGTCCTGCCGGAGACGCTCGAGAAGGGCACCTCGCTCGAATCGATCGTCGAGGTCAAGGGCATGCCCAACAAGATCAGGTGGACGATCGTGAACTACAAGCCGCCGACGGGGATGACCCTCAACGGCGACGGCAAGGGCGGCGTCAAGATCAAGCTGCTCGCCAAGGTCGCGCCGGCCGACGACGGCGCCAGGGTCAGCTTCGACGTACACCTGGGTGGGCCGGCGCTGTTCGGCCCGATCGGCATGTTGGTGGCCGCCGCGCTGCGCAGCGACATCAACGAGTCGCTGCGCAGGTTCGTCACGGTCTTCGCGCCGGCTTAGTCGGTTGCACGCAGTGGCCCGCGTCCACCCCGGTTGGCTCGTCGCACTGTTCGCCGCGATCCTGTCGGTCAGTGCGTGGCTGCCGTGGCTGTCCACCTCGGCCAACGGCGGCGGGCACGCCAGTGCCATCGGGGGCAGTGTCGGCGGCATCGTGCTGCCGCCGCGCTTCGGTGTCGGCCAGTTGATCGTGCTGCTGTCCGCCGTTCTGCTGGTGGCGGGGGCGATGATCGGCCGGGGCCTGTTCAGCCGGTTGGCGGCCGTTGCCGCGCTGGTGATTTCACTGGGTATCGCCGCGCTGGGCGTCTGGTACTACCAGCTCAACGTGGTTGCGCCGATCAGCGCCGGCTACGGGCTGTACATCGGTGCGGTCGCCGTGGCGGGCGCGCTGGGCTGCTCGGTGTGGGCGTTGGTGTCGGTCGTCAGGAGGTAGCCGGCGGTGCCGCCCGCCGCGTCGGCCACCACCACGGTCTCGGGCATGGTCACAGCCCCAGCGTCTTGGCGATGATGTCCCGCTGGATCTCGCTGGTGCCGCCGACGATGGTGCCGCCGACCGCCGCTCGCAGGAGTTCCTCCATGCCGTACTCGGCGGCGTACCCGGCACCGCCGAGCATCTGCACTCCGTCGAGCGCGGCACGTTTGGCCAGTTCGGTGGTCTTCAGCTTGACCATGGATGCCTCGCGGGGCAGCAGCGTCTCGGGGTTCTCGTCGACGCGCTGTGCGACGTCGTAGACCAGTAGCCGTGCGGCCTCCAGGTCGGTGGCCAGATCGGCGAGTCGGTGCGACAGCGCCTGAAACGATCCGACCGGCTTGCCGAACTGGGTGCGTTGGGTGACGTAGGCCAGCGTTTCGTCGAACGCACGCTGAGCCAGCCCCAGAAACATCGCGCCGATGATGACCCGCTCGATGTTGAGCCCGGCGATCAGCTGTGCCCAGCCCTGGCCCTCGACCCCGACGAGGCGATCGTCGGGCACGAAGCAGTCGGTGAGGTAGACGTCGTTGACCTCCCGGCCGGCCATCGTCTCGATCTGGTGCAGGGCCAGGCCCGGCGTGTTGGTCGGTACTGAGAACATGGAGATGCCCTCGTGTTTGGCGCCACTGCGCGATGTTCGCGCCACCACGATGACGTAGTCGGCCAGATGCACGTTGGAACACCAGGTCTTTTGACCGTTGAGCACATAGCCGCCGTCGACCTTCTCCGCAGCGCAGGTCAGCGACGCGACATCCGACCCCGACCCCGGCTCGCTCATCGCGATCGAGGTGACGTCGCCGCGCACCACGCCGGCGAGCACTTCGCGTTTGAGGGATTCGCCGGCGAACTTCAGGTAGGTGTGCGACACGATCAACGTGACCGGGTAGCTGGACAGCGGCGCGCGGCCACGCGACATCGCCTCCACGAACAGGCAGGCATCGAACAGGCCGCCGCCGGACCCGCCGTAGGTCTCGGGGATGGACAGGCCCAGCCAGCCCAGTTCGGCCATCTCGCGGGCGATGGCGTGGCTGTGCGCCTCGTTCCCACCGTCGGTGAGCGCCAGCCGCTGTTCACGGGTGTCGCAGTGTTTGACGCAGAAGTCGCGAACGGTTTGCACGAGGGCGTGCTGTTCCTCGGTGAGACGAAGGCTCATGGTGCTGTCTGTTCCTTTTCGAGATCGTGGAGTAGTTCCGACATCGCGGTGTCCTTGGTGAGCAGGTGATCCAGCACCGGATTCGCGGCGCCCCGCAACCAGCTGTAGATGTGCCACACGGCCGGCGCCATCGTGGTCGCCGCACGGTTGCGGATCCCGTCGGCAACCGATTTGGCGGCCTGCTCGGCGGTGATGCGCCGGTTCAGCGGCCACGGCAGCATGGCGCCCAGCCGCCGGCCGAGGTCGTCGGCGTCGAGGACGGCATGCGTCATGGCGGTGTCGACGATCCCGAAGTAGGCGATCTGCACGGTGGTGCCCAGACCGGCCAACTCCAGACGCAGGGCGCGGCCGAACTGCTCCACCGCGGCCTTGCTGATCATGTACGGCGAACCGGCCGCACCGGGTGTGAACGCCGCGCCGGAGGAGACGACGACGACGTGCCCCCCGCCGGCGATGACGTGTTCGAGTGCGGGTCGCACGGTGTTGAACACGCCGGTGAGGTTGATGCCGATGACCCGGTCGAAGTCGTCGCCGTCCATCATGCGCAGGGTCGACGGCGCCGGTGTGACCCCGGCGTTGGCGACGACCACGTCGAGGCGCCCGAAGTGGCGGACCGCGGCCGCGACTGCTTGCGCCATCCCGGGCCGGTCGCGGACATCGGCGGCCAGGCCGATCGCGTTGCCCCCCAATTCATTCGCAGCACGCCCGACGGCCTCGGTGTCGACGTCGACGAGGGCGACGGCTGCCCCTTGGGCATGCAGGTGGCGTGCCAGTGCGCGCCCGATGCCCTGGGCGGCTCCGGTGATCAGCACCACCCGGTCGGTGACATCAAGGCGCGGCTTGGGGCCGGGGATCTGCCGTCCGGGCCATCTCATCGGACGCTCAATTCGTAGGCGTCCCGGTCGAATCGACTGGTCCGCGCGGCGTACTCGAAGCTCCATCCCGGGTACAGGCCGGCGTTGCGACCGTCTTCGGTGTGGTAGTAGCTGCTGGCGCAACCCCCGGTGAGCCACACCGTCTTCTGGCTCCGGGTGTTCATGTCGTCGAGGAACGCCTCCTGCACCTCCGAGCGCACCTCAACCCGGGTCACCGCGCTGCGCCGCATCGTGGTTATCGCGTCGACGATGTAGCGGGACTGGGCTTCGATCATGTAGATCGCCGACTGGTTGCCCACCGCCCCGAAGGGCGCCAGAGTGGCGAAGAAATTGGGGAATCCGGCGATGGCGACGCCCAGGTAGCTCTGCGGCCGCTTGGCGTACAGCTCCGAGTAGCTGTGCCCGCCGGTGCTGCGGATCCGTTCGTAGACGGCCGGCGGAACGATGAACCCGGTGGCGTAGATGATGGTGTCGACCGGATGCTCGACGCCGTCGCGGGTGACGATCGAGCCGGCCCGGATCTCTTCGATGCCCGTGGCGATCACGTCGACGTTGTCACGGGTCAGGGCAGGCAGGTAGTCGTCGGCGAAGATGGCTCGCTTGCAACCGATCATGTAGTCCGGCGTCAATGTCTTACGCAGCCCTTTGTCGCGCACCTGCCGGCGCAGCTGGAACTTGCCGAGCAGTTCGAAGGGATGGCGGAAACGCCGGTTCACGAATCCGACCAGGCCGAAACTCTCGATACCGGCGTAGTAGAAGCTGCGGATGATCCTGCCGATCAACGGGAATCGGCGCAGCAGTGCCCGCTCGGCAGCGGAGGTGTGGCGGTCCATCCGCGGCACGATCCACGGTGCCGATCGTTGGAACACCTTCAACCGCAACACCTTCGGCGCGATCTCCGGGATGATCTGGACCGCGGAGGCTCCGGTGCCCAGCACCGCGACCCGCTCTCCGGTCAGGTCGTGGTCGTGGTCCCAATGCAGGGAATGAAACGCCGTTCCGGCGAAGTTCTCCACGCCCGGAATATCGGGATATTTCGCCTCGCCGTACACGCCGGTCGCCGAGATCAGCACGGTCGCCGTCAGCACGCCGGTGTTGGTGTTCAGCACCCAGTGCCTGGCGTCCTCGTCCCAGTTGGCCTCCACCAGTTCGGTGTTGTAGGCGATATGCCGGACGATGTCGTTGTCCTCGGCCACCCGGTGCAGGTAAGCCAGGATCTCGGGCTGGGTGCCGTAGGTGCGTGACCAATCCGGGTTCGGCGCGAACGACAACGAGTACAGGTGTGACGGCACATCGCACGCGCACCCCGGATAGGTGTTGTCGCGCCAGGTGCCGCCCAGGTCGCCGGCACGTTCCAGGATGACGAAGTCCTCGATGCCGGCGTCGTGCAGCTTGGTCGCCAACGCGATACCGCCGAAGCCCGCGCCGATGATGACGAGCTCGTGATGCTCGGCTTGTGGATCCATGCTCACCTCACTGTGGTTCGGCCGGGGCTCGCCACCGACTGACAGGAAACATATGTTTCCTGTAGATTTGACGGATGTCAACCGCCGCCCGGTCGACCGTCGCCGCCCGACCTGAGACGATCGGACCCGTGACCTCGGCAACCCCGGACCTGTGGCGGGGCCAGTCATTGGAGGCGCGCGCGGCACAGCGGCGCGAGCGACTGCTGGACGCCGGCCTGGAATTGATGGGCACCGCCGGATCGGCTCAGACGACCTTGCGCGGGGTGTGCCGCGCCGCTGGGATAGGCCTGCGCTACTTCTACGAGAGCTTCACCGATCTGGATTCGTTGCAGGTGGCGGTCTATGACCGGGTTGCCGATTCCCTCACGCGGGCTGTCATCGGCAGCATCGCCGCGGTATCGGCGGACCCGCGAACGCGGGCCCGGGCGGCGTTCGGGAGCGCGATCGATTTCGTCGACGAAGATCCGCGACGGGGGCGCATTCTGTTTCGGGAGACCCTGGCCAGCGACGTGTTGCGTGAGCACGGTGCCGCGACCGTGCCACGGTTCGTGGCGCTGGTGATGACCGCCGTGACCGGCGAATCGCCGGAAGCCGGCGAGGTGTCCGCCACGCACCGGACGTTGCGGGTCAACGCACTGTCGGGGGCTCTGGTGGCCTTGTTTCTCGACCGCCAGGCCGGCGCTTCGCCGGTGTCCCGCGAGGAACTGATCGACTACTGCTCGGAGCTGACCTGGGCGGTGATCCGCGGTGAGCTCGGCTAGTCAGCCGATGACCAGCGGCGTCAGGTAACCGCGGGCGAATGCGTCCAGCTCTGCCTCGGTCTGCAGTTGCAGGGTGCCGTGCGGCGCGACGATCAGCGAATGAATCACCCGGCAGAGCAGCTCCGCGCGCGTCGTCAGGTCGGGCATGTCCGGCAACAGGCCGCGATCGGCCGCCCCCTGTAGCGCGGCGGCGGTCGCCGCGATCGACATCGCCAGCGTCTCGGCGCTCTCGACGGTGAGCTTGGTCATCACGCGCTCCGGTTCGAGCAACAACATGCGGTTGACCAGCGGGTGGGCACGCCACCGAGTCACGACCGTGACGAAGATGGCGGAGATCAGATCGCCGATGTCGTCATGGCGGGCCGAGATGTCACCGAGCTCGGTCAGCACCGTGGCCACCTCGCGAGTGGTCACCGCTTGCACCACGTCGTCACGGGAGCCGATCCGGCGGTAGACGGTGACCCGGTCGACGCCGGCCCGGCGGGCGATGTCCTCGATCGTCGTCTTTTTGACGCCGACGTTCGCGAACTGGACCAGGGCGGCATCGAGGATGCGGGATTCGATGCTCTCCTGCTGGTCGAGTGGGGATTGCGTCGCCGTCGCCACGTCATCACGGTAACAAGTCCGCCGGCTACGGCAAACGAATTGCTGCAACATTGTCAAACGAATTGTTGCTTTGTATCATCGTGGCATGGGGCAACCGCTGGAGAACCGCTACGACCGCGAAGCGCATGCGATTCACGCACGCGACGTCCACTTCGACTTCTCCACCGTGCCGATGCACTACATCCCTGGTGAGGTGCTGGCGACCCACGTGGCCAACGTCATGCACCTGGTGCTGCCCGAGGGGGAGCGGGCGATGGCGGCAGCGCTGTCCGAGGCGCTGCCCTACATCGCAGATGCGCGGTTACGCGAGGAGGTTCTGGGCTTCGTCGGCCAGGAGACCCAGCACGCCAACAGTCACGAGGGGGCTCGCCGGCATCTTCAGTCGATCGGCCTGGACGTCGAGGGTTTCGTCGGCAAGGTCGCCTGGTTGGTCGATCGGATCCTGGGTGACCACGGCCTCGTCGGCCGGGCCAAGAAGATGTGGCTCAAGGAGCGACTGGGTCTGTTCGCCGGCATGGAGCACTTCACCGCGGTGATCGGTGAGTGGATGCTCAACGCTGCCGTCCTCGAGGAGAAGGGCATGCACCCGGCGATGCTGGATCTGGTCCGCTGGCACGGTGCCGAGGAGGTTGAGCACCGCAGCGTCGTCTTCGACGCCTACATGTATCTGGACGGCAGCTATGCGCGGCGGGCGCGCACCGGGTTGTTGGCCACTGCCGTGCTCCTGCCGTTGTTCATCGTCTCGACGGCCTACCTGTACCGCAAGGATCCTTCGCCGGACAAGGGCGGGTTCTGGTTGTGGCAGTTCATCCGAGCGACGAGGCGCGGGGTGATCCCCAGTTGGACGACCTTCTTCACCGAGATGCCGCGTTATCTGAGCCGGCGCTTCCACCCGTCGCAGCTGGGCGACATGGACATCGCGCTGCGCTATCTGGCTCATTCGCCCGCGTCACGCGCGGCCGGGCGTTGACGGCGATGCCGCCGGTGACCGCCGAACCCCGCCCGCCGCTCAGCCTGCGCGTCATAGGCGCAGTGATGGACACCTACCGGCGGGTGTTCGTCGAAAGCTGGACCGCACCGCTACTTTCCAGGCCGAATCCACTGCGCCGCAGCGGCTTCGATATGGATCTCCTCGTCGAGCGCATTGAGCGTGAGGCTCAGGACGTGGTCAGCCTGACTCTGCGCGCACCGGCGGGGGACCGGCTGCCGCAGTGGTCACCCGGATCGCATCTGGATCTCATCCTGCCGTCGGGCCGGCAGCGCCAGTACTCGCTGTGCGGCGACCCCGGTGACCGGACCGGCTATCGGATTGCGGTGCGCCGCATCGCCGCCGGCGGCGGCGGATCCATCGAGGTGCACGAACGGGTGCGTGCCGGTGATCACGTCCGCGTTCGCGGTCCGCGCAATGCGTTCAGCCTGGTCGACGCGCCGTCGTACCTGTTCATCGCAGCCGGTATCGGTATCACTCCGATCCTGCCGATGGTCACGGCGGCCGGAGCCCGCGGACGTCTGGTGTACCTGGGTCGGACTCGGGCGTCGATGCCGTTCCTGAACGAGTTGCCCGCCGACGCCGAGATCCGGCCCGACGACGAATACGGCGTACCCGATGTGGCCGCGTTGATGGCCCGCGCCGAACCCGGTGCCGCCGTGTATGTCTGCGGCCCACCGCCGGTGCTCGCAGCCGCGCAGGAATGCATGTTCACCCTGAATCCGACCGGCTCGCTGCACGCCGAACGCTTCTCGGCCGCGCCAGTGGTCGGCGGCAGGGATTTCGATCTGACGCTGGCGCGCACCGGTAAGACCCTCCGGGTCGGAGCCGACGAGACGGCGCTGGCCGCAATCCGGCGCGAACTGCCCGACGCCGTCTATTCGTGCCAACAGGGCTTCTGCGGAACCTGTAAGACCCGTGTGCTCAGCGGCGCGGTCGATCACCGGGATCGGTTGCTGCCGGACTCGCAACGTCACGACCAGATGCTCACCTGTGTGTCCCGTGCCGTCGGTGACTCCCTGGTCCTCGACCTGTGACGGCGTCCGGGGCAAACGCGCTTCAGCGCAGTTCGGCGATCACGTCGGCGAAAGCCGCGGCGTGATTCTGCTGGACGGTGAAGTAGCTGACCCCGTACCGGCTGCGGAGGTCGCGCAGCCGGTCGGCCATCTCGCGGGCTGAACCGGACAGCACACTGGGCATCGCCAGCAACTGCTCATCGGTCAGCGTCGGCGCGAACCGGCGGGTCAGCGACAGGTCGGGTAGCCCGGCGCCGTCGGTCGGGACCGCCGTGATCGCCAGATTCAGTTCCAGGGTGTCGAACTTCTCGCCGGCCACCGCCCGGACGAACGAGATGCGCTCGGCCAGCGGGTCATCCGTGCCGGCCACCCGTGCCCCGGTCAGGCCGATGGTGCCGGCGTGCCGGGCGGCCACGGTCAGCAGCCGGTCACCGCTGCCGGCGATCAGGATGGGCACCCGCGGTTGATGGGCGGCCACATATGTCGCCACGTGTTCCAGGTACGCGATGCGCCTGGCCGCACTCGGGAACGGCAACTCGGCGGCCTCGAACTCGGTGCGGACATAACCGGCGCCCAGTCCGACCTCCAGGCGGCCACCGGACAACAGATCGACGTCGGCGATGTCGCGGGTCAGCAACGCCGGTTTGTAGAAGCAGGCGTTGAGCACGTAGGTGCCCAGCCGGATCGTGGTGGTGGCCGCCGCGGCCGCCATCAATGTCGGGAAGGGTGCCGGAGCACCGAGATGATCGGGTACGTGCAGCACGTCGAACCCGAATCCCTCCAGGCGGCGTGCGGTCTCGGCCAGCACTGCCGGTGACCGGACGGTGTGCAGGCCCACTCCGAAGCGAAACTGCTTGTCCACCAACAACCTCCTAGATAGCCCAGGACCGGGCTGCGGATGCCAGCCCGCGCACCAGTGCCGCCGTGGCCGGCGGCAGACCGTCCTCGCCCGGCGGCTGGCTGCGCGGGCTGATGCCCCGGATCCGCGGCGAGAGTTCCAACTGGGCACCTCCGCCGCGAACCCGATTGACCGGATTGCTCGGGTGCAGGCCCCGCAACCCCACCGGGATCTCATCGAGGTCGGTGACCACCTGGTAGCCGGGCACCTGCAGGCTGCGGGCGAGGTGCGCGGCCAAGCCGCGATTGCCGCCACCGGCCAGCAATTGGGTGCTGCGCTCGATGCGGCCGTAGCCGTGCAGCGACACCACAACATCGACATGGTCGAGAAATTCGGCGAGTCGCACCGACTCCTCGGCGAGGAAGCGGGCAGAGGGCAGATGGTGTGCATATCCGTCGGGATGGCGCAGCAGATACACCGATGCCCCGCAGGCTTCGGCGGCCCGCTCGGCGATCACCTCGGTCATCCGTTCCAGGCCACCACCGTGGATCGCCAGGAAACCGAACCGAGACCGCAGCGTGCTCTCCTCGATGACCTCGGGGTCGGCCAGCAGCTCCGAAAGCGACTGTGGCCCGGACCCGTTCGTAGCCGGCAGGGGCTGTGGCCAGCGGGCCGGATCCCAGCGGCGCAGAAACTCGATCCAGTGTCGCGGCAGTTGGTGCTCGGTGGCCGCGCTGATGATGCGTTCCAGATAGCCGGGCCGCGGCGCGCCGGGCTGCACCCGATGATCGATGTACACCCATGCCCGCACCGGCCCGTCTGCGGTATGCACCGCCAGCTGATCCCGGCGGTAGCGCTCCGGGACGCCTTCAGCGCGGTCCAACGCCGTCAGGTCCGCATCGGTCACCCGCCACAGCACGCCGTGTACGCGTGATCCGGGGAAGGGTTCGACGGTGGCGACACCCCGTTGGTTGATCAGCCAGTCGTGATCGGCCAGCGTCGCCGGGCTCGGGTCGGACGCATCCGGGCAGCGACGCGTCATCTGCTGCGGGCAGAGGTTGGACCCGTATGCGAAGTAGGCGTGCCGCGTCGTCGGCATCTAGCGTGGCGGGCGCGCCGGGGGTGCGGGGGCCGCGGGAGTGGGGGTGGGCGCCGGGATGGACGCCGGTGTCGGCGTGGGTGCCGGCCGGGCGTCGCCGCCGGCCGACTCATCCGGTTGCGCCGCCGGGAACACCCATTTCCCGGAAAGAATCTCCGGTTTCGGCTGGTACAGCCGGACCAGGTAGTTCCAGCCCGGCGTGATCGGCAGGCAGTTCGCCACCTCGGACGAGCAGTCACCGAACTGCACGGTCACCGAGCCGTCGGCCGCCTTCGTCGCGGTGATGTCGTTGATCGAATAGGCCTGCTGTGGGTTCTCGGTGAAGTAGCCGTTCTTGTTGTAGACGCTGATCGACCAGAAGGCCTTTACTGGAACATCTTTGACGCTCAGCCGGTACACCGTGTTGCCGTCGTTGCGGGCCGGGAAGACGTTGAGGTACAGCGCGTCGGTCTCGGGGTTGCCGCCCCAGGCCGCGGCTGCCCCGATCAGATGGCGCACCGGGTCGGTGTCGGCCATGGTGCCGAACATGCCGCGGGTGTCGGGGATGGTCTCGGCCAGGCTCAGCAACGCATCGGTGACCTTCTTCTGGCTGACCGGATCCCAGCGCGGCACCTCGAAGCTGCCGGAGTCCGCCTGGGCCACTGTGATCGCGTCCTGCAACCGGTGCGCGGTGGCCATATCGGCCGCCTCTTTGGGGTCGGCCAGAATGCGGACGGCGACCATGACGTAGCGGGTGCCGATGCGCTGCTGGTCGAGGATGTGTTCGCCGCCGCCGTAATAGACGTCGGTGACGTACTCGTCCTGGTTGATCACCTGCGCGGACATGAAGCGCTCACCTGCATCCGGCAGTGTGATGGTCACCGGACCCGCCTGCAGGTCGAATACCGCCGCCGAATACAGGGTGTCCCGGTTGGATCGCACCACCAGTTGCCGGTCGATCGGGGTGACCTCGCGCAGATGGAAGAAGCGGCCGAATCCGTTCTCGTTGACGACGTTGGTGAATTCCTGGTCGGTGACGGCCCGTACGAAGTTGTCCGGCGAGACCAACACCATGCCGTTCGGGGTGCTGCGCGGAGCCTGACCTGCCAACGGGTCCGGACCGGCCTTGGTCACCGTCAGTCCGCAGCCGGAGAGCGCCAGTGCCGCAGTAGCCACGCCGACCGCGCAAAGCCATCGCTTGGACATGCAGCGCAACCTACCCGTCGGCACCTGCCGATGTGGGCAATGGGGTTCTCCGACACGGACATCAGGTCTGGGCGGGAACTGTTGCACCCGCTCTTGTCCAGACGTATGGTCCAAAATTAGATTTTGCTGTCAATCAGAGCAGTAAATAGTTAGTCAATGTGGGGAGAGCGGCCCGTGGACGTGATCGGAAGCGCCGAATCGAAACGCTCTTCTCGGGGGCGGGCCCGGCGGTACGGGATCGCCGCGGCGGCAGTCGGCAGCGCGCTGTCGATGGTGGTCGGGGCTCCATTGGGCACTGCCGGTAGCACCGCACCGGCGGTGACGTTGACGGCGGGATATCAGCAGGCCCTCGATGCCCTGCTCGACGCCATGAAGCAGGCGCAGGCCTACGACCTGTCGCTGCCCTATGCCTCGCCCGGCGACGCGGACACGCTGATGGCAATGATCCAGAACACCAACTACCAGCTGATCACGACCGGATTGTCGCGGGTCACCGAACTGTTCAACGGGGTGTTCTTCCAGTCGCCCGAAGTGGTCGCCGGCAATGTCGCCGACTCACGCCAGTTCTTCGACTACTTCACTCCTGACATCAACTACCACGTCACCGCGGGCCTGGCCCCCGGTGCGACCTACGTGCTCACCGGAACCCTCGGCGGGGCGACCGAGCACATGTCGATCAGCACCATGGCTGTCACCGGTGCCACGGCCCACACCATCGAGGACCTGGAACTCAACCACGGTCTGGTGGTCGATGCCAAGGGCAACTTCACCATCTACATCGGTCCGGAAGCGCCGGCGGGTGCGGTCAACTTCCTGGATTCCACCGACGCCACCGTCGGCGGCGCGGCATCGCTGCTGATCCGCGACATGACGGGCGACTGGGCCAAGGGCCCGGCCAACATCAGCCTGCAATGTGTGTCCGACTGCCCGCCGTTCTTCTCCATCCCGGCCGGCGGATTCTTCCCCACCGACGGCGGCGGAACCGACGTGCCGGCCGAGCCGGCCAAGATCGGCTCGGTCGATGACGTGTTGAACATGCTGTTCAACGCCTTCGCTCAGATCGTCGTCCCGTTCAACCAGCGCAGCATCGAGGGCGGGGCGTCGGTGGGCATGGAGGTGCCCGCCAACACCATGATGAACCTGGCGCCGGAGACCAGCTTCGGAGTCGGTCTGGAGTCCGCGGTGGTGACCGGCGGCAACTGGGAACTGGATCCCGGTGAGGCGCTGGTCCTGAAGGTGCCGAACGTGGAGGCGGCCTACAGCGGCATCGAGTTGATGAACGTCTACGGCGGCGCGCTGCCCTACGTCATGGCCCAGACCACCCTGAACAACACCACCACGTTCCACTCCGAGGACGGCTACACCTATTACGTCATCAGCGCGACGAATCCGGGCGTGGCCAACTGGCTCGACACCGGCGGACTCACCACGGGTGAGATCTTCGCGCGCTTCGAGAACGTCACCGACCGTGCCGACGCGATCGGCCTGGGCGTGACCGCGCAGGTGGTGTCGATGGACGACTTGGCCAACTGGCTGCCGCAGGACACCCCCACCGTCAGCCCGGAGGAGTTCGCCGCCGACATGGCCCGGCGGGTGTTCTCCTACGACTATTCGCTGGATGTGGCCAGGATCCACGCCCAGCCCGCCTGGGTGCTGCAGCATCTGGAGCTCAACGCGCTGTCGGCCCTGATGGGCAAGGACGATTTCGAGTCGGTGTTCGGCAGCCAGCCCTTCACCCCGATCGAGCTGCGGTTCACCGACGCGCTGAGCCCGGACTGGGATGCCGTCATGCGCAGCGTCATGGACCACCCGATGGAGAGCCTGACCTCGGTGTGGAACGCCCTGCCGGTGCTGACCAGCGACATCACCCTGCCGATCACGCTCGCGCTGGCCCAGACCGCCATGTCGGTGGTGATGCCGCAGATGCTGCTCACCGCCATCGACGACGCGCTGTTCAACCCGAACACCAGCATCCTGGCCGGGCTGCTCAACGCCCGCGACGACCTGGCGACGGTGATCTTGAGCGGCAACGACGACTGGCCGACCGAACTGAGTGCGCAGGCGGCCCAGCAGTGGGCGAACATGTCCGACCTGATCGCCAACACGCCGAGCTTCAGCCTGTCGGATCTGTTCGGCTGACCCTCGGTTGTGGTGAAGCTGTTGGCTGGCTGTGACTTTGAAGCATGTTAGCTGGAGCTTCTTGACAGCCTAATTGTCCCTGAGGACGGTTGGGTCATGGCTCGTCGAACTCTCAGGATGGAAGACCCAGCGGCCCGTAAGGTGATGGGTCGCCACCGCCGGCGGGCGGTGGGGCTGACGGGTGTCGCCGGCGCGTTTGTGACGTTGGGGCTGGGGCAGCTGGCTTCTGCGCCCGACGCGCACGCCGACGAGTTCGACGTGCTCATCGACCAGGTCCTCAATTCGATGATGAGCTTTCTGGAGCTCGACTCGGTCAGCACGGTGTTGGGTTCGCAGACCGACACCGAGCTCGTCAGCTGGCTGGGCAGCCTTGATCCGGTTGGCGCCGCCAGCGCAGATGCGCAGGCGATGAGCCAGAACCTGTTGGTGAACCCCAGTTTTGAGACAGCCGATCCGTCCGGGTCGGGCTACAGCGGGGTGACCATCCCGGGCTGGAACGAGACCGGCACCCCGACCGTGATCGCCTACGGCACCCCGATGGGTTATCCGTCGCCGGTGTCGACACCCATCCCGGCGTGGTCGAACTTTCCGCAGACCGCGCTGCCGGGCGCCGGTGACAACTTCGCCGGCGGCGGACCGGTGGGCACGTCGAGCATCAGTCAGACCGTCGACGTCACCGGCGCGGCGGGAACCCCGTATGCGCTCAGTGCGGATCTCGGCGGCCAGGGCTGGGACCCGTCCTCGGCCGGGGTGCAGGTCACCTTCTACGACGCCCACGGCGCCGTGGTGGGCACCGGGGCGCTCGCACCCGTCTCGGTATGGGATCGCCTGGGCTTCACCGGGCTTGAGGACCGCTCCGTCACCGGGACCGTCCCCGAGGGCGCCGTCTCCGCGCAGGTGACCACGACCTTCACCGACAGGGACTGGGTCCTGGGCAATTACAACGGCGCCTACGCCGACAACGAGTCGTTCACCGTCGGCGATCCCGGCCTTACCGCCGCGCCGCTGGCCGCACCCACGTCCGACGTCGACCCTCTGGACCACGTGTTCGTCATCTACATGGAGAACAAGGGTGCCGCCGACATCGTCGGCAGCCCCAACGCGCCGTACATGAACAACCTGATCAACACCTACGGCTATGACGACAACTACTACGCGCTGGGCCACCCCAGCGACCCCAACTACTTCCGGATCCTGGGCGGATCGGACTTCGGCATCGACTACAACTCCGCTTTGAACTCCATCGACGCCCCGAACCTCATGCAGGAGATGGACCAGGCGGGCATCTCGTGGGCCGGCTACGCGCAGAGTATGCCGACGGCCGGAGACCTGACGGCATCGGGTGACTACTCACCCGACGAACTGCCGTTCGCCCAATTCGGCTACGTCTACGGCAACACCCCTGACTACCTGCAGGAGCACCTGCTTCCGCTGACCCAGCTGTCCACCGACCTCAAGGACCCGAGCACGTTCCCCGGATTCACCTGGATCGCCGCCAACGAGGACAACAACGGGGAAGGCCCGGTCAACACTCTCAGTGGCGTGCTCCAGTTCATCGCCACCCAGTTCGGAGACCATCAGTACAACGTCTCGGCCGCCGACCAGTTCGTCCAGCAGGAGGTCTCCACCATCGAGAGCTCGAAGACCTGGACCGACCCGAACGAGCGGGATGCGATCATCATCGTCACGGACGAGGACAACAACAACCTCTCACTGGGCTTCGGTAACCAGGGCAACAACGTTCCGCTGATCGTCATCCCGAGCGCGGGCGCGGTGTCGGCGGGCGGGATGGAATCCGGCCACGTAACCACCGACGACTACTACAACGAGTACAGCGTGATGGCCACCATCGAGCAGGCCTTGGGTCTGGCCCCGCTCACCGCCAACGACACCTACGCGACGCCCTTGAACGCGTTCTGGAACGGGAAGTAATACAGACGCATCTGGTGCCCCCGGCAGGATTCGAACCTGCGACACCGGCTTTAGGAGAGCCGTGCTCTATCCCCTGAGCTACGGGGGCGGGGGACCAGTAGGAATAGGTGTTGAAAACTCTAGTGGATGCTTGCGGGCGCCCGATTCTCGGTCGGGCGGGTGGGGCGGCCAACGGGTCTGAACCGAGGCTAGGTGACCGTCACCGATAGAACTGGCTTGTCGCTGTGCAGTGTGTCCCCTGCGGCGAGGTAGTCCCACATCTCATCGATCATCGGCTGCAGAAAAAGTTGCCCTAGCTGGCGCACCAACAGCCCGATCACCTGCGTTGATTCCGGTCGTCGCGTGGAGGCGATCCTGTTGTTGCGGAGCTTGGAGATCTCGGTGCGCGTCAGGTCGACCAGTCGCTCGAGTAGCCGCCCCTGGCTCTGTGGGTCGAGGACGGTCCGCCGGATGTAGTTCACCACGGCCGGGTGCGTCTCGAGCATGTCGCGTACCGCTTCGTCCCGATTGGCAGCGATCTGCGCAGGCGTGCCCGTGGGGGAAGCTGTCTCGATCGCCAGCAGGAAATAGTCGACGACCAGTTGCTCCACTGCAGCGCGTAAACCGTCCTTGGTCTTGAAATGGTGCTGCACCAAGCCGACGGTCACCCCCGCCTCGTCGGCGACGGTTCGCATCGAGACCCGATCTTCCCCGTATTCGGCGTAGAGGTCGAGCGCGGCGTTGCGGATGCGCGCTTTCGCCGTGAGGTCATTGCCCCTGGCGCGAGGATCGGTCACGGAGCCACCCCTTCCATCAGCGGAATCATACAATCTTGCAAACAGGCTGTACATATGTATTGTATCTAGTACGACGACATCGTCGAAAGGAGTTGCCGGTGGCACAGCTAGAACCTCTCCGGGGCATCCGCTTGGTTTCGCTGGCGATCAATCTGCCCGGCCCACTTGCAGCCGCGCGGCTGCGAGCATTGGGTGCCGCGGTGACCAAAATCGAGCCGCCCACCGGAGACCCGGTGCGGGCAGTGGCGCCGACGTGGTACGAGGAACTTGTCGCGGGGCAGCGCGTTCTGACGCTCGATCTGAAGAACGGCGATGACCGGGCCACGGCGGACAAGGAACTGGCGGGAGCGGACCTGCTGATCACCGCCATGCGTCCGTCGGCTCTGGCCGGCCTCGGACTCGACGATCTGGCCGCCGTGCATCCCCGGTTGTCGCATGTAGAGATCGTTGGTCACGATGGCGCGGCCGCGGAGCAACCGGGCCATGATCTGACCTACCAGGCCGCATTCGGCACCTTGCAGCCGCCCACGATGCCCACGGTTCCCGTCGCCGACACCCTCGGCGCCGAACGTGCGGTGAGTGCGGCGCTGATCGCCCTGCGGATCGCGGCGATCTCGGGTAAAGGACACCACGAGCGGGTGGTTCTCGAACACGCCGCCGCCGACGCCGGCGCGGCCGTGCGGCACGGGCTGATGGGGCAGGGGGCTCCGCTGGGCGGCGCGCACCCGGGGTACGGCATCTACGCCAGCGCGGATGGCCATGTGGCCTTCGCCGCGCTCGAACCGCATTTCTGGTCGCGAGCGTGCGCGGGTCTCGGGGTCGAGGGGTCCCGCGAGGAGCTTGAACAGGTCTTTCTCACCCGGTCGACCAGCGAGTGGGAGCGGCTTGCCCTGCGTCTGGACATTCCACTGACCGGGATTCGCAACCCACTACAAGGAGTAACGCGATGAGTGTTCGTGAAGCCGTGATCGTCGGCGCTGTGCGCACCCCGGTCGGTCGCCGCGGCGGCGCGCTGAGCAAGTGGCATCCGGTGGATCTGCTCGGCCAGACACTGCGTGAGCTCGTCGCACGGGCTGGAGTCGACCCGGCCACGATCGAGGACGTGATCACCGGGTGCGTCATTCAGCACGACCTGCAGTCCGCCAACCTCGGCAGGCACGCGGTGCTCGCCGCGGGCCTGCCCGAGTCGGTGCCCGCGGTGACCATCGATCGCCAATGCGGTTCCGGACAGCAGGCCGTGAGCTTCGCTGCCCAAGCGGTGGCAGCGGGTTCACACGACCTGGTGATCGCCTGCGGCGTGGAGTCGATGTCGCAGGTGCCGATGCCTGCCGCGTTCCTGCCCGGCGCACCGCTGGGTCCGCAGTACAGCCCCCGCGAACTCGAACGTTACGACGGTGGACTGATGGCGCAGGGCCCGTCCTCGGAGCTGATGAACAAGAAGTTCGATCTGAGCCGGGAAGCGTTGGACGCGTTCAGTACCCGCAGTCACCAGCGGGCGCATGCCGCGACGCAGGCGGGCAAGTTCCGCGACCAGTTGGTGCCGATCACCGCCGACCCGGCCGACCCGAACGGTCCGGTGATCGACGCCGACGAAGGCATCCGCGAACACATCGATCCCGCCAAGATGGCGAGCCTGAAAGCGGTGTTCGGCGCGGACGGCCGTTCTACGGCGGGTAACTCGTCGCAGATCAGCGACGGCGCCGCCGCGCTGCTGATCGCCGACCGCGAATACGCCGAACGTAACGGCCTCATCCCGCGGGCCCGGTTCCGCGCGCTGTCGGTGGCGGCGGCCGACCCGGTCATCCAGTTCACCGCGATCCTCGACGCCACCCGTAAAGCGTTTGAGCGCAGCGGACTCGGCGTCGACGACATCGATCGGTTCGAGGTCAACGAAGCCTTCGCCGGCGTGCCGCTGATGTTCCAGCAGGAGTTCGGCGTGCCCGACGACAAACTCAACGTCAACGGCGGGTCGGTCGCGATCGGCCATCCCCTCGGGTCGACAGGCGCGCGAATGCTCATCGACCTGCTGTGCGAGCTCGAGCGCAGCAACACCTCGCTGGGCCTGCAGACCATCTGTGAAGCCACCGGCACCGCCAACACCACGATCATCGAACGCGTCTGAAAGGCACCATGAGCAACGAGATCGTTATGGGGTTGGCGTCCACCCACGGCGACCATTACCAGCTCAACACCACGACCATCATCCGGCACGCGGTGCGCACCTATCCCGAGCAGGAGATCGTGTACCGCACCGCCGACGGCGGCTGGGACCGATACACCTATGCCGATGCCTACGCGCGAATCCAGCGCAGCGCCAACGCCTTGCGCTCGATCGGGGTGAGGCCGGGCAATGTTGTCGGCATCCTCGACTGGAACAGCAGACGCCATTTCGAGCTGTATTGGGCGATCCCCGGCGTGGCGGCGGTGATGCTGCAGATGAATCTGCGGCTGGCGCCCGAAGACCTGGCCTACGTCACCGGACACAGCGAGGCGTCGACGGTCCTGGTCGACGAATCGCTGCTTGCGGTAGCCGAGGCACTGGCGCCGCACACGTCGACGGTGAAGACCTGGGTCGTGATGAGCGACAAGCCGATGGCCGAGATCGCCACCACGCTCCCCAACGCCGTGCATTGGGAGGATCTGCTGGCCGCGGCCGATCCACAGATCGACTGGCCCGTCATCGACGAAACCTCCGCCTACAGCGCCTGTTACACCACCGGCACCACCGGCAGGCCCAAGGGCATCTACTACTCGCACCGTGGCATCTACCTGCACACCCTCGCCGAGGTCGCCAGCTTGGCGATTAACAGCGACGACGCCGTCATGGTCATCACCCCGATGTTCCACGGCCAGAGTTGGGGCCTTCCCCATGCCGCCACCTACGGTGCCGCGAAAGTGGTGCTGCCGGGACGTTACGTCGCCGAGGACACCTCGGTGCTCGTGGACGCGATGATCGCCGAGAATGTCACCGTCGCCAACGGCGCGCCTGCGATCTACCAGCCGATGATGAACTACATCAAGACCCTTGCCGCCGCCCCGGACCTCTCCCGGGCCCGGCTGATGTCGGGCGCCACCGAGCCGCCGCTGTCGCTGATGCGCGACTTTCACGACATCACCGGCGCCGACATCGTCCACGGCTACGGCGCCACCGAGACCACCCCGCTGGTGGCGTTGAACCGCGACGTGAAGCACTCGCTGCGTGACGTGCTCTCCGATGATCAGAAGTGGGATCTCAAGCGCAAGCAGGGTCTGCCTGCTAACGGTGTCGACATCCGCATCGTTGACGCAGACGGCAACGATCTGCCGCACGACGGAACGAGCCAGGGCGAGGTGTTGCTGCGCGGCCCGTGGATCATCGAGCGCTATCACAAGCTCGACGACGACGCAGACAAGTTCCTCGACGGCTACTGGCGTAGCGGCGATCTGGGCACCATCGACGCCAACGGTTACCTCAAGATCACCGACCGGATCAAGGACGTGATCAAGTCCGGCGGCGAGTGGATCTCATCGATCGACATGGAGAACGCGCTCGTCAGTCACCCGAACATCGTGGAGGCCGCGGTGATCGGTGTGGCCCACCCGAAGTGGCAAGAGCGCCCGGTCGCGCTCATCGTCACCGCCGACGGCGCCGAGATCGCACTCGAGGAAATCCACCGCGTGCTCGAAGACAAATTCGCCAAGTGGCAGCTCCCCGACACCGTGTTGTTCGCCGAGACGCTGCCCCGCACCAGCGTCGGCAAGCTCGACAAGAAGCTGATGCGCAGCACGTACGCCGACATCTACATCCCCGCGCCGCAGTGACCGCGGCTATCCCGTTCACCACCAGGCTGAAAGCGGAAGAACAATGACCACGAATGTCGTGCGAACATCGCGTGACGGAGCGGTACTGGATTCTCGAACTGAACCGGCCCGCCACAAAGAACAGTCTGAACACGGCGCTGCTCAGCGCGTTGAACAGTGAGCTCGCGGCCGTGCGCAACGACGACACGGTGCGAGCCGTCGTGCTCACCGGTAGCGGCGGAATCTTTTGCGCGGGAGCCGATATCGCCGATTTCGATGCAATTCGCGAGGAGGCGCTGCTCGGTGATCGGGCCAGCGTCGGCGGCAACATCTTCACCGACCTCGGCCGTTTCCCGAAGCCGGTCCTCGCGGCCGTCGAGGGCCTGGCGCTCGGCGGCGGCTGCGAGCTGGCCCTGGCCTGCGACATCGTCATCGCCGGTGAATCCGCGAAGTTCGCGGTACCGGAGGTCAAGCTGGGTGTGATCCCCGGCGGTGGCGGAACCCAGCGACTGGTGCAGGCCGCCGGTAAGTCCACGGCGATGGCACTGCTGCTCACCGGCGACGTCGTGTCCGCCCAGCGGGCCTGCGCTGCCGGCATCGTCGCCGAGACCGTCGCCGACGGCTCCGCCCTCGAGGTGGCCGTCGCCATGGCGAAGCGGATCGCGAAGAACTCGCCGCTGGCGGTGGCGCTGGCCAAGGACGCCGCCATCACCGCCTTGGAAACCTCACTCGCGCAGGGCCTTGAACACGAGAAGCGCAATTTCCACGTAGCCATCCATTCCGCCGACTGTCGTGAAGGTCAGGCAGCGTTCCTGGCCAAGCGTGCCCCCGAATTCACCGGAAAGTAGGACCGATCATGAGTGACCTGTTCCCCGATTACCGCTCCCCGTGGGAGACCGATGATCAGGCGCTGCTGCGCAAGCACGCTGCCGAATTCTTCCGCAAGGAAGCCACCCCGAACCAGGAACGCTGGGCCGCGCAACACGAGGTCGACCGCGAATTCTGGACCAAGGCCGGCGCCGCTGGGCTGCTGTGCCTTGACATCGCCGATGAATATGGCGGCGGCGGAGGAAATTTCGGGCACGAAGCGGTCGTGCAACAGGAACTCGCCTACGCCCACGACACCGCTTTCGGGTTCGCCGTGCACTCGACGATCGTTGCGCACTATGTGGCGGCCTACGCCACCGAGGAGCAGAAGAAGCGCTGGCTACCGAGATGCGTCAGCGGTGAGAGCGTGCTCGCGATCGCGATGACCGAACCCGGAACCGGCTCGGACCTACAGGCGGTGCGAACCACCGCGGTGCGCGAAGGCGACCACTACGTGATCAACGGCTCTAAGACGTTCATCTCCAATGCCTCGCACAGCGACCTGCTCGTCATCGTCGCGAAGACGGACCCGAGCCAGGGGGCCAAAGGCATTTCGCTGTTCGTCGCCGAGACTGAGAACCTCCCCGGGTTCGAGCGTGGGCGCGTGCTCCACAAGATCGGTCAGCACGGCCAGGACACACGCGAATTGTCCTTCACCGACATGCGGGTGCCCGCGGCGAACCTGCTCGGCGGCGTCGAGGGCCAAGGCTTTTACCAGCTGATGGGCCAGCTTCAGCGGGAACGGTTGATCCTCGGTGTCGGCGGCATCGCGGTCGCAGAGGCCGCGGTGGCCGAAACGATCCGCTACGCCAAGGAACGGCAGGCCTTCGGCCGCCCGATCCTGAACTTCCAGAACACGAGATTCGTCCTCGCCGAATGCAAGACCGATGTGCTGGCGGGCAAGACGCTTATCGACCACTGCATCCAGCGCTACCTCGACGGCACTCTCGATGCGGCGACCGCGTCGATGGCCAAGCTGTGGGGCAGCGACAAGCAGTGCGAGATCGTCGATCGCTGCCTGCAGGTCTTCGGCGGCTACGGCTACATGATGGAGTACCCGATTGCGCAGATGTACGCAGCGTCCCGCGTCCAGAAGATCTACGGCGGTACCAACGAGATCATGAAAGAACTGATCTCGCGCACCCTGTGACATCGCGGTACCAATGACCAGTAGGCGGTGAGTTTTCAACACGTCCCCGGGGCGGGGGACCTGTGTGAACAGGTGCTGAAAACTCCAGTGGATCGCTGCGGCCGCGGTGTGCGCGGTGGCGCGCCGGAGGCGGGTCGGGGAGTGACTCGGCGTCTGCACGCCAGCTGTAGCAGCGATCGTAGATGCATTCGCCGGCAACGGCTTTGGTGTGTCGAGTCGTTCGCGTTGGACGGTGCCGCAGGCAGGCGGCCTTAACCGATGTTGGTGCCGGGTTGGCCCGGGGTGCCGGGAGTACCGTCGCCACCGCCGCCGGTGCCATTGCTGCCATCGCCGCCGGTTTGACCGTTACTGCCGGTGCCACCAACGCCGCCGACGCCGCCGGCAGCGTTGCCGCCGGCGCCGACGTAGCCGCCGTAACCCCCGACGCCACCGGTGCCACCGGTGCCACCGGTCGTCCCAACGCCACCGGCCCCGCCGGCCGCACCATCCCCGCCGACAGCCCCCGGGCCACCGGTAGCGCCAGGGCCCCCGTAACCCCCGTAGCCCCCGCTGCCGCCAGTGGTGCCCAGGCCACCGGCCCCACCGGCCCCGCCATCGCCGCCGGCACCGCCGCCGCCGAAGCTTCCGCCTCCTTGGCCGCCAATGCCACCAACTCCACCGTTGCCACCGTCAGTGGCGTCGCCGCCGGCACCGCCGGCCCCACCATCACTGCCGGTCGTGTAGTAGTTGTCGCCGCCGTAGCCGCCCTGACCACCAGTGCCGCCCAAGCTGCCCGCGGAGCCGTTGCCGCCGGCCCCGCCGGCACCACCGGCACCGCCCACGGCGCCGAGGCCGATGCCGGTGCCGCCCCGCCCGCCGTAGCCTCCGTCGCCGCCGCTGCCGCTGCCGGGGACGCCGGTCCCGCCGGCGCTGTTGCCGGCGTTACCACCGGCGCCGCCGGCTCCGCCCACGCCGCCGGCTTGGGCCGCGCCGCCACCACCGCCGCCGCCCCCACCACCGCCGTCGCCGGCGTCGGTGCTGGTGCCTGCGGTGCCGCCGGCGCCTCCGGTGCCGCCGACGCTACCGGTGCTGCCGTCGGTGCCTCCGGTGCCGCCGGCGCCTCCGGCAGCGCCGGTGCTGCCGAACCCACCGGGACCGCCGGCAGCACCGGCCGTCGGGGTGGCGCCATCGGAACCGTTGCCGCCGTTACCACCGCGGCCGCCGGCACCACCGATGCCATCGTGGTTGCTGTCGCCGACCGTGCCGTAATGCCCGCCGCCGCCACCGAAACCGCCCTGAGCAGGAGTCCCGGCGCCCGCGCCGGCGCCGGTGGCGTTACCTCCGGCGCCGCCGGCACCGGCGTCGCCTCCGGCACCGCCGCTGAATGCGCCGTACCCGCCGTACCCGCCGTCACCGCCTTGGCCGCCGTCACCGCCGTTACCGCTGCCGCTCATGTCACTGGCGCCGGCCGCGCCGTCGCCGCCCTTGCCGCCCGCCCCGCCATTGCCGCCAGGGGCGTCACCGCCGTCACCGCCGTTGCCGCCGACCTGCCCGGTGCCGTCGGCAAGCGTGACACCTTTGCCGCCGTTGCCGCCGGCCCCACCGTCACCATTGGTGCCGTCAGTACCGTTCGCGCCATCGGCGGCGGTTGTGCCGTCAGGGCCGAACCCGCCGGACCCGGCGAATCCGCCGTAGCCGCCGCTGCCGCCGCTGTTCCCGCCGTTGCCGCCATTTCCGGCCGCAACGTTGGTGCCTCCGTCGGCACCGTTGCCGCCGTTGCCGCCGCTGCCGGAGTTGCCGCCTGGCCCACCGTTGCCGCCGGTCCCGCCGGCGCCATGGATTCCGGCGGGGCCGTTTGCGGTCGTGCCACCGGTACCACCGGCACCGCCGTCGCCACCGTTGCCGCCGTTGCCGGCGCTACCACCGTTGGTGCCGTCGGCGCCGTCTTCGCCGGGCGCAGTGCCATTGGCGCCATCGGTTCCGTTGGTACCGAAACCGCCGTGGCCGCCGTCGGCGCCGTTGCCGCCCGCGCCCCCGTCACCGTTGGAACCGGTGCTGCCGTCACTGCCGAACACGGTTGCGCCGGTGCCGCCGTAACCGCCGTTGCCGCCGTTGCCGCCGTCACCACCGGTGCCGCCATTGCCGCCGCTGGGGGTCTGATCGTCCGCGGTGGGCGTGTTCGACCCGGCACCGCCGACCCCGCCGCCCCCGCCGTTGCCGCCGCTGCCGCCGACTCCGCCGTTGCCGCCCTTGCCGCCGTTGCCGATCCACTGCGAACCGGCGCCACCGTCACCACCGTTGCCGGCGTTGCCGCCTGTCTGACCGTTGCCGCCGTTGCCGCCGTTGTCCGCGGGGTTGGCGGCGGCGGTCCCCGCCGAGCCGTTGGTGCCGGTGTAGCCGGCTCCGCCGTTGCCGCCGTTGCCGCCGTCGCCAAGGGCACCGATCCCAAAGATGTCCTGGACCTGGCCGGTGCTGCCGCCGCTGCCGCCATTGCCGCCGTCGACGAGCGTGCCGTTGATCAGGCCGCCGGCGCCGCCGTCGCCGCCGTTGCCGCCGTCGCCCATCCACTCGCCGCCGGCGCCACCGTTGCCGCCGTCGGCGCCGAGCCCGCCCATGCCACCGTCGCCGCCGTTGCCGATCCCCCCGGCAACTCCACCATTACCGCCGGCCAAGCCGGAATTGCTGCTGGCGTCGTAGCCGGCTCCGCCGTCGCCGAAGAACAACCCGCCACCTTGGCCATCAGGATCGGCCATCGTCCCGGCGGCGCCGTCGCAGATCAGGCCACAAAAGCCCTGCGGGATCAGCGGCGCCAACAGCAGATTGATGACGGGATTGACCGCCTGGCCCAACGGGCTGCTTATGTAGTCTTCGAGGGCCGAGTGCAGCGGCAGGTAGAAGTCGGTCTGGAACGCCGCGGCGACAGTGTTCGGATCGCCTGCCGCAGCGACGCCCGGCAGCGTAGAGCCGAAGCCGAGATCGTTCATCAACGCGTCCCAGCCGGCATCCCCGGTCGGCTCGGCGGCGCTCGTCGCGGTGCTGGGTTCGAAGAGGTCGACAAGCCAGTCCAACCCGAACACGTCGGCGCTCGCAGGCGGCGCTAAGGCCAGCGGGGTCAATCCGAACGCCAGGAACGCACCGACAGTCGTCCCGAGACCGGCGACACGGCGGCGACGAGTCTGGGTCTGACGTGACGCGCGGTGCCGCGTGCTGGGGTGCTCAGCCATGGTCGGTCTCCTTGGAACGGCGAATAACATATTGGGTTTTCCGTGTGGGACATGTTCGAGTAGTCACAGCGTGAGGTAAATATTTGCTCTTTTTCCCGAAAAGTCAACGTTTTCCAAGGCCTTTTTGGCCGGCCGAGGTACTACTCGTTGTCGTCGAGAGATGTTGTATCGCAGCGTTGTTGACGATCCCACCGGGATCGCCGACCACCTCGATCGGCATCCAGAGATAACTGAGTAATAGCTGTGTGAGTCATGGTCTGTCGTAACTTTTCGCGCCGCGCACCCGGCAGCTGCATTTGCTCGCGCGCATGGTTGATCGGTCGCTCAGGAGCGCGCGACGGCAGCGGGGACCGCTGTACCGCGTCCAGTGGATCATCGGTGACGGAAGCCTGATCAGCCCGTCAGATCGGCGGGCGGGGTCTTGACCAGCAGCGGGTCGGGATCGCCGGACATCTTGAGCAGCCCGCGTACGCCGCGGATCACCAGCGGCCAATTGCGCGGGTCGCGCAGGTTGAGCCCGCCGATGAGTTGCTTGAGCATCGACAGCGTGTCGAAGTAGATTCGCTCGGCGACCAGCTTCTCGTCCTCGTCGAAGACGAAGTACGCCGTCATCCGGGTCCGGTGCCGCGATCCGGTGGCCGGAATGCCGCCCAACGGACCCAAATGCGTGCCGAGGAGCCAGAACTCGACGATCACAGCGTCGGCGCTGTGCCGCAGCGCGATGATTTCGTGGTCCTGGTCGGGGAACGCGACGCGGGTGTCCCGGTAATAGGCGCGGACCTCGGCGTCCCCGTCGTGCACGGTCAGCGTCGGAATGATCTCGTAGTGCGGGTGGGGAAACGTGGCCAGCACGTCGTCCCAGTCCTGGCGCACCTCATCGTGGAAGTGATCGAGGACCAGCTTCTCGCGCGCCCTCAGGACGTCGGCGGGCGGGATGGTGAAGCGGTCGGTCATGACGTCCTCCCGGCAATGGCAGATGACGATGACGGCGGTGCGGGCTCGTTGACCAACTCCATGTCACACATTCGCCCGCTGCGTCGTCCATACAGCATGAACCTCATCGTGCATCGCATCTGCCTGATCCTCTTGACCATCGTCGGCCTCAGCCTCGGAGTGTGGGCATACTTCGCTCCGCTGAACTGGTACAGCACCTTCCCCGGCATGGGGATGAGCTGGCTGCCGGTGCTCGGCCCGTACAACGAGCATTTCGTGAAGGATGTCGGCGCAATGTTTTTCGCCCTCGGGGTGCTCAGCGCTCTGGCGGTGTACTACCTGGTCAACCGCCCCGTCGTGGTGATCACAGCTGTGTGCTGGTCGATTTTCAATGCGCTGCACCTGATCTACCACATCCCGATGCTGCACATGTACGGCCCACGTGACCTGGTGCTCAATGCCATCAGCCTCAGCCTGATCCTGGCGATCTCACTTGCGCTGCTCGTTCCCGCACGCAGTCCGGATCGGGGATAGCCGCCCGGCCCGGCGCCGCCCCGCGGCATAGTGGCGCCCGAGTGCCGGCGACGTGCTTGACTACGGGGCATACGACCGAGCCCGCTTCGGGCGAACGCACCAGGAGCCCCGAATGCCCTATGACTACGACGTTGTGGTGGTCGGCTCGGGATTCGGCGGCAGCGTCGCGGCGCTGCGGCTGACCGAGAAGGGTTACCGGGTCGGCGTGCTGGACATGGGACGCCGCTGGGTTCCCACGGACTTCCCGCCCAACAACTGGCACGTCCGCAAGGCCATGTGGGCGCCGAAACTGGGCTGCTTCGGCCCCCAACGGCTGACCGTGCTGGGCAAGACGTTCATCGCCAGCGCGGTCGGCGTCGGCGGTGGGTCGTTGATCTATGGCAACACCCTCTACGAGCCGTTGGAGCGGTTCTACACCGACCCGCAGTGGGCGCACATCACCGACTGGAAGTCCGAACTCGCACCGTATTACGAGCAGGCCCGCCGGATGCTCGGAGTGACGCCCACCCCGCACACCACCCCGGCCGACGAGGTGTTGCTGGCGGTGGCCCGCGATCTCGGGGTCGAGCACACCTATCACCCCACCAACGTCGGGGTGTTCTTCGGCGACGAGCCCGGCAAGACCGTCCCGGATCCCTTCTTCGGCGGCGCCGGACCGGATCGCACCGGCTGCATCGGCTGTGCGCAGTGCTTCACCGGCTGCCCGCACAACGCCAAGAACACCACCGAGACCAATTACCTGTATCTGGCCGAACATGCCGGCGCCCAGATCCATCCGCTGACCATGGTCACCGATGTACGGCCGGACGGGGACGGGTACGTCGTGAGCACGGTGCGCACCGGCCGGTGGCTGCGTAAGCACAAGCGGGACATCACCGCGGGCCAGGTGGTGTTCGCCGCGGCCTCGCTGGGCACCCAGCGGCTGCTGCACAAGCTGCGCGACACCGGATCACTGCCGCATCTCTCAGCGCGGCTGGGTGAGCTGACCCGCACCAACTCCGAAGAGGTGCCGGTGGTGTTGGCGCCCGACCGGGACGACTTCGCCCAGGGGGTAGCGATCACCTCCTCGATCCACCCGGAGGCCAACACCCATGTCGAGGTGTGCCGCTACGGCAAGGGATCCAACCTGTTGTCGATGATGGGCACCCATCTGATCGACGGTGGCCCATGGCGGTTCGCGCGGCTGCTGCTGACCATCGTGGCGCACCCGGGGCTGCTACTGCGAAGCCTTTTCCCGCGCGGCGCCTCAGAGCATTCGATCATCATTCTGGTGATGCAGTCGCTGGACAACTCGTTGACCACCTACCGCAAGCGCGGCCTGCTCGGCACCCGGATGACGACGAAACAGGGTGCGGGGGAGCCCAATCCGGACTGGATCCCGATCGCCCACGACGTCGCACGCCGGATGGCGGAGAAGGTCGGCGGGGTCGCCGGCGGCACCTACCTCGACGCGCTCAACATTCCGTTGACCGCACACTTCATCGGCGGCTGCCCGATCGGTGACTCCGCCGACGCCGGCGTCATCGACCCGTATCAGCGGGCCTACGGACATCCCGGCATCCACGTCGTCGACGGCTCGGCGATCACCGCCAACCTGGGTGTCAACCCGTCGTTCACCATCACCGCGCAAGCCGAACGGGCGATGGCGTTCTGGCCCAACAGCGGTGAACCGGATTCCCGTCCGCCGCTGGGGGAGCCCTATCGGCGCATTCCACCGGTGTCTCCGCAACACCCGACGGTCCCGGACAGTGCGCCCGGCGCGCTGCGGCTGCCGCTGTCGCCATGAAGCCGAATGAGGATGCCCGCGGCCGAGGCGCGCTGGAGTCACTGATAGCAGCCGATCTGCGGGAGTTGACCGCCGAATCCGAGCAGATCGGGCAGCGTTTCGCCGGCTCTCAAGACGTGCGCGCCAACGATTTTCGCGCCCTGCTGCACATCATGGTCGCTGAGACGGCCGGCAAGCCGATCAGCCCCGGTGAACTCGGCCAACGGATGGGGCTGTCCGCTGCCGGCACCACGTATCTGGTCGATCGGCTGATCGAGTCCGGTCACGTCCGGCGCCAGGCGCACGAGTCCGATCGTCGCAAGGTCGTATTGCGCTATGCCCAAAGAGGTCTGGATACCGCCAGCGCTTTCTTCACCCCGCTGCACAAGCACACCCATCGGGCGATGGCGGAACTTTCCGATGCCGATCTGGAGACCGCCCACCGGGTGTTCGGCGCCCTCATCGTGGCCATGCGCGATTTCCGCGCCGAGTTGGATCCGACCTGAACCGTTCCTCCGCGAACAGCGTCGCGATGCGCCGTCGACGCTGCGCCGCTATCCTGGCGCCGTGCCGACGTTCTCCGAGGTGTCCCGTGAAAAATATCTCCTGCTGACCACGTTCACCAAGGACGGTAGGGCCAAGCCGACCGCGGTGTGGGGAGCGCCCGACGGCGACAAACTACTGGTGATCACCGACGACGGTTCGTGGAAGACCAAGCGGATCCGCAACACCCCGCGGGTGACCATTCAGAAATGCGGCGCGCTGGGTGCCCCGAAAGGTGAGCCGGTCGAAGCGGTGGCCAGAGTGTTGCCCAAGAGCGAGACCCGGCGGGTCTACGACGCGGTCGTCAAGCGCTACTGGTGGCATGCGTGGTGGTTCGTACCGCACTCGATCGTGCGGGGTGGCCTCGACAAGGTTCACATCGGCTTGGAGATCACTCCCGCCGCTTCGTAGCCCGCGCGCGGCAACCGGTCCGCAGGCAGGATGGTCAGATGCCGACCTTGCTGTGGTTTCGCCGCGACCTGCGAGTCGGTGATCTGCCGTCGCTGTCGGCTGCGGTGGCCGATGACCCCGAAGTCCTGGCCTGCTTCGTGCTGGATCCACGGCTGGAGGCGTCATCGGGTCAGCGTCGACTGCAGTTCCTCGGTGACTGCCTGCGGCAACTGCGTGATGATCTCGGTGGCCGGCTGCTGATCACCCGCGGGCCGGCGCACCAGCGGATCCCGCAGCTCGCCCGGGAGATCGCCGCGTCGGCTGTGCATGTGTCGGGTGATTTCACCCCATTCGGGCGGCGGCGTGACCAGCAGGTGCAGATCGCCCTCGGTGCCGTGCCGCTGGTGTCCACCGGTTCGCCCTACCTGGTTTCGCCCGGCCGCGTCGTGAAAGGCGACGGCAGCCCGTATCGCGTGTTCACTCCGTTCTTTCGGCGGTGGCGCGAACACGGTTGGCGCCCGCCCGCCTCCTCCGGCCCCGAATCCGCGCGGTGGATCGATCCGTCAGACTTGCCCGGTTGCGATCCGGCGGAGGTGCCCGACCTCGGAATCGATCTCGAATTGCCCGCCGGGGAACCCGCAGCATTGCAGCACTGGCGAGTTTTTGTGGAGGCTCGATCGGACCGCTACGCGTCGGACCGTGACCGACCCGATCGCGATGGCGGCAGTCGGATGTCGGCCTACCTGAAATTCGGCAACATCCATCCGCGCACCATGGCAGTCGACCTTGATGCGCGATGCCCCGGTCGGGCAGCCTACTTGCGGCAGTTGGCTTTCCGGGACTTCTATGCGGCGGTGCTGCATCACCGGCCGCGCAGTGCCTGGGCGAATTGGAATCAGGATTTCGACTCGATCCAGACCGATACCGATGCCGAGGCGAAACATCGGTTCGAGCGGTGGAAGGCCGGGCAGACCGGCTTTCCGATCGTCGATGCGGGGATGCGTGAACTGAGCGCCACCGGATTCATGCACAACCGAGTGCGGATGCTCGCGGCGTCCTTCCTCGTCAAGGATCTGCATCTGCCCTGGCAGTGGGGAGCGCGCTGGTTCTTGGATCAGTTGGTCGACGGCGATATGGCCAACAATCAGCATGGCTGGCAGTGGGCCGCGGGATGCGGCACCGATGCGGCGCCGTACTTCCGTGTCTTCAACCCGACGCTGCAGGGCGCAAAGTTCGATCCCGACGGCGCTTACGTGCGCCGCTGGATTCCGGAGTTGGCTGATGTCGAAGACCCCCACCTGGCGAAGGGGACACGGCCGCGGGATTACCCGGCGCCGATCGTGGATCACCGCGACGAGCGTGCGGAGGCACTGCGCCGGTATCATTCAATGAATGAATAATTCATTTAATGAACGAAAGGGGGGAACGTGCGTCTAGCCACTCTGCTCGGCACCGGTGCCGCGGTCGCCGTCACGGCGGTCACCGGGGCTGTCGCGACCACACCTGAGGTCGAAAGCGATTGGTATGAGCAGCTACGAAAGCCTCCTTATCAACCGCCCCGCCAAGTTTTCCCGGTGGTCTGGCCGGCGCTCTACGCCGACGTCGCTGTCGTCTCGGCATCCACCATCGATCGATTGAACGCCCAGGGCGAGCACAAGAAGCGTGCGGCGTATCAGGCCGCGCTGTTGATCAATCTCGCGCTCAACGCCGGCTGGTCGTGGTTGTTCTTCAACCGGCGTCGCTTCGGGTCGTCGACGCTTCTCAGTGCCGCGCTGACCGCCAGCAGCGCCGACCTGACCCGCCGGGCAGTCGCTGCCCAGGGCGGGCGCGCCCTGCCGCTGGTGCTTTATCCGTTGTGGTGCGCTTTCGCCACCGTGCTGTGTGGGCACATCGCGATACTCAATCGCCGGCGGTAGCACCCAACAGGTGGCGTAGCAGGGGCTCGAGTTCGGGCATCCGGAACTGATGATCCACGTCGTGCAGCCGCCCCGGCAGCACGCGCTGGCTCGCGCAGGCGAGTTCCCGCGCGCCCTGTTCACCGAGCAGCAGTCGCGGCCCGAGTCGCGGGACGGGCAGCAGGGTAGGTCGGTGCAGCACTCGTCCGAGGGTGTGGGTGTATTCGCTGTTGCGCGCAGGGTTCGGTGTGACGGCATTGACGGCCCCGGTAAGCCGGGTATCCCAGATGGCTCGGTGATAGATGTCGATCAAGTCGTCGATCCCGATCCACGACAGCCACTGCCGGCCGTCGCCGAGGCGGCCACCCAGCCCGGCGGAGAACAGTGGTCGCATCAGCCGCAGTGTTCCGCCGCGTGGTGATTGCACGATGCCGGTGCGGATACGAACCACGCGTGTGCCGGACTGCTCTGCTGCGGAAAGCGAAGCCTCCCAGTCGGCGACGACGTCGGCGAGGAACCCATCACCGCGCTCGCTGCCTTCGGTGAGGAGATCGTCGCCGCGGTCGTAGCCGTAATAGCCGACGGCCGAAGCGCAGATCAGTGCGGTGGGTCGATCGTCGCTCCGACCGATCAACTCGGCGAGTCTGCGGGTCGGCCCGATTCTGCTGTCACGGATGGCACGCCGATGCTCGCTGGTGAACCGTCCCGCGATCGACGCGCCCGCCAGATGGATCACCGCATCGACACCGGTCAACAGATCACGATCCGGGTCGTTGGGATTCCATTGCCGCTCAACGGGATTGGCTGCGGAGCGCCGCACCAGCCGGATCACCCGATGGCCCCCGGTGCTCAAGAACGCCGTCAGCGCCGAACCTACGAGCCCCGACGATCCGGTGACGGCCACGGTCATGGGCGCCAGGCCGTGTTCTTTGGCGCGCCGGTGCGCCGCAAGGTCATCTGCGAGCTGGCGATGCCGATAGGTGAACATCGGCCGCAGCAGCGCCCCGGGAACGGCGGTGTCGACCCGGTCGATCACTCGTGTCCTTCCGTCACCGAGATCATCGAAGTCGTGGGTGTGCTGCCAGGTCATCACCAGCCGCACCGGCAGCGACGCCAGGCCTCGGCCCCCGAGCGTGTCGAAAAAACGCCGGGGCGGGTCATAGCCGTCGGGCTGGTGTTCGGCGATCCAGCGAAGCCCACCCGGAAGAGCCAGGACGGCTGTGCCATCACGCAACGAAGCGGCTTCGGTCACCAGCCGCATCGACTGCCACGGCGGGCTCAGACGGGCGAACGCCCCCGGCCTCTCATGCCACGCGAACACTTCCTCACGGGGCGCCTCGACGGTGCTGGAAAAGACCAGGCCCATGTGCCCGACGCTACCTGTCTCGGCTCAGCCGTACGTCTTGCGCAACTGATGCTTGATCACCTTGCCGCTGGCATTACGCGGCAGATCGTCCACCAGCACAAGCTCCTTCGGATGCTTGTAACGGGCCAGCCGATCATTGAGGAAGGGTTCGAGGTCGCTCAGTGTCAGCGAACCCGCGCCGGCGACTTCGGCCGCTACGGCCACGAAGGCCACCGGAACCTCACCCCAGCGGTCGTCGGCGCGCCCGATCACGGCCGCCTCGCGAATCATCGGATGCTCGAAGAGCGCGTTCTCCACCTCGGCGCAGTAGATGTTCTCGCCGCCGGAGATGATCATGTCCTTCTTGCGGTCGACGACGTAGACGAAGTCCTCGTCGTCGACGCGTACCAGATCACCGGAGTGGAACCAGCCGCCGGCGAACGCCTCCGCGGTGGCCTCCGGCTTGTTCCAGTAGCCCTGCATCATGGTCGGCCCGCGGTAGACGATCTCACCGATCTCGCCGGGCGCCACGTCGTTCATGTTCTCGTCGACCACCCGTGCGGCGATGGTCGGGATCACCTTGCCCACCGACCCGAGTTTGCGGATCGCGTCGGCGCCGTTGAGCACGCAGGTGATCGGTGACATCTCGGTCTGGCCGAACACCGCGACGTTGAGGGCATCCGGAAACGTCTCGGCCATGGCGCGCAGCACCGTGTCCGACGCGGGCGCGGCACCCCAGCTGATGACCTCCAGAGCCAGATCCCGTTGCCGCACAGTCGGGTCCGCGCAGATCACCTGCCATTGCGCCGGCACCAGGAACACCGAGGTGGCCCGTTCGGCCTCCCAGGCGTCGAGCGTGTCGGCGGCGTTGAACGCCCCGAGCGGGTGGATCACCGTCTTGGTGCCGAGCAGCAGGTTGGGTGCGATGCTGCCCAGGCCTGCGATGTGGAACATCGGTGCGGCGCAGAAGTACACGCTGTCCGGGTTGGTCTGTAGGGCCTGGATGCAGGTCAGCGACTGGGCGTGCATGTTCGAGTGGGACAGGATGGCGCCCTTGGGGCTTCCCGTCGTCCCCGACGTGTACATGATCAGCGCCGGGGTGTCCTCGGCGATATCGGTGGCCGGGTGCGGGTCCCCGGGCTCGGCGATCAGCGACTCGTAGTCATCGCCGAGTACCACGGCGAAATCGAGTCCGGGGGAGTTCTTGCGGACCGCATCGATCAGCGGTGCCAGCAGTGCGTCGGTGATGACGCCCTTGGCGCCACTGTCGGAGACGATGTAGCTGATCTCGGGGTCGGTGAGACGGAAGTTGACCGGCACCGAGATGGCCCCCAGGGCGTTGATCGCCAGCACCGACTCGATGTATTCGGTGTGATTGAGCATCACGATCAGGACGCGGTCACCGAAGGAGATGCCGCGCCGGAACAGTGCTCCGGCCAGACGCTCCGAGCGATCGTGCAGCTGCTGCCAGGTGGTGTCGGTGCCGCGGCAGCGAAAGGCAACGCCGTCGGGACGCATCTCGGCGTGGATCGCCACCTGATTCATCCAGTGGTTGCGGCGAGAACGCAGTGGTTGTGCGGTCATCCGGGGAACACCGCCTTGCGCTTCTGCAGCATCGCGGTGGCGCCTTCGGCGAAGTCCGCCGAGCCCAGCAGCTCCACCTGGCCGTCCTTCTCACGGGCCAGCGCGGCGTCGAGTGCGGCGAGGTTGGTGGCGTTGAGTGCCCGCTTGGTCAGTTCCAGGGCGCGCCGCGGCCCGTGGGCCAGTTTCTCTGCCGCCTGGTCGACCTGCGCGTCCAACTCGGCGTCGGTGAGCACCGCGTTGATCAGACCGGCGTCCCGGGCGGCGGTCGCCGGCAGGCGTTCGCCGAGCAGCGCCATCTCATTGGCCACGGCTCGTCCTGCCGCGGCGGCGATCAGTGCGGTGGTGCCGCCGTCCGGCATCAGGCCGATGTTGGTGAACGACAGGAGGAAGTAGGCGCTCTCGGCGGCGTAGATCAGATCTGCTGCCAGGGCGATACCGACGCCGACACCGGCAGCCGGTCCGTTGATCCGCGCGATCACCGGCACCGGGGTTGCGGTGATCGCGGTGACCAGCCGGCTGGCGCAATCCATCACCTCTTCGGGGCCGATGCCGCCGGACATGGCCGACAGGTCGGCGCCGGTGCAGAACGCCTTGCCTTCGCCGGTGATGACGATGGCCCGCACGCCCGGGTCGTCGGCTGCGCCGGCGAACACGTCGCCGAGGGCCGCCATGGTGGCGTAGTCGATCGCGTTGAGCCGGGCGGGATTGGTGATCGTCACCCGCAGCACCCGACCGTCGCGGGTGGCGGTGAGTTTGGCGGGCGCAGTATCTGCGACCATGGTCAGCCTCCGATGATCAGAAACGTAAATTGTGGTTAACATTAGGGCGTCGTAGCGCGCTGTCAACAGCCAGGGGGTGGAAGTGGCCGGCCGCCCCAAGGACCGCAAGGCGCAGATCGTGCGGGCCGCGGCGCGCGCCTTCAGTGACCGCGGTTATCACGCCGTGGGTGTCGACGAGATCGCCGCCGAGGTGGGCATCTCCGGTCCTGCGCTCTACCGGCACTTCGCGAACAAGTACGCACTCCTGGTCGCGACCGCCGAGTACACGGTGGAGGCGTTGGTGACCGCCGCTCGAGTGGCCGACGACCCGGACCGGCCGGCGGCCGAACGCCTGCGCGCGATCACCGATGCGCTGATCGAGACCACTATCGGCAAGCGCGCCGAGGGCGCGTTCTATCGGTGGGAGCGGCGCTACCTGCAACCACCGGATCGCAAGCGCATTCGCGCCAGCTACGACGCGCTGAACGCCGCCATCGCCGAACCGCTCGCGGTGCTGCGCCCGGAGCTATCGGATGCCGACACCGCGATGCTGGCCGCTGCGGCGCTGAGCGTTGTCGGCAGTATTTCCGCGCACCGAACCCGGCTGCCCGCCGCGGCACTTCGCGCGTTGCTGGGTGGGCTGTGCTGGTCGGTGCTGACGGCCGAACTGCCCCCGGCTCGGGCGAAATCGCTGCCTCGGCGATCCGAACGGGGGTTGCCGAGCATCTCCAAGCGTGAACGACTCCTCGCCCAAGCCATCCCGATGTTCGGCCAGCGGGGCTTTTACGAAGTGAGCATTGAAGAGATAGGCGCCGCCGCCGGGTTGACCGGCTCCAGCGCGTACCGCTACTTCCCGAGTAAGGCTGCGCTGCTGGCGGCCGCCTTCCATCGGGCCGGCGACCGGGTGTTGCTCATCATCACCGATGCGCTGGCCGAGTCGAGCAGTCCACGGCAGGCCGCCCTCCGCATCGCCGAACGCTATACGGCGCTGGCGTTCGCCGCGCCGGACCTGATCAACATCTACTTCGCCGAGTTCGCCAACCTGCTCGAACGCGACCGCATCGAGTTGCGGGAGCGGCAGCGGCAGAACGTCAACGAGTGGGCCCACCTGGTCTGCCAGGTCGGATCAGCGCAGACCGAAGCGGTATGCCGCGTCCACGCAGCGCTGGCGCTGGTCGTCGATATTGGGCGGCTGGTTAACTTCGACGACACCGACGAACAACGGTCCCGGATCCACACCTTGATGGAATCGGTGCTTTTCGGCCGAGGGAAGGTCTGAGCCGGGCGACGCCTTGACGAACCCCGCGGCGCTCAGCCCAGGTGGACACCACCTCGAGGGCGAGGAAGCCGAAGACGATCAGCCCGATGATCGCTGCGACGGCGGGGAGTGCAAGCACGGGTCTTTCATGGCTGGAAAGGTAATCCAGTCGTCGACTGTAAGAACCCGAGAAATATTGGCCATCAAGTCATCTGGGGATTCTGGTCGGTGAGCGGCGGCATGTTCGGCCGGACATGTGACCGAGCGGCGCGCCAAATTCGACGAGATCATCCGCTTGCCGTCGAGCACCGTGGGTCAACGGCCGGCCGCGCAATGCGCCCTGGCCCGGCCAGCCGAGTGAAGCCAGCCCGGTGCGGCTGCGCAACCGAGACGGCACCGGCTACGGGTACGAGTACGGCAGTTCGGGCACCACGGCGAACCGCTCAGAATCAGGAAGGCGATCCGGGTTGATGACTATCAAAAACCAACGCGCCCAGCGTATTACGTAAACACCGGCAAAGCCGCCAGAATAATCTGCTCAGGCAGCTCGGCCTGCTCATCGTCCAATACCACCAGGTGACGACGGCGATCAACAACGCCTGCGAGATGGCATGGTTGCCGTATCGGTCGGCCTTGGGCCGATTCCCGGACCGGGCCGGTTCGCGGTGACGGCTCCGTGATAGCCGCCGGGCCGCATTGGGCAGCACTGTCTTCCACGGTCGGCTTACTTCCGTGGCCGCCGCGTCCAGGCATGACCACCCGGTGGCGTATGGGGCCGCTGCCGGCGCAGGAGCGGCTCTGGCCGAGTCGGCGGCAATCGCATCGGCCCGCCGTTCCGGTGGCATCGAACTTCGGGCGACTTTTATTCTATAGAGATGATGTGGTGCGGCTGGGCGGCCATGAATTGAGTGCCATCTACGGGCAAGTGAACCAACCTGCCTGCGGGGTCGGCGACGAAGCGGAGGCTGGGCATGACGAAGTGTCATCTACCTGCTATTCCGGCGGATGGCGACGAAGATGCCGTAGATCGAATCTGGCGATCTCGCCCTAGTGGCCGGCGCCTGGTCCCCGAGCTGCCAACCTGGTGATTTCACAAGTGCTCGTTGGACTATTGACGCGTCTCTATAGAAACTGTCACACTGGGAACCGCACTGTTAGGCGTATCACTGGAGGACATCGAGAGATGGACGGACTGATGATGGACCAGCCGCTGCTGCTGAGCGATCTGCTCTGGCGGACGGAACGGCTGTTTCACGACAAGAAGATCGTCACGTATCTCGAGGCGGGCAGCTACCACAGCTACACGTACGCCGACTTCGCCAAGCGGGTCCGCAGGTTATCCAGCGCGTTGGTCAAGCTCGGCGTCCGACCGGGCGAACGGGTTGGCACCATCGCCTGGAACCACTATCGGCACTTCGAGACCTACCTGGGAATACCCGGAAGCGGCGCGGTGGTGCACACCATCAATATGCGACTGTTCCCGGAACAGCAGCAGTACATCATCAACCACGCCGGTGATTCCGTATTGATCGTGGACGAAGACCAGATTCCTCTCATCGAGCAGGTCGCTGAATTGGGGATTCCGTCGGTGCGAGCGTTCGTCGTGATGGGCGATAAGCCCTTGCCGGATACTGCCCTGGCACCGATCTACCGCTATGAGGACCTGATCGCCGACGGTGACGAAGACTACGAGTTCCCGGTGCTTGATGAACGGACAGCCGCGGCGATGTGTTATACCTCGGCGACGACCGGTGAGCCCAAGGGCGTGGTGTACAGCCATCGGGCAATGGTCCTGCAGACCATGTGCCTTGCGATGCACGACAAACTGAATATGAGCGAAAGCCAGGTCTGGCTGGAGGTGTCGCCCATGTTCCACGTCAATGGGTGGAACATCCCCCACACGGCCCTTATGCAGGGCGCCACGCTGGTCTTTCCCGGTGTGCGTCCAACTGCCGGTGACTATGTGCAGATCGTGCAGGATCAAAAAATAACCGGCATGAACGGCGCGGTCACGATCGGCACGATGATGCGTGATTTCATCCGGTCCTCGAGCCAGGAATGGGATTTGTCGAGCCTGAAGACGATGTGGCTGGGAGGCCAGGCGCCGTCGCGGGCAATTATGGAATGGTGGGAGCGATACGGCACCTGCGTCGTGCAGGGATACGGCAGTACCGAGAACACTCCACAGGTCTGCTTTTCCTCTATTAAGAGCACCTTGGCTAATGGCTCGCCCGAGGATATCTATGCCCTCCGGCAGAAGCAGGGCCAGCCAATTCCTTTGATGAAGATCAAAATAATGTCAGACAACGGGCTTGAGCTTCCCTGGGACGGCCGCAGCGCAGGAGAGCTGTGGGTGCAGTCGCCGTTTACTGCCAGCGCCTATTATAACGACGTCCGAACCAAGGAACACATGCAGGACGGCTGGTTTCACACAGGCGACGTCGGATGTATCGACCCCGATGGCTACGTGGTCATTATGGATCGGGTGAAAGACCTGATCAAATCAGGCGGGGAATGGATCTCTTCGATTGACCTTGAAAACGCTCTGGCGGCCCATCCTAAGGTTCGGGAAGCAACGGTGATCGCCATCCCCGACGAAAAATGGCTTGAGCGCCCGTTGGCCTGCGTCGTAGCCGATGACAAATCCTTGAGCGAGGCCGATCTTCGTGCGTTTCTCGCCGAGAGATTCGCAAAGTGGTGGATACCGGATTCGTTTCTCATTGTTGACACGATCCCTAAGACCAGCGTAGGAAAATTCAACAAAAAAGAACTGCGTGCCCTCTATTCGGAAAATGGAATGCGAGGAATAGAGCAGCATCTGGAGATCGTGCAAGACACCGTCGCTTAATTGACGGGTTTATCCGGTAAATCAACCAGCAGGCGAAGGGCGTGAGGATGAGTTCCAACGAAAAGATCAAGGTCACAATTCTACCCACCGGAACGATGCATGCCGACTTGACCTGGCTATTGGTCGATCCCGGACGGATGGCGACTCGGGATGCCAAGAACAAGAGTCGAGAATGGGTGGAAGTGCCCACGCACGTGGTCTATATCGAACACCCGGACGGGAAGAAGTTGCTCTGGGACGCCGGTGTTCCGCGCGACTGGGAAAAGCGCTGGGGCCCGGCGGGCCTGGCCGAAGTCTTCCCGGTGGACGCAGTCACTGAAGATATGTGGCTGGATTCACGGCTTCGCCAGCTGAGCCTCGAGCCCGGCGATATCGACTATCTGTTGCTGTCGCATTTACACATGGACCATGCCGCCAATGCGCAGCTGTGGCGCGGTACCGGAACCACCATCATCGTCGACGAGGAGGAAAAAAAGGGGGCATTCAGCTTCGATGCCTATAACAAGGGCGCCCACATCCGATCGGACTACGACGGGCTTGATCTGACCACGATCAACGAGGATACGGAAATCCTTCCCGGCATCAAACTGCTCCGAACCCCGGGTCATACGTGGGGAACCCTAACTCTTCAGGTCGACTTGGCTGATTCCGGCACAATGTTGTTCACGTCGGATTCGTTATATCGGAGCGAAAGCTATGGTCCACCGGCAATTGCGGCCGGAATTGTATACGATACCGTTTCTTGGTTCAACTCTGTGGAGAAAATTCGTTCCATCGCGGATCGGACAAGTGCCACAGTCGTGTTCGGTCATGACCCTGGACAGCTGGCCAACCTTCGTTCTGGAGTGGGCAACTGCTACACGTGACAAACGCTTTCGTTAAGTGGTAATCAACCTGATCTGACGGAGGGACATGCCTTTATTCGAATACCTGGCGGACTGTGGAACTCGATTCGAAGCGCTTGTCGCCAGTTGGCGTACGCCGAACCCGCTTTGCCCCCACTGTGGGGGTGAGACCGTCAAATTACCCGCCCGCGTGGCGTTAGTCGGCTCCGCATCGCCACCGCGAGGCGATGCGACCGCACCGACATCGTGGGAAGGGACCCATCGTGGCGATCCGGAATACGTCGCACACTGGCGTCGCACTCTGGACCGTCGGCGTGAGTTCGAGGCGCGTAACCCGGAATACCTGACGAAGCGCGAGGCGATTGCAGCGCACGAGGGCATCTTTTCGCGGGCTCCGCTTACCTACCGGGAACTCAGTGATCGGGCATCCGCGTCCGGTGATGCGACTGAAGCCGCGGCCGAAGCCGCACAAGAACGGCATCGTCCGGCCATAGGAAAGACCGGCCAAGACAGTTCTGCGCTACAGCATCAATAACTGCGTGATGCGGAAGCCCGCCGTAGCGAGTTGTCAGGGGTCTGCTGCACGAATAGGTGACATCTGAGTTGGTTTGCCCCAGCACCGCTGGCCGGCCATTCGATCACCGCGGCTGAACTGGCCGAGGCCTACCGGGCCATCGCGTTTTCGACGCTCACCCCGAGGATCCCGAGTTCGGTTACCGCTGTCTCGCCCATGAGGTCCCGTGATGCCGATGGCCGAGCGGACCGGCCGTCGCCTCGTCGGTTGCTCGATCGGTTCGAGGATGAAGGTCCGATCGGTTACCACAGCTTTGCGCTACCGCAGCTTGGCAGGGAGCGGCGGCATGCCGTGGTCGGGTGGCTGGGCAGGTCAAGACGATTCGTGTAGGCACTGGGCCGCCTCGGTGATGCGAACTCCGTTGAGAGGGCCCACCGTGGCCGAGTTCATTGCTGTTCCAGCCAGATCACCGAGCGGCCGCCTTCGCCAGCCTTCATCCGCTCGAAAGCCTCGTCGAGCCCGTCGAACTCGATTCGATGGGTGATGAGGGTCGCGAGTTCGAGGTCGCCGTTGCGCACCTCGTCCGCCATGGCAGGAACATCACGGTCGGGATCGGACGCACCGTAGATCGAACTCGTCAGGGTGCGAGAGAAGTGGAAGAGCTCGAGCGGGTTGAACGTGACCTCCTGATCACGTCGGCCGATGCCCACCACGGTGCACTGGCCTCCGCGGCGCACCGCACCCCATGCCATGCGGATGGTCTGAGGTGCGCCGACACAGTCGAAAGCATGGTCTGCACCGCGTCCGCCCGTGAGGGAACGGATCTGCTTGGAGAGCTTGGGATCGCTCAGCAGAAAGTGGGTCGCACCGGCTTTCCGGGCCAGTGGCTCCTTCTCAGGGGCCACATCAACGGCGATGATCGGCTCCGCGCCGGCGGACCGGGCCCCCATGAGTGCCGACAGCCCGACGCCTCCCAGCCCCACGACCAGGACCGACTCTCCAGGTTTGACGTGGGCGGTGTTACGCACTGCTCCGACACCGGTGAGGACCGCGCAGCCGAGTAACGCTGCGACGTCCAGCGGCAGGTCGGCGGGCACCGGGACGGCAGAGCTCGCCGGCACCACGATCTCTTCGGAGAACGCGCCGATGCCCATCGCCGCGTGCAACTGGGTACCGTCCGCGAGCGAGCCGCGGGGCACGCTGACGACGCCTTCGATCTCGCTGCACAGCCAGGGCTCGCCCGCCTCGCAGAACCAGCAATGCCGGCAAGCCGCTGCCCAGTTGAGCACCACGTGGTCGCCGACCGAGACGCTGTCCACCTCGACGCCGGTTTGCTCAACTACCCCGGCGGCCTCATGTCCGAGAATCGCCGGATACTGCGGCACGATCGTGCCGTTGACCATCGACAGATCGGAGTGGCAGACGCCCGCCGCAGCGACGCGGACGCGGATGTCGTGTGGGCCGACCTCGGGAAGGATGATTTCTTGAAGTTCGGGCTTTCCGCCGGGCTCGCTCACCACTATTGCTTGCACCATCTCGCATGTTCCTTTCGTGCCGGCCTTTGAAATCAGAGCTGGATCGACTTGATCTCAGTGAATTCATCGAGGCCTTGTCGGCCCATTTCGCGGCCGATGCCGGAAGCCTTGTAGCCGCCGAACGGAGCCAGCGGGTTGTAGGCACCGCCGTTGACGTCGATTTGCCCGGTTCGCACCTCGCGCGCGAATGCGAGCGCGCGGTCGGCGTCGGCCGACCATACGGCGCCGTGAAGGCCGAAGCGAGTGCCGTTGGCGATGGAGAGGGCGTCTGCGTCGTCGCGGAAGGGGATCACAGACAGGACCGGACCGAAGATCTCCTCCTGTGCGATGACCGCGTCAGGCGCCACATCGGCGAAGACGGTGGGCGCAACAAAATAGCCTCGCTTGATGCCGGCAGGAGTGTCGACGCCGCCAGTCTCCAGTTTGGCGCCTTCTCGGATACCGGTCTCGATGTATCCGCGTACCCGATCGCGTTGCGCGGCGGACACCAACGGGCCGAGTTTGGTTGCAGGATCCAGCGGGTCGCCGGGGACGAAGCCCTCCGCGAACCGCACGGCGAGGGCCACCGCCTCGTCATTGCGTGATTCGGGCACCAGGAGCCGCGTCCACGCTGTGCAGGTCTGGCCGCCGTTGAGGAAGGCGTTCGCGACGCCTACCTTGACCGCGGTGGCGAGGTCTGCGTCGTCGAGGACGACATTCGCGGATTTCCCACCGAGCTCTAGGGTGACCCGCTTGATCGAGCGGGCGGCGAGTTCGGAAACCCGGGAGCCGACAGTCACGGAGCCGGTGAAGGACACCACATCGACGTCGGGGTGCGTCGCGAGCGCCTCACCGACAACGGGACCGAATCCGGTGACGAGGTTGATGACGCCCGGCGGGAACCCGGCCTCATCAATCGCCTCGAACAGTTGGTAGACGCTGAGGGGTGCGACCTCGCTCGGCTTGACCACAACGGTGCAACCGGCCGCGAGGGCCGGCGCGATCTTCGCGGTGACCTGGTGCAGCGGGTAGTTCCACGGCGTGATGGCGGCGACGACACCGGCGGGTTCTCGCACGACCAGGGAATTACCTACGCGTTCCTCGGGCTCATTCTCCTGTAGCAGATCGATATAGACCCCGAGGTCCGTGACGGGCAGGGCGGCCTGGATGCGGCTGGCGATGCGGATCGGCGTCCCCACGTCGGTCGCGATGGTCAGACCGATTTCTTCCTGGCGCTTGCCGAGGAGGTCTCGAAGTCGGCCGATCAACTCGGCTCGGTCTGCGCGGCTGGTACGCGACCACTGCTGGAAAGCCTCGCGCGCCGCTCGGACTGCGCGGTCGACATCCTCGGCGCTAGCCGCGGGAATCGAAGCCAACGTCGCCGTCGTGGTTGGATTTTCTACATTGATTAGCTCAGGTCCATGCGGGGTGACCCACTTGCCTCCGATGTACAACTTGTTGTGAATCTCCACCAAAACTCCTTGTAGATGCTGATTTGGAGGGCTTGGATACCTTTGCGGCGAGCATGTCGCGCGGAGTCAGTATCGCACACGAGTTGATGAAATTCTATAGAATTATGACCGAAGTCGATCCAGGCGCGGCCGAATCATGGGATAGGCTCGCCGCTGTTGACGCTTAAGGTGCGGCCAATGTGCGCAGCGACGGGAGGGCGGTCCAAGATGGCCAATGACGTCACACTGGCGGTCCGACACAAGGTCGGCGATAAGCGTCCTGAGCGTTTGAGCCCCCGGATAGCTCAGGAAATCCGCCGGCTCATCATCGGGGGTGAGGCCCCTGGGGGTGCCAAACTTCGGGCGGAACATCTCGCTGTTCGCTTCGGTGTGAGCGCAACCCCAGTGCGCGAGGCGCTCATGGCCCTGCATGGGGAGGGGCTGGTGTCCTTCGACGCGGGCCGTGGATTCACGGTGATGCCGATAACCCGGCGGGATCTCCTCGACATGTTCTATGCGCAGGCGCACTTCGCCGGAGAACTGGCGGCACGGGCCGCAGAGGAAATGACCAGCGACTGCATGGCTGAGTTGTGGCGCCACCAGGAGGCGCTGACTGCGGCCCTCGAGTCCGGGGATAACGCTGGCGCGGACCAGGTCGAGTTCGAGTTTCATCGATTGATCAACCACGCCTCGGACTCGCCGAAGATGCGCTGGCTACTGAAGATGACGACCAGTTACATGCCCTTTGGGGAGTGGCACGATGTGCCGGGGTGGGCCGCGTCTGCTCCGACGGACCATCTGCCGTTGCTGCGTGCACTGTCCAACGGCAGTCCTCAGGCTGCGCAAATGGCCATGACCGCTCACATCATGAATGTCTCCGACCTCCTTGCTGGGCTGCTCGCCGAGCGAGGCGTGCTGGCTCAATAGGAGTCGGTGAGAGGATCCACGCCGACGGGTCGGGCGGGAGGCCGTCCGGGCCGAAGTGCTTGAAACCTCCGGTTGGTCAGCTTGGCCAGGGGGCTCAGGACCGTGGGGTTGCGCATGCCGTGATCGGCTTCGGCCAGGAAATCGCTGTGGGACATGATGTTCGGCGGCAGGACAAGGGCGATGGTGTACGCGTCCGTGATCTCGCCGGTGCAGGCCTCAGGGCTCAGCCCAGGTGGAACACCACCTCGAGGGCGAGGAAGCCGAAGATGATCAGCCCGATGATCGTTGCGACGGCGGGGAGTACAAGCACGGGGTCTTTCATGCCTGGAACGGTAATCCAACCGGCGACTGTAAGAAATCGAAAAGTGTTGGCTGTCACTGCATTAAGGGACTTTGGTCCGTGATCGGCAGCACGGCCGACCGGATATGTGGTCGCGATCACACTCTCCGTGGTGGGTCTGGCGCCAGGGTGCCGTCCGGGGCGATGTGGGCGAAGATCTGCTGCAGCAGCGTCACGATGTGCGGGTCGTCCACTGTGTAGATGTGATGGCGCCCGTCCTTGCGTGCGCTGATCAATCCGGCCAGTCGCAGCTTCGTCAGGTGCTGGCTCATGGTGGCGATGTTGATGCCGGCGCGGCCGGCCAGGGTCGTGACGTCGTAGGCGCCCTGGGTGGCCAGCCACATCACGTGTAATCGTGCCGGGCTGCTGAGCAGGCCGAATGTGCTGGCAGCCGAAGATAGTTGGGGCTGTGTGGGTTCGTCGGGCCGGCCCGGGGAAGTGATGTCTTCGGGTTCCCGTTCTTCTTGTTTCGCCATCTCGGTACTCATTTTGACCCAACGCCCGTGGCGGGATTCGTCGAACAACACATTCGCATAGTTGCGTAATCATCAAAGTAACGACAGAATTGGCCCGTCTGCAAGGCAGGTTCGCCCACTTCGCTCGGCGTGCCCCATGGCCTGCGGACCCAACCGTCAGAACACACACACGATTGGTGCTGTCGAAATTGATTGGGACATCTGTGCTGTTGCGTCCGGCCGCCTGGGGAATCCAGACCACGGTCGCCCTCGTCGAAGCGGCGACCCGCAACGCATCCGCCGCCACCGAGGCGGTGGGGGCCGTCGCCACGGCCGGCTTGCAACTGGCTGCCGTACCTGTTCGTGAAGGCGCCCGGCTGCTGTCCGGTGAGACCTCGACAGCGACCCTGACCCGGCGCTGCTGGCGCGGCGAGCAACGTGCGTGGATCGAGGTGCGCGGACTGGCCGACGCCGAAGGCGCCGAGCTCGGGCGCCAGGTGCTCGACGCGCTCCTGGCCCGGCCCGGTGTCGCGTCGGCGCGGATCAACCGGCAGTTGTCGCGGGTCGTGGTGGAGCTGGCGGTCGAGGGCGACCGCATCTCGCTGAAAGACCTGTGCGGCCTGATCGACGACGCCGAACGCTCACACCGCCGCAGCGGCGGCTCGGCGCCGACGTCCTGCGCCGGCTCGGTGGGGGCTGCCGGTCTGCCCGGTGATGGGCTGCTGTTGCTGGCCAGGGGAATGATGGTCGGCGTCAACGCTGCCGGGCTGGCCGTCGCGGTCGCCGGGTGGGCGTTGCGGCTGCCGCAGGCCCCGATGGCGGTCGACGCCATTGCGACGTTCGCCAACTACCAGCCGTGGCTGCGCCGACGGCTGGCCGACCGGATCGGCACCGTGCCGGCAGACACGGTGCTGTCCCTGATCTCCGTCGGCGCACGCATCGCCATGCTGTCGCCGGCCACCCTGGCGGTGGACCTGGGGTTGCAGGGAATCAAAGCCGCCGAAAGCCAGGCCTCGGCACAGGCCTGGAGCCGCCATGAGCCGCTGCTGGCCCGGCACGCCGAGCAGGCCGACGTGCATCTGCCGTCACGACCGGTGCCGTTGCCCGAGGGACCGGCCGCCCGGCACGGCAGGCGGATGGCGCTGGTGCAGGTGGTCGGGACCGGGCTGGTCGGCGTCATCACCCGCAACGCCACCATGGCCGCGACCGCGACCGTGGTGACAGCCCCCAAGGCCATGCGCATCACGACTGAATCGTTCGCCGGGACCCTGAGTCGAGCGTTGGTCGAGCAACATGCGGCGCTGCCGTTGAACCCGGAGGGGCTGCGCCGACTCGACCGGGTCGACGCGGTACTCATCGACCCGAGGGTGTTCTGCCAGGGGACGGCGCACCACCCGATGGCGGCTGCCCTGCTGGGGGAGGCGCGGGCATCCGGTGCGCAACTGATCACGCTCGACGTCGCCGAGTTGGGCGAGCTGAGGCCCGCGTTCGATGAGCTCGCGCCGGTCGACGGGCTGGATTTTGACGACGCGCTGGATGTCGCCCTGACCGGTCTGCAGCAGGCCGGCCGGACCGTGGCCGTGCTGTCCTCGACCGCCGCGCAAGCACTGTGCTCGGCAGACGTGGGCGTGGGAATCATGCCCGGACCCGACGACGAGCCCGCCGTGCCACCTCCTTTCACTGCCGACCTGCTGCTGGCCGACCTGGCCGGTGCCTGGCGGGTGCTGCATGCGCTGCCGGCGGCCCGGGCGGCCACCGAGCGCGGCATCTCGATCTCCACCGGCGCCTCGGCGCTCGGTGCGCTGCTGATGGTCCCGGGGGTGCGGGGCGGGCGCGGTACCGGCCCGGTCACCGCCGGCGCGGCCGCCGGACTGCTGTCCGGATATCTGCTGGCTCGCGGGGTGGCCCGCACGCCCGCGCCGCGGCCGGCGCCGTCCTACGAGTGGCATGGGATGTCGGTCGACGAAGTCCGCGCGCTTCTGCCGGTCCCCGACCTCGGGGCGGTGGCCGCCGAGCTCGACGCCCCGCCGAGCATGGCCTGGCAGTTCATCAAGGCCGTGCGTACCGAGCTGTCGGATCCGTTGATGCCGGTGCTGGCCCTGTGTTCGACGGCCACCGCGATGCTGGGCTCACCGATCGACGCGTTGATGGTCAGCACCGTGCTGGTCGGCAACTGCATGCTCGCCGCAGGCCAGCAGTTGCAGGCCGAGAACCGGTTGAACCGGCTGCTGGCCCAGCAGACACGGCCGGCCCGCACCGTTGAGATCGGCGCGACCAACTCCTACGCCGAGGTCGTCGCGGATCGGTTGCTGCCCGGCACGCTGATCGAGGTGCGCAGCAACGAGGTCGTGCCGGCCGACGCCCGGCTGATCGAGGCCACCGATCTGGAAGTCGACGAATCCTCGCTGACCGGCGAATCACTGTCGGTGGACAAGCAGATCGAGGCCGTGCTGCCGGGCGCCGAACTGGCCGAGCGGAGCTGCATGCTCTACGCGGGTACGACGGCCATCGCCGGCACGGCAGTCGCGGTGGTCACCGCCGTCGGCAGCGACACCCAGGCGCGCCGCGCCGCCGAACTGGCCGCCGGTGACCTGCCGGTCGTCGGCCTGCAGCACCAACTCAGCCGGCTGATGAGCCGCGCATTCCCGGCCAGTGCGGCCGGCGGGGCGATGGTGGGCCTGCTCGGAATGCTGCGTGGCGGCGGCCTGCGGCCGGCCCTGGGCAACGCGATCGCGGTCGCGGTGGCCGCCGTTCCCGAGGGGATGCCGTTGATGGCGACCCTGGCGCAGCACGCGTCGGCGCAACGTCTGAGCAAGTCCGGTGCGCTGGTCCGCATTCCGCGGTCGGTGGAGGCGCTCGGGCGAGTGGAGGTGGTCTGCTTCGACAAGACCGGCACCCTCAGCGAGAACCGGCTTCGGGTCACCCGGGTGCTTCCGGTATCGGGGCACGCGCACGACGACGTGCTGCGCGCCGCGGCCAACGCCGCACCGGCACGCGAAGGTACCGCGCATGCCCACGCCACCGACCAGGCCGTCACCGAAGCGGCCGCCGGCATCTCCGATGGCGGCGCACCGCTGTGGACCACGACGGATGCCCACCTGCCGTTCCGCTCCGGCCGGGCGTTCTCGGCGTCGGTGTCGGGTGCGGAGTTGATGGTCAAGGGCGCCCCGGAAGTGGTGCTGGCGGCCTGCCCGGGCCTCGGCGCGGATGCCGCCGACACGGTCGCCGAACTGGCCGCCGACGGACTGCGGGTGATCGCGGTGGCGCAGCGCCGGCTCACCGCCGCGCAGGCCAAGGCGCTGCGCGACGACCCCGGTGCCATCACCGAGCTGTGCCGCAGCGGCCTGTCGCTGACCGGGTTTCTCGGCATCTCCGACACCCCGCGCGCCGAAGCGCCGCAACTGCTCGCCGAGTTGGCCGACCGCGGCGTCGGTATCCGGCTGATCACCGGGGATCACCCGGTGACCGCAACCGCCATCGCCGCGGAGCTCGGTGTCCCGGTCACCGCCGAACAGGTCATCACCGGCGCGGAATGGAATGCGTGCTCGCGCAAGGAGCAGGAGCGGGCGGTGGCCGAACGGGTGATCTTCGCGCGGATGTCCCCGGAGAACAAGGTGCAGGTCGTGCAGACCCTCGAGCGCAGCGGGCGGGTCAGCGCCATGGTCGGCGACGGCGCCAACGACGCTGCGGCGATTCGTGCTGCCAGCGTGGGGCTCGGGGTTGTCGCCCGCGGCAGCGACTCGGCACACGCCACCGCCGACATCGTGCTGACCGACGGCCGCATCGGCGCCCTGGTGGACGCCATCGATGAGGGCCGGCGGCTGTGGCGCGGAGTGCAGTTGGCGGTCACCGGCCTGCTCGGCGGCAACGTCGGCGAGGTGATCTTCGGTGTCATCGGCACCGCATTGACCGGCAGCTCGCCGCTGAACAATCGCCAACTGCTGCTGATGAACATGCTGACCGACGCGCTGCCGGCCACCGCCGTCGCGGTCAGCACCCCTGCCGGTCCGGCGCAGCGGGTGGTGCACGGCATCGACGAGCGCAGGCTGATGCGTGCCGTCGCGGTCCGCGGCGCCATCACCGGGGCGGCGGCCAGTGCGGCATGGGCGATGGCTCGCGTCACCGGTGTGATGGGCGGCCCGCAGCGCGCGGCGACGGTCGCCTTGATCACCCTGGTCGCCACCGAGCTGGCCCAGACCCTGGTGGACTCGCACGCCCCGCTGGTGTGGCTCACCGCCGCCGGTTCGTTCGCGGTGTTCGCGGCGATGATCAGCCTGCCCGGTGTCAGCCAGCTGCTCGGCTGCGTCCCGATCGGCCCGCTGGGCTGGGCGCAGGCCCTGGGAGCGACCGGAGCCGCGGTCCTGGGGATCGCCGCGGCGCCGCACCTGTTGCCGGCGGCCTGGCGCGACGCGGAGTCCGCGGAGGCCGGCGCCGAAGCGATGCCGCCGGCCTCCGAGCCGTCGACGGAGCCGTTCTCGCAGACGCTGCAGACGATGGTCTCGGGCCCGCTGGCGGTGGTGCAGGCGCTGCGGCCCGCGGCTGCGCGTGCCCCCGATTCGCCCGCGTGGTCCGCTGATGCGTCTACGGTGTTGGCCAGCCAGACAAACTGATCCGCGGAGGCGCCGCATGCATCCATTCCGGCAAGCCGTCGAAGCCCGCGACACCGCGGCCATCGAGGCGCTGCTGTCCGACGACGTCGTGTTCACCAGCCCGGTGGCGTTCAAGCCCTATCCGGGCAAGGCGATCACCGCGGCGATCCTCCGCGGGGTGATGCGGGTCTTCGAGGACTTTCACTACGTCCGGGAGATCGCCGATCCTGGCGGACGTGACCATGCCCTGGTGTTCGAGGCCACGGTGGCCGGCAAGCGCATCACCGGATGCGATTTCCTGCATGTCGATGACGACGGCAAGATCGACGACTTCATGGTGATGGTGCGGCCGCTGTCGGCGGCCACTGCGCTGGCCGAGGCTATGGGGGCGCAGTTCGAGCAGATCAGCCGCGAGGCCGCGCAGGCCGGCTGAGCTGCCCAGCGATCCCGGCGCCACTGCCCGTCAGCCGGCGGCGTCCGGCTGGTCGGCGAGCCCCAGCCGCAGGTGTTCGCTGTGGTAGACGGCCTCGTCGAGGAGTTGGGCGACGTGGTTGTCGTAGAGCCGGTAGACGATGCTGCGACCCGACCGGTTGCCTACGACCAATCCCAGGTTGCGCAGCAGGCGCAGCTGATGCGATACCGCCGACTGTTCCATGCCGACCGCCTCGGCCAGTTCGCTCACCGGCCGCGGCCCATGCCGCAGCTCGGTGAGGATCAACAGCCGGCTCGGGGTGGCCAGTGCCTGCAGCGTGGTCGCCACATGGTTTGCGCCATCGGCATCGAGTCGTGCCACCGGTCGGTGGCGACCATCGACTCCGTGCCCCATGACTGGGCAGTTTAGCCGACCGAGCGAACATACGTGGTTGCATGAAGACATATTCATATGTTCTGATGTGCCCGGGATCGGTTCCGACGTTCGGGAGGTGGGCTATGGCCGTGGCGACTCCTGTGTCGGCGCGCTCGGTTGCGACGGCGCATGTGGTGCCGGTGCGCCGCACCCGGTTATTCGCCCTTCCGGAAATGCGTTGGGCCGCAGTGGCCCTGGTGCTGTTCCTGGCGGGCTTGGCGGTGCAGTTGACCAGCGGGCCGCCCGCGGTGTGGTGGGGGATGTACCTGGCGTGCCTGGCGGCCGGTGGGTGGGAACCGGGATTGGCCGGCCTGACAGCGTTGCGCGACAAGACCCTCGACGTGGATCTGTTGATGGTCGCGGCGGCGATCGGTGCCGCGAGCATCGGGCAGGTCACCGATGGTGCGCTGCTGATCGTCATCTTCGCGACGTCCGGCGCGTTGGAGGCGCTGGCCACCGCCAGGACCGAGGACTCCGTGCGGGGTCTGCTGGACCTGGCGCCGGATTCGGCCGTCCGGATCACCGCGGAGGGTGATGAGCAGACCGTTCAGGTCACCGACCTCGATGTGGGCGATGTCCTGTTGGTGCGCCCGGGTGAGCGGATCGCCGCCGATGCCATCGTGATCTCCGGTGGCAGCGAGATCGACCAGGCCACCATCACCGGTGAGCCACTGCCGGTGGACAAGACGGTCGGCGACGAGGTGTTCGCCGGAACTCTCAACGGCACTGGAACACTGCGCATTCGGGTCGACCGCCGGGCGGGGGAGTCCGTCGTCGCCCGCATCGCCACCCTGGTCGAGCAGGCCAGCCAGACCAAGGCGCGCACCCAGCTGTTCATCGAAAAGGTCGAGCAGCGCTACTCGATCGGCATGGTGACCGTCACCCTCGCGGTGTTCGCAGTACCGTTGCTGGCCGGGGAACCGCTGCAGCGCGCACTGTTGCGGGCCATGACGTTCATGATCGTCGCCTCACCGTGCGCAGTCGTTCTGGCCACCATGCCGCCGTTGCTGGCCGCGATCGCCAACGCCGGACGCCACGGGGTGCTCGCCAAATCCGCGGTCGTGATGGAACAACTCGGCGCCACCACCGTGATCGCGTTCGACAAGACCGGAACCCTGACCCGAGGGACGCCTGAACTCGCCGAAATCCACTGCGTCGATCAGCAATTCACCGAAGAATCGCTCTTATGTCTCGCCGCGGCGGCAGAGCATCCCAGCGAGCACCCGTTGGCATCGGCGATCGTGCGGGCCGCCCGCGCCCGCAGTCTGGACCTTCCCGCCGCCGATCGGTTCACCGCCCATCCAGGTCGCGGCGTCACCGCCGAAGTCGACGGCCACGTAGTCGGGGTCGCATCCCCGGCCGCTGTGCTGTCGGGACCGGCTCACACCGCGAAGGTCGCCGAGGTGACCGCGGCCGTCGACGAGCTGCAGCGGCGTGGCCACACCGCGGTGATCGTGACGTGCGACGGAACGGCGGCCGGGGTATTGGGCCTCACCGATCAGCTGCGCCCCGAAGCCGCCGTTTCGGTCGAAGGCGCCCGTCGGCTCACCGGTCGCACGCCGGTGCTGTTGACCGGCGACAACCAGGCCGCCGCGGACCGGCTGGCGGCCGAGGTCGGGATCACCGATGTGCGCGCCGGACTGTTGCCCGAAGCCAAGGTTGCCGCGGTGAAACAGCTGCAAGCGGCCGGCGCCAACGTCACCGTGGTCGGCGACGGTATCAATGACGCCCCCGCCCTTGCCGCCGCCCACGCCGGTATCGCGATGGGCGGGGCAGGCTCGGACCTGACCTTGCAGACCGCCGATGCGGTCGTGGTCCGTGACGACCTCACCACGATCCCCGCCGTCATCGCCCTGTCCCGTAGAGCGCGCCGGGTGGTCACCGCCAACCTCGTCATCGCGGCCACCTTCATCACCGCCCTGGTCCTCTGGGATCTGATCGGGGAGCTGCCGCTGCCGCTCGGTGTCGCGGGGCACGAAGGGTCCACCATCATCGTCGGACTCAACGGCCTACGCCTGCTGCGGCGCAGTGCGTGGCGTCCGATCAGCACATGATCGGACTCGTTGTCGTCTCCGTGATGTGGGGCAGCACCGCGACATTGGTCAAGATCGCCCTCGGCGGGGCTTCGCCGCTGTATGTCACTGCGGCCCGGGTCATCACCAGCACCCTGGTCCTGCTGCCTATCGCGTGGCACCGCTTGCGCCGCAACCCCTCCCGGGTCCGGGCCACGCGGGAGAACATCCGGCACCTGATGGTCCTGTCCATCGTGTTGGTGCTGGCGCCCTACGCATTGGTCTCTTGGGGCCAGCAGTACGTCACCGCGAGCCTGGCCTCGGTTCTCAACGCCACCATCCCGCTGTGGACGATCATCTTCGCGGCCCTGCACACAAGTACGCCGCCGCGGCGACGCCAAGCCATCGGCATCGTCACCGGTCTGGCCGGCGTCGTCATCCTGGTCGGGTTGCACCCGTCCGATCTACAGGCCGACACGCTGCTCGCCGTCGCGGCACTGTCGGTGGCGTCGGCCTCGCGTGGTTTCGGCTACCTCTATCTGCACCACAATGTCTCGCAGCTGCCGCCCCTGCAGATCGCCGCCACCACCCAGTGCATGGCCGCCGCCATGCTGCTGCCGGTTCTCGCTGATACCGGGGGACAGGCGTTCACGCCCGGCACCGTCGGCGCGTTGGTCGCTCTGGGGGTGATCGCGACGGCCGGAGCACAATTACTGAACTACCACAACATCTCCCGGCTCGGTCCGACCACCGCGTCCTTGTCGACCTACCTGATCTCGATCTTCGGCGTCATCATCGCGGTGGTCGGCCTCGGCGAGGCCCTCACGGCCCAGATCATCGTCGGAACCGCAGTGATCCTCGGCTCCGTCACGCTGGCCTACCGCCGCGACCCCACGCCTCAGGTGTCGGGTCACCAACCGGCGTCATCAGACCCGACTACAGTCTCGGATCGGTGATATCAGGTGCCGTGGTGGCTTGACTTGCTGATCGGCCTCGCCGCGGCTATCGGTGCCGGGTGGCTCGCGCTCGGCGGGGCGCTGGCAGTCCAGCGGCCGCGCGGCCGGCTGTTGGGTGAGACGCTGCGGATCCTGCCCGACATGATCCGGCTCCTACGCCGATTGGCGACGGATCGCAGCCTTCCCCGCGCGGTCCGGATCCGGCTCTGGCTGTTGCTGATCTACCTGGCATCGCCGATCGACATCATCCCGGATTTCATCCCGATACTCGGCTACGCCGACGACGCGATCATCGCCGTCGTCGTCCTCCGAAGCATTGTGCGACGGGCCGGTATCGATACGGTGCGCGCGCGGTGGCCGGGAAGTGCGGACGGCTTTGCGGCGCTCACTCGAATCATCGGCCTCACCGAATGATGGGGCACGCGGCCTGATCCGCAGCGGCGTGGGGTGCCACAATCGAACCGGCCGCTTCCCACCCCTCCAGGAGAGACAATGACGTTCTCGGTAGAACTCAGTGACGACGTGATCGAGTTGCGGGACTGGGTGCACCAGTTCGCCGCCGACGTCGTTCGCCCGGCCGCCGCCGAGTGGGATGAGCGTGAGGAGACACCGTGGCCGGTAATTCAAGAGGCCGCCAAAGTCGGTCTGTACTCGCCCGAAATGTTCGCCACCCAGGCCGCCGAACCGAGCGGAATCGGCATGCTGACGCTGTTCGAGGAGCTGTTCTGGGGTGACGCCGGCATCGCGCTGTCGATTCTGGGTACCGGGTTGGCGGCAGCGGCCCTGGCGGGCAACGGAACTCCCGAGCAGCTGGGCCAGTGGCTGCCGGAGATGTTCGGCACCGCCGATGACCCCAAGCTCGGGGCGTTCTGCTCCTCGGAGCCCGACGCCGGCTCGGACGTCGGCGCGATCCGGACCCGCGCCCGCTTCGACGAGGCGACCCGCGAATGGGTGCTCAACGGCACCAAGACCTGGGCCACCAACGGTGGCATCGCCAACGTGCACATCGTGGTCGCCTCGGTCTATCCCGAGCTCGGCTCGCGCGGACAGACCAGCTTCGTGATCCCGCCCGGCACCCCGGGCCTGGCGCAGGGCCAGAAGTTCAAGAAGCACGGCATCCGGGCCTCGCACACCGCCGAGATCGTCCTGGACAACGTCCGTCTGCCCGAGGACATGATCCTCGGTGGCCGGGAGAAGTTCGAGGAGCGCGTCGCCCGGGTCAAGTCCGGTGCGTCGGCCGGAGGACAGGCGGCGATGAAGACCTTTGAGCGCACCCGCCCGACCGTCGGTGCGATGGCGGTCGGTGTGGCCCGCGCCGCCTACGAGTACGCCCTCGACTACGCCTGCCAGCGTGAGCAGTTCGGTCGCAAGATCGGCGAGTTCCAGGCTGTTGCGTTCAAGCTGGCCGACATGAAGAGCCGTATCGACGCCGCCCGGCTCCTGGTGTGGCGGGCCGGCTGGATGGGACGCAACAACAAGGCCTTCGACAACGCGGAGGGCTCGATGGCCAAGCTGTTCGCCAGCGAGACCGCCGTGTACGTCACCGACGAGGCGATCCAGATCCTCGGCGGCAACGGCTACACCCGCGACTACCCGGTCGAGCGGATGCACCGCGACGCCAAGATCTTCACCATCTTCGAGGGCACCAGTGAGATTCAGCGACTGGTCATCGCCCGGGCGCTGACAGGTCTGCCGCTGCGTTAGTGCAGCGGGATCTCCTGCCCGCGCTCCGACTCCGGCCTAGGTCCGAAAAATCGGCGGTCGGCGGCATCGATGGGGACATCGTTGATGCTGGCCTCGCGGCGGCGCATCAGCCCGTGGTCGTCGAACTCCCAGAGTTCGTTGCCGTAGCTGCGGTACCACTGCCCGGCGGCATCGTGGGATTCGTATTGGAACCGGACCCCGATACGGTTCCCGCGAAACCCCCACAGGCTCTTGCGAAGCGCGTAGTCGAGTTCGCGTTCCCACTTGGCGGTGAGGAACTCGACGATCGCCGCACGCCCGGTGATGAACTGGTCGCGGTTGCGCCACACCGAATCCGGCGTGTAGGCCAGGCTGACGGCGTGCGGGTCGCGGGTGTTCCAGGCGTCCTCGGCCGCCTGCACCTTCTGTAGCGCGCCGTCCAGATCGAACGGCGGAACAGGCGGTCGGTGCTCAGGCATGGTGGGTCCTCCTATCCGGCGGTTTTCCCATTGTCGGTCATGTACACCGCCCCGTGCACCGCGGTCGCGGCATCGCTGGCCAGAAACGCGATCACCTCGGCGACATCGGCCGGTGAGCTCATGCCGCGCGGTGAGGCCACCCGCATGATCAGGTTGACGTCGGCGCCCTCGGGTAGCTGGAAGTTCGTCACCTGCGGGGTCAGCATCCCGCCCGGGCACACGGCGTTGACCCGCAGCTTCTCCGCGGTGAATTCGACGGCCAGCGACCGGGTGAGGCCGACGAGGCCGTGCTTGGCCGCGCAGTAGCCCGCCGAGTACGCCTGGCCCTCCACCCCGGCGATCGAGGCGACGTTGACGATGTTGCCGGCGGTCTCCAGTAGGTGAGGCAGCGCGGCGCGGCACAGGAAAAACGGGCCGTTGAGGTTGACCGCCAGGTCGTGGGCCCACTCGTCGTCGGTGACAGCCAGGGTGTGGCGCATCTGGTGGGCGCCGGCGACATTGACCAGGACATCGAGCCGCCCGAACCGCTCGACGCACTGCTGGACCGCCGCCGAGCAGTCCGCCGCCGTGCTGATGTCGGTGGGGGCGTAGTGCCCGCCGGGTACCTCGGCGAAAACCGTGGCCAGCCGTTCGGCGTCACGGGCCAGCCCGAACACCGTCGCGCCGCGCCGGGCCAACAGCTGGGCCGTAGCCGCGCCCAGGCCCGACGAGGCGCCGGTCACCAGCGCCACTTTGCCTGACAGATCAGTCATTTCGACTCTCCGTATCACCCAGTCGACCGGCACTGGGGCGCAGCCGTATACCGTCCAGTTATGGCTTCAGTATCGGTGATCACCGGCGGGGCGGGCGGCATGGGCCTGGCGACGGCCAAGATCATGGGTCGCGATCACACGGTGGTGCTGTGCGATGTCCGGCAGGATCGGCTCGATGCGGCCCAGGCCGCGCTCAACGATCTCGGCATCACCTCGACCATCGTCAACTGTGATGTCACCGACCGTGACGCGGTCGCCGGACTGTTCGAGACCGCATCCGGCCTCGGCACGCTGGCGTCGGTGATCCACACCGCGGGCGTCGGCCCGAGCACGGGTGACGCCGAGTTCGTCATGCGGACCAACGCGTACGGCACCATCGTCGTCGATGAGGCGTTCTACGCCCGCGCCGCGGAGGGCGCCGTGATCGTCAACGTGGCCTCGATGTCGGCGTACCTGCTGCCCGACAAGATCATCCCCACCGGGCAGTTCCCGCTGGCGCTGAGCGATGGCGACGCCTTCGTGGCGGCGATGACGACGCACTGCAACCACGCTCCCGAAAAGGCGCGTTCGGGCTTCTCTTACACCGTCAGCAAGGCGTTCGTGAAGTGGTACACCGAGTCGCAGTCCGAACGATTCAGCGGTCGTGGACTGCGGATCGTCTCGGTGTCGCCGGGCAACGTCGACACCGAATTGGGCCGGCGGGAAGAGCAGGCCGGGGTCGGCGCGATGATGCCCGATGCGCTGGTCCCGCGGTGGGGCACTCCCGAGGAGATGGCCGAGCTGTTCGCCTTCTGCGCCGGCGACAAGTGTGGCTACCTGCACGGCGCCGACCTGCTCGCCGACGGGGGAGTGGTTGCCTCGATGCGCGAACGCGCGAGGGTGGCCGCCGACAACAAGCCCGCCAACAACTGAGCGGCGCTGGTCGCCCGGGCATCGGGCGGCGGCGCACGTGGATAGCGTGCCGTTGAGGGCAGGAACGCGAGGCCAACGGCCTAAAACGGCAATCTGAACACCGCGCGGCGACTTGACGGCACTATTGACAGGCGACAAGTTCCGCGTTTACCGTGGGGCAAACCTACGGGACCGTAGGTTTGGCCGGGGGGCCAATCGACTTCCCACATGTCGATCCGGGATGGAGAGAACATGACCAATGTCCAGACGGCGCTGTTGCATGAGCTGGAGCCGATTGTCGAGCAGAACCTCAATCGCCACCTCAAGGCCGCCAAGCCGTGGCTTCCGCACGACTACGTGCCGTGGAGCAAGGGCCGCGACTTCGCGTTCCTCGGTGGCGAGGACTGGGTTCCCGAAGACTCGCCGCTGGACCCGGTCGCCAAGGCTGCGCTGCTGGTCAACCTGCTGACCGAGGACAACCTGCCTTCGTACCACCGCGAGATCGCCACCCGCTTCAGCCGCGACGGCGCCTGGGGAACCTGGGTCGGGCAGTGGACGGCCGAGGAGGGCCGCCACAGCATCGCGCTGCGCGACTACCTCGTGGTGACCCGCGGCATCGACCCGGTCAACCTCGAGAACATGCGGATGCAGCACACCATCGCCGGTTACGACTCGGGCGACAAGACGGCGCTGCAGGCGCTGGCGTACGTGTCATTCCAGGAACTCGCCACCCGGGTGTCGCACCGCAACACCGGCAAAGCCTCCGGCTGCCCACTTGCCGACCAGCTGCTGGCGCGGATCGCCCTGGACGAGAACCTGCACATGGTGTTCTACCGCAACCTGATGCAGGCGGCCCTGGAAATCGCGCCGGACGAGGCCATGTGCGCCATCCGCGACGAGGTTCTCGGCTTCTCGATGCCCGGCATGAACATGCCCGGCTTCGCCGACAACGCCCTGCTGATCGCCAAGGCCGGCATCTACGACCTGCGCATCCACCACGACGACGTGGTGCAGCCGGTGCTGCGGTTCTGGAATGTCTTCGAGCGCGACGACTTCGGTCCCGAGGGCGAGCAGGCGCGCGAGCAGATCGCCGGCTTCCTCGCGATGGTCGATGAGCGGGCCAAGCACTACGAGGAGAAGGCCAAGGCGCGCGAGAGCGTCCTGAGCTCCTGAACTCCCTCAGCCCGTCACAGTCAGATAGATCAGGACGGCGTTGAGCGCACCGATCACCACGGTGACGGTCCAGCCCAGGGCTGAGGTCAGTCGCTGGTTGACGTCGGTACCCATCAGCGTCCGGTCGCTGGTCATCCGGACCAGTGGCACCAGCGCGAACGGGATGCCGAACGACAGGACCACCTGCGAGATCACCAGTGCTCGGGTGGGGTCGATCCCGATCGCCAGGATCGCCAGCGCCGGGACCAGCGTGATCAGCCGGCGCACGAGCAGGGGCACCGACACCCGCAACAGGCCCTGCATGATCATCGCCCCGGCGTGAGCGCCCACCGACGTCGAAGCCAGGCCCGAGGCCAGCAGCCCGAACGCGAAGAACGCTGCGATGGTCGGACCGAGGGCGTCGCCGATGGCTGCGTGTGCGCCCTCGATCGAGTCGGTGCCGTCCCGGCCGGCCAGGTGCGCGGCGGCCACCACCAGCATGGCCAGGTTCACCGCGCCGGCCACCAGCATCGCCAGGCTGACATCCCAGCGGGTCACCCGCAGCAGGCGCTGTCGCGCTGAGCCGGGCGCCGGCTGCCCGTGTCGGTCCCGGGCCAGGCCGGAGTGCAGATACACGGCGTGTGGCATGACCGTGGCGCCCAGGATCGCGGTTGCCAGCAGCACACTCTCGGCTCCGTCGAAGCGGGGCAGCAGGCCCTCGGCGACGTGGGTGACCGGCGGCGGCTGCACCACCAGACTGGCCAGGAACCCGATCGCGATGATCGCCAGCAGCCCGGTCGCCACCCGCTCGAAGGTCCGCGGCCCGCCGCGGTCACCGACGAGCAGCAGTACGACCGACACCGCTCCGGTGATGAGCCCGCCCAGCACCAGGGGCAGTTCGAAGATCAACTTCAACGCGATGGCGCCGCCCACCACCTCGGCGAGATCGGTTGCCATGGCGACCAATTCGGCCTGCAACCAGTAGGCGACCCGGGTGGGTCGGCGAGCGGTCATGCCGACCGCCTCGGGCAGCGACAGCCCGGTCACCAGGCCGAGTTTGGCGGAGAGGTACTGCACCAGCCCGGCCATCACGTTGGCGGTGACGATCACCCAGACCAGCAGGTAGCCGAATTTGGCGCCGGCGCTGACATTGGCGGCGACGTTCCCCGGGTCGACATAGGCGATGGCGGCGACGAACGCCGGGCCGAGCAGATACCAGCCCGGCTTTCCCCGTACCGGCTCCGCCTGTGTCATCAATGTAGAGCGTAGAGCCCTCGCCCGGTGATCAGCGGCAGGTCCAGGGTGGTCCGGATACCCGGTTCGGCGGCAACCACCGCCGGAATCGCGTTGACCACCCGCATCGCGGTGGCCACCAGCCCGGCGTGGTTGTGATCGCCGTTGGGGCTCGACAGGCACAGGTCCAGAGCATACGAGGGCTCACCGGTCACCTCGACGCGGTAGGAGCCGCCGGGCTGGGCCGGTTGCCGCCACTCCGGGCACAGGTCTTCGCGCAACCGGGTGACGTGCTCCAGCACCACGGCCGGCTGCCCGTCGAGCATGCCGCGCACCTCGAAATGAAGTGCGGCGGCGGTGCCTTTGGCGATAGGGCCCGCCGAGATCTCGAAGTCCTCGGGCGCCGCCTCGCGCTCGTAGATCTCCACCACCTCGTCCAGCTCGATCCCCAGTCCGGCCGCGAGCTGGCGCACCACCGAACCCCACGCCAGGCTGAGCACACCGGGCTGCAGCAGCATCGGGATCTCGTCGATCGGCTTGCCGAACCCCATGACGTCGAACATCACGGCGGCGCTGTCGTAGGTGGCGTAGTCGACGACCTCGATGCAGCGGATCTGCTGGATGCTCTGGCAGTTGCCGGCCAATGCCAGCGGCAGCAGGTCATTGGCGAAGCCCGGGTCGATGCCGTTGATGAATAGGCTTGAACTGCCTTTGCGAGCAGCATCTTCCAGCGGGGACAGCATCTCCGACGGGATCACCTGCCACGGGTACTGCAGGAATACCGCGCTGCTGCCGACCACGTTGACACCGGCCTCCAGGATGCGCCGGAAGTCCTCCAGTGCCTCCATCAGCCGGTTGTCGGCCAGCGCGGTGTAGACCACGCACTCCGGTTTGGTGTCGAGCACCTGCTGCAGGTCGGTGGTCGCGATCACGCCGGTCGGCGTGTCCAGACCGGCCAGTTCAGCGGCGTCCTTGCCGGCCTTGGCGTCCGAGGACACCCACACCGCGGTCAGTTCGTAGTCGGGGTTGGTGATCAGGGAGCGCAGCGCGTGTATGCCGACGTTTCCGGTACCGATCTGGGCGACGCGAATGGCCATGGTGTCCTCTACAGGTCGGGGATGGGCAGATCGAGGTTCGGGAACGTGATGCCCCCGTCGACTTCCAGTACCTTGCCGGTGAGATAGCTACCGGCGGGTGAGGCCAAATAGACTGCGGCAGCGGCGATGTCGTCCGGCTCGCCGAGGCGGCGCATCGGGGTCACCTTCTCCATCGGCGCACGCAACTCGTCGTTGGATGCCACTACGTCCAACGCGGAGGTCAGGATCGATCCGGGCGCGATTCCGTTGACCCGGATTCGCGGGCACAGGTCCAGGGCGGCCAGCCGGGTGTAGTGGGCGAGTGCGGCTTTGGCGGTGCCGTAGGCGGCGAATCCACGCCCGGCCAGGCGGCCCATGGTCGAGGTGATGTTGATGACCGAACCGCCACCGGAGTGTTCCAGCATCAGCGGCACCGCAGCGCTGGTCAGTGCGTGCGCGGTGCCGACGTTGAAGGTGAACGCGTCTTTGAGGTCTTTGGTTGAGGTGGTCAGCAGGGTGTTGGGCATTGTGCCGCCGACGTTGTTGACGACGATGTCGAGCTTGCCGAAGGCGTCGACGGCCTCGGCGGCCAGTTTGGCGGTCTCCTCGGGGTGGGCCAGGTCGGCGACGACGATGTGGGCGCGCCGGCCGGCGCCTTCGACCTGCTTGGCGACGGTCTCTAGTTGGGCTCGGGTGCGCGCGGCGATGACGACGTCGGCGCCGGCTTCGGCGAATGCCACCGCGATCGCCGCGCCCAGGCCGCGGCCCGCGCCGGTGACGACGGCGACGGAGTTGTCGAGTCGGAATTTATCGAGGATCACGTTGGCACGCTAACAAGGATTCGGTGCGAGCTGAAGGCTCTTTCTGAAACACGTTCTAATCGCGACGGAGTGCCCGCAAGGGCGCTGCACGAGTCGGTGGATCCGCGTACAATCGAACGTATGTTCGATTTTGGGTTGCCGGCGCCTGGCGTCCTCGGTGGTCTCGATGATGCGGGCCTGGTCGAGGCCATGCGGGCGGCGGGCCGGTTGCAGGCAGCCTGGTTGGCGCGGGTGTTCGCCGCGGCTGCGGAGCTGTATCACCGCCGGGAGGCCGAGCAGGAGATCGCCAACCGGGAGATCTGGGCCATCGACGGTTGGGAGGCGGTAGCCGCCGAGATCGCCGCGGCCCAAGGGATCAGCCGGGGGCGCGCGGCGGGGCAGTTGCGGATCGGGTTGGCGTTGGCGGAGCGGTTGCCCGGGCTCGCCGCGTTGTTCGCTGCCGGTGTGGTGGATTACCAGGTGGTCGCCGCGGTGGTGCATCGCACCGACCTGATGCTCGACCCGGACGCGATACCGCGGATGGATCGGTGGTTGGAGCGCAATGCGGCCCGGTGGGGTACCTGGTCGCGCAACCGGATCGTCGAAGCCGTCGACTACTGGGTGCAGGTTCTCGAGCCGGCCGCGGTGCGCGAGGCCCGCACCTTCGATCAGTCCCGTCACATCGGGATCTCGCCGCAACATTCGGGCCTGGCCGAGATCTTCGGTGATGTCCGCACCTCCGATGCGTTGGCCTTCGACCAGCGGCTCACCGAACTGGCCGCGACGGTCTGCAAGTCCGATCCGCGCACCAAGGATGAGCGGCGAGCGGACGCCTTGAGCGCGCTGACCGCAGGTGCGGCCACGATGGTGTGTGAATGCGGCACACCGGATTGTCCCGCTGCCACCGGCGACGCCCCGGTGGGTGCGGTCATGATTCATGTGCTGGCCGAGCGGGCCACCCTCGACGGCCACTCCGAGACGCCGGGATACGTACCCGGGTTCGGTGGCCTGTCGGCAGAAGCGGTGCGCCGGGTCGCCAAGTCGGCCAAGTTGCGCACGGTTCGCCACCCGAATGATGCCCCGCCGGAGCCGGGTTACCGTCCGTCGGCGGCGCTGGCGGATTTCATCCGCTGCCGTGATCTGACGTGTCGGTTTCCCGGGTGCGGTCGGTCGGCGGAGTTCGCCGACATCGACCACACGGTTCCCTATCCGCTCGGGCCGACGCACGCCTCGAACCTCAAATTGCTGTGCCGTCTGCATCATTTGCTGAAGACCTTCTGGACCGGTGAGAACGGGTGGCGTGACCGGCAGGAGCCGGACGGGACAGTTATCTGGACCGCTCCGACCGGCCACACCTACATCACCAAGCCCGGTGGCGCCCTGTACTTCCCGCAGTTGGCCGTCCCCACCGGCGAACTGGACCTGCCGACGTGGTCGCCGGTCGGAAACCGCGGGCTGATGATGCCGACCCGCAGGCGCACCCGGACGCAGGATCGGGCCTACCGGATCTGGCTGGAGCGCAACCACAACGAGGCTCGCATTGCCGTCGAAGCCGTCGAAGCCGCCGAAGCCGCCCAACGACGGGCGCACGCAGCCTGCAACGATCCACCGCCTTTCTAGAAACAGGCGGTCCGCGGCATTCTATGGTTGATGCCGTGAGTCACAACGTCGACCTTGCCAGCGGGTCAACCTGGTCGCCGCGCGAAGTCGAGTTGCTGGAAGTCACGCTGCAACTGTTGCAGGAGAACGGTTACGACCGGTTGACGGTCGATGCGGTCGCGGCCACCGCGCGGGCGAGCAAGGCCACGGTGTACCGGCGTTGGCCGTCGAAGGCCGAGTTGGTGTTGGCTGCGTTCACCGAGGGCATCCGCCAGGTTGCGGTCCCGCCCGAGACGGGCACGCTGCGCGGCGACCTGTTGCGGCTCGGCGAGTTGGTCTGCCAGCAGACCGCGCAGCACGCCGGCACCCTGCGTGCGGTGTTGGTGGAGGTGTCGCGCAATCCCGCGCTCAACGAGGTGATGCAGCACCAATTCGTCGATCAGCGAAAAGCGCTGATGAACCACATCCTGGGGCAGGCGGTCGACCGCGGCGAGATCGAGGCCACCGCCATCGACGACGACCTCTGGGACGTGCTGCCCGGATATCTCATCTTCCGGTCCCTCGTCTCGGGCCGCGCGGTCACACCGCGCACGGTGGCGAACCTCGTCGATCAGGTGATCCTGCCGGGCCTCACCCGGGGCGCCCGCTGACTTCTGCCGCCACAAATCGGGGTGCCGCAGGCTATTGAACCGTACGGTTCGGTACCGTACGCTTTATTTTCATTCGACCTGCCCACGGATACCGAGAGGCTTCCGGTGAAGAGACCGTCGTTTTTTCCTCTGGTCCGGCGTGGGTGGATGGTGCTGGTGGCGGTCGCGGTGGTCGGCGTCGCCGCGTTCGGCGTGTACCGGCTGCACGGCATCTTCGGCTCGGGTGACCCCTCATCGACCAGCAGCGATGCCGCCGAGGAAATCGTCCCGTTCAACCCCAAGGACGTCGTCTACGAGGTCTTCGGTGCCCCGGGGGCGGTGGCCACCATCAACTATCTCGATGTCAACGCCGTCCCTCAGCAGGTGATCGATGCGCCGCTGCCCTGGAGATATCAGGCGACGACGACCGAACCGGCCGTCATCGCCGATCTGCGGGCGCAGGGTAACGGCGACACGTTGGGCTGCCGCATCTTGATCGACGGCGAGCTCAAGGACGAAAGGATCGTCGACACCGTGAGCGCCTACATCTTCTGCTTGGACAAGTCCGGATGAGCGAGCCGGGCCGGCAGCCCTTCTGGCCGCGCACCATCCGCCGCCTGGCGCTGCCGATCGTGCTGTTCTGGGTGGCACTGGCCGCCGTGACGAACAGTCTCGTTCCGCAGTTGGAAGTGGTGGCCGAAGCCCACAACGTGGGGATGAGCTCGCACGACGCGCCGTCGTACAAGGCGGCGAAGCGTATCGGAAAAGTGTTCGAGCAGTACGACACCGACAGTGCGGCGATGATCGTCATCGAAGGGGACCAGCCGCTGGGCGCCGACGCGCACCGGTTCTACGACACCCTGGTCGCCAAGCTTCAGGACGACACCCGACACGTCCAGCACATCCAGAACTTCTGGGGCGATCCGCTGACGGCCGCCGGTTCGCAGAGCAACGACGGCAAAGCGGCACTGGCGCAGGTGTTCCTGTCCGGAAGCCAGGGTGAGACGTTGGCCAACGAGTCGGTGGCCGCCGTCCGTGCCATCGTCGAGGACACGCCGGCACCACCCGGCGTCCACGCCTACGTGACGGGCGCGGCCCCACTGGTCGCCGACCAGTTCTCCGTCGGCAGCGAGGGCACCAACAAGGTCACCGCGATCACCTTCCTGGTGATCGCCCTCATGCTGTTCGCGGTCTACCGCTCGATCGGCACCACTGTGCTCGCCCTGCTCACCGTGGCCATCGAGATGGCCGCCGCGCGTGGATTCGTCGCGTTCCTCGGCTATCGAGAGATCATCGGATTATCCACGTACTCAACGAATCTGCTCACCCTGCTGGCGATCGCCGCGGGAACCGACTACGCGATCTTCATCATCAGCCGCTACCAGGAGGCGCGCGCTGCCGGTGAAGATCGCGAGACAGCGTTCTACACCATGTACCGCGGGACCGCCCACGTCGTGATCGGCTCGGGCCTGACCATTTCCGGTGCCGTGTACTGCCTGACCTTCACCCGGCTGCCCTACTTCCACACCTTGGGGCTGCCCGCCGCCATCGGCATTTTCGTCGCGCTGATGGCTGCGTTGACCCTGACGTCGGCGGTGCTCACGCTGGGCAGTCGGTTCGGATTCTTCGAGCCCACCCGGGCGATGCGGACCCGCGGCTGGCGCCGGATCGGTGCCGCCATCGTCCGGTGGCCCGGGCCGATCCTGGTGGTGGCGTGCGCGATCGCCCTGATCGGCCTGCTCGCACTGCCCGGCTACAAGACCAGCTACGACGCCCGTATCTACATGCCGGATCGTGCCCCGGCCAACATCGGCTACGCGGCCGCCGAACGCCACTTCTCGCAAGCTCGGCTCAACCCCGAGTTGCTGATGATCGAATCCGACCACGATCTGCGCAACCCGGCGTCCTTCCTCGTGTTGGAGCGGGTCGCCAAGGCCGTGTTCCACACGCCGGGTATCGCCAAGGTGCAATCGATGACACGGCCGTTGGGCACACCGCTGAAGCACACGTCGATACCGTTCTCGGTCGGCCAGGGAAACGTCGCCCAGAACCAGAACCTGAAGTACCAGATGGATCGGGCAGCCGATCTGCTCAAGCAGGCGGCCGAAGCCGAGAAGTCGATCCACACACTGGAGCAGCAATATGCGCTGCAGCAGAAGCTCGCCGACGCCACTCACTCCGAGACCCAGAGCTTTCACGACACCGTCGACCTCACCAACGATCTGCGGGACCAGATCGCGAACTTCGACGACTTCTTCCGACCCATCCGCAGCTACTTCTACTGGGAACCGCACTGCTTCGACATCCCGGTGTGCGCGGCGCTGCGCAACGTGTTCGACCTGCAGGACGGCATCGACAAGCTCAGCGAGAAGCTCGGGCAGCTCACCACGACCTTGGACCAATTGGACGCCCTGCAACCGCAGTTGGTGGAGCTGATCCCGTCCCAGATCGAAAGCCAGCGGGTCAACCGCGACCTGGCCTTGAACAACTACGCCACCAACTCCGGGATCAGCGACCAGTCGGCCGCCGCCAACGACAACCCGGCCGCCATGGGGCAGGCCTTCGACGAAGCCAAGAACGACGACTCCTTCTACCTGCCGCCGGAAGCGTTCGACAACGCCGAGTTCAAACGCGGAATGAAACTGTTCATGTCGCCGGACGGTAAAGCCGCGCAGATGATCATCACCCATGAGGGCGATCCCGCGACGCCCGAAGGGATCTCGCACATCGACTTGATCCGCGACGCCGCGAAAGAAGCCATCAAAGGGACTCCGCTGCAGGGTTCGCACATCTACCTCGCCGGCACCGCCTCGACCTACAAGGACATCGCCGACGCTGCCAAGTACGATCTGCTGATCGCCGGGATCGCCGCGCTGAGCCTGATTCTGCTGATCATGATGATCATCACCCGCAGCCTGGTCGCCGCGATCGTCATCGTCGGCACCGTTGCGCTTTCGCTCGGGGCCTCATTCGGGCTGTCGGTGTTGGTGTGGCAGTACCTGTTCGGCATTCATCTGTACTGGATCGTGTTGGCCCTGGCCGTCATCCTGTTGCTGGCGGTGGGGTCGGACTACAACCTGCTGTTGATCTCGCGGTTCAAGGAGGAGATCGACGCCGGCATAAATACCGGGATCATCCGGGCAATGGGCGGGACGGGTTCGGTCGTGACCGCCGCCGGGCTGGTGTTCTCCGCGACCATGGCGTCGTTCATCTTCAGCGACTTGCGGATTCTCGGCCAGATCGGGACGACGATCGCGCTCGGCCTGCTGTTCGACACCTTGATCGTGCGGTCGTTCATGACGCCGAGTATCGCGGCGCTGCTCGGGCGCTGGTTCTGGTGGCCGCAACGGGTGCGGCAGCGGCCCGCGGTGGCCGCGAGTACCTAAGCCCACTACTTCTGGGCCGGAGCTCTTTTCGCCGGTGTTTTCTTGGCGGGCGCCTTTGCGGCCGGGGTCTTCTTGGCGGCCGAGCGCTTCTTCACGCTGGCCTCCAGCTTGGCCAGCAGGTCGGAGACATCCTCGGTCGCGTCCAGTTCGGCGGGGTGGTCTTCGGGGGTGAACGCCTCGCCGCCTTCCAGTTTGGCGGCGATCAACTCCTGCAACTGCTCCTGGTAGGTGTCGCGGTAGCGGTCGGAGTCGAAGTCGTCGGCCATCGACTCGACCACCTGCCCGGCCATCGTCAGCTCGGCCGGCTTGATCTCCACCTTGGTGTCCAACACCGGGAAGTCGGGATCGCGGATCTCGTCGGGCCACAGCAGGGTGTGCACCACCATCACCTCGCGCTTGGAGAATTCCTTCACCCGTAGCGCCGCCAGCCGGGTCTTGTTGCGCAGGGTGAAATGCACGATCGCCACCCGATCGGTTTCCGCCAGTGTTTTGGCCAGCAGCACATAGGATTTGATCGACTTCGACGCCGGCTCCAGGAAGTAGCTGCGGTCATAGAGCATCGGGTCCAGGTCGCCGGCGGGAACGAACTCGAGCACCGCGATCTCATGGTCGCGCTCCTCGGGAAGGTTCGCGATGTCGTCGTCGGTGATCACCACCATCCGGCCGTCGTCGGACTCATAGGCCCGCGCGATGTCGCCGTAATCGACGACTTCGCCGCACTCCTCGCACACCCGCCGGTAGCGGATCCGCCCGTGGTCCTTGGCGTGCACCTGACGGAACTTGATGTCGTGGTCCTCGGTGGCGCTGTAAACCTTCACCGGTACGTTGACCAGACCGAATGCGATCGAACCCTTCCAGATGGAACGCATGAGGCCAGTATGCCCACGTCGACGCGAGTTAATCGGCCACCACGCAGAATGCGATCAGCATGGTATCCGGGGCACCCACCCGTCGGTGTGCTTGTGCCCGACCACCCGCCACGCTTCGAGTTGCCTCGCCCCTTTGACCTCGATCGTCCCTTGGCTCACGCAATCGAACTCATCGCCAACGAGTTCGAAGGTGCTGCGCGTGACTTGGATGACGCCGCTTTGACCGTGCGACTCCATCCGGCTGGCCATGTTGACGGTGTTGCCCCACAGGTCGTAGATGAACTTCTTTCGGCCGATGACGCCCGCGACCACCGGACCGGAGTTGATGCCGATGCGGAATGCGAGTTTTCGCCCGCCGAATGTCCGCTTGCCGATCTCGGCCTGCATATCGAGCGCGAGGTTGACTAGGGTCTGGGCGTGATCGCCGCGGGGGCGCGGGACGCCGGAGGCGACCATGTAGCAGTCGCCGATCGTCTTGATCTTCTCCAGGTCGTACCTGTCGACGAGTTCGTCGAAGCACTGGAAAACGTCATTGAGCAGGTCCACCAGCTTGAGCGCTGTCATGGCTGCTGCCATCGAGGTGAAGTCGACGATGTCAGCGAACAGGATGCTGACGCCATCGTAGTTGGCGGCGATGACCCGCGGTTCGGCCTTGAGTGTTTCGGCGATCTCCTTCGGCAGGATGTTGAGCAGCAGCATCTCGGAGCGTTCCTGAAAGAAGTTGCGGCGACCGACGAAGTAATGCAACAACCCGAACGTGATCGCGATGACCGATCCGATGTTGAACACGAAGAACCAGGTAACGAAGGTGTCGGGCAGGTTCGCCGGCGTCAGGTGCGGCTGTAGCAGCGCGGTCACGAGTAGCAACGCGACGAAGCCCACGATCCACAGCAGCGTTCGCCGGGGCTCTTCAAGCAGCAGTGACCCCAGCGGGCACAGCGCCGCCCAGATGATGACGACGCTGGATTGCCGGAAGCCGCCGAGTGCGATCGTCACCAGCCACGGCAGGATCAGGATCAGCAGCAGTTGAGTGAAGCGGTAGAGCCCAAGATCGCGGCGCCAGGCGAAGATCACGGTATTGACCGGTGTGAACAGCGAATAGAACGCCGGTATCGCGGCGGCAACCGGGACGTGCATCGCCAGGTAGACGGCGCTCCACAGCACGGTGAGCGGCAGGGTTCCGGCGCAGAGCGCCACGGCGAGGCGCTTCTGCAAGGCCGTTTCGTCGGTGTCGGTTGCTGCGGCACCAATTCGTTCCGCCCAGGCCGCGAGCTCCTGGGCAGGATGCCGGCGTGCCACGGTCATCGCGAGCCCCTGTGCAGGAGCGCCTGCAGTGTGGCCCGCGCCCCACGGTGGTGCAGGGAATCCAGCGCCCACCGATATGCATCGGCGAACCGCCGCACCTGTCCCAGATCCCCGAACACAGTGGTGTTTTCGATGAACGCGCTCGGGTGGGCGCGTTGCGATTCGGCGATCGGGACCAGCGACGCGGCCAGCCCGTCGACGACCTCGATGGGGTGACCCTGCTCGTCGACACCCTCGGCATAACGTGCCCAGCTCGCCACTGCAGCCGACGCCAGCCGGATCGATCCTCCGCTGGCCAAGTTGTCGCGGATTACCGGGAGCAGCCAGTTCGGGATGCCATCCGAGGAGTAGGCGCACAACCGCGCGACGGTGTCGCGGGTTCCCGGGTTGGCGAACCGCTCGACGAGGGTGCGGGTGTAATCGGTCAGGTCGATACCGGGCACCGGCGGCAGGGTGGGGATCGCCTCGGAATCGAAATACGCCAGCAGGAACTCCGCCAGCAACGGGTCACGGGCCGCATCCGACACGAATCGGTAGCCGCACAGGTGGGCGAAGTAGCACAGGCATTGGTGGCCGGCGTTGAGCAGGCGAAGTTTCATCAACTCATAGGGCTCCACATCGTCGACCAGCAGCACCCCGGCGTCCTCCAAATGTGGTCTGTTCCCGCCGAACTGGTCTTCTAGGACCCAGCTGGTGAACGGTTCCGTGGTGACCGGCCACTGGTCCTCGACCCCGAGATCGTGCTGCAGTTCGGCGACCACGTCGGGCGTGGTGGCCGGCGTGATGCGATCCACCATCGAATTGGGGAATCGGGTGTGCTCGATGATCCAGTCGGACAGGCCGGGATGGCGGCGGCTCGCCTGCGCCACCAGGGCCTGCCGGGCAGCCTCGCCGTTGTGCTCGATGTTGTCACAGGACACGATCGTTGGTGCGGCGACGCCGAGCTCGCGGCGCCGCGCCAGGGCGGTGCAGATGAGTGAGAACACCGACGGTTCGTCGGCGTGCATGTCCGCGTCCGGGAGCCGGTAGCCGCCCTCGGTGATCGTCATCGAGATGATGTGGGTGGTGGGCGCGCTGAGCAGCGCGATCACCGCCTCGGGGTCGTCGGGCGCATACCGGTAGTCCAGGATCGAGCCGATAATCCGGGCGTCGCGGTGCCCGTCGGGGTGCTCCACCACCAGCGTGTAGAGCCCGTCCTGGGCGCGCAGGACGTCGCGCATCCGGCGGTCGGCGGGCATGACCCCCACCCCGCAGATACCCCAGCCGCTCCCGCGTCCCTGCCGCAGTAATTCGTCGAGGTAGACGGCCTGATGTGCGCGATGAAACCCGCCGATTCCGAAGTGCGCAATGCCGATCCCCACCCCGGTGCGGTCGTAGCCGGGAACCGGAATCGGTAGTTGTGCCAGTGTGGTGTTGCGCAGGTTCATCACCATCACATCCGTTGTCTCGACAGTACCGGCGCGCAGCGGTGGCAACGTAAATTGACGGCATGGCTTCGGCGCCGTTCAAGTCCCGGGTGAAGCTGACCAACGCCGACAAGGTGCTCTACCCCGCCACGGGCACCACCAAGGCCGAGGTCTTCGACTACTACACCCGCATCGCCGCCGTGATGCTGCCGCACATCGTGGGGCGCCCGGTGACCCGCAAACGATGGCCCAACGGCGTGGAGCAGGCGTCCTTCTTCGAAAAGCAGCTGGCCGCCTCGGCGCCGGGCTGGTTGGCCCGCGCGCAGCTACAACATCGCTCCAGGATCACCACCTACCCGATCATCGAGGACCTCGACGGCCTGGCTTGGATCGCCCAGCAGGCCGCCCTTGAGGTCCATGTACCGCAGTGGCGTTTCGAGGCCGAGTGGACCCACGGCGCGAAGGTGCTCAAGCCCGGGTTGGCGACGCGGCTGGTGTTCGACCTGGACCCCGGCGAAGGTGTGACGATGAGCCAACTCGCCGAAGTGGCGCGAGCCATCCGGGACCTGATGTCCGAGCTGGGGCTGGACACCTTCCCGGTCACCAGCGGCAGTAAAGGACTGCACCTGTACGCCGCCCTCGAGCGCCCGGTGAGCAGCGCCGGTGCGGTCACGGTGGCCAAACGCGTTGCGCAACAACTCGAAACCGCGCTGCCCGAGCTGGTGACCGCGACCATGGCCAAGAAGCTGCGGGCCGGCAGGGTCTTTCTCGACTGGAGCCAGAACAACGCGGCCAAGACCACCATCGCGCCGTACTCGCTGCGGGGCCGTGCCCATCCGACGGTCGCCGCCCCGCGCAGCTGGGCGGAGCTGGACGACCCGGACCTGCGCCAGCTGCGCTACGACGAAGTACTGGACCGCGTCGCGAGCGCCGGGGACCTGCTGGCCGCGCTGGATGGCCCCCTGGAAGGCCAAGATCGCCTTGTCGTCTACCGGTCCAAGCGTGATGCCGGCCGGACGCCCGAACCGGTGCCGGCCGCGGCACCGGCGCCGGGGGAGGGCAACAGTTTCGTCATCCATGAGCATCACGCCCGTCGGCTGCACTATGACTTCCGGCTGGAGCGCGACGGGGTGCTGGTGAGTTGGGCGGTGCCCAAGAACCTGCCGGAGACGACGTCGGTCAACCATCTCGCGGTGCGCACCGAGGACCATCCGCTGGAGTACGGCGCCTTCGAGGGCACCATCCCCAAGGGTGAGTACGGCGCGGGCACCGTGCGCATCTGGGATTCGGGTACCTATGTGACCGAGAAGTTCGAGGACCCGGCCGAGGAAGGGGCCGAAAAAGGGGAAGTGATCGTCGTGCTGTCCGGCAGCCGGATCTCCGGGCGCTACGCGCTGATCCGCACCGGCGGTGACCAGTGGCTGGCGCACCGGATGAAGGACCAGCAGGCGTTCGTGTTCAACGAGCTGGCCCCGATGCTGGCCACCCACGGTGAGGTGGCCCGGCTGGATCCGGACCGGTGGGCCTTCGAAGGCAAGTGGGACGGCTACCGGCTGCTGGTGGAGGCCGACCGGGGTCGGGTGCGGTTGCGCTCACGCAGCGGGCGCGAGGTCACCGGCGAATACCCGCAGCTGCAGTCGCTGGCCGGCGACCTCACCGAGCACCACGTCGTGCTTGACGGCGAACTCGTCGCCCTCGATGACGCCGGGATGCCCAGCTTTGCGGCGATGCAGAACAGTGCCCGCACCGCGCGCATGGAGTTCTGGGCCTTCGACCTGCTCTACCTCGACGGCCGCCCGTTGCTGCGCGCCACCTACCGGGACCGCCGCCGCCTGTTGGAAACCCTGGCGCAGGAAACCGATCTGGTGGTCAAAGACCTGTTGGCCGCCGACGCCGCGGAGGCACTCGACCAGTCCCGCCGGCTCGGCTGGGAGGGGGTGGTCGCCAAGAAGTGGGACTCGACCTACCGGCCCGGACACCGCTCGCCGGCCTGGATCAAGCACAAACACTGGCGAACCCAGGAGGTGGTGATCGGCGGCTGGCGCGCTGGTGAGGGCGCCCGGGGCGGGGGAATCGGGGCGTTGCTGATGGGTGTTCCCGCCGGCCAGAAGCTGGCGTACGTCGGCCGGGTGGGCACCGGCTTCACCGAGCGTGAACTCGCGGCACTGAAGAAGACGCTGACGCCGCTGAGCACCGCCGAATCACCCTTCGACTCGGCGCTGACCGGCCCGGATGCCGTCGGGATCACCTTCGTGCGGCCGAGCCTGGTGGGGGAGGTGCGCTACAGCGAGCGGACAACGGATGGTCGGCTCCGTCAACCCAGCTGGCGCGGTCTGCGGCCCGACAAGACCCCCGACGATGTGGTGAGTGAGGATTGACCGGTGCGATGGGTGACCTATCGAAGCGAAGACGGTGAGCGCACCGGGGTCCTGGACGGGGACGTGATCCATGCGCTGTCGCCCGGCGTCACGCTGCTGGAGCTGATCGGCCTGGGCCCGGACGGTCTGCGTGAGGCGGGCGAAGGGGCGCTGAAAGCACCGTCGGCGACGCTGCGGGCCGACCAGGTGCAGCTGATGGCGCCGATTCCGCGCCCGCCGTCGATCCGCGACAGCCTGGGCTTTTTGGAGCACATGCGCAACTGCCTGGCGGCGACCGGCCGCGGCCGGCAGCTCGACGACACCTGGTATCGGATACCGGCGTTCTACTTCGCCTGCCCGGCAACGGTTCTGGGGCCCTACGACGATGCGCCCATGGCGCCCGGCAGTGCCTGCCAGGACTTCGAACTGGAGGTCGCCGCGATCATCGGCACGGGCGGGGCGAACCTGACCGTGACGGAAGCCGAGCAGGCGATCATCGGCTACACCATTTTCAACGACTGGTCGGCGCGGGACCTGCAAGCTCAGGAGGGCGTGCTGGCGATCGGACAGGCCAAGGGCAAGGACAGTGGGGTCACCCTGGGCCCCTACCTGGTCACCCCCGACGAGCTGGAGCCCTACCGCCGCAACGGCGGACTGAGCCTGCACGCCACCGCGATCGTCAACGACGTGATCCTGGGCCTCGGGTCGACCGAGGCCATGGACTGGAGCTTCGCCGAGATCATCAGCTACGCGTCGCGTGGCGTGCCCCTGACACCCGGCGACGTCTTCGGCTCCGGCACCGTACCGACCTGCACCCTGCTCGAACATCTCGATCCCGAGGCGCCGCAAGCTTTTCCGGGCTGGCTGTGCGACGGTGACGTGGTGACCCTGCAGGTTCAGGGCCTCGGTGAGGTGCGTCAGACCGTACGCGCCAGCGCTCCGCCGATACCGCTGGCGGAGCGCCCGCGCCCCTAGTTCGCCGCTGTGACGGTCACCTTGACAGTGGATGCGCCGGAATCGGAAGCGATGGTCAGCTGCGAGGCGTTGGGTCCTGAGGTGACGTGTCCGCCGGTCACCGTCACGGTGTAGCCGTTCGGGTATTGGCTGGGCGGCACCGAGATGGTGGTCTGAGAACCGGCCGCGAAACTGCCGGAGCCGTCGGCCTGGTCGGTCGAGTAGGCGAACGAGAAGACCCCGCCCGAGAAGGACAAGGAGGTCGGGGTGCCCGAGATCACCTGCGGGTAGGGCTGGGCCAACACGTCGAGTTTGTCCCAGTTGACGTTGTCGCCCACCGGCGGCTTGCTCGGGTCGTACACCAGTGCCTGATCGTCCGGCGAGATGCTGGTGATGTCCTTGCCGGAGTAGGCCCATTCGGACCAGCCGAACAGGTACCGGTTGGACCCCTGCAGGCTCGCGTCGATGGCGCCGAGGTTGTTGGTGGCGCCGAACTCGCTGAGCCACCCCGGGATGTTGTGCTCCTGCATGTAGTCCTGCGCGTAGCCGAACACGATGTCGGCGTTCCAGTCGCAGCCGAAGCTGGTGTTGAACAGTGCGGCCGTGAGGCAGTAGTGGTGGAACGAGAAGGCCGAGTTGGGGTCGTTCACCGTGCCCAGGTGCGTCGGTACCGGCGTGCTGCCGAAGAGGGTGTTCGGTTCGAAGAACACCGTCTTGTGCGGGTCGACCGAGCGGATGGCCGCGTCGATCTGGTTGTAGAACGGGGTCAGTTGCTGGGCGTCGAAATACGGGTTGCCCATTACGCTGCCCAGCCAGTGCGAGCCCGCCCACGGCTCGTTCATGATGTCGTAGCCGGCCACGTTGGCGTTGCCCTTGAAGTAGTCGGCGACGGCCTGCCACGACATCGCGTAGTGGTTCTGCAGACCGATCCCATCGGATGCCTTGGTGTTGGCCCAGAACGCATCCCAGGCGTGGTTCTCCGCCGGGCTCAGGGGGTAGGTGGCCGGGAAACCCAAGCCGAAGTGAGGCAGCCCGCCGTTGAAGGTCGCCCAGTCCGGAGCACCCTCGCCGCCGAACTCCTCGTTGTAGAGGTCCTGGTGCATGTCGAGAATCGCAACGATCTTGTGCCGGGCCAGCATGTCCACGGTGTCCTTGACCGACGCCAGGTAGTTGTAGTCGATGACGCCGGGCTGCGGCTCCACTCCGGCCCAGATGATGCCTAGGCGCACCGAATTGAAGCCGTTGGCGGCCAGGAACGCGGCGTCGTCCTCGCTGAAGCCGTCGCCGGACGGCGTGTAGGGCGAAATCTTGTAGACCTGGTTGAGGCCGTGCCAGAGGACGACTTGTCCATCGGGATTGGTGAGCCAGCCGTTGGAGACCTCGACCGGAGGGGCGACCGTTCCGGTGATGCCGCCCGGCAGCGTGCCGTAGTGGCCGACCTCGCCGTGGGTTCCGGAGAGCAGTCCCGCGACGCCGCCGGCGCCGCCGAGTGCGGGCAGTCCGCTGGCGGTGTCGCCGTTGCCGGCGTCGCCGCCGTGGCCCCCGTTGCCGAAGAGCCAGGCGGCGGCTCCGCCGTCGCCGCCGGCGGCCCCGGCCCCGCCGTCACCGCCTGCGCCGCCGTTGCCGAACAGCCCGACGGCGGCGCCGCCGTGGCCGCCGGCGACGCCGTCTTCGGTGCTGTTCCAGCCCGCGCCGCCGTCACCGAACAGCCAGCCGCCGTTTCCGCCGTTGGGGTTGGCTTCGGTGCCCGCCGCGCCGTTGCCGATGACCGTCGACCCGAACAGCTGGTTGATGGCGCCGTTGACCTGGATGCCCAGTTCGCTGTCGATCCACTTCTCGGCGATGTCGTGCAGTCCGGTGTAGAAGTCGAATCCCACCGCCGGGCTCGGCTCGGCCAGCGCGGCAACTGCGGCGTCCCAGTGCTCGGGGGACAGGAACGTCGCCCACGCGGTCGCATCGAACATGGTGTCGCCGTCAAAAGTGCCCTCGGCGGTGACAAACGGCGTGAACAGCACATCCATCATGTCGTCGACATCGGCCTGCGCCGCCGGGGTCAGCGGGGTGATCGCCAAGAACGCGGCGACTCCGACAACCTTGCTGCCCACAACTTTGCTGCGGTGACGCGACATCTCGAGGGACCCTGCTTTCTTGGACACAATTGCTGAGGTGTGACTGAGAAGGTAAACGAGTTACTTACACCGTGCAAGGTTGTGACTAATAGCGGGCGAGATGGCGCTCATCAGGGCTTCGGTGTCACGGTCACATTCACCATGGTTGCGCCGGCCTCGGAGCTGATGGTCAGCTGCGAGGCGTTGGGTCCTGAGGCGACGTGTCCGCCGGTCACCGTCACGGTGTAGCCGTTCGGGTACTGACTGGTGGGTACCGAGATGGAGGTCTGCGAGCCGGCCGCGAACGCGCCGGAGCCGTCGGCGTGGTCGGTGGAGTAGCTGAACGAGAAGACGCCGCCCGAGAAGGACCAGGAGGTCGGAATGCCCGAGATCGCCTGCGGGTAGGGCTGGGACAGCGCGTCGAGTTTCTCGAAGTTGACGTTGTCGCCGACCGGCGGCTTGCTCAGGTCGTAGACCAGCGCCTGATCGTTCGGTGATGTACTGGTGATGTCGTTGCCGGTGTAGGCCCATTCGGTCCAACCGACCAGATGCTGGTTGGCGGAGTTCATACCGGCGGTGATGGTCGGGATGTTGTTGGTGGCCCCGAACTCGCTGAGCAGCGCCGGGATGTTGTGCTCCTGCGCGTAGTCCATCGCGTACCCCAGGACGACGTCGGCGTTCCAGTCGCAGCCGAAGCTCAGGGTCGGAAACAGCGCATTCACCATGCAGTAGTGGTGGAACGAGAGGGCCGTGTTGGGATCGTCGACCGTGCCCAGGTGGTTGGGCACCGGCAGGCTGGCGTCGAGGGTGGTCGGCCCGAAGAACACCGTCTTGTTCGGGTCGACGGATCGGATGGCCGCGTCGATCTGGTTGTAGAACGGGGTCAGCTGCTGGGAGTCGAAGTATGGGTTGCCCAACAGGCTGCCCAACCACTGAGAGCCGGCCCACGGCTCGTTGATGATCTCGTAGCCGGCGACGTTCGCGTCACCCTTGAAGTAGTCGGCGACGGCCTGCCACATCAGCGCGTAGTGGTTCTGCAGACCGATCCCATCGGATGCGTCGGTGTTGGCCCAGAACGCATCCCAGGCGTGGTTCTGTGCCGGGCTCACGAAGTAGCTGCCCGGGAAGCCCGCCTCGATGTTGGGCAGCCCGCCGGTGAAGGCCGCCCAGTCCGGCGCGCCGTCGCCGCCCAGGCTGCCGCTGTAGAGGTCCTGGTGCATGTCGAGAATGGCGACGATGTTGTGGTTGGCCAGGACCTGCACAGTCTGTTGGATGGAGGACAGGTAGTTGTAGTCGATGACGCCGGGCTGCGGTTCCACCCCGGCCCAGATGACACCGAGGCGGACCGCGTTGAAGCCGTTGGCGGCCAGGAATGCGGCGTCGTCGTCGCTGAACCCGCCGGCGGACGGCTCATAGGGTGCGATCTTGTAGACCTGGTTGAGGCCGTGCCAGAGGACGACTTGTCCATCGGCGTTGGTCAGCCAGCCGTTGGACACCTCGACCGGTGGGGCGACCGTCCCGGTGATGCCGCCCGGCAGCGTGCCGAAATGCCCGGCCGCGCCGTGGGTTCCGGACCATAGCCCGGCGGTGCCGCCGGCGCCGCCGAGTGCGGGCAGTCCGCTGGTGGTGTCGCCGTTGCCGGCATCGCCGCCGTGGCCGCCGTTGCCCATCAGCCAGGCGGCGGCTCCGCCGTCGCCGCCGGCGGCCCCGGCCCCGCCGTCACCGCCTGCGCCGCCGTTGCCGAACAGCCCGACGGCGGCGCCGCCGTGGCCGCCGGCGACACCGTCTTCGGTGCTGTTCCAGCCCGCGCCGCCGTCACCGAACAGCCAGCCGCCGTTTCCGCCGTTGGGGTTGGCTTCGGTACCGGCCGCGCCGTTGCCGATCACCGTGGAGCCGAACAGTTGGTTGATGGCGCTGTTGACCTGGGCGCCCAGTTCGCTGTCGATCCACTTCTCGGCGATGTCGTGCAGTCCGGTGTAGAAGTCGAATCCCACCGCGGGACCCGGCTCGGCCAGCGCGGCAACTGCGGCGGCCCAGTGCTCGGGGGACAGGAACGTCGCCCACGCGGTCGCGTCGAACGCCGTCGTGTTGAACACCGTGTCGCCGTCAAAAGTGCCCTCGGCGGTGACAAACGGCGTGAACAGCACATCCATCATGTCGTCGACATCGGCCTGCGCCGCCGGGGTCAGCGGCGAGGCCGCAGAGGTTATGGCCAAGAACGCGGCGGCGCCGACAACCTTGCTGCCCACAATCGTGCTGCGGTGACGAGGCATCTCGACAACCCTTCTCACGGACCCGCTTGTATCTGAGGCCTATCTGAGAAGTTAAGTGACCTGTTTAGCAACGCGCAAGGGTACGCCGGAAAAGGAACGCGATTCAGTCGCCGGCCACCGTTTCGGCAGCTGCGATCAACACTGGGTGGCAGCGCGAATCCACTGGCGCCGGGCATCGCTCTGGCCGACGTCCGATGCAGCGGCGCGCAGCACGTAAACGGCCCGTTGGTAGTCGCCGAGGCCGCCACGAGGCGGGGTCGGCAGGCAAGGTTGGGTCTTCATCGAACACCTCCCGCAGGTCATGCGATGAGATGTGCAGTATCCAACCGCCGTCTGCGATCACTGCACACGCATATGCAACGCCGGCGGGCCCGAAATCTTTCCCACCGACACAGTGAGCCTGCGCACGCTGGGTGTCACGGTGCGACCGACGTCACCCGGCCTTGGCGATGACGTGCTCGGCGAACCGCTCGAGATTGCGGATCTTGTTGTCCAGCGGCTCGGTGTCGTGCCCAACGATGTAGGGCACCCGGAAGCCCACGATGACGTCGGTGACGCCCTTGTCCTCCAGGCGTTTGATGCCGTCGAGGGTGAATCCGTCGACCGAGATCACGTGGATTTCGAACGGGTCATCGGCACGGCCTTCCTCCTCGCGGAGCTCCTTGAGCCGGGCGATCAGGCCGTCGAGTTCGGCCGGGTCGCCGCCGCCGTGCATCCAGCCGTCGTGGCGTGCCGCGCGGCGCAGTGCTGCTTCGGCGTGGCCGCCGATCAGGATCGGGATCGGCTGGGACGGGGCCGGGGTCATCTTGGTCTTGGGGATGTCGTAGAACTCACCGTGGAACTCGAAGTAGTCGCCGGTGGTGAGCCCCTGGATGATCTCGATGCACTCGTCCATCCGCTTGCCGCGCCGGGCGAACGGCACCCCCATCAGCTCGTAGTCCTCCGGCCAGGGGCTGGTGCCCACGCCCAGCGCCAGCCGGTTGCCGATCATCGCGGCCAGCGAACCGGCCTGCTTGGCCACCAACGCCGGCGGGCGGATCGGTAGCTTGATCACGAACGGGGTGAACCGCAGCGTGCTGGTGACCGCGCCCAGCGCGGCGATCAACACGAACGTCTCGATGAAAGCCTTGCCGTCCAAGAACTCCCGGTTGCCGTCGGGGGTGTAGGGGTACTTCGAGTCCGACTCGAACGGGTAGGCGATGCTGTCCGGGATCGACATGGAGTGATAGCCGGCGGCCTCGGCGGCCTTGGCGAGCGGAACGTAGTAGGTCGGGTCGGTCATCGCCTCGGCGTAGGTGAAGCGCACGTGGTCTCCTCGGTGGTCGCTGCGCGTACTCCGAGCAGCTTAGACCCGAGGCGGCATCGCGATGCGCACCTCTTCGGGGTCCTCCAGGGGATACGGCGGGTAGCCCGCGGCGCCGATCACCGTCAGTGTGCCCCATGGCGTCCGCTCGGCGACGCGACCGTCGGCGGTGTGCTCGCCGATCCGGATGCTGACCTTGGAGCCGGTCACATTGGCGCCGGGAAGCTCCGTGAAAAACATTCCCTGCCAATGGTATTGGCCGTCGATCGGGTCGAAATGCCCAGCCAGCCGGACCCGGGTCGGGTACTCCTCGCCGTTGTGGGTGAGCACCGCCGGGCCGTCGTAGGTTTCGTCTTCGCCGCCCACCGAACCGGTGAGATAGAACCGGGACAGGCCCCGGGTCGGCAGCAGGGGGCGTACCCGCACTCGGGGCGAGCGGGCTTCGATCCGGCTGGCCCCGCTGCGCTGCACGCCGTCGATGAGCCGGGCCACGTACCGGGCCTGCCGGCGGGTGTGCGGGCCGGGAATCCGGAACCGGTTGGGGATGCCGTGCGCGGCGACGATGCCGTCCGATGCAGCGGTGGCGTCGATGATGGCCCGGGCGGCGAGCTGCTCACCATCGGGCGTCGTCACCGTCCAGGTGTCGCTGTCGCTGTCGAATCGGGTAACGGCCGCAGGATCGACGGCTCGGGCGTCGGTGATCAGCCCGTGCAGGCGTGCCGGGTCGCCGAGTACGACGACGTCGAGGACACCGGTAGGGCTCATAGGAAGCCGGCCCGCCGCCACATCCGCCGGGCCAGCCCGCCCATCAACCCGACCTCGGTGAAGAAGGCCGCCAGCGGGGCGAACGCGGACCGGGATGCGGCGTGGAACTGCGGGTTGGCCCGCGCCACCCGGCGAGCTTCGCGGCCGTCGAGCCCGACCCGGTTGTAGACGATCGGCAGGGTGAACAGGTGGCGGTAGAACGGCCCGCCGACACCCTGCAGGTTGGCCAGCAGCACCCGGCGGTAGCGCGGCATCGCCGGGACGCTGCGCCGCAGACCGTCGCGGGCGTACTGGATGTGGCGGGCTTCCTCGGTGACGTGAATTCGCATCACCCGCCGCACGATCGGCTGCAGGTCCGGGTCGTCGAGGATCTGGCGCTGCAGCGCGTCGAAGATCTCCTCGCCCACCAGTGCCGCGCCCCACAGGATGCTGCCGCGGAACAGGAACGGAAGAGAGTTGATGACGATGCGCTGGTAGCGCTTCGGCCGGACCGGCACACCGCCGATCCGGTCGATGGTCTTGCCGAACATCAGCATGTGCCGGGTCTCGTCGCCCAGCTCGGTCAACGAGTAGTGGGTGGTCCGAGCGGTCGGATTCTTGTGCATCATGTCGCGCAGCAGTGCCTGGTTGAGGATGTTCTCGAACCACACGCCCGCCGACAGGACGTTGACCAGCTCCTGGCGCGACATCTCGATCTGCTGCTCGCGGGTCATCGCCTCCCACAGCGGCGTCCCGTAGAGGGTGCACATCCGCGGCGGCAGGAAGAACTTGTCCGGTTCGATCGGGGCGTCCCAGTCGATGTCGACGACCGGGGCGTAGGACTTCTTCACCGACCCCTTCAGCAGACGCTCGGCGAATTCCTCCCGAGACGGTTCGCTCGGCCGCACCACAGTGGTCATCAGGGAGTCCCCTCTCGCTTCGGTTCCCACGAAGTTAGGAGCCGCCACAAGACATGTCAATACCCACGGTACCGGATACCGGCGGTACATTTGTGAGGGTCGTCACGGTACCTGTGCGGGCGCTGGAACATCGCATCGGCGTGCCTGCCGAATTGCGGACTGCGCGCCCCGGCATCGTGGCAGAATCCGGCCGTATGCTGGCTTTTCTGATCCGCGCCGGGATGACCGGATTCGCGCTGTGGGTGGTCACCAAGATCGTTTCGGGGGTCACGTTCGTGGGCGGTGACACCACTGCGCAGCGGGTGGGCATCATCTTCGTGGTCGCGCTGATCTTCGGATTGGTCAACGCCTTCATCAAACCGGTGGTGCAACTGCTGTCGATCCCGCTGTACATCCTCACGTTGGGGCTGTTCCACATCGTGGTGAACGCGTTGATGCTGTGGATCACCGCGTGGATCACCGACAACACCACGCACTGGGGGCTGCACATCGCCGACTTCTGGTGGGACGCCATCTGGGCGGCGATCGTGCTGTCCCTGGTGAGCTGGGCGCTGTCGCTGGTGCTGCGCGACGCCCGGCGCCTCACCCGGTAACCGGGCAGAATCGAGGCCATGCCGGAGCTGCCCGAGGTCGAAGCGCTGGCGGACCACCTGCGTCGTCACGCCGTCGGCGCGGCGGTCGGCCGTGTCGATGTGGCGGCGCTGTCGGTGCTCAAGACCTTCGATCCGCCGATCGATGCGCTGCGTGGCCGAACCGTCACCGGCGCGCAGCGCTGGGGCAAATACCTCGGAATGCAGGCCGGCGAACTGTTCCTGATCACCCACCTGTCCCGGGCGGGGTGGCTGCGTTGGTCGGACACCCTGGCGCCCGCGCCGCTTCGGCCCGGCAAGGGGCCGATCGCGTTGCGGGTGCACCTCGGTGTTCCCGGGCAGGCGCCGGGCTTCGACCTCACCGAGGCCGGCACGCAGAAGCGCCTGGCGGTGTGGCTGGTCGACGACCCGGCAAAGGTGCCGGGCATCGCCACGCTGGGCCCCGATGCGTTGGGCCTCAGCAGCCCCGATCTGTCCCGTGCCCTGGCCAGCAACACCGGGCGCATCAAGACCGTAATCACCGATCAGAAGGTGATCGCCGGGGTCGGCAACGCCTACAGCGACGAGATATTGCACACGGCGCGCATTTCCCCGTTCGCCACCGCCGCCAAGCTCTCGGCGGACCAGCTCGCCGCGCTGCATGGGGCGATGCAGTCCGTACTCGCCGACGCCGTGACCCGCTCGGTCGGGCAGCAGGCCGCCACTCTGAAAGGCGAGAAGCGCTCCGGGCTGCGGGTACACGCCCGCACCGGGCTGCCCTGCCCGGTCTGTGGCGACACGGTTCGTGAAGTGGCGTTCGCCGACAAGTCCTTCCAGTACTGCCCGACCTGTCAGACCGGTGGGAAGGTGTTGGCCGACCGGCGGATGTCGCGGCTGCTCAAGTAGGACGCCGGATTATGCTGCCCCCATGACCCGTCAGAAGATCCTCATCACCGGGGCCAGCTCTGGTCTGGGTGAGGGCATGGCTCGCGCGTTCGCCGCACGCGGACGTGACCTGGCCCTCTGCGCGCGCAGGGGGGATCGGCTCGATGAGCTGAAAGCGGAGCTGGCCCAACAGTATCCCGGGATTCAAGTGGCGGTGGAAGTCCTCGACGTCAATGACCATGACGAGGTGCCCGTGGTTTTCGGCAAACTCTCTGACGAGATCGGCGGGATCGACCGGGTCATCGTCAACGCCGGCATCGGCAAGGGCGCCCCGTTGGGGTCGGGCAAGCTCTGGGCCAACAAGGCCACTATCGAGACCAATCTGGTTGCCGCACTGGTGCAGGCAGAGACCGCCATCGAAATGTTCAACGCCGCCGGCGGCGGCCACCTGGTGCTGATCTCCTCGGTGTTGGGCAACAAGGGGATGCCCGGAGTCAAGGCCGCCTACGCCGCCAGCAAGGCGGGAGTGTCGTCACTGGGAGAGTCGCTGCGCGCCGAGTACTTCAGCGGCCCGATCAAGGTCACGGTCCTGGAGCCGGGCTACATCGAGTCGGAGATGACGGCCAAATCGGGATCCACCATGTTGATGGTGGACAACGAAACCGGCGTCAAGGCCATGGTGCGCGCGATCGAGCGCGAAACCGGCCGGGCGGTGGTGCCACCCTGGCCGTGGGCACCTTTGGTGTGGTTCATGCGCCGGATGCCGTCGCGGTTCATCAAACGGTTCGCCTGACTGCGCCGCGAGCGGGAATCCGGCGACGCCCTCCCGGCGTGTCGTGTCGTGCAATTCCGACTCGCCGAGGCGGGCGAGTGGCTACCAGGCCCGGCCGCGCTCGGCGCGATAGCGGCGTACCAGCGCGTCGGTGGAGCTGTCGGTCTGCGGCTGCGGGGCGGCGTCGGCGGTCAGCACCGGCAGCAGTGCCTTGGCCTGCGTCTTGCCCAGCTCCACGCCCCACTGGTCGAACGAGTCGATGCCCCACACCACGCCCTCGGTGAAGACCTGATGCTCGTAGAGGGCGATCAATTGGCCGAGCGTCGACGGGGTGAGCCGGGTGGCCAGAATCGAGGTGGTCGGGCGATTGCCCGGCATCACCTTGTGCGCCACCACATCCGGGGGAGTGCCTTCGGCGGCGATCTCCTCGGCGGTCTTGCCGAACGCCAGCACCTGGGTCTGGGCGAAGAAGTTGGACATCAACAGGTCGTGCATGCTGCCGCTGCCGTCGGCGGTGGGCAGGTCGTCGACGGGCTCGGAGAACCCGATGAAGTCGGCGGGCACCAGCCGGGTGCCCTGGTGCAGCAGCTGGTAGAAGGCATGCTGACCGTTGGTTCCCGGCTCGCCCCAATAGATTTCACCGGTGTCGGTGACGACCGGGGTGCCGTCGGCACGGGTCGACTTGCCGTTGGACTCCATGGTGAGCTGCTGCAGGTAAGCGGCGAAGCGGTCCAGGTCGTTGGAGTAGGGCAACACCGCACGGGACTGGGCGCCGAAGAAGTTGGAGTACCACACCCCGATCAGCCCGAGCAGTGCCGGCGCATTGGATTCCAGTGGCGCGGTGCGGAAGTGCTCGTCGACGAGATGGAAGCCGGATAGGAAATCCGCGAAGCGCTCCCGGCCGATCACCGCCATCACCGACAACCCGATCGCGGAATCCACCGAGTAGCGTCCGCCGACCCAGTCCCAGAAGCCGAACATGTTCGCGGTGTCTATTCCGAACTCGTCGACCAGGCGCGCGTTGGTGGAGACCGCGACAAAATGCTTGGAGACCGCCGCGTCGCCCAGCGCGGCGGTCAGCCAGCGCCGGGCCGCGGTCGCGTTGGTCAGGGTCTCCAACGTCGAGAAGGTTTTGGAGGCCACGATGAAAAGTGTTGTGGCGGGGTCCAGATCCGCCAATTTTGCGGTGAGGTCGGCCGGGTCGACGTTGGAGACGAACCGCGCCGAGATACCGGCGTCCGCGTAGTGGCGCAACGCCCGGTAGACCATGACAGGGCCCAGGTCCGACCCGCCGATACCGATATTCACGACGGTCTCGATGCGCTTTCCGGTGGCGCCGGTCCATTGCCCGGTGCGCAACCGATCGGTGAAATCACCCATGGCTTCGAGCACCGAGTGCACATCGGCGACGACGTCCTGACCGTCGACGCTCAAGTCCGCATCGCGCGGCAACCGCAGCGCGGTGTGCAGCACCGCCCGGTCCTCCGAGGTGTTGATGTGTACCCCGGCGAACATCGCGTCGCGACGGTCCTCCAGTCCGGCCGCACGCGCCAGATCGAGCAACAACCGCACCGTCTCGTCGGTGATGCGGTTCTTGCTGTAGTCGATGTAGAGATCACCGACGGTGGTGGTGAACCGTGCGCCGCGTTCGGGATCTTCATCGAAGAACTTGCGCAGGTGGGTGTCGCCGATTTCTTGGTGATGCTTGCGCAACGCGATCCAGGCCGGAGTGGTGGAGATGTCCGGAATCTGGGGAACGAAGCTCATAGTCCGACATTAGCGGCGACCGCGAGCGCGACGGAGTCGGGCGCTGCGGGTCGGCGTCATCAGTGCAGCGGCGACCGCGAGCGCGACGGAGTCGGGCGAGCTCAGAAGCGGCCACCGGTCTCGTCGAGGTAGCGGGCGAACGGAACGGCCCCGACGGCCCGGTCCGGTGCCAGGTGAGCGCCTGAGCGAAAGGCCCGGCCCACCCGGCCGGGCACCGGCAGCGGCACCCTCAGGCGGTGCTTGCCGACCGCGGCCAGGTACAGGCCGGCCAATTCGCCCACGCTCAGCACCTCCGGACCGCCCATGTCGGGAACACGCCCGGCCGGCTCACCCAGAGCCAGCTCGGCGAGCGCTGCACCGACCTCGCGGGCGTCGACCGGCTGGAAGCTCCAGCCGGCGGGAAGCGGCATCACCGGCGACTTGGCCAGCATCCGCAGCCCGGCGCCGACGAAGTCGTGAAACTGGGTGGTGCGCAGCACCGTCCAGGGCACCCCGGATTCGGCGATCAGCTTCTCGTCGGCGAGCTTGCGCTGGTAATAGGAGAACGGCACCTTCTCGATCCCGACGATCGAGATGTAGACCAGATGCGGTGTGCCTGCGGCGAGCGCAGCCGGGACCAGGTGGTCCATCGGGTCCACGCAGGCGACGACGGCGTCGACGCCGTCGAGCGCTTCAGCCAGCCCGGCTCCGGTGGTCACGTCGCCGGTCACGTACTGCACGGCACTTGCCGAATCGGCCCGATGGCGGCCGCGGCTGAGTACGCGCACCTGCGCCCCGGCATCGTGCAGGCGCTGCACCACGATGCGGCCGACCCTGCCGGTGCCACCGGCGACCAGGACGCGTTTGACCACGTCGGGTCGCTAGTGCCCGAGCCGGCCGCGGCCCAGCCGCAGCAGCAGCATCGCCAGATCCTTGCCGTCCTGGCCGAGTTCGCTGTAGCGCTCGAGCACTTTCATTTCGCGACTGTGCACCAGGCGGGTTCCACCGGATGCCATCCGGGCCCTGCCGATCTCCTGCGAGATCTCGGTGCGCCGCTTCACCGCAGCCAGGATCTCGGCGTCGAGCCGGTCGATCTCATGGCGCAGTTCATCGATGTCGGGCAGCTGTTGGGGTTGGGCAGACATGATTAGGACTCCAGGTTCTCGCTGTTGGTGGTGTCTGGTCCCATCGGCGATCCGGCCTCACACAACAGACGAGCCCCGGGTCGGCGAAGCGGACCGCGGGGCTTGGCGAAGCAGCTAAACCACGGGCACCGCTGACCGGTACCCGTAGAAAAATCGACGCTGCATGTCGAGCACGAACCGAGTCTGCCACTAAGGGCCGTGCCAGCGCAAAGAGTGTCGTCGGGCGGCGGTACGTTGGGTTGCGATATGACAGCGCACGCGACTTCGCATACCGATCACCTGCTCGAAGGGCTCAACCCTCAGCAGCGCCAGGCCGTACTGCATGAGGGCTCGCCGCTGCTGATCGTCGCCGGTGCCGGCTCGGGCAAGACCGCGGTGCTCACCCGGCGCATCGCCTACCTCCTGGCCGCCCGAGACGTCGGGGTGGGACAGGTCCTGGCGATCACCTTCACCAACAAGGCCGCCGCCGAGATGCGGGAACGGGTGGTGTCGCTGATCGGCCCACGTGCCCGCGTCATGTGGGTGTCGACATTTCACTCCACCTGCGTGCGCATCCTGCGCAATCAGGCCTCGGTGGTTCCCGGGCTGAACTCCAACTTCTCCATTTACGACGCCGACGACTCGCGCCGGCTGCTGTTGATGATCGGCCGCGACATGGGCCTCGATGTCAAACGGCACTCGCCGCGGCTGCTGGCGGGCGCCATCTCCAACCTCAAGAACGAGTTGATCGATCCCGATCGTGCGCTGGCTGAGCTGACCGAGGACTCCGACGACCTGAGCCGTGTTGTGGCGGCGGTGTACGCCGAATACCAGCGCCGACTGCGCTCGGCCAACGCCCTGGACTTCGACGACCTGATCGGCGAGACGGTCGGTCTCCTGCAGGCGTTCCCGGAGATCGCCCAGCATTACCGCCGCCGGTTCCGGCACATCCTGGTCGATGAGTACCAGGACACCAACCATGCCCAGTACATGCTGGTGCGCGAGCTCGCCGGGCACGGGCATGGGCACGGCGGGCAGGCCGGCGCGAACGGCAGTGACATCCCGCCGGCGGAGCTGTGCGTGGTCGGTGATGCCGACCAGTCCATCTATGCGTTCCGGGGCGCCACCATCCGCAACATCGAGGACTTCGAGCGCGACTACCCCGATGCGACGACCATGCTGCTGGAGCAGAATTATCGCTCCACCCAGAACATCCTGTCGGCGGCCAACGCGGTGATCGCGTACAACTCCGGGCGCCGGGAGAAGCGGTTGTGGACCGACTCCGGTGACGGCGAGCTGATCGTCGGCTATGTCGCCGACAACGAACACGACGAGGCGCGGTTCGTCGCACAGGAGATCGACGCCCTGGCCGACGCCGGCACGGTCAACTACTCCGACGTCGCGATCTTCTACCGCACCAACAACGCGTCCCGGTCATTGGAAGAAGTGTTCATCCGCGCCGGCATCCCCTACAAAGTCGTTGGCGGCGTGCGCTTTTACGAGCGCAAAGAGATCCGCGACATCATCGCCTACCTGCGGGTATTGGACAACCCGGGTGACGCGGTGAGCCTGCGGCGCATCCTCAACACCCCGCGCCGCGGCATCGGCGACCGTGCCGAGGCGTGCGTGTCGGTGCACGCCGAGAACACCGGCACCGGTTTCGCCGCCGCACTGCGCGCCGCCGCCGAGGGCGGGGTGCCGATGCTCAACACCCGTTCGCAGAACGCGATCTCCGTGTTCGTCGCGATGCTTGACGAACTGCGGGCGCATCTCGACACCGCCGACGACGACCTCGGCGGGCTGGTCGAGATGGTGCTCGATCGCACCGGTTACCGCGCCGAACTCGAGGCCTCCACCGACCCGCAGGACCTCGCCAGGCTGGACAACATCAACGAACTCGTCAGCGTCGCCCACGAATTCAGCATCGACCGGGCCAATGCACTCGCCGATCAGGACGGCACCCTCGATGAGGAGGACGTACCCGACGTCGGCGTGCTGGCGGCGTTTCTGGAGCGCGTCTCGCTGATCGCCGACACCGACGAGATCCCCGAACACGGCTCGGGAATGGTCACGCTGATGACCCTGCACACCGCCAAGGGGCTGGAATTCCCGGTGGTGTTCGTCATCGGCTGGGAGGACGGCATGTTCCCGCACATGCGGTCACTGGGCGATGCCCGCGAGCTCTCCGAGGAACGCCGACTGGCCTACGTCGGCCTCACCCGGGCCCGGCAACGGCTCTACCTCAGCCGGGCCAAGGTGCGCTCGTCGTGGGGCCAGCCCATGCTGAACCCGGAGTCACGCTTCCTGCGGGAGATCCCGCAGGAGCTCGTCGACTGGCGGCGCACCGATGCCACCGCGGCGCCGAGCGCCCCGGTCAGCGGTGCCGGCCGGTTCGGCTCGCCGCGGCCGGCCCCGTCCCGGTCGGGCAACCGGCCGTTGTTGGTCCTGGCGCCCGGGGACCGGGTGACGCACGACAAGTACGGCCTGGGCCGGGTGGAGGAAGTGTCCGGGGTGGGCGAGTCGGCGATGTCGCTGATCGACTTCGGCAGTTCCGGGCGGGTCAAATTGATGCACAACCACGCGCCGGTCAGCAAGCTCTAGCGGCGATCGCAAGCGCGGCGGAGCCGGGCGCAGCGGGTCGCCGTCATCGGCCTAACTGCCGAACAGCCAGCGCTTGGTGGACGGGTGCAGCGCGGCCACGACGGTCGCGATCTGGATGAGCGGGATGACCTGCACGATCCACGGGACGCGGGCACCCGCGATGAACAGGCTGCTGAAGGTCAGCAGGGCGACGACCGCGCCGACGGCGATCTGGTAGCGGCCGAGCGGGCGCCGCAGCAGCAGTATGATCACCCCGGACACCGTCGTCACCGCGAACACCAAGCTCAAGAAGGCAACAGCGACGCAGAACAACCGGTCAGTGTGCCACCAACTGGCGATCAGGTCGGTGGATACCACGGAGGTGGCCCAGCAGCCGACGATGGCGAGCACACAGGCGGTGATCGGAACGGCGGCTGACGCGTACTGAACCCGTACCGGCTGTGCCATCTCCGGGGGCCGCATCGGCGGCGGTATCCGGGTGGCACCGGTGACGATCGGCATGGCGCCGGTCGGGGCCCGGCGGATGATGCGGCTGGGGGAGCTGGCCGGATAAGCACCGGTGGGAGTCGCGCCGGTGGGGGTCGCACCGGTCGATGGCTGGTGGCGGTCGGTCACCAATCCAGGTTAGGCGAAGTTGATCCCGCGCTTGGCGAGCCAGGAGGCCGGATCGATCCGGCTGGTGCCGTTCTGCAGGACTTCAAAGTGCAGATGCGGGCCGGTGGAGTAGCCACGGTTGCCCATCTCGGCGATCTGGTCACCGGCCATCACGCGCTCACCGACGCTGACCAGGGACCGGTTGATGTGGCCGTACAGCGTCACGGTGCCGTCGGAGTGACGCACCTTCACCAGCATGCCGTAGCCCGCGCTGGCGCCGGATTCGATCACCACGCCGTCGGAGGCGGCCAGGATCGGGGTGCCGATCGCGTTGGCGATGTCGATGCCCGCGTGCAGCACGCCCCAGCGGTAGCCGAAGTTCGAGGTGAACGCACCCTGAGTCGGCGCGACGAACAGCGGCCGCTGCAGCCGGGCCTCGCGTTCGGCGCGCTCCTGGGCGAACGCCACCCCCTTGGCCAGCTCTTCGTTGTGCACGACGACGTTGGCGGCGGCCTTGACCGTGATCATCTGCATGCCGCGGCTGGAGGTGGTGGTCGTGGTGTCGTTCAGCGTCGTCTTGCTGGCCGCCAGCACCGCGGGCCGGGCGACGGTGTCACCCGACGGGTGGGTGGCGGCGTGTGCGGCCGCGGCGGCCGCTCCGGCGGCCATCGCGGCGATCATCACGCGGCTCTTGACGGCACTGGCCGGCTGGCTGCGGTGTCGCCCCCTTCGGGCGGGCATACCGGCGGCGCCATTGGGGTACAGGTACTCGGACGGATAGCCGCCGCGGGGGAAGGCCAGCTGCAGTACCGGCATGTTGTCGGTGTCGGTGAGGTCGTCCAGCTCAGGGGCCGACAACACCGCGGCCGCCGCGTCGTCAAACGGGTGATCGCTGAATCCGGCGGCGTCGTCCAGCGGGCCGAATTCGCTGAACGGAATGATGTCGGTGACCTCGGTGGGGTTGGGTGCCGCCGACCGGGCCGCAGCCGCCACGGCGTCGCTCCGGTGACGGGGTACGCGCCCGCCCGGAACCGAACGCATGGTTGTACTGCGCTGCATCAGTCTGGAAGATCCTCTGGTCGTAATCAGAACGTTATAAAGACCTAGACTTGGTGACGGTAACCACTGCCCCGGGTTCGTGGCAAGCCATCGGCCGAATCCGGGCATCGAATGTGAAGCGGATCACCATTTTCTGGCGGTGAGATGTGCCACAGCGATGGTAGGGGAGGCGGGAACCTCGCCGCGGGGTCGATACAGTGCCAGCGGAGTTAAATCCTTGTGACCCGACAGTGCCGGCCTTCCGGCTACCCGTAATAAGACAGTGAGCCCAATGGATCTTTTCGAGTATCAGGCGAAGGAGCTGTTCGCCAAGCACAACGTGCCCACCACCCCTGGCCGAGTAACAACAACGGCTGAGGACGCCAAGGCGATCGCCTCCGAGATCGGCCGACCCGTCATGGTCAAGGCCCAGGTCAAGGCCGGCGGACGTGGCAAGGCCGGTGGCGTTAAGTACGCCGCCACCCCGGAAGACGCGTTCACTCACGCACAGAACATTCTCGGCCTGGACATCAAGGGTCACATCGTCAAGAAGCTGCTGGTGGCCGAGGCGAGCGACATCGCCGAGGAGTACTACATTTCCTTCCTGCTGGACCGCTCCAACCGCACCTACCTGGCCATGTGCTCGGTCGAGGGCGGTATGGAGATCGAAGAGGTCGCCGCCACCAAGCCGGAGCGGCTGGCCAAGGTGCCCGTCGACGCCGTCAAGGGTGTTGACCTGGCCTTCGCCCGCTCGATCGCCGAGCAGGGCCACCTGCCCGCCGAGGTGCTCGACGCCGCCGCGGTGACCATCCAGAAGCTGTGGGAGGTCTTCGTCGCCGAAGACGCCACCCTGGTCGAGGTCAACCCGCTGGTTCGCACCCCCGACGACCAGATCCTGGCGCTGGACGGCAAGGTCACCCTGGACGGCAACGCCGAGTTCCGTCAGCCCGGCCACCTCGAGTTCGCCGATCTGGATGCGACCGACCCGCTGGAGATCAAGGCCAAAGAGCACGACCTGAACTACGTCAAGCTGGACGGCGAGGTCGGCATCATCGGCAACGGCGCCGGCCTGGTCATGTCGACCCTGGACGTCACCGCCTACGCCGGTGAGAAGCACGGCGGCGTGAAGCCGGCCAACTTCCTCGACATCGGGGGCGGCGCCTCCGCCGAGATCATGGCCGCCGGCCTGGACGTCATCCTGGGTGACAAGCAGGTCAAGAGCGTCTTCGTCAACGTGTTCGGCGGGATCACCGCGTGCGACGCGGTGGCCAACGGCATCGTGTCGGCGCTGGGGATCCTCGGTGACGCCGCGACCAAGCCGCTGGTGGTCCGCCTGGACGGCAACAACGTCGAGGAGGGCCGGGCGATCCTGGCCGAGGCCAACCACCCGCTGGTGACCGTCGTCGCCACCATGGATGAGGCCGCCGACAAGGCCGCCGAGCTGGCCAACGCCGGAAAGGACGCATAAGCATGTCGATCTTCGTCAACAAGGACAGCAAGGTCATCGTCCAGGGCATCACCGGTGCCGAGGCCACCAAGCACACCGCGCGCATGCTGGCCGCCGGCACCCAGATCGTCGGCGGCGTCAACGCCCGCAAGGCCGGCACCACGGTCTCGCACAAGAACAAGGACGGCGCCGACGTCGAACTGCCGGTGTTCGGCAGTGTTGCCGAGGCCATGAAGGAGACCGGCGCTGACGTGTCGATCGCCTTCGTGCCGCCGGCCTTCTCCAAGGACGCCATGATCGAGGCCATCGACGCCGAGATCCCGCTGCTGGTGGTCATCACCGAGGGCATCCCGGTGCAGGACAGCGCCTACGCGTGGGCCTACAACGTGGACAAGGGTGAGAAGACCCGGATCATCGGGCCGAACTGCCCCGGCATCATCACCCCGGGTGAGTGCCTGGTCGGCATCACCCCGGCCAATATCTCGGGCACCGGCCCGATCGGTCTGGTGTCGAAGTCCGGCACCCTGACCTACCAGATGATGTACGAGCTGCGGGACTTCGGTTTCTCCACCGCGATCGGCATCGGCGGCGACCCGGTGATCGGCACCACCCACATCGACGCCATCGAGGCGTTCGAGAAGGACCCGAACACCAAGGTCATCGTGATGATCGGCGAGATCGGCGGCGACGCCGAGGAGCGGGCCGCGGCCTACATCAAGGACAACGTCACCAAGCCGGTCGTCGGCTACGTGGCCGGGTTCACCGCGCCGGAGGGCAAGACCATGGGCCACGCCGGCGCCATCGTGTCGGGCTCGTCGGGTACCGCGGCCGCCAAGCAGGAGGCCCTGGAGGCCGCCGGTGTGAAGGTGGGCAAGACCCCGTCGGCCACCGCGGCGCTGGCTCGGCAGATCCTCGAAAGCCTGTAGGTAAGAGCAGCACCGACCGTGGGGGGGGGGGGGGGGGGGGGGGGGGGGGGGGGGGGGGGGGGGGGGGGGGGGGGGGGGGGGGGGGGGGGGGGGGGGG
>NZ_CP084029.1:1103042-1511195 GCF_020181615.1 [Mycobacterium] crassicus
CCCCCCCCCCCCCCCCCCCCCCCCCCCCCCCCCCCCCCCCCCCCCCCCCCCCCCCCCCCCCCCCCCCCCCCCCCACGTTCGGCATTTGTGGTGAGGTGAAACCATGAGCATCGATCCGCGCACCCCCGTCGTCGTCGGCGTCGGGCAGGCCGCCGAGCGCATCGACGACGCCGACTACCGCGGCATGTCACCGGTCGAGCTGGCCGCCGCCGCCACCGAGGCCGCACTGGCCGATACCGGTGCCGACGCGGCGCGGATCGCCACCGCCATCGACGCGGTGGTGGCCACCCGGGCGTTCGAGAACTCGATCCCGAAAGCGCCTGCACCGCTGGGTAAGTCGAACAATTTTCCGCGGTCCGTCGCGCGGCTGATCGGCGCCGACCCGGCTCGGGCGGTGCTGGACAAGGTCGGCGGCCAGGGGCCGCAGAAGCTGCTCACCGAGTTCGCCGGCGAGATCGTGGCCGGCACCGCCGACGTCGTGCTGCTGTGCGGATCGGACGCCACCTCGACGCTGCGCCACTTCGCCGGCGCCGAGAACAAGCCGGACTTCACCGAGACCATCGACGGGCAGCTCGAAGACCGCGGCTACGGGCTCGAGGATTTCATCGAGCACTACACCGTCATCCACGGGCTGACCGGTGCGCCGGTGCAGTACGGCCTGCTGGAGAACGCCCGCCGCGCCCGACTGGGCCTCGGCACGGCCGACTACCTGCAGGCGATGGCGGAACTGTTCGCTCCGATGACCAAGATCGCCGCCAAGAACCCGTTCTCGGCCTCGCCGGTGGAGCGCTCGATCGACGAGCTGGCCACGATCAGCAGCTCCAACCGGATGATCTGCGACCCCTACCCGCGACTGCTGGTGGCCCGCGATCAGGTCAACCAGGGCGCCGCGGTGCTGCTGATGTCGGTGGAGGCTGCCCGGCGTCTCGGGGTGCCCGAGAACCGCTGGGTGTATCTGCACGGCCACGCCGACATGCGTGAGCAGCGCCTGCTGGAGCGTCCCGACCTGAGTTCCTACCCGGCCGCCGTCGTGGCCACCACCGAGGCGCTCGCGATGGCCGGGATCGGTTTCGACGACGTCGCGGCGATGGACCTCTACAGCTGCTTCCCGGTGCCGGTGTTCAACATCTGCGACGCGTTCGGGTTGACCGCCGATGATCCGCGCGGGCTGACCCTGACCGGCGGGCTGCCGTTCTTCGGGGGCGCCGGCAACAACTACTCGATGCACGCCATCGCCGAGGCCGTGGCGGCCGCCCGGAGCGTCCCCGGGCAATTCGCGCTGGTGGGCGCCAACGGCGGCATGCAGAGCAAGTATTCAGTCGGGGTGTACTCAAGCACCCCGGTGGCGTGGACGGCGGATCGCAGCTCGGAGCTGCAGGCCGGGCTCGATGCCGGGCCGACCGTCGCGGTCACCGAACACGCCGACGGTCCGGCGACCATCGAGACCTACAGCGTCCGCTACGACTGGGAGACCCGCACGGGGATCATCATCGGCCGGCTGGACGCCGACGGCAGTCGCTTCCTGGCGACCACCGAGGACGACGACCTGGTGGCACTGCTGTCCGACGGCGAACCGCTGGGCACGGCCATCACGGTGCGTGCCCTCGACTATGGCAACCGCTGTTCGTTGCGCTAGCCCTTGTGGCGCAGCGGGGTAGGTGCTAGGTGCTGAGCCCGAGCTTGCCGGCCAGTCGCTCCACGTAGGCGGCGACCTCGGCTTCCGGCTTGTCCGGCAACCCGAACAGCGTCTCGGTGACCCCGATCTCGGCCCAGTGCGCCAGCTTCTCGGGTACCGGCTTGAAGTCCAGTGCCACGATCTGCGGAGCCCCGTCCCGGTCGGCGGCCGCCCAGGTGTCCTGCAGCAGCTTGACCGGCTCGTCGATGTCGAAGTCGCGCGGTGTCGTGATCCAGCCGTCGGCACTGCGGGCGATCCACTTGAAGTTCTTCTCGGTGCCGGCCGCGCCGACCAGCACCGGAATGTGCGACTGCATCGGCTTGGGCCAGGCCCAGCTCGGCCCGAAGTTCACGAACTCGCCTTCGTAGGCCGCTTCCTCCTGGGTCCACAGCGCCCGCATCGCCTCCAGGTACTCCCGCAGCATGGTGCGTCGCCGGCCCGGCGGCACCCCGTGGTCGGCGAGTTCGTCGGTGTTCCAGCCGAAACCCACGCCCAGGCTCACCCGGCCACCGGACAGGTGGTCCAGGGTGGCGATCGATTTCGCCAGCGTGATCGGATCGTGCTCCACGGGCAGCGCCACCGCGGTCGACAGCCGCACCCGGGAGGTGACCGCACATGCGGTTCCCAGACTCACCCACGGATCGAGGGTGCGCATGTAGCGGTCGTCGGGAAGTGACTCATCGCCGGTGGTGGGGTGCGCCGCCTGGCGCTTGATCGGAATGTGCGTGTGCTCCGGAACGTAGAACGTGGAAAACCCGTGGTCGTCGGCGAGTTTGGCGGCCGCCGCCGGGGTGATGCCACGGTCACTGGTGAACAACACAAGCCCGTAATCCATACGAGTGATTAGAACGTGTTCCTATTTCGTCGGCAACGGGGGGTCCCCAGCGGCACGGTGTTGACCCGACGGCCCGACCCGAGAGTGCGCTAGCGTGGATGGTCGAACCGCGCCGCACCCCTCGCACGCACTTGCCCCCCGAGCACAGGAGAGGTCATGACCTACTCACCCGGGAACCCTGGTTTCCAGCCTTCCCAACCGTCGGGTTCCTACGGGCCCCCGACATCCTCGACACCGTCGTTCGCCAAAACCGAAGATGTCGAGAGCAAACTTCCGCTGTACCTGCAGATCGCGGTGGCGGTGCTGGGGCTCGGCGTCTACCTGGCGAACTTCGGGCCGATCGTGACCGTCACCAACGGTGAGTACCCGCTGATCCTCGGCGACGCCGGCCACACGGTTCCGCTGGCGCTGCTGGCCGGCCTGCTGGCCGGGGCGGGCCTGCTGCCCAAGGCCAAGCAGTACACCGCGGTGGTCGCCGCGATCTCGGCACTGGGGGCGCTGCTGGCGATCGCGACCCTCGCCGACGCCGGAGACGACTACACCGTCGGCTGGGGCCTGTGGCTGGTGCTGACGTTCAGCATCCTGCAGGCCGTCGCCGCGGTCGGAGCGCTGCTGCTGGAGTCCGGTGTCGTAACCGCTCCCGCGCCGCGCCCCAAGTACGACCCCTACGCGCAGTACGGGCTGCCGCCGGGCGGCAACTACTACGGTCAGCCGGGCCAGCACGGGTACGGCCAGCAGGGTCCGCCGCAGTCCGGATACCCGTCCTACGGCGGCGGTTACCCGTCGGCGCCGTCCAGCGGCGGCTTCGGTGCCCAGTCGGGCCCGTCGACCGGTGGATTCAGCTCCGGTCCGCAGCCGGCACCGCAGGGTCCGCCCACGCCGCCGACCGGATTTCCCAGCTTCAGCCCGCCCTCGCCGGGCGGTTCGGGTAATTCTTCGACGGCAGGCCAGGGTGGGACGGGTCAAGGTCAGAGCTCGACGGGCGGCCAGCAGTCGCAGGGTGGTTCCGCCCCGTCGGGGCCGGCCCAGCCCTAACCCGCGACCGCGCGCCGAGTTGAACGTGCCCGCAGCGTGACACCGGTGGCCGGCGGTAAACCAGGCTCGAACCCGACACGCGATCTGGTGCGGGTCGCATTCGGCCCGTCCATCGTGGCATTGACGGTCATCGCAGCGGTGACGCTGCTGCAGTTGCTGATCGCCAACAGCGACATGACCGGAGCGTCGGGAGCCATCGCCAGCATGTGGCTGGGGGTGCACCAGGTGCCGATCTCGATCGGTGGCCGGGAGCTGGGTGTACTGCCGCTGCTGCCGGTGTTGCTGATGGTGGCCGGAACCGCCCGGACCACCGCGCAGGCCACGGCCCGCGGCGCCTCCTGGTTTGTCATCCGCTGGATCGTGGCGTCGGCTTTGGGCGGCCCACTGCTGATCGCGGCGATCTGTCTGGCGGTCATCCACGACGCGGCGTCGGTCATCACCGAACTGCAGACCCCGCTTGCCCTGGGTGCCTTTGCGCACGTGTTCGTGGTGCATGCGATCGGAGCCGCGATCGGCGTGGGGACGCGGGTGGGCAGCCGGATCCTCGCCGAGACACCGCTGCCGGACTGGCTACCCGACGCACTGCGGGCCGCGGTCGCCGGAATGCTGGCTCTGCTGGGGCTGGCCGGGGTGGCCACGGTGGTCTCCCTGGTCTTGCACTGGGGGACCATGCACGAGCTGTACGCGATCACCGATTCGCTGTTCGGTCAGCTCAGCCTCACCCTGCTGGCGGTGCTGTATGTGCCCAACGTCCTGGTGGGCGCGGCAGCGATGGCGGTCGGGTCGAGCGCGCACATCGGACCCGCGTTGTTCAGCGCGTTCACGGTGCTCGGCGGTGACATCCCGGCGCTGCCCATCCTGGCCGCGGCGCCCACTCCACCGCTCGGCCCCGTGTGGGTGGCGCTGCTGATCATCGGCGCCTCGTCGGGAGTGGCCGTCGGGCAACAGTGCGCCCGCCGCCCCCTGCCGCTGCTTCCGGCACTGGCCAAGGTGGCGACGGCGGCATCCATCGCGGCGGTGATGATGGCGCTGCTCGGCCTGGCCGGCGGTGGGCGGCTGGGCAACTTCGGCGACGTCGAGGTGGATCAGGCCACGTTCGGGCCCGCGGTGTTCCTGTGGTTCGCCGCGATCGGTGCGCTGACGGTGGTGATGATCGGCGGGGTGCGGCGCGGGCCGATCAGGCAGCGGCCGATGTTGCCGCCCGCCCCCGAGCGAGTCCCCGCGCACGAAGCCGCCGCCCCGGCCGAACCCGACGATCCAGTCGAAGCGGCCGAACCCGGTGAGCTGTTCGAACCCGACGAGTTGTTCGAACCCGATGAGATCAGCGGAGCGGGCGAGCTGAGCTGGATACCGCAATCCGAGCCGCCGCAGCCCGAGCCGGCGCACCCCGAGCCGGCGCACCCCGACCCGCCGCAGGCGTTCGAGTCGCACCCACCGACCCAGCCGCCCGGCCCCTGGGAAGACCCCGAGGACCTGATGTTCACCGACGACGACGGGTTCGACCGGCCCCGCTAGGACAGTCCTGCGGACAAATTGAGGACTTCGGTCCCTTATATCCTGGTCGCCATCCTGGTCGCATGGTGACATGACACACGTCGTGGGCGCGCTGCGGAATCTGCACAGACTGGCCGGCGCCCGCGTAGAGAAGCTGACGCGACTGGTGCTGCCGCCCGGGCACGAGCCGATCCTCGATGTGATGGCGATGATCTGGATCGACGGTGTCGAGGTGGGGTTCCAGACGGTCGGGGCGACCGCGGTCGGGCTGTCCAGTCCCTTGGCGGAGGACTTGTACGAGCAGCTGGAAAGCGCCGAGCTCTGCGGCGAATACGAGGAATTCCCCGAACTCGACGATCGCGACTTCCAGGACCTGGCCTGTAATCGGGTCGAGAAGATCAGCCGGGGCATCCACCCGATCGGCCACCCGGATGTGATCTGGGACAAGGTCGAGATCTGGACGGACGGCGTGGCCGCAGCGCTGCGGATCGCCCGCGACGAAGCGGATCAGCAGGCCTGATTGTCACGCTCATCTGCGCGGTAGGCTCTTGCATCGTGCAACCGATCCACGTGACCCCACGCGTCCCAGCCCGGCTGGTGGTGTTGGCGTCGGGCACCGGATCGCTGTTGGAGTCGCTGCTGGCCGCGGCGGTGGGTGATTACCCGGCGCGGGTGGTGGCCGTCGGGACCGATCGGGACTGCCGCGCGGTGCAGATCGCCCAGGCGGCGGGCTTGCCGGTGTTCACCGTGCGGATGGCCGACTATCCCGACCGGGCCGCCTGGGACCTCGCCCTCGCGGAGGCCACCGCGGCGCATGCACCCGACCTGGTGGTCTCGGCCGGCTTCATGAAGATCCTGGGCTCGCAGTTCCTTTCCCGTTTCCTCGGGCGCACCGTCAACACCCATCCGGCGCTGCTGCCGGCCTTCCCGGGCGCGCATGCGGTGCCCGACGCGCTCGCCTACGGGGTGAAGGTCACCGGCTGCACCGTGCACCTGGTGGACGCCGGAACCGACACCGGCCCGGTGCTGGCGCAGGAGTCTGTCGCCGTGTTCGACGACGACGACGAAGACACTCTGCACGAACGCATCAAGACAGTGGAGCGCAAGCTCCTGGTCGACGTGCTGGCCGCGCTGGCGACCAGCGGCGTGACCTGGACCGGACGAAAGGCAACCATAGGATGACCGACGGCAAGCGACCGATTCGCCGGGCGCTGATCAGCGTCTACGACAAGACCGGCCTGGTCGACCTGGCTGCCGGCCTGCATGCCGCCGGCGTGGCCATCGTCTCCACCGGCTCGACCGCCAAGTCGATTGCCGCCAAGGGCATTCCGGTGACGCCGGTGGAGGAGTTGACCGGTTTCCCGGAGGTGCTCGACGGCCGGGTCAAGACCCTGCACCCGCGGGTGCACGCCGGGCTGCTGGCCGACCTGCGCAAGCCCGAACATGCCACCGCGCTGGAAGAACTGGAGATCGCGCCGTTCGACCTGGTGGTGGTCAACCTCTACCCGTTCAGCGAGACCGTCGATTCCGGTGCCGGCCTCGACGAGTGCGTCGAGCAGATCGACATCGGCGGGCCGTCGATGATCAGGGCGGCCGCCAAGAACCATCCCAGCGTCGCCGTGGTGGTCGACCCGCTCGGGTACGACGGCGTGCTGACCGCGGTCAACGCCGGGGGCTTCTCCCTTGCCGAACGGAAACGCCTGGCATCGCTGGCATTTCGCCACACCGCTGAGTACGACGTAGCGGTCGCCAACTGGATGTCGTCGACGCTGGCCCCCGAGGAGCCGCGTCAGGGTCAGCCGGAATGGATCGGGCACACCTACCGTCGGGCCGCGCAGCTGCGCTACGGCGAGAACCCGCACCAACAGGCCGCGCTCTACTGCGACGGCGGTGCCTGGCCGGGCTTGGCGCAGGCCGACCAGCTGCACGGAAAAGAGATGTCCTACAACAACTTCACCGACGCGGATGCCGCGTGGCGGGCGGCGTTCGACCACGAAGAGATCTGCGTGGCGATCATCAAGCACGCCAACCCGTGCGGAATCGCCGTCTCGGCGACCTCGGTGGCCGACGCCCATCGCAAGGCGCACGAGTGCGACCCGCTTAGCGCGTTCGGCGGGGTGATCGCGGCGAACACCGAGGTCAGTGTGGAGATGGCGGAGTACGTCAGCACCATCTTCACCGAAGTCATCGTCGCGCCGGCCTATGCGCCGGGAGCCGTCGAGGTTCTGGCGCGCAAGAAGAACATTCGGGTGCTGGTGGCCTCCGAGCCGCTGCGCGGCGGCACCGAGTGGCGTCAGGTCAGCGGCGGGTTGCTGATGCAGAGTCGCGACGGCCTGGACGCTGACGGTGACAACCCGTTGAACTGGACGCTGGCCACCGGGTCGCCGGCCGACCCGGCCACGCTGGCCGATCTGGTGTTCGCCTGGCGGTCCTGCCGCGCGGTCAAGTCGAACGCGATCGTCGTCGCGGCAGACGGCGCCACGATCGGTGTCGGTATGGGGCAGGTCAACCGGGTCGATGCGGCCCGACTGGCCGTCGAGCGCGGTGGTGATCGGGTGGCCGGCGCGGTCGCGGCCTCGGACGCCTTCTTCCCGTTCCCCGATGGCCTGCAGACCCTGACCACCGCCGGGGTGAAGGCGATCGTGCACCCGGGTGGTTCGGTCCGCGACGATGAGGTGACCGCGGCGGCAGCCGAGGCGGGGATCACGCTGTACCTGACCGGGGCCCGGCACTTCGCGCACTAGGTCTTGACAGAAAGATTGTCAGCGCTCACTATCTAACTCAACCTCGAGGTTGGGAGACGTAGTGGGCTATGACCTGATCATCCGCAACGGACTGTGGTTCGACGGCCTGGGCAACACTCCCCAGGTCCGCACCCTGGGTATCCGCGACGGTTTCGTCGCCGACATCGTCGCGGGGGAGCTGGATGAGACGGGCTGCGCGGAGGTGATCGACGCGGCCGGCAAGTGGGTGGTGCCCGGCTTCATCGACGTGCACACCCACTACGACGCCGAGGTGCTGCTGGACCCGGGGCTGCGCGAATCGGTGCGCCACGGCGTCACCACGGTGCTGCTGGGCAACTGCTCGCTCTCGACGGTGTACGCCGACTCCGAGGACGCCGCCGACCTGTTCAGTCGGGTGGAGGCGGTGCCGCGCAAGTTCGTGCTGGATGCGCTGCAGTCCAAGAAGACCTGGTCCACGCCGGCCGAGTATGTGCGGGCCCTCGACGAAATGCCGCTCGGTCCCAATATCGGCTCCATGCTTGGCCACTCGGATCTGCGGACCGCGGTACTCGGCCTGGACCGTGCCACCACCGAAGGCGTCGTTCCCAGTGATGCCGAGCTGGAGAAGATGGCGGCGCTGCTCGAAGACGGACTCGACGCCGGGCTGTTGGGCATGTCGGGAATGGATGCGGCCATCGACAAACTCGACGGCGAGCGGTTCCGGTCGCGGGCGCTGCCCTCGACGTTCGCCACCTGGCGGGAACGCCGCCGGCTGATCAAAGTGCTGCGCAAGCGCGGCCGGATGCTGCAGAGCGCCCCGAACGTCGCAAAACCGTTGACGGCGCTGAACTTCTTCCTGACCAGCAGCGGAATGTTCGGCCGGCGGCGCGGGGTGCGGATGAGCCTGCTGGTTTCCGCGGACGCCAAGTCGGCCCCGGGTGCGGTACGGGTGATGGGCCCCGGTACCCGGCTGCTCAACGCGCTGCTCGGTTCCTCTGTACGTTTCCAGCACCTGCCGGTGCCGTTCGAATTGTATTCCGACGGAATCGATCTGCCGGTCTTCGAGGAATTCGGTGCCGGCACCGCCGCGCTGCACCTGCGTGACCAGCTGGAGCGCAACACGTTGCTGGCCGACACCGATTACCGGCGCCGGTTCCGTAAGTCGTTCGACCGTAAGAAACTGGGCCCGACGCTGTGGCACCGTGACTTCCACGAAGCGGTGATCGTCGAATGCCCGGACGCGAGCCTGATCGGCAAGAGCTTCGGGCAGATCGCCGACGAGCGCAAGCTGCACCCGCTGGATGCGTTCCTGGATGTCTTGGTGGCCAACGGCGAACGCAACGTCCGCTGGACCACCATCGTCGCCAATCACCGGCCCCGCCAGCTCGACAGACTGGCCAACGAGCCGACCATCCACTTCGGGTTCTCCGATGCCGGGGCGCACCTGCGCAACATGGCGTTCTACAACTACTCGCTGCGGCTGCTCAAGCGGGTGCGCGACGCTCAGACGGCGGGCCGGCCGTTCATGAGTGTCGAGCGGGCCGTATACCGGCTGACCGCCGAGGTCGCCGACTGGTTCGGTTTGGACGCGGGCACGCTGCGCCGGGGCGACCGCGCGGACTTCGTGGTGATCGACCCGGCCGGCCTGAATCAGGACGTGGACGCCTACCACGAGGAAAAGGTCGAGTTCTACGGCGGACTGAGCCGGATGGTCAATCGCAACGACGACGCCGTGGTGGCGACCGGGGTGGGCGGCACGGTGGTGTTCGGCAACGGACAATTCCGCGAGGGCTACGGAACGACGATGAAATCCGGCCGGTTCCTGCGCGCCGGATCCCGTGAGTTGCAGTCGGTTTAGAGGTTCAGACCATGGCCCGGACCCAGCGGGAACGCCGCGAGGCCACCGTCGCGGGGCTGCTTGACGCGAGCATCGCCACCATCGCCGAGGTCGGGTATGCGCGAGCGTCGGCGAAGGTGATCGCCGCGCGTGCCGGGGTTTCCGACGGGGCATTGTTCCGCCACTTCGGCACCATGGGTGAGTTCATGGCGGCCACCGGCCGCGAGGTGCTGCGCCGTCAGCTGGAGCTGATCGGTAAGCAAGTCGCGGAGATCCCGGCCGACGGCTCGGCGCTGGAAGCGGTGTTGACCGTGCTGCGTGATCTGACGGCGAACTCCAACAACGCGGTCGTCTACGAGTTGCTGATCGCCGCACGCACCGACGAGAAGCTGCGGTCCGCACTGTCGGAGGTGTTGGACGAATACGGTGCGAAGATCCACGAAACCGCCCGTGGGTTTCCCGGCGCCCACGCATTTCCCGAGGAGCTGTTCCCCAACGTGGTTGCGTTGCTCACCAACACCTTCGACGGCGCGGCGATCATCCGGACCGTGCTGCCGCAGCCGGAGATCGAGGCTAATCGTATTCCGTTGCTGCTGAAGCTGTTTGAGGACTGGTCGCAGCGCCTTACGACTTAGGCGATCTCGCCGGTGACGGGCACCGAGCCGGCATCTCTCGGCGCGACCGCCGTCGCATAGTCCACGAAGTCGGCGATCTCGCCGATCGCACGGCGTGCATCGGGGTTGACGTCGAAGGTGAGCTGGAACATGTGCAACCCGCGATCCCAGACCTGAACCCAGTTCGGCACCCCGGCGGCGGTGAGTTTGTCGGCCAGCACGAAGGTGTCGTTGCGCAGCATCTCGTTGTTGCCGACCTGCAGCAGGAACGGCCCCAGCCCGCGGAGCTCTGCCTCCGGCGGCATCACCGGCAGTTCGCGGGTTCCGTTGACGGTGGCGTAGACGCGGTAGAGAAACATGAACGCCATGAACGGGAAGAACGGATCGCGGTGGGTGCTCGCGGCCTGTCGTTTGATCTCCATGTCCGACGACGTCAGCGCCGACATCAACACCTGACCGGCCGGCGCGGGCAGCCCGGCGTCGCGCGCCGTCAGCGCGGTGTTGGCGGCCATCAGTCCGCCGGCCGAATCCCCGGCCAGCACAATGCGATCCGCGGTGAACCCGGCGTCCAGCACGTGCCGGTAGGCGCACAGGCCGTCGGCAACCGCCTCTTCGATGCCGGCCAGCGGAGCCAAACGGTAGCCGACGTTGAACACCTTGGCGCCGGTGGCCGCCGAGAGCTTGGACACGAACCGGCGATGTGAATTGAGGCCCAGGGTGACCAGCGCCGAGCCGTGGAAGTAGACGATCACCCGATCGGAGTCCCGCGCGGCCGGGGCCACCACCCATTCCGCCGGGCAGTCGGGCAGCCGCACCGGGGTCACCTCGGTGCCGGGCAGCGCCCGGATGTAGCGCATCGGTCGGTCGATGAGATCCAGGCGCGCCCGTTGCATTCCGGCGGGCCAGATCCGGTTCATGACGAGGCCGACAACCGTCAGCACGGCGATCGAGGTGCGCAGGACGACCAGTGCCGCCACGCCGAGCAGCCGAGCCTGCCAGCTGGCCGGGCCGAAGTACGTCTGAGCCGGGCGGTCACGCCATTCGGGTGAGTTCACGGTACCCAGGGTATCGGGTATCTGGCGCCGGATAAACCCGGACGCCGTGACGGACCCGCGCCCCCGTCGTAGCGTGGAGTGGTGACCGCGCCGAAAATCCCGCACGATCTGCCCTCAACCCTTGGCGAGCTGCGTGCCGCCGGCCACCGTGAACGGGGGGTCAAGCACGAGATCGCCGAGAACCTTTTGGCCCGTCTGGCCGACGGTGACGACGGCGCATCGATCTGGCCCGGCATCTTCGGCTTCGACGACACCGTGCTCCCGCAGTTGGAGCGGGCGCTGATCGCCGGTCATGACATCGTGCTGCTCGGCGAGCGAGGCCAGGGCAAGACCCGGCTGTTGCGGGCCCTGGTCGGCCTGCTCGACGAATGGACGCCGGTGATCGCCGGCGCCGAACTCGGTGAGCACCCGTACTCGCCGATCACGCCGGAATCGATTCGGCGGGCCGCCGAACTCGGCGATGCGCTGCCGGTGACGTGGCGGCACCGCAGTGAGCGCTACGCCGAGAAGCTCGCCACCCCGGACACCTCGGTGGCCGACCTGGTCGGTGACATCGACCCGATCAAGGTCGCCGAGGGCCGCAGCCTCGGTGACCCCGAGACCATCGCCTACGGCCTGATCCCGCGGGCACACCGCGGCATCGTTGCCGTCAACGAGCTGCCCGACCTCGCCGAACGCATCCAGGTGGCGATGCTCAACGTGATGGAGGAGCGCGACATCCAGGTCCGCGGCTACACGCTGCGGCTGCCGCTGGACGTCGTGGTGGTCGCCAGCGCCAACCCCGAGGACTACACGAACCGGGGCCGGATCATCACTCCGCTCAAGGACCGGTTCGGCGCCGAGATCCGCACGCACTATCCACTGGAGCTGGATGCCGAGGTCGGTGTGATCTCCCAGGAGGCCCATCTGAGCGCGGCGGTGCCCGACTATCTGCTGGCCGTGCTGGCCCGATTCGCCCGCTACCTGCGCGAGTCGCGGTCGATCGATCAGCGGTCCGGTGTCTCGGCGCGGTTCGCGATCGCCGCGGCCGAGACGGTGGCGGCCTCGGCACGCCACCGCGGTGCGCTGCTGGGTGAGACCGATCCGGTGGCCCGAGTGGTCGACCTCAGCACGATCATCGACGTGTTGCGCGGCAAGTTGGAGTTCGAGTCCGGTGAGGAGGGCCGTGAGCAGGCGGTGCTGGAGCATCTGCTGCGCCGTGCCACCGCCGACACCGCCTCACGGGCGCTGGGCGGGATCGACGTGGGGCCGCTGGTGGTCGCAGTCGAGAACGCGGCGGTGACGACGGGGGAGCGGGTCTCGGCCAAAGCGGTGCTGGCGGCGCTGCCCGACTTGCCGGTGATCGACGCCGTGGCGCAGCGGCTGGGGGCGGAATCCGACGGCGAGCGTGCCGCGGCACTCGAATTAGCCTTGGAGGCACTGTATTTGGCCAAGCGCATCGACAAGACAGCCGACGAGGGCGAAACCGTCTATGGCTAGAGCTCACGCCTCGCGGTATTCGGCCTACTCCGGTGGGCCGGATCCGTTGGCGCCGCCGGTCGACCTGGCCGAGGCGTTGGAGGAGATCGGCCGTGACGTGATGGAGGGGACGTCGCCGCACCGGGCCCTGCAGGAGCTGTTGCGGCGCGGCACCAAGAACATGACCGGTGCCGACCGGTTGGCCGCAGATGCGCAACGGCGCCGTCGGGAGCTGTTGCGCCGCAACAATTTGGACGGGACCCTCGCCGAAGTCAAGAAGCTGCTCGACGAGGCGGTGCTGGCCGAGCGCAAGGAACTGGCCCGCGCGCTGGACGACGACGCCCGGTTCGCCGAAATGCAGATCGAGGCGCTGTCGCCGTCGCCGGCCAAGGCGGTGCAGGAACTGTCGGAATACAACTGGCGCAGTCCCGTGGCGCGGGAGTCCTACGAGAAGATCAAGGACCTGCTCGGCCGAGAGATGCTCGACCAGCGTTTCGCCGGCATGAAGCAGGCGCTGGAAGGCGCCACCGACGCCGACCGGCAACGGGTCACCGACATGATCGATGATCTGAACGATCTGCTGGACAAGCACTCCCGGGGCGAGGACACCCCGGAAGACTTCCAAGACTTCATGGACCGCCACGGCGAGTTCTTCCCGGAGAACCCGCGCAATGTCGAAGAGCTGCTGGACTCGTTGGCGAAGCGGGCGGCGGCCGCGCAGCGTTTCCGCAACAGCCTGTCCGCTGAGCAGCGCGCCGAGCTGGATGCGTTGGCGCAGCAGGCATTCGGTTCCCCGGAGCTGCAGCAGGCGTTGGGCCGACTGGATGCGCACCTGCAGTCGGCGCGGCCGGGGGAAGACTGGACCGGATCCTCGGAATTCTCCGGCAGCAACCCGCTCGGCATGGGTGAGGGCGCTCAGGCATTGTCCGACATCGCCGAACTCGAGCAGCTCGCCGAGCAGCTCTCGCAGGCCTATCCCGGCGCCAGCATGGACGACGTCGACCTGGACGCGCTGGCCCGTCAGCTCGGCGATCAGGCCGCCATCGACGCCCGCACTCTGGCCGACCTGGAACGCGCCCTGCTCAATCAGGGATTCCTCGACCGCAGCTCCGACGGGCAGTGGCGGCTGTCGCCCAAAGCGATGCGCCAGCTGGGGCAGACCGCGTTGCGTGATGTGGCGCGGCAACTTTCGGGGCGGCGCGGTGAACGTGATCACCGCCGGGCCGGGGCGGCCGGGGAACTGACCGGGGCGACCCGGCCCTGGCAGTTCGGCGACACCGAGCCGTGGAACGTCACCCGTACCCTGACCAACGCGGTGCTGCGGCAGGTCGGTCAACCCGGCGGTGAATCCGGTGGCCGGCTGTCGATCAGCGTCGACGACGTCGAGGTGTCCGAGACCGAGACCCGTACCCAGTCCGCCGTCGCGCTGCTGGTCGACACCTCGTTCTCGATGGTGATGGACAACCGCTGGCTGCCGATGAAACGCACCGCGCTGGCGTTGAACCATCTGATCAGCACCCGGTTTCGCTCGGATGCGTTGCAGATCATCGCCTTCGGGCGCTACGCCCGCACCGTGACCGCCGCTGAACTGACCGGCTTGGAAGGCGTCTACGAGCAGGGCACCAACCTGCATCACGCGCTGGCACTGGCAAGCCGGCATCTGCGCCGCCACCCCAACGCCCAGCCGGTGGTGCTGGTGGTCACCGACGGGGAGCCGACCGCGCACCTGGAGGATTTTGGCGGCGACGGCACTAGAGGCCCGACGGTCTTCTTCGACTACCCGCCGCACCCGCGAACCATCGCCCACACCGTCAAAGGCTTCGACGACGTCGCCCGACTCGGTGCGCAGGTGACGATCTTCCGGCTCGGGGACGATCCCGGGCTGGCCCGGTTCATCGACCAGGTGGCGCGGCGGGTCCAGGGCCGGGTGGTGGTGCCCGAACTCGACGGTCTGGGTGCGGCGGTGGTCGGCGACTATCTGCGGTCTCGGCGCCGCTAGCCGACTCGCGGCGCTGGCCGCACCTATCGGGACAGCAGCCGGCGTTTCTGTTCGGCGAACTCTTCCTGGGTCAGATACCCGGCATCGTGGAGCTCGCCGAGCTCCCGGATCCCCGCCGCCAATTCAGCAAGTGGAACCGTCAGCGGCCGCACCGGCGACGGTGATGCCGGCGACGGTGAACCCGGCTCCTGCGCCGGCGTGCCTTCCACGGCGGGAGTCGGTTTGCCGTCCCCGCCGCGATTCCGGTTGACGGCCCCGGCCAGCGCGCTGCCGCCCATACCCGCCAGGGCCATCTGGCCGAACGCGGTGCCCAATCCGGCCGGCGTGGTCGCCGACGGTCCGGCGCTGAGCGGCGTCGAGTAGCTGGCGTGGCGGATCTCCGGCGCCAACTCGGCCCAACTGATCGGCGTGGAGAGCGACCCGAGGGGGAACGCCTCGCCCCAGGCCGCGATGACCGAGGCGTGCGGCACGCGAAGGTTGTCGGTCGACGGCAGCTCTGCCTCTGCTCCCAATTGGCCCAGGGCGTCCAAGATGCTGCGCTGGCCGCCGCGCAGCAGATCCTGGGTGTCGAAGATCTCGCGGGAGTCCATCTCGGAGAAATACATGGCCGCGCCCGCCAGGTAGACACCGACGATCGACAAGGGCAGGGCGATGCCGATGCCGATCTCGTCGGCCGCAATACCCAGCCAGTCGAAGAACCCGATCGGTAAATCGGTGGCCTCCATCGGCAACGCCGAAATCGGTGACGACGCCTCCGACGAACCGGACCCCTGCAGCGTCGAGGCCGCCCGAGACAGCAGCCCCTGGGCATTGTTGGCCACCGAGTTGCCCTGGGCGGCCTGGGAGGCACCTTGGTCGCCCTGCCCGTTGGCGGTCTTCGGGGGCGGTTGGAAGGGCTCCAGCTGGGAGGCGGTCGCCGACGTCGACGCGTAGCCGTACATCGCGGTGGCGTCCTGGGCCCACATCTCGGCGTACTGGGCTTCGGTGGCCGCGATCGCCGCGGCGTTCTGGCCCAGAATGTTGGTGGCCAACAGGGTCATCAGCTGCGCACGGTTGGCCGCGATCACCGGTGGGGGCACCACCATGGCGAACGCGGCCTCATAGGCGGCCACCGCGGACTTGGCCTGGCCCGAGGTCTTTGCCGCCTGGGCGGAGGTGATGTTCAGCCAGGTCACGAAGGGGGCGACCGAGGCCGCCATCGCTATCGACGACGGACCCCTCCACGCTCCGCTGGTCAGCTCGGTAACCACGGACTGGTAGGCGGTCGCCGCCAGGTGCAGTTCGGTGGCCACCCCGTCCCAGGCCGTGGCCGCGCTGATCATCGGCCCCGGGCCGGCGCCGGTATACATCCGGGCGGAGTTGACTTCCGGCGGTAATGCCGCGAAATCCATCGTGGCGCTCAGCTCCCGATCGTGTGCCGGGCGGCCACGGTGTCACCGCTGAAAGGTGTGCGCGTGCGACGGTTCATGGGAGTCGAGTTCCTCCGGTCTCGCTGGGTCGGCTGGTGTGTCCGGGCAGGCCCGAACCCGTGGTCAGGCCGTCCGCCGCTTCTCCGATCCGCATGATATCCCGGGGGTGGGTAGGGATATGTGCTGTTTGGTACCGGCTCGGGCGTTCTGGACGTACCTCCATTTTCCGGACTGGTCCGGGCCCGTCGCCATGGTGTTTGACTCCCATTCCTGGGTAGGCGTGACCCGTATGGACAAACATGTAGTAGGCAGGCGAGGCTGGGTGACATGCACCGTTGGACGGCGGTCATCGATAAGTTCTGGCGGCTGACGGGGGTGCCGGCGCAAGGGCTGTTCCACCGGGTTGTCTTGATCAACGGGCTGGTCTTCACCATTGGCACGCTGTTGCTTGCGGTGACACCGGCGGCGGTGTCGGCGCGCACCCAGTTGACCGAGGTTCCGGTGCTGATAGTGGGCTTGGCCATTGTGGTGGGGGCGAACGCGCTGCTCCTGCGGTCGAGTCTTGCTCCGCTGGATCGGCTGGCCGCGTCGATGCGCCGCGTCGATCCGCCGCTGCGCAGCGACCGTATGCACGAGCCGGGCGGCGGCGACCTGCATCACCTCATCGAATCCTTCAACACCATGCTGGACCGGCTCGAGACGGAGCGGGCCTCATCGAGCGCGTTGGCGCTGGCGGTACAGGAGAGCGAGCGGCAGCGGATCGCCAGGGAGTTGCACGACGAGATCGGGCAGACCCTTACCGTCGCTCTGCTCACCCTCAAGCGGGCCGTCGACAATGCGCCGGCGAAGATTCGTGGCGACCTTCGCGACGCCCAGGAGATCGTGCGGTCCAGCCTCGACGAGGTGCGGACCATCGCCGGCCGGCTGCGCCCGGACGTACTCGAAGACCTCGGCCTGCCCAGCGCCCTGCAGGCCCTGTGCAACCAGTTCACCCAAGCGGCCGGCATCGACGTCGTCCGGGACATCGCGGCGCCCGCCGACCGATTGAACCCGGACCTGGAGCTGGCCTGCTACCGCATCGCGCAGGAGAGCTTGACCAACATCGCCCGCCATTCCGGCGCTCAGAAAGTCTGGTTGGATCTACATGTCGGCCCCGAGAACCTGGTGCTGAGGATCGCCGACGACGGCCGTGGCGGGGTCAGCTCCACCGGTGCGGGCATCCGCGGGATGGGTGAGCGGGCCCTGCTGGTGCGGGGCACGCTCACGATCACCTCCCCGAAGGACAAAGGAACCGAGATCAAGCTGGTGGTGCCGACTCTGAGCGATGGTGGCGGGTGACGGAGCCCGAGCCGGCGCGCATCCTGCTCGTCGACGATCACGCCCTGGTGCGCAGTGGGCTGCGGATGATCCTGGACGCCGAGTCGGACCTTCGCGTGGTGGCGGAGGCGGCCGACGGCTCCGAGGCACTGACCATCCTGCGGGACACCCCGATCGACCTGGCGGTTCTGGACATCGCGATGCCCCGGATGACCGGGCTGCAGGCTGCGCGGGAGATCGAACGCAGCCATCCCCACGTGCGGATGCTGATGCTGTCGATGTACGACAACGAGCAGTACCTGTTCGAAGCGCTCAAGGCCGGCGCGTCGGGGTATGTGCTCAAATCCGTGGCCGACCGCGACCTGATCGAGGCCTGCCGCGCCACGATGCGCGGCGAACCGTTTCTGTACGCCGGCGCTGTGACCGCCTTGATCCGGGACCACCTGCACCGGGCCCGCCAGGGGGACACGGTGCCGGACAGCATCCTCACTCCGCGCGAGGAGGAAGTCCTGAAGCTGATCGCCGAGGGGCTGTCGGCCCGCGAGATCGCCAAGACCCTGGGCATCAGCGCCAAGACGGTCGACCGGCACCGGACCAACACCCTGCAGAAACTGGGGCTCCGTGATCGCTTGGCATTGACCCGTTATGCGATCAGGACGGGCCTGATCGAGCCCTAGCGGCGTTCGCCAGCGCGACGGAGTCGGGTTGCAGCGGGACGCCGCCGTCGGGCCCAGCGGCGTTCGCCAGCGCGACGGAGTCGGGTTGCAGCGGGACGCCGCCGTCGGGCCCAGCGGCGTTCGCCAGCGCGACGGGACGCCGCCGTCGGGTGCAGTGAGGGTAGAACCCCCCGCCGAATGGGGGCTGCATCCCATGGCGCCGCTCCACTTCGCCACGGAAACTGGAAACAGTTCAGTTAGGAGTTTTTGGTGCGCATTGAGCAGACGGTACGATCCCGGCGTGGGTACGCAGGTCCACGAGGCGGTCTTCCGTTTGCCTGGGCGGGCAGTCGTTGACGTGTGTCCGACTGTGGTGCCGTCCGGCGCCCAGTCGCATGCTGCTGTGGCCTGATGCCAACAAGTGTGCTGCAGATAAATCGGCCATCTTCTGCTGACACTGACTCCGTTGCCTCGATGAGACCGGTCCGTGGAGAGTGATGCTCGCGATACTGCTTGCCCATGCTGTTGGCACGGCTGCGGCACCCTTGATGGTCCGCAGGTGGGGTCGGGCGGCGTTCTATCCCTTGGGCGCGATTCCACTGCTGTCACTGGTGTGGGTGGCGGGGAATTGGCCGCACGGCCAGGGCGACGATCGGCGGGCGCTGGTCAGCTGGGTACCCGGGCTGTCGATGGACATCGCGCTGCGTTTCGACGCGCTGGCCGCGATCATGTGTGTGTTGGCGTTGGGGATCGGCGCGCTGGTGCTGTTCTACTGCGCCGAGTACTTCCGCCCGGTCAGCCCGCACACCGAGCTGGACCCGCGGCTGCCCAGCTTCGCCGCGAAGATGCTGGGGTTCGCCGGATCCATGTTCGGGCTGATGGTCGCCGACAACATGTTGGTGCTGTACGTGTTCTGGGAACTGACCACGGTGTTGTCGTTCCTGCTGGTCGGTCACTACGCCGAACGCGCGGTCAACCGTCGCGCTGCCATCCAGGCGTTGGTGGTCACCACCGCCGGCGGGTTGGCCATGCTGGTCGGTCTCATCATGCTGGGCCAGACCGCCGGTAGTTACCTGCTGTCGGACCTGGTGGCCGATCCGCCCTCGGGGACGGTCGTCACCGTCGCCTTGCTGCTGGTCCTGGTCGGCGCGCTGAGCAAGTCGGCCATTGTGCCGCTGCACTTCTGGCTGCCGGGCGCGATGGCGGCGCCGACTCCGGTCAGCGCCTACCTGCACGCCGCCGCCATGGTCAAGGCTGGGATCTATCTGGTGGCGCGGTTGACGCCGGGCTTCGCCGACTCGCCGGGATGGCGGCCGACGGTGGTGATCATGGGCCTGGCCACCGCACTGTTGGCGGGCTGGCGGGCGATTCGCGAATACGACCTGAAGCTGGTGTTGGCCTACAGCACGGTCAGCCAGTTGGGCGTGATGATCGTGCTGGTCGGAGCCGGCGGTAGCGATCTGATGTTGGCCGGCCTGACCGCCATGTGCGCGCATGCAGCGGCCAAGGCGGCGCTGTTCATGGTGGTGGGGATCGTCGACCATGCCACCGGCACCCGCGATCTGCGAGAACTGGCCGGGTTGGGCCGCCGCGCGCCCGGACTGTTCGTGATCGCGGCGGCAGCCGCCGCGAGTATGGCCGGGGTGCCGCCGTTCATCGGTTTCATCGCCAAGGAGGCCATCTACGGGACCGAGGCCCAGGCGCCTGCGCTGGGTTCCTCCGGCCCGTACGTGTTGGGTGCGGCGGTCCTCGCCTCGATGTTCACCGTGATCTACAGCGTGCGGTTCATCTGGGGTGGCTTCGCCGGCAAGGGACAGACCGAGCCCAGCACCCACGTCGCCGAGATGCACCGGCCGACCAGGGCGTTCCTGGCGGCCCCGGCGGTACTGGCCGCCACCAGCCTGGGCCTGGGCTTGTGGCCGATAGCGCTGGACACGGTGCTGCACGGCTACGCCGACACCGTGCCCTACGGGGTGACGTACCACCTGGCGCTGTGGCACGGTGCGGGACTGCCGGTGTTCCTGTCGGCGGGGGTGCTGCTGGTGGGCCTCGGGGTGTTCGCCGCCCGCGGCCCGCTGGGGCTTGCCCGGCTGCGCCGACTGCCGCTGGGCAGGGCGGACGACATGTATGACGCGTTCCTGCGGGTGCTCGACGTGGCCGCGGTGCGGCTGACCGCGATCACCCAGCGCGGGTCCCTGCCGGTCAACCAGGCGATGATCTTCGCGACGCTGGTGCTGTTGCCGCTGGCGGCGCTGATGCTGGGAGCGCGTGACCGGGTCGATCTGCGGTTGTGGGACACGCCGTTGCAGCTCACGCTGGCCGTGTTGGTGGTCGCCGGCGGGATCGGCGCCACGGTGGCTCGCAACCGGCTGTCCGCGGTGTTGATGGTCGGGGTGACCGGGTACGGCTGCGCGGTGGCGTTCGCGTTCCACGGGGCGCCCGACCTGGCGTTGACCCAGTTGCTCGTCGAGACCGTGACCCTGGTGATTTTCGTGCTGGTGCTGCGCACGCTGCCGGCAGAATCCGAGCGCCCCTCGATGGCGATGAACCGGCTGCCGCGAGCGCTGCTGGCCGTGACGGTCGGCGCCGCCGTCGCGGTGCTGGGGGCCTTCGCGATGGCGGCGCGCACCCGCGATGGGGTTGCCGGCCTATTGCCCGCCGCAGCCTATGAGCGCGCCCACGGGGCCAACACCGTCAATGTGATTCTGGTCGACGTCCGGGCCTGGGACACCCTTGGGGAGATCTCGGTGTTGCTGGTCGCCGCGACCGGGGTGGCCTCGATGGTGTTCCGCAACCAGCGGTTCGGCCGCGCGCCACGCATCGCCGACGCCGGCGAACACCGCAGGGACCCGGGCGTCGCGACCCCCTACAGTCCGGCCATCGCGTCCACCACCTGGCTGCGTGGCAGCGACTACCACGATCCCAATCAGCGGTCGCTGGTGTTGGAGGTTGCGACCCGGATCATCTTCCCGCTGATCATGGTGGTCTCGGTTTACTTCCTCTTCGCCGGGCACAACCACCCGGGCGGCGGCTTCGCCGGCGGGCTGGCCGCCGGGTTGGCACTGGCGCTGCGCTACCTGGCCGGCGGGCGCTACGAGCTCGGCGAGACCCTGCCGCTGGACTCCGGCAAGATCCTGGGCGTCGGGCTGAGCCTGGTGGGGGGCACGGCGCTGGCGTCGCTGTTCTTCGGTGCGCCGGTCCTGTCGTCGGCGGCACTGTCGTTCACCCTGCCCGTGCTGGGACAGGTCACGGTGATCACCTCGGTGTTCTTCGATGTGGGGGTGTATCTCGTCGTGGTCGGCATGGTGCTCGATGTGCTGCGCAGCCTGGGCGCCCGCCTGGACCAGGAACTGGAATCGCGGCCCGCTCGTCGACCGATAGCGAGGACGTCATGACCGCACATCTGGTTCCGTTGCTGATGGCCGCCGGGCTCACCGCCTGCGGGGTGTACATGCTGCTGGAGCGCAACCTGACCCGGGCGCTGTTGGGCCTGATGATGATCGGCAATGCCATCAACCTGCTGATCATCGACGTCTCCGGGCCGGGGGGCAGCCCGCCGATCTACAACAGCACCGAGGGGATGGAAACCGACGCCGATCCGCTGGCGCAGGCCATGGTGCTGACCGCCATCGTCATCACCATGGGGATCGGCGCATTCGTGCTGGCCCTGACCTACCGCTCCTACCACCTGACCACCACCGACGACATCGGTGACGACCAGGAGTCGACCCGGCTGTCGCATCTGTCCGACGAGGAGATCATCGCAGCCGAGGAAGACCTCAGTGAGCCGGTGGCGCCCGGCGAATTGGACGCCGTCGTGGAAAGCGCCGTCGCAGAAAGCGGGGTGTCACGGTGAGTGTCGCTGCTGCCCTGATCCCGCTTCCGGTGCTGCTGCCCACCCTGGGCGCTGCGCTGACCCTCATCGTTGGCCGGCGGCCGAAGCTGCAACGGCCGATCACCATTGGCGTGTTGTGCGCGGTGGTCGTGGTCAGCGCCGTGTTGCTGTACCTGACCGACCGGGACGGCACGCTGGTGCTGCACGTCGGCGGCTGGGGCCCGATCGAGGGGGAGATGGGGCCGCTGGGCATCAGCCTGGTGGTCGACCGGCTGTCGGCGCTGATGCTGGTGGTGTCGGCGGTGGTGCTGCTGGCGGTGATGGTCTACGCCATCGGTCAGGGGGTCCGCGACGGCGATGACCGTCAGCCGGTGTCGATCTTCCTGCCCACCTATCTGACCCTGGCCACCGGCGTCTCCCTGGCGTTCCTGGCCGGCGACCTGTTCAACCTGTTCGTCGGGTTCGAGATGCTGCTGGCCGCGAGCTTCGTGTTGTTGACCATCGGTGCCAGCGCCGAACGGATCCGGGCCGGTATCGGCTACGTGATGGTGTCGATGACGTCGTCGTTGATCTTCCTGCTCGGCATCGCCCTGGTCTATGCCACCACCGGCACGCTGAACCTGGCGGAGTTGGCCACCCGGACCGGCGATCTGCCCGGCGGCGTCCGCAGTGCGGTGTTCGCGGTGTTACTGGTGGCGTTCGGTATCAAAGCCGCTGTCTTCCCGCTGTCGGCGTGGCTGCCCGATTCCTATCCGACCGCGCCCGCCCCGATCACCGCGGTGTTCGCCGGCATTCTGACGAAAGTCGGTGTCTACGCGATCATCCGCGCGCATTCGCTGCTGTTCCCCGACGGTGGGCTGGACTCGGTGCTGCTGATCGCGGCGCTGCTCACCATGCTGGTCGGCATCTTCGGCGCGATAGCGCAGAGCGACATCAAGCGACTGCTGTCGTTCACCTTGGTCAGCCACATCGGTTTCATGGTGTTCGGGATCGCGTTGTCGAGCGAGTTGGGCATGTCCGGTGCCATCTTCTACGTGATGCACCACATCATCGTGATGACGACCTTGTTCTTGGCGGCCGGATTGATCGAACGCCAGGGCGGGGCGTCGTCGCTGAAGCGTCTCGGTGGCTTGGTTGCCAATCCGTTGCTGGCGGTCCTGTTCTTGATTCCGGCCTTCAATCTTGGTGGTATTCCGCCTTTTTCGGGCTTCATCGGAAAGACGGCGGTGCTGCAGGCCGGGGTCAGCGACGGGTCGGTACTGGCCTGGTGCCTGGTGGGCGGCGCGGTGGTGACCAGCCTGCTGACCCTGTACGTACTGGCGCGGGTGTGGAGCAAGGCGTTCTGGCGGCTGCGCAGCGACGCCCCCGAGGGTGAGTTGGTGAGTGCCGCGCCGCCGGTGCTGCTCGACGACGTCGCCGAGGTCGCGTTCGACGACCGCGACGACGTCGGCCGGATGCCGTTCGGGATGGTGGCGCCGACGCTCGCGCTGATCGCGCTGGGGTTGGCGTTCACCGTGTTGGCCGGCCCGATCTTCGGCTACACCGAGCGCGCCGCGGCCGAGGTACTCGACCGCGGCGAATACATCTCGGCGGTATTGAGCGGGGGTGCGCCGTGAGAACGATCGCGCTGCGGATCTTTGCGGTGTGCGCCCTGTCCATCGTCTGGACCCTGCTGTGGGGCCGCTTCACGGTTCCCAATCTGGTCAACGGCGCGGTGGTCGCCGTAGCCATCATGGTCCTGCTGCCGTTGCCGCCGGTACCGGTGCAGGGTCGGGTGCATCCGGTGCCTCTGCTGAAGCTGTTGGCGTTGTTCGGCTGGTATCTGGTGGAGTCCAGTGGCCAATTGATGTGGCTGGCAGTCAAACCCGGCCCACCGCCGCTCACCGGCGTGCTGCGGGTGCCGCTGACCATCAAATCCGATCTGGTGCTGGTGCTGGCGTCCAGCATCATCACCCTGATTCCCGGCTCGATGGTGCTGGAGATCGATCAGGTGCGACGCATCCTCTACTGCCACGTGATCGACGTCGGGTCGGCACAGTCGGTCGAGCGGTTCTATCACCAGGTCGCACAGGTGGAGCGGCTGTTGCTGGCCGCCTTCGAGCGCGACTCCGAGTGGATGCCGGTGGGAGGTAACTCGTGAACGTGCTGTGGGGAAGCGCGGGCGTGCTGTTGGGAATCGCCGCGATCATCACGATGTATCGGCTGCTGGCCGGACCGTCCACGCTGGACCGACTGGTCGCGCTGGACACCCTGGCTGCGATGACGATGTGTGGAATCGGCACGTGGGCCGCCGTCACCCGGGACACCACCGCGACCTACAGCCTGGCGGCGCTGGCGCTGGTGGGCTTCATCGGATCGGTGAGTGTGGCCCGTTTCCGAGTACCTGACGCGCCGGTGGACTCGGGGAGGCAGCCGTGATTGCGCTCGACGTGATCGCCGGTGTGTTGGTGCTCGCCGGCTCAGTGCTGGCGCTGACGGCGGCGATCGGGGTGGTGCGATTGCCCGACACTTTGGCCCGGATGCACTCGGCCACCAAACCTCAGGTGCTGGGCTTGATATTGGTGCTGGTCGGGGCGCTGATCCGGCTACGCGGCAGCCATGACGCGGGGATGGTGACCGTGAGCATCATGTTCACCCTGATCACCGCGCCGGTGGTCGCGCACCGGGTCGGCCGACTGGCCTACCAGGAGCAGGACATGACCGAGGTGCTGGCCGTCGACCAATTGGTCGAACTCAGCGAGGAAGATCAGCTGTCGGGCAGCTGAAACGCCCGGCAGTGCCTCAGATCTCAGTCACCGGGGCGCAGCACGGCCACCAGGAAGTCGGAGCCCGCGGTGAACGGGCGCAGATCCCAGGTGGCCAGCAGTAGATCGCTGGTGAGCCCGGCGGTGGCAGCGTCGGCGAAGAACTGATCGAAGTCGTAGTCGCGGTCGGCGCCGAAACCGATGACGACGCGCCCGTCGTCGGCGCAGTGCTTGCGCAGCCGCCGCAGTATCTCGACGCGGGTGCTCGGGGCGACGAACGTCATGACGTTGCCCGCCGACACGATCAGGTCGAACGGTTCGGCGATTCCGCGGGCGGGCAGGTCGAGTTCGGCGAGGTCGTTGACCAGATAGCGCGGCCCGGGATAGTCGTGCTCGGCAGCCTCGATGAGCTCCGGGTCGACGTCGACACCGACCACGTCGTGACCGGCCGCGGCCAGGACACCGGCCACCCGGCCGGGACCGCAGCCGGCGTCGAGAATGCGCGCTCCGCGCGCGGCCATCGCGTCGACGAAACGTGCTTCGCCGGCCAAATCATTGCCGGCGCGGGCCATTTCGCGGAACCGTTCGATATACCACTGCGAATGCCCGGGATCGTCGGCGACTTTCTGCATCCAGAGGCTCTGCTCGACCATGGGTGCATTGTCGCAGGGCGGTCGCGCTACTGGTCGGGCAGGCGTACTTCAGGGAATCGAGGATCGCCCGGTGCGCTCGGCTCAGCCGAACAGGCTCCCCTGCGGATGCTGCCGGGCGGGTCGGCTCACTGCCCGGTGCGGGGCGCCGTGATGTCTCGCAGCAGCTTGGCGTTGTGGCTGTCCATGCTGGTGAACGCGGCGGCGGCGGTGCGTACGTTCTCGGCGATCCCGATGAGGTTCTCGTGGTGGCACTGCAGGGCGTCGCGGTGGCTGTCCTTGGCGCTGCCCAGCGCGGTGTGGAAACTGTGCGCTGCGTCGAAGTCACCGAACATGCCCTCGGTCACACCGGCCAGCCCGAGCCGCTGAGCACCGGTATTGGCGTGCCCGCCGGCATCGTCGGAGACGTTGGCGCCGGTGCGCAATGCGTGAGGATCGACGTGCATGGCCTGGTACCTTCCGTGCCGGGTTGGCTCCAAAAAGAGTACCGAGCGACGCGGAGCCGTCAATTCACCTCTGAGCTGCGCCGTTTCCGGCGCTTGCGCTTGATCCCGACACCACCCCACAGCGAGAAACCGCGGATCTTGATCGTCGGCGCACCCGGGGTGCCGTCGCCTTCGACCTGCTGGTCGAAACCGCCCATCACCCCGTGGCCGCGGATGTCGACGTTGACCTCGGGCGGCAGCAGGATGGTCTGCCCGCCCATGATCGAGTAGGCCTTGATCTCGACGTCCGGCGAGGTGAAGTCGGCGTAGCGCAGGTCGACGATGCCGCCGCCCCACAGCGAGAACGTGGTCAGCCGCTTGGGCACGTTCCACCGCCCGCGCCGCTCGAACGCGCTCATGATCGCCAACAGCAACGTCGACGGGGCGGGCTTACAGTCACCACCGCGGTGCGGGCAGACCGACGAGCCCGGGAGATCGGCGCGCAACACATCGAGCTCGTCGTAGGTCTGCGCGGCATAGGCCTTGGCCAGCCGGGCCTCGTACTCGCTCATCGGCAGTTGGCCCTGCGCTGCGGCGTCGCCGAGCACCTGCGCAAGCTGAAACCGGTCGGTGTCAGCGGCACGCGGTGCGGTGTCGTTGGCTGCCCCATTGACATGGTGGTTTCGCCGGGTTGAGTGTCCCATCGGGTACAGAGCCTACGACGAAGCGCCATGCCCTACACAACGTTGCCCAAAGTGGCTAAAAGGACCAGCTCGGTGGACGCTTCTGTAAAAAGGCCAGCATCCCCTCGCGGGCCTCCTCGGAGACGAACATCCGTGCGGAGGCCACGCTGAGTCGCTCGGCGTCGCGGTCGAACCCGGCGAGCACCGCCGCGGTGGTCAGGGCCTTGGAGGCCGCCAACCCCTGCGGGGAGCCGAGCCGCAGGTCGCCGACCAGGCCGGCGACCGCGGTGTCGACGTCGGCAGAGTTCTGCACGGCCAGCGTGATCAATCCGATCGCGGCGGCTTCGGCGGCGCCGAACTTCTCCCCGGTCAGGTAGTAGCGGGCGGCCGCTCGCGGGGCCAACTTGGGCAGCAGCGTCAGCGAGATGATCGACGGGGCCACCCCGATCCGGGCCTCGGTCAGCGCGAACGTGCTGGCCGGCCCGGCGACCGCCAGGTCGCACGCACCGACCAGCCCCATGCCGCCGGCCCGCACGTGACCGTCGACCGCCGCGATCACCGGCCGCGGCGACTCGACGATCGCCCGCATCAGCGCGGCCATCTCCCGGGCCCGGTCGGCGGCCAGGTCGCCGGGTTCACCCCCGGACGCCTCACTGAGATCCGCGCCGGCGCAGAAGGTGTTGCCGGTGTGGCCGAGCACCACCACCCGCACGTTCGGGTCGGCCGCGGCGTCGCGCAGCCCGGCGTGCAGCTGCGCGACCAACCTTGACGACAGTGCGTTGCGGTTGTGCGGTGAGTCCAGGGTCAGCCGGGCCGACCCGTCTCCGGTGTCCTCGGGCCCGGTGTAGGAGACCAGGGTGTCCATCAGTACGACCGGGGCAGACCCAGCGACGTCTGCGCGACGAAGTTGAGGATCATCTCCCGGCTCACCGGCGCGATCCGGGCCAGCCGCGACACCGTCACCGCCGCGGCGATGCCGTACTCCTTGGTCAGGCCGTTGCCGCCCAGGGACTGCACCGCCTGGTCGACCGCCCGCGTCGATGCCTCGCCGGCGGCGTACTTGGCCATGTTGGCCGCCTCCGCGGCGCCGAAGTCATCACCGGCGTCGTACAGCGTCGCCGCCTTCTGCATCATCAGTTTGGCCAGCTGGATCTCGATGTGGTTCTGGGCCAACGGGTGCGACAGGCCCTGGTGCGACCCGATCGGGGTCTTCCACACCTGACGGGTGGTCACGTAGTCGACGGCCTTGCCGATCGCGAAGCGGCCCATGCCCACCGCGCTGGCCGCACCCATGATGCGTTCCGGGTTCAGGCCGGCGAACAGCTGCGCGATGGCGGCGTCCTCGGAGCCCACCAGCGCGTCGGCCGGCAGCCGGACGTCGTCGAGGAACACCTGGAACTGGCGCTCGGGGCTGACCAGCTCCATCTCGATCGGCGTATAGGTCAGTCCGGGGGCGTCGGTGGGAACCACGAACAGGGCGGGACGCAGGTTGCCGGTCTTGGCGTCCTCGCTGCGGCCGACCACCAGCATGGCCTGAGCCTGATCGACTCCCGAGATGAATGTCTTCTGGCCCTTGAGGATCCAGTCCGATCCGTCGCGGCGGGCGGTGGTGGTGATCTTGTGCGAGTTCGACCCGGCGTCGGGCTCGGTGATGGCGAACGCCATGGTCAGCGAGCCGTCGGCGATACCGGGAATCCAGCGCTGCTTCTGCTCGTCGGTGCCGAACTTGGAGATGATGGTGCCGTTGATGGCCGGAGAGACGACCATCATCAGCAGCGCGCAGCCGTTCGCCGACATCTCTTCCATGACCAGCGACAGCTCGTACATACCCGCGCCGCCGCCGCCGTACTCCTCGGGCAGGTTGACCCCGATGAAACCGAGCTTGCCTGCCTCGCTCCACAATTCGTCGGTGTGCTGACCGGCGCGGGCCTTCTCCAGGTAGTACTCCTGGCCGTAGTTCTTGGCCATCGCCGCGACGGCCTCGCGCAGTGCGCGGCGCTCGTCGCTTTCGATGAAGCTGGTGTCGCTCTTGGAATCGGTCACAGTGAATCTCCTTCTGCTTCGGATGCTGTTTCGGCTTGTTCGACACGGGCCAGCACGGCGCCGACCTCTACTTGGTCGCCGGGCTTGACGTCGAGTTGAGTGAGCACACCGTCGGACGGTGCGCTGATGGTGTGTTCCATCTTCATGGCTTCCAGCCAGATCAGTGGCTGGCCGGCGCTCACCTGATCGCCGACCGCGGCACCCAGCCGGATCACGTTGCCGGGCATGGGCGCCAGCAGTGATCCCTGCGCGACCGCCGACTCGGGATCGGGGAAGCGGGGCAATGCCACCAGGTGGACGCCGCCGGCGGGGGAGTCGATGTAGACATCCGGGCCGTACCGCGCGACGGTGAACGTGCGGGCTACCCCGGCCGAATCGGCCAGCACCACCTGGTCCGGCGTGAACGACACCAGGGTCACGTCGCCATTGACGGCCAACCCCGTTCGGGTGAGCCGGTATTCGACGCGGTGCTCGGTTCCGGCGTCGTCGAGGTAGCCCTTGGACTGGAATCCCGAGGCCAGGTTGCGCCAACCGCCGGGGATGGAGCCGAACGCCCGTGCGGTGGCCCGATTGTGTGCGGCATCGGCCAGCGCGGCCGCGATCGCGCTGGCCCGCACCGTCGCGGTGTCGGCCAGCGGCGCCGACAGTTGCGCCAGGCCGTGAGTGTCGAAGAACGCCGTGTCGGTGGCTCCGTCGAGGAAGGCCGGGTGGCGCAGCACGTTGACCAGCAGGTCGCGGTTGGTGCGGAGTCCGTGCAACCGGGTTCGGGCCAGCGCGCCGGCGAGCACGCTCGCCGCCTGCCGGCGGGTCGGTGCGTAGCTGATCACCTTGGCCAGCATCGGGTCGTAGTGGATGGACACCGTCGACCCGCCGACGATGCCGGAGTCCAGCCGGACACCGGTGCGCCGGGACAGGGACTCGAACTGGGTCGCCACTCCTGGAACGTCGAAGGCGTGCACGAGCCCTGCCTGCGGCTGCCAGCCATGGGCCGGGTCCTCGGCGTAGAGCCGCACCTCGATCGAATGTCCCTGTGCGGCCGGCGGTTCGGCGTCCATCCGGGCCCCGTCGGCCACCGCGATCTGCAGTTCGACCAGGTCGACGCCGGTGGTCTCCTCGGTGACCGGGTGCTCGACCTGCAGCCGGGTGTTCATCTCCAGGAAGTAGAACTCGCCGCGCTCGTCGGCCAGGAACTCGACGGTGCCCGCGCCGGTGTAGCCGATTGCGCCGGCGGCCAGCCGGGCGGCCTCGAACAGCTTGGCGCGCATCCCGGGGGTGCGTTCCACCAACGGCGAGGGAGCCTCCTCGATGACCTTCTGGTGGCGGCGCTGAATCGAGCATTCCCGCTCGCCGACCGCCCACACGGTGCCGTGCTGATCGGCCATCACCTGCACCTCGATGTGATGTCCGGTCGGCAGATAGCGCTCGCAGAACACCGTCGGGTCGCCGAATGCGGACTCGGCCTCGCGCTGGGCGGCCGCTACTTCGCCTGCCAGGGCAGACAATTCGTTGACCACTCGCATACCGCGGCCACCGCCACCCGCGGAGGCCTTCACCAGCACCGGCAGTTGAGCGGCGGTGACGGTGTCGGGATCGAGTTCTTCGAGAACCGGCACGCCGGCCGCGGCCATCATCTTCTTCGACTCGATCTTGGAGCCCATCGAGGTCACCGCGGCCACCGGCGGACCGATCCAGGTCAACCCGGCGGCCTGCACGGCAGCGGCGAAGTCGGCGTTCTCGGAAAGGAATCCGTAGCCGGGATGGATGGCGTCGGCGCCGGCGGCGCGAGCCGCGGCGATGATCGCCTCGGCGGACAGATAGCTGGTGGTGTCCGGCAGGCGCACCTTCGCGTCGGCTTCGGCGACGTGCGGCATACCCGCGTCGGGGTCGGTGTAGACCGCGACCGTGCCCAGGCCGAGGCGACGACAGGTGGCGAACACCCGTCGGGCGATCTCGCCGCGATTGGCCACCAGAACAGTGCTGATCATTGACTCTGCCTTCTGCTCTTCGCGCAAGCGCTCATCGAGTCCTCACATCCGGAAGACGCCGAAGTTCGACGTCCCCTCGATCGGGCCACTGGCTATGGTGGACAGACACATTCCCAATACCGTGCGGGTGTCGCGGGGGTCGATCACCCCGTCGTCGTAGAGCATCCCCGACAGCACGAGCGGCAGCGACTCCGCTTCGATCTGCCCTTCGACCATGGCGCGCATGGCGGTGTCGGCCGCCTCGTCGACCTGCTGCCCGCGGGCCTCGGTGGCGGCCCGGTTCACGATCGACAGCACGCCGGCGAGCTGTGCCCCGCCCATCACCGAGGATTTGGCCGACGGCCAGGCGAACAGAAAGCGGGGATCGTAGGCGCGACCACACATGCCGTAGTGCCCGGCGCCATAGGAGGCGCCGAGCAGCAGCGAGATGTGCGGCACCGTCGAATTGGATACGGCGTTGATCATCATCGAGCCGTGCTTGATCATCCCGCCCTCTTCGTAGTCCTTGCCCACCATGTAGCCGGTGGTGTTGTGCAGGAACAACAGTGGGGTGTTGGAGCGGTTGGCCAACTGGATGAACTGGGTGGCCTTCTGGGATTCCTCGCTGAACAGCACGCCCCGCGCATTGGCCAGGATGCCGATCGGATAGCCATGTAGCCGTGCCCAACCCGTCACCAACGACGATCCGTAGAGCGGCTTGAACTCATCGAAGTCGGAGCCGTCGACGATCCGGGCGATCACCTCGCGCGGGTCGAACGGGATGCGCAGATCTGCGGGCACGATGCCGATCAGCTCTTCGGAGTCGAACAGCGGCTCGGTCACCGGCTCCTGCTTCGGGCCCTGCTTGACCCAGTTCAGCCGGGCCACGATCCGCCGACCGATCCGCAGCGCATCGAGCTCGTCGTTGGCCAAGTAGTCGCCCAATCCCGAGGTGCGCGAGTGCATCTCGGCACCGCCGAGCGACTCGTCGTCGGACTCCTCGCCGGTGGCCATCTTCACCAGCGGCGGCCCGGCCAGGAATACCTTGGAACGTTCCTTGATCATCACCACGTGATCGGACATGCCGGGCACATAGGCCCCGCCGGCGGTGGAGTTGCCGAATACCAGCGCAATGGTCGGTATGCCGGCGGCCGACAGCCGAGTCAGGTCGCGGAACATCTGACCGCCCGGGATGAAGACTTCCTTCTGGGTGGGCAGGTCCGCTCCGCCGGATTCCACCAGGGAGATCACCGGAAGCCGGTTCTCCAAAGCGATCTTGTTGGCCCGCAGGATCTTGCGCAGCGTCCACGGGTTGGACGTTCCGCCCTTAACCGTCGGGTCGTTGGCGACGATCATGCACTCCACGCCTTCGACCGCACCGATCCCGGTGACCAGGCTGGCCCCGACCTGGAAGGCGCTGCCCCAGGCAGCCAGCGGGCACAGCTCCAGGAACGGTGAGTCGGCGTCGATCAGAGCTTCGATGCGCTCCCGGGCGGTGAGCTTGCCGCGGGAATGGTGGCGGTCCACGTACTTGGGTCCGCCGCCGGCGAGTGCCTTGGCGTGCTCGGCATCGATCTCGGCGAGCTTGTCGTTCAACGCCGACGCCGCCTCGGTGTAGGCGGGTGATGACGGGTCGAGCGTGGACTTCAGTGCGGTCATGACTGGTATCCCAGGGTCTTGGCGGCCAATGAGGTCAGGATCTCGGTGGTTCCACCGCCGATGCCGATGATGCGCATGTCCCGATACTGGCGCTCCACCTCGGACTCGGCCATATAGCCCATGCCGCCGAACAGCTGCACCGCCTGGTTGGCCACCCACTCACCGGCCTCCACCGCGGTGTTCTTGGCGAAACACACCTCCGGGATGAGGAAGGCCTCACCGGCCAGCTGCCGCTCGACGACGTGGTGGGTGTAGACCCGGGCCACGTCGATGCGCCGGGCCATCTCGGCCAGGGTGTTCTGCACCGCCTGCCGCGTGATCAGCGGCCGGCCGAATGTCTCCCGGTCCCGGCACCACGTCTGGGTCAGGTCCAGGCAGCGTTGCGCGCTGGCATACGCCTGCGCGGCCAGCCCGACCCGCTCGGAGACGAAGGCCGCGGCGATCTGGGCGAAGCCGGTGTTCTCGACGCCGACCAGGTTCGCCGCCGGCACCCGGGCGTCGACGTAGGACAGTTCGGCGGTGTCCGAGGATCGCCAGCCCATCTTCTCCAGCTTGCGACTCACCTCGAAGCCCGGCGTGCCCTTCTCGACCACCAGCAGCGACACCCCGGCCGCCCCCGGCCCGCCGGTGCGGACCGCGGTGACGACATAGTCGGCGCGCACCGCGGAGGTGATGAACGTCTTGGAACCGTTGACCACGTAGTGGTCGCCGTCGGGGCGCGCCGTGGTGCGCAGGTGCCCGACATCCGAGCCGCCGCCGGGCTCGGTGATGGCCAGCGAACCGATCTTCTCGCCGGCCAGCGTGGGGCGGACGAACTCGTCGATCAGCCGAGCGTCGCCCGAGGCGATCATGTGCGGCACCGCGATACCGCAGGTGAACAGGGAGGCGAACACCCCGCCCGGCGCCCCGGCCTGGTGCATCTCCTCGCAGACGATCACCGCGTCGGCGCCGTCTCCGCCACTGCCGCCGACCTCCTCGGGGAAGCCCGCACCCAACAACCCGACCTCGGCGGCCTTGCGGTGCAGTTCGCGCGGCAGATCGCCGGAGCGTTCCCACTCGTCGACGTGCGGCAGAATCTCGCGTTCGACGAAACCGCGGACGGTCTTGCGCAGCGCTTGGCGCTCGGTGGTGGTCCAGATACTCACAGTTCCCCTTCTGACAGCAGCTGCTCGGGTATCTCGAGGTGACGGCTGCGCAGCCATTCGCCCAGCCCCTTGGCCTGCGGGTCGAATCGGGCCTGGTAGGCCACGCCCTGCCCGAGGATGCCCTCGATGACGAAGTTCACCGCGCGCAGCTTCGGCAGCAGGTGGCGGGTGACCGGCAACTCGGCGGTCTCGGGCAGCAGTTCGCGCAGCTTCTCAGGAGTCAACGTGTGGGCCAGCCAGCGCCACTGCTCCTCGGTGCGCACCCAGACCCCGACGTTGGCCGAGCCGCCCTTGTCGCCGCTGCGGGCGCCGGCGAGCAGGCCCAACGGCGCGCGCCGAGTCGGGCCGGCCGGCAACGGCTCGGGGAGGCCGGGTTCGGCCGCGGCCGCCAGCTCGAGTGTCTCGGCAGCGGAGGGAATGTCCACCCGGGTGCCGTCGGCGTGCACGGCGACGTGCGGCACCTGCGTGGCATCGACATAGCCGGGGGTGAAGACCCCGTAGACCTGGCCGTCGCCGGGCGGGGCGGTGACGCAGAACCCGGGATAACTGGCCAGTGCGAGTTCGATGCCGGCCGCGGAGAACTTGCGGCCCACGTTGGCCGGGTCCGGGTCGCGCACCACGCAGTGCAGCAGGGCGCTGGCGGTTTCCTCGGTGTCGGCGTCGGGGTGGTCGGTGCGCGACAACGTCCAGTCCAGCTCGGCCGGGCGGACGGTCAGGGCCGCCTCGAGCTGCGTGCGCAGCAGCGCGGCCTTGGCCTCGATGTCCAGGCCGGTCAGCACGAAGGTGGTGGAGTTGCGGAACCCGCCGATGCTGTTCAGCGACACCTTGTAGGTGGGTGGCGGCGCCTCGCCGGTCACGCCGGAGATCCGCACCCGGTGCGGGCCGTCAGCCGTCAGTTCGATGCTGTCCATGCGCGCGGTGACGTCGGGGTTGGCGTAGCGGGCGCCGGTCACCTCGTAGAGCAGTTGCGCGGTGACGGTGTCGACGCTGACCAACCCGCCGGTGCCGGGATGTTTGGTGATCACCGATGACCCGTCGGCGTGGATCTCCGCTAGCGGGAAGCCGGGGTGCAGCATCTGCTCGGTGGGAATCTCGGTGAAGAAGGCGTAGTTGCCGCCGCTGGCCTGGATTCCGCACTCGATCACGTGACCGGCGACCACCGCCCCGGCGAGCTGGTCGTAGTCGGTGCGATCCCAACCGAAGTGGGCGGCGGCCGGGCCGAGGATCACCGACGCGTCGGTGACCCGGCCGGTGATCACGACGTCGGCGCCACCGGCCAGGCACTCGACGATCCCCCAGCCACCCAGGTAGGCGTTCGCGGTCAGCGGGGTTCCCAATCCGAGCTTGGCGGCCCGGGGGAGTAGGTCGTCGCCTTCGACGTGGGCCACCGTGGCGGGGATGCCGAGGCGGTCGGCCAGTTGGCGTACCGCGTCGGCCAGGCCGGCCGGATTGAGCCCGCCGGCGTTGGCCACGATACGAACGCCCTTGTCACGGGCCAGTCCGAGGCATTGTTCGAGCTGGGTGAGGAACGTCTTGGCGTAGCCGCGCTCCGGGTGTTTCATCCGGTCGCGCCCCAGGATGAGCATGGTCAGCTCGGCCAGGTAGTCGCCGGTGAGAAAGTCCAGGTCACCGTCAGTGAGCATCTCGTGCATCGCAGCGTGGCGGTCGCCGTAGAAGCCCGAGCAGTTTCCGATCCGAACCGCTGCTGTCATCCGCAATCCCATCACTCAACCAACCGGTAGGTTAGCCGGTACCGCCGGTGTCACGTCAAGGTGCGTCGAGCCGCGCTGAACCGCTCGGCTTGTCCGGCGGTCCCAGCTTCGGCTCTCCTCCGTCGAGCCTCGCTGAACCGCTCCGCCTGCCCGTCGGTCCCAGCTTCGGCTCTCCTCCGTCGAGCCTCGCTGAACCGCTCGGCCTGTCCGTCGGTCCCAGCTTCGGCTCTCCTCCGTCGAGCCTCGCTGAACCGCCGCATTCCCTATTTTGGAGCCGACGCAGGTCACCCGCTATCCTTTCGTAAGTCCCGCCGCTGGCTCTAGCGGCGATATGTCAACTTGAGGAGAGGCTCGACCATGGCCGTGCCGAAGCGCAGGATGTCGCGCGCGAACACCCGTAGTCGCCGCGCACAGTGGAAGGCCGAGGCAACTGGCCTGGTCAACGTGTCAGTCGCCGGTCGTGCGCACAAGGTGCCGCGCCGGTTGCTGAAGGCGGCTCGACTGGGCCTGATCGACCTCGACCGTCGCTAATAAGGCTCCGACACGAGCGGAGCTTTACCCACCAGAGCGCCCATCAATGATTGGATAGCACTTATGGCTACCCGGGTACTGGTTGTAGATGATGACCGCGCAGTGCGTGAGTCGCTGCGCAGGTCTCTCTCATTCAATGGCTATTCCGTCTCGTTGGCCACCGACGGCGTCGAGGCGCTCGAGGCGATCACCAGCGACCGTCCGGACGCGATGATCCTGGACGTGATGATGCCGCGACTGGACGGCCTGGAGGTCTGTCGTCAGCTGCGCAGCACCGGTGACGATCTGCCGATCCTGGTGCTGACGGCTCGCGACTCTGTCTCCGAGCGGGTGGCCGGCCTCGATGCCGGCGCCGACGACTACCTGCCGAAGCCGTTCGCGTTGGAGGAACTGCTGGCGCGGATGCGGGCACTGCTGCGCCGCACCACCGCCGAGGACCTGTCCGAGTCGGTGGCGATGTCGTTCGAGGACCTGACGCTGGACCCGGTGACCCGCGAGGTCACCCGCGGCGACCGTCAGATCAGCCTCACCCGCACCGAGTTCGCGCTGCTGGAGATGCTGATCGCCAACCCGCGCCGGGTGCTGACCCGTAGCCGCATCCTCGAAGAGGTGTGGGGATTTGATTTCCCGACCTCGGGCAACGCACTTGAGGTCTACATCGGGTACCTGCGTCGCAAGACTGAAGCCGAAGGGGAGCCACGGCTGATCTACACCGTTCGCGGGGTGGGTTACGTGCTTCGTGAGACCCCACCCTGATGCAGTTGTTCCGCCGACGGCAGGGGGCTTCGGATCAGAATCCGTCCCTGTCGCTGCGCTGGCGCGTGATGCTGCTGGCGATGTCGATGGTGGCATTGGTAGTCGTGCTGATGGCGGTCGCCGTCTATGCGGTGATCTCCGCGGCGCTCTACAACGACATCGATAATCAGCTGCAGAGCCGCACCGAGATGCTGATCGCCAGCGGATCGCTGGCGGCCGATCCCCGCAAGGCGATCGAGGGCACCGCCTACTCCGACGTCAACGCCATGCTGGTCAACCCCGGCCGCTCGATCTACACCGCCAATCAGCCGGGGCAGCGGTTACCGGTGGGGCCGCAGGAGAAGGCCGTCATCCGCGGGGAACTGTTCCTGTCGCGCCGCACCGCGGCCGGCCAGCGGGTCCTGGCGGTGCATCTGCCCAACGGCAGCACACTGTTGATCTCTAAGAGCCTGGAACCCACCCGGGCGGTGACCATGAAGCTGCGCTGGGTGCTGCTGGTCGTCGGCGGGGTGGGCGTTGTGGTGGCCGCGGTGGCCGGCGGGATGGTCACCCGGACGGGCCTGCGGCCGGTGGGCCGGCTCACCGAGGCCGCCGAACGGGTGGCGCGCACCGATGACCTGCGGCCGATCCCGGTCTACGGCAGTGACGAACTGGCGCGGCTCACCGAAGCGTTCAACGCGATGTTGCGGGCCTTGGCCGAATCACGCGAACGGCAGGCCCGACTGGTCGCCGACGCGGGCCACGAGCTGAAGACCCCGCTGACGTCACTGCGCACCAACGTCGAACTGCTGATGGCTTCCGCGGCGCCGGGCGCCCCGCAGATTCCCGAGGAGGAGATGGCCGAATTGCGCGCTGACGCGATCGGCCAGATCGAGGAATTGTCCACGCTGGTGGGCGATTTGGTGGACCTCACCCGTGACGACCAGCGCGAGGCGGCATTCGAACAGGTGGACATCACCGAAGTCGTCGACCGCAGCATGGAGCGAGTCAGGCGGCGCCGCAACGACATCGAGTTCGATATCCGAGTGATTCCCTGGTACGTGCACGGCGACGCGGCGGGTCTGTCGCGTGCGGTGCTGAACATGCTCGACAACGCCGCCAAGTGGAGCCCGTCAGGCGGGGTGGTGGGCCTGCGGATGAAGCAGATCGACCCGACGCACGTCGAGGTGTTGGTGTCCGATCAGGGGCCGGGAATCCCGGAAGGTGAGCGGGCCCTGGTGTTCGAACGCTTCTTTCGCTCCGATCAGGCGCGGGCGATGCCGGGATCCGGGTTGGGGCTGGCGATCGTCAAACAGGTGGTGCTCAAGCACGGTGGCGCGATCACCGTCGAAGACACCGTCCACGGAGGCCAACCCCCCGGGACAACGATCCGGATGGTGCTGCCCGGCGCACCCACGTCTGACGGCTCCCTGGCGGCCGCAGCGATCACAGGCGGTTCTCAGTCCGCGTAGGCATGGTGGGTGAGGCAACGTCGCCGCAGCCGCGTATCTAGGAGTAGTCAACGAGATGATGAACCACCCGGGGTACTCCCCGCCGCCTCAGCAGCCGGAACGGTCGAATCCGACCGGTGCGCCGGCGGCGGAACAGCGCGGACCGGTCGGTTACCCCGGGGGTGGCGTGCCGGGCCCGTACTCGCAGCCCTACGACTGGCGTTACGGCCAGCAGCCCGCGCAGCCCGCGTACCGCGCGGCTTACAACGCCTCGTACGGCCAGCCTGGGATGCCCGTCGGCCCGGCGGGGCCCCAGAAGCGCCCCCGCTCAGGGGCGCTGGTGTTGGGCGCGGTCGCTATTGCGGCGATGTCGGGCGTACTGGGCGGTGTGGTGGGCTCTGCACTGCACTCCGACCGCAAGTCGGTTGCCACGGGCGGCCTCACGCCGAGCATTCAGGCGCCGGGTGTGCCGGCCGCGGTGAACCTGCCGGACGGTTCGGTGGAGAAGGTCGCGGCCAAGGTGGTGCCCAGTGTCGTCATGCTGGAGACCGATTTGGGACGCCAGTCCGAGGAGGGCTCCGGCATCATCCTGTCGGCCGACGGGATGATCCTGACCAACAACCACGTGGTGGCGGCCGCTGCCGCCAAGCCCGAACCGGGCAGCAGGCCCGACGGGGGCCCCAAGGCGCCGCCGAAGACCACCGTGACGTTCTTCGACGGCCGCACCGCATCGTTCACCGTGGTGGGGACGGACCCGGCCAGCGACATCGCCGTGGTGCGTGTCCAGGGTGTCTCCGACCTGACTCCGATCACGCTCGGCTCGTCGGCAGACCTGCGGGTGGGCCAGCACGTGGTGGCCGTCGGGTCGCCGCTGGGCCTGGAGGGCACCGTGACGACCGGCATCGTCAGCGCCCTGAACCGGCCCGTGTCCACCAGCGGTGAGGCGGGCAACCAGAACACCGTGCTGGACGCTATCCAGACGGACGCCGCGATCAACCCGGGTAACTCCGGCGGAGCGCTGGTCAACATGAACGGCGACTTGGTCGGGATCAACTCGGCGATCGCGACCATGGGCGGGGACTCCGCCGAAGCGCAGAGCGGCTCCATCGGCCTCGGCTTCGCGATCCCAGTGGATCAGGCCAAACGGATCGCCGACGAACTGATCAACTCACCGGATCACACGGCGTCGCACGCCTCGCTGGGGGTGCGTGTCACCAGCGAGCGCAGCCTGCACGGCGCGAAGGTGGTCGAGGTGGTTCCGGGCGAGGCGGCGTCGAAAGCCGGCTTGCCCGAGGGCTCGACGGTGACCGCGTTCGACAAGCGCCCGATCGGCAGTGCCGACGCGCTGGTGGCCGCCGTGCGGTCCAAGGCACCCGGCGACCAGGTGACACTGACCTACCTGGACGCGTCCGGAGCAACCAAGACCGCGCAGGTAACCCTAGGTAAAGCTGCGCAGTGACGGGACTGGTGGGGCCGCCGTGCTGATGCGGCGGTTCCAGCTTCGTCTCTCCTTCGTCGAGCCTCGCTGAGCCGCCGTGCTGATGCGGCGGTTCCAGCTTCGTCTCTCCTTCGTCGAGCCTCGCTGAGCCGCCGTGCTGATGCGGCGGTAACAGCTTCGTCTCTCCTTCGTCGAGCCTCGCTAAACCGCCGGGCTTCCGCGAGATACGGTTGCACCCATGGAACAGTCCCCAGAACTCGCCGGCCGCGCGCTCGTCATCGTGGTCGACGACCGCACCGCGCATGGCGACGAGGACCACAGCGGTCCGTTGGTCACTGAACTGCTGGCCGAAGGCGGATTCATGGTCGACGGCGTGGTGGCCGTCTCCGCCGACGAGGTGGAGATCCGCAACGCGCTGAACACCGCGGTGATCGGCGGTGTCGACCTGGTGGTATCGGTCGGCGGCACCGGGGTCACCCCGCGGGACGTCGCGCCGGAAGCCACCCGCGACATTCTGGACCGTGAGCTGCTCGGCATCGCCGAGGCGCTGCGGGCATCCGGTCTGGCCGCCGGGATCGCCGACGCCGCCCTGTCCCGCGGGCTGGCCGGGGTCTCGGGCAGCACCCTGGTGGTCAATCTGGGCGGATCCCGGGCCGCGGTGCGCGACGGGATGGCGACGCTGAACCCGCTGGCGGCCGCGATCATCGGCCAACTGTCCAGCTTGGAGATCTGAGACCGTGCCCGGCCTCGGTGAGCACCAGGAGTCGTCCGACGAACGCGATACGGATGACGTCCGCGAAGCCGAGGAGCGCGAGCAGTGGTTGCGGGACAACGTCCCGCCGCATCACGGTTGAGATTCGACTTCACCCAATCGCCCGCGAGGATGCGGAGGCGGCACTTACGGTTCGCCTGGGCGGTGCAGGGCCGCCGCAGTGACTCGAAGCGGAGGGGTGCACGGGTGTTAAAGGGCTTCAAGAATTTTCTGATGCGTGATGATGTCATCACCGTTGCCATCGGTTTGGTGGTGGCACTGGCATTTTCCAACCTGGTCAAGGCTTTCACCGACAGCGTGATCAACCCGCTGGTCTCGGCCGCGCAGCCGGACACCGCCGGGCTCGGGTTGGGCTACCAATTGGGGGCGGAGGGCAACGAGGCGACGTTCATCGATCTCGGTGCGTTCATCTCGGCGATCGTCTACTTCTTGGTGTTCATGGCCACCGTCTACTTCTGCATCGTGGTGCCCTACAAGCACATCCAGAAGCGCCGCGGGAAGACCGTGTTCGGCGACCCGGCACCGACGAAGACCTGCCCGGAGTGCAAGTCCGAGATCGACCCCGAGGCGACCAAGTGCAAGTTCTGCGCCAGCTCGCAGCCTGCCGCTGCGTAGCGGTTCAGCGCAGGGTGAGCGTCACCGCCTGAGTCAGCGTGGCACCGGCCACCGCCACCGCGGCGGTGGCCGGCAACGCCACCAGCACCACCCGATCGTCGTGATTCTGCTTGTCGGACACCAGCACCACGATCCCGCCGGCGGCCACCACCCTGGGCGCGGCCGGTGGATCGGAGGCGTCCTCAGGGGCCGTTGTGACCACGTCGACGACGTCGCCGGGGTGCACCAGGTCGGTCAAGGCAGCGTCGGCCGGATGGATACCCACGATGCGGGCATCCGGTCCGGCAGTTGCTTCGGTGAGCCGGCGGCCGAGCAGACGGACGTCGGTGAGTACCTCGCCACGGCGTGCCGGCCCGGCCAGCGTGCCGCGCAGCACCGCTGCCAGGTCGGTGGCGACACCGTCGGGAAGTGTCCGGGCTGAACGGTTTTCGAGCGAAACATCGCCGTCGGTCAGTGCCGTGCCGGGGGCGAGGTCGCGGCTGGCCACCACGACATCGATACGGTCACCCTGCGGATCGGATCGAATGGCGGCGACGCCGGCCAGCACGACCAGGGCGCCTGCGGTCACCCGCCGGGCGAGCAGCGTGCGGGTCCAGTCCGGGCGCAGCGCCACCGAGATTCGGGTGATCAGAGTCGGGTTGAGCGATTCGCCCATGGCGTCACGCTAGGCGCAATGCCCACCGGGGATCGTCGGCGCGGAGGGGCGCTTGTGGATAACGGCTAACTGGCGCTGGCCGCCGGGGTCGCCGAAGCGGTGCTGGCGGAGGACTTGTCGGCCGACTTGGTGCCGTTGTCGCTCGAGGACTTCTCGGTCGAACCGGAGCTGCCGGAGTCGCCGGAGGTGGTGCTCTTGGCGGCGCTGCTGCCGTTGGAGGACGTCTTGCCCGACTCCCGACTGTCGTTGCGGTAGAAGCCGCTGCCCTTGAAGACCACGCCGACCTTGCCGAAGATCTTGCGCAGCCGGCCGTTGCAGTCCTCGCAGTTGGTCAGGGCATCGTCGGTGAAGGCCTGGACCACGTCGAAGCGGTTGCTGCACTCGGTGCATGCGTAGCTGTAGGTGGGCACACGAACCTCCGTGAATCGAAACAATCGGGTTAGCACTCTACCGTGCTAAGTGCTAGAACCGCTATCTGGCCTTCGGAATTCCGGCCCATCGGGGCCGACAGGCGTCACGCCAGCCGTACCGGGCCCAGGCCGGGCGTCAAGGCATGGGTCATCGGCACATCGTGGGCCTCGGCGGGCAGCTCCAGGTCGTCGGGGAGCAGTTCGGTGTCACGAACCACTGCGACCAGCGGAACCCCCGGCCGGTGCAGCGGCAGGGACCGGTCGTAAAAGCCCGCACCGCGGCCCAGTCGCACACCCCGGCGGTCGACCGCCAGCGCCGGAATGAGCACCAGATCCGCCTGCGCCACCGCATCCGCCGGCAACCAGGGCGGTGCGGGCTCGAGCAGGCCGAACCGAGCTTTGACCAGGGTATTGCCCAGGGATTCGGGCTGGTATTCGCCCCACATCAGCGCCAGCGGTGTGCCGTCGTCGTCGGTACGCACCACGGGCAGCAGCACCCGGATGCCGCGTCGCACCAGGCCGTCGAGCATGTCGGTCGAACCCGGCTCACTGCCCACCGGCAGATAGGCGCAGATCGTGCCGGTGTCGCCCACCAGCTGCTCCAGGTGGCCGGCCAGCGCGGCGGCCTCGGCCTGCCGCACCTCGGGCGGAACCGCGCGGCGGGCCGCCAGCAGCTGCGCGCGCAACGCGGATTTGGCGGTCACCACCGCGTCGTCGGTCACGGCGTCCACATTGTCAGCACCGGCTCGCCCACCGCCAGGGGAGAGGTGGAGGTGTTTGCGGTTATCGTGTGAACAATGCCCACGCCGAAGGTCCCGATTCCCCGCACCGCCATTGTGCCGGCGGCGGGTCTGGGCACCCGATTTCTGCCGGCGACCAAGACGGTGCCCAAGGAGCTGCTGCCGGTCGTCGACACTCCCGGGATCGAGCTGGTCGCGGCCGAGGCCGCCGAGGCGGGCGCCGAACGGCTGGTGATCATCACCTCCGAAGGCAAGGACGGCGTCGTCGCGCACTTCGTCGAAGACCTGGTGCTGGAAGGAACGCTGGAGGCCCGGGGCAAGAAGGCGATGCTGGCCAAGGTGCGCCGCGCCCCGGAGCTGATCAAGGTCGAGTCGGTGGTCCAGGCCGAGCCGCTGGGGCTGGGACATGCCATCAGCTGCGTCGAACCGGTGCTGTCCGATGATGAAGATGCCGTCGCGGTGCTGCTTCCCGACGACCTGGTGCTGCCCACCGGAGTGCTCGAATCCATGTCGAAGGTGCGGGCCAGTCGCGGCGGTACCGTGTTGTGCGCCATCGAGGTCACCCCGGACGAGGTCAGCGCCTACGGCGTCTTCGACGTCGAGGCGGTGCCGGACGCTGAGAACCCGGACGTGTTGCGGGTCAAGGGCATGGTGGAAAAGCCCCAGGCTGAGGATGCCCCGTCGATGTTCGCCGCGGCGGGCCGCTACGTGCTGGACCGGGCCGTGTTCGACGCGTTGCGGCGCATCGACCGGGGTGCCGGCGGCGAGGTGCAGCTCACCGACGCCATCGCGCTGATGATCGCCGAGGGCCACCCGGTGCATGTCGTCGTCCACCGCGGCTCGCGACACGACCTGGGAAATCCGGGCGGCTACCTCAAGGCTGCGGTTGACTTTGCGTTGGATCGTGATGACTACGGTCCGGACCTGCGCCGGTGGTTGGTGGCGCGGTTGGGCTTGGCGGAGAGCTGACCTGACACCAGCCCTGGTCGGACCGAAGCTTCAACGGAGAAAGGCGCGTCGTGCGTTCGGTTGAGGAGCAGCAGGCCCGAGTGGTGGCTGCCGCGGTGGCGCCTCGCCCGGTTCGGGTGGCGATCGCCGAGGCGCAGGGCCTGATGTGCGCCGAAGAGGTGATCGCAGAGCGGCCCATGCCCGCCTTCGACCAGGCCGCCATCGACGGTTACGCGGTGCGCAGTGTCGACGTGTACGGCGCCGAGGCGATCGGCGACAGTTCTGACGGCTCCGAACGGGAGTCCGCCACGGTCACCCTTCCGGTGCTGGGCACCATTGAGGCAGGGGCGCGTACGCCCACCCGTCTGCAGCCCAAGCTGGCCACCCGCATCCAGACCGGGGCGCCGATGCCCACGCTGGCCGATGCGGTGCTGCCGCTGCGCTGGACCGACGGCGGCAACACCCGGGTCCGGGTGTTGCGCGGGGTTCGACCGGGCGACTACGTGCGCCGCATCGGCGACGACGTGCAGCCCGGCGATGTCGCGGTGCGCGCCGGCACTGTGGTCGGCGCCGCCCAGGTGGGGTTGCTGGCCGCCGTCGGCCGCGATCGGGTGTTGGTGCACCCGCGGCCCCGGCTGTCGGTGCTCGCGGTGGGCGGCGAACTGGTCGACGTCAACCGCACCCCCGGCAATGGGCAGGTCTACGACGTCGACTCCTACGCGCTGGCCGCGGCGGGGCGCGATGCGGGCGCCGAGGTGAACCGGGTCGGCATCGTCAGCAGCGAACCCAAGAAGCTGCGCGAGGTGGTCGAGGGGCAGATCAACCGCGCCGAGGTGGTGGTGATCGCCGGCGGGGTCGGCGGCGCCGCGGCCGACGAGGTGCGTGCGGTGCTGTCGGATCTGGGCGAGATGGAGGTCGCCCGGATCGCGATGCACCCCGGATCGGTGCAGGGTTTCGGGCAGCTGGGACCCGAAGGGGTTCCGACTTTCCTGCTGCCGTCCAACCCGGTGAGCGCGCTGGTGGTGTTCGAGGTGATGATCCGACCGCTGATCCGGTTGTCGCTGGGCAAACGCGAGCCGATGCGCCGGATCGTGCGGGCCCGCACCCTGGGGCCGATCAGTTCGATGCCCGGCCGCAAGGGCTACCTGCGCGGTCAGCTGATGCGCGACGACGAGACCGGCGAGTACCTGGTGCAGGTGTTGGGGGCGACGGCGGGCACCTCGTCGCACCTGTTGGCCACGCTGGCTGAGGCGAACTGCCTGGTGGTGGTTCCCGAGGAGACCGAGCAGATTTCCACCGGCGAGCTGGTGGACGTCGCGTTCCTGGCTCAGCGCGGCTGAGTTCGGGCGCATGCTGGTCAATCTGTGGCCTTTCAAGGCCGTCCAGCATCCGGGCTGGCCGACGGTGCTCGGGCCGCTGCGGGTGCCGGCCGGGGTGATCCGGTTGCGGCCGGTGCGTATGCGCGACGGCGTGGCATGGAGCCGGATCCGGTTGGCCGACCGCGCCCACCTGGAGCCCTGGGAGCCCAGCATCGACGTGGACTGGGAGAGTCGGCACAGCTCTGCGGCGTGGCCGCCGCTGTGCTCCAGTCTGCGCACCGAGGCTCGGTACGGGCGGATGCTGCCGTTCGTGATCGAACTCGACGGCAGGTTCTGCGGCCAGTTGACGGTGGGCAACATCGCCCACGGTGCGCTGCGGTCGGCCTGGATCGGCTACTGGGTGTCCAGTGCGGCCGCCGGCGGGGGAGTGGCGACCGGGGCGGTGGCGCTCGGGCTTGACCACTGCTTCGGGCCGGTCGGGTTGCATCGGGTGGAGGCCACCGTCCGGCCGGAGAACGGGGCCAGCCGCGCGGTGCTGGCGAAGGTCGGATTTCGGCAGGAAGGGCTGCTGCAGCGCTACCTGGACGTCGACGGCGCGTGGCGGGACCACCTGCTGGTGGCGATGACGGTCGAGGAGTTGGCCGGGTCGGTGACGTCGGCGCTGGTCCACTCCGGACGGGCTGCCTGGGTCTGAAAATTTTGGGGCGGCATGTTACCCGTGTGGTAGTTGTGACTACCGAGGTCAGCGGGTAAATTACAAGTGTGTAATTGGCTCGGCGCGCCGTCTGAGGTCGTGTGGGTCACAGACCCTAGCCTTGGCTGGGAAAGGAGCAGGCCACCATGCCCAGCATCCCTCAATCATTGCTCTGGATCTCACTGGTCGTCCTCTGGCTGTTCGTACTGGTGCCGATGCTGGTCAGCAAGCGTGACGCGGTACGCCGCACCAGCGACGTGGCCCTGGCGACGCGGGTGCTGACCAGCGGCAGCAGTGCCCGACTCCTCAAGCGCGGCGGGCCGGCCGCCGGTCACCGCAGCGACCCCGACTGGCAGCAGGACACCGCTGAGGCCGAGCGCGACGACCTCGACGACGTCAACGACGTGGAAGAGGACGAGCCCGTCGAGAGCCAGCCGCGGGTGTTCGTCGCCGCCGCCGGTGAGCAGGGCGAGCTCGACTATCTCGACGTGGACGTCATCGCCGACGACGATTCCGGCGTGCTGCCGCTGTCGGAGGCCGGTTTTGCGCAGGCGCGGGCACAGGCCGCCGAGGCGGAGGCCGAGGCGCGGGCTCAGGCCGAAGCGGAGGAGCGGGCGCGAGCCGAGGCGGAGGAACGGGCGCGGGCTGAGGCAGAGGCAGAGGCAGAGGCGGAGGAGCGGGCGCGGGCCGAGGCTGAAGCCGAGGAGGCCTACGACGAGGCCGACGGCGAACCGGTTGCCGACGCCGAGTCCGCCGACGACGCCGAAGCCGACGGCTACGAGTACGAAACGATGGACGACAGCTCCGGGCTGGAAGCCGCGGCGGACGCACCGATGGGCGCACGCGCCTCGTTGCGCCGGCCACGGGCCGACACCCAGACCGCGGCCGCGGTCAGCGCCCGCAAGTACGAATTCCGCAAGCGGGTGCTGATGTCGCTGGCGGTGATCCTGGTCTTCTCGGCCCTCACGGCCTTCACCGTCGCCCCGACCGCGTGGTGGATCTGTGGCGGCGCAGCGGGGGCTACCGTGCTCTATCTGGCCTACCTGCGGCGCCAGACTCGCATCGAGCAGCAGGTGCGGGCGCGGCGGGCACGGCGGGCGGAACGGCCTCGCGCGCAGCGGGAGAGCGCCGGTGCGGAGCCTTTCGAGGTGGTGCCGTCGCGGCTGCGTCGTCCGGGTGTGGCCGTGCTGGAGATCGACGATGAGGACCCGGTGTTCGAGCACCTCGAGTACGCGTCGACCGCGGGCGAGTACGACTGGCGGGGCGACCTGCCGCGCGCGTCCGGTCAGTAGGTCTCGGTTTCAGGAGACCGGCCGGGGGCTGGTAACCTGACTAGCCGTCAGGGGCTATAGCGCAGTTGGTAGCGCGTCTCGTTCGCATCGAGAAGGTCAGGGGTTCGATTCCCCTTAGCTCCACAGCAATACAAGACGCCCTCCACCGGCCACGCGGCAGATGGAGGGCTTTTGCTATCGGTCATCGGCTAGATCCGGGAAGGCACGCTGGGGGCACTGGGATAACGTCGAGTCTTCGCGCTTGGTCATTAACCTCGTCAAATATGCAGCCTGAGCCGACGGTAGTGCCGGACGACCACATTGATCGGTGGAAGGTCGCGGTCTCCCAGATCCGTACAAGTGCGGTGCTCTTGAGCCGGATGATCGACCCGCGACCTGGAAGTGGCCTAGCTGTTGCGGATTCGCTCTACCCGTCGGAGAAGGCATCGGCGTGGGCGCGTTCGTATCTCGATGCAGGCTGCGAGCATCTCAATCTCTGGGCTGATCTCGTGGCGCCCGCAGAATTCGACGCCAACACCGTGAACAACGTCGCCTACCGTCCGTATCTGCTGCTGGCGCGAGCAGGACTTGAATCAGTTGCGCACGGTCTATGGCTGCTCGACGTGGAGGACTCCGCCGAATGTGTTGGGCGGCACGTCCGCATGATGCACCGGGACATCGGGTACTTCATTAAGGCGCGAAGAGCGGGCCAGCTGAGTGTTTCCAAGATTGAGGATCAGCAGAAGACTCTGGTGGACCGGGCCAGCGAAGCGCTGCCGACCGTAACGACGACAGACAAGCCGCCCGGATACGAGAATATTGTTCGGTACGCCGCGACTGCGCAGGAACAAGACCCTGATCGGTGGGCCTACTTGTGGAATCTGGCAAGTGGAGCGGGACACGGCCAGAACTGGTTCTCATTGGAAGGTTATTTGCTGGCGGTTGGCGACGAATATGAACCCGGCTACTACAGAGTTGCGCGACGGCCCGATGTAGAACTGCTGACTGAGACGGTCGAAGCAGGCGCAGCAACGTTGCGGTACGCGACCCTCCTGTGGGCGGGTCGTGCCGGGTACCCGTATCGAGAAATGTATGTCCAAGCGATGTGCGAGGTCATTGACCGGATGCCAACGATCACCGGTCAGCCTCGATCTGCCGAAACATGAATCTGTTCCAGCGCAGCCGCACGTTGGCGCTCCAGCACATCCGCGACGACTTCCAAATCGTCTGGGAATAGGTCGGCGTAGGTATCCAGGGTCATCGCCGCCGAGGCGTGGCCGAGCATCGTCTGCACCGCTTTGACGTTCGCCCCGGCGCTGATCGCCAGCGATGCGGCCGTGTGCCGCAGATCGTGCGGACTTACCTTCGGGAAGTCGGTGGTCGATAGCCCGTCATCGTCGAACTTGCACAGCCGACGCCCTGCGAGGTGCGGCGCAGTCCGTCGTCGAGGGTGCGGCAAGTCTGGCCCGGCTCTCATATTTGGTCGAGGAGCTGATTCAGGGTGGCGGCGGTATCGACTCAGCTGTCTGGAGCGCTGCAAGTTCGGTGGTGAAGCTTGTAATTGCGGTCGGGGTTGATCGGGTGGCCGGCGATCAGTGAACGCCCCGGCCTTGAACTCCTCGTCGTACTTCTTCGACATGATGCGGAGGCAGATGGACACGTTGCCATATGCGTTATAAATGGACACGCCAGTGATGGCCGGGGAGACAGTCGCACTTGGCAACGTACGCCCTCCTAGTTGATACCGCCTAAATCGTCGATCTTTGGTTCCGTACACGGATGCTATGACGGCTGGCATGTCCCGCCTTTCTTGCCATGCCTTCATTGGGATTCTTAGATGAGTTCCATCAGATTAGAAAAAATATGCGTTGACCAGTGTAGTTAAGCGTATACAAACATTGGCCCGGTGTCGTATTGCACGTCAAAGGACACGACGAAGCACTGATCTACGCAGCGCCTTCCATTTGCTCTGTTAATGTGGGGAGATCCCTTCAGCGTGAGGAGCACGTATATGGAAGTGAGCGAGACGCTCAAGAAGGCTTGGGCTGCCGTCGAGGACGCAGGCCTGCCGGAGAAGATTCACGAAGCCGCGTTCAAGGAGGCCGTCCGCCTTCTTGCCTCTGTCCCCATCATTGCCGGTGCAGCACCGCTGAACGCTGCGTCCGCTGCACGTCCTGCGACCCAGGCGGGGAAGTCTGGTTCGCAGTCCGGCAGCACCAGCGCCAGCGGTTCGGGCGGTGAGGGAGCGAACGGCGATGGCGGCAAGGTCACCGCAACCGAGGACGAACTCTTCGAGAAGGTGGAGCAGCAGACCGGCGTCTCCAAGCAGCACCTGTCCGAGATTGTCCACCTCGACGACGGTGTGCTGAGGGTAAGCATCCCCGGCATCAAGTTGGGTAAAAATAACGCGGAGAAGACTCGTGCGATCGCGCAGATCTTCACCATCGTCCGGGGCTTCGGTCTGGACGAGGCGGAGACCTCTCTGGAGCTAGTGCGTGCTGAGGCCCAGCGCCTCAAGTGCTACGACCAGGCCAACTTCTCCTCGCAGGTCAAGGTGCTGAATGGCTATCTGATCACCGGTACCGGCATGAACCGCCGGATCCGCGCTAAGTCGGGCGGCATCGAGGCGTTCGCCGCCCTGGTGGAGAATCTGTTGGGCGCGTCGTGACTAAGTTTGACGTTCGCGTCCAGCAGGGCTTCACCTCGGCGGGCATTCCCGCCGAACTGACAAAGGAGCTACTGGAGGCGTTCGCCGAGGCGAAGCGTCGGTTCTATCGGGACGACTTACGGCCTTCCGAGATCGAGGGTGCTCGATTCTCGGAGGCCGTGTTCCGGATTCTCGAGTGGGCGACCACTCAGACGTACACGGCCCTCGGTGACACGTTGCCGAAGGTCCCCACGCTCATGGGGAAGTTGGAGCAGGCGACTAAGGCGCCGGACAGCATCCGGTTCCACATCCCGCGCACCTTGCGGCTGATCTACGACGTTCGGAACAAGCGCGACGTGGCTCATCTCGGCGACGGGATCGACCCGAATCAGCAGGACGCGACGATGGTCGTGCGGAACATGGAGTGGGTGCTCGCCGAACTGGTGCGGCTCTACCACAACGTGTCCGCGACGGAGGCTCAAGGCATCATCATTGACTTGGTGTCCAAGGACGTTCCGCTGATCCAGGTGTTTGACGGCTTCCCCCGGGTGTTGAAGCAGTTGAAGGCGTCCGACCACGTGCTCGTGCTGCTCTACTGGCGTGGCGCGGACGGAGCCACATTCGACGACCTCCAGTTCTGGGCACGGGCGGCGATGCGGAAGAACCTGAAACGCACGCTGAGCAGCCTGGACGCGAGGGATTTGATCCACCTAAACGGTGATACATATGTCCTGACTCACCTTGGCGAGCGGGACGTTGAGGACCGGAAGTTGCTCGAACCGCAGTAGGTCTTCTTCTCACGCCCGCGAAATCCGCGTGTGATCCGGGGATCATCGGCGGCGGGCATGGCCGCAGGGGTAGGCGCAGCGACCGACACGAGATCCGACTGAAACGCATGACACCATGTGCCGGTGCCGCCGTGAGCGATCTTCGGGTCTACGCACAGCCGCTGGGCGGCGCGGTCTATTCGTGGCGTGAATCCCACGGCCGCAAGGAGATCGATGCGATCATCGAATCACCGCACGGGTGGGCAGCGTTCGAGGTGAAACTGACAGGCGACCAGAGTGTGATAGATCGTGCTGCAAGAGCGCTGATCGATTTCGCGGATGAGGTGGATACCTCGACGCACGGCGCCCGTCCGCGCTCGTGGTTGCGACCGCAACCGGTGGCGGTGGTCAGCGATCCGGTGGCGTACATGTTGTGCTTATCGCAGCTCTGGGGCCTTAGCCGTCGTGATGAAGCAGCCGCCGCGGGGCCGATGTTGGCCGCAGCTGGCCAGCAGCACTTGCCTCCGCCAGGCTGTAGGTTGTGTTCGTGGCAAGCGGCGTTTGGCCCGGCAACTCCGACTATGAGCGGAAGGCCTGGAACGCCCTGCTGGAGGCGGCTACCGGCGTCGAATCTCCTGGCTGGTTCGAAGGCCTCAGCCAGGGCCTGATGGACCGCGCCCAACAGGTGGCTTCCCAGGTCCGATCCGGGGTCGAGCAACTCCCGGGTGCCACCGCCGCCATCGGCGCCGCGGATCAACTCACCACCAAGGCCTTGGAAACCCTGCACACCGTGCTGGTCGAGCGGGGCCTCAATTCGGTCAAGCCGGCCAACGTGTTTGCGATGTTCGCCGACGAGGGCATTGCGGTGGGCTCCTACGACGAGATCCGGCAACTCGACCTGAAACTCTGTGACGGCTCGGTCCCGCGCCGCAAGGAGCGCTACATCGCGTTGGCCGTGGCCGAAGGCGCGGCCTCCTCTTTGGCGGTGACGAGCGCGGCGGTGTCGAGCACCGTCACCGGGGGTGCGACGTTGACGGTGGCGGCCTCGGCGGTGGTCGCTGATGTCACCGTGGTCATGGTCGGGATGGGCCGCATCGTGGCTTTGGTTGCGGCGCACTATGGTTACGACGTCCGCGAGCCGGACGAGCAGGCCTTCGCCTCCGGTGTGATCGCCTATTCCGTGGCGGGCAACTCCGCGGAGAAGGCCGCCGCGCTGGCGTCGCTGTCGCGATTGACCCAGCAGATGATGCGCCAGGAGACCTGGCGACATCTCCAACAGCGCCAGGCGACCAACGTGATCCAGCAGGTGTCCATGGCGTTGGGATTCCGGTTGGCCAAACGCAAGCTGGCACAGGCGGTTCCGCTTGTCGGTGCGGTGGTCAACGGCGGGCTCAACGCCCGTATCGCGCATCGGACGTTCGAGCGGGCCCAACACGCCTACCGGTTGCGGTTCCTCACCGAAAAGCACGACCTGGACGCCGCCCAATGGGCGCCGGACATCGTCGGGGACGCTGTCATCGACATCCCGTTGATCGACGAGGTGCTCGACGCGGAACTGGTTGCGGACTCCGATGGTTCGTCAGGCGGTGGACAGCAGACCGGCGATGAAGACCTCCAGCAGCCGTAGGACCGTCGCTTCGAAGTCGGTGACCATCGGCTGGATCGATTCCGGGTTGCTCCACGCCCAGGTGGTGCCGGTGAAGGCGTGCACGGCCGCCGTCAGCGCACTGAGCTGATCCTCGGAGAGCGGCAGCGACGGCCGCAGTGCCGCCCCCAGGCGCTGCTGCGCGTCGTTCGACTGGGACACCAGGTCGTGCATCTCATCGGGGTCCAGCCGGCCGATGAGCACGGGCGAGGCCGCGATGAGGTCGCACAGCACCGGCCGCGCAGTGAGGGTGCCAGCCAGGGCTGCCGCCGGGGTGCTGCCGGGAAGTGCGTCGGCCAGCGCGTCGATCCAGGCCAGGTGTTCCGCGTGCATTACCCGCAGCAGCAGCGCCTCACGCGAACCGGCGTAGCGCAGGATGCCCGACTTCGCCAGGCCGGCCGCGCCGGCCACGTTTCCCAGCGTCAGCGTCGTCGCAGGGGCGCGCGTCAGCAGCTCACGTGTCACGGCGATCAGTTGCGCCATCCGGTCCTGACGCTGGGCCTCGCTGCGAGCGCGGGCGAACGGCAGCGGGGCAGGGGACACCGGCATCCCCCAATAATAGAACAACGTTCTGTTATTGTTGGGTCATGGCTCGCCGATACGAATGCGTCATCAGTCGCCGTAGCACGGCGCCGCCGCAGACACTGTTCGCGATCGTCTCCGACGGAGGCCGATGGTCGGAGTGGGCCGCGCCGCTGATCCCGTACTCGACATGGGAGTGTCTGGACCCGGACGGCGACGTCGGCGTGGGCGCCATCCGCGCGGTCGGACGGCGCAAACGGCCGACCCGCGAGATGATCACCATCCACGAGCCGGCCGGCCGGCACGGTTACACCATGCTCATGGCCGGCCCGATCCGGGATTACCAGGCCGAGGTGACGTTCGTCGAGGACGCCGACGGCACCAGGATCACCTGGCGCGGCCGGTACGAGACTCGTTGGCGCGCAGTGGGTATGGCTTACTGGCTAGTGCTGCGGGTCGTGCTCGGGACTTTGGCGCGCAAGCTCGTCACCGCGGCCGAACGCAAGGCCGTCTAGTCCGACAAGTCAGTGCAGGGTGTCAGGGCACAGTTGGTGCTGGGCGATGTCGATCACCGGGCGCAGGTTGACCGTCAGATCATCGACCATCGAGGGCCCGCCGAACGACGGCCGGCGTGCGTAGGAGTCGACTATCTGGTCGGGGCTTTCGCCGTTGCGCAACTGGCTGCAGAACCGGTGGCCCGCCGACAGCCGGGCGTTCGGCGGGCCGGACTTGAAGACCCCGTTGGCGTCCAGCGCGGCGAGGTAACTGGCGTCATCGGCGTGGGCGGGCGCGCTGCCGAGCAGTGCCAAGGCGGCGACGCCCAAGGATGCGCCGGTGCGCAGAATCCAACTCATACCGGCGATGCTACGTCCAAACGAGATTGACTCTGCGACTACCGGACAAAAGTGCCAGAGCACTGTCCGGTAGCCGCAGAGTCAACAGGGGTTAGATCAGGCCGAGGGCGGTCATCGCGTCGGCAACCTGGATGAAGCCGGCGATGTTGGCGCCGACCACGTAGTTGCCGGGGGCGCCGTACTCGTCGGCGGTGACCAGGCAGCGGTGGTGAATGCTCTGCATGATCGCCGCCAGCCGCTGCTCGGTGTACTCGAAGCTCCACGAGTCCCGCGAGGCGTTCTGCTGCATCTCCAGGGCGCTGGTGGCAACACCACCGGCGTTGGCCGCCTTGCCCGGGGCCACGGTCACGCCGGCCTCGGTGAACAGCTTGACGGCGCCCGGGGTGCACGGCATGTTGGCGCCCTCGGCGACGATCTTGCAGCCGTTGTTGGCCAGCGTGGTGGCGTGGTTGCCGTCCAGCTCGTTCTGGGTGGCCGAGGGCAGCGCGATCTGGCAGGGGACATCCCAGATGGAGCCTTCGCTGACGAACTGCGTCGCACCGCCGCGAGCCTTGGCGTAGGCCTCGATCCGTTCGCGCTTGACCTCTTTGATCTCCTTGAGCAGCTCCAGGTCGATGCCCTTCTCATCGACGATGTAGCCGCTGGAGTCCGAGCAGGCCACCACGGTGCCGCCGAGCTGGTGGATCTTCTCGATGGCGTAGATCGCCACGTTGCCCGAACCGGAGACCACGGCCCGCTTGCCCTCGAACGAGTCCTTGGAGGTCTTGAGGATCTCGTCGGCGAAGAACACCGCGCCGTACCCGGTCGCCTCGGTGCGGACCTGCGATCCGCCCCAGGTCAGGCCCTTGCCGGTCAGTACGCCCGACTCGAAGCGGTTGGTGATGCGCTTGTATTGGCCGAACAGATAGCCGATCTCGCGTCCGCCCACGCCGATGTCGCCGGCCGGGACGTCGGTGTACTCACCCAGATGGCGGTAGAGCTCGGTCATGAACGACTGGCAGAACCGCATGATCTCGTTGTCGGAGCGGCCCTTGGGGTCGAAGTCCGACCCGCCCTTACCGCCGCCGATGGGCAGCCCGGTCAGGGAGTTCTTGAAGATCTGCTCGAAGCCCAGGAACTTGACGATGCCCAGGTACACCGAGGGGTGGAACCGCAGGCCGCCCTTGAAGGGCCCCAACGCCGAGTTGAACTCCACCCGGAAACCCCGGTTGATCTGCACGCCGCCGTTGTCGTCGAGCCACGGCACCCGGAAAATGATCTGGCGCTCGGGCTCACACATCCGCCGGATAACCGCCCTGTCCACGTACTCCGGGTGTTTGTTCACCACCGGGCCGAGACTGCTGAGCACCTCGAAGACAGCCTGATGGAATTCAGCCTCACCAGGGTTGCGGCGCAAGACCTCGTCGTAGATGTCGAGCAGCTTCGGATTCAATTCGGTCATATTGTGTGATCTCTTCCTCGCGTGTCGCTGTCAGCGGGCACAGGCTAGCCGTCGTAATCGATATCGCCGAATCGGCGCCGTTACGTCTCTGTTAAATCATTATCGGCCCAGGCGCAACCGCTAGCCTTGATTGGCGAACAAAGGCGGAACAGTCCATGGTGTTGTCCGAGCGGGGTCGCGGTGCCAGAGTGGCTGAAGTGGCTTTATCTACCGCGGACCTGGCAACCATGGAGATCTTCGCCGGCCGCTCACCAGCCGATCTGGAACCGCTGGCCGCCGCCTTACAACCCCTGCAGGCCGCGGTCGGTACCGAGCTGATGCGCCAGGGCGAACAGGCCGTCTCGTTCCTGCTCATCTCGTCGGGATCAGCCCAAGTCACCCACGTCGGCGACGACGGCGCCGTGGTCGTCAGCGAGGTATCGGACGGGATGGTGGTGGGAGAGATCGCCCTGCTGCGCAAGGGCAGCCGCACCGCCACGGTCACCACCTCGACGCCGCTGTCCGGATGGAGCGGCGACGAGCATGCCTTCCACCAGATGGTGCAGATCCCGGAGGTGATGGACCGGCTGGTGCGCGTCGCACGCCAGCGGCTGGCCGCCTACATCACCGCCGTGCCGATCCAGGCCCGCGACGGAACCGAGCTGTTGTTGCGTCCGGTGCTGCCGGGCGACAGCGCGCGAACCGTGCAGGGCCACGTCGAGTTCTCCAGCGAGACGCTCTACCGCCGGTTCATGTCCGCCCACATCCCGAGTCCCGCGCTCATGCACTACCTGTTCGAGGTGGACTACGTCGACCACTTCGTTTGGGTGGTCACCGAGTCGGACGGCTCGTTCGTGGCTGACGCGCGGTTCGTCCGCGACACCGAGGACCCGACCGTCGCGGAGATCGCGTTCATCGTCGGCGACAGCTACCAGGGCAAGGGCATCGGCACCTTCCTGGTCGGAGCGGTGGCCGTGATCGCCCGGCTTGAGGGTATTGAGAAGTTCACCGCGCGGGTGCTCTCGGACAACATTCCGATGCGCGCCATCCTCGATCACTTCGGCGCGTACTGGGAGCGTGATGACCCGGGCATTGTCACCACGGTGATCGACGTGCCCGGCGACAACCAGCTGCCCTTCGGCCGCGACATCGCCGATCAGATCAAAGAGGTTGGCCGCCAAGCCATTCAAGCGGTGGGCTGACCGCCGACGAATGACCTGGCCGCATTGGGTAAATTGTCTGCGATGTTGAACCTTCGTGCGGTACTGGTGATCGGCTGTGTCTGGTTGCTCGCCGCCTGCAGTTCCGAGCCCGGCGAAGTGGCCGCCGATATCGACAACGTGGCCGACGTCAAGTCCACCTTCGGTCCGGAATTCCAGGTCAAGAACATCGCCCGAACCGGGATCGATCCCAAGCTGCTGGCGGGCACCGCGTTGCCCCCGGGCCTGACCTTCGATCCGGCCGACTGCTCGAAGTTCGCGGTCAGCCAGCAACTGCCGCAGGGCGTGCAGGGCAACATGGCCGCCGTCGCGGCCGAAGGCAACGGCAACCGTTTCATCACCATCGCGCTGGAGACTTCCGAGCCGGTCCAGTTCAACGAGCCGGGACGGACGTGCAAACGGATCGGGTTCGCCGGGGGCCAGATGCGTGGGCTGGTCGAATCGGTCGAGGCGCCGCGCATCGACGGCGTGCAGACCCTGGGTGTGCACCGGATAGTCCAGACCGTCGCCGGCGGCAAGAGTCACATCGGCGAGCTCTACAACTACTCGGCCTACTTCGGCCCGTATCAGGTGCTGGTCACCGCCAACCCGCTGGTGCTGCCCAACAAGCCCACCGTCCCGGTCGACACCGAGCGGGCCCGCGATCTGTTGGTGGCCGCTGTGAACGCGGTACGCGGCTAGCGCCGATCGCAAGCGCGGCGGAGCCGGGCGAAGCGGGCCGGCGCCATCGGCTAGCGCACGCCGCGCGGCCGGAATTGGATGCTGATCCGCGGGCCGGTGGGGGTGGCAGTTTTCGGAATCGCGTGTTCCCAGGTCCGTTGGCACGAACCGCCCATCACCACCAGGTCGCCGTGACGCTGGGGGAGCCGGAGTGCCGGACCGCCCCCGCGTGGCCGTAGCGCGAATGTCCGGGTGGCGCCGACGCTGACGATCGCGATGATGGTGTCCTGTCTGGCGCCGCGGCCGAGGGTGTCGCCGTGCCAGGCCACACTGTCGGCACCGTCCCGGTACAGGCACAGCCCCACCGTGGTGAACGGCTCGCCGAGTTCCCCGGCGTAGATGTCGTTGAGCCGGCGGCGCAGTTTGGCGATCACCGGGTGCGGCGCCGCGTCGACGGTCAGGTCGTGGAAGCTCACCAGCCGCGGCACATCAAGGACCCGGTCGTACATCCGGCGGCGTTCGGCCCGCCACGGGATGACCGCCTGCAGTTCGCTGACCAGTTCGCCGCCGTCGGGCAGCCAGCCCGGACGCACGTCGAGCCAGGCGTCGTCGCCCAGCTGTCTGCGGTCGTTCAGTGCGAACAGCGACTCCTGTACCGGTACCGCCACAGCCGTCAGCGTATCGCACACCAGTTCGATTCGTCGAGATCGTCGGTGCGACGGTCGCGCCGCCAGGAGTCAAGACCAGCTGGGCAGCCAGATCTCCATGTTCCAGGTGGCCGGGGAGATCGGCAGCCCGGTCAGCACCGGGTACAGCCAGGCGAAGTTGGTCAGCACCGCCGCGACGTAACAGCTCACCGCGATCAGCCCCAGGGTCCAGCGTTCCTCGCCGCGGTTGCGTCCCTCCTCGATGATGTCGCTGCAGATCAGCGCGATCAGCATCGCCAGGAACGGCGCCATCGGCACCGCGTAGAAGAAGTACATCTGCCGACCGATGTCGGCGAACCACGGCAGCCAGCCCGCGCAGTAGCCCACCAGCGCCGCGGCGTAGCGCCAATCGTGGCGAACCAGGCTGCGCCACAACGCGTAACCCAGCACCGGCACGGCCAGCCACCACATCGCCGGCGTGCCGACCAGCATCACCGCCTTGACGCAGGACTGCGCGCCGCAGCCGGGAACGTCATGCTGGTCGATCGCATAGAGCACCGGGCGCAGCGACATCGGCCACGCCCACGGCTTGGACTCCCAGGGGTGGTGGTTGCCGGCGGCGTTCGTCAGCCCGGAATGGAAGTGATACGCCTGGTAGGTGTAGTGCCACAGCGAGCGCAGCGCATCGGGCACCGGGAACCGGCTCTCGTATCCGATCGACTGGCCCTCCTCGTGGCGGTCGACGCCGGTCTCGGAGGCGAACCACCCCGCATACGACGCCAGGTACACCCCGAACGGGACGAGCGCGAACACGTACGCCGTGGGAACGACGTCGCGGCGCAGCGTCCCCAGCCACGGCCGCCGCACCCGGTACTGCCGGCGGGCGGCCACGTCGAACGCCAGCGACATCGCGCCGAAGAACACCACGAAGTACAGGCCGGACCACTTGGTGGCGCAGGCCAACCCGAGCAGCACCCCGGCGCCGAACCGCCACCAGCGCACCCCCAGCCGCGGGCCCCACGGTGTGGCGCCGCACCGACCGTCGGTCAGTACGGTGTGCATCCGCATTCGCATCTGGTCGCGGTCGACGATCAGCGCGCCGAACGCGCCCACCACGAAGAACGTCAGGAAGCCGTCCAACAGGGCGGTGCGCGCGGCGACGAAGCTGACGCCGTCGCCCACCAGCAGCAGTCCGGCGAGCCCGCCGGCCAGTGTCGAGCGGGTCATCCGCCGGACGATCCGCACCAGCAGTGCTATCGCGAGCACCCCCAGCAGGGCACTGGTGAACCGCCAGCCCAGCCCGTTGTAGCCGAACAGCGCTTCACCGATCGCGATCAGCTGCTTGCCCACCGGTGGGTGTACCACCAGGCCGTAGCCGGGATTGTCCTCGACGCCGTGGTTGTGCAGCATCTGCCAGGCCTGCGGCGCGTAGTGCTTCTCGTCGAAGATCGGCGTGCCGGCGTCGGTCGGTGTGTAGAGGTTGGTGAACCGGGTGACGGCGGCCAGCAGCGTGACCGATGCCGTCACCCCCCAGCCGCGGACGCGGTCGGTCGGGCCGAAATCGGCCACCGGCACCAGCAGGCCCGGGCTGATCACCGGCGCGGTGCGCTCCGGCACGGCCGCCGGCACGGTTGCGGTCGGGGCGCTCACGCAGACGATCGTAGGCTGTGCGCCATGGCCGATGGTCGATTGCTGCTGGGTGCGACGCCGTTGGGCCGGCCCGACGATGCCTCCCCGCGGCTGGTCGCCGCGCTGGGCGCCGCCGATGTGGTGGCCGCCGAGGACACCCGGCGGGTGCGCACGCTGGCCAAGGCGCTCGGCGTGCAGATCGGCGGGCGGGTGGTCAGCCTGTTCGACGCCAACGAGGCGACCCGGGTACCGACGCTGCTGGCCGACATCGAGGCCGGGGCCACCGTGCTGGTGGTCAGCGACGCGGGGATGCCGCTGATCAGCGACCCGGGCTACCGATTGGTCGTCGCCTGCGTAGCGGCCGGCCTGCCGGTCAGCTGCCTGCCGGGCCCGTCGGCGGTGACGACCGCGCTGGCGGTGTCCGGGCTGGCCTCGGAGCGGTTCTGCTTCGAGGGTTTCGCGCCGCGCAAGTCCGCGGCGCGGCGCGCCTGGCTGGCGTCGCTCGCCGACGAACGGCGCACCTGTGTGTTCTTCGAATCGCCGCGGCGGCTGGCCGACTGCCTGCGCGACGCGGTCGATGAGCTCGGCGACGACCGGCGCGCGGTGGTCTGCCGGGAGCTGACCAAGACCCACGAGGAGGTGCTGCGCGGCACGCTGGCCGAGCTGGCCGAGTGGGCGGTCGACGGGGTACTGGGGGAGATCACCGTGGTGCTCGCCGGGGCCACCCCGCGCGCCGACCTGGCGACGCTGGTGTCGGCGGTGAACCGGCTGACGGGTGAGGGTATGCGGGTCAAGGACGCCTGCGCGCAGGTGGTCGCCGAGACGCCGGGTGCGGTGTCACGCCGCGAGCTCTACGACGCGGTGCTGCGCTCCCGGCAATGAGGGGATGTCGGAATCTCCCCGACGTCGTTAGGCTTCTGTCCAGGTAGTTTTCCGAGCCCCGGAGGACGCGCATGACGTCGAACAACAAGGGCAATGCCGGGTCGACACCACTGAGTATTGCGCTCATCGTCGTCGGTCTGATCTTCATCGTCGGGATCTATCCGCTGACCGTGATCTGGCCGGCGGGCTGGGCCTGGGGCCACGCCGGTGCCGATTCGTCGCACTACCTGGTGATGATCCTCGGCATGTACGCCACGCTCGGGGTGTTCCTGCTGATCGCGTCGCGTGATCCACTCGCCCACCGCAGCCTGATCTGGTTCACGGTGGCCTCCAGCGTCGTGCACGCCGCGATCATGATGGCGCAGGCGATCACGGACGCGGCCGAACGCGGCCATCTTCTCGGCGACGTGCCCGCGCTGCTGATCGTGGCGCTGGTACTGGCATTGTTGATGCCGCGCCGCGGCGCGCTCGCCTGAGGGCACTCCGCCGCGCCGGGTCACCCGAAGGGGCAGCCCCGATTCTCGGGGACCGCGAACGTGTCGAGGCCGTAGCTGTCGTAGAAGTCGGCCAGCCAGGCGTTCTGGCGCTGCAGACGCTTGGCCGCCCGGTCGTAGCGGGCCAGGGTGCGAGCCGAGCCGTCGAGTTGTTCGCGCAGCGTGTCCAGACGCACCCGGTTGTAGTGGATCGGTTCGAGCAGCAGCCGGTCCGGCAGCAGCAGCCAGGCCAACTGGAGCAGGCGCGAGTAGACCGCGAACTCCCAGTCGTGGCGGCGCTTCAGGTCGAATCCGATCATCGCCAGCACATCGGGGTGCATGGTCTTGGCCGAGCAGACCTGAATGACGTGCCCGATCAGCGGCCGCACCAGCAGCCACGGCGGGGTGAGTGCGGGGCGAAGCCACCCGGGCAGCAGCAGGGTGGGCAGCGGCAACCGGGTCAGTGTGGCGAACTGGCCGCGCAGAAAACCGTTGGCGGCCAACCCGGTTGCCACCGTTTCGTCGTAGTAGGCGTTGAACTCGTCGTAGGTCTCGGGCAGCCTGCCGCGTCGGCTGGGCAGTTCCAGGTCGCTTACCAGATGGCGCAGGTATTGGTAGCCCGCTTCGATTTCGTTGGGCCGCAAGGTGGTTCCGCTGCACACCGGATACGACACGATCATCGCGTGCACCGCGCTGGCGATGATCCACAGCCACAGGTCGGGGTCCAGGGCGCTGTAGCGGACCCCTTCGTACTCGCCGACTCCGGTGCCGCGCACGCTGCGGTGCTGGCTGATCAGCCACTGGGCGTGTTTCTTGCGTTGCTCGGCGCCGGCGAGGATCGCCTGTCCGCTGAACCCGCTGCGCAGCGCTCGGTCGGTGAAGTTGTCGCGGAATCGGCCGGTGTGATCCACCGAGGCCGCGATCGGCAGCATGGCCACCTCGTCGAAGAGCACGCCGGCGAACACCCCGTTGAACACGCTGCCGAGATGCCTGCGGAAGTCCGCCATCACCCGGGGCCGTAGGCCTTCGCCGCGGAGCAGGGAGAGACCGTCATCGTCTGTCGGACCGGTCGGGGGATCGTCATGGGACAACAGTTCCGTCACCGCAACCTCCGCGTGTTAGTAAGTTATTAAAACGCTAACATCACCACGTCGGGTTGGGAAGCGCCAATGTGGAAGGATCGCGTCATGCCTGTCGATCAGACCGGCGAGCGCATATTGGACGCCGCCCTGCAGGCGATCCTCGATTTCGGTGTGCGGCGGGCCTCGATGGAGGAGATCGCCCGACGGGCCGGGGTGTCGCACATGACCGTCTACCGGCGCTGGCCGACCAAGAAGGAACTGCTGGCGGCCGTGCTGGGCAAGGTCGCCGACGAGATCTTCGCCGCCGTCGACGACGAGGTGGCGGCACTGGACAGCTACGAAGACCGGTTCGTGGCCGGTTTCACCGGTATCTACTGGCGGGTCTATACCCATCCGATGCTGAGTCGCACGCTGGAAACCGACCCCGAAGCCGTCCTTCCCGCGCTGACCACCGGTGCGGGTCCGGCACTGGAACTGGCGACCAGCTATCTGGCCGGACACATCGCCAACACCGCCCGGCGTAGCGGCATCACCGTCAACGATCCGCACGGGCTGGCCGAGATCTTCGTGCGCCTGACTCACTCGCTGGTGCTCACCCAGCGGATCCGCGAACCGCTGCACAGCCGCGCCGACGCCGAACAGTATGCGCGCCAACATCTCTTGCCGCTGGCCTTGGCAGCGGTGCGCCCGGCGCGCGCCGACGCCAGGTAGCGCCCTACGAGGCGGTGCTGCGTGCCCGGGACTGCTCGGCGGTGACGATCGGTGCGGCCTTGTGCAGGCACTCCTGCCATTCGGCGTCGACATCGGAATCCGCGGTGATCCCGCCGCCGACCCCGAGCACCGCGCCGCCGGCGGCGTCGAACTCCACCGTGCGGATCGCCACGTTGAGCTCGCAGCCGGCCACCGGCGACGCCAGCCCCACGGTGCCGCAGTACACCCCGCGCCGATGCGGCTCCCACTGCGAAAGCAATTGCCGAGCACGGTGTTTGGGTGTTCCGGTCACCGATGCCGGCGGGAACGTGGCATCCAGCAGCGCAGCCATGCCCAGCTGCGCCGGCACCTGGGCGGACACCGTCGACACCAGGTGCCACACACCGGGCGCCGGGCGTACCGTCAGCAGTTCGGGGACCGTGACGGAGCCGGTGATCGCCACGCGGCCCAGATCATTGCGCACCAGGTCGACGATCATGATGTTCTCCGCGACGTCCTTGGCCGAGGCGCGCAGCGCCGACGGAAGGGCGTCCAGCGGCAGGGTGCCCTTGATCGGACTGGATGTCACCACGCCGGCGCAGCGGCGCAGGAACAGCTCCGGGGACAACGACGCCACCGCACCCCAGTCGCCCGCGACATAGGCGGCCCGGGCTGGGCCGGTGCGCGCCACCGCGTCGGCGAAGAAGTCCAGCGGGGCGCCGACGACGGTCCCGGTGAACCGGGTACACACGCACGCCTGATACACCTCGCCGGCCCGGATGGCCTCCAGGCAGGCCAGCACCCCGGCGCGGTGTGCCTGCCGGTCCGGGGTCTCCCAGTAGATGCGGCAGCCGCGCACCGGCCCCGGCGTGGTCAGTGCCTCGCTGAGCCAGCCCGGCAGCGGTGCACCGGACAGGCTCTCGAACCACCACTGCCCGTCGGTGTCGTCCTGGCGCAGCACGCAGTCGGTCCAGCCACCCGCGGCCTCAGGAATCTGCGCGCCTCGGCCGTCCGCGCCGGCATCGGGGTAGGACAGGTAGCCGATCCAGCCGCCGCCCACCGCTGCGGACGGCGCGTCGGCCGACTGGATCTCGGGGACGTCGAACACCGCGGCCGCCTCGACCGGCTCGACGGCCACGCTCGGGGCGATCACCGCCCGGGCGCCGAACCACTGGCCGGTCAGTGCGGCCGGCGGCGGCAGCCCGCGCCGGGCCGTGGCGTCACCGACCGCGCGCAGCACCTCCGGGGCTGCACCCAGGTCGCCGAGCCGTTCGATCCGCACCGCACTAGCTTGTCAGACAAATCAGCTGCGGGTGATCTCCCGGGCAGCGGTCAGCGCCGCCAGCTTGTCCGGGTTGCGCATGGCGTAGAAGTTGGTGATCAGCCCGTCGATGATCTCGACGGTGAACACCCCTTCGAGCCGGTCCGCGGTGTAGAGCAGTACCGCCGGGGCGGAGTTGCAGGTCGCCATCTCCACCCTGACGTCGGGTTGGCCAGCCCCGATGCGCAACAGCCCGATGACCGAACGGGCGACCTTGTCGGCGCCGACGATCGGGCGGCGCGCCGCGGTGGCCTTGCCGCCGCTGTCGGCGGTCCACACCACGTCGGGCGCCAGCATGGACAGCACCTTCGCAATGTCGCCGCCGGCTGCCGCGGTCATGAACTCGGCCGTGATCCGCTCGTTCTCGGCCGGATCGACCGGGGTGAAGCGCGGCCGCCGGGCCTGCACGTGCCCGCGGGCCCGGTGCGCGACCTGACGGGCCGCGGGGGTCGACTTGCCCACCGCGGCACCGATCTCGTCGTAGTCGAACCCGAACACCTCGCGCAGCACGAACACCGCGCGCTCGTCGGGGCTCAGCGTCTCCAGCACCACCAGCATCGCCATCGACACCGACTCGGCCAGCACCACGTCGGCCGACGGGTCCTGCTCGGTCAGCAGCAGTGGCTCGGGCAGCCACGGGCCGACGTACTCCTCGCGGCGCCGGGCACCCGCCCGTAGCGCGTTGAGCGCCTGGCGGGTGACCAGCTGGGCCAGGTAGGACTTGGCATCGCGCACCTCTGCCGTATCCACCTCCGCCCACCGCAGATAGCTGTCCTGCAGGACGTCGTCGGATTCGGTTGCCGAGCCCAGGATCTCGTAGGCGATGGTGAACAGCAGCGGCCGCAGTTCGGTGAACCGCTGTGCTGATGCAGCGGTCCCAGCTTCGCCTCTCCTTCGTCGAGGCTCGCTGAACCGCTGGGCGTGTCCGTCGGTCACACCGCCGCCTCCCGTTCGGCCTGGGTTGCCCGGGTGCCTCCCTTGAGCCAACGGTACGAGCCGGGCTTGGCGCCCTCGCGGCGAATGCCCCAGACGGTGGCCTTGCAGATCGCCTCTTTGACCTTCGCTGCCAGCCGACCGCCGACGAACGCCTTGACCGGGGTGTCGTCGCGGCGCGCGAGCTGGACGGTGGCGTAGGTGCGGCCCACGCTGATGCACTGCCCGGTGAACGCTTGGTCCAACGCGGGCGGCGGGGTGCCGGCGACACGGGCCAGCACGGTGTCGGCGGCCTGGGCGCCCAGCGGAATCGCCGCCTGGCAGCTCATCCGCAGCGGCCGGCCCGACGGCGCCACCGCATCCCCGGCCGCCACGATCCACGGGTTGTCGACGCTGGTCAGGGTCTGGTCGGTGAGCAGCCGGCCCAGCGTGTCGGTGGCCAGCCCGCTGGTGGCGGCCAGGTCCGGGACGCCGAAGCCCGCCGTCCACACGGTCAGCGCGCTGGGCAGCACACGAGCATCGAACAGCACCACCGCATCGGTGCGCACCGCGGCGACGGTGGCCGCCTCGAGCACCTCGACGCCCAGCTTGCGCAGCGCCTTGGCCACCGACCGGCGACCCGATTCGTTCAGTGACGGGCCCAGGGTTCCGCCGCAGACCAGGGTGACCGTCCGGCCCTGCCCGGCCAGTTCGGAGGCCGCCTCGATCCCGGTCAGCCCGCCGCCGACCACGGTCACCGGGGCTTCCAGCGGCAGTTCGTCGAGGCGGGCCAGCAGGCGTTGAGCGGACTCGAATTCGCTGATGGAATGGGCGAATTCGGCCGCTCCGGGTACCGCCGTGGTGATCGCGCCGGTGCTGCCGACGGCATAGATGAGGTAGTCGTAGCGCAGCGCGGTGCCCGAGGCCAGCAGGATGCGGCGGTCGGCGGCGTCGATCTGCTCGGCGGTGTCGATCAGCAGCTGGACGCCGTCGCCAAGTAGGTCGCCGTAGTCCCGGTCGGCCCGGTAGTTGCCGGCCACATGCTGGTGCAACCGGATCCGTTCGACGAACGCCGGGCGTGAATTGACCAGGGTGACGTCGATGTCGGGCCGGACCAGCAGACGGTTGGCGGCCATGGTGCCGGCGTACCCGCCGCCGATGATGACGACGCGAGTGCGGTTCATGAGTGGCTCCTGTCTCTGAAGGGTTATGCCCTCAAGACACCGCAGCCGACCCAGATGTGACAGTTTGTGACCGGAGTCACTGGGCCGCGGTCACTGGTAGCGCGGAAACACCCCGGACGGCGCCGGCAGTATCAGACCCGGCGCCAGGCGCTCGGGCACAGCGGTGAACATCCGCTGCTCGCTGGTCTGGCCCAGCAGATCCAGCAGCTTGCCCGCCGATTCGGGCATCACCGGCTGCACCAGCAGCGCCGCGATCCGCACCGCCTCCAGCGTGGTGTACAGCACCGTGCCGAAGCGGGCCTGATCGGCCGCCGCCTCGCTCTTGGCCAGCTTCCACGGCTCGTTGGCCGAGAAGTACCGGTTGGCCGCGCCCAGCATCTGCCAGATCGCTTCCAGGCCCACGTGCATGGACTGCGTGCCGAACGCCGCCCGCATCTTCTCCAGCAGCCCGTCGGCCAGTGCCAGCAGTTCCTCGCCGTCAGCGGCCTGGGCGGTCGGCTCGGGCACCACCCCGTCGAGGTTCTTGGCCACCATCGACAGCGAGCGTTGCGCCAGGTTGCCCAGCTCGTTGGCCAAGTCGGCGTTGACGCGGCCGATCATCGCCTCATCGGAGATGCTGCCGTCCTGGCCGAACGGGATCTCGCGCAGCAGGAAAAAGCGGACCTGATCGACGCCGTACTTGTCGACGAACTCGACCGGGTCGATCACGTTACCCACCGACTTGCTCATCTTCTCGCCGCTGTTGAGCAGGAAACCGTGCGCAAACACCCTGCGCGGCAACTCGATTCCGGCCGACATCAGAAACGCCGGCCAGTACACGGTGTGGAACCGGATGATGTCCTTGCCGATCATGTGTAGATCGGCAGGCCAGTACCGGCGGAACGATTCGGAGTCGGTGTCGGGGTAGCCGACCCCGGTCAGGTAGTTGGTCAGCGCATCGACCCAGACGTACATGACATGGTCAGGGTGGTCGGGCACCGGCACGCCCCAGTCGAACGAGGTGCGGGAGATCGACAGATCCCGCAGGCCGCCGGAGACGAAGCTGACCACCTCGTTGCGGCGCACATCGGGGGCGATGAAGTCCGGGTTCGCCTCGTAGTGCGCCAGCAGCCGGTCGGCATAGGCCGACAGCCGGAAGAAATAGGTCTGCTCCTCGGTCCAGGTCACCGGCGCCCCGGTTTCGTTCGCCACCCGTGAACCGTCTTCAGTCAGCCGGGTCTCGCCCTCGGTGAAGAACCGCTCGTCGCGCACCGAATACCAGCCGCTGTAGGCGTCCAGGTAGATGTCGCCGGCGTCGACCATGTGCTGCCAGATGGCCTTGGACGCCTCCAGATGATCGGCGTCGGTGGTGCGGATGAACCGGTCGAAGGAGATGTTGAGCTTGCGCTGCAGACGCTCGAACACATCGGAGTTGCGCCGCGCCAGCTCCTCGGTCGGAATGCCCTCGGCGGCGGCGGTCTCGGCCATCTTCAGCCCGTGCTCGTCGGTGCCGGTCAGATACCGCACGTCGAATCCGTCGAGCCGGTGGAACCGGGCGATCGCGTCGGTGGCGATGTACTCGTAGGCGTGGCCGATGTGCGGGTCACCGTTGGGGTAGGTGATCGCGGTGGTGACGTAGAAGGGCTTCATCAACGATCACCTTATGGTGTGCGGGTGAGCTCCAAACGGTCAGTCGAACGAGAAGCGCCGCCCACCCCGGAGCCGCTGACTCCGCTGTTCGACGCGCACACCCACCTCGACGCGTGTGGTGCCCACGACGCAACCTCCGTCCGCGCGGTCATGGACCGGGCCGCCGCGGCCGGCGTGCAGGCGGCCGTGACCGTCGCAGACGATCTGGCCTCGGCTCATTGGGTGACCCGGGCCGCCGACGCCGACGAGCGGGTTTACGCCGCGGTGGCACTGCACCCCACCCGCGCGGGCACGCTGACCGAGACCGCGCGGGCCGAGATCGAGGCATTGGCCGCGCACCCGCGGGTGGTGGCGATTGGGGAGACCGGGCTGGATCTGTACTGGCCGGGCCGCCTCGAGGGCTGCGCCGACCCGCACACCCAACGCGATGCCTTCGCCTGGCACATCGACCTGGCCAAGCGCACCGGCAAACCGTTGATGATCCACAACCGTGACGCCGACACCGAGGTGCTCGACGTGCTGCGCGCCGAGGGCGCCCCGGAGACGGTGATCTTCCACTGTTTCTCGTCGGGCCCCGAGATGGCTCACACCTGCGTCGACGCCGGCTGGATACTCAGCCTGTCCGGCACAGTCAGCTTCAAAAACGCCCGTGACCTGCGCGAAGCCGCCCCGCGGATCCCGCGCGAACAGTTGCTGGTGGAGACCGACGCGCCGTTTTTGACCCCGCACCCCTACCGTGGCGCTCCCAACGAGCCCTACTGCCTGCCATACACTGTCAGGGCGTTGGCCGAGCTGCTGGGGGTGTCGGCAACCGAGCTGGCGCAGGTCACGAGCAGCAACGCGCGTCGCGTGTACAGGCTGTCCTGAACGTCGAGCAGGTCACATTCGGTTGCCTGACCGTAGGTGAGTTCGTTACCGTCTCGTTACAAACCGGGGGCATCGCAAGTGCCCCTTTGTCATGTTGTGAGGTTCTCTGCCTTGAACACTTTGACCCGGCTGCATCAGGCCCCGTCGCCGATGCTGCGGATGCTGGTCGGCGCCCTGCTGTTGGTGTTGACCTTCGCCGGTGGCTTCGCGGTCGCCAGCGCCAAGACCGTCACCCTCGATGTCGACGGAACGTCCATCACCGTGACCACCATGCGGTCGCGGGTGATGGACGTCGTCGCCGAGAACGGATTCGACGTCGGTGAACGCGACGACGTGACCCCCGACCGCAGCGCCCGGGTGCGCGACACCGACACCATCGTGGTGCGCCGCAGCCGGCCGCTGCAGCTGTCTCTGGACGGCCGCGAACCCAAGCAGGTGTGGACCACCGCCCTGTCCGTCGACGAGGCGCTGGCCCAGCTGTCGATGACCGACACCGCCCCGGCCGCGGCCTCCCGCGGCAGCCGGGTTCCGCTGGCCGGGATGGCACTGCCGGTGGTCAGCGCCAAGAACGTCCAGATCGACGACGGCGGGGTGGCGCGTACGGTGCGAGTGGCCGCCCCGGACGTCGGCGCCCTGCTGGCCGCTGACGGCACCCCGTTGGAGCAGGCCGACAAGGTCACCCCGGCGGCGTCGACGCCGGTCACCGAGGGCATGCAGATCCAGGTCACCCGGATCCGGGTCAAGCAGGTCACCGAGCGGGTGCCGCTGCCCCCGACCGCGCGGCGCGTCGAGGACCCGTCGATGAACATCAGCCGGCAGGTCGTCGATGACCCCGGTACGCCGGGCACCCAGGACGTGACCTACTCGGTGGCCACCGTCAACGGTGCCGAGACCGGTCGCCTGCCGGTGGCCAACGACGTGGTGGACCCGGCCCGCGACTCGGTGTTGCGGGTCGGCGCCAAGCCGGGCACCGAGGTGCCGCCGTCGGTGTACGGCGCGGCCTGGGACCGCATCGCCAACTGCGAGTCTCACGGAAACTGGGCGATCAATACCGGCAACGGCTTCTACGGCGGCGTGCAGTTCGACTACGGCACCTGGATCGCCAACGGCGGGCAGAAGTACGCGCCGCGTGCCGACATGGCCACCCGCGAGGAGCAGATCGCGATCGCCGAGGTCACCCAGGCGCGGCAGGGCTGGGGCGCCTGGCCGGTGTGCAGCGGGAGACGCTGACCATCGGGCTACTCGGGGCCGGTGACATCAGGGCCCTGGCCGCAGAGCTCGACCTACGTCCCCGGAAATCACTGGGACAGAACTTCGTTCACGACGCCAACACGGTGCGCCGGATCGTCGCCGGCGCCGGGATCACCCCCGACGACCATGTCCTTGAGGTCGGGCCTGGACTGGGCTCGTTGACCCTGGCGCTGCTCGAGCACGGCTCGACGGTCATCGCGATCGAGAAGGATTCGGTGCTGGCGCGCCGGCTGCCGACAACCGTCGCCGAGCACGCGCCCGATGCCGCGGACCGGCTGGCGGTGGTTGACCAGGACGTGTTGACTCTGCGGCGCGCCGAACTGGACACCGAGCCGACGGCGGTGGTTGCGAACCTGCCCTACAACGTCGCCGTCCCGGCCCTGCTGCACCTGCTGGCCGAGTTCGAGTCCATCCGCACCGTGATGGTGATGGTGCAACTGGAGGTGGCCGAGCGCCTGGCCGCCGAGCCGGGCGGCAAGGACTATGGGGTGCCCAGCGCCAAGGCCAGGTTCTTCGGCGCGGTGCGCCGCTGCGGCACGGTGCCCCCGAGCGTGTTCTGGCCGGTGCCGCGAGTGAACTCCGGGCTGGTGCGCATCGACCGGTACGACGCCGCTCCGTGGCCGGTCGACGAGGCGTTCCGCCGGCAGGTGTTCGCGCTGATCGACATCGCATTCGCCCAACGCCGCAAGACCACCCGCAACGCGCTCGCCGACTGGGCGGGCTCGGGCGCGCGATCGGCCGAACTGCTGACGGCGGCCGGTATCGACCCCGGACGACGGGGTGAGACGTTGTCGATCGCGGATTTCGTTCGGCTGCTTCAGGTTTCGGAACCGCCGCGTCAACCCGGCGGATCGGCGATCGCCCGGGACAGCTCGTCGACGAACTCGGTACAGGACTCGTAGCGGCGCGCCGGGTACTTGGCCATCGCCCGTTCCACCACCAGATCGACGGCGCGCGCCGTCGAGCCGACCATTCCCGTCAGCGGAGGAGGTAGCTGCCGCAGGTGGGCATCCACCAGCTCGGCCGCATTGTCGGCGGTGAACGGCGGCGCACCGGTGAGCAGCTCCACCGCGGTGCAGGCCAGCGCGTACTCGTCGGTGGCCGCGGACGGGGCTTTGCCGAGCAGGATTTCCGGTGCTGTGTAGGGCAGCGACACCTCCGGGTTGTGCTGCCGCCGGCGCCACACGTCCTCGACGACGGCGTGGGCGGTGCCGAAGTCGGTCAGCACCGCCGGTGAGTGCGGGAAGTCGTCGGCGACCAGGATGTTGGCGGGTTTGACGTCACAGTGCACGATGCCGGCCTGGTGTGCGTAGTCGAGTGCGTCGGCGATCTGGGTCAGTGCGGCCAGTCGGTTTGCGAGCGTGCCCAGCCGGGCCGACCTGCCGCCGTCGATGAACTGCATCGCCAGCCAGAACGGTCCGTGGCGGTACATCCTGACGATGTTGGGGTGGTGCAGGGCTCCGGCGAAGTCGAACTCACGGCCCAACCGGGCCTGCCAGGCCGGGGTGCGGTGCGTCTGGTTGAGGATCTTCAGCGCCACCGGCACGGTCGGGTCGTTGTGGTGGTGGGCCTGGTACACGATGGCCGACCCGCCGCGTCCGACCTCCCGGTTGATCAGGTAGCCGCCGAAGTCGCTGTCGGCTTCGCCCATGCGTCCCAGGTTATGGCGGTGGGCGCCGGATTCGTCGCAAGAGCGCGCTCATCGCAATCAGCTAAGAAAAACATGATCAGATCTCGAAAATATGATGACATTCCGCTTGTCCCGGGTGAATAATTTACAGAAACGTCAACATCGGGAGGTCGCCGTGACAACACTGTCCAGTCGCAACCCGCGCTCGCTGAGCGCGGCGTCACTGGTCTTGGCCGGGATTGTCGCGCTGGGTGTGGCCCCCGCGGTGACGCCGAGCCTGGCGGCCACCGTGAAGTCGGTGGTGGCCGAGACCACGCTGCTGGACACCGAATCGTGGATCATGGGCGGCAGTGGCCTGCCGATCCCGCCGCCCAGTTATCTGGCTGCCCTCACCGATCGGTTCCTCGACCCCGCGACACCCAAATTCGCCGGCCAGCCCACCTTCCCGGTGGACGTCACCAACGGACTGTTCACCCCGGAGGGCCTCTACCCGCTGACCGGCGTGAAGTCGTTGCCGCTGGACACCTCGCTGGCCCAGGGTGTGTCGATCCTGCACCAGAAGATCATGGAAGAGACCGCCGCCGGCAATAACCTTGTCGTACTGGGCTATTCGCAGAGCGGCATCATCAATGCGCTGGAGATCAAGCAGCTGCTGAGCCTGCCCGAGGCCGAGCGGCCCACCGCGGACCAGCTGTCCTTCGTGATGCTGGGCAGCCCCAGTACCCCCAACGGCGGCCTGCTGTCCCGCTTCGACCTGCCGAGCATCAACCCGAATCTGCCGGAGCTGACCCTGCCCAGTCTCGGGGTCACGTTCAGCGGCGGCACCCCGGCCGACACACCGTGGGACACCGCGTTCTACACCCGGGAGTACGACGGCTTCGCGGACTTCCCGAAGTACTCGCTGAATCTGTTGTCGGACATCAACGCCTTCATGGGCATCATGTACATCCACGGCAAGTACCCGATGCTGACCGACGAGCAGTTGGCGTCGGCCATCGCGCTACCGGTCAGCGACGACTACACCGGCAACACCCAGTACTTCATGATCCCCACCGAGGACCTGCCACTGCTGATGCCGTTGCGCGGCAGCGGATTCGGCAATGCGATCGCCGACCTGCTGCAGCCCAGCCTGCGGGTGCTGGTCAACCTCGGCTACGGTGACATCGAACACGGCTGGGACCAGGGGCCGGCGAACCTGGCCACCCCGATCGGGTTGTTCCCGGACGTCAACCCCCAAGAGGTGTTCACCGCTCTGGTCAACGGTGCCCAGCAGGGTTGGTCCGACTTCACCGCCGACCTGCAGAACCTGTCGTCCGGCAGCGCGGCGGACCTGTTCGGTATCGGCCTGGGTGACGGCGCGGCGTTCACCATGCCGAGTCTGACCGACATCGTCAACACGTTGGCCAGCGCCAGCGCGACCCTGTACAGCACGCTGTTGCCGACCGCCGACATCCTCAACGCACTGTTCACCACGCTGCCGACCTATGCCACGACGATATTCGCCCAGGAACTCGCCTCCGGTGACCTGCTCAACGCGATCGGCTTGCCGCTGGCGGCCAGCACGGGGCTGGTCACCATGGCTGCCGGCTTCGAGTTGGAGGTCATGATGAACGCGTTCAGCTCGATCCAGCAGGACTTCGCCGGCCTGTTCGGATAGGCGTCGGGCCGGATGGACCCATTAGTCTCATCGGCGTGACCGCATCCGATGGAAGTGCCGCCACCGAGTGGTCCCCGACCGGGTCGGTAACCGTTCGGGCGCCGGGCAAGATCAACCTCTACCTGGCAGTCGGCGACCGCCGAGATGACGGGTACCACGAGCTGACCACCGTCTTTCACGCGGTGTCGCTGGTGGACGAGGTGATCGTGCGTGACGCCGACGTGCTGTCGTTGCGGATCACCGGTGAGGGAGCCGATGTGCTGCCCACCGATGAGCGCAACTTGGCCTGGCGGGCTGCCGAATTGATGGCCGAGCACGTCGGGCGAGCCCCCGACGTGGCGATCACGATCGACAAGTCCATCCCGGTGGCCGGCGGCATGGCCGGCGGCAGCGCCGACGCCGCGGCGGTGCTGGTCGGCATGAACGTGCTCTGGGAGTTGGGCGTGCCGCGACGCGACCTGCATGCGCTGGCCGCCCAGCTGGGCAGCGACGTGCCTTTCTCCCTGCACGGCGGTACCGCGTTGGGCACCGGACGGGGCGAGGAACTGGCGACGGTGCTGACCCGGGAGACGTTCCACTGGGTGTTGGCATTCGCCGACGGCGGGTTGTCCACGCCCGCGGTCTTCGCCGAACTGGACCGGCTGCGCGGCACCGGACGCAAGATGCCCGAGTTGGGCGGATCGGAGCCGGTGCTCGCGGCGCTGGCCGCCGGCGATCCGCAGCGACTGGCGGGCCTGCTCGGCAATGATCTGCAGCCGGCGGCGGTCAGCCTCAACCCGGCACTGCGGCGCACCTTGCGCGCCGGCGTGGAGGCGGGGGCGTTGGCCGGTGTCGTATCCGGATCCGGGCCGACGTGCGCGTTCCTGTGCGCCTCGGCGGCCTCGGCGGCCGATGTCGCCGTCGAACTGGCGGCAGCCGGCGCGGGACGCGCGGTGCGGGTGGCCAGTGGCCCGGTCTACGGCGCCCGGGTGGCGCCGCCGTCGGTCACCGGAGTGTGACGGCCACCCCAATCGGCGGGAAGATTTGCCCCGTCGATTAAGAGGAGTTTAAGATACAGCGCGGTGACTAATTGCGGTCAGGACTTCCCTGCCAACCAGCCGCTCGCCGCTCTCGGTGGGCGGGTATTGCCGTATCGAGATGTAATCGCTGCAGATTTGTGCATGCGCGCCTCTCGCAAAGTGGTCCCCAGCAGGTGGAACATGAAAACTCAGCCCGTATGGAAAGTACCGGTGCCGGCTAGGAGGCCGTCGTGAGCAGGTTTACCGACAACATGTTCCGCAGTGCCCGCGAATCCTCCAAAGGCATGGTCACCGGTGAGCCGCACGAACCGATCCGGCACACCTGGGCCGAGGTCCACGAGCGTGCTCGCCAGGTCGCCGGCGGCCTGGCCGCGGCCGGCGTCGGCCCGGGCGACGCGGTCGGAGTGCTGGCCGGCGCTCCCGTGGAAATCGCCCCCACCGCCCAGGGTGTCTGGATGCGCGCCGCCAGTCTGACCATGCTGCACCAGCCCACCCCGCGCACCGACCTGGCCGTCTGGGCCGAAGACACCATGACCGTCGTCGACATGATCGACGCCAAGGCCGTCATCATCTCCGACCCGTTCCTGGCCGCCATGCCGGTGCTGCAGGAGAAGGGACTGAAGGTCCTGACGGTCGCGGACCTGCTGGCTCATGAGCCGATCGACCCGGTGGAGGCCGGCGAGGACGATCTGGCGCTGATGCAGCTGACGTCCGGGTCGACCGGGTCGCCGAAGGCCGTGCAGATCACCCACCGCAACATCTACTCCAACGCCGAGGCGATGTTCATCAGCGCTGAGTACGACGTCGAGAAGGACGTCATGGTCAGCTGGCTGCCGTGCTTCCACGACATGGGCATGATCGGGTTCCTGACCGTGCCGATGTACTTCGGCGCCGAACTGGTCAAGATCACCCCGATGGACTTCCTGCGGGACACCCTGCTGTGGGCCAAGCTGATCGACAAGTACAAGGGCACCATGACCGCGGCCCCGAACTTCGCCTACGCGCTGTTCGCCAAGCGGCTGCGCAAGCAGGCCACGCCGGGACAGTTCGACCTGTCCACGCTGCGGTTCGCACTCTCGGGTGCCGAGCCGGTCGAGCCCGCCGACGTCGAGGATCTGATCGACGCCGGTAAGCCGTTCGGGCTGAACCCGACCGCCATCCTGCCGGCCTACGGCATGGCCGAGACGGTGCTGGCGGTGTCCTTCTCCAAGTGCAATGCGGGCCTGGTGGTCGACGAGATCGATGCCGACCTGCTGGCCGCGCTGCGCCAGGCGGTGCCCGCAACCAAGGGCAACACCCGGCGACTGGCCTCGCTGGGACCGCTGCTGGAAGGCATCGAGATCCGGATCGCCGACGAGAACGGAACGGGATTGCCGGCCCGCGGGGTCGGGGTGATCCAGCTGCGCGGCGAGCCGGTGACTCCGGGCTACCTGACCATGGCGGGCTTCCTGCCGGCGCAGGACGAGCACGGCTGGTATGACACCGGCGACCTGGGCTACCAGATGGAGGACGGCCACGTCGTGGTGTGCGGCCGCGTCAAGGACGTCATCATCATGGCCGGCCGCAACATCTACCCGACCGACATCGAGCGGGCCGCGGGCCGCGTCGAGGGCGTGCGCCCGGGCTGCGCGGTGGCGGTGCGCCTGGACGCCGGGCACTCCCGCGAGACGTTCGCCGTCGCGGTGGAGTCCAACGCCTGGCAGGACCCGGTCGAGGTGCGCCGGATCGAGCACCAGGTGGCCCATGAGGTGGTCACCGAGGTCGACATGCGGCCCCGCAACGTGGTGGTACTCGGGCCGGGCACCATCCCCAAGACGCCGTCGGGCAAGCTGCGCCGGGCCAATTCCGTCGCCCTGGTCACCTAGTTCCGGTCAGGTCGCACCCGCGAGCGTGAAGCCACGTTCACGCTGGGCGGATGATCACCAGGCGTGGACGACGTTCTGCGCCGGCTCCAGCCCCATCTCGATCAGCAACTCGGTGGCGTCGGCGGCCTGTTCGCAGATCGTGGGCAACTCCTCGCGCTCACGCGAGCCGAACGCCTGCAGCACGAAGGCCGCCGGATCCTGGCGCCCGGGCGGGCGGCCGATCCCGAAACGCACCCGCTGAAAATCCTTGCTACCCAACACGGTCGCGAGCGAGCGCAGCCCGTTGTGGCCGCCCTCGCCGCCGCCCTGCTTGAGCCGGATCCGGCCGAAGTCCAAGTCGAGGTCGTCGTGGATCACCACCACCCCGGGCGGCGGCACCGAGTAGAACTTGGCCAGCGGCCCCACCTGGCGACCCGACTCGTTCATGTAGCAGCGTGGACGAGCCAGCACCACCGGCTGCCCGCTCAGGCGCCCGGTCGCCACATCGGCGCCGGACTTCTTGTGCAGCTTGAACGCCGATCCGATCCGCTCGGCGAGCAGGTCGACGACCATGAAGCCCACGTTGTGCCGGGTGCGGGCGTACGCGGGGCCCGGATTGCCCAGGCCGACCACCAGTATCGGCGGTGACTCGGCCACGCGGTACTCGACCTACTCGGCCGCGGCGGCCTCGGCCTGGCCGCCCTCGGCACCGGCTGCCGCGGCGCCCTCTTCGCCCTCGGCGGGCTCCTCTTCGACCCGCGGCTCGACCACGTTGACCAGCAGCAGCTCCGGGTCGGAGATCAGGGTGACGCCCTTGGGCAGCTCGAGCTGGCCGGCGGTGATCTGGGTGCCGGCTTCGGCGCCTTCGATCGAGACCGTCAGCTGTTCGGGGATCGAGAGCGCCTCGGCCTCGATCTCCACCGCGGTGGCGTCGGACGTGACCAGAGTGCCGGGGAACGATTCGCCCTCGAGAATGACGTTGACCTCGACGATGACCTTCTCGCCGCGCTTGACCACCAGCAGGTCGGCGTGCTGGATGTTGCGACGGATCGGGTGAATGTCGAGCGCCTTGGTCAAGGCCAGCTGCTCCTTGCCCTCGATGTCGAGGATGAGCACCGCGTTGGTGCCGGAGTTGCGCAACACGGCCGCGAATTCGCGAGCCGGCAGCTCCAGGTGCTGCGGGTCGGTGCCGTGGCCGTAAAGGACCGCGGGGACCTTGCCGTCGCGGCGGGCCCGGCGCGACGCGCCCTTGCCGATCTCGGAACGCACCGAAACGGTCAGCTGGTTGGTGGTCGGGGCCTTGGCCATCGTTACTCCTACGGTTGCTACCTGTGCATGAGGCACGGCCAGAACGCGACAACCAAGTAGGAGGTCCTCGTCGATAACGGCGGCCGAAATTGGTGACCGCCCTCGCCGTGACGCCTGGACAGGCTAGCGCATCAGCACCTCAGAGCGGAAATTGACGGCGTATCGATCCGGCAGTCCGTCGCGTCAGGGTTTCTGCTGTGTTGGAGAAGGTCTGATACGCGGCAACGCTGCGATGGGTGGTTGACAGAGCCCTTGGCCTCCTTAGCTCCGGAAGCAGGCCCTGGAGGGCTTGGTTCTGGCTGGATGAGCAGCTAGTAGGCGACGTGGATGCTTTACTGGACCCACGTCCGGCGGTGGGTCACGAATGTGCGTGGCTATACCTTGGACTGCCCTCACTGGAACATGCCATCAGCGACCTTCTGGGGGCGCTAGGACGGATGTGGCAGCACGATTGGTTGCGACGGCACTACCTGGCGAAGGCCTGCGCATGCAGTAGCCAGACAGCAATGTTCTTGACCGTTCGGCCATTGGCAGACCAGACTCCCTGCTTGCATCAGGGTGCCTCCCTTCGTCGTCGGGCAGCGACTCCACGGACAGCCGGACAGCCAGCTGTTGGCGTTGGAGCAGGTAGCGACACGCAGATTGGCTCAAAGTCCGCGCGTGTCGGTGGTACTGGATATCCTGATGCACAACGTCATACTGGAGCCTTCAGCGGCTAAAATCAGTCGATGTGCTATACATGCCATTAGATAGGTGGTCAACGATATGCGGCTACTTGAATGTAAAGTAGAAACCCGAGGGCGCGCTCTTCGTGACGTGGGCCGCCTGCGTAATGGATTCGACATCTCGGATGTGGCTAATTGTTATGGCTAGCACAGGAGCATTGGGTCGTGTATCGAAATCCGTCCCGAAACGAAAGATAAAGGCGCATGGCGAGACACTTGTCGTCTCTCGGGGCGCCCGACTCCGTCCAGTTGAGCAATTCCTTCATGTGGCTGAGAAGGCAAAGAGAAAAAAGGCCGCTCGGGAGCGCTTATCCGAGGGGGGATTACGATGAGGAGTTATACCATCTAGTTGCACTTGGGCGCTATTTTGGCGCCTTCTATAAAGGTCTCGATAACTGGTTAGTTCGTCGTGTCGATACAATCGAAATTATCGATTCGAGCGTGGGCTCTACTGCCACAAAATCAAGTCTGATGGTGGATGGTCGCGCAGTTTCACGCATAAGGGAAGCTTTCGGAATCAGCGCGACGAGCGAGCTGCATATACCCCTTCCGCCCACGCCAAAGCAATTGCTTGGGCACTTTGATGCCCAATTCAATTCGTCGCCGGTTCCAGTATTATCGAGCGTTGATAACGCGCATATGACAGCAGGGATCCTGGTCGCATTCGCCATTGATGCAGGAGTTCATCAAAACGTTATCCAGCCTGATATTGTCGATTTTCTTTATCGGGTCGCATCCTGTAAGCGAAACGATGACTTTTTCGGCGTTGTGAAGACCGTTGTGGGCCCGCCCTCTCATGAAGGCTCCGGCGACGGCTCCGAGGTGGTCTTCCTGGATAACTCCGAGCGCGTTCTAGATCCGTTATGGGATATCCTCATCCCGCTTGAGGAGATTGCTGGTGAAGTTGGAACGGCGGTTTTTTGTCAGGTTCTGTATGATTTCCTAGAGAATTTCACTCTAATCGGTGTTATCGAATCGGGCTCGCCATGTGCAGAGTTTGTCATCAAGACATACACTGTGTCCAATAGCGCTGAATTGTTTGCAGATGAAGACGACTATTTTCCACCGGCAGGCGTTGAGTCCATAAGCAAAGGCGGCGCCTTCCTGGGTCTCATACTTGCCGTGTTCTTTGTATTAAACCCCGGAATTTCTTTTGTGGGAATTCTGGCGATAGTCGCATGTGGGGCAATCGCTTTCGCTGTCTGCAAGATTTCGGGCTTAGCCAAACTGGGGTACCGGCGCTTCAAGCTCACATCGGGAATGATTGCGTACCAGTACTATACGACGCTAATCAAGTACATTCCCGCGATGAGACTATCTGGCTGTTTTAGGCTTGAGTCTAGCCATACAAATCTAGGGCTCTATGGAAGCCAGCATTATCGGCTGGCGATCCCTGAGGGCGCACAAGCAATAGGACTGACCACCTCAATTGACGACGATGGCGAATTTGAAGGAGTCGACAAAGAGGTAATTGAGAATTGGGTCGCCGCTCACTATACAAATCCCAGCACGCAAAGATCGCTAACCATGAATGTGCGGGTATTAGTACTCCCCAAAAGTCAGTCAATCTTGAAGAATTCATTCTACGCGGCGTTTGTTGCATCATGTCTTCTTTTTGCAGGTTTAGCCAGCCATGTTATTGGCTGGCTAATGCATGATTTTGTAGTCGTTGGTGATGGCAATTTTGGCCTGGACCATCTCGTTACAAGATCCTCGGGTTCGATTGTTACGGTTATTATGATTGCTCCGTCGATATATACGATTATTTTGCTGCGCCAGAATGAACACAAGTTCGTCTCTCGTTTGCTTAGGACGATGAGGGGGGTGGTGGGCGTGTGTGCGGTCATCACTGCGAGCGTTGCAGTGCCACTAGCTTTGGATCTGCCAACGACTATAGTCATCTCTTGGTGGGTGATCGGTTTTCTTGTTGCTGTTTTCTCTTGTTGGCACATCGCGGCAACTCGTTACTATCATGGGGTGTTGGCGTTGTATTCGGCCCGAACACCTTAGGGGATTACTTCGATTCCTCGAAGTTGGATTGCAGAGATTACTGGCTTGAATTTGTGAGCTGCCGGTAGATTTAGCGTCGTAATATTCTTGTGCCCTGCTGCCTTTCAAGGATAGGGAACCGCGGACACCTCAGAGCGGAAATTGCACGCCGGTGAGCTGGGCCGACAGGTCCCACAACCCGGCCGCGGTAGAACCCCGCTTGGCCAGCAGACTGCGGCTCACCGGCCCGCTGCGGCCGATGAACGCGAACCGCGGCCCGATGTAGGTGTTGCCGGACAGATCCTGCGACGCCGCGTACAGCGTCTGGCGGGCCCCGAAGTCGGCGTTGGTGGCAAGCAACCCATTGCCGATCGTGCGCATCAGCACGTCGCCCACCCGATTGCCGGTGTGGCCCTGCAGGTTGGTGTTCGAATAGCCCGGATGGGCGGCCAGTGCGCGCACCGGCGAACCGGCCGACACCAGGCGGCGCTGCAGTTCGCTGGTGAACAGCAGGTTGGCGAGCTTGGACTGACCGTAGGCCCGCCATGCCGAATAGCGCCGCGACTCCCAGTTCAGGTCCTTGAGGCTGATGTTGCCGATCCGGTGCATGTAGGACGACACCGTCACCACCCGATCGGTGATCTTGGGCAGCAGCAGGTTGGTCAGTGCGAAATGCCCGAGATGGTTGGTTCCGATCTGACTCTCGAAACCGTCGACCGTCCTGCCGTAGGGCACCGCCATGATCCCGGCGTTGTTGACCAGGACGTCGATCCGTGACGTTTCGTCGGCGAACCGCCGCACCGAGGACAGGTCCGCCAGGTCCAGCGGGCGGACCGTCACGTCCCCGGGCATCCCGGTCGCCGCGGCCTGCCCTTTGGCGGTGTCGCGCACGGCGAGGGTAACGCTGGCTCCGACCCGCGCCAGCTCGCGTGCGGTCACGGCACCCAGGCCGCTGTTGGCGCCGGTGACGATCACGGCGCGGCCGGCGAACGACGGCAGATCACTGGCGGTCCAAGACGTCATGACTGACACTCTATGCGTGAAGAACTGGACCACTTTCGGATTGATTGTCGTGATGCTGGCCGCCATCAGCGGCTGCGGTGCCAAGCAGTCGGCCGAACCCGCCGGCCCGGCGCCGGCGTCAACGGCCGATCAGGTGCGTCAGATCGCGAAGGAGGCCTACGTCTACGGCTTCCCGATGGTCGACTCCTACCGCATCCAGCACGCCTACTACGTCGACAAGTCGGGTCCGCAGTACAAAGGTGATTGGAACCAGGCACACAGCGCCGCAAGGGTTTACACGCCTGAAGACACCACTGTTCAGACGCCGAACTCCGACACGCCCTACACCATGCTCGGCGCCGACCTGCGGGCCGAGCCGTTGGTGCTCACCGTGCCGCCGATCGAGGCCGGCCGCTACTACTCCCTGCAGTTCATCGACGCCTACACCTACAACTTCGCCTACGTGGGCAGCCGCACCACCGGCAACGGCGGCGGCAAATACCTGCTGGCCGGACCCGCCTGGCAGGGCGACAAACCCGACGGCGTCGACGACGTGATCCGCTCCGACACCGACTTCGCGCTGGTCATCTACCGCACCCAGCTGTTCGACCCCGCCGACATCGACAACGTCAAGAAGATCCAGGCCGGCTACACGGTGGAGCCGCTGTCGGCCTATCTCAAGCAACCCGCGATGAGTGCGCCGCCGGTGGATTTCGTCGCGCCGCTGACACCCGAGGCGCAGAAGACGTCGCCGAAGTTCTTCGAGATCCTGAGCTTCCTCCTGAAGTACGCGCCGGTGTTGCCGGGGGAGCAAGACCTACGGGCCCGCTTCGCCACCATCGGCATCGGTCCCGACGGGGACTTCAACGCCGACGAACTCAGCGCCGAGACCCGCGAAGCCGTGCAGGCCGGGATGGCTGAGGCCTGGACGGAACTCAACGCCTTCAAGAAGGACAAGCTGGACACCGGCCAGGTGACCTCGGGGCAGTTGTTCGGCACCCGAGAATTCCTGAACGGCAACTACCTGTACCGGATGGCCGGTGCGGTACTCGGGATCTACGGCAACTCCGAGGCCGAAGCCATCTATCCGGCCCTGGCCGTGGACTCCACCGGTGCGCCGCTGAGCGGGGCCGACGCCTACACGCTGCGGTTCGGGCCCGAAGCGCTGCCGCCGGTCAACGCGTTCTGGTCGCTGACCATGTACAAGATGCCGGAGAGTCTGCTGGTGGCCAACCCGATCGACCGGTATCTGATCAACTCGCCGATGCTGCCGGATCTGACCCGCGACCCTGACGGCGGCATCACCGTCTACGTGCAGAACCGGTCCCCGGGACCGGGCAAGGAATCCAACTGGCTGCCCGCACCCGAGGGACCGTTCCAGCTGATCCTGCGGCTGTACTGGCCCAAGGAGGAGGCGCTGAACGGCAGCTGGACACCACCGAAGGCCGTCAGGAACTAGCTGGGCCTAGTTGCAGTTGTTGGCATGCACCCAGCGGCCGTTATAGCCGACGCAGGTGTTGATCGGCGGCGGGGGCGGCGGTGGGGGCATGTCCTCGGGCAGCGGAGCGTAGTAACCCGGCGGCGGCACCGGGTCGGCGCATCCACTGACATACACCCGGCGGCCCACGCCGACGCAGCCCTGGGCCTCGGCGGTGCCGGCCGGCGTGAACACGACCACGGCCCCCGGCAGCGCGGTCAGCGCCAATGCCGCGACGGCCCAGATCCGGCGTGCCATCACTGGTCCAGCAGTGGGCGTTCGGGCTGGGGCAATCCGCAACGGGCGCGGAAGTCAGTCAGAGGCTGACGCAGCCCCAGCAGGTCGGAGTGAGCCTGCGGGTTACCGTCGAAGAAACTGCGAACCGCCTCGGGCACCTCGTCGTCGGGCCGGTTGCGCAGGTCGGTGTAGAACTCGTTGACGTCCGGATGCGCGTAGAGGTAACCCGACGTCGAGGCGGCGACGCCGGTGGCCACATTGGCCATGTCGGCGGCGGTGCAGCCGGGCTGCGGGTCTGCCAGCGCCACGGCCGGCGCCAGCAGCACGGCAGAGAAGGCGGCGACTCCCAGGCCCGTAAGGCTCACGGGTGACAGGCGAACGAGGGCCATGGCGGAACTCCCTTCAGCGGGTGCGTCGCACTCTAACAAGACCCGACGCCTGTGGGAGGTCACTTCGCCGCGACGGTGAACCCGTTCGTGATCGTCTCGACATCGGCGGCCTGCTTGGCGGCCTCGTCGGCCGGGGCGGTGACCGACAGCTGCACCAGATAGCGCTGTTCGTCGGGTGCCGAACCGGTGGCGATCACCATCCGGAACCAGCTGTGCAGGCGTTGCCCGTCGAGGTCGTAGGTGCCCTGGACCATCGACGACGGGAAGCCGTGGAAGTCCTCGTTGGAGGCGTCCAGCAGCCGGAAATTCTTCGAGAGCTGGGCGTCGACGACACCGTGCTTGATGGCTTCGTGCGAATCGAAGTTCCCGGTGAGCTTGACCACGCTCAGCATCGCCCGCGGCAACTTCTCGCCCTTGCCGATGACCTCGGTGGTGGCCGGCAACATCGGGCTCTGCTTCTTCGTCCATCCCGCCGGCGTCGGGATCGACACGGTCAGGTCTTTCACGGCGCTGGGGGCCACCGCTTCGGCGGCCACTCCCTGGTCCTCCAGGTACCGCCCCACTGTCACCGGCGGCTTGGCCTCCCCGGACGTGGTCGTGGTGGTGCCATTGGACCAAATCGATTGATAATCAGGTGTTTTGGTGCCGCATCCGGAAGTCGTAGCCGCCAGCAGCGAGACCGTCAGTGCGGCCAGGACCTTCAGGGCCGCTGGGCGCAGCGGGGTCACAGGATCTCGCGGACCGCGTCAATCGGGCGTCCCAGGCGGGTGCCCTTCGCGGTGACGACGAACGGTCGCTGGATCAGGATGGGGTTTGCGGCCATCGCGTCGAGCAACTCGTCGTCGGAGGCGTCGGCCAGGTTCAGCTCGGCGTACACCGCCTCGCCGGTGCGCACCGCGTCGCGAACCGCGATCCCGGCGGCACGGATCATCTCCGCGAGCTCCGCGCGTGACGGCGGGGTCTTCAGGTATTCCACGACGACCGGCTCGATACCGTTGTCGCGCAGCAACTCCAGTGTCTTGCGTGAGGTGGAGCAGCGCGGGTTGTGGTAGATGGTGCCGTCAGTCATGTTAGGCGTCTCCGTCGAAAAGTCCGGTGACCGAGCCGTTTTCGAACACGGCGCGGATCGTGCTGGCCAACAGCGGGGCGATCGACAGCACCGTCAGTTGGGGGAACTGCTTGTCCTCGGTGATCGGCAGCGTGTTGGTGACGATCACTTCGCTGGCACCGCAGGCCGCCAATCGCTCGGATGCCGGGCTGGACAGTACGCCGTGGGTCGCGGCGATCACCACGTCGACGGCCCCCGCTTCGCGCAGCAGGCCGACCGCTCCGGCGATGGTTCCGCCGGTGTCGATCATGTCGTCGGTGATCACGCAGGTCTTGCCGGCTACCTCGCCGACCACCCGGTTGGCCTTGACCTGGTTGGGCACCCGCGGATCACGGGTCTTGTGGATGAAGGCCAGCGGCACGCCACCCAGTGAGTCAGCCCATTTCTCGGCGACCCGCACGCGGCCGGAGTCAGGCGAGACCACCACGACGTCCTTGCCGTTGTTGAGGTAGTTGTCACGGATGTAGCCGCACAGCAGTGGCTGGGCTCGCATGTGGTCGACCGGGCCGTCGAAGAAACCCTGGATCTGGTCGGTGTGCAGATCGACCGTCACGATCCGGTCGGCGCCGGCCGTCTTGAGCAGGTCGGCGACCAGGCGGGCCGAAATCGGTTCGCGGCCACGGTGCTTCTTGTCCTGACGGGCGTACGGGTAGAACGGCAGGATGGCGGTGATCCGCTTGGCGCTGCCCCGCTTGAGCGCGTCGATCATGATCAGCTGTTCCATCAGCCACTGGTTGAGCGGCGCCGAGTGGGCCTGCAGCACGAAGGCGTCGCAGCCGCGCACGGACTCCTCGAAACGCACGAAGATCTCGCCGTTGGCAAAGTCGCGGGCGGTCTGCGCGGTGACTGACACATCCAGTTCTTTGGCGACCTGATCGGCCAGCTCCGGGTGCGCGCGACCTGCGAAGAGCATCAGGTTCTTGCGGTTGTCTGTCCACTCGTGGCTCACGTGCTGCCCCTGCTGTTGGCGATCTGGGAAAATGGTCGAGTTAACTCGGGCCTTATGGTACGGAGCCCGGCTCGCAAAATCGCCTCGGGCTGCCTCAACGCGACCAAGCTCACGATGACCGGTCCGGTTGGTCGCCGGCCGCCTCTGCCGCCTCGGCCGCGGCGCTGCCGGGCCGCTTGCGCTGCACCCAGTTCTCGATGTTTCGTTGCGGGCCCGCTGACACCGCCAGCGCACCCGGTGGCACGTCGTCGCGCACCACCGTCCCGGCGCCAGTGTAGGCGCCGTCGCCGATAGTGACGGGTGCGACGAACATGGTGTCCGACCCGGTGCGCACGTGCGAACCGACCTTGGTCCGGCGCTTGGTCTGGCCGTCGTAATTGACGAACACGCTGGATGCGCCGATGTTGGAGTGCTCGCCGATGTCGGCGTCGCCGACGTAGGTCAGGTGCGGAACCTTGGTCCCGGTGCCGATGGTGGAGTTCTTGGTCTCGACGAACGCCCCCAGCTTGCCCTCGGCGCCCAGCACGGAGCCCGGACGCAGGTAGGCGAACGGCCCGACGGCCGCGCCGGGACCGATCGACGACGAGGTGGCGTGGCTGCGGATCACCGACGCGGCATCACCCACGGTGACGTCGGTCAGGGTGCTGTCCGGGCCGATCGTGCAGTGCGCGCCGACGGCGGTGCCGCCCAGCAGTTGGGTTCCGGGTGCGACGGTGGTGTCGGGCCCGATGGTCACGTCCACGTCGATCCAGGTGGTGGCGGGGTCGAGGATCGTGACGCCGGCCCGCTGGTGGGCGGTCACCAGGCGGCGATTCAGCACGGCGGCCAATTCGGCCAACTGCACACGGTCGTTGACGCCGGCCACCAACGCCGCGTCGTCGACGTGGCGGGCGTGCACGACCCGGCCGTCGCCGCGGACGATGCCGATCACGTCGGTGAGGTACAGCTCGTGCTGGGCGTTGTCCGAGCCGAGCCGGCCCAGCGCCGACCGCAGCGGGGCGATGTCGAAGGCGTACACCCCGGCGTTGACCTCGCGAATCTCCCGCTGCGACGCGGTGGCGTCGGCCTGCTCCACGATCGCGGTGACCTCACCGTCCTGCGTGTGCAGGATGCGCCCGTAACCGGTGGGGTCGGGCAGCGTCGTGGTCAACACGGTGACCGCGGCCGGGGCGGTGCGATGGGTCTCCACCAGCGCCTCGAGCGTGGCCGTGTCCAGCAGCGGGATGTCGCCGGAGGTGACCACGACGGTGCCGGCGAAGTCATCGGGCAGTGCCGACAGGCCGCACAGCACCGCGTGCCCGGTGCCGAGCTGCTGGTCCTGCAGGGCGACGTCGATGCGGCAGTGCAGGGCCTGCGCGAGTTCGGCGACCGGACCGGCGATGCGTTCGTGGGCGTGGCCCAGCACCACCACCAGGTGGCGGGGACTGATCCCGGCGGCGGAGCGCACGCAGTGCGACAACATGCTGCGCCCGCCCAGTCGGTGCAGCACCTTGGGGGTGTCGGAGACCATCCGGGTTCCGGCCCCGGCCGCCAGAATCACGACCGCGGTCTCGTTTTGCCCTGCCACCGAGCCCCTTTCTGTACGGGCGTGAACTTGAGCTCCGTCGCCAGGACTCGAACCTGAACTATCTGAACCAAAATCAGAGGTGCTGCCGATTACACCACGACGGATCGGTGCTCGGCAGTGACTCTAGTGCAAACGACTAGGCTGGTCGGCGTGGCTGGTCTCGATAAGGACGGGCGGGCGCCGCGGGCCCGGATGACCGGCAGTGAACGTCGGCACCAACTCATCGACGTCGCGCGGTCGCTGTTCGCCGAGCGAGGCTATGAAGGCACGTCCATCGAGGAGATCGCGCAGCGTGCCCACGTGTCCAAACCAGTGGTCTACGAGCATTTCGGCGGCAAAGAAGGGCTCTACGCCGTCGTGGTCGACCGCGAGATGTCGGCGTTGCTGGACGGCATCACCACCTCACTGACCAAGGCGACGAACAACCAGTCCCGCTTGCGGGTCGAACGGGTCGCGCTGGCGCTGCTGACCTATGTGGACGAGCACACCGACGGCTTCCGCATCCTGATCCGCGACTCCCCGGCATCGATCAGTTCCGGCACCTACTCCACGCTGCTCAACGACGCGATCGGCCAGGTGTCGTCGATTCTGGCCGGTGACTTCTCCCGGCGCGGCCTGGACCCGGAGACCGCGCCGCTGTATGCGCAGGCGTTGGTCGGTTCGGTGTCGATGACGGCCCAGTGGTGGCTGGACGTGCGCGAACCCAAGAAGGAAGTGGTGGCCGCCCACCTGGTGAATCTGTGCTGGAACGGTCTGACGCACCTGGAGTCCGATCCGACCCTGCATGACGAATAAGGCCTGTACCGCAACGCAAATCGGTGCGCGCAGCACCACCGCTTAGAATTGCCCGCATCATGACCGCACCGGGGCACCAGACTGTCCAAACCCCGATTGCGGGGCTCGTAGACCTGGCGTTGACAGCGCCGACCTTCGCCGAACTCATCGAGCGCGCCGGCGACCGTCCCACCGAACTGAACCTGGTGGGCCCGGTCGCGACGCGGCCGTTCGTGGCGGCGGCGCTGGCCCGCACGACCCCGCTGCTGGTGGTCACCGCCACCGGCCACGACGCCGACGACCTGGCCGCCGAGTTGCGCGGCGTCTACGGCGACACGGTGGCGCTGTTCCCGTCCTGGGAGACGCTGCCGCACGAACGGCTCTCCCCGGGGGTCGACACCGTCGGCGCCCGGATGTTGCTGCTGCGCCGGCTGGCACACCCCGACGATGCCCGATTGGGTCCGCCCCTGCGGGCGGTGGTGACCACTGCCCGGTCGTTGCTGCAGCCGATGACCCCGCAACTGGATGCGATCGAACCGGTCATCCTTGCCGTCGGCGATGAGACACCCTTCGATGCGGTGATCGCCCGGCTGGTCGAGCTGGCCTATACCCGGGTCGACCTGGTCGGCAAGCGCGGCGAGTTCGCGGTGCGCGGCGGAATCCTCGACATCTTCCCGCCGACCGCCGAGCACCCCGTGCGTATCGAGTTCTGGGGTGACGAGGTCACCGAGATGCGGCCGTTCTCGGTGGCCGATCAACGCTCCATCCCCGAGATCGAGGCGGGCACCGTGGTGGCGGTGGCCTGCCGGGAGCTGCTGCTCACCGAGGACGTTCGGGTGCGCGCGGCCGAGCTGGCACGCGATCAGCCGCACACCGACAACGCCGTCTTGGGCACTGTCGGTGACATGCTGGCCAAGCTGGCCGAGGGCATCCCGGTCGACGGGATGGAGGCGCTGGGACCGGTGCTGCGGCCCGGCCAGCAGGCCCTGTTGACCGATCAGCTCGGCGCCGGCACCCCGGTGCTGGTCTGCGATCCCGAGAAGATCCGCGCCCGCGCCGCCGACCTGATCAAGACCGGCCGCGAATTCCTGGAGGCGTCCTGGTCGGTCGCCGCGATCGGCGGCGAGGCGCCGATCGACATCGAACAGCTCGGCGGGTCGGGATTCCGTGAGTTCGCGCAGGTGCGTCAGGCGGCGCTGGACGCCGGGCATCCGTGGTGGACGCTGAGCCAGCTACCCGACCCGGACGCAGCCGAACTCGACGTGCGTCCGTCGCCGTCGGCCCGGGGCCGGCAACGCGACATCGACGAGATCTTCGCCATGCTGCGGGCGCACACCGTGACCGGAGGATGCGCGGCGATCGTGGCCCCGGGTGTGGGTACCGCCCGCCGGCTCGTGGAGCAGCTGGCGGAATCCGACACCGCGGCAACCCTGTTGGAGCCGGGCGCGGCGCCACAGCCCGGGGTGGTCGGGGTATTGGCCGGCCCCCTGCACGACGGGCTGGTGATCCCGGGCGCCAACCTGGTGGTGGTCACCGAGGCCGATCTGACCGGTAACCGGGTTGCCGGGCCTGAGGGCAAGCGGCTGGCGGCCAAACGCCGCAACGCCGTCGACCCGCTGGCCCTGACCGCCGGCGATCTGGTGGTGCACGACCAGCACGGCATCGGCAAGTTCGTGGAGATGACCGAGCGCACCGTGGGCGGGGCGCGGCGCGAATACCTGGTGCTGGAATACGCGTCGGGAAAGCGCGGTGCGAACGGTACCGACAAGCTCTACGTGCCGATGGACTCGCTGGATCAGCTGTCCCGCTACGTCGGCGGCCAGGCCCCGGCGCTGAGCAGGCTCGGCGGCAGCGACTGGACCCAGACGAAAACGAAGGCGCGCCGGGCCGTCAGGGAGATCGCCGACGAACTCGTCGCGCTTTACGCCAAGCGCCAGGCCGCGCCCGGCCACGCGTTCGCGCCCGACACCCCGTGGCAGGCCGAGATGGAGGACGCGTTCGGGTTCACCGAGACCGTCGACCAGCTCACCGCGATCAGCGAGGTCAAGGCCGACATGGAAAAGCCGGTCCCGATGGACCGGGTGATCTGCGGTGACGTCGGCTACGGCAAGACCGAGATCGCGGTGCGCGCGGCGTTCAAGGCAGTCCAGGACGGCATGCAGGTCGCGGTGCTGGTGCCGACCACGCTGCTGGCCGATCAGCACCTGCAGACCTTCAGCACCCGGATGGCCGGATTCCCGGTCACGGTCAAGGGCCTGTCCCGCTTCACCGACCCGGCCGAGTCCAAAGCGGTGGTCGAAGGGCTGGCCGAGGGTAGCGTCGACGTGGTGATCGGCACCCACCGGCTGCTGCAGACCGGGGTCCGCTGGAAGAATCTGGGCCTGGTGATCGTCGACGAGGAGCAGCGTTTCGGGGTCGAGCACAAGGAGCACATCAAGGCCCTGCGCACCCACGTCGACGTGCTCACCATGAGCGCCACCCCGATCCCGCGCACCTTGGAGATGAGCCTGGCCGGTATCCGGGAGATGTCGACGATCCTGACTCCGCCCGAAGACCGGTACCCGGTGCTGACCTACGTCGGCCCGCATGACGAGAAGCAGGTGGCGGCCGCGCTGCGCCGCGAACTGCTGCGCGACGGGCAGGTCTTCTACGTGCACAACCGGGTCAGTTCCATCGACGCCGCGGCCGCCCGGGTGCGTGGGCTGGTGCCCGAGGCCCGGGTCGTGGTGGCGCACGGCCAGATGCCGGAGGAAATGCTGGAGACCACGGTGCAGGGCTTCTGGAACCGGGAGTACGACATCCTGGTGTGCACCACGATCATCGAGACCGGCCTGGACATCTCCAACGCCAACACGTTGATCGTCGAACGCGCCGACACCTTCGGGCTCTCGCAGCTGCACCAGCTGCGGGGCCGGGTGGGCCGCAGCCGGGAGCGCGGCTACGCCTACTTCCTCTACCCGCGGGATGCGCCCCTGACCGAGACCGCCCACGACCGCCTGGCCACTATCGCCCAGAACAACGAGTTGGGCGCCGGGATGGCGGTGGCGATGAAAGACCTGGAGATCCGCGGCGCCGGAAACGTGTTGGGGGCGGAGCAGTCCGGACACGTTGCCGGCGTGGGCTTCGACCTGTATGTGCGGCTGGTGGGGGAGGCCGTCGAGGCGTACCGCGCGGCCTTCAACGGCGAGACGGTCACCACCGAAGAGGTCAAGGACGTCCGGATCGACCTGCCGGTCGACGCCCACCTGCCGCCGGAGTACATCAACTCCGACCGGCTGCGGCTGGAGGCCTACCGCCGGCTGGCCGCCGCCACCGGCGACGACGAGATCGCTGCTGTCGTCGAAGAACTGACCGACCGCTACGGGCCGCTGCCGGAGCCGGCGGGCCGGTTGGTCGCGGTGGCCCGGCTGCGGCTGCTGTGCCGGGGAGTCGGCATCACCGAGGTCTCGGCGGTGTCTGCGACGACGCTCAAACTGGCGCCGATGACGCTGCCGGACTCCGCGCAGATCCGGCTCAAGCGACTGCACCCGTCCGCGAGCTACCGCGCCACCACCTCCACCGTGCAGGTCCCGATACCCCGTGCCGGAAATGCGGTCGGCTCACCGCGCATCCGCGACGTCGAACTCGTCCAGATGGTCGCCGACCTGATCTCCGCGCTCGACGGCAGGCCGCAGGGCCAAGTCGACGTGACGGGGCGATGACCGTCGTCCTTCTCGACCCGCGCCGGCCCACGCTGGTGCCGGTGGAAGCGTGTGCGCTGCTGACCGGCGACATCGTCTACACCGAGGAACTGCCGATCGTGGTGCCGTGGTCGCTGCCGGCCGCCCAATCGGTGTTGTCCGGCGCCGAGGCCGCCGTGCTGCTGACCTCGGACCGCAACCATCCCGCCGTGGTGGCCCGCCTGGCCGCTGGTGAGGCCCTGATCGCGGCGCCGGAGGCCCAACCCGGCGAGCGGCTGATCGACGCGGTCGCGATCATGGACCGGCTGCGCACGGACGGCCCGTGGGAGAGCGAGCAGACCCACGACTCGCTGCGGAAGTTCCTGCTGGAGGAGACCTACGAGCTGTTCGACGCGGTGCGCGGCGGCGACGCAGACGAGCTGCGCGACGAACTCGGCGACGTGCTGCTGCAGGTGTTGTTCCACGCCCGCATCGCCGAAGACGCCCCGCATCGTCCCTTCGACATCGACGACGTCGCCGAGGCCCTGCTGCGCAAGCTGGTCAACCGGGTGCCGGCGGTGCTGGCAGGCGAGGACATCTCGCTGGAGGATCAGGTCGCGCAATGGCATGACCGAAAAGCCCTGGAGACCAAGTCCAGAGACTCCATCATGGATGACCTGCCGACCGCCCAGCCGGCACTGGCGCTGGCGAGCAAGGTGCTGCAGCGTCTCACCCGCGCCGGCCTGCCCGCAGAGCTGATCCCCGAGACCGTCACCTCGATCGCCGTCGATGCCGATGCGGATGCGGAAAACAACCTGCGCACAGCGGTTTTGGAACTGATGGACACTGTCCGGGCCGTCGAGCTCGAGATCGCGGCGGCACGCCGTGGTGCTGGCATCCTCGACGATTCCGGACCCGGCCCGCTGGGTGAGGTCACCGCGCAGGAGTGGTGCGCCTACTGGCCGCAGTAGCTCCCTGTCGGCGAAACCGACGTTTTGCAGGTGCCTACTCGTACTTTCGCTGCGAAACGTCGGTTTCGGCGATGCGAGTCGGTCAGCTCCGGGTCTCGTCCCAACCGCCCGGCAACATCGGTACCCGCGGCTCGGTGTCGAGGCCGTCGCCGGTGAGCACGGCGATCCCCGCCGCCTGCCGGTCCGCGCCGCCGACTGTGCCGGCGAAACCGAGCGCGCCGGCGCCCCGCTCGGACGCCGAAGCGCCACTCGGGTCATGCGGCGCTCCCAGCTTCGCCTCTCCTCCGTCGAGCCTCGCTGAACCGCCGGGGTCATGCGGCGCTCCCAGCTTCGCCTCTCCTCCGTCGAGCCTCGCTGAACCGCCGGGGTCATGCGGCGCTCCCAGCGTCGCCTCTCCTCCGTCGAGCCTCGCTGAACCGCCGGTGGGCCCCGCCCAGTCCGGGGTCACCCCGATGTTCATGTCCATGTATTCATCGCCAACGCCGCGCTGCTGGACGCGTTGCCGCCGACGGCGTTTCTGGGCTTGGCTCTCCGTCGCCGCCACGCCGGGAGCCCCTTGGCTCTCGGCGGCCTCCTCATCGGCGCTGCGAGAGCGGCGGCTTCCGCTGGACTGCCTCGCCGATGACGAAGCGCTGCTCACCAGGTACAGGCATGAGGTCGGCCCGAAACCGACGCCCGGGCCGCCGCCGGCGGCGCCACCGCCGGCCGGCATCCCCGCGCTGACGGTGCTCGGAGTGGGCGACCCGGCCGACGAGATCGGGTCGGCGCAGGCGCACACCTCCGCACCCGCCGGCACGACGGCCCCAGCGGAGATCGGAACAGCGGTCATGCCGCCGACCACCGGCATCGCCGGCGCAGGCTCGACCGCCTGGTCGAGCCCGACCGCACCGATCGCGCCGAGCGCACCGAGTCCGGCGGCGGCGGCGAGGGCGGGTGCCGCGGCCATGACGATCGGGATCGCCATCTGCACCGCGATCTGTCCTATCGGCCACAACAGCATCAGCGTGTGGAAGGTGAACCAGCCCAGGGCTCCGGCCAGAATCGGGGACATCCCCGGGATCTGCAACAGCATCTGGGTGACCGAGCTGGCAAACGGAAACGCCTCGATGGGATATCCGTCGACGCCCAACTGCGCCCACAGCCACTTGGCGATCGGGTCCGCAAAGCCCATGTTGAACTGCGTGATCAGATCCTTGAGTTGCTGTTCCCAACTGGGGGCGGCGGCGGCCTCGGCAGCCCCCGGGGCCACGATCGGCGGCGCGGGCGTCGCCACCGGAACCGAGGCCAGTGCCGCTCCCGAGACGCCCTGGTAGACGGTCATGATCTCGGCGGCCTGGACCCACATCCGGGCGTAGTCGGCCTCGTTCAGCGCGATCGGGATGGTGTTGATGCCGAAGAAGTTCGTCGCCACCAGCGTCGCGTGCACGGCATGGTTGGCGGCCAGTTCGGCCAGGGTGGGCATGCCGGCCAATGCGGTGGTGTAGGCCGCCGCCGCGGTGTGGTGCAGGCCGGCTGCGGCGGTGCTCTTGGTGACGCTCTCGGTCAGCCAGCTCAGATAGGGGCCGTGCGCTGCCGCGTACCGCTGGGCGCTGGGTCCCTGCCAGGCGCCGGCCTGCACGCCGGCCAGTACCGCGTCGAGTTCGGCGGCGACTTCGGCGTATTCCGCGCTCATCGCCGACCAGGCTGACGCCGCTGCCAGCAGCGGTCCGGGGCCCGGGCCTGAGCTGAGCAGCGCAGAGTGCACCTCCGGTGGCGATGCCAACCAGACTGGTGCGCTCATCAGACACCTCTCCCCAGCGATCGTGACTTTTACTCCGACACCCCAGTGGTCGCGCGGGAGCGCGGTTTGGTTCCCGCGCCCGGTGACCTTTGTGTATGGCCACCGAATGAGCGACTATGTCGGCATGCGGTGCGAGGTGGTGCGCGAAACATTGTCGTCGCTGCTCGACGGTGAGCAGCAGGAGTTGCCCGCGCAGCAGGTCGACGCGCACTTAGCATCATGCCGCGGCTGCCGACGCTGGCTGGTCGGTGCCGCCGCTCAGGCCCGCCGGCTGACCGAGATCGAATCCGGGTCGGACGCCTCCGCGGGTCCTGACCTGGCCGCCCAGATTCTGGCGGCCGCCGGAGTGACATCGGTCACCGGCGAGATGACCGCCGGCAAACGCTGGTCGGGCTGGGGGTATCGGCGGCTGTCGCTGATCGTGGTCGGGCTGCTGCAGGTGCTGATGGCGCTGGCCCAGATCATGGGAATGGACTTCGGCATGGTGTCGGCGCACGGGCACGGCGCGGCTACCGGTGCGCATTTGCTGCATGAATCCACGGCATGGCTGTTGGCGCTCGGCGGGGCGATGATCGCCGCCGGTATCTGGCCTGCCGTGGCGGTCGGCGTCGCGGCGATCACCGGGGTGTATGCGCTGGCACTGACCGGTTACGTGGTGATCGACAGCTACCACGGCCAGGTGACGGTGGAACGGATCGCCAGCCATCTGCCGGTCCTCGCGGGTTTGCTGTTCGCGTTGCTGGTAGCCCGTGATCGCAGCGGTGGCACCGGCTCGTCCGCGGCGCGGGACGACGCAGACGGCACGGCCGCCGATGCGTCGCGGACGGATGATTCCGGGCTGGGCGGCCACCGCCGGAGAGGCCGCCATCTGCGGTCGGTCAACCGCTCGACGGACCCTACGACCATGCGTCGTAGTGGTGGCTGGAAGCCGGGTCTAGGGTTGACTTCCGTGGCGAGCGCTGACCGGGTCGACGATGACGCTGTCACCGCGCTCGCGCTGGCCGCGGCAGACGGTGACGCCCGGGCCCTGGAGGCGTTCATCAAGGCCACCCAGCGCGATGTCTGGCGGTTCGTGGCCTACCTGTTCGACGCTGTCAGTGCCGACGACCTGACGCAGGAAACCTTCCTTCGGGCGATCGGCGCGATCCCGCGGTTCGCCGGCCGTTCCAGTGCCCGAACCTGGCTGCTGGCCATCGCGCGCCGAGTCGTCGCCGACCACATCCGCTACCTGCGATCGCGTCCGCGCCCCGCCCCCGGCGCCGACCCCGAGGTGCTGCTCGAACGCGACCGTCCCGTCCGTGGCTTCGAGGACGTCGTCGAAGTCACCACGTTGATCGCCGACCTGTCCGCCGACCAGCGCGAGGCGCTGTTGCTGACCCAGCTGTTCGGCCTGTCCTACCAGGACGCCGCGGCGGTCTGTGGCTGTCCGGTGGGCACCATCCGATCCCGGGTGGCGCGCGCTCGCGGTGCGCTGCTGGCAGATCCGGAACGCGACGAGCTGACCGGCTAGACCCGCACATACCCGGTCGTATGTGCGCAGGCAGAACAGTTTTTTCAGGGTCGGGGCCAGATGCAGGGTCCGGCGAGGGCTGAGTGTTGTTCAGTAGTCATGGAACTATGGACACAGATCAAAGACGTTCGAGGTTGGGGAGAGCGGTGTCCGCAGTTCGTTGGCTGCGCACCACTGCCGTCGTGGGCGCGACGGCGGTGCTGTTGGCATCCAGTTGTAGCTGGCAGCTCGGTAACCCCATCCCGCAGGGCGTACCGCCGTCGCCGGGGGACCCGGTTCCGGCGGTGAACACCCGGCTCGAAGTGGGGCGTCCGGCCGATCAGTTGTACCACTGGGCCGCCCAGCGGGCCCCGGTTCTCGACATCCCGGTCACCGCGCTGGAGGCTTACGCCTACGCCGCGCGTGTCGCCGAGGTGGAGAACCCCAACTGCCATCTGGGCTGGACCACGTTGGCGGCCATCGGCCAGATCGAAAGCCATCACGGTCGCTACAACCGCTCCACGGTGGCGCGCAACGGCGACGTGCGGCCCAAGATCCGGGGTGTGCGGCTCGACGGGTCCGGAGGCAATCTGCACATCGTCGAGGAAGTGCAGCCGGACATGGCCGACGACGACGGAGTGGTCCGGGCGATGGGCCCGATGCAGTTCATTCCGGAGACCTGGCGGCTCTACGGCGTCGACGCCAACAACGACGGCATCGTCAGCCCGGACAACATCGACGACGCCGCGCTGTCGGCCGCCGGTTATCTGTGCTGGCGCGGAAAGGATCTCGCCACTCCCAAGGGCTGGATGACGGCGTTGATGGCGTACAACGATTCGGAGATCTACGCCCGCGCGGTTCGGGACTGGGCCGCCGCCTACGCCGCGGGCCGGCCCTTGTGAGGTGTGTGTGAGGTGCGTGGCCGGGAGCACCGTTAGGCTCCCAATAGGCTAACTACGCCCCGCCCCACCCAGCTCAAGGAGAAGTCAGTGCCCATCATCCAGCAGGTCGGCGCCCGCGAGATCCTCGATTCCCGCGGCAACCCCACGGTCGAGGTCGAGGTTGCTCTGGAGGACGGGACGTTCGCCCGCGCCGCGGTGCCCTCGGGTGCCTCCACCGGCGAGCACGAAGCCGTCGAGCTCCGCGACGGCGGCTCCCGCTACGGCGGCAAGGGTGTGCAGAAGGCGGTCAACGCGGTGCTCGACGACATCGCGCCCGCCGTCATCGGGATCAGCGCCGATGACCAACGGCTGGTGGACCAGGCACTGGTGGACCTCGACGGCACCCCGGACAAGTCCCGGCTGGGCGCCAACGCGATGCTCGGGGTGTCGCTGGCGGTGGCCAAGGCCGCTGCCGACTCCGCGGCACTGCCGCTGTACCGCTACCTCGGCGGGCCCAACGCTCACATCCTGCCGGTGCCGATGATGAACATCCTCAACGGCGGCGCGCACGCCGACACCGGTGTCGACGTCCAGGAGTTCATGGTCGCCCCGATCGGCGCCCCCAGCTTCGCCGAGTCGCTGCGCTGGGGCACCGAGGTCTACCACGCACTGAAGGCCGTCCTCAAGAAGCAGGGCCTGGCCACCGGGTTGGGTGATGAGGGCGGTTTCGCTCCCGATGTTGCCGGCACCACCGCGGCACTGGATCTGATCAGCACCGCGATCGAGTCCACCGGCCTGAAGCTGGGCAGTGATGTGGCGCTGGCGCTCGACGTGGCGGCCACCGAGTTCTACACCGAGGGCAGCGGGTACGCGTTCGAGAAGCAGAACCGTACCGCCGCCCAACTGACCGAGTTCTACGCCAAGCTGCTCGACTCCTACCCGCTGGTGTCGATCGAAGACCCGCTGTCCGAGGACGACTGGGACGGCTGGGTGGCGCTGACCGCGGCGATCGGGGACCGGGTGCAGCTCGTCGGCGACGACCTGTTCGTCACCAACCCCGAACGCCTGGAGGACGGCATCGAGCGGGGTGCGGCGAATGCGCTGCTGGTCAAGGTCAACCAGATCGGCACGCTGACCGAGACCCTGGACGCGGTCACGCTGGCCCACCACAGCGGCTACCGGACCATGATGAGCCACCGCAGCGGCGAGACCGAGGACACCACCATCGCCGACCTCGCGGTGGCTGTCGGCAGCGGTCAGATCAAGACCGGCGCCCCCGCCCGCAGTGAGCGGGTGGCTAAGTACAACCAGCTGCTGCGGATCGAGGAGGAACTCGGCGACGCCGCCCGTTACGCCGGCGACCTGGCCTTCCCGCGCTACGCGCCGGAGAGCAAGTAGTAACCGGAGGCCGCTGCGGTGTCCGATTCGAAACGGCCCGATCCGAAACGGCCCGACCCGAAGCGGCGTGCCGCGACGTCGCGGCCGGGCCGGGCCGGCGAGAACGGAAGCGCGCACCCGCGCCGCTCACCGGCGGTGCGGCGTGCGGCCGGTTCGTCGCGGACGCCGCCGGAGTCACCGGCGGCGCCAGTCAAGCGATCGGCGGCGGAGGCCGCGGAGCAGGCCTCGGAGCTGCGGGTCGGTTTCACCGCGCGGCGGGCGGTCATCCTGGCTGCGGTGATGTGCGTGCTCACCCTGACCGTCGCCGGACCGGTCCGGACGTTCTTCGCCCAGCACGCGGAGATGAAGCAGCAGGCCCTGTTGGAAAGCACCTTGCAACAGCAGATCAGCGATCTCAAACAGCAGAAGGTCAACTTGGACGATCCGGCACACATCCGGGCGCAGGCCCGTCAGCGTCTCGGTTTCGTCATGCCCGGTGAGATCCCGTATCAGGTTCAGCTGCCCGCGACGGCGGACGTGCCCGGGGAGCCCGGCGCCGAAATCGTGATCGGCCCCAGCGGCGATCCTTGGTACACCTCGCTGTGGCACACCATCGCCGACGCACCGCACCCGCCGCCGGCTCCGGTGCTGCCTCCGGGCCCGCCCGGCCTGCCCATCCCGGCAGTGCCCGGTGGTTGACCTCGCCGACCTGGACGCGGTGCGCCGGCAACTGGGCCGGGAACCCCGCGGCGTCCTGGAGATCTCCTACCGGTGTCCCGACGGCGAGCCCGCCGTGGTGAAGACCGCGCCCAAACTTCCTGACGGAACACCGTTTCCGACGCTGTATTACCTGACCCATCCCGCACTGACCGCCGCGGCCAGCCGGTTGGAGTCCTCGGGGCTGATGGCCGAGATGACCGAGCGGCTGCACCACGACTCGGAGCTGGCCGCCGCTTATCGCTGTGCCCACGAGTCCTATCTCGCCGAACGGGATGCGATCGAATCGCTGGGAACGACCTTCACCGGTGGCGGCATGCCCGACCGGGTGAAGTGCCTGCACGTGCTGATCGCGCACTCGCTGGCCAAGGGACGCGGGGTCAACCCGTTCGGGGACCAGGCGTTGGCGATTCTGGCCGCCGAGCCGCCGATGGCCAGAGTTCTGGTGCCGGAGCAGTGGTTATGACGCGCGGGAACCGGGTGGCCGGAATCGACTGCGGCACCAACTCGATCCGACTGCTGATAGCCGAACCGGTTGACGGGCGGCTGCGCGACATTCACCGTGAGATGCGCATCGTCCGCCTGGGCGAAGGCGTCGACGCGACCGGCCGGTTCGGTGCCGAGGCGCTGGACCGAACCAGGGCGGCGCTCACCGACTACGCCGGACTGCTGGTCGCACATGACGTTTCGCGGGTGCGGATGGTGGCGACCTCGGCCACCCGCGACGCTGCCAACCGGGACGTGTTCTTCGCCATGACCGCGCAGGTGCTGGGGCAGGCGGTTCCCGGCGCCGTCGCGGAGGTGATCACCGGCGCCCAGGAAGCCGAGCTGTCGTTCCACGGCGCGGTCGGTGAATTGGACAGTGCCGACGGACCGTTCGTCGTCGTGGACCTGGGCGGCGGTTCCACCGAAGTGGTGCTGGGCGACTCGACCGACGGAGTGTCGGCCAGCTATTCGGCCGACATCGGCTGTGTCCGGCTGACCGAACGGTGCCTGCACTCCGACCCGCCGACCGCCGCCGAGATCAGCGCCGCCCGCGACGTCGCCCGCGAGTTGATCGGACAAGCGCTGCAAGCGGTTCCGGTTCAACACGCCAAGACCTGGGTGGGCGTGGCAGGCACCATGACGACACTGTCGGCGCTGGCTCACGGACTGACCGAATACGACCCGGGTGTCATTCACCTGTCCCGGGTCGGCCTGCCGGAACTGCTGGCGGTCTGCGATCGGCTGATCGGCATGACCCGCACGCAGCGGGCCGCGTTGGGGCCGATGCATCCCGGCCGCGTCGATGTGATCGGCGGCGGGGCGATCGTCGTGCAGGAACTGGCCCACGCCTTGCAGCAGCGCGCCGGGATCGAGGAGCTGGTGGTCAGCGAGCACGACATCCTGGACGGCATCGCGCTGTCGATCGCCTAGTCAGGCGTCCATCAACCGTTGACCGACGCAGCGTTATCAGGTTGTAAAGGTCGCCTCGCTAAGCGTAAAGAAAGCGTCAACGTTCACCGCCATGCCGGCTGAGCGGGTCTAACTTCAGTGCAGTCCCGGTCGGGTTCTCGAGAACGGAGAACGCGTGGCTGTCGTTGCCTACCTGCTGCTGACGGTGGTGATCTTCGCCCTGCTCGGCGGTGTAGTGAAGTTGGTCGAGCGACTGTGAGCCCCGCCAACGCCGTCGGTCTGGCACTGGCCTTGCTGGCGGTCGCGTTCCTCATCGCCGCACTGCTGTTCCCGGAGAGGTTCTAGTTGAGTACGACAGCCGCGGGCGCAATGGTCCTGACATCGTTGGTCATCGCACTGATGGTGGTGCACGTACCGTTGGGCGACTACATGTATCGGGTCTTCAGCCGCGAAACACACTCCCGCGGTGAGCGATTCGTCTACTCCGTGATCGGTGTCGACCCGGAATCGGAGCAGACTTGGGCCGCCTATGCGCGCAGTGTTCTGGCGTTCTCCGCCGTGAGCGTGGTGTTCTTGTTCGTTCTTCAACTCGTCCAGGGGAAGCTTCCACTGCATCTGAATGATCCGGCGACATCGATGACGCCCGGGTTGGCGTGGAACACCGCGGTCAGCTTCGTCACCAACACCAACTGGCAGGCCTACGCCGGCGAGTCCACGCAGGGGCATCTGGCACAGATGGCCGGTCTGTCGGTGCAGAACTTCGTATCCGCCGCGGTCGGCATGGCGGTCGCGGTCGCTTTCGTACGCGGGTTCATCGGCCGGCGCACCGCGGTGCTGGGCTCATTCTGGGTTGATCTGGTTCGCGGCACCCTGCGCATCCTGTTGCCGATCGCGGTCGTCGGCGCGACGGTGCTGATCGCCGGCGGGGTCGTCCAGAACTTTCACCTCAACGACCAGACGATCACGACCCTGACCGGTGCACCGCAGACCATTCCAGGCGGTCCGGTGGCCAGCCAGGAGGTGATCAAGCTGCTCGGTACCAATGGGGGTGGCTTCTACAACGCCAACTCCGCGCATCCGTTCGAGAACCCGACCGCGTGGACCAACTGGGTCGAGATCTTTCTGCTGTTGGTCATAGCGTTCTCGCTGCCCCGCACATTCGGCCGAATGGTGGGCAACACCAAGCAGGGCCACGCGATCGCCGCCGTCATGGCCGTGATCGCCCTCATCAGCGTCAGCCTGCTCGGCTGGTCGCAGCTGGCGCATCACGGCACCGTCCCGACCGCCGTGGGAGCCGCGATGGAAGGGATCGAGCAGCGAAACGGCGTGGCCGACTCGGCGGTATTCGCCGCGGCGACCACGCTGACCTCCACCGGTGCAGTGGATTCCACACACGACTCCTATACCAGTCTGGGTGGCCTGCTGGCGATGGCCGACATGCAGCTTGGCGAGGTCGCCCCCGGGGGTGTCGGCTCGGGCCTGTACGGCATCTTGATACTCGCGGTGATCACGGTGTTCGTCGCCGGGTTGATGGTCGGGCGTACCCCGGAATACCTGGGCAAGAAGATCACTCCACGTGAGATCAAGCTGGCGGCAAGTTATTTCCTGGTGACCCCGGTGATTGTGCTGTGCGGAACGGCAATCTCGATCGCACTGCCGGGCCCGCGCTCGGCAATGGCCAATACCGGACCGCACGGACTTTCTGAAGTGCTCTACGCGTTCACCTCGGCAGCGAACAACAACGGTTCCGCGTTCGCGGGCTTGGCGGCCGATGGGACGTGGTACGAGACCGTGCTCGGGATCGCGATGCTCGTCGGCAGGTTCCTGCCGATGATCTTGGTGCTTGCGCTGGCGGGGGCGCTCGCCGCGCAGGGTCAGACTCCGGAATCCATTGGCACGCTGCCCACCCACAAGCCCCAATTCGTCGGCATGGTCGTCGGAGTGACGCTCATCCTGGTCGCCCTCACCTTCCTGCCGGCGCTGGCATTGGGGCCACTCGCTGAAGGGCTGCACTGAAATGCGCTCGGCCACAACGGTCTCACCGCCGCCGCCGCTCACCGGTCGCCGACGGGTGTCGGGCGGGCTGATCGACCCCGCCATGCTGCTGGCGGCACTGCCCGGGGCATTGCGCAAGCTCGATCCCCGCACCCTGTGGCGTAACCCGGTGATGCTGATCGTCGAGATCGGCGCCGGGTGGTCCACGGTACTGGCGATCGGCGAGCCGACCTGGTTCGGCTGGCTGATCGTGTGCTGGTTGTGGCTGACCGTGGTCATTGCCAATCTGGCCGAGGCGGTCGCCGAAGGTCGCGGGAAGGCGCAGGCCGACGCGTTGCGAAAGTCCAAGTCTGACACCGTCGCACGTCGGCTGCGCGGCTGGGCGCCGAATACGCCCGGCATCGAGGAGGCAGTCGCGGCGCCGCTGCTGCAACGGGGTGACGTGGTCGTCGTCGAAGCGGGTCAGATCATCCCCGGTGACGGCGACGTGGTGGAGGGCATCGCGTCGGTGGACGAATCGGCGATCACCGGTGAATCGGCGCCGGTGATCCGCGAATCCGGCGGCGACCGTTCGGCGGTCACCGGCGGGACAACGGTGTTATCGGATCGGATCGTGGTCCGGATCACCCAGAAACCCGGACAGAGCTTCATCGACCGGATGATCGCGCTGGTTGAGGGCGCAAGCCGGCAGAAGACCCCGAACGAGATCGCGCTGAACATCCTGCTGGCCGCGCTGACCATCATCTTCGTGGTGGCGGTGGCGACGCTGCAGCCGTTGGCCATCTATTCCAAGTCCAACAACCCGGGTGTGGCCGACACGGCTGCCCTCGACAACAACGGTGTCACCGGCATCGTCTTGGTCGCACTGCTGGTCTGTCTGATCCCCACCACGATCGGTGCGTTGCTGTCCGCCATCGGAATTGCCGGTATGGACCGGCTGGTGCAGCGCAATGTGCTCGCCATGTCCGGCCGGGCGGTGGAGGCCGCCGGCGATGTCAACACCCTGCTGCTGGACAAGACCGGCACGATCACGCTGGGCAACCGCCAGGCCTCGGAATTCCTTCCGGTTACGGGGGTTACCGCCGCCGAACTGGCCGACGCCGCCCAACTGTCCAGCCTCGCCGACGAAACCCCCGAAGGCCGTTCGGTGGTGGTCCATGCAAAGCAGGCTCACGGGCTGCGGACCAGGACTCCGGGTGAGCTCACGGCGGCATCCTGGGTCGAGTTCACCGCGGTGACCCGGATGTCCGGCGTCGACATCAGCGGACACCAATTGCGCAAGGGTGCGGCCAATTCCGTCAGCGATTGGGTGCGTGGCCACGGCGGTGACATCCCCGCCGAGCTCGGCCGGATCGTCGACGGGATCAGCGCTGCCGGGGGAACACCGCTGGTGGTCGGTGAGGTGGTCGTAGGTGGACCCGCCCGGGTGCTCGGCGTCATTCACCTCAAGGATGTGGTCAAGCAGGGCATGCGTGAGAGGTTCGACGCGATGCGCCGAATGGGTATCCGGACCGTGATGATCACCGGCGACAACCCGTTGACCGCCAAGGCGATTGCCGATGAGGCCGGGGTTGATGATTTTCTCGCCGAAGCCACCCCCGAAGACAAGCTGATGCTGATCAAACGGGAGCAGCAGGGTGGACGACTGGTCGCCATGACCGGCGACGGAACCAACGACGCACCGGCGCTGGCGCAGGCCGACGTCGGGGTGGCGATGAACACCGGCACCAGCGCCGCCAAGGAGGCGGGCAACATGGTGGACCTGGACTCCGACCCCACCAAGCTCATCGAGATCGTGGAGATCGGCAAACAGCTGCTGATCACCCGAGGTGCGCTGACCACGTTCTCGATCGCCAACGACATCGCCAAATACTTCGCCATCATCCCGGCGCTGTTCGTCGCGATCTTTCCCGGCCTCGGTCTGCTCAACGTGATGAGGCTGCACAGCCCGCAATCGGCGATCCTGTCGGCGGTGGTCTTCAACGCGCTGATCATCGCGGCGCTGATTCCGTTGGCGCTACGCGGGGTTCGCTACGTTCCGGGCAGCGCTTCGGCGCTGCTCAGTCGCAACCTGGCCGTCTACGGACTGGGCGGGATCGTGGCCCCGTTCGTCGGCATCAAGCTCATCGACCTGTTGGTTCAACTACTGCCCGGGATGGGGTGACATGCGACTTGCGGGCATGATGCGGAGTCACTGGGCGGCGCTGCGTGCGCTGCTCGTCCTGACCGCCGTGCTCGGTGTCGGCTATCCGGTGTTCATCTGGCTGGTGGCGCAGATCCCGGGCCTGCACGGACGTGCCGAGGGTTCACTGGTCACCGACGCCGCCGGCCGACCGGTCGCCAGCGCACTGATCGGGCAGTCATTCACCGACACCGCCGGCCGGCCGCTGCCGCAGTACCTCCAGAGCAGACCATCATTGGCCGGGCTCGGCTATGACGCCTTGGCCAGCGGGGCAAGCAATCTGGGCCCGGAGAGCATCGTCGACAGGCCGGATCGGCCGAGCCTGCTCACCGGAGTCTGCGCTCGCAGCGCGGCCGTTGCGAAGATCGAGGGCCTTGACGCGACCGCCGCATCGCGGTCGTTCTGCACTGCCAGTGGACGGGGCGCTGTGCTGGCTGTGTTCGGCCCGCGCGACCGCAGCGGCACCGTCGCCCGCCCGACCCGCGTGGTCAGCGTCAACGAGCCGTGCGTCACCGGCAGCGAGCCGTTTGTGTCCAGCTACCACGGCGTCCGGGTGGAATGCGCCCAGCCGGGCGAGGACTACTCGGCCGGCCGGATCGTGCCGATCCGCGGGGCGGCGGCCGCACACCCCCTGGTCCCTGCCGACGCCGTCACCGCCAGCGGCAGCGGCCTGGACCCCGACATCTCACCGGCTTACGCCGAACTTCAGGTCGACCGGGTCGCCAAGGCCCGGCGGATCGGCGCCGATCAGGTCCGCGCGGTGATCCGTGCCCACCAGAGCGGACGACTGCTGGGATTCCTCGGTGAACCCCGCGTCAACGTGGTTGCGGTGAACCTGGAGCTGGACAGCGAGCATCCTGTCCCCGGCTGCTGTTCCGGTGGATGATTTGCCTGTGAGTGTTTATGACTCCCGCCGCAGACGTGGGGAGCTGCGCATCTATCTGGGTGCGGCCCCCGGAGTCGGCAAGACGTTCACGATGCTCGATGAGGCCCACCGGAGGTTGGGACGCGGCACCGACCTGGTGGCCGCTGTGGTCGAGACGCATGGTCGGATAAAGACAGCGGAGCTGCTTGAGGGCATCGAGGTCGTCCCGCCTCGCATGATCGACTATCGGGGAAGGGCTTTCCCCGAACTCGACGTTCCAGCGGTGCTGGCGCGACGACCGCAGGTCGTGCTCGTCGACGAGCTGGCCCACACCAATACACCGGGCAGCGCGAACCCCAAACGGTGGCAGGACGTCGAGGAGCTGCTTGCCGCGGGAATCACGGTGATCTCCACTGTCAACGTGCAGCATTTGGAGAGCCTCAACGACGTCGTCGCCGAGATCACCGGGGTGCAGCAGCAGGAGACGGTGCCGGATTCGTTCGTCCGTCAGGCGTCGCAGATCGAACTCGTGGACATCGCTCCGGAGGCGCTTCGCCGAAGGCTTGCCCACGGCAACGTTTACGCGCCGGAGAAGGTCGACGCGGCGCTGTCCAATTACTTCCGCAGCGGAAACCTCACCGCACTAAGGGAATTGGCGCTGCTGTGGGTGGCCGACCAGGTGGATGCCGCACTGGCGAAGTACCGCGCAGACAAGAAGATCACCGCCACCTGGGAAGCCCGGGAGCGGGTGGTGGTGGCGGTCACCGGCGGCCCGGAATCGGAGACGCTGGTTCGGCGTGCCTCGCGGATCGCATCGAAGTCCAGCGCCGAGTTGCTGGCGCTGCATGTGCTCCGCGGCGACGGGCACACGGCCTTACCCTCCGCCCGGATGGGAAAGATCCGTGAGCTGGCGGTCAGCCTGGGCGCCTCGCTGCACATCGTCGTCGGCGACGACGTACCGACCGCGCTGTTGGATTTCGCTCGGGACATGAACGCCACCCAACTTGTGATCGGGACATCGCGGCGGTCCCGTTGGGCACGCCTGTTGGACGAGGGCATCGGAGCCACGGTGGTCCAGCTGTCCGGCAAGATCGACGTACACATCGTGACTCATGAAGAGTCCAGGCGAGGTTTTCGAACCAGACCGATGTCAGCTCGGCAACTCCGTGCGGTGCCGTGGCTGGCCGCGGTGCTCGTACCGTCGGCCGTCTGCTCGATCACGACCACATGGCTGGATTCGGTGCTGCGCATAGGCGGTGAGAGTGCACTGTTCGTCGTTGGCGTGCTGCTGGTGGCGCTGCTCGGCGGGATCGCCCCGGCAATTCTTTCGGCTGTGGTGTCCGGCTTGCTGCTCAACTACTTCTTGACCGATCCCCGACACAGTTTCACCATTGCCGAAACCGATGCGGCGGTCACCGAGATCGTGCTGCTGTTGGTTGCGGTCGCGGTCTCGGTAGTCGTGGACCGTGCCGCCGAACGCGCCAGGGAGGCCGGCCGCGCATCGCAGGAGGCGGAGCTGCTGGCGCTGTTCGCCGGGTCGGTGTTGCGGGGCGCCGATCTCGAGACGCTGCTGGAACGAGTCCGGGAGACGTATGCCCTGCGCGCGGTGAGCATCCTGCGGAGGCGCACCCCGGATGGTCAGGAAAGCGGCCACACGGTTATCGCCGCCGCAGGCAACGAGCCGTGTACGACTGTGGAGTCGGCCGACACCGCCATCGATGTCGGTGACGATGAGTTCTGGATGCTGATCGCCGGGAGACAGTTGGCGGCGCGGGACCGCCGGGTGCTGTCCGCAGTGGCCAAACAGGCGGCCGGACTGGTCAGGCAACGCGAGCTGATCGAGGAGGCGAGCCGCGCCGAAGCTGTCATGCAAGCAGATGAGTTGCGCCGCTCCCTGCTGTCGGCGGTCAGTCATGATCTGCGTACGCCCCTGGCGGCCGCCAAAGCGGCGGCGTCGAGCCTGCGGGCCGACGACGTCGGGTTCTCACCGCAGGACACGACCGAACTGCTCGCCACTGTCGACGAGTCGATCGACCAGCTCACCGCCCTGGTGGGCAACCTGCTCGACTCATCGCGGTTGGCCGCCGGCGTGGTGCACCCCGAGTTGAGCCGGGTGTATCTGGAAGAAGCCGTGCAGCGGGCCCTGGTCGGTATCGGCCGGGGAAAGACCGGCTTCTTCCGTTCGGGCATCGACCGGGTCGAAGTCGACGTCGGTGACGGGGTGGTGCTGGCTGACGCCGGACTGTTGGACCGAGTGCTGGCCAATCTCTTGGACAACGCGCTGCGCTATGCGCCCGACAGCCCGGTGCGTGTCACGGCGTGCCGGGTCGGCGACCGGGTTCTGATCAATGTCGCCGACCAGGGGCGGGGACTGCCCCCGGGCGGCGAGCATCTGTTCGAGCCGTTCCAGCGGATCGGTGACCAGAACAACGCCACCGGGATAGGTCTGGGCCTGTCAGTGGCCCGCGGGTTCGTCGAGGCGATGGGCGGAACCGTTCAGGCCACCGAGACGCCGGGCGGCGGACTCACCATGGTGGTGGATCTGGCCGCGCCACCGCAGGAGCTGCTGTGATCCCTGCGGCGGTACCGTCACTTCTTCCAGACGACCTTGTCGACGCCGGCGGCGTCGCGATAGACGACGCTGTCGGGTGCCGTGCCGGCCCTGACGTCGAAGTACAGCCGACCGGTGGTCTGGCTGCCCTGTGAGATGGGCCCGTTGGGCAGACCGTCGACCTCATTGCCCTTCATCACCGCGTAGGTGGAACTGTTGACCGCCCGGGCATTGAAGTCGGCGATATTCGGTGCGGGGGAACCGTTTACGGCCGTGGCAGTCACATCGGAGTACCAGATGCCGTCGTTGTGGCCGCTGGGTTGCAGGTTCTCGACGGTGTAGTCGATGGCCCCGCCCGGACCCTGAATCTCCTGCGTCTGGCCGAAGCCGACAGCCGTTGGATCCGCAGCAGCCGGTGCTATAGCCAGCATTCCCGCTGTCGTCAGGCCGACTGCTGTCACCGCCGATTTCTTGGCGATTTCGGTGAACATCACGTCACACTCCCTTCGCTGTTCGTGGAGTGAGGCATATCCAGACACCGCGGGGGTCAAACCTCGAAGCGATATCCCATCCCCGCCTCGGTCAGCAGATGCTTGGGATTCGACGGGTCGTCCTCGAGTTTGCGGCGCAGCTGCGCCAGGTACACGCGCAGGTATTGCGTTTCCTTGGCATAGGCCGGCCCCCATACCTGGGTGAGCAATTCCTCGCGGCCGACGAGTTTGCCGCGGTTGCGCACCAGCATCTCCAACATGCCCCATTCGGTGGGGGTCAGGTGCACTTCACCGTCGTTCTTGACGACTTTCTTGGCGGCCAGGTCGACGGTGAAGGAGGCCGTTTCGATGATCGGCTGGTCGATCTCGGTGGCCGCGTTGCGGCGCACCGCGGCCCGCAGCCGGGCCAGGAACTCGTCCATCCCGAACGGTTTGGTCACGTAGTCGTCGGCGCCCGCGTCGAGGGCCTCGACCTTGTCGGCGGAGTCCGTGCGGGCCGACAGCACGATCACCGGCACGGTCAGCCAGCCGCGCAGCCCTTCCAGCACCTCGATGCCGGAGATGTCGGGTAGACCCAGGTCGAGGATCACCACGTCCGGGCGCTGTTCGGCTGCGGCCCGCAGCGCACCGGCACCGGTCGCCGCGGTGACGACCTCATAGCCACGTACCGACAGGTTGATCTTCAGCGCACGCAGGATCTGCGGCTCGTCGTCGACTACCAGTACCCGCGTGCTCATCAGCTCTCTCCTGACGGTGCGGCCAGGTCCACCACCATGGTCAACCCACCGCCCGGTGTCTCTGTCGCCGAGATGGTGCCGCCCATCGCCTCGACGAAACCCCTTGCCACCGAAAGTCCCAGCCCGACACCGCTGGTGTTGTCGCGGTCGCCGAGGCGCTGGAAAGGATCGAACACGTGTATGTCGCCGCCGCGGGGCAGCCCGCGACCCTCGTCGGCAACGTTGATCAGCACCCGGTCGCCGACCTGGCCGGCGGTCACCCGCACCACGCTGTCCGAGGCGTAGCGTAGGGCGTTGTCGATCACGTTGGCCAACACGCGTTCCAGCAGGCCGACATCGGCCATCGCCACGGTCGCGCCGACCTCCACCTTCACCTGGTCCAGGCTGTTCTCGCCGAAGAGGTTGCTGCGCTTGCCGATTCCGATCAGGGAGCGCTGCACCACCTCCTCCAGATAGACCTTGGTGAGCTCCGGACGAATCACGCCGGCCGCCAGTCGCGAGGAGTCGAGCAGGTTGCCCACCAGACCGGTGAGCTGGTCGACGGACTCCTCGACGGTGGCCAGCAGCTCGGCGGTGTCGTCGGGGGAGAAGGCGACGTCGTCGGCGCGCAGGCTCGACACCGCGGCCTTGGCCGCTGCCAGGGGCGTGCGCAGGTCGTGGCTGACCGCCGACAGCAGCGAGCGGCGCAGCTCGTCGGTCCGCATCACCGCATCGGCCCGGCCCGCCTCGACTGCCAATTCCTCCTGACGGACCAGGCCCGCGGCCTGCCGGGCCACCACCGACAGCACCCTGCGATCACGGGAGGCCAGTTGGCGGCCGGCCATCAACATCCAGAATTCGTTGTCGCCCACATCGATTGCGGTGTCCGCGAGATCCACTGAGGTACAGGGGTTCTCCCCGACCGAGGCGACTACCTCGGGGATCCCGCCCGGGACGCGAACCAGGCTCACAGAGCGTTGGGTGTAGGTCTCCCGCACCCGCTCCAGTAGGGTGTCCAGGTCCGCTCCACGCAGCACCGAACCGGCGAACAGGGTCATCAACTCGGCTTCGCGGGAGGCCCGCCCGGCTTCGCGGGATCGCTTGGTCGTGCCGTCGACCAGAGCCGCCACCGCGACCGCGACCAGCAGCAGCATGATCTCGGTAACCGCCGCATCGTGTTCGGCGATGGCGAAGTCGCCACGCGGCGCGAGCAGAAAATAGTTCAGCAGCACTCCCGACAGCAACGCCGAGAGCACAGCCGGAGCGATACCGCCGAGCAACGCCACTATCAGTACGCCGACGACGAACAGGGCGCTCTGCCCACTGTTGAGATAGTGGTCCAGCCAGCCCACCACGATTGCGCAGACCAGGCACGGGACGACCACCGCGGCCAGCCAGGAGACCGCCCGCCACTCCCGGGGAGAGATCGCCACCGCCCGGAAACTGGGTTTGGTGTCCTCGTCGGTGACGATGTGCACGTCGATGTCGCCGGATTGCTGCACCACCGCCGCTCCGACGCCCTCGTCGAGGATGCGCGCCCAGCGGGAACGCCGCGAACTGCCGATCACCAGTTGGGTGGCGTTGACGTCACGGGCGAAGTCCAGCAGTGCCGCGGGCACGTCATCGCCGATCACGGTGTGCAGGGACGCGCCCAGGCTGATTGCCAGTTGGCGGATCTTGCCCACCCGTGGGGCCGGCGCGACGGAATCCCCGTCGCCGCCCAGGACGTGCAGCACCAACAGTTCGCCGCCGGCCTTCGATGCGATCCGGGAGGCCCGTCGCACCAGCGTCTCGGACTCCGGGCCTCCGGTCACCGCCGCGACGATGCGTTCCCGCGCCTCCCAGGTCTGCGTGATCTTCTTGTCGGCACGGTATTTCGTCAGCGCCGCATCCACCTGACCGGCCAGCCACAGCAGTGCCAATTCACGCAACGCGGTAAGGGTTTCGCCACGGAAGTAATTGGCCAGTGCCGCGTCGACCTTCTCCGGTGGATAGACGTTGCCGTGGGAGAGTCTGCGGCGCAACGCTTCCGGCGCGACGTCGATGAGTTCGATCTGCGCTGCCTGGCGCACGACCGCATCGGGGACGGTGTCGTGCTGGGTGGTTCCGGTGATCTTGGTGACGACGTCGCTGAGGCTCTCCAACTGTTGCACGTTGACGGTGGAGATCACCGTGATTCCCGCATCGAGCAACTCCTCGACGTCCTGCCAGCGCTTGGTATTACGGCTGCTCGAGGGGTTGGTGTGCGCGAGATCATCGACCAGGACCACTTCGGGGTGGCGTTCCAGTACGGCGGAGACGTCGAGTTCGTCGTCCATGGTGCCGACCGTCTCGATGCCCTCGAGCAGCTCGGCGGTCTTGGTGCGGCCGTGGGTTTCAACCGCGGCGGCGACCACATCGGTGCCGCGGTCGGAACGGCGGTGGGCTTCGCCGAGCATCGCGTAGGTCTTGCCGACGCCCGGGGACGCGCCGAGGTAGATGCGGAGTTCGCCCCGTTCTCCAGGCCGCCCGGCTTGTCTCACGACACTCACCAGACCATCATCGCGGCAACCTGCGTCATCAGCCAGCGGCGACAGGCCGGGCCATCACAGTGGGTTTGACCCCGTAGTGGGGATTGCTGAGGCCGAGGCCGCCGCGGCCGGCGGCGGCCGCGGCCGGAATGCCGGCCGGTATGGCGTTCACCGCCGTGCCCTCCTCGGCGGCTTCGGCAATCCACTCCGAGGTGATCAGCGGCGCCGCACCGGCCTCGGCCGGAAGCGCACCGGGCCAGGATGCCGGTACCGACAGCCCGCCGACCGGTGCGGCCTGGGCAACGCTCGCCAGTACCGGCCTCCCCGCTGCGCCGACGACCGCGCCTGTCGGGGTCGGCGCGTCGACCAGGACATCGACCAACCCCTCAGGGGCGTGGGCGCTTGCCAGACCGGCGGCAGCCGAGATGCCGGCGAACATGTTCCACGCCCCGACGTTGCCGAGCGCACTGCCGTAGGTCTGGAATGCGTTCCAGATACCGATGTTCTGGGTCGAGTTGATGACGTCGCCGAGGGCGTTGGTCGCCTGTCCGGGCGATGCGAGCCCTTGAACCGCGCCGGGCAGGCTGGACACCAGCTGCGACAGGCCGGAGTTGTTGCCCGCATTCGACGTGGTGGCTTGGGCTACCGCAGCGGCCTGCCCGGCGGTCCCGGCGGGATTGGTGGTTTCCGCGGGCCGGCTGAGCGGGTTCAGGACCCCGGCAAGTGACGACGAGGCCGCGTAGCCGTACATGGCGGCCGCGTCCTGGGCCCACATCTCGGCGTACTGCGCCTCGGTGGCGGCGATCGCCGCGGTGTTGACGCCCAGGAAGTTCGTCGCCACCAGGGCGGCCAGTTGCGCCCGGTTGGCGGCGACCGCCGGCGGCGGCACGGTCATCGCGAACGCTGCCTGGTAGGCGGCCGCCGACGCGGTGGCCTGTGCCGCGGCGTGTTCAGCGGCGGCAGCGGTCTGGTTCAGCCACGCCACGAACGGGGCGACGGCTGCAGCCATGGAGGTCGAGGCCGGGCCGAGCCAGTCCTCACCGGTGAGCGCGGTGATCACCGACTGATATGACGAGGCGGTGGTGGCCAGTTCAGCGCCGATCCCGTTCCACGCTGCCGCAGCGGCCATCATCGGTGCAGCCCCGGAACCGGCGTACATCCGGCCGGAGTTGATTTCGGGAGGTAGCGCGCCAAAGTCCATGTCTTCAATCCTGTTGCTGGGGAGGTATTCAGACGTGGCTAGACGCCCGTGGCGCGCGGCGCCACCTTGGGCTTGACGCCATAACGCAACCGGCCGCCGGCTTTGCGATCCGCCGACGCGGCCGCCGGTATTCCGGCGGGCACGGTGGAGGTCGACGTGTGCTCGCCGGCGGCGGTAGTCATATTGGCGAGCCGCGCGGCCGGGGCCGCCGGCCCCGCGGCACCACCCCAGCTGGGCGGGGCAGAGAGTTTGCCGGTCGGTGCCGACTGCCCGCCAGTGACAACCGACACCGGTGCGACATCCGAGCTGGCGTTGGTCAGTACGGACGCGGGCAGGGCTTCGGTGACACTGCTACTGGCCAAGTGGCCCGGTGACAGGAAGCCGGCGCTACCCAGCTGCAGCAGGTCGGATGCCGCGGACCCGAAGTTACTGGCCTGCATGGCGCCGGCGATGCCGCCGTTGGACAGTGCGGCGCTGAACAGGTTGTAGGGGCCTGATGCCGAGCCGGTGAGCAGGTTGATCAGGTCGGTCAGCGGGGAGTCGGCCGCGCCGTTGCCGGTCGCGTTGGCCGTCTCGGTGGCGTCGTAGGACTCCGAGCTGGTGCGCAGGGTCTGGACGAACATCTCTTGGATCGCCGTGGCTTGCGCGCTGATCTGCTGGTACAGGGTTCCGTAGGCGGAGAACTGCGTCGCCTGAAGTGCCGAAACCTCGTCCGCGGCAGCCGGTGCCACGCCGGTGGTCGGTGTCGCAGCCGCGGTGTTCTGCGCGGTCATCGCCGCGCCGATCGTCTGCAGGTTGTTTGCAGCCGCTGCGAGCGCCTCGGGTTGGGTGGTCACGAACGACATGACTTCTCCTGACGGATAGCGGGTTGACCGGCGACCGAATGCACGGCTCCACTGTTTCCGGCGGATTGGGGTGAAAAGCACGCATTAACGACTTCTTAACGCGCCGATCTGGATTATTGACGGTTTGCTTTCAGGCCCAGCTGGAGCCGACGGAGGCGTCGGTGTTGGCCATGTTGTTGCCGGCCGTCTGGACTTTTTGGCCGTGGGCGTTGGCCTGCTCGTAGATGACGGCGAAGTTGCGGCCCAGTTGGGTCACGAACTCCTGGCAGGCCACCGAGCCGGCGCCGCCCCAGAAGTCGCCGGCGGCCAGCACGTCGTGCACGATCGCCTGGTGCTCGGCCTCCAACGAGGCGGCCTGGGCGCGGATCAGGGCGCCGTGGGCGTTGACGTCGCCGAACTGGTAGTTAATGGACATTGCTGGTTCTCCTTCTAGCTGGACAGGATCTGCTGCGAGGCAGCTTCTTGGGTTTCGTAGTGGTTGGCGTCGCGGATCAGCCCGTCGCGCACGCCGTGCAGCATGGTGACGATGTTGCGGAACGCGGTCTGCATCTGGCCCATGGTGTCCATCGAGGTCCGCTCGGCCAGACCACCCCAGCCCGCACCCGAGATGTTGGTCGAGGACGCCCACATGCGTCGGGCCTCGTCCTCCACCGTCTGGGCGTGCACGTCGAAGCGGCCGGCCATCGCCCGCATCGCGTCCGGGTCCGTCATAAATCGTGTGGTCATGTGTGTCTCCTTCAATCGTTGTGTTCGTGCCGCGTCAGCCGGCCAGGACCGGGTGGGCGACAACGCTGGGCTTGAATCCGTACTGGGGCACATTCCCGGTGGGTCCGCTGCGTCCGCCGAGGCCGCCGATCGGCATGCCTGCCGGTACGGCCGAGGCCCCGTTTCCGGCAGCCGCACTCAGGCCGGCGCCCTGCACCGCCGAGATGGTGCTGGTCGTGGTTCCGGCAAGCCAGTTCTGCGGTACCGACAGCATGCCGACCGAGCCGGCCTGACCGAGGGCCGCCGAAACCGGCGCGCCTCCGAATGTGCCGAGCCCGGCGAAGCCTGCCGAACCGAGCGACGCGACCGGGGCCATCGCACCGACAGCGGAACCCAGTCCGCTGGCGGCCGCAGAGCCTGCTGTTCCCACGGACGATCCGGCACTGCTGCCGAGGCTGCTCAAGAAGCCGACCGCGGTCGAGAGCGTGCTGGCAACGTTCCAGGCACCGGTGTTCACGATTCCGTTGATGCTGTCGGTGATCTGGCTGTTGTCGAGCAGCCCGCCCAGCAGCCCCGACAGGCTTGACGTCGAAGACGACGACGAGCCGGCTTGCGCCGGGGACGCGAGGCTCTGCAGCACGCCGGGCAACGTGGAGATCAGCTGGCTGGCCTGACCGTTGCTCGCAGCGGAGGTGCCGGCGGCCTGAGTGACCGCGGCGGCCTGGCCGGCCAACCCGGCGGGGTTGGTGGTCTGGCCGGGTTCGGCGAACGGGGTCACCTGCGCCGCGGCCGCCGAGGCGCCCGCATAGCCGTACATGGCGGCGGCGTCCTGGGCCCACATCTCGGCGTAGTGCGCTTCGGTGGCCGTGATCGCCGGGGTGTTCTGCCCCAGCAGGTTGGTCGCCACCAACGTCGCCAACAGGCTGCGGTTGGCCACGATCACCGGCGGGGGAACCGTCATGGCGAACGCCGTCTCGAATGCGGCCGCGGCCGCGGTGGCCTGGGCGGCGGCCTGCTCGGCCTGCGCGGCGGTGGTGTTCATCCACGCCACGTAGGGAGCAGCCGCAGCAGCCATCGACGCCGACGCCGGACCCGCCCAGAGTTCGCCGGCCATCCGGGCGATCACCGCCTGGTAGGCGGCGGCGGTCGAGCCCAGTTCCGCGGCCAGACCACGCCAGGCCGCGGCGGCGGCCATCAGCGGCGTCGCTCCCGGTCCGGTGTACATCCAGGCGGAGTTGATCTCCGGCGGCAATGCCCCGAATTCCATCATGTCTTTCGAGTTCCTTTGTCCGACTGGACCTAACGGGCCGCGATCGCGTTGGCGGCCTCGGTGGCCGCGTAGGATCCGGCGCTGGTCTCCAGCGTGGTGACGAACATCTGGTGAATCGCATTCGCCTGGGCACTGACCGCTTGGTACAGGCCGGCGTGCGCCACGAACTGTGCGGCGGTCAACGCCGACACCGGGTCCGCCGCTGCGGGAACCACACCGGTGGTCGCCGCGGCGGCCGCCGCGTTCTGGGCGGCCATGGCCGCGCCGATACCGGTCAATTCGCCGGCCGCGGACGTCAGCTCTGCAGGCTGCGCGCTCACGAACGACATCGTTGTCTCCTAACCCATCGAGCCGGCACGGTGCCGGCTGCGAGATCCACGGTGCCGCAGCGATGCTCGGTTGGCAGCGACCCTTACGCGCCCTTTACGGCGCCGAGTCGAACCTTGATGGGTCCTTGATGTCGGAAACGCAAAAACCGGCGCAGCCCCCTCTGCTGCACCGGTTTTGCGCGATATTCAGTTGTTTGGCTAGGCCCAGCTGGAGCCGACGGAGGCGTCGGTGTTGGCCATGTTGTTGCCGGCCGTCTGGACTTTTTGGCCGTGGGCGTTGGCCTGCTCGTAGATCACCGCGAAGTTGCGGCCCAGTTGGGTCACGAACTCCTGGCAGGCCACCGAACCCGAACCACCCCAGAAGTCACCGGCAGCGAGCACATCGTGCACGATCGCCTGATGCTCGGCTTCCAGGGAGGCCGCCTGGGCGCGGATCAGCGCACCGTGAGCGTTGACGTCACCGAATTGGTAGTTGATCGACATAGCTGGTTCTCCTTCTAGCTGCCCAGGATCTGCTGCGAAGCAGCTTCCTGGGTTTCGTAGTGGTTGGCGTCGCGAATCAGACCATCACGCACGCCGTGCAGCATGGTGACGATGTTGCGGAACGCGGTCTGCATCTGACCCATGGTGTCCATCGAGGTCCGCTCGGCCAGACCGCCCCAGCCCGCGCCGGAGATGTTGGTCGAGGATGCCCACATGCGTCGGGCCTCGTCCTCCACGGTCTGGGCGTGCACGTCGAAACGGCCCGCCATCGCCCGCATCGCGTCCGGGTCGGTCATAAATCGTGTGGTCACTGGTGTCTCCTTGATTCGTTGGTGTGGTTGAGGATTCGGTCTTATCCCGCGATCACCGGTCGGGGCATCACGGTCGGCTTGAAGCCATAGCGCGGGGTGCCGTAGCCGAAGCTGCCGGGCCGGCCGCCGGCCATTCCCGGCGGCATGGCGGCCATCGAGCTGCTTTCCGGGGCCGGAGCGAAGCTGCTGGCCTGCAGGGCGGTGGCCGACGCCGGGGCGGCGGGAATGGAGCCCGACCATCCCGGAGGCACCGAAAGGCTGGTGCCCACCAGCGAGGCCTGTCCCATGCCGGCCGAGACCACCGGGGCGCTCCAGCCCACGCCACTGGCCGCTCCGATAGCACCCAAGCCGCCGCCGCCAAGTGCGCCCAGGCTGCTCAGCGGGCCGCCCGGAGCCAGTAGTGCGCCGATCCCGGCGCCCGCCGTACCACCGCCGACCGCGTTGAAACCGCCACCGGCGAAGTAACCGACCATGTTCGGCAGCAGTGTCGACGGGATATAGGCGGCAGCGGTCGCGGCACTGTTGAGCGCGGACATGCCCGGCTGCATCGCCAGGAAGACGAAACCGTTCATCGACGCGCTGTTCAGGATGGCGCTGAGGAGGTCGCCCCCAGCGGCCGCCGAGCCTGCGGTTCCGGTCGCCAGCGGCGACGAAAGGCCCTGGATCGCACTGGGCATCGACGAGATCATCTGCGCCACATCGGCATTGCTGCCCGCTGCGGTTCCGGCGGCTTGAGCCACCGCGGCCTGCTGACCCTCGACCCCGGCCGGGTTGGTGGTCTGGTTGGGCTCATTGAACGGGGTTACCTGCGACGCGGCGGCCGAACCGCTCGCGTAGCCGTACATCGCGGCCGCGTCCTGCGCCCACATCTGGGCGTAGTGGGCGTCCAGGGCCGCGATCGCCGCGGTGTTGATGCCCAGCACGTTGGTCGAGACCAGCGCCGCCTGCTGCACCCGGTTGGTCGTGACCGCCGCCGGCGGCACCGTGGCCGCTCGTGCCGTCTCGAATGCGGCCGCCGCAGCGGTGGCCTGGCTGGCGGCCTGCTCGGCCTGTGCGGCGGTGGTGCTCATCCACGCGACGTAGGGGGCTGCGGCCGACGCCATGGCGGCCGATCCCGGGCCCAGCCATTCCTCGCCGGACAGCTGGGAGATCACCGTCTCATAGGAGTGCGCCGCCGACGTCAGTTCGGCGGCCATGGCGCGCCAGGCCGCGGCGGCGGCCATCATCGGCGCCGACCCGGGGCCGGTGTACATCCGGGTGGAGTTGACCTCGGGCGGCAGGGCTCCGTAATCCAACATGGTTCGCCCCTACCCGGCCGCGATCGCGTTCGCGGCCTCGGTGGCCGCGTAGGACTGAGCGCTGCCGTTCAACGTGGCCACGAACATCTCGTGAATGGCAGCGGCCTGCGCGGCAACCGACTGGTAGAGACCGGCGTGTGCGGCGAACTGCGCGGCGGTCAGCGCCGAGACCTCGTCGGCGGCCGCGGGGACGACGCCGGTGGTCGGGGCGGCCGCCGCGGCGGTCTGCGCATTGAGCGCCGAACCGATCGCCTGCAGGTTGCCGGCAGCGGAGGACAGGGCCTCGGGCTGCGTGGTCACGAACGACATGAGCTTCTCCTCACGGAACCGATCGCTGCCGGCTCCCGGTGACCACAGTCCCGTATCTCCCCGCCCTTACGAAAGCTGGTTAACCGCTTATTAACCCGGGTGTCGGAAGTCTTTACACACGCTGCCGTTGTGCCCGCCAAGATGACCGAAAATGTGGGCCGGGTCACGTCGTGCGGGTCGCGGATGGAAAAGCCGTGCAAAACGGTATTCGGCGGCTGCGGAACATGTTTCGCACTGATAGCGGAGTGACCCGTCTCACACCGGCTGTCCGACATCTGGCCGACGCCTTGACCGCTTGAGGGTGGTGGTCATCAAAGTGGTTGGTCTGCAACATGATCCGCTGATGCCGGTCACTGCGTTCGGCCCGTTGGTGATGGCCTGCGCCGGGAGCGTGAGGGTCCGGTAACACCGATTTAACATGCCGAACCGGGGGAGTAAATGTCCCGTAACATGCTTTTAACGAACCCTCAGCACACTACGAGCTATGAAACGGTTACTGCTGCTGGCGGGTATCCCCGCCATGGTCGGTCTCGCGGTGCCCGCGCACGCCGAGCCCGTCGGCAGTGACGCCGCCTTCCTGACCGCGCTGTCTGGGGCCGGCCTGAGTCACCGTGGATCCGATCAGGTGGCGATCTCGGCCGGGCACTCGGTGTGCCAGCTGATGGACGCCGGTCTCACCCCGATGGACACCGTGGTCGCGGTGCAGACCACCAACCCGGGTTTCTCGCTGCAGCGCGCCGCGGAGTTCGCGAAGATCGCCGCGCAGAGCTTCTGCCCCGAGCACGCCTAGTCGCCATCGTTTGGTCGCCCCGCGCCGGAGTGCCGGTGGGGGATCGTCGGCGTCGCCGCGTTAGATTCGCCGCTAGCCCCCATAGCCCAATTGGCAGAGGCAGCGGACTTAAAATCCGCACAGTGTCGGTTCGAGTCCGACTGGGGGCACCGGATGGCGCGCTCGACCTCCGACCGCCCAGCTCCGGCCGGTGCTGCGCGTGCCACATACCTGCCTGCTCTGCGTTTTGCAAGAGCCTGTGACCAGAACCGCCCAATCCATTTTCTGAGACTTTTTAGAATTTATTTAATATTGAATTGCGATCCAAATCACAAGTTAGCCCAAACCGTCAAAGTGACAGGTAGACAAGGGCGGTCGAGCTTGCTGTCGGGGCTCCGGTCCGCTGTGCCGGAGGTGGCGCGGGGGATTAGCTTGCGAGTTCAATCACAATAATTGGGACATTTTCCTGTTACCTGGAATTCACCGCTAGGATCGACCGAACGCCTCGCCCTGGGCAACCCGTGGTCGCACCCAGACCGTAGGCGGCCCGCGCGGGCAGGGCATGCAGTGACGATACGAAATGTGATCGATGGGAGCGATGTGGACGACGTGGTGGGTACTGGATCGGCCAACCCTGGCGCCTTCGTCGTCGACACCGTGACGGTGGATCGCGGCCCGATCGGCGGCCTTGCGGTCAGCGCCGACGGTGCCCGTCTGCTGGCCACCAACTACGGCGACGACACCGTTTCGGTCATCGACACCGCCAGCGGCACCGTCGTGAGCACCGTGTTCCACGCCGACGAGCCGTTCGCGATCGCTGCCGGCCCGGCCGGCACCGGTCGGGCCTATGTCACCGCGGCGTCAATGGCGCTGGACGCCGTCCTGGCGATCGATGTCGACGCCGCCGAGGTCATCGGGTGCTACCCGGTCGCCATGGGCATCAGCCACCTGGTCTCCGACCCGATGGGCAGCCGCGTTTATGTCACCCGCACCGGGTCCGCCGGGGTCGAGGTGCTCGCACTCGACGCGACCATGCGCCCCGTCGGCGCCACCGTGGTCTCCAACAGTCCCGCCGCGGACGCGGCCTGCCTGCGGATCAGCCGAGACGGTCGCCGGCTGTACGTGGCGGTGCGTCAGCCCGCCGGCGACGCTGTCACCGTGCTAGACCGCGACCTCAACATCGTGGACACCATCAAGGTCGGCCTGACCATCCTCGATGTCGCCGTCAGCCCGGACGGGTCCAAGCTGTTCGTTGCGACCGGCGGTTCGGACGGACGCGGGACGGTGCATGTCGTCGACTCCCGCACGCACGCGGTCGGCATCGGATTCGTCGTCGACGCGCAGCTGATCCAGCTGATCGTGAGCCGCGACGGCGACCGGGCCTACCTGGTCACCGGGGCCGGCGTCGTGGTCATGTGCGCTCGCACCAACGAGGCCTTGGGCACGCTGGGCGCGACCACCGCACCGTCGTGTGCGGTGGAGAGCCCGGACGGCAGCCGGCTCTACATCGCCGGTTTCGACGGCGCGGTGACCGTCGCCTCGCTGGCCCACCTGCCGGCGCCGTCGGCGTCGCTGCACGAGCAGCTCGCCCTCGACGACGCCGTCAGCCGGATGCTGCAGCTCGAACCCGCGCTGTAACCCGCAAAGCCGCCCGGCGTCGCCGCGGTGCAAGCATGATCCAATACGGATTGTTGCTGGCGCTGGGATGAGAAGGCGGTACGTCAATGCAGAGCACGATGCAGAACTGGCCGCTGACGGTCGGCGCCATCTTGCACCACGCCACCGGGATTCATGGTGCCCGCACCGTGACGACCATGACCGACGACGGTTTTCGCACCACCACCTACCGTGAGCTGGGCGCCCAGGCGGCCCGGCTGGCCAATGCGCTGCGCCGGCTCGGTATCACCGGCGATGAGCGGGTGGCCACGTTCATGTGGAACAACACCGAACACCTGGCCGCCTACCTGGCCGTGCCGTCGATGGGTGCGGTGCTGCACACCCTCAACATCCGGTTGTTCGCCGAGCAGATCGTCTTCGTCGCCAATGAGGCCGAAGACCGGGTGATTCTGGTCGACGCGTCGCTGATCGGACTGTTGGCGCCGGTGCTGGCGCAGCTCGACACCGTGCACACCGTGATCGTGGTCGGCGAGGGCGACACCGCCCCGCTGGAATCCGCCGGCAAGACCGTGCTGCGCTATGCCGATGTACTGGCCGCCGAGTCCGACGAATTCGACTGGCCGGTCCTCGACGAGAATTCGGCGGCCGCCATGTGCTACACCAGCGGCACCACCGGAAACCCCAAGGGCGTGGTGTACAGCCACCGGTCCAGCTATCTGCACACCATGGCCGGCTGCACCGCCAACGGGATCGGCGTCGGCTCCGCGGACTGTGTCCTGCCGATCGTGCCGATGTTCCACGCCAACGCGTGGGGGCTGCCGTACTCGGCGCTGATGGCCGGCGCGGACCTGGCGATGCCCGACCGGCACCTGGGCGCCCAGTCGCTGGTCGCCCTCATCGAGAAGCTGCGGCCGACGGTGGCCGGTGCGGTGCCGACGATCTGGAATGACGTCATGCACTACCTGGATCGTGAACCCGGCCATGACATCTCGTCGCTGCGACTGGTGGCGTGCGGCGGGTCGGCGGTCCCGGTGTCGTTGATGCGGGCCTTCGAGGAACGTTACGGCGTGCAGGTGCGGCAACTGTGGGGCATGACCGAGACCTCCCCGCTGGCCACCCTGGCCTGGCCGCCGCCCGGCACCTCGCCCGAAGAGCACTGGTCGCTGCGCGGCACCCAGGGCCAGCCGGTCTGTGGAGTGCAGGCCCGCATCGTCGACGACGAGGAACGGGTGCTGCCCAACGACGGTGAGGCGGTCGGCGAACTGGAGGTGCGCGGTCCGTGGATCACCGGCTCCTACTACCGCGGTGAGGATGAGTCCAAGTTCTCCTCCGGCTGGCTGCGCACCGGTGATGTGGGCAGCATCGACGCGCGGGGCTTCATCACGCTGACCGACCGGGCCAAGGATGTGATCAAATCCGGTGGGGAGTGGATCTCCTCGGTGGAGCTGGAGAACGAGCTGATCGGCCACCCGGACGTGGTCGAAGCCGCCGTCGTCGGGGTTCCCGACGAGCGCTGGGATGAACGGCCGCTGGCCGTCGTGGTGGTGCGGTCCGGCGCCTCGGTCGATGGCGCCGAGTTACGAATGTTCCTGTCCGACAAGGTTGCCCGCTGGTGGCTTCCGGAGCGCTGGGCCTTTGTCGACACGATCCCGCGCACCAGCGTCGGCAAGTACGACAAGAAGACTATCCGGGCCCGGTACTCCGAGAATCATTATCAGGTCAGCGAGGTGCGTGACTGATGAGCCTGCGCGTCATCCAGTGGGCCACCGGTTCGGTCGGCGTCGCCGCGATCAAGGGGGTGCTCGAACATCCAGACCTCGAACTGGTCGGCTGTTGGGTGCACTCGAAGGCTAAGAACGGCAAGGACGTCGGCGAGATCATCGGCACCGCGCCGGTCGGGGTGGTGACCACCGACAGCATCGACGAGATCCTGGCGCTCGATGCCGACGCCGTCATCTACGCGCCGCTGATGGGCAACGCGGATGAGGTCGCCGCGCTGCTGAGTTCCGGCAAGAACGTCGTCACGCCGGTCGGCTGGGTTTACCCCAGTGAACGGGCGGCCGCCCCGCTGGAAGCGGCCGCGCGGGCCGGTAATGCGACCCTGCACGGCGCCGGCATCGCACCCGGCGCTGTGAGTGAGTTGTTCCCGCTGCTGTTGTCGGTGATGTCCACCGGAGTCACTTTCGTTCGCTGCGAAGAGTTCTCGGACCTGCGTACCTACGGCGCCCCGGACGTGCTGCGCCACGTGATGGGATTCGGCGGCACCCCGGATCAGGCGCTGACCGGGCCGATGCAGAAGATGCTCAACAGCGGCTTCATCCAGTCGGCGCGATTGTGCGTGGACCGGCTGGGTTTCGCCGCCGACCCCGAGATTCGCGCAACGCAGGAAGTGGCCGTCGCGACCGCACCGATCGAGTCGCCGATCGGGGTGATCGAGCCCGGTCAGGTCGCCGGCCGCCGCTTCCACTGGGAGGCGATGGTCGGTGACACCCCGGTGGTGCGGATCACGGTCAACTGGTTGATGGGCGAGGAGAATCTCGACCCGCCTTGGACTTTCGGGCCTGCCCGGGAACGTTACGAGATGGAGGTGCGGGGCAACCCGGACACCTTCGTCACCGTCAAGGGCTGGCAGCCCGAGACCGTCGAGGCCGGCCTGATCAGCAACCCCGGCGTCGTGGCGACCGCCGCGCACTGCGTCAACGCCGTCCCGGCGACCTGCGCCGCCCCTCCAGGTATCGCCGGCTTCTTCGACCTGCCGCTCATCACCGGCCGGGCCGCCCCACACCTGGCGCGGTAACCCGCGGTGTGCCGGCTTTTCGGGCTGCATTCCGGGACAGACGTCGTCACCGCCACCTTCTGGCTGCTGGACGCCCCGGACAACCTCGCTGAGCAGAGCCGGCGCAACCCCGACGGCACCGGGCTGGGGGTGTTCGACGGCGACCGCCGCCCGCAGGTGCGCAAAGAGCCGATCGCGGCCTGGCAGGACGCCGAATTCGCCACCGAGGCCCATGAATTGACCGGCACCACGTTTATCGCGCACGTGCGCTACGCCACCACCGGCGCTCGGGATGTCGTCAACACCCACCCGTTCCTGCAGGACGGCCGGATCTTCGCCCACAACGGGGTGCTGCGCGGCCTGGACGCCATCGATGCGCGCTTGCGCGAGCTGGGCACCGCCGATCTGGTTGCGGGACAGACCGATTCCGAGCGGGTCTTCGCGCTGATCACCGCCGCAGTCCGGGCTCGCGACGGCGATGTCGGTGCGGGCCTGGGTGACGCGGTCGGCTGGCTGGCGGCCAACGTGCCGATCTACGCGCTCAACATCCTGCTGAGCACCGCGACCGACATGTGGGCGCTGCGCTACCCCGACACCCACGAGCTGTACCTGCTGGACCGCCGCGACGGTGCCTCGCCCGTCGGCCTGGACCTGTCCACCCGGCGGATCCGGGCGCAGGCCGAACAGCTGCGGCGCCGCCCGGCGGTGGTCTTCGCCACCGAACCGATGGACACTGATCCACGCTGGCGGCTGATCGCCCCCGGCGAACTGGTCCACGTCGACGCCGGGCTGACGATCACCACCGAGCTGGCCTTTCCGGACCCACCCGCCCGGCTACTGCGCCGGGAGGAACTGACCGTTGTCGCCGAGGAGGCTCAACATCCATGGTTGTGACGTCCAGACGTGCCCTGGTGCTGGCAGGCGGGGGAGTGGCCGGCATCGCCTGGGAGACCGGAGTGCTGCGAGGCATCGCCGACGAATCGCCCGCCACGGCGGCGGCACTGCTGGACTCCGATGTGCTGGTGGGAACCTCGGCCGGCTCGGCGGTCAGCGGCCAGATCGGCAGTGGGATGAGCCTCGAGGAGTTGTTCGCCCGCCAGGTCGCCGACACCTCACCGGAGCTCGATCCCGGGGTGGGCGGCGAGGAGCTCACCGAGCTGTTCCTGGCCGCCATGACCAGACCGAACACCACCGCCGTGCAGAAGATGCAGCGCATCGGGGCGGTGGCGCTGGCCGCCGAGACGGTCCCGGTCGCGGTGCGTCGCCGGGTGATCGAGCAACGGCTGCCGTCACATCAATGGCCGGATCGTTGCCTGCGAATCACCGCGATCGACATCGACACCGGCGAATTGAGGATCTTCGACGGTGACTCGGGAGTGGAACTCGTCGACGCGGTGGCGGCCAGCTGCGCCGTCCCCGGCGTGTGGCCGCCGGTGGTGATCGACGGGCGACGCTACATGGACGGCGGAATGCGCAGCTCGGTCAACCTCGACGTCGCCGACGACTGCGACGTAGCCGTGGTACTTGTGCCGTCCGGGGAATCGTCGCCGTCGCCGTTCGGCCCGGGCGCGGCCGCCGAGATCGCGGCGTTCGGCGGGCGGGCGACTGCGGTGTTCGCCGACGCTGCCGCGGTGCGGGCGTTCGGCATCAACCCGCTGGACCCGGCGTGTCGCATCCCGTCGGCGCGGGCGGGACGCGAACAGGGCCGGCGGCACGCCGCAGCCATCGCGGAGTTCCTTTCGGGCTAAACGGATTTCGTGTTGTCGAGGGCACGGGCGGTGAGTTCACGGCCCACCTCGATCAACTCGGCGGCTCGATGGAAATCCAGGCTGCGACAGGCGGTGCGCGGCACTTCGATGAGCAGGTCGGGAGGGTAGGCCGCCAGCTGATGGCGGGTCAGCGCCGACTGGGCGATGTCGATGGTGCGGTTCATCACCTCGAAGCTGCCCAGCTTGGGCGCCGCGGTCTCCCCGGTGGCGTCGTCCTCACCGGGTTCCGGCGGCTCGGGGTCGGAGCTGCTGAAGCGGTCCAGGATCGCTCGCGCCGTCGGCCGGTCCAGCACCGACCGCGCCGTGCTGGTGTCCAGCAATGCCGACGTGCTGCGCAGCATGCGCGTCAGCCGCCCGGCCGGCGCCCCCCGCTCTGAGTCGTCCGATCCCGGGTCCGGCGTTGTCGGGTCACCACCGTTGAGGCTCACCGCGAGCTTCAGGTCGGCGTTGACCGCGCACAACGGCGCCATCGGCAGCGGGTCGAGAATGCCGCCGTCGGCGAGGAGTTTCCCGTCGACCACATGCGGTGCGATCACCCCGGGAATGGCGATCGAGGCGCGGATCGCGGTGTCGACCGGCCCGCGCTGCAACCACACCGACCGGCCCGCGATCAGGTCCGTCGCCACGGCGGTGTAGGGAATCGGCAGTCGTTCGATATCGATGTCGCCCAGGATGTCCCGGACGACGTCGAGAATCTTGCCGGCCCGCAGCACGCCGGCCGCGGTGAATGACGGGTCCAGCAGCCGCAACACCGCACCCTGGGTCAGCGACTTGGCCCATTCGGCGAACTCGTCGAGCCGACCGGCCGCCTGCAGGCCGCCGACCAGCGCACCCATCGACGACCCGGAGATTCCGGCGATCTCGTAGCCGCGCGCACGAAGTTCGGTGATCACCCCGATGTGGGCGTACCCGCGCGCCCCGCCACTGCCCAGCACCACCGAGACCCGCGGTGGAGTTGAAGAACCCATGCCCCTCATTCTGCGGGTTGGGTCCGGCCCGATTTTTTCCTCACCGTGATTGCAAAGCTGAGCCTTGGCTAAACGACCAGTTCAGAGTGCATGGCTGGCGGTGTGCACGGATGAAATCTCGCCTGCGGTGTTTTGGCCGTGCGGAGGTGCCCGCCCCTAACATGACCGATGTGATGGAGCGCGCCGGATTCCAGGGTTGTTGTTGCCGCAGCTGAATGCTGCCGCCGACCCCTTCCTGAATCCACCCCATCCGTTCTGGAGTTCTCATCATGGCCATCGCTGAACCCATCGCGCTGCGACACTCGCCCTCCGGGCCCCGTTCGCTGCGCCTACCCGACCTCCTGCAGACCACCGACCTGGCCGCCGACGCGGTGCTGGCCGGCCGCTACCAGCACCTGCTGCCCACATCCGGTCTGCCCACCGACAGCCGCTGGTTCACCCGTATCCACGGCGACGAGCGGCTCGACATCTGGCTGATCAGCTGGGCGCCGGGGCACGCCACCGAACTGCACGATCACGGCGATTCGCTCGGCGCATTGACCGTGCTGTCCGGGTCTCTGGATGAATTCCATTGGGATGGAGAGCAGTTGGCGCGTCGCCGGCTGGAAGCCGGAGACCAGGCCGCGTTCTCCCGGGGTTGGGTCCACGACGTGGTCTGGGCGCCGTCACCCGCGCCGGTCGGCCCTACGCTGAGCGTCCACGCCTACTCGCCGCCGCTGGCCGAAATGTCCTACTACGACGTCACGAGCAGCAACACGCTGCGCCGTCAACGCACCGAACTCACCGAACACCCGGAGGCATCGTGACCGTGCTCACCACCAGTCGTATCGACGGGATGCTCCGGGCGGCACGGGCCCGGATCAACCGGCTCAACGCCACCGAGGTGCCCGCGGCGTTGCGCAGTGGCGGGTACCTGGTCGACATCCGGCCGGCAGCCCAGCGCGCCCGGGAGGGCCAGGTGCCCGGTGCCCTGGTGATCGAACGCAATGTGCTGGAGTGGCGCTGCGACCCGACCAGTGACGCCCGGTTGCCGCAGGCCGTCGATGACGATGTGCAGTGGGTGATCCTGTGCTCGGAGGGTTACACCTCGAGCCTGGCCGCCGCCGCGCTGCTCGACCTGGGTCTGCATCGCGCCACCGACGTGATCGGCGGGTATCACGCTCTGGCCGCCGCCGGGGTGTTGGTTGAGCCGAATGGGTCGAGAGGCTTGGACAGGTTGGGCATCGGTGCCCAACACCGGTCGGAGCCGCTCGGTTTCGTCTGCGGTCCACGCCGCTGGATGTGACGGTGCTAGCTGGTCTCGCCGCTGTGTAGCAGGTGCCGCAGGCGCTCGGTCTTCTCCGCCGTCCAGCCCGGTGGCTGCAGCACCGCTGCCCAGGCGTTGGCGATGTCGTCCTGGTAGGAATGCCCGTGACCGTCCGGCACGTCGATCGCCACTGCCATGTCGGCAGAGACCTGCAGGAAGGTCACCACCGGCTTCCAATTCACCTCGGGCAACACGTCATAGCCGCGCGGTTCTTTGAGCCAATCGGGCTTCTTGAACAGCAGATCGGAATTCCACCAGGCGATCGGGTCGGAGGCATGCTGCAGGTAGACCACCCGCGGGGTGCTCCAAGGGCCGGACGGACGCGCGAGGTCGCCGGCCCGGGCCGCAAACCGGACGTTGAGGCCGTCGTTGTAGATCGGCAGGACCTCCGGGGAGCCCTGATCGCGGTGGGTGGTGAGCTCGGTCCAGATGGTGTTCTGGAATGTCGGCCCGGAAAACACCGCTCCGTCCGTCCGCGCCAGCACATTGTTGAGACTCATGAACGGTGCCTCACCGCCGAATGAGCCCAGGCTCTCGCCGAACACCACCACCTTGGGTCGCTTCGATTCGGGAATCCGGCGCACCCGCGCGTCGACCGCCTCGAACAGGGCCTTCCCGGCCTGACGGGCGTTCTCCTTGTCCACCAGGAAGGACAGCCAGCTCGGCAGGAACGAATACTGCATGCTCACGATCGCGGTGTTGCCGTTGAACAGGTACTCCAGCGCCGAAGCGTGCGCTTCGTTGACCCAGCCGGTGCCGGTCGTGGTCGCCACCGCGATGATGCCGCGATCCAGGCCGCCGGTGCGCTCGAGTTCGGCTGCGGCCAGTTCGGCGGCCGACTCGATCCCATCGGCCGAGTTCAGACCCGCATACGCGCGCACCGGTTCGGTGGCCGGGGCTCGGTTGAATGCGGTGAGCTGCGCGACGGTCGGCCCACCTTCGACGAAGGCGCGGCCCTCTCGGCCCAGGGACTCCCACGACGCCAGTGACCCGGGACCGCCCGAGCGATGCGAGCTGCTCGGCGCCTCGGTATCGGGACCCATTTCGTCGTTGAGGGTGGCGAAGGTGTTGTTCATGGTTCGCATGGCGACCTTCACCACGACACCGTTGAGCAGTGCCACCCCCAGTGCCATCAGCAGTGCCACCGCGATGACCGCTGAGATCCGCGGCGGCGCAATCCTATTGAGTTGCCGGACCAGCATGCGGGTCAGACGTCGGATCAGCTGGCCGACCTCGACCAGCAGGAACAACACCACCACCGCCAGCACGGCGGCCAGCGGGTAGCCCCACCACTTGAGATGGTCAACACCCATCAGGTCGCGGACGTGGTCCTGCCAGAAATGAAACCGGACATTCATCACGATGATGCCGACGGTCCCGACCGGCAGCAGTACCGCCCAGGCCCATCGCGGCGGCGGCGGGCTGGTGTCCTTCGAACGCAGGTAGCGCACCAGCCAAACCGAGAACACCCCTAGGCCGTAGCCCGCGGCACCGGAGCCGCCGCTGACCAACCCTTGGAACACTGGGCCCCGCGGCAGCAGCGACGGTGTCAGGGACAGCCAGATGAACACCACGCCGACGGCCGTGCCGGTGAGCGTGTATCGCCGGATCCACCACGGTTTCTCGGCTGTCGGCACGGTGTCTGTCTGCATGATGCCGCCTTTAGCGGTGGGTGAAGTTCGGCTTCCGCTTCTCGGTGAACGCCGCCATGCCCTCGGTCTGGTCTTCGGTGGCGAACGCGGAGTGGAACAGTCGGCGCTCGTAGAGCAGCCCCTCGGCCAGCGTGGATTCGAATGCCCGGTTGACCGCCTCCTTGGCCATCCGGGCCGCCGACAGCGACATCCCCGCGATGGTGGCGGCGACCTTTCCGGCCTCGGCCAACAGGTCGTCGGCCGGAACCACCCGTGACACCAGGCCGCTGCGTTCGGCCTCGGCGGCGTCGATGGTGCGCCCGGTCAGGATCAGATCCATCGCCTTGGCCTTGCCGATGGCCCGGGTCAGCCGCTGGGAACCACCCATGCCGGGCAGTACCCCCAGCTTGATCTCGGGCTGGCCGAATTTGGCGGTGTCGGCGGCGATCAGCACATCGCACATCATCGCCAGCTCGCAGCCGCCGCCCAGGGCGTGTCCGGCCACCGCGGCGATCGTCGGGGTGCGCACCGCGGCCAGCTTGGACCAGGCGGCGAAGAAGTCGGCGGCGAACACCTCGGCGAAGCTCAGATCGGCCATCTCCTTGATGTCGGCGCCGGCGGCGAACGCCTTGGCGTTGCCGGTGATGATGATCGCGCCGATGCCGGGGTCTGCGTCCAGTTCGGCTGCGGCGGTGGTGACTTCGTTCATCACCTGGCTGTTGAGCGCGTTGAGCGCTTGGGGCCGGTTCAAGGTGATGGTGCCGACCCGTCCGTCGCGGTCGACCAGGATGGTTTCGTAGGTGTGCTGGCTCATGGGTGCTCCTTAGAAGGTCAGGTCGGGGTCGGCGGGGGCGAAGTAGCTTTCGATGTCGGCGTCATTGACCTCGGCCAGGGTCGCCGGTGACCATTGCGGGTTGCGGTCCTTGTCGACCAACTGGGCGCGGATGCCCTCCACCAGGTCGTGGGAGCGCAGCGAGGCGACTGAGACCCGGAACTCCTGGACCAGAACGTCTTCCAACGTGGCCAGCCCCGCCGCCCGACGCACTGAGGCCAACGTGACCGCGCAGGCGATCGGCGAGCGGGTGCCGATCAGCTCGGCGGCGGCGTTGGCATCGGCGCTGGCGTGCGCGGCCAGGGCCGCCACGATCTGCTCGACGTTGTCGTGGGCGTAGCACTCGTCGATCCAGTCACGGTGTGCGGCAAGGGAGCTCGGTGGCGGTGTGACCGCATGTGCGTCCAGTGCGGCGGTGACCCCATCGGCGATGATCGCGGCGGTGAACTGCTCCAGGGCGTCGTGGGCGACATAGTGGTCGGCGAAACCCAGCGCGATCGCATCCGCCCCGGTGAACGGCGCACCGGTGAGAGCGGCGTGCAGACCCAATTGGCCCGGGGCTCGCGACAACAGATAGGTGCCGCCGACGTCGGGGATGAACCCGATCCCCACCTCGGGCATCGCCATCTTGGTGGTATCGGTGACGACCCGGGTGTTGGCGTGCGCGCCGACCCCGACGCCGCCGCCCATCACGATGCCGTCCATCAGCGACACGTACGGTTTGCCGTACCGGCCGATCTGCGCATTGAGCAGGTACTCGTCGTACCAGAACCGCCGCGCATCGGCCCCGTCGGCCTTGGCGCTGTGATAGATCGCGACCACGTCGCCGCCGGCGCATAATCCGCGCTCGCCGGCCCCGCGCAGTACCACCGCGTCAACCGCCGGATCATCGGCCCAGGCGGTCAGCGCCTTGGTCAGTGCGGTGACCATCGGCCACGTCAACGAGTTGATGGCCTTCGGACGGTTGAGGGTCAGCAGGCCGACCCCGTTCTCGACATTGGTCAGGACCTCGTCATATTCGCCTGTCACGCCTTCGCAATGTAGATACCTAGCCGTGGTCAACTGTCCCCGGGTATGGTTTGGCGGCAGAACGGCCCGTAAGTCCGTTGGGGAACCCCGGCGGGTCGTGGATCGTTGAGCAAGTGTTCGCAAACCTTCGCGTCACAGCACTAAGAGAGGATCGGGACGGTGCGGGAGACCAGCAACCCGGTATTTCGTTCGATGCCCAAGCAGGGCGGCTACGCACAGTTCGGCACCGGTTTCGGGGCCGCCACAGCTGGAGCGGCGCAGCAGCAGATGAACCAGGGCTACCCCGGCCTGGAGAGTCCGCAGACCCCCTACCAGCGGGTTGAGACCCGTCCGCTGACCATTGACGACGTCGTCACCAAGACCGGTATCACGCTGGGGGTGCTGAGCGTCGCGGCGGTCATCTCCTTCTTCATGGTGTCGGCGAATCAGGCGCTGGCCGGTCCGCTGACCTTCATCGGCGCGTTCGGCGGCCTGGCACTGGTCATGGTGGCCATGTTCACCCGCAAGCAGGACAACAAGGCGCTGGTGCTCAGCTACGCGGCGCTTGAGGGGATGTTCCTCGGCGCCATCTCCTGGGTGCTGACCGCTTTCACCGTGGGGACCGGCAACGCCGGCTCGATGATCGGCCAGGCCGTGATGGGCACCCTCGGGGTGTTCGGCGGCATGCTGGTGGTCTACAAGACCGGTGCCATCCGGGTCACCCCGAAGTTCACCCGGATGCTCGTCGCCGGCATGTTCGGTGTGCTGGCCCTGATGATCGGCAACCTGGTGTTGTCGCTGTTCGGTGTCGGCGGCGGTGAGGGCCTGGGCCTGCGCAGCGGCGGCACGCTGTCGATCATCTTCTCGCTGGTGTGCATCGGCATCGCCGCGTTCAGCTTCCTGATCGACTTCGACGCAGCCGACCAGCTGATCCGCGCCGGCGCGCCGGAGAAGGCCGCCTGGGGTATCGCATTGGGCCTGACCGTGACCCTGGTCTGGCTGTACCTGGAGATCCTGCGGCTGCTGAGCTACTTCCAGAGCGAGTGACCCGCTAGCTTTTCCCGTTGGCTCTGCGCTGGGGGCGCAAAAGTGCGAATAGCACCCGCCCTCAGCGCAGAGTCTTTTTTGTGTCGGTGGCCCCGGGCAGCACGCCGACATGGGACAGCCTGACTCTGGGACGTCCTGAGGCGACGTCCTGAGGCGAAAATGACTCTGCGCCCAGGGCGGGGGTTACTCGAACTTTCCCGCCCTGAGCGCAGAGTCAACGAAACTAGGAGAGCCGCTCGACGACCATGGCCATGCCCTGGCCGCCACCGACACACATGGTCTCCACGCCGAACTGCTTGTCGTGGGTGGCCAGGTTGTTCAGCAGGGTGGCGGTGATGCGGGCGCCGGTCATACCGAACGGGTGGCCGAGCGCGATCGCCCCACCGGACACGTTCAGCTTGTCCTCGTCGATACCCAGCTCGCGGGCCGAACCCAGCACCTGTACGGCGAACGCCTCGTTGATCTCGAACAGGTCGATGTCGGAGACCGACATCTTGGCGTTCTCCAGCGCCTTCTTGACGGCCTCGATCGGGCCCAGGCCCATGATCTCCGGTGACAGGCCGGACACCCCGGTGGACACGATCCGCGCCAGCGGCTTGAGGCCCAACTGCTTGGCCTTGGTGTCGCTGGTGATGATCACCGCGGCCGCCCCGTCGTTCAGCGGGCAGGCGTTGCCGGCGGTAATCGTGCCGTTGGGACGGAACACCGGCTTGAGCTGGCTGATCTTCTCGTAGGTGGTACCGGCGCGCGGGCCGTCGTCGGTGCTGACCACGGTGCCGTCGGGCAGGGTGACCGGGGAGATCTCGCGGGCGAAGAAGCCGCTGTTGATGGCCTCCTCGGCGCGGTTCTGGCTGCGGACACCCCAGTGGTCCTGGTCCTCGCGGCTGATGCCGGTGTGCAGCACCACGTTCTCGGCGGTCTGGCCCATCGCGATGTAGACGTCGGGCAGCAGGCCGTCGGCGCGCGGGTCGTGCCACTCGGTGGCGCCGGCAGCGGCGGCCTCAGAGCGGGCCATGGCATCGTTGAACAGCGGGTTCTTGCTGTTCGGGGCGCCGTCGGCGGCACCGATGCCGAACTGCGAGACGGTCTCCACACCAGCGGAGATGAAGGCGTCGCCCTCGCCGGCCTTGATCGCGTGGAACGCCATCCGGGTGGTCTGCAGCGACGACGAGCAGTACCGGTTCACGGTCGTGCCGGGCATGAAGTCGTAGCCGAGCAGCACTGCGACGGCCCGACCGATGTTGTAGCCGGCCGCGCCACCGGGCTGGCCGCAGCCCAGCATCAGGTCGTCGATCTGGTGGGGGTTCAGCTCGGGCACCTTGGCCAGGGCAGCGGCCACCATCTGGGCGGCCAGGTCGTCGGGCCGCATGGTGACCAGAGAACCCTTGCCGGCTCGACCGATCGGCGAACGCGCAGTTGAAACGATGACAGCTTCGGGCACGGTGACTCCTTGAGATCGGGTACTCCAGGGAATCTAGTCCGACGACGCCATTACCGGTGAATCGGGTTCGCCCAGTACCGCGCAGAGCGCCGGGATCATTTGGCTCGCCGCCAGGGCATAACCCGCCGCTGACGGGTGGTACTGGTCGGCGGCGAAAAGCAGTTCGGGGCTGTCATGGAACTCCCGCGCGCGGAAGTCTGCGAACGGGACGGCGACGCCGCCGGCGGCTCTGACCGCCTGGGTCTGGGCCCGGGCCAGCTGGCAGGCCCGCGCGTGCGCGACCCAGCGCAGCGGCCGCGGGATCGCGCTGATCGCACCGAACTTCGGGCAGGTGCCCACGATCACCACGGTGCCGCTGGCCCGCAATCGTTTGACCGCGGCGCGCAGTCGCTGCACCGAGCCGGCGATGCCGTTGAGCGCGGTGACGTCATTGGCACCGATCATGATCACGGCCACATCCGGTGGCGGGCCCGCGACGAACATCGCGTCGACCTGGCCGGCGAGCCCCTTGGAGGTGGCGCCCACAAGCGCCTTGGTGCTCAACCGAACTCTTTTGCCGGTCTGCCGCGCCAGCGCGTTGGCGATCAGCGCCCCGGGTACCTCTGCCGCGGAACGACAGCCGTACCCGGTCGCGGTCGAGTCGCCGAAAACCATCAGATGCAGATCGACGTTCGCTCCGCGGCGGAAAGGCTGAACTTCGGCGTCGTCGGCAACGTATACACCGTCAGCACGGGGTGGAAGATCCCAAGCCTTGGGGATCGTCTTGCGGGCCCGGTCGGCCTGGCCCGCCAGAAGATTGCGAACACCCAGGTAGAGGGTGCCGCTGGAGGCGAACGCACCCGCAGCGGCCAGCGTCACCGCCGACCGTCGCGTCAGCCGGATGCCCATGCCCCGATTTTAGGGAGCGAAACGGCGCTGGGCCTGCGCGCAGCAAACAAAAGAAATCACGATGTGGACCCGATGCGGCATCGGAACGAATTCTAAGATTTCCTCACATATTTTCGCGTGTGACGATAGTCCGTACCGCGTTGGCAGTGCCGGCCCGGGCCGGCTGGAGGGGAGTGTGCACCATGACCGCACCCAGTGAGATGCCCAGCTCGCCGCGTACCTTCACCCGTCTGCGCCCCGGCCCGCGACTCCACCGTTTCCCCCGCAACGACGGGCTGCCCGTCGAGGTCGTCGAGGACCCGCCCAGCGTTGAAGGACGGCTGGCGTGGCTCGCGGCCCGGCTCACGATCAGGCCGGTGCTCTCGGTCGGCAGCTACCTTCCGCGGATGCCGTGGCCGTTCGGGCTGGTCGACTTCGCCGCCAAGGCGGTGCTGCCGGCACCGGGCACTGAGCGCGTCACCATCCGGCTGCCGCGCTGCACGGCCCAGATGGTGCGTGCCGCCGGGGTGCTGCCGGCCGACGGCACCCGCCGGGTGGTGCTGTACATGCACGGCGGGGCCTTCCTGACCTGCGGGGCCAACACCCATGGTCGGCTCGTCACCAAATTGTCGAAGTACGCCGACAGCCCGGTGCTGGTGGTGGAGTACCGGATGATCCCCAAGTACTCCATCAACGACGCGATCGACGACTGTTACGACGCCTACCGCTGGCTGCGCCGCCAGGGCTACGCGCCGGACCAGATCGTGCTGGCCGGCGACTCCGCGGGCGGCTACCTGTCGCTGGCGCTGGCGCAGCGGCTGATGGAGGAGAGCGGCGACGACGAAACCCCGGCGGCGATCGTCGCGATGTCACCGCTACTGGAGATCGCCAAGGAAGCCAAGAAGGCGCACCCCAACATCCACACCGGAGCGATGTTCCCGCCCCAGGCGTTCGACGCGTTCGTCGAACTGATCCACGACGCGGCCCGGCGGGACCGCGTCCACGGCGGTGCGGTCTACGAACCGCTGCAGCACGTCCAGCCCGGACTGCCGCGCACCCTGATCCACGTCTCCGGGTCGGAGGTGCTGCTGCACGACGCCCGGCTGGGGGCCAAGGTGCTGGCGGCGGCCGGTGTCCCGGTGGAGCTGCGGGTGTGGCCCGGTCAGATCCACGTCTTCCAGATCGCCGCGCCACTGGTTCCCGAAGCCACCCGCTCGCTGCGCCAGATCGGCGAATACATCCGTGAGGCCACCGGCTAGACGGGCCGGGGCCTGGCGAACAGACTGACCTGAGACGATGACAGGCATGCGGATAGCGAGCCACATCAGTGACCTCATCGGCAATACCCCCCTGGTCGAGCTGAGTTCGATCGTTCCCGCCGGGGCGGGCCGGGTGGTGGCCAAAGTCGAGTACCTCAACCCCGGTGCCAGCTCCAAGGACCGCATAGCGGTCAAGATGATCGACGCGGCCGAGGCCAGCGGCGCGCTGAAGCCGGGCGGCACCATCGTGGAGCCCACCTCCGGGAACACCGGTGTCGGCCTGGCGCTGGTGGCCCAGCGCCGCGGTTACAAGTGCGTGTTCGTCTGCCCTGACAAGGTCAGCGAGGACAAGCAGAACGTCATGCGGGCCTACGGCGCCGAAGTGGTGGTGTGCCCGACAGCTGTGCCGCCGGAAGATCCGGCCAGCTACTACAGCGTCTCCAACCGGCTGGTCGAGGAGATCGACGGTGCCTGGAAGCCGGACCAGTACTCCAACCAGGCCGGACCGGAGAGCCACTACGAGACCACCGGCCCGGAGGTCTGGTCCGACACCGACGGTCAGGTCACGCACTTCGTCGCCGGGATCGGAACCGGCGGCACCATCACCGGCACCGGCCGCTACCTCAAGGAGGTCTCGCAGGGTCGGGTGCAGATCATCGGCGCCGACCCGGAAGGCTCGGTGTACTCCGGCGGAACCGGCCGGCCCTACCTGGTGGAGGGCGTCGGCGAGGACTTCTGGCCCGCCGCCTACGACCCGAGCATCCCCGACGAGATCATCGCGGTGTCCGACGCCGACTCGTTCGACATGACCCGGCGCCTGGCCCGCGAGGAGGCGTTGCTGGTCGGCGGCTCCTGCGGAATGGCCGTGGTGGCAGCCGTTGAGGTGGCCGTCAAAGCCGGGCCCGACGCGCTCGTCGTGGTCCTGCTGCCGGACGGCGGCCGCGGCTACATGTCGAAGCTCTTCAACGACGCCTGGATGTCGTCCTACGGGTTCCTACGCTCCCGGTTGGACGGCTCCACCGTGCAGCCCACGGTCGCAGATGTGCTGCGCGCCAAGTCCGGTGCGCTGCCGGACCTGGTGCACACCCACCCGTCGGAGACGCTGCGCGACGCCATCGGGATTCTGCGGGAATACGGGGTGTCGCAGATGCCCGTCGTCGGCGCCGAGCCGCCGGTGATGGCCGGTGAGGTGGCCGGCAGCGTGTCCGAACGCGACCTGCTCTCGGCGGTGTTCGAGGGCCGCGCAAAGCTCGCGGACGCGGTGTCCCTGCACATGGGCCCGCCGCTGCCGCTGATCGGGTCCGGCGAAGTGGTCGGCTCCGCCGCGACCATGCTGGCTGACGTCGATGCGGTGATGGTGGTCGAGGACGGCAAGCCTGTAGGTGTCATCACTCGACACGACCTGTTGGGATTCATGTCCGAGGGCTCACGCCGTCGATAAGCCTGTTTCGTTCATTCACCTGCGGTAGCGTGTTGATCTTTCTCCGACGCGACCCGAAGGGTGGAGATGACCGACCTGCCGCCGTCCCAGCCCGGCAACTATCCGCCGCCGCCCGACGACTACCCGGAGCCTGGTAACTACCCGCCGCCCCCGCCGGGCAACTTCCCGCCGCCGGGCAACTATCCGCCGCCGCCTCCGGGCAACTATCCGCCGCCGCCGCCCGCTAACTTTCCGCCGCCGCCTCCGGGCTACTACCAGGCGCCGGTCTACGCCCCGGTGGGGCAGCTTCCTACCCAGGCCTACGCATCGTGGCTGACCCGGGTTGCCGCGTTCCTGATCGACTCGCTCCCCATCCTGTTGATCCGCAGCATCCCCGCCATGATCGCCGCGTCCACGATGCACAAGGAGTGCATCACCACCTCGGAGGGATACGGCTGCACGACCATGCCGTCCGGCGCGGGCATGATTCTGATGTTCCTGGGTTGGCTGGCGGCGGTCGGCTACGCGGTCTGGAACTTCGGCTACCGGCAGGGGACCACCGGGTCGAGCATCGGCAAGTCGGTGCTGAAGTTCAAGGTCGTCTCGGAACAGACCGGTCAGCCGATCGGGTTCGGGATGTCGGTCGTGCGGCAACTGGCCCACTTGGTTGACTACCTCACCTTCTGCGTCGGCTACCTGTTTCCGCTGTGGGACGCCAAACGCCAGACGCTGGCAGACAAGATCATGACGACGGTCTGCCTGCCGACCCGGTGAGGTGGCCTAGGCTGATCAGCGATGACTGAGCACCGCACACCCACTGGTCTGGCCACCACGGCGATCCACGCCGGTTTCCGTCCCGACCCGGCCACCGGCGCGGTCAACGCTCCGATCTACGCCAGCAGCACCTTCGCCCAGGACGGTGTCGGCGGCCTGCGTGGCGGTTTCGAGTACGCCCGCACCGGCAACCCGACCCGCGCCGCCCTGGAAACCGCCCTGGCCGCGGTCGAGCGGGGCCGATTCGGCCGGGCGTTCAGTTCCGGCATGGCTGCCACCGACTGCGCCCTGCGGGCGATCCTGCGCCCCGGTGACCACCTGATCATCCCGGACGACGCCTACGGCGGCACCTTCCGGCTGATCGACAAGGTGTTCACCCAGTGGGGCGTGACCCACACGCCGGTCGCGCTGGCCGACTTGGACGCGGTGCGTGCCGCGGTCACCGACCAGACCCGGCTGATCTGGGTGGAGACCCCCACCAATCCGCTGCTGTCGATCGCCGACATCGAAGGCATTGCCGCCATCGGCCGCGACACCGGCGCGAAGGTCTTGGTGGACAACACGTTTGCCTCGCCCGCACTGCAACAGCCGCTGACGCTGGGTGCCGACGTGGTGTTGCACTCGACCACCAAGTACATCGGTGGCCACTCCGACGTGGTCGGCGGTGCGTTGGTCACCGACGACGAAGAGCTCGACACCGCCTTCGCTTTCCTGCAGAACGGCGCAGGCGCGGTACCCGGCCCGTTCGACGCCTACCTGACCATGCGAGGCCTCAAGACGCTGGTGTTGCGGATGCAGCGGCACAGTGAGAACGCCGCGGCCGTAGCGGAATTCCTCAGCGGGCACCCGGCGGTGGACAGCGTGCTCTACCCGGGCCTGCCCGGCCACGCCGGACACGAGGTGGCCGCCCGCCAGATGAGCGGGTTCGGCGGCATGGTGTCGGTACGGATGCGTGGTGGTCGGCCGGCCGCCGAAAAGCTGTGCGGGGCAACCAGGATCTTCATCCTGGCCGAGTCCCTCGGCGGGGTGGAGTCGCTGATCGAACACCCCGGCGCGATGACGCATGCCTCGACGGCCGGGTCACAGCTCGAGGTCCCCGACGACCTGGTGCGGCTGTCGGTGGGTATCGAGGACATCAGCGACCTGCTCGACGATCTCGGGCAGGCGCTGGGCTGAGCTGTTGTGCCCAGCCAGTCCTGGGCTCAGGAGTGGTAGGGCTCCGCGCTGACCAGGGTCACCTTCACGGTCTTGCCGCTGGGCACCGTGTAGCTGCGCTCCTCGTCCACCTTGGCGCCGAGCAGGGCGTGCCCCAGCGGCGAGTTCGGTGAGTACACCTCGAGCTTGTCCTCGCTGATGCCTTCCTGGCGGGTGGCGATCAGGAAGGTCTCGGTGTCGGACTTGTCGCCGTCGTAGAAGACCTTGACCACCGAACCCGGCAGTGCCACCCCGGACTGCGTCGGCGCCTCGCCGACCTTGGCACTGTTGAGCAGCTCCTGCAGTTGCCGAATGCGGGCCTCCTGCTGGCCCTGCTCCTCGCGGGCCGCGTGATAGCCGCCGTTCTCCCGCAGGTCGCCCTCTTCGCGCCGGTCGTTGATCTCCGCGGCGATCACCGGACGGTTAGCGATCAGCTGGTCGAGCTCGGCCTTGAGCCGGTCGTGTGACTCCTGCGTCAACCAGGTCACCTGGGTGTCCGTCATCTCACTGTGCTCCTTGTGTCGTCCTACCCGGCGATTTCGGTCAGCGGGGGTCGACGTCTTTAGTAATGCAGTGGTTCTAATGCAGCAATACACGGTCCCAGCCGGAACCGTGTATCGATACACGGTACCACCGCGCTGTCAGGGGGACTGTAAATAACTTGGCACATCGGTGCCGCAGCCGTACACATCGCCCATGACCGGGGGCTGGGAAGACTTGACGATCGTGGTCACCTGCACGGTCGCCGATTCGGACGGCGGAATCAGCAGTTCGCGCCGGCCTGTCTCGCTGCCGTCCCCGGTCCGGACCCGCACGATGCACACCACCGGGCGGGACGGATCGGGCCGGGTCACGTTGATCGTCACCGACACCGTCTGGTCGTCGATCACCTCGTAGCCGTACAGATCGCCTTTGACGTCGGAGGTGGTCAGCCGCTGATAACCCACGACGGCAAGGGCGGCCGCCGTCGCGATCGCCAGTGCGGCCAGCGTGATCGCCAGCAACCGCCGCGGCAGCGCGCTGGCGCGGGAATCCCCGTAGCGGGCCGGCATCGGGTCGGTCATGGTGTGCGGTGTCCAATGGTCGGTGAGTCGGGATCGGTTGCTGAGCCCGCCGCACATGGTGGAACGATGGGGGCCGGAAACCAACTGGAACTATAGGGGACTGTACGGATGAGCGGACTGCGGTTGATGGCGGTGCACGCCCACCCCGACGACGAGTCCAGCAAGGGGGCGGCGACGCTGGCGCGTTACGCCGCCGCCGGCCACCGGGTGATGGTGGTGACGCTGACCGGCGGGGAACGCGGCGACATTCTCAACCCGGCCATGGATCTGCCGGACGTGCACGGGCGTATCGCCGAGGTTCGTCGCGACGAGATGGCCAAGGCCGCGGAGATCCTCGGCGTCGAACATCACTGGCTGGGCTTCGTGGACTCCGGGCTGCCCAAGGGCGATCCGTTGCCGCCGCTGCCGGAAGGCTGCTTTGCGCTGGAACCGCTGGAGGTACCGACACAGCGGCTGGTGGAAGTCATCCGGGATTTCCGGCCGCACGTGATGACCACCTACGACGAGAACGGTGGATACCCGCACCCGGACCACATCCGCTGCCACCAGGTTTCGCTGGCCGCCTTCGAGGCCGCCGGTGACTACCGTCTTTTCCCGAAATCCGGCGACGCCTGGTCGGTCTCCAAGCTGTACTACAACCACGGGTTTCTGCGTCAGCGGATGCAGATGTTGCAGGACGAGTTCGCCAAGATCGGCCAGGTCGGTCCGTTCGCGCGATGGCTGGAGCACTGGCAGCCCGACCATGACGTGTTCGCCGACCGGGTGACCAGCCGCGTCGAATGCTCGCCCTACTTCTCCCAGCGCGACGACGCGCTGCGTGCGCACGCCACCCAGATCGACCCGGACGGCGATTTCTTCGCCGCCCCGATCGAGTGGCAGCAACGACTGTGGCCCACCGAGGAGTTCGAGCTGGCCCGGTCTCGGGTGCCGGTTAGCCTGCCCGAGACCGACCTGTTCGCCGGGATCGAGGACAACTGATGAATCATGCTGTGCTGACCGCGCTGTGGATCATGGCCGATGACGTGCCCCGCGACACCGGGCCCGACTTCGGCAAGGCCAGCCCCTTCGGACTGCTGGTCATTGTGTTGCTGCTGCTCGGCACCTTCGGGCTGGTGTGGTCGATGAACCGGCAACTCAAGAAGGTCCCGGAGTCATTCGACCCGGAGGATCCGGCTGCCGATCAGGCCGCCGACGAGGGCACCTTGGAACCGGGACCGGACTCGACGGGCTAGGCCGGCTTTAGGCAGGCTGGGTTCATGGCCAATCGACTCGCCCAGTCCACCAGCCCATACCTGCGTCAGCACGCCGACAATCCGGTGCACTGGCAGGAGTGGACACCCGAGGCGCTGGCCGAAGCCGCGCAGCGTGACGTACCGATCCTGTTGTCGGTCGGTTACGCCGCCTGCCACTGGTGTCATGTCATGGCCCACGGGTCGTTCGAGGACGCCCAGGTCGCCGAGGCGATGAACGCCGACTTCGTGTGCATCAAAGTCGACCGCGAGGAACGCCCGGATATCGACGCGATCTACATGAACGCCACCATTGCGCTCACCGGCCGTGGCGGCTGGCCGATGACCTGTTTTCTGACCCCCGACGGCCAGCCGTTCTACTGCGGGACCTATTACCCGAAAGACACGTTCCTGAACCTGCTTTCGGCGATCGTCGCCACCTGGCGGGAGCGCCGCGACGAGGTCGACGACGCCTCGCAGCGTATTGCCGGTGAGCTGCGCGCGATGGCCGCCGGCCTGCCCGGGGGCGGGCCGCCGGTCGACGCGATGCTCTGTGACGCCGCCGTGGCCGCGGTGCTGGCTGACGAGGACACCCAACACGGCGGCTTCGGCGGCGCGCCGAAGTTCCCGCCGTCAGCGTTGCTGGAAACCCTGCTGCGCCACCACGAACGGACCGCGAGCCGCGCCGCGCTGGACGCGGTCATCCGGGCCGGTGCGGCGATGGCCCGGGGCGGCATCTACGACCAGCTGGCCGGGGGCTTCGCCCGATACAGCGTCGACAACGCCTGGGTGGTACCGCATTTCGAGAAGATGCTGTACGACAACGCGCTGTTGTTGCGGGCCTATGCGCACTGGGCTCGGCGCACCGGCGACCCGCTGGCGATGCGGGTGACCGACCAGACCGCCCGGTTCCTGCTCGATGAGCTCTCCGACGGCGGCATGTTCGTCTCGTCGCTGGACGCCGACGCCGACGGCCGGGAGGGCTCGACGTATGTGTGGACCCGCGAGCAGCTGATCGATGTCCTCGGTGACGACGACGGCGTGTGGGCGGCGGATGTTTTCGGGGTGACTCCGGGCGGGACCTTTGAAGCCGGGGCGTCGGTGTTACAGCTGCCGGTGGATCCCGACGACGTGTCGCGGTTCGACCGGGTCCGGCAGCAATCGCTGGTCGCCCGCCGTGGCCGGCCCCAGCCCGACCGCGACGACAAGGTCGTCACCGCCTGGAATGGCATGGCGATCACCGCTCTGATCGAAGCCGCTGTGGCGCTGGGTGATTCGAGTCTGTTCACTGCCGCGCAGGGCTGCGCGGCGGCCGTGCTCGACCTGCACCTGGTGGACGGGCGGCTGCGCCGGGCCAGTCTGGGTGGCCGGGTGGGGGACAGCGCCGCGATCCTGGAGGACTATGGCGCGCTGGCCACCGGGCTGCTCAGCGTGTACCAGCTCAGCGCGGACCCGCGGTGGCGCGATGCCGCCATCGGCCTGCTGGACACCGCACTGGCGCACTTCGCCGATCCGGGCCGGGCCGGCCGCTGGTTCGACAGCGCCGACGACGCCGAGGCGCTGATGATGCGGCCGGCCGACCCGCTGGACGGGGCCACCCCGTCGGGGGCGGCCCTGATCACCGAGGCGCTGCTGACCGCGGCGCACCTGGTCGACGCCGAGCGCAGCGACCGCTACCGGCAGGCCGCCGCCGACGCGCTGGCGGCGCATTCGGCGCTGCTGGCCCGTTCGCCGCGCTCGGTCGGGCACTGGCTGGCGGTCGCCGAGGCCCACATCCGGGGGCCGCTGCAGGTCGCGGTGGCCTGCGGGAACCCCGATTCCGCGCTGCTGTCCGAGGCGCGCCGGCTGGCGCCGGGCGGGGCGATCGTCGTCGGTGGGCCGGCCGGCTCGTCGGAACTGCTCATCGGGCGGGACCTGGTGAACGGGTCCGACGCCGCCTACGTCTGTCGGGGCCCGGTGTGCGACCTGCCGGTGACCACCGCGGAGCAATTGGCCGCGGCCCTTGAGGCCCCCGCAAACCCGGCTTCCGTGTAACCTGCGGCACATGACGAGCGCACCCGAGCGGGCCCAGGCCATCACCGAGACCGTCCACCGCTACATCGAGCTGGTCGGCGGCGGCGACGCCGATGCGCTGGTCGGGCTGTACGCCACCGACGCCACCCTGGAGGACCCGGTCGGCGGCGAGGTGCACATCGGTCACCAGGCCATCCGCAACTTCTACTCGGCCATCACCGGGCTGGACCGCAAGGCCGAGCTGGTGACGCTGCGGGTCGCCGGCAACGAAGCGGCGTTCCACTTCGCGCTGACCATCACCAATGGTGACCACCGGATGCGTATCGAGCCCATCGACGTGATGGTGTTCGACGGCGAGGGCAAGATCGCCGGGATGAAGGCCTACTGGTCGGCGGAGAACATCACCCAGCTGTAGGCCGGGTCGATACGGCTCAGTACAGCGCCGCGAACCAGATCGCGATGTACTGACAGATCGCCGCCACGGCGGTGCAGGCGTGGAAGAACTCGTGGTAGCCGAACGTCTGCGGCCACGGGTCCGGCCATTTCAGCGCGTACATGATCGCGCCGATGCTGTAGAGCGCGCCGCCGACGGTCAGCAGCACCATGGCCGCCACGCCGGCGTTGTGCATGATCGTCGCGATGAAGAACGCCGACACCCAACCCAGCAGCAGGTAGAGCGGCACACCGACCCATTTCGGGGCGGTCGGCCAGCACAGCTTCAGCACCACCCCGGCCAGCGCGCCGCCCCACACGATCATCATCACCAGCCGTTCCTGCTCGCCGTGGTCCATGGCCAGCAGTGCGAACGGGGTGTAGGTACCGGCGATGAAGATGAAGATCATCGCGTGGTCGAGTCGCTTCATCCGGATCCGAGCGGCAACCGATTTCCAGGTGACCCGGTGATACGTTGCGCTGACGGCGAACATGCCCACCACCGAGATGGTGTAGGCCAGTGTCGCCAGCCCGGCTTCGAGTCCGGCCAGCGGCCAGGTCACCGCGATCAGCGTGATCCCGGCGATGACCGCCACAATGGCTGACACCAGGTGAATCCACCCGCGTGCCCGCGGCCTGACGTGTGCCGCCGCAATATCGGCAGGCAGATCAGGGTTCGGCTCGGCGATGATGTCGGCGTCGGTGCTCATGGGCCCTTCCCCACGCGGATTCGCGGACTGATTCGCGGCAACTTCTCTCGATCACAGTAGTCTGGGTTTTTGTGGTGATCATCCCGGCGCGCCTGAAGGAGCCGCTCTACCGGCTCTACGAATTGCGCCTGCGGCAGGGGCTGGCGGCGTCGCGGTCGGCGCTGCCGCGTCACATCGCCGTACTGTGCGACGGCAACCGGAGATGGGCCCGTGACGCCGGCTACGAGGACGTCAGCTACGGCTACCGGATGGGCGCGGCCAAGATCGCCGAGATGCTGCGGTGGTGCGCCGACGCCGGCATCGAGATGGCCACCGTCTACCTGCTGTCCACCGAGAATCTGCAGCGCGATCCCGAGGAGCTCGCCGCGCTCATCGAGATCATCACCGACGTGGTGGAGGAGATCTGCGCGCCCGCCAACCGCTGGAGCGTGCGCACCGTCGGGGATCTGGAGCTGATCGGAGCCGAGCCCGCCCAACGACTGCGGACCGCCGTAGAGGGCACAGCAAGTACTGCGGGGACCAGCGGCTTCCACGTCAACGTCGCCGTCGGCTACGGCGGCCGGCAGGAGATCGTCGACGCGGTACGCGGGCTGCTCGGCAAGGAACTGGCCAACGGTGCCACCGCCGAGGAGCTCGTCGACGCGGTCACCGTCGAGGGCATCTCGGAGAATCTCTACACCTCGGGTCAGCCGGATCCCGATCTGGTGATCCGCACCTCCGGGGAGCAACGCCTGTCGGGCTTCCTGCTGTGGCAGAGCGCCTACTCGGAGATGTGGTTCACCGAGGCGCACTGGCCGGCCTTCCGCCGGGTCGACTTCCTGCGGGCACTGCGCGACTACAGCGTGCGGCACAGGCGATTCGGGCGGTAACCGGCCATGGTGATGCTGTCAGCGCTGGTCTTCACCTTGAGCTGGTGGCTCGGGATGTACCTGCTGGCGCGCGACCCGCGCAAGCCGGTGCTGGTGCTGGCCGCGATCGGCCTGTGCGGCTTCGCGGCCGTGGTCGCCGCCGACGCGGTACGGGCGGTGTGGCAGCCGGTGCTGCTCGGCCGGGTGGAGATCTATCTGGCGGTGGTGCCCGGGGTGGCCTGGTTCGCGGTGCTGCTGGAGCTGGCGCGGCCCTGTGATCGCTGGTCTCGGCGCGGGCGGGACACGGTGCTGATCAGCGTGGTCGGGGCGGCGGCGCTGGCCGGCGCGGCCTGGGCCGGCAGTGTCGACGGGCCGCTGCGGCCCGGGCACTGGCTGTTGTTCGCGGTGATCTCGGTGGCGACGCTGGGCGCGATGCTCAAGGCCATGGTCCGGCCCGCGCAGCCCGGTTCGGTGCTCGGTGTGGTGATTGTCGCGACGCTGTTCTTCGCGCTCGCCAACGCGGTCCTGATCATCCCGCTGGGGGTGGTGCCCAGCGGGATCGCATTGGCCTCCACCGGCGTCGACGTGCTGCTGCTGGGCCTGGCGGTGGCGTTGTGGGACGCCTTCGACGAGGGCCAGGCGCTGCGGCTGGACATGCTGCGCTCCTTCCTGGCCTCCGTCGCGATGGCGGCGCTGCTGGGTGGGCAGGTACTGATCGGGCTGGCGATGACCCGCAGCGACACCGGTACGCAGACCGCGCTGACGGTGCTGCTGTTCACCACGATCGCGGTCGCGATCGAGGTGCAGGTCTTCGTCGATCGGCTGGCCGGGATCTTCGACCGGCTGGCGTTCTGGCGGTCCCCGGAGTTGCGCGCCGACCGCGCCGCGTTGCGGGACACCGAGGCGGCGCTGGCACTGCGCTCGAGCGGTCCGCTCGACGATCTCGACGAGGAGGCGTTCGCCCGGCTCACCCGGCGGGCGCTGGGCCATTACGGGGACCTCTCGAAGCTGGTTGCCAGCCCACTGACCGCACTGCCGGCCATCGACGAGCGACTGGCCGCCCGCGGCGCACCCGACGCACCGCTGGAACGCGCCAACGAACTCAAGGCGCTGCTGGCCGACCGGATCGCCGCGCTCAAGCCGCGCGATGGCGGCGAGTTCGGCACCACCGAGCAGTGGCGCCACTACAACGCCCTGTACTTCCCCTACGTGGTGGGTGTGCGTGCCTACGCGCAGAACGCCACCGCCGCCGGACTCGATCCCACCGCCCGACAGGCCTGGCAGTGGCTGGTCACCGAGGTGCCGCAGCGCTCGTTGCACAACTGGCAGAACGCCGGAGCCCGGGTGATCGCCGCCGACTTACGCGGCCGGGCGGCGGTGCCGCAGTCCCTCTGACCTGCGGCTGGCAGTGCTTGGCAGCGCTACGGCTCGATGTGGCAGTGGTCTGTGAGCAGGTTCGAAGGTGTTCGTAGACGACTCCGAAGAACCTTGAAGGGAGCTTGATCATGACCGCTGTCACCACCCCCATCCTGTCTGACGCGACCGACTCACTGCTGCGCTTCGCCCTGCGCGCCGACGCCACCGTCACCGGGGCCGTCGGCCTGGCCGGTGTGCTGCTCGCCCGCCAGATGTCGGCCCTGTCGGGCTTCACCGCAGCGCAGGAGTACGCGGTAGCCGCCTTCTGCGTCCTCTACGGTGCGGCCGTGTACTTCCTGTCCGCGCTTCCGGACGTGCGCCGGGCCGGCATCGGTGTGATCGCCGCCAACCTGGTGTGCACGGTGGCCGCTGTCGCGGTGGTCGAAACCGGTGTTCTGCCATTGACCGGAATCGGTGTCGCGGCGACGCTGGCCAGCGCCGCCTACACCGGGTTCTTCGCGTGGTTGCAGTACCGCGGGCTGCGCCGCCTGCCGTGATTGAGGGTCACTGAGCGCGTCGCCCCAGCCGCCACCATCTACAGTTTTTCCCATGATGTGGCGGCTGGCGGCGATGACGCTGATTCCGGGAACCCTGATCTTCGCCGTCGCGCCGGCGCAGGCCGACGACAAGAGCTACCTCAGCTACCTGGACTCGCACGGATTCAAGTACCAGAACAACCCGGGGCTCGTCACCCCGTCCGGGGCCGTGCAATTCGGCCAGATCATCTGCCAGAACCTGCGACGCGGCCGCCCTGCCCGGGACCGGTTCGACAAGAAGATCGCCGACGGAATCCCCAAGGTCGTCGTCGACGCCGCACAGAACGAGATGTGCCCGGAGACCCTGGCGAGCACCGCGCCGACGAACGTTCCGTCGCCCACTCCGCCCACGCCGCCGCCGGGGCCCGAACTCCCGCCGCCTCCGCCGCCGTTCCCGCCGGCACCCGAGTTCCCGCCGCCCCCGCCGCCGTTCCCGCCGGGACCCGAGCTGCCGCCCCCGCCGCCGTTCCCGCCGGCTCCCGAGTTCCCGCCGCCCCCACCGGCGCCCGAGCTGCCGCCCCCGCCGGCCCCGCCGGCTCAGCCGCAGCCGGGCACCGCGACCCAGCCCTAGACGAAGCTGCCCTAAAGCTTGCGCAGGCGCAGCCGATTGATGGAGTGATCGGCGTCCTTGCGCAGCACCAGGGTGGCCCGCGGCCGAGTGGGCAGGATGTTCTCGATCAGGTTGGGCCGGTTGATGGAGCGCCAGATGTCGCGCGCGGCCGCCACCGCCTGCTGGTCGTTGAGCGCCGCGTAGTGGTGGAAGTGCGACACCGGATTGGCGAACGAGGTGGAGCGCATCGCCAGGAACCGCGAGACGTACCAGTGCTCGATGTCTTCCACCCTGGCGTCGACGTACAGCGAGAAGTCGAACAGGTCCGAGATCATCAGCGTCGGCCCGGTCTGCAGCACGTTGAGGCCTTCGAGGATCAGGATGTCCGGGTGGCGGACCACCTGCTTGGCGCCGGGCACGATGTCATAGCTCAGGTGTGAGTACACCGGCGCGCACGCGTACTCGGTGCCGGACTTCACCGAGGTCACGAAGCGCATCAGCGCGCGCCGGTTGTAGCTTTCCGGAAACCCTTTGCGGTGCATCAGGTTGCGGCGTTCCAACTCGTGGTTGGGGTACAGGAATCCGTCGGTGGTGACCAGGTCCACCCGCGGGTGGTGGCCCCACCGGGCCAGCAGGGCCTGCAGCACACGGGCCGTCGTCGACTTGCCGACCGCCACGCTGCCGGCCACGCCGATGATGAACGGCACCGGCCGGTCCGGGCTCTGGTCGTTCTCACCGAGGAACTCCGCGGTGGCCGCGAAGAGCTGCTGACGGGCGGCGACCTGAAGATGGAGCAGACGCGCCAGCGGCAGATAGACCTCTTCGACCTCGAGTAGGTCGACCTGCTCACCGAGGCCGCGCAGGGCCACGACCTCTTCTTCGGTGAGCGGCATCGGCGTCGACATACGCAGTGTCCGCCATTGACGTCGGTCGAACTCCACGTAGGGACTCGGCTCGCTAAGCCGCCGCATGACCGTACAGTCTTGCAGTAGGCCCGACCGTTAGCCTGATCGGGTATGGGACCCGACGCATTGATCCGTGAGTATCTGCTGCTCGGTCTGCGCTTCGACCGGATCGAAACCGGTTACGTCGATGCGTTCACCGGCGATCCGGCGCTGCAACGACTCGTCGAGAACGAGCCGATGCCCGACCCTGCCGCACTGGCCCGTCAGGCCGAGAAACTGGGTGCGGCCCTACCGGGTGGACTCGATGCGACGCGCGCCGACTACCTGCGGGTGCACCTGCGCGCGCTGGCCTGCGCGGGACGCAAGTTCGCCGGCGAGCAGATCGGTTTCGTCGAGGAGGTGCGCGACTACTTCGACGTCGACATCGTCAAGGGCGACACCGACCGCTATCGCCAGGCACACGCCCGGCTGGACGAAGCGCTGGGTGGCACCGGCCCGCTGGCCGATCGGATGGCCGCGCACCGCAAGGCCGAGGAGATTCCGCCGGAGCGGCTGGAGGCGTGCATCCACGCGTTCTCCTCGGCGCTGCGCGACCGGGTGCGCGAGCACTTCCCGCTGCCGGACACCGAGACCGTCACCTACGAGGTGGTCACCGACAAGCCGTGGTCGGGGTTCAACTACTACCGCGGCGACTACCGCTCCACGGTGGCCGTCAACGCCGACCTCAAACAGCTGATGTCGAACCTGCCGCGGCTGGTGGCCCACGAGTCCTACCCGGGCCATCACACCGAGCACTGTCGCAAGGAGGCCGGGCTGGTCGCGCAGCTCGGTCAGGCCGAGCAGACCATTTTCCTGGTCAACACCCCGCAGTGCCTGATGGCCGAAGGCCTGGCCGACCTGGCGCTGTACGCCGCGGTCGGATCAGGTTGGGGCGCCTGGGCCACGGAGATCTACGCCGACCTGGGACTGCGGTTCGACGGCGAACGGGCCGAAGCGGTGTCCGAGGCCGCCGCCGCGCTGGCCGATGTGCGCCAGGACGCGGCGCTGATGCTGCACGACGAGCACCGGGACGCCGACGAGGTGGCCGACTACCTGCGCCGCTGGTTGCTGGTCTCCGACGAGCGGGCCCGGCAGAGCCTGCGGTTCCTGTCGTCTCCGCTGTGGCGGGCCTACACCTCGACCTACGTGGAGGGCTACCGGCTGCTGCGCGGCTGGCTGGACGCCCGGCCGGCCGGCGTGAGCCTCACCGAGCGGTTCGGTCGGCTGCTCGACGAGCCGCTGATCCCGTCGGCTATAGACTTGCGCCCGTGACTGCCGCACCCAAAACCCGCCTTGCCTCCACGATGTCGACCCCGCTGGCCGACCTCGACCCCGACATCGCCGAGTTGCTGGGCAAGGAGTTGGGCCGTCAGCGCGACACGCTGGAGATGATCGCCTCGGAGAACTTCGTGCCGCGGGCGGTGCTGCAGGCACAGGGCAGTGTGCTGACCAACAAGTACGCCGAGGGCCTGCCGGGCCGGCGTTACTACGGCGGGTGCGAGCACGTCGACGTGGTCGAGAACATCGCCCGTGACCGTGCCAAGGAGCTGTTCGGCGCCGACTTCGCCAACGTGCAGCCGCACTCGGGCGCGCAGGCCAACGCCGCGGTGCTGCAGGCGCTGATGGAGCCCGGTGACCGCCTGCTCGGCCTGGACCTGGCCAACGGGGGACACCTGACCCACGGGATGCGGCTGAACTTCTCCGGCAAGCTGTACGAAAACGCCTTCTACGGGGTGGACGCGGTCACCCACCGCGTCGACATGGACGTCGTCCGGGCGCAGGCACTCGAGTTCAAGCCGAAGGTGATCATCGCCGGCTGGTCGGCCTACCCGCGCGTCCTCGACTTTGAGGCCTTCGCCTCCATCGCCGACGAGGTCGGCGCGACGCTGTGGGTGGACATGGCGCACTTCGCCGGACTGGTGGCCGCCGGGCTGCACCCCTCGCCGGTGCCGCACGCCCAGGTGGTGTCGACCACGGTGCACAAGACTCTCGGCGGCCCGCGGTCCGGTCTGATCGTCGGCAAGAAGGAGTTCGCCAAGCAGATCAACTCGGCGGTCTTCCCGGGCCAGCAGGGTGGCCCGCTGATGCACGTCATCGCTGCCAAGGCTGTCGCGCTGAAGATCGCCGGCACGGCCGAGTTCGCCGAGCGTCAGCAGCGGGTGCTCTCCGGCGCGAAGATCATCGCCGAGCGGCTGTTGGCCGCCGACGTGGCCAAGGCCGGCGTCTCGGTGGTCAGTGGCGGTACCGACGTGCACCTGGTGCTCGTCGACCTGCGGGACTCGCCGCTGGACGGCCAGATGGCCGAGGACCTGCTGCACGAGGTCGGCATCACCGTCAACCGCAACGCGGTCCCGAACGACCCGCGGCCGCCGATGGTCACCTCCGGGCTTCGGGTGGGCACCCCGGCGCTGGCCGCGCGTGGCTTCGGCGACGCCGAGTTCACCGAGGTCGCCGACGTCATGGCCACCGCCCTGGCGGCCGGCTCGTCGGCCGACCTGCCGGCGCTGCGCGCCCGGGTCGCCAAGTTGGCTCAGGACTTCCCGCTGTATGACGGCCTGGAGGACTGGAAGCTCGCCTGACCGGGCGCAGCGGGTCGCCCGTGGATGACACGCCGGACCCGAGTTGACAGAATAGTGTGAATTCGGGTTACAGTAACTTTCATGGCTGAACGTCCCGTTGCTAATGCACTGATCCGCGAGCTCGAACCGGTGGTCGACGCGAACATGGTTCGCCACATCGGCACGGTCGATCCGTGGTACGCGCACGACTACGTCCCGTTCGAGCAGGGCCGGAACTTCGCCTTCCTCGGCGGCACAGACTGGGACCCGTCGCAGGTCACGCTGCCCAAGGTGATCACCGACGCCTGCGAGATCCTGCTCATCGAGAAGGACAGTCTGGCCGGCTACCACCGCGAGCTCGTCGAGCACTTCATCCTCGAGGACAAATGGGGACGCTGGATCGGCCGGTGGACCGCCGAGGAGCACCTGCACGCCATCGCGCTGCGGGAGTACCTGGTGGTCACCCGCGAGGTCGACCCGGACGCCAACGAGAGCGTCCGGATGGAGCATGTGCAGAAGGGCTACCGTGCCGACCGCTACAGCCAGGTCGAGACGCTGGTGTTCATGGCCTTCTACGAGCGCGCGTGCGCCGAGTTCTGCCGCAACCTGGCCGCCAAGACCGATGAGCCGGTGCTCAAGGGGCTGATCGGCCGGATCGCCGGCGACGAGGAGCGCCACGAAGAGTTCTTCGCGAACCTGGTCACACACTGCCTGGAGTACGTGTCCGAGGAGACGGTGGCCGCCATCGCCGCCCGGGCCGCCGAGCTGAAGGTCGTGGGCGCCGACATCGATGCCTACGCCGACCGCCAGGCCGGAATCGCCGAGGCCGGGATCTTCGGACCCGACCAGTTACGCCGGGTGATCTCCGACCGAATCAGCGCCTGGGGGCTGGCCGCTCACCCCGACCTGAAGCGCTTCGCTATCAGCTGATTAGCTCCGGCGCGCCTGCGCGGCGGGCGCGCGTCGACGGGGGTACCGTCGCAATCGATGGCTAGCCACACGCTCTGCTGTCTAGGCGGCACCACCGGTCGTGAACACGACAGGACCGGCCCTGGTCCTGGTGCTGCATGTCCCCGTCGAATTGCTCGCGCGGGGTCGCGCGGGCCTGCACCCGCTGGAGCGCTGAAGTGCCTGAAATCCGGACGTATGTGCTCGACACCTCCGTACTGCTGTCGGACCCGTGGGCCTGCGCCCGCTTCGCCGAACACCAGGTCGTTGTCCCGCTGGTGGTGATCAGCGAGCTGGAGGCAAAACGCCACCATCACGAGCTCGGCTGGTTCGCCCGCCAGGCGTTGCGCCTCTTCGACGACATGAGGTTGGAGCACGGTCGTCTTGATCAGCCCATTCCCGTTGGGAAGCAAGGCGGTACGTTGCATGTCGAGCTCAACCACAGCGACCCCGCGGTGCTGCCGACCGGGTTCCGCACCGACAGCAACGACTCCCGGATCCTGACCTGCGCCGCCAACCTGGCGGCTGAGGGGCGGCGAGTCACGTTGGTGAGCAAGGACATTCCGCTGCGAGTCAAGGCCGCCGCACTCGGCCTGGCCGCCGACGAATACCACGCCCAGGACGTCGTCGTCTCCGGCTGGACCGGGATGGACGAGGTCGAGGCGTCTGTCGAGGACATCGACACCCTGTTCGACGAGGGCGAGATCGACCTGACTGCCGCGCGGGATCTCCCGTGCCACACCGGAATCCGGCTGTTGGCCGGCGCCTCGCACGCGCTGGGCCGGGTCAACGCAGCCAAGCGGGTGCAGCTGGTCCGCGGTGACCGGGAGGTGTTCGGCCTGCGCGGGCGCTCCGCCGAGCAGCGGGTGGCGTTGGACCTGTTGCTCGACGAATCGGTCGGCATCGTCTCGCTGGGCGGTAAAGCCGGCACCGGCAAATCCGCGCTGGCGCTGTGCGCCGGCCTGGAAGCAGTCTTGGAACGGCGGACCCAGCGCAAGGTGGTGGTGTTCCGGCCGCTGTACGCCGTCGGCGGACAGGAGCTCGGCTACCTGCCGGGCTCCGAGAACGAGAAGATGGGGCCGTGGGCCCAGGCGGTGTTCGACACCCTGGAGGGCCTGGCCAGCCCGGCGGTGCTCGAGGAAGTGTTGTCCCGCGGCATGCTCGAAGTGCTGCCGCTGACCCACATCCGGGGCCGGTCGCTGCACGACTCGTTTGTGATCGTCGACGAGGCCCAGTCGCTGGAGCGCAACGTGCTGTTGACGGTGTTGTCCCGGCTGGGCACCGGATCGCGGGTGGTGCTCACCCACGACGTCGCCCAGCGGGACAACCTGCGGGTCGGCCGGCACGACGGGATCGCCGCGGTGATCGAGAAGCTCAAGGGCCACCCGCTGTTCGCCCACATCACGCTGCTGCGCAGCGAACGCTCGCCGATCGCGGCACTGGTCACCGAGATGCTCGAGGAGATCAACCCCGAAGCCCTGCCCTGAGCCCCCGGTAGGCTGCCGGGGTGGCAAAACCCTGGCGCATCGGTGTCGTGGCGATAGCAGTTGCGGTGCTCGGCGCCTGCACCAGCCATGTACACGAGGCGTCGGCCGAGCCGGTGGACTGCGCCATGGTCAAGTGTGTGGCGCTGACCTTCGACGACGGGCCGTCGCCCTACACCGACCGGCTGCTGCGGATCTTGAATGACGCCGACGCGCGTGCGACGTTCTTCCTGATCGGCAACAAGGTGGCGGCCGACCCGGCCGGCGCTGCGCGGATCGCCGAGGCCGGGATGGAGATCGGCAGCCACACCTGGGAACACCCGAATATGACCACGATCCCGGCGACGGATGTGGCCGCCCAGTTCAGCCGGGCCAACGACGCGATCCGGTCGGCCACCGGGGTGACGCCGACGCTGTGGCGTCCGCCCGGCGGGCTCACCGACGATGCGGTGAACGCCCGCGCCGCCCAATTCGGGCTGGCCGGCATCCTCTGGGATGTCATCCCGTTCGACTGGATCAACGACGCCGACACCGCCGCCACCCGCTACATGCTGATGACCCAGATCAAGCCCGGCTCGGTGGTGCTGTTCCACGACACGTACTCGTCCACCGTCGATCTGGTGTACCAATTCCTGCCGGTGCTGAAAGCCAATGGCTACCACCTGGTTACGGTCGGCGAGCTGCTCGGCCCGCGTGCACCGGGCAGCGTCTACGGCAGCCGGGACAACGGCCCCCCGGTCAACGACTTGCACGACATCCCGCCCGCGGACATCCCGGGGTTGCCGGCGACGCCGTCGCCGCCGCCGATGCCGAACTTCCCGATCACCGACATCGCCGGGGCGAATTCCGGGGGACCCAACAACGGGGCGTGATCGGCGTGGTCACCGAGCGGGACCGTCGGCGGTGTCGATGTCACCCGCCTTGGCCGCGGCCCGGAGTCGGTGGAAGTCGTCGAGTGACTTCTCGGCGTAGGCATAGGACCACTCGACGATCGCATTGGTCACCGTGTCGTTGCTACCGACGTACCCGCGCAACATCGAGAGATTGGCGCTCTGGGCGTGTGCCCGCGCCAAGGCCACCGCGCACGCGATCACGTACTCGCCGAACGTTTTCGCGGGCATGCCTTGGAGTTCGACGGTGCCCTTCATGTCATGGAACTGGCGAACGTAGAAGTCGCGGCCGTCGTAGCGCATCGTGCCCAGGAATACGTCGGAGCTGCCCTGCAGGATCCGCTGGCCGTCCATCACCCGAACGCCTTGGCCGTAGGTCGCGATGGCCTCGCGCAGAATCCCCGGCTGCGGCGCGTGCCCGAACTCGTCGAGCACCGACCGGGACGCCTCCTTGGCCTGCAGGATCAGCGGTTCGTCGGTGGGACCGGTCAGGATCGCCAGGTAACACCGTGTCCCGACGCTACCCACCCCCACGACCCGGCGGGCGATGTCGGTGACTCGAAAGTGCGACAGCACAACGGCGACGTCGACGGGCACGCCCCCGATGTATTCGCGCAGCGACTCGACCAGTTCGGTCTCGGCGTCGACGTCCACGTGCTCCAGCACCGGAGGGTTCTCCAGCAGCCGGGGTGTCCCGTCGGGTCCCAGCGTCATGATCCGCGCGAACACCCTTGACGAGGTCTGCTTGCGGGCCCGCTTGAGGGTGCGGTTGAGGACGGCCGCAACGCCGGCGTCCATCTGGTTGCGATAGCGCTCGGGTTCCATGCGCAGGTAGTAGCGGTCCAGAACCGTCATGCCGAGCATGGTGTCCAGTCCGGTGCGGTACGCGCGCACCGTCCGCTCCGCCATCTGCCGGATCGCCTTGGATGGGTACCGGGCGTGCCGGCCCCCGATGACGACGCTGGTGACCAAGCGCTTGAGGTCCCATTCCGCCGGTGCGATGGCGGCCTCGTCGAAATCGTTGAGGTCGAACACCAGCGCCCGGTCGGGTGCGGCGTAGATGCCGAAGTTCGCCAGGTGGGCGTCACCGCAGCACAGCACCTCGATCCCGCTGGATTTACCGGCGGCAAGGTCGGCGGCCATGACCGCGGCCGAGCCGCGATAGAACGAGAACGGGTCGGCGAGCATCCGCGCGAACCGCAGCGGAACCAGCTCCGGCACCCTCCTAGCGTTCTGCGCGACGAGGATTTCGGTGGCACTGCGCGTGCTCGGCGTCAGCTGGGCCAGCTCCCGGCGGGGGGTGATCTTGCGCTGCGCCCGGCCCCGCGCCAGATCCTGCTCGGGGTCCCGCAGATCGATCACGCGCTCGCGCAGCGCCCGCCTGGGCATGACTGCGAACTCTAGCGCGCGCGGCGAATTCTGGTGGATGAGACGACGAAGCGTGCCAGAATCGGAACGCATGACTGATTTCACCAGGCGTGCGATTCTCGGTCGATTTGCTGCCGTCGGCGTCACCGCCGCGGCCGCATCCGCTCTGGCATCCGCGTGCGAAGACAAGCACGTCGAGGGCGGCACCGTGCAGACCGACAACAAGGTCAAGCCGGCCACCGATGCCACCAAGTCCGCCAACTCCCAAGTGCTCAACTCGCTGCCGTTCAACGACCGCGGCGACTTCGACGACGCCCAGCGTAATCTCATCGCCAAACCCGACACCCTGACGATCAAAGGTGCCGACGGCAACGCCGTCTGGGATCTGGAGAGCTACAAGACGTTCATCGGTGACGACAAGCCGGCACCGGACACCGTCAATCCCAGTCTTTGGCGCAATGCGCAGCTGTGCATGAACTACGGCCTGTTCAAGGTCGTCGACCGGATCTACCAGGTGCGCGGCTACGACCTGTCGAACATCACCTTCATCCAGGGCGACACCGGGTGGATCGTGTTCGACACCTTGATCTCGCCCGAGACCGCCAAAGCCGCGCTGGATCTGGCGAATCAGCATCTGGGGGAGAAGCCGATCGTCGCCGTCGTGCACAGTCACTCCCATACCGATCACTACGGCGGGGTGCGCGGCATCATCGCGCAGCAGGACGTCGACTCCGGCAAGGTCAAGGTGATCGCGCCGGTGAACTTCGTCGAGGATGTGGTCGACGAGAATGTGATCGCGGGCAATGCGATGTCGCGCCGGGCGGTCTACATGTACGGCGCCTTGCTGCCCCGAGACGCCCAGGGCGGAGTGAACGCCGGTCTGGGGCAGACGATTTCGACCGGGAAACCGAGCCTGGTCATCCCGACCGACATCGTCAGCACGACCGGAACGAAGCTGACCGTCGACGGTGTCGAGATGGTGTTCCAGATGACCCCGGGCACCGAGGCGCCCACCGAGATGAACACCTTCTTCCCGCAGTTCAAGGCGATGTGGATGGCGGAGAACACCACCAACACCATGCACAACCTGCTCACGCTGCGCGGCGCTCAGGTGCGTAACCCGCTGATCTGGGCGGCGTTCATCGACGAGACGATCCGGCTGTACGGCCCGCAGACCGAGGTGAAGTTCCAGAGCCACCACTGGCCGATGTGGGGCAACGCCAAGATCATCGACTACTTCAAGCGCCAGCGCGATCTGTACAAGTACACCCACGATCAGTCGGTGCGGCTGATGAACCACGGCTACATCGGCTCGGAGATCGCCGAAGAGATCGCGCTTCCGTCGGAGCTGGACAGCTTCTGGCCGGGCCGCGGCTACTACGGAACCCTGCGCCACAACTCGCGCGCGGTGTACCAGCGCTACATGGGTTGGTATGACGGCAACCCATCCGATCTCAACGACCTCCCGCCGGCCGACGCCGCCACCAAGTACATCGAGTACATGGGGGGCGAGGGAGCGGTACTGCGGAAAGTCAAGGGCGACTTCGACTCCGGCAACTACCGCTGGGCCGCGACGGTGCTCAAGCACGTCGTGTTCGCCAACCCCGACAGCGTCGACGGCAAGAACCTGCTGGCCGACTGCTACGAGCAGCTCGGCTATCAGGCCGAGTCCGGGCCCTGGCGTTCGGAGTACCTGCAGGGAGCCGCTGAACTGCGCAACGGAGTTCCGGACATCGCTGCCACCGACACCGCGAGCCCGGACACCATCCGGGCCATGCCCCCGGAGAAGCTGTTCGACTATCTCGCCGTGCGGCTCAACGGGCCGAAGGCTGCGGGCAAGAAGATCACGCTCAACATGAAGTTCACCGACCTGAACTCCGAATACGGACTCACGGTGGAGAACGCGGTGCTGAACTACGCGCCCGAGCCGGTCGCGGGAGCCGACGCCAACCTCACCCTGACCAAGGCGACGCTCGACGATATCGAGCTCAAGAACGTCACCCTGGATGAGGCCATCTCCTCGAAGCGGATCACCATAGACGGCAACCGGGGTGCCTTCGACGAGTTCATGGGGCTGCTCGACACGTTCCCGTTCTGGTTCAACATCGTCACGCCCTGATCCGGCGGTAGTTGCCGGGGGCGGCATGGGGGACCGCCGGCGGACCGGCGGTCACGCACTTGCCGTTGGAGCCGTCATTGCCGCCGACGTAGTCCCAGCCGCTTGGGCAGTCGCAGTACGGGCCGAGGATGCCGCTCCCGACATGGCAGGTGAATCCGGGTGACACTTGGTTGTGGATCACCGGAGGGCAGTCCCCGGAGGTAGGTGCGGTTGTCCCGTCCGGGCATTTGACGTCGGGAGGGGGGCACGTCTGGGGGCTGTACACGGTTGTGCCGTTCCCGCATGTGACCGGTGACGGGCAGGTCTCGGTCCCCGTAGTGGTGGTGCCACCCGGGCATTCGTTGGTGACCGGCGTCGGGCAGCGTTGATCCGCGGGAACTGTTGTGCCGTCAGGACAGGACGTTTGCGGTTGCGAGGTCGTTCCGGCGTCGTCGGGCCGGCTTGATCCTCCCGAATCGTGGTGTTGACCCGACTTTTGTTGGGTGGTCTTGGTGACTGTCGGCCCCGGGCTGACGGTGCTGGGCTCGCTGGCACAGCCGCCGAGGGCGAACATGATCGCGGCGGTCAGCGAAACGAGGGCGCCGAGGGCGCGTCGATGTCCCATGCCAACTCCTCAAGCCGGGTCAGCAAACGATTTTCGGGGATCAGTTTCGCACGCGCATAGCGCTCTAACAGGGTTTTGCAGGGGAAGCTATCCCGACGACGACTCGGTCCTCGGTTTCAGAGCGAAGCGGAGACGGAGAACGACGGCGGCCGAGGCCAGCGAAAATGCCCCGACCACCCACAGTCCGGCCTTGTTGCTGCCGGTCAGATCGGCCAGCCAGCCGGTGACGTAGGGACCGCCGAAACCGCTGACGTTGCCCAGCGAGTTGATCAACGCGATGCCGCCGGCGGCCGCCGTTCCGGTGAGAAACGTCGACGGCAGCGCCCAGAAGACCGGCATTGCGCACATGATCGAGCACGTCGACAGCGTGATCGCGACCATCGCCAGGTACGGATTGGCCATATACAACGCCGCGGGAATGCTCACGCCCCCGACGATCGCGGGGATCGCCACATGCCAGACGCGTTCCCCGGTCCGGTCGGCGTGGCGGGCCCACGGCACCATCACGACGGCCGCGATGGCCCAGGGAACAGCGATCACGACGCCGCGTCCGATGACGCTCAGTTGACTGCCGTACTGCTGGGTGAACCCGGCGACGACCGTCGGCAGGAAGAACCCGACGGCGTACAGGCCGTAGACGATCCCGAAGTAGACGAACGCCAATGCCAGCATTCGGGGATGGCTCAGCGCCTTTCGCAGCGGCCAACGCTGACCCGCCTCGGCCGCCGCCCGCTCTTGGGCCAATGTCGTTTCCAGCCACTGCCTCTCGTCGGCGTCGAGCCAGCGTGCCTGCGCCGGACGGTCGGTCAGGTAGAACCAGCACGCGAACGCGAGCGCAATCGCGGGCAGCCCCTCGACCAGGAACATGACACGCCACCCGGCCAGACCGAAAACTCCCTGGCCCCAGTCGATCACGAATGAGGACAAGGTGGAGCCGATCGCTGTCGACACCGGCACCGCCACCATGAAAAGCGAGATCGCCCGGGACCGCTGCTTCTGCGGGAACCAGAACGTCAGAAACAGGATGATGCCCGGGAAGAATCCCGCCTCGGCCACCCCCAACAGGAATCGCAGCACCACGAGCGTCGCCGCGTTGGGCACGAAAGCGATTGCGGTGCTGACGATCCCCCAGGTCAGCATGATGCGGGCAAGCCAACGCCGGCCGCCGAACCTGTGCAGAGCGATATTGCTGGGTATTTCCAGCAACAGGTAGCCGAAGAAGAAGATCCCCGAGGCGAACCCGAACATGGTCGCGGTCATGCCGAGTTCGTCGTTCATGCCGTTGGGCCCGGCGAAGCCGATGTTGACGCGGTCCAGGTAGTTGACGAAGTAGAGCAGCCCCAGGAACGGGATGAGACGACGAGAGACCTCCGCCAGCGTCGTCCGGCCCAGCTCAGCCCCGGCGGGGTCAGCCTTCATCCGCGGCCCGGTGGGGCTAGTCCTTCACCTTGGCCATCGCCAGCACGTCGAGGCGCTTGTCCAACTCGGCCTCCGAGAGCTTGTCGCCGATCAGGCCGCGGTCGATCACGGTCTGGCGAATGGTCTTGCGCTCCTTGAGAGCCTGCTTGGCGACCGCGGCGGCCTCCTCGTAACCGATCGCGGAGTTCAGCGGCGTCACGATCGACGGGCTGGACTCGGCCAGTTCGCGCAGGTGCTCCTCATTGGCGACCAGCCCGACGATGCAGCGCTCGGCGAACAGCCGCGAGACGTTGGCCAGCAGCGTGAACGACTCCAGCATGTTGCGGGCCATCATCGGGATATAGACGTTGAGCTCGAAGGCGCCGTTGCCGCCGCCCCAGGCGATCGCCGCGTCGTTGCCGATCACCTGCGCCGCCACCTGGGTGACCGCTTCGGGCAGAACGGGGTTCACCTTGCCCGGCATGATCGAGCTGCCCGGCTGCAGGTCCGGCAGCTGAATCTCGGCCAGCCCGGTCAGCGGGCCCGACCCCATCCAGCGGATGTCGTTGGCGATCTTGGTCAGCGACACCGCGATGGTGCGCAGCGCACCGGAGGCCTCGACCAGGCCGTCGCGCGCCGCCTGGGCCTCGAACGAGTTCGCCGCGGTACGCAGCTCGGTGATCCCGGTCTCGGCGACCAGCACCTCGACCACCTTGGGGCCGAAGCCGTCCGGGGCGTTCAGGCCGGTGCCGACGGCGGTGCCGCCGATCGCCAGCTCACCGAGGCGGGGCAGGGTGGCCTGCACGCGCTCGATACCCGCGGCGATCTGGCGGGCGTAGCCGGAGAACTCCTGGCCCAGGGTCACCGGGACGGCGTCCATCAGGTGGGTGCGGCCCGACTTCACCACGGTGCGCCACTGCGTGGCCTTGGCGGACAGCGCGTCGTGCAGCACCCCCAGCGCCGGAATCAGGTGGCGTACCGCGGCCTCGGTGGCCGCGATGTGGGTGGCGGTGGGGAAGGTGTCGTTGGACGACTGCGACATGTTCACGTCGTCGTTGGGGTGCACCGTGACGCCGTTGGCGGCGGCGATCGAGGCGATCACCTCGTTGGTGTTCATGTTCGAGCTGGTGCCCGAGCCGGTCTGGAACACGTCGATGGGGAACTGGTCGTCGTGCTTGCCATCGGCGATCTCAGCGGCGGCGGCCTTGATCGCGGCGGCCTTCTCCGGGGCCAGCAGACCCAGGTCGGCGTTCACCTGCGCGCACGCACTCTTGAGCAGACCCAGCGCACGGATCTGGGTGCGCTCCAGGCCGCGCCCGGAGATGGGGAAGTTCTCCACCGCCCGCTGGGTCTGGGCGCGCCACAACGCGTTCACCGGCACCCGGACCTCGCCCATGGTGTCGTGTTCGATGCGGTATTCGGTCTCGCTCATAGCTATGCAGTCCTCGCTATTGCTGATTCAGACAGTTCAGGGCAGGGGGTAGGCGGCGTGTGCGTCGCCGGTGAAGTCGACGGCCGAGTACTCGTTGAGCTTCGACAGCCGGTGGTATGCCTCGATCATCCGGACGGTGCCGGACTTGGAGCGCATCACGATCGACTGGGTGGTGCAGCCGCCCGGGAAGTAGCGCACCCCCTTGAGCAGGTCGCCGTCGGTGACGCCGGTGGCGCAGAAGAACACGTTCTCGCCGGAGACCAGGTGTTCGGTGGTCAGCACCTCGTCCAGGTCGTATCCGGCGTCCAGGGCCCGCTGCCGCTCGGCGTCGTCGGTGGGCGCCAGCTGGGCCTGGATCGCGCCGCCCATGCAGCGGATCGCGGCGGCGGCGATGATGCCCTCCGGGGTGCCGCCGATCCCGGCCAGCATGTCGGTGCCCGAGTCGGGCCGGCACGCCGAGATGGCGCCGGCCACATCGCCGTCGGAGATCAGCCGGATGCGGGCGCCGGTGGCTCGCGCGTCGGCGATCAGCTGGGCGTGCCGCGGCCGGTCCAGGATGCACACCGTCATGTCCCGGGTGGACATGCCCTTGACCTTGGCGACCGCGCTGATGTTGTCGGCGATCGGCTTGGTGATGTCCAGCACGTCGGCGGCTTCGGGCCCGACGGCGATCTTGTTCATGTAGAACACCGCCGACGGGTCGAACATCGAGCCGCGCTCGGCCACCGCCAGCACCGAGATGGCGTTGGGCATCCCCTTGCTCATCAGGGTGGTGCCGTCGATCGGGTCGACGGCGAAGTCGCAGTCCGGGCCGTCGCCGTTGCCGACCTCTTCGCCGTTGTAGAGCATCGGCGCGTCGTCTTTCTCGCCCTCGCCGATCACCACCACACCGCGCATCGACACGGAGTTGACCAGTTCACGCATCGCGTCGACGGCCGCGCCGTCGCCGCCCTCCTTGTCGCCGCGGCCGACCCAGCGGCCGGCGGCCATGGCCCCGGCCTCGGTTACCCGCACCAGTTCCAAGGCGAGGTTGCGGTCCGGAGCTTCGCGTCGAGGTGGTCCCGTCATGCCAGTCACGGTTGCTCATTGTCCCAGAACCGGCTCAGCACGACTGAGCTGGGATACTGGCAGCGTGACCTCCGAGCCCCAGCCGCCGACCCTCCCTGCCCCGAGGCCCGCCAAACCACGTCTGCTGCAGGACGGCCGTGACATGTTCTGGTCGATCGCACCGCTGGTCCTGGCCTGCATCGTGCTGGCCGGTGTGGCCGGGACGTGCTCGTTCAACCCCGGCGGGAACCCGACCGGGCCGGTGCCGTCCTACGACGCCGTCGCCGCACTGAACGCCGACGCGCAGACCTTCGGGTTCCCGGTGCGGCTGCCGCACCTGCCGGAGGGTTGGCAACCCAACTCCGGGAGTCGCGGCAGCATCACCGACGGGCACAGCGACTCCTCCGGTCAGCGGTTGCGCGCGGTCACCTCGCGTGTCGGCTACATCAGCCCGACCGGGATGTACATCAGCCTGAGCCAGAGCAACGCCGACGAGGTCCCGCTGGTCGCGTCCCTCAGCCCCGGACTGCACCCGACCGGCACCGAAGACGTCGACGGCACCACCTGGGTGGTCTATGAGGGTGAGGGGAAGCCGGTGTGGACCACCCGGTTGGCCTCGAAGGCCGGGCCCGCTCAGCTGGCGATTACGGGTGCGGCCGGCCCGGACGAGTTCCGCACGCTGGCCGCGGCCACGCAATCCCAGCCACCGTTACCGCCTGAACACTAGGGAGAGCCATGTCAGCACCCGCAGCCGATCTGACCGGTTGGATCCCGGCGCCGTTCACCGGCGGCGGTTTCACCCATGACGTGTACCGCAAGGGTGAGGGGCCCGGCGTGGTGCTGATCCCGGAGATCCCGGGAATTCATCCCGGGGTTTTGGGGCTCGGCGATCATCTGGTGGACAACGGGTTCACGGTGGCCATCCCGTCGCTGTTCGGCGAACCCGGCAGGCCGGTAACCATGGGCTATGTGTTGCCGACGTTGGCCCGGGTGTGCGTGACCCGGGAATTCCAGGCGTTCGCCACCAACCGGCAGCGCCCGGTCACGCGGTTCCTGCGTGCACTGGCCCGCGACCTGAATGCCTCGACACCGGGTAAGGGCGTCGGCGTGATCGGTCAGTGCTTCACCGGCGGATTCGCCCTGGCCGCCGCGGTCGACGAGGCCGTGTTGGCCCCGGTCCTCAGCCAGCCGTCGGTACCGCTGCCATTGACCCCCAAGCAGCGGCGGGACGCCGGGTTGTCCGACGTCGAGCTGGGGGTGATCGCAGATCGGGCCGCCAATGAGGGGCTGTGCGCGATCGGTCTGCGTTTCAGCGAGGACAAGATGGCGCCCGGTGAGCGCTTCGGCACCCTCAAGGACCGGCTGGGCGATGCCTTCGAGGTGATCGAGATCGACTCGTCGCCCGCCAATGCGCACGGGTTCACCCCGATGGCGCATTCGGTGCTGACCGAGGAGGTCCGCGATCTCGACGGACACCCGGCCTACGAGGCGCGCAAGCGGGTGGTCGAGTTCCTCACCGAGCGGTTGATGGCTGGCTAGTCGCCCGCTGCAACTTGCGGGGCAACCACTTTCGGTCGGGCTTCGGCTCCTCGTCGTGGCTCTCCATCTCCACGCCGTGGTACACCGCCAGATAGACGTCGATGGTGGTGACGATGATGATCATCAGCACCGGGCCGATCACGATGCCCCAGAAGTTGAACATGCTGATCCCGGCGAAGACCGCCAGCAGCATCAGCGCCGAGTTCAGCCGGGCCTCGCGCGGCACCAGGATCGGGCGCAGGAAGTTGTCGATGTTGGTCACGACGATCAGGTGGAAGGCCACCACGAACACCCCACCGGCGACATTGCCGAACAACGCCATGCCGATGCCGAACGGAATGGTCACGATTCCCCCGCCGAGCGGGATGACCGACAACGCGGTCAGCAGGATCGCGAAGACGAAGAATGCCTGGTGAAACCCGGCGATGTAGATCGAGGCGGCCCCGGCCAGCCCCTGGCAGAACGCGATGACGAACTGCCCGCCGACGGTGCCCCGCACCATCGAGCCCATCTTGGCCAGGTACAGATCGGTGACTTCGGCGCCGAGCGGGTTGAGCTGGCGGATCAGGGTCTGCACCTCCTCGCGGTGGGTCAGCAGCGCGAGGAACACGTACAAGAAGATGATCGCGGAGGTGAGCGCACCGACGACGCCCCCGACGGCGCCCTGCAGCACGTGCAGCAGCAGCTCGCCGCCCTTCTGCGCCACATTCACCATCGCCTCGCGCATGGTGTCCATGGTCAGTTCGAAGTGCGCGAACGGAATTCGCGCCAGCAGGCCGTTGGCGAACTTCAGTGCCTTGTCGCCCAGTGCGGTGGGGTCGGTGGCCTGTACCCATTCGGCCACATCGCCGGCGGTTCGGGTGATCTGCGCGACGGCCAGAAACACCGACAACCCGACCGGCACGATGACGGCGATCAGCGCGGCCAGCAGCGTGCCGGTGGCCGCCAGCCCGGTGGGCATCCGTCGACCCAGGGCGCGGAACAGCGGGTTGAACAGGTAAGCGCTCACCGCGGCCACCACGATCAGCACGAAATAGCCGCGCAGGAAGTAGGCCCCGAACACCAGCGCGATGACGGTGAAGACGGCCAGGGCCCGCCGTTGCGTGAGCGTGAAGTCGCGATTCATATCCGCACTAGCTAAGCACGCCTTAGTCGGCGCACCCTGTTAAAAGAGGGAAGGTGATTGCGATGTATGACCGGGATTTGACCACCAGGTGGCGAGCCGAGATCGAATTCGACGAGGACGACACCCACACGCACGCGACGTTGCGCATGGAGTTCGGCGATGGGCAGGGCATGACCACGCGCGGTGACGCATACCGGCACCCTGGCGACGGCAGCCAGCCGATGGTCGGGGAGGAGATCGCCGCGGCGCGGGCGTTGATCGCGCTCGGCACCGCGTTGCTGGGGACCGCGTCGGCGCAGATCGAACAAGCCACCCACCATCTGGTGCACTTGTATCGCTGACCGAGTGAATGCCCGAATACCGCATAAGACTCGCTGGTAGCGGCGGAAAAGCCTATTCTTTGCCGATCGGATAGGTTCGCTGATCGGCGGCGTCGGGATGACGGTAACGATATGTCGGGCGTGCGGCACCGAACCACTGGAGAATGCGCGATTCTGCCACTCCTGTGGCTCGCCGATCACTGCGGCCATCCGACCGGCCGAATACAAGCAGGCGACGGTGTTGTTCGCCGACGTGGTGCACTCGATGGACATCGCCGCGGCGGTCGGCGCCGAACGGCTGCGCGAGATCATGACCGAGCTGTTCAACCGGTGTGTGGCCATAGTGCGGCGTTATGGCGGCACGATGGACAAGTTCACCGGCGACGGGGTGATGGCGGTGTTCGGTGCGCCGGTGTCGTTGGAGGACCATGCGTTTCGGGCCTGTCTGGCGGCCCTGGAGATCCAGCGTGAGAGCATCGCTGCCGCCGGTGGTGGTCTGCAACTCCGAGTCGGCCTGAACTCCGGCGAGGTGGTCGCGGGGGAGATCGGAGCCGGGCCGGGCAGCTACACGACGATCGGTGCTCAGGTCGGGCTGGCACAACGGATGGAGTCGGTGGCGCCGCCGGGCGGGGTGATGCTCAGCGAAGCGACCGCGCGACTGGTTGAGGGCCGGGTGGTGCTGGCCGCACCGGAACTGGTGTGCATCAAGGGTGCCGTCGAGCCCGTGCCGGCTCGTCGGTTACTTTGTGCCGAGGACCACGACGGGGCCCGCGGGCGGGCGGACGCGAGCCTGGTCGGCCGCCGCTGGGAACTGGCCGCCGTGACGGCGATCCTGGAGCGGGCCGTCGATGGCCACGGTGGTGTCGTCGGCGTTGTGGCACCACCCGGCATCGGCAAGAGCCGACTGGTGCGCGAGATCTCCGCGGTGGCGACCGAACGGGGTATCCCGGTGTACTCCAGCTTTTGTGAGTCCCACGCCAGCGACATCCCGTTTCATGTGGTGGAGACGCTGCTGCGCACCGCCACCGGGGTGGCCGATCTCGACCCCGGCGCGGCACGGGCACAGGTTCGGGCCCGGGTTCCCGGCGCCGACGCCCAGGATCTGCTGCTGTTCGACGATCTGATCGGCATTGCCGATCCCGACGTGGAGCTGCCCCGCGTCGACCCCGACGCGCGACGGCGACGGTTGACTGCGTTGGTCAATGCGGCCACGTTGGCCCGGACGACTCCGGTGGTATATGTCATCGAGGACGCGCACTGGATCGACGAGGTCAGTGAGTCCATGCTGGCCGACTTCATGGCGGTGATCCCGCAAACCCGGTCCCTGGTGGTGATCACCTATCGGCCCGAGTATCACGGCGGGTTGACGCGTATCGCCGGTTCTCACACGATTACCCTTGCGCCGCTGAGCGATTCGGAATCAACGGCCCTGATCTACCAATTGCTGGGCGCTGACCCGTCGGTGGCGGCGCTGTCCGGACAGGTTATGGACAGGGCGGCCGGTAATCCGTTCTTCGCCCAGGAGATGGTGCGCGATCTGGCTGAACGCGGTGTGCTGCACGGCAAGCGAGGGGGATATCTGCTTGCCGGCGCGACCGATCAGGTGAGCGTTCCGGCCACCCTGCAGGCCACCATCGCCGCCCGTATCGACCGACTGGAGCCGGCCGCCAAGCGCACGCTGTGTGCCGCCGCGGTGATCGGGTCACGGTTCAGTACGGAGCTTTTGACGGCCCTGGACATCACCCCGACGTTCACCGAGTTGATGGCGGCCGAGTTGGTCGATCAGGTCCGGTTCACCCCGTACCCGGAGTACGCCTTCCACCACCCGTTGATCCGCGCGGTGGCCTATGAATCGCAGCTCAAATCCGATCGCGCAGCGCTGCATCGGCGGCTGGCCGCGGCCATCGAATCGCGCGATCCCGCAGCGGCCGAGGCGAATGCCTCGCTGATCGGCGAGCACTTGGAAGCCGCGGGGGAGTTGCGGGCTGCCTATGCCTGGCACATGCGTGCCGGAGCCTGGTCGACCAACCGTAATATCGCTGCGGCTCAGGTGAGTTGGGAACGCGCCCGACAGGTCGCCGATGCGTTGCCCGAAGGCGATCCGGATCGGCCGGCGATGCGGATCGCCCCGCGCACGCTGATCTGTGCCCACGGATTCCGGGCGAATATCACGATCGCCGGAGAAAGGTTCGATGAACTGCGGGGGCTGTGTGCGGCCGCCGGTGACAAGACGTCGTTAGCGGTCGCGATGACCGGGCTGATCGCCGAGCACATGTTTCACGGCCGGGTGTTGGCGGCATCAAGGCAGGCCTCCGAACAGCGGACGCGGATCGAGTCGATCGGCGACCCGACACTGACAGTCGGGCTGTCTTTCGGACTGAGCGGAAGCAAGATCAGCACCGGGGAGGCGGGGGAAGTGCTGCAGTGGTCGCAATACGTGATCGACCTCGCCGACGGCGACCCTCGGAAAGGGAATCTCATTGTCGGGTCCCCGCTGGCCCTGGCCTTGGCTGCCAGGGGCTTCGCCCGGAGCACGCTGGGGCGTACCGGATGGCGAGAGGACTTCAGTCGGGCGACCGCCATGGCTGGTAGCACCGACCCGCTGTCGTACGCCATCTGTGTGGCTTGGACATACGGCATCGCGATCGCGGCGGGAGTGCTATTACCTGATCGCCACATAGTCCAGGCAATCGAAGACGCGGTGCGCATCGCCGAGCGGTCGGCCGACGATATTTCCGTTGGCTTCGCCATGTACGCATTGGGCGTGGCCAAGCTGCACCAGGATCCACCGGCGGATGAGCGCGCTGTGGAGTTGTTCGGACGAATCCGCGACATGTGTGTGCGCGGTCGGTTCTATTCATCGGAGATTGCCTCGATCGATGACTGGATCACGGTTGCAATGGTCAGGCGGGGGGCTCTCGATCGTGCGGTGGCCGTGGCACGGAATGCCCTGGACCAACAATATGGTTCGGGTCAGCTGGGCTATTGCGTGCTCGGTACGCGGATTCTGGCCGAGATGCTGTTGGATCGCGGTCGCAGCGATGACCTGACGGAGGCCCAGACGATCATCGACCGGCTGGCCGCGGCTCCGCTGAGTGACGATTACGTTCTGCGGGATCTCATCCTGTTGCGATTGCGTGCGCTGCTGGCCCGGACTCGCGGTGATGAAGCCGGTTACCGGGATTTCGCGGATCGATATCGCGCCATGGCCAACCATCTGGACTTCGAGGGCCACATGGCGCTGGCGGAGGCGATGATTTGAGGGCGAATTCATTACTCGCGGTATCACTGACGCGGTCGCTGCCGCCGCCACTGTGACGATTACGTAACAAATGCTCAGGTAGTAACCGAAAAGAATATTCTTGGCCGAACGCTTGAGTTTCACGGATCGGCGGCGTCGGGATGAGCACGTCAACTGCGTGCCGTAAGTGCGGCACGGACCTACTCGCGAACGCGCAGTATTGCCACTCCTGCGGTTCGCCGGTCACAGTTGCCACAACACCGGCCGAGTTCAAACAGGTGACAGTGTTGTTCGCCGACGTGGTGCATTCGATGGACATCGCCGCGGCGGTGGGGGCCGAGCGGTTGCGCGAGATCATGGCGCAGTTGTTCGACCGCTGCGCGGCGGTGGTGCGGCGTTACGGCGGAACGGTGGACAAGTTCACCGGTGACGGGATCATGGCGGTGTTCGGTGCGCCCGTGGCGCTGGAGGATCACGCGTTTCGGGCGTGTTTGGCGGCGTTGGAGATTCAGGCGGCCGAGGACGTTGCGCTGCAGCTGAGAGTCGGGCTGAACTCCGGTGAAGTGGTTGCCGGCGAGATCGGGCTCGGACCGGGTAGCTACACGGCGATCGGTGAGCAGGTCGGGATGGCGCAGCGGATGGAGTCGGTGGCGCCACCGGGCGGGGTGATGCTCAGCGAATCGACGGCCCGATTGATCGAGGACGTGGCCGTCCTGGCCGAGCCGGAGCTGGTGTGCATCAAGGGCGTCGTCGAACCGGTCCGGGTGCGCCGACTGCTGGGGGTGGCGAATCAGCATCGGCGGGGCAGGCGAACCGAACCGACGCTGGTGGGGCGCACCTGGGAGTTGAACACCATCGCCGGGATTCTCGATGAGGCGATCGGTGGGGCCGGGTGCGTGGTCAGCGCGGTAGGTCCGCCGGGTATCGGTAAGAGCCGCATCGTTCGGGAATCGGCCGCGGTAGCCGAACGGCGGAGTGTGGAGGTGTTCACCACCCACTGTGAATCGCATACCAGCGACATCCCTTTCCACGCGGTGGTGGGGTTGCTGCGAGCCGGACTGGGCGTAGAAGGCCTCGGGCATCAGGCGGCCCGGACCCGGGTCCGTGGCCGCGTCGCCGGCGCTGACCCCGAAGACCTGGTGCTGCTGGATGACCTGTTGGGTATTGCCGATCCCGACGTCAAGCCGCCCGACGTCGAAGCCGATGCCCGGCGGCGGCGGTTGACGGCGTTGGTCAATGCCGTATCGGTAGCCCGGGAAACACCGGCGTTGTATGTGATCGAAGATGCCCACTGGATCGATGAGGTCAGCGAATCGATGCTGGCCGATTTTCTGGCGGTGATCCGACAGACCCATTCGATGGTGCTGATCACGTATCGCCCTGAGTATCGCGGCGCGCTGGCCACCATCCGCGGGGCGCAGACGATCGTGCTGCGACCGTTGAACACCGCGCAAGCCGCGACGCTGATCGGGGAGCTACTGGGCAGCGATTCCTCGGTACGCGGGCTGACGCAGCTCATCGCCGAACGTGCATCGGGAAACCCATTTTTCGCCGAAGAGATCGTGCGCGACTTGGCCGAGCGCGGCATCATCCGCGGCACTCGCGGCTCGTACGTACTGACCGGTCATGTCGCCGACGTGGGGGTGCCGGCAACCCTGCAGTCCGCGATCGCCGCCCGCGTCGACCGACTCAGTCCTTCGGCCAAGCGAACGTTGAGCGCCGCGGCCGTCGTCGGGACACGATTCAACCCCGATCTGCTGACCGCACTGGGGATCGCGCCGATACTCGATGAGTTGGTCAAGGCCGAGCTGGTCGATCAGGTCGGGTTCACCTCGCGCCCCGAGTACGCCTTCCGGCACCCGTTGATCCGCTCGGTGGCCTACGACTCCCAGCTGAGATCCGATCGTGCCGAGCTGCACCAGCGGGTGGCCGCCGCGATCGAACACAGCGACCCGGAGTCGGCGGACGAGAACGCCGCCCTGATCGCCGAACACCTCGAAGCGGCAGGCGATCTCCACGCAGCATGTGACTGGCACATGCGCGCCGGTACGTGGCTGACCCATCGGAACACGATCGCGGCACGGGCCAGCTGGCAGCGTGCGCGCGACGTTGCCGACCGATTGCCCGACTCAGACCCATATCGCACCGCACTGCGGATCTCGCCGCGGACGCTGCTGTGCGCCACATCGTGGCTTGCCGGTGGCAGTATGGCCGACACCGGGTTTGACGAACTGCGCGACCTGGCCGGTGCCGCCGACGACAAGGTGTCGCTGGCCATCGGGATGGCGGGGTGGCTGCCGGCGTTGATCGTGCACGCCCGATTCCGGGAAGCATCGCAGTTGGCTTCCGAGCTCACCAGCCTGCTCGAATCGATCGGCGATCCGACGTTGACCCTCGGACTGCTCTACAGTGCGCTCGCCGCCAAGTTCCAGCGAGCCGAGATGACCGAAGTCGTGCGGCTGGCGCAACGGATGATCGACTTGGCCGACGGCGATGCCACCAAGGGCAATCTGGTAGTCGACTCACCGTTGGCATGCGCGATCATGTTGCGGGGATGCGCACGATGTTGCCTCGGCGACCACGGCTGGCGAGACGACATCGAACAGGCCACGACGATGCTCCTGGCATTCCAACCGTCGTTCCGCGCGGTGGTACTGCTGTTCAAATACACCCTTGTCGGTGGCGGCGTGTGGCTGCCGGATGCTGCCGCCCTGCAGGAGACGGCTGAGGTGCTCGAGCTCGCGGAGCGATCCGGCGACGATCTCCCTCTCGCTTCCGCCCGGAACGTGCGCGGCCTCGCACTGCTGACCCAGGAAGGTCCCAGCCGGGAAGCGGGCTTGGCCCTGCTTGGTGCGGCCCGTGAAGCCGCTGTGCAAGAACGCTTCACGATGATCGCTGCCTTTTACGCCGACAATGCCTTCGCCGAGGAGAAGGCCCGAGACGGCGACCTCGGCGGCGCGATCGAACTGTCGCGAATCGTCCTCAACGAGCTGTTCGCCTCCGGTGATGTACTCGGGCTTGGGCAGGCCACTGCTGTTCTGGGCGAGTTCCTGCTGCTCAGAGGTACAGACGCCGACGTGCGGGAAGCGGAGGCGGCCATCGCCCGGCTGGTGGCCGTGCCGACCGAGCCGGGGTTCGTCGTGCACGACATCTGGCTGCTGCGGCTGCGGGCGCTGCTGGCCCAGGCGAACGGAGATGCGAACGGCTACCGGGATCTGGTCGCCGGCTACCGGAAGATGGCTACTGATCTCGGTTTTGAACGGCACATCGCACAAGCGCAGGCGATGACATGACCGCCTGCGTCGCATGCGCCACCGAACTGCCGGCCAATGCCAAGTTCTGTCTCGAGTGTGGCGCGGCTGTCGCGGCGGCCGCACCTGCTGAGTTCAAGCAGGTGACAGTGTTGTTCGCCGACGTGGTGCATTCGATGGACCTCGCCGCGGCAGTGGGTGCGGAGCGGTTGCGCGAGATCATGGTCGAGCTCTTCCAGCGTTGCGCCGCCGTGGTGCAACGCTACGGCGGAACCGTGGACAAGTTCACCGGCGACGGCGTCATGGCCGTGTTCGGTGCGCCGGTGGCGTTGGAGGACCACGCCTTTCGCGCCTGCTTGGCGGCGATGGATATCCAAGGAACTGAAGAGCGTGCACTGCAGCTGCGGGTCGGGTTGGACTCAGGTGAGGTGGTCGCCGGCGAGATCGGTTCCGGGCCGGGCAGTTACACCGCGATCGGTGAGCACGTGGGTATGGCGCAGCGGATGGAGTCGGTCGCTCCGCCGGGTGGGGTGATGCTCAGCGAATCGACCGCCCGCTTGGTTGACGACGTCGTGACGCTGGGCGAGCCGGAGTTGGTGCAGATCAAGGGGGCCGCCGAGCCGGTGGTGACCCGTCGGCTGCTGGGGGTGCCGTCGGGCCATCAACAGGCCGGGCGACGAGACGCGTCGTTGGTGGGCCGCGGCTGGGAGATGGCGGCGTTGACCGGCATGCTGGATGCGGCGATCGATGGCAGCGGCCGTGTGGTCGGCATCGTCGGACCGCCCGGTATCGGCAAGAGCCGCATTGTCCGAGAGGCCACCGCTGTCGCGGCAGGCCGTGCCGTCGAGGTGTTCACCGCCTACTGTGAGTCGCACGCCAGCGAGATCCCGTTCCATGCGGTGACACCCTTGCTGCGAATGGCATTGCGGGTGGCCGACCTTGACGACGACGGGGCACGTGCACGAATCAGGGAACGCGTACCCGATGCCGATCCGCAAGACCTACTGCTGCTTGACGATCTGCTCGGCATTCGAGACAGCAGCGTCGAACTGCCCGACATCGATCCCGATGCCCGGCACCGGCGGCTGACTCGTCTCGCGAACACGGTCTCGCTGGCCCGGCGGACGCCGGCCGTGTACGTCATTGAGGACGCGCATTGGATCGATGAGGCCAGCGAGTCGCTGCTGGCAGGCTTTCTCACGGTGATCTGGCAAACCCCGTCGTTGGTGTTGGTCACCTACCGGCCGGAGTATCACGGCGCGCTGACCCGTATACCGAACTCGCAGATGGTCACCCTGGCCCCATTGAATGCTGCGCAGGCATCCGTCTTGGCCGGTGAACTGGTCGGTTCGCATCCCTCGGTTGCCCACCTGGCCGCCCAGGTCGTCGAGCGGGCGGCCGGCAATCCGTTCTTCGCAGAGGAGTTGGTGCGTGATCTGGCTGAACGTGGTGTGCTGGCCGGTGACCGTGGCAACTATGTATGCGACGTTGAAGGCGCCGAGGCGAGCGTGCCCGCCACCTTGCAGGCCACCATCGCAGCCCGCATCGACCGGCTCGGTGCCGCAGCAAAGCACACGCTGAACACCGCCGCCGTTATCGGGTTGCGTTTCAGCGCAGAGCAGTTGGCATTTTTCGATGGCGAGTCTGCGATGGCTGAGTTGATCGAGGCTGAACTCATCGATCAGGTGCGGTTCACCCCGGACATCGAATATGCCTTCCACCACCCGCTGATCCGCACGGTGGCCTACGAATCGCAGCTGAAATCCAGCCGCGCCCGCCTGCATCGGCGTCTGGCCGCCGCAATAGTGCAGCGTCACCCGGATTCGCTGGATGAGAACGCGGCGCTGATCGCCGAGCATCACGAGGCCGCCGGGGACCTGCATGCTGCCTTCGACTGGCACATGCGCGCCGGGACATGGGCGCAATACCGCGATGTCAGGGCCGCGAGAGTCAGTTGGGAACGTGCCCGATCGGTCGCCGACCGGATGGCGGTCGACGACCCGGGCCGGATGTCGATGCGGATTGCCCCGCGCACCCTGCTGTGCGGGAGCACATTTCGCGTCAGCGGCACGATTGCCGCCACCGGGTTCGACGAGCTGTGTGAGCTGTGTGCCGACGCCGGCGACAAAGTGTCACTGGCGATCGGCACGGCAGGGCTGATGACAGCACTGATATTCCACAGCCGGTTCCGGGAAGCCGCGCGTCTCGCGTCGGACTGCGCCGATCTGGTTGAGGCGATCGGCGACCCGACGCTGACCGTAGCGCTTGGTATCGCGGCGAGCAACGGGAAGTGGCATGCGGGTGAGGTGGTCGAGAGTTTGCGCTTGGCGCAGCGGGTCATCGACCTGGCCGACGGCGATCCCACCAAGGGCAATCTGGTTGTCGGGTCGCCGTTGGCGCTGGCGATGGCGCTGCGAGGCGCCAATCGATGTTGCCTCGGCATCCCGGGTTGGAGGGAAGATCTCGATCAGGCCATCGTGACGGCTCGCACCGTCGTCGACGCGATGTCCTACGTCTTCACCGTACTGATGAGGTACTTCTTCCCCATCTGGAGCGGTGCGTTGCTGCCGGATGCGGCAGCTGACCGCGACACCGCCGAAGCAATCGAGATCGCCGAGCATTCCGGCGACGACTTCGTGGTGGATTACGCCCGTTTGAGTCGCATCGCGGCCTTCGCCGAGGAGGACGGCTCGCACCACGCAACGGTGCTCGCGCTGCTCGCCGAGGGACGTGACGCAAGCCTGCGACACGGATACGCGCAGAAAGCTGTGCGGTTCATCGACGGCGGACTTGCGAGAGAGAAAGCCAAGGCAGGAGATGTCGATGGCGCGATCCAGCTGGCGCGCACGGCCGTCGAATACCTGTCCGACGTCGGCGAAATGATGAGCTACGGAGCGGACACCGTCGTCTTGGTGGAGTCCCTGCTGCAGCGTGGTACGAACGGCGACCTCGCGGAGGCGCAGGCAGCTATCGACCGCCTGGCAGCGGTGCCGACCGACCCCGGGTTCGTGTTGTACGAGATCCCGTTGCTGCGGCTGCGGGCGCTGATGGCGCGCGCGAGCGGCGACGAGGACGGCTATCACGGCTTCGTCGATCGGTACCTCAAGAGAGCCACCGAGGTCGGCTACGAAGGCCACATCGCACAAGCGCGGGCGATGACATGACCGCCTGCGTCGCCTGCGCCACCGAACTGCAGGCCAATGCCAAGTTCTGCTTCGAGTGCGGTGCGTCCGTTGCGGCGGCCGCACCGGCTGAATTCAAGCAGGTGACGGTGTTGTTCGCCGACGTGGTGCATTCGATGGACATCGCCGCGGCGGTGGGCCCGGAGCGGTTGCGCGAGATCATGGGCGCGCTCTTCGACCTCTGTGCGGCCGTGGTGCAGCGGTTTGGCGGGCGGGTGGAGAAGTTCATCGGTGACGCCGTTATGGCGGTGTTCGGTGCGCCGGTGTCGTTGGAGGACCATGCTTTTCGGGCTTGCCTGGCGGCGTTGGAGATCCAGCGTGTGAACGCCGCGACCGGCGACGGCGGCCTGCAACTGCGGGTTGGCCTGAACTCGGGCCAGGTGGTTGCGGGTGAGATCGGTTCGGGGCCAGGCAGCTATACCGCGATCGGCGAGCAGGTTGGTCTCGCGCAGCGGATGGAGTCGGTTGCGCCAGTAGGTGGGGTTCTGCTCAGCGATTCGACGGCACGCCTGGTCGGGGGCTGGGTGGTATTGGCCGATCCGGAGTGGGTGCGGATCAAGGGTGTGGCAGAACCGGTGCGGGTGCATCGATTGTTAGGGGCGTCGCCGGAGAGTCGGCATACCGCTCGACAGGATCCGTCGTTGGTGGGCCGCGGCTGGGAAATGGGCGCACTGACCGGGATCCTGGAGCGGGCGATCAGTGGTACTGGCTGCGTGATCGGTGTGGTGGGGCCACCCGGAATAGGTAAGAGCCGCATTGCTCGCGAGGTCAGCGGCGTCGCGCAGGGCCGGGGTGTGGCGGTGTTCGCCGCCTACTGCGAGTCGCACGCCGTCGAAGTCCCGTTCCATGCGGTGACCTCACTGCTTGCCACCGCGCTCAGCATCAGCGGGCTCGGTGACGAAGCGGCACGCGCGCGAATCAGGGACCGTGCGCCGGACGCCGATCCCCAGGATCTGCTCCTGCTCGACGATCTACTCGGTATTCGGGGCGACAGCGTTGAGCTGGCCGCGATCGATCCCGATGCCCGGCGCCGCCGGCTGACGCGGCTGGTCAATAACCTGTCGCTGGCTCGGCAGGAGCCGGTCGTCTACGTCATCGAGGACGTCCACTGGATCGATGAGGTCAGCGAATTGCTGCTGGCGGATTTTCTCGCCGTGATTCCGCAGACTGCATCGCTGGTGGTGATCACCTACCGACCTGAATACCACGGTGTATTGACCCGGATTCCGAACTCGCAGACCATCACGCTGGCGCCGTTGAATGCGTCGCAGTCCGCGACGCTGGCAACCGAACTGCTCGGCTCGCACCCGTCGGTGTCGACGTTGTGCCAGCGGGTCGTCGAGCGTGCGGCCGGAAATCCGTTCTTCGCCGAGGAGATCGTCCGGGATCTCGCCGATCGCGGTGTGCTCAGCGGGTCTCGCGGTGGCTATGTCTGCGAGATCGATGATGCCGACGTCGCGGTGCCGGCAACGTTGCAAGCTGCTATCGCCTCCCGTATCGATCGGCTTGAACCGGCCGCCAAACAGACGCTGAATGCCGCTGCGGTGATCGGACTGCGTTTCGACGCAGAGCAATTGGCGGTGCTCGACGGCGGTGCGCAGGTGGATGGGTTGATCGCTGCAGAACTCGTGGAGCAGGTGCGGTTCACCCCTCACCCGGAGTACACCTTCCGGCATCCACTGGTCCGGATCGTCGCCTACGAATCACAACTCAGGGCGCAGCGTGCCAACCTGCACCGGCGCTTTGCCACCGCGATCGAACAACGCCACGCCGACGCGATCGATGAGAATGCGGCGTTGATCGCTGAGCATCTCGAGTCCGCTGGCGACCTGCCCGCGGCGTACAGCTGGCGCATGCGGGCCGGGGCCTGGGCGCAGCATCGCGACATCAGGGCCGCGCGGGTCAGTTGGGATCGCGCCCGCGCAATCGCTGACCAGTTGCCCACCGACCACCCCGGTCGGGAGTCGCAGCGGATCGCCCCGCGCACCCTGTTGTGTGCGAGCACCAGCTGGGTCGGTGGCAGCGTCGCCGATGCCGGCTTTGACGAGTTGCACGAACTGTGCACCGACGTCGACGACAAGCTGTCGCTGGCGGTTGGGATGGCCGGCCTGATGACGGCGCTGATCTTTCACAGCCGATATGTCGAGGCGTCACGCATCGCGTCGGACTGCAGCCGGCTGCTGGAGCTGATCGGCGATCCGACGATGACGGTTGCGCTTGCCATCGCGCCGTGCAACATCAAGTTGCAGGCCGGCGAAGCGGCCGAAAGTCTGCGCCTGGCGCAGCTGGTCATCGACCTGGCCGACGGCGACCCGGCGAAGGGCAATCTGGTGATCGGCTCGCCACTGGCGATTGCGATCATGTTCCGCGGCTCCAGTCGATATTGCCTTGGGCTCCCGGGCTGGAAGGAAGACCTCGATCAGGCGTTGGTGATGGCCCGCGGTGTCGACTCCAGGACCTTTGTCACGGTCGTGCTGGGCAAGTACGGCCTCGCCCTCTACGCCCGAGTGGTGTTGTCCGACGCGGCGGCCGACCGCGACACCGCTCAGGCGTTGGAGATGGCCGAGCAGGCCGGCGACGACTACGCGGTGGATACCGCACGACTGGCTCGTGGGATCGTTCTGCTCAACCAGGGCGGGTCCCAACGTGAAGCCGGCTTCGCCCTGCTGACTCAGTACCGTGACGCCTACCTGCGGCACGGCTATGCACAACGGGCAGTGCGATTTTTCGAGGCCGAGCTCGCGCGGGAGAAGGCCCGCATCGGCGAGATCGACGAAGCTGTCGAGCTGGCCCGCACTGCCGTCGACTACCTGTTCGAGACGGGCGACATGATGGCCCGCGGCGAGACCACCAGAATTTTGGTGGAAGCACTGCTGCAGCGCGGCAACGATATTGACCGCACGGAGGCGCGGGGCGCCATCGACCGATTGGCGGCGGTGCCCACCGATGCCGGCTACGCGCTGTTCGACATCCCGCTACTCCGGATGCGGGCGCTGCTGGCACTCGCGAACGGCGACGAGCTGGGCTACCGCGACTTCGCAGACCGCTACCGCACAAAGGCCAACGAACTCGGCTACGAAGGGCACATCGCGTTGGCGGAGGCGATGAGGTGACCGCCTGCGTCGGGTGCGCCACCGAATTGCAGGCCAATGCCAAGTTCTGCTTCGAGTGCGGGGCGCCGGTTGCGGCGGCTGCACCGGCCGAGTTCAAACAGGTGACGGTGTTGTTCGCCGACGTGGTGCATTCGATGGACCTCGCTGCGGCGGTCGGTGCGGAGCGGTTGCGCGAGATCATGGGCGCGCTCTTCGGCCGCTGTGCTGCGGTGGTGCGGCGCTACGACGGGGTGGTCGAGAAGTTCATCGGCGATGCCGTCATGGCCGTGTTCGGTGTACCGGTGGCATTGGAGGACCACGCGTTACGGGCATGCCTGGCGGCACTGGACATCCAGCAGCAGGCGCAACAGCTGGCGGCTGAAGTGGCTCGCGCCGACGGCGTCAGCCTGGAGCTTCGGGTGGGGCTGAACTCCGGCCAGGTGGTCGCCGGTGACCTCGGATCCGATCCGTTGAGCTACACCGCGATCGGCGAGCAGGTCGGGTTGGCGCAGCGAATGGAGTCGGTGGCGCCGCCGGGCGGGGTGGTGCTCAGCCAATCGACCGTCCGCTTGGTCGAAGACGTCGCCGTACTGGACGAGCCGGTGGCAGTCCAGTTCAAGGGTGCCGGCGCCCAGGTGTCCGTGTGTCGACTTCTGGCGGTGTCGCCGGAGCGCCGGCATGTCCCGAGGCAGGATTCGACACTGGTGGGGCGGTCCTGGGAGATGGCTGCGCTCAAGGGAATCCTGGATGAGTCGATCGCCGGGACCGGTTGCGTGGTAGGTGTGGCCGGACCTCCCGGCATCGGCAAGAGCCGGATCGTCCGTGAGGTCGCCTCGCTGGCACGGAGCCGCGGCATCGAGTTATTCGCCGCCTACTGCGAGTCCCACGCGCGCGAGATCCCGTTCTACACGGCGAATTCGCTGCTGCGCAACGCACTCGGGATAGACAAACTCGACGACGAGTCGGCACGTGCCCGAATAGAGGAACACGCGCCGGATGCCGATGCTGCGGATCTGCTACTGCTCGAGGATCTGCTCGGCGTTCGCGAGAGCGGCATCGAGTTGCCCGCGATCGACCCCGACGCCCGACGACGCCGGGTTACGCGGTTGGTCAACGCCATGTCGCTGGCGCGCACAACTCCGGCGGTCTATATCATCGAGGACGCGCATTGGATCGACGAGGTCAGCGACGTGTTGCTGGCAGATCTACTCCTTGTGACGCGGCAAACCCCCTCGATGGTGCTGATCACCTACCGGCCCGAATATCACGGGGCGCTGACCAGGACGGTCAGTTCGCAGGCGATCACGCTCGAGCCTCTGAACGCGTCGCAGACGGCCATGCTCGCTGCCGAACTGATCGGTCCAGACCCGTCGACGGCGGGGCTGTGCAGGCGGGTCGTAGAGCGGGCAGCCGGGAATCCGCTGTTCGCCGAGGAGATGGTGCGAGACCTGGCCGAGCGCGCGGTGCTGACCGGATCACGTGGCCGATATGTGTGCGCGGTCGATGATGCCGAGCTCGTGGTGCCGGCAACGGTGCAGGCCACCATTGCCTCGCGCATCGACCGACTCGACCCGATGGTCAAACGGACTCTGCAAGCCGCTGCGGTGATCGGGTTGCGGTTCGACTCCGAGCAGTTGGCCTTGCTCGACGACATGGCGCAGATCGAGCCACTGCTGGAGGCGGAACTCATTGATCAGGTGCGACTCGCCCCGCATGCCGAGTACGCGTTTCATCACCCGCTGGTCCGGATCGTGGCGTATGAATCACAGTTGAAGTCGCAGCGCGCCATGCTGCATAGGCGCCTTGCCACCGCGATAGAGCAACACCACCCGGGTGCGCTCGATGAGAACGCAGCGATGATCGCCGAGCATCTTGAGGCGGCCGAGGACCTACCCGCCGCGTTCGGCTGGCACATGCGTGCCGGGGCCTGGGCGCAGGATCTTGACATCCGTGCCGCGCGCGTCAGCTGGGATTGCGCCCGTGCGGTGGCCGACCGATTGCCGATGAACGATCCTGACCGCCTACCGATGCGGATCGCCCCACGAACCCTGTTGTGCGGCAGTGCTTGGCGAGTGGGAGGAAGTTCTTCCGACACTGGCTTCGACGAACTGCGCGAGCTGTGCACGGCTTCTGGTGACCAGGTGTCTCTGGCTGTCGGGATGGCCGGCCTGCTGACCGCCATGGCATTCAACTCCCACTATCAGGAAGTGCCGCAGCTGACTGCGCAACTGGTCGACTTGCTCGACACCATCGGTGACCCTGATCTTTCGGTCGGACTGCTGTTCGCTGCGCTCTGGGCAAAGCTGGAACCCGGCGATGCGCTGGAGGGTTTGCAACTGGCGCAGCGACTGATCGACCTGGCCGAGGGCGATCCGGAGAAGGGCAACCTGCTACTCGGCTCACCTCTGACTGCCGCGATAGCCGTTCGGGGCGTTTTCGGAATGCTGCGTGGCTGTCCGGGCTGGGGCGACGACCTCGACGAGGCCATCGAGATGGCCCGTGCGTGTGACCCCACCACTCGTGCCGTCACGGTGATGTTCCAATGCCTGTTGATCCCGCAAGGCGCGATCCTGCCCGATGCCACGATGAGCAACAGCGCGGACCTACTGGAAGTGGCGGAGCAGTCCGGTGATGAATTCGCCTTGGCCGCCGCCCGTCTCGCCCGGGGAATTGCCCTTACCTACCAACCTGATTCAGATCGGGAGCGGGGTGTGGAAATGCTGACACTGGCTCGGGAAGCCGCATTGAAGCAACGATTCATCGCCAGCCTCGCGCAGGTTGCCGACACTCAGATCGCCCTGCAGATGGCGCAAACGGGTGATCTCGATGGTGCGATCGGGCTGTTACGCAAGGTGGTTCGGACACTGTTCGAAAGCGGTGTCGTCATCTGGTACGTACCGGCGGCCATCCGGTTGGTGCAGATGCTGCTTGAGCGCGACTCCACCGAAGACCGGCAGGAGGCCGAAGCTGTACTCGATGGCTTCGCGAATGCGGTGAACGTGGCTGAATTAGGCCTTTATGAAGCCTGGTTGCTGCACGGCCGTGCGTTGCTGGCGCGGGCGCAGGGTGACGGCGCTGCGCACCGGCAATACGTCGAACAGTATCGGACGAAGGCGAAGATGTGCGGCTACGCCGGACATCTGGTGATGGCGGAGGCGATGATGTGAGCGAAATGAGTTTGCCGTGGCCCCTGATCGGACGATCCGAGGAGATGCAAAAGATCCAAGCGGCCCTTTCGGCTTCGGATGTTTCCGGGGCCGTTGTTTGGGGCGCGGAGGGGGTGGGGAAGAGCCGGATCACCCGTGACATGTTGTCGATCGTCATGTCGCAGGGCACCGAAGTGCGGTGGGCGGTGTGTACCTCCGCGGCGCGGAGTGTTCCACTCGGTGCCTTCGCGGCATGGGCGCCGTCGGGAGTCACCCAGACGGTAGCTCTGGTGCGAGGGGTGATTGAGACGCTGACGGCCGCACCCTCGGGCGCCACGGTGGTGGGCGTCGACGATGTGCATCTGATCGATGACCTGTCCGCGTTCGTTGTGCATCAGATCGTGCAACGGGGTCTGGCGAAGGTGATTTTCACTGTTCGGGAAGGCGAATCGATTCCGGCGGCAGTGCACGAGATCTGGGAGGCCGGTCGGTTCGAACGGCTCGACCTGCAGCCGCTGTCACTCGAGCAGCTCACCGGCCTGCTGTCGGCATCTTTGGGTGCCCCGGTGGATCCGGATGCGGCACAGCGGCTGTGGAAGCTCACTCGTGGCAACGTCTTATACCTTCGCAACATCGTTGAGCACGAGATTGCCGATGGCCGAATGGTGCAACAGCAGGGCTGCTGGCGTTGGGTCGGGGATCCGATCATCCCGCCCAGCCTCGCCGGGCTCATCGAGTCCCGCATCGGGTCGTTACCCGGGCCGGTCAGTGATGTGATCGACGTGCTGGCGGTCGGGGAACCGATCGCCCTGGCCGCCCTGACCCGGATCACCGATGCGGCCGCGGTCGAAGAGGCCGATGTGCGCGGACTTATCACGGTGGAGGCGGGTCCCGGCGGCGTTCAGGTGCGGGTCGCGCATCCGCTCTACGGCGAGGTGCGCCGCAGCCGTGCGGCGGCCACCCGGCTGCGGCGGTTGCGTGGACTGGTCGCCGCCGAACTCGCCGCAGCCGATGATCGAGACGATGTCCAGGTGGTGGTGCGGCGCGCTGCACTGAGCCTTGATTCCGACCTCACCCCCGATGTCGACCTGCTGGTCAGGGCCGCCCATGGTGCTGTCTGGCTGGCGGATCTGGCACTCGCCGAACGGGCTGCCGCAGAGGCGATCCGTGCCGGTGGCGGCCCAGAGCCGAGCTTCGTCCGGGCGCACGCACTGTCGTGGTCGGGGCGCGGTGAGGAGGCCGACGATGTGCTCGCCGCGATCGACATCAGCGACCTGACGGACGGTGACCGTGCCAGGTTGGCGTTTCTGCGGGCCAGCAACGTGCTCTGGGCGCTGGGCGAGCCGGCCCGGGCGAAGGAGATCATCGACGAGGCGTCCGGCGCGGTGGCGTCGCAGGCCCGCAACTACATCGACGCCTTCCTGACGGTGTACTGGTTCGCCGTGGATCGGCCGGATGCGGCCAGGCAGGCCGCCGAAAAGCTCGACCTGGACGAGTTGCCCGCGGTGGTGGGCGCTGAGATCGCGTGGGTACTGGCCGCCATTGCTGCCGATGCGGGGCGCACCGCCGAAGCCGTTGCCACCGCCGAGGCCGGGTACCGCGTCGTCGCCCGTTCCCTGGAGGCCCCCCACATGGGCTTCAACATCGCCGACGCGCACGTCGGCGCCCTGCTGATGGCCGGACGGGTGAACGACGCCGGCGAAACGGCCGAGCGGGTCAGTCGGCAGGCGGCAGACCTGCCCGGTGCGGCCCAGTCACTCGGGGCTGCCGTGGCAGGCTTGGCGGCCCTCGGCGCCGGGCGCCTCGACACCGCGTGCGGGCTGCTGGAGCAGGCGGAAGCGGGGTTGTCCGCCAGCCATGCCATCGGTTGGGGATACCGCTACCTCGTCCCGAGTATCACGGCGCGGGCCATGCGCGGTGCCGTCGATGCGGCTGCCGCCGCGCTCGACGCGCTCGACCGCCTGCGACGTCCGTTCCGGTTGCTCGATTACGACCGGAGTCTGGCCCGGGCGTGGGTGGCCGCCGGCCAGGGTGCCGTCAGTGAGGCAATTGCCGTTGTCAGCGAAGCAGCCGAGACAGCCGCGGCCCGAGGGCAATTCGCGGCCGAAGTGGTCTGCCTGCAGACCGCCGCCCAGTTCGGGGATCGCACCGGAGCGGCCAGGTTGCGCGAGCTGGAAGCCCTTGTCGAGGGACCCCGCGTCGGTGTGGCCGCCCGGTTCGCCGCCGCACTCCGCGAGGGTGATGGCGCGGAGTTGGTCTCGGTTTCAGAGGATTTCGAGCGCATCGGTGACCTCGTCGCCGCTGTCGATTCCAGCGCCCAGGCCGCGCTGACCTTTCGTCGTCAGGGCTTGCGAGGAACAGCGCTGGGATGCGCGGCACGCGCCTCGGCGCTGGCCGAACAATGCGGAGGCGCTGACACGCCGGCGCTTCGCCAAGCCGCGGAGCCCTTACCGCTGACCGATCGGGAGTCCGAGATCGTGATGCTGATCGGGGAGGGGTTGTCGAACCGGGCCGTCGCTGAGCGCCTGGCTCTTTCGGTCCGCACCGTTGAGAGTCATATCTACCGGGCCATGCTGAAGACCGGGACCTCCAGGCGTGACGAACTCGCCGCCCTGCGGCCTCGGCGCCGGACGTGAAACCCCGCGCTCAGTAGTGCTGTCGTCGAACCGGGCGAAATTGCAGTAACCCGCCACTGAGGCGCCACCTACCCGATGTCCGTGACGATCCTGTTACGCCAACCGGCGCTTTCGTGATGACAGGAGATGATCATGAACACAACGTATTGTCCGTCCGTCCCGATGGCGGTGGCAGTGATCGGCGCCTGCCTCATCGCGATCCCTCCGTCGGTGCCACCGACCGTCCAGTCGCCCGCGGTTGCGTTGGCGTCGGTCGGAGACCTGATGGTCAACGACTTGGGTGCCGGCGGCGTGACTGCGGTCGTCGATGTACTGACCGGCGTGGACCCCGGTACGGCGCTTGCCGGCGTCCCGGACCAGTACTACGACTACTTGGACGGTTTGGGTATACCTGTCGAGGACCAGGACGGGGCCATCGGTGGGCTGGTCGCGGCAACCGCGGCGCTTGCTCACCTCATCGCGTCGCTTTTCACGGATCCGTTTTCCTGGCTGATGAACGCCATTGATTGGGTCGCAAATCTTTTCGGCTTCGACCTGTTCCCCGACGAAGCCGCGAGCGCACTGGCGACCGCCGTGCCGAACTTCGACCTCTCGGTTCCCGATGTCGGCATCCCGGGTCTCGACCTTTCAAACCTGCTCGCTGACTTCGGGATATAGCCGTCACGATGACCGCGCAGGGCGGGGTCGTTACCGAGTCGTACCGGTACTGCGACTCGCGGGCGTGGTTGAGGGGCTTCACTGTTCCCGGCCATCGCACGACAGTCCCGCAGCAATTCCCGATAGCCGGCTTCATCGCCGCCGGCGCGGGCCGGCAGTGCATGCAGCCGCAGCAGGGCGATCTCGACCACCGCGGAGTCTTGATCGGCCGCCCTGGCCGAACAATGCGGTGGTGCATACACGCCGGCCCTGCGCCAGGCCACCGGTAGCTGCTACGAATGCAGTAGTGCACTACTGAACTCCTGCCACCCCTGGTCCGTGAGGATTTGTATGGAACGAAATCCGGCACTCACAGGGGGGAGATGGCAATGATCGCTCTACGGGCGAGTGGCCACGACTGGGCCAAGGACGGCACCTTGCTCCGCGTCGACTGGGAACACGGCATCGGTTGGGTCGCCACGCACTATGACCTGAACCTGCGCGTGATCCAGCTGGTCAGGGGCTCCGCTGAAGAAGTGCACCGGGCAGCGGCCCGGTGGGCGCAGGCCTAGTTCAGGTGTGGGAGCTCATCTTCGGCACCCCTGAACCGGTGCAGGTGCTCCCGGACCCCGGGGTTTGAGATGGCCGCGAATTCCATGGGCGGTAAGGACATCTGAAAGGCCAGTCCCAAGCCATCCGCCCCCTCCATCAGGGTGCCGATTCCCGCAACAGGCAACTTCATCAACGGCGTGACGTAGCACGGGACGGTGTCTTCGAAGCGGACTCGATAGACGCCGAAGCCACTCCAGTTCGTGACAACCGGGTTCCACCGGTTCGGATTGAAGGCAGTGGAGACGCAGCGAGCGGCCCGCCATGCGCCGGCAGCATCGAGGAACTGTTGGTTGATCCGCATGTCGCAGTGATCGTCGGCAAAGTGGTCCACGCTGTAGCGGATACGTTCGGCGATCGAAGCGGCAACCTGACCGCGGTGCAGCTCCAGATTGAGCGTCGTGAGGATATTGCCGACAAGCATCGGATCGAGGCCACAACGCTTCCGCGTGTTCACGGCGATCGCGAGACTGCGATGGTCCACCGCGGGATCCGCATTCATGAGCGATTCGGACACATGCGCGCACACAACGTCGTTGGCAGACAAACGCACCCGGCTGCCGTAGGCGTCCCGCAAACGGGCGATTTCGTCGTCACTGAAGTACAGATTCAGAATCCGCTGCGTCCGGGCATCCTTTGCCAGGTACAGCGCACTGCGGGCAAGTTCTGCGAATCCGAGACAACGCACCCCGGGCTCCCGAGCGCCGTCGGCGGGCAGATGTTCGTCGAGGTAGGCGGCACGATCTTCCACGATCAACGGCTCCGTGACCGGCCTGCCGGCAGCGGCAGCGACCCACGCGTTCAAGAAGTGCATCGCCGTCTGCATGTCGCCGATCGCGTGGTGCCATGAAAAACCGATCGCCGTCGCATCGTTCGCGAGTTGCGTGACACGCACCTTGCACAACGGACCGCGCCCCCATCGAGCCGTGGGACCGTTCACCGGGTCGACGAGCCAGCCTCCGGCGTCGTCTGAGGCGGAACGGATCGCCTGGCGCAGCGTGCAGTCCGACGACACCGTGGTGAAGGGCACCCCCTGCCCTTCGCATCGGATCCGCATCCTGCCGCGGCTCATGGCGATCCGTCCCGCGAAGATGGGAAGATTCGTGAGTGCCTGCGCAAATGCGCCGCTGAGCGCCCGCACGTCGAGCTGCCGTTGGAAGAAGAAGACAATGTGCACCGCCAAGTTCGCCACAATGGCATCAGCTACGTTGCAGCGGATTTCGAACCGCTGTGGTTGCAATGGCCGGACGAGCTGAGTCGACATGATGGTCTACGTTCGCCGGTTCATTGTTACGCGGGCGCCAAGCTTGGGGGTATGAGCGACTCCGCGAAAATACGACTTCTCGTCGGCGGCGGCATCGCTCTGGATCGAGAAGTGCTGCAGCACCGTCCGCAGCACGACATCTATTTCGGCGACCGCAAAATCAGCGCCGAGGCAGCGGCGTGCTCCGCCGCCGAAAGCCAGCCATGCCGGTGAAACCGGCCTGGTGTCGCGGAAGCGATACGGGTCGAACCGTTCGGGGTGCGGGAAGAGTTCCGGATCCCCGTGCAGATCCGCGATGCGCACGAGCACTGTGTGCTCCTGCGGAATCCGCCACGGGCCGAGGTCGAAGTTCGACGCCTTGACCCGGCGGCCGATCACGTCGACGACGGTGCGAACTCGCAGCACCTCCAAGATTGTGGCCCGGCGAAGGTCGCCGCCCCCCTCATCGGCCTCTCTGACCAGGTCAGCCAGCAGATCGGGGTGACGACGCAGCCGCTCGAACGCCCAGCCCAATGCCGTTGCCGTGGTTTCGTGTCCCGCACCGATGAAGGTCAGCAGTTCGTCACAGAGCTCGCGTCGCGGTATCTGCGTTCCGTCGTCGTGCCTGCTGCGCAGCAACATTGCCAGGATGTCCGCTCGCTCGCCGAGATCCGGATCGGCATCGGCCTGAGCGATCAGGGTGAACATGATCCGGTCGATTGCCTGGCGGAACTCGTCCAGCTTGGCCCACGGGCCGTGGCGTCCGACCCAGAATGGCGGCGCCGGTACAAAGGCCATGACCTGTCCCAGCCTCATATAGGGCGGGACGATCTCACGTAGTTTGTCGAGGTCTGCGGCTTCGGTCCCACCAGCACCGAAGATGGCCCGCAATATCACATTGAGGGTGATCCTGCTCATCGGCTCGAGAATCCGAAATTCTTTGCCCTCAGGCCAGTTTGCGCATTCGCGCAGGGTTTCTTCCTCGATGATCTTCTCGTAGTTGTCCAGGCTCCGGCCGTGAAATGCCGGTGCGAGCAGCCGGCGCCGATCGCGATGCCGACCGCCGTCGAGCCCGAAGACGGATCCGGGTCCGAACCAGTTGCTGAGGTTCGGCTGTACGTTGGTCAGCTGTTCGGTGCTCGCGGTACAGACCGACCTCACCAGAGCGGGTTCGGATACGACGACGGATCGGCCAAAGAATGGGACGTTGATCTCGAAGACGCGTCCGTGCCGCGTTACCCAGTGCCGCATCGCTTTGCGGCGGAAGAAGGCGAATTCAACCCCCTGCACGAGCTTGGGTAGGCGGACCGGCGGCGGGTTCGATCCGGGCGTCGTCGCTTCTTCGTCGGAATTGACCAAGGCCAGATCGGTCATGTGCTCCTCCAACGGTGATGTGCTGCTACGCCCGAGGGAATCGTCGCTCGGTGTTGCTGCGACGCATTCGGTAGTGCCCTACTGCAAACGGACCAGATTGCAGTGGTCCGCTACTGCGCTCGTCGCGCCAGGCGCGAGGAACGATTTCACGATCACAGCGCAGAAGAAAGAAGGCGCACATCATGTCCACGTTGTCTGCGATACACGCCCATCCGCAGCTGGTGCCGCACTTGAAGCACTTCGAGGTAGTCGTTGTCGACGCCGTACGTGCGATGTTCCACCCTGAGAGCCGGCCGGAACGGGAGCACTATCCACCGTCGTTGAACTTCCTTCTCGAGGACGCCGCCATGGCCCGAGAGATGCGACACCTGTGACGGCGCAACCCGCGCAGGTCGGTGAGCAGGGTGTTTCCGGCCGACACCGCCTTCGCGTTGCTCCGAAACCGGTGGCACTGCAGCTCCAGGGGGTCGCCAAGCAGTACCACCGGGGAGACGAGCAGGTGAACGTGCTCGTCGAGTTCGACTTCTGCGTCAATGCAGGAGAGTTCGTCGTCGTGACCGGACCGTCGGGGGCGGGCAAATCGACCCTGCTGCACGTCGCCGGCGGGTTGGATGCGCCGGATACCGGCACGGTCGCGGTGGCCGGCCACGATGTCTGGGCGATGAGCGCTCGGGCCCGCGCCGAGTTCCGGCGACGCCACCTCGGATTCGTGTTCCAGTTCTTCAACCTGGTGCCGATGCTGAGCGCCGTCGAGAATGTGTCGTTGCCGCTGGTGCTCGACGGTGTGTCGGCCCGGGCAGCGGATGCACGCGCCGAGGAGCTGCTGCACCGGGTCGGGCTGGCCGATCGGGCTCGCCACCGGCCGGCCGAACTGTCGGGTGGACAGATGCAGCGGGTCGCGGTGGCGCGTGCGCTGGCGGCCCGGCCGTCGATCATCCTCGCCGACGAGCCGACCGGGAACCTCGACCGGCGGTCGTCGATGGAGATCGTGGAGCTGCTGCGGTCGCTGTCTGATGAAGACGGCACCGCGGTAGTGGTGGTGACACACGACCGGGCCGCGGCGCGCTACGGCTCCCGCGAGGTGCACTTGGTCGACGGGCGCGCCTACGGAGTCGCCGGCGTATCCGGCACGCGGCGATGATGCAGCGACTGTCGGCCGGATGGCTGTCGTTTCGGCGAATCCACCTCGCCGCCTTGGGCGCCGATTGGCGCCGGACGCTGCTGAGCGTGATCGGCGTCGCGCTGGGGGTGACGGTGGTGCTCGGGGTGTTGGTACTCAAGTCCGAGCTGGTGCGCCCATTCGACGCATTCGGCCCGTCGCTGGCCCACGCCGCCGGCAGCGGGGTGGTCGAGGTGACTCCGAACGTCAACGGCCGGTTACCGCTCGAGACGGTGAACCGGCTGCGCACCGAGGTTACCGGAGCGCAGGCGGTGATCCCGATCGTCGCCAACTTGACGCCGGTGGACATCACCGGAGGCCGCGACACGCGTCCCGCGCAGTCGCCCCCGGGTTTCTTCCTGCTCGGCGGGTCGTGCCAGATCGAGCTGCTGGTCGGTTCGTTCAACTGCGAGCAGCGAGCCAGTGCCACGCCCGCGGCCGGACCCGGTGTGCCACTACAGATTCCGGCGGTGATCGCCCAGCGGCATCACCTGCAACTAGGCGCCGAGCTGCGCATCCCGGGTCTGCCCCCAGGCGCGGCTCATCTCGGGTGGACATTCCAGGAGTTCGACCGCGTGGCGGGCATCAACGGCGGCTACGTCCTGCTGGCGCCCTCCGGGGATATCGCCGCCGAACTGCTCTCCGCGCGTGGTTACGCCACCGCCGCGTTCGTCGTGCCGAGACCGGACGCTGACATCACCGCCGGCATCGACCGCGTCATCGCCGGCGTCGCAACGGCAGGCCCGCCCCGGCCGCACCAACCGGCCGTGTTCGCCAACGCCACACAGAGCCTCGACCTGACCGCGCTGTGCGGCGTTCTGATCGGTTTCCTGATCGCGATGAACACCATTCTGTTGGCCGTGGAGGATCGGCGGGCGGTGCTGGGGACTATCGGCGCGATCGGCGCCAAGCCGATCGGGCTGTTCGGCGGCATGCTCGGCGAGGGCGCTGTGGTCGGACTTCTCGGGGGATTGGCGGGGGTGCCCGGCGGCTTTCTGCTCGGGGCGTACCTGGTGGACCGGTTCGGGCGGTCCATGTTGGCCGGCTCGGGTGGCAACGTGACAGCGCACTTCACACCGAGCCTGATCGCGATCGGAGCGGCCGCTGGGACGGTCTGCGGAATCCTCGCGATGATCGGGCCGGCCATCAGGCTGGCCCGCGAAGGGCCGCTGGCGTCGATGGCGAGCGCCGGCGGGGTGCAGCGCGCCCGGACCATCCCGATCTGGCCGCTGCTGGCCGGGACTGCGATTCTGGCGGGCGCGGTCGTCGTGATGATGATCTTCGAACACGGGTCGTTGCCCCTGAATGTGGGCATCAACGCGATGTCGTTGTGGCAGCTCGGGGTGGCATTGATGACGGTCTGGCTCGCCCCGCGTGGTGCCGGGCTGCTGATCGAACTGCTGACGCTCGCCCGTCCCGACGTCGGACGTCTGCTGGGAGCCGACGTCCGCCGTTACGCGCTGCTGTTCGCCATCTCCGCGGCGATACTGGCCACCGGCACCAGCTTGGCGATCGCAGCGCAGAGCATGCAGTTGCTCGGCACCCAACAGGTCGCCGCGCAGAAGGCCGAGCGATTGCCCGACTCGTTGCTGATCACCGCCCAATCGATACTCGATCAGCGGGACGGCCACCTCCCCGATGCCACGTTCACGCTGGTAGCCGACGCGGCCGGCGGGCACAGCGTGTCGTCGCGGTGGAGATCGACGATCTCGTCGGGGACGTTGTCGCGCCTCGTCATCGGAGTTACGCCCGGTGACTGGTACAGCCAGGGGCTGTATCAGCCGACCGGTGACGCCGACACGTTCTGGCAGGAGCTACGGGACGGTCAGATCGGCCTGAGCGAGGTCGCCGCCAGCCGGCTCGGCGTGGCCAGGGGTGGGATGGTCGAGCTGTCCACCGTGGCGGGCACGAAGCGATACCGGGTGGCCGGGATCATCCGGCCGCGGATGATCCATGACACCGCGGTGGGCGATGTCGTTGTGGTCTCGGAAGCCTTGGCGCGCTCGGACTGGGCGGCGGTGCGCGACCAAGTCGCCGTGCGCTATCCGACCGCCGCCGACGCGACCGCCCATCGTGCTGATTTTCTGGCGCTGGGCGCCGGACTGTCGGTGTACGACAACCAGCAGTGGCGCTCTGCCGCCACAGTCGGACTCACTCGATTCCTGGAGCCCTTCACCGTCTCCGCGTACGTGGTGATGGCCGCGGCCGGGCTGAGTGTGCTCAACGTCTTCGTGCTGGGCCTGGTGCAACGCAAGCGGGAGCGCGCCGTGTTGCGGGCGATCGGCGCAAGACCCGGGCAGGAGCAGGCTGTCGTCATCGCTCATGCCGGGCTGCTGGGCCTGCTGGTCGCGGTTCTCGGTGGGCTTGGGGGAGTGGGCCTCACCTATCTCTGGTCGCTGGGCTCACCGGTGTACTACGGCATCAAGATCGACGGGGGTGTGCTGGGTCTGCCGCTGCGCACCGGGGTGGCCGCGGTGACTGTGCTGGTGTTGGCCGCGGCGGTCTATCCGGCGATCCATGCGCGGCGGTTGGAGACCGCCGAGGTGCTGCGAACCACCTGACGTGTGGATGCCCATGTCGCAGTGTTCGTCAGCAGATGATCCACGTTGCGGCGGATCCGTTCGGCGATCGAGCGGGCGTCCTGTGAGTCGCGGCTAAGCAGTACTGCGCCCGAGACCGGGCGACATTGCAGTGGCCCGCTACTGCCGTCGGCGCGCCGAACACCGGTGACGATTCATGTCAGTCACAGAGTTCAAATCAGTCACAGAGTTCAAAAGAAGGCGCGCCATGTCCACATTGTCCGCGGCACCCGCCGGTTTTCACGGTGTCATCGACGGTCTGTTGCACCCGAAGCACATCCACGTGGTCCGCGCCCTGCATGCGATTTTGCAGCAGCTATTCGGGGAAGACCGGCTACAACTGCTGCGCTATCCGCCGTCGCTCAACGACATCTTCGAGTCGGCTGCGATGGAACGAGAGATGTATCGGCTGTGACTGCCCAGCCGGGCAGCCGATGCCGGTCCGCCACGGCCCAACTTGCTAAGTGAGGTGTGACGACGATGATCCCGCTACACGCCACCGGCCACGAATGGGCCAAAGACGGCACCCTGCTCCGCGTTGACTTCGAACAGGGCATCGGCTGGGTAGCCACGCACTACGACCAGAGTCTGCGGGTAGTCCAGCAGTTCAGGGGTTCAGATGAGGAAACCCATCGCGTCGAGGCACGGTGGGCGCAGGGACTGAACCACGAATCGCGATGGTCCCTGGTCACTCGGGGTGCGGCTCGGCGATCACGGTCGCCAGGTGCGGATGGGCTTCGGCCTTGACCTGCTGGAACAGCTCGACGTAATAGGGAATGCAGTCGGCTGTCGCCTGCGCGGTGGTGAACAGCGGCTGGTAGCCCAGGTCGCGCTGCGCCTTGGCGATGGAGAAGTAGTTGTTCAGGTAAAGCCGTTCCACCGCACCGGGTTCCAGCAGCGGCTCGGGCAGGCCGAAACGGAAGTGCAGCCACTGCCACGCCACCATGACGTCGCGCACCATGCGGCCCGAGACCCGCATCTTCGGCCAGTGTTCGCCGCAGGCCTCCATGACCGGCCGGGCGAACTCGAACATGTTGATCGGATCACCGTCGTTGATGAAGTACGCCTGACCTGGTGCGGTGCCGCCCGGCACCAGGTGCTCGGCGGCCAGGATGAAGCCGTGGATCAGGTTGTGCACGTAGGAGTTGTCGAGCTTGGCGCGCTTGCTGCCGATCAGCACCTTGACGTGGCCGGCCGCGACGCTTTCGAACAGCCTGCGGAACATGGTCTGGTCTCCATCACCCCAGATCCCGGACGGGCGGATCGAACACGTCAGCATGTCGCGGACACCGTTCTCGCCCAGCACGAACTTCTCGGCGACGACCTTGGTCTCGGTGTAGAGGTCGTTGTACTTGGTGGTGTACGCCATGTTCTCGTCTCCGCCGGAGATCGCCTTGCCGCCCATCACCACGCTGTTGGATGCGGTGTAGACGAACCGCTTGACCCCGGCGGCCTGTCCGGCCTGGACAAGGTTCTTCGTGCCGTCGACATTGACGGCGAAGCTGCGCCGGCGGATCTCGTCGGTGACTTTCGCGCCGCCCTGCAGGTCGATGATCGCGGCGGTGTGGAACACCGTGTCGATGCCCTCGACGGCCTTGGCCACCGTGTCGGCGTCGCAGATGTCGCCCTCGACGGTCTCCAGCTGCGGGTGCGCGGGCAGCGACGACGGCGCCCGGTCGAACGAGCGCACCTGGTAGCCGCGGTCTAGCAGCGTCTTGACGAAATTGGTTCCGACGAAGCCGGAGCCCCCGGTCACCAGGACGCGGCCGAGTTCGGTTGTCAGTGCGCGATCACCCATCGGGCGAGCATATCGGAACGTGTTCCAGTTCTTGTGGTCGAAGTCACGACCGATCGTCGTCCTCGTTCTCCGCGGACAGGGCGTCCTGCACCCGTCGGCGGGCACCGGCCAGATGCTCTTCACACCGCTTGGCCAGCTGTTCGCCCCGCTCCCACAGGCTCAGCGAATCGTCGAGATCCAGTCCACCCTGCTCCAGTCGCTGCACGACCTCGATCAGTTCGTCGCGACACTGCTCGTAGCCGAGTTCACTAACAGGCATCGTCGATGCGGGTTCGTCAGTTGCCATCGCTCGATCCTTCACTGGTTGCGGCAATCGCTCCGTCGGCGACCCGGATCCGCAGCTGGGTTCCGGTCGGCGCGTCCTCGACCGACCGCAGTACGTGCGCCGGCCCGGCGGCGCCGACGGTCTGAACGACCGCGTAGCCGCGGGCCAGCGTTGCGGCCGGGCCCAGGGTAGCCAGCCGTGCCGACAGGTGCCCGACCCGTTCGGTCTGCACATCGATCAGCCTGGTGACGTCACGGCGTACCGCCGCCAGGGCGCGCCGCACCTCTCCGCCGCGCTCGGTCAGCGCGCGCAGCGGATCGGCCAGCACCGGGCGGCTGCGCAACTGGGCCAGCACCCGGTCCTCGCGGATCACCCAGTTGCGCACCGCCTGGGCGCTGCGGCGACGCAGGTCGTCGACCAGCGCCTGCTCGGCGGCGGCGTCCGGGACGATCTTCTTCGCCGCATCAGTGGGGGTGGCGGCCCGCAGGTCGGCCACCAGGTCACACAACGGGTTGTCGGGCTCATGCCCGACCGCACTCACCACCGGGGTGCGGCAGGCCGCGATCGCTCGGCACAGGGTCTCGTCGGAGAACGGCAGCAGGTCCTCCACGCTGCCGCCGCCCCGCGCCAACACGATCACCTCCACCGTCGGGTCGGCGTCCAGATCACGCAGCGCCTCGACGATCTGGGCCACCGCGGTCGGCCCCTGCACGGCGGTATTGCGCACCGCGAAGTGCACCGCCGGCCACCGCGTGCCGGCCACCGACATGACGTCGCGCTCGGCGGCGCTGGCCCGGCCGGTGATCAGACCGATCGTGGACGGCAGGAAGGGGATCGGCCGTTTGAGTCGCGGATCGAACAGGCCCTCGGCGTCCAGTAGCTGGCGCAGCCGTTCGATGCGGGCCAGCAGTTCGCCGATTCCGACGGCCCGGATCTCGGTGAGCCGCAAGGAGAAGGTTCCGCGGGCGGTGTAGAAGTTGGGTTTCCCGCAGACCACCACCTGGGTGCCCTCGGTCAGCTTGACCGGCGCGCCGGCCACCAGTTCGGGGCCGCACGTGACCGTCAGCGACATGTCGGCGGCGGGATCACGCAGCACCATGAACACCGTGCGGACCCCGGGACGCAGATTGATCTGGGTCAGCTGGCCCTCGACCCACACCGATCCCAATCGGTCGATCCAGCCCTTCACCCGGATGGCGACCGCGCGAACCGGGAACGGGCTCTCCGGTGAGCTACCCGGCGCGGGGGCGGTCACTTCGAGTTGGCGCGGGTGATCCTGTTGGCGAGCAGCGTCTGGAACGGTGCCCGGGCCTTGGTGGCCTCCTCGTAGCCGAGCAGGGTCTCCAGCTCGTCGATGCTCAGGGAGGCCAGCCGGGCCCGCAGCTGGGCCAGGGTCAGGTTGCCGTAGTCGAGTTCGTCGACCAGGTCGGGGGTGGGCACCTGCGCACCCGCGGCCTTGCTCGGGCCCGGCGCGGCGCCGGCGGTCGGGGCGGGGCGGTCCTCGCCGCCCTCGCTGAACGAGTACAGGGCGAAGCGACCGTCGGAGCGCTGGCCGAGGTCCTCGTCGAAGGTAGCGTCGGTCAGGTCGGCACCATTGAGGTCGTCGTCGGCGTCCTCGTCGAAGGTCGCCCACTCGGGCTGCTCGTCCTTCGGCGGGAAGATCGACTCGAGGGTGGAGTCGCCCTTGTTGACCAGCTCGGCGATGTTCTGCTGCCAGCGCATCACGGCGTGCGCAGCCTGGCTGGCCAGGGTCATCGGATAGGTCAGGATGGTTTGCGGCAGCTTGATGGTCTCCTCGACGGCGACGGTCGCCGCCCCTACCAGAAGCCGGACTCCGAATGGTGCAGTAGCCATGGCCTCCAGCCTGCCTTACCCGCCGGTCATCTCCAAGTACCGGCCGGGTGGGCGCGAGCTGGCGGTGCGCGTCGGGCAGACCGTACCCTGGGTGCCATGCCGACCCTCGATGTGGAGACTTCCGACAGTTCAGGGGCGCCGGTCACCACGGCTCCCACCGGTAAGCGGGTGTTGCTGGCCGAACCCCGCGGGTACTGCGCGGGTGTCGACCGTGCCGTTGAGACGGTGGAGCGAGCGCTGGAGAAGCACGGTGCGCCGGTGTATGTCCGCCACGAGATCGTGCACAACAAGCATGTGGTGGACACCCTGACCCAGAAGGGCGTGGTCTTCGTCCACGAGGCGGACGAGGTGCCCGAGGGCGCGATGGTGGTGTTCTCCGCGCACGGGGTGGCGCCGAGCGTGCACGAGTTGGCCGCCGACCGCGGGCTGCGCGTCATCGACGCGACCTGCCCGCTGGTCAACAAGGTGCACAACGAGGCCAAGCGATTCGCCCGGGACGGCTACGACATCCTGCTGATCGGTCATGCCGGCCATGAAGAGGTCGTCGGGATCATCGGTGAGGCACCCGACGACGTGCAGCTGGTCGACGGTCTGGACGCGGTGGCCTCGGTGAAGGTGCGCGACGAGAACAAGGCGGTGTGGCTGTCGCAGACCACGCTGAGTGTCGACGAGACCATGCAGACCGTGGTCAAGCTGCGTGAGCGGTTCCCGAATCTGCAGGATCCGCCCAGCGACGACATCTGCTACGCCACCCAGAACCGGCAGACCGCGGTCAAGGCGATGGCTCCGGAATGCGAGTTGGTGATCGTCGTCGGCTCGAAGAACTCGTCGAACTCCAACCGGCTGGTCGAGGTGGCGCTGGGCGCCGGCGCCGACGCCGCCCACCTGGTCGACTACGCCGCCGACATCGATCCGTCGTGGCTGAGCGGCGCCGAGACCGTCGGTGTCACCTCGGGTGCGTCTGTCCCGGAGATCCTGGTCCGCGGCGTGCTGGAGCGGCTGGCCGAGCACGGTTACGACACGGTGTTCCCGGTGACGACCGCCAACGAGACGCTGGTGTTCGCGTTGCCGCGGGAGATCCGGCCGGACCGCCGCTAGCCGTCAAAGCCAGCTCAGATGTCGTACTCCCAGGAGTCGGCGTGCTCGTCGCGCGGCTGGCGGGGTCGGCTGGGAGGCTGTGTGCCCGCCTCGTCGCCGGCGGCTTTGCGGTAGCGCACCTGGGAGATCGGGTGATGGGTGGTGCCGGAACCGTTGGTGCGGCCACCGGCGGCCGACGGCCTGCGCCGCGGCATTGATTCGGACGGCTCGGCGGGCCGGTAGCTGCGCGTCCGGGGGTCCCGGTTGCCCCTGGGCGCGGGTTCGGTGCGTCGCCGCGGCGCCTCGTCACGCCAACCGGGCTCCTGGCGCCGTCGGCGCATCGGCTCATCGCGCATCTCGGGTGCGGGCCGTCGCCGCCGCGGAATGTCCGCGCCCGGCGTCTCATCCCTCGGTGGCCGAATGTGCCGCGAGCGCGTCGGCGCGGATCCGTTGGTGTCCCGTCGGCGCTCGGTGGACCTGGTACGGGAGGACCGGCCTGCGGTGCCCGCCCGGGCCGCGCGGCGCGCCTCCGGCGTGGCCCGCCGGGGACGTTCGCCGGGGCGGCGCTCACTGGGACGGCGGTCGCCCCGCGTCCGCGAGGCGGGCTGCTCGATGGCGTGGGCCGGATTGCGGTTCAGGGCCGCGGTGAGCATGGCGCTGAGCTTGTCGACCAGCGGAGGGCGTCGGCGACTGCTGCTGTCCTCGGCATCGGATCTCGCCGAGTGGTTCAACATCCCGAGATACCAGCGGACCATTCCGAGCAGCAGAACGGCTGCCGCGGTGAACAGCATCAGCGGAAAGCGCTCGATCAGCGGATATCCGCAGTTGATCAGGATGGCCTTGAGCCCGGGGAACCCGGCGCCGTGGAACAGCCAGTAGGCACCGGGCACCGCGCAGAACAAGATCAGGGGAGGCTGGATGACCGCCGTGAACACCGCCGACTGTCGCACCGCCAGCACCGCCGCGATGCAGCCCATCGCATAGAGGGCGGAGAAGACCGTGGTCAGCTCTTTGCCGCCGGATCCGGCGTCGAACGCGATCCCGATCGCGGACGCGACCGCCGCCACCGCCACCGCGCCCCACCACGGCAGACCAGCAGCGTTGGGCAGGATCGAACGGTGGTCAGCCGCCACCGCCGATTTCTCCCGCTGTGCTGCCACACACTGACGGTACCGGCTGGCAACGGCAGGCGCGCACGGCGGCACGCTCTAGACTTGCCTCTCTGTGAGCCTGAGCCTGGGAATCGTGGGGTTGCCCAACGTTGGTAAGTCGACCCTGTTCAACGCACTGACCCGCAACGACGTGTTGGCCGCCAACTATCCGTTCGCGACGATCGAGCCGAACGAGGGCGTGGTCCCGCTGCCCGATCCCCGGCTGGCCAAGCTGGCGGAGATCTTCGGTTCCGAGCGGATCCTGCCGGCGCCGGTGACATTCGTCGACATCGCCGGCATCGTCAAGGGCGCCTCGGAGGGGGCCGGGCTGGGCAACAAGTTCCTGGCCAACATCCGCGAGTGCGATGCCATCTGCCAGGTGGTGCGGGTCTTCGCCGACGACGACGTGGTGCACGTCGACGGCAAGGTGGACCCCGAGGCCGACATCGAGGTGATCGCCACCGAGCTGATCCTGGCCGACATGCAGACCCTGGAGAAGGCGGTGCCGCGCCTGGAGAAGGAAGCCCGCAACAACAAGGACCGCAAGCCCATGCACGAGGCCGCGGTGGCCGCCGCCGCGATCCTCGACACCGGCAAGACCCTGTTTGCCGCTGGGGGCGACACCGCGCCGCTGCGCGAGCTGAACCTGCTGACCACCAAGCCTTTCCTGTACGTGTTCAACGCCGACGAGGCGGTGCTCACCGATGCGGCGCGGGTGGCGGCGCTGCGCGAGCTGGTAGCCCCGGCCGACGCGGTGTTCCTCGACGCCAAGATCGAATCCGAGCTCGCCGAGCTGGACGACGAGTCGGCGATGGAGCTGCTGGAGTCGATCGGCCAGAGTGAGCGCGGACTGGATGCGTTGGCGCGCGCCGGCTTCCACACCCTGAAGCTGCAGACCTACCTGACCGCCGGGCCCAAGGAGGCGCGGGCCTGGACCATCCACCAGGGCGACACCGCGCCGAAGGCAGCCGGGGTGATCCACACCGACTTCGAGAAGGGCTTCATCAAGGCCGAGGTGGTGTCGTTCGACGACCTGGTCGAGGCCGGGTCGATGGCCGCCGCCAAGTCCGCCGGCAAGGTGCGCATGGAGGGCAAGGACTACGTCATGGCCGACGGGGACGTGGTGGAGTTCCGGTTCAATGTGTAGGTCGGCTCGGAATCGCTGACGGACGCGACTCGTTTTCGTGCAAGTTGGCCGGCTGGTTCGGACTTGCTGCGTACTGTCCGATACATGGAGCTTCAGGGTAAGCGAGTTCTGATCACGGGGGCATCGCGCGGAATTGGTGAGTCCCTTGCGCGCGCGTTCGCGGGAGCCGGAGCCAGAGTGGCCCTTGTCGCTCGGGGCGGAGATTCGCTTCAATCGCTGGCCGCCGAATTGGGTGGCACGGCCTACCCCGCAGACCTTGCCGACGCCGCCCAGGTGGCGGGTCTGATCCAGCGGATCGAAGACGACGGCGGACCGATCGACGTGCTGATCAACAATGCCGGTATCGGCAGCACCTCGAGCTTCATCGACGCCCCCGATGATGAACTGCGCAGGGTCACCGAACTCAATTACCTCACTCCGGTTGAACTCTGCCGGCAGGTGATACCGGGGATGCTGCGGCGCGGCGGAGGCCACATCGTCAACATGTCGTCAATCGCGGGCATCATGGCCCTTCCGGGACTTGCCACCTACTCGGCTTCCAAAGCGGCCTTGTCGCACTTCACCGCGGGGCTGCGGGCCGACGTGCGCGGATGGCCGATCGGAACCACACTGGTGGAATTGGGACCGATTCCCACCGACCTGCTCGCCGAGTCCGACAACTACGAGCCGACAGCTAAGTCCTTCAAGCGCGTGTACCGTCTGGGACTTACCGTCGACACTCCCCGAGAACGGGTGGCGCGGCAGGTGGTCAAGGCCGTCCGCAAGGGGCGGCGACACGTGCGGTTGCCCAGGCGGTCCATCCCGTTGGCGATGCTGGTCGAGGCACCCCGGCGCGGCGCGGAACTATCGCTTACCGGTGTTCCGCACCAACCCAGGCGGTAATCGCCCGAGGAGCGTGTGATCACGATGCCGGGAGAGCTTGCGCGTCAATGGGATACCAAGGCTGCGGAACTTGCCGAGCTGCACCGGACCACGAATGGATGCGGACCTACCGGGAGCTCTGGGATGCGTAGTGCGCGGCCGTGAGAAGTCTCCGAGGTGTGTCTTGCCGGTGACCTGACCGCAATGGGGTCAGGGGAGGCTCGTCGTCATGACGGTGGTCGAGGTGATCTACGTGGTGGCTGCGACGCTGTGGATACTCGTGGTGGTGGCAGCGGCGTGCGTCGGAGGCCGCTACCTGCTGAAGCTTCGGGCCAGGCGACGCCGCATCAATGGGCTGATCGACAATATGCGCCTGTCCCTTGAGCGCGCCATCGGCCCGTATCGCGCTGTGGCCGGTGGGTTCGCGGCCCTCCTGCAGCGGCTGGTCGACGGACTTGGTCCGGATGCACGGACAGTTCTTTCCTCGTCGAGGGGACGGCGATAGGCGGGACCGGACTCAGTTGATGATCTCGTCGATCCCCTCTGCCCGCATCGCGGCCAATCGGTCGCGCCACTCCTGAAGTGCCTCTGGCGTCAGGCGCGGCCAATCATCGATCTCTTCGATGATCCGGATCGGTTCGCTGCTGCGGTAGGAGCGGGTCGGGTTGCCCGGGAACTTCTTATCGGTGACGTTGGGATCGTTCTGGAACTCCCCGGTCGGTTCGACGCGGTACACCCGCGGTGTGCCGTCGCCGGCCGCGAGTTCGGCCGCCAGCCCGGCACCGTCGCGCAGGGCGGTGAAATAGATGTGGTTCATGACGATTTCCGGCCGATAGTTGGAACGGAATCCTGCGGTGAGCAGGTCCCCAACTCCCAGTTCGGCCTTTGTGCCGTGGAAGAACGGACCTTCGTCGAGCACCGGAGCCACCGCGTCAGGTTACCGGGCCTGCAGTGGGTATTGAGAGGTCGACGACGTTGTCGGGGGTCGCGCTGGCGTGCCGTGGGGCGGGCTCACATACCCTTTACGGCGAGCCCCTCGCGTATGCGGACCGACTACCAGATGACGGCGAGCCCCGCGGCGGTCAGCACCAGCGCCCCGGCGGCGTAGAACAGTGCACGCGGAGCCGCACCGCCCGACTTGCGTTGCCGGGCGCGGCCGATGCCGAGGACGGCGCCGAGCGCGACCAGGATCACCAGCTTGATCCCGATCTTGGGGTAGTTGAGCACCACGTCGGCGGGCCAGGGAGCGGCCAGTGCCAACCCGGTGAGCAACGACAGCACCACGCCGTAGTCCATGACCGGGGTGAGCTGGAAGCGCCGTGCCGCGGCCTCGGAGACCAGGGCCCCGAAGATCACCGCGAACCCGATGATGTGCAGCAGAACTATTACGTGCCGTAGTACCTCCACGAGGTTCAGGCTAGCCCCTGACGCGGACATGGGGCCAATTGTCGGCACATCGCCGCCCACTACCCTTGATCGGCATGACTGCATCGACAACCCGGCTGGCCGCGGTGGTGGCCGCTACCCGCGACCGCGCCGCCGCCGACCCGGCCAATTCCCAGGTCGTGTTCCGTGCCTCCGCCGTCGCCCATGACGCTGTTGCCAGCACGGTCACCATGGGCCGCTACAGCGTCGAAGTCGACGAGCCGCCGACGCTCGGAGGCGAGAACACCGCTCCCAACCCGGTCGAGTACTACCTGGGATCGCTGCTGTCCTGCCAGATCGTCACCTGGCGGTACTGGGCGGAGAAGCTGGGCATCACCGTCGACGAGATCACCGGGCGAGCCGAGGGCGATCTCGACGTGCGCGGTTTCTTCGGCCTGGACGACACGGTTCGTCCCGGCTTCAGCGAGGTGCGGGTGGTCATCACGGTGACCGGCCCGGAGACCGAGGAGCGCTACGGTGAGCTGTACCGGATCGTCGAATCCCATTGCCCGGTACTGGACTTGACCACCAACGTTACGCCGGTGCGCAGCACCCTTGAGATAGGAGCGAGACAGTGATCTTCATCGTGGTGAAATTTCAGATCAAGCCGGAGTGGGCGGAGCGCTGGCCGCAGCTGGTCGCGGAGTTCACGGCGGCCACCCGGGCCGAACCGGGCAACCTGTGGTTCGACTGGTCACGCAGCCTGGACGATCCGAACGAATACGTCGTGATCGAGGCATTTCAGGACGCCGCGGCCGGCAGTGCGCATGTCAACGGCGACCATTTCACCAAGGCGATGGCCGAGATGCCGCAGGCGCTGGCGTCCACCCCGAAGATCATCAGCCATACGATCGAGGCAACGGACTGGTCGCCGATGGGGGAGCTGGCGGTCGACTAAGGCGTGATGGCGATCTCGCGGCCCAACTGATAGCCGGGGGTCAGCGGCAGGATGTCACCGCTCCAGAACGACCCGGGGTCGAACCAGTTCGAACTCTTGTCGGTCGACAGCAGGCCCATCTCCTCGTAGGTGATGGCCACCGTCTCGGCGCAGTAGGCGGTTTGCAGGGCCACTCTGCCTTTGCGCGCCCTGCGGCGCTGGCTGACTTCGCGAACCTTGCGGTCCAGGAACGGGATACCTCGGGTCCAGTCGCCGGCGGTCGGCAGCCGGCCCCGGAGCCAGCGGCCGGTGAGCCGCGCCGTGGTGGGAAACGCGGTGCCGTCCATCCGGGCGATCACCTGCAACAGCCGGTCTTCCTGCTCACGGGTGACGGTTCCATTGAGCTGACGGAACCAGCAGCGCTGCTCATAGCGGCCCAGCCACTGCTCGACAGAGGCGCGCGCGTCGTTGAGCTGCACGCCGCGATGGTTGGTTCCGGTCCAGTAGTCGAGCAGCTTGTCGCCGAGCTCGGCATGCCAGATCAGCGGCGGCAGGTCTTCGAGGGCCACCGTCATGCCGACGTGGTTCACCGGGGCGTTGGACAGGGTCTGGATGGCGCGGTCCGGGCCGGAGCGGCCACGGAACAACCAGATGTCGCCGGTGCGGGTTTCGCGCAGCGCCTGTTCCAAGGTCACCGTATGTTGGTCCACGACACAGCACCTTAGGGTGTGATCGTGCGCAGCATCTGGAAATGGATCGGCCTTGCGGGCGTGGTCGGCGTCGCCGCCGGGGGAGTGCTGGTGGTGCGAGACCAACGCCGGCGACGCGCCTACACACCCGATGAGATCCGCGCCAGGCTGCATCAGCGGCTGGCCGAGGCCAGCGAAGCCGGCGGCGCCGGCTAGGCGGTCTCTACCGCGTAGAGGCGGTGGGTGCCGGCGAAGCCCTTCAGCTCGACGTCGCGGCCGGCTCCGACGGTGATGTCGTCGCAGTCCTTGACGGCGTCGCGCACCGGTCCGCTGATCAGGATCTGGGTGCCGTCGGCGGCGGCGGCCACCCGCGCGGCCATCGCCACATTGCGGCCGAAGAGGTCGTCGCCGCGGCGTACCGAGCGGCCCATGTGAATTCCGATCCGCACCCGGATCGGGTGCTGCGGTCTGCGGCCGCGTGGGCGCTGCAGCCCGCGCTGGATGTCGATGGCGCAGCGCACCGCCTGATCGGGCCGCGCGAAGGCGATCATGTAGCCGTCGCCCTGATTCTTGACGACGTGGCCGCCGCGGCCGCGGACCGTGCCCTGCACCATCTCGTCGTGCCGGGCGAGCAGCTTCACCCATGCGCGGTCACCGATCCGCTCGTTGAGCGCGGTGGACTCCTCGATGTCGGTGAACAGCACCACCACGTGGCCGTCCGGTGTCAGGCGGGCCAGGTCCGGGCGTTCGACTTCAGCCCAGTCGGCAAGGTCTTCGATCGAACTGCGTACGGCTGCCCCAAACCCCTGCTTGCGCACCAGGTTTGCCGTCTGCCACACCGTCTTGACGGCCTCCCGTCCACCGGCCAACAGCAGGTTACGGGTGTCGACCCGACCCCGCAGTGCCTCGGCTTCGGCCCGGGCCTGCCGCAGTCGCGCGGTCAGCACTGCCAGCGCGACCGCCTCGGCTACCGCCACCGCCGCCAGCAGGTAGCCCACGAGCATCGGCGGTGCGAGCCAGCCGGTCAAGACCCGGACACGAACTCGACGACGGCAGAACTGAACGCGTCGTTGTCGTCGCCCGCCGCGGTGTGCCCGGCATCGGACAATTCGACCAGCCGCGCGCCCGGCACTTTGGTCAGGAAGTCCGCGACGCCATCGGCGCTGACCACATCGGACAGCTTGCCGCGGATCAGCAGGATCGGGATCTGCAGGCCGATCGCGGCCGCCTCGAGCTTCTCGGTGCGCAGCGCCGGGTCATCGTCGGGCTTGGTCAACAACGCCGGATCCCAATGCCAGTACCACCGGCCCTCGCGGAACCGAAGATTCTTCTTCAGGCCCTCGGGACTTCGGGGTTTGGGCCGGTGGGGCAGGTACGCGGCCACCGCGTCGGCGGCTTGCTCGAGGGAGTCGAAACCGTCGATGTGGCCGAACATGAAGTCGCGGATACGGGCGCTGCCGTCCTTCTCGTAGCGGGGTACCACGTCGACCAGCACCAGTTTGGTCACTCGCCGCGGCCCCGCCTGGTCGGCGACCAGAATCCCGGTCAGCCCGCCCATGCTCGCCCCGATCAACACCACCGGCCGGGCGATCGCGTCGATCACCGCGAGCGCGTCGCCGGCCAGTGTCTCGATGGCGTAGTCGGCACCCGGTGCGCGATCGCTGTCACCGTGCCCGCGGGTATCGAGCGCGACGACGTGAAAACCCTGATCGGCCAGGATCTGGCCGGTCTTGTGCCAGGAGAACCGATTCTGGCCGCCCCCGTGCAGCATCACGATCGTGGGACGCCCGTCGGCAGCGGAATCCCGGTTCCATTCATCGGCGACCAGTCTGACTCCGTTGAGGCCGTCGAATTCAACGGTCTGGGCTGTGTTCATCACCAGATGGTAGATAGTTTGGACTACAAGGCGGACGGAAACGGTGGCGGCTTCGAGCAGCGGCGAAAAGGAGCGCAGGTGGCAGAGGACGCGGGTGGCGTGAGCGCTCCGCGGGGCGCGCTGATCGCCGAACTGGTCGCGGTACTGGTGTCGACGGTCGTGGTCGGCTGGCTGGGGTTTCACGCCGAGGCGGCCCACGGAGCCGTCGACCAGCGGGAGATGTTCGTGCAGGCGGCCCGTCAGACCGCGATCGACCTCACCACGGTCGACTACCAGGATGCCCAGGGCGACGTGCAGCGCGTGCTCGATTCGGCGACCGGCGATTTCTACAGGCGGTTCGCCGAACAGGCCCCCCTGCTGATCGAGACCGTCACCCGAGAGCGCTCGCAGGCGGTCGGCTCGGTGAGCGAGGCGGGTCTGGAATGGCAGGCCGGCGATGAGGCCCAGGTGCTGGTGGCCGTCAGTGTCGCTTCCGCCGCGCTGGGGGGGCTGGACCTGCATCCCCATGAGCTGCGGATGCGGATGACGCTGCAGCGGGTGGGCGAGCAGGCCAAGGTCTCCGAAGTCGAGTACGTGCTATGAACCGCCTGGTCTACGGGGTGTTGCCGGGCCTGATCCTGGCGCTGGCGGTGGCGGCCGGGTTGTTGAAGTGGCACGACGGGTCGGTGCGCGCCGAGGAGCTGGTACGTGCCGAAACCGTCAGCGTGGCAACCGAATCAACGATCGCGATACTGTCGTTCACTTCCGACACCATCGAAGAGGACTTCGCCGAGGCCCAGCAGTTGATGACCGAGGGCTTCCGGGACGGGTTCGCGGCGCGGGCACGCGAGCAGATCGTTCCGGACGTCAAGGCGCGCAAGATAACCGCAGTCGCTGAGGTGCCCGGAGCGGCATCGGTGTGGGCCACGGCCAAACGCGCGGCGGTGCTGGTCTTCGTGGATCGCACCGTCACCGTCGGCGACTCCGAGCCCGTTGAGGCAGACTCCAGCTACCGGGTGACACTGGACAATGTCGACGGCCGGTGGTTGGTCGCAGACTTCGAGCCGGTCTGAGGAGCTGACGATGAGCGAAGCGCGCTGGATCGACGTGGCGGCGCCCGAGGTGACGCTCAAGGCATTGAGTTGGGGAAAACCGGGAAACCCGATGGCGTTGTGCCTGCACGGTTTTCCCGACACCGCCTACGGGTGGCGCCGGGTGGCGCCCAAGTTGGTCGCGGCCGGCTGGCACGTAGTGGCACCGTTCATGCGGGGATACGCCCCCTCGTCGATCCCGGCCGACGGGAGCTACCACATCGGCGCGCTGATGGACGACGCGTTGCGGGTACATGAAACCGTGGGCGGCACCGGTCGTGATGTGGTGATCGGTCACGACTGGGGTGCGATGGCGGCCACCGGATTGGCCGCGCTGCCGGACAGTCCGTTCACCAAGGCGGTGATCATGTCGGTGCCGCCGCCGGCGGCGCTCCGCTCGGTCGGGGCAGCAGACCGGGTCACCATGACCGGCTACCTGCCGGCGCAGATGTTGCGCAGCTGGTACATCGGCTATTTCCAACTGCCATGGCTGCCGGACCGGTCCGCGTCCTGGGTGCTGCCGCGGTTGTGGCGGCGGTGGTCGCCGGGATACGACGCCGAGGAGGATCTGCGACACGTCGACGCCGCCATCGGGACACCGGAGGGTTGGCGGGCGGCACTCGGGCCCTACCGGGCCCTGCGCAGTCTCCGGGTCCCGGCCCGCTACGCCGATCTGCACCGGTACTGGCTGCAACTGCCGCAGCTGCCGAGCCTGTACCTGCATGGCCGCAACGACGGCTGTATGTCGGCGTCGTTCACCCGGTGGGTGGATCCGGCGCTGCCGGACGGCAGCGAGGTGGCGGTCGTCGAAAACGCCGGGCACTTCCTGCAACTCGAGCAGCCCGACGAAGTGGCCGATCGGGTGCTGCAATTCCTCAAGTGAGCCGGGCAGTGCGGGGACAGCCGATGACCGCGATCGACGCACAGTTCTACTGGATGTCGGCGAAGATCCCCAGCGACGAGTTCCTGTTGTACGCCTTCGCCGGAGTGCCGGCCGATTTCGACCGGGCGGTCGGTGAGGTGCTCGATCGCGCCCGGGCGAGTTCGGACCTGACCCTGCGGGTTGAGGACAGCGGCAAACTGCGTTACCCGCGGTGGGTGCCGGCCGTCGATCACATCGGCGTCACCGCACACCGGGCTCCCGGCGACAGCTGGGCCGGTTGCCTGGAGGCGGTCGTGCGCCTGACCGACGACCAACTCGACGTCCGGGTCGCGCCGTGGCGGTTGCACCTGTTCGCCGAGGTGAACGGCATCCCCGGCCACCGCGGTCCCGGCACGGTGGCGGTGTTGCAGGTCGCTCATGCCTTCGCCGACGGCAGCCGGGCTTCCGCGCTGGCCGCATGGCTGTTCGGCCGCGAAGAGCCGGTCGCCGCGGTGGACCGGACTGGCCGGAGCCTCCTGCCCTGGCGCGCCGTCGTCGCAGCACGAGCCCACCGAAAGCGGGTCGACGACACCCGGTCCGGGCAGCTGCCTCCACCGGTCGGCGACCGGCCACCGCTGGTCACCAACAATCGACCGGCCGGCGCGCGTGCGGTGCGCACCCTGGTGCGCCGGCGGGCCGACCTGGGCGGGTCCACCGTCACCGTGGCGGTGCTGTCGGCGGTGTCCGCGGCACTGGCGGAGTACCTCGACGAGCCGTGCGATTCGCTGGGCGCCGAGGTGCCGATGGCCAAAGCCGGTGTTCGTCAAGCGAATAACCATTTCGGAAACATTCCGGTGGGGCTCTACCCGCAATGCGATCGGCCGGCCCGCATCGAGCGGATCGCCGCCGAACTCGCCGGCGGCCGGGCGCGTGCCCGCCATCCCGCTTCAGTGGCATCCGACCGGGCGTTCGCGGCGACACCGGCGGCGTTGCTGCGTTGGGGCGTCGACAAGTTCGACCCGCAGGTCCGGCCGGTCCGGGTTTCCGGCAACACGGTGGTGTCCAGCGTGCACCGTGGCCCGGCCGACCTGCGTTTCGGCACGTCACCGGTGTTGCTGACCGCCGGGTTCCCGGCGCTGTCCCCGGCCATGGGCCTCACCCACGGCGTGCACGGCATCGGGGACACCGTGGTAGTCAGCGTGCACGCGGCTGAATCGGCGATCAGTGAAATCGATGTCTACCTGCGTCTGCTGGACGCGGCATTGTAGGTTGGGCCACATGGCTACTGCTACTGATGTCGCATTGCTGATCCTGCGCCTGGTCCTGGGCCTGACCTTGGCGGCGCACGGTTTCAACAAGTTCTTCGGCGGGGGCCGCATCCCCGGCACCGCGCGGTGGTTCGAAAGCATCGGGATGAAGTACGGCAAGTTCCAGGCGGTGACGGCAGCAACAGCTGAAATCGCTGCCGGACTGGGACTGGCCGTCGGGCTGTTCACCCCGATCGCCGCTGCCGGGTTCGTGGCGCTGATGGCGGTCGCGGTGTGGACCGTGCACCGGCCGAACGGCTTCTTCGTGCTGACCAACGGCTGGGAGTACAACCTGGTGCTGGCCACCGGTGCCGTCGCGGTGGCGATGACCGGACCGGGCTACCTCAGCGCGGATCACCAGATCTTCTGCCACTGCTGGCAGAACGGGTGGGCGGGCCTGTGGATCTCGGTCGGCCTCGGGCTGGCCGGTGCGGTCGGCCAGTTGCTGCTCTTCTACCGCCCGCCGGCCAAGTCTGAGCAGGCCGCCGAGACCGGCGAATAGGGCAGTCCGCTTCCCGGGTGTGAAATGTGCGGGTACACAACGTCAGAGCACACCGCAGCGCCGAGAACTTTCCCCGCTCGGAGCATCTCGCCTGGAAGCTTGCGGAGGTCGCTGCCGACCCGGTAGTCGTTCCTGATGCCACCGCCGACATGGTGGTCAACCGCATTATCGACAACGCCGGTGTCAGCGCTGCGTCCGTACTGCGCAGGCCGGTGACGGTCGCCCGCCGCCAGGCACTGGCCCACCCGGCCAATCCGGGCGCGCACGTGTTCGGTCTGCCGGGCAGCTTCTCGGCGGAATGGGCGGCCTGGGCCAACGGTGTCGCGGTGCGCGAACTGGACTTTCACGACACGTTCCTGGCCGCCGACTACTCCCACCCCGGAGACAACATCCCACCGCTGGTCGCCGTCGCCCAGCAACTCGGTGTCTCCGGCGCCGACCTCATCCGCGGCCTGGCCACGGCCTACGAGGTGCAGATCGATCTGGTCAAGGGAATCTGTCTGCACGAGCACAAGATCGACCACGTGGCGCACCTGGGTCCGTCGGTGGCAGCCGGGATCGGCACCATGCTGCGGTTGGACCCGGAGGTGATCTACTCCGCGATCGGCCAGGCGCTGCACCTGACGACAGCCACCCGGCAGTCCCGCAAGGGCTTCATCTCGAGCTGGAAGGCCTACGCACCCGCGCTGGCCGGCAAGGTGGGTATCGAAGCGGTCGACCGGGCGATGCGCGGCGAGGGCTCACCCGCGCCGATCTGGGAGGGCGAGGACGGAGTCATCGCCTGGCTGCTGTCCGGGCCCGACCACACCTACCAGGTACCGCTACCCGGCCCGGGCGAGGCCAAACGCGCCATCCTCGACAGCTACACCAAGGAGTACTCCGCCGAATACCAGAGCCAGGCACTGATCGATCTGGCCCGTCGACTGCGGAAGCGCATCGGTGATCTGGAGCAGGTCGCGACGATCGTGCTGCATACCAGCCACCACACCCACCACGTGATCGGCACCGGATCGGGCGACCCCCAGAAGTTCGACCCGGACGCCTCCCGGGAGACCCTGGACCACTCGGCGATGTACATCTTCGCCGTCGCCCTGCAGGACGGCAGCTGGCACCACGAACGCTCCTACGCACCCGAGCGTGCGCATCGTCCCGAAACGATCGCGTTGTGGCACAAGATCTCCACGGTCGAGGACCCGCAGTGGACGCGGCGCTACCACTCGACCGATCCGGCCGAGAAGGCGTTCGGGGCGCGCGCGGAGGTCACGCTGGCCGGTGGTGAGGTGATCGTCGACGAGTTGGCGATCGCCGACGCGCACCCGCTGGGGGCGCGGCCCTTCGCCCGCCCGCAGTACGTCGCCAAATTCACCGAGTTGGCCGACGGCGTGGTCGAAACCGCTGAGCAGCAACGGTTCCTATCCGCGGCAGAGGGTTTGGCCGGCATCGAGGGCGGCCGGCTCGGGGCGTTGAACATCGTCGTCGATCCGCGGGTGCTGGATGAGGCACCCGACACACCCGACGGGATCTTCCGGTGAGCGGCCTGCTCAGTGCCTATTCGGGGCGTTCGCAGCGCACACTCGACGTCGCTGAGTCCCGGCGCGGGTTACGATCCGGCCATGTCGCAACTGTTCCCCGATTACCGTCCGCTCTGGGAGACCGACCAGCACCGCGAACTGCGCAAACACACCGCCGACTTCCTGCGCAAGGAGTCCACGCCCAACCAGGAGCGCTGGGTCGCCCAGCACGGCGTGGACCGCGAGTTCTGGAACAAGGCCGGCGACGCCGGGCTGCTGGGCCTGGACCTGCCCGAGGAATTCGGCGGCGCCGGCGGCGACTACGCCATGCACTCGGTGGTGCAGGAAGAACTGGTCTACGCCCACGACCAGTGCTTCGGTTTCTCGGTGCACTCGCCGATCGTCGCGCACTACCTGTATGCCTACGGCAACGACGAGCAGCGCAAACGCTGGCTGCCCAAGGTCATCAGCGGCGAGGCGGTACTGGCCATCGCGATGACCGAACCGGGAACCGGGTCCGATCTGCAGTCGGTGCGCACCACGGCGGTCCGCGACGGCGACCACTACGTCATCAACGGGTCGAAGACGTTCATCTCCAACGGAACCCACTGCGATCTGTTGGTGATCGTGGCCAAGACCGACCCGTCCCAGGGGGCGGCCGGGGTGTCGCTGATCGTCGCCGAGACCAACGGATTGGCCGGTTTCGAGCGTGGCAGGGTGCTGCAGAAGATCGGCCAGCACGGCCAGGACACCCGGGAACTGTTCTTCACCGACATGCGGGTGCCGGTCGCCAACCTGCTCGGTGAGAAGGAAGGCCTGGGGTTCTACCAGTTGATGGAGCAGCTGGCCCGGGAGCGGCTGATCATCGGGACCCTGTGCGCGGCACTGGCCGAGGCCGCCGTGCTGGAGGCCATCCGCTACTCCAAGGAACGCGAGGCGTTCGGCCGGCCCATCGGCAACTTTCAGCACACCAAATTCGTGCTGGCCGAATGCAAGACGGAGACGCTTGCGATCAAGACCCTGGTCGACTACGCGATCAGCCAGTACGTCGACGGCAAGAACGACCCGATGACCGCGTCGATGGCCAAACTGTTCGCCGCCGAGAAATCCGACCAGGTCGTCGACAAGTGCCTACAGATCTTCGGCGGTTACGGCTACATGGCCGAATACCCGATCGCCAACATGTACACCGGTTCGCGGGTGAACCGGATCTACGGCGGCACCAGCGAGATCATGAAGGAGATCATCAGCCGATCGCTGTGAGCTCCCGGCGTTCGAGCCGTCGCACCAGCGCCGGCCGGACCGGTTTCGCCGCGCAAATCTAGAACACGTTCTAGTCTTGTGATCATGGGCTTTCTCAAGCAGGTCACCCCGGAGATCGACTTCGCGGAATGGAGCAAAGGCACGCGGGCGGAGAAGATCGTCCCGATGGCCCGGCACTGGGCCGAGGTCGGCTTCGGCACGCCGGTACTGCTGCACCTGTTCTACGTCGTCAAGATCGGCCTGTACATCCTGGGCGCGTGGTTGATCGCGCTGAGTACCGCCGGTATCGACGGCTTCACCAACGTCGCACACTGGTACGCCGAGCCGATCGTGTTCGAGAAGGTCGTGCTCTACACCATGTTGTTCGAGGTGGTCGGGCTGGGCTGCGGGTTCGGCCCGCTGAACAACCGGTTCTTCCCGCCGCTGGGGTCGATCCTGTACTGGTTGCGGCCCAACACTATTCGGCTGCCACCGTGGCCGGGTCGGATACCGCTGACCAAGGGCGATCGGCGCACGCCGTTCGACGCGCTGCTGTACGGGGCGTTGCTGGTGCTGTTGGTGGTCGCGCTGTTCTCCGACGGCACCGGGCCGGTCGCCGCGCTGGGGACGACGGTCGGGGTGCTGCCGATCTGGCAGATCTGGGCGGTGCTGGGCGTGCTGGCGGTGCTGGGGTTGCGCGACAAGGTCATCTTCCTGGCCGCCCGCGGAGAGGTGTACGGCTCCTTCACCGTCGCCTTCCTGTTCGCCGGCTACGGAGTGGACATGATCGTGGCCGCCAAGCTGGTATGCCTGGTCATCTGGCTGGGCGCGGCGGTGTCCAAGCTCAACAAGCACTTTCCGTTCGTCATCTCCACGATGATGAGCAACAATCCGGTGTTCCGGCCACGATTCATCAAGCGCCGGTTCTTCGAACACTTCCCGGACGATCTACGCCCGGGCTGGCCGTCGCGCTGGCTCGCGCACTTCAGCACGCTGGTCGAGGGAGCGGTGCCGCTGGTGCTGTTCTTCAGCCACGGTGGGTGGCCCACCGCGATCGCGGCGTTCATCATGCTGTGCTTCCACTTCGGCATCCTGTCGTCGATTCCGATGGGCGTGCCGCTGGAATGGAACGTCTTCATGATGTTCTCCGTGCTGGCGTTGTTCGTCGGCCATGCCGGGGTCGGGTTGGGTGATCTGACGACGCCGTTGCCGATCGCGCTGTTCGTGGTCGTCGCCGGCACCGTCGCGCTCGGAAACCTGTTCCCGCGCAAGGTGTCTTTCCTGCCGGGGATGCGCTACTACGCCGGTAACTGGGACACCACGCTGTGGTGCATCAAGCCGTCCGCCGACGCCAAGATCGCCCGTAACATCGTGGCGATCGCCAGCATGCCCGCCGCACAGCTGGAGAAGTTCTACGGCAGCGCCGAAGCCGCGCAGATCCCGATGTACATGGGATATGCGTTCCGTGCCTTCAACACCCACGGCCGGGCGCTGTTCACCCTGGCGCACCGGGCAATGGCCGATCAGAACGAGGACGACTACGTCCTCACCGACGGCGAACGGATCACCAGCACGGCGATCGGCTGGAATTTCGGTGACGGCCACTTCAGCAACGAGCAGTTGATCGCCGCGCTACAGCAACGGTGCGGATTCGAGCCGGGGGAGGTGCGGGTGGTGATCCTGGACGCCCAGCCCATCCACCGTCAGACCCAGCGATACCGGCTGGTGGACGCCGCCACCGGGGAGTTTGAACGCGGCTACGTCAAAGTGGCGGACATGGTCGAACGCCAGCCCTGGGACGACGACGTGCCGGTACACGTCGAGATGTGACCCAGATAACTGGTACAACCAGTTGACCAGTGGTGTCCGGTGCTCGACCATATAGCCCATGGATCTTGCGCCCATTCCCCGCACGGCGATCTCCGACACGATCTTCGTGCGCCTCGTCGAGGAGATCCTGACCGGACGCCTGCCGGCCGGCGAACCCCTCCCGTCGGAACGTGAACTTTCGCTGACTCTGCAGGTCAACCGGCATGCCGTGCGTGAGGCGCTCAAGCGACTGCAGCAGGCCGGGCTGGTCCGGATCAGCCACGGCGGCAAGACCCGGGTGCTGGACTGGCGCCAAAGCGCCGGCCTGGATGCCCTGACCGGGCTGGCCGTGGCCGGGGTGATACCCGCGCGCCAGATCATCGGCGACGTCGCGGTGATGCGGCGTTCGATCGCCGCGGACGCCGCACGACTGTGCGCAGTCAACGCCTCAGCGCAGCAGCGGGCCGCGATCACCGCCGCCGCCGCGGCCTACCCGGCCTCCGGGGAACTGGGCCTGGTGGTCGACGCCGATCTGACGTTCTGGATAGCCGTCATCGACGGGTCCGGCAACATCGCCTACCGGTTGGCGCTGAACACCTTGGTCGCCGCGTACGACGAGATCGGCCGCGATGCCATCTACGCGCTGGGGGCCGCCGAATTCGCCGATCGCAGCGCACACATCGACCTCGCCGCCGCGATCGCTGCCGCCGACGAGGACGCGGCCTACCGTCTCGCCGAAGGGTTGCTGACCCGGTTCGTCGCGGCCTGCCAGGCCGGCGCGGAGGGGGAGGGATAGCGGCATGTTCGACCTCATCGCGCACGCGATCCCGGTCTTCGTACTCTGCCTGGTCCTGGAGGCGGTGTCCTTCGCCGTGCTGCCGAACGACGACGAGCGCGGCTACGAATTACGCGACACCCGAACCAGTCTCACCATGGGCATCGGCAACGTGATCATCAATATCGGCTGGAAGCTCGCGGTGCTGGCGGTCTTCAGCGGGGCCTACCTGCTGGCGCCGGTGCACCTGTCGGCGAGCAACCCGCTGACCTGGATCGCGCTGTTCGTCGCCGACGACTTCGCCTACTACTGGTACCACCGCACCCACCACACCATCCGGGTGTTCTGGGCCAGCCACGTGGTGCACCACTCCAGTCAGCACTACAACCTGTCCACGGCCCTGCGCCAGACCTGGACACCGTTCACCGCGGTGCCGTTCTGGATCCTGTTGGCGTTCGCCGGGTTCGCCCCGTGGATGATCCTGCTGCAGCAGTCCGTCAGCCTGCTCTACCAGTTCTTCATCCACACCGAGCGGGTCGGGAAGCTCTGGCGGCCTGTCGAATTCGTCTTCAACACCCCGTCGCACCACCGGGTCCACCACGGGTCCAACGAGCAGTATCTCGACACCAACTACGGCGGCATCCTCATCGTGTGGGACCGGCTGTTCGGCACCTTCGAACCCGAGGGGGAGCGGGTCGCCTACGGGCTGACCAAGAACATCGAGACCTTCAATCCGGTGCGGGTGGCCACCCACGAGTACGTCGCGATCTGGCGTGACATCAGGGCCGCACGCAATTGGCGTGCGGTGTGGGGCCACCTCTTCCGCGGCCCGGGATGGCAGCCCGCCGGCTGACGTATCTCCGGTGGGGACTAGCTGGGCTGTACCCACTCGTCGTAGAACGACGGCATCGCCGAGGCTCGGGAGGTGAACTGCGGGTCACGCTTGTCCAGGAAGGCCCGCACCCCGTCGGCGCCGTCACCGATGCTGGTGTAGAACATCGCCAACGAGTCCACCCGGTGCGCCTCGACCGGGTCGGGCTGCGCGGAGTTGCGGTAGAGCATCTGGCGGATCAACGCGAACGAGACCGGCGAACGGCCCTTGGTCCACGCGTCGGCCAGCGCCCGCGCCTCGGCCAGCAGTGTCTCTGGTTCGTGGACGGACTGGGCGATCCCACAGGAGCGCGCACCCTCCGCGTCCAGGATGTCGGCGCGGTAGAGCAGATCCAAAGCCGTTGGCACACCGACGATGCGGGGCAGGAACCACGTTGAGCATGCCTCCGGGGTGATGCCGAGCTTCCCGAACACCAGGCCGAAACGCGCCTTGGTGGAGAACAGCCGGGCGTCCATCGCCAGCATCATGGTGGCGCCGATCCCGACCGCGGCGCCGTTGACCGCGGCGATCACCGGCTTGCGACAGCCATAGATCGCCAGGGTCACCCGCCCGCCGGTGTCGCGCACCCGGACCAGCTCCGGATCGTCGAGGTCGGCCATGTCGGCCAGTGACGGCGACTTGGACTCGTCAAGCCCGAACACGTTGCCCGAGCTGGACAGGTCCATGCCCGCGCAGAACGCACGTCCGGAGCCGGTGACGATCACCGCGCGGACGGTGTCGTCGTCGTTGACCTCGACGAAGGTGCGCTCCAGCTCCTCGGCCATTTCGACGGTGAACGCGTTGAGGTTGTCCGGTCGGTCCAGGTACACGGTGAGAATGCCGTCTTCGACCTCGTGGCGCAGCGTGTTGAACTCCATCAGCCGAGGCTAGTTGCACCGAGCTGTTGACTCTGCCCCCGGGGGAGATTCGACACTGGACCGCATGCCGACACTGTTGCCCATCGGGGACTTCTCCCGGATGACCTATCTGACCGTCAAGGCGTTGCGGCTCTATCACGAGCGCGGCCTGCTGGCGCCCGTTCAGGTCGACCCCTCGTCGGGGTACCGCTACTACAGCCCGGACCAGGTGCCGATCGCCCAAGTGATCCGCCGGCTGCGCGATCTGGGCATGCCGCTCGACGAACTGACCGAGGTGGTCCGCGCCGAGCAGGTCACCGACCGCAACCGGGCCATCGTGGCTCACCTGCAACGACTCCAAGACCGCCTGACGCAGACGCAGGCCAGCGTGGAGTCGTTGCGGTCGCTCCTCGAAGACTCCGGCGACGCCTGCGACGTCGCCTACCGGTCGGTGCCGGCGACGCTGGCGGCCGCGGTCGTCGATCAGGTCGCGATGGCAGACATCGATGACTGGTGGACGCAGGCGTTCACCGAGCTCGACGACGCGGTCGCCGACGAGGCTGCGGGGGTTCGCGCGGCGCTGTACTCGGCGGAGTTCTTCGAAGCCGGCGGGGGAGAGGTGATCGCGTTCCGGCCGGTGGGCGCCGCGACGGCCCGGGGCCGGGTGCGACCGCTGGAGATTCCGGCGGCGGAACTGGCGGTCGCGGTGCACCGCGGGGCGTTCGGCGAGCTGGATCGCACCTACGCCGCCCTGGGCACCCACGTTGCCGAACGCGAGCTGGGTGTCGACGGACCGATCCGTGAGTACTACCTGGTGTCCGGCTACGACACCGACGACGAGGCGGCGCATCGCACCGAGGTGTGCTGGCCGATCTTTCGCACCAAGTCCTGACCCACGACAACACGACAAGGAGTTCACCCATGGAGATCACGCTGCACACCGTCACCTTCGACTGCGCCGACGCCGACAAGCTGGCGCGGTTCTGGTCGCAACTACTGGCCCGACCGCTCGACGACGGTGCCACCGCCGAGTTCGCGTCGATCGGCATATCAGCGCAGACGCCCCCACACCTGGCGTTCGTGCAGGTACCAGAAGCCAAGCAGGTCAAGAACCGGGTGCACGTCGACCTCGTTGCGGCGGATCTGGCCGCGGCGGTCGAGCGGGCCCTGGATCTCGGCGCCGCCCGATTGGCCGACCACGCCGACGACGGCTACCGGTGGAGCACGCTGGCGGACCCCGAGGGCAATGAGTTCGACATCGTGGCGGCCTGAGATGTCATTGCTGGCAGACGCATTGGTCGCCACCGGGCCCGTCGCCGAACATCGCGACGCGATGGCCCGGTACGGATGGTTGGTGGGCGGCCGCTGGGATCTTGACATCACCTGGTTCGGCGACGACGGCACCCGCCAGGTCTCCGGCTGGATGGTCGCAGACTGGGTGCTCGACGGACGCGCCATCCAGGACGTCTGGCACGCCGAGGGCCTCTTTCACGGGACGACACTGCGCGTCTACGACCCGGCCGTTGACGCCTGGCACATCCAGTGGACCGAACCGCAACTGGGACTTCAGCTGCACCAACTGGGCAGAGCCGACGCGGACGGGATCGTCCAGGACGGCACGCTGCCGGACGGCTCCGCCATCCGATGGAGCTTCCGCGACATCGGCCCGGACTCGTTTCGCTGGCGCGACGAACGCAGCACCGACGGGCACACCTGGGCGCTGAAGCAGGAGTACCTCGCCCGCCGCGGATGAATCCGGCGTCACGCGGCACCGACACTGTCTGCGGCGGCACGCGGTAAGAAGCGGGGCGCGATGCCCGCCGCGGTGGTCGCGATCGCCGCCGATCCCAGCGCCTGGGCCCAGCCGATCGGACCCAGCGGCGTGCATCCCATGAACTGGCTGATGCCCGGGATGCTGATCAACAGCGCCATGGCCGCGAACGACCCGCCCGCGGTAGCCAGCAGCACCGGCGAGCGTGACTCCAGCAGGGTCTGGCCCAGCTGGGTGGTCACCAGGGCGACCAGCGCCACCGTGGAGGCGCGGCGGGGAAAGCCGGTGAGCCGCGCCATCAACCAGGCCGCAAGGGTGGCACTGGCAGTGGTGGTGCCACGCAGCGCCACCGCGCGCAGCAACGCCTTCTCGTCGGGTCCACGCCCCCCGAAGGGCATCGGGCGACGGGGTTGGCTGATCGCCAACGCGGTGGCCGGGAACGCGTCGGTCACGATGTTGACCAGCAGCAGCTGCCGGGTGCTCAACGGTGACTGCCCGGTCAGCGCGCTGCCGATGATCGCGAACACCGCGCCGCTGGCGTTGCCGCCCAGCAGCACCGCCACCGCGGCCTGCACCCGCTGCCACAGCTGGCTGCCCTCGTTGAGGGCGTCCAGCAGGGTCTCGATGCGGCCGTCGAGCAGCACCACATCGGCAGCGGTGTGGGCGGCGTCGCTGCCCTGGGCGACGATCCCGATCCCCACGGTGGCGGCCCGGATGGCCGCGGCGTCGTTGGCTCCGTCGCCGACCATTGCCGACACCTTGCCGCTGCGTTCCAGTGCCTGAACGACCTGCACCTTGTTCGCCGGCGACATGCGGGCGAACACCACTCGCTCGGCCACGGCGCGCTCCTGCTCCTTACCCGAGAGCATCTCCCATTCCGAGCCGGTGATGACCTGGTCGGCGGACAGCTGCAGACCCATCTGGCGGGCGATCGCGCGGCCGGTGGTCGGGTGATCGCCGGTGATCATCCGAACCGGGACCTGCCGGCGATGCAGCTCGGCCAGCAGGCCCGCTGACCCGGCGCGCGGGGTGTCGGAGATACCGACGAAGCCGACCAGCGTCAGGCCCGAGGTGCACTGTTGGGCCATCGCGGCAAGCTGAGCCTCGGGGTCGTCGGGATCGGCCGAAAGTGATTCCAGCTGAGTGGGACTGAGCTCGCGGCGAGCTACCGCGAGCACCCGCAGTCCTTCGTCGGCCAGCCGTTCCACCACGTCGTTCATGTCGGCCGCCAGGTCGTCGCAGGCGGCCAGCACCACCTCGGGTGCACCCTTGATGGTTAGTTCGGTCCCGAACACCGATGCCGCGAACGGCCGCCCGGAGCGGAACGGCAGATGAGCATCGGCTGCTCCCGAAGCGAGGGCGGCGGGCACGGATCCGGCCGCTGCCACGATCGCCGCGTCGGTGGCGTCGACGTGGCTCTGCCCCTTGGCCGACGATGTCGCCCGTAGCGCGCACCGCAGCACCTCGTCACGTGAATGATCGGCTGCCGTGCGCACCTCGGTCACCTGCAACCGGTTCTCGCTCAGGGTGCCGGTCTTGTCGAAGCAGACCACGTCGACCCGGCCCAGGGCCTCCACGGAGCGCGGCACCCGCACCAGCACACCGGATTTGGTGAGACGCTGCGCTGAGGCGTGCTGAGCCAGCGTCGCCACCACCGGCATGCCCTCGGGGACAGCGGCGACGGCCACCGACACGCCGTTGGCCACGGCCTGCTGCAGCCGGGTGGCGCGCAACACCCCGAGCACGCTGACCAGACCGCCGGCCATCAGACTCAGCGGCCAGGTCCGGCTGGTGATCTGTCCGAGCTGATGGGTCAGGCCGATATCCCCGTGCCGGCTGGTGACCAGGTCGGCGGCGCGCCGCACCTCGGTGTCGGGGCCCACCGCAGTCACCAACGCCAGACCCGTCCCGGATGCCACGGTGGTGCCGGCGAAGAGCATGCAACGCCGTTCGGCCAACTCGGTGCCCGGGGTGGCGTCGATCTGCTTGGTCACCGGCAACGACTCACCGGTCAGCGAGGACTCGTCGACCTCCAGCTTCTCCAGTTCGATCACGCGGGCGTCGGCGGGCACCACATCGTCGGGACCCACCTCGATCAGGTCGCCACGCTGCAACTGCTCGGGGAGGACCTGGACGCGGTCGCGTGTGCCGTCGGGCCGGATCGTCACCTTCCAGGCGGGCGGGATCTGCTCGGCCAGTAGCCGATCCAGCCGCAGCTCGGCACTCAACCGTTGACCGGCCGCCAGGACGGCGTTGCTGACCAGGACGGAGCCGACCATGAGCGCGTCGATGGGTGCGCCCAGCAGTGCAGTGGCAGTGGCACCCAGGCCGAGGACGGGCGTCAGCGGGTCGGACAGTTCGTCACGCACCGCGTCGAGGAACTGCCAGACCACGTGCCGCCCGGCGGTGCCGGCGTCCGGTGCCAAGTCGGGCTGCGACGGCGAGGCCAAGGCGGCACGCACCTGTTCGACCGACATGGCATGCCATTCGTCGACGGGGACCGGCCGGGGCAGCGGCGCCGTGATCACTTGGCGGGCCGATAAGTAGCCGGACACCAGACCCACGGCCGCGCCCAGCGCGACCGGTTCGGGACCGCGTCCTCGCACCGTGGGAATGAGCAGCATCGAACCCAATACCGAAGCACCGGTGGATAATTCGATACCACGGCGGGTCGCCGCCTGGGCTGCGGGCAGGGCATGCAGGACCCGCCATACCCCGGACAGGTCATCGACGATCAGGTCCGCCATCGGCGGCTGCTGCTCGCTGTCGTCGGGCAGGATGCCGATCCCGAGGTCGGCCGCCGACAGCGCCTGGGCGGCCGTCGAGGAGATCACCGCGACGGTGTGGCCTTCCTGCTGGTAGTCCCGTACCGCGTCGAGCAGCGTGTCGTCGATCGAATCGCCTTCCATTGCAGCGATTTCGTCGAATGCGGGCCGCAGTACTCCTAGGCCGGTGGAGTCGTCTGCAGTCACTGTTCGCACCTGAGCGCGCTGTGTCTGCGCGAGTGTCGCGGCCGCCAGCGGATGCGGCGCCGGAGCAAACAGGGCTTCGGTACCCGGGCGGCCGGTGACGGGATGCCAACCTGGCCGCAGGTCGCCTTCGGTGAGCATCGCCCGGGCGCTCTCCCAGGCGGTCAGATCCTTCTCGTCGGCGCCGCGAAGTCGCGCTAAGCGCAACGATTCGGTCCGCAGCACCCGCGGGTCGAGGATCACCACGTCGATACGGTCCAATCGGCGCAGGCTGTCAGGGTCGATCTGCAGGGCCTCGTCCCGGTTGGCCAGCCCGCGGCCCAACGTTGCTGCGAACGATTCGTGAGTGGCTCGGCTGGCTTTGGGCACCGCGACCAATGCGGCATTGCCGGCAAGTTCGGGGTCGCGACTGGTCGCGGCGACGACGGCTGCGCCGATCGCCTGAATCCAGGTCCCGCGTTGTAGGTGTTGGTCGACCGGGCTCTCCGGGGATGCCGCCGTGCGCTGGGCCGACCGGGCAGTTGGGCGGGCCAGCTCCGGCTCGCGCCGCGCCCAGGCCCGGGTGTCCGCGCGGGCTTCGGCAGCCCTGATGGTGTTGATCGCCAGGTCCACCGCCAGCATCGACGGCGCCGCAGCGAGTGCGTTGACGGCGGTGGTCGCCATCCCCAACGCAGTGGCGGTGGCGCGCTTGCCGATTCGTTCCTCCAGCAGGCGGCGCAGTTGCGGCTGGTGGTCCAGGGTGATTACCGCGCCCTGGAGGCTGGAGGGCAACCGGCGAAACCGCAGAACGCGACTGGCAACTGCCAGACCCAGGCCGACGGCGTTGATGCCGGCCATCGCGGCGCTGCTGACCGCTATCAAACCATCGCCGGGCTCGGGGGCCGGGCGAAGGTGTCGCCGTGGGCGGTCGATCTCCGCCGGTGGGTCGGCAACCACGTCATAGTCAGGCTCGACATCGTCGGCCAGCGCGGGTATCGAGGGGGGCATCGGTCTCCTTCGCTCGGCGACCGAATCTGCAAAGAAGCCTGCGGAGCCTTCGGTCGACATGGTTAATCGTCCGAAGGTCTCGCTCGCGAAAGTCCTGGGTCCGCTGAATGACCGGGCGGGTCGAACCGCCGTATTGACGACCATTCACATCCACCACCGGTGTGGTGGGTAGGAACTACTCCCCTTCGCGACCGAAGGTAGGGCCGGTAGGCAGCGCCCAGCTGAACACCGGCGAGACCCTACTTGAAATGTCGGTGAATGCCGTGCACCCCACCGAATCTGGCAGTGCCGGCCAAGCTGAGCCTCCTGCGCACGCCGAACGTGCACCTACTGCGAGATTTTCGCGATCTTTTCGCAGCAGGCGCACGCTCGGCGCGTGGGCCACGGCTATGCGCCGGCGCGGGCTTCCTTCGCAGCGGCCACCAGGTTGGCCAGCGACGCGGTCACCTCGTCGGTCTTGCGGGTCTTCAGGCCGCAGTCCGGGTTGACCCAGAGCCGTTGCGCAGGAACCGCGTCGAGGGCCTCACGCAGTGATGCGGCCATCTCGCCGGTGCTGGGCACCCGGGGGGAGTGGATGTCGTAGACACCCGGGCCCACCCCGTTGGAGAACCCGATCGCGTTGAGGTCGTCGAGCACCTCCATGTGTGAGCGAGCCGCCTCGATCGAGGTGACGTCGGCATCCAGCTCGGCGATCGCCCCGATCACCTCGCCGAACTCCGAGTAGCACAGGTGGGTGTGGATCTGGGTCGCATCACTGACCCCCGACGTCGACAGCCGGAACGCGCCGACGGCCCAGTCCAGGTACGCCTGTTGGTCGGCCCTACGCAGCGGCAGCAGCTCCCGCAGCGCCGGCTCGTCGACCTGGATCACCGCGATGCCCGCGGACTCCAGGTCCACCGTCTCATCGCGAAAGGCCAGCGCCACCTGGTTGGCGGTGTCGGCCAGCGGCTGGTCGTCGCGGACGAACGACCAGGCCAGGATGGTCACCGGACCGGTGAGCATGCCCTTGACCGGTTTGTCGGTCAGCGATTGGGCGTAGGTGGCCCAGTCCACCGTCATCGGATGCGGGCGCAAGACGTCGCCGAACAGCACCGGCGGCCGTACGCAGCGGCTGCCGTAGGACTGCACCCAGCCGTTGGCGGTGGCGAAGAAGCCCTCCAGTTGTTCGGCGAAGTACTGCACCATGTCGTTGCGCTCCGGCTCGCCGTGCACCAGCACGTCCAGGCCGAGCTGTTCCTGCAGCTTGATCACATCGGCGATCTCGGCCTTCATCCGGCGGGTGTATTCCGCCTCGTCGATCTCACCGGCGACCAGCGCGGCCCGGGCCTTGCGGATGTCGACGGTCTGCGGGAACGACCCGATGGTGGTGGTCGGCAGCGGCGGCAGGTTCAGCCGCTCGTCCTGGGCGACGCGCCGAGCCTCGGCGCTGCCCCGGTGCGCACCGGACGCGGTGATCGTGGCGATCCGGCCACGGACGTCGGCGTTGTTCAGCCGCGGGTCCGACTTGCGTGAGGCCACCGCGTCGTTGGACGCGGCGATCGCGTCGGCTATCTCGTCGCGGGCGTCTCGCCCTTCGCGCAGCGCCCGGGACAGGACGGCCACCTCGGCCACCTTCTCGGCGCCGAACGCCAGCCAACTGCGCAGGTTGTCGTCCAGCGCCGGGTCGGTCTCGTATGACAGCGAGTAGGGGACATGCAGCGTCGAGCACGATGTCGAGACAGCCACCGCGGCCGCGCTTCCCCGCAGTGTTGCCAGCTTGGCCAGCGCGGCCTCCAGGTCGGTGCGCCAGATGTTGCGGCCGTCGACCACCCCGGCGACCAGGGTTTTGGAGGCCAACTCCGGAACCGACACCGCCGAGTCCACCGAGCCGTAGACCAGGTCGACACCGATCGCCTCGACCGGGGTGCGGGCCAGTGCCGGCAGCGCCGCACCCGCGTCACCGAAGTAGGTGGCGACGAAGATCGACGGCCGCTTGGCCGCACCCGCGAGGCGGCTGTAGACCTGTTCGGCCAGCGCGGGGGCGTCGGCGCTGATGTCGGTGACCAGTACCGGCTCGTCGATCTGGACCCATTCGGCGCCGGCGTCGGCCAGCTCGGAAAGCAGCTCGGCGTAGATGTCGGTCAGCTCGTCGAGGCGGAAGATCGGTGCGGGAGCATCATCGACCGCCTTGCTCAGCAGCAGGAACGTGATCGGCCCGATGATAACCGGGCGAGCCGGAATCCCTTGCTCCTGTGCCTCTTTGAGCTCAGCGAGCACCTTGGCCGGGTTCAGTTCGAACCTGGTGTCCGGGCCGATCTCGGGAACGATGTAGTGGTAGTTGGTGTCAAACCACTTCGTCATCTCCAACGGGGCGATATCGGAATTGCCCCGGGCCGCGGCGAAGTAACGGTCCAGCTCGTCGGCCACGCCGGCGACCCGCTGCGGGAGCGCACCGGCCAGCACCGCGGTGTCGAGCATCTGGTCGTAGTAGGAGAACGTGTTCACCGGCACCGAGTCCAGGCCGGCGGCGGTCAACTGTGCCCAGGTGTCGCGGCGCAGGCCGGCAGCAACCTTCTTCAGTTCGTCTTGGCCTATCCGGCCGGCCCAATAGCTCTCGGTGGCGCGCTTGAGTTCGCGGCGCGGCCCGATTCGGGGTGATCCGAGAACGGTGGCGGTAAAGGGTTGAGCGGTCACGATGTGATCCTTCGATTCGGCGAGGATGGATCACCGCCGGCGGTCGTCCGGCCGATCCGGTTCCATGCAATTTAATGCACTACAACCCTCAAAACCAGACGCCCATTCCGCGAGGCGTTGATCCGCCGAGCGCGGCGCGCCCGACACAACAGGCAGGTCTTCGGACTCGCAGGCGCGCACCGGAGGTGCTCCTAGTGGCCGTCGCTTCCCAGTCGTGGGCGAACCCCTGACCAGTGCCTTTGACGGCGGTCGTTCCTGCATACCGCTGCGGGACAGTCCCGGATTCTCACCGGGTTCCCTCTTGCGCTCCGCGGAAAACCGCTGTGCGCTCGATACCGACGCCGCCGCTACCGGCGATGTCGGCAAACCAGTTGCGTGATCGACGTTACCCGGTCAGTCGGCCGCAAGGGCCCCGAGAGCCGCCGGGATGGGCACCTCGCCGTCGTTGAATTCGATGGTGTCGTGAATCGTCGAGGCGTCGGTCAGGCAGGCCGCCACCACCAGCGCGACATTGCCCCGGGACACCTCACCTTTGCCGGTGTGCGGGCCGATTCCGATCCGGCCGGTCGGCGCCTGCAGGGTCAGCCGGCTCGGCCCCAGCACCGTCCAATCCAGGTCGGTGGCCCGCAGATGGGCGTCGGCGGTCGCCTTGGCCTGCGCGTACGGGAAGAACGGATCGTCCTCCGTGACGCCGTGATCGGTGCCGGCTCCGAAGTAGGACACCATCACGAAACGCCGGACTCCGGCTTTCGCGGCGGCGTCGATGGTGCGGATGGCGGCGTCGCGGTCGACGGCATAGGTGCGTGCCGGGTTTCCGCCACCGGCGCCGGCGGAGAACACCACCGCATCGTGGCCGGCCAACAGGTCGGCCAACGCGTCGGTGTCGAGCTGCTCGATATCTGCCACCACCGGGATCGCCCCGGTGACCGCGACCGCTTCGGAGTGGTCGGGATTGCGGAACACCGAACTCACGTCGTCGGCACGTTCGGTCAGGATCCGGCTGAGCTGAAGGGCGACCTTGCCGTGGCCGCCGATGATCACGATGCGCGACATGACCTCGACGGTACCTGCTGTCTGCGGTCGGTGCGATCGGTCCGGCTACGGGCAACCCAGCCTGGACGACTCAGTGTCCACTGACTACATTGCGGCAGAACGCAATCCGACGTTATCCACCCGGTCCGTTCGGCCACTTCAGCAGTGAGCCGGCATCGACTCGGATGTGCTGGCCGGTGATGTAGCGGGCGTCTTCGCTGGCCAGGAAGACCCCGAGGTTGGCCATGTCCTCTGGTTCCACGTAGGGGATCGGCATGGCCTGGAAGAGTGTGAACAGCGGTTCGGCATCTTCGCGAGTGGCCTTCTTGCCTTGCGCGGTCAGGTCCGGGCGGAACATCGAATACATGCCGTCGTTCTGCAACAGGTGGGTGTTGCAGTTGGTCGGATGAATGGCGTTGACCCGGATCATCCGGGGTGCCAGGTGCAACGACATCTCGTCGACGTACTCCATCACGATGCGTTTGCTCCAGCCGTATCCCGCACCGCCCGGCCCCATGTTCGGGTTATCGGTGGTACCGCGGATCATTCCGGCGGTCGAACCGGTGACGATGATGGATGCACCGTCCGGCAGGTGCGGAATGGCGACCGCGACGGTGTTCATCACGCCGACCAGATCCACATCGGAGGCGTCGACGAACTGCATCGGGTCCGGCTTGCCCATTGCCATCGGCAAGATGCCGGCGTTGGCGACGACGATGTCGATTCGGCCCAGATCGGCCAACCCTGCTTCGACCGCATCACGCAACTCGTGCCGTTCCCGGACATCGGCGATCCGGGCGACCACCCGCCGGCCCAGTTCTTTGACCGCTCTTTCGGTCTCGGCGAGATCGTCGGGGGTCGCCAGGGGATAGGGGTTCGACTCGATCTGGCGACAGATGTCGATCGCGATGATGTCGGCGCCTTCCCTGGCCATCGCCAGGGCGTGGGCACGGCCCTGTCCACGGGCCGCGCCAGTGATGAATGCGACTTTGCCGCTGAGCTTTCCGGGCATGGATAGAACGTATGTGACCGACCCGGTTTATTCAATAGATTTCGGAACAAAATTTTGGTAGCACGATCCGGCGGGTTCGCCTACCCGTCCGGACTGCGCTCCGCGGCCCCACGGACCATGGTGTCGCGGGCCAGGATCAGCGCGGCACGAGTTCCCTGAGCCCGCACAATATTCTCCGGGATCCACAGCAGGTCCATCACGCAGCGCGACAGCATCTCCATGGAGGGGGCATCGACCCGGATCTCGCCCGACTTGGTGCCGCTGGACAACAGTGATTTGAGCTGCCGCAGCCGGGTGGTGAACGCCAGGCCGGGGTTGGGCGTGTCGGGCGGAGAATGACGCATCCAGGCGAGTTGGATCTTCCACTCGTCCGGGAACTGGTCCAGGGCATTGATATTGATCCAGCTCAGCGCATCGAGTTTCTCGATCGGCGTGGCGTCGGCCCGCAGGACGGCCGCGAATCCGCCGCCGGCCTTGGTGCCGAACGACATCATGATCGAAGCCAGCAGCTCGTCCTTCGAGCCGATCAGCCGGTAGACCGTGCCGGTCCCCATCCCCGCTGCGGAGGCGATATCGCGGACGGTGGTGACCTCGTAGCCCTTGCTGCCGAACTCGGCGCGGGCCACCGCGCGGATGTGGGCGGCCTTGTCGTCCTCCGCCGGCTGATCGTCAGCCCAGGTCGTGATCGCCTCTTCGGCCGCGGCGAACGCGGGGGAGGAGTCCAGTTCCGCATCGCTGTGCGGCCGAGTGGCCAAGCCCTCCAACATGATGCGGCTGAGTAGCGCCGCGGTCTGGTCGGCGGCCGCCTTGTGCCGGATGACGTCGAGACCGACGTGCATCATCGACTGACAGATCCGGTCGGACAGCGTCGGCAGGTCGATCTCGGGGCGGATGTAGCCGCTCCACCGCGCAGCCCGCAGCGTCTGCAGCATGGCCCGCTGCGCGTCGGTGGGCGGCTCCTGAAGCAGCTTGACCAATTCGGGGTTTGCGCTGGGCGCCTCATAGAAGGACATCTGCAGCGCGGCGCGATGCTCGACGGCGCAACGCGCGATCGCCGAACCCAGTTCCACGATCGCGTCGGAGACCGGGCGGGAACCCAGCTCGTCCAGCCGCTCGTCCGCCATGTCGCCGAGACGCTCCAGATCGGCGTGGTACCGGCGGACCAACTCGACCAGGATGGCCTCTTTGGATTCGAAATGGTGGTACAGGCTGCCGGGCAGGATGCCCGCGGCATCGGCGATCTCCTGCAATGAGGTCCGCAGACCCGAGGAGGCGATCAGCGTGGCAGCGGTCTGCAGGATCTCGGTGCGGCGTGAACTGTCATCATTGCCGCCGGCGCGGTTCGCGGAAGTTCCTGCTCCGGCTGACTTTTGGCGCCCCACCGCTCCTCCACTGTTCCCGTGATGAGCCGGGATTGACCCGAGCACCAAGCGACCGAATGTTTGGCTAAACGCTACCAGAGGGCAGTTGCGGGACCGCGCCGTTCGGGGCTGACACGGGTCAGGTCCCGGTGGGCAGTTTGGCGGCCAGATCGAGCACGGTCACCGTGTCGGTCCCGGTCTTCCTCAGCCGTTGCGAGGAGCGGTAGCCCAGGTCCACATCGCGTGCCTGTGCCCGCAGCGCCCCGACGGTGAGCTGTTCCTTGGGCAGCTTCCCGAACATGTCAAAGGAGAAGAGCCGCAGCGCGTTCTCATGGGTGATCTTGTTGATCTCGTCGTCGGGCACGCCCTTGAGGTAACCGGTGAGCGACTCGGGGGCCAACGGCCACGTCGAATCCGAGTGGGGGTAGTCGCACTCCCAGGTGATCATGTCGAGGTTGAGCTTGTGCCGGCTCTCGACGCCGAACCCGTCGTCGATGAAGCAGGTCACAATCCGCTCCAGGAACACCTCGCTGGGCAGCTTGTCGCCGAAATCCTGGTGGGTCCAGGCACGGTGCATCTTGTAGACCCGGTCGACGCGCTCCAAGAAATACGGAATCCAGCCGATGCCGCCCTCCGACAGTGCGAAGGTCAGGTCGGGGAACTTGCGCAACGTCGGTGACCAGACCAGATCCGCCGCCGCGTTGACGATGCTCATCGGCTGCAAGGTGATCATCGTGTCCACGGGGGCGTCGATCGAGGTGATCACGACCGACGACGACGAGCCGATGTGTAGGCAGACCACGGTGTCCTCGTCGCTGCAGGCCTGCCAGAACGGATCCCAATGCGGGTCGTGCAAAGACGGATACTCGAGCTTGGTGGGGTTCTCCGAGAACGTGACGGCGTGACAGCCCTTCTTGGCCACCCGCCGGACCTCGTCGGCCATCAGTTGGGGATCCCAGATCGGCGGCAGCGCCAGCGGGATCATCCGCCCCGGATAGGTGGCGCACCACTGGTCGATATGCCAGTCGTTGTAGGCGCGCAGCACGGCCAGGCCGAGGTCCTTGTCCTTGGCCCGGGCGAAGTACTGTCCGCAGAACTGCGGGTAGGAGGGGAAGTTCATCGCGGCGGCGACACCGTTGACGTTCATGTCACGGATCCGCTCGTGAATGTTGTAGCAACCATCCCGGATCTCGCTCAGTTTGGTCGGTTCGGCGCCGTACTCGTCCGGCGGCCGGCCGGCGACCGCGTTGAGGCCGACGTTGGTCGCTTCCTGACCCTCGAAGACCCAGGCGTCGGTGCCGTCTGCCCGCTGGATCAGCTTGGGTACATCGTCTTTGTACTTGTCGGGGATGTGACCGTCGAACATGTCTGGTGGTTCCACGAGGTGGTCGTCGACGGAGACGAGGACGAAGTCGTCCAGCTGCATTGCGGGCTCCTTGTGCTGTGGGTGCGATTTCACGTCGACCGCATTGGCTGAAGCGTCAGCGTCTCCGACTCTACGCGCGGAACAGATATTTGGTCAACAATGTGTCGTCAGCCGGTGATGGGAAGGAATCCCGGTGCGATCAAGTCGCTTACCGCGGCCCACGGGATGGTCACGACCTTGAGCCCGCGACCGAACTGGACTTCGGGAATCTGCAACGCAATACCCTCGGGGGTGGGGGTCCAGTACTTGAAGTTCACGTCGACCGGGGCGAATTGGCCGGCGCGCCGCCAGCTGCGCAGCTCGGTCGGCGAGGCGACGGTGGCCACCTGGGCTTCCAGCTGCTCGCCGAGTCGCGTCAGGCCTGCGGTCTTATCGCGGAAAAGGTTGTCCCAGGTGATGACGACACCGCTGCGGGTATCGCAGACGACGCTGCCGAGGCTGCGCATCGGCATATGTGGCTCGGCGGTGTTGTAGACCCCGGTGAACACTTCGGAGACCGTGATGGCCCACGTCTTCAGTGTTCCGCTCGCGTCGAAAGTCCAGGGCCGTCTGGTCGATCCGTTCCACATCGCCTGCGTGACAGCACGGTTCGCTTCGGCGTCGATGTGTTCGTTGATGGTTTCCGCCGTCGGTGAATCGGCGGTGCCGAGACGTTGGTAGTGCACCGTCGCGGTTCCCAGCCCGTCGGGACTGGCCGTGGAGATCACCGCTTCGGAGGTTTCGGCCCGGGCCACGTTCGTCACCGCGGTGCCGCCCAGTGCGAGCAGCGCCAGGAACAGTGCGCCAGGCTTTATGACGTTCACGGCGGGTCCGGGGGAAGTCGGACGGGCAGCGGTGTTCCGCCGAACGGCGTGGGCAGGGTGGCGGGGTCTGCGGGAACCGGGTCTGCCTGCGTTTCGGGGTCATGGCCCGGCGGCGGGCCGGCCGTGTCGTCTCCGGGCGGACGTGGTGCGTTGCGGGCGCCGCGTACCAGGACCGACGGATCGGGGTTGTTGCAGTAGGTGTACAGGTACGGCTCGGGATAGTTAGGCAACGCCGGCGGCAGCGACGGCAACCCGTAGTCGCAGCTGTAGCGGGGATACAGGTCGATGATCACCCACACCGCCCCGTCGCGCACCACACTGCTCAACGCCTCTACTGCCGAACCGCCGCGATTGGAGTTGACGATCTCGGTCAGGGCGGGCAGCCGCGCGGAGGACAACTCGGCGGTGGTGGCCAGATTGCCCAGCAACTTGACCATGGTGTCGGAGTTGTCGTCGATGATCTTGTCCAGCACCGTCAGTGGGCGGTCGCCGGTGTCGACCAGGGTGCGGAATCCGCCGTCCATCGAACGGGCGCCGCGCATGATTCCGTTCAGGTTGTCCGAGGCCTGAACCAAACCGGTATTGCTGTCGACGACGGTAGTCAACACGGTTCGGCTGGTGCGCATAACGCTCACCGTCTGGGGAAGTACCGAGTCGAGCGTTGATATCAGGAACGCTCCGCCGTCGAGTAGGGCTGCCAGCTTGGCCGGTCCCTGATTCGACACCCGAAGCTCGGTGGTGATCGCTGCCAGTTTCTGCGGATCCACTTGAGCCAGCAGTCCGTTGGCGTCACCCAGCAGCTGGGCCAGTGACACCGGCACGGCTGTGCTGTCCTCATTGATGACGGCACCGTTGGTCAGTGCCGGCCCGCCGGCCTGCTCGGGCCGAAAGTCCAGATACTGCTCACCGGCCGCTGACAGTGCCGAGACCCGAACCTGACTGTTACGCGGAACCCGTTTTCGGCCGTCGATCTCGATCGAGGCCACCACACCGGTGTCGCCGAGCTGCACCGCCTTGACCCGCCCGATCCGCACACCCCGAAGGGTGACGTCCTGGTTGGGCAGCAGGCCCCCCGATTCGTGCAGCCGTACCTGCACCGAGATGGTGGAGCGGACGGGGCTGATGCCCAGTGTCCCGCCGACGATGTAGACCAACACGAGAATCAACGTCACCACGATGCCGGCCACCGAAACCAGGACACGGTGGCTCCGCAGCAGGCCGGCGGAATCAACCAGCACGCGTGCCGGCCATTCCAGTAGGGGCAGGGTGCGATTCGTCATCGGGGTTGATGCTCGGGTCCGTAGATGCGGCTCAGCAACAGATTCCACTCGTATCGGAGGCTGCCGATCATGGCATGCCAGTCGGTACCGTCGGCGCCGTGTGATCCGGGGTCGCCGGGATAGTTCTTGTCGGGCAGCGCGCCGAACGCCAACTGGGTGACGGTCCCGACCGCGTGGACGTTGGGTCCGCTGGTGATGTGGGTAAATGCGGGGATCATCCGATTCCACTTGTTCAGGCTCAGCTCGGGGTCGAGGGCGACCTGATTGAAGACATCCGAGAGCCGGTTGAGATCGTGCAGGCTGCTGCGCCCGTCGGTTCCCTGCATCGAGGGAAATCGGCCGAGCTGGTCGGTGATCCGGGCGGCCGAGGAGAGCATGTCGGTGATGTTGGTGGCATTGTCGGCCAGCGTCTCCGTCGCCGGCCCGGCCGCCGCCAAAACCGCATTGAGGGTGTCCCGGCGATCCGAAAGGGTGACCGCCAGCTCCGAGGTGTTGCGCAGCGCGGTGTCGATCTGCTCCGTGCGGGCGTTCAGCCGCGCCAGCAGCGCATTGGAATTGTGCAGCAGTGCGGCGACTTTCGACCCTCGCCCGCCCATCGCGGTGCCCGCCCCGTTGACCGTCGAGACCAGCCGCCGGATCGCGCCGCCGTTGACCAGCAGCGCGGCCGAACTCAGCACATCTTCGATGGTCGCAGCCGAGGTGGTGTGGTCCAGGTCGATGGTGTCGCCGTCGCGCAGGCGAGCGGCATCGGCAGTCGCATTCGGCCCGCGCCGCACGGCGATGAAGATATCGCCGAGCGGGGTCGCCGACCGCAACTCGGCGATGGTGTCGGTGTATAGGGGTGCGCCGGCACTGATCTTCATGGTCACACGGGCCGAGAAGTTCTGGGCGCTGATGGATTCGACCTCACCGATATCAGCGCCGTTGAGTTTGACCTTGGCTTTGACGGGAAGATTCAACGCATTGGCGAACACGGCTGACAGCGCGATGTCCCCGTCGATTCGGCCCGGCGCCGGCAGGGGAATGCTCGCCAGTCCGCCGGCGCAACCGGCCAGCGTGATCGCCAATGAGGTGGCGCACGCGGAGCGGAGCGTCCGACGGACCCGGGCCGTCCCGTGGCGCCGCATCATTTCTCGGCCCCTGCCATGCGTTCCAGCAATCCGGTCATACCTTCGACGAAGAAGGTGGTGCCGAACTGAGGCGCATTGTCGGCGACCGTCCCGGTGGCACAACCCAGATCCTTGATTCCGGCGAGATTGCAGATCTCCTTGGCCATCTGACCGTTGAGCATCAGCTTGTCGAGGGTGGGATGCAGTCGCAGAGTGCGGCCGCTGGGATCCACCGCGTTGTAGATGTTGGTGCCCACCAGTGGCAGGACGTCGAGGATCTCTTCGAGTTGACGTCGGCTGTCGGTCATGACGGTCGTGAGTTGGCCGAAGTCGCCGGCGGTGCCTTTGAGCCTGTCCCGATTGTTCTCCAGCAGCCGAGTCGCCTGGTCGAGAATCTGGTTGGCCTTGGCGCCGGTACCGCCCGTGCCCAGATTCTCGACGGCGATGATGTCGCTGAGCGCGCGGATGTTCGATCCGAATTCCCTGATCGCGGTGTCGTTGTCGGCGGCGGCCTGGGTCAGGTCGGCGAGGCTGGCGGCGATCGACTCGATGTTCTTGTGCGTGGCTGCCCCGTTGTCGGAGGTCAGACGCAAGGCCTGGGAGAGTTGATCGAGGGCGGACTTGATGTCGGGTCCGCTGCCGGTTGAGATCTTCGCGCCGATTCCGATCAGGTCGGCCAGCGGTCCGCGGCCCTGGCCGTCGCCACTGAGGGAGCGAGAGAGCTTGTCCGCCATGGCCAGTGTTCGATCGAACTCGACGGGGGTTCTGGTGCGGGCGAGGCCCACGATGTCCCCGTCGCGCAGCTTGGGTCCGCCACCGTAGGCCGGAGTCAGCTCGACGTGCCGGTCGGTCAGGATGGACGTGGCGACGGTGACGGCCTGAACCCCTGCGGGGATGTCGACGTCCTTGTCGATGACCAGCGTCACCTCGACGTAGCTGTCCTTGGGGGCGATGTCGGAGACCTTGCCGATCGGCATGCCGAGCACCGACACCGCATTGCCGACATAGAGCCCCACCGCATCCTCGAACTGTGCGGTCACGGTCAGCGGTCGGTGATGTTCGCCGGAGATGAAGTGCCAGAGCAGGACTCCGACGAGGGCGACGACGGCCAGCGCGATCAGGATCGGCCTGGCGCGGGTGATCCGGCGGTTCATCCCGGCAACCTCGCCGGGTCCGGCGGTGGCCAGCCCGGGAACGGATCCGCGGTCGGTTTGCAGTCGGTGAAGTACTGCGCCAGGCCGAACTGTTTGCCACGCCCGCTGAGCGCGCACATCCACGAGTCGACGAGCATTCCGGCCGGCAGATTGATATCGAGCGCGGTGCCGCTGCCACTGGCATTGGCGAGATTGCGGAAGGTCACCGGCATCACCTGCAACGTGTTGCGGATCAAGGCGTCATGGGTGGCGGCCATCTGCGCGAACTGCTGCATGTTGGCCAGCAGTTCGTTGATCGCGGGGTCGTCGTCGAGAATCGTCTTCAACGTGTCGACCAGCGCGGTGGTGCCTTCGAGCAGGCGGTGCACGGCGGCTTGCCGGGCATTGACCGTCTGCAGCAGATCCCGGCCCTGCAGGACCAGTGCACCGAGGTCGGCCTTCTGGTCGCGGATCACCCCGGTGATGGTGTCCACATTCTTCAGCAGTGATCCCATCTGATCGCGTCGCGCAGCGATCACGGCGGCCAGGGACCTGACGTTCTGTAGTGCCTCCGGAAGCGCCTCGGGTACCCCCGAGAGACCGTTGCTCATCTCCGACATCGAAGTGGCGATGCGGTCGGCGTCCACCTGTTCGAAGGTGCTGGTCGCATCGGCCAGCGTGTCCTGCAGGTTGTACGGAACCGAGGTGTTGGCCAATGTGATGGTGCGGGAAGGAAGTTCGCCGGCGCCGGCGGGGGACAACTCGATGTAGCGCCGCCCCAGCAGGGTGGTCAGCTTGATCGCCGCGTGTGACGCGTCGCCCACCCGCACCCCGTTGCCGACGGTGAACTTCACCGTGACATGGTCGCCGGTCAGGGCGACGTCCTTCACGACACCGACTTCGATGCCCGCCACCGTGACCTGATCACCAGGACTGAGCTGGGCGGCCTGGGCGAACTCGGCCTGGTACCCGATGTGGCTCAGGGACAGTTTGCCGATGCCGACCAGGGCCATGATGACCACGGCCATGACCGCCACCGAGACGGTTCCAACCCAGATGGGGTTATAGCTCTCGATCGGGCGCTTGGGCCGAAGTGACATCGGGTGCCTACCTGCAGATCGGGGAGTGTTGGACGATGTTGCCCGGCGAGGCGAGCTTGACGGTGCCGGGGATCACTCGGCCCAGGAACGCGAAGACCGTGGAGTTGATGTCGCAGATGTAGCCGTCGATGTAGCTCCCGTCCTGGGTTGCGCGGGCGAGACCCTTGAGAACCAGGACGAGGTTGGCGCCGTAGAAGGCGAATCGCTCGCGTCCTTCGCCGGTGAGGTGACCGACGAATCCCGGCTCACGCAGGAGGAATTCGTGAAACTCGGGATTGACGGCGCTCAAGATGGTCGACAGCCGATCGGTCGCCTGTGTGATCGAACCGGTCGATGCCACCAGTTCGTCGCGCCGGCCGGCCAGTGTCGCCAACGCGGCGCGCGAATTTCGGATGACGGACTGCAGGTCGCGATCCTGGCGGGCCAGAACCGCGGTGACCGCGTCGAGGTCGGTGATCACATCGCCGAGCACCTGGTCGGGCCCGGCGAGTGATTCGGCCAGTGCGGAGGTCTGACTGATCAGGGTCACCACCGATGCGGAATCACCTTGCAGCGCCGCGATGATGCCGCCGGTCAGATTGTCGACCTGTCGCGGGCTCAGCAGGGTGAACAGCGGTTCGAACCCACTGAGCAGATGGGAGATGTCGAACGAAGGGTTGGTGCGCTCGACCGGGATGCTGCCGTGGTCCGGTAATGCCTTGTGGAACTCCGACATTCCGGGAGCGAGTCCCAGATAGCGCTGGCCGATGATGTTCTGATAGGTCACCGATGCGGTGGTGTCGTCGTAGAGGACGTGGGCCTTCGGCACCCGGAAGGTGACTTTGGCGAGGGAACCGTCCAAGTCGACTCGGTCGACGCGTCCCACCCGCACCCCCGCGGTACGGACATCGTCCCCGCTGTGCAGACCGGATACGTCGGTGAATATGGCGTGGTAGGTGTTCGTCGGACCGCTGACCTCGCGGCGCAGTGTGACAAACACCAGATACGTCGCGGTGATGGAGAGCGCCAGGAACAGGCTCAATCCGATCAGTGACTTGCGGTATCTCATCGTCGGCCACCCGGGCTTGTCGCGAGGCGGACCGTGGCGCCGCGCATCAGTGGCGCGAACAGAATCTGGGTTGCGGTACTGACCTGGTCGCCCATGATGACCTCCAACTGCTGCTTCTCCATCCGACTGCCGACCGGGCCGACGTTTCCGCCGATCACGGCCGCCTGTGGCTGTGCGGGGCCTGCGGGAGGGGGATCTGGTGGTGCCGGCGGCGGTGGTTCAGCGGGTGGACCGGCGTCGGGCGGAAGGACCGAGCCGCGTGGCGGTGCGAAGTTGGGGCGGTTCTCGGTAATGCCCGGGGGCAGCGGAAATCCGCGGGACTCGAGCGACGGTGTCAGAGCCGGGGCGGTCGGGACCTCGGGAGCGGTGAAGCAACTGGGCCCGGCCATGTCGCCGTAGCGCGGGCAGTCCGATCGCACGTAGGTCCGGGTCGGTGTCAACGAGATGACGGCCTTGGCCTGGAGCTGATTCGTGTCGGCGTTCCATGCCACGTCGATGACCCTCGCGATCAGGGTGGTCAGCCGGGTTGCGATGTCGTGGATGGTTTCACCGTTGTCACCCAGCACGCCCAGCACCGGAGTCAGCTTCGTCGAGATGTCGATCATCCGGTCGGTGTTGTGGTCGAAGGCATCGCCGAGCACTCCGGTGGTCCCCAATCCGACCGACAGCAGATTCGTCAACTGCGAGCGTTTTTCGGCGAGCGTGCGCATCGGCTGGATCGCGCCGTCGAGTGCGTCGAGAAGCTCGGGTGCGGTCTGGCCCAGTGCGGAGGTGGCCGCGGTGAGCGCCGACATCGTCGAGGGCCCCATCGCATCGTCGGTGACGACGGTGTTGAGCTCGTTGACGATCTCGTTCAGGTCCCGCCCGGCGTCCTCCAGTCGCTTGCCCCGGCCGCTGGTGGCGTCGCCCAATGCGGTGAGCCAGCCGATGCTGTCGGGACTGACCTGGCGGCCCACGGCCGAGAGCACCTGGCGGAACTTGTTGAGGGTGGTCTGGAAGAGCACCGTCGGCAACGTCTGGTCTTCGCCGATCACGGCTCCGGACCGCAGCGGCGTCGAGCGCTTGCCGTTGTCGACCAACTGAACCGACGAGACCGCGAAGACGTTGGACGGCACCACGCGTGCGGTGACCGTGTCCGGGATTCCGGGGGCGTGTTCGGGGTGCAGGTCGATACGCACGATGTTGGGGTGCCCGACGGCTGCGGGCGTGACGGCTGACACGAACCCCACCAGGACCCCGCGGAACTTGACGTCGGACTTCACCGGCAGGCCGTCACCGACGTTGGTGATCTCGGCGCTGACCCGTACCGAATGTTGCAGGGCGCCCTGGGATTGCGCGATCAGCAGTGTCACAGCGACCGTCACGATCACCAGCAGGATCAGGCCGGTGAAGAAGAGTCGGCGATTGGATGGGCCGCGGTCGTCGGACTCGAAGGAATTCGGCACGCTCAGCCACCGAATCTCGCGCCGGCGTTGACGCCCCACATCGCCATGGTCAGCAGGGCGTTCAAGATGATCACCACCGTGATGGTGGCCCGCATCGCGTGTCCGGCGGCCACGCCGACACCTTGTGGCCCGCCTGCGGCGAAATAGCCGTAATAGCACTGGATTATGGCAGCGACGAAGATGAAGATGACCCCCTTGAGGGTCGCGTAGAAGACGTCGCGCCCGCTGCTGAACAGCGAGAAGTAGTGCTCGTAGGTCCCCGCGGAGGTGTGCGCGATGATGCCGACCACCACCTGCGCGGACAGGTATGCCGCCGCCAGGCAGACCAGGAACAGCGGAATGGCAGCCAGCACCGACGCTGCGACCCGGGTGGTCACCAGGTAGGGAATGGGTTTGATCGCCAGCGCATCCATCGCGTCGATCTCCTCGGCAATGCGCATGGCACCCAGCTGGGCGGTGAAGCGGCAGCCGGCCTGCGTGGTGAAGGCGATCGCGATCATCACGGGCACCAACTCGCGTGTCGATCCCCACGAGGACAGCAGGCCGGTGGCCGGCCCCAGGCCCAAGAGATTGAGCGCGTTGTAGCCCTCGATCGCGAGCAGCGCGCCGGCGGTGATACCCAAAACCAGTGAGACGCCCATGGTCCCGCCGCCGACCACGAGTGCCCCGTTGCCCCAGGCGATGTCGGACAGATTGCGGACGAACTCGCGACGGTAGCGAGCAAACATGACGGGCACCGCGAACACGACGCGACAGATGAAGTCCAGAATGTGGCCGGCCTTCGCCACCGGCACCCACACGACCTCGGTCGCTCGAAGGATGTGCTGGAACACCCGGGGGCGGTAGACGGCGACGGTCATCTGCGTCTACAGGCTCGCTTTGGGAAAGAGCAGCAGATACAGCTGGCTCATTCCGACGTTGACGATCATCAACAGCAGAATCGATTCGACCACCGCGGCATTGACCGAGTTGGCAACCCCGGCCGGTCCGCCGTGGGTGGCCAAGCCCTTGTGACAGGCCACGACCGCGACGATCGCTCCGAAGGCGATGGCCTTGGCCAGTGCCAGGGCGAGGTCGTCGACGGTCGCGAACGAGGCGAAGGTGGCGACGAACGAGCCCGGGGTGCCGTCCTGGACGAATACGTTGAACAGGTAGCCGACGAAGAAGCCGGCACAGGTAGCCAGCCCGGTCAGCGCGACGCCGACCAGGATCAGTGCGGCGAAGCGTGGAACGACGAGCCGCCGGATCGCCGAAACACCCATCACCTCCATCGCGTCGATCTCGTCGCGCATGGTCCGCGAACCGAGGTCGGCGCTCACCGCCGAGCCGACCGCCGCGGCGAGCAGAATCGCCGCCACCAACGGGGCGCCCTGGCGGATCACCACCAGTCCGTTGGCGGCACCGGACAGTGACTCGGCGCCGACCTGCCCGGCGAGTACGGCGAATTGGATCGACAGTGTGACCCCGACGGGGATGGTGACCAGCAGGGTCGGCAACAACGCGGTACCCGCCATGAACGCCGCCTGTTTGACGAACTCCGATACCGCGAAGCGTCCGGTGAACAGGTCGATGAACAGATACTGGATGGTGCGCAGGCCAAGGGTCGTCTGACCACCCACCGTTCCGAGTGACTGCAGCGGATGCGACCGGGTGTAGGACCGAACCCACGCTCCGACTTCGGCGAGCGGTGAACCCCGGTCGATGTGCTCTTGGCGTTCCGATGAGACAGTCAGCGGACCCTCCCCGTTCTGCTCGACGAGTGCGATCCGAAGGCCGCTCTCGGTCGCAGGCCGGTGACCGACCCGCTGACGAAACCCACCCCGATTACGGCACCGGTCCGCCGCTTCCCACTGCGGTGGACCGAATGTTTGGTTTCGTCAGCGGAGCCTATCGCCGATCGCGGGTGGGGTCAACGCTTTCGCCCGCGAGGGGTTTTCGCGTGGCGCGGAGTCGGGGAGCCGGTCAGCGACCCATCAGCGGCTGGTTCGGTACGCCCGGGAAGAGTTGCTCTGTGGGCCCCGCGTTCACCCAACCGCCGAGCTTGGTGACGAGGTGGGGGGCGAAGACCGCCCCGTAAAGTCCGTTCCCGATCACGATCACGGCGATGATGGACAGCGCCGACGACTGCAGTCGGCTCGCCGACCGGTTGTCGGCCCACATCTCGATGACGTTTCTGCCCCGCGCGTCTGTTCGTCCCAGCAGGTAGGTGAAGACCATCATCTGCACACCCATGGCCAACGAGTCATACAGTGGGTACTGGTGTGCGGTGCCTTCCCACAGTGCCAGCCCCGGGATCACGTAGCCGTAGGAGAAGTTACCGAGCCGGGCTCCCAGGATGCCGTTGAACAGAAACGCCCAGCAGCAGCCGACGGCCAGGCCGACCGTCAGCAGTGTGAGCGGTCGGCGCCACCCATACTGTGCGGCCACCCGGCGCCCGAGCCAGGCCCCGATCAGGGCGGGCGTCACGAAGTAGGAGATGTATCCGATGGGTACGGCCAACGGCAGGCCGCCGCCCCAGGTCATGTTCAACGGCCACCACGACGGCATCCGGGGCAGCGCCGGCGGAAACTGCGCATACACCGCCCAGTCGTAGGGCGCCTCGATCCAGGAGAATGAGATCGCCGAGATGCTGAGCAGCAACAATGGGTGCAGATGCCGTCGGCGACAACTCAGGTAGACGCCTATCGCGAAAAATGCGATTCCGCTGACGTAGGAGAACGTTTGGGCGGCCTGCAGCGAGGGCGCCAGTCCGGCGCTCACCGGCGTGCCTCCGGATCGAAGTGCAGCACCACGCCGTAGATCAACGCGATGAGCCCGAACAGCGTGCCCAACATGATGACAGCTCCCACGTTCACGACTCCTTCGGCAGTACGTGCATGTAGGTAGTGGATACTATCCAGATTGGATAGTGGACGCTAGCCTTGTTCTGTGACCGGTCGATCGGCTCCACCCACCCGCAGACCCCGCGGCGAGCCGCGTCGGCTGCTGCTCGACGCCGCGCGAGACCTGTTCGCGCGTCAGGACTATCGCAGCACCACCACACGGGAGATCGCCAAGGCGGCCGGTGTCACCGAACCGCTGCTGTTCCGGCACTTCGGCTCGAAGGCGGCGTTGTTCCGGGAGGCGCTGGTGGTTCCCTTCACCAGCTTCATCGACGACTTCGGTGCGACGTGGTCCTCGCTGGATCCGGACCAGACCAGCGAGGAGGATCTGGCCAGGCACTTCGTCGGCCGGCTCTACGACGTGTTCGTCCGGAATCAGGGCCTGCTGGTCACGCTCATGGCGTCCGACTCGCTGCCCGAAGACGAGATCGTCGAGGCCGGAATCGCCGACGTGAGGCGGGCGATCGCACTGCTCGGCCAGATCAGCGCCGAGGGCATGAACCTGCGGTCGATCGGGTCGGCGCACCCGCATCTGCCGGCCCACTCCACCGTGGCGATGATCGCCGGCATGGCCGCGCTGCGGTCGACCTACTTCGGCTCCAGACCACCGTCGCGAAGGGTGATCGTGGAGGAGCTCACCCAGGCGAGCCTGCACGGCTTCCTGCACCGCGACGACTGACCCGTTGGATCTGCCGAAGGGGGATACGGCCATGACAGGTGCCGAGGTCGAGCTGTACTACGACCCGTTCGACCATGACATCGACGACGACCCGTATCCGGTGTGGAAGCGGATGCGTGAGGAAACACCGCTGTACCACAACGAGAAGTACAACTTCTTCGCGCTGAGCCGCTATGAGGACGTCGCCCGTGAACTGCCGAATTGGCAGACCTACCGGTCCGGACGCGGTACCACCGCCGACATCTTGTTCAACAATGTCGAGGTTCCGCCGGGGATCCTGCTGTTCGAGGATCCGCCGCTGCACGACCTGCACCGCAGCCTGCTCTCACGGGTGTTCACCCCGCGGCGAATGCTGGCCGTGGAATCGATGGTGCGGGACTTCTGTGTCAGGGAGCTGGATCCGCTCGTCGGTGCCGGTGGCTTCGACTTCATCGCCGATCTCGGGGCGATGATGCCGATGCGGACCATCGGTTACCTGCTGGGCATCCCGGAGAAGGACCAGGAGGCGATCCGGGACCGCGCCGGTTCCTTCATCGAGGTGGCGGCGGGAAGCGAACCCGGTGACATCAGTCAGAAGATCTTTGCCGACACCATCGTCATGTTCGCGGAGTACATCGAATGGCGGGCCGACCATCCGTCCGACGATCTGATGACGGATCTGTTGCGGGCCGAGATCGAGGAGGCCGACGGTACGCGACGTCCGTTGTCCCGCACCGAGGTACTCGCCTATACCGCCATGATCGCCGGCGCCGGCAATGAGACCACGGCCCGGTTGATCGGCTTCATGGCACAGCTGTTGTCGGATCATCCCGATCAACGCCACGAGCTCCGAGCCGATCCGACCCTGATTCCCGGCGCCATCGAGGAGACCCTGCGCTACGAGCCCCCGTCGCCGGTACAGGCGCGCTACGTGGCCCGGGACGCCGAGCTCTACGGTCGCCCGATTCCGGAAGGGTCGTTCATGCTGCTGCTCAACGGGTCCGCCAACCGCGACCACCGGCAGTTCACCGACCCGGACGACTTCGACATCCACCGCGAGGGCAGCCATCTCAGCTTCGGCAAGGGCGTTCATTTCTGCCTCGGCTCGGCGCTGGCCCGGCTGGAGGCGCGGGTTGCCTTCGAGGAGGTGCTCAAGCGCTGGCCCGATTGGGAAGTCGACTACGCCAACGCGCAACGTGCGCATACCGCAAGTGTGCGGGGCTGGGCAAGGCTGCCCGTGCTCACCTAAGTGATGCCGATCCGGTCGCAGACCTCGAACACCTCCTCGAAGATGGAGGCCGGAACGGTGAACGGCTCGGTGGCGGAGACCTGCGCCAGATGTGTTGCGATGTCGTCGGCCGTGGGGTCGCGGTCGGAGTCGGCGAGCCAGCCCGCACCGAGGCCGACGAAGACGCGCGCGAACCGGCCGGCGCAGGCGGAGTAGTTCTGGTGGGTGAGAAGACAGTCGCGACTGGCCAGGTACACCACCATCGGTACTACCAGCTCGGGCCGGATCGCCCGGAGGAATCCGGCTTCTTCGATCGCTTTCGGATCGCCGACGGTGTCGGTGACCATCCGGGAAAACCCGAACGGCAGTACGGTATTGGATCCGATGCCGTGCGGGGCGCCCTCGATCGCGATGACGTTCGACAGTCCCACCAGGCCGGCCTTGGCGGCGCCGTAATGGGCTTCCAGCGGCTGCCCGAACATGCCGCCCGACGATGAGATCAACACGAACCGTCCATAACCCTGGTCCTTCATCACTCGGTAGGCGGGCCGGCTCAGATAGAACGCGCCGTCCAGGTGGACCGTCAGCATGCGCCGCCAGTCGGTGGCGGACATCTCCTCGAACGCAATGCTGTTGAAGATGCCGGCGTTGCTGATCACGGCGTCGAGTCGGCCGAAACGACGGACGGCGGACTCGACGATGGCTTCGCCGCCCGCCGGGCTGTCCACCGACTCATAGGAGGCGACGGCGGCACCGCCGGCGCTGGTGATCTCGTCGACCACCAGGTCGGCGACGGCGCTGTCTGCGCCCTCGCCGTGCATCGACCCACCCAGGTCGTTGACCACCACCGAGGCACCGCGGCTGGCCAGTTCGATCGCGTACAGCCGGCCCAGGCCCCGGCCCGCACCGGTGACGATCACGACCTGGCCCTCGAAATCGATCACCGCGGTGCCTACCCCTCGACCGATTGACTGTGGTCGAAGTGGACTCTACGGTGGAACAGATATTTGGTCAATCGGTGGATGGGGGAGTCCGTGACGGACCGCCACGAGCCTGCTACATCGCTGCAGCGGTGGAACATGTTGGCGTCGGCGTTATCCGGGCGCGCGCTGAAGGTGGCCGCGGTCGAGGCCGGAGAACCCGCATGGACCGACGGCAAGACCGTCTTCGTCGACGCGGACATCGACCCAGCCCGCCAACTCGAGGCGGTGACCGTCCAGGCCTGCCTGCTGTGGGCGGGAAGTCTGGACCCCGGCCTGGTGCGCAAGCTGAACCGGCGCCGAGGTCTGGCCGCCCGCTACCTCGCCGTCGAAGGACATCGGGCCCTGGCCGTCAACGCCGAACTGCTGCCGCCCGCGGTGTCATCCCTGGTCGACCAGCACGTCGCCGCCCGCACCGATTCGCCGGCCGCATCGCTGATGCTCGCCGGCACCCGCGAGTTCGGAGCGGAGTCACCGCACGCCTTCGGGGTGATTCGGCCGCGAAAGTTGCTGGCTGAGAGCAGGAACAGTGACAGCCCGGGTGGCGACAAGACGCACCAGCCGCGCCAACAGAGTGCCCCGCTGGCTGAGCTGGACGACGATGATGCCGACGCTGGCATGGACATGTTCTCCAGCCCGGTCGGTGGCAGCGGCGCGCTGGGCCGGCTGGTCGCCAAGATGCTCGAGGTGACTCGCCGGCTGGGCGGCAACGGGCCGCCCGGGGCCGATGCGCCCACCCATAAGACCCGGTCCGGCGTGCGGGGTGGTGGAAGCGTGGTGTCCTCGGCCGGGGTCGGGTCCCTCGACGACGACACCGCCGCGGGCGGAGCCGGCGGGACGACCTATCACGAATGGGACGTCCATCGCCGCAGCTATCGGCAGAACTGGTGCACCGTACTGGAAGTTGCGCCAAAGGCCGACGGCGAACCACCGGTGCGTCCGGTGGACTACGGATTGCGGCGACCGCTGGCGCGGCTCGGCGTGGGCCTGGACCGCTACCACCGGCAGGCCCAGGGCGACGACGTCGACCTCGATGCGGCGATCGAGGCCCGGATCGAGCTGCTGGCCGGATCGGCACCCGACGAAGCGGTCTACCTGGACAGCCTGCGTCGCCGAAGGGATCTCTCGGTGCTGATCCTGTTGGACGTCTCCGGCTCGACGGCTGAACCCGGCACGGTCGGTCAGACCGTGCACGAGCAGCAGCGCGCGGCGGCTGCCGCCCTGGCGACCGCGCTGCATGACCTGGGGGATCGGCTGGCGCTCTACGGCTTTCACTCGCAGGGAAGATCCGCGGTGCACGTCGCGCCGGTGAAGCGCTTCAGCGATGCCCTGGACGCCCGTGCGATGAGTCGGTTGTACAACCTCAAGCCCGGTGCCTACTCGCGACTGGGCGCCGCGATCCGGCATGGCTCGGACGTCTTGGAACGCAGTGGCGGTACTCCGCGCCGTCTGCTGGTCGTGATCTCCGACGGACTGGCCTACGACCACGGCTACGAACGTCTCTATGGTGCCGCCGACGCCCGACGTGCCCTGGTCGAGGCGCGCCGCCGGGGCACCGGGTGCCTGTGTCTCACCGTCGGGGCGGCCACCGACGTCGACGAGTTGCGCCGGGTGTTCGGCAGTGCTGCGCACGCGACGATCCCGCGTCTGGACCAGCTCAACCGCGAGATCGGACCGATGTTCCGGTCCGCGCTGCGCTCAGCCGACTTGCGACGACGGGTCGCATGAACAGAAGGGTATGAACAACATGGCAACTGCGGCCCACGGTCCGCGCCCCTACTACGTGTCGGTCGGCAACGAGGAACATGTCTTCAAAGCGGCTTACCGGCAAGGGTTGTCGGTCGTCCTCAAGGGCCCCACCGGATGCGGGAAGACCCGTTTCGTGGAAGCCATGGCCCATGACCTGGACCGGCCGCTGATCACCGTCGCCTGCCACGACGATCTGACGACGGCGGATCTGGTCGGCCGGTTCCTGTTGCGCGGCGGCGAGACCGAGTGGGTCGATGGGCCGCTGACCCGGGCCGTGCGTGAGGGTGCGATCTGCTACCTCGATGAGGTGGTTGAGGCACGGCAGGACACCACGGTGGTGCTGCACCCGTTGGCCGACCACCGGCGCCAGCTGCCGATCGAGCGGCTGGGACTGACGCTGGATGCCGCACCGGGGTTCGGGCTGGTGATGTCGTACAACCCGGGGTATCAAAGTGTGCTCAAGGACCTGAAGGATTCCACCCGCCAACGTATGGTCGCCATCGAGTTCGGTTTCCCGGCAGGCGATGTCGAGGAGAAGATCGTCGCGTGCGAAGCAGGTGTCGATCATGAGCGCGCCGCCGAGCTGGTGCGGCTGGGGCAGGCCATTCGACGGGTGGAGACCGGCGGATTGCGGGAGGTCGCCTCGACACGCGTGCTGATCGCTGCCGGGCGGCTGATCTCCGAGGGGCTGGCGCCCCGCGAGGCCGGCCGGGCTGCCATCGCGGGCCCGCTCACCGATGACTCGCTGGCGACCGCGGGCCTGATGGAGATGATCGACGTGTATCTGACCGATCGGTGATTGACGGTCGCCCGGCTGCACGCTAAGATCGGAACAAATATTAGGTTGTCTGTGCGGGGTCCAGTCGCAGTTACATGGCTCCGATTTTCGCCGGAGGTGAGATGTCCTACGAGAGTGCGGCAGAACCGATCAAGATCGGATATCTGATGGACTTCCGGCTCCCCGAAGGCTTCCCGAAGACGTATTTCGAAGACCTGACCCAGCCGTTCGACCTGGTCTTCAAACAGGCGACCGAGCAGGGACTGTTGGACCGGCCGGTCGAGATCGTCTACCGCGAGGTCGAAGGGCTGCCGAAGGGCTCGGTCAAGGCTGTCATCGACGCCTACGGCGAACTCTGCGACGAGGGCTGCCTGGCGGTGTTCGGACCACACATCACCGACAACTGTGTGCCGACACGGGAGGCGATCGAGGAACGCTTCAAGGTGCCGTGCATCAGTGTCACCGGTTCCGATGCGGCACTGGGGGAGTGGTTCTTCTCCTTCCCGCAGGGGTCACTGACCGATGAGCCGATCTTCTGGACGGATCTGCTGACCAAAGACGGGCACACCGAGGTCGGGGTGCTCAAAGAGCAGTCCCTGGTGGGCGAAACCTATCTGAAGAACTTCCGCGACGCGTGTGCACGCAGGGGTATCCGGATCGTCGCCGAGGCGACGATCGCTCAGACGGCACAGGATGTATCGGCGGCGGTTCGCACACTGCACGAAGCGAAGGCACCCGCGATCGTGCACTGCGGCTTCGGATTCGGCATCGTGTTCGTCAACCCGGCTTTGCAGGAGCTGAACTGGGATCCGCCCCGCTATACCAGCACCGCGTTTCAGAACGCCTGGATCAACCCGATCATGTGGAACGCATTCCTGGGCTGGGTCGGCATCGACCAGTACGACGAGGGCAATCCGGTCGGTCAGGCGTTTCTCGACGAATACCAGCAGGCCTACGGCCGGCGTACCGAATGGTGTGTGTCGGTGGTGAACCGGGACGTCGCGATGACGCTGGTGCGGGCGCTGGGCGATGCGCATCCGCTGAGCCCGCGCGGGGTCAAGGAGGCCCTGGAGCGGGTGAAGATGATGCCCGCCGCCTCCGGCGCGCCCGGCACCCGGGTGTCGTTCGGGAACTGGACGCGCCGGGCCTGGATGGGCGCCGGCTACCTGGTGGCCCGCAAGCTCGACGCCGACGGCGTCAACTCCCATCTGGTGAACCGTTTCGGAGAGGAATGACTGATGACCGCAGAGCAGACCGTGCCGGCCTCGGCAGCCGAGGCCATCGCACCCGCTGAACCCCGAAAGGGATCGCCGTGGGTATGGGCTTGGGCAGCAGCGGCATTCGGGTTTCTTGCCTTCCTGCTCGTCAATGCCCGAACCGGCCTGGAATCCGATCGGGTGCGCGATGCGGCGTACACGCTGACACCGCCGGAACGACCGGTGCCGGTGCTGTTCGGCTTCGACCATTGGCTCGGAGTGCTGGAGGCGTTCACGGTCGTCGTGATGATCCTCATCATCACCACCTACGTGATCGCGTGGCGGCGCCATCCCTATCACCCGGTGTTGTTGATGGGCATCGTCACGACGTTGATCGTCTGGCAGGACCCGATCATGAACTGGGCGCCCTTCGCGGTATACAACCCGGAGTTGCACCACCTGCCCGAAGACTGGCCGCTGGTGTCACTGTCACCCACCGTCGAGCCGTTCGTGGTCCTGGGCTACATCATGTTCTACCTGCTGCCCTACTTCCCGGGCATCTGGCTGCTGCGCAAGATCCAGGCCCGTCGGCCGGTGGACTCGTTCGTGTGGCGTCACCCGCTGATCAGCCTGGCGTTCTGCATCCTGCCGTTCGGCATGCTGCTGGACGCGGCACTGGAGATCACGCTGGTGCAGACCGGGATGTACATCTATTCGCAGGTCCCGTTCGGGTCGATCTTCGTCGGCCAGACGCACCAATTCCCGTTCATCTTCGAGATATTCGCGGTGAACTTCGTGATGGTCCCGGCCGGGGTGCTGCTGTACCGCGACGACACCGGCCGCACGGTGGCCGAGAAGCTGGCGCAGCGGGCGAAGATCTTCGCCGGCCGCCCCACGCTGGGCATGTTCACCGTGATGCTGGTGCTGATCAACCTCGGCTACTTCTGCTACGGCGGCACCTTCGCCCTGGTCAAGATGGCGCACCTGTCCAACACCGTCGCCTGCCCGTGGCCCTACCCGGAGGCGAAGATCTATGACCCGCAGGGCTTCTACGAATCCGAAGGCCAACCCGGCCCGTACTCGGTGGGTATCTGGTCGACCTGGGCTAGCGGCCAGCCGGACGGGCGGCCGGACGTCGAGGCGCCGGCCGACGGCGGACGCTGCGGACCGGGCAATGGGTGAACCGCGCAGCGTCGTCATCACCGGCGCCTCGCGTGGACTCGGATTGGCGTCGGCGGTGCACCTGTATCGCCGCGGATGGCAGGTGGTCGCCGCGATGCGATCGCCGGAGACCGGGTTGGCGGAGCTGCGTCGTGGCACCGGCGCACCCGACGACGACCCGCGGCTGATCGGCGTCCCGCTGGACCTGACCGACCTGGCGTCGGTGGCGGCCGCGGCCAAGGCCATCGAGGCGGCCGTCGGCGCCCCGTACGCAGTGGTGCACAACGCCGGGATCTCGGCGGCGGGGATGGCCGAGGAGACGCCGGTGGACCTGTGGGAGAGGATGTTTCACACCACCGTTTTCGGACCCGTCGCACTGACCAATGCGTTGTTGCCCGCGATGCGCGCGGCGGGCCGGGGGCGCGTCGTGGTGGTCTCCAGCGCGGGTGGCGTCCGGGGCATGCCCGCCACCGCGGCGTATTCCGCGGCCAAGGGGGCGTCGGAGCGGTGGGCGGAATCCCTGGCCAACGAGATCGCACCGTTCGGGTTGGGCGTGACGATCCTGGTGACCGGCACCTACGACACCGAGATCATCACCGATGCCGGCACCACGGATTGCCGTGACCTCAGTGGCCCCTATGCGCGCCACCACCGCACCATGGACCGGCGGGGACGCGCGGCGGTCAAACGCGCCGCCCGGTCTCCGGAACGCTTCGCCGCCGGACTTGCGGCCGCGCTGGAATCCCGGGCCCCGTTCGTCCGCCAGCCGGTCGGGCCCGACGCTCGGATGCTGTTGATCGCCAACCGACTGCTCCCGGGCGCCGGGTTCCATCACGCGATTCGCCTGATGATGGGACTGCCGAGGTTCGGGGCCCTGACAGACAGGGGCACCGATGCCTGACCTGCCCCGCTTCGAGTCCCAGATGATGATCGACGGCAAGCTCGTCGGCGGCCGGAACGGTACGTTCGTCAACCTCAATCCGGCCACCGAGGAAGCGATCGGCGAGGTCGCGGATGCATCGACGGCGGATATGCACCGCGCCATCGACGCTGCGCGGCGGGCATTCGACGACACCGACTGGTCGACCAATCATGCCTTCCGGCAACGCTGTCTGCTGCAACTGCAGGAAGCCCTGGAAGCCGAGCGTGAGGAGCTGCGCGAAGAGCTCATCCTCGAAGCCGGCTGCCCGCGGGCGATCACCGCGGGCCCGCAGCTCGACGCACCGCTCTCGGACGGCCTGAGATATCCCGCGCAGCTGATCGACGACTACCCGTGGGAGACGTCGCTGGGTGATGCGTTCGTCTCGGTCACCGGCGTCAACACCACCCGCAAGGTCTGGCGGGAACCCGTCGGGGTGGTCGGGGCGATCGTGCCGTGGAACTTCCCGTTCGAAGTCGCCATCCACAAGATCGGTCAGGCCCTGGCGACCGGCAACACCGTCGTGCTCAAACCCGCGCCCGACACTCCGTTCAACGCGACCCGGCTGGGTCGGCTGATCGCGGAGAACACCGATATCCCGGCGGGTGTGGCCAACGTGGTCACGTCATCGGATCACCTGGTCGGCGAGGAACTCACCCTCTCGCCCAAGGTCGATCTGATCTCGTTCACCGGATCCACCGCGGTCGGGCAGCGGATCATGGAGAAGGGCGCCGCGACCATGAAGCGCCTCTTCCTGGAGTTGGGCGGCAAGTCGGCGACCATCGTGCTCGAAGACGCCGATCTGGCGCTGGGTTGCATGATGGGCATCGCGCCGTGCATGCACGCCGGTCAGGGCTGCGCGAACCCGACACGGCTGCTGCTGCCGCGGTCGCGCTACGACGAGGGCGTCGCCATGCTGCAGGCGATGTACGCGGGCATCGCACCGGGTGACCCGCAGGACGCCTCGACGCTGTGCGGGCCGGTGATCTCGGCCAAGCAGCGCAACCGGATTCGCGGGTACATCCAGAAGGGCATCGACGAGGGGGCCCGGCTCCTGGTCGGTGGACCCGACGCTCCCGACGGGCTGGACCGCGGCTACTTCGTCCGGCCGACGCTGTTCGTCGACGTCGACAACTCGATGACGATCGCCCAGGAAGAGATCTTCGGGCCGGTGCTGGCCGTCATTCCCTATACCCACGAAGACGACGCGGTGCGCATCGCCAACGACAGTCCCTACGGCCTGGCCGGCAACGTCATGTCGGCGAGCCTGGATCACGCACTGGCGGTGGCCAGGCGGCTGCGCGCCGGATTCATCGGCCTCAACGGCGCCGCCGGTTACGGCGCCGACACTCCGTTCGGCGGTTACAAGGCCAGCGGCGTCGGCCGCCAGAACGGCACCGCCGGATTCGACCAATACACCGAGATCAAGTCGGTCGCCTACCCGGCGGTTAGCGAGCCTCGACGAAGGAGAGGCGAAGCCGGACCGCCGAACCAACCCGGCCGGTTAGGGGAGAGCCATGCAGTTGTTTGACGACCTGGAGGATTTCGGCGCCTTCGACGACGTGGTGTCCGGGGATGTCCGAGACCCCTACACCGAGTTGGCCCGGTTGCGTCGCGAGGAACCGGTACAGCGCATCGACATTTCGGGGATGCCGCACGAGGAATCCAAACCGGTGTTCATGGTCTACCGCCACGAAGACGTGATAAAGATGTTGCGCGACAACGAGACTTTCTCATCGGCGATCATCATCGACACCTTCGGCGATGTACTCGGCAAGCAGGTGATGCTGGGCATGGACGAACCCGCGCACGGTCGCCACCGGGCGCTGGTGTCCAAGGCGTTCTCACCGCGCGCGGTGGCCGGCTGGGAACACGAGCTGGTGATACCGGTCGCCAATCTGCTGATCGACCGCTTCGTAGAACGGGGCCACGCGGATCTGGTCAAAGAGTTCAACTTCGAGTATCCGACCCGGATCATCGCCCGGATCCTGGGCCTACCCGAAGGCGACTACGAGCAGTTCCAGCGCTGGTCCATCTCGCTGCTGTCCTTCACCATCAACCCCGAGCGGGGACGGGCCGCTTCGCTGGCGCTGCGCGACTACTTCACTCCGATCCTGGCCGCCCGCCGTGCCGACCCGCGCAACGACCTGATCAGCCGACTGGCCGGCGCCGAGATCGACGGACAGAAGCTGTCCGACGAGGAGATCTTCTCGTTCCTGCGACTGCTGCTTCCGGCGGGCATCGAGACCACCTACCGCTCGCTGGGCAACCTGCTGTTCGCCCTGCTCACCCACACCGACCAACTCGACGCCGTGCGCGCCGACCGGTCGCTGCTGCCGCAGGCGATCGAAGAAGGGGTGCGCTGGGATGCGCCGCTGTTGACCATCACCCGGGTGGCCGCGTGCGACACCGAATTGGGCGGGGTGGCCATTCCGGCCGGTTCCGCGGTGATGCCGATGCTGGGGGCCGCCAACCGTCAGGACGACCGCTACCCCAACCCGAACCTGTTCGACATCTTCCGCGAATCCAAGGTTCACGCATCATGGGGCCACGGCGCCCATGTCTGCCTCGGCAGTCACCTGGCCCGGATGGAGATGCGCGATGCGCTCGGCTTGATGTTCGACCGGCTGCCGAACCTGCGGTTGGATCCCGACGGCGGCGATCCGCACATCCGCGGCCAGGTGTTCCGGTCACCGACCTCGCTGCCCGTGCTGTTCGATGCCCCATGACCGGGCTGCGGTTCGACGGTCGGGTCGCCGTCGTCACCGGTGCCGGGCGCGGGGTGGGACGCGGCCACGCGATGCTGTTGGCGGCCAAGGGCGCCAGCGTGGTCGTGGCCGACTACGGGGCCGGCATCGACGGTGGGGGTGCCTCATCGGAACCGGCCGACGAGGTGGTGCGTGAAATCACCGCTGCCGGCGGCCAGGCCGTCGCGTGCTACGCATCGGTCGCCGAACCGCAAGGCGCGCAGTCCATCGTCGACACCGCGATCGAATCATTCGGCCGAATCGACGCGGTGATCAACAACGCCGGCATCCACGATCCCGGCTTCTTCGCCAACCTGTCGGTGCAGAAGTTCCGCACCATGCTCGACGTCCACTACTTCGGCACCCTGATGGTGTCGCGGGCCGCCTGGCCGCACTTCGTCGGCGCCGGATACGGACGCATCGTCAACACCGTGTCCGAGGCGATGCTGGGCGGTATCAGCGAACTGACCAGCTACGGCGCCGCCAAGGGGGCTGTTTTCGGCCTTACCCGCAACCTGGCGACCGAAGGCGCCGCCCACGGCATCCGGGTGAACGCGATCTCGCCGCGCGCCTATACCCGGATGGCGGCATCGCACTCGGATTCGGTTGCGGCCCAACTGTCCATCCCCAAAGAGATGATGGACACCGTCAACGCCGCCATGCCCCCGGAACTGTGTGCACCGGCTGCCGCATTCCTGGCGCACCAGGACTGCCCGCTCAACGGCGAGGTCCTGCAGATCGGCATGGGCAATGTTGCGCGGGTCGCCGTCGTGCGCACCGCGGGGATCACGAAATCCCCTCTTACCGCCGAGGACATCGCCGAGAACCTCGAGGAGATCATGGACATTTCCCAGGCCCAGGTGGCCGAAGTCACCCAGATGGTGCTGTGACGGATTCAGGAGGTTGCGCAGTGAGCGATTTTGATTCGATCGACTTCTTCACCGACCAGTCGTTGATCCCCGACCCGTACCCGTACTTCGATCATCTGCGGGCCAAATGCCCGATGGTGCACGAGCCGCATCAAGGGGTCCTCGCCGTGACCGGGCATGCCGAAGCCCTTGCCGTGTACCGGGATCCGGCGTTCTCCGCCTGCGTGTCGGTGGCCGGGCCGTTCTCCGGGCTGCCGTTCACCCCGACCGGTGACGATATCAGCGACCTCATCGAGGCGCACCGCGAACAGATCCCGATGAGTGAGCACATCGTCACCCAGGACCCGCCGCTGCACACCCGTACCCGCGGCTTGTTGAGCCGGCTGCTGACACCCAAGCGGCTCAAGGAGAACGAAGAGTTCATGTGGCGGCTGGCTGACGAACAGCTTGACGGGTTCGTCGCCCGCGGCAGTTGTGAATTCATCGAGGACTACGCCAAACCGTTCTCGATGCTGGTGATCGCGGATCTGCTCGGAGTCCCGGCCGACGACCACCGGGAGTTTCGCCGGGTGATGGCCGGTGAGCAGGTCGGCTCGCTGGACGACGATCCGGTCGCCCACAACCCGCTGCAGTGGCTCGACGACAGGTTCTACGCCTACATCGAAGATCGGCGCCGGCAGCCGCGCGGGGACGTGTTGACCCAATTGGCGCAGGCCAAATACGACGACGGCTCCACGCCCGAGATCATCGATGTGGTGCGCGTCGCCACGTTCCTGTTCGCGGCCGGGCAGGAGACCACGGTCAAGTTGTTGAGCGCCGGGCTGCGGGTGATCGCCGAACGCCCCGACATTCAGGCGTTGTTGCGCAGCGACCGCGACCGCATCCCCGCGTTCCTGGAGGAGACGCTGCGCACCGAGAGCCCGGTCAAATCCCACTTCCGGATGGCGCGCACCACGACGACCGTCGGCGACATCACGGTGCCGGCCGGCACCACGGTGATGCTGCTGCCGGGGGCCAGCAACCGGGATCCCCGCAAGTTCGAGGATCCCGACCAGTTCCGGGTCGACCGGGCCAACGTCCGCGAGCATGTGGCGTTCGGCCGCGGGGTGCACTCGTGCCCAGGCTCGCCGCTGGCCCGCGCGGAGGGCCGGATCTCGCTGAACCGCATTCTGGATCGGATGGCCGACATCCGCATCTGCGAGGAACGGCACGGCCCGCCGGACGACCGCCACTACAGCTACGAGCCGACCTTCATCATGCGGGGGCTCCAGGAGCTGCACCTGGAGTTCGATCCGGGCGACTGATCGCCGACCGGCGACCCGGCCGTCCGGGTGCTCGACGGGTTGGTTGACAATCGACGTCAAGCAACCCTCGTGACCTAAGGAGAGCAGTCATGGCCGAAGCCGTCATCGTCGAAGCGGTGCGCTCGCCTATCGGCAAGCGCAACGGCGGGCTGTCGGGGGTCCACCCCGCCGAGCTGTCCGCCCAGGTGCTCAACGGACTGGTCAACCGGGCCGGGGTGGACCCGGCGCTGGTCGACGACGTGATCTGGGGCTGCGTCATGCAGGCCGGTGAGCAGGCCCTGGACATCGGGCGCACCGCCCTGTTGGCCGCAGGCTGGCCGGAGACCGTGCCCGGGGTGACGGTTGACCGTCAGTGCGGGTCCAGTCAGCAGTCGGTGCACTTCGCGGCCGCCGGGGTGGTCGCCGGCCACTACGACGTCGTCGTAGCCGGAGGTGTCGAGTCGATGTCGCGCACCCCGATGGGCTCGTCGCTGGCCAACGGCGGACGCCCCTACCCGGACTCCTTCAAGGCGCGCTACAGCCAGACCCCCAACCAGGGGACCGGCGCGGAGATGATGGCCGAGAAGTGGGGACTGAGTCGCACCGCGCTGGACGAGTTCGCCCTGGCCTCGCACGAGAAGGCCGCCGCTGCACAGGATTCCGGTGCGTTCACCGATGAGATCGTGGGAATCAACGACGGTCAGGGCAACACCGTGCTCGCCGACGAGGGCATCCGGCGCGGCACCACCCTGGAGAAGATGGGCCAGCTCAAGCCCGCCTTCAAAGAGGACGGTGTGATCCACGCGGGCAACTCCTCGCAGATCTCCGACGGCTCGGCGGCACTGCTGTTCATGTCGGCGGCCAAGGCGCGGGAACTGGGCTGTACCCCGCTGGCGCGGGTGCACACCGCCACGCTGGCCGGTGCCGACCCGGTGATGATGCTCAGTGCGCCCATCCCGGCCACCCAGAAGGCGTTGCAGCGGTCCGGCCTGAGCGTCGACGACATCGGGGTGTTCGAGGTGAACGAGGCCTTCGCCCCGGTTCCGATGTCGTGGCTGGCAGACATCGGCGCCGACCCGAAGAAGCTCAACCCCAACGGCGGGGCGATCGCGCTCGGACACCCGCTCGGCGGGTCCGGCGCCCGGATCATGACCACCATGCTGTATCACATGCGCGCCAACGGGATTCGATACGGTCTGCAGACCATGTGCGAGGGTGGCGGCCAGGCCAACGCCACCATCCTGGAGCTGCTGTGAGCGACTCAGCCGTTCTGGTGGAACGGCGCGGCAACGTACTGCTGATCACGATCAACCGGCCCGAAGCCCGCAACGCGGTCAACGGTGCGGTCAGCACCGGGATCGGCGACGCCCTGGCTCAGGCTCAGGCCGACGACGAGGTGCGCGCAGTGGTGATCACCGGTGCCGGTGACAAATCATTTTGCGCCGGAGCCGATCTCAAGGCGGTGGCCAGCAGGGAGAACATCTTCCACGCCGACCATCCGGAGTGGGGTTTCGCCGGTTACGTGCAGCACTTCATCGACAAGCCGACCATCGCGGCGGTCAACGGCACCGCGCTCGGCGGCGGCACCGAGCTGGCGCTGGCCAGCGATCTCGTGGTCGCCGAGCAGCGCGCGCAGTTCGGGCTTCCGGAGGTCAAGCGCGGCCTGATCGCGGGGGCGGGCGGGGTGTTCCGCATCGTCGATCAGCTGCCCCGCAAGGTAGCCCTGGAACTGCTCTACACCGGGGAGCCGATCTCGGCCGCTGACGCCGCCGGCTGGGGACTGGTCAATCGGGTGGTCGAGGACGGCGGGGCATTGGACGCCGCGCTGGAGTTGGCGGCCAAGATCACCGGCAATGCGCCGCTGTCGGTGCGGGCCAGCAAGCGAATCGCCTATGGCGTCGACGACGGCGCCATCACCGGCGAGGCGGCCGACTGGGCCCGCAGCGCGCGGGAGTTCTCCGTGCTGTTGCGCTCCGAGGACGCCAAGGAAGGGCCGCGGGCGTTCGCCGAGAAGCGGGCGCCGGTGTGGAAGGCGCGTTGAGCTCGTGCAAGACCCGCTGATCATCCCGATTCGTGGTCGCTCTCCGCAGCTGCACGCGGAGTCCTGGGTGGCGCCCAACGCCAGCCTCATCGGCCAGGTCAGCCTGGCCGCCCGGGCCAGCGTCTGGTACTCGGCCACGCTGCGCGCCGAGGTGGAACCGATCGAGATCGGCGTCGACTCGAACATCCAGGACGGCGTGACCATCCACGTCGACAAGGAATTTCCGGTGCGAGTCGGGGCCAGGGTCAGCGTCGGGCACAATGCGGTGCTGCACGGCTGCACCATCGGTGACGACTCCCTGATCGGGATGGGCGCGATCGTCCTCAACGGGGCCGTGGTGGGCGCCGGGTCATTGATCGCCGCCGGTGCGGTCATCCCGCAGGGCATGGTGGTGCCACCCCGATCACTGGTATCAGGGGTTCCGGGCCGGGTACGACGGGAGCTCAGCGAGGCCGAAATCCGCAACAACCGGCACAACGCCGCGGCCTATCGGCGGCTGATCGAAGTCCACCGGGCGAACTGACGCATTTGGGCCACCGACCGCGGTTGGGCCGCTACGTTTAAGGACGTTGATCAACCCGCTGCCGAGGGGACGTCCTGAATGACCCAGACGAGTCCGACCCGACCCGGCCTGATCCGCGAGTTCACCGACATCCTCACCAAGATCTCCGTGCCGTACCACGAGCCGAATGCCGTCGTGCTGCGTCGGCGCATCGTGGTCGGGGTGGTGTTGGTGCTCGGCGCCGGGGTGCTGGGATTCATGCACACCAAGCAGCCGGGCGACGCGTGGTTCTACTGGCTGTCACTGGCGCTCGGCGCGATCTGGGCGGTAGGCGCGATGGTGTCCGGCCCGATGCACCTGGGCGTGGTGCGGTTCCGTGGGCGCAACGAGCGGCCGGTGTTCACCGGCACCGGGGTGGGCCTGGTGCTCGGCGGGTTCTTCATACTGGGTGCGCTTGCGGTGCAGCAGGTTCCGCTGTTGGCCGACCAGGTGACCGCGGTCCTGGACTTCACCACCCAGGTGTCCTGGCGGCTGGTGGTGCTGATCGCGATCGTCAACGCGATCGCCGAGGAGATGTTCTTCCGTGGCGCGTTGTTCAGTGCGTTCGGCCGCCATTACCCGCTGGTGTTGTCCACGGTGCTCTACATCGCCGCAATGATGGCCGCCGGCAACCTGATGGTGGGTCTGGCCGCGCTGGTGCTGGGCACTGTCTGCGCCGTCGAGCGGCGCGCCACCGGCGGAGTGCTGGCGCCGGTGCTGACCCACCTGGTGTGGGGTCTGATGATGGTGCTCGCGTTGCCGCCGATCTTCGGGATGTAGCGGATCGCGTCAGGAGTCGGTGAAGGTCGGGGCCCGGCGATCCTGAAAGGCCCGGGCGCCTTCGCGGAAGTCGTGGGAGTTCAGCAACACCGACTGCCCGACGAATTCGCGGTCCAGCGCCGAGTCCAACTCGGTCAGTGTCGCCGCGTTGATCGCGTGCTTGGTCTTGGCGAAGGCGACCGCCGGTCCGGCCAACAGGGTGGCCAGCACCTTGTCCACCTCGGCGTCGAATTCCTCGGCCGGGTACACCGCGCTGATCAGCCCGGCCTCCAGGGCGTCGGCCGCCGGCAGTCGGTCGGCCAGCAGCGCCATCCGCATGGCCCGGGCCCGGCCGATCGCCGCGGCCACCAGCGCGGAGGCGCCGCCGTCGGGCATCAGGCCGATCTTGGTGAACGCCAACATGAAAAACGCTTTGTCGGAGGCGACCACCAGGTCGCAGGCCAGCGCCAATGACACCCCGACACCGGCGGCCGGGCCCTGCACCACGGCCACCACGGGACGCGGCAACGCAACGATCGACCGGATCGCGCGGTTGGCCTCGACGATGATCTCCGTCGGCACCCCGTCGGCGGCGTCTTCGGCGCCGATACCCGCTCCGGAACTGAACCCGCGACCGGCTCCGCCGAGCCGCACCGCACGCACTCGGGGATCACGGGCGGCGCCCTCCATGGCGTCGGCGATCCCGGCCAGCACACCGGTGGTCACCGAGTTCAGGCTGTCGGGGCGGTTGATGGTCACCGAGAGCACTCCATCGGCCAGGGTGACGGACAGGCCGTCCACCGGTGCCAGGGTGTCGATGCCGGAGTCGATAGCAGTCATAGGTCTCACCTTAGGATGCAGATCACACACTGTTACTACGAGGAGGCACACATGGCGGGTCCACTGGCGGGATTGCGGGTCATCGAGCTGGCCGGGATCGGTCCGGGACCGCACGCGGCGATGATCCTCGGCGACCTGGGTGCCGACGTGGTCCGGGTGGACCGGCCGCCGAAATTCGGTGGCGGAGCCAGCAAGGACACCATGCTGCGCAACCGGCGTTCGGTGACCGCCGACCTGAAGACGCCGGAAGGCCGCGACCTGGTGCTGCGGCTGGTCGCCAAGGCCGATGTGCTGATCGAGGGTTTCCGTCCGGGCGTCACCGAGCGGCTCGGGCTGGGTCCGGAGGACTGTGCCAAGGTCAATGAGCGGCTGATCTACGGCCGCATGACCGGCTGGGGACAGACCGGCCCGCGCGCCCAGCAGGCCGGCCACGACATCAACTACATCTCCCTCAACGGCAGCTTGCACTCCATCGGCCGCAAGGGTGAGCGCCCGGTCCCGCCGCTGAACCTGGTCGGTGATTTCGGTGGCGGCTCGATGTTTCTGTTGGTCGGGATCTTGTCCGCGTTGTGGGAGCTGCAGCGTTCGGGCAAGGGGCAGGTGATCGACGCGGCGATGGTGGACGGGTCGAGCATGCTCGGGGCGATGATGTGGAGCTTCCGCGCGCAGGGGCTGTGGAGTGACGAGCGTGGCGTGAACATGCTCGACACCGGTGCGCCGTATTACGACACCTACGAATGCTCGGACGGGCGTTACGTCTCGGTGGGCTCGATCGAACCGCAGTTCTACGCCGAGCTGCTGGCCAAGCTGGAACTGGATCCGGCCGAGTTGCCGGCGCAGAACGACGTCAGCGGTTGGCCGGTGTTGCGGGAGAAGTTCACCGAGGCGTTCGCCGCCCACGATCGCGACCACTGGGCCAAGGTGTTCGCCACCTCGGATGCCTGTGTGGCGCCGGTGTTGGCGTTCAACGAGGTGCAGAGCGACTCGCACATCGCCGATCGCGGCACCTTCTACGACGCCAACGGCTATCTGCAGCCGATGCCGGCGCCGCGATTCTCTCGCAGCGTTCCCGAGGTCCCGACTCCGCCGGCCGTTCTGGGAGCCGACAACGAGACCATCCTCAACGACTGGGTATAGTCCCAACCAACCAGACGGTTGGGAACGAGAGGGGCTAACGAGTGCAGATCAAGGATGCGGTTGCCGTCGTCACCGGCGGAGCCTCCGGATTGGGATTGGCGACCACAAAGCGCCTGCTCGACGCGGGGGCGCAGGTCGTCGTCATCGACCTGCGGGGCGCTGACGTCGTCGCCGGGCTCGGTGACCGGGCGCGCTTCGCCGAGGCCAACGTCACCGACCCCGAGTCGGTGAGCGCTGCCCTCGACGTAGCCGAGTCGCTCGGCCCGCTGCGGATCAACGTGAACTGCGCCGGAATCGGCAACGCCATCAAGACGCTGAGCAAGGACGGCGCCTTCCCGCTCGATGCGTTCACCAAGGTGGTGCAGGTCAACCTGATCGGCACCTTCAACGTGCTGCGGCTCGCGGCGGAGCGAATCGCCAAGACCGAGCCGATCGGTCCGGTCGACAGCCCCGAGCGCGGTGTCATCATCAACACCGCCTCGGTGGCGGCGTTCGAGGGTCAGATCGGGCAGGCCGCCTACTCGGCGTCCAAGGGCGGGGTCGTCGGCATGACCCTGCCGATCGCGCGCGACCTGTCCCGCGAATTGATCCGGGTCTGCACCATCGCGCCCGGCCTCTTCAAGACACCGCTGCTGGGCTCGCTGCCCGAGGAGGCGCAGAAGTCGCTGGGTGCGCAGGTGCCGCACCCGGCCCGGCTCGGCGACCCCGACGAATACGGGGCCCTGGCCGAACACATCATCAGCAACCCGATGCTCAACGGCGAGGTGATCCGCCTCGACGGCGCGATCCGGATGGCGCCGCGATGAGCGCTTGCGCGAAGACCATCAAGCAGAGCTAGGAGTCCTTATGGCTATTACAACGAAGTTCACCGAGGTATTCGGGGTCGAGCACCCCATCGCCCAGGGCGGTATGCAGTGGGTGGGTCGCGCGGAATTGGTTGCGGCGGTTGCCAACGCCGGAGCATTGGGTTTTCTCACCGCGCTCACCCAGCCGACCCCGGCCGATCTGGCCAATGAGATCGCCAAGACCCGGGATCTCACCGACAAGCCGTTCGGGGTCAACCTGACCATCCTGCCGGCGATCAACCCGCCGCCCTATGACGAATACCGGCAGGTGATCGTCGACGCCGGCATCAAGATCGTCGAGACCGCCGGGTCCAACCCGGCACCGCACCTGCCGATGTTTCACGACAACGGAATCAAGGTGCTGCACAAATGCACCTCGGTGCGGCACGCGGTCAAGGCCCAGAGCCTGGGCGTGGACGGCATCAGCATCGACGGGTTCGAATGCGCCGGCCACCCCGGTGAGGACGACATCCCGGGCCTGGTGCTGATCCCGGCCGCGGCCGCCCAGATCGAGATCCCGATGATCGCCTCCGGCGGTTTCGCCGACGCCCGCGGCCTGGTCGCGGCGCTGGCGCTGGGTGCCGACGGCGTCAACATGGGCTCGCGGTTCATGTGCACCGTGGAGTCCTGCATCCACCAGAACGTCAAGGAAGCGATTGTCGCCGGCGACGAGCGCGGCACCGAACTGATCTTCCGGTCGCTGCACAACACCGCTCGGGTGGCCAGCAACGCGGTGTCCCGCGAGGTGGTCGAGATCCTCAAGAACGGCGGTCAGTTCCCCGACGTCCAGGAGCTGGTGGCCGGTGTGCGCGGCCGCCGCGTCTTCGATGAAGGCGACGTCGACGCCGGGATCTGGACGGTGGGCACCGCGATGGGCCTGATCAACGACATCCCGACCGTCGACGAGCTGGTGTCGCGGATGGTGTCGGAGGCAGAGGAGATCATCCTCGGACGCCTGGGCAACATGGTCGAGGACGACGAAGAGGAGAACGTCGCCTAGTCGACCGCCTGAGTTTGCGTAGAGGGCTGCGATCCGCTTCGGATCGCAGCCCTTTGCGTTATCGGCCGGATGCAGCGGCGGCGTAGCGCACGGTGTTGCGTTGGGAGCCCAAGTCGATCGCACCGTCGTCGGTTGCCACGGTGGCTTCGACGATGTCACCGTCGCGCAGGTACCGGGGATTGCCGGCCTGCCGCTTGAAGAAGGCCTTCCACTTCACTGCCGGCGGCAGCAGCGAGCCGAGGATCTCGATCGGCTTGGGCGGAGCACTGAGCGCGGTGCCAACCGGCGTGCCGGTCAGGATCAGATCTCCGGCAGCGAGGTTCTGGAACCGGGTCAGAGACTGCAAGGCCTGCAGGGGGCGATACAGCATGTCGCCGTCCACCACCATGTCCTGACGGATCTCGCCGTTGACCGCCAGCCGCAGCCGCAACTCCCCGAACCGTGTCCAGTCGGCGGCGTCGAGCAGCACCAGGGCCGGGCCGACCGGGGTGAATCCGGGGTAGGACTTGGCCTCGTAGAACTGGGTCTGGGGCAGCTGGACGTCACGGGCCGACACGTCGTTGGTGACCACCAGGCCGGCGATCAGCTGTGGCAGGTCGGCCTCGGAAATCGTTGCACCGACCGGGATGTCACGGCCCACGACCAGGCCGATCTCGACTTCGTAGTCGAGCAGGCGGACATGGCTGGGCTTGACCACATCGCCGAACGGGCCGGTGATCGACGCGGAGGCCTTACGGAAGAAGGTCAGCGGCACCGACGCGGGGTTCATGCCGGCGTCTTTGACATGCGAGACGAAGTTGGTCATCTGGGCGATCACCCGGCACGGCGCCGTCACCGGGGAGAGCAGGGCCAGGCCGTCCACCGGCACGCTGTCGTGACTGCTTGCAGCGGATTCGATGGCACCCCGATCGGACAACAGCTCTCCGGTGGTGGTGGCGCGCGTAGCGATCCGCGCGGCTCCGATCGGGGTGCGCACCCACCAGCCGTCAGCGGTGCGAAGTACGGAAATGCTCATGAGGAGGCAACTTTCAGTAGGCCGGCCAGTCGGCGGACGTCGAAATCGTTGTCGTCGCGTAGTGCGGCGAGGATCGCGCGCGCCTCCCGAGGTGCTGTCCGCACTTCGGTGCCGAGGAAGTTCTTGCTGGCCGGCGGTCCCCATTGGGCCAGCCCGGACGCGGTGAAGGGCGCCCAGCCCGGCTCCACGGTGTTGTCGAACATGTCACCGTCGGTGAAGTGTTCCACCAAGAAGCCGTCGGGATCGCGCCAGTAGTCGAAGATCTGACTGCCCTGGATATGGCGGCCGACTCCCCAAGAGCGTTGGTAACCCAAGTCTTTGAGGTACTCGCCGCCGGCGGCCAGGGCGTCGAGGTCGCAGACCTGATACGCCGAATGCACATACCTGCTTGCCGGACCGAGCGCGATCGCCAGGGTGTGGTGGTCGGCCGGGGTGGTGCCTCGATCGCAGCGGATGAAGCTCATCGTCGGACCGCGCTCGCGCTGCCCGGGGAAGAACAGAAAGTCGCTGACGATCATCCCGAGGGTGTCCAGGTACCAGTTGAGCGTCTGAAGGTACCGGGTGCTTTGCAGCACCAGGTGGCCGAGGCGTTGCACGATCGCCGGTGTGCGCGTGGGGCGCTGGGTGGCGTTGACCCTGCGCACCGCGTGGCCGACGTTTACGCTCTGCGGGGTTTGCGCCGGCAGGGCGTCGAGCTCATGGGTGGACGATACGACCCGAACGACCATGCCGTTGGGATCGAGCAGGTCGACGCACGCTCCGCCGAGTGATTCCGGCAGCGGGGTGACGCGGCGGTCGGTCGCGGATGCCAGCCGAACCAGGTCCGCGGTGTCTTGGGCGCGAAACGCCATGCCGTGAAGGCGGTTCCGACTCCCTCGCCGGATGATCACGCACGGTTCGGCGGCGTCCGCGCCGCGCAGATGCAGTTCGTGCTCGGTCCGCAGTGCGGTGGCGAACCCGAATGCGTGGGCAAATTCCTCGGCCCGCGCCAAGTCGGGCTTGTCGAACTCCAGCCAGGCCAAGTCGTCGACCTTGATGATCGGCTTGGTCGACCTGCCGACGTGTTCACCTCGGTGCGCGCCCTGGGTGCTGTGCAGGGTCATTGTCCGGCGTTCTCGGAGAGCAGGCGCACTGCCGTGCTGTAGAGGGCATTGGCGTGCATGTTGAACATCTCGATGAGATCCACCGCCTGGTCGTCGACTTCGTTGGCGATGAACAGACCGTCGGCTCCGGCAATGGCGTAGGTGACCAGCTGACGCATCTGGGTTTCGGTGAGCCCCGGGGTGAGCTCGCTCAGCGTCTCGGTCAGCGCCACGGCCGTCTGGGTGCGGGCCTGGATGAACATCGCCCGTGCCCGCGCCTCGATGGGCCGGCGCTCCAGTGCCAGCATCAGCCCGAGGCGAATGAAGTCCGGTGAGTCCAGTAGGGCTTTGGCGATCTGCATCGCCAGGCCCTGCACCCGCTCGCGCGCCGTGCCGTCGCCGGGGACCTCCCAGGCGCGCAGCCAACTGGCGAAACTGCGCTCGATGACCGCCGCGATCAGGTCGTCCTTGTTCTTGAAGTGCCAATAGATCGAGCTGGCCGGTAAGTCGCACTTGGCGCTGACCAGCGCGATGCTGGTGCCTTCGTAACCGCGTTCGGCGGCGATCTCGGAGGCGGCATCGAGGATGCGTTCGCGAGACAGCTCGCCGTCAACCCTTTTGCGCCGCTTCGGCTGGACGGTGTTCGCCATCGCGCCTCTCTTCGGGTCTTGACTCTGTAGTGATCACTACATTACCGTAGCGATCACTACAGAACAAGTTTCTCGGAAGCGAGAGCGGGCATCGTGACTACAGACACCTACGACGTGGCGGTGATCGGCTATGGGCCCACCGGGGCCACGGCGGCCAACCTCTTAGGCCGGTTCGGCCTGAAAGTGATTGTGGTCGAGCGTGATCCGGATATATATGGCCGTGCTCGGGCGATTTCCACCGACGAAGAGGTCATGCGAGTGTGGCAGTCGGTCGGTCTGGCCGAGCGGCTGCAGCAGGACATGCTGCCCGACCTCCCGCTGAACTTCGTCGACGGTGCCGGTGTCCCGTTCATCGATCTGAAGATCACGCCACGTGGGTGCGGGCACCCGCCGCAGCAGTTTCTGTACCAGCCGGCCGTCGACAGCGTCCTACGTGAGGGCGTGCAGCGCTTCGCGAATGTCGAGGTGTTGCTGGAACACGAATGCCTGCGGGTGCTGTGCACGGGTGACGACGTCGAGCTGCTCTGCGCCGACCTCGGTACCGACACCTTCAAGAGGCTCCGCGCCCGCTACGTGATCGCCGCCGACGGGGGAGCATCGCCGGTCAGAGGTCAGCTCGGGATCGGCTATTCGGGTAGCACCTACGGTGAGCGCTGGGTGGTCATCGACACCAAAGTCCTGCGGGAGTGGGATGCCCACGACCGGTTGCGATTCCACTGCAATCCCGCCCGGCCGATGGTCGACTGCCCGACCCCGTTGGGGCACCACCGCTGGGAGTTCCCCGCCCGAACCGATGAGGACGAGCAGAAACTCCTGCGCGAGGAAGAGATCTGGAAGGTCCTGGGTGTCCAGGGCATCACCCCCGAGCACGTCAAGATCCTTCGGGCGGTGATCTACAGCCATCATGTCCGTGTCGCCGACCGGTGGCGGGTGGGGCGGGTTTTCCTGGCCGGGGACGCCGCGCACGCCATGCCGCCGTGGATCGGGCAGGGCATGTCTGCCGGAGTACGTGACGCGGCCAACCTGTGCTGGAAGCTCGCGGCCGTGATCAACGGACTGGCGCCTGAGGCGTTGCTGGATTCGTATCAGGCCGAACGCAAACCGCACGTGACCGAAACAACCCGGCGTGCCCGCATGGTCGGCCGGGTCATCACCGAACGTAACCGGGCCATCGCCCTCGCACGCAACTACGCCATGCGTGCGTTGACGCGCGTGCCCCTCGCACGTGCCGCGTCACAACGCCGGATGTGGGTTCCTGATGCCCGCTATGCGGAGGGATTCCTTGCCGCCGACCGGCATCGCGCCGTCGGATGGCAGATCCCGCAACCGTCGGTCGCCGCCGGCGACGGCACCCGCGTTCGCCTCGACGATCTGCTGGATGGGCGCTGGGCCGTCTTGCATACCGGGGTACCACCTTCGGGCGCAGCGGCCTGGACCGAGCTGGGAGTCCCGGCGTTCCGGATCTCCGATCCCGGTCTGGTGGATTGGCTCGGCCGTCGGAAGGCCGCCGCGGTGGTGCTGCGCCCGGACGGATTCATCTATGCCGCCGCCGCATCCGGGCAATCGCTGCCCGCACCCCCGGACGGATACACCGTCGCCACCAGAAACGAGGTAATCGCATGACCACCACCGACCTCACCGAGCGCACCGTTGACGTCGCCGGCCGACCGATATTCGTCACTGAGGCCGGCAGCGGCCCCGCGGTCGTGCTGCTGCACGGCGGGGGACCGGGAGCGACCGGGGTGTCGAACTACTCACGCAACATCGACGCACTGGCGCAGAACTTCCGCGTCATCGTGCCCGACATGCCCGGCTATGGCGGCTCGGCCAAACATGTCGACCAGGCAGACCCGTTCGGCTGTCTCGCCACCGCGATGCTCGGCCTGCTTGACGCGCTGGGCATCGACACCGCGCACCTGGTCGGCAACTCCTACGGGGGAGCGTGCGCGCTGCGACTGGCAATGGACTCGCCCGCACGGGTCGGCAAGCTGGTCCTGATGGGACCCGGCGGTATCGGCACCACGCGCGGCGCACCGACCGAAGGGCTCAAGAAACTGCTCGCCTACTACGGCGGCGACGGCCCCAGCCGCGCCAAGCTGGAGACCTTCATCCGCACCTACCTGGTCTACGACGGCGCCTCGGTCCCCGACGAGCTGATCGATCTGCGCTATGCGGCGTCGATCGATCCGGAGGTGGTGGCCAACCCGCCGCTGCGCCGGCCGTCGGGACCGACCGCGCTGCGCACGCTGTGGCGGATGGACCTGACCCGCGATAAGCGGCTGGCTAAGCTCGACATCCCGACCCTGGTGCTGTGGGGCCGCGACGACAAGGTCAATCGGCCCGCCGGCGGCCCGCTGCTGGTGAACCTGATGCCCAACGCCGATCTGGTTATGACCGCCCGCACCGGGCACTGGATGCAGTGGGAACGCGCCGAACTGTTCAACCGGATCGTCACCGAATTCCTCGCATCATGACCACCACCGCAGCGCCCTCGATATTCGGCAATGTCCGGCTGGGGTACGTGGCCGTCGAGACGCAACGGTTCGCCGATTGGCGACGATTCGGTCGTGATGCCATCGGCATGCACGTCGACGACACCCTGCCCGATGTGATGCGGTTTCGGCTCGACGACACCGCCTGCCGATTCCTGCTGCAGCGCGGGCCGGCCGAGGACGTCACCGCGCTCGGTTGGCAACTGGATGACCACAGCGGATTCGACGAGGTCGTCGCCCGGGTCGCCGGGCACGGTGTGCCGGTTGTCGAGGGAACCGCGGAGGAGGCGGCACTGCGCGGGGTGGAGCGGCTGGCGCGATTCCCCGGCCCCAACGGCCTGGTGCAGGAGATCTTCGCCCGGCCGGCTGTAGCCGAGGCCCCGCTTATGACCGCAGTGCCCGGGGGATTCGTCACCGGTGAGGGCGGAATCGGCCACGTCGCGGTCAGCACCAAACAGCCTCAGCAGATGCGCGGGTACTACGCCACGGTGTTCGACGCGCGGCTGTCGGATTTCATCGACGAGACGATCAGCGGTGTCAAGGTCAAGATCCGGTTCCTGCGGGTCAACCAACGCCACCATTCGGTGGCGATCGTCGCTGTGAACCGCCTGCCGATCAACCCGATTCGCACTCGCGTGCAGCACGTCAACATCCAGGTCGCGGAGTTGGACGACATGATCGCGTCCTATCAGCGGGTCAAGCAGCTGGGTTTCGAGATGGCGCTGGCCGTCGGGCAGCACCCCAATGACCGGCAGTTGTCGTTCTACGCCAAGACGCCGTCCGGCTTCGAATGGGAGGTTGGTTGGAATCCCCTCGTCGTCGACGAGACCACCTGGGAGCCCACCACGTACCAGGGCATCAGCATCTGGGGCCACACTCCCGAAGGTCAGACCATCATCGACAAGTTCAGGCAATTCAGGGTGGGCGCGGCGTCGCTGCTCCACCGCGAAGACATGGTCGCCGCCCTGGCGGGGGCAGGCATTCCCGACAACTGATCCAGGGAGCCCCGATGCTGCGAATCGACACCCACCACCACCTGATCCCACCCGACTACCGGACGGCGCTGCGAAAAGCCGGGATCGACGAAGCCGGCGGGCGGGCGCTTCCGGAGTGGAGCGCGGACGCGTCGTTGCAGGCCATGGCTGACCTCGATGTGGGCGCCGCGATCCTGTCGGTGTCGACGCCGGGCACCACCTTTGTGTCCGGCCCGGGCGATGCCGCGGCGTGGGCGCGCGACCTCAACGACTACACAGCGGCGCTGGTGGCCGCCCATCCCGGCCGGTTCGGCTTCTTCGCCACCATCCCGATGCCGCATCTGGATGCGTCGGTGGCCGAAGCCATCCGCGCCCTGGACGAACTCGCGGCCGATGGCGTGGTGCTGCTGGCCAACAGTGCCGGGGTGTACCTGGGTCAAGACGGGCAGGACGAGCTGTTCACCGCACTGAACGAGCGCGCGGCCGTGGTGTTCATTCACCCCGCCGACCTGCCGGGACCGGCGGTGCCCGGGGTCGCCCCGTTCGCCACCGACTTCCTATTGGACACCACGCGGGCCGCTTACCTGTTGGTGCGCAACGATATTCACCGCAGATACCCGAAGATCCGCTTCCTGTTGAGCCACGCCGGGGGCTTTGTGCCCTATGCCAGTCATCGGATGGCGGTCGCGATCATGGCGGACACCGGGCGCAATCCCGCCGACAGCCTGGATGATTTCGCCGGCTTCTACTTCGACACCGCGCTGTCATCGAGCGCCGCTGCGCTGCCGAGCCTGCTGGCTTTCGCGAAACCCGGGCATATCACCTTCGGGTCGGACTGGCCGTTCGCGCCGATCGCCGGCGGGAGATTGTTCGCTGCTGGTCTGGAGACCTATGCCGGTCTGGATCGGGCTGGCCGCGATGCGATCGACCGGACAAATGCTGTGGGGCTTTTTCCCCGGTTTGGCGTCGGTGCCGCTGAGATCCGCCGGCCGGTGATTCAGCGGGTGCGGCACGCTGCCGGCCGTCACGCGATGCGTGCCCTGTCGCGCGTGCTCAGTCGTAGCTGAGAGGTCCGCCGAATGGGCGGCCGTCCACGCGCAACCACGCAGTATTGAAGGGCGCCGCTCTTGCGGCGCCGATCAATCAGCTGGCCAGCGGGTGCCAGTCTTCGAGCTGCTCCGAGGTGTCGCCCTCGACCAGGACATCGCCGTGGTAGAGAGCCTCGAAGTCAACCTTGATAACGTCGGCGCTTGAGTCGTCGATCCACATGACACTGAGAGTATTGGTCACTATTAAGGGATCATTGAGTCACGATTCGGGAAATCGTGGCAATCCTACTGACCGGTAGCGTTTGCCGGCCTTTTCGCCCGAGACGGACCGCGCAACCGCGGCATCGCTGCGATCGGGGTCACCGCTCCGGGGCGCTAGGGTGGCTGCATGGCATCACCGGTGAGTCTGGACAACCCGCTTTTCGCCCGAATCTGGATCTTCATGTCCAGCCACGAGACCGACTGGTTGCGGGATCGCCGACGGGAGAACCTGGAAGGCCTGTCCGGAAGGGTTCTGGAGGTCGGCGCCGGCACCGGAAGCAACTTCGGCTTCTATCCCGAGACCGTGACCGAGGTGGTGGCAGTCGAGCCCGAGTCGCAGTTGCGGGAGGTCGCCACCGCGGCGGCGGCGGAGGCGCCGGTGCCGGTCACCGTGTTGGCCAGCACGGTGGAGGCGCTGGATGAGACGCAGCCGTTCGACGGGATTGTTTGCTCGCTGGTGCTGTGCTCGGTGGAGCAACCCGAAGAAGTGCTGCGCCAGCTATTCGCATTGCTTAAGCCCGGTGGACAGCTGCGCTATTTCGAACATGTCGCCAGCCGAGGGGCGCGTGGCGGGCTGCAGCGACTGGCCGACGCCACCATCTGGCCGAAGCTGTTCGGCAACTGCCACACCCACCGCGACACAGAGCAGATGATCACCGACACCGGCTTCACGGTCCAGACCTCCCGGCGCGGTTACCAGTTCCCGGCGTGGGCGCCGGTGCCGGTGTCGGAGTTCGCCCTGGGCGCCGCCAGCCGCCCGGCCTGAGGGCGGTCAGCCCAGCAGGAAGGGCAACCGCTGCACCATCCCCGGCAGTGCCGCCGACGCGGTAGTGCGCAGGTGCACCGTGACCCGGTCTGACAGCGGCGTTGGCTCGGGATTCACCTGGATGACGGTCTTGCCCTGGTCCAGCGCCCGTTCCGGCAGGCTGGCCGCCGGATAGACCACCCCGGAGGTGCCGACCACGATCAGCACGTCGGCGGCGTCGATGGCCTCGACGGCGGCGTTCCACGGCCCATCGGGCAGGTCTTCACCGAACCAGACGACGCCCGGGCGGATCAGGCCGCCGCAATCGCACACCGGCGGCGCCACTTCGAGCACCGGCTCTGTCAACTCCGGCATCACCGGGTTGCTCGGGTGATCGCAATCCGCGCAACGGAATTCGAACATGCTGCCGTGCAGATGGTGAACCGTGGAGCTGCCGCCGCGCTCGTGCAGGTTGTCGACGTTCTGGGTGATGACGTGGACCTTGGCGTGTTGCTCCCAGTCCGCAATCGCGCGATGGCCCAGGTTAGGTTCGACGCGGCGGGACAGTTGCCAGCGCCACAGGTACCAGGCCCAGACCAGTTCTGGGTGCCGGTTCCAGCCGTCGATGCTGGACACCTCGTACGGGTCGTACTGCGCCCACAGGCCGACCTCGTCGTCGCGGAAGGTAGGCACCCCGCTCTCCGCCGAGATCCCCGCGCCGCTGAACACCGCTACCTGCACCTCATCAACATAGCGGGATACTGGGCGAATGGACTTCACCGAGTTGCTGAAGACCGACGTGCGCCAGGACGGGCCGCTGTTCGAGCAGATCAGGGTGCGGATGATCGACGCGGTGCGGGCCGGGGACCTGCCGGCGGGAACCCGGTTGCCGACGGTGCGTGAGCTGGCCGGTCAGCTGGGCCTGGCGGTCAACACGGTGGCCCGGGCGTATCGGGAGTTGGAGGCGGCCGGGATCGTCGAAACCCGGGGCCGCTTCGGCAGTTTCGTGGCAAGCAGCGATCCGGTCGATGCGGCTATGACGGTGGCGGCAAGTGACTTCGTGGCCGCAGCCCGGGCGGTCGGCCTGGGCCGCGATGACGCGCTGCGTTATCTCGATGCCGCGTTCGGGACCGCTTAGCCGAACTCCAGCAGGGTCAGAGACGGGCGCCCGTCGGCCAGGAACGGCAGCCGATAGGCGTTCTGCAGCACGGTGTTGAACAGCAGGCCGCGGCCTCGCGGCAGCTGCAGGTCGTGGACGGCCCGGATACCCGGCACGGTGTCCACCAGCTTGGCGGTGTCGGCGGCAGACAGCGTGAACGGCATCGACGGCGCCCGGTAGCGCAGCGACGTCGGGACGCCGTGGCGGAGCAACCAGCCGATCCAGGCGGGCGGGAGGTCGAAGATCATGCGGCCACCCGGAAACCGCCGGGCGCACTCGGCGATCAGTCCGAGGGACTGCTCGGGCTGCAGGTACATCAGCAGGCCCTCGGCGCTGATGAACACCCCGTCGGACGCGTCGACCCGGTCCATCCAGCTGTAGTCCAGCGCGGACTGGGTACAGACCGAGACCCGCGGCGCCGCCGGGAGCAGACGTTCGCGGATCTCGATGATCGGCGGCAGATCAACGGTGAGCCACCGGAATTGCGGATCCGGGATCGCCTCGCTCAGTCGCCAGAAGCTGGTCTGCAGGCCCTCGGCCAAGGCGACCACGGTGCCCGTCGGGTGCTGCCGAAGGAAGCGGAGGGCCTCGGTGTCGATGCCCAGCGCCCGCACGGCGATGTCCTGGCGGGTCGAGCCGAATTTGGCGAAGTCGAAGTCGATCGAGTCCGCGAGGCTGACCGCCATCGGATCGTCGAGAATCCGGTCGGGACGGCGGGCTTCGGTGGCCCGTGCGTTCAACGTCAACAACGCGGTCTCGGAGACACCGGTCAAGGTGACTTTCTGTGCCTGGCTCACTTGCCCGACCTTACCGGGGGCGCCTCAGCCCAGCACCTTGCTCAGGGTGCGCAGGTTGCGGGTGGTGGTCGCCGAGGCGTAGCGCTTCTTGCCCATGGTCTTACCCACCGCGCTGTCGAGGGTGTTGCCCTTGGGGATCTGCCAGTAGATCACCCCGTCACCGACCTTGATCTTCTCGTCGGCAGCGATCTCGGCGATGAGCGTCGCCAACTCGGTCAGCACCTGCTCGTCGGCGACGAAGGTGACATAGGAGTGCCAGCCGGGGACCTCGGGCTCGAAGGGATAGGCCTCAACGATGTCGCGCACCGCGTCGATCTCGTAGACCAGCACCCACGCCGGGTAGTCGAAGCGGCTCCGCAGCGCCGCCTCGGCGGTCCTACGCACTGTCGCAGCATCGTTCGGGGACTCCAGCAGCACGTTGCCGCTGGCCAGTAGCGTGCGCACCTCGCTGAATCCGGCACCAGTCAGGGCAGCGGCGACATCGGCCATTTTGAGGTTGACCCCGCCGACGTTGACGCCGCGCAGAAAAGCCGCGTACCGGTTACCGATCGTGGACTCCTTCCGGGTTCGCCCATGGTAATCACTCCCGCCCGACGGTGCTGGTCGGTACGCTTTCGGGCATGGGACGCCAGGTATTCGACGACAAGTTGCTGGCCTTGATCAGTGGGAACTCGCTGGGCGTTCTGGCCACCATCAAACGGGACGGGCGCCCGCAGCTGTCGAACGTGCAGTATCACTTCGACCCGCGCACCGTGGAGCTGCAGGTGTCGATCACCGAGCCGCGGGCCAAGACCCGTAACCTGCGTCGCGACCCGCGGGCGTCGCTGCTGGTCAGCTCCGACGACGGATGGTCCTACGCCGTCGCCGAGGGGGACGCCCAGCTGACGCCGCCGGCCGCTGCTGCCGGCGATGACACGGTGGAGGCGCTGATCGCGTTGTACCGCAACATCGCCGGGGAACATCCCGATTGGGACGAGTACCGCCAGGCCATGGTGACCGATCGGCGCGTGCTGCTGACTTTGCCGATCGCGCACCTGTACGGCATGCCGCCCGGGATGCGCTGAGCTAAGCTCCGGGCATGGCCGAATCAGATGCCGCTGAGGACGACACCAAGCGTAAGTTCCGAGAGGCATTGGAGCGCAAGAAGGCGAAGGCAGCCGGCGGCTCCGACCACAAGGACGCCGGCGCCAAGCATTCGAGGGCGCATGGATCGCTGGAGAGCCGCCGGGAGTTCCGCCGTAAGAGCGGGTAGTTACTGAACCGGGCAGGCGTACGTGCGAGCCACGTCCATCAGCCGCTGGTTCGCGCCGGGGCCGACGACTCCCTGCGCGGCGACTTCCAACCCGATGTAGCCGGGCAGGCCGCCTTCGCATGCCTGGTGGGCGACGCGCCATGCGGTGTCCGGATTCAGGTTGAACCCGTTGCGTTCCAGGCCCTGCATGTAGGTGTCGAATTCCGGGGTGCCCTGGTCCGGTATGGCGCCGGCGGTGGCGGCCAGGGCGATGGCGGTAACCATCGTTGCGATAAGAGCTTTCAGTGCACGTCCCATGCCTGTCTCCTGGAGATCGGTCCGCCGGTGGTCTGGGTATAACGTTGCACACTCCACCGACACAGACCAACGGAACACTTTGGTCGGCTTCGGTTCAGCTGTATGGCCCGAACCGGTTCCGGCACACCGCGAAGACGTTGATCCAGCCCTGGCCTGGGCAATATCGCTGGACATCATGGGGCCCGTCGGCATCCGGCAGCAGCCGGCACTCCTTGATCGAGGGCATGATGCAGTCAGCTCCGTAGCCGGGTGTTGCGTTTGCCGGGGCACCGGTGAGGTGCACCAGCGCCGAGCCGGTGACCACGATGCTGATCAAGAGCCTCTTCAGGACAACCTCCCGGGAATTCTCCGATACCCGAGACTCCCACCTGCCACCGACACGACTCCACGGCTGTGCTCGGTCGGTGGGAACCGATTACGGGTAGTCCAGGCCGTGCCGGTCTTGGTCGATGGTGCGCTGCCGGTCCTGCCAAGTGCTGTCGGTGTCTCGAGAACTGCCGTTGGTGGCGCAGGTTGGGGCCTCGCCCTGCAGGACGTGGTAGCGGGAGTCAGCCGCGACGTTGCCGTTCGCGTGTTGGACAACGTGAGTCCAGCCCCGGTACCGACACGGGACGGCCTCGGCGTCGGGGGCTGTCGTGATGACCAGCCCCCCGGCTGCGATCAACACGGCGAGGGACAGGGTTTTCATGCCTACAACTCCAGCACATGCTGCCCGGGCATCCAATCGCGATCCTCGAGGGTCTCGGAGTAGGCCAGGCCAGACCTGGAATCCGGACGGGTCGCCGTGAGCCGTCGGGATGGACGGGATGGCCAGTCCGATCATGGTTACGCTCTCCTGTGGTGGTGCAACGCGGCCGTAGGATTGTCCGCACCGTATGAGAGGTGACGTGGTGACTCCGAAACTCTGCCTCGTTCAAGACCCCGAGGCCGACGAGCTTCTTTCGGTAGACCCGTTTGCCTTGCTCACGGGCATGCTGCTCGACCAGCAGGTGCCGATGGAGGTCGCGTTCGCCGGGCCGAAGAAGATCGCCGACCGGATGGGCGGGCTGGACCCGCACGAGATCGCCGGCCGCGATCCTGACGAATTCGCCGCCCTGTGCGCGGAAAAGCCTGCGATACACCGGTTCCCGGGGTCCATGGCGGCCCGGATCCAGGCCCTGGCGCGGGCCTTGGCCGACCAGTACGGCGGCGACACGGCCGCGCTGTGGACGGCCGGCGAACCCGATGGGGCTGAGCTGTGCAAGCGACTCAAGGCGTTGCCGGGCTTCGGTGACCAGAAGGCGCGGATCTTCGTGGCGCTGCTCGGCAAGCAATACGGCGTGACCCCACCGGGCTGGCGTGAAGCCGCGGGTGCCTACGGCGGTTCCGGCACGTACCTGTCGATCGCCGACGTCGTCGATGCGGCGTCACTGCAACAGGTACGGTCCACCAAGAAGGCTCAGAAGCAGGCTGCGAAGGCTGGACGGCCGGGAAAATAAAGGAAAGGCGGCGAAGTGAAAACCCATCTGAATTGCCCGTGTGGCGAGGCCATTGTCGGCAAGGACGAGGACGAGCTGGTCGACCTGACCCAGCAGCACCTTGCGGATGCGCATCCCGGTATGAGCTACGACCGGGACGCCATCCTCTTCATGGCCTACTGACTTCACGGCCTACTGACGCCGTCCGCGCAATAGCGCGAGACCGACGTTTTGCAGGGGAAGTGCCAGAGCACTCCTGCAAAACGTCGGTCTCGGCGTCAGAGGCAAGGCCCCGCGGGTCAGGGCACCACCGTCGAGCCGATGGTGGGCAGGAAGTTGCACTGGTGATCCTTGGTGCTGACCTGGCCGAAGATCGTCGACATGATGCTGCCCGAACCGGTGTCGACGATCGCGGTGAGCGTCGTCGGTCCCTCGGCGTTGATGTCGGTGCGCGGCTGCAGGGTGGCACTGCCGGACTTGCCGGTGGTCAGGTTCACCCAGGTGACGTTCAACGGCAGCTTCTGCACCTCGGCCGGGCCGGGGGTGCCCACGGCGGTGAAGACGTAGGCCGTCTGGCCGGGCTTGGGGCCCGGGGTGGGAATGGTGGCCGGGCCGGCCACCGACAGCGCGGTGGCGATGACGTTGCCGCCGTCGGCCTGACAATTCGAGCCGATGGACGGGTACATGAAGTCCTGGGTCGGAGGGGCGTCCGGGCCGAACCCCGGGTTGGCCGCGGGCGCCGCGTCAGATGCCGCCACGGTCGCGGCCTCGGGGACTGCCGGGACTGCGTCGGGCAGTGCGTCGGCGGGGGCGGGCAGGGCCTCCGGTGCGCTCGGCGCGGCCTGCGGAGCCGGACCCACCGACTTGGCCGGGTCGATACCGCTGGGCAGGTGTGCCACCAGGCCGGGTGCCGAACCGGCCGTCGGAACATGCTCGCCGGTCAGCGTGGCCGGGGCTTCCGGCGGCGACTGCACGAACTGAGCGACCGAGTCGGCCACCTGCCGGGAGCCGGCAGGCGTGGAGGAGTTTCCGGCGAACGCGGCGGCCGCCGCGGCCAGCAGCGAGGTCGCCCCGGCGGGGTCGGCAGCGGCCTGCTGGATCACCGGGCTCAACTGCTCGAGTGCGGGCAGCCCGGGAAACCCGGCGGTGGGCAGCGGCAGGGCCGGGACGGCCGGGTCGGCCGCGGCAACCGGAACCACACCGCCGAAGAGCAGCGCGGCCGAAGATCCGACCGCGACGGCCGCCGTGGTGGCGTTGAACAGCGTGCGGAGGCGCGACATGAGATCCCCAATCGTCGGCGGTGGCTTCTACGAAAACCGAAGCTAGCTTGTTACTGGTGAGGCTCAAGTGACACGTGTGTGATTTATGGAACCGTTACGGACCCGAACCGAGATGGTGATCCGCGCGCTCTTCGCTAGAGTCGTGCCGGTAGACACCACCCTCGACACCCCGGCCGCGCGTTCACGGACGAACCGATTGATCGCTTCGGCGCCGCTGCTTTTGGCGCTCAGCATCGCGGCGCGACTCGCCTGGACCTACCTGACCGCGCGCGGCGCCAACTTCGTCGACCTGCACGTCTACATCAGCGGTGCGGCCGCGCTGGGCCAACCCGGGACACTGTATGACTACGTCTACGCCGACCAGACGCCGGACTTCCCGCTGCCGTTCACCTATCCGCCGTTCGCCGCGGTGGTGTTCTATCCGCTGCACCTGCTGCCGTTCGGGCTGGTCGCCTTCCTCTGGCAGATCGGGACGATGGCCGCGCTCTACGGCGTGGTCCGACTGAGCCAGCGGTTACTCGGGGGCCCGGGGGACTTTGCGACCACCGGCCGGCGGGTCGCGATGCTGTGGACGGCGGTCGGAATCTGGACTGAGCCGTTGCGCAGCACGTTCGACTACGGCCAGATCAACGTGATCCTGGTGCTGGCCGTGCTCTATGCGGTCTACAGCACCCGCTGGTGGGTGTCGGGCCTGCTGGTCGGGCTGGCCGCCGGGGTGAAGCTGACCCCGGCGATCGCCGGGGTCTACCTGGCCGGGGCGCGGCGCTGGGCAGCCGCGGGGTTCTCGGCCGTGGTGTTCGCCGGCACCATCGCGGTGTCGGTGTGGGCCACCGGAGATCAGGCGCGCCGGTACTTCACCGAACTGCTCGGCGACGCGCACCGCGTCGGGCCGATCGGGACCTCGTTCAACCAGTCCTGGCGGGGCGGCATCTCCCGGATCCTCGGGCATGACGCGGGCTACGGACTGCCGGTGCTGATCGCGATCGCCGTGACTGCCGTGCTGGCGGTGTTGGCCTGGCGAGCCTTGAACAGCAATCCCTCCGGGCCCGACCAGCTGGGGTTGCTGCTGGTGGTCGAGCTGTTCGGGCTGCTGGCGTCGCCGATCTCCTGGACCCACCACTGGGTGTGGCTGGTGCCACTGATGATCTGGCTGCTGCAGGGCCCGTACGCCGATCGCCGGGGCGCCAAGGTGCTGGGCTGGGGCTGGCTGGGGCTCACCGTCATCGGGGTGCCGTGGCTGCTGAGCTTCGCTCAGCCGACCATCTGGCAGGACGGCCGGCCGTGGTACCTGGCGTGGGCCGGTCTGGTCTACATAGCCGGTGTGCTGGCCACCTTGGCCTGGATGGCGACCACGCGCGTCACGTCGTCAGCAGCCGGTTGATATCGCCCGCGAGCCCGACGTCCCTTTTGGTGATGCCCCCTTCGGAGTGCGTCACCAGTGCGAAAGTCACGGTGCGCCAACGAATGTCGATGTCGGGGTGGTGATCCACGGCCTCCGCGCGCTCGGCGACCCGGCGCACCGCGTCGATGCCGGCCAGAAATGAGCCGAACTTGATCGAGCGGCGCAGCACGCCGTCCGCCCGCTCCCAGCCGTCCAGGCCGGACAAGGCCGCGTCCACCTGATCATCAGTCAACAAAGCCATACCCGACGGTAGGCCGGTATAGCGTCACACGCCATGCCCACCCAGATCGTCGTCGCCGGAGCCGTCATCGCCGCAGCGGAGGCCGGGCCGGCGTTGCTGATTGCCCAGCGCCGCCGCCCACCGGAGCTGGCCGGCCTCTGGGAACTGCCCGGCGGCAAGGTCCACCCCGGTGAGAGCGAACCCGAGGCCCTGGCGCGCGAGCTCGCCGAGGAGCTGGGCCTGGACATCGACGCGATCACGGTGGGGGAGCGCCTCGGCTCAGATGTCGTGTTGAGCCCCACCATGACGTTGCGCGCCTACCGGGTTGACCTGGTCCGCGGCGAGCCCCGTGCCGATGACCATCAGGCCCTGCGCTGGGTGACCTCTGTGGAGTTGCCGAACATCGCCTGGGTACCTGCTGACAGAGCTTGGCTCGCCGACCTGGCTCGGGCACTCTGGTGAAACAAGCCTGTTAAATCTGCGGACAGCATCAGTCGTAGGGCGATATAGAGCGTCACAGCTCGCTACGCTCGTCATAGTCCCCAGACGGCGTGCTGCGGCGGCCGGACGGCAATGAGCCCGCCGGAGTGCGGCGACCCTTCAAAGGAGATCCGCATGACAAAAGCTGTGCCCCGGATCGGCGGCCCGCTGGAGGAGCTGCTGGAACGCGGTGGCCGGTTCTTCACCCCCGGTGAGTTCTCCAAGGACCTGCGCACCGTGACGCATCGTGGCGGGCGTGAAGCCGACGTGTTCTACCGCGATCGCTGGAGCCACGACAAGGTGGTGCGTTCCACCCACGGGGTGAACTGCACCGGGTCGTGCTCGTGGAAGATCTTCGTCAAGGACGGGATCATCACCTGGGAGAACCAGGCGACTGATTACCCGTCGGTGGGCCCGGACCGGCCCGAGTACGAGCCGCGGGGTTGTCCGCGCGGGGCGTCGTTCTCCTGGTACTCCTACTCGCCGACCCGGGTGCGCTACCCGTACGCCCGAGGCGTGCTGGTGGAGCTGTACCGGGAAGCCAAGCAACGGCTCGGCGACCCGGTGGAGGCCTGGGCGGACATCCAGGCCGACCCGGAGCGGCGGCGACGCTACCAACAGGCGCGCGGCAAGGGCGGATTGGTCCGGGTGAGCTGGGCCGAGGCCACCGAGATGATCGCGGCCGCGCACGTACACACCATCAAGACCTACGGCCCAGACCGGGTCGCCGGATTCTCGCCGATCCCGGCGATGTCGATGGTGTCGTTCGCCGCCGGATCCCGGTTCGTCCAGCTGCTCGGCGGGGTGATGACGTCGTTCTACGACTGGTACGCCGACCTGCCGGTCGCCTCTCCGCAGGTGTTCGGCGACCAGACCGACGTCCCCGAGTCCGGCGACTGGTGGGACGCCGCCTACCTGATGATGTGGGGCTCCAATGTCCCGATCACCCGCACTCCCGACGCGCACTGGATGGCCGAGGTCCGCTACCGCGGCACCAAGGTGGTCAGCGTCAGCCCCGACTACGCCGACAACACCAAGTTCGCCGACGAGTGGATGCCGTGTGCGGCCGGCACCGACGGCGCGCTGGCGATGGCGATGGGCCACGTCATCCTCACCGAGTGCTACGTCAAGAAGCAGGTGCCGTTCTTCACCGACTACGTGCGCCAGTACACCGATCTGCCGTTCCTGATCAAGCTGGAGGAGCGCGACGGCCAACTGGTGCCGGGCAAGAACCTGACCGCGGCCGATCTGGGTGGCGAGCTCGCGGAATCAGAGAACTCAGCGTTCAAACCGGCTGTGCTGGATGAGAAGACCGACAGCGTTGTGGTGCCGAATGGTTCGCTGGGCTTCCGCTGGGGCGATGAGGGCCTGGGCAAGTGGAACCTGGATCTCGGCGAGGTGCGCCCCGCGCTGAGTGTGGTCGGTGCGGCCGGTGTCAACGGCGGCGGCCGCCTGGTGTCGCTGCCCGGATTCGACACCGTCACGGGCGCCGGCACTGTCGTGCAGCGCGGCGTTCCGGTCCGTCAGGTCGGAGATCACCTGGTCTGCACGGTTTTCGACCTGATGTTGGCCAACTATTCGGTGGGCCGGTCCGGACTGCCCGGCGAATGGCCGACCGGCTACGACGACGGCACTCAGGTCAACACCCCGGCCTGGCAGGAGCCGATCACCGGGGTCTCGGCCACCCAGGCGATCCGGATTGCGCGCGAATTCGCCGGCAACGCAGAGGAATCCGGCGGCCGGTCGATGATCATCATGGGCAGCGGGATCTGCCAGTGGTTCCACGGTGACGCCACCTACCGGGCGGTGCTGGCGCTGCTGATGCTGACCGGATCGATGGGACGCAACGGCGGCGGCTGGGCACACTACGTCGGCCAGGAGAAGGTGCGTCCGCTGACCGGCTGGCAGACGATGGCCGCGGGCAGCGACTGGTCGCGTCCGCCGCGACAGGTGCCGGGCACCTCGTACTGGTACGCCCACACCGACCAGTGGCGTTATGACGCCTACGGGGCGGACAAGCTGACCACCCCGCTGGGACGCGGCCGGTTCGACGGCCGCCACACCATGGACATCCTGGCGTCGGCCACCGCCATGGGCTGGAGCCCGTTCTACCCGCAGTTCGACCGGTCCAGCCTGGATGTGGCCGACGAGGCCAGTGCCGCGGGCCGGGAAGCGGGGGAGTACGTCGCCGAGAAGCTCGCGGGCGGCGACCTGAAACTGTCGGTCACCGACCCGGACAACCCGGTGAACTGGCCGCGGGTGCTGACGGTGTGGCGGGCCAACCTCATCGGAGCTTCGGGCAAGGGCGGCGAATACTTCCTCAAGCACCTGTTGGGCACCGATGCCAGCGTGCTGGGCGAACCGCCTGCTGGCGGGGTGAAGCCGCAGGATGTGAACTGGTCCAACGACATTCCCGAAGGCAAGCTCGACCTGTTGATGTCGATCGACTTCCGGATGACCTCGACCACGCTGATGTCCGACGTGGTGCTGCCCGCGGCGACCTGGTACGAGAAGGCCGACCTGTCGTCGACGGACATGCACCCCTACGTGCACTCGTTCGCCGCGGCGATCGACCCGCCGTGGGAGACCCGCAGCGACTACGACGCGTTCGGCGCCATCGCCCGGACCTTCAGCGCGCTGGCGCGCAAGCACCTCGGGGTCCGCAACGACGTGGTGCTCACCGCGATGCAGCACGACACCGCCGACGCGATGGCCTATCCCGATGGCACCGAACGGGATTGGCTGCGCAACGGTGAGACCCCGGTGCCGGGCAAGACCATGCCGAAGGTGACGGTGGTCGAGCGCGACTACACCGCGATCCACGACAAGTGGCGGACGCTGGGCCCGCTGGTGGACACCCTCGGTATGACCACCAAGGGTTACACGGTCTTTCCGCACGAAGAGGTCGCCGAACTGTCCGCCAAGTTCGGAGTGCTGGACTCCGGTGTCGCCGAAGGTCGCCCGGCGCTCACCACGGCGACACGGATGGCCGACACCGTGCTGGCCCTGTCCGGCACCACCAACGGCCGACTCGCGGTCGAGGGCTTCCGAGAGCTGGAGAAGCGCACCGGCCAGCGGTTGGCGCACCTGGCCGAGGGCAGCGAGGAGAAGCGGATCACCTACGCCGACACCCAGGCCCGTCCGGTGCCGGTGATCACCAGCCCGGAATGGTCCGGCAGCGAGACCGGCGGCCGCCGATACGCGCCGTTCACGGTGAACATCGAGTGCCTCAAGCCGTTCCACACGCTGACCGGCCGGATGCACTTCTACACCGCGCACGACTGGATCGAGGAACTCGGCGAGCACATGCCGGTCTACCGGCCGCCGCTGGATATGGTGCGGCTGTTCGACGCGCCCGAACTCGGTGAGGTCGGCGACGGAATCGGCATCACCGTGCGGTATCTGACCCCGCACTCGAAGTGGTCGTTCCACTCCACCTACCAGGACAACCTCTACATGTTGTCACTGTCCCGCGGCGGGCCGACCATGTGGATGAGTCCGGGCGACGCGGCGAAAATCGGTGTCAAGGACAACGATTGGATCGAGGCGGTCAACGTCAACGGTGTTTTCGTGGGCCGGGCCATCGTGAGCCAGCGGATGCCCGACGGCGTGGTGTTCGTCTACCACGTGCAGGAGCGCACCGTCGACACCCCGCGCAGTGAGACCACCGGCCAACGCGGCGGCACCCACAACTCGCTGACCCGCATCCGGGTCAAGCCCAGCCACCTGGCCGGCGGCTACGGCCAGCACGCGTTCGCGTTCAACTATCTGGGGCCGACGGGCAATCAGCGCGACGAGGTGACGGTGGTGCGCCGCCGCAGCCAGGACGTGAGGTACTGACCATGAAGGTAATGGCGCAGATGGCCATGGTGATGAACCTGGACAAATGTATCGGGTGCCACACCTGCTCGGTGACCTGCAAGCAGGCCTGGACCAACCGCGAGGGCACCGAGTACGTCTGGTTCAACAACGTCGAAACCCGGCCGGGCGGAGGGTATCCGCGCACCTACGAAGACCAGGACCGGTGGAAGGGCGGCTGGACGCTGGACAAGAAGGGCCGGCTGCGCCTGCTGGCCGGCGGCCGGGTCCACAAGCTGCTCAACATCTTCGCCAACCCCAACCTGCCCGGGTTGAAGGACTACTACGAGCCGTGGACCTACGACTACGAGAACCTCACCTCGGCTCCCCTGGGGGACACCATCCCGGTCGCCGCACCGCGCAGTGCGATCACCGGCGATCCCACCAAGATCGAGTGGGGCCCCAACTGGGACGACAACCTCGCCGGCTCACCGGAGAACCTGGTCAACGACCCGATCCTGGCCAAGGTCAGTGACCAGGTCAAAAGTGAGCTCGAAGAGACCTTCATGTTCTATCTGCCGCGCATCTGCGAGCACTGCCTGAACCCGTCGTGTGTGGCGTCGTGCCCGACCGGGGCGATCTACAAACGCGAAGAGGACGGCATCGTGCTCGTCGACCAGGACCGTTGCCGCGGCTGGCGGCTGTGCGTGTCGGGATGCCCGTACAAGAAGGTGTATTTCAACCACAAGACCGGCAAGGCCGAGAAGTGCCACTTCTGTTACCCGCGTATCGAGGTCGGGCTGCCGACCATCTGCTCGGAGACCTGCGTGGGGCGGCTGCGCTACATCGGGCTGGTGCTCTATGACGCCGACCGGGTGCTGGAGGCGGCGTCGGTGGAGAAGGACACCGACCTGTACGAGGCGCAGCGCGGGGTGTTCCTGGATCCGACCGACCCGGACGTGATCGCCGGGGCGCGTGCCGAGGGGATCGCCGACGCCTGGATCGAGGCCGCCCAGCGGTCACCGATCTACGCGCTGATCAACACCTACAAGGTGGCGTTGCCACTGCACCCGGAGTACCGCACCATGCCGATGGTCTGGTACGTCCCACCGTTGTCGCCGGTCGTCGACGCCGTCAGCCGGGACGGGCACGACGGTGAAGACCTGGGCAATCTGTTCGGTGCGCTGGAGGCGCTGCGCATCCCGATGGCCTACCTCGCCGAACTGTTCACCGCCGGCGACACCGGCGTCATCGAGGACGTGCTGCGCCGCCTGGCGGCGATGCGCTCCTACATGCGCGACATCAGCCTGGGCCGCGAGAGCCAGCCGCACATCCCCGAATCGGTCGGTATGACCGAGGAGGAGATGTACTCGATGTACCGCCTACTGGCGATCGCGAAATACGAAGAGCGCTATGTGATTCCCACCGCCTACAGCCAACAGGCGCACGATCTGGAACACATGGGGTGCTCGATCACCGGCGGCCCCAACGGGTACGAAGACGACCCGTTCGTCGGCGACGACGGCGAGGCGGGCTCGTCGTTCCACATGGTCGAGAACGGTGGAACCGCGCAACGTCCGCGGGGCCGGACCAACCTGCTCAACTGGGGCGGCGGCGATCGGGCGGTGCCGGAGATGTTCCCGGAGCACACATGAAGCGGCTGATTCGTTCCCTGCGGCGCCAGGTCGGCGGACCGGCCGACCGCGCGGTGTGGCAGGCCGCGTCGTTGCTGCTGGCCTACCCGGATGAGCAGCTGTCCGAGCGGCTCGACACCGCCGAAGCGCTGCTGGGCCATGCCGATCCGAAACCGGCGGACCTGTTGCGCCGCACCGTGGCGGCGCTGCGCGCCCTTGATCCGATGGCCGCTGCCGTCGACTATGTCGAGACCTTCGACATGCGGCGTCGCTCGACTATGTTTCTGACCTACTGGACCGGCGGGGACACCCGCAACAGGGGGATGCAGATGCTGGCTTTCGCCACCGCCTACCGCGAGGCCGGCGCCGAGCCGCCCGCGGGTGAGGCACCCGATCACCTGCCGGTGGTGCTGGAGTTCGCCGCACTGGTCGACCCCGAGGCCGGCCGCCGCCTGCTGGTGGCGCACCGGGTGCCGATCGATGTGCTGCACAAGGCGTTGTCCGATTCGGGATCGCCGTATGCCCACGCCATCGCCGCGGTGTGCGAGACACTGCCGGTGGCGACCGACCAGGAGGTGCACAACGTGAGTGAGCTGATGGCGTCCGGCCCGCCCGCCGAAGCCGTCGGGCTGCAACCGTACTCGGCGACCGTTTCGCTCGGGATGCCGAAGGTGCCGACCCGATGACAAGCGCCAACAACGCCGCGGAGCTGTGGTGGGACATCGGGCCGTACTTCGTTTTGGCGATCGCCGCGGTCGCCACCTGGTGGCGGTACCGCTACGACAAATTCGGCTGGACCACGCGCTCGTCGCAGCTGTATGAGTCCAAGCTGCTGCGGATCGGCAGCCCGATGTTCCACTTCGGCAGCTTCGTGGTGATCGCCGGGCACATCATGGGACTTTTCGTCCCGGAGTCCTGGACCCGGGCACTGGGGATGAGCGACCGGCTCTACCACCTGCAGGCGCTGATACTCGGGCTTCCCGCGGGTATCGCCACCCTGGTCGGCGTCGGGCTGCTGATCTACCGGCGCCGCACCGAACGATCGGTGTTCAAGGCCACCAGCGTCAACGACAAGCTGATGTACGCGGTGCTGGTCTGTGCATTGGTGGTCGGGATGAGTTGCACCCTGATGGGCACCACGCCCTACGGGGAGGCGCACGACTACCGGGAGACCGTCTCGGTCTGGTGCCGGTCGATCTGGATGCTGGACCCGCGCGGTGACCTGATGGTGCAGGCGCCGATCTATTTCCAGGTGCACGTGATGATCGCGCTGGCGCTGTTCGCGCTGTGGCCGTTCACCCGCCTGGTGCACGCCTTCAGCGCGCCGATCGGATACCTGTTCCGGCCCTACATCGTCTACCGCAGCCGCGACGTGGCCAAGCGGGGCCAGCCGATGGGCTCCCGACCGCAACGGCGGGGCTGGTGAGGTTCGCCGCGGCGCTGCTCGCCGCGCTGACCTTCGTCGGCCTCGCCGGCCCGGCGTCTGCCGATCCGGTCGTCGGCACTGCCTCCGACGTGGACATCGCGTTCTTGACGGCCCTACAGGCGGCCGGTGTCACCTATCGGAGCGGTGAACAGGCCATCGTCACCGCGAGACTGGTGTGCCAGTTCATCGCTCAAGGTAAGCCGAGCACGGAGGTGCTCCAGGGTCTGCAGGAACGCAATCCCGGCCTGACGACCCAGCACGGGACGGTGTTCGTGGGGATCGCCGCGCATTCGTACTGCCCGGATCAATTGGTGCAGTCCGGGGCACCGGCGGCGCCGTAGCCATCGGGCAGGGAGTAACCATGAAGGTCGTCATTCCGGCGTGGATGAAGCCGATGTACGACAGCCATCACTACGCGCCGGCCGTCATCGACGGAGATCTGCTGCGCTGCTCGGGCATGATGGGCGTCCGTCCCGACCTGAGCCTCCCGGAGGACCTGACCGAGCAGTTCACCCTGGCCTTCGAGAACCTGCGCGGACTGCTCGCCGAAGTGGAGCTCACCTTCGCCGATGTCGTCGAGATGACCACCTACCACGTCGGGCTCTCCGAGCAGATCGACCGATTCGTCGCCGTCAAGAACGCCTTCGTGTCTGCTCCATACCCCGCGTGGACGGCCGTCGGAATCTCCGAGCTGGCGATCCCGGGGGCGGCGGTCGAAATTCAGATCACCGCGCGGTTGAGCTGAACCGCGCGCGCCGCCAGCGCTCGGCATAAAGTAACCGGCGTGGCCCTGCCTGACGACGTCTACTCCCGGTTGCTCGCGTTTCGGACGCGGCTGCGGCGTTTCGAACGGTGGAGTGCGGATCAGGCACAGGCAGCCGGGCTCACGCCCGCCCAGCACCAGTTGTTGCTGGCGGTCCGCGGTCACAGTGACTCGCGGGGGCCGACGGTCGGCGACATCGCGGAATACCTGCTGTTGCGACACCACAGTGCCGGTGAGCTGATCCAGCGGGCCGAGGCGGCCGGCCTGGTCACCCGGGTCCGCGACCGCGTCGACCAGCGGGTGATCCGGCTGCAGCTCACCGAAACGGCGGCGCGGTGCCTGCAATCGCTGACCGAACTGCACCTCAAGGAGCTGGAGCGGTTCTCCGCCGAGTCTCCCCTCGGGCTGTGACGTTGCTTTCACGTTTTCGCGATTGACAGGGTGCGCTGGCAGAATCGCCCGGTGAACTTTCGTAACGTCGCCATCGTCGCGCACGTAGACCACGGCAAGACGACCCTGGTCGACGCCATGCTCCGCCAGTCCGGCGCCCTGCGGGAACGCGGTGAGGCGCAGGAGCGGGTGATGGACTCCGGTGACTTGGAGCGCGAAAAGGGCATCACGATCCTGGCCAAGAACACGGCCGTTCATCGCCACCATGCCGACGGCACCGTCACCGTCATCAACGTGATCGACACCCCGGGCCACGCGGACTTCGGCGGCGAGGTGGAGCGCGCGCTGTCCATGGTCGACGGCGTGGTGTTGCTGGTCGACGCCTCCGAGGGCCCGCTGCCGCAGACCCGGTTCGTGCTGCGCAAGGCGCTGGCGGCGCATCTGCCGGTGATCCTGGTGGTCAACAAGACCGACCGCCCCGACGCCCGCATCGCCGAGGTGGTCGACGCCAGCCACGACCTGCTGCTCGATGTGGCCAGCGACCTCGACGACGAAGCGCAGGCCGCCGCCGAGCACGCGCTGGGCCTGCCGACGCTCTACGCGTCCGGCCGTGCCGGAGTGGCCAGCACCGCCGCCCCCGCTGACGGCTCTGTCCCGGACGGCGACAACCTCGACCCGCTGTTCGACGTGCTGCTCGAGCACGTGCCGCCGCCCTCGGGCGACCCCGAGGCTCCGCTACAGGCGCTGGTCACCAACCTCGATGCCTCGGCATTCCTGGGCCGGCTGGCCCTGATCCGGATCTACAACGGCAGCATCCGCAAGGGGCAGCAGGTCGCCTGGATGCGCGAGGTCGACGGCGAACCGGTGACCACCACCGCGAAGATCACCGAGCTGCTGGTCACTGAGGGGGTCGAACGCAACCCGACCGAAGAGGCCCGCGCCGGTGACATCGTCGCCGTCGCCGGTATCAGCGACATCATGATCGGTGACACCCTGGCAGATTCGGCCGCTCCGGTCGCGCTGCCGCGCATCACCGTCGACGAACCGGCGATCTCGGTGACCATCGGCACCAACTCCTCGCCGCTGGCGGGCAAGGTGTCCGGCCACAAGTTGACCGCGCGGATGGTCAAGTCACGTCTGGACACCGAGCTGATCGGCAATGTCTCGGTCCGGGTGGTCGACGTCGGCCGTCCCGACGCCTGGGAGGTGCAGGGCCGTGGCGAGTTGGCGCTGGCCATCCTCGTCGAGCAGATGCGCCGGGAGGGCTTCGAGCTGACCGTGGGCAAGCCGCAGGTGGTGACCCGCAAGGTCGACGGCAAGGTGCACGAGCCGTTCGAGCACCTGACCGTCGACTGCCCCGAGGAGTACGTCGGCGCCATCACCCAGCTGGCGGCGGCACGCAAGGGCCGGATGACCGAGATGGCCAACCACACCACCGGCTGGGTGCGGATGGAATTCATCATCCCCAGCCGCGGCCTGATCGGCTGGCGCACCGACTTCCTCACCGAGACCCGCGGCACCGGCATCGCCAACGCGGTGTTCGAGGGCTACCAGCCGTGGGCCGGTGAGATCCGCGCCCGGCACACCGGCTCGCTGGTCAGCGACCGGGCCGGGTCCATCACGCCGTTCGCGCTGATCCAGCTGGCCGACCGTGGGCAGTTCTTCGTCGAGCCCGGGCAGGACACCTACCAGGGCATGGTGGTCGGGATCAACCCGCGGGCCGAGGACCTCGACATCAACGTCACCAAGGAGAAGAAGCTGACCAACATGCGGTCGTCGACGGCCGATGTGATGGAGACGCTGGCCCGGCCGATCGACCTCGATCTGGAGCAGGCAATGGAGTTCTGCGCGGTCGACGAGTGCGTCGAGGTCACCCCCGAGGTGGTGCGGGTACGCAAGGTCGAGCTGGACTCGACGCTGCGGGCCCGCAGCCGGTCCCGGGCCAAGAACCTCTAAACCCGGGCCCGCCGGATACCCTGGTCCCCGTGCCGAAACCAGTCCGTCGCCCCCATGTGACTGCGGGAGCGCTGATTTCGGCGATGCTGCTGACGTTGACGCAGGCCACGTCGGGCTGCACGGTCAACCCGCCACCGGCACCGCAGAGCACCGAAACGCCGAAGAGTACCGCGCCTCCGCCGCCCCGGGTCAGCCAGATCATCATGGGCATCGACTCGATCGGTGCCGGTTTCAACCCGCACCTGCGCTCCGACCTGTCGGCGGTCACCGCGGCGGTCAGCGCCCTGGTGCTGCCCAGCGCCTTCCGGCCGATCCCGGACTCCAGCGCTCCGACCGGTTCGCGATGGGAGATGGACCCGACCCTGTTGGTGTCGGCGAAAGTCACCGCCGACGCGCCGTTCACCGTCACCTACCGCATCCGGCCCGAGGCGTCCTGGACCGACAACGCGCCGATCGCGGCCGACGACTTCTGGTACCTGTGGCAGCAGATGGTCAGCCAACCGGGTGTCGTCGACCCGGCCGGCTACGACCTGATCAACGGGGTGCACTCCGTCGACGGCGGCAAACAGGTGGTGGTCACCTTCGCCAAGCCGTATCCGGCCTGGCGGGAGCTGTTCAGCAACATCTTGCCGGCGCACATCGTCAAGGACGTGCCCGGCGGCTTCCCGGCCGGGCTGGCCCGGGCACTGCCGGTCACCGGCGGCCAGTTCCGGGTGGAAAACATCGACCCGCAGCGCGACGCGATCCTGCTTGCCCGCAACGACCGCTACTGGGGACCGCCGGCCAAACCGGACTTGATCCTGTTCCGCCGAGCCGGGTCGGCGGCCGCGCTGGCCGACTCGATCCGCAACGGCGACACCCAGGTGGCCCAGGTGCACGGCGGATCGGCGGCGTTCGCCCAACTGTCGGTGATTCCCGGCGTGAAGACGTCGCGGGTCGTCACGCCGCGGCTGATGCAGTTGACGCTGCGTGCCGCCGAACCGAAGCTGGCCGACGTCCGGGTCCGCCGGGCGATCCTGGGCCTGCTTGACGTGGGCCTGCTGGCCACCGTGGGCGCCGGCAGCGACAACACCGTTACCCTGGCCCAGGCCCAGGTCCGTTCCCCCAGTGACCCCGGCTACGTGCCGAGCGCGCCCCCGGCGATGTCCGAGTCGGCGGCGCTGGTGCTGCTGCAGTCGGCCGGCTACCGGGTGGAGAAGGATGCGCCGCCATCCGCGCTGGTCCCGCCGGCCGGCACGCCGTCCGGTCTGCCGCATTCGCCGGAGATCACCCGCGGGCGGATCAGCAAGGGCGATGATCAGCTGTCGCTGGTCATCGGGGTGGCAGCCAACGATCCGACGTCGCTGGCTGTGGCCAACACCGCTGCCGACCAGCTACGCAACGTGGGGATCGCCGCGACCGTGCTCGCGCTGGACCCGGTGAAGCTCTACCGGGAGGCGATGCTCACCGACCAGGTCGACGCCATCGTGGGCTGGCAGCAGGCCGGGGGCGACCTGGCGACCCTGCTGGCTTCGCGATACGGCTGTATCGCGCTGGAGTCCACCGCGGTGACGACGCCTCGCGGCCGGGCGACACCTTCGGTGCCGGCCCCCGCGCCGCCGACACCCCCGGCGGGCTCGACGACGCCGACATCGAAGGTTCCGCCGCAACCGGTCGGGCCCGGGGCCCTGGTGCAGGCTCCGTCGAACATCACCGGCGTCTGTGATCACGGCATCCAGGCCGAGATCGATGCCGCACTCGACGGCTCCAAGCCCATCAGCGAGGTGATCGCGGCCGTGGAGCCCAGGCTGTGGAACATGGCGACGGTGCTGCCGATTCTGCAGGACACCACGATCGTGGCGGTTGGTCCCAGCGTGGCGAACGTCAGCCTGTCCGGGTCGGTGCCGGTGGGGATCGTCGGGGATGCCGGCGGCTGGGTGAAGCGCCCGTAGCCCGGCGGACCGACGCAAGATTAGTCGAAGCAAGTACTTCTGGTTTGCTGAGAGTAGGCCCGCTGATGGCGTCAGTAGGGCCTGGCAGGGTTAGCCTTTCCTCCAGACCGGATTCCGGGTGCCGGCGTCGTCTCTCGTGTGTCCGCGTCGTGTGCTGCGGATGCGTTGCGTCGTTGACGAGCCGAAGTTCGACGACAATGAGCCTTGCACACAGATAGTTCTTGGATATTATTAAGCAAGTTTCCGGGGCATGTTGGAGGGTCGCAGATGGAACGCCAGGTTCAAAGGTGCGGCGCGGTGGCGGCTGCCGCTCTCGCCGCCGGTGGGTTGATCACGGCACTGACCTCGATGACGCAGCCCCTGCCGGACGTGCAGATTCGCGATTTCGACCTGGCCGCGACCCGCAATGTCGACACGAGCCAGCTGCTGGAGACCGTCGAGAACCACATTCGGCCGGACCTGTCCGGTGCCGGTGAGGGCGACGGTCAGAACATCAGTCTGGGCGACCTGCTCTTCGGCCACGGCAGCGGTGATCTCGGTGTCGGCTCGAACTCCTCTGGTGACCTGGTGCTCGACGACGAAGCGGTGAAGGCCCTGATCGGCGGAGGCCTGGACCCGCAGACCCTCCACGATGCCGGCCTGACCATCGCGCCCATCGACTTGGGTGCGGTCGGCGGGGCCGGGGCGGCCGTCGCCACCCCGACGACATCCGGCGTACTCGGCGGCAGCGAGCAGGCCATCAGTGCCGCGGCCGCCAGCATGCTCAGCGGGATGGCACTGGCCCTGCCCGCGGCATACCAGGCGATGACCAGCGCGGTCGCCGCGATCGAAGCCGACCTCAACAATGCCCTGGTCAACGCCCAAATGGAGGCCGCCGACAAGCTTTTCGGCGACAATCCCGAGGTCAACGACGTGGTGAACTGGATCTTCACCGTCAACAACACCTTGCTGGCGCAGAACGAGAGCGCGTTCAACAGCCTGTTCGGAATTCCGTTCGACGCCCACACCAGCCTGCTCGGCCACCTCGACACCGGGATGGCCGAGGCGGACTGGAGCGTGCTGCTGGGGCTCAGCCCGGGCGAGTTCGACGAGATCGTCAATGCCATCCAGTCCGACAATTTCTCCCTGCTGGGCAGCATCGACTGGGCCGGACTGTTCGCCAGCCTGTTCTGATCGCCGCACCGGCTCGGGCGTGGCGGTAGGGTTCCGGCCGTGTCGGATCAGACTCCGCGGCTGTTGTTCGTCCATGCCCATCCCGACGACGAGACGCTGACGACCGGGGCGACCATCGCCCACTACACCGCTCGCGGCGCGGACGTGCACGTCGTGACCTGCACACTGGGCGAAGAGGGCGAGATCATCGGGGACCGATGGGCGCACCTGGCGGTGGACCGGGCCGACCAGCTGGGCGGGTACCGGATCGGTGAGCTCACCGCCGCGCTACGGGCCCTGGGCGTGGGGCCGCCGCGGTTTCTCGGCGGCGCCGGACGCTGGCGCGACTCGGGAATGGTGGGCACCCCGGCGCGGCGACAGCAACGTTTTGTCGACGCCGACGACACCGAAACCGTCACTGCGCTGGCCACGGTCATCCGACAGCTGCGACCGCACGTGATCGTCGGCTATGACCCATACGGCGGCTACGGCCACCCCGACCACATCCACGCCCACCACGTCACCACCGCGGCGGTGGCGGCGGCCGCCGCCACCTTGGGAGACGCCGGCGGTCGGGGATGGACCACGCCGAAGTTCTACTGGACGGTGACCGCCGGCAGTGCCTGGCGGGCCGCCCGGCGACAGCTGACCGACGCGGACCGGCTGCCGCACTGGACCCTGCCGGCCGACTCGGACGGCGATACCGCCGTCGACGCCACCGGCGACTTCCCCGACGAACGGATCGGCGCGGTCATCGAAGCACCCGGGGCGCGTGCGGCCAAGATCGCGGCCATGGCCGCACACGCCACCCAGGTCACCGTCGGCCCCACCGGACGGGCATTCGCGCTGTCCAACGATGTGGCGCAACCGATCCTGGACAGTGAGCACTACGTGCTGGTCGCCGGTCGCGCCGGACCACGCGACGCCCGGGGCTGGGAAACCGATCTTCTGGCCGGACTTGAGCTCGGCGCCGCCGAGCAGCAGGTAAGCTCCTGCTGAGTAATTTCGCGACATCGAGGTAAGGGCTTAGGTGGTTTAGGCATGGATCCCGATCTGGACCCGAACTTGGAGCACTGGCAGTGGTGGATTGACAGCTACCAGTGGATGATCGGTTCCCTGGTCAGCCAGCTGGACAGCATCCCCACTTGAGCCCGGTCGCGCCGCTCTCCGAGCCCGCGATGACCACCGACAACCCGGGGCGCGCCGTCAATTACCCGGTGCTGGCCCTCTTGGCCATCGACGGGGTGCTCTGCGCCGTGTCGGCCGCCCTGTTCTTGCCCGCGCATATCGGCGCGGTTCCGTTCCCGCTCAGCGCCCTGGTCGGGGGCTTGGTCAATGCCGGCCTGGTGTGGGTCGCGCTGCGCTGCACGACATCGTTGCGGTTGGCCGCCCTGCCGCTGTGGACCTGGTTGTTGACGGTCGCGGTGATGACCTTCGGTGGGCCGGGGGACGACCTGATATTCGCCGACCGCGGCGTGATGGCATACGGGGTGTTGCTGCTGATCGTGCTGGGCAGTGCACCGCCGGCGTGGCTGCTGTGGCAGCGCCGCCAGGCGCTGAACGCCGACCGGCCCTGACGGTTGCGCCGGCGTGACCGGCGCCCCGGACTACCTGGAAGGCCCGGTTGGCACGCCGACTACTGTGGCGCTTATGGCATGCGCGAGATTCCGGATGCGGGGGGCGCGCGGATGACGAACCCGTCGGCGATGCGCCGCGTCCTGCGGCGGGCCCGCGACGGCGTCCTGCTCAACGTCGAGGAAACCGCCATCGCGCTGACGGCGCAGGGGAGCGACCTGGCCGACCTGTGTGCGAGTGCCGCCCGGGTGCGAGACGCGGGCCTGGTCTCGGCCGGTCGGCGCGGGCCGGGTGGCCGGCTGCCGGTCAGCTACTCGCGCAAGGTGTTCATCCCGGTCACCCACCTGTGCCGCGACACCTGCCACTACTGCACGTTCGTCACGGTGCCCGGGGTGCTGCGAGCCCAGGGCAAGCAGATGTACCTGACACCCGACGAGATCCTCGACATCGCCCAGCGCGGTGCCGAGTTGGGCTGCAAGGAAGCGCTGTTCACCCTGGGGGACCGGCCCGAGGAGCGTTGGCCCGAAGCGCGGCAGTGGCTTGACGAGCGGGGCTACGACACCACCCTGGCTTACGTACGGGCGATGGCCATCCGGGTGCTCGAGGAGACCGGTCTGCTGCCGCACCTGAACCCCGGGGTGATGAGCTGGTCGGAGATGTCGCGGCTCAAGCCGGTGGCGCCGTCGATGGGCATGATGCTCGAGACCACCTCGCGGCGACTGTTCGAGACGAAAGGCCTGGCGCACTACGGCAGCCCGGACAAGGACCCGGCGGTACGTCTGCGCGCATTGGCCGACGCGGGCCGACTCTCGATCCCGTTCACCACCGGCCTGTTGGTGGGCATCGGCGAGACGCTGGACGAGCGTGCCGACACCTTGCATGCGATTCGCAAGGTGCACAAGGAGTTCGGGCACATCCAGGAAGTGATCGTGCAGAACTTCCGGGCCAAGGAGCGCACCGCGATGGCGGCCGTACCCGACGCCGGCTTCGAAGACTTCCTGGCGACGGTGGCGGTCACCCGGCTGGTGCTGGGCCCGAAGATGCGGGTGCAGGCACCCCCCAACCTGGTATCGGCGCAGGAGTGCCTGGCCCTGATCGGGGCCGGCGTCGACGACTGGGGCGGGGTGTCGCCGTTGACCCCGGATCACGTCAATCCGGAGCGTCCCTGGCCGGCGCTGGACGACCTGGCCGCTGTCACCGAGCAGGCCGGCTACGACTTGGTGCAGCGCCTGACCGCCCAACCCGACTACGTGCAGGCCGGCGCGGCATGGATCGATCCGCGGGTGCGCCCGCACGTCGCGGCGCTGGCCGACCCGGCCACCGGTTGGGCGCGCGACGTCAACCCGGTCGGGCTGCCCTGGCAGGAACCCGACGAGGTGCAGTCCGCCGGCCGGGTGGACCTGCACACCGCCATCGACGTCGACGGACGGGCCACCGAGACCCGCAGCGACCTGGGCAGCGCCTTCGGGGACTGGGAGTCGATCCGCGAACAGATCCACGAGCTGGCCGCCCGCGCGCCCGAACGCGTCGACACCGATGTGCTGGCCGCGCTGCGCTCGGCCGAGCGCGACCCGGCCGGCTGCACCGACGCCGAGTACCTGGCGCTGGCGACCGCGGACGGTCCGGCCCTGGATGCCGTTGCCGCCCTGGCTGATTCGTTGCGTCGCGAAGTCGTGGGCGACGATGTCACCTACGTGGTCAACCGGAACATCAACTTCACCAACATCTGCTACGTCGGCTGCCGATTCTGCGCGTTCGCCCAGCGCAAGGGCGACGCGGACGCCTTCTCGCTGTCCAACGCCGAGGTCGGCGAACGGGCCTACGAGGCGCACCTGGCCGGCGCCACCGAGGTCTGCATGCAGGGCGGGATCGATCCCGAACTGCCGGTCACCGGGTATGCCGACCTGGTGCGTGCGGTCAAGGCTCGGGTGCCGTCGATGCACGTGCACGCGTTCTCCCCGATGGAGATCACCAACGGGGTCTCCAAGAGCGGCTTGAGTATTCGGGAGTGGCTGATCAGTCTGCGCGAGGCCGGTCTGGGCAGCATCCCGGGCACGGCCGCCGAAATCCTCGACGACGAGATCCGCTGGGTGCTGACCAAGGGGAAGCTGCCGACCTCGATGTGGGTCGAGGTGATCAGTACCGCGCACGAGGTCGGGCTGCGATCCAGCTCGACGATGATGTACGGCCACATCGATTCGCCGCGGCACTGGATCGGACACTTCCGGGTGCTGCGTGACATCCAGGACCGCACCGGGGGTTTCACCGAGTTCGTGCCGCTGCCGTTCGTGCATCAGAGCTCGCCGCTGTATCTGGCCGGCGGGGCCCGGCCCGGCCCGAGTCACCGGGACAACCGTGCGGTGCACGCCCTGGCGCGCATCATGCTGCACGGTCGTATCCCCAACATCCAGACCAGTTGGGTGAAGCTGGGAGTGGAGCGCACCCAGGCGATGCTCAACGGCGGGGCCAACGACCTGGGCGGCACCCTGATGGAGGAGACCATCTCCCGGATGGCCGGTTCCGAGCACGGGTCGGCCAAGACCATCGCCGAGTTGGTCGCGATCGCCGAGGGCATCGGCCGTCCGGCGCGGCAGCGCAGCACCGACTATGCACCGCTGCCCGCGCCTTCCCCCGCGGCAGCGTGCGCGTCTCCGGCGGATTCGCCGGGCTGAGCGGGGTAGTCGCCGCCATGCGATCGGCGCGTTTCCTGATGCTGGCGCTGCTGGCGCTGGCCGGGTGCAGCGGTGCGCAGCCGCAGCGGGACGGCAATCCCGCCACCGGGACCGACACGTCGGCGCAGACGGGGGCCACCGGGTTCACCATGAACAGCTCGGCGTTCGCCCAGGACGCACCGATCCCCGCCGAGTACTCGTGTAACGGCCGCAATGTGCCCCCGCCCTTGCGCTGGCACAACGTGCCGTCCGGCGCCGAGTCGCTGGCCTTGGTGGTCGACGACCCCGACGCACCGGCCGGGCTGTATGTGCACTGGGTGGTGAGCGGGATACCGCCGATCTCCGGGGAGATCGTCGACGGTGTGTTGCCGCCGACCGCGGTGGTCAGTCTGAACTCCGGCGGCAAAGCCGACTACCTGGGCCCCTGCCCGCCGGCCGGAACCGGCGTGCACCACTACCGCTTCCAGCTGTACGCGTTGGGCACGCCGTCGGCGTTGGCGCCGACTACGCCGGTGCCGGAATCGACGACGACGATCGCGGCCAGGTCGGTCGCGGTCGCCACCGCGGTCGGGGTTTTCGGCGGCTGAGGTTTCGGCTACAGGCGCGCGGCCAGCTCGGTGCCCTGCTTGATGGCCCGCTTGGCATCCAGCTCGGTCGCCAGCGCCGCTCCGCCGATGACGTGTGGTTTCACGCCGCGCATCCGCAACCCGTCCTCGAGGTCGCGCACCGACTCCTGACCGGCGCAGATCACCACGTTGTCCACGGCGAGCACCTGCGGCCGGGACTTCTTCGGGCCGTAGCTGATGTGCAGCCCGTCGTCGTCGATGAGGTCATAGTTGATCCCGGAGATCTGTTGGACGCCTTTGGCTTTCACCGACGCTCGATGGACCCAGCCACTGGTCTTGCCGAGCTTGCGGCCCTGGGCTCCCTCGGTACGGGCCAGCAGATAGACCTGGCGGGCCGGCGGCGACGGGTCCGGCGGTATCAGTGCGCCCGGGGCATCCCACGGGTCGGCGGCACCCCATTCGGCCTTCCACTCCTTGAGGTTCAATGTCGGGGAGGACTCCGGATTGGCCACCACCAGAAACTCGCTGACATCGAAGCCGATCCCACCGGCGCCGACCACCGCCACCGAGGGTCCCACCGGCCGGCCGGTGATCGCCTCGGCGTAGGACAGCACCATCGGATGGTCGATACCGGGGATCTGCGGGATGCGGGGTCGCACGCCGGTGGCCAGCACCACCTCGTCGAACCCGGTCAGCTCGTCGACGTGCGCTCGGCTGCCCAGTCGCACCGTCACGGCGTACTTGTCCAGCATCGCCGTGTAGTAGCGGATCGTGCCGGCGAACTCCTCTTTGCCGGGAATCCGCTTGGCCAGGTCGAATTGCCCCCCGATGAACTCGTTGGCCTCGAACAGCGTCACGTGGTGGCCGCGCTCGGCCGCCGACACCGCCGCCGACAGCCCGGCCGGTCCGGCGCCCACCACCGCGATGCGCCGGCTGCGCCGCGTCGGGCCGAGGACCAGCGTGGTCTCGTGGCCGGCCCGGGGATTGACCAGACACGACACCTTCTTGTGCACGAAGGCGTGGTCCAGGCAGGCCTGGTTGCAGGCGATGCAGGTGTTGATCTCCTCGGCCCGATCATCGGCGGCCTTGCGTACCCAGTCCGGGTCGGCCAGCATCGGGCGCGCCATCGAGATCAGTTGCACCGACGTCTCGACGAGCACCTGCTCGGCGTTCTGCGGCATGTTGATCCGGTTGGACGCGACCACCGGAATCGTGACGTGATCGGCGACCGCACTGCTGATGTCGACGAAGGCACTGCCCGGGACCGATGTCACGATGGTCGGCACCCGTGCCTCGTGCCAGCCGAACCCGGAGTTGATCATGGTGGCCCCGGCCGCCTCGACGTCGGTTGCCAGCGCGAGGACTTCCTCCCAGCTCTGGCCTTCCTCGACATAGTCGGCCATCGACATCCGGTAGCAGACGATGAAGTCCGGCCCGGTGGCCTCGCGGGTGCGGCGCACGATCTCCACCGGGAATCGGCGCCGGTTGGCCGCGGTGCCACCCCAGGCATCCCTGCGCTTGTTGGTGCGCGGTGCCAGGAACTGGTTGAGCAGATACCCTTCGCTGCCCATGATCTCCACGCCGTCATAGCCGGCGTCGCGGGCCAGCGATGCGGTGCGTGCGAAGTCGTCGATGGTGCTGTCGATCGCGCGCGCTGAGAGCCGGCGCGGCCGGAACGGATTGATCGGCGCCTTGATCGCCGAGGCGCTGACCGAGAACGGATGGTAGGCATAGCGTCCCGCGTGCAGCACCTGCAGCAGAATCTTGCCGCCGGCGTCGTGCACCGCGCTGGTGATGCGCCGGTGCCGGCGGGCGTCGGCAGTGGTGGTCATCGCCGAGGCGAACGGCAGCAGCCAACCCGACCGGTTCGGTGCGTACCCACCGGTGATGATCAGTCCGACCCCGCCGCGGGCCCGTGCCGCGAAGTATTCGGCCAGCTTGCCGGTGTCGCCGGCCCGGTCCTCCAGACCGGTGTGCATCGAACCCATCACCACCCGGTTGGCCAGCGTGGTGAACCCCAGATCCAACGGGGACAACAGGATCGGGTACGGGTTGGTGGATTCGCCTGTCACAGTGCCGCCTTCATCTCAGTGCCGCCTTGACCTCGTCGAGCCAGTTGATCGCGCTTTCCTCCGCCTGGACACCGCCGCGCAGCACCAGGTACTGGTGCAGCGCGGCGCCGGACAGCGAGGCCGGATCCGGGAACTGTTTTTTCTCCAGGGCGCGGTAGACGTCCAGCCGCTCGGCCCGCTCGGCGCGCAGCGCGGCGGCCTGCTCGCGTATCGCGGCGGCGTCTCCGTAGGCGGCGCCACGGATCTTGACCGCCAGCTCGCGCAGCCGGTTGTCCACCACCGAGCTGCCGCGGCCGGACAGCGGTGCGGAAAGCCAGCGGGCCAACTCGGCCCGGCCCGCTTCGGCGACCGTGTAGACCTTCTTGTCCGGGCGGCCCCGCTGGGCGACCTCGGTGACGTGCACCCAGCCGTCGGCCTCCATGGCCCGCAGCGTGCGGTAGATCTGCTGGTGGGTGGCGCTCCAGAAATAGCCGATCGACCGGTCGAAGCGGTGCGCGAGCTCGTAGCCGGAGCCGGACTGCTCGCGCAGCGACACCAGGATCGCGTGGGGAAGAGCCACGGGCGTGAGCATAGGCACGCGCTGGGCCGCTATGCAACTAGTTGCACAGCAACTGGGTGCATAGCCGATAGCCCCGGCGGGCCGTGGTGGGCGGCACGCCGCAGCGGCCTCTACTATCAGGACCGATGAATCCGACCCGCGTCGCCGCAGCCTCGTGAGTCCCGTGCGTGGCGGCAGATCGGCCGCACTGCCGACATTTCCGTGGGACACCCTGGCCGAGGTAACGGCGCTGGCCAGGGCGCATCCCGACGGCATCGTCGACCTGTCCGTCGGCACCCCGGTCGACCCGGTCGCCCCGGTCATCCGGGAGGCACTGGCTGCCGCATCGTCGGCGCCGGGGTACCCCACCACCGCCGGCACGCCGGCGCTGCGGGCCTCGGCGGTTGCCGCGCTGGAGCGGCGCTACCACATCACCGGCCTGGCGGAGTCGGCGATTCTTCCGGTGATCGGCACCAAGGAGCTCATCGCCTGGCTGCCGAGCCTGCTCGGCCTCGGCGACCAGGACGTCGTCGTGATCCCCGAATTGGCCTACCCGACCTACGAAGTGGGCGCCCGGCTGGCTGGGGCGCAGTGGGTGCGCAGTGACACCCCCGGCCGCCTCGAGGGCGCACCTCCGGCTCTGGTGTACCTGAACTCGCCGAGCAACCCGACCGGGGCGATCACTACCGCCGACGAGTTGCGCGCGATCGTGGGCTGGGCCCGCGAGAACGACGTGCTGCTGGTCTCCGACGAGTGCTACCTGGGGCTGGGCTGGGACGACCCGGCACCGGTCTCGGTGCTGCACCCGGCGGTGTGCGACGGTGACCACCGCGGTCTGCTGGCGGTGCATTCACTGTCGAAGACCTCGTCACTGGCCGGCTATCGGGCCGGCTTCGTCGCCGGGGACGCCGCCGTGGTCGCTGAACTGCTCGCGGTGCGCAAGCACGCCGGAATGATGGTGCCCACCCCGATCCAGGCGGCCATGGTCGCCGCCCTGGACGACGACGTGCACGAGCGCGAACAACGTGACCGGTACGCCGGCCGTCGCGCGACGCTGCTGCCGGCGATGCGGGCGGCCGGATTCACCGTCGAGTTGTCCCAGGGCGGGCTCTACCTGTGGGCCACCCGCGGCGAGTCGTGCCGGAGCACCGTCGCCTGGCTGGCCGAGCGCGGCATTCTGGTGGCGCCCGGCGAGTTCTACGGGCCGTCCGGCGCGCAGCACGTCCGGGTCGCGTTGACCGCCACCGATGAACGCATCGCAGCGGCGGCTGGCCGGCTGGGCTGACGCCCTATTCGCAGGCGACCCCGTCGCCGTCGCCGTCCAGCCTGGAGCGGTATCCCGGCTGGCCGGCCAGGATCGGCGCCGCGCCGGCCGCCCGGGCGGCCGCGCAATTCGGGAAGTAGACCTCACCGGGTGGTGCCACAAACGGAACCGGGTCGGCCGGCGGCGGGGGTGGTGGAGGGGATTCCTCGGCTGGCGGTGGCGGGCCGGCGGCGGATGCGGCGGGGTCCGCGGACAGAATCCGTGCCATCGCGTCGTGCTCGGCCTGGGTGACCCACAGGCCGTAGGCGGCCTTCACCGCGACGATGCGGGCGACGTAGTCCCATCGGTAGGACTTGTTGGGCGGCAGCCAGGTGGCCGCGTCGCCGTCGCCCTTCTGCTGGTTGATCGGCCCGCTGGTGGCCTGCAGGTTCAGCGGATCGTTGGCGAAGTTGCGGCGCGTGAGCTCATCCCAGCCCTGGGCACCCTTCTGCCAGGCATCCGACAACGCCACGACATGGTCGATCTGCACTGCCTGGGAGGTACCCGGACCGCGTTGGAACGGGATCGCCGTGCCGGTATAGGGATCATTCAAGACACCGGATGCCACTACGCAATCGGTGGTACCCGGCTTGATCTCGATGTCGACCAGGTCGCGGCGCAGGATGTCGTTGCGGGTGTCGCAGCCGTTGTGCCCTCCGGGCACCGTCACGTCGTCGCTCCAGGCCTGGCCGAACAGTGCGCGCGAGTAGCCGGTCTTGGGAGCGCGGCCCTTGATCGGCAGGGCGTCGAGCATGGCCACGACGGCGGACCCGTCGGCGGCACCGACCGGCACCGGATCGGCGGCGGCGGCCGGTGCGAGCAGCAGCGCTGCCGTCACCACGGCGACGAAGCCCTGCCACCTGGGTCGCTGGTCGACCACGGCACCTCCATTCCCGGCGGTTCAGCGAGGCTCGACGAAGGAGAGGCGAAGCTGGAACCGCCGCATGAACCCGGCGAACAGTCGCGGACGCTACCAGCCTGCCCCGACAGGATCGGCGCGTCCTGACCCATCCGGCGCAATAGTCTGAACAGATGCGCATCCATCCCGAAGTCGCCGATGCGCTGGCCGCCGGCCGGCCGGTAGTCGCGCTGGAGAGCACGATCATCAGTCACGGTCTGCCGCGCCCGGACAACCTGCGCATCGCCCGCGAGATCGAGCAAGCTGTACGCGCCGGCGGCGCCGTCCCCGCCACCATCGCACTCATCGACGGCCAGCCGCAGATCGGTCTCGACGATGAGGCGCTGCATCGCATCGCCACCGGCGGCACGGCGATCAAGGTCAGCGTCCGCGAGATCGCCATGCTGGCCGCCGTGGGCGGGGACGGTGCGACCACGGTCGCCGCGACCGCGCACCTGGCGGCGGCGGCCGGTATCACGGTGTTCGCCACCGGCGGGTTGGGCGGTGTGCACCGCGGCGCACGGGACAACTACGACGAGTCCGCGGACCTGACTACGCTGTCGCGCACGCCGGTGCTGGTGGTGTGTTCGGGGGTCAAGTCGATACTGGACATCGGCGCGACGTTGGAGCGGTTGGAGACGCTGTCGGTGGGGGTGATCGGCTACCGCACCGACCGCTTCCCGGCCTTCTACCTCGCCGACTCCGGCTACCCGGTCGACTGGTGGGTCCAGACCCCGAAGCAGGCCGCCGCGGTGCTGCGCGCCCGCGACCGACTGGCGACCGACGGTTACGGGCTGGTGTTGGCCAATCCGATCCCCGCCGACGCCGAACTGGACCGCGAACTGCACGACCGGGTGCTGGCCGAGGGATTGGCCGCCGCCAAGGTGGCCGGGGTACGCGGCAAGGACGTCACCCCGTTCCTGCTCGACCACTTCCACCGCGGAACACACGGTGCATCGGTGGCCGCCAACGTCGCACTGGTGCTGGCCAATGCCCGGCTGGCAGCGGAGATCGCTGTTGCTTATACGGACTGAGTCCGGGTGATCGCGCAGCAGCGCGAGGCGCCGTAGCGGCGGATGCTGGTGGTATGGACGTGATCACCGAGGTACCCCCGCCGGTGAACGAGCCGGTCCGCGATTACGCGCCGGACTCCGCCGAGCGTTTGGGGCTGCGCACCGCACTGGTCGAGTTGGCAGAGGAGACCCGAGAGCTGCCGCATGTCATCGACGGCAGGCACCGGATGGGCGATGGGGAAGTGATCGAGGTCGTCCAGCCGCACCGACACCACTCCCGGCTGGGGACACTGACCAACGCCACCCACGCCGACGCGGCGGCAGCGGTCGAGGCCGCAATGGCCGCGAGAAGGCACTGGGCGGCAACACCGTTCGACGAGCGTGCCGCGATCTTCCTGCGGGCCGCCGAGCTGTTGGCCGGGCCCTGGCGCGAGAGGCTGTCGGCGGCCACCATGCTGGGGCAGTCCAAGACGGTGTACCAGGCCGAGATCGACGCGGCGTGCGAACTCATCGACTTCTGGCGGTTCAACGTGGCATTCGCGGCGAAGATCCTGGCGCAGCAGCCGATCAGTGGTCGCGGGGTGTGGAACCGCACTGACTATCGGCCGTTGGACGGCTTCGTCTATGCGATCACCCCGTTCAACTTCTCCTCGATCGCCGGCAACCTGCCGACGGCGCCGGCGCTGATGGGCAACACCGTGATCTGGAAGCCGTCGATCACCCAGACGCTGGCCGCATATCTGACGATGGAGCTGTTGGAAGCCGCCGGGCTGCCGCCGGGCGTGATCAACCTGCTCACCGGTGACGGATACGCGGTCTCCGAAGTGCTGCTGGCTGATTCGCGGCTGGCCGGGATCCATTTCACCGGGTCGACGGCGACCTTCCGCAGCCTATGGCGCCAGGTCGGGGCCAATATCGACAACTACGCGAGCTATCCGCGACTGGTGGGGGAGACCGGCGGGAAGGACTTCGTGGTCGCGCACGCCTCGGCGCGGCCGGACGTGTTGCGAACGGCGCTGATCCGCGGCGCCTTCGACTATCAGGGGCAGAAGTGCTCGGCCGCCTCGCGGGCATTCATTCCCCGCTCGGTGTGGCAGCGCATGGGCGACGACTTGCTGGCCGCGACCGCGGAGCTGAGCTACGGCGACATCACCGACCTGTCCAATTTCGGTGGTGCGCTGATCGATGAGAGGGCATTCGCCAAGAACGTCGCCGCCATCGAGCGCGCCAAGGCCACCGCCGGGCTCACCATCGCGGTCGGCGGCGAATACTACGACGGCGTCGGCTACTTCGTGCGGCCCACCGTGCTGCTCTGCGACGATCCGACCGACGAGGCGCTGCGCCGGGAGTACTTCGGGCCGCTGCTGTCGGTCTACGTCTATCCCGACGACCAGTACGAGGACGTGCTGGGCATCGTTGACACCGGATCGATGTATGCGCTGACCGGCGCGGTGATCGCCGACGACCGCAGCGCTGTTGCGACCGCACAGCAACGGCTGCGGTTCGCGGCCGGCAACTTCTACATCAACGACAAACCCACCGGCGCGGTGGTCGCCCAGCAGCCGTTCGGCGGGTCACGCGGCTCGGGAACCAATGACAAAGCCGGGTCGGTGCTGAACCTGTTGCGCTGGACGTCGGCCCGATCGATCAAGGAGACCTTCGACCCGGCTGTCGACCATGTCTATCCACACATGGCCTTACCGTGACGCGTACGTCGGTGTTCTGAACTCCACACCCGCCGCGCAGATTTCGCGTACCATGGGCCTCTATAACCGCTGGTCTGACCGGCACATCCCGCCGGTGGGCTACGAGTTCGGCGGGAGGCGGTCTATGGCCGATGTGCTGGGCCGAGGCGCTGCGTGAGTATCGCGGCCCTCCCGCTCAAAGACCTACTGCCGAGGCGGCCGTACCCGGCCAGAGTCGGCCCGCGAGGGGCGTTGGTCTACCGGCTCATCACCACCACCGACCACAAGCTGATCGGCATCCTGTACATGGTGACGACGTTCGGCTTCTTCCTGGCCGGCGGTCTGATGGCACTGCTGATGCGCACCGAACTTGCCGCGCCGGGCATGCAGTTCCTGTCCACCGAGCAGTACAACCAGCTGTTCACCATGCACGGCACGATCATGTTGCTGCTCTATGCCACCCCCATCGTGTTCGGCTTCGCCAACCTGGTGCTGCCGCTGCAGATCGGCGCCCCCGACGTGGCGTTCCCGCGGCTCAACGCCTTCAGTTACTGGCTGTTTCTGTTCGGCGGCCTGACCGTGATGGCCGGGTTCCTGGCGCCGGGCGGCGCCGCCGACTTCGGCTGGACCGCCTACACCCCGCTGAGCACCGCGGCCCACTCGGCGGGTGCGGGCGGCGACCTGTGGATCATGGGCCTGGTGGTCGCGGGCCTGGGCACCATCCTGGGCGCGGTCAACATGATCACCACCGTGGTCTGCATGCGCGCCCCCGGTATGACCATGTTCCGGATGCCGATCTTCACCTGGAACACCCTGATCACCTCGATCATGGTGCTGATCGTCTTCCCGCTGCTGACCGCGGCACTGCTGGGGCTGGCGGCCGAACGGCACCTGGGCGCACACATCTACGACGCCGCGAACGGCGGAGTGCTGTTGTGGCAGCACCTGTTCTGGTACTTCGGCCACCCCGAGGTGTATATCGTCGCGTTGCCGTTCTTCGGCATCGTCACCGAGATCTTCCCGGTGTTCTCGCGCAAGCCGGTGTTCGGCTACACCCAGATGGTGTACGCGACGATGAGCATCGCCGGCCTGTCTACCGCGGTGTGGGCGCACCACATGTTTGCCACCGGTGCGGTGCTGCTGCCCTTCTTCGCCATCATGAGCTACATGATCGCGGTGCCCACCGGGCTCAAGTTCTTCAACTGGATCGGCACCATGTGGAAGGGCCAACTGACTTTTGAGACACCGATGCTGTTCTCGATCGGTTTCGCGGTGACGTTTCTGGCCGGTGGCCTGACCGGGGTGATGCTGGCCAGCCCGCCGCTGGACTTCCACGTCCACGACACCTATTTCGTGGTGGCGCATTTCCACTACGTGCTGTTCGGCACCATCGTGTTCTCGACGTTCGCCGGCATCTACTACTGGTTCCCGAAGATGACCGGCCGCTTGCTCGACGAGCGATTGGGCAAGCTGCACTTCTGGTTGACGTTCATCGGGTTCCACACCACCTTCCTGATCCAGCACTGGCTGGGCAACATGGGTATGCCGCGTCGTTACGCCGACTACCTGCCCACCGATGGCTTCCAGTCCCTGAACACCGTCTCCACGGTGGGGGCTTTCATCCTGGGCGTGTCGATGATCGTGTTCACCTGGAACGTCTTCAAGAGCTGGCGCTACGGCGAGGTCGTCACGGTCGACGACCCGTGGGGTTACGGCAACTCGCTGGAGTGGGCCACCAGCTGCCCGCCGCCGCGGCACAACTTCACCGAGCTGCCCCGGATCCGTTCGGAGCGACCGGCATTCGAGATGCATTACCCGCACATGGTGCCGCGACTGCGCGCCGAGATACATGTCAGGCATCGCGATGGCATCCCCGCCCACTGACCCCGGCGGGCCGCCGCCGCAGTCGAAGCGCGGCGGCGGGGTGCAGGTGGCGTCAGCGGTGATCCGGGTGTCGAACCTGAGCCGCTCGGTCCGGTTCTACTGCGACGTCTTCGGGTTCCGGGTCGCGCTTCGGGAGAACGATGTGGCTCTGCTGGTGTCGCCGAGTGGATTTCAGCTCTACCTGAACTCGATCGATCCGTCCCGGCGGCACGATCGGGGCACCATCGGCGTCGAATTCCTGATGTGGGCCACCGACAGTCGAGACGAACTGGAGGCTATCGAGCAACGCCTGCGCGGACATGACCCCGCGGTGTTCACCCACGTCGACAACGGTGTGACCTTCGTGGAGGGCTGCGATCCCGACCGGATCCGGGTGGTCGTCGCCTATCCCAGCCCCGACCACCTGCCGAGGCGGGTGGTCGCCTCCGCGCTGCGCGGCTGATCGGCGTCGGTCAGTCCCTGGTGATCTTGGCGATGCACATCTCCGGCTCGACGAACGGTTCCAGCTTGGCGTCGGCGCCGTCGCCGTTGAGCAGTCCGCGCAGCAGGCCCAAGTGCATGCCGCAGCTGACCTCCGGGTGCGACCGTGCCAAGTCGCGGACCGGGCAGGCGTGCAGGCGGATGGCGCACTCGCGCCGGCCGTCGCGATTGACGGACATGGTCAGTTCCGGGCCGAAGCCCATCCGCTCGAAGATCCCGGCGATCCGGTCGGCTTCGTCATCGGAATCACCGTCTGGGCCGGGCCGGTCGGATTCGGCCGCGGAATCATCGCTGGCCAGAATCCGGTCGGCCCAGCGCCGGCCGGCCCGTTCGGCACGCTCCCGGCGTTCGGCGACGGTGTCACCGAGTTCCATCGCGAGAATCTCCGCAAGGCTGCGGTAGTCCAACCGGTCGCGAACGGCGACGTAACCGGTACGGGGGCGCCCTACACCGTCGCGCTTGATTCGGGTCCGTGCCACCGAACCGTCCTCGCACAACGCATCAAGGTGGAACCGCACCGTGGTGACGTGCAGGCTCATCCGGGTGGCGATCTCGGCGGCGTCGACCGCGCCATCGGCCTCGCCGACTAACCGCAGTACACGTTCCCGCTGTTGGTTGCGAGGCAGTCGCTGACTGCGAACCCCGCGGCGTTGGTCGAGCATCGATGCACCTCCTGGCCGTCCGCCCGCTAAATTAATGGTTTAAATTCGTTCGCGCCAGTCCTGAGGGTTCGTACCGTTGCCGTCGTTGATGTGCTGAGGCCGGCTCGGACGCACACCCGGTAACGTCGATCGAGTGCTGCTGCCTTCGCTGGTCTCCGCCGCCGACGATATCGCCGATGCGGTGCGCATCGACAACACTCTACTTAGTCGAGGTGAACTAATTGCGGCATCGGCCGGGGTGTCCGACGATCTCGGGGGTGCGCGGCGCGTCGCGGTGTTAGCCAGCCCGACGGCGTCGACCGTGCTGGCGGTCACCGGCTGTCTGCTCGCCGGGGTGCCGATCGTGCCGGTTCCCGCCGACGTCGGGGTCGCCGAACGCGCGCATATCCTGCGGGACTCCGGTGCGCAGGCCTGGCTGGGGGATCGGCCCGATGACCTCGCGGGTCTGCCGCACATTCCGGTGCGCCGAGGCACCGGGGCGTCGCAGCGCCCGGCCGAACCGTCGGGTTCATCCGGCGGTCCCGGCTTCGCCTCTCCGGACGACACCGCGCTGATCATCTACACCTCCGGTACCACCGGGCCGCCCAAGGGCGTTCAGTTGAGCGGGCGGGCGCTGGCGGCCGACCTCGACGCGCTGGCCGAGGCCTGGCAGTGGAACGCCGACGACGTGCTGGTTCACGGCCTGCCGCTCTATCACGTACACGGCCTGGTGCTGGGACTGCTGGGTTCGCTGCGAGTCGGAAACCGCTTCGTACACACCGGCAAACCCACCCCGGAGGCCTATGCCGCCGCCGGCGGCTCGCTGTATTTCGGGGTGCCCACGGTGTGGTCGAGGGTGGTGGCCGACACGTCCGCCGCCGAGGCACTGCGCACCGCCCGGCTGCTGGTGTCAGGCAGTGCCGCGCTGCCGGTTCCGGTGTTCGACCGACTCGTCGCGCTCACCGGTCATGCGCCTATCGAGCGGTACGGCAGCACCGAGTCGCTGATCACGCTGAGCACCCGGGTGGACGGCGAGCGCCGGCCCGGCTGGGTGGGCAAGCCGCTGCGCGGTGTGCAGACCCGGCTCGTCGACGAAGACGGCGGCGCGGTGCCGCATGACGGAGCGACCATCGGACGGCTCGCGGTGCGCGGACCGACCCTGTTCAACGGGTACCTCAACCGGCCGGAGGCCACCGCGGAGGCCTTCGACGCCGACGGCTGGTATCGCACCGGGGACGTGGCGGTCATCGACGCCGACGGGATGCACCGCATCGTCGGCCGCGAGTCGGTCGACCTGATCAAGACCGGCGGTTTCCGGGTCGGCGCCGGCGAGATCGAGACCGCGCTGCTGGGCCATCCCGGGGTGGCGGAGGTGGCCGTCGTCGGCCTGCCCGATGAGGACTTGGGGCAGCGCATCGTCGCGTTCGTGGTCGGCTCCCCGGCCGGTGAGGCGCCGCCCGATGAGCTGATCGACTATGTGGCGCGACAGCTTTCGGTTCACAAGCGGCCGCGCGAGGTGCGGATGGTGGATGCGCTGCCGCGCAACGCGATGGGAAAGGTCCTCAAGAAGGCATTGCTGGAAGTAGGCTCGCGCTAGCGCGACTCGCAACCAGAAGGGTGGGCCCTGTCCATGACGCGATTCAGCCTCGCCGTACTCGCCGGCCTCGCCACCGCGGCCTTCGCACTCGGCGGATGCTCGACCGTGGAGAAGATCACCAACAAGGGCGGCGACACCAGTTGCCAGGAGTTCAACGGCCAGGACAACGACAAGCAGCGGTCCGCGGTGTCGAAGATGCTCAAGGACAAGAACGGCAACGAGCCGTCCAACATGGAGCTGTCCGCGACGCGGGTGGCGGTCAGCGCCTTCTGCAAGACCATCGGCAAGGACAGCAGCAAGATCAGCGAGGCGATGCTGTAGTTTCCACCCTGCTCTGCGAGCAGGGTCCGGCGGGCTTCCAGGTTCGCATCGCGGCATCGACGCCGTCGTCGTCGAGGGCGGCCACCGGTAATGGCAGTTGACCACCGCGGTCGCGCATACCGTCGAGAAGGATGGCCACATAACGGCGCCACAGGTCCGCGTCGACATGGCCGGCGAACTCGCTGACCGTGCCCGCCAGCAGGCCGAAGATCGGCATGTCCGTACTCGACAGGTCCGGACGCAGGCGACCGTCGATCCGTGCCCGCTCGACCAGCTTCTTCAGGACCGGAACAAGCCGATCCTGGGCGGCGGTCACCCGGTCGCCGCCGTAGGACTTGCTGAACGCGATCTCGCGCAGTCCTCGGTCCGTCGCGGTGATCTCACACATCTGCTCGACGTACCACACGAACCCCTGCCACGGATCCGGTTGGCCCAGAGCTGATTCCGCCAGGTCTGCGAGCTGATTGAGGCCGTCTTCGAAGATCGCCTCGAGTAATTCTTCCTTGGTGGCGAACCTGCGGTACACGGTTCCGACGCCGACGCCCGCATGATGGGCGACGTCGTTGAGGTTGGGCTCCAGCCCCTTGCTCGCGAACAGGTCACGGGCTGCCTCCAGGATGCGCTCGCGATTGCGCTCGGCGTCCCTGCGCAACGGGCGTTCCGTGGTCTCACTGGCACTCACACCGGTCGAGTGTAATGCGCGCAACACTAAACCGGATTGACTTCATCCACTTATCTAATTAGCTTGGCTACCTGGAATCGCAGCGGCGGTCGAACGTGGCTCAACGGCGGAGAAGGTGGCGATGAAAAGGCTGATTGGGCGCGTCTGGCTGCCCGCCTTGGTCACGGTGGCGGTTGCGACCGGTTCGATAGCGGTCGCCCAGCTGCGGACGGTGTTCGGTTCCCATCCCGTCGTCATCACCGACATCTCCTCGGACAACGCGGAGGACTTCAACCCGAAGTTCGTGACCTATGAGGTCTTCGGTTCCGGGTCCACCGCCGTCATCAACTACATGGACCTCGAGGGGAAGCCGCAGCGCGTCGCGAGCGCGGCTCTGCCGTGGACGCTGACCCTGCAGACCACCTTGCCTTCGGTGATGCCCAACATCTTGGCCCAGAGCGACGGCGACACCATCAGCTGCCGGGTCACCGTCGACGACGAGGTCAAACAGGAAAGAGCCGCGTCCGGGGTGAATGCCGAGACCTTCTGCTTTGTGAAGGCAGCATGACCGCGCCGACCGAACCGATTCCGGTGGCCAGTCACGCGGCGCGCCCGGGGATACCCCGGTTCGTCCGACGGTTCGCGGTGCCGATCATCCTGGCGTGGATCGCCCTGATCGCGGGCCTGAACATCGCCGTGCCGCAGCTCGAGGAAGTCGGGAAGCTGCGCGCGGTGTCGATGAGCCCCAACGACGCACCGTCGATGATCGCCACCAAGCGGGTCGGCAAGGTGTTCGAAGAGTACGACACCAGCAGTTCGGTGATGGTCGTGCTCGAAGGCGACGAGCCGCTGGGCGCGCAGGCGCACGAGTTCTATGACCAGATGGTGCGTGACCTGCGCGCCGACACCGCCCACGTGCAGCACGTCCAAGACTTCTGGGGCGACACGCTGACCGCCAAGGGCGCCCAGAGCGCCGACGGCAAAGCCGCCTACGTCCAGGTCTATATCGCCGGGGACCAGGGCGAGACGTTGGCCAACGAGTCGGTGGATGCGGTGCGCCACATCGCCTCCGAAAGTCCCGCCCCTGCCGGCGTGAAGGCCTACGTCACGGGACCCGCGGCTACCAGCACCGACCAGAACCACGTCGGCGACGAGAGCATGGAGCTCATCGAACGGCTCACCTTCGCGGTGATCACCGTGATGCTGTTGACCGTCTATCGATCGGTCATCAGCACTCTGATCGTGTTGGTGATGGTTGTACTCGAGCTGGCGGCCGCCCGGGGGCTGGTGGCGTTCCTGGGATTCCACAACCTGTTCGGGCTGACGACCTTCGCAACCAACATGCTGGTGACGTTGGCCATCGCTGCCTCCACCGATTACGCGATCTTCCTGATCGGTCGATACCAGGAGGCGCGCAAGGCAGGTGAGGACCGAGAATCCGCGTACTACAGCATGTTCCACGGTACCGCCCACGTGGTGCTGGCCTCCGGGCTGACCATCGCCGGGGCGACGTTCTGTCTGCACTTCACCCGACTGCCGTACTTCAAAACCATGGGCTACCCGCTGGCCGTCGGGATGGTCATCGTGGTCGCGGCAGCCCTGACCCTGGGACCCGCCGTCATCTCGGTGTGCAGTCGCTTCGGCCGGGTGCTGGAACCCAAGCGTGTCACCCGGTCGACCGGCTGGCATCGGGTCGGTACCGCAACCGTTCGCTGGCCGGGGGCCATCCTGGTGGTCGCGGTCGCGGCGTCGCTGATCGGTCTGCTGGCGCTGCCCGGTTATCACACGAGCTACAACGACCGCATCTACCTGCCCGACGACGTCTCGGCGAATGTGGGCTACGCGGCGGCCACCCGGCACTTCTCCGAGGCGAAGATGAACCCGGACCTGATGATGGTCGAAACCGATCGGGATCTGCGTAACCCGGCGGACTTCCTGGTGATCGACAAGATCGCCAAAGCCCTCAGAAACGTGCACGGCATCGCCCAGGTGCAGACCATCACCCGCCCCGACGGGGACCCGATCAAGCATTCGACGATCCCGTACACCCTCGGCCAGAGCGGCACTGCCCAGCTGATGAACAACGACTACATGCAGACCAACCTGGAGAACCTGCTCAAGCAGGCCGACGATCTGCAGACCAGCATCGACTCGATGACCGAGATGATGAACATCCAGCAGGATCTGGCCGAGGTGTCGCAGCGGATGGCCGACAAGATGGGGACGACCGCGGTCGACATCGGGGACATGCGGAATCACATGGCCGATTTCGACGACTTCTTCCGGGTGTTCCGCAACTACTTCTACTGGGAGCCGCACTGCTTCGACATCCCGATCTGCTGGTCGCTGCGGTCGATCTTCGACGCCCTGGACGGCATCGACACCATGTCCGCCGACTTCGACGACATCGTGCCCGACATGCAACGCATGGCCGAGTTGATGCCGAAGATGGTCGCGGTGATGCCGGCACAGATCCAGTCGATGAAGAACCAGAAGCAGACGTTGCTCAACCAGTACCAGGTGCAGAAGGCTCAGCAGGACCAGAACATGGCGATGCAGGAGAATTCCACGGCCATGGGCGAGGCCTTCGATGCCGCCAAGAACGACGACTCGTTCTACCTTCCGCCGGAGGCCTTCGAGACCGCTGACTTCAAGCGCGGCATCAAGCTGTTCCTGTCGCCGGACGGACATGCGGTGCGGTTCACCATCATTCACCAAGGTGATCCGTTGACACCCGAGGGAATATCGCGCATCGAATCGCTCAAGGTCGCGGCGGCCGATGCGATCAAGGGAACACCGTTCGAGGGCTCCAGGATCTATCTCGGTGGCAGCGCAGCGATGTTCTACGACATGCAGCAGGGCGCCGACTACGACCTGTTGATCGTTGCGACGGCCGCACTGATCCTGATCTTCATCATCATGATGGTCCTGACCCGCGCGGTGGTCGCCGCCACGGTGATCGTCGGGACGGTGGTGCTGAGTCTGGGCTCGGCGTTCGGTCTGTCGGTGGTGCTCTGGCAACACCTCGTCGGCATCCCACTGCACTGGATGGTGCTGCCGATGTCGGTCATCGTGCTGCTCGCCGTCGGCGCGGATTACAACCTGCTGCTGGTCTCGCGCATCAAGGAGGAGATCCACGCGGGCCTGCACACCGGGCTGATTCGCGCCATGGTCGGCACCGGTGCCGTGGTCACGGCCGCGGGTCTGGTGTTCGCCTTCACCATGGCATCCATGTCGGTCAGCGCATTGATCGTGATCGGCCAGGTCGGCACGACCATCGGACTGGGCCTACTCTTCGACACCCTGATAGTGCGGTCCCTGATGACGCCGTCGGTCGCCACCCTGCTCGGGCGGTGGTTCTGGTGGCCGCAGATAGTGCGGCCACGCCCGGTTCCGCGGCCCTGGCCGCAGCCGGTTCGGCAAGACCGTGAAGAGGCGCTGGTCTAGCGGCGGCTCAGTTGGCGTGCAGGTCCTCGTTCAGGGCGATGCCCTGGCCGTCGCGGGCGATGACCTCAACCGCGCCGGTCGCCGAGTTGCGCCGGAACAGTAGGTTGTTGCCGCCGGCCAGGTCGCGGGCCTTGGCCGTGGTGCCGTCGGGCATGACGACCTTGGTTCCGGCGGTGACGTAGAGCCCGGCCTCGATCACGCAGTCGTCGCCCAGTGGGATGCCCAGCCCCGAGTTGGCCCCGAGCAGGCACCGCTTGCCGATCGAAATCACCTGGGTCCCACCGCCGGACAGGGTGCCCATAATGGACGCGCCGCCGCCGACGTCGGAGCCGTCCCCGACCACCACGCCGGCCGAGATGCGGCCCTCCACCATCGAGGTGCCCAACGTTCCGGCGTTGAAGTTGACGAATCCCTCGTGCATCACCGTGGTCCCGGTGGCCAGGTGCGCGCCCAGGCGCACCCGGTCGGCGTCGGCGATACGCACGCCGGACGGCAGTACGTAGTCGACCATGCGGGGGAACTTGTCCACGCCGTAGACGGTCACCGGGCCGCGCCGGCGCAGCCGGGCCCGCACCGACTCGAAGCCCTCGACCGCGCACGGCCCGTGATTGGTCCACACCACATTGGTCAGCACCCCGAACAGGCCGCCTGCGTTCAGGCCGTGCGGAGCCACCAGCCGGTGCGAGAGCAGGTGCAGCCGCAGGTAGGCGTCGTAGGCGTCGGCGGCCGGGTCGTCCAGCGAACCGATCGCCGTCCGTACCGCCACCACCTCGGTGCCGCGGTCCTCGTCGCGGCCGAGCAGCCCGGCCAGCTCGGCGGGCACGTCGGCGGCGGCAAGGCGGGTGGTCCCGGGCTTTTCCGGGCCGTCCAACTCCGGTGCGGGAAACCAGGTGTCGAGCACAGATCCGTCCGCGGCCAGCGTCGCCACACCGACGCCCGAAGCTCTAGTCACGCCGGTCAGGCTACGTTCTTTCGGCGAACAGTCCCCCAGCGGGGGTGCCCCCAGCAAAAGTCCCCGACACGCCCGAAGGGAGGGCACTTTCGCGTCTGCTCGGCGTGCGAAACGCACCCACTAGGCTGGGCCCGTGCTGGACCTGCGCTCCGACCCGATCGCGCTGACCGCGGCGCTGGTCGACATACCCAGTGAATCGCGGCACGAAGCGCGGATCGCCGACGAGGTGGAGGCCGCGCTGCGGGCGCAGTTGCCTCCCGCTTTGGGCTTCGAGATCGTCCGCGACGGCGACGCCGTGCTGGCCCGCACCCGGCTGGGCCGCCCGACCCGGGTGCTGTTGGCCGGGCACCTCGACACCGTGCCGGCGGCCGGCAATGTTCCCAGCAGGCGGGACGGCGACGTGCTGCACGGCTGCGGGACCGTCGACATGAAGTCCGGCGACGCCGTGTTCCTGCATCTGGCCGCCACCGTCACCGATCCCGCCCACGACCTCACCCTGGTCTTCTACGACTGCGAGGAGATCGACGCGGCGGCCAACGGCCTGGGCCGTATCGAACGCAACCTGCCGGACTGGCTGGCGGCCGACCTCGCCGTGCTCGGTGAGCCGACCGGCGGCTACATCGAGGCGGGCTGCCAGGGCACCCTGCGCGTCGTCGTCAGCGCAGCCGGCACTCGGGCGCATTCGGCGCGATCCTGGCTGGGCGACAACGCTATTCACAAATTGGGGGCGGTGCTGGACCGGCTGGCCGCCTACCGGCCGCGCGATGTCGACATCGACGGCTGCGTCTACCGCGAGGGCCTCTCGGCGGTCCGCATCGACGGCGGGGTGGCCGGCAACGTCATTCCCGACGCCGCGAGCGTCACGGTGAACTTCCGGTTCGCCCCGGACCGCAGCCTCGCCGAGGCGCTGGCCCACGTGCGTGGGGTGTTCGACGGGCTGGACGTGACGATCGAGCAGACCGACGGCGCCGCCGGCGCGCTGCCGGGACTCACCGCACCCGCCGCGGCCGGACTGGTGGCCGCCGCCGACGGCCGGGTGCGGGCCAAGTACGGCTGGACCGACGTGTCCCGGTTCGCCGCCCGCGGCATTCCCGCGGTCAACTACGGCCCCGGTGATCCGAACCTCGCACACACCGTCGACGAGCGGGTGCCGGTCGAGCAGATCACCGCCGTCGCCGAGCTGTTGCGCGGCTTCCTCAGCGCTTAGCGCACCTGGGCCCGGGCCAACGCGGCCCGGCCGAACGCGCAGTCCACCTCGCCGCACAGCCGCGCCAGCGAATCGACGGCCCGGGCATCGCCGAGCCGGGCCGAGGTGTCCCAGGCCTGTAGCGCCACCGCCGATTGTCCGGTGCGCTCGGCCATCGCGGCGGCGTTGCGTGCGGCGGTGATCGCGCCGTGCTGGTCACGCACACTGGCCAGCTGCCAAGCCCGGGCCATGCCCAACTCCGGGGCGAACAACGCCGATTTCGTCCCGTGCCGGGATTCAGCTCGGCTCAATGCCTTTGCCGCGCCGGCGATATCGGATTGACGGGCCAGCGCGGTGGCCAACAGGGTCAGCGACAGCGGGCCCCAGGAGTAACCGGTGCGATCCAGGGTGGCCGCGGCCGGCCGCAGCAGCTGCGCCGCGGCGTCGAAGTCGTCCGCGGCCAACAACACGTGTGCCACCAGTACCTCGCCGATCGCTCGTCCGGGTTGCTGAAGTTCGGCGAAATCGGTGAACTGCCAAGCGAGTTCGCGGGCCTCGGCGAGCCGGTCGGTCATCAGCATCACGGTGATCTCGGCCAGTCCGATGGTGAAGCGCAGCAGCCCGGGATGTTCGGCGTCCAGGGCGCGGCGCGCATGCGGCCCGACGTCGTCGAACCGGCCGGCCCGCGCCGCACACAGGGCCGCGGCGCTGCCCGCCCAGGCCACCGCCATGTCGTCGGCGGCCGGGTCGGCCAGCACGGCGGCAGCGGCCTCGGCGGCCCGGCCGATGTTGCCGGCGTTCATCGCGAAGGTGGCGCCCAGTGCGTCCAGGGTGATCCGGGGGCCGGGGCCGGCGACCCGGCCGCGGGTGGTGGCCAGGAACGCGGTGGCGCGTTCGGGTTCGCCCAGCATGAAGAACTGGTTGGCGGCGCGCGGTAGCGCCCAGGCCATCAACTCCGGCTCGGTGAGCCCGGCCGGGTCCACCTCGGACAGCTCGGCGTCGGCGTCGCGTCCGCGGCCCTGCCACCCCAGTGCATGGGCCAGGGCCAACCGGGCGGGCAGCCCGCCGTCACGGTCCAGGGCGCTGCGCGCCAGGCGCTCGCCCAGGTTCACGTCCCCCAGTCGCAGGGCCTGCGCGGCGGCGGCCACCACCTGCTCCACCGGCTGGGGCGCGTCGCTGTCGGCAGCCAGCGCCGCCACCCGCAGTTGCTCGCCGACGTGCTCGCCCGGCCCGGCCAACCCGACCAGGTCGGTACGCAGTCGGCGGGCACCGCCGGCGCCCAGCGCCGCCAGCGCCCGTTCGGCGAACAGCGGGTGAGCGGTGTAGACCACCGGATCGGGGCCGGCGCCGCCCCGGCGCCGGGTCTCCACCGCGCCGAGTTCCTCGGCCAGTCGCACCGCGTCGTCGCCGGCCAGCGCACTCAGGACGGCCGGCGACAGCGGTTCGAGGACGGCCAGGTAGTCCAGCGCCGCACGGGCGGCGGGCGGCAGTTCGGCCAGGAAGGCGTCGACGTCCGGGGCGGCACCGGTGGGCTCCGCGGCGACGTCGATGCGGGTCAGCAGATCGTCGCCCCACAGGGCGGCCACCGGTGCCGGGGCATTCGCATCGGTCCGGCCGGTGACGATCATCCGGGCCTCGCCGGCCAGGGCCAGCTGGTAGATCAGCGTCGCGGACAGGATGTCGAGGTGATGTGCGTCGTCGACGATCAGCAGCAGCTCGGATCCGCCCCCGGTCAGCGAGGCCCGCGCCGCCCGCAGCAGCGCGGCGGGCTTGCCGATCTCGGCGATCCGGATCAGGTGGCCCACGGCGCCGAACGGCACTCTCGCCTCCGCGGGGGTGCCGATCACCCAGCGCAGCAGGGTGCCCGGGTGGCGGCGGGCATGGTCTTCGGCGGCCAGCCGGGCCAGCGTGGACTTGCCGCACCCGTCCGGGCCGAGCACTACGGCGCCGGCCCGCGCCCCGTCGGCGTCGAGTGCCTCGGTGAGCCGGTGCAGGGCCGCCGAATGTTCGGGGACATTCCACCGGACCGGCATCGCGCAGATTTTACGGTCTGCACCGTCGGCCGGTTAGCCTTTCGATTGTGCGGTCGAATCCCTGGGCGGTCTGTGTCTACTGTGCATCCGGTCCTACCGATCCCGAGCTGCTGGCGCTGGCCGCGAAGGTCGGAGCCGCGATCGCCGAGCGGGGTTGGACGCTGGTGTGGGGTGGCGGCAACGTCTCGGCGATGGGCGCGCTCGCCATGGCCGCCCGGGAGCGCGGCGGGCATACCGTCGGGGTGATCCCCAAGGCGCTGTTGCACCGCGAGGTGGCCGACGTCGACGCCGACGAGCTGATCGTCACCGACACCATGCGGGAGCGCAAGCAGGTCATGGATGAGCGCGCCGATGCGTTTCTGACCCTGCCCGGCGGGATCGGCACGCTCGAGGAACTGTTCGAAACGTGGACCGGCCGATATCTGGGTCTGCATGACAAGCCGGTGGTCCTGCTGGACACGGCAGGGCATTACGACGGCCTGTGGACGTGGCTGGCCGGGCTGCTGGATGCCGGATTCGTGTCCCCGCGGGCGATGGACCGATTGCAGGTTTTCGGTGACCTGGAGGAGGCGCTGACCGCCTGCTCACCCGGTACCGCTGGTATCGATTAGGCTTTGTTGGCGCAGGGCGACCCGCTGCGCGTGGCTTTGCCGCGCTTGCGATCGCCCTGTCCAGCGATTTCAGCGAAGCGAGGGGATAGCGTGTCCGATCACAACTCCGGTGCCGTCACCCGGGTGGGGCTGTCCGACATCGCGGCCCGGCTGCCCGGGCTGCTGGGCGATGCACCGTCGATCCTGCGCGGGGTGCGGACCGGGCTGCTGGCCCGGCCCACGTCCACGGCCTCGATCGGCAAGGTCTTTCAGGAGCGTGCCGCCCGGTTCGGTGACCGGGTCTTCATCCGGTTCGGTGAGCAGCAGCTGACCTACCGTGAAGCCAACGCGACGGTCAACCGCTACGCCGCCGTGCTGACCGCCCGCGGCGTCGGCCACGGCGACGTCGTGGGGATCATGCTGCGCAACTCGCCCAACGCGGTGCTGATGATGCTGGCCGTCGCCAAATGCGGCGCCGTCGCAGGGATGCTCAACTACCACCAGCGCGGCGATGTGCTGGCCCACAGCCTCGGCCTGCTCGACGCCAAGCTGCTGGTGTCGGAGTCGGATCTGGTGAGTCCCGTGCAGGACTGCGGCGCACCCGCCCAGCCGGTGACCATCGAGGAATTGGAGCGGCTGGCCACCACCGCACCCGCCGAGAATCCGGCGTCGGTGTCGGCGGTGCTGGCCAAGGACACCGCGTTCTACATCTTCACCTCGGGCACCACCGGCTACCCCAAGGCCAGCGTGATGACCCATTACCGGTGGCTGCGGGCACTGGCCGCCTTCGGCGGGCTCGGGCTGCGACTGCGTGGCAGCGACACCCTGTACTGCTGCCTGCCGCTGTATCACAACAACGCGCTGACGGTCGCGGTCTCCTCGGTGCTCAACGCCGGTGCGACGCTGGCGCTGGGCACGTCGTTCTCGGCGTCGCGGTTCTGGGACGAGGTGATCCGCTACGACGCGACGGCCTTCGTCTACATCGGCGAGGTCTGCCGCTATCTGCTCAACCAGCCGCCCAAGCCGACCGACCGAACCCACAAGGTGCGGGTGGCGTGCGGCAACGGCCTGCGGCCGGAGATCTGGGACGAGTTCACCGAGCGGTTCGGGATCAGCCGGATCTGCGAGTTCTACGCCGCCAGCGAGGGCAACACCGCGTTCCTCAACATCTTGAGCGTGCCCGGCAGCGTCGGGGTCAACCCGATGCCGCTGGCCTACGTGGCGTACGACCCCGACACCGGGCAGCCGCTGCGCGACGAGCAGGGCTGGGTGCGCCGGGTGCCCTCCGGCCAGCCCGGACTGCTGTTGTCCCCGGTGAGCAAACTGTCACCGTTCGACGGGTACACCGATCCGGAAGCCACCGAGAAGAAGTTGGTGCGCAACGCATTCAAGAGCGGTGACTGCTGGTTCAACACCGGCGACCTGATGCGCCCGCAGGGCATGGGACACGCCGCCTTCGCCGACCGGCTCGGCGACACCTTCCGATGGAAGGGCGAGAACGTCGCCACCACCCAGGTCGAGGCGGCGCTGGACGCCGACGAGTCGGTCGAGGAGTGCGCCGTCTACGGCGTCGAGGTCGCCGACACCGGTGGCCGGGCCGGGATGGCGGCGGTCAAACTGCACGAGGGCGCGACGTTCGACGGCCAGGGCCTGGCTGCCGTCGTCGCCGACCGGCTGCCGTCCTATGCGGTCCCGCTGTTCGTGCGGGTGGTGGAGTCGCTGGAGCACACCACGACCTTCAAGAGCCGCAAGGTGGAACTGCGCGAGCAGGGCTACGGCGCCGACGGATGCGTCATCGACGACCCGTTGTACGTGCTGTCCGGTCGGGCGGAGGGCTACGTGCCCTACTACGCCGGCTACCCCGGCGAAGTAGCCGCCGGTAAGCGACCGCAGGGCTGAGTCGGCAGGCGGGACATCACCGGGCACCATAGAACCGTGCAGTCCCTCTTCTGCGGTCGTCCGGTGGCGGCCGATCGCGCGCTGATCATGGCGATCGTCAACCGCACCCCGGACTCGTTCTACGACGCCGGCGCCACCTTCAGCGACGAGGCGGCCAAGTCCGCGGTGCACGCCGCGGTGGCCGACGGCGCCGACGTCATCGACGTCGGTGGGGTCAAAGCGGGGCCGGGGGAGACCGTCGACGCCGACACCGAGACCGCCCGGGTGGTTCCGTTCATCGAATGGCTGCGCAGCGCCTACCCGGACCAGCTGATCAGCGTCGACACCTGGCGCTCGGAGGTTGCCAAACGCGCCTGCGCGGCCGGCGCCGACCTGATCAACGACACCTGGGGCGGGGTCGACCCGGCGCTGCCGGCCGTCGCCGCGGAGTTCGGCGCCGGCCTGGTCTGTTCGCACACCGGGGGCGCGCGACCGCGCACCCGCCCGTTCCGGGTCAGTTACGGCACCAGCGTCGACGGGGTGGTGGAGGCGGTGATCAATGAGGTCACCGCGGCCGCCCAGCGGGCGGTGGCGGCCGGGGTCGCGCGTGACCGCGTGCTGATCGATCCCACCCATGATTTCGGCAAGAACACCTTCCACGGGCTAGCGTTATTACGAAACACGGAGAAGTTGGTCAGTACCGGTTGGCCGGTGCTGATGGCGCTCTCCAACAAAGACTTCGTCGGTGAGACCCTCGGCGTGGGTCTGACCGAGCGATTGGAAGGAACGTTGGCGGCCACCGCGTTGGCGGCAGCCGCCGGTGCCCGGATGTTTCGGGTACACGAGGTCGGGCCGACCCGGCGCGTGCTGGAGATGGTCGCATCCATCCAGGGCGTACGGGCTCCGACCCGCACAGTAAGGGGACTTGCATGACCGACCTGGTCGCGGGGCTGGGTGACACCCGGCTGGCCGGGCGCACCTGGAGCCGTCCGGACTGGACGGTTGCCGAGTTGCTGGCGGCGAAGGCCAAGACGGGTAACACCATCTCGGTGGTGCTGCCCGCGCTGAACGAGCAGGCGACCATCGAATCGGTCATCGACAGCATCACTCCGCTGGTCGACAACCTGGTCGACGAGTTGATCGTGCTGGACTCCGGCTCCACCGACGACACCGAGATCCGCTCCATCGCGGCCGGTGCCCGGGTGGTCAGCCGCGAGCAGGCGGTCCCGGAGGTCGCACCGCAGCCCGGCAAGGGCGAAGCCCTGTGGCGTTCCCTGGCCGCGACCAGTGGCGACATCGTGGTGTTCGTCGACTCCGACCTGATCGACCCCGACCCGATGTTCGTACCCAAGCTGGTCGGGCCCCTGCTCACCGGCGACGGCGTGCACCTGGTGAAGGGTTTCTATCGGCGGCCGCTGAAGGTCAACGGCACCGAGGACGCCACCGGGGGTGGCCGGGTCACCGAGTTGGTCGCCCGGCCGCTGCTGACCGCGCTGCGCCCCGACCTGGGGGCCGTGCTGCAACCGCTGGGCGGTGAATACGCGGGCAGTCGCGAACTGTTGGCGTCGGTGCCGTTCGCGCCCGGCTACGGGGTGGAGATCGGATTGCTGATCGACACCTACGACCGGCTGGGCCTGGAGGCGATCGCCCAGGTCAACCTGGGGGTGCGCGCACACCGCAACCGCCCGCTGGCCGAGTTGGCCGTGATGAGCCGCCAGGTGGTCGCCACCCTGCTGTCACGCTGTGGTGTTCCCGACTCCGGGGTGGGCCTGACCCAGTACGTAGCCGACGGTCCGGACGGTATGGACTACCTGCCGCGCACCACGCCGCTGTCGCTGGTCGACCGGCCACCGATGAACACGCTGCGCCAGCGCTGACCCCGGAGGTCACCAAAGCCCCACTGCGCGTCTCGATGAGGCACTATCGATGCCGTGACACTGGTGTTGCTCTATCTCGTCGTGCTCGGCCTCACCGCACTGCTGCTGTTCGGTCTGGCGAGTGTGCTGTTCGGCCGGGGCGAACAGCTGCCGCCGTTGCCACGCGCCACGACCGCGACCATGCTGCCGGCCTCCGGCGTCACCGGCGCCGATGTCGAGGCGGTCAAGTTCTCCCAGGTGCTGCGCGGCTACAACACCGGCGAGGTCGATTGGGTGCTGGATCGCTTGGGCACTGAGCTCGACCAGCTGCGTGGACAGCTCGCCGCCGCGCAGGCGGCTGCCACCAATCCGTCGGGCCCGAGGTGAGCACCCCGCCCGATGACGGTCGGGTGCGCTGCGGCTGGGTCGAGAACGGCCCGGCGCTGTATCGCGACTACCACGACCACGAGTGGGGCCGGCCGCTGCGTGAGAGCACCGCACTGTTCGAGCGGATCAGCCTGGAGGCCTTCCAGAGCGGGCTGTCGTGGCTGGTGATTCTGCGCAAGCGGGAGAATTTCCGGCGCGCGTTCGCCGATTTCGACATCGAGACCGTCGCCCGCTTCACCGAAGCCGACGTGGAGCGGCTGCTGGGCGATGCGGGCATTGTGCGAAACCGGGCCAAGATCGAGGCGACGATCGCCAACGCGCGGGCCACCATCGCCCTGGAATCCACTGATTTGGCCGAGCTGCTGTGGTCATTCGCCCCGCCGTCGCGCCCCCGTCCGAAGGACCTGTCCCGAATTCCGGCGATCACACCGGAATCGACGGCTATGTCGCGCGAATTGAAGCGTCGCGGGTTTCGATTCGTCGGCCCCACCACGGCGTACGCGTTGATGCAGGCCACCGGAATGGTCGATGACCACGTACAGGCCTGTTGGGTCCCGCCGGTAACCGTTTGATCCCCTAAAATGCAGTACGGAATCGGGTCTTGTGCACTCAAGGTCGCCGATAGGGAAGAATGGCCTAGGGAATTTGCAGTTCGAAGCCGGACGCTGCGACCGCGGCGGTGCACAGCCGGCGCAGATCAAGGGCACGGCCCACGGGCTGGTACCTGGAGGGAGCACTCGATGGCGGCGATGAAGCCCCGGACCGGCGACGGTCCACTGGAAGCAACCAAAGAGGGGCGCGGCATCGTTATGCGGGTACCGCTTGAAGGCGGCGGACGGCTGGTCGTGGAGCTGACTCCCGACGAGGCCGCTGCGCTGGGCGACGAACTCAAGGCCGTCACGAGCTAAGGCGATCCAAGCGCGGTCTGGGCGATCGGCGCGACTCAGCCGGCTGGATCTAGTGGCCGACCTGCCGATAGACGGCCAGGGTCTGCTCGGCCACCCGCGCCCAGGAGAACTCCTGTTCGCAGCGCAGCCTTCCGGCCTGCCCGTAGCGGCGCGCCCGCGCCGGGTCGGTGACCAAGGCGTTGACCGCCTCGGCGAGCCCGTTGCGATAGCCGGCCGGATCGTCGGCGTCGTAATGCACCAATGACCCGGTGACGCCGTCGCTGACCACCTCCGGTATCCCGCCGACATCGGAGGCCACCACCGCGGTGGCGCAGGCCATCGCTTCGAGGTTGACGATGCCCAACGGTTCGTAGACCGACGGGCAGACAAACACTGTTGCCGCCGAGAGCAATTCGCGGATCTGCCGCACCGGCAGAGTGCCCCGGATCCAGAACACCCCGCTGCGCGTCGCCGCCAGCTCGGTGACCGCGGCATCCATCTCGTCGGCGATCTCCGGGGTGTCGGGGGCGCCGGCGCACAACACCAGCTGCGCGTCGGGATGGAATCGGTGCGCGGCGGCCACCAGGTGGGCCACCCCCTTCTGCCGGGTGATCCGGCCGACGAACACCACCATCGGCCGGTCCGGGTCGACACCGAGCTCGGACGGCAGCCAAGAGTCGAGACCGGTCGGCTGCGGGCGCCACGCATCGGTGTCGATGCCGCTGTAGACCACGTGCACCCGGTCCGGCCGCAGGTCCGGGTAGACCCGCAGCAGATCGTCGCGCATCGCCGAACTGACCGCGATGACGGCGTCGGCGGCAGTCGTCGCCTCCTGCTCCGCCCAGGACGACACCCGGTAACCGCCGCCGAGTTGCTCGGCCTTCCAGGGCCGCAGCGGTTCCAGCGAGTGCGCGGTCAGCACATGCGGGATGTCGTGCAGCAGTGCCGCCAGCCGGCCGGCCAGGGCGGTGTACCAGGTGTGCGAGTGCACGACGTCGGCCGTTCCGGCGGCGTCGGCCATCGTCAGGTCGGCCGACAGGGTCGCCAGGGCCGGATTCGCGTCCCGCAGCGCCGGATCGGGCTGATGTGCCTGCGCACCCGGCCGGGGCGCCCCCATGCAGTGCACGTCGACGTTGCACAGCCGTCGCAGCGCTTCCACCAGGTTGGTGACGTGGACGCCCGCGCCGCCGTAGATGTCCGGGGGGTATTCCCGGGTCAACATCGCCACCCGCATAACCCGCACGGTAGCGGTCGCAGGTATCGGTCCGGGCGGCGGATGATCCGGCAATCTGTCAGAACCTTCAGAATCGAGCGGTCAGCCTGGCAGGGCCCCGAAGCTGCCGATAGGTTTGGGGCCATGAGGGAAATGCCACACGTGCTGGGGATCGTCCTGGCCGGTGGGGAAGGCAAGCGACTGCACCCGCTGACCGCGGACCGGGCCAAACCGGCGGTTCCTTTCGGCGGTGCCTATCGGCTGATCGACTTCGTGCTGTCGAATCTGGTCAACGCACGCTATCTGCGGATCTGCGTTCTGACGCAGTACAAGTCGCATTCGCTGGACCGGCATATCTCGCAGAACTGGCGGTTGAGCGGCCTGGCGGGGGAGTACATCACCCCGGTGCCGGCGCAGCAGCGGCTCGGGCCCCGCTGGTACACCGGCTCCGCGGACGCCATCTACCAGTCGCTGAACCTGATCTACGACGAAGATCCGGACTACATCGTGGTTTTCGGCGCCGACCATGTGTACCGGATGGACCCGGAGCAGATGGTGCGTTTCCACATCGCCAGCGGTGCCGGTGCGACGGTTGCCGGGGTACGGGTGCCGCGCTCCGAAGCGTCGTCTTTCGGCTGCATCGACGCCGACGAGTCCGGGCGAATCCGCCAGTTCCTGGAGAAACCGGCCAACCCGCCCGGGACGCCCGACGATCCGGACAGCACCTATGTGTCGATGGGCAACTACATCTTCACCACCAAGGTGCTGATCGACGCGATCCGCGCCGACGCCGACGACGACCACTCCGACCACGACATGGGCGGTGACATCATGCCGCGCCTGGTGGCCGACGGGATGGCCGCCGTCTACGACTTCTCCGACAACGAGGTGCCCGGCGCCACCGAACGCGACCGCGGCTACTGGCGCGATGTCGGAACCCTGGACGCTTTCTACGACGCCCACATGGACCTGGTGTCGGCGTACCCGATCTTCAACCTGTACAACACCCGCTGGCCGATCCACGGGGCGACCGAGAACCTGGCGCCGGCCAAGTTCGTCAACGGCGGATCGGCGCAGGAGTCGGTGGTGGGTGCCGGCAGCGTCATCTCGGCGGGGTCGGTCCGCCAGTCGGTGCTGTCGTCGAACGTCCTGATCGACGACGGCGCCATTGTCGAGGACAGCGTCATCATGCCCGGTGCCCGGGTGGGGCGCGGAGCGGTGGTGCGCCACGCGATCCTGGACAAGAACGTCGTCGTCGGGCCCGGCGAGATGATCGGTGTCGATCTGGAGAAGGACCGGGAGCGGTTCTCGATCAGTGCCGGCGGCGTGGTCGCCGTCGGCAAGGGCGTCTGGATCTAGAACGGTTCCTCGGCGCCGCCGGGGTTGCAGCCGTTGGCCAACAGGTTCGCGGTGCTCACGTCCGGGCGCCACGGCTCCAGATTCCAGCTGGTCTTGCCGGGCTGGATGAACTCGGCGAACTGCCAGTGGCACAGGAACTGTGCGCGCATACCGGCGGTGTTGGCCTCCGGGTTTCGCTTCACAACCTCGGACCAGGCCTGCTCGCCCTGGCGCAGCGTGCCCGGCTCGCCGGCCTCGGTTCGGCCGGTGTCAGTCGGATAGACGCGCAGGCTGGTCCCGCCGTCGTAGGTCACCCACTGGGTGTGGTGGACGTAAGGCGCCGCGCTGATGCCCGGGGCGCCCAGCCACCCCGCCTGACCGCCCAGGCCACCGGCGCCGCCGTCGCCGCCCGAGCCGCCGTCGCCGCCCCGGCCGAACAACAGGCCGCCCACACCGCCGGCACCCCCGGTGCCGCCCGTGCCGGCCGCGACATCGGTGGTGCCGTCGCCGCCCAGGCCGCCTGCACCGCCGGTCCCGCCGCCGCCCAGCCACCAGCCCCCGGCACCGCCCACGCCGCCGACACCGCCGTCGTCCCCGAGCTCTCCGTCGCCGCCGGCACCACCGACACCGCCCAGGCCCAGGAACCAGCCGCCCGCACCGCCGTCGCCGCCGGCGGCTCCGGCGGACCCCACGCCGCCGGCACCGCCGTGGCCGAAGAATCCGGCGTCACCGCCGCCACCGCCGGCACCGTCGATACCCGCGATGCCGACCCCGCCGTTGCCGAACAGGAACCCGCCGTCGCCGCTGTCGCCGAACCCGCCCCACTGACCGAACAGGCTGGTGTTGACGCCGTCGAAGCCGTCGATGCCGTCGCCGATCAGGTCGCGGCCGAACAGCGTGACGAACGGGGCGTTGATCAGGCTGGCGCTGAATTCGCCGAACGGGCTGGCGAGCCATTCCTGCAGGCCGGCGTGCATCGGGCTGTAGACGAACTGGTCGAACCACGTGGCGGCATCCAGGGACTGGCTCGGCCCCGGCCACCCCAATATCGCGTCGATCGCGCCGGAGAACAGCGCATTGGTCGACGGATCGAGCTGGTCCACCCAGGCCTGGGCGATCGCCATCAGGCTGCCGAGGTCGAGTCCGCCCGCCGCGGGGGAGGCGATGGCCGCCATCGGCTCGGCGAAGTCGATTGCCCAATCCCACTCCGCCTGCGCGGGTGCGACCGGCAACACCGGGGTGGTTCCCAGCAGGAACAACGCGCTCAACGCGGCGGCGGTACCGGCTACCCGGATGCCGGAGCCGGTCCGGACGGTGCTGCTGCGGCGCGCTGTCTGCATGGCTCGGGTGTCCTCCCTAAGGCACCGCAACCCGTCGAACTAACAGGTTGTACTTAGGGGACTGTAAGCCAGTTTTGTCCTAAATGAGAATCGACCGGCCGATCACCAGAGATAGGGGACCAGGCGGTAGCGGATCTGTTGGGTGTATTCGCGGTATCCGCCGAGCTCCTGGACCAGCAAATGCTCCTCGTCGAGGATTCGGACCACCAGGATGGGCACGCTGATCAGCGCGCCGGCCAGTCCCCAGTACGAGCCCAGCGCCAGCGCGAGGCCGACCATGGTGACCAGCAGGGAGAAGTACATCGGATGCCGGACCAGGCCGTACATGCCTGTCGAGATCACCGGCTGCTCGGCCTCGACGGTGATGTTGGCCGCGGCGTAGCCGTTCTGTACGACGGCCAGGATGCCCAGACATAGCCCGAGCACCACCACGACCTGGCCCAGCAGCGACACCGCGGTCGGCGGGGCAGACCAACCGAACCGGTGATCCAGCGCGCTGATCAGGAACACCGAGCCGAACGCTGCGATCAGGGCGGTGCTGGCCAGCTTCTGCGTGAACCGGGTTTCGGCCTTCGGTCCGCCCCGCAGCCGTCGCTGCAGCACCGCCGGATTGGTCAGGCCCCAATAGATGCAGCACGCGATGCTGATGACGCCGTAGACCGCCAGGAACACCCAGGCCTGCCAGTAGTCGAAGGTGCCCGCAGGCCAGAACAGCAGCAGGCCGTAGACGACCGCCGCGATCAACCCGTAGCCCACGCCCTGACCGATTGCCTTGACGTTCACGCGCATCTCCTTCCGGTCTCACCACACATAGGGCAGCAGGCGATAGCGCACCCGCTCGGTGTACTCGCGATATCCGCTGAGCTCGTGAGTCAGCAGTTTCTCCTCGTCGAAGATCCGCAGCATCAGCACGATCAGCCCGGGCAACACGAAGACCAGCCCCCAGTAGGAGCCCAGCGCCAGCGGGGCGCCGATCATCAGGATCACGTTGCCGGTGTACATCGGGTGGCGCACCACCCCGTACAGCCCGGTCGAGACCAGCGTCTGGCCGGCCTCGACGGTGACATTGGCGGCCGCATAACCGTTTTGGATGACCACCACCATGGCGAGCGTGAGCCCGATCGCCACCAGGGCATCGCCCAACAGGCACACCGGCGCCGGCACCGCCGACCAGCCCAGCCGGTGATCGAGCACGCTGACCACGAACATGGCCGGAAAGCAGATGAAGATGACGGCGATGACGATCCGTTGCAGGGGCCGTGTCTCGGCCGTCGGCCCGAAGCGCATTCGGCGCTCCAGTGCGGCCGGGTTGGTGCGGATCAGGTACATGCTGGGAATCCAGGTGGACAGGGCGAATACCGCGATGAACACCCAGGCCTGCCAGTAGTGCAGTGTCCCGGCGGGCACGAACAGCAGCAGCCCGAACGCGATCAGACCCAACGTGGCCGAAAGCAATCCTTTGCCAATCGTTTTCACGGCTGCCTCCTCACAACGTCAGATCTCTGCGGCGGAATGCCCACACGCCCATCCCGATCAGCGCGGCGTCGATCGCCGACAGCGCCACCAGCGGCAGCGCGGTGAAGCCGACGTCGGGGCCCACCAGGGGGATATGGGCGAACGGCTCGAGGTCGAGCACCCACTGCGGCAGCCCCGACAATGTTCCGAGCAGGTACAGCGCGACAAAGCCGATCAGCACCGCCCACCCGGTGGGGGCCAGCCGCGGGGCGAGCCCGAACAACGCGACCGTCACCGCCGCGGGCAGCCAGACCGCCGGCAGCTGCACCGCGGCGCTGCCGATCACCGAGCCCAACTGGCCGCCGATGTCGCCGACCGCAGCGCCGTAGACGACGCCGGCCACCACGCCGGAGGCCAGTATCGCCGTCGCCGCCCCGATCAATGCGATCACCAGATGGCTTGCCAGCCAACGGCTTCTGCTCAGCGACCCGGCGAGCAGGGTCTCGGCGCGCCCGCCGGTCTCCTCCTGGTGCAGTCGCAACACCAGCGACACCGCGAACGCGGCGGCGACCATCCCCAGCATGGTGAACGCCACCGCGATGAACGCCCGCTCCAGCATCGCGGTGCCGCCCAATCGGATGACCATGTCGCGCGCGCTGTCGCTGCCGACCTCGTCGCCGATCCCGTGCACCACGCTGCCGATCAACAGCCCGTAGAGCAGCAGACCCAGCGTCCACAGCAGCAGGGCACCCCGATCGAGCCGCCACGCCAATCCGAATGCGCCGGCCAATGTCGGCGCCGCCCGGCGCGGTCCGGGCCGATCGGCCAGCAACCCGGCGCCGACATCGCGGCGCGACGCCAACCGGTAAGCCAGCTGGGTGAGTGCCGCGGCGGTCGCCAGGTGCAGTACCAGCACCCACCACCGGTCGCCGGCGTACGGCCGAACCTGCAGTGACCAGCCCAGCGGTGAGAACCAAGACAGCGCACCGGATCCGGCGTCGCCGACCGCCCGGATGGTGAAGGCGGCGGCCAGCACACTGAATGCGGCGCCGCGGGCGAATCGGGCACTCGGCGACAGCTGTGCGGCGACCGCGGCCACGGCGGTGAACACCAACCCGGAGCCGGCCAAGGCGGCCCCGAACGCGAACGATCCGGCCGCCGGCACACCGCTGGTGAGCAGGCCGAGCGCGCCGATCACACCGGTGGTCACCGACGCGCCCCCCGCCAACAACAGCGCACCGGTCAGTCCGGCGTACCGGCCCACGGCGGTCGAATCGATCAACTCGGTGCGGCCGGTCTCCTCGTCGGCGCGGGTGTGCCGGATGACGGTCAGGATCACCGCCACCGCGATCAACAGGTGGAAGATGCCGGCTTTCCAGATGCCGACCGCGCCAAGGGAATCGTTGTAGACCTGGCCGTAGACGGCGCGCTGTGCCGGGCTGGCCATGATGGTCGTCGCCAGGCCGGCCCGGTCGGCTGCGGTGGGGTAGATCGCCTTGATGCTGGCGATGTAGACGCTGGCCAGTGGCAACGACAACAGCAGCACCCACATGGGCAGCACGATCCGGTCGCGGCGCAGATACAGCCGCAGCATCTCGGGTGTGCCGACCAGGTTCGGGCGGCTGCGCGGTGGCCGGTGGGCTGCGGCGGGTCCCGTGCCGCCACTCCTGCGCATCACTTCGCTGACGCTCGGTTCTGCTTCGTCGTCGGCGGGGATCATGCCCGCACCGTGTCGTAGTGCCGCAGGAACAGTTCCTCCAGCGTCGGCGGCTGACTGGTCAGGCTGCGGACACCCGCGACGCTGAGCACCCGGATGAGCTCACCGAGGCTGGCGCTGTCGACCTGTGCGTGCAGCACGGTTCCGTTGTAGTGGACGTCGCCGACGCCCGGGATGCGGGTGAGATCGCCTGGATCACTGAGCAGGTCGGCTTGGATCGAGGTGCGCCGCAGGTGGCGCAGGGCATCCAGCGAGCCGGTTTCGATGACGCGTCCGGCCCGGATGATCGTGACCCGCTGGCACAGCTTCTCGGTCTCGGCCAGAATGTGGCTCGACAGCAGGACCGTGACCCCGCGGCGGCTTGCCTCGGCGACGCACTGCTGGAACACGTTCTCCATCAGCGGGTCCAGGCCGCTGCTGGGCTCGTCGAGCAGCAGTAGCCGGGCGTGGGACGAGAAGGCCGAGATCAGCGATACCTTCTGGCGGTTGCCCTTCGAGTAGGTGCGGGCCTTCTTGCTCGGGTCCAGGTCGAAACGTTCGATCAGCTCCTGGCGGCGCTGCTCGTCGATTCCGCCCCGCATCCGGGCGAGCAGGTCGATGATCTCGCCGCCGGACAGCGATGGCCACAAGGTGACATCACCTGGTACGTAAGCGATCTCGCGGTGCAGGTCGACCGCATCGGTCCAGGGGTCGCCGCCCAGCAGACGCACCGTCCCGCCGTCGGCTCTGACCAGGCCCAGCAGCACTCGGATCGTGGTCGACTTGCCGGCGCCGTTGGGGCCGAGGAAGCCGTGCACCTCACCGGCGTACACGGTCATGTCCAGCCCGTCGAGCGCCCTGACCGCACCGAAGTTCTTTTCCAGCCCACGGATTTCGATTGCCGGCCAACGATTTTCATGATTGTTGATGGTCATCGGTTCCCCCTTGTTCGGCTTCCAGGAATGCTTCGTACATGGTTCGGTCGGCCATCAGGCCCTCGGTGTAGATCTCGAGTGAGGGCAGGACCATGTCGCGGGCGTAGTCGCGCAACACGGCGCGCAGATCCGTCGGGTTCTCGTGCATCTGCAGATAGAGCAGGAATGCGCCGCCGCTGGCCATCGCCAGGTACTTGGCGCGGGCTTTCGGGTCACGGCTGGGCTTGAGGGTGCCGGCCCGGACGCCTTCGTCGAGGTATTCCTCGGCGTTGTCGATCAACTGTTGCCACATGGTGCGGGCCAGTTCGCTGCCGTCCTGCAGGTTGCGGACCAGGTAGGTCATCAGCGGCGCGTAGCTCTCGATCTCGGCCATCTGCGCGAACCAGGTGGCCGGATCGGTCGAGCGTATCGCCTCGGACTTGCCGATGTAGATGGTCTCGGCGATGTAGTCGTCGCAGGCCTTACGCAGGCCGTCCTTGGACCCGAAGTGGTGGATCACCAGCGCGGCGCTCACGCCGGCGGCTTCGGCGATGGACCGCAGTCCCACGCCGAAGCCCTTCTGACCGAACTGCTCGATCGCCGCGTCGCGGATACGGGCGGGGGCCGTCAAGTCGGCTGAACGCATGTTCAATAGGCTAAACACGCGTTCAGTGGGGTGTCAAGGGTTCGGCCTGTCGGCGTGAGAGTGCGTGTGTGTACGTCAGGACGCGGCGTGTCGCGTACAGGTGCGCACGCTCACGCCGGGCTGGTGGCGGGGTGAAACGCCCGTGTCAGTCGCGGACGGCAGCCAGCAGGCCGTCGCCCAGCGGAATCAGCGCCGGGGTCAACCGCTCGTCCTCGGCGATCAGCCGGGCCGCCTCGCGTACCGCGACCACTTCGGCGTCGTTGGCCGCGGGATCGCCGGCCCGGCCGCCCAGGGCGGCCCGGTGCACCACGACCACGCCGCCGGGACGCAGCAGTCGCACTGCCTCCAGCACGTAACCGGGCTGGTCGATCGGATCGGCATCGACGAAGACCAGGTCGTAGGACTCGTCGGCGAGACGGGTCAGCACTTCCTGGGCGCGGCCGCTGATGAAGCGGGTTCGGCCCGGGCCGATACCGGCGTCGCCGAACGCCTGCTTGGCGGTGCGCTGGTGTTCGGGCTCGATGTCGATCGTGGTCAGCACGCCGTCCTCGCCCATGCCCGACAACAGCCACAGGCCGCTGACACCGGCGCCGGTGCCGACCTCGACCACGGCCTTGCCGCCGCTGAGCTTCGTCAACAGGCTCAGCAGCGCGCCCACCGCGGCGCTGATCGACCCGACCCCGATCTCGCCGGCCCGGTCGCGAGCAGCCGCCAGAACCGCGTCCTCCGACATTGAGCCCTCGGCGTGCGACAGCAGGGCGTCGGCCCGACTGCGCGGCGGCTCTCCTGGAATGTCGTCGCTGGCCATGTCCGCAGCGTAAAACAAGGCCCGTGAGGCCCGCGCATCGGCGCGCCCGCCCGACACGCCCGAGGCGCCGCCCGTGTCCGAACCGTTACCTAAACGCATAACCGCAGTGCGTGGCGTATTCGAACACGAGTTCACAGTCGCCGTTCAGTGCCAACACAGAGCCGGCATACGGCGGTACGCAACGGTAGCGGCATGGAACGAGGTAGGAACCGGCCTCGGAATACGAGGGAACAGTCGGGCGTTGTCCCGAATACTGCGCTGCCGTTGCCCGACGGCGGCCCTGATGCGGAGGACCTCGCCATAACCACTTTGCTGCCCCCGGTCGCCATGTCGCACCCGGCCACGCACGCGGACCGATACGCGGACGTGAATTGGGTTGAGCCGTCTGAGGAGCCGCAGGGGACCGCGGTGTTCGACGCCACCGGCGACGTGGCCGCCATGCCGTCCTGGGACGAGCTGGTTCGCCAGCACGCAGACCGGGTGTACCGGCTGGCCTATCGGCTCTCCGGCAGTCAGCAGGACGCCGAGGACCTGACCCAGGAGACCTTCATCCGGGTGTTCCGTTCGGTGCACAACTACCAGCCCGGCACGTTCGAGGGCTGGCTGCACCGCATCACCACGAATCTGTTCCTGGACATGGTCCGCAAGCGTGGGCGCGTCCGGATGGAGGCACTGCCCGAGGACTATGACCGGGTCCCGGCCGACGAGCCCGACCCCGAGCAGATCTACCACGACGCCCGCCTCGACCCCGACCTGCAGGCGGCGCTGGACTCGCTGCCGCCGGAGTTCCGGGCGGCCGTCGTGCTGTGCGACATCGAAGGTCTGTCCTACGAGGAGGTCGGAGCGACCCTCGGGGTGAAGCTGGGCACCGTGCGCAGCCGCATCCACCGGGGTCGTCAGGCGCTGCGTGACTACCTCGCCACCCGTGCCGGCCAGCGTGACGGATCGGCACTGGGCGGCGTCGCGGCCGGCTGAGCCCCGCCGTTGGGCGGACACCCGCTGGTTTACGCGTCTGAGCGCGATGTCGCGCTACATTCTTATTAGGTCTTTATCGATGTGGGCCACGGCGTGTTGGTCATGCGGGTCGACGTGCGTTCGGAGAGGAGTCCGGTGTGACGGACCGGGGCGGTGTTTTCCGTCGCGCATTCTCCTGGTTGCCCTCCCAGTTCGCCTCGCAGAGCGACGCACCGGTCGGCGCCCCGCGCCAGTTCGGTTCCACCGAGCACCTGTGCAGTGAAGCCATTGCCGCCTACGTCGACGGCGAGCTGCGGATGAACGCTCACCTGCGTGCCGCCCACCACCTGTCGCTGTGTGCCGACTGCGCGGCCGAAGTGGAGTATCAGAGCCGGGCGCGCTCCGCGCTGCGGGATTCGCACCCGATCCGGATCCCGGCGGCGTTGCTCGGCCTGCTTGCCCAGATTCCGGAGTGTTCTCCCGAGGAGCCGACGACACCGTTGCCGGCCCGCTTCACCGACGGCAAACCGCAAGATCGCCGCAAACGTCGGTAAGGTGGACGCGATGGCGGCGTCGGTGCCCCCGAGGCCCGTTAGGCCCCTTAGCCTGTGCCTGCGGCGCCCGGAACCCGACCCAGGGGTGGACCCGGAAGAGGAATAGGTGAGTTCCAACAACGACAACACCGGCGGTAACCGCCTGGCGCCGCGACCTGTCTACCGGCCCCCTGTGGACAACGCGTCCAAGAGGGCGTTCGGCCGGCCCGACGGGGTGCCCGGCTCCTTCATCCCGACCGACGTACGGCCCAAGAGCTACCGGGACCAGGGTGAGTTCACCCCGCGCGACATGCCGCCGGACCCGGTGCTCAAAGAGGCGTTCGGCCGCCCTTTCGGTACTGGCCCGTCCCTGCAGCGGCACCCCGCCGACGCCGGCGCGCTGGACCGTAACGGCAAACCGAACGGGTTCACCGAGACCGACGACCCGTGGCGTGACCCCGCGGCAGGCGCCGGACTGGGTGCGCCCGCCGTGGTTGCGCCGCCGCCTAGGGCGGTCGGCGACGTGGGCGGCCGGCTCGGCGTACGCGACGTGCTGTTCGGCGACCGGGTGTCCTACCGCGCGCTGGCCGTGCTCGCCGCGATCGCGCTGGCGGTCGGCATGGTGGGCGGTTGGGTCGGGCGCACCACCGCCCAGGTCGTCGAGGCGTTCACCACCTCGAAGGTCACCTTGTCGACCAAGGGCAACGCCGAAGAGCCCGCCGGCCGGTTCGCCAAGGTCGCCGAAGCCATCGCCAACTCCGTGGTGACCATCGAATCGGTCAGTGACGACGCGGGTATGCAGGGATCCGGCGTGGTCATCGACGGCAAGGGCTACATCGTCACCAACAACCACGTCATCTCCGAAGCGGCCAACAACCCCAGCAAGTTCAAGACCACGGTGGTGTTCAACGACGGCAAAGAGGTGCTGGCCAACCTGGTGGGGCGCGACCCCAAGACCGACCTGGCCGTACTCAAGGTCGATAACGTCGACAACCTGTCTGTGGCCCGCCTCGGCGACTCCGACAAGATCCGGGTCGGCGACGAGGTGATCGCCGCCGGTGCCCCGTTGGGCCTGCGCAGCACCGTCACCCACGGCATCGTCAGTGCCGTACACCGGCCGGTGCCGCTCTCCGGCGAGGACTCCGACACCGACACCGTCATCGACGCCGTGCAGACCGACGCCTCGATCAACCACGGTAACTCCGGCGGTGCGCTGATCGACATGGACGCGCAGCTGGTCGGGATCAACACCGCCGGAAAGTCCTTGTCCGACAGCGCCAGTGGGCTGGGATTCGCGATTCCGGTCAACGAGATGAAGACGGTTGCCGACGCGCTGATCAAGGACGGCAAGATCGTGCACCCCACCTTGGGGGTCAGTGCCCGGTCGGTCAGCAACGCTCTCGCGTCGGGCGCGCAGATCGCCAACGTCAAGGTCGGCGGCCCCGCGGAGAAGGGCGGCATGCTGGAGAACGACGTGGTGGTCAAGATCGGTGACCGCAGTGTCGCCGATGCCAACGAATTCGTCGTCGCGGTGCGTCAGTTGACCATCGGCAAGGAATCGCCCGTCGAGGTGGTCCGCGACGGCCGCCACGTCACGCTGACCGTGACCCCCGCCGGCGACGGATAGCTGCTCGCGGAGATGTTTGCCAACGTCGGTTGGGGCGAGATGCTGGTCCTGGTGGTGGTCGGGCTGGTGATCCTGGGCCCTGAGCGGCTGCCCGGCGCGATCCGATGGACCGCGGGCGCGCTGCGTCAGGCCCGTGACTACGTGACCACGGCGACCGATCAGCTGCGCGACGAGATGGGTCCCGAGTTCGACGATCTGCGCGCGCCGCTGAGCGAGCTGCAGAAGTTGCGCGGGATGACGCCGCGGGCCGCCCTGACCAAGCATCTGCTCGACGGGGACGATTCACTGTTCACCGCGGTCGGTCAGCTGGCCGAGGATCCGCGCAATGCGGCGCCGGCGCGTGCCGCGGCTCCCAGGCTGGAACCGGAAGGACCCGCCCCGTTCGACGCCGACGCGACGTAGCGGCGATCGCGAGAACGGCGTAGCCGGGCGATGCGGGTCGCCGCCGTCAGCGTAGCCGGGCGCGGGGCTGCTCAGCGCTGGGTGTTGCCGGTGTTCAGGCCCAGCGACATCCCGACCAGGCCGCGGCCGCGGGTGGCCAGCTGATCGGCGATCCGCCGCAGTTCCTTGCCGGCCACCGAATCAGGCGAGAGCACCACGGGAGCCCCGGAGTCGCCGCCGGTCACCATCTCGGTGTCGATCGGCACCTGGCCGAGCAGCGGCACGTCACGGCCCATCGCCCGGGTCAGCCGCTCGGCAACCCGCTCGCCACCGCCCTCGCCGAACAGGTGCATGGTGGACCCGTCGGGCATGGCCAGCCCGGCCATGTTCTCCACCACCCCGACGACCTGCTGGCGGGTCTGCAGGGCGATCGCGCCGGCGCGCTCGGCGACCTCCGCGGCCGCCTGCTGCGGGGTGGTCACCACTAGAATCTCGGCCGGGGGAACCAGCTGGGCCACCGAGATCGCGATGTCACCGGTCCCCGGCGGCAGATCCAGCAGCAGCACATCCAGGTCGCCCCAGTAGACGTCGGCGAGGAACTGCTGCAGCGCCCGGTGCAGCATCGGGCCTCGCCACACCACCGGGGTGTTGCCCTTGGTGAACATCGCGATGGAGATCACCTTCACGCCGTATCCGATCGGCGGCATGATCATCGAGTCCACCTGCGTCGGCAGCGCGGTGACGCCCATCATTCTCGGCACCGAGTGGCCGTAGATGTCGGCGTCGAGCACGCCGACCGACAGGCCGCGCTCGGCCAGGGCGACCGCCAGGTTGACGGTCACGCTGGACTTGCCGACCCCACCCTTGCCCGAGGCGATCGCGTACACCTTGGTCAGCGAACCCGGCTGGGCGAACGGGATGACCGGCTCCTTGGCGTCGCCGCGCAGCTGTTTGCGCAATTCGGCGCGTTGTTCGTCACTGAACACGTCCAGGCTCACCTTGACCGGACCGGTGCCCGGCACGTCGTTGACCGCGTTGGTCACCATGTTGGTGATCTCCGATTTCATCGGACAACCGGCGATCGTCAGGTAAATGGTGACGTGCACGCTGTGGTCTTCAGCGATCTCGATGCTCTTGACCATGCCCAGGTCAGTGAGGGGACGCTGGATGTCGGGGTCGAGCACGGTGCCCAGCGCCGCGTAGATCGCGTCGTGCAGAGCGGAGGTGTCGTTCTCAGTCTTGGCCATCGCTGATGAGTCTAGGCCAGTGCGCGCCAGCCCCCGATTGTGATATTGGTCAAGCGGGCGGGCCGGCCTGTGGGCCGTTCTGGGGGCTGTCGCCCGGCGCCGGTGCAGGGGCTTGGGCCGGTGGCGGCGGCGGCTCCTCCGGGGCTGCGGCAGCCGCCGGCGTCGGTGCGGTCGGGGCCGGCGGCGCCTCCGGCGGAGCGAACGGGTCCACGGGGTCGGGGTGCAGCGGTGCCTGCGGCTGCGGCCCCGGCCCGGTCTGTGGCTCCAGGCAGATCATTCGGCAGGTCAGCGTCGGGCGCGCCGGTTGAGCGGGGGTCGCCCAGGGCGGTTGCCAGGGCATGTTCGTCTGCTGGAAGTCCGCGGTGGAGCCGCCGAGGTCGATCAGTGCCGCGCCGCCCGTCGGATCGATCGGGGAGAGCCCGTGCATGTTCAGCGGCGATCCCGGTCCGAGGCCCTCGGGGTGTTCCAGGTGCATGTCCCCGATCGGAGGTGCCGGGCCGATGATCGGCGGCAGATCCACCGGCGCCACCCCGGTGGCGTAGGCCGCCGCCCAGCCCATGACGTTCTCCGCGTAGGCCATCGAGTTGTTGTAGCGCAGGATCGCGGTCAGGACGTGCGAATGCTCCCGCAGGTTGAGCCCGCCGCTGCACAGGTACCGGGCCGCGGCCAGCGTCGCGTCGTAGAGGTTCTGCGGGTCCGCCTTCCCGTCGCCGTCGCCGTCGGCGGCGTATCGCGACCAGGTTCCGGGCAGAAACTGCATCGGTCCCATGGCGCGCGCGTAGACGACCCGCCCGGGAGCACTGCTGGCCACGATGACTTCGTTTCCCGGCAGGGAACCGTCCAGCGACGGCCCGTAGATCGGCTGCAGCGCGGTCCCGCGCGTGTCGGTGGCTCCGCCGTTGGCGTGTCCGGATTCGATGCGACCGATCCCGGCCAACAGATTCCAGCTGATCCCGCATTCCGGGGTCGCGACCGACATCTGATGTTCGGCATTGCGATAGGCCGCCAGTGCGGTCTTGGGGATGCCCAGCGTGCCCGGCGCGTAGACGACCGCCGCCGGCTGCACCGACAGCGCCCCGGCCGCCACATGCAGGTTTGGCTGTGGGCGGGGTACCGCGACGACGGACGGACCCGACGAGCGGCCCGAGGTGCTCACCGCGGCCGCCAGGGGGGTCACCGCCGCGGTGCGCAGCGGTAGCGGGGCCGACGAGGATCGGGGCGTAGCGCCCACAGCGCCGGCGAACACCAGTGGGGTGATGAAGGCCAGGCCGAACGCGGGCCGCAGCGCCGCGCGGGCCGTCCGGCGCCATTTGGCCGCGCGGGACAGGTGCCCTTCTGCGCCGCCCCCTGTTGGCACTCGTCCGTCCCTTGTCCGCTGTGGTGAAACCCTCCAGGGGCTCCGTGAACTAGGTCACCATACCCAACACCGGTACCGCCGGAGACGGTATCGGGGCCACTACGCGGTCAGATCGGCCTGCCGGAATGCCGCGGTGCGGGCACCTCGGCCGGCAGTTCCGGTTCGGGTCGCAGCGCTTCGAGTAGTTCGCGGACGCGTTCGAGTTCGTGGTGCAGGTAGTCGCGAGTGGGAACCTCGCCCAACGCCAAGCGCAGCGATGCGAGCTCGCGGGCCAGGTACTCGGTGTCGGCCTTGGTCTGGGCCGCCCGCCGTCGGTCCTCGTCCAGGCTGACCCGGTCGCGGTTCTCCTGCCGGTTCTGGGCCAGCAGGATCAGCGGCGCAGCGTAAGCGGCCTGGGTGGAGAAGGCCAGGTTGAGCAGGATGAACGGGTAGGGGTCCCAGCGGAATCGGACCGCGTAGACGTTCAGCAGAATCCAGCCGACCACCAGTAGGGTCTGGATGGCCAGGTAGCGGCCGGTGCCGAAGAAGCGCGCCACCCCCTCGGTGAACCGGCCGAGGGCGTCGGGGTCCATCCGCAGACCCGGCAGGCGTGAGGTGCGGGGCGTGGAGAGCCACTGCGATCCCGAACGGTCGGTCACGACGGCCTCCCGGCAAGTTTCGGTCCCAGGTCGGGTTCGGGGGTTTCACGCCAGTCACGCGGTAGCAGGTGATCCAGCACATCGTCGACGGTCACCGCGCCCAGCAGGTGATTCTGCTCGTCGAGCACTGGTCCGCAGACCAGATTGTAGGCGGCGAAGTAGCGGGCCAACTCGGCCAATGAGACCGCCGGGTTCAACGCCGGCAGATCGGAGTCGACGATTCCGCCGATGAGGTCGGCGGGCGGCTCGCGCAGCAGTCGCTGCAGCGGCACACAGCCCAGGTAGCGGCCCGTCGGGGTGGCCGTGGGGGCCCTGGTCACGAACACCAGCGACGACAGCGCCGGGGTGAGGTCGGGGTCGCGCACCCGGGCCAGCGCCTCGGCGACCGACGTGTCGGCGGTCAGCACCACCGGATTGGAGGTCATCAGACCACCCGCGGTGTCCGGAGAGTGCTCCAGCAGCCGGCGCACCGGATCGGAATCGTCGGGGTCCATCCGGGTCAGCAGCAGCTCGGCGTCATGTGGGTTCATCGTGCCCAGCAGGTCGGCGGCGTCGTCGGGATCCATCTCCTCGAGCACGTCGGCGGCGCGTTCGGTGCCCAACTGGCCCAGCATGGTGGCCTGACTGTCCTCCGGCAGCTCTTGGAGAATGTCGGCCAGTCGCCCGTTGTCCAGCGCGCTGATCACTTCGTAACGCCGCTTGGAAGGCAGCTCACGGATGGCGTCGGCGACCTCGATCGGCCGCCACCCCTCGAACTGCTGCAGCAACTGGGCCACACCCTGTCCGGGCATGGCCAGCGCCGACGGGGTCAGCCCCTGCACGTTGTGCCAGTCCACGGTGTACACCGCGGCGCGCCGGCCCAGCCGCCGGGAGTGGCGCACCGCGATCCGCGTCACCAGCCAGTCGCGGGTGCGGCTCTGCTCGATGGCCAGGTCGGTGATCGCCACGTCGACACCGGCCAGCTCCGGCAGCTCGGGGTCGTTGACCTGAACCTTGGTGTCCAGCACCTGGCCCAGTACCAGCACTTCGCCGGGCCGCTGGTCGAAGCGGCGCAGCGACACGGTCCCGGTGTTGAGCGTGACCGCGTGCGGCTCGATCGCCGAGACACGCAGTATCGGCACGAAAATTCTTCTGCGCGTGGGTAATTCGACCACCAGTCCGAGGACGCGCGGCTGTTGGCGCACGATACTGAGACTGATCACGACGTCGCGGACCCGACCTACGGATTCGCCGAACGAGCCCAGGACCAACATGCGTGCCAGCCGCGCAGCGTAAACCCTGTTGCTCGACGCCATGGTTGAAAGGGTAGGAGTGTTTAGGTGACCAACGCATATCGCCCCCGCCGGACCTGCCTGTCGGTGCCCGGCAGCAGTCAGAAGATGATCGACAAAGCCAAGGGTCTTCCCGCCGACGAGATCTTCCTCGATCTGGAGGACGCCGTTGCCCCGGCCGCGAAAGAACAGGCGCGGGCCCGGGTGGCCGAAGCACTGGCGGCACCGGGCTGGACCGCGCCGCTGCTGGGTGTCCGGGTCAACGACTGGACCACCCCGTGGACTCATGCGGACCTGATCGAGGTGGTCTCGGCGGTCGGCGCCGCCGGTACCCGACTCGACGTCGTGGTGCTGCCCAAGGTGTCCGACGCATCCCACGTGCAGGCGCTCGATCTGCTGCTCACCCAGCTGGAGACCGTCAACGGCCTGCCGGTCGGCCAGATCGGTATCGACGCCCAGATCGAGGACGCCCGCGGGCTGACCAACATCAACGCGATCGCCGCCGCCCCGCGGGTGCAGGCGCTGGTGCTCGGCCCTGCCGACCTGATGGCCAGCCTCAACACCCGCACGCTGGAGGTCGGTGAGCAGCCCGAGGGCTACACCGAGGGCGACGCCTACCACCACGTGCTGATGACGATCCTGGTCGCCGCGCGCGCCCACGGGATCGCCGCCGTCGACGGCCCCTACCTGAAGGTTCGTGACGTCGAGGCGTTCCGCAGGGTTGCCGGTCGCTCCGCGGCGCTGGGCTACGACGGCAAGTGGGTGCTGCACCCCGACCAGATCGCGGCGGGCAACGAGATCTTCAGCCCGCGACAGGCCGAGTACGACCACGCCGAGCTGATCCTGGAGGCCTACGCGTGGCATACCTCGCAGGCCGGCGGGGCTCGCGGCGCGGTGATGCTCGGCGACGAGATGCTCGACGAGGCCAGCCGCAAGATGGCGCTGGTGGTGTCCGGCAAGGGCCGGGCGGCCGGGATGCGCCGGGAGGCGCCGCCGTTCGTGCCACCGGCTTAGCGACGAGCGTAAGCACGGCGAGTCGGGCACGGCGGGTCGCTGCGTCGGCCTGACGCCGCCCGCGCCGGGGTCAGTGCAGGGCGGCCATCGCGAGAATGAACGACAGCACCACAGCCGCGCCGCCGACAGCGGTGCCGGCCACCGCCAGGCCGTGCCCGCCCTCGCCGGTCCTCTTGATCTGGCTCAGGGCGATGACACCCAGCACGGCGCCGACCACTGCCAGCGGCCAGAACAGTAGGCCGAGCAGTGCGACCACCAGCGAGCAGATCGCCAGCACATTGGTTCGCTGCGCCTGGGCCGGGTTGAAGTAGCCCGAGTAGGGCACCCCAGGTCCCGTCGGTGGGTAACCGGGTGGTGTGCCGTAGCCCGCCGACGGGTAACCGGGGGGCGGGCCCAGCGGTTGCGCGTAGCCCGGGTAGTCGGCCGGTGGGCCGTAGCCGGGAGGCGGGCCGTAACCGCCCGGGGGTGGGCCGTAGCCGGGAGGCGGGGGCGGCGGATAACCGCCCGGCGGCAGCGGTGGCTGCTGTGGCGGCGGAAATCCCGGCGGCGGATAGCCGGGCGCCGGAGGGTACGGTTCGGCGCCCGACGGGTAGGCCCATCCGCCTTGGTCAGGCGCGGGTTCGCCCGCATCGGCCCAGGGTTGGTCGGCGTTGCCTCGGGGATTCTCGTCAGAATCCCAGCCGGGAGCTGTCATGCTGTTCAACCTAGCGGATGTGCCGGTACCGGCTTGCTGTCCGACGGTCGGCAAGTGTGCCGGAGTGAGGAGAGAAGAAGGTCATGACCAGCCCGTTCCAGTCCGGACAGACCCCCGATCCACTCGGTGCGGCGGCCGCCTCGGGACGCCGTGACGTGGCCCGGCTGCCCACCCCGCCCAAAGGCTGGCCGATCGGTTCCTACTCCACCTACGCCGAGGCGCAGCGCGCCGTGGATTACCTGTCGGATCAGCAGTTTCCGGTGCACCAGGTGACGATCGTCGGTGTGGATCTGATGCAGGTCGAGCGAGTCACCGGCCGGCTCACCTGGCCCAAGGTGCTCGGCGGCGGGGTGCTGACCGGGGCCTGGCTGGGTCTGTTCATCGGCCTGGTGCTGGGCATCTTCAGTGCCAACCCGACCCAGGCGCTGGTGACAGGGCTGATCGCCGGCGTGTTCTTCGGTTTGATCACCTCGTCGGTGCCGTATGCGATGGCGCGCGGCACAAGGGATTTCAGCTCGACCATGCAGCTGGTCGCAGGCCGCTACGACGTGCTGTGCGATCCGCAGAGCGCCGAGCAGGGCCGGGATCTGTTGGCAAAACTGACCCTCTGACGGGTTTGTTGCGCGGCGCGGGCGGCGGGCTCTACCGTTCTGGCACGAAACCTCACAGAGGGGAGGCGGGTGGCGTGGCGAGTCGGCGCGGGCGCATACGCCGGCTGGGCGCGGCGACGCTGACCGCACTGACCGTCGTCTCGGCGGGATCGGCCTGCGGTTCGGATGGTCAGGCCGCCGGCGGACCGGTGATCAGCGTGTACACCCCCGCCAACGACGCCGCCACCTTCGACGTCATCGCCCGGCGATGTACCGAACAGGCCGCCGGCCGCTACCGGATTGCGCAGTTCAGCCTGCCCAGAGCCGCCGACGACCAGCGTCTGCAACTGGCCCGGCGGCTCACCGGCAACGACCGCACCCTGGACGTGATGGGTCTGGATGTGGTGTGGACGGCGGAATTCGCCGAGGCGGGGTGGGCGCTGCCACTCTCCGACGACCCGGCCGGCCAAGCCGAGGCCGATGCCGTCGCCGACACGCTGCCGGGCCCGCTGGCGACCGCCCGCTGGCGGCAGCAACTCTATGCCGCTCCCGTCATCGCCAATACCCAACTACTTTGGTACCGGCCAGATCTGATGGCAGCGGCACCGTCGGATTGGGACGGAATGGTCGCCGAGGCGGCCCGATTGCACGCCGCCGGCGAGCCGAGTTGGATCGCGGTGCAGGCCAAGCAGTATGAGGGCCTGGTGGTGTGGTTCAACACGCTGCTGGAAAGCGCCGGGGGCCGGGTGCTCGCAGATGACGCCAAGACGGTCACCCTGACCGACACCGCCGAGCACCGGGCCGCCACCGTCGCGGCATTGCGGATCATGAAGGCGGTGGCGACCGCGCCGGGCGCCGATCCGTCTATCACCCAGAGCGACGAGGGCACCGCCCGGTTGGCGTTCGAGCAGGGTAAGGCTGCCCTGGAGCTCAACTGGCCGTTCGTGCTGCCGTCGATGCTGGAGAACGCGGTCAAGGGCGGGGTGGGATTCCTACCGCTGCAGCACCGTCCGGAGTTGGCCGGCAGCGTGGACGGCGTCGGCACGTTCGTGCCCACCGATGAGCAGTACCGGATCGCGTATGACGCCAGCCGCGGGGTGCTCGGGTTCGCCCCGTACCCGGCTGTGCTGGCGGGCCATCCGGCCAAGGTGACCCTCGGCGGGCTGAACCTGGCGGTGGCCCGCACCAGCCGGCATCGCGCGGAGGCCTTCGAAGCGGTGCGCTGCCTGCGCAGTGCGGCGAGCCAGAAGTACGTCGCCATCGAGGGCGGCATTCCCGCGGTGCGTGCCTCGGTGTACACCGACCCCCAGTTCCAGCAGCGGTATCCGCAGCACCGGGTGATCCGCGACCAGCTCACCAACGCCGCGGTGCGCCCGGTGACGCCGGTCTATCAGGCGGTGTCGACACGGATTTCGGCGACGCTGGCACCGATCACCGCGATCGACCCGGAGCGCACCGCGGACGAGCTGGCCGTGCAGGTGCGTAAGGCAATCGATGGCAAGGGGTTGATCCCGTGAGGGGCAGTGAGACCCGTGCCGATGACATGACCTCGCAGCGCCGGCTGGCCGTGCTGCTGGTGGCGCCCGCGGTGATCCTGATGCTGGCGGTGACGGCCTACCCGATCGGCTACGCGATCTGGTTGAGCCTGCTGCGCTACAACCTGGCCACCCCCGATGACACGGCGTTCGTCGGCCTGGCCAACTATCAGACCACGTTGACCGATTCCTACTGGTGGACCGCGTTCGGTGTGACGCTGGGCATCACCGTGGTCTCGGTGGCGATCGAATTCGTGCTGGGCCTGGCGCTGGCGCTGGTGATGCACCGCAGCCTGTTCGCCAAGGGGATGGTGCGCACCGCGGTGCTGGTGCCCTACGGCATCGTCACGGTGGCCGCCGCCTACAGCTGGTACTACGCGTGGACGCCGGGCACCGGTTACCTGGCCGACCTGCTGCCCGCCGGCAGTGCGCCGCTGACCCAGCAACTGCCGTCGCTGGGAATCGTGGTGCTGGCAGAGGTGTGGAAGACGACGCCGTTCATGGCGCTGCTGCTGCTGGCCGGGCTGGCCCTGGTCCCGGACGACCTGCTCAAGGCCGCGCAGGTCGACGGCGCCGGCGCCTGGCGCCGGTTGGTGAAGGTGATCCTGCCGATCATGAAACCGGCCATCCTGGTGGCGCTGCTGTTCCGCACCCTGGACGCGTTCCGGATCTTCGACAACATCTATGTGCTGACGGGCGGCTCCAACAACACCGGGTCGGTGTCGATCCTGGGCTACGACAACCTGTTCAAGGGCTTCAATGTCGGTTTGGGTTCGGCGATCTCGGTGCTGATCTTCGTCTGCGTCGCACTGATCGCGGTGGTGTTCGTCAAGTTGTTCGGTGCCGCCGCGCCGGGATCGGGCCAGAAATGACCGATCTTCGCCGGCGCGCGGCGTGGCTGATCATCAACGTGGCCGTGGTGGCCTACGCGCTGGTGCCGGTGTTGTGGATCCTGTCGCTTTCACTCAAACCGACGTCAACGGTCAAGGACGGCAGGCTGATTCCGTCGTCGGTGACCCTGGACAACTACCGGGGCATCTTCAACGGCCAGCGAACCGGGGCGGTGTTCGGTCCCGCACTGGTCAACTCGGTGGGTATCGGGCTGATCACCACCGTGATCGCCGTGGTGATCGGCGCGATGGCCGCCTACGCGGTGGCCAGGCTGGACTTCCCCGGCAAGCGGCTGCTGGTCGGCGCCGCCCTGCTGATCGCGATGTTCCCGCAGATATCTTTGGTGACACCGATTTTCAACATCGAACGGGCCACCGGGCTGTTCGACACCTGGCTCGGCCTGATCATTCCGTACATCACATTTGCGCTGCCGCTGGCGATCTACACCCTGTCGGCGTTCTTCTCCGAGATCCCCTGGGACCTGGAGAAGGCCGCCAAGATGGACGGCGCCACCCCAGCTCAGGCGTTCCGCAAGGTGATCGCGCCCCTGGCGGCGCCGGGAATCGTCACCGCGGCGATCCTGGTCTTCATCTTCGCCTGGAACGATCTGCTGCTGGCGTTGTCGCTGACGGCGACCACGGCCTCGATCACCGCCCCGGTGGCGATCGCCAACTTCACCGGCAGTTCGCAGTTCGAGGAGCCGACCGGTTCCATCGCCGCGGGGGCGATGGTGATCACGGTGCCGATCATCATCTTTGTTCTAATCTTCCAACGACGGATCGTGGCGGGACTGACCTCCGGCGCGGTGAAGGGATAGGCCGATGGCAGAGATCGAACTCCTCCACATCACCAAGAGCTACCCCGATGGTGCTGTGGCGGTGAAGGATCTGTCGCTGACCATCGCCGACGGCGAATTCATCATCCTGGTGGGCCCGTCCGGCTGCGGAAAGTCCACCACGCTGAACATGATCGCCGGCCTCGAAGAGATCTCGTCGGGGGAGTTGCGGATCGGGGGAGAACGCGTCAACGAACGCGCGCCCAAGGATCGTGACATCGCGATGGTGTTCCAGTCCTATGCCCTCTACCCGCACATGACGGTGCGGGGCAACATCGCGTTCCCGTTGACCCTGGCCAAGATGAAGAAGGCGCAGATCGCTGAGAAGGTAGCCGATGTCGCGAAGATCCTCGATCTGACCGACCTGCTGGATCGCAAGCCGTCGCAGTTGTCCGGTGGGCAGCGTCAGCGGGTGGCGATGGGGCGGGCGATCGTGCGGCATCCCAAGGCATTCCTGATGGACGAGCCGCTGTCGAATCTGGATGCCAAATTGCGGGTGCAGATGCGCAGCGAGATAGCCCGGCTGCAGCGACGATTGGGCACCACCACCGTCTACGTCACGCATGACCAGACCGAGGCGATGACACTGGGCGACCGGGTGGTGGTGATGCACGGCGGGATAGCCCAGCAGATCGGCACGCCGGACGAGCTCTACGAACGGCCCGCCAACCTCTTCGTCGCCGGTTTCGTCGGCTCGCCGGCGATGAACTTCTTCCCCGGCACGCTGACCCCGGCCGGCGTGCGACTGTCGTTCGGCGAGGTGCCGCTGGCCGCGGAGGTCCGCGAGACCATCGGCCGGCACCCGGATCCGCACGGCGGCCAGGTTGTGATCGGCGCGCGCCCGGAACATCTTGGCGACGCCGGACTGCTCGACGACGCGCAGCGAGGCCGGGCGGTGACGTTCGCGGCCCGTGTCGACCTGGTCGAGTCGCTGGGTGCGGACAAGTACCTGTACTTCACACCCGACGAGCCGACCGGCCCGGTGACCGACAGCGAACTGGTGGCCCGGGTTCCGGCCGCGTCGAAGGCGGCCGGCGGGCAGCCGATCGAGCTGGCGCTGGACCCGACGAAGGTCGTGGTGTTCGACGCCGCGTCCGGGATGAACCTCAGCGTCGCTCCGGCGGGGAGGTGAGCCGGCGATGAGCGCAGAACTGGACCTGGTGCGTGAGCATCTGCGGGAGCACTTCGCGGCGGCGGGCATAGCGGCCGCGCCGGACGTCGCACGGTTGACCTTCCTGGGTGTCGAGCCCATCGAGGTGCTGCGGTTCGGTCCCGGGCCCGACCGGATGGTGCATTACGTCTCGGTGGGTTGTTCACGGCATCCGATGGGCGATCCCGCCCAGATCCTTGCCGACCCGCTGCACGGCCCCCGCGCCGAGATCGTTCTGCGCCTGCGGGTCTCCGATTCCGCCGCCGGGCTGGCGCGCACTCTGGCCGCGGTGGCGGCTGCGCCGGTGGTGGAGGGTGTGGTGCTGGCCCCTGACGCGCTGATGGACCTGGGCGGACCGTTGTGGACCCGGCAGTCGGGCGCGGTCCCGTTCACCGCGATGCTGTTGGGCGACAGTGACATCGCCGAGGTGGCGCTGGAGTCACCGCGTGAGCCGGTGCGGTTCTTCTCGGCCACTCCGATCACCGCGACCGAGGCCGCCTGGGTGCGGCTCAAGGGTGCCGACGCCATGCGGGAGGCCTGGAAGGCTGACGGGGTGGACGTCTTCGACCCGGACCGTCGCGCATCTGAACCGCGCTGATTCTCCCGCGGAATGGGGCTGGGAGGCTCAGAGCCAGCCGTTGCGGCGGAACGCCCGGTAGAGCAGCGTGCAGATGCCCACCATGGTTCCCAGCACCACCGGATAGCTGAATGTCCAGTGCAGGGCCGGCATGTGATCGAAGTTCATGCCGTAGATCCCGGCGATCATGGTCGGGACGGCGATGATGCCGGCCCAGGCCGACATCTTGCGCATGTCGGTGTTCTGCTGCATGCCCACCCGTGCCAGTGCCGCCTGCACCAGTGAACTGAGCGTCTCGTCGTAGCCGGCGATCTGCTCGGCGGCGCGGGTCTGGTGATCGGCGACGTCACGCAGGTAGCGCCGCACTTCCTTGGAGATCAGATCCTTGTGGTCGGTCTGCATCCGCTGAAACGGAATGGACAACGGTGCGACCGCACGCCGGAGTTCGACCACTTCGCGCTTGATCTGGTAGATCGGTTCGACGTCGGTGCGGGTGCCGGGGGCGAACGCCACCTCCTCGATGGCGTCGATGTCGCTCTCCATGAGATTGGTCACCTCGACGTAGCGGTCGACGACGTAGTCGGCGATGGCGTGCAGCACCGCGTGGGGGCCCAGCCGCATGTGCTCGGGGTCGGCGTCCATCCGCCGGCGGACATCCGCCAGGCCGCTGTGCTCGCCGTGCCGGACGGTGACTACGAAGTTCTTGCCGACGAAGATCATGATCTCGCCGGTTTCGACGATCTGTCGGGCCAGCACCACCGACTCGTGCGGCACGTAGTTGACCGTCTTGAGGACCAGGAACAGGATCTCGTCGTAGCGCTCCAGCTTGGGGCGCTGGTGGGCGTGCACGGCGTCCTCAACACTGAGTTCATGCAGGCCGAAGGTTGCGGCCACGGCCTGCATCTGGCGCTCGTCGGGCTCGTGCAGGCCGACCCAGACGAAGGCGTCGACGCCGCTCGCCTCGATCTGGTGCACCTTGGCCCTGGCACCGGCGGGGGTGAACTCGCCGGGAACCCGGGCTCCGTCGGCGTAGACGCCGCAGTCGACGAGCACTTTCGGGGCAGGATCGCGCAGGGCTGTCATGACGGGCCTCCCTCCCGGCGCAGGTGCCGGTCAAATGCTACGCGTCCGGACCCAACATGACCGGTCAGCGCGGTACCCGCTGGGTCCGGAGTTTCCCGCGACGCCTTCGGTGCGATAGTTTCGACCCGACAAATAATCAGGACATCGAACCCGTTCGAGGAGCACTTGACGTGAGCACAACCCCACTCAAGGTGGCCGTCACCGGCGCCGCCGGCCAGATCGGCTACAGCCTGCTGTTCCGCCTGGCCAGCGGCTCGCTGCTGGGCCCCGACCGGCCGATCGAACTGCGCCTGCTGGAGATCGAGCCCGCCCTCAAGGCGCTCGAGGGTGTCGTCATGGAGCTCGACGACTGTGCCTTCCCGCTGCTGTCCGGCGTGCAGATCGGCTCGGACGCGAACAAGATCTTCGACGGTGTGAACCTGGCGCTGCTGGTCGGCGCCCGCCCGCGTGGGCCGGGCATGGAGCGCAGCGACCTGCTTGAGGCCAACGGCGCGATCTTCACCGCGCAGGGCAAGGCGCTCAACTCGGTTGCGGCCTCCGACGTCCGGGTGGGTGTGACTGGCAACCCGGCCAACACCAACGCGCTGATCGCGATGACCAACGCCCCCGACATCCCCAAGGAGCGGTTCTCCGCGCTGACCCGCCTGGACCACAACCGGGCGATCTCACAGTTGTCGAAGAAGACCGGTGCCGCGGTCACCGACATCAAGAAGGTGACGATCTGGGGCAACCACTCGGCCAGCCAGTACCCGGACATCTTCCACGCCGAGGTGGGCGGTCGTAACGCCGCCGAGGTCGTCAACGACCAGGCCTGGATCGAGAATGACTTCATCCCCACCGTCGCCAAGCGCGGCGCGGCGATCATCGATGCGCGCGGCGCCTCGTCGGCTGCCTCCGCCGCGTCGGCGACCGTCAACGCCGCCCGGGACTGGCTGCAGGGCAGCCCGGCCGGGGACTGGGTGTCGATGGCGGTCGTCTCCGACGGCTCCTACGGGGTCCCGGAAGGCCTGATCTCCTCGTTCCCGGTCACCACCAAGGACGGTGACTGGAGCATCGTGCAGGGCCTGGAGATCAACGACTTCTCCCGCGCCAAGATCGACGCCTCGACCGCGGAGCTCGCCGAGGAGCGCGAGGCGGTCACCGGGCTGGGCCTGATCTAGCGCACAACGTCTGCCGACGCGGCCGGTTCGTCCCCTGGACGAGCCGGCCGCGTTTGTTTGGCGGGTGCCGCTACTCCCCAGCCGGACGCGACCGATCGAAACTGCTGAGGGCCGGCACAGTACCCTGGACTATCGATGCCCGAGAACCTTGCGAACATGGTGAACACCTCGCCGATCGTCATCGGAGACGAAGAGATCTTCGAGGCCCACACGGGTGGGAAGATCAACGTCGACCTCAAAACCCCGCTGGACAGCCAACGTGCGTTGTCGATCGCCTACACCCCGGGTGTGGCGCAGGTCAGTCGCGCTATTGCCGCGGACCGCACCTTGGCGGCCCGCTACACCTGGGCGCACCGGCTGGTGGCAGTGGTCAGCGACGGTACGTCGGTACTCGGGCTGGGTGACCTGGGACCGGCGGCGGCGCTGCCGGTGATGGAGGGCAAGGCCGCGCTGTTCAAGACGTTCGCCGGCCTGGACTCCATTCCCATAGTGTTGGACACCAAGGATCCGGACGAGATCGTCGAGACGCTGGTGCGGCTGCGCCCGTCGTTCGGGGCGGTCAATCTGGAGGACATCTCCGCCCCGCGGTGCTTCGAAATCGAGCGGCGGGTGATCGAGGCGCTGGACTGCCCGGTGATGCATGACGACCAGCACGGCACCGCGATCGTGGCATTGGCCGCCTTGCTGGGTGCGGCCAAGGTGCTCGACCGCGACATCGCGTCGCTGCGGGTGGTGGTGTCCGGTGCCGGCGCCGCGGGTGTGGCCTGCGCGAACATCCTGCTCTCGAGGGGCATCTCGGAGATGATCGTGCTGGATTCGCAGGGTGTGCTGCATCCGGAGCGCTCCGGCATGAACGACGTCAAGCTCGAGTTGGCGCAGCGGACCAATCCTCGTGGCCTTACCGGCGGCCTGGCCGAGGCTCTGGCCGGCGCTGACGTCTTCCTGGGCGCTTCCGGAGGTGTGGTGCCCGAGGAGCTCATTGCGTCGATGGCCCCGGGCGGGGTGGTGTTCGCGCTGTCCAACCCCGACCCGGAGATCCACCCGGACCTGGCGGCCAAGTACACGGCGATCGTGGCGACCGGCCGCAGCGATTTCCCGAACCAGATCAACAATGTGTTGGCGTTCCCGGGAATCTTCCGGGGTGCACTCGACGCCGGAGCGCGCCGTATCACCGAGGCGATGAAGTTGGCTGCCGCGGAGGCGATTTTCTCCGTCGTCGCCGATGACTTGGCGCCGGACCGTATCGTGCCCAGCCCGCTGGACCCCCGAGTCGAGCCGGCCGTGGCGGCAGCGGTCGCGGCGGCATCTGAATCCGCGTCCTGAGCCTGCGGTGTCCAGGCCGTCGCGACATTACCTGCGCCGGTTGGCGTTCGGGCTGACGGCGCTGCTGATCGCGGGTTGCGGGGGGCACCCCCAACCACCGGTTCTGAGTGTCGGGACCACATCAGACCAGCAGGCACTGGTTCTCGCGCACCTGTACGCGAGCGCCCTGCGCGGCGTCGGTGCGGTGGTGCGCGTGGAACCAGTCGCCGACCCGGTGGCTGAAATCGATACCGGGGAGCTCACCGTGGTGCCCGGCTTTTCCGGCCGATTTCTTTCGGTGTTCGCGCCCGACTCGCCGGCCCGCTCCGACCGGCAGGTCTACTGGGCGTTGGCCGGCGCGCTGCCGGAGGGAATCGCGGTGGGCGACTACGCCATGACTGCCGCCGACAAGCCCGCCCTGGCCGTGACCGAAACCACGGCGGTCGCCTGGGGCGGCACCGATCTGCGAGCATTGGTACGGCACTGCGCCGGGTTGGTCGTCGGTGCTGTCACCGGTGCCCGCGTCCCGGCGTCGGTCGGCAGTTGCACACTGCCCAAGGCGCGCCAATTCCCCGATGACGCAGCATTGTTCGCCGCTTTGCGTGCCCGCCAGGTCACCGCGGCGTGGACCAGTACCGCTGATCCCGGACAGCCTGGGGACTCCCGCGACACGGTGGTGCTCACCGACGGCAGACCGGCGCTGGTGCGAGCCGAGAATGTGGTCCCGCTGTATCGGCGCAACGCGCTGACCGAATATCAACTGCTGGCGATCAACCAGGTGGCCGGTGTACTGGACACCGAGGCGCTGGTCGAGATGCGCCGCGCGGTGGCCGGCGGCGCCGACCCACAGGTTGTCGTGGACGCTTTCCTGGACGAGCACCCGCTGGGGCGCTAGGGGGCAGCGCTGCTTGGCGCGAGCACCCTTGAGCCCTACTGGGGCCTGAGCTTGGGGATGCCGAACGAGAACAGGCGCTGGTAGCGCGAGCCCAGGATGCGCACGAGCAGGTCCAAAATCCGCGCGTCGTTTCCGATGAGCACGCGGGCCCGGTTCTTGCTGACCCCGTCGAGGATCACGCGGGCGGCCTCTTCGGCGGTGGTAGAGGCCAGTCGGCGGTCGAAGAAATCGGCCATGGCCGCGGCGTCCAATCCTTCGGCGACGGTGGCGTTGCGGGCGATCGCGGTCTTGATGCCGCCCGGGTGCACCGTGGTGACCTTGACCGGGTGCTTACCGATGGCCATCTCCTGGTTCAACGCCTCGGTGAAGCCGCGGACGGCGAACTTCGCGGCGTTGTAGGCGGCCTGGCCGGGCATGGACAGCAGCCCGAACAAACTGGAGATGTTGATGACGTGTCCGTCACCAGACTCGATCAGGTGCGGCAGGAAGGCCTTGGTGCCGTTGACCACACCCCAGAAGTCGACATCCATCACCCGCTCGATGTCCTTGAATTCGGTGGCCAGGACGTCGCCGCTGAACGCGATTCCGGCGTTGTTGTAGATCTGGTTGACCTTGCCGAAGAAGTCCTTGACCTCATCGGCGTAGGCGAGGAATCTTTCCCGCTCGGTCACGTCGAGACGATCGACTTTGAGCTGCACGCCCAGCGCCGTCAACCGCTTCTCGGTCTGCGCGAGCCCCTCGGTGTCGACGTCGCTGATCGCCAGCCGTGCGCCCGCCCGCGCGAGCTCGATGGCCAGTGCCTGGCCGATACCCGAACCGGCGCCGGTTATGACTGCGACTTTCCCGGCGAATCCCTGCATGTTCTCTCCCAGCGGTCGGTGGACCATCCGAGCTTATCCGGTACCGCCGGTACTGGCTACGCGCACCCGACCGGCTCAGCCGAACGCCTACTGAACGCCTCGTCGGCGCCGGATGCTCCTCGAGCGTTCTGCTTCGTTCCTCAGCCGAACGCCTCGTCTGCGCCGGATGCTCCACGAGCGTTCTGCTTCGTTCCTTAGCCGAACGCCTCGTCGAGGATCTCCTGCTGTTCGACGGCGTGCACCTTCGACGACCCCGACGACGGCGCCGACATCGCCCGCCGCGAGATCCGCTTGATGCCGGAGAGCTTGTCGGGCAACAGCTCCGGCAGCTCCAGGCCGAACCGCGGCCACGCGCCCTGGTTGGCCGGCTCCTCCTGCACCCAGAAGAACTCCCGCGCGTTCGGGTAGAGCTCCAGGGTCGAGGCCAACCGCCGCTTGGGCAGCGGCGCCAACTGCTCGATCCGCACGAGCGCCACGTCGCCGCGACCGTCCTTGGCCTTGCGAGCGGCCAGTTCGTAGTAGAGCTTGCCGCTGGTCAACAGGACCCGGGTGACTGCGCCCCGATCACCGACCCCGCCTTCGTAGGTGGGCTCTTCGAGCACCGAGCGGAACTTGACGTCGGTGAAGTCCTTCACCTCGCTGATCGCCGCCTTGTTGCGCAGCATCGACTTGGGCGTGAACACGATCAGCGGCCGCTGGATCCCGTCGAGGGCGTGCCTGCGCAGCAGGTGGAAGTAGTTCGACGGAGTCGACGGCATCGCGATCGTCATCGACCCCTCCGCCCACAGCTGCAGGAAGCGCTCGATGCGCCCCGAGGTGTGGTCGGGTCCCTGACCCTCATGGCCGTGCGGCAGCAGCAGCACCACGTTGGACAGTTGGCCCCATTTGGCCTCGCCGGAGCTGATGAACTCGTCGATGATCGACTGGGCGCCGTTGACGAAGTCGCCGAACTGGGCCTCCCACAGCACCATCGCGTCCGGGTTGCCGACGGTGTAGCCGTACTCGAAGCCGACGGCCGCGAACTCGGACAGCGGTGAGTCGTAGACCAGGAACTTGCCGCCGCTGGGGGTGCCGTCGGAGTTGGTGGCCAGCAACTGCAACGGGCTGAACTCCGCACCGTTGGCCTGGTCGATGATCACCGAATGGCGCTGCGAGAAGGTGCCGCGGCGGGTGTCCTGCCCGGACAGCCGGATCAGCTTGCCGTCGGCGACCAGCGAGCCCAGCGCCAGCAGCTCGCCGAACGCCCAGTCCACCTTGCCCTCGTACGCCATCTCGCGGCGCCGTTCGAGCACCGGCAGCACCCGGGGGTGCACGCTGAAGCCTTCGGGAACCGCCATGAACGCGTCACCGATGCGGGCCAGCATCGCCTTGTCGACCGCGGTGTTCAGTCCGCGCGGCACCTGCTGCTCGGACTCCACCGACTCACTCGGCAGTGCGGCGTGCTTCTCCAGCTCGCGAATCTCGTTGAACACCCGCTCCAGCTGGCCGTGGTAGTCGCGCAGCGCGTCCTCGGCCTCCTTCATCGAGATGTCGCCACGGCCGATCAGGTCTTCGGTGTAGCTCTTGCGGACGCCACGTTTGGAGCCGATCACGTCGTACATGTAGGGGTTGGTCATCGACGGGTCGTCGCCCTCGTTGTGACCGCGGCGGCGGTAGCACAGCATGTCGATGACGACGTCCTTGTGGAACTTCTGCCGGAAGTCCACCGCCAGCCGGGCCACCCAGTCGCACGCCTCCGGGTCGTCGCCGTTGACATGGAAGATCGGCGCGCCGATCATCTTGGCCACGTCGGTGCAGTACTCGCTCGAGCGGGAGTAATCCGGCGCCGTGGTGAACCCGATCTGGTTGTTGACGACGATGTGGATCGTGCCGCCGACCCGGTAGCCGGGCAGCAGTGCCATGTTCAGCGTCTCGGCCACCACGCCCTGGCCGGCGAAGGCGGCATCGCCGTGCAGCATCATCGGCACCACCGAGAACGGCGGCTGGTCTTCGGTGCCCGAGGCGCCCCGTCCCAGCAGATCCTGGCGAGCACGGACCAGCCCTTCGAGTACGGGGTCCACCGCCTCCAGGTGCGACGGGTTGGCGGTCAGGGAGACCTGAATGTCGTTGTCGCCGAACATCTGCAGGTACAGGCCGGTAGCGCCGAGGTGGTATTTGACGTCGCCGGACCCGTGCGCTTCGGCCGGATTGAGGTTGCCCTCGAACTCGGTGAAGATCTGCGAGTACGGCTTGCCGACGATGTTGGCCAACACGTTGAGCCGGCCGCGGTGCGGCATCCCGATCACGACCTCGTCGAGGCCGTGCTCGGCGCACTGGTCGATGGCCGCATCCATCATCGGGATGACGGTCTCGGCGCCCTCCAGCGAGAAACGCTTCTGCCCGACGTACTTGGTATGCAGGAAACTCTCGAACGCTTCCGCGGCGTTGAGCTTGCTCAGAATGTATTTCTGTTGCGCCACAGTCGGTTTGACGTGCCTGATCTCGACCCGTTCCTGCAGCCACTGCTGTTGTTCGGGCTCGAGGATGTGGGTGTACTCCACACCGACGTGGCGGCAGTAGGCGTCGCGCAGCACCGAGAGGATCTCGCGCAGCCTGCGGATGTCGCCGCCGGGCAGACCTTCGACCTTGAACTCGCGGTCCAGGTCCCACAGCGTCAGCCCGTGGGTCAGCACGTCGAGGTCGGGGTGGCTGCGGAAGCGGGTGTTGTCCAGCCGCAGTGGGTCGATGTCGGCCATCAGGTGCCCGCGGTTGCGGTAGGCGGCGATCAGCTCGACGACGCGGGCGTTCTTGTCGACGATCGAGTCCGGGTTGTCGGTGCGCCACCGGATCGGCTCGTAGGGGATGGACAGTTCGAAGAAGATCTCGTCCCAGAACGCGTCGGACAGCAGCATCTCGTGCACGGTCCGCAGGAAGTCGCCGGATTCCGCGCCCTGGATGATGCGGTGGTCGTAGGTCGAGGTCAGCGTGATCAGCTTGCCGACGCCCAGCTCGGCGATGCGTTGCTCGCTGGCGCCCTGGAACTCGGCGGGGTACTCCATCGCGCCGACGCCGATGATCGCGCCCTGGCCGGCCATCAGCCGGGGCACCGAGTGCACGGTGCCGATGGTGCCGGGGTTGGTCAGCGAGATCGTCACACCGGCGAAGTCCTCGGCGGTCAGTTTGCCGTCCCGGGCGCGCCGGACGATGTCCTCGTAGGCCGCGACGAACTGCGCGAAACGCAGGGATTCGGATTCCTTGATGGCAGCCACCACCAGCGAGCGCTTGCCGCCGGGGCCGTGCAGGTCGATCGCCAGCCCCAGGTTGGTGTGGGCCGGCGTGACGGCGTTGGGCTTGCCGTCGACCTCGGCGAAGTGCCGGTTCATGTTCGGGAACTGCTTGACGGCCTGCACGATCGCGTAGCCCAGCACGTGGGTGAACGAGATCTTGCCGCCGCGCGTCCGCTTGAGCTGGTTGTTGATGACGATGCGGTTGTCGATCATCAGCTTGGCCGGCACGGCGCGCACGCTGGTGGCGGTCGGCACCTCCAGCGAGGTGGCCATGTTCTTGACCACCGCTGCGGCCGCACCGCGCAACACCTGGACCTCGTCGCCGGCGGCCGGCGCCGGTGCCGACGACTTCGGCGCCGCTTTCGGAGCGGCCGGTGCCGCCGCAGCCGGGGCGGGTGCGGACGCGACGGCCGGTGCAGCCGGTGCGGGTGCCGCAGCCGGGGTTGGTGGGGTCACTGGCGCCGCGGGAGCGGGAGAGCCGTCACCGCGCTGCGCGTCGGGCTTGTAGTCGGCCAGGAACTCATGCCAGCTCGGGTCCACCGAGTTGGGATCGTCACGGAATTTGCGGTACATCTCCTCGACTAGCCACTCGTTCTGACCGAAGGGTGAACTGATACCGCTCACGACAGCTGCTCGCCTCGTTTCCTGGTCGTATGGCGGGGCATGTGCGCCGCGCCCGCCTGCCTCATAAAGGCTAGCGCCTTGCGGATATTCCGTCAGGCCCGCCGCCTGGTGTTTTTCGGCCCGGGTCAGGCCGACGGTTGAACGGAGTTGGCTTCAGCGTCCGGGTCGTCGCGCAGACCCGGCAACAGGTGCAAGGTGACCGGCCACCGTTCGGCCGGCGCGCCGAACGCGTTACGGGCGTTGGCCACGATCTTCTTGCCGATCATGCGGTTCCCGATGGCCCCGACCAGAGCGCCCAGCCCGACCGGCAACAGCTTGCCGAACGCCAGCGCACCCCGGCGCAATGTGAAGCGTTTCACGAAGTACCGCAGCAACCGGGTATTCAACTCCGACACCGCCGGCAGCGGCATTGCCGCCGCTCCCTCGGTGAGCCACGCGCCGCTGGTGCGGCCCGGGCCGAGCAGGTCGCTCACCGCGCCCTTGCCCTCCTCGCCGACCAGCACCGCCAGCACCAGGGCGCGGCGCCGTTCCCGGTTGTCGACCGGAACGCCGTGCACCTCGGCGACGGACAGCACGAAGAAGGCGGTGGCCTCCAGGAAGACGGCGGTCTCGCCGGCGACCGCCGACAGGGCGAGCAGGGTGCCGACCGCCGGTACCGCGGCGGTGGCGCCCACCGCGGCTCCGCTGGCCGTCGCGGCCGCCAGGTACCGCTTCTCCAGCTTCGTCACGATCTGTGCCGGCCCGGCATCCGGATCACGGTCGCGCAGTCGCTGCACATAGGCGCGCACCGCCGGGCCCTGCACCCGCTCGCTGCGCTCGATGACCCGCGACAACACCCGGGCTGCCATACCCGGCTTCCCACCGTCGGAGGTCGGCTCCAGATCCTGCACCGACCGCCGTCGTCGAAAGATGCCCATGCTTGCCTCCCGTTGCGGCGTGCGTCGTCCTTCAGGCTAACGCGCCGGTGGTTGTTTACCCGCTCCAACGGCCGGTCAGCGAACCGTCGCACCGGCGGTGCGAGTTGTTGAAGGCAACATCTGTCCGTAGCGTCGCAGGAGGCGGCTTTCTGCCCGCAGCCGCAGGGCGCAGCGATGGGAGGGGCGGCGCTTGAGCACCGCGAGGGGTCGGATTCGGCCCGGCGACCACGTGCGACGAGTCGAATCGGCACGTTCTGCTCCCACGCGTCCGACCAAGCCGGCTGACCGCGCCGATGCTGCCGATGGGGCCAATCCCTGGAACGCGCTGTGGGCGATGATGCTCGGATTCTTCGTGATCCTGGTGGATTCCACGATCGTGGCCGTGGCGAATCCCAGCATCATGGTTGCGCTCGGCGTCGGCTACGACACCGTGATCTGGGTGACCAGCGCCTACCTGCTGGCCTACGCGGTTCCGCTGCTGGTCGCCGGAAGACTCGGTGACCGGTTCGGCCCGAAGAACCTCTACCTGATCGGGCTGGCGGTGTTCACCGGTGCCTCGCTGTGGTGCGGTTTGGCCGGCGGCATCGCGATGTTGATCACTGCGCGGGCGGTGCAGGGCATCGGCGCTGCGCTGCTGACTCCGCAAACCCTGGCGGTGATCACCCGGACGTTCCCGGCGGACCGCCGCGGCATGGCGATGAGCGTGTGGGGCGCGACCGCCGGGGTCGCGACGTTGATCGGGCCGCTGGCGGGCGGCGTGCTGGTGGACCGGCTGGGCTGGGAGTGGATCTTCTTCGTCAACGTCCCGATCGGTGTCGTCGGCTTGGTCATGGCCGTCGTACTGATTCCGGATCTTCCGGTTCACCGGCACCGGTTCGACCTGATCGGGATGGTGCTGTCGGGGATCGGGATGTTCCTGCTCGTCTTCGCGCTGCAGGAGGGCGAGTCACAGGGGTGGGCCCTGTGGATCTGGGCGCTGATCGTCGGCGGCGTCGGGTGTATGGCGGTCTTCCTCTACTGGCAGGCGGTCACCGCAGGTGAGCCGCTGGTGCCGCTGCACATCTTCCGTGACCTCGACTTCGGCCTGTCCAACATCGGGGTGGCCGTGATCGGCTTCGCGGCCACCGGGATGGTGCTGCCGGTGATGTTCTATGCGCAGGCGGTGTGCGGCATGTCGCCGACCCGGTCGGCGCTGTTGACCGCACCGATGGCGATCGCCAGCGGCGTGCTCGCCCCGGTGGTCGGAAAGATCGTCGACCGGGCCCATCCGCGGTCCATGGTCGGCTTCGGCTTCTCGGTGCTGGCGATCGCGCTGACCTGGCTGTCGATCGAGATGACGCCCACCACCCCGATCTGGCGGCTGGTGCTGCCGTTCGCGGCGGTCGGGGTCGGGATGGCCTTCATCTGGTCGCCGCTGGCCGCCACCGCCACCCGCAATCTGCCGCCACACCTGGCCGGCGCGGGTTCAGGGGTCTACAACGCGACCCGTCAGGTCGGCGCGGTGCTCGGCAGTGCCGGCATGGCCGCCTTCATGACGTCGCGGATCTCGGCGGACATGCCGGCCATGCCCGGCGGTACCGGTCCGGGATCGGGCCATGTCGCGGCCGGACTGCAGCTGCCCGAGTTCCTGCATGAGCCGTTCGCGGTGGCGATGTCGGAGTCCACACTGCTGCCCGCGTTCATCGCCCTTTTCGGCGTGGCCGCCGCACTGTTCATGGTCGGATTCGTCATCGCGCCGGCGCGGCGGACGGCCGGGCCGGTCGGCGACCTCGACGACGTGGACGAGTTCGACGATCCGGACGAACTGGACGAATTGGACGATCTGGACGACCCTCGGCCCGCTGTGGCGCGGGTGGAGCGGGTGAGCCTTCCCAGTCGCTTCGCGGCGTTGGACGCGCCGCACGGGGCCGACCGGCCGACTGAGCTGATCCCGATCACTGATCCCTGGGCCCGCGAAGTCCCTCCCGAACGCCGTCGTGAGATCGGTCGCGAACTACGCCGACCGGTGCGCCGCGAAGACGCCGTCACCGAGCCGCTGGCCGTCGCGATCCCGCCGGCGGTGCCCGCACCCGCACCTGCACGTGCTCCCGTGTCGCGACCTATTCCGAAGCCGGTGCCGCCGCCCAAGCCGGTACCGTTGACCCGCAATGGCTTTCACGTCGATGGCGGCCATCACTTCCGTCCGTTGGTCAACGGGTCGTCGGTACCGGATGTGCTGGCCAAATTCGGGATCACCGGCCAGGCTTCGGTGCGCCGCAATCGGCACTACCGGGAGGATCCCGACGACACCGACCGCATCGCGCGGCACACCTGACCCGACGACGGCAGCTGACCACTACCGGGTGGTGTTGCCGACGATCTCCACGCCCGTGCCGTTCCAACGGAACTTCACGATGCCGGTCAACCCCGCGATACCGCTGGCGTTCTGCAGGGCAACCGTGTCGGCGGTGGAGTGCCCCAGGTCGATCCCGCTGAACCCGTAGGTGTCCGCCACGGTCTGCGGAACGAACTGCCCGAGGTGGAACAGCACAGCCCGCTTACTCGGGTTCTCGGCGTTGGTGTTGGCCTTCACGATCACCGCCGACAGTTCGGCGCACTCGCTGTAGTTGCCGCTCAGTGGTTCCGGGTTCCACGGCTGACCGCTGCGGGGGTCGCGGGGCAGCTCCGAGACGGCCTTGGCGATCGCCGGGGCGGCCAGGTTGACCGCGCACGGATCGGCCGGTGCCGGGCTGCTGTTCGGAGCGGTTGTCGTTGTGGGCGCCTGGGCGGTGGCGGGCGGGCTGGTGTTCTGCGGTGTTTTGGCGACGGTCGAGTCACCCGAGCCGCATCCGGCCAGCAATACCGCCCCGAGCCCGCCGACCACGGCTAACGGTTTTGCGGCACTCAACACACCGGGCACCGTACCGTCGCCCGGCCGGGATCTTCGGGAGGCGTGGCCGCGCTTGCGGTGCGCGGATCGACAGCGGCGATAGTCGGGTGCGGTTGCCCGTAGACTGCTAGGCGCTATGACCTCGCCTGACACCCCCGACGTGACCTTCGCCGACCTGCAAATCCACCCCTCGGTCCTGCAGGCCGTCGCCGACGTCGGCTATGAGACGCCGTCGGCCATCCAGGCTGCCACCATCCCGGCCTTGCTGGAGGGCTCCGACGTGGTCGGGTTGGCGCAGACCGGCACCGGAAAGACCGCGGCGTTCGCCATCCCGATCCTGTCGCGCATCGACACCACCAGCAAAGCCACCCAGGCCCTGGTACTCGCGCCGACCCGGGAGTTGGCGCTGCAGGTGGCCGAGGCGTTCGGCCGTTACGGGGCGCAACTGCCGAGGATCAACGTGCTGCCGATCTACGGCGGCGCGTCCTACGCCGTGCAGCTCTCCGGGCTCAAGCGCGGCGCCCAGGTCGTGGTCGGCACCCCCGGGCGCGTCATCGACCACCTGGAACGCGGCACTTTGGATCTGTCGCATCTGGACTTCCTGGTGCTCGACGAGGCCGACGAGATGCTGCAGATGGGGTTCGCCGAGGATGTCGAGCGAATCCTGGCCGACACTCCGGAATACAAGCAGGTGGCGTTGTTCTCGGCCACCATGCCGCCGGCGATCCGGCGGATCACCACCAAATACCTGCACGATCCGGTCGAAGTCACCGTCAAGGCCAAGACCGCCACCGCGGAGAACATCACCCAGCGCTACATCGAGGTGGCCGGCCCGCGGAAGATGGATGCCCTGACCCGGGTGCTCGAAGTCGAGCCGTTCGAGGCGATGATCGTGTTCGTCCGCACCAAGCAGGCGACCGAGGAGGTCGCCGAAAAGCTGCGCGCCCGAGGGTTTTCCGCGTCGGCCATCAACGGTGACATCGCTCAGGCGCAGCGCGAGCGCACCATCACCGCATTGAAGAACGGCAACATCGACATCCTGGTCGCCACCGACGTCGCCGCCCGCGGTCTGGACGTGGACCGCATCTCGCACGTGGTCAACTACGACATTCCCAACGACCCCGAGGCCTACGTGCACCGGATCGGACGCACCGGGCGGGCCGGCCGGTCGGGCATCGCTCTGCTGTTCGTCAGCCCACGGGAACGCCATCTGCTCAAGCTGATCGAGAAGGTGACGCGGCAGAAGCTGATCGCCTCCGATCTGCCCAGTGTCGACGATGTCAACGCGCAGCGGGTGTCCAAGTTCGCCGACGCGATCACCACTCATCTCGGCGGGTCAGGCGTCGAATTGTTCCGCCGCCTGGTCGAGGATTACAGCCGCGAGCACAACGTGCCGATGGCCGATATCGCCGCCGCGCTGGCGTTGCAGTCCCGCGACGGGGAAGCGTTCCTGATGGTGGAGCCGCCGCCGGACAAGCGGCGTGAGCGCGTCAAGCCGGATCGCGAGGGCGGCCGCGACGACCGCAAAGGCCCCCCGAAGGAAGGCTTTGCCACCTATCGGGTCTCAGTGGGTAAGCGGCACAAGGTCAACCCGGGCGCGATCGTCGGGGCGCTGGCCAACGAAGGCGGACTGCGCCGCAGCGACTTCGGCCAGATCACCATCAAGGTGGATCATTCACTGGTGGAGTTGCCGGCCAAGTTGCCGGGTAAGACGTTCAAAGCCCTTGAGCAGACCCGTATTCAGGGCCAGCTGATCAACCTGCGCCGTGACCGGCCGGCGGGTAAGCCCGAGCGCCGCGGGGAGGGCGGGGCGCACCGGAAACGGATGGAATGACACCGCTTCGCGAGGACGACGTGGCCCAGGGCGGGCTGGAACAGATCGCTCATGTGGACCGGGTCGCCTCGCTGACCGGTGTGCGCGCGGTGGCGGCCATCCTGGTGGTCGGCACTCACGCGGCCTACACCACCGGCAAGTACACCCACGGCTACGCCGGCCTGCTGGGTTCCCGGATGGAGATCGGGGTGCCGATCTTCTTTGTGCTCTCCGGTTTTCTGTTGTTCCGGCCGTGGGTGCGGGCCACCGCCTTCGGCCGCCCGGAGCCCTCGGTGCGTCGTTACGCCTGGCATCGGGTGCGGCGCATCATGCCGGCCTATGTCGTCACCGTGGCGCTGGCGTACCTGATCTACCACTTCCGCACCGCCGGCCCGAACCCCGGCCACAACTGGATCGGGTTGCTGCGCAACCTGACTCTGACGCAGATCTATACCGACAACTACATGTTCGGCTATCTGCATCAGGGCCTCACCCAGATGTGGAGCCTCGCGGTGGAGGTCGCCTTCTACGTGGTGTTGCCGCTGCTGGCCTATCTGACGCTGGTCTGGTTGTGTCGCCGCCAGTGGCGGCCGGTGCGACTGCTGGTAGGGCTGGCGGTGACGGCGGTGATCACCCCTGTCTGGCTGACCTTGGTGCACACGACCGACTTCCTGCCCGACGGTGCCCGGCTGTGGCTGCCGGCCTATCTGGCCTGGTTTGTCGCCGGAATGCTCCTGGCGGTGTTACAGGCGATGGGGGTGCGCTGCTACGGCTTCGTGGCGATTCCGTTGGCGCTGATCTGCTATCTCATCGCGTCGACCCCGCTGGCCGGGGAGCCCACCACGTCGCCGGCCAAGCTGTCGGAGGCTCTGGTCAAGGCCGGGTTCTACGCGGTGATCGCGGCCCTGGCGGTGGCACCGCTGGCGCTGGGCAACCACGGCCTGTACGCCAGGTTGCTGGCGAGCCGGCCGATGGTGTGGCTGGGGGAGATCTCCTACGAGATCTTCCTGGTCCACCTGGTGCTGATGGAGCTGGTGATGGTCGAGGTGTTGCACGCCCCGGTCTACACCGGGTCGATGCTGAACCTGTTCGTGGTCACCATGCTGGTCACCGTCCCGGTGTCCTGGGTGCTGCACCGATTCACCCGGGTGAGGTGATTCCCGCCGAGCGTGAACCCAGGTTCACGCTCGGCGGGGTGCGGGCGCCCGGGACGGTGTGACGACCGGGACCACGAACTGGGTCAGCATGGCGCGCTCGTCGTCGGCGTCGCGGCCGGGGAAGCTCAACATCGACGTCATCACCCGCACCACCCAGCGGGCACGCTGTGGCACCGCCTCGGGGTCGTCGGCCCCCAGTGCGGACAGGAACGCCGTGACCATCATGGTGATGACGTCGGATCGTTCGGCCATCGCGGCACCGATCGGCGGGCCGGTCTGGGCGAACCAGGATGCCAACGCGGGGTTGCCCCGCACCAGGGCCAGGGACTCGGTGATCCCGGTGACCAGCCGCTGCGCCGGATCTTCGATCGCCGCGAGCCGCTGGGTCAACTCGTGATACAGCGTGTTGGCCCACCGGTGCACGTAGGCGGTGTAGAGCGTGTCGCGACTCTCGAAGTACCGGTACAGCGTGGCGCGGGAACATCCTGCGGCGCGGGCGATCTCATTCATGCCGACCGAGCCCGGGTCGTGCTCGGCGAACAGCTTCTCGGCCGCGTCGAGGATCTTCTCGGCGGCCAGCTCACCGCGCTGGTCGGACAACCAGGCCCGCCCGGCCATCATGACGAGACGGTGAAGGGCACCGTCATAGGTCGGCGTACGTAACTGCCACCCGCCCAAGTGATCCCGGCTTCGTCGACCGTGTAGTCGGGGCAGCGGGCGAGCAGCTCCTCCAGCGCCACCCGGGCCTGCATCCGCGCGGCCTGGTTGCCGATGCAGTGGTGCGCGCCGTAGCCGAAGCTGAGGATCTGGCGTGGCTTGCGCAGCACGTCGAGTTCTTCGGCGGTCGGCCCGAACTGGCGTTCGTCCCGGTTGGCCGAGCCGTACAGCAGCAGGGCCCGGCGGCCGGCGGGGATGGTGTCGTTGCCGATCTCCACATCCCGGGTGGCGGTGCGGGCCAGACCCTGAACCGGTGAGGTCATCCGCAGCAGCTCCTCGACCGCCTCGTTGATCAGGGTCGGGTCATCGACCAGCATCTTGCGCTGATCCGGGTGCTGGTGCAGCAATTGAGTTGAGCCGCCGAGCATTCCGGTGGTGGTGTCGTTGCCGCCGGTGACCATGGTGAACGCGAAGGCCAGGATCGCGAAGATCCCGGCGTCGTCTCCGGGGGCGCCCATGCCCGCCGCCACCAGATGCGACACGGTGTCCTCGCCCTGGTCGGTGCGACGTCGCTCTATCAGTCCGCTGAAATACGTCATCATCTCGATCACCGCGTCCCCGGCGGAGGCGACGCCGTCCGGGTTGATGGTGGCCGCGACGATCGCGTCGGTCCAGCGGTCGAACTGGGAGCGGTCTTCCTGCGGCACCCCGAGGAAATGTGCGACGACCATCGAGGGCAGCGGCTTGAACAACTCGGCGACGATGTCACCGCCACCGGCCGAACGCAGCCGCTCGATCCGCTCGATGACGAACGCCCGCACCTCCGGCTCGAGCTGCTTGACGTGCGCCGGGGTGAACGCGCGGGCCACCAGCTTGCGGAACTCGGTGTGCTGCGGCGGGTCCTGCATCACCATCGGGGGGTTGGCGGCCAGGCCGATCATCTCCAGGTCGCCGTAGGTGATCGTCAGACCCTTGGCCGAGGAGAAGGTCTCATGATCGGAGGCGGCCGCCCAGACGTCGGCGTGCCGGGACAGCACGTAGTAGTCCTGGTCGGGCGCGTCCGCCGGTACCACGTGGTGGACCGGGTCGTGCTCGCGCAGCGCGGCGTACATCGGCCAGGGGTTGGGCCAGGTGTCGGCGTTGCACGGCTGAAATTTCGGATGAGACATCACGTCTGTCATGTCTCATAGATACGACAATCGTCCATTCAGTGTCAATGATTTGTGGGAATCGCATCCGGCGCGGTGCTTGCATGAGACTGCAATGCAGTCTACGTTTGCCGCTGTGTCACAACGTCGGCCCAAGGCCCTGAACAGGCATGACAGGCAGAAGGTTTCATTAGTACGCCACCTGGGTCGTAACTGGATGCTGTTGACGGCGGTGCTCGTCTTGTTTGTCGCCGGACTTGCGGTGTTTCGCCTGCACGGCATCTTCGCGTCCCGCGACGTCACGTCAACCCCGACCGGCTTCGCCAATGATGTCGTGCCGTTCAACCCCAAACGCGTGCTCATCGAGGTCTACGGCGCGCCGGGCACGGTCGCGACCATCACCTATTTGGATGTGGATGCGCAACCGCAACGCGCCGACGCCGTCGTGCTGCCCTGGTCCTACGACGCTACGACGACGAAACCTGCTGTCGCTGCCAATGTCTCGGCCCAAGGCGACGGCGATTCGATCGGCTGTCGGATCACGATCGACCAAGAAGTCAAAGACGAGAGAACGGTGAACACCGTGCACGCCTTCACCTACTGCCTGGACAAGTCCGGATGAGCCCGCGGGTGTCGTGGCATCGGGTTCCGGACCTGCTGCGAAGGTACTCCGCCGCGATCGTGTTCTTCTGGCTCGCGGTCGCGATGGTGACGAATGTCTTCGTACCGCAGTTGGAGAAGGTGGCCGAAGCGAACAACGCGTCGCTGAGCCCCCAGGATGCCCCATCGCTACAGGCCGCCAAACGCATCGGTCAGGTTTTCGACGAGTTCAGCTCGGACAGTTCGGCGATGATCGTGCTGGAGGGCGATGAGCCGCTGGGCGTCGATGCGCACCACTACTACGACGGGTTGATCGACAAGCTCAACCGAGACACCCGGCACGTCGAGCACGTTCAGGATTTCTGGGGCGACCCGTTGACCGCGGCCGGCTCGCAGAGCCCCGACGGCAAGGCCGCGATGGTGCAGGTGTATCTCGCTGGGAATCAAGGTGAATCGCTGGCCAACGAGTCGGTCGATTCGGTGCGCGACATCGTCAACGGCACACCGGCGCCACCGGGTGTGCGGGCGTACGTCACCGGCGCCGCACCGCTGGTCACCGACCAGTTCGAGGTCGGCAGTAAGGGCACCTGGAAGACGACGTTGATCACGATCGGCGTGATCCTGACAATGCTGCTGTGGCTGTACCGCCGAGTCACCACGGCGATCCTGGTGATCTTCATGGTGATGATCGAGTTGACCGCTTCGCGCGGGGTGGTCGCGGTGTTGGCCAACGCCGGCATCATCAAACTGTCGACATATTCGACGAATCTTCTGACACTGCTCGTCATCGCCGCGGGCACCGACTACGCGATCTTCATACTCGGCCGTTTTCACGAGGCCCGCTACGCCGGCCAGGACCGCGTCGCGGCGTTCAACACGATGTATCGCGGCACCGCACACATCATTCTGGGCTCGGGCCTGACGATCGCCGGTGCGGTGTTGTGCCTGACGTTCGCTCGGTTGCCGTACTTCCAGACCCTGGGCGTCCCCGCGGGCATCGGCGTTCTGGTCGCGGTGGTGGCGGCCCTGACGTTGGCGCCCGCGGTGCTTGCCGTCGGCCGGCACTTCGGCCTGTTCGATCCCGCGCGGCAGCTGCGCACCCATGGTTGGCGGCGTATCGGCACCGCCCTGGTGCGCTGGCCCGGCCCCATCCTGGTCGCCTCGATCGCGGTGGCGCTGATCGGTCTGCTCGCGTTGCCCGGATATACGACCAGCTATGACACCCGCCCCTACATGCCGGCCGATGCACCGGCCAACATCGGCTATCAAGCCGCCGAGCGGCACTTCTCGCAGGGCAGGCTCAACCCCGAGCTGCTGATGATCGAAGCCGACCATGACCTGCGCAACCCGACGAACATGATCCTTCTCGAGCGCGTCGCCAAGGCGATCTTCCACACCGACGGCATCGCACAGGTCCAATCGATCACCCGTCCGCTGGGCACGCCGCTGGATCACACGTCGATCCCGTTCCAGATCAGCGCCGGCAGCGCGACGCAGATCCTCAACCTGCCCTTCCAGGAGTCGCAGGCCGCCACCATGCTCAAACAGGTTGAGGTGATCAACAAATCGATCGACGTCCTGCGTCGGCAGTACGCACTGCAACAGCAGTCCGGCGCCATCACCAATGAACAGGCGAGGGCATTTAAGGAGACGGTGGCTACCGCGACGGATCTGCGGGACAAAATCGCCAATTTCGACGACTTCATCCGCCCGCTGCGCAGCTACTTCTACTGGGAGCCGCACTGTTTCGACATCCCGGTCTGCGCGGCGATCCGGTCGGTGCTCGATGCGCTCGACGGAATAGACCTGCTCACCTCGCAGCTCGATGACGTCGCGGGCAGCATCGCCAAACTCGACGCGCTGCAACCCAAGCTGCTCGCGCTGATCCCGCCACAGATCGCCAGTCAGGAGGAGAACCGCGACCTGAGCCTGTCCAACCACGCGACCAGTTCCGGGTTGAACGACCAGGCCGCGGCGGGCCTGGACAACGCGACCGCCATGGGAAAGGCGTTCGATGAGGCGAAGACCGACGACTCGTTCTATCTGCCGCCGGAGGTCTTCACCAACCCCGAATTCATGCGCGGGGTGAGGATGTTCATGTCGCCCGACGGCAAGGCCGCGCGGATGATCATCACCCACGAGGGCGATCCCGCGACACCGGAGGGTATTTCGCACATCGACGCGATCCGCCATGCCGCACGGGACGCGGTAAAGGGAACCCCGCTCGCGGGATCCAAGATCTACCTCGCCGGCACCGCGGCCACCTACAAGGACATCGCCGAGGGCGCCAAATACGACCTGATGATCGCCGGAATCGCCGCACTGAGCCTGATCCTGCTGGTGATGATGTTCATCACCCGCAGCATCATCGCCGCACTGGTGATCGTCGGCACCGTCGCCTTGTCGTTGGGAGCGTCGTTCGGGCTCTCGGTCCTGATCTGGCAGTACATATTCGGAATCCAGCTGTACTGGATCGTGCTGGCACTGGCGGTGATCCTGCTGCTGGCGGTGGGATCGGACTACAACCTGCTGCTGATATCGCGCTTCAAGGAGGAACTCGGTGCCGGCATCAATACCGGCATCATCCGGGCGATGGCCGGCTCCGGCTCGGTGGTGACCTCGGCGGGTTTGGTCTTCGCCGCCACCATGGCGTCGTTCCTGTTCGCCGATCTGCGGGTCCTGGGCCAGATCGGCACCACCATCGCCCTCGGGCTGCTGTTCGACACGCTGATCGTGCGTTCGTTCATGACCCCGTCGATCGCAGCGCTGCTGGGCCGCTGGTTCTGGTGGCCGCTGAAGGTGCGCCCCCGGCCCGCCAGTCAGATGCTGCAGCCCTACGGATCCCGGGCCGCGGTGCGCCAGTTACTGCTGTGGGAAGACGGTGATCTCGCCACGTCCGCAGTTGCGCCGGCCGCGAATAACAGCGGGGGAGGGCAACGGTGACTTGGGGTGTTCTGACGGTATTTGCCGCTGTGCTGGCAATCTTCTGCGCCGGGTGCGCACTCGTGTACGTCCGGCGACTGGAGAAGCGGGCGCCGGCTGCACTCGGCGAAGACATCGGTGCCCACAAATCGGTGCTGGCCAAACTCCGCAAGCGTCAACCACTGACGCAAGACGAGTTCCAGTACGCCAGTGAACTGGTCGCCGACGCCCGCTCCCCGCTGGCGTATGCGATACCCGCCGTGTTGTTCTCCGCGGGACTGTTCTACATCTTCGGCTGCCTTCACGAACTCGACGTCCACGGCGGCAACCCCTCGTTCCGGACGTTCATCGGGGGCTTTCCCATGCTGGGCTCGTTGAACATGTTCGGACAGTTCGGCAGAGTCGCACGATTGAAGCCGCGGCTGGCGGATGCGGTCGTACTGAAGTGATGACATCCGTGGAAACCGTTGCGCCAGAGCTGATCGAGGCCGCAGTGCGCGCCGCCGAGAAATTCGGACGCGACATCGTCGATGTTCCGGTCAGTGCTATCGCCGCCGAAGCCCAGATGTCCCGCAGCACGCTGCTTCGCAGACTGGGCGGATCCCGCGGCGTTCTCGACGCGGCGGTCCGCGCCGCCGGAATCGACCCCGGTGGCCGGCCCCCGGTACGGGTGCGGGCGCTCACCGCGGCCGCCGAGTTGATCAGCGAAAACGGCTTGGCGGCAACCACCCTGGACATCATCGCCGACCGTGCGGGCTGCTCGGTGTTCAGTCTGCATTCCGTTTTCGGTGGCCGCGACGAACTGCTGCGCGCAGTGTTCGACCAGTACAGTCCGATCCGCGACCTCGAGGACTATCTGGCCGCCATGCCGGATGACCTCGGTGCCACCGTGCACGGCGTTTACCGCACAATCGCGGACACCCTGAGTCGTGAACCCCGGGTCGCTCCGGCGATGCTGGCGGAGGTGTACTCGCGGCCGGAAAGCGCCACGGTGCAGTCACTGACCCGCTACGCGGCCCCTCGCACGTTGAGTACGCTCGGGGCCTGGTTCGAGGCGGAGATCCGCGCAGGACGCATCAAGGATCAGCCGCTGCTGGTGCTGATCCAGCAACTTCTCGGACCCATAGTCGTTCACATGCTCATGCGCCCGGCGTTCCCCGATGCCCTCGACTTCATGCTGCCCGACATCGACAGTGTCTGCGAACACTTGACGACCAATTTCCTTGCCGCCGTGGCGATGTGAGTTAAATCCCCGAACCCGGATTGAGGATGTTCAGCGGGTCGAGCGCGGCCTTGACCCGCTGGTTCAGCGCCATCGCGTCGGCGCCCAGCTGCTCGGCAAGCCACGGGCGCTTCAGCCGGCCCACGCCGTGTTCACCGGTGATCGTCCCGCCCAGGGCGATCGCCAGATCCATGATCTCGCCATAGGCGCTCTGCGCGCGGTCTGCCTCGTCGGGGTCGCTCGGGTCGTGCACGATCAGCGGGTGCGTGTTGCCGTCGCCGGCATGCGCGATCACCGAGATCATCAACCGGTGGTCGGCGGCGATCTTCTCGATCCCGGTGATGAGGTCGGCCAGTTTCGTCAACGGGACGCCCACGTCCTCGAGCAGTAGAGGTCCCTTCGCCTCGATGGCCGGGATGCAGAACCGGCGGGCGGCGACGAATCCCTCAGCCTCGATCGGGTCGTCGGTGGAGAACACGTCCTTGGCGCCGTGTTCGGTGAATACCCGGGCGATCAGTTCGATGTCCTCCGCACCGGCGTGTCCCCGCTCGTCGGAGGCCGCGACCAGCATCGCGGCGGCCTCGCGGTCCAGTCCCATTCGCAGGTGGTCTTCGACCGCGTTGATCGCCACCGAGTCCATGAGCTCCAGCATCGACGGGCGCAGCCGTCCGGTGATGTCGAGCACCGCCTCGGCCGCGGCCGCCACCGAGTTGAAGTTGGCCACCACCACTGCCGATTTCGGCTGGGCCGGAAGCAGTCGCAACGTCACTTCGGTGATCACCCCGAGGGTGCCCTCGCTGCCGACGAACAGTTTGGTCAGCGAGAGCCCGGCCACGTCCTTCAGGCGTGGCCCGCCGAGGCGCACCGCGGTGCCGTCGGCCAGCACCACCTGAAGGCCGAGCACGTAGTCGGTGGTGACGCCGTACTTGACGCAGCACAGCCCGCCGGCGTTGGTGGCGATATTGCCGCCGATGCTGCAGATTTCGAACGACGACGGATCCGGTGGGTACCAGAGACCCTGTGCGGCAACGGCCTTTTTCACCTCGGCGTTGAACAGGCCGGGCTGGCACACCGCGGTGCGGGTGACCGGGTCGACGGTGATGTCGCGCATCTTCTCGGTGCACAGCACGATCCCGCCGTCGACGGCGGTGGCGCCGCCCGACAGCCCGGTGCCCGCGCCCCGGGTCACCACCGGAACCCGGTGGGCGGTGGCCCAGCGCATGACCGTCTGCACCTCTTCGGTGCGCAGTGGGCGCACTACGGCCAGCGGCCGGCCAGCCGACGGGTCCAGTGCGTTGTCCTGTCGGTAGCCGTCGGTGATCGTGGGATCGGTGACCACCATGCCCTCAGGAAGGGCGGTGATCAGCTGGGCCAAGGCATCGATGCTCACGTAGGCGATCCTACGAACTTCACCGGAGGCCGGTGGCGCACGGCACGATGGATCAATGCTTAACCACCCGCGCACCGGCCAGCCGTTCGAATCCCCGGTTCCGCCCGGCTCCGGTTGGCCGGGGGACCCGGCCACCCCTGCGACCCCGCAGGCCGCCGATGCCGCCCGGGTGGCCCGGCTGGCCGAGCAGGCCGAGTCGATCCAGGAGCTGGATGCGCTGATCAGCGTCTGCCGGGCCTGCCCTCGTCTGGTCACCTGGCGCGAAGAGGTCGCCGTCACCAAGCGGAAGTCATTTGCCGACCAGCCGTACTGGGGGCGTCCGGTACCGAGTTGGGGATCGCCCCAGCCGCGGGTGCTGATCGTCGGGCTGGCGCCGGCCGCGAACGGCGCCAACCGGACCGGCCGGATGTTCACCGGTGACCGCTCTGGCGACCAGCTCTACGCCGCATTGCACCGGGCGGGTCTGGTCAGCCAGCCGACCAGTGTCGACGCCGCCGACGGGCTGACCTCCAACGGAGTTCGGATCATCGCACCGGTGCACTGCGCACCGCCGGACAATAAGCCCACGACGGTCGAACGCAACACCTGCGCGCCGTGGCTGGACGCCGAGTGGCGACTGATCGCCCCGCACGTGCGGGTGATCGTGCCGCTCGGCGGCTTCGCCTGGCAGACCGTGCTGCGGCTGTTGGCCGACCGGGTACCCAAGCCGAAACCGAAGTTCGGCCACGGCGTGGTCGCCGAACTCGACTCGGGGTTGCGGGTGCTGGGGTGCTTTCACCCCAGCCAGCAGAATATGTTCACCGGCCGGCTCACCCCGGCGATGCTGGACGACATCTTCAGCGAGGCGGCGGCGCTGGCGGGACTATCCGGCTGAGCCGCCGCGTTGACTAACGGCATGCGCCTTTCCGTCCTCGACCTCGTCCCGGTTCGTACCGATCAGACCACCGCTGACGCGCTGGCCGCCACGGTGCGGTTGGCTCAGGCCGCCGACCGGCTCGGTTTCACCCGGTACTGGCTGGCCGAGCACCACAACATGCCGGCGGTCGGCGCCACCAGCCCACCGGTGTTGCTCGCCTACCTGGCCGCGCAGACCTCCCGGGTGCGGCTGGGCTCCGGCGGGGTGATGCTGCCCAATCACGCTCCGCTGGCGGTGGCCGAACAGTTCGCGCTGCTGGAGGCCGCTGCACCCGGCCGCATCGACCTGGGCGTCGGCCGCGCACCCGGCTCAGACCCGGTCACCTCGGTCATGCTGCGCGGCGGGGCCGGCCGTGACGATCGGGATATCGAGAACTTCCCCGACTACCTCGACCAGGTGCGGGCGATGATGAGCAGCCGGGGCGTGCAGGTTCAGTTGCGCGACGGGGACTACCTGCTCAAGGCCACCCCGGCCGCCGCCAGTGAGCCGCGGCTGTGGCTGCTGGGCTCCAGCATGTATTCGGCGCGGCTGGCCGCGGCCAAAGGCCTGCCGTACGTGTTCGCGCACCACTTCTCCGGGCAGGGCACCGAAGAGGCGCTGACCTACTACCGAGCGAACTTCACCCCGAGCCCGCTGTGTGCCGAGCCCACGACGTTCCTGACGGTCAACGCGGCGGTCGCCGAAACTCATGATGAGGCAACAGCATTGATGCTGCCGAATCTGCAGATGATGGCCCGGCTGCGGACCGGGCGGCCACTGGGGGCGGTTGATCTGGTCGAGGACGCGAGAGCGAACCAGGTCTCCGATGCCGAACAGCGGATCATCGACGGCAGTCTGCGCCGCGCGGTCGTCGGCGCCCCCGCCGAGGCGGCCGACCAGATCCGGGCACTGGCAGAGCATTTCGGCGTGGACGAGGTGATGGTCAACCCGGTGGCTTCGGCTCGCCGCGGCACCGACCCGGCAACCGCGCCCGGCCGCGAGCAGACCCTGGAACTGCTCGCCAAGGAGCTGTTCTAGCGGTTGATGACGGTGGCCCCGAAACCGCTGGGACGGTAGTCGATGTAGATCGCGTCCTGCGAGAACGGGTAGTAGCCGGAGTTCATCGACTGGCTCGACCACACATACGGGCTGTTGGTCGCGGTTGTGGTGTAGGAGTACAGCAGGGTCTGACCGTCGGCGGAGTACACCGAGATGACGGTGCCGACCGGGACCTGCGACCCGATCCCGGCGCTGGGGAACAGCGACTGGGGCAGGGCTCCGTACATGCCGCCGGAGTCGATCGAGGTGGACACCGGCACCGGAGTCCCGCCATTGATGGACACCATGGTGTCGACGAACGGCGAGCCCGGCAGGGAGATCTCCGGGGTCATCGGGTTGGGCCCGAACGTCACCTGCTGCGTGGTCTCGTCGATCAGCACGCCCTGGTTCAGCGCACCCGGCAGCGCCGAGATGATCGTCGACGTTCCGGTGTAGCCGTTGTTGGGTCCGATGCCGAGCACCCCGACGATGCCGTACTGGTTGAAGTAGTTCGTCATCAGAGTGTTCGACGACGGGTCGACGATATTGACCGCGGTCGGTTCGGTGACCAGGCCGCCGGGGCACGTGCCGGTCTTGTCGCAGAAGCCGACCGTGGTGTCGTAGGTGTGATAGTTGTAGCTCTGCCCGTTGAGGCCGGCGTAGCTCGCGCTGCCCGAATAGACCGAGTTGCCCAGCCCGGTGCTGTTGCCCAGCAGCGTCAGACCGGTTGAACCCGTGTCGATCTGAACCGCCACCGGCGGGCCGCCGTTGATCGAGATGTAGACGATCGGGCTGATCCCGCCGCTTTGCAGGTACAGCGGAATGGTGGCGTTGAGCGGGCTGGTCGGACCGGCTCCGTTGGCGCCGCCGCCCGATCCGGCGCCGCCGGCACCATGGGCCCCGTTGGCGCCGTTACTGCCGACCGTGCCGCCGTCGCCGCCCACACCGCCGTTGCCGCCGTCGCCGCCATTGGCTCCGGCACCACCGGCGGCCGCACCGCCCGCCGCCCCGCCGGCGCCGCCGTCCCCGGCCGCCCCGCCGTGGACGTTCGTTCCCGCCAGGGTGGCGTTGCCGCCGTTGCCGCCGTCACCGCCGCTGCCGCCGGCGCCGGCGTTGCCGCCCGCGCCGGTGTGGGCACCCGAACCGCCGGCACCGGCGTTACCACCGGCACCGCCCACTCCTCCGTCGCCGCCGCTGGAGCCCTGCGCGTAGAAACTGCCGGTGGCGTTTCCGCCGTCGCCGCCGGTACCTCCCACGCCACCGTTGCCGCCGAGTCCGCCGTCGAATCCGGTTGCGCCGGCGCCGCCCGTGCCGCCGGCTCCCGCGGTGCCGCCCTTGCCGCCGTCGCCGCCGATGCCGACCGGCGCCTTGTTGATCCCGGGTTGTGCGTAGGTGCCGGAGCCGGGTGCACCGCCGTCACCGGCCGCCCCGCCGTTACCTCCGTTGCCGCCGGTGCCGCCCGCACTGGTGACCCCGGTGCCGCCGGTGCCACCGCCGCCGCCGGTGCCGCCGTCACCGCCGGCTCCTCCGTCGCCGTTGGTACCGAAGCGGCCGTGCTCGTGCAGGGCGACATTGCCCGCGTAGGCCGAACCGGCGGAACCGCCCTGGCCGCCGGCGCCGCCGTTTCCGCCGTCGAAGCCGCTGCCTGCGCCGGTGGCTCCCTGATCGCCGAGCCCACCGTTGCCACCCGCGCCGCCGGCGCCGCCATCGCCGCCGCTGCCGTACTGCACGCTGTTGGCCACGTCCAGCGTGGCGATGCCGTTGCCGCCGCCGTTGCCGCCGGCTCCGCCCTTACCGCCGGCGCCGCCGTTGCCGGTTCCGGCGCCGTGCGCGCTGACGCTGCTGCCGCCCGCACCACCGGCTCCACCCTGCCCGCCGTTGCCGCCGCTGCCCGGCAGTGTGGCGGTGGGGGGAAGTGCCGATTGGTCCAGGCCGCGACCGCCGTCGCCGGCCGCGCCGCCGCTGCCGCCGGCCCCGCCGTTGCCGTCGCCCAGCGAGCTGCCGCCCTTGCCGCCGGCCCCGCCGTTGCCGCCATTACCGGCGTTGCCGCCGCCCGAGCTGGCGACGCCGTTCGCGCCCGTGGCACCGGCGCCGCCGTTCCCGCCGTTGCCGCCATTGCCGTGCAAAGCACCGGTTCCGCCGTCGCCGCCCTTGCCGCCGTTAGCTCCCGCGGTGGTTGCGCTGTACCCGTTGCCGCCGTTACCGCCGTCACCGGCGTGGCCGGTCGGAGCCGCGCCGGTGGCCCCAGTGGCCCCGGCACTCGAACCGGCCCCGCCGGTCCCGCCTTGGCCGCCGACTCCTACCTTGCCGCCGTTGCCGCCGTTACCGCCGTTGACAAGGGCGGCGCTGCCGTTGCCGCCGTTGCCGCCGTTGCCGGGATTGCCACCGGTCCCGCCGGTGCCGCCCGCGCCGCCGACGCCCTGCTGGCCGACCGTGCCGTGTGCGGCGGTGCCGCCCGCGCCGCCGACGCCGCCGCTCCCGCCTTGCCCGCCCGCTCCGCCGTTGCCGCCGTTGGCCCCGTTGGCGCCGGCCGTGGCCCCGTTGGCGCCGGCGAATCCGCTGCCACCGGTCCCGCCGGTGCCGCCGACGCCGCCGTTGCCGCCGGTTCCGCCGTTGCCGCCGAGCGCACCGCCGTTGCCGCCCGCGCCGCCGGCCCCGCCGGTGCTGCCCTGCCCGCCGACGGTGCCGTTGCCGCCGGCCGTGGTCGCGTTGGTGCCCTGAGCGCCGACGCCGCTGTTGCCGCCGGTTCCGCCGGTGCCACCGTTGCCGTACGCGCCGCCGTTGCCGCCGGTGCCGCCGGTTCCGCCGACTCCGCTGGCGACCGAGTATCCGGCGCCGCCGTCTCCTCCGTTGCCGCCGGTCTTCTCGCCCAATCCGGCCGCGCCGGCCAGACCGTCGGCGCCGGTTCCGGCCAGGCCGCCGGTCCCGGCCGCGCCGCCCACGCCGGCGGTTCCCGCCTTGCCGGTGTCTCCGCCGTTGCCGCCGGCGCCGCCGTCGAGGTGCGTGGCGGTGCCGGCCGCACCGGCTCCACCGTTGCCGCCCGCTCCGGCTATGCCGCCGTTCCCGCCCGCCCCGCCGTCGCCGTTCGCGCCCGCCGCACCGTGGCCAGAGGCTCCACCGGCCCCGCCGGCTCCGCCCTGACCGCCGTTGCCCCCGTTGCCGCCGTCGTGGGCGTTGCCGCCGATGCCCGCGTTGACGGCGAAGTCCCCGGTGGCACCGTTCGCGCCGGTGGATCCGGATCCGCCGTTACCGCCCGCCCCGCCGTTACCGCCACGGCCGCCCTCGCCGTACTGCGCCGACAGGCTCGAACCGCCGGCACCGCCGACGCCACCCATGCCGCCGGCGGTCCCGACGGCACCGGAAGTGCCCGCCACACCGAGCCCGCCGTCGCCGCCGGCACCACCGTTGCCGAAGAACCAGGCCACCGCGTCGCCGCCGGCACCGCCGGCCCCACCGACACCGCCGGACAGCGCCGCACCGCCGTCGCCGCCGGCGCCGCCGTTGCCCATGATCGATCCGCCGTCGCCGCCGTGGCCGCCCGCAGCCCCGGCGCCGCCGTCGCCGCCGGCGCCGCCGTCACCGAACATCCCGGCCGCCCCGCCGTTGCCGCCGATGGCCCCGGCCAGGGTCTGGTTGTAACCGTCGCCGCCGTCACCGAGCCACAGGCCGCCGGCACCGCCGTTGGGGTTGTCCAACGTCCCGTCGGCGCCATTGCCGATGAAGATCTGGCCTGCCGGGGCGAACTGGTTGATGGTGCTGTTGACCATCTCGCCGAACGGGCTGGTGATCCAGGCCTGTGCCTGAGCGTGCAGCGCGGTGTAGATGTCGAAGCCGAACGGGTCGGTGTCGACGGCCATGCCCGCGGTCGGCGTGAACAGCTCGATCAGCCAGTCCAGGTCCATCGAGTCGGCCTGCGCCGGTGCGGTCGCAAGCGGGCTCAAGCCGAAGGCTCCGATGGTCCCGGCGGCCAGGAAGGCGCCGATCGTCCGGCGTGCCCCGCGCCGTCGAGCCTGCTGCGGATTGCGTCGTTGGCCCATGGCCCTCACCTGTCCCCATCGAGGGCGAACCCCTGCCGGCGCACGCTTAACGGCGTGCGATCACGCCAAAGTACTACCTTAGTGTTCCCTGAGCAACGGACATGGAGGGCTGACGAGAAGGAAACGTTGCCGGTTAAGTGGACGGTGTCGGCGTGATTGCCACGATCGGGATCGGCCGGGTGGTGCGTCGCTGGTAGGCCTCGTAGCGATTGGCATTGTTGGCGTTGACGATCCGCCACAGCCGGGCATAGTCCGGGTCGTCGGGCAGCACCGGCCGGGCAGTGGCGCCGAACCGCGCGGGCCCGACGTTGATTTCGACGTCCGGGTGCGCCTTGAGGTTGTGGTACCACCCCGGGGAGCGGGGCGCGCCGCCCATCGACGCCACGATCAGATAGCTGTCCCCGTCGCGGGCGTAGGTCAGCGTCGATATGCGGGCCGCGCCGGTCTTGGCGCCGACGGTGTGCAGCAACAGACTGGGCGGCAGGCCGGGAAACCGGTGCCCGATCCGTCCGTTGGTGCATTGGTACAGCGTGTCGTGCAGCCGCAGCAGCCGCCCCCCGACCTGTCCTTCGACCCAGCTGGAAATATCCATGACCTCAGTCTGGCCGCGGGGTGTCACAGTCCGCCAGCGCGGCTCGCAGGAGCTCCCCGGTGCGCCCCCGGTCCGGGTCGCGCCGCAACACCATGCCCTTGGCGAACGACAGCTTGTCGCCGCTGCGCCGCGGCACCACGTGCAGGTGGATATGGAACACACTCTGGAACGCGGCCCGGCCGTCGTTGATCGCCAGGTTGTTGCCGTCGGCGTGCAGACCGGATGCGCGGGCCGCCCGGGCGATCCGCTGCCCGACCGCGAGCATCCCGGCCAGCGTGGCGGCCGGCGTATCGGTCAGATCCACGGTGTGCCGCCTGGGGACCACCAGGGTGTGGCCGCGGGTGAACGGCCGGATGTCCAGGAACGCCAGATACTCGTCGTCTTCGTAGATCCGCACGGCCGGGGCGTCGCCGGCGACGATGGCACAGAACACGCAGCTCATCGCAGCCACGCTAGCCGTTCAGCTCGAACGCGCCGCCGATCGCCTCGATGGCCCGGTCCAGAATCGCCCGGGTGGTCCCGAAATTCAGTCGAGCACAGCCACGGCCGGTGGCAGCTCCGAACGGGATGCCGGGGCTGAGCGCCACCCGCGCGTCGGCCAGCAGAAGGTCGGCGGGCTCGACGGGCAGTCCCAGCGCCCGGAAGTCCACCCACGCCAGGTAGGTGGCCTCCGGATTGCTGATCCGCAATCCCGGCACCGCCGCCGGCAGTGCATGGGTCAGATGGTCGCGGTTGGCTCGCAGGTAGCCCAGCAGTTGATCCAGCCAGTCGCCTCCTGCGGTGTAGGCGGCGATATTGGCCCTGATGCCCACGGTGGAGGCCCCCATCGCGTGCAGAAAATTGATCCGGTCCCACTCGTCGGCGTCGCGCTGGTTGGACAGCATCACCTGAGCGCACATCAGTCCGGGCAGGTTCCAGCCCTTGGACGCCGACATCAGCGTGACGACGGTGTCGGCGGCGGCATCGGACACCGAGGCCGCCGCGACGTGCGGCCGGTCGTAGACCAGCGGGGCGTGGATCTCGTCGGCGATCACCCGGGCGCCGTGGCGGGCGGCGATGTCCACGATCGCGCGCAGCTCGTCGGCGCTGAACGCGGTACCCAGCGGATTGTTCGGATTGCACAGGATCAGCGAGCCCGCGCCGGCGGCGAACGCGGCGTTCAGCGCGTCGAGGTCCATCACGTACCGGCCGGATTCCTGCTGCGCCATCGGTATTTCCACCCGCTGTCGGCCGGTGACCTGCAGCACGTCGAAGAACGGCATGTAGGCCGGCACCGGCAGCACCACCGGGCTCTCCGGACGGGTGAGGAACCCGATGACCACCTCCATACCCTTGAGCACGTCGGGCACCACCCGCACCCATTCCGGGCGGACAGCCCAGCCGTAGCGGTGCTCGCACCAGTTCGCCGCCGCCACCGGCAGCGCATCGGAATCGAACGCGGGATAGCCGAATTCCTCGTCCTCGACGCAGGCGCGCACCCCGTCCAGCACCGCCGGCGCGGTGGGAAAGTCCATCTCGGCGATCCACAGCGGCAGCACGTCGGGTTCGAAACGGTTCCACTTGATGGTCTTGCGCGCGCGGAGTCGGTCGGGGGTCAATGCATCAAAGGCTTCAGCCACACCGACAGTCTGCCGCGAGATACGTTTGCGACGTGGCTGATCCCGAGATCGAAGACCTGCTCGACGGGCTGCAGGGCGCCGCGCGCGCCGAACGCGCCGAGCTGATCGAGTGGCTGCTGGGGGAGGGCATCACCGCCGATGAGATCCGTGCCTCGGTCTCGCCGACGTTCTTGGCGTCGCGGAGGCTAATCGGCGACGACGGCACGTATGTCTCGGCGCGAGAGATCAGTGACTCCGCCGGGGTCGAACTTGAGCAGTTGCAGCGCATCCAGCACGCCGTCGGGCTGCCCTGGGTGGACGACCCGGATGCCCGGGTGCAGATGCGTGCCGACGGTGCCATCGCCGCGCACTCGCGCAGATTCATCGAAGCCGGTATCGATCCCCAGCAGGCCATCCAGACGCTGCGTGTCCTGGCCGACGGGCTTTCTCACACCGCGGATCTGATGCGTTCCACCGTGCTCGCCGCGATCGCCGAGCCGGGCATCACCGAGTTGGAGATCGCGCAGCGGTCCCGCGACATGGTGGCCGGGCTGGCGCCGCTGCTGGGCCCGTTCGTTCAGGACATGCTGATGATGCAGTTGCGTCATCAGCTCGACATCGACGAGGTCACTGCGGTTGAGCGCATGGCCGGTGTGCCATTGCCGGGGGCGCGGCAGGTGGCCGTCGCATTCGCCGACCTGGTGGGCTTCACCCGGCTGGGTGAGATGGTGCCGCCCGAGGAGCTGGTTCAGCTCGCCGAACGGCTGACCTTGCTGGGGCACGAGATCGCCGTTCCGCCGGTGCGTTTCATCAAGACCATCGGTGACGCGGTGATGTTCGTCAGCCCGGAGCCGGCGCCGCTGGTCGACGCGGTGCTCAAGTTGGTGGAGGCCGCCGAGGCCGACGAGGGCCTTCCCCGGCTGCGCGCCGGCATCGCGTCCGGGGAGGCGGTGAGTCGGGTCGGTGACTGGTTCGGCAGCCCGGTGAACCTGGCCAGCCGGGTGACCGGGGCGGCGCGGCCGGGTGCGGTCCTGGTCGCCGAGCCGGTGCGGGTGGCGCTGATCGAATCCGATGACTTCCGCTGGTCGTTCGCCGGGAAGCGGCACCTCAAGGGGATCAGCGGTGAGGTGAACCTGTACCGGGTCCGGCCCCGGACGGGTTCGGACCCCGCCGACGACTGACTCGGGGCCCAATGCCGGTCGACCCGGGACCATCGGCCCCTGGTGCGGGCGATCGGCGACCGGAAGCCTGTGGGTAAGGAACCTGCGGGAGGTGGATCATGCTTGACGCGGCAGTGGAGTCCGAAGTTCTCGCCGATGCGGTGCGGCTGGCCTGCCGGGCCCCGTCGCTGCACAACAGCCAACCCTGGCGGTGGGTGGCTGACCGGGGGCGGCTTGACCTGTTCTTGGATTCGACCCGGGCCGTGCACGGGGACCGGTCGGCGCGGGAAGCGTTGATCAGTTGCGGGGCGGTGCTCGACCACCTGCGGGTGGCGATGGCCGCCGCCGGCTGGACCACGGAGGTGGAGCGGTTCCCGGACTCTCAGCGTCCAGAGCATCTGGCCTCGCTCGGCTTCACCGCCAGTGACCGAGTCACCGATGTGCAGCGTTACCGCGCGAACGCGATCCTGATGCGACGTACCGATCGGCTCCCGTTCCTGGCGCCGAGCAACTGGGAGCCGTTTGAGGCCTTGTTGCGTAGCAGCGTCGACGACCCGGTGCGGTTGTGCGTGGTCGCCGACGAGGTGCGGCCTTCGATTGCGGAGGCCTCGCAGCTTTCCGAGGCGCTACGCCTGTACGACTCGTCGTATCACGCTGAACTCAACTGGTGGACAGCGGCATTCGAGGTTTCCGACGGAATTCCGCAGAGTGCGTTGGTCTCGGCGGCAGAGAGCGACCGGGTAGACATCGCGCGGACGTTCCCGGTCACCTCCAACCGGGAGCGGCGTATCGAAGTCGGTGACGACCACTCGAAGATCGTGCTGTTGTCCACCGCCACCGACGATCCGAAAGACGCGTTGGCCTGCGGTGAGGCACTGTCGACCGTGCTGCTGGAATGCACGATGGTGGGTTTGGCGACCTGCCCGGTGACGCACTTGACCGAAGTTCCGGCAGGCCGTGCGATGCTCACCGCGCTGGTGGGCGGCGATGACCTGCCGCAGATTCTGATTCGGGTCGGTGGCACTCCCGTGCTGGAGCCCACACCGGAGCCGACGCCTCGGCGGCCGCTTGCCGATGTCTTGGATCTGAAAGGCTGACCGGCGCAAATTATTAGGCAGGCCCGGCTGACATTAGGGAGCGTCTTACACATCCTGCGCGGCTGGTTTTCACCCACTGGACCAGCTCTTCGGTTCGGTCATTACCGGGCCTGCTTCGCGCTCGAATCTACGCCGGTGACCACTGGTCAGCAATGGTTGATTTCGGGCCTGATTTCTCCGTTGCCGCTCAATCGCTCCCGGCCATCTCCCAGTACGCCCCGCGTAGGGCCAACAGCTCGGTGTGGGTGCCCTGCTCGACGATCCGGCCCGCCCGCATCACGAGGATCAGGTCGGCGTCACGGATCGTCGAAAGCCGGTGCGCGATGATGAAACTGGTCCGCTCTCTGCGCAACTCCCGCATCGCACGCTGGATGAGCAGTTCGGTGCGGGTATCCACCGAACTGGTCGCCTCGTCGAGGATGAGCAGTTGCGGGCGCGCCAGGAACGCCCGGGCGATGGTGATCAGCTGCTTCTCGCCGGCGCTGATGCCGGCCCCGTCGTCGCTGAGCCGGGTGGCGTAGCCGTTCGGCAAGGTGTCCACGAATCGGTCGACGTGGGCGGCGTGCGCGGCGGCGAGCACCTCGTCTTCGCCAGCGTCGGGCCGTCCGTAACCGATGTTCTCGGCGATCGTCCCGGTGAACAGCCAGGTGTCCTGCAACACCATGCCGATCGACGAACGCAGCGCCGACCTGTCCATCGCGGTGATGTCGACGTCGTCGATCAGGATCTGCCCGCTGTCGACGTCGTAGAACCGCATCAGCAGGTTGACCAGGGTGGTCTTGCCCGCTCCGGTGGGCCCGACGATCGCCACCGTGCTGCCCGGCTCCGCCACCAGCGACAGATCCTCGATCACCGGAACCCCTGGCCGGTAGCTGAAGTTCACGTTGCGGAACTCCACTCGCCCGCGCAGTCCGGAGCCATTGGGTGACAGTGCGACTCCGCCGCCATCCGCCGGTTCTTCGGGCTCGTCGAGGAACTCGAACACCCGCTCGGCGCTGGCCGCCCCGGACTGCAGCATGTTGTACATCGACGCCAGGTTCCCCAGCGGCTGGTTGAACTGACGGACGTAGGCGATGAACGCCTGGATGCTGCCCAAGGTGACTTGTCCGGTGGCCACCTGCAATCCGCCGACCACCGCGACCGCGACGTAGCCGAGGTTGGCGATCAAGCCGGTCGCCGGTGACACCAGTCCGGACAGGAACTGCGCTCCGAAACCGGCCCGGTACATCGCGTCGTTGCAGTCGTCGAAACGCTGCTGCGCCCAGTCCCGGTGCCCGAACGTTCGGACCAGCGTGACACCGCTGTAGGTCTCCTCGATGTGGGCGCTCAGCCGCCCGGTCGCGGCCCACTGCGCGGCGAACAGCCGCTGCGAGCGCCGGGTGATCGCCCGTACCGCCAGCAGCGACACCGGCACACCCAGCAGGGTGATCGCGGCCAGCAGCGGCGAGATGGACAGCATCATCGCCAACACCACCAGCACGGTCATCACCGAACTGAACAGTTGGCTGACCGTCATCGAGATCGATGTCGCGGTGTTGTCGACATCGTTGGTGACACGGCTCAACAACTCGCCGCGTCGCTGATTGTCGAAGTAGCGCAACGGCAGTCGATGCATCTTGTCCTCGACGTCGCGGCGCAGCGATCGCAGGGTGCGCTGCAGGATCACGTTGAGCAATCTGGCCTGCGTCCAGACCATCAGCGCAGCAATGAGATACAGGCCCATCGCCAACAGCAGGGTCCGCGCCACCGCGGCGAAGTCGACCCCGGCGCCGGGCACCACGTCCATCCCGGACAGCATGTCGGCGTAGGTGCCCCGGCCGTCGGCGCGCGCCATCTCGACGGCCTGCTCTTTGGTCATCCCGGCCGGCAGACCGCGGCCGATCACGCCGTTGAACACCAGGTCGGTGGCGTGACCGAGGATTCGCGGTCCCGCCACGCCGATCGCGATACCGCACAACGACAGGCCGACGACGCCGGCGACCAGGCGGCGCTGCGGGCCGAGCCGGCGCGCCAGGCGGATCGCGGTCGCGGAGAAATCGACGGCGCGGGCATTGGAATCCGGCATCGGTCCGGTCATGACTGGCCGCCCACTTCGGCGGTCACCGACTGGGATTCGGCGAACTCCGCGTAGGCGGGGCACCCGGTCAGCAGTTCCTGGTGTGTCCCCGCACCGACGATCCGTCCGTCGTCGACGACGATCACCTGGTCGGCCTGGGCCACCGTCGAGATCCGCTGCGCCACGATGATCACCGTCGCCTTCGCGGCGGTCTCCCGCAGCGCCGCGCGGACCCGCGCATCGGTTCGGGTGTCCAGCGCCGAGAACGCGTCGTCGAACAGGTAGATCGAGGGCCGGCGGATCACTGCCCGGGCGATCGCCAGCCGTTGCCGCTGTCCACCGGACAGGTTGATTCCGCCCTGCGCCACCGGCATCGCCAGCCCGTCACGGTGGGCGGCCACGAAGTCGTCGGCGGCGGCCACCCGCAGCGCCTGCCACATCTGTTCGTCGCTGATCGTTGTTCCCGGCGGGGCGCCATAACGCAGGTTGTCCGCGACGGTGCCGGAGAACAGGTAGCCCCGCTGGGGCACCAGTCCGATACCCGACCACAGTTCCTCGGGGTCGCGCTCGCGCACGTCCACGCCGTCGATCAGTACCGCGCCGTCGGTCACGTCGCGCAACCGGCAGATCAGCGACACCAGGGTCGATTTTCCCGAGCCGGTGGAGCCGACCACCGCGGTGGTGGTGCCGGGCAGCGCGGTCAGCGACACGTCGTTCAACACCGCCCGGTCGGCGCCGGGGTAGCTGAAGCCGACGCCGGTCAACCGGATCGCGCCGGCGGCGGTCGGCGGGGTCTTGGGTTGTGCGGGTGTGCCGATCGTCGGCTCGGTGGCCAGCACCTCGCTGATCCGCTCGGCGCACACCGAGGCGCGCGGCAGGATCGCCAGGATCATGGTCGCCATCAACACGGCCATCAGGATCTGCATGAAATAGGACAGGAACGCGATCAGCGAGCCGACCTGCATCTGCCCGGCATCGATGCGCAGCCCGCCGAACCAGATCAGCGCGACGCTGGAGGCGTTGATGGTCAGTGTGGTGGCCGGCAGCATCAGCGCCTGCAGGTTGCCGACCGTCAGCGAGGTGTCCGACAACGCGTGGTTGGCGCGCGCGAAGCGATCCCGTTCATGCGGTTCGCGGGCGAAGGCGCGGATGACCCGGATTCCGGTGAGCTGGTCGCGCAGCACCCGGTTGATGTTGTCGATCAACATCTGCAGGCGGCGGAACAGCGGCAGCATCCGCGCCACGATCGCGTAGTTGGCCACCGCCAGCACCGGCACGCTGACCGCCAGCAGCCAGGACAACCCGACGTCCTGGTGTACCGCCATCAGGACCCCGCCGATGCTCATGATCGGCGCTGCCACCAGGACCGTGGTGCCCAGCTGCATCATCAGCTGGATCTGGCGGACGTCGTTGGTGGTGCGGGTCAGCAGGGTGGGCGTGCCGAAACGCGCGGTCTCGCGCTCGGAGAACCGGATCACCTTGGTGAACACCGCTCGGCGCAGGTCGCGGCTCAAGCCGGTCCCGGTCCGGGCACTGAAGTAGACCGCGGCGACGGCGCACAGCACCTGCAGAGCGCTGACGATCAGCATGACGGCGCCCAGCCGGATGATGACCGAGGTGTCGCCGCGGACCACGCCGTCGTCGATGATGGTGGCGTTGACGGTGGGCAGGTACAGCGACGCCAGCGTGCTGATCAGCTGCAACACCATCACCGCCGCCACCGGCCAGCGGTAGGGCCCGATGTAGCAGCGCAGCAGCGCCAGAAGCATGGGGCTACTGTCGCACACCGATGCCGGTCGGGCGTGGTGGTGGCGGTCAGTGGGCGACACAAACCGACTGGTCACCCGGTGTGTCGTGGTTGCGGTGCGGTGGTGCCGCTACAGTGCATCGTGTGCGGCTCAAACTGACGGTTCCGGCCCTGGCGGTCGCTGCCGTGATTCCGATGGTCGCCGGATGTTCCGATTCCGGCGGCTCGACCGATGCTTCCTCCGGCGGGTCCTCAGCGCCCGCGTCCGAGCAGGGCAGTCACGGGCCATCCTTCCCGCAGTGCGGCGGTATCAGCGATGACACCGTCGCCAACCTGACCAGGGTCTCAGGCCTGGTCAACACCGCGCAGAACTCGGTGGGCTGCCAGTGGCTGGCCCGCGGCGGGATCATGGGCCCGCACTTCTCCTTCTCCTGGTACCGCGGCAGCCCGATCGGGCGTGAGCGCAAGACCGAGGAGGTGTCGCGGACCTCGGTGGAGGACATCAACATCGACGGGCACAGTGGGTTCATCGCGATCGGCACCGCGCCGACGATGGGTGACAACCTGTGCGAGATCGGCATCCAGTTCAAGGACGATTTCATCGAGTGGTCGGTGAGTTTCGCTCAGAAGCCCTTCCCTGATCCCTGTGACGTCGCCAAAGAGCTGACCCGCCAGTCGATTGCGAACGCGAAATGACCCGCCGGATTCTGGCCGCCCTCGGGGTGCTGGCCGTGCTTATCGCGCCGACGGGTTGCTCCCGCGAGGTCGGCGGTACCGCGGTAAAGGCCGGCGCCGGGGACACCAAGCGCAACAACAACTCCGAGCGGCAGTACCCGAACCTCCTCAAGGAGTGCGAGGTGCTGACCACCGACATCCTGGCCAAGACCGTGGGTGCGGACCCGCTGGACATCCAGAGCACGTTCGTCGGCGCGATCTGCCGCTGGCAGGCGGCCAACCCGGCCGGGCTGATCGACATCACCCGGTTCTGGTTCGAGCAGGGCAGCTTGGACAACGAGCGCAAGGTCGCCGAGTTCCTGCACTACCAGATCGAGACCAAATCCATTGTGGGCGTACCGTCGATCGTGATGCGGCCCGCGGACCCGAACGGTTCGTGCGGGGTGGCCAGTGACGCCGCCGGAGTGGTGGGCTGGTGGGTCAATCCGCAGGCGCCCGGGATCGACGCGTGCGAGCAGGCGAACAAGTTGATGGAGTTGACGCTCGCGACGAATTCGTAGCACTGCCGGGGTGCTAGCGCGGCACGTGGAACCCGACCAGTGCGGCGCCGCTGAGTTCGAGTTTGCGCCAAGCTCTTTCGACGTGAAGCACGGCGATGCCGGAGGTGGGGAATTTTGTGGCGACCCGCGCCTCGGTTCGCGGGTCGGTGCCGCGAACGCCGGCCAGGCCGAGTGCCAGCTGTGACATCGTCGGTTCATGGCCGATCACCAACAGGGTGGCGACATCCTCGGGGACTGAATTGATTTCGTCGATCACCGTACCCGGGGTGGTGTCGTAGAGGCGGTCGACGTAACGCACCGGGGCGCTGATTGCCGTGCGGTCCAGCGTTTCCCGGGTTCGCGTGGCGGTTGAACACAGCACCGTGTCGATCTCGGGCTGGTTGGCGCGCAGCCAGTCGCCGGCCAGTCCGGCCTCCCGGATGCCGCGTGGAGCCAACGGCCGGTCATGGTCGGCGACGCCGGTCGGATAGGACGACTTCGCGTGCCGCAGCAGGATCAGGGTGCGATGGTGGTCGCTCATGTGCCCAAGGTTAAGGGCCCTGCGCCCAGGCCGCGTCCCATTCATCACATGTGGATCTTGCCTCGCAGGCGTCCCGCAAGGGTGGTGTGGATCTTTCCGAATCGGACAGCGCCGGCGACAGCAGTCCCGGATCCACACGCCGTGATAGCGCCTACGACATCCGATTTGAACTCATCCCACCCTTCCTCGGCCGTTACCGATGGGCCGGATGTGACGGACGGTGTCGCGGTGACGCCGACGTCCGGGACCTGCCGATCAGCGTCCGCGGACTTGTCGGTGCCCGGTCATACACTCGCGGTGCCCGGCTCAGAGCAGGGCGGAACGAGAGGGTTTCTGTGCTGGTCGTCCACGCCGCTGACATCCATCTGGACAGCCCGTTGCGCGGGCTGAGCCGGATCGGTGATGACTACGCGCAAGAACTGCGGCGCAGCACCCGTCGTGCACTGGAGAATCTGGTCGCCCTCACCATGGACCGCACAGCCGACCTGCTCGTCATCGCCGGTGATCTCTATGACGGCGGCTGGCACGACTTCGGCACCGGGCAGTTCTTCATCGAGCAGATGGTGAAGCTCAAGGAGGCCAAGATCCCTGTCGTCATCGCCTCCGGCAACCACGACGCCGCCAGCCAGATCACCCGCTCGCTCACCCTGCCGCCGGGTATCCACCTGCTGGACACTGACCAGCCGGAGAGCATCGTGTTCGACGATCTCGGCGCGGTGGTGCACGGTCAGGGCTATGCCATCCGAGACGTGCAGGAGAATCTTGCCGCCGCCTACCCGGATCGGATACCCGACCTGGTGAATATCGGGGTGCTGCACACCGCGGCCACCGGTTCACCCGAACACGACACCTACGCACCCTGTTCGGCCGCCGACCTACAGGCGCTGCGCTATGACTACCTGGCGTTGGGGCACATCCACCAGCGCGGCCCCATCCTCGAAGGCGAGTTCCCAGCGCACTTCAGCGGCAACATCCAGGGCCGAAACCCACGCGAGACCGGTGCCAAGGGGGCACTGCTGGTCGAACTCGGATCCGGAGGGCCCGCGCAGGTGACGTTCGAGGCGCTCGACGTGGCGCGCTGGGACCGGATCGAGATCGACGCCGCCGCACTCACCGAGGGCAAAGGCCTGGCCGAGGTCGCCCGGGATCGGATGCGCGAGGCGGCCCGTGACGCGCAGGGGCGGACGGTCATCGTGCGGGTCGACATCACCGGCACCACGAAACTGGCCAGCCGGCTGGCCGACAACGAATGGCTACAGGCCGAGATGAACGCCATCGCAACCGATGTCGGCGTGGTGCTGGACAAGGCGACCGCGCGGGTTCAGCCACCGCCGGCACCGGACCCAGACGCGCAACGGCTCCGCGACGCCGTCGCCGAGACCGCGGCGTCGCTGGGCGGTGACGACGCGAGAAGTGTCGTGGCCGTCCTGGACCGCGAGATCCGCGACATCTCCCGCAGCGCGGGCACCCTCGACTTCTCCGATCCGGAGGCGTTGCAGGATCTGCTCGCCCGGGCCCGCGACGGACTCGATGCCCGCCTGGCGGAGCGGCAGAGCTGATGCGCATCGAACAACTCATCCTGCGGGCCTACGGCCGGTGCCGCGACGTCACCCTCGACATCGGTGACGGCGTGACCGTGGTTCTGGGCGTCAACGAGGCGGGCAAGTCGACCTCGTTGGACGCGCTGAGTGACTTCCTATGGGGAATCCCGAAGAACAGCTCGCGCGCTTCGGAATTCACCCGGTCCCAGCTGCGGATCGACGCCCTAATCGCACTGAACGACGAGCGTCGAACGGTGGTGCGGAAGTCCTCCGGACTGTTCGCCGAGGATCTTGTCACCGAGATCCCGCCACCGTGGAACCCTGGCGATCAGCTGTCCGAGCCGTGGTGGCGCACCCGGCTGGGCTTCAACCATGTGGACCTGCGGCGCGGCGGCGGTGAGGTGTTCGCCGGGTTGGGCGACCTCGCCGACATCATTTTCGCCGCTCGCGAAGGCCACAGTGCCCGCGGGGTGCTCAGGGAGATCAGCGACGAGGCCGACAAGCTGTTCAAGCCGGACGGCCGGGCGAAGAAGGTGCAGCTGCGGATCGCGGTCGAGGAGTACAACCGGGCCGTCGCAGACCGCGACAGTCGACTCACCCGGGCGGGCGCTGTCATCGACCAACGCAAGGTTGTGCAGGAGTTGGAAACCAAGCACCGCCACCTGCGTGACGCGGCGGTGGCGACATCGCAGGCTTTGAAGCTGGCCGAGGAGAATCGTCGCGTCATCGCCGGCGTCCTGTCGCTGGGCCAGGCGGCTCGTGAACTCGACGCCATCGACGGTCCCCGGCTCTCGCCTTCCGAACTGCTCGACTACGACGAGGCCGGTGCTGCGTGTCGTGACGCGGGAGAGCGAACCACCAAGCTGGACAACGAAATCAAATCCAAGTCCAGCGCCATCGACGCGCTTTCGGTCGATGATGGATTGTTGGACGATCGTGCGACGTTCAACCGGCTCCACCCGGATGTGAAGGTTCGTATCGAAGATCTCCGCCGAGCGGGTGAGGAGTTCGGTGTCGCCGCGGCCGAGGCGACGGGGCATCTGCACGCGCTGCTGGGCAGCATCGGCATCGGGGCGGTTGATGATCTCGATGCGGCGGTGGCCGGCGCCAGGGTCCGCGACGATCACGCGGCGGTCCTGGACGAGCTGGCCGATCGGATCGAGGATCTTGAGCGGCAACGTCGCACGGTCCGAGACGAGCGTGACAGGGCACTGACCGAACTGGTGGCCAAAGGCTTCACCGTCGATATCGCCACGTCGACAGCGCCTGACGCGGATGCCGTCGGCAAGCTTCGGCAAGCCCTGATTCAGGCCCGCAAAGTCGAGACCAAAGCCCAGACGCTGTTGGCTGAGGCGACGGAGGCGGTGCAGGTGCTGCAGTCAAGTGTGTCGGGCCCGCACGCCGGGGCAGAACTGACCCACGACACCGTCACCGAGCTGCGCGGGAGCCGGGATGCACAGTGGCGGACGATCCGGTGCTCGTGGGTCAGTGGCGAGCTGCCCGATACCGCCGAGCGCGTCGATATCGCAGCCGAATTCGATGCGCGATCGGCCACCGCCGACAATGTCGCCGACGACGAGGCAGTCGAGCGGGCGCGGGTCGCGGCCCTGGATGCTCGGGCCGAGATGCAGGTGCAGGGCCTGGAGGCGGCCCGGCAGAAGCGGAGCGATGCAGCGACATACCTGCAGGCAGTGGCCGAGGACTGCTGCCGGGTGCAGCGCGAATGGGCGGCGGCGTGGACGGAGTTGGGGGTCGTGAACGTCCCGGACGTCGACCACAGTTCGGCCATCGTCGAACTGCTCAGCACCGTGCATGTTGCCCACGCCAGGGAGCGCTCCACCGCCGAGCAGCTCGCTGAAGTCAACGACCGCTGGTGTGTTGCGGCGGAACCGGTTGGGTTGTCGGCGGCGACGACAACCGCGGCGTGGCGCAGAAGAACCCAGGTGCTCCAGGAGATCGAGACCGTGGCCGCCAAACGCGCCAAAGAGCAGCAGCGTGAAACGAAGGCCCGCGGCAACTGGGAGTGCTTCATGGCCGAGGCCGTCGAACTCCTGCAACGGCACGAGTTGGTCGATGGAGGGCAGGCGATGCCGGCGACCATCGAGCAGGGCTTCGCGAAACTCGGCCGGCAGATCGATGCGGCGATCGCAGCCGAGGCCAAGCGCGCGACCTACCTCGAACAGATCACGGAAATGCGCACCGAGCGTGAGGAAGTGGCGCAGGCTCAACAAGACGCCTTGGCCGCACTACAACGGTTGACCGACATTCATGCTGTAACTGGCGAGCAAGATCTGGCCGTGTTGGCGGAACGCGCCCGGCAGGCCTCAGATCCGCTCAAGCAGCAGGCGGAGTCGAAGGCCGCCATCAAGAACGGGCTCGAACCCGGCAGTGACCTCCAAGACGTCATTGACCGGTTGGCCGGGCACGACGAGGTGACGGTCGCTCAGGTCGTCAAGGACACCGACACTCGCGACCAGGAGGCACGTCAAGCCGCCGATGACGTGTTGAGCGAATGGACTTCGGCGCGAGATCGCCTCAGGGAGCTCGAGGAGTCCGCCGGAGCCGCAGACGCCGAGGCCGCTGTGGCATCACAACAGGCCGAGGTGGCTCGGCTCGCGGAGGCGTGGGCGATGCTCGCCCTGCAGCGAAGGCTGTTGGAGGACGTGCTCGCCGGCCTCGGCGCCGGTGACACCCGCCCGCTGCTGGACCACGCCGGCAAGCTTCTTGAAGAGCTCACCGAGGGGCGTTGGGTCGCCTTGCGCGCCGAGTATGACGGCACCGCACCCAAACTGCGGGTGATCCGGGCCGACAACGAGCCATTTCAACCCGGACAGCTCTCCGAGGGCACCGCCGACCAGGTTTTCTTCGCACTCCGATTGGCCGGGGTTGCCGCACTGCACATCGAGCGCGTCACTGCCGGCGAACCGGCGCTGCCGCTGGTACTGGACGACGTGCTGATGGCCTTCGATGAAGTGCGGGTGCGAGGCGCGCTGAAGATCCTGACCTCGCTGGCCCCCGGTTTGCAGATCATCGTCTTCACCCACCACCGGCACGTTGTCGAGGCCGCGGTCGAGCTTGGCGGGATCACGGTGTCGCGTTTGCCGGAGGCGGCGTCGATCGCCGACGTCCTGGACAGCGACCTGGTTCGGGCTCAGGCCAGCCGCCCAACGGGCTGATCACCTCAACACCGAGTTCTCGGAAGTGTCCGACATTGCGGCCGGCGAGCGGCGCGACCGCATCAGTCCTTCATGAAACCGATTGCGGTGTAATCCAAATCCGCCAGCCCGGGCGCCCCGAAGTTCGCCAGTGCACTGCGGACCGCCACGTTGCCGGTGGTCTGGATCAGCGGCAGGCTGAATCCTTCCTCCCACAGCAGTCGGTCGACCTCATTGGCACGAGCCCGCGCGACAGCCGGGTCGAGCGCCTCGAGTGTCTCCTCGATCTTCGCGTCGATCTGCGGGCTGCCGATCTTGCCGAAGTTGGCTTCCCCGTAGGACGCGGAGATCTGGTTCAGCCCGGCCAGCGGGAAAGCGTCACCGACCCAACTGAACTGGGCGATGTCGAAGTCGCCGACGTTGACGTAGTCGGTGAAGAAGCCACCGCCGGCCTTGGCGTCCAGCTGCAGCTTCACCCCGATCTGGGCCAGATTGTGCTGGGCGACCTGGGCGAACTGCCGGGTGCTCGACGCGTCGTAGAACAGATGCCGGATCACCAGCTGGCGACCGTCCTTCTCCCGGAACCGGCCGTTGCGCTTCCAGCCCAGCTCGTCGAGTTCGCGGGCCGCGCGCCCAGGGTCGTAGGCCACCACGGCGCTGTTGTCCTGGTAACCCTCCTGCCCGGCGACGTAGATGTGGTTGTTCAGCGCCACCGGGTCGGCGGTCAGACCACGCTGGGTCACCTTGGCGATCGTGGTCCGGTCGATGCCGCGCATGACCGCCAGCCGTAACGCCTTGTCGGACAGGATCGCCCCCGGCGCCCCGTTGAAGGTGAAGTGGTTCCAGGCCGGCGTCGGCGCCCGCCGGATCGTGATGCCCTCGGTCCGCCGCGCGATGGTCAACTGATCCAGGGTGGCCACCCCGGTGGCGTCGATGGTGTGGTTCTGCAGCGCCGGCATCCGGGCGGCCTCGTCGAGCACCAGGTAGGTGATGGTGTCCAGCTTCGGGACCTTGCCCCACCAGGCGGGGTTGCGGGTCAAGATGATGCGCTGGCTGGTCCGGTCCAGGGTCGACAGCATGAACGGCCCGGCCGACGGCCCCGGTTGGCGCAGCTGGCCCTTGTTGAACACCTCCGGGTCGGCGGTCATGCTCGCCGGCAACAACATCGAATTGCCCGCGAACATGCCCCGCCACTCCGCGTAGGGCTTGGCGAAACGCACCACGGCTTGGCGGTCATCGACGCCGCGGGTGACCGAGGCGATCCGCTCGGCGCCGTTGGTGCTCGCGATCGCGAACCCGCTGTCGGCGCCGCTGGTGGCGTGTAGCTGGCTGGCGATGTCGTTCCAGGTGAGCGGGGTGCCGTCGGACCACTTCGCCTTCGGGTTGATGGTGTAGGTGACCGTCTGCGGGTTGGCGCTGGTCAACTCCACGCTGGTGAAGTACTCGGTGTCCACCGTCGCTGAGCCGTCCGGCGCGATGTTGAACGCACGCGGCATGGTGGCCTTGAGCATGGCGGCGTTCTCGGCGAGGTTGCCGTCGATATGCAACGGGTTGAAGTTGGGCGGGAACTGCGACATGGACAGTCGCAGGTTTCCGCCGTCGCGCAGGCTCGCCGGGTCCTGCGGGTTGATGTCGCTGGCGCTCCCGACCGCCGCGGTGCCTTCCGGGGCGGTGATGTCGACGGCCGCGCACCCGCTGAGGGCCAGCATCAACGCCACCAGGGCCGCACCCTCGTTGACTCTGCGTCCAGGGTGGGCCCTTCTCGCACAACGTCGTCGTGAGCGCAGAGTCAACGTCATGAGGCGGGCTCCGGGTGCGGGACGGCTGCCAGCAGCCGGCGGGTGTACTCGTGTTGCGGGTCGCCGAAAACCTGGTCCGCCTCGCCCTGTTCGACGATCGCCCCGGCGAACATCACCGCCACCCGGTGCGCCAGGTGTTTGACCACCGACAGGTCGTGCGACACGAACAGGTAGGACAGTCCGAACTGCTGCTGCAGGTCCAGCAGCAGGTTGATGATCCCGGCCTGGATCGACACGTCGAGCGCCGATACCGGCTCGTCGAGCGCGAGGATCTTCGGCTGCAGTGCCAGAGCGCGGGCGATGCCGATCCGCTGCTTCTGCCCGCCGGAGAACTCCGACGGGTAGCGCAGCGCGTCGCTGCGACGCAACCCGACCAGCTCCAGCAACTCGGCGACCCGATCATGCGTCGACGTTTTATCGGATCCGTTGGCGCGCAAGGGCTCAGCCAGCACCTCGAAGACCGGCAGTCGCGGATCCAGGGAGGCCACCGGGTCCTGGAACACCACCTGCAGGTCGCGGCGCAACGCACGCCGGTCGGCGCGTTTCAGGGTGGCGACATCGGTGCCCAGTACCTCGATCGAACCCGACTGCGGCGCGGACAATTCCAGGATCTGGTGCAAGGTGGTGGATTTGCCCGACCCGGACTCGCCGACGATCGCCAACGTACGGCCCTGCTCCAATTCGAAGCTCACGCCGTCGACGGCGCGGACCTCGCCGACGCTGCGCCGCAGCACGCCCTTGGTCAGGGGATAGGTCTTGACCAGATCGCGGACCCGGACGACGGTGACTGACCCGCCGTACTCGGATGCCGGAACCTCGGTGCGAACGCCGTAGATCTCGGCGGCGCTGCGCCCGGTCACGTGATCGGTGTGGATGCACGCGGCCCCATGGTCGGCTCCGACGGTCAGCAACTCGGGTTCGCGTGCCCGGCACTCGTCGGTGGCCAGCGGGCAGCGCGGCGCGAACGGGCAGCCGGGCTCGATGCCGGCCAACGACGGCGGTGCCCCCGGGATCGGCACCAGCCGGGTGCCCTGGGGAGCATCCAGCCGCGGCACCGAACCCAGAAGCCCTACCGTGTAAGGCATCTGCCGATCCCGATACAGAACCCCGACGGGTGCGGCTTCCACCACCCGCCCGGCGTACATCACCAGGGCCCGGTCGGCGAACTCGGCCACCACACCCAGGTCGTGGGTGATGATCAACACCCCGGCGCCGGTGACATCGCGGGCGGTCTTGAGCACCTCCAGGATCTGGGCCTGCACCGTGACATCCAGCGCGGTGGTCGGCTCGTCGCAGATCAACAGATCCGGGTCGCAGGCGATGGCGATGGCGATCACCACCCGCTGGCGTTCCCCACCGGATAGTTCGTGCGGGAAGGCCCGGGCACGCTGGGCCGGCCGGTTGATACCGACCAACTCCAGCAGTTCGACCGCCCGCCGGCGGGCCGCGGCCCGCCCGAAACGCGGCTGATGCACCTCGATCGCCTCGGCGATCTGATCGCCCACGGTGTACACCGGCGTCAGGGCCGACATCGGGTCCTGGAACACCATTCCGATCGAGGCGCCGCGGAACTTCGACATCGCGGTGTCGCCCAGCCCGATCAACTGCGTGCCGTGCAGGCGCACCGAGCCGGACACCCGCGCGTGTTCGGGCAGCAGTCCCATCACGGCCATCGCCGCCGCGGATTTGCCGGAGCCGGACTCGCCGACCATCGCCACCACTTCGCCGGGGGCGACCTGGTAGCTGATGCCGCGCACCGCGTTGACCGCGCCGGCGCCGGTACCGAAGGTGACAGCGAGGTCGGTGACTTCCAGCAGTGTGCTCATCCGCGACCTCGCAGACTGGCGGCGTCGGGGTCCAGGGCGTCGCGCAGGCCGTCGCCGGCGAGGTTGGCGCAGACCAGGATCGTGATCAGCACCCCGGCGGGGAACAGGAACACCCACGGGAAGGTGATCGCCGAGGCGGTGCCGTCGGCGATCAGGGTGCCCAAGGACACGTCCGGCGGCTGGATGCCGAATCCCAGGTAGCTCAAGCCGGTTTCGGCCAGGATCGCCACCGCCACGTTGAGCGCGGTGTCGATGATCAGGATCGACGCCACGTTCGGCACGATGTGGTCGATGATGATGCGCCGGCTCGAGACGCCCATATAGCGTGCGGCCCGGATGAATTCACGCTCCCGCAGGCTCATCGTCAGCCCGCGCACCATGCGGGCGCTGATCATCCAGCTGAACCCGGCCAGCAGCAGGATCAGCATGGCGATGTTGCCGCTGTTCTTGGTGCGCGGGGTGATGATCGCGATCAGGATGAACGCCGGAACCACCAGCAGCAGATCCACCAGCCACATCAGCACCCGGTCGCGCCACCCGCCGAAGTACCCGGAGACCGCACCCACCGTCGCGGCGATCACCGTGGAGATCAGCGCCACGCACACCCCGATCAGCATGGACTTCTGCATGCCGCGCAGGATCTGTGCCAGCAGGTCCTGGCCGAGTGCGTTGGTGCCCAACAGGTGTCGGGCGCCCGGCGGAACCAGCAGGGCGTCGTAGTCCAGGTCGGTATAGGAGTAGGGCAGCAGTGGGGGCAGCGCGTAGCAGCCGATGAACATCACCGCCAGCAGCACCAGTGCACCGACGGCGGCTCGGCTGCGCAGGAACCGGCGCAGTACCAGGGTGCGCCGCGACGCGAACTCGACTTCGTTGCTCATGGTGCTCATGACACCCGCACCCGCGGATCCAGCAGTGCGTAGATGACATCGGAGAGCAGCCCGGCGGCCAGCACCACGGCGCCGGAGAACACCGTGATGGCCGCGACGATGTTGGTGTCCTGGGTCGCCACGCCCTGCACCACCCATTCGCCCATGCCGTGCCAGCCGAAGATCTTCTCCACGAACACCGCGCCGGTCACCAGACCGGCCACCCCGTAGGCGAACAACGTCGCCATCGGGATCAGCGCGGTGCGCAGCCCGTGTTTGAACAGGGCGCGCCGTCGCGTCAGGCCCTTGGCCCGCGCGGTGCGGATGAAGTCCTGGCCGAGCACGTCGAGCATCGCGTTGCGCTGGTAGCGGCTGAAGCCGGCGGCCGCGCCCAGCGCCAGGGTCAGCGACGGCAGCACCAGGTGCTGCAGCCGATCGGCCAACCGTGGCCAGAAGCCGATGATCGCGCCCGGCGAGGTCTCCCCGGTGTAGTCGAACAGTTGGGCTCCCAGCGCCCAGTTCACCCGCAGCGCGCCCAGGATCACCAGGTTGGCGAGCACGAAGGTGGGCACCGACAGCACCAGCAGCGCCGTGAACGTGATCACGCGGTCGGATATTCGGTACTGGCGCACCGCCCCCCAGGCGCCTGCCACCACGCCGATCACGGTGCCGGCCAGGGAGCCGACCAGCAGCAGGCGCAGGCTGACCCCGATGCGGCGCCCCAGTTCGCCGGAGACGGGTTGGCCGGTGACGGTGACACCGAAGTCGCCGCGCACGGCGCTCGACGCCCAGTGGGCGTAACGCAGCGGAATCGGCTTGTCCAGGCCGAGTTCGGCGGCCTTGGCGTCGATGACGGACTGCGGGGGACGGGGGTTGCGCTGCATCAGGCTGTCCAGCGGAGCGAACGCCAGCGAGGTCAGGCAGAAGGTGAGGAAGGAGGCCAGCGCCAGCAGCACCAGATAGTTGAGTGCCCGGCCGGCCAGGAACCGCGTCACGGTGCGTTCTCGCTGACGTGCGGCATCAGCACAGGGTAAAGGGTGCCCGCCGTCCGACCTCCCGCGAGCGTGCGTGTCCCCGACCGACATGCCGCGTCCGATTCCGTGTTCGGATGATTTTTACCCGTGGAATTCCGGGCCTGTTTCATTAGGCTCGGTGGGCGGACTGCGACAGAGGGAGAACCCCGTGACCGTCACCGATGACTACCTGGCCCACAACGCGGAGTACGCGAAGACCTTCACCGGTCCGCTGCCCATGCCGCCGAGCAAGCACGTTGCGGTGGTGGCCTGTATGGACGCCCGGCTGGACGTCTATCGGGTGCTCGGGATCAACGAGGGCGAGGCGCACAGCATTCGCAACGCCGGCGGGGTGATCACCGAGGACACCATCCGGTCGCTGGCCATCAGCCAGAAGCTGCTGGGAACCCGCGAGATCATCCTGATCCACCACACCGACTGCGGGATGCTCACCTTCACCGATGACGAGTTCAAGCGCTCGATCCTGGAGGAGACCGGTATCCGGCCGGGCTGGGCGCCGGAGGCGTTCCCGGATCCGGCCGAGGACGTGCGGCAGTCGCTGCGGCGGGTCAAGGCCAGCCCGTTCATCACCCAGACGACCTCGCTGCGGGGCTTCGTGTTCGACGTGGCCACCGGCAAGCTCGGCGAGATCACCGTCTAGCGGCGCCATCTCCCGCGAGCGTGCGGGTCGGTACGCCTGCACGCGTACATCGGTGCACGCTCGCGGCCGGGGTAGCGGGTCGCCGGGGCGTCGGCGTTGACAGTAACCCAGCCCGCCTGGTTACATACCCGGCTATAACAATTAATCTGGTAAATCTCACCAAGATTATCAGATATCCCGGGCAAGGACATCATGACCAGTAACATCACCGCGCCGCCGGCAGCCGCCACGGCCGGGCATTATCAGCTGTCGCATCTGCGCACCCTGGAAGCCGAGGCCATCCACATCATCCGCGAGGTGGCCGCGGAGTTCGAGCGCCCGGTGCTGCTGTTCTCCGGCGGCAAGGACTCCATCGTCATGCTGCATCTGGCGGTCAAGGCGTTCGCGCCGGGTCGGCTGCCGTTCCCGGTCATGCACGTCGACACCGGCCACAACTTCGAAGAGGTCATCGCCGCGCGTGACGAGCTGGTCGAGCGGACCGGGGTGCGGCTGGTCGTCGCCTCGGTGCAGGACGACATCGACGCCGGGCGGGTGATCGACAACGGGCCGTCCCGCAACCCGCTGCAGACCGTCACGTTGCTGCGGGCGATCCGCGAGAACAAGTTCGACGCGGCGTTCGGCGGTGCCCGGCGCGACGAGGAGAAGGCGCGGGCCAAGGAGCGGGTGTTCAGCTTCCGCGACGAGTTCGGCCAGTGGGAGCCCAAGGCGCAACGGCCCGAGCTGTGGAACCTCTACAACGGCCGGCACCGGGCCGGTGAGCACATCCGGGTGTTCCCGCTGTCGAACTGGACCGAGTTCGACATCTGGTCCTACATCGGCGCCGAGGAAATCGTGCTGCCGACAATCTATTTCGCGCATCAGCGCAAGGTGTTCCGGCGCGACGGGATGCTGTTGGCCGACCACGAGTTCCTGCGGCCCGCCGAGGGTGAGGAAGTGTTCGAGACCTCGGTGCGATTCCGTACCGTCGGCGACGTCACCTGCACCGGCTGCGTGGAGTCGACGGCGGCGACCGTCGAAGAGGTGATCGACGAGACCGCCGTGTCACGCCTGACCGAGCGCGGTGCCACCCGCGCCGACGACCGAATCTCCGAAGCAGGCATGGAAGACCGCAAGAGGCAGGGGTATTTCTGATGAGTGCGGCAACGACGCTGCTTCGTATCGCCACGGCCGGATCGGTCGACGACGGCAAGTCCACCCTGATCGGGCGGCTGCTGTTCGATTCGAAGGCCGTGATGGAGGACCAGCTGGCCTCGGTGGAGCGCACCTCCCGGGAGCGCGGCAACGACTACACCGATCTGGCTCTGGTGACCGACGGCCTGCGCGCCGAGCGTGAACAGGGCATCACCATCGATGTCGCCTACCGCTACTTCGCCACGCCCAAGCGGAAATTCATCATCGCCGACACGCCCGGCCACATCCAGTACACCCGCAACATGGTGACCGGTGCTTCGACCGCGCAACTGGCCATCGTGCTGGTCGACGCGCGGCACGGCCTGCAGGAGCAGTCCCGCCGGCACACTTTCCTGGCGTCGCTGCTGGGAATCCGGCACATCGTGCTCGCGGTCAATAAGATGGACCTGATCGACTGGGACGCACAACAGTTCGAGGCGATCCGCGACGATTTCCACTCGTTCGCCACCCGCTTGGACGTCCACGACGTGACCACCATCCCGATGTCGGCACTGCTCGGCGACAACGTGGTGACCAAGTCCGACAAGACGCCCTATTACGACGGTCCCGCGCTGCTGTCGCACCTGGAGGACGTGTACATCGCGGGTGACCGCAATCTGGTCGACGTGCGGTTCCCGGTGCAGTACGTGATCCGCCCGCAGACCCACGAGCACGCCGACCACCGCAGCTACGCCGGCACCGTCGCCAGCGGGGTGATGCGTCCCGGTGACGACGTCGTCGTGCTGCCGTCGGGCAAACCCAGCCGAATCGCGAAGATCGATGGCCCGAATGGCGCAGTGGAGGAAGCGTTTCCGCCGATGGCGGTCTCGGTCAGCCTGACCGACGACATCGACATCTCGCGCGGCGACATGATCGCCCGCACCAACAACCAGCCGCGCATCGCCCAGGACTTCGACGCCACCGTGTGCTGGATGGCCGACGGTGCTTCGCTGCAGCCCGGCAACGACTACATCATCAAACACACCACCCGGACCACCCGGGTGAGGGTGATGGCGTTGGACTACCGCCTCGATGTCAACACCCTGCACCGGGACAAGGACGCCGAGGAATTGAAGCTCAACGAGCTCGGACGTGTCTCGCTGCGCGCCCAGGTCCCGCTGATGCTCGACGAATTCAGCCACAACGATGCCACCGGCTCGTTCATCCTCATCGACGCGGCCACCAACGGAACCGTGGCGGCCGGGATGGTGCTGCGTGACGTGTCGGGCCGCGCCGCCAGCCCGAACACGGTGCGCCACGAGTCCCTGGTCTCCACGGCGGACCGGCTGTCCAAGGGGCGCACGGTGTGGCTGACCGGACTGTCCGGTGCCGGTAAGTCATCGGTGGCCATGCGGGTCGAGCAGCTGCTGCTCGAAAGGGGAACGCCCGCGTACGTTCTCGACGGCGACAACCTGCGGCACGGCCTCAATGCCGACCTCGGGTTCTCGATGGCCGACCGGGCCGAGAACCTGCGCCGGCTGGCGCATGTGGCCACCCTGCTGGCCGATTCCGGTCAGATCGTGTTGGTGCCGGCGATCAGCCCGCTGAGCGAGCACCGCCAGCTGGCCCGCCAGGTGCACACCGACGCCGGCTTCGACTTCATCGAGGTGTTCTGCGACACCCCGCTGGAGGACTGCGAGCAGCGAGACCCCAAGGGGCTCTACGCAAAGGCGCGCGCAGGGCTCATCACGCACTTCACCGGGATCGACAGCCCCTACCAGCGGCCGAAGAATCCGGACGTATGGCTGACCCCGCGCGACGACATCGACGAGCAGGCCCGGCAGGTCATCGCGGCGATCGACGACCGTCGGTGAATGACCACGAGCTCGCCGCCCGGCTCGCCACCGACGCGGGCCGTCTGCTGCTGACCGTTCGCGAAGAGCTGTCCGACGCGACAGCGGCGGAGCGGAAAGCAGCGGGCGACAAGCGCTCTCACGACTACCTGATGGCGGCGCTGGCCGCCGAACGCGCGGACGACGCGGTGTTGTCCGAGGAGGGCGCCGATAATCCGGTGCGGCTGAAGGCCGAGCGGGTGTGGATCGTCGACCCGCTGGACGGCACCCGGGAGTTCTCCGAACCGGACCGCGACGACTGGGCCGTGCACGTCGCGTTGTGGCAGGCCGGTGAGCTGGTGGCCGGGGCCGTGGCGATGCCCGCGCGCGGCATCACGCTGTCCACCCCGTCGGTACCCGAGCCGCCGGCATACACCGGCCAGCCGCGGATCGCGGTGTCACGCAGCCGCCCACCGGCGGTCGCCGAGGCCGTCCGCGACCGCCTCGACGGGGTGCTGGTCCCGATGGGCTCGGCCGGGGTGAAGGTCGCCGCCGTCGTGCAGGGCATCGCCGACGTGTACGTGCACGCCGGTGGGCAATACGAATGGGATTCCGCTGCGCCGGTGGCGGTGGCCCGTGCCGCGGGCCTATACACCTCGCGCATCGACGGTTCGCCGCTGGTCTACAACCGGCCCGACCCGCTACTGCCCGATCTGGTGGTGTGCCGCCCCGAATACGCGCAGGCAGTACTCGCCGCGATCAGCTGACACCGCGAAGCAAGGGCCAGATGGCAGAATCCTTCAGATGCGGATGTCGGCCAAGGCGGAGTACGCGGTGCGTGCGATGGTCCAACTGGCCACCGCCGAAGCCGGCACGTTGGTCAAGACCGACGACATCGCCACTGCCCAGGGCATTCCGGCGCAGTTCCTCGTCGACATCCTGTCCGATCTGCGCACCGACCGTTTGGTGCGCAGCCAGCGCGGCCGCGACGGCGGCTACGAACTGGCCCGGCCCGCAACCGAGATCAGCGTCGCCGACGTGCTGCGCTGCATCGACGGCCCGCTGGCCAGCGTCCGCGACATCGGCTTGGGCGACCTGCCCTACTCGGGCCCGACCGCCGCGTTGACTGACGTGTGGCGCGCGCTGCGGGCCAGTATGCGTTCGGTGCTGGAGCAGACCAGCCTGGCCGATGTGGCCTCCGGCGACCTGCCCGCGCACGTCGCCGAATTCGCGGTCGACTACCGCGCCCAGGAGCGCCAGCGCGGCCACAGCGGCTGATGCGGCGGTCCAGCTTCGCCTCTCCTCCGTCGAGCCTCGCTGACCGCCGGGGCTGATGCGGCGGTCCAGCTTCGCCTCTCCTCCGTCGAGCCTCGCTGACCGCCGGGGCTGATGCGGCGGTCCAGCTTCGCCTCTCCTCCGTCGAGCCTCGCTGACCGCCGGGGCTGATGCGGCGGTCCAGCTTCGCCTCTCCTCCGTGGAGCCTCGCTGACCGCCGGGGCTGATGCGGCGGTCCAGCTTCGCCTCTCCTCCGTCGAGCCTCGCTGACCGCCGGGGCTAAGTCACCTACGAACCCGAGCCGTACGGGCGGGTGAGGATCTCCATTCCGTGACCGCTGGGATCACGGAAGTACACCCCACGGCCGCCGTCGAGGCGGTTGAACTCGCCAGGTCGCTCGCCGCGCGGGTCGGCCCAATGCGGCATGCCGCGCGAGGAGATCTTGCCGTAGATCGCGTCGAAGTCGTCTTCGGAGACCAGGAAGGCGTAATGCTGAGGCCGGACCTCTTCGCCCGAAGCCACTTCCGCGTAGTCGAGGCTGGCTTCGTGATCGAGCCCGACCACCATGAAGTGACCGAACGGCTGCGGCTCGGGCAGACCGAACAGCTCCGCCAAAAACGCTGCCGATGCCTGCTTGTCGTGGGCGGCGACGATGGTGTGGTTGAAGGAAATACTCATGGCTCCAGTGTCGGTCCCGCTCGGCGCCCGTGCCACAATCGCGGGCATGCAGGTCGGAATGACCATGCCGGTGATGGAGCCGGATCTGGACGCAACACTGCTGCGGGACTGGGCGCGCGCCGTCGACGCCGGGCCGTTCTCGTCGCTGAGTTGGGGCGAGCGGATCGCCTTCACCAACCCCGACAGCCTGACCCTGCTGGGTGCGGTGGCGGCGTGGACCGAGCGGGCGCGCCTGGTGACCACGGTGATCGTCCCGCAACTGCACGACCCGGTCATGCTCGCCAAGGCACTGGCGACCGCGGATCTGCTCAGTGGTGGGCGGCTCACCGTCGGGATCGGCGTGGGCGGCCGGCACGAGGATTACCGGGCTGCCGGTGCCGATCCGTCGACGCAGACCATGCGCGAGATGGCCGAGCGGGTGGCGATCATGAAGCGGGTCTGGGCGGGGGAGAAGCTCACCGAGTCGGTGCTGCCGGTCGGGCCGGCGCCCACGCAGCCCGGCGGGCCGCCGCTGGTGGTCGGCACCATCGGCCCCAAGACGGTGCGCAGCGCGGCGACCTGGGCCGAGGGTTTGGCCGGCATCACGATGGACCTCGACGTGGCCAGGCAGAACGAATTGTTCGACGTCGCCCGGGACGCCTGGCGGCAGGCCGGCAAGGGCAAGCCGTATCTGGCGACGTCGTTCTGGTTCGCGTTGGGTGAGCAGGACGCGGCGCGCAACCAGGTGCGTGAGCATCTGCTGCGCTACATGAACTGGATTCCGGCCGAGTATGTCGAGGCCATGGCGCCGACCACCGGCTGGGCCGGCAGCCAGGACGAACTGCTCGAGGTGTTGCGCGGGTTCGCCGCGGTGGGCGCCGACGAGGTCCATCTCATCCCGACCAGTTCGGACATCGGTCAGCTGCGCCGCGCTGCAGACGTGGTCGCCGAGTTCAACCGCTGAGGCAGTCTCGCGGCTGAACGGGAGTTGCGACACGGTCACGAAAACGTCTCTATCAGCAACGACGTAATCGCAACTACCTCACCTGCCACTATCGTCACATCCTGACGAGGGCCCGTTGTGGTCTCGGAAAGGTGTGACATGGCGGCTACGCGTCGATTCGTCTCGGCGGCGATGGTGCCGGCGGTCGTGCTCGGGATGGTTATGGCTACCGAGTTCGCGGCGCCGGCGATGGCTGCTACCTGCCAGGCGCCCGAGGCGAACATCGATCCGCCGCCCGGTTCTCCGAGCACATCGGCCGGTCAGTTGCCGACCGGGCGCCGGCCCCGCGGCACCAATGACAGTGCGCCACTTCCCAAATTGGGCCCGCTGATCGCCGCCCTGATCAACCCCAACGGCGCCATCAGGCAGCAGGCTGGAGTGGTGCCGCCGGTGCCCAACCCGGGTGGTCAGGCCGTCCCGAACATCGCCCAACCGGTCCAGCCTGCTCAGCCCGTGCCCAACGCCGGCGCCGGCCAGCAGACACCGACCGCCGATGTCGGCGGTGCGATTGGCGGCTCCCAGACCTCGTTGGTGGAGTGGGTGACCGGCCCCAACGGACCCAACCAAACCCTGCAGCGCTTCGGCATCTCTGGAACCGACCTTGGAATCCCATGGGACAACGGTGATCCCGCCAATCGACAGGTCCTCTACGCGTTCGGCGACACCTTCGGCTACTGCCGTATGCAGGGCCACCAGTGGCGGCAGAATGTGCTGTTCCGCAGTGCGGACAACAACCTGGCCGACGGAATCACCGTGGGCCCCGGGGGAATCGGCAACAAATACTCGGGTTCGCCGCTGCGGCAGGCGAACTTCTCCAAGCAGATCCTGCCCGCCGTGCAACTGGCTCCGCACCAGGAGGGAATGATCCCCACTGCCGCTATCGGGATCGGCGGCAACCAGTACATGAACTTCATGTCGATCAAGCAGTGGGGACGCGACGGCGAATGGTCCACCAATTACTCGGCGCTCGCGGTGTCCAACGACAACGGCGAAACGTGGGGGGTCTATCCCGGCACGGTGCGGTCGTCGGCGCCGGAGAATGTGCCTCGCGCGCATTTCGTCCCCGGTAACGAGAAGTTCCAGATGGGTGCGTTCCTGCGCGGCAACGACGGGTATCTCTACTCGTACGGGACGCCGTCCGGCCGCGGCGGATCGGCGTACCTGTCGCGGGTTCCCGAGCGTTCCATCCCCGATGTCACCAAGTACCAGTACTGGAACGCCTCGGAGTCCGGCGGATCCTGGGTGCCGAACAATCCGGCCGCGGCCACCCCGGTGATCCCCGGCCCGGTCGGCGAGATGTCGGTGCAGTACAACACCTACCTGCGGCAGTACCTGGCGCTGTACGGCAACGGCGGCAATGACGTGGTGGCTCGCACCGCCCCGACACCGCAGGGCCCGTGGAGTGCCGAGCAGACGCTGATCCCCACCGGCCAGATTCCGGGCGGTATCTACGCGCCCTACATGCACCCGTGGTCAACCGGCAAAGAGGTGTACTTCACCTTGTCGCTGTGGAACGCCTACGACGTGATGCTGATGCGCACCGTGCTGGGCTGAGTGGTTCACTTCACTTCACCCGTAAGTGAAGTCAACGACGTCAGTTGACTTCACTTACCGGATCAGGCGTCGAGCACCGCCCGCAACGCCGCACCGACCTCCGTGATCACCCCGGGAGTGCTGCCGGGGATGTTGATGGTCACCCCGCCGACGCCGACATCGAGCACCTTGGCCTTGATCTGCTCGGCGATCGATTCGGGGCTGCCGGCCACCGCCCGTTGAGCGATCTGGTCGGGGATCTGATCGGCGGTGATGTTCGGGCCGGCCAGCACGGTGAGCAACATGGTGGTTTCCAGGGTGGCCGGATCGCGGTCGATCTCCTCGCAGCTGCGCCGCACCGCATCCATCTTCGCGGGCAGCTGGTCGAAGCCGGCGATGATGTTGAGGTGGTCGAAGTGGCGTACCGCCAGCGGGATCGTCTTCTTCTCCCCGCTACCGCCGATCAGCAGCGGAATGTGGTCCCGGAAGCGGGGTTCGGCCACGGCTTCGCGGGAGCGGTACCACTTGCCCTCGAAGGTCGGCCGGTCACCCTTGATCATCGGCAGGATGATCTGCAGTGCCTCATCGAGTCGATTGAATCGGTCGGTGAAGGTGCCGAACTCGAAGCCCAGCTGGTCGTGTTCGAGCTCGAACCACCCGGTGCCGATACCCAGCACCGCGCGGCCCCGGCTGACCACATCGAGCGTGGTGATGATCTTGGCCAGCAGGGTCGGGTTCCGGTAGGTGTTGCCGGTGACCAAAGTGCCCAGCTGGACCCGTTCGGTGGCGGTCGCCAGCGCGCCCAGGGCGGTGTAGGCCTCGAGCATCGGCTGGTCGGGGGAGCCCAGCATGGGCAGTTGATAGAAGTGGTCCATCACGAAGACCGCATCGAAGCCGGCGGCTTCGGCCTCGCGCGCCTGCGCGACGACGGTGGGGAACAGCTCCGAAACGTCGGTGCCGTAAGAGAAGTTGGGGATCTGGAAGCCCAGGCGAATCGTCACTCGATCGACCCTAGGGGCGTGGGGGGCTTGTCGAGTGTGATTCCGCTGTGCGCGAAGTGGGAATTCGCCGATCCATGTGCGCGAGTGCGCTTTGACCGACCTCGGGCGACGCGCACGCGTTGCCTGCTCTGCAGGCGGAAGCTACCTTCCGGAGTATGACCGTGGTGGTCAACGGCAGGGACGACTTCACGCTGGAGAACTACCGGCGGGTGTCGGAGGGCGGCGAGCCGGTCACCATCGGCCCGCGTGCGCGTGCGGCGATGGCCGCGGCGCGGGCGGACTTCCTCCGGCTGCTCGAATCCGACCGCACCCAGTTCATCTACGGCGTAACCAGCAGCTTCGGGCCGCGCGTCAAGGACACGATCCCGCCGGAGCAGCAGCGCCAGCACGCCCGGGCGTTCGAGTTTCGCGGGAACTGGGCCCGCGGGTTCGGCGGCGGCTACCTCGACGAGCGCGTCGTGCGCGGCATCATCTTCGCCCGGCTCGCCAACTTCGTCGCCGGGAACTCCAAGGCCAGGCCGGTGATCGCCGAGCGGTTCGCGTCCCTGCTCGACGGCCCGCTGCCGCCGGTCCCGCTGGACGGGCAGGTCGGCGCGGGCGAGGTGCTCCCGCTGGCCCACGTACTGCGTGACTTCCCGCGCGATGGCCTCGAGGAGGGTGAGGCCAACCCGGTGGTCAACGGGTCGCCGGTATCGGCCGCGCTGGCCGCGGATGCCGCGCTGCGGGCCGCCCCCAGGCTCGACCGCGCCGAGCGCGTGCTGGCGCTGTCGGCGGCGGCGTTCGGTGTCCCGGTCGACGCCTATGCCGAAGAACTGGGCGAGCTGTGGGGAGACGAGGACGAGGCGGCAGCGCTGGCGGCGCTTCGCCGCCACCTCTCCGCAGCGTCGCCTGGCCGGCGGCTGGCCGGCCAGGTGCCGGCCAGCTACCTGATCCTTGGCCGGGTGCTCGGGCAGGCGCACCGTGCCGCGGCGGGCTTGACCGAGGCGGCCCGCGTCTCGCTGCGGTCGGTGACCGATAACCCGGTGTACGTGCCACCCGACGCCGCGCACCCGCTGGGGCAGGCCCTGTCCACCGGCGGTTTTCACAACGCCATGGTTTACCCGGCGCTGACTGCGCTGGCCGCCGCATGGGCCGACCTGACCCTGCTGGTCGGGCGGCACGTGACGGCGCTGCGGGCCGACGATCCGGCGGCCGGCCCGGGATCAGAGCTCAGTGCACTGGCCGAGGAGGCGCGGGCGGCGGCCATGCCCACGCTGCTGCCCGCAGCAGTCAACGACCCGCAGGACGACGTGTCCTCACCGGTCTTCGGTGCCTACCGCCGGGAGGCCACGGCCGCCGAGTGCCTCGACGGCGCCATCAGCCTGCTGGCCGGCGAAGCGAACCGGGCGCTGAACGCAGCGGGGCGCAAAGGACCCGACCCGGCATGACGGTCATGCTGGATACCAGGGACGACTTCACCCTCTCGAACTACCGGCGGGTCTGCTACGACGGCGAGGCGGTGCGGCTCGGCGAGCAGGCCCGCCGTGTGCTGGCCGCGCCCGGATGGGGCCGCGCAGCGCCGGGAGAGGGCCGGGCGTTCCCTTCAGTCGCCGCGGCCGTGAGCTCGGGGTCCGGCTCGGGCGGCGGGTATCTCGACGAGGCCGTGGTGCGGGGGATCCTCTTCGCCCGGCTGGCCGGCTGGGTGTCCGGGCACACCGCGGTGCGCCTGACCGTCGCCGAGCGGGTGGCCGCCCTGCTCGACGGCCCGGCTCCCCGGGTGCCGTCCGGCGGCCCGGCCGGCCCGGATGAGGCCGCTGTGATGGCCGCCGCCCTCGCCGGGGTGCGGCGCGACGACTTGGGCGGGGCCGAGCAGCGGGCGCTGGCCGAGCCGGCGCCCTGTTCTGCGGCGCTGGCCGCCGACACCGCGCTGCGGTCCCGGCACCGGCTGGAGAACGCGCAGGCAGTCTGTGCGCTCTCGATCGAGGCGTTCGGTGCCCCGCTCGGTGCCTATGACGCAGCGCTCGACGACCTGTGGGGGGACGCGCACGAGGCCGCGGCGCTGCGGGCGCTGCGCCGCCACCTCGACGCCGCGGGGACGGACGGTCGGCGGTTCCACCAGGCCCCGGTGAGCTACCGGATCATTCCGCGGGTGCTCGGCCAGGCGCACCGGGCGGTGGCGGCGGTCGAGAAGGCCGCCGCCACCGCGCTGCGGGCGGTGACCGGCGACGTGCTGGTGGCCGGCCGGGTGCTGCCGAACGGTGGCTTCCACAACGGCATGGCCTACCCGGCAATGAACGCGCTGTCGGCGACCTGGGCGGATCTGGCGCTGGTTGCCGAGCGCCAGATCACCGCCCTGAACACCGCCGAGACCTCGGGTCTGCCGTTGAACCTGGCCGTCGCCGGGGCGGCACCGACCGGCACCTACGGCTACGGCTGGGCGGCGAGCAGCTTTGTCGAGGAGGCCCGGGCCGCGGCCGCGCCCACGCTGCTGCCCGCCGCGGCAGGCGATCCGCGCTCCGACGTGTTCTCGCCGGCGTTCAGCGCCCACCGTAGGGAGCGCCGCGCCGCGGAATGCCTTGACGGGGTGCTGGCCATCCTGGTGATCGTGTCCAGCCAGGCGCTGTTCGCGACCGGCCGCAGCCCGGCCGGGCCGCTGCAGCCGCTGCTGTCGTTCGCGCGTTCGGTGTTCCCGCCGATCGACGGGACCGGCGTGCGCGATCTGAGCGCGGAAGGTTTATTGCTGCAGCAGGCCCTGGCGACGGCGGCGGTCACCGGCCGCCTCGTTCCGGCGCCCCGGCCGTAACGAGGGCGATGATGTCTAGCTCCCCGCTTGCCGGTGGCGCCGGTGTGTTGGGCGTTCCATCGACTGCTCGCGCCGCAAGGGCCGGCGTCGGGCGATGCAATAGGCGGCCAGGTACACCAGTGCGAAGCTGCCGGCGGTGATGACTGACGCGATGGCGAACTGAACAAACAGCCTGTGCGCTACAGGGTAACGCCAGCTCGCGTCTCCGTATCCGGTGCCGACCGCCAGCAGTGCAAGGAACGTGGCCAGCATGACTGCTACCCAAGCCTCCCCTTTTCCGGCAGCGAAGCCATATACGTTTCCGGCGGCGATCACCGCGATCACCACGAGCGTCCACCACATTGTTGTGGCAGTGAGGAGCCCGCTGTAGGAGCCCGGAGTCGCATCGACTTCGTGTGTCGTGGAGACGTTTTCAGCAACAGGTGCACTATCAGTGTCGGGGCGCTGGGCGCTGGGCGCTGATCGTCAGCGCGTAGATCTTTCCGCCAATCTTGATGTAGGGCGTGGTCACATACGCCATAGCCGCCATCGCCGCCACGGGAAAAATGCCCAGCGCCGCTGCGTTGTCCCACGTCGGGTAAGTCGACAGGGCGCCAGCCACTCCCGCGGCGCAAGCAAAGCTCCAGTAGAAGCGCCGCGGGGCACTTCTGCTGATATTGAGGAACGACAGCATGAATCCGGCAACGAAACACAAAGCCACTACCCAGAAAAAGAAATCACTCATCACTAACCGCCTAGGCCCAACGTCACCAGCTTCTCCGCGCCAATACCGCCTGCGACCGCACCCAGAAGTCCGACGATCAAGGTACCCTCCGGTCCTACCAGCGAGCCCCACGCCGCCCCGGCAGCGAATCCTCCGGCGATGCCACCGAGGCTGCGTCCACCAAGTTTCGCAATTTCTTCGCCTCTTGGAGCCCCATGCGCGATGTTGTCGAAGGTTAGAAGAGCGTCGAGTCCGACACCGGCGTAGCCAAGCTTTCGGCCGAAAACCTCAAGAGCTTGGGCATCCGCCTTCGACCACACCGGAGCGCTGCTCCAATGGCTGCCGTGTGGCAGAGCCGCGCCATGAGACTCCGCGCCGCCGCCCAACGCGCCGCCCCAGCCGGCGATTCCGGCTGCCGCCTCGTGGATCACCTGCCCAGGCGACTTTGCGCTTTGAATTTCTCCGAGCGCACGCTGAATCCCCGGCGGCGACACGCCTGCTGCGTTCAACTGATCGGCGAAGCCGCGAAGGATCATTTTCCGGCCTTGGATCTCAAACCTGTCGAGCATCTCATAGCTTGATCCGGTGTTAGAGGTGGCCGGTCTGGAAAGGCTTGCCCGGATTCCAGGAAATCCTGAAACTGACGTCTGGCTTGGGCGCGAGTACGAGCGTCGCCTCCGAGAACCGGATCGGTTGGCAGCGGACCGATGAACTGAGAGTTCCGCAAGTCGTCGAGTCGCTCCTTGGCCAGCCGCCGTGCGGTGGGGTCCGCATCGGGATCATTGACGATCGCCTGATCAGCACGGTTTATGGATGTGGGCGGGGTACGGCGCGGACAGCGTCAACGATGCCGCGTTCCGAATGTTGCAGGCCTAGAGACTCCGTGGGATCAGGCGGCGTCGCAAGAAACGTCGCCGCCCGTTACGTGCAGTAACCCTGCGTGGCCGGGGCTATCCAGCACCGGGTCACCTGGGCCCACGCAGCGGCACAACTGAATAGGATCCGTGGGCGGGAATGATGTTGCGGCACTTACAGATGCCAGGGTGTCGCAACTTCCCGCCCACGGAATCCCAACGGTCCCGTGGCCGGGGGCGTATGGTGGGCCACCACGGCTCCCCCCCCCCCGGTCACGGGTTATCAATAACATGAAAATGGTTGAGCCACAATGGCTGTCGTGATTAAAGCTGGCGCAGCTCTGGACGAGCG
>NZ_CP084029.1:1511205-1609222 GCF_020181615.1 [Mycobacterium] crassicus
CCACCGCCGGGTCGTCGAGGTCCAGGTCCTCGGCGCGTACCGCTTCGCGTTCGTTGGACGCTACGCAAGCCGTCAGTTCCCGCGTTCTTGCGACATCACGCTGGGTCATAATCGTCAGCAGGCGTAATCATCGGAGCGCTCCAGTCGCCGGGGGTTCCCATGTAGAACTGCCCGCCGGTCGGGTTGTCCTTCGGTAGAACGCGGACACCGATTCGAGGTCCCTCAGCGCCTTCGGTGATCAGCCAGTGATGGGTGTCGTCGCCTACTTCCAACGTCCCCGCGGAGAAGGGGGTGCCTTTGTATTCGGCGTGCGTCAGCGGCATTTCAGCTACGAAAGCGTTTACTGTCCCGGCGATTTCGACCTTCGTTATACGCCGCAGAGTTTGCGGGGGACCCGGATCATCCGCGCATACATAGACCGGCTCCCCATTCGCTAATGGGTCACCCAACTCCATCGTGAAATTTGATACCCCGGCGGTCGCGTCCCGGAACACCGGCTGGCGCAAGTCAACGTTGTTGCGCATCACACCCTGGACGAATTCCCCGACCATGCAGATGACCGACGAGTCGCCGCGGTGAAGATTCACGCCGGGGGGCACCTCGAGACGGTCGCTCGTTGTACCATCCGGCGACTCGACTGGTGGATCAAAACTAAGCGCCACCTTCTCCGCCGTGAAACTGAACTGTTTGGCCCAGACGCTGCTCAGATTGTTTACGACCCGCCCGATGAATCCGGGCGTGACCGCAGCCGGGGTGATCGCTTCGATGTTGAGATGCTCGGCCAATTTGAGTGCATTCCGCGTAAACCCGCTGGACGAAACCAACACGAGCTTGTCGGTTGGCAGATGGGCGTGCTTGCCGTACATCGCTTCCACCCACTCGACTGTCTGCGGTCTCGCATGGGCGCGACACTCAATCCCTACTACGACCTTGTGGTCGGACACCCCACCCTCGACCGCAATGTCCACTTCACGCGGAACCCCCAGCACGCTGTCGATAAGCATTGCGGATGGGGTTGCTACGTCCTTACCCAAGACCTGAGTCAATAGCGTTATCAGCTCTTGGAACGGGTCAGTGCGCTTTGGCATCGCAGGTCAGAGTAGGTGATGCGATCCGCTCAACGGAGCGTTACGGTCACACCGTTTAACTGGTACACCTGAGGAATGCATGACGTCGGCGACCTGGTCCTCTCCGGCCGCGGCCAGTGGATGGTGAGGCCACCGCAAAAATATGGAAACGGCCACCGGCTGCGCGACCACTGCCTGGTCGGCACGCTGGTCTTCGCCCGCCAGGACCGGCGCCTCACCTGGACGTGCAACCATTGCGGCGACACCGTTTACGGTCCGGCGCTCGACCTCGGGGTCGACCGCACGGTGATGAACGGACCAACATGGGGTGTGACTCATGCGACGAGATGAGCCGATCCCGCCGTTCGCGACCGAGGACCCTGTCGACGGCATCGACGTATCCGCCTACTGGTTCCGATACTGCATCGGCGAAGACACCAAACCCGACGAGATAGTCGAACTCCGCGCCAACGGTGCCTTCCACACCGACAGCAGAATCAAAGCTGAAATCACGGAGCTGCCAGTCCCGCCGGACGACATCTACGTGCGCGCAGCACGTATACCAGGGCAGGGATTAGCCGCCTACGCGATCAGCACCTGGCTACAACCCGCGGCCGTAGGCGTCCTTGGCGCCATGGCGTACAACAAGATTCAGTCGCTCAAGCACCAATACGGCCGGCCGGTGACGCGGACCCAATACAACGCCGCCGAATTTGACGCCGACCAGATCCGCGCCGCAACGCCGCTGGCACAACAGCAGCTGCAGACCGAGGCCAGAACCTTTATCAGCGGCCACTTCTCGGTCCAGGGCAACCTCACGGTGCTCGGCGTGGACATTCAAGATTTACGTTCGGAGACGGCGTACAGCGGACCGTCATCTTTCGCGATGACGGGGGATCGAGCTTCACTGTCTTCCTCGACTGCGAAGTCGGGGACGGCTACGGCTGGCGGGCAGCGCGGGTAATCGCGTCATATCCCGCTGTGTGAGTTCATGACATAGGTGACACATGAGTCGGGATATGGGTTACACCTGCATCAAGGGCTGCTGAGTCGGGTCATAGGTGACAGTCATGGGTCATGTCGAAAGCCCGAGTCGTGGTGTTGGAAATCGTCTCCGGTCATCTGTCGGTCAGTGCCGCGGCCCGCTACCTACGGGCTGTCCCGCCAACACGTCTACCGACTGCTCAAACGCTTCCATGACGGCGGTCTCGAAGCCGTTGATCCCCGCTCCCGACGCCCCGCCAGCAACCCTCACGCTGTCAGCGACGAAGTCATCACCGCGATCGTGCTGCTCCGCGAGAAACTTGCCGCCGAGGGCCCCGACGCCGGCCCCATCACGATCCAAAACCACTTGGCCCGCCAAGGCCTACCAGTACCGTCGACCTCCACCATCCGACGCATCCTGCACCACCACGGCCTGATCACCACCCAACCACGCAAACGCCCCGCAGCTCCTACCGCTGTATCGCCGCCGACCAGCACAACGAATGCTGGCAATCCGATTTCACCCACTGGACGCTGGCCGCGATGGCACCGACACCGAGATCCTCAACTGGCTCGACGACCGCTCCCGCTACCTTTTGCACTGCACCGCCCACCGTCGCGTCAGCGGACCCGACGTCGTCGCCAGCTTCACTGCCACCACCGCTGAATTCGGGCTACCGGCAGCCACACTGACCGACAACGGCTCGGTCTACACCTCCCGATTCACCGGCGGCCACAACTACCTCGAACGTCTCCTGGCCGCGCTGGGCATCACCCAACGCAACGGCCACCCAGGCCACCCCCAAACCCAAGGCAAAATCGAACGCTTCCACCAAACCCTCAAACGTTGGCTAGCCGCACGACCCCACCCGGCCACCCTGGCCGAACTCCCAAAACTTCTCGATGCCTTCCAGGTCATCTACAACACCGAATGCGGCCACCGCGCCCACCCACACCACCTCACGCCCGAACCGGCCTACCTCGCCCGCCCTAAAGCCACTCCCACCAAGCAACCCACCGCCACCATCCGGCTACGCACCGACATCGTCGACCAATTCGGCAAACTCACCCTGCGTCACGGCAGCCGCCTACATCACCTCGGCATCGGCCGCGCCCACGCCGGCACACCCGTGCTGATCGTGATCGCCACCACCACAGTCATCGTCATCAGCAAAACCGGCCACCACATCATCGCCAACCACGACATCGACGCCGACCACAACTACTGGCCCAATAAACAGAAAAACCCCGGCAAAGGCCGGGGCAATCCGTAACCGATGACGCGACTCAGGTGTAACCCATGACTCGACTCATCACACCCTGAAACTGCTGCACACACGAACCCCCAAACCCGGGTTACCTTCACCCACACGAGGTTCCCCCGGTCGCTCTCTTGCCGGGGGAGCCTCACCACCAACCCGGAAACGACACCGCCCCCCGACTCCGACGTGGGGTAGTCGTTGCCACCCATTTGCAGGAGTTGTCAGACGTCGCCGCGCCTCGTCAAACCACCTGAGTGCCCCCGTCTTCAGAGGTATTCTAACCGTCCCATGAGGCTCACCAAACCGGCGCGCATCGCCCTAATCGCCGCCCCGGTCCTCGTCTTCCTGTTCGTGGGCATCGTCATGGTCGTCGAAAGCTCGTCGACGGCATCAACAGTTGTGACTTCGAGCTACCCAACTACCTCACGGTCCAGCGCTCCGGGACCTACCAGTCCGGCGCTTGCGAAGCTAAATTCCCTAGACATCAAAGGGCGCGCACCGAAAACCAACTACGACCGCGCTCTCTTCGGTAGCCCCTGGTCCGATGACGTCACCGTGGAAGGCGGCCACAACGGTTGCGATACCCGCAACGACATCCTCCGCCGTGACCTGGCCGGTGCAGGATTCAGGCCAGGACGAAATACGTGCATCGTCCTCTCCGGCACTCTCAACGACCCCTACACCGGCGAAACGATCCTCTACCAACGCGGCCCCGGCTCCTCGAGCCAGATCCAGATCGACCACATCGTGCCGATCCTTGACGCCTGGCAAAAGGGCGCCCAGGGCTGGGACTACATGACCCGCCGCAACTTCGCCAACGACCCCATCAACCTACAAACCACCACCGCCGCAGCCAACCGTGAAAAGGGGTCCGGCGACGCCGCCACCTGGCTTCCACCCAACAAGTCCTATCGCTGCACCTACGCGAACCGCATCATCGACGTCAAAGTCCGTTACGGACTGTGGGTAACCCAGTCCGAGCGTGATGCTCTGGCCCGCGTTCTAGCCAACTACTGCTAAACCCACGAACCCCACACCCGGGTTACCCCTCACTACCACCCGAGTCCGGCCCGGGGAGTAGCTTTCGTCGTTTCAGACAGCCTCGCGCGGATCAGTAGTCCTTGTAACGCTCTTCGTCGCTCGCGTCGTACTCGGGCTTGCTGCGACGGGCCAGATCACCCGGACCGGATTTGCGGACGTTCCGGACCTGGCCCTTACCCGCGGTACTGCCGCCTTCGGCCGTGGCTTGTCGTGTCTGCCACATCATCACGCTGCCAGCAAGTGCAGCAAAAATCCCTGCCCCGGCAAGGTAAACACCGACGCCGAGCGCCGCGACAGTCCCAGGAGCATCCGTGATCGGATTCCCATCGAAGCCAACGGGGTACAGCGTCCGATCACTCTTGTCGTTGACCGCGAAGAACAACAGCACGCCGGCCAACACGCTCAATCCGACTGGTGCTGCGATGTTGTCTGCCATGCCCTGGTCATAGCGGTAGGCCGAGGCGGCGATGCCGATAGCTGCCAGGATGAGCATCCAACCGCCGTGCTGGATGAGGGTGTTCTGTTCGATGCGCGCGAATCGTGACGATTCGTAGAGCGGGATGAACGTAGCCACTGACATAGCGAGGCATCCGACCAGGGCAATGCCGAGGGCCAGGGGGTTCTTCATTCCGCTACCAGCCTCTTCATGGCGGGAATGCTACGACGATGTTTATCGCCATTCACGAGGTTTGGCTGAGGTCGTCGAACGGGCCACGACGCCCCAGTCACTGACGATCGTGTGCGTACGCCGGAACTCGGACCTAAAGATCCGATCGTTGACCGCTCGCTACGTCACACATGGTGTCAACACTTCCAACTGTGACGCCCGCAAGCTTGCCCGCTGGTGTCGTCTTACGTTCAGACAGTGGTGGTCAGGATCGGCATCCTGAGCAATGCCAAGGTTGGAGGTCGCAGAGTTCTTGGTAATCCAATCCGTGGCGAGACTGGTCAGCGTGGCCTTCCCCACAAGCCGGGCAATCCGTACTTCGTGGGCAATCATGATTGCGGACGCAATCCGAACCATATCGAGTGCCACACCACTTGACGCGAATTCGGTAGTCGGGCCATCGGTGAACATTGCAGCTTCCTCGTAGTTTGCCTTGATGCGCAAACGAAAGAGGTAGTCCAGCATCGTGTAGGGGCGGACGCCAGCTTCAAGGGCTGACCGTTCAGGCTTCGTCAGATTGGCGGTACTTGAAAACGCCGGTTCTTTACGCGGTTTTTTGCCTTGCGCGAGTCGATCAGCCTCCTCCGTGTGCCATGCCTTCTTCTTTTCGCGGGCTTTCTTCACGCGCGCTTCCTGCAGCTTCTTCGCCACTGCATCATTGCGGGTGCTTCGAAGGGCAGTCGCCGCGATGTCCCAGCAATTCGTACTACCGACTGTGGGCCAGCCGGTTACGCCCGCATCGATTGGCCTTCCTGGGCCATTCGCATACGCCGAGGGGTTGGACTTGCACCCCGGCATCGCGGCGAACGAAAACGGCTCTACAGCCGACTGGCGCTCCACCCACAACGCGCGCACCTGACTTTGCGTTTTCGGATGGTCAGTGGGTCGAGATCGGCCCTCCGCGATAATCAATGCTTGCGTCGCTGCATATCCGACGTAATAAGTCTGGACGCTGCCCCATGAGTTCGACAAACGAACGAGTTCATCCTCTTCGAACTTGGAGGCGAGCCCCAGTAATAATTCTGTACCCCACGCACGATTTAGACACTTCGTCAGCTCGTTTATGTCGACAGTCGGTATGGCCTTCGGGGCCGGAAACGCAGTGGCAACTCGTTGCGCCAATGTTTGTAGGGCGGCTAGGTCTTTGTTGGGCCAAAAGCTGAAACCCGCAAGTTGCGCGAACGCCCGCAAGTAATGCGCATGGGTTAGGAAGGATTTCTCAAGGGCATCGTTGACAGGGGCAGTCACACGGACATGTTATGAGGTGACGCGCAATGTCGTCTGTACATTCAACTAGACATGCGGTGGCGCTGGCCAACCGTCCGGCGGACTTGTACGGCAATCACGCTGGCGCTTCACGTCTGAGTGCTCCCCTTCCATGTTCCGCACCCGTTCCGTTAGGGCTGCTAGGGCATGCTGCACTTGGTTTACCTGCTCGGCCAGCTGTTCGACGGTCCCGTTTGTGATGGCGTCAGCGGTGTAGGCAGCGACCGAGACTCAGAGCTCTTCTCGCAGCTGCAACACTTGGGCCGTAAGTCGAGAACATCCGTGAGATCATCGGTACATGGCGAGTCTGAATTCGGACCTATTCATCACCTCTGCGCGTTACGGCAACTTGGAACACAAAGATCCGCGTTCATGGGAGCGACTCGACTGCCCGTTTTGCGGCGGAACACAAATGCTTGTCATCGGGTTCAATGACGTGGTTCCGGGAAGCGAGAGCTATGTTGAGTGGCTTCGATGTGCCAACTGCTTGCGTGGCGTCGTTAGAAACGGTGATGCGGTCAGTCCCGCGACGCTGCCACTCGACACGCCACGAGCGCTCGAAGGCGATACTCTAACGGCCTGGAATGAAGTGCGGGCTTGCTTGTCCGTGGGCGCATCAACTGCTGCGGTAATGATGTGTCGCAAGCTGCTATTTCATGTCGCGGTTGAACATGGATTACCCGATAAGGATTCGAAGGGCCGTGGGCCAACCTTTGCCGAAGCGTTGGATCACATCGAAGAATCCGATGTCTTCACCGCCCGTATGCGGCCCTGGGTTGAACGGATCAAAGACGTAGGAAATGAAGCGAACCACGACCTCGCTGCAATCTCGCTTGCGCAAGCACGCGATGTGGCCACGTTTACACGGCAGTTGATCAATCTCGCATACGAACTGGACGCGATGATTGCAGGACCGAACACCAGCGACGCGCACGGCGATGGCAGCGGCGACTAGTTCGCTTTGCGCTGCAACTGGGTCACGCAGGCTGTCGCAGCGGCAACACCTCGCCCGACCCTCGGCACGGGCTGGTCGCCCTCAGTGGATGTAGTCCGCGTAGGTGGTCAACGTGTGGCCGAGGCTGCCGACGGTGTGGCGTTCATAGGTGATCCCCCTTCGCGTTCAGGGGTTACGCTGTGGCGCATATCTTGTGCGGAGTTGCATATCCGCTGGTCAGATGGTGCCCCCGGCAGGATTCGAACCTGCGGCCTTCTGCTCCGGAGGCAGACGCTCTATCCCCTGAGCTACGGGGGCGCACGTACTACGGGCGCCAAGTGGGCTTTGACAGACTAACGCATGAATCGGAGGTTCCCGTCACGGGAACGGATTCGGGTCCTGACCACGTCAGACTCTAGGATGGGGCATCGTGACCCCCGCCGATCTGGCCGAATTGCTCAAGAACACCGCAGCCGCGGTGCTGGCCGCACACGACCTGGACCCCGCTGCGTTGCCCGCGGCGGTCACCGTCGAGCGCCCGCGCAACCCCGAGCACGGCGACTACGCCACCAACCTGGCACTGCAGCTGGGCAAGAAGGTCGGCGTCAACCCCCGTGAGCTGGCCGGTTGGCTGGCCACCGCGCTGGCCGACACCGACGGGATCGCCTCGGCCGACACCGCGGGTCCGGGCTTCGTCAACATCCGCCTGGACGCATCGGCGCAGGGTGTGGTGGTCGCCAACATCGTCGGCGCCGGCACCGCCTACGGGCACTCCAGCGAGTTCGACGGGCTCAACGTCAACCTTGAGTTCGTCTCGGCCAACCCCACCGGCCCCATCCACATCGGTGGTACCCGCTGGGCAGCGGTGGGCGACGCACTGGGCCGGCTGCTGAGCACCCAGGGCGCCGCGGTCACCCGCGAGTACTACTTCAACGACCACGGCGCCCAGATCGACCGGTTCGCCAACTCGCTGATCGCCGCCGCCAAAGGCGAGCCGGCCCCCGAGGACGGCTACGCCGGTGCCTACATCACCGACATCGCGGCCCAAATCCAGGCCAAGGCCCCCGACGCGCTGAACAGCCCCGACGCGCAGGAGACGTTCCGCGAGATCGGCGTGGACCTGATGTTCACCCACATCAAGGAATCGCTGCACGAGTTCGGCACCGACTTCGACGTGTTCACCCACGAAGACTCGATGCACACCTCCGGCCGGGTCGAGCAGGCCATCGAGCGGCTGCGCGCCAACGACAACATCTACGAAAAAGACGGCGCCACCTGGCTGCGCACCAGCGCCTACGGCGACGACAAAGACCGCGTTGTGATCAAGAGCGACGGCAAACCCGCCTACATCGCCGGCGACCTGGCCTACTACCTGGACAAGCGCGAGCGCGGCTTCAACCTGTGCATCTACATGCTCGGCGCCGACCACCACGGCTACATCGCCCGGCTCAAGGCCGCCGCGGCAGCCTTCGGTGACGACCCGGCCACCGTCGAGGTGCTGATCGGCCAGATGGTCAACCTGGTGCGCGACGGCCAGCCGGTCAAGATGAGCAAGCGCGCCGGCACCGTCATCACTCTCGACGACCTGGTGGAGGCCATCGGCGTCGACGCCGCCCGCTACAGCCTGATCCGCTCCTCGGTGGACACCCCGATCGACATCGACCTGGCGCTGTGGTCCTCGGCGAGCAACGAAAACCCGGTCTACTACGTGCAATACGCGCACGCCCGGCTCTCGGCCCTGGCCCGCAACGCCGCCGAACTCGGCATCACCGCCGATGCCCCCAACCTCGGGCTGCTCAGCCACGAGAAGGAAGGCGCGCTGATCCGCAGCCTCGGGGAGTTCCCCCGGGTACTGAAAACTGCTGCGGCGCTGCGTGAACCGCACCGGATCTGCCGGTATCTGGAAGACCTCGCCGGCGACTACCACCGGTTCTACGACAGCTGCCGGGTGCTGCCCCAAGGTGACGAGCAGCCGGGTGAACTGAACACCGCGCGGCTGGCGCTGTGTCAGGCCACCCGCCAGGTCGTCGCCAACGGGCTGGCGATCCTTGGCGTGAGCGCACCGGAGCGCATGTGAACGTCCACCCTGCCGGCCCCCGCCACGCCGATGAGATCCACCACGACGGACTGCCGCCGCGGCCCCGGACCGCCCAGCAGCTGCTGGATCTGGCGCCGAATGTCTGGCCGCGCAACACCGTTCGCGGTGACGACGGCGTGACGCAGATCGCCGGGGTGAAGGTGACCGATCTCGCCGCCGAATACGGCACCCCGCTGTTCGTCATCGACGAGGACGATTTCCGCGGCCGCTGCCGCGAGATCGCCGAGGCATTCGGCGGCGGCGACCACGTGCACTACGCCGCCAAAGCCTTCCTGTGCACCGAAATCGCCCGCTGGATCGACCAGGAGGGCCTGTGCCTGGATGTCGCCACCGGAGGTGAGCTGGCGGTCGCACTGCGCGCCGGTTTCCCGGCGCAGCGGATCACGTTGCACGGCAACAACAAATCGGTTGCCGAACTGGAGACCGCGGTCAACGCTCGCGTCGGCCACATCGTGCTGGACTCGCTGATCGAGATCGACCGTCTCAACGCCGTCGCCGCGGCGGCAGGTGTCGTGCAGGACGTGCTGGTGCGCGTCACCGTCGGGGTCGAGGCGCACACCCACGAGTTCATCTCGACCGCCCACGAAGACCAGAAGTTCGGGCTGTCGCTGGCCAGCGGTGCGGCGATGGACGCGCTGCGGCGGGTGTTCGCCGCCCAGCACCTGCGCCTGGTCGGTCTGCACAGCCACATCGGCTCGCAGATCTTCGATGTCGCCGGCTTCGAGTTGGCCGCCCGCCGGGTTATCGGCCTGCTGCGCGACGCGGTCGCCGAATTCGGGGTGGACAAGACCGCGCAGCTGTCGGTGATCGACCTGGGCGGGGGACTGGGCATCTCCTACCTGCCGCAGGACGACCCGCCGCCGATGGCCGAGCTCGCCGCGAACCTCAGCGCCATCGTGCGCGACGAGTCCGCCGCGGTCGGCCTGCCGACCCCGACCCTGGTCGTCGAGCCCGGCCGGGCCATCGCCGGCCCCGGCACCATCACGCTCTATGAGGTCGGCACCGTCAAAGACGTCGCCGTCAGTGCCTCCGCGACCCGTCGCTACGTCAGCGTCGACGGCGGCATGAGCGACAACATCCGGCCCGCGCTCTACGACGCCCACTACGACGTCCGGCTGGTGTCGCGGGGGCCGGAGAGCCTGGAAGGCGAAGCTGCGCAGCCGGTGCTGGCGCGCGTCGTCGGCAAACACTGCGAAAGCGGCGACATCATCGTGCGCGACACCTGGGTTCCCGAAGGCATGGTTCCCGGCGACCTGGTCGCCGTGGCCGCCACCGGCGCCTACTGTTATTCGATGTCGAGCCGGTACAACCTGCTCACCCGTCCGGCAGTGGTGGCCGTACGGGACGGGACGGCTCGCCTTATGCTGCGCCGGGAAACCGTCGAAGACCTGATCAGCCTGGAGGTGAGGTAACCGTGTCCGATACCGCGAGTCCCGTGGGCGTCGCAGTCCTGGGATTGGGCAACGTCGGCAGCGAAGTCGTGCGCATCATCGAGTCCAGCGCCGACGACCTCGCTGCCCGGATCGGTGCTCCGCTGGTGCTGCGTGGTGTCGGTGTGCGCCGGGTCTCGGCGGACCGGGGCGTGCCGGTGGAACTGCTCACCGACGACATCGACGGCCTGGTCTCCCGCAGCGACGTCGACATCGTGGTGGAGCTGATGGGCCCGGTGGAACCGGCCCGCAAGGCGATCCTGTCGGCCATCGCGCACGGCAAGTCTGTGGTCACCGCCAACAAGGCGCTGCTGTCCCGGTCCACCGGCGAGCTGGCCGAGGCCGCCGAGACTGCGCGGGTCGACATGTACTTCGAGGCCGCCGTCGCTGGCGCGATCCCGGTCATCCGGCCGCTGACCCAGTCGCTGGCCGGTGACACCGTGCTGCGGGTGGCCGGAATCGTCAACGGCACCACCAACTACATCCTGTCCGAGATGGACTCCACCGGTGCCGATTACCGCAGCGCACTGGCCGACGCGAGCGCGCTGGGGTATGCCGAGGCCGACCCCACCGCCGACGTCGAGGGCTACGACGCCGCCGCCAAGGCCGCGATCCTGGCATCGATCGCTTTCCACACCCGGGTGACCGCCGACGACGTCTACCGCGAGGGCATCACCAACATCACCCCGGCGGACTTCACCGCGGCGCGCGCGCTCGGTTGCACCATCAAGCTGCTGGCCATCTGCGAGCGCATCACCACCGGTGGGCAACAACGGGTTTCGGCCCGGGTCTACCCGGCGCTGGTACCGCAGGAACACCCGCTGGCCACCGTCAACGGCGCATTCAACGCAGTGGTGGTCGAGGCGGAGGCCGCCGGCCGGCTGATGTTCTACGGGCAGGGTGCCGGCGGTGCGCCGACCGCCTCTGCGGTCACCGGCGACCTGGTGATGGCCGCCCGCAACCGGGTGCAGGGCGGCCGCGGTCCGCGCGAGTCCAAGTACGCCCAGTTGACCATCGCGCCGATCGGCGATGTCCAGACCCGCTACTACGTGAGCATGGACGTCGCCGACAAGCCCGGTGTGCTGTCGTCGGTGGCCGCGGAGTTCGCCGCCCACGAGGTGAGTATCGCCGAGGTGCGCCAGGAAGGCGTCTCCGACGACGAGGGTCAACCGACCGGTGCCCGCATCGTGGTGGTCACCCACCGTGCCCCCGAAGCCGCATTGTCGAAAACCGTTGCGGCGCTGGTTGACCTGGACGCGGTCCAGCGAGTCGCCAGCGTGCTACGACTGGAAGGAACAGACCAGTGAGCTCCACCCGGACGCCGATCCACACACCGTGGCCCGGGCTGATCGAGGCCTACCGCGATCGGCTGCCCGACGCCGCGGGATGGACCCCGGTCACCCTGCATGAGGGCGGCACCCCGCTGATCCACGCCAAGCGGATCTCCGAGCAGACCGGCTGCACCGTGCACCTGAAGGTGGAGGGGCTCAACCCGACCGGTTCGTTCAAGGACCGCGGCATGACGATGGCGGTCACCGACGCGGTGGCCCGCGGACAGCAGGCGGTGCTGTGCGCCTCGACCGGAAACACCTCGGCGTCCGCGGCCGCCTACGCCGCGCGTGCCGGTATCACCTGCGCGGTGCTGATCCCGCAGGGCAAGATCGCGATGGGCAAGCTGGCCCAAGCGGTTATGCACGGCGCCAAGATCATTCAGATCGATGGCAACTTCGACGACTGCCTGGAGCTGGCCCGCAAGATGGCCACCGACTTCCCGACGATCTCGCTGGTGAACTCGGTCAACCCGGTGCGCATCGAGGGCCAGAAGACCGCCGCGTTCGAGATCGTCGACGTACTGGGCACCGCGCCTGACATCCACTCGCTGCCGGTCGGCAACGCCGGCAACATCACCGCGTACTGGAGGGGCTACCGCGAATACCACGCCGACGGGCTGACCGAGAAGCTGCCGAAGATGCTGGGGACCCAGGCCGCGGGCGCCGCGCCGCTGGTCAACGGTGCACCGGTGGCCAACCCGGAGACCATCGCCACCGCGATCCGCATCGGCTCGCCGGCATCGTGGAACCAGGCCGTCGAAGCGCAGCAGGACTCCGGCGGAAGGTTTTTGGCCGCCACTGACGAGGAGATCCTGGCCGCTTACCACCTGGTGGCGCAGTCTGAGGGCGTCTTCGTCGAGCCGGCGTCGGCGGCCAGCATCGCCGGGCTGCTCAAGTCGGTGGAAGACGGCTGGGTGCCGCGCGGTTCGACCGTGGTGTGCACCGTGACCGGCAACGGGCTCAAGGATCCCGACACCGCCTTGCGGGACATGCCCGAGGTCACCGCGGTTCCCGTCGACGCCGCCACCGTGGTCGCCGAGTTGGGGCTGGCCTAGTGGTCGAAGTGCTGCCGACCGGGTTGACGGCCAGTGTCGCCGTTGCGGCGTCGAGCGCCAACCTGGGCCCGGGCTTCGACAGCCTCGGCCTGGCGCTGGGTCTCTACGACGAGGTATTCGTCGAGACCGTCGACTCCGGTCTGGTGGTGCAGGTCGAGGGGGAGGGCGCCGGGCAGGTGCCGCTGACTCCGGATCACCTGGTGGTCCAGGGCATCCGGCGTGGGCTGCGCGAGGTCGGCGTCGACATTCCCGGGCTGGTGGTGCGATGCCGCAACGCCATCCCGCACCAGCGCGGCCTGGGCTCGTCCGCGTCCGCGGTCGTCGCCGGTCTGGCTGTGGTGAACGGCCTTGTGGCACAACTTGATCGGCCTGGATTGTCGGAAGCCCAACTGGTGCAGTTGGCTTCGGAGTTCGAGGGCCACCCCGACAACGCGGCCGCCGCCGTGCTGGGCGGCGCGGTGGTCTCCTGGACCGAGAGCACGCCCGGCGGCCAGACCGCCTATTCGGCGGTGCCGTTGCGCCTGCACCCCGATATTCATCTGTTCCCGGCGATACCGGACCTGCGTTCGTCGACCGCGGAGACCCGCATGCTGCTGCCGGAGCAGGTCAGCCACCGTGATGCGCGGTTCAACGTCAGCCGTGCCGCGCTGCTGGTCGTGGCCCTGACCGAGCGGCCCGACCTGCTGCCTACGGCCACCGAGGATCGGCTCCACCAGCCACAGCGGGCCGCGGCGCAGCCCGAGTCGGCGCAGTTCCTGCGGTTGCTGCGCGAACACGGAATAGCGGGAGTGCTTTCCGGCGCTGGACCTGCGGTGATCGCGTTGACGACCGCGGCGGAACTGCCCGCTGAGGTACTCGATGCCCCGGCGGCACGTGCGTTCAACGTGACCGAGATGCGGGTCGGCGACGGAGTCCGATGGAACTCCGGTGTGGTGGTGCCTGGTTGAGGCGCGCCGCGCAGCAATTGTTGCGCCCGGCCCGCAACCGCGTTATCCTCGGTCCCGTCCCGCATTCGCGGCATCAGCACCTGGATCAGACTGCGATGTCACTGGGATGCCACCAAATTCTTCCCGTTGCTGACGGTTTGCGATTCGACGCCGCCGATACGGGTAAACACCGTTAAACAGTCGACGGTGTCACGCACTCGGCGACTCCGCTGAATGCACCCAACCCCTCGCGTGACAAAACCGACGAGGGAAGAAAGGAAATCCGTGACCGAAACGGACCTCTTCACGGCTGAAGGCAGCACCGACCAGGAGTCGCTGTCAACCCCCCAGAGCAGTCCCGAGACCCCGAGCCAGAGCGCTCCTGAGGTCTCATCTCCCAGCACCGGCGGCCCGGCCGGTGGCGACGACGCTGCGGCGTCGACCCCGGAAGCGGGCTCCGCGCCCGCTGCCACTCCCGAGGCCGCCTCGGACGCGTCCTTGTCGGCGATGGTGCTGCCCGAGCTGCGGGCCCTCGCCAACCGCGTCGGTGTCAAGAGCTCCTCCGGGATGCGCAAGAGCGAGCTGATCGCCGCGATCCGTGAGGTCAGCGCCAGCAGTGGCGACACGGCCGAGGCCGAAGCACCCGAGGCCGACGAGGCCAAGACCGAAGCGCCCGAGGCCGAAGCGCCCAAGGCTGAGGAGCCCAAGACCGAGGAGCCCGCCAACGGTGCGGCCAACGGCGTCGAGCCCACCCGCGTGGAGGCCGACACCACCGAATCGCGGCCTCGACGGGAACGTCGCGGCGCGAACCGCGAATCCGGCGCACCCACGGCGGCCAACGGCGCCGAGCCGGACAAGCAAGGCGAACAGCGCAAGCAGGACCGGACTGAGGACAAGGCCGACCAGGCCGAACGGTCCGGTGGCCGCCGCGAGGGAGCCAAGACCGACGAGTCGACGCAGTCCACCAAGGCTGACGACCAGGGCGGCGACCAGCAGAACCGCGGTGGTGGCGACGACGACGGCGACGGACGGGGTGGCCGACGCGGCCGCCGTTTCCGCGACCGGCGTCGCCGGGGCGAGCGTGGTGGCGAGGGCGGCGGCCCCAGCGGTGACGCCGAACTGCGCGAGGACGACGTGGTGCAGCCGGTCGCCGGCATCCTCGACGTGCTGGACAACTACGCGTTCGTCCGGACCTCCGGCTACCTGGCCGGACCCAACGACGTCTACGTCTCGATGAACATGGTCCGCAAGAACGGGCTGCGCCGCGGCGACGCGGTGACCGGCGCGGTGCGGGTGGCCCGGGACGGCGACCAGCCCAACCAGCGGCAGAAGTTCAACCCGCTGGTGCGGTTGGACTCGGTCAACGGTGGCCCGGTCGAAGAGGCCCGGAACCGTCCGGACTTCACCAAGCTGACCCCGCTGTACCCGAACCAGCGGCTGCGGTTGGAGACCTCGGGGGAGAAGCTGACCACCCGTGTCATCGACCTGATCATGCCGATCGGCAAGGGGCAGCGCGCCCTGATCGTGTCGCCGCCCAAGGCCGGTAAGACCACGATCATGCAGGACATCGCCAACGCGATCACCCGCAACAACCCCGAGTGCCACCTGATGGTGGTGCTGGTCGACGAGCGTCCCGAAGAAGTCACCGACATGCAGCGCTCGGTCAAGGGTGAGGTCATCGCCTCGACCTTCGACCGGCCGCCGTCAGACCACACCCAGGCCGCCGAGCTGGCCATCGAGCGGGCCAAGCGCCTGGTCGAGCAGGGCAAGGACGTGGTCGTGCTGCTGGACTCGATCACCCGGCTGGGGCGTGCGTACAACAACGCCTCGCCGGCGTCGGGCCGCATCCTGTCCGGTGGTGTGGACTCCACCGCGCTGTACCCGCCCAAGCGGTTCCTGGGCGCGGCCCGCAACATCGAGGACGGCGGCTCGCTGACCATCATCGCCACCGCGATGGTGGAGACCGGCTCCACCGGTGACACGGTGATCTTCGAAGAGTTCAAGGGCACCGGCAACGCCGAGCTCAAGCTGGACCGCAAGATCGCCGAGCGTCGGGTGTTCCCGGCGGTCGACGTCAACCCGTCCGGAACCCGTAAGGACGAGCTGCTGCTCTCGCCGGACGAGTTCGCGATCGTGCACAAGCTGCGCCGTCTGCTGTCGGGCCTGGATTCGCATCAGGCCATCGATCTGTTGATGAGCCAGCTGCGCAAGACCAAGAACAACTACGAGTTCTTGGTTCAGGTCTCCAAGACCACGCCTGGAATGGACAACGACTGACGGGTGCCCGCACCCCGACGGCCCAACTCGCTGGAATGCGTGAGACGCTCCCGGCGTTTTGGGAGCCGACAGCGCAGCTGGCATAATCGAACATCTCAGGTTCCGGTTCACGTCCGCCTCAATGGTTGACGACCCGGCGACCGACGATCGAAGAGGACATCATGAAAACTGGCATTCACCCCGCCTACGGCGAGACCACCGTGGTCTGCGGTTGCGGCAACAGCTTCACCACCCGCAGCACCAAGGAAAGCGGCCACATCGTGGTCGAGGTCTGCTCGCAGTGCCACCCGTTCTACACCGGCAAGCAGAAGATCCTCGACAGCGGCGGCCGGGTTGCCCGCTTCGAGAAGCGCTACGGCAAGCGCAACGTCGGTGGCGCAGCTGACGCTGCGGAAGCCGCCGACAAGTAGCACCCTTACCGACGCCCGGAACGTGCCTGCACGTAGCCCGGGCGTCGGCTTGCGTTCGGGGATGGAGGTGAGATGACCCGCAGCATGCAGACGATCGACGCACTGCTGGCCGAACACGGTGATCTGGAAACTCAGCTCTCCGACCCCGAACTGCACAACGACCCGGCCGAAGCCCGCCGGGTGGGGCGGCGGTTCGCCCAGTTGGCGCCGATCGTCGCCACCTATCGCAAACTCGAGTCGGCCCGCGGCGACCTGGAGGCCGCGCGCGAGTTGGCCGCCGACGATGCGTCGTTCGCCGCCGAGGTGCCCGAGTTGGAGGCCAGCGTCGCCCAACTCGACACCCAGCTCACCGACATGCTGGCACCCCGCGACCCGCACGACGCCGACGACATCGTGCTGGAGGTCAAGTCCGGCGAGGGCGGGGAGGAATCCGCACTGTTCGCCGCCGACCTGGCCCGGATGTACATCCGTTACGCCGAACGCAACGGCTGGAAGGTCACCGTCCTCGACGAGACCACCTCCGATCTCGGCGGCTACAAGGACGCCACGCTCACCATCGCGAGCAAGGGCGACAGCGCCGACGGCGTGTGGTCCAAGATGAAGTTCGAAGGCGGTGTGCACCGGGTGCAGCGGGTGCCGGTGACCGAATCCCAGGGTCGGGTCCACACCTCGGCCGCCGGCGTGCTGGTCTACCCCGAGCCCGAAGAGGTCGCCGAGGTTTCCATCGACGAGTCAGACCTGCGCATCGACGTCTATCGGTCATCGGGCAAGGGCGGCCAGGGCGTCAACACCACCGACTCCGCGGTGCGGATCACTCACCTGCCGACGGGGATCGTGGTCACCTGCCAGAACGAGCGGTCCCAGCTGCAGAACAAGGCGCGCGCCCTGCAGGTGCTGGCGGCCAGGCTGCAGGCAGTGGCCGAGGAGCAGGCGCAGGCGGACGCCTCGGCCGACCGGGCCAGCCAGATCCGCACCGTGGACCGCAGCGAGCGCATCCGCACCTACAACTTCCCGGAGAACCGGATCACCGACCACCGCATCGGCTACAAGGCGCACAACCTCGACCAGGTCCTCGACGGGGACCTCGACGCCATGTTCGATGCGCTGGCAGCCGCCGACAAGGAAACCCGGTTACAGGGGACGGCGTGAGCCGAGTACGGGAAGCGATTGACTCCGCTGCAGCGCTTTTCGCTGATGCCGGGATCGATTCCGCCCGCTACGACGCTGAAGAACTCGCCGCCCATGCTGCCGGCACCGAACGCGGCCTGCTGGCGCTGCTGGATCCGCCCGACGACGAGTTCTACGGGCGTTACCGGGAATTGGTGGCCGCGCGCAGTTCCCGGATCCCGCTGCAACACCTGATCGGGACCGCGCCGTTCGGCCCGGTGACGCTGCACGTCGGCCCGGGGGTGTTCACCCCGCGCCCGGAGACCGAGGCCATGCTGGAATGGGCTCTCAGACAAGCCGAAGCTCAACAGCTTCCCGCGTCCGCGCTGATCGTCGACGCCTGCACCGGGACCGGCGCCCTGGCGATCGCGTTGGCTCACAGTCTCCCCGCCGCACGGGTACTGGCCGTCGATGACTCCGACTCGGCGCTGGACTACGCCCGCCGCAACTGCGCCGGAACAGCCGTGGAGTTGATCCGGGCCGACGTCACCCAGCCAGGTCTGCTGTCGCAGTTCGACGGCAAGGTGGACCTGATGGTCAGCAACCCGCCCTATGTTCCCGACGGGGCCGTGCTGGATCCCGAGGTAGCCCAACATGATCCCGCGCATGCACTGTTCGGCGGGCCCGACGGCATGGCAGTGATCGTCCCGCTGGCCGCGCTGGCCGCCCGCCTGCTGCGTCCGGGCGGCTCGTTCGCGGTGGAACACGACGACACCACGTCGGCAGCGACCGTCGAAACCCTGCTCGACACCGGATGTTTCGATGAGGTGGTGGCACGCTCAGACCTGGCCGGACGGCTACGGTTCGTAACGGCAGTCAGGAACGGTCAGTCATGACAGAGGTTTTCGACTGTGCCGACGCCGAACAGCGTGAGGCCGGGATCGCCGCCGCGATCGACGCGGTGCGTGGCGGCCGGCTTGTGGTGCTGCCGACCGACACCGTTTACGGCATCGGCGCGGATGCCTTCAACGACGCCGGGGTGACCGCGCTGCTGGCAGCCAAGAACCGTGGCCGAGACATGCCCGTCGGCGTGCTGGTCGGATCATGGAACTCCATCGACGGGCTGGCGCTGGTGGTCCCCGACGCCGCCCGGGAACTGATCCGGGCGTTCTGGCCGGGCGCGATCAGCCTGATCGTCACCCAGGCACCGTCGCTGCAGTGGGATCTCGGCGACGCGCGCGGCACCGTCATGGTGCGCATGCCGCTGCATCCGGTGGCCCTGGAGGTGCTCAAGGCAGTGGGCCCTATGGCGGTCTCCAGCGCCAATGTCTCCGGCGGGTCGCCCGCCGTCGAGGCCGCCGAAGCGCAAAGCCAGCTGGGGGAGTCCGTCGACGTCTACCTCGACGCGGGCCCAGCCGAACAGGGCGCGGCTTCGACGATCGTGGATCTGACGGGCCCCGCGCCGCGGATCGTCCGCACCGGACCGGTCTCCGCCGAGCAGATCGGCGCCGTGCTGGGGCTGGATCCGGACTCGCTGACGGGGACATCGTGACCAGCCTGCTGGCCCTGGCCGACCGCGGTGCCGGCGTACCGCTTCGGGAACTGGCGCTGGTCGGGCTGACCGCGGCGATCATCACCTACTTCGCCACCGGGCCGGTGCGGTGGCTGGCCACCCGGCTGGGCGCGGTCGCCTACCCGCGGGAACGGGACGTGCACGTCCAGCCCACGCCGCGAATGGGCGGCCTGGCGATGTATGTAGGCATCGTCGCCGGGATCTTCCTGGCCTCGCAACTGCCGGCGCTGACGCGTGGCTTCGTCTATTCCACCGGCATGCCGGCGGTGGTGCTGGCCGGTGGCGTCATCATGGGAATCGGTCTGCTCGACGACAAGTGGGGCCTGGACGCGTTGACCAAATTCGCCGGCCAGATCACGGCGGCCAGCGTGCTGGTCACCATGGGCGTGGCCTGGAGTGTGCTCTACATCCCGATCGGCGGCGTCGGCACGGTGGTGCTCGACCAGGTGTCCTCGATCCTGCTCACGCTGGCGTTGACGGTGTCTGTGGTCAACGCGATGAATTTCGTCGACGGGCTCGATGGGCTGGCCGCCGGCCTGGGCCTGATCACCGCCCTGTCGATCTGTATGTTCTCCGTCGGCCTGCTGTCCGATCACGGCGGCGACGTGCTGTTCTACCCGCCGGCGCTGATCTCGGTGGTGTTGGCCGGGGCCTGCCTCGGATTCCTGCCGCATAACTTTCAGCCCGCCAAGATCTTCATGGGCGATTCCGGGTCGATGCTGATCGGCCTGATGCTCGCCGCTGCGTCGACGACCGCGGCGGGCCCGATCTCGCAGAGTGCTTACGGCGCTAGGGATGTCTTCGCGTTGCTGTCGCCGTTCCTGTTGGTGGCCGCGGTGGTGTGCGTGCCCGCGTTGGACATGCTGTTGGCGATCATCCGTCGGACGCGGGCCGGGCGCAGCCCGTTCAGCCCGGACAAGATGCACCTGCATCACCGGTTGCTGCAGATCGGCCACTCCCACCGCCGGGTGGTGTTGCTGATCTACTTGTGGGTGGCGATCGTCGCGTTCGGCACGGCCAGCACCATCTTCTTCGACCCGCGCTACACCGGGGCGGTGATGCTGGGTGCGATGTTGATCGCGATTGTCGTTACGCTGATCCCGTTGCTACGTCGCAGCGAGAGCCCGGAAGAAGGCCCCTACGACACGCGGTAGTAGCACCGTCTAAGATGGTGCTGTAGGTGGTTCCGCAGCGCGTTCGGGCATCCGATACGCTCGGCGGGCGACTTCACGACAGTGACATACGGCAAGTTGAGATTGGGGTGAGGCGGTGACGACACCAGCGCAGGATGCGCCGTTGGTGTTGCCGTCGGTGGTATTCCAGCCGATCCGGCTGCTGCTCATCTGTGTCGCGCTGACCGGTGCCGCGATCGCCGTGGCCGCCCAATTCGGCCGCCCGCTGTTCGGAGTCTTCTTCGGGCTGGGCTTGGCGCTCGGGCTGACCAATGCGTTGCTGATCCGACGGTCGGCACTGAAGATCACCGCCCAGGACCACCCGCTGAAGAAGAAGATGGCGCTGAACTCGGCGTCGCGTCTGCTTGTCATCAGCGTGATCGGCCTGGCGATCGCCTACCAGTTCCGGCCAGAGGGCCTCGGTGCCCTGTTCGGATTGGCCTTGTTCGAGGTGGTGCTGGTGCTGACCACCATGCTGCCAGTGGTAAAAAAGCTCCGCGCGCAAGCGTCAGAGTCCGGCGCTGAAGGGACAGAAAATGACTGAGTCGATCCTGGCCGAGGGAGCCATCGAGGTCGGCCACCACGAGACCGCGGTATGGCCGCTGGTCGGCGAGGTCAACATCGACACCATCACCTCCACCGCGGTCGCAGCGGTGATCGTGATCGCACTGGCGCTCTTCCTGCGTGCCAAGGTCACGTCGACCGGGGTCCCCGGCGGGGTGCAGCTGTTCTTCGAGGCGATCACCATCCAGATGCGCAACCAGATCGAGGGTGCCATCGGGATGAAGATCGCCCCGTTCGTGTTGCCGCTGGCGGTGACCATCTTCATCTTCATCCTGGTCTGTAACTGGCTGGCGGTGCTGCCGCTCCAGTACGCCAACGAGCACGGCGTTCACGAGGTGCTCAGCTCGGCCGCGGCAGACATCAACTTTGTGCTGGCGCTGGCCCTCCTGGTGTTCTGCAGCTACCACCTCGCCGGATTCTGGCGCCGCGGCCTGATCGGCCACCCGCTGCGGGTGCTCAAGGGCCACGTCGCGATCCTGGCGCCGATCAACCTGGTCGAGGAGATCGCCAAGCCGGTCTCGCTGTCGCTGCGTCTGTTCGGCAACATCTTTGCCGGCGGCATCCTGGTCAGCCTGATCGCGTTGCTGGGGCCGGTCTTCATGGTCGCGCCGAACGCGATCTGGAAGACCTTCGACCTGTTCGTCGGCCTGATCCAGGCCTTCATCTTCGCGCTGCTGACCATCCTGTACTTCAGCCAGGCCATGGAGCTCGAAGAAGACCACCACTAGTACCACCTGCAGGACCACATCAGACCTGGTAGAGCACTACCAGCTAGCAAGGAGGAATGAAATGGCAGATCCCAACCTGATCGGACTCGGGGCTCTCATCGGCGGCGGTCTCATCATGGGCGGCGGTGCCATTGGCGCCGGTATCGGTGACGGTATCGCCGGTAACGCGCTGATCGCCGGAATCGCCCGTCAGCCCGAAGCTCAGGGTCGGCTGTTCACCCCGTTCTTCATCACGGTTGGTCTGGTCGAGGCGGCCTACTTCATCAACCTGGCCTTCATGGCGTTGTTCGTCTTCGCCACCCCGATCGCCGCACAGCAGTAACGCACAAGATGGGTGACATGAGCGTTGCTGTCCTCGCCTTGAGCGAGGCGGCTGAGGAAGGCCAGAAGAAGAGCTTCCTCATTCCCGACGGCACCTTCTTCGTCGTGCTCGCGATCTTCCTGATCGTGCTCGGCGTGATCAGTACCTTCGTGGTGCCGCCGATCATGAAGGTGTTGCGGGAGCGCGAGAACATGGTCACCAAGACTCTCGCCGACAACCGGGAGTCCGCGGAGCAGTTCGCGGCCGCCGATGCCGACTACGAAAAGCAGATGGCCGCGGCGCGCCTTGCGGCCAGCACGGCACGGGACGAAGCTCGTGCCGAGGGTCGCAAGGTGATCGACGAGCACCGGTCGGCGGCAGAAGCGGAGGTGGCCTCGACATTGCAGGCCGCCACCGACCAGCTCAAGCAAGAAGGCGATGCGGTGAGTGAGCAGCTGCAGGCCCGGGTGGAGACACTGTCTGCCACCCTGGCCAGCCGGATCCTCGGGGTTGAGGTCGAGGCCCTTTCCGCGGCGAATACGGGGCGGTAGCAACAGAGATGTCGATTTTCATCGGGCAGCTGGTCGGCTTTGCCCTCATCGTTTGGCTGCTGGTCAAGTTCGCCGTACCGCCGGTGCGCAAGCTGATGGCCGACCAGCAGGAGTCGGTACGTAAGCAGCTGGAGGAGGCGGCAGCAGCCGCCGCTCGTCTGACCGAAGCCGGTCAGGCACATTCCACGGCACTTGCCAACGCCACGGCCGAGGCGCAACGGGTCACCGAAGAGGCCCGCACGGACGCCGAGCGGATCACCGAGCAGCTGCGCGGTCAGGCCGGCGTCGACGCCGAGCGCGTCAAGACCGCCGGCGGACAGCAGGTAGGTCTCATGCGGGCGCAGCTCATCCGTGAGCTGCGGTCGGGCCTCGGTGCCGAGTCGGTGCAGCGGGCGGCCGAACTGGTTCGCGCCCATGTCTCCGACCCGCAGCGGCAGTCCGCGACCGTAGACAGGTTCCTCGACGAGCTCGACGCCATGGCGCCGAAGTCCGTCGAGGTCGAATCGCCGATCCTGAACCGGATGCGTTCGGCCAGCCGGCAGTCGCTGGCCGGCTTGCTCGACAAGTTCGGCGAGGTGGCCGGTGGCCTGGATCAGCAGGGCTTGGCCACGCTGGCCGGGGACCTGACCGCAGTCGCCGAACTGTTGGAGCGTGAGAGCGTCATCGCGCGGCACCTGGCAGTGCCGACCGAGGACGCCGCACCGAAGGTGCGTCTGGTGCAGCGGCTGTTCGCTGACAAGGTCGGTGCCGCCGCCCTGACGTTGGTGACCGGCGCTGCTTCGGCCCGGTGGTCCAACGGCGAGGACCTGGTCACCGCCGTCGAACACATCGCCCGGCAGGCGCTGCTGCTGTCGGCCGAGAACGCGGGCACCGTTGACGAGGTGGAGGACCAGCTGTTCCGGTTCTCCCGCGTACTGGACGCCCAGCCTCGCCTGGACATCCTGCTCGGCGACACCGCGACCGCGGCCGCCGGCCGGGTCGGGTTGCTGCGCAATGTCCTCGGCGGTGGCGGTGCTGCCAACCCGATCACGGCGGCGCTGCTGGAGCAGACCGTGCGGCTGCTGCGTGGCCAGTCCGCACATCAGGCGATCACCGAGCTTGCTCAGATCGCGGTGGCGCGTCGCGGCGAGCTGGTGGCGCACGTCGGTGCGGCTGCTGAGCTCACCGACGCCCAGCGCACCCGGCTGAACACCGTGCTGAGCCGGATCTACAGCCACCCGGTGCGCGTGCAGGTCGGCGTCGACCCGGCACTGCTGGGCGGACTGACGATCTCGGTCGGTGACGAGGTGATCGACGGCACGCTGTCGTCGCGTCTCGCCGCCGCCAAGACGCAGTTGCCCGACTGACCAGGACCTACCCGGTCCAAGAGCCCACAACCCATTTCGAAGGCAGGAAGACGAAAAGCCATGGCAGAGTTGACAATCTCCTCTGACGACATTCAGGGGGCGATCGAGGAGTACGTGAGCTCCTTCAGCGCCGACACCGCGCGCGAGGAGGTCGGCACCGTCATCGACGCCGGCGACGGCATCGCACACGTCGAGGGCCTGCCTTCGGTGATGACCCAGGAGCTCCTCGAGTTCCCCGGCGGTGTGCTGGGCGTGGCCCTGAACCTCGACGAGCACAACGTCGGCGCCGTGATCCTGGGCAACTTCGAGAACATCGAAGAGGGCCAGCAGGTCAAGCGCACCGGTGAGGTGCTCTCGGTGCCGGTCGGCGACGGCTTCCTGGGCCGCGTGGTCAACCCGCTCGGTCAGCCGATCGACGCCCGCGGCGAGATCGAGGCCGAGACGCGTCGTCCGCTCGAGATGCAGGCCCCCTCGGTGGTGCAGCGTCAGAGCGTCAGTGAGCCGCTGCAGACGGGCATCAAGGCTGTCGACGCCATGACCCCGATCGGCCGCGGCCAGCGTCAGCTGATCATCGGCGACCGCAAGACCGGCAAGACCGCGCTCTGTGTGGACACCATCCTCAACCAGCGCAAGAACTGGGAGACCGGCGACCCGAACCAGCAGGTCCGCTGCGTGTACGTCGCGATCGGGCAGAAGGGCACCACCATCGCCAGCGTGCGGCGCGCGCTGGAAGAGGGCGGCGCCATGGACTACACCACGATCGTCGCGGCTCCGGCCTCGGACTCTGCCGGCTTCAAGTGGCTGGCCCCCTACACCGGCTCGGCGATCGCCCAGCACTGGATGTACAGCGGCAAGCACGTGCTGATCGTGTTCGACGACCTGACCAAGCAGGCCGAGGCCTACCGCGCCATCTCCTTGCTGCTGCGCCGTCCGCCGGGCCGCGAGGCGTACCCGGGTGACGTGTTCTACCTGCACTCCCGGCTGCTGGAGCGTTGTGCGAAGCTCTCCGACGAGCTCGGCGGTGGTTCGCTGACCGGCCTGCCGATCATCGAGACCAAGGCGAATGACATCTCGGCCTACATCCCGACCAACGTCATCTCGATCACCGACGGCCAGTGCTTCCTGGAGAGCGACCTGTTCAACCAGGGTGTCCGCCCGGCCATCAACGTCGGTGTGTCGGTGTCGCGTGTTGGTGGCGCCGCGCAGATCAAGGCGATGAAGGAAGTCGCCGGCTCGCTGCGTCTGGACCTGTCGCAGTACCGCGAGCTGGAGGCGTTCGCCGCCTTCGCCTCCGACCTGGACGCCACCTCGAAGGCACAGCTGGAGCGTGGTGCACGCCTGGTCGAGCTGCTCAAGCAGCCCCAGTACGCGCCGCTGCCGGTCGAGGAGCAGGTGGTGGCGGTCTTCCTGGGTACCGAGGGCCACCTGGACTCGGTGCCGGTCGAGGACGTGGGCCGCTTCGAATCCGAACTGCTGGACCACATCCGGGCCTCCGAGAACGACATCCTGACCGGGATTCGCGAGTCCAAGAAGCTCTCCGACGAGGCCAGCGAGAAGCTGGTGACGGTCATCAACCAGTTCAAGAAGGGGTTCGCCGCCTCTGACGGCAGCTCGGTGGTGCCCAACGAGCACGTCGAGGCGCTCGACGAGGACAAGCTCGGCAAGGAAGCGGTTCAGGTCCGCAAGCCCGCACCGGTGAAGAAGAAGTAACTCCGCCATGGCAGCCACACTTCGCGAACTACGCGGGCGAATCCGTTCCGCCGGGTCGATCAAAAAGATCACCAAGGCCCAGGAGCTGATCGCCACCTCGCGTATCGGTCGGGCTCAGGCCCGGCTCGAGACGGCGCGGCCGTATGCCGATGAGATCACCCGGATGCTCACGACCCTGGCCGCGGAGGCGGCCTTGGACCACCCACTGCTGGTCGAGCGCGAAAACCGCACTCGGGCGGGGGTGCTGGTGGTGTCGAGCGACCGCGGTCTGTGTGGCGGGTACAACGCCAACGTCTTCCGTCGGGCCGAGGAGCTGTTCTCGCTGCTGCGGTCGGAGGGCAAGGACCCGGTGCTCTACGTCGTCGGCCGCAAGGCGCTGGCGTACTACACCTTCCGGAACTGGGCAGTCACCGACTCGTGGACCGGCTTCTCTGAGCAGCCGACCTACGAGAACGCCGCCTCGATCGCTTCGACACTGGTGGAAGCGTTCATGTCCGGTGTCGACGACGAGGGCACCCACCCGGGTGCCGACGGGGTGCTCGGCGTCGACGAGTTGCACATCGTGGCCACCGACTTCCGCTCGATGCTGTCGCAGTCGGCCGAGGCGCGGCGGATCGCGCCGATGCTGGTGGAGTACGTCGGCGAGGATGAGTCCGGTCCCCGGACCCTGTACTCCTTCGAGCCGGACGCCACCACGTTGTTCGACTCGTTGCTGCCGCGGTATCTGACCACCCGCGTGTATGCGGCGCTGCTCGACTCAGCCGCGTCGGAGCTGGCTTCGCGTCAGCGCGCCATGAAGTCGGCGACCGACAACGCCGACGATCTGATCAAGGCGTTGACGCTCGAGGCCAACCGCGAACGCCAGGCCCAGATCACCCAGGAAATCAGCGAAATCGTCGGCGGTGCGAACGCCCTCGCCGACGCCGCCCGGTAAGCCCCCAAGGAAGCGAAGAAGATAATGACTGTTACCGCAGACAAGACAACCGCCGGCCGCGTCGTGCGCGTGACCGGCCCCGTGGTTGACGTCGAGTTCCCGCGGGGCGCGGTACCCGAGCTGTTCAACGCGTTGCACGCCGAGATCGCCTTCTCGGAGCTGGCCAAGACGCTGACCCTCGAGGTCGCCCAGCACTTGGGTGACAACCTGGTCCGCACCATTTCGATGCAGCCCACCGACGGCCTGGTGCGTGGCACCGCGGTCACCGACACCGGGGCTGCGATCTCGGTGCCGGTCGGCCACGAGGTGAAGGGCCACGTGTTCAACGCGCTCGGGCACTGCCTCGACAAGCCGGGCTACGGTGAGGACTTCGAGCACTGGGGCATCCACCGCAAGCCCCCGGCCTTCAACGAGCTGGAACCGCGCACGGAGATGCTCGAGACCGGCCTGAAGGTCGTCGACCTGCTCACCCCGTACGTGCGTGGCGGCAAGATCGCCCTGTTCGGTGGTGCCGGCGTGGGCAAGACCGTGCTTATTCAGGAGATGATCAACCGCATCGCCCGTAACTTCGGCGGCACCTCGGTGTTCGCCGGCGTCGGTGAGCGGACCCGTGAGGGCAACGACCTGTGGGTCGAGCTCGAGGACGCCAACGTGCTCAAGGACACCGCCTTGGTGTTCGGCCAGATGGACGAGCCGCCGGGCACGCGTATGCGCGTCGCCCTGTCGGCCCTGACCATGGCCGAGTGGTTCCGCGACGAGGCGGGCCAGGACGTGCTGCTGTTCATCGACAACATCTTCCGGTTCACCCAGGCCGGCTCCGAGGTTTCGACCCTGCTGGGCCGGATGCCGTCGGCCGTGGGTTACCAGCCCACGCTGGCCGACGAGATGGGTGAGCTGCAGGAGCGGATCACCTCGACCCGCGGTCGGTCCATCACCTCGATGCAGGCCGTGTACGTGCCCGCCGACGACTACACCGACCCGGCGCCGGCGACCACGTTCGCGCACTTGGACGCCACGACCGAACTGAGCCGTGCGGTGTTCTCCAAGGGCATCTTCCCGGCGGTGGACCCGCTGGCGTCGAGCTCGACCATTCTGGACCCGGCCATCGTCGGCGAAGAGCACTACCGCGTCGCCCAGGAGGTCATCCGGGTTCTGCAGCGTTACAAGGACCTGCAGGACATCATCGCCATCCTCGGTATCGACGAGCTGTCCGAAGAGGACAAGCAGCTGGTCGGCCGGGCGCGGCGTATCGAGCGGTTCCTGAGCCAGAACATGATGGCTGCCGAGCAGTTCACCGGCCAGCCCGGCTCGACGGTGCCGCTCAAGGAGACCATCGAGGCGTTCGACCGACTGACCAAGGGCGACTTCGACCACCTGCCCGAGCAGGCGTTCTTCCTGATCGGTGGTCTCGACGACCTGGCGAAGAAGGCCGAGAGCCTGGGCGCCAAGCTGTGACTCGGGTCCTAACGGCGGTGAAAGGCGGTGGGTAATGGCCGAGATTGACGTCGACATCGTTGCCGTCGACCGCAAGGTCTGGTCGGGCAAGGCGACGTTCATCTTCACCCGAACCACGGTGGGGGAGATCGGGATCTACCCGCGGCACATTCCGCTGGTCGCCGAGCTCGTCGACGACGCGATGGTGAAGGTCGAGCGGGAGGGTGAGGACGATCTGCGGATCGCGGTGCACGGTGGCTTCCTGTCGGTGACCGAAGAGCGCGTCAGCATTCTGGCCGAGTCGGTGGACTTCGCCGCGGAGATCGACGAGGCGACCGCGCGGCACGATGCGCAGTCCGGTGATCCCAAGATGGCCGCCCAGGGCCGGGCCAGACTGCGCGCCCTGGGTGTGATCGACTAGAGGGTATGAGTCGATGAGCGCGCTCATGATCTGGATGGTCGTGCTCATCGCCGTGCTGTTGGTCGCCGTTCTTGCCCTGAGCTATCGGCTGTGGAAGCTGCGCCAGGGCGGGACGGCGGCCATCCTGCGCGACCTTCCGGCCGTGGGCGGCCACGGCTGGCGTCATGGCGTAGTGCGCTATCGCGGTGGCGAAGCCGCCTTCTACCGGCTCTCGAGTGTGCGGTTGTGGCCGGATCGTCGCCTGTCCCGTCGCGGTGTAGACGTGGTGTCGCGGCGCGCCCCGCGCGGCGACGAGTTCGACATCATGACCGATGAGATCGTGGTGCTGGAATTGTGCGACACCACAGAGGACCGGCGGGCCGGATTCGAGATCGCATTGGACCGCGGTGCCCGTACCGCTTTCCTATCCTGGCTGGAGGCCCGGCCGTCGCCGCGGGCTCGTCGCCACAGTTACTGACCAGACGAAATCTGCTGTCGCAAACTATTTTTCGGGGCGGTCGGTGCGATCGCCGCCGGGCTGCCAGAGCACGTCGCCGTCGGCGTTGGCCACCCGGCAGAGCACGAACATCAAGTCCGACAACCGATTCAGGTATTTCGCCGGCAGCACCGACACGCCGTCACCATGCGTTTCGACCGCCGCCCACGCGGACCGCTCGGAGCGGCGCACCGCGGTGCGGGCCACATGCAGCAGTGCCGACAGCACCGAACCGCCCGGCAGGATGAACGAGTTCAGCGGCGACAGTTGCTCGTTGTATTCGTCACACCAGGCTTCGATGCGGTCGACGTAGTCCTGGGTGATTCGCAACGGTGGGTACTTCGGGTTCTCCGCCACCGGCGTGGCCAGATCGGCGCCCGCATCGAACAGGTCGTTCTGGATGTGCAGCAGCGTCGCGCGGACCGCGTCGTCGGGTTTCCCGAGCGCGATCGCGACACCGATCGCGGCGTTGGCCTCTTCGCAGTCGGCGTAAGCCACCAGCCGGGGATCGGTCTTGGGAACCCGGGAGAAATCGCTCAATCCCGTGGTGCCGTCGTCGCCGGTGCGGGTGTAAACGCGGGTGATATGCACTCCCATGAGCCAAACCGTACCGGGGCTCACCAGGGCTGCGGCAACCAAGGTGAGACCGGTCTCGATAATGCGGGATCGGACCCGTGTCCTCACTACACTGACGCGCGTGGGTGAGCGTTTCGTGGTTGTGGGCGGCAATCGGTTGGCCGGTGAAGTGGCCGTCGGGGGAGCCAAGAACAGTGTGCTGAAGCTGATGGCCGCGACGCTGCTGGCCGAGGGCACCAGCACCATCACCAACTGTCCCGACATTCTCGACGTGCCGTTGATGGCCGAGGTTCTGCGTGGCCTGGGTGCCAACGTCGAACTCGACGGAACCACAGTGCGGATCACCTCGCCGGACGAACCCAAATACGACGCCGACTTCGCCGCGGTACGACAGTTCCGAGCGTCGGTGTGCGTGCTCGGGCCCCTGGTGGGCCGTTGCCTGCGGGCGAAGGTCGCCCTTCCGGGCGGCGACGCGATCGGCTCCCGTCCACTCGACATGCATCAGGCCGGCCTGCGGCAACTCGGTGCCACCTGCAATATCGAGCACGGTTGCGTGGTCGCCTCTGCCGATGCGCTGCGGGGCGCGGAGATTCAGCTGGAGTTTCCCTCGGTGGGCGCCACCGAGAACATCTTGATGGCGGCCGTACTGGCCGAGGGCGTCACGACCATCCACAACGCGGCGCGCGAGCCCGACATCGCCGATCTGTGCATGATGCTCAACCAGATGGGCGCCCAGATCGAAGGTGCCGGGTCACCGACGCTGAAGATCACCGGGGTGCCGCGGCTGTACCCGACCGAACACGAGGTCATCGGGGATCGGATCGTCGCGGCGACCTGGGCCATTGCCGCGGTGATGACCCGTGGCGACATCTCGGTCACCGGTGTCGACCCGGCGCACCTGCAGCTCGTCCTGCACAAGTTGCACGATGCGGGGGCGACCGTCACCCAGTCCGACGATGGCTTCCGGGTCGTTCAGTACGACCGGCCCAAGGCTGTCAACGTCGCGACCTTGCCGTTCCCGGGGTTCCCCACTGATCTGCAGCCGATGGCGATCGGTCTGGCCTCGATCGCCGACGGTACGTCGATGATCACCGAGAACATCTTCGAAGCCCGGTTCCGTTTCGTCGAGGAGATGATCCGGCTGGGCGCCGATGCGCGTACCGACGGACACCACGCGGTGGTGCGCGGTCTACCGCAGCTCTCGAGCGCCCCGGTGTGGGCGTCCGATATCCGGGCCGGCGCGGGTCTGGTCCTTGCGGGCCTGGTCGCAGACGGTGAGACCGAGGTTCACGACGTCTACCACATCGACCGCGGCTACCCGTTGTTCGTGGAATACCTGGCCGGTTTGGGTGCGGAAATCGAGCGTGTAGGATAGGACAGGCCGGCGCACCCACGCGGTGCGACGAGCAGTCTGGAAGACCTTCTGGAAGCCCCGAAAAAAACTCGGAGTTGACTCAACTTCTTCTCTGGAGTAGAGTAGCGGGGTTGCCTGAAGCCGGGCGTGTTGTTTGAGAACTCAATAGTGTGTTTGGTGGTTTTTGTTTGTTGTTGTTTTTTGCCACATTCTTGGCGCCCCGTGTTGGGGGTGTGGCGTTTTTTTGTCGGTTTTTCGGAACTGATGTTTTCAGGATTTTTCTGAACGTTTTTGTTTGGAGAGTTTGATCCTGGCTCAGGACGAACGCTGGCGGCGTGCTTAACACATGCAAGTCGAACGGAAAGGCCCTTCGGGGTACTCGAGTGGCGAACGGGTGAGTAACACGTGGGTGATCTGCCCTGCACTTTGGGATAAGCCTGGGAAACTGGGTCTAATACCGAATAGGACCATGGGATGCATGTTCTGTGGTGGAAAGCTTTTGCGGTGTGGGATGGGCCCGCGGCCTATCAGCTTGTTGGTGGGGTGATGGCCTACCAAGGCGACGACGGGTAGCCGGCCTGAGAGGGTGTCCGGCCACACTGGGACTGAGATACGGCCCAGACTCCTACGGGAGGCAGCAGTGGGGAATATTGCACAATGGGCGCAAGCCTGATGCAGCGACGCCGCGTGGGGGATGACGGCCTTCGGGTTGTAAACCTCTTTCAGTATCGGCGAAGCTCCAGGGTTTTCTTTGGGGTGACGGTAGGTACAGAAGAAGCACCGGCCAACTACGTGCCAGCAGCCGCGGTAATACGTAGGGTGCGAGCGTTGTCCGGAATTACTGGGCGTAAAGAGCTCGTAGGTGGTTTGTCGCGTTGTCCGTGAAAACTCACAGCTTAACTGTGGGCGTGCGGGCGATACGGGCAGACTAGAGTACTGTAGGGGAGACTGGAATTCCTGGTGTAGCGGTGGAATGCGCAGATATCAGGAGGAACACCGGTGGCGAAGGCGGGTCTCTGGGCAGTAACTGACGCTGAGGAGCGAAAGCGTGGGGAGCGAACAGGATTAGATACCCTGGTAGTCCACGCCGTAAACGGTGGGTACTAGGTGTGGGTTTCCTTCCTTTAGGGATCCGTGCCGTAGCTAACGCATTAAGTACCCCGCCTGGGGAGTACGGCCGCAAGGCTAAAACTCAAAGGAATTGACGGGGGCCCGCACAAGCGGCGGAGCATGTGGATTAATTCGATGCAACGCGAAGAACCTTACCTGGGTTTGACATGCACAGGACGCCGGTAGAGATATCGGTTCCCTTGTGGCCTGTGTGCAGGTGGTGCATGGCTGTCGTCAGCTCGTGTCGTGAGATGTTGGGTTAAGTCCCGCAACGAGCGCAACCCTTGTCTCATGTTGCCAGCACGTTATGGTGGGGACTCGTGAGAGACTGCCGGGGTCAACTCGGAGGAAGGTGGGGATGACGTCAAGTCATCATGCCCCTTATGTCCAGGGCTTCACACATGCTACAATGGCCGGTACAAAGGGCTGCGATCCCGTGAGGGTTAGCGAATCCTTTAAAGCCGGTCTCAGTTCGGATTGGGGTCTGCAACTCGACCCCATGAAGTCGGAGTCGCTAGTAATCGCAGATCAGCAACGCTGCGGTGAATACGTTCCCGGGCCTTGTACACACCGCCCGTCACGTCATGAAAGTCGGTAACACCCGAAGCCGGTGGCCTAACCCTTGTGGAGGGAGCCGTCGAAGGTGGGATCGGCGATTGGGACGAAGTCGTAACAAGGTAGCCGTACCGGAAGGTGCGGCTGGATCACCTCCTTTCTAAGGAGCACCATTTTTTCCCCCGTCCCCACGCCTGTGGGATCTGATGGTTGGGATAGTTCGCCGGCGCCTGTAGTGGGTTGTCGGTGGTGCAGATTGTTTTGAAACAGCAGCAGCTTTGATCACCAACCGCCAGGAGTCTTGTGCTTCTGGTGGCCGACTTTGGTTGGGCACACTGTTGGGTCCTGAGGCAACAGGCCCGTTTGTTGCTCCCTTGTGGGGGTGGGTGTGTTGTCGCTCCATCTTGGTGGTGGGGTGTGGTGTTTGTTTTGTGGATAGTGGTTGCGAGCATCTAACAAGCAAGTTTCTTGTTTGTTTTGCAATTTTTGTTTCTTGGTTTTTGTGTTTGTAAGTGTTTAAGGGCACATGGTGGATGCCTTGGCATCGAGAGCCGATGAAGGACGTGGGAGGCTGCGATATGCCTCGGGGAGCTGTCAACCGAGCGTGGATCCGAGGATGTCCGAATGGGGAAACCCGGCACGAGTGATGTCGTGTCACCCTCCGGTGAATGTATAGCCGGTGGGGAGGTAACGCGGGGAAGTGAAACATCTCAGTACCCGTAGGAGAAGAAAACAAAATGTGATTCCGTGAGTAGTGGCGAGCGAAAGCGGAGGATGGCTAAACCGTATGCATGTGATACCCGGCGGGGGTTGTGTGTGCGGTGTTGTGGGGTCTGCGTTCTCATCACCGCCGTGGTGGGCAGTAGTCAGAAAAGATCGTGTTAATCGAAGTGGCCTGGGATGGTCTGCCGTAGTGGGTGAGAGCCCCGTAGGTGAAAACATGGTCTCTGCTGTCGCAGTGTCCCCGAGTAGCAGCGGGCCCGTGGAATCTGCTGTGAATCTGCCGGGACCACCCGGTAAGCCTGAATACTTCTCGATGACCGATAGCGGATTAGTACCGTGAGGGAATGGTGAAAAGTACCCCGGGAGGGGAGTGAAATAGTACCTGAAACCATGTGCCTACAATCCGTCAGAGCCCTCCTTTGGTGGGGTGATGGCGTGCCTTTTGAAGAATGAGCCTGCGAGTCACCGGCACGTCGCGAGGTTAACCCGTGTGGGGTAGCCGCAGCGAAAGCGAGTCTGAATAGGGCGTATCCAGTCCAGTGGGGCTGGTGTAGTGGCGTGTTGTGGACCCGAAGCGGAGTGATCTACCCATGGCCAGGGTGAAGCGCGGGTAAGACCGCGTGGAGGCCCGAACCCACTTAGGTTGAAGACTGAGGGGATGAGTTGTGGGTAGGGGTGAAAGGCCAATCAAACTCCGTGATAGCTGGTTCTCCCCGAAATGCATTTAGGTGCAGCGTTGCGTGTTTCTCACTGGAGGTAGAGCTACTGGATGGCCGATGGGCCCTACTAGGTTACTGACGTCAGCCAAACTCCGAATGCCGGTGAGTGAGAGCGTGGCAGTGAGACGGCGGGGGATAAGCTCCGTGCGTCGAGAGGGAAACAGCCCAGATCGCCGGCTAAGGCCCCAAAGCGTGTGCTAAGTGGAAAAGGATGTGCAGTCGCGAAGACAACCAGGAGGTTGGCTTAGAAGCAGCCACCCTTGAAAGAGTGCGTAATAGCTCACTGGTCAAGTGATTGTGCGCCGATAATGTAGCGGGGCTCAAGCACACCGCCGAAGCCGCGGCAATACGTATGTATTGGGTAGGGGAGCGTCCTGCATCCGGTGAAGCCACAGAGTGATCTAGTGGTGGAGGGTGTGGGAGTGAGAATGCAGGCATGAGTAGCGATTAGGCAAGTGAGAACCTTGCCCGCCGAAAGACCAAGGGTTCCTGGGCCAGGCCAGTCCTCCCAGGGTGAGTCGGGACCTAAGGCGAGGCCGACAGGCGTAGTCGATGGACAACGGGTTGATATTCCCGTACCCGTGTGTGCGCGCCCATGATGAATCAGTGGTACTAACCACCCAAAAGGTGGTCGATCAATCCCTTCGGGGTGAGACGATCGCTGGCTGCGTGGGACCTTCGCTGGTAGTAGTCAAGCGATGGGGTGACGCAGGAAGGTAGCCGTACCAGTCAGTGGTAATACTGGGGCAAGCCGGTAGGACGAGATCTAGGCAAATCCGGGTCTCATATAGTCCGAGAGGTGATGCATAGCCGTTTGCGGCGAATTCGGTGATCCTATGCTGCCGAGAAAAGCCTCTAGCGAGCTCACACACGGCCCGTACCCCAAACCAACACAGGTGGTCAGGTAGAGAATACTAAGGCGTACGAGTGAACTATGGTTAAGGAACTCGGCAAAATGCCCCCGTAACTTCGGGAGAAGGGGGACCCTCATACCGTCATGGCCTTCGCGGCCGGCAGCGGGAGGGGGTGGCAGAAACCAGTGAGAAGCGACTGTTTACTAAAAACACAGGTCCGTGCGAAGTCGCAAGACGATGTATACGGACTGACGCCTGCCCGGTGCTGGAAGGTTAAGAGGACCGGTTAACCCTTCGGGGTGAAGCTGAGAATTTAAGCCCCAGTAAACGGCGGTGGTAACTATAACCATCCTAAGGTAGCGAAATTCCTTGTCGGGTAAGTTCCGACCTGCACGAATGGCGTAACGACTTCTCAACTGTCTCAACCATAGACTCGGCGAAATTGCATTACGAGTAAAGATGCTCGTTACGCGCGGCAGGACGAAAAGACCCCGGGACCTTCACTATAGCTTGGTATTGATGTTCGATGCGGTTTGTGTAGGATAGGTGGGAGACTGTGAAACTCGCACGCCAGTGTGGGTGGAGTCGTTGTTGAAATACCACTCTGATCGTATTGGACCTCTAACCTCGAACCATGAAGCTGGTTCAGGGACAGTGCCTGGTGGGTAGTTTAACTGGGGCGGTTGCCTCCTAAAATGTAACGGAGGCGCCCAAAGGTTCCCTCAACCTGGACGGCAATCAGGTGTTGAGTGTAAGTGCACAAGGGAGCTTGACTGTAAGACTGACACGTCAAACAGGGACGAAAGTCGGGACTAGTGATCCGGCACCCCCGAGTGGAAGGGGTGTCGCTCAACGGATAAAAGGTACCCCGGGGATAACAGGCTGATCTTCCCCAAGAGTCCATATCGACGGGATGGTTTGGCACCTCGATGTCGGCTCGTCGCATCCTGGGGCTGGAGCAGGTCCCAAGGGTTGGGCTGTTCGCCCATTAAAGCGGCACGCGAGCTGGGTTTAGAACGTCGTGAGACAGTTCGGTCTCTATCCGCCGCGCGCGTCAGAATCTTGAGGAAACCTGTCCCTAGTACGAGAGGACCGGGACGGACGAACCTCTGGTTTACCAGTTGTTCCACCAGGAGCACGGCTGGATGGCTACGTTCGGACAGGATAACCGCTGAAAGCATCTAAGCGGGAAACCTACTCCAAGACCAGGATTCTCACCCTTTTAGAGGGATAAGGCCCCCCGCAGACCACGGGATTGATAGACCAGACCTGGAAGCACCGTAAGGTGTGTAGGGAACTGGCACTAACCGGCCGAAAACTTACCAACATTCAAGACACAAAAATTGTCTCGCAACCACACCACGACCACACCCCACCACCAAACACACATTTTTGGTGGCACCACGGTGGCAACAACCCGACCCCCAAAACACTGGGGTCCGGTGAACCACCCAACAAGAAAATAGAGTTACGGCGGAAATAGCGGCAGGGAAACGCCCGGTCCCATCCCGAACCCGGAAGCTAAGCCTGTCAGCGCCGATGATACTGCCCACACGGGTGGAAAAGTAGGACACCGCCGAACACAATTTAAAGTCCTGTGCCCCCCAAGAAATTGGGGGGCACAGGCATTTCTGTCGCATGCCCTTACAGGGGTGACTGTGCGCCCAGCCCGGCCGCCGGCGTGGCCGCCGGATCCCGCGCCCTTGCCCGATCCGCTACCAGGCGATACCGTTAAGTTTCAATTAAGGAATTTAACAGGAGGATATCGGGTGCGCGCTTTCCATTGCCTTCCCGTTGTCGTCGGCGTCGCAGCCGCGAGCATGATCGCCGGTACTCCGATGGCGGCGCCGGTTGCCGGCGCGCAGGCCCGGGCGGTCTCACTCACCGGCAACGGCACGGCGTTGGGAGATGGGACTGCGTTCCTCATGGGCGGAACCGGGATACCGCAGCCGCCGCCGACATACCTCGACGCTGTCGACGAGTTGTTTCTCCAGCCGCATGGATTCACCGGTGACCTGGTTTCTCTGTGGACGCCGGAGAATGTCAGTTCGACATCGCGGTCCGTGGGCGAGCAGATCCTCTACAACGCGATCATGCAGAAAATCGAGGATGGCGGGGTCGACGCCGGCCATCCGGTCGTGGTTTTCGGGTATTCGCAGAGTTCCTCGATCTCCACAAATGTGATGGAACGGCTTGCCGACGCGGACGTGTCCAACGACCTGGTTCGGTTCGTGCTGATCGGTTCGCCGAATCCCAGTGGGATCCCAACCGATCTGTATCACACCGACGTCTACAACTACGAATACGATCCAGTCGCGTTCAAGCCGACATACTTCAATCCGCTGGCGGACCTCAATTCCATGTTGGGCTTTGTGTACGCACATTCGGCAATTCTGAGCGTGACACCCGAGCAGATCGCGTCGGCCGTTGAACTGCCGACGTCCGATCCTGATTCGCTGACCACCTATTACATGATGGCGTCCGAGAGCCTGCCGCTGTTGAATCCGCTGCGGTTGATCCCGGTGTTCGGACAGCCGCTGTACGAGCTTTTGGAACCCGTCACCCGAATCCTGGTGAACTTGGGCTACGGCAACATCGACCACGGATGGCCGCCCGGAGACGCCGATGTGCCGGCTGCCTCCGGACTGTTCCCGACCAACATCGATTGGGGCGATCTGGCCACCGCGCTGGGCAACGGTGTGCAGCAGGGGATCAACAACGCCATCGCCAGCCTGCTGGATCCGGCGACCTACCAAATCAGCTCGCTGGTGGACAACCCCTCGTTGGCCGGAATCATTCACGAGGGCTACATCGCGGGCTATCTCGACTCGCCGAACCCGACGCTCGAGGAGGCCTTCGCGGGTCTCTCCAACTTCTTGGCGGCGTTCACCTCCACCGAAGAATTCCCGATGCCCGGCTAGGGGCTGGCCACAGGCCACGCACCCGCGGTAGCAGGTATCAGTCGAACAGCGTCGCGCAGCTGTGCTGGCGCTCTAGGTCGAGCAGCGCGCGCTTGCGGTCGATGCCGCCGCCGTACCCGGTGAGGCTGCCGTTGCTGCCGATGACGCGATGGCACGGGACGATGATCGAGATCGGGTTGCGGCCATTGGCCAGCCCGACGGCACGTGAGGCCTTCGGTGCCCCGATCTGGTCGGCGAGCTCGCCGTAGGAGCGCGTCTGGCCGTAGGGGATCGTCAGTAGGGCGGTCCACACCCGTCGCTGGAACTCGGTGCCGCCCATTTCGCAGGTCAGGTCGAACTCGGTGAGATCCCCGGCGAAGTACGCCCTCAGTTGCTCGACCACGTCGGGGAAGGCGCTGTCGTCGCGGTGCCACCCGGTGTGGTCGGGTGCGTGGGCGTGGTTGAGCATCAGCAGATGGCTGAGCTTGCCGTCCTCGCCGGCCAGGGTGAGTGGGCCGATCGGGCTGTCGATGATGCGCTGAACGGTCATGCGATCTCCTTGGAAGTCGGGGGCCAGTCGTTGACGGCGTGATCGAGTGCGGTCCACAGATGTTGGGTGGCGTAGGACCGCCACGGACGCCAGCGGGCACTGTGCTCGGTCAGCGCCCGGGGGTTGTCGGGGAGTCCGAGGCGCCGGGCGGCGACCTGAATCCCCAAGTCGGTTGCCGGGAATGCGTCGGGGTCGCCCAGACCGCGCATGGCGATGACCTCGGCAGTCCAGGGCCCGATCCCCGGAAGGGTCAGCAGGTCGTGGCGGGCTCGTTCCCAGTCGCAGCCTGCCCCCAAACCGACGGTGCCATCCGCCAGCGCGGCGACCAGGGCGAGCAACGTCTGCCGGCGCGCTCGCGGGAGGGCGAGTTGGTCGGGATCGATGTCGGCGAGCCGCTCCACCGACGGGAAGACATGCGTCAGTCCGCCTGCGGCATCACTGATCTGCTCGCCGTGGGCGAGAAGCAGCCGGTGGGTGTGGGTGCGGGCTGCCTTGATCGATACCTGCTGGCTGAGCACCACGCGCACGGCGAGTTCGGCCTCGTCGACCGTCCGCGGAATCCGCTGTCCCGGCGCCTTGGCCACGATCGGAGCCAATTCGGGGTCGTCGGTGAGGGTTTCGATGACTGCCTCGGGATCGGCGTCGAGGTCCAACAGGCGCCGGCACCGGGCGATCGCCGTTGTGAGATCCCGGAAGTCGTCGAGCATCAACAGGCACCGGACGTGATCAGGAGCGGGACTCAGGCTGGCGATGCCATTGCCGTGCGGCAGCCGCAGAGTACGCCGGTACGCGCCGTCGCGCACCTCCTCGCAGCCGGGAACCGCGCACGCTGCCAGGTGCCCGAATACGCCCTCGAAGGCGAACGGGGTGCGTACCGGCAGGCGCAGCGACACAGTTCCCGGGCCGTGGGCGCCCCGGTCTCGTCTGACTTTCGAGCGTGCGGTCGCCTGATGCCGCAATGCGGTCGGGGTGGTGGCGCACACCGCCCGAACGGTGTCGTTGAACTGCCGGATACTGGCGAATCCGGCTGCGAACGCGACGTCGGCCATCGACAGATCCGTCGTCTCGATCAGGACCCGCGCCGTCTGGGCTCGCTGCGCCCGGGCGAGCGCCAGCGGGCCGGCGCCCACCTCGACCTGCAGCAACCGCTGTAGTTGACGGGCCGAATAGCCGAGGTGGCCGGCGAGCCCGGCCACACCCTCGCGATCGACCGTGCCGTCGGCGATGAGCCGCATCGCGCGACCCACGACGTCGCCGCGGATATTCCATTCGGGGGAGCCCGGAGCGGCGTCCGGATGGCACCGCTTGCAGGCCCGGAAGCCGGCTCGCTGAGCGGCCGCGGCGGTGGGGTAGAACCGCACGTTCCGCGCCAACGGCGGACGCACCGGGCAGCTGGGCCGGCAGTAGATTCCGGTGGTCAGCACCGCAGTGATGAACCAGCCGTCGAAGCGGGCGTCGCTGGACTTCACGGCACGATAGCAGCGGTCGAAGTCGTCGTGCACGTTGTAACGATTGCACGTGAGGGCCCGCGACACTAGCGGAAAAGCGACACGATAGTGCCCGGTCATCTTCGGCGGCCCGGGCTACCATCTGGTCGTGACGGCTCTGGTACAGCGATACCTCGACGGGATTCTCGCCGAGCACGCCCCGGTCACTGACGGCGACTTGGCCGGCTACATTCCTGAGCTTTCGCGGGTCGACCCGACCGGATTCGGCCTCTCGCTTTCGTCCTCGGACGGCTATGTCTACGAATCCGGCGATGCCGGGGTGCAATTCACCATGCAGTCGATCTCCAAGCCGTTCACCTACGCGTTGGCGTTGGATCAGCTGGGCCTGGCCGATGTCGACGTGAGGATCGGTGTGGAACCCTCGGGCGAGGGATTCAACAAGATCAGTGTCGATCAGGTCACCAACGTCCCGAAGAATCCGATGATCAACGCCGGCGCGATCGTGGCGTGTTCGTTGATTCCCGGCAAGACCGTCGACGACCGCTTCGAGCTGATCCGGGAGTTCTACAGCGCGTGTGCGGGATCCCGGCTCGATTTCGACGAGGACGTCTATCGCTCGGAGCGGGCCAGCGGTAGCCGCAACCGCGGAATCGCCTACCTGCTGGACAGTTTCGGCGCACTCGGTTCGGATCCCGACGACGCTCTCGACGTCTATACCCGGCAGTGCTCACTGAAGGTCACCAGTACCGATCTGGCCCGGATGGCGGCGACGCTTGCCCGTGGCGGGCTCAATCCGCTGACCGGCAGGCAGGTGACCGACGCAATGGTGGTGCGGCGCACGTTGTCGGTCATGGTGACCTGCGGTATGTACGACGCCGCCGGCGAGTGGGTCAGTGCGGTGGGGATGCCGGCCAAGAGTGGCGTGGGCGGCGGCATCGTTGCGGTGCTTCCAGGCCAGCTCGGCATCGGCGTCTATTCACCCCGGATCGACGCGAAGGGTAACAGCGTTCGCGGAATGTTGGTGTGTCGCAGCCTTTCCCAGCAGCTCGGACTGCACTTTCTGACTGTGAGCAGCGACGCCCACGCGGCCATTCGCGGGGTGTACACCCCGCGCTTCGGTGTTCGGGTCTACGAGGTGCACGGTGACCTGCTCTTCGCCGGCGCCGAACAGGTGACCCGCACCGTCACCCGGGACTGCGCCGAGATCGACACCGCCATCCTCGACGTGTCACGCCTGCACGCGATCAGCGAACCGGCGCGGGCCCTGCTCGCCGGACTGGCCGACGGCCTGCAGTCGCTCGGCAAGCACAGCCTGCTCGTTGATCCCGGCGGTGCGATCATCACCGACCCCGAGGCGAATGAGGCGGTGGCGTTCGCGACGGTCGAGAAAGCTCTGGCTGCGGCGGAGACGTGGACGGGGTAGTAGGGGCTAAAGCGGGCTGGCCAGTACCGTGGGCGCTTCGTAGCCGCGCAACACGATCGAATCGCCCACCACCCAGTGGGCCTGCTCGCTGATGGTGGCGGCGTACATGGTCTTGGCCGTCGTCAACAGTGGCAGTGGTTGGGCCTTTGCCAACTCGCACAGTCGGGCGGCCTCGTTGACCGGTTCTCCGATCACGGTGTACTCGAAGCGTTCTTTGGCGCCGACGTTCCCGGCCACGACCTGCCCGGCCGCCACGCCGATGCCGGCCCGGATCTCCGGCACCTCGGCGGCCAGGCGGTAAAGGATGCCCCGGGCTGCGGCCAACGCTTCGTCCTCGGGATGGTCGAGGTGGTTCGGGGCGCCGAAGATCGCCAGGGTGGCATCACCCTCGAACTTGTTGATCAGCCCCTGATGACGGTCGACTTCGTCGACGACGACGGCGAAGAATCGGTTCAGCAGGGTGACGACCTCGGTCGCCGGCTTGGTGGTCACGATCTGCGTCGAGCCGACGATGTCGACGAAAACAACTGCGACATGGCGCTCTTCGCCGCCGAGTTGTATCTGGTCGCGTTCCGCGGCGGCGGCCACCTCACGTCCGACGTGGCGGCCGAACAGATCGCGTACGCGTTCACGCTCTCGCAGCCCGTGCACCATCGCGTTGAAGCCGCTCTGCAACTCACCGAGTTCGGTTCCGTCGAACACCACCAGGTCGCCTTGCAGGTTGCCCTGCTCGACGCGCCGCAGAGCCGCCCGCACCACGCGCACCGGCGTTGCGGTGAGCCAGGACAGGATCAGCATCAGCAGGAACCCGAAAATCAGCGTCGTCACCGAAGCGATGAACACGGCGATGGCGAACTGCGTCAACGTCAGGTTCTTCAGCACCACCGCAAACAGTGCGGTCAGGCCGATACCCAGGATGGGGACGCCCGAGGTGAGCAGCCAGACCATCATGGTCCGGCCCATGATGCCCGACAGGAATCGCCGCGGCGGCGGACCGGCGGCCAGGGCCTGTGCGGCCACCGGCCGCAACGCGAATTCGGTGAACAGATAGCAGGCGGTGGCCACCAGAATGCCGCAGACGCTCATCGTGAATCCGATGATCGGGATGAAGATCTTGTCGTACATGCCATAGAGCACGGTGAACAACACCGTCGCGAAACCCCACAGGGCCAGCACCACCTGCGCAACTCGCCACGGGGTCATGAAGGCGTTGCGTTCGTCGTCGCGCGTCGGTGTCTGTTCCTTGATGGCCCAACGCAATTTCTTGATGGTGCCCCGGGTAATTCCGTAGGTGCCGGCGACTATTGCGATCACCACATAGGCCGGCACCAGCCCAAGGGTCAGCCACTTCGGAGCGTCGGTGAACACACTGGGCACCGGAAAAGCCACCGCTACCAACAGGACGTCCACGGCGACACCGATCAGGTTCGTCCCCACCATGACGACGGTCAAGATGAACTGAATACGGATCCGGCGCAGGTACTGGCTCTCAGATACCTGGCCCAGCAGCCAGGAACCGTATTCGGGTGTCTCGGGCAGCCGACCGCTCTGGCGGGTCAGCAGCTCCAGGATTCGGCCCAGGCGTTGTGCGATCGTCTTTGGCGGCTTCATCGTGGCGTCAGAATAATTGCTCGGCGCGGGCCCTAAGGTGGATCGGATGCGACTCGTGATCGCCCAATGCACTGTCGACTACGTCGGTCGGCTCACCGCACACCTGCCGTCCGCCCGGCGCCTGCTGCTGCTCAAGGCGGACGGTTCGGTCAGCGTGCACGCCGATGACCGTGCCTACAAGCCGCTGAACTGGATGAGTCCACCGTGCCGGCTCACCGAGGAGACCGGCGGCGAGCTACCGGTGTGGGTGGTCGCGAACAAGACCGGTGACCAGTTGCGGATCACCATCGAAGAGGTCGAACACGACTCCAGCCACGAACTGGGAGTCGATCCCGGCCTGGTCAAGGACGGCGTGGAGGCCCAGCTGCAGGTACTGCTGGCCGAACACGTCGAACTGCTCGGCGAGGGCTACTCGCTGGTGCGCCGCGAGTACATGACCGCGATCGGTCCCGTTGACCTGCTGTGTCGCGACGAGCAGGGACGAGCGGTCGCGGTGGAGATCAAGCGGCGCGGCGAGATCGACGGTGTGGAACAGCTCACGCGATACCTCGAACTGCTCAACCGCGACAGCCTGCTCGCGCCGGTGAGCGGGGTGTTCGCCGCGCAGCAGATCAAGCCGCAAGCCCGCACACTGGCGACGGATCGCGGTATCCGATGCCTGACACTGGATTACGACGCGATGCGCGGCATGGACAGCGACGAGTACCGGTTGTTCTGACGCGTCGGTGGAATAGCGGGCGAGACTCGCGTGTTGGAGTCGACCATGGCACTGAATGACCTTTTCCAGCCGCTGACCGTGCGTTCCCTGACGGTGCCGAACCGATTCGCGATGGCGCCGATGACCCGGCAGGCGTCCCCCGAGGGAATCCCGGGTCCCGATGTCGCCGAGTACTACCGCCGGCGTGCCGCCGGTGGCGTCGGGCTCATCATCACCGAGGGAATCCGGCTGCCTGACCCGGCCGCCGGATACCCGGCCAGCGTGCCGACGATCGCGGGCGACCAGGTGCTGGCCGGGTGGCGGCGAGTCGTCGACGGTGTCCACTCCGAGGGCGCGACGATCGCGGCACAGCTGTGGCACCAGGGGATCGAGCGTCGCGACGACGACGGAGTGCAACCCGTCGGCCCGTCGGGTGTCGACGGGCGCGGCGAACCCAGGGGCCGCGCGCTGGAGCGTGACGAGCTCGCGCAGATCGCGGAGCAGTATGCCCGCAGCGCCGCCACCGCACGTGACGTGGGATTCGACACCGTCGAGATTCACGGCGCCCACGGTTACCTGCTGGACGAGTTCTTCTGGGAGCGCACCAATCGGCGTACCGACGGCTACGGCGGAACGTTGGCCGAGCGGACGCGCTTCCCGGCCGAGGTGGTCGCGGCGGTGCGCGCCGCGGTCGGCCCGGACTATCCGATCATCTTCCGGTTCTCCCAGTGGAAGGGCACTGACTACGCGGCATCTATCGCCGAGGATCCGGCAAAGTTGGCCGAACTGCTCACACCGCTGGTCGCGGCCGGTGTCGACGTGCTGCATCCCTCGACACGCCGGCATTACGTGCCCGCCTTCGAAGACCACGACCCCGAATTGAGCCTTGCCGGATGGACCAAGAAGATCACCGGCTTACCGGTCATCGCGGTTGGGTCGGTCGGGCTGGAGACGCAGTTCCGCAGCGAGAAGCGCGGGGAGGTGATTTCGCCCGCGCCGGTCGACCGTCTGGTCGAGCAGTTCGATGCCGGGGAGTTCGATGTGGTGGCCATTGGGCGCGCGCTGCTTGCGGATCCGACATGGGTGAATCGCCTGCGCCACGATGAGCTGGACGGTTTCAGCGGCTACGACGCGGCGGCCGCACTGTCCAAGCTCGCCTGATCGCTAGGCTGATCGGCATGGCTCGTCGCAGTGGTCCGTCGCGTCGGCAACAGCCGGTACGGCCGCTGCCGCTGCAACAACGCGTGGAGACCGGCCCCGACGGCTACGAATACGTGGTCCTGCCGATCGCGGGGTCGCGGGCCGTCAAGGTCTATCGGTGCCCGGGCTGTGACCACGAAATCCGTTGTGGCATAGCCCATGTGGTGGTGTGGTCAGCTGATTTCGGGGAGGCGGCCGGCGACGATCGGCGCCACTGGCACACGCCGTGCTGGACTAATCGCGCAACCCGGAGCCCGACCCGGAAGTGGTCTTGACCGCAGGTGTTCAGTGCGCCCCGGCGGCCTCGTTGTTCGAGGCCGGCTCGACCAGCTCCACCAGCACCCCGCCGGCGTCCTTGGGGTGGATGAAGTTGATCCGGGAGTTCGAGGTGCCGCGCCGGGGCACTTCGTAGAGCAGTCGCACGCCCTGCTCGCGCAGCCGCTCGGAGAGCGCGTCGATGTCACTGGTCCGGTAGGCGAGCTGCTGCAGACCGGGGCCGCGCTTGTCCAGGAACTTCGCAATGGTCGACGACTCGTCGATCGGCGCCATCAGCTGAATCTGGGCACTGCCGATCGGGGCGCCGCGCACGGCCAGCATCGCTTCCACGATGCCCTGCTCCTCGTTGACCTCTTCGTGCAGCACGATCATGCCGAGCCGGTCGTGATACCACTTTTTGGCCGCTTCCAGGTCCGGCACCGCGATGCCGACGTGGTCGATCGCCGTCACCAAGGCGGAGGCCAAGGCGGTACGTGCCTCAAATGGGTCAGCGACGGATTCGGTCGTCATAACGTAACGGTAACCTGGGCGGAAACATCGCGCTGCGCCGACCGGAAAGATCGGCCGTTCACACCCGCCCGGGAGGTAGTTATGACGACATCGGTGATCGTTGCTGGGGCTCGGACCCCCATCGGCCGGTTGATGGGTTCGCTGAAGGATTTCTCGGGTAGCGACCTGGGGGCTATCGCCATCGCCGGGGCGCTGGAGAAGGCGCAGATTCCGGCCTCGCTGGTGCAATACGTGATCATGGGCCAGGTGCTCACCGCGGGTGCGGGCCAGATGCCGGCCCGGCAGGCGGCGGTGGGTGGAGGCATCGGCTGGGATGTGCCGACGCTGACCATCAACAAGATGTGTCTGTCGGGAATCAACGCCATCGCGATGGCAGATCAACTGATCCGCGCCGGCGAATTCGACGTGGTGGTGGCCGGCGGCCAGGAGTCCATGAGCAAGGCGCCGCACCTGCTGCTGGACAGCCGCGCGGGTTACAAGTACGGCGATGTGACGGTGCGCGACCACCTGGCCTACGACGGCCTGCACGACGTGTTCACCGACCAGCCGATGGGTGCGCTGACCGAGCAGCGCAACGACGAGGACAAGTTCACCCGTGCCGAGCAGGACGAGTTCGCCGCTGAATCGCACCGCAAGGCCGCCGTGGCCTGGAAGGACGGTGTCTTCGCCGATGAGGTGGTGCCGGTGAAGATCCCGCAGCGCAAGGGGGATCCGCTGGAGTTCACCGAGGACGAGGGCATCCGGGCCAACACCACCGCGGACTCGCTGGGCGGGCTCAAGCCGGCATTCCGCAAGGACGGCACCATCACCGCGGGTTCGTCGTCGCAGATCTCCGACGGCGCCGCCGCCGTGGTGGTGATGAGCAAGGCCAAGGCGCAGGAACTGGGTCTGGAGTGGCTGTGTGAGATCGGGGCGCACGGCGTCGTGGCCGGTCCGGATTCGACCCTGCAGTCCCAGCCGGCCAACGCCATCAAAAAGGCCATCGCCCGGGAGGGCATCTCCGTCGACCAACTCGACGTGGTGGAGATCAACGAGGCCTTTGCTGCGGTGTCGCTGGCCTCGACCCGGGAACTCGGCGTGAACCCCGACGTCGTCAACGTGCACGGCGGCGCGATCGCCGTCGGACACCCCATCGGGATGTCCGGGGCGCGCATCACCCTGCACGCTGCCCTCGAGCTCAAGCGGCGCGGATCCGGCTACGCGGTGGCGGCACTGTGCGGGGCCGGCGGCCAGGGTGACGCACTGATCCTGCGGGCCGGATAGCGGTCTGCCTACGGTTGCGTAGGTTGCTGGACCCGCGGAGCGGGCGCCGAAGGAATCGGGTTGTGATCTTCCTCATAGTGGGTCTCATCGGGGCGAAGCCGGCCGCCCGCACCGCCGTGGCGACGTACATGACAGACTTGACGGCGTGACGCGTCCTCGGCCCTCAGTCGGTCCGGCATTGGCCGGAGCAGTGGACCTGTCCGGCCTCAAGCAGTCTGCGCAGGCCGGCGGTGCCGGAGGTGACGCCCCGGTGCCACCGGGCGCCACGGCGATCACCGAGGCCAATTTCGAAGACGAGGTGCTGGTCCGGTCCAACCAGGTACCGGTGGTGGTGCTGCTGTGGTCCCCGCGCAGCGATGCCTGCATCCAACTGGCCGACAACCTGGCGGCGTTGGCGGCGAGTGACGGCGCCACGTGGTCGCTGGCGATGATCAACGTCGACGTGGCCCCCCGGGTGGCGCAGGTGTTCGGTGTGGACGCGGTGCCCACGGTGGTGGCGCTGGCCGCCGGCCAACCCGTTACCAGCTTTCAGGGGCCCCAGCCGCCGGAGCAGTTGCGCCGCTGGGTGGACTCGCTGCTGTCGGCCACCGCGGGCAAGCTCTCCGGAGGTGGCGACGCAGAGCAGTCGGCCCCGGTCGATCCGGCACTGGCCCAGGCGCGTGAGCACCTCGACGCCGGTGACTTCGACGCGGCCCGCGATGCCTACCAGGTGCTGCTCGACGCCGACCCGAACCATGCCGAAGCCAAGGGCGCACTGCGCCAGCTCAACTTCCTGGAGCGGGCGACCGCCCGGCCCCCCGATGCGCCGGCGATCGCCGACGGCGCTCCGGATGACATCGAGTCGGCCTTCGCCGCCGCCGACGTGCAGATCCTCAGCCAGGACGTCAGTGCGGCATTCGACCGGCTGATCGGCTTGGTGCGACGGACCTCCGGTGATGAGCGCGCTGCAGTGCGAACGCGACTGGTGGAGCTGTTCGAGCTGTTCGACCCGGCCGACCCGGACGTGGTCGCCGGTCGGCGCAACCTGGCCAACGCGCTGTACTGACCGGTGCGCTAGCCGGGCGCCAGCCAGAGGGCCGACAGCGCGGGCAGTACCAGCACCGCCGAGGCGGGCCGGCCATGCCATGGTTCGTCGGTGGCTGGAACCTCACCGAGATTGCCAGCCCCCGAACCCCGGTAGCCGACCGCATCGGTGTTGAGCACTTCGCGCCACCGGCCGGCGCGCGGCAGACCCAGGTGGTAGTCGGTGTGGTCGATGCCGGAGAAATTGAACACGCAGGCCAGCATCGAACCGTCGGCGCCGTAACGCAGGAAGCTCAACACATTGTTGGTGGAGTCGTTGGCGTCGATCCACGAGTAGCTCCCCGGATTCTCGTCCTGGCTCCACAGCGCCGGAAGGGCGCGGTAGTGGGCGTTGATGTCACCGACCAGGCGCAAGATCCCGGTGGAGTAGCCGTCGGTGTCCTCGAGTTGGAACCAGTCGAGTCCGCGGTCGTGGCACCACTCGCTGTGCTGGCCGAACTCCTGGCCCATGAACAGCAGTTGCTTACCGGGATGCGCCCATTGGTAGGCCAATAGCGCCCGCAGTCCCGCGGCCTTCTGGTGGTCGTCACCGGGCATCCGCGACCATAGCGTGCCCTTGCCGTGCACCACCTCGTCGTGGCTGATAGGCAGCACGTAGTTCTCGTTGTAGGCGTAGAGCATCGAGAAGGTCATGTTGTGGTGGTGATAGCTGCGATGCACCGGGTCGTGGCCGAGGTAGGCCAGTGTGTCGTGCATCCAGCCCATGTTCCACTTCATCGAAAACCCCAGGCCGCCAAGGCTTGTATCCCGGGTGACGCCCGGCCAGGAGGTGGATTCCTCAGCGATGGTCACAATGCCCGGCGCAACCCGGTGCGCGGTCGCGTTCAGCTCCTGTAGGAACTGCACCGCCTCCAGGTTCTCCCTGCCGCCGTGGATGTTGGGAGTCCATCCGCCGTCGGGCCGTGAATAGTCCAGGTAGAGCATCGATGCCACCGCGTCCACCCGCAAGCCGTCGACATGGAACTCGGTCAGCCAGTACAGCGCGTTGGCGACCAGGAAGTTGCGCACTTCCGCCCGACCGAAGTCGAAGACGTAGGTGCCCCAGTCGAGTTGCTCTCCTCGCCGTGGATCTGAGTGTTCGTAGAGCGCGGTCCCGTCGAAACGGCCGAGTGCCCAGTCGTCCTTGGGGAAGTGCGCCGGCACCCAGTCCACGATGACGCCGATCCCGGCCCGGTGCAGCGCGTCGACCAGCGCCCGGAAATCGTCGGGTGTGCCGAAGCGTGCGGTGGGGGCGTAGTACGACGTCACCTGGTAGCCCCACGACCCGCCGAACGGGTGCTCGGCCACCGGCAAGAGTTCGACGTGCGTGAAGCCGTGCAGCACCACGTATTCCGTCAGCTCAGCTGCGAGCTGCCGGTAATCGAGCCCCGGCCGCCACGAGCCCAGATGCACCTCGTAGGTGCTCATCGGCTCGGCCAGCGGATTACGCCCGGGCCGCTGCGCCATCCACTCGGTGTCGGTCCAGATGTAGGTGCTCTGCGAAACGCGTGACGCGGTTCGCGGCGGTACCTCGGTGGCGAAGGCGAACGGGTCGGCGCGATCGCTGATCCCGCCGTCGGCGGTGTGAATGCGGAACTTGTACAGCCCGTCGGCGGGAAAGTCGGGCCAGAACACCTCCCAGACCCCGGAGGAACCCAACGACCGCAGCGGGGCGTCGTTGCTGTCCCAACCGTTGAAGTCCCCGATCAGGCCCACGCCGATGGCGTTGGGCGCCCACACCGCGAACGACACCCCGGAGACGTCACCGTCGGGGGTGGTGAACGTGCGGTGATGCGCGCCCATCACTTCCCACAGGCGCTCGTGGCGGCCCTCGGCCAACAGGTGCAGGTCGAACTCACCCAGGGTCGGCGCGAAGCGATAACCGTCGGCGACCGTCCGGACTCCGGTGGGCTCGGCGAATTCGGCCGATTCCGGGTGGTGCACCTCCAGTCGGTAGTCGACGAGGCCGGTGAAGGGCAGCGCGACCGCGAACAGCCCGGAGCCGAGGTGCCGCATGTCGAACCGGTCGGTGCCGACGAGCGCCACCACCCGGTGCGCCCGTGGCCGCAGCAACCGGAGCACCGTGACGCCGTCGTATTCGTGAGCGCCCAGGATCGCGTGTGGATCGTGGTGTTCTCCGGCCAGCAGGCGGGCCAGATCCGAGGGTTCGGGCATCAGGCGTTGGGTCATCGTGTTCACCTGCGCCGCAGCAGTTCCGCGCGGGCGTGGGCGTTGATCGGCGGCATCGTGATGATGTGGGCGACCGCGCGGTCCGGGTCCAGTCCCACGTAGTTGTCCTGTCCCCAGTGGTAGTCCTCGCCGCTGATGTGGTCGCGCACCCAGAACCGGTCGTAGTCGTTCATGCCCAAGGCCCACAGATTCAGATGCAGCAGGCCCCACTCGGTTCCGAATGGGTTCAGGTTCACCACCGTCAGCACGGTGTCACCGCTAGCCGGGTCGAACTTGCTGTAGGCCAGCATCGCGTCGTTGTCGATGTGGTGGAAGTGCACGGTTCGTAGCTGATACAACGCCGGATGCACACGGCGAATCTCATTGAGCCGGGCTATGAACGGCTCCAGGGATCGTCCCTCGGCCACGGCGCGGGCGAAGTCGCGGGGACGCAACTCGTATTTCTCCGAGTCGAGGTACTCCTCACTGCCCTCGTGCACCGCGCGGTCCTCGAACAACTCGAACCCGGAGTACACGCCCCAAGTCGGGCTCAGCGTGGCCGCCAGCACCGCCCGGATGGCGAACATGCCGCGGCCGCCGTACTGCAGGCTGGCATGCAGGATGTCGGGGGTGTTGACGAACAGGTTCGGCCTGCGGTAGTCGGCGATCTCGGCGATCTGCTGGCCGAACTCGGTGAGCTCCGAGCGCGTTGTCCGCCAGGTGAAGTACGTGTAGGACTGGGTGAAACCCAGCTTGGCCAAGCCGTATTGGCGTGCCGGCGGGGTGAACGCCTCGGCTAGAAACAGAACGTCGGGGTCGACGTTCTTGACGGCGGCGATCAGCCAGATCCAGAAGTCCGGCGGCTTGGTGTGCGGGTTGTCGACCCGGAAGATCTTCACCCCGTGGTCCACCCAGAACCGGACCACCCGCAGCACCTCGGCATACAGGCCGGCCGGATCGTTGTCGAAGTTCAGCGGGTAGATGTCCTGGTACTTCTTCGGCGGGTTCTCCGCATAGGCGATGGTGCCGTCGGGCAACTCGGTGAACCATTCCCGGTGCTCGCCGGCCCAGGGGTGATCGGGTGCGCACTGCAGCGCCAGGTCCAATGCGACCTCGAGTCCCAGCCGGCGTGCGGCCGCGACGAAATCGTCGAAGTCATCGATGCCGCCCAGTTCCGGATGAATCGCATCGTGGCCGCCCTCGGAGCTGCCGATGGCCCACGGCGAGCCGACATCGCCGGGCTCGGCGATGGGGGAGTTGTTGCGGCCCTTGCGGTGCATCCGGCCGATCGGGTGAATCGGCGGCAGATACACCACGTCAAAACCCATGTCGGCGATCCGCGGTAGTGCCGCCGCCGCGGTGGCGAACGTTCCATGCACCGGGCGGCCATCGCCATCCCAGCCGCCGGTCGAACGCGGGAACATCTCGTACCAGGCGCCGCGGCGGGCCAGCGGCCGATCCACCCACACCTGGTGGTCATGGCCCGCGGTGACCAGCTCCTGCAGCGGATAGCGGGCCAGCAGTTCCTCGACCGGAGCCGACAGCGCCGGTGCGGCGCGCGGAATCGGATCGCCAGGGGTACGCAGCGCGGTGGCCGCCGCCAGCAGGGGCTCGCGTTCGCCGCGAGGCATTCCGGCGGCGGCGCGCTCGAGCAGGGCGGCGCCGATCACCAGATCGTTGGACAGCTCGGCCTCGCCCTGGCCCGCGTCGAGCTTGGCGGCCACCGCGCTTCGCCACGTCTGCAGCGGATCACCCCAACCCTCCACCCGGAACGTCCACAGCCCGACGGTGTCGGGGGTGAAAGCGCCGTGGAACACGTACGCGTCGAAGCACGGCTGCATTGGGAGCCGCAGCGGCGCGGGTGAACCCGCCTGCTCGACCGGCTGTTCCCCGGGCAGCGGATAGTGCCGCCCGAGATAGCGCACCACCAGGGTCGCAGCGACGGCATCATGGCCCTCGCGCCACACCGTGGCCTTGACCGGTACCGTCTCGCCGACCACGGCCTTGGCCGGGTAGCGGCCGCACGAGATGACCGGCTCGACGTCGTCGACCTCGACACGGCCTGACACCCACACTCCGTTCGTCGTCGGGCTATGCGCCCACGGTAATCGGTGGCCGGACCAGACCGGGCGTAGCGACCGGTTCGCAACCGAATCGTCGGGTCCTATGTGGCGGTCCCAGCCTCGCCCCGCCGAACCGCCGTAATGTGGTGATGCGTGAAGGCCCTCCGCCGGTTCACCGTTCGAGCCCATCTGCCCGAGCGGCTCATGGCGCTCAAACAGCTGTCGATGAACCTGCGCTGGTCGTGGGAGCAGCCCACCCAGGAACTGTTCGCCGCAATTGACCCCGAGCTGTGGGACGGATGCGGCCGCGACCCGGTGGCGCTGCTCGGAGCGGTCAGTCCCGCCCGGCTCGACCAACTGGCCGCCGACGAGGCGTTCACCGCCCGGCTGGACGCGTTGTCGGCCGATCTCACCGAGTATCTGACCCGGCCGCGGTGGTATCAGCGCCAGCAGGATGCCGGTGCGGCGCTGCCGGTCGGCATCGCCTACTTCTCGATGGAGTTCGGCGTCGCCGAGGCCCTGCCGAATTACTCCGGCGGACTGGGGATCCTGGCCGGGGACCACTTGAAGTCGGCGTCGGACCTGGGCGTGCCGTTGATCGCCGTCGGGCTCTACTACCGCTCCGGATACTTCCGGCAGTCGTTGTCCGTCGATGGCTGGCAACGGGAGACATATCCGTCGCTGGACCCGCAGGGGCTGCCGTTGCGGCTGCTGGTCGACCCCACCGGCGCACCGGTCCTGATCGAAGTCGCCCTGCCCGGGGCCGGCCGACTGAGGGCACGAATCTGGGTCGCGCAGGTCGGACGGGTGCCGTTGCTGCTGCTGGACTCCGACATCGGCGAGAACGTGCATCAGCTGCGCGGGGTCACCGATCGACTGTACGGCGGTGACCAGGAGCACCGGATCCGCCAGGAGATCCTGGCCGGCATCGGCGGGGTGCGGGCGATCCGGGCGTTCACCAAGCTCGAAGGACTGCCGGCCCCCGAGGTGTTCCACATGAACGAGGGCCACGCCGGCTTCCTCGGGATCGAACGCATCCGCGAGCTGATCGCCGGGGAAGGGCTGGACTTCGACACCGCGCTGGCGGTGGTGCGGTCGGCGACGGTGTTCACCACCCACACCCCGGTACCGGCCGGGATCGACCGCTTCGGCACCGGGATGGTGCGCCGCTACTTCGCCGGCGAGGATGAGGCGCTGGCGGCCGGGGTGCCCGTCGATCGGATCGTCGAGCTGGGCGCCGAGGACGATCCCGGCACCTTCAACATGGCCCACATGGGGCTGCGGTTGGCGCAGCGGGCCAACGGGGTGTCGCGGCTGCACGGCCGGGTCAGCCGGGCCATGTTCAACGGTCTGTGGCCCGGATTCGACAGCGACGAGGTGCCTATCGGGTCGATCACCAACGGCGTGCATGCGGCAAGTTGGGCGGCGGCGCCCTGGTTGCAGCTGAGCCGTGACCTGGCGGCCCCGGACTCGTTCAGCGAGCCGGCGGCCTGGCAGCGCCTGCAGCAGGTCGATCCGGTGACGCTGTGGTCGATTCGCGCACAGCTGCGGTCGCTGCTCGTCGACGAAGTACGATTGCGGCTGCTGCATTCCGGGCTGGACCGTGGCGCATCCGAAGCCGAGTTGGGTTGGATCGCAACGGCGTTCGACCCCGATGTACTTACCATCGGGTTTGCGCGCCGGGTGCCGACCTACAAGCGCCTGACCCTGATGCTGCGCGACTCCGACCGGCTGGAGCAACTGTTGCTCGACGAGCATCGTCCGGTCCAGCTGATCGTGGCCGGCAAGTCTCATCCGGCCGACGACGACGGCAAGGCGCTGATCCAGCAGATTGTGCGGTTCGCCGACCGCCCCGAGGTGCGCCACCGGATCGCGTTTCTGCCCGACTACGACATGTCGATGGCGCGCCGGCTCTACGCCGGATGCGATGTCTGGCTGAACAATCCGCTGCGGCCGCTGGAGGCCTGCGGTACCTCGGGGATGAAGAGCGCGCTCAACGGCGGCCTGAACCTGTCGATCCGCGACGGCTGGTGGGATGAGTGGTTCGACGGGGAGAACGGCTGGGCCATCCCCACCGCGGACGGGGTTGCCGACGAGAACCGGCGCGACGATCTGGAAGCCGCGGCACTCTACGGACTGTTGGCGCAGTCGGTGGTGCCGCGGTTCTACGAGCGTGACGACCGCGGCGTGCCGCCGCGCTGGATCGAGATGGTGCACCACACGCTGCAGACGCTGGGCCCCAAGGTGTTGGCCTCGCGGATGGTGCACGACTACGTCGAGCAGTGCTACGCCCCGGCGGCGATGTCGCTGCGGCGGACCTGCGAACCGGTCGACGGCGTGACCTACGGCGCGGCCCGCCGACTGGCCGAGTACTGCCGCCGGGCGCGACAGGCTTGGCCGCAGATCCAGATCACCGACGTCGACAGCACGGGGTTGCCTGATGCGCCGCTGCTCGGTTCGCGGTTGACGTTGACCGCGACCGTGCGACTCGCCGGGCTGCGACCGGACGAGGTGGCGGTACAGGCCGTGCTGGGTCGGGTGGACTCCGGGGACAGCCTGCTGGAACCGGTGACGGTGGCGATGGCGCATGCGCAGACTGCGGCCGACGGCACCGAAGTCTTCTCGACGACCACCCCGCTACCGGTCGCCGGCTCGGTGGGCTACACGGTTCGGGTGCTGCCCAGCCACCCGCTGCTGTCCGGCGATGCCGAACTGGGACTGGTCACATTGGCCTGACGGCCCGCACGGTTTACGGACGGTTCTGTCCGGCGGTCCCGGTGGTGCCGGGGGTCCCATCCGCGCCACCGTTGCCACCCGCGCCACCGTTGCCGCCGGTGTACTGCTCAGCGGTGCCGTTGCCGCCGTTTCCGCCGGTACCGCCGGTGCCGTTGCCATTCGGGCCTACAGATCCGCCGTTGCCGCCCTGCCCGCCGTCGCCGCCGTAGCCCCAATTTGTGCCGTTGCCGCCGTTGCCGCCGTTCCCACCGGCGGTGCCGTTGCCGCCGTTGCCACCGTTGCCGCCACCGCCGTTGTTGACATCAGCGCCGGTATCGCCGTTGCCGCCGTTGCCACCGCGACCGCCGTCGGCGCCGGCCCCGGTACCGCCGTTGCCGCCGTTGCCACCGTTGCCGCCGTAGACGTGACCGCCATCGCCGCCATTACCCCCGGCGCCGCCGTCGGCGCCTGCGTAGCCGCCGGCACCGCCCCGGCCGCCGCTGGTGGCGGTGGTGCCCCAACCGCCCTGACCGCCGTTGCCGCCGTCGCCGCCGTTGCCGGCAGTACTGCCGGGGGCGCCTGCCCCGCCGCCGCCTCCGCCGCCGTATAGCCGGTGCCATCGGCGTATTGGTGCACGATGCTGCCGCCGGCACCACCGGTGCCGCCCTTGCCGCCGGTGAACCCGTCAACCGAGCCGCCGGTGCCGCCGTTTCCGCCGGCGCCACCAACGCCGTCGGCGGGCCGCTGGGCGCCGCCGGCGCCGCCGTAGCCGCCCCACCCGGCGTCCCCGTTGGTGCCGGCGTTGCCGCCCTTGCCGCCGTCGCCGCCGGAGCCGCTCCCGCTGTCGCCCCCGTTGCCCCCGTTTCCGGCGTGGCCGCCCGCACCAGCACTGCCGCCGTCACCGCCGTTGCCGGCGCGCATGCCGCCCAGGAGGCTGACGCCGCCCTCGCCGCCGTTGCCGGCGGTGCCGTAATCACCGGCGCTGCCGCCGTTGCCGGCGTTGCCCCCGGCGCCGCCCTTGCCTTCCGGAATGCCCGGGGCGCCGATGCCGGCAGCAAGACCGCGACCGCCGTCGCCGCCGTTTCCGGCGTTGCCGGCGCCGTCAGCATTGCCGCCGTTGCCGCCGGCTCCACCGCTGCCGCCGTTGCCGACACTGCCGACCGGGGCACTGACGCCGTCGGTGTTCCCGTGGTAGTTGCCGCCGACGAATCCGTTGCCGCCGACGCCCCCGTTACCGGCGGTGCCGCCGTCACCGGCGTTACCGCCGTTGCCGCCGTTGCCGCCGTTGCCGGCATTGCCGCCGTCGTGGCCCGTGCCACCTTCGCCGCCCCAGCCGCCGTTGCCGCCCGCACCACCCCAACCGGCTGCGCCGGCATTGCCGCCGTTGCCGCCGTTGCCGCCGTTGCCGGCGTCTCCGGCGACGCCGAAGCGAATCGGGTCGTTGGGGCTGGCCCAGCCGTACGAATCCCATCCACCCTTCCCGCCGTCGCCGGCGGTACCTCCTGCTCCGGCGTGGCCGCCGGCACCGGTGTCGCCGCCCTTACCGCCGTTGCCACCGTCGCCGCCGTGGCCGCCCGTACCGGCGTTGCCGACCGTTCCGCTGGTACCGAAGAGCCCGTTGGCGCCGGAGAGCCCACCGCGCGCGCCCCAGCCTCCGGATCCGCCGGCCCCGCCCTGTCCGCCGTTGCCGGCGACGCTGGGGCCGTAACCGCCGTCGCCGCCGTTGCCGCCCGCACCGCCGTTGCCGCCGCTGCCTCCGGACCCGCCGCTGCCCGCGTTGCCGAAGAACAGTCCACCGGCTCCGCCGTTGCCGCCCACGCCGCCGAATCCGCCGGACTGACCGTCGTGCCCGGATTCACCGGCCTGGGCCGCGAGACCGGCACTCCCGTCGCTGCCGTCGCCGCCATCGGTCCCGTTGCCGCCGTTTCCGCCGTGGCCGCCGTTGCTGAACCAGAGTCCGCCTGCACCGCCCGCGCCGCCCGCACCGCCGGATCCACCTGCTGTGCCGTTGCCCCCGTTGCCGCCGTTGCCGCCATTGCCGAAGAAGGTCCCGCCGGCTCCGCCGATCCCGCCGGCGCCCCCGTTACCCCCGCCGATTCCGTCCGTGCCGTTGCCGCCGGTGCCCCCGTTGCCGAACAGGAACGCGGCATTGCCGGCCTGTCCCGCAGTTCCGTTGATCGGAACCAGGTATTCGACCGCGCTGAGTGCGCTGACCTCCGGCGAGGGCGCCGCGCCGCCGGCATTGCCGCCGTCGCCGATCAGCCAGCCGGCGCTGCCGCCGTTGCCGCCGTAGTAGCCGTCGCCACCGTCGCCGAACAACAAGCCGCCGTCGCCGCCGTCGGGATGCTCAGCGGTTCCGGCGGCCCCGTTGCCGATCAGGAACTGGCCGGACCAGGTGTTGACCCAGTCGGCGACCTGAATCCCCTCGGGGCTGTTGATCCAGTCGTCGATCGCCCCGTGGATGGGGGTGTAGAAGTACTGCTCGAACCATCCACCAGTGTCGAGGGTGTTGGCGAGCGCCACGTCGGGTCCGGTGTTGACGGCCCACGAAGGGTCAGCCCAGGCGATCGAATCCAGCCAGGCGCTCAGGTCCCCCCAGTTCTGGGCCGAGTCGACGACGGTCGTGGGTGCGTCGAGCGAGCCGAACAGGTCAAAGAACCAGTCGAAATCCGCATTCGCCTGCGGTGCGGTAACCATCGGGCTGAGTCCGAATGCCGCGATTACTCCAGTGACCGTGCCGAGTTGGCGCCGGCGGCGCCGCGACCGATTGCTGGCTGCCATTCGGCGTCGATTTGCCATGATCGCGTACCCCCACCTAAGGCCAAGCTGATTAAAATTCATGGCCGGTGTGAGGATGATTCTATTCACCGAGGAGATAGTCAGTAAATACCTAGAGAATTATTACATTTGGTGCTTGTTTTTATACCGCACCACTGCGGTCGCCGTCAGGGGAAGCGCTGCAGACACCGGTCGAAGTCGCCGAGCACCCCGGTTCGATAGGCGTCGATGCGGGAGAATCCGGCCGGCACCGACTCACCGTTGATGTCCCCGGCCGCAAGGCCGTTGGTGAGTAACCCGGCGACGGCCTCGTCCAGGTCGCCGGCGGTCAGCGCGATGGTGCCGCCGTTGGAGGTGGTTACCCCCTGGGACAGCTTGGTGGTGGCCACCCCGGTCAGGCACGCGGTTCGTAACGCGGCCGCGGCATTGTCGAGCACCAGGCCGCCGTGCTCGATCTGCACCGCCTGCATGTACCGCGAGACGAGCACCGAGTAGGCGGTGTTGTCGCCGGACAGGGTCGCCAACTTCGCATCCTTACTGGGCGTGCCCATGGTCTGCAGGCCGGGCAGGTCGACCGTGATGGTGTTGGTCGCCGGACAGTACGACGCCGGGCGGCTGGGGCGGGCATCGGTGCACGACGCCGTCGCGGCATCGAAGGAGAGCTGCGGCGGTTTGGCCGGGGTGAACAGGATGTTCATCGCTTCGACGACGACCCGGACCGAGTCCTCGCTGACCGGCACCTCACCGGTTTCGTTCTGCTGCAGCTGGATCGGTAGCTCACCGCGCCGCTGCTCGATCTCCTTGGCGTCGATGGACCGGCACGAGTCCGCGCCCTCGGTGAACCCGAACTGAAACGCCGAGATTCGCTCGAAGGCCGAACCGTGCTCGTTGTTGCCGACGGTCTCCCCGGGATTCAGCAGCGGATCGCGCAGCGCCAGCATCGCCGCCAGCACGCCGTTCAACCCGTCGCCGGTGCTGAGGGTGAACCGCGGCGAGTCGCCGTGGGCCACCCACCGCAGGTAGACCCCGGCCAGGCAGTCGGCCTGCTGTTCGGCAACCAGCGTCGGGGTCTGGCGTCGCTTGGTGATACCGGCCGTTCGCGCTATCGCGTGGCCGTACTCGTGGGCGAGCACCATGGTGATCGCCATGTCGCCGTAGGCATTACGCAGCGCCGGCAGCAGCAGCCGGCGGTCCCACCCGATGGTGTTGTCCAGGTAGCAGTAGGCCGCGTTGATCAGCAGGAAAGTCCTGTTCCTGCAGAACGTTCCCTTCCGTTGCCCGGGGTCCCAGGACAGCAATGAACTCGCCGGTTTGAAGTCGCCGTCGAAGGTGTTGGGATAGGTGGTCGTCCAGAACGCCTCGAGATCGCTGACCGATTGGGCGGCGAGCTGGTCGATCCGGCCGCCGTCGGTGCCTTTGACCTCGCGGTCAGGCGGCGGGGCATCGGGCCGCAGGCCGGTGGGCCCGTCGACCGCCTGCAGGCCGCCCACCCGGAACGGGTCGGCAAAGATCGACACCGGTGTGCCGTCCAGCATCCGGGCGCATCCGCTCAACAGCAGGATCAGGGTGCCGGCGGTGGCCAGTACACGGGCGCTGCGGCGGGAGAGGCGCATGGGGAATGACGATAGTGGCCTCAGCCGTCGCGCAGCCGCTGCAGTGCCAGACGGACTTTGTCGGTGTCGGTGGTGCCCCAATACGGCGGCAGTGATGCCCGCAGGTAGCCGGCATAGCGGGCGGTCGCCATCCGCGAGTCGAGTATCGCCACCACGCCCCGGTCGTCGACGCTGCGCAACAACCGGCCCGCGCCCTGCGCCAGCAGCAAAGCGGCGTGGTTGGCGGCGACCGCCATGAAACCGTTGCCGCCGCGGGCACTCACCGCGCGTTGCCGGGCGGTCAGCAGTGGGTCGTCCGGCCGCGGGAACGGGATGCGGTCGATGAGCACCAGCGACAGTGACGGACCCGGCACGTCCACGCCCTGCCACAGTGACAGCGTGCCGAACAGCGATGTCTCGGAGTCGGCGGCGAACTGCTCGATCAGCGCTCCGGTGGTGTCGTCGCCCTGGCACAGCACCGGGGTGTCCAACCGCTCGCGCATCGCCTCGGCTGCCGCGCGCGCCGCCCGCATCGAGGAGAACAGTCCCAGGGTGCGCCCACCGGCCGCCGTGATCAGTCCGGTGATCTCGTCGAGCTGCTCGGCCGTTCCGGTGCCGTCGCGCCCGGGAGGCGGCAGGTGGGCGGCCACGTAGAGGATGCCGGCCTTGGCGTGCTCGAACGGTGAGCCGACATCGAGCCCTCGCCAGCGTGCCGCCTCGACGCCCGAACCGATGGTCAGGCCCCAGGCACCGGCCATCGCATCGAATGACCCGCCGATGGTCAGCGTCGCCGAGGTCAGCACCGTCGTCGCCCGGCCGAACAGCCGGTCGTGCAGCAGCCCGGCCACTGACAGCGGCGCCACCCTCAACACCGGCCGCACCGAGCCGCGGTTGTCGTCGTGGCTGAGCCACACCACGTCGGTGCGCTCCGGAATGGCCGGCTCGAAGGAGGTGAGGATCCGGGCGGCGGTGTCGGCGATCTCGGTGAGCGCGGCGACCGACTCCTTGCGCGCTGCGGCGGCTTTGGGGTCGGCGGGCGCGGCGTCGATGGCCGAGCGGGCCGCGCCGGCGGCGTCGCGCAGCGCGGCCAGATATGTCGCCAGTTCGTCGTCGAGGTGGTCCATCCGGCCCGGCGTGCCGTCGTGGATCGCCGAGCCGAACGTCAGCGACGCGGTATCGAGGCGCTGAACCAGTTCGGGCGAGACCAGGCGGGTCACGCGGCGCACCGCGACGCTCAGCGCGGCGGCCGTCAGCTCGGCGGTGGCCACCGAGGTGACCCGGTCCACCAGCTCGTGGGCTTCGTCGACCACCAGCAGTCGGTGCTCGGGCAGGACGCTGGTGTCGGAGATGGCGTCGATGGCCAGCAGTGCGTGGTTGGTCACGACGACATCGGCTGTTGCGGCGACAGCACGTGCCCGTTCGGCGAAACAATCGGTGCCGAACTGGCAACGGGTGGCCCCGACACACTCCCGTGCTGAAACGCTGACCTGAGACCAAGACCGTTCCGGCACACCGGGTTTGAGGTCGTCGCGGTCACCGGAGTCGGTGACTTCGGCCCATGCGGTGAGTCGCTGAACATCGCGGCCCAATGCGCCGGCCGCGAACGGTTCGAACAATTGTTCCTGCGGCGTGTCTTCGGGTTCTTCAGTGCCGGTGTGGATCTTGTTCAGGCACAGGTAGTTCCGGCGGCCCTTGAGCAGAGCGAAGGTGGGTCGGCGGGGGAGCACGGTTTCGAGTGCGTCGGCCAGACGCGGCAGATCGCGGTCGACGAGCTGACGCTGCAGGGCGATCGTCGCGGTCGACACCACCACCGGGTTGTCGTCGGCCACTGCCCGGGCGATCGCCGGGACGAGGTAGGCAAGCGACTTGCCGGTGCCGGTGCCCGCCTGCACTGCCAGGTGCTCGTCGATGTCGAAGGCGTGCGCCACCGCCTCGGCCATGCGCACCTGCCCGTCGCGTTCGCTGCCGCCGAGTGCGGTTACCGCGGCGGCCAGCAGCTCGGATACGGACGGGTCAGCCATGGTGTGCACACGGTAGCCCGCTTCGGATCGGTCTGTGCATTCGTCAGGCTGTGGCGGCGGACCCGGCGCATGCAGTTCCACGCTGCGCACTGTCGCGACACGGGCACCGGCGGTCCCAGCGATTTTCCGCGGACCGGGGTTAGCCTGAATCGATGACCGAGCGATTGCCCGGTGGGGCAGTGCATGAACTCCCCGATGACTTGCGCGACGGACTGGCTGTCAGCTCCACCGCGTTGGCCGCCTGGCAGAGCATTACGCCGCTGGCGCGCAACGAGTTCATCTGTTGGGTCGAAGACGCCAAACAGACCAAAACCCGCGAACGACGGATTCGTCGCACCCGCGAGGAACTGGAGGAGGGCATGCGCCGGCCCTGCTGCTGGCCCGGGTGCAAGCACCGCGAACGCAACGGCAAGTAGCCGTCAGCTCGGCAGCAGTCGGGTCGGGATCGCCGGCTCGCCGTGCGCCAGCTTCAGTCCCTCCCAGGGCAGGCTGCCCAGCCCGGATGCGACGCGGTCCCGAGCCGCGGCCAGCGCCGCCGCGCCGGTCGCCACCACCACGTCACCGCCGCGCACCATCGGAACGGTCAGCGGGCGCGCCGTCCCGTCCACCGTCGGCGGGTGACCGGCAGGGTGCACCACCTCCTCGGTGACGGTGCCGCTGGGACGCGACACCCGTAGCGCCTGCTTGCGTCCACCCGGTGAGGCCTTGGCCGCGCTGCGCTTGCGCACCGCCGCACCGTCGACTTCCACCAGCTTGTAGACGAAGCCGGCGGTCGGTGCGCCCGAACCGGTCACCAGCGCGGTGCCTACGCCGTAGCTGTCCACCGGCGCGGCCCGCAGTGCCGCCAGGGCGAATTCGTCGAGATCGCCGGAGACCACGATCTTGGTGCCGGTGGCGCCCAGCCGGTCGAGCTGTTCGCGGACCTGGTGCGCCAGTACCGCCAACTCACCGGAGTCGATGCGGACCGCGCCCAGCCCCGGCCCGGCTGCTTCCACGGCATTGGCCACGCCGGTGGCGACGTCGTAGGTGTCCACCAGCAGGGTTGTGCCGGCCCCCTGCGCGGCGACCTGGGCACGAAACGCCGCCAGTTCCCCGGACCCGTCGGCGCCGGTGTGCAACAAGGTGAAGGCATGGGCGCTGGTCCCCAGCACCGGCACACCGAAATGGCGGTGCGCCTCCAAGTTCGACGTCCCGGCGAAACCCGCCAGGTAGGCGGCTCGGGCCGCGGCGACCGCGGCCTGCTCATGAGTGCGCCGCGAACCCATCTCGATCAGCGGCCGGCCGTCGGCAGCACTGACCATGCGAGCCGCCGCCGAGGCGATCGCGGTGTCGTGGTTGAAGATCGACAGCGCCAGGGTCTCCAGCACGATGCACTCGGCGAAGCTGCCGCGCACGGCGAGCACCGGGGAACCGGCGAAGTACAACTCACCTTCGGGATAGCCCTCGATGTCGCCGCGGAAGCGGAACTCACCCAGGTAGCGCAGAGTCTCGGGGTCCAGGAACTCCGACAGCAGACTCAGTGCGTTGTCGTCGAAGCCGAATGCGGGCAGCGCAGCCAGGAACCGGTCGGTGCCGGCGACCACCCCGTAACGGCGGCCCTCGGGGAGTCGGCGGGCGAACAGTTCGAAGGTCGTCGAGCGATGCGCCGTGCCGTCGCGTAAGGCTGCGGCCAGCATGGTCAGCTCGTATTTGTCGGTGAGCAGCCCGCCGTGCCGGGCCGAGGAGTTCACCTGCTCACCGTATCGGCTGGACTCAGCCATTTTCGCTGAGTGTGTTTGGTGATTGACCCGGTAGGCAGATATCCGTACCGTCGGTACCGCATAGCGCCACCGGGGGGTGGGCTCGACGATGAGAGCGGGTTGCTGATGAGCACGGACACCGATTCCCTCGCGTTCGGCGAAGCCCGCCGTCCCCTCGATCACGAGATTGTGATCATCGGCGCAGGCTTTGCCGGCATGGGCGCGGCGATCGAACTGAAGCGGCGCGGATTCGACGACTTCGTGATTTTGGAGCGGCGCAGCGATGTCGGGGGAACGTGGCGGGACAACACCTACCCCGGTGTCGCCGTTGACATCCCGTCGTTCACCTACTCCTATCATTTCGAGCCGAACCCTGGTTGGTCACGTGCGTTCGCTCCCGGCGCCGAACTCATGGACTATGCGTTGCGGGTCGCCGACAAGTACCGACTGCGCGACCATCTGCGCTGCGATTGCGACGTGTTGTCGGCCGACTACGACGATGTCGATGGCGTGTGGACGCTGATACTGGCCTCCGGCGAACAAATCGTGTGCCGATTCCTCATCTCCTGTCACGGTGTGCTGGTCACACCGCGCGAGCCGAATATCCGGGGATTGGCCGACTTTCGTGGCAAGGTCCTTCGGTCGACCGCGTGGGACCACGATTATGACCTGACGGGCAAGCGGGTCGCCGTCATCGGCACCGGGGCCACCGCTTTACAGATCGTTCCGGCGATCGCACCCGCCACCGCCCACCTCGACGTCTACCAGCGCACGGCGATCTGGGTGGTTCCCAAAGTCGATCCGACCATTCCCCGGGCGGTCCAATGGGGATTCAGGCGTTTGCCGCTCACTCAACGGGCCGTACGAACCGCCACAACGGCTCTCAGCGACGGGATCGTGGTCCTGGGCGCGGTCTACCACCGGCAACTGCCGCTATTGACCAAAGCGATCGAAACCATCTGCCGGGCACAGCTCTTCGTACAGGTACGGGACAAGCAGACCCGAGCCGCGCTCACGCCGCGGTACGGGTTCGGTTGCAAGCGTCCATCCTTTTCGAACAGCTATTTCCGCGCCTTCAACCGCGACGATGTCGAGTTGGTCACCGATCCGATCGAACGGATCACCGCCGACGCCATCACCACCGCGTCGGGGGTGACGCGCAAGGTGGACGCCATCGTGCTTGCGACGGGTTTCAAGGTGTTCGACATCCCCTACACGGTGCGCGGCGTCGACGGAGCGGATCTGGCCAAGCTGTGGGAGACCGACCGCAAGCAGGCCTACCAAGGCGCAACGGTGCCGCAATTCCCGAATCTGTTCCTGATACCGGGCCCCTACGGGGTTTCGGGCGCATCGTGGTTCGGGACGATCGACCTCGGTGTCACGCACGTGGTCACCGTGCTCGAAGAAACCCGCAAGCGGGGTGCTACCCGGGTCGCTCCGACGCCGGAAGCGCACAGTCGTTTCCTGCACAAGATGTTGCGCCAGGTCGAACACGGCGTGTTCAAGAGCGACGGCTGCGCGGGATCCAACAGCTACTACGTCGACGAGCACGGCGACGCGCCGTTCCTGCGGCCGAGCCTGGGTCTGTTCACCTGGTTCAGCGTAAGCAGGTTCGACCGCGACGACTACAGCTTCACCAACGACAGGTAGCTGTGCTGCCCTAAGAGGTCAGGGAAGCGGGTGGCCGGTGGTCGGCTGCCGCCAGTGCCATCGTCGAACAGTCGCCCGTTCGATCAAACTGTCACCTATTCGTGCTGCAGACCCGTTGCTCGGTATTCTGGCTGGCATGGCCACGTCAGCAGCGACGTCCGCCCCGGTGAAACCGCAAGAAACCGGCCAGCGGCACGCCGACCCCGTTGAGGAGACGGCCTCTCCATGGGTGACCATCGTCTGGGACGACCCGGTCAACCTGATGACCTATGTGACCTACATTCTGCAGAAGCTGTTCGGCTACAGCGAGCCGCACGCCACGAAACTGATGTTGCAGGTGCACAACGAGGGCAAGGCCGTGGTCTCCGCGGGAAGCCGGGAGTCGATGGAGGTCGACGTGTCCAAACTGCATGCCGCCGGTTTGTGGGCGACCTTGCAGCAGGACCGCTGAGACGTCGACCGAAGGGAACCGGATCGCACCGTGCAGAAGTGGAAGCGGGTTGAGACCGATGGCGGACCCCGCTTCCGGTCCGCGCTGGCCCTGCACGAGGCGGCACTGCTCCGGAGCCTGGTGAGTTCGATCGTCGGGATGCTGGATGCGCGTGAATCCGCCTCTGCGCCAGACGAACTCGAACAGATCGCCGGAATAAAGACCGGCAACACCACGCCGCCGGAGGACGCCACCACACGGCGGTTGCTGCCGGATTTCTACCGCTTCGGCGACCGGGGTGAGGGCTCCGAGGTCGACGATTCCGAGATCGACACCGCCGGCCTGAATGCGGCGCTGCGCAGCCTGCACGAGCCGGGCATCATCGACGCGAAACGCGGCGCGGCGCAACAGGTGTTGGACACGGTTCCCGAACAGGGCGGCCGCTTCGAGCTGACCGAAGACCAGGCGAACGCCTGGATTGCGGCGGTGAACGACATCCGGTTGGCGCTGGGCACCATGTTGCGGATCGGCCCCGACGGCCCCGATGAGCTGCCGGCCGGCCATCCGTTGATCGGCCAGCTCAGCGTGTATCAGTGGCTGACGGTGCTGCAGGAATACCTCGTGGTCGCGCTGATGAAAAGATCCCGACGATGACGAACATGGGCTCGATCACCGACGTCGCCGGCATCCGGGTGGGGCATCACCAGCGGATCGATTCGGATGCCACCCTCGGGTCCGGCTGGGCCAGCGGAGTCACCGTGGTGCTGACGCCGCCTGGAACGGTCGGGGCCGTCGACGGCCGCGGTGGGGCGCCGGGCACTCGGGAAACCGACCTGCTGGATCCGTCCAACAGCGTGCGCTGGGTGGACGCCGTGGTGCTCTCCGGTGGCAGCGCCTACGGCCTGGCGACCGCCGACGGCGTGATGACCTGGCTGGAGGAGCAGGGTCGGGGGGTGGCGCTGGACGGCGGAGTGGTACCGATCGTGCCGGCCGCGGTCATTTTCGACCTGCCGGTCGGAGGTTGGGATCGACGGCCCACCGCGGAGTTCGGCTACGCAGCGGCCCGCACGGCGGCCGGTCCCGACGGCGAACGCCCCGAGGTGGGCAGTGTCGGCGCCGGCGCCGGGGCACGCGCCGGAGTGTTCAAGGGTGGGGTCGGCACCGCGTCGTTCACGCTGGATCTGGGGGAACAGACCGTCACGGTGGGGGCGCTGGTGGTGGTGAACCCCACCGGCGAGGTCATCGACGCCACCACCGGGCTGCCGTGGTCGGCCCAGATGACCGAGGAATTCGCCCTGCGGGCGCCGCCATCGGAGCAGTTGGCGATTCTCGCCGGCCTCGAGCCCAAATCCCTGGCGCTCAACACGACAATCGCGGTGGTGGCCACCGATGCCGCCCTCAGCCCGGCCGCGTGCCGGCGGATGGCGATCGCCGCCCAGGACGGGCTGGCCCGCACCATTCGGCCCGCTCATACCCCGGTGGACGGCGATACGGTCTTCGCGTTGGCGACCGGGGCGGTCGAGGTCCCGCCGCTACCCGGAACGCCGGACGCGATGTCCCCGGAAACCGGATTGGTCACGCTGGTGGGCGCCGCTGCGGCGGACTGCATGGCCCGCGCCGTGCTGGTGGGTCTGCTGGCGGCTGATCCGGTGGCCGGAATACCCACCTACCGGGGCACGTTGCCGGGGGCGTTCGCCAACCGGGCCGAGGGAAGGCCGTGATGACCTCGCCGACGGGCACTGCGCCGGCGCCGCGAGGCAAGCCCGCCTGGCAGACCGGCGGGGCCACCGTCATCGGATTCGTCGCGCTGCTCTACCTCGTTGAGGCCTTCGATCAGGTCGGCGGCCACCAGCTGGATCGCAACGGCATCCGGCCGCTGGAGACCGACGGCCTGTGGGGGGTGCTGTTCGCCCCGCTGCTGCACGCGAACTGGGGGCATCTGCTCGCCAACACCGTCCCCGCGCTGATCCTGGGATTCCTGGTGACATTGGCCGGGATGTCCCGATTCGTGTGGGCGACCGCGATCGTGTGGATCGTCGGCGGGCTGGGCACCTGGCTGATCGGCAACGTCGGATCGTCGTGCGGGCCCACCGATCACATCGGCGCGTCCGGCCTGATCTTCGGCTGGCTGACCTTCCTGGTGGTGTTCGGGTTGTTCACCCGTAGCATCTGGCAGATCCTGGTCGGTGTCGTGGTGCTGGTGTTCTACGGCGGGATTCTGTGGGGGGCGGTGCCGGTGCTCAACATCTGTGGCGGCGTGTCCTGGCAGGGTCACCTGTGCGGCGCCCTCGCCGGCGTGCTGGCTGCCTACCTGCTCTCCGGTCCCGAACGTAAGGCGCGGGAACGGCGGCGGGGGACCGCGGCGTGAGCCCCATCGGGATCTTCGACTCCGGCGTCGGTGGGCTGACCGTCGCGCGCTCCATCATCGACCAGCTGCCCGACGAGGACATCATCTACGTCGGCGACACCGGCAACGGACCGTATGGCCCGCTGACCATCCCCGAGGTCCGGGCGCACGCCCTGGCCATCGGCGACGACCTGGTGGATCGCGGCGTCAAGGCCCTGGTGATCGCCTGCAACACCGCATCGGCGGCCTGCCTGCGTGACGCCCGGGAACGCTACGGCGTGCCGGTCGTCGAGGTGATCCTGCCGGCGGTGCGCCGGGCGGTGGCCACCACCCGCAACGGCCGGATCGGGGTTATCGGGACCCAGGCGACCATCGCCAGCCACGCCTACCAGGACGCGTTCGCCGCGGCCCGCGACACCGAGGTCGTCGCGGTTGCCTGCCCGCGGTTCGTCGACTTCGTCGAGCGTGGCATCACCAGCGGCCGGCAGGTGCTGGGGCTGGCCGAGGGATACCTCGAGCCGCTGCAGCGCGCCGGGGTCGACACCCTGGTGCTGGGCTGCACCCACTATCCGCTGCTGTCGGGACTGATCCAGCTGGCGATGGGCGACCAGGTGACGCTGGTTTCCAGCGCGGAGGAAACCGCCAAAGAGCTGCTGCGGGTGCTCACCGAACGTGACCTGCTGAACCCGCACCCCGAGCATCCCGGCGGGCCCGCACCGCTGCGGGTGTTCGAAGCCACCGGCGACCCGGAGGCCTTTGCCGAGTTGGCTACCCGTTTTCTGGGTCCGGCTATCACGGGCGTCGGTGCGGTCCGCCCTCACGTTCCCTCGCGATAGCCATGACCGTGATTTCGGTGACGAATAGCGGGCAAAGCGACCGTGTCTTGGTCACGGCCCTGGCGAACATGGCAAAGTAGGGAACGTGCGACTGACCGTGCTCGGCTGCTCAGGCAGTGTGGTAGGACCGGATTCGCCGGCCTCTGGCTACCTGCTGGAGGCTCCGGACACACCACCTCTGGTCATCGACTTCGGAGGCGGGGTCCTCGGCGCTCTGCAGCGACATGTCGATCCCGGTTCGGTGTCTGTGCTGCTGTCGCACCTGCATGCCGACCACTGCCTTGACCTGCCCGGACTGTTCGTCTGGCGCCGCTATCACCCGTCGGTGGCGACCCGTCCGTTCGACAAGGGCCTGCTGTACGGGCCCAGTGACACCTGGTCGCGGATGGGCGCCGCGTCCTCGCCGTACGGCGGCGAGATCGACGACATCACCGACATTTTCGACGTCCGTACCTGGGTCGACGGCGAACCGGTCCAGCTCGGGACATTGACGGTGCGGCCCAAGCTGGTGTGTCACCCGACCGAGTCGTTCGGGATGCGGATCACCGATCCGGCCGGGGTGACCTTGGTCTACAGCGGCGACACCGGCTACTGCGACGGCGTGATCGAGTTGGCCCGCGACGCCGATGCCTTCCTGTGCGAGGCGTCGTGGACTCATGAGCCCAATCACCCGCCCAACCTGCACCTGTCCGGCACCGACGCGGGACGCATTGCCGCCGCTGCCGGGGTCGGCCAACTGCTGCTCACCCACATCCCGCCGTGGACGTCACGCGAAGACGTGATCCGCGAGGCCAAGGCCGAGTACGACGGCCCGGTGCACGCGGTGGTGTGCGACGAGAAGTTCGACATCCGGCGGGCCTGACACACCGCACGCTCTGACACATCGCTCCATTAGGGTTGGTTGCGTGTCCAAACGAGAAGACGGTCGCCTCGACGACGAGCTGCGCCCGGTCGTCATCACCCGCGGGTTCACCGCGAACCCCGCCGGGTCGGTGCTGGTCGAATTCGGCAACACCCGGGTCATGTGCACGGCCAGCGTCACCGAGGGTGTTCCGCGCTGGCGGAAGGGTTCTGGTCGCGGCTGGCTGACCGCGGAGTACGCCATGCTGCCGGCGGCCACCCACACCCGCTCGGACCGCGAGTCGGTTAAGGGCCGCGTAGGCGGGCGTACCCAGGAGATCAGCCGATTGGTCGGGCGCTCGCTGCGCGCCTGCATCGACCTTGCGGCGCTGGGGGAGAACACCATCGCGATCGACTGCGATGTGCTGCAGGCCGACGGCGGCACCCGCACCGCCGCGATCACCGGCGCCTACGTGGCGCTCGCCGATGCGGTCACCTACCTCTCCGCGGCCGGCAAGCTGTCGGACCCCCGTCCGATCTCGTGTGCGATCTCGGCCGTGAGCGTCGGTGTGGTCGACGGCCGGGTCCGGGTGGACCTGCCCTACGAAGAGGACTCCCGCGCCGAGGTCGACATGAACGTCGTCGCCACCGACACCGGAACCCTGGTGGAGATCCAGGGCACCGGAGAGGGGGCGACCTTCCCGCGCTCGACACTGGACAAGATGCTCGACGCGGCACTGGGCGCCTGCGAGAAACTCTTCGTGGTGCAGCGCGAAGCGTTGGCGTTGCCGTATCCGGGGGTGTTGCCCGAGGGGCCGGCGAAGAAGAAGGCGTTCGGCTCTGACTGAGCTGCTGGTCGCCAGCCGCAACCGCAAGAAGCTGGCCGAACTCAGCCGGGTGCTCGAGCACGCCGGGGTGGCCGGCGTGCAACTGGTCTCACTCGACGACGTGGCGCCATACCCCGAAGCGCCCGAGACCGGGGCCACCTTCGAGGACAATGCGCTGGCCAAAGCGCGCGACGGCTACCGGGCAACCGGATTACCTTGTGTCGCCGACGATTCCGGGTTGACTGTCGCCGCGCTCAACGGCATGCCGGGGGTGCTGTCGGCTCGCTGGTCGGGTGCACACGGTGACGACGCGGCCAACACCGCGCTGCTGCTTGCGCAGCTGCGCGACATACCCGAGGAGCGGCGCGGCGCAGCGTTCGTATCGGCCTGCGCGCTGGTGTGGGGTCCCGGCGCCGATCAAGAAGTGGCGGTGCGCGGCGAGTGGTCGGGCAGCATCGCGCGGGAACCGCGTGGGGACGGCGGGTTCGGCTATGACCCGGTATTCGTCCCGGCCGGTGCCGACCGCACCGCCGCGCAGCTGACGCCGGCGGAGAAAGACGCCGAGTCGCACCGTGGTCGCGCGCTGGCGCTGTTGGTGCCGGCCCTGCGGGGGCTCGTGGGCTGAGCTGTGCGGTTGGCAGCGGGTACGGTTTTCGCCGGTTATCGGATCGAGCGACTGCTGGGTTCTGGCGCCATGGGCGAGGTCTATCTGGCACGACATCCCAGGCTTCCGCGCTACGACGCATTAAAGGTGCTTGCCGGGCAATTGACCGCCGATGATGAATTCCGGCAACGGTTTCAGCTCGAGGCCGATGTGGCGGCCACCCTTTTTCATCCCGACATCGTCGGAGTCCATGACTGTGGCGAGTTCGACGGGCGGCTTTGGATCGCCATGGATTATGTCGACGGCACCGATGCGGCACAACTGATCGTCGACCGGTTCCCGAACGGGATGCCGGAGAACGACGCGGTGGCGATCATCACCGCCATCGCCGGGGCGCTCGATTACGCCCACCAGCACGGACTCCTGCACCGCGACATCAAACCGGCCAACATCATGATCGCGGAACCATGGGACTCGCCCCGCCGAATCTTGTTGGCAGATTTCGGGATTGCTCGTCAATTGGGTGAGGTCACCGGGTTGACCGCCACCAATTTCACCGTCGGCACCCTGTCCTACGCCGCCCCGGAACAGCTGATGGGCGAGACGCTGGACGGCCGAGCCGATCAGTACGCGTTGGCGGCCACCGCGTTCCACCTGCTCACCGGTGTCCCGCCATTCCGGACCGACAATCCGGTGGCGGTCATCAGCCGGCATCTGACCGCTGCTCCGCCTCGGCTGAGTGACCGACGGCCGGAACTGGCCCACCTCGACGCGGTGGTGCTCCGGGCGCTGGCCAAAAACCCCGCCGAGAGGTTCGCCAGCTGTCGTGACTTCGCCCGGGCGTTGACTGGGGCCGCGGTGCCGGGCCCGGCTCTGGAGCCGGTCGGAGGCAGTGGCGGCCGACGCCGTTGGCCGTGGCTGGTCGGAGGCGTGGCGGTACTGGCGACGGTGGCCGGTGTTCTGGGCGTGGCGGGCGGGGGCGGTGGGGTCAACGGCGAGGTGCCAACCACCTCGACCACGACGGTCAGCCCGCCGCAGCCGGTCACCGTCACCGTGACGGCGTCCAACCCCCCGAGCGAATCGGCGCCGCTGCCGCCGGCACCGCTGATGTCCCCGCCGGCGCCCACGCCGTCGTCGACGTTCGTGCCACCGCCGGTGAGCCCGCTAACGCCGGCCGCACCGCCGGAGGGGGCCAGCGCGATCTGCCGTGACGGCACCTATTCGTTCAGCAAACGCCGCAGTGGTTCATGCGCCAACCACGGCGGTGTGCAGCGATGGGTGAATCCACCTCCGCAGTGACGCGCGTCAGATGTTGAACTGCGCCTTGATGTTTCGTGACTGGAAATGCTCGACGATGATGCCGAGCAGCGGAACGGTGCCGGCCAGCAGCACCCCGATGGTCTTGCCGAGCGGCCAGCGCACCTTGACCGCCAGGTTGAATGTGGCCAGCAGATAGGCGAAGTACACCCAGCCGTGTACCACACCGATCCAGGTGATCTTCGGGTCCACTTTGATCACGTAGTTGGCCACCAGCTCATAGCAGAGCGCGATCAGCCAGACACCGGTTGTCCACGCCAGCACCCGGTAGGGCAGAAGTGCGCTGCGGATCTTCTCGGCGGGGGCGGACTGAGAGGATGTCTCGGTCATGCGGTGTTCCTGTTCTGTCGGTCGTTCTCGGTGAGCTCGGCCAAGTAGCTGTTGTACTCCCGCATCGCGGGGTCGTCGGTGGGCGCGGCGGCCGCCGGCCGCTCGGGCAACAGCCCGTCGGGTATCTCGGTCACCGTGTCGGCGGGGTGCAGCTCCGGCGGCTCTTCTTCGTAGCGGACGAACTTGCGGTACGCGTACACGCAGAACCAGGCGAACAGCGGCCATTGCAGGGCGTAGCCCAGGTTCTGAAATGAGCCGTTGACCTCTTGGAATCGGCTCCACTGCCACCAGCCCAACGCCAGGCAGGCGCTGGCGGCGACGATCACCAGCACAACCAGTGCAGGTCTCCGACGCCGTGTAGTGGACACCTTATGACGGTACCGCGCGTTGGTGGCGTCGCCGTCGTGGTCGTCCTCGTTCGGGTCGGTGCCGTGTTCGAGAAGGGCTGACGCAGCGACCGGGTGCAGTCTGATCTACATGGGCAAACTCATCTATGGCTTCAACGTGTCGGTGGACGGGTACATCGCCGACGCACAGGGCAACATCGACTGGTCCGAACCGAGTGAAGAGCTGCACCAGTACTGGAACGACTTCGAGCGGGAGACTGCCCTGTCGTTCTACGGCCGGCGGCTATACGAACTGATGTCCGCCTACTGGCCGACTGCGGATCAGGCCCCGGATGCCACCCCGATGATCGTTGACTTCGCCCGCATCTGGCGTGCCATGCCCAAGGTCGTGTTTTCGCGCACCCTAGAGTCCGTCGACTGGAACTCCCGGCTGGAACGCGGTGACCCGGTCGAGGTGGTGACGAAGCTGAAAGCCGAAACCGACGGCAATCTGGAGGTAGCGGGCGCGACGCTGGCCGCGCCGATCGTGCAGGCAGGATTGGTCGACGAATTCCGTCTCGTGGTCGGGCCCACCGCCGTCGGCGGCGGCACCCCGTTCTTCCCGGCCCTGCCGTCATGGATCTCGCTGCGACTGCTGGAGAACCGCACCTTCCCGGGTGGCACGGTCCTGCTGCGTTACGAGACGAAACACGACTGATCGGAGTCGTTCGGCCCCGAAGTGATTGAGGTGCTGAACGGTATTGAATCCGACGGCTGACCGCACGCGCTGACCTCCCGGATGATCACAGGCCAGCAGGCACTGCCGGCGCTTTCGCCGTTCTCCCGGATGGCTAGACTGAGGAGCCCTGCGGGCGTGGTGGAATTGGCAGACACCCGGGCTTTAGGTGCCCGTGCTTGAAAGAGCGTGAGGGTTCGAGTCCCTCCGCCCGCACAAAGAAATGTGAATACCGGCAAGGCACGGCGGCCGTGGACCGCGCGGGGGTAGGCGGTCCGGCGGCCAGGCGATTCCGCCATTTCCCCAGCGCCTCGCTGGTGCCAGAATGGACGCCAAAGACCTCGCTGGATTGGTGCAGTGCCATGAACAGGGAACTACTCGCAGCCGCGTTGAGCACTTTGCTGTCCTGCGGGCTGGTGGCCTTGGTGCCCGTGGCGTCCGCGGACCCCTCGAATGAGGATCAGGTGTTCTTCGACAACCTTGCCCAGGAGGGCCTGCACCCCCAATACGACAAGCAGATCTGCGGCTCGCTCAAATGCGAGTCGTTGCGTGATCTGCTGGTGCAGGAGGGGCACGCGGTCTGTTCGGCACTCGGCAGCTCCCCGAGGCTGGTGCCGGTCTCGGTGATCGCGAACCTCGAAGTCACGCCGGACGAGGCACATGCGGTCATCGACGCGTCCCGGCGGGCCTACTGCCCGCAGTCGCCGGACCCCTACTCGAGGGCCTCCTGAACCGATCCGGTCAGGCCGACCGGCATGTGCGTTTCGCCGAGCGCCACGGAGGATCGGGCTTTACGCGCGCTGACCACCACACCCACGGCAGCCACCGCCCAGACGACGTATTGAACCGTCCAGGCCAGCCGGAATGCCGCGAACGAAAACCCACCGGCCAGCGCGATGACGATCCCCATCGCCTGCATGACCAGCAATGTCGCAATGAAACCGCCGGTGTTGACCATGCCCTGGGCGGTGCCCAGCGCGGCCGGCGGGTTGTATGTGCGGGCGAAGTCGAAGGCCAGGATCGACACCGGTTGGCCCGCCGAGATCACCACGATCAGTACCGCCAGCAGCCAGTGCGGCGCCGGCGAGGGCAGCGCCAGCAACACCGTCCAGACCAGGGCGGTCAGCGCGATCATTACGAGCACCACGGATTCCCGGTGCTGAGGCCGGCGGGCGGAAACCGTCCCGACCAGCAACCCGACCACGACGAACGTCGCCACCGACAGCGTCAGGGACGCACCGGCCAGACTGCGTGAGAGGCCCTGTGTGGTGGTCAGGTAGGGCACCCCCCACATCAGCGTGAAGACGTTCGCCGAGAACGGTGTGCCCAGGTGGGTGAAGAAACCCAGCTTGGTGCCCGGCCGTGACCAGACTGCCGTGACGTCACTGAAGACCGTCCGAAACGTGCGCGACTGCAAGGCGATCGGCGCCCCCTCCGGGGCGTCCCGGCCCAGCGCGAGCATCAGCGCGACCGCCAGTACTCCCAGCGCCGCGGTCGAGAGGTAGGCCGCCGTCCAGCCGCCGTGCAGCAGAATCGCCAGGAACGGCACCGCCGACAGCAGCTGGCCGAACTGGCCGCAGATCCCAGTCAGCTGGGTCAGCAACGGAACCCGCTCGGGCGCAAACCAGTTGGGCAGTAATCGAATGACCGAGATGAAGATGAACGCATCACCCAGCCCGACGGTGCCGTAGGCGCCGACCGCGATCGGCAGCGATTGGGTCAGTGCCAGTGTCAACTGGGCTCCGGAGAGCACCGTGACGCCGGTGACGATCATCGCCTTGGGGCCGATACGGTCCAGCAGCACGCCGGCCGGTATCTGCATGGCCGCATAGACGATGAGCTGCAGGAGCACGAACGTCGACAGGGCGCCCGGGCCGGCGCGGAAGCGGTCGGCGGCGTCGAGTCCCGACACCCCGAACGTGGTGCGGTCCAGCACCGCCACCACATAGGCCAGCAGTCCGGTACCCCAGACGATCCAGGGACGCAATGATCGACCCGACGGCCGCGCCTGTGTCACCCGCTCATCTTGCCCTGCGCGTGGTGATGTTCCGGTGAGCGGCAGGGGGCTGCCCTATCCTTTGACGGTGTTGATTTCCCGGCGTGACGTGCTCAAACTTGCTCCGGCGGCGGTCGGTCTCGGTGCCGCGGCATCGGCATTGCTCGCCGCTACCGTCAAGGCTGCCCCGCTGGGCATCCTGTTGGACTACTCGGCCGGGGTCCTGTCCGGCGCTGAGATCCGGGCGGCCGGAGCGGCCGGCGCCATCCGCTATGTGTCGGACCGTCGGCCGGGCGCCGAGTGGATGCTCGGCAAGCCGATGCAGTTGGCCGAGGCGCGCGATCTGCACCAGAACGGCCTCAAGATCGTCTCGTGCTACCAGTTCGGCAAACAGGCGACCGCCGACTGGCTGGGCGGTCAGGACGCAGGAGTCGAGCACGCCCAGCGCGGTGTGCAACTGCACACCGCGGCCGGCGGCCCGGAGGGGGCACCGATCTACGCCTCGATCGACGACAACCCGACGTTCGAGCAGTACCGGGAGCAGGTGGCGCCCTACCTACGCGGGTGGGAATCGGTGATCGGGCGTGAACGCACCGGCGTGTATGCCAACTCCAAGACCATCGAGTGGGCGATGCAGGACGGGTTGGGCTCGTTCTTCTGGCAGCACAACTTCGGCTCACCCGGCGGTGTCGCCCACCCGGCGGCCGATCTGCACCAGGTCGAGATCGACAAGCGCAAGGTCGGCAACGTCGGCGTGGACGTCAACGAGATCCTCAAGCCCCAGTTCGGTCAGTGGGCCTGATTGGGCGCCGGACGACGCCCGCTGCCCAGCAAACGGGCCTCGAACCGGGCAACAGGTGACGGTGGTCACCACGGCCGATGGACACGGAGGCGGCGGCTGTCTACGACGCATGTTGGCCAAGCCGATTAGTTCATAACGATTAGATAACAATGCAGCCTTGATCTGCGCCGTTGTGGCTACTCAACCGTAACCCCGCGCAAGCAGGACGTTTGTACCGGACGTTCCGGGCCGTCGTCGGAGCGCGTGATATTCGGGGCCGGGTTACCCGAGCGTACAACTCACCAGTAACCAATTAGCTGCAGAAACGGCACAGGTTCTCATGACACTCTTACTGCTGTAGCGCGGCCGCGACGACGCGAGAACCCGCTACCCGGAGCCCGGTTCGCCTGAATTGGCCAGAACACAGACGCGATGTACCAGAGCAGGGGAGATGCATAACGTGACGATCCACGAACACGGCCGGGTGTCAGCAGAGGGCGCGAGCTCTGGACCATTCGCAAACGCTTCCTCTGCCCTGGTGGATCGGCTGACGGCCGGCGAGCCGTTCGCGGTCGCCTTCGGAGGTCAGGGCAGTGCCTGGCTGGAGTCGTTGGAGGAACTGGTTTCCTCGGCCGGGATCGAGACCGAGCTGGCCACACTCGCCGGTGAGGCCGACCTGCTGCTGCAGCCGGTCGCCAAGGAACTCGTCGTGGTTCGGCCCATCGGCTTCGAGCCACTGCAATGGGTGCGCGCGCTGGCCGCCGAGGACCCGGTTCCGTCGGCCAAGCAGCTGACGTCCGCCGCGGTCTCGGTGCCGGGAGTGCTGCTCACCCAGATCGCCGCGGTGCGCGCCCTGGACCGGCAGGGCCTCAACCTGTCGGCCACCCCGCCGGTCGCCCTTGCCGGGCACTCGCAGGGCATCCTCGCCGTCGAGTCGCTGAAAGCCGGCGGTGCAGCCGACGTGCAGCTGCTGGCGATCGCCCAGCTGGTGGGTGCCGCCGGAACCCTGGTGGCTCGCCGCCGCGGTATTTCGATCCTGGGTGACCGCTCGCCGATGGTGTCGGTCTCGGGCGCCGACCCCGAGCGCATCCACGAACTGCTGGAGGAATTCGCCCAGGATGTGCGCACCGTGCTGCCGCCGGTGCTGTCCATCCGCAACGGCCGGCGTTCGGTCGTCATCACCGGTACTCCCGAGCAGCTGTCCCGCTTTGAGCTGTACTGCGAGCAGATCGCCGAGAAAGAGGCCGCCGAGCGCAAGAACAAGCTGCGCGGCGGTTCGGTCTTCGCGCCGGTCTTCGAACCGGTGCAGGTCGAGGTCGGGTTCCACTCGCCGCGGCTGTCCGACGGCATCGAGATCGTCGCGGACTGGGCCGCCAAGGTCGGTATCGATGTGGAGCTGGCACGCGCGACTGCCGAGTCGATCCTGGTCGGCCAGGTCGACTGGGTCGACGAGATCACCGAGCTGCACGAAGCGGGCGCCCGCTGGATTCTGGACCTGGGGCCCGGCGACATTCTGACCCGGCTGACCGCGCCGGTGATCCGCGGCCTGGGCATCGGAATCGTGCCGGTGGCCACGCGCGGTGGGCAGCGCAACCTGTTCACCATCGGCGCCGTGCCGGAGGTGGCCCGGCCCTGGACGAGCTACGCCCCGTCGGTGGTCGCGCTGCCCGACGGCCGGGTCAAGCTCGACACCAAGTTCACCCGGCTGACCGGCCGCTCGCCGATCCTGCTGGCCGGCATGACCCCGACCACCGTCGACGCCAAGATCGTTGCCGCGGCCGCCAACGCCGGGCACTGGTCCGAGCTGGCCGGCGGCGGGCAGGTCACCGAGGAGATCTTCAACGACCGGGTCGCGGAGCTGACCACGCTGCTCGAGCCGGGGCGCACCGTCCAGTTCAACTCGCTGTTCCTGGACCCATACCTGTGGAAGTTGCAGGTCGGCGGAAAGCGGTTGGTGCAGAAGGCGCGTCAGAGCGGCGCGCCGTTCGATGGGCTAGTGATCAGTGCCGGCATCCCCGAACTTGAGGAAGCGGTCGACCTGATCGCCGAGCTCAACGAATCCGGTATCAGCCACGTGGTGTTCAAGCCCGGCACCGTCGAGCAGATCCGGTCGGTGATCCGCATCGCCGCCGAGGTGCCCACCGCCCCGGTGATCGCGCATGTCGAGGGCGGCCGCGCCGGTGGCCACCACTCCTGGGAAGACCTCGACGACCTGCTGTTGGCGACGTACTCCGAGCTGCGTTCACAGCCCAACATCACGCTGTGCGTCGGCGGTGGCATCGGCACCCCCGAGCAGGCCGCCGAATATCTGTCCGGCCGGTGGTCACAGCAGCACGGCTTCCCGTTGATGCCGGTTGACGGCATCCTGGTCGGTACCGCGGCCATGGCCGCGCTGGAGGCCACCACCTCGCCGGCAGTGAAGCAGATGCTGGTCGACACCAAGGGCACCGACCACTGGATCGGTGCAGGAAAAGCGCAGGGCGGCATGGCTTCCTCGCGCAGCCAGCTCGGCGCGGATATCCACGAGATCGACAACGTCGCATCACGTTGCGGCCGGCTGCTCGACGAGGTCGCCGGTGACGGCGAGGCCGTCGCAGCGCGTCGCGACGAGATCATCGCCGCGCTGGCCGACACCGCCAAGCCCTACTTCGGTGATGTCACCGAGATGACGTACGCGCAGTGGCTGCGCCGCTATGTGGAACTGGCGATCGGAGCGGGCGACTCGACCGCGGACACCGCCTCACCGGACAGCCCGTGGCTGGCCGACACCTGGCGCGAGCGGTTCGGTTCGATGCTGCAGCGCGCCGAAGCGCGGCTCAACGAGCTCGAGTCCGGCCCGATCGAGACGCTGTTCGCCGACTCCGACGCCGCGATCCTGGAGCGCCCCGAAGAGGCCGTCGCGGCGCTGCTGGCCGCCTACCCGGAGGCCGACACCGTCGCGCTGCACCCGGCCGACGCGCCGTTCTTCACCCAGCTGTGCAAGACGCCGGGCAAGCCGGTCAACTTCGTGCCGGTGATCGACAAGGATGTACGTCGTTGGTGGCGCAGCGACTCGCTGTGGCAGGCGCACGACGCCCGCTACACCGCCGAGCAGGTCTGCATCATTCCGGGCATCACCGCGGTCGCCGGCATCACCCGGGTCGACGAGCCGGTCGGTGAGCTGCTGGACCGTTTCGAGCAGGCGGCAGTCGACCAGGTGCTCGCCACCGGTGCGCAGCCCACCCCGGTCACCGCGCGCCGTCAGGGCCGCACCGACGTCACCGGCCCGCTGGCCGTGCTGCTGGACGCCCCGGACGTGCTGTGGGCCGGCCGTACCGCCACCAACCCGGTGCACCGGATCGCTGCCCCCGACGAGTGGCAGGTGCATGAGAACCGCACCGCCACCCACCCGTCGACCGGGGCACGGCTGGAGGTCAGTTCGGCGGGGACCGCCGAAGACCACGTGGTGCTCAGCGTGCCGCTGTCCGGCGTCTGGATCAACATTCGCTTCACCGTGCCGGCCTCGGTGGTCGATGGCGCCACCCCGCTGGTCTCCACCGAGGACGCCGCCGCAGCCATGCGCGCGGTGCTGGCGATCGCCGCCGGTGTGGACGGACCGGACGCGCTTCCGCCGGTTGTCGGCGGTACGGCCACCGTGACGGTGGGGTGGAACCCCGAACAGGTCGCCGACCACACCGGGGTGACCGCCACCTTCGGTGCGCCGTTGGCGCCCGGACTGTCGACGGTGCCCGACGCCCTGGTCGGCCGGTGCTGGCCCGCGGTGTTCGCCGCGATCGGCTCGGCGGCCACCGACAGCGGATTCCCGGTCGTCGAGGGCCTGCTGTCCCTGGTGCACCTGGACCACGCCACGCACCTGCTCGCCGCGCTGCCGGCTGAGCCGGCCGAATTGACCGTCACCGCAACGGCATCCGCAGCCGTCGACACCGAGGTCGGCCGCGTCGTCCCGGTGTCGGTGGCAGTCAGCGCTGCCGACGGAACCGTGCTGGCCACCCTCGAGGAGCGCTTCGCGATCCGCGGGCGCACCGGTGCCGCGGAACTGACCGACCCGGTCCGGGCCGGCGGCGCGGTCTCCGACAACGCCACCGACACCCCGCGCCGCCGTCGGCGCGACGTCACCGTCACCGCGCCGGTGGACATGCGGCCGTTCGCGGCGGTCTCCGGCGACTACAACCCGATCCACACCGACCGGGCCGCGGCACTGCTGGCCGGCCTGGAATCGCCCATCGTGCACGGCATGTGGCTTTCGGCCGCAGCCCAGCACGTGGTGACCGCCACTGACGGCCAGGCCCGCCCACCGGCGCGGCTGGTCGGCTGGACCGCGCGCTTCCTGGGCATGGTCAAGCCCGGCGACGACGTCGACTTCCGGGTCGACCGGGTCGGAATCGACCTGGGCGCAGAGGTTCTGGAGATCAGCGCGCGGATAGGCTCGGACCTGGTGATGTCGGCGACGGCACGGCTGACCGCGCCGAAGACCGTCTACGCGTTCCCGGGGCAGGGCATCCAGCACAAGGGCATGGGCATGGAGGTCCGGGCCCGGTCCAAGGCCGCCCGTAAGGTCTGGGACTCCGCGGACAAGTTCACCCGCGACACCCTGGGCTTCTCGGTGCTGCATGTGGTGCGTGACAACCCGACCAGTCTGATCGCCTCCGGTGTGCACTACCAGCACCCCGAGGGTGTGCTGTATCTGACGCAGTTCACCCAGGTGGCGATGGCCACGGTGGCGGCCGCGCAGGTCGCCGAGATGCGCGAGCAGGGAGCGTTCGTCGAAGGTGCGATCGCCTGCGGCCACTCCGTCGGTGAGTACACCGCCCTGGCCTGCGTCAGCGGCGTCTACGAGCTGGAGGCGTTGCTGGAGGTGGTGTTCCACCGCGGCTCGAAGATGCACGACATCGTGCCGCGCGACGCCCTGGGGCGCTCGAACTACCGGTTGGCCGCCATCCGCCCGTCGCAGATCGACCTCGACGACGCCGACGTCACCGCGTTCGTCGCCGAGATCGCCGAGCGCACCGGAGAATTCCTGCAGATCGTGAACTTCAACCTGCGCGGATCGCAGTACGCGATCGCCGGCACGGTGGCCGGTCTGGAGGCCCTGGAGGCCGAGGTGGAGCGGCGTCGGGAGATCTCCGGCGGCAAGCGGTCGTTCATCCTGGTTCCCGGGATCGACGTGCCGTTCCACTCCAGCGTGCTGCGCATCGGTGTGGACGACTTCCGGCGGTCGCTGGAGCGGGTCATGCCGCGCGATGCCGACCCCGAGCTGATCATCGGTCGCTACATCCCCAACCTGGTGCCCAAGCCGTTCACCCTGGACCGGGAGTTCGTCCAGGAGATCCGCGACCTGGTGCCGGCCGAGCCTCTCGACGAGGTACTGGCCGACTACGACACCTGGCGCAACGAGAAGCCCGGCGAGCTGTGCCGGAAGATCGTCATCGAACTGCTGGCCTGGCAGTTCGCCAGCCCGGTGCGCTGGATCGAGACCCAGGACCTGCTGTTCATCGAGGAGGCCGCCGGCGGGTTGGGCGTGGAGCGGTTCGTCGAGATCGGTGTGAAGACCGCCCCGACGGTCGCCGGGCTGGCCACCAACACGCTGAAGTTGCCTGAGTTCGCCCACAGCACCGTGGAGGTGCTCAACTGCGAGCGGGACGCCGCGGTGCTGTTCGCCACCGACACCGACCCCGAGCCGGAGCCGGAGGAAGAAGAGGCACCGGCCGAGGCTTCCGCGGACGGCGCACCGGCCGAGGCGGCCGCTGCGGCACCCGCCGCGCCGGCTGTGCCTTCTGGGCCGTCCGGTGGCCCGCGCCCCGACGACATCGCGTTCGACGCCGCTGACGCCACCTGCGCGCTGATCGCGCTGAGCGCCAAGATGCGTATCGACCAGATCGAGGCGCTGGACTCCATCGAGTCCATCACCGACGGGGCGTCCTCCCGGCGTAACCAGCTGCTGGTGGACCTGGGTTCGGAGCTGAACCTGGGGGCCATCGACGGCGCCGCCGAAGCCGATCTGTCTGGGCTGAAGTCGCAGGTCACCAAGCTGGCCCGCACCTACAAGCCGTACGGCCCGGTGCTGACCGACGCGATCAACGACCAGCTCCGCACGGTCCTCGGGCCGTCCGGCAAGCGTCCCGGCGCCATCGCCGAACGCGTGAAGAAGACCTGGGAGCTCGGCGACGGCTGGGCCAAGCACGTCACCGTCGAGGTGGCGCTGGGCACCCGCGAGGGCACCAGCGTCCGGGGCGGCGCCCTGGGCGGCCTGCACGAGGGTGCGCTGGCCGACGGCGCCGCCGTCGACAAGGCCGTCGATGCGGCCGTCCAGGCCGTCGCCGCGCGCCGGGGGGTCGCGGTCAGCCTGCCGTCGGCGGGTGGCGGCGGCGGTGCGACGGTTGACGCCGCCGCACTGGGCGAGTTCACCGAGCAGATCACCGGCCGCGACGGCGTGCTCGCCTCGGCGGCCCGCCTGGTGCTCGGTCAGCTCGGATTCGACGACGCGGTGACCGTCCCGGCCGGTGCCACCGACGGCGAGTTGATCGATCTGGTGAGTGCCGAACTGGGTTCGGACTGGCCGCGGTTGGTGGCGCCGGCGTTCGACGGGCGCAAGGCGGTGCTGTTCGACGACCGCTGGGCCAGTGCCCGCGAAGACCTGGTCAAGCTGTGGCTGATCGACGAGGGCGAGATCGACGCCGACTGGCCGCGGCTGGCCGAGCGTTTCGAGGGCGCCGGCCACGTGGTCGCCACCCAGGCGAGCTGGTGGCAGGGCCGGGCGCTGGCGGCCGGGCGGCAGATTCACGGGTCGCTGTACGCCCGGATCGCCGCCGGCGCGGAGAACCCGGGCCGCGGTCGCTACAGCGACGAGGTTGCGGTGGTGACCGGCGCGTCGAAGGGCTCGATCGCCGCCTCGGTGGTCGGCCAGCTGCTGGACGGCGGTGCGACCGTCATCGCGACCACGTCCAAGCTCGATGACGACCGGTTGGCGTTCTACCGCAACCTCTACCGCGACCACGCCCGGTTCGGCGCGGCGTTGTGGGTGGTGCCGGCCAACATGGCCTCGTACGCCGACATCGACGCACTCGTCGAGTGGGTGGGCACAGAGCAGTCCGAAAACCTTGGGCCGCAGTCGATTCACCTCAAGGATGCGCAGACCCCGACGCTGCTGTTCCCGTTCGCGGCACCACGGGTCAGCGGCGACCTGTCGGAGGCCGGTGCGCGTGCCGAGATGGAGATGAAGGTACTGCTGTGGGCCGTGCAGCGCCTGATCGGCGGCCTGTCGAAGATCGGCGCCGAGCGCGACATCGCCTCCCGGCTGCACGTGGTGCTGCCCGGCTCGCCCAACCGCGGGATGTTCGGCGGTGACGGCGCCTACGGCGAGGCCAAGGCTTCGCTGGACGCGCTGGTGTCACGCTGGAAGGCCGAGTCGTCCTGGGCGTCTCGCGTCAGCCTGGCGCACGCCCTGATCGGCTGGACTCGCGGCACCGGGCTGATGGGCCACAACGACGTGATCGTCGATGCGGTCGAGGAAGCCGGCGTCACCACGTATTCGACCGAGCAGATGGCGGCCATGCTGCTGGGCCTGTGCGATGTCGAGTCCAAGGTGGCCGCGGCCAACGCGCCGATCGAGGCCGACCTGACCGGTGGCCTGGCCGAAGCGAATCTGGACATGGCCGAGCTGGCCGCCCGGGCCCGCGAAGAGATGACGGCTGAAGCAGCGTCGGACAGTGAGGCCCTGGATGGGGAGGCGGCCGGCAACACCATTGCGGCACTGCCGAACCCGCCGCGCGGATTCAAGCCGGCACCTCCGCCGGTCTGGGAAGACCTCGACGTCGACCCGGCCGATCTGGTGGTCATCGTCGGCGGCGCCGAGCTGGGTCCGTTGGGCTCGTCGCGCACCCGCTTCGAGATGGAGGTCTCCGGCGAGCTGTCGGCGGCGGGTGTGCTGGAGCTGGCCTGGACGACTGGTCTGGTCAAGTGGGAGGACGATCCGGTCCCCGGTTGGTATGACGCCGCGACCGGCGAGCTGATCGACGAGGCCGAGCTGGTCGAGCGGTACCACGACGCGGTCGTGGAGCGGGTCGGCGTGCGCGAGTTCGTCGATGACGGCGCGATCGACCCCGACCACGCCTCGCCGCTGCTGGTCAGTGTGTTCCTGGACAAGGACTTCTCGTTCGTGGTCTCCAGTGAGGCCGACGCGCGGGCGTTCGTCGAGTTCGACCCCGAGCACACCGTGGTGCGCCCGGTGGCGGACTCGTCCGACTGGCAGGTGATCCGCAAGGCGGGCACTGAGATCCGGGTGCCGCGCAAGAGTAAGCTGTCGCGGACCGTGGGCGCCCAGATCCCGACCGGGTTCGACCCGACGGTGTGGGGGATCAGCCAGGACATGGCCACCTCCATCGACCGGGTGGCGCTGTGGAACATCGTCGCGACCGTCGACGCGTTCCTGTCGGCGGGCTTCACCCCGACCGAACTGATGCGCTGGGTGCACCCGTCGCTGGTGGCCAGCACGCAGGGGACCGGCATGGGCGGCATGACGTCGATGCAGACCATGTACCACGGCAACCTGCTGGGCCGGTCCAAGCCGAACGACATCCTGCAGGAAGTCCTGCCGAATGTCGTTGCCGCGCACGTGGTTCAGAGCTACGTCGGATCCTACGGCGCGATGATCCACCCGGTGGCCGCCTGTGCCACCGCGGCGGTCTCGGTCGAGGAGGGCGTCGACAAGATCCGATTGGGCAAGGCCGAGCTGGTGGTGACCGGCGGTTACGACGACCTGACGCTGGAGGCCATCATCGGCTTCGGTGACATGGCGGCCACCGCCGACACCGAGATGATGCGGGCCAAGGGCATCAGTGACTCGAAGTTCTCCCGCGCCAACGACCGGCGCCGGCTGGGCTTCGTCGAGGCTCAGGGTGGTGGCACCATCCTGCTGGCCCGAGGCGACCTGGCGGCCAAGATGGGGCTGCCCGTCCTGGCGGTGGTGGCGTACGCGCAGAGCTTCGCCGACGGCGTGCACACCTCGATCCCGGCCCCGGGCCTGGGTGCGCTCGGTGCCGGCCGCGGCGGCAAGGACTCGATGCTGGCCCGTTCGCTGGCCAAGCTGGGTGTGGGCGCCGACGACATCGCGGTGATCTCCAAGCACGACACCTCGACGCTGGCGAACGACCCCAACGAGACCGAGCTGCACGAGCGGCTGGCCGACTCGATGGGCCGTTCCGATGGAGCGCCGTTGTTCGTGATCAGCCAGAAGAGCCTCACCGGCCACGCCAAGGGCGGCGCGGCGGTCTTCCAGCTGATGGGGTTGTGTCAGGTGCTGCGGGACGGGGTCATCCCGCCCAACCGCAGCCTGGACTGCGTCGACGACGAGCTGGCCACCGCCGGGCACCTGGTGTGGGTGCGCGAGACGCTGGAGCTGGGCGAGAAGTTCCCGCTCAAGGCCGGGCTGGTCACCAGCCTTGGGTTCGGTCACGTGTCCGGTCTGGTTGCGTTGGTGCACCCGCAGGCGTTCCTGGCGGCACTGGACCCGGCTCAGCGCGAGGCGTACCTGGAGCAGGCTTCCGGCCGGGTGCTGGCCGGTCAGCGTCGACTGGCCTCGGCGATCGCCGGCGGCAAGCCGATGTATGAGCGGCCCGCGGACCGGCGGTTCGACCACGACTCGTCGGAGAAGCGCCAGGAGTCGGCGATGCTGCTCAACCCGGCAGCACGGCTCGGCGACGGCGACGTCTACATCGGTTAGCGTTAGCGCCGTGGCAATCGTTGGTGTCGGGATCGACCTGGTGTCGATCCCCGACTTCGCCGAGCAGGTCGACCAGCCGGGCACGGTGTTCGCCGAGACGTTCACTCCCGGTGAGCGGCGGGACGCCTCCGACAAGAGCTCGTCGGCGGCCCGCCACCTGGCGGCCCGCTGGGCGGCCAAGGAGGCGGTGATCAAGGCGTGGTCGGGGTCGCGGTTCGCACAGAAACCCGTGCTGCCGGAGGCGATTCACCGCGACATCGAGGTGATCACCGACATGTGGGGTCGGCCGAAGGTGCGGCTCTCCGGGGAGATCGCGCAGCACCTGGCCGATGTGACGATCCACGTGTCGCTCACCCACGAGGCCGACACCGCCGCCGCCGTCGCGATCCTGGAGACCTGACCCCGCTCGCGAGGAAGGGTTGATGCATGAGCGATCTGGTGCAGCGAGTCCGTGACGTCCTGCCGTCGGTACGAGCCGACCTGGAGGAACTGGTCCGCATCGAATCGGTGTGGGCCGACCCGGCCCGCCGGCCCGAGGTGCAGCGCAGCGCACAGCTGACCGCAGATCTGCTGAGCCAGGCCGGGTTTCCCGACGTGCGGATCGTCGCAGCGGGTGGCGCACCGGCCGTCATCGCCCGCTATCCGGCGCCCGAAGGCGCGCCGACGGTACTGCTCTACGCCCACCACGACGTGCAACCCGAAGGCGAAGCCGGCCAGTGGGCGTCGCCGCCGTTCGAACCCACCCTACGCGACGGACGGCTCTACGGTCGCGGCACTGCAGACGACAAGGCCGGTATCGCAACGCATTTGGCGGCGTTTCGCGCGCACGACGGCCGCCCCCCGGTCGGGGTGACGGTCTTCGTCGAAGGCGAGGAGGAATCCGGCTCACCGTCGCTGGGGGCGCTGCTCGCCGCGCACTCCGAAGCCCTGAGCGCCGACGTGATCGTCATCGCCGATTCCGACAACTGGAGCACCGATATACCGGGGCTCACGGTGTCACTGCGCGGGTTGGTCGACTGTGTGGTGGAGGTCGCCACCCTGGACCACGGCCTGCACTCGGGGTTGTGGGGCGGGGTGGTGCCGGACGCGCTGAGCGTACTGGTGCGGCTGCTGGCCGGCCTGCATGACGACGACGGCAACGTAGCCGTTGCGGGCTTGCACGAAAGTACCGCGGCACCAGTCGATTATCCGCCGGAGCGGGTGCGTGCCGACTCCGGTCTGCTGGACGGGGTGACCGAGATCGGCACCGGCTCGGTACCGCAACGGATGTGGGCCAAACCGGCGATCACCGTCATTGGAATCGACACCACGACCATTGCGGCAGCGTCGAACACGCTGATCCCACGGGCACGCGCCAAGATCAGCCTGCGGGTGGCCCCCGGCGGCGACGCCGGCGCCCACCTAGACGCGCTGACCGCACACCTGGAGCAGCATGCCCCGTGGGGAGCCCGGGTGACCGTTACCCCCGGCGACGTCGGCCAGCCCTATGCGATCGACGCCACCGGTCCGGTGTACGACGCGGCCAGGGAGGCCTTCCGTCAGGCGTGGGGCGTTGACGCGGTGGACATGGGCATGGGCGGTTCGATTCCGTTCATCGCGGAGTTCGCCGCTGCCTACCCACAGGCAACCATCCTGGTCACCGGGGTGGAGGATCCCGGCACCCAGGCACACAGCATCAACGAAAGCCTGCACCTGGGCGTGCTGGAACGCGCCGCCACCGCTGAGGCGCTGTTGCTGGCAAAGTTGGGCGAGCAGACAGCCGGATGATCGCCGGCCGCGTATCGAGTGCCACCCGGCTGCGGTGGAACCTTGGTCCCGAACCGTGGAACTAGCCTCAGCGACACAGCGCCCGCCCATTTCATGATGGACCCACAACGGTGAATTGTGGTTGCATTTGGGGATGGCGCTCAGCTCCCGCATGCCCGATTTGTCGGCGTTCGAGGTTTTGCTGGCTATCGCCAGAACGGGCAGCCTCGGTGCCGCCGGCAGGGAATTGGGCCTGACGCAGCAGGCGGTTTCGGCACGACTGTCGGCCATGGAGGCCCAGACCGGCGTGCGGCTTGTGATCCGCAGTCCACGGGGGTCGCAGCTGACTTCGGCAGGTGCTGTCGTGACGGAGTGGGCGGATCAGCTACTGGACGTCGCCGGGCATGTCGATGCCGGATTGGCTTCGTTGCGGACTGAGAGCCGCACGAAGATGAAGGTGGTTGCGAGTCTGACGATCGCCGAACAACTCATGCCTCGCTGGATCGTGTCACTGCAGACCTCCGCCACCCGCGCCGGCCGCGAGGCCCCAGAGGTCATTCTGACCGCCACCAACAGCGAGCACGTGATAGCAAGCGTCCGTGACGGATCGGCGGATCTGGGATTCATCGAGAGCCCAGGGGTTCTGAGTGGTCTCCGAAGTCGTGTTGTGGCGCGCGACGATCTGGTGGTGATCGTGCCGCCCGACCACAAATGGGTGCGTCGCTCCCGGGGCGTGAGTGCGGCCGAACTAAGCCAGACGCCGCTGGTGGTACGTGAACTGGGTTCGGGAACGCGTGATTCCCTGACCGCGGCATTGCGTACGGTCCTGGGCGACGATGTGGAACAGGCGCGGCCGGCGTTGGAGCTGTCTACTTCGGTGGCGGTGCGCGGTGCCGTCCTGGTCGGGGCCGGCCCGGCGGTGATGAGCAGGCTCGCCGTGGCAGATGACCTCGCGGTCGGCCGGCTGCGCAGTGTCGAGGTGCCGGAATTGGATCTGCACCGTGATCTGAGGGCGATCTGGACGGGCGGGCGGACACCGCCGGCCGGTGCGGTCCGGGACCTGTTGAGTCACATCAGCAGCACCGCCACAACACGGTGAACCCAGCGGTTCAGCGAGCCCCGACGAAGGAGGGGCGAAGCTGGGACCGCTGCACTAACCCAACAGCTGCCGCGGCGTTGCTACGCGCCGTAACGCAGCCACAGGGGTAGGGCGGATTCCAGCCGCTGCATGAACTTGCTGAGGCCGATCCGGTACTGGCCGGCTCCGAACGGATCGGTCCGGTACTCGGGGAATGCGATGCCGACCCCGAACAGTCCGGGGGCCAGTATCCCGTTGGACGGGTCGTAGTCCAGCGTCCCCCATTGCGGGGTCGCGGGCAGTTGCCTCCGTGCGAAGCCGACGGTGTAGACGGCGTGAGTGCAGGCTTGGAGCTGGTCGGAGAACTCCGGGCTGTTCACCCAGTACCTCTCCAGACGCTCCGGAAGGGTCCCATCGATGTTCTCCCGAGCCCATTGGGCTGCTTTGCCTTTCAGGCCGGTGTCATCGAACTGAATGTAATCATCGAAGTACACAGCGTATTTCGTCGGGCTTTGATAGAAGTTGACCAGCTTCCGCGCCGGCGTCGCCAGGAGGTTGGGCAACGCCACCATGGTCGAGTGCGACGAGCCGAACACCGCGATCGTCGCCCCGTCCAAGGACAGGTTCTCCAGCTTCTTCGGGTCGAGCGCGACCTCGATCGGAATCTCCTCCACGTGGGGGTGGTCGAGCTTCTTGGGGGTGGAGCCGACCGCGAGGATCACGTTCTTCGCCACGATCTCGTCGGTGTCGGTGCGGATGATCCACTGCCGATTACGCAGGGCGAGTTCGGTGGCGACCGCCTTGACCGGCTTGACCCGTTCGCACAGGTGTTGCGAGATCCACACCAGGGGTTCGGCGACGACGCCGAGCAGGCACGTCTGCTGCGGATCGATGTTGTTCAGCTCGAACGGGGGTGCTTCCGCGAACCGAAAGGAGGGTGAGGCGTTCAGGTAGTCGAGGAACAGCGACACCTGAGTGTTGCCGGGCACGGCGTGCCATTTCGTACCGAAGTCGCCGGCGGCGAAGTCGGGGTCGATCCAGACGATCTCCTCGCCGGCGACGCCGTGGTCGAGCAACTTGCCCACTGCGGCGATGCCAGCGGGGCCAGCTCCGATTACCGCCCAGCTGATCTCGGTCATTGTCCTGCTTTCCGCGTAGTTGGAAGTAGCGTGCCGGTGGCCCGCTGGATCGGAGAGCATGTGCAGATCCGAACGCTGGGTACCAGCTTTCGCCGAGATGCGCTCCTTCGGTAGTTTGGTTGTCTTTGTTGGCTCACAAGGCGAAGTTGTGTGTACGACTTGTTTCAGTCCGATCGGGACACAATCGGTAGTTGTGAGCTAACAAACTTTGAGTGCCTACCGCGGAATGCGTTGTCGGCGGACTATCGACGATAGGACGTCCACCAGCGAGAGGCGGAGAAATGGACAGGCTCGGCTTCGCCGCTACCGCGGCCGCCCGGCGATTGTGGCCTTCCGATCGGTTCGGGAGGGAGCGCAGTGTCCATCCAATCTGACACCGGGAGTCGTGTCGGCGAACGTGAGGTCGACCAGACCGCGGAACGTGAGCCCGATTACCGGTTCACCCTCGCCAATGAACGGACTTTTCTCGCTTGGCAACGCACCGCGCTCGGTCTGCTGGCTTCGGCGGTCGCGCTGGTGCAGTTCCTGCCTGAAACGGCACCGCAGGGCCCGTCTCGCCTGCTCGCCGGCCTGCTGACGGTTCTGGCGATCATGGTTGCCGGGATGGGATTGGGCCGCTGGAGGCAGGTCGATCATGCGATCCGTAGACAGTTGCCGCTGCCCCGAAGTCTTACTCCCGCCTACCTCGGATCGGGCCTGGTTGTGCTCGGCGTCATCGCCCTGGGGTTGGTGATCAGTTTAGCGGTACACCGTTGACTCACAACGGATTGTCCGACACGGATGACGGTGGACTTCAGGCCGAACGCACCGCGCTCGCCTGGACTCGGACCTCACTGGCAGTTCTTGCCAACGGCGTCCTGCTCATCATCCGGGAGTTCTCGCATTGCTCCGCAGCTGTGCGCGTGGAAACCGCGGTCCTCGCTGTCGGCTGTGCGTTAACCGTTCAACTGGCTGCGTCCCGGCGCAGACGAATCCTGATACTCGGCCCGCGTTCGCAATGGCTCAGCCCACGCAACCAGGTTCATATCACGGGGATTCTGGTGCTTGCGTTAATCCTCATCGCAGCAGTGACGCCGTTCCTTCGATCCTGACCGAAAGACGCAGCCGCGGGGAAGCATTGCCTCCCCGCGGCTGCGGATCGTGTTGGTCAGGCCCAGCTGGATCCGACGGAGGCGTCGGTGTTGGCCATGTTGTTGCCGGCCGTCTGGACTTTTTGGCCGTGGGCGTTGGCCTGCTCGTAGATGACGGCGAAGTTGCGGCCCAGTTGGGTCACGAACTCCTGGCAGGCCACCGAACCGGCACCGCCCCAGAAGTCGCCGGCGGCGAGCACGTCGTGCACGATCGCCTGGTGCTCGGCCTCCAGGGAGGCGGCCTGGGCGCGGATCAGGGCGCCGTGGGCGTTGACGTCGCCGAACTGGTAGTTAATGGACATTGCTGGTTCTCCTTCTAGCTCGACAGGATCTGCTGCGAGGCAGCTTCTTGGGTTTCGTAGTGGTTGGCGTCGCGGATCAGCCCGTCGCGCACCCCGTGCAGCATGGTGACGATGTTGCGGAACGCGGTCTGCATCTGGCCCATGGTGTCCATCGAGGTGCGTTCGGCCAGACCACCCCAGCCCGCACCCGAGATGTTGGTCGAGGACGCCCACATGCGTCGGGCCTCGTCCTCCACCGTCTGGGCGTGGACGTCGAAGCGGCCGGCCATCGCACGCATCGCGTCCGGGTCGGTCATAAAACGTGTTGCCATTGCATTTTCTCCTAACAGATGAATCGTGATGTGGTAGCTGCGTATCGGTCGGTTTCAACCAGGCCATGCATGGTGAGCCGGCCTAGGGATGGGAAGCAGGCCTGAACCGCCCCCTTTCCGTCGGTCGGTGACCGCCACCCCAGATCGTCGGGCGGCAGGTCTCGAAACCTCCCTGAGCAGGGTTGCGGTGCGCAGCAGTCACTCCGGAGGTGGCCTGCGGCCGGTCCGGTGCGTCGCAGCCAATGGCAGCCACCACTACGCTCTCCCTCATTCTTCGTCACGCCCCTTTGTGAATCCTGTTGTTGCCGTGACGTATCACCATCGGTACATCCGTTGACCCGGCGACAAGCCGTTCGTGACGGATACCCAAGATGTTTGGTTATGTGATGCACGTAACGATAGACCGGGCGCAGTGTTTAGACTTATCGCTACGGGACTCGAAGCTGTCATTTCGGGACAGGGGAGGTGCACGGTGAAACCGCTCGCTCGCTACGCTTCACTGCACGGGTACGTCGATCTCTGCCACTCCTTCGGGATTGATCCGGTCCCATTGATCAGGGAGGCGGGTCTGGATCCCGCGAGTCTGAATCTGCAAGATCGGTGGCTGCCGGCATCCGCAATTGCGGTGTTGCTGGAGAGGTCTGCGGCCGTCTCCGGGCGCCAGGACTTCGGTCTACGACTCGCTGAGATGCGTCGCTTTTCCAATTTGGGGCCGCTCAGTCTGGCGATCCGGGAGGAGCCCGACGTCCGGAGTGCACTGCAGATGCTGGTGCGCTACCAACACACCTACAACGAGGCGGTGTTGACACGACTGTTCGAAACCGAAGGGCTGGCAACGCTTCGAGTGGAGTTGGACTTCGGTGAGCCGCTGGAGTCGAGACAGTCTGCGGAATTGGCCGTGGCCGTGTTATACCGCCTCCTGCGTGGCTTCCTCGGCCCGCATTGGAAAGCTCTTGCGGTCTGCTTCACCCACCGGCCACCGGACAGCGCGGCGGCGCATCGAAAGTTCTTCGGTCCAACGATCCGATTCGATCATGATTTCAACGGAATATCCCTGGTAGCAAGTGATCTGGACTCGGAGAACAAGATGTCCGACGCACTGATGCGGCCGTACGCCCAACATGTGCTGGAGTCGCTCGAGTCACCAAAGGGTGCGGTCATCGTGGACCGGGTTCGAGACGTGATCGAACTCCTGATGCCGATCGGACGCTGCTCGGTGGACCAGGTCGCACGCAGTCTGGGCGTGGATCGCAGGACAGTTCATCGTCATCTTGCCGAGGTCGGCGAGACCTACTCATCGATCCTGAATGCTGCGCGGGTCGACCTGGCCCAGCGCATGGTCGGCAGCTCGCGCTACTCCATGGTCGAGGTAGCAGAACTGCTGTCCTTCTCCGCGCCGAGCAACTTCTCCCGGTGGTTTCGTACCCAGTTCGGCCTCAGTCCGCGCGCATGGCAAGACCGTATGCAGCACCCCGAGGACAGCTGACTGGGTGTGATCAGCCGGCGGCGGCGGCGTTGAGAGCTTCGGTGGTTGCGTAGCCCTCGGCGTTGGCGGCGAGGGTGTCGACGAGCTGCTGGTGGATCGCAGTGGCCTGGGCGGCGATCTGCTGATACATCTGGGCTTGGGTGGCGAACTGGGCCGCGATCAGCGCGGAGATTTCGTCGGCGGCCGGGGGCAGCACTCCGGTGGTGGGTGCGGCTGCGGCGACGTTGCCGGTGCCCAGTGCTGAGCCGATGACCTGCAGGTCGGCGGCGGCTGCGCTGAGTAATTCGGGGTGGGTGTTTACGAATGACATGGCTCCTGCTTTCGGGTCGGTGGTTGGTGGGTGAACGGGACAGGGGGTTGGGGGATAGGGCTATTCGATGAGCAGCTCGTCGGAGAGCGGGGTGCTGTCGATTAGGGCATTGAGCATGTCGTCGGTCAGAATCCCGGACTCGATGATCTCGGCCAATTCCCGGAGTTCGTCGGCGGTTCCGGCGGCCGGCCGGATTTCGGGCTGGACGATGGTCGCATCGCTGTTTCCACGGCGGACCAGGCGTGCGCTGGCGGCGGCGGCGAGTCCGGTCAGGCCGGCGGCGGCGATGCCGGTGTAGCGCATGGTGCTGGGAAGTGCGGCGCTGGCGGTCGGCAGTGCCGCGCTCGCAAGGTCGGTCGGCGGCACGGCTGCGGCCCAGGACGGTGGCACCGATAGCGCGCGGATCAGGTCTGCTTGGCCGATGCCGGCGGACACCGGTGCGTCGGCCAGCACCGCGGTCCCTGCGCCGGACGCCACACCTTCGGACAGCAGCTCTCCGGCTGCGGCAGCGGCACCGGCCGCCGGGCCTCCGCCGCCGGCGGAGCTGATGGCGGGCCCCACCAGTGTCCGAAGCAGGAAAGCGTTGATGACCCACACTTGATCCACCATCGTCGGCACGCTTACGACCGATGTCAGGTCTGGTAATGCTGCGGCGGTCGGTGCGGCGGCGGCGGAGGAGGCGGTGGAGGCGAGTGCTTGGGTGATTGCGGTGGTTGGGTCGGTGGGGTTGGTGTGGGTGGTGGGTTGGGTGAAGGGGGTGAGGGTGGCGGTGGTGGTTGCGGTGGTGGCGTAGCCGTGCATGGCGCTGGCGTCTTGGGCCCACATTTCGGCGTAGTGGGCTTCGGTGGCCAGGATGGCGGGGGTGTTCTGGCCGAGGATGTTGCCGGCGACCAGTGTGGTGAGCAGGGTGCGGTTGGCGGTGACGATTTCGGGGGGGACGGTGAGGGCGAAGGCGGTTTCGTAGGCGCCGGCGGTGGCTCGGGCTTGGTTGGCGGTGTGTTCGGCGTAGGTGGCGGTGGTGTCGAGCCAGCTGATGTGGGGGGTGATGGCGGTGGCCATGGCTGTTGCCGAGGGGCCGGTCCAGGTGGTGGTGGTGAGTTCGGTGAGCAGTGTTTGAACGGCGGTGCCTGCGCTGCGCAGTTCGGTGGACAGTCCTTCCCAGGCGGCTGCGGCGGCCAGCAGTGGGCCGGCTCCGGGGCCGGAATACATTCTGCCGGAGTTGATTTCGGGGGGCAGGGCGGCGAAGGCGGACATGCGGGTCAGTCCGTCTGCTCGGTGGCGGCGGGTGTCATGTGCTCTCCCCGATAGTGGTGTACGTGTGTCGTCGTCTGGCGGGTGCCGGTGGGTGTGCCGTTGTGATCGGGCCCGAAAACCGATGACCGCGTGATGTAGGCAACAGTAAACGTCGTGGCCGGACCGTACGTATCTTCACGGGACACGAATCTGTCATTTCGGGACACGTCCACCAGACTCGGGCCCGAGGTCATCCGCCGGCTGGACACTTCGGAATCACCGTGTTGGCGGGCCGGGCCTGGTGGCCGCGCTGCCGGGAAGCGAGGGCACTGATCGCGCGACCGGCCAGCGTGCCCAATAGGGCGTCGCCGAACACGGCGCTTCCGGCTTGGCCGGTGATCACGGCGGCTGGAGCGACGGCAGTCGCAGGCAGTGATGGCGGCGAGGTTAGCCCGGCCGCAGTGGTTGTCGCAGCCCAATTCGGCGGTACCGACAGGGAGTTCACCTGGCTCGCCTGCCCAACCACCGCCGCGGCCGCCGGCGCCGTCGCCGACTCCGCCGATCCGGTTGCGGCCAGCGGAATCCCATAAAGCGGGGCGTACGGGCCGACTCCGTTGGCGAAGTCCCGCACGGCGCTGCTCTGCCAGCCGGCCAGTCGGGCCCCCAGGCTGATCATCCGCCAGATCTGGTTATTGATCGAGAAGCCGAACCGCCCATAGCTGCCGGCCTGGAACAGGTAGCTGGTAATCGATTCCCCAGCGATCACCGGGATCATGCCCGACGATGGCGGGCCGGCCGCGGGCTGCGCGAGGCCGAGCAGGGTTGAGGCGGTCCCACTCTGGGCGTTGTTCACGCTCGTCGCGACTGCCTGGGCTGCGGCAGCGGCGCCGGTCGTGTCCCCCACGGGGTTGGTGGTCTGTGGTGGGGCGTCAAACGGCGCATTCTGGGTCACCGAAGCCGCCGACGCTGCGTAGCGGTACATCGTCGCGGCGTCTTGCGCCCACATTGCTTCGTACTCGGCTTCGGTCGCGGCGATGGCCGGACTGTTCTGGCCGAAGAAGTTCGTGGCAATCAGGGACATCAGCCGGGCTCGGTTCGCCTCGATCAGCGGAGGCGGCACGGTCCCTGCGAACGCGACCTCGTAGGCTGCCACCGCTGCCTTGGCCTGGGCGCCGACCTGGGTCGCCTGCTGGGCGGTTGCGTGCAGCCATGCGACATAGGGCAGGACCGCGTCGGCCATTCGTGTCGACGCCGCGCCTTGCCAGACCGAGCCGGTCAGGTTGGCCACCACCGAGGTGCAGGAACTCGCCGAGAAGGTCAGCTCGCCGGCAAGCCTGTCCCAGGCCGTCGCGGCGGCCAGCAGAGACGTCGGGCCGGGACCCGAATACATTCGGGCGGAGTTGATTTCCGGGGGTAATGCCGCGAAATCCATGTCGGTTCTTCCTTTTCTTCGCGTCAGCTTCGGGCGTCTGCAGTGCCGGTGTGCTCGGAGGCAGGGTTGCGCACGATCACGGGTTTGGACCGAGGGCGGGCGGAGTCGCCGCGGACCGGTAAGAGTGTGCTCATCAGGGACTGGCCGAACATGCTGTTCGGCGTTACCGTCGCCGGCGCCCCGGCAACGGCGGTGATCGGCAGGTTCGACACGGCCGAGGTGGTGACCACCGCGTCACTGGCCCAGGTCACCGGCACCGACAGAGGCCCGACCGTCCCGGCTCGGCCCAATCGTGCCGATACCGGAGGCCGAGCGTCGGCTCCGACGGCCTGTTGCTGGGCCAGTCGGGCCTGCTCACCGGCTTGCCGGGCGGCGTCTGCGCCGACACCGGCGACCTTGGTGCCGAAGGCGACCTGAGAACTTGGCAGGATCATGCCGTAGCTGATCGCTTGCATCGGATAGTTCAGAATATTGCTCCCCAGGACGCTGGGGAGAAGGCCTGATGTGCTGACGAGGGGACTGAAACTGAACAACGGCGTCGAACCGAACAGCGGAATCGACTCCGACGGCGTCGCCTCGCCCAGCGGTGCGGCCGCCGCAGCCTGGGCCAGCAGATGAACGCCGGACGCCCCGGCGTTGGCCTGCGCCACCGCACCGCACTGGGCGCTCAGCCCCGCCGGATCGGCGACCGATGGAGGTTCGCGGAACGGGGTCAGTGTCGACGTGGTTGCTGCGCTGCAGGCATAGACGTTCATGGCGGCGGCGTCCTGACACCACATCTCCGCGTACTGAGCCTCGCATGCGGCGATCGCGGCGCTGTTCTGACCGAGGAAGTTGGTCGCGACCAGTGCCGTCAACAGTGCACGGTTAGCCGCGACAACCGCTGGCGGAACTGTCATCGCGAATGCCTGCTCGAAGGCGGCTGCCGACGAATTGGCTTGCGCCGCCGTCTGTTCACACAGTGCGGCGGCGCCGTGCAGCCACCCCACATACGAAGCCGAGGCGGCCTGCATCGCTGCCGACGACGGCCCCGACCACACCGGGCCGATCAGCCCGGATACCACTGACGAGAAATTCATGGCAGCCGACTCCAGTTCGGCGGCAAGCGCATTCCAGGCCCCGGCGGCCAACCGCAGGGGTGTCGACCCCGGGCCGGCGTACATGCGTCCGGAGTTCACCTCCGGTGGTAGGAAATTGAAGTCCACGGTTTCACTCCCGGTGGCCGGGGAGCGGGTGCTCGACTCCTCGCATACCCATCAGAATCCCCGGGCGGGCGCCTGCCGGTCGCGCGTACTGACCTCAGTTGCGCGGCGACAGCATTGCCGTTCGATCAATCGGCTTCGCCGAGCGGCTTGGGCTTGGTAGTTGAGGATGACATGGACGTTGCTTTCGGGTCGGTGGTTGGTCGGTGAGCGGCACAGGTGGTGGGGATCGAGTTATTCGACGAGCAGTTCGTCGGGAAGTGTCGTGCTGTCGAGCAGCTCGTTGAGCATGTCGTCGGTCAGAATCCCGGATTCGATGATCTCGGCGAATCTGCGTAACTTGGTGGCGGTTTCACCGGTCGACGGGGCAGCGATCGTGCTGGACACCATGGCGATTTGGGCGGTGGCCGCATCGCTGGATCCGCGGCGGACCAGGCGTGCGCTGGCGGCGGCGGCGAGTCCGGTCAGGCCGGCGGCGCCGATGCCCGTGTAGCGCATGGCGTCGGGCAGTGCGGCGCTGGCGACAGGCAGCACCACGGTGGGCAGTTCGCCTGTCGGGGTGGCTGCAGCCCAGGACGGTGGCACCGACAGTGCCCGCAGCAGGTCCGCCTGGCCGATGCCGGCGGACACCGGTGCGCCGGCCAGCGCCGCAACCCCGGACGACAACCCGCCGTCCAGTGCCGAACCGGCCGCTGCCGCAGCACCGGCGGCCGCGCCACCGCCCCCGGGCGCGGCGAAGGCGAAGCCCAGAAACGTTCTCGCCAGCCATGCGGCCGGGCCCATGCCGAACTGCATCAGCAGTGACGGGTTCGTGACGATGGAAGTCAGCGATGTCAGTGACAGTTCCGCGGGGTCGGCGGTCGGTGCGGCGGCGGCGGAGGAGGCGGTGGAGGCGAGTGCTTGGGTGATTGCGGTGGTTGGGTCGGTGGGGTTGGTGT
>NZ_CP084029.1:1609322-1655864 GCF_020181615.1 [Mycobacterium] crassicus
CCCCTGGACCCCGGTTGCGCGCCACCCGCACAACGTTATCACGGAACTCTTTCGGATAAGGCCTGGGCACAAGGACATCCTTCCAGCCCACCCCACAGGGCAAGCCAACTCAGATGTCACCTATCCGTGCAGCAGACCCAAGGCTGTGTTCAACACGGCGCGCGGGGACGGTCTGGTGACTGAGAACCCGTGCCAGATAGCGACAGCCGGCAGGTCGCCCAAACCGCGCGAGGTTCAAGCGTTGACACCTGCGGAGCTGGTCAAGGTGGCGGAATCCGTGCCAGAGGCATATCGCGCAGCTGTCCCGCTGACGGCATGGTGCGGACTGCGGTTCGGCGAGCTAATTGAGCTGCGCCGCAAGGATGTTCATACATACGGCGGACATACCGTGCTTAAGATACGTCGGGCGGCAACGACCGTGGGCAACAAGATTGTGGTTGGCGCGCCCAAGACTGACGCCGGCATCCGTGACGTGACGGTGCCGCCCCACGTTGCCGACGCCCTGCGGGCGCATATGAAGCGTTACACCAAGTCGGGGCCGGAGTCGTTCCTGTTCACCACTACGCGGGGACAACGGCTGTCCAAGACGGCATTTACTAAGACTCTCAAGGTTGGGTATGCCGGCGTCGGCAAGCCAGGGATGCGCGTCCATGACTTGCGGCATACGGGTGCGACGTTGGCGGCGCAAGCGGGCGCAACGATCAAGGATTTAATGCTGCGGATCGGGCACACGACGCCGGCGATGGCTATGCGGTACCAGCACAGCAGCGCGGCGCGGGACGCCGCGATTGCCGACAAGCTCTCAGAACTGGCAAGTGTCTCTTGACTGGTACGCCCGTTGCGGGTGTAAGCCGGTAGCACCTAGCGAGAGGAGCGGCCACCATGACCGTAAATGACTACACCGCAGAACAACTTGCCGCCGTGCCCGTACCGCCCGGTCTGACATACGTGGGCGCATGGGAGCGGCGCACCATGCCGGAGCTTGGACGGTGGCTATCGGTAGGCGACTGGACGGTGCCGTTGGGCGGATACGCCGAGAATCCGCAAGCGGGAAGCGTCAGCGTGATTGCGTGGGCGTATCAATGTGCCAGCGGCGCAATCGCGTTCACGTATGTGGAAGCGGAGTCGAGTCCGGATCGCCCGATGGTGCCGTCTGAGGCTCGAGAGCTTGCCGCAGTGCTCACGCGTGCGGCTGACGAGCTGGACAAGTTGTCGGACAGCGGGGAGATACTGGTCCGATAGCGCCGGCGCGATATGGATGCGGACGGGAGAGGGAGTCGCCAAATGGACGAGTTGCGTTTGCTGTGGGGCGCCTTTTGCTACATGGTTGTGGCGTTCATCGGATTCTGTCTCTGGGGTCCGTGGGGGATTGTCCTTCTGCCCGTGCTTGTTACGGCAGCACTCATCGTGAAACTGAAGTACGACGAGGCGAAGCTGGAACAACTGCGACAGGGGGCGCTTCGGGCTCGCGCCGAGGCTGACGCGGCGGTTGAGCGACTGCGGATTGCCGACGAAGAACTGGCAGCGGCGGAGGAAGAGCTGCGGGCGGCCACCGAGGAGAAGGGGCGAGTGCGCGACGCATTGGAGACGCGGGACTGGTTCATTGCTGGCGAAGATGTTCCACCGAACTGACAGACAGGCGTAGACGGCCCTGAGAGCGATTCTCGGGGCCGTTTTCGTGCGTCGGTGCCTGTCTGCGCGGGAGATGTCGGTGCCCGTGGGTACCGTCCGATAAGTGTCCCAATTCGGGGCGCTGCCGGTAATCCGGTACACCCAGCAGGTTGGGAGAAACGAATGACCACAAGCAAGAGGGATGCGAGCAAGGCGAGCAAGCTGCTTAGCAACCCGAAGACGCCGAAGAACGTGAAAAGTGTTGCCGCCAGCGACCTATCCCAGGCCAAGAAGAAGGGCAAATAGAGGATGGACGCCCACATGGAAGCCCTGCGCGACATCAAGAACAAACTGTTCGACGGCACGGGGCGTGACGTACCACGGACCTATCTAGAGCTACTCAAGATTCGAGGAGCGGCAGACTGGACGGAGTTTGTCGACGCCTCAGACGACGCAATGTTCTGCGCCTACTGGCTGGAGGGCGGACTATTGCGCAGTGTTGCTTATCGCGGAGAAGACCAGGACGCGTCCGCCGAGGAGTGCGCGTTTCCGTTGTCAATGCTGATCGGTCTCACCACGTCCTACACATTTGGTGGCCAACGCGTCGGCTTCGATTACAAACATTTTTACTGGCAGCGCAAGGTGGAAATCCGATTCCAGGGGGCGGATCCGATTGTGCTCCGCGACAAAGCCGCAGAGGCGGGGCAACCAACGCGGGTCAGCGTGTTTGTCGACGCCATCGCGGCGGCGGCGTAGACACCCGTGCGGACCGACTGGACTAGTACAGCCGGACCGCACGAATGTGTCTTTCGCACACGCGCTATTGCGCGCCGTTCCGCCATCGAGACGGGACGTTAAAGGAGTGCGGACGACCGACAGGAGCATCGGCGACCGTCCGCCCCGATGACACGGCTAGGAGATGAGGGGAGCCGTGTCGATGCCGCGCGTCGTCGGGGAGTGTGGACCGGGCGCAGCGGCAAGTTTTGGGGGAGCCGGGAGCGTTCCGCCGCGTAGTGGTCACGCTCCCGGCTACCGGGTGCAATCCCCTTGTGCGGGAAGGAATACCGCAGGGATGGCGTACCGGCCACGCGACTATGCCAAATCGCTGCCGGCGCTCCCCATCGAATTGGCAAAGGACGGGGAGCGGCTTTATCTAGCCCGATACACCCACGCTGGCACTCACCTTGCCGCCAACGATGGCGGTGGTGATTGCGGCGCAGAAATATCGGGCATAGGCGGATGCGACTACCAACTGAGTCGTTCCCGCTGCGGTGGTGGATACCGGCGCACCGAGATTGAACCATCCGACGCCATCCAGGCTGCCCTGAAGCTGCACCGCGCCAGCCGTAGTGCCGGTGCTGGCGGTCACGGACAGAACGGCGCTTGTGCGGACGGTGAGGCCGTCCAAGGCAGTACCGGCAGCGACCGCTGATACACCGGACAGCGACACGGCGGGCGCAAGTCCCGCCGATTGAATCGCAACAGCGTTGCCTGAGCCGTCGATAATGGAAGCTCGGTGGTGAGCTGCGGCATAAGAACCGACGGCAGGCCGCCCGAGGTGAAATCACCAGTACCGAACGGTGCTTTGGTGGTCGCGTCAAAACTCTTGGCCTCAATGCGATAACTAGGCATCCGTTTCTGGACTGCATCGAACATTCCGCGGTAATCAGCTTCGCTGATATGCAGTGATGCCGGCTTCTTATCGTTGCCGATTTCGGCCATGTCGAAGCCTTTAGCGTCGCCCATGCCGGACAACTTCATTGCTTTCTGGCACGCTTCCCGCTGATCGTCCAATTCCGCCTGTTCGGCTTGAATTGCACCGAATCGACTACGCCATCCCTTGAGCGTGACGGCGGATGCGCTCGAACCCCCGCCGCGCACCATGTCGGCCTCAAGCGTCTTTTTGCGGGTATCGAGTGAACGCTGACGTGCCTCAATATCTCTAATATTCAATTGTGTTTCTTTCGGTTAGATGTTGTCGCGTAATGCGACGGTGACTAACCCCACTGGGCGTCTGGCGGGTCCGACTGGAGCGGCCATCAGGCGAGCGTGGTTTTATTATTTACCCAACTGTTCGCGTTAGCGGGTTCCCATAAATGCAGCGGTGCGGGTCCACAATGGAGCGGCACGGGGTGCAGTGGCCGGGAAGCGGCGATTGCGTTCGTTGTCGGGTTCTTAACGGGACAATGCCCGTAAGTCTTTATTGTTCTAATTCGGATATTCGCTTATCGAAATCCGACAGTTTGGCCTGCATGGCAAGTACCAGCGTGGCGTATTTCAGCTCTGTGGCGTCGCCGCCAAACATGGCGTGATCTAGCGCAAGACACGCCACCTTGCGAAATTCGTCCGCAAAGTCGGAGGCGTCCGGCTCAATGGCGTCTAGGAACTGGCTAGCGACCGCCAGGAGCTCCGAACGGTGGTCAGCGCACTCCGGGTTACGCAACGTCTCCCAGACGAGCTGTACGAAACGTTCACCCACCGGCTTGCTCATTCGCCAATCGTCCCCACGTGCCAACTACCTTCTTCTTCGTTAACCTTGCCGCCGAACTCCTCGACGGTTCGCGCGGCGTATCCGCGCTCGGCGATCTTGGAAGTGCCGTACTCAAGCCACCGCACGACAGGGTTTTTCGATTCAACTCTCGCCGAAAATTCGCCGTCCTTGTCGCGGTAGGCGACTCGGATTGACTTTTTGGCGTCCCCCGGCTCGTAAACGTGGTCGCTTCCCTTGCGGAGCGCGTGAGCTGGGGCGTCGGAGCTGGGGATCAGGTCTCGCCAGTGCTGCTGAACGCTCTTGGCGGTCTCGATCACCGCCGCCTTGGTTTCAATCGACTTGAGAACCTTTTTCTCGATCTCTTGTTTCATGGCTCGCTCATCGAGTTTCATGGCGAAATTGAAAATGCTGCCTAGGTTTGGCATGGAATGTCTCTGGTCAGTTGTTCACCAGTCGCGGGCGGCCTCACGCCAATCGGCGGCAAGGATGCGCTCCGGGTCTCCCGGCAGGAAACCGTTCGGCCACGTAAGGCCCGGTATCCCGTCCGCGCCCCTGTTCTCGTCTGTGCAGGTAGGTACTCCAAGCTGCTTGGTTAAGGCTCGGAGAATGCCGCCTAAATCGCTGAAACGCTGGTCATCGCGTGCGGTGCCGTTGCCGGAGTCGATCAGCAGGCGCAGGGCTTCCCAGCGGGCGGCAACAAGGCTGTAGCGGTGGGCGACGACAGGATTAATGGCCGGCGTGACGTTGGCGAGGTACTGGCGGATAGCGGCGCTGCGGTTGCGCAGTGACTCACTCACTTGCAGTCGATTGTTTCGAGGAACGAATCAATCTCGATGCAGGCCTGATCGGGCTTCGGGTTGACCAGGGGGATGGCTTTCGCCAAGCGGATCAAGTCTTGCCGGAACTGATTCATCGGAGTCAGCGCCGGATTGCGCACGCGCTCTTTCGCGGTGCGCCCACGCACGAGAACGCCGTGGTCGTCCACTTCCTGTTTCGCGCGCTGGTACAGCTCGAATGTTTCGCAATAGAGCGCGAGCATGTCCCGGTCAACGTGTTGCCAGCGTCCATCGGCGTGGATTCGCTCGGCGTGGCGCTCCCACGTTCGACGCGCAGGAAGCGACAGTGGTACTGGCGGTTTAAAGTCGGGCAACGGCGCTCCTGTTTCGGCAGCAAACACAGGTTTAACGAAAGACGTATTTGGCACTAGTAGCTCCGACCAGCGCGTTTCGGCGTTTCCGCAGGTCAGCGGCTATGACGAGAATTGAAACGAATGTCGATGACTCGCATGAGCTTCCCCCGCCAGGGGTATTTACGCGGGCCGGCTAATGATTTTATCCCACCCCTGCCACTATTAATGCAGGTCGGAACTTTGTTAAGATGATGCCAGCTAATTTGAACGCCGAGTCTGAGAACAGACGCCGCCGCAGGGTGTATAGCTAACTAGGGTGGCTAGCTACTGATGTCGGCTTCGCACCATGTTGTGCTGGTCACGTCGGTTTCGAGGTCTGCGTCGGACGCCGAGCCGGCACACGCCAGCGATACGCCCGTCTGCGGACTCAACGTTCGGCCCGGCACACACGCGCGTCAAGCGAATATCCGTGGTGTCGAGCAACTGGCGACGAGACGCCGGGCGGCACTCCACCACACGCCAGCCGTTTTATCCGGTCTGCGCCGTGCGTTTTCACCGGGTCGGATGGATGACACTCCGCAATGGGAGAAGGTGTCTCAGCGTGGCGTCTGGCGGGCTGGAATTGGCCTGTTCGGTCGCGGGCGCGAAAGTGTCGGCTCGCCGTCGTCCCGTTCGTTTTCCAGGTGTATAAGGCGCGACGGCTCGGGCTTGTCGGAGGATATCTCTACTCGCAACGGTCTACAAATCACGCGCACTCAAACCTTGCTTTCGCTGGGGTGGTTACACCAGACCGTTGGATTGATGCGACTTCCAAAATAAACCTAGCTAGGTGTGTTGACTCGTATCTGTTGAGTGAGAGCACAACATCATCATTGATGTGGATTTGCACGCCACCACCGTCACGACATTGCGCGGTAATCAGCCTGCCGGCGTCGTCGGATAGGTGTAAATGTTCACTCACAGTGCGGTCACCACGCCGTTGTCGAACAGCTCCGGAGCGCGCGCATAAACGGTGGTGATGATGTCTTCCGCAAGCCATTTAGCGTGCTGGTGTTCGACAGGAAGTACGTACGGCAACCCCTCATGTGGCTGGACCCGAATCCCGATGCGTGGCGAATCGGGGTCAATCACCACATCAAAACGGGACGCGCTCACGGAGTCGTATCTGCCGACGCCATCGGAGCCGGTTACGGTTGCCGACTCACTCAAAACGACTCCACCATGCCGCTGTAGTTGACGCCGAACGCTTCCAGCCGCGCGGCCACCAACAGTGCTTGCCGGGGTGACAGCATCCAATGAAGCTCGCCGAGATTCGCGGTCTCAATGCAGAACCGACCCATCGGGGTACCGTCCGGCAGTAGGCCGGGGATGACATCGGCGGCGTCAACAATCAAGTCATGCGGTTGCACGTGCTGCACTCTCCTCGTGGGGATTACTCGCCGGGATTGGTCGCCATCCGGCAAGACTGTTTGAGCTGACGAACGCTAACGGCGTGATCGTCTTCATTGGTGGCGCTATCTTGACGCGCGGTGGCAAGTTGTCGGGGCGCAACAAGTTGCGGATTCTCCGGTTTTCCGCCTCGGCCAGGTAGTCCTCATCTAGCGACCACTCCACATTATCGCGCGCGCAATTCTCGGCGTCGCCGTCCTTGTGGGCAACATGGACAGCCGGCCACCAGCCACCAGGCGGAATCGGTCTGTGTCGTTTTCGAGGCAACCTGGCATTAGGATCGGGCGCGCCGTGAAACTCAAAACAGACCAGCTCGTCGACAAGGCGCATCGAGTTGATGATGTCCTTTGCTTTTACGTCTGCCAAAGTATCGCTGTCGTCATACCAGCACCGGCCCGCCGGCCTAACCGGACCGCAGTAGTCGGGAATGATGACAGTAGGGAGGCCCGCAAGAGATCTATCTGTTTTTTCTCGCCGCTGATTCTTGTAGACAACACCCGTGCCACTGATCTGCCATCCAGGCGGTGCGCCCGTGATATCACGCCGAAGCATGTTGCGTTCTGGATATTCCACTTGTGGGTGCAGTCGACCCTCTAGTTATAACTATAATTTTCAAACCCCATATCTGCATATTCGCAGGTCAAAGACCGGGAAATGTTCACTGTCGCCGGTCCAGCAGTTCGCGTATCACGTCGTGCCACGCCCTGTGGTCCGCGCTGTGGTACATGTCGGCACCGTCCGCGGCCAGTAGTTGCGCGACCTGCTGGACGACGGGCCATGCGCGTTGGAGTTCGCGCCCCCATATCCCCTCTCGGGCGGTCAGCAGTTCCGGGTCTGGGGGTCCGAGCAGCTCTGCTTTCAGGGCCGACTGGTACGCCTCGGCGTCGCCGTCGATGTTCGTCAGGAATGCGCCAGTGACGTAGTCCGGGAAGGTGCAGCCGTCGTCGTCCTCGTCGTTGAGGTCGCTTATCGGCCACTGCGCCCGCGCCTCCGCCCACGGTCCCGCATAGGCGATGAATGCCTCATCGCACCGTCGACCGGAGTAGTGCGTGAAGCCTAGGGTGTCGCCGTCCTGGATGACGTTGACGTAATGCAACTGTGTGCCGCCGCGCATCACGGCGGCAACGGCGTGACCGGCTTCGTGGTGCGCCGTGAGGGTCCGCTGATCCATCACACGCTCCCACCGATGCGCCGCCCGAAGCTCAGCAGCTCGTCGCGGTCTAACCGGATCAGCCGGGGTCCGACCCGGTGGGCGCTCAACCGTCCGGCCGCAATCCACCTGCGAACCGTCATGCCGCTGACCCCGAAGTGCTCCGCCGCTTCGGCAATGCTCGGCCGTGCCGGCAACTTTGCTGTGTGGTGATCGTTCATGTGGTCCAGTGTGCGAACGCGTGCGATGTATCTCGGGCGTGCTATCAAATGTGTCTCGCGCATAGGCGCAGGTCGGCCCGCGTAAGCGCAGGTCAAAGAACTGTCCGACGCTGGTATCGCGGGATAGCGCGGTTAGTAGACGTCACCGCCGAAGTTGAACGGAGAGGCGCTACGTGCGCATGTGACGCGTTCGCCAGCTAGGGGCACGCGGGGGGCACGGCCATTGCCGGAATGCAAAAGGTGGGAGGGTAAAAATACCCTCCCACCTGCGGGGGTGGCTGACGGGACTCGAACCCGCGACACCCAGGATCACAACCTGGTGCTCTACCAACTGAACTACAGCCACCATTGCTGCAAGCCAAGCAAGCAGCGTCGTCGATACTAGCCGCTCGGACGGTCAGCAGCCGAATCGGTTTCCCCGGGCGCGTCCGAAGGCGGTCCCAGCTCCCCGGCAACGGCGGCGATATCACTGGTAGGAGGCCCGGGAGGGGCGACGAACGCGGTACGGCGGTAGTACTTGAGCTCCCGGATGGACTCATGGATGTCTGCCAGGGCGCGATGTGCCAGCCCCTTTTCCGGCTGGCCGAAATAGATCCGCGGGTACCAGCGCCGGCACAGTTCCTTGATCGAGCTCACATCGATCATCCGGTAGTGCAGATAGTCGTTGAGCGTGGTCATGTCGCGGGCCAGGAAGCCCCTGTCGGTGCCGATTGAGTTGCCAGCCAGCGGCGCGGTCCGTGCCTGCTTGACGTGCGCGCGGATGTAGTCGAGCACCATCTTCTCGGCGGTGGCGAGGTCGATGGTCGATGCCCGGACCTCCTCGATCAGTCCGGAGCGGGTGTGCATGTCGGTCACCACGGGGCTCATCGCGTCCAGTGCGGCGTCGTCGGCGTGGATCACCACGTCGATGCCGTCGCCGAGGATGTTCAGCTCACCGTCGGTGACCAAGGCGGCGATCTCGATCAGCTTGTCCGAGCCCAGATCGAGGCCCGTCATCTCGCAGTCGATCCAGACCAGTTCGTCTCGTGCAGGGCTCACAAGAAGCCCACGTTAGCCGCTCGCCGCCGCCATAGCCGCATGGTGGTGCGGACCGGCCAAGTAATGTCGGGCCCTGTGAGTCCCGATTCGGCGGCGAACGCCGCACAGCAGATCGCGGCCGGCTACATCGCGGACGGTCAGGCCCTCGAACTGGGCACAGTGGTCATCGACGGCGCCGCCGACTCGTCGGCGCAGGTCCGCATCCCACTGGCCACCATCAATCGGCACGGCCTGGTGGCCGGCGCCACGGGCACCGGCAAGACCAAGACCTTGCAGGTGATCGCCGAGCAACTGTCGGCGGCCGGGGTCCCGGTGCTGATGGCCGACGTGAAGGGCGACCTGTCTGGGCTGTCTCGCGCGGGGGAGGCCGGCGACAAGACTGCTCAGCGAGCCGCAGACACCGGCGATGACTGGGTGCCGACGGCGTTCCCAGTGGAGTTCCTGTCGCTGGGCACCGGGGGTCTCGGCGTCCCGGTGCGCGCGACCATTTCCAGCTTCGGCCCGATTCTTCTGTCGAAAGTGTTGGGGCTCAACGCCACCCAGGAGTCGACCCTGGGCCTGATCTTCCACTGGGCGGACCAGAACGGTTACCTGCTGCTGGACCTGAAGGATCTGCGTTCGGTCATCACGTTTTTGACCAGCGATGCCGGCAAGCCTCAACTGAAGAACCTCGGCGGGGTGTCGGCTCAGACGGCGGGGGTGATCCTGCGTGCCCTGGTCAACCTGGAGGCCGAAGGCGGTGACACCTTCTTCGGTGAGCCCGAACTCAAGCCGGAGGATCTGCTGCGCACCGACAGCCAGGGCCGCGGCATCATCACGCTGCTGGAACTGGGTGATCAAGCGGCCCGCCCGGTGTTGTTCTCCACCTTCCTGATGTGGGTGCTCGCCGACCTGTTCACACTGCTTCCCGAGGTCGGCGACGTAGACAAGCCCAAGCTGGTGTTCTTCTTCGACGAGGCGCACCTGCTGTTCGCCGACGCCTCGAAGGCATTCCTGCAGCAGGTCGAGCAGACCGTCAAACTGATCCGCTCCAAGGGGGTCGGGGTGTTCTTCTGCACCCAGTTGCCCACCGATGTGCCCAATACGGTTCTTTCCCAACTGGGTGCACGCGTCCAGCACGCGCTGCGCGCCTTCACTCCCGACGACCAGAAGGCGCTGAGCAAGACGGTGCGCACCTACCCGAAAACCGATGTCTACGACCTGGAGTCGGCCCTGACATCGCTGGGCATCGGCGAGGCGATCGTCACCGTCCTGTCGGAGAAGGGCGCCCCGACCCCGGTGGCCTGGACGCGCCTGCGGGCACCGCGATCGCTGATGGCGTCCATCGGCGACCAGGCGATCACCGCGGCGGCCACGGCAAGCTCCCTGCACGCGGCCTACAGCGAGACCGTAGACCGCGAATCGGCCTATGAGATCTTGTCCGGCAAGCTCGCATCCGGGGAGGGCAGTGCGCCGCCGTCCGACGCCCAGGGGTATGACGAGGTGCCTCCGGCGCCCAAGCTGCACTGGTGGACGCGACTGGGACGCTGGATCAAGGGTCTATTCGCCAGCCCGGCGGCTAAGAGCTTCGCGCGCTCGGCGGGCACGGCGATGGGTCGTGAAATCACCCGGGGCATGATGGGCACCGGCCGGCGCAGGCGTTAACCCCCGCCGAGCTTCTTGTAGACAGCCCCAACGATCGGCGTGACGATCCCCCGCGGGGCGTACCCGCTGGCCATCGACATGGCCTTCGAGGTGATCCCGGGGACAACGCGCATCTTGTTGCGCGCCAATGCATCCAGCGACAGTTTGGCGGTGTGCTGAGTGGAGATCCACAGAAAGTCCGGGATCAGCTTGTCGATCAGCGAGGCTTCGGCGTTATCGGGCATCTCGGCGCGCACCGGGCCCGGTGCCAGCAGCGTCACGTGCACACCGGATTTCAGCAGCTCGCCGCGCAGCGACTCACTGAAGGTGTTGGCGAACGCCTTCGTCGCGGCGTAGGTGGCGTTGTTGGGGATCGGTGAATTACCGGCCGCCGAACCGGAGATCAGGATTCCACCCGAGCGGCGCTCCAGCATGCCCGGCAGCACCGCCAGCACGAGGTCATGCACTGCGACCGCGTTCAGCTGCACCTGGGCTTTCTCGGCGACCGGGTCCAGCCCGGCGATCGGCCCGAACGTCGCGGTGCCGGCGTTGGCGCACAGCACCGAGATCTCCCGGCCGGCCAATTCGGCGCAGAACTCGTCGCGAGCCGGCGGATCGGCCAGGTCGACCGCCCGCACCTCCACGGCCACCCGGTACTTGTCGCGCAGCCGTGCGGCCACATCGTTGAGTACGTCTTCGCGGCGGGCGGTGATGATCAGCCCGTGGCCACGGGCGGCCAACTCGGTGGCCAACGCCTCGCCGATTCCCTGGGATGCTCCGGTGACTACGGCACGGGCATCAGGGCTGGGAGCAGGCACTGGCATGGGGCAATCGTAGAGTGCCAGGCATGGGTGCCCCGGGGGTGGTCAAGTCCGGGCGGTCGCGGATCGTGGCGTGGGCGCTGTGGGACACGGGCTCGGCGGCCGTGGGTGCGATCGTGGTGACATTCGTGTTCTCGGTCTATCTGACCAGCAGCGTCGGTCAGGATCTGCCCGGCGCGACATCGCCGGCCAGTTGGCTGGGCCGCACGCTGGCGATCTCCGGGTTGACCGTGGCCGTGGTGGCGCCGCTGATCGGGGTTTGGGTGGCGGCCCCGCACCGCCGTCGGGTGACGCTGGCGGTGCTGACCGGTGCCGCGGCGGTGCTGATCGCGTCGATGAGCCTGATCCGCGAGGCGCCCGCCTACCTGGCGCCGGGGTTGGTGCTGCTCGCGCTGACCGCCGCCTGCGGTGAGTTGGCCAGCGTTCCGTACAACGCCATGCTCCAGCAGGTGTCGACGCCCCAGAACGCCGGGCGGATCTCCGGGTTCGGTTGGGCGGCAGGCTATGCCGGCAGCGTGGTGCTGCTGCTGCTGGTCTATGTCGGTTTCATCGCCGGCAGCGGCCCGGAACGCGGCCTGCTGAGATTGCCCGCCGAGGACGGTCAGAACGTCCGGGTGGCGATGTTGCTGGCCGCGGCGTGGCTGGCGGTGTTCGCGCTGCCTTTGCTGTTCAGTGCACACCGGTGGGCCGGTGTCGAGGAGGCGCCGTCACCGCGGTTGGGCCTGTTCGGTGCCTACCGCCAACTGTGGCGCGACATCACCGGCGAATGGCACCGCGACCGCAACCTGGTCTTCTATCTGGTGGCCAGTGCGATCTTCCGGGACGGGCTGGCCGGGGTGTTCGCCTTCGGCGCGGTGCTGGGCGTCAGCGTCTACGGCATCTCGTCGGGTGATGTGCTGATCTTCGGGGTGGTCGCCAGTGTGGTGGCCGCCGTCGGGGCCGTCGCCGGTGGCCTGCTCGACGATCGGATCGGATCCAAGACGGTGATCCTCGGGTCGCTGATGGCGATGATCGCCGCCGGTATCACGCTGATGGCGTTGTCCGGACCGAGCGCGTTCTGGGCCTGCGGTCTGCTGCTGTGTCTGTTCATCGGGCCGGCCCAGTCCTCGGCGCGCACCCTGTTGCTGCGGTTGGCCCAAGAAGGCCGAGATGGGTTCGAGGGAGTCGCGTTCGGTCTGTACACGATGACCGGTCGCGCCGTGTCATTCCTGGCGCCGTGGCTGTTCTCGGTCTTCGTCGACGTCTTTCACACCGACCGGGCCGGCATGGGCGGGTTGTGCACGGTGCTGGTGATCGGTTTGCTGGCGATGCTGGCGGTGCGCGTACCGCGCCGTTTGGCCTAACCGGCCGCGGCGCAGACCGTCAGGATGCTGCCGGTGCGCTCGCGGACCTGGGTGCCGTCCACCGACACCGAACAGGTGATCTGTTCGCCGAAGTTCACCACGGTGACCGCCGCCGCGGTCGATGCCGGCGGCGTCAGGGTGACCTGTTTGCTCCACGGCAGGTTCACGTTGAACTCGGTCTTCAATATGCCGCCGGTGTCGATGTAGGCGATGCTGAGCACCCGGCCCGTCCCGGTGACCTGGTAGACGATGGTCTCGGGAACGCCGGTGGTGGTCGACGTCGTCGGCGGCGGCGTGGTCGGGGTGGTGCTGGGGGCCGGTGACCGCGGCGACGGTGTGGTGGTCGGCGTGCGGGTGGGAATCGGAACGCTCGGGGCCGTCGGCAGGGGCGAAACCGGCGTGACAGTAGCCGAATTCTGATGTGAGCCGTTGGCGATCACCAGGGCGATCACCATGCCGACCACCAGCAGCACTGCGGCGCCGGCCACCAGCCACAGCCAGTTGGGGAACCGCGGCGGCTGCGGTGGACCGCCTTCGCCGCCACCCACCGGCCCACCGGTCGGCGGCCCACCGGCCGGGGGCTGGGCTGAATCCCAATATTGCCGCGGCAGTTCGGCCGTCGGGTGCGGGACCTGGGGCGGATAGCCGGCCGGGTACATCGGCACCTGGCCGGCGTAGGCCGGATCGACTTGTGGCGGAATACCGGTGGTCGGCGGCTCATACGGGCCCTCGGGCGTCCGATAGCCCTGCCAGGGCCGATCGGAACCCTCTGGTCGATACGGATCCGTCATGCCCACCTCATGGATTGCAGGGTACCTGCGTCGACCGTTCGCGGAGGTGACGCCACTCAGTCGATTTCAAACGTCGGCGGCGTCCAGCGCGCTGATCGTCATCGCCCGCAACACCGCTCGTGAGCGATCCGGGGCGGCCGACCGGGTGCCGGCAGCCTTCATGCTGTGCGGCGTCGAATTCAACAGGCCGAAGGCCGCATGCGCCATCATCCGGGCATCGGCCTCGTCCAGGCCGGCGTGCAATGTACGCAGAACGCCCACCCAGACCTCGACATACTGGCGCTGAGCACTGCGTACCTGGCGCTGCGCCCCGGCCGGCAGATGCGCCAGGTCACGGTCCTGGATACGGATCAGGTCCGGTTCGCCGAGCGCGAAATCGAGATGAAAGTCGACCAGGCCGTCAAGCACCCGGTCCGGGCCCTGCCCGCTCGATTCGACCGCGCGCGCTCCCGCGAGCAGGCGGGTGCTGATACCGACCAGCAACTCGACCAACAGTGCCTCTTTATTGGGGAAGTGCCGATAGATGGCGGGGCCGCTGACCCCAGCCGCCGCCCCGATGTCCTCCAACCGCACCGCCAGAAAGCCGCGCTGCGCGAACAGTCGCTCGGCCGCCGCGAGCAGCTGGGTACGTCGGTCGGATTTCAGACGGCTGCGCCGGTTGGCCGGTTCGTCGTCATCGGCCGGAACGGACGCTGCCATCGCGCCTCCGCTCATCATGGACAGCTGAGTTAACGGTCACTAACGTAGCACCCATCGATCGAATCCGAGCCGGCCTCGGGCGTATTGGTGGAGGCCTGATGGCAACCGCAGAAACCACGACAGGCGATGCGCTGTCGTACGCCCGCGGGGAAACGCAGCCCGCCCTGTTGACTGTGACGATCGGCGCCAACCTCGCCACCACCGCTACCGCCCATCCGGATCGCGATGCGCTGGTTGATCTTCCGACGCGACGGCGCTGGAGCTACGCCGAGCTGCTGCGTGACGTTCGCCGACTGGCGACGGGGCTGCTGCAGGCGGGCATCGCCACGGGGGATCGGGTGGGCATCTGGGCGCCCAACTGTGCCGAATGGGTGCTGACGCAGTACGCCACCGCCGAGATCGGTGCGGTGCTGGTCAATATCAACCCCGCCTATCGGTCCCACGAATTGACATACGCGCTCAAGCAGTCCGGTGTGGCGATGGTCATCTCGGCAGCGCGTTTCAAGACCTCCGACTACGCCGGAATGCTGGGGGAGGTGGCTCCCGAATGCCCGGATCTGCGCGAGGTGGTGTTCATCGGCAGTTCCCGGTGGCAGGAGCTGGCCGGCACGCCGATCGATGCGAGAGCACTGGCGCAGGTGGCCGCGACACTGCATGATCAGGATCCGATCAATATCCAATACACCTCGGGCACAACGGGTTACCCCAAAGGTGCGACGCTGAGTCATCGCAACATCCTCAACAACGGCTACCTGGTCGGCGAGCTGCTCGGCTACACCGAAGCGGATCGGATCTGCCTTCCCGTGCCGCTCTACCACTGCTTCGGTCTGGTGATGGGGAGCCTGGCGGCGACCAGTCATGGCGCGGCCATCGTCCTGCCGGGTCCCGGCTTCGATCCAGCGGCCACGCTGCGGGCCGTGCAGGACGAAGCCTGCACCAGCCTCTACGGGGTGCCCACCATGTTCATCGCCGAGCTCGGTCTGCCTGACTTCGGCGAGTACGACCTGGGCAGCCTGCGCACCGGGATCATGGCGGGATCGCCCTGCCCGGCTGAGGTGATGCGACGGGTCATCGACGACATGCACATGGCCGGGGTCGCGATCTGCTACGGCATGACCGAGACCTCCCCGGTGTCGACCCAGACCCGCGGTGCGGACTCGCTGGCGCAGCGAGTCGAGACCGTCGGGCAGGTCGGCCCGCACCTGGAGATCAAGCTGACCGACCCGGGAACCGGTGCGACGGTGCCGCGCGGACAGGTCGGCGAGCTGTGCACCCGCGGTTATTCGGTGATGACCGGTTACTGGAACGACCCGGACAAGACCGCGGCGGCCATCGATGCCGGCGGCTGGATGCACACCGGAGATCTGGCCGTGATGGACGGCGACGGCTATGTGCGGATCACCGGGCGGATCAAGGACTTGGTGATCCGTGGCGGGGAGAATATCTACCCGCGCGAGATCGAGGAATTCCTCTACACCCATCCCGACATCCGCGACGCCCAGGTCATCGGTGTGCCCGACGAAACCTACGGCGAGGAGCTGATGGCGGTGGTGATGATGCGCGAGGGAGCGCCGCCCCTGACCGTCGAGCGGCTGCGGGAGTTCTGCACCGGCCGGCTCGCGCACTTCAAGGTGCCGCGGTACGTGCGGGTCGTGACGGAGTTTCCGATGACGGTCACCGGCAAGGTCCGCAAGGACGAGATGCGCCAGCAGGCAATCGAGCATTTGGATGACGGCTGACAGGGCTGCTTGAGAATGGTATTCTCTGGCATCAGTTAATGAACATTAACTGAAATGAGGAGGCGCGAGTGGCGATGGACAAGGTCGTGGCGACGGCGGCAGAGGCCGTGGCCGACGTGACCGACGGTGCGTCACTGGCGGTCGGCGGATTCGGGCTCTGCGGCATTCCCGAGGCATTGATCGACGCCATATTGCAGCTGGGGGTCACCGATCTGGAGACGGTCTCCAACAACTGCGGCGTCGACGGCATTGGGCTGGGGGTGCTGTTGGAACGCAACCGGATCCGCCGCACCATCAGTTCCTACGTGGGCGAGAACAAGGAGTTCGCCCGGCAGTTCCTGTCCGGTGAGCTCGAGGTGGAGCTGACCCCGCAGGGCACCCTGGCCGAGCGGCTGCGCGCGGGCGGTGCCGGGATTCCGGCGTTCTACACGCCGACCGGGGTGGGCACCCAGGTCGCCGACGGCGGCCTGCCGTGGCGTTACGACGGGGCCGGCGGGGTGGCGGTGGCCTCACCGGCGAAGGAGACCCGGGACTTCGACGGACGCACCTACGTGCTGGAGCGGGCGATCCGCACCGATTTCGCATTGGTGCATGCCTGGAAGGGCGACCGGCACGGCAACCTCGTCTACCGCGAGGCCGCCGCCAACTTCAACCCGGACTGCGCTGCGGCGGGTCGGATCACGATCGCGCAGGTCGAGCACCTGGTCGAGCCCGGTGAGATCTGCCCTGCCGAGGTGCACACCCAAGGGGTCTTCGTGCACCGGGTGGTGCATGTGCCCAATCCGATCAAGCGAATCGAGCGGGAGACGGTGCGCGAATCATGACCCTCACCAGAGATGAGCTGGCTGCCCGGGTGGCCGCCGAACTGCGCGACGGGCAGTACGTCAACCTCGGCATCGGACTGCCCACCTTGATTCCCAACCACATTCCCGACGGCGTCAGCGTGGTGCTGCATTCGGAGAACGGAATCCTCGGGGTCGGGCCCTACCCGCTGCGCGACGACCTCGACGCCGATCTGATCAATGCCGGCAAAGAAACAGTGACGGTCCTGCCCGGGGCGTCGTTCTTCGCGTCGTCCGCCTCGTTCGGGGTCATCCGCGGGGGCCACCTAGACGTGGCGGTCCTTGGCGCCATGCAGGTTTCAGCGGCCGGCGACCTGGCCAACTGGATGATCCCCGGCAAGATGATCAAAGGCATGGGCGGAGCGATGGACCTGGTGCACGGGGCGCGCCGGGTGATCGTGATGATGGAGCACGCCGCCAAAGACGGCAGCGCCAAGATCGTCGAGCACTGCACGCTGCCGCTCACCGGCGCCCGTTGTGTCAACCGGATCATCACCGATATGGCCGTCATCGACGTCACCGAGGCGGGCCTGGAGTTGATCGAGACCGCGCCCGGGGTGACCGTCGACGAGGTCGTCGCGAAAACCGAGGCGCAGCTGAATCTTTCGAAGGTGTCATGACCGCGCCGACATTCGCCGACGAGCACCGCCGTCTGGTCGCCGAACTCAACACCAAACTGGCGAGTGCTGCGTTGGGCGGCAGCGAACGCTCCCGGGAGCGCCACGTCGCCCGCGGCAAACTTCTGCCTCGCGACCGAGTGGAGCGACTGCTGGATCCGGGCAGCCCGTTCCTGGAATTGGCGCCGCTGGCCGCGGACGGGATGTACGACGACGAGTGCCCCGGGGCGGGGATCATCACCGGCATCGGGCGGGTGTCCGGGCGGGAATGCGTGATCGTGGCCAACGACGCCACCGTCAAGGGCGGCACCTACTACCCGGTGACGGTCAAAAAGCACTTGCGTGCCCAGGAGGTGGCGCTGGGCAACCGGTTGCCGTGCCTGTACCTGGTGGACTCCGGGGGCGCGTTCCTGCCCCGCCAGGACGAGGTGTTCCCCGACCGCGAGCACTTCGGCCGCATCTTCTACAACCAGGCCACCATGAGCGCCCGCGGGATCCCGCAGATCGCGGCGGTGCTGGGCTCGTGCACGGCGGGCGGCGCCTACGTTCCGGCGATGAGCGACGAAGCCGTGATCGTCCGCGAGCAGGGCACCATCTTCCTGGGCGGCCCGCCGCTGGTGAAGGCCGCTACCGGAGAAGTGGTGACCGCCGAGGAACTCGGTGGTGGTGACCTGCATTCCCGGGTTTCCGGGGTCACCGACTACCTTGCCGACGACGACGAACATGCGCTGCGCATCGTGCGGCAGATCGCCGCGACCTTCGGAGCGAAGCCCGAAAGCCCCTGGGAGATAAAGCGCTCCGTCGAACCCAAGCATGAACCAGCCGAACTCTACGACGTCGTCCCACCCGACCCGCGGGTGCCCTACGACGTGCGCCAGGTGATCGTCCGGTTGGTCGACGGCAGCGAGTTCAGCGAGTTCAAGGCCGAATACGGCAAAACGCTGGTGACCGCGTTCGCGCGCATCCATGGGCACCCGGTCGGGATCATCGCCAACAACGGGGTGCTGTTCGGCGAATCCGCCGTCAAAGGGGCGCACTTCATCGAACTGTGCGACAAGCGCTCGATCCCACTGGTGTTCCTACAGAACATCGCCGGCTTCATGGTCGGCCGCGACTATGAGGCCGGCGGTATCGCCAAGCACGGCGCCAAGATGGTCACCGCCGTGGCCTGCGCGCGGGTGCCCAAGCTGACAGTGGTGATCGGCGGTTCCTACGGGGCGGGCAACTACTCCATGTGCGGCAGGGCGTATTCGCCGCGCTTCCTGTGGATGTGGCCCAATGCCCGGATCTCGGTGATGGGCGGCGAGCAGGCCGCGTCGGTGCTGGCCACCGTGCGCGGTGAGCAACTCGACGCGGCCGGCAAGCCGTGGTCAGCGGACGACGAGGAGGCGTTCAAGGCGCCGATCCGCGAGCAGTATGAGGCGCAGGGCAACCCGTACTACTCGACCGCGCGGCTGTGGGACGACGGGATCATCGACCCGGCCGACACCAGAACAGTGCTGGGGCTCGCGCTTTCGGTGTGTGCGAACGCGCCGCTGGACCCGGTCTCCTACGGCGTATTCCGGATGTGAGCCCAATGAATTCAGCCATGTTCAATACAGTCTTGGTGGCCAACCGCGGCGAGATCGCGGTGCGGGTGATCCGCACCCTGCGGCGCATGGGTATTCGGTCGGTGGCCGTTTACAGCGACGCCGATGCCGGGGCGTTGCATGTGCGTGAAGCCGACACCGCGGTGCGAATCGGACCCGCCGCCGTGCTCGACAGCTACCTGTCGATTCCCAAGGTGCTCGAAGCGGCCGCGGCCACCGGCGCCCAGGCCATTCATCCGGGGTACGGATTCCTCTCCGAGAACGCCGGATTCGCAGCCGCTTGCGAGCGGGCCGGAGTCGTCTTCATCGGGCCGCCGGCCCGGGCCATCGAGGTGATGGGCGACAAGATCTCCGCCAAGAACACCGTCACCGCCTTTGAGGTGCCGGTGGTTCCGGGCATCGCCAAACCCGGTCTGTCCGACGATGACCTGGTGGTCGCGGCCGGCGACATCGGCTATCCGGTGCTGATCAAGCCCTCGGCCGGCGGTGGTGGCAAGGGCATGCACCTGGTGGAAGAGCCTGCCCAGCTGCGCGCGGCACTTGCCACCGCACGGCGCGAGGCAGCCTCGGCATTCGGTGACGACACCTTGTTCTTGGAGCGATTCGTGCTGCGGCCGCGCCACATCGAGGTGCAGGTGCTCGCCGACACCCAGGGCAATGTGGTGCACCTCGGCGAACGCGAATGCAGCCTGCAGCGACGCCACCAGAAGGTGATCGAAGAGGCACCGTCGCCGCTGCTGGACGCCGCCACCCGCGACCGCATCGGCACGGCGGCCTGCAACACCGCCCGCAGCGTGGACTACGTCGGTGCCGGCACCGTGGAATTCATCGTCTCCGCGGATCGCCCGGACGAGTTCTTCTTCATGGAGATGAACACCCGGCTACAGGTGGAACACCCGGTGACCGAGGCGATCACCGGCCTGGACCTGGTCGAGTGGCAGGTGCGGGTGGCCGGCGGGGAGAAACTGTCCTTCACCCAGGACGACATCACCCTCACCGGGCACGCCGTGGAGGCCCGGGTGTATGCCGAAGACCCGGCACGCGGCTTCCTGCCCACCGGCGGGCGGGTGTTGGCGGTGCATGAGCCTGCCGGGCCGGGCCTGCGGGTGGACTCGTCGCTGCAGGGCGGCACGGTGGTCGGCAGCGACTACGACCCGATGCTGTCGAAGGTGATCGCCCACGGCGCCGACCGGGCGCAGGCACTGGCGCGACTCGATGCAGCGCTGGCACGCACCGCGGTGTTCGGGGTGCAGACCAACATCGAATTCCTGCGGTTCCTGCTGGCCGACGCGCGGGTCATCGCCGGCGACCTCGATACCGAGTTGCTCGACGTCCGCTCTGCGGACTTCGCGCCACTGCCCGCACCCGATGACGTGCTGGCCGCGGGCGGCCTCTATCGCCAGTGGGCGCTCGCCCGGCGCGGTCGCAGTGATCTGTGGGCGGCGCCGAGTGGATGGCGGATCGGGGCTGCGGCCCCGGTCCGCACCGACGTGCGCACCCCGTTGCGATCGGAAACGGTCGCGGTGTGGGGACTACCGCAGGCCGCGCGGGTTCAGGTCGGTGACGGCGAGATCAGAAGTGCCAGCGTCGAAGTCGACGGTGACCAGCTGATCGTCACGGTCGCCGGGCGGCAGCGCACATTCGTGTTTGCCGAGGCCGGCGACCAGCTCTGGGTCTCCGACGAGCGCGGCACCTGGCAGCTGCGGGAAGCCGAAGTGGTGCGGGTTCACCGCGGCGGCGGTCCGCGCAGCGCCGAGATCGTCAGCCCGATGCCAGGCAGCGTGATCGCGGTGCACGTCGAATCGGGATCTCCTGTCGCGGAGGGTGATCCGGTGGTGGTGGTCGAAGCGATGAAGATGGAGCACACCTTGACTGCGCCGATCAGCGGTCAGGTGGAACTGTTGGTGGCAGTGGGCGATCAGGTGACGGTGGACCAGGTACTGGCCCGGCTGATTCCCGAGTTGAGTGAGGACAAGCAGCAATGACGACGATTACGGCAGGGATCCTGCCCAAGGAATACCAGGAACTCCGCGACACGGTCGCCGATTTCGCCCGCACCGTGGTGGCTCCGGTGGCGGCCAAACACGATGAGGAACACAGCTTTCCCTACGAGGTCGTCGCCAAGATGGGGGAGATGGGTCTGTTCGGGCTGCCGTTCCCGGAGGAATACGGCGGAATGGGTGGCGACTTCTTCGCGCTGACGCTCGCGTTGGAGGAACTCGGCAAGGTTGACCAATCGGTGGCGATGACGCTGGAGGCCGGGGTGGGCCTGGGGGCCATGCCGATCTACCGGTTCGGCACCGAAGAGCAGAAGCAGCGGTGGCTGCCGGATCTGGTCACAGGTCGCGCGCTGGCCGGTTTCGGTTTGACCGAACCGGGTGCGGGATCTGATGCCGGCGGCACCCGAACCACTGCCCGGCGGGACAACGGTGAATGGGTCATCAACGGCACCAAGCAGTTCATCACCAACTCCGGCACCGACATCACCTCGCTGGTGACCGTCACCGCCGTCACCGGTACCCGGCCCGACGGCAAGAAAGAGATCTCCACGATCATCGTCCCTTCCGGGACACCGGGATTCACCGTCGAGCCGGCCTATAACAAGGTGGGCTGGAACGCCTCCGACACCCACCCGCTCACCTTTGTCGATGCCCGTGTGCCCGACGGCAATCTGCTCGGTGAGGAAGGCCGCGGTTACGCGAACTTCCTGTCGATCCTCGATGAGGGCCGCATCGCCATTGCCGCGGTGGCCACCGGGGTGGCGCAGGGCTGCGTCGACGAAAGCGTCAAGTATGCCGGAGAGCGCGAGACGTTCGGCCAGACCATCGGCTCCTATCAGGCGATCAGCTTCAAGATCGCCCGGATGGAGGCCCGTGCTCACGTCGCACGCACCGCCTACTACGACGCCGTGGCGAAGATGTTGGCGGGCAAGCCGTTCAAGAAGGAGGCGGCGATCGCCAAGATGATCTCTTCGGAGGCGGCGATGGACAACGCCCGCGATGCCACCCAGATTCACGGCGGCTACGGCTTCATCAACGAATACCCGGTGGCCCGGCACTACCGGGACAGCAAAATCCTGGAGATCGGTGAGGGCACCACCGAGGTGCAGCTGATGCTGATCGCACGATCGTTGGGACTGTGATGAGCAAGACTGTGGAGCAACGCGGGTTGTGGTTCGAGGAATATGAGATCGGGACGACCTACGCGCACCGGCCCGGGCGCACGCTCACCGAAGCCGACAACGTGCTGTTCACCACGTTGACGATGAACACCCAGTCGCTGCACCTGGATGCGGCCTGGGCCGCCGAGCAGCCCGGGTTTCGCGGTGAGCGGCTGGTGAACTCGATGCTGACGCTGTCCACCATGGTCGGTCTGTCAGTCGCGCAGCTCACGTTGGGCACGATCGTGGCGAACCTGGGTTTCTCCGAGGTGTCATTTCCCAAGCCGGTGTTCCACGGTGACACCCTCTACGCCGAGACGGTCTGCACCGACAAACGCGAATCCAAGAGCCGCCCGGGGGAGGGCATCGTGACGCTGGAACACCTCGGTCGCAATCAGCACGGTGACGTGGTGGCGCGTGCGGTGCGAACCACCTTGGTGCGCAAGAAGCCCACCGAGGACGCTCGATGAGCGTCGGCCCGGCCTGGCTGTTCTGCCCGGCGGACCGCCCGGAGCGCTACGCCAAGGCCGCTGCGGTGGCCGACGTGGTGATCCTCGACCTGGAGGACGGCGTGGCCGCCGCCGACCGGCCGGCCGCGCGGGAAGCCCTGCGCAACACCCCAGTCGACCCGGAGCGCACCGTGGTCCGGGTCAACCCGGCCGGCACCGAGGACCAGGCTCGAGACCTGGAGGCGCTGGCCGACACCGCCTACACCACGGTGATGCTGGCCAAGACCGAGTCGGCCGCCCAGGTCGAGGCGCTGGCGCCCCGTAAGGTGGTCGCCCTGATCGAAACCCCGCGCGGTGTGGTGTTGTCCACCGAGATCGCTGCCGCGCAGGGATGCGTCGCGATGATGTGGGGTGCCGAAGATTTGGTGGCCGCCATGGGCGGTGGTTCGAGTCGGCATGCGGACGGCACCTATCGGGACTTCGCCCGGCACGCCCGCTCGACGGTGCTGCTGGCGGCGTCCGCGTTCGGCCGGGCCGCGCTGGACGCGGTGTACCTCAGTATCGGCGACCTCGACGGTCTCAAGGCCGAAGCGCTGGACGGCGCGGCGGTCGGATTCGCGGCCACGGTGTGTATCCACCCGACTCAGATCGCGGTGGTCCGTGACGCCTACCGGCCCGCGCCGGAGCGAATCGATTGGGCGCGAAGGGTGCTCGCGGCCGCGCAGAACGAGCGCGGGGTGTTCGCGTTCGAAGGTCAGATGGTGGACTCTCCGGTACTGCGGCACGCGGAGGCTATTCTGCGGCGGGCGGAATAACCACTAACCTTCGGGAGTGACGGCGCGTCTGCCCGCGGCACCGCGCCAGGCGAGGGCTTCCAATGCAACAGCCACGTGCACGCTGGTGCCGTCGAGCGGTTGTGGAAGCAGTTCGTTGGCACGAGAAAGTCGGCGCAGCAACGTGTTCCGGTGAGTGAAAAGGCTTGCGGACGCCCGTGCCGCGTTGCATTGCTCACGGACAAAAGTGAGGACCGTCCGATGGAGCTCGGTGCTCGCGAACTCGAAATCACCGAGTGTGTGTGTGATGAATCGGTCCGCCTGTTCGGGGTCCGCGTTGATCAACGAGACGAGTTCGACTTCGGAGAACCGGGCGACCTGCTGAGTAGAGCCGAGGCGTGCCATCATCCGTTGGGTGGTGATGGCGTCGAGATGACTGGTCCGGAAGCCTTCGATCCCCGCAGTGGTGGGTCCCAGGGCGATCCGGACACCGGGAGGAATCCGACGGAGCGACCTGGCGTCGAGTTCTGGACCGGTTGGGCCCGACAACCAGATCCATCGGGTGGCTGCGCTGGCCAGCACCGATAACGCCGGCTGTCCGTGCTGACCTTGTATCAACATTTCGGCCGCTTGGGCGAGATCGGACTGGTCGGTGGCCGATTCGTCGCCCCAGATGACGGCTGCTGTGTGCTCTTGCTCAAGTTGGTAGCCCAGCTGGTCCTGAGCGTGTTCCAGCGGAATCGGCGCGGCGTCGAGAATCAGCGCCACGATCTGGCGGCGTTCGGCGTGCGTACCGCGAATGAGTTCATTGCGTTCGATTGCCATCTGGCGGTGGATCCCGGAGACCGTCGCGCCCAGGAACGACGTGATCGAGCGCTCGGAAACATCGAACAGTTCCCGCATTTCGTCAGGGTCGGATGTCAGGCTGAAGACGATCTGCATCCATGCCCGTACCGTCGCGTTCTGCGCGAGCCGATACATGTCGACAACCGCGGCCTCGTCAATGCCGAGGCGGACCAGGTAGCGCGCAATCGCAAGTGCTTCCGTGCCGAGGTTGGGCGGTACCGGCTCGCCGGGATGACTGATGTTGGCAGCCGCCCAATGAATCTGGTTCGACCGGTTCGACCGATCCACCGCTTCGACGGCAACCGGATCGTTGGCGATCACCCCGAGATACTCCGACGACGACAGCATGTCCTGACGCGCGTCGGCAAACCACCAGGGGCGGGTATCGATCACCGACCTTGCGCCCTGCTGAATCAGTTCGCGTACGCGCTTGGAGGGACGTTCCCAGTCTGCGGCGGTCATCAATTCAGCCTAGCTAATGAATCGGTGTGTTATGCACCAATTGAAGGGTATTTTCGGTGCATGATAGCCCTTGTCGGCGATAGCACGATCGCACACACTTGAGCGTGATCTTCCAGATCTCTCAGCTTCAACTTGAAAACCATTCATCTTCTAGGAGACCCGCTATGCCGTCGATCCAATACATGCCGGTGCCGATGACGCGTTGCGTCGGAGAGGAATCTTCCTCAGCGCACAAGCCCGGTGCCGGCATTGCCGGATTGTCTCGACGGGAGCGACGTGACCGGTCCCGCCGGCGCGTTCGTGGGACCACAGCGGCGGCAACGGTGGCGGCGGGTGCATTCGCGCTGGCGCTGAGTACATCGGTTGCCGGTGTTGCCCCGTATTCGTCGGCAACCCCGGATCTTCGGGCGTTGGCGGTCATGCTGACCTCCGGGGCGAGCAATCCGTTCCAGGCCGGGCTGGATCTGATCGTTCAGGCCCAGCAGGCCATTACGGCCACAAACAGCGCCTACCCGTTTATCACTGATTTCGACAAGACTCTCCTGCCGGCATACGTGCAGAGTTCGGCGTCGAACCAGCTCTGGCTGGATGTCTCTCAGCTGAACCTGGACCACGGATACTCGTTGAGCGCGACGAGTGTGATTCCCTATCAGTTCAATGCGAACGGCGCAGAGCCGTATAACTTCTTGAACAGCCCGAACCCGGACGAGCAATACACCTTGATTCCGCTGGGCAGTGGCGTGCAGGTTGTCACTATCCATCCCAAACCCGGGACGGAGGAAGTGACTTTCACTCCGATGTCGGGGACCGGAACCTCAGTCGATTGGAAGGCTATTGAGGCCTACAACCTGTCGCAGTTCACCCCGAACGCCGACGGCAGCTACACCGTCTACTTGAGCCCCACCGAACACTCGGGAAACTGGGTGGATACTTCAGGGGCGCAGACGTTGCTGCTTCGCGACACACTCGGGGACTGGGGCCTGCCGCATGCCCTTGTTTCGGTCGCGTCGGATGATCAATCCAGCTTTGTGCTGCCGGTGCTCTCGGACGCTGACATTTCCTCGATGCTGACCAAGATCGGCACAGATCTGCCCGGCGAGAACGCGAGTTTCACACTGTTCGGCTTGCAGTACGTGTTCAGCACGTTTCCGGAAAACGGCTTCGCCCCGTTCAGGGCAAGTACCGCCAGTGTCGGAGGGGGGCCCATCCTGCCGGGACAGATAACCTCAGGAGGGCACTTCCAACTGCAGCCGGATCAGGCGTTGATCGTCAAGGTGCCGACTGTCGACGCCACCTACACGGGCGCTCAGATCGTCTACGCGTGGACGCAAACATCTCCGTATGCAACGGTGGCCGGCAGCCTCAACAACACGCAGGCGTATCACGATCCTGACGGATACACCTACTACGTCGTGAGCAGTCAAAACCCGGGGGTCGTGAACTGGGTGGACAATTCCGGTCTTGCCGATGGAACAATCCTCCTGCGATTGCAGGGACTCAACGGCGGCATTCCGGCTACGCCGGAGGCCCAAGTCGTGCCTGTCGCGGATGTCAGCCAGTACCTGCCGGCCGACACTCCCACGGTCTCCGCCGCCGAATATGCCGCGCTCATCCACGACCGGTTGTTGGAATACGGGTACGCCATGGATCAGAGCCATGACCCGCAGGGATGGGTGACGGCCAACCTCGAGTACGCTCAGATCAAGGCGGCGGTGGGGGCCGATCAGTTCAACACGATCTTCGGTGGGCAGCAAGATGTTCCGTCCGTGCTGGACCGGCTGACCTCCCCGGCGCTGAGTCCAGACTTTGGTGCCGTGGGCCGTGACTTCATGGCCAATCCCAGCGGGAGCCTGGCGGCGATCGTGGAGAATTGGCCGTTGGTGATGAAAGACATCGAGTTGCCAGCCGTGTTGGCGGTGCTGCGCATGGAGGAGATCCTCGGGCAAACCACTCAGTCGGTGCTGAGCGGCTTCACGTCGGGTGACCTGTCGCAGGTGTTCGGATCGTTGACGACGGGGATGCAGGATCTGGGTGCAGCATTTGATCAGGCGTTGACCGATCCGGCCACCAGTATCGCCGCCGGGATACTCAACGCCCGCGACGACTTGTCGGTCTCGATAATGAACGCGTCCCACACGCCCTTGTCGATGGATGACTTCACGTTGGCTGCGGGTGAGATGTCTGCGCTGGATCAGTCGATTTCACAGATGCTGTCGGGTGGATTGAGCTACCTGTTCGACTCCTTCGGTGCCGCCGGGTAGTCCGGCATGGGACGGGCTTAGCGCTGAACTGGTTCCGCGTCGGTTGGTCTTCCGCTGGACTTGCTGCGGCACGCCGAGGCTATTCTGCGTCGGGCGGACTGACACACCAGGAGGACGGACGGCGCGTGCGCATCACCCAGATCGTCGAAACCTCAGTACCGTTGCGCGGTGAGATCGCCAACGCGCTGGTTGATTTCTCCCGGCACACCGTCTCGCTGGTCGCGGTGGTCAGCGACCAGATCCGCGACGGCAGACCGGTGACCGGCGTCGCGTTCAACTCGATAGGCCGATTCGCCCAGGGCGGCATCCTGGCCGACCGGATGATTCCGCGGGTACTCGGCGCACCTCCGGAGTCGCTGCTCGACGGCGCCGGTCGGATCGACCCCGCGCGTGTGCTGGCCCGGGCGCTCACCGACGAGAAGCCCGGCGGTCACGGTGATCGGGCCGGTGCGGCGGCCGCGCTGGAGCTGGCGTGCTGGGACCTCAACGCCAAGCTCGCCGACGAACCCGCTTATCGCACCATCGCGCGCGCGTTCGGGCGTGACGTCTCGGCCGCGGCGGTGCCGGTGTACGCCGCCGGCGGTTACTACTACCCCGGTGACGGGCTGGAGCGGCTGCGCACCGAGATGCGGGGCTACCTCGACCAGGGATACGACGCGGTCAAGATGAAGATCGGCGGCGCGGCGATGCGTGACGATCTTGACCGGGTTGAGGCGGTGATCGACGTGGTCGGCGGCGGCTCTCGGGTGGCCGTGGACGCGAACGGCCGCTTCGACGCCGCCTCAGCCGGCGAGTGGGCAAAGGCGCTGAGCCCCTACGGCCTGCGCTGGTTCGAGGAGCCCGGCGACCCGCTCGACTTCGAGTTGAACGCCCGGGTCACCGCCGGCTACCGCGGTGCGGTCGCCACCGGCGAGAACCTGTTCTCAGTGCGCGATGTGACCAATCTGGTCCGCTACGGCGGTATGCGCCCGAGCCGCGACATCTTCCAGATGGACGCCGGATTGAGCTACGGGTTGACCGAATACGCCCGCATGCTCGAGGTACTCGAGCAGAACGGGTTCGATCGTCGCTTCGCCTTCCCGCACGGTGGCCACCTGATCAACCTGCATATCGCGGTCGGATTGGGCTTGGGCGGCTGCGAGTCCTATCCCGGTGTGTTCGCACCGTTCGGCGGATACTCGCCGGCGTGCGTGTTGTCCGAGGGCACCATCGCGCCTACTGACGCACCGGGATTCGGCCTTGAGGAAAAGCCCGACCTCGCCGCTGTGATCGCTGAGGTGAACCGATGAGGATTGCCGTCGTCGGGTGCGGAGCGATGGGGTCGATCTACGCCGCCAAATTGGCCGCTGCCGGCAACGACGTACTGGCGATCGACAGGTCACGCGCGCACGTCGAAGCCATCGCGGCGCACGGCCTGCGGATCAGCGGCCCGCAGTCCGACGTGGTGGCGACCATGCGGGCGGCCACCGCCGCGCCGGCCGAGCCGATGGACCTGGTGGTGCTGGCAGTCAAAGCGGCCGACGTGGCCGCCGGGGCAGCCCAGGTCCTGCCGCTGCTCGGCGAACACACGCCGGTGCTGACCATCCAGAACGGGCTGGGTTCGGCCGACACTGTCGCCGGAGTCGTCGGCGAGGCCCGCGTGGCGGTGGGAATCGCCAGCGGATTCGGAGCATCGCGGCCAGAACCCGGGCACGTCCACCACAACGCGATGCGGGGGGTGCGATTCGGTGCGTATGCCGCGCTGCCGTTTTCGTCGGTCGAGGAGATCGCGGCGGTGTGGTCGGACGCCGGTTTCGACGCCGCGGCGGTGGCTGACATCGCGGCGATGCAGTGGGAGAAGCTGATCTGCAACGTCGCCTACAGCGCGCCGTGTGCGTTGACGGGTATGACGGTCGGGCAGGTCATGGACGATGACACCGTCATGGGGCCGGTCAGCCGCGCTGCCGCGACTGAAGCCTGGGAGGTGGCCCGCGCCGCCGGAATCAACATCGCCGTGGCAGACCCGGTCGCCCACGTCCGGGACTTCGGCGCGCAAATGCCGGACGCCAAACCGTCTGCGCTGCTGGATCATCAGGCTCGGCGGGTCAGTGAGATCGATGTGATCAACGGCGCGGTGGTGCGCCGGGCCGAACAGATCGGGCAGTCGGCTCCGGTCAATGCGACGCTGACGGCTCTGGTCAAAGCCGTTGAGCGCCAGTGGTTGACACCGCAGAACTGAACACCACACCGGGCGGCGTTCAGTTGTGAACATCCCGCCCGCGGCGGGGCTAACGTGGAATGTCATGACCTCCGACAAGGCGCGGGTGGACCTGCGCGGGGCCCCGCAGACCATGCTCGCGACGCTGTACGCCAAGGCGCTGGATGCCGATCTTCCCGCGCCGATCCTGGGTGATGTTTACGCGAAAGAAGTGGTCGGCCGCATCGATTACGACTGGGCCAAGACCACCATCACCGCGGCCCGCTCACCGTCGGTGACCACTCGCACAGCGCACTTCGACGAGTGGGCCCGCCAATTCCTGGCGGCCCACCCGAGTGCGGTGGTGTTGCACCTGGGTTGCGGGCTGGACGCCCGGTTCTTCCGGCTGGAACCGGGTCCGGGAGTCGACTGGTACGACATCGACTACCCGGAGGTAGCGGCCCTGCGTCGGCAACTGCTGCCGGAGCGAGACCGCAACCACGTGGTGGCCGGGTCGGTCACCGACCCGGCATGGTTCGCCGAAATCCCCTCCGACAGGCCGACATTGATGATCGGCGAAGGCCTGACGATGTACCTGACAGAGCGCGACGGGGTCGGACTGCTGCGCCGGGTGGTCGATCACTGCCCCAGTGGGGAACTGCAGTTCGACGCTTTCAGTTCGTTGGGGATCAGAACGCAATGGTCCAACTCGGTGGTGCGCCGCTCAGGCGCGAAACTGCACTGGGGGATCAACCGGCCCGACGACATCCTGACGGCGGTGCCGGGCACCCGACTGCTGCAGTGGGTGCGCTGGTTCGAGTCGGACACCTATGGCAAATTGCCCCGCGCCTACCGGATGCTGGGCAAGGTGATGGCACTGGTGCCGGCCACGGCGAACATGTCGCAATACCACCGCTACGCCTTCTGAGCTGCGCCGTTGGCAGCTGCGGACAAACCGTTGACTATTTACGTTACGTAATGTAATTATTTGATTCGTGAGTCGTCGACGACGTGCGTTGGGCCGGTGATGGCCGCCTCGGAAGCTGCGGAGTCCGCCTCGCCCGGGCGCGGTCGTCCGCGCAATCCGCGCACCGAGCAGGCCATCACCGAGGCCACTCGCCGGCTGCTGGCGCGTGACGGCTACGACCAGGTTTCCATCGAGGCGATCGCGCGCGAAGCAGACGTAAGCCGCCCCACCGTGTACCGGCGCTGGCCTTCCAAGACCCATCTGGTGTTCGACGCCGTGTTCGGATCCGCCGAAGTCGGTGACGTGCTGACAAGTTCGGGTGACTTCGAAGCCGACCTGCGCCGATTCGTAGCCGCGGTGTTCGATTTCTGGCGCGCCCCAGAAGTGGCGGCTGCGGCACTGGGCATCCTGGCCGATCGCCATCGCGACCCGGACCTGTTCATCCGCACCCAACAGCTGCTGGACGTGACGACCCGCACCGCCTTCGGCGAACTGGTCCGGGCCGGAATCGACCAAGGTGTGCTCGACGACGGCATCGATGCGGAGATCGTCTATGACGCACTGGTCGGCACCAGTTTCTATATCGCCCAGGTTCTTTCGCCCGACGCCGTGGACGGTGTCGCCGACAGACTCTGCTCGCTGCTGCTGCGGGGAGCCCAACTGAAGGGAGAACGCCGATGACCGACGAACTGTCCGGGGCCTTTGCCGGCCTGCTCGACGAAGTTCGCGCCGTCGAACAGCGACTGCTGGGTGCAGATCCACCGCTCGATGAGGCCGACCTGCTCGACGGGTACCGGTGGGCGCTGAGCCTGCTGCGAGTGTCGTCCGAGGCCTACGTCTGGGGGGATTCGGACAAGCCGATCCTGGTCGACGTGATCGGTCCGTACCTCAAATGGGGCGGCGACAATTCCGACGCCTTCTACCAGCTGGCGCCGATCGACCCGAGCCGCAGCTACCGGGTCACCGGAAACCGTGGCGACGCGGTCTTTCTGTCCATGACCGTCTACGGCGGCCCCGACGACGGCCGGTACAGCGACCGCATCATCGACACGATCAACGACCGCGACCTGGGCTGCGACGCCGACGGCAACTTCGAGTTCGTCATCAGTGCTGATGAACACGCCGGACATCGGCTCAAGCTGGAGCCGGACGCGGTCTTCATCCTGACGCGCGACTATCTCACCGAGCCGGGTGTGCAACGACGGGTGCAGTGGAAGATCGAGGCGCTCGACGACACGCCGCGGCGCCCCGACAGCCGTGCCGACCTGAGCAGGCGGATGCGCGCGGCACGTACCTGGATCCACGAGCAGGCCGCCATGGCTCCCGTCCGGCTACCGGCCAACGTGCTGCAGGAGCCCTACCCGGTGCCGAGTCGCACCGTCGGGTGGGCCGCCGGGGACGCCGCCTACTCAATGGGCGCCTACGAACTCGAGCCCGGCCAGGCACTGGTCATCGAGGGGACGTCACCCGAGTGCGTGTTCTGGAATCTATGCCTGTGGAACCCGTTCCTGCACACCTACGACTACACCCGCGAGCGCGTCACCATCAACGGCACGCAGGTGAGCTACCGAGCAGATGGGTCCTGGCAGGTCGTGATCAGCGAAACCGATCCGGGACATCCGAACTGGGTGTCTACCGCGGGCCGGTCGAAAGGCCTGATCTGGTTGCGCTGGTTCCTGCCGGAGGTCACCCCTGACCCGCTGAACTGTCGGGTTGTCGACATCGCAGAGCTGGCCTCGTGAGTGCCCCGGCCGCTCGTCCGGGCGCGATCCGCCTCGAGGACCTCGCGAATCCGGTCTTTCCCGAGGCCGCCGGCCCGATGCGCGACGGGCTGGCCGGCTACGGCGCCGCCCTGCAGCTGACGCCGGACGCGCTGCTGCAGGCCGCAGCCGATAGAACGGGCCTGAGTAACTGGGGCGACAACGGTTTTCGTGAGCGCCTCGACGTACTGTGCGAGTCACTGGTCGCCGAAGCCGATCTGTCCGACGTGGGGCGGGCGATGGCGTTCGAGCAACTGACCGGCCACCTGGTCAACCGGCTTCGGCTGGAAGACGTGATCGCGGCGAACCCCGAGATCGAAAGTATCGAGATCGAGCGCCCGATCATCATCTGCGGTCTGCCGCGCACCGGGACCACCCATCTGCACAACCTGATCGCTGCCGACCCAGGGCTGCGGTACCTGCCGTACTGGGAGAGCATGGAGCCGGTTGCCACTCCGGGCGAATCCGATCCGCAGGCCAGGCAGGATCGCTGCGGCGTCGGCCTGGACATGATCAACACCTCGATGCCCGAGTTCAAGCGCATGCACGACATGACCGTCGAGCACGCGCACGAAGAGATCCAGCTGCTGGCCAACGACATCTCGGGAATGCTCTTCGAATGCAGCTACTATCTGCCGGCATTCGCGCAGCATTACAAGACGCATGACCAGAGCGCGTCGTACGCCTACATGAAACGCACGCTGCAGGCGCTGCAATGGTTGCGCGGCGGGACCCGCTGGGTGCTCAAATCGCCTCAGCATCTGGAACAGTTCCCGGCGCTGTATGCCACCTTCCCCGACGCCACCTTCGTTGTCACACACCGGGATCCGGTCGAGGTGACGCGGTCGATGGCGACCATGATCAGCTACGCGGCGCGGATGTCCTGCGACCGTCCCGACCCGGTCAAGATCTCGAAGTATTGGCTCGACCGGGCCGACGACCTGCTCACCGGATGCCTGCGTGACCGCGAGGTGCTGCCGGCGGCCCAGTCCGTCGACGTGCGGTTCGAGGACTTCATGGCCGATGAGGACGGAACGGTCGCGGCCATCTATGAGCTCGCCGGCCAACCGCTCGATACCCGCGCGCGAGAGGCGATGACGCAGTTCCGTGTCGACCACCCCCGCGGGCGCTACGGCGCCGTCGACTACCGGCCCGCTGATCTGGGTCTGGATGCCGACGAGGTGGCAACCCGCCTGCGCGACTACCGAAACCGATTCGTCTGCGAACCAAGCGAGAGATCATGAACCAACCGATTGCCGCCGAAGCCTGGGTCGCCACCGAACTCGGCGACCCGGGCAAGGTCCTGGCCCGTCAGAACATCGAGGTGCGACCACCCGGCCCGGGTGAGATCCGGGTTGCCGTGCGCGCATTCTGCTTGAACTTCAACGACATCGACGTCATCAAGGGTCGCTACACGACGATGCCGCTGCCGGCGCCGTTCGTGCCCGGCATGGAGACGGTCGGTGTGGTCGAGAGTGCGGGACCGGGCTCCGAACATCTGATCGGCCGCCGCATCGTCGGAATCCCGATGATGGCCTTCGGCGGGTACGCCTCCTACGCGATCGTCGACGCGGCGACCGCGCTGGACCTGCCGGACTGGATCAGCGATGTCGACGGTGCGGCCCTGCACTACCCCTTCCACCTGGGCTGGTTCGCGCTGCGGGAACGCGGCCGGCTCAAGCCGGGGGAGACCCTGCTGGTGCACGCCGCCGCCGGTGGAACCGGTTCGGGCGCTCTGGTGCTGGGCAAGGCGCTGGGCGCGCGGGTGATCGCCACCGCCGGCAGTCAGGAGAAGCTGGCGTTCTGCACGGAGCTCGGCGCCGATCACGTGATCAACTACCGCGACGACGACTGGGTGAACCAGGTCATGGAGCTGACCTACGGCCGCGGGGTGGACGTCGCGTTCGACGCCGTCGGAGGCAATGTGACCGTGCAGACCTTCAAGTGCATGGGATTCAACGGCCGCCATCTGATGGCCGGATTCGCCGAGGACATCGCCCTGGAGGACGGTGACTACCTGTCACCGCGGCCGATCGCCTACGGAAACTTCGACGTGTGCGGAGTGTGCCTGGTGTATGTCAACGACCCGGTCGGCGTCCGCCGCACCCTCGGATTCAACTGGCCTGCTCGCTCCGATGGCCAGCGGGCGCACGTGGAGATTCTGGAGCTGATCCGCACCGGCAGGATCCGCACCGTCGTCGGAGAACAAATCGACTGGGCTGACCTGCCGAATGCGTTGGAGCGCATGGCTGCCCGGCAGACCACCGGCCGCCTGGTGGTCAGCACCGGCCACCACGGATGATCCGCGGGCCGAAATATATGCCAAAGGCCACTTTCTCCTGAGAAGGTAGCCACCGTAGCCTGGCGACCATGATTCAGTTGGGGTCGCCGCCGCCCCCCGCGCCGATCGTCAAACCCCGTCGGCGCGGTGGGCCGCGCGGGCCGGTGTTCCTCGGCGCCAACATCGTGGTGTTGGCGTGGCTGGCAGTTGCGTTGGCGCTGCTGATCGGGCACAACGCGATCGCGCACCCGATCTGGCTGCCGGTGCACGCGCTGTTGCTCGGCGCCGCGACGAACGCGATCTTCATCTGGTCGGGTCACTTCACCACCACGCTATGCCGGGTGCCCGACCCACCGCACTGGCATCTGGTGGCCAAACTGGCCGTGCTCAACGCCGGGGTGATCGCGGCCCTGACCGGTGTCGCCTTCAGCGCCGAGGTGCTGACCGGTGTCGGCGGCGCTGTGGTGGCCGTTGTCGCCCTCGTCCACGGTGCCGAGTTGATCGCGATGAAGAAGTCGGCGCTGTCGGCGCGCTTCGACTACCTGGTCGGCTTTTACCTGGCCGCCCTGGTGGCCCTACTGATCGGTTCGGCGGCCGGCGCTGCAATGGCCTTCGGCATCGCCAGTTGGTACGCGCGGTTGTGGACCACCCACGTTCACGTGATGCTCTACGGATGGATCGGCCTGACCGTTGTGGGCACGCTGTTCACCCTGTGGCCCACCACAATCCGGGAGAAGATCACCCCACGCAGCTTCTCGATGGCACGTCGGGCCCTGCCTACGCTCTCGGCGGGCTTGGTCGTGGCCGTCGTTGGACTGCTGGCCGGCAGCTGGTGGCTGGCAGCGGTGGGCCTGGCCGGTTACGCGCTCGGTGTGGGCCTGGCCATCGCCGGGCTATGGCCGGGCCGCAGCTTCACCGGGCCCGCGGCCTGGATGCTGGTCGGTGCGACGTGCTGGCTCGGAGTCGCCGTCGTGGTCGAGACGGTGGGCCTGATCGGGGCCCGGACCGTCGATGTGTTGCCCGCGTTCGTGGAACACACCCTGCTGCCGCTGCTGGCGGTGGGCTTCGTCGCCCAGATCCTGCTCGGTGCGTTGAGTCAGCTGCTGCCGATCCTGGTGGCCAACGGCCCGCCGGTGCGCAAGGCCGTCATTGCCTACCTGGACCAGGGCTGGCAGGTCCGGGTGGCTGCGATCAATGCCGCCGTACCCCTGGTGGCCGGGCCCTGGCACGGTTCGTTGCCGGTGATCGGCTGGGCGCTGGCCGCGGTTGCGGTCGGCAGTTTCCTGCTGATGGCCCTGCGGCTGGCGCTGCCGGTCGCGCTGCGCGGTCCCATCGACGTCGACGCGATCGGGCCGCGCTCTCGAGCGGTGACGGCCGCGGTGGCACTCGCGTCGCTGGTGGCGGTGGGATCGGCGCTGACCCTGGGGATCGGAACCCCGGCACCCTCGGGGGCCGACGACGTCGCCGGCGCGGCCCGTACCGTCGAGGTCACGTTGAACAACATGCGTTTCTCGCCGGACATCATCGATGTACCGGCCGGAACCCGGCTGGTGCTGCGGGTCACCAATATCGACGGACTGCCGCATGACCTGCGGGTCGACACCGGTGAGCACACCCCGCGGCTGAGCCGCGGGCAGACCGCGGTGCTGGATCTGGGTGTGGTGAGCCAAGACCGGGACGTGTGGTGCGACGTACCCGGGCACCGGGCCGCCGGAATGACGATGACGATCCGCGCCGTCGGCGGCGTCCCGCACCATGAGCACTCCGGCGGCAGCCACGGCGGCGCCATGCCCGCGCCGGCGAACCTGGACCTGGCCGCCGATCCGTCGCCCGGCTGGACGCCGTATGACGCGGTACTGGCCCCGGCCACGCCCGGCGTGCATCGGGTGGAACTGCGCGCCGTCGACCGGGAACTGGAGGTCGCGCCGGGCCGTCGTGAGCTCCGCTGGACCTTCGGTGGCGTCGAGCCGGCCCCGACGCTGCACGGCAGGGTCGGTGACACCTTCGAGATCACGCTGATCAACGAATCCACCATGGGGCACGGCATCGACTTTCACGCCGGTGCGCTGGCCCCGGACCAACCGATGCGCACCCTGAATCCGGGCGAGCGCCTGGTGTACCGGTTCACCGCACGACGGGCCGGTGCCTGGCTGTACCACTGCAGTACGCCGCCGATGACGCTGCACATCGCCAACGGCATGTACGGCGCGGTGATCATCGACCCTCCCGGGTTGCCGGCGGCGGACCGGGAGTACGCCCTGGTCGGTGCTCAGCTGTATGCGGGCGCGCCGGATGCCGATGCCAAGACCGCCGCGATTCGCGCCGGGCAGCCCGACGGCTGGATGTTCAACGGCACCGCGGCTCAGTACATGCACGCCCCGCTGCCGGCACGCACCGGTGAACGGGTGCGCGTCTGGGTGGTCAACGCCGGGCCCGGCGACTCGATCGCCTTCCACGTGGTCGGTGGGCAGTTCGACACCGTCTACAAAGAGGGTGCCTGGCTGCTGCGGCCCGGCGATCCAGCGGCCCCGGCGGGCGGATCTCAAGCCCTGGACCTGGCGCCCGCGCAGGGCGGGTTCGTCGAGCTGACCTTCCCCGAAGCGGGCCACTACCCGTTCATGGATCATGACATGCGGCACGCCGAGAACGGGTCGCACGGCATCTTCGAGGTGACGGGGTAGGCCGGATCTCGCCCCCACGCCGAACGTGAAGGTGGCGTCACTTTGAGGACCGAACGTGAAGCCACCTTCACGGTGGGCATTAGAACTGCGCCGACACGTCGAACGTCGGCGACCGTGATCAACCGGGGCGGTCGGTGTTCGCTGGCATAATGAGATCAGCGTCACAAGGAGGCTCGCATGGGCCAGCTGCCAGGCTTTACCGGTCCGCAGGTCAGTCTTGAGCCTGTGCAGCTGATCGGGCCGGACGGAGCCCCGACCGCCGAGCAGCGCTACAGCCGGGATCTGCCGGAAGAGACCCTGAGCTGGCTTTACGAGCAGATGGTGCTCACCCGCGAGATCGACATCGAACTGGTAAACCTGCAGCGTCAAGGCGAGTTGGCGCTGTATGCGTCCTGCCGTGGCCAGGAGGCGGCGCAGGTCGGCGCCGCCGCACCGTTGCACAAGACCGACTGGCTGTTCCCGCAGTACCGCGAGCTGGGGGTCTTCCTCACCCGCGGGATTCCGGCGTGGCACGTCGCGGCCGCCTGGCGTGGAACGTGGAACGGCGGGTTGGAGTTCACCGCCAAATGCTGTGCGCCGATCTCGGTTCCGATCGGTACCCAGGCACTGCACGCGGTGGGCGCGGCGATGGCCGCGCAACGCCTGGACGAGCACTCGGTCACCGTTGCGTTCGTCGGCGACGGCGCCACCAGTGAAGGCGACGTGCACGAGGCGCTGAACTTCGCCGCGGTCTTCGCCGCCCCGTGCGTGTTCTACGTGCAGAACAACCAATGGGCGATCTCGGTGCCGCTGCGCCGGCAGACCGCCGCACCATCGCTGGCCCACAAGGCGATCGGCTACGGCATGCCGGGCATCCGGGTGGACGGCAATGATCCGCTGGCCTGCTTCGCGGTGATGACCGAGGCGGCCGAGCGGGCCCGTGAGGGCGGCGGGCCCACGTTGATCGAGGCCGTCACCTACCGGCTCGGCCCGCACACCACCTCTGACGATCCGACGCGCTATCGCAGCGAGGCCGAAGTCGACCATTGGTCGGCACTGGACCCGATCCCGCGCTACCGCACCTACCTCGGCAACATCGGGGTGTGGTCACAGCGCCTCGAGGACCGGATCGTCGCTCGGGCGAAGCGCCTGCGAACCGAGTTGCGTGAGGCCACCGTCGGCGCCGACGACGTCGACGTCGACGAGGTCTTCACCGCGGTGTACGCCGAGATCACCCCGGAACTGCAGCAGCAGCGGCGCGCGCTGCACGCCGAGTTGGCCAGGGAGCGCTGATGACCCAGATCCTCGAGCCGCCGACCCGCCCGACAACGCCGTCCTCGAACGCTCCGAACGGCGCGATAGTCGGGCAGCTGACCATGGTGGCCGCTCTCAATCTGGCACTGCGCGACGCGATGGACGCCGACCAGAAGGTCCTGGTGTTCGGCACCGACGTGGGAGTGCAGGGGGGTGTGTTCCGGGTGACCGAGGGGCTGGCCGGAACCTTCGGTGAGCAGCGCTGTTTCGATACGCCGCTGGCCGAGTCGGCGGTGGTCGGCATCGCCATCGGCCTGGCGGTCCGTGGCTTCGTCCCGGTCCCCGAGATCCAGTTCGACGGGTTCAGCTATCCGGCGCTGGACCAGGTGATCAGTCACCTGGCCAAGTACCGGACTCGGACCCGCGGTGAGGTGCCGATGCCGGTCACCGTACGCATCCCATCGTTCGGCGGAATCGGTGCGGCCGAACATCATTCGGAGTCCACCGAAACCTACTGGGCGCACACGGCCGGGCTGAAGGTGGTCGTTCCCGCCGACCCGTCGGATGCCTACTGGCTGCTGCGGCACGCCATCGCCACACCCGATCCGGTGATATTCCTGGAACCCAAACGACGGTACTGGGCACGAGGGCCGGTCGACACCGACCGCCCGGCACCGGGCATCGGCTGCGCGACGGTGCGCCGAGCCGGCTCGGACGTCACGGTGCTGACCTACGGCGGCGGGGTCGCGACCGCATTGTCGGCAGCGGAAATCGCTGCGCAACAGCACGGGTGGAGCCTGGAAGTCGTCGACCTGCGCTCGCTGGTCCCGCTCGACTTCGACACCGTCGCGGCATCGGTGCGGCGCACCGGGCGCTGCGTGGTGCTGCACGAGGGTCCGCGCAACCTCGGCTACGGCGCTGAGCTGGCCGCCCGCATCCAGGAGGAACTGTTCTACGAACTGGAGGCACCGGTGTTACGGGCCAGCGGATTCGACACCCCCTATCCGCCCGCTCGGCTGGAACGGCTCTGGCTTCCCGGCCCGGACCGGCTGTTGGACCAGGTCCAGCGGGTCCTGGAGTTGCCGTGAGCCGGCGCCACGACGATGCGGAGCGCAGGGACGAGGTGGGGGCACCTCCCGCTTGCGGGGGAGAGTGGTGCCCATGAGCGCCGAGACGGTCCAGACCTTTGCGGTCCCCGATCTTGGTGAGGGCCTCGAAGAGGTGACGCTGACCAGTTGGAACGTCGCCGTCGGCGATCAGGTGGAACTCAACCAGGTGCTGTGCTCGGTGGAGACGGCCAAAGCCGAAGTGGAGATCCCCAGTCCGTATGCCGGCCGGGTCGTCGAACTCGGTGGGGCCGAGGGTGATGTGCTGGCGGTCGGGGCACCGCTGGTGCGAATCGGTGCCGGACCGGCGAGCGAACCTGTTGAAGCCGGCCCGCCCGAGCGCAAACCAGTGCTGGTCGGCTACGGCGCCGACGACGCCTTCGACACCAGCCGTCGCCCCTGCACCACCACCGGGCGGCCGAAGGCCAAACCGGCCGCCCGCAAGCTCGCCGCCGAATTGGGCGTCGATCTGGGAGCCGTACCGCCGGGCCCGAATGGTGTGATCACCGCCGACGGTGTGCGGGCGGCAGCCGGCGGCGCCGAATCCACCGATGGCGAACGCCCGGTGACTCCGGTTCAGGCGGCCATGGCGCAACGGATGACGCTGTCCCGCAGCCGGATTCCCGACGCCCACGCCAGTCTGGTGGTGGACTGCGGTAATCTCCTGCAGCTGCGTGATCGTCTTGCCGCCAATTCGGGCGAGGTCGCGATCACCCCGTTCGTGTTGATTCTGCGCCTGCTGATCGTCGCCCTGCGAAGTCACCCGGTGCTCAACGCGACCTGGGTCGACGCACCGGAGGGCCCCAGGATCCGCACCCATCACGCGGTACACCTCGGTTTCGGCGTGGCCGCGCCCCGCGGACTGCTGGTGCCGGTGGTGTTCGATGCGCACCGTAAGACGACCCGAGAACTCGCCGACTGCGTGGCCCGGCTCATCGCCGACGCTCGGGCGGGCACTCTCAAGCCCACTGAGCTGCAGGGTTCGACGTTTACCGTCTCGAATTTCGGCGCGCTCGGAATCGATGACGGGGTCCCGGTGATCAACTACCCGGAGGCGGCGATCCTGGGCATGGGCTCGTTGAGACCGCGGCCGGCAGCCGTCGGGGACACCGTGGTGGTCCGTCCGCAGATGACGCTGACCTGTGCCTTCGACCACCGGATCGCCGACGGCGCGCAGGTTGCCGAATTTCTCTGTGCGCTACGCGATCTGATCGAGAACCCGGATACCGCCCTGCTTGACCTGTAGGCCGGGTGCTAGCTGCGCTGCGCTGCGGCCAACCGGGCTATGAACTCCGGCGACTCGACACTGGCCGCCTGCGGGCCCAGTTCGGTGCGCTTGGCGAACTCGTGCTGGTCGCCTTCGACCGCGCCTGGGCTCGCGGTGGCTCGCATCGTCGCCTTGGTCGCCAACACCACGTTCCGGGGTGCCGAGGCGGGGCCGGCGGCCAGCGCCATCGCCGCGGCGACCGGGTCGTCGCTGATCTGCAGAGCCAACCCGTGCCGCACCGCGGCTTCGGCGTCGAAGCGCATCCCGAACAACAGCGCGGCCCGGGCCACCTGCGGCCCCACCGTGCGATTCAACATCCAGGTGGCGCCGCCTCCGGGGTGTATTCCCAGCTTCTGGAAGCGGGGGTCGAACAGGGCTGCCGGGCCGGCGATGCGGACGTCGGCCGCCAGGGCCAGGTTCAGCCCGGCACCCACGGCAGCGCCGTTGACCGCGGCGATGGTGGGCAGCGCACACTGCGCGACCGCCATGAAACCGTCGTAGAGCGCTAACAGTCCGTCCTCGGTGGCGGCACCCAGCGCAGAGAGGTCGGCGCCGGCGCAGAATGCCCGGCCTGCACCGGTGACCACCACGGCGTGCACGCCGTGGTCGGATTCAGCCCGCTGCACGGCGGCGCGCAGTTGCGCCGACATCGCGCCGGTGACCGCGTTGCGGCGGTCGGGATCGTTGACGGTTACCAGCGCCACCCGCTCAGCAACGCTGTATAAGACGAGATCCGAATCTGTCATGAAGGCGGTGCAGCCGGAACCGGTCTAGGCGACCCAGGCAATAACCAGGGCCGATACCACCACCAGCAAGCTCATGGCGATGGAGAACATGATGATCGTACGTTCGTGGCTCATTGGCCCAGCTTATCCTGCTTTGCCCGGCTCTTCGCCGTTCCTCGGGCGATGTGACGCCTGGGTACTCGCCCGGCCATCGCGCCCCCGGCAGGACTCGAACCTGCGACCACAAGATTAGAAGTCATGTGCTCTATCCACCTGAGCTACGGAGGCAATGCGCTCCCAGTTTATCCGCCGGTGGTGGCGTCTCGGAGGCGACTGAGCAATGCCGCCAGGTGCGAATTCCAATTCGGCGGGCCAACACAGTGTTTCGTTTTGCCGGCCGCCGGCCTGATCTGGACAATCGGCACCCGTCGCAGCAGGCAAACAACTAGCGTTGAATGGTGCGCGTGACGATTGTGAATCAGGAGGGACGCGTGACGGTGGCAGGGGCGATACGCCGGGGAAATCCGGGCCCGAAACCGGAGTCGGGAGCCTCACGTGGGTGACCTCGTCGACGCCGCTGGTCTGCCCACCGAACTCGGTGCCGTCGACTATCTGCTGCACCGCGGCGAGGCCAACCCGCGCACCCGTTCGGGGATCATGGGCCTGGAACTGCTCGACACCACCCCGGACTGGGATCGCTTCCGAACTCTGTTCGAGAACGTCTCGCGCCGCGTGCTGCGGCTGCGCCAGAAAGTGGTGGTGCCCACGCTGCCGACGGCGGCACCGCGCTGGGTGGTCGACCCTGACTTCAACTTGGACTTCCACGTCCGACGGGTTCGGGTGCCCGAGCCCGGGGGACTGCGTGAGGTGCTCGATCTGGCCGAGGTGAGTCTGCAGTCCCCACTGGACATTCAGCGCCCGTTGTGGGCTGCCACGCTGGTCGAAGGCCTGGCCGGAGGGCGGGCCGCGACCCTGCTACACCTGAGCCACGCGGTCACCGACGGCGTCGGCGGTGCCGAGATGTTCGGTCAGATCTACGACTTGGAACGCAACCCGCCGGCCAGAGCGTTGGCTCCGCAACCGGTGCCGCAGGATCTTTCGTCCAACGACCTGATGCGCGACGGCATCAATCACCTTCCGGCCGCGTTACTGGGCGGCACCCGGGACGCGTTGATCGGGGTCCTGTCGATGGCGACCCGCACCGTGCGGGACCCGTTGTCGGCGGTGGCCGACGCCATCGGCTACGCGCGGTCGGGGGCGCGGGTGATGAGCCAGGCAGCCGAACCGTCGCCGCTGTTGCGCCGGCGCAGTCTGACCAGTCGCACTCAGGCGCTCGACATCCGGCTGTCGGATCTGCACCGCGCTGCCAAAGCCGGTGGCGGATCGATCAACGACGCCTATCTGGCCGCACTGTCGGGTGCGCTCGGGCGCTACCACCGGGCGTTGGGAGTGCCGATAGCCACCTTGCCGATGGCGATACCGGTGAATCTGCGCGCCGAAGCGGACCCGGCCGGCGGCAACAGGTTCACCGGGGTGAACCTGGCTGCTCCGGTCGGGGTCGCCGATCCGGTGGAGCGGATGAAGCGGATCCGTTCCCAGATGACGCAGCGCCGCGAAGAGCCTGCGATGGACGTGATCGGCTCCATCGCACCGCTGCTGAGCGTGTTCCCGACTCCGGTCCTGGAGAAGATGACCGAATCGGTGGTCGGCGCCGACGTGCAGGCCAGCAATGTGGCGTTCTATCCCGGCGACACCTACATTGCAGGCGCCAAAGTGTTGCGGCACTACGGAATCGGACCGCTGCCCGGTGTGGCGATGATGGTGGTGCTGATCTCGCGCGGCGGTGAGTGCACCATCACGGTCCGCTACGACCGGGCCGCTGTTCGCGACGAGAAGCTGTTCACCAGCTGCCTGGTCCAGGGATTCGACGAAGTGCTGGCGCTCGCCGGCGACCCCGCACCGCACTGCGTGGCCGCATCGTTCGACTCGGGTGCGCAGTCATGACCGACGACCAGAAGCCGCCGCGTGACATGCGGTTGCCCGGCTCGGTGGCCGAGATCGCGGCCAGCCCAGCGGGTCCCAAGGTCGGTGCGTTCTTCGACCTCGACGGCACCCTGGTGGCGGGCTTCACCGCTGTGATCCTCACCCGGGAGCGAGTCCGCAGCCGCGATATGGGGCTGGGGGAGCTGTTCGGCATGATCCAGGCCGGGCTGAACCACCAGCTCGGCCGGATCGAGTTCGAAGAGCTCATAACCAAGGCGTCTGCGGCGTTGCGTGGACGTTCGATCAGTGATCTCGACGAGATCGGCGAGCGGCTGTTCGTCCAGAAGATCGCCAAACGGATCTACCCGGAGATGCGCGAAGTGGTGCGGGCGCACCAGGCGCGCGGGCACACCGTGGTGCTCAGTTCCTCGGCGCTGACCATTCAGGTCGAGCCGGTGGCCCGCTTCCTGGGCATCACCAACACCCTCACCAACGTGTTCGTCACCGATCAGGACGGGGCGCTCACCGGCGAGGTGGTGGAACCGATCCTGTGGGGTCCGGGTAAGGCCGCCGCGGTGCAGAAATTCGCCGCCGAGCACGACATCGACCTGCAGGACAGCTACTTCTACGCCGACGGCGACGAGGACGTCGCGCTGATGCATCTGGTCGGCAACCCGCGGCCGACCAATCCCGAGGGCAAGATGGCATCGGTCGCGCGCAAGCGCGGCTGGCCGATCCTGCAGTTCAACAGCCGGGGCAGTGGTGTCGTCGGACAGCTGCGCAACCTGGCCGGTCTCGGGTCGATGGTCCCCGTCGGTGCGGGAGCGATAGGGCTGGGTCTGTTGAGCGGCAGCCGCCGCCGGGGCGTCAACTTCTTCACGGCGTTCTTCCCGCACCTGCTGCTGACCCTTAACGGCGTGCGGCTCAACGTGATCGGTAAGGAGAACCTCACCGCAACCCGGCCGGCGGTATTCATCTTCAACCACCGCAACCAGGTAGACCCGGTCATCACCGCGTCGCTGGTGCGCGACAACTGGGTCAGCGTCGGCAAACGAGAGCTGGAGCGCGACCCGATCGCCGGTCCACTGGGCAAGCTCACCGAAATGGTGTTCATCGACCGCGACGACGCGGCGTCCGCGGTGGAGTCACTGCACGAGGTGGAAGAGCGTGCCAAGAAGGGACTTTCGGTGGTGATCGCGCCCGAAGGCACCAGAGTCGACACCACTGGCGTGGGTCCGTTCAAGAAGGGGCCGTTCCGGATCGCGATGGCGGCCGGAATCCCGATAGTGCCGATAGTGATCCGCAACGCCGAGGTGGTCGCCGCCCGGGACTCGATGAGCGCCAACCCCGGCACCGTGGATGTCGCGGTGTTCCCGGCGATCTCGGTCGAGGATTGGACAGTCGACAACCTGACCGACCGGATCGCGGAGGTGCGGCAGCTCTACCTCGACACGCTGGCCGACTGGCCGGTCGACGAGCTGCCGGTCCGGCCGAGTGGACCGGCTAAGAAAGCGCCGGCCAAGAAGGCGCCGGCCAAGAAGGCGGCCGTGAAGAAGGCGGCCGCCAAGAAGGCACCGGCCGCGAAAACGACGCAGCCCAACCCGAAAGGGAGGCAGTGACGACATCACCAGCCACCGACCCCGCGGACCCGTCTGGGACCACCGCGACCGGCGACACGCTGGTACTGGCGTTCGTGTCGTCGTCGGTGGAGGCTGACCTGGTCCAGCAGTGGCTGACTCGGTACCGCGACGCACGACCCGATGTCCGCGTCGAACTGCTGCAACTCGACCGGGCGGAACGGCCACCCGCGGTGATGGCGCGGCTGGTCGGGCAACTCGAACGTGACGAGCAGCGGTCGGTCCAGCCGGTGCGGGTGTTCTGGATGCCGCGCGCCGGAGCTTCCGCACTGTCCCGGGTGGCTGCGTTGCTGCCGGGCCGGAATCCCTACCGGCCCAACGAGCGTCAGCAGCGGCAGATTGTGCGCACCGAGTCGTCATTGGCCCGGGTGGTGGTCGGCGAGCCGGCCGGTGTCGCCGAGATGCGTCAGCAGTGGACTGAGAACACCGTCGGCGAGAACCCGCGGGATTTCGCGCACTTCGTGACCCGACGAGCGACGTTGGCGCTGGAGCGTGCGGAATACCGGATTCTCGGCCCGCAGTACAAGTCGCCGCGACTGGTCAAGCCGGAGATCCTGGCGTCCAACCGATTTCGGGAGGGATTGGAGGCAATCCCGGGCGCGACGGTCGAAGAGGCCGGCAAGATGCTCGACGAGTTGTCCACCGGTTGGAGCCGGGTCTCAGTAGACCTGGTCAGCGTGCTCACCAGGATGCTCAGCCGTGGATTCGACCCCGACATCGACTACGACGAATACCAGGTCGCCGCACTGCGCACCGCCTTGGAGAACCACCCCGCGGTGCTGCTGTTCTCCCACCGGTCCTACATCGACGGCGCCGTTATGCCGGTGGCCATGCAGGAGAACCGGCTGCCGCCGGTCCACGTCTTCGCCGGGATCAATCTGTCTTTCGGCTTGATGGGGCCGTTGCTGCGTCGCTCCGGGGTCATCTTCATCCGGCGCAGCATCGGTGACAATCCGTTGTACAAGTACGTGCTCAAGGAGTACGTCGGCTACGTCATGGAGAAGCGCTTCAATCTGAGCTGGTCCATCGAGGGCACCCGGTCGCGCACCGGCAAGATGCTTCCCCCCAAGCTCGGTCTGATGACCTACGTCGCCGACGCCTACCTCGATGATCGAACCGAAGATGTTCTGCTGCAAGGCGTCTCGATCAGTTTCGACCAGCTTCATGAGACGGCGGAGTACGCCGCATACGCGCGCGGTGGGGAGAAGACCCCGGAGGGACTCGGATGGCTGTACCGGTTCATCAAGGCGCAGGGCGAGCGCAACTACGGCAAGATCTACGTGCGTTTCCCCGAGGCCGTTTCGATGCGCCAGTACCTCGGCGCCCCCGACGGCTCGACGGCGACCGACCCGGACGCCAAGCGGCTGGCCATGCAGAAGATGGCCATCGAGGTGGCCTGGCGGATCCAGCGCGTCACCCCGATCAGTGCGACCGGCCTGGTGTCGGCACTGCTGCTGACGACGCACGGGCTGGCGTTGACGCTGGAACAGATCCACCATTCGCTGCAGGCCGGGCTGGATTACCTGGAACGTAAGCAGACCCCGATCTCCACCAGTGCGTTGGGGGGGGGGGGGGGGGGGGGGGGGGGGGGGGGGGGGGGGGGGGGGGGGGCGGGGGGGGCG
>NZ_CP084029.1:1655874-1923296 GCF_020181615.1 [Mycobacterium] crassicus
CCCCGCCCCGGCCCGAGCGGGCGGGAGACAAACACCGCACCCCCCCCCCCCCCCCCCCCCCCCCCCGCCCCCCCCCCCCCCCCCCCCCCGACGGGGTGCGCGCCGCGGTCGATGCGTTGTCCAACGGGCATCCGGTCACCCGCGTCGACGGCGGGCGCGAGTCGGTGTGGCGGATCGCCCCCGAAGACGAGCACGCCGCGTCGTTCTACCGCAACTCGGTGATCCACGCTTTCCTGGAGACCTCGATCGTCGAACTGGCCCTGGCGCACGCCGGCCGCGGCGAAGGCGACCGACTGGACGCGTTCTGGATGCAGGCGACGCGGCTGCGCGACCTGCTCAAGTTCGACTTCTACTTCGCCGACTCCGCGTCGTTCCGCGACAACATCGCCGAGGAGATGTCCTGGTTCGGTGACTGGCAGGAGCGGGTCGGTGCCGGTGGCGCTGAGATCGACGGGATTCTGTCCGAGAAGACTCCGGTGACCTCCGATGTCATGCTGCGGGTGTTCTTCGAGTCCTACGCGATCGTCGCCGATGTGCTCTGCGACGCACCGGCTGACGTCGGTGAGAACGAACTGACGCAGCTGGCCCTGGGGGTCGGCCGCCAATTCGTGGCGCAGGGGCGCGTTCGCAGCAGTGAATCGGTGTCCACCCTGCTGTTCGCGACAGCATGTCAGGTGGTCGCCGATCAGGGCCTGCTGGAAGCCGCGCCGGATCTGACGGACCGCCGAAAGGCGTTCCGGGCTGAACTGCGAGGAATCCTGCAGGACTCCGACCACATCGCCCGCATCGCCCGGGAGGCGTTTGCCGCCCGGGACATGGAGGTGCGACAGCATTGGCGGGGATTGAGCGGGTAGCGGGGCGGGCTGCGACGTCGCCCGCCTGGTATACGGCGCGGCCGGCGCGCGCCATACGCTGAGAGCCATGACTGCGATTCCGCGCCGCCCGGCGACGTTCGTTCCTGTGCTGGTCGGGGCGGCGATCCTGGCCGGGGGGACTGCCGCGGGGATCGGGGCGCTGTCGTTGGCCGACGCCCTGACCGCCACCGGTCTGCCCGATCCCGGCCCGGCGACGACCCTGGGGCTGCCGTTCGTGCGGGCGGCCGGCGAGATCGCTGCGGTACTGGCCGTCGGTTCGTTTCTGCTCGCGGCCTTTCTGGTGCCCCCGCAGGACAGCGGGGTGCTCGACGTCGCCGGCTATCGTGCGCTGCGGCTGGGCACGGTGGCCTCCGGAGTCTGGGCGGTCTGTGCGGCGCTGCTGGTTCCGCTGACGATCTCGGACGTCTCCGGGCACCCGCTGTCCGAATTCGGGGACCTGGTGACGACCTGGTCGTTGGCGAGCATGATCGACACCGCGTCCGCCTGGCGGTGGACGGCGTTTCTGGCCGCGGCGGTGACCCTGCTCAGCCTGTCGGTGCTGCGCTGGTCCTGGACACCGGTGCTGTTGGCGGGTTCGCTGCTGACCCTCATCCCGTTGGGGCTGACCGGGCACTCGGCCGCCGGTGGGTCCCACGACCTGGCCACCAATAGCCTGTTGATCCACCTGGTGGCCGCGGGCCTGTGGGCCGGCGGCCTGCTCGCATTGCTGGTGCACGCGATGCGCGGCGGTGAATACGCCGCTCTGGCGGCGCGACGGTTCTCCGTGGTGGCGCTGTGGTGTTTTGTGGCGATGGGCCTGTCCGGGGTGCTCAACGCGCTGGTGCGGATCGCCCCGTCGGATCTGCTGACCAGCCAGTACGGGCTGCTGGTGGTGGCCAAGTTCGTCGCGTTGTGCCTGCTCGGCGTCGCCGGCTGGGGCCAGCGTCGGCGTGGGGTCGCGGCGCTGCAGGCGGAGCCGGACGCACCCGGGACATCACGGGCGTTGATTCGGCTGGCGCTGGTCGAAGCCGGAATCTTTGCGGTCACCTTCGGCATCGCGGTCGGGCTGGGCCGCACTCCGCCGCCCCCGCCGCCGGTGCTGAACCCGTCGATCCCGATGGTCAAGATCGGCTACGACTTCGCCGGCCCGCCCACGCTGGCGCGGATCCTGTTCGACTGGCGCTTCGACGTGATCTTCGGCACCGCTGCCCTGGTGCTGGCCACGGTCTACCTGGCGGGGGTGCTGCGACTGCGCCGCCGCGGCGACGCCTGGCCGGCGGGCCGCACGACGGCCTGGTTACTGGGCTGCCTGATACTGCTGGTCGCCACCTCGTCGGGAACCGGCCGCTACATGCCGGCGATGTTCAGCATGCACATGGTCGTGCACATGCTGTTGTCGATGCTGGTCCCGATCCTGCTGGTGCTGGGCGGACCGACCACCTTGGCGCTGCGGGCCCTGCCGGCCGCCGGCCGGGGCGACCCGCCCGGGCCGCGTGAATGGCTGCTGGCCGCACTGCACAGTCGGGTCTCGCGTGTCCTGACCAACCCGATCGTTGCCGCGGTGATCTTCGTCGTCGGCTTCTACGGCCTGTACTTCAGCACCCTCTTCGACTCGATCGTCGGCAGCCATGCGGGGCACGTCGCGATGAACATCCACTTCCTGCTCAGCGGCTACCTGTTCTACTGGGTGGTGATCGGCGTGGATCCCACACCGCGGCCCATCTCACCGATGGCCAAATTGGCGGTGGTGTTCGCCTCGCTGCCGATGCACGGCTTCTTCGGGGTGCTGCTGATGGGCCTGCAGAAGGTGCTGGGCGAATGGTTCTACGGCGGCCTGAAACTGCCCTGGCACACAGACCTGGCCGGCGACCAGCATCTGGGCGGTGGGATCACCTGGGCGGCAGGCGAACTGCCCCTGCTGGTGGTGATGGTTGCCCTGTTGGTCCAGTGGCACCGCAGTGACGAACGCACGGCCAAGCGACTCGACCGAGCCGCCGACCGTGACGAGGACGCCGAATTGGCCGCCTACAACGCGATGCTGGCCGAGGTGGCCCGTCGCGATGGCTCGGGCCGGCCCTGACAGCGCTACTCGGGTAGGCCGGCCTCGGCGATCGCGTCGGCCTCCTGTTCGGTGGCCACCGAGGGCCCCGAGCCCGGAAGCCGCTTACCGGCCACCTCCGGGGTGAACCACAGCGTGATCGCGCCGACGACGCCCGCGCACATCAGGATGTAGGCCGGCACCATCACGTTGCCGGTTCCCGAGACCAGAGTTTCGGCCACCAGGGGCGTGGTGCCACCGAAGGCTGAGACCGAGATGTTGAATCCGATCGCCACCGCGAAATACCGCACCTTGGTGGGGAACAGGGCCGGCAGGGTCGACGGCGTGGTGCTGTAGAAGCAGAGCAGCGTTACGCCGATGAGCAGGACGCCCAGCAGCCGCAGCGGATAGCTTCCGCCGTGCCGGATCAACAGAAAAGCCGGAACGGAGCCGACGATCAGCAGCCCGCTGCCGGTCCACAGGATGGGTTTGCGGCCGACTCGGTCGGACAACTTGGCCAGCGGCATCACCGCGACCAGCATCACCAGCAGGGCCACCACGATCATCGTCAGCCCGCGACTACCGCTGATACCGCCGACCTGCTTGAAGTACGTAGGCAGGTATCCGGTGAGCATGTAGTTGGTGACGTTCTCGGCCAGGACCAGGCCCGTGCAGATCCACAGGCCCCGGCGGTGTTGCACGACGGTCCGCCGGAACTGCTGCCAGCCGTTGCCGCGAGCGGCGTTGTGGTTCTCGCTGAGCTGTTCCAGCTCTTCATAGGCCGGTGATTCGTCGATCCGCAACCGCATGTACAGCGTGACGACGGCTAGCGGGACGCCCAGCAGGAAGGGGACCCGCCAGCCCCAGTGCAGCATGTCCGAGACCGGCAGTTGGGACTTCAGCAGCGTCACCACCGCGGCCCCGGTGACGTAGCCGCCCAGCGTGCCCAGCGGCAGGAACCCCGTCAGCGCGCCGCGGCTGCGATCCGGGGCGTGTTCGCTCACGTAGGTCATCGCCCCCACGTACTCGCCGCCGGTGGAGAAACCCTGCATGACGCGGGTGACGATCAGCAGGATCGGAGCCCACACCCCGATCTCCTCATAGGAGGGCAGCAACCCGGTCACCGTGGTGCCGATCGCCATCAGCGTGACGGTCATGATCAGCACCCGCTTGCGGCCGATCCGGTCGCCGAGCGCTCCGAAGACGATCCCGCCGAACGGCCGCACCGCGAAGGCCGCGGCCAGGGTGCCGAAGGTGGCGATCAGTCCGGCTGCGCTGGAGCTGTCACTCGGGTAGAACACCTGCGCGACCGTGGTGGCGAGGAAGCCATAGATGCCGAAGTCGTACCACTCCATGAAGTTGCCGACAGCGGTTCCGGCGATCGAGCGCTGCATGGCCGCGGGATCCGAGACCCGGATGTCATCGCGTGCCCATTGTCTGCGGCTCGTGTGTTCACCGCCGCCGGATTGGCCTTTGGTATGCACCGCAAGCAAACGTATACCAACCTCGGGGACCGTTCCGGGCGACACCGGATGCCCCGCCGGCCGTGGCGGAGCCCTCTACGATGGCGGGCATGCGCAGGCTCTCAGCCGCCCTGACCGTTGCAGGCGCCGCTGCTGTCCTGGTCGCAGGTTGCTCTCCCACCCCGTCACATTCGGTTCTGTCGTCATCCGCCGCTTCGACTTCGCCGGCCACGGTCTCATCGACGGCGGTCGCAGCGCCCACGTCGTCCTCACCCACGTCGACCTCACCCACGTCGTCGAAGAAGTCCAGCGAGCCCCTGCCGGATGCCGCCGCGATCCTCAAGGAGTCCGGTTCCGCCACCGCGGAACTCGACAGCGTGCACCTGACCATGTCGGTGACCGGCAACATCGAAAACCTGCCGATCACCGCGTTGGACGGCGGCGTGACCCAGGTGCCCGACTCCGCGGCCAAGGGCTACGCCAAGATCGCCTACCGCGGCGCCCCGGCCTACGTCGAGTTCGTGATGTTCGGCGGCGATCTCTACGTGTCGCAGTCGCCTCGGCGCTGGGTCGATTACGGGCCGGCGGACAACTTCTACGACGCGGCGAAGATCCTCAGCCCGGACACCGGACTCGCAGACCTGCTGACCGACTTCGTCGATCCCGAGGTCTCCGGCCGCGAGACGATTGACGGCGAACAGACCGTCCGAGTCACCGGCGAGGTTTCGGCTGCGGCGGCGAAGAAGATCGTGCCGCAACTGAAGGCCTCCAAGCGGACATTGTGCACTGTCTGGATCCAGGAGACCGGTGCTCATCAGCTGGTTCAGCTGGAACTGGCCTCCGGCGCCGACGACGCCGTGCAGATGACCTTCTCGAACTGGAATCAGCCGGTGATTGTCGGCAAGCCGCGGGTGTAGCGCCTCGGGGGTTGTCCCCAGTTCCCACTTCTTCCACAGCGGCCCTTGCGCGGGCCGATCGGTCGGATCTGGTTGTCGGGCTCGCCCGGCTCAATGGGGTCAGCACCGGCGAGCTCGTCAGGCCCGCCGCAACCAGGAAGGAAGCATGCCATGTACGAAACGATGCTGACCGTGGTCGGCAACATCGCCTCAGACCCGATTCGCCGTCGGGTGGGGGAGCACGAACTGATCAAGTTCCGCGTCGCAAGCAACTCGCGTCGGCGCACCGCCGACGGCAGCTGGGAGACCGGCAACTCGCTGTTCATCACGGTCAACTGCTGGGACAAGTTGGTCACCGGGGTGGGGGCCTCGCTGAGCAAGGGCTTGCCGGTGATCGTGGTGGGGCACGTCTTCACCAGCGAGTACGAGGACAAGGACGGTGTTCGCCGGTCATCGGTGGAGATGCGCGCGAAGGCTGTTGGACCTGATCTGGCGCGGTGCGCGGCCCGCGTGGAGAAGATCATCGCCGCCGGCCCGGAGAATCCGCCCGCTGCCGCCCAGGACGAGGCGGCCGACGACCCGGACTCCGCTGAGGCGGAAGCCGATGTCGACGATGGGATGGCGCTGACGGCCTGAGCGCAGCCGACGGCCGCCTGAAGCCACCGCCTAGGATGGTCGGCGAGCAAATTCGCGAGACCAGGAGGCGACACCGCGGTATGGCTGAGTTCATCTACACGATGAGGAAGGTCCGCAAGGCGCACGGCGACAAGGTCATCCTCGACGACGTCACGTTGAGTTTCCTTCCGGGCGCCAAGATCGGTGTGGTCGGCCCCAACGGCGCCGGCAAGTCGAGCGTCTTGCGGATCATGGCGGGGCTCGACCAGCCCAACAACGGTGACGCATTCCTGGCCCCGGGCGCCAGCGTCGGCATTCTGATGCAGGAGCCCGAGCTCGACGAAACCAAGACGGTGCGCGAGAACGTCGAGGCCGGCGTGGCGATCAAGGGCAAGCTCAACCGCTACAACGAAGTCGCCGAGCTGATGGCCACCGACTACACCGATGAGCTCATGGAGGAGATGGGCCGTCTGCAGGAGGAGTTGGACGCCGCCGATGCCTGGGATATCGACTCCCAGCTCGAGCAGGCGATGGATGCGCTGCGCTGCCCGCCGCCCGACGATCCGGTCACCAACCTCTCCGGTGGTGAGCGTCGCCGCGTCGCCTTGTGCAAGCTGCTGCTGTCCAAACCGGATCTGTTGCTGCTCGACGAGCCCACCAACCACCTCGACGCCGAAAGCGTGCTCTGGCTGGAGCAGCACCTGGCCAGCTACAAGGGTGCGATCCTGGCCGTCACCCACGACCGTTACTTCCTGGACAACGTCGCCGAGTGGATCCTGGAGCTCGACCGCGGCCGCGCCTACCCGTACGAGGGCAACTACTCGACCTACCTGGAGAAGAAGGCCGAGCGCCTCGAAGTCCAGGGCAAGAAGGACCAGAAGCTGCAGAAGCGGCTCAAGGACGAACTCGCCTGGGTCCGCTCGGGCGCCAAGGCGCGGCAGGCCAAGAACAAGGCCCGTCTCGGCCGGTACGAGGAGATGGTCGCCGAGGCCGACAAGACCCGCAAGCTTGACTTCGAGGAAATCCAGATCCCGGCCCCGCCTCGGTTGGGCAGTGTCGTGGTCGAGGTCGAGCACCTCGACAAGGGCTTCGAGGGCCGCACGCTGATCAAGGACCTGTCCTTCACCTTGCCGCGCAACGGCATCGTCGGCGTCATCGGCCCCAACGGCGTCGGCAAGACCACGTTGTTCAAGACCATCGTCGGTCTTGAGCAGCCCGACAGCGGCATCGTCAAAGTCGGCGAAACGGTCAAGCTGTCCTACGTCGACCAGAGCCGCGCCGGCATCGATCCCAAAAAGACGGTGTGGCAGGTGGTTTCCGACGGCCTGGACTACATCGAGGTCGGCCATAACGAGATTCCGTCGCGGGCCTACGTGTCGGCGTTCGGGTTCAAAGGACCGGATCAGCAGAAGCCCGCGGGCGTGCTGTCCGGTGGTGAGCGCAACCGGCTCAACCTCGCCCTTACGCTCAAGGAGGGCGGCAACCTCATCCTGCTCGATGAGCCGACCAACGACCTTGACGTCGAGACGCTGTCCTCGCTGGAGAACGCGCTGGACAGCTTCCCCGGCTGCGCCGTCGTGATCAGCCACGACCGGTGGTTCCTGGACCGCACCTGCACCCACATCCTGGCGTGGGAGGGCGACGACGACAACGAGGCCAAGTGGTTCTGGTTCGAGGGCAACTTCGGCGCCTACGAGGAGAACAAGGTGGAGCGGCTCGGTGCCGAAGCGGCGCGTCCGCACAGAGTGACCCACCGCAGACTCACCCGCGACTAGGGTTAGGCCGGGAGCGCGCTGCCGGAACTGACGCCTGGTCAGAAGGGGTGGGGTATGACGGATGCCACCGAGCGGGGATCGGCCGGATGGACGCCCGACAGCAGTCAACCCCAGGGCGTCCCCGACTGGGTCCGCAGCGCCTATGTCGAGACCTACCGCGGTCCGCACAGCAACGCACTCGGTGGCGATGAGCAGTGCGCCGCCGCCCCGGCCAACGAGGCCGCGGCCACCGCGGTAGTGACCCCGGAGCTGCTGGCTGCTCACGCCCGGCTGGCGCAGCACCGGCCGGTCGGGGAGACCCGGGTCGCTGTCTACACCGACGACGAGGCGGGTTTCGGGCCCGCCCTGCAAGCGGTCACCGGGCACGGCGGCATGTTGACGGACTCCGTGGCAGTCCTGTTGCATCGGCTCGGGGTGGCCTACGTCGGGATCATGACCCCGGTGTTCACCGTGCACCGAGACGCAGCCGGGGAGTTGCGCAGTGTCGAGCCCGGATCGCCGGACGCCGAGACCGGCGCCGAAACCTGGATCCACGTTCAGCTTTCGCCGTCGGTCAACCGACAGGTGCTGGCCGAGGTGGAGCGGCTGCTGCCCGATGTGATGGCAGACGTCCGCCAGGTCGCCACCGACTCCCAGGCGATGCTCGACGCGCTCAACGCACTGGCCGTCGAGGTCGAAACCGACCCGGACGGCAACTTCGCCGCACCCGACCGCCACGACGTCGCCGCGCTGCTGCACTGGTTGGCCGACGGGCATTTTGTGCTGCTGGGCTATCAGCGCGGGGTGGTGCACGACGGGCAGGTGCTGGTGGACGAAGCCGACCGGCTGGGAGTCCTGCGGCTGCGTAAGTCGTTGCGGCCCCGGCTCACCGGCGACAAGCTGCTGACCCTGGCGCAGGCCACCGTCCCCAGCTACATGCGGTTCGGCTCACGCACCTACGTCGTGGTGATCCGGGAGAACACCGGCGACAGCATCGTCGCGCACCGCTTCGTCGGTCTTTTCACCGCCGGGGCGATGAACGCCGACGTCTTCGAGATCCCGGTGATCTCGCGGACCGTGCGGCAGGCGCTGGCCCTGTCCGAGAACGAGCCCGGTCACCCCGGGCAACTGCTGCTCGACATCATCCAAACCGTGCCACGCTCAGAACTTTTCGCGATCAGCGCCGAGCAGCTGCTGAGCATGGCAATGGCGATCGCCGGCCTGGGGTCATGGCGCGGCGCCCTGCTCTTCCTGCGTGGTGACCGGACCGGGCGGTTCGTGTCGTGTCTGGTGTATCTGCCGCGGGACCGCTACACCACGCCGGTCCGGCTGGAGATGGCGGACATCCTGACCGAGGAATTCGGTGGTGTCGGGGTGGAGTACAGCGCCCGCGTCAGTGAATCGCCCTGGGCGCTGGTTCATTTCATGGTGCGCCTGCCCGATGATCCGCAGTCGCGCACCGTCGACACCTCCGAGGCCGGCCGGGCGCGGATCCAGGACCGGCTCACCGAGGCCACCCGTACCTGGGCGGACCGGATGCTCGAGGCGGCGAGCGGATCCGCGTCGGAGGTGCCGGCGCAGCACTACGCGACGGCGTTCGCCGAAACCTACAAGCAGGCGGTCACGCCGGCCGAAGCCGTCGACGACATCGCGATCATCGAAGGACTGGCCGACGGCGCGGTCCGATTGGTGTTCTCCGCCATCGATGATGGCGACGCGGCCCAGTTGACCTGGTTTCTCGGCGGACACGGCGCGTCGTTGAGCCGGCTGCTGCCGATGCTGCAGTGCATGGGTGTGGTGGTACTCGAAGAGCGACCGTTCACCGTCACCCGCGCCGACGGCCTGACGACGTGGATCTACAAGTTCAAGGTGTCGCCGCATCCCGGCATCGAGATACCGGAGAGCGGCGCCGCGCGTGAGGATGCGCACCAACGGTTCGCCGACGGGGTCACCGCCATCTGGGGGTGCTCTGTCGAGGTCGACCGGTTCAACGAGTTGGTACTGCGGGCCGGGCTGACCTGGCAGCAGGTCGCGGTGCTGCGCGGCTACGCCAAATACCTTCGCCAGGCGCGCTTTCCCTACAGCGAAAGTCACATCGCGTCGGTTCTCAACGAATATCCGGCCACCGCCCGGGCGTTGGTGGCCCTGTTCGAGGCACTGTTCGACCCGGTGCAGCAATCCCGTGGCCGGGACGCGCAGGCGGCGGCCGCCGATGTCGCCGCCGGTATCGACGCGGTGGTGAGCCTGGACACCGATCGGGTGCTGCGCGCGTTCGCCGGCCTGATTCAGGCCACGTTGCGCACCAATTACTTTGTCACCCGAGATGGTTCGGCTCGGGCGAACAATGTGCTCGCGTTCAAGCTGGATGCCCGGCTGATCGATGAGTTGCCGTTGCCGCGTCCCAAGTTCGAGATCTTCGTCTACTCGCCCCGGGTCGAGGGGGTACACCTGCGGTTCGGCTTCGTGTCCCGCGGCGGGCTGCGCTGGTCGGACCGCCGCGAGGACTACCGCACCGAGATCCTCGGGCTGGTTAAAGCCCAAGAGGTCAAGAACGCCGTCATCGTCCCGGTCGGCGCCAAGGGTGGGTTCGTGGTCAAGCACCCACCGGTACCCACCGGCGACCCCGGCGCGGACCGCGAAGCGACCCGCGACGAGGGGATCGCCTGCTACAAACTGTTCATCTCGGGCCTGCTCGACGTCACCGACAACGTCGACCACGCCACCGGTGCGGTCAGTGCGCCGGCTCAGGTGGTACGCCGCGATGGTGACGACGCCTACCTGGTGGTGGCCGCCGACAAGGGCACCGCGAGCTTCTCCGACATCGCCAACGGCGTCGCGCAGTCCTACGGCTTCTGGCTGGGCGACGCGTTCGCCTCCGGCGGATCGGTCGGCTACGACCACAAAGAGATGGGCATCACCGCCAAGGGCGCCTGGGAGTCGGTCCGACGGCACTTCCGGGAGATGGGCATCGACACCCAGACCCAGGAATTCACCGTCGTCGGCGTCGGTGACATGAGCGGCGACGTGTTCGGCAACGGCATGCTGCGCAGCGAGCACATCCGGCTGGTGGCCGCCTTCGACCATCGGCACATCTTCTTGGATCCCGACCCCGACCCGGCCCGGTCGTTCGCCGAACGGCAACGCATGTTCGACCTGCCCCGGTCCAGTTGGGACGACTACGACAAGTCGCTGATCAGCGGTGGCGGCGGGGTCTACCCGCGCGAGCTGAAATCGGTGCCGATCAGTCCGCAGGTCGCCGCGGTGCTCGGACTCGAGACTGACATCACCGAGCTGACCCCGCCCGCGCTGATTCGGGCGGTCCTGCGCGCGCCGGTCGACCTGCTGTTCAACGGCGGTATCGGCACTTACATCAAGGCGGAGACCGAATCCGATGCCGACGTCGGGGACCGCGCCAACGACCAAGTGCGAGTCAACGGAAATCAGTTGCGCGCCAAGGTGGTCGGCGAAGGTGGAAACCTCGGCGTCACTCCGTTGGGCCGGGTCGAGTTCGACCTGTCCGGTGGCCGGATCAACACCGACGCCCTGGACAACTCCGCCGGCGTCGACTGCTCCGACCACGAGGTCAACATCAAGATCCTGCTGGACGCGCTGGTCACCGTCGGCAAGCTGGATGCCGCCGAACGGCCGAAGCTCCTGGCGTCGATGACCGACGAAGTCAGCGCGCTGGTGCTGGCCGACAACACCGGCCAGAACGATCTGATGGGCACCAGCCGGGCCAATGCCGCCAGCCTGCTGCCGGTGCACGCCGACCAGATCCAGCATCTGGTCGCCGACCGGGGTCTGAACCGCGAGCTGGAGGCGCTGCCGTCGGAGAAGGAGATCCGCCGCCGCGCCGAAGCCGGGCTCGGCCTGGCCTCACCGGAGTTGGCGACCCTGATGGCGCACGTCAAGCTCACCCTCAAGGCAGCCGTACTGGCCACCGACCTGCCGGAGCAGGACGTGTTCGCGGCGCGGCTGCCGCAGTACTTCCCGACCCCGTTGCAGCAGCGGTTCGGCCCGGAGATCCGCTCGCACCAACTGCGCCGCGAGATCGTGGCCACGATGCTGATCAACGACGTGGTGGACACCGGCGGCATCACCTACGCCTACCGGATCACCCAGGACGCGGGGGTCGACCTGGTCGACGCCGTGCGGGCCTACGTGGCGACCGATGCCATCTTCGGCGTGGGTGCGCTGTGGCGCCGGATTCGTGCCGCCGGTGAACAGGACGGACTGCCGGTCGCGGTGACCGATCGGATGACGCTGGATCTGCGTCGGCTCATCGACCGTGCCGGGCGTTGGCTGCTCAACTACCGGCCGCAGCCGCTGGCAGTGGGCGCCGAGATCAACCGGTTCGCCGACCAGGTCGCACAGTTGACGCCACGGATGTCGGAGTGGCTGCGCGGCGACGACGCCGACATCGTCGCCAAGCACGTCGGCGAGTTCGGTGCGCAGGGCGTGCCCGAGGATCTGGCCGTCGACGTCGCCATCGGGCTGTACCGCTACAGCCTGCTCGACATCATCGACGTCGCCGACATCGCCGATCGCGACGCCGCCGAGGTCGCCGACGCCTACTTCGCGCTGATGGATCGGCTCGGCACCGACGGACTGTTGACCGCGGTGGCCGAACTGCCGCGCGATGACCGTTGGCATGCGTTGGCGCGGTTGGCGATCCGCGACGACATCTACAATTCGGTGCGGTCGTTGTGCCTGGATGTGCTGGCGATCGGGGAACCGGACGAGGATGGGATGCAGAAGATCATCGAGTGGGAATCGACCAACGGGTCACGGGTTGAGCGGGCGCAGCGCACGCTGACCCAGATCTACTCCTCCGACCAGCGGGATCTGGCCACGCTGTCGGTTGCGGCGCGGCAGATCCGAAGCATGACCCGCGCCAGCGGTCAGGGGGCGCCGTCGTGAGCGGTCCCGCGGGTTTTGTCGCATCGGTTCCGGTGCGCTGGTCGGACATCGACATGTATCAACACGTCAACCACGCGGTGATGGTCACCATCCTCGAAGAGGCCCGGGTGCCCTTCCTGTCGCCGGCGTTCGCGGTCGACATCACCACCGTGGGCCTGCTGATCGCCGAGGTCAAGATCGGCTACAAGGGTCAGCTGCGGCTGATCGACTCGCCGTTGCAGGTGACGATGTGGATCTCACGGCTGCGGGCGGTGGACTTCAACATCGGCTACGAGGTTCGCTCGGCGAGCGCCGCGCCGGATTCGAAGCCGGCGGTGATCGCCGAGACCCAACTCGCCGCGTTCAGCATCGACGAGCAGAAGCTGGTGCGGCTGTCGCCGGAGCACCGGGAGTATCTGCAGCGGTTCACCCGCTGACGGCGGCTACACCAGCCATGCCGCGGTGTTCGGCGGCAACTGGGCGCCGGACAGCGGCCCGCTGGCCAGAAGCAGCTCGCCATCGGGCAGTGCCACCGGCCGTTCGCCGGTGTTGAGCGCGCAGACCAGGCCGCCGCGCCGGAAGGCCAGCGCACCGTCGGATATGGGAAGCCACTCGACGCCGGTACCGGATCCCGCACGCTCCCGGCGTATTTCAAGGGCGCGCCGGTACAGCGACAACGTCGAGTCGGGGTCGCCCAGCTGACGTTCCACGGTCAGGGGTGCCCAATCAGACGGCATCGGCAGCCAGGTGTCGGCGCGTGCGGAGAATCCGAACGCCGGCGCCGCACCCGACCACGGCAAAGGCACCCGGCAGCCGTCACGCCCGCGTTCGGTGTGCCCGGAGCGCTCCCAGACCGGATCCTGCAGCGCCTCCTCGGGCAGCTCGACTTCCGGCAGCCCCAACTCCTGGCCGTTGTAGACGAACACCGAGCCCGGTAGCGCCAGCAGGACCAGCGCCATCGCCCGCGCCCGGGCCAGGCCGATCGCGCCGTCACCGTAGCGGGTCACCGCCCGCTGCACGTCGTGGTTCTCCAGCGCCCAGGTCGGGGTGCCGTCGACCGACGCGACGGCGGCCAGCGAATTGTCGATCGCATCGCGGATGTCAGCGGCGTCGAAGTCGGCCTGCAGCAACCGGAAATTGAAGGCCAGGTGCAGTTCGTCGGGCCGCAGATACTCGGCGAACTGGGCATTGTCGTGCACCCAGACCTCGCCGACGGTGACCGCGCCCGGGTAGTCGTCGACGACTGCGCGGATCGCCCGGTGGATCGGGTGGACGCCGGGCCGGTTGAAGCGTGGGTCGTCGTCCTGGTGGGCCAGCAGCTTCACGTCGGTGACGGCCATGTCGGGCAGGCCGGGAGGTTTGGCCATGCCGTGCGAGACGTCGATGCGGAAGCCGTCTACCCCGCGGTCCAGCCAGAACCGCAGGGTCTTCTCGAAGTCGGCGAAGACCTCGGGGTTGTCCCAGTTCAGGTCGGGTTGACTGGCGTCGAACAGGTGCAGATACCACTGGCCCGGGCGGCCGTCGGGCTCGGTGACCCGCGTCCAGGCCGGGCCGCCGAACACCGACACCCAGTTGTTGGGCGGTCGAGTGCCGTCGGGCCCGCGGCCGTCCCGAAAGATGTAGAGCTCCCTCGCGCGACTACCCGGAACGGCGGCCAGCGCCTCCACAAACCAGGGATGCGCCGAACTGGTGTGGTTGGGCACCAGGTCCATGGTCAGCTTGATGCTGCGCTCGTGAGCGGCCGTGACCAACCGGTCCAACGCGGTCAGGTCACCGAAGAGCGGGTCGATGTCCCGCGGATCCGCCACGTCGTACCCGTGGTCGGCCATCGGCGACACCATCACCGGGTTCAGCCAGATCGCGTCGACGCCGAGGTCGCTCAGATAGTCCAGATGCGCGGTCACCCCGTCCAGATCGCCGACCCCGTCGCCGTTGCTGTCTGCGAACGAGCGGGGATAGGCCTGGTAGAACGCGCTGTCAGCCCACCATGGCTTGTGGTCAGGGTGTGGGGAGGCGGCCATCAGATCGGCGCGTTGACCAGGAAGTCGGCCACGGTATGCAGGTAGTCCAGCAGTTCGGCACGGTGCGCGTCGCCGAGTGTGTCCGAGTCGATCTCGCCGACCGCGGTGACCATGCAGCGCAGCCACGCGTCGCGTTGCAGCGGGCCGATCCGGTAGGGGATATGCCGCATCCGCAGCCGCGGGTGGCCGCGACGGTCGGTGTAGGTGCGGGGGCCGCCCCAGTACTGCTCGAGGAACATTCGCAGGCGTTCCTCGGCGCCGTCCATGTCGTCGGCGGGGTACATCGGCCGCAGAATGGGGTCCTCGGCTACCAGTTGATAAAACCGCGAGACGATGGCGTGGAAGGTCTCCGCACCGCCGACGGCGTCATAAAACGTGGGTTCTTCTATCGGCTGCATCGCCCACCATTGTGGGCCATCGCGGCTACCTGCCAGTGAACACACGGCAAATGGGCGTGCGACCAGCGCCGAATCATGGTGAACTGTTCGGCGGAGGATCAATGGTGCAGTACAAAAGCCGGCTATGAAGCGTCGGGGCCACCGCAACCCCGGTGCCCCCGCGGCGAGCCTGACCGGGCTTGCCGCCGCCCCATGCCTGCACTCTGTCGCCACTTCTGATTCCGTACCCGACGCCGCATCGATCTGGACCCGACGGCGGGTGTTGCTGCTCAACGCCACCTTCGAACCGCTGACCGCGCTTCCGCTGCGGCGTGCCATCGTCATGCTGATCTGCGGAAAAGCCGACGTGGTGCACGAAGACCCGACCGGGCCGGTCATCCACTCGGCAACCAGGTCGGTGGCGGTGCCTTCGGTGATTCGGCTGCGCTCGTATGTCCGGGTGCCCTACCGCGCCCGCACCCCGCTGACCCGGGCCGCGCTGATGCACCGCGACCGGCACTGCTGCGCCTACTGCGGCGGCAAGGCCGACACCGTCGATCACGTGGTGCCGCGCAGTCGCGGCGGTGACCACTCCTGGGAGAACTGCGTGGCCGCCTGCTCGACCTGCAATCACCGCAAGGCGGATCGATTGTTGACCGAACTCGGCTGGACGTTGAGCCTGGTGCCCACCTCGCCGAAGGGCCAGCACTGGCGGTTGTTGGCAGTGATCAACGATCTGGACCCGGTGTGGATGCGCTACCTCGGCGAAGGCGCCGCCTGAGGCGCCACGTGGCGCCGATACCAACGTCGCCCGTGCCAGCGCTGGTAATGCCAGACCGCGGTGGGCAACGCCCCCCGGCGGTGTAGCCAGAAACCGGCCGGCGGGTCGAGGCGGGACTGTTGGCGCTGCAGCGTGATCTCACCGAGCACGACGCCTTCGCCCTGGTCGGCGTGCCGTTCGGCGACGATCGTGCCGTCCGCGGCGGCGATCAGGGTGGCCCCTTCGAAATGGCCGCGGTACTGCAGGGGCACCCATGGCATCGCACAGTTCAGGGACCCGGCATGAGCGGCGTGCACCACGGGTGCGCCGACGTATTGGGCGAATGATGCCGCCGAGTGCCGGGCGGTAGCGGCGTTGTTGCGTTCGAGGCGGTCGAAGAGCCGGTGCGGTGTCCAGCGGGGGATCGACCACCAGCCCGAGCCCGTCATCACCAGGTCCACCCGGCCGCGCAGTCGTCGCACGGTCTGGGTGCGCATCAATTCCCAGCACACCGCAGCTCCGACCGCGTGCTCGCCCGCGCTGAGCACGCCGTCGTCGTCGCCGCAGGTATAGAACGCGTTCTCCCACATCGTGGGCAGGTCCTTGTCGTGCCGGCCCACCACGCCGCCCGGATCGGCCAGCAGGTAGGCGTTGCGGATGTGGCCGTCGGCGTCACGGCACAGAAATGACCCGCCGACCAGCGCCCGGTGTCGGCTCGCCAATGAGGTGAGGAGGTCGGTGGCCGCGCCGTCGGGCGGTAGTGCCGCGGTGGCCAGCGACTCGGCGAACCCGATCCCGGTGGTGAAGAACTCCGGCAGCGCGATGATCTGTGCGCCGGCCCGGCCCGCCTCATCGGCGAGCCGCTCACAGGCGGCCAGGTTGGCCGGAACATCGCCGAGCTCAGCTTCCAACTGGACTGCCGCTGCTAGCACCATGGTGGTGAACATAGTCGGCCGAAATGGTCGACGCCGCGCCTCGGTCCGGGTTCCCGCACCGGTCGATCGGCGGTGGGATACGGTTTACCGCGTGAGCGTGTTGGAATTCCTCGGCTTCTTCATCGGCATTCCGGCTTTGCTGGTCTCGCTGCTGGCAGCGCGGGTGTTGTCGTACAAGTCGCCGCGTGCGGCCACCTACCGGATGGCCGATCGGTGGACGCATCCGCCGATCCTGTGGGCGGCGATCGACGAGCGCGTCGGTGCCGGGCACGGTCACGGCAAGTCCGAGTTCAGCGTGGGAGGTGGCGCCAGTGGCAACTGGTGATGTTGCGACGATCGATCCGGCGGACCTGCCGTACGGCTCGGCGATCACCTACAGCGGTCGGATCTCCGGGGTCGTCGAGCCCGGCGAGGTACCCCTGCAGTACCCGTTCCCGACCAGGGACCTGGTGGCGCTCGACAATGCACTGACCGATGAGTCGCGGGCGTCCAAGGCCCGATTCGCCACCTACATCGGTGATCTCGGTGCGGACACCGCGGCGCGGGCCGGTGAGATCCTGGCGAAGGTGCCGACCCCCAACGACGCGGTGTTGATCGCCGTCTCACCGGATCAACGGGCCATCGAGATCGTCTACGGCGCCGGTGTGGGTGCCCGCATTGCCCCGGCGGCTGCCCCGCAGGCGGTGGCCGCGGCGGCTGCGGCATTCAGCGACGGCAGCCTGATCGACGGTCTGATCGCCGCGGTGCGACTGCTCAGCGCCGGGATTTCTCGGCCCTAGGTTCGTCGGTCGGCCCGATCACCCCTGGCGGCGAGTGTGCGTGTGCCCGGACGGCACGCTGCGTGGAGTCCCGATTCCGCGCACGCTCGCGCTGCCGCGGTGTCGGCTTCCCCGGCGCACCGCGCCTGGTTGACGAACATCGACCGGCACGCCGTCGCCCCGCAGGCCGTGGCCGACATCGTCCGCCGCCGGCACATCACCCGCGACAGTTTCCGGATCCTCGATGCGATGGAGCAGATCAGCGACCCGGACGGCAAGAGCTATTTCGTCATACCCCGGGGGACCGGTGCCGGCGACGCCCGTCGCGCGGCACTGCTGACCTACATCCTCAACGCCGGCACCGGATACGGCTGCGCCCGCAGTGACTTTCCGGAAACACCCTACGGTGCTGCCGAGGTGCAAAGGATCGTCGAGCGGCAATGGGCCAATCGCTGGAGCTATGAGGCGGTCCGCCGGGTCTGCAACACCGGCGGCTTGCTGGCGGCCACCCCGAACGGCATATTGATGGGCTTGGGCGGCAACCGGATTCACGCCCAACTCAGCCGTCGCGGCGGCACCACGTGGGGTGATCTGTTCATGGTCAGCATCAATCAGGTCACCGACCCGGCCGGGCGGATGCGCGCCATCATCGAATCGGGACGGGCCTACCCCGCTGGCCCGGGCCTGGACAGGTTGCTGCACCACGAGGAGATTCACGCCCAGCAGTGGGCCGGGCTGGGGCCGCTACAGCTGCCCGCGCGCTATCTCGCCGAGGAGACCAGGGTGCGGATCTTCGGCGGTACCAACAGGTTCGAGAAGCAGGCCGGACTGTCCGACGGCGGATACCGCTGATCAGGCGGTATCGAAGGTCCGGGCGCGCAGTGACCGCTCGACACCGGCCCGCCCCTCCAACACCAAGCGCCGAAGTGCCGGTGTGACCGCCGGGTCGGCCAGGAAAGCGTCGGCGGCGTCCAAGCCCGCCTGGCTGACGTCCCAGCCCGGGTAGAGGCCCACCACCACCGTCTGCGCCACTTCGCTGGACCGCCGCTCCCATACGCCGGTGATCGCCTCGAAGTAACGCGCGGTGAACGGCGCCAGCAGGTCGCCCTGCCCGGGCTGCACGATTCCGGCGATGATCGCCCGGCCGGTGATGTTGGCCAGCGTGTCGTCCTCGATCACCTGCTGCCAGGCCGCTGCCTTGACCGCCGGTTGCGGCCTGGCAGCAGAGGCCTGCGCCCCCTGGCGCTTGCCGGCCGCGGTGGGGTCACGCTGGATCTCGGCGTCGATCGCCTCGGAGTCGAGCGCGCCGCTGCGGGCCAGCGCCACCACGATCCGCCAGCGCAGGTCGGTGTCGATCGCCAGCCCGGCCAGGCCGTGGGCCGACGGATCGGTGTCGAGCAGCGCGGCCAAGACCGCGGTGTGCCGTTCTGCCAGCACCGAGGTGCACAGCGCGTTGACATAGGCCAGCTGATGATCCGAACCGCCATCGGCTGCGCGGGCCAACTCCAGCAGCCGGTCGGCGAACGCCGGCCAACCGTGCTCGGCCGCCCAGCCCGGCTCGGCGTAGAACCCCAGCGCGGTCTGCGCCTGCAGCAGCAATCGCGAGGCGACGCCGACCTCGGTCTCAGCGCCGATGCCGCGCTGCACCAGTGCCAGGAAGTCCCGGGCGCGGAACTCGGCCTCGCGGGTCATCTCCCACGCCGCCGACCACACCAGGGTGCGGGGCAACGGCTCGGCGATATCGGCGATGCGATCCAGCGCGGTCGCCAGCGACTGCGGGTCCAGTCGCAGTGCGCAGTAGGTCAGGTCGTCGTCGTTGACCAGGACCAGCTTGCCGCGCGAAACTCCGACCAGCCCAGGAATTTCCGTGCTGGGGCCGTCGATGTCCAACTCCTCGCGATGCACCCGCACCAACCGGCCCGACCCGGCCGGGTCGTCGTCGTAGATGCCAATGGCCAACCGGTGTACCCGGGTCTCGCCGGCACCCGGGGCAGCACCACTCTGAGTCACCGCGAACCGGGTGAACCGGCCGTCGCCGTCGACATCGAAGTCCGCTCGCAGGGTGTTCAGGCCGGTGGTCTTGAGCCACTGCCGGCCCCAGTCGGACAGATCGCGGCCCGAGGCCTTCTCCAACGCGGCCAGCAGGTCATCGAAGGTCGCGTTGTCAAAGGCGTGCGCGGTGAAGTAGTCGCGCAGTCCGGCCAGGAAGTGCTCCAGCCCGACGTAGGCCACCAACTGCTTGAGCACCGATGCGCCTTTGGCATAGGTGATCCCGTCGAAATTGACTTCGACGGCGGCCAGATCGGGGATGTCAGCGGCGATCGGATGCGTCGACGGAAGTTGATCCTGTCGGTAGGCCCACGATTTCTCGGCGTTGGCGAACGTCGTCCAGGCGCTGGTGTATTCAGTTGCCTCACTTTGGCAGAGCACCGATGCGAAGGTCGCGAACGACTCGTTGAGCCACAGGTCGTCCCACCACTGCATGGTGACCAGATCGCCGAACCACATGTGCGCCATCTCGTGCAGCACGGTCTCGGCGCGCCTTTCGTAGGACGCCCGGGTCACCTTGCTGCGAAAGACGTAGTCCTCCAAAAAGGTTACGGCACCGGCATTCTCCATGGCGCCGGCGTTGAACTCCGGTACGAACAGCTGGTCGTACTTGCCGAACGCGTAGGGGATTCCGAAATTCTGGTGGTAGAAGCCGAAGCCCTGCTTGGTCTCGGTGAACAGTCGCTCGGCGTCCATGTGCGGCGCCAGGGAGGCGCGGCAGAACAGGCCCAGCGGGATGTCGCCGTGCTCGTCGCGGTAGACGTCGGTCCATTTCGCGTAGGGCCCGGCGATCAGTGCCACCAGGTAAGTGCTCATCTTCGGCGTGGTCGCGAACGTGTGGACGCCGGACTCGACGGAGGTGGTGGCGCCGTTGGAGATCACCTGCCAGTGCGCCGGCGCGGTGACGGTGATGTCGAAGGTGGCCTTCAGGTCCGGCTGGTCGAAGCAGGCGAACATCCGCTTGGCGTCGGCGGTTTCGAACTGCGAATACAGGTAGACCTTGTCGTCGACCGGGTCGACGAAACGGTGCAGGCCCTCGCCGGTGTTCGAGTAGTGGCAGTCGGCGTCGATCTCGACGACGTTGTGTCGGGCCAGTCCGGTCAGCGCGATGCCGACGGACTCGTCGTAAGCCGAGACGTCGAGGGCGCGCCCGTTGAGGGTGGCACTGCGAATGGTCTCGGCGGCGATGTCGATGACGGTGTCGGCGCCGGACAGGGCCTCGAAGGTGACGGTGGTCGTGGAGCGGAACGTTCGCTCGCCCGGGTTGCCGCCGCCGTCGGTCAGGTCGAGTGCGATCCGGTAGTTGTCGACAGTGACCGAAGCGGCCCGTTCGGCGGCCTGGTCACGGGTGAGGTTAGGAAGTGCCACGCCCGCCAACAGTAGCCGCCGGGGGGTGTGGATGGGTGTCAGGCCGAGTTAAATGGTCACCATGTGCGTTGCCGGTCTGGTCGTCGCCGCGCTGGCCGCGGTTCTACACGTGTACATCTTCGTGTTGGAGTCGTTGCGCTGGACATCACCGCGCACTCGAGCTGTGTTCGGCACCACGGTGGAGGAAGCCGAGACCACCAAGTTGCTTGCCTTCAACCAGGGTTTCTACAACCTGTTCCTGTCGGTTGTGACGGGAATCGGCATCGGTGCGGTTGCGTTGGGGCACAACACTGTTGGAGCAACCTTGATGTTCGCCGGGTTGGGGTCGATGCTGGCCGCGGCGGTGGTTCTGGTGGCGTCTGCTCCCGACAAGGCCCGGGCCGCCGCGGTTCAAGGTGCTCTTCCGGCGATTGCCGTCGTGCTGCTGACACTGAGTCTGTAAGGGCGATCGGGAACACGGAGTGAGCGGGCATAGTTGTGTTGCAGAGATGCCCATCGCCTTCCGAGAGGACCTGCAGATGTCCGACAAAGCGAAAGCCGAGTTCTGGTTCGACCCGCTGTGCCCGTGGTGCTGGATCACCTCGCGGTGGATCCTCGAGGTCGAGCAGGTCCGCGACATCGATGTCACGTTCCACGTGATGAGCCTGGCCGTGCTCAACGAGGGACGAGATGACCTCTCCGAGGAGTACAGCGAGCGGATGAAGAGTGCGCTGGGCCCGGTGCGGGTGGCCATCGCCGCCGAACAGCAGCACGGCAACGCGATCCTGCTTCCGCTCTACACCGCGATGGGCACCCGGATCCACAACCAGAACAACAAGGACCTCCCCGACGTCATCGCAGGTGCGCTGGCCGAGGTGGGCCTGCCGGCCGAGCTGGCGGACGCGGCCACCACCGACATCTATGACGAGGCGCTGCGCACGAGTCACCACGCCGGGATGGACGCCGTCGGCAAGGATGTCGGCACCCCGACCATCCACGTCAACGGGGTGGCGTTCTTCGGTCCGGTGCTGTCCCGCATTCCGCGTGGCGAGCAGGCCGGAAAGCTGTGGGACGCCGCGGTGACGTTCGCGTCTTACCCGCACTTCTGGGAGCTCAAGCGCAGCCGGGGCGAGACGCCCGAATTCGACTGACCCCGGGGCCGCACGCTCGCGGGGCGGGGGAGCGGGTCTGACACAATGGCCGCCATGCGCGTCTACCTCGGTTGCGACCACGCCGGCTATGAGCTCAAAGAGCAGATCATCGAGCACCTGCGGCAGGCCGGCCACGAGCCGGTCGACTGCGGGGCCTTCAGCTACGACGCCGACGACGATTACCCGGCGTTCTGCATCGCCGCGGCCGCGCGAACGGTGGCCGACCCGGACAGCCTCGGCATCGTGATCGGCGGCTCCGGCAACGGTGAGCAGATCGCGGCCAACAAGGTGCCGGGGGCGCGGTGCGCACTGGCGTGGAGCACCGAAACCGCGCAGCTGGCCCGCGAGCACAACAACGCCCAGCTGATCGGTATCGGTGGCCGGATGCATTCGACGGCCGAAGCGCTCGCGATCGTCGATGCGTTCCTGAGCACTCCGTGGTCGAATGCCGAACGCCACCAGCGGCGCATCGACATCCTGGCCGCCTACGAGGTCAACCACGAGGCGCCGCCGGTGCCCGGCGCGCCCGCCTGACGTGATCTGAAATGCCCGAGGGGCACATCCTGCACCGGCTGGCCCGGTTGCATCAGCGCCGCTTTGCCGGTGCGCCGGTGCGGGTGTCCAGCCCGCAGGGCCGGTTCGAAGCCGGCGCCGCCGTGGTCGACGGGCAGTCGCTGACCCGCGCCGGGGCCTGGGGCAAGCACCTGTTCCACCACTACGCCGGTGGGGCGATCGTGCACGTGCATCTGGGCATCTACGGCCACTTCACCGAGTTCCGCCTGCTCGACCACGGAGCGCCCGAACCCGTCGGCCAGGTGCGGATGCGCATGATCGGCGCCGAGTTCGGCACCGATCTGCGCGGCCCGGCCACGTGTGCAGTGATCGACGAGGCGCAGCACGCCGGTGTGATCGCGCGGCTGGGGCCCGACCCGCTGCGCAGCGACGCCGATCCGGCGTTGGCGTTCAAGCGGATTACTAAGTCCCGCAAGACGATAGCTGCACTTCTGATGGATCAGTCGGTGCTGGCCGGCGTCGGCAACGTCTACCGCAGCGAGGTGCTGTTCCGGCACCGGATCGACCCGTACCGGCCCGGCACCGAGGTCACCGAAGCAGACTTCGGCGCGATCTGGACCGACCTGGTGACCCTGATGAAGGTCGGGCTGCGGCGCGGCAACATCGTCGTCGTTCGGCCCGAGGACGACCACGGCGAGCCCGCCTACGCGCCCGGAAAGCCGCGCACCTACGTCTACCGTCGCGCGGGTGATCCATGTCGGCTGTGCCGGACCATCGTGCGTACCGCGCAACTGGAGGGCCGCAACGTGTTCTGGTGCCCGTCCTGCCAGACCGGCTAGCTACTCGTCGTAGATTCCCTCGCGCCGGGGCCGGATCGGCACCCCGAGCGCCCGGTAGATCTCGTTGGACAGCACCACGCTGCGCGGGTCGGCGTTGGCCTGGGTGTGGTCGAACCGGTTCATCACGTAGCCGTAGCCGATCCGGTGTTCCAGGTCGACGAACGCGAATGACCCGCCGAGGCCGCCGTGGCCGAAGATCCGCCGGTTGGGACCGTTTACGCCCTGGGCGTTGAGCATGTACCCCAGCCCCCAACCGTGCTCGGCGACCCGGGGGCCGAGCACCAGGTCGGTCTCGGTGCCGCCCTGCAGCACCCGCAGCCGATCCATGGTGGGGCGGCTGAGCAGCTTCTCCTGCGCCAGCGCGTTGTAGAACGTGGCCATGCCCAGTGCCGACACCTGGGCGTTGGTGCCGGGGAACTCCAGGTGGCGCCACAGGGTCAGGTCATTGGTGGCGATCTCGTCGTCGGGGGCGAAGCCCATCGCCACCGCCAACCCCGCCTTCGAGTGGTCATCCAGCGACGTCGGGCGTTTCGGGGCGCCGGCCGAGGCCAGCATCTCCCGGATCGTCGGCTTGCCCACCGGGTCGGCGCAGCGGTACGGCTGCTGTTCGGCCGGCACGCCGATGTGTACCTCGGCGCCGAGCGGACCGGCGACCTCACTGCGCAGATACTCGCCCACGGTCATGCCGGTCACCCGCTTGACGACCTCGCCGATGATGAACCCGTAGGTGGTCATGTGGTAGCCCTGGGCGGCACCGGGTCGCCACCACGGCTCGGCGGCGGCCAACCGCTCGCAGACCAGATCCCAGTCGGTGACGTCGCGCCAGTGCATCGGTTCGCGCGGCCCGATCGCCCCGGACCGGTGCGCGAGCACCATCGCCAGTGAGATGTCCTCTTTGCCGGCCCGACCGAACTGCGGCCAGTAGTGGGCCACCGGGGCACGCAGATCGAGTTCACCGGATTCGGCGAGCCGGTGGACGCAGGTGCTGGTCAGCCCCTTGGTGCCCGAGAGCACGGTGCTCAGGGTGTCTTCCTGCCAGGGACGCTGGCCCTCGACATCCGCCGAGCCGGCCCACAGATTGACGACGAGTTCGCCGTCCACATAGACCGCGACGGCCGCACCGAGTTCCTCGCGCAGCGTGAAGTTGCGCTCGAACTCGTACCGCACTTTCTCGAAGCGCGGAGAGCACGACCCATGAATCTGGACGTGCCGTATGCCGCCCATGGCGTGCCTTCCTGCCAGGGAAAACCCTGTTTCGAGCGGGCGACGGGAATCGAACCCGCGTAGCTAGTTTGGAAGACTAGGGCTCTACCATTGAGCTACGCCCGCAATATCCAGGCCAGACTGTACCGGCGTGGCCGACTTCAAATCCAATTGGCACCCCCTTCGGGGCGCCCAGTGCGGGCCGCTTTATTACCGTCGTCGCCGGGCCGTAAGATCGCCTGGTCAGTGCGGGGTGTAGCGCAGCTTGGTAGCGCATCCGCTTTGGGAGCGGAAGGCCGCAGGTTCAAATCCTGTCACCCCGACCAGCAGCGCGCGCCGCACCGGCACGACCGACCATCACCGAAATATCGAGGAGTACGCACGTGAAGAGCACCGTCGAGCAGCTGACCCCGACCCGGGTTCGCATCAACGTGGAGGTGCCGTTCACCGAGCTGCAGCCGGACTTCGAGCGGACCTACAAGCAGTTGGCCAAGCAGGTGCGGATGCCGGGCTTCCGTCCGGGCAAAGCCCCGGCCAAGCTCATCGAGGCCCGCTTCGGTCGGGCTGCGGTGCTGGAGCAGGTGGTCAACGAGGCGCTGCCCAGCCGCTACAGCGAAGCGGTGACCAGCTCAGAGCTCAAGCCGCTCGGCCAGCCCGAGATCGAGGTCACCAAGATCGACGACGGTGACCACATCACCTTCACCGCCGAGGTCGATGTGCGGCCCGAGATCACGCTGCCCGACCTGGAGCAGCTCAAGATCAGTGTCGACCCCATCGAGGTCGCCGACGAGGAGGTCGACGCCGAGCTGGACTCACTGCGCGCGCGGTTCGGCACCCTGACCGGTGTCGACCGCCCGGCCGCCAGTGGCGACTTCGTCTCGATCGATCTGGACGCGACGGTCGACGGCGAAGTGGTGGAAGGCGCCGCCACCGAGGGCCTGTCACACGAGGTCGGTTCGGGCCAGCTCATCGACGGGCTCGACGACGCGATCGTGGGACTGTCGGCGGGCGAGAGCAAGTCCTTCACCACCAAGCTGGCCGCCGGCCCGCAGGCCGGCAAGGACGCCGAGGTCACCGTCACGGTGCAGTCGGTCAAGGAACGCGAACTGCCCGAGGCTGATGACGAATTCGCGCAACTGGCCAGCGAATTCGACACCATCGGCGAGTTGCGGGAGAACCTCGTCGAGCAGGTGAGCCGCACCAAGCGCATTCAGCAGGCCGAGAAGGTCCGTGAGGCGACGCTGGAGGCCCTGGTCGGCCAGGTCGAGATGCCGTTGCCGGAGGCCGTGGTCAAGGCGCACGTCGACAACGCCCTGCACAACGCCCTGCACGGTCTGGACCACGACGAGAACAAGTTCGCCGAGTCGCTGGCCGAGCAGGGTTCCTCGCGCGCCGAGTTCGACGCCGAGACCCGCAGTGAAGCCGAGAAGTCCGTCAAGACGCAGCTGCTGCTCGACGCGCTCGGCGACAAGCTGGAGATCCAGGTGGGCCAGAACGACCTCACCCAGCATCTGGTGTTGATGTCGCGCCAGTACGGCATCGCGCCGCAGCAGCTGATGCAGTTCCTGCAGCAGAACAACCAGCTGCCCGCGGTCTTCGCCGACGTGCGCCGGGGCATGGCGCTGGCGGCGGCGGTGCGTGCCGCCGCGGTCAGCGACACCGCCGGCAACGAGATCGACGTCGCCGAGTTCTTCGGCAGCGAGGCCGCCGCGGAAGAGGCTGCCGCGGATGAGGCTGCCGAACTGGCCGTTGACGCCGTTGAGGATGTCGTCGAGGCCGAGGCGACATCCGACGAGTGACGCTGTGAGCGAACGAGGGCGGTTCGGACCGCCCTCGGAGCCGCGGTTTGGTTAGGGTCGGTGCATATGAATCTCGAGAAAGCAGGTATCCCACTGTGAGCCAGCCCGGTCTGAATCTCGTCGACTCGGTTTACGAGCGGCTACTGCGAGAACGCATCATCTTCCTGGGGTCGCAGGTGGACGACGACATCGCCAACCGGTTGTGCGCCCAGATCCTGTTGTTGGCCGCCGAAGACCCGACCAAGGACATCTCGCTCTACATCAACTCCCCGGGCGGTTCGATCAGCGCGGGGATGGCGATCTACGACACCATGGTCCTGGCACCGTGTGACGTCGCCACCTACGCGATGGGGATGGCCGCCTCGATGGGTGAGTTCCTGCTCGCGGCGGGCACCAAGGGCAAGCGCTACGCCCTGCCGCACGCCCGGATCCTGATGCACCAGCCGTTGGGCGGGGTGACCGGCAGTGCGGCCGACATCGCCATTCAGGCCGAGCAGTTCGCGGTCATCAAGAAGGAGATGTTCCGGCTCAACGCCGAGTTCACCGGTCAGACCATCGAGCGCATCGAGGCCGACTCCGACCGCGACCGCTGGTTCACCGCCCCCGAAGCCCTGGAATACGGCTTCGTCGACCACATCATCACCCGCGCCCACGTCAACGGAGATGCATCATGAACCCCGAAACCTTGCGTGCCATCGCGCCGCAGGCGCGCTACATCCTGCCGTCGTTCGTGGAGCACTCCAGCTGGGGCGTCAAGGAGTCCAACCCGTACAACAAGTTGTTCGAGGAGCGCATCATCTTCCTCGGCGTGCAGGTCGACGACGCCTCGGCCAACGACATCATGGCGCAGTTGCTGGTCCTGGAGTCGCTGGACCCGGACCGCGACATCACCATGTACATCAACTCTCCGGGTGGTTCGTTCACCTCGCTGATGGCGATCTACGACACCATGCAGTACGTGCGGGCCGACATCCAGACCGTGTGCCTGGGTCAGGCCGCGTCGGCCGCCGCGGTGCTGCTGGCCGCCGGCACCCCGGGCAAGCGGATGGCGCTGCCCAATGCGCGGGTGCTGATCCACCAGCCGTCGCTGTCCGGGGTGATCCAGGGTCAGTTCTCGGACCTGGAGATCCAGGCCGCCGAGATCGAGCGGATGCGCACCCTGATGGAGGGCACGCTGGCCCGCCACACCGGCAAGGACCCCGAGCAGGTCCGCAAGGACACCGACCGCGACAAGATCCTCACCGCGGCCGAGGCCAAGGAGTACGGGATCATCGACACCGTGCTGGAGTACCGGAAGCTGTCGGCTCAGACGGCCTGATTCTGCGTTGACTCTGCGTCCACCGGACGGGTTACTCGAACTTCTGCCTGGTGGACGCAGAATCAACGGCCTCGACGACTGTGGCTAGGCTCCTGATATCGGCCGGGCGCACCCGGCAGCAGCCGCCCACGATGCGCGCCCCGGCGGTCACCCATTGCGGCACCAGGTCTGGGGAGAACCGCACCGGCCCGCTCCAGCCGCCGGCGGCCCAGCGTTCCCCGCTGTTGGGGTAGACGATCACCGGCTTACCGGTGACTTCGCGAGCGATCTCAACTGCCGGCAGCACGTCGGCGGGTGCGCAGCAGTTGACCCCCACCGCGACGATCTGCGGCACCCCGGCGGCGACCGCGAAAGCCTCTGTGAGTGGCTGCCCGGCGCGGGTTGTGGTGCCCTTGATGGTGTAGCTGAGCCAGGTCGGCACCTGTAGCTCGCCGATCAGACCCACCAGCGCCGCGGCCTCGTCGATGTCCGGCACGGTCTCCAGCGCGAGCAGATCGGCGCCGGCGTCGGCCAGAACCTCCAGCCGCGGCCGGTGCCAGGCCATCAGCTGCTCGACCGAAAGTCCGTAGCGGCCACGGTATTCCGAGCCGTCGGCTCGGGTGGCCCCGTAGGGGCCGACCGACGCCGCCACCCAGTGACCACTTCCGGCGGCGTCACGGGCCAGCCCCACACTGCGGCGCAACAGCATCTCCGCGTCCGCCCGGCCGATTCCGCGGGCGGCGAAACCCTCGAAGCTCGCCTGGTAGCCGGCGGTGGTCGCGATCTGTGCGCCGGCGGCGAAGAAGGCTCGGTGTGCCGCGGTGATGGCGCCGGGCGCATCCACCAGCAATCGCGCCGACCACAGCGGGTCCCCGGCGAGATCACAGCCGCGGGCTTCCAGCTCCGTCGCCAAACCCCCGTCGGCGATGAGCACGGTATCGTCGGGAACGGCGAACCCCACGTTCGCCACTGTAGGGCTCCGCGATACACCTGCGACACGCTCACGCCGCGCCAGCGCGTCACGCGCCGCGTCGGCAATTCGGGCGATATGTTCTTGGAGCAGACAGGACGTAGAACCAAATACCAACGACGCGATTCGGCCTTATCGGTCGCCTCGCACCGGAATGAGCGGGTAGCGTCGGGGCATACACCGGATCCCCGACGACAACGGCGAACAGGAAGTAGGTCCTCACGCACCATGGCGCGCATCGGAGACGGCGGTGACTTGCTGAAGTGTTCCTTCTGCGGAAAGAGTCAGAAGCAGGTCAAGAAGCTCATCGCGGGTCCGGGCGTCTACATCTGCGATGAATGCATCGACCTGTGCAACGAGATCATCGAAGAGGAACTCGCCGACGCCGACGACGTCAAGCTCGATGAGCTGCCCAAGCCCGCGGAGATCCGGGACTTCCTCGAGGGCTACGTCATCGGTCAGGACACCGCCAAGCGCACGCTGGCGGTAGCCGTCTACAACCACTACAAGCGCATCCAGGCCGGTGAGAAGAGCCGCGATTCCCGCTCCGGTGAGCCGGTTGAGCTGACCAAGTCCAATATTTTGATGCTCGGCCCCACCGGTTGCGGCAAGACCTACCTGGCCCAGACCCTGGCCAAGATGCTCAATGTGCCGTTCGCGATCGCCGACGCCACCGCGCTGACCGAGGCGGGTTACGTCGGTGAGGACGTGGAGAACATTCTGCTCAAGCTGATCCAGGCCGCCGACTACGACGTCAAGCGGGCTGAGACCGGCATCGTGTACATCGACGAGGTCGACAAGATCGCCCGCAAGAGCGAGAACCCGTCGATCACCCGGGACGTCTCCGGAGAGGGCGTGCAGCAGGCACTGCTGAAGATCCTGGAGGGCACCCAGGCGTCGGTTCCCCCGCAGGGCGGCCGCAAGCACCCGCATCAGGAATTCATCCAGATCGACACCACCAACGTGCTCTTCATCGTGGCCGGGGCGTTCGCCGGTCTGGAGAAGATCGTCTCGGACCGGGTCGGCAAGCGCGGCTTGGGGTTTGGTGCCGAGGTTCGCTCCAAGGCGGAGATCGACACCACCGACCACTTCGCCGAGGTCATGCCCGAAGACCTGATCAAGTTCGGATTGATCCCGGAGTTCATCGGCCGACTGCCGGTGGTGGCCTCGGTGACCAACCTGGACATGGAGTCCCTGGTCAAGATCCTGTCGGAGCCGAAGAACGCTCTGGTCAAGCAGTACACCCGACTGTTCGAGATGGACGGGGTGGAGCTGGAGTTCAGTCCGGACGCGCTGGAGGCCATCGCCGATCAGGCCATCCACCGGGGCACCGGCGCGCGTGGCCTGCGAGCGATCATGGAAGAAGTGCTGCTGCCGGTCATGTACGACATCCCCAGCCGCAACGACGTCGCCAAGGTCGTGGTGACCAAGGAAACGGTCCAGGACAACGTGTTGCCGACCATCGTGCCGCGCAAGGCATCCCGGTCGGAGCGCCGCGACAAGACGGCCTGATCCGGCGCGGCCCGGCCGGCGTCTCTAAAAGTTACTCGCGAGTAGCGAAACTTTCTTAAAGTTGGGTCGTCACCTATAGTGACGAAAACCACATTCTGGGCCTTGGTTGGCCGAGAACTCCGTCCTGACGTCGGGATTTCGTAGTCAACCGGTCGGTTTTCGACACGGTGTGGTGTCCAACGGTCTCTAAGGACGGTGCAATAATCGGTACTGCCAGTGACAGAAAAAATGTGGGTGCGCCAGACGCGCTGCGCGGGCCCGGGTCAGGACAGTGATGGAAGGCGGGGCCGTGGGTCCGAGCGGTAACGGAGCCGGGTCGGCGCCCGGGCGTCAAAAACTCGAGAAGGTCGTGATCCGCTTCGCCGGTGACTCCGGTGACGGCATGCAGCTCACCGGCGATCGCTTCACCTCAGAGGCAGCACTGTTCGGCAACGACCTTGCCACCCAGCCGAACTACCCGGCCGAGATCCGCGCACCTCAGGGCACCCTGCCGGGCGTGTCGTCGTTCCAGATCCAGATCGCCGACTTCGACATCCTCACCGCGGGTGACCGCCCCGATGTGTTGGTGGCGATGAACCCCGCGGCCCTGAAGGCCAACATCGGTGATCTGCCGCGCGGCGGCATGGTGATCGTCAACTCCGACGAGTTCACCAAGCGCAACCTCGCCAAGATCGGCTACGAGACCAGCCCGCTGGAGACCGAGGAACTGTCCGAGTACGTGGTGGTCCCGGTCGCGATGACCTCGCTGACGCTGGGCGCGGTCGAGGAGATCGGCGCGACCAAGAAGGACGGCGCCCGCGCCAAGAACATGTTCGCTCTCGGCCTGCTGTCCTGGATGTATGGCCGGCCGATCGAGACCAGCGAGCAATTCATCCGCGAGAAGTTCGCCAAGAAGCCCGACGTCGCCGACGCCAACGTGCTGGCCCTCAAGGCCGGCTGGAATTACGGCGAGACCACCGAGGCCTTCGGTACCACCTACGAGATCTCCCCGGCCAAGCTGCCCGCGGGGGAGTACCGGCAGATCTCGGGTAACACCGCGATGGCCTACGGCGTGATCGTCGCCGGCCAGTTGGCCGACACCCAGGTGGTGCTCGGCACCTACCCGATCACTCCGGCCTCGGACATCCTGCATGAGTTGTCCAAGCACAAGAACTTCAACGTGCTGACCTTCCAGGCCGAAGACGAGATCGCCGGCATCGGTGCGGCGATCGGCGCCTCCTACGGCGGTGCGCTGGGCGTCACCAGCACCTCCGGTCCGGGCCTGGCGCTCAAGGCCGAGGCGCTGGGCCTGGCCGTGATGACCGAACTGCCGCTGTTGCTGATCAACGTCCAGCGCGGTGGCCCGTCGACCGGACTGCCGACCAAGACCGAGCAGGCGGACCTGATGCAGGCGCTCTACGGCCGCAACGGCGAGTCGCCGGTCGCGGTGCTGGCGCCATGCACGCCGTCGGACTGCTTCGACGCGGCCATCGAGGCCGTCCGGATCGCGCTGACCTACCGCACCCCGGTGGTGCTGCTGTCCGACGGGGCGATCGCCAACGGGTCCGAGCCGTGGCGCATCCCCGACGTCGCCGCGATGGAGCCCATCGAGCGCAACCTGGCCAAGGCCGGTGAGGACTTCCAGCCGTACGCGCGTGACCCGGAGACCCTGGCTCGCCAGTTCGCCATCCCGGGCACCCCGGGTCTGGAGCACCGGATCGGTGGACTGGAGAAGGCCAACGGCACCGGGGAGATCTCCTACGAACCGGCCAACCACGACCTGATGGTGCGGTTGCGCCAGGCCAAGATCGACGGCATCAAGGTTCCCGACCTCGAGGTCGACGACCCCACCGGGGACGCCGAGCTGCTGCTGCTGGGCTGGGGCAGCTCCTACGGCCCGATCGCCGAGGCCTGCCGGCGGGCCCGGCGTGGCGGGGTCAAGGTCGCCCAGGCCCACCTGCGCCACCTCAACCCCTTCCCGGCCAACCTCGGTGAGGTGCTGCGGCGCTACCCGAAGGTGGTACTGCCGGAGATGAACCTGGGCCAGTTGGCGCTGCTGCTGCGCGGCCGCTACCTGGTCGACATCCAGTCGGTGACCAAGGTGGCCGGTAAGGCCTTCCTCGCCGACGAGGTGGAGGGGATCATCGACGACGCACTGGCTGGAACGTTGGCGGATCGGGAGAACGAGAAGGCGTCGCTGGCCAGGGCCGCGGCGGTCACCATTGCAGGAGCGAACTCATGACCACCGTTTCGAAGACCGAATCCGCCGCTTCCCTGGTCGGTACCGATCTGGGGCTCACCGCCCTGAGCGGGGTTCCCACCACCGACGAGCCGCAGAAGTCCAAGGACTTCACCTCCGACCAGGAGGTGCGCTGGTGCCCGGGCTGTGGTGACTACGCCATCCTCAACACGATGCGCAACTTCCTGCCGGAGTTGGGGCTGCGCCGGGAGAACGTGGTCTTCGTCAGCGGTATCGGCTGCTCGAGCCGCTTCCCGTACTACATGAACACCTACGGTGTGCACTCGATCCACGGCCGTGGCCCGACGTTCGCCACCGGGTTGGCGACCGCTCGCGAAGACCTCAAGGTGTTCCTGATCACCGGTGACGGTGACGCGCTGTCGATCGGTGGCAACCACCTCATCCACACGCTGCGCCGCAACGTCAACATCACCATCCTGCTGTTCAACAACCGGATCTACGGCCTGACCAAGGGCCAGTACTCGCCGACTTCGGAAACCGGCAAGATCACCAAGTCGACGCCGTTCGGATCGCTGGACAACCCGTTCAACCCGGTCTCGCTGGCGATCGGCGCCGAGGCGACCTTCGTCGGGCGGGCCCTGGACTCCGACCGCAAGGGCCTCACCGAGGTGCTGCGCGGCGCGATGGAGCACCGCGGCTCGGCGCTGGTGGAGATTCTGCAGGACTGCCCGGTCTTCAACGACGGCTCCTTCGACCTGCTGCGCAAGGAAGGCGCCGAGAACCGGATCATCAACGTCCGTCAGGGCGAGAAGGTGACCTTCGGCAACGAGGGCGAGTACTGCGTCATCAGGTCCGGCTTCGGGCTGGAGGTCGCCAAGACCGCCGACGTCTCGGCCGACCAGATCGTGGTGCACGACGCCACGCTGGCCGACTCGTCCTACGCGTTCGCGCTGTCGCGGCTCTCCGAGCAGGACCTGTCGCACTTCCCGATGGGGATCTTCCGCAAGGTCACCAAGCCCACCTACGACGACCTGGCTCGCGCGCAGGTCGCCGAGGCACGGCAGGCAGGCGCCCACGACACCGCCGCACTCCAGACGCTGCTGCGTGGCCGCGACACCTGGACCGTCGACTAGCCGCTATGAGTACCGGTCGGCTGGCCGGTGTCGTGCTGGCCGGCGGCGAATCGCGCCGGATGGGCCGTGACAAGGCCACCCTGACCGTGCCGGGTTTGTTCGACGGCCGGACCCTGGTCGAGCAGTTGGTGTCAGTGGTCGGGCAGTGCTGTGATCCCGTCTTCGTGGTGGCCGCCCAGGGCCAGACGCTGCCCAAACTCGCCGCGCGGGTATTGCGTGATGAGGTGCCCGGGCTGGGACCGCTGCCGGCCGTGGGCCTGGGCCTGCGTGCCGCTGCGGGCGCCGGTGCGGATCGTGCGTTCGTCTGCGCCGTGGATATGCCGAACCTGACCCCTGAGGTGATCGATCGGTTGGTGGAATCCGCTCGAGTGTCGGGCGCGGACATCGTGCTGCCTCGGCCGGTTCGTGACCACTACCTGGCGGCGGTATACCGCACCGCGCTGACCGAAACCATTGCTGCGATGGTCGATGCAGGGGAGCGCCGGATGGGTGCGTTGATCGACACGGTCGAGGTACAACGGATTGTGCTCGAGGATGCGGCCCCGCTGGCCAACCTGAACTCTCCAGACGACATCCTCGGGCTGTCGTGAGCGGTGTGACCGCGGTACCTGCCACGGTTGCGTTACGTTGAGCAATGTGCCAAGCGAGATGGGAGCTTTCGCCGAGGCGGCGCGAGCTCGGGAGACCCAACTCTCGGCACGGTTAGCCGCGTCGGCGGCAGCCGATCGGGAACTTGAGGCGGTGCTGCACGGTGCCGTGCAGTTCAATCGGAATTCGCGCCAGCGACTCGATGCCATCGAGGCCGAGATCAAACAGGCAGCGTCTACCTGGCCGGGGCTGGATACCCCCGCTGGTGCCCGCCAGTTCCAATCGTTTCTGATCGACAAGACCCGTGACATCGAAAAGGTCGTTGCCGACGGGGTAACCGACAGCCGCGACAGGGCTGCCCGGGTCCAGGCGTTGACCGGTCGCTACCCGATCGGCAAGGATCTGCCGGCGGACCTGCCCGACGACGACGGTATGCAGCGCATCGGGGGCGGCGAGTACACACTGCCGGATGGTCCGGCCCCTCCCGGGCGCTTCGGTTTCCCCAACGATCCGAACATCCCTCCACCGCCGGACTCATTGCCCGGCGGGGGGCGATGGCGGATCGGTGGTGAGGGTTATCTCGGTGGCCCGGACGGTGGACCGCCGACCGACTCTCCGACGAAGGGGGAGCCGTGGAAGTCGCAGCCCGGGGAACTGCCGATTCAGCAGGGGCGAGGATCAGGCTGGGAGACGATCGGCACTGTGCCGCCCAATGGATGGGGTGAGGACCCCGTTGTCGTCGGGAAGGAGTCCTATGGGTTCCGCTGGGTCGGCGAGAGCTTCAACCCGGACGCGGCCGGGCACGTCCAGTGGGTCAAGCAGGGGGACAGCTGGTACCGGGCGGAGTGGCTCGACTACCGGTTCGAGCAGGAACACAGAAGGATGATCGGCGACCCAGGCGTTGCCGTTCAACCGAATTCGGGTGCCAACGTTTGGAAGCCGGTCAGTATCCAGGACGTCTACAAGATCCATAACTCCAATCCCAGGATCACGATCAATCTGCCTGACTTATGCGGCCAGGAGTTCACGATTCCGCCGCGGTCCTGAAGACCTGAGGAGACTTATGACGGTGACTTGGCTGCGGCGACGCCGGCTAGCGATGTCGACTGTTGTTCTAGTGGCGGCTGTTGCCGGCGGCATCGCCGTCTGGGTGACACACGACAGCCGTACCCCTCTGCAGAAGGATTGCGCGGAGGTCAGTGATCTTGGCCGCCAAGCGCATGACCTGGGTACGTGGATGAATGACGGTCTTGATAACCACACGATCGACAATCTCGATGAGATCGTTGATCGGGAGTCGACGCTGAGTGACCGCCTTCGTGCCGCCGCGGGTTCGGTGACGACATCTGAGATGAAGCAACCGCTGGCTACCTGGGCCGACGCGATGGCCCTCAGTGCGCAACTCCAGCGCGAATCCAATGCGGCGGCGGGGGCAGACCCATCGCCGGAGTGGATGGGCAACGCCTACCGGTACAACGCGATGGTGAGCGAAGCCCTCGACGCGCTGGATCGGCGGTGCCCAGGGCTGAAGCAGTTGGTCCGCGTTTCCTGAACCGAGCTACTCGCAGCAAATAAGGTTCGATGGTGGAAACAATGGATTTGTCGGCGCTGCGACAGGTGTAAATAAATCTTCGTGTTATCTCGGTGAAATTCGGACATTATTGGTAATGCAAGGAGTTTCTGGCGACTCCGGCCCTCCTGGCCTCTGATCGGCGAAAACTGTTGTGGCAGAACAGTTCCAGCGGCTTATGCCGGTTAGGCATGAATCGGCGGTGTGGGTTCGCCCGATCATTTGTCGCGTACTGAATCTTATTCTCCGAAGTGGTGATGGATGCCCTTGGCGGATGTACGACTTCGGTTCAGTGACATCAGTCCGACCGCCTCGACGCCCTGGTTCGTGGTCCGGCCTTGCGGCCCGCAACAATGCTGGTACGTAGCCCGACGACCTGGGCTTTTTGGGGCTGGTGATACTTCTGTGGCTCCCGCGGTGTGGTCGATGCGGCTGCATCGGCGCGTTATTCGGGCGCGAAATCCCATCGTTTCCAGTGGCCCAGCCCACAAAATGTTCGTGATTTGACTCACGGCCCGCGCAACCCGACTCGGGGCAGGACAGTCGTAAAAGTTATTGCTGACCTGCTGGAACCATTCTTGGCCGCGACGTGATGGTTTCGTTATTTCCACGAAATACTCGCGTCATGCGATTGGACTTCCCGTATGAGTTTTTCGTAAGTTTCCGTTCGCCCGAACACCGGGCAAACAAATTGAATCCATGGAACCGCGTGTGAGCGGGGCCGCGGGCGGCCCCATGCGTGCTTCCGCGGTGCCGGGTGTCATCCCGGCGGGCAGGCCCTGCCCCCGCTGTCGTGCCTGACCGAGATGGCACGTCTCGAAGAACACTCCCGCCTGGAACGCCAGGCACGCCAGCCCACGCCGTGGGCGCACTTCGGAGCGCGCACTGCGAAAGGAACGATGTTGAAGAACGTCCGCAAGCCCCTCACCCTCGCAGCGATCGCCGGTGCCCTGATCACCGGTGCGGTCGCCCTGTCGGACGCCACCGCCCACGCGGACAGCGTCAACTGGGACGCCATCGCGGCGTGCGAGTCGGGCGGCAACTGGTCGATCAACACCGGCAACGGCTACTACGGCGGCCTGCAGTTCAACCCGGGCACCTGGCGTGCCAACGGCGGCAGCGGCCTGCCGCACAACGCCAGCCGGTCCGAGCAGATCCGAGTCGCCGAGAACGTCCTGCGCAGCCAGGGCATCGGCGCGTGGCCGGTCTGCGGCCGACGCGGCTGACCCTTCGCACAGCTGACGGCGCCGGACGATGAGTCCGGCGCCGTCGCCGTCAGCGGGGTCCGGCCGGCGGGTAGCGTCGGCCGCATGCCGGATACGCCACGTGAGCTTGACGTCGTCGTCTACGGGGCGACCGGATTCGCCGGGAAGCTGACCGCCGAATACCTGGCGCGCGCCGGGGGCGCAGCCCGGATCGCACTGGCGGGCCGCTCGGCCGACCGGGTGCGCGCGGTCCGTGACACCCTCGGCCCGGTGGCGCAGGACTGGCCGATTGTGGTCGCCGACGCCGACAGGCCCGAGACGCTGGATGCGATGGCGGCCCGTACTCGGGTGGTCATCACCACCGTCGGGCCCTACACCCGCTACGGCATGCCGCTGGTCGCGGCCTGTGCGGCCGCAGGTACCGACTACGTCGACCTGACCGGCGAGGCGCTGTTCGTGCGGGAGAGCATCGACCTTTTCCACAAGCAGGCGGCCGACAACGGGGCCCGCATCGTGCACGCCTGCGGTTTCGACTCCATTCCGTCGGACATGAGTGTCTACGCCCTCTATCGGGCGGCCCGCGACGACGGCGCCGGGGACCTGCTCGAGACCGACTTCGTTCTGCGGGGAGCCTCCGGCGGGGTCTCCGGCGGCACCCTCGCCACGGTGATCGAGGTTCTGACCGCCGCCGCCAACGATCCGGACGCCCGACGCCAACTCTTCGACCCGTACACGCTCAGTTCCGATCGGCCCGCCGAACCCCGGTTGGGCCCCGAACCGGATCTGTCCTGGCGGCGGGGTCGTGACATCGCGCCTGAACTGGATGGAATCTGGACCGCCGGTTTCGCTATGGCGCCCGTCAACACCCGGATCGTGCGGCGCAGCAACGGACTGCTGGACTGGGCTTACGGGCGTCGTTTCCGCTATGCCGAGCACATGAGCGTCGGCTCGTCGGCCGCGGCACCCGCACTGTCTGGATTGATGACCGGCCTTGGCAAGGCGACGTTCGGGCTCGGTGGCCACCTCGTCCGGTTAGTGCCGCCCGGGTTGTTGGAACGGGCGTTGCCCAAGCCGGGAACCGGCCCCGGCCGGCGCCGCCGCGAGGACGGTTACTACCGCATCGAGACCTATACGACGACGAGCAGTGGCGCACGCTACCGGGCGGACATGGCGCAGCGGGGCGACCCCGGCTACCAGGCCACCGCGGTGTTGCTGGGCGAGAGCGCGCTGGCGCTGGCGCTCAACCGCGACCTGCTCTCCGATCACTACGGGGTGCTCACCCCGGCCGCCGCGATGGGCGACGCGCTGCTGGTCCGGCTGCCTGCGGCAGGGGTGAGGCTGGAGGTGTCCCGGCTGAGTTGATCGGCGCCGAATCGGCCAGTGCTGGCCACCGCCCTTTCCGCTAATGTCGTTTCCGATCGCTGTTACAGCAGTAGCCCAGCAACGAAGGTGGACGAATACTATGGCCGGCCTTGACGATCTCTTCGCGCAGATCCCCATCCAGGAAATCGCCGACAAGCTCGGCGCCGACTCGGGCGAGGTGAACAACACGATCCAGACACTGGTGCCGGTGCTGGTCAGCAGCCTGAGCCAGAACGCACAGGAGTCCGGCCAGGCGAACACCATCGTGGACGCCGCCACCAACTTCGCCGCCCAGGGGCTGCTGGACAACGCCCTCGGCGGTAGCCAATCCGAGGGCCAGCAACTGATCGCGACGATCTTCGGCGGCAATGACACCAGTCAGGTCGCTTCGGCGCTGTCGGGTGCCGGAGCCGGCAACAACGATCTGCTGCAGCGGTTGCTCCCGATCCTCGCGCCGATCGTGCTCGCCTACATCGGCAAGCAGCTGACCGGCCAGAAGGCCGAGCCCGCGCAGGAGCAGGCCTCTGGTGGCGGCGGCCTCGCCGATGTCCTGGGTGGCATCCTGGGCGGCATGACCTCCGGCGGCGGCGCCAAGAACCAGTCGATGGGCAGCATCCTGGGCAACGCGCTGGGCGGCAAGACCGGGGAGGCGATCGGCAGCATTCTGGGCGGGCTGCTGGGCGGCAAGAAGTAGCAGGCTCTCGAAACGCCCCCGGACCGAGCCCGGTCCGGGGGCTTTCGTGTCTTGCGGACAGTCGTTCCTAGAATTGAGCGGTGACCGTCACCCCCAACGCCGCCGATACCGATCACCTGCCCAAGTCATGGGAGCCGGGTGCGGTAGAGGAGGCCATCTACCAGCGCTGGGTTGATGCCGGCTACTTCACCGCTGATCCGGCCAGCTCCAAACCGGGCTACTCGATCGTGTTGCCGCCGCCGAATGTCACCGGCAGCCTGCACATGGGCCACGCCCTGGACCACACGCTGATGGACGCGCTGACCCGCCGCAAGCGGATGCAGGGCTACGAGGTGCTGTGGCTGCCGGGCATGGACCACGCCGGCATCGCCACCCAGAGTGTGGTGGAACGACGGCTGACCGCCGAAGGCCAGACCAAGGAAGAGCTGGGCCGTGAGCGCTTCGTCGAGCAGGTCTGGGGCTGGAAACGTGAATCCGGCGGCACCATCGGCACCCAGATGCGCCGGATCGGCGACGGGGTGGACTGGAGTCGCGAACGGTTCACCATGGATGAGGGGCTGTCGCGCGCGGTCCGCACCATCTTCAAACGGCTCTACGACGCCGGGCTGATCTATCAGGCCGAACGGCTGGTCAACTGGTCGCCCGTGCTGGAGACCGCGATCAGCGACCTCGAGGTCAAGTACGAAGACATCGAAGGCGAACTGGTGTCGTTCCGGTACGGCTCCACCGATGACAGCCAGCCCCACATAGTGGTGGCCACCACCCGGCTGGAGACCATGCTCGGCGACACCGCCATCGCGGTACACCCCGACGACGACCGGTACCGCGACCTGGTCGGTACCAGCCTGGCGCATCCGTTCCTGGACCGGGAGATCGCCGTGGTCGCCGACGCTCACGTCGACCCCGAATTCGGTACCGGTGCCGTCAAAGTCACCCCCGCCCACGACCCCAACGACTTCGAGATCGGCCTGCGGCACCAGTTGGAGATGCCGACCATCCTGGACACCAAGGGCCGCATCACCGGGACCGGAACGCAGTTCGACGGCATGGACCGTTTCGAGGCACGGGTCGCAGTGCGTGAGGCGCTGGCCGCTCAGGGCCGCATCGTGGCCGAGAAGCGGCCCTACCTGCACAGTGTCGGACATTCCGAGCGCAGTGGCGAGGTCATCGAGCCGCGACTGTCCATGCAGTGGTGGGTCAACGTCGCTTCGCTGGCCAAGGCCGCGGGCGACGCGGTCCGAAACGGCGACACCGTCATTCACCCGAAGAGCTTGGAGCCACGTTGGTTCGCCTGGGTCGACGACATGCACGACTGGTGCATCTCCCGGCAGCTGTGGTGGGGCCACCGCATCCCGATCTGGCACGGGCCGGACGGGCAGCAGGTCTGTGTCGGACCGGACGAAACCCCGCCGGAGGGCTGGCAGCAGGACCCCGACGTGTTGGACACCTGGTTCTCCTCGGCGCTGTGGCCGTTCTCCACGATGGGCTGGCCGGACGCCACCGGAGAGTTGGAGAAGTTCTATCCCACCAGTGTTTTGGTGACCGGCTACGACATCCTGTTCTTCTGGGTGGCCCGGATGATGATGTTCGGCACCTTCGTCGGCGACGATGACGCGCTGACGGCCGGTGGCAGTCAGGATGCTCGGGTACCGTTCAAGAATGTGTTCCTGCACGGCCTGATCCGCGACGAACACGGCCGCAAGATGAGCAAGTCGCGCGGCAACGGCATCGACCCGCTGGACTGGGTGGAGACCTTCGGCGCCGACGCGCTGCGGTTCACCCTGGCCCGTGGTGCGAGCCCCGGCGGCGACCTGTCCATCGGCGAGGACCATGCGCGTGCCTCGCGCAACTTCGTCACCAAGCTCTTCAACGCCACCCGGTTCGCACTGATGAACGGCGCGCGGCCCGCGCCGCTGCCGGCGCTCGATGAGCTGACCGATGCCGACCGGTGGATCCTGGGGCGGCTGGAAGAGGTTCGCGCCGATGTGGATTCGGCGTTCGAGGGTTACGAGTTCGGTCGTGCCTGCGAGGCGCTGTACCACTTCGCGTGGGACGAGTTCTGCGACTGGTACGTCGAGTTGGCCAAGTCCCAGTTGGGCGAAGGGCGTCAGCACACCACCGCGGTGCTGGCCGCGGTGCTCGACACCTTGCTTCGTCTGCTGCATCCAGTGATCCCGTTCGTCACCGAAACCCTGTGGCGGGAGCTCACCGGGGCGGAGTCCCTGGTGATCGCCGATTGGCCGGCACCGTCCGGGATTGTCCTGGATCAGGTTGCCGCACAACGGATCACCGACATGCAGAAACTGGTGACCGAGGTGCGTCGATTCCGCAGCGATCAGGGTCTGCGCGACCGGCAGAAGGTTCCGGCCCGCCTGACCGGCATCGATGAGGCGGACCTGGCAACCCAGGTTGCCGCGGTGGCCTCGCAGGCCTGGCTGACCGAGCCCGGCGAGGGATTCGCGCCATCGGCGACCGTCGAGGTGCGACTGGGCCACGGCACGGTCGTCGTCGAACTGGACACCTCCGGCACCGTCGACGTCGCGGCCGAACGCCGGCGGCTGGAGAAGGATCTGGCGACCGCCCAGAAGGAACTCGCCGCGACCTCGGCGAAGCTGGGCAATGAAGCCTTCCTCGGCAAGGCGCCCGAAGCGGTGGTGGACAAGATCCGGGCCCGCCAGCAGCTGGCGCACGACGAAGTTGAGCGGATCACCGCGCGTCTGGCAGGCCTGACGTGACCGATCATCGCATCGACGCCACCGAGCCCACCCCGGACGAGATCGCGGCGCTGCTACAGGTGGAGCACCTGCTTGACCAGCGGTGGGGCGAAACGAAGATCGAACCGAGTCTGACCCGGATCAACGGGTTGCTGGAACTGCTGGGCTCCCCGCAGCGCGGCTATCCGTCGATTCACGTGGCCGGCACCAACGGCAAGACCTCGGTGGTCCGGATGATCGACGCGTTGCTGACGGCGTTCAGTCGCCGCACCGGACGCACCACCAGCCCGCACCTGCAGTCGGCGGTCGAGCGCATCGCCATCGACGGCGAGCCGATCAGTCCGGCTAGGTATGTGGAGACCTACGCCGAGATCGAGCCCTTCGTGCAGATGATCGACGCGTCTTCGCAAGAGCAGGGCGGCCCAGCGATGAGCAAGTTCGAGGTGCTCACCGCTATGGCGTTCGCGGCGTTCGCCGACGCGCCGGTGGACGTCGCCGTCGTAGAGGTCGGCATGGGCGGCAGCTGGGACGCGACCAACGTCGTAGCCGCCCCGGTGGCGGTGATCACCCCGATCAGCATTGACCACGTCGACTTTCTCGGCGAGGACATCGCCGGGATCGCCGGGGAGAAAGCCGGGATCATCCACCGCTCCACCGACGAGCTGACCGACACCGTGGCGGTGATCGCCCGGCAGGTACCCGAGGTGATGGAGGTGCTGCTGGCGCAGTCGGTGCGTGCGGATGCCGCAGTGGCGCGGGAGAATTCGGAGTTCGCGGTGCGTAGCCGCCAGCTCGCGATCGGCGGCCAGTTGCTGGAGTTGCAGGGCCTGGGCGGGGTGTACACGGATATTTTTCTGCCCCTGCACGGTGAACACCAGGCCCATAACGCGGTGCTGGCGTTGGCGGCGGTGGAGGCGTTCTTCGGGGCCGGCGCCGAGCGTCAGCTTGATGTCGACACGGTTCGGGCCGGCTTCGCGGCGGTGCGCAGTCCCGGCCGGCTGGAGCGGATGCGCAGTTCGCCCACGGTATTCGTCGACGCCGCGCACAACCCGGCCGGCGCCGCGGTCTTGGCGCAGGCCCTGACCGACGACTTCGACTTCCGATCCCTGGTCGGCGTGCTCAGCGTGCTCGGCGACAAGGACGTCGACGGTATCCTCGCCGCGCTGGAGCCGGTGTTCGATCGAATCGTTGTGACCCACAACGGCTCTCCACGCGCGTTGGACGTCGATACGTTGACCGCGGCGGCGATACGGCATTTCGGGGACGACCGGGTGGTCACGACCGAGACGCTCGAGGATGCCATAGAGGCGGCCACCGCGCTCGTCGACGAGTTCGACTCCGACAGTGAAATCGCCTCGGGGGCAGGCATCGTGATCACCGGCTCGGTGGTCACCGCCGGGGCGGCTCGCACTCTTTTCGGGAAGGACCCGGCATGACCGGGGCAGCGACGATGCGGAGCGCCCGCGATGAGGAGGAGTGCCCCAGATGACCGAGCCTGCGCAGGCGCCTGACCCGTGGCGGGGTTTCCGCGGGATCATGGCCGCAACGTTGATCCTCGAGGCGATCGTGGTGCTGTTGGCGCTTCCGGTGGTCAGCGTGGTCGGCGGCGGACTGACACCGGTGTCGCTGACCTACCTGCTCGGCCTTGCGCTGGTGCTGTTGCTGTTCGCCGGAATCCAGGGCCGGCCCTGGGCGATCTGGGCCAATCTTGCGCTGCAGTCGGTACTGATCGCGGGGTTCGTGATCTACCCGGGCGTGGGTGTGATGGGACTGGTGTTCGCCGCGGTGTGGGCGCTGATCGCCTACTTCCGTGCCGAGGTGTTGCGCCGCTCGTGACGAGCACCCGCCGTTCGGTACGCTGTCGCCCGTGCCGCTGGTGACGATGCAGAGCGCCGGCGATGAGGAGGAGCAGCGCTTCAATGACTGAGCGGACTTTGGTGCTGATCAAGCCGGACGGTGTCAACCGGCGGCTGGTGGGCGAGATCATCAACCGGATCGAGAAGAAGGGCCTGACGCTGGCCGCGCTGGAACTGCGGCCCGTGCAGCAGGCGGTGGCCCGCCAGCACTACGGCGAACACGAGGGCAAGGCGTTCTTCGCGTCGCTGCTGGACTTCATCACCTCGGGACCGGTGGTTGCCGCTGTGGTCGAGGGGCCGCGGGCGATCGAGGCGTTCCGGCAGCTCGCCGGTGGTACCGACCCGGTGGCCAAGGCCACCCCGGGCACCATCCGCGGTGATTTCGGGCTGGAGACCCAGTTCAATCTGGTGCACGGTTCGGACTCCCCGGAGTCGGCCGAGCGCGAGATCGCGCTGTGGTTCCCCGACCTGAAGCCGTCGGCCCCGACATCTCCGATGACCTTGGCCTGACGCCGGAGTTATCGCCTTTCGCGCGGACTCCCGTAGTTGTGTGGGATACTGGCCAACGGGTGAACGTCACCGGACCGGTGTCGGACACCCGAATGAAGACTTAGGCGAGTGCGACGGTCGCGCTCTGTGATGCGGCGCCGATCGCCGGTCCTCATTCAGCCAGGCACCGAGTCGGCTCAACCCGAGCCCCTCGGAGCGAGACCACCACAAGCCCGGGGAAGCGACCCGGGCGAATAACGAGAAGCCCTCGCGTGGCCGCGTCGCAATGACGCGCCCGGGGGCTTGAGGAGACTTACGTGTCAGACCCCTTTCTTTTTAAGAGCCCTTTTTCGGACGTCGCAGCCGAGCCGGTTGAGCCTGAGCGCGAGGACTTGCCGGACCGGCTGCGCGTCCATTCACTGGCGCGGGTGCTGGGCACCACCAGCAAACGGGTGCTGGATGCTCTGATCGAGCTGGACGGCCGGACGCGCAGCGCCCACTCCAGCGTGGACCGCGGTGAGGCCGTTCGAGTCCGCGACCTGCTGGGTTCGTCCGACGCCCCCGCCGTCGCCGAGGCGGCGGAAGAGCCTGCCGAGGTAGCCGACGAGCCGGAGTCCCGGCTGCTGCTGGAGACCGTCCCGGAGGCCACGCCCACCCGGGTCGACTACATGCCGTTGTTCGTCGCACCCCAACCGGTCACCTACCAGCCGGTGATCTCTCGCGACACTGAGGACTCCGACGAGGACGAAGACCTCGGTTCCGACGGTGACGACGGCGATTCAGACGCCGACGATGAGAACGGTGATCGGCCGGCCAACCGCCGCCGGCGCCGGGGCCGCCGCGGACGCGGCCGGGGCCGCGGATCCGATGGCTCGGCCCTGGACGACGCCGCCGAGGGCGACGAGGACACCGAGGACGACACCGCCGCGGAAGCCGACGAGACCGGCGACGCCGAAGAGGATGCCGGCGACGACGAGAACGGTTCGGCCGAAGAGTCGGGCAACCGGCGCCGCCGCCGCCGGCGTCGGCGTAAGACCGGCACCGGGGACGACGATGACACCGGGTCGTCGGATGACCCGCCCAACACCGTCGTGCACGAACGGGCCCCGCGGGCCAAGTCCGGCAAGACCGGCCGCGGTACGGGCGACGACGAGATTCAGGGCATCACCGGCTCGACCCGGCTGGAGGCCAAGCGGCAGCGTCGCCGCGACGGCCGCGACGCCGGGCGCCGTCGCCCGCCGATCTTGAGCGAGGCCGAGTTCCTGGCCCGCCGTGAGGCCGTCGAACGCCGGATGGTCGTCCGCGACCGGGTCCGGACCGAACCGCCGCACCAGGGCGCGCGTTACACCCAGATCGCCGTGCTGGAAGACGGCGTGATGGTCGAACACTTCGTGACCTCTGCCGCGTCGACGTCGCTGGTCGGCAATGTCTACCTGGGCATCGTGCAGAACGTGCTGCCCTCGATGGAGGCGGCGTTCGTCGACATCGGCCGCGGCCGCAACGGTGTGCTCTACGCCGGCGAGGTGAACTGGGAGGCGGCCGGTCTGGGCGGCGCCAACCGGAAGATCGAGCAGGCGCTCAAGCCGGGTGATTACGTCGTGGTGCAGGTCAGCAAGGACCCCATCGGACACAAGGGTGCGCGGCTGACCACGCAGGTGTCCCTGGCCGGCCGTTACCTGGTGTACGTGCCGGGTGCGTCCTCGACCGGGATCAGCCGCAAGCTGCCCGACACCGAGCGGCAGCGGCTCAAGGAGATCCTGCGCGAGGTGGTGCCCCCCGACGCCGGCGTGATCATCCGCACCGCTTCAGAAGGCGTCAAGGAAGACGACATCCGCGCCGATGTGGAACGGCTCCAGGAACGGTGGCAGCAGATCGAGGCCTCCGCCGCCGAGACGCGGGCCAAGGCCGCGGGTGCGGCCGTCGCGCTGTACGAAGAGCCCGACGTCCTGGTCAAGGTCATCCGTGACCTGTTCAACGAGGACTTCTCCGAGTTGGTGGTCTCCGGTGACGACGCCTGGGCGACGATCAACGACTATGTGGGCTCGGTGGCGCCCGAACTGGTCTCCAAGCTGACCCGGTACACCGCGCCGCAGGGTGCGGAGGAGCAAGCCGGGCCGGACGTGTTCGCCGTGCACCGGATCGACGAGCAGCTCGCCAAGGCGATGGACCGCAAGGTGTGGCTGCCCTCGGGCGGCACCCTGGTGATCGACCGGACCGAGGCCATGACGGTCGTCGACGTCAACACCGGCAAGTTCACCGGCGCCGGGGGCAACCTCGAGGAGACGGTGACCAAGAACAACCTGGAGGCCGCCGAGGAGATCGTGCGGCAACTGCGGTTGCGCGACATCGGCGGCATCATCGTCATCGACTTCATCGACATGGTGCTGGAGTCCAACCGTGACCTGGTGCTGCGCCGGCTGACCGAGGCGCTGGGCCGCGACCGCACCCGCCACCAGGTGTCGGAGGTGACGTCACTGGGCTTGGTGCAGCTGACCCGTAAGCGGCTGGGCACCGGGTTGGTCGAGGCGTTCTCGACATCGTGTCAGCACTGCGCCGGCCGGGGAATCATGTTGCACGCCGATCCGGTCGACTCGGCCGCGCCGGGGCGCAGGCCCGAGTCGTCGAGCAGCAGCAGCCGCCGCAGCAAGCGCTCCCGCAAGCCGAAGGTCGACGAACCGGCAGTGGTCAAGGTGCCGGTGCACACCCCCGGTGACCATCCGATGTTCAAGGCGATGGCCGCGGCCGTCGACCGCGAGGACGAGGACGAGGTCGGCGAGGACGTCGAGGCCGAGATCACCGGCGAGCCGATCGATGAGTCGGCCGAGCAACAGGTCGCCCGCGAGGTGGCCGAGGAAGACCTCGACGACACCGACGAGGACGTCGACGACGACGACCTGGAGGACATCGACGAGGACTCGGACGAGGATGACGCCGACGAGGATGACGACGAAGTAGACCTCGACGACGACGATGACGAGGATTTCGACGACGACCTGGAGGACATCGACGAGGACTCCGAGGAGGACTCGGACGAGGATTCGGACGACGACTCCGACGAGGACTCGGACGAGGACTCGGACGAGGATTCCGTCCAGGACTCCGGCGAGGTGGCCATCGTCGCTCCGACTCAGGAACGACCACGACGTCGCCGAGCGGCCGCCCGGCCGGCGGGGCCGCCAGTTTGACCCCTCCATTGCTGGTCACGTACCCTTAACCAGTTGTCGCCAGGCTCGGCCGGCAAACCCCCAGCGAATCGCGCAACCGTCGATCGTGTGCGCGCCCGGAAAGTAGAGGTAGACACCCACGATGGCGACGTACGCAATCGTCAAGACCGGCGGCAAGCAGTACAAGGTCGCGGTCGGAGACATCGTCAAGGTTGAGAAGATCGAGGTCGAGGCCGGCGACTCCGTGTCGCTGCCGGTCGCGTTGGTCGTCGACGGTGCCACCGTCACCACCGACGCCGCCAAGCTGGCCAAGGTCGCGGTCACCGCGGAGGTGCTCGAGCACACCAAGGGCCCCAAGATCCGTATCCACAAGTTCAAGAACAAGACCGGCTACCACAAGCGACAGGGTCACCGTCAGCGGCTGACCGTGGTCAAGGTCACCGGAATCAAGTAGGGGAGCGAACGACATGGCACATAAGAAGGGCGCTTCCAGCTCGCGCAACGGGCGCGACTCCAACGCTCAGCGACTCGGCGTCAAGCGGTTCGGCGGCCAGGTGGTCAAGGCCGGCGAGATCTTGGTCCGCCAGCGCGGCACCCACTTCCACCCGGGTATCAACGTCGGGCGCGGCGGCGACGACACCCTGTTCGCCACGTCGCCCGGCGCGGTCGAGTTCGGCCTGAAGCGCGGCCGCAAGACCGTCAACATCGTGCCTGTCGCCCGCGTCGAGAGCTAACTAACCCGCCCCGCGCCGCGAGCGTGCACTGACTGCGAGGATTGCTGGCATAACTCGCAGTGGTCGCACGCTCGGCGTGTGGGAGGGGTGAGAGGAAGCCCGATGTCCCGGTTTGTCGACCGCGTCGTCATCCATGTGCGCGCGGGCGACGGGGGCAATGGTTGCGCGTCGATCCACCGGGAGAAGTTCAAGCCGCTCGGCGGCCCGGACGGCGGTAACGGTGGTCGCGGCGGCAGCGTCGTGCTGGTCGTCGATCCCCAGGTGCACACCCTGCTGGACTTCCACTTCCGGCCGCATATAGCCGCGGATTCCGGCAAGCAGGGACAGGGCAGCAACAGGGACGGCGCAACCGGATCCGATCTGGAGATCAAGGTCCCCGACGGTACTGTCGTGCTCGACGAGCAGGGGCGGCTGCTGGCCGACCTGGTGGGCTCGGGTGCCCGCTTCGAGGCGGCCGCCGGCGGTCGTGGCGGGCTGGGCAATGCGGCCCTGGTGTCTCGTGCCCGCAAGGCGCCCGGCTTCGCGCTGCTGGGGGAGAAGGGCGAAACCCGCGACCTCACCCTGGAACTCAAGACAGTTGCCGACGTCGGCCTGATCGGATTCCCGTCGGCCGGGAAATCGTCACTGGTGTCGGTCATCTCGGCGGCCAAGCCGAAGATCGCCGACTATCCGTTCACCACGCTGACGCCGAATCTGGGCGTCGTCTCCGCCGGTGAGCAGACCTACACCGTCGCTGACGTGCCCGGCCTGATTCCTGGGGCATCGGCCGGTCGCGGACTGGGTTTGGACTTCTTGCGGCACATCGAACGCTGCGCGGTGCTGGTACACGTCGTGGATTGCGCCACCCTGGAGCCGGGCCGCGACCCGGTCTCCGACATCGACGCCCTGGAAGCCGAATTGGCGGCCTACACCCCGACGCTGCAGGGGGATTCGATGCTGGGCGACCTGGCTGAACGCCCGCGGGCGGTGGTGCTGAACAAGATCGATGTGCCCGACGCGCGGGAGATGGCCGAGTTCATCTCCGGCGAAGTGGGCGCACGGGGTTGGCCGGTGTTCAGCGTGTCCACCGCCAGCCGGGAGGGCTTGCGGCCGTTGATGTTCGCGCTGGCCGAGATGGTGTCGGCATATCGTGCTGCGCAGCCGGAGCCGGTGGCGCGCCGACCGGTGATCCGGCCGCTGCCCGCCCGGCAGACCGGGTTCACCGTGGTATCCGACGGCGACGGCGGCTTCATCGTGAGCGGCGAGCGTCCTGAGCGCTGGGTGCACCAGACCAACTTCGACAACGACGAGGCGGTCGGCTACCTGGGCGATCGGTTGGCCCGACTGGGGGTCGAGGACGAACTGCTGCGGCGGGGCGCCAAACCGGGCTGCGCGGTGACGATCGGCGAGATGACCTTCGACTGGGAGCCGGCCACGGCGGCCGGGGTGGACGTGCCCTTGTCGGGCCGGGGCACCGACGTTCGCGTGGAACGCAGCGACCGGATCGGGGCCGCCGAACGCAAGGTGGCGCGCAAGCAGCGTCGAGAGCATACGGAGGACTCGTGACCGGAGGTGTTGCGCGCGAAGCGATTCGCACCGCGCGCAGCGTCGTCGTCAAGATCGGCACCACCGCACTGACCACCGAATCGGGGATGTTCGACGTCGGCCGCCTGGCCGGGCTCGCCGCGGCGATCGAGGCCCGGATGAAGGCCGGTTCCGACGTGGTGATCGTGTCGTCCGGGGCCATTGCCGCGGGCCTGGAGCCGCTGGGATTGTCCAAGCGACCAACCGATCTGGCCACCAAGCAGGCTGCGGCCAGTGTGGGCCAGGTGGCGCTGGTCAATGCGTGGAATGCCGCCTTCGGCCGGTTCGGCCGTACCGTCGGGCAGGTGCTGCTCACCGCGCAGGACGTGTCGATGCGGGTGTCGCACACCAATGCCGCCCGCACCCTGGACCGGTTGCGGGCACTGCACGCGGTCGCGATCGTCAACGAGAACGACACGGTGGCCACCAACGAGATCCGGTTCGGCGACAACGATCGGCTCTCGGCGCTGGTGGCGCATCTGGTCGGCGCCGATGCGCTGGTGCTGCTCTCCGACATCGACGGTCTCTACGACGCCGACCCGCGCAAGGGTCCGGCCCGTCTGGTCCCCGAGGTGTCCGGTCCGCAGGACCTCATCGATGTGGTGGCCGGCGAGGGCAGTCACCTGGGTACCGGCGGCATGGTGTCGAAGCTGTCGTCGGCGCTGCTGGCCGCCGACGCGGGAGTTCCGGTGTTGCTGGCGGCGGCCAGTGAAGCAGCCGCCGCGCTCTCCGACGCATCGGTAGGCACCGTCTTCGCGCCGCGGGCGCAACGGTTGTCGGCACGCAAGTTCTGGATGCGTCACGCCGCCGACGCCGCCGGCACGTTGACCCTGGATGCCGGCGCGGTCGAGGCGGTGCTGACCCGGCGGCGCTCGCTGCTGCCGGCGGGGATCACCGCAGCCTCCGGCAAGTTCCACGGCGGCGACGTCGTCGAACTGTGCGGCCCGGACGGATCGGTGGTGGCCCGCGGCGTCGTGGGCTACGACGCGGTGGAACTGGCGACCATGATCGGCCATTCCACCGCAGACTTGGCGCCCGATGCGCGCCGGCCGGTGGTCCACGCCGACGACCTGGTCGCGGTCTGACGCCCGCCGGCATGAGCACCGTATTCACCATCGACGGGGCGGGCTGGAGCGGCTTGCTGCGGTTCATGTGCCGTGGTGCGGTCACCAAGGGCCGGACGGTGCGAAACATCAAGTACCCCAACACCTATTTTGATGGCCTGCGCTATGTCCCGGCGGTGGAAGCGGTGCGACGCGGTGCGCAGGCCCTCGACGAGATGCTGAGGGCTCACTTCGACGGCCACCCCGACGCCGACGACGTGCTGGTCTACGCCGTGAGCATGGGGTCGCAGGTGGCCTGCAAATGGTTGCGCGACTACGGGCCGAGCACCTCGATCCCGGTCGGCAAGGTGTCGTTTCTGCTGCTCGCCAATCCCGAGCAGCCGTTCCACGGCATCTATCAGGCCGACCCGAAGCTGGTGTGGTTCATGACGTTGCCCGACTACGGCGGCGTCGGCGTTCCCGGGAACACCCCGTTCGCGGTGACCGATCTGTGCCGCCAGTACGACGGTATGGCGGATTTTCCCAATCGTCCGGCTGTACAAGTCGATTCGCTGGCGGTATGGAACGCACTGGTGGGACTGGTGACCGTGCACAACAACTACTTCAGGGTGAACTTGGAGGCCGGCGACAACCTCCGGGTCAGGCGCGGCAACGTCAGCTACGTGTTCTGTCCCACCCGGCGTAAGAAGCGTCAGCGGATCGAGAGCAGCTATGACCGCTCGGCCTGGAACTACTGACCGATGGGATGTAGATACAGCGCGCCCCAGACGATTTCGGTCAAGGCCGTGGCGAGTTCGCTGTCGTAGCCGGCGTCGTGGTTCGGCAGGTTCTGCTGGCAGGCACGCTCCACCATCCAGGTGAGTGCGCTTGCGGTGGCTTCGACGGGCAACTCGCGGCGAATGGCGCCTTCGGTCTGGCCGTCTTTGATGACCTGGGCCACCCGGCCCGAGATTCCGGTCAGCAGTTCCCGATAGGTGGCTCCCACCAGGGGGTCGTACCCGGCCATCTCGCTGAGCGCGATCAGCAGCGGCTGGTGGCGCCGATAGCTGGCGATGATCGCTGCCATCGCGTCGTGGACGTCGGCGGGATCGCGGCGTCCCGCCACGCCCCACCAGCGTTCGGCACCGGAGACGAGGTCGCCGAACACCTGGTCGGCGAGCCGGCGCAGTAGGTGGCCCTTGTCTTCGAAGTAGATGTAGAAGCTGGCCCGCGAGATCCCGGCCTCGGTGGCGAGCCGGTCCACACTCAGTTCGGTGAAGCTGGCGCCGTCGCTCATCAGCCGTTCGGTGGCATCGAGTAACCGGCACTCGATCTCCCCGCGCCGCTCCTGGCGGCTGACCGGGGGTTTGCGCGTTACGGAGGCCATGCGGTGCAGCCTACTGCGGGCGATGACATCTTGACTAGACACTATGTCTAGCCATAGTGTCGTGTCGTTCTCGTTGTGATCGGAGTCATACGCCGAGGAGGCCCCATGGCAGCATCGACCGCCACAAACCGTGTTTACGACGCCGTCGACCTATCGTCACGTGCGTTCTGGTCCACCTCCGCCGCGGAGCGGGAACGCTCCTACGCCGTGCTGCGTGCCGAGCGCCCGGTGAGCTGGCACCCGCCGGTCGCGGACTCGATGCTCAACGATCCCGACGACCCGGGTTTTTGGGCCGTGACCCGCCATGCCGACATCGTCGAGGTGAGCCGCACCAACGAGGTGTTCCTATCCGGTAAGGGTGTGCAGTTCGAGAACATCCCCGAGGAGATGCTGGAAACCACCCAGTCGTTCCTGGCCATGGATCCGCCCCGGCACACCAAACTGCGCAAACTGGCCACCGCGGCGTTCACGCCCCGGCAGATCAGGCGCATCGAAGACTCGATCAAGGCCAGTGCCAAAGCCATCGTCGGTGAACTGAAGGCCGCCGGCAGTGGGGCCGACTTCGTCGAATACTGCGCCAAGGAATTGCCGCTGCGAACGCTGGCGGACATGGTGGGCGTTCCCGATTCCGAGCGCGCACAGGTGGCCCGCGCCGCTGATGCGCTGGTGTCGACCAATGACCCGGTGTTCCTCGACGGGCGAGACCCGTTGGCGGTGATGGGCGAGAACATCATGTACCTGCATCAGGTCGCCGCCACGCTGGCCGCGCAGCGCCGCGAGCGACCCGGCGACGACCTGTTCAGCAGCCTGGTGACCACCGAAGTCGACGGCGACCGGCTCACCGATGCCGAAGTCTGCGCCTACTTCGTGTTGCTCGCGGTGGCGGGCAACGACACCACCCGCCAGACGACCAGCCACGCGCTGCGGGCGCTCACCGACTTCCCCGAGCAACGAGCCTGGCTGATGGACGATTTCGACAGGCGTATCGGAATGGCCGTCGAGGAGTTCATCCGCTACGCGACACCGGTGATGACCTTCCGGCGCACCGCCGCAAGCGATTACGAGCTCGGCGGCCAGACGATTCGGGCCGGCGACAAGGTGGCGATGTTCTACGCGTCCGGTAACTGGGATGACCGGGCGTTCAACGAGCCGGACCGCCTGGATCTGAGCCGAGACCCCAACCCGCACCTGGGATTCGGTGGCGGCGGCCAGCACTATTGCCTGGGGACCCATGTGGCGCGGGCCCAGCTGCGCGCCCTCTTCGGTGAATTGCTCCATGAGTTGCCGGGCATCGAGGCCGGCGACCCGGAGTACCTAGCGGGTAGCTTCATTCACGGCATCCGTGCCATGCCCTGCACGTTCTGACCCGGGCCGTCCAGGCTCGGCCAGTCCGAACTGCCGGCCGGTGGCGTCCTTGCCGATCGCGGTCAACACCACGACGGCGATCAGGGTCGTCACCACCGTGACAATCAGGGCGAACGGGTAGCCGTGGGCGGCCGCGAGGTGTTCCTGGATCGGAAGGTTGAACGCGGCGAACAGATTGCCCAGCTGATAGGTCACGCCCGGATAGAAGCCGCGGATCGCGTCCGGCGACATCTCGGTCAGGTGGGCCGGGATCACGCCCCAGGCGCCCTGCACGCAGACCTGGATCAGGAACGAGCCGAGGCACAGCATGCCCGCGGTCTGCGACAACGCGAACAGCGGCACGATCGGCAGGCCCATCACCGCGGCCCAGATGATCGCGTAGCGCCGGCCCAACCGCTGTGACAGCGAACCGAAGGCCAGCCCGCCGATGATCCCGCCGATGTTGTAGATCACCGCAATCCACTTGGCGGTGACATGGGACAGGCCCGCGCCGTCGGGCGAGGTCAGAAATGTCGGATAGATGTCGTGGGTGCCATGGCTCATCCAGTTGAACGCCGTCATCAGCAACACCAGGTAGCAGAACCGGCGGATCACTTTGGCGTCGGTGAAGACGTCGCGAATCCTGGTGCGGGTCAGCCGCATCCGATCCTGGGTGGCCTGCCACACCTCGGACTCGGTGACCCGGTAGCGGATCAGCAGGCTGACCATGGCCGGCAGGATCGACAGCCCGAACAGCCACCGCCAGGACAACCCCAGCACGTCGTTCACCAGCAGCGAGGCCACCGTGGCGGCCAGATAGCCGAACAGATAGCCCTCCTGCAGCAGCCCGGAGAAGAACCCGCGGCGCTCGGCGGGGATCTTCTCCATGGCCAGCGCGGCGCCCAGCCCCCATTCGCCGCCCATCCCGATCCCGTAGAGCAGGCGCAGGATCACCAGCACGGTGAAGGTGGGCGCGAACGCGCACAGGAACCCCACCGTCGAATAGAAGATGACGTTCACCATCAGCGGTATTCGTCGGCCGACCCGGTCGGCCCACAGGCCGAACAGCAGCGCGCCGACCGGACGCATCACCAGGGTGGCGGTGGTCAGAAATGCGACCTCGGTCTTGGTATGGCCGAAGGTCTTGGCGATGTCGGCGTAGACGAACACCACGATGAAGTAGTCGAACGCATCCATCGACCAGCCCAACAAGGCGGCCAGGAATGAGTTGCGCTGGTCGGGCGTGAGCCGCTGTTTCACCCGAGATATCGTGCCGGATCACTCCGCGGCTGCGGGCGTTATGCGGCGATTAGTTCGCCGAGATCGCCGCCGGGATCAGTTCCTCGGCCAGCACCGCCAGGGCCGCCGAACACCCGGCGTCGAACTTGATCGCCGCCAGGTCGTCGCCGCGGGTCGGACCGCGGTTGACGATCGCGACCGGGACACCGCGCGCCGCTGCGTGCCGGACGAACCGGTAGCCGGAGAACACCGTCAGCGAGGACCCGGCAACCAGCAACGCGTCGGCGTCGTCGACCACTGAAAACGCCCGTTCGACGCGGTCTTTGGGGACGTTCTCGCCGAAGTAGACGATGTCGGGTTTGAGCATCCCGCCGCAACGGTGGCAGTCCACGTAGCGGAACGACGCGGTATCGGCGACGACGGCGTCCGCGTCGGGTGCCACCGCGATACCGCCGAGGTTCTCGGCCCGCTCAAGGAATCCCGGGTTGAGCTCCTCCAGCTGCTCGGCCAGAGTCATGCGGCTCATGGTGATCCCGCACGCCAGGCAGACCACCGTCGCGTAGCTGCCGTGCAGGTCCACGACCCGGCGACCGCCGGCCTTGGTGTGCAGCAGATCGACGTTCTGGGTGACGACCCCGGTCACCACGCCGGCGGCCTCCAGCGCGGCCAGCGCCCAGTGCCCCGCGTTGGGCGAGGTGGCGGCCATGTGGCGCCAGCCCACGTGGTTGCGGGCCCAGTACCGCTGGCGGAAGACCGGATCGCCGGTGAACTGGCCGATGGTCATCGGATTGCTCGGCGGGGAGTCCGGCCCGCGATAGTCGGGAATGCCGGAATCGGTGGAGATCCCAGCGCCGGTGAGCACCGCGATTCGCCGGCCTGTCAGCAGAGTCAGCAGGTCGCAGACCGTCGGCGTGATGTCGCCCATCTGGTCCAGCGTAGGCATCCGGCGGTAGGCCGCCACCGGCGCCGCGTCATCGGCCGGTGGCACCCGAAAGCTGCGTATTGACACATTCCAGGCGACAATGGCAGGCGATGGACTCTTCAGGGGACTTTTACAGCGCCTACCGGCACGGGTTCGCGCGGGTCGCCGCCTGCACGCACCGCGCCACGCTCGCCGACCCGGCCGCCAATGTCGAGTCGGTGCTGCAGCTGGCGCGCCAGTGCCACGACGACGGCGTGGCACTGGCCGTCTTCCCCGAGCTCACGCTGTCGGGCTACTCACTCGACGACATCGTCGCGCAGGACACCCTGCTCGACGCGGTCCAGGCCGCGCTGCTCGATCTGGTCGCCGCCTCGCTGGAGCTGCTACCGGTCCTGGTGGTGGGAGCGCCGCTGCGCTACGGCCACCGCATCTACAACGCCGCGGTCGTTGTTCATCGTGGCCGCATCCTCGGGGTGGCGCCCAAGTCGTACCCGCCCACCTACCGCGAGTTCTACGAGGGCCGCCAATTCGCCGCCGGCGACGACGAGCGCGGACTGATCCGGCTGGGCGGCGTTGAGGTGCCGTTCGGGCCGGACCTGCTGTTCGCCGCGAGTGACGTGCCCGGGCTGGTGCTGCATGTCGAGATCTGCGAGGACATGTTCGTGCCGGTGCCGCCCAGTGCCCAGGCCGCGTTGGCCGGTGCCACCGTGCTGGCCAACCTGTCCGGCAGCCCCATCACCGTCGGTCGTGCCGAAGACCGCTGCCTGCTGGCCCGGTCGGCATCGGCGCGATGCCTGGCCGCCTATGTCTATGCCGCTGCCGGGGAAGGGGAGTCGACCACCGACTTGGCCTGGGATGGCCAGACCATGATCTGGGAGAACGGGACGCTGCTGGCCGAAAGCGACCGGTTCCCGCACGAACCTCAGCGTTCGGTGGCCGACGTCGACCTGGGCCTGCTGCGCTCGGAGCGGCTGCGGATGGGCACGTTCGACGACAACCGTCGTCACCATCGCGCCGCGGTGCAGGAGTTCCGACGGGTGGAGTTCCTGCTGGACCCGCCGGCCGGCGACATCGGACTGCTTCGCGTGGTCGAACGGTTCCCGTTCGTGCCGTCCAATCCGCAACGGCTGCAACAGGACTGCTACGAGGCCTACAACATCCAGGTGTCCGGCCTGGAGCAGCGGCTTCGCGCACTGCGGTATCCCAAGGTGGTCCTCGGGGTGTCGGGCGGCCTGGATTCCACCCACGCGCTGATCGTCGCAGCGCGGGCGATGGACCGGGAGAACCGGCCGCGCAGCGACATTCTGGCGTTCACCATGCCCGGCTTCGCCACCGGTGAGCGCACCAAGGCCAATGCGGCGGCGCTGAGCAAGGCGCTCGGTGTGACCTTCGCCGAACTCGACATCCGCGACAGCGCGAAGCTGATGCTGACCGAGCTCGGCCACCCGTTCGCCCGTGGGGAAGCCGTCTATGACGTCACCTTCGAGAACGTCCAAGCCGGTCTGCGCACCGACTATCTGTTCCGGATCGCCAACCAGAACGGCGGCATCGTACTGGGCACCGGCGACCTGTCGGAGCTGGCGCTGGGCTGGTCCACCTACGGCGTGGGCGATCAGATGTCGCACTACAACGTCAACGGCGGCGTGCCCAAAACACTGATCCAGCACCTGATCCGCTGGGTGATCAACTCGGGCGAGTTCGACGCCGACGTGTGCGCGGTGCTGGCCTCGGTGCTGAACACCGAGATCAGCCCGGAGCTGGTACCGGTCGGTGACGGCGACGAGATCCAGCGCAGCGAGGACACGGTCGGCCCCTACGCGCTGCAGGACTTCGCGCTGTTCCAGGCGCTGCGCCACGGGTTCACCCCGGCCAAGATCGGATTCTTGGCCTGGCATGCCTGGCATGACCAGGAAGCGGGCGGCTGGCCTCCCGGGTATCCGGCGGACAAGCGACAGGCCTACTCGCTGAACGAGATCCGGAAATGGCTGAAAGTATTTGTGCAGCGGTTCTATTCGTTCAGCCAATTCAAGAGGTCGGCACTGCCGAACGGGCCCAAGGTGTCACACGGCGGCTCACTGTCGCCCCGCGGCGACTGGCGTGCCCCGTCGGACATGTCGGCTCGGATCTGGCTCGACGAGATCGAGCGGGAGATACCCGAGCAGTAGGGGAAGGCCGACGATGACCGAAGCGTCGCGAGTTCTCCCGGGCCGAAATGACCTTCACACCACGGTGGTGATTGTCGGCGCCGGTATGTCCGGACTGATCGCCGCGCGGGACCTGCAACGGCAGGGGATCGACGTGCTTGTCCTCGAGTCCGCGGCCCGAACGGGCGGACGGCTGTTCGCCGAGACCTCGGCCCTGGGCTCCCGTCTTGACCTGGGCGGCCAATGGGTGGGGGCCGGCCACCACCGGCTGGAGGCACTGGCAGCCGAACTCGGAGCGACGGTGTTTCCCATGCACACCCCGAAGCGCCCGATGGTGATCAAAGGCGGCAAGACGGTGTCAGCGGTTGGTCCGGTGATGGCGATCGCCAATGCGGTGCTGGCGTCCTGGGTGATGAGGGCGAAGTTCGGTGCGCCCAGGCGATGGAGTTCCCAGACGATCCAGGATCGGCTTGCGAAGGTGCCTTCGGCAGTGGCCCGGCGACTGCTCGAAGTGCTGCTCGCGACCTCGACCACCGCGGACCTTGACCGCTTTTCGATGGAGTCGTTCGTCGAGATGATCGGCTACGAGGGCGGACTGACCGAGATGTTGTCGACCAGCGGCGGGGCGCAGGACAGTCTGATCCTCGAGGGCGCCGGCACCCTGACGGATCGGATCGCCGCCGAATTGGGGGAGCGGGTCCGGACCGACAGCCGGGTGATCTCCGTTCGGGACGAGGGGAGATCGGTTGTCGTCAGCACGCAATCAGCTGTCGTGCGGGCGGCAAAGGTGATCGTGTCGGTGCCGCCGCCGATGACCAGCAAGATCGCCTTCGACCCACCACTTCCGGATGGTCGACGGCGCCTCCAGGACAGCACATACATGGGATCGGTCTACAAGGCGATCGCGGTTTACCGGAGGCCGTTCTGGCGCGAGGACGCCGACCTCGAATGCATGATCCTCGACAACCCCGGTGCTGCGGTCTTCGACACCTCGCCGCCCGATGGGCCCGGCCATCTCTGCGTACTGGTGGGTGGTCGGGAGGCGCGAGATGTGGACGCCCTCAACGAAAATGATCGGCGGAGAGCGCTTATCGGCCCACTCGCCGCGGTGGCGGGATTGCCGGCGCTGCTCCATCCGGTGAGTTGGCACGAAAAATCCTGGCACCGCGACCAGGACGCCGGCGGTGGCTACTCGGCGCTGCCAACCGCAGGTGGTGCACCAGCGCCGTTCCCGCTGCCCTCGGAGCCGACCGGCAACATCCACTGGACCGGCACTGAAACCGCCGGTGAGCACGCCGGATACATCGAGGGTGCCATCGAGGCCGGCGAGCGGGTCGCCGGCGAAGTCATCGCCGCCTTGCGGTAAGACATAGGCCATGCCCACCGTGTTGATCGAGGTTCGCCGCCATTACTCGCAAGCCGAGGAGGTCGCGATCATCGACGCCGTCCACGGCGCGATGGTGACGGCCTTCCAGATCCCGGCCAAGGACAAGAACGTGCGGCTGGTCGCCCACGAACCGCACCGGTTCGCGGTTCCGGAGCATCTCGCTCAACCGGAGTACCGCACCCTGGTCTCGATCGACTGCTTCACCGGCCGATCCCTGGACGCCAAGCGCGCGCTCTACGCCGGGATCGTTGAAGGTCTTGCCGCCCTGGGTATCCCACGTGACCACGTGATGATCACCCTGCACGAGGTAGACCGGGAGAATTGGGGAATCCGCGGCGGACAGGCCGCATCCGACGTCGACCTGGGTTTCAACGTGCGGGTGTGATCACGGCGTGACCGCGGCCCTGATCGCCTCGGCGCTCGGTGCGCAGTCTCCGGCTCCGGGCGTCAGCGTCGCCAGTGCCCCGGCGGCACAGGCGGCACGCAGCGCGTGCGCGATACCGGCCGGCCATTCGGCCGCCAGCACACCGGCGAAGACATCACCCGCGCCGGAGGTGTCGACGGCGTCCACCACCGTCGCCGGCACGTGGACGGTGCCATCGGCCCCCGTGTAACGCGCCCCGCGAGCACCGAGCGTGACCACCCGGTGCGGCACCGGATGACGGAACCACGCCGATTCGGTCTCGTTGACCACGGCGACGTCGGTCAGCCCGGCAAGCTCGGTCACATCGCGGCCGGCCGGGGAGACGTTGAGGATCACCGTCGCACCGCTCGCACGGGCCAGCCCGGCGGCCGCGGTGGCCACCGGGATCGGAATCTCCAACTGCATCAGCAGCACGTCGCAGTGAGTGATCAGGTCGCGCTGGCCGGAATCCAGGGTCCACGTGGCGTTGGCGCCGGGGGCCACCACGATGGTGTTCTCCCCGGATGGGTCCACTGTGATGACCGCCGAACCGCTGGGCCCGGGCATCGTCGTCAGGCCGTCGGTTCCGACACCGTTGTTCTGCAGGTGCCGGCGCAGCAGCAGCCCGGCGTCGTCGTCACCGATCGCGCCCACGAACTGCACCCGCGCCCCGGCCCGGGCTGCGGCGACCGCCTGATTGGCCCCCTTGCCGCCCGGTGTCGTGGCGACCGCGGTCGCCAGCACCGTCTCACCCGGGTCGGGCAGCACGGTCACGGTGAGCACCGTGTCCATGTTGGCGCTGCCCACCACGCAGATAACGTGCTTCTTCTGCACTGGGCCCGTTGCCTCCGTCCGCCCCAGGACAAGACCAGTTATGAACTACTGGTCTGTCCACGTATTGATCTGGTCGAGGTGTCGTTCAAGTGTTCGGCCAGGTGGTGATCGCGATCTGACTCAACGACACCTGCCCGTTGCGGGCCACCGCGACCACATCATCGCCGAGTTCCTTCGGATACGGCTGCGGCATGGTCGACATCCTTCCAGCGAAGTAATCCTCACAGATCAGGTATCAACCAAACCCGGGGCAGACCGGTGACCGATTTTGGGACATTCATACCCGCGGCATCCCCCGGGTGACATCGTGCGCCTATGGCCATTAACAGCACGTCGATCGCACACGTCCGGCTGACTGTCACCGACATCGACAAATCGCGTCGGTTCTACGAGAGCGTGTTCGGTTGGCCGGTTGCCTTTGAGATTCCCGATAACGCCGACCAGGCCACCCGCAGCGAGTTGTGGTGGCTGTTCGGTGGCGTCGTCTACGACCTCGGTGGTGCACTGATCGGGCTACGGCCGGTCGGAGACGACGGCTTCGACGAGAACCGGGTCGGCCTGGATCACATCGCGTTCCAGGTCGCCGGTAAGGCCGATTTGGATGCGGCTGCCGCCCACCTCGACGACCTCGGTGTCGCCCACGAACCGGTGAAGGACATCGGCCCGCTTTACATCCTGGAGTTCCGCGACCCGGACAACATCGCCTTGGAGCTCAGCGCCTCGAAGTAAGACGGGGATTGCCACCAGCGAGCGTGTCTACGACGTGCCGTTCCTGGCGTTCCTGAATACAGACACCCACGCTCGCGCCGGAAGGTGGGGTGATGTAGCCCCACGGAGCAGAGAACCCCGAGCATGTCTCGATTGATGCTGGAGGTCTGTTGTTGCGGCCGGAAACGATTAAGCGTGCCGGTGCAATGGTGGTGCTGCCGACTACGGATACCCGGACCCCACCGGTTAGGTTAGCCCGATACGCTGGGGTAATGAGTTCGTCCGTACCGTTGCTTCCCGACCTGCGCCAACAGGTCCACGACGCCGCCCGCCGAGCCCGGATCGCCTCCCGTGCGCTGACGTCGTTGTCCACCGCGGCCAAAAACAACGCCCTCAACGCCGCGGCCGACGCACTGCTGGCCCATGCCGACGACATTCTGGCGGCCAACGCCGAGGATCTCGCCGTCGCCCGCGCTGCCAACACCCCCGAGGCGATGCTGGACCGGTTGGCGCTGAACCCCGACCGTGTCGCCGGGATTGCGGCCGGGCTGCGTCAGGTTGCGGGGCTGCCCGACCCGGTCGGTGAGGTGCTGCGCGGCTACACCCTTCCCAATGGGCTGATGCTGCGCCAGCAGCGTGTCCCGCTCGGGGTGGTGGGCATGGTCTACGAAGGCCGGCCCAACGTCACCGTCGATGCGTTCGGGCTGACACTGAAGGCCGGCAATGCGGCACTGTTGCGCGGCAGCTCGTCAGCGGCGCACTCCAACGCCGCGCTCGTCGAGGTCCTGCGCGGTGCCCTGACCGCGGAAGACCTGCCCGCTGACGCCGTGCAGCTGCTGTCGTCCGTCGACCGGTCCACCGTCACCCACCTGATCCAGGCCCGCGGACTGGTCGACGTCGTGATTCCGCGCGGCGGGGCCGGACTGATCGAGGCCGTGGTGCGCGACGCGCTGGTGCCGACCATCGAGACGGGGGTGGGCAACTGCCACGTCTACATCCATGAGGCCGCCGACCTTGCGGTTGCCGAAGAAGTGCTGCTGAACTCCAAGACTCGCCGGCCCAGTGTCTGCAACGCCGCCGAGACCCTGTTGGTCGATGCCGCGATCGCCGAAACTGCGCTGCCCCGGCTGGTGGACGCCTTGACCGCCGCCGGGGTCACGGTGCACGGCGACGCCGACGCCCCCGCCACCGAGGACGACCTGCGCCGCGAATACCTGGCGATGGACATCGCTTTGTCAGTGGTCGACGGGCTCGATGATGCGATCGACCACATCAACGAGTACGGCACCGGCCACACCGAGGCCATCATCACCACCAACATGGCTGCCGCCCAGCAGTTCAGTGAGCAGGTCGACGCCGCAGCGGTCATGGTCAACGCGTCGACGGCGTTCACCGACGGCGAGCAGTTCGGATTCGGCGCCGAGATCGGCATCTCCACCCAGAAACTGCACGCGCGTGGTCCGATGGGATTGCCCGAGCTGACGTCGACCAAATGGATCGTGTGGGGTGACGGCCACACCCGCCCGGCCTGATACGCCGGCCTGATCAGAGAGCCAACATCTATGGAGACCCCGGCCAGTTCCTACCGCCCGGCCCGCCAGGCGCCCTTCTTCACCGACATCGACGATGTCGCCCGCCGACTCGCCGAGACCGGTTACCTGGCCGACACCGCCACCACCACCGCGGTGTTCCTGGCCGACCGGCTGGGCAAGCCCCTGCTGGTGGAGGGTCCGGCCGGAGTCGGCAAGACCGAACTGGCCCGTGCGGTCGCCGCCGCCACCGGCGCCGAACTGGTGCGCCTGCAGTGCTACGAGGGTGTCGATGAGGCCCGTGCCCTCTACGAGTGGAACCACGCCAAGCAGATACTCCGCATTCAAACCGGCAACACTGCCGGTGCGGCCGGTGACTGGGACGCCACCAAGATGGACGTTTTCTCCGAGGAGTTCCTGCTGACGCGTCCGCTGTTGACCGCCATCCGGCGCACCGATCCCACGGTGTTGCTGATCGACGAGACCGACAAGGCCGACATCGAGATCGAGGGTCTGCTGCTTGAGGTGTTGAGCGACTTCGCCGTCACCGTCCCCGAATTGGGCACCATCACCGCGACCCGGACCCCGTTCACGCTGCTGACCTCCAACGCCACTCGGGAACTGTCCGAGGCGCTCAAGCGCCGCTGCCTGTTCCTGCATATCGACTTTCCCGATCCCGATCTGGAACGTCAGATCCTGCTGTCCCGGGTGCCCGAACTGCCCGAGCACCTGGCCGCCGAACTCGTTCGGATCATCGGCGTGTTGCGCGGGATGCAGCTCAAGAAGCTGCCGTCGGTGGCCGAGACGATCGACTGGGGCCGAACACTTCTGGCGCTGGGCCTGGACACCATCGATGACGCCACCGTGGCTGCGACGCTCGGGGTGGTGCTCAAGCACCAGTCCGACCAGGTGCGCGCAACCGGAGAACTGCGGCTGAACTGATGGCCCCCTGATGGTTCGTAGAATCCGCCCGACGCAGCCGTTGGCCCCACACGGTATTCCCGGGCACCTGGTGGAGTTCGTCGAAGCACTGCGCGGGCAGGGGATTTCGGTGGGGCCATCGGAGACCGTCGACGCCGGTCGGGTGATGGCGGCGCTGGGACTGGGCGACCGCGAGGTGCTGCGCGAAGGGCTGGCGTGTGCGGTGCTGCGCCGGCCGGACCATCGCGACACCTACGACGCCATGTTCGATCTCTGGTTCCCCGCCGCGCTGGGCGAACGCACCGTGATCGTCGATGAAGACTCGGCTGACCCGTCGGCATCCGCACCGCTGCCGGAGGACGCCGACGCGATGCGGCAGATGCTGGTCGATCTGCTGACCGCCAATCCCGACCTCGCCGACAGCGATCCACGGATGTCGGCGATGATCGCGGCGATCGTCGGGGCCTACGGGCAGTACCGCTCCAGCCGCGGTCCGTCCTACTCGGCGTATCAGGCGCTCAAGGCGCTGGCGCTCGACGAGTTGGAGGGAAGGTTGCTGGCCGGGCTGTTGGCGCCCTACGGCGACGAACCCAGCCCGACCCAGGAGCAGATCGCCAAGGCGATTGCCGCGCAACGGATCGCCCAGCTGCGCAAGCTCGTCGATGCCGAGACCAAGCGTCGCACCGCCGAACAGTTGGGTCGCGAGCACGTCCAGATGTACGGCATACCGCAGCTGTCCGAGAACGTCGAATTCCTGCGGGCCTCCGGTGAGCAGCTGCGCCAGATGCGCCGGGTGGTGGCGCCGTTGGCCCGCACCCTGGCGACCCGGCTGGCCGCGCGACGGCGGCGCTCGCGCGCCGGCACCATCGACCTGCGCAAGACCTTGCGGAAATCCATGTCCACCGGCGGTGTGCCGATCGACGTGGTGCTGCGCAAACCGCGGCCGGCCCGACCCGAGCTGGTGGTGCTGTGCGACGTGTCCGGATCGGTCGCCGGATTCAGTCACTTCACGCTGCTGCTGGTACACGCACTGCGCCAACAGTTCTCAAGGGTTCGCGTTTTCGCCTTCATCGACACCACCGACGAGGTGACGCATCTGTTCGGGCCGGAGGCAGACCTGGCGGTGGCCGTCCAGCGGATCACCCGGGAGTCCGGGGTGTACACGCGTGACGGTCACTCCGACTACGGTCACGCCTTCGTCTCGTTCGCCGAGAAGTATCCGAACGTGGTGTCGCCGCGCAGCGCCCTGCTGGTGTTGGGCGACGGCCGAACCAACTACCGGGACCCCGGAGTGGACGTGTTGTCGCATCTGGTGACCGCCAGCCGGCACGCGCACTGGCTGAATCCGGAGCCCCAACATCTTTGGGGCAGTGGGGATTCGGCGGTGCCACGCTATCGAGATGTGATCCCCGTGCATGAGTGCCGGTCGGCCAAGCAACTCGCCGGGGTGATCGATCAGTTGCTGCCGGTGTAATCCGGCCAGCCCGTACAACAGTGCGCGCTCGGCGAGTCCGATAGAGCAAGCACACTGTCTTTCTCGGAAAAACTAGAGTAGCTCATTGCTCTATGAACCCCCGTGAACACCGAAATAACCTAAGACGGCCTTAGCGAGCGTTAAGGATCTCGTGTTTGACGGGGAGGTCGTGTGATGGCTGTCAGGAACCGCGGTGGGAAGCGGAACAACTCATGCAAGGGCAAGGTGGGGCGTGGTAGCCGCGTCGCCGGTGCCGGTGCGGCGGTAAGTGCGTTTCTGGCGTTCGGGATGACGCCACTGGCGTCCATGCCGCAGGCTCAGGCCGATGACTTCGGCCTGGATGGCCTGTTCGACCCGAGTGCGTGGGCGGCGTTGTTCGACACCAGTTCCTGGGGTTCGTCGTGGGACCACCTGTTCTCCGGTGACGAGGTGAACACCGCGTTGAGCGCGGCCTGGACCGACCCGGGTTCGGCGGCCTCGAACGCGATCGCTGACGCGTTCCAGACTGACTTCTGGCTGCCGTTGCACCAGGCCCTGCAGGACTGGATGGCCAGCCCGCTGGGCATCCAGGTGGACGGCGTGATCAACCAGATCTTCGCACCGTTGACCCCGGCTGGGTCCTGCGGCGTCATCTGCAACGGCGCCGATGGCACTGAAACGCACGTCGATGGTGAAAACGGCGGCTTGTGGTTCGGCGACGGCGGCGATGGCTGGAACTGGAGCACTAGCACCGCCAACCTCGGTGAGGCCGGCGGTGAAGGTGGTGCGGCCGGCGGTTGGGGCAACGGCGGTGACGGCGGTGCCGGTGGGCTCGGTGCGGTGGGCGGCAACGGCGGCACGGGCGGCGAGTGGTGGGGCAACGGCGGAGACGGTGGTGCAGGCGGTACGGGCACGTTCCTGGAGGACCACAACGGCATCGGCGGGGCCGGCGGAAACGGCGGCAACTCCTCGAGTCATCCCCCCACCGACCTGTTCGCGGTGGGCGCGGCCGGCAACGGCGGCAACGGTGGGGCCGGCGGGGCCGGGGCGCTCGGCGCCAACTCCGGCTTCGACACGCTCGGCAACGCTTTGACCGCTCACGCCGGTGGCAACGGCGGGGTCGGTGGCCTCGGCGGGAACGGCGGCATCATCTTGGGCAGCGGCGGCACCGGTGGTGTCGGCGGCGAAGGTGGTGGCGGTGGTGACGCCAATGGTGCGGCCGGTGGTGCGGGCCAGAATGCGCTGGCCGGTAGTGGCCTCGGCGGTGCCGTCGGTGATAACGGGGGCAACGGCGGTACCGCCGGCGCCGGCGGTACCGGGGGTAAGGGCGGTGCCGGGGGCGGCAGCGGGTTCATCGGAGCCGTGGGTGATCAGGGTCTTGGCGGCAAAGGTGGTGCCGGTGGTGACGCCAACGGTGCCCTGGGTGGCACCGGTGGCACCGGTGCCGGCGGCGGTAACAACTCCACGGCCGGGTCCGGTGGCAACGGCGGTAACGGCGGGAATGTCGGTACGGCCGGTAAGGGTGGTACCGGCGGCTTCAGTGCCGATGGCGCGATTCAGGCCGCTGGCGGCTCGGCCGGGGTGGCGATCGCAGGCAACGGCGGGACCGGCGGTCTGGGTGGCCAAGGCGCGGGTGTGATCGGCACGTACGCCCAGGCCGGTGGTGACGGCGGTACCGGTGGCCATGGTGGGCTGGGCTCCAACGGCGGCGCGGACGGTAACGGCGGCGGTGGCGGCCAGGGCGGGGCGGGTGGCGTTGTGACCACCGGGACCACGACCGCGACCGCTACCGCCGGCAACGGCGGCGCAGGCGGCGACGGTGGCGCCGGTACCGGGACCGCGGCCGGCCAGGGCGGTGGCGGCGGTGGTGGTGGCGGCGGTGCGTACATCAAGGTAGACAGCGGCGGCACCGTCACCGGCACGGCCACCGGTGGTAACGGTGGTCATGGCGGCAATGGTGAGACCACCGGCGTCGGAGGCCTCGGAGGCACCGGTGGTGGCGCGCGGCTCTCCACCGACAGCGTCACGTTCACCGACAACGCCGGCAGGACCAACACGTTCGCCGCGACCGGCAGCAAAGTAGTTGACGGAACAGCGGTCGGCGGAACGGGCGGTAACGGCGGGGCCGACGGCGGCGCCGGCGGTAACGGCGGTAACGGCATCGTCTGGACCGAGGGACCGGGTGCTACGGCCAGCGGCACCGGCCACGGCGGTAATGGCGGCAGCGGTGACGGCGCCGGCAGTGTCGGAGGAAACGGCGCCAACGGCCTCGTCCAGGGGGCCTGGTTCACCAACCAGGTCCCGGTTCACAACGCGGGCTCGGTGTTCGGCGGGAACGCCGACGGCACCGCGACCGGAGGTGACGGCGGTGACGCCAGCGGCGGTGGCATCGGTGGCAACGGCGGCGGTGCGTGGCTGCTGGGCGCCGGGACCAACGGCACGCTTAACGAGGACGGCACGATCAACCAGCTCGGCACCGTGACCGGCATCTCTACCGGCAGCGCCACCGGCGGTGACGGCGGCGTGGCCAGTGTTGCCGGCGCTCACGGCGGTAACGGCGGTACTGCTCAGCAACACGGCATCTACGGCACCGCCAGCGGCAGCGGGACCGGCGGTGACGGCGGCGAGGGCCTCGGTGGCAACGGCGGTGCCGGTGGCGACGGCTGGGCCGGCGTTTCGGACCAGGCCGCAGGCAGCCAGGGCAGCAGTTGCACGAACTGCACCGCGATCGGCGGCGACGGCGGCAACGGCGGCGCTAACGGCACGAACGGTGCCCTGGGCGGCAAGGGCGGTGACGGCGGTAGCGGCAAGATGGAGGCGGCAACCAACATCACTGCGCCACACTTCCTCAACACCACCACCACGGGCGGTGACGGCGGTGTCGGCGGTAAGGGCGGCACCTTCGTCAGCATCGCGTTGCCCGGCACCGGCGGCGTCGGCGGTGCCGGGGGCGGCACCCCCAGCGGCTACGACAGCGACGGCACCGGCTCGGACGGCACTGCCGGCGGGCCCGGCGGTGCCGACGGATCCGTCGGCAGCCCCGGATCGCCGGGGACATTCACCCCCACCCCCTGATCGCGGCGGCGCAGGGCCAGTCGGTGCTCCGGCTGGCCCTGGCGTTGGCGGAGTGGGGGCACAGGATTTTGAGATTAATTGACGTAAGCGTTAATTGAGTCTCTGGAGTATTCCGCATTTCGTTAAGGCGCAATGCGCCTGATGGTATTAATTAATATACGCGTTAATTAATAGCCGAAATATAGATTCGGGCATGCGCTGATGTGACGGCATTGTCAGGTCGGCATGATCTGGTTCAATCGTCCGCAACTCAGGCTTCGCTTGGTTGGCAGGAAGCCCGAATTGGGGAGGTCGTGAAGCGGGGTGCGCACGCCGACAGCGTCGGTGGGCTCAGGCCCGGGCCTACTCTGCGAACAGCTGGACCAACTGATCGCGCCGTTCGATACCGAGTTTGGCGAACATGCGGTACAGGTGCCCGTCGATGGTGCGTACCGACACCGAGAGGCGATCGGCGATCTGCCGGTTGGGAAGACCTGCGGCAACGAGCATCGCGATCTCACGTTCGCGGCCCGTGATCGGCAGTGGTTGAGCCGCTTTCGTAACGGCTGGCGTGTGGATGTCGCCCTGCCTGGCCCACGATTGGGTCCGCGTCGACGCCTCCAGTTGCTTGCCCCGTTGGCCGCTGCGCTCGTACTCACAGGCCGCCTGAGCCGCCGCGTCGGCCGCCATCGCCAAGGCCCCCATGGCCGCGATTTTGTCGGCTGCGCTGCTCAACAGTTCGGCGTCGCGCTCGGCCAGGCCGCGAGCCTGCGCAGCTATCGCCGCCGACCAGGGGGTGTCCAGGGTCTTGGCAAGTTCTGCCAACCGGTCGGCGTGCGACCGATCGCCGAATCGGACTGCGGTGTGCAGGGCTCGCATCTCAACGGCATGCATCCCGGATCGCCGCGCGGTCTGCGCTGCCCGCAGCGCGTGGGCCCGACCGTCGGATGTCTGACCATGCGCGGCTTGCTCCCAGGCCCGGGCCAGCTCGAGTTCCGGTAGAAAGGCGGCGATCTGCGGGCCCATAGGCCGCCTCGCAATGCTGCAGTGCGGCCGTGGCTGCCACGGTGTTCCCGCGCGCCGCTTCGGCCTGGGTGGCCCAGGCGTTCGCGAGCATCGGCCACAACGGTGGAGCCGAACCCGACAGCTCAGGCATCGAGTTCTGAAATGCCGAGCACGCCAAGGCCAGTTCGCCACGCACCAGATGGACGAAGCCCGACAACACAACGGCCATCGCATGCGGCTCAGGCACGCCCGCGGCCATCGTGGCAAAGCGTTCGACCGCGAGTTCGGCCGCCGGGATATCGCCGGCTGCGACCAGTGCCATCACCTCGGCGAGGCCGAGTCCGAACAGCAAAGCCCCCGATGGACTGCGCGCGGCCCCCCGCAACGCGTGCAATCCCGCCTCTGCGATTCGGGTGGCGTCACCGAACCGACCCACTTTGATCAGTGCCTGCGCGGTCGGCAGGGCCGCCAGGGCGGTTGCCACCGGTGACGCGGCCGCGGCGCAGAACGGCGGCCCGGCCCGGAGCGTTGTGGTCAGGTCGTCGGAGAAGAACGAGATGGTCAGATTGAGGGCTTCGGGCAGAGCGGCGCTTTCTTCATCGTGGGCGCGATCCCGCGCCTCGGCCAGAATCCTTCGGGCCGCGTCGATTTCACCACAGTTCCAGAACAGGTTCGACGCACGTAAGCAACCCCACTGGATGATCGACTGCTCGTCGGCGTCGTCGAGCGAGACACGGGACAGCACCGCCTCGGCCTCGTCGCCTCGGCCTTGTCCGCACAGTGCGTATCCAAGTACGAGTGCCGCCAGCAAACCTCCGTCACGGTCAAAAGCGAAGCGGGCCAGATCTTCCGCATGGGCCGGGTTGGACACGGCCGCCGCGCTGATCGCCGCGTCGATGATCAGGTCCAGGTCCGGTTCGAGGTCGCTGCCGATCATGAACTGCGCCATCCGGATCCGGCCGCGCATGTCGGGCAGCCGCAAGCGGTGCCCGCCGCCCCGCAGGTACTTGTCGAAAGCCTTGGCCAGCATGCCGTTGAGTTGACGCGAACGCGCCACCCCGGCCCGCTCGAGCACCGCTTCGCGGAAGACGGGGTGCGTCACCTGGGCCAGCGTGCCCGCGCCGTCGAAAGCCAGGTGAATCAATCGATGACGCTCCAGACCGGAAACCGCCTCGGGAGAACACAGTTCCCGGAAGACCTCCCAGTCCAGTATTTCCGCGGTCGCCAGGACCTCGAGTGCTTCCAGTTCGTCCGGAGTGAGGTCCTGGAGCCGAAAATCAAGAAGGTCGGCCAGCTCCCGATCGGCGTGCAGGGGACCCCGGAGGTGCCACACGTCATCATCTTGTGTCAAGACGCCGCTGTCCTTGCCGGCCCGCAGCAGTCCACGCAGATACAGCGGACTCCCCGCACTTCGGTCGTGCAGCCCCTTGATCACCTGCGGGCTGACCACACCGCCGAGCGCACGCCGGGCGAGTTCCCCGGTCTGTTCGCGGCTGAAGGGGCCGATATGCAGGTTCAGCAGCAGATGTTCTTTGAGCAGTGCGGTGATCGCGTCGAATATCGACTCGCCGGACCGGATCACCACGATCAATCGCGCGGTGCTCTCCGCGGCGAGCTGGTAGACCAAGGTGGCCGACAACGGATCCAGGAGTTGGGCGTCGTCGACGACGATCACCAGGTTCTCGGCGGCGGCGAGGCTCTGGTGTGCGATCGCCAACATCACGGCCGGCTCGCACGCCGCAGCGACGGTCACCGACCGGGAGAACGCGCCCAGCGGTACGTCGCGTCCGGTCTGGGTGCCGAGCACGAATCTGACCGTGTCCCCGTCCGCGGTGAGGCGAGCCCCGAGTTTACGGGCCAGCGTCGATTTGCCGACCCCGCTCTCGCCGACCAATGCGACGCCCTGAAACTCCGAGTTCGGATTGAGGGCCAGCATGGCGTCGCGCAGTTCATCGTCGCGGCCCACGACTGGCCACGCTGGAACCGATTCGCCCCCGGTCCGCACTGAATTCGACCCTTCCGCGCATGTTGGTGATGCGGAGAATTTTACGGCGACAACAAGAATGACGCTTAACTTTTTTCAGGTATCGGAGTATTGACTGACGCGTTAATAAACTGAATGGCCAGGTGTGACGCCTGGGACACAGTCAAGTGATCGACGACGGTCTCGCTCGCGGGTAGTCCCGGCACCGCAATCCGGTCAGCGCGTCCGCTCGAACACCAACCAGCGCAACTCGATCGGGCTTTCCTCGCGGGAGGTTCGAAACACGTCGATCCCGCTCACCCATTCGATGTACCAGCTGGTGGGAGGCCAAGCGCCGTCGGGCAGATGCGCCTTCTCGTATTCGTACACCGACTCATCGGAACGGAGCTCCAGTGGTAACCCCGCTGCCGCGGTTGCCATGTCGTCACGGGTGAACAAGCTCGAATACACCTGCTGGCAGAATTCGCGGGCGGCGTCATCGGGGTGGTAGCCGTCGCAGGCCAGGAACGCGTTGAACACCAGCCGCCCGCCGGGAGTCAGGCTCCGGGCCGCGAGCTCGAACAGGCTGCGCACCTGCTGTGTCGAACGGAAATCGGTCAATACCTCCGAGAGCACGATCAATTGGTAGTCGTCGCGCAGGTCGTCGGATTCGGCGAACACGTCACGCACGATGACGCGCACGTCCAACGAGTCCCGGTCCGCCTCGGCACGCAGCATCTCGGCGAACTTCGGGGTCATCTCCACGGCGTCGACCGGGTGCCCGCGACGTGCCAGTGCCAGGGCGTTACGCCCGGTACCGGCGCCGATCTCGAGCACGTGATGAGTGGCCGGATCGGCGGCTTCGGTTGCCAGCTGCAGTACGCGGGCATCGGGTTCGGTGCCGAACAGCGGTGGCGTCCGCGTTGCCAGCCAACGCTCGTAGGCCTCGGAGATCGTGGTCCACTCGGCCCGGATGTTGTAGTTCAGGCTGGGGCCGATCGGGGCGTTGTAGGAGATGATGATGTGCGAGCGCGGCGACGCCGCGTAGGCCGCGGCCAGCTCGCCCGTCAACGCGTCTTTGAGATGGGCCAGTTCGGTGTCGCTGAAGGGCTTGCCCAGGCCCGCGAAGACGCTGCTGCACATCGAGACGTATTCGTCCACCATGCTCGGTACGGCAGGCAGTTTGATCTGGCCGGTGATCTGCGCCCGGTTATAGAAACGGCGCAGCATGGCATCCTTCGCCGCCCGAGCGGTATCAACGGGTGTCCCGTGCGAATCTTCCACAGCCATCTTCTACACGATTGTGCGGTGTTTTGTCGCGGGCCGCGTGATGATCACGTTTCTGCTGGTCCAGTAAGCTGGCGAACCATGCATGACGGGTTGCGCAGGCTGGGGGTGATGGGCGGGACGTTTGATCCCATCCATTACGGCCACCTGGTCGCGGCCAGCGAGGTAGCCCATAAGTTCGCCTTAGACGAGGTGGTGTTCGTACCCAGCGGGCAGCCGTGGCAAAAGGGCCGGAACGTCTCGGCGGCCGAGGACCGATACCTGATGACGGTGATCGCCACTGCCTCCAATCCCCGCTTCTCGGTGAGCCGCGTGGACATCGACCGGGCCGGACCGACGTACACCCGGGACACCTTGCGGGACCTGCATGCGCTGAACCCCGATTCCGAGCTGTACTTCATCACCGGGGCCGACGCGTTGGCATCGATATTGTCCTGGCAGGGCTGGGAGGAACTGTTCGACTTGGCACGGTTTGTGGGTGTCAGTCGGCCCGGATTCGAGTTGAGGCATGACCACATCACCGATGTGATGGGCGAACTGGAGGAACACGCGTTGACCCTGGTGGAGATCCCGGCGTTGGCAATCTCGTCGACCGACTGCCGGATGCGTGCCGAGCAGCGGCGGCCGCTGTGGTACCTGATGCCCGACGGTGTCGTGCAGTACGTGTCCAAGCGCCGGCTCTACCGGGGCGCCGACGGCCCGGGGGAGAAGAAAGCCGTAGGCCGATCCACCAGCCTGGCCACCGGGAACAACGCATGACCGCCGGCCCGGAAGCGATCGACATGGCGAAGGTGGCCGCCGTGGCCGCCGCGGACAAGCTCGCCGATGACGTCGTGGTCATCGACGTCTCCGAACAGCTGGTCATCACCGACTGCTTCGTCATCGCCTCGGCGTCCAACGAACGTCAGGTCAATGCCATCGTCGACGAGGTCGAGGAGAAAATGCGGCTGGCCGGCCACAAACCGGCCCGCCGGGAGGGCACCCGTGAGGGGCGCTGGACGCTGCTGGACTACGTCGACATCGTCGTACACATCCAGCACCAGGACGAGCGTGACTTCTATGCCCTGGACCGGTTGTGGAAGGACTGCCCGGTGGTGGCCCTCGAGTTGCCCACTGCCCGGCCCGGGGCTGACGGCACGTCGGCGTCCGAGGGCGCCCCGTGAGGGTCCGTCGGCTGATCCTGCTGCGGCACGGCCAGACCGAATTCAACGCCGGTAGCCGGATGCAGGGCCAGCTGGACACCGTCCTGAGCGATCTGGGCCGCGCACAGGCGGAGGCGGCGGCCGAGGTACTGCGCAAACGTCACCCGTTGCTGATCGTGTCGTCGGATCTGTGGCGGGCCTACGACACCGCCACGGTGTTGGCCGAGCACAACGGGCTGCAGGTCCGGGTGGACACCCGGCTGCGCGAGACGCACCTGGGTGATTGGCAGGGCCTCACCCACGAGGAGGTCGACGCCGCCGCGCCGGGTGCCCGGCTGGCCTGGCGCGACGACGCCCGGTGGGCACCGCATGGCGGCGAGAGCAGAATCGACGTAGCCCGGCGTAGTGAGCCGCTGGTCGCCTCGTTGGTCGCCGATGAACCGGCTTGGGGCGCTGCCGAACACGGCGACCGCCCAGTGGTGCTGGTCGCTCACGGCGGGCTGATCGCGGCACTGACCGCCGCGTTGCTGCGGCTGCCCGTGGAGAACTGGCCGGTGCTCGGTGGAATGGCCAACGCCAGCTGGACCCAGCTCAGCGGGTACTCCGACGATGATGTGACCGATCCTGCCGACGTCCGTTGGCGTCTCGACGTGTGGAACGCTTCAGCGCAGGTGGCCGGCGATGTCCTCTGAACCGCACACATCCGAGCAGGCTCGCCCGACGCTGCTGATCTTCGCCGATTCGCTGTCCTACTACGGACCTACCGGCGGACTGCCGGCCGACGATCCGCGGATCTGGCCGAATATCGTTGGCGAGCAACTGGGCTGGGACGTCGAGCTGATCGGACGGATCGGCTGGACCAGTCGGGATGTGTGGTGGGCGTCCACCCAGGATCCGCGCGCCTGGGCCGCCCTGCCCCGAGCCGGGGCCGTCATCTTCGCCACCAGCGGGATGGATTCGCTGCCGTCGGTGTGGCCGACCGCGATGCGTGAGCTGATCCGGTACGTGCGGCCGTCCTGGCTGCGACGCTGGGTCCGCGACGGCTACGGCTGGCTGCAGCCCCGGCTCTCGCCGGTGGCTCGCGCGGCACTGCCACCGCACCTTACTGCCGACTATCTCGAAATGACCAGGGGAGCAATCGACTTCAACCGTCCCGGCATCCCGATTGTGGCCTGCCTGCCGTCGGTGCACATCGCCGACACGTATGGCCGGGCTCACCAGGGACGGGAGCCGACGGTGCGGGCGGTCACGGACTGGGCGCAGCGCCACGACATCGCGCTGGTCGACCTGAAGCTGGCGGTGGCCGACGAAGTCATGAGCGGCCGGGCGAATCCCGACGGTATTCACTGGAACTTCGAGGCGCACCGGGCGGTCGCCGAACTGATGCTCAAAGCGCTGGCCGAGGCCGGCGTACCCGGACCGCCTCCCAGCACCGGCCCATGACCGTCACCGTCATCACCGACTCATCGGCGTGCCTTCCCGTCGAACTGCGCGAGCGGTGGGGCATCCGCGAAGTGCCGCTGCACATCCTGCTCGACGGCGCCGACCTGCGTGACGGGATCGACGATGTCCCCGCCGACATCTACGCGCGTGAGCACGTCAGCACCTCCGGGACCGGTCCGGAGGAATTAGCCGACGCCTACCGTAGGGGACTGGCCGACAGCGCCGGCGCCGGTGTGGTGGCGGTACACATCTCGTCGGCGCTGTCCGGAACGGTCGGCACCGCCGAACACGTCGCCGCCCAGATCGGCTCCGGCGTGCGGGTGATCGACTCGAAATCGGCGGGGATGGGCACCGGGTTTGTGACCCTGGCCGCCGCGCGTGCCGCCGCCGGCGGTGCCGACCTGGACGGCGTTGCGGCCGCGGCGGATGCGGCCAAACTGCGCAGTCACGCCTACCTGGTGGTGCAGCGCCTGGACAACCTGCGGCGCAGCGGCCGGATCGGCAGTGCGGCGGCCTGGCTGGGTACGGCGCTCTCGCTGAAACCGCTGCTTGCCGTGGACGACGGGAAACTCGTACTCGCCCAGCGCATCCGCACATTCAACAAGGCCGTCGCGTCGATGATCGACCGCGTCTGTGATGCGGTGGGGGATCGTTCTGCAGCACTGGCTGTGCACCACGTCGCCAATCCACAAGGGGCGCATGACCTAGCGGGCACACTGGCCGAGCGGCTGCCGGCCTGCGAGCCGGCGCTCATCACCGACCTCTGTCCGACCTTGGCGTTGCATGTCGGGGCAGGAGCAGTAGCGGTGTGCGTGGACCTGGATCCGGGAGCGGCTCCGGCAGCGGGTCAGCACGACTGACCGCACCGGCATCATTGCGCCGGTGCGGCGAACCTGTCGGTGTCTGCGGTGGTCTCAGGGCGCGGAGTGTGCGCGGCAATGCCCCGAATGTTCTTGTTGGGACCCCACGGCCGGACCACCTGGGGCCACCAGAACCACTTGCCCAGCAATGTCGCGACCGACGGCATGAAGAACGCACGGACCACGAAGGTGTCGAGCAGCAACCCGATCGCCACGGTGGTGCCGTACATGCCGATCGCCTTGAGATCACTGAAGAACATGATGCCCATGGTCGCGGCGAACACCATGCCCGCAGATGTCACCACACCGCCACTGCCGGCCATCGCCCGGATATAACCGGTCTTCAGCCCGGCATGTATCTCCTCTTCGAACCGGGACACCAACAGCAGGTTGTAGTCCGACCCGACCGCCAACAGCACGATCACCGCCAGTACCAGCGTGACCCAATAGATGTGCTGGCCGAAGATGTGCTGCCAGATCAACACCGAGATACCGAACGACGCCGCGATCGAACTGGATGCGGTTCCCAGGATCACCACCGCAGCCACCAGACTTCGGGTGATCATCATCATGATCAGGAAGATCAGGGTCAGCGACGCCACCACCGCGATCATGAGGTCGTACTTGGCGCCGTCGCTCATGTCCTTGTACAGGGCGGCCATCCCGCCGACATAGACCTTGGCGTCCGACAGCGAGGACTGCTTGAGGGCCTCCTGGGCCGCCGTGCGCTCCGGCTCGACCCGGGCGATGCCCTCCGCGGTGGCCGGGTAGGTCTGGTGGGTGACGAAGAAGCGCGCCGATTTTCCGTCCGGCGACATGAACAGCCGCAGGCCGGTCTGGAAGTCCTTGTTGTCGAACGCTTCTGCGGGAAGGTAGAAGAAGTCGTCGTTCTTCGAGTCGTCGAAACTCTGCCCCATCATGATCTGGGTGTTACTCAGCGACTCCATCTGATTGACGAACGCGTCGAACGTGGAGTGCACGGTCAGCACCAAGCCCCGCATGATCTTCATTGTGTCGACCACCGCCGGCAGCAACTCCACCGCCTGCGGCAGCAGGCGGGCCGTCTTGGTGATGTCCTCGGACAACCGGTGCAGGTGCTCGGTGAGTTGGTCGACGCCGTCGGTGGTGTCGAAGGTGTTGCGCACCGCCCAACACATCGGGATGTCGAAACAGTGTGGCTCCCAGTAGAAATAGCTGCGCAGCGGCCGGAACTGGTCGTCGAATTCGGCTATGTGATCGCGGATCCGGTCGGACACATCCACGGTGCGCTGGGTGACCTCGGCGGTGTCGTCGAAGGTCCGGTCGACCTCCTGCAGGTATCCGTACATCTCGATCAGCAGCGAGATGTCCTTGTCGAGCTGCTGGGAGATCGTGTCGATATCCTTGATCCGGTCCTTGAGCGTCTTCATGTTCTGGATTATCAATTGGTTGGAGGCGCTCAGCTGGAACGGTATCGAGCTGTGCTGCAGCGGAATCCCCAACGGGCGGGTGATGTCCTGGATCATCCCGATACCGACCACCCGCATGATGTTCTTGGCGACGCGGTCCAAGACCAGCATGTCGGCCGGGTTCCGCATGTCGTGGTCGGACGTCACCATGGTGATGTCCGGGGCCATCCGGGCCGCCGAGAAGTGTTTCTCCGCGGCCGCGTAGCTCACGTTGACCGGGGTGTCCTTCGGCAGGTACTTCCGGTCGTCGTAGCCGGGTTTGAATCCGGGTAGGGCGACCAGCCCAACCATGATGACCGCCAGGCTCGCCACCATGACGGGCGCCGGCCAGCGCACCACCGTGATGCCGGCGCGCCGCCAGAAGCCGCCCGGCTTGGCCTCTTTGGGTTCGAGCAGTCCGAAGCTGGTGACCACCACCAGCATCGCCGGTCCCAGCGTGAGCGCCGCGCCGACCACGACGATCATGCCCACCGACACCGGAATGCCCATGGTGTGGAAGTAGGGCAACCGGGTGAAGTAGAGCACCGCCGACGCCCCGGCGATGGTGAGCCCCGAACCCAGCACGACCGGGGTGACGCTGCGCACCGTGGTGTAGTAGGCGTCCACTCGCTCCTCGCCGGCGCGCCGGGCCTCGCGGTAGCGGCCGATCAGGAAGATGCCGTAGTCGGTGCCGGCGGCGATCGCGAGCATCACCATGATGTTGACCGCGAAGGTCGTCAGACCCATGACGTTGTTGTAGCCGAGGAAGGCGACGACACCGCGGGCACAGATCAGTTCCAGCAGTGTCAGAAAGAGCTGGGTCAGCATCGCCCCGATCGACCGGAAGACGATCAACAGCATGATCGCGATCGCGGCGATGGTGAACAGGGTGATCTTGACCAGGCTGGAGTCGCCGATCTTCCGCAGATCCGCGGTCAACGCGGCCGGCCCGGCTACGTAGGCCTGCACCCCGGGTGGGGCCGGGGTGTTGTCGATGGCCTCGCGGACCGCCTCCACCGATTCGTTGGCCTCGGTCATGCCCTGGTTGCCGACCAGGTTCAACATGATGTACGCCGCTTTGGCATCCGAGCTCTGAACGCCCGCCGCGGTCAGCCGGTCACGCCAGAAGTCCTGGGCGTGCTCGACGTGCTCCTTGTCCGCTACCAGCTTCTCGACGATCTGGTCGTAGTAATGGTGGGCAGGTTCGCCGAGTTCCTCCTCGCCGACGACCACCATCATCACGGTGCTGTTGGACTTGTATTCCTGGAAGTTCTCGCCGACCAGCTTGCTGGCGATCATCGACGGGGCGTCCATCGGGGCCAGCGGTGCGGAGTGCTCCTCGGAGATCACTTCCAGCTGCGGTACAAAAACGTTGACGACGACGGTGAGCACGATCCAGGCGATGATGATCGGGATCGCGAAGATCCGCAGGGCATGTGCGAACAGGGGCCGCTTGACATGCGGGTCCTGCTGTTTGTCGAGCTGGGCCCGGATGCGTTTGATCATCCGGACTTCACCAGACAGAAGGTCTGGGCATTGAGGCCGGTGGCGCGTCGCTCGTCGAGCAGTCGATCGTCGATCTTGATTCGGCAGCCGATCTCACCGGTGTTTCCCTGCACGATCATGTTGGCCTGCACGGCGGGAAGCACGGTGACCACGGTGTAGCTCCACGGCAGCGGCACGTCGGTGAGCTGGTGGACGTTGGCCTCGGCGTCCCAGTAGTTGATGTCGGCCGTCGTACCCGGTGGACCGAAAGCCTCATAGGCGACGTACTTGGGGTTGAACTGCACGATCTCGATACCGGCGCCGGCGTGGGGGTTCAGTTCCTGGGAGGCGAACACGCCGTGCAGTCGCGAGACGATCACGGTCGATATGAAGATGACAACGACGAAGACCAGCGGAATCCAGTGCCTTTTGAGTATGGCGGCAGGGGAAACCCTCCTCATCTCACCGCCTTCCGCTGGTCGATACTGCGGTCGAACGTCAGCACCGGGCCGTTTGTTCCGGGTCGGCCGGAAACGCCTGAGACAGCCGCCAATGTCGCCTCAGGCAGCATAACCTTTGGTGGGCTAACGAATGCAAGTGATTTCGTTTGACCCGGGGACCGATGGCCCGTAAGTCGCCGGTGGCGCGGCACGGCCGCGCGCTGTTCAGTAGCATGGCCGCTGATGCACGATCTGGTGAATGGCGTCCGATTCGGCGCAGTGGTCATCCTGGTTACGTTGGCACTGGCCGGCTGCAGTGGCAATGGCAGGCCCGACTCGACATCGGCGCAGTCGACCTCCCCGCAGGCCGGCTGGACGCGCCCCGATGCGCCGCCGGATCCGCACACCCTGCTTCGCGCCGGCGCCCTGGCCGTCTCGCAGGTGCCCGACAGCGTGCTGATCTTCATCGAGAGCCAAACCAGCGACGCGGGCACCTGGAAGGCACGGGTGGTCACCCCGGACGGTGCCGAACAACAGCTCAAGATCGGATCCGACGGGGTGGCGGTGCTGGTCGGACCGACCGCGACCGAGGACAGCGACGCCGACAAGGCCAAGCGCCGGGCCAACGTCGACGGCGCCCACCTGGACTACCGGAGTGCGGTCAACAAGGTGCTCGGTGCGGTTCCAAACGGGTCGATCACCGAGCTGAGCCTGCTCGACATGAACGGCACCGTGGTGTGGGACGCCGACGTGTGGGACACCGACCTGGTCGAGCACGACGTCACCATCGACGCCGCGTCGGGGGCGGTCACCGCCAACCGCCAGGTTTGATTTCGGCGGTCCAGTTTCGCCGCTCAGCTCGCGGCGCTGCCCGTGATCGGCGGTCCAGCTTCGCCTCTCCTTCGTCGAGGCTCGCTAACCGCCGGTGCGGCCGGTCACCGGAGGCAGGTCGGCAAGGGTGACGATGCCCGGCCGCGCCGCGACCACCGCGGGCACCGCGTTGGTCACCGGCATGGCCGTGTAGATCGAACCCAAGCCGTTGAGGTTCGGCTCGTCCCAGTCCTTCGGCGGCAGACAGTTGATCACGGTGCGCATGTTGGGCAATCCGAACACCTGGATCACGTGGCCGTGTGCCACCGGCTTGGGCGGGGTCACCTGACTGCCCATGATCCAGTTGAATCCGACGCTGACCACGTTGTGCTCGCCGACCCAACCGCGGTGATAGCCGAAGACACTGCCCACGGTTCCGGCCGGGATCTTCATGAACCCCAGGTCGCTGTCGCCCGTCGCGGCGGTGAACTGCACGTCGAAGGTGATGCGGTCCAGCTTCGCGCCGATCGCGTCGGCCATCATCGCCGCGGACTCGGCGAACACCTCGCTTTCCCGGCGTACGCTCTCGGCCAGGCCGGGGGTGTCGGGATCCTGGGCGAATCCCATCGCCGCCATGGTGGCCGCGGATTCATATGTCGAGCAGTCCACCGATTCGGTGATCCGGATCTCGTCGACCCGCTCGCACGCCCCGGACAGCACCATCCCGACCATATTGGTCAGCCCGGGGTGCGCCCCGCTGCCGAACATCGTCGAATTCCCGGCCCGGCAGGCGTCCTCGATGCGCTTGAGGTCTTCCGGGGTCTGCTTGCCGCCGGTGATCCAGGCAGCGGTGGAGCACACGTTGACCCCGGCCTCCAGCAGCCGCACCAACTCGTCGATGCTCGGCCACAGCGGGTTGTAACAGCAGGCATCCGGCTTGAGCGCGATGAGCGCGTCGATGTCATCGGTCGCGGTGATCCCGGTGGGTTGCGGCCAGCCGGCCAGCTCGGCGGCATCCACCCCGACCTTGTCCTTGCCGTGGGCGTAGACGCCGACCAGTTCCATGTCGGGCCTGCCGATGATGGCGTGCAGTGAACGCTGCCCGATGTTGCCGGTGGTCCACTGGATCACTCGAATCGGGCGGTCGGCTGGTGTGGACATCGTGCTCCTTGGTGACGGGGTTACCCCACATTATTGGGGTGCGGTCCCACAGCGTCTGTGGCAGCCTCGAATGACGTGAACGATGCCGTCTGCCAATCCCTGACCGTGCGTACCGCCACCGACGACGACTGGGTGGCGATGTCGGTGTTGGCCGCCACGGGTTTCGGTGAGGACTGGGACTCCGCATCGATGACCGCCTGGCGGACCCTGACCACCCCCGACAGTTCCCTGGTGGTCTGCGACGGCGAGGACGTCGTCGGAATGTCGGGCTACCTGGACCTGGAGTTGACGGTGCCCGGCGGGGTAGTGCTGCCGGCGGCCGGGGTCAGCTTCGTGGTGGTGGCTCCGACGCACCGTCGGCGTGGCGTGCTCCGGTCGATGTATACCGAATTGCACCGGCGCATCGCCGATTCCGGATATCCGATTGCGGCGTTGACCGCCAGTGAGGGTGGTATCTACGGGCGTTTCGGCTACGGTCCGGCGACCGTGGATCACGAGCTGACCGTGGACCGCCGGTTCGTCCACCTGCACACCGACGCACCCGATCCCGGTGGGGTGCGGCTGGTCAAGCCCGCCGATCACCGCGACGCGTTCGCCGCGATCTATCAGCGGTGGCGCCGGCAGACCCCGGGCGGGCTGGCGCGCCCACTGCCGCTCTGGGACGACATGCTCGCCGACCGGGAGAACACCCGCGACGGCGGCACGGCGTGGTTCGGGCTGCTGCATCCAGACGGCTACGTGCTCTACCGCGTGCACGACGGACAGCCGAAGTCGGTGCGGGTCGGCGAGTTCCGGGCAGTCAGCCCGGCGGCACATGTGGCGTTGTGGCGGGCGCTGTTGGGGCTGGATCTGATGGGCAAGATCGTCGTCGGCACCCACCCGGATGATCCGATGCCCTATCTGCTGACCGACACCCGGCTGGCCACCACGACCGGGCGGGTGGACGACCTGTGGTTGCGGATCATGGACATCCCGGCGGTGCTGCAGGCGCGCAGCTACGCCTCGGAGTTGTCGGTCGTCCTGCAGGTGACTGACGGGTTCCGCAGCGACGGGGGACGATTCGCCCTGCTGATCCGCGATGGGATCGCCGACTGCACCCCGACCGACGCGGCGGCCGACGTCGAGCTGGGCCTAGACGTTCTGGGCAGCCTGTACCTGGGCGCGCACCGGGCGTCGGCGCTGGCCGGAGCCGGCAGGCTGCGGTGTCACGACGACGCCCTGGTGCGCCGACTGGATGCGGCGTTCGTCAGTGACGTGCCCGCCCAGATCGGTTACGGGTTTTAGAAGCTACAGCTTGGCCAGGTCGTAGCTGCCCAGGTTGTCCATCAGCACGTGCAGCTGATCCTGCGATGAACCCAGGGAGTGCTCGATCGCGGTGAGCCGTGCCGCGTAGTGGCCGACCGGATACTCCCAGGTCACCCCGATTCCGCCGTGCAACTGGATGGCCTCCTGAGCGATGTGCCGGCCCGACCGGCCGATCTGCAGCTTGGCGCGCGCGGCGATCAGCGGGTCGAAGTTGCCGTCGGCGAGCGACATTGCCGCGTACATGCTCATGCTGCGGGCCAGCTCCAACGACACGTACATGTCGGCGGCACGCTGAGTCAGGGTCTGAAAGGTGTTGAGGGGGACCCCGAACTGCTTGCGGGTCTTGAGGTACTCGGTGGTCAGCCGCAGGGCCTCTTCCATCGCACCGACCGCCTCGGCGCACATCGCCGAGGAGATCCGAACGATCGTGCGTTCGATGGCGGCCGTGGCGTCGGAGGGCTCACCGAGTGGGGTGGCCGGTGTGTCGGCGAAGTCGATCTGTGCGCCGCGCTGGCCGTCGAAGGTCCGGTAGGGCTGCCGGGTCAGTCCGTCAGCGCCCTTGTCCACCAGGAACAACCCGGTTCCGCCGTCGGGCAGGGCAGCGCTGACCACCAGGGTGTCGGCACGGTCCCCGGTCAGCACCGGGTTCTTGCGTCCGGTCAGCCGCCACGAATCGCCTTGTGGCACAGCCGTGGTGGTCACCTTGCCGGAGGTACCCCGCATACCGGCTTCGGTGTGGGCGAACGCCAGGATCTGTGCGCCCTCGGCCACTGCGTCGAGCAGGGCACGCTGCTGCGCGTCGCCGCGCTCGGCGATCAGCGCGCCGGGTCCGAGTGCGCCGTGAACGACGGGCTCGGGGGCGACCCGGCGGCCGATCTCGGTGAGCACCACCATGATCTCCAGCGGTCCGGACTCGTCGGGGTCGAAGCCCAGGCCGAGAATCCCGGTTTCCGCCAACTGGTTCCACAACTCGGGATTGAAGCCGGGCTCGGCCTCGATGACCTTGTTGCGGGTCTCGGTGTCGTATCCCGACAACATCGAACGGGTGGTGTCGCGCAGCAGAACCTGCTCGTCGCTGAGTTGAAAGTCCATGGCCGTCATACCTCCTAAACGCCGAGAATGGTCGACGCGATGATTGTGCGCTGAATCTCGTTGCTGCCGCCGTAGATCGAGGTCTTGCGGTAGTTCAGGTACGTCGGCGCCGCGTCCTGCGCCCAGGCGGGCGAAGCGATACCGTCGCCGGCTTCGAACGGCAGGGAATCGGGTCCGGCCAGTTCCATGAACAACTCGGTGGCGGTCTGCTGCAGTTGGCTGCCCCGCAGCTTGAGCACCGACGACGCCGGACTGGGCTTGCCGTCGGCGGAATCACTCGATACCCGCATCTGGGTGAGCTCCAGCGCCAGCAAATCGTTTTCCAGCTCAGCGATTCGTGCGGCGAACAGTGGATCGTCGAGCGCCCCCAGCTCCTTGGCGCGCTGCTTGAGGTCGGCGACACGCACCTTGGTGCGGGTCACCCCGGCGATCCCGGTCCGCTCGTTGCCCAGCAGGAACTTGGCGTAGGTCCAGCCGTGGTTCTCCTCACCGACCAGCTGATCGGCGGGCACCCGCACGTCGGAGAAGAACACCTCGTTGACCTCGTAGCCGCCGTCGATCAGCTTGATCGGCCGCATGGTGACACCGGGTGTGTCGACCCGGAACAACAGGAAGGAGATGCCCGCCTGCTTCTTGGGCGCCTGGGGGTCGGTGCGCACCAGGCAGAAGATCCAGTCCGCGTACTGCCCGAGCGTGGTCCAGGTCTTCTGCCCGTTGACGATGTAGCTGTCGCCGTCGCGCACCGCCGTGGTGCGCAGGCTCGCCAGGTCCGAGCCCGCGTCGGGCTCGGAAAAGCCTTGGCACCACCAGATGTCGAGGTTGGCTGTGGCGGGCAGGAAACGTTCCTTGATCGCCTGGGAGCCGAATTCGGCGATCACCGGGCCGACCATTTTGGCGTTGAAGGTCAGTGGTTCGGGCACCGATGCCAGCTGCATCTCGTCGTGCCAGATCTGGTGCTGGGTCAGCGTCCAGTCCTTGCCGCCCCATTCCACCGGCCAGTTGGGCACCGCGAGCCCGTGCGCGTTGAGGATCTTCTGGGTGGCGACGATGTCGTCGGGGAAGATCGAGTGGCCCTGGCGGCCGCGCTCGCGAATGTCGGCGGGGATCTCGGTGGTGAAGAAGGTGCGCATTTCGTCGCGGAACGCAGCCTCCTCCGCGCTCAGTGCCAGTCTCACGTCGACCTCCCGGTTGGTTGGGTGAACTCACGGTTGATATGCACCCTAATCGGAAGCCGCTCGGCGAATGGGGGGAAGGGTACGGTCCCGGCCGGGATCTCGGCGAGACCGGCGGAGGCACCCGCTAGCGGAGCGTTTTTGTACTCTGAACACCATGAGACGGTCGGTCGTCGCCTTGGGTGTCCTGGTCTGGTCGGTGACGTCATGTTCGGCGGGTCCGGCAGAGAAGGCCCACGCGGGCCCCGCCACGCCGGCACCGCGGTCGGCGACCGCCAGACCCGCCGCTCACCTAGGTCAGACGCTGAACCTGATGCGGATCGGCGGGCAGAAGATCGCGGTGACGCTGACCGAGGTCATCTCCCCGGCCACCGTTCCGAACGGTTGGGGAGAGGCCGGCAAGACCTACATCGCGACCAAGCTGCGGATCGAGAACACCGGCACGGCGACCATCGTCGGTAACGGCAACAGTGACGTCTCGGTGATCGGTTCCGACGAGCAGACCTACGAAGCCGATTTCGCCACTGTGACCGAGTGCCGAGACTTCACCGACGGGTGGTTCCTGATCGCCGCCGGATCCTCGAGCAGCGGTTGCGTGGTGTTCGCGCTGCCCACCGGGGTGACCGCGGCGAAGATTCGCTACTCACCATCCTCGGGGATCTCCCAGGACATCGGGGAGTGGCTCAACCCCTGACGGGTCTGTGCACAATCGGGCCTCGCTCCACAGAATCGCCCGATTCGTGCGATGAGCGACCGTCGCCGCCGGTGTGCGCCCTTACCGTCGGCCTATGTCACCAGAACTACCCGGCGAGCGGTTGCAGCGTCGCCTCGGTCTGCTGCCCGACCCCGGCCGCGGTGTCGACGCAGCCGAGCCTGATGACGAGGCCGACCCGAATTCGTTGGTGCCGCGCTGGCTGCCCGACGGTGCTGCCGAGGCCGGCTGGCTTGCCAAGGTGCGGGCCGATCCGGGCCGGGCCGGTGCGATCGCGCTGGCAGTCATCGCCGCGCTCGCGGTGCTCGTCACGGTGTTCACCATGCTGCGCGACCGGCCCGCTCCGGTGCTGAGCGCCAAACTGCCTCCGGTGGAGATGGTTTCGACCTCGAGCCCGCGAGCCGACGAGCCTGCCGCGGGCCCCGCGGTCAGCCAGGTGGTGGTCAGCGTGGTCGGGCTGGTACACAAGCCGGGCCTGGCGACCCTGGCGCCCGGCTCGCGGATCGCCGATGCGCTCACCGCCGCGGGCGGGGCCCTCGACGGCGCCGACACGATCGGGTTGAACCTGGCCCGCCCCCTGGTCGACGGCGAACAGATCGTGGTCGGGTTGGCGCCCCCGCCGGGGCGTCCGGTGCTGGGCAGCTCGGTCGGTGCGGGTTCGCCGGTGCCGGACGCACCGCGTACCAGCACCGCGCCGGCTGCAGCCGGTTCCGAGCCCAAACCCGGCGGTTCAGCGAGGCTCGACGGAGGAGAGGTGAAGCCGGGACCGCCGCATGGACCGGGCGAGGCGGTCAACCTCAACACCGCGACCGTCGAGCAGCTCGATGCCCTGCCCGGCGTCGGACCGGTGACCGCGGCCGCCATCGTGGCCTGGCGCACCGCCCACGGCAAGTTCACCAGCGTCGACCAGCTCGGTGACGTCGACGGTATCGGCCCGGCGCGCCTGGAGAAGCTGCGTGCGATGGTCCGTGTCTGAGCAGTGACGCCGCAGCCGCCCACCGCGCCGACGGCGGACCGGCTGGATGTTCGTCTGGTTCCCGCGGCTCTGGCCGGCTGGGGCGTCACCGCTGCCGGCATCCAATGGCGCATCGGCGGCACGCTGGCGGTGCTGTGTGCGCTGCTCGCCGCCGCAGCGGTGGCACTGTGTCGGTATGCCGGACGTACCCGGCGACCCGGCTGGCGGTTGGCCGGCGCGGCTCTGGCCGCGGCATCGATGGTGGGGGCGGGGTTCGGGTGGGCGGTCGCACTGCGCACCGAGTCGGTCGCGCACCACCCGATCACCGCGGCGTTCGGCGGCACCGCGACGGTGACGGTCACCCCCAGCGAGAGCCCGTTGTCCGTCGGCGCCCGGCGGGTGATGTTCCGGGCGACGCTGCAGCGCCTGGACGGCGCTGAGTCTTCCGGCCGGGTAATGGTTTTCGCGTCCGGGATGGACTTCGCCGAGGTGATGGTCGGCCAATCGATGGCGTTTCGCGCCAAGGTCGCCCGCCCGGCTCGGCGGGACCTGACGGTGGCGGCGCTGACGGCTCAAGGGCAGCCGAGGCTGGGTGAACCCGGACCCGTCGCGCGGGCGGCGCATCGGGTCCGGGCCCGGTTCGCGGCCGCCGCCGGGCAGGTATTACCGGGTGAGCAGGCCAGGATGCTGCCCGCGCTGGTACTCGGTGACACCTCGGCGATCACCGCCGCCACCGGCCGGGAGTTTCGAGCCGCGGGCCTGACCCATCTGATGGCGGTCTCCGGCGCCAACGTGACGATCGTCTGCGGCGCGGTGCTGTTCTCGGCGCGGCTGGTCGGGCCGCGCGCGGCCGCGGTGCTGGCCGGGATTGCGCTGGTCGCGTTCGTGATCGTCGTGCAGCCCACGGCCAGCGTGTTGCGGGCGGCGGTGATGGGGGCGATCGCGCTGCTGGGCGTGCTGTCGGCCCGGCAACGCCAGGCCATCCCAAGCCTGGCCGCCAGTGTGCTGGTGCTGTTGGCGCTGGCCCCGCACCTTGCCGTCGATGTCGGGTTCGCGCTGTCGGTGATCGCCACCGCGGCATTGGTGCTGATCGCACCGGTGTGGTCGGCCCGGCTGGTCGCCCGCGGCTGGCCCAAACCGCTGGCCGTCGCGGTGTGTGTGGCGTGGGCCGCCAACCTGGTGACCGCCCCGCTGATCGCCGGCATCTCCGGACGTCTCAGCCTGGTCAGCACGCTCGCCAATCTCGCGGTGGCTGCGCTGGTCGCCCCGATTACCGTGCTGGGCAGCGTCGCGGCGGTGCTGTGCGGCTGGTGGCCGGCGGCCGCGCAGCTGCTGATTCGCTTCACCGGACCCGAACTGTGGTGGGTGTGCCGGGTGGCGCACTGGACCGGCGGTGCCCCAGCCGCGACCGTGCCGGTGCCCGAGGGGGTGACCGGGGTGGTCGGAGTCGGCGCCGCGGCGCTGCTCGTGGTGGTCTGCTGGCGTTGGCGGTGGTGTAGGCGGGTGCTGGCCGCGCTGGCACTGTGCGCGTTGGCCTGGTCGGTCTCCGAGGTGTTGACCGGCTGGGCGGGTGTCGGGGCTGCGTGACACGATTGGCGGGTGAGCCAACCGGTTTCGCCCCTGCACCTGATCCTCGGTGATGAGGAGTTGCTGGTCGAACGTGCCGTCGCGCAGGTGCTGGCCGCGGTGCGGGCCCAGGCCGGCAGCACCGAGATCCCGGTGGACCGGTTGCGCGCCGGTGAGGTCGAGGCTGGTGAGCTCGCCGAGCTGCTGAGCCCGTCGCTGTTCGCCGATGAACGCATTGTGGTGCTGGAAGCAGCGGGTGAGGCCGGCAAGGAGGCGGTGGCGCTGATCGGTGCGACCGCTGCCGACGTCCCAATGGGCACCGTGCTGGTAGTCGCGCACTCCGGTGCGGGGCGGGCTAAGGCACTGGCCGGACAGCTGCGGGAACTCGGCGCCCAGGTGCACATCTGCGCGAAGATCACGAAGCCCGGCGAACGCGCCGACTTCGTTCGCTCTGAGTTCCGCCGGCTCAAGGTCCGCGTCGACGACGCGTGCGTCACCGCGCTCCTGGATGCGGTCGGCTCCGACATCCGCGAACTGGCGTCGGCCTGCTCGCAGCTGGTCGCCGACACCGGCGGCCATGTCGACGCCATCGCGGTGCGGCGCTATCACAGCGGCAAAGCCGAGGTGAAGGGCTTCGACGTAGCCGATCGGGCCGTCGTCGGCGATGTCGCCGGGGCCACCGAGGCGCTGCGCTGGGCGATGCTGCGCGGCGAACCGCACGTGGTACTGGCCGACGCCCTGGCCGAGGCGGTCCACACCATCGCACGGGTGAGGTCCAAGTCCGGCGACCCGTACCGGCTGGCCGGTGAACTGGGCATGCCGCCCTGGCGGGTGCAGAAGGCTCAGAAACAGTCCCGGTTCTGGTCGCAGGAGACGGTGGCGGACGCGGTCCGGCTGGTGGCCGCGCTCAACGCCGATGTCAAAGGCGCAGCCGTCGACGCCGACTACGCACTTGAGGCCGCGGTCCGCCGGGTCGCCGAGCTGGCCGACCGCTAGTTCTTGAGGAACACGAAGGCCCCCGTTCCGGGTGGAATCGGGGGCCTGTGCTCGCGGGTTGACCGCGTGATCAGAGCTTGTTGATGGCCTGCGCCAGCGCCGACTTCTTGTTGGCGGCCTGGTTCTTGTGGATCACGCCCTTGCTGACGGCCTTGTCCAGCTTGCGGCTGGTCGAGACCAGCAGTTCGCCGGCCTTCTCCTTGTCGCCGGCCTCGGCGGCCTCACGCAACGTACGGATCGCGGTGCGCACCGACGACTTCACCGACTGGTTGCGCAGCCGGGCGCGCTCGTTGGTCCGGTTGCGCTTCACCTGCGACTTGATGTTGGCCACGAAAATTCCTTCGCAAAAGCTTGAGGTTGGGTTCGCCTCCCGACACGGGGGCAACAGCTGTTCAGGCTACCAGTTGGGCGGGGAACTCCCCAACTCGACTCAACCGTGGCCGGCCACCTCGACCCGGTGCAGGTCGTCGCCGAGCTCGATCGGACCGTCGAACTCCGCGGCAGCCAATGCCCGCCACTGCTCCTCCTGCCCGGGCGCGATGGCGGGTACGTAGTGGGTCAACACCAACGTGCCGACCCCGGCCCGCCGGGCGGTAGCGGCGGCCTCGGCTACCGAGGAGTGGTAGTCGCAGATGTCGCGGATCCGCTGCTGGGGGAGCACGTCGATGAGGTCCTTGCGGATCACGGTGTGTACCAGCGCGCCGGCTCCGGCGGCCAGCGCATCGAGGCTGTCACACGGCACGGTGTCGCCGGCCATCACCACCGAGGCCGTTCCGTTCTCGTCGGAGTGCTCGATCCGGAACCCGATTGTCGGCGTCACCGGACGGTGATCGGTGGGCGCCACGGTGATCAGTACGCCCTCGCGATCCCAGACCCGGCCTTCGGTGTACTCACGCACCTCGACCGGGGGCGGCGCCGTCAGGTCGTCGTGGTGGGCGATCCGATAGCCGATGTCGTGGCCGAATGCCTGCAGCGTCGCCGCCACCACTTCCGCGGTGCCCGGCGGCCCGATGATCGGCAATGGCGCGGCGTCGGGGGTGAACGTGGTGACCCACCGGGTGATCATCAGGTCGCCGAGGTCGGCGATGTGGTCACTGTGCAGGTGAGTGAGCAGCAGTGCTGACAGCGTGTTGGCGGACCCGCCTGCCGCCGCGAGCCGCTGCAACACCCCCCGCCCGCAATCGACCAGCAGCTGCTGGCCGCCGGCTCGAATCAGGGTCGAGGGTCCGGCGCGGTTCGGGTCGGGGATCGGGCTTCCGGTGCCCAGCAAGGTGATCTCGATCGTCATGACGTCACATATGCCACAGCCGACTGACGGGCACACTGGGAATGGCGGACTTTCGCTCATCGGCTCCCCGCTTCCAGGCAAATGGCCTAGCCTGGTGTGAAGCAGATCACTGCGGCGGGAGGCTTCTATGCGCATCGCGGATATATTGCGGAACAAGGGCGCGGCGGTCGTGACCATCCATCCGGACGCCACGGTCATGGAATTCCTCGCGGGCCTCTGCGAACACAACATCGGTGCCATGGTGGTGATGGGGCCCGACGGCCTGGAGGGGGTGGCCTCCGAACGTGATGTGGTGCGTCAGCTGCACGTCCACGGCGCCAGCCTGCTGGCCCGGCCGGTGTCGGCCATCATGACCCGGTTGGTGGCGACCTGCACCAAATCCGACACCGCCGACGAGATCAGCATGCTGATGACCGAGCACCGCGCGCGTCACATCCCGGTGCTCGAAAACGGCCGGCTGGCCGGGATCGTCAGTATCGGTGACGTCGTCAAGTCCCGTATGGAGGAGCTGCAGGCCGAGCACGCGCAGCTGCGGTCCTACATCAGCCAGGGGTAGTCGCTCGTCAGCTCCAGGCGTAGTCGCTGCGGAGTCGGGAGGCCACCACCTCGAACACCGTGCGCTCCAGGATGGCGCCCTCGCGCCGGATCGACTCCTCGGGCACGTCGAGTACCCGGTCCAGCCGCACCCAACTGACCCGGTGGGTTTCATCCCAACTGCCGGCGCCGATGCCCACCCAGTTCGCGTCGTCCTGGTGCCGTGCCTGGCTGGAGAGCATCAGCCCCAGCAGGGTGGTGTGGTCGCGGCCGACGACCAGCACCGGGCGATCCTTGCCCTGGCCCGGATCGTCCTCGTAGGCCACCCAGGTCCAGACGATCTCGCCGGGGTCGGCCCGGCCGTTGAGGTCGGGGGCATAGACCAGCCTGCGAGCGCGGTGCGCGGTGGGGACGCTGCTGTCGGTCACCGGCCGGCCGGTCGGGATCGCCGGTGATTCATCCGGTGCCCCGCCACTCAGGATCTCCAGGCCGATCTTGATGCCCTGCTCGATGCCGCGCTGAATGCGCTGTTGCACCAGCGGTGCCTGTTCGAGTTGGCGAATGAGCCGTGGGGCTTCGTTGAACACCAGGTGCTCAGCGAGCCGCTGCACGGTCTGCCACGGGGTCTTCCGCGGGGACGCCATGGTCGCAGCATAAGCGAAATGCCTTGGGGAGAACGATGACCTGGATTTGCGGTGCCGTTCCGGCGTTGCGATCGTTTTAGCGCGAGCGTAAACAAACCACACAGCAACCTGTACGAAAACTTATGTGCCACTTGTATTGTCCCCAGAGTTGGGGGCGGCGTACGGTTCGAGAATATTCGTTCATATGTGGGGGCTTCTGAAGTTGGGGCGCAGGCTTATCGCGGTCGTGGTCAGTCGGAGCATTCATCGCTGAATCGGGAAGTCGCCCAATCACGATCTTGGGGAGGGCCTCGAGTGTTTCTTACAGAGGTGCTTGAGCTGGGGCGATGCGCCGCATGGAACGACGTGTACGACACAGTCTCGTCGGCATCTGCCGCCTTGCTGAGGGGCTCGGTGGGTATCTCCCGGCCTCTTTCGTGCATCGACGGGCTATCAGGAGGTATATGAGTTGCACACCTATCGCGTAAGGCATTAAACGCAACAGGATAAGTAAAACTAATAGCGCGCCTTCGGCTTTCGGTGACGGCGTTGGGGGCGACTGCGGTGATTATCCGGCCGCAGCACACATCGTGAAAGGCATTAGACATGAATATGCGCAAAATCGTGGTGATCGGCGGCCTGGCGGCCGGCGCGACGTTCGTATTGGCGCCGTTGGCATCTGCTATCCCGGACCCGTTGACTCCGGTCGTGGACAGCGAGGTCGCGTCGATGAACTTCCTCTTCGGGACCGACACCTTCTTGTCGGGGGTTCCTTCCAGTGACATCGAGCTTGGGCCGCAGGGCTTCGACATCATTAAGCAACCGGATGTACACACGGTTCAGGACAACGGCACCACCCTGTTCGATTACCTGGTCTACGGACTGAACCCGAAAGAGGCCGGACTTGCTAGCGACCCCGGCGCGTACAACGTGTACAACGGATCGATGGTCGCGTTCGACGACGGGATCAACTCGCTGCTGCACGCGGCGGCGAGCAATGGCGGCGTGCTCGATTGGGACAGTGGTGATCTGTTCGGCGGGAACAGTTTGGAGCACATCGCCAACAACGCCGACACGGGCTGGGCCGAGGCCATGCAGTACTTCCAGTTCGCCTGGGGCGACCTGATGGGGTACTTCGGCATCTTCTCGGCCTAACTGAGGCGGGGAAGCGAACCCCCCGGAAGCTCACTTCCGGGGGGTTCGGCTTGTCGGCGTCGCCTTAGAAACCGGAGTTCTGGCACAGCAAGGGCGAGTGCGGGCCGGGCCTTCTCGCGTTCACTGCCGCCGGTTGGGGCCCGGCCAGTTTCGCTGTGCGTTCGGGCCCGCGCTCATGAGGATGTAACCGGATAGTTCCCTGCATCCAGCAAGAACGGCCGCATATTCTGCTCTCTCTACGTCGGTGAATGCTGAGAAACGCCGTGCTTCCATGCGAGTAAGTGAACGTTGAGTTGCCGTTGGTCGCAGGAACTTGTTAGTTTCCCTGTGGGGGATGTCACCGGCGCGTGCTCGCCGATCGCAGGTCTGAAGAGTGATTCACATCGCCGACGGCAGCAAGCATGAGCCAACACACAGGGTTTCTTGTAAGCGATAGGGTTGCTATCAACAAGGCAACCTGTTAGGTTTTCATCAGCTTTCAGCGACGTGCTGGGGGATCCGGCGGCAGACGGTCGGCGGGCGACATCGTGAAAGGCATGACTATGAGCATTCGCAAGATCGGCGTGATCGGCAGCTTCGCGGCTGGTGCGGCACTGGCATTGGCGCCGCTGGCGGCCGCTGACGACCCCGCCCCCTTCGACTGGAGCGGCATCGTCAAGAGCCAGCACGACTCGATGAACTGGCTCTTCACCACCGGGGCTAGCGTTTCGGGTGTTCCGGCGGCCGAAGTCGTCCCGGCGTCTCCCACCTACCCGTTCGCGACCATCTCGCACGACGATCTGCTGGGGCAGGAGGCTTTCGCCCAGCTGCTGTACGGCGCGAACTGGGCAGACGAGATGTCGTCCGGCGCCTCGGGCTCCTACAACCTGCTCAACGGCGCGGTGATGGAGTTCTACAACGGCGGCAACACCGCCATGTGGGCCCTGATGAACGACGGCGCCAACCTCGATTGGGACAGCGGTGCGCTGTTCGGCGGGAATGCCGCGATGCAGATTGCCATCGACGCCGCCGATTCCAGTGACGGCTGGACGCAGGCCAGCGCCTACTTCGAGCTCGGTTTCAACGACCTGCTCGGCTACTTCAGCCCGGCCGCCGACGTCAGCGTCTAAATCGTCGCTCCAAAACGCAACCCCCGGAGGTTTCGGCCTCCGGGGGTTTCGTTTTGGAGCCGTCGCCTCGCTACGCTGGCTAGACAGTAGGCGCGCGCCGCCGTACCACCCGCTCACCAGGAGATTCCCATCAGCAGTTTCGCCGACAAGACCTTCACCGCGCCGGCGCAGATACGGAACTTCTGCATCATCGCCCACATCGACCACGGCAAGTCCACCCTGGCCGACCGGATGCTGCAGCTCACCGGCGTCGTCGACGATCGGTCGATGCGCGCCCAGTACCTGGACCGGATGGACATCGAACGCGAGCGCGGCATCACCATCAAGGCGCAGAATGTGCGCCTGCCCTGGACCGCGGACGGCGAACAGTACGTCCTGCACCTGATCGACACCCCGGGCCACGTCGACTTCACCTACGAGGTGTCCCGCGCGCTGGAGGCCTGCGAGGGCGCCATCCTGCTGGTCGATGCCGCCCAGGGCATCGAGGCCCAGACCCTGGCCAACCTGTACCTGGCGCTGGACCGTGACCTGACCATCATCCCGGTACTCAACAAGATCGACCTGCCCGCCGCCGACCCGGAGCGCTACGCCGCCGAACTCGCCCACATCATCGGGTGCGAGCCCGAGGACGTGCTGAAGGTGTCCGGCAAGACCGGCGAGGGAGTGCCCGCACTGCTCAATGAAGTCGTCAAACAGATCCCAGCGCCCACCGGCGACGCCGACGCACCCGCCCGGGCGATGATCTTCGACTCGGTCTACGACATCTACCGCGGCGTGGTCACCTACGTCCGTGTCGTCGACGGCAAGATCACCCCTCGCGAGAAGATCGCGATGATGTCCACCGGCGCCACCCACGAACTGCTTGAAGTCGGCATCGTCTCGCCGGAGCCCAAGGCCACCGAGGGGCTCGGCGTCGGCGAGGTGGGGTATCTGATCACCGGCGTGAAGGACGTGCGCCAGTCCAAGGTCGGCGACACCGTCACCACGGCCCGCAAGGGCGCTACCGAGGCCCTGACCGGCTACCGCGAACCCAAACCGATGGTGTACTCCGGGCTCTACCCGGTGGACGGGTCGGACTACCCGAACCTGCGCGAGGCGCTGGACAAGCTGCAGCTCAACGACGCCGCCCTGACCTACGAGCCGGAAACCTCGGTGGCGCTGGGCTTCGGCTTCCGCTGCGGCTTCCTGGGTCTGCTGCACATGGAGATCACCCGGGAGCGCCTCGAACGAGAATTCAACCTCGACCTGATCTCCACCGCACCCAACGTGGTCTACCGGGTGGTGAAAGAAGGCAAGGGCGGCGAGTCCGACGAGATCGTGGTCACCAACCCGTCGGACTGGCCGGAAGGCAAGGTCCGCGCCGTCTACGAGCCGGTTGTCAAGACCACGGTGATCGCGCCCAGTGAGTTCGTCGGCACCATCATGGAGCTCTGCCAGTCCCGCCGCGGCGAGCTGGGCGGCATGGACTACCTCTCCGAGGAACGTGTCGAGTTGCGTTACACGATGCCGTTGGGCGAGATCATCTTCGACTTCTTCGACTCGCTGAAATCACGCACCCGCGGCTACGCCAGCCTGGACTACGAGGAGGCCGGCGAGCAGGAGGCCGACCTGGTCAAGGTGGACATCCTGCTGCAGGGCGAGGCAGTCGACGCGTTCAGTGCGATCGTGCACAAGGATTCGGCGTCGGCTTACGGCAACAAGATGACCACCAAGCTCAAGGAGCTGATCCCGCGCCAGCAGTTCGAGGTGCCGGTGCAGGCTGCGATCGGCTCGAAAGTCATTGCCCGCGAAAACATCCGCGCCATCCGCAAGGACGTGCTGTCCAAGTGCTACGGCGGTGACATCAGCCGTAAGCGCAAGCTGCTGGAGAAGCAGAAGGAAGGCAAGAAGCGGATGAAGACCATCGGGCGGGTCGACGTTCCGCAGGAGGCGTTCGTCGCGGCGCTGTCCACCGATAGCGGCGGAGGCGCCGGGGAGAAGGCCAAGAAGTAGTGCTCGCCCGAGCAGGCAGAACCGCTGCAGGCGTGGCGGTGCTCGCGCTGCTGACGAGCGGTTGCAGCACCGTGGTCACCGGCACCGTTCGGCCGGCACCCGGATTGGCGCCCACCCCGGTCACCGGGATGGCGCTCCGGCAGGTGCTGCTCGACGACGCCGAGCTGTCCAAACTGGTCGGCCGCCCGTTCCGCAGCGACCCCTCCCTGCCCCCGCGGTTCGGCGGAGTCGACGAACTGCCCGACGCCTGGGACGCGGCCGATCCGGCCGATTGTGTCGGCGCCGCGGTCGGCGGGCAGCGGATCGTCTACCAAGACGCGGGCGTACAGGATGTCGCCCACGAGTTCTGGGACAGCGCCGCGACCGAGGGCGCGCAGTTGACCGGGGTGGGGGAGGCGGCGATCGCTCTGAAGACCGCCGCCGACGCCCAGGCGCTCTTCCACCGGTTCTCCGAACGGTGGGCCCAATGTGACGGGGTCACGGTCGTCCGCAACGACCCGGGTGACGGTGACGCGAGTGGCGAGGTCACCGACGTCTCCACCGGCGACGTAGTGCTGACCGCCACGGTACGGACCAGCGTGGACGGCGAGCAGGGCCTGCGGGTCACGCGGGCCGTGGGGGTACGGGTGAATTGCGTCGTCGATGTCGACGTGTTCTGGTTCGCCGGTGAGGACGACCACGCCGACGCTCCGCCGGCTGGCGACACCACCGCGGCCGACCTGGCGCGCGCAATGCTGGACAAGGTCCGCGGGCTCAGCGGCTGACCCGGCTGACCCGGCTGACCCCGGCGCCCAACGTGAAGGTGGCTTCATGCTGGGGCTCGAACGTGAAGCTGGCTTCACGCTCGCGCGGGAGGGGCAAGCTACATTGGCGCGTTCGCGGGCTGGAACACCCCGGTGGAGTCGGCTTCCTCCTCGGCGCGGATCACGTGCACCACGGCGTTGATCAGCGCCAGGTGGGTGAAGGCCTGCGGGAAGTTGCCCAGGTGGCGTCCGGTGCGCGGCTCGATCTCCTCGGCGTAGAGATGCAGCGGGCTGGCGAACGACAGCAGCCGCTCGCACAGATGCTTGGCGCGGCTGACCTCGCCGATCTCGACCAGTGCCGAGACCAGCCAGAACGAGCAGATGGTGAAGGTTCCCTCGGTCCCGGACAGCCCGTCGTCGGTCTCCTCCACCCGGTAGCGCAGCACCAATCCGTCCTCGGTGAGTTCGTCGGCGATCGCCAGCACGGTGGCGCGCACCCGCGGATCGTCGGCCGGTAGGAAGCGGGTGAGCACCACCAGCAGCAATGAGGCGTCCAGCGCGTCGCTGCCGTAGGTCTGGGTCAGCACCCCGCGGGAGTCCACGCCGTGGGCCAGCACATCGGCCTTGATCTCTTCGGCGATCACCCGCCAATTCCGGGCGTAGGTGACTTCGCCCTGCAGTTCGGCCAGCTTCGACCCGCGATCCAACGCCACCCAACACATCACCTTTGACGAGGTGAAGTGCTGCGGTTCGCCGCGCACCTCCCAGATACCGCGGTCGGGCTCGCGCCAGTGCTCGATCGCCTCCTCGACCTGACGCTTGAGCACCGGCCACAGGGTTTCGGGAATCTGCTCGCGCGATTTGGCGTGCAGATAGACCGAGTCGAGCATGGTGCCCCAGATGTCGTGCTGTTTCTGGTTGTAGGCACCGTTGCCGATGCGCACCGGCCGGGCATTGTCGTAGCCGGACAGGTGATCGAGTTCCTCTTCGACCAACTGGTGTTCCCCGCCAACGCCGTACATCACCTGCAGCGGACGCTGCTGACCGTTGTTGGCGCCGGACACATCGGCGATGAACGAGAAGAAGTCGTCGGCCTCGCGGTCCAGGCCCAGCGTGTAGAGGCCCCACAGCGCGAATGTCGAATCGCGCACCCAGGCGTAGCGATAATCCCAATTGCGTTCGCCCTGAGGCGTTTCCGGAAGTGACGTGGTGGATGCGGCCAACAGTGCGCCGGTCGGTGAATAGGTCAGGCCCTTGAGTGTCAGCGCACTGCGCTGCAGGTAGACCCGCCACGGGTGGTCGGGGAAGTTGCCGATGTTGATCCACTGCCGCCAGCACTCGGTGGTGTTCCACATCTTGTCGGCGGCTTCGGCATAACTTTGCGGCGCAGGGTGTTTCGACCAGCTCAACGCGACGAAGACGTCGTCGCCCTCGGTCAGCCGGGTGCGGGCCCGGGCCTCGCGCCCTTCCAGGCCCAGTCGCAGATTCGTCGTCAACCGCAGTGTGGGGTGATCGTCGGGGTTCTGTCGAGCCTGCGCGATCGCCTCGCCGTAGGCGTTGGCCGAGTACTCCCAGGTGGCGCTGGTGCGGTGGTAGTCGAAGGCCGGCTCGCAGCTCATGGTCAACTCGACGGTGCCGCTGACACAGCGCACCGTGCGCAGCAGGATGTGCTCCGCGTCCCAGTCGGTGGGGGTGCGCCGATGGGTCCGGGACCGGGATTCGATGTCGTGCCACTTGCCCATCACCAGCGCGTCGCGCACGATCAGCCAGCCGGTGTGGGTCTGCCAGGTGGTCTCCATGATCGGGCTGCCAGGCAGGTACCGCCGTGCGGCGGGCACCGAAACCCCATACGGCCCGAGCCGGAAGTGCCCGGCACTGCGGTCCAGGATCGCGCCGAAGACACTGGGGGAGTCCGGCCGCGGCACGCACATCCACTCCACCGAACCGGCCGCTGAGATCAGGCAGGTGTTCTCGCAGTCCGACAGGAATGCGTAGTCGGCGATCGGCGGAAACGGGTTGCGGAATTGCCCCGGTGCAGCCGTGTACGGGACGGGCGCGGTCTCCGACAGCGGCGGCGTCGTTCTGGAGTCGAGGCGGATGTCCGGGGCTGGTTGGCTGCCCTCGGGTGCGGTCTTGTCGGGTGCATCGCCCGGCGGGGTGTGCAGGACCATTCCGACATCATCTCTGCCGCCTCGCCGTGCGTCCACCTGACCCGCCCATATGTTGGTTTCCGTTGGCGGGCCGCATGGATCGATGGCGGCGACCCTCAGCACCCGGCTTCGCCGCGCGTGCGATCGCCGCTAAGGTGGGCGTGATGGTTGGCTTCCTGAGCTGGTGGGACGGCGTTGAGCTGTGGCTGTCGGGCCTCGGCTTCGTGGTGCAGACCGCCGTGGTGATGCCGGTGGTGCTGGTGCTGGCCTACGGTCTGGCGGTGCTTATGGACGCCGCGTTGGGGGAGGGGATCCGGGTGCTGCAGCGGGTGCGGCGCGACGGGGACGGCGGGACGCGCTGATGCCCCGCTCGCACGTGACGTTGATTCTGGTCGGCTTGATCGCCTTGGTGATCGTCAGCTGGCTGCTGACCCGCTGACCGCGTGGGCTTCTGTTAGGCTTCCCGGCATGTTCGCAGCCTCCGGTGACCAGCAGGGCCATGCGTCGGCCCTCGCGGTGCGCGTCGCCGTGGTCAATTGCGCTGTGGTCGACCTGCACTGTTGTCGCTGACCCTGCACCCGTCGGCGCACTGGTGTCGTCATAGCTGACGCACAATCCTTTCAGTGAGCGCCTTTCGCGATCCGACGGACACGCATTCTGCCGACGTCTAGACGGATTCGCCCGGAAAGGTCACCAATGTCCAACCCCCTCTTGCGGACAGCCGCATCGGCGCTGGCTGCTGCTCTGGTCGCCACCACCCTCGCCGGGTGCGGCGGCGGCCCCAGTGACGTGGTCGGGGGTGGCGACCGGTCCGACGCGAACACCACCCTGACACTGGTGGCCTACGCGGTTCCCGAGCCCGGCTGGAGCCGGGTGATCCCGGCGTTCTACGACACCGAGGCGGGCGCCGACGTGGAGGTCGTCACCTCCTACGGGGCCTCGGGCGATCAGTCCCGCGGCGTGGCCAACGGCAAACCCGCCGACATCGTGAACTTCTCGGTGGAACCCGACATCACCCGTCTGGTCAAGGCCGGCAAGGTCGGCGAGGACTGGAACGCCGACGTCACCGGGGGCATCCCGTTCGGTTCGGTGGTGAGCCTGGTGGTGCGGCAGGGCAATCCGAAACACATCAAAGACTGGGACGACCTGCTGCGGCCCGGGGTCGAGGTGATCAGCCCCAGCCCGCTGAGCTCCGGATCGGCCAAGTGGAACCTGCTGGCGCCCTACGCCGTCAAGAGCGACGGCGGCAAGAATCCGCAGGCCGGCCTGGACTTCGTCGATCGCCTGATCAGCGACCACGTCAAGCTGCGCCCGGGGTCGGGACGGGAGGCCACCGATGTGTTCCTGCAAGGCAGCGGTGACGTCCTGATCAGCTACGAGAACGAGGCCATCGCGATCGAGCGCAAGGGCAAGCCGGTCGAGCACATCAATCCGTCGCAGACCTTCAAGATCGAGAACCCGCTGGCGGTGGTGACCACCACCAGGAACCTGGACACCGTCACCGCGTTCAAGAACTTCCAGTACACAGCCGTCGCGCAGCGGCTGTGGGCGCAGGCGGGCTTCCGCCCGGCCGACCCGGGTATCGCCGCCGAGTTCCGCCATGACTTCCCGGCACCCGACAAGCTCTGGACAGTCGCCGACCTCGGCGGGTGGGGTGTTGTCGACACCGGACTGTTCGACAAGGAAAGCGGCACCATCACCAAGATCTACACCCGGGCCACCGGATGACCGCCATCGTCGTGACCGAGGCGACCCGGCCCGGTGAGGAGGGTCCACCGACGGATGCGGGGTTCCGCCGGGAAGCTGTGTCGCTGCGGGTCGGCGCCGCGGTGGTGTGGCTGTCGCTGATCGTGCTGGCGCCACTGGCCGCGGTCGCCTGGCAGGCGGCCGGCGGTGGCTGGCGGGCATTTCAGTTGGCGGTCACCTCGCACGCCGCGCTGGAGTCCTTCCGGGTGACCTTGACGATCGCGGCCGGCGTCACCGTGGTCAACATGGTGTTCGGACTGCTGATCGCCTGGGTGCTGGTGCGTGACGACTTTCCGGGCAAACGCTTCGTCGACGTGATCATCGACCTGCCGTTCGCGCTGCCCACCATCGTCGCCAGCCTGGTGATGCTGGCGCTGTACGGTCCGGCCAGCCCGGTGAACATCCATCTGCAGCACACCGCCTGGGGTGTGGGCCTGGCGCTGGCGTTCGTCACCCTGCCGTTCGTGGTGCGCTCCGTGCAGCCGGTGCTGCTGGAGATCGATCGGGAGGTCGAGCAGGCCGCCGCCTCGCTGGGTGCTTCGGGGGTCACCATCCTGCGCACCGTGGTGCTGCCGTCGCTGACACCGGCGCTGCTGACCGGAGCGGGCCTGGCGTTCTCCCGGGCGATCGGCGAGTTCGGATCGGTGGTGCTGATCGGCGGGGCGGTGCCCGGCAAGACCGAGGTGTCCTCACAGTGGATCCGCACCCTGATCGAGAACGACGACCGTACCGGGGCGGCGGCGATCTCGCTGGTACTGCTGGCGATCTCGTTCCTGGTGCTGCTCGCGCTGCGGGTACTGGGGGCGCGGGTGACCCGGCGGCAGGAGCGCTCGTGACATCGTCGCGCAAAGTCCGCTACCTCGTCCGCTTCGTGGCGCTGGCCTACATCGGGCTGCTGCTGGTCGTCCCGGTGTCGCTGATCCTGTGGCGCACCTTCGAACCTGGATTCGGGCAGTTCGTCGACTACATCTCCACCCCGGCGGCGATCTCGGCGCTGCAGCTGTCGCTGCTGGTGGTGGCGATCGTGGTGCCGCTCAACGTCATCTTCGGCATTCCCACCGCATTGGTGCTGGCCCGCAACCGCTTCCGCGGTAAGGGAGCGCTGCAGGCGATCATCGACCTGCCGTTCGCGGTGTCGCCGGTGATCGTCGGTGTGGCACTGATCGTGCTGTGGGGCTCGGGCGGGCTGTTGGGCTTCGTGGAGAACGACTGGGGCTTCAAGATCATCTTCGGCTTGCCGGGCATCGTGCTGGCCAGCATTTTCGTCACGCTGCCGTTCGTGATCCGGGAAGTCGAACCGGTACTGCACGAATTGGGTACCGACATGGAGGAAGCGGCGGCCACGCTGGGTTCCAGTTGGTGGCAGACGTTCTGGCGGATCACCCTGCCGTCGATCCGCTGGGGGCTGACCTACGGGATCGTGCTGACCGTGGCACGCACCCTCGGCGAGTACGGCGCGGTGCTGATCGTGTCGTCCAACCTGCCCGGCAAGTCCCAGACACTGACCCTGTTGGTGTCCGACCGCTACAACCGCGGCGCCGAATACGGTGCCTACGCCCTGTCGACGCTGCTGATGACGGTGTCGATCCTGGTGTTGATCGTTCAGATGGTGCTCGACATGCGGCGGGCCGGGAAGGAGAGCAGATGAGCAACGCGATCACCGTGCGCGGAGCCAACAAGCGCTACGGAGACTTCGTCGCACTGGACAACGTGGACTTCGCGGTTCCGTCCGGTTCGCTCACCGCCCTGCTCGGCCCCAGCGGTTCGGGCAAGTCCACCCTGCTGCGGGCGATCGCCGGCCTGGACCACCCGGACAGCGGCACCGTCACGATCAACGGCGTCGACGTCACCGGGATCCCACCGCAGCGGCGCGGCATCGGGTTCGTGTTCCAGCACTACGCGGCGTTCAAGCACATGACGGTGCGCGACAACGTGGCATTCGGGCTGAAGATCCGCAAACGGCCCAAATCCGAGATCAAAGAGAAGGTGGATAATCTACTGGAAGTGGTGGGGCTCAGTGGTTTTCAGAACCGCTACCCCAACCAGCTGTCCGGTGGGCAGCGCCAGCGGATGGCCTTGGCGCGGGCGCTGGCGGTGGACCCGCAGGTGCTGCTGCTCGATGAGCCGTTCGGGGCACTGGACGCCAAGGTCAGGGAAGACCTGCGCGCCTGGCTGCGCCGCCTGCACGAGGACGTGCACGTCACGACGGTGCTGGTCACCCACGACCAGGCCGAGGCACTCGATGTCGCCGACCGGATCGCCGTGCTCAATCAGGGCCGCATCGAGCAACTCGGCACTCCGACCGAGGTGTACGACGCCCCGGCGAACGCGTTCGTGATGTCGTTTCTGGGGGCGGTGTCCTCACTCAACGGCTCGCTGGTGCGTCCGCACGACATCCGGGTGGGCCGCAGCCCGGAGATGGCGGTGGCCGGTATCGACGGCGGTGCGTCCTCTGACGTGCTGCGCGCGGTGGTGGACCGGGTCGTGGTGCTGGGCTTCGAGGTGCGGGTCGAGCTGACCAACGCGGCGACCAAAGCGCCGTTCATCGCGCAGATCACGCGGGGCGACGCCGAGGCGCTGTCGCTGGTCGAGGGGGACACCGTCTACGTGCGGGCCACCAGGAGGCCGCCGCTGGATGGCGACGGGGCCCTTGACCCCGCCACCGCGTCGCGGCCTGCGTTGGCGTGATGCCCTCTCGCTCTCACAGATTCGTGCGCTGACTCCGCTCTCGGCGTGAATCAGGCAGCCAGGTCGGTGCCGGAGGCCAGCACCGTCTCCACCCGGTCCAGCACGGTCGCGGCCACCAGGCGGTGCGCGCCCAGCGGCTCGGCCATCGGAATCCCAGCGCGCGCAGCGTAGTCCGCGATCCCGTCGGTGATCCTGCCGTGGGCCAGGAACCACGGGGCGATCATCAGCTTGGTGGCACCGCGTGCCGTGAGGCGCTCGACGGCCTCCGGTACCGAGGGATGCGGACCTTGAGTGGCAAAGGCGACTTCCACTCCGGCCCAACGGGTTCCGCGGGACAGAGGGGCGGCGACTCGAGCGGTCTGCGCATTGGCCTCCTGGTGGGAGGAACCCACCGCGACCACCACCACACCGAGCTCCGGGTCGAACCGGGAAGCCCCGGCTGCGCTGACCCGCTCACCGAGAACCTGCACCAGCCGGTCGTCCTCGCCCAGGGTGGGCGCCACCCGCACCCGAACCCCCGACTGTTCGATCACAGCCGGGATGTCGATGCGGGCGTGGTAGGCGCTGGCCAGCAGAAACGGAACCACCACGACGTCGTCCGTGGCACCGCTCAGCTCACCCAACACGTCACGCAGATTCGGGGTGCTGTGTTCGCAGAACGCCACCCGCACATCGAATTCCGGCGCGACCCGGCGCAGGTGCCCGGCGATCGCCTCGGTGTTGGCGGCCGAGCGCGGGTCCCGGCTGCCGTGCGCCGTCAAGACCAGCGTGGTCACGAGGCGTGCAACCCGCATTCGGTCTTGGCCAGTCCCGCCCAGCGTCCGCTGCGCGCATCGGCGCCGGCCGCCGGCTTGGTCGTGCACGGCGCGCAGCCGATAGACGGGTATCCCTCGTCGATCAGCGGGTTGACCAGCACATTGTTCGCGGCGATATAGGCGTTGAACTCCTCGTCGGACCAGGCCGCGATGGGGTTGATCTTCACCAGGCCGAACGGCTCGTCGTAGCTGATCAGGGGGGCGTTGGCCCGGGTCGGCGCCTCGACCCGGCGCAGCCCGGTCACCCACGCCGAGTAACCGCGCAGTGTGCGGGCCAGCGGCTCGACTTTGCGCATCTGGCAGCACAGGGCCGGGTTGGACGCGAACAGGTCCTTGCCGTGGCTGGCGTCCTGCTGCGCCACGGTCAGCTCTGGGGTGACGTTGACCAGCTGGATGTCATACATCGCCTCGACCGCATCGCGGGTGCCGATGGTCTCGGCGAAGTGGTAGCCGGTGTCGAGGAACAGCACGGGCACGCCCGCTCGAACCTTGGCGGCCAGGTCCACCAGCACCGCGTCGGCCATGTTGGAGGCCACCACGTAGTCCGGGCCGAAGTTCGCGTCGGTCCACTCCAACAGCTCGGTGGCGGTGGCGCCGTCCAGCTCCGCCGCACCCTTGGCGGCGAGCTCGCGCAACTGCTCCTCGGTGTGCGCCCTCATCGCAGGTCATCCTCTTCGGCACGCACCGCCCACTGGGCGAAGCGCTCGCCGGTGTTGCGCTGCTTGATGAAGTTGCGCACCACCCGCTCGATGTAGTCGCCGAGTTCGTCGTTGGTCACCTTGTGCTGGCGCAGTTTGCGGCCGAACCCACTGTCCTGACCCAGGCTGCCGCCCAGGTGCACCTGGAAGCCGGGGATCGAGTTGCCGTTGCCGTCGTCGATCATCTGGCCCTTGAACCCGATGTCGGCGACCTGGATGCGGGCACACGAGTTCGGGCAACCGTTGATGTTGATCGTCACCGGTACGTCCAGCAGGGCGTTGAGGTCGTCGAGGCGCTTCTCGAGGTCGGGCACCAGGCTCTGGGCGCGTACCCGGGTCTCGACGAACGACAGCTTGCAGAACTCCAGGCCGGTGCAGGCCATCAGATTGCGCCGCCACGCGGACGGGTTGGACGGCAGGCCCAGCGCATCCAGTTCGGCGGTCAGCCAGTCCAGCTTCTCGTCGGGGACGTCCAGGATGATCAGCTTCTGATACGGCGTGAACCGCGCCCGGTCCGAGCCCAGCTGCTCCATCAGCTCGGCCACCTTGACCAGCGTCTGGCCGTTGACCCGCCCGGAGATCGGGGCAACGCCGACCGCGTTGAGGCCGTTGCGGGTCCGCTGCACCCCGACGTGGTCGATGGGGGAGGTGGGCTTTTCGGGCGCCGGGCCGTCGATGAGCGGCCGCTTGAGGTATTCGGTCTCGAGAACCTCCCGGAACTTCTCCGGTCCCCAGTCCTTGAGCAGGAACTTCAGCCGAGCCTTGGACCGCAGCCGGCGATAGCCGTAGTCGCGGAACAGGCTGGTGACGGCCTCCCAGACGTCCGGCACCTCGTCCAGCGGCACCCAGGCGCCGAGCCGCTGGGCCAGCATCGGGTTGGTGGACAGTCCGCCACCGACCCACAGGTCCAGGCCGGGGCCGTGCTCGGGGTGGTTGACGCCGATGAACGAGATGTCGTTGACCTCGTGGGCGACATCCTGCAGGCCCGAGACCGCGGTCTTGTACTTGCGCGGCAGGTTGGCGTAGTCCGGGTTGCCGATGTAGCGGCGGACGATCTCGTCGAGCGCCCAGGACGGGTCGAGTACCTCGTCGAGGGACTCGCCGGCCAGCGGGGAACCCAGCATGCCGCGCGGGCAGTCGCCGCAGGCCTCCGTGGTCTGCAGGCCGACCTCGGCCAGCTTGTCCCAGATCTCCGGAACCTTCTCGATCTCGATCCAGTGGTACTGCAGGTTGTTTCGGTCGGAGATGTCGGCGGTGCCCCGCGCGTAGTCGACCGAGATCTCACCGAGGGTCCGCATCGCAGCGGCAGACAGCGCCTTGCCGTCGCAGCGCACCCGCATCATGAAGTACTTGGCCTCCAGCAGGTCGGCGTTCTCGTCGCCGGTGAAGGTGCCGTCGTAGCCCTGCTCGCGTTGGGTGTAGAGGCCCATCCAGCGGAAGCGCCCACGCAGGTCGTCCGTGGTGATGCTGTCGAACCCCTGCTTGGAGTACACATCGACGATCCGCGCCTTGACGTTCAGCGCCGGGTCTTCCTGCTTGAACTGCTCGTTGGGGTTCTGCGGCTCGGTCTCACCGAGGGCCCACTGGGCCTCACTGCGTTGTCGGGGTGCGCGGGTGGGGCCGGACGCGGTCGGGGTGGTGGTCAACGGACTCTCCTTCAACAAAGGAGCCGGCGGCATGGAACGCGATTCACCGGATAGCTGACTCCGGCGGCGCAGATCCGGCGGCCAGCTGGGAATAGACAGGTGGGCGGGTCTACGGGATCAAGGCAGACAGCGACAGCTGCAGATGCGCTTGAAATCGATGTGTCGCCGAGCCGCCAGGGCAATCCCAGATGCGGTGCAGTAGGCGGCGGTCACAGGGGCGATTATGCCATGGATGCCGAAAATCTTCCTTACCGGCGCAAAGTTGTGATCAGCGTGAGCAAAACTCATTTGGGGCCCGGCGCCGAGGCGGTCGGGTCGGGGGGCGGGCTGGAGAGGGCACGGGACCGTGCGAACCGACTTCGGGGCGCCGCAGAGAACAGCCGAACGGAAGGCGGGTGGGACAGGTGAGTGTCGTCGACTTCGAGTGGGAACCGGCGTGGGAACCGCTACCGGCAGCCCAGCCCGCACCGCGCGCCAACGGACGCGCCCTGCTGCGGCGCTGGCTGGCGATCGCGACGCTGGTGGCCGCCGCCGGTGGTGGCGGGTGGCTGGCCGCCGCGCACTATCAGACCCATCTGGCAGGCGCGGAGGCGCTCGAGGCGGCCGAGGCATATGTGTTGCGGCTGACCAATATCGACGCCGACGACGTCGATCGCAACTTCGCGCAGATCGCCGAGGGCTCGACCGGTGAGTTCAAGGCGATGCACACCCGCTCCGGCACGGCGATCCGCCAACTGCTGATCGACAACAAGGCGACCGCTCGCGGGCACGTCACCGAAGCGGTGGTGAAATCCGCCGACCGGAATCATGTCGTGGTGGTGCTGCTGGTCAATCAGGCGGTGCGCAACGCCGCCAACCCCGAACCGGTGATCGATCGCAGCCGGGTCCGGATGACCATGGACAAGGTGGACGGCCGCTGGCTGGCGAGCAGGGTGGAGTTGGTATGAGGAAATTCACAGTGCCGGCGGCCGGTGCGCTGCTGTTCGCGGCCGGGCTCGCCGGTGCGGCGCACGCCGACCCGATCAACTGGGAAGCCATCGCCAAGTGTGAGTCCGGCGGCAACTGGTCGGCCGACACCGGCAACGGTGACTACGGCGGTCTGCAGATCAGCGGTGCGGCCTGGGACGCCAACGGCGGAGTCGGGTTGCCCTCGCAAGCCACTCCGACGCAGCAGATCGCCGTCGCCAACCGGATCATGGCCAGCCAGGGCCCCGGGGCCTGGCCGACGTGTGCATCTCGGGGCAGTGTCGCCGCGACCGGTAACGGGGCCGCCCCGGTGGGATCGCTGACCCACTATCTGACAGCGCTGTTCGATGACGCCGACGGGACGATCGTTCGATCCGACTGAGGCCCCGACGCAGGCCCGGGCGCGCAGCGCCGGCCGGTGCGCCATGGGATGATCGGGCCCTATGACGCTCACCCCCGCCGCGGTCGCGCTTCCCGCCGTAACGCCGCGTTCATGCGGCGGTTCCAGCTTCGCCTCTCCTTCGTCGAGCCTCGCTGAACCGCCGGGTTCATGCGGCGGTTCCAGCTTCGCCTCTCCTTCGTCGAGCCTCGCTGAACCGCCGGGTTCGCCGGAACACCGGGGCCAGTTCGGCGTGTATGTGCACGTGCCGTTCTGCTTCGCCCGGTGCGGCTACTGCGACTTCAACACCTACACCCCCGCGGAGCTGGGCGGCGCCAACCCCGATGAGTGGGTGGCGGCGTTGGCGCGCGAGCTGGAGTTGGCCGCTGAGCGCCTGGGCGGCCCCCGCGCGGACACCGTGTTCGTCGGCGGCGGTACCCCGTCGCTGCTGGGCGCTGCTCGGCTGGTGCAGGTGCTCGACCAGGTGCGGGAGCACTTCGGGTTGGCCGATGACGCCGAGGTGACCACCGAGGCCAATCCGGAGTCGACGTCGCCGCAGTTCTTCGAGGCTATCCGCGCCGCCGGCTACACTCGGGTTTCGCTGGGTATGCAGTCGGTGTCGCCGCGGGTGCTGGCCACCCTGGACCGGATTCACTCGCCGGGCCGTCCGGTGGCCGCCGCGCGCGAGGCCCTGGCAGCCGGATTCGAGCACCTGAACATCGACCTGATCTATGGGACCCCCGGTGAGACCGACGACGACCTGCTGCGTTCGGCGGAGGCCGCGCTGGAAGCGGGCGTCGACCACGTGTCGGCTTACAGCCTGATCGTGGAGGAGGGCACCGCGCTGGCCCGGCGGGTGCGGCGCGGGGAACTAGCGGCCCCCGACAACGACGTGCTGGCGCACCGATACGAGCTTGTCGACGCCACGCTGCAAGCTGCGGGGATGGACTGGTACGAGGTGTCCAACTGGAGCCGGCCCGGCGCCGCATGCCGGCACAATCTGGGCTACTGGGGCGGTGGCCGCTGGTGGGGTGCGGGGCCCGGGGCGCACAGCTATGACGGCGTCCTGCGCCATTGGAATGTCAAGCACCCCAACGCCTATGCGCAGTTGCTGGGAGAGATGACCCTGCCGGTCGCAGGTTTTGAGGAGCTCACCGAGGCAGACCGGCACACCGAGGATGTGATGCTGCGGCTGCGGATGCGGGACGGCTTGGAGCTGGCGCTGCTTGATCCCGGCGAGCAGGAACGCGCCGCGGTGGCTGTCAGCGACGGCCTGCTGACCAGCGACGGCGAACGACTGGTGCTGACCGACCGCGGTCGGCTGCTGGCCGACGCGGTGGTGCGTTCGCTGCTGGGGTAGTCGGCGGACCGGAAGGTTCGCGGCGGGTCAGCCGCTGAACCAGCCGCGCCCGCTGTCCCAGCTACCGCAGATGCCGTTTAGGCAGCCGTGCCCGAAGCCGCCCTGACCGGGGACGAAGCCGCCGCAGCCCTGCCAGTTGGCGTCGTGGCCGCAGCCGCTGCCACCGCCGTTGCCGTCGGGGCCGCCGGAACCGTGCGGTTCGGCGACGACGCTGTGACCTGCCGTGCCCTGCGGTGCCGTCATCATCATCACGCCGGTCGGGGCGACTGCGATCGCCGCCGCGGCTCCGGCTACGAACATCGATCCAACGAGATTCCGAATACTTAGCATGGCTCCATACTCCGCGTGAGTGCTGTTGTTGCCAAGGGTTGTGTGAGTACGGATACCCATTCCTGACCTTCGGTAACACATCACCGTGATCTGGCCGCGGTTGTCGCCGTCACCGGTCGATCAGGCCGCGCGCGGGAGAGGTGCGGATCCACAATTGCGGCATGCCTGCCTTAAAAAACCCGTATATACGCATTGATGGTTCGCCCTGTCAACGTATTCACAGCAATGTTGTCTGGAACTTGTCAGCTTTGATCTTCGAGTGGGGTGATGTCGCCGAAATAGGTCGATAACCTGCATAGATAGGTTCTGTTGAGACGGGTCTGCTCTGCCAGGTCGACGTGCGTGGGCAGGTTTACAGCAATACCCCGGACTATTCTTGTTGAAAACCGTAGATGCGGATACACTTCCGGCGGGAATGCCGCAAACGCGACAGCCGGATGGAGGACCGACGGGATGGCAGTTCAACGGACGCGACGTGCCGACGACCGGGCGCACGGCGCCGGCGGGCGAGTGCTCGATTTTCTGGGCCGACAAGAGTGGATGGATCGGCCGAGCTACCGGCTGGAGAACGTGCTGAGCTTCGTGTTCAACGCGTTCGGCGGCGCGCGGAACACGGTGACGAACTTCTTGAACGGCGTCTGGCTCGGGCATCCGGTGCATCCGCCGCTGGCATCGCTGACCACCGGTGCCATCGGGACGACGGTGGCACTGGACGCGTTGAGCCTGCTGCCGGGCAGGACCTCGACCGAGGTTCTCGACGCGTCGCGATTCGCCGAGCGCGCGTTGGGGCTGGGGGTCCTGGCCAACTTGGCCTCAGCGGTCACCGGCGTGACCGACTGGCAGCACACCCATGAGAGGGACCGGCGCATCGGCCTGGTCCACGGCGTGCTGAACCTGGTCGCGACTGGCCTGTACATCCAGTCCTGGCGCGATCGGCGCCGCGGACGGCATCTGCGGGGCATCGTGACCAGCGCGGTCGGCTATGGCATCACCAGCAGCAGTGGCTTCCTGGGCGGTGCGCTGGTGTTCGGATCCGGCATCGGGATGGACCAGTCCGGTGACCGGCTGCGCATCCACGACTGGACGCCGGTGCTTCCGGCGGTGGAGTTGCCGACCGGAAACAGGCTCAAGCGCGTCGACGTCGACGGGGTGGGCGTGGTGCTGTGCCGCGACGGTGACGACGTGTCGGCGTTCGCCGGCCTCTGCCCCCACCTGGCCGCGCCGATGGAAGACGGCTGGGTCGACCGCGGTCGGGTCGTCTGCCCGTGGCACGGCTCGCAGTTCGACGTGCAGACCGGCGAGGTGGTGCGTGGGCCGGCCGCCGCCCCGTTGCCCTGCTACCAGGCGCGGCTGCGCGACGGGATGGTCGAACTGCGCGACGGCGCACCGGTTCCGCTCGGAGTGGGCCGGGAGAAGTACCTGGACCCCACACCCCTGCAGTGCCCCGAAATCTCAGACGTAGAGGAGATCGCACAGTGAGCAACGCCTACGACGTCCTGCGGGACCACCACAACGTGCTGCGCGGCCTGGGCGGCCGGTTCAAGGCTGCCCGCGTCGGATCGCCGGAGCGGCAGGCGATCCTTGATGAACTGTTGCGGGAGTTCACCATCCACATGCGCATCGAGGACGACATCTACTATCCGGCCCTGGCGGCGGCCAGCAGACTGATCGCGATCGCGCATGCTGAGCACCGGCAGATCTACGACCAGCTGGCGGTGGCGTTGCGAACCCCGGCCGACTCACCCCACCATGTGGATGAGTGGAATTCCTTCCTGACCGTGCTGGAGGCGCACGCCGACGAAGAGGAGCGCGACCTGGTGCCCCCGCCGGCGCCGGTCGATCTGACCGACTCGGAGCTGGAAGACCTGGGCAGCAGGATGGCCGCCGAGATGCAGCGGCAGCGCAACTCCAAGTTCGAGCAGCTGCATGTGAAGGCTCGGGCGAGGCTGCTGACGGCCTTGTAGCCGGGCCGTCCCGGGGCTGTGTTCGCGGGCCCGGCGGGCATTGGTTGATAGGTTAGGCTACATTTACTAATCGTGTCCGAGCTCGGTGTCGAAACAGTTCCCGAAACCGCGTTGTCGGTCCCGTTGCCCCCGGGCGTCGACCCGGCTGATCTCGCGGCCGAGCTGGCCGCTGCGCTGCCGGAACGCAACGGCGAGGAGTACCTGCTCTACGAGCGCGAAGGCACCTGGACGCTGGCCGTGGGCCTGCGTGCCGCCGTCGAGCTGGACAGCGACGAGTTGCGCACCGTCCGAGACGGGGTGGTCGCTCGCGAGCCCTGGCAGGGTCGGCCCGCGGCGGTGCTCGGTGAGGCGGTGGATCGGCTGCTGCTCGAGACGGATCAGGCGTTCGGCTGGGTCGCCTTCGAGTTCGGCGCCTACCACTTCGGACTGGCCGACCGGCTGGCCCCGGGAACCGCGTTGGCGCGGGTGTTCTGGCCGCAGATCCGCATCGTGGTCACCGCCGAGACCGTGGAGATATTCGGTGCCGGCGAGCGTGAGGCCGCCGTGCTGGACCGGCTGCTGACCGAAGGCGTTCCGGGGCTTGCCGCCCCGACCGCGATCGTGGTGGACGCCGATGCCAGCGGCTACCGCGACCGGGTGTCGACCGCGGTGGGCGAGATCGCGGCCGGCCGCTACCGCAAGGTGATCCTGTCCCGCTGTGTCGACGTGCCGTTCGAGCTCGACTTCCCTTCGACGTATCGGCTGGCTCGGCGTCACAACACCCCGGTCCGGTCATTCCTGTTGCGGCTCGGCGGGATTCGGGCGCTCGGATATAGCCCGGAACTGGTCACCCAGGTGCGCGGTGACGGCGTGGTGGTCACCGAACCGCTGGCCGGGACGCGGGCACGCACCGGTGACCCCGCAATCGATGGTCCGGTCCGCGCCGAACTGGAATCCGATGACAAGGAGATCGTGGAACACGCGATCTCGGTGCGCACCTCGATGGATGAGATCGCGCAGGTCGCCGAACCGGGCACTGCCGCGGTCGCCGACTTCATGACGGTGCGCGAGCGGGGGAGCGTTCAGCACCTGGGCTCGACGGTCTGCGGGCGGTTGGACCGGTCGCGGGATCGGATGGACGCCCTGGAGGCGCTGTTCCCCGCGGTCACGGCGTCGGGCATTCCCAAACCGCCCGGTATTGACGCCATCCTGCGGCTCGATGAGTGCCCGCGGGGGCTGTATTCGGGTGCGGTCGTGGTTTTCTCGGCCGACGGCGGGTTGGATGCCGCGTTGACGTTGCGGGCGGCCTACCAGGGACAAGGGCGGACCTGGTTGCGGGCCGGCGCGGGGGTCATCGGTGTGTCGCGTCCCGAGCGGGAGTTCGAGGAGACCTGCGAGAAGCTCGCCACCCTGGCGCCGTACCTGATCGCCCGCCGCTGAGCCCGTCCGCCTCGTCGCCTCCCGGCGCTGCGATACCCCACAGGGTATGATGGGGGATCCGTGGAGAGGAGCAGATGTGGTTGGCGACGAAGACAGCGTCAAGTCTGTGTTGAACCGGTTGCGCCGAGCCCACGGCCAGCTGGCCGGGGTCATCGCGATGATCGAGAGCGGCCGCGACTGCAAGGACGTGGTCACCCAACTGGCCGCGGTCTCGCGGGCGCTGGATCGCGCGGGTTTCAAGATCGTCGCCAGCGGGCTTCGGGAATGCCTTGCGGGCGAGTCGGGTAGCGGCAACGTTCCGCTGTCCGAGGATGAGCTCGAGAAGCTGTTCCTCGCCCTGGCCTGACCGCGTGAACCCCGGCGGTTCAGCGGGATCAGTGCAGCAGCGAGTCGGCGAGCAGCCCGCTGACCATCGACTCGATGGTGTTCTCGATCGACGACGCCAGGGTGGCGGTGACCGATGCGACGGCCTGGGTGCGGAAGCGCACCAGCATGCCGATCAGCTCGGCGATCTCGGTGTCGGCCGGCAACGGCGCACCGGGCTGGATTCTGGTCAGGACGTGTTCGGCGCCGGCCCGCACCAACATCTGACTGATCGCGTTGATGTGCGGCAGTGTCTGCTCGTAGAGGTCGATGAGCTTGTCGACGGCGATGCCATAACCGCGGACCTCGTTGAACGCCTCGATCAGCTTGGGCCGGGTGATGGTGGCCAGGGAACCGTCAGCCCCGTCGACGCGGATCACCCCGAGCGCCACCAGTCGCCGAAACCCCTGCGGGTCGCCGATCCGCCGCTCGGCCTCGGGACGTGACACGGTTTCGGGCCGCTCGGTGGTCCAGCTGCCGGCGATCGCGCTCTCCAGGCCCAGGATGTCGCCCAGGTCCTTGCCCTGCTCCCAGGCTCCGATCATCTCTTTGACGTGCGCGATCGTGTAGCCGCGGTCGAGCATCGAGGTGATCAGGCGCAGCCGGGTCAGGTGGGTGTCGTTGAACAGCGCGATCCGCCCGACCCGCCGTGGCGGCGGCAACAGGTCCCGGTCCCGATACACCCGGACGTTGCGGGTGGTGGTGCCGGCCAGCCGGGCCAGGTCGTCGATCCGATACTCCCGGGATGCCGTGTTGCCGCCGGGTTGGCGCACCACGATCTCGAACAGCTGGGTCACCGCGGCCTCGATGACCTCGCGGGACTCGCGTCGCACCCGGCGAGGGACCCGCCGCAGGTTCGCCAGTACCCCGGCGATGGAGTCCGGCCTGGGAGAACGATCCGGCGTGGTCATGCCACCGCGTGGTAGTCGGCGAGGCGGAAACTGCGCATCTGCCGAAGATACTGGGTCGCGAAGCCCGGGTACATGGACGCGTTGAAACCGTCCTCGGTCAGATACCAACTGCGGCAGCCCGACATCCACGTCGTCTTGCCCAGCCGCCGCTGGATCTGCGCGTTGTGCCGCCGTTGTACGTCGTCCCGCACATCCAGGTACCGCAGGTTCCCCTCGCGGATCGCGCCGACGGCCCGCACCACGTAGTCGAGTTGGCCTTCTACGTACACCAGCAGTGAGTTGTGGCCCGGCCCGGAGTTGGGGCCCGTCATGAAGAACAGGTTCGGATAGCCGTGTGCCTGAATGCTTTTGAAAGCCTGACCACCGCTGCTCCAATCGGCGGCCAGTGACCTGCCGCCCCGCCCGGTGACCGGAAACGGTGGGCCGGTCAGGTGCACGTCGTAGCCGGTCGCGAACACGATGGCGTCGAGGAGGTGTTCCACGCCGTCGCTGGTGCGGATGCCGGCCGGGCTGATCGTGGCGATCGGCCAGTCGATCAGCTTGCAGTTGGCCCGCTGCAGTGCGGGGTAGTAGTCGCTGGAGATCAGCATGCGCTTGCAGCCGGGGGTGAAGTCCGGGGTGAGTTGGCGGCGCAGCCACGGATCCTTGACGGTCGCTCGCAGGTGGGCCTTGCCCAGTTGCGCCACCAGGGCGCTGAGCGGGGTGTTCCACACCAGCGCGGTGGCGCTGGCCTCGTGACCCCAGAACAGCGCCTGGCGGGCAAGCTGTTGGGCGGCAGGGACTTTGGCGAACAACTCCTGGACGACCGGAGGCATAGCCACGTCCAGGCGGGGGATCACCCAGCCCGGGGTGCGCTGAAAGACCTTGACGAATCCGGCTTGCTCGACCAGTTCCGGGATGATCTGCACCGCGCTGGCGCCGGTGCCCACGACCGCGACCCTCTTGCCGGCGAAGTCGTAGTCGTGATCCCAGCGGGCGCTGTGGATCTTGTGGCCGGTGTAGGTCTCCAGGCCGCGGATCGCCGGGAAGCTGGAATCCGGCAGCGGCCCGGATGCCAGCACCACGGTGCGGGCCCGAAACTGGGAGGCTCGCTTGCGTCCGGCCGCCACCGCGGTGACTTGCCATACCCCGGCGTCTTCGTCGAATGCCAGCCCGGTGACTTCGGTGCCGAACCGGATGTGGCGGCGCAGGTCGAATCGGTCGACCATGTCCTCGATGTGCGCACAGATCTCGCCGGCCGACGGATATGCCCGCGTCCAGCCCGGGTTGGCGACGAAGGAGAAGGAGTAGAGCAGCGACGGAATGTCGCATGCCGCACCGGGATAGCTGGTGTCGCGCCAGGTGCCGCCGACCCGGTCGCTGCGCTCCAGGATGACGATCTCGTCGTCGCCGTTTTCGTCACCGCCGGCGATGCCGGCCTCAGCCAGTTTGATCGCCGCGCCGATCCCGGTGAAGCCGGCGCCGACGATCAGCGTCTGATAGACGTGTGCGCGCGCCATGTCAGGCCGCCGGTTCGTGGGTGAGCTCTTTGAACCAGCTCGGGATGGGTTTGAGCAGCCGCTTGGGATAGAAGCCGGAGAGCCACACCGCGGGGTTGGCCACCAGGTGATACGGGCTGTCCGGGTTGGCCATCCAGCCCGAGTAGCGCTTGACCACCTGGTAGGCCGGTACCCGCCGGGTGCGTTCGCCGCGCTCGCCGAACTGCGTGAAACGCATCAGGGCCGAGTAGAGCCGCTGGGGATCCAGCCCCATGCCGATCACCTCGTTGCGGATCCGGTTGAGCAGCGGGATCGAGATCAGCGCGCCGACGATCAGTGACGGGGAGACCACGGTGCCGACGAACTCGATGGCCAGCTTGCGGGCGTCGGCGTGTCCGATCAGCTCCAGGACTTCGAAACCGACGACGATGTGCCGGGATTCGTCGTTGTTGATCTTCTCGAACACCTGGTGGCAGACCGGGTCGTCGACCTCGTCGAGCAGGAACTTCAGCAGCGCCCCGTCGAGTGCGACTTCCAGCATCGGGATCACCGTGCCCAGCACCGACAGCGGCAAGTCGTCGGCGTAGTCGTCTAGCCACTGCATAGCCAAGCGGATATTGACGTTGGGTTCGGGTATCTCGCCGTCCTCGAGCATCCCCCAGCGCTTCATCAGGGCCAGCTCGGCGTTGGCGTGCCGTTGTTCCTCGGCGTGGAAGTACCGGTAGATCTCGGCCAGCGCCGGGGTGGGCGCCTTGCGCGCCAGGGCGGCGAAGCCGCGGGCGCCGATGTTCTCGATCCAGCACAGGTCAGCCATGAATTTTTTGAGTTTGGGCACCATCTCTGGGCGGATCAGCTCGGCTCCCGTTGCGTTCCAGTCGATGTCGGCCAGTGCCCATTGCCGATCCTTGATCTTGGTGAGCATGACGTCCATGTCGAGAGCCATCGTGATCTCCTTTAGTCGGACCTACCTGGCAATGCCGCACTGGCACGGAATGCCAGCCCGATGGTTCGGGTGAATGTCTCCGGCGCGAAACGTTTGATGTTCCAACCGATCTTGGCGTCCAGCTGCGGCATGCAGTACAGCCCGCCGCGGTCGTGGGTGTCCAGGCAGTCGCGGGCAACGCGTTGGGCGGAGAGCCCGGTCCAGCGCATCAGCAGGTTCGCGGCCTCGCTGGACTGTGCGGTGATCCGGCCGGATTCGACGATGTTGGTCTTGACGAACGTCGGGCACAGCACGGTGACACCGATGCCGGTGCCGGACAACTCGGCCGCCAAGGTCTCCGACAGCGACAGCACGCCGGCCTTGCTGACGTTGTAGGCCGCCATATCCGGGGCGGCGCCGAACGATGCGGCGGAGGCGACGTTGATGATGCCGCGGGGTTGCTCGGGGCCCGCTTCGCGCAGGAGCGGGGTGAAGACGTGGCAGCCGTGGATCGGGCCCCACAGGTTGATGCCCAGCGTCCAGTTCCAGTCGTCCAGCGCCATCTCACCGATCGGCTGCCCGCCGGCGCCGACGCCGGCGTTGTTGATCACCAGGGTGGGAAGGTGACCGAACCAGGCCTGCGCGGCGTCGGCCAGCGCGGTGACGTCGTCGAGCTGTGAGACGTCGCAGTGCACGGCAGTGGCGCGCCCGCCCGCGGCGGTGATGGCGTCGACGGTGCGCCAGGCGGCGTCGTCGTCGATGTCGCTGCAGACCACGGCACTGCCGCGGCGGGAGAGTTCGAGGGCGAAGGCGGCGCCGATGCCGCTTCCGGCTCCGGTCACCACCGCGAAGGCGTCGTGACTGCGTTTCGGCGATCGCCCGAAGACCATGTGACTGAGCTAACAATCAATGGTGCCATTAGTCAATGGCAATGTTTAGAGCCGGGTCCGGGCCGTTGGGCCCGAACCCGGCTCTACGTCCCGCGCGAGTGCGCGCAGGGTTACCGCTAGGCGAAGAGTCCGTTCACCCAGTCGAAGTCGAACAGGTTGGCGCCGGCGAGGGCGTCACCCAGGTCCGGGTCGACCGGGACCACGACGTCGTCGACCGGCAGGTTCATGGTCATCGCGTTGGCGATCATCTCGGGCAGGATCCGGAACATGTAGTCGATGGGGCCTTCCTCGGTGAGGAAGCCGACCAGCGGAGCGTGGACGGTGTCCGAGCCGGCCTGCGGGTCCCAGGGGATGTACCCGTTGAGGAAGGCGTCCAGCACGTCCTGCGGCGTGTGGTCACCGGTGTTGGTGAACTGGTCGCTCAGTGCGTACATGGCGCTGATCGACGGGCTCATCATGGCCTCGGCCATGCCCTTCCACGTGTTGTAGTCGCCGAAGACATCCTGGACGTTGGCCCAGTCGCGCAGCATGGTGCTGCTCAGGCCGAAGATGCCGGCGACCTCGTCGGTCTCACCCCGCGGAATGTGGTTGAACAGCGGCTGGAAGACGTTCTGCATGTCGAACAGCATCTCTTTGTTGACGAGGTTGAACGCCTCGGTGGTGTTGCCGTCCTGCATGTACTGGCTGACCAGTGGCAGGAGGGCTTCCAGGCCCAGGGCGGCGCCGTGCCCCGACCAGATCCCCTGGACACCCTCCATGGATGCTTCGAGGCTGGTCTTGGCGACGTCGCCGTAGTGGCCGAAGAGTTCGCTGGCGGCCGTTCCGACCGGGTTCGGACCCGAGATCACGTCCATCAGGTTGGCCCAGTTCTCCGCGGTCGTGTTGGCGAGCTGCACGTCGGACTGGTGTGCGTCCAAGGAGATGATCGGTGCGACCGGGTTGATGGCTAGCACGCCCGCGGCGGCCAGGGCGACTCCGGCGGCCAGCACCAGATTGGTGCGGCTGGTCGGCAGGAAGTCAGATACGGTGCCGCGATCGGGGGTCGATCCCGCGGCAAGGGCGAGCTGCATTGCTTCTCCTTATGGTGACCTCACCTGTCATGAGGTTGTTTTAATGTAGAACGCGGGCCAACCTTAACCAGACCCCTCCACGCTAGGCAAGCCTTACCTAACCGTGTGTCGCGCATCACAAAGTAGGGTAAGGCTAACCTTACTTCGCGATGTCGTGTAGCGTCCCTCGGGTGAGTTCGTCGCCATCTGATGCTGTCGGTAGTGCGCTACGCGAGATCCTGCGAGACGACCTGAATGTCGACCTCAGCCGGGTCACCCCGGAGTCGAGGTTGGTCGATGACGTCGGCCTGGACTCGGTGGCGTTCGCGATCGGCATGGTTGCCATCGAGGATCGTCTCGGCGTGGCGCTGTCCGAGGAAGATCTGCTGACCTGCGACACCGTCGGCGACCTTGAGTCCGCCATCCGGGCGAAAGCCCCCGCCGACGCGTGAGCGTGCTCGCTGGCGCCCTGACCCGGGCGATGACCGCGTCGGACCAGGATCTGGTGATCTTCGATCAGGTCAGTGGGACTTGGCAGCGGAACCCGTGGGCGCAGGTGCACTCCCGGGCGCAGAGCGTGGCGGCCAGGGTGCTCGACACGGACCAAACCGGTGCGGTCGGCCTGGTCGGGGATCCGACCGTCGAGCTGGTGGCGGCCATTGCGGGGGCCTGGCTGGCCGGGCGTCCGGTCTCGATCCTGCCCGGTCCGGTGCGCGGCGCCGACCCGCAGCAGTGGGCGCGGGCGACGCTGAACCGGTTCGCCGGCATCGGAGTCGACACGGTCTTCAGCCACACCGCCTCGCTGCAGTTGCTCAGTGAGACCGATTCCGGTGTCGCGGTGCACGACGTCGCCACCGTCGCCACCGAGCGATCGGCCGCCTTCACGCCGGTAGCCGCCGCGCCGGATGCGCCGGCGGTGCTGCAGGGCACGGCCGGATCGACCGGAACGCCCCGCACCGCGCAGCTGTCTCCGGCCGCGGTGCTGGCCAACATCAGCGGGCTACTGGCGCACGTGGAACTGGACGCCTCCGAAGACGCCGGCTGCACCTGGCTGCCGCTGTACCACGACATGGGACTCACCTTCTTTCTCAGCGGCGCGCTGTCCGGTGTGCCGTTGTGGCTGGCGCCCACCGCGGCATTCGCCGCATCCCCGTTCCGCTGGCTGACCTGGCTGCATGAGAGCGGCGCCACCCTGACCGCGGCCCCGAACTTCGCCTACAGCGTGCTCGGCAAGTACGCGCGCCGCATCCCCGACGTCGACCTGAGCCGGGTTCGGGTGGCGATCAACGGGGGAGAGCCCGTCGACTGTGCGGCACTGGAGCGCTTCGTCACCGAGCTGGCCAAGTTCGGATTCGCCCCGGGTGCGGTCACGCCGTCCTACGGGCTGGCCGAGGCCACCTGCGCGGTGACCGCGCCGCGCCCGGGCACCGGCCTCTTGTATGACGAAATCATCGGCGCCGCAACCGATTCACCGACTCGTCGGCACGCGATCCTGGGTGTGCCGATCCCCGGCATGCAGGTGCGGGTCGCGCCGACGGCCGGACACGACGCCGAGGCGCCCGGCCGCGACGTCGGCGAGATCGAGATCCGGGGCACCTCGATGATGTCGGGTTACATCGGCGAACCCGCGCATGACCCCGACACCTGGTTCGCCACCGGCGACCTCGGCTATCTCACCGATGACGGCCTGGTGGTCTGCGGCCGGGCCAAGGAGATCATCACGGTGGCCGGTCGCAACGTATTTCCCACCGAGATCGAACGAGTGGCCGCGGAGACCCGGGGCGTCCGGGAGGGTGCGGTGGTCGCGGTCGGCACCGACGATGTGCGCCCCGCGCTGGTCGTCGTTGCCGAGTTCCGCGGGCCCGACGAGGCCGGGGCCCGCAGTGACCTGATCTCCCGGGTGGCGTCGGAGTGCGGGGTGGTGCCCGCCAAGGTGGTGTTCCTGGCGCCCGGCTCGCTGCCGCGGACGTCTTCGGGCAAGCTGCGGCGCATCGAGGTCAAACAGAACATGGAGGCGATGAGTTGACTTCGGACGCGGGGGGCCTCGACGTCTACCGGGCACTGCTCGACGAGGTCTTCGACCAGCGTGTCGCCGACTGGACCGCCGAAGCCGAAGCAACCGAACGCTTTCCGCGCGCACTGATCGAACACCTGGGCCGCACCGGGGTGTTCGCGGGCAAGTGGGATAACGGCCAGCATCCCGACGTCGCCAAGCTGGTGGCGCTGGCGTCGAAGCTGGGACGGCTGCGCTCGGCCGGAATCGGGGTCGGGGTGAGCCTGCACGATTCGGCGATCGCGATCTTGCGCCGCTTCGGGCGTTCGGAGTATCTGCAGGGCATCTGCGAGCAGGCGATCACCGGCGAGGCTGTGCTGTGCATCGCCGCCTCCGAGGAGTCCGGCGGTTCGGATCTGCAGATTGTCGAGACCGAAGTCCGTTCCGCGCGAGACGGATTCGAGATCCGCGGCCGGAAGAAGTTCGTCTCGCTGTCGCCGATCGCCGACCACATCATCGTTGTCGCCCGCGGCGTCGACCACGACGCGAGCAGCCGGCACGGCAATGTCCTGGTGATCGCGGTGCCGACCGCGCAGGTGCAGGTGTGTGAGCCCTACCGCAAGGTGGGCGCCGGACCGCTGGACACCGCCGCGGTCGAGATCGACACCTGGGTGCCGGCCGACGCCCTGATCGCCCGCCCGGGCACCGGCCTGGCCGCGATCTCCTGGGGGTTGGCGCACGAACGCATGTCGATCGCCGGGCAGGTCGCGTCGTCGTGCCAGTTGGTGCTGGGGCTGACCCACGCCCGGATGATGCGCCGCCGGCAGTTCGGGGCCACCCTGTTCGAGCATCAGGCGTTGCGAATGCGGGTCGCCGACCTGCAGGCTCGAGTTGATCTACTTCGCCACGCGCTCAACGGTATTGCCGCCGAAGGACGCCTGGACCTGCGGGCAGCCGCGGCGATCAAGGTCACCGCGGCCCGGCTGGGCGAAGAGGTGATGTCGGAATGCATGCACATCTTCGGCGGCTCCGGCTACCTGGTGGATGAGACACCGATCGGGCGCTGGTGGCGAGACATGAAGCTGGCCCGGGTGGGCGGCGGCACCGACGAGGTGCTCTGGGAGTTGGTGGCGGCCGGGATGCGCCCCGACTACGACGGCTACGACGAGTTGTTCGACAGCGGGTCGTCGTCGGGGTAACGCAGCACCCCGTAGAGCGCCATCTTGCGATAACCCATGTCGTGTTCGCCCAGGAAGGCGCCGCCCACATACTCGGCCAGCCGGCGCATCGCCGTGTTGCGGTACTCGGGTTCGAACATCATCCGCCGGCACCGCGGTTCGAGGTCGAACGCGCTGGCCATGACGCGTGGTAGCAGGATCGCCGCGAACCCCCGATTGACCGCCGCGATGTCCGCGACGGCCCCGTGCATGCCCAGATCGTACGGGTCGGCGTCGTAGTACTTGGCGATGGAATCCTTTGCGGCCCGGTATAACTCGATGTAACCGCTGTCTTGTCCGCGCCGGCTGACGATGAGCGGCCGGGTGTAGCTGCCGGCGACCTGGGCGCTCAGATAGGCATGCCAGCGCTCCGGCGGCCAGGCGGACTCCCACGTCTGGGCAAGGTGCGGCCGGTTCATCCACTCGGAGACCATCTCCGCGTCGGCGTCCGGGTCGGCCACCCGGATCGCATAGGGCTCGGCCAGCACCGGGATGGGGGGTGCCGGGACGCGGCGGACCTCGTCGGAAATATCCGTCAGCTCGCGGTGCAGGATGGTTGCGGCGTCACTCATAACGAGCAGTGAGCCTACCCGAGCGTCTATCCACGTAAGTGAGGGTAGGGTAACCTAGGTTCGGCTTGCCGGCACGGGCGCCGGGTCCCGCCCCGCGGGATGGGCAACCGTTGGTGAAAGGACCTTGATGGCGCGCGGCTTGCAGGGTGCGATTCTGCGGGGCTTCGGCGCCCGCGACCACACCGTGACGGTGCTCGAGACCAGCTGGATCGCCCCGCACTGCGTCCGCATCTGGATGCATTCGCCGACCCTGTTCACCGATGCGACCGTGGAACCCAGTGCCTGGCTGCGCTTCTGGTTCCCCGACCCGGACGGCTCCAAAACCGAGTACCAACGCGCCTACACCATCGCCGAAGGGGACGCCGCGACCGGACGCTTCGCGGTCGACATGATGCTGCACGAACCGGCCGGGCCGGCCACCCGCTGGGCCCGCACCGTCGAACCCGGCGCGACCATTGCGGCCATGTCGCTGATGGGCTCCTCACGATTCGAAGCGCCCGATCACGACGCGCAGCCCGCCGGCTACCTGTTGTTGGGCGACTCGGCATCGATTCCGGGGATCAACGGAATCATCGGCACCGTCGCACCCGACGTGCCGATCGAGCTGTATCTCGAACAGCACGACGACAACGACCCGTTGATCCCGTTGCGTGAGCACCCCCGGCTGCGGGTGCACTGGGTGCCCCGCCGCGACACGAACTCGCTGGCCGCCGCGATCGAAGCGCGGGACTGGTCGGACTGGTACGCCTGGGCCACCCCGGAGGCCGCGACGCTCAAGGCGCTGCGGGTGCGGCTGCGCGACGAATTCGGGTTCCCCAAATCCGAGATACACGCGCAGGCTTACTGGAACGCCGGGCGTGCCATGGGCATTGAGCGTGGCCCCGAGGAACCCTCTTCGCCGTCGACTCTGCGTCCACCAGAGGAAAGTGCGAGTGAGGCGCCCGGTGAGCGCAGAGTCAACGCCAAGGGGGAGTGGCGGGCGCAGGCCGCCGGCCGGCTGCTCGGCCCGCTCAAGGCGCCGCTGATCGTCTCCGGCGTCCTGCAGGGCCTGATCACACTGCTGCAGCTGGCGCCGTTCGTGCTGCTGGTGGAGCTGGCCCGGCTGCTGGTCTCCGGCGCCGACGAGTCGCGGCTGTGGACGGTCGGCATCGCGGCGGTCTCCCTGCTCGGCCTGGGCACCCTGCTGGGCGCGGGACTGACCCTGTGGCTGCACGTGGTCGACGCCCGCTTCGCCAGCGCGCTGCGGACCCGGCTGCTCACCAAGCTGTCTCGGCTGCCGCTGGGCTGGTTCACCGCCCGGGGCTCCGGGTCGATCAAGCAACTCGTCGCCGACGACACCCTGTCGCTGCACTATCTGGTCACCCACGCCATCCCGGACGCCGTCGCCGCGGTCATCGCCCCGGTGGCGGTGCTGATCTACCTGTTCGCGGTAGATTGGCGGGTGGCCCTGGTGCTGTTCGTGCCGGTGCTGGTCTACATGGTGCTGATGTCGATGATGATGACCCAGTCGGGTCCCAAGATCAGCCAGGCGCAGCGCTGGGCCGAGCGGATGAACGGTGAGGCGGGCACCTACCTGGAGGGGCAGCCGGTGATCCGGGTGTTCGGCGGGGCCGCCGCGTCGACCTTCCGTCGCCAGTTGGACGACTACATCCGTTTTCTGGTGGACTGGCAGCGGCCGTTCGTCGGCAAGAAGACGCTGATGGACCTGGTCACCCGGCCGTCGACGTTCCTGTGGCTGATCATGCTGACCGGCGCCCCGTTGATCGTCGCGGGCCGGATGGACCCGGTGAACCTGTTGCCGTTCCTGTTGCTGGGCACCACCTTCGGTGCCCGCCTGCTCGGCATCGGACTGGGAATCGGTGGCATCCGGGGCGGCATGCTGGCGGCCCGGCGACTGCAGATCGCCCTGGACGAGCCCGAACTCGGGATCGAGCAGCAGCGTGCCGCGAAAGTGAAGACCCCCGAGCCAGCCGGCACGGTGCGCTTCGAGGCGGTCGGCTTCGCCTACCGGCCCGGGGTGCCGGTGATCTCCGACGTGTCACTGACCCTGCGGCCCGGCACGGTGACCGCACTGGTCGGCCCCTCCGGTTCCGGCAAGTCGACGCTGGCGGCACTGCTGGCCCGCTTCCACGATGTCGGCGACGGCTCGATATCGGTTGATGGGCACGACATCCGGACCCTGACCGCCGACGAGCTGTATCGCCGGGTCGGGTTCGTGCTGCAGGAAACCCAGCTGGTGCACGGGACGGTGCGCGACAACATCGCGCTGGCCGTTCCGGACGCCACCGACGAGCAGGTGCGTGCCGCCGCCCGCGAGGCGCAGATTCACGAACGAATCCTGCGGCTGCCGCAGGGCTATGACACCGTGCTCGGTGCCGCCGCCGCGCTCTCCGGTGGCGAGCGGCAACGGCTCACCATCGCCCGAGCCATCCTCGCCGACACGCCGGTGCTCATCCTCGACGAGGCCACCGCGTTCGCCGACCCCGAGTCGGAATACCTGGTGCAGCAGGCGTTGAACCGGCTGACCAAGGACCGCACGGTGCTCGTCATCGCGCACCGGCTGCACACCATCACCGGCGCCGACCAGATCGTGGTGCTCGACCACGGCGGCATCGTCGAACAGGGCCGCCACGAAGAGCTGCTCGCCGCCGGGGGCCGCTACCTGAAGTTGTGGGAGACCGGCCGGCAGGCGGTCACCACGGGAGCGGAGGCGGGGCGATGATCCGCACGTTGATCGCGCTGATTCCGCAGGACCGCCGCGGCCGGATGCTCGGCTACACCGTGCTGACACTGCTGTCGGTGGTGGTGCGCGCCGCCGCAACCGTGCTGCTGGTGCCGCTGGTGGCCGCCCTGTTCTCCGACAACCCGCGCCACGCGCTGGTCTGGCTGGGCTGGCTGACCGCCGCGACCGTCGCCGGCTGGCTGATCGACTTCGCTTGCGCGCGAATCGGATTCGATCTCGGATTCGCCGTACTCGACCACACCCAGCACGACGTCGCCGACCGGCTGCCTGGAATCCGATTGGACTGGTTCACCCCCGACAACACCGCCACCGCGCGGCAGGCGATCGCCGCCACCGGCCCCGAACTGGTCAGCCTGGTGGTCAACCTGCTGACCCCGCTGATCAGCGCCATCCTGTTGCCGCCGGCGATCGGGCTGGCGCTGCTGGGGGTGTCCTGGCAGCTCGGGCTGGCCGCCCTGGGCGGGGTGCCGCTGCTGCTGGGGGCGCTGTGGGCGGCCAACCGGCTCAGCGCCCGCGCCGATGCCGCCGCCGGTGACGCCAACACCGCCCTGACCGAACGCATCATCGAGTTCGCCCGCACCCAGCAGGCGCTGCGCGCGGCCCGCCGTGTCGAACCCGAGCGCAGCACGGTCGGCGCCGCACTGAGCGCCCAGCACGGCGCGGCGATGCGATTGCTGCTCATGCAGATTCCCGGCCAGTTGCTGTTCAGTCTGGCCAGCCAGGGCGCACTGATCCTGCTCGCCGGCGCCACGGCCGCGCTGACCGTGACCGGCACCTTGAGCGTGCCCGAGGCCGTCGCACTGATCGTGGTGATGGCGCGCTTCCTGGAGCCGTTCACCGCCATCAGTGAGCTGGCGCCGGCCCTGGAGTCGACCCGGGCCAGCCTGAAGCGGATCCAGGCGGTGCTCAACGCGCCGACTCTGACCGTGGGAACCGGCGCCCTGCGCGATGCCGGGGCGGCGCCCAGCATCGAGTTCGACAACGTCACCTTCGGTTACGGCGCGGCCGGCGCCCCGGTGCTCGACCGGGTCAGTTTCACGCTGGAGCCGGGCACCACCACCGCCGTCGTCGGGCCGTCCGGGTCGGGCAAGAGCACCATCCTGGGCCTGATCGCCGGCCTGCACGAACCCACCGGCGGCCGGGTCCTGTTCGACGGCTTCGACGCCGCCGAACTGGACCAACCGGCGCGGCGCGCGGCCAGCAGCATGGTGTTCCAGCACCCTTACCTGCTGGACGGCACCATCCGCGCCAACGTTCTGGTCGGAGATCCCGACGCCGATCAGGAAGGCTTCGTGCGGGCCACCGAACTCGCCCGGGTCGACGAGCTGACCGGTCGGTTGCCCGACGGTGTCGACACAGCGGTCGGGGAGGCCGGTGGGGCACTGTCCGGAGGTGAGCGCCAACGGGTCAGCATCGCCCGTGCCCTGCTCAAACCGGCGCCGGTGCTGTTGGTCGACGAGGCGACCAGTGCCCTGGACACCGAGAACGAGGCGGCGGTGGTCGACGCGCTGACCGCCGAGCTGCGACCGCGCACCCGCGTCATCGTCGCGCACCGGCTGGCCAGTATCGCCCAAGCCGACCGCGTGCTGTTCATCGACAACGGTCAGATCGTCGAGGACGGCAGCATCGACGAATTGCGCGCCGCCGGTGGCCGTTTCGACGAGTTCTGGCGACAGCAGCACGAGGCTGCCGGTTGGCGGATCAATACGGGCTAACTGTGCGATCATCGGATGCGTGAGCGCCGACGATGACCCCGAGGCCCGCATCCGGGACTTGGAGCGCCCGTTGTCGGACTTCGCCAGGGCCGCGGAACTGACCGTCCCCTCGGCCGGCGCCGAGGGGTACGCCCCGCCGCCGCGAGGCCGGGGGATAACCGTCGCCGTCGGCGCGATCGCGGCGGCTCTCGTGATCGGCGCCGCCGTTGCGGTGTTCATGATCGCCGGCGGTCTGACGAACACGACCCCGGGGCTGCCGACCCTACCCAGCGGTGCCGTGCCGGAACCGTCCACCGCGCCGGTCGACGTCTCGGCGCCGCCCGTCCCGGCGCCGCCCGTCGCACCGTCGCCGGCCGTCCCGGCGCCCGACAGCGCGGTCACCATCACCATCACCGGGGCCGGTGAGAACAAGACGCTGGACTGCGCCGGTAACTACATCGCCGTGAGCGGGGTCAGCAACACGGTGGTGCTCACCGGCCAGTGCGCCGGTCTGATGGTGTCGGGCATCGGCAACATGATCACCGTCGACTCGACGTCCAGGATCACGGCAGCCGGTCTCAACAACCACGTGACCTACCGCTCCGGTAATCCTGAGATCAGCACCTCCGGGTTCGACAACGTCGTCGAACGAGGTTAGGTCGCCGGCGTCGGCCGCACGGCGTTGCTCACCTGCTGCACGATCGCCTTCTTGTCGATCTTGCCGACCGCGGTGGTGGGCAGCGCAGGCAGCGTCGCAAGCTGATCCACCCGGACGTGGGTGGCGGCCCCGCACTCCTCGAGATGGCGGTTCAGCTCCGTCAGCGTCAGCGGCGCACCGTTGAAAACAACCGCAGCGCACACCTTTTCGCCCAGATATTGATCGGCCACGCCGACCGCGGCAGCCGATCGGATCGCCGGATGGCGCAGCAGGTGCGTCTCCAGCTCCTCGGCCGCGATGTTCTCCCCGCCCCGGACGATCACATCCTTGATCCGCCCGGTGACCTCCAGATAGCCGCCCGCCAGTCGGCGAACCCGGTCCCCGCTGCGGTAGAAGCCGTCCGGGCTGAAGGATCGCTCGTTGGCCTCCGGAGCGTTGTAGTAGCCGTTGATCGTGTACGGCCCGCGCACCAGCAGCTCACCCTCGGGCGCCTCGGCGCCGTCTTCGTCGACCACCCGCACCTCGTCGTCGGCGCACAACGGCCGCCCCTGGGTGGTGTCCAGCAGTTCCGCGGTGTCGCCGGGCCGGGTGTAGCAGAGCAACCCCTCGGCCATGCCGAACACCTGCTGCAGGCCGGGGGTCAGCACCTCCCGGATCCGGCGGGCATCGCCCTCAGCCAGCTTGGCGCCACCCACCTGCAGCAACCGCAGCGTCGTCGGCTTCTGCGGCTCCCAATCGCAGGCCTGCGCCCACAGCGTCGCCAGCGCCGGCACCAGCGCGGTGACCGTCACCCGGTGGCGGGCGATGGTGGCGAATGCCGCCTCCGGGCTGGGGTCCGTGCCGAACACCGTGGCTGCACCCACCGACATGGCGCCCAGCAATCCCGGGCAGGCCAGCGGAAAGTTGTGTGCGGCCGGCAACGCCACCAGATAGACGTCGTCGGCCGTCAGCTCGCACAGCGCGGCGCTGGCGGTGGCGTTGTAGACGTAGTCGTTGTGGGTGCGGGGGATCAGCTTGGGCAGACCGGTGGTGCCCCCGGAGACCAGCAGCACCGCCGGGGTTGCCGGATCGGGGCGCAGTCGTGGTGCGGCCGGGCCGGCGGCCGTGTCGTCGATGACGATCCGCCGCAGCCCCAGTTCGGCGGCCATCGCCGGGTAGTCGAAACCCGCAGTGGCGTCGGGGATCACGATTCCCACCGCGTCGCTCACCGCGGCCAGATGCCCGATCTCGGCGGCCCGGTGACCGGGCAGGCACAGCACCGGGATCGCACCCACCCGCAGCAGCCCGAACAACGCCACCGCGAAGGAACAACCGTTGGGCAGCTGCAGCAGCACCCGGTCGCCGGCGCCGACACCCAGCCGGTGCAGGCCCGCGGCCGTGTTCTCGGCCGCCTCGTCGAGTTCGGCGTACGTCAGCGTCGTGTCCGCATCGATGACCGCCGTCCGGTCCGGCCAGCGCGCCGCGGCGTCGTCGAGCAGCGAGGCCAGCGGGCGGCCCTGCCAGTACCCGGCTGCGCGGTAGGCGACGGCCCGCTCGGCCGGAAACGCTACGAACCCGTGCATGTGACTCCCTGGCTTTCCGACGACCGACGGTAGATAGAGTAGCTTCGACAAAATTAGGGCAGCCTTCACTAACGAAAGGTGGCGGGGTGGGGCCGGACGACATTCGCGCACAGGTCGCTGAACTGCTCGGCGTACCGGCCGGCACCCTGGACACCGACACCGACCTGGTCGGACAGGGCCTGGACTCGATCCGGATGATGAGCCTGGCCGGGCAGTGGCGACGCCGCGGCCTGGACGTCGACTTCGCCGCACTGGCCGCCGAACCCACCGTCGCCGCCTGGTCCGCACTGGTGTCCGCGGCGCCGACGGCGGAAGCGCCTGCCGCCGACCCCGCACCTGACGACGACAGCGCGCCGTTCCCGCTGGCCCCGATGCAGCACGCCATGTGGGTGGGACGCGACGACGACGTGGCGCTCGGCGGGGTGGCCGGACACCTGTACGTGGAGTTTGACGGCCCCGGACTGGACCCGGACCGGCTGGCCGCCGCCGCCGACGCGTTGGCCGCCCGGCACCCGATGCTGCGGGTGGAGTTCCTGCCCGACGGGACCCAGCAGATCCGGCCCGACGCCGGCCTGCCGGTCGCGGTGCAGGACCTGCGCGGGCTGGACGCCGCCGCGGTCTCCGAGCGGCTCGCGCAGACCCGTGAGGCCAAATCGCACCAGCAGCTCGATGATGCGGTCTTCGAACTCACCCTGTCGCTGCTGCCGGACGGCACCGCGCGGCTACACGTCGACCTGGACATGCAGGCCGCCGACGCCATGAGCTACCGCACCCTGATGGCCGACCTGGCCGCCGCCTACCGGGGCGCGACATGGGCGGAACTGGGCTACACCTACCGGCGGTACCGCACCGCGACCGCCGACCGGGTGCCCGACGAGAGCCACCGCCAATGGTGGGCCGAGCGCATCCCCGAGTTACCCGACCCGCCCCGGTTGCCGTCGCCGACCGGCGCACCGGCGGACCCGCGCCGCAGCACCCGGCGCTGGCACTGGCTGGACCCCGACACCCGCGACGCGCTGTACGGGCAGGCCCGTGCGCACGGCGTCACCCCGGCCATGACGCTGGCCGCCTCGTTCTCGCACACCCTGGCCCGCTGGTCGGATCAGCCGCGCTTCCTGATCAACGTGCCGCTGTTCGGCCGGGAACCGCTGCACGACGACGTGGAACGGCTGGTCGGTGACTTCACCTCGTCGCTGCTGCTGGATGTGGACCTGAGCGCGGCGTTGACCGGCGCAGCCCGTGCCCACGCCGTGCAGGACGCCATGCGCGCCGCCGCCACGCACGCCGACTACCCGGGCCTGGCGGTGCTGCGGGACCTGAGCCGGCACCGCGGCACCCAGGTGCTGGCGCCGGTGGTGTTCACCAGCGCGCTCGGGCTGGGGGAGCTGTTCGCCGCCGAGGTCACCCAGACCTTCGGTACCCCGGTGTGGATCATCTCGCAAGGTCCGCAGGTGCTGCTGGATGCGCAGGTCACCGAGTTCGACGGCGGTGTGCTGGTGAACTGGGATGTGCGCGAGGAGATGTTCGCCCCCGGCGTCATTGACGCCATGTTCGCCCACCACATCGCCGAGCTCACCGGGCTGGCCGCCGGTGAGGGCTGGGACGGACCGGCCCCGGCCGCGCTGCCGACTGAACAGGCGCAGGTGCGTGCGGCGGTGAACGCCGGCGCCGCCGAGCCCAGCGGGGAAGCCCTGCAGGACGGGTTCTTCCGGCACGCTGCTGCCGATCCCGACGCTGTCGCGGTGCTGCACCGCGACGACGCCGTGAGCTACGGCGCACTGCGCGATCAGGCCCTGACGGTGGCCGGGACGTTGCGTGATCGCGGCGTGCGGCCCGGGGACACCGTGGCGCTGTTGGGACCCAAGGGCGCCGAGCAGATCCCGGCGCTGCTGGGCATCCTGGCCGCCGGCGCGGTGTATCTGCCGATCGCCGCCGACCAGCCACCCGAGCGGGTGGCCCGCATCGTGGATTTGGGCGAGGCCGTGCTGGCGCTGGTGACCGGGGACGCGGTGCCGACATTGTCGACTCCCGTTGTGAGCTTGGGGGAGGCCAGCTCGCATTCCGGTGTCGCCGAGCCCGTCTCCACCGATCCGTCGGCACTGGCCTACGTGGTGTTCACCTCCGGCTCCACCGGTGAACCCAAGGGCGTCGAGGTCACCCACGACGCGGCGATGAATACCGTCGAAACCCTCAGCACCCGTTTCGGATTCGGGCCCGAAGACCGCAGCCTGGCGCTGCTGACCCTCGACGCCGACATGTCGGTGCTCGATGTCTTCGCCACACTGCGCGCCGGAGGCGCGATCGTGATGGTCGACGAGGCCGACCGCCGCAGCCCCGACGTGTGGGCTGGTCTGGTGGCCCGGCACCGGGTCAGCGTGCTCAACCTGATGCCCGGCGCCCTGGAGATGCTGGCCTCGGTCGGTGCCGAACTGCCGTCGGTGCGGGCGGTGCTGACCGGAGGCGACTGGGTGCGTCCCGAGCTGGCGCGGCGCTTTGCCGCATTGGCCCCCGGGGTGCGGTTCGCCGGGCTGGGCGGGGCCACCGAAACCGCCATCCACGCCACCCTGTGCGAGGTCGACGGCGAACCCCCGTCCGACTGGGCGTCGGTGCCCTACGGCACGCCGCTGCCCAACATCGCCTGCCGCGTGGTCGGCGCCGACGGGGCAGACCGCCCGGACTGGGTGGCCGGGGAGCTGTGGGTCGGCGGACGGGGCATCGCGTCGGGTTACCGGGGCCGGCCCGACCTGACCGCCGAGCGGTTCGTCGAGCACGACGGCCGAACCTGGTACCGCACCGGCGATCTGGCCCGCTACTGGCCGGACGGCACACTGGAATTCGTCGGCCGCGCCGACCACCGGGTCAAGGTCAGCGGGTACCGCATCGAACTCGGTGAGGTCGAAGCCGCACTGCGCCGGCTGCCCGGTGTGGCCGAGGCGGTGGTGGTGGCGCTCTCGGAGGCCGGGCGTGACGTGCTGGCCGCCGCGGTCCGGATCGACGATTCGGCGGTGACCGTTGTGGGCCTGCGGGCCGGACTCGCCGAAGCGCTGCCCGAGCACATGATCCCGCGACAGCTGCACGTGGTTGCGGCCATTCCCTACACCGTTGCGGGCAAGATCGACCGCCGGGCGGTGACGGCCGAGCTGGCCGCGGCATTCGCCGCCGAGGACGGCTACCGCGAGCCGGCCACCCCGCTGCAGCGTGCGCTGGCCGCGATCATCGCCGAGGTGCTCGGCGCGGATCGGGTGGGAGCGGACGACGACTTCTTCGCCCTCGGCGGCGACTCGGTGCTGGCCACCGCCGCGGTGGCACGCCTCCGCACCTGGCTCGATGTGCCCGGCGCAGTGGTTGCCGACATCTTCGCGACCCGCACCGTGGCGGGACTGGCTTCTCGGCTGGTGGCTGCTGAGGCCGATCCGGGCCGCTTGGACGCGGTCGCTGAGGTGTACCTGGAAGTGGCGCAGCTGGATTCGGCGGAGGTCGCCGACGCGCTGGCCGCAGGAGGCCGACCGTAGCGTCGGGTGGGCAGCGCTGACCCCGTCGGAAAGTGGCTGAAAAACGCAGCTAGATGTCGCGTTTAGGGTGGTGGACCGCCACCGCGGTGTGCCAGCATCGAAGACATGACTGCGCGCCGATCGCTCGTATTGCTCGGTGTCCCGGTGGTGACCGCCTTAGCGACACTGGCCAGCGCCCCGGTCATCGTCCCCACCGTGTCCGCTGACACCTGTCCCGACGTCGAGGTGACCTTCGCCCGGGGCACCGCCGAGCCGCCCGGCGTCGGCGGCGTCGGACAGAAATTCGTCGACGCACTGCGCTCCCAGGTCGGAGGGCGGTCGCTCGGGGTGTACGCGGTCAACTATCCCGCCGACGACGATTGGCCGCCGTCGGCATCGGCAGGCGCCGGCGATGCCAACGCTCACGTTCAATCGATGGTTGCGAACTGCCCCAACACCAAACTCGTGCTCGGCGGATACTCCCAAGGCGCAATGGTCATCGACCTGATCACTATCGCGCGAGCATCGGTGGCGGGCTTCAACGCCGCCACCCTGTCGGAGGACGAGGCCGCACACGTCGCTGCGGTCGCCGTATTCGGGAACCCGACCGACAGGTACCTGGGGGGACCGATCAGCGAGATCAGCCCGTGGTACGGCGCCAAGGCCATCGACCTGTGCGCGGACGGCGATCCGATCTGCACTCCGGGCGCCCTGGCGCTGCCTTCGCACGACGAGATGGTCTCCGCGCCGCACCTGTCCTACGCGCAGTCGCCGATGCCGGCTCAGGCCGCGTCCTTCGTGGCGAGCCACCTCTGACGCGCGGCGGATACCGCCTTACCCGACGACCTCCGAAGCCCAGTACTCCCGCAGGCTCGCGATCCGTTCCCCGGCGAACTCGAGGATGGCGACCTCGCGAATCCGCTTGCGCCGGCCCTGCACCCGGTCGTCGAAGGTGGCCTCCCACTCGGCGATCACCGTGATGCCATCGGTGGCGGTGTAGAGGTTGAGCAACCGGGCGTCGATGTCGCCCTGTCCCTCAACCACCTTGGTCTGCCAGTAGTCCCGGATACCGGCCCGCGTCCGAATCGGCTCTCCCAGCACCCGCTCGTGGTAGATCGCGTCCTCGGTGAAGATCGTGACGATCAGGTCCGGATCCTGCTGCATCCAGGCACGCAGATAGGTGTCGATCGTGGCGCGGACATCCATCAGGGGAGTGTTCGACGTCGCTGCGATGGCCGTCAAGCGCACGCCGTCACCGCGAACGTGCAATCACTGCGAAAAATCAGCGAAAAGATCGCGCGGAATACACGCTCGGCGCAGTGGCGGGTAGGGACCTGGCAAAGAGCCGCCCGGATTTCCGGCCGGCCCCCGATGGGGGTAACCTAACCCAGGAAATTAGGGCAGCCTTTACTAACACACGGGGGGAACCGGATGGGCGGCGACGACACTTCGGCCGTCGCGCAGGTTCCGACCTGGATGGGCCGCTTTCCCGGACCCGGCCCGGCCACCCTGGTGTTCCCGCACGCCGGCGGCGCCGCGGTCAACTACCGCCCGCTGGCACTGGCCCTGGCCGCCGGCGTCGACACCTATGTCATGCAGTATCCGCAGCGCGCCGACCGGTTCCGTGAGCCGGCTGCCGAAACCCTGCCCGACCTGGCCCGCAGCCTGTTCGATGCGGTGCCGTGGCACCAACTCGGGCCGCTGCGACTGTTCGGGCACAGCATGGGCTCGATCGTCGCCTTCGAGTTCGCCCGGCTCGCCGAGGAACGCGGCATCGAGATCCAGCGACTGTGGGCCTCGGCCGGACCGGCTCCGGCCGTGGTGGCCGGGCTGCGCAAGCTGCCCACCGGCGACGCTGAGCTGCGCGCCGAACTGGCCGAGCTGGGCGGCACCGACCCGCGGCTGCTCGCCGACCAGGAATTCCTCACCCTGCTGCTGACCCCGGTGCGCGCCGACTACCGGGCGTTCAACCGCTACAGCTGTGCACCCGAGGTCACCATCCGCGCCGACATCAACGTGCTCGGCGGCCGCTCCGATGACCGCGTCCGCCCCGACATGCTGGCGCGCTGGGCCGAACACACCACCGGCGCCAGCTCGGTCTCGCTGTACGACGGTGGGCACTTCTACCACTACGAGCACATCGAAACCCTGGCGAAACGGATCATCACCGATGCCTGACCGGGGCGAGGATCCGGTCGTCATCGTGGGCCTGGGTGTCGAAGCGCCCGGGGGGATCGACACCGCCGAGCAGTACTGGTCGCTGCTGGCCGACGGGCGCGAAGCACTCAGCGCCATCCCCGACGACCGGGACTGGGCGGTCCGCGAACTCATCGACGGATCGCAGCGCGACGGCTTCAAGCCCATCTACAACATCGGCGGATTCCTCTCCGGCGCAGCTGAATTCGACCCCGGATTCTTCGGGATCGCCCCGCGTGAAGCCGTCGCCATGGACCCGCAGCAGCGGGTCGCGCTGCGGGTCGCCTGGCGCGCCCTGGAGGACGCCGGGATCAACCCCGACGAACTCACCGGCCACGACGTCGGCGTCTACCTCGGTGCGTCGGTCACCGGATACGGCCCGGACATGGCGCAGTTCAGTGCCCACAGCGGCCACCTGCTGCCCGGTACGGCGCTGTCGGTGATCTCCGGCCGGATCGCCTACACGCTCGGGTTGGCCGGCCCGGCCATCACCGTCGACACCTCCTGCTCGTCGGCGCTGTCCGCGCTGCACCTGGCCGTGCAGGCCATCCGGACCGGCGACGCCGACATGGCACTGGCCGGCGGGGTATGCGTGATGGGCTCACCCGGATTCTTCGTCGAATTCTCCAAGCAGCACGCCCTGTCCGACGACGGCCACTGCCGGCCCTACAGCGCCGCCGCCACCGGAACGGTGTGGGCCGAAGGCGCCGGGATATTTGTGCTGCAACGCAAGTCGGCCGCGCTGCGCGATCACCGGCACATCTACGGCGAAGTGCTGGCCAGCCGGCTCAACCAGGACGGCCACACCACCGGCCTGCTCACCCCCAGCGCGGCGGCCCAGCAGCGGCTGTTCCGGCACGCCCTGGCCGACGCGGATCTGCACCCCGGCCAGATCGGGATGCTCGAAGGACACGGAACCGGCACCCGCGTCGGCGATCCCGTCGAGCTGCGTTCGCTGATCGACGTTTACGGCGCCGACACCAAGCCGGGCGCCGGCCCGCGACTGGGCTCGGTCAAGTCCAACATCGGCCACACCCAGGCCGCGGCCGGTGCACTCGGCCTGACCAAGGTGCTGCTGGCCGCCGAACATCAGCAGATCCCGCCCACCCTGCATGTGCGCGACGGCTGGCATGACGGCATCGACTGGGACGGCCAGGGCATCACGCTGGCCGAAACCATCACTGCCTGGCCGGCCACCGACGGCCGCCGGATCGGCTCGGTCTCGGCGTTCGGGATGAGCGGCACGAACGCGCACATGATCGTCGCGGTCCAGGACGCGCAGCGCGCGGAAAAGGCACCGCCGTGCTGAGCAGCCACCCGACCGCCTTGCCCGACGGTCGGATTCCCGTGGTGATCTCGGCGCATGCCCGTGACCTGGTGCAGGCCGAGGCCGCAGCGCTGGTGCGTTACCTGCAGCACCGCCCCGCCGGGGTGGCGGCCGTGGCGCACACCCTGCGGGCCACCCGATCGATCCGGCGGCACCGCGCCGTGATCCGTGCCCGCGACACGGGCGAACTCATCAGTGGCCTGGACGCCGTCTACCACGACGCCGACCACCCGTTGGTGGCCCGATCGCAGCATCAGGAACCTGCTCGCACCGCGTTCGTGTTTCCCGGGCAGGGCAATCAGTGGCCCGGCATGGGCGCCGCCTTGTTGGACATCGCCGCCTACCGCGTCGAGGCCGACCGCTGCGACGCCGCGTTCCGCCGCGCCGGCCACGCCTCACCGCTGACCTACCTGCGCGGCACCGACGACTCCGACCCGGTGGTGGTGCAGGCCGCTCAGTTCACCCACGCCGCGGCGCTGGCCGCCACCTGGCGTCACTTCGGAGTGCTGCCCGACCTCACCATCGGTCACAGCCTGGGGGAGTTGGCCGCCGCCTACACCGCCGGGGTGGTGGATCTGGACGCCGCGGCTGCGGTGGTGATCGCCCGGGCGGAACTGACCGACCTGCTGACGGACAATGCCCCGGGGCGCTACGGGATGGCGATGATCGCATTGGGCGCCGAGGGCGCCGCCGAGTTCATCGCCGGCATCCCCGGCTGGCTGGAGCTGTCGGTGGTCAACGGCCCCGAGTCGGTGGTGGTGTCCGGCGAATGGGCCGCGGTGCAACAGGTTTTGGAGCGGGCCGACCGACGCGGGGTGTTCGCCCGGGAACTGGCGGTGCGTTACCCGGCCCACACCAGCGTTCTGGAGCCACTGCGGGACCGCATGATGGGGCGGCTTCCCGATGCGCAATTCCACAGCGCTCCCGTGGAATTCATCGGCTCGGTGTACGGCGGTCCGATCCCGTCCGGTAAGACGTTCCGGCAGTACTGGTTCGACAATCTGCGCCAGCAGGTGCGGTTCGACCTGGCCGGCGCCGCCGCGGTGGAGCGTGGTGTAACCACGTTCATCGAGATGTCGGCGCACCCCACGCTGCTGGTCCCGCTCGGTGACACCGCCGCGGCAGCGCAGGTGTTGGGCAGCACCGATCGTGACCACCCGGCCGACGAGGCGCTGGCCGCCAACATCGCCGCCGCGGCGATCGCCGACCCCGGCTACCGCTGGCGGGACTTCGCTGCACCCGGGGACACCGCGCCGCTGCGCCACTTCCCGCACACCCCGATGCACACCACCCGGCTGTGGGCCGGTACCGAACCCGACGGGCAGCGTCACCGGCTGCCGGTGGTCATGACCGAGCAGTGGATACCGGTGCAGGACCCCGGACAACGGCCCTCGGGCGTCGCTGTCGTCGACTACACCGGGCAATCGCCGGAGCTGGTCGCACAGTTGGCAGCGGAGCTGGGGACCGGCGGTACCAGCGCACCGGCGGACGCCGAGCTGCTCGTCCTGATCGCCCCACCTGCCACCACCGTCGAGATCGCCACGGCAGCAAACGCGTTCGTCGCGCACGCGGCAGCCCAGTCCGCAGCGACGCCCGGCACGAACTGCCGGCGGGTCTGGCTGGTGACCCGCGGCGCTGAGCAACTCGCCGGCGATCCACCGCCGGGGCTGGGAGCGGCCGCGTTGGCTGCGCTGCACCGCAGCATCGGATTCGGCTATCCCGACCAGACCTTCGCGCACCTGGACCTGCCGGCCGACCCCACCGCCGCCGACGTCCGGGCCGCGGTCACCGCACTGTCGCTGGCCGACACCGAGATCGTGGTGCGTGCCGAACGGCTCGCGGTGCGTCGGTTGCGGGAAACCCCGGCCAGCGCGGCCGTACCGACCGTTCCGGAGACCGTGGTGATCACCGGGGGCACCGGCGCGATCGGAATGGCCTACGCCGCGTTCTGTGCCGAACACGGGGCACGCGACATCACCCTGCTCAGCCGCAGCGGCGGCACCGGAACCACTGCCGCGCAACTCGATGCACTGCGGTCGCGGACCGGGGCCCACATCACCGCGATCCGGTGCGATGTCACCGATGCCGCGGGGCTCGCGGCGGTGATCGCCGAACACCGGCCGACGCCGGCCGGTCTGCTGGTGCACACCGCCTCCGCCGAAGCGGTCGCCACCGAGCAGATCACCGACGCCGCCGTCCGCGATGCACTCGGCGCCAAAGTGATCGGACTGGACAACCTGGCTCAACACTGGCCGCAGGTGGCCGACGCCCGGGTGCTGGCCTGCTCGTCGGTGCTGGCGCTGTGGGGCGGATCGGGGCACGGCCTGTACGCGGCAGCCAACCGGATGGCTGACGCCGTGGTGGCACGGCTGCGGGCGAATGGCCGCAATGCCAGCTCGATCCGCTGGGGGTTGTGGCGCAGCGTGGCCGTGGTCACCGGTGAGGAGAAGAACCGGATCGCCCGGACCGGACTCACACCGATGCCGCCCGAGGCCGCGATCGCCGCCGGACTGGTTGCCGAGCCGAACGACCCGGCGATCCTGGCCGCCGACTTCGACCGGCTCGCGGTGTTCTTCGACAGTCAGGGCGTGCCCTGGCCGTTCGAGGAGTCTCTGGCTGCCGACCTGCTCAAGTCCGCCGGCGACCGCACCGACCGGCCGGTCGGCGAGGTGGTGGCCGCCGAGCTGGCGACGGTGCTGGGCCTGGACCACCCCGACGACGTCGACATGCACCGGGCACTGGTCGACCTCGGCCTGGATTCGCTTCTCGCCCTGGATCTACGCAAACGACTGGGCCGGGCCACCGGCAGGCGGGTGGCGCTCGGACCGCTGCTCGCCGGGATCACCGCGGCTCAACTGACGGCTGTGTTGACTGACGACACCACGCCGGCAGCGGAGACGGAAAGGACTGTCTTCACCCATGACTGACACCGTCGAGCAGACTGGCGAACAGCGGCTGGAGCTGCTGCGCCGCCGGCTGGCCGAACGCGGACTGGCCGCCACCTCCACCGAGCAGGCCACCGAGCCCGCGCATGCCACCATGAACGACGGGCAGCGCCGGATGTGGTTCGTGCAAGCCCTCGACCCGGACGGCACCGTCGCCAACATCTCGGTCTCCTACCGGCTGACCGGCACGCTGGACGCCGCTCGACTGCGGAACGCCCTGGCCGCGGTGGGCGCCCGACACCCGTTGCTGCGCACCACCTACGCGATCGACGACGCGGGCGAACCCCACCCGGTTCTCAGCGACGTCACGCCGGGCTTCGCCGAACACGACCTCTCCGACCTCGCCGGCCAGGCCCGTGCGCTGCGACTGGAGGTGCTGGCTCAGCGCGAGTTCGCCACCCCGTTCCGCCTGGACGCCGATGCCCCGTTGCGGCTCACCCTGATCCGCGTCGCGTCCGACGAGCACGTCCTGCTGTTGGTGGCCCACCACATAGCCTGGGACGACGCCTCCTGGGCGGTCTTCTTCGCTGACCTGACCGCCGCCTATGCCGACCCCGAGGCGTTCGCGGTCCGCCCGCCCGCGCACGTTCCCGCCGCCCCGACCGCCACGGATCACGGTGCCGACCTGAACTATTGGCGCACCCTGCTCGCCGATCCGCCCGACCCGCTGGAACTGCCGGGTCCCCGCGGTTCGGCGGTGCCGCACACCTTGCGGGCCGGGTTGTGCGCCCGCGCGCTGCCTTCGGATCTGATGGACGGCATCGCCGAGCTGGCGCGCAACAACGGCGCCACGCCCTACATGGTGGTCGCCGCCGCGCTGTCCGCGCTGATCCAGCGCTACACCGGCACCGACGACTTCCTCATCGCCTCACCGGTGCTCAACCGCACCGCCGGCGCCGAGGACGCCATCGGCTACTTCGGCAACACGGTGGTGCTGCGTGCCCGCGTCGCCGCAACCGACAGCTTCACCGAGCTGCTGGCGCGGACCCGAGACACCGCTCTCGGGGCGTTCGCGCATCAGGGCATCAACCTCGATCGCGTGGTCCGCGAACTCAACCCGGATCGCCGGCACGGGGGAGTAGAACGCCTCACCCGGCTCAGCTTCGGCTTCCGGGCCGGCGACGGTGACGGGTTCTGCCCGGACGGGATCACCTGCGCCCGTGCCGATTATCGCGGCAAGATCGCCCAGCTGCCACTGGGAATCATGGTGGAGGCCGGCAGTGCCGGTGCGCTGATCGAAGCCGAATACCTGCACGACGTGCTCGACGAGGCATTGGTCTCCCAACTGCTGCAGCACCTGGTGCAGCTGCTCGTGGCCGTGGTGGCGCAGCCGCAGGCAGGCGTCGGCGAACTGGACATGCTCGGCGACGCCGACCGCGCCTGGCTGGACACCGTTGCACGCGGGCCGGACTTCACCGCAACCCCGACCACCCTTGGCTCGTTGGTGGCCGACCGGGCGGCGCTCACCCCGGCCGCCATCGCCGTCGTCGACGAGAACGGCCGGTACAGCTACGCCGAGATCAACGCCCGCGCCAATCGGATCGCGCACCACCTGATCGCGTCCGGCATCGGTACCGAGGACAAGGTGGCCGTGCTGATGGGCCGCTCGGCCGACCTGGTGGTCACCGCGCTGGGCATCGCCAAGGCCGGCGCCGCCTATGTGCCCGTCGACCCCGAATACCCGCCGGACCGCATCGAATTCATCCTCGGCGATGCCCGGGCCGCCGTGGTGCTACGCGAACTGCCGGACCCCGATGTGTTGGCCGGGCTGCCCGACACCGACCCCACCGACGCCGACCGGGTGCGGCCGCTGAGCCCGCAGAACCTGGCGTACCTGATCTACACCTCGGGGTCGACCGGCCTGCCCAAGGGCGTCGAGGTGGCGCACGCGCCGATCGCGGAGTACCTGACCTGGTTCGGTGATGAGTACGGCATCGACGAGACCGACGTGCTGCTGCAGGTCGCCTCGCCGAGCTTCGACGTGTCGATCGGCGAGCTGTTCGGCACCCTGGGCAACGGCGCCCGGCTGGTGATTCCACGCCCGGACGGGCTGCGCGACATCGGTTATCTGACCGATCTGCTGCAGAGCGAAGGCGTGACCGCCATGCACTTCGTGCCGTCGCTGCTGGGGCTGTTCCTGTCGTTGCCCGGGGTCAACCAGTGGCGCAGCCTGCGGCGCATTCCGATCGGCGGCGAACCGCTGCCCGGTGAGCTGGCCGACAAGTTCCACGCCACCTTCGACGCGCTGCTGCACAACTTCTACGGTCCCACCGAGACCGTGGTCAACTCCACCCGATTCAAGGTGGAAGGCACTCAGGGCAACCGGATCGTCCCGATCGGCAGCCCCAACATCAACACCACCATCCGGCTGCTCGACGACGCCCTGGCGCCGGTGCCGATCGGTGTGATCGGCGAGATCTACATCGGCGGAACACATCTGGCGCGCGGCTACTTCGACCGCCCCGGCCTGACCGCGGAACGCTTCGTGGCCGACCCGTGGGCTGCCGGCCAGCGGCTGTACCGCACCGGCGACCTGGCTCGCCGCAACGCCGCCGGCGACCTGGAATTCATCGGCCGCGCCGATGACCAGGTCAAGGTCCGCGGCTTCCGGATCGAACTGGGCGAGGTGGCCGCGGCAATCTCGGTGGATCCCAGCGTCGGACAGTGTGTGGTCGTGGTCTCCGACCTGCCCGCACTCGGCCGCAGCCTGGTCGCCTACGTGACCCCCGGCACAGACGTGGAGGTCGATATCCCGCGGATCCGCGCCCGGGTGGCCGCCGCGCTGCCGGAGTACATGGCCCCGGCGGCCTACGTGGTGGTCGACGACATCCCCATCACCGCGCACGGCAAGATCGACCGCGCCGCCCTACCCGACCCCCAGCCGCTGGAGAACGCACCGTATCGGGAGCCGCAGACCGAAACCGAACACGCTGTGGCGGAACTGTTCTCACAACTCCTCGGGCGGGAACAGGTCGGCGCCGACGACTCGTTCTTCGACCTCGGCGGTCACTCCCTGTTGGCCACCAAACTGGTGGCGGCCGTCCGCGCCCGCTGCGGGGTGGAGATCGGCATCCGGGACATCTTCGAATCGAGCACCGTGGCTCGGCTGGCCACTGCGATCGACCTGGCCGGCAGCGGCGAGGCTGCGCCGGGACGCCCGGCGCTGGTCGCGGTCCCGCGCACCGGCCAGTTGCCGGTGTCGGCGTCGCAGCTGCGCACCTGGTTCGCCTACAAGCTGGACCCCGGCGCGACCGGCGACAACATACCCCTGACGGCTCGGCTCACCGGCCCCTGCGACACGGCGGCCCTGATCGCCGCACTCCAAGACGTGGTCGCCCGCCACGACAGTCTGCGCACCACGTTCAGTGAGACCGACGGGCTGCCCCAGCAGATCATCAATCCGGCGGCACCGATCCAGGTCACCGAACTGCGCTGCCCGGCAGCCGATCCGCAGGCGGTCACCGAGTGGACCCGGGAGCGGCTCGACGAACAGCGCGGTGGCGGATTCGACCTCGAGAACCAATGGCCGATCCGGGCGGCCCTGCTGCACCTGCCCGGCGACGAGCGGGTGCTCTCACTGGTGGTGCACCATATCGCCGCCGACCACTGGTCGGTCGAGGTGCTCTTCACCGACCTGCTGATCGCCTACCGGTCGCGGGCGGCCGGTGACGAACCGTCCTGGGCGCCACCGGCATTGCAGTACGCCGACTTCGCGCACTGGCAGGGCGAGCTGCTGCGCGACGAGTCCGGGCTGATCGAGTCGCAGCGCCGCTACTGGATCGAGCAATTGGCCGACCTGGCCGACGACACCGGACCCCGGCCGGACTTCCCGCGCCCGGCCACCGCCAACGGCTCCGGTGACGCAGTCGCGTTCACCGTCACCCCGCAGGTGCGGGCCGGGTTGGCCGCGCTGGCCCGGGAGACCGGATCAACCGAGTTCATGGTGGTGCAGGCCGCGGTCGCGGTGCTGATGCACCTGGCCGGCAGCGGTGACGACATCCCGCTGGGCGTACCGATCGCCGGACGCACGGACAACGCACTGGACAACCTGGTCGGATTCTTCGTCAACATCGTGGTGCTGCGAAACCGGTTGTCGGGCAACCCGACCCTGCGTGACGTGGTGTTGCGGGCGCGCGAGGCCGCGCTGGGCGCCTACGCCCACGCCGACCTGCCGTTCGACCGGCTGGTGGAGGCACTCAACCCGGTCCGGACGCTGTCGCGCAACCCGCTGTTCCAGGTGGTGGTGCACGTGCGCGACGCGGCCGACGTCAGCCATGTCGTCAGCAGTGGCGACAGCGGCGATCTGGTGTTCCGCACCGTGATGCCGACCTTCGACATCGCCCATGCCGACCTGTCGGTCAACCTGTTCGCCAACGCCGACAACGCGGACGGCCCGGGTTACGACGGCCACCTGATCTACCGCACCGACCTGTATCAGCGCGCCACCGTGGAACGGCTCGCCGACTGGCTGGGACGGGTGCTGGAGGCGATGGCCGCCGCGCCGGAGCGCACGCTGCGCGACATCAGCCTGGTCGACCACGACCAACGCGACCAGATCCTGCACGAGTGGAGCCGCGGAGCGCAGGTTTCCGACGCCGCCCCGTGCACCATCGCCGAGGTGCTGGCCCCCAGCCGCGACTTCGACGGAGTCGCGATCCGTTGCGCCGGGGCCGAACTGAGCTACCCGCAACTGCACAGCCGCTCGGACCGGCTCGCCGAGATGCTGATCGAGGGGGGCGTGCGGCCCGGCACGCTGGTGGGCCTGTCGGTGCGTCGCGACCTGGACCTGGCGGTGGCGCTGGTCGGGATCATGAAGGCCGGTGCCGGTTACTTCCCGCTGGACCCGAGCTATCCGCGTCAGCGCCTGGAGTTCATGGTCGAGGATGTCGCCCCGCAGGTGATCGTCGTCAGTACCGCCACCCGTGCGCTGCTCCCCACGCCCGACGGGGTGACGCTGCTGTGCCTCGATGACCCGGACGTGCAGACCGAGCTGAGGAAAGCCGCCGCAGCGGAGGAACTTCCGGTCCCGCACCCCGATCACCCGATGTTCCTGGTGTTCACCTCCGGTTCCACCGGAGTGCCCAAGGGCGTACTGGGCACGCATCGCTCGATGAGCGCCCGGCTGAACTGGCAGCTTGCCCATTACCCGGTGGCCGGCGACGACATCCGGCTGGCACAGTCCTCGATGACGTTCCTGGAGGGCGGCATGGAGATGCTGGCCGGGCTGGCCGCCGGGGCGACGATGATCCTGGCCGACGACAACACCTTCCGTGACCCCGAGGCGTTGGCCCGGCTGATCGCCGACGAACGGGTGGCTCAGGTGACCGCGGTTGCCAGCCTGATCTCGGTGCTGGTCGACAATGCCCCCGACGCCGTGCGCGGCCTGCAGCGGCTGGTGTGCAGCGGCGAGCCGGTGTCCGCGGATCTGCTGGCCCGGCTGTCCGCGGTGCTCGGTTCGAAGACTCAGTTGCTCAACAACTTCGGTGCCACCGAAACTTCCGGCGCGGTGGTGCGCGGTGAGCTGACCCCACCCACGCCGAAACTGGGTCGGCCCACACCCGGCTCGCAGGCCTACCTGCTCGACGAGGCGCTGCAGCCGGTGCCGCCGGGGGTGGTCGGCGAGGTCTACTACGCGGGCCCGCAGATCGTGCAGGGCTACTGGAAACGGCCCGAACTCACCGCGACCAGGTTCGTGGCCAACCCCTTCTCGACCAACTCTGGCGACCGGCTCTACCGCAGCGGGGACCGGGCCCGTTGGAGCGCCGACGGGGTCCTGGAGTTTGTCGGCCGCACCGACCACCAGGTCAAGGTGCGTGGTTTCCGGGTGGAACTGGCCGAGGTCGAGGCAGCACTGCGGGGCGCACCCGGGGTAGCCATGGCCGCCGCCCGCACCTGGGAACTGCGGGGCGGCACCACGCTGGCCGGCTATCTGGTTCCGGCCGAGCAGGTCGACGACGCGGCGGAGTTCATCGCCGCGGTGCGGGCTTCGGTCGCTGCGACGCTGCCCGGCTACATGGTGCCGGCGTCGCTGACGGTGCTGGAGACGATGCCGCTCACCGATTCCGGGAAGCTGAATCGGCCCGCGTTGCCGCAGCCGGCGGTGGCCACCCGCGGCGAGGCCGACCCGCCGGTGACCGCCACCGAGAAGACCCTGGTCGGTATCTGCGCGGAGCTGCTGGGCGTGGACGCGATCGGGCGCACCGACGGATTCTTCGAACTCGGCGGCGACAGCATCCTGTCGGTGCAGCTGGCTGCCCGGGCGCGGGCCGCCGGCCTGGAGGTGGACCCGCGGATGATCTTCGAGCATCCCACGTTCGCCGAGCTGGCCGCCGCGGTCGACGCCGCCGAGAGCCGCCCCGAGCCCGTGGACACCGCGTTCGCCCCGATGAGTGTCTCCGGACTGAGCGGGGACGCACTGGCCGATCTCACCGCGGCATGGGGCGATTCACCGTGACCGAGACCGTATCTCAACGCAGCACTGCGCCCTCTGCGGCGATCGAGGATGTGCTGGCGCTGTCCCCGCTGCAACAGGGACTGTTCTCGCTGGCCAAACTCGTCGCCGAGGACCTGGGTGCTTCGGACGCGGTCGACGTCTACACCGTGCAGTTCGTCATCGACATCGTCGGCGCCGTCGACGCCGGACTGCTGCGGCGCAGCGCCGAGGCCATGTTGGCCCGGCACGCCAACCTGCGGGCGTCATTCTGGGATGTCGACCTGCCGCACCCGGTGCAGATCGTGCCCGCGCAGGCCGACCTTCCGTGGCGGGAGATCGACGCGACGCCAGACGAATTCGACGCGATCGCGCACACCGAACGCACCACCAACTTCGACCTGGCCCGCGGACCGCTGCTGCGCTTCGTGCTGGTCCACTCGGCCCCCGACCGGTGCCGGCTGATCATCACCGTGCACCACCTGTTGCTCGACGGCTGGTCGATGGCGGTGTTCTTCGATGAGATGGTGGCGATCTACCGCGCCGGCGGTACCGACCCGCTGCCCGCGCCGCGCCCCTACCGCGACTACATCGGCTGGCTGGCGGGCCAGGACACCGACGAAGCTGTCGCCGCCTGGCGCGAGTATCTGGCCCCGCTGAACGCTCCGACCATCCTGGCCGACGGCGGGTACGCCGAGTTGGGCCGCGCCACCCCGAATACCCATGAGGTGGCGCTGGACAGCGATGACACGGCCCGGCTGACCGAGTGGGCCCGCCGGCACGGGCTGACCCTGAACACCGTGCTGCAGTTCGCCTGGGCAGTGCTGCTCAGCCGGCTCACCGATCGCCGCGAGGTGGCCTTCGGAGCCGTGGTGTCCGGCCGGCCCCAACAGCTCGTCGGTGTCGAGTCCATGGTCGGGCTCTTCATCAACACCGTTCCGGTGATCGCGGCCACCCCGCCCGGTGCCGAGGTGATCGCGACCTGTCAAGCGCTGCAACGTGACACCGCCACGATGCGTGACCTGGGCTATGTGAGCCTGGCGACGGTGCAGCGCGCCGCCGGCAACACATTGTTCGACACCCTGCTGGTTTTCGAGAACGCCCCGGTCGGTTCGGCGACCGCCGGGGTGACCACGCCGGACGGGGTGCGGTTCATCCCGGTCACGGTGGAAAGCCTGACCCATTACCCGCTCACCGTGGTCAGTTTCCCGCCTCGCGACGGCCGGCTCACCGTGCTGCTGGAGGCGCTACCGGATGCGCTGGGGGAGCTGTCGGTAACCGACCTGGGACAGCGGCTGCTGCAGGTGCTGCGTCAACTGGTCGACCCGGCGCGCCGGCGGATCACCGACCTGGACGTGCTGCTGCCGGCCGAGCGGGCGCGCCGCGCCGAACCGGCGGCCGCTGCTGCCCCGGTATCGGTGCCCGAACTGTTCGCCGCCGCGGCCGCCGCCCACCCGGACAGCCTGGCGCTCACCGATGAGGACCGCACCCTGACCTACGCCGAGCTGGCCGCCGAGGTGGACCGGCTGGCCCGGGCCCTGGCCGGCCGCGGCGCCGGCCCCGAAGACCGGGTCGCGATCGCGCTGCCCCGCTCGCTGGAATCGGTGATGGTGATCCTGGCGGTGCTGCAGGCCGGGGCGGCCTACGTCCCGGTCGACATGAGCCTGCCGGAGGCTCGCATCGAATCGATTCTGCGCCAAGCAGATCCGATACTGACGATCACCCCCGAACTGCTGGCCGAACTGCGGTCCGCCGATACCGGGCAGTGCCCGATACCGCGGGTCGTTCCCCCCGACTCCGCCGCCTACGTCATCTTCACCTCCGGGTCCACCGGGGAGCCCAAGGGCGTCATCGGCACCCACCGGGCGCTGGCGTCGTATTTCGCCGACCATCAGCAGCGCATGTACGCACCGGCGGTGGCCCGACTGGGCAGGAAACTGCGAGTGGCACATGCCTGGTCGCTGAGCTTCGACGCCAGCTGGCAGCCGATGGTCGGCCTGCTGGGCGGGCAGAGCGTGCACCTGTTCTCCGCCGAGGAGATGCGTGACGCCGAGGCGATCATCGACGGCATCCGTCGGCACCGCCTGGACATGATCGACACCTCCCCGTCGATGTTCACCCAACTGTTCGACGCCGGCCTACTCGATTCCGCCGCCGCCCACCGACTTACGGTGCTGGCTCTCGGTGGGGAGGCCATCGCACCGCACACCTGGCAGCGGCTTCGTGACGTGTCGGCGGCGTCGTCGGTGGCCATCCACAACTGTTACGGGCCCACCGAGACCACGGTGGAGGCCGTCGTCGCCGACGTCGCCGAAACCGATGTGCCGGTGATCGGCGAAGCGGTGCGGGGCATGACCGCGCATGTGCTGGACACCGGACTTGCAGAGGTGCCCGACGGGGTGGCCGGTGAGCTGTATCTCGCCGGTGAGCAGGTGACCCGCGGCTATCAGGGCCGGGCCGGTGCGACCGCATCCCGCTACGTCGCCGACCCGTTTCGCGCCGGTGCCCGGATGTACCGCACCGGCGACCTGGTTCGGCGCCGCACCGACGGCCGGCTGATCTATCTGGGCCGCGCCGATGACCAGGTCAAGGTGCGCGGGTATCGGGTCGAGATCGCCGAGGTCGAGGCCGCCCTTGCCGCGGCGACCGGGGTGACCGCCGCCGCGGTGCTGCCGGTGCAGGGCCCCACCGGAACTCAACTTGCCGGATTCGTCGCCGGAGCCGGCGTGGACGCCGCCCGGGTACGTACCGAGGTCAGCGTCCGGTTGCCGTCCTACCTGATGCCGGCCCGGATCACTGTGGTGGAGTCAATGCCGTTGACCCCCAACGGGAAGCTGGACGCCGAGAAGTTGTTGGCGCTGGCCGGACCCATCGGCGGCGGGGAGCTGGCGGACACCGAGACCGAACGGACGCTGGTGGAGCTGCTGTCCGAGATCTTCGGGGGAACCACTCCCGGTGTCGAGACCGATCTGCGGGATCTGGGGCTGGACAGCATCGTCGCACTCTCGGTGGTGCGGGCGGCGCGACGGCGCGGGCTGCCGATGCGTCCCCGAACGGTGCTGACCTGCAGTACTATTCGGGACCTGGCCGCGGCCCTGGACGTCGAGATCGCGCAGGCCGCGCAAGCCGTTGAGGACGCACAGTCCGACGCCGACGATGGGCCGTTCCCGCTGTTGCCGGCCGGCCGCTGGCTCTACCAGCACGGCGACCCGCGCCGGCTCGGCCAGGTCGAGGCGGTTCGGCTGCCCGCCGATACCGACCCGGAACGACTGCGGGCGGCACTGACCGCGATCGTCGCCGCGCACCCGATCCTGCACACCCGACTCGACCCGGCCGCGCTGACGCTGCACCCGATCGAACCCACTGACGTTCTCACCGAGATCGCCGTGGACGCCGATGACCTGGCGACCGTCACCGAGCACGGCACCCAGCTGCTGGAAAGCCTGGATCCGCAGGCCGGCGCCCTGCTGCGAGCGGTGTGGCTGCGCCCGCCCGCCGGCGGCGGAGTGCTGCTGATCGGTGGCCACGTGCTGGCGCTGGACCCGGTGTCGTGGCAGGTGCTGCTCGGTGAGTTGGATGCCGCGCTGGACGGGGCGCCCCCGCTGCCGGAACGCACCGGCTACCGGCGTTGGGCGAGGGCACTGACCGCCCGCGCGGAAACCCTGGACTCCGTGGATTTCTGGGCCGGCCAACTGACCGGCGACGATCCGCAGTTGGGGGCGCGGCGGGTCGATCCGGACAGCGACCGGGCGGGCGACCTCACGGTGTCGATGGCCGTCGCCGCCCCCGAACTGACCGCCGCACTGTCGGCGTCGGCCGTGCCGTTGCACGATCTGCTGGTCGCCGCGACCGCACGCATGGTCACGGCCTGGCATGCCCGCCGCGGTCAGGTCGGCCCGGCACCGCTGCTGGCGCTGGAGACCCACGGGCGGGCCGAGGATGTCGTCACCGGCGTCGATACCTCCGACATCACCGGGCTGCTGACCGCGATCTACCCGCTGCGGGTGGACCAGGCCGACCCTGCGGGGGTTGCGTGCGCACTCGAGCAGATCCCCGGTGCCGGGATCGATTACGGCCTGCTGGCCTACCTGCGGGCCGACACCGCCGACCGGCTGGCCGGGTACCCCGGTCCGCAGTTGCTGCTGAACTACCTGGGCCGTGTCGACCGGGCCGGTGGCGGGACCGCGCTGGCACCTGATCTGATCGCCGGACTGCCGTCGGTACCCGAACCCGGCCAGGCGGTGCGCCACGAGCTGAGCATCTTCGCCGCGGTGGCCGACCTGGGGGAGGGTCCGGCGCTGCTGACCCAGTGGCGCACACTGCCCGACATCCTCGGCGATGCCGATATCACGGAATTGCAAGGGCTTTTCGCCGATAGCCTGGCCGAGCTGGTGGAGGAGCTGCGATGAGCACGTTGGCGGTGGTGGGCGCGGGCGCCAAGGCGGTCGCGGTGGCGGCCAAGGCCGCGGTGCTGCGTGAGATGGGGGTCGAGGCACCCGAGGTTGTCGCCGTCGAACGCACCGAGGTCGGCGCCAACTGGCGGGCGACCGGCGGCTGGACCGACGGCGCGCACCGGCTGGGCACCAGCCCGGAGAAGGATGTCGGCTTCCCGTACCGTTCGGCGCTGGTTTCCGGCCGCAACGCCGAGATCGACGAGCGGATGACCCGCTACAGCTGGCAGGCCTACCTGATCGCCACCGGCCAGTTCGCCGAGTGGGTGGACCGGGGCCGCCCGGCACCCACGCACCTGAAGTGGAGTCAGTACCTGCGCTGGGTCGCCGACGCGGTCCAGCTGAGCGTGATCCCCGGCGAGGTGGATCGGCTTACGGTCGACGGTGCCGGCTGGGCGCTGCACACCCGGGAGACCGAGGTGACCGCCGACGCGGTGATGATCACCGGTCCCGGCCAGGCCGAGAAGTCGATCCTGCCCGGCAACCCGCTGGTGCTGTCCATCGCCCAGTTCTGGCACCTGGCTGCCGCCGACCGGATCAGCGCCGAACGTGTCGCCGTGATCGGCGGCGGTGAGACTGCCGCTTCGATGCTCAATGAACTGTTCCGGCATCGGGTTTCGACGATCACGGTGATCTCCCCGCAGGTCACCCTGTTCACCCGGGGAGAGGGATTCTTCGAGAACACCTTGTTCTCGGACCCGACCGACTGGACCGCACTCACCCTGGCTGAGCGGCGAGATGCGCTGGCCCGTACCGACCGCGGGGTGTTCTCGGCGCGCGTGCAGGACGCACTGCTGGCTGACGACCGGATCCGGCACCTGCGGGGCCGGGTGGCGCACGCCGTGGCCCGCGACGGCCGAATCCGGTTGACGCTGAGCACCAACCGCGGCGGCGAGAGCTTCGAGACGGTGCACGGCTTCGACCTGGTCATCGATGGTTCCGGGGCCGACGCGCTGTGGTTCGTCTCGCTGTTCGGTCAGGACACCCTGGACCTGCTGGAGCTGGGCCTGGGCGGGCCGCTGTCCGGGGACCGGCTGGCCGAGGCCATCGGTCATGACCTGGCCGTCGGGGGTGTGGCCCCGAAGCTGTTCCTGCCCAACCTGGCCGGACTCACCCAGGGTCCTGGCTTTCCCAACCTGAGCTGCCTGGGGTTGTTGTCCGACCGGGTCCTGGGCACCCACCTTTGCACTGCGCCACCGATACCGAGGAGAACCGATGAGCACCAATCCCTTTGACGACGAGAGCGGCAGCTTCTTCGTTCTGGTCAACGACGAGGAGCAGTACAGCCTGTGGCCGACTTTCGCCGACGTTCCAGCAGGGTGGCGAGTGGTCTATGGAGGTGAACAGGGCGCCGCGCGAACTGCCTGTGTGGAGTATGTCGAACAGCACTGGAACGACCTGCGGCCCAAGAGCCTTCGTGAAGCTATGGCTGCCGATCACGGGTAGTCCCGGCTGATTCACAGGGGATTCGATGGTAGCCGTACTAGGTTTGGCCAGCATGACTCTGAAACTGATCACTGCCGGGATGGCGGTCGCAGCCGGTATCGGCGCCGCTGTCGGGGGAACGTTGGTGGTTGCGGCGCCGGCCTTCGCCACGCCGCCGAGCGTGCCCGCTCCGCTGGAGCCGGCACCGCCCGCGCCGGCCGGCGCTCCGCTGCCCACCACCGGTGAGGTGTCGGGCCTGCTCACCAGGCTCAGCGACGCCGGTATCGGCTACAAGGAGAAGGCCGACCTGGTCGAGAACGGCATCAGCGCGGAAGAGGGCCACGGGCTGGATCACGAGCTGCGCAAGGCCTACCGTGACGGCGAGTTGCCCTACAACTTCGACGTTCTCAACGTCGTGCCGACGGGTGAGGGCCAGGCCCTGTCCAACGTGACCATCACCGGCCCCAAGATGCCGGCGCCGAAGACCGTGCCGCTCAAGCTCGTCGACCAGGGCAGCTGGGTGCTGTCGCACGACTCGGCGACCGAGCTGATGCAGGTCCTCGCCCAGGGCTAGCGGCTGAGGCGGGCGAACATGCCCTTCTGCGCCTTGTAGAGCCCGGGGAACTCGGCGAACAACCGGTCGTAGACGGCGCGGTTGGCGGCGACGGGCTCGAAGACGCCGTCGAGCGGGATCAGATCCCGCAGCTCGTCGCGATCCAACTCGCCCATGCCGATACCTGCGAATAGGGCTGCGCCGCGCAATTGGGCGTTCAACGGGTCGGCCACCCGTTCGCAGGTGCGGCCGGTGACATCGGCGATGATCTGGCACCACAGATCCGAGCGTGCCCCGCCGCCGACGATCCGGATCGCTCCGGTGTTGTCGCAGAACCGATTCACGCACTCCAGGAGCCAACGGCTGTTGTAGGCGACCCCCTCGAGCACTGCGCGCACCAGATCGGCGCGGGTGGTGTCCAGCGACAGATTGTGGAAACCGCCGCGCGCATTGCGGTCATCGATGGGGGAGTGTTCGCCCTTGAGCCAGGGCGTGAAGATCACCCCGTTGGAACCGGCGGGCGCGCCGGCGGCCAGGGCGGTCAACGCGTCGTAGTCCAGATCCTGGAAAACGTTGTCGCGCAACCATTGCAGTGCGCGACCTGCGGTGTCCTGGTTGTTGACCAGCAGGTAGGTCGACGGGTCCAGGCCGGGCACGGTGGCGAGCTGGTGGAACACGTCGGTCTTCTTGAACTCGACCGGGCAGCCGATCCACGACGTGGTGCTGATGGTCAGGTGCAGCTCACCCGGTCGCACCGCGCCCGAACCCACCGCCGCGCTGTGCAGGTCGGGGGTGCCGGTAACCACCTGCGCCGCAGGGGAAATACCCAGCTCGGCGGCGACCTGTGGTGCGACGGTGGAGATGATCGATCCGGTCGGTACCAGCGGCGGCAGCTTCGAGCGGGCGACACCGGCTTGGCGCACCAGGACGTCGTCGTAGTCGAGCACCGCCAGGTTGCGGTTGTCGGTGAGCCAGGCGCCCATCATCGAGGCCCGCGAGGCCGCGGCGCGACCGGTGAAACACATGCTCAGATAGTCGACGGGCTCCATGAACCAGCTGGCCGCGTCGAAAGCGGCCCGGTCGCCGTGTTGCAGGTGCAACATGTGGCCGACCGGGTCATCGCCGCTGGCACTCGGGATACCGCCGTTGCGACGGATCCAGCTGAGCAACGCTCGCGGGCGGTAACCCTGCAGCCGCCCGCCGATCGCCTTGCGGCTGTGGGGAGCCCCACGGGTGTCCATCCACATCACGCACTGCCCCACCGGACGTCCGTCGGCGTCGACGGGCACGGTGCTGGCCCACTGCCCGGTGATTGACACCCCCGCCACCTGCTCGCCGCGCACACCGCTTTCCGCCAATCCGCGCCGGGTGGTGTCGCGGATGATCGCCCACCACAGGCCGGCGTCCTGAGTGGCCTCTCCACCGGGCCGGTAGTGGGTTGGTACCGCGATCAGGTCCGACCACAGCACGGTGCCGTCCAACGACACGAACCCGACCTTGGGCCCGCCGGTGCCGAGGTCGACGGCCAGAACAACGGCGTCGACGCGATCGGGGCGGGTCATGAAACAGGCGGCAGCGACTGCTGGGTGTCGAGCATCTGCTCCATGAACTTCTCGATGAACTGGGCCGCCTCGTCGGTCATTCCGCCCGGGATACCGCCGTAGATCGCGGCGCTGATCGGCGCCTCGCCGGCGGCGGTCTTCTTCTTGGCGTACTCGACCGCATCGTCGAGGTCGGCGGCGAACGCCTCCGCCACGCCGGGTTGGGTCTGCGGGCGGGTGACGGCCATGTGGATGGCGTTGGGGTACTGCTGGCCGTTGAAGCGCCAGCCCTTGGGCTTCATCGCGTCGGCGATGTGGTAGATGTCGAACTCGTCGGAGCGGAAGCTGAAGCAGAACGTCGGTGAACCCAGGATCGTCAGCTCCGGGTGGCTGCGCACGGCGTCCTGCATGGTGAATGCGGTCTCGAGGATCGCCTTGGCGTAGGCCCGGTAGCCCTCTCGGCCCAGCTGCACCATGGACGCCCACGCGGCGGCGATCAGCCCGCCCGAACGGGAGCCTTCGATTCCCGGCGAATGGTATTTGCCGCCGGACCATTCCGGCAGGTAGAAGTACTGCGCGTTGCGGTAGGCCTTGTCGCGGAACAACAGGGTCGAGGCGCCCTTCAACGCGTAGCCGTACTTGTGGTTGTCCGCGGAGATGCTGGTGACGCCGGGCACCCGGAAATCGAAGAGCGGGACGTCATAACCCAGCTCCTGGGCGAACGGCAGCACGAACCCGCCCAGGCAGCCGTCGACGTGCAATCCCACCCCGTGCCGCAGGGCCAGCTGCCCGAGTTCGGGAATCGGGTCCACGGTGCCGTAGCCGTAGTTGCAGGCCGAGCCCATGATCGCGATGGTGTTCTCGTCGATGTTGTCCGCCACCCAGTCGACGTCGACCTGTGTGGTCCGCGGATCGATCGGCGCCCTGCGCAGTTCGATGCCGAACAGGTGGCAGCCCTTGTCGAATGCCGGGTGGCCGGTCTCGGGCTTGATGAAATTCGGTTTGGTGATGCCCCGGTGCTGCGCGGCGTGGTCGCGATAGGCCAGCAGTGCGTGGATGATGCTGCCGGTTCCTCCGGTGGTGACCATGCCGACCGGCTCGGTGTCGGTGATCGCGTCGGCGTGCATCAGATCCAGCGCCATCGCGATCACCTCGCCCTCGAATTTCGTTGCGGACGGGCAGATGTCGCGCTGCAGCACATTGACGTGAGCGAACAACCCGAACGCTTCATCGAGGAAGCGGTAGTGCTCGTGGTCGCCGCAGTACATGGTGCCCGACACCTTGCCGGTCTCCCAGGTGGGATCCTCGGCGGCGGCCATCTCACGCAGTTCTGCCAGCACCTCGTCGCGCGGCCGGCCCTTTTCGGGCAGCACCCGGTTGACGGTGAAACGGTCCGTGTAGGGGAAGTCGGACATGGTGCTAGCAAACCCTCCATCTCGGGTGATTCCCCCAGGTTAGGTACCCGGAGGTTTTCGTGGTGCCATTCGTGGTTTCCCAGTCACGTGGTATCACGTCCGCGCCGATTCGCCGCACCCGAGCCCCGCTCGCCACCGAGACGGTGAATTCACAAGCTCCGACATGTCCCGAATGCGGGCTCTGGGCGTGCATGGAGCGATATTGCTCCATTGGAGGCGGATACCATTCCAGGCTCGCAAACGGCGGTAGGGAACTCCAACACCAAAAGGCTTCGGCATTGACAAGAAAAAGTTGTCAGAGCAGGTCGGCGGCTTGAAGACGACGAGTTCGCCGAGGCGGGGTATGTGACACTGGCACCGGCGGACAGTGCTTCTTCGCCGGCTGCGATCACAAGGCGGCAGCGCGAATTTCCGGCGGCGGCGAGGAGGTGTGATGACCACGTACACGCAGACTCTGGCCGGTACCGCCTACCACTTCGACGGGCTGATCGACCTACTGGCCAAGGCCACCCCTCAGCGGTCCGGAGATGAGTTGGCCGGTTGCGCGGCCGCCAGCGACGCGGAGCGCGCCGCGGCGCAGTGGACCCTGGCCGACGTGCCGCTGGACACCTTCCTGCGTGACCTGGTCGTGCCGTACGAAACCGACGAGGTGACCCGGCTGATCATCGACCGCCACGATCGCGAAAGCTACCGGGCGATTTCGCATCTGACCGTCGGCGGGCTGCGGGACTGGCTGCTCGAGGTGGCGGCTTCGCCGGCCGCGGCCGACACGCTGCGCCGGCTCGCACCCGGACTGACCCCGGAGATGGTGGCCGCGGTCAGCAAACTCATGCGCAACCAGGATCTGATCACGGTGGCCCGCGCCGTGCCGGTGTCCAGTGCGTTCCGCACCACCCTGGGCCTGCCCGGGCGACTGGCCACCCGACTGCAGCCCAACCACCCCACCGACGATCCCCGTGGGGTGGCCGCGGCAACCCTCGACGGGCTGTTGCACGGTTGCGGCGATGCGGTGATCGGCATCAACCCCGCCACCGACTCTCCGCGTGCGACAGCCGATCTGCTGCGCCTGCTCGACGACATCCGGTTGCGTTACCAGATCCCGACGCAGTCCTGCGTGCTGGCGCATGTGACCACGACCATCGCGCTGATCGAGCAGGGCGCCCCGGTCGATCTGGTGTTCCAGTCGATCGCCGGCACCGAGGGCGCCAACGCCGGCTTCGGGGTGAACCTGGAGCTGCTGCGCACCGCACATGAGGCCGGGCGCTCGCTGCGGCGCGGCACGGTCGGGGACAACCTGATGTATTTCGAGACCGGTCAGGGGTCAGCGCTGAGCGCTCACGCACACCTGGGCACCGGCGGCCGGCCGGTGGATCAGCAGACCCTGGAGACCCGGGCCTACGCGGTGGCAAGGGAATTCGCGCCGTTGCTGGTCAACAGCGTCGTCGGTTTCATCGGGCCGGAATATCTCTACGACGGCAAGCAGATCGCCCGGGCCGGGCTGGAAGACCACTTCTGCGGCAAGCTGCTCGGTCTGCCGATGGGCGTCGACGTGTGCTACACCAATCACGCCCAGGCCGACCAGGACGACGTGGACAACCTGCTCACGCTGCTCGGGGTCGCCGGCTGCAACTTCGTCATCACCGTCCCGGGCGCCGACGACGTGATGCTGGGATACCAGAGCGTGTCTTTCCACGATGCGCTCTACGCGCGGCGGGTGCTGGGGATGCGCCCGGCACCCGAATTCGAGTCGTGGCTGCAGCATCTGGGTATCGCCGACGAGTCCGGCCGGGTGCTGCCGCATGCGCTGGACAGCTCGCCGCTGCGATCCCTGGTGGCCCCGCAATGAGCACCGTGCGTCCGGAACCCACCGAACCGCCGGAACCAGTGGACATTTGGGAAGGGCTGCGCCGCCACACCCAGGCGCGGATCGGGCTCGGAAGATCCGGTGATGCGCAGCCGACCCGCAACGTGTTGGAGTTCAGAGCGGCACACGCCCTGGCCCGTGACGCCGTGCACCAGCCGTTGGACGTCCAGCACTTCGCCCGCGATGTCGCCGGACTCGGACTCGGTGATCCCGTCGTGGTGACCAGCCGGGCCGTTGGCCAGGATGAGTACCTGCGTCGGCCGGACCTGGGACGCCTGCCCGCCGACCTCGGCGAGATCCCTTGCGGCGAAGCCGAAGTGGGCTTTGTGATGTGCGACGGGCTGTCATCGGCGGCGCTGACCCAGCACGGGATCCCGCTGCTGCGGGCACTGGCCGCGGTCGTCGGCGCACACCGCTCGATCGCCGCGCCGGTGATCGCCACCCGGGCCCGGGTGGCTCTCGGCGACCACATCGGTCAGGCGATGGGGGTGCAGACGGTGATCGTGGTGATCGGTGAGCGGCCGGGACTGTCGGTCGCGGCCAGCCTCGGCCTGTACCTGACGCACCTGCCGCGACCGGGCCGCACCGACGCCGAACGCAACTGCGTGTCGAATGTGCATCCCCCGGAGGGGCTCGGCTACACCGAGGCGGCCCGGGTCATCGACGCACTGATCGACGGCGCCCGCAGACTGGGTCGATCCGGTGTCGATCTCAAGGCGCCCTCGACCGGTGCGCTCGACTCGGCGGGGCCCGACCGGCCTGCCATCGAAGGATCCGTCCGGCCCTGACGTGCGCCGCTGAGAGTCTCACCGGCGACCCTCCCGCGCAAGTGGGAGGTGCCCCCATTCGCCCGGCTCCGCCGCGCTCGCGATCGCCTAAGATGCGTGGTCATCGACATCAACACGCGAAAGCTGCGCCACTTCGTGGTGGTCGCCGAAGAGCTGCACTTCAGTAGGGCAGCGGCACGGGTCTACCTGGCTCAGCAGGCCCTGAGCCGCCAGATCAAGGACCTCGAGGACGAAGTCGGCGCCAAGCTGCTCGAGCGCAACACCCGCAACGTGGCACTGACACCCGCCGGTGAGGTCTTTCTGGAGGGAGCGCGGGCGGTGCTGGCCGCCCTCGACGGCGCCGCTGTCGCCGCCCAGCAGGCGGCCCGCGGACTGGCCGGCACACTGCGGCTGGGATATCTACCGGGCGCCGCCCTCGAACTGACGCCGTTGATCATGGACGAATTCGCCGAACGCCACCCCGACGTCGTCGTCGAGATGAAGGAATTCCAGGTCAGTGACCCGTCGGCCGGGCTGGCGTCGCGGGCTTCGGATGTGGCGTTCCTGCGGCTGCCGCAGAACACCGCCAGCATCGCGACCGAGATCCTGGCGGTCGATCCGGTCGTCGCGATGGTGGCGGCCTCCCACCGCCACGCCGGTCGGGAATCGGTGTCGGCGCGCGAGCTGATCGATGACCCGATCACCCAGTCGGGCAGCATCGACGCAGCCCACCACGCCTTCTGGGGCCTGCAGGCGGCGCGCTCCGACGCGAACCCGGCCGAGGTGGTCTACGTCAACTCGATCACCGAGGAGGCCCAGGTGGTGGCGGCCGGGGCGGCCGTGGCGGTCACCAGCGCCGCGGCCGCGCACTACATGCCGGCGATCGGCATCCGCTTCGTTCCGATCGACGACTGGCCCGGCTCGGCGATCGCGGTCGGCTGGAACGACGACGATGCCTCACCGCTGGTCGGCCTCTTCGTCGACGCCGCCCGGGCGGTGCGGGACCGTGAACTGGAGATCGTGCACAGTATCGAGAACCGGCGAATCGGTGGCTGACGGCGACACCACGCTTTTCGGCAGTCCCGGCATGCCTTTGGCCGATCCCCGTAAAATCGGGGTCGACCAGTCGAACGAGGAGGCGGTTAGGCGATGAGCGTGGCCGATGAGCGCCGCTTCGAGGTATTGCGAGCCATAGTCGCCGACTTCGTCGCCACCAAGGAGCCGATCGGGTCCAAAGCCCTGGTCGAGCGGCACAACCTCGGGGTTTCCCCGGCCACGGTCCGCAACGACATGGCGGTGCTGGAGGCCGAGGGTTACATCGCGCAACCGCACACCAGTTCCGGGCGGGTGCCCACCGAGAAGGGCTACCGGGAGTTCGTTGACCGCATCGACGACGTCAAACCGCTGTCGAGCGCGGAACGGCGGGCGATCCTGTCGTTCCTGGATTCCGGTGTCGACCTCGACGACGTGCTGCGCCGCGCGGTGCGCACCCTGGCCCAGCTGACCCGCCAAGTGGCGGTCGTGCAATATCCGACCCTGTCGGTGTCGACGGTGCGCCACCTCGAGGTGATCGCGCTGACCCCGGCACGGTTGCTGCTGGTCGTCATCACCGACTCCGGCCGGGTCGACCAGCGCATCGTCGAACTCGGGGAACCCATCGACGACCTGCAGCTCAGTCAGCTGCGGGAACTGCTCGGCGCCGCGCTGGAGGGCAAGCGGATCTCGGCGGCCTCCACCGCCGTCGCCGAGCTCGCCGGGCACCTGGACGGGCGCAGCGGGTTTTCCCCCGGCCTGGCCAATGCGGTCGGGCGTTCGGCGACGGTACTGCTGGAATCGCTGGTAGAGCACCGCGAGGAGCGCCTGCTGCTGGGTGGCACCGCCAACCTGACCCGCAACGCCGCCGACTTCGGCAGTTCGCTGCGTTCGGTGTTGGAAGTGCTCGAAGAGCAGGTCGTGGTGCTGCGGCTGCTCGCCGTGCAGCAGGAAGCCGGTAAAGTCACGGTTCGTATCGGTCATGAGACCGAGGCTGAAGAGATGGCCGGCGCCTCGATGGTGTCCACCGCTTACGGTTCTCAGGGCACCGTGTACGGGGGCATGGGGGTGCTGGGTCCCACCCGGATGGACTATCCGGGAACTATCGCCAGTGTCGCTGCGGTTGCAATGTACATCGGTGAGGTGCTCGGGGCCCGCTGATCTCCGGACGGCAGAAGTTGGGAAAGGTCAGGCGTGGCACGCGACTATTACGGCCTGCTGGGCGTCGACAAGGGCGCCAGCGACACCGAGCTCAAGCGCGCATACCGCAAGATGGCGCGCAAATACCACCCCGACGTCAACCCCGACGAGGCGGAGCAGGCCAAGTTCAAGGAGATCAGCGCCGCCTACGAGGTGCTGTCCGACCCGGAAAAGCGCCGCATCGTCGACCTCGGCGGTGACCCGCTGGAGAACGGCGGCGGGGGCGGTAACGGCTTCGGCGGCTACTCCGGTTTCGGGGGCCTCGGGGACGTGTTCGAAGCGTTCTTCGGCGGCGGCGCGACGTCCCGCGGCCCGGTCGGGCGGGTCCGGCCGGGATCGGATTCGCTGCTGCGGATGCGGCTGGACCTGACCGAGTGCGCGACGGGCGTCACCAAGCACGTCGCCGTGGACACCGCGGTGCTGTGCGACCGCTGCCAGGGGCGCGGCACCAACGGGGACTCCCGGCCGACTGCCTGTGACACCTGCCACGGCCGCGGTGAGGTGCAGACCGTGCAGCGATCCCTGCTCGGCCAAGTCATGACATCACGGCCGTGCCCGACCTGCCGCGGCGTCGGCGAGGTGATCCCGGATCCGTGCCACCAGTGCGCCGGCGACGGCCGGGTGCGGGCGCGCCGCGATATCGCCGTGAAGATCCCCGCCGGAGTCGGCGACGGGATGCGGGTCCGGCTGGCCGCCCAGGGTGAGGTCGGCCCGGGTGGGGGACCGGCCGGTGACCTCTACGTCGAGGTACACGAACAGCCCCACGAAATCTTCGCCCGCGACGGTGATGACCTGCACTGCCACATTTCGGTGCCGATGGTCGACGCGGCCCTGGGCACCACGGTGGCTGTCGACGCGATCCTGGACGGCACCACCGACATCACCATCCCGGCGGGCACTCAGCCGGGGGCGATCATCGTGTTGCGCGGCCACGGCATGCCGCAGCTGCGCTCGGGAGCGCGCGGCGACCTGCACGCGCACATCGAGGTGGTCGTTCCCGAGCGTCTCGACCAGCACGACGCCGACCTGCTGCGCAAGTTCAAGCAACACCGTGATCGCGAGTCCGCGCAGGTCCGTTCGGCCCACGCGCCACACGGCGGCGGGTTGTTCAGCCGGTTGCGCGAGACCTTCACCGGCCGCTGAGCCCGCGGTGGCCGGCCTTTTCTACGTCGAGTCGCTGCCCGAAGTCGGTGGACTGGCGATCGTCGACGGCGACGCCGGCTTCCACGCCGCCACCGTGCGGCGCATCCGGATCGGTGAGCTGCTGACGCTGGGTGACGGCGCGGGTGTCCTCGCCGAATGCCGGGTCGAGGACGTCGATCGCGGAGGGGTGCGCGCCCGTGTGCTGGAGCGCCGGCAGATCCCGTGCCCCGTCCCGCCGGTCACGGTGGTGCAGGCGCTGCCCAAATCCGAACGGTCCGAGTTGGCGGTCGAGCTGGCCACCGAGGCCGGCGCCGACGCCTTCCTGGCCTGGCAGGCCGACCGGTGTGTGGCCCGCTGGGACGGCCCGCGCGCCGACAAGGGACTGCGGCGGTGGCAGGCGACCGCCCGGGCGGCCGCCGGCCAATCCCGCCGGGCTCACATTCCGCCGGTGAACGGGGTGCTGGCGACCGCCGAACTGGTGGCGTGGGTCGCCGAGCAGGTGGCCGGCGGCACCACGGTGCTGGTGCTGCACGATGCGGCTACCGCGGGGCTGCCCGCAGTGTCGGCCGCGACGGCATTGGTCCTGGTGGTCGGTCCGGAGGGCGGCATCACCGACGCGGAGCGGGCGGCGCTGACCGCCGCCGGCGCGGAGGTCGTCCGGTTGGGGCCGACCGTGCTGCGGACGTCGACGGCGGCCACGGTCGCGCTGGGGGCCTTGGGAGCGCTGACCGGACGCTGGGGGTGAGGCGGGCCGGTGGGGGACAGGCGTGCGGCTTCACTGCCACGGCGCATTCCAGATCGTGGTGGCGGTGCGCGGTGACCTCGCGATGGTCGACGGGGCCGGGACCGACCATCGCGGTGCCGCACTGGTGGTTTCGCCGATGGCCCCGCACCGCATCCTGGCCGCGCCGAATCTGATCACCTACTTCATCGAGCCGCACTGCCTGTTCGCCGACCGACTGCGGCAGCGCTATCCGGTGGGTATTGCCACCGCCCCCGACCTGGCCCAACTGGGCGAACAAGACGTCGCCGACGCCTGCCGGGGGCCATCGCGTGAGCTCGATCCGCGCCTGGTCACGGCGCTGGCCATGTTGACCGACGGGAACATCTCGATGTCGGATCTGGCTGCTGCGCTGGCTGTTTCGCCGCAGCGGCTACGTGCCTTGGCGCGGCGGGAATTGGGCATGCCGCTGACCCGATGGCGAATATGGGCGCGGTTGCGCCGAGCCGTCGAGGCGCTGCAGGCAGGTGCGCCGATGGCGGAGGCCGCCGTCGGCGCGGGATTCTCCGATCAGGCTCACTTCACCCGACAGATGCGGGAGATGCTGGGCCTCACGCCCACGGTCGTATTGCAGGCGATGGGCGATCACCGCTTGCGGGCAACATAGATCGAGAGCGACCCGGTAATGGTGGGCACCACTTCGGCCTCGCGGACGTCGGTGAAGCCGGCCGCCGAAATCAGTTCTGGAAGCACACCATCGGCGTTGGGTTGGGTGTCGGTCTTGCCGTCGGCGAACTGAACGAACCGAAACGTCAGGCGCATCAGTGCCGTGCGCTGCAACCCGTAGTCGGTGATCACCAGCCGGCCGCCCGGCCGCAGCACCGCGAACATCGAGTCCAGGATGGCGCTTTTGACGGCAAGCGGGCACTGATGCAGCACCAGGCTGGACATCACGGCGTCCATCGACGCCGCCCCCACCGAATCCACCAGGGCATCGCCCATCCCGGTCAGCCAACGGACCCGGGTCTGCGCATCCTTGCTTCGCGCCACCGCCAGGATCTCCGGATCCGGGTCCAGACCCGTGATCTTCGCGTGCGGCTCCACCCGAGCGGCGAGCAGCGCCAACGATCCGGTTCCACAACCCACGTCCAGGATCGCATCATCGGGCCTTGGTGCCAGGTGCATGACGGTCAGCCCCCGCCACAGCCGCTCGCGGGTCAGCGCCACCACGTAGTCGAAGAAACGGGCCGGCGCCAGGCGCCCCAGGGCAGGGGTGAAGGTTTCGTCGCTCATAGCGGTTAGTTTGCGGGCTGCGCCGAGGTCGCGTCTTGAACGAACCGCTCGCGGTTTCGGTGGCGCTAGACTGGGGCGTCCGAACTCATCGCAGTACCAGGCTCCACAGACCGCCAGAAAGCAGGCATCCGAATACCCGTGACGCCCCGCGATACCCCCGCTGCCGGGCCGGCCTCGCAAGTTCGCAGCAGCGTCGATATTCCACCTGACCTGGTCATGGGTCTGCTGGGTTCCGCCGATGAGAACCTCCGCGCACTCGAGCGGCTGCTGGCCGCGGATCTGCACGTTCGGGGCAACGCCGTCACCTTCGCGGGAGAACCGGCCGATGTCGCCCTGGCCGAGCGGGTGGTCTCCGAACTGGTGGCGATCGTGGCCGGCGGCCAGTCGCTGACGCCGGAGACTGTGCGGCACAGCGTCGGGATGCTGGTGGGCGTCGGCAACGAGTCACCGGCCGAGGTTCTGACCCTGGACATCCTGGCCCGGCGGGGCAAGACGATCCGGCCCAAGACCCTCAACCAGAAGCGCTACGTCGACGCGATCGACGCCAACACCATCGTGTTCGGCATCGGCCCGGCCGGCACCGGGAAGACCTACCTGGCGATGGCCAAGGCGGTCAGTGCGTTGCAGTCCAAGCAGGTGACGCGCATCATCTTGACCCGGCCTGCGGTGGAAGCCGGTGAGAGCCTTGGCTTTCTGCCCGGAACGTTGAGCGAGAAGATCGACCCGTATCTGCGCCCGCTCTACGACGCGCTCTACGACATGATGGACGCCGAGCTGATTCCCAAGCTGATGAGCTCCGGCGTGATCGAGGTGGCGCCGCTGGCGTACATGCGTGGTCGCTCGCTGAATTCGGCGTTCATCATCCTCGACGAGGCGCAGAACACCACCGCCGAGCAGATGAAGATGTTCCTGACCCGGCTGGGGTTCGGCTCCAAGATGGTGGTCACCGGCGACGTGACCCAGATCGACCTGCCCGGCGGCGCGAAGTCCGGTCTGCGGGCCGCCGTGGACATTCTCGACGACATCGACGACATCTGTGTCGCCGAGCTGACCAGCGTCGACGTGGTTCGCCACCGGCTGGTCTCCGACATCGTCGATGCCTACTCCCGCCACGAGGCCGAACGTTCCGGGCAGGAGCTGACCATGAACCGGGCGGCCCGGCGCGCGGCCAATTCGTCGGGGGGCCGGTCTCACCGATGAGTATCGAGGTCTCCAACGAATGCGGTCTCGACGTCTCCGAGGTCGAGTTGGTCAGTGTCGCCAAGTTCGTCCTGGCCAAAATGGACGTCAACCCCGGTGCGGAGCTGTCGATGGTGTTGCTCGACACCGCTGCGATGGCCGACCTGCACATGCGCTGGATGGACCTGCCCGGTCCCACCGACGTGATGAGCTTCCCGATGGACGAGCTGGAGCCCGGCGGCCGGCCGGACGCCCCGGAACCCGGGCCGTCGATGCTCGGTGACATCGCGCTGTGCCCGGAATTCGCCGCTGAGCAGGCGGCCGCGGCCGGGCATTCGCTCGGCCAGGAACTGGCGCTGCTCACCGTCCACGGCGTGCTGCACCTGCTGGGCTACGACCACGCGGAGCCGGACGAGGAAAAAGAGATGTTCGCGCTGCAGCGCCAACTGCTGGAGGAGTGGGTCGCCGACCAGGTGGAGACCTACCGGGCCGAGACCCAGAGCGAGAAGGACCGCCGGCTGCTGGACAAGTCCAGGTACTTCGACGAACCGTGAGCGGCACACCGCTGTTATTGGGCGTGATCACACTGATCGGCTTGGGCGGATTGTTCGCGGCGATCGACGCGGCGGTCAGTACGGTGTCGCCGGCTCGGGTCGAGGAGCTGGTCCGCGCCAAGCGTCCCGGTGCGGTGTGGTTGGACAAGGTGATGGCCGAACGGCCCCGCTACATCAACCTGGTGGTGCTGCTGCGCATCACCTGCGAGATCACCGCCACCGCGCTGCTGGTGTTCCTGCTGCATGCGGTGCTCGGCCTGGACTGGGGACTGTTCGGAGCCGCGGCGGTCATGGTGGTGGTGAGCTTCGTGGTGATCGGGGTGGGGCCCCGCACCCTGGGCCGTCAGAATGCGTACTCCATCGCCCTCGCGACAGCACTTCCGCTGCAAGTCATTTCGGTGCTGATGACCCCGATCAGCCGGGTGTTGGTGGTGTTGGGTAACGCGCTGACCCCGGGACGCGGTTTCCGCAACGGGCCGTTCGCCTCCGAAATCGAGTTGCGTGAGGTGGTCGACCTGGCGCAGCAGCGCGGGGTGGTGGCCGCCGACGAGCGCCGGATGATCGAATCGGTCTTCGAACTCGCCGACACCCCGGCCCGCGAGGTGATGGTGCCGCGCACCGAGATGGTGTGGATCGAACACGACAAATCCGCGGGTCAGGCGACGGCGCTGGCGGTGCGCAGCGGCCATTCCCGGATCCCGGTGGTCGGCGAGAACGTCGACGACATCCTTGGTGTGGTCTACCTCAAAGATCTTGTCCAACAGACCTATTACTCGACCAACGGAGGACGTGACACCACGGTGGCGCAGGTGATGCGCCCGGCGGTGTTCATGCCGGACTCCAAGGCGCTCGACGCGCTGCTGCACGACATGCAGCGCGCCCGCTACCACATGGCGCTGCTGGTCGACGAGTACGGCGCGATCGCCGGACTGGTGACCATCGAGGACGTGCTGGAGGAGATCGTCGGCGAGATCGCCGACGAATACGACCAGGGTGAAGTCGCACCGGTGGAGGAGTTGGGCAGCAACAGATTCCGGGTCTCGGCCAGATTGCCGATCGAGGACGTCGGTGAGCTGTACGGGGTGGAGTTCGATCCCGGGCTCGACGTCGAGACGGTCGGGGGTCTGCTGGCGTTGGAATTGGGCCGGGTTGCACTGCCCGGCTCCGAGGTAGTGTCACACGGACTGAGACTGCAGGCTGAGGGCAGCCGCGACAGCCGGGGGCGGGTGCGGATCAGCACCGTTCTGGTCAGTCCGGCCGACCAGGCGCAGTCCGACGGCGAGGAGACCACAGATTGAGCGTTGAGGCACTGACCGACCCCGAGCACGTCGAACGTGCACTCACCGCGAAAATCCAGGCGAGATCTCGCGCTGAATACACGTTCGGCGAAGGGGAATCATGAGTGAATTCCATTCCGGCTTCGTCTGTTTCGTCGGCCGTCCCAACACCGGCAAGTCCACCCTGACCAACGCTCTGGTCGGCCAGAAGGTGGCGATCACCTCCAATCGGCCGCAGACCACCCGGCATACCATTCGCGGCATCGTGCACCGGGACGACTTTCAGATCATCCTGGTCGACACCCCCGGGCTGCACCGTCCGCGCACCCTGCTGGGCAAGCGGCTCAACGATCTGGTCCGCGATACCTACTCCCAGGTCGACGTGATCGGCCTGTGCATCCCCGCCGATGAGGCAATCGGACCGGGCGACCGCTGGATCATCGAGCAGATCCGGGAGGTGGCGCCCAAGACCCGGTTGGTCGTCATCGTCACCAAGATCGACAAGACCTCCCGCGACAAGGTCGCCGCGCAACTGGTGGCCGTCGATGAGCTGGCGCCGGAAGCCGAGATCGTCCCGGTGTCGGCGGTCAGCGGGGAGCAGGTCGACGTGCTGATCGGGGTGCTGGCCGCGGCGCTGCCGGTCGGCCCGGCCTTCTACCCAGACGGGGAGCTGACCGACGAGCCCGAAGAGACCCTGATGGCCGAGTTCATTCGAGAGGCCGCGCTGGAGGGAGTGCGCGACGAACTGCCGCACTCGCTGGCCGTGGTGATCGACGAGGTCCGCCCGCGCGAGGACCGCGACGACCTGATCGACGTGTACGCGGTGCTCTACGTCGAACGCGACAGCCAGAAGGGGATAGTGATCGGCCGGGGCGGTGCCCGACTGCGCCAGGTGGGCACCGCGGCACGGACCCAGATCGAGAAACTGTTGGGCACCAAAGTCTTTCTCGACCTGCGGGTCAAGGTGGCCAAGAACTGGCAACGCGACCCCAAACAGCTCGGCCGGCTGGGCTTCTAGCAACTCCGGGCAGACACGCCGGAGACCGACCGGGGGGCACGATCCCGCTCCGGAAAGTGGCATTGGGTACATTCCATGGGTGTCGGTACACAAGTCGTTGATCGTCTCCTCCGTTGGCCTGATGCTGTGTGCGCAAGCACTGACCGGTTGCGGAGGGGGTCACAAGCCCTACGACACCACCAAACTGTTCAATATCGAGTCGTCGTTCGGCTCGGATTTCAAGACCCAGCACCAGGGTCCCAAGGACATCGATCCCAAGATCCTCGGGCCGCAGAAGATGCCCCCCGGCGTGACCTTCGACCCCTCGGACTGCGCTGACTACGCAGCCAGCAGCGGCCGGCCGCCCAAGGGCATCCGGGGCAAGATGTCGATGCTCTCGATCAACGGCAACGGCAACCAGTTCGTCGCGATCGCCATGCAGGCCGACTCGGACATTCCGTTCGACACGTCGGCCGCCGAGAAGTGCAAGCACGTCTCGTTCCAGGCCGGCAAACTCACCGGCTACCTCGACGAGGTGGACGCACCGCAGATCGACAAAGCCAAGACGTCGGGTTCGCACTCCGAGATCGAGGTCACCGGCAAGGACGGACAGCAGCAGTCCCGCGAGTCCTACACCTTCACCGCTTATCTGGGCGACGCGATGGTCCAGGTCACCGCAACCCCGACACCGGTCCGCGGTCAGCCGGCGGCCATGGTCGATGCCGACCGGGCCCGCGAGATCCTGGTCGACGCGGTGTCAGCGCTGCGCAGTTAGCGCATGGCGAACAAGCCGTCGGTGGTCGACTCGCTTGTACTGATCACCGGCGGCGCCCGCGGAATCGGGGCGGCCACCGCCGCCCTGTTCGCCGCCCGCGGTGCGCGGGTGTGGATCGGCGACGTCGACGAGGACACCTGCCGTCGAACCGCCGACGAGCTGGGCGTCTCCGGCGGCCGTCTCGACGTGACCAGCGCGGAGTCCTGGCAGCAGATGCTGGCAGGCATCGAGGCTGCCGACGGTCCGCTGGACATCCTGGTCAACAACGCCGGAGTGATGCCGCTCGGTGCGCTGCGGGACGAGACCGAGCAGGTCAGGGATCTGATTCTGGACGTCAATGTCCGCGGTGTGCTCAACGGGATGCAGGCGGTGCTGCCCGGCATGGCCGGCCGCGGCCACGGTCATGTCGTCAACGTCGCCTCGATGGCCGGCATGGTTCCGCTGCCCGGCATGGTCACCTACAACGCCAGCAAGTTCGCCGCGGTCGGGGCGTCGCTCGCCGCGCGGCGGGAATACGCCGGAACCGGTGTGGTGGTGTCAGTGGTGCTGCCCTCGGCGGTGCGTACCGAGCTGACCTCCGGCGCCCCGCTGGGCGGCGGCATGCCCACCGTCGATCCCGACCATGTGGCTGCGGCCATTCTCGCGGTGCTCAAATCCGGGGCCGCGCGCCGATCGGTGCCCCGTTGGGTGGCGCCGGCCTGGTCGGCCACCGCCTTCGTGCCCGAGCGGCTGCACAACCTGGCCCGACGGCTGCTCGATGATCGCCGGGCGCTGACCTCCCTGGACACCACCGCCCGCGGCGCCTACATCGAGCGGGTGAACCGGCAGGCTGAAGCCCATCAGGCCGAGCACGCCCACCGCGGGGATCTCGGGGGACCGGCGTCATGACCGGGCGTGAGCCCCGCGTCATCGTGATCGGAGCGGGCGTCGCCGGCATCACCACGGCCTACGTGCTGCGTGAGCGGGGATTCACCGATGTCACCGTGTTGGAGAAGGGTTCCGACGTCGGCGGCGTCTGGTATTGGAACCACTACCCGGGCCTGCGATGCGACGTGCCGTCACAGATCTACCAGTTCGGATTCGCACCCAAGCCCGACTGGCAGCACACCTGGGCCACCGGAACAGCCATCCAGCGCTACCACCGCGACGTCGTCGACCAGCTCGGGCTCACGTCGCTGATCCGGCTCGACACCGAGGTCACCGACCTGGAATGGGATGAGCAGCAACGCTGGACCGTCACCACCGCGGCCGGCGAGCAGCTGATCGCCGACTTCGTGATCTGCGCGACCGGCGTGCTGCACCATCCGTTCACCCCGGACATCCCGGGCCTGGCGGACTTCGCCGGTCCGGTGGTGCACACCGCCCGCTGGGACGACGACCTCGACACCGACGGAAAGCGCATCGCGGTGATCGGCACCGGGTCCACCGGTGTGCAGGTGGTGTCGGCGCTGCAACCCGACGCCGCGTCGATCGACCACTATGTCCGTTCGGCGCAGTGGATCCTGTGGGCGCCCATGAGGTTCCGACAGTTACCCGGTGTCGCCGCGGTGCTGTCGCGGTTCCCGAAGCTGCATCGTGCGCTCTACCGGCTGATGGCGTTCGGGGGATCGGCGCTGCTGACCGATGTCACCACCCGCCCGTCGTGGCGGCGCCGGGCGGTTCAGGCATACGCTCGGGCGTGCCTGCGAATCCAGGTGCGTGACAAAGAATTACGGGCCAAACTCGAACCCGACTACCAGCCGTTGTGCAAGCGTCAGGTGATCTCGGGAAGCTACTATCGGGCGATCGGTGCCGCGAACGCGGACCTGGTCACCGATGGCATCGCCGAAGTCACCCCGCGCGGCATCCGCACCGCCGACGGCGCGCACCGCGACGCCGACGTCATCGTGCTGGCCACCGGATTCCACGCGCACAACTACATGCGTCCCATGCGGCTGATCGGCCGGAACCGGATCGACATCGATGACGTCTGGGCCAAGGGACCGCGCGCCTACCGGATGACCGCGATCCCCGGATTCCCCAACCTGTTCACGGTGCTGGGTCCGAACTCGCCCACCGGATCGATCTCCCTGCAGTACACCTCCGAGCTGACCGCCGGCTACATCGCGCAGTGGCTCGAGAAGTTCCGGGCGGGGGAGCTGACGACCATCGAGGTCACCGATCAGGCGACCACCCGGTTCAATGACGACGTCGCCACCGCGATGGGCCCGACGGTGTGGAACACCGGCTGCAATTCGTGGTACCTGACCGAGGACGGTGCCGTCGACCTGTGGCCGTTCGATCGCGCGACGATGAGCGCGATGCTGGGCAGTCCGGATCCGGCGGACTTCCACCTCGGCTGATCAAGTGCCCCAGCGGGCCAGCCAGTCCCGTTCCAACTGCAGCTTCTCGTCATAGAAGTCGCGATTGGGGCCGCGTAGCAAGACCTGCGGTGCCGGCGCGGCGAGGAATTCGCCGGCGACCTTGGCCGCCATATTTTCGCCGACCACCATCACGCAGTAGCCATCGCCGCGGTAGCGGGTGTCGGGTGCACCCGCCCCCAGGTAGCGCGCCAGCTGATCAGCGGCGACCGCCGCGGCCCTCTCGGCGAAGATGGCGGCCTTGGGCAACGCCATACCGTTGGCCAGGGGCACTGCGGCGTTGTCACCGACCGCCCACACCCCAGGCGTCGCGGTGGCCATGGTCTGTGGATCGACCGGAATCCATCCGCCCGGGTTGACCAGTGCGGGCAGCAATGCGGCAACCGGTGACCGGTGCGGCGGAACGACCGCCAGCAGATCGAACGGCTCGACGTCACCGTCGGCGAAGGTGATCGTTCGAGCGTTGGGATCGATTGCGGTGGCAACCTTGCCTGGGGTGAATCCGATTCCGGTCGCATTGAGTGTGCTGACCACCGCGTCGCCGACCTGGGTGCCGACCACCGGTATCGGCCGCGGCTCGGCGGTGATCACATCAACGCGCGCGGCGCCGCCGGTGAACCGCGTACCGAGCTGGTCGGCGATCAGAAACGCCGCCTCGTACGGGGCCGGGGGACACTTGAACGGCGGCGGGCCGATCAGCACGACGACCCGTCCCGACTGGAGTGCTTCGATGCGGCGGTGCAGGGCGACGGCGCCGTCGGGGGTGTAGAACTGACCGGCGACACCGCTGGTCAGCGCGGCGTCCAGCCCGGGCAGCGCCGCGGTGTCCAGCTCGGCGCCCAACGCGACGATCAGGGCGTCGTAGTCGACCGGAGCGGCAGCGGCAAGCTGGACCTGTCGGCCGTCGACGTCGATCCCGGTCACCTCCGCGGTCACCAACTCGACTCCCGGCAGGGCGGCGGGCCGCACCGTGGCCGCCAGCTCCGCGGGGGCGCGCCGGCCCCGCAGTACCCGCATCGTCGACAGGCCCAGGCTGGGTGTGAAGGACCGGTCGATCAGCACCACCCGGACGTCGGCGGGCAGGGTGGCTCGCAGCCGTTCGGCAGCGGCCAGTCCACCGGCGCCACCGCCGAGGACGACCGCCGCCCTACCCACTAGTCCGCGCCGCGGGCGACCGGCCGGGCCGAGTCCGAACTCCACTCCGACCAGGAACCAGGGAACAGCGACGCCTTGCGCCCTGCAGCGGCCAGCGCCGCCACGATCACGGTCGCGCTGATCCCCGAACCGCAGTAGGCCCCGACCGTGTCGTCGGCACCGATGCCGCGGTCGGCGAGCAGCCCGGCGATCGCCTCGTCGGACAGGAAGGTGCCATCGGCGGCCAACAATGCCGTGAACGGCAGGTTCTTGGCCCCCGGGATGTGCCCGGCGGCCGCGTCGACCGGCTCTTCCTCGGCGCGGAACCGCGCGGCCGCGCGCGCATCGAGCAGGGTCAGCGCACCCGAGCGAGCACCGTCGCCGGCCTCGTCGGCGGTCAGGGTGGGCCGGATGCCGTCGTGGAGGTCCTCGGGCAGCACCGTGAAGTTGCCCCGAGCGGGGGTGACCTCACCGGACTCCAGCTCACCGCCGGCCGCGGTCCAGGCCGGCAGGCCCCCGTCGAGAATCCGCACGTTGGTCAGGCCTGATGCGGTCAGCAGCCACCACAATCGCCCGGAGGCGGCTCGGTTCCAGTCGTCGTAGACCACCACCGGCTTGTCCCGCCGTACGCCCCAGCGGCGGGCGGCGGACTCCAGGTTGCGGCCTGTCGGCAGCGGGTGGCGGCCGCGTCCTGCGACGGCACGGTCGGACAGCTCGTCTTCGAGCGAGACGTACACCGCGCCCGGAACGTGCCCCTGTAGATAGGCGTCATGGCCGTCGGGTGCGTCCAAGCTCCAGCGGACATCGAGGACGGTCACCGGGTCATCGGCACGCAGCAGCGCAACGAGTTCTGCTGCCGAGATCAGGACCCTGCTACGCAAGCCCACCGCGGGGGTCAGCTCAGTAGTTGTTGCAGGAGCCGGCAACCTGCGTGATGGTGCCCACGTACTGCTGGGCCTCCGGCATGCCCTGGACCATGGTGGCCAGCTGCTGGCGCTTGGCGGGAGGCGCGTTCAGGAACATCTGCAGCATGCCCTGCGCGTTGGGGTTGGCGTCGAACTCCGCGGCTGCCGAGGGGTTCTGCGCGACCAGCGCCTGATGCACCTGCGAGTAGTTGCAGGTGGTGTTGATGATCGGGCCGAGGTCGGGGCTCGCCGAAGCGAATCCGGCTCCAGCGGAGAGCGACAAAGCCAGGCCGCCAGCAGCGATGCCGAGCTTGGTCAACGACAGAGAGGCCATTTCGAAGTTGCCTTTCAGCTGTGGATCGTTGCGTGGACTACGCAGTCCGGTACGACCGTGTCAGCTTAGCGGACGGTCCAGGGTGCCGCAGAAGGCAAAGGTGAGGGCGGGTTTCGGTGTCCTTGCCGGTTCTACGGCCCGCGGCTGGGCCCGGTGCGCCACCACGGCGTGGGCTGCTGCGCCGCCCAGCCGCTGATCCCCTCGAGCTCGGCCGCAAGCGAAATCAGCAGTCCCTCGCTGTTCGCCGGCCCCATCAGCTGCACCCCGATCGGCAGCCCGTCGGAGGTGAATCCGGCCGGTACGTTGACCGACGGCCAGCCCAGCAGATTCCAGGGCCAGGTCACCGGGCAGGCTGCGATCATCGCGCGGTCGGTCTCGATGGCGTTGAGGTCGTCGAAGGTGTGCACCAGTGGAGGGGGCTGCGCGGTGGTGGGTGCCAGCACCACGTCGACGATGCGGAAGATCGAGCCCACCCGACGCTGATCCTTCGGCTCATGGGCACGGGCCTTGCGCAACACGGCCTGCGACAACAGCCGCCCGGTACGCATGTTGGCGTGCGTCCGGGGATCGAGCGTGACGCCGCCGCCGAGAGCGCTCGCGGCGGCCAGCACGCCCGCGGTGGACCGGGACAGGAAGTTCCACGACAGCCGCAGACCGTAGTCGGGGTTTCCCGGCACCACGGTGTGCCCGAGCAGTCGCAGCTGCGCGGCGGCCTGCTCCAACGCGGCCCTGATCTCCGGGTGCAGGTGAGCCGGGAAACCGCAGTAGGGAAACCGGGTGGAAATCGCTATGCGCAGTGGTCCGGGCGCGTTGCGAACGTAGTCGGACACCTTCAGCGGTGCCGGCTTGTGCGGGTCGCCGTCGGCGTTGCCGGAGACCGCGTCCAGCACCAGCGCCGCGTCCTCGACGGTGCGGGCCAGCACACCGTTGACAGTGAGCCCGTTGAACGGCTCCGGCAGCGGCCAGGTGGAGATTCGGCCGCGTTGCGGTTTGATGCCGACCAGGTGCGTCCACGCCGCTGGGATCCGCACGCTGCCGGCTCCGTCGGATCCGATCGCGGCGGCGACCAGGCCGGCGGCGACGGCGGCGGCGCTGCCTCCCGACGAGCCACCCGGGGTGTGCCGGCGCGACCAGGGATTGCGGGTATGTCCGAAGCCGGGACCGCTGGTGAACGGCCACTGGCCCAGCTCGCAGGTATTGGTCTTACCGACGATCACCGCGCCGGCGGCTCGCAGCCGCCGTACCAGCTCGGCGTCGCCGCTGGCCGGTTCGACGTATCCGGAGGAGCCGAACCAGGTGGGGATGCCCGCGATGTCGGTGTCGTCCTTGACCGCGATCGGAACACCCAGCAGCGGGGCGCGGTGGCCGGCGGCCCGGCGCCGGTCGGATTCGGCGGCACTGATCAGCGCCGACTCGGTGAACACCACCCGGAAGGCGTTCAGCGTGGACTGACTGGCGTCGATGGCATGCAGTGCCCGGCGCACCAGCTCGACCGAGGTCGCCTCGCCGCTGGCCAGCTGGTAGAGCTGTTCGGTCACGGTGGGGAAGCGGGTGCCGGACGGCGGGGGCGGGTGGGTCATCGGTGATGAGACTATCGGCGTGCCACGCCGGTAGCCGCCCTTGAAACGCGCCGGTGTAATGCGAAACTGGTGCGATGCGGCTGTACCGGGACCGGGCGGTGGTGCTGCGCCAGCACAAGCTCGGCGAGGCCGACCGGATCGTCACTTTGCTCACCCGCGACCACGGGCTGGTTCGCGCGGTGGCCAAGGGAGTTCGCCGTACCCGCAGCAAGTTCGGCGCTCGGTTGGAACCGTTCGCTCATATCGACGTGCAGCTGCATCCGGGCCGCAACCTGGACATCGTCACGCAGGTGGTGTCGGTGGAATCGTTCGCCGGCGACATCGTCAGCGACTACGGCCGCTACACCTGCGCCTGCGTCATGCTGGAGACCGCTGAGCGCCTCGCCGGCGCGGAGCGTGCCCCGGCGACGGCGCTGCACCGGCTCACGGTCGGCGCGCTGCGGGCGGTGGCCGACGGCAACCGCCCGCGCGAACTGGTGCTGGACGCCTATCTACTGCGTGCCATGTCGGTGGCCGGCTGGGCGCCGGCGCTGACCGAGTGCGCCCGCTGCGCCACCCCCGGCCCGCACCGGGCGTTTCATATCGCCGCCGGCGGCAGCGTCTGCACACACTGCCGCCCGGCCGGTGCGACCACCCCGCCGCTGGGCGTGCTGGACCTGATGTCGGCGCTGCACGACGGGGACTGGGAGGGCGCCGAGCGTTCCACGCCGGCGCACCGCAGCCACGCCAGCGGATTGGTGGCCGCGCATCTGCAGTGGCACCTGGAGCGCCGGCTGCGAACGCTGCCACTGATGGAACGTGTCCAGCGGGCAGTGGTCGGCCATGACAACCTGGTGGATGCCGAGGTTGCCGCCGAGTCCATCGCCACCGGCAGCGACGGCTGACCGCGGTAGGCAAAGACCTGGCAATTGTGTCCGTTTCAGTGGACCAATGCGGCGTCGGCGGTAGGCTGGTGCGACTTTCAAGATCTAACGCTCAATCAGGAAGGCAGGCCGAATGATTCACGACACCGGGTGGGGGCGCTGGGCGCACAACACGGCGCCGCGCTACGTGGCCGGGTTCGGGGCAGCTGCGGGAGCGCTGCTGGTCGCGGGGATGATCCCGGCGCTGACCCCGCCGGCGCAGGCCCGCGTGGAATCCGGTCCTGGGTTGGGGATCACGATGCCCCTGCAGGTCCACGCCCCCGGTGCTGACGGCGCCGACGGTGCTGACGGCGCCGACGGCGCTGACGGCGCCCCGGGTGCCGCCGGCAAGGGCGGCGCCGGCGGTAAGGGCGGTGCCGGTGGCCAGGGTGGTAAAGGCGGGCAGGGCGGTAAGGGCGGTGCCGGTGGCCAGGGCGGTAAGGGCGGCGACGGCGGTAAGGGCGGTGCCGGTGGGCACGGTGGTGCCGGTGGTGCCGGTGGTGCTGCGGGTACGGGTGGTCAGCCCGGTCTCGGCGGTGCCGGCGGTGAAGGCGGTGCGCCCGGACCCGGCGGAACACCCGGTCAGCCCGGTCAGCCCGGCCAGCCCGGGAAAGCCGGCTGAGCCGGTCCGGCCTGTTAAGGACCGATCCCTACGCCTGACGCCGGGCTCCGATGTGAGCCGCGGCGCACCAGCTGAACAAGCCCCGCTAAAGTCACACCCGATCGACCGGGGGCAATGTACTAAGGAGCCACAAAGAAGTGACCGATAACCCACGCGCTGACATCGTTTCCCGCCAGTACGAGCGGTGGACGTATCCGCCGCCCATCCACGACCTGCAGGCATGGTCGGCCGGGAACTGGGAGTGGTTCGACCCGAGCCACGCGCACAAGGTGCTGTGGCCGGACAAGCCGTATCGGCCGGAGCTCGACATCCTGATCGCGGGCTGCGGCACGAACCAGGCTGCGGTGTTCGCCTACAACAACCCCAAGTCCCGGGTCGTGGCCGTCGACATCAGCCAGGCGTCGCTGGGTCACCAGCAGTACCTCAAGGACAAGCACGGGCTGTGGAACCTGGAGCTGCACCAACTCCCGATCGAGGAGCTGGCCACGCTTGGCATGGACTTCGATCTGGTGGTGTCGACCGGCGTGCTGCACCACATGGCCGACCCGAAGGTGGGCATGAAGGCGGTGGCCGACCAGCTGCGGCCCGACGGCGTCGCCGCCATCATGCTGTACGCCCGCTACGGCCGGCTCGGGATCGAGATCCTCGAGTCGGTGTTCCAGGAGATGGGGCTCGAGCAGAGCGACGAGTCGATCCACATGGTTCGCGATGCGGTCCGGATGCTCTCGCCGGAGCACCCCGTCCGGCCGTACCTGAAGATCGCGCAGGATCTGGTCTCGGACTCCGGCCTGGTGGACACGTTCCTGCACGGTCGGGCGAAGAGCTACGACGTCGACGGCTGCATCGACCTGGCCAACTCCGCCGGGCTCGACTTCCAGGGCTGGCTGCTCAAGGCTCCTTACTACGCCCACGATGTGTCGGGGCCGTCGGGCACCTTCTACGACGCGGTTAACAAACTGCCCGAGGCCAAGATCTGGTCGATCATGGAGCGCATTCACACCCTGAACGCGCGGCACTTCTTCCTGGCGACCCGTCCCGACCGGCCCAAGAGCAGCTACGTGATCGACTTCTCGACGCCGGAAAGCCTCGACTACGTGCCGATGTTCCGCTTCAAGTGCGGCCTCAACGGCAACGAGATCATCCGGCCCGGCTGGCGGATGCCGCTCAACCCGGCGCAGCTGCCGTTCGTCCAGAGCATCGATGGCCGTCGGAGCATTCGCGACATCGCCGCGGGTCTGGCGCAGGCCGGCGGACCGACGCGGGCGAGTGCCGCCGACCTGGAGAAGTTCGGCCGCAAGTTCTTCCAGGGACTGTGGCGACTGGACTTTGTCGCCATGGACCTGGGCGCCGATTCATCGCAGGCGTAGTGGGCGGACCGCCACGGCGGATGCGCGGTGGCTGCGGGCGGCACAATGCCGCTCGGGCAGGATGGAACTCATGGTGTTGAACCGGGCTGGGCGCAGGAGTACGTTCCCGCAGCTGCCCGCGGCACCCGACGACTATCCGGTGTTCCCGGACAAGTCCACCTGGCCGGTGGTCTTTCCGCAGCTGCCGTCTCCGCCGGGCGGCGGCCCGTGCCGTCCGCCGCAGCACACCTCCAAGGCGGTCGCTCCGCAGATTCCGGCCGAGGCGCTGCCCAATCACGTCGCCGTGGTGATGGACGGCAACGGCCGTTGGGCTACTCAGCGCGGCCTGGGTCGCACCGAGGGGCACAAGATGGGCGAGGCGGTGTTGATCGACATCACCTGCGGTGCCATCGAACTCGGCATCAAGTGGCTGACCGTGTACGCGTTCTCCACCGAGAACTGGAAGCGCTCCGCCGAGGAGGTCCGGTTCCTGATGGGGTTCAACCGCGAGGTGGTGCGCCGCCGCCGGGAGAACCTCAACGCGATGGGTGTGCGGATGCGCTGGGTGGGCTCGCGGCCGAAGATGTGGCGCAGCGTCATCAAGGAATTCGAGATCGCTGAGGACATGACCGTCGGCAACGACGTCATCACCATCAACTACTGCGTCAACTACGGGGGGCGCACCGAGATCGTCGAAGCCGCACAGGCGATCGCCGCGGAAGCCGTTGCGGGCAAACTCAATCCGAACCGGATCAACGAGGCCACCGTCGCGCGGCATCTGCACCGGCCCGACATGCCCGACGTCGACCTGTTGATCCGAACCTCCGGCGAGCAACGGTCGTCCAACTTCATGTTGTGGCAGGCGGCCTACGCCGAGTTCATCTTCCAAGAGAAGCTCTGGCCGGATTACGACCGCCGCGACCTGTGGGAGGCCTGCGAGCAGTACGCCTCGCGGCAACGCCGGTTCGGAACGGCGTGATGGCCGAGCTGGCCGATCGTCTCGCCACGGTGCTCACCGCCGTGCTGCCGACCGACGTCGAACCGGACGGTGCGCTGACCGTTCGCCACGAGGGCACGTTGGCGTCCTTGCGGGTGGTGCCGGTGGCCGACAACCTCGAGTTGGTGTCGTTCACCCAGATCCTGGCCTGGGACCTGCCGTTGACCAAGAAGCTCCGGGCGGGGGCTGCCGAGCAGGCGCACCTGAGCCAGCTGGGAACGGTCACCCTGGTCGAGAAGGATGACAAGTCCGCAGATGTGATGCTGCGCTACAACTTTCCCGGTTCGGGGCTGGCCGACGATGCACTGTGCACGTTGGTCCTGTTGGTTCTGACCAAGGGTGTGGACATCCGCGACGCGCTGATCGGCTGACGACTTCCGTTGACGGCCCCGTCCCTGGGTATTAGCTTAATTTGAACTGAGTTTGCTGGTCTGCCCCAATGGCGGGGTCGATTGGGGGTTCGATGTGGCTTGCAGGCGCCGCGGCGGGCACGGGTTCGCCACAGCGTTCGGAACTGTGCTGGCGCTCGGCCTGGCGCCCCTTGCGGCTCCGCCCGCGCGAGCGGACTACATCGAAACCGATTGGCTGCATTACCTGTTGGACCCCGAGCCCGCGCCGGCGGTTGCATTCGACTTCGTCGATCTGAGTCAACTGTTCGACCAGTGGATCTACGCCCCGCTGCACGCCGGGATCGAGGACTGGATCAACAGCGCCGCCGGCCAGCAGATCGGTGATGCACTCAACACTTTGCTCGGGAGCTATGCGATCGGCGATGGCGCGCCCGGCACCGCCGGTCACATCGACGGATTCGCAGGCGGCTGGCTACTCGGTGACGGCGGCGCCGGAATTGACGGCGGCAAAGGTGGCGATGCCGGGATCTTCGGCAACGGCGGGGCGGGCGGCGCCGGGACGCTCGGTATGGCCGGCGGGGATGGCGGCGCCGGCGGCTGGTTGTTCGGCAGGGGCGGCGATGGAGGCGACGGCGGCACCGGGATCGCCGGAGTCGACGGCACAGCGGGGATCAACGCCGCCGGCGACGACGGTACCCACGGCGGCAATGGCGGAGCCGGCGGCAACGGTGGCACGGGTGGGTTGCTGTTCGGGATCGGCGGCCGTGGTGGTTTCGGTGGTGCTGCCGGATTCGGAGGCAACGGCGGCGCCGGTGCCGACGGTGTCGCCGGGCATGTTGATGGCTGGTCGGGCGGCGCAGGCGGCAATGCCGGCGTGGCCGGCGCTGGCGGGCGCGGCGGTATCTCCGGCGTGTTCGGGGCAGCCGGAGCGGCCGGCGCGGCCGGGGATGCGGTGACCAAGATCAGCGGCAGTGGCGGCGCCGGCGGCAACGGCATGGACGCCGACGTGCCTGGGGCGGCGGGGGGCAACGGTGGTGCCGGCGGCGCAGGCGGCGATCACGGCGACGGTGGTGCCGGCGGCGACGGCGGCCGCGGTACTACCGGGGCGGATGGATCCGATGCCGCAGTTACCGCGACCGACGGCGGCGACGGCGCGGAAGGCCACGGCGGTCAGACCGGTGGCGCCGGCGGTGACGGGGGCGCTGGCGGGTCCGGGGGCGCGATCGCCGGCAATGGTGGAGTCGGCGGCCGCGGTGGTGACGGCGGCAGCGGCGGCGCAGGTGGGGTCGGTGGCGACGGCGGCGACGGGGTCTTCGGGGGCAACGGCGGCAATGCCGGTCTGGGCGGGGCCGGCGGTGACGGCGGTTCCGGTGGCCGGGGCGGCGACGGCGGTGCTGCCGCACACGGGTTGGCGGGCGTCAACGGCGATGGCGGAAACGGCGGTGCCGGTGGGGATTCCGGCGCTGGCGGCAACGGCGGTGACGGTGCCGACGGCACCGCGGCACACCGCGCCGGAGGCAACGGTGGTGACGGCGCCGACCCGGGCGGGATCGGGGCCGGCGGCGCCGCGGGAGTGGCGGGAACGGGTGGGCTGGCGGGCACCGGTAGTGCCGGTGCGGCCGGTGTCGCCGGGTTGATGGCCACCGGCGGCGGCAACGGCGGCATCGGCGGACACGGCTACGACCTTTCCGGGGCGGGTTCGGTGACCAGGCTCGCCGTCTTGGCCTCGGGTGGTGCCCAGACCGGGGGCGCCGGTGGCCTCGGCGGCAATGCCGCCCTGCTCAACGGGGTGGGCGGGGCCGGGGGTGACGGCGGCAACGGTGGTGCCGGAGGCGTGGGGGGAAGCGGCGGCTATCAGGGCGGAGCCGGCGGCAAGGGCGGCGATGGCGGAGCCGGTGGCGCCGGCGGGGCGGGCAGCCAGACCGGCGCCGCCGGCATCGGTGGCAGCGGCGGCAACGGCGGTGCCGGCGGGGCCGGCGGGAACTGCCTCGACCTGCCGGGTGCCGATTGCGCCGGCGGGATCGGAGCCGGCGGCCAGGGCGGTGCGGGCGGTGCGGCTGGAGCGGGTGGCGTGGGTGCGGTCGGCACGGCCGGTGTGTTGACCGTCAACGGCGGCGCCGGGGGAGCCGGAACCAACGGCGGCGTCGGCGGCCAGGGCGGTGCCGGAGGCCGCGGCGGTGATGCCGGCACCAACTTCGCTACCGGCGCGGTCGGCGTCAACGGCAATGGGGGTGCCGGGGGTGCCGGCGGCGTCGCAGGCGCGGGCGGCAACGGCGGTGTCGGTGCGGACAACACCACCGGGGTCAACGGCGGGATCGGCGGTGCGGGTGGCCGCGGCGGCGACGCGGGAAGTGGTGGTGGCGGTGGTTCCGGCGGTGCGGCCGGCGGCACCGCGGGCGGTGGGGGCGTTGCCGGCGGCGACGGTGCTGCCGGTGGGCGACCGGGCGGGCACAGCGGCGACGGCGGCAACGGCGGACGCGGCTACGACCAGCCCGCTGGTGCGAACAACGGTCTCGCCGGAGGGCAGGGCGGCCGCGGCGGCGACGGCGGCAATATCGGCAACGGCGGACGAGGCGGCGCCGGGGGGAATGGCGGGCAGGGGACCACGGGGCAGAACCCGACATCGTTCGGAACAGCCTCTGGTGGAAAGGCCGGTTCGAGCCAAACGGCTCTCAGTTCCGCTGGCCACGGTGGTCAGGGTTCCAATGGCAGCACCACGGTCCTCCAGATCGGTGGGACCGGCGGAACCGGGGGCAGCGCCGGCGGATTGCTCGGTGTGGGGGTCAACACGGGGGGCAACGGGGGCAATGGCGGCAACGGCAGCCCCGGCGTCGCGGGTGCACCGACCGGAACCGGCGCGCCCGGCGGAGTCGGCGGGACCGGCGGCGCCTCCACCGTCGCGCTGCTGGGCCTGCTCAGCACCGTTACCGGCGGGAACGGTGGTCAGGGCGGCGCCGGCGGTATCGGTGCCACCGGGGGGATAGGCGGTGTCGGTGGTGTCGGTGGTGCCGGCGGTGCCGGTGGGTCGATCTCCGGTGATGGTGGCGCCGGCGGTCTCGGCGGTGCCGGTGGTCGAGGGGGTACCGGCGCCGTAGGCCTGCTGGGCGGAGCCGGCGGAGTCGGTGGCCAGGCCTCCGGCACGTTGAACGTCGGCACCACGACCGGCGGCAACGGCGGGGTCGGCGGGACGGGCGGAGTCGGTGGCACCGGCGGACTCGGCGGTGCCGGTGGTCAGGGCGGTGCCGCGGGAACAGCGCTGCACGGAACGGCGGGCACCGCCGGCAATGGTGGAGTCGGGGGTACCGCCGGCACCGGTGGCACCGGTGGCGCGGGCGGAGCCGGTGGCAACGGCGGCCGTGGCGAGTCGACGACCGGTGTGCTGCTGGGCCTGGATTCGCAAGGCGCGGGTGGAAGCGGGGGCGGCGGCGGCGGCGGTGGTGCGGCCGGGACCGCGGGCTCCGGCGGCGCTGCCGGCACCGGGGGCGGGGGGACGGCCGGCGGAACTGGCGGCGTCGGGCAGCAAGGCCTGACCGGCGGTACCGGCGCGAAGGGCTGCATCGGCGGAGTCACACCGCCCTGCTAAGGGTGGCCACCAGGCTGCTACCGAGCCGGGCCGGCGGGCGAGACACCTACGACGAAGCAAAAAGCTGAAAAAATGTGAACAAATTCACAGATTTTCCTTGATTTAACGCTCCGGAATCATAAACTCAAGCCCGGGTGAGGAATAAATGGATCGCTATACCGAACTGGGGCGCCGGATAGGAGACACTTCATGGTTGGTGGGCGTCGTGTCGCGGGACAGCAAGTTGCACCCCGAACCTCGACGCGTCAGCGTCGTCGACTGCTGGGTGCCGGAACCGCCGTTGGAGCGTTCCTGACGTTCGGAATGAGCCCGCTGGCCAGCGCGCCGCCGGCGCACGCCGACCTGGATTTCAGCTGGCTGACCGAGTTGTTCGGCACGGGACTTGCGCCTGAAGCCGACGCCGGCCCCTCGACCGGTGCGTTTGACCTGCAGGACTGGTTCAATTCGGCGACGTGGGTCGAACAACTACCCGGCCTGGCCGCCAGTTCTCCAGCCGGATGGGGCTCGACGGACTGGACCGCGCTCGTCGACCAATGGATCTACACGCCGTTGCACGACGGCCTCCAGACCTGGATCAACAGTCCGTTCGGCATCCAGGTCGACACCGCGATCAACTCCTTGCTGGGGTCCTTCGTGATCGGCAACGGCGCTGCCGGTGATGCGATCAACCCCGACGGCGGCGCGGGTGGCTGGCTGTTCGGCGACGGCGGAGCCGGCTATGACGGCGGTGCCGGCGGTGCCGGCGGTACTGCGGGCGGCGCCGGCGGCGACGCGGGCTGGTTCGGCAACGGCGGGGCCGGGGGCGACAGCGGTGGCGGCTTCACCGGCGGTGGCGGCGGAGCCGGCGGGTCGTTCATGGGCGTCGGGGGCAACGGGGGCGCCGGCGGCGACGGCGGGGCGGGTGCCTCCGGAGGCAACGGTGGCGCCGGTGGCGCCGGAATCGGTTGGCTGTTCGGCAACGGTGGCGCCGGTGGCCTCGGCGGTGACGGCGGACTGGGCAGCGCGGGAGTAGCAGGCGCCCAAGGCATCTGGTCGGCGGCCGGCGGTGCGGGCGGGCTGGGCGGCGTCGGTGGCAGCGGCGGTGCCGGCGGCAACGGCGGAGCGGGCGGCTCCAGTTCAGCCCTGCTGTTCGGTGATGGCGGCCGGGGCGGTAGTGCCGGCAATGGTGCAACCGGCGGCAACGGCGGCGTCGGTGGGCTGGGCGCGACCGGTGACTTCGCTGCTCATGCCACCGGTGCCGGCGGTGATGGCGGCGATGGTGGTAACGGCGGCGGCGGTGGCGCCGGCGGTCTGGCGGGTGCCGGTGGCCAGGGCGCCCACTTCGGCAGTGCGGGACTGGTCGGCGTGGGCGGTAACGGCGGGGCCGGTGGTGACTCCGGTGCCGCTGGTGACGGCGGTGCCGGAGCCGCTGGTACGGCGGATCACCTCAACGGTGGTGCCGGCGGCAACGGCGGCGAAGTCGGCAAGGCCGGTGCCGGTGGGCTGGGAGCCGTCGGGGTGGCCGCCACCGGACGGGCAGCCACCAGCGGTGGTGACGGTGGTGACGGTGGAGCGGGTTGGATGTCGACCACCTCCGCCGTCGACGGAGGTGCCGGTGGCGCCGGTGGCAATGGCGGCAGCTACGGCAACGGCGGAAACGGTGGTGCCGGTGGAGCCGGAGCATCCGGTGACGACGGCGGCGCCGGAACAGCAGCGACATCGGCCGGGCAGCTCAGCACCGCAGGCGAAGCCGGTCGCGCCGGCAGCAACGGTGGGGCCGGCGGGAACGGCGGGCTGGGCGGATCGATCGCCGGTGACGGTGGTGAAGGCGGGGCCGGCGGTGCGGGCGGCGCCGGCGGACGCGGCGGGCTGGGCGGCGACGGCTACGACGCCGCCACCGATGCTCATGCCGCCGGTGGCGCCGATGGTGGTGACGCAGCACTCGGTGGCAACGGTGGTCAGGGCGGTAACGGCGGTGCGGGCGGGTCCGGTGGCGGTGTGGCTGCCGGCGGTTCGGGCAGTGCCGGGGTCAATGGTGATGGCGGCGCCGGGGGCGCCGGCGGTGACGCGGGTTCCGGTGGTAACGGCGGCGATGCTGCCAACGGCACTGCCGGCCACGTCGATGGTGGTAACGGCGGTGCTGGGGCCAATGCCGGAGTGGCCGGCGCCGGCGGTCAGGGGGGCGCGGCCGGTGCCGGCGGTTCGGCCGGCACCGGCGTGGCCGGTGTAGATGGGGCCGGCGGCGTCAAGGGGTTGCTGGGTGGGAACGGGGGCGACGGCGGGAACGGCTTCAATCAGACCCCGGTGGTGCCACAGGGTGGCTTCGCCGGGCTGGCGGCTACCACGTCCGACGCCCGGACCGGCCTGGCCGGCGGCAACGGCGGGTTGGGCGGCGCGGCCGCCTTCGACGCCGGGGTCGGCGGCAACGGCGGCGACGGTGGTTCCGGTGGTTCCGGTGGCGCCGGCGGGTCCGGCGGCTGGGAGGCAGGTAACGGCGGCACCGGCGGCAATGGTGGCAGGGGCGGCGCCGGCGGAGAGGGCAGCTCGATTGCCGCCGGTGGCCAGGGCGGCGCGGGCGGTGCTGGCGGCAATGGCGGCGCCGGCGGCACCTGGACCGGCGATCAATCCAGTCTCGACGCCGGCGCGCCGGGCACCGCCGGAAACGGTGGGAATGCCGGCCAGGGCGGCCAGGGCGGTCAGGGCGGTGTGGGCTATATCGGTCAGCAGGGCGTGCTGGCCACCAACAACGGTGACGGCGAGGCCGGCGGGCAGGCCGGCGACGGCGGTCGGGGCGGCGCGGGCGGCACCGGCGGCAACGCCGGCACCGGCGCCTACGGCACGGTGGGAATCAACGGCAATGGTGGCGGGGGAGGCCAGGGCGGCAACGGTGGTACCGCCGGTTCCGGCGGTCTGGGCGCAATCGGTGATGCCACCCTGGCGGTCAACCAGGGTGCCGGTGGCAGCGGCGGGGCGGCCGGAAGTGCCGGGGTGGGCGGTCGTGGCGGTGACGGTGGCGCCGGTGGTTCGACCGCCGGCGGCAGCGCCGGCAACAACGGCTCCGGCGGCAAGGGTGGTGACGGTGGTGCCGGCGCGGCCGGTGGCGATGGCGGAGGCGGAGCGGAGGGGCTGGTCGGGGTTGCGGGCTCGAACGGTGACCTCGGCGCCGGCGGCGACGGTGGTGATGGCGGCAACTCGGCGCAGGGCGGGGCCGCCGGCCTCGGCGGAAATGCCGGCACCGGTGGCACCGGCACCGCCGGCACGGCCGGCGGATCCGGCGGTGCCGGTCAGAACCTTGTGGTGGCGGCGGGTAACGGCGGCGCCGGTGGCGCGGGTTATGACCCGATGGCGGCCGGGGCGTCGGCTGGGACCGATGGTGGCAACGGTGGTGCTGGCGGTAACGGCGGCAACATCGGTGCTGGTGGGCGAGGTGGCAACGGGGGCTCGGGCATCGCGGGGGCCGATAATTCCGGGTCCACGGGTGGTGCCGGTGTGGGCGGTGTCGACGGTCTGGCCGGTGGTAGCGGTGGTGCCGGTGGTAACGGTGGCGTCGGCGGTAATGGTGGTTCGATTTCGGGTGCTGCCGGTAGTGGCGGTACGGCCGGTAGTGGCGCCAATGGTGGTGGTGGCGGTGCTGGGGTCAACGGCACGGCGGGCGCTATCGGCGGTACTGCTGGGACGACGCTCGGCAATGGTGGTGCCGGCACTGTCGGTGGTGTGGGTGGTCGGGGCGGTAGCGGTGGTGCCGGCGGTAATGGTGGCGCGGCGGGCAGTGCCACGAACGGGGCGGCTGGTTCGGTGGGCGCCAACGGTACGGGTGGTTCCGGTGGCGAGGGTGGTGCTGGCGGTAATGCCGGTGCTGGTGGTGTCGGTGCGCTGGGGGTGGCCGGGATTGCTGGTGGCGGGGACGCTGGTGCGGCGCTCGGTGGTGGTGGCAACGGTGGTGCGGCGGGCATCGCCGGTGTTGGTGGCGCGGGCGGTAGTGGTGGTGCGGGTGGTTCGACTGCGGGTGCTGCTGCGGGTGCTGACGGTGCTGGTGGGCATGGCGGTGACGGCGGTGATGCGGCCACCGGTGGCGGCGGGGGTAAGGGTGCTGCCGGTACGGCTTCCGACGCTGGTTTTGATGGTGTTGTCGGTTCTGGTGGGCATGGCGGTAACGGTGGGAATTCGGCGATCGCTGGTGCTGGTGGTGCTGCTGGACAGAATGGGGATGGCACTACTACTGCGGGCAACGCAGGCAATGCCGGCACTGGGGTGAGCGGGCCGGCGGGTAATGGTGGTGATGGTGGCGCGGGTTATGACCCGATGGCGGCCGGGGCGTCGGCTGGGACCGATGGTGGCAACGGTGGTGCTGGTGGTAACGGCGGCAACATCGGCAAGGGCGGAGACGGCGGCACCGGCGGCTCGGGCACCGCGGGCAGCAACGGCACGGCGGGAACGTCGACCAGCGTGAACGGCGGATCCGGTATCAGCGGCGGTTCGGGCGGCGCGGGCGGCAACGGCGGCCTCGGTGGTTCGATCTCCGGCGACGGCGGTAGAGGCGGCGCCGGCGGTAACGGTGCGGTCGGCGGTAATGCCGGCGCGGGCTACAGCTTCGCCGGAACCACCGGCGGTACCGGTGTCAACAGCATGGATGGCCAAGCCGGCGGAAATGCCGGTGGTGTCGGGACCGGTGGCAGTGGCGGCCATGGCGGCAGTGGCGGCGGCACCGCCGGTGGAAGCGGCTCGGCCGGAGCCAACGGTAATGGCGGCAACGCCGGAGCCGGCGGCAACGGTGCCACCGGTGGTGACGGTGGGGCCGGTGCGGTCGGGCTGGCGGGCCAGACCATTCACGGCAGCCTTGGTGGCGGCGGCAACGGCGGCACCGGTGGCAATTCGACCCAGGGCGGGTCCGCCGGCACCGCGGGTGCGGCCGGCACCGGCGGGGCGGTGGGTACCGGCAGCGGCGGCAATACGGCTACCGGTGGCGCCGGGGTGTCCGGGCCGGCCGGCAACGGTGGCGCCGGCGGCGCCGGCTATGACCCGTCAACTGGTGGTGCGCCGGCGGGGACCTCCGGTGGCAACGGTGGCGCGGGTGGTAACGGCGGCAACATCGGTAAGGGCGGCGACGGGGGCGCCGGCGGTTCGGGCACCGCGGGCACCGACAACTCCGCCAACACCTCCGGGCTGAGCGGCGGCAAGGGCGGCTCCGGCGGTAATGGCGGCCTAGGCGGCAACGGTGGCTCGATCTCCGGGGCTGCCGGGCTCGGTGGCAACGGCGGTACCGGTGCGGCCGGTGGTGGCGGCGGAACAGGAAGCGTCGGCTCGGCCGGGACATCGAGCACGGTCGCAGGCACCCAGGGCGGCGCCGGCGGTGCCGGTGGTGATGGTGGCAGCGGCGGCAACGGCGGTGCCGGCGGCAAACTGCTCGGTGGCAGCGGCGCTCAGGCGGCCACCGGCACCGGCGGTAACGCCGGGACCGGCGGGACCGGCGGCCGCGGCGGCACCGGCGGCGTCGGATACACCGGAAGCAACGGCGTCAACACCTCCACCACCACAGCCAATGGCCAATCCGGAAGCGCGGGCGGCACCGGTGGGATCGGCGGCCGGGGCGGTGCCGGCGGCAACGGCGGGAGCGGCAGCACCATCGGCACCAACGGCAATGGTGGCCAAGGCGGCCAGGGCGGGAGCGGCGGCAACGCCGGCGCCGGCGGCAACGGCGGCACCGGCCAGTCGGGCATCGCCGGTGGCGGCGACACCGGCACTGCCAAGGGTGGCGGCGGCACCGGCGGCAACGCCGGCACCGCCGGTGCGGGTGGCACCGGTGGCGCCGGCGGCGGTGGCGGCACCACCGCGGGTGCGGGCGGCATCAATGGCACCGGTGGAGTCGGTGGCATCGGCGGTAACGGAGCCCTCGCCGGTAACGGCGGCAAGGGGGCTCAGGGCGTTGCCGGGGTGGCCGGCGGCGGTGTGGGTGCCGCTACCGGCGACAACGAAGGTGCCGGCGGCAACGGCGGCAACGGCGGCACTTCGAGTTTGAAGGGCGCGGGCGGCTCCGGCGGTGCGGCCGGTACCGGTGGCGCCGGCGGCGGGGGATCCGCCGGCGGTGGCGGCGCGGCCGGTAGCAACCCGGCGCCGCTGCCGGCCGGCAACGGCGGCGACGGCGGCGATGGCTACGACCCGTCGGGCACCAACACCGGCGCCTCCGGTGGTAACGGTGGCAACGGCGGCAACGGCGGCAACCTCGGCAGGGGTGGTGAAGGCGGTGCCGGCGGTAGCGGTGCCAGCAACGGCTCGCCGGGCTGACCCGGCGGGGCCGGGGCTATTTCCGGCAGTCGGCGCAGGTGCCGAAGATCTCGATGGTGTGGCTGACGTCGGAGTAGTCGTGCTCTGCCGCGATCCGGGCGGCCCACTCCTCGACCTCGTGGTCGCCCACCTCGACCGTGGCACCGCAGCGACGGCATACCAGGTGGTGATGATGGTGCTCCGAACAGCGCCGATAGACCGATTCGCCGGTGTCGGCGCGCAGAGTGTCGACCTGTCCGGCCGACGCCATCGCCTGCAGCGTCCGGTAAACGGTCGTCAGCCCGATGTTCTCGCCACGTTCGCGCAGCACGTCATGTAGTTCCTGGGCGGAACGGAAGTCGTCGATGGTCTCCAACAGCGCTGAGATCGCCGCGCGTTGGCGGGTGGAGCGCACACCGGGGGCACTCAATGGTCTTCACCGGCGTGTGCCACCGCGTCGATGACGATGTGCGCCAGGTGGTGGTCGGCCAATCGGTAGAGCACCTCACGGCCGGACCGTTCCCCGGCGACCACGCCCGCCGATTTGAGGATCTTCAGGTGCTGGCTGACCAACGGCTGCGGCACTCCCAACGCGTCGACGAGCTCGTGGACGCAACGGTGCGACTCCTGCAGTTGCAGCACGATCGCGATGCGCACCGGAGCAGCCAGCGCGCGTAACAGTTCGCCGGCGGCGTCGAGGATCTCGCGGGGCGGTGTCGCGGGGAAGGCGGCGCCGGAGTGTTGGTGATCGTCGGCTACCACACCGGAAGTTGCGGGAGTCATTTCACCACCTCCAGCCATGTTGGAAATCGTTTTCAGCTTGCTCCACTGTTCCATGCGTGATGACGCATGTCAAAGATCCGGACGGGCTCGATACCATGTCGGATGGTTTGCGCGTCGGCGTTGTCGACGCGATCTCGACTAGACAGGAGCGCATCCCTCGTGGCGTCCATCATCGACACCGTTGCCAACCTGGCCAAACGACGTGGCCTGGTCTTCCAGTCGGGCGAGATCTACGGCGGCACAAAGTCGGCCTGGGATTACGGGCCACTCGGGGTGGAGCTCAAGGAGAACATCAAGCGACAGTGGTGGCGCTCGGTCGTGACGTCCCGGGACGACGTCGTCGGCTTGGACAGCGCGATCATCCTGCCGCGCCAGGTGTGGGTGGCCTCCGGTCACGTCGCGGTGTTCAACGATCCGCTGGTGGAGTGCCTGAACTGCCACAAGCGGCACCGGCAGGACCACATGCAGGAGGCGGTGGCGCTCAAAAAGGGCGGCAACCCCGATGACGTGCCGATGAGCGACATCTCGTGCCCGGACTGCGGAACCAAGGGCGAATGGACCGAGCCCCGTGACTTCAACATGATGCTCAAGACCTACCTGGGCCCGATCGAGTCCGAAGAGGGCCTGCACTACCTGCGGCCCGAAACGGCACAGGGCATCTTCGTCAACTTCGCCAACGTGGTGACCACGGCACGCCGCAAGCCACCGTTTGGAATCGGCCAGATCGGCAAGAGCTTCCGCAACGAGATCACCCCCGGCAACTTCATCTTCCGGACCCGTGAGTTCGAGCAGATGGAGATGGAGTTCTTCGTCGAGCCGTCCACCGCACCCGAGTGGCACCAGTACTGGATCGACGCGCGCCTGCAGTGGTACATCGACTTGGGTATCAATCCGGAGAACCTGCGTCTCTACGAACACCCGCTCGAGAAGCTGTCGCACTACTCGGCCGGCACCACCGACATCGAGTACAAGTTCGGTTTCGCCGGGAACCCGTGGGGTGAGCTGGAGGGCATCGCCAACCGCACCAACTTCGATCTGACCACGCACTCGGAGCATTCCGGTGTAGACCTGACGTTCTACGACCAGACATCCGACACCCGCTACACGCCGTACGTGATCGAACCGGCAGCCGGCCTGACCCGCTCGCTGATGGCGTTCCTGGTCGACTCCTACCACGAGGACGAGGCCCCCAATGCCAAGGGCGGGGTCGACAAGCGCACCGTGCTGCGACTCGACCCCCGGTTGGCTCCGGTCAAGGCCGCGGTGCTGCCGCTGAGCCGCAACGCCGACCTGTCGCCGAAGGCGCGTGACCTTGCTGCGGAACTGCGCCAGTCCTGGAACGTCGAGTTCGACGACGCCGGGGCGGTCGGCCGGCGTTACCGGCGCCAGGACGAGATCGGCACCCCGTTCTGCATCACGGTCGACTTCGACTCGCTCGAAGACCACGCTGTCACCGTGCGCGAGCGCGACACCATGGCGCAGGAGCGGGTGGCCATCGACGCGGTCTCCGACTACCTGGCTGTGCGCCTCAAGGGCTGCTGAGCGTTCCTCGCAAGATTCTGAGGCGGCATCGGGGCGTCTTGTACCCCTGATCGTCGCGCTCCTGAACGTGTTCTGGGGTTCGCTTCATGTACCTAATTCCGGGAACGTGTCTTGGAGTCCTTATCAAGTGAAAAGTGGTGGGCTGCAGCCTTCCTGAGAGTCTGGGGCTGGGGTTGCTGCATCGTCGCGGCGCGCATTAGTTTGAAAAATCTGCGTTGCCGTAAGGCATTCAACAATCAATGATCAGTCCACGCCTGGGAGGTAGGTAGATGACTTTGAGTAAGCGCACCATGAGGACACGCCATCGCAGTCGTGTGATCGGGGCCGGGAGTGTGGCCGCCGCGTTTTTGGGGTTCGGGCTGGCTCCGTTGGCCGCTGCGCCGAACGCGCACGCCGACGGACTCGACTGGCTGATGGACATGTTTGACCCCAGCGCGGTGGCGGGTTCGGCCGTGGACACCAGCGGGGTCGACAGTGTCTTCGGCAATTCGCCGTTCTGGAACGAGCTGCTGTTGGCCAACCCCAGCATCGACCCCGCCAACGTGGTCGACTCGACGATGTACGACCCGTGGCACACCATGCTGGAGAGCTGGATGAACAGCAGCCTGGGCCAGCAGATCGACGATTCCATCAACCAGGCCTACATCGCGATGAATGGCGTCGACAGTCTCAACGGAGCGTGCGGCCTGATCTGCAACGGCGTCGACGGCACCGAGGCCGACCCGAACGGCGGCGCCGGCGGGTTGTGGTTCGGCGACGGCGGCGACGGCTGGAACTCCACCGTTCAGGGTGAGGTCGGCGGTGACGGCGGCAACGCTGGATTCTTCGGCAATGGCGGCGCTGGCGGTGCCGGTTGGGACTCCACCGTGGCCGGGATCGACGGCGGCGCCGGCGGCAACGGTGGTACCGGCGGCACGGTCATGGGCAACGGTGGGGACGGCGGTGTCGGTGGCGCCGGGTACGGCGGTACGGCCAACGGTGCCGGTGGCGTCGCGACCGGTTCCAACGGTGGCGCTGGCGGTAACGGTGGCAACACCAGCGACGCCGCCACCTTGATCTTCGGCAACGGTGGTGCCGGTGGTGCCGGTGGTGTCGGCGGAGACGCGACCGCCAACGGCGCGGGCGGCACCGACACCGGCGGCAACGGTGGTGCCGGTGGTACCGGCGGGAACTCGTTCGCGCCCATCGGCAACGGCGGTGAAGGCGGCGTCGGCGGTGCGGGCGGCGGCGGCGGCGACGGCACAGCCAACGGATCCGAGGGCAACTCGACCGGCGGCACCGGCGGCATGGGCGGCACCGGCGGTACCGCCGAGAACGGACACGGCGGCACCGGCGGGGTCGGCGGCGCCGGCGGCGACGCCAGGTCCAACGGTCACCTCGGTATCGCCACCGCTGGTGACGGTGGTGCCGGTGGCACCGGCGGCCAGGGCCTGGTCGCCGGCACCGGTGGTGATGGTGGAGTCGGTGGCGAGGCCAGGTCCAACGGCTCCGGCGGCACCGCGACCGCTGGTGACGGTGGTACCGGTGGTGCCGGCGCTGTGGGTGCGACAGGCGCGGCTGGTCAGCCCGGCTCGACCGGTGGCAAGGGCGGCAATGGTGGTGTCGGTGGCGACGCCACGACCAAGGGTTCCGGTGGCACCTCGACCGCCGGTAACGGTGGCGACGGCGGTGCCGGCGGCAACGGTGGGACCGGAGGCACCGGTGGCGCTGCCGGCGGCAAGGGCGGCCCGGGCGGAGTTCCCGGCGCCGGGGGCAGTGCATCGGCGAACGGCAACGGCAGCGTGGAGAACAACGGTGCGGCCGGCGAGGCCGGGGCGACGGGTCAGGACGGTGCGGCCGGACCGGCCAACACCACGCCCTGATACGCAACCCCGTAAAAGTGCCCGCACGCCATTGGCGTGCGGGCACTTTTGCTCTCGTGACCGGCGCCAGGGCGAACTCGGCGAATCACTGAGCGAGGTCAGTCGCCGGCGACTTCGGGCGCTATGCCGTTGAAGGGCGTGACCGGCTCGAACCAGTCGGCCCGGGCTCGCCAGGACTGTGCGGAGGCAATCGCGAAGGCCGTCGCGCTCACCAGCGCGCAGATCCAGGTGGGCAGGGTGACGGCACTGCCGACCAGCACGCTGGTCAACTGAGCGAGGATCGCCGCGACTTTGAAGGCGGCCCAGACCAGATACAGGTCAGCGGAGACCTTCGAGCGCGGATCGCTGCGCAGGGTCAGCAGCACGCGGCCGGTGAACCCGAACAGATACACCGCCAGGGCGGCGATCAGCGCCCAGTACACCCCGAACCACGGGCCGCGGGGAGCGAAAACATCCAGGTGCTCGGGCTGGCCCTGATCGGCGATGCAGAACACGATGATCACCAGCGGCACAACGAGTTTGAGCGGCGTCGCGATGTGGCGACTCCCCAGCAGCCGGGCTTGGTCGGCGTCGGTCAATCGCGTCACCAGGTGTTCGAACATGACAAACACCGCGCAGAACATGCAGAGCATGGCGAGCAGGCCGGCGACGTTCCACAGCCCCACCACGCGGTATATCAGCGGATCGAAACGTGTCGTTCCCAGCGGGGACACCAGCAGACCCGCGCCACCGATGAGGACCAGGATGCGGGAGGGATTGGTGTCCCAGCGCGAGCCCCAGGTGTGACGGCGGACCCACAGCGCATACCCGCACGTCGCCAGGATTGCCACGAGGGCGACGTCGACCACGGCTACGGAGTTTAGGCGGTTCGGCGCTTCTTCAGAAGCCAAGTGGTAGAAGCGCAACCCATAGGTCGGTCAGCGGATCTGTGAACGGAATGGTGGTCGTGCTGTCCAGGGACGGGTCCATCGTGTCGGTGAACGTGTTGACGGTCGAATCCACGGTTCCTGCGGACACATCTGTGGGCAGTCCTGGCTCGAATGCGGCCAGGCCGTCGGAGGGGTCGATCCCCGACGTCAGGACATCGGTGATCCCAAGAGACGGAATCTGGAAGATCAGCGCTTGAAAATGTTCATCCGGGTCGGCAAACCCCTGGTCACTGAAAAAGCCGAAATTCTGGTCGGGACCGCTCATGAAGTCCGCGTCGGGTGCTCCCGGGGTGATGGTGATGCCGTCTTCGTCGTCGGCGTGGGCGACCGGACCGGTTGCCAGTGCCATGAGCCCGAGGGCTACGGACGCGCCGGCAGTTGCGCTGAGGATTAACGTTCTTCGTCGACTGCTCATGGGAGACTCCAAATACGTATGTGACCTAGATCACGGTTCATGAGGGAGCTCACTGTACGCTTCCGCTGAAAACGCCGGAAGGCGGAATTTCCAACTCGAGACGAGGGGAAATTTTCCTGTTTCAGAAGCGGCCGCCGCCGCCGAAGAAGCCCCCGCCGCCCGATGAGCCGCCGAACGAGGTCGGACTCCAGCCTCCGCCACCGCTGCCACCTCCGAAGCCACCGCCGAAGCCACCGCCACGGCTGAGGATGTTGCCGATGATGATGCCGCCGAGCATGGCGCCGGTGTCGTTGCCGCCGCCGGGCCCCCCGCCATAGCGCCCGTAGTAGGCGCGTTGCGCGGACTGCACATCGGCCTTGGCCAGTGACTGCGCGGCGGCCGCGAGTGTGGCCGCGCCGTTGGCCTGGGTGATGGCAGCCGCGACCTCGGCGGTACGCATCTCCTGGGCCGCGTCCAGCCGGCGGCGCGCTTCCGCCAACCGGGTGCGGGCCTCCGGGCCGACGCTGCCGCGGCGGGTGTCGATGTAGTCCGACACGGCGCGGATCCGCGACGATGCGGTGAACAGGGCCTGTTCCAGGGTGCGGGCGAGTCGCTCGGCGGCGGCGCGTTCTTCGGCGAGGGTGTCCAGCAGCTGGTCGAGCGCGGAGTCCGCCTTGATCAATGTAGTGAAGGCGCCCAACGGATCTCCCGAACTGCGCGCATCACTGATGGCCTTGACCGCGGTGTCGCGGGCCGAGGTCAGCTCGGCCTTGTGGGTGCCCACCCCGCGCTGCAGCTGGCTGTTGGCTTGCGCGATGCCGGCCTCGATGTCGGTGATGGCGTCGGGCAGCGTGGCGACCGCGTGGCGGATGTCGCGGGCGGCGGTGTCCACCGCGTCCAGCAGTGCCCGGCCCTGGCGAAGCGCCGACTCAGCGGCCCGCACCGCGTCCACCAGGTCGCTCTGTCCGCCGGTCACCGGATGGTCGGCCAGCCCGCGGGCCCGGGTGATGTTGCGCTCGGCGAAGGCCGCCCGGTCCTGTGCCGTCTTGACGTTACCGGACACCGAACTGAGTGCGGTGGCATCGAATTCGGTGTGCAGATCCACCAGGTGCCGCTCGGCGGCCGGGATGCGCCCGGTCAGCTCAACCAGCTGCTGGGTCATGTCGTCGAGGCGCTCCGGCGCGTTGAGAACCAGGTCGCGCAACTGCTCGAATGACGTGCGCTGCGTTTCCAATTCGCGGTCGGCCTTCGACGCGGTGACGATCACTCCGGTCAGCAGATCGCGCTGTTGGGCCGGGGTCTCGGGAATGTCGTCGTCGAGTTGCTGGCGGACGGTGAAGGCATGCTCCATGGTGGCCTTGGCGGCGGCAACCGCCTGCGCGAACGACCGGGTGCGGTCCTCGCCGAACTCCTCGACCGCCAACTCGAGCTCGTTGGCGCTGGTGCGTATCGCGTTGTCGACGGCGACTACCTTCTCCCGGGACAGCGCATCCAGGGTGTACACCGGCACGTCGGCCAAGGAGTTGGGATCGGTCGAGTCGAGCCGCCGCGCCGCCGCCAGCGCCGAGTTGTGTCGCCGCCGCCGCAGGTAACGCGCCACCAGCAGCACCACCACACCGGCCAGCGCGATGGCGGTCAGCGCGATCAGGATCGGCGCCCAGCTCACCTCGGTCGGTGCCGCCGCCGCGTCCAGCCCGGTGGCGGCAGTCGTCGCCGCCGCAGCCCAGTCGCCGCGATGCAGCGCAGGCTCGATCTGGTTGCGTCGCAGTGAGTCGACATTGGAGTTGTTGATCTCGGTGATGCTGTTGGACACCAGGAACGCGTAGCTGCGGTCGGCGGTGGCCACCGCCAGGAGGGCGTCGTTGTCGCCCAGGTCGCTGAGCCGCGCCGTGGTGCGGCCCCAGTCATCGGCGGTCTGCCCGGAGAACACGTCAACGAAAACCACCCACAGCCGGATGTGCCGGTCGGCGTACAGCTTGTCGATCGCGGCCTGCACCCCATCGCGGTCGGACGGCGACAAAACCCCGGCACTGTCGGTGATCGAGCTGGGCAGGCGCAATGACGGTTGCGCCGCGACACTCGGTGCTACCAGCAGCAACACGGCGGCGACGACGGCCAGAGCGGCGCCGGCCAGGCGGGTGATTCGCATGCTGGTCAATGTATATGCGTTCCCTGACCGATCGTCGGAATTCTGGGACTGGTGCAGGCGGCTCGGCGCGGTTCTCACCCGGCGTGTCGCCGACTCGGGAGTGGTCAAAATAGACTGGCGGCGGTGGCCACGAACTCACGCGACAACTACGACGCACACGACCGCGATCGCATCGTGGCGGAGGCGTCGAAAACCGCCGGCCTGCCCGGAACCGGCGGTCAGCATCGCACCGACTTCGCCCGTGACCGGGCCAGGGTGCTGCACAGTGCCGCGCTGCGCCGCCTGGCGGACAAGACGCAGGTGGTCGGTCCCCGCGACGGTGACACCCCGCGCACCCGGCTGACCCACTCGTTGGAGGTGGCACAGATCGGGCGGGGGATGGCGATCGGATTGGGCTGCGACCCGGACCTGGTCGACCTGGCCGGGCTGGCTCACGACATCGGGCATCCGCCGTACGGGCACAACGGGGAGCAGGCGCTCAACGAAATCGCCGCAGACTGTGGCGGATTCGAAGGCAATGCGCAGAACTTCCGCATCCTGACCGGACTGGAACCGAAAGTGCTGGGGCCGGACGGGCGCAGTGCGGGGTTGAACCTGAGTCGGGCGGCGTTGGACGCGGTCACCAAGTATCCGTGGTCGCGGCAGCCCGGCCGGACCAAGTTCGGGTTCTACGACGACGATCGTGCTGCCGCCGAGTGGATGCGGCAGGGGGCGCCGGAGGGCCGGGTCTGCCTGGAGTCGCAGATCATGGACTGGGCCGATGACGTCGCCTACTCGGTGCACGACGTGGAAGACGGTGTCATCGCGGGCCGTATCGACCTGCGCGTGCTCGGCGACCCGGCGACTGTGGCGGAGTTGGCGCGGCTCGGCGATCCCGACGGGGTCCACGATCTGGCTGAGGCCGCGCGCCGACTCACCGAGTTGCCTGTGGTGGCCGCCGTCGGCGTCTACGACGCCACGCTGTCGGCCTCGGTGGCGCTCAAACAACTGACCAGCGAACTGGTCGGCCGGTTCGCCTCCGCGGCCATCACCGCGACCCAGGCCGCCGCCGGTCCCGCACCGCTGAGCCGCTACCAGGCCGACCTGGAGGTGCCCGAACTGGTGCGGGCCGAAGTCGCCGTGTTGAAAACCCTTGCCGTGCAGTTCATCATGTCCGAAGATCAGCACCGCAAGATCCAGGCCGCGCAGCGCGATCGGGTTCACGCGGTGGCGCAGCGACTGCTCGCCGGGGCGCCGGACACCCTGGATCCGCTGTTCGTTCCGGCCTATGCCGCCGCTGCCGACGACGGCGCCCGGCTGCGCGTGATCATCGATCAGATCGCATCCTGCACCGAAGGGCGCTTCGAGCGTCTCGAGACGGGCTAGTGACACGGCGGCGGCCCGTCCCCCGCAAGCGGAAGGTGCCCCCAGCACCCGGCTTCGCCGCGTTTGCGACCACCGCGGGCGAACTCAGCCGAGCTTGCTGGCCTTGTCCATCATCGCCCGCACGGCCTCGATGCTGCTGGTCTGCGGATCGCCCGATCCGGTTGCGTTCTCGGTGCCGGTGAACGCGATCAGGACCCCGACGATGCAGTTGCCCTGCACGCCGACGGCCCGGGTGTCGGGGGCCTTGGGACTCTTGTCGAGCACGATGGAGGCGGCCAGCACGTCATCGGTGACTCGGACGTCGGTGATGTGCATTTCGGTGCCGCGGAGGGGCGGTGATCCGTCCGAATTGGGGTCGGCGGTGCTGACCGGCAGGCCGTCGCAGGCTTTCCACTGCTCGGCGAACTTCGCGAACAGCGCCTGGGCGTCGGCGGCGCTGGGCAGGGCGACCACAGACTCCTTGACGAACATCACCCGGGTGTTGAGCGGCTTGAAGCCGTTGCCGCTCGGCTCGGAATCGATCCACGTCTCACGGGCGTAACTGCGCACGTCGGCCGATTCGTACACGCTCTTCGGCGCGACATCCACGACGCCGACGCACTCGCCGGCCGCCGACGAGTCGTCCATCGCTTCCAGTCCGCCGTAGGCCGGCGGGCCGGTGACCGTGGTGAAGGGCTGATCGAGCATGGCGGTCAGTTCGGTGCCGTCGAGCAGGATCTGCTTGACGGCCTCACCGGTGACGGCACCGGAGGCGCTCTGCGACCGGTTGGGCAGGACCAGCCAGGTCACCAACCCCACCACGGCCAGTGCTGCGACACCGATCGCGAGCAGTAGGCGAGGCCGGTTGGATTTCGCCGCCTTCGGCTGCTCGGAACGGCTCATGAATACTCCCTGACGTCGACGTTGACGAACCGAGCTTAAAACATGGCGGCTTGGGGCTGGCTGTGCGCTCTACACTGGCCCGGTGGCTGGCCGTATCTCCGATCGCGACATCGCCGCTATTCGCGAGCGCGTCCGGATCGAGGAAGTGGTCGGCGACTATGTGCAGCTCAGGCGGGCCGGGGCCGACTCGATGAAGGGCCTGTGCCCATTCCACAACGAGAAGTCGCCGTCGTTTCACGTCCGGCCCAACCACGGCCTCTTCCACTGCTTCGGCTGTGGTGAGGGCGGCGACGTCTACGCCTTCATTCAGAAGATCGAGCACGCCAGCTTCGTGGAGGCGGTGGAACTGCTGGCTGATCGGGTCGGCCACACCATCACCTACACCGGAGCGTCGGCGACCAACATCCAGCGCGAGCGTGGCGGCCGCAGCCGGTTGATCGCCGCGAACGCGGCGGCGTGTGAGTTCTATACCGCCGCCTTGGGCACCGCTGAGGCAGCACCGGCGCGAAAGTACCTCACCGAACGCAATTTCGACGCCGCCGCCGCCCAGCGGTTCGGCTGCGGCTTCGCCCCGTCCGGTTGGGACAGCTTGACGAAACACCTGCTGCGCAAGGGCTTTGAGTTCAAGGAGCTCGAGGCGGCCGGCTTGTCCAGGGAGGGGCGCCGAGGTCCGATGGACCGGTTCCACCGCCGGCTGCTGTGGCCGATCCGTTCCTCGGCGGGGGAGGTGATCGGGTTCGGCGCCCGTCGACTGTTCGACGACGACCCGATGGAAGCCAAGTACGTCAACACCCCCGAAACGACGTTGTACAAGAAGTCCAATGTGCTGTTCGGCCTCGACCTGGCCAAGCGGGACATCGCGCGCGGGCACCAGGCCATCGTCGTCGAGGGCTATACCGATGTGATGGCCATGCACCTGGCGGGCGTGACCACCGCGGTCGCCTCGTGCGGCACTGCTTTCGGTGACGAGCACCTGGCGATGCTGCGCCGACTGATGATGGACGACAAGTTCTTTCGCGGCGAGTTGATCTACGTGTTCGACGGCGACGCGGCGGGGCGGGCTGCGGCGGTCAAGGCCCTCGAAGGCGAACAGCAGCTGGCCGGACAGTCGTTCGTCGCGGTGGCCGCCGATGGCATGGATCCGTGTGATCTGCGGTTGGCCCACGGCGACGAAGCCCTTCGCGATCTGGTGGCGCGCCGAACTCCGTTGTTCGAGTTCGCTGTTCGCACCGCGCTGGCCGAGATGGATCTGGACAACGCGGAGGGGCGGGTCGCGGCGCTGCGGCGCTGTGTGCCGATGGTCGCCCAGATCAAGGACGGCACACTGCGCGACGAATACGCACGCCAGTTGGCCGGCTGGGTGGGCTGGGACGACGTCGGACAGGTTATCGGCCGGGTACGTGCCGCGGCCAAGGACGGCGGGCAGCCCAGGCAACGTCCGGCGGCGCGTACGGCCGGCAATCCGGCCGAGCAGCCCACGGTCAAGCGACCCGATCCGGCCGATCCGACGCTGTGGCCGCAGCGCGAGGCGCTCAAGGCGGCACTGCAGTTCCCGGCGCTGGCCGGGCCGGTGTTCGACACCCTGACGGTGGAGAGCTTCACCCACCCGGGCTATGCGGCGGTGCGTTCCGCGATCGACGCGGTGGGTGGAACCGCCTGCGCCGGGGCCGGCGGCGCGCAGTGGGTCGAAACGGTGCGCGAGCAGACGCCCTCAACGCTGACCACCGGGCTTATCCACGAGTTGAGTGTGGAATCGATCCGGGTCGACGACGACAAACTGCCCCGCTACATCGGCGGGGTGCTGGCCCGGTTGCAGGAGGTGTGGGTGGGCCGGCAGATCGCCGAGGTCAAATCCAAACTGCAGCGCATGTCACCCGTTGAGCACAGCGACGAATACCACGCGTTGTTCGGTGACCTGGTCGCGATGGAGTCCTACCGGCGCAGCCTGCTGGAGCAGGCCAGCGGAGATGACCTGACCGCCTGAGGGGTGGCGGATTCAGCGCGAATCGGGGTCCTGCGGGTTGTCCGGCCGCACCACCGTGGTGCCGTCCTCGAGTTCGGTCAGCGTCACCATCTTCGGGTCGGGATGGATCCGGTTCGCGATGGTGCGGCGCCCCTTGTCGATCACCGATCTGGCGACCGGACTGCTGGTCATCGCGTGGTAGGTGCCGACGATCTGCTCGTAGCGTCGGCGTCCGGCCTTCGTGCCCATCACGTAGCCGACGCCCATCACCACGACGTATCCGATCAATGCGGCCCCTTAAAACAGACGGTGCGGTGTTTCCATCCTGCCTCACGCGGCCCCCGGGTGTTTCGGTGCGACCCCCGTTGGTCGGGACTGCGATCCGTATGCGCTACAGTCTTGGAGTCCACGAGGACAGCAGTCCCCTGTAGCTCAATTGGCAGAGCATTCGGCTGTTAACCGGAGGGTTGGTGGTTCGAGTCCACCCGGGGGAGCCACGTTTGAAAAGCGGCGCCGGTCTGGCGTCAGTCCAGCCGGGGAATCACCGAAGGACCAGTCTGCTGAGGCTGGGCCGGTGCGGCGAACATCGACTGCTGTGACTGCGGCCCTTGTTGCTGTTGCTGTGCCGCGCGGGCCTGTGCGATCGCGTTGATCAGCGGGCTGGCGGCCATCATCTCGCGGCGCTCTTCTTCGCTCAGCTCGTAGATCGCCCATGCACCCCAGGCGGCCGGGCGCACATACAGGGTGACCTGCTGGCGGCCATTGTTGAAGACGGCCGGAATCGCAACGGCCCGATCGGTGACGGCGAAGCTCGCCATCTCCTCGGTGATCCGCTGGATGTCGGCGGAATCCTGCAGCTCATAGGTCGGCGACTGGCCGCCCTTGGTCGGTGTGGCGTTCAGCGCGAGGAACCACGCCATGGTTGGTACTCCTTTGTTCTTGGGCGTCGATGCCGACAGCCTATAGACGCATGTCCGGTGGATTCATCGGCGGTCGTCAACCAGCAGATGCTCGGGATGCAGCATCTCGGCGTACCGCAGCTGTTCGGGGATGCCGAACCCGTCGACCAGGATTTCGGCGTGCGGTCGCAGTTTCCGGCACCGGTCGTTGATGCCGCGGGTGACGGCCTTGGCCCGATCGGTGGACAGGTACCGGTGCTCGATGTACCAGGCTTTGTCGTCTTCGATGACGCTCAGCGCATACAGGTCGCACACCGACTCCAGCAGCTCGCGGGCGTCGGCATCCGGGCAGGATTCGATGCCCGCGACGAACGCCTCCAGTACGACCCGGTCGATGTGGGCGACAGCCGCGTGCAACACGTGGTCCTGCACCGCGTTGAAGGCGTCGAAGTCGCTCATCTCCTCGGACTTGGCCCGCAGCCGGCGTGCCACCGACGTCAGCAGATACTCCTCGCGATCTTCGAACATGTGCACCTGCGTGCCCCGGTTGAACAGGCTGCCCTCCTCTTCGCTGTCCTGGCGGGCGTCCACGATCGTCTGGATGATCGTCTCTGCAGCAGTGCGTTTGAGCACTCGGTCGCTGACGGTCTCGGCGGCGAACCGTACCCAGTCGACCGGGCTCATGCCCGCGATGTCGTCGGCGTAGGCGGTCAGCAGTTGCTTGGCCACCAGCTGGGTCAGCACATGGTTGTCGCCCTCGAAGGTGGTGAACACGTCGGTGTCGGCGCGCAGCGCGATCAGCCGGTTCTCGGCCATGTAGCCCGCGCCGCCGCAGGCTTCCCGCGCCTCCTGGATCGCCTTCGATGCGTGCCAGGTGTTGGCCGCTTTGAGACCGGCTGCCCGCGCCTCGAGCTCACGCTGCTCCTCGGCGTCGGGCGTGTCGATGGTCTGCAGGTCGTGGCAGCGGCTCACCAGCTCGTTCTGGGCGAACTGCAGCGCATAGGAGCGGGCGATCAGCGGGAACAGCCGGCGCTGGTGCGCCAGGTAGTCCATGATCAGCACTTCGCGCTCGGTTCCGTTATCGTCGGGCGCGCTGAACTGCCTGCGCTGCAACGCATACCGGGTGGCGATGTCCAGTGCGACCCGTGCCGCCGCGCCCGCGCTGCCGCCGACGGAAACCCGGCCTCGGATCAGGGTGCCGATCATGGTGAAGAACCGCCGGCCGTCGCTTTCGATCGGGGAGCGGTAGCTGCCGTCGGGTTCGACATCGGCGTATCTGTTCAGCAGATTCTCCCGCGGAATCCGGACCTGGTCGAAGACGATGCGGCCGTTGTCCACCCCGGGCAGCCCACCCTTGTAGTGACAGTCCGAGGTGGTCACGCCGGGCAGATCATTGCCGTCCGTGTCGCGGATCGGCACCAGAAAGCAATGCACGCCATGGTTTTTGCCCGCGGTGATCAGCTGGGCGAATACCGCGGCGACGGTGGCGGTTTCGGCCGCGCCGCCGATGTAGTCCTTGCGTGCGGTTGCGGTGGCGGAGTCGATGACGAACTCGCTCGTCTCGGGGTCGTAGGTGGCGATGGTCTCCAGCGCCTGCACGTCACTGCCGTGGCCGGTCTCGGTCATGGCGAAGCACCCGAGTACGTCGAGGTCGATGATCTTCTGCACGTAGGCCCGGTGGTGCCGCTCGGTGCCGAGGTTTTCCACTGCGCCGCCGAACAGCCCCCACTGCACCCCGGCCTTGACCATCAGCGACAGGTCCGACATGGCCAGCATCTCGATCATGCTGACCGCCGCGCCCACATCGCCGGTGCCACCGTGCTCCTTACGGAAACTGTCGGCGGCCACGCCGGCACCCGCCATGATCTTGAGTTGCTCGGCGACCTTGGCGCGGGCGATCACCGTGTTCGGTGTGTGGTGTGGTCGGAATTTCTCATCGGACAGGGTGGCCCGGACCTGGTTTTTCACGTCTCGCCAGCGGCCGTCCAACGTGTCGCGCAGTGCATCGGAGGTGGTCACCTCTGCACGGTATCCACGCGGCCCGCCCGCTAAACCGGGTTTAAATAACGGTGTGCGTTGGAAATTGAGCCGGTTGCCGGCGCTGTGCTGTGTGCTGGTCGCGAGCTGCGCGCCGTGTGAAGTCCCCGAGGTGGCGCCGGGACTGGAATATCTCGGCCAGGCCCGACTCGCGCCGCACACGATGATCGACGGCACCGTCGTCGGCGGCCTGTCGGGGATCAGTTACGACGCGGGCCGGGACTGCTTCTACGTGATCAGCGACGACCGGTCGGCGACGGGACCGGCCCGGTTCTACACGGTACGGCTGGCGCTGTCGGATCGCGGCGTCGACGACATCACCGTGAGCGCCGTTCACCCGCTGCTGGACGAGGGCGGGCGGCCGTTCGGACCCTTGGACGTCGACAGTTCACCGCCCGTCGTGCCCCCGGACCCCGAAGGAATCGCGTTCGACAGCGGCCGGCAACGGCTGTACTGGTCGTCGGAGGGGGAGCGGCGTACCGGCCGGCACGGTGCGGTGTTGGCCGACCCCTGGATCCGGATCGCCGGGCTCGACGGCGGCTACCTGGGTCGATTCGACATACCACCGCAGCTGGCCATGTCGGCGCAGCACACCGGGCCGCGGCGCAACACCACGCTCGAAGGGCTGAGTCTGACCGCCGACGGCCGGATGCTCTTCGCCGCGATGGAAGGGCCGGGCTACGACGACGGCGTTCCGCCGGATCGGTCCCGCGGTGCGCTGACCCGTATCACCGCCTATCGGCTGGACGACGGCGACGAGTGGGCCACGCCGGTGGCCCAGTACGCCTATCTGTTGGAGCCGGCGACCGCCCCGGCCCAAACCAATGGGCTGACCGATCTGGTGGCGTTGTCGGACACCACGTTCCTGGTGATCGAGCGGGCATTCAGCACGCGTCCGACGGTGCGGCTGTTTCGGGCCGACATCGGTTCCGGCCCGGGGGCCACCGACGTGCTCGGGATGCCGGCCCTGGCCGGGGCGGCGGTGACTCCGATGACCAAGACACTGGTGGCCGACCTGTCCACCACACCGGGGCTGGATCCGCTGGACAACATCGAGGGGATCACGCTGGGCCCGCGGCTGCCCGACGGCCGGCAAACGTTGGTGCTGGTCAGCGACGACAACTTCTCGCCGCGTGAGGTGACCCAGTTCCTGGTGTTCACGATACCGGCGCACTAGGAGTTGCATCGGATAACGATTAACTCCGGCGGGCCGGACCTGCGCAGACTGAATGAGCACGCGTGCCTCGGAATTCGTAGTTTTCGAATGCCACCTAGTGCAATTGACGATCTGGAGTATCGAAAAGGGTCAAGTTGATCACTGGACTGATAGCGTTAGCACGATGCGGGGCGACTGCCGGTTAGTGACGAGGCTGAGATCGCGCGTTGGCTGACTCCACCGACCGGCGCGCCGATGCCACGCGCCAGCAGATCATTCGCGCCGCTGCGCATCAGTTCGCCCAGCGGGCCTATCACGACGTCGGCCTTGACGATATTCTCGCCGAAGCGGAGTTGACCAAGGGCGCAATGTATTTCCATTTCCGGTCCAAGCACGCGCTGGCACTGGCCGTCATCGAGGGACAACTCGCCCGGGCGGGCGCGGCGGTGCAGGACCTGGTGGATCGCAAGCTCTCCGGACTGGAAACCCTGATCGACTTCGGTTATCAGATGGCGGTCGAGGACATCAACAGCGATGCCGCCCGCGCGATGCTGCATCTGTTGCCGGTGGTCGGCCGGACCGAGGGTCTGCAGACCAAGGTGCTCGACGACGCTGTGGCAGCGTTGAGCGTGGTGGCCGAGCGTGCCATCGTCGAAGGCGACGTCGTCGACGCCGACCCGCAGGACGTGACCCGGATGCTGCTGGCGCTGTACCTGGGGTTGCGCCAGGCGGGCGATCTCGATGCGCCCGAACAGTTCCTGCGCCGGTTCGAGCGGGGCTGGGCGGTAGTGCTGCCCGGCGTGGTGCCCATCGATCGGATCGACTATTTCCTCCAGTTCATTCGGCGGCGCACCGCGTTGGCCATCAAGGCCACATCAGGCGCGGAGAGTCCCGACGTAGCCGACGACCGAGTCGGCTGATGGCACGCCAGGTTCGGTCCGAGGCGACCCGGCGAAAGCTGCTCGACGCAGCAATCGAGGTGTTCGGTGAGGCCGGCTACGTCGCGGCCGGGCGAACCGCGATCATCGAGCGCGCCGGAGTCACCAAAGGTGCTCTCTACCATCACTTCGACTCGATGGACGCATTGGTGGTCGCGATCATCGAAGGCGGATTCGCCACCGTCTTGAGCACCTTCCGCAGCATGTGCCGGCCGTCATCGCCGGCCTTGGAAGGCATGATTCACGGCATGTTCGCCGTCACGGCGGTGCTGGCCGCGGACAAGGAAGCGCGTGCCGCGGGCCACTTGGTCTTCGCGCTGGCCGACTCCAACGATCTGGGAGCCGACGTCGCCGGCCAATGGATGGACGCGGTGACATCCCAGGCCGGACGTGCGATCGCCGAGGGTGATGTGCGCGCGGACCTCGAACCGGGACAGGTCGCCGAGGCGATCACCGGGGCCATGCTCGGGACGTGGCTGCTGTCGCCGTCCCGCGGTGACGGCGTCGGCCGGCTGACCCGGATGTGGGAGGCGCTGCTTCCCGCGATGGTGGCCGAGGACGCTCTGCCGTACTTCCGGCAGTTCCTGGCTCGCGAGGCGCTGCGACATGATGTCGGCCCCGTGCCGGACGGCAGCGAGGCCGACTCAGCCGCTGAGGGCTGAGCGCCTACCGCTCATCGAGCCACAGCTGCTCGGTGAGGTCTTGGAATGTAGCCAGGGCGACCCGGTCGTCGGCCCGTTCGAGCGCCGATTTGCTCATCAGCGCGCGCACCGTTGAGCCATCCCGATGTTCCAGGGACACAACAAGATTAGCCAGTGAGTGCATTACTGAGAGGGCGGACTCCTCAGCCGGCGGAACCTGGCCGAAGATCTGCCGGAATTCCAGGGCGAGCACCTCGTCCTGGTCGTAGCCCAGCATGGAGGCGAACCCACTGTTGGCGAACAGGATGGTGCCGTCGTCGGCGATCGCCAGTACGGGCACCGGGATCCGCTCGAGTGCGACCAGGGCGGGCAACTGCCGCAGGGTGTCCATCGGGTTCTGAGGGGTTTGTGAGTTCCGCCGTCGCTCCATGCATCGATTATGACGGGCGGTGCCCGTGGGGAGGACACCGTTCGCACTGCAAAGAGCGACGAAGAGGTGGTGGACCGCCTTCGTTAACCGCCGTTCCTGACGAGCAGTCTTGTAATGATTGGACTGCATCCGAAAAGTATGTATTATCTCCGTTTATGCGAGGGACTGGTTTGCAAGGCTTGGGTGCGCCGCAGCGCGCGCCATGGTCTGCGCCGTACGCGTCCCTCCCCAAGCTTCGCCCGGGGCACCTCGAGGGGTCCGCATCGCCGATTGCCGCCGTTCGCAGAGACGCGCAGGTGCACCGCACCTACCGCGGGACTCGCCGGCAGGAAGTCGGGGGTGCGGTTGTGTGCCGCTTGTACCGGGCGTCGTTCTTTTCAGATGACCAGTGCCTGGCTGTCGGCCAGGAAGGGCATCGCCATCCAGCGTGACGCCAGCATCGCTTCGGCGGCGGCGCCCGGTACCGGGCGGGAGAACAGGAAGCCCTGAGCGCGGTGGCAGCCGTGCCGCATCAAAGTGAGTGCGGCCGCTGAGGTTTCCACGCCTTCGGCAACCACCTGCAGGCCGAATGCCTCGGCGAGGGCGATGATCGCCCGGACGATCGCGAGGTCGCCAGCGTTGACTCCCAATTCACGGACGAACACGGTGTCGATCTTGAGCGTGTCGACCGGCAGATCCTTGAGGTGCGACAGCACTGCGTAGCCGGTGCCGAAGTCGTCGATGGCGATCTTGACGCCGGCCTCGCGCAGCTCGGCCAGAGTCCGGCGGGTGGTTTCGATGTTCTGCACCACCGCGCGCTCGGTGATCTCCAGGCACAACGTGCCGGGGCGCAGGCCGAACTCCTCGACGGTGTCCACCACGTTCTGAACGAAACCGCGGGCCGCCAACTGGACGGGGGAGACGTTGACCCGCAGGGTGGCGTTGGTGCGAACGCCGTTGGCCTGCCACTGGCTGAATTCGGCGCACGCACTGCGCATCACCCAGCGGCCCAGATCATCGGCGAGGTTGGCCGACTCGGCGATGCTGATGAACGAGCCGGGCAGCAACAGTCCCCGGGTCGGATGGCGCCAGCGGACCAGCGCCTCGACCGCCACGATCGCGCCACTCCACAGGTCGACCTCGGGCTGGTAGTACAGCAGCAGTGACTCGTCGTCGATCTTGCCCTGCAGGTGCAGCTCGATGTCCTTGCGGAACAAGCTCTTCAGCGACATGTCGTCGGTGGAGCTGACGGTCTGGTTGCCCCCACCGCGTTTGGCGGCCAGGACGGCCTCGTCGGCGCGGTGCAGCAGGCCTGCGCTGGTGTCCTCGCCGGGCAATCCGACTGTCACGCCCACGCTGACCGTGCTGGTGACGGTGTGACCCTGGATCTCCACCCGGTCGCGCAGCGCACCCTGGAGCCGGTCGGCGAAGGTCTCCGCGCTGGCCATCGACATCGGCCAGTCCGGGATGACGACGAACTCGTCGCCGCCGATCCGGGCCGTCATGGTGCGGTTGCCGGCGTAGGCCCGCAGTCGCCTGGCGAAGTCCTGGATGAACCAGTCGCCGGCGGAGTGCCCGAGGAAGTCGTTGATCGGCTTGAGCCGGTCCAGGTCTATATAGAAGACGCCGACCGGGCCGGGGTTGCCCGCCACGAGCCGCTCGGACAGGTGGGCGACCAGTGCGCGCCGGTTGTGCAGACCGGTCAGGTCGTCGTGATCGGCGAGATAGCGCAGCCGCTCCTCGGCCACCAAGCGGGCCTGCAATTGCGCGAACAGCGACGCGATCGCCTCGATCGTGTTGAGTTCTTCCGGACGCCACTTCGGCCGGCGGAACTTGACCAGGCCGAGCATGCCGGTGGTGACCGGACCGGAGATCAGCGGGGCGGTGGCCACCGACAGCGATTCGACGGCGTGGTCCTTCGACATCTCACGCACATAGCCCGAGTCGCCTGGCTCCGGCCGGATGATCGTCACCCGCTTGCCGTGCGCGCAGGTGGTGAAGACCGGATCGGCGGTGGTGAACGAGACCACGGCTAACGGGTCGGGCTTGGGCGGATCGGCGCGCGGCGGCCACTCCGCCACCAGCTTGGAAGCCCGGATCTCATGGTCGTTGTGGCGCAGGAAGCCGGCGTCGACGTTGAGTTGCTCCACGAGAGTCTGCAGCACTCGTTCGGTGACCTCGGGCGCCGTGGACGGTGTGGTGGCCATCAGCTGGGCGGCGATCGAGGTGACCAACGCCAATCTGTCCGCCACGATGTCCTTCCCCCGAAGACCTCAGCCCGGTGCTGGAGCCGCCGCGGGCTTGAGATCACTTCGGGCTGATACAGCAGTGAGCATATTCGACAAACCAGCCGGGCGGGAAACTAGTCGGCCGAATTCCTGCTGGTCCGACGGCGCCGTGCCCCCGGCGCCCGGCGCTCAGCGGACCGGTCGCGCCGGGGCGGTGTCGGTCAGAAAACGGCGCAGCACCTCGACGGCCTGGGCCAGGGTGCTGCGGTCCTCGGGCGCCAGACGGTCCAGCTCCGGATCGATCGCCGCGGCCCGGTCCTGGCGAACCTGGGCCAGGGTGTCCACTCCCTTGTCGGTGATGCGGATCAGCACCGCGCGGGCATCCTGCGGATCGGTGGCGCGGGTGGTCAGGCCGGCGTCTTCGAGGCGGCGGACCTGGGTGGTCATCGTCGGCTGCGAGCAGTGGTCCACCGTTGCCAGCTCGGAGATCCGGGCCTCCTCCAGGTCCTCGATGGTGGACAGCAGCCGGGCCTGAGCGCCCGGGATCGGCAGCGCAACCCGCTGGGTCGCCAGCCTGTTGAGCCGGGCAACGACGCTGAGCAAGTCGGCACCCAGGCTGGCGTAAACGGGAGCTACCATCCTGTCAGTATTTCATCAGCTTTGCTGAATTCGCGAATGGGTCCGCGGCTCTCGGAGCGCCGTTCCCGGCGGCTGGCAGAATCGACGGGTGACGAAGACCGGCCAGGACACCACCCGAGTCCGGGCGCGGTCGATGCAACCGGTCGAGATCGCGCAGGCTGCGGTCATGGCCGCGCTGTGTGCCGCGACGGCCATCATCGCAGTCGTCGTGCCCTTTGCGGGCGGGTTGGCGCTGCTCGGCACGGTGCCGATGGGCCTGCTGGCCTACCGATACCGCTTCCGGGTGTTGATTGCCGCCACCGTGGCCGCCGCGACCATCGCATTCCTGATCGCCGGAATGGGCGGATTCATGACGGTGGTCAACTGCGCCTACATCGGCGGGCTGACCGGCGTGATCAAACGGCACCGTCGCGGCCTGCCGACCGTGATCGCAGCCTCGGTGGTCGCCGGCGCCCTCTTCGGTGCCTTCGCGGTGCTGGCGTTGACCATGCTCTCGCGGCTGCGCCACCTCATCTTCGACGCGATCACCGCCAACGTGAACGGGATCGCAGCGGCCATGAACCAGGTCCCGCTGCCGGAATTCCATCGGGCCGCCGAAGACCTCACCGGTTTCCTCGGCGTGCTGCTGCGGAACTGGCAGTGGCTCATCCTGGCGCAGTCGATCGTCAGCATCATGCTCGTCTCGTTGCTCGGCTGGTGGGCGTTGTCCCGGGTGCTCTATCGGCTGCGCGGGGTGCCCGACGTCCACAAACTGGACCTGCTGGCCGAAAGCGGCCCGGTGGCGCCGGTCCCGGTCCGGCTCGACCAGGTGCGATTCCGCTATCCGCAGACCAGCCACGACGCCCTGGGGCCGCTGAGCCTGGACGTCCACGCCGGCGAACACGTCGCCGTCACCGGCGCCAACGGATCGGGCAAGACCACGCTGATGCTGTTGCTCGCCGGGCGAGCACCGACGGCCGGCACCGTCGAACGTCCCGGGGCGGTGGGCCTGGGCGCCCCCGGCGGGACCGCGGTCGTCATGCAACACCCGGAGAGTCAGGTGCTGGGCACCCGGGTCGCCGACGACGTGGTCTGGGGGCTGCCGGCGGGCACCACCACCGACGTGGACCGGCTTCTGGAGCAGGTCGGCCTGGGCGGCTTCGCCGAACGCGACACCGGCGGCCTGTCCGGCGGTGAACTGCAGCGCCTGGCGGTGGCCGCGGCCCTGGCCCGCGAGCCGGCACTGCTGATCGCCGACGAGGTCACCAGCATGGTCGACCCGCAGGGACGCGATGTCCTGCTGCGGGTGCTGTCGGGACTCGCCGGGTCTTCCGCACGACACTCCACTTCCTTGGTGCACATCACCCACTACAACGACGAGGTCGGCAGCGCCGACCGGATCATCGACCTGTCCGGCTCGCGGGATAACACCGCCATGGTCGAGACCGCTGAGGTCCCCGCCGCGTCGTCCGGTGTCGCAACCGGCCGGTCGGGCCCGCCGGTGCTGGAGCTGTCCGGCGTCGGGCACGAATACGCCAGCCGCACGCCGTGGGCCAAGACCGCGCTGCGCGACATTAGTTTCACGGTCGACCAGGGCGACGGGCTGCTGATCCACGGCGGTAACGGCTCGGGGAAGTCGACGTTGGCGTGGATCATGGCCGGCCTGACGACACCCACCGTCGGCACCTGCCTGCTCGGTGGTCGCCCCGCCGACGAGCAGGTGGGGGCGGTGGCCTTGTCGTTCCAGGCGGCCCGGTTGCAGCTGATGCGCAGCCACGTGGGATTGGAAGTGGCCTCGGCGGCCGGGTTCTCACCGCACGACCGCGCCCGGGTCGACGCCGCGCTGGCTGCCGTCGGCCTGGATGCGGCCCTGGCCGGCCGGCGTATCGACCAACTCAGTGGCGGTCAGATGCGCCGCCTGGTGCTGGCGGGTCTGTTGGCCCGGTCCCCGCGGGCGTTGATCCTCGACGAGCCGCTGGCCGGGCTGGACGCCTCCAGCCGGCAGGGGCTGCTGCGACTGCTGGAGGATCTGCGGCGTGACACCGGCCTGACCGTCGTGGTCATCTCGCATGACTTCGCCGGGCTGGGGGAACTGTGCCCCAGGACCCTGCACCTGCGCAATGGCGTGTTGGGGCCGGCAGCGGCGGGTGCGGCATGACGGCGACACGTCCGACCCCTCGCCCGGTGGTGCTGCTGCGCCCGGTGCCCGGCGACACCGCCGTGCATCGACTGTGGGCCGGGACCAAACTGATCGTGGTCTTCGGCATTTCGGTGCTGCTGACCTTCTACCCGGGCTGGCTGCCGATCGGCGCGGTGGCCCTGCTGGTGTTCGCCGCGGCCAGGATCGCCAGGATTCCCCGGGGCGCCCTGCCGTCGGTGCCGCGCTGGCTGTGGGTGCTGCTGCTGGTGGGTGGCGGCACCGCGGCCATGGCCGGGGGCGATCCGGCCGGCCTGGGCGGCCTGCTGAATTTCCTGCGGATCACCGCTTTGTCGATCGTGCTCCTGGGGCTGGGTGCGATGGTGTCGTGGACCACCAATGTCGCGGAGATCGCGCCCGCGGTGGCCACCCTCGGCCGGCCACTGCGCCTGGTGCGAATCCCGGTGGACGACTGGGCCGTTGCCCTGGCGTTGGCGCTGCGCGCCTTCCCGATGCTGATCGGTGAGTTCCGGGTGCTCTACGCCGCCCGTCGGCTGCGGCCCCGGCCGAAGCCGCGCACCCGGCGGGAACGCCGGCGCCGCTGGGCGCGCGAGGCGATCGACCTCATCACCGCGGCCATCACGGTCACGCTGCGTCGGGCCGACGAGATGGGGGACGCGATCACCGCGCGCGGCGGGGTCGGCCAGATTTCGGCGTCCCCGGCGCGGCCGGGTGTGGTCGACATGGTGGCCCTGATGCTCGTCGCCGTGGTGTGCGGCGCGGCGCTGGCCCTTGAGCTGACGGTGCTGACGACAACCGGCTGAAAATGCCCTAGCGGGGGGCATCGGCACGTCCTACAGTTATTTACGAGGACGCCATGTCACCCGCATTCCGCTACCGCTGGATGCCCGCCGCCGTCGCGGCGTGCGGGGTTGTTGCGGCCGGGATCGTGGCCAGTGGGTCGCCGGCGGGGGCTGTCCCACCGCCGAAGGGTTGCGCCACGGAGCCGTTCGGCATGTTGTGTGACAGCCCGATCGGGTCCGACAACACCTTCATGCGATGTCGGATCTCGCGCGGAATGCTCGGTGCCCGGGGACTGTATCTGCCGGCAACCGAGAAGTGCTGGGTGGTTGATCTCGGCAAAGCGGACCCCATCTACGGCAACGACCTGCCGCACCAGCATCTGTGACGTCTTACCCAGGTCGACGCGTTTCTGCCACCTGAGCGGTGCTACCGGCGGGCCGCCGCGTTGGCGGCGTCCTGAGCCCGGCGCAGCGTGCCGGCGACCTCGGTACGGCCCAGGAACATCTCGTCGAAATACGGTTTGATGGCCTGATTTCCGGCCGGGAACCCCTCGCCTCCGCCCGGGGCGGGGATGCGCGGTCCGGCGAGCACCGCGAAGAACGGGGTGACATCGACCCCGCGGTGCCGCCAGTAGTCGAAATAGACCGATTGTGCGCTGAGCACCGCCGGGATCGCCGCCCCGCGCCGACCCACGTACTGGTTGCCTTCGCGGCTGCCGAGCCAGGTCAAGACTTCCCGTACCGCCTCGGGGTGGGGTGAGGCGGCGTTGCCGACGGCGGCGATCCCGTTGGTGACGCTGACCCGCCCGGCCGGGCCGGTCGGCAGCATCGCCACCCCCCACCCGAATGCGGCCTGTTCGGCGACCGCCGCCAGGTTGTAGGTGCCGGACTGGAACAGCGCCATCCTGCCGGCCAGGAACTGGTTGCGGGAGAAGTCGCCGTTGGTGTTGGTCTCGGACGCCGGCGGTGCCACGTGGTCGTCGTTGATCAATGCGACCAGGTAGCCGAACGCCTCGTCGGCGGCGGGTCCGGCGAAGGCGAACTCGTCGCCGCGCTGGAACACCCCGCCGGCCGAGCCGAGGTAGTTCAGGTAGATGCCCTGCGGATCGTTGGCGGCGTTGTAACCCCACTGGCGAACCCGGCGGTCGTCGAAACCCGGTGTGCCCGCGGCGCGCCCGGCCGAATCGCGGGTGAGCTTCGTCAGCAGTGGGCGCAGGGTGTCGCCGGCGCCGCGCGGATCCCAGCGCAGTCCGGCCAGCGCGGACGGTTCCACGCCCGCCGCGGCCAGCAGGTCGGCGTTGTAATACACGGCGATACCCGCGTCGGTCAGCTGCGGCACCCCCCACAACGTCCCGCGCCGGGTGAACTGGGTGGTCACCGACGGCTCCCAATCCGCGGACACAGCCTCGATCGCCATCAGTCGGTCGTTGTCGGCGTAACCGGCCAGGTAGGCGTTGGAGAGCCAGAAGATGTCATCGGCGCCGCCGCCGGCCACGTCGGTGCGCAGCGTGTCGAAGTACGTCGCGTAGGCCACCACGTTGGCCCGGACCTCGATGTCGGGGTGGGCGCGGTTGAACGCCGCGAACGACTGGCGGTAGGCGGCCGCGACCTGCTCGTCCCACAGTCGCACCGTCACCACCGTCCTGCCGCCGGCCGAGCGGGTCGAGGCGTGGTCCAGCAGCACCGCCGCGGCACCGAACAGCGTCGCCAACGCGACTACCGCCATGGCGAACAGCGTGGAGAACCGCGGCCGGTTCATTTGATCCCGGTGACCACGATCGAGGCCACGATCCGGCGCTGGAACACCATGAACAACACGATCAGCGGGATCATCGCCACCGTCGTCGCCGCCATCACCAGCGTCCACTGCGTGTTGTACCGGGACTGCAGGGCGGCGGTCGCCACGGTGAGCACCCGCCACTTGTCGCCGCTGGTGATCACCAGCGGCCACATGAAGTTGTTCCACTGCGAAACCACCGTGATCAACCCGAGCGTGACCAGGATCGGCCTGCTGGCCGGCACCATCACGTGCACGATCACGTCCAGGGTGTTCGCGCCGTCGAGGCGCGCGGCGTTGATCAGGTCGTTGGGGACGGAACGAAAATGCTGACGCAGCAAGAAGATCGCATACGGGGACCCGAACACGAAAGGCAACACCAACGCCCAGAACGTATTCCGCAGACCCAGCTGCGCCATCATCAGATACAGCGGCACCACCGTCACGGTGGCCGGCACCATCAGGGTTGCCACATACATCCAGAACAACTTGTCCCGGCCCGGGAAGTCCAGCCGCGCGAACGCGTAGGCGGCCAGCACCGAAAAGGTCAGTTGCCCCAGCACGATCACCGCCGTCATCAGCGTGGTGACCACGGCCGCCCGGCCGAAACCGGCGCCCCCCAGATCGCCGTAGTTGTCCAGGGTGGGCGGGTTCGGCCAGGCCAGCGGGGTGCCGGTCGCAAACTGCCGTGCCGGGGTGAACGACGTCAACAGCCCCAGTCCGAACGGCGCCAGCGTGATCAGTGCGCCGAGCGTCAGCAGCGCGTAGATCGCCGCGGTGCGAACGTGCCGGTGCGGATTGAGCAATCTGCTGATCAACATGACGCGAGGTGGCTCACCGGGGCTGGTGGTAGGCGTAGGCGGCGGCCTGGGTGCGGTTGTGGACGCCGAGTTTCGCCATGATGGCGCAGACGTGGGTGTTGGCGGTTTTGATGCTGATGTATAGGGCGGTGGCGATTTCGGCGTCGCTGTGCCCGGAGGCAAGCAGTTCGAGGACGTCGCGTTGGCGCTTGGTGAGACCGTGGGGGTCAGCGCTGGTGTCCTTGCGGCGGCGGTCGGGATCGCGGCCGCGCAGGTGGTCGAGGCGTTGCTGGGCACGGCGGGCCGCGCTGCGGGCGCCAAGCTGACGGAAGGTGCCCAACGCGGCCTCGACGGCGTCGGTGTCGCCGCCGAGTTGAGCGACGGCGGCGTCGTAGGGGCAGCCACGAAGGACCCACTCCTGCGTGGCCGCGCACCAATCCCCGTTGATTTCAAGCTCATAGGGAGTGGCAGCGATGACGTCGGTACCGGATCGGCCGCCGGCCAGTAGTGCCCAGCGTCGCAGGGAACCCCCCAGCCATGCGTACGCGGTGCCGGACACGGTGAGGGCTTCGGCCGCGGAGTGGCGGGCCGACTCGTCGTCGCCGGCCAGCCAGGCGGCCTCGGCCCGCGCGGCGCACACCGGCAGGCGGAGCAGGCAGCCCCTCGCGCAGTCCAGGGCCTCATCGAGCAGTGGCCAAACGGGTTCCTCACCACGGCGTGCCCGGATCAAGGCGATGGTGAGCAACGGCGCGATCCGGTGCTGGGGAGTGAGTCCGGGCCGGGTGAGGATCTGTTCGGCCGCCAGCGCGGCAGGTGTCCAGTCGCAGCGAGACAGGCCGGTGAGTGCCTGCAGCCCTGCCACCAGGGGCCGGACCATCGCGAGGTCCCGGTGGTCCCGGTCGTGGTGGAAAGCCGCTGCTTCGGCAAGGTAACTCTCCGCGCGACCGAAATCGCCGCGAACGACCGCGAACATGCCGATCAGGACGCCCAGAATTCCGCCGTGTTCCTCGAGCCCAGGGGTTGCTGCCGCTTCGCGCCACACCGCCTCGAATTCATCCCAGCCGGTGTCGGTGCAGAACACGGTGGTGAGCGCCGCGTATCCACGGGCGCGGATCACCACGGCAGGGTCCCGGAACTGGTCACCGAGGGTTCTCGCGCGGGCCGCGTACCGGGCACAGGCCGGGTCCAGGGCGAGCGCGGCGATGTGAGCCAGGTTGATCAGCGACCACGCCAACTGCGGGGACGGGCCCAGTTCTTCGAGCAGCCGCAAAGACGCGTGCGCCGCCTGCATGGCTTCGGCGGGGCGTCCCAGCGGACGCAGATCCTCGGCCTCCGGGTGCGGATATCCGACCGCGGCGGGATTGGCGACCAGCACCTCGCGTTCGAGCAGACGGCGCCCCACGGCCACCCCCTCCCGGTTCGGGTCCAAGACCGCGCGTCCCGGAGCAAATATCAGGTAATTACCTGATGCGCCGAGGTCGGCCCGCCCAGCACACTCCCAAGGTGAGCGTGGCGGGTGGCCTGCCACGGGTATCAGCACACTGCCATCTGATCAGGATGCGGAGTAAAGCCTAGCCCGGGAGCCCCCGCCCGCGCCCATTAAACAGCACGAAACCAGGCACGTGACCACCTACAACAAAGGAGTACCGGTGAAGCGTTCAGTAACGGTTGCCGCAGCGGCGGCAGCAATCGCGGTCGTAGGTCTGTCCGGGTGCTCCAGCGAAAAGAAGACGGAAAGTGCCCCCGCACCCTCCTCCCACGCCTCCCACTCCTCGAGTGAATCCAGCGCGTCGGTGAACGTCGGGGGCGCTGCCGCAAACACGAAGGTCACTATCGACGGCCAGGACCAGAACGTCACCGGCACGACTGTGTGTACGACGATGGCCGGCGATGTCAACATCGCGATCGGCGGAGCGGCCACCGGTATCGCCGCGGTGCTCAGCGACGCCAACCCGCCGGAGGTCAAGTCGGTCGGCCTGGGCAACGTCAACGGTGTGACACTGGCATACACCGCGGGTACCGGTCAGGGTGACGCCAAGGCGACCAAGGACGGCAACGAATACAAGATCAGCGGCACCGCGACGGGGGTTGATATGGCCAACCCGATGCAGCCGGTGAACAAGCCCTTCGAAATCGATGTGACCTGTTCCTAGCTACGTGAGGTCGTAGCTGACCCGGCGGCCTAACGAAAGCTGCTGCACCACCGTGACACCGACCAGCACGGCGAACAGCACCAGCGCCATCACCGCGGCCCGGCCGATCGCCGCCGCCCCGAACGCCTCGTCGTAGATGCGGTGCGCGATCAGGTCGGTGCGACCGCTCGGTCCGCCCCCGGTCAAGGCGTACACCGTGTCGAACACCTGCGCCGCGCTGACCACCCCGGTGACCAGGACGAAGAACATGGTGGGCCGCAGCATCGGCAACGTGACCCGCCAGAATCGCTGCCAGCCGGTCGCGCCGTCGATGCGCGCCGCCGACAGCACCTGGCTGGGGATGGCCAGGATGCCGGCCAGGAAGAACAGGGCGACATAGCCGACGTTGGTCCAGACCACCACCGCCGAGGTCACCGGCAGCGCCAACCCGGGATCGGTCAGCCATTCGATACGGTGGCCGGCCAGGGTGCTCACCGCGCCGTCGGTGGGGCTCAGGATCCAGCGCCATAGCACCGCTATCGCCAATGGTGCGCAGATCCACGGCAGCACGTAGATGGTGCGGAACATGCCGCTACCGGGCAGCTCGCGGGCCAGCAGCACCGCCACCCCCAGCCCCAGCACGGTTTGCAGCGGAACCACGAACGCGACGAAAAGCACGGTCACCACAAGGGAATTGCCGAACACCGGATCGGTCAGCACCGACCGCCAGTTATCCGCGCCGACGTAATCGATCGGTCCCAGCAGATCCCAGCGGTGCAGGCTCAACCACACCACCACCAGCATCGGCAGCAGCAGGAACGCCACCACGCCGAACAGGCTCGGGGCGAGCAGCGCGTAGCCGAGCGTGGTAGAGCGCCGCTGGCCGGCGCGCGGCGAGTCTGCCATGCAGGTATTAAAACCGGTCGATACCGTGGACCGGTGACAGCGAACCGGGGGATTGATGCCGAATTTGTCGCCCTGCCCCGCCATGAGCTGGCCGATGCCGCACTGTCGGCGGCCAGAGCGGCCGGAGCCGACCACGCCGACCTGCGGATTCATCGGATCGCCACGGAAGTCATCCGGCTGCGCGACGGCGAGCTGGAGACCGCCGTGGTCAACCGTGAGCTTGGGCTGGCCGTAAGGGTGATCGTCGACGGCACCTGGGGCTTCGCCTCGCATGCCGAACTGTCGCCGGGCGTGGCCGCCGAGACCGCCCGCCGCGCGGTGCAGGTGGCCAAGACGTTGGCCGCCCTCAACGGCGAGCGCGTCGAGCTGGCCGCCGAACCGGTCTACCGCGACGTCAGCTGGGTCTCGGACTATCGCATCGATCCGTTCGACGTGCCCACCGCCGACAAGATCGACGTACTGGAGGACTACTCGGGGCGGCTGCTGGCAGCCGATGGAGTGCACCACGTGACCGCATCCCTGACGGCGGTCAAGGAGCAGACCTTCTACGCCGACACCTTCGGGTCGTCGATCACCCAGCAGCGGGTGCGGCTGATGCCGGTCTGCGACGCGGTCACCGTCGGGGCCGACGGCTTTGACTCCATGCGAACCCTGGCGCCGCCGACCGCCCGCGGCTGGGAGGCGGTGATCGGCGACGACGTGTGGAACTGGACCGAGGAACTGGCGCAGTTGCCGGCGTTGTTGGCCGAGAAGATCAAAGCCCCCAGCGTGACGGCCGGGCCCACCGACCTGGTGATCGACCCGACCAACTTGTGGCTGACGATCCACGAGTCCATCGGGCACGCAACCGAATACGACCGGGCCATCGGCTATGAGGCGGCCTACGCCGGCACATCGTTCGCCACCCCGGACAAGCTGGGCACGCTGCGGTACGGGTCGCCGGTGATGAACGTGACCGCCGACCGCACCGTGCCCTTCGGCCTGGCCAGCATCGGCTACGACGATGAGGGCGTGGCCGCCCAGAGCTGGGATCTGGTGCGCGACGGGCGATTCGTGGGTTACCAGCTGGACCGGGTGTTCGCGCCGCGCCTGGGTCAAGCCCGCTCCAATGGCTGTTCGTACGCCGACTCGCCACACCACGTGCCGATCCAGCGAATGGCCAACGTGTCGCTGCAACCGGGCCCCGATGACGTGAGCACCGCTGACCTGATCTCCCGGGTCGACGACGGCATCTATATCGTGGGCGATCGATCGTGGTCGATCGACATGCAGCGCTACAACTTTCAGTTCACCGGGCAGCGGTTCTTCCGGATCCGCGACGGGCGCCTCGATGGACAGCTGCGCGACGTCGCCTACCAGGCCACCACCACCGATTTCTGGAATGCGATGGAGGCCGTCGGCGGCGCTTCGACGTGGCGGCTCGGCGGGGCGTTCAACTGCGGCAAGGCCCAGCCCGGACAGGTCGCCGCGGTCAGCCACGGCTGCCCGTCGGCACTGTTCCGCGGAATCAACGTGCTCAACACCCGCAGCGAGGGGGGCCGGGAATGATCCCAGCACAGCAGGTCATCGACACCGCGTTGGCAGCGAGCCGGCGGAGCGCCGGCAATAACATCGAGACCATCGTGCTGGTCACCGAACGGGCCGAGGCGTCACTGCGCTGGGCGGGTAACTCGATGACCACCAACGGGGTGTCGAACAGCCGCACCACCACCGTGGTCTCGATCGTCCGCGACGACGAGGGCGCGCGGGTGGGCTCGCTGTGCTCGGCGGAGGTGGATCCGGCGCTCATCCCCGAACTGGTGGCGGCGTCGGCCGAGGCGGCCGCGGGTGCGCCGGAGGCTCGTGACGCCGCGGACCTGGTGGGCGGCAACGGCGTACCGGAGGACTGGGACGCCGCGGTGCCGGGCACCGGTGCCGAGGTCTTCGGTGGGCTGGCCGGTTCGCTGAGCCGGGGCTTTCGGGGTGCTGACCAGCTCTACGGGTTCGCCCGGCACGAGGTGGAGACGACGTTCCTGGCGTCCTCGACCGGGTTGCGGCGACGTTTCACCCAGCCGACCGGGACTGTGGAGATCAACGCCAAACGCGACGGCGCCAGCGCCTGGGCTGGGATCAGCACACCGGACTTCGTTGATGTGCAGGCGGATTCGCTGTTGGAGCAGCTCTCCACCCGGCTGGGGTGGGCGGAGCGCAGCGTCGAGCTGCCGGCCGGCCGCTACGAGACGCTGATGCCGCCCTCGACGGTGGCCGACATGATGATCTATCTGGGGTGGACGATGAGCGGCCGCGGCGCGCAGGAGGGCCGCACCGCGCTGTCGGCGCCCGGCGGTGGCACCCGGGTGGGGGAGCGGCTCACCGAGTTGCCGTTGACCCTGTACTCCGACCCGCACGCGTTCGAGCTCGAATGTGCGCCGTTCGTGGCGACCGGCACCTCCTCGGAGACGGCGTCGGTGTTCGACAACGGCCTGGACATCGGCTGCGTGGACTGGATCCGCGGCGGGGTGATCAATGCGCTGGCCTACCCGCGGGCCGCCGCTGCGGAGTTCGGGGTTCCGGTCGCACTGGCCGCAGACAACCTGTTGATGACCGGCGGCACGGCGAGCATGGACGAGATGATCGCCTCCACCGAGCGTGGGCTGCTGCTGACCACGTTGTGGTACATCCGCGAGGTCGACCCGACCACGCTGCTACTGACCGGGCTGACCCGCGACGGCGTCTACCTGGTCGAGGACGGCAAGGTGAGCGCGGCGGTGAACAACTTCCGGTTCAACGAGAGCCCGCTGGACCTGCTGCGCCGGGCCGCTCAGGCCGGCGTCGCCGAGCCGACACTCCCACGGGAATGGGGCGACTGGGCCACCCGCGCGGTGATGCCGTCATTGCGGATCCCGGACTTCCACATGTCGTCGGTCAGTCAGGCGCAGTGAGCTCGTCGAACCTGGCAAGCGCGGCGTCGAGGTCCGTCTCGTCGAACAGCTCGCAGCGGTTGATCACATCGCCGTCGACGGTCAGGAGATTGATATCGCGCCACTCCGCGTCGAAGCCCTCTTGGGAAATCCCCTGCGCCACATGGGTGACGGTCGCTCCGATGGTGCTGAGCCGATGCACCGCTGCGATGTAGATCCTGGTATCCGGTGAATCATCCCATGCTGCTTGGAGGTACGCGATCATGTCACCGGAGGCGAAACCCGCCCCGCGGCGGTGGTCAATACTTACCCAGTCCGGCGTTGTCGCGGCGAGGTCGCGCCGGTTGAAACCCGCGTAACCGTCCGCGACGAGCGACCAGGTGTGCGCATAGGCGGCGGCCTCACCGGCGAGGTAGCGGGCATCGAGCTCTTCGAGGGCGGCGTCAAGATCGCCGAGGTCGAACATGACCCCCGAGGTGATTCGTTGGTTGCTGTCGATCTCGAGGACGCCGAGCACGTCGGTGCGGAACGCCTCGGGCTGCTGGTCGTGCCCGCAGAATCGGTAGCGATGCAGCACGAGCCGCTCTCCGCGGATCGCGATCACGGTCGCCGTGATGGTCTGGACTCCGATCTGGGCGGTTGCCTGCCAGTCGGCGAGGACGGTGTCTCTACCACACCGGACCCCGACACCCACCAACGGACGGCGATCGTCGGTGGTGACGTCGTCTGCCATCAGCCCGGCCACCGTGTTCCAGTGACGGGCCGCGAACGACGCCTCGAATCGCGCCCCGACTCGGCTTGCTGTGTTCTCCGGTCGCAGCGCGGGCCGACCGAGTTCCTCGAACCGCGCGATCGCGGCATCGAGATCTGCCTCGTTGTAGATTTCGCAGCGGTTGACCAGGTCGCCTTCGAAGGTGATCACGCCGACCGCTCGCCACTCGGAGTGGAATCCGTCTTGGGAGATCTCCTGAGCCATGTACGTGTAGACCGCTCCGAGGTCGTTGAGTCGATGAACCGATTCGATGATGTGGCTCAGGTCAGACCTGGAAGTCCATGCGGCGTGTAGCAACGCGGGAATCTCGCCGGATGCGATCGGGGTTCCTCGCCGGTGATCGACGTTCACCCAACCCGGCGTGGTCCCGAAGAGCTCGCGCCGGTTGAGCGAAGCGAAAGCCTGCATGAGGAGTGACCACGTGCGCGAGTTCTCGGCCGCCTCACCGGCGAGGTAGCGGGCATCGAGTTCTGCGATCGCGGCACCGATGTCGTCAACATCGAACACTACGGCCGCCACGACCTTCTCGTCGGAGTCGATCTCGACGATGTTGAGCGCTTCGTTTTGAACTGACCCGGGGTCGTTTCCGGAGGCGCGAACGCGGGTGAGGACAAGGCGCTCGCCGCGGGTTGCCACCGTGCCCAGCAGGATCATCCCGAAGCCGACTTCAGCGGTGGCCTGCAGCTCTTTGATCCCCGCATCGCGACCGTACCGAACGCCGACGTTCACCATCCGTCGGCGATCGTCGAGGACATAGTTGTCGGCCGCGGCTTGAGCGATGGCATCCCAGTCCCGCGCCGCGAACTGCGGATAGAACCGTTCGATCACCAGTGCCGCCGTGTTCTCCGGGCGCCGAGTCGGTGAGCGCTCCTGCTCGTATCGTGCGTGCAGGGCATCGAGTTCGGCGATCGCGGCGACGACGTCGTCGACGTCGAACCAGACCTGGAACGCGACCCGACCGTCCTCGTCAATGCCGTACACATCGAGGAATTCGTCGTTCGGTGCGCCGGGGCTCGCGTCGGCGGTGCCCACGCTCACTCGAGAGAGAGCCAGACGCTCGCCTCGCACAGCGATGAACACATAGTCGATCCGGACCTCGCCCGTCTCGAGAATATTCTTGTTCCGACGTTGCCAGTCATCGAATGAGATGTCGCTGGACGTGAAGCCGACGATCTTGCGACGACTCTCAATGGCGGATTCGGCTGCATACAATTGCTCGAACTCGTCCCAGTCGCCTCGGTTGGTTGCGGCCACCACGCGTTCAGCCACTCGCACGCATGTGGTGTCGAAACCGACGGCCGGTTCCTCGGGTGGCGCAGCGGCGGGAGACGCGACGCGCTCGCCAAGTATGAGCCGCGCTTTCTCCGCAAGCGCCGCAGCGCCTTTCCGTTCGTACAGGTCCACCGCCTGCGCCGCGGCGGCTCGCGCGCCCATGGAGTCCCCGCCGCCATCCAACACTCTCGCCAGCACCAGACAGGCATCACCGTGGTCGACCAGGCCGTCGGTCTGCTCCGCCAGCGCGACCGCGTCCTCGGCCGTTCGCCGGGCGCCGTCAAAATCACCGCGACGCGCTGACAGCAGCGCCCGAAGCGTCCGCCAGGCGATCGATGCCTTCAGCGCATGGCCGGCCAGACGTTCACTCTCCGAACATAATTCATCGGCCTCGGGATCTCGGTCCAGCGCCAGACAAGCACGACCCAGCAGCGCCGCGGTCTCGGCGGTGTCCGCGTCGAGGCCCATCCGACGAAAGCCCCGGTAGGCCCGACGGAGCTGTGGCTCGGCCTGGCCGGGATCGTCCAGGACCAGCTCGACGATCCCGGCGAACTGCTCGACCTCGAGCAGGGCATGGCGCAGGCCTAGCTCGGTGACCGTGCGCCGGGCCGACTCGATCATGCGTCGGGCTGCCGGGGCGCGGCCGCGGAAGGCCTCCAACACGGCTTGGCATCGCGTCGATGTCGCCTCGACCGCCGGGGAATCCGTGGTGATTCGCAACAGCCGCACCACGTCCAGGCACCGTCCGCCCGCCCGGGGCACCGGGCTGGGGCCCCACAGCGCCGCGACCGGTGCGCCGGCCAGCACCGCATTGACCCGACGGTGTTCACGTGCGCGCCGCGCCGCCGTCAGCGCCTTGTCCAACGCGATCTCGCAATCGCCGATTCGCCCCAATCGGGCGAGACACCCGGCGCGCACGGTATGCGCCTTGGCTTCGCCTGCGGCATCGCCCAATCCGGCCAGCGAGTCGGCCGCCGCGCCCAGCGCCACCTCGATCTCGTCCAGCCGTTCGGGATGGGTCAGCATCGACAGCTGGCCATCGAAGCACGTCGCCCATGCCGCCAACCGGGCCGAATCGACGGTCGCGGCGTGCAATTGCGCAACCGCACCCGCTGCCGAGGCCACATCACCCGCGGCCAGCAGCGCTTCGCAGCGCGCGACCAACAGCTCGGCGACCTGGTCGGCGCGGTCGGGCAGCTCCCCATCGAGCTCCTCCAGCGCATGTAGGGCCCGGTCGTACAGGTCGGCGGCGCCTTCGTAGGCCAGGCGGGACATCGCCTGCTCCGCGGCCCTGCGGCAGTAGTCGACGGCCTTGGCCGCGTTTCCCGCCCACGCACATTCGAAATAGTGGTGCGCCAGTTCCGCCAGCAGCTCGTCGTCTGCGCCGGGGGCGCTTTCCATTGTCGCGGCGATGCGCTGGTGCAGCCGCATGCGTCGTACCGATGACAGCTCGGCAAGCAGGGAATGTCGGACAATGGCGTGGTTGAACCGGTATCGTCCGCCGGGTTCTTCGATGACGATGCCGGCCTTGCAGGCCTCGTCGAACGCGTCGACCAGGTCTTGGTCGACCACCTGCTCGACGAGGTTCAACGCGAAGCGACTGCCGACGACCGCGGCCGCCGCCAGGGCGTTGTTGGTATCGGCCGGAAGACGCGAGAGCCTGCGGCCCACGGCCTCACGAACGCCCTGCGGCAAGGTACCCGGATCCCACACGCCACCGCTCTCGTCCACATGGCGCAGCGCCTCGATCAGAAAGAACGGGTTGCCCCCGGTGACCGACGCCAACGCCCGGGCGAGCTCTTCGTCGTCGTACCCGGCCTCGGCGAGATAGGCGGTCACGTCGTCCTCATTGAGGCCGCCCAGCGCAAGGCGGTTCGCGGTGCCGTCCCGGTGCAGGTCGGCCAGCATCGCCGCCAGCGGATGGGAGCGGTCGAGGTCGGTGCTGCGGTAGGTCGCGACGACCTGTACGCGGGTGTGGTCCCCGAAGCGCAGCAGATGCCGCAGCAGCAACAGCGTGGGTTTGGCGGCCCAGTGCAGGTCGTCGAGAACCAGGACGACGGGCGCGTCCGTGGAAGCGAGTTCCAATACCGCGACCACGGCGTCGAACAGTGCGTAACGTTCGGTGTCCGGGTCGGCGCGGGGTGGCGCGGACAGGTCGGGCAGCACGTCGGTCAGTCCGCGAACCAGCGGCAGCAGGGCTTCGATGCCGCGCACTGCGCGCAGCCGGGCGGCGTCGATACACGGCACCAGCGAACGCAGCGCTTCGGCGAACGGTTGATAGGGCGCCCCGAGGTCCTCGTCGGAACGGCCGTACAAGACGACGGCGCCTTGCTCGAAGGCCAGTCGAGACCATTCGCCGGCCAACCGCGTCTTGCCCACACCTGGTTCACCGGCGATCAACACCGCGTGCATGCCACCGGTCCGCCACACCGATGCCAGCCGCTCCAGCTCGCGGCCGCGTCCCACGAACGGCCCGGGGCCGGTCAATACCTCGGGGAGCCCGGGCCGCTCCAGCGGCTCTTCGCGGGTCGCCTCGAGGAGTTCGGCGGTCCGTAGGCGAAGTTCGAAGACATGCTCGGGGCGCGGCAGGTTGCGCAGCGTACGCATGCCGAGGTCGGCGAGCACCACGTCGTCGGGCAGGGTGTCGATGACGAGTTCGGCGGTTGCGCCGGAGCACAGGATCTGACCTCCGGCGGCCAGCGATCGCAGGCGGGCAACGCGGTTGACCGCGCGGCCGAAGTAGTCGCCGTCGCGGAGCTCGACTTCGCCGGTGTGCAGGGCCACCCGGACACGCATGGGATCGCGTAGGAGCCAGGGCTCGCACCGGATGGCGTCCTGTAACTCGATGGCAGCCGCGGCGGCCCCTGACGGCCGCTCGAAGACCGAGAACGTGGCATCGCCCTCGCCGCGCGTCTTGATCAGCCGTCCGCCCCGGGATGTAACGACCTGTTCGACCAACTCATCGTGACGCGCCAGCGCCGCCGCCATGGCCTTGGCATCGGCTTCCCAGGCGGCGGTCGACCCCTCGATGTCGGTGAGCAGGAAGGTCACGGCGCGTGTCACCGACGGAAGATGCTGTGTCACCAGGTGATCCAATGCGGAATCCTGCACGACGACAGCGGCCTCGAGTCGCCGAAGTTCCGGACCGGGGTCGACTCCGAGCTCATCGGCCAGCAGCGACCGGACCCGCTGATACGCGCCGAGGGCTTCACCCTGTCTGCCGGCGCGGTAGAGGGCGAGCATCAGCTGGGCCCATCGCCTTTCCCGCAGCGGCGCGTCGGCCACCGCCGCCTCGAGTTCGCCGATGATCTCGGCGGCTCGGCCCGCCGCCAGCAGCGCATCGGCTCGATCCTCGACGAGCGCGGCATGGCCTTCGATCCAGCGGGTCCTCTCGGAGATTCCCCGGCGGGAATCGGGCAGTTCGGGAGTTCCGCGCCAGAGGGCCATCGCCTCCTCGAAGCAGACCACCGCCTGGGTGGTGTTGCCGACGGCCGCGGCCGCCCGGCCCAGTTTGGTGGCCAGTTTGTAGCGCGGGGCGTCCACCTCGGTCGTGCTGAGTATCCAGCCCAGTCCGTCGGTGACGACGAAGCCGTCGCCCAACACCCGACGCAGTGAGGAGATATGGGTCTGCAGGGCCTTGGCGGCGGTGCGCGGCGGATCGTCGCCCCAGAGCAGGTCGGTCAGCGTGTCGGCCGATACCACCGAACCGCCGTACAGCCCGAGCATGGTGAGGATGGCGCGCGGTTTGGCCCCCGGAATAGTGACCGGGGCGCTGTCCCGCCGGGCCTGGAGAGGTCCCAAAACCCCCAGCTCCACGGCTTGAATGGTAGTCATGTCGCCATCGTCGGTGGGGCGATTCAACACGCGGTCAAGATCGAGTAAAGACGGTTCCCGGGTTCACCCCCCGAGGAGCCGCATGAAGCCGACAGTAAATTCGACCCCCACCGGCGGAGCCGTTGGAGTTTCAGGTGCTGTGACGGCGCGGGTTCAGACCAGCTCGGTGGCGTCGAATATCCAGGACATGTCCTCGGTCGCGAGGTTCTCGAGGTAGTTGGGCGGTGCGAAGGCCAGCACACTGGAGTAGTCCCAATAGTCCTTCCACACCGTGATTTTCCCGTCGACAACTCGGTGCGCGGTGGCGAACCTCAGGGTGCCCTGCTCGCCGGTGGGGAATACCCACGTCTCGGAGTGTTCGTACATGACGTTCGGGCCGTTGGACACCAGTTGGCCTCCGTGGTGCCGGTATTCGGCCAACCGGTCGAACAACAACCGAAGCCGTTTGACGATGTCCTCGGGCCCGCGGGCCGCGGCTGCCGGCATCGGCATGTCCACGTAGAGGCAATCCGGCGCCAAGAAGGTCTTGAGTGCGTCCCAATCAAATCGGGCCAGCGCGTGCCACATGCCCAGGACAATGTCGTCGGTTGCGGTGGTTGAATCGGTCGTAGAGGCGTCCATCATGATGGTCACTGAAGCGGGTTGCGAAGCCGGTGTCAATCATCGAGGAGGGAGATCGCAAATGAGCGCGCGTGTGGAGCAGCTGGAGTTTCAGGCTGAGGCCCGTCAGCTGCTGGATTTGATGATCCACTCGGTCTACTCCAACAAGGACGCGTTCCTGCGGGAGCTGATCTCCAATGCTTCTGACGCGCTGGACAAGCTGCGGCTTGAGGCATTCCGCAACAAGGACCTCGAGGTCGACACCTCCGACCTGCACATCGAGATCATGGTGGACAAGGCCGCGCGCACTCTGACCGTCCGCGACAACGGAATCGGGATGTCGCGTGATGAGGTGGTGGACCTGATCGGCACCCTGGCCCGCTCCGGCACCGCCGAGCTGCGCCAGCAACTGCGTGAAGCGCAGAACGCCAAGAACGAAGCGGCCTCCGAAGAGCTGATCGGGCAGTTCGGGATCGGGTTCTACTCGGTGTTCATGGTCGCCGACCGAGTCGAGATGGTCACCCACAAGGCCGGCCAGAGCGAGGCCATCCGTTGGCAATCCGGTGGTGACGGCACCTACACCATCGAACCGGTGGAGGACGCGCCGCAGGGTACGTCGATCACCCTGCATCTCAAGCCCGAAGACGTCGAAGACGCGCTGCACGACTACACCGCCGACGGGACGATCCGGGGGCTGATCAAGAAGTACTCCGACTTCATCGCCTGGCCGGTCCGGATGCAGGTCGAGCTCCGGACCCCGCCGACCGAAGACGGCGGTGAAGAGACCGTCACGCTTTCGACCGAAACCCTGAACTCGATGCAGGCGCTGTGGGCGCGTCCCAAAGACGAAGTCTCGCAAGAGGAGTACCAGGACTTCTACAAACACATCGCGCACGCCTGGGACGACCCGCTCGAGGTCATCGCGATGAAGGCCGAGGGCACCTTCGAATACCAGGCGTTGTTGTTCATTCCGTCGCACGCCCCGTTCGACCTGTTCAACCGGGACGCGCAGGTCGGGATTCAGCTGTACGTCAAACGCGTGTTCATCATGGGCGACTGCGACCAGCTGATGCCCGAGTACCTGCGCTTCGTCAAGGGTGTCGTCGACGCAGCGGATATGTCGCTCAATGTCTCTCGGGAGATCTTGCAGCAGGATCGGCAGATCAACGCGATTCGCCGGCGGCTGACCAAGAAGGTGCTGTCCACCATCAAGGAGTTGCAGTCGCAGCGGCCCGAGGACTACCGCACCTTCTGGACCGAGTTCGGCCGCGTCGTCAAGGAAGGGTTGCTCTCCGACTTCGACAATCAGGAGGCGCTGCTGGGCATCTGTTCGTTCGCCTCCACGCACAGCGACTCCGAGGCCACCACCCTGGCGGAGTACGTCGACCGCATGAAAGACGGCCAGGAGCAGATCTTCTACGCCACCGGCGAATCTCGCCAGCAACTCTTGAAGTCACCGCACCTGGAGGCGTTCAAAGCCAAGGGCTACGAGGTGCTGTTGCTGACCGATCCGGTCGACGAGGTGTGGGTGAGCGCCGTCGCCGAATTCGCCGGCAAGCCTCTGCAATCGACGGCCAAGGGCGAGGTGGACCTGGACTCCGAGGAGGACAAGGCTGCGCACGAGGCCGAGCGCAAGGAACAGCAGAAGGATTTCGCCGACCTGATCGCCTGGCTGGCGCAGAAGCTGACCGAGCATGTCAAAGAGGTGCGGCTGTCCACTCGGCTGACCGAGTCGCCGGCCTGCCTGATCACCGACACCTTCGAGATGACCCCGGCGCTGGCGCGCATCTACCGCGCCAACGGTCAGGAGGTCCCGGTCGGCAAGCGGATCCTCGAGCTGAATCCGGGCCATCCGCTGATCACTGGCCTGCGCCAGGCGCACGCACAGCGCGGCGACGACGCCGGATTGGCCGAGACCGCGGAATTGCTCTACGGCACAGCGCTGTTGGCCGAGGGTGGCGCGCTGGAGGATCCGGCGCGGTTCGCCGAGCTGCTGGCGGATCGGCTGGCCCGAACCGTCTGAGCCGGCCCTTAGGGCACCAGCACCACCTTGCCGACGTTTTCCCGCGCCGCCAAAATGCGATGGGCCTCCGGGGCATTCGCGAACGGCACCGCCGCATGCACCACCGGGGCTGCAACCCCGCTGGACAATGCCTCGGACAGCGGGGTGATCCAGGGTCCGAGTGTGCCGCGGTCGTCCCACAGCCGCAGCATGTTCAGGCCGATGACGGTCTTGGACTGCTCCATCTGGGTGATCAGACTGAAGCCGCGCAGCATCGCCAGCGCCTGCGGAGCCGCCCGTAGCAGCGACCGCTTCTCGCCCTGCTGCAGTGACGAAAGGCCGTAGGCGACAAGGCGTCCGCCGGGACGCAACAACTTCAGCGAGCGCCGCAGCGAGGTCCCGCCGAGCCCGTCCATCACGATGTCATAGGGCGGCAGGCCTTTCCACCAGTCGTTGCGGCGGTAGTCGATGGCGCGATCGATACCCAGTGCCTCGAGCTGGGCGTGTTTGCCCGGTGACGCAGTGCCGTGCACGACCGCCCCGGCGGCCTTGGCGAGCTGGATCGCCGCGATGCCGACACCGCCGGCCGCGGCGTGCACCAGCACCTGCTCGCCGGCCTGCAGCGACCCGTAACCGTGCAGCGCGGCCCACGCCGTCGCGTAGTTCACCGGGACCGCGGCGCCCTGCTCGAAGCTCATTGACGGCGGCAGCGCGACGGTGTCAGCGGCGTTCGCATTGACGATCTCGGCGTAGCCGCCGAAACGGGTGCCGGCCAGCACCCGCTCGCCGATGCGGGCCGGGTCGACACCGGCACCGACGGCTTCGATGGTCCCGGCCACCTCGTAGCCGACCACGGCGGGCAGCTTGGGCGCGTCGGGATACAGCCCGACCCGGGCCAGGTGGTCGGCGAAGTTCACCCCCGCTGCCCGCACCCCGATCCGTACCTGCCCGCCGGCGGGAGGTGGAGGGTCGGGGCGGTCTTGCACCTGCAGCACCGATGGGGGCCCGGTCTTGGTGATGACGACGACGCGCATGGGTTTCAGCCTATGACTATTGCCGTCATGATCGGCGGTTTAGCGAGCCTCGACGAAGGAGAGGCGAAGCTGGAACCGCCGCATAAACTCGTTGGGATGGACGTTCTCGTTGAGCTGAACCGGTTGGCGGCGCTGTCGGAGGGCCGGGTGGGCGCCCTGGTCCGCGGAGTGTGCGCCCGGACGCTGGGCCTGCCGCCGTTGCCGACCGACCCGAGCGCCGACCTGCCTGATGCCGATCCGGCGGTGGTCGAGTTCGCCGAGCAGTTCAGTGTCGATGTCTCGATGATCACCGATGCGCAGCGGGAACGTCTGCGGGAGGCGTTGGGGGATAGGGCTTTCGGTGCCGTCGTGCAGATGTTCATCGGGGATTTCGTTCCGCGGGTGCGTGCCGGCCTCGAAGCGGTGGGCGTCGCCGTTTCATGGCCGGACACCTCCGCGCAGGAGCACTCGGGCAACGCGGCCGACGTGCTGTTCAACGGGTTCATTCCCGCCGTCGCCCGGCTGCGGTCCCTGGACCCGGTGACCTCCGAGGTGGTGCGACTGCGTGGCGCCGCCCAGCACAACTGCCGGCTGTGCAAGTCGCTGCGCGAGACGACCGCCCTGGACGCCGGCGGATCCGAGTCGCTCTATGACGACATCGAGCGATTCGAGGATTCCGAATCGCTCAGCGAGGCACAGAAGGCGGCACTGCGCTACGTCGACGCGCTGATCTGGACACCGGCGCGTATCGACGCCGATGTGGCCGCCGGGGTACGCCGGCATTTCACCGATGAGCAGGCCGTCGAGCTGACATTGGACGTGATGCGCAACGCCGGCAACAAGATCGCGGTGGCACTGGATGCCGACGCGCCGCGAGTGACCGAGGGCACCGAGCCCTACCTGCTCAACGCCGACGGGCACACCGTCTTCAGCTGATGGTCAGCCCGAGTGGCGGGTTAAGAAGCCCAGAATGGCGTCGGCGAAGATGTCGTTGTGGTCACCGGCGACCATGTGGCCGGCCCCGGCGACGTCGACGAACTCCACCTGAGGAAACCGGCCGAGGAACTCCTCGGCGCGTTCCCCGCTGACCAGGTCGCTGAGTTGGCCGCGTACCAGCAGCATCGGCACGCCGCCGTCGAGGATGGTCTGCACCGCGGCGTTGAGCCAGTCGACATCGTAGATCTCCATCGGCCCCTGGTGCTCGGGGCCGCTGATGAACTGCGGATCCCAGTGCCAATACCAGCGATCACCGCGTCGGCGCAGGTTGGAACTGAGGCCGTTGAGGTCGGTCGGACGGGGCCGGTGCGGGTTGTAGGCGGCGATGGCATCGGCGACCTCATCCAGGGAGTCGAAGCCGGTCTCCATCTTCTCGGCCATGAACGCGAGCACCCGGTCGGCCCCGGCGACCTCCATGTTCGGCACGATGTCGACCAGCACCACCGCTCCGGCAGCCTCCGGGGCGAGCTCGCCGGCCAGCATCATCGCGGTGAAGCCACCCAGTGATGCGCCCACCACCAGCGGGTTCGGCGGCAGCGTGCGCAGCACCTCATGGACATCGGCGGCGAAACTGACCAACCGGTAGTCGCCTTCGTCCGCCCAGTCCGACTCGCCGTGGCCGCGTAGGTCGACGGTGACGGCCTGCCAGCCGCGGGCTGCGACCGCAGCGGCCGCCCGGCCCCAGGAGCGCCGGGTCTGTCCGCCGCCGTGCAGGAACACCACCGCCCGGGCGTCGGGGTCACCGTGACGGTCGGCGATGATTCGCACATCGTCGGGGGCGCGGGTGACGAACGTTTCAGCGGCCATCCCCAGATAGTAAGCCTGTCTCGATAACTGATGATCAATTACCCGGTAAAACCCCTGGTGACCTGGGGGTTGTGGGGATTACGATACCGGGGTCGTCACTTCGGGAGGGCGCCATGGCTCGCTATCTGGCCCTGGTCTACGGGGCACTCAACTATCTCGGCTTCCTCGCTGTGTTCCTCTATCTGATCGGCTTCGTCGGCAATTTCGTGGTGCCGCGCAGCGTCGACCACGGCCCGCCCGCGCCGGTGGGGTTGGCGATCGTCATCGATGTCGCGCTGGTGGCGCTGTTCGGGGTGCAGCACAGCGTGATGGCGCGGCCGGGGTTCAAGCGATGGTTGACGCGCGTGCTGCCTGAGAGCATCGAACGCAGCACATATGTACTGGCGTCGAATCTGGTTCTGGCCCTGTTATTTTGGCAGTGGCGGCCCATCCCGACGACCATCTGGAATCTGACGATGCCGGCGGAGCGGACGGTGTTGTGGGGACTGTTCTGGATCGGCTGGGCGGTAGCACTGGCGTCGACGTTCATGATCAGCCATGTGGATCTGGTCGGGCTGCGCCAGGTGTACCTCGCGTGGCAGGGGCGGGCCTACTCCCATGTCGGTTTTCACGCCCGGGCGCTGTACCGGGTGGTGCGGCACCCGCTCATGCTGGGGTTCGTGTTCGCGTTCTGGGCGACGCCTACCATGACCGCCGGCCACCTGCTGTTCGCGGTCGCGGCCACCGGGTACATCCTGATCGCGGTGCAGTTCGAGGAGCGCGACCTGATCGCCGCGCTCGGCGACGAGTACCTGCGCTACCGGCGCCAGGTGCCGATGATCGTGCCCGTGCGGCGGCGCGGTGCGCTCAGGCGAACGGTTGCAGGGCGAATCGGCCCCAGGCCAGGAATGCGAACATAGCGATAAAGACGATGTCGCCGGCCATGTAGCCCCATTCGCTGCGGCGCAACCTCGTGGTGGCGGCTCCGGCCATGAACAGCATCAGGCCGCAGGCGGCGATCGGCGCCAGCAGTGGTGCCACACCGACGGCCGCGGGAAGCGCCAGGCCGATCGCCCCGAGCAGTTTGATGGTGCCGATGGCCTTGAGATGGCCGCGGCCGAAGTCGTCGACCCAGTGCTGATTGGCGCCCAGTGCCCGGTATTTCTCCTTCGGCATCAGCAGCAGGGCGGCGCCGCCGGCGAAAAACCCGGCGGCGACGATGCCGGCGATGATCCACAAAGTGGTGTTCATGGCGTACTCCTGGGTGTTCGTGGTTACCTCGGTCGGGTGGGGTCCGTCATTACCTATGACGGGCCGACACCACGAGAGGTAACCGATGATCTCCGAGTCGCAGCTGGCAGATACCTTCGAACAGCAGCGCCATCGCATGCTGGCGCTGGCCCATCGGGTGTTGGGCTCGCGGTCAGATGCCGAAGATGCGGTTCAGGAGGCGTGGCTGCGGCTGTCCCGCCAGGACGCCGACGGGATCGACAACCTGCCCGGGTGGTTGACGACCGTGATCAGCCGCATCTGCATCGACACCCTGCGTTCGCGCGCCGCGCGGCCCGAGGTCTCGATCGATCAAGGCCTTCCCGAACTCGTGGTGGCCGATGACCGCGACATCCCGGAAGACGCTGCGGTGCTGTCTGATTCGGTCGGCCTGGCTCTGTTGGTGGTGCTGGGGTCGCTGTGTCCTGACGAACGCCTGGCATTCGTGCTGCACGACATGTTCGCGGTCCCGTTCGCTGAGATCGGGCCGATTATCGGCAAATCGGCCGATGCCGCCAAGATGCTGGCCAGCCGGGCGCGCCGCAAAGTCCAGGACGTACCCAGGCCGGCGGGAGACCGGCGGGAGCAGCGCCAGGTCGTCGACGCCTTCCTGTCGGCCGCCCAGTCGGGCGACTTCGAGGCCCTGCTGCGGGTGCTCGATCCCGACATCACCTGGCGGCAGCACACGGCCCGCGGTGTCACCGTCACGACCGGATCCGGCGAGGTCGTCGAGGCGGTCCGCCGGGGTCAGGGGGCGCGCATCACCGCACGCCGCGTGCTGGTCAACGGCGAGCCCGGAATCCTGGGCTGGGGCCCTTCTGGCCGGCCGCTGAGCCTGATGGCGTGCACGGTGCGCAATGGCCGTCTGGTGGGCATCGTGTCGATCGCAGACCCGGTCCGGTTGGCCGGGCTCGATCTGCCTGAGCCTCCCGATGCGTAGCCGCTGACTCTTAATCAGCGGGTCCGAAGGACGATCGTTTCTTTGGTCCGGGGTGCACCGAGCGCACCACCGTGTCGTCTGTGGGTCGCGCGGGCGCTAATGTCATGGTCGCCAGTTGGCGCCGGGGGCGGTAGCTCAGTCGGTTAGAGCCGCGGACTCATAATCCGTTGGTCGCGGGTTCGAGCCCCGCCCGCCCCACCCATGTGCTGTGTTGCCTCGGTTGATGCTTGACACTCCCTGGACGAGGCCGTTGAGCGCGGTCGAGCTGCGGTATCAGGCCGTGTTCGCGGTGATGGGTGATGGATCGTCGACATGTCAGGTGGCCGGCAAGGCCTCATCAGCCCATCACGTGGCAAAGAACGAGTTGAACAGCGCTTGGAACAGCTCGGGCATGGTGAGCTCGGGAATCTCGTTGAATGTGGTCATCCCGACGGTTTCCGCTGTGGCCGAGGCGATCTGGTCTGCCGTTAACCCGAGGTAGGCATTATGGACTGCCATCCCGAACAGCACGTCCTGCCAACTTGTGTTCCCGAACAGCAGGTCTATCCAACTTGTGGTTAGGGAGTGCGTCGCGTAGATGTCGCCTTGGATGTTGAACACTTCGGTGGGATACATGGTGGTGGGGACGGCGCCGGGGGTGGCGCCGAGCATCACGAAACGTAAGGCATTGGCGGGGACGCCGGCCTCGATGAGGTCATTTTGGGCGTTGGCCGCCACCAGGCTGCTTTGGGAGTAGGTGAAAATAGTCAGCGGGTCGGTACACACGCCGAGGTTGTTGCAGCCCATGTCGCCGTTCTGGAAGTCGGTGAGGATCGCGTCGACGAGGATCTTTTCGCCCTGCGGGACGCTCGTCAGGAAGTTATAGGTGTTGGGGGTGGTCAGCGCCACTGTCGACGCGGCGGTGCCCTCATACCCCAGCGGATCGAGGTACAGGTCCATCCCGTGGCTGATGTAGTTGGCGCTCGGTGTTGGGATTCCGGTCGGGCCCAGGACCAACGCGTCGGTTGAGCCGTAGAGGAAGTCGTAGTTCTGGTTGGCGGCGTTGGCTCCAGCGGCCAACGCCAGCGCGGCGCCACACAGCGCAGCTCCGAGGATTACTCGCTTCATCGGGTCCCCCCTTGTTCGCAAAGGTCACAGAGGATTTCGCCCAGTTGAGTTGCTGGGCACGTGATTACATTGATCGACACCGCCCCCACGGTGGATGTCGATCGTGTGCTGTGGTACCGGTTGTCGACACACGAAGTATTGCCGGTGACGTTAAATTTATCTCCGGAACCGAGAAACTCGGCGAACGAAATCGGCGAGAGGCTAAACCGGACTAGCTGGGACGCGCTGTTGTGGTGGCTGCCCGGGTCCGGTACGGCCGCTAGGCATCACGCGGCGCGGAGCGCGTTGAGTAGCGCATCCCAGAGCTCGGTGGAGGTAAGTGTCGGAATGTCGTTAATTGTGGTCATCCCGTCGACCACCGTTGTGGCCGAGTCGACTTCGGCGGGAGTCAGTCCGAGGTAGGCCTCGTGGAGTTCGAGCCCGAGTATGAAGTTCTGCCAACTTGCGCCCAGGGAACCGGGTTCGGCGTAGATGTCACCGTGAATGTTGTAGATGTCGGTCGGGTAGAGGTCGTTGGGGACGACGCTGTTGTTGGCGCCGAGCATGACGAAACGTAAGGCGTCGGTCGGGATGTGGTGGGCGGCGAGTTGCTGTTCGGCGAGAGCTGCGTCGAGGCTGCTCTGCGAGTAGGTGAAAATGGTCAGCGGGTCGCTGCACGCGCCGGAGGCGTCGCAGCCCATGTCGCCGGCGTTGTAGTCGGCGAGAACCGCGTTGACGAGGATTGCTTCGCCCTGCGGGACGCTCGAAAGGAAGTCGCTGGTTTCGGGGGTGGTCAGTGCCACCGTCGTCGCGGTGGTTCCGCCATACCCGTTCGGTTCGAGGTACAGGTTGAGCACGTCGCTGATGTAGGCGGCATTCGGTGTCGGGATGCCAGTCGGGCCCAACACCAACGCGTTTGTTGAGCCGTAGAGGAAGTCGTAGGTGCCGGCGTCGGCGTTGGCTGCGGTGGCCGCCGCCAGCGCGGCCCCGCACAGCGCGGCGCCGAAGATCACTTGCTTCATGGGTCCCCCCGTAGGTCGCAAGCTCACAGATGATGTCGCCGAGCCACTCTGCTGGGCGCGTCATTATGTTGGCCGACATGTCCCCCCCGGGAGATGCCGAGCGAGCTCTGGCACCGGTTGTCGACGGCAGAATTATCGCAGTTGACGTCCATTTGTTCTACGGAATCAAGGTGAACGCCGAGTGAAACTGACGGCTGCAGGCCTCGCGAGATGCCGGGCCGATCGGCCGCCGAACGCAGTGAGATCGGTCTGGGTCGCCACGCGATGTCAGAGCTGGATGCAATACCGGACGGGTTCGTCGGATGACGACAGCGGCACCGCCATCAGTGGGGATTTCTCGTATCCCAGGTTTAGGAACACCACGTCATCGGTGCCGTGACGGGTGATGAACGGGCAGTAGTACTTGGCGAAGACCTTCCAGGCCGGGGTGGAAACCAAGCGGCTCATCAGGCTCATGGGGAAGGTATGCCCCGGATGGGGGCGCCGTAAAACGGTGACGTCCACCCACCGACCAACGCCGACATCGTTAACTGTGCCATTGACAAATGGCGCGATCGCTGGTGTTGTGTGTGCCGTGGTAGAACCTGCTGACTCAGAGTTCCCGGCCGTACCCACCCGCGCAACGTTGCGTGCCGTGGTGGCGGCCACTTCCACACGCTGGACTTTGCGCCTCCTTAACAACGCCGTTCCGATGAATCGGCCGGGTGTCGCCTTCGCGCGCGGATTGATCGCGACCATCATGGGCAGCCTGGGCTCGATGCCGTCCGGCACTCAGGTCATTCCGGTGCACGAGGCGGGCGTTCGCGGCGAATGGGTGCTGGGACCGGGTGTCGAGTTCGGCCTGCGGGCCGGCTACTACGTGCACGGCAGTGGATACGTGCTGTGCTCGACGCGGACGCACCGCAAGCTGGTCGCCAGGTTGTCCGAGGCGACCGGTCTGCCGTTCTTCTCCGTGGACTACCGATTGGCGCCCGAAGACCGGTTCCCCGCGGCGGCCGACGATGTCGAAGCCGGCTACCGGTGGCTGCTGGCCCAGGGGTACGCCGCCTCCGACATCGTGATCGGTGCGGACTCCGCGGGTGGTCACCTGACCTGTGACATGTTGCTCGCACATGCCGACGAACCGGACTTTCAGCCGGCCGGTGTCGTGCTGTTCTCCCCGCTGATCGACCTGACCCTGGGCTTGGCCGAACAACAGGAGAAGGTGCGGCGCGACCCCGCGATCTCGGCGGCCGGGGCCCGGGCACTGGTGGCGCTCTACGTGCAGGGCGACGACCACGACAACGTGCGCTTGCGCCTGGACTTCGCCCGGGCGGATCGGTTGCCGCCGGTGTTCACCCAGGTCGGTGGGTTCGAGATGCTCAGTGCCGACTCGCGGTACCTGGACGCCGAGATCCGCCGGCACGGTGGCGTCAGCACCCTGGAGGTGTGGCCGGGAATGGTCCATGTCTTCCAGGCCCTGCCGCGGCTGGCCCCGGAGGCCAAACCCGCGCTGCGCCGCGCGGCGGCTTTCATCGCCCAGGCCTATGACGGCCAGTGCGAACTCAAGGAGACCTGCTGATGTTCGGACTCGACACGGTGCTCGCGCTGTTTCGCGGCGAGCAGCGGACGGCCAACGCCAAGGCGGTGGTCACCGGCGCCGGCAGCGGCATCGGACGCTCCTTCGCACTCGAATTGGCCCGGCGCGGCGGCGACGTCATCTGCGCGGATATCGATGCCGAACGGGCCGCCGAGACGGTGGCGCTCATCGAACAGCTGCCCACCGGCACGGGGCATGCCGCGCAGTGCGACGTGTCCGACCGCGCCGCGATCGAACAACTGGCCACGCAGGCCCAGGAGATCTTCGGCGGCGCACCGACCCTGGTGATCAACAATGCCGGTGTCGGAATCGGGGGAAAGTCCGTCGGCGACATCGGTTTCGACGACTGGAACTGGGCGCTCGGGATCAACCTGTGGGGAGTCGTGTACGGCTGCGAGGTCTTCACACCGCTCCTGCGCGATGCCGGCCGCGGCGGAATCATCAACGTGGCATCGGCGGCCGGATTCGCCGCCGCACCGTCGATGGCGGCCTACAACGTGTCGAAGGCCGGGGTGATGTCACTGTCGGAGACCCTGGCCGCCGAACTGGACGGCACCGACATCGCCGTCACAGTCCTGTGCCCGACCTTTGTGAAAACCAACGTCTTCACCGACGGCCGGATCACGCCGGGGTCGATGAACCTCAGTCAGCAGCTGGCCCGCTGGACCGGGCTGTCCGCCGACAATGTCGCGGCCCGCACCCTGGACGCGCACGACGACGGCCGGCTGTACGTGGTGCCGCAGTTCGACGCCACCGTCATCTGGCACCTGAAGAGGCACTTCCCCGAGCTGTACACCCGGGGAGCCGGATTGCTCGGCCGCATCCTTCCCCAGAACTGAACGCGCACGAACCGACTCGCGAGAGGGACCAGACGATCATGGCGATGGACCTGGACGACATGCTGCAGAAGATCAAGGACAAGCAGTGGGCTCTGGTCGACATCGACTGGGATGCACCGGGAGCCGAGCTCATCGAGCCGGAGCTGTGGGCCAAGCTCAAGCCGTTCATGACCGACCTGATGTGGATCGAGAACGTCGGCGCCCGCGGTTTCGCCGCGCTGGCGAAGAAGGCTCCGAACCCGACCCTGAAGAGCATCTACGAGCACTTCCACGCCGAGGAGCAGAAGCACGCGAACGCCGAACTGGCCTTGATGCGCCGGTGGGGAATGCTTGAAGACGACGAGATCCCGCCCCCGAGTGTCAACGTGCAACTGGTGATCACCTGGCTCGACAAGTTCTCCGACAGTATGTCGCTGTCGATTCTGGGGACCGTCATCCCGATGCTGGAGGTGGCGCTGGACGGTGCGCTGATCAAGTTCATCACCGATGAGGTCAAAGACCCGGTGGCGCAAGAAGTGTTCAAGCGGATCAACTCCGACGAGTCGCGCCACCTGGCGGTCGACTTCGAGGTGATGGACATTCTGGGCCATGCGGACCTGCGCAAGCTGGCGGTCGAATTCGTCGGCAGTTGGATGAACCCCGCACTGCTGATCGGCACGCTGAGCTACTTCCCGCTGCTGAACAAGATGCGCGACAACATCGTGGCGATGGGCGTCAACGAAGAACGCCTCTACCAGGCCATGCGGCGTTTCCGGAACGTCGGTGAGCGAAGCGCTTTCGTCCGCCGGGTGCCGATGTACCAGTTCATCTCCTGGCACAGCAAGAAGGTGATCGACCGCAGCTCCAAGTACCACTGGCTGGCCGACTCCCTGGTCGCGGTCACCAGCGTCATCCCCAAATCCCTGGTGGAGTACACCCCGTCCTGGTCGGACGAACTGACCTACGAGCCGGTCGCGTGAAGCAGCAGCACATGACGACCTCGGTAGCCATCATCGGCGCCGGCTTCGCCGGTATCGGCGCCGCCATGCGCCTCAAAGATCAGGGCATCACCGACTTCGTGATCCTCGAACGCGATTCGCGGGTCGGGGGCACCTGGCGGGACAACACCTATCCCGGTGCGGAATGCGACATTCCGTCGCGGCTGTACTCCTACAGTTTTGCGCGCAACCCGGAGTGGTCACAGACCTATTCGGGCAGTGCGGAGATCCTCGGATACATCGACGGCATGGTCGAGTCCGCCGGAATCGCAGCTCATATCCGGTTCGAACACAATGTGACCGGTGTCGAGTACGACGCCGAGGCAGGGGAGTGGACCGTCGGCCTTTCCGGCCGGGAGCCGCTACGGGCCCGCGCCGTGATCGTGGCCTCCGGCCCGCTGGCCAATCACAGCTTCCCGAACATCCCGGGTATCGAGACCTACGAGGGACACAAGATCCACAGTGCCCGTTGGGATCACGACTACGACTTCGCCGGCAAAAAGGTCGCCGTCATCGGCACCGGATCCAGTGGTGTGCAGATCATCCCGGAACTGGTCAAGGTCGCCAAGTCGGTCAAGGTGTTCCAGCGGACACCGGGCTGGGTGTTGCCGAAGCTCAACACGTCGACCGGCGATCGGCTCAAGCAGATCTACAAGCACGTACCGCTGGCCGAGAAGCTGATGCGGTCCGCCTGGTACTGGGGGCACGAGTCGGTCGCCCTCGGCGTGGTGTGGGACACCCCGCTCACCCGCCTGGTGGAAGCTCTCAGTACCGCCAACCTGCGTCTGCAGGTCAAGGATCCCTGGATGCGTCGCCAGCTGACACCGGACTTCTCGGCCGGCTGCAAGCGACTGCTGATGACCAGCGACTACTACCCGGCGCTACAGGCGGACAACTGCACCCTGGTGACCTGGCCCATCGCCAGGCTGTCCCCCAAGGGAATCCGCACCGTCGAGGGTATCGAGCATCAGTTCGACGCCATCGTGTTCGCCACCGGCTTCGAGGTGTCCAAGGCAGGCACCCCCTTCCCGGTCACCGGACTCGAGGGCCGCGACCTGGCGTCGGAGTGGAGCCGCGGCGCCTACGCCTATCGCAGTGTGGCGGTATCGGGTTATCCGAACCTGTACTTCACCTTCGGTCCGAACTCGGGGCCCGGCCACAACTCGGCGCTGGTCTACATGGAAGCCCAGATCGACTACATCGCCGAGGCGATTGCCAAGCTGCTGCAGTTCGGGTGGAAGTCGCTCGACGTGCGGCCCGAGGTTCAGGCCCGCTACAACCGGGACATCCAGCGGCGCCTGCAGTCCACCACGTGGAACTCCGGGTGCCAGAGTTGGTATCTGACCGAAGACGGCTTCAACGCCACCATGTTCCCGGGATTCGCCACCCAGTATGTCAACCAGCTCAAGACAGTGGATCTGCACGACTTCACGATCACCGAGGCGACGACGGTCGGTGACCCCGTGCTGACTGCCTAGGATTGCGCTGGTGACCGAGTACCGGATCGACGACCTCGCGCGGGAGGCGGGCACGACCACTCGGAACGTGCGCGTCTACCAGGAGAGCGGCCTGCTGCCCCGGCCGCAGCGCCGGGGCCGGGTGGCCATCTACACCGACCGGCACCTGCGTCAGCTGCAGGCGATAATCCGTTTGCTCAGCGAAGGTTTCACGGTCAAGCACATCCTGAAGTTCCTGGCCGGGCTGCAGCGCGGGGAGGCGCTGGTCGAGGTGCTGGATCTGTCCGACCTGGGCGAGTTGGTGACCGCGCCGTGGTCGAGTCCGATACCGCAGACCATGACCCGGGAACAGCTGGAGGCGCGACTGGGCCGGCTCGACGCCGCGATGCTGCGCCGATTGACCACCAGCGGAGTCATCGAGGCGACCGACACCGACAACGTCTACCGGGTGACCGATGCGCCTCAGATCGAGGACTTCGCCACCTTGATCGCACGCGGGATGCCCTTGGCGGTGCTGCTGAAGACGGTGACCGCCGTCGACAAGAAGCTGGACGAGGCGGCCGGCTTGCTGACCCGCAGCGGACACGCCGAGGTGGTCCGGCAGCGCGGGCCTGGATGGTTACCGGCCACAGAGGACGAACTGAGCTGGGCCGCCGACCTGGTCGGCGCCATGCGCCGGGTGGCGAGGCGGTCGGCGCACGCGAGCCTGGACCGTGCGTTCGACGCGGCGGTGCGCGCCGAGTTGCGGGAGTACCGGCAGGCGGGCCAGGTTTGACGGCGGTAGTGGCTCGGGTACTGCGAAACCCATGTCTGACATCACCGAACCGCATCGCGCACTGCTAGACCGCATTCTCGGCGGCGACGCGACGGCGCCGCTGAAAATGCGCCGCGCCGCCTTCGACAACACCGGGCTCGACGAACCGATGGCCACCTTGATCGACAAGGTCGCCCACCGCTCCTACCGGGTGACCGACGAGGACATCGCCGCTTCCCGCGCCGCCGGCCTGAGCGAAGACCAGATCTTCGAGATCGTGGTGTGCGCCGCGGTCGGCCAGGCGACCCGGCAGTACACCGGCGCGATGGACGTCCTGGCCGGCCTCGCTGAAGGCCAGGAACGATGAGGCTCGCGATTCTCGACCACGGACACCGCCTGGGCACCAAGGCCCTGTTGGGGATGATCCGGCTGGTGTCGCGCCAGCCCGTCGTGGATGCGGTGAAGCTGGCGTTCTACCGGCCGGAGTTCTACGGCGGCGGTCCGCTCACGAACGAGGCGATGCGCGGGCCGTCGGCGTGGTCGATCGGGGAGCGGGAACTGATGGCCGCGTACGTGTCCAAGGTGAACGCCTGCCCGTTCTGCATCGCCGCGCATACCGCCACCTCCAACCTCTGCTACGGCGATGACGCGACAGCTGCCGCCACACTCGCCGATCTGGAGACCGCCCCGATCGCCGAACCGCTGCGGACGACGCTTCGCCTGCTCGGCAAGCTCGCCCGGGAGCACCGCGTCGGCGCCGAGGACGTGCGGGCGGTACTGGCCGGCGGCGTCACTCCCGAACAGATCGAAGACGCGTTGGCGGTGAGCCTGGTGTTCAACATCACCGACCGATTGGCCAACGCCTTCGGCTTCGAGGTGGCCGGTCCGGAGGCGATGGCGGCCGGTGCCCGCCATCTGGTGAAGCGTGGCTACGGCTGACAACCGGACTAGAATCTTGAGTTCATGGCCATCCGGCGGGCGGTGCTGGTCATAGCCGACATCGGCGGCTACACCGCCTACATGAACTGGGCGCGGAGCGATCTGGTGCACGCCCAGCTGGCGGTGGCCACGCTTCTGGAGTCGGTCATCGACGCCGCCAAGGGAATGAAGCTGGCGAAGCTCGAGGGTGACGCCGCCTTCTTCTGGGCCCCCGACGGTGATGCCCAGATGTTGGTCAGCGAGCGGTTGTCGCGGATGCATCAAGCATTCCTGGACAAGCGGGCGCGGATCGAGAACAGCCGCAAGTGTCCCTGCGGGCCCTGTGAGCAACTGAAGAACCTGTCGCTCAAGTTCGTCGCGCACCAGGGTGAGGTGGCCGAGCAGAAGGTGAAGCGGCACACCGAACTCGCCGGTGTCGACGTCATTCTGGTGCACCGGATGCTGAAGAACCGGGTGCCGGTGCCGGAATACGTGTTGATGACCGATGCCGTCGAGAAGTGTCTCGACGAGCCGATCCGTCGGCATTGCACCCGATTGGTGCACGATTTCGAAGGCCTCGGGCAAACCTCTACCTACTACCTGAACCTCATCGGTTCGTCAGCGCAACCGCCTGACAAGGCCCTGGGATTCGCCGGGAAGATGAAACTTCGCCTCAACGCGCTGCCGTTCGTGGTCGGCGCCAAGCAACCCTGTGTGGGCTTCCGCAGCCTGGACCGCGGCGCGGTCGAATCGGCCGCGGGGTAGGGGCTCAGCGATACACCGGGCCGAGGAAGCGCTCCACCATGGTGCGTTGGGCAGCGGGATCGCTTAGCGGCCAACACCATAACGCCAGAAACACCCGGATCAGCCACTGCGCGGCCAAGGGGTCGTCGGCGTCGAGGCCCAGCATCTCCGCGGCGAACCCGGTGACCGCCGGGGAATCGGTGATCCAATCGCTGACCGGACCGGTGTGCATCGGGCGCATGTACTGCGCCAGGGGATCGGACTGCAGGCGCCGCAGAGCGACCAGGGTGGCAGTGACCACCCGCTCCGGTCCGCTGAGGTCTTCAATGGCCTCGCGCGCCGACGCCACGATGCGTGCCGCGTGAATGCCGACGACAGCGTCCCGGATTGCCGCCTTACCGCCGGCATGGCGGTAGATCGTCGCCGGCGAACAGTGCACCGCGGCCGCCAGATCCTCGATCGTGAAGGCCTCATACCCGCGGCGGGCGATGAGATCGGCTGCCGCGGCGTGGATCCGCTCGACGGCTGCGCTGCGACGGTCCCCTCCCACCAGCCAGTCGGTGCGTGCCATGGGTGTTCCTTCCTCCAAGCGCACGAAAGCAAGAATCGATCTTCTCGCAGGATGAGAATATTCTGAGTGAAATTCTCACCACAAGGCGCTGGTAGTTCGCCGTGCCGGGTTTCGACGGCCGCCCGTACGGGTCTGACCTGCTCATCAACTTCCTGATAACCCGTTGACGGGGCGGCTGGAACGTCGTCAGCCTGACTCCATGACGGTTGACCCGGCCCGGTTCTTCGGTGCGGACACGATTCAAGACCCGTACCCGCTGTATGACCGGATGCGTTCACAGGCACCGGTACACAGGGTGGGAGATTCGGTGTTCTACGCCGTGTGCACCTGGGACGCCTTGGTCGAAGCCGTCGATCGAGTCGATGATTTCTCCTCGAACCTCACCGCGACCATGGTTTACCACCCCGATGGCACCGTCACCCCGTTCGACATGGGCCCTCCCGGTGGGCCGATTCATACCCTGGCTACCGCTGACGACCCGGTGCACGCGCAGCATCGCAAGCTCCTGCTGCCGCATCTGTCGGCCAAACGCGTGCGCGCCATCGAGGAATTCGCTGCGCACACCGCCGACCGGTTGTGGGCGGAGAACCTGCGCGACGGCCATATTGAATGGCTGGGCGCGGTGGCCAATCGGCTACCCATGATGGTGGTTACCGAGCTGTTGGGACTTCCCGGCGACGACGTCGACAGACTCATCCGCCTCGGCTATGCCACAACCACGCTGCTGGACGGCATCGTCACCTCCGAACAGCTCGAAGCGGCCGGGATGTCGGCGATGGAGCTCTCCGGCTATGTGCTGGAGCATTTCGAAAAAGCTGATACAGCAACGGAGTCCGGTCTGATAGCCGAACTGGCCGCGCGCTGCGCTTCGGGAGAGCTGGGGCAGTTGCCCGCTTTGGCGATGATGCTGACCCTGTTCAGCGCTGCCGGCGAGTCGACGGCGTCACTACTGGGAAGCGCGGCATGGATACTGTCCGACCGCCCCGATATTCAACGTCGACTACGCGAAAATCCTGAACTGCTGACCCCGTTCATCGAAGAGACGCTGCGCTTTGAATCACCGTTCCGCGGTCACTACCGGCACGTGTGGCGGGACACCACGTTGGCAGGCGTCGACGTGCCCGCCAACTCACGGCTGCTGCTGTTGTGGGGAGCGGCGAACCGCGACCCGCAGCAGGTCGCCGTGCCCGACGAGTTCTGCCTCGACCGCAGCAGCGCCAAGAATCACCTGGCGTTCGGCAGGGGTGTGCATTTCTGCGTCGGGGCCGCGCTGGCACGTCTGGAAGCACGGCTGGTACTGCGGATGCTGTTGGATCGCACCAACTGGATCGAGGCCGTCGACGTTGGTGAATGGCTGCCCAGCATCCTGGTCCGCCGGCGGCGGCACCTGCGGCTCGCCGTCAGCTGACCCGGCTCCTTCGAGGCGGGCCACCAGCGGGCGGTAATCGCAGCTACAGCCTTGCGGCGACGAAGTCAGCTGCTTGGCTGACCATGCCTGACGAGACATAAGCGCTGGCCAGGTGTTGAGGCCAGTTCTCTTCCCAGGTGTTCGGGTCGGCGGGGTTGCAGACCGGGTCGGCGCCATGACACTGCTCGATGGTCCGATCGTTGTAGACCGGGCTGAAGTTCGTGATGGGGCCGACCCATTGACTTCCGTTGCCGAACAACGCAACCGCGGCGATGTGCTCATCGGCGCCCGGTGGCAGAGGATTGGTGAAGCCCCATGCCTGGAACGGCACCGCAAGCACCACATCGGTGACTGCGGCGCCCAGCGAGTAGCCCCCCGGCACGATCCGGGTGTTCGGGCAGCCGTTGATCGTGTTCTGGATGTGGGCACTCATGTCGTTGGCGCCCTGGTCGATCTGATTGTCAGCGGGGTAATTCACCGCATACACACTGACGTATTTGGAGGTCTTGGAGCGCAATGCGCTGACGAACGCGTTGCCGACCGCGCCTACCCCGGGCGATTCCAGACGCCCTCGGGCGAATACCACTTCGACGTCGGGGCAGGCCGCGCTGGCCGGGGCAACAGCACCGGGCGCCCCGGCGGGAATCACGACGGGGGCGGTCAGCAAGACTGCCGCCAGCACAGTGCCTCGACTTGTGAGTCTCAATCGGCGGGCCGAGGAATTGCTCACGGAGTGGATCGTAGTGGTCCGCAGCCCCCTTGTCGCCCCGGCCCGGAACCGGGTCAACACACTGCGTCGACGGCCGTCGGCTGGGCGTCAGCCCATTCGGGACTGTTCGAGGTATGCCGCGAGCGCATTGGTCAGGCCGCGGCGGGCCTCGTCGAGATCGGCGTACGAGCCCAGCTGACGCTCCGAGACCAGTCCGCGCATCGCGCCCGGGATGAGCGCGGCCACCTCCCGCACCCGCTGCGGGTCTACGCCGAGATCGGCGAACGCGTTATGGCAGGTCTGCAGCCAGCTTCTGCCCCAGGAGAACAACTCGGCGGCGGTGCGCGGATACATGCGCTCGAGCTCGAGGTGATCGCGGGGGAGCGCAGCCCGCAGGTTCTCGATTGCGCGGGAATCCTGGGACGCCAGCCCGTCATAGAGCGTGTCGATGATCGCCGCAACCCGGTCCCGCAGCGGCGCATCCGATTTCACGCCGGCGAACGCCGACATCGCCGCGTCGCGGCGCTCGGCGGTGCGGTGCAGCACCGCCGCCCAGAAGCCGTCGACGTCGCCGAATTGGTACTGCACCGCGCCCCAGGTGGCACCGCTCTCCCTGGCGATCCGGCTTGCCGACACCGCGCCCGGGTCGCCGGTGGCCAGTGAGCGCACCGCCGCATCCAGCATCGCCTCGCGGGTCGCCTGACCCCGTTTGTTGCTGCGCCGCGACGCCGGTTGAGTCATCCCCGGAAGCCTAGCAATTTTTTCATAGCACCCCCTATGATTCGGGGATCGGGCGAACTATGCTGCCGGAATCGGTCCCGTCAACACCACCGAGAGGACGCGCCGAATGGCCAAACCGCCGCTGTCGATGAAGCCGACCGGCTGGTTCCAGGTCGCCTGGTCCGACGAGATCGGGATCGGCGACGTGCACACCATGAAGTACTTCGGCCAGGAGATGGTCGCCTGGCGCGCCGAGTCCGGTCAGCTCACCGTGATGAACGCCTACTGCGAGCACCTCGGTGCGCACCTGGGCTACGGCGGCACGGTCCACGGCGAGGTGCTGCAGTGCCCGTTTCACGGCTGGCAGTGGAATGCCCAGGGCCGCAACGTCTGTATCCCGTATCAGGACAAACCCAATCGCGGCCGGCGCATCGGCACCTATCCCGTCGTCGAACGCAACGAATCGGTCTACATCTGGCACGACGCACACGGCCGCCAGCCGTACTTCGACCCGCCCGATGTGTTCGCCGGCTTCGACGACCGCAGCGCCGCGGACTACTACCCGCAGCAGCGGCTGTACCGGCCAACCCTGGAACTGCACCCGCAGTACGTCCTGGAGAACGGCGTGGACTTCGCCCACTTCAAGTACGTGCACCGCACCCCGATCGTGCCGGTCTTCACCCGCCACGACTTCGCCGAACCGGTGTCCTACGTCGACTTCACCATCACCTTCGAAGGCGATGACGGCCAGAAGATCGAAGACGTCAACAGCGGGGTGGAGGCCATCAACGGCGGCTTGGGCATTGCGGTGACCAAGAGCTGGGGCATGATCGACAACCGCACCATCTCGGCGATCACCCCTGTCGACGACTCCACCTCCGATGTCCGGTTCATGGTCTACATCGGCCGCACACCGGGCGGCGATCCCGCCCGCGCCGAAGCCCGGGCCGCCGAATTCGGGCGTGAGGTGATCCGCCAGTTCGAGCAGGACATCCACATCTGGTCCCATCAGCGCTATTCGGATCCGCCGGCCCTGGCAACCGCTGAATACGAGGGTTTCACCGCAATCCGCCAGTGGGCCAAACAGTTCTATCCCGACGGTATCGGAGGCAGCGCCGCCGAGGTCGCTGAACTCACTGCCCAGAAAGGCTCACCCGCATGAGCGCATCCACCACTCCCATCCGCGTCTTCCAGGTCGCCACCGGCAACGTCGGCAAGGAGATGATCAAACGGATCGCCGCCCGTCCCGACCTCGAACTGATCGGTGTGCACTGCTATTCGCCGGACAAGATCGGTAAGGACACCGGCGAATTGGCGGGTATCGCGCCCAACGGGGTGATCGCGACCGGCAGTGTCGATGAGATCATCGCGGCCAAGCCGGACGTGGTGACCTTTCACGGCGTGTTCCCCGACGAGGACCTCTATGTGCAGGTGCTGGAGGCGGGGATCAATATCGTCACCACCGCCGACTGGATCACCGGCTGGCACCGCGACCGCAACCACCCCCACCCGTCGGGAAAGCCGGTGACACAACTGCTTTCCGAGGCCTGCGAAAAGGGTGGGGCGACCTTCTACGGCACTGGGATGAACCCGGGCCTCAACCAGATCCTGGGCGTGGTCTGCGCGGCGGATGTCGCCGAGATCGAGAACATCACCACCATCGAATCCGTGGACGTGTCGTGCCATCATTCCAAGGAGACCTGGATCGAAGTCGGCTACGGACAGCCGGCCGACGATCCCGAGATCCCGGCCAAGCTGGAGAAGTTCACCCGGGTCTTCGCCGACAGTGTCCTGATGATGGCCGACTGTTTTGACCTGACCCTGGACGAGGTCACGTTCGGCTACGAGCTGGGTGTCTGCACCAGGGATGTCGACCTGGGCTGGTACACCCTGCCCAAGGGATCATTGGGCGGCAACTACATCAAGTACCAGGGCATGGTGGACGGCGTCCCGCGCATCGAGACCCATCTCGAGTGGCAGATGACTCCGTTCACGCAGCCGAACTGGAACATCAAGGGCTGCTACATCACTCGGGTCAGCGGGGATCCGTGCGTCTACAACAAGCACATGATCTTCCCCAAGCCCGGGGTGGACCTGTCCGACCCGGACAACTTCGCCTCGATCGGCATGACGGTGACCGGCCTGCCCGCTCTCAACGCGATCAGGTCGGTGGTGGCAGCCCGCCCGGGGCTGCTGACCAGTGCCGACCTGCCGCTGCGCGGATTCGCCGGGCGCTTCAAGCTCTGATCGGGTTCGGCCGGCGGCCGGTCAGCGCGCCTATCCACCCGAACCGCTCGACGAGGACGGCGTTACGGGGCCTCGGCGGGCAGCGGCGTGCCCGAGCTGCCTTCGGGTATTGGCGTGCCGGAGCTACCGGACGGCGGAGGTGTCGCGGGACGCGCCGGGCGCTGTGCCGGAGCCTGCGGTGCCGCAGGGGCCCGATGGTTTCCGCCGGACGCCGGTGGATGCGACCCCGACCCGGCGGACGGAGCCTGCGGTTGGGGGGCGACGGGCGGGGCCTGTGGTGCCGGGGCCGGCGTCACCCATCGAATTAGATCCGCGCCGCCGCCCTGGTACACCATGCTGTTCGGAGCGTCACCGGTGACGTCGAAGTAAACCTTGCCGCTGGTCTTCTGGCCCTGAGTGAGCGCGGTCGGCACCAGACCCTGCGGAGTGGGCACGGTGAACAGCGATTGATAGTTCTGGCCGCTGGGGGAGCGGGCGCTGAGGTTGGCCACGATCGGGAACACCGTGCCCTGGATCGCTTCGTCGGTGGCGGTGGCCTCCCACAGAGTGCCGCGCGGCTGGTAGGGGATGGCATCGGAGCTGGGCCGCAGGTCGTTGATCGTCCAGCCGTGCACACCGGGGCCCTCGGCCAGGGTGCCCTGGGTGCCGATCGGCTGAGTGGGGGGTGCCGGTGCCGGGTCCGGGTCCGCGCCGGCGATCCCGGTGCTCAGGGATACGAAGGCGGCCAGGGCTCCCGCGGCCAGGGCGGTCGAGATGGACTTCATGGGTCTCACTCCTCAATTCGGCTGCATCCCGGGGGCGTTGGCATTCAAGTGCTGAATCGTAGCGGGCTACCAGCCAGGCTACCCAGAAATGAGTCCGGCCCGGCGCCCGCGTTGGCGGAGGCCGGGCCGGACTGATGATCTAGGGCGCGGCTACTTACGAACCGGTGGTGCTGCCGGCACCGCTGGCCGTCGGTGCCCCTGGGGTGGCGGGGATCGGCGTGCCCTGGTTGCCGGCCGCAGCCGTGACCTCACTACCCGCCGCCGAAGCGCTGGGGGCCTCCGCCGGGAGGGGGGTGCCGGAGCTGCCGGCCGCGGCCGGTGTTTCGGGCTTGGCCGGAGCGCCGGGCGTCTGTGCCGCGTCCGGCGCCGATGCGACCGGGGTGCCTGCCGAAGCCGGGGTCTCCGAGCTGGCCGCCGTCGGGGTGCTCTCCGAGCCGGCCGCCGATGCGGGCGTGCCGTCGGCCTCGGCCGGCAGCGGGGTGCCTGAGCTGCCCGAGGCCAGCGGGGTGCCCTGGCTGCCGGCGGCAGGCGTGGTGCTCTGGCTGCCGGCGCTCTGGCTGTCGCCGCTGTGGCCCTCGGCGGTTGCCGGGGTCGTCTGGGTGCCGGACTGGGCGGGCTTCGGGGCGGTGGCCGCCGGCGCGGACGAGTGCTGCGAGCCGGTGGCCGGAGCCGAGTAGCCGCTGCCGCCGCCGGTCGGCGCCGCCGGGGTCCACACCAGCAGGTCCTTACCGGAGCCCTGGTAGACCGCGCTGTGCGGGGCGTCGCCGGTGACGTCGAAGTAGACCTTGCCGCTGGTCTTCTGGCCCTGTGCCAGGTTGGAGGGGTTCACGCCCTGCGCGGTCGCCACGGTGAACAGGGCCGGGTAGGTCTGCCCGCTCGCGGAGCGCGCGCCGAGGTTGGCGACGACCGGGGTGACGGTGCCTTGGATGGCGACGTCGGTGGCGGTGGCCTCCCACAGCGTGCCGCGGGGCTGGTAGGGGATCGCGTCGGAGCTGGGCCGCAGGTCGCTGACCGTCCAGCCCTGGATGACTCCGCCGTTCTCCACCGTGCCCTGGGTGCCGATCGGCTGGGTGGTGGGGGCAACGTCACCGGCTTCCGCGCCGGCAGTCGCGGCGAGTGCTCCGGCAGCGGCCAACGCTCCGGCTGCGACCATGGCTGTGGTGATCAACTTCATCGTGAAAGGACTCCTAGGTTCGACTGGATCTCGGGGGTTGATGCAGTGACTCAGGTCGCAAATCTTAACGGATAGGTCACTATCATTTGTCCATGTCTAAGGTTTGACCGCGCCGATATGGGCGCGCCGGTGGACAGCCTTATCAGGAATGTGAACTCCACCAGGTGTAGAGCTGGTCCAGGGTGGGCGTGCTGTGGTCGCTGCGCAGGGAGCCGATCACCAGGTCGGCATCGTTGGTCCAGGCAAGCGCAGGGGAGCCCTGCCGCATGCCGCAGAGCAGCATTCCGCTCGGCTTGTCCGGGGTGGCGGTTCGGTGCCAGGCGCCCGGCGACTGGATTCTGTTCGGGCAGTTGACGACGGTGGTGGACTGCACCGTGTTGTCGAAGCTCAGGTGCATGGCGCCGGCGTCCGGGAACAGCGAGTATGTCGCCGAGGGCGGTCCGTCCACGTCGACATTGCGTCCGCAGGTCACTTCCGCCACGGCGCCACCCATCGGAGTGGTCGACTTGCACGTCTCCTGCGGGTAGCCGGAGGGCAGCAGCTTGAGCAGCCGGGCCTGGGCTTCGGCGGCCGACATCGACGTGGTGGGCGCACTGGCCCCGGCCGCCGAGCCCGGCCCGTCGGAGTCGGCGGCGAAGTCGTCGGAGCTCGACCGGTTCATCAGCCAGGTGATCAGCGCGACGACCACGGCCACGGCGGCCCCAAGACGGATCAGCTGCTTGCGCTTGGCGGGATCGCGATAGGCGGGTACCGGGGGGCGCGGAGTGCTGAACCAGTCGTCTTCGTTTGCCGAGACGCGGGAGACGCGGGGAACGCCGGGGCTTGCGGCCGGTCGGACGGTCGGGGCGGCCGGCTCCGGCAGCGAGATGAACTCGCCTTCCGGCGGAGCTGGTGGGACCGGTGGAGCCGGCGGGACCAGCGGAGGCGGCGGTGCCGTCGGCACGGGTGCTGGTGGCGGAGCCGTCGGCACGGGTGCTGGTGGCTGCACCTCGGCCGGCTGCACGTTGGTCGGCTGCACGTCGGCGGGCTTCAACGCCGGGGGCTCCATCAACGGGGGAGTGGCCTGCTGGCTGGCCTCGTAGATATGCACCGCCCGGTGCTGATCGGGGGCGCTCAGCGCCTGATAGGCCGCGGTCGCGAGCTCGGCGGCGCTGGCGTAGCGCTCCGCGGGATCCTTGGCCATCCCCTTGGCGATCACCGCATCGAAGCCGGGCGGGATCGTCGAGCCGGCGTGGCTGGGGCGCGGAATCGGCTTGGTCTGGTGTGCATTCGCCAGCATCTTGACGCTGTCGGCCCGGTACGGTGGCGAACCCGTCAGGCACTGGTAGAGCACACACGCCAGCGAGTAGACGTCTACGGCGGGACCGAAGTCACCACCGCCGAACAGTTCGGGCGCAGAGTACTTCCAGCGGGCGCCGGCATGGTCGGCGTCAGCCGCGCTCGCACCCGGCGCGCCGGCGAGCCCGAAGTCCACCAGGTAGACGAAGTCGTCGTCGGTCAGCAGGATGTTGCGGGGTTTGACGCCCCGATGAATCACCCCGGCGCTGTGCGCGGCGTCCAGCGCCGACGCAACCTGCCACATGATGTTCACCGCGCGGGGAGGGGGCAGCACGCCGGTCCGCTTCAGCAATGCGGACAGGTCGGCGCCGTGGACCAGTGGCATGTCGATGAACACTTCGCCGTCCAGTTCGCCGTAGTCGCGAACCGGGACCACATGCGGCTCCTGCACTCGCCCGACGGTCAGTGCCTCACGCTGCAGCCACTCCCGAAACGCCGGGTCGCGGCCCAACGCCGGCGAGACCAGCTTGAGCGCGGCCGTGCGGTTCTTCTGGATGTCGACGGCGTCGTACACCTCGCCGGTGGGACCGTGGCCCAACAGTCGGATGAGGAGGTAGCGCCCAATACGTGACCCGGCCCGCGAACCCGACGCGGTCTCGCTCATCACCGACTCCTCCAGAAAACGCATGAACCCGATCATCGAAGCGGTGGCCCGATGACATCGCCGCTAATGATTTCATCACTGAACCCGTCGGGTATCAGCCGGTCACGTCAACTTCTACTGAATCCGGTGAGGGCTCCCTGGTCACCGGCCGGTCAGATTGCTGATCGTCATGATCTCAAGATTGCGGTAGGCCCGTCCGGTCGGCTGCACCAGATCGTGGAACCAGGGCTCGGGAGCAGACGTATAGGGCCTGTCCCAGGAATCCCACGGCAGATAGGTCTGCGTTCGCCCGGCGACGAATCCCCAATTATACGCGCCGACGTTGTGGCGCTTCATGATCGGCAGGATCTCGTCGATCGTGTTGCCGCGGGTCCGGGCCAGGTACTCGGTGCACATTATCGGCCGGCCCAGCGGCGCGAGCTCGGCGATCTTGGCACTGAACGTCGCCGGCCTGTCGTAGGAGTGGAACGTGATGAAGTCCGAGCTGCCCAGCTGGGTGTTGACGATCGAGCTGCCTTGCCGGGAACCCTCCCAGACCCCACTGGTCAGCGGCTGACGGGCGTCCACCGAGCGCGCCCAGCTGAACACCTGGGGCAACAGGTCGCTGATGAGGTCGAGCTTGTCGGACCGCTCGACGGCACTGTACTCACGCGCCATGTTGTCCGGCTCGTTCCACAGGTCCCAGCCCAAAACCCTTTCGTCGTAGCGGAATTGGGACATCACACCGGTGACGTAGTCATACAGGGTGCGGTAGTAGTTGCGATCGCCGAGCCGTTCGGCGCCCGGGCTCTGCACCCAACGCGAGTTGTGAATACCGGGCCGCGGCGCCGGCTGGGGTCCCGACTTGGGGTGCGGATCCCAACACGAGTCGAAAAACACGAACATCGGCTTGATGCGCTGGCGGGCGGCGACCGAGACGAACTGGGCCAGCCGGTACTGGAAGCCCTTGCGGTCCTGCGCCCACAGCTGGTCGTGCAGGAACACTCGCATGGTGTTGAAGCCCGCGGTACGCGCCCAGCCCAACTCGGCGTCGATGCGTCGCAGGTCGAAGGTCCCGGGCTGGAACATCTCGAGCTGGTTGACCGCGGTCGAGGTGATGTAGTTGGAGCCGACCGGCCAGCTCTGCGCCGCATACCAGCGGTTGACCCGGTCGATCGACCACCGGCCGGGGTCCGCGCCGGCGCGCGGGAGCCGGCTCAAGGTGGGACCCGCCGCCAACAGGAGGGGGAGCCCCAGTGCCGTTCGACGTTTCACGAAGTGACCATAGCGTCCGCACCCGTGGCGTGAGGTCTCCATGTCCGGCCTGTCGCCGAGCAAATCAGCCAGGCGCAACAGTGGCCTCAGCAGCCACCTAGACTGCGCAGAATACCTGCTGAAAACCCTCAACCTGAATCGCGTCGTCGGGAGGCTTGCCATGTCACAGCACCTGCAGGACAAGGTTGTCCTCGTCACCGGCGCCGGGGGCGGATTCGGCAAACTGATCGCGGAGAAGTGTGCCGCCGGCGGGGCCCGGGTGGTGGGCGTGGACATCAGTGCTGAGGGTCTCGAGGCCGTGTTCGACGGAATCCGGGCGGCGGGACTGTCCGGTAGTCATCAGGTCGCCGACGTCACCGACATGGACCAGATGCAGGCCGCGGTGCAGCACGCGGTGCAGACCTTCGGCGCGGTGGACGTCATCGTCAACAATGCCGGCGTGATGCCCTTGGCCTATTTCGCCGACCACGAGAAGGCGTGGCGGCAATGGCACCGGGCGATCGACATCAATATCAAGGGCGTGGTGAACGGAATTTCGGCCGTCTACGACCAGATGATCGAGCAGGGCCGCGGCCATGTCGTCAACATCTCGTCGATCTACGGCAATGCCGGCGTGGCGGGCTCGGGGGTCTACAGCGCCACCAAGGCCGCGGTCGCCGTGTTGTCGGACTCGTTGCGCACCGAGGCAAAGGGAAAGATCAAGGTGACCACGGTCAAACCGACCGGCGTGCTGGGCACCAATCTCGGCAGTGGGGTGGTCAACGGTGCGGCGATCATGGGCATCGTCGGCCCGCGCGCCCAGGACTACATGCAGTCGATGACCGCATTCGCCGACGGCACCCTGGCCGCCGAGAAGTCCGACGTCGACTCGGTCCAGTACTGGCTGATCACCCCCGATGACCTCGCCGAGGCGGTGGTTCATGTCATCGATCAGCCGTGGGGGATCAGCATCAGCGACATCACCGTGCGGGCAAGCGGCGAAGACTACATCTACTGACCGGAGGTAGCGTGTGAGCGGGTGCGGCCATGCCTGACTGGACTTCGCCGGCGTACACCGCGGCAGAGATGGACCGCTATCACGCCGCCGGCTGGTGGTCGCAGACCACGCTGTCGGATGCGGTCCGCCGCAACGCCCAACGCTCACCGGACAAGGTCGGCTATCGCGATTACCTCGGCTCGACGGCGCTGACCTGGCGCGAATTCGATACCGCCGCAGACGAACTGGCGGGCCGGCTGGCCGGTGCCGGAGTGTCGCCCGGCGACCGGATCGCGGTGTGGCACCGGGACTCCGCAGCCATCCATGTGCTGTTCGTCGCGCTGGAACGCTGCGGGGCGGTGGTGGTGGGTATCGGCGCCCGCGCCGGGCTCCGTGAGGTGAACGCGATACTGACCGCGTCGCAGTCCAAGCTGCTGATCACCGACCAACAGCACCACGCCGGTGCCGGCGGCCTCGGGATCGAGGTCTTGAGCATCGAGGCGCTCGGTGCCGAAATCGGTGTGCCGGGGCCGCAACTCGGCCCCGACGATGTGTTCCTGATCAACTCGACCTCGGGAACCACCGGCCTGCCCAAGTGCGTGGTGCACACCCAGAATCGCTGGCACTATTTCCATCAGTTGGCCGTCGCCAACGGACGGTTGAGCGCCGACGACGTCTTCCTGCCGATCATTCCCACCCCGTTCGGGTTCGGCCTGTGGACCAGCCACACCACCCCGATCCACCTCGGGGTGACCGCGGTGCTGCTGGATCGCTTCTCGGCAGCGGCGACCTGCGCGGCGATAGCCGAACACCGGGTAACAGTATTGTGCTGCGTCAGCACACAATTGACCATGATGATGGCCGATCCGGCCAGCCGTGAATACGATCTGAGCTCGCTGCGGGTGGTCTTCACCGGCGGGGAGGCGCTGCCGTACCGGCCCGCCGCCGAATTCGAGGAGCTGACCGGTGCCACCATCCTGCAGTTCTACGGCTCAAATGAGACCGGCGTCCTGAGTGGAACCACCCTCGACGACCCGCTGGAGCGGCGGCTGCGCACCGGCGGGCGCATCGTCGGCGACATGGCGGTCCGGCTGTTCGACGGGGATGCGGAGGTGACCGACACCGGACGTGGCCAGCCCGCCTGCCGCGGCCCGGCCACCAGCCTCGGGTATCTGGGCGGCACCGACCACGACAAGCTGTTCACCGCGGACGGCTGGATGCGGATGGGCGACATCTGCGAGATCGACGCCGAGGGCTATCTCAGCGTCACCGGACGGACCTCGGACTTTATCCTGCGGGGCGGCAAGAACATCAGCGCCGCCCAGGTGGAGGACGCCGTGATGACCCACCCGGCGATCGCGGTGGCCGCCGCGGTCGCGATGCCCGATGAGGTGTTCGGCGAGAAGGTCTGCGTCTTTGTTGAATTGGCGGACGTCGAACTCGTCGGGAATGGCACCCTCGAGCTGTCCGACCTTGTCGAGTATCTGCTGGGGCTCGGGGTGTCCAAGGAACTGCTGCCCGAGCGCCTCGTCGTCGTAGACGAGCTGCCGCGCTCCTCCGGCGGGAAGATCGCCAAAGGGCAGCTGCGCGAACAGGTCAGCCGCTGACGGCTCGGCGGCTCTACTCGTAGCCCTCGTAGACCTGGGTGGGTCCGTCGGGCGTGATGAGATATCCCACCGTCGCGATGTGCACCTCGCCGAGCGGGTCGAGTTCCCGGTAGCCGCCGAACAACTCGACGTCGCTGTTGTCGACCAGGCCTACCCGGAACCCGCCCCACAGATAGGGCACCGGGAACCACAGTTGTTTTCCCGGCAGCTCGTGCAGCGCCTCGACCGGCGGATAGCGGAACATCTTGCGCAGGTCGACATCACGAAACAGCTGCTGGATCAGATCGTCGATGACCGTGGCCAACTGGGCGTTGAGTGCGGTGATCCGGTCGCGGTCCAGCACCGCCGCCGGCGGCTTGAGCACGTCCAACAACTCCGCGGGCCGGTTGTGCTCGACGGCGATGTCGTAGGCGGTGCGTCCGGCGGCGTCCGGCTGCGCACGCAGCGCGCCTCGCTCGATCAGCCACGACGCCACATCCGGGGGAGCCCCGTGCCAGCCGGCCTGATGCAGCACCGTCAGCCAGGTCTTGCCGCCGGGCCGCCAGGCCTTGACGTCGACGACATGGTCGCCCCGGTCGAGTTCGCGCACCACGTGGCGCCACTTGCCGCGTTTGGCCGCGTCGGCCAGATACAGCGAGGCCTGAGCCTGCCGGTTGCCCAACAGCGAGCGGTCCATGACGCCCGGCCACAGCGGCGCGTTGTTGCGGATCTCGTTGTAGGTCGTCACGGCTGCCATCATGCCTTGTGACGCGGCCGCCACGTCGGTTCCGGCTGTCGTCACAGTGATTCGGTAGGGTCCCTCCGCGTGACTGCCAACGTAACGCTCAAACCGGTGAACGCCCGCCTTGCAGAGGAACTGGCAGTGGCCGAACGGCAGGTCGCGGCCGCCGTCGCACTGCTCGACGAGGGGGCGACGGTGCCGTTCATCGCCCGGTACCGCAAGGAGATCACCGGCAGCCTCGACGACGGCCAGCTGCGTACTCTCGAGGAGCGGCTGCGCTACCTGCGTGAACTCGACGACCGCCGGGCGGCCGTGCTGGCCTCGATCGAGGAGCAGGGCAAGCTCACCGATCAACTGCGGGCCGCGCTGCTGTCCGCCGACACCAAGGCCCGCGTCGAGGACATCTATCTGCCCTACAAGCCCAAGCGCCGCACCAAGGCGCAGATCGCCCGCGAAGCCGGTCTGGAACCGCTGGCCGAGCGACTGTTGGCCGACCCGACGATCAACCCGCAGCAACTCGCGACCGAGTTCACCGGCGAAGAGGTGGCCGACACCGCGGCAGCGCTGGAAGGGGCGCGCGCCATCCTGGTCGAAAGGGCCGCCGAGGACGCCGAGCTGGTAGGCGCTGTCCGAGAGCGGTTCTGGTCGGCCGGTGCACTGCAGACCGCACCGCGGTCGAAAGAGGCTGCCAATAATGCCGCGGCGCAGAAGTTCCGGGACTATTTCGAGTTCAGTGAACCGCTCGATGCGATGCCGTCGCACCGGGTGCTCGCCGTGTTGCGCGGCGAGAAGGAGGACGCCCTGGCCCTGTCCTTCGGCGGCGGCGACGACGAGCCCTACCAGGCGATGGTCGCGCAATCCCTCGGGGTGGACATGACCGGCTCCGGCGCGGCCACGCCGTGGCTGGCCGAGACTGTGCGCTGGGCATGGGACACCCGGCTGGCGTTCTCGGCGGCCGTCGAGGCCCGGATGCGGCTCAAGCAGCGCGCCGAGCAGGATGCGGTGGCGGTGTTCGCCAAGAACCTCAAGGACCTGCTGTTGGCCGCTCCTGCGGGCAATCGCACCACGCTCGGGCTGGACCCGGGCTTTCGTACCGGCGTGAAGGTGGCCGTGGTGGACGGCACCGGAAAGGTCGTCGACACCTGCGCGATCTTCCCGCATCAGCCGCAGCGGCAATGGGATACGGCCAAGGCGACGCTGGCGGCTCTAGTCGCCCGCCACGGGGTGGATCTGATCGCCGTCGGCAATGGCACCGCATCGCGGGAGACCGACGCCCTGGCCGCTGAACTGATCGCCGACATCAAGGCCGCGGGCGCTGCCGCACCGGCCAAGGCGATGGTCAGCGAGGCCGGCGCCTCGGTGTATTCGGCGTCGGCGTACGCCGCACACGAACTTCCCGACCTGGACGTCACGCTGCGCGGGGCGGTGTCGATCGCCCGGCGACTGCAGGATCCACTGGCCGAGCTGGTCAAGATCGAGCCGAAGTCGATCGGGGTGGGCCAGTATCAGCACGACGTGACGCCGGGAATCCTGGCGCGCAGCCTCGATGCGGTGGTCGAAGACGCGGTGAACGCCGTCGGCGTCGACCTCAACACCGCCTCAGCGCCGTTGCTGGCCAAGGTGTCGGGGGTGTCGGAATCCCTGGCCGAAGCCATCGTGTCCCACCGGGACCAGACCGGACCGTTCCGCAATCGGGGAGCGCTGCTCGACGTGCCCCGCTTGGGGCCCAAGGCATTCGAGCAGTGCGCCGGGTTCCTGCGCATCCGCGACGGCGACGACCCGCTGGACTCCTCGGGAGTACATCCGGAGGCCTACCCGGTGGTCCGGCGCATCCTGGATCGCTCCGGTGTGGCTCTCGCCGAGATCATCGGCGACGAACGGCTACTGCGGTCGCTGCAACCCGGCGACTTCGCCGACGACCGATTCGGGATCCCGACCGTGAGCGACATCCTCGCCGAGTTGGAGAAGCCCGGACGTGACCCGCGGCCGGCGTTCTCCACGGCCACCTTCGCCGCGGGCGTGGAGAAGGTCGCTGACCTCAAGGTGGGCATGGTTCTGGAGGGAGTGGTGACCAATGTTGCCGCCTTCGGTGCGTTCGTTGATGTCGGCGTGCATCAGGACGGATTGGTGCACGTCTCGGCGATGTCGGACCGCTTTGTCTCCGATCCGCACGAGGTGGTGAAATCCGGCCAGGTCGTCAAGGTCAAGGTGCTCGAGGTCGACGTCGAACGCCAACGGATCGGGCTGAGCCTGCGGCTTGAGGACAAGCCGGGCGGTAAGCCCGGCAAACCCGCCCGAGGCCCGGCCGCCCAACCGGCTGCGCGCCGCGATCCCGGCAAGCAGAATCGGGGGGAGCGACGGCGTCCCGGCAACAGTGCCGGTGGCCGGGACGCGAGCCCGGCAGGCGGGTCGATGGCCCAGGCGCTGCGGGACGCCGGATTCGGAAGGTGAGGACCACATGGGGACGGTAGATACCGGCGTCGCAGCACAATTCGCCGACATTGTCGGTGTAGGCGACCTGCTGACCGGCGAACAGATCGGCCCCGACTACTCCCACGACGAGGCGCTGGTGGGCGCACCGGTGGCACCGGGTTACCTGGCTCGCCCGCAGACCGCCGAGCAGGTGGCGGCGCTGTTGGCCGCCGCCACCGCGGCCAAGATTCCGGTCACCGCACGCGGTTCGGGCACCGGACTGTCGGCGGGTGCGCGGCCGTGTCCGGACGGACTGCTGATCTCCTTCGAGCGGATGAACGCGGTCCTGGAGATCGACACCGACAACCAGGTCGCGGTGGTGCAGCCCGGGGTGACGCTGGCCGACCTCGACGCCGCGACCGCCGACGCGGGCCTGATGTACACCGTTTTCCCCGGGGAGTTGTCAGCCAGCATCGGCGGCAACGTCGGCACCAACGCCGGCGGCATGCGCGCGGTCAAATACGGGGTGACCCGGCACAACGTGCTCGGGCTGCAGGCCGCGCTGCCCACCGGCGAGCTGATCCGCACCGGCGGCCGGATCACCAAGATGTCCACCGGCTACGACCTGACCCAGCTGATCATCGGCTCCGAGGGCACCTGCGCGCTGGCCACCGAGGTCACCGTCCGGCTCTACCCGCGGTTGGCGCACTCGGCCACCCTGTTGGCTCCGTTCCCCGGCCTGCCGGCGGTGATGCGCGCGGTACCTGCCGTGGTGCGCAGCGGCGTGGACCCGGTGATTCTCGAATACGTCGACAAGCTCACGCTGGCCGCGATCAGTTACTCGCAGAACCTGAACCTGGGCATCCCCGACGCGATCCGCGACACCGCCGAGGCACACCTGGTGATCGGCTTGGAGAACCGCGACCACGACCGGCTCGAGGACGACGTGGCCATGCTGGGCGAATTGCTGGCCTCCATGGGCGCGGTCGACGTCTATGTGCTGGAGGGAAATTCGGCGCACGCCCTGATCGAAGCCCGCGAGAAGGCGTTCTGGACAGCCAAGGCCGCCGGCGCCCACGACGTGCTCGACGTGGTGGTACCGCGGGCAGCCATGCACCAATTCTTCACCCGGGCACAGGGATTCGCCCAGGAGGCCGGCGCCGGGGTGGTCGGCTGTGGGCACGCCGGCGACGGCAATGTCCACCTGGCCGTGTTCTGCGCCGACGACGACGTCCGGCACCGGCTGCTGCATGACATCTTCGCGGCGGCCATGGCGCTGGGCGGTGCGATCTCCGGTGAGCACGGCTTGGGCCGGGTGAAGACACAACATTTCCTGGAGCTGGAGGATCCGGTCAAGGTCGCGCTGATGCGACGGATCAAAGACGCTTTCGACCCGGCCGGGATTCTGAACCCCGGCGTGCTTCTATAGGACAAGCCCCGCGAGCGGGAAACCTCCGACGCCCCGCACAGCATGTCGCGGCGGGCAATTCCCACTCGGTAGGAAGAGGAAAGGCAGCCAGATGACCAACGGAGCGCAGGCCCTCATCACCACCCTGGTCGACAGCGGTGTCCAGGTCTGCTTCGCCAACCCGGGTACATCGGAGATGCACTTTGTGGCCGCGCTGGACTCGGTGCCGCAGATGCGCGGGGTGCTGTGCCTGTTCGAAGGCGTGGTGACCGGCGCTGCCGACGGCTATGCCCGGATTGCCGGAAAGCCGGCCGCCACCCTGCTGCACCTGGGGCCCGGCCTGGGCAACGGCCTGGCCAACCTGCACAACGCCCGGCGCGCTCACGTGCCGGTGGTCAATGTCATCGGCGATCACGCCACCTACCACAAGAAGTACGACGCACCGCTGGAATCCGACATCGAACCGTTGACCGACTGGACCCACGGCTGGGTACGTCGCACCGGCGCCGGCGCCGATATCGGCAACGACGCCGCCGAAGCCGTTGCCGCTTCGATGGCCAGCCCTGCGCAGGTCGCCAACCTGATCCTGCCCGCTGACATCTCCTGGGACGACGGCGCGAAGGCGGCCCAGCCGATCGAGCCGGTGCCCGCAGGCGCCCCCGACGAGCATGCCGTCGCCGAGATCGCCGAGGTACTGCGCCGCGGCGAGCCGGCTGGGCTGCTGATCGGCGGACCGGCCGCCGGTGATGTGCGCGCGCTGGAGGCCATCGACCGGATCGCCGCCGCCACCGGAGTCGTCACACTGGTCGAGACCTTCCCAGCCCGGCTGACGCGCGGTGCCGGGGTGCCGGCGATCGCCAGGCTCGGCTACCTGGCCGAGCAGGCCACCTTCCAGCTCAACGGGATCAAACACCTGGTGGTCGCCGGTACCCGTGCTCCGGTGTCGTTCTTCGCCTATCCCGGCAAGCCCAGTGACCTGGTTCCCGAGGGCTGCGCCGTCCACAATCTGGCCGGCCTGGAGATCGATGTGGTCGCGGCGCTGGAACAGTTGGCCGACCTGGTGGCGCCGGATGTACAGGCCCGCCCCGCGCCCGCCGCCGTCCCCGAGCTGCCGACCGGGGAGCTGACCGCACAGAACTGGGTGCAGGTGATCGGGGCGCTGCTGCCCGACAACGCGATCATCTCCGATGAGTCCAACACGGCCGGACTGATGCTGCCGGCGGCCACCGCAGGCTCACCGCGCCACGACGTGCTCACGCTGACCGGCGGGGCGATCGGGCAGGGCCTGCCGGTCGCACTCGGTGCTGCCGTCGCCGCGCCCGATCGGCCGGTGATCGCGTTGCAGGCCGACGGCAGTGCGGCCTACACCATCTCCGCACTGTGGACCATGGCGCGGGAGAACGCCGACGTCACCATTGTGCTGATCAACAACAGCGCGTACGCGATCCTGCGTCTGGAGCTTGCCCGGGTGGGCGCCGAGAGCGAAGGGGGCCACGGCCCGAAGGCGGAAGCCCTGCTCGACCTGTCGCGACCGAATATGGATTTCGCCAAGATCGCCGAGGGCTTCGGGGTACCGGCCACCGTCGCGACCACCTGCGAGGAGCTCGCCGAGCAGTTCAGCCGGGCTCTGGCCGAACCGGGTCCGCACCTGATCGACGCGCGGGTCCCGGCTGCGTTTTGAGCGAGTCGCTCTAACTGATGGTCAACCGCTGCGCGGCGAACGTGGCGGCTTCGATGGCCTTACCGTCCTGCACGTACATCAGGTGCGGAACCACACTGCCGCTGTCTTCGCAGTAGATGTCGCCGGCCAGGCAGAAGTCGATGCTCTTCGGGCGGTAGGCCGAGGCCAGCACCGGCAACGGGCCGCCCCACAGCGAGGTGGAGTACGGGCTCGACGGCGGGCCGAACAGCGCCACCGCGACGACATGGTTGGCGACCGGGGCCGGCAGCGAGTGGCTGGACATCTCGATGACGCTGGCGCCCTGGGAGTAGCCGCCGAGCACCAGTTTGGTCTTGGGGCAGTTGGCGACCGTGGCCTGGATGTGGGCGATGGCGTCGCTCTCACCGAGCAGTGCGCTGTTGCGGTAGTCGGTGCTCGCCGGGTACTCGACCGGGTAGACCTGGACGTCCCGGCCGGGCAGCTGTTCGAGCAGCGAGGCGACGAACGCCTCGCCGACGTCACCGAGCCCGACAGGCTGACCGGAGCCCCGGGCGAAGACCACTTCGGTGTCCGGGCAGGACTCGGCCGCGGCCACCGGCATGGCTGCGGGCGCGCCCACCAGCATTCCGGTCAACATCACCGCGGCGGCGACGGGGCGAAAACTGTCACGCGAGATCATCCCTAAATGCTGACATGACCCGCTCCGATGACTGGCTCGCGGGTCGGGATTCAGCGTCGTCAGCAGGGCTGACAGCAAACCACCCCGACCGTGCCGCACAGCGAACAAGGTGGTTAGAGCCTGTTTGCCGCGTACGCCGCACCCTCGTCGGCGATCCCGCCGTAGGCACCGGGTGCGTGCGCCGAGAAATTCAGCCCCTCGGAGCAGACCGGGTCCTCGGGCGCGCACAGCTGGATCGTCTTGCCCGTGTAGGCGGGACCGATGACGACGGCCGGCTGGCCCAGGAAGTTCATCGCCCGCTCGTTGGGGGTCCCGAACAGCACCACGGCGGCGACGTGGTCGGCCACCTCGGGGGGCATCGGCCGTGGTACATCGGTGCCGTCCACTCCGTCCGGGATGACATCGGCGGTGGTGAAACCCATGACCGCGGCGCCCTGCGAGAAGCCGCTGAGCACCATCTTGGTCTTGGGGCAGGACGCCGCGGTGGCCTCGATGTGGTTGGCGGCGTCCCGGATGCCCTGGACCCCGGTCGGCCAGTCATTGGTGGCCGGATAGTCGACCGCGTAGACGTCCAGCGGCCGCTCCGGAAGCCGGGCCCGCAGGGCGTCGGCGAAAGCTTGCCCGGTCTCGCCGAGACCGGGTGCCTCATCGGTGCCTCTAGCAAACAAAACCTGGACATCGGGACACGGCTCGGCGGAGGCGGACGGAGATGTGATGGCGGTGCTCTGCAGCAGCCAGGTCAATGCCAGCGCAACACCGAGGGGACGAAGAATCCGACGTGCGTTCACCCGCTCATGGTGGCACACGACAGCCATTCGCGCAGGCCGACACTCATAGAGAATGAACAGTTTCGACGACCGGCTACCGACGGCGCCAGCCGACCCGCAGCGCGTCCTATGGAAGACCTGAGTCGCGGCTGAGCCCAGCGGCGCGCGCATCTGCTTACCTGGACGTGTCCACCGGGTATCGACTCGGTGACATCCCATCGTCGACCTGCTCTGAGCAAACTCGGAAGGTCATCGCAACGACGAGTGCGAGCACCTGGATCCCGACCACCGCGACGACCAGAACACCGACGGAAACGTCGTAGAGCCATCCGGTGAGTGCACCGCCGGCGGCGGCCGCCGCGCCCAGCCCGGCAGCGAACACCCCGTAGGCGCCGGCCCGGCGCCCCGGGGCGACCATGCCGGCGACCACGGCGCGCAGCGTCGACTCCTGAATTCCCACCGCCGCACCCCACACCAGGGCGCCGGCCACCGCGGCGACGGCACTGCCGGAGAAGGCCAACACCGCGACTCCCGCCGACAGGATCGGCAGTGTGAGCAGGACTTTTCCGCCGAAACGGTCATAACACCAGCCCGACGCGAGTGCGGCCACGGCATCGGCGCCCATAGCGGCCGCGTACAGCACCGGAACCAGTGCGGCCGGCAGCAGACCGCGGATGACCAGGTGAAACGACATCAGCCCGAAGGTCGCGAAGCCGGTCATGGTCAGCGCGACGAATCCGCAGTACCGCCAGAACGCCGCCGGCAACCGCCCGGCGTCGCCGGCGGCCGCCGATGGCGCTGGTGCCGTGTCGCGTTCGTAGTCGGCCGGATCGGGCACTCGCAGCCGCAGCCAAACCAGCAGTGCCAGCGTCGCCACACCGGGCAGGGCCAGCACACCCAGCGCCGGGGCATAGTCACCGCCGGTGACGGCCAGCATCCCGGCGACCGTCAACGGTCCGATCACCGCGCCGATCTGGTCAAGCGCCTCGTGCACGGCGAACCCCCGGCCGCGACCGGTGACACTGGCTGCGTGTGACAACAGGGTGTCCTTGGCGGGGCTGCGAACCGCTTTTCCGACCCGCTCGGCGATCACCAGGGACACCGCCGCCCACAGGGTGCCGACCACACCGAGCAGGGGCACGGTGACCACGGTCAGCGCATAACCGGCGATCGTCCACGACCAGAACCGTTTCGTGCGGTCGGCCAACGGACCCGACACCAGCCGCAAACCCAGCGCGGCGGCCTCCCCGACCCCGGTCACGGTGCCCACCACCAGGCCGGTCGCCCCCAGTGAGGCCAGCAGGGGTCCGGTGATGGACCGGGCGCCCTCGTAGACGAAGTCGGCCAGCAGGCTGACCGTGCCGAACACGGTGACGAACCGCCATGCACTCAATGCCGGGCGGGATGCATCGCGGTTCACCGCTCGCATGGGATCTGATGGTAAACGCGTGCCGAAAAGACCGTTGCGAGTTTTCCGCCGCACCAAAGGCACTTCAATACCGGGTAAACAAGGCACTCGTCGATAAAATTGCGACGACCGATGCTTTTCTGATCGCCGGTAGGCAAGCGTGGATGGGGCAGCATGGCGCATGACACAGGCCCCGCGATGGGCATGTCCGTCGGGGCGACCGCCTTGGCAGCGGTCACCGCCGATCGCGCGATCACCCGTCGACCGGTACTGACGCTGTTCCGGGATCGACCGTCGCAGATCGGCATGCCGTCGGAGAAGTCCACCGGGAACCCAGATCTCGACGAACGCGGCCTGGTGGTCACCGACTTCGTGGACCGCGTCGGCGGCGGACCGCCGGTGGTGGCCGGCGACGGATCCACGCACCGCGCCGACCAATTGCTCGGCGATGGACTGCATGCACTGGCCTACGCTGCGACCGAGGGACGCCCGATACCGCCCGCGGTGGCGGTCACCCACCCCGCGCACTGGACGCGGGAGGCCGTCAGCGCGCTGCGCACCGCCTTGGGCCGGGTGTCGGAGTGGGCGCAGCACCCGGTGACGCTGATGTCCGACACCACCGCCGTACTGACTGCGCTGCAAGCCAATCCGGGCCTGCCGGACCATGGGATCATTGCGGTCTGCGACTTCGGCGGCAGCGGAACCAACATCACCCTCGTCGACGCCAGGCGCGGATTCGAGCCGATCGGCGCCACGCTGCGCAACACCACGTTCAGCGGTGACGTGATCGACCAGGCGCTGCTGGACCACGTGGTCGCCGATCTGGGCGGCAACGGCGACGGGCCTCCGACGGTGGGGTCGCTGACCAGACTGCGCGGGCAGTGTCGTGACGCCAAGGAGCAGCTGTCGACCGAGACGGTGGCTGAGCTGGCCGGATTCCACGGCGGGGTCTGGCTGACCAGGGTCGAACTCGACGAGGCACTGCGCCAACCGCTCGAAGGTTTCTTCACGGTGTTGCAGGGCGTCCTGGACGAGCACGAGGTGCTGGCGGACGATCTGTCGGCGATCGTCTCGGTCGGCGGCGGGGCGAATATGCCTGCCGTTACGACCGGACTGTCGCAACGATTCGGGACGCCGGTCATCAGCTCGCCGCGGCCGCAGCTGACCGCGGCCATCGGTGCCGCGCTGAGCGTCGCCGGCAACGTGGTGGCCATGCCCAAGAAGGCGTCGCCGCCGGCCGAGCCGCCGCCCTTCCCGGAGACACTGCCGCCGCCCGAACATGCTCCACCGCCGGCGGAGAGCGCGCCGGACGTGCCGCCGCAGCCCCTGATGACACCCCCACCGCCACCGCCGCCACCCCGGCCTGCTCCGGTACCGCCGCGGCCGCCCGCCGCACCGGAACCGGACGAGAGCCGCGAGCGGACCGAGGTCGAGTGGTACCGGCGACCGATTCCGGTGGTCATCCTGGCGGGTGTCGTCGCGATGCTGTTGGGCACCGTCGCGGTGTTGGTGCTGCGCCGCGCCGCCGACAGTGACCAGGACTCCGTCCCGACGCCGGGGTCGACGACCACCACCGTGTCGTCCACCGTCGAGCCGCCGCCGGCGTTCGCGCCGCACACCGAACCGGCACCGCCGGCCCTGCCGGAGCATCCCGAACAGCAGGAGGGTCCGTCTTACCCGGAGACCCCGACGCACATCCCGGAAACCACTGAGACGCCGCTCGCTCCCTAGCGCTTCGCGGCGCCAGTCTCGTGAGCAGCCGTGGCACACTTCCGAAGGTGAGCGCTGCGCGGGCGAGTGGACGCCTTCCGGTACTGATCTCGGCAGTCCTGATGTTGATCGGGGCCGTCGGGTTTGTGGTTGCACTGACACTCAATGCGTTCCTGCTCGACCGCTACAACGCCTACGGTGAGGTGCCGATCCCGGGTTCGGGCAGCGTGCACCTGCCGGCCGGCGAGGTGACGGTCAGCCTGCACACCCGGGTCATCTCCAGTCCCACCGGTGGCGGACTGCCGGTGCCGCCGCTGAGCATGCGGGTGCAATCGCCGGACGGGGCGGTCCAACCCGTGATCGAGGAGAGTATCGGGGTCACCACGACGGTCAACAACGACTCACGGCGGCGGCTGTGGCGGATGCAGGTCGTCGAGGCGGGCGAGTATCGGATCACCACCGACGGCGAGGTCGGCGGATTCATCGCCCCGCGGTTGGCCTTCGGCCACTCCAGTGCCTACGGATCGCTGGTCTGGCTGTTCCCGGCGGTATTCGGGTTCGGAGTGCTGGGCCTGATCGGGGCGAGGTGGTGGCGGCGCAGGCGGCGTGCTCGGCCGTGGGCGACAAACGGTCACGACCAGGGCACGGTGCTCAGCCCCGATGGCGAGGGTGTCCGTATCGAGCAGCTCAAAACGATTACAGCGCTGCGTGATTCCGGGGCATTGACCCAGCAGGAGTTCGAAGCCGAGAAGCGGCGGATTCTCGCCGGACGCTGACCCGCCGCTCGTTCCTCGCGGCGCTTCGTCAGTGGCGGGGTTGGTTGGGCCGCTTCCTCTTCGCCGCTCGTTCCTCGCGGCGCATCGTCAGTGGCGGGGTTGGTTGGGCCGCTTCCTTTTCGCCGCTCGTTCCTCGCGGCGCATCGTCAGTGGCGGGGTTGGTTGGGCCGCTTCCTTTTCGCCGCTCGTTCCTCGCGGCGCATCGTCAGTGGCCGCGTGCCACCCAGTGGTCGTAGTTGACGAGTTCGTCGCCGATGCGGGTGCTGTCGCCGTGTCCGGTGTAGACGACGGTGTCGGCGGGTAGTTTGCCCAGTCGCCCGGAG
>NZ_CP084029.1:1923396-2097881 GCF_020181615.1 [Mycobacterium] crassicus
GGTATGTGCTGCATCGAAGACGATCACCTCGGCGTCATCCCCAACAATCCAGATGTTGTTGTCGACGTCCCAACTGCCGCCGTCGAGTTCGAAAGTGCCGCTGGTCACGACCCGCTGGATCGGATCACCCGAGCTCACAGCACCACCACCGAGCGCAGCACCGCCCCGCCGTGCATCTTGTCGAACGCCGCCTCGACTTCGGCCAGCCCGATACGTTCGGTGACGAACTTCTCCAGCGGCAGGCGGCCCTGCAGATACAGGCTGATCATCGTGGGGAAATCGCGTTCGGGCAGGCAGTCGCCGTACCAGGACGATTTCAAGGATCCGCCGCGGGAGAAGAAGTCGACCAGCGGCATCTCCAGGCGCATGTCCGGGGTCGGAACACCCACCAGCACCACGGTTCCGGCCAGATCCCGGGCGTAGAACGCCTGCTTCCAGGTTTCGGGGCGCCCGACCGCGTCGATCACCACGTCGGCACCGAACCCATCGGTGAGCTCCGCGATCGCCTCGACCACATCCTGGGTGCGGGCGTTGACGGTGTCGGTGGCACCGAAGTCGCGGGCCCAGGCCAGTTTGGTGTCGTCGGTGTCCACGGCGATGATCCGGCGGGCACCGACCAGGGCCGCCCCGGCGATCGCGGCATCACCGACCCCACCGCAGCCGATCACCGCCACGGTGTCATCACGGGTGAGGGCGCCGGTGTTGATCGCCGCACCCAGACCGGCCATCACCCCGCAGCCCAGCAGCCCGGCCACCGCCGGATCGGCCGTGGCGTCGACCTTGGTGCACTGCCCCTCATGCACCAAGGTCTTGTCGGCGAACGCCCCGATACCCAGCGCCGGGGTGAGCTCGGTGCCATCGGTGAGGGTCATCGGCACCGAGGCGTTGAAGGTGTCAAAACACAGGTGCGGGCGGCCGCGCTTGCAGGCCCGGCACTGCCCGCACACCGCACGCCAGTTCAGCACCACGAAATCACCGGGGGCCACCGCGGTCACCGCCGAACCCACCGCCTCCACCGTGCCGGAAGCCTCATGACCCAACAGGAACGGATAGGAGTCGTTGATACCCCCGTCCCGATAGGTCAGATCGGTATGGCACACCCCGCAAGCGATCACCTTGACCACCACGTCGTGGGGTCCGGGGTCCGGGATCACGATCTCGGTCACCTCGACCGGTTGGCCCTTTTCCCGGGAGATCACGCCGCGCACAGTCTGACTCATGGCCTCAACCCTAGGTGGCCGCTGCGGTGCCCTGCGCCGGTACCTCTGCTTGCGTGGCCGCCATGTTCGGGGCGGGAGTGCGGGTATCGGCGCGCAGGAAGCCTCCGGTGCGCTGCACCCCGAGCACCTCGGTGGGCTGTCCGTCGCGAACCACGGCCTGCCCCGAGATGAAGACCGCGGTGACCGCGTCGTCGTTGCGGTTCACCATGCGCGACAGCCCGCCATACGGCGCGAAGGACTCCTCGGCGTAGTCCTCCAGGGTGGCGTCGAGGTGCTCGGGGTCGAGCACCAGGACGTCGGCGCGGTCGCCGACCCGCAGGTGGCCGGCGTCGATCCGGTACCAGTCAGCCAGCTCGCCGGTCAGCCGGTGCACCGCCTGCTCGACGGTCAGGAACGGCTGACCGTCCCGTTCCGCGTCGACGACGTGGCGCAGCAACCGCAGGCCCATGTTGTAGAACGCCATGTTGCGCAGGTGGGCGCCGGCATCCGAAAAGCCCATCTGGATACCCGGTTCCGCGGCGATCTTGCGGAGCATCTCGGGCCGGTGGTTGGAGATCGTGGTGCGCCACCGCAGCGCGGTGCCGTGTTCGAGCACCAGGTCGAAGAACGCGTCGACCGGATGCACCCCGCCGCGGTCGACCCCGACCTGACCGAAGGACTTCCCGATCACCGTCGCGTCGGGGCAGTCGACGATCTCGGCGTCGAAGAAATCGCGATGCCAGACCCGCGGACCGTACTTGTTCTCGTAGTCCTTGCGGAAGCGTCGCCGGTAGTCCTCGTCACGCATCAACTCGTCGCGTTCGACGTACTCCCGCAGGTGCAGCGCCTCAGCGCCCGAGCCGAACTCTTCGAAGATCACCAGGTCGATTCCGTCGGCGTACACCTCGAACGGCACCGGCAGGTGCTGCCAGCGGAAGTCGGCGCCCAGCTTGTTCAGCGCACGCGCCGCCTTGGTCATCAGCGGGACGGCCGCCGGGTTGGCCTTGACGTCGGCAGCGGCCAGCAGGCTGGTCTTGAGCGGCCGGCGGAAGATCCCCAGCGCCTGAGCCAGCTGGGACACCAGGTCGAAGGGGTTCTTGACGTCCGGCCCGGCCTGCAGGACGCGCCCGCTGCGGCGCAGCTTGGACTTGAGACGGCGAAGTTCCTTGGCCTTGGCATAGGTCGACGGCAGAGTGCGTGACCGACAGGTCTCCCCGTCGAGCTTGTCGAAAAGCAGTTGTTGGGAAGACATTCCGACGAACCCGGCCTGCAGCGCCTCGTCCAGCATGGCCTCCATTCGGGCCTGTTCGGCCGCCGTCGGCCGGACATCGGCTCGGGTGGCGCGATCCAGGCCCATGGTCGCGGCACGCATGTCCGAATGCCCGATGAAGGCGCTCACATTCGGGCCGAGCGGGAGTCGCTCCAACGCGGCGATGTAGTCCGCACAGCTCGACCACGTCTTGAACTCATTGATGGTGTCGACCACATATTGGCGTGGGATGGCCTCCACCCGCCCGAAGATATCGCCGGCGTCGGAGCCGTCGACGTGGATGGTCGACAGCGAGCAGGAGCCCACCAGCACCGTCGTCACGCCGTGCCGCACGGACTCCGACAGGGCGGGAGCTGCGAGCACCTCCACGTCGTAGTGGGTGTGGATGTCGATCAGCCCGGGCAGCACCCACTTTCCGGCGGCGTCGATCACCTGATCGCAGCCCGTCTCGTCGAGGGGTTCGGCGGTGATGGCGGCGATGTGCCCGTCGCGGATACCGATGTTGCGGATCGCCGAGGCGGCGCCGGTGCCGTCGAACCACCGGCCGTCGCGGATGACGGTGTCAAAGCTCACGGGAGTTCCTTTCACGCTGGATGCTGCTCACAGCATGGCCCGCGGCGTCGGCGAAGTCTTGACTTCTGCGGACATTTCTTTGACAGTTGCGGACATGTCGGTGGTACGTGGGACGGCGCTGTCGGGTTACCCGGAACTGGTCGCCGAACTCGGCGGCGATCCGGCGGAGTTGTTGGCCACTGCCGGGGTACCGCCCGCGGCGGTCGGAACACACGAGGTGTTCGTGCCGTACCGCGCGGTGATCCTGGCTGTCGAGAACGCCGCGAGTGCGACCTCGTGTCCGGATTTCGGGCGACGGCTGGCACTGCGCCAAGACATCGGAAACTTCGGGCCGCTGGGGGTTGCGGCGCGCACCGCCGCCACCGTCGGCGGCGCGTTCGCGATCGTGGAACGGTTCTTGTCCGCCTACAGTCCGGCGATCTCGGCGCGTATTCAACCGGGGGGCAGTAGCACCGAGTCGTTCTATGCCTTCGAGGTGCTGATCGAGCGGTCACCGCCGCACCCGCAGACCACCGAGCTGTCACTGGGGGTGTCGCTGGGCATCATGCGGATGATGTTCGACGCCCCGTACGCACCGCTGTCGGTTCACCTTCCACATGAGCCGTTGACCCCGGTGCGTGATTACCTGACCTACTTCGGCTGCCGGCCCTACTTCGCCCAACCGGTCGCGGGTTTCACGTTTCGCACCGCCGATCTGGACCGGCCAATACACCGTTCACCGCACCATGAGCCCTACGCCCATCAGGCCATCGTGCAGTACCTGCACGGTATCGCCGCCGAGTCGCCCGGCCTGGCCGCGTCCGTGCGCGCCATGGCCCGCCAACTGCTTCCCACCGGCACGGTGACCCTGGAGTTGATCGCGGACGAGCTGGGTCTGCACCCCAAGGCGCTGCACCGGGGGCTGGCCGCCGAACAGACCACGTTCGCCGCCCTGGTCGACGGTGTCCGCCGCGACGCCGCCGACCGCTACCTGCGCGACACCGATATCAGCCTGGCCCATCTGACCCGCGAACTCGGGTACGCCGAGCAGAGTGTGCTCAGCCGGTCCTGCCAGCGCTGGTTCGGGTGCAGCCCGACCAGTCATCGCAAGGCGGTTCGCGCCGCTATCCGGACGGAAGCCGGGCTCGGCGGCCGCGGCTAGGCTGGCCTGCGATGTCTGCTCTCGACGCCCGCCCAGCCCGCCCAACCCGCCCAGCCCTCGCCGCCCTCGACGACTGGCCGGTCGCTAACGCAGCTGCCGCGGTGATCGGTCCCGACGGGGTGTTGGCCACCCACGGCGACACTGCCCGGCCGTTCTATCTGGCGTCGGTGACCAAACCGCTGGTTGCCCGCGCGGTGCAGGTCGCGGTCGAGGAGGGGGCCATCGAGCTGGATACCCCGGCCGGCCCGCCAGGGGCCACCGTGCGGCATCTGCTCGCGCACGCCTCCGGGCTGTCGGCGGACTCCGATCGGGTGCTGGCCAAGCCCGGCACCCGAAGGGTGTACTCCAACCACGGCTTCGCGGTGCTGGCCGCCGCGGTGCAGGAGGCCTCGGAGATCGAGTTCGGTCGCTACCTGGCCGAAGCGGTGTTCGAGCCGCTGGGCATGTCGGCCAGCCGGTTGGACGGTGGCGCCGCGGCCGCCGGCTTCGGGGGTACCTCGACGGTCGCCGACCTGGCCGCCTTCGCCGGGGACCTGCTCACGCCGGTCACGGTGTCGCCGCAGCTGCATGCCGAGGCCACCGCTGTGCAGTTTCCCGGTCTGGACGGCGTATTGCCTGGCTACGGGCCGCAGCGGCCCAACGACTGGGGGCTGGGCTTTGAGATTCGCGACGGTAAAACCCCGCACTGGACGGGTGCGGCGAACTCGGCGCGGACATTCGGCCATTTCGGCCAGTCAGGCACTCTGATCTGGGCTGATCCGGTGATCCAGCGGGCTCTGGTGGTGCTCACCGACCGTGACTTCGGGGACTGGGTGACGCCCCGATGGCCGGAGCTGGCGGATGCGGTCGTGTCGGCGTACGGCCGGGACTAGCCAAACAGGCGTCTCACAAGGCACAATAGACACATACGACACTAAATAAACAGCAGTATCAGTGCTCTAGGACTCCACCAGGTCGCTTGGGGAAGACGTCCCTCGTGGATCCGAAGGAGCAACTGATGCGCGCGACGAATCAATTCGCCGACGTGACCAGCGGTGTGGTGTACATCCACGCATCGCCCGCTGCGGTGTGCCCGCATGTCGAGTGGGCACTGACGTCGACCTTGGGGTCTCGTACCGCACCGGCGAAGCTGAACTGGACGCCGCAGCCGGCGATGCCGGGGCAGTTGCGTGCGGTCATCAACTGGGTCGGCCCGGTGGGCACCGGCGGTCGGCTGGCCAGCGCACTGCGCTCGTGGTCGGTGTTGCGTTTCGAGGTCACCGAGGATCCCAGCGCCGGGGTGGACGGCCAGCGGTTCAGCCACACCCCGCAGCTGGGTTTGTGGAGCGGTGCGATGAGTGCCAACGGTGACGTGATGGTCGGGGAGATGCGGCTGCGCACCATGATGGCGGCCGGCGCCGACGCGTTGGCCGCGGAGCTGGAAACGGTGCTGGGCACCGCCTGGGACCAAGCGCTGGAGGCCTACCGCGACGGCGGCGACGGCGCGGAGGTGGCCTGGCTCAGCCGCGGCGTCGGCTGAGTTCCCGCTACTGGGGCCGCAGGATCTGCAGCGCGCCCGGTACCGCTGACACCGTGACCGGCAGCGGCGCGACGTAGTCCCCGTCGGCATAGGCGTTGATCCCGGGACACTCGACCCGAATCGCTTTGGCCCGCCGGGTGCTCACCTCGTCAAGGTTCACGTGGGTGCCCTTGAACACGGTGGGGAACAGCCGGATCAGCTTGGTGCGGGAACCCGAGTGCACCATGGTGACGTCGAGCAGGCCGTCGGAGTGATCGGCGCCCGGGCAGATCAGCATCCCGCCGCCATAGCTGCGGGTGTTGCCGAACGCCGCCATGGTCAGTTCGATGTCCAACGGCTCGTCGTCGTCGAATGTCAGCCGGAAGGGCAGCAGCCGTAGCTTGGAGAGCTCGGCCACCATGGCGACGTTGTAGCGCATTCGGCCGTGCGGCCAACGCATCCGGTTGACCCGGTCGCTGACCAACGAGTCGAATCCGGCCGCCATCACGGTGCCGAACCAGTTCGGTGCGGCACCGTCGCCGACGATGCGGCCCAGGTCCACCGTCGTGGTCCGGCCGTCGGCGACGATGTCGGCGGCCGCCTCGGGATCGCCGGTGGGCAGGCCGTATTCGCGGGCATGGTCGTTGCCGGTGCCGGCCGGGATGATCCCCAGCGGTATGTCGCCCAGTGCCAGGACCTGCAGTGCCAGCGAGATCACGCCGTCGCCGCCGGCGACGACCACCGCGTCGGTACCGGCGGCCAGGGCCTCGTCGAGCAGCTGTCGCGCGTGCTGCGGGTCGGAGCCGACGAGGTGATTGACGTCGACGCCGCGCCGCTGGAACTGTGCGAGGGCCCGTTCGGCGGCGTGCCGGGAATTGCCGTGCCCGGCGGCCGGATTGGTCAGCAGCGTGACCCGGCTGATCTCGCGGTGGGGGTTCACGGGATCAGTTTGCCGGGGTTGAGGATTCCCGCCGGGTCCAGCGTGGCCTTCACCGCGCGCAGCACCTGTACGCCCAGCTCGCCGACCTCGTCGCGCATCCAGGGCCGGTGATCGGCGCCGACGGCATGGTGGTGGGTGATGGTCCCGCCGGTGGCCATGATCGCTTCGCCGGCAGCGGTTTTGGCGGCACGCCACTGCTCGATCGGGTTGCCGCGCTGCCCGGCGACAACAGTGAAGTACAGCGACGCGCCGGTGGGGTAGACGTGCGAGATGTGGCACATCACCAGGGCGGGGGTGCCGCTGTCGGCCAAGGCGGTGGTGAGTGCCTCGGTGACGGCGGTCTTCAGGGCGGCGATGTTGGACCAATTGGTGGCGGTTTCCAGTGTTTCGCACAGCGCGCCGGCGGCCAGCAGTGCATCGCGCAGGTAGGGCGCGGCGAATCGTCCGTGCTCCCAGGCCCGCGCCGGCTGTTCGCCCAGCGACACGCCGCCGTGGGCGGTCAACAGTGCCCGGGTTTCGGTGTGGCGGCTCTCGGTGTGCTCGGCGGTGCCCTCGAACAGCGTGACCGCCAGGCAGCCGCCGGTGATCTGCTGCTCGCCGATCTGCTCGGTGCTGGCCAGGTTGACGCCGGTCTCGGCCTCATCGGAGAGGCGGACGACGGTCGGGCCGGTGCCGGTCTGGGTGATCGCCCGCAGGGCCGCAGCGCCGGTGGCGAAGTCCGGGAACGACCACGCCTCATAGCGGGTCGTCGCCGGGACCGGGTGCACCCGCACCCGTACCCGGGTGATGACACCGAACACACCCTCGGAACCGACCAGCAACTGGCGCAGGTCCGGGCCGGCGGCCGAGGCCGGGGCGCGGCCCAGGTCCAGCACGCCGGCCGGGGTGATCGCCCGCAGCCCCCGGACCATGTCGTCGAACCGGCCGTAGCCGGCCGAGTCCTGGCCGGACGACCGGGTGGCGGCGAACCCGCCGAGGGTGGCGAACTGGAAGCTCTGCGGAAAATGCCCCAGCGAGAACCCCCGCTCACCGAGCAGGCGCTCGGCGTCCGGCCCGGTGACCCCGGCGCCGAACTCGGCCTCGCCGGAGACCTCGTCGAGACTCAGCAGTTGATCGAACCGGCGCAGGTCCAGCGACACCACGGCAGTGAAGTCGCCGCGGATCGGATCCAGCCCGCCGACGACGCTGGTACCGCCACCGAACGGGACGACGGCGATGCCGTGCCGGCTGCAGTAGTCCAAGATGGCGGCGACCTCGGCCTCGCCATCGGGGCCACCGGGAAGCAGCACCGCGTCCGGCGCATCCTGGGGTCCGGAGCTGTTGCGGCGCAACAGGTCCGGGGTCGATTTTCCTCCGGCGCGCAGCAGTCTTCCGGGCTGGTCGACACGACAGAACTGTTCGCCGACGATGGCTGTCAGCGCCTCCCGGTGGGTGTCGGCCAGCGCCGACGGCGTCAGCTGCACCTGACTCGGATCGGCTTCGGCGGCGGCGATGCCCTCGACGCCGAGCGCGGTCTTGAGCAGTCCGCGGATGCCGTCGGACAGCGGTTTGGCCGCCGCGGGGTCACCCCAGGCGTTCCACTTCATCGGAGGGGTCAGGGAGTCCTGCGCATCGGGCGGCGTCATGCGTTACAGTATTACATATGTTGTCAACCAGTAATGACGAACAGGTGGATGTCGGGGAGCGAATCCTCGAGGCCGCCGCGAGCTGCCTGCTCGCATTGGGGGTCGAACGGGTGACACTGGCGGCCATCGCGCGTCGCGCCGGGGTCAGTCGCCCCACCGTCTACCGGCGCTGGCCCGACAGCCGGTCGGTGATCGCCGCGTTGCTCACCGCACGGGTCACCGACGCCTGGGTGCAGGCACCCGACTCGGGGACCGGGCGAGTGGCATTGGTGACGCGGATGGTCGCGGTGGCTGCGCGGTTGCGCCGCGACGAAGTGGTGATGCAGGTGCTGTATCACGCACCGGATCTGGCGATGGTCTACATCGCCGAGCGGTTGGGCTCGAGCCAGCGGCGCCTGATCGACGTCGCGGAGGTCGAACTGGCGGCCGCCCAGGCTGACGGCAGCGTCCGGTCGGGGGATCCGCGCCAACTGGCCGCGATGTGCCTGCTGATCACCCAATCGACGATTCAGTCGGCACAGGTCGTGGCACCGATCCTGGGCGAAGACGCGCTGGCCGCCGAACTGACCTACACACTGAACAGGTACCTGTCGTGATTGCCGATGCGGCCCTCAACGCCGCCCGCCGCACCGCCGAACTGACCGCCCTGGCCGAGGAGCCGGCTGTGGATGTCGTCGTGATCGGCGGCGGCATCACCGGCGTCGGCATCGCCCTGGACGCTGCCACCCGCGGACTGCGGGTGGTGCTGGCTGAGAAACATGACCTGGCGTTCGGCACCAGCCGGTGGAGCTCCAAGCTGGTGCACGGCGGCCTGCGCTACCTGGCGACCGGCAATGTGGGCATTGCGCGACGCAGCGCCATCGAACGCGGAATCCTGATGACCCGCAACGCTCCCCACCTGGTGCGGGCGATGCCGCAGCTGGTGCCGCTGCTGGGTTCGATGCCCCGGCGCGACCGGGCCCTGGTGCGCACCGGGTTTCTCGCCGGTGACGCGCTGCGCCGGTTGGCGAACACGTCGGCGGCGGTGCTGCCCCGGTCGCGGCGGATCTCGCCGGAACAGGTCGTCGACCTGGCACCGACCGTTCGCCGGGACGGCCTCGACGGCGGGCTGCTGGCTTATGACGGGCAGCTGATCGATGACGCCCGCCTGGTGGCGGCGGTGGCCCGGACCGCCGCCCAGCACGGCGCGACGATCCTGACCTACACGGCGGCATCGGACGCCACCGCGGAGTCGGTGCAGCTGACCGACCAGCTGTCCGGGGAGACTTTCGGGGTCGCCGCGCGGGCCGTGATCAACGCGACCGGCGTGTGGGCTGCCGATCTCGACCCGGCGTTACGGCTGCGGCCGAGCCGGGGCACCCACCTGGTGTTCGACGCGGCCGCCTTCGGCAACCCGACCGCCGCGCTGACAGTGCCGATACCGGGCGAGCTCAACCGGTTCGTGTTCGCCATGCCCGAACAGCTCGGCCGGATCTATCTGGGGCTCACCGACGAAGAGGCTCCCGGGCCGATTCCCGATGTTCCGCAACCCACTTCGGCAGAAGTCTCCTTCCTGCTGGACACCGTCAACACGGCGTTGGGCACCGCGCTCGGCATCGGTGACGTCATCGGCTCCTATGCGGGCCTGCGGCCGCTCATCGACACGGGGGAGGGCCGCACCGCCGACGTCTCGCGCAACCACGCCGTCGTCGAATCGGAATCCGGGGTGCTCAGCGTGATCGGCGGCAAGCTGACCGAGTACCGGTACATGGCCGAGGACGTGCTGAATCGTGCGGTGCGATTGCGGGGGCTGGGGGCCGGACCCTGCCGGACCCGCGACATGCCGCTGGTCGGTGCGCCGGACAACCCCGGGTCGCCGGTGTCTTTGACAACTCACCTGCCCGAATCGCTGGTGCTGCGCTACGGCGCCGAGGCGGCCAACGTGGTCGCCGCCGCCACCTGCCGGCGGCCGGAAGAGCCGGTGGCCGACGGCATCGACGTGATCCGAGCTGAGTTCGAGTACGCGGTCAGCCACGAGGGTGCGCTGACCATCGAGGACATCGTGGATCGCCGGACCCGGATCGGCCTGGTGGCCGCCGACCGGGAGCGTGTCGTCGAGGTTGCGCGCGAGTTCGTCCCTGCGGCCGGTTGAGCCGAGCCGGAACGGAACTACGCCGTATCGACTAAACTGGCGCGGCATGGGAACCGAGGGGTCCGCGCCCGTATCGCGCCCGAGCCGGAGCCCGGGCCGCCTCGATCGATCTCGTGACCCCGCCATCCTCGACGCGGCTCTGCAGGGTGTGGCCGAGGTCGGATATGACCGGCTGACCATGGACCACATCGCGGCCCGCGCCGGCGTCGGAAAGGCCGCGATATACCGGCGCTGGCCGTCGAAGGCCGTAGTGGTCGCCGATGCCATCGCCCACTGGCGGCGGCGACAGGGGCCGGTCGAACCGCCCAACACCGGCAGCCTGCGCGGCGACATCGAGGCGCTGGTTGCGACGGCGCCTGAGTTCGATGAATCCGGCATGGACACAATGCAAGTCATTGTCGGCGTGGCGACAGCGGCGATGCACAATCCGGTCCTGGCGGCCGCCCTTGACGACCTGGTGCTCGACCCGCCGCGTCACGTGGTCCGGGTACTGCTGGATCACGCGCTGGCGCGTGGTGAGATTCCGGCCGGCCGCGACCTGAGCCTGATTCCCGACGTCGCGTTGGGTCTCAACGTGCTGCGGGTGATGACCGGACGGCCGGTCGACCGGGTCTTCGTCCGGCGGGTGCTGGAAGACGTCATCCTGCCGCTGGCCGGCACCGCCCCCACACGCTGAGCGGTTGCACGGAGCGTCGACGCGTGCCACATTGGTTTAGACGGAACTAATCAGTTCCGTCTAGGGTGGAGGTGGCGGTGAACGACAGTCGAGTTCCGGTACTGATCGTCGGCGCGGGCGCCGCCGGGTTGACCACCGCCGCCCTGCTCGCCAAGCATGGAGTCCGGTCGCTGCTGGTCGAAAAGCGCCGGGAGACCTTCATCTACCCGAAGGCCCGCAACCTGAGCTTCCGCAGCCTGGAGATCCTGCGTGGCCTGGGCCTCGCCGATGAGGTGCACGCGGTTGCCGACGGGGTTTCGAACATGCTCACCAAACCGGCGCTCAACAGCACCGAAGTGCGGCAGGCCTTCGACGTCGACGCCATCTTCTCACCGTTCGACGGCCTGAGTCCCGAACCGTCAGGCCAGTACTGCCCGCAGAGCGCCCTTGAGCCCATGCTGCTGGCGCACATCCGCCGGCACGACAGCGAGGTGCGCTACGGGACCGAGCTGTGTTCGTTCGAGCGGGACGAAACCGGCGTCACCGCCGTGGTGCGCGACCTGGATTCGGGTGACTGGGAGACCGTGCGCGCCGACTATCTGGTGGCCGCCGACGGCGTGCACAGTCCGGTCCGGGATGCCCTGGGAGTGCCGACCTCGGGCCACGGGGTGCTGCCGATCTACGTGGTGTTCATCTACTTTCGGGGGCCGTGGCGGCAATTCGCCCCAGAACTCGGTGACGGCGACGCGATCCAAGTCGACAACGACGACGTGAACGGCATCATCCTGCCGGTACGCGGCGACTTCGGCATGCTGGTCACCACTTACGTTCCCGGCCGGGGGGAGCCGGCCGTGCAGTTCACCTCCGAGCGGTGCCGCGAGGTGCTCATCAAAGCGATCGGCGAGCCTATCGATGTGGAGGTGCTCGAGGCCACACCGTGGCAGCCCTACGAGCGGGTTGCAGACCAGTTCCGCTGCGGCAGGGTGTTTCTCGTCGGGGACTCGGCACACGCCATGCCCCCGTTGAAAGCAGGCGGCGCCAACTGCGCCATCCAGAGCGCACACAATCTGGCCTGGAAGTTGGCGGCGGTGCTGACCGGCATCGCCGGTCCAGGCCTGCTGGACACCTACCAGGCCGAGCGGCACCCGATCGGGCGATTCAGCGCACGCCAGTCGTTGACCGGGCCGTCGCTGCACCTGTTGCGGCTCGCTGACAGCGGACCGGGATTGCCCACCGACGAGGAGGCGCCGATGTTCGCACTGCTCATCGGTCACCAATACCGCTCGGCCGCAGTGATCTCCGACGAACCGGGTCCGGCTGACCCGGACGCAGTGGCCTTGGTGGCGGAGTTGCACGGTCAACCCGGCACCCGGGTTCCGCATGTGTGGGTTGGTGCGCAACGGGTCTCGACGCTCGACCTGCTCGGGCCGGGCTTCTCGTTACTGATCGGGGCCGACGACGCACGCTGGCAGCGTGCCGCGTCGCGGGCGGCGACCGCTCTGAACGTCCCCGTGGCCGTACATGCGATCGCCGACGTCGGTTGGGCACGTGCCACCGGCCTCGCCCCGGAAGGGGCGTTGCTGATCCGTCCGGATGATTTCGTCGGATGGCGTGCCGATGCGCGGCCGACCGATCCCGAGGCCGAGCTGCAGCGGGTGCTGTCGGAGATCCTCGCCTGCGGATGAGCGTCTACAGGTAGCGGCGGACCCGGCCGCAGTAGTCCGCATACTCCCGGCCGTAGTGCCCACGCATGAAGGCTTCCTCCCGCAGCACCTGACGGTTGAACAGCCACATCGCGGCCAGCAGGTAGATCAACGGAATCCAGCTGGGAAACACCAGGAACTCGCCGAGCAGCACCAGGCCGAATCCGACATAGATGGGGTTGCGGCTGATCGCGAACACGCCAGAGGTCACCAGCTTGTCCGGATGATCGGCGTCGATGCCGACCCGGAAACTGGTGCCGAAGGCGACCAGGCTCACCGCCACCAGCAGCAGGCCGGCGAAGCAGGATGCCACTCCGATCCACGCGATGGCAGCGGAGTCGAAGAACCGTTCGGAGCCGACCAGCGGCCAGCCGAAGGCCCCGGCGAAGATCGCGTAGAAGTAGATCAGTGCGAACGGCGGAATCAGGTAGTCCTTGTTGTCCATGCTCGCGAAATGCAGTCCGCGGGTTCCGCCGCGTCGCAGCACGATGAGGCGGGCGATGACCAGGATCGGGCACAGCGCGATCGCCAGGGTGGCCAGATAGGCAGGCATGGGACCCCCTTCGGTCCAGGCGGTTAGCCAGATAATTCATCGATGGATGAATTGTCACGGCCGAGGTGCCGGTTGTCAAGATTTGTCGACGAAATAAGGATCGCCCCGAGGCGTGGGCCGGAGCGCGCGGTTACCGGGATTCCAATGACTCGATTTAATTTTATCCAATCTCAAGACGCGTGACAGAGCATGGACTCGGCAGGAGGTCCAACGCTGCACTTGGCGTGGAGAATCGAAAAATGGTGGTACTCAACATTTAATAAGTTGAGTGGAGATGAGTCCCGACCGCATGTGAACGACGCATCCGGCAGCTCTTGCGGAGGTTGCACAAATCTAGTTTAATCTTGATTCGAACGACGAGACACGTCGCTGGACCGCAGCGACACAGGCTGTCAGACGGCTGGGGGAAGTGGCTTGTACGCTCCGAATCCTGCGATGCGGCAGACATCGCCGTGCGCCAAGGCGGTCTTCTCCACGGGCCGACGCACTGCGCACCCGATCCTTGCTCAGGTCACCTTGCTCGACCTGCCGGGAGCGTGCGATGCGTGACGTGATGGCCGTCGGCAAACCGATGCGCGCACTTGGCGGGTTCTTCGCAATGGCGCTCGACACCTTTGCTCAGATGTTCCGATCCCCATTTGCCTGGCGAGAGTTCCTCTTACAGGCCTGGTTCGTCGCGCGCGTCTCACTCGTGCCCACCATGGTGCTGTCGATCCCGTTCACGGTGCTGGCGGTCTTCATGTTCAACATCTTGTTGAGTGAACTTGGGGCAGCAGACTTCTCGGGCACCGGCGCGGCGCTCAGCGCGGTGTTGCAGATCGGACCCGTCGTGACGGTATTGGTGGTGGCAGGCGCAGGAGCAACCGCGATGTGTGCGGACTTGGGAGCGCGCACTATCCGGGAAGAACTCGACGCACTCCGGGTGATGGGCATTGACCCGATCCAGGCACTGGTGGTGCCCCGGGTGTTGGCGGCGACCCTGGTCGCGTTCCTGCTGTCCCCACTGGTGGTGTTGGTCGGATTGGCGGGCGGGTTCGTGTTCTCGGTCTACTTCCAGCACGTCACGCCCGGGGCCTTCGTGGCCGGACTCACCTTGATCACCGGGCTCGCAGACGTGGTTGTTTGCCTGATCAAAGCCACATTGTTCGGTCTCACGGCCGGCCTGATCGCGTGTTACATGGGCATCTCCGTTGGGGGTGGTCCCGCGGGAGTCGGTAACGCGGTGAACGAAACCGTCGTGTTCTCGTTCTTGGCGCTCTTTGTGATCAATACGGTGGTCACCGCGGTCGGATTCCGGGTGACGTTATGAACCGCGTGGCACGATTCGGCTCTACCGGTCTTGAGCGAAAGTACAAACAGTGGGTTTCCGGCTGGGATCGTCTGGGCGACCAAATACGATTCCACGTGAAGACGCTCACCTCCATCCGGGATGTGTTTCTCTACTATCGCGTCGAGTTGATCCGCCTCGTTGCTCAAATGAGCATGGGCGTCGGGGCTTTGGCGATGATCGGCGGCACCGTCGCGGTTATCGCGATTCTGACGTTGTCCACCGGCGCACTCATCGCAGCGCAGGGTTTCAGTCAGCTCGGCCAAATCGGTGTGGAAGCGCTGACCGGGTTCGCTTCGGCCTACTTCAACGTGCGGATCCTTGCTCCACTGACCGCCGAATTCGCCTTGGCAGCGACCATCGGAGCCGGCGCAACGGCACAGCTCGGAGCGATGCGCATCAATGAGGAGATTGACGCGCTCGAGGTTATCGGAGTGCGGGCCATAGCGTATCTGGCATCGGCACGAGTTTTGGCGGGCCTTGTCGTTGTGGTGCCTTTCTACTGCGTTGCCGTGGTCATGACCTTTTTTGCCGCTCGTTTCGGAACAACCGTGGTCTACGGCCAGTCCTCCGGCGTTTATGACCACTATTTCCATACGTTCCTGAACCGCACCGACCTGATCTGGTCGTTCGCGCAAGTCTCCATAGCAAGCGTCGTGATCATGGTCATCCATACCTACTACGGGTTTACCGCGTCGGGTGGCCCGGCCGGTGTGGGCGAGGCGGTCGGGAGGGCTACGCGAGCATCGGTGCTCGCGGCGGTGCTGGTGACTGTGGCGATCACTTTGGCCGTCTACGGCCAATCTGGCAACTTCCATCTGGCGGGATAGCAATGGCGACCGGGCGCGACCAATCTCGTATTCACCCACGTTGGTGGACACTGATATTCATCATCGTCGTGATTCTCGCGGCATGGCTGGTGGGGCAATCCTTCAACCGATCTTTCCGGGCCTATATGCCGGTGACCCTGATCTCGGATCGGACCGGCCTGGTCATGGAGACCGGCGCCAAGGTGAAGATGCGCGGTGTCCAGGTGGGCCGCGTCGGCCAGATCTCCGGCGGTAGGCAACCGGCGAGCTTGAAGCTTGAAATCGATCCGGACAAGGCATCCCTCATCCCCGCCAATGTCGGGGCGAAAATCGCCGCCACGACCGCGTTCGGGGCGAAGTATGTCGAACTCGTCTACCCGCCGGACCCGAGCCCGGAGCCGTTGACACCCGGGTTCGTACTCAGATCGGAAAACGTTACGACGGAGGTCAATACGGTTTTCGAGAACCTGGTCGGAGTCATCCGGCAGGTGGACCCGGCCGAACTGAACGGGGTTCTGTCGGCGCTCGCCGAGGGCTTGGGCGGCCAGGGCGCACGTCTCGGTGAGGCGATCAGCGGTGCAAACAGTGTTCTGTTGGCGGTGAACGCGCGCAGCCACGTGATTCGCGGAGACTGGCGGGCGTTGAAGGGCGTCAGTGACACCTACGACTCCGCGGCCCAGAACATCGTGAACATTCTGTCGTCGGCGAGTACGACCGGCACCACGATCGTCGACAACTCGCGGGATCTGGATGCGCTGTTGCTCACGGTCGCCGGCTTCGCCAACAGTGGGATAAGTCTGATCGGGCCCAACCGGGAGAATTTCATCCGGTCGGTCAACGATCTCGAGCCGGCCACGAGTCTGCTGATGAAGTACAACCCGCAACTCACGTGCACGCTGGTGGGTGCGAAGACGGCCCTGGATGATTACGGGTTGGCCGACTACATGGGCGGTGCCAACGGTTCGTCGCTGATCGTCGACGTCGCACTGCTTCTCGGCGACGATATCTACAAGTATCCGGATAACCTGCCGATTCATGCCGCTAAGGGCGGCCCCGGCGGAAAACCGGGTTGCGGATCTCTACCCGATGTGGCCGACAACTTCCCGGTGCGCCATCTGATCACGAACACCGGTTGGGGCACTGGTCTGGATGTGCGGCCGAATCCGGGTATCGGACAATCCTGCTTCGCCGACTGGTTCCGGGTCACCCGCGGGGTGCCGTTGCCGCCGGCCATCCGGCAGTGTCTGCCCGGACCGGCGGTGGGACCGCAGCCCGAACTCGGATTCGGGACACCACCGTATGGAGCGCCGCAGTACGGCCCGGGAGGTGTGCCGCTGTTTCCGGGTGTGCCTCCAGCACCGCCCCCACCGCCGCCCATGCCGCCGGAGCCCTGATCCGCCGTGCCGACGTGCCGCAGTGATGGAACAACGAGACAGTCAGGAAGGGGTCGATCGCGATGAAAGTCAATCTGAAACACACCGTGTGGCGACTCGGCATCTTTGTGATTGTCACCATGCTGGGCATGTTCGCCCTGCTGACGATTTTCGGCCAGTTCCGGTTCGACACGGCGCGCAACTACCGGGCCGAGTTCATCGACGTGACCGGGCTGGCCAACGGAAACTTCGTCCGCATCGCAGGGGTCGAGGTCGGCAAGGTCAGGAACATCTCGCTGAAAAGCGATGGGAACGTGGAAGTCGAGTTCAGCGCCGATGATTCGGTGGTGCTGACCGAAGGCAGTAGGGCAGTGATCAGATGGGGCGACGTGATCGGTGGCCGCTATCTTGCGCTCGAGGAGGGGGCCGGCGGCACGAAGATATTGGGCGCGGGCGCCACTATCCCAGTGGAGCGAACCGAACCGGCATTGGACTTGGATGTTCTGATCGGCGGTTTCCGGCCGCTCTTCCGGGCCCTCGACCCTGAGCAGGTCAACGCACTGGCGGGTCAGTTGATTGCGGCGTTCCAAGGGCAGGGCGGCACGATCGGCTCATTTTTGAGCCAGACCGCCGCATTGACCGATACGTTGGCCGACCGCGACACGCTGATCGGTCAGGTGATTGCCAACTTGAGCACCGTGCTGGGGTCGCTGGGGGATCGTAGCGATCAGTTCGCGACGGCGGTTGATTCGCTGTCGGAGCTCATGAGCGGGCTGGCGGCCCGGAAGGAAGACATCAGCAACGGTATCGCGCATATCAACGCCGGTTCGGCCTCGATCGCCGATCTGTTGCAGCAATCGCGCCCACACCTGAAAAAGGCTGTCCAGGAAGCGGATCGCACCGCTGCCACCGTGTTGGCCGATCAGCAATATCTCGACCATGTGCTTGAGAATCTTCCTACGGCCTTGCGAATCCTGAACCGGCAGGCGCTTTACGGCGACTACTTCACGTTCTACTTCTGCGAGGTCGCCCTCAAGCTGAACGGTAAAGGCGGGCAGCCGATGTACGTCAAAGTGGCCGAACAGACTTCGGGGAGGTGCACACCGAAGTGAAGCCATTCCAAGAACGCAATCTGGTGACCATCGGGATCGTCGGGTCGTTGTTGACCGCAGGTATCGCGGTCGGGGCGTGGTACTACGAAGAACTTCCGTTCGTCTCGCCGGCTCACTCCTACTCGGCGTATTTCGCCGAAGCGGGCGGCTTGACGCCCGGTGCCCAGGTGCAGGTGTCGGGCATGCAAGTCGGCAGCGTGAACAGTGTCGCGCTCGACGGAGGGCGAGTGCTGGTCAAGTTCAAAGTCGACAGCAGTATCCGGCTCGGCGATCGAACCGAGGCTGCGGTGAAGACGAAAAGCCTGCTGGGCACCAAGATGCTGGGGGTAACCCCACGCGGCGAAGGCCGGCTGTCGGAGACGATTCCCTTGGAGCGCACCACACCGGCCTATCAGTTGCCTGACGCACTAGGAGATCTGACTGCGACCATCAGCGGCCTTGACACCGAGCAGCTGTCCGATTCGCTACAGACGCTGGCTCAGACGTTCCAGGACACCCCGCCTGACCTGAAGATCGCCGTCGCCGGCGTTGGGCGGTTGTCCAAGGTACTCAACAAACGTGACGCACAACTTCGGAGCCTGCTGGCCAATGCCCGGAAAGTGACCTCGGTGCTGTCTGCGCGTAGTGACCAGATTGTGCATCTGGTCAACGACACCAACAACCTGCTGAGTCAGCTCAACAGCGAAAGTGCTGCACTGGATCAGATCTCGAGCAATATCTCGCACCTCAGCCGGCAACTCAGCGGAGTGGTCGCTGACAACGGCCAGACCCTCAAGCCGGCGCTGGACAAACTGAACGGCGTACTGGCCACTGTCGACAACCGAAAGTCGGAGGTGCAGGAGTACCTCAAGCGGTTCAGCTGGTACGTGATCGGGTTGGGGGAGTCGCTGTCCTCGGGACCGTTCTTCAAGGCCTATGTCGCGAACCTGGTTCCGGGACAGTTCATCCAGCCCTACATCGACTCGGCCTTCTCCGATCTGGGCCTCGATCCGAACGTGTTGCTGCCCTCCGAACGTACCGACCCACAGATCGGCCAGCGGGGGACGCCGGCGCTGCCGGTGCCTTATCCGCGGACCGGACAGGGGGGCGAACCACGGCTGTATCTCCCGGATGCGATCACCGGGAACGCCGATGACCAGGTGTGCGGTTCACCGGGTGCTGCACTGCCCGGCACCGGGTGCTACCCATATCGGGAGCCGCTGCCCGCGCCGCCGCGCGGCGGACCGCCCCCGGGACCACCGGCGCAGGCTCCGGTTGGGGCGGTATCGGTTCCCGAACCCACACCGAGTCCGGTGTTCGTCCCGGCGCCCGGTGAAGTGCCTGCGGCCGGAGGGGCGCACACCGAATCGGGGGCGGGCCGATGACCGTCGACCGAACCCTGAAGCGGTGGTTGGCCGTGGCCCTGGTGGCCATGCTGGCCGTCGGTGCCGTTGTGGTGACCCAGCTGGGTATCGGCGTAGGTCGGACGCACGTGGTCGCCTACTTCGAGAACAGCAACGGCATCTTCGTCGGTGACGAGGTGCGGATCCTGGGGGTGCGCGTCGGGGAGATCGACGCGATCGAGGCGCAACCCGAGCGGGTGAAGATCAGCTTCTGGTTCGACGATCACCACCGGGTACCGGCCGATGCGAAAGCAGTTGTCCTGTCGCCATCGCTGGTGACCGCCCGCGCCATCCAGCTGACACCGGCTTATGCCGGTGGCCCGGTGCTGGCGGACGGCGGGACCATCCCACGAGAGCGAACCGCCGTACCCGTCGAGTGGGACGATTTTCGCACCCAACTGCAGCACCTCACCGAGATGCTGCAACCCACCACACCGGGCGGCGTCAGCACACTGGGGCAATTCATCAACACCTCGGCGGACAACCTGCGGGGGCAGGGCGCGAGCATCCGTGAGACGCTTCTCGAAGTCTCCGGAGCGATCTCAGCGCTGGGCGATCACAGTGGCGACATCTTCAGCACGGTGAAAAGCCTGTCGATGCTGGTTTCGGCGCTTCAGGGCAGCGACGCGGTGTTACGACGGCTGAACCTGAACCTCGCCACCGCATCCAAGTCATTGGCCAACAGCCCCAATGAGGTTGCCACCGCGGTCGTGGACCTCAACGCCGCGATCCGGGAGGTCAAGGCGTTCATTGCCGACAACCACGAGGCGGTGGGTACCACATCGGACAAGCTGGCATCGGTGTCGCAGGCACTGGTGGACAGTGTCGATGACCTCAAGCAGATCCTGCACGTGATCCCCACCGCCGCACAGAACTTCGTCAACATCTATCAGCCCGCCCAGGGGACCCTGACCGGTGCGCTGTCGACGAACAACCTGAGCGATCCGATTTCCTTCGTCTGTGGAGCCATCCAGGCGGCGTCGCGACAGAACGCCGCGCAGTCGGCGAAGCTCTGCGTGCAGTACCTCGCGCCGATCGTGAAGAACCGCCAGTACAACTTCTTCCCGTTGGGCGAGAACCTGTTCGTCGGGGCCAGTGCGCGTCCGAATGAGGTCACCTACAGCGAGGACTGGATGCGTCCGGACCATGTCCCTGCGCTACCCGAAGAACATTCACCCGCCGGAGGCCCGCCGGATGCCGCGGTGCCGGCGCCGGCGGTAGGCGGACAGGCGGCAGCGCAGGCGACCGATCCGGGTGCGGGCCTCCCCGGACTCATGCTGCCGAGCGGGGCGGGATCATGAGCCGGTGGTGCCGCCGGGCGGCGGCTGTCATGGCGCTGGTGGTCCTGGCCGCCACGTCTTCGGGCTGCGGATGGCGTGGGCTGAACACCCTGGGGCTACCGGGCACCGAGGGGCGAGGCCCCGGGGCATACACGGTTCTCGCGCAGCTGCCCGAGGTGAATCGCCTCGAACCGAACTCGCGGGTGCGGGTCGGTGACGTCACGGTGGGCACCGTGACCAAGATCGAGCGCCAGGGCTGGCACGCACTGTTGACGATCAGGCTCAACGGCGACGTCGACCTGCCGGCCAACGCCACTGTGGCGCTGGGCCAGACCAGCTTGTTGGGATCACTGCACATCGAGCTGGCTGCTCCGGCGATTGTGGCACCGGAAGGCAGACTCCGAGAGGGCTCCCTGATCCCGCTGTCGTCCGCGGGCAGCTATCCGACAACCGACCAGACACTTGCGGCGGTCTCGATGTTGCTCAACGGAGGTGGGATCGGCCGAATTCAGGAGATCACCACGGCTCTCGGCACCGCCTTCGCCGGGCGAGAAAAGGATCTGCGAAGCCTGATCGCCCAGCTGGACACGTTCATCGCCGACACCAACGACCAAAGTGACGACATCATCGCGGCCACCGACAGTTTGAACAACGTCGCCCGCAAGTTCGCCGAACAGAAGCCGGTGGTGGACAAGGCGCTGCAGACGCTGCCCAAGGCGCTGGCGGTGCTCAAGGATGAGCGTGATCAGTTGGCGGACGCCGCAGACCGGCTCGGCAAGTTCGGTGCCTTGGCCACCGACTCGATCAATCGGACCAAACACGCGCTCGTCCAAGAACTGAAAGACATCGGGCCGGTGCTGGAGTCGTTGGCCAACGCGGGACCGGCGCTCACCCGCGCTCTGGGCCTGTACCCGACGTATCCGTTCGCGACCGAGACGATCCCCAAATGGTTCCGCGGGGACGCCGCCAACCTCACGGCGGTCATCGACCTCACCTTGAGCAGATTGGACTCGTCGTTCTTCACCGGGACGAAGTGGGAATGCGATCTGACCGAACTCGAAATGCAATGGGGCCGAACCATCGGTCAGTTCCCCAGCCCGTGTACGGCGGGCGGACCGTTCAACCCCGGCAATCCACTGGTGATTCCCTACCGCTTCGATCAGGGGCCGTGACATGTTGAGCAGGCGGATACTCAGTCAGTTGGCGATCTTCATCGTCATCAGTGTGATCGGCGGCTCGATCATGGCCTTCCGCTACATGGAACTGCCGAACCTGATGTTCGGTGTCGGGCGGTACGAAGTGATCATGCGACTGCCCGATACAGGTGGCCTGTACAAGAATGGCAACGTCACCTACCGCGGCGTCGAAGTCGGTCGCGTACACGACGTCGTACTGACCCGTGACGGGGTCGACGCGGTGCTGGCGCTGAAATCCGGTATCGACATTCCCGCCGATCTCGACGCACAGGTGCACAGTCAGAGTGCGATCGGCGAGCAGTTCGTGGCGCTGGTGCCACGCAACGGTGACGGTCCGCCGCTGAAGCACGGTGATGTCATCCCGATCGAGCGGACGGTCATCCCACCGGACATCAGCGACCTACTGGACGCAACAAACACTGGGCTGCAGGCGATTCCGGGTGACAATTTGCGTACGGCGGTCGGTGAGGCGTTCGTCGCGGTCGGAGGGCTCGGCCCGGAGATCGCCCGCATGGTGAAGGGATCGAACAGCCTGGCCATCGAGGCCGGCAAGAACGTCGAGTCGCTGACCACCCTGATCGACGGGTCCAAACCGTTGCTCGACAGCCAGATCGATACCCGAGACGCGATTCAGGGGTGGGCCGCGAACTTGGCGGCCGTCACCGAACAACTGCACACTCAGGACGCCACGGTCGCCGAGCTGATCAGAACCGGCTCCTCGGGTGTCGATCAGGCGCGCCGACTGTTCGACGACCTGCAGCCCACCCTGCCGATCGTGTTGGCGAATCTGGTCAGCGTCGGCGACGTTGCCGTGACCTACCAGCCCAACCTGGAGCAGCTGCTGGTGCTCCTGCCGCCGCTGACCGAGATCCTGCAAGGGGCGGGACTGGCCAATCGGAACACGAAACAGGGCTACCGAGGTGCGTACCTGAGTTTCAACTTGAACGTGAACCTGCCACCGCCGTGCCTGACGGGATACCTGCCGGCCCAGCAGGTGCGAGCGGCCAGCCTGGAGGACTTCCCCGAACGCCCGGAAGGAGAGCTGTACTGCCGGATTCCGCAGGACGCCATGTTCAACGTCCGTGGCGCGCGCAATCTGCCCTGCGCCACCCGACCGGGCAAACGTGCGCCGACGGTGAAGATGTGCGAGAGCGACGAGGAGTATGTGCCGCTCAACGAGGGATGGAACTGGAAAGGCGACCCGAACGCCACCATCACCGGCCAGGACATCCCGCAGCTGCCGTCGGGCGCGCTCGCGTCCACCGCGGCACCGCCGCCCGAACCACCTGCACCGATGGTTGCCGCTGAATACAACCCGAGTACCGGACGTTATATCGGCCCCGACGGGCAGGTATACACCCAAACCAATCTTTCCCGTCCCGCGAACCAGGAGCAGACATGGCAATCAATGATGATGCCCCCGAACGCCAACTGAACACGGTGCCCGAATCGGGGAGCGACGACGAAAAACGCTGCTCCGCAGAGGATTCCACACCCACCCTGACGAAGGCGGCATCGCCCGTGCGGGCCGCGATGCTGGTCGGCCTGGCGTCGGTGGTGGCGTTCGCGGGACTGGGGGGCTGGTTGGGAATCCGGGCCTACCAGTCACATCAGACCGAGTTGCAGCGCGCGCGGCTGCTGCAGGTCGTGCGGCAGGGTGCGGTGAATCTCACCACGATCGACTACGACCACGCCGAATCCGATGTCCAACGTGTCCTGGACTCGGCGACCGGAAACTTCTACGACGACTTCAGCCGGCGTTCACAGCCGTTCATCGAGGTGGTCAAGGCGGCGCAGGCCAAGTCGGTCGGAACGGTGACCGAGGCCGGTATCGAATCCGCTGGTGCCGATGAGACGCATGTCCTTGTCGGCGTCACCGTCAGGACCACCAACGCCAGCGGGGCAGACCAGGTTCCGCGATCGTGGCGAATGCGCATCTCGCTGACGCAGGTCGACGCCCAACCGAAGATCTCGAATGTCGCGTTCGTGCCCTGACCAGGGCACGGCGAGCTGTTGAGCCCCATCCGTTTCACCTATCAGCACACCGACAGTACAAGGAAGTGATTACCGTGGCGGTCCTCACCGACATCGCGCCCGACGGCACCGGCTTGGACTCTGCGGCGCAGGATCCGGCCGAGAAGGACGAATCCGGCGACGGCGCCGCGCCGGCCGCAGCCCTCGAGGAGGAATCGGACGCGGCCGATCCGGTCGACCGGTCGCGCCGCGCGCACGGGCGCCGTCAGGCACTTGCCTACGGCGTTCTTCCCGCGCTGGTGATCCTGCTCGCGATGGCAGCGGGGTTGCTCAAGTTCTGGGACGCATCGGCCCGTGCATCGGAGGTGGCGCGCACTGAATCCGTTCAGGCCGCCAAGGATTCCACCGTTGCGATGCTGTCGTACCAGCCGGGCAGCGTCGAAGCGGATCTGGCGGCGGCCCAGGATCTGCTTACCGGGGAGTTCCGCGATGCCTTCATCGAATTGACCAACAATGTCGTGATTCCGGGCGCCAAGGAGAAGCGGATCTCGACGGTGGCCAGCGTTCCCGGTGCCGCCTCGGTGACCGCCACCCCCAACCACGCCGTGGTCGTGGTGTTCGTCAACCAGTCCGCGATCGTCGGCAGCGACGCTCCCACCGATACCGCGTCCAGCATCCGGGTGACGTTGGACAAGATCGACGGCCGGTGGCTCATCTCCGGTTTCGACCCGATCTGACCCGCCGTGATGAGGCCTAACCGGTTGACACCACACCGTGCACCGCAGACCCGGCCGCCGGGATCGGTAATCATCGGCGCTGTGATGCTCGGCGCGTTGATGGTAGGCGGCGCTCCTTTCGCTCGGGCCGATGTGCAGCCGGACAAGAAACTGGCGTACCTGATCGGTGTCACGACCAGACCGGGTTACAACTTCGCCAGCGCCGACGAGGCATTCGAGTACGGGTATGGCATCTGTGCGAAGGTGGCCCGCGGTGTGGGCTATGCCCAACTGATGGCCGAGGTGCAGGCGGACTTCAACACCTCGGATGACTACCAGGGCTCATACCTGATCTCCCAGGCGGCCAACGAACTGTGTCCCGAGTTGATCTGGCAGCTGAGGAATTCGGCCGCGCATTACCGCCCGCCGGCCGGCACAGGTCCCTAGGCATGAGGAGACGCGTTATGTCCTTACGAACTCGTCGCGGCATCGATTCCGGTCGATCGACAACGGATCCGGTGGCCCGCCCGGTCAGTGGCCGGACGCTGCGACCGCGCCGGCGCGACGGCATGCCGGTCTTGGGGCTGGTGGTGGCCGTGGCGCTGCTGGCAGCGCCCACCGTTCGGGCCGACAACGACAACAACACCCTGATACCGAACAACAAGCGACTCAACGACGGGGTTGTTGCCAACGTCTACACCATGCAGCACCAGGCGGGGTGTACCAATGACATCAGGATCGACCCGGGCCTGCAGCGTGCGGCCCAGTGGCACACCGAGGATCTGCTGAACAACCGGGATCTCAACGGAGATATCGGCTCAAACGGGTCCGGTCCGCAGGAGCGTGCCAACGCCGCCGGATTCCGCGGCCGGGTGGCTCAGACGGTCGCCATCCATCCCGCCCTGGCCATCAGCGGTATCGAACTGATCAATCTGTGGTACTACAACCCCGCCTATTTCGACATCATGACGAACTGCGCCAACACCCAGATCGGTGTGTGGTCGGCAAACGGATTGGACCGAACGGTTGTGGTGGCGGTCTACGGTCAGCCACAGGATCCGATCGACATGTCGCAGCGGGGTACCCATCCGGTGCCGCTCGATCCCAGTCCCGACTATGACGCCAGCGACGAGATCGAGTATGGGAACAACTGGTGGGCGTGGATTCTGCGGGGGGTCTACCCTCCGCCCGGCTATTCGCCGAATTAGCGGGTCTGCGCGGCACTCCGCAGCGGACCGGACGGCGCCGCGCAGCCCGTCCCTGATCGCCCGGATCACTATTGAAGATTGATTAAAAAATAGGTACTGTCGTCGGAGCAGATGCAGCGGCGACGAGCAGCGTTCGCGGACAAGGGAAGTCATGGCTCTTCAGAATGTGGATCACCCGGAGACGGCCGAGGTAGTTTGCCCGCATCCCGGCGCGAACAGCGATTCGCCGCGGTGGATTCGGCTGCTTGCCGATGCGGGAACTCGGCGGGTGCGCAGCCTGCGTTTCGTCCTGGTGCTGATGCTTGCTGCCTGCCTGTGTACCGTGGCGCCGGCTCGGGCGACGGCCACCGAGTATCTGATGGTGCCCTCGGCGGCGATGGGCCGTGACATCCCGGTGGCGTTTCTCGCCGGTGGCCCGCACGCGGCGGTCCTGTTGGACGCCTTCGATGCCGGTGCCGAGACGAGCAATTGGGTCACGATCGGCGGCGCCATGAACAGCCTGGCGGGCAAGGGGATCTCAGTTGTCGCACCCGCCGGCGGCGCATGGTCGCTCTACACCGATTGGGAGCAGGACGGCAGTCGTCAGTGGAGGCGCTTCCTGGCTCACGAACTGCCGGATTGGCTGGCGTCCAACAAGGGTCTGGCCCCCGGTGGGCACGGTATCGTCGGGGCCGCCCAAGGCGGGACCGGTGCCCTCGCCATGGCGACGTTCCACCCCGACCGATACCGCTACGCGGGCTCGCTGTCGGGAATCCTGACCCCGTCCAAAACCAATGTGTCCGGTGCGATCGCCGCGGGTCTGGCTCAGTTCGGCGGCGTGGATACCCAGAGAATGTGGGGGCCAACGCAATTGGGTCGGTGGAAGTGGCATGACCCGGACGTCCACGTGGCGACGCTGGCGGCCAACAAGACCAGGCTGTGGGTGCACAGCCCGGCGACGCCGATCTGCAGCAACCCCGCCGCGATGATCGGCTACTGCGATCAAGCCCACGGCAGCAATCTGACCTTTTATCGGCACTATCGCGCCGTCGGCGGCGACAACGGACATTTCGACTTCCAGGAGGGTGGGGACCACGACTGGTCGACGTGGGGTCAGCAGCTGCGGGCCATGTCGGGCGACCTGAGTGCCAGCATCAGGTGAACGTTCCATGCTCGGAGATCAGCTCGCCGTAGTCCACTGTCGCCCAAGGCATATCTGAAGTTCAGACGATCAACCGGCGGCCGAAGGCCGCCCCGGTCACAGCAAGGAGTTGAGCACACATGAGTTCTTCGGTATTGGTCGCGGGAGTCGGGATGATCCCGTTCAGTACCCCGCGAAACACCCAGACCTACGAGGTGATGGGGGAGTTGGCGACCCGGGCAGCCTTGGCGGATGCGGGTCTGTCCTACGAATCGGTGCAGCAGGCCTATGTCGGTTACGTCTACGGTGACTCGACGTCCGGTCAGGCTGCGCTGTACCGGGTTGGGACGACGGGGATTCCGGTGGTCAACGTCAACAACAACTGCGCCACCGGCTCCTCGGCGCTGTTCTTGGCGCGTCAGGCGATCGAGTTCGGTGTTGCCGACGTCGTGGTGGCACTGGGCTTCGAGCAGATGCAGCGCGGCGCTCTGGCGATGTCCTACACCGACCGGCCGACGCCGTTCGCCAGCTTCGACGAGGTGGTGCACGGAATTCAGGGTGACAGCGACGCACCTTTCGCCGCGCAGTACTTCGGCGGAGCCGGCCGTGAGTACTGCGACCGATACGGTATGGACCCGGCTGTGTTCGCCCGGATCGCCGTGAAAGCGCGGGCGCACGCCGCACACAACCCGTATGCGGTGTTCCGCGACCCGGTATCGGTCGAGGAGGTGCTCGCATCTCCGGTGATCTACGGACCGCTGACCCGGCTGCAGTGCTGCCCGCCCACCTGCGGCGCGGCCGCCGCCGTTCTGGTCAGCAGGAGCTACGCCGAGCGGCACGGAATGGATCCCACGGTCGCGATACGCGCTCAGGCGATGGCCACCGACCCGGTCTCGACGTTCGAGGACCGGTCGATGATGAAGATCGTCGGCTACGACATGGCCAAACTGGCTGCCCAGCAGGTGTATGAGACGGCCGGTGTCGGCCCGGAGGACATCGCGGTGGTGGAGTTGCACGACTGCTTCACGACCAACGAACTGCTCAGCTATGAGGCGCTCGGACTCACTCCGGAGGGCACCGCGGAGAAGTTCATCCTCGATGGGGACAACACCTACGGCGGTCGGGTGGTCACCAATCCGTCGGGCGGCCTGCTGTCCAAGGGACACCCACTCGGCGCGACCGGCCTGGCGCAATGCGCGGAGCTGGTCTGGCAGCTGCGCGGGACTGCGGGCCCGCGCCAGGTCGACGGAGTACGTCTCGCTCTGCAACACAACATCGGCCTCGGCGGTGCAGCCGTCGTCAGCCTGTACGAGAAGGTGGGCTGATCATGGCGGTGGACACGTCCGCGATCGGGACCGAGCTTTCTGCCACACGGTTGGTGGTCGATGAGGGCCGCCTGAGGTTCTTTGCCAAGTCCATCGGTGAGTGCAATCCGATCTTCACGGATCGCCAGGCGGCCGAGGCGGCCGGCTATCCGGCGCTTCCGGTGCCGCCGACCTTCCTGTTCGCGATCGAGCTCGATCGGCCCGACCCGTTCGACTGGGTGGCCGACCTCGGGATTGATCTGCGTCATGTCCTGCACGGCGAACAGCGATTCGGCTACCGAACCCAGGCATACGCCGGTGATGAGTTGATCGCCCGGCCGAGAATTGTCGACGTCTATGCGAAGAAGGGCGGCGCCCTCGAGTTCGTGGTCAAGGAGACCAGTGTGGTCCGGGCTGATGGCGAGTTGGTCGCCGATCTGAAATCCGTTCTCGTGGTGAGGCATCCGGAGGTGGGACAATGACGACAGGCATGCTCGTCGAAGTGGGGAACGAACTTGAGCCATTGGAGCTCGAGACGATCAGCCGAACCACGCTGGCGCTGTTCGCCGGCGCATCCGGCGACCACAATCCGATCCATATCGACCTCGATGTGGCACAGTCCGCCGGATTGGCCGACGTCTTTGCACACGGAATGCTCTCGATGGCGTACCTGGGCCGTCTGCTCACCAACTGGGTGGCACCCGAGTCGATTCGGGACTACGGCGTGCGGTTCGCCGCGGTGACCCCGGTGAACGCAACGCCCACGGCACGAGCACGGATCGTCGCGCTCGACACGGTCGACGGCGAACGCCGGGCCACGCTCGAGCTCTCGGTCACCCTGGCCGACGGCACCGTCACATTGGCGGGCGACGCCGTCGTCGCGCTCTGACATACCAAGCAGGAGGAGAACATCATGGGAAAGCTGAACGGCAAAGTAGCGATCGTCACCGGGGCCGGTCGCGGCATCGGCAGCCACATCGCAATGAAACTGGCTGCGGAGGGCGCGGCCGTCGTCGTGAACGACTTGGACGACGGCCCGGCAGCCGCTACGGTCGGCGCCATCACCGATATCGGTGGTCGTGCTGTTCCGCTCTCGGGCAGCGTCACCGAGGAGGGTTTTCCGGAACGGTTCGTCGGTGCGGCAGTGGACAACTTCGGTGGGCTCGACATCATTGTCAACAACGCCGGCTACACCTGGGATTCGGTTGTCCAGAAGATGAGCGACGAGCAGTGGGACGCCATTCTCGATGTGCACCTCAAGGCGCCGTTTCGGATCCTGCGTGCAGCGCAGCCGGTGATCTCGCGACTGGTCAAGGCCGCGAAAGACGACGGTCGGGCGATTCCCTGCCGCAAGGTGGTCAACATCTCCTCAGTGGCCGGACTGGGCGGGAACCCAGGGCAAGCCAACTACGCCGCCGCCAAAGCCGGTGTCAGCGGCCTGACCAAAACGCTGTCCAAGGAATGGGGGCGCTACAACGTCACCGTGAACACCGTCGCCTTCGGGCTGATCCGAACTCGCCTCACCAGCACCGCCGGAGACCAGGACGGCAGCATCGACATTCAGGGCAGGGAGATCAAGGTCGGAGTGAATCCGGATCTCCTGGCCCAGATGGAGAGGACGATCCCCTTGGGCCGCAGTGGCACTCCTGACGACGCGGCCGGCGCCGTGTACCTGTTGTGCACACCGGAGTCCGACTACATCAGTGGGCAGACGCTGGTCTGCTCCGGCGGGTTCAACATCTGACATGGTCGGCACCGCGGTCGACGCCGGGATCGCCACCATCACGCTGCAGCGTCCGGAGCGGCTCAACGCGCTGACCTGGAGCATCATGGACGGGATCCGGGCGGCGATCGCTGAACTGGCCGGGCGTGACGACGTACACGCACTGGTGATCACCGGATCCGGTGACGGCTTCTGTGCCGGATACGACCTGATCGACCTGGACTCCGATGGCGGGGACCTGACCGAATCGGTGCAGCGTGGAATGGCGTCCAGCCTGAACCCGTTGTGCCAGGCCATCGTCGATGCTTCGGTTCCGGTGGTGGCCGCGGTCAATGGTCCCTGCGCGGGCGGCGGATTGGGTCTGGCCTTGCTCGCCGACATTGTGGTCGCCGCCGAATCGTCGTACTTTCTGGTACCTCAGGTGAGCTCCCTCGGCATTGTTCCCGACGCCGGTGCGACATGGATCCTGCCTCGTGTCCTCGGGCGGTCGAGGGCGCTCGGAATGTTGTTGACCGGCTGTCGGGTCGGTGCGGCGCAGGCCGAGCAGTGGGGACTGATCTGGCGTTGCGTGCCCGACGAGGAGCTGATGGGGGAGGCCTACGCGTTGGCCGGGCAGCTGGCCCGCCGGCGCAGTCCCGCGGTGGCAACCCGGAAGCTGGTCGACTCGGCGGTGGGGTCAACACTCGGCGAACAACTTCACGCCGAGGAGCGGGAACAGTCGATCGCTCTGGCTGACCCAACGGTCTCGGAGCGGATTCGACGATTCGCGACACGGTCCCACCGGGGCGGACGGCCGGACCGCTCCGCGGACGTCACGCGGAGTTAGCTTGGAAAGACGGTATGGACACGCCAATTGTGCAGTCCGCCAAAGTGATGTTCGAGTGTCCGACGCCTGCACAGCGTTGCGGGATCACCGCCAGAACCCGTTTCTGGTCATCTATGGTTCGTTTGAGACATTGATCCGTCATTCGCACGAGGCCCCTCGGCGATGGGGTCGGGAGGCCGCAACATGTACTTGACGCAGGGACTTCATCGCGGGCTTCAGCAAACGCCTGACTCGACGATGATCGTCGGGGGCGCCCAAGCCCAGACGTTTCGTCAGGTGACTCGGCGAGTCGAGAAGCTGGCCGGTGGATTGCGTGAGCTCGGGGTGGAAGCCGGCGACCGGGTCGCCATCCTGGCGTTGAACTCGCACCGGTATCACGAATACCTGCTCGCTGTCCCATGGGCCGACGCCGTGCTCAATCCACTCAACATTCGATGGAGTGCATTTGAGATCGGCTATGCGCTCAGAGATTCCGAGACCAAGGTGCTCATCATCGATGACGCCCACCGGGACATGCTCGCCGCGATCCGGGCGGAGTGTGAACACCTTTCGACCGTGATCTACTGCGGCGACGATGCGCCGCCCGAGGGAACCGTCTCGTATGAACAGTTGATTGCCGACGCCGGGGGAGTGCCGGACGCGCGCCGAAGCGGCGGCGAGCTCGCCGGGATCTTCTATACCGGAGGAACTTCCGGGGAACCCAAGGGCGTGATGCTGTCGCACGCCGCCATCATGACCTCTTGGCTCGGCGCGGCGGCATCGGGCCATGTTTTCCGGCTGGGTCAAAGGAGTCGCTGTCTGCATGCCGCTCCGATGTTCCATCTGGCGGGATTGTCCGCCTGGGGGCTGACGACATTGCTCGGCGGCACCCATGTGGTGGTACCGCGATTCGAACCGGGTGCGGTGTTGGCTGCCGTGGAGTCCCATCAGGTGACCGACATGGCGCTCGTGCCGATCATGGTTCAGGCGATCGTCGACTACCCGGGGTTGTCCGCACACGATCTGGCCAGCCTCCGGGCGATCCTGTATGGCGGATCGCCGATACCCAAGCCGCTGCTCGAGCGCGCCGGTGTCGCAATGCCGCAGGTGGCGTTCACACAGGCGTACGGCATGACCGAGCTGGCCCCGATCGCAACGCTGCTCGGGCCCGAGGATCACACCCGAGAGGCGTTGCTGCAGTCGGCCGGCCGTGCGGCACCCAACTGCGAAGTTCGCATCGTCGACGAGGCCGGCGCGGAAGTCCCGCGGGGAACAGTCGGCGAGATCGTCGTCCGCGGCGGAAACGTCATGCTCGGCTATTGGAACAAGCCGAAGGAGACGGCAAGTGCGGTCCGCGACGGCTGGATGCACACCGGGGACGGCGGACGCATGGACGAACACGGATACGTCTTCGTGGTCGACCGGATCAAGGACATGATCGTCACCGGCGGAGAGAACGTGTACTCGGTCGAGGTCGAAAGTGCGATTGCCCGGAATCCGGCCGTGGCGCAGTGCGCGGTGATCGGCGTGCCCGACCCGGAGTGGGGTGAACGCGTCCACGCCGTGGTCGTGCTGCGACCGGGTAGCGAGGCAACGCCCGAGGGGATCCGCGAACACTCCAAGCAGTACATCGCGGGTTACAAAGCTCCGCGCAGCGTCGATTTCGTCGACGCACTGCCCACCTCCGCGGCCGGCAAGGTCCTCAAACGTGAGCTGCGCCAACGGCATCGGGTTGGCGGCGACCGCGAAGCGTAGCTGCGATCGACCGCCCGTCAGACCGGTTCGATGGGACTGATCGCGGGCTCATCCGCTTCGGCACCGGATTGTGCGTCGAACGGGGAAGCAGGCGGCAGCATCTCATCACCGAAGGTGTCGATGAACAGCAGTGCGACCTCCACGGCCAGTCGCCGTTTGGCCAGCGGAACACCGATCAACTCCTCGGCTCGGCGCAACCGGTACAGCACGGTGTTGCGGTGCATGAAAAGTCGTTCGCTCGCCTGGCGAGTGTTGCCGCCCTCCTGAAGGAATACCCGTAGGGTCTCGCGTAACTGCGCTGCGACGGTGGTTCGGTAGGCGAGGTTACCGAGCGTCCGGCTGACGAACCGCCGGGCCTCGTCGTAATCGTTGGCCAGCAACGCGACGGTGGCGACGTCCGCGTGCAGGGTGAGCGGCGCCGGAGAGGTCATGTGAGACGCGACGTGGCGGGCGCGTAAGGCCTGCTCGTGGCTGATCCGGAATGCGTCGTCGCCGTGTATGGTCTGTCCGGCCGCGACCAGGACCTCGGGGCCGCCGCGGTTGGCGTCGCCGTCGGAGAGCTGCTCGGCGTCGAAATTGCCGGCGATCCATGCCCACATCGTGCAGGTGCCGGCCGGCAACATCAGCATTCGGGCAACACCGGCGGCGGATGCTATTGAGTTCAGGCGTGTTTCGAGTGCAGCCAGCTGTAGGTCGACCTCACCGTGCGAGGCCGTCCAGGCGACCAGAGCCGTCTGCGGAGCACGCAGGTCATGGTCCAGCTGGCGGCTCGCATGGTCGATCGGTATCCGATCGCCGCGTAGCAGTCGACCGACCAGTGCAGTCCGGCGTGCCGCTTCGCCACGCAGCCAGCGTTCGCGCTCCCGCTCGTAATCGCCGACCAGCTGCGCCACGACGCGATCAAGATAGATGTTCAGTTCGTCGAAGCTGCGGTGCAATGCTGCGATGAACACGTCCTGATCGGCGATGTGTCCGGCGAGGGCATCCATCCACAGTCGTGAGAACAGCGTCTGCCCCACCCGGTAGGCCTGGATGAGTGACTCCAACGGGATCTGCCGGCGGGCGACGGCGGTGGCGAATGCGGTGACCTCGGCGCGGATCGGCACGTCTTCTGCGGAGTTCTCGGCCCGGAACACCGACAACATCGAAGCGACATTGCCGTAGGCACTGGCCTCGACCTCACGTACCAGGTCCTCGTCCTCGAAGAACTCGGGCACCGATCCGGCGAGTTGCTTGGACAGATGCACGGTCACATCGTCGAGACGCGCCAGGAGATCTTGTGCGCAAACGACGATGGCCTCGTTCGCGGTGAGCCGGTCGACCACCGAGTTGATGTTACCGGCCCGGGCATCGCTGTCGGTCAGGTTGAACGGGTTGTCGTCGCTGCCAGGCGCCGGACTTCTCCGGTGTTCCGGGTTGTGCGCAACCGGCGTGCGCGCCGCCTGCCCTCGCCGATCTCGCGGCGCAACGACTTCAGATAGTGATTGTGGTCGACCTGAACCGTGTGCCGCGTGGACGCGATGAAGCGCTTACGCAGCGCGGTCTGGTCGGCCTCGATGGCCCGGCACATATCCTGCGGACTCGGCAGAGCACACGTTCCCGACAGCAGTGCGCCGACCCATTTGCCCTGCAGTTCTGCCAGCGGCTGGATGGCGCCCAGGGGCTGGCAGAGCCCGATGAAGAACAGTCCGGGCCGATCGGGGTGAACCACTCGGTGGTAGAGCGCGATCTGATTGTCCGGTGCACAGAAATACGATTCGTCGAAGAACGGGAAGGTGATGTTGTAGCCCGTAGCGCAGACGATCATGTCGACCTGCTCAACCGAGCCGTCGACGAACCGAACCCGATCACCGAGGAGTTCGGCGATCCTGGGTTTGGGTTGGATCCTGCCCATCCGCAGTTCGTCCATGATGCTCGCCGACATCGTCGGGTGTGCGTTGCCGAACGCGTGATCGGGAACCGGAAGGCCGTAGTCCTGACCGCGTCCGTTCGCCAACCGCATCAGTGCCCCGAGCGCTATCCGTCCGAGTTTGTAGGATGCGGAGTCCAACAGCCAATTCGGCGGCGCCATCCCGAAGACATACTTGGGCATGATGTGGGCACCGCGCCGAACCGACAGTATCGTCTTGTCGGCGACGTGGGCTGCCTCGCAGGCGATGTCGACCGCGCTGTTGCCGATTCCCACCACCGCGACCCGCTTGCCCGCCATGAATGCGGGGTCGCGGTACTCACGAGAATGCATGATCGTGCCGTCGAAGGTCCCGGGAAACATCGGTTCCGGCATGCGCGGATCCCAGTGGTGACCGTTTGCCACCAGCACGTAGTCGTAGTCCTGGGTGCTGCCATCGGACAGCTCGACCGCGAAGCCTCCGCCGGTACGGGGTGTCACACGGGTGACCTCGGTTTGGAACCTGATGTGCTCGTGCAGGCCGAAGTGTCGGGCGTAGTCGTCGAAGTAGCGGGCGAAGTCCCAGTGGCTCGGGTAGGACGGCAGGTCCGCGGGCATCGGAAAATCGTGATACCCCATGTAGGCCTTGGGCGCATTGGAGTTCAGCGTGCGGTAGGCGGCAGCCGTGCCGCTGGGATTGTCGAAAACCCACAGGCCACCCACGCGGTCACTCTTCTCGTAACAGTCGAAGGCGATCCCGGCCCCCTTGAGGCCTGCGCACGCGGCCAGGCCGGCCGAACCGGCTCCGATCACGCAGGCACGGGGAAGACCGTTGGTCGAGTCGGTCATGATGCTGTCCTTTCGGTGAGAGACGCCAGGAACGAAATCTGGTCGGTGACCACGGCATCGAAAGCCGAGCCGGTGTCGTAGACGTCGAAATGCCCGGCGCCGGCGTACTCATTCACCAGGGCATCGGCGCGCCGGGCCGCCGCCTTGGCCAGGTCGGGTGGTGCGTTGCGGTCGGCCGCGGCGATCTGCACGAGCATGCGGCAGCTGATGCGGTCGGCGTGCAGGCCCGGCCGGTACCGCGGCACGTCGAGCAGCACGCGGGCCGCGAATTCGTTGCGCCACAACGGCGCGTCCTGCGCGATGGCCAGATAACCGGGCAAGGCGTCGGGCGTGGTGAGCATCGCGGCACTCCGGGGCGGTCCGGCGGCGGGCACCAGAACCGGCGGCCGCCCCGCGCGGGCCCTGATCGCATCTCGGATCGCGCTCGCCCCCAGACGAATCGCGGCGTAGGGCCGAATGGACCGGCTCATCCGCAGCACCGACTTCCGCCCATCGACGATAGGAGTCAAGGCGATGGCACCGATGAGATCTGGGCGTTGGGCTGCGAGGGCGAAAACGTGGCCGCCCGACAGCGAGGTGCCCCAGACCGCAACGCCGTTGACGTGCGGCAGTTGTTGGGCGGTGTCGATGGCAGCGTGGTAGTCCCGGAGCTGACCGGGGAAGTCGACGACCTGCCGTGTTCGGCCGCCGGAAGCACCGAACCCGCGGTAGTCGAAGCACAGGGTGTCGATCCCGGCTTCGGCGAAACGCTCGCCGAAACCGGCCAGCCCGGCATCCCGGGTGCCGCAGAATCCGTGGGCCATCACCACGCACGGTCGCGAATCCGAACCGGCTGCGGCGTAGTGCCAGGCGGCGATTGTGACTCCGTCCACCGGGATCTGGATCTCGGAGCGCTTCATCGCCGCGCCTGAGGGGTATTGGCGCCCGGGGCGGCCAGGAATCGGTGACAGGCCGCGCTGAACTCGGGGGTTCCGATGCAGTGCAGTTGGGCGTCCAACTCGGCGTCGAGGGTGTCATCCCATGTCGGGCGCGCGGAGCGGTCGATGATGCGCTTGGCCAGTCCATTCGCGGTGCGCGAACAGGCGAGCAACTCGTCGGTCAATGCTGCGGTGACGGCCGCGAGCTTGGCGACGGGTGCGACGCGGTTGGCGATACCGAGGCGGCCGGCGCGCGTCCCGTCGATCATCGCCGAAGTCAGGATCAGCTCCTTGGCCCGCCCCGCCCCGACCAGCGATGTCAGCCGGCCGGTGCCACCGACGTCGGGCACCACGCCCATCCGGGTCTCGGGCAGTCCGAGCGTCGCGTCGGCGGCGACCACGCGCAGGTCGCACGCCAGCGCAAGCTCGAACCCTGCGCCGATCGCCCAACCGTGCACGCTTGCAACGGTCGGAATCGGCAGTTGTTCGAGCCGGTCGTAGGCCGCCACAAAGGCGGAACGAATCCGCTTGAGACCCTCGGGGGTGGAAAGCCTTGTCAACGTGGATGCGTCGATCCCCGCACTGAACCCAGGGCCATCGCCCCGGACCACGACGCAGCCGACCTCACCGTCGGTTTCCAGATCGGCCACCGCCGCAGTGAGATCCTCGATGAGTTCCTCGTCAAGGGCGTTGCGCCGCTCGGGGCGGGCGAGCACCAGGTGCGCGACACCATCGCTGCGTTCTAACCGGACATGAGCCATGAGAGCAGCTAACCGAGGAACTCCGCTCCAGGCCATGTCATTCGGCACAGAGACCGGCGGCAGGCTTGTGCAGCCTCAACGAAGGCCCCGGTTGGTCTTCCGATCCCGGCATTCGTCACCACAATGGGGCAGGGGAATGGCCAAAGTGGTTTGGCGGCAGTTTCTTCCGTTCTGCGAGAGGTGACACGATGAATCGCCGATTCGAAGGCAAGGTGGCATTCATAACCGGTGCCGCCAGGGGGCAAGGCCGCGCCCATGCCGTGCGCTTCGCCGAAGAGGGAGCCGACATCATTGCGCTGGACCTGTGTCGGCAGCTGGACAGTGTCGCGTACGCGATGAGCACACCGGAGGATCTGGACGAGACGGTCAATCTCGTCGAGAAGACCGGGCAGCGGATCGTCGCGGAACAGTGCGATGTACGAGACCTCGAGCAGTTGACGGCGCTGCTGGACAACGCCGTCGGCGAGTTGGGCCGGATCGACTACGTACTGGCCAACGCCGGTATCGGACCGGTCTTCGGCGATCGATCACAGCAGCTGTCCGCCTACCTGGACGCTATCGGTGTGATGCTCAACGGGGTGTACTTCACCATCGAGGCGACGTTGCCGGCATTGCTGCGGCACGGCGACGGGGGTGCCGTCGTGATCACCAGTTCCGTGGCCGGACTGAGATCGGTCGGGCGCGGCTTTGCGACGAAGAGTCACGGTGGAGCCGGATACACCGCTGCCAAGCACGGCGTGGTCGGGTTGATGCGTTACTACGCAACGACACTCGCCGAACATGGTATTCGAGTCAACTCGGTGCATCCGACCGGCGTCGCCACGCCGATGATCCAGAATCCCGAGGTCGAGCGGTACATCGGCGAGCACCCCGAGTTCGGTGCGGCGTTGGAGAATCTGCTCCCCGCGCCCGTGGTGGAGTGCCTCGATGTGACCGAGGCGATGGTGTACCTCTGCGCGGACACCGGCCGCTACATCACCGGCGTCACGCTGCCGGTGGATGCAGGACTGACGGTGAAATAGGTGTCCGATCGAGTATCGACCAAAGAAGGTGGAGCAGCAGCGATGACCGTTTTTGCTCGTCCGGGTTCTGCAGGTGCGCTTATGGGTTTTGAGGCGCGTTACGGGAATTTCATCGGTGGTCAGTGGGTGGCGCCGGTTGGTGGGGAGTATTTCGAGAACACCACGCCGGTGACCGGTGCGGTGTTCTGTGAGATTCCGCGGTCGACGGCGGCGGATATCGACATGGCTTTGGATGCTGCGCATGCGGCCGCCCCGGCGTGGGGTAAGACGGCGCCGGCGCAGCGGGCGGAGATTCTGGGCAAGATCGCCGATCGTATCGATGCGAACCGTGAGGCGCTGGCGGTGGCTGAGGTGTGGGATAACGGCAAGCCGATCCGGGAGTGTTTGGCCGCTGATATTCCGCTGGCAGCGGATCATTTCCGGTATTTCGCGGCGGCGATCCGCACCCAGGAGGGGGCGTTGAGCCAGCTTGATGAGGACACGGTGGCGTATCACTTCCATGAGCCGCTGGGGGTGGTGGGTCAGATCATTCCGTGGAATTTCCCGATCCTGATGGCGGCCTGGAAGCTGGCGCCGGCGCTGGCCGCCGGCAATGCGGTGGTCTTAAAGCCCGCCGAGCAGACCCCGGCCTCGATCCTGTTCCTGATGAGCTTGATCGGTGAGCTGTTGCCGCCGGGTGTGCTCAATGTGGTCAACGGATTCGGTGTTGAGGCCGGCAAACCGCTGGCCTGCAGTAATCGGATCGCCAAGATCGGTTTCACCGGGGAGACCACCACGGGGCGGTTGATCATGCAGTACGCCAGTCAGAACATCATCCCGGTCACGCTGGAGTTGGGTGGCAAGAGCCCGAACGTCTTCTTCTCTGATGTGTTGGCGGCTGGTGATGATTTCCAGGACAAGGCCCTGGAGGGGTTTGCGGGGTTTGCGCTTAATCAGGGTGAGGTGTGTACCTGTCCGTCGCGGTCGCTGGTGCAGGCCGACATTTATGACGAGTTTTTGGAGTTGGCGGCGATCCGTACCAAGGCGATCCGTCAGGGTGATCCGCTGGATGCGACCACGATGATCGGGGCGCAGGCCTCCAATGATCAGTTGGAGAAGATCTTGTCCTATATCGAGATCGGCAAGGGCGAGGGTGCCCGGGTGGTCACCGGTGGGGAGCGTGCCGAACTCGGGGGGGAGCTCTCGGGTGGTTTCTATGTGCAGCCGACGATTTTCGCCGGTCATAACAAGATGCGGATCTTTCAGGAGGAGATCTTCGGTCCGATCGCCAACGACACCCTTTATGGCCTGGCTGCCGGGGTGTGGAGCCGTAACGGCAACACCGCCTATCGGGCCGGCCGTGACATCCAGGCCGGCCGGGTGTGGGTGAACTGCTATCACGCCTATCCCGCGCATGCGGCGTTCGGCGGCTACAAGCAGTCCGGGATCGGCCGGGAGAACCACAAGATGGCGCTGGAGCATTACCAACAGACCAAAAACCTGCTGGTCTCCTACTCCCAAACCGCCACCGGCCTGTTCTGACCTCGATCCGATGAGCCGCCAACCCAGACCCCGCAAGATTGGAATGAAGAGATGACTGACACCCTTGACACCACCGCAGCATCCGCCGAGGTCATGCGCGCCGCCGTGGTCACGGAATTCGGTGCACCCCTGCAGATTTCCGAATTGGAGCTACCTGAGCCCAAGCATGGTCAGGCATTGGTCAAACTGGAGACCTCTGGGGTATGCCACACCGACCTGCATGCGGCACACGGTGACTGGCCCGTGAAGCCGCACCCGCCCTTCATCCCGGGTCATGAGGGGTGCGGCATCGTTGTCGCTCTCGGCGAAGGAGTCGACGACCTTCAGATCGGTGACAGGGTCGGCAATGTCTGGCTGTGGTCGGCCTGCGGCGAGTGCGAGTACTGCCGCACCGGCTGGGAGACGTTGTGTGAGAGCCAGCGCAACGGCGGTTACAGCGTCAACGGCAGCTTCGGGACCTACATGCTGGTCGACACCGCCTACGCGGCGCGAATTCCGGATGGCTGCGACCCGCTGGAGGTGGCGCCGATCTTGTGCGCCGGTGTCACCGTCTACAAGGGCTTGAAAGAAACCGAGGCCAGTGCTGGTGAGTGGGTGGCCATCTCAGGTATCGGCGGTCTCGGCCATATCGCCGTGCAGTACGCCCGGGCGATGGGGTTGCGCGTGCTGGCTGTCGATGTGGATGACTCCAAGCTGGCGCTGGCCACCGAGCTGGGCGCTGAGGTAGCCCTCAATGCGCGCACCACCGACCTGGCGGTCGAAGCACGTAAGGCCACCGGGGGAGTGCACGGTGTCCTGGTCACCGCTGTGCACCCGGACGCGTTCGGCCAGGCGGTCGGGTTGGTGCGACGCGGCGGCACCATCGTCTTCAACGGTCTGCCACCCGGAGACTTCCCGGCACCGATCTTTGACATCGTGCTCAAGCGCCTGACCATCCGGGGCTCCATTGTGGGTACCCGCCAGGACCTGGCCGAGGCCCTGGACTTTTATGCCCGAGGCTTGATCAGGCCGAAGGTGACACCTGCCAAGCTCGACGACGTCAACGACATTCTCGGGCGCATGCAGCGCGGTCAGATCGACGGCCGCGTCGTCATCGACTACCGCGAGGGCTCCTAGCTGCGGAGGATTATTTTACGATAGATATCGGGACTTGCTCACGGTCAGAGGACCGGCTCAGCCCGCAGCGCGGCCCTTGGCCCGACGTCTGGCCGGCTTTGCGGCGGGGGCCAGGCTGTGGCGGATGAACGCCTGTGCGTTGGTCACCAGCGTGTCAACTGAATTCCGGCGGGGGTCCCACCACTCAGCGCTCCAGTTGAGGGCGCCGAGGATGAGTGACTGCGCGATTTTGGGATCGAGGTCACCGCGGATCTGGCCGTCGGCCGCGGCGGCAGCGATCAACCTCTGCCAAATGCGGTGATAGGCGGTGAGCTCCTTCTTCTGGCGGGCGCGCAGTCGATCCGGGATCTGACCGGAGTTGCGGATGGAGGCGCGAGCATAGTCCGAGAGATCGAGTCCATGGCGAAGGTGTACCTCTGCCGCAGTGAGGATTCGGTCCATGGGCGTGGTATCGGTCGGCAGGGCGTCAAGGGCTCGTTGCAGGTGATCACGAAGGTCGTTGATCCCGCGGAACATCGCCTCCTCGATGAGGTCTTCGCGCGATGCGAAGTAGTAATAGATTGCGGGAGCCTGTAATTCCGCATGTTTGGCCACATCGGTCAGCCGGGTTCCGGCGAAGCCTTTGGTGCTCAAGACGTGGGCGGTCGCGTCCAGGATGCGGGAACGGGTGCGTTCCGATTTGGACGGGTCCTTGACGGAGGCCTCTGATTTGCGGGGCACTGTTCGATCATATCGAGTGTGACCTGCTTGACAGCGACCATGAAAGGACCTGCGATGGCCGGAGCTGAGGATTGTGACCTGCGGTAGGGGTGGTCGACGTGCCGATTCATCACCGTTCGTCCCCCGTCCGGGTCTGTTTTTTATGATAGATTAACCTGCGTGTGGCGCATCGGTGGTGACGGATCTTGCGACGTTGATCTTCGCCGTATCCACACAACGGACGTGCAGGACGCCGCTGGCGACCTCGATTCCGCGGCCTCGCGCTTATCATCGCTCTGTGGTTCAACAACGACGGCGCGCTACAGCGATCAGCGAGCCCGCGGGCGAGGGCGAAACGTCCTCTGAAGCGATGTCGACACGGGAGCGGATCCTCGATGCGGCAGCTCATGTGCTGTCCGTGAACGGCTATGCCGGACTTCGCCTGACCGACGTGGCTGCTGAAGCCCGGCTGCAGGCCCCGGCCATCTACCACTACTACGCGTCGCGTGACGAGTTGGTAGAAGAGGTGATGTGGTCGGGAATCGTGGGAATGCGTGAGTATGTCGCGGCCGTGCTCGACGAGCTGCCTGATGGAACGCCGCCGCTGACGCGTTTGCTGACCAGCGTCGAGGCGCACCTGTGCCACGTGCTGCAGGCCTCCGACTACGCCACCGCGTGGATCCGCAATGCCGGTCAGGTGCCGCTGGCGATTCGGAAACGGCAGATCGTCGAGGAGGAGCGCTACGGCGAGATCTGGCGTCGACTCATTAACGATGTGGCCCGCGAGGGCCTACTGCGACCCGAACTGGACCTGTACATCGCACAGATGTTGGTCCTCGGCGCGTTGAACTGGGCCGTGGAGTGGTGGACACCCAGCCTCGGGTCCATCGAATCGGTTGTGGTGAACGCGAAGTCCTTGATCCGCCAAGGCCTTACCGACGACGCGTGAGGTCGCGGATACGGTAGCCGCACCACGCGGTAACCCCGCCGAGCAGACACTGAAGCCCCCTTTTCTTACCGGAAAAAGGGGGCTTCAGTTGGGGGTACCGCCCGCTTGCGGGGGACTGCTCGCGCAGCGAAGCTACAGCGGGATGTTCTTGTGGCGGCCGCGGCGGGCGGGTGCCTCGGCCAGGGCTTGGGTGATCTTGCCGCGGGTGTGCGACGGGTCGATCTTCTCGTCGACGACGCCGATGTCGATGGCGCTGTCCACACCGCCGGCGATCCGCTCGTGCTCGGCCGCCAACTCGTCGTGCAGCGCTTCGCGCTCGTGCTCGGCTGCGGCAGCCAGCTTCTTCTTGTGCAGGATGCCGACCGCGGCCTTGGCGCCCATCACCGCGACCTCGGCGTCCGGCCAGGCGAACACCTTGGTGGCGCCCAGCGACCGGGAGTTCATCGCGATGTAGGCGCCGCCGTAGGTCTTGCGGGTGACCAGGGTGACCCGCGGAACGGTGGCCTCACCGAACGCGTGCAGCAGCTTGGCGCCGCGGCGCACCACGCCGCCCCACTCCTGGCCGACACCGGGCAGGTAGCCCGGCACGTCCACGATCACGATCAGCGGAATGCCGAACGCGTCGCACAGGCGCACGAAACGCGCAGACTTCTCGGCGCTTTCGGAGTTCAGGCAGCCGCCCAGCCGCAGCGGGTTGTTGGCCAGCACCCCGACGGTGCGTCCGGACAGCCGGCCCAGCCCGACCACCATCGAGGGGGCCCACTTGGCCTGGAGCTCATCGAACGGCGCGTCGTCATCGAGCAGCGCATGCACCAGCGGGTGCACGTCGTAGGCACGCCGCGCCGACTCCGGAAGCAGCGCGTGCAGGTCGATCTCGCCGGCCTCGGCCTTGTTGCGGTCGAAATGACCCTGCTGGCAGAACAATCCGACCAGGCGACGCCCCCGCTCGTACGCGTCGAGCTCGTCGTCGGCGACGATGTGGCACACCCCGGACTTCTTGTGGTGGGTGTCGGGGCCGCCGAGCGCGGCCATGTCGACGTCCTCACCGGTCACACTGCGAACCACGTCCGGTCCGGTGACGAACACCCGGCCCTCCGGCGCCATCACGATGACGTCGGTCAGTGCCGGACCGTAGGCGGCGCCACCGGCCGCGAAACCGACCACCACCGAGATCTGCGGGACATAGCCCGAGGCCCGGATCATGGCCTCGAAGACCAGTCCGACCGCGTGCAGGGCGCGCACGCCCTCAGCCAACCGTGCACCACCGGAGTGCCACAGGCCCACAATCGGGCTCTGCTCGGCGATCGCCGTGTCGTAGGCGTGGACGATGTGGTCGCAGCCCTCGATGCCCATCGCACCGCCCATCACGGTGCCGTCGGTGCAGAACGCGATGGTTCGCACGCCGTTGACGGTGCCCCCGGCCGCGAGCACGCCGGAACGGTCGCGCTCATGCAGCAGTTCCACCGTGCCGTCGTCGAAGAACGTCGACAGACGCAGCAGGGGGTCGCGCGGGTCGAGTGATTCGCCCACCGTCTCGGGAGCCATGGTCGTCATCGCGCGTCTCCTTAATCGATTCTTGTGTCGCTACTGATCCGTGAATGACCGTTAGTACCGGCCGAAGACGAGCGCGACATTGTGCCCGCCGAATCCGAACGAGTTGTTGATGGCGTACTGGTAATTGCCCGGACGCGGCGCATCGGCCACCACATCCAGGTCGATCTCGGGATCGAGGTTCTTCAGGTTCAGCGTCGGCGGGATCACCTGATCGCGCAGGGCCATCACGGTCAGGATGGACTCCACCGCACCCACCGCGCCGACCGAGTGGCCGAGCGCGCTTTTCGGCGCGTACACCGCGGCGTCGCCGCCGTGCTTGCCCAGTGCATGGTTGATGGCGTGGCCCTCGGCCACGTCGCCGACCGAGGTGCCGGTGGCGTGGGCGTTGACGTGGTCGATGTCGCCGGGTGTCAGGCCGGCGACCCGGATCGCCCGTGACATCGCCCGGCCGGCACTCTCGCCGTCCGGGTCCGGCGCCACGATGTGGTAGCCGTCGGAGGTGATCGACGCACCCATGATGCGCGCGATGATGTTGGCACCGCGGGCCTTGGCGTGCTCCTCGGTCTCGATCACCATCAGCGCAGCCGCCTCGCCGAACACGAAGCCGTTGCGGTCGCGGTCGAAGGGGCGACAGGCTCCCGCCGGGTCGTCGTTGGTGTTGGACAGCACGATGCGCATCTGGGCGAAACCGGCGATCGGCACCGCCTCGATCCGGGTCTCCACACCGCCGCAGATCGCCATGTCGGCCTCACCGAGCACGATCTGCTGCCAGGCGTGGGCGATGCCCTCCGAGCCGGATGCGCACGCCGAGATCGGGGTGATCACCCCGCCCTTGGCCTTGCGGTCCAGTCCGATGGTGGCGGCCGCACCGTTGGGCATGTACTTCTGCACGGTCAGCGGGGACACGGCCCGAAAGCCGCGTTCCCGCATCGCGTCGTAGGCGTAGACCAGTTCCTCGGTGGAACCCAGCCCGGTGCCCACCGACACCAGCAGGCGCCGCGGGTCGATCTCCGGTGTTCCGGTGTTCTCCCAGGCCCGCCGGCTCAAGACCAGCGCCATCTTCTGCAGGTACGACAGCCGCCGCAGTTCGGTGCGGGTCAGTCCCTCGTCGAAGCACTCCGGTGTCTCCACCAGGTGCCCGCCGATGCGGACCGGCAGGTCGTATTTGGTGATGAAGTCGTCGGTGAGCGTACGAATGCCGCTCTGGCCGTCGAGCAGACCCTTCCAGGTGTTCTCTGCATCGGCGGCCAGAGCGGTCGTCATGGCAAAACCGGTGACGACGACGTTGGGTAAACCGTTGCCAGTAGCCAGTGTTGACATGGGTGTTGCGAACTCCTCTTCCCCGTTGGAGTGTCAGTACCGCCCGAAGGCGAGCGCGACGTTGTGCCCACCGAACCCGAATGAGTTGTTGATCGCGTACTGGTACTCGCCGTACCGGGGTGCACCCGCGACCACGTCGAGGTTGATCTCCGGGTCCGGCGTCTCGTAGTTCAGCGTCGGCGGGATGACCCCGTCGCGCAGTGAGAGCACCGTCAGCACCGATTCGAGCGCACCGACCGCTCCGATGGAGTGGCCGAGCGCCGACTTGGGTGCGTACACCGCGGCGTGCTCGCATCCGGCTTCCCGGATGGCGTTCGCCTCGGCGGTGTCACCGATCGGGGTGGCGGTGCCGTGGGCGTTGATGTGGTCGATGTCCTTGGCGGAGATACCCGCCAGCTCCATCGATCGCTTCATCGCGAAGCCTGCCCGCTTGCCGTCGGGACCGGGAGCCACCATGTGGAAGGCGTCGGAAGTGATTCCGGCACCCATCAACCGGGCCAGCGGCTTGGCGCCGCGAGCCTTGGCGTGCTCTTCGGTCTCGATGATCATCAGCGCGCCGGCCTCGCCGAACACGAAGCCGTCGCGGTCCTTGTCGAACGGCCGCGACGCCTTCTCGGGCTCGTCGTTGCGGGTCGACATCGCGCGCATCATCGAGAACGCCGCGATCGGCAGCGCCTCGATCATGCCTTCCACGCCGCCGCAGACGACCATGTCGGCGTCACCCATGACGATGTGCCGCCAGGCGTGGGCGATGGCCTCAGAGCCCGACGAACACGCCGAGACCGGCGTGACCACCCCGGCGCGGGCGCCGAGGGCCAGCCCGGCGACTGCGGCCGCGCCGTTGGGCATGACCATCTGCACGGCGAGCGGCGACACCTTGCGGGGGCCGCCCTCGTTCATCAGGTCATAGGTCTCGACGATCTTCTCGCCGCCGCCCAGCCCGGTGCCGATGACGACCGCGAGGCGGTCCTTGTCGACGTCCGGAGTGCCGGCGTTCGACCAGAGCCGCTCGCTGAGCAGTTTGGACATCCGCTGGACGTAGGACATGCGGCGCAGGTCCAGGCGGCCCATGTGGTCGTCGACCGGGTCCTTGAGCTGACCGCCGATCTTGACCTGCAGGTCCCATTTCTCGGTGAAGTCACCGGTGAGGGTACGGATGCCGCTCTCGCCGGCCAGCAGACCCTTCCACGTGCCGTCGATGTCCGCCGCGATTGAAGTGGTGGCCTCAACGGCGGTTACCACAACACTTGGGTAACCGCCGTTGGCCGTGGAGGGCTTGGTCACTTAGCTCTCCGAACCGAACTTCTCGCGCAGGGCCGCGGCGGCCTCGGGGTTCTCGGCCTCGAGCTTCTGGATGTAGCCGACCACGTCACCCACGGTACGCAGACCAGCGAGGTCCTCGTCGGGGATCTTCACGCCGTACTTGTCTTCGGTCTGAACGGCGATCTCCACCATCGACAGCGAGTCGATGTCCAGGTCGTCGACGAAGGACTTCTCGACGGTGACCTCGCTCGGCTCGATACCGGTCACCTCTTCGATGATCTCGGCGAGACCGGCGATGATTTCATCCTGACTTGCAGGCACTGTGTTTCCCTTCGGTTGGATCCGCACGGGGTGTGCGGGTGATTACTGCGTATCTGGTTGTGCAGGTTGGAGCGGGCTTGAAAAGGGGTTTAGAACTCGGGCAGCCCGTCCAGATCTGCGGGGGACTTGACGGCGTGCGTCGGGGTCCCCCGAAGTTCACGTTTGGCGATTCCGGCCAGGGTTCCCGCGGGCGGGAACTCCACGATCGCGGTGACCTCGCGGGCCCGGAGTGTCTCGGTGCACAGGTCCCAGCGCACCGGCCGGGTCAGCTGTGCGACCAGCTGTTCCATCGCGACGGCCGCCGAGGTGACCGGTTGCCCGTCGCGGTTGGACAGCAGTGTCGCGGTGGGTTCTGCGGTGCTGACCTGCTCGGCAGCTGCGGCGTAGGCCTCCAGCGCCGGGGCCATGAACTGGGTGTGGAAGGCGCCGGCGGTGGCCAGCTTGCGGACCCGGGCCTTGGCGGGCGGGTCTTCGGCGAGCTTGTCCAGCGAGGTCAGCGGGCCGGCCGCGACGATCTGGCCGACGGCGTTGCGGTTGGCGGGGATCAGGTCGAGCTGCTCGAGGCGGGCCAGCACCTCGGCCTCGTCGCCGCCCAGCACCGCGGCCATGCCGGTCGGCTCGAGCGCGCAGGCCTTGGCCATCTCGCGGCCGCGGGTGGCGGCCAGCATGACGGCGTCGTCGGGGGAGATGACGCCCGCGATGGCGTACGCGGCGATCTCACCGACCGAGTGGCCGGCCACGATCACGTCTTGGCTCAGCGGGCCGTTGCGGCGCTTGGACAGCTCGGCGTAGGCCAGCAGGGTGGCGGCCACCACCAGCGGCTGGGTGACCGCGGTGTCGGTGATCTCCTCGGCGGTGGCGGTGGTGCCCAGCGTGACCAAGTCCAGGCCGCTGACCTTCGACCACGCGGCCAACTGGGCTCCAGCTTCGCCGGCAGCCGGGCCATCGAGCCACGGCGAGAGCATGCCGGGGGTCTGGGATCCCTGTCCGGGAGCGAGCAACGCAATCACGTCTTTAAGAGAACATTGTGAAGCGCCGTTTGCAGGATGTCCTAGATTATGAACATTGTCTTATGTTTTTGTGGAGACCCTACAAATCTGCCATCCGATGCGACGTGTTTGATACCGTCCCGCGACAACCTGCTGGTTAACGCTCCTTCTGGACGAGCGTCCGGCGGCCCGTCTCACCCGATCTGCTGATCCCCGGCGGCGGTACCGGTCACCAGCGAAGTGGCGTAGGTCACGTCTGCGCTGCTGAAGCTGGCGCGTTGCGCCTGATTGGCCAACCTGCCCACCGTGGCGGCGACCCGCAGCACGTAGGCGTCACGCGGCTGGGTGGGGTCGCGTCCGGTGAAGTCGGCGATCCGCTTCAGTCGGTAGCGGACGGTGTTTGGATGAACGAACAACTTGCGGGCGCAGGCCTCAATAGCACCGCCACAGTCAAGGTAGGCGTCCAGGGTCTCGGTGAGCGCCGGGCCGGCCTCGGCCAGTGGCCGCATCACATCGGTGTGCAGGGCCGCGATCGCCGAGGGGTCCCCGATCAGCGCCCGCTCCGGCAGCAGTTCGCGGGCCAGCACCGGGCGCGGGGCCCCGGTCCAGCCGATGACCGCGTTCATGCCGGAGATCGCCTCGCTGGCGCTGTGGTAGGCCGCGGTCAGCGTCGGTGCGGTCGGGCCGATCACCACCGGTCCGTCGGAGAACGCGCCGAGCAGGTCGGCGAAGAACTTCTGGGTCGGTGAGAGCGGGCCGGACACGATCGCCACCAGCCAGGTGCCGTGCACGTCGGTCAGCGCCGCCCGACCGTGGCGTTCTGCGACGTCGCGCACGTCCTGGCTGGCCTTCTGGCCGGAGATCTCGTCGGGGCCGGCCGGCGCCATACCGACCACCACGGTCGCCGGCGCGGTGGTGTCCCAGTTCAGCGCCGCCGCCCGGCTCAGCAGTTCGGGCCCGGTGTCGCCGCGCACCACGGCATCCACCACGCTGGCCTCCATCCGGGAATCCCAGGTGCCCCGGGCCTCGGCGGCGTCGGCATAGGCCGAGGCGGCGGTGAAGGCCAGGTCGCGGCTGTACTTGAGGATGCCCACCGTCAGCGCCGTCACCTGCTCCTCGGAGCGGGCCAACAGGGGCACGACCTCCTCGAAGAACTCCATGGTGACCCGCACCATGTCCACGGTGTGGCGCAGCGCGATGTGCCGGGTCAGCTCCTGGGGCACCAGCTCGAACGCCTGCGCCGTGTGGCTGACGTTGCCGTGCGGGTCGTGCATCCACTCGGCGAAGTTGACCACCGCGGCCTGCACCACCAAGGCAACGCTGGCCCGCTGGGACGCCTGCAGGTCGGCGAAGAACGGCAGGCGGTCGCCCATCGCCGACACCGCCTCGGTGGCCAGCCGGCCCGAGTAGTGCTTGAGCCTGCGCAGCAGGGTGTCCGGGACGGCGTTGAGCAGGTCCAAGGTGGAGCGTGGCAGGCCGGTACCGCTCGAGGCGCCAAGGGCGCTGTCAACGCCGTTGTCAGCCATCCCTAAAACTTACGCCGTCCGTCTGGTCGATTCCAACAAAAGGCGTGGTGATTCGCTGGAGTCTCGCTAGGCGACACCCGAATCCGACGTCTGCTCCGGAGCTGCCATCACGTCGTCGATCTGGTAGCGGGTCGCCGCGGCGATCGCAGCCGACGCGTCGATCCTGCCGTCCCGGGCCAACGCCGCCAGCACCGCCACCACCACCGACTCGGCATCGGTGTTGAAGTAGCGACGTGCCGCCGGGCGGGTGTCGGAGAAGCCGAACCCGTCGGTGCCCAGGGTGACGTAGTTGCCGGGTACCCACGGCCGGATCTGCTCGGGCACCGCACGCATCCAGTCCGACACCGCCACGATCGGGCCGGTGGCGTCCGTCAGCGCCTGCGTCACATACGGGACCGCGGCCGGACGTTCCGGGTGGCGCAGCCGTTCGCGTTCGACCGCCACGCCGTCGCGGTTGAGCTCACCCCAGCTGGTCACCGACCACACGTCGGCGGCCACATCCCACTCGGCGGCCAGCAGGTCGGCGGCCCGCAGCGCCTCGGGCATCGAGACCCCGGAGGCCAGGATCTGGGCGGTGTGCGACCGCGGCTCCGCAGCCTGCCGGTAGCGGTAGATACCCCGCAGCAGGCCTTCGGGGTCGAAGCCTTCCGGCTCGCCCGGCTGGACGTACGGCTCGTTGTAGATGGTCATGTAGAAGTACACGTTCTCCGGGTCGGGCCCGAACATGCGCTTCAGCCCGCTTTCGATGATGTGGGCGACCTCGTAGGCGAACGCGGGATCGTAGGAGACCACCGCCGGGTTGGTGCTGGCCAACAGCAGCGAGTGCCCGTCGGCGTGCTGCAGGCCCTCGCCGGTCAACGTGGTGCGGCCAGCGGTGGCGCCCAGGACGAAGCCGCGCGCCATCTGATCGGCGGCCGCCCACAGACCGTCGCCGGTGCGTTGGAACCCGAACATCGAGTAGAAGATGTAGATCGGGATCATCGGCTCGTCGTGGGTGGCGTACGACGTCCCGACCGCGGTGAACGAGGCCGTCGAACCGGCCTCGTTGATGCCCTCGTGCAGGATGTGGCCGACTTCGCTTTCCTTGTACGCCAGCATGAGGTCGGCGTCGACCGAGGTGTACAGCTGTCCGTTGCGGTTGTAGATCTTCAAGGACGGGAACCACGAGTCCATCCCGAACGTGCGGGCCTCGTCGGGAATGATCGGCACCAGCCGATGCCCGATTTCCTTGTCCCGCAACAATTCCTTGAACACCCGCACGGTGGCCATGGTGGTGGCGACTTCCTGGTTGCCAGAGCCCTTCTTGACCGCCGCATAGGCGTCGGAGGCGGGCAGGGCCAGCGGCCGGGCCTGGGTGCGCCGGTGTGGAACGAAGCCGCCCAGGGAGCGCCGCCGGTCCAGCAGGTAGCGGATCTCCGGGGCGTCCTCGCCTGGGTGGTAGTACGGCGGCAGGTACGGGTTGTCCTCGAATTCCTTGTCCAAGATGGGAATTCGCATCTCATCGCGGAAGTCCTTGAGGTCCTGCAGCCGGAACTTCTTCATCTGGTGGGTGGCGTTGCGGCCGGCGAAGTAGCTGCCCAGGCTGTAGCCCTTGATGGTCTTGGCCAGAATGACCGTCGGCTGGCCCTTGTGCTCGGTGGCCGCGCGGTAGGCGGCATGGACCTTCCGGTAGTCGTGGCCGCCGCGCTTGAGGTGCCAGATGTCCTGGTCGGACAGATCCTCGACCAGGGCTTTGGTGCGCGGGTCACGACCGAAGAAGTGTTCCCGCACGTAGCCGCCGTCGTTGGCCTTGTAGGTCTGGTAGTCGCCGTCCGGGGTGACGTTCATCAGGTTGACCAGGGCGCCGTCCCGGTCGGCGTGCAGCAGGGCATCCCACTCGCGGCCCCACACCACCTTGATCACGTTCCAGCCGGCGCCCCGGAAGAACGACTCCAGCTCCTGAATGATCTTGCCGTTGCCGCGGACCGGGCCGTCGAGACGCTGCAGGTTGCAGTTGATCACGAAGGTCAGGTTGTCCAGGCCCTCCAGCGCACCGACATGCAGCAGGCCGCGGCTTTCCGGCTCGTCCATCTCGCCGTCGCCCAAGAAACACCACACGTGCTGGTCGGAGGTGTCCTTGATGCCGCGGTCATGCAGGTAGTGGTTGAACCGGGCCTGGTAGATGGCGTTCATCGGCCCCAGGCCCATCGACACCGTGGGGAACTCCCAGAAGTCGGGCATGAGTCGCGGGTGCGGGTACGACGGCAGGCCGCCCCCGGGGTGGCTGTGCTCCTGCCGGAAACCGTCGAGCTGGTGGGTGGACAGCCGGCCCTCCAGGAACGCCCGGGCGTAGATGCCGGGGGAGGCGTGGCCCTGAATGAAGATGTGGTCACCGCCACCCGGGTGATCTTTGCCACGGAAGAAGTGGTTGAACCCGACCTCGTACAGCGTCGACGACGACGCGTAGGTGGAGATGTGGCCGCCGACCCCCACGCCCGGCCGCTGGGCGCGGTGCACCATGACCGCGGCGTTCCAGCGGATCCACCGGCGATAACGGCGCTCGGTGTCCTCGTCGCCGGGGAACCACGGCTCCAGTTCGGTCGGGATGGTGTTGACGTAGTCGGTCGAGGTGAGTGCGGGGATCGCCACCCGCTGCTCGCCGGCGCGTTCCAACAGCCGCAGCATCAGATAACGGGCTCGCGCCGAGCCGGACCGTGCCAGCAGTGCGTCGAAAGACTCCAGCCATTCGGAGGTTTCTTCCGGATCGATGTCGGGAAGGTAGGACGCCACGCCCTCCCGGATCACTCGTACCCGGTCGGCTTCGCCTGCGCCGCTTGGTTTTTTAGCCAGATCCTGGCTTGCCGCATCGATAGTCAACGCACTACTCCTTGGTTTGGAGGTCAAGTTGTGTCTCCCGGCTTGTGGCTAGGACGACACCGGACCGGTCTGCGAACGGTCCTGTCCTTTTTATCCTGCCTCACCGGGGGCGGAACCAGCGGTGGGTGAGTGACGGATGGGGGCGGGCTGATCTCGGCACGCCGTTCACTACCCGGTAACGTCTGTCGAGTGCTGACCGGATGGCGGACCGCCTCGCGCGAGCGTGCGCGGAGACACGCCCGGACAGGCGCGCTGGCGGTGGGTGGGGCCGCGGCGTTGGCGATGGGCGTCGTCGGTTGTACCAGCATCATCGGTGGCTCCCCGCAGGCGGACACCTCCGAGGCACCGGCGTACCGCTCCTCGGTGTCGGCGTCGGTGTCGGCCTCCGAGGCGACATCGAGCATTCGTGAGACGCAGCGTCAGCAGTCGATGACCACCCAGGCGGTGCGCGGTGCCTGCGGCAGGTTCGCATCGAGCAGCAGCGACGCCGTGGACACGGTGAACAAGTACGTGGAGGCGTTCAACAACGGCGGGGACATCCCCGGCACCGCCGGGCCGGCGATCGAAGCGCTCAACCACAGCGCCGACGAAGTGACCGGAGCCGTCAACGAGAAGCTGTCGAGCGAGCTCCGGGATGCGTTCGGCACCTACGCCGAAGCCGCGCGCGGCGTGGCGAACGCGATTTCCACCAAGGCGCCGATCTCGGTGTACAACGCCCGCAAAGATGAACTCAACCGGGCCAGGCAGAGGGGGATGGAGTTGTGCCGAGCATTCTGAGCCCCGGTGGGTCAGCGAGCCTCGACGGAGGAGAGATGAAGCTGGAGCCGCCGCATGAACACGGTGGGTCAGCGAGCCTCGACGGAGGAGAGATGAAGCTGGAGCCGCCGCATGAACACGGGATCGGGTTCTACCGGGTGATTCGCCGACGAGCGGCTCCCGGTGTTGTGCAACGATGATGCTCAACACAAGAGGCACTGATGATTGAGGGAGGTCACACGGTGGTCGCGGCGGACAACGCCCCGAGCTTCGCCCGCAAGTTGGGCATCGAGAGCAAGCAGTTGGTCCAGGAGTTCGGCTGGGACGAGGACGCCGACGATGACATCCGCGTCGACGTCGAAGAGGCCTGCGGCAGCGAACTGCTCGACGAAGACACCGACGAGGTGGTCGACGTGGTGCTGCTGTGGTGGCGCGACGGTGACGGGGATCTGGTGGACACCCTGATGGACGCGATCACTGCGCTGGCCGACGACGGCGTGATCTGGGTGTTGACGCCCAAGACCGGAAGGTCCGGGCACGTACAGCCCGCCGAGATCGCTGAAGCGGCGCCGACAGCGGGTCTGATGCCGACCTCGTCGGTGAATCTCGGTGACTGGAGCGCCAGTCGACTGGTTCAACCCAAATCACGGGCAGGGAAGCGCTGATGCTGGAAGTCGGTACCGAAGCCCCTGATTTCACGCTCAAGGATCAGGATCAGCAGCTGGTGACCTTGAGCGACTTCCGGGGCAAGAAGAACGTCCTGCTGGTGTTCTTCCCGTTGGCGTTCACCGGAATCTGCCAGGGCGAGCTGGACCAGTTGCGCGATCACCTGCCCAGCTACACAGGCGACGACAGCGTGGCCATGGCCATCTCGGTGGGACCACCGCCCACCCACAAGGTGTGGTCCGCCGAGAGCGGGTTCCTGTTCCCGGTGCTCTCGGATTTCTGGCCGCACGGCGCAGTCAGCCAGGCGTTCGGGGTGTTCAACGAGGACACCGGGTTCTCCAACCGCGGCACCTTCGTCGTCGACAAGTCCGGGATCATCCGGTTCGCCGAGATGAAGCAGCCCGGTGAGGCCCGCGACCAGCAGCTCTGGCTCGACGCCCTGGGCGCCCTCACGGCGTAGTTTTCGTTCCGCACGGTTTGAGGCGCCCGGCACCGGCCGGGTAACCTGCCCGAGGCAGGGGCGCGTAGCTCAGTGGTAGAGCTCTGGTTTTACACACCAGCGGTCGGCGGTTCGATACCGTCCGCGCCCACCAGTGTTAATGCAGGTCAGACGTATATTTGAGGCTGACGATATAGCCCGCCCGGTTCGATGCGGCCTCGCAAGTTGCCAAGAAGTTGCCAGCCGTCCGGCAAGTTGCCGCCGGCGCACCATGCGGCGGCGGGGTCACCCGAACAGCGCCGCGCTCGCCGCGCGCAGCTCGGCAGCCTTGGCGTCGGCGTAGATGGACAGCAGCACCGCCGGGTCGTGGCCGAGCCACGCGGCGACGACGTGCGGCGGGTGGCCCTGATCGAGCATCAGCGTTCCCGCCGTGTTGCGTAGGCCGTGCAACTTGATCCGGCGCAGTCCCGCGCGAGCGCGTAGCCGCTGAAACTCATCGGTGTAGGACTCGGGCCGCAGCGGCTCGCCGTCCTCGCGCACCGCGATCAGGCGATCCTCGGACCATCCGCGACCGAGTTTCATCGCCTCGGTCTGCTGGCGCGTACGCAGCGCGCGCAGCGCCTCAGTTACGTCGGCCGGCAATGGCAGGTCTCGCCGAGACCGCCGTGACTTGGGGCCACCCTCGACGGTCTCGCCGCCGACGGCAACCCGGCCGCGCATGACCGACAGCGTGCCGCTATCGAGATCGACCGCGCTCCACCGCAGGCCGAGCACTTCCGACCGCCGCAGCCCGTAGCAGGACAGCAGCCAGCAAGCGACCAGGCGGTGATCGGCCACCGCGTCGCGGAACGCCTGGACCTCGGCCAGCGTCCATGATTTCGCCGTCGGCTCGGTGGCTGCGGCCGGTGCGGCGTCCGGGTCGGCGTCCTTGGGCCGCTCAACCAGCGCCATCACGTTGCGCGGTAGTACCCCCTGGTCGGCGTAGCTCTGGACCACCGCCCCGAACGTCGTCAGCGTCGAGCGCACCGTTTGCGGGCTGACGCCCCGCTTGGCGCGCTCGGCGCCGGCAGACGGCGGCGGGGGAGCGTAGACACCCCGGCGCACGCGCATCACGCGGCCGGATTTCAGCAGCGCCGCGAGGCATGAGTGAACATCACCGGGCAGTGCTGCGGTCAGCTCGGCGGCGGTGATGCCGTCGGGGTTCTCGGTCACCAGTGCGACCACCTGGCCCGCCAGCGAGCCGGCCCGGTAGTGCCTAGGTGAGGTGCGCGCCTCGGTCAGCATCCACTCGACCAGGCCATCACCGTCGGCCTTGGTGAGCTGCTGCAATTTCTTGGCGCCGAGGTAGCGCCGGACCGGTTTCAGGTCGTTCTCGTAGCTGTACGCCGTCACCTGCCGGATGCCGCGCCGGCCGGCCAGCCATTCGTCGCACGCCTCGTCAACGGTCAGCGAGGTGGGACGGTTGTAGGTGCCGGCCGCGACCTCGCTGGTGATGCGGCGCAGCTCGCGGCGCGCCTCGGCCTTGGTCCGGTACGTGAACTTGCGGCGGTCGCGGCTGCCGTCGGGTTTGGTGCCCACGTCGGCCTGAAACCAATAGCTCACGGTGCCGTTGCGCGCGGTGTGCGTGTTGATCGGCTCGGCGCGGCGGGTCCGTTTGGACTGCTCACCGTCGGTGCCCGGCTGGCGGTCCACCGGTGGCGGCGTGGCTGTTTCAGTCGCAGTGTCGCCGGCGCTTCGCATCTGACGGTCGGCGGGTGCGGTCACGCGCGCCAGCTCGGCGTCAACCCATTCCGCTGGGACGCGGACCCGACGACCATCGCGGATCACCGGGCACTGCTCGGTCTTGATCCACCGTTGCACGGTGGCGGCGTCGACACCGAACCGGTCGGCTGCCTGGCCGGGTGTGAGCAGTCGCGGACCCGCTGGCTGATTGGTGGTGGTGGTCATCGGATCTCCGATCCCTCGGTGCTGGTGCTGGTGCTGGTGGCCCAATCGCGGGGTAGGAACTTGCGCCGCTTGGCCTCGGCTATCCACCGGTCGACGGTGGGCACCGAGACCGGTTTGAACTGCTCGCGCACGAAATCACGCGGTGGCTCACCGATTTCGCGTGCCCATAGCAACAGTCGCGCGACCTGGCGATAGTGAACGTCATCGAGCTTGCGGCCGCTGCGGTGGTCAGGGCGCTCTAGGTCGGTCGCGTCGTAGACATCGCCGGCCACCCCGACGCCGCGCTCGGTGAGCGATACGAACCGGGCGGCAGCCTTGGTGAGGCGGCGCACCGGCACCGCTCGGATGGTCGCCGGGTCAATCTCGGCGATGTCATCGCCCGGTACGAGGTGAAGCTCGACCAGGCGAGGGACCGGCCCGCTGCTGTCGATCCGCACCCGATAGCGGTGCGGGTGGCCGACAAGGGCCAGCTCAATCAGCCCGTTGTCGCTGCCCTTGCGTCCGCTGACGCGGCGGGTGTGTTCGGGGATGACATCGCCCTTAATGGCGTCCATGTCGGGGTTATCACCGTCCATGCAAAGACGATAGCACGATAATAGCGAATTGCCTGGACAACTATCGCTGATTCCGACAGTGTGGACGCATGGCCCACATGACAACCACGACCACCACCGCGACCGCTGACGACCTGCGCGCCGAGGGGATCACGACCGGAGTCCCGCGCGCTGCCGAATACCTCGGAGTCAGTAGGGCATTCGCCTACGAGATGGCAAAGAACGGCACCTTGCCCACGATCAAGCTCGGCCCTCGCCGGGTGCGGGTGCCCACCGCAGCGCTGGCGGACATGCTCGGCGTCGAGCTGTAGCGGCCACCGGCCCGCGAAACCACCGGCCGCACAACAGAAAACGGTGCCGCCCCGCAATTTTCACCGAGCGCGGGGCGGCACCAACCGAGACGTAAGGATCACCGCACGTGACCCAACAGGGCCAGAATACCCCGCTGCTGGACACCCGCACCGAGTTCGCCGAACTGCTGGAACTGCTCGGCATCGGTGCCGATGAACGGGTCTCGGTCTGTTCGCAGAAGCCCGGCGGGCGTTTCGAGGCCGTGATACCCGTCAACCGGGGCGATGCCGAGGCGGTGGCGCTGTCGACGCCCTACGCCGGCGCGCGCGATGTGTGGTTCGGCGTCAATCCGGTTGCACCGCCCGAGGGTTACCGGGGTCGGGGCACCGTCGAGCATGTGGCCCGGTGCTCGGCGCTGTTCGCCGATGTCGACCTCAAGGCGGGCGGCGTCGCTGACCCCGATGTCGCCGACGCGGTGTGCAATGCCCTCGCTGCCGCCCTCGGGCAACCGCCCGCCGCTGTGGTGTTCAGCGGGCACGGCGGACACCCGTATTGGACGCTCGACGCCGACGACCCCGCGTGGACGCTCGACACCGAGGCCAAACGCGGCGCCGCCGTGGCGATCTTCCGGCGGTTTCATCGTCTCTGCGCCGATGTCGCCGCCCGTTTCGGCGGGCGGGTCGACAACGTGGGGGAGCTGTCGCGGGTGCTGCGCGTGCCTGGCACCTACAACCGCAAAAACCCCGGCGCCCCGATCCGCGTCGAGCTGAGGGCGTGGCCCTACGGCACCGGCGGGCCGCTGACGTTCGCCGAGGTGGCCGAGGCGCTGGACGCCTACGGGGTGCCCGAGCAGCCCGAGGACCACGAACACCTCGGCGCGGTGGTCAGCGAGCCCGCCGGCTGGCAGTTCGGCGCCGAGACCGATCCGTACGTCGCGGCGATGGTTGCCGGCTGGCCGGATGACCTGCCGGCTGCGCGTCACGGCTGGCTGACCGGCCAGGCCGTGCGGCTGGCCTGCGCTCGCCGGCTCGGTCTCATCACCGAGGCCGACCACGCCGAGGCCGTCGGGCTGCTCGGCGAGCGGTTCGACTGGCTGCTGACCCACCACGGCCAGCCGCGCAAGCCGACGCCGGCAAACGAGGTCGCATCGGCGCTGACATGGGGGATGCAACGCGCCGCGACGTTTACCGACGACCGCGCCGCCCGTGACCTCGGCGTCACTCTGTTGTCGTCACTCGCGGTCGATCACGGCGCCGGCATCGCCTCGGGCGCTTCACACCTGACGGCCGACCAGGGCAACGGCACCGACGGCAGTGCCGGTACCGATGCCGACGGCGACGACGCCAAGATGCCCGGTCAGGCGAGGTTCACCGATGCCGGCCTGGCCGAAATCGTCACCGACAAGGCGCTACGTGGGCGGTTCCTCAATGCGCGGGGTCTGGGGTGGCTGCACTGGACCGGGACGCATTGGCGCGAGTCTGGCGACGGTCCGCCGACCGAGGCGGTGCGTCGGTTCGTCATCGGGCGTATGCGGCTATTCGCCCGCAAGCTGGCCGCTAACCCGGCCGACGGCGATCTGCTCGACGCCATCGAGGCATGGAAGAAGGTCGCCAGCGCTGCGCGTATCGCGGCCGTGCTCAAGCTGGCCGGCAACCTGATCGAGGTCGACGCCGACGCGCTCGACGCCGACCCCGACGTGCTGAACACCCCGAGCGGTGTTGTCGACCTGCGGACCGGCGAGCTGCACGCGCACGACCCCGCGCGGTTGATGACCCGCATCACCGCCGGTGCTTATCGGCCCGGCTACCATCACCCCGACGTAGACCAGGCCCTTGCGGCGCTGCCCGAGCCGGAACGTGGGTGGTTCCAGCGCCGGATCGGGCAGGCGATCACCGGCAGGCCGACCCCCGACGGTGTGGTGCCGCTGCTCTATGGCGGTGGCAGCAACGGGAAATCGGCCCTGTCGACCGGTGGTCTGGTGCCGGCGTTCGGCGGATACGGCCATGTGGCCTCGCACAAGCTGATTACCGCCGACAAGGGCAACGACCACAGCACCGAACGGGCCGACCTGCGCGGGCGCCGGCTGGTCGTCGGCGAGGAGCTGACCGAGGGCCGGTCGCTGGACATGACCGCGATCAAACGCATCATGGATACCCCCGTCATCACCGCGCGCTACTGCCGCCAAGACAACATGACCTTTGCGGCGACGCACTCGCTGTTCATCAACACGAATTACCGCCCGATCATCACCGAGACCGACCACGGAACGTGGCGGCGGCTGGCGCTGCTGCCGTTTCCGTACACCTACCGGACGACCGAGGCCGAGATCACCGACCCGGCAACCGAGTTCGTCGGGGATGCCACGATCAAAGAACGGATCAAGGACGGTGCCACAGGCCAGCATGACGCCCTGGTGACGTGGGCAGTCGACGGCGCGGTGGCCTGGTATGCGAGCCCCGAGACCGCACTGCTGCCCACGGAGACGGTCAAGGCGGCGACACTGGCATGGCGGGCCGATGCTGACCGCATCCTCGGGTACTGGACCGAGCGGTTGGTGGCCGACCGTGACGGGAAGGTGCTGGCAACCGAGCTGCTGGCCGACTTCAATCGGTGGCTGACCGAGAACGGCCACCGCGAATGGTCGAAAGAGACGTTCGGGCCGAGATTCGAGAACCACCAGGAAACCCACCGCAACGGTGTCGAGCGGGGCAAGCCGCGCAGCCACGACGGGCTGTCACGGCCACAACTGGCAAACGATGCGTTCGGCACCATCGCCCCGCCCATCAAGGGCCGGCCCTGGCTGTGGCTCGGCGTCCGGTTCCGTACAGACGCCGATGATGCGGCCGACGAACTGCGCCGCGCGCCCGAGGGTCATCGGCCTACGCATGAGGACGTGATGCTGTGAGCTGCGGAGATATTGCCTACGCAGGGGGGTGGTCCATGTGGTCCGACACCTCCTGTTAACCCCTAGAAAATTCCTCGCGTAATGCTTATCCGAAGGTGTCGGACCACATGGACCACTACCCGCAACCGGCCGGTCAGCCGTCGGTGCGGTGGCGGTGGCAGCAAACCCCCGTGCGGCGTGTCCCCCGGACGGTTGCACCGTGTGCGTACAGGATTGCGTACATGCACGTGATGCCGTTGACCGATTCCCGAGCCCGCGCCGAGCGGGCGTTTCTCCTGCGCTCGATAGGGCGATCTTGGCGCGAGGTTGCGGCCGAACTCGGCTACAGGTCGCGCAGCGCGGCACAGGTCGCCGTAGAGCGGCACATGGCCCGCAACCGGCCCGAGTCGCCCGAGCTGACCCGAGCGCAGGCGGTGGCAGCAGCGAGGGCCACTCACTCGATTCTGTTCGACCGGTTCGCCGCTGCCGTCGAGCGTGAGGACGACAGCACCGCCGCCGTGTTGTCGCGTGAAATGGTCCGCAACCGTGACCAGCTCGCCAAGCTGACCGGTGCGTATGCGCCGGCACGCGCCGAAGTCAGCCACGACGTTTCCGGCCTGACAGGGCCGGCGCTGGCCGAGGCGATCCGCACCCGCGCGCTGGAACTGCTGCCGGCCGCTGCCATTAACGCCGGCCCCGGCGCCGAGGTGATCGACGCGGAGCTGGTCGCGGCGCCAGCACCGACCCCGACCGAGGAGACCGCCCGATGACCGACACCGCCGTGACCGCCGAGGATGCGGTGAACGCCGCCGCCGACCTGATTGCTGGCCTGACCTCGGGCACCCTGGCGCCGGCCGATGTACAGCGGCGGGCGGTCGACACTGCCCGCGAGCTGTTCGGCGTCGTCGGCGCCGGCCCGGCTGATCCGCTGTGGACGTTGCACGGCGACGTAGCCCGGCAGTACCTCGCCACCGGCGGCGTCGGTGCGGCCGAGCTGGTGGAATGGCTGGCTACTCAGCGGCGGCGTGAGGGCATCACCGAGCCCGAGCCCGCCAACAGTCCGCCGCCGGCGGTTTCGTCCGCCAGCGGCGCGCAGGGGGTCGGGAACGGGCAGCCCAACGCCGAGGCGCTGGCCCTGGCCCTCACTGACACCGAGGGCGACGCCGGCGCCGAGGTGGTGAGCGGCGATGCTTGATCCCGAGACCGGCGAGCCGTACCGGCCGTGCCGCCCTCACCCCTCGCGGGCGGTGTGCCACGTCGACACCTGCGGATACGCCGACACCGTTGACGGACGGCTCTCGACAGCCGGCCGGCGAGCCCTGATGAAACACCTTGAGGCGGGACGCGAGCCCGAGCCGACGCCGCCCGGTCACTGCGACTGCCGGCGCTGCCGTGACCGTGGCCGCGATCCGTTGACGCCGGCCGAGATTGACGCCGTACAGCATCACCTGACCGACCGGCTCGCGGTGTTGTTTCTGTTGAGCTACGCGGTGTACGACGGGTGCGAAATCTGTCCGCACTGCGGCGAACTGTTCGCGGTGTTCGCCGACCGCGTAGACACGCGGGGTCTCATCGCCTCGGGCGGCTGCCCCTATCACGGTCAGCACGCTGGTAGCCCGCTCGGTCTCGGCGATAGCGATGGCTGACCGTCGTCGCCGGGCTGTTACTGATGTGGCTGATGTGGCGGCGGGTCGGCCGCGATACCGGTCGGTTGGCAATGTCTTGGCAACTTGGCGCCGACGAACCGGCCGGCGACACAGCCAAATTGAAGCATCGTCGCAGGTCAAGGCGACAATACTGACGCCTCACCAAACCTGCGACCGGTTGATAGCCGATCAGGTCCGCAACGGTTTCACGCTCGGAACGGCGTTGACGACGACGACACGGGAGACCCGCCGATGACCACGACCGCAACCCCGGACGCCGACGGCCACCCCGCGCGCTGGCCGCGCGCCTTGATCGACCTCGACGCGCTGGCAGCGTCCCGCCGGCGTCAGCGCCCAACGACCCCGACCGCCCTCGGCCGGCGGCTGCTCGGCACCCGCTACCGCACGACGCCGGCCGTGGCCCTGATCGGCGCGGCGGTGGCCGACGCGATCAGCCAGCCCGACGCCCGGCTGATTGTGACCGTGCCACCGCGCGAGGCGAAGTCGACCACGGTCGCCGTCCTCGGTACCGTGCTGGCCCTGGCGACCGACCCCGACGCCGAGGTGATCCTGGCGAGCTATGCCGACAACCTCGCCCATGAGCACAGCGCCCGTGCGCGAGCCCTGATCGCCGAGCACGGCGACGACCTCGGTATCCGGCTGGCCGACGAAAAAACCGCCGTCGGCCGGTGGCGCATCGCCGGCCACCGGGGCGGGCTGCTGGCAACCGGCATCATGGCCGGCATCACCGGCAAGGGCGCTGACCTGCTGATCCTTGACGACATCGTGAAGAACGCCGCCGAGGCCGACAGCGACGCGCATCGCCGGCGGGTGCTGGCCGAATTTCGCGGAACGCTGATGACCCGCGTTCACCCCGGCGGGTCGGTGGTCATCATCGGTACTCGCTGGCACCCCGACGACCTGATCGGGCACCTACTCGCCACCGAGCCCGAGCGGTGGGAACACCTGAACATCCCGGCGGTGGCCGAGGCCGGCATACCCGACGCGCTGCACCGCCCGCCCGGCCAGACGATGACCAGCACCGTCGGCCGGTCGCCCGAGCAGTTCGCCGACCTGCGCCGGTCCCTCGGTGATCGGAGCTGGTACGCCGAATTTCAAGGGGTGCCGAACTCGCCCGAGGGCAACCTGATCCGCTCGACGTGGCTCGATTCATGGCGGCTGCCCTCGGCCCCCGTCGCGCCTGCGCTGACCGTCGTCGGCGTCGACCCGTCCGACAGCGGCGAGGGTGACGCGGCCGGCATCGTCGCGGCCAGCCTGACCCGTGACGGCGTGGTCGCGGTGATCGCCGACCAGTCGGCCCCGATGACCTCGGATCAGTGGGCACGGGCCGCTATCGAGCTGGCTATGAGCACCGGCGCCAGTGAAATCGCCATCGAGGCATTTACCGCGCGGGCCACCTACGAGCGGGTTGTGCGCGAGGCGATGGCCCGCTACGACCTGCCACACCCGATTCGCGTCACGACGTGGCCCCCCAAGGGCGAGGGCGGCAACCGGGGTGATGCCTTGGCCCGCTCGGCTGCGCTGCTACAAGCGTTCGAGGTCGGTACGTGCCGGATCGCCGGCCACCTGCCGGAATTTGAACGGCGGGCCGTGACCTGGCAGGCCGGCACGCATCAGCCCGACGCCCTCGCTGCGCTGGTGGTGGCCCACGACGTGCTGATCCGCTCGGCCGGCTCACGCCTGACGTTCGGTGTGCCGGTGTCCGACCCGGTGAGTCTCGCGGCGTACCTCGGTCGACGTGTGAGCGGCTGATGCGGGGGCGATGCCGTGAGGAGTACCAGCAGGTTCTCGCCGCACGCGCCGAGCGTGACCCCGATGTGCAAGCACGTAAAGAACTGCGACGGTTAGGAATTGACGCATGACGATTACGGCGCGACCCGCGACGAAGTGCGGATCGAGACCGGGAAACGTGACGGGAAACGCCAACAGCAGCGTCGCCGGTTCGACAAACTGCAGGACGCCATCGACGCCTACAACGGTGAGCGCGGCGACCGGTCCCGCGGCGTGCAGGTGACACCAACGAGTGTCACATTGAGGCAGGCGGTCGATGCCCACCTCAACGCCCTAGCCAGCGCGGCCCAACACCGTCAGCTGTATCAGGAGGAGTTGGCTGCCCGCGACCGCGGCGAGACGCTGCCGCCGGGCCGGGCACGATGCCCGATTGGCCGCCGGCCGAGTAACCCGCCCAACACGGGTGGGGCCGTGGTGTAACCGGAAACGACGCCGCCGGCCGTGCAACACGGGTGCCGCTGCAGCGTGTTGGCCGGGTGTGCAGCAGGGCTTGGGGCCGTGCTGGATGGTTGCGCCGGGAGTGGGTGCTCAGCGCCGTTGACGTGATTGCGGTGATGAATCGCTGTCGTCGGCAGCCCTGCGCAGGGCAGTGTTGGCGTCTTCGAGGTGCAGGATGCGGCCGATGCCGGCGATGTTCACTCCAGCGGCGACGAGGGTGATGATCCGTTCGACGCGGGCGAGGTCATCGGCGCTGTAACGGCGGGTGCCGCCGTCGGTGCGTGCCGGGGATAACAGGCCGTGGCGTTCCCAGAGGCGCAGTGATTGTGTTGGTGCACCGGATAATTCGGCGGCCACCGTGATCCCGTAGACGCCTCGGTTCGCAGCTGGGGGTCGGTCCCCGCGTAACGGGTCGGGCAGGTGCATGCCATTGTCGTCGTTCGCGTCCAAGATTTTCTCGCTTCGCTACTTGCACTCGCCGCTGTCGAGTGCTAGATAGAAAGTATACCAACTGACATAGATAAGTCGGTTGGGAACGCACAGATGGCAAAGTGAAAGGACAGACGGAGGTGGCCACGATGCTGATGCGGACCGACCCGTTTCGGGAATTGGACAGGTTCACCCAGGAGGTTTTGGGGACCGCGGCCCGGCCTGCGGGGATGCTGATGGACGCCTGGCGTGACGGTGATGAGTTCATCGTCGAGTTCGATCTGCCGGGGATCAGCACTGATTCGCTCGATCTGGATATCGAGAACAACGTGGTGACTGTGCGCGCCGAACGCGCGCCGCTGGATCCCGGCCGGGAGATGCTGGCAGCCGAGCGGCCCCGTGGGGTGTTCTCCCGGCAGCTGGTGCTGGGAAACAATCTCGATACCGGTCGGATCACCGCGGACTATTACGACGGTGTTCTGCGGCTGGTGATCCCGGTGGCCGAGAAGGCCAAACCCCGCAAGATCACCGTCGGGCGGCCCGAGAGTGCCAAAGCGATTGCCGAGGACGGCAAGGTGATCACCGAGGACGGCGATCCAGTGGCGAAACCGACAGCGGCGAAAGAGCCCGCGGCGGTCTAGATCTGCTACGGACACTCTGCGGCGGAGGCTGGCCCGGCGCCTAGGTCAGGCCCACCACTGCCGCAGAGTGTCCGCCTCCAAAGAGGGCGCTGCGCGCAATTAGTGCTGACACGCAGTGCGATGCAGACGTGATTGGCCGGTCGTGCGGATGCGGGGAAGGAGGTAGCCATGACGCAGGACAGCATGGCGGCGCCGGCGCTGCCGAGCACCGGTGAACCCGTCCAGTTGTTGGTCGAATCTGTAGTCGCAGACGACCCGTCGCTGGTGGTCGAGTTGTTCGCCGAAGTCGACGCCATTCTCTGCGCCGCTGCCGCCGCTCTGTGCCGGCCACCGGCGCCACCAGTGATCGGGTGCGCTCTGCGTGAGCCCCGGTGCGCTGGTCGGTGCTACCACCCCTTATCACCGCGGCCGCGCAGCGGGCCAGTGCGGCGAGTCGACCCGATGCAACGTAGCCCTCCTCAGCTGTGTGGCACCCGGCATCACGGCACCGACGAGGATCCACTCATACCGAAAGCGAGGTGATGACGCATATACGGCCGGGCCGACCCGTCACGACGGCCACACCTTGGGCGCAGAACCCACGCCGGCGTTGAGCGGTGGGGCGCGCCGCAGCCCAGCCTCGGCGACAAAACCGGTGGCGGGCGGCCCGGCCGCCGACAACCGTCGATCCCTGACCAGAAAGGGTCAACCATGGCTGACCGCACACGCACACTTCCGCACGCGCGCACGCGCCGATTGAAGTGACGTTGGAAGCCGACATCGCCGACTGGGCCGAATAACACCGATTACGTCCGTCTGGAGCGCCGTCGTCGCACAGTGGGTGCCGCGGCGGCCCGGGCCAGCAGGTCGCGTAACTCCGGGGAGTCGGACCCCGGCGGTACGGTGCGAATCATGAAGCGCCTGATCCTCACCACGGCCGCGACCCTCACGTTCGTCCTGGCACCCCCGGTCCGCGCCGACCCGGCCGGCGACAGCATCTGCCGGCTGCTCGCCGGGGGTGGGACACCGGACACGGTGGCCGATTCGACGGTCGTGTCGCAGGTACTCGGCTCGGACGCGACCAGCGCGGACAAGCGACTCTACGTCCGCAGTGTGGTCGAGGGCTGGTCGCATGCGCTGTTGAGGTCACCACCGCGACCAGGGCTGACGAGAACACGTTTGTTGCCCTGGCCGAGTCCAGCGTCGTTGGTGTCGAGGCGGTGCTGGCGGCGGTGAAGATCACCGGCGGCGGCGGATGAGCGCGGCCATGACCGGTGTCCGCGATGGTCGCCGGGGCGGTGGTGGTGCTGGTTGTGGACCGGCCACCACCACCCCGGCGCAGCAGCCCTGACCAGCAGAATCGAGACGTTGACGATGGAACGGCATCCCCGGCGAGCACCTGTGACGCGGGGTAAAAGCGCGACGATGCACCTTGCTGCCCGGCCCCGCCGGTTGACGATTGCCGATCTGACGCTGGCCGAGTTCGACCCGCGGCGCTGTGCTTCCATGAGGCAGGGCACGCCATCATCGGGACCGTGCTCGGCGGTGAGGTCAGCAGGGCGGCAGTGTTCGCCGTCGACAAGTACGCCAAGCAGCCCCGGCAGGGGGTAACGAAGTTCGCCGACCTGAGTACGGGGCGTGAGCCTGCGGTGGCGCTGGCCGGCCCGTGGGCCGAGGCGCGATGGAACATCGGCGGGCAGCGGACCCCCACGTTGCGCGAGGTTGAGCGGGTGCTTGGTGCTCGCGGCCGTGAGGACCGCAGGGCGATTACCGCAGCCGGCGCGATGGTCTCCGATCACTTCGCCGAGCTGTCGGTTCTGATGAATCGCTGCTGGTCGCCGGTGGTCACACTGGCGCAGAAACTCCACCGCGACGGCGAGATTCACCACGAAGATGTTTGTTCGGCGCTGGATATCCCGGTCAACGGCCACGGGCACCACTTGAGCCTGATACGAGGCGGTGCTACACCGGGCGATTTCAGCGTCACCCCGGCGGTGGTGTAGCCGTGACCACTACCACCGCCGAGCGCGAGCGGCTGCGGTCGGCGGCGTTCGTCGCCGCGTTCACCGACGAATGGACGCCCACGCCTGAACAGCGCGCCGAGCTGGCGCCGTTGATCCTCGCCGCTATCGCCGAGGTTTCGGCGGCTGTGGACGGCGACGTTGTGCCGTGGGCGAGGGTGCGGCGCCGGCTGCCCGCGCACTTGCGGCCGTACGACGCCGACGTGCTCACTCAGATGTGGCTCGACGGCCGCGTGTGGCTGTGCAGCGTCAAGGGCCAGTGGCAGGTCGCCAAGGGTGATGCCGCCGACCGTGCGCGGGTCGACCGGGACCGGCACCACGGCAGCGCCACGGCGCCGCTGGCGATCTGATGGCCCGCGAACGCGCGTTCGACAGGTTGCCACCAAGTTGCCAAGACGCGCACGAATAGTGTGGACAGGGGCGGATGGGGTAGACGGTCAGACGCCGTTGACCTGCACGTATTGGACAGCATCGAACGCGAGTTCACTATTTCCGGTCCCTTTACACACCAGCGGTCGGCGGTTCGATACCGTCCGCGCCCACCAGTGTTATCGCTCAGTGCGTATGAGCGTGGCCGGCTTCCTGCAGTCCGGCCTGATGCACGTGCGCGTGGCTGTGCACGGTCCCGTCCTCATGAGTGTGCTCGTGCGCGTGCTCGACGTGGTCATGCTCGTGTGCGTCGTGCACGTGGGTGTGCGTCAGGTCGTCATGGGCGTGCGCGTGCGCGTGCGGTGCGTCGTGGCTGTGGTCTTCACCGTGGTTGTGGTGCGACATGGCGGTTCATCTCCCTTGTTCGACGATTCGTTGCCCCAGCGCGGGCAACGCCTGACCGGCAGCGGCCGGCAAGTTGTTGGTGGCGGCACGGTGATGCGGCGGCACGCCCGGGCCGGCATGCTCAGCGTTGAAGACGGCGTCGGTGACCAGTTGGCAGACGTGCTCGTTCTCCATGCTGTAGAAGATCGTGGTGCCCTCGCGGCGGGTGCGCACCAGTCGCGCCATCCGCAGCTTCGCGAGGTGCTGTGAGACCGAGGGGGCCGGCTTGCCGACGTGCTCGGCGAGCTCGTTGACCGACATCTCGCGGTCAGTCAGCGCCCACAGCACCTGAACCCTGGTGGCATCGGCCAACATCCGGAACACCTCGACGATCAGACCGACCTGGTCGTCGGGGAGGCGATCCGCTACACCGTTATCTGCGTGCATACGTAGATAATAGATCTCGGATGCGTCCGGGTGTCAACCCTCGGCTCGTCCCAGAGGTGGATGAGGCGGTCGGTAGTGTCCAGCGGGCAGGTCGTCACGTACTCATGGAGGTAGCCCGATGTCGACGCAGTCCATGCGCCAGCCCATTCACTCCGGGCATCTCACCGTGGGCGCGCTCAAGCGCCACCAGGACACCCCGGTGCTCTTCCTCGGCGACACCACGTTGACCGGTGGTCAGCTAGCCGAGCGCATCAGCCAGTATGTCCAGGCGTTCGGGGCGCTGGGCGCCGACACGTTCGGCCTGCTGTCGCTGAACCGCCCCGAGGTGTTGATGATCATCGGCGCCGGCCAGGTCCAGGGGCACCGCCGCACGGCACTGCACCCGCTGGGTTCGCTGGACGACCACGCCTACGTGCTGGCCGACGCCGAGGTCAGCTCGCTGATCATCGACCCCACACCGGCTTTCGTGGAGCGCGCCCTGGGCCTGCTCGAGAAGGTGCCGACGTTGCGGCAGGTGCTGACCATCGGACCGGTGCCGCCGGAGCTCGAAGGGAAGGCCGTCGACCTGGCCGCCGAGGCGGCCAAGTACGACCCGCAGCCGCTGGTGGCCGCCGACCTGGCCGCCGATCACATCGGCGGCCTCACCTACACCGGCGGGACCACCGGCAAACCGAAGGGTGTCATCGGCACCGTCGGATCCATCACGGCGATGACGACCATCCAGCTCGCCGAGTGGGAGTGGCCGGAGCGCCCGAAGTTCCTGATGTGCACCCCGCTGTCGCACGCGGGCGCAGCGTTTTTCGTGCCGACGATCGTCAAGGGCGGCCAGTTGGTGGTGCTGACCAAATTCGACCCGGCCGAGGTGCTGCGGGTGATCGAGGAGCAGAAGATCACCGCCACCATGCTGGTGCCGTCGATGATCTACGCGCTGATGGATCACCCCGACTCGCACACTCGCGACCTGTCGTCACTGGAGACGGTGTACTACGGCGCCTCGGCGATGAACCCGGTCCGGCTGCAGGAGGCCATCGACCGGTTCGGCCCGATCTTCGCCCAGTACTACGGCCAGTCCGAGGCGCCGATGGTCATCACCTACCTGGCCAAGGGCGACCATGACCAGAAGCGACTCACCTCATGCGGCCGCCCGACCCTGTTCGCCCGGGTGGCGCTGCTGGGTGATGACGGCAACCCGGTGGCACAGGGTGAGGTCGGCGAGATCTGTGTGTCCGGGCCCCTGCTGTCGGGCGGCTACTGGAAGCTGCCGGAGGCCACCGCCGACACGTTCAAGGACGGCTGGATGCACACCGGCGACCTGGCCCGCGAGGATGAAGACGGCTTCTACTACATCGTCGACCGCACCAAGGACATGATCGTCACCGGCGGCTTCAACGTGTTCCCCCGCGAGGTCGAGGACGTCATCGCCGAGCACCCGTCGGTGGCCCAGGTGTGCGTGATCGGAACCCCCGACGAGAAGTGGGGCGAGGCCGTGACCGCAGTGGTGGTGCTGCGTCCGGGTGTCGACAGCGATGCCGCCGCGGTCGCCACGATGACCGCCGAGATCCAGTCCGCGGTCAAGGAGCGCAAGGGCTCCGTCCAGTCGCCCAAGCAGGTGATCGTCGCCGAATCGGTGCCGGTGACCGCGCTGGGCAAGCCGGACAAGAAGGCGGTGCGCGCCCAGTTCTGGTCCGGCGCAGAGCGTTCCGTCGGCTGAGATCAGCCCAGCGCCGCGGCCAGCTCCCGCCACTGTTCCCGCGGGAACGCCCGCGGGTCGGCGTCGAGCAGTTGCACGCAGACGTGGTCGGCGCCGGCGGCCCGGTGCGCGTCGATCCGGTCGATGACGTCCTGCGGGGTGCCCCAGGCGATGATCGCGTCGAACAACCGATCGCTGACGCCGGCGATGTCGTCCTCGGAGAATCCCGACCGCAGCAGGTTGTTGGCGTAGTTGGGCAGCGCGAGATAGCTACTCAGCCATCCGGTGCCGATCTCGCGTGCCTCCTCGCGGCCGGCGCACAAGATCGCGGTCTGCTCGGGCAGCAGCAGCGGTCCGGCGCCCAGCTGCTCGCGGGCATACCGGGTGTGCTCGGGGGTCGTCAGGTACGGGTGGGCGCCCCGGCTGCGGTCGGCGGCCAGCTGCAGCATTTTCGGGCCGAGCGCCGCCAGCACCCGCGACCCGACCGGTACGGGCGCGTCGGCGGAGTCGAGTCCGTCGAGGAACCCGCTCATGGCGCGCAGCGGGCGGCGGTACCGTCCGGGATCCCCGGCGTCGATCAGCGGAGCGTGGCTGACCCCGATGCCGAGCAGGAACCGATCACCGTGGGCGGCGGTCAGCGATGCGTAGGACGCCGCCACGTCGGCCGGGGTGTGCATCCACAGATTCAAGATGCCGGTGGCGATGACCGCGCTGCGGGTGGCGGCCAGCAGATTGTCCACCGCGTCGAACACCGGACCGCCGACGTCGGGGATCCACAGCGCGCTGTAGCCCAGCTCCTCCAGTTCGGCGGCCGCGTCGGCGGCTTCGCCCTGGTCGCCGTAGCGCAGCGGCGCGCTCCAGATCCCCACACCCGAGATGTTCATCATGGCTCCAGGATGGCATGACGCCGTGCGCTAGACGAGGGGCATGCCGTTGCGGGCTCGAAAACGCATGTCCCACAGGTACGCTCGATAGCCCAGCACCCACACCTGATGTGGGATCAGTCGGTCGGCCAATCGCAGCGCGGACAGTAGCCGTTCGAACCGGCGTTGCTGCGACGCAGACCAGTCCAGCTGCATCATCTGGCGGAACTCCGCGGGCAAGAATCCCGTCGTCGCGAACAAGTTGAGCGGGCCGGCCAACCGCAGCGGCCAGGGCAGGAACACCATCGACGCCACCCCGTGCAGGTGTTCGCGCACCGGAGGATCGATGCGCAGTTCGTCGAGCGAGCGCTTCCAGTACTCGTCGAACGCGGCTCGGTCCTTCGGCCACATCTCATCGCGTACCTGCAAGGTGGTGCCCAGCTTCTTGGCGTCGGCGTATACCGCGTCAGCGGACGCGTCGTCGAGCGGACCGTGCAGGAACTCGTGCTGGTCGACGAAGTAGCGGTATAGGCAGGCCGCCACCCACAATTGCAGGGCAGGGTTGAACGCGTTGTAGCGCACCGGGCTTTCGGGCGTAGAACGTACCTGCCGGTGTGCGGTGTCCACGGCGGCGCGGTAGAGCGCCCGGTCGTGGTCGCTGCCGATGGCGGCGACCGCCAGATAGGTGCCGGTGGTGCGGGCCCGCTTGAACGGATGCTTGTACACGTTGCCGCGGTCCACCCGGCTCTCCTGCACGCCGTAGCCGACCCCGGGCAGCGACAATTGCATGATCACGTTGGCGGCCGGCAGCAGCATCGCGGCGGGATTCAACAGGTCGACGATCCTGGTGGCTCGTCTCATCGAGGCTGCTCCATGGCTGCGAGTATGCCCGACTGCCGCGGCTGATACTGCGATTGCTGCGGCTCAGCGGCGCCGGCCGTACCGATCGGCGAGTTTCTGCTCGACGGTCATCGGCGGCGCCGGCTGATCGGCATCGGCCCCTTCGGCGTCCTGCCGGTCACCCTCGATCGCCGCTTTCTCCGCCCGCCGCGCCCGCAGTTCGGCGAAGGCGAAGTAGCCCAGTCCTATTGGGGCCAGAATCCCGAACGCGATCCACTGAATTCCGTAGGACAGGAACGGCCCGGCGTCGCGGCGGGGCAGCGCGATCACCCCCAGCCCACCGGGCTGGTCGTCCGCGAGCTGCAGGTAGGAGCCGGTCAACGGGACCTTGGTCAATGCCGCGATTTGATCGGTGTTGATCGAGTACACCTGCCGGAATCCGTTCTCGGTGAACGGATTCTTGCCCGGAATCGCCCCCTGCGAGTCCCGCAGCCTGGCGGTGACGGTGACCTCGGAAGTCGGCGGCGCCGGAATCTCGGGCACCCGCGTACCGCCGTCGTCAGTGCGCACGAAGCCCCGGTTGACCAGCACCGTCGGCCCGCCCTGGACGGCGAACGGCGTCAGCACCTCATAGGCCGGCACGCCGTCGATCACCCGAAGCCGCACCAGCACCTGCGCCTCGGGGCGGTAATGCCCGGTGGCGGTCACCGGCCGCCACTGTTCGTCGGGAGCCGACGAATCCTGGTGCGGCAGCAGTTCGGCCACCGGCACGGGTTCTGCGGTCAGGGCATGTTCGAGTTGGCTGTTGGCGCGCGACGTGGTGGTGTTCTTGCCCAATTGCCACGGCGCCAGCACGGTGAAGCACAGGTAGGCGAAGGCCAGCACCACCACCGCCAGGGCCAGCCAGCTCGGGCGAAGCAGGAACGCCAGCCGGCGCATCAGCCGCCCTCGCCGGACGCCAGCCGCCCGTCGACCCAGGCGTGCAGGCCCGGCAGTGCGGCTGCGATCACCGTGAAGGACTGCTCGAAATCGGCCTGGCCGCCGTAGTACGGGTCGTCCACGTCGGGGACCGCCGCCCCCGTCCGCGGATCGAACGACCGCAGCATCCTGATCCGCTCGGCCGGAATGCCCAGGCCCTGCAGCAGCCCGACGTGATTGCGTCCCAGGGCCACCACCAGATCGGCCGCCATGTGGTCGTCTCCGACCTGGGCGGCGCAGTGCTCCACCGGGTAGCCGTTGTCACGCAGCACCCGGTTGGTGCGCTCATCGGCGCCCTTGCCGACATGCCAGTCCGCGGTCCCGGCGCTGGTGACCCGCACCGCCTCACCCAGGCCGCGCTGCGCGAGCTGGTGGGCGAACATCTTCTCGGCCATCGGCGAGCGGCAGATATTGCCGGTGCAGACGAACGTGACATGCAGCGTCGGCTCAGACACCGAGCACCTCCCGTAATTCGTTGACCGTCCCGACGCGGGCGGCCGGACCATCGGGGGTCTCGGCGTCGGGATAGTCGGATTGCCCGTAGCCCCAGCCGACCAGCACCGTGTCGATACCGTGCGCGGCCGCGCCGTCGACGTCGTGGCGCCGGTCGCCGACCATCAGCACCCGCTGCGGCAGCGGCCCCAGCTGCTCCAGGGCGCGGGCCAGCACATCGGACTTGGCCGCCCTGGTGCCGTCGACGCTGGCGCCGGCGATGACCTCGAAGTGTCCGTCGAGCCCGAAGTGGGCGAGGATCTTGCGCGCGGTCGGCTCGACTTTGGACGTGGCCACGGCCAACCGGACCCCGGCGGCCCGCAGGTCGCTCAGCAGCCCGGCGACGCCGTCGAACATGGTGTTCATCTGCCACCCGCGGCTGGTGTAGTCGGCCCGGTAGGCGGCGACCGCGGCCTCGGTCTGGTCGCCGAGACCCATCGCGGCCAGGGTGTGGTGCATCGGCGGGCCGACCAGCCGCTGGGCCAGATCGCCCTCGGGCACCGGCACACCGACGTGGCCCAGTGCGTGGCGGAAGCTGGCGACGATCCCGGCAGCTGAGTCGGTCAAGGTGCCGTCCAGGTCGAAGATCACCAGTTCGGCGGTGGCGATGGTAGTGCGCGTCACGAGCCCATTGTCCCCGACGCGCGCGGTGCGGTTGCCGGGTGGCGCACTACTGTCTTGAAGTGTGACTGCGCGGCTGGCTGACGTCATCGACGTCCTGGATGCTGCCTACCCACCGCACCTGGCGAGCAGCTGGGACTCGGTCGGGCTGGTCTGCGGCGACCCGGACGAGGTGGTGGGCTCGGTGACGATCGCGGTGGACGCCACCGCGGCCGTGGTCGACGACGTGCCCGACGGCGGTCTGCTGCTGGCGCATCACCCGTTGCTGCTGCGCGGTGTGGACACCGTGGCGGCCAGCACGCCCAAGGGATCGCTGGTGCATCGGCTGATCCGTTCCGGGCGTTCGCTGTTCACCGCGCACACCAATGCCGACGCGGCCTCACCCGGGGTGTCGGATGCGCTGGCGGCGGCACTCGGGCTGACCGTGGAGGCGGTGCTGGACCCGGCCGCGCGGACTCCCGACACCGACAAGTGGGTGATCTACACCCCGGCCCAGCACGCCGAGACGGTACGCGCCGCGGTGTTCGCGGCCGGCGCCGGGCACATCGGTGATTACGCGCAGTGCAGCTGGAGCGTGACCGGTATCGGTCAGTTCCTGCCCGGCGCCGGTGCGACGCCGACGATCGGGCAGGTAGGTGCGACCGAACAGGTCTCCGAAGACCGCGTCGAGGTGGTGGCCCCGGCCCGTGCCCGCGGCCGGATTCATGCGGCGCTGCTGGCCGCGCACCCCTACGAGGAGCCGGCGTTCGACATCTTCGCGCTGCAACCGCTGCCGGCCGGGGTCGGGATCGGCCGGATCGGTACCCTGCCCGCACCGGAGCCGCTGAGTGACTTCGTCGCCCGCGTCGCCAAGGGGCTACCGGCGACGACGTGGGGGGTACGAGCGACCGGGGACCCGGACCTGCCGGTGTCGAGGGTGGCGGTATGCGGCGGCGCCGGTGATTCCCTGCTGGACGCCGCGGCCGCCGCGGACGTCCAGGTCTACGTCACCTCGGATCTGCGGCACCACCCGGCGGACGAGCATTCCCGGCGATCGGCGATGGCGCTGGTCGACGTGGCGCACTGGGCCAGTGAATACCCGTGGTGTGCACAGGCCGCCGACGTGATCCGCTCGCATTTCGGTGCGAATCTGCCGGTGCGTGTCAGCACGCTGCGCACCGACCCATGGAACCTCGCGTGCGAAGGAGACCGGCGATGAAGGCCGAAGTGGCACAGCAACGTTCGCTTCTGGAGTTGGCGGAGCTCGACGCCGAGCTGTCCCGGATCGCGCACCGGGCACGGAATCTGCCCGAGCAGCAGGACCGCGAGCGCATCCAGGCCGACCACACCGCGGCCGCCGATAGGTTGGCCGCCCTCGAGCTGGCGTTGGAGGACCTGGACGCCCAGGCCGGCCGATTCGAGTCCGAGATCGACGCGGTGCGCCAACGGGAGGACCGGGACCGCGCCCTGCTGGATTCGGGGCAGACCAACGCCAAGCAGGTCGTCGAGCTGCAACACGAGCTGGAGACCCTGCAGCGGCGCCAGTCCAGCCTGGAGGACTCGCTGTTGGAACTGCTGGAACAGCGTGAGCAGTTGCAGACTCAGGCAACCGCCGAGTCGAACGGGGTCGAGCAGCTGGCCGCCGAGCTGGCCCGGGTGCAGGAGACTCTGGACGCTGCGGCTGCGGAGATCGAAACCACCCGCGGGCAGCGCTCCGCGACCCGGAACGAGTTGGCCGGCGCGATCGACGGCGAACTGCTGGCGCTCTATGAGCGACAGCGGGCCTCCGGTGGGATCGGCGCCGGACCCTTTCGGGGCGGCCAGTGCGGGGCCTGCCGCATCGAGATCGACCGCGGCGAGCTGTCGCGTATCTCGGCCGCGCCGGCCGAGGAGGTGCTGCGCTGCCCCGAGTGCAGTGCGATCCTGCTGCGGGTCAAGGACTTCGGTTAGTGCTTGGGCGATGAAGGTCGTGGAATGAAAGTCGTAGTCGAGGCCGACGGCGGATCGCGCGGGAATCCGGGTCCGGCCGGTTACGGGGCGGTGGTGTGGTCCGCGGACCGCGCCGATGTGCTGGCCGAGGCCAAAGAGGCGATCGGTGTGGCCACCAACAACGTCGCCGAATACCGGGGCCTGGTGGCGGGGCTGACCGAGGCGGCCCGGTTGGGCGCCGCCGAGGTCGCGGTGTTCATGGACTCCAAGCTGGTGGTCGAGCAGATGGCCGGCCGGTGGAAGGTCAAGCATCCGGACCTGATCCCGCTGTTCACCCGGGCCCGTGAGCTGGCTTCGAAGTTCGACCACGTCCGCTACACCTGGATTCCGCGGGAGAAGAACTCACACGCCGATCGGCTGGCCAACGCGGCGATGGATGCCGCTGCCGGGATCGAGAAGCCCGCGCCGAAGAAGTCGGAGACGACTGAAAAGCCTGTGTCGCCAACGGCACCCGGCTGGACCGGGGCGACGGGCACACCCACCCGGCTGTTGCTGCTGCGGCACGGGCAGACCGAGCTGTCGGTGCAGCGCCGCTACTCCGGTCGGGGCAACCCGCCGCTGACCGACACCGGCCGGCGGCAGGCCGAGTCCGCGGCGCGTTATCTGGCCGAGCGGGGCGGCATCGCCGCGGTCATCAGCTCGCCGCTGCTGCGCTGCCGCGATACGGCCGGCGCGGCAGCCAAACAGCTGGGCCTGGACGTGAGCGTTGATCAGGATCTGACCGAGACCGACTTCGGGGCGTGGGAGGGCCTGACCTTCGCCGAGGCCGCCGAACATGACCCCGAGCTGCACCGGCGCTGGCTGAAAGACACCTCCACCAAGCCCCCCGGCGGCGAGAGCTTCGATGCGGTGCAGCAGCGGGTGCTTGCGGCCCGTGACCGGATCATCGCCGATCACGGCGGTACCACCGTGCTGGTGGTGTCGCACGTGACGCCGATCAAGACGCTGCTGCGCCTGGCACTGGATGCCGGCCCGGCCATCCTGTACCGGCTGCACCTGGACCTGGCGTCGCTGAGCATCGCCGAGTTCTATGGCGACGGGCCGGCATCGGTGCGGTTGGTGAACCAGACCGCCTACCTGTAGAACGGAGCGCCGCCCGATGACCGAATCGACGCAGGACGCGCAGGAGTTCTGGGAGGAGTTCTACGGCGGGCACGAGAAGGTGTGGAGCGGACGGGTCAACGCCCAACTCGCCGACATCGCCGCCGATCTGGCCCCGGGCCGGGCGCTGGACCTGGGCTGCGGTGAGGGCGCCGACGCCATCTGGCTTGCCGAAGACGGCTGGCAGGTGGTCGCCGTCGACGTCTCGGCCAACGCGTTGGAACGGGCCCGTGCCGCCGCCGAGCAGCGCGACGTGGCCGCACGCATCCGCTTCGAACGGCACGACCTGTCCGCCAGCTTCCCCGCCGGCAGCTTCGATCTGGTGTCGGCGCAATTCCTGCACTCCCCGGCGAAGCTGGACCGCGAGACGGTGCTGCGGCGAGCCGCCGACGCGGTCGCAGTGGGTGGCCTGCTGCTGATCGTCGACCACGGCGCCGCCCCGCCGTGGGCCGGCGAGCACGGCCATGAGCATCACTTCGCCCCGGTCGAGGAGGTGTTGGCCGCAATGGCGCTCGACGACCGGCGGTGGGAGCGGCTGCGGGCGCAGACCGTCGACCGCGACGCCGTCGGACCCGACGGCCAGGCCGCCATCCTCACCGACAACGTGATCCTGCTGCGTCGGACCGGGTAGTCAAGCGGCGTCTCTCAAGCGGTGTCTTTCAAGCGGCGTCTTTCAAGCGGTGTCTCTCAAGCGGCGTCGTGAAAGATCAGCCCCAGCGTGATGCGCTCACCGGAACGGATGACCGAGACACCGTGGCGCACCGGCGCCGTCGACCAGCCCCGGGTGGAGCGCACCGGACGGTCGCGGGTGGTGAACACATAACCGTGGCCCTGCGGCAACTGCGTTGCGGTGCCACGGGATTGGGCGCGAGGCCGTTGCTCGACCAGCAGGAACTCGCCGCCGGTGTAGTCGGTGGCCGGGTCGCTGAGGTTGATCACCACCTGCAGCGGAAACACCAACTCGCCGTAGAGGTCACGGTGCAGCGCGTTCCAATCGCCGGGGCCGTAGCGCAGCATCAGCGCGGTGGGTTTGGTCTGCCCGGCGTGGTGGCAGCGGTCCAGCCAGTCGTCGAAGTCATCCGGCCACGGCGCATCCCGCCGCAGCCGGGTCGCCCAGTCCCGGGCGATCGGCAGCAGGTGCAGATACAGCGCCCGTTTGAGCGCATCGATGGGATCCGGCGCCGGCGCACAGAAGTAGCGGTACTGCCCGGAGCCGTAACGATGCTGCTGCATGTTGACGGTGGCGCGGAAGCGGTCGTCGTCGCCGTAGACGCCCCGCAGGCGCGCGGCCTCCGACACGGTCAACAGCCGGGGCAGCAGGGCGCCGCCGTACTCGTCGAGTTCGGCGGTGATCGCGGACCAGTCGCCGCCGTCCACCCGCTGCTGCCACGGAGTTGTCGAGTGTGTGCCCACGGCGCCATCATGCCGGTTGGCCTGCGCCGACGCTTGCCGGTACGGTGATCAGCGCGGACGAGTTGGCCGGGCGGCCGCGGCTCGCGTAGAGCGAGTCGAGGAAAGTCCGGACTTCACAGAGCAGGGTGATTGCTAACGGCAATCCGAGGTGACTCGCGGGACAGTGCCACAGAAAACAGACCGCCACCGCAAGGTGGTAAGGGTGAAACGGTGCGGTAAGAGCGCACCAGCGTGCCGGGTGACCGGTACGGCTTGGTAAACCCCACCCGAAGCAAGGCCAAGAAGATCGCACTTCGGTGCGGTTGCGCAGGTGTTCGAGGGCTGCTCGCCCGAATCTGCGGGTAGGCCGCTCGAGGTACCCGGCAACGGCGTGCCCAGATGGATGGTCGCCGCCGCGCCGCCCAGCGGCGCGGAACAGAATCCGGCTTACAGGCCAGCTCGTCCGCCCCGAAACTCGCTGCTTCCCAACAGGCAGCCGTGGTTTCCCTACCCAACATCTATGCGCCGGCGTCGCCGATTGAGCGTGGCAGTCCTGTCTGGCGTTCGCGCAGGAACGGGACGCACAGCTCGGCCTCACGGACCGCTACGTGGAGCAGATGGGGCAGGCGGTGCCCCGGCCGGATATCTGACCGGGCCGTAGTGCGAGCGCGGAAGGGGCCGGACCGGTCGGTTGGCGGCGGCTAGGGCGACCGCGCCTGCGGGCGACGGTGGTCCGATGGGGGGCTACTTTGTCGTCCATGGGGAACGAAGAACAACTGCGGCATATAGCCAGGGACGTATTCCCGGACTGGTCGCGGCCGCCCAGGATCGTGGTTGAGCAGATCGGCGAGCTGGTTAGGCGATGGCCGGTTGAAGGCTTCGCCCGCGAGAAGCTGCCAGATCAGCAGGGCCGTCTTGTATGGATCGACGGGCACACGATCGGGCAGCTGGACTACATCGCGGACGCTGCGGAGGAGCAGAATCTGACTGCGGTGATCCGGCCGCTGAGTCAGGTCGCTGGGGTCGGCGTCAACGCCTATGGTTCGGCGGACGCTTTCGGGGACCGGACGTACCGGCGTGCAGTGGTGGTGCGCTTCGCATCGGGGCCTCCGATCGAGGTCGACACGACCCAACACACGAACGACAGCCTTCGTGGTCACGCCGACCGGTTCATCAATCGGGTACTTGACGCACTGGCGGGCACACCCGCCGGGCAATAGGCGCCCAGCAAGCGCGGATGGCCGATTGCCCTTTGACGCAGTGTATTTCGTTGGTCCATCTGTGTCAGCGATCGGCCGGGGCGGGGTCACGCGTCCCCGCCGGGGAATGCCAACCCGGTGCACCGGCGGCCTTCACCGCGGCGGGTGGATGTGCGACAACCGGCGTCGGTCGGGACTACTCAGCAACCACCCGGTAGGCAGTGGGTACGCGGCAGATTCAAAAAACGACAAACGCGACCAATGAGCCTTACTGAACCGCCCGGTCGAGTTTGCGCAGCGCGGGCCGCAACGCCGCCCGACTCTGCGCGGCCAAGTCGGCCTCGCGGGCATACAGCAGCCCGTAGGTGAAGGTGTCCTGGCCGGCGGCCACCGCTGCATCGGCCTGTTGAACCAGATGCGCCCGGCTGACCACGCTGTCCTGGTGGTCGCCGAGCAGGGTCTGAATCGTCTTCGCCCGCTGGGCGATCTTCGTCTTGTTCGCTGCTGCGGCGGCGTAGCGCAGCCGCTTGGCGGCCTTGCGGATCTGGTGCAGTGCCGCGTCGCGGTCGGCGGCCGCCTTGGCGGCCTTGACCGCCTTGCGCAGCCGCCGGTAGGCGATGTCGACGGTGGCGTACTGCTCGGCGGCCGGCGCGCTGACCAGATCGTCGAGGCCGTCGAGCAGCCGGAAGTACCTCGGGGAGCGCATCGCGGTCAGGCTGCGCCGTCGCCCCGTCTGATAGCGGCGCAGCGAACCGTCGACCAGCCGTTCGGCGACCGGTCCGCGGACCAGCTCTGGTGTCAGCTCGTCGAGCGCCTGCTGATAGCGCTGGGCCAGGACCTCGGCGTCGCGGGCGACACCCAGCACCGCACCCAACTCCTGCAGTTCGCCGAGCAGCGGGGCGTGGGCCGCCTCCTCGCCGTGCAACAGGCTGCGAATCCGTCGGATCGTCACCCGCATCTGATGAACCGCGTCGTCGGCGTCGGCGCGCACCGCACGATCCCAGACCAGCAGTTGCTCGATCTGCTCGGCCAGCGCCCGATGCAGGCGATCGGTCGGGTGCGCGGGCACCGTTGGCCCGCCGAGCACCCTGGCCAGTTTGGAGCCGTAGCCGGCCGGCCTGGCACCGGTATCGAGCAGCCGATTGCTCAGCCGGTCCAGCAGCTCGAGGTCCCCGCTGCCCAGTTCCAGTTCCCACTCCCGCCAGTGCTGTTCGGTTTGTTCGTGCTCGGCGCCTTCGGCCGACGCGATGACCTGGTCGTCGCAGAACTCGGCCAGCACCTCACCCCGATCGTCGCGCAGCACCACCACGCTGCGGGCGGTACCGATCTGTGCGACCGGTGCCAGCGGCCGATCCCTGACGATCGCCGTCACCACGTCGAGCAGCTCGTCCGGAACCTCCGGGCCCAGGGGTGCGCGCACCTCGGTGCGGGTCTCCGGCCCGGCAGGAAGTTTCAGGTGCCAGCCGGCGTCGGGACCGCCGGTGCGCCGGCGCAACGTGATCCGCCGGGCCGCCAGGTCGTGGCCGGGCGTGTCGAAGTACACGGCCGCAAGAGCCTGTGCCGGCAACTGCTCAACTCGGGCCACCCCGGCGATACCGTCGAAGGACGGCGAGATGGCCGACGCGTCAACGTCGAACTTGCGTTCCACCTCGCGAAACCGAGACGTGCTCGGGTCGGTTGCAGACACGGCGTCCAGCCTGTCACATCCGGACCGTCCCGACACTGCGTTTTAAAAGCAGTCGTTCTAAAGGCAGTCGTTCTAAAGGGAGTCGTTCTAAAAGCAGCTGTTCTAGAAGCAGTGCTCTTCGGCCGGGAAGGTGCCCGCCGCCACCTCACTGGCGTACTGCGTTGCAGCGCGGTGCAATTCACCGCCCACGTCCCCGAAGCGCTTGACGAATCGGGCCGTTTTGCCGCTGGTCATCCCGGACATGTCCTGCCACACCAGAACCTGGGCGTCGCAGTTGGGGCCGGCCCCGATCCCGATGGTCGGAATGGTCAGCTTGCCGGTGATCTGGGTGGCCAGCTCGGCGGGCACCATCTCCATCACCACCGAGAACGCACCTGCCTCGGCCACCGCGATCGCGTCGTGAACGGTCTGCTCGGCGGCGTCACCGCGGCCCTGCACCCGGAAACCGCCCAGGGTGTTGACGCTCTGCGGGGTGAAACCGATGTGCGCCATCACCGGGATGCCGGCCGCGGACAGCGTCGCGATCTGGTCGGCAACCCGCTCGCCGCCCTCCAGCTTGACCGCGTGCGCGCCGCCTTCCTTCATGAACCGGGTGGCCGTCGCCAGCGCCGCCGCCGGGCCGCCCTCGTAGGAGCCGAACGGCAGGTCGGCGACCACCAGCGCGTGCGGGGCGCCGCGCACCACCGCGCGGACCAGCGGAATCAGCTCGTCGATGGAGATCGGCACGGTGCTGTCGTAGCCGTAGACGACGTTGGCGGCCGAGTCGCCGACCAACAGCACCGGGATGCCGGCGTCGTCGAAGATGCGTGCGGTGGAGTAGTCGTAGGCCGTCAACATGCCCCATTTGCGGCCCTCGGCCTTCATCTGCTGCAGATGATGGACGCGGGTCTGCGGTGCAATGCGAACAGGCTCGGGCGAAGATCCATAAACGTGCTCAGACATCGGTGTCCCTTGAATTGGTCGGGTCGATCCTCGAAGCCCATGCCGGGTCCCCGGGTCGTCTGACATCAGCCAGTGTGCCACCCGTGGCTGCGCAGCTGAACCGACAGGCGGAGTGGATTTCCTCACATCGGACCCATTGCGAGATTCGAACGTCGCTGCTGCCGCAGCGGCATAGCATCAGCGCCATGCAACGCCTGAGTGGACTTGATGCCAGTTTCCTGTACCTGGAAACCTCCGACCAGCCGTTGCATGTGTGCTCCATCCTGGAAGTGGACACCGCTTCGATGCCGGGTGGCTACACCTTCGAGCGGCTCCGCGACGAGCTGGCTCTGCGCATCACCGCGATGCCGCAGTTCAGGGAGAAGCTCGCCGACAGCCCGCTCAACCTCGACCACCCGGTCTGGGTGGAGGACCGCGGCTTCGACATCAAGCGCCACGTGCATCGCATCGCGCTGCCGGCGCCCGGCGGGCGGGCCGAACTGTCCGCGATCGTCGGGCACATCGTCGCGCAGCCGCTGGACCGCCACCGGCCGCTGTGGGAGACGTGGGTGATCGAGGGGCTCGACGGAACCGACTCCCAGCAGGGCGGCCGCATCGCGGTGCTGACCAAGATGCACCACGCCGGCGTCGACGGGGTCACCGGCGCCAACATGATGTCGCAGATGTGCAGCACCGAGGTCGACGCCCCGCGACCCGAGCCGGTCTCCGGCGTCGGCGACGCCAGCGAACTGGCGATCGTCGCCGGTGGGCTGGTGCGGTTCGCCAGCCGGCCGTTACACCTGGTCAACGTGCTGCCGCGCACCCTGTCATCGGTGGCCAAGACTGTGCAGCGGGTGCGTACCGGCGAGACGATGGCCGCGCCGTTCGCCGCGCCGCAGACCGCGTTCAACGCCAGCGTCAGCGGCCGCCGAAACATCGCCTACGCCCAGCTGGACCTCGAGGACATCAAGACGGTCAAGGACCATTTCTCCGTCAAGGTCAATGACGTGGTGATGGCCCTGGTTTCGGGCGGGCTGCGGCACTTCCTGGCTGACCGCGGCGAGCTGCCGGAGTCGTCGCTGGTGGCGATGGTGCCGGTGTCGGTGCACGGCAAATCCGACCGGCCGGGCCGCAATCAGGTGTCCGGGATGTTCTCCCGGCTGGAAACCCAGATCGCTGACCCGGTGGAGCGGCTCAAGGCCATCGCGGAGGCCAACTCGGTCGCCAAGGAACACAGCTCGGCCATCGGTGCGACCCTGCTGCAGGACTGGTCGCAGTTCGCCGCGCCGGCGGTGTTCGGCGCCGCCATGCGCCTCTACGCCCGGACCCGGCTGACCTCGGCCCGGCCGGTACACAACCTGGTGATCTCCAACGTCCCCGGCCCGCAGGTGCCGCTGTACTACCTGGGCTGCGAGATCACCGCGATGTACCCGCTGGGGCCGGTGTTCCACGGCTCCGGGCTGAACGTGACCGTGATGTCGCTGAACGGCCGGCTCAACGTCGGTCTGATCAGCTGCCCCGAACTGCTGCCGGACCTGTGGGAACTCGCCGATGACTTCGACCTCGGGATGAAGGAACTGCTTGCCGCCACGCGCTGAGGCCCCGCTGTCCGAGTGCCGGCGTACGTGCATGGCAGCATGTGGTGTCATGAGCCGGCCTACCCGTCGCGACAGGATTGTGCGCACGACCCTGAGCTGCCTCGCGATCGCGATGGTGGCGCTCACGGTCGGCAGTTGCACCCGGATGACCCCCGGGCACGCGGTGCTCGCCGCGCCCCGAGTCGGCCAGCCGGTCCAGTGGGACAAGTGCCGGTTCACCGCCGACACCAACATCAAGGTGCCCTCCGACGCCCAGTGCGGCTTCATCGCGGTCCCGGTCGACTACTCCAACCTGCAGGGCGCCGTCGCCCGGCTGGCCATGATCCGGTTCCCGGCCACCAAGGACAAGATCGGTTCGCTGGTGATCAACCCGGGCGGGCCGGGGGAGTCCGGTATCGAAACCGCAGTCGGCCTGGTCTCCACGCTGCCGCGGCAGATCCGGCAGCACTTCGACCTGGTCGGCTTCGACCCGCGCGGCGTGGCGTCGTCGCGGCCGGCGGTCTGGTGCAACGACGACAAGGAGAACGACCGGCTGCGGGCACTGAACCAGGTCGACTACAGCCCTGAGGGCGTCGAACGCATCGAGAACGAGACCAAGGACTACGTGGCGCGCTGCCTGGAGAAGTCCGGCAAGGAATTTCTGGCCAACATCGGCACCGTCAACGTCGCCCGTGACCTCGACGCGATCCGGGCCGGACTCGGCGACGACAAGCTGACCTACCTGGGCTACTCCTACGGCACCCGGATCGGCGCGGCGTACGCCGAGGCCTTTCCGCAGAATGTCCGGGCGATGATCCTGGACGGCGCGGTGGACCCCAACGCCGATCCGATTGAGGAGGATCTGCGCCAGGCGCAGGCCTTCCAGGGTGCGTTCGACGACTTCGCCGCGGACTGCGCCAAGGATGAGGACTGCCCGCTGGGCACCGACGCGGCCAAGGCCGTCGACGTCTACCACAGCCTGGTCGACCCGCTGGTGGACAAGCCCGCCAAGACCAAGGATCCGCGTGGGCTGAGCTACAGCGACGCGATCGTCGGGACCATCATGGCGCTGTACTCGCCGACGTTCTGGACCCACCTCAACGACGGCCTGTCGGACCTGGTCGATGGTCGCGGCGACATCATGCTCGGCTTGGCGGATCTGTACATGCGCCGCGACGCCAGCGGCCACTACACCAACGCCACCGACGCCCGGGTCGCGGTCAACTGCGTCGACCAGCCGCCGGTCACCGACCGCGACAAGGTGATCGACGAGGACCGGCGGTCGCGCGAAGTGGCGCCGTTCATGAGTTACGGGAAGTTCACCGGTGACGCGCCGCTGAGCACCTGTGCGTTCTGGCCGGTACCCCCGACCACCAAGCCGCACGCCATCTCGGTACCCGACCTGGCGCCGACGATGGTGGTGTCAACCACCCGCGATCCGGCCACCCCGTATCAGGCCGGCGTGGACCTGGCCAAGCAGCTGCACGGCAGCCTCTTGACGTTCAACGGAACCCAACACACGGTGGTGTTCCAGGGCAACGAATGCGTCGACGGCTTCGCCACGCGATACCTGGTCGAAGGCACGTTGCCGCCAGCCGATGCGAAGTGCTGAGCGCTGCTACGCTTCGCGGTATGGACCGTCAGAAGGAGTTTGTACTCCGCACGCTGGAGGAACGCGACATCCGCTTCGTCCGGCTCTGGTTCACCGATGTTCTGGGTTACCTGAAGTCGGTAGCCATCGCCCCGGCTGAGCTAGAGGGCGCCTTCGAGGAGGGTGTGGGCTTCGACGGTTCGGCGATCGAGGGCTTCGCCCGGGTCTTCGAATCCGACATGGTCGCCCACCCCGACCCGTCGACATTCCAGCTGCTGCCGTGGGTGTCCGACGCCGGCCGGCAGTACTCGGCGCGGATGTTCTGCGACATCACCATGCCGGACGGATCCCCGGCGTGGGCGTCGTCGCGGCACGTGCTGCGCCGGCAGCTGGCCAAGGCCGGCGAGCTGGGCTTCTCCTGCTACGTACACCCCGAGATCGAGTTCTTCCTGCTCGAGCCGGGCCCGTACGACGGTTCCACTCCCGTCCCGGCCGACGACGCCGGCTACTTCGACCAGTCGATCCACGGCTCGGCGGCCAACTTCCGCCGGCACGCGATCGACGCACTGGAATCGATGGGCATTTCGGTGGAGTACAGCCACCACGAGAACGCCCCCGGCCAGCAGGAGATCGACCTGCGTTATGCCGACGCACTGTCGATGGCCGACAACGTGATGACCTTCCGCTACCTGATCAAGGAGATCGCCCTCAAGGAGGGCGTGCGGGCGTCGTTCATGCCCAAGCCGTTCCGGGAGCACGCCGGCTCGGCCATGCACACCCACATGAGCCTGTTCGAGGGCGAGGTCAACGCCTTCCACAGCCCCGACGACCCGCTGCAGCTGTCGGCCACCGCCAAGTCGTTCATCGCCGGGATCCTCGAGCACGCCAACGAGATCAGTGCCGTCACCAACCAGTGGGTCAACTCCTACAAGCGCCTGATTCACGGCGGCGAGGCGCCGACCGCGGCATCCTGGGGCGCGTCCAACCGCTCGGCGCTGGTTCGGGTGCCGATGTACAGCCCGCACAAGACATCGTCGCGTCGGGTCGAGGTGCGCAGCCCGGACTCGGCGTGCAACCCGTACCTGACGTTCGCGGTGCTGTTGGCCGCCGGCCTGCGCGGGGTGGAGAAGGGCTACGAACTCGGCCCGCAGGCCGAAGACAACGTCTGGGCGCTGACACCCGAGGAGCGCCGGGCCATGGGCTATCGCGAGCTGCCCGGCACCCTGGAGCGCGCGCTGAGCGAGATGGAGAACTCCGAACTGGTCGCAGAAGCGTTGGGGGAGCAGGTTTTCGACTTCTTCCTGCGTAACAAGCGCCAGGAATGGGCGAACTACCGCAGTCACGTGACCCCCTACGAGCTGCAGAACTACCTGGCGCTCTAACCCCGGACGGTCGTGGCCTACCCCGGAGCGCAGCGCCGAAAGCTGCCCAGCGTCGGGCGGCTCGGTTTGGTCGACCGGTACGCGGCGGCGGACCTGACCCAGCTGGGCTGGTACAGCTCCTACACCCAGCCCCACGTCGACGTGCTCTGGGCGCTGTCCCGTGCCCCCGACGCCGATGCCGCACTGCGCACCCTGGTCCGGCTGGCCGAAGCGCTGGGCACGGACTGGGAAGAACTGAGTGCGGCACTGATGGCCGACCGCGGGCTGCGGGGACGGCTGTTCGGGGTGCTGGGATCCTCACTGGCGCTGGGGGATCACCTGATCGCCCACCCGCAGTCCTGGAAGCTGCTGGCCAGCCCGCATGGTCCGGAGGACGCCGAAGATTGGGCTCTGACCCTGCCGTCGGCGGATGAGCTGCGCACCATGTTCTCCGACTGCGTCGCCGAGACCATCGACGGCGCCTACGTCGAACGGCTGCGGGCGCTGTACCGCGAGCGACTGCTGGTGCTGGCGGCGATCGACCTGTCGCCGAACGTGGTCGAGAGCCTGCCGGGGCTGCCCTTCGTGGCGGTCGGGGAACACCTGGCCGACCTGGCCGACGCCGCGCTGGCGGCCGCACTGCAGGTAGCCGAGAATCTGGTGTGCGGCGCCGAATCCCCACCTCGGCTGGCCGTGATCGCGATGGGCAAATGCGGTGCGCGGGAACTGAATTACGTCAGTGACGTCGACGTCATCTTCGTCGCCGACGACGCCGGCGCGGTGAGCACCCGGGTGGCCGGCGAGCTGATGGCGGTGGCCGGGGAAGCCTTCTTCGAAGTGGACGCCGGGTTGCGACCCGAGGGCCGCAACGGCGCGCTGGTGCGGACCCTGGACTCCCACACCGCCTACTACCAGCGGTGGGCCAAGACCTGGGAGTTCCAGGCGCTGCTCAAGGCGCGCCCTGCGGCCGGTGATGCCGAACTGGGCCGCGCCTACGTCGACGCGATGCTGCCGATGGTGTGGACAGCTTGCGAGCGTGAGGATTTCGTCGTCGACGTGCAGGCGATGCGCCGCCGGGTGGCGCAGCTGGTGCCGGCCGACATCCGGGACCGTGAGATCAAGCTGGGCACCGGCGGCTTGCGCGACGTGGAGTTCGCGGTGCAGCTGCTGCAGTTGGTGCACGGCCGCGCCGACGAGTCCCTGCGGGTGGCGTCCACCGTCGACGCGTTGGCGGCCCTGGGCGCCGGCGGCTACATCGGCCGGGAGGACTGCGCCACGCTGACCGCGTCGTATGAGTTCCTGCGGCTGCTGGAACACCGGCTGCAGCTGCAGCGACTCAAGCGCACCCACATGTTGCCGCCGCCCGACGACGACGAGGCCCTGCGTTGGCTGGCCCGCGCCGCCCACATCCGCCCGGATGCCCGCCACGACGCGCTGGGGGTCCTGCGCGAGGAGCTCAAGGCGCAGAACCTGCGGGTGTCGCGGCTGCACGCCAAGCTGTTCTATCAGCCACTGCTGGAATCGGTCGGACCGGCGGCCCTGGAGCTTGCCGGCGGACTGACCCCGGGTGCCGCCGAACGGCAGCTGGCCGCCCTGGGTTACGAGGCGCCGGAGAACGCGCTGACGCATCTGGCTGCGCTGACCAATCTGAGCGGCCGGCGCGGACGCGTGCAGACGGTGCTGCTGCCCAAGCTGCTGTACTGGTTGTCGGACACCCCCAACCCCGACGCCGGGCTGCTGGCCTACCGGCGGCTCAGCGAGGCGCTGGCCGCGCAGCGCTGGTATCTGAGCACCCTGCGCGACAGCAGTGCCGTCGCCAAACGACTGATGCGGGTGTTGGGCACCTCGGCCTACATTCCGGAGCTGTTGCTACGGGCGCCGGACGTCATCCAGACCTACGGCGACGGTCCGACCGGACCGAAGCTGCTCGACACCAACCCGGACGCGGTGGCGCGGGCGCTGATCGCCTCCGCGGGCCGTTACGCCGACCCGGTACGCGCGATCGCCGCCGCCCGCAGCCTGCGCCGCTACGAGCTGGCCCGCATCGCTTCGGCGGACCTGCTCGGCATGCTGCCGGTGACCGATGTCTGCCGGGCGCTGACCGCGGTGTGGGTGGCGGTGTTGCAGGCCTCCCTGGACGCGATCATCCGGGTCAACGTGTCCGCTGACCGGGAGGCCCCGGCCAGGATCGCGGTGATCGCGATGGGCCGGCTGGGGGGCCGGGAGCTCGGGTACGGCTCGGACGCCGACGTGATGTTCGTCTGCGAGGCAGTCGAGGGAGTCAGCGACACCGATGCGGTGCGCTGGGCGACCTCGATCGCCGAGCAGGTGCGGGCGCTGCTGGCCACCGCCAGCGTCGACCCCCCGCTGCAGGTCGACATCAATCTGCGCCCGGAGGGACGCAACGGCCCACCGGTGCGCACCCTGGCCTCCTACGCCGCCTATTACGCGCAGTGGGCGCAACCCTGGGAGATCCAGGCCCTGCTGCGGGCGGATTGGGTCGCCGGCGATGCGGAGCTGGGCCGCAGATTCCTGCTGATGGTCGACGACACGCGTTACCCGGCCGGCGGGGTGTCCGGTGACGCGGTGCGCGAGATCCGCCGGGTCAAGGCTCGCGTCGACGCCGAGCGGCTGCCGCGGGGCGCCGACCCGAACACCCACACCAAACTGGGCCGGGGCGGGTTGGCCGATGTCGAGTGGACCGTGCAGTTGCTGCAACTGCGCCACGCGCACCGCGTTCCGGCGCTGCACAACACCTCGACGCTGGAAACCCTGGACGCCATCGCCGTCGCCGACCTGCTCGACTCCGACGATGTGGATCGGCTCCGGCAGGCCTGGTTGACCGCGACCCGGGCCCGCAACGCGCTGGTGCTGGTCCGCGGTAAACCCACCGACCAGCTGCCCGGGCCGGGGCGTGCGCTCAACGCGGTTGCGGTGGCCGCCGGTTGGGCCGGTGGTGACGGCGGCGAGTTCCTGGATAACTACCTGCGGGTGACGCGCCGCGCGAAGTTCGTGGTGCGCAAGGTATTCGGAGATTGAGGAGACATCTGTGGTGAATTTCGAGGCGCGCTCCAACGTGCCGACGATCAGCGCCGATGAGAGTGAGCAGCTCTCGGAGCGGTACGGCCCCCTGGCGCAGGCGGTGCGTGAGCTGATCGACGCCACCATCCGGACCGAGGCCGACGACACCACGATCCGGGAGGCGACCGCGCAGGTGCGCCAGGTGACCGAGCGGCTGCGCGGTGGAATCCTCAGCGAATCGCCCGGATTTCGCTACGTCGTCGACGGGCGGCCACTGGCGTGGGGCAATGCGGTGGTGGGTCTGCGCAATCCGATCGCTCCGCCGTTGGTGATCCGGCACGGCGAGCCCGGCCACTGCTGGACGGACTTCGACCTGGGCGCGGCCTACGAGGGCCCGCCGAACTTGGTGCACGGCGGGGTGAGCGCCCTGGTGCTTGACCACCTGCTGGGCGAGGCGGCCAGCGAGGGCCTGACCAAGCCGCTCTACACCGGCACCATCACGGTGAAGTATCTGCGGGGGACACCGCTGGGGCCGCTGCGGGCCGAAGCCTCGGTGTATCGCCGGGAGGGCATCAAAACATATGCCCGCGGCCATATCTCGGATGCTTCCGGCGTCACGGTGGAGGCCGAGGGGGTGTTCATCTTGCCGGCCTGGGCGCGCGACGGGGCTCAATGAGCCCGCGGCACAGCTAGGCGACGTCGGTCTGGGGTGGGTCGGGGTTGCCGTGGAGGAGTTCTTCGGGGTGGTGGGCGTGGTTGATGTGGGGTGGTGTGGTGCCGTCGGTCCAGCCGAGGCGTCCGGTTGTGGTGATGGTGGTCTGTTGGTGGCCGTCGGTGGTGTCGGTGTGGTGGGGGCCGCAGGCGAAGTAGAGGTCACCCACGATTGATCCGGTCCTGGAACTCCAACCGTTCGGCGACCTCGACCCGAAAGTCATTGCCCACCAGATCCGACGACGTCTCCCGCAACACCTGGTGGGCGGTATCAATGGCAGTCAGCGCAGCGCAGATCTGCTCCCGTGCCGCTGCCGCACCCAAAGCCATTGCCATACATCCGACGCTAAAAACCACCCCCGACAACAAGGCCCGAACGACGGCCCGGCACAGGCCAGACTGTGGAACAAACCCCAACTGTGGATAACCTCCGGCCGAGGCTGAGCAGGCGGGTTCGTTCCACAACGGCAGCGCCTAACCGTTTGCTACCGTCATCCTCCGAATAAGTTCATGATGAATCGCCAAGCGGCGGTGCTGCCTCAACGTGGAGGAAGTGTGCTGATGTCTGGTCAAGTGTCTCGTTTTGGTGTTGGAGCCAGCCTGGTCGGCGGGACTGTGGCGGTAGCGCTGACGCTTGGGCTGGGTGGTGCCCACGCCGACGCCGCCGATCAGTTCGCCGGTATCGCGACCGCCGGCAGCAGCGCCGATTCGACCGAGCTCCTGTTCATCGCCAGCACGAATTTCCTGGACGCCAAGGACATCTTCACCGGGATAGACACCTCGGATCTGTCCGGCGAGTTGCTGTCCGCGGTTGAGGGCTTCCATCGTCAATCGAGCATCCTGGACAGGGCTGTGGAGATATTGGATGGCAACCTCGTGCCGGCCGAATCCAGCATCCTCGCGAACTCCGGCTCCCTGTCGGACTTGATCGACCAGCTGTTCCTTGCTCCGCTCAACCAGCAGTGGGCGAATGCCGGCGAGTCCATGCTCACTGCCACACAGGCGTTCGACACTGCCATCGCAGACGGCTCGCTAGCGGATACGCTTTCGGCTCAATTCCAGATACTCGGGGTCGACTTCTTCCAGGTGATCCCGGCCGCATTGGCGTCCATGCCCGTCGTGTGGATTGGCAGCATCTTCGACGACGCGGTGAATGCGTCGGACCTCTTCAACTTCTCGTTCTGACCGTACGATTGGCGGTAATGAAGTTCGACGTGAGCGCACTCGCCGAGGCCGAACGAGCGGACTTCGCGGCACTGCTGAAATCACTCACCCTCCAGCAATGGCAGGCGCCGTCGCTGTGCGCCGGCTGGACCGTTCGTGACGTCGTCGCCCACATGCTCAGCTACGAAGAGCTTGGCCCGGTCGGTGTTATGCGCCGGTTCGTTCGTGGCCGGCTGCGATTCAGCGGCGCCAACGCGATCGGGCTCGCGGAGTGCGCAGCCCAAGACCCGCAGCAGCTGCTCGATCTGTGTGACCGCAGTATCTGCCCGCGTGGGCTCACCGCAGCGTTCGGTAGCCGGATTGCCTTACTGGACACCATGATTCATCAACAAGACATCCGCCGGCCATTGAGAATGCCTCGCGACATTCCTGATGTCCGGCTGGTGCCCGCGCTGAATTTCGCCCGCTTTGCCCCGCCGCTGCATGTGCGCTCGCGGATTCGTGGGCTTCGGTTAATCGCCACCGACCTGGCCTGGACTGTCGGTCGTGGCCGTGAAGTCTACGGACGGGGGGAGGCCCTGTTGATGGCCCTCGCCGGGCGCCACGGCGTCACCGATGAACTTGACGGCCCGGGGCTTGCGTTGCTGCACGATCGGATCGGTGGCTGACGCCCCGGTCACCAGCCGAAGACGGCTACATTCCCGCCGGGGCTGGAATGGGGCCCGACTCGGTGTATGACGTGCCGGACCATGTTGGCGAATGTCGGCTCATACGAGTCGTGGGTGAGCTGCCAGGTGCCGTTGTGGTCGGCCAGTACCAGCGGCTGGGTTACCGGCAACGGCTCCCGCGGTCCGGTGAGGGCAGCGGTGACGCCGGCCATGTCGTTGATCGCCGGCTGGATGTCGGTGACGGTGAAGGTGAACGGCAGGGCATGATGCCGGTCCAGCTTGGCCAGTCCCTGATCGCTCTGGTTCATCTCTTCCGGTGAGAGCCCGCCCTCGACGAGCTTCGCCTTGTCGGCGTCGGGGACGTTCGGATCGGTGAGCTGGTTCAGGATGGCCGTCACCTGCTCAGCGGTAGGGACGGCGGCACCCAGGGGCGGTTCCGGATCGGCGTGCGCGCCGGGAGCATAGGTCAGTGTCGCAGCGACCAATATCGCTGAGATGCGCAGTCGGCGTGAGGGTGGCGTGATCACCATCGTTAAATCGTAATACGATATACCGGCTCGGGTGGTGAATGCCCACGCCGCCGCCCGTCCCGCCTCAGCAGTCGTAGTACAGCGCGAACTCGTACGGGTGCGGGCGCAGGTTGATCGGCGTGATCTCGTGGTCGCGCTTGTAGCGGATCCAGTTCTCGATCAGGTCCGGGGTGAAAACCCCTCCCTCGGTGAGGTATTCGTGATCGGCTTCCAGATTGTCCATCACCTGGGCCAGCGTGCCCGGGGCCTGCGGGATGTTGGCGGCCTCGTCCGGGGGCAGCTCGTAGAGGTCCTTGTCGACCGGGGCGGCCGGCTCGATCTTGTGCTTGATGCCGTCGATGCAGGCCATCAGCATGGCCGAGAACGCCAGGTACGGGTTGCTGGAGGAGTCCGGGGAGCGGAACTCCAGGCGCTTGGCCTTGGGGTTGGTGCCGGTGATCGGGATACGCACGCACGCCGAGCGGTTGCGCTGGCTGTACACCAGATTGATCGGCGCCTCATAATGCGGGACGAGGCGCTTGTAGGAGTTGACGGTCGGGTTGGTGAACGCCAGCAGTGAGGGGGCGTGGTGCAGGATTCCGCCGATGCAGTACCGGGCGATGTCCGAGAGTCCGGCGTAGCCGGCCTCGTCGTAGAACAGCGGGTCGCCGTTCTTCCACAGCGACAGGTGCACGTGCATGCCCGAGCCGTTGTCGCCGAACAGTGGTTTGGGCATGAAGGTGACGGTCTTGCCGTGGGCCCAGGCGGTGTTCTTGATGATGTATTTGAACAGCATCAGGTCGTCGGCAGCGTGCAGCAGTGTGTTGAACCGGTAGTTGATCTCGGCCTGCCCACCCGAGCCGCACTCGTGGTGGCCGCGCTCCAGGGTCAGGCCGGCGTTGGCCAGGTTGGTTGTCATGGTGTCGCGCAGATCGACGTACTGGTCGTTGGGTGCCACCGGGAAGTAACCGCCCTTGGGGCGGGTCTTGTAGCCGCGGTTGGGGTTACCGCCGGCTTCGGTCGGTGAGCCGGTGTTCCACCAGCCCGAGTCCGAGTCGACCTCGTAGAACGTGCCGTTCATCTGCGAGTCGAAGCTCACCGAGTCGAAGATGTAGAACTCGGCTTCGGCGCCGAAGTAGGCGGTGTCGGCGATCCCGGTGCTGGCCAGGTAGCTCTCGGCTTTGCGGGCGATGTTGCGCGGGTCGCGCGAGTAGGGCTCGCGGGTGAACGGGTCGTGCACGAAGAAGTTCAGGTTCAGCGTCTTGGCGGCCCGGAACGGATCGATCTGCGCGGTGGAGAAATCCGGCAGCAGCATCATGTCGGACTCGTGGATGGACTGGAAGCCGCGGATCGATGAGCCGTCGAAGGCCAGCCCGTCCTCGAACACGGTCGCGTCGAGTGCCGATGCGGGGATCGTCAGATGCTGCATCATTCCCGGCAAGTCGCAGAACTGGATATCGACGTACTCCACGTTCTCATCGGCCACGAGCTTGAGAATGTCGTCGGCCGTCTTGTCGGTCACAGAATCGCTCTCCTCCGCAGGTAGCTCCGGTCGGACGCTGGGGTCGCCGCTGCTGACGTTACGCAACCACGGCGGGGCCCGTCGAAGCCGGGTCGGGTTCCGGCTCGCTTATCGTAGGGGCCATGAGCCGCACCTTCTCATCGTGGCTGTCCGGGCCGGAGTCGGCCGGACCGCACCCTGACGACGCAGCCCCGGGGGAGAGCCTGGGCCTGCCGGCCTCCGGGCCGGGCTCGCTGGCCCCGATGTGGCGCCGGGTGCTGGCCCTGCTGGTCGACTGGTTGGTGGCCTATGGGCTGGCCGGCCTGGGGGCGAAGGCGGGCGTGGTGACGCCTGAGCTACTGGCGACCGTGGTGCTGGGGGTCTGGGTGGTGCTCGGAGCGGCCGCGGTGCGGCTGTTCGGCTTCACTCCTGGGCAATTCGCCTGCGGGCTGCGGGTGATCCCAGTGGACGGCAGCGGGGACGGAGTGGGCGTCGTCCGTGCCGTGGTGCGCGGGCTGTTGATCGCGCTGGTGGTCCCGGCGCTGTTCACCGACGTTGACGGTCGGGGTCTGCAGGACCGGGCGACGGCGACCGCGGTGGTGCGCAGCCGCTGAGGCCGCTGTCCGGGCCGTTGAACCAGCGATGGCCTAGCGGCGGCGTGCGGCGCGCTGCACGCCGCGCATCTTGGCGCCGGCCGGCATCGGGCCCTTGGGCATCGCGGCGGTGCCGGTACGGGTGCCCAGTGCGGCAAGTCGGGACTCGAGAGAATCCATCTGCTTGGTGGTGATGTTGGCCGGCAGCTTGGTCAGGAACCGTTCCAGCTTCGCCAGCGGAACCTCGTCGTCGCCGTTGCCCACCACCACGTCGTAGATCGGGACGTCGCCGATCAGCCGGGCTGTGCGCTTCTTCTCCTGGGCGAGCAGCGGCTTGAGTCGGGACGCGGCGCCTTCGGCCACGAAGATGACGCCGGGACGGCCGATCACCCGATGGACGGCGTCCAGCTGGCCGGTGGCGGCCACCGCCTGGGTGACCCGCCACTTGCCCCGCATGTTGTCCAGCGCCCACGCCGCGGCGCCGGCCTGCCCCTCGGCCTTGCGGTAGACCGACCGCTGAGCCCGGCGACCGAAGATCACGAACGCCACCAGCGCGCCCAACACCAGGCCGAGCGGGATGGTCGTCACCTTGGCGACGATCCCGCCGTTGAGCGCCAGCCCGGTCGTCACACCTACGACCAGCACGAACGCGCCGATCATGTACGGCAGCAGCCGCTTGTCCTCTTTGCGCTGGATCTGGAACGCCTGCCACAGCTGAGTGCGGCGCTCCTTGCTGGCGGCCTTGCGGGTGGCTTTCGCCGCCGCCCGGGCAGCCTTGTTCTCGGTGGTGGTGCGCGGTCTGGGCATAGCTACCAAGGATACGCAGCCGAGTCCCGGATCAGCCGTGGGCCGGGGCGGCCTGCTCCTGGCGACGGGCCCGGTTCTCCAGCGCCTGTTGGTAGAGCCGGCCGGCGCGATACGACGAGCGCACCAGCGGGCCGGACATCACGCCTGCGAACCCGAGCTCCTCGGCGTAGCGGGCGTGCTCGACGAACTCCTCCGGCTTGACCCAGCGATCGATCGGATGGTGCCGCTCGGTGGGCCGCAGATACTGGGTGATGGTGACCAGTTCGGCCCCGGCGTCGTAGAGGTCCTTCAGCGCGGTGCGAATCTCCTCGGCGGTCTCGCCCATGCCCAGGATGAGGTTGCTCTTGGCAACCAGGCCGGCGTCGCGGGCCTGCGTCAGCACGCTCAGGCTGCGCTCGTAGCTGAACCCGGGCCGGATCAGCCGGAAAATACGCGGCACGGTCTCGACGTTGTGGGCCAGCACCTCGGGGCGAGTTTCGAAAACCTCACCAAGCAGGTCGGGCCGGCCGCCGAAGTCGGGAATGAGAAGTTCGACGCCCGTCTCCGGGTTGAGTGCCTTGATGGCACGCACCGTCTCGGCGTAGAGCCAGGAACCCTGATCGGCCAGATCGTCGCGGGCGACGCCGGTGACCGTCGAATACCGCAGCCCCATCGTCTGCACGCTCTCGGCGACCCGGCGCGGCTCATCGCGGTCGAGCTCAGTTGGTTTACCGGACTTGATCAGGCAGAACGAGCAATTCCGGGTGCAGACCTCGCCCCCGATCAGGAAGGTGGCCTCGCGGTCCTCCCAACACTCGTAGATGTTGGGGCAGCCGGCCTCCTCGCACACCGTGTGGAGTTTCTCCTGCTTCACCAAGACCTTCAGCTCGGTGTAGTTCGGCCCCATGCGGGCGCGGGTCTTGATCCACGACGGTTTGCGCTCGATGGGTGTCTCGGCGTTACGTGCTTCGGCACGGCTTAACCTGCGACCTTCCGGGGCGGCGCTCACTGGGTCGATGTTACGCGGGGCCCGGAATGGTCGCGCACCGGCAGCAGTCCGTCGAGGGCGGCGACGACCGAGTCGGCCACCGCTGCTCGAACATCATCCACGCTGGTCAGGCGGCCTAACTCCGCTGACAGTGACGTCACGCCGGCGTCGCTGATCCCGCACGGCACGATCGAGTTGAACGCATTGAGGTCACAATCACAGTTGAGCGCGAATCCGTGCAGGGTGGTCGCGCGGGCCACCCGCACACCGATCGCGGCGATCTTGCGCGCGGGGCGGCCATCGCCGGCGGGCAGCCACACCCCAGACCTGCCGTCTACCCGAATGGTGTTGAGGCCCAGGGTGTTACACACCTCGATAAGTGACTCTTCCAGGCGCCGTACGTAGTTGACCACATCCAGGGGCTCGGTGAGCCCGATCACCGGATAACCCACCAGCTGCCCGGGGCCGTGCCAGGTGATCTTGCCGCCACGGTCGGTGTCGACCACGGGGGTGCCGTCGAGCGGGCGTTCCTGTGGCTCGGTGCGCCGTCCGGCGGTGTAGACCGGGGGGTGCTCGAGCAGCAGCAGGGTGTCCGGGCCGCCGGTCGCCCTGGCCTCGGCCAGGTCACGCTGCAGTTGCCAGGCTGTGCCGTAGTCGACGGTGTCCAGCTGTCGAACGTCGATCGGTGCGGAGCTGGACCGGATGGACGTCATGATCGCAGGCTACTCGGACCGCAAGCACCCGCTCCAACGGCCGCCGCGCGCGAAGCCGCCGTCACGCTCGGTGCGGGTTGGCCGGAAGGTCGGGATGCGCGGAGCTACAGCGGGGTTGGGCGGCGGGTGGCGTAGCCGAGGGCTTCGCCGATGGTGTTGTGCCGGAATTGGAAACCGGCATGTTCCAGCGCGGCGGGGATGGCTCGCTGTCCGGTGAGCAGGCTGTCGGCGAACTCGCCGAGCCCGGCGCGCACCACGAAACCGGGCAGCAGCATCGGGGTGGGACGCTGGACCGCGCGTCCCAGCGCGGCGGTGAACTCGGCGTTGGTCACCGGCGCCGGGCCGGTCATGTTCACGGGCCCGGACAGCGTGTCATGCGAGATCGCGAACAACAGTGCCCGCACCTCGTCCTCCATGCTGATCCAGGACATGTACTGCCGGCCGTTGCCGAGCCGGGCGCCGAGTCCGAGGGAGAACAGCGGCCGCAGGCGGCCCATGGCGCCGCCCGAGGGCGCCAGCACGATGCCGGTGCGGGCCAACACCACCCGGGTGCCGGCCCGTTGGGCCGACCCGGTTGCCGATTCCCAGTCCCGGGCGAGCCGGGCCAGGAACCCGGTGCCCGCCGAGGCGGTTTCGTCGATCGTTCGATCGCGGGTGTCGCCGTAGTAACCGACCCCGCTGGCGTTGACCAACACCGGCACGCCGGCGTCGGCGACGGCGTCGGACAGCACCTCGGTGGGGGTGATGCGGCTGTCGCGCAGGCTCTGCTTGAACGCCCCCGACCAACGTCGCTGGCCGAGGTTGACGCCACACAGATTGACCACGGCGTCGACACCGCGCAACGATCCGCTGTCCAGGTCGCCGGTCTCGGGATCCCAGTGCAGCTCAGCGGAGTTCGCCGGTGCGCGGCGCACGATGCGGATCACCTCGTGGTCGGCGGTACGCAGCGCCGAGATCAGAGCGGAGCCGATCAGCCCGGATGAGCCGGCGATTGCGACCCTGGCCACGCGGAGCCCCCCTTACAAGCCGAGCTCGGCTTCGAATTCGCCTTCCTCGAGCCGGTTGCGGATCGTGGTCACGAACCTTCCGGCGTCGGCACCGTCGATGAGGCGGTGGTCGTAGGTCAGTGGCAGGTAGCAGATCGAGCGCACGCCGACCGACTCGTTGCCGGCCTCGTCGATGACGACCCGCGGTCTCTTGACGATGGCGCCGGTGCCGAGCATGGCCGCCTGCGGCGGGACCAGGATCGGCGTGTCGAACAGCGCGCCCTGGCTGCCGATGTTGGTGATCGTGAACGTGCCGCCGGACAATTCGTCGGGCTTCAGGCCGCCCGACCGCGCCCGGGCGGCGATGTCGGCGATGGCGCGTGCCAGCCCCGCCAGCGACAGGTCGCCGGCGTTGTGGATCACCGGGGACAGCAGCCCCTGGTCGGTGTCGACCGCGAAGCCCAGGTGCTCGGCGTCGTAGTAGGTGATCTCACCGGTGTCCTCGTTGTAGCTGGCGTTGACGTTCGGGTGTGCCTTGAGTGCGTCGATCACCGCGCGGGCGATGAACGGCAGGTAGGTCAGGTTGACGCCCTCGCGCTCGGCGAAGTCGGCCTTCGCCCGGGCCCGCAACGCCACGATCCTGGTCATGTCGACCTCGTGGGTCTGGGTGAGCTGAGCGGTGGCCTGCAGCGACTCGCGGGTCTTCTTGGCGGTGAGCTGCCGGATCCGGTTGGCCTTGGCGGTAGTGCCGCGCAGGTGCGCCAGGGCCGACGCCGGCGCGGCAGCCGGGGTGGGAGCTCCCGCCGGCTTGGCGGCCGGAGCGGCCGGAGCCTTCTGCTGTTCGGCGAAGGCCAGCACGTCCTGCTTGCGGATCCGCCCGCCGACACCGGTGCCGGCCACGCGGCTCAGGTCGACGCTGTTGTCGGCGGCGAGCTTGCGCACCAGCGGGGTGACATAGGGCGTGGCATCCGCGGCGGCCTCGGCCGGCGCCGCAGGTGCAGGGGCTGCCGGGGCCGGTGCAGGTGCGGCGGGTGCCGGGGGTGCCGGAGTCGGCTGCGGGGCGGGAGGCGGTGTCGGCGCGGGTGCCGGAGCCGGCGCCGCGGGTGCCGGGGCCGGCGCCGCGGGTGCCGGGGCCGGGGCAGCCGCGGAGGCCGAACCGATCCTGGCCAGCTCGCCGCCGACCTCGACGGTGGCGTCCTCCCCGGCGGTGATCGTCAGCAGGGTGCCCGCCACTGGCGACGGAATCTCGGTGTCGACCTTGTCGGTGGAGACCTCCACCAACGGCTCGTCGACGGCAACCGAATCGCCGACCTGCTTCAGCCAGCGTGTCACGGTGCCCTCGGTGACCGACTCGCCCAACTCGGGCATCAGCACCGGGGTGCCGCCGCCGGCCGGCGCCGCCGCGGGCGCGGGAGCGGCGGGCGCGGGAGCCGCGGGTGCGGCAGCTACGGGAGCGGGCTCGGCCGCGGGTGCCGGCGCGGCGGGCGCTGCCGGAGCGGCGGGCGCTGCCGGCGCGGGGGCGGTCGCAGTGCTTTCACTGGCGTCGCCGATCACCGCCAGCTCGCCGCCGACCTCGACCGTGTCGTCCTCCTGGGCGACGATCTTGGTCAACACACCCGAGGCCGGTGCCGGGATCTCGGTGTCGACCTTGTCGGTGGACACCTCCAGCAGCGGCTCGTCGACCTCGACCGTGTCGCCCTCCTTTTTGAGCCAGCGGGTCACGGTTCCCTCGGTCACGCTCTCACCGAGGGCGGGCATCTGGACTGAGAAGGCCATCGTTGTTGACTCCTCGCTCGATCGATCGCTGCACGTCGTTCCCTGGATACCACCTCACTGGTGGGGCGTTGCGGTGTCCAGGCTGAACTGTCGAAAACCATCCTGTCACTTCGGAGTCACCGGCACACACCGAGGTGGCGGTCGGGGTGTCGTCGGCACCTGTGCGGTACCGCCGGTAGCACAGTCCGCCAAAGCGCCACTGCCGCCACCGCGGCGTCGCTAACATCTCGCGGATGCCCGTTGAGCACTGTGAGCTGTGGACCGGATTCGACATATCCATCGTGGCCCGCAACTACGCGCAGCTGGCCGGAGTGCTGGCTGGTTTCGCGTTCGTCGTCATCAATCTGGTGCTGGACCGTGCCTACCGGCGTCGCGGCGATGGCGTTCCGGATCCACGTGAGGTCGAACACGAGACCCTCACCGGCGTAGCGCTGATGAACGCATTTCTCGGGCTGTTCCTGGCTGCGGTGCAATACAGTCTGTTGGCCGGCGAACAGGGTTGCGCGGTGACCAGCGGCCGCGCAATGTCCGCAGAACTGTTGGGCGGCATATCATTTGTGGCCGCGCTCTACATGCTGCTTTACGCCATCGTGCAGTTCGTATCGGGAAGCGCCGGAGCTCTGATCAGACACTGCGTGTTCATCGTGGCGGTCCTGGTCCCGCCGATCGCGGTGTTCTTCGTGGAGGCGACGCTGACCGATCTGGCGCTCTCGCTGGGCGATCCGCAGACACGCCGCCCGTTGCAGCCGCTGTGGGACGACGCCAACCGGTTGTCCCTGCCCATCACGGTGGCCCTCGCCGCCGTCTGCGCAGTCGGATGGTTCCTCGGGCGCCGCAGGCGACGCAGCGAATCGCCGATCGGGCCCATGGCCGGGCGCATTCGGACGGCCTTTCCGTATTTGAGCACCGCCGTGATCATCGCGGCGATCATTCGCTCGATGGCGGCGCTGCCGAAAACCGATGCGGCAGCACACCTCAGCTCGACAGAAGCCTGGCTCTGGGTGGCCGTGTTCGCCGTATTGATGCTCGTTCAAAGTGTGGCGCTGTCATTTCAACAAGGCGTCGAAAACCCGCATCGCCCCGGGAGAACCGAGAGCGCGGAAAGCCGAGCGAGCGCGGTCGGCACCGCCTGACGCCCGGCCGCTTCAGCCGTTCGCGACGATGTCTTCCAGTACCGCGAACATGGTGCGGGTCGGCACCCCGGTCCCGCCCTTGCCGGTGTAGCCCCAGGCGCCGCCGGAGTTGTAGGCCGGTCCGGCGACATCGATGTGCACCCAGTCGACTCCGTCGGCCACGAACTCGCGCAGGTACACCCCGGCGACCAGCATGCCGGCGAACCGTTGACCACTGACGTTGGCCAGGTCGGCCACCGTCGACTTCAGGTCCTCTTTGAGCTCGTCGGGCAGCGGCATCGCCCAACCGTTCTCGCCCACGTTCTGCGAGATCGCGGCCACCCGGTCGCGGAACTCGTCTGAGCCCATGACACCGGGGATGCGTGCGCCGAGCGCCACCGTCTGCGCGCCGGTCAGCGTCGAGGTCTCGATCAGATAGTCCGGGTTGTCCTCGCAGGCCCGAACGATCGCGTCGGCCAGGATCAGCCGGCCCTCGGCATCGGTGTTGAGCACCTCGACCGTGATCCCGCCGTACTGGGTGAGCACGTCGCCGGGGCGCTGCGCGGTCGATGACGGCATGTTCTCGGCCATCGGCACGGTCGCGGTCACGTCGATCGGCAAGCCGCGGCGCGCGGCCAACGACACGGTGGCGATCACCGCGGCCGCCCCGCCCATGTCGGAGGTCATGTGATGCATGGACGCGGCGGGTTTGATCGAGATGCCGCCGGTGTCGAAGGTGATGCCCTTACCCACCAGCGCGACCTTCTTCGCGCCGTCGGGACGGTCGAGCAGACGTGACCCGTGGTGGGTCAGTCGGACCAGCCGAGGCGGGCGCGAGGAACCCTTGCCGACACCGACCACGCCGCCGAAGCCCGCCTCGGCCAGTTGCTGCTCGTCGAGCACCTCGACTTCCAGCCCGGCGGCTTCGCCCAGCGCGCGGGCGCGTTCGGCGAACTCGGCCGGAAACAGGTGACTCGGCGGGGTGTTGACGAAGTCCCGCGCGGTGGCCACCGCCGCGGCGATGTCGGTGCCGCGCGCCACCTGCTCCTCGGCGTCGGCCGCGGTGGACAGCACGCGCACGGCGCCCAGGCCCGGCTCCTTGGGGGCGGTCTTGTCACTACGGAACGCGGTGAAGCGGTAGGCACCCAGCAGCAGTCCCTCCACGCCGGCGGCGAGTACCCCGTCACCGGGCAGCCCGCCCAGGCCGCTGATCACCGTCGCGGTGCCGTTGAGCGCCCGCGCCGCACTGCCGGCCGCCTTGCGGACCGTGTCGGCCGGCCAGGAATCCCGCGGCTTGCCCAGCCCGACCGTCAATACGCTGGCCACCGGCAGCGACGCCACGACCAGACGGTTCACCTGTTCGCTGCCGCCCTTGGCGCCCACCGCGCGCAGTGCGGCCTCGATCTCGGCGACCGCCTCGGCGGGCAGCGCCGGGGTTGTCGCGGCCACGGTGGCGCCGGCCGCGGATGCCTCCGCGTCGTCGTCAGCCGAAACTACCGGGACGATCAGCACCGCTTCGTCGGCGCTCGACGGCAGCGCTGCGGTGACGGTGACGGCGGGGGACTGGTAACCGGGTTCGGTGCTCACAGGGCTCCACCCTAGCGATTCGACGCCGACCGCAGCTCGTACGCCGTGATGGGTTCGTCGAAGCCCTTGAGCGTCAACGGTTCCTGACGGATCGCCTCCCACTCCGGCAGGCTTTGGTGCAGTTCGGCAGCGGCGAGGATCTGGCTGGGGGCCGCAGCGTCCACCAGGCGGGCGGCCAGGTTGACCGGGGTGCCGAAGTAGTCGCCGTTGATCGCCAGCACCTCCCCGTAGGCCAGGCCGGCCCGCACCCGAAGTCCGGCCGCCCGGGCCTTCGGATGGTTGACCAGATCGGCGGCCGCCTTGGCCAGCAGATTCGGCGTCGAGCTCACCCACATCACGGCGTCGCCGATGAACTTGACCACCCGCCCGCCGTCGGCGTGCACCACGTCGGCGACGCTGCCGCCGAACTCGGTGAGCAGCGCCGCCAGCTCCGCGGCGGTGAGCACCTGGGTCAGCGTGGTGAAGCCGGTCAGATCGGCGAACCCGATACCGCACAGGATGCTCGCCGACGGTCCGCCCTCCAGACCCTCGAGGAAGGTCCGGTGGCTGACCTGATGCTGGCGATGGACGGCATCGATCATCGCGCCGATGCGGGGGATGTACTGGGCGACCGACCGCCAGGCCCGCGCGGTGCGGAGCTCGCTTTGGGTGTGGCCCAGCCAGACGTTGGGCTCGGTGAGCCGGATCATCGACGACTCGGCCTCGGCCAGCCGCGCCATCGTCGCCCCGAGGACCCGCAGGAAGCCGTCGACAGGCTCCCCGAGGTAGGACCGCATCTGGACCCAGGTGGCCAGCCCGTCGACGTCGGCCTGGCTCAGCGCGGGCGTGTCCGGGCCGGGGACATTCAGGCCGAGCATCGTCCAGGCTCGTTCGACCTCACAGACGGCAACTCCGAGCGCCTCGGCGGCGGTCTGGAACGAGTAGATCGGCGGCCCCGAGCGACCCACCTCGTCGCCGGCCAGCCCGAACAGCCGGCCTCGCCGCTCGGCGTCGGCCATCTGCTCGACGGTGAAGCCGAGGCCGTGCAGATACTCCACCAGGCCGGCGCGGTCCCGCGCGTCGGTGATTCCCGCTGCTTCGAGCGCCTCCCAATCGACCACCCCACCCAGTGTGCCGATTAGGGTGGTTTGACGTGAGCGAACTGCAACACGGACCCCTGGAAGATCGCCACCGCGAGCTGGGCGCCAGCTTCGCCGAGTTCGGCGGCTGGCTGATGCCGGTGTCCTATGCCGGCACCGTCGCCGAGCACAACGCCACCCGCAGCGCGGTGAGCCTGTTCGATGTCAGCCATCTGGGCAAGGCGACTGTGGCCGGCCCGGGTGCGGCCGAGTTCGTCAACGCCACGCTCACCAACGACCTGAATCGGATCGGGCCGGGCAAGGCGCAATACACGTTCTGCTGCAACGAATCCGGTGGTGTCATCGACGACCTGATCGCGTATTACATCGCCGACGACGAGATCTTCCTGGTACCCAACGCCGCCAACACCGCGGCGGTGGTGGCCGCTCTGCTGGCGGCGGCCCCGGCGGGGGTGACGATCACCGACGAGCACCGTTCGCGCGCGGTGCTGGCGGTGCAGGGCCCGCAGGCGACCGAGGTGCTCACCGGCCTGGGCCTTCCGACCGAGATGGACTACATGGGCTTCGCGGACGCCGGCTACGACGGCGTGCCCGTCCGGGTGTGTCGTAGCGGCTACACCGGTGAACACGGCTACGAACTGCTGCCGGCCTGGGAGAAGGCCGGCGTGGTGTTCGACGCGCTGGTGGCCGCGGTGAAGAAGCTCGGGGGAGAGCTCGCCGGTCTGGGGGCCCGCGACACGCTGCGCACCGAGATGGGATATCCGCTGCACGGCCACGAACTGTCGCCGACGATCTCGCCGCTGCAGGCCCGTTGCGGCTGGGCGATCGGGTGGAAGAAGGAGGCCTTCTTCGGCCGCGAGGCACTGCTGGCCGAGAAGACGGCCGGCCCGGCACGGCTGTTGCGCGGGCTGCGTGCGACCGGTCGGGGTGTGCTGCGGCCCGAGCTGGCGGTGCTCGACGGCGACCGGCAGGTGGGGATCACCACCTCGGGTACGTTCTCGCCGACGTTGAAGGCCGGTATCGCGCTGGCGCTGATCGACGCCGACGCCGGGATCGAGGACGGCGCGCAACTCACCGTCGACGTGCGCGGCCGTGCGGTCGAGTGCGAGGTGGTGAAGCCGCCGTTTGTGACGGCAAAAACCCGCTAGCGCACCGCATATACAATCGCTGCATGAAAAGCGGCCTCCTCGAGTTCCACGTGTCGGTCACAGCGAACCCGACCCCGGACGAGGTGCGCGAATCCATTTTGGCGGACCCGGGTTTCGGTAAGTACCACAGCGATCACATGGTGTCGATCGACTACACCGTGGACGCGGGTTGGCATAACGCCCGGGTGATGCCCTACGGGCCGATCGAGCTGGACCCGTCGGCGATCGTCCTGCACTACGCGCAGGAGGTGTTCGAGGGGCTCAAGGCCTACCGCTGGGCGGACGGCTCGATCGTGTCGTTCCGGCCCGAGTCCAACGCTGCCCGGATGCGGGCGTCGGCTCGGCGGCTGGCGATCCCGGAGCTTCCCGACGAACTGTTCATCGAGTCGCTGCGGCAGCTGATCGCGGTGGATTCGGCCTGGGTGCCGGCCGCCGGCGGCGAGGAGTCGCTGTATCTGCGGCCCTTCATCTTCGCCACCGAGCCGGGGTTGGGCGTGCGCCCGGCCAACGAGTACCGCTGCCTGGTGATGGCCTCGCCGGCCGGCGCGTATTTCAAGGGCGGTATCAAACCGGTGAGCGTGTGGCTGTCGACGGAGTACGTGCGCGCCTGCCCGGGCGGCACCGGTGCCGCCAAGTTCGGCGGCAACTACGCCGCGTCGCTGGTGGCCCAGGCGCAGGCCGCCGACAACGGCTGCGACCAGGTGGTGTGGCTGGATGCGGCCGAACGGCGCTATGTCGAGGAGATGGGCGGGATGAACCTGTTCTTCGTCTTCGGCACCGGCGGGTCGGCTCGCCTGGTGACGCCGGAGCTGTCCGGCTCCCTGCTGCCCGGTATCACCCGGGATTCCTTGCTTCAGTTGGCAACCGACGCGGGGTTCGCGGTCGAGGAACGCAAGATCGACGTCGACGAGTGGCGGGACAAGGCTGCTACCGGTGAGATCACCGAGGTCTTCGCGTGTGGCACCGCCGCGGTCATCACGCCGGTGTCTCAGGTCAAGTCGGCCGAGGGGGAGTTCACCATCGCCGACGGTCAGCCCGGTGAGGTCACCATGGCGCTGCGCGACACCCTGACCGGAATCCAGCGCGGCACCTTCGCCGACACCCACGGCTGGATGGCCCGACTGGACTGAGCGGGGTCACCCGACCGGGGCGGGTGTCCCGGGAGCGCCGTCGGGGCCGGCGGTGCCCCAGGTTGGCAGACCTTCTCCGCCCTGTCCGCCAGGTCCGGCGGCACCACCCACGGCACCACCGGTGCCGATGCCCCCATCCCCGCCGGCGCCGCCGTCCCCGCCAACGGCGCCGAGGCCGCCGGTTGCGCCGTGTCCGCCGTGGCCGGCGACATCACCCGCGCCGTAGCTGTTGCCGCCGTCCCCGCCGCGCCCGCCGTGGCCGCCGTGACCCAGGTTGTCGGATGCGGTGGGCTGGGGCAACGGCGTGCCCCAACCGCCCAGGCCGCCCAGGCCTCCGTCGCCTCCATCGCCTGATGTGGTGCCGCCGTTGCCGCCGCGCCCGCCGTCGCCGCCGGTCCCGCCGTCGCCGGACAACACGAAGAGCCCGCGTCCGTGGCCGCCGCCCACCCCGGCGTAGCCGCCCCAACCGCCTGCCTCTCCGTCGCCGACGGCGCCCGCATCGGCCCCGGCGGCGCCGCGACCGCCGTCGCCGCCGGTACCGCCCCTGCCGAACAGCAGGCCCGGCCCGTAGCCGCCGTAACCACCGAGCCCGCCGTCGTGTCCCATCCCGTTGGTCCCACCGGCCCCGCCCGATCCGCCGGTGCCGCCGACGCCCATCAGCCATCCGCCGTCCCCGCCGGTGCCGCCGCTTGATCCGCCGCCGCCCCCGTCGCCGCCGTTGCCGATCATTCCGGCGTCGCCGCCGCGGGCACCGAACTGGCCATTGTCGTAGGTGTATGCGTCACCGCCGTCGCCGAACAGCAGCCCGCCATGACCGCCATCCGGATTCGACCAGGTGCCGTCCGCCCCGTTGCCGATCAGCAGCTGTCCACCACCGAACGTGTCGTTGATCCAGGTGCTGGTGGTGATGCCGGACGGGGTCGCCAGCCAGGCCTGCCCGGCGTCGTGTAGCGGGGTGTAGATCCAGGTGTCGAACAACTGGGCCGTGGTGGGATCGGTGGCTGCGGCGGCCGGCGACAGCGCACCGGGGTCGGCGAAACCGGCCAGGAAGGACTCCCAGCCGGTGCTGTTCAGGGCGCCGGCGGTGGTGTCGGGCTCCAGCCATGCCCAGCTGGCGGGATCGAACAGGTCGACGATCCAGTCGGGCTCGGCCTGGGCCGGGGCTCCGGCCAGTGGGCTCATCCCGAACGCCAGGAAGGCACCTGTCGCGCTACCCAGCCCGATAAGCCGGCTGCGGCGCGTGACGGGGTGGGTGTGGCGACGATCCGTGCTGCGCCGATGAACAGACATGATCCACTCCCTCAAAAGAATCCAAGCATCTGATAAGCGTTGATGCTATGGCTGCTGAGAAGGAGGCGATGCAGTAGTCGACTACTGCACTATGTGACTGGAGCGGTGGAGCGCTACGCACTGGCCGGAACTGTCCGCTCAGCGCTGGATCATCTGCCTGGACTGAGCCGGCCGGAACTCAGCTCCGAGGATCCGGCGGGGGGTCTGGGTCCTCGACCGAGGCCTGCCAGTCCGAGGCTGCGTCGTTGTCGGGGTCGTCTGACGGATCGCCGGCCCCCTCGCCTCGTGCCTTGCGCGACTCCCGGCTTCTCTTGCTGTACCTGTGGTGGCGCGCCATCGATCTGTCCCCTCGTGGCCTGGCGCCTTCACGCCGTTGTTAATGTTCGTTCTATTCTCACAAACCTACTCTGGGAGTAAGACGCCGGGTGGGAGAAAAGTCTATGAGTTCGGAGAAATGTGACCTGTCGTGCATGATCCGGGTGCATCAGGGCGATCAGAGTGCGGCAAACAGCACTGCGGCCACTGTCGTCGTCCATTCGACGGTGGCTCCCAGCACATCGCCGGTGACACCACCCAACCGCCGCACACAGTGGGCGACGAACACCCCGGTACAGCCGAGTGCCACCAGGACTGCGACCGGTCCGTGCCACGGCACCGGGCCGGCGGTCACCGACGCGGCGGCCAGCGCCACCGTCCACGCCGCCGCCACCGCAACGGATTGACTGCCGGCCACCGTCGCGCCCAGCCTGCTGCCCGCCGCGGCGGGCACCGAACGCAGACACGCCAGCACAGCCGCCACCCGGCCGGCGGCGACCGCCACCACGATCGCCGCCGGGTTCAGCATCGGGAACGCCAGCGCCTGCAGACCGATCACCAGCACCACCGCGACCACCCCGAACGGGCCGGTTGAGCCGTCGCGCATGACCTGTAGGGCCTGCGGAGCAGGCCGATAGCTGCCCAGCCCGTCGGCGGTGTCGGCCACCCCGTCGATGTGCAGGCCCCGGGTCACCGCCAGCAGCGCGGCCACCGCCAGCAGGCCCGCCAGTGCGCTGCCCGGGCCGAAGGCCAGCCCACCGGCCCACACGACCGCTGCGGCCAGGGCCCCCAACGCCGCCCCGACCACCGGCAATGCCGTCAGCGCTCCGCGACCCGGCGGGCGGTCGGCGGTCCCGGGCAGCCGTACGGCCGTTCCGAACGCGACCGCCGCTGCCAGTGACCGGATCACTCGTCGGCCCCGGCTTGCCGCTCGGAGGGGCCGGACACGCCGGCCTCGGTGAATGTCGACATCGATGCCAACGTCGCCACCGCGGCGCGCAACACCGGCAGCGCCATCGCGGCGCCGGAGCCCTCGCCCAGCCGCATCCGCAGATCGAGGATCGGCTCCAATCCCAGCGCCGCGCAGGCCAGCGCGTGTGCCGGCTCGGGGGAGCGGTGGCCGACCTGCCACCATGCCCGCGCGCCCGGGGCCAGCCGGTCCGCGACCAGGGCGGCGGCCGTGGACGCCAGGCCGTCGAGCAGCACCGGAGTGCGCCGGACCGCGGCCTGGGCGCAGAATCCGGCCAGCGCCGCCAGGTCGGCGCCACCGCAGCAGCGCAGCAGCCCGAGGGGGTCGGAGCGCTGTGATCGGGACCGGAACAGCGCGTCGCGTACCGCCGCGGTCTTGCGTGCCCAGCCGGCGTCGTCGATCCCGGTGCCGTAGCCGACCGCCTCGACCGGCTCGGCGCCCGTCAGTGATGCGACCAAAGCCGTTGCGACAGTGGTGTTTCCAATCCCCATGTCGCCGGGTATAAGCAGGTCGGCTCCGGCATCGACTTCGTCGTCGGCGATCCGGCGGCCGGCCTCCACCGCGGCGAGGGCCTCATCGGCGGTCAGGGCGTCCTCGTGGGAGATGTCGCCGCTGCCGCGGCGCACCTTGTGGGCGCTGATCGCCGGCGAGAGATCGGTGCCGAACTCGCCGGCGTCGCTGTTCAGGGCCATGTCGACCACTCGGACCCCGGCGCCGCCGATCGCGGCCAGCGCGTTGATCGCCGCCCCGCCACGATCGATGTTGGCCACCATCTGCGCGGTCACCTCAGCCGGATAGGCCGACACCCGGGCGCGGGTGACCCCGTGGTCGCCGGCGAACACCACGATCCGAACCCGATCGAACTGCTTTGGCGGGCACTGGCCCTGGCATGACGCCACCCACACCGACAGGTCCTCGAGGCGGCCCAGCGAGCCCGGCGGTTTGGTCAGCCGGTTCTGACGCGCGCGGGCGGCGGCACCCATCGCCGCATCGGGCGGGCTGACCGCAGAGAATTCCATGACTGTCGGCCCCGAGCCGAACTCAGTCGAGGCGTTGGCCGCGGCGCACCTGCGGGCGCGGTGCTCGCATCCGGCGCAGCGTCGATGCCCGGCCGGCGGCGTAAAGCCCGAGTTTCCAACGGGGTTCGGTGTTGTCGGGGTACTTGATGTCGACCTTCTTGGTGACCTTGCGACCCACCAACACGCCGTCGACACCCATCAGGACCATCAGCAGCATCATCGCCGGGGAGATGTAGTACTGAATCTGCGGCAGCGCCATCATGATGAACATCAGCCCCAGCGCCACCGGCATGAACAGGCCGAGCAGGTTGTAGCGGGCATCGACGATGTCGCGGGCGTACCGGCGCACCGGACCGCGGTCGCGCTCCAGCAGTGCGGACTCGTCGCCGGCCATCATCCGCTCCCGGCGCTCGGCCATCCGCTCCCGGCGCTCGGCCTTCGCGGCGCGACGCTCCTCCTTGTTCAGCTTCGGCCCGGCCAGGTTCTTACGCCTGGCCCGCGCCTCCGCGGAGGTCATCGGAGCCGGCGCCACCGGGCCGCGGCGCTTGGCGGCCGCGTTGCGCTTGGGGGTGGGGCGGCCCTTGGGGGCGGTAACGCCGGCAGGCGCGGCGCCCTCGGACTCGGCGCCGTCGAAAGGAGCGACGCCGATCAGCGAGTCAGTGGACTCCGCCGCATCTCTCCTACGGCCCGGCAACTTCACGCCCGCCAGATTACTTGCCCTGCCAACGCCACCGTTCCGGTGGCTATACCCTGCCGATATGGCTGACCAGTCCAGCGTCGGCGCCCGCGCCGCCGCCGGGGCGAGCGCGCTGCGGGTGTTGATAGCGCCGGACTGCTTCGGCGAGAGCCTCACCGCGGTGCAGGCCGCCGCCGCCATCTCGACCGGCTGGCATCGCAGCCGGCCGCACGACCGGCTCACGATCGCGCCGCAGTCCGACGGCGGCCCGGGCTTCGTCTCGGTACTGGCTGAGCTGTTGGGCGGGGTACAGCGCTCGCAGGTCAGCGGGCCGCTGGAAGCCTCCGTCGAGGCCGAATGGGTCTTCGACGCCGCATCGAAGACGGCGTACCTCGAGTGCGCGCAGGCCTGCGGGCTGGCGTTGCTCGGTGGCCCGCCGACGCCGCAGACCGCGATGGCTGCGCACAGTGCAGGAGTGGGGCAACTCGTCGACGCCGCCCTGTCGGCCGGGGCGCATCGGATCGTGGTCGGACTCGGCGGCAGCGCCAGCACCGACGGCGGGCGGGGCATGGTGGAGGCGCTGGGTGGGCTGGCCGCCGGCCGGGAACGGCTCGCCGACGTCGAACTGGTCGCTGCCTGCGATGTCGAGTACCCGCTGCTGGGTCCGTGGGGTGCCGCGCGGGTGTTCGGACCGCAGAAGGGCGCCGACCCGGCCGCCGTGGCCGTACTCGAGAGCCGCCTGTCGGCCTGGGGTTCCGAGCTGGACACCGCGGCCGGATGGCAGGTCAGCGCCGCCTCGGGTGGGGGTGCGGCCGGGGGTATCGGCGCTGCGCTGCTCGCGTTGGGCGGTGTCGTGGAGTCCGGTGCCGACATCGTGGCCCGCCACACCGGCCTGGCGGCCGCCCTGGCCGAAGCGGATCTGCTCGTCACCGGTGAGGGCCGCTTCGATGAGCAGTCGCTGCACGGCAAGGTGATCGGTTCGCTGGCAGCCGCGGCCCGCCGGCGTGAACGGGAACTGCCGGTGCTGGTGCTGGCCGGGCAGATCGGGCTGGACGAGCCGGCGCTTCGGTCGGCCGGCATCGCGGTGGCCCGGGCGATCGCCGACCATGCCGGTTCGGTGCGGTTGGCCCTGGTGGACGCGGCCAACCAGCTGATCGGCTTGGCCACAGTGACGTCGTCGCAGATCGGCAGCCGACCGGCAGGTTCCCAGCAGCCTGCGGATCCGTAGCACGCCGCCTGTGCAAGGTATCGTTGTGGCGGTGGGCTCCGGCCGTCCGAGTCGAGGAATGCCCACCCCGTGATCAACCGCAATAGGGAGACGCAATGACTGTTCAGGATCAGTCGACCACCGAGGCCAACGGCATCGTTTTGACCGATGAGGCCGCAGCCAAAGTGAAGTCGCTGCTGGCACAGGAAGGCCGTGACGACCTGACCCTGCGCATCTCGGTTCAGCCCGGAGGCTGCGCCGGCCTGCGCTACAACCTGTTCTTCGACGATCGCACCCTCGACGGTGACGTGATCACCGACTTCAACGGTGTGAAGCTGGCCGTCGACCGGATGAGCGCGCCGTACCTGCAGGGTGCCGAGATCGGCTACGCCGACCAGATCGACAAGCAGGGCTTCACGATCGAGAACCCCAACGCCGGCGGCTCGTGCTCGTGCGGCGACTCGTTCAACTGAACGCCTAGCGCGGCCTGACGCCCGGCCCGCCCGGGCGAGGTCTCGTTTGTCCACAAGATTGAGCGGTTTCGTGCTGCCCGGCGGTGGGCCGAGGCCACCGGACCGCTACCGTGGGTACCCAAATCCAGGTCCGTGTTGAAGACACGGTGAAGACAGACGCAAGGGGGAACAGTTCAGTGACGATTGCGGTGACCGGTTCGATCGCGACCGACCATTTGATGCGATTTCCAGGTCGGTTCTCCGAGCAGCTGCTCGCCGATCACCTGCAGAAGGTCTCGCTGAGCTTCCTGGTCGACGATCTGGTGGTGCACCGGGGTGGCGTGGCCGGCAACATCGCCTACGCCATCGGTGTGCTCGGCGGTGACGCCGCGCTGGTGGGTGCGGCAGGCGCCGACTTCGCCGACTACCGGCAGTGGCTGGTCTCCCACCGGGTCAACTGCGACCACGTGCTGACCTCCACGACCGCGCACACCGCCCGGTTCGTCTGCACCACCGACCTGGACATGGCGCAGATCGCGTCGTTCTATCCGGGGGCGATGTCGGAGGCTCGCAACATCTCGCTGGCCAAGCTGGTCGAGACCGCCGGCAAGCCGGAACTGGTGATCGTCGGGGCCAACGACCCGGAGGCGATGTTCCTGCACACCGAGGAGTGCCGCACGCTGGGCCTGGCGTTCGCCGCCGACCCGTCCCAGCAGTTGGCCCGGCTGACCGGTGATGAGATCCGCAAGCTCATCGACGGCGCGGCATACCTGTTCACCAACGACTACGAGTGGGACCTGCTGCTGTCCAAGACCGGCTGGACCGAGGCCGACGTGATGAAGCAGGTCGGGCTGCGGGTGACCACCCTGGGCGCCAAGGGCGTCGAGATCGTCAGCCCGGACGGCTCCCGCATTCACGTCGGCGTGGTCCCGGAGAAGACCCAGACCGACCCGACCGGCGTCGGCGACGCCTTCCGCGCCGGCTTCCTCACCGGACGCAGCGCCGGGCTGAGCCTGGAGCGTTCCGCGCAGCTCGGTTCCCTGGTGGCGGTGCTGGTGCTGGAGTCCACCGGAACCCAGGAATGGGAGTGGGACCGCGGCACCGCGGTGTCCCGGCTGGCCGACGCCTACGGCGACGACGCGGCCGCCGAGATCGGCAACGCCCTCAAGTAATTGCGCCGAGCAGCCCCCGCAAGCGGGAGGTGCCCGTAACCAAAGCCCCCGAATTCAGCGGAATTCGGGGGCTTTGGTGTCTGCTCGTGCGCCGGAGTCGCCCGCGTCAGATCTGCACGGGGTAGTGCGGCTCGCTGATGGTCGGCACCACGCTGCGCTCGATGAAGATCGCGTACCAGAGCATGAAGATCAACACGGTCCACAGTCGGCGACTGTGATCGGCGGTACCGGTGCGGTGTTCGTCGAGCATGGTGCGCACCGCGGCGACATCGACCAGGTGACCCGCGCCGGTGGCGTCCACCGTGGCGTAGGCCCACTCCACCAGCACCCCGGTGCGCAGCCAGTGCCGGATCGGCACCGGGAACCCGAGCTTGGCCCGGTTGAGCACGTGCGCGGGCACGATCGGTTCCAGCGCCCGGCGCAGCGCGTACTTGGTGGTGGTGCGGGTGATCTTGGCCGACACCGGCAACCGCGACGCCACCGCGAACACCTCGGGGTCCAGGAACGGCACCCGCAGCTCCAGGGAGTTGGCCATCGTCATCTTGTCGGCCTTGACCAGGATGTCGCCGCGCAGCCAGGTGAGCAGGTCGATGTGCTGCATGCGGGCGACCGGATCCCAGCCCGCCGATTCGGCGTACAGCGGCGCCGTGACGTCGGTGTGGGTCCAGTCGGGGGAGAAGCCGCGCAGCACGGCTCGCAGCTGCTCGTCGGAGAAACTGCGGGCGTTTCCGTAGTAGCGCTCCTCCAGCGTCAGCGATCCGCGGTGCAGCAGGCTCTTGCCGCGCATGCCCTCGGGGAGCGGCTTGGACACTTTGCCCATCGAGCGGCGCACCGGCGCGGGCAGGTAGTCGAACGGCCGCAGCGACAGCGGTTCGCGGTAGATGGTGTAGCCGCCGAACAGCTCGTCGGCGCCCTCTCCGGAGAGCACCACTTTGACGTGCTTGCGGGCTTCCCGGGCGATGAAGTACAGCGGGACCAGGGCGGGGTCGGCCACCGGGTCGTCGAGGTACCAGACGATCTCCGGCAGCGCGCCGACGAATTCCTCGGGCGAGACCACCTTGGTCACGTGCCGTGCGCCGATCGCCTCGGCCGAGGCCACCGCCACGTCGACCTCGGAGAATCCCTCCCGTTCGAAGCCGGTGGTGAAGGTGATCAGCTTCGGGTTGTGCCGGATCGCCAGCGCTGCGATCGCCGTCGAGTCGATCCCGCCGGACAGGAACGCCCCGACTGTGACGTCGGCGCGCATGTGCTTGGCCACCGAGTCCTCCAGCACCGCGGTGATCTCGTCGTAGCGGGCCTGCTCGGTGTCCCGGGTGATCGGGACGGCGTTGAACCGCGGCGTGAAGTACCGGGTGACCTCCGGGGTGCCGCCGGGACGGATCCGGGCGTAGCAGCCCGACTCCAGCCGTCTGACCCCGCGGTGCAGGGTTTCCGGCTCTGGGACGTACTGCAGCACCGTGTAATGCTGCAGGGCGCGCAGGTCAAGGCCGGTGTCGCTGGTGTCGAAACCCACCTGCTCGGCCAGGTCCAGCAGGCATTTCTTCTCGCTGCCCACCACGGTGCCGCCCGGCCCGGTCGCCATGAACAGCGGCTTGATACCGAACGGATCCCGGGCGCAGAACAGCTCACCGGTCGCGTTGTCCCAGATCGCGAAGGCGAACATGCCCCGTAGCCGGGTCAGCACATCGGTGCCCCAGTGGTGGTAGCCGGCGACGATCGCCTCGCCGTCGCCGTCTGTCGCGAACACCGCGCCGTGCTCGGCGGCCAGCTGCTCGCGTAGTTCCAGGTAGTTGTAGATCTCGCCGTTGAACACCAGCTCGTAGCGGGCCGGGGCTTCGGGCGGTCCCCACTGCATGGGTTGGTGGGAGTGGGCGATGTCGATGAACGACAGGCGGTTGAAGCCGAACACCACGTGCTCGCCGGCCCAGCTGCCGCCCGGCTCGTCAGGCCCGCGATGCCGCATCAAATGGGTCGCCCGGGCAACGGCCGCGGAGATATCAGCGGCACCGGCGGCCGGGTCGGGGTTGGCGGTGCCGGCCGGGGCACGCACGAAGGCCAGCAGTCCACACATCGGGTCCTAGTATGCCGCACCGGTATCGGCCCGCCGGCCATGTAGGCCTGGGTGGGGCGCGGGCGGGCGGGCAGGGCCCCGGGAAGGCTGAGCCGCCGGTCAACCCACGCCATGCCGCCCAACCGGCAGGTACATAGAACCAACGTGGTCCGGTGGTCTACGCTGCGTAGTATTCGACTGCTCCGCCGGGTCAGTCGGCCCGTTCTGTGACTCGAGGAGGCACCAACGTGACACGCCGCGGGCAGGGCGCTGTGCTCAGCCGTCTGCTTCGACCGCTGGCGGGGGCCGGCGTACTCGGTCTGCTGGCGGTGACGCTCAGCGGTTGCAGCTTCGACTGGACCGATGTGGTCGGTTTCGGCTGGCCCAAGGGCATCACCCCGGAGGCCGAGGCCAACTACCAGCTGTGGATCGGCATGGTCATCGCTTCGGTGGTCATCGGCGGCATGGTGTGGGGAATGATCTTCTGGTCGATGATCTTCCACCGCAAGAAGGCGACCGACACCGAGCTGCCGCGCCAGTTCGGCTACAACATGCCGCTGGAGCTGGGCCTGACGGTCATTCCGTTCCTGGCCATCGCGGTGATCTTCTACTTCACCGTGGTCGTGCAGGAGAAGATGCTGCACCACGAGTCCAACCCCGAGGTCGTCGTCGACGTCACCGCCTTCCAGTGGAACTGGAAGTTCGGCTACCAGAAGGTCGACTTCCACGACGGCACCCTCAAGTACGACGGCTGGGACCAGGCCCGCAAGGACGCCATGTCCTCCAAGCCCGAGGGCGTCGACGAGCACGGCAAAGCGCTGGTCGGGCCGATCCGCGGACTCAACCCCGACGACCGCACCTACCTGAACTTCAGCAAGATCGAGACACTCGGCACGACCAGCGAGGTCCCGGTTCTGGTGGTGCCCAGCGGCAAGCGCATCGAGTTCGTGTTGAACTCCGCCGATGTGATCCACGCCTTCTGGGTGCCCGAGTTCCTGTTCAAGCGTGACGTCATCGCCTGGCCCGAGCGCAACAACCAGGTGAACACCTTCCAGGTCTCGGAGATCACCAAGGAAGGCGCTTTCGTCGGCCACTGCGCCGAGATGTGCGGTACGTACCACGCGATGATGAACTTCGAGGTCCGGGTGGTCTCGCCTAACGACTTCAAGGCGTACCTCGGGCAGCGGATGGCGGGGAAGACCAACGCGGAGGCGTTGGAGGCGATCAACCAGGATCCGTTGGCTACCTCCACGTTCCCGTTTGACAGCCGCCGTGGCCTGCTAGCCCCCCAAGCCAGCGACAAGTAGGGACGACCTCCAAATGCGCATCGAATCAAGGCTGTTCGAGTTCGTGGCCACCTTCTTCGTGGTGGTCGGCGTGATCTACGCGGTCCTCACGGCGAAGTTCGCCACCGGCGGCGTCGAGTGGGCCGGCACCACCGCGCTGTTCCTGACCGGGGCGATGGCCATGATCGTGGCCACCTTCTTCCGGTTCGTGGCACGCCGTCTGGACACCCGCCCCGAGGACTACGAGGCGGCCGAGATCAGTGACGGTGCCGGCGAGCTGGGCTTCTTCAGCCCGCACAGCTGGTGGCCGATCCTGATCGCATTGGCGTTCTCAGTGGTGGCCGTCGGCGTCGCGTTATGGCTGCCGTGGCTGTTCGGGTTCGGGATCCTGATGGTCATCGCGGCCGCGGGCGGCCTGGTCTTCGAGTACTACATCGGGCCCGAGAAGCACTGACCTGGTCCGTCGGGCCGCCGTGTCGACCTACCTGGGTAGGGTGGCCGGTGCACAATGACCAAGGGCGGTTGATATTGACCGCGGCAGGTCACGGTGTGGCGCGTGTGGGCGCTGCGGTTGGAAGAGGATAAGCGGGAATGAGCGGGCCGAATCCCCCGGAGCCGGGCTCTGGAGACGAAGACCCCGGCGTCGGTCAGTCGGCTTCGGACTTGGCCCCGGAGATGGCCGGAGGAATCCCCGGCGACGACATTCCGGCGATCGACGAGATCGGCGCCTCCACTCCCGCCGGGTCCCCGGACAACACGGCGTACTCGCAGGCCTATTCGGCCCCCGAGCCGGAGCAGTTCCTGAGCGGTCCGTACGTGCCGGTCGATCCCCGGCTGTACGACTACGACAGCTACGACGCACCCGAGGAGCCGGACCCGCACGCCAAGACGCCGCGGTGGCCCTGGGTGGTCGGTGTCACGGTGATCATCGCCGCGGTCTCGCTGGTGGTGTCGGTCGCACTGTTGTTCGCGCGCACCGAGACCCACGACCTGGCCACACCGGAGACGGCGACCTCGACGGCGTTGTTGCCGCCGGTGCACGACGAGATCACCAAGACCTCGCCGACCACCACACCGCCACCTCCGCCGCCGCCGACCAGCGAGGAGCCGCCGCCTCCGCCGCCGCCGACCAGCGAGGAGCCGCCGCCTCCGCCACCGGTGGAGGTCCCGGCACCCGAGCCATCCGCCACGACACCGGAGCCCACCACGACCACACAGGCGAAGCCCATGCAGGTGACCTACTCGGTGACCGGAACCAAGGCACCGTTCGACCAGATCACGATCACCTACGTCGACGCCTCCGGGCAACGGCGTACCCAGCGCAACGCCTACATCCCGTGGTCGCTGACGCTGACACCGATCTCCCAGTCGGAGGTCGGCTCGGTGGAGGCCTCCAGCATGCTGCGGCTGAGCAAGCTGAACTGCTCGATCACCAGCAGTGACGGTAGGGTGCTGTCCTCCAACAGCAACGACGCACCGGCGACGAGCTGCTGATGGCCGGCAGAAACATGGCAGATCGTTTCGCCGGGCCGGGGTATTCCCCGGAGGTGGTGGACCGCGTCCTGCTCGGGGTGTGCGCCGCGATCTGGCTGGCGCTGCTGGGCATGGGCGTGGCGGCGACCGTGGCGCTGGTGGACCTGGGGCGGGGTTTTCACCAGCCGGCCGAGAACTCGCACAACGGCCTGCTCTACATCGTCATCGGCATCTCCGCGCTGGTGATCCTGGCCGCCATCCCGGTGCTGCTGCGGGCCCGTCAGACCGGTGCGACCCGGCCGCCGACCGGCTTGGGCTCGCAGGCCACCGCCGGGCCGCCGATCCGGCGGAACGGGCCGGTGCCGCAGCGCGGATTCGACTCGCCGGGACGCCGGGGCGCCACCGAGCGCGTCGCGCTGCCCAACCAGGCCCAGGTGGACCGGGTGCTGCTGCGGGGGATCACGGTGCTGGCCAGCGCTGTCGGCGGCGCCTTGACTGTGGTTGCCCTGGCCACCTACCTGATGGCTATCGGCAAGGACACCGGCTCCTGGGTCACCTACGGGGTGGCCGGCGCCATCACGCTGGCCATGCCGGTGATTCCGTGGCTGTACCTCCGTCGGCTCGGCGAAGTCCTGGTACTGCCGTCCCGCTTCGGTTGACCGGGTGGCCTCAGGGCCACAGCAGCGTGCTCGACCAGCCCGCCTCGTCGCGTTCGTAACGCAGCCGCAGGTGTCGGCGACCCGGATCGGACTGCCAGAACTCGACCGTGTCGGCCCGCACCGCATATGACACCCAGTCGTCGGGTACCAGGCCGGGGGACTGGTCGAGCTCGTGTCGTGCCTTCGCCAGCGCCTCGACGACTTCGGCGGGATCGCAGTAGGGCTGGCTCTGGCGCCCGGTGAGCGCCATCGCCTGCGCTGCGTCGGAACGGGCCAGGAAGTCATCGGCCGTCACCCGGGGCGGATCGGCCTGCGCGGTGCCCTCGATCCTGATCTGCCGGCCTACCGCGGGCCAGTAGAAGGTAAGCGTCACAGCCGGATTGCGGGCGAGTTCGGCGCCCTTACGGCTGACCGCGCTGACCGCGAAATGCCAACCGTCCTCATCGATGTCCTTGAGGATCAACACCCGCGCCGAGGGCCGAGCGCCGGACACGGTGGACACCGTCATCGCATGGGGTTCGGTGACACCGCTGTCGATGGCATGCAGCAGCCACCCGATGAAGAGTTCGAGCGGATCCTCGGGTGCCTGCGCCGGATCGAATTCCGGGGCGGCACAAACCAAAACGGGCAGCCCGCGCAGTAATGCGCGCAGGCTGCCCGTCGGCTGCGGCCTCCTAGTGCTGGCCGTTGCCGTTGGTTTCCTGGTGCTCGGCCAGCGCGGTCAGCGCCCGCCTCTCACCGGCGTGTGCCGCCTCGGTGAGCAAGGCATCCTCGGCCACCGGGTCGGCGGTCAGGAAGCTGCCACGACCGGGGGCGCCGGCCGAGCCGAGCTTGTTCATCCTCTTGGGCAACGGAGTCCCCTGGTATTCCAGCGGAATCGGGTGCCCGTGCTCGTCGACCGGGCCCAGCGGCTGGTGCAACTCGACGTAGGCACCGTGCGGCAGCCGCTTGATGATGCCGGTCTCGATGCCGTGCTCGAGCACATCGCGGTCACTGCGCTGCAAGCCGATGCACCAGCGGTAGGTGGCGAAGTAGACCAGCGGCGGCAGCACCACCATCCCGATGCGGCCGATCCAGGTCGTCGCGTTCAGCGAGATGTGGAACTTCCACGCGATGATGTCGTTCATCGCGGCCAGGGTGAGCACCATGTAGAAGGTGATCGCCATGGCGCCGATCGCGGTCCGGACCGGAGCGTCCCGCGGCCGCTGCAGCAGGTTGTGGTGCGCGTAGTCGCCGGTGAACTTCTTCTCCAGGAACGGGTACAGCATCAGCAGGATGAAGACCGCGCCCATGATCAGCGCGACACCGACCGGGCCGGGCACGGTGTGTCCGAGGAAGTAGAACTCCCATGCCGGCCACAGACGGGCCAGACCCTCGGTCCACATCATGTAGAAGTCCGGCTGGCTACCCGCCGACACCTGAGACGGCCGGTAGGGGCCCAGGTTCCAGATCGCGTTGATCTGCAGCAGACCACCCATCAGGCCGAGGATGCCGGTGATGATCGCGAAGAACGCGCCGGACTTGATCGCGAAGACCGGCATCACCCGCACACCGACGACGTTGGTCTCGGTGCGGCCGGGCCCGGGGAACTGGGTGTGCTTCTGGAACCACACCAGCGCCATGTGCACGCCGATCAGGGCCAAGATGATGCCCGGGATCAGCAGGATGTGCAGGGCGTAGAGCCGGGGGATCAGGATGGTTCCCGGGAAGTCGCCGCCGAACAGCGCCCAGTGCAGCCACGTGCCGATGACCGGCATACCCAGCGTGATCGACGACAGCGCCGCCCGCAGGCCGATGCCCGACAGCAGGTCGTCGGGCAGCGAGTACCCGAAGTAGCCCTCGAACATGGCCAGGATCAACAGCAGCGACCCGATGACCCAGTTGGCCTCACGGGGACGGCGGAACGCGCCGGTGAAGAAGACGCGCGCCAGGTGCACCATGATCGATGCGGCGAACATCAATGCCGCCCAGTGGTGGACCTGACGGACGAACAGTCCGCCGCGCACCTCGAAGGAGATGTTCAGCGCGGTCTCGTACGCCCGCGACATCTGAATGCCGTTGAGCGGCTGGTAGACCCCTCGGTAGGTGACCTCGGCCATCGACGGGTCGAAGAACAGGGTCAGGTAGACGCCGGACAGCAGCAGGATGATGAAGCTGTACAGCGCGATCTCGCCGAGCAGGAACGACCAGTGCGTCGGGAAGACCTTGTTGAACTGGCGACGCAGCGCGGCAGCCGGGTGGTAGCGGGTGTCGATATCGTCTGCTTGACGGGCGAGCAGATCGCCGATTGCAGGGCTCATGAGGTGCGCTCCCAGAAGGCCGGTCCGACAGGTTCGACGAAGTCGCCGTTGGCGACCAGATGCCCGTTGGCGTCAACGGTGATCGGCAGCTGGGCCAGGGCACGCGCCGCCGGGCCGAAGACCGGCTTGGCGAAGTGCAGGGCGTCGAACTGCGACTGGTGGCACGGGCACAGAATGCGGTAGGTCTGCTGCTCGAACAGTGACGACGGGCAACCCAGGTGCGAGCAGATCTTGGTGTAGGCGAAGAAGTCTCCGTAGTTGAAGCTCTCCTGGCCCTGACGCTTCACCACCTTGGGCATGTCGTCGGGCCGGATGCGGATCAGCATCACGGGGTTGCGGACACCCATCATGATCTCGTGGAGTTTCTCGCGGGATTCCTCGGTGCTGCCGTCGCCGTCGGATTCCCGCCACGGGAAGACCGTCTCCATGCCGCCGGCGTCGATGTCCTGGGCACGCATCTTGATGAACGGCGCCGCAGCGCTCTGGCCGGTCGCCCGGGCCAGGTAGATGGTCTCGCCGTGGTAGCGCGGAGTCCACCCCGACGTCCACAGCAGCGCCTTCTTGCCCTCAGCGGTGTCGACGACGGGCTTCCACGGGTTGTTGATGAGCCCGCCGGCGGCCGCGGCCACCGCGCCCAATCCGAACGCACCGAAGCCGATGCCGATCGACGCACCGAGCAGCTTGCGCCGGCCGATGGTCGAGCCCTCGAAGGCGTCGGTCAGCTGGGCCGCCACCGTCTTGCGGTCCACCTCGGACGAACTGCCGTCGTGGCGCTCCTGAATGGTGATCTCTTCGGGGATGAACTTCTTGACGAACATCACCGCGCCGATGCCGATGAACAGCACCGACAATCCGAAAGTCAGCCCGTAGAGCGGAGTGGCCAGCGAGTAGGCCAACCCGTCGGGGGAGTCCACCGGCGCGTAGTGCCACGGCCAGAACAGGAAGATCAGCAGCAGCGCCAGCCCGGAGGCGCCGGCGGCCAGGAACCATCCGGCGACGTGGCGTTCGGCCCGCCTCTCGGCGCGAGTCTCCTCGGCCGGCCAGCGCGGCTCCTTATAGATGGTGTTGACGCCGTCGATGCGTCCGCCGAGCTCGAGGAGCTCACCGGTGGTCATCTGCGCCAGCTGTGCCTCGTCCGGCATGCCGGCGACGTCTTTGCTGGTGTCGGTCATGCGCGGGCCCCGATCCACAATGCTGCGCCGATGGCGGCGACCATTCCGATAATCCACATCACCATGCCCTCCGGCGCGGGGCCGAAGCCGCCCAGTCCGGAGCCGCCCGGGTTGCGCTCCTCGGTGACGGTCCTGACGTAGGCGATGATGTCCTTCTTCTCCTCCATGGAGATCTGCCGGTCGGAGAAGCGCGGCATGTTCTGCGGGCCGGACAGCATCGCGGTCAGGATCTGCTGCTCGTTGGCGGGCTCCAGGTCGGGCGCGTACTTACCCGAGGACAGGGCGCCGCCGCGGCCGGTGAAGTTGTGGCACGACGCGCAGTTGAGCCGGAACAGGTCACCGCCGCGTCCCAGGTCGTCGCCGCGCAGGGAGGCCTGGGCGATGCTGCCGTCGGCGTTGCGCACCACGCTGGGGCCGCCGCCGTGGGCCTGCACGTAGGCGCCCATGGCGTCGATCTGCTTGTCGTCGAACAGTGGGGCCTTGCGGGGAGCCTGGGCTTCACCGCGCACCGCGGGCATCCGCCCGGTGGACACCTGGAAGTAGACGGCGGCCTCGCCGACGCCGATCAGGCTCGGCCCGCGGCCCTCCAGTCCCTGCAGGTTCGCACCGTGACAGCTGATGCAGGACGTGTCGAACAACTGCTTGCCGGTCCGCAGCAGCGCTGAGGCGGACTCGTCGGCGACGGCCACCTGGGGGGTGGGCGTCACGACCGCGGCCAGCCCACCGGCCATGGTCAGGGCCACCAGCAGCATCAGGCCCCCGGACAGGCGGCGCCGGAACTTCCGCCGCGCGATGGTTTCGTTGTGGCTAGGTCGAGACCACTTCGTCAGTGCCTTCAACCGGACACTCCTGTTCATCGGGTTGCTCATCGGATGAAGTAGATCGTGGCGAACAGTGCGATCCACACGATGTCGACGAAGTGCCAGTAGTACGACACGACGATCGACGCGGTGGCCTGCGCCGGGGTGAACTTGCTCATCGTGGTGCGCATCAACAGGAAGACGAATGCGACCAAACCGCCGATGACGTGCAGGCCGTGGAACCCGGTGCACAGGTAGAAGACGCTGCCGTAGGCGCTCGAAGAGATGGTGGTGCCGTGCATCACCAGGTGGTAGTACTCGTAGCCCTGACCGAGCACGAAGAACGTTCCCATCGCCAAGGTCAGCAGGTACCACCGGCGCAACCCGAACACGTCACCGCGCTCGGCGGCGAACACACCCATCTGGCAGGTGAACGATGACGCGATCAGCACCAGCGTCACCGGGACGGCCTGCCACAGGTTTAGCTCAGTTGGGGGCGGTGGCCACTCACCTCCGGACTGGGCTCGGGCCGTGAAGTACATCGCGAACAGCCCGGCAAAGAACATCAATTCACTGGAAAGCCACACGATGGTGCCGACGCTGACCATGTTCGGTCGGTTCAGCGAATGCACACGCGACGTGATGGCAGTACCCGAAGAACCAACAGCGCTCGTCACACCCGCAAGTATGACGCTATGTAGTTGAAGAACTCCACCCGGGGCGCACAATTCGTTTGAAGTGGTTTTGAAGTGGTGTTGCCTGGCCCGTTGCCGACCTGTCGCCGACCTGTCACCTACCTGTTGATGGGCGGCTTTGGCCGCGTTGACACCTCGTGCGACGATCGGCGCGTGGTCGAGCCGGGTAGTGAGGTGCAGCCGAGAGCCCAGATCGCGCAGTGGCGGCAGGTGCTGGGCCGCCTGACGTCGGGCGCGGACTTAGCGGCGGGCCAGGCGGCCTGGGCGATGGAGCAGATCATGGCCGGCGGCGCGACGTCGGCCCAGATCGCGGCGTTCGGCGTGGCGATGCAGATGAAGGGGCCGACCGCTGCCGAGGTGTTGGAGCTGGCCGACGTCATGCTGGCGCACGGCCGCAAGGTGCCCACCGAACAGATCGGCACCGACACCGTCGACGTGGTGGGTACCGGTGGTGACGGCGCCAACACGGTGAACCTCTCCACGATGGCGGCGATCGTGGTGGCCGCGGCCGGTGTGCCGGTTGTCAAACACGGAAACCGATCGGCGGGTTCGCTGTCCGGCGGTGCCGACACCCTGGAAGCGCTGGGAGTGCGCATCGACCTGGGGCCCGACGCCGTCGCGCGCAGCGTTGCCGAGGTCGGGATCGGATTCTGCTTCGCACCCCAATTCCAGCCGTCCTACCGCAATGCGTCGGTGGCGCGGCGCGAGATCGGCGTGCCGACGGTGTTCAACCTGCTGGGACCGCTGACCAACCCGGCCAGGCCGCGGGCCGGGCTGATCGGCTGCGCGTTCGGCGAATTGGCCCAGGTGATGGCCGGAGTGTTCGCCGCGCGCGGATCCAGTGTGCTGGTGGTGCACGGTGACGACGGGCTCGACGAACTGACCACGACCACGACCAGCACCATCTGGCGGGTGCAGGCCGGCACGATCGACCGGCTGACCTTCGACCCGGCCGGGTTCGGGTTCGCCCGCGCCAAGGTGGACGAATTGCTCGGCGGCGACGCGCAGGCCAACGCCGAGGAGGCCCGGTCGGTGCTGGCCGGGACCCCGGGCCCGGTGCGTGACGCCGTGGTGCTCAACGCCGCCGGGGCGATCGTCGCCCACGCCGGGTTATCCAGCGACGCCAAATGGGTGCCGGCCTGGGAGGACGGACTTGCGCGCGCCGCCGCGGCGATCGACAGCGGCGCGGCCGAACAACTGCTCGCCCGTTGGGTCCGCTTCGGCGCCCAGGTCTGAGGCCAACCGCGCCGAGCGGGCCACCGCCGCCCACGCTGTCCAGGGCCCGGCCGAGCCCACCGGCGATGCCCAGCCGTCGTCGCCGGCGCCCTCGGCCCGCACGATGCGCACCCCGGGCGTGGCCAGCCACCGGGTGATGAGCCCGGTCTCCTCGACCAGGGCGCCGGCCAGTGGAGCCGGTTCGGGTACCACCGCTTGGGCACCCATGGTTATGGCGTCGACGACGGGCATCGGCGGTACGCCGCGTGGGGCGCAGGCAGCGGCGGCCAACCGGCCGTGGCGGACGATCGCCAGCTGCCACCCGCCTGCGCCGTCCGGCGCGGCGGCCACCAACTCCGGCAGGGCGGCCAGTGCGCGTGCGCGCTGGCTGCGCCACAGGGCCTCGATCGCGGTGGCGGTGTGGTCGCGCAGTCGTGCGGCGCTTTCGTAATGCCCGCGATCGGCCAGTGCGTTCACCTGCTGCACCGCCGCGCGCAGTGCCGCGTTGTCGGAGCCGTCGATCAACGTCGCGGCACGCTGGACGGTCTCGGCGTACTGCTCGGCGGTGACTTCGGCTGCGGCAGGGCAGGGGCTGATCTCGACCGGCGGGCACGAGTGCCTGCCGGCGCGGCTCAGTCGTGTTGTGCAGGTGCGGATTCCGGTGAACCGTGCCAGCAGGTGGGCCGTCTGGGCGGCGTCGGCGCGGGAACGGAACGGGCCGATCACCCGGTCGTGTTGGGGCGCACGTACCACCGTCAGGCGTGGAAATGCCTCCTGCGACAAGGTGATCCACCACCACCGCCGCGGGAACTTCGACCGGCGGTTGTACGGCGGGGCGTGGGCGGCCAGTAGCCGCAGTTCCCGCACCCCCGCCTCCAGCGGATGGGCGCACTCGACATGGTCGATCCGGGTGGCCAGGGCCACCATCTCGGTGATGCGGTTGCGGCGGTCGGAGCCGTTGAAGTACTGACCGGTCCGGCGGCGCAGGTCGGTGGCGGTGCCGATGTAGAGCACTTCGTCGGAGGGGCCGCGGAACAGGTAGACCCCCGGCCGGTGCGGCAGCCCTTCGGCCAGGGTGCGCTTGCGGCGCTGGGCCGGGGTGGCGTGCGAGAGGTAGGCGCGCAGGTCAGCGTAGGTGTGCACCCGTTGGTTGCCCAGCCGTTCGATCAGGGCGTGCAGAACGTCGACGGTGGCGCGGGCGTCGTCGAGGGCACGGTGGGTCGGTGTGGTGCTGACGGCGAACAACCGGGCCAGCTCGGCCAGCCGCACACTGGGCGCCTCGTCGCGGCTGAGCACCCGTCGTGCCAGGCGGACCGTGCACAGCACCGGCGGTCGAGGCCAGTCCGCTCCGCAGCGGTGCGCGGCCGCGGTCAGGAATCCGACGTCGAACCCGGCGTTGTGGGCGACCAGCACCGAACCGCGCTCGAATCCGGCGAACTCGAGAAAGGCCGGCAGTACGGCATTGACGGTGGGTGCCTCATGCACCATCGCCGTGGTGATGCCGGTCAGGCGGACGATCTGGGGCGGGATGCCGCGCTGCGGGTCGACCAGGGTGGCGAACTCGCCCTCGACCACACCGCCGCGCACCTTGACCGCGCCGATCTCGGTGATGGCGTCCGGCTCTGTGTCGTCGGTGGGGGAGGCTCTGCCGCCGGTGGTCTCCAGATCCACGACCACGAAGGTGGTGTCCCGCAGCGTCCGGGCGGCCGGTGTGGCTTCGAGCTGGGCTTCGAGCTGCACCAGGCTCAGCTGTCCTTCAGCGGCGCGGGTCATGCACGGAACAGTAGGCGGGCGTACTGACACCGGCGGGTCTGTCAGTGGTCGGGGTTAGCGTGCCGGCAACCGATCGAGAGGAATCGCCATGAGACAGGTCTCGGACCCCTCAGACCGCCATGACACACCCCGCGCTGCCCCGGAGGCGGTGGTGATCGACTGTGACGATTGCGCGGTGCGCGGGCCCGCCTGCCGGGACTGCGTGGTCAGCGTGCTGCTCGGTGTGCCCAACGAGCTGCTCGAAGACGAGCGGGCGGCCCTCGATGTGCTCGCCGAGGCCGGGATGGCGCCCCGATTACGCCTGGTCCCGATCCGCGGGGAGCGCGGTCCGGGACGGCGATCCGGGGTGGCCTGACGCGCGGCGCGCCGCCTTAGAGTTTTCACAATCCGGACTGTTAACGTGGCAGCTCGTGATGGACAACGCCGTTGCCATTTCGTAATCTGTTCGAGACCTTACGTACTTAGGCGGCGGCACGGCCACGTACTTCCGTTGGCAGTGTTAAGGATGCAATCTTGAAGTTCGGACGTATGCAGTGGAACCTGTGTGCTTTTGGGCGTCCGGCCCTCGGTGTTGCGACCGGTACCTTGGTCGGCGTCACAGCTCTGGCCGGTGTGCTGCTGGGCAATGTTCAGGCCGACCCGGCGGACGACGCCATGGCGAAGCTCAGCGAGTTGTCCCGCCAGGCCGAGCAGACCACCGAGGCGATGCACACCGCGCAGCTCAATCTTGACGAGAAGCTCGTCGCCCAGCAGGCCGCCGACCGCACCCACGCCGAAGATCAGGCCGCCCTGGGCGCGGCCAGAGACCAGTTGTCCAGCTACCGGTCCGCGGTGAACCGGTTCGCCGCCACCACCTATATGGGGGGCCGCGTCGGCGGCATGGACGCCATCTTGACCGCCGAGTCACCGCAGCAGCTGATCGACAAACTCGCTGTGCAGCGGGTGGTGGCCAGTGACCTGTCGGTGCAGATGGACCGCTTCCGGATCGCCAGCGAACAGGCCGACCGGGCCGAACAGGCCTCCGCGACATCGGCCGAAGAGGCCCGTACGGCGGCCGAGCAGGCCGCCGCGGTGCGTGCTGAACTCCAGGCCCGCCAAAGTCGCCTGCAGCTGCAGATCTCGGTCGTCAAATCCCAGTACTACGCGTTGACGCCGCAGCAGCGCACGGCGATGGCCGCGCCCGGACCGGCTCCGGAAGCCATGCCGGGGGCACCGGCCCCCGAGGGGCTGCCGCCGGCTCCCGGATTCCCCGTCCCCGGAAACGACGCTCCGCCGATGGAGCTGGGGCTGGCGACGCCCGGCGGCGGCGCGGCCGCGACCGCCGTCCAGGCAGCGCTGACCCAGGTCGGCTCGCCGTATGTGTGGGGTGGTGCCGCACCGGGCGGGTTCGACTGCTCCGGACTGGTGATGTGGGCGTTCAACCAGGCCGGGATCAACCTGCCGCACTCCAGTCAGGCGCAGGCCAACGGCGGTCAGGCCGTGTCGCTGTCCGACCTGCAGCCCGGCGACGTGCTGACCTTCTACTCGGATGCCTCGCACTCGGGGATCTACGTCGGCGACGGCATGATGATCCACTCGTCCACCTACGGTCAGCCGGTCCGGGTGGTGCCGATGACCTCCTCCGGCCCGATCCACAACGCCCGCCGTTACTGAGCGGCCCGGAATCCGTCGCCTGCTGGCCGCACTGCTGGCCGTCGAGCTGATCGCCGCCGCCCTCGTGCTGGCCGCGGCCCCACCGGTGGCCGATACACCGCTGATCGTCGGGGATCACCGCAGTGTCGTACTGGACAATCGCGGTGGGCCGGGCGGTGCGGAGCTGCTGGTCCGGGTCGCGGCCGATATCGGGGCCGCCGTCGAAGCGGTCGAAGCGTTCTGGGGAACCGACTGGTCACACCGCATCGAGGTGACGGCCACCGGATCGGAGCGGCAGTTCGCCGCGCTGGCCGGGGGAGTCGCCGACGGGGGAGACGTCAGTCAGTGGGCCGATGTCGCCGCGGTCGCGGTGGCCGAGCGGGTCGATCCGGAGCGCCGGTCGGCGATCGGCCAGCGAATCGTGTTCGCGCCCGGCGCCGAGGCGATGACCACACCCGCGCTTCGAATCGTGTTGACCCACGAGCTCTTCCACTACGCAGCCCGCGCCGACACCGCGGTCGATGCACCGCGCTGGCTCACCGAGGGGGTCGCCGACTTCGTGGCGCGGCCCGGCCGCGCTCCGGCGCAGGCGGCTGCCACCCGGGCGGCACTGCCCTCGGATGCCGACTTGGCTGCCCCGGGCCCGCGTCGAGCCCAGGCCTATGACCGGGCGTGGGAGTTCGCGCAGTTCGTCGCCGCCCGCTTCGGCACAGACAAGCTGCGCGAGCTCTACCTGACCGCCTGCGGCCCAGCGCATGTCGATCCGGCCGTCGCAGTGCCCCTGGTGCTGGGCATCGACCTGCCCGGCCTGCTCGCCGGGTGGCAGCAGTGGCCGGGTTGATCGGCAAGCTAGCATCCCTCGGGTGAGCCGGGTCCTGCTGGTTACCAATGATTTTCCGCCGCGCCCCGGCGGCATCCAGTGCTACCTGGAAGAACTGGTGCGCCGCATCGCCGCCGGCGGGCGCCACGAGGTGACGGTGTACGCCCCGCGGTGGAAGGGCGCCGAGACCTTCGACGACGCGGCGCGATCCACCGGTTATCAGGTGGTCCGGCACCCGGGCACGCTGATGCTGCCGGGCCGCGCCGTCGACACCCGGATGCGGCGGCTCATCGCCGATCGGGCCATCGACACGGTCTGGTTCGGCGCCGCCGCACCGCTGGCGTTGCTGGCGCAGCGGGCACGCTCCGCCGGCGCCACCCGGGTGGTGGCCAGCACCCACGGCCACGAGGTCGGATGGTCGATGCTGCCCGGGGCCCGCTCGGTGCTGCGCCGGATCGGCGACACCTGCGACATGGTCACCTTCGTCAGCCACTACACCCGCGGCCGGTTCGCCTCTGCGTTCGGTCCCGACGCCGCACTCGAGCACCTGCCTCCCGGGGTGGACACCGACCGGTTCCGTCCGGACCCGGCCGCGGCGGCCGAGCTGCGGGCCCGCCACGGGCTCCAGGGGCGGCCCACCGTGGTGTGCGTGTCCCGGTTGGTGCCCCGCAAGGGCCAGGACATGCTGATCAGAGCGTTACCGGCGATTCGGCAACGTGTGGACGGCGCCGCACTGGTGATCGTCGGCGGCGGCCCCTACGCCGAGACGCTGCACAAGCTGGCCGCCGACTGCGGGGTGGCCGACGCGGTGACGTTCACCGGCGGCGTTCCGGCCGCCGAGCTGCCGGCCTACTACTTGCTCGGTGACGTCTTCGCGATGCCGTGTCGTACCCGTGGCGCCGGCCTCGACGTCGAGGGGCTGGGCATCGTGTTCCTGGAGGCGTCGGCGGCCGGCGTCCCGGTGGTCGCCGGTGACTCGGGAGGGGCGCCGGAAACCGTGCTGGACAACCGCACCGGACGAGTTGTCGACGGACGGTCCGTCACTCAGATCGCCGAGGCCGTCAGTGCACTGCTCGGCGATCCGGACCGGGCCGTGGCGATGGGCAACGCCGGCCGTGACTGGGTGATGGGCCACTGGCGCTGGGACAGCCTGGCCGACCGGATGGCCGAGTTGCTGCAGGCCTGAGGACCGGTTCGTGCGGCGGTCCCAGCGGCTCAGCCCTTGCTGTAGATCGCCTCGATCGCGTCGGCGAACTTCTCGGCGACCACGTTGCGCTTCACCTTCATGGTGGGGGTCAGCTCGCCGGTGGCCTCGGTGAAGTCGACCGGCAGGATCTGGAATTTGCGGATCGACTCCGCGTGCGACACCGACAGGTTGGCCTGCTTGACCGCGGCGTCCACCTCGGCGAGCAGGTCCGGGTCGTTCACCAGGTCCGCGGTGGTGGCGCTGTCGGCCTTGCTGTTGCGCTGCTTCCAGCCCTCGATGGCCTCGGGGTCGATGGTGATCAGTGCACCGATGAACGGGCGGGCGTCGCCGACGACCATCGCCTGGCTGATCAGCGGGTGGGCGCGCAACTGGTCCTCGAGGACCGCGGGGGCGACGTTCTTGCCGCCGGCGGTGACGATGATCTCCTTCTTGCGCCCGGTGATCTTCAGGTAGCCGTCGGGGTCGATGTCGGCCAGGTCGCCGGTCTTGAACCAGCCGTCGGTGAACGCCTCGGCGGTGGCCTGCTCGTTGCGCCAGTAGCCGCCGAACACCACCCCACCGCGCACCAGCAACTCACCGTCTTCGGCGATGCGCATGCTGTTGCCCGGCACCAGCTTTCCGACGGTTCCGACCTTGATGCCGCCGACCGGGTTGACCGTGACGGCGGCAGTGGTCTCGGTCAGGCCGTAACCCTCGTAGATGGACAGGCCGACACCGCGGTAGAAGTGCCCCAGGCGTTCGCCCAGCGGCGCCCCGCCCGACACGGAGGCATTGCAGTTACCGCCCAGCGCCGCGCGCAGCTTGTGATAGACCAGCTTGTCGAACAGCGCGTGCTTGGCGCGCAGCAGCAACCCGGGGCCGCCGCGATCGATCGCCTCGCTGAACTCCACCGCGGTCTGGGCGGCCATTTCGAAGATCTTGCCCTTGCCGTCGCTGGCGGCGTTCTGGGCGGCGGTGTTGTACACCTTCTCGAATACCCGCGGTACCGACACCACCACGGTCGGCTTGAACACCGCGAACATCGGAATCAGGTTCTTGATGTCGCTGGTGAACCCGACGGTGACCCGGTTGGCGAACGCTCCCAGGGTCAGCGCCCGGGCCAGTACGTGCGCCAGCGGCAGGAAGACCAGCAGGCGCTGGCCCGGAACCAGCAGGGTCGGCAGCGCGGCTTTGGTGCCGCGCACCTCGTAGATCAGGTTGGAGTGGGTGAGCTGGCAGCCCTTGGGACGCCCGGTGGTGCCCGAGGTGTAGATCAGGGTCGCGGGGTCGGTGACCCGCAGCGCCTCGAGGCGCGCGGTGACCTGCGCCGGGTCCTGGCCGGCGCCGGCCTCCGCGAGCTCGTCGAGGGCCTTGGCGCCGGTCCCGTCGATGGTCAGCACTCGTCGCAGCGCCGGCAGGTCACCGGCGAGTTCGTTGACCATCTGGGCGTGGGCGTCGGTTTCGGCGAACGCCAGCACCGCACTGGAGTCCTGCAGCACCCAACGCACCTGCTCCGCCGATGACGTCTCGTAGATCGGTACGGTCACCGCGCCGATCGACAGGATGGCGAAGTCCAGGATGGCCCACTCGTAGCGGGTGGCCGAGAAGATGACCACCCGGTCGCCGGCCGCCACACCCTGTGCGATCAGTCCCAATGCGGCCGAACGGATCTGTGCGGCCGCGCTGGCGCAGGTGACGTCGGTCCAGGCGCCGTCGACCAGGCGCTGATAGATGACGGCGTCCGGATTGTCGCGCTCGTGTTCGAAGACGATCGCGGCGACGTTGTCGTGCTCCTCGACGGTGAAGGGTGCGGGAACACTGAACTCACGCATTGCGGTGACCTCTCTTGACTGCCTGCTGTCTGTGTGCCCAGCCTAGTCGGCGGCCCACGGAGGGTGTGACGGTGTTCACTGCAGGGGCGTCGCGGCCGCGCATGTGCGGCCGGTGCGTTCCACCCGCAGGCCGTCATATGTGAAGCTGGGGCGATGAACAGTATCCAGGTTGCCGACGAGACCTTCGTCGCCGCACCCGACACACAGGTCGGCGCCGCTGTCGGTGACCGGTCGAATTGGCGCCGGTGGTGGCCGGACCTGCAACTGCAGGTGGTCGAGGACCGCGCCGAGAAGGGCGTCCGCTGGACGGTGAGCGGGCCGTTGACCGGCACCATGGAGATCTGGCTGGAGCCGATGCTCGACGGGGTGTTGCTGCATTATTTCCTGCACGCCGAACCCACCGGCGTCACCGGCCGCCAGCTGGCCCGGATGAACCTGGCGAAAATGGTTCACGTTCGTCGGGTAGCCGGTAAGAAGATGGCCTTCGAGGTCAAGGCTCGCCTCGAACAGTCCCGACCGGTGGGCGTCTCCCCGCTGGCTGTGAGCTGATCCGCTGACCGGGTCGATACCGGGTGCGGCGAGGTACCGTTTCTGCCGGGGACCGGCGGTAGGCGCGAACGAGTTAGGGAAGTAACCACGTGGCGGACAAGACAGCTCAGACGATCTATATCGCGGCGGATCCGGACACGGTGATGAAGGTGATCGCCGATATCGGCGCCTACCCCGAGTGGGTCTCGGAGTACACCGAGGCCGAGGTGCTCGAAACCGACCCCGACGGTTACCCGAAGGTGGCCCGGATGGTGCTGGACGCCGCGGTGCTCAAGGACACCATGGTGTTGGACTATGACTGGTCGGCGGACCGCCGCTCGGTGCGCTGGTCGCTGGTGTCCAGTTCGCTGCTGAAGGCTCTCGACGGCGAATACCGCTTGGCGCCCAAGGGGTCCGGAACCGAGGTCGTCTACGAGCTGTCGGTCGATCTGATGATTCCGATGATCGGTCTGCTCAAGCGCAAGGCGGAGCGGCGGCTCACCGACACCGCACTCAAGGACCTGAAGAAACGAGCCGAGGCTGAGTGAAGCCGACTGCACCAGCGACGCCGGTCCCGGCGCGGATCAGTCTGTTCGTCGGCAAGGGCGGCGTGGGCAAGTCCACGCTGGCGTCCGCGACTGCCGTCGCGCAGGCGCGCGCCGGTGAGCGGGTGCTGCTGATCTCCACCGATCAGGCGCATTCGGTCGGCGATGTGCTCGGCGTGGCGGTGACGCCCAGCGGGGACCGCGATCCCATCCCGGTGGTGTTCGACGACGGTGGCCTGGACGGTGGGCGGCTCGACGTACTGGCCCTGGACACCCTGGCACTGCTCGAGGCGCACTGGGTGGATGTGGTCGGCGTTCTGGCCGCGAGATTCCCGGAGTCGGATTTGGGCGATGTTGCCCCCGAAGAGCTTTCGGCGCTGCCGGGAGTCCAGGAGGTGCTCGGGCTGCACGAGGTCGGTGAGTTGGCCGGCTGCGGGCAATGGGACCGGATCGTCGTCGACTGCGCGTCCACCGCCGATGCGATGCGGATGCTGACGTTGCCTGCCACCGTGGCGCTGTATGCGGAGCGGTCCTGGCCGCGGCACCGCAGACTCAGTGGCACCGAGGATGCCCATTCGGCCGCGTTGGTCGGGCTCATCGAGCGGATCAGCGGCGCCGCCGAGCGACTCGCCACGCTGCTGACCGACGAGGCGATGGTCGGTGCACACCTGGTGCTGACCGCCGAGCGGGTGGTGGCCGCCGAAGCCCTCCGGACCCTGGGATCGTTGGCACTGACCGGTGTTCGCGTCGAAGAGCTGATCGTCAACCAGATTTTGTTGCAGGATGATTCGTACGTCTACACCAACCTGCCGGCTCATCCGGCGTTCGACTGGTACGCCGAGCGGATCCGTGAACAGCGCGCTGTTCTCGAGGAGATGGACCGCGAGATCGGCGACGTGGCAATGGTGCTGGTGCCGCATCTGGCAGGGGAGCCGATCGGCCCGAAAGCGCTGGGCGAACTGCTCGACGGCAGCCGCCGCCGGGACGGCTCGGCGCTGCCGGGACCGGTGCGACCGGTGGTCGACCGGGAGTCGGGTTCCGGACTGGGTGCGGTGTACCGATTGCGGCTAGAGTTACCCCAGGTTGATTCCGGCGCGCTCAGTCTGGGCCGATCCGGCGACGAATTGATCATCGGTGTCGGCGGCACCAGGCGACGGGTTCGCCTGGCGTCGGTGCTGCGGCGGTGCACGGTTATGGACGCGACGCTGCGCGGTAGCGAATTGACGGTGCGCTTCCGGCCGGACCCGACGGTGTGGCCGATGAGCAGTGACGAGGAGGTGCGACGTTGAACGCTGGCGCGCACCCCGATCTGGGTGAGCTGGGACCGGAGCTGCGCAAGCTCGCCCAGGCGATCCTGGACCGCCTTGACCCGGCGGTGCGGGCGGCGGCGCTGCTGGCGGCGGCCGGCGACGGCCCCGGCAAGTGCCAGCAGCTGTGGTGCCCGGTGTGCGCGCTCGCGGCGTTGGTGAGCGGCGAGGAGCATCCACTGCTCACCGTGATCGCCGAGCACAGCGTCGCGTTGTTCGAAGTGATCCGTGCGGTGGTCGGTGAGACCGGTGCCGCGCCGGGCCCGCCGGATGACCCGCCCACCGGTCCGCCCGGAGGCGACGGCGATGGCGCGCGGGCCAGGTCCGGCTACCAGCACATTCCGGTCACCGTCGAAAACTGAGCGAACAGAGCAATCTGAGGAATTCCGCGGAATCGTCCATGTGATGAATCACCGTGTGGCCGTGACAACGGCAGGTCGGTAATGTTGGCGCGAACACGCGTTCGTGGGCTGGAGGGAGGGGCCGATGTGGTATTGGCTGTTCAAGTACGTCTTCATGGGTCCGTTGCTCGCCCTGCTCGGTCGTCCGAAAGTCGAAGGACTGGAGAACGTCCCGAGCACCGGAGCGGTGATCCTGGCCAGCAATCACCTGGCCGTCGCGGACAGCTTCTACCTACCGTTGGTGGTGCGTCGGCGCATCACCTTCCTGGCCAAGTCGGAATACTTCACCGGCACCGGCATCAAGGGCTGGTTCACCCGCTGGTTCTACACGGTCGCGGGCCAGGTGCCGATCGACCGCACTGACGCCGACACCGCAAAGGCAGCGCTGCACACCGCCGAGCGTCTGCTGGCGGACGGCAAGCTGCTCGGCATCTACCCCGAGGGCACCCGTTCGCCCGACGGCAGGCTGTACAAGGGCAAGACCGGCCTGGCCCGGATGGCCCTGCACACCGGAGTCCCGGTGATCCCAGTGGCGATGATCGGCACCAATGTCGTCAACCCGCCGGGCTCCAAGATGTGGCGGTTCGGCCGGGTCACGGTCCGGTTCGGCAAGCCGATGGACTTCTCCCGCTTCGACGGGATGGCCGAGAACCGCTTCATCGAGCGGGCCGTCACCGACGAGGTGATCTACGAGCTGATGCGGCTGTCCGGACAGGAATACGTTGACGTCTACGCGGCCAGCCTGAAAAACGGTGTCCCGCAACAAGACGCGTCAGCGGGTCAGCCGGTCGCCCGGTTTCCGGAGACCGCGGCAGGCTGATCCCGAGGCCCCGAGGACGTAGCACCGCGGGTTTTGATCGTGACGCCGGCCGTGACGATCACCGCCAGGGCCCACCACACGTACGACGCCCCGGCCAACTGGCGCCACCAGGTTGCGTCGGCCTCGTGATGTTCGGGCAGCAGATCGATCGGACTGCGCACCATCAGTGCCACTCCGGCCGCGCTGAGCACACCCAGCAGCACCGCCCGATGGCGATAGCCCAATACGCCGGTCACCACCACGGTCGGCAACATCCACACCCAGTGGTGCGACCACGACACCGGTGAGACCACCAGGCCGAACAGCGCCACGCAGACCAGTGCCAGGATCGGCTCCCCGGCTGCCAGCACCCGGCGGGCCGCCCACACCGCCAGCGCCAGCACCAGCAGGCTCGCCGCCGCCCACAGCACCGAGCGCATCTGATCGCTCAGCGGCAGCCGGGCCAGCGCCCCGGCCAGGTTCTGGTTGGTGTTCAGCGTGGCCCCGCCGATGCGGTCGGTGTTACGGACCGTGTGCGTCCAGTACTGCCAGGAGTCGCTCCAGGCCAGGGCGAAGCCCACCAGGGTCGCCGCCAGGAACGAGGCGACCGTGGTCACCGCGGCACGCACGTCACGGCGCAACAGGAAATACAGCAGGAATACCGCCGGGGTCAGCTTCAGCGCGACCGCGACCCCCAGCAGCGCGCCGCGCGGCCAGTAGGTGCGGCGCGGCACGCAATCGGCGATCACCAGGGTCATCAGCACCGCGTTGACCTGACCGAAATCGAAGTTGGCCCAGATCGGTTCGGCGTCAAGCCAAATGGCCGCCGCGACGATCGCCACCGCCAGCACACCCCGGCGCCACCAGAGCGGGCCGGTCCCACTGTTCTGGGCGCCGGCGACGCCCAGGCCGGTCAGCACGATGGTGATCGACACCACCAGCAGCAGCGTGGACAGCACCGTCAGTGCGGCGGTGCCGACACCCAACGACACCCAGGTCAGCGGCGCGAACAACACCGCGGCGATCGGGGGATAGGTGAACGGCAGCACGGTGCCGTCGATCTGGGTGGCGAACCAGTCGTCGCCGTAGAGCGGCAGACCGTCACGCCAGGCCTGTGCGGCCATTCGGTAGACGTCGACGTCGATGTGGTACGGCGTGCTGCCCAGTGCCCGCCATGTCGTGTAGCCCAGGGCTGCGATTGCCAGCAAGGCGAAGATCCACCAAACGGCCCAACCGCTGATGCCCCCGTGCCGACGGCCCGGGTCGGGCGGCCGAGATGTAGTCATGTCGCCGCACAGCCTAACGGGTGTTCACGCCATACCGGCGGTGGTCCGGGCGTGGTGTGCCGCGAGGGCGTACGTTCTCTTAGGTGCTGGAATGGTTCCGCGACGACATCGTCGACCGCGGCAGACTGCCACTGTTGTGCTGTCTGGTCGCGTTCCTGGTGACGTTTTTGGTGACCCGCTCGGTGGTGCGCTACATCCGCAGTACCGCCGGGCGTGTCGGCGCGCCCCGGTGGTGGCAGCCGCGCAACCTGCAGTTCGGGTCCAAGCACATCCACCACGTGGTGTTCGGGGTGGTGTTTGTGATGGTCTCCGGGGTGACGCTGGTGGCCGCCGGGCCGAACGCGCATGAGCCGGCGTTCAGCCTGGCCGCGATAGCGTTCGGGATCGGGGCGGCGCTGGTGCTCGACGAGTACGCGCTGATCCTGCACCTGTCCGACGTGTACTGGGAGGAGGACGGGCGGGCCTCGGTGGACGCCGTGTTCGCCGCCACCGCGGTCACCGGACTGTTGGTGCTGGGCTTTCATCCCCTGACGTTTGTGCTGTCCACGTGGCACGACACCTCCTCGCCGGTGATCCACGCGGGGGTGATCGCCAGCCTGGTGATGGCGCTGCCGCTGGGTGTGGTGGTGCTGTTGAAGGGCAAGGTGTGGACCGGGTTGATCGGGATGTTCTTCTTCCCGCTGCTGCTGGTCGGTGCCATTCGGATGTCGCGGCCGCACGCGCCGTGGGCGCGCTGGTGGTACCTGCAGAACAGCGAGCGGATGCGCCGCGCGCTGGAGCGGGAACGGTGGCTGCGCCGCCCGGTGATTCAGGCCAAGCTCTGGCTGCAGGACGCTGTCGCGGGCCGGCCCCAGTTGCCCGATGATCGCGTCGTCGATGCCGAACTCGACCGTGAGGTGCGCGCGGCGGCGGCGCCGACGGAGCCGATCATGATCGGACGTCCGTGGGTATCCACCCGGCGTCCTCCCGCCGGACCGCCGCCGGCCGGGCGCACGCCGTCCGGGCCGCCACCGGCCGGGCGCACGCCCTCCGGGCCTGTACCCAACCGCGCGGTCCGGGAGGCGTCGGCGCCGACGATGCCCTTTTCGGTGCCGGTCTCGCCCCGTCCGCTGCGCAGACCCGACGGGCCGCGGCGGTGAGGTACTTCTACGACACCGAATTCATCGAGGACGGCCGCACCATCGAACTGGTATCGATCGGCGTGGTCGCCGAGGACGGGCGCGAGTACTACGCGGTGTCCACCGAATTCGATCCGGGCCGGGCCGGACCGTGGGTGCGCACCCATGTGCTGCCCAAGCTGCCGTCCCCGGCTTCCAAGGCGTGGCGTTCGCGCAGCCGGATCCGCGCCGACCTCGAGGAGTTCCTCGGCGTGGACAGCGGTGAGCCGATCGAATTGTGGGCGTGGGTCGCCGCCTACGACCATGTGGTGCTCTGCCAGTTGTGGGGGGCGATGCCGGACCTGCCGGCCCCGATTCCGCGCTTCACCCATGAATTGCGGCAACTGTGGGAGGACCGGGGCCGCCCGCGCCTGCCAGCGCGATCGCAGGGCAGTCACGACGCGCTGGTGGACGCCCGCGACCAGTTGGTTCGCTTCCAGGTCATCACCCAGACTGAACTGGCCTGATCAGCGCGGGTCTACCCCCGCTACCATGGTCGGGTGAACTGGACCGTTGACGTACCGATCGATCAGCTGCCGGCGTTGCCGCCGCTGCCTGCGGATCTGCGCGAGCGCCTCGACGCGGCGCTGGCCCGGCCGGCTGTCCAGCAGCCGAGCTGGCCCGCTGACCAGGCAAAGGCGATGCGCACAGTGCTGGAGAGTGTCCCGCCGATCACGGTCGCGTCCGAGATCGTGCGGCTCAAGAGCCAGTTGGCCCAGGTTGCGCGCGGTGAGGCTTTCCTGCTGCAGGGTGGCGACTGCGCTGAGACGTTCACCGACAACACCGAGCCGCACATCAAGGGCAACATCCGCACCCTGCTGCAGATGGCGGTGGTGTTGACCTACGGGGCGTCCATGCCGGTGGTCAAGATGGCCCGGATCGCCGGGCAGTACGCCAAGCCGCGGTCGGCCGACATCGACTCGTTGGGGTTGAAGTCCTACCGCGGCGACATGGTCAACGGACTGGCCCCGGATGCCGCGGCGCGCGAACACGACCCGTCCCGGCTGGTGCGGGCCTACGCCAATGCCAGTGCGGCGATGAACCTGGTGCGGGCGCTGACCTCCTCGGGGCTGGCGTCCCTGGAACTGGTGCATGACTGGAACCGGGAATTCGTCCGCACCTCGCGGGCCGGCGCGCGCTACGAGACGCTCGCCGGTGAGATCGACCGCGCCCTGAAGTTCATGAGCGCGTGCGGGGTGGCCGACCGGGAACTGCAGACCGCCGAGATCTACGCCAGCCATGAGGCGCTGGTGCTCGACTACGAGCGCGCCATGCTGCGGATGGCCGACATCGAGGGCAAACCGCAGCTCTACGACCTGTCGGCGCACTACGTCTGGATCGGGGAGCGGACCCGTCAGCTGGACCACGCGCACATCGCGCTGGCCGAGGTGATCGCCAACCCGATCGGGGTCAAACTCGGCCCGACCACCACCCCGGACCAGGCCGTCGAATACGTCGAACGGCTCGACCCGCACAATGTTCCCGGTCGCCTGACCCTGATCGGCCGGATGGGCAACGGCAAGGTGCGCGACCTGCTGCCGCCGATCATCGAGAAAGTGCAGGCCACCGGCCACCAGGTGATCTGGCAGTGCGACCCGATGCACGGCAACACCCACGAGGCCTCCACCGGTCACAAGACCCGGCACTTCGACCGGATCGTCGATGAGGTGCAGGGCTTCTTCGAGGTGCATCACGCGTTGGGCACCCACCCCGGCGGCATCCACCTGGAGTTCACCGGCGAGGACGTCACCGAGTGTCTCGGTGGTGCGCAGGACATTTCGGATGCGGATCTGGGCGGTCGGTACGAGACGGCGTGCGACCCGCGGCTGAACACTCAGCAGAGCCTGGAGTTGGCCTTCCTGGTCGCGGAGATGCTGCGCGGCTAGGGGTAACTGTGCATGCTCGCGCGGGTTGGTGGCGGGCTAAAGCAGCGCGCCTACGTTGTTGCCCAGGGTCCATCCCAGGGCGGCAACGAGTCCGGTGAGCGCGAACACCACCGCCAGCCAGATCACCACCATGCGGCGCGCGTGTGCGCGCTCCAGCACGAACCGGCTCAGCTCGATCCCGCCGAATTCCCCTGTCACCAGCTGATATTGGGTGTCCGTGTCGGTCTCCCAGTCCTGCGGAGCGCGGGTCATGTGCAGGGTGGGATTGGGCGGCGGGGGCGGTTGACGTGGGGCCGGGTGGGGTGCCGGATCCGGGCGGGCCGCGATGTGTTGGGCGGAGTTGGCCGGAGCCGGCACCCGGAACCGGGGCAAGTCCAATCGGTGCGCGATCGCATCCACCGCGGCGGCCATGTCGATCCCGTCGGCGTACCGGTCGGCCGGGTCGAGGGCCGTCGCATGGGCCACCAGCTCATCGAATTCCCTTGGCACGCCGTCGATCGCGGAGCTGGGCGGCGGAACATCATGATCCAGTCGCTGATAGGCCACCGCCAGCTGGGAGTCCCCGGAGAACGGCGTGCGGCCGGTCAGCAGCTCGTAGGTGAGCACCCCGACCCCGTACACATCGCTGGCGGGCCCGGCGTTTCCGTCGCGGACCTGTTCCGGTGACAGGTAGGCCGCGGTGCCCAGAATCACGTTGGTCGAGGTGATCCCGGCCGCGGCGATGGCTCGCACCAAGCCGAAGTCGACCACCTTCACGCCGCCGTCGTCAGAGATCAAGATGTTCTCCGGCTTGACGTCGCGGTGCACGAGGCCGGCGCGATGCGCGATCCCCAGTGCCCCCAGAACCGGGCGGAGCACCGCGGCCACGGCGTGCGGCGGCATCGGTCCGCGCTCGTTGAGCAGTTCCCGCAGGGTGCCGCCCTCGACCAGTTCCATCACCAGGAACGGCTGGCCGGCATCGCACGGGGTGCCGAACCCCTGGTCGTAGACCGCCACCAGGCCCGGGTCCTTGAGCCGGGCGACCGCCCGCGCCTCGAGCTGGAATCGGGTCAAGAACTGCTGGTCGCCGGCGTAGCGCAGGTCCATCACCTTCACCGCGACCGGGCGGTCCAGACGCTCGTCGAGACCGCGGTACACGGTGGACGTGCCGCCGGTGGCGATCCGGGTCCCGACCCGGTACCGACCGTCCAGTAGGGCGCCCTCCAGCGCATCCCGTCCCCACTCAACAGTCACCTGGTCATGGTAGGTGGGCGGGCGCCCGGCCCAGCGGCTTTAAACTCTGATGTCGTGAGCAGCATTCCCGCCGCCGAAGACGTCCTTGAGCCCGACGAACCGACATACGACCTGCCCCACGTAGCTGAGATGCTCGGGCTGCCGGTCACCAAGGTCCATCAGCACCTGCGCGACAACCACCTGATGGCGGTGCGGCGCGATGGCGTGCTGCTGATCCCACAGGTGTTCTTCACCGACGAGGGCGACGTGGTGAAAAGCCTGCCGGGGCTGCTGGCGGTGCTGTCCGACGGGGGATACCTGCCGACCGACATCATCCGGTGGCTGTTCACCCCGGATGCGTCGCTGTCGTTGACCCGAGACGGTGTCAAAGAACCGGTCCCCAACGCCCGCCCGATCGACGCCCTGCATGCCCACCAGGCCCGCGAGGTGATGCGCCGGGCTCAGGCCATGGCGTACTGACCTCAGCCGGCGTCGGCGGCCTGCGGTGTCGCGGAAGGCCTCGTGAGCCGGTACCAGGCGTATATCGCGCATCCGGTCGCCCCGATCACGTGCAGCCAGGAATACATGCCGTGCGACCCGTCGGGTTTGAAGATCACCATGATCCAGGTCGAGGCCGCGGCGATCGCGGCGATCGCGGTCGGTGAACGGACCACGGTGGCAGCCGCCGCCAACGGCCAGGTGTAGTACCAGGGCAGCGCGGCCGGCACGAACAGCACCACGACCAGCATGGCCCAGGCGATCCCGGCGACCGCCGACCGATCGTCGCGGCGGGCCCGCCACCACAGCACCGGAAGCACCAGAGCGATCACCACGATCCCGGTGATGCGGGTGATGTGCAGTGCGGCATAGAAATTGATCGGGGCGATCAGGCCGAAGACGGCGTGGATGAGATTGGCGGTCGCGGTGGGAACGGTGAGCCAGTTGATGATCTTGACGTTGCCGGCCAGCAGTGCGGTCAACCAGCCCATTCCCACCCCGGCCAGCGCCGACAGTGCCGCGAACATGGCGACGACGATCGCCGCGGAAATGCCTGATGCGGTCACGAATGCCCGCACCGTCGGGTAGCCGCGGCGTCCATGTCGCGGTTCCGGCGTCGGCTCTCCTTCGTCGAGCCTCGCTGAACCGCGCGGTTCGCGCAGTCGGCGCATCCAGATCCACACCAGGAATGGCAGGGCGATCACCGCCGTGGCCTTCACCGCAGCGGCCAGCGCCACCAGGGCCACTCCTGCCAGTGGCCGCCCGCGCAGGGTCAGCGCGATTCCGGCGACCATCAGCCCGACCATCAGCATCTCGTTGTGAACCCCACCCATCAGGTGGATGATCACCAGCGGGTTGAGCACTGCGAGGAACAGCGCGGCCGAGGCGCTGCCCCCGACCCGGCGGGCCACCTGCGGCGCGGCCCAGATCAACAGCGCCAGCCCGGGCAGCATGCACAGCCGCAACACCATGGTGCCGACCACCACGTTGTTACCCACCAGGATCGTGACGAGTTTGGCGACCAGGATGAACGCCGGGCCGTAGGGCGCCGTCGTCGCCGCCCAGATCGGGCTGACGTCGTCGAGCAGGGGATTGGGGTTCTCGACCGGACCGACCTGGTACGGGTCGAAACCGTCGCGCAACAGGGCGCCCTGGGCCAGGTAGGAGTAGGTGTCGCGGCTGAACACCGGAACCGACAGCAGCAGCGGGGCCAACCAGAAGCCGGTGGTGGCGATCAGCGTGTATTCGGTTACGGTGCGGTCGATCACGCGCCGGCCCAGGCCGAACCAGGCCAGCAGCATCACCGCGACGCCGGTCCACAGCAGTACCGACGACAGCACCAGACCGTGGCCGAAGCGCAGCCAGGACAGGTGCAGCGACTCCAGCACCGGGTCCTGGATTCGGGTGCTGCCGGCACCCAGGCCGCCCACCGTGATCAGCGTGGCGCCCAGACAGCCGAGCCATGCTGCGCCGGCCTGCTCGCTGGTGGCGAACTGCCGCAGCCGGGTCAGCGCTCGGGTGGAGTCGGCTGGAACCGTCGATGTGGTGGGGGTAGACATGGGAGCTCCGGGGCGATCAGGCGGACCGATCGGCGACCCGGCGGGCCAGGTCGGTCAGTCCGGCTTTGGCAACGTCGTCGATCGGCGCGGAGGACAGCGCGGTCATGGCGCGGCGGGTCAGCAGGTCGATACGGTCTTCGACGGCGGCCAGTGCGCCCACAGCCTCGATCATGGCGCACAGCTCACGGACCTGCGCATCGGTCAACGCGGTGCCGATCGATGTGCGTAATTTCTTGGCCGCCACCGGATCCGACTTGTCCGCCAGTTCGACGGCCTCGGCCACCAGCACGGTGCGCTTACCCGAGCGCAGGTCATCGCCGGACGGCTTGCCGGTCACCGCGGGATCGCCGAACACCCCCAGCACGTCGTCGCGCAGTTGGAATGCCACACCCAGATCGGTGCCGAGCTCGTGGAACAAGGCCTGGATGTCGGGTCGGTCCGCTGCGGCGGCGACACCGAGCTGCAGCGGTCGGACCACCGTGTAGGAGGCGGTCTTGTAGGTGTTGACCGTCATCGCCGACGCGATCGAGTCGACGCCACTGGCCTCGGCGACGATGTCGAGGTATTGCCCGCCGAGCACCTCGGTGCGGATGTCCGACCACACCCGGCGTACGCGCAGCTGGGCATCGCGCGGCAGGTCGGCTCCGGCGACGATGTCGTCGGCCCACACCAACGCCAGGTCGCCCAGCAGTATCGCGGCCGACAATCCGAACTGGTCGGCCGAGCCCCGCCATCCCTGGGAGCGGTGCAGCTCGGCGAACTTGCGGTGGGTGGTCGGGCTGCCCCGCCGGGTCGCCGATGCGTCGATCACGTCATCGTGCACCAGCGCGCAGGCGTGCAGCAGTTCCAGCGAGGAGAACAACAGCAGTTCGCCCTCGTCGGCGTCGCGGCCGGTGATGGCGCGCCAGCCCCAGTAGGCGAACGCCGGGCGGAGTCGTTTGCCGCCGCTGAGCACGAACTCCTCGAGGCCGGCGATCAGGCCCTGATAGTCCTCGCCCATGTAGGCGGTGTCGTGGTGACGAGTGCGCAGATAGGAGCGCAACTGCTCGGTTACGGCGCCGGCCAGCTCGACGGCTGACGGTTCGGCTGCCGCCATTGCCTCATAACTCAGCGCCGCGCCCCTTTCTGCTCTGCCCCGTCCGGGTGGGCCCGGCGTGCACTCAGCGTAGAGTGTGCCACCACGCCTGGGGGGGACTGGCGACCGGCGGCGGTGCCGCCTGCTTCGATAGGCTCAGCGTCTTGCGTGCGTGTCGGCGGTGATGCCGTTCCTGCTCGACGAACAGAGCCCGGGAACCCGGCCCCCGCCCAACCCGGGACCCAACCCGGGCCGACCCGCCGGCACCCGACCACGTCGATGAGGAGCAACCACGTGACCTTGAACACCGTCGCACTCGAGCTCGTGCCGCCCAATGTGGACCGCGGACCCGAGCAGACGATCGAGGAGGCTCACAAGGTTCTGCGGTTCGCGGCCGAGGCCGGTATCGAAGGCCAGATCCGGCACATCCTGATGCCGAGCATGATCGCCGAGGAGGACGACCGGCCGATCGAGATGAAGCCCAAGCTCGACGTGCTGGACTTCTGGGAGGCGATCAAGCCGGAGCTGCCGTCCATGGCTGGGCTGTGCACGCAGGTCACGGCGTTCTCCGACGAGGCGGCGCTGCGCGGCCGGCTGGGCCAGCTGACCTCGGCCGGTATCGAGGGCGTGGTGTTCGTCGGCGTGCCTCGCACCATGGCCGACGGCGAGGGCTCGGGTGTGCCACCCACCGACGCGCTGGCGACCTTCCGTGCCGACGTGCCCAACCGGGGCGCCATCCTGATCCCCACCCGCGCTGACGAGATCGGCCGGTTCAACTTCAAGTGCGAGCGCGGCGCGACATTCGGTCTGTGCCAGCTGCTGTACTCCGACGCGATCGTGCCGTTCCTGACCGAGTTCGCCGAGCACAGCGCTGCGCGCCCGGAGATCCTGCTGTCGTTCGGGTTCGTGCCGTCGTTCGAGAACCGGGTCGGCTTGATCAACTGGCTGATCCAGGATCCCGGCAATGAAGCGGTGGCCGCCGAGCAGGCGTTCGTCAAGACCCTGGCCGGCAGCGAACCCGAGCAGCGGCGCAAGCTCATGCTCGATCTGTACAAGCGGGTGATCGATGGTGTCGCCGATCTCGGCTTCCCGCTCAGCATTCACCTGGAGGCCACCTACGGGGTGTCCGGGGCGGCCTTCACCACCTTCGCGCAGATGCTCGACTACTGGTCGCCCGCTGCGCGCTGAGTCGACCCGCCGGCTCAGCCGGCGTTGTCGTCCGGCGCGTTGAATCGCGGTGAGCGGTCCCGGCCGAGCCAGGCGATCAGCGCCACCATTCCGGCGGCCGCCAACGTCCCCAGCGCCAGCCACGTGGCGGCGCTGGCGAACGCTCGGGTGCTGGGATCGGTGTAGCGGGCCTGTGCGTTCATGGTGCTCACCACGCCCGGCTTGAGCTTCCACTGCACCGTGTCGAGGCCGATGTGTTGACCGTTGGTGGAGGTCACCTCACCGGGGAATGCGACGGTCAACTCGACGTCGGCCTCCGGGTCGCTGAGCGAGGTGAGGTCCACCCGGCCCTCCAGGATCACCACGTTGCCGGCGCGACGCAGCGAGAGATTCACCCCGGCCGCGTCACGGTTCATGTCGGCCAACTGCGGCAGTTCGGCGAACGTCAGATCGGAGAACACCGCCTGGGAGCCGACGTAGCCGTCCCGCTTGTAGCTGGAGATCGCGACCTTCTGGGGGAACGGCACGTCGGCGGTGAGCTTGGGGCCGGTGTCGTTGTCGTTGCGGGGTATCGCGGCGGCGATGATCTGGCCTGAGACCTGGTCGTTGGGGGAGACGGTGATGTTGGCCTTGACGCGTACGCACCCGACCGTCATCGGCGCCGTGAGCAGCAGGAGTCCGGCCACGGCCAGCAGGCGACGGGATGCGGTGAAGCGTCGGACCGGACGCCGGAAAGGCTGTAGCGAACCCCGAACATGCACGGACGTCATCGTGCCAGACCCGAGGGCCTGCTCGCTGACGATGCCGTGCACGGTTGTTCCAAAGGCAGGGTCCGGCCCAGGATGGCGAACGGCCGGGGATCGCCGGCGAACTGGTGGCCGCGGATGACGTCGATGAAGCCGAGCCGGCGGTACAGCCGCCAGGCGCGGTTGCCTTCTCCGCTGATCTCCGGGGTCGAGAGCAGCACGTTGGCCTCGGGGCGTCCGGAGAGCAGCCGGCGGGCCAGCGCCTCGCCCAGGCCGCTGCCCTGCGCGCTGGGCAGGACGTGCAGCTCGGTCAGCTCGAAGTAGCTGCTCATCAGTCGCATGATGTCGGAGCCGGGCAGGCCGCGGCGTTGAAAGCCGAGCACCACCTGCTGTTGCCACCACTGGTCGGGCGCGCCGCTGTAGCCGTAGGCGACACCGAGCAGCCGGGTGCTCGCGCCGTTGGGGCGGTGCTCCGCATCGGTCGGCTCTGCCGGTTCTTCCAATGCGGCCACCGCCCGCCAGCCGCGGCGCCGGGTGTGATCGAGCCACATCGCGGCACGTTGGTTCTCGGTGCCCGGGGGGTAACCCATCGCGGCGACGTACACGCGCAGTGCTTCGCCGAGGCGGTCGGACATCCCTTCCGGTGGCAGGTCGATGAGGAATGGCGCCAACGTGCAGGGTCCTCCCGGTCGGTGGTGGCGTGCGCGTGCTGCACCCATTATCCGGCTCCGATCTTCCGACGTCGGCGGTTGGGGATCGGGGGTCGTCGGAACGCGGCTACAATCAGCTGTCGAAGCCTGTGGTACGGCGCAGGCCGACCTCGTATTATCAGTGTTAGTTGCCCGCATCAATGACGTAACCACGCCGTGGGCAGTGATTTTTGTGACTGGCCGTCGGCAAGGAGGGACGAATGCCACTCTCCGATCATGAACAGCGCATGCTCGATGAGATCGAGAGTGCCCTCTACGCGGAGGACCCGAAGTTCGCCTCCAGCGTGCGCGGCGCCGCGCTGCGAACCCCGACCACCCGGCGACGGGTGCAGGGCATGGCACTGTTCGTGGTGGGCCTGCTGATGCTGGTCTCGGGGATTCCGTTCTACGCGACGGTCAACCCGGGGTTCCTGATCCTGAGCGTGCTGGGATTCGTCGTCATGTTCGGTGGAGTGGTGTTCGCCATCACCGGAAGCCAGGCGGCCGGCGGGCACGAGGCCGCCCCCAAGGCGGGCGGTAGCACCCAGCGTCGGGTCAAGGGTGCCAGTGGCACCTTCGCCAGTCGCATGGAAGACCGGTTCCGCCGCCGTTTCGAGCCGTAGGCCGTTTCGGCGGCACGTTTGATATGAAAGGGCAGCCGATCGGCTGCCCTTTTTTATGCCCGTTTCACCGGGAGCGCCATGCTCGAGACCGGGGCGTCCGGGAGTTGCCGGCCGGGTCGTGTCTCCCGGCTGCCCCCACTGGGCCCCCACTGGGCCCCCACTCGCGCCCCACTCGTCCCCACTTTGTCCCCACCGAGCTTGACCTGCTCTTTTCCTGCTGTCTCGGCGGACCTTCGCGCGGTCCAGGCCTGATGTGGCCCGCCGGAGTGGGGAGTGGGGGTGACATTGGCCCTAGAAATGGTGCGTAGTGGGTAGAAGTGGGGTATCGTGGGCTGACGTTGTCGACTTGGCGGGAGGTGTCCGATGTTTCTCGGCACCTATACGCCCAAGCTCGACGACAAGGGGCGGCTGACATTGCCGGCCAAGTTCCGCGACGCACTGGCAGGAGGGTTGATGGTCACCAAGAGTCAGGACCACAGCCTGGCCGTGTACCCGCGAGCCGAGTTCGAGCAACTGGCCCGCCGGGCGGCCAAGGCGTCCCGGAGCAACCCGGAAGCACGTGCCTTCCTGCGCAACCTGGCTGCCGCCACCGACGAGCAGCACCCCGACGGCCAGGGCCGGATCACCTTGTCGGCCGACCACCGCCGCTACGCCAACCTGTCCAAGGACTGCGTGGTCATCGGATCGGTCGACTACCTCGAGATCTGGGATGCGCAGGCGTGGAACGACTACCAGCAGACCCATGAAGAGAACTTCTCCGCGGCCAGCGATGAAGCACTCAGCGACATCATCTGAGGCGCCCGCCCGTGCCTCGTGGCCTCTGTCCGAACCGACCCTGACGTACTTCCCCAACGTCAGGTTCGCGCCGTCGGGCAGGGACCTCGAGGCAGGGGCGGTGCGGGTCGCCCGCCGAATCTGCCAGAGCCGACGGGGAGGTGTTGTTGTGGCGGAGCAGAGTGAATTCGGGCATGTGCCGGTGCTGCTGGAACGTTGCGTGGAGCTGCTGGCTCCCGCGTTGACCCGTCAGTCGCCCGACGGGTCGGGTGCCACGCTGATCGACGCCACCCTGGGGGCCGGCGGGCACGCCGAACGGTTCCTCACCGACTTTCCAGGTCTGCGGCTCATCGGCCTCGACCGTGATCCGACCGCCCTCGAGATCGCCGGTAACCGCTTGTCGCGCTTCGCCGATCGCCTCGTGACGGTCCGCACTCGCTACGACGGGATAGCCGACGCGCTGGCCGAAGCGGGATTGGCTGCGACCGGCTCGATCGACGGGGTGCTGTTCGACCTCGGCGTCTCATCCATGCAACTGGACCGGGCCGAGCGGGGTTTCTCCTACGCCCAGGACGCTCCACTGGACATGCGGATGGACCCGCAGGGCGAGCTGACGGCCGCCGACATCGTCAACACCTATGACGCGCCTGCGCTGACCGACATCCTGCGCCGCTACGGCGAGGAACGCTTCGCGTCCCGGATCGCCGCGCACATCGTCCGTCGCCGGCAGCAGACGCCGTTCACGTCGACGGGGGAGCTGACCGCCTTGCTCTACGAGGCGATTCCGGCACCGGCACGGCGTACCGGCGGGCATCCGGCGAAGCGGACCTTCCAGGCGCTGCGCATCGCGGTCAACGGCGAACTCGACTCGCTGCGTGCAGCCGTTCCCGCCGCCCTGGACGCGCTGGCGGTGGGAGGCCGGGTCGCGGTGATGTCTTACCAGTCGCTGGAGGACCGCATCGTCAAGCAGGTGTTCACCGCGGCGACCGCATCGCGCACCCCGGTAGGTCTGCCGGTCGAGTTGCCCGGTGACGAGCCGAAGTTCATGACACTGACGCGGGGGGCCGAACGGGCCCAACCTGATGAGATCGAGCGAAACCCGCGGGCGGGGTCGGTCCGGTTGCGGGCCGTGCAGCGGGTGCAGTCCGGGTCGATTCCGGCATCGAGGGGGAATTGATGGCGACCAAGCGCAAGCCTGCGCCGCGGCAGGGTGACCGCCGCCGGAACCCGGAGGGCGGGACCCGCAGCGGGCCACGTCGCGCCGGCGAGGCACAACCGAATCGGCGTATCCGCCGGCAGCACTCGACGGCTCCCGCGCCGGGTCGGGAGACTCGGCCGCGGTCCAAGCCGCAGAACAGCGCTGCGACTCGTCCCGAGCCGCGCCCCGGCACCCGGCCGGCGCCGCCGAAAAACACCAAGCAGGCCAAGGCCCGCGCCAAGGCGCGAAAGGCCAAGGCGCCCAAGGTCGTGCGTGTCCCGCTACGGGAACGGCTGATCACCCGGCTGGCTTCGGTGGACCTGCGGCCGCGCACACTGGCCGCCAAGGTTCCGTTCGTCGTGCTGATCATCGGCGCGCTCGGCATCGGTTTGGGCATCACGCTGTGGCTGTCGACGGATGCCGCCGAGCGCTCCTACCAGCTGGGTAACATCCGGGAACACAACCGGGTTCTGCTGCAGCAGAAGGAGGCGCTCGAGCGTGACGTGCTCACCGCCGAGTCCGCACCGGCGCTCGCCGAGGCGGCCCGCGAGCTGGGCATGATTCCCACCCGGGACACCGCGCACCTGGTCCAGGATCCGGTCGGCAACTGGGTGGTCGTCGGGGTTCCCAAGCCCGCCGAAGGCGTGTCCCCACCGCCGTTGAACACCAAGCTGCCCGACGACCGGCCGGCGCCGGTCGAGGTACCGGTCCGGCTGCCGGCCGCCGGTCCGAAACCGCCGACCCGGCACCTGCCCGACGCCACGGTGCCCCCGGTCGGTGTGCCGGGTGCCCCCCTGACGGTTCCCGGTCTGCCCGGGTCGCCCCTGCTCGGTCCGCCGCCGGGGCCTGCGCTGGACACCCTGCCCGCCGCGCTGCCGCCGGGATCCGCCGTCCCGCCCGGGTCGGTGCTCCCGCCGGCCGCCGTGTTGCCGCCTGAGGTGGTACTCCCACCCGAAACCGTGCTGCCGCCGGCTACGACGCTGCCGCCGGCTGCGACACTGCCGCCCCAGCCCGCGCTGGCGCCGGAGGCCTTGGCGGTGCCAGGGGTCCCGACCCTTCCCGGGGCCGCGCGATGAGAGGGGCCGGCCCGGGGCGGCGTGCCGACCGGTCGGTCAGGGCCGTCAAGCCCAAGGCCGGCCGGACCGCCAAACCCGTCAAGCAGAGAAAAGCCTCGAAAACGACTCCGGCGGAGGGGCATTCGGCCCGGGATCGTCGTACCCGGCCGGCCACCGAATTGGGTGCGCACAGCGCCTCGTTCGTCTTCCGGCATCGCATCGGCAATGCGGTCATCCTGCTGGTGCTGGTCCTGGCAGCCGCGCAACTGTTCTATCTGCAGGTCCCGCAGGCATCCGGGCTGCGGGCTGAAGCGGCGGGACAACTCAAGGTCACCGACATCCAACAGGCCATGCGCGGCGACATCATCGACCGCACCGGCGACAAGTTGGCGTTCACCATCGAAGCGCGGGCCCTGACCTTCCAGCCGATCAAGGTGGGCAAGCAACTCGCCGAGGCCAAGAAGAAGAGCCCTGCCGCCCCCGATCCCCAACTGCGGCTGCAGGAGATCGCCAAGGAGGTCGCCCTGCGGCTCGGGGACAAGACCGACGCCGCGACGGTGCTCAAGAAGCTGCGCAGCAACGAGACCTTCGTCTACCTCGCCCGGGCCGTCGAGCCGGCGTTGGCCGAGGCGATCACCGACAAATTCCCCGAGGTGGGCAGCGAGCGCCAGGACCTGCGGCAGTATCCGGGCGGGTCGTTGGCGGCCAACATCGTCGGCGGCATCGACTGGGACGGCCACGGCCTGCTGGGCCTGGAGGACTCGATGGACGCGGTGCTGGCCGGAACGGACGGCTCGGTCACCTACGACCGCGGCTCCGACGGCGTGGTGATCCCGGGCAGCTACCGCAATCGGCACAAGGCCGTCAACGGGTCGACGATCCAGCTCACGCTTGACGACGACATTCAGTTCTACGTGCAGCAGCAGGTGCAGCAAGCCAAGAACGTCTCCGGTGCCCGCAATGTCACCGCGGTGGTGCTCGATGCCAAGAGCGGCGAGGTGCTGGCGATGGCCGGCGACAACACCTTCGATCCGTCGCAGGACATCGGACGCCAGGAGGACCGGCAGCTCGGAAACCTGGCGGTGTCAACGCCGTTCGAGCCCGGCTCGGTGAACAAGATCATCACCGCGGCATCGGTCATCGAATACGGCCTGTCCAACCCCGACGAGGTCCTGCAGGTCCCCGGATCGATCAACGTCGCCGACGTCACCGTCAGCGACGCCTGGGTGCACGGCGTCACGCCCTACACCACGACCGGAGTTTTCGGTAAGTCCTCCAACGTGGGCACCCTGATGCTGGCGCAGCGGGTCGGGCCGGAGCGCTGGTTCCAGATGCTGGAGAAGTTCGGCCTCGGCCAGCGCACCGGGGTGGCCCTGCCCGGGGAGAGCGCCGGCGTGGTTCCACCGGTCGACCAGTGGTCGGGCAGCTCGTTCGCCAACCTGCCGATCGGCCAGGGGCTTTCGATGACCCTGCTGCAGATGACCGGGATGTACCAGGCCATCGCCAACGACGGCCTGCGGATCTCGCCGCGCATCATCAAGGCCACCATCGCCCCGGACGGCACCCGCACCGAAGAACCTCGGCCCGAGGGCGTTCAGGTCGTTTCCGAGCCGACCGCCCGGACCGTACGCAACATGCTGCGATCGGTGGTGCAGCGCGACCCGACCGGCGTTCAGCAGGGCACCGGCTGGCAGGCCGCGGTGGACGGCTACCAGATCGCCGGAAAGACCGGCACCGCACAGCAGATCAACCCCGGCTGCGGTTGCTACTACGACGACGTCTACTGGATCACGTTCGCCGGGATAGCACCCGCGGACAATCCGCGCTACGTCATAGGCCTGATGGTGGACAATCCGCACCGCGCCGCCGACGGATCGCCCGGCACCTCGGCCGCGCCGTTGTTCCACAACATCGCCGGCTGGCTGCTGCGGCGCGGCAATGTTCCGCTGTCGCCGGACCCCGGCCTGCCGTTGAGGCTGGAGGCGATCTGACGCACTCGAATCCCGCCGACCGATAAGGTGTTCAACGCCGGATTCGGCCCATCAGGGCAGGACCGGCAGCGAGCGGAGGTGGTTTCGGGTGCCCAGCGGGTTGCGGCCCAGCGTCACCGCTGGTGTGTCCCTGCGTGCGCTGGCCGCCCGGATCGGGGCGGTCCCGGCGACCGGCGACCTGGTACCCGACGTGCCCGTCACCGGTCTGACCCTGCGCGCCCAGGACGTGCGGCCGGGTGACCTGTTCGCGGCGCTGCCGGGAGCGAACACCCACGGTGCGCGATTCGCCGCCGACGCCATTTCCCGCGGTGCGGCCGCGGTGCTCTCCGATCAGGCCGGCGTCGCCGAGATGGCCGAGAGCGCATCGGGAACCGGCGTGCCGGTACTGGTACACCAGGCGCCCCGCGGCGTGCTCGGCGAACTGGCGGCGGTCGTCTACGGAAACCCGTGCGATCGGCTCACGGTCATCGGGATCACCGGAACATCCGGCAAGACCACCACCACCTATCTGGTCGAGGCCGGGCTGCGGTCCGCCGGTCGCACCGCCGGACTGATCGGCACGGTCGGCGTCCGCATCGACGGCGTCGATCTGCCCAGTGCGCTGACCACGCCGGAGGCGCCGGCCCTGCAGGCGCTGCTGGCGTTGATGGCCGAACGCGGGGTGGACACCGTGGTGATGGAGGTGTCCAGTCATGCCCTGAGCCTGGGGCGGGTCGACGGAACACGCTTCGCGGTCAGCGGCTTCACCAACCTGTCTCGCGATCACCTGGATTTCCACCCGACGATGGAGGACTACTTCGAGGCCAAGGCCCGGTTGTTCGACCCGGCGTCGCCGCTGCATGCCGCCCGCTCGGTGATCTGCGTCGACGACGACGCCGGCGCGGCGATGGCGGCGCGTGCGGTTGCGCCGGTCACCGTCAGCGTGACGGGCCGCCCCGCGGACTGGGGTGTGGAACAGGTCAGCGCGGGCGGATCCCGTGGACGCGAGTTCATGGCCGTCGACCCCGCCGGTGTGCACCACCCGATCGGCATCGGGCTGCCCGGCGACTACAACGTGGCCAACTGCCTTGTGGCGCTGGCCATTCTTGACGCGGTCGGAGTGTCGCCGGAGCAGGCAGCCCCCGGCCTGCGTACGGCGCGGGTGCCGGGACGAATGGAGTCGATCGATCGCGGCCAGGGTTTCCTGGCGGTGGTCGACTACGCGCACAAGCCGGGTGCACTGCAGGCGGTGTTGCACACCCTGCGCTCCGACCTGCGCGACACCACCGGGCGGCTGGCTGTGGTTTTCGGCGCCGGCGGCGACCGCGACCACGGCAAGCGCGACCCGATGGGCCGGATCGCCGCGGAGTTCGCCGACCTGGTCGTCGTCACCGACGACAACCCGCGCGGGGAGGACCCGGCCGACATCCGGCGGGCCATCCTGGCCGGCGCCGCCGGCGGAACCGCGGAGGTGGTCGAGGTCGGTGACCGGCGGGCCGCGATCGAGTACGCGGTGGGCTGGGCGCGACCCGGCGACGTGGTGCTGGTGGCGGGCAAGGGCCACGAAACCGGGCAGACCGCCGCCGGACGAACACAGGCCTTCGACGACCGCGTCGAGCTGGCCGCAGCGCTGGAGCGGCTGACATGATCGCGCTGACCGTCGCGCAGATCGCCGAGATCGTCGGCGGCCGGCTGGCCGACATCACGCCCGAGCAGGCCGCCCGCACCACGGTCACCGGGACGGTGGAGTTCGACTCCCGCCGGATCACGCCGGGATCGTTGTTTCTGGCGCTGCCCGGTGCGCGGGCCGACGGCCACGACCACGCGGCACCGGCGGTGGCCGCCGGTGCGGTGGCGGTGCTGGCTGCCCGCCCGGTCGGGGTGCCGGCGATCGTGGTGGCACCGGTGGCGTCCGACAGTCGCTCCGGTGCCCTCGAACACGATGACGAGGCCGGATCCGGTGCCGCGGTGCTGGCGGCGCTGGCAAAGCTGGCCGGCGCGGTGTCGGCCGCACTGGTGGCCAAGGGGCTGACGATCGTCGGCGTCACGGGTTCGTCGGGCAAGACCTCCACCAAGGATCTGATCGCCGCGGTGCTGACGCCGCTGGGGCAGGTGGTGGCGCCGCCCGGATCGTTCAACAACGAACTGGGCCACCCGTGGACGGTGCTGCGGGCCGACGAGAACACCGACTACCTGGTGCTGGAGCTGTCCGCACGGCATCGCGGCAACATCGCCGCGCTGGCCGCCATCGCCCCGCCACGGGTCGCGGTGGTGCTCAACGTCGGAACCGCGCACCTGGGCGAGTTCGGTTCCCGCGAGGCGATCGCCGACACCAAAGCCGAACTGGCCCAAGCTGTTCCGGCGTCCGGTGTGGTGATCCTCAATGTCGACGATTCGGCGGTGGCCGCGATGGCCGACAAGACCGCCGCGCGGGTGGTGCGGGTCAGCCGGACGGAGCGGGCCGCTGAAGTGTTGGCCGGGCCATCCGGCGTATGGGCCGGGCCGGTGCTGCTCGATGAACTGGCCCGCCCGCGATTCACCCTGCACACCGGCGCCGGCGAAGCCGAGATACGGCTCGGGGTGTCCGGCGATCACCAGGTCGGCAATGCGCTGTGCGCGGCCGCGGTCGCGCTGGAATGCGGCGCCACACCGCAACAGGTGGCCGACGCCCTGGCCGCTGCCGGACCGGCGTCGCAGCACCGGATGCACGTCAGCACCCGCGCCGACGGGGTGACGGTGATCGACGACGCCTACAACGCCAACCCGGACTCGATGCGCGCGGCGCTGCAGGCGCTGGCCTGGATCGCCCGCGGCCAGGGCCCGGGCGGTCCGGGGACCCCGAGACGCAGCTGGGCGGTGCTCGGGGAGATGGCTGAGCTGGGCGAGGACGCGATATCCGAGCATGACCGCATCGGACGGCTGGCGGTGCGCTTAGATGTCTCTCGTCTGATTGTGGTCGGCGTAGGGAGATCGATGGGGGCAATGCACCACGGCGCGGTGATGGAGGGATCCTGGGGCGCCGAGGCCACCGCGGTGGCCGACGTCGATGCCGCGCTGGCCCTGCTGCGTGCCGAGCTGGGGCCCGGCGACGTGGTGTTGGTCAAGGCATCCAACTCCGCCGGGTTGACCGCCCTGGCCGACGCGCTGACCGGCGACGATCGAGGAGTTCGCGGATGATAATGATCCTCGTTGCGGCTGGCGTCGCATTGCTGGTCGCGATCCTGCTGACCCCGGTGCTGATCAAACTGTTCACCAAGCAGGGGTTCGGGCAGGAGATCCGCGAGGACGGCCCGGCCAGCCACCAGAGCAAACGCGGCACGCCGTCGATGGGCGGCGTCGCCATCGTGGCCGGGATCTGGGCGGGCTATCTGACCGCTCAGCTGGCCGGCCTGGTGTTCTACGGCACCGGGCCGACGGCATCCGGCCTGCTGGTGCTGGGGCTGGCCACCGCGCTGGGTGTGGTCGGCTTCATCGACGACCTGATCAAGATCCGCCGGGCGCGCAATCTAGGCCTGAACAAGACCGCCAAGACCGTCGGACAGATCACCGCGGCAACCCTGTTCGGGCTGCTGGTACTCGGCTTCCGCAACGGGTCCGGCCTGACCCCGGGCTCCCAGCAACTGTCCTATGTGCGCGACATCGCCACCGTGACGCTGCCCGCGGCCGTGTTCGTGCTGTTCGTCATCCTGATCGTCAGCGCCTGGTCGAACGCGGTGAACTTCACCGACGGCCTGGACGGGCTGGCCGCCGGCTCCATGGCCATGGTCAGTGCCGCCTACGTGCTGATCACCGTGATGCAGCACCGTAACGCCTGCGCGATCGCGCCCGGCCTGGGCTGCTACAACGTGCGCGATCCGCTGGACCTGGCGCTGATCGCCGGCGCGACCGCGGGTGCGTGTATCGGGTTCCTGTGGTGGAACGCCGCACCGGCGAAGATCTTCATGGGCGACACCGGATCTCTGGCGCTGGGCGGCGTGATCGCGGGCATGTCGATCACCACCCGCACCGAGATCCTCGCGGTGGTGCTCGGCGGGTTGTTCGTCGCCGAGATCACCTCGGTGGTGGTGCAGATCCTGGCGTTCCGCAGCACCGGACGCCGGGTGTTCCGGATGGCGCCGTTCCATCATCACTTCGAGCTGGCCGGCTGGGCCGAGACCACCGTGATCATCCGGTTCTGGCTGCTCACCGCGATCGCCTGCGGGTTGGGTGTCTCGATGTTCTACGGCGAGTGGTTCACCGCCGTCGGCGGCTGATGTGCTGAGCCCGCTGTCCGCCGGCGCGCGGGTGCTCGTCACCGGCGCCGGGGTGACCGGCCGGGCGGTGGTGAGTGCGCTGACGCCGTTGGGGACGGACCTGAGCCTCTGCGACGACGACGCCGACGCGCTGGGTTCCTACACCGGGATCACCACGCTGAGCCCGGCCGCCGCCGCGGCGCGGATCACCGACTACGCGCTGGTGGTCACCAGCCCCGGGTTCGCCCCCGACACGCCGGTGCTGGCCGCGGCGGCCGGGGCCGGGGTGCCGATCTGGGGCGACGTGGAGTTGGCCTGGCGGCTGGATGCGGCCGGCCACTACGGCCCGCCGCGGCGCTGGCTGGTGGTGACCGGCACCAACGGCAAGACCACGACCACCTCGATGCTGCACGCCATGCTGTCCGCCGCGGGCCGCAGCGCCCAGTTGTGCGGCAACATCGGCAGTCCCGTGCTGGATGTGCTGGGCGAGCCGGCCGAGCTGCTGGCCGTCGAGTTGTCCAGTTTCCAGCTGCACTGGGCGCCGTCGCTGCGCCCCGAGGCCGGCGTGGTGCTCAACATCGCCGAGGATCACCTGGACTGGCACGGCAGCATGGCCGCCTACACCGCGGACAAGGCGCGGGCGCTGGCCGGCCGGGTGGCGGTGGTCGGGATGGACGATGCCCCGGCGGCCGCGCTGCTGGACTCGGCGCCCGCACCGGTCAAGGCGGGTTTTCGGCTCGGTGAACCATCGCCCGGTGAGCTCGGCGTGATCGACGGCATGCTGGTGGACAGAGCCTTTGTGGCAGCGGGGGTCGACGAGGTGGCGCTGGCCGCGGCGGCGTCGATATCGGTGCCCGGCCCCGTCGGGATCCTGGACGCGCTGGCTGCCGCCGCCCTGGCCCGCAGCGTGGGCGTGCCCGCGGAGGCGATCGCCGACGCGCTGGCGTCGTTTCAGGTCGGCCGGCATCGCGCCGAACTGGTCGTCGTCGACGATGGGATCAGCTACGTCGACGACTCCAAGGCCACCAACCCGCACGCGGCCGAGGCATCGGTGCTGGCCCACCCGCGGGTGATCTGGGTGGCCGGTGGACTGCTCAAGGGCGCCTCGATCGATGCGACCGTCGCCAGAATCGCGCCTCACCTGGCCGGGGCCGTGCTGATCGGCCGAGATCGCGGCGAGGTTGCCAAGGCGTTATCACGACACGCACCGGATGTCCCCGTCGTCCACGTTGTGACAGGCGAGGATAGTGATATGGGTGATACTGCTGTGTCTCCAGTTACTCATGTGAAGCGAGTAGCTGATGGGTCCGATGAGACGCTGGGTTCACGGGTGATGACAGCGGTGGTGGCCGCCGCCCGCGACCTGGCCCGGCCCGGCGACACGGTCCTGCTGGCTCCGGCGGGGGCATCCTTCGACCAATTCTCCGGCTACGGCGCCCGGGGCGACGCGTTCGCTGCCGCTGCGCGTTCCGCGGCGGGATCGGTGTGATCGGGTTCCTGGCCCGGCTGCGGCGGGATGCCGGGGCCCCAGACGCCGCCACCACCTCCTCCGACGAGACAGCGGACAAGGCCGTCAAGACCGAGCCCCGCACCCGGTTCGGCGCCTGGCTGGGCCGGCCGATGACGTCGTTTCACCTCATCATTGCCATAGCGGCCCTGCTGACCACGCTGGGCCTCATCATGGTGCTGTCCGCCTCCGGGGTGGAGTCCTACGGGGTGGACGGGTCGGCGTGGCGGATCTTCGGCAAGCAGGTGCTGTGGACCGTGATCGGGCTGTTCGGATGCTATGTGGCACTGCGCATGCCGGTCCGGTTCATGCGCCGCACGGCCTTTGCCGGCTATGCGTTCACCATCGTGCTGCTGGTGCTGGTGCTGATCCCCGGCATCGGCACGCTGTCCAACGGTTCCCGTGGCTGGTTCGTCATCTACGGCTTCTCCATGCAGCCCTCCGAGCTGGCCAAGATCGCGTTCGCCATCTGGGGCGCACACCTGTTGGCCGGCCGGCGCATGGAGCGGGCCAGCCTGCGCGAGATGCTGGTTCCACTGCTGCCCGCAGTGGCGGTCGCGCTCACGTTGATCTTCCTTCAGCCTGACCTGGGTCAGTCGGTCTCGCTGGGCATCATCCTGCTGGCATTGCTGTGGTACGCCGGCCTGCCGCTGAAGGTGTTCACCAGCTGGCTGGCGGGTATCGTCGCCGCCGCCGCGATCCTGGCGGTGACCGAGGGCTACCGCTTCGACCGGGTGCGGTCCTGGCTCGATCCGGACTCCGACCTGCAGGGCGCCGGTTACCAGGCGCGCCAGGCGAAGTTCGCGCTGGCCAACGGCGGTGTCTTCGGCGACGGACTGGGCCAGGGCACCGCCAAGTGGAACTATCTGCCCAACGCGCACAACGACTTCATCTTCGCCATCATCGGCGAGGAGCTGGGCTTCATCGGCGGGTTCGGGCTGTTGGCGCTGTTCGGGCTGTTCGCCTACACCGGCATGCGCATCGCCAAGCGCTCCGCCGACCCGTTCCTGCGACTGCTGACCGCCACCACCACGATGTGGGTGATCGGCCAGTCGTTCATCAACGTGGGTTACGTGATCGGGCTGCTGCCGGTCACCGGAATCCAGCTGCCACTCATCTCGGCCGGCGGAACATCCACGGCCACAACCTTGTTCATGATCGGCATCATGGCCAACGCCGCGCGGCACGAGCCGGAGGCGGTGGCCGCGCTGCGTGCCGGCCGCGAGGATCGGATGAACCGGATACTGCGGCTGCCGCTGCCCGAGCCCTACGCGCCGACCCGGGTCGAGGCACTGCGTGACCGGCTGCGGTCCCGGCCGCAGGAGGAGGGAAAGCAGCGCGGCAACCGGCGCACACCGGCCCGTGCGGCCGGGCGGCAGAGCACCGGCGGGCAGACCCGAGGCCGGGCGGCGAATCGCACCGCCGCCGGCGCAGGGCATCATGGAGGCGGCCGACGCCGCCCGCAAGCGGCGTCGGACCAGCGGCGTCCGACCGGCGGACGCGCACGCGCATTGGAAGGTCAGCGTTAGGGGAGTGAACGACTCGGTCAGCAAGCCGGACCGCGGTGCGCCGATATCGGTGGTCCTCGCCGGCGGCGGTACCGCCGGCCACGTCGAGCCCGCGATGGCCGTCGCGGACGCGCTGCGCGCCCTGGACTCGGGAGTGCGGATCACCGCCCTGGGCACCGCCCGGGGCCTGGAGACCCGACTGGTGCCCGCGCGCGGCTACGACCTGGAGTTGATCACCCCGGTGCCGTTGCCCCGCAAGCTCAACGCCGATCTGTTCCGGCTGCCGGCGCGGGTGGTGCGTGCCGTGCGGCAGACCAGGGCGCTGCTGCGCGCCGTGCGGGCTGACGTGGTGATCGGGTTCGGCGGCTACGTGGCGCTGCCGGCTTACCTGGCAGCCCGCGGCATCGGCCGGCGACGTGTCCCGGTGGTGATCCACGAGGCCAACGCGCGCGCCGGGCTGGCCAACCGGGTGGGTGTGCGGGGCGCGGCGCGGGTGCTCTCGGCCGTCGACGACTGCGGGCTGGCGCATCCGGAGGTGGTCGGGGTGCCGGTCCGGGCGGCGATCACCTCGCTGGATCGCGCGGCGCTGCGGGCGGCGGCCCGCGCCGAATTCGGCTTCGCCGACGACGCCCGGGTGCTGTTGGTGTTCGGTGGCTCACAGGGCGCTCGATCGATCAACCAGGCCGTGTCCGGGGCCGCCAAACAACTTGCCGCTGCAGGTGTTTCGGTGTTGCACGCGCACGGGCCGAAGAACACCCTGGACCTGCCGGAGCCGGGTGCGGGCGATCCGCCGTATGTCGCGGTGCCCTATCTGGACCGGATGGACCTGGCCTACGCGGCCGCCGACCTGGCGATCTGCCGCTCCGGGGCGATGACGGTCGCCGAGGTCTCGGCGGTGGGCTTGCCCGCGGTGTACGTGCCGTTGCCGATCGGCAACGGCGAACAGCGGCTCAATGCGCTGCCGGTGGTGGACGCCGGTGGTGGTGTGCTGGTCGACGACGCCGCGTTGACCCCCGAGTTCGTGGCCGACACGGTGGCCGGGCTGCTCACCGACGCACCGCGGCTGGCGGCGATGACCAGCGCCGCAGCGCAGGCCGGGCACCCGGAGGCGGCACGGCGGGTGGCCCAGGTGGCCCTCGAGGTGGCTGCCGCCCGGCGATCGGGGAGTGGCGCATGAGCTCGCCGGCGACGATGCAGAGCGGAGCCTGCGGAGCGATGCTGAGGAGTGGCGCATGAGCACCGCGCAGTTGCCGCCGGAACTGAGCCGGGTGCACATGGTCGGGATCGGGGGAGCGGGCATGTCCGGTATCGCCCGCATACTGCTGGACCGCGGTGGCCAGGTCTCGGGGTCGGATGCCAAGGAGTCACGCGGAATTCACGCGCTGCGGGCCCGCGGTGCGCAGGTCCGGATCGGCCACGACGCCTCGGCCCTGGACCTGCTGCCGGGCGGGGTCACCACCGTCGTCACCACTCACGCCGCGATCCCCAAGACCAACCCCGAGCTCGTCGAGGCGCGCAGGCGCGGCATCCCGGTGGTGCTGCGGCCCGCGGTGCTGGCCAAGCTGATGGCCGGGCGCACCACCTTGATGGTTACCGGCACCCACGGCAAAACCACCACCACCTCGATGTTGGTGGTCGCGCTGCAGCGCTGCGGGCTGGACCCGTCCTTCGCGGTGGGCGGCGAATTGGGCTCTGCCGGTTCGGAAGCCGGCACGAACGCCCACCACGGCAGCGGACCGCTGTTCGTCGCAGAGGCGGACGAGAGCGACGGATCGCTGCTGGAGTACGCCCCGAACGTGGCGGTGGTGACCAACATCGAAGCCGACCACCTGGACTTCTTCGGCAGTGCCGAGGCCTACACGCAGGTGTTCGACTCGTTCGTGGAGCGCATCGCGCCCGGTGGGGCCGTGGTGGTGTGCGTGGACGATCCCGGCTCCGCCGCGTTGGCCGACCGCACTGCGGCACAAGGTATCCGGGTGCTGCGCTACGGCACGGCGGCTCCCGGCGGGCCCGAGCTGGCCGGGACCCTGGTGAGCTGGGAGCAACAGGGCACCGGTGCGGTGGCGGAGATCGCGCTGGCCGGATCGGACCACCGCGAGGCGATGCGCCTGTCGGTGCCGGGTCGGCACATGGCGCTCAACGCGCTGGGGGCCCTGCTGGCGGCGATCGAGGTAGGCGCCCCGCTGGATTCGGTGCTCGACGGCCTGGCCGGATTCGACGGCGTGCGGCGCCGGTTCGAACTGGTGGGTTCGGCGGGCTCGGGCGACTCGGTGCAGGTCTTCGACGACTACGCGCACCATCCCACCGAGATCGCCGCGACCCTGAGCGCGGTCCGTGCCCTGGTGACCGAGCGCGGCATCGGGCGCAGCCTGGTGGTGTTTCAGCCGCATCTGTATTCGCGGACAAAGACTTTCGCCGCCGAGTTCGGCCAGGCTCTGGACGGGGCCGACGAGGTCTTCGTGCTGGATGTCTACGGCGCGCGCGAGCAGCCCCTGCCCGGGGTGAGTGGGGCTCTGGTCGCCGAGCACGTCAGCGTGCCGGTGCACTACCTGCCGGATTTCTCCGCGGTACCCGATGCGGTGGCCGCAGCGGCCGGTCCCGGCGACGTCATCGTCACCATGGGTGCCGGCGACGTGACTGTGCTGGGTCCGGAGATCGTGACCGCGCTGCGGGCGCGGGCCGACCGGACGCCTCCCGGCCGCCCGGGCGTGCTGTGACCGTGCCGCCCGAAAACCCGGACGCGGCAGACGATGACCCGGCGCCCGGCGAAGCCGTTCCGGCCGAAGACACCACGGCCGAAGACACCGCGGACGTAGACGCCCTCGACGGCGCCGAGTCCGCGGCGGACCCCGAGACGGCCGAGGGCGGCGAAGCCGCCGAAGCGCAGGAGCCAACCGAGATGGAGGGTCCGCGGCGGCGGGCCCGCCGGGAACGGGCCGAACGGCGTGCCGCGCAGGCTCGCGCCGAGGCCATCGAGCAGGCCCGCCGAGATGCCAAGCGGCGGATTCGGGCCGGCTCGGCCGAACCCGCGAAAGGTGTTCCGCGGGGCGCCATCCGGGGTCTGAAGATGGCGCTGGCAACGTTCCTCACGGTGATCGTGCTTGCCGGGCTCGGGCTCATCCTGTATTTCACCCCGCTGATGTCGGTGCGCGACATCGAGGTCACCGGGCTGGCGGAGCTGACTCGGGACGAGGTGGTTGACGTCGCGAAGGTGCAGCTGGGCACGCCGCTGTTGCAGATCGACACCGGCGCTGTGGCCGAGCGGGTCGCCGCGATCCGGCGGGTGGCCAGCACCCGGGTGCAGCGGCAGTACCCGTCAGCGCTGGGGATCGCGGTGGTCGAGCGGGTCCCGGTGGTCTTCAAGGACTTCCCGGACGGACCGCACCTGTTCGACCGTGATGGTGTCGACTTCGCGACGGCGCCGCCGCCGCCGATGCTGCCCGTCTTCGACGTCGACAATCCCGGGCCGACGGATCCGGCCAGCCGGGCCGCCCTGCAGGTGATGACCGCACTGGCACCCGATGTCGCCGGGCAGATCAGCCGGGTCGCCGCCTCATCGGTCGCATCGATCACGCTGACGCTGGCCGACGGCAGGGTCGTGGTCTGGGGTAACACCGACCGCACCGCGGAGAAGGCCCAGAAGTTGGCGGCGTTGCTCACCCAGCCCGGTCACACCTACGACGTGTCCAGTCCAGATCTGCCGACCGTTCGGTAGTGCCGCCGAACAACCGCCGCACAACCGCCGAACGTGAAGGTGGCTTCACGTGGGCGCCCCGAACGTGAAGCCACCTTCATGCTCGGCGGACGGGCGCCGGCGGGGAACATCCCGCCTGACAGGAAAATTCGCCCGGCGTGTCTCGGCGCGTCGGCGCCGAGGACGCTCGTAACGGCCCTACTGTGGCGGTTGCGCGGAACAACTTGACATAACTCTAAGCCTATGGTTGAGGTTGAGGGTTTGCTCAAGAGCTGGTTGCAAGCCAGGTCGAGGCAGGCTCGAGGAGTTCCGCGGCACGGCCCGGCCCAGAGAGGAATCCAATCCCACCAGGGAGGAAGACGAACGATGACCCCACCGCACAACTATTTGGCCGTCATCAAAGTCGTGGGTATCGGTGGTGGCGGCGTCAATGCCGTCAACCGGATGATCGAGCAGGGCCTCAAGGGCGTTGAGTTCATCGCGATCAATACCGACGCACAGGCTTTGCTGATGAGTGACGCCGACGTCAAACTCGACGTCGGTCGCGACTCCACCCGCGGCCTCGGTGCCGGTGCCGACCCCGAAGTGGGTCGGCGGGCCGCCGAAGACGCCAAGGACGAGATCGAGGAGCTGCTGCGCGGCGCCGACATGGTGTTCGTCACCGCCGGGGAGGGCGGTGGCACCGGAACCGGTGGCGCACCGGTGGTCGCCACCATCGCGCGCAAGCTCGGCGCGCTGACCGTGGGTGTCGTCACCCGTCCGTTCTCCTTCGAGGGCAAGCGGCGCAGCAACCAGGCCGAGAACGGCATCACCTCGTTGCGGGAGAGCTGCGACACCCTGATCGTGATCCCCAACGACCGGCTGCTGCAGATGGGCGATGCGCAGGTCTCACTGATGGACGCGTTCCGCAGCGCCGATGAGGTGCTGCTCAACGGCGTCCAGGGGATCACCGACCTGATCACCACCCCCGGGCTGATCAACGTCGACTTCGCCGACGTCAAGGGCATCATGAGCGGTGCGGGTACCGCGCTGATGGGCATCGGTTCCGCGCGCGGCGACGGCCGGGCGCTGAAGGCCGCCGAGGTCGCGATCAACTCGCCGCTGCTGGAGGCCTCGATGGAAGGCGCCCACGGCGTGCTGATGTCGGTCGCCGGCGGCAGTGACCTGGGGCTGTTCGAGATCAACGAGGCGGCATCGCTGGTCCAGGAGGCCGCACACCCGGAAGCCAACATCATCTTCGGCACCGTGATCGACGACTCGCTCGGCGACGAGGTGCGGGTGACGGTGATCGCGGCGGGCTTCGACTCGGTCGGCTCGGGCCGCAAGCCGGTGACCAGTGCGCCCGGGCAGGCCCGGCACGCGATGGCGTCCGGCCAGGCCGGCAAGGTCACCTCCTCGCTGTTCGACCCCGCCGACGCGGTCAGCGTGCCCGCGCCCACCAACGGGGCGACGGTCAGTGTGGGCGGCGGCCGCGACAGCGGTGACGACGATGACGACGTCGACGTCCCGCCGTTCATGCGCCACTAGCGACCGGGTCTGATGAGCTTTCGCGTCCGGCGGGTGACGACCACCCGCTCCGGTGGGGTGTCGAGGGCTCCGTTCGACAGCTTCAACCTCGGCGATCACGTCGGTGACGATCCGGCGGCGGTGGCGGCCAACCGGTCTCGACTGGCGAAGGCCACCGGTCTCGGCCCCGACCGCCTGGTGTGGATGAATCAGGTGCACGGCGATCATGTCGCGGTGGTGGACGGGCCGCGCGATGCCGCGGTCGAGGCGACCGACGCGCTGATCACCACCGTTCCCCGGCTGGCCATGGTAGTGGTGACCGCCGACTGCGTGCCGGTGCTGATGGCCGATGCGCGTGCCGGGGTGGTGGCAGCGGTGCACGCCGGCCGGGTCGGCGCCCAGCTCGGGGTGGTCGTTCGCGCGCTGGAGGGCATGCTCGCGGCGGGCGCGCAGCTCGGCGATGTCTCGGTGCTGTTGGGCCCGGCGGTCAGCGGGCCGCACTACGAGGTACCCGCGGCGATGGCCGACGAGGTCGAGGAGGCCCTGCCGGGCAGTCGCACCGTGACCACGGCCGGCACCCCCGGCCTGGATCTGCGTTCCGGAATCGCCAGGCAGTTAAGGGAATTGGGCGTCGAGGCGGTCGACGTCGATCCGCGCTGCACGGCGGCCGATCCGAAGCTGTTCAGCCATCGGCGCGATGGACGCACCGGTCGGCTGGCGTCGCTGATCTGGCTGGAATGACCCGGCGGTGGTTTACCCGAACGTGGCCGGTGAAATCGACTGCGCCTGTCCGCGTGTCGGTGCCGAGCCAATGAGCTCGCGGCCGTTACCGTCACCATTACTAGTCACTTCAGTCACACCTTCATCACAGTCATCAGCCTAGAAGGGTCCATAGGATGAGCACACTCCACAAGGTCAAGGCCTACTTCGGGATGGCTCCAATGGAGGACTACGACGACGACTACTACGACGACGGCGATGACCGCGCCTCGTCGCGCGACTACGCACCCCGGGGGGAGCGGTTCTCCGAGGACGTGTTCGACCGGGTGTCGGGCCGTTCGGACGGCCGCTACGACGAGCGCTTCGAGGACCGGGACTACGACGACGCACCGGGTGGTTACCGCGGCGGGTACGAGGACGACGCGCGCTACCGTCCCCGCGAGTTCGAACGCTCACGCATGTCCTCGCTGCGCGGCTCGACCCGCGGTTCTTTGGCGATGGACCCGCGCCGGATGGCGATGATGTTCGACGAGAGCAGCCCGCTGTCGAAGATCACCACGCTGCGGCCCAAGGACTACAGCGAGGCGCGCACCATCGGCGAGCGGTTCCGCGACGGCACCCCGGTGATCATGGATCTGGTGTCGATGGACAACGCCGACGCCAAACGACTCGTCGACTTCGCGGCGGGCCTGGCCTTCGCGCTGCGCGGCTCGTTCGACAAGGTTGCGACCAAGGTGTTTCTGCTGTCGCCGGCTGACGTCGACGTTTCCCCGGAGGAGCGCCGTCGCATCGCCGAGACCGGCTTCTACGCCTATCGGTAGGCTGGTCGACAGTCGGGCCGGTCAGCGTTGCTGATGCGGGCACACCCTCGTCAGTAAGGTCGATCTCCGTTGGCGCTGTTCTTCACGATTCTCGGTATCGCGCTGTTCGTTTTCTGGCTGCTGCTGATCGCTCGAATCGTCATCGAGTTCATCCGCTCCTTCAGCCGGGACTGGCGCCCGACCGGTGCCACGGTGGTGATCCTGGAGCTGATCATGAGCATCACCGATCCGCCGGTGAAGCTGTTGCGACGACTGATCCCGCAGTTGACGATCGGGGCCGTGCGGATCGACCTGTCGATCATGGTGCTGCTGTTGATCGCGTTCGTCGGCATGGAACTGGCGTTACAGCACGCCGCGTGAGCTACGCCGCCTGAGTTCGGTGGTGGCCCGGCGACGGGCGCCGGGCCACCCGGAACGGGATCAGACCCGGGTCAGCCGCAGCCGCCAGGCCTCCGGTCCGCGCTCCTCGTAACCCACCGCGATCCGGCCACCACTACGCTCGGCGAGCTGGTGCAGCAGCGGAATCGGGTCGTGTGGCGCGACCAGGATCATCGATCCACCGGTCGGAACGGCGTCGAAGGCGCCGAATACGGTCGCGTGCCGGATCGCGTGCGGAATCTCGCGCACGTCGAGTTCGGGCATCGCCTCGTCCTCTTCGCCGCAGCCGCAGCCGCCGTGGCCGTGCCCGTGGCCGTGGCCGGCGGGGCCGGGCTGGGCCGCGTCCGTCCCGATGCCGGGAAGCTGGGCGGTCAGGTCGGCCAGCGCGACCCCGCTGGTCTCGGCGAGCGCGGGCAGCAGCAGGTCGGCGACCTTGCCGAACAGCGCCTCCAGCAGCACCCGCAGCGCCTCGACGTGCGCGGCGATCTGCACCCGGTCGGTGTCACGGGCGATGCGTGCGGCGGCCTGCTCGATCAGCTGGGTCTCCCCGAGGAGGCCCTCGACCAGCAGCCGGGAGCGCTCGACGGAGACCGCGGCCGGGTAGATCAGTTCAAGCGCGGCGCGCAGCTGCGGACGCACCCCTTCGTCGATGAAACCCTGCACCGCACGGTGGGCGTCGTCGAATGCCGGGCCGGCGGTGCCAACCGCGGCGAACACCGCCGCGCCCAGGGCCGCTTGGCGGCCGAGGAGCTCGGCGTAGCGGGACCGCACGTCGTCCACGGCTGCCGAGTCTGCCGCGCTGGTCGCCACGACCACGTCGTTGGTTGTCATCCTGGAGTGTCCTTCCGATCGGTCGTAACCTGCGGCGACCCGCTGGTCAGCTGCCGTTGAATAATTACGGTTAGCTCTTGTGAATAATACGGGTCGGCTCAGCGGCCCGATACCCCGCGTAGCCGGTGCGGCCGACGGCTTCGATCCCCGGCGCCCCGGTGCGGTGACTCGATTGCGCGGGGCCGAATTAGGTGAATATTCGCAGGCCCGCCGCTTAACACTTTGCTGCCTCACGGCCGGATGGGCACTACCGGATCAGGCTCTTTCGGCACTGGACACCGCCGAGTTAGGGGGTGTCGACCGGGTCTGAGCCTCGTGTGGGCGTCCTCACCGGGGAGGATCGGTGATCGCCGTCACCGCCGGCGTTTGCCGGAACGTGATTTCTGTGGCTGCAATTTGAAATTCACTCTTAATATCATTCTCATTGCCGAGCATCGCGTCTGATGTGACAGGATGGACGGCAGTTACAACACGGCTAGCGTATTCCGGTCGACCTACGGTTGTGCGATCGGTGCTACCTACCTGACTTGAGGGGGCAGACGATGCCACTAACACCGGCGGACGTTCACAACGTCGCGTTCAGTAAACCGCCGATCGGGAAGCGCGGCTACAACGAGGACGAGGTCGACGCGTTTCTCGACCTGGTTGAGACCGAGCTGACCCGGCTCATCGAGGAGAACGCCGACCTGCGCCAACGGGTCAGCGAGCTGGACCAGGATCTGGCCGCGGCCCGTGCTGGTGGGGGCCAGCAGGCCTCGATCCCGGTCTACGAACCCACGCCCGAGCCGGTCGCGCCACCGCCCGCAGCGATGCCGGTGGCGCAGCCGGCCGCGCCGGAGGTGCAGTCCGAGGAGCAGCACCTCAAGGCCGCACGTGTGCTGAGCCTGGCCCAGGACACCGCTGACCGGTTGACCGGTACCGCCCGTGCCGAGTCCGAGAAGCTGATGGCCGACGCCAGGGCCAACGCCGAGCAGATCGTCAGCGAGGCCCGGCAGACCGCCGAGACCACGGTCACCGAAGCCCGTCAGCGGGCCGACGCCATGCTGACCGACGCCCAGACCCGGTCGGAGACCCAGCTGCGCCAGGCCCAGGAGAAGGCCGACGCCCTGCAGGCGGACGCGGAGCGCAAGCATTCCGAGATCATGGGCACCATCAATCAGCAGCGCACCGTGTTGGAAGGCCGGTTGGAGCAGCTGCGCACCTTCGAGCGCGAATACCGCACCCGGCTCAAGACCTACCTGGAATCTCAGCTCGAGGAATTGGGGCAGCGGGGCTCGGCGGCACCGGTGGACACCAGCGCCGCCGGCGACGGCGGCGGGTTCAACCATTTCAACCGCGGCGCCAACTAGCTGCTGGAATGGGTCCGCAGCCGGGCGGTATCCAATAGTGTGCTTGTCGGTCGGGAGGTGAGTCGATGCTGATCATCGCATTGGTATTGGCGGCGATAGGGCTTGCTGCGTTGGTATTCGCCGTGGTCACCAGCAACGCGCTGGTGGCGTGGGTGTGTATCGGTGCGAGTTTGTTGGGCGTGCTGTTGCTGATCGCGGATGCGTTGCGAGAGCGCCGTCGACTGACGGCCGGAGCGGCCGCCGCGCCGGCGGTTGTCGAAAGCCCCGGAGCCCCCGAGGATCTCGACGACCTCGACGACCTCGACGACGTTGACCCTGTTGACGACGTTGATACTGTTGACGACGTTGCCCCTGTTGTCGCCGTTGACGCTGTTGACGACCTCGACGACGCGCCGGAAGTGCCGGCAACACTCGGCGAGGCCCTCAGTGGGGGCTTCGAAGCCGACACCGCGGCACGCCCCGCCGACTAATCCGCCGTTGTCGGGGTGGCCAACAGGTCGCGGACCTCGTCGTCGCTAACCTGGTGAAAATCTCGATAGCACTGTCCCACGGTGTCGAACTGGGCGGGCATCGTCGCGCACACCACGTCGTCGGCTTCCTGGGCGATCTTGCGGCAGGCTGATTCCGGGCCGACCGGCACGGCCACGACGGTCAAGGCCGGTTCGGCCGACTGGACCGCTCGCACCGCCACCAGCATGCTGGCGCCGGTGGCGATTCCGTCGTCGACCAGGATCACCACCCGGCCGTGCAGATCGGCGGCCGGCCGATCACCGCGATAGGCGACCTCGCGCCTCAGTAGCTCGGCCTCCTCGCGGACGATCGCCGACCGCAGCACCTGGTCACTGATACCGAGGTCGGCGATGACGCTGTCGTTCACCACCACCTGCCCTCCGCTGGCCAGCGCGCCCATCGCCAGCTCCGGCCAGGTCGGGACGCCCAGCTTGCGGACCAGGAACACGTCCAACGGCGCTCGCAACGCCGCGGCGACCTCCCAAGCGACCGGCACCCCGCCGCGTGCCAGCCCCAGCACCACAAGATTGTCGGTGCCGCGATAGTCGGTCAGGCAGGCGGCCAGTGTTCGCCCGGCGTCGGCGCGATCGCGGAACCTGCGCGGTGCCGACGTCCGGGGCAGGAAGCGGCCGGGTTTTGTCATCTCCCCATCGAGCCTACGACTGATGGCGACCTCAGCGGGGTGCCCTGGCCGAGCGGGAATTTGACGACGCGACCCGCCGATGCCACGTCGTCAGGTTCCCACTGAGCCCACTGTGACGCATCGCGTTATCGGCTACAGATCGCCCCGGCGTCCAAGGGGGGACTTGGCCACCTGCGACACGGGTTGAGGCTCGTCAAGTTCTCACCGCACAGCGCCGGCGTCGTCCGAGCCGACCGGTTCAGCGGCCGCCGTCGGCGCCGAGACGACCGCGTTTCGGGCGCTGCGGTCCACGGTGAGGGTGAAGATGTCCGGTCGCGCATAGTGGCCGGTGACGTCGAGATCGAATTTGCCGCGGATCTGGTCGTCGAGATCGATGTCGGCCACCAGCAGGGTCTCCTGGCCGTAGACCGGCCCGGCGAGCACCTCACCGAGCGGGGAGACGATCACGCTGCCGCCGCGAATGAGGCCCTCCGGCGTCTGCTGCAGGTCCTGCCGTTGGTAGTCCTCGGGCAGGTCGGCGGTGCTCAGATACTGGCAGGCGCTGAGCACGAAGCACCGACCCTCGTACGCGATGTGCCGCATGGTCGACTGCCAGATGTCACGATCATCGACTGTCGGCGCGCACCACAACTGCACGCCCTGCTGGTAGGTGGCAAGGCGGAACTGGGGCATGTAGTTCTCCCAGCAGATCGTCGCGGCGAACCGGCCGACCGGAGAGTCGAACACCTCGATCGTCGACCCATCACCCTGACCCCAGATCAGCCGTTCACTCCCCGTCGGCATGAGCTTGCGGTGCTTACCCAGCAAGTGTCCGTCAGCGCCGAAATAGACTGCTGTGCAATACAAAGTCCCGCCGTCGCGCTCGATCACACCCACCACGATCGTCATCCCCGACTGGCGCGCGAACTCGCCGATCTGCCTCGTCTCCGGCCCGGGCACCGTCACCGCTGACGAGAAGTACCGCACGTACTCGTCTCGGCCGGCCGGCGCGCGGGACCCGACGACCGCGCCGAATGACAGCCCCTTCGGATACCCACCGACGAATGCCTCCGGGAACACCAGGAACTCCACCCCAGCCGCCGTCGCCCGGTCGACGAACTCCCGGAGCTTGGCGAGTGTCCCAGCGGTGTCGAACAACACCGACCCGACCTGCGCAACCCCGACTTTCGGCATGCTGTTCCTCCAGATCATGTGGTACTCCGATCCTAGGAAGTGCCGCATTGGGCAGAGGCGGGGAGGCCGTCGTAGTGGGTCCAGCCGTTGCGAGACTCTGTTGCCCGGTGTTCGGGCAAGAAAGAACTCAGACTTCACCCATGCGTGCACCGGGCCCGCTGCATCCTGCGCCTTCTACAACACCCGACGCATGCACCGAGCCCTACCTGCACTGGCCCAACAAACAGAAAAACCCCGGCAAAAGCCGGGGCAATCCGTAACCGATGACGCGACTCAGGTGTAACCCATGACTCGACTCATCAAAAAAATTGTGTCCGAGGGGGGAGTTGGCCATCTGCGACACGGGTTGAGGTCTTTGAGTTGAGTCGTTGACCAGCAAGTTTCTGGGGCGGTGATGCGAGGCTGACTTGCGGCCGACTGCGAATTTACCCGACTACGAATTTTGGGGAGTCCCTGGTGCAACAGCTACCTTCGCGCCAACAGCAGGAACAGGGCTGATTCCGGGTCGTGTCCGTCGCCATCGCTCGATCGACTCACCGATAATCGACACGGACACGACGAACCGCGGGCCGTTTCCTGTTGTTGCCCGCCGCGTCGGTGCCCTGTGCGACTCTTGCGAACGTGACCATCAACCCGCACCGCGACGAGATCGCCGACTATCTCCGCCGCGCTTCCTGCCACTTCGGCCACACCTTTCGTGAGGAGCGGGACGGGCTGTCCGTGGACGAGGCCGCCGAGAAGCGGGATGTTGGACGCGATCAGGTGGCGTCCTGTCGCCGCGCCGTGTACCGGGTACTCGCCGGAGAGTTCTCCGCCAACGAGACGCAGGCCACCTACGACGAGGCCGTGTATCGCGCGCTGCTGCACTTCCGTGGCGAGATGTCGGTTGGGCTGCGTCAGTACGTGCTCGGGCAGCTGACGCGGTTCAAGGCCGAGTGGTTGCCCGATCTGAAGGTAGAACCATTGCAGTGCCCATACGCCGTCGGGAGCCCAGCGAAGGCAGGCGCGGTTAAAGTCCGGGAACCACGCGTGTGCCCCGACTGCCACACGGCGCACGCGGGGGATTGCTGGTGATTGGGTATACCGCAGGGATGCGTCTGCCGCCGGGGCTTGCATGAGCGAGCTGGGGAGGGACCAGGGATAAACAAGCCCAACTGCCCGTGGAATTTGCGGGACGGCGTGCTGGCGTGGCTGTACGGTCTGTGGGTCGACGGGATCACCATGGCTGAGGCCCGGAAGGACAGGGGCGGTGTCGCGAGACGTTCGTCGATGATCGGCAGGGCACGCAAGACGCGCTGACTTGGACAGCGCCAATCGTAATTTTGGCGGACATAGACGATGACGAGCGATCCTGTTCAGCAAGAACAAGACTCGGTTTTGTTCGGCCCCAATGCGCCGAGTGCTCGGGCGTGGCCACGCGTGCCTGATGCCTGGGCTGACAATCCGCACATTCTACGGTGGTGGACTCCTGCGTGCGACAAAGCGATCAGTGAGCTGATCCGACGCTGGCACTGGCACTATCCGTGGCAGCTGTCAGACGCAGTCGCCACGGTCGTTGGCAAGTCCACCATTGACCGATGGGCCGCGGAGGACCCGAAGTGTCGCCACTACGCCTACTACAACGTGTTGATGTATTTCGGCATCGCCCGTGCGCGACGGGTCGGTCTGGAACGCGCAATGCCGATGCCGCGGGAACGAGTCTGCCTACTGTGCGATACCGGCTTCGACGAGGATCAGGTGCCGATGAGCCAGGTCCGGCGCCTCGGCAGCCTCGACATCGTTGATTACTGTAAGGACTGCTTCAGCAGTGCGGCTTACGGCGGTGACGTCAACGATCCCCGGATGACCGCCCGTGACGTTGAAACCTACATCCAGCGGCTGGCACAGATCACCGACGCTGTGCCTACCCAGAATTTTTTCGACGAAAGCGGCGTGTACCTGGGCTGGGACTGCGAAACCCGGACGCGGCTACTACTTCTCGCAGCGGATCGGCCATTTCCTGAAGTGGTCAAGCGCACCCACGGCAGCTGGCTCGCCGCACTCACCGCGGCAGGCATCCTCGATGGCGGCGTCCACAAGACCGCACGCGGACATCGCGCGCTTGCCGTTGACGGCCACGTCTGTCACTCCCTCGGGGAGAAAACGATTGACGACTGGTTAGCCCTTCATGACGTGCCTCATGAGCGGGAGCCGTCGTATCCCGGTAGCAACTATCGGGCCGACTTTCTGGTAAATGGCAAATTCGTGGAGTACTTCGGCCTGGCTGGCGACGCCGAGTACGACGAGAAGATCCGACGTAAGCGCGCCCTGGCCAAGTCCTACCACCTGGACTTGGTGGAGATCAGCCCGAAAGACCTCGCCCACTGGGGTGTGGCGCAGAAGCGGATCGCCACCAAACTTGGGATCGAACTCCTTTCGGAAGGTCAGGTCGTCGGCCGACGGCGTGTGATCACTTCACGCCGTGCGTCGATCGACCCGGCTCCGTGACCGTCATAGCCCGGCCAGCAGATCTCACCTGGATCGCCGCGGCCCGGAGTTTGTTCCATCTCGACTGTTCCGAAACTGTGGGGATAGAACGGTGGGGATAGATCAGTAGGTTTCATTCATCGGGAACACGCCAGAGTCGGACTGGGACCATGCAGAGCTAGCGTGCCGATCGGGGTCAGGCGACAGGATCACTGCTCTTGGCGTGACTCATATGCGGCGGGCAGTGTTCTAGGCATGCGGAGTGATCGCGACAGCGCTCGCCTTCAGGTTATTGAGCGCCTGTACCAAACTGTCGACCGCAGAGACCAATTCGTCGCGGAGCACCGATATCTCATCGTCGTCAACGCCGCCGTCGTCTGTTGGGTCTTCTTCCCCATCCCAATCTTCATCTTCGGTGGTGCCTGACGCCGCACGCATTCGGGAAAATCGTCGAAGGTGCCGGAGCGACCGCTGGTATTCATCGTCAGCTACATCCTGGCCGAGCCGGATCCACTCTGCCTCTCGTGCGGTCGCGGAGGCGGCAGCCAGTGCCACGGCCAAACGCACAACTCGATAGGCGCCTCCATCAACAGAGCATGCTCCGGCCAGCACCCCGATGTCTGCAGTCTCGTGCTCAGACGGAGCCTTCGTTCCATCGAAGATCCCCAGTCGTCCCCACGGTTTGTAGGCCTCTTCGAGCCGAGTCAGTGCGGCAAACACCTCATCAAAGCTCTGAAATGGATAGCGATGGACTGGGAGGTAGCCGCGATGGGCCCAGACTTGAAGAATCACTTCGGAGACCTCTGCCTTCAGGGTCGCTTCATGTTCGGGTGGGCAACCTTCAACCTTCGCCAAGAGCTCTGCAAGGTATTGCGCCATCCAGTTTCCAAGTATGTCGCGGTCCCGCAGTTCGGCAGCCAGTCGCGTTCCCAACGAGAGAACGTCGTCAGAGTTCATGTACTTCACCATCTTGTCCGTAGATGTAGTACATCGCGGATGGCTCGGGATTACCGCGCTGGTCGTTGTCTTCGTCATCGCCGTGTCGATGTCGGAATGACGGGTCGGCGCTTGAGTACCGGCGGATCTCAACTTCGACCAGCAGCGACATCTTCTCGGCCCTTAAAAGTTCACGCAGAAAAACGGGATCGATCGTGAGTTCATCGCCCGACGCTCCGGCTCTCTCATGCTGACCAATGGGCCGTGGGGTCTGCTGCACGGATAGGTGACATCTGAGTTGGCTTGCCCTGTGGGGTGGGCTGGAAGGATGTCCTTGTGCCCAGGCCTTATCCGAAAGAGTTC
>NZ_CP084029.1:2097981-2144225 GCF_020181615.1 [Mycobacterium] crassicus
GATCGAACGCACCTACCACCGCCGTCGGCGCCAGATCGGTCTAGGCCGGTTGACCCCGATCGAATTCGAAGCAATCATGACCACACCGGCCAGTCAGGCCGCGTGACCGCAACTGTCACCTGATCGTGCAGCAGACCCGTCCGCGATACCACGAGCTTGTGGTGACACCTATGTTCTCGGGTAGGTACAGATCGAGGATACGTATACCCTCTGCTTTTTCCAGCAGGTTGAGTCTTGTCCCGAGCACAACAATCCACCAGATGCCATCTAAGCCAGGGGTCGGGCTCAAATAGTCCGAGCCATCCTCGCTGAGATCGATTGCGTGCTTGTGTCGTTTCAACATCGTGACGATCCGTCGAACAGTCGGCGTCGACAAAGCGATGTCAGATTCCCAGCTCGCTTGTGCTACAGCAAGTTGGAGATACTTGAGCGGCTTTGATCCGCCCGCTAGCTCTTGCAAGTCATCAAGACGTCCGACGTTGGCCAAGCGACGTGCCACGACGATCCCTGCATCGAACCCGATGGTTCGTGGCGTCCATCGTGCAAGGAACGCGGCACAAGCCTGGGGACCGTCAGTATTGATGTAAGCCCAAGCGAGTTCGGCAATGTCTGAAATTCGAACGTGGCTTTCTTCGTCGGCAAGGACCGAACGGTCAACCCATGCTTTGGTCCATTCCACCGCACTGCGGAGGCGGTTGCGCGCGAGCGCTTGCTGGCCCGACGCTTTGGACAGTAAAGATGCTTCGATGACGAGATCGGATCCGGGCCAGTTGCCCGCTAATGCTCGAGTCGCGATGAGGTGTTCAAGGAGACTCGGTTCGAGAAACTCGGCTGCGAGGTCCGGATTTTGGCGGATAAGCTCTAGCCGTCGGCCGTGTCCCGCTGCGAGATTCCCGGCCTTCAGAGCCAAGCGCCCGGCCGGCGCATTCATCCGTGCACGCAGGGCCCCCTTAAGCGCCAACTGCACAGTATGTTGAGCAATCTCATATCGTTCCAGGTCTTCCTCGCGGGGCGAGGACACGGCGAAGAGCCCTTCAGGTTTGGTTTCTGACAGCGCGAGCTGGACAAGATCGTCAATGCGGCCGGCATCGAGTAGCAGGTCCGGCAGCGACGTTGCGATGTACGGGTCTTGTCCCGCCAGTCGCATGACTCGACCAAGGAAATCGGTGAGAGCTGCGCCTGTTGGCTTGTAGTGCTTCTGAAACCAGGTCTCCGTCGGTTCATCGCGAAACTGCACCGCGCCGCCATCAATGACAAGCGGTCGCCTGAGGTCGGTTACAAAGCTGTGTACCAACGACTCCGGTACGCCAGCGACAGACGCCAGCACCCTGATTGGAATCATTGGCCGGAGAGCTGCCATACATTCGCACATGCGATCGACATCTCTCGGTGCATCGCGATGGGCGTCTTTGGCGTTTTCAATCGCGGTCCGGATTGATTGATCGATGATTTGCTCGCTGGATTGCTCGCGACCCCCGAAATATTGGAGGACTTCGTGCGCAGATGTTTTGGATTCCATGGCGTCGGCTTGACCACGTGGATTTCCGCCGGACACTCGGTGGAACTCAGCTCCATCTTCGGAGCTAACATCTGGGAAGCGGGTTGCCAGATGTTGCATCGATTCGGATTCGTCAAACCCTTTGAGTTCGATCTTGAGTGCGTTGGGAGGAGGCTCCAACAGGCCCAGGCGCTCAGTTCTGCAGAGGATAACCAGGCGACAATTCCCAGGTAGTGACTCTCGAAGTAGTTTGGGGACAAAAGATTTGGCTTCTAGATCTCGCGCCGCAAGGCACGCGTTGTCTGCTGCATCGACGACAACAACGAGCAGTGCCTCATCGTGGGCTGCACGCAAGAAGGTGCAAGCGTCGTCGATTCTGCGATTAAACGTGCGGAAGTAGTCGGAGGAATTAGCCGATGCAGATGGAATGACTTGTTCGCATAGGCCCTTAGCTGCCAACTCATTACAAATCTGTATGAGCCCCTGTCGGTCTTCATGGCGTGGACTGCTCGGCCGACGATACGTTCCGTTGCCGAAGCAGTCATACACCACAGACGTGGAGCCTGCCGGCATGCGACTGCCCAACTGTTGCGCAAACATGCTTTTCCCTACGCCACCTGCCGCGTGCACGATGACGGGTGACGAGGTTGGACGTGCGATCATCTCGGCCAACAGTTCGTCTTGATGAGTCACGATCATGGAATCCGGCATAACGATCATGTTCTGTGCTGGCATGAGTTGTTCTTCGGTGACCCTCAGTGCGGCCAGTACGTCACGGCGCAGAACGCGCGGGTTCGCTGAGTGCAGAGATGTCGCGCGAATCGCGATCATCTCCTTGAGGAGAATGTGGTCATTCGTGGGTGCGCCTGGCAACAGGCCAGCAAGGTGATTCTCGAATTGCTCGCGCAGTAGCTGGAGGTTGGGTGTTCTGTCCTCAATCGCTACCTGTCGAACGAATGATGCGATTTGTTTGTCCGTAATGACCGTACGCAGCCACTTTCGGAGGTTAGTGGCGGCTCGTTTGGCGTTGGGCTCCGCGTCGCGCACCCCGTGTCCGAGTATGGCCAGCGCTGTATGCACGTCCGGCACTGCCGGACGGTTGGTAGTGAGCGTGAAGGTGACGCGCTCGACTGAGTCTGGGTGCTCATCGAGAAGCTCTTTGTATCGCTCGGCGAAGCCGAGCAGAGTCTTCTTGAACCACGACGCAGTCCACGGACTGTTCTCTTGAAGCGTCGTGTGCTTGAACTGGCGGTAGACCACCCGCTTGGCTGTGGCAAGCTCCGACGAGCCGTAGTACTCCGCGAGGTCGATTACCTGCTCACCGCGTCTCTTGCGAGTGTCGTTGTCGGAAGATCCCTCGACGACGATCATCACCAAGTTGCCGTTCGGCTCCAGGAGTTTCAACGAGTGCCGCGCGGCCCAGACATAGTGGAATTGATCGCCGTCGCGGCTTGGGCGCACAGGGTCAAGCAGTTCCATTGGGTGCAAGTAAACCCGCTAGTTGCCGTTGACGGGATGAGGACGCGCCGGATGCCGGCCCGAGTCCGGACTCGGCGTAGTCGCGCTTGCGCAGCAGACGTTGGTTGTGGGGGTCAGCGGGAAGGCAGGGCGACGTGGCGCCGCAGCAGGGCACGTATGCGGGCTGGCACCATGGTCGGTTGGCTGGCGATCATCCGGGCGGCTACGCGTGCCGCATCGCCACGCTCGATACCAGTAAGGAAAGTTTCACAGCGCTGGTCAGGGGTTGTATACGCGGTGCTGAGTCAGCTGATCTACACCACCTGTGGGGCGGCCGAGTGGGCTCCGCTTCCGGTGACCGCGTAGATGACCGGGGCGTTGTCCTGCCAGGGGCGTCGCATGGGGCAGGCGAGAACGGGTTGTTTGTGGGCGGCGGACGCAGGGCGGCGTGAAGCGACCGGCGCGGACGGGAGCGCCAGCGGACGGAAGCGAAGGGAGCGCAACGGAGCCCGGAGGGAGCCGCCCAGCAGGAACGTGCAGGTCTGCGCGTTGGCGTGCGTCAGGTCGATGGAATGGTAGGCGCGTCGGGGCTGTCGAACGGGGCGTATGCGGGTCGGGGTCCGCTCGGTAGGCTGACGTGGTGGTGGATAGTGCGCTGGTGCAGCGGGCTCGGCAGGTGGCGGAGTCCCGGCTGGCGCCGTTGACGACACGGCTGGCGCATGTTCGCGGCGTGGCGACCGCCGCACAGGGCCTGGTCATCCGGGTCGATCCAACCGAGGCGGAAGCGCTGGTTGCGGCGGCCTGGTTGCATGACGTCGGGTATGCACCCTCGGTGCGGTCGAGCGGCTTTCACCCGGTGGACGGGGCCGGCTTTGTGCAAGCCGAGGGTTTCCCCGCGGTGGTGGTGTCGCTGGTGGCCTACCACACCGGGGCGGTATTCGAGGCCCGCGAGCGGGGGCTGTCCGAGGCGTTAGGCGAGTTCGCGCAGCCACCTCAGTTGTTGCTCGATCTGTTGACTTGCGCCGACATGCAGACCGGCCCAGACGGCTCGCCAATCCGGCCTCAGGATCGGGTCAGCGAAATCCTGTCACGCTACGGCGAAGGCGATCCGGTGCACCGCGCGATCACGTCCTCGGCGCCCAGCTTGCTTGCCGCGGTCGCCCGCGCGGAGGCCTTGGCCGGGTAAGAGTGCTCCGCGCGGGTTGGTTCATTCACCCGAGATATGGGTTGGGGCGATGTTCAAGATAGTGCTGGATGCGTAGCCGCATGGATGGGTGCATGTCGAGGGCGTCGATATCGGCTGGAGCGGTCCAGGCGATGTCGGTGCTTTCGTGATCGATGGCAAGTTCGCCGGCGAGAACGCGTGTGGTGAAGCACAGGGAAAACTGTTGGCGGACTTCGCCGTCGGTGAATGCCACGACGTGGGCTGGGTTGGTGTAGATACCAGTCAGCCCCGTTACTTCGACGTCGAGGCCGGTTTCTTCTTTGACTTCACGGATAGCTGTTTGCTCGATGGTTTCGCCGATGTCGTGTCCGCCGCCGGGTAGGGCCCAAAGCGTGTTATCGCGCCGTTTGACCAAGAGGATGTGGCCGTGTCCGTCGGTGACGATCGCCGACGCTGAGGGAACGACGCTGTTCGGCTCGGGCGCGCGGGGATCGTTGTAGTAGTCGGTCCGTGTCACGGTGAGGCCTTCCTAGGGTGCTGGGTCGTCGGCGTTGGGCAGGGGTGTGGCGCTGTCCCACACTCGCGTGAATGCCTTTTCTAGCGTCGCCCAGAGTCGCGGTTCGTCATTTTGGGAGAAGATCATCACGGGGTTGTTGCGTCCGGGTGAGCCGTAGATGTGGAAGTTGGTGATGACGTCGTGATCGACCCGGAAGATCGACGTGTACAACGTCGTCTGATGGGTACGGATCTGCAGACCGGCTGTATCGGCATAGGGCGCGAGCATTTAAACGGTGTTGCGGCAGCGAGCCTTCACTGACTCCCCGATGCCTTCTTCCGTGCCGCGTAGGGCCATGTTGGGGGCGTCAGGGTCGCCGACAAGCAGGCGGACATCGACACCACGGGTGGCGGCGCTTACCAGGAGGTCGGTGAACTCGTCGACGGTGTCGAACAAGAACGTCGCGGCGAACACCAAGATGTCGATACGGCGCTTTGCGCTGGCGAAGTGCGCTCGCCATACCGCAACCGGTACTTGAGTGCGGCTGGCATACATCGTGGGATTGAAGGTGATGGCCAGCTGCCCGGGGGATGGTCCGGCGTGTTCGGGAGCGGAAAACCTGTGCGGCCACAAATCATGCGGCGTGCAGTCGAGTGCTTTGGCTGCCCGGCGGGCGTTGTCCTCCTGCACCTGAGTGTGCAGGTTGTGGCGCCACCGGCCTACGGTCTTCTCGTCGACTGCGGCGAGTTGCGCTAACCGGCGCGGCGATATGCCCTTGGCCTTCATCGCTTTTTCCAGGGCGACGTTGAGGATCGGGGGCGGCTTGACTCGCTGATCAGTCTCCGCCACGGTGGTACCCCTTTCCACGCGGTCGTCGATGTCGCTCGCGGTCCGTCCCCGATTTTCGCATGTCTGCTCAGTCTGTATTGCTCACCTGGGAAATGTCCGGCGCCGGACATGGCTGTCCGATTCGGTGTCCGAAATGTCTGCCCCGTGTCACAAATGCCTTCGAATGTCGCCAGATATGTCCGCGATGTCCGTGTGAAGTCGTGATGCCGCCTATCTGGCGGTGTTTCAACCACGATCGAAAGGACAGCAACCGATGAAGCTCCGAATTGACACCACGGGTGTCACGTTCTTATGCACGCGAGTTCTGGAGCAGCGCACCAATTTCGACACAGGTGCTCCGCGTATCGACAAGGCCACCGGGCAGGCCTTGTGGCTGGTGCAGCTGATCGCTCTGGATGCCACCGGTGGGGAGGTGCTGGCGGTGACCGTGGTTGGTGAGCCGAAAGTCACTGTCGGTCAGCCGGTGTCGGTTTCCGGCTTGGTGGCATTGCCGTGGTCGCAGGATGGTCGTTCCGGCATCGCCTACCGCGCCGAAGCCATCACCACTGCCGATGTGGCTGCGGCCGTGGTGAAACCGACAGTCCAGCAGGGCCGCTGACAACCGGAGGGGCCCGACGGCACTGGCAAGTGTTGTCGGGCCACCCCGGCGATTACACATCAAACCTTTTAAAGGAAGCGTGACATGTCGAAGACATCAAGCCCTGAAAGTCGCAGTAACAGTGAGTCGAACGACGATTGGATTGGCGAGCTCATCTGGTCGTTGATGAAAGCCGTCGGGCATCTGCTGTGGTGGGCGATTCTGTTGCCGGCCCTGAGTATTCCGGTGGCCTTCGCGGTCTGGGTCGGGTTAACCCATGGCGCCCGAGCAGGGCTGTGGACACTGTGGCTGACCGCGGTTGCCTACGCTGCGTGGGCGTTTCTGGAGCCACTGTCGTTTACCACTTGGGTGATCGATCCGGTCCGGCAGCGCTCGTTGTCCTGGTGGCGCTACAGCCGCAACTGGCAATCGGTTTGTACCCTAAACGGACTGGCCGCCAAGCTCGGCGACCGCGCACTGATCCCGGCGCTTCAGTCGGTGCGCATCGGTACCGGTGCCGACGTGCTGGCGGTCCGGGTGGCCACCGGCACGTCAATCGACGACTGGCACAAACAAGCCCCGGCGCTGGCGGCTGCCTGGCGTGCCGACCGACTAGCGATCCGACCGACAACCCCTGGAGAGTTGCGGGTGATCATCATGCGTGGCGATGCGCTTGCCAGCCCGATCCGCCTGCCGATGCCTACCCCAGCAACCCCGGTTGATCTGAGGGCGGTGCGGGTCGGGGTAACCGAATCGCGGCGCTGGTGGTTGCTTCCGGTGTTGGGCCACCACCTTCTGGTCGCCGGTGCTACCGGAGCTGGGAAGGGTTCGGTGTTGTGGTCCCTGATCGCCGGACTCGCGCCAGAGGTCAAGTCCGGCCGGGTTCGGTTGTGTGTGATCGACCCGAAGGGCGGTATGGAACTCGGCGCTGGTGCACCACTGTTTTCGGTGTTCTGCTCGGACGTCGGACCCAGCGCCGTGGAGGTGTTGCGCCAGCTGGTGGCACTGATGCAGGCCCGCGCGACCCGGCTACGCGGCCGTACCCGCCTGCACACCCCCACGGTCGCCGACCCACTGATACTGCTGGTCATTGACGAGATTGCCGCGCTGACCGCCTATGTCACCGACCGCAAGTTATGCACCGAGATCGAACAACTGCTCGGGCTACTTTTGTCGCAGGGACGGGCGGTCGGCATCTCGGTGATCGCGGCGGTGCAAGATCCGGCAAAAGAGACCCTGCCAGTGCGGCAGCTGTTCACCGTGCGGATCGGGCTGCGCATGACCGAGGCCACCCAGACCGCGATGGTGTTCGGCCAGGGTGCTCGCGATGCAGGTGCCGAATGCGACCTGATCGCTGATTCCACCCCGGGAGTCGGATACGTGATGATCGACGGCACCGCCGAACCAGTACGGGTGCGGGCGTTTCACGTGACCGACGCCGACATCACACATTTGGCCCGCACGTTTCGTTGCCCGCCGCCTGCCGGCGGTGGTCATTCGCGGGATCGGGGGTCGCGGTGACCGACACGGCTCGCGGGGTGGGCGGCCCGGTGGTCGCGCTGCCGGGCCTACCCACCGCCACCGACCCCGCGCCGGTGATCGCTCAGATGGTTCGGCGCGCATCCTCACCGGGGTTTGAGACGTGGTGGCGGCGTGTCGAATCGGTGGGATGCTGTGCTCACCCGATTCGGCTGGTCGGCGCCGGCTCCATTGGGCACCGGCAGGTGGTGTGGACGCGCTGCAACAACAGGCGGGCAACGGTCTGCCCGTCGTGCTCGGACCTGTACGCCCGCGACACGTGGCAACTGGTGCATGCCGGGGCCGCTGGTGGACACCACAATGTGCCGAACGAGGTGGCTGCTCGCCCACAGGTGTTTGCCACTTTGACCGCGCCTGGCTATGGCGCGGTATACAACGTCAGCGGCGCGCGTTGCCACCCGAGTTCGAAGCGTTCAGACGGTCGTTGTGTCCACGGGAAACCGTTGCATTGCAATGCAACCCATTCCATCGCCGATCCAATAGTGGGACAGCCGTTGTGTGGTCAGTGCTACGACTACATGGGGCATGTCTTGTTCACGTGGCATCTGCCCGAGCTGTGGCGACGTTTCACCATCGCATTGCGGCGCGCCGTAGCAGCACAGCTGAGAGCACGCGGGATGGACCGGGGTTCGGTACGAGTGAGTTTCGTCAAAGTCGTCGAGCTACAAGCGCGTGCCATCCCGCACATCCACACCCTGATCCGCCTCGACCCACCGACAGTGCCCATGGCCGAGGGTGACCAGAACCATTTCGGCCCCGCCGCCACCCGTGGTGGTGGGGAGTCCCGTTCGGGTGCCGGAGGCAGCGGCTGGGTGTCGCCGATCACCGCGGGCGAGCTGGCCGCGTTGATTCAGGGCGCTGCGCGTCAGATCCGCGTCGAGGTTCTCGACGTCGGCGGCGATGTACCCGAGCTGCGGTTCGGAACTCAGATCGACGCCCAACCGCTTAGCGGTGAAGCAATGGCAGAACCGGGCGAAACAGCGCCGACTGGTCGCTTGTCGCCGCGTCGGGTCGCGGCATACCTGGCCAAATACGTCACCAAATCCCTGCAGGACTTCGGCATCACCGCCAGGCGTCTCTCGACCGAAGCGATCGCCACGCTCCATGTCACCGAACACGTCCGGGCGATCTTGACCACCATCGCCGAGCTTGCCGAACGTGTTGAGCCGATGGCCGGAATTGGGCGATGGCTGCACACGCTGGGCTATCGCGGGCACATCACCACCAAATCTCGGTACTACTCGACCACGATGGGTGCCTTGCGCGCCGCACGCGCAACCTGGACGCGAAGGCAGAACGCCAAACATCCTGAATACCAAAGAGATACGCGACCAAACGGGCCGAAGCCACCGGTAACCGACGTGCCGGCCGACCTCGATGCTGACGACGTGCTCTGGATGTTTGATCACGCTGGACACACCAGCGCGGGGGAGCGCACCCTCGTCTACTCCGCGGCCCTCCAACGCATCCACACCCGGCGCATCGGACTGGTGGAAGCCCGTCGCCAAGCCCGCGACCAACACGGAGATCCGCCAGGGGGACACGATGGCTGACGGCTCCCGAACAACATCTGCTCGTTCCAAGGGTGACGGTCGAATCGATGCGTCGACGATGTCAGAGGGAGGTGTTGAAATTGTCGTACCAGAGAGCTATCGCCTTCCGGATGAGGCCAACTGCGCGCTGGGGCGCGTCATAATGGCCGTGCGGGACCGGATGCTCGGATCAGACAGGGGAGTCGCGTGAGCCTGAGGTTCGCCTTCTACGGCCGAGTGAGCACGGAGGACGCTCAAGACCCGGAGGCGAGCCGCAGCTGGCAGAAGCGCCGTGCCATGGATCTGATCAACCCGCACGGCGGAGTGCTTGTCACCGATTACTTCGATGTGGGACAGAGTCGATCGCTGCCGTGGAAGCGCAGGCCAGAGGCATCGCGCCTGCTTGCCGATGTCGCCGCTCGTGACCGCAGCTTCGATGCCGTCGTGATCGGGGAACCCGCCCGTGCGTTCTATGGGCCGCAGTTTGCGCTCACCTTCCCGGTGCTCACGCACTACGGAGTTGGCTTGTGGGTGCCCGAGGTCGGTGGCGCGGTCGATCCCGGCTCGGAGGCGCACGACCTGGTCATGAATTTGTTCGGCGGCATGAGCAAGGGCGAGCGCGCTCGAATCCAGATGCGCGTCCGTACAGCGATGTCGACACTGGCGCAGGACACGTCCAGATATCTCGATGGTCGACCCCGTACGGTTACCGACTCGTCGACGCCGGCCCGCATCCCAACCTCGCCAAGGCGAATCTTGGGCAGCGGCTGCACCGCCTCGAACCCGACCCCGCGACATCGTTGGTCATCGAGCGGATCTACCGCATGTACGCCGACGGCGCGGGCCTGCGCTACATCGCGCAGCGGCTCACCGACGACGGTGTGCCGTCACCGAGCCAATATGACCCGGCCCGGAATCGTCACCGCGACCCCCGAGGATGGTCTCATTTGGCGATCCGCGCCATCCTCGACAACCCGACCTATCTCGGTGTGCGCGTCTGGGGCGAGCAGGAGAAATACGAAGTCCTGGTCAACCCTGACGATGTCGCTGCCGGGTATGAGACACGGATGCGGTGGCGGGATCAGGCTGCCTGGGTCGTGCCGGACCGTCGCACGCACGAAGCGCTGATCACCGACGAACTGGCGCAGGCTGTTCGTCTTCGCACCCAGACCCGGCGTGGTCCCGGCCTGGTGTGCAGCAGGGAATCGACGGTGCCCTACGCGCTGCGCGGGCTGCTGTTCTGCGCTGTGTGTGGACGGCGGATGCAGGGCGCCGCTCGCGGCGGGAAGCGAACAACCCGCATCCTCTACCGGTGTGAGCTGGGTAAGTCGCGTTCTGTACCTGTAGATCTGACTGACCACCCGCGCACGGTCTACCTGCGTGAGGACGCGGTGACAGCCCGACTCGATGAATGGATCGCCAGCTTGGCCGATCCGGAGGACTTGGCGCGCGGGCAGGACGTGGACCCGGTCGCGGGAGCTGGCTATGCCGCTTTGCTGCGCCAGCTCGGCGACGCGAACAGCAAAGTTGCGGCTTTGGTTACTGCAGTGGAGTCCGGTGTCGCCGTCGAGGACCTCGCCGATGCATTGCGTCGCCGCACCGCCGAGCGCGACGAACTGAAGGCCCGCCTGGAACGAGCCGAAAAGCCCCGCGCCATGTCTGTTGAACAGATCAGCGAGTTGGTCGAGGAGTTGGGCGGGCTGTTAGCGGTGCTTGGTGAGGCAACCGGGGGCGAGCGCGCTCAGGTGTACGCGAGCCTGGGCCTGCGTCTTGATTACGATCCGCACCTGCGGCAAGTCAAGGCAACGGCCGACCTAAGTCGTGTCGCCGGATGTGTCCGAGGGGGGACTTGAACCCCCACGCCCGTTAATAGGGCACTAGCACCTCAAGCTAGCGCGTCTGCCATTCCGCCACTCGGACCTACCCGGGATGCTCCGGGCAGCTAAGGCTAACGGATGCTGATCGCCGGACCCAAACCGCCCGCGCAGCGTCGTCGGAAGACCGCCGCGGGAAGTGGTAGGAAAGGTAACTGTGGCGGTAATCCCGGATCCGGTCGGTGACGTAGTGGACGAGGTCGTCGACCTCGTCAGCACGCTCATCCGTTTCGACACCACCAACACCGGCGAGCCCGAAACCACCAAGGGCGAAGCAGAATGCGCGCGCTGGGTGGCCGCGCAGCTCGAGGAAGTCGGCTTCCAAACCGAATACCTCGAATCCGGGGCGCCGGGGCGCGGCAACGTCTTCACCCGGCTCAAGGGCAGCGACCCGACCCGCGGCGCACTGCTGATCCACGGCCACCTCGACGTGGTGCCGGCGGAGGCCGGCGAGTGGAGCGTGCACCCCTTTTCCGGGGCCATCGAGGACGGCTATGTGTGGGGCCGCGGGGCGGTCGACATGAAGGACATGGTCGGCATGATGATCGCGGTGGCGCGGCACCTGGCCCGCAACGGGATCGTGCCACCGCGCGATCTGGTGTTCGCGTTCGTCGCCGACGAGGAGGCCGGCGGCAAGTACGGCGCGCACTGGCTGGTGGAGAACCGGCCGGACCTGTTCGAGGGCGTCACCGAAGCGATCGGCGAGGTCGGCGGGTTCTCGCTGACCGTGCCGCGCCGCGACGGCGGGGAACGCCGGCTGTATCTGATCGAGACCGCCGAGAAGGGCCTGTGCTGGATGCGGCTGACCGCGCACGGGCGGGCCGGGCACGGCTCGATGATCAACGACGACAACGCTGTCACCACCATCGCCGCGGCGGTGGCCAGGCTGGGCGCCCACCGCTTCCCGCTGGTGCTCACCGACGCCGTGGTGGAGTTTTTGGCCGCGGTCAGCGAGGAGACCGGACACCACATCGACGTCGGCTCACCGGACCTGGAAGGAATGATCGAGAAGCTGGGGCCGATCGCGCGCATCGTCAACGCCACCCTGCGTGACACCGCCACCCCGACGATGCTGCGCGCCGGCTACAAGGCCAACGTCATCCCGGCGACCGCCGAGGCGGTGGTGGACTGCCGGGTGCTGCCCGGCCGGCAGGCCGCGTTCGAGGCCGAGGTCGATGCGCTGATCGGCCCGGACGTGACCCGGGAGTGGATCGCCAACCACCCGCCGGTCCAGACCTCCTTCGACGGCGATCTGGTCGACGCGATGAACGCCGCGATACTGGCCTGCGACCCCGACGCGCGGACGGTGCCCTACATGCTGTCCGGGGGGACCGACGCAAAAGCGTTCGTCCAACTGGGTATTCGCTGCTTCGGCTTCGCTCCGCTGCGGCTGCCACCGGACCTCGACTTCTCCGCGTTGTTCCACGGCGTCGACGAGCGGGTGCCGGTGGACGCGCTGAAATTCGGTACCCGAGTGCTTCACCACTTCCTGACACACTGCTAACACACCGACGAGAGGACCACGCATGAGCTCCGCCCCCGATCCCTACGCCGCGTTGCCCCAGCTGCCCACGTTCACCCTGACGTCGTCGTCGGTCGCCGACGGGCAGCCGCTGGCGGCCGCGCAGGTCAGCGGAATCATGGGCGCCGGGGGACAGGACGCCAGCCCACAGCTGAGCTGGTCGGGGTTCCCCGAGCAGACCCGCAGCTTCGCGGTCACCGTCTACGACCCGGACGCACCCACCGCCTCCGGATTCTGGCACTGGGCGGTGGCCAATCTGCCGGCCACCTGCACCGACCTGCCGGAGGGCGTCGGCGACGGCAGCCTGCTGCCCGGTGATGCCCTGACCCTGGCCAACGACGCCGGGCTGCGCCGGTACGTCGGCGCCGCGCCGCCGGCCGGCCACGGCACGCACCGCTACTACATCGCCGTGCACGCCGTCGACACCGAGAAGCTGGACCTGGCCGAGGGTGCCAGCCCGGCCTACTTGGGCTTCAACCTGTTCATGCACGCGATCGCGCGCGCGGTGATCGTCGGCACCTACGAGCAGAAGTAGGCAGTCTGCCCCGACCGGGAATTCCACGACGCGACACGCGCTGTGGGCGTCGGGGGATTCCCGCTCGGGGTTCGGGTCGGCGCGCCGTCAGCGGGCGGCGGACCCGATCGCCTCGGCGAGCGACCCGAACCCGCCGGCGCGCAGCCGCTGGGCCAGCCCCGCATGGATGTCCCTGGCCCACAGGCCGCCGCCGTAGATGAACCCGGTGTAGCCCTGCAGCAGTGAGGCGCCGGCGGTGATGCGTTCCCACGCGTCGTCGGCGGTCTCGATGCCGCCGACGCTGATCAGCACCAGCTGGTCGCCGACCCGGGCGTACAGCCGCCGCAGCACCTCCAGCGCGCGTTCGGCCACCGGCGGCCCGGAGATCCCGCCGGCCCCGAGTTCGGCCACTCCCGGGGTGGCCAGCCCGTCGCGCGACACCGTGGTGTTGGTGGCCACGATGCCGGCCAGGCCCAACTCCACCGACAGGTCCGCGACGGCGTCCAGGTCGTCGTCGGCCAGGTCCGGTGCGATCTTCACCAGCACCGGCGTGGTGGTCTCGGCGCGCACCGCGGCCAGGATGGGCCGCAACTGTTCGACGGCCTGCAGGTCGCGTAAGCCCGGAGTGTTCGGCGAGCTGACGTTGACCACCAGGTAGGAGGCCAGCGGCCCGAGCAGTCGGGCGCTGGCGCGGTAGTCCTCCACCGCGCCTTCGGACGGGGTGGTCTTGGTCTTGCCGATGTTGACGCCGATCGGCACGTCGGCGCTGTGCCGGGTCAGCTGGGTCGCCAGGGCGCCGGCACCGTGATTGTTGAACCCCATCCGGTTCAGCAGGGCGCGGTCGTCGGGCAGCCGGAACAGTCGCGGCGTGGGATTGCCCGGCTGTGGGGCGGCGGTCACGGTGCCCACCTCGGCGTATCCGAAACCCAGTGCGCCCCAGGTGTTCAGGCCGAGGCCGTCCTTGTCGAACCCGGCGGCCAACCCGAGTGGCCCGGGAAATCGCACGCCGAACACCGTGCTGGCCAGTATCGGGTCGTGCGGCGCCAGACGACGTTTCAGGACCCGGCGCGCCGGTGACGTCGCGGTGGCGCCGCGCAGCCCGGCGAACACCACGGTGTGGATGCGTTCGGCCGGCACCATGAAGAATGCCCGGCGCATCGCGCCGTAGAGACCCATCGGCTCACAACCCCGGCTGGTCGACCGCGCCGACAGAGTTCAGTTGGGACTTCCTGCGGCGCAACAACACCCGCCTGCTTCCATCGGTGTACAACCGCACTCGGGTCAGCTCCCAACCTCGGTATTCAGCTTCGATGGACAGTCGGGTCGAGGCCCCGATCCGGGTGATCTCCGGCGGCAGTCGCAGCGGGATCCACTCGTACTCGTCGGACAGGTCGGTATCCCAGCCCGCCGGCAACCGGCCCCGCCGCAAGGCCGTCAACTCTGCCTCGCCGCCCGCTCGATCACTTGGACCCCGGCTCCGGAGCCCGACACCACGTACAGGGTGTCCGACTCGTCATCGAAGGCCAGGGTGTTGGGCTGCTGCACGGTGGGGTATCGAACCCTTTCCACGGGAATTCCGGTGGAAAGATCGTAGCCGATCACGGTGTTCGCCGCGGTCTGCGACACCCACGCGAAGCCCCCCGATCCGGCCAACCCGTAGGGGGACTGGGGCACCGGGTAGGCCTGTCGCAGGATCAGCGGGTCCACGCCGTACACCATCAGCTGACCGCCGCGGGTGTCCGCCGCCAGCACCGGTCCGTCCGGGGATGTCGCCAGCGTCGTGGTGCCCTGGCCGGCGCGCAGCGCGTACTGCGGCTTGCCGTCGACACCGATGGTGGTCACCGACGTCTGGCCGCGGTCCAACACGGTCACGGTATTGCCGTGTGCCACAAGCTGGTCCACTCGGGCGAAGATCTTCGCCCGGGCGGCCGTCCGCTGTCCGTCGTCGGCCAGCGTGTAGACCGCGCCGTCGGCACTGCCCAACACCAGCGTGCCGTCGTCGCGCCGGGTGATCGCGGTGAAGTCGACGTCGGCGGCATCGTCGAGGTCGACTCGGCTGATGTGGCGGGTGGCCAGGTCGACGATGAGATAGCCGCCGTGGCCGGCCAGGTAGGCGACACCCTTACCGTCGCCGGTCAGCGCCGTCGCCGGGCCCGGCATCGCCAGGGTGTCGGCGGGCTGCTTGGGCGCCCCCAACAGGCTGACGGTCGCGGGAGCCTGCGCGTCGGCTCCGGGGCGCAACACCACCAGCGACCGGGTGCCGGCGTCGAACATCGCGGCGGTGGCTGCGCCCGTCAGCGGCCGCACCGTGCCGGCCGGGCGCTGAGTGACGCCGGGGGAGACGGCCGGTTGTGCCGGCGGGATCGTCGGCGGCGGCGCGGTCACGGGGTTGGCTGAACACCCCGCGACCAGTAACAGCGACAACAGCAGGCCGCGCAGGGGCCAATGGGTCCAGCGGACGGATTGCTTGGGCACGGGTAGCTCTTCCAGCTCGTCGCAGTCGGGGGTCGGATCAGGGGCGAACCTCGATTCTAAGGAAGGTGCCGGTAGCGGATCGGCATGTCTGGTGTAACGATAAGTTCGCTTAGGTGTAATCTCCCGGCCATGACGGTCACCGATGACTGGCAGCTGACATGTTCGGATTTCCTCATCGAGGAGATCTGGACCGGTGCGTTCGCAAGCGGGTTCGGTGAGGTCGGTGACGGCCGCAGCTTCTCGTTCCGGGTCGAGAATCAGCAGCTGATCGTCGAGGTGTATCGGCCCCGACTGGCCGGGCCCGTCCCGCACGCCGAGGACGTGGTGGCCACCACCGGCCGCAGCCTGTTCGACATCGACGTCGCCGACGAGCGCAGCTTGGCGGCTGCCGTGCGCGATCTCGTGGCCGATCTGACCCGCTGACCCCCGCCCGGTACGGTCTTTTGCGTGTCTGAGGTCGTGTCGGTACTCGAGGCTGCGATGTCGTGGCCCCAAGTGGTCGTCCTGTCGATTGTCCAGGGGCTCACCGAATTTCTCCCGATCTCGTCCTCGGGACATCTGGCCTTGGTGTCGCGGTTGTTCTTCGACGGGGATGCCGGGGCCTCCTTCACCGCGGTGACCCAGCTCGGCACCGAGGTGGCCGTGCTGGTCTATTTCGCCAAGGACATCGCGCGTATCGCGACGGGTTGGCTGTCCGGGGTGGCCTCGGCGCTGACCAAGACACCGCTGCCTCCCGAGCGCCGGACCGACTACCGGATGGGCTGGTACGTCATCATCGGCAGTGTTCCGATCATGATCATCGGCGTGCTGTTCCAGCACTTCATCCGCGGTGATGTGCGCAACCTCTGGGTGATCGCCTCCGCGATGGTCGGGTTCGCGCTGGTGATCGCCGCCGCCGAGTACTTCGGTCGCCAGCACCGGCACGCCGAACAGCTGACCGCCAAGGACGGCCTCCTGGTCGGCGTCGCACAGTGTCTGGCGCTGGTCCCGGGGGTGTCGCGCTCCGGGGCGACCATCAGCGCAGGCCTGTTCCTGGGCCTGGACCGCGCGCTGGCCGCCCGATTCGGCTTCCTGCTGGGTATCCCGGCGGTGTTCGCCTCGGGGCTGCACGAGCTGCCCAACGCCTTCAAACCGGTCACCGAGGGAATGAGCGCCACCGGACTGCAGCTGGCGGTCTCGGTGGTGATCACCTTCGTCGTCGGCTATGCGGCGATCAGCTGGCTGCTGCGGTTCGTCAGCAGCCACACCATGTACTGGTTCGTCGGCTACCGGCTCATCCTGGGCACGGTGATACTCGGGCTGTTGGCCGCCGGTGTGGTGGGGGCCTAGCCAATGACCGTCATCCTGCTGCGCCACGGACGCTCCACGGCGAACACCGCCGGGGTGCTGGCCGGGCGGTCGGAGGGCGTCGAACTGGACGACAAGGGGCGCGAGCAGGCCGTCCAACTCGTCGACCGGTTCGCCGGGCTGCCGATCACAGCGCTGGTGCGCTCGCCGCTGCTGCGCTGCCGCAGCACGCTCGAACCGCTGGCCGCTGCCTTGGAACTGGAACCGGTCGTCGACGAGCGCCTCGCCGAGGTCGACTACGGGGCGTGGACCGGGCGCAAGATGGCTGAGCTGACCGGCGAGGCACTGTGGCGGGTGGTGCAGGCCCAGCCCAGTGCGGCGGTGTTCCCCGACGGCGAGGGATTGGCGCAGGTGCAGTCCCGGGCGGTCGCCGCGGTCCGCGACCACGACCGCCGGTTGGCCGAGCAGCACGGTACCGACGTGCTGTGGGTGGCGTGCACCCACGGCGACGTCATCAAGGCCGTCCTCGCCGACGCGCTCGGTGTGCATCTGGACGGCTTCCAGCGCATCGTCGCCGACACGGCCTCGGCCAGCGTGATCCGTTACACACCGATGCGCCCGTTCGTCATCCACGTCAACCACACCGGGCCGTCATTGGCTGCGGCCGTGAAGATTCCGCCGCCCGAGGACGGCCGGGCGAGCGACGCGGTCGTCGGCGGGTCCACGACGTAGGTGCCGGAATACCGGTCCAACGGTCCACTGCCGGTATTTTGGAGATGCCATGTCCAGAGCAATTCACGTCTTCCGCACCCCCGACCGTTTCGTGGCCGGGACCGTCGGCCAGCCCGGAAACCGCACCTTCTACCTGCAGGCGGTGCACGACGAGCGGGTGGTCTCGGTGGTGCTGGAAAAGCAGCAGGTCGCCGTGCTCGCCGAGCGGATCGGGGCGCTGCTGCTGGAGGTCAACCGCCGCTTCGGCACCCCGGTCCCGCCTGAGGCCGCCGAGATCGACGACCTCAATCCGCTGGTCACACCGGTGGACGCCGAGTTCCGGGTCGGAACCATGGGATTGGGCTGGGACTCCGAGGCGCAGACCGTGGTGGTGGAGCTGCTCGCGGTCAGCGAAACCGAGTTCGACGCCTCGGTGGTGCTCGATGACACCGAGGACGGCCCGGACGCGGTGCGGGTGTTCCTGACGCCGGAGTCGGCGCGGCAGTTCGCCACCCGATCGAACCGGGTCATCTCGGCCGGCCGCCCGCCGTGCCCGCTGTGCGACGAGCCGCTGGACCCGGCCGGTCACATCTGCGTCCGCACCAACGGCTATCGGCGGGGTGCCTTCGGGCCCGACGACGAGCCGGAGGAGTCCGATCTCTGACGATCGGGAGGTGTTGCGCTCCGGGCAACTGGAGATCCTGGGCCGAATCCGCTCGGCCAGCAACGCCACCTTCCTGTGCGAGGCGACGCTGGGGGACCGCCGCGTCCACTGCGTGTACAAGCCGGTCGCCGGCGAGCAGCCGCTGTGGGACTTCCCGGACGGAACCCTGGCCGGCCGCGAGCTCGCCGCACACCTGATCTCGGTCCATATGGGTTGGAACCTGGTGCCCTACACCATTATTCGGGACGGACCGGCCGGCCCCGGCATGGCGCAGCTGTGGGTGGACCAACCGGGCGACACCGAAGATGAGCCGCCGGAACTCGGCCTGGTCGACCTGGTGCCGGCCGACCAGATTCCCGACGGCTACCTGTCGGTGCTGCGGGCCTACGACTATGACGGCGCCCCGGTCACCCTGGTGCATGCCGACGACGTCCGATTGCGCCGCATCGCGGTGTTCGACGCGGTGATCAACAACGCCGACCGCAAGGGCGGGCACATCCTGTCCGGCGTCGACGGCCGCGTCTACGGTGTCGACCACGGCGTGTGCCTGCACACCCAGGACAAGTTGCGCACCGTGCTGTGGGGCTGGGCGGGGATGCCCTTGCAGGCCATGGCGCAGGACGCGGTCGAGGCGGTGTCCGGGTTGGTCGATGCGCTGGGCGACTCGCTGGCCGCTGCGCTGGACCCGCACCTGACCGCGGCCGAGATCGCCGCCCTGCGCCGGCGCGCCACCGCCCTGCTGGAACATCCGGTGATGCCCGGCCCCGAGCGTCATCGCCCCATACCCTGGCCGGCGTTCTAGCCGTCCCCGTCAGGTGATGCCGAGGGTGCCGGCCGTCAGGCGCCACAGCCGCTCGGCGACCCGGTCCGGGTGCGGACGCGGTGCGGCGCGCAGCTGTTGGGCGACCCCGAGCCGCAGCCCGCCGATCACGAAGGCACCGGCACTGTCGGGGTCGACATCTGCCGGCAGCTGGCCGAGGTGCTGGCCGTGTCGGATGTTGGCGGCCGCGTCGTCGCTCATGTTCTGGATGTAGACGGCCTCCAGTTCACTGAGCTGGGGGTCCAGCGTGATACGGGCGAGCAGTACGTCCGCCAGCGGATTCTGGAAGTGATAGGCGACGAAACATCGGGTGCGCTCGCGTTCCCGGGTGCCCCAGTCGCCGTCCGGCAGATGCGCGTCGCCGGTCGCGGCGCGCAACCCGGTGTAGAAGCCGTCGTAGACCGCGGCGAGCAGGCCGGCCTTGGAACCGAAGTGGTGATAGAGCGCGCCCGTGCTGAGTCCGGCCCGGCGGGTGAGTGCGCCGAGCTCCAACACCCCTGAGCCGGCGACCAATTCGTCGCGGGCCGCATCGAGTAACTGTTGACGCCCGATCGGTGCGCGTGCCACAATCCGACGATAACAGAAATCGGTTATGTTATCTGGATCGAGGTGTTCCGGTGGGCGTGGATGTGACCGACCGATCTGACCTGCTGGACAAGGACCTGGCCGGCACCTACCGGCGCACCGTCAGCGCCGGCGCAAGCGTTGACCCCGACGTCGTCGCCGCGGATCTGGCCGCCATGGAGCGCGACGGATTCGTCATCCTGCCCGATCTGCTCAGCGCAGCCCAACTGGACGAGATTCGCGCGAGCGTCACCCCGCTGTTGGACAAGACCGGACGCAACGGGTTCGAAGGTCGTGCGACGCAACGGGTCTACAGCGTGCTCAACAAGACCCGCGCGTGCGACCGCATCGTGGACCACCCCCGGGTGCTGGCGTTGCTGGACCGCCTGTTCATGCCCAACTACCTGCTGTCGATGCTGCAGGTGATCAACATCGAGCCCGGTGAGCAGGCTCAGATGCTGCACACCGACGACGGTTTCTATCCGTTGCCGAGGCCGCGAAAAGCTCTGGGAGCGGCCACGATCTGGGCCATCGATGACTTCACCGGCGACAACGGCGCCACTGACATCCTGGTCGGCAGCCACCTGTGGGGAGATCGTGAGCCCACCGACGCCGAACGCGAACCGGTGGTGATGAGTGCCGGGTCCTGTGTCTTCTTCCCCGGCACCCTGTGGCACGGCGGTGGCGCGAACCGGTCGGAGCGGGCCCGGCTGGCGGTGACCGCGCAATACTGTGAACCGTGGCTGCGCCCGCAGGAGGCGTTCACCCTGTCCGCGACGCGCGACACCGTGCGCGTCGTCTCCGAGGACATCCGCCGGATGCTCGGCTACAGCATCCACCCGCCGTTCATCGGCCAGGTCGACGGGATGCACCCCAAACGACTGTTGGAGCCCGGCGCGCAGCAACTCTGATCGCGGCGGGGATACTGCCAGACGTGACGTTGACCGACGCAGCGCTGGCCGCCGAACTGGCGGTCGAGGCCGGAAAGCTGTTGCTGGCGGTCCGTGACGAGGTGGGATTCGCCCAGCCGTGGCACCTCGGCGACGCCGGTGACGGGCGGGCCAACCGCTTGATCCTCGACGCGCTGCGGGACGCACGCCCCGATGACGCGGTGCTCAGCGAGGAGTCCCCCGACAACCTGGCCCGACTGCACGCCGACCGGGTGTGGATCGTCGACCCCCTGGACGGCACCCGGGAGTTCACCACCCCGGGACGTGACGACTGGGCGGTGCACATCGCGTTGTGGCAGCGGGACAGCGACGGATCCGGTGCCATCACCGACGCCGCGGTGTCGCTGCCGGCCCGCGGCAACGTGGTGTTTCGCTCCGACACTGTCGCCTCGGATCACACCCATACCGCCACCCCGAGTCCGATCCGGGTTGCGGTCAGCGCCAACCGGATGCCCGCGGTGGTGCGCCTCATCCGTGAGGTGGTGCCGGTCGAACCGGTTCTGATGGGCTCAGCCGGCGCCAAGGCCATGGCCGTGGTACGCGGAGACGTGGACGCCTATCTGCACGCCGGCGGCCAGTGGGAGTGGGATTCGGCGGCCCCGGCGGGCGTGGTGCAGGCGGCCGGTCTGCACGCCACCCGCCTCGACGGGGCGCCGCTGCGCTACAACCGGCCCGACCCGTACCTTCCCGACCTGCTGATGTGCCGGCCGGATGTGGCGCCGACACTGCTGGACGCGGTGCGGCGGACACTGCTCTAGGGGGAGGGCCTTACAGTCGGGGGCATGCAATCGTGGTCCGCGCCGGCCGTTCCGACCCTGCCCGGGCGCGGCCCGGCGTTGCGTCTGTACGACACCGCAGACCGGCAGGTGCGCCCGGTGTCCCCGGGCCCGACGGCCACCATGTACGTCTGCGGCATCACCCCCTATGACGCGACGCACCTGGGCCATGCCGCCACCTACCTGGTGTTCGACCTGATCTACCGGCTCTGGCTGGATGCGGGTCATCAGGTGAACTACGTGCAGAACGTCACCGACGTCGACGACCCGCTGCTGGAACGCGCCGAACGCGACGGCGTGGATTGGCAAAGCCTGGCCGCCGACCAGGTCGAGTTGTTCGGTGCGGACATGGCAGCGCTGCGGGTGCTGCCGCCGCGGCACTACGTCGGGGCCACCGAGGCCATTGCCGAAGTGGTGGAGGTGGTCGAAAAAATGCTGGCCGCCGGAACGGCCTACGTCGTCGACGGCGACCATCAGGACATCTACTACCGCGCGAACGCCACCGAGCAGTTCGGCTACGAATCCGGCCTCGACCGCGCCACCATGGTGGAACTGTTTGCCGAGCGTGGTGGCGACCCGGACCGGGCCGGAAAAGCCGATCCGCTCGACGCCCTGCTGTGGCTTGCCGCGCGGCCGGGAGAGCCGAGTTGGCCGGCTCCGTTCGGCGCCGGCCGGCCGGGTTGGCACGTCGAGTGCGCCGCGATCGCGCTGAGCCGCATCGGCAGCGGGCTCGACATCCAGGGCGGCGGGTCCGACCTGATCTTCCCGCACCATGAATTCTCCGCCGCGCACGCCGAATCCCTCACCGGGGAGAGGCGTTTCGCCCGGCATTACGTGCATGCCGGGATGATCGGCTGGGACGGGCACAAGATGTCCAAGAGCCGCGGCAACCTGGTGCTGGTCTCCAAGCTGCGTGCGCAGGGCGTGGAGCCGGCCGCGATCCGGTTGGGCCTGCTGGCCGGGCACTACCGCAGTGATCGGTTCTGGGATGACGCGACGCTGGAAGCGGCGGTCGCCCGGTTGGACCGTTGGCGTGCCGCGACGGCGCTGCCGGCCGGTCCGGCCGCCGACGACGTCGTGGCGCGGGTGCGTCGCTACCTGGCCGACGACCTCGACACCGTCAAGGCCCTGGCCGCGTTGGACGGTTGGGTCACCGACGCACTGGAATACGGCGGCCATGACACTGCCGCACCGGCGTTGGTGGCCACCGCGGTCGACGCGCTGCTGGGAGTGGCACTGTAGGAGCCGCTGGTAGGTTCGCTGCATGACTTCGATCAATTCCCAGGTGGTCTTCATCACCGGCGGCGCGCACGGCATCGGCGAGCAGCTGGCCCGCCGGCTGCACGCCAAGGGCGCCTCACTGGTGGTGACCGACCTGGACGAGGCCGGCCTCAACAAGATGGCCGATGATCTCGGTGACCGGGTGCTGACCGCTGTCGCCGACGTGCGCGATCTGAGCGTCATGCAGTCGGTGGTCGCGCAGGCCACCGAGCGTTTCGGCGGCATCGACACCGTCGTGGCCAACGCCGGCATCGCCAGCTACGGCTCGGTGCTCAACGTCGATCCCGAGACGTTCAAGCGGGTCATCGACATCGACGTGGTCGGGGTGTTCAACACCGTGCGTGCCGCGCTGCCGTCTGTCATCGAGCGCCGCGGCTACGTGCTGGTGGTGTCCTCGCTCGCGGCGTTCACCCCGGTGGCCGGCATGGCGTCCTACGACGCGGCCAAGGCGGGCGTCGAGCACTTCGCCAGCGCGCTGCGCCAGGAGGTCGCCTACCAGGGCGTGGAGGTCGGATCGGCGCACATGGGCTGGATCGACACACCGTTGGTGCGCGACGCCAAGGCCGACCTGGGCGCCTTCCAGGAGATGCTCGCCAAGCTGCCGTGGCCGCTGAACCAGACCACCACCGTCGACAAGTGCGTGGACGCCTTCATCAAGGGCATCGAGGGCCGCAGCCGCCGGGTCTACTGCCCGCGCTGGGTGGGCCTGTTCCGCTGGCTCAAGCCGGTGCTGACGCTGGTGCCGGTGGAAGCCCCGTTCGTCAAGGGCGCCGCCGCCATCGTGCCGCGGATGGACGCCGAAGTCGCCGCGCTGGGCCGCTCCACCAGTGCCTACAACGAGACCATCGAAAAGTAGCCCGGCGGGCGGTTCAGCGCCGACGCCGCCGCAGGTACCGCTCGAACTCCGCCGCCAGCGCGTCGCCGTCGATTTTGCTCAAGGCATCGTTGACGTCGACCTCGGCGTCACCGCGTTCCTCCAGTGAGGCCACGTACTCGGCAATCTCGTCGTCTTCGCCGGCCATCTCGCTGACCGCCAGCTCCCACTCCTCGGCTTGGGCCGGCAGGTCGCCGAGCGGCACCTCGACGTCCAGCACGTCCTCGACCCGGCGCAGCAGGGCGACCGTCGCCTTGGGATTGGGTGGTTGCGACACGTAGTGCGGCACCGCGGCCCAGAACGTCACCGCGGGGATGCCCGCGGCCACGCAGGCGTCCTGGAACACCCCGGTGATGCCGGTGGGCCCCTCGTAGCGAGTCTCGGTCAGGCCGAAGCGGGTGACCGATTCCGCGGAGTAGGCCGCACCTGACACCGGCACCGGGCGGGTGTGCGGGGTGTCGGCCAGCAGCGCCCCCAGGATCACCACGGTGTCGACGTCGAGGTGCTCGAGGACCTCCAGCAGTTCGGCGCAGAACGTCCGCCAGCGCATGTTCGGCTCGACGCCGTGCATCAGCACGATGTCGCGGTCGCTGCCCGGCGGACGGCAGTGCGAAATGCGCATCGACGGCCAGACCAGCTCGCGGGTGACGCCGTCGAGCTGGCGGATCACCGGCCGGTTCACCTGGTAGTCGTAGTAGGCCTCGTCGTCGATCTCGACGATCAGCTTGGCTTCCCAGATGTTGTTCAGGTGCTGCACCGCGTCGCTGGCGGCGTCGCCGGCGTCATTCCAGCCCTCGAACGCAGCCACCACGATGGTGTCTTTCAGGTCGGGCAGCGCAGGGCCGTCATCCGGTCGGGTCACACCGTCAGGGTAAGGCCTGCGCAAACATCGCGGGGTCTACCGACCGGCTGAGTCGGCCTGTTCGTTGAGGGCATTCGTTCCGACGCCGGGTGGCGCAGTAGACTTTGTCACCGTCGAGAGGCGTTGCAACGGTTCGCCGGTCTCTGCCGGTAGCCGCCACGCTCGACAGAGTTAAGGACGCCTTCCGCCACGGAAGGAGCCCGCGTGAATAATTTTGAGCCCAACATCCGGCCCGACTGCACCGATGAGCTGACGGCTGCACTGGGCCGCCGGATCATGGTGATCGACGGCGCGATGGGCACGGCGATTCAGCGGGACCGTCCGGACGAGGCCGGCTACCGCGGCGACCGGTTCACCGAGTGGCCGACCGCTCTGCAGGGCAATAACGACCTGCTCACCGTGACGCAGCCGCAGATCATCGAGGGAATCCACCGCGAGTACCTCGAGGCGGGTGCCGACATCCTGGAGACCAACACGTTCAATTCGAACTCGGTCTCACTCGCCGACTACGAGATGCAGGAGTTGAGCTACGAGCTCAACTATGCCGGCGCGGCACTGGCCCGCAAGGCCGCCGACGAGTTCAGCACGCCGGAGAAGCCCCGCTACGTGGCGGGCGCCATCGGGCCGACGACGCGGACCGCGTCGATCTCGCCGGACGTCAACGACCCCGGTGCCCGCAACGTCTCCTATGACCAGTTGGTTGCCGCCTACCTGGAATCGGCCAACGGCCTGGTCGACGGTGGTGCCGACATCCTCATGATCGAGACGATCTTCGACTCGCTGAACGCCAAGGCGGCGGTGTTCGCCGTCGAGACGCTGTTCGAGGAGCGCGGCCGGCGCTGGCCGGTCATCATCTCCGGCACCATCACCGACGCGTCCGGGCGCACCTTGTCGGGTCAGGTCACCGAGGCATTCTGGAACTCGATCCGGCACGCGAAGCCGATTGCGGTGGGTCTCAACTGCGCCCTGGGCGCGCCGGAGATGCGGCCCTACATCGCCGAAATGGGGCGGATCGCCGACACCTACATCTCCTGCTACCCGAACGCCGGCCTGCCCAACGCATTCGGCGAGTACGACGAGACTCCGGAGCGTCAGGCCGACTACATCGCGGACTTCGCCGGAGCGGGCCTGGTCAACCTGGTCGGCGGTTGCTGCGGCACGGCGCCGGCGCACATCGCCGAGATCGCCAGGGTCGTCGAGGGCGTGACGCCGCGCGAGCTGCCGGAGATCAAGATGGCCACCCGTTTGGCCGGCCTGGAGCCGCTCAACATCACCGAAGACTCCCTGTTCGTCAACATCGGTGAGCGCACCAACATCACCGGTTCCGCCCGATTCCGCAACCTGATCAAGGCCGAGGACTACGACACCGCGCTGTCGGTCGCATTGCAGCAGGTCGAGGTCGGTGCCCAGGTCATCGACATCAACATGGACGAGGGCATGATCGACGGCGTCGCCGCGATGGACCGGTTCACCAAACTGGTCGCGGCCGAGCCGGACATCAGCCGCATCCCGGTGATGATCGACTCCTCCAAGTGGGAGGTCATCGAGGCGGGCCTGAAGAACGTGCAGGGCAAGCCGATCGTCAACTCGATCTCCATGAAGGAGGGCGAGGAGAAGTTCGTCAAGGAGGCACGGCTGTGCCGCAAGTACGGCGCCGCCGTCGTCGTGATGGCCTTCGATGAGCAGGGGCAGGCCGACAACCTTCAGCGCCGCAAGGAGATCTGCGGGCGGGCCTACCGGATCCTGACCGAGGAGGTCGGCTTCCCGGCCGAGGACATCATCTTCGACCCGAACTGCTTCGCGCTGGCAACCGGCATCGAGGAGCACGCCACTTACGGAATCGACTTCATCGAGGCCTGCGCCTGGATCAAGGAGAACCTTCCCGGGGTACACATCTCCGGCGGCATCTCGAACGTGTCGTTCTCGTTCCGGGGCAACAACCCGGTCCGCGAGGCGATCCACGCGGTGTTCCTGTTCCACGCCATCAAGGCCGGCCTGGACATGGGCATCGTCAACGCCGGTGCGCTGGTGCCTTACGACTCGATCGACGCCGAGTTGCGGGAACGCATCGAGGACGTGGTGCTCAATCGTCGCGAGGATGCCGCCGAGCGGCTTCTGGAGATCGCCGAACGGTTCAACTCGGCCGACAAGGCTGAAGATCCCGCGGCTGCCGAGTGGCGATCTCTGCCGGCCCGCGAGCGGATCACGCACGCCCTGGTCAAGGGTATCGACGCCCACGTCGACGAGGACACCGAGGAGCTGCGCGCGGAGATCGCGGACGCGGGCGGCCGGCCGATCGAGGTGATCGAAGGCCCGCTGATGGACGGCATGAACGTCGTCGGCGACCTCTTCGGTGCGGGCAAGATGTTCCTGCCCCAGGTGGTGAAATCGGCCCGGGTGATGAAGAAGGCCGTGGCCTACCTGCTGCCGTACATCGAGGCGGAGAAGAAGCCCGGCGAAGCCGACCACACCAACGGCACCATCGTGATGGCGACGGTGAAGGGCGACGTCCACGACATCGGCAAGAACATCGTCGGGGTCGTGCTGCAATGCAACAACTACACCGTCGTCGACCTCGGTGTGATGGTGCCCGCCGAGAAGATCCTGGCCGCGGCCAAGGAGTACGACGCCGACATGGTCGGCCTGTCCGGCCTGATCACTCCGTCGCTGGAGGAGATGGCCGGCTTCGCCGCCGAGATGGAACGCGAAGGTCTGGAGATCCCGCTGTTGATCGGCGGTGCGACCACATCGAGCGCGCACACGGCCGTGAAGATCTCGCCGCGTCGCAGCGGTCCGGTGATCTGGGTCAAGGATGCCTCGCGTTCTGTTCCCGTCGTTGCGGCTCTGCTCGACGACACGAAGCGGCCGGCGCTGCTGGAGCAGACCGCGGCCGACTACGCGTCACTGCGGGAACGGCACGCCCAGAAGAACGAGCGGCCGATGGTGCCGCTGGAGAAGGCCCGCGCGAACCGGACGCCGATCGAGTGGGACAGTTACACGCCGCCGGTTCCGGTGCAGGGCTTGGGCGTTCGAGAATTCCTCGACTACGACCTCGCCGAGTTGCGCGAGTACATCGACTGGCAGCCGTTCTTCAACGCCTGGGAGATGAAGGGCCGCTTCCCCGACATCTTGAACAACCCGGCGTCGGGTGAGGCTGCCCGCAAGCTGTACGACGACGCCCAGGCGATGCTCGACGCCGCGATCGAGGAGAAGTGGTTGACGGCCAACGCGGTGATCGGGTTCTTCCCCGCCAACGCGGTCGGCGACGACGTCGAGGTCTACACCGACGAGACCCGCACCGAGGTGCTGACCATGTTCCACAACCTGCGTCAGCAGGGCGCGCATCGGCCGGGCATCCCGAACCGGTCGCTGGGCGACTACATCGCCCCCAAAGAAACGGGTCTGGCGGACTACATCGGAGCCTTCGCCGTCACCGCGGGGCTCGGCAGCGGCGAGAAGATCGCGGAGTTCAAGGCAGACCTCGACGACTACAGCGCGATCCTGCTGGAGTCGGTCGCCGACCGGTTGGCGGAGGCTTTCGCCGAGCGGATGCACCAGCGGGTGCGCAAGGAGTTCTGGGGATTCCAGCCGGACGAGGCCTTGGACAACGATGCCCTCATCGCCGAGAAGTACCAGGGAATCCGCCCTGCCCCGGGCTACCCGGCCTGCCCGGAGCACACCGAGAAGGCGACGATCTGGCAGTTGATGGACGTCCACGAGCGGACCCGCATCGAGCTGACCGACTCGATGGCGATGTGGCCCGGCGCCGCCGTCAGCGGCCTGTATTTCTCGCACCCGCAGTCGCAGTACTTCGTCATCGGCCGGTTGGCCCAGGACCAGGTCGCCGACTACGCCAAGCGCAAGGGCTGGACCCTGCCCGAAGCCGAGCGCTGGCTCGGCGCCAACCTCGGCTACAACCCGGAGGACTGAGTCCTGCTGGGTAACCTGCGCGCGGTGCTGTGGGATATGGACGGCACCCTGGTCGACTCCGAGAAGCTGTGGGATGTCGCGATGTACGCCCTCTATGACCGGCTCGGCGGGGTGCTGACACCGGAGGTCCGGGCGGCGACGGTCGGCGGTTGCGCGGAGGACACCATGCGCATCGTGTACGACGACCTGGGCCTGGCACCCGATCCGGCGGCGATGGCGGAGTCGGCACGCTGGATGCACGACTACACCGGCCGGCTGTTCGACGCCGGACTGCCTTGGTGTGACGGCGCCCGCGAGTTGCTCGACGCATTGGCCGCCGCCTCGGTGCCGATGGCCCTGGTGACCAACACCCCGCGGGAGCTGGCCGAGCGGGCACTGAACACCATCGGCAGGCACTATTTCTCGGCCGTGGTCTGCGGCGACGAGGTGCGTCGGGGCAAGCCGGCGCCGGATCCCTATTTGCGGGCAGCCGAGCTGTTGGAGCTGGATCCGCCCTGGTGCCTGGCGGTGGAGGACTCGCCGACCGGCGCCGCCGCGGCCGATGCGGCCGGTTGTGCGGTACTGGTTGCGCCGAATGCGGTGCCGGTGCCGGGCGGGCCGCGTCGTCGTCAGGTGGGTTCGCTGGCCGGGCTCGGGCTGGCTGACCTCCGTGCCATCCATGCCGAGCTGGTCGAACCGGCCGAACACCGGGCATGAAACAATCGCTGCTCGTGAAGACCTTCGAGGAGCTGTTCGCCGAGCTCGGTGAGCGTGCCGCCGCCCGGCCGTCCGGCAGCGCTACCGTGGCGGCGCTGGACGCCGGCGTGCACACCATCGGCAAGAAGATCCTGGAAGAAGCCGGCGAGGTGTGGCTGGCCGCCGAACACGAGCCTGATGAGGCACTGGCCGAGGAGATCAGCCAGCTGCTGTATTGGACCCAGGTGCTGATGATCTCGCGCGGGCTCACGCTGTCCGACGTGTACCGGAAGTTGTGAACATGTTGCGTGTCGCGGTCCCCAACAAGGGGGCGCTGAGTGAATCCGCCGCGGAGATGCTGGCGGAGGCCGGTTATCGTAGCCGCGCCGATGCCAAGGATCTGACCGTCATCGACCCGGCCAACAAGGTCGAGTTCTTCTTCCTGCGGCCCAAGGACATCGCGATCTACGTCGGGTCGGGGGAGCTGGACCTGGGGGTCACCGGACGGGACCTGGCCCTGGAATCGACTGCGCCGGTGCGCGAACGGCTGGCGCTCGGGTTCGGGGCGTCACGGTTCCGGTACGCCGCTCCGGCCGGACGTGACTGGGCGGTGGCGGATCTGGCCGGCAAGCGCATTGCCACCGCTTACCCGAACATCGTTCGTAAGGACTTGGCGGCCAAGGGGATCGAGGCAACCGTTATCCGGCTGGACGGAGCGGTGGAGATCTCGGTGCAGCTCGGGGTGGCCGATGCGATCGCCGACGTCGTCGGATCCGGACGCACCCTGCGTCAGCATGACTTGGTGGCTTTCGGTGAGACCCTGTGTGACTCAGAGGCGGTGCTCATCGAAGCGGCCGAACCGAACGGCCGGAGCGAGCAGACCGCCGCGGCCCGCGAGCAGTTGGCCGGCCGGGTGCGTGGGGTGGTCTTCGGCCAGCAGTACCTGATGCTGGATTACAACTGTCCGCGCGCCGCGCTCGACCAGGCTGCCGCGATCACCCCGGGCCTGGAGTCGCCGACCATCGCCCCGCTCGCCGAGCCGGACTGGGTGGCGGTGCGGGCGCTGGTGCCGCGCCGCGAGGTCAACGCGATCATGGACGCCCTGGCCGCCATCGGAGCCAAGGCGATTCTGGCGTCCGACATCCGATTCTGCCGATTCTGACCAAGGCCGACGTGTTAGCGTCCGGGAGACTCTAGCCGGCTCGAGGAGGCTCTACGTGACGCATTTCATCGTGCTGGTACTCGCGCTGTTGATCGGTGTGGTTGCCGGACTGCGCGCCCTGACCGCGCCGGCCGTGATGGCCTGGGCGGCCGCACTGCACTGGATCAACCTCGACGGCACCTGGGTTCAGTGGCTGAGCCACCCGGCGACGGTCACCGTCCTGACGGTACTGGCGGTCGGTGAACTCATCACCGACCTGCTGCCCGGCACCCCGCAACGCACCGTCGCCGTGCAGTTCGTCGCGCGGATCGTGTTGGGCGCCTTCGCCGGAGCTGTACTGGGCACAGCCTGGAATTACACCTGGACGGCGCTCGGTGCGGCGATGATCGGAGCGGTGGTCGGCGCTCTGGTCGGCCTCGGACTGCGGCGGCGACTGGTCGCCGCCACCGGCGGCCGCGACCTGCCGATCGCACTGCTGGAGGACAGCGTCGCGGTGCTGGGCGGCTTTGCCATCGCCGCGTACACCTCGGTTCTGTAGAACCCGGCCCGCTAACGCCGCTGCACCAGCAGCGACTGCGCCGATGTCCCGATGAACCCGGTGCGGTCGAACAGTTCCGCGGTGGTCGCACCCACCCCATCCGGCCCGATCGACGCGCGGGCCCGCAGGCCGAAGTCCTCGCCGGCCGGTAGCCGGTGCAGGTGTACGACGGTGTCGGTGTTCATGAAGATGTACTCGTCCACATCCAAGGCGGCGCCGATACCGTTCGCCGAGTCCACCACCATCGCCAGTCGCTGCAGGGCGGTGGTCGGCTCGGAGTCGACCAGGTGCACCCGCGGACTCAGCCAGGCCACCGCGGCGCCGTCCGCCGAGTCCGGCTGGCCGCGCCACGCCACGGATCGGGCGTAGCCGGTGCTCTGGGCGAACCATGCCGGCGGCGGCTGTGCGGGCACCTCGATCAGCGGTGGGTGCCGGTCGGTGGCCACCGCGCCGGTGTCGTCGGTGGCCAGCGCCCAGACGCTCAGCCGGGCCACCGGCCGGTCGTCGTGGTGTGCCCGCATCTCGGCCTCCAGCAGTCGAATCCGCCGGCCGGGGCGCTGCACCCGTGCCCGTACCCGCACCGGGGCCACCGGGATCGCGCCCAGGATGTCCAGGCTCAGCCGGGCGATCCGTTGGCCCGAGCCGGCGATCAGCTGTTCGATCTCGCGGGTGAGCAACGCCAGCGGGGGTGAGCCGTGCTGCAGATCGGGCCCCCAGACGCTGGCGGTGAGCCTGCTGGACTCGAACACCGGGTCTTCCGCGTCGGTGCCGTGGACCCGACGGTAGTAGCTCTCGGTCATGCCGCGCTGTCCGCCGGCCAACCGGGATACGGCGGCGGGGTCCCGCCGAACGCCGGACACAGCGCGCGATGGGCGCACCACGTGCACAGTCGTGACGGATTGGGCCGGAAATCGCCTGTGGCGCCCGAAGTTTGGATGGCCTGCCAGATCGCGATCAGCGTCTTCTCGAAGCGCAGAAGCTCCGCGTGGTCGGGGGAGTAGTCCAGCAGCTGGCCGTCGGCCAGATAGATCAACCGCAGCCGTGCGGGCAACACTTCGCGGGATCGCAGCAGCGCCACCGCATAGAACTTCATCTGGAACAGGGCCTTGGCCTCGGCGGCCCCCGAGCGCCGACCGGTCGCCGACGGCGCCCTGCCGGTCTTGTAGTCGACCACCCGCAGCTCCCCGGTCGGGGCGACGTCGATGCGGTCGACGAAGCCCCGCAGCAGCGTGCCGTCCGCCAGCTCGACCTCGACGCGTTGCTCGCAGCTCTGCGGATCGAACCGGCGCGGATCCTCCAGCCGGTAGTAACCTGCCAGCAGCTTTCGGGCTTCGGTCAGCAGTTCCTCGGCGTTCAGCCCGGTGTCCAAGCCGGGGTCGATGCTGAGCAGGTGCTCCCAGGACGAGGCGACCAGCCCTGGGGCGGAATCGGGCCCGCGCTGCGGCGCCGGCAGTGCATAGAGCCGCTCCAGTGCGCCGTGCACCAACGAACCGCGCAGCTGGGCCGCCGAGGGGGCTTCGGGCAGCCGATCGATCGCCCGGAATCGGTACAGCAGGGGGCACTGCTTGAAGTCGCTGGCCCGGGACGGGGACAACGCCAGCCTGCTCATAGCGGGCAACCCTACGGCCATGCGCCGACAATCGGCTGCCAACTCGCTTGCGTAGGGTTAGCGACTGTGTCCGAATCCGGGATCTTCCAAGCGGGCGATCGGGCCCAGTTCACCGACGCCAAGGGCCGCCGCTACACCACGGTGCTGGTGCCCGGCGGCGACTTTCACACCCATCGCGGAGCCATCCCGCACGACGATGTGATCGGGCTGCCGGACGGCAGCGTGGTCAAGTCCGCCAATGGCGATGCGTTCCTGGTGCTGCGGCCGCTGCTGGTCGACTACGTGATGTCGATGCCGCGGGGGGCGCAGGTCATCTACCCCAAGGACTCCGCCCAGATCATCCACGAGGGCGATATCTTCCCCGGGGCGCGGGTGCTCGAAGCCGGCGCCGGCTCGGGGGCCCTGACCCTGTCGCTGCTGCGGGCCGTCGGTCCCGAGGGCCGGGTGATCTCCTACGAGTTGCGCGACGACCACGCCGTGCACGCCCGCGCCAACGTCGAGACCTTCCTCGGCGAACCGCCGGACAACTGGCAGCTGATGATGGGCGATGTCGCCGACTGCGATCTGCCCGACGGATCGATCGACCGGGTGGTGCTGGACATGCTGGCGCCCTGGGACGTGCTCAACACCGTGTCGCGGGTGCTGATCCCGGGCGGAGTGCTGGTGATCTACGTCGCCACCGTCACCCAGCTCTCGCAGGTGAACGAGGCGCTGCGCGAGCAGCAGTGCTGGACCGAGCCGCGGTCCTGGGAGACCATGCAGCGCGGGTGGAACGTGGTCGGGCTGGCGGTGCGCCCGCAGCACGCGATGCGCGGACACACCGCGTTCCTGGTCTGTGCCCGACGGCTGGCGCCGGGCACCGTCACCCCGACCCGGCTGGGCCGCAAACGCCCGGTGTGAGCGGGCCGACGACCAGGGAGAGCAGGGGATTCTGGTCCCCTGGACATTTGCTGTGATTCAGCGCACCGCATAAGCAAACTTATGCTAGCTTCGCGCCATGCCCCCACCTAAGAAAACCTTAATTTCTACACAGCTTAATTGGAGATTAGGAGCATCGTCCCCGGATGCTCCACACCAGGCCCGGCCGGTGCGACCGGCGCGTCGTCGGCACCGCACGATCGGTGTGGGGACGGCGGTGGGCGCCTTCCTGGCTTTCGGGATCAGCCCCCTGAGCGCGATTCCGTCTGCCCACGCCGAACTGACCGACGACTGGTTCCAGCCGGTACTCGAGGTGCTCGCCGGATTCACGCCGCACGCCACGGCGGACGTCGACACTCTGGCCGGCGCTGAGGCTTTCCCGGCGCTGTTCACCGACTTCGAAGTTGCTGTCGCGCAGGGCTTCCACACCTATGTCTACGTGCCGCTGCACGAGGGCATCCAGGACTGGATCGCCAGCGATTTCGGCCAGCAGGTGAACGAGCTCATCAATGCGCCCTTCGTGGCGCTGGGGCTGGGCCCGGCTATCGCCAATGGGATCGTCGGAACGGTCGACGACCCCAACGGTGGGGCAGCCGGTTGGTTGTTCGGTGATGGTGGGGCGGGTTTCGATGCCGGTGCGCATCCCGGTATGGCCGGCGGAGACGGTGGTGCCGCCGGGATGTTCGGCAACGGTGGTGCCGGTGGAATCGGCGGTATCGAAGGGGGGAGCGGCGGAAACGGTGGTACCGGCGGCTGGTTGATGGGCGTCGGCGGTGCCGGTGGGAACGGTGGGGCCGGCCTTGATCTGATGGCGGCCGGCGGTGCCGGCGGCGCCGGCGGCATGGGTGGTGACGGCGGTTATCTGTTCGGCAACGGCGGCAGCGGTGGACTCGGCGGTCGCGGTGGAGCCGGTGCGGCGGGTGTCGGAGGTGCCAGTGCGCTGCCGGGTGGCGACGGCGGTGACGGCAGTGCCGGCTTCGCCGGTGGCGCCGGCGGTGACGGCGGTATCGGAGGCAAAGCCGGCCTGTTGATCGGGTTCGGTGGCGCTGGTGGCGCCGGGGGTATCGGCGGATCCGGCGGGATCGGTGGCGAAGGTGCCGACGGCGGCACAGGCGTTGCCGCGGGAACCGATGTGTCCCCGATCGGAGCCACCGGTGGTGCCGGCGGGGCCGGCGGTGACGGCGGGGCCGGCGGCACCGGTGGCCTCGGCGGCAACGGTGGCGCCGGTGGGCTGGGAGGTTACTTCGGTGCGGTCGGCGCCGCCGGCGCGGGTGCTGTCGGCGGGGCCGGCGGCAACAGCGGCGCCGGTGGAAATGGTGCTCTCGGCGGCAACGGTGGCGCCGGGATCGCCGCCGGTGGCGACGGTGGTGTCGGCGGTGCCGGTGGCAATGCCGGCGAGATCGGCGTGGGCGGTGCCGGCGGTGTAAGTGGTGATGGCACGACCCATGCCGCAGCCGGCGCCGTCGGACTGCTCGGCGGGTCGACCGACCAGCTCAGCGGGCACGGAGGTAGCGGTGGCAACGGCGGCCATGCCGTCGGCGGGGGCGGTACCGGTGGCGCCGGGGGAGCCGGCGGCGATGGCGGCAACCTCGGCAGCGGCGGCGCTGGCGGCGCCGGTGGCGCCGGGCGGTCGGGCGTCGCGGGCGGTGCCGGCGCGAACGGCACCGCGGCCGCCATCGACGGTGGCGCCGGTGAAGCCGGTCAAGCAGGAGGTGCCGGTGGCGTCGGCGGCGTGGGCGGCGCCGGTGGTGCGCTGCGTGGCAACGGGGGCGCCGGTGGCGCCGGTGGTGCCGGGGGCGCAGGCGGTGCCGGTGGTGCCGGTGGGCACGGATTCGACGCGACCGTCGCGGGCGCGCACGGCGGTGATGGTGGCGATGGCGGTGCCGGCGGCGTCGGTGGCGCGGGCGGTGCCGGTGGTGCCGGGGGTGTCGCCTCGCACGGGATCGCGGGCGTGCAGGGTGCCGGTGGCAACGCCGGTAACGGTGGTGATGCCGGCGTCTCCGGCAACGGCGGTCATGGTGCCGACGGCGACAGCACCCACGCCGATGGTGGCGATGGTGGCGCCGGTGGTGATGCCGGCGTCGCCGGCGCCGGTGGGATCGGTGGTGCCGGTTCCACGATCGGGACCGATGGCAGCGCTGGGGCGGAAGTCAGCGGGTTCCATGGCAACGGCGGTGATGGCGGAAACGGTTCCACCCCAGTGGTATTCACTACAATCGGCCTCAACGGTGGCGTGGGCGGCCAGGGCGGCGCCGGCGGCTCCGTCGGCAACGGTGGTGTGGGCGGCAACGGCGGTGACGCCACGGGGGGATTCGCTGGAATCAACTCGGACTTCATCGGTGCGGGCGGGACCGGTGGCGTCGGCGGTAACGGCGGGACGGGCGGTGCCGGCGGCGCGGGTGGTGCCGGTGGTGCATTGCGTGGCGACGGCGGTGCGGGCGGTAACGGTGGTAACGGGGCAGACGGCGGCCGTGGCGGGGCAGGCGGGTCGGGCTGGTCTGGCTGGATGGGGACCATCGCAGGCGCCGACGGCGGCAAGGGCGGCAACGGTGGCGCCGGCGGTAGCGGCGGTAACGGTGGCGCCGGAGGTGCCGGGGGCCTAGCGGTTCAGGGCAACGCGGGCAATCAGGGCGACGGCGGGAACGCCGGCAACGGCGGCGGCGCCGGTAGGGCCGGCGACGGCGGCAGTGGCGCGGACGGCGACAGCACCCACCTCGACGGCGGAAATGGCGGCGACGGCGGTGACTCTGGTGCCGTCGGCGCTGGCGGTATCGGTGGTGCCGGTGCCACCGCCGGCGCCGACGGTAGCGCCGGTGCGGAGCTCGGCGGCATTCACGGCAACGGTGGTGCCGGCGGAAACGGCTCCGCCGCAACCGTTCCCGGCGGTGCCGGTGGTGCCGGCGGCAAGGGCGGTGACGGCGGCGTCATCGGCAGCGGCGGCGCAGGCGGCAACGGTGGCGCCGGAGCGGCCGGCGCGGTGGGCAAAGCCGGCGCCGACAGTGACTCCGCGGCAATCACCGGCGGTGCCGGTACCAACGGTGGGGCCGGTGGCAACGGCGGAGCCGGCGGCGCCGGTGGGGCCGGTGGTGCGCTTCGCGGTGACGGCGGTACGGGCGGCAATGGCGGTGCCGGGGCTGTCGGCGGTGTCGGGGGTGTCGGCGGGCGCGGCTACGACGCAGCAACGCCCGGTAGCAACGGCGGCAACGGTGGTAGCGGCGGCGCGGGTGGATCCGGCGGCAACGGTGGTGCCGGCGGTGCTGGCGGCGACGCGGTCCACGGCACCGCAGGTAGCCAAGGTGCCGGTGGAAACGCTGGTAACGGGGTCGGGGGCGGTGTCGGCGGCAATGGCGGTCGCGGCGCGAACGGCGACAACACCCACCTCGACGGTGGCAACGGCGGCAACGGTGGCCTGCGCGGTGCGACTGGCCAGGGTGGAACCGGCGGTGCCGGCTCCACTTCGGGCAGTGACGGCAGCACGCCGTTCATCTTTGGAGGCCAGGGCAACGGCGGCCGCGGCGGCGACGGCTACAGCCCCACCGTATCCGACGCCTGGTACGACAATCTCCCCAACGGCGGCAACGGCGGCAGTGGTGGCAATGGTGGCCATGGCGGTGACGGTGGCAACGGTGGCCACGGAGTAGCCGGCTGGGATGGTGAGTCGTCCTTCACCTCCGGTAGCGCGGGTGGCTCGGGCGGTAACGGCGGCGCCGGCGGCACCGGGTCCGACTTCATGGGCGACGGCGACGGCGGCAATGGCGGGAACGGCGGTGCGGGCGGCAAAGGCGTGGACGGCTCGAACGCGGCGTCGGGCACCATTGTCAACACAAACGGCGGCAATGGCGGTGCCGGCGGCGCGGGCGGTGCGGGCGGCGCGGGGAACACGGGCGGCAAGGGCGGAAGCGGCGGGGCCGGCGGCGGCACCGGCGGCGCTGGGCACAACGGCGGAATCGGTGAGGCGGGCACCGACGGCGGCAACGGCGGGACCGGCGGCAACGGCGGAGCCGGCCACGGCGGGAGCGGCGGCGCGGGAGGCAAGGGCGGCGCCGGAGGCAAGGGCGGCAATGATCTCGATGGCATATTCGGCCCGGGCGGGCATACCGGCGGGGCGGGCGGCACCGGCGGCAGCGGCGGCATGGGACAGACCGGAGGTCCCCTGCCGATCGAGAAAGAAGGGCAGCCCGGCAGCGCCGGCAGCGCCGGTAATACCGGGTCTGGGCCCACCGGAGGCTCAGGCGGCGCGGGCGGCGCGGGCGGCGCGGGCGGCAACCCCTGATCGGGTACCACCCGGCGGCGAAGTCAGTCGTCGCTGCGGCTCAACCCGCGCCGCACCGACAGCAGCTCGACCTCCGGCCGCGCGGCCACCAGCCGCTCGGCCGCGTCCAGCACGTCGACCAGATGCCCGCGGTCACCGGAGACCGCGGCCACCCCGATACCGGTGCGCCGGTGCAGGTCGGCCGAATTCGTCTCTGCGGCCGACACATTGAACTTGCGTTGCAACTCCGCGACGATCGGGCGCACCACCGAGCGCTTCTGCTTGAGTGAATGCACGTCACCGAGCAGCAGGTCGAACTCCAGCCAGCCGATCCACATGGCTAGGGCGTTGGAGGCGCCGAGGGCATCGTGCTGCCGGAACGAGCCTTGCCGAACGCCAACAGTGTCTTGGCGGTCTCCTGCGACAGCTGCCAGCTCCCGTCGTGCGGCTTGAACTCCATCGGGAACGCGAACCCGCCGGTGGCGGGGCTGGCCGTGTTGACGGTGACATCGGCGGACACGTAACCGGGGTGGCGATCTGACCAGGTGAGGCCGGCGGCCTCGAGGTTCAGCGGCAGGTACCCGCCGTCCTTGAGCGCGGTGGCGAACTTGGCAATGGTGTCGGCGTCGGTGGGTTTGGCGCCCTCGATGAGGTTCAGCTTCTCGGTGCCGGGCACCTCGGGGTCCGACAACCGGTACAGCACATCGGTCAGCGCCTCCGGTGCCGGCATCGCGGACGCCGAGACCGCCGGCGTCGTCGTCGAAGTGACCGGAGCGGGCGTCACCGGCTCGGACGGCTCATGGCCGCCGCCGCATCCCGACAGCGCCAAGACCGCCGCCACGGCGGCGGTCAGGGCGAGGCACTGCCGGTACATCGAGGGAGTGGATCAGCTCGAGGTCATCTGCGACAGCGTCATGAGCGAGCTCTTGGACAGCTTCCAGCCGCCCTGGTCGACGAACATCAGGTTGACCGACCGCGGCTGCATCTGCGGGCCGGACGCGGTGACGTCCGCGTTGGCCGCGCCGGGGCCGGCGGGGGCGATGTTAGCCACGCTGATCGCCAGCGGGAACTTGCCGTTTTGGACGCCCTTTGCCATCTTGCGGTCCATCAGGGCCGCCTCGACCGGGCCCAGGCCGCCCTCGATGAGGTACGCCTTGCCGGCGGAGGGGATACCCGGGTCGGCCAGGGTGTTGAGGACGTCGGTCAACTGCTCCGGTGCCGGGACGTCGGCAGGGGCCGGGTCCAACGGCAACGGCGCGAAAACCACCGTTCCCGGCGCCGCGGTGGCGACCGGAGCGACGGTTGCCAGGTAGCTCACAGCCGATGCCGCCGCGCCGATGGCCGCGACTGCCGCTACACGTTTGGCTAGGGATTTCACGCTCACTGTGGTCCTTTCGATCACCCGACTCGGAAACCAGGCTAACAGCGTATTCCGGTGTGTCGGATTGCCACTGCGCACGCGAATGCACAATGGCCGGTAGCGTTGAGGTATCCGTCGCTTCAACTTCCAGTTCGGGAAAGGAGCGCGACATGGCCAGTGTGGGAGAGTCGGGGCGTTCTGAGGCCTTCGATGCGTCCGGTGCGCCCGGGGACGACTTCGCCGAGCTTGAAGAGTTGCGCCGCGAGGCCGCGGTGCTTCGTGAGCAGTTGGACAGCAAACCGGCGTCGCAGGACACGTCCCGCGTCGGCCGTGATGTGCGGCAGCTCGAGGCGCAGATCGATTCGCTGACAACCCGCAACGCCAAGTTGATGGACACCCTCAAAGAGGCGCGTCAGCAGTTGCTGGCCCTGCGCGAGGAGGTCGACCGGCTCGGCCAACCGCCGAGCGGCTACGGCGTCCTGCTGGCCACCCACGACGACGACACCGTCGACGTGTTCACCTCCGGGCGCCGGATGCGGGTCAATATCTCGCCGAACATCGAGATCGCGACCCTCAAGAAGGGCCAGACGGTGCGGCTCAATGAGGCGCTGACCGTGGTCGAGTCCACCAACTTCGAAGCGGTCGGGGAGATCTCCACCCTGCGTGAGGTGCTGTCCGACGGCCACCGCGCGCTGGTGGTGGGCCACGCCGACGAGGAGCGCATCGTCTGGTTGGCCGAGCCGCTGGTGGCCGCGGATCTGCCCGAGAGCCACCCGGATGCCCAGCCCGACGATCGGCGTCCCCGCAAGTTGCGGCCCGGCGACTCCCTGCTGGTGGACACCAAGGCCGGCTACGCCTTCGAGCGCATCCCCAAGGCTGAGGTCGAAGACCTGGTCCTCGAAGAGGTGCCCGACGTCAGCTACGGCGACATCGGCGGCCTGACCCGCCAGATCGAACAGATCCGCGACGCGGTGGAGTTGCCGTTCCTGCACAAGGAGCTGTACCGGGAATACGCTCTGCGGCCGCCCAAGGGTGTGCTGCTCTACGGTCCGCCCGGCTGCGGCAAGACGCTGATCGCCAAGGCTGTCGCCAATTCGCTGGCCAAGAAGATGGCCGAGGTCCGCGGCGACGACGCTCACGAGGCCAAGTCGTACTTCCTCAATATCAAGGGCCCCGAGCTGCTGAACAAGTTCGTCGGCGAGACCGAGCGGCACATCCGGCTGATCTTCCAGCGCGCCCGCGAGAAGGCCTCCGAAGGTACCCCGGTGATCGTGTTCTTCGATGAGATGGACTCGATCTTCCGCACCCGCGGCACCGGTGTCTCCTCGGACGTGGAGACCACCGTCGTGCCCCAGTTGCTCAGTGAGATCGACGGCGTGGAGGGGCTGGAGAACGTCATCGTGATCGGCGCCTCCAACCGTGAGGACATGATCGACCCGGCGATCCTGCGGCCCGGCCGCCTCGATGTCAAGATCAAAATCGAGCGCCCGGATGCCGAAGCCGCGCAAGACATTTTCTCGAAGTACTTGGTCGAGACACTGCCGGTGCACGCCGACGACCTCGCCGAGTTCGGCGGGGACCGTGCGTTGTGCATCAAGGCGATGATCGAGAAGGTCGTCGACCGGATGTACGCCGAGATCGACGACAACCGGTTCCTGGAGGTCACCTACGCCAACGGTGACAAAGAGGTCATGTACTTCAAGGACTTCAACTCCGGGGCGATGATTCAGAACGTCGTCGACCGGGCGAAGAAGAACGCCATCAAGTCGGTGCTGGAGACCGGTCAGCCGGGGCTGCGCATCCAGCACCTGCTGGACTCGATCGTCGACGAGTTCGCCGAGAACGAGGATCTGCCCAACACCACCAACCCCGATGACTGGGCACGGATCTCGGGCAAGAAGGGCGAGCGGATCGTCTACATCCGCACCCTGGTCACCGGCAAGAGCTCGAGTGCCAGCCGGGCCATCGACACCGAATCCAACCTGGGCCAGTACCTGTAGGGCCGCGTGACCCGCTGAAGCCCTCGCCTAGGCTGGGGCGATGCAACGGATCATCGGGACTGAAGTCGAATACGGCATCGCTTCGCCGTCGGATCCGACCGCCAACCCGATCCTCACCTCCACTCAGGCGGTGCTGGCCTACGCCGCGGCCGCCGGAATCCCGCGGGCCAAGCGCACCCGCTGGGACTACGAGGTGGAGTCCCCGCTGCGGGACGCCCGCGGCTTCGACCTGAGCCGCTCGTCCGGCCCGCCGCCGATCATCGACGCCGACGAGATCGGGGCGGCCAACATGATCCTCACCAACGGTGCGCGGCTCTACGTCGACCACGCTCATCCCGAGTACTCCGCGCCCGAGGTCACCGACCCGCTGGACGCGGTGATCTGGGACAAGGCCGGTGAGCGCGTGATGGAGGCCGCCGCCCGCTACGTGGCCAGCGTGCCGGGGGCCGCCAAGCTGCAGCTGTACAAGAACAACATCGATAACAAGGGCGCCTCCTACGGCACCCACGAGAACTACCTGATGAGCCGGCAGACGCCGTTCTCGTCGATCATCGCCGGCCTCACCCCGTTCCTGGTGTCGCGGCAGGTGGTCACCGGCTCCGGCCGCGTCGGCCTGGGCCCGGCCGGCGACGAACCGGGTTTCCAGCTGTCCCAGCGCGCCGACTACATCGAGGTCGAGGTCGGGCTGGAGACCACCCTGAAACGCGGCATCATCAATACCCGCGACGAACCGCACGCCGACGCCGACAAGTACCGCCGGCTGCACGTCATCATCGGCGACGCGAACCTCGCCGAGACGTCGACGTATCTGAAGGTGGGTACCACCGCGCTGGTCCTGGACCTCATCGAGGAGGGGCATCAGCACGGGCTCGACCTCGGTGATCTGGCGCTGGCCCGGCCGGTGCGCGCGGTGCACGTGATCAGCCGTGACCCGACGCTGCGCGCGACTGTGGCGCTGGCCGACGGCCGCGAGATGACCGGTCTTGCGCTGCAACGGATCTACCTCGACCGGGCGGCCAAACTGGTGGACGCCCGCGATCCGGATCCGCGGGCCACCGACATCATCGAGACCTGGGCCCGCATCCTCGATCAGCTGGAGCGCGACCCGATGGAGTGCGCCGACCTGCTGGACTGGCCCGCCAAGCTGCGCCTATTGGAGGGCTTCCGGCAGCGGGAGAACCTGACCTGGTCGGCGCCGCGTCTGCACCTGATCGACCTGCAGTACTCCGACGTCCGGCTCGACAAGGGCCTGTACAACCGGCTGGTCGCCCGCGGTTCCATGCAGCGGCTGATCACCGAGCAGCAGGTGCTCGACGCGGTGGACAATCCGCCGACCGACACCCGCGCCTATTTCCGCGGGGAGTGTCTGCGCCGGTTCGGGGCCGACATCGCGGCCGCCAGCTGGGACTCGGTGATCTTCGACCTGGGCGGCGAGTCGCTGGTCCGAATCCCTACCCTGGAGCCGTTACGCGGCAGCAAAGCCCACGTCGGGGCGCTTTTGGACTCGGTCGACAGCGCCGCTGAACTGGTCGAACAACTCACCAACTAGTCACCGCGCGTCTTAGCCCGCGTCAGGCTCGGTGCCGACGGTAGGGTGGAGAAACCGGCTGCACGGCATGTGCGGCCGATGGACATGCAGGAGGCAGCGATGGCTCAGGAGCAGACCAAGCGCGGTGGTGGCGGTGGCGACGAAGACGATGCCACCGGTGCCGCGGCCGCCGGCCAGGAGCGTCGCGAGAAGTTGACCGGTGAGACCGACGATCTGCTCGATGAGATCGATGACGTGCTGGAAGAGAACGCGGAGGACTTCGTCCGTGCATACGTCCAAAAGGGCGGCCAGTGAGCTGGCCCTTTCATGACCGACTCCCCGTCACTTCCGCGCTTCCCGGGCTGCCGTCCAACTCAGTAGATCTCTCGTCGTTCTCGGATTTCCTGCGCCGTCAGGCGCCGGACCTGCTGCCGGCGGGCAGCACCGGCTTGAACTCCGCGGCCGGAGTTGACCTGCCGCACGGCACCACTATCGTCGCGCTGAAGTACCCGGGCGGCGTGGTGATGGCCGGGGACCGACGGTCCACGCAGGGCAACATGATCGCCGGGCGAGACGTCCGCAAGGTCTACATCACCGACGACTACACGGCCGCCGGGATCGCGGGCACCGCGGCCATCGCGGTCGAGTTCGCCCGGCTTTACGCCGTCGAACTGGAGCACTACGAAAAGCTCGAAGGGGTACCGCTGACGTTCGCCGGAAAGGTCAACCGGTTGGCGATCATGGTGCGCGGCAACCTGGGCGCGGCGATGCAGGGGTTGCTGGCGCTGCCGCTGCTGGTGGCCTACGACATCGACGAAGCCGACGCGCAGCACGCCGGGCGCATCGTGTCGTTCGACGCGGCCGGCGGCTGGAACATCGAGGAAGAGGGCTACCAGGCGGTGGGCTCCGGCTCGCTGTTCGCCAAGTCGTCGATGAAGAAGCTCTACGCGCAGGTGAGCGACGCGGATTCGGCACTGCGGGTGGCCGTCGAGGCGCTCTATGACGCCGCCGACGACGATTCGGCCACCGGCGGACCGGATTTGGTGCGCGGCATCTATCCGACGGCGGTGACGATCGGCGCCGACGGTGCGGCCGACATCCCGGAGGAGCGCATCGCCGAGCTGGCCCGGGAGGTCATCGAGAGCCGAACGCGCGGAGGAGCGTCCGCGCCGAAGGCCGGCGGAGCCAAGAGGGGCGGGGGTAAGAAATGAGCTTCCCGTACTTCATCTCGCCCGAACAGGCGATGCGTGAGCGCAGCGAACTCGCCCGCAAGGGGATCGCCCGCGGTCGCAGCGTGGTGGCGTTGGCCTACGCCGACGGTGTGCTGTTCGTCGCCGAAAACCCTTCGCGCTCACTGCAGAAGATCAGTGAACTCTATGACCGGGTCGGGTTCGCCGCGGCGGGCCGGATCAACGAGTTCGAGAACCTGCGCCGCGGTGGCATCCAGTTCGCCGACACCCGTGGCTATGCCTATGACCGCCGCGATGTCACCGCGCGCCAGTTGGCGAATGTCTACGCCCAGACCCTGGGCACGATCTTCACCGAGCAGGCCAAGCCCTACGAGGTCGAACTGTGTGTCGCCGGTGTCGCTTACCAGGGCCAGACCAAAGCTCCTGAGCTGTACCGGATCACCTACGACGGGTCGATCACCGACGAACCGCACTTCGTGGTGATGGGCGGCACCACCGAGCCGGTGATCGCCGCTCTCAAGGAGTCTTACACCGAGAACGCCGCATTGGCCGATGCGCTGCACATCGCGGTGAACGCGCTGAAGAAGACAGACGCCGGCAACGGTTCCGAGCCGCGTGATCTGGGTCCGGGCACCCTCGAGGTGGCCATTCTGGACGCCAACCGGCCGAAGCGGGCATTTCGTAGGATCGCTCGGGCCGCGTTGGAAGAACTGTTGCCGCAAGCTGGTTCGTCGGGGGAGGCGTCAGGCGAGGCTCCCGACTAGGCCTTCCATGGCGAAGAAGTACGGAGTCAAAGAGAAGGACCTGGTCGTCAGCCACATCATCGACCTGGTGCTGACCGGCAAGCTGCGCGGCGGTGACCGGATTGACCGCGACGCGATTGCCGCGGAGTTGGGGGTCAGCCGACTGCCGGTGCACGAGGCGGTCTCGCAGCTGGAGCACGACGGGTTTGTGGTCACCCATTACCGCCGTGGCGCGTTCGTCGAGCGTTTCGACGAGGCGGTGGTGCGCGAACATCACGAGTTGTACGCGATGTTGATCGGCATGGCGTCGGCCCGGGCGGCGGCCAACCCGACACCGCGCGTCCTCGCCGACCTCGCCGCGGCGATGCAGGCCATTCGAGACGCGCAGGGCCCGGCGGTCGGGGAGGCGGCCGTGGTGTTCCGCAAGATCATCGTCGACGAGTACGCCGGTCCTCGGCTGCGCGCGGAAATCAGTGCGGCGCAAGGCCTTCTACCGGTGCGGTTCTGGACCGACTACGACGATTACACGACTGAACTCATGGTCAGCTACGAGGCCGAGAATACCGCGATCCGCAACCGCGACCCCGACGCGGCCCGGGCGGCCTGCGCGGACCGGTCGGCGTGGCATGTCGATGCGGTGCTGGCCGAGTTGGCTGCGCGCGGCGTGTTGAACAACGGCTGAACGGGACACCGCGGTCGCCGGGCCCGTGATGGACCCGACGACCGCTGTGTCTGGGCGTCGGCTTACTCCGGCGGTGCGGAGTGGGCGCCGGCGCCGCCCGTTCCGCCGGCGCCGCCGACGGTCCCGGCGTGCGGGGTGCCGGACTGGCCGGGCCCGCCTGCGGTTTCGCCGGCCGCGCCGCCGTCGCCGCCGTCACCACCGTTGCCGCCGTTGACGGTTCCCGCGCCGTTGCCACCGTTGCCGCCGTTTCCACCTGCGCCGCCGTCACCGCTGGTGGCGGGTTGAGCGCCGGCGAGGTAGCCGGTGCCGCCGGCCCCGCCGTTGCCGGCGTTACCGCCGTTGCCGGCGTGGCTCGGACCGTGACCGAGATCGTTGGCCGGGGTGTCGACGCCGCCGCTGGCTCCGCCGGCGCCGCCATTGCCGCCGCTTCCGCCCGTGGTCGCGCCGGCACCGGCGCTGCCGCCGTTGCCGCCGTTGCCGCCGGAGGCGGTACCGGACCCGCCTGCACCGCCGTTGCCGCCGGCACCGCCGGCACCTCCGGGGCCGAGCACGCTTCCGGTGTTGCCGCTGCCGTTGCCGCCGTTGCCGCCGTTGCCGCCCACGCTGACCACGCCGGGACCGGTGGCGCCATTGCCGCCGGCACCACCGTCGCCGCCGGGTGCCCCACTGGAAATGCCAAGGCCTCCGTCGCCGCCGTTGCCGCCGACGCTGTAGGTGGTGCCGTCGTGTTGCCAGCCGGTGCTGGTGCCGCCGTTGCCGCCGTTGCCGCCGCCCCAACTGCCGCCGCCGCCGTTACCGCCGGCGTAGCTGCCGGTGCCGCCGTTACCGCCGTTGCCACCGGACCCGGGGGCGGTGGAGTAGCTGTCTCCGCCGAGGCCGCCGTCGCCGCCGACGGTCTTGATACTTGCGTCCGTGCCGATCCCGTTGCCGCCGTTGCCGCCGTTGCCGCCCACGCCGTAGGCGTTGAAGCCGCCGCCGCCGCCGTCGCCTCCCCGTCCGGCCGTGGCGTCGCCGCCGTCGCCGCCGTTGCCGCCGTGACTTGCCATGCTGTTGTGCTCGGAAGAACCGCCGCTGCCGCCCCAGCCGCCGGCCCCGCCGTTGAGGCCGGTGCCGCCGCGGCCGCCGTCACCGCCGTCACCGCCGATGTGGCCCGAGCCGCCGTCGCTGGCCCAGTTGGCGGCTCCGCCGTTGCCGAGGTAGTTGCCATCTGCGTCCTGGTAGGCGTCGCCGCCGTCACCACTGTTTCCGCCGTTGCCGCCGTTACCGGTAGTCCCGGCCTGCCCGTACATCGGACTGGTGTAGATGCTGGACCCACGGCCGCCGCCGATGCCGCCGTTGCCGCCCATGTTGCCCCAGCTGGCATTACCCC
>NZ_CP084029.1:2144325-2190456 GCF_020181615.1 [Mycobacterium] crassicus
TAGGCCGGTTGACCCCGATCGAATTCGAAGCAATCATGACCACACCGGCCAGTCAGGCCGCGTGACCGCAACTGTCACCTGATCGTGCAGCAGACCCAGGCCCTTCTTCGCCGCTCCCTTGGTGTTGGAGTAGTACGGGTCTTCCTTTTTGGTAACCATGTGCTCGCCTCCCCTGCGGTTATTCGTGGGTTGATACTACGACGAAACCGAGTGTCGTCGACGGCGTGATGCGAAACTGCACTGCCTGTTGTCACCGAAACCCTGGGGCGACGTCCAGGTGTGTTGAGGGTTGAGTCAGATGCCGCAAACGCGCAGGAAGACGGATTATGAGTTCTGGGCCACTGTGAGCTTGGACCACTTATAGCTGCTGCCGCAAGACTGCTTCTGCGGGAGGCCATGCGTGCGCTCCAGGAGTAGGGCTAGCCTTGACCGGCGGCGGACTGCATAGGTTGTAACGGGGCCGCAGTCGGTCCGCAGTTTGCGCCGGTTGGTGCTTACCGACGGTTAGTGATCAGCACTGGTCAAGCCCTGTTTTTCGGCACTGGACAAGTCCCATTAAACCCTGCAAACGCCCAGTGCAACGTTCCGGTTCAACGTGTGACGGGAGCCGCAGGTCTCGTAGCTAGACCGCGCTTGCAGTGGATGCAAATCCATGCGTTTCCGGAGCGCTGGTTGATCTTGGAACATGTTGCGTTGCAGACGCTAAAGAGATCAAACTGGGGTTCAGTAGGGCCAGCGCCTAACGGCGGGCGTTGGCCGCCTTCACCAGCGGCGACGGGAACCGCGGCGGCACCCGCACCCCGTCCAGCCAGTCGGTGAGCTCGTGCGCCCGGCGCGTCAACACATCGCGTGCCGCCCGGCCCGGGTCCTCCAGGAACTGCAGCTGCACCTCGGCGGCGGCATTCTGATACCAGCCGCCCACGATCCGGCCGTTCCACCACACCGTCGGGCCGGCGTTGCCGTTGTTGTCGAAAAGCTGACCGCGGTGCTCGCCCAGATACCAGTCGCGGTGATACCAGCCCATCGTGGTGACGTCGAGCCCGGGAAGCAGCGCACCCCACGGCTCGACGTCGGGTTCGGGCTCCAGGTCGTCGGGCAGCGCATAGCCGGGAGTGCCGTGCAGGTCGACGTCGACGGCGCCGATGTCGCTCAACGACTTTCGGACCGCGGTCTTGGTGGTGCCGAACCACCACTTGATGTCCTCGGCGGTGGCCGGGCCGAACGCTCGCAGCCAGGTGCGGACCAGGTCGGCCTGCGCCGCCTCGGCGGCCATCTTCACCGTCGGCTCACCCAGCCAGTCCGCCGCGGTGGTCCACTGCGGCCGCGCCGAGGTCCAGGCTCCATCGTTGGGGCCGCGCACGATGTCGCCCTGAGCGCCGAGCACGGTCAGTGCCCGGGGAGCCAGGTGGGTTTGGCCGCCGTAGGACTTGCCGGGTGCCGGGTCGTAGGTTCCGGCCAGTTCGGGCAGTGCGGTGCGCAACGCGGCGCTGCTGGTCGGGCCGTGCCGATCGAGGTGTCGCAGCACGGCCGCGCCGGCGGCGGCCAGCCAGTGTGCGCCGTCGTCGGCGACCCCGGCCTTGCTGACATCGGCGATCAGCCGGCGTCGTTCGGTGTCGGCCACCCGGTCACTGGCCGCGGCCTGCACGGCGGGCAGATCGGCGGGGTCGACCACCCACAGGGTGCGGCGCATCGCCAGATGCTTGACCAGCGAACGTTTTTCATACAGTGCGCCGTCCAGGTCGGCGACGGCGAACGGTGACGATCGCGCCCACAGGGACAGGTACGGCGTGGCAGGGTCGGTGGCGTGCAGCCCGACGAGTGTCGCCGCGATCCGGGTGATGGACGCGCCGGCGGTGTCGGGGGCCAGGAAGTGTCTGCGCGCCAGCCGGTTCCGCCGCTCGGCGATGCTGAAGCCGCGCACCGATCAGGGCTTGTCGTCGCGCATCGAGGCGCGGATCTGCTCCAGCCGGTCTGCGGCCGCGCGCTGCCGGTCCTGGTACTGCTCCTCGACGCTGCGGCTCTCCGGGGTCTCGGCATCGAGCTCCTGCGCGCCGATCGAGGTCTGATACCGGCCTTCGATCTTCTCGCGCACCGATTCGAAGGTCGGTACGCCCGAGTCGTCGAATCCGGGGTCGGCCTGCGGGTCGGTCGGATCGTCACCCATGCTCGCCACGTTACCGGCCCGGAGCCCTATGGGCCGGTGGGCCGGGGGAGCGCCAGGAAGCGGCTTCGGGTGCCGCGCCTGGGAACGGAACCGGTTGCACGCCCGGCGTGCTCAGTTGGCCGGCCAGCCAGGGCAGCGAGTCGGCGAACACCTTTCCGGCGAACGGCCAGTCATGCTTGCCCGGTTCGGTCACCACGGCGCAGTCGATGCCGTTGGCCTGGCCCAGCGCGCACAGCGACTTCGCGGCGGCGAGCTGGCCGCCGGTGTCGGCCGTGGTGGCGCTGCCGTTGACCGCGAACCACCCCGAAACCCCGGAATAGCGGCCGTGTTTGGCGATCACGGTCGACGGGTCGAATGCCGCCCACGCATCGACACTGCCGCCGAACAGCCGCGCGATGGTCTGGGCGCGGGTGCCCGCGTTCGGGCTGAGGTCGCCGGCGATGTCGACGAAGGCGCTGAACTTATCCGGGTGCATGGTGGTCAGGTCGACCGCGCAGGTGCCGCCCATCGACCAGCCGACGACCCCCCAGTGCGACGGTTCGGAGCTGACGCCGAAGTGCGAGATCAGATAGGGCACCACGTCGTCGGTCAGATGGTCGGCGGCGTTGCCGCGGGGACCGTTGACGCATTCGGTGTCGTTGTTGAACGAGCCGCCCGAGTCGACGAACACCAGCACCGGCGCACTGCCGTTGTGCGCGGCGGCGAACTCGTCGATGACCCGGATCGCGCCCCCGGAGCGCAGCCAGTCCGCCGGGGTGTTGAATTCGCCGCCGATCATCATCACCGTCGGCAGCGCCGGTGGCGGACTCTGCGCGAACCACGCCGGCGGCAGGTACACCAGCTCACCGCGATGCTTGAAATGCGAAGCGTCCGCGGGAATCGTCACCTGCAGCACGCGGCCGCGCCCGGGCGCCGAGCCCGACCCCGCCATCGCGTTCACCGCCGCCATGTCGCTCTGGTCGGGCAGCGGGCCGGAGGTCAGTTGCCCCCAGGCGCTCTCCACGGTCGGGAAATAGCCGACCCAGCCGTTGAGCGTCAGGCTCGCGCTGATCAGACACAGCGGCACCGCCAGCAGGGCGACGCCGCGGCGCCACCACGCGGCACCTCGCCAGCCCAGGACCAGGATCGTGGCGGCGGCGCCTGTCAGCGCGATCCACATCCACAGCGTCGGCGGCGCCGGCTCACCGGACAGGCCGTCGTCGGCGACGAACCAGTACGCGCAGGCTGCTGCTGCCAGCCCCAATCCGCCGATCAGCGGGAGCCGCGGCAGCCAGCGGCCAGGCCGCCAGCCCACGGCCAGGGCCAGCGCCAACACCGCCACCGCCTGCACCGTCACCGGGATCCAGCCGTGCATCAGCGAGGTGTGTTGGCCGCTGGACAGAATCACCCCTCCATGATGAACCGCGAAACCGGTCAACGGGGCTTGGCCAACGGGAACGGCAGCGTGTCCCGAATACTGTGGCCGGTGATGAGCATGACCACCCGGTCGACGCCCATGCCCAGGCCACCGGTCGGGTACATCGCGTACTCCATGGCCTGCAGGAAGTCCTCGTCGAGCTCCATGGCCTCGGGGTCTCCGCCGGCGGCCAGCACCGACTGCTGATGCAGCCTGCGGCGCTGCTCCACCGGATCGGTGAGCTCGCTGTAGGCGGTGCCCAACTCCACACCCCACGCCACCAGATCCCACCGCTCGGCCACGCCGGGCTTGCAGCGGTGCGGCCGGGTCAGCGGCGAGACCGAGGTCGGGAAGTCGGTGTAGAAAGTGGGCCGTTCGGTGCGGGCCTCGACGAGGTGTTCGTAGAGTTCGAGCACCACCTGGCCGGCATCCCACTGCCGCAGGAAGTGCACGCCGGCGCCGTTGCACAACCGGCGCAGGGTCTCCAGGTCGGTGTCGGCGTCGATCTGTTCGCCGAGTGCCTCCGACACCGCGCCGTGCACGGTGCGCACCGGCCAGTCACCGGAGATGTCCACCGGTTCCAACCGGTCGTCGGCGCCCGGCCGCATCACCACGGGTGCGCCGTTGGCGGCCACCGCCGCATTCTGGATCAGCTCGCGGGCACCGTCGATCCAGGCGCGGTAGTCGGCGTGGGCCTGGTAGGCCTCCAGCAGGGTGAACTCCGGGTTGTGGCTGTAGTCGACACCTTCGTTGCGAAACGCCCGGCCCAGTTCGAACACCCGCTCCACCCCGCCGACGCAGAGCCTCTTGAGGTACAGCTCCGGGGCGATCCGCAGGTACAGGTCGAGGTCGTAGGCGTTGATGTGGGTGGTGAATGGCCGGGCGTTGGCTCCGCCATGCAACTGCTGCAGGATCGGGGTCTCGACCTCCAGGAATCCCTTGGTGAACAACGTGTCCCGGATGGAGCGCAGCACACTGCTGCGGGCGGTGATCAGCGCTCGTGACTCGGTGTTGATCGCCAGGTCCACGTAGCGGGACCGCACCCGTGCCTCCGGGTCGGTCAGGCCCTTCCACTTGTCCGGCAGCGGGCGCAGGCACTTGCCGACCAGGCGCCAGTGCCGCACCAGCAGCGACGGTGTGCCGTTGCGACTGTGGCCCATCCGGCCGGTCGCCTCGACCAGATCGCCGAGATCGACCGCCGAGCTGAAGTCCGCGGCGCGCGCGCCGTCGGCCTCGGCGAGAACCGAATTGTCCAGCAGCAGTTGCACTTCACCGGACCAGTCGCGCAGCTGAGCGAACAGCACCCCGCCGTAGTCGCGCATCCGCAGCACCCGGCCGGCCACCGAGACGGTCTCGCCGGTGTCACCCTCCATCGCCTGAGCCACGGTGTGGCTGGGCGGGTGGCCCACCGGGTAGGCGTCGACGCCGCTGTCCTGCAATGACTTCAGCTTGGCCATCCGGACCCGGACCTGTTCGGGCAGCCGGGGGAGCGCTTCGGCGGGTTCGATGAACTCGGCGACGCCATCGGGTGCGGTGCCGTCGCTGTGCAGGCGTCCGGTGGCGGCCACCGCCTCGGGTACCGCGGAGTGGTGGCCGGTGTGCTGCTCCTGACGCCGAGAGAACGGCAGCACCAGAAAGCCTTCGGCGATCACCGAGGCGACACCCACCCGGGGGATCAGCCGGGCGTCCTCGTAGCAGGCGTAGCGCGGCACCCACTCCGGCTGGTATTTCATGTTCGACCGGTACAGCGTCTCCAGCTGCCACCACCGGGAGAAGAACATCAGCAGGCGGCGCCACAGCCGCAACACCGGGCCTGCGCCCAGCTGGGCGCCCTGCTCGAACGCGGCGCGGAACATGGCGAAGTTCAGCGAGATTCGATTGACGCCGATGGTGCCCGCCTGCAGCGCCAATTCGCTGACCATCAATTCGATGGTGCCGTTGGGGGACTGCGGTGAGCGGCGCATCAGGTCCAGTGAGACGCCGCTGTGCCCCCACGGCACCAGGGACAGCATCGCCACCACTTCGCCGGTCTGCGGGTCGCCGCGCAGCGCCTCGACCAGCAGGCAGTCGGCGTCGGCCGGGTCGCCGAGGCGGCCCAACGCCATGGAGAAGCCGCGTTCGGACTCGGTGTCGCGCCAGGCGTCGGCGCGTTGCAGCACCAGCGCCATCTCGTCGGGGCTGATCTCGCCGTGCCGGCGCATCCGAACCGTCAGGCCCGAGCGGCGGGCCCGCGTCACCGCCTGGCGGACCCCACGCATGTCCGAGCCGGACAGTTTGAAGTCCGAGGTCCGCAGGATCGCCTCGTCGCCGAGTTCCAGGGCGCTCAGACCGGCTTCCTGGAAGGCCTGCGCGCCGGCGAGGCTGGCGCCCATCACACCCGGCGCCCAGCCGTAGACCTTGCACTCGCGCAGCCAGGCGTTGATGGCCTGCGGCCACGCTCGCGGGTCGCCCACCGGGTCGCCACTGGCCAGGCAGACGCCCACCTCGACCCGGAAGGTGATGGCGGCACGCCCGTTGGGCGCGAACACCACCGACTTGTCCCGGCGGGTGGCGAAGTACCCCAGCGAGTCGTTGCGCCCGTACTGCTCGAGCAGCCCGCGGATCGCCGACTCGTCCTGGCCGGTGAGTGCGTTGTCGGCGCGCTGGGACAAGAACAACACGATCGCCGCGATGATCAGGGCCAGCGCCCCGAGCAGCCCGCACAGGGCTCTCAGGCCGAAGTCGGGCTTGCCGGCGAAGAAGTCCGGTTCCAGCAGCGCGAAGCCCACCACCCGGTTCACCACGTACGGCAGCCGCCACGGCCGCTCGACGGTTCCGGGGAACAGCTCGATGAGCCCCCAGCACAACAGGATCGCGACCGCCCAGCCGGCGGCCAGTGTCGCGGCGAATTTGAGCAGCGCGCCGCGGCGGACCTTGGCCCAGAACTGCCGGTAGGACAGCAACAGCAGCACGATCGCCGCGCTGTGTAGGGCAAGGCCCACAATCGTGCTGACACCCTGCACGGTGTCGACGGTGCCGGCGAGTATGCGGTTGACGTTCCATCCCGCGCCGACCAGCAGGTTGGCCAGCAGCAGCCACCAGGCGATGCGTTTGCGTGCGCTGAGCGCGGCGGCCAGCAGCACCAGGACAACCGCCCAGGCCAGGCTGGTGTCGGGGAAGTTGAACAGGTATTTGTCAATGAACTCGCGCGGCACCCGGATGACCCAGCGGATCACCGGTGACAGGCTGCCCAGCAGGGTCAGCGTGGCCGCGGTGCCGACGGCCCAGGCGGCCGCCGCGGGCACCCAGTTGAATCGGGAGTTCGAGCGGCTGCGCGAGCGCGGCAGAGTCAGGCTCATAGTCCGCGAGAATAGGCAGTCAAACCTGGAAAATCGGTGTGAGGCGCGGCTCCGGGCCGCAGCGTTGGACTGGCGGGATTCCAGAGGAATGCCTTCCTGCTGCTAGACTCACTTCCGCGACCGTCCCGGCGTAAGCCAGGACAGCAAGTGGAGTTCCCTCCCACCACTAGCCGAGGAGCAATCCTTGCGGCTCAGTGGTCCGGTCGCAGGCGGTGCGAACCGCCTGCTCTGCGCGCTGCGCAGGTGGCCTGATGGTATTTCAGGCCGCGATCGGTCGGTATCGGGCCCTGCTTCGTGCAGGGCTTTTTTGCTGATGGGTGGGTCAGCGCCGCTGCGTCCGGACGAGCACTGCGGCGGCCGCGACCGAAAGACTACCCAGGGAGGTCCCATCAGCACTGAGATCCGCGTCAACGAGCGCATTCGTGTACCTGAGGTCCGATTGATCGGCCCGGGCGGGGAGCAGGTAGGCATTGTGCGCATCGAAGATGCGCTGCGCGTCGCCGCGGATGCCGATCTCGACCTTGTCGAAGTAGCCCCGACCGCCAAACCGCCGGTCTGCAAGATCATGGACTACGGCAAGTACAAGTACGAGGCGGCCCAAAAGGAGCGCGAGTCTCGCAAGAACCAGCAGCAGACCGTCGTCAAGGAACAGAAGCTGCGTCCCAAGATCGACCCCCACGACTACGAGACGAAGAAGGGCCACGTGGTCCGCTTCCTCGAGGCCGGGGCGAAGGTCAAGGTGACGATCATGTTCCGCGGTCGTGAGCAGTCCCGGCCGGAGCTCGGCTACCGCCTGCTGCAGCGATTGGGTGCCGACGTCGCCGAGCACGGCTTCGTCGAGACCTCCGCCAAGCAGGACGGACGCAACATGACGATGGTGCTGGCACCGCACCGTGGCGCCAAGACCCGGGCCAAGGCGGCCGAGGATGCCGGCGGAGGCGCGGTTCCCGCCGCACCCGCGGTGGACGCCGCACCGGCCCCGGATGCCGCACCTGCGGCGGACGCGCCCGAACAGCAAACCTAAAGCTCAACTCCGACACCAGAACTGAGGAAATATGCCCAAGGCGAAAACCCACAGTGGCGCTTCAAAGCGGTTCCGTCGCACCGGAACCGGCAAGATCATGCGGCAGAAGGCGAATGCCCGCCACCTGCTCGAGCACAAGCCGTCCACCCGTATGCGCCGGTTGGCCGGTCGCACCGCGGTGGCTCCTGCTGACACCAAGCGCGTCAACGCGATGCTGAACGGCTAACAGCCGCGTCAAGCACCGCACATCCTTTACGTCCCAACGAGAGTAGGAACACCCCATGGCACGCGTGAAGCGCGCAGTCAATGCCCAGAAGAAGCGCCGTACAGTACTGAAGGCTTCGAAGGGTTACCGTGGCCAGCGTTCGCGGCTGTACCGCAAGGCCAAAGAACAGCAGCTGCACTCACTGACCTACGCCTACCGCGACCGTCGCGCCCGCAAGGGTGAGTTCCGCAAGCTGTGGATCACCCGAATCAACGCGGCGGCCCGCGCCAACGACATCACCTACAACCGCCTGATCCAGGGCCTCAAGGCCGCTGGTGTCGAGGTGGACCGCAAGAACCTGGCCGAGATCGCCGTCAGCGACGCGGCCGCGTTCACCGCGCTGGTCGAGGTCGCTCGGGCCGCACTGCCCGAGGACGTCAACGCGCCTTCCGGCGAGGCCGCCTGACCTCTGCGCCGATGCTGACCGAACGTTCGGCCCGCGTGGTCGCGGCGGTCAAGCTGCACCGGCACGTGGCCAGGAAGCGCGAACAGCGCTTCCTGGCCGAGGGGCCCAATCTGGTCCAGGCCGCCATTGCTCGCGGCCTGGCCATCGAGGTCTTCGCCACCGAGTCGGCGGCGCAGCGGCACCACGAGTTGCTCGCGGCAGCCCAGGCGCCCGTCCAGCTCGTCACCGACCGGGCGGCCAAGGCGCTCTCGGACACCGTCACACCGGCCGGATTGGTCGCGGTGTGCACACTGCCGGAACCGGATCTTCACGACGTGCTGGCCGGTGCACCGCGGTTGGTGGCCGTGGCAGTGGGAATCGGCGAGCCGGGTAACGCCGGCACGCTCATCCGTATCGCCGACGCCACCGGCGCCGATGCGGTGGTGCTGACCGGCAACAGTGTCGATCCCTACAACGGCAAGTGCCTGCGGTCCTCGGCGGGCAGCATCTTCAACGTCCCGGTCGTGGTGGCCGCCGACACCGACGCGACACTCGCGGCGCTGGGGGACGCGGGTCTGCAGGTGCTGGCCACGGCGCTCGAGGGTGAACTGAGCCTGGATGACGCCGATCCGGTGCTGACCGCGCCGACGGCCTGGCTGTTCGGCCCGGAGGCCCAGGGGCTGCCGGAGACGGCTGCAGCTGCCGCCGATCACCGGGTGCATATCCCGATGTCGGGTCACGCCGAGAGTCTCAATGTGGCTGCGGCCGCGGCGATCTGCCTGTATCAGAGTGCGCGGGCGCAGCGCAGGGCGTAGTCGGGGCAGGCCTGATTCAGGCGACCTTGCGGCGCGGCGGTCGCGGTGAGAAGCCGCTGCCGGCCAGCGAGAACGTGCTGTGCATCAGCGCCCCGGCCCGCTCGACCAGCTTCATGCCCTGGCTGACCGGCGGGACGTAGTGCATTCCGCTGCGGCGCCGGTCTTTCGGCGGTCCGCTGAACCACGGGGCCTCGATCAACGGTGTTTCGCCCGAGATCTTGCCCTGCTCGCGCCGGTAGCCGGCCAGCGCGCGCGGATGCAGTCGGATCTCGTCGGGCACAAGGCTGAATGCCAGGTGGCTGACCTTGCCCAGCAGTCGCAGCAGCACCTCGTCGCCCTCCGACCAGCGCAGACCGGCCTTCTCGCGCACCACCGGCTCGAACAGCCCGGCCGCCACCCAGCGCTGGGCGGCCAGCGCCGGCTTGAACATGTGGTGCCACACCGCGTCGGGCATCGGGACGAACCAGGGCTTGGGGATGCGGATGTTCAAGATGTCGATCGCGGCCTGGGTGAGCTCCAGCTCGTCCTCGCAGACCCGGTCCCAGTACTCGCAGAAGTCCTCCCAGGACTTGGGCACCGGACGCATGCTCATGCCGTACATCCGGTACCACTGCACATGCTCGTCGAAGAGCTGGCGTTTTTCGGCCAGGGTGAGCCCGCCGTCGAAATACTCGCCGAGCTTGATGATCAGCATGAAGAACGTGGCGTGCGCCCAATAGAAGGTGTCGGGGTCCAGCGCGTGATAGCGCCGGCCCTGCGCGTCGACCCCCTTGATGTCGCGGTGGTAGTCGCGGATCGCGGCGCCGGTGTGCTGGGCGCGGGCACCGTCGTAGACCACGCCCATGATCGGGTACACCGACCGCATGACCCGCTGCATGGGCTCGTTCAAGATGCTGGAGTGGTCGGTTACCCCCGCGCCCAGGCCGGGGTACATGTTCTCGATCGCGCCGATCCAAATGCCCATCACGCCGGTGCGGATGTCGCCGAAGTATTTCCAGGTCAGCGAGTCGGAGGTCAGGGGCTCCACCGCCGGGGCGGGCTTGGGAGCGGGCTTCGACTCGGTCGGGTCGACGGACTGTGACAGCAGCTCGTCGGACGTGGTCGGTGTAATGGTCATCACGTCTCCTAATTGGGCGAACCTGATACAACGATAATTGTGACAACGTTTGTTGTCTACATTCTCGGGGCGCGTCGCTGCGGGTTTCTCCGACCGTGGCGTGCGCCACGTCCCACGTCGTTGCCGGTGGCCACGACGGCCACCTACTCTGAGGCGCATGGACCTTGAGCCGGTCGGCGAGCAGGCTGGCGAGCTCGGGGAGGCGGGGGAGACTCTCGAGGAGATCCGCGTGAGTCGCCGCCGATCGTTCTCGCTCGAAGACGCAGCAGCGTGGTTGAACCGCACGACCAACGACACCCGTGTGGTGGACCTGGTGCGCCGGATGCGCCAGTCCCTGCCCGGCGACCCGGACTTCGGCGACCCGCTCTCGACGGCCGGAGACAGCGGACCGCAGACCGCGGCGCGGGCGGCAGACCGCTTGATGGGTGATCGGTCCGCGGCGTCGCGTGAGGTGAGCCTGGGCGCCCTGCAGGTCTGGCAGGCACTGACCCAACGGATGTCACGGGCGCCGGCCAACGCGGAGTCGACGTTGGTCTTCACCGACCTGGTCGGTTTCTCGTCGTGGTCGTTGCGATCGGGGGATGACGCCACCCTCACCCTGTTGCGGCGGGTGTCGCAGGCGGTGGAGCCGCCGCTGCTGGATGCCGGTGGCCGGATCGTCAAGCGGATGGGCGACGGGCTGATGGCGGTGTTCCGCGATCCACTGGTGGCGGTGGCCGCGGTGCTGCAGGCGCAGGAGGCCATCGAAACGGTCGAGGTCAACGGTCATACCCCGCGGATGCGGGCCGGTATCCACACCGGCCGGCCGCAACGGCTCGCCGACGACTGGCTGGGTGTGGACGTCAACATCGCCGCACGGGTCATGGACCGGGCCGTCAAGGGCGGCATCGTGGTGTCCGGGCCGACCCTGGAGCGCATCGATCCCGCCGACCTCGAAGACCTGGGTGTGGTTGCCAAGCGGGCGCGTCGCCAGGTGCTGACCGCCAAGACCAGCGGTGTTCCGGCCGACTTGACGATGTACCGGCTCAAGGTGGTTCGCCGGGAGCGTGCGGCCGAGGATTGATCCCCGCGCGCTCGAGTGTGCATGAGTCCGCTCGGGTGGAAGAACCCCGTTTCTTGGAATAGTCTGCGTGAGCAAAGTAACTGTTTAAGCAGTTCTACTCAGGTCGTCTTCAGTGCAGAAGCGGGGAATTATGTCAGGTCGGGAGCAGCGTCGGAACAACCGTGGCAGGACGGGCAACCGGCTGGTCGGTGCCGGTAGCACGGTGGCGGCGTTCCTGGCGTTCGGGATGGCCCCGCTGGCCACGGCTCCGACGGCGAGGGCCGATCTGGACTTCGACTGGCTGACCGATCTGTTCACCCCGGCCTCAGACTCGGCCTCCTGGTGGGACACCAGCACCTGGGACTCCACAGCGTGGGACATCAGCTCGTGGTTCGCTTCGGCCGACCCGGGTATGGCCGCCGCGGCTCCCGCGTTCGACATGACCTCGCTGTGGAACGCGCTGTTCTACCAGCCGATGTACAACGCGATGGACGCCTGGGTGTCGAACTCAGCGAACGCGCCGATTGTCAACATGATCAACAGCTGGGCTCCCGAGGGCTCGATCTACCTTGGGGACGGTGCCGCCGGCACGGCGGACCACGTCAACGGTGGTGCCGGCGGGTTGTGGTTCGGCGACGGCGGGGCCGGTTTCGCCGGCGCCGACGGTGGCGCGGCAGGTAACGGCGGCGCTGCCGGGATGTTCGGTAATGGCGGTGTCGGCGGTGCCGGTTGGGCCGGTGAGGCCGGCGGTAACGGCGGTACGGGCGGCACGATCATGGGTATCGGCGGCGCCGGCGGTGCCGGTGGCATGGGCGGCAACGGTGGCGACGGTGGCGCCGCTATAGGCTGGCTGTTCGGTATCGGTGGCGCGGGCGGTGCCGGTGGTGCTGGCGATGCCGGTGCGCAGGGCGACGTCGGAACGTGGCTCAACGGTGGCACCGGGGTGGGTGAGGTCGGTGGCGACGGCATCCACGGTGGCACGGGCGGCAACGGTGGCGCCGCAACAAAGGCGATGTTCGGCAGCGGTGGCGCCGGCGGCGCGGGTGGTGCTGGCGGCGCTGGCGGCCAGGGTGGTACCGGTGCGGCCGGGGACGACGACAACCACGACGGTGGTACCGGGGGTACCGGTGGTGTCGGCGGCAACGGCGGCGTGGGCGGTAAGGGCGGCGATGGCAGTTCGCTGGGCACCAAGGGCGCGGACGGCGCTGCCAGCGATGTCAACGGTGATGGCGGCAAGGGCGGTACCGGTGGTGTCGGCGTCGACGACGACGGTGTTCACGGACCCGGTGTCGGGGGTAACGGCGGCACCGGCGGCAGCGGTGGCGTGAATGGCAACGGTGGCACCGGCGGTACCGGTGGCGCCGGTGGTGTCAGCGGCACCAACGCTGGCGACCACGGCGGCGTCGGCGGCGGCGGCGGCGACGGTGGGGCCAGTGGCACCGCGGCGGGTAATGCCGGCAACGGTGGTGTCGGTGGTGTCGGTGGCGCCGGGCACGCCGGGGAGAAGGGCACCGACGGCACAGCCGGGACCGTTGGTCAGAACGACGGCAAGGGCACCGACGGCATGGCGGGTGGCAACGGCTTCGACGGTGGTACCGGCGGCAAGGGCGGCGTGGCCGGCGAGCTCCTGAATGAGGTCGGCAAAGCGGGCAACAGTGGCAATGGTGGTGCCGGAGGCGCCGGCGGTGCCGTTGGTGCGGGCGGTGACGGCGGCAATGGTGCCGCGGGCGTCTGGGGCAACAACGGTTCCGGTGGCCAGGACGGTGCTGGCGGTGACGGCGGTCAGGCTGGCGCCAACGGGACAGAGGGCGGCAAGGGTGGCGCGGGTGGCGCCGGTGGCGGTTCCGGTGAGAACGCCGGTGCCACTGGCGTGGCGGGTGTCGATGGCAGCGACAACACGCCTGAACAAGGCAGCAATGGCGGTGCCGGTGGTAAGGGCGCTGATGCCGACGCAACCCACGCGGACGGGGCCAACGGCGGTAACGGTGCCGACGGTGTCTTCGGCGGTAATGGTGGGGCCGGCGGCGCTGGTGGCGCTGCAACGACCGGCGACGGCGGTAACGGCGGTAACGGTGGCGTCGGTGGCGCGGGTTCCAAGAGCGATGGCGGTAATGGCGGCGCCGGTGGTGCCGGCGGTGCCTCGGTCTCCGGCGACGGCGGTAGCGGCGGCGCCGGCGGCAAGGGCGGTGCCGGCGATCACGGCCTTACCGGTTCCGTGGGCGACGCCGGGGACCTCGGCACCAACAATGGCGCCGGCGGCAATGGCGGCAACGGCGGCACCGGCTTCGACGGCGGCAAGGGCGGCGCGGGCGGCAATGGCGGCGTGTCGGCGTCCGGTACCGATGGCGTGAACGGCAACGGCGGCGATGGCGGCGCCGGCGGTCAGGGCGGCGCCGGCGGCAACGGTGGCGACGGCGCCAACGGTGACTGGGACCGCAAGGGCCAGTACGGCTTCGGCTCGGGCGGCCAGGGCGGCAATGCCGGTAACGGCGGTGCGGCTGGTAAGGGCGGCGATGCGGGTGTTGCAGGCACCGGCGGCACCGGTGGCGAAGCCGGCACCGACGGCGCGGACGGCGTAGGGGTTACCTCCGGCGCGCAGGGCGGCAACGGCGGCGACGGCGCCGCCAGCGATGAACTCCACCAGAACGGTGGGGCCGGCGGTGACGGCGGCAACGGCGGGACTAACGGCGACGGCGGTAATGGCGGCGCGGGTGCCGACGGCGCCCCCACCGCTGAAACCGGCAACGCGACCACCGGCGGTAATGGTGGTGCCGGCGGTAATGGTGGTGCCGGCGGCACCGCTACCGGTAACGGTGGTACCGGAGGTGACGGCGGCCATGCTTCCCCCAGTCCACTTACCGACGACCCTGGCACCCTGACCAAGGGCGGTAATGGTGGCGCGGGCGGCAAGGGCGGCGGCGCGACCAACGGCGAAGGCGGTGACGGCGGCCATGGCGGCGACGCCGGCGAGGGCACCCAGTACGGCGGCGCCGGGGGCGCCGGTGGTGCGGGCGGCGCGGTCACCGGTGCGGGCGACGGCGGTAAGGGTGGCGACGGCGGCGCGGGCGCCGCCGCGACCGGCTGGAAGTCCGACGGCACCTGGGGCATCGACGGCTTCACCAACAAGTTCGGAGCGGGCACCATCCTCGGCGTCTCGGGCGCCGGCGGCGCCGGCGGTGCCGGTGGTGCAGCGACCACGGGCAACGGCGGCGACGGAGGTGCTGGCGGGGCCGGTGGCGCTGCCGACGAAAACGCGACAGGCACCCAGGTCATCTGGGGCGGTGCCGGCGGTAACGGCGGTGCGGGTGGTGCGGCCACCGTCCCCGCTGGTACCGCCGATGCTCCGGCCCCCGACAGCGGCAACGGCGGCGCAGGCGGTGCCGGCGGTGCGGGCGGCGAAGGCACCATCACCGGCGGCAGCGGCGGTAATGGCGGTGCCGGCGGAGCCAGCACCAGTGGCACCGGTGGCAAGGGTGGCGCTGGCGGCGATGGTGTCGAGGGCTCCGGCTGGAATGACGTCAATGGCAGCGTGACCGGCAAGGGCCAGATCCTCGGATTCGGTGGCAGCGGTGGCAACGGCGGCGCCGGGGGTAACGGCGCAACCGGCGGCAGCGGCGGTGACGGCGGTAAAGGCTTCGACGGCATCAACGGCGGTAACAAGTTCGGCTCCGGCGGCACCGGCGGCAAGGGCGGGGCTGGCGGCACCGGCACTACCGGCGACGGCGGCAACGGCGGCAATGGCGGAGACAGCGGCGGCGGGAGCTGGCGCGCCCAGACCGGCGGCGCTGGGGGAGCGGGCGGTAACAGCACCAGCGGTACCGGCGGTATCGGCGGAGACGGTGGTAACGGCGGCAGTCTGACCAGCAATGGCGGCACCGCCCCGACCAACGCCGGCAAGCCCGTCCAGGTCGGCGCCGGTGGTGCGGGCGGCGCCGGTGGCAACAGCGCCGCTACCGACCCCGGTGGAGCAGGCGGTAACGGTGGTAATGGTGGCGACGGTACGGGCACCATCAAGGGTGGTACCGGCGGCACCGGCGGCACCGGCGGTGCATCCGGCTCGGTGAAGGCCACCGCTCCCGCCAGTCCCGTCGCTCCCACCACCACGACCGGCGGTGAGGGTGTCCAGGGTGGTGCCGGGGCTACGCCCGCACCCCCGGCCGGCAGCTAAACCCAACGACCGAAAACCCCGCACACCATGTGCGGGGTTTTTCGCTGTCACGGAGCCGACAGACTCCGTAGTGGTAGCGGGCTACGAGGGTCTCGACCCCGTTGTCGGTGGCCCGATAGAAGAGCCGTTGTTCGCCGGCGCCACGACGTGATGGGCGTCACGTGACGTCACACGCCGATCACGTCGTGACGAACATGAATATCTACTTACCAAGTTCCGCGAAATATCTGGACACCCGGCATTTCGAGGAGTACTTTCCGGGTATTACTGAATAGTAACCATCTGACCGGTCGGGTGTAACGAAACAGAATCCTGAGCGAACCGGAGGTGCTTTAGATGAATCGTTATATCTGGCTGGCTGCTGTGGTCACAGCAGGCGGTGGCCTGGCGGTCGTCGCTTTCCTGCAAGCTGCCGCCGCCGTTGCTGACCCGAGTGACACCGGCTCTGACGCCGGCTTCACGATCGGCAACCTCGCCTTCAACGACCCGGTAGGCACCGTGCTGGGTACCCAGACTGCCGGGTACCAATCATTCGACCCACTGTTTTCCAACGCACCACTGCTGGCCCTGGGCGGCGACAACGCGATCATCCTGTCGTTAGGCTCGCAGGGGTTCACGGTCGAGGACAGTAGCGGCGCCACGCTCGGCACGGTCGCCACCCAGGTCAACGTGCAGGACCTGTTGAGCATCGACTCGGCGCAGTTCACCGTCACCAGCACCGATCCGGCCACCGGCCTTACGGCGACTCAACTCGCTGAGTTGCCCGCCGACGGCACCGTCTACAGCATCACCAACATCGGCGGTGGATTCGCCAACGTCTATGAAGCCGTCCCGAACGCCGGCGGTACTGCCGCGTCGAAAATTACCGACACCCTGTTGACGCCGTTCGGCAACTTCGCTATGCCGACCTCCTATGACGCCATCGCGCCGGCTAACCCGATCGCCCCACTCGACGCGCTCGGCGTGACGTCAGGTGCCACCGGCCTCAGCGACAACGCATTCACCATCGGCAGCACCACGTTCGATCCCGGTAGCGACGGGTTGAACGCCCTTTCTCTCAACGCGGGCGCCATTGCACCGTTGTTGAATCTCAACTTGGGCTCGCTCAGTGCGTCGTCGACCTTTGCGAACCCGGGCCCGATGGAAAACTTCGCGGTGTACAGCGGCGCCACCGACGCGGGCTCCGCCTACACGTCCATGAACAATTTGGACCTGTTGGGCATCGTCAACGGCACGCAGTTCACCGTGCAAGCCATCAACCCGACCGGTACCGCTGTAGACAATGCCCTGACCAACAGCGGCCTTGATTTCAGCAACGCCGGCTTCAACGCAAACGACCTGGCAAACGCACTGGTCACCGTTCCGCTTGGCAAGAACTTCGGCATACCGGCCTACGCCCCGCTCGATTTCAATGGGGACATCACCGGCCAAGACGTGACCGCCCAGCTTGCCCACAACGGTTTCAGTTTGGGTACCAGCGGTATCAGCGCCAGTGACATCGCCGGTGTGTTGAACACGGTCAGCACCGCGGGCTTGCCGGTGGACGGCACCGTCTACAGCGTCACCGACCTGGGTGGCGGTTTCGAGAACGTCTACCAGGCCATCCCCGGCACCGGCGGCGGTGCGGCGACCCTCTCCGACACCTTCGTCACGCCGTTCGGCAACTTCAACGTGCCGACGTCCTATGACGCCACCGCGCCGATGAATCCGGGCGCCCCATTCGAGGCACTCGGTAGCGCGCTCAGCAGCGCCGGCCTCAGCGACAACGCGTTCACCCTCGACGGAACCACATTCGATCCGGGCAGCACCGGATTCAGCCCGGTCTACGCGATTATCGGTATCGCACCCTTGCTGGAGATCAGCGGAGCCAACCTCCTCGGCCACCCGCTAGTCACCCAGAGCGGCGTCGAAATGTACGACAGTAGCGGTGCCGACCTGGGTACGGTCACCTTCGGTGAGAACGTCTCGAACATCTTCGGCATCGAGACCTCGCAGCTCACCGTCAGCGCGGTCGACGCTGCAACGGGCCTGACCGCGGCGCAGACCGCTGAACTACCGGTGGACGGCACGGTTTATAGCGTCGCCAACCTCGGGAGCGGCTGGGAGAACGTCTACGAGGCTATCCCGGGTTCGGGTACGACCACCGGGGCCACTATCACCGACACGTTGATTACCCCGTTCGGCAACATGGACCTGTCGTCGCTCTTCGGGAGCTGGGACGCCACCGCGCCGCTCGACGTCGGCGATGCCGTGGACGGGGTGAATGCCGGAAGCAGCGCCGCGGCCGACGCGATGGCCGGCTTCGACCTGTTCGACCCGAGCACCTGGTTCTGATCGGGCCGACACCAGCGATATGCACTGGCCCTTTCCGGTGTCGGCTGCGATCAGCACTGCGGAGGCAAGCGCACAAGGCTGCCGCCAGCAGCGACTAGCGCCAGGTCAGTAGTGGTACCGAGCCTTGAGGATCTTGACCTCGTCGTCGGTAGCCCGATAGACGAGCCGGTGTTGGTCGTCGATGCGACGTGACCAATATTCGGACAGCTCGCCCTTCAGCGGTTCGGGTTTGCCGATCCCGTCGAACGGTTCCCGCTGGATCTCGGCGATCAGTCTGACGATCCGGCGAGCCAGCTTCAGATCGGCGCCGCGCCAGAACAGGAAGTCCTCCCAGCCGGCGGGATCGAAGCGGATGCTTCTCACGCCTCGCCGCCAGCCATCTCCCGTAGCTCATCGATCGACGTGGCCGGGGTGGCCTGCCCCTCCCGGTCGCGCGCGACGGCCTCCATGAGTCGTCGGGCGTTCTCCGGAGACCGCAACAGGTAGACCGTTTCCTGCCAGGAGTCGTAGTCGTCTGCGGACATCAACACGGCGTCGCCGCCTCGCGAGGTGATGCGCACGGGCTGGTGATCGGTGTTGACCTGCTCCAGTAGCGGGAACAGCTGCTTGCGGGCTTCGCTTGCGCTGATGGACACCGTCACCCCTGACATGACATCGTACGAGAATCTTGTACCGATATCGTACGAGATCACGGCTAACTGCGGCTAGGCATGTCGTGGTCTATATGATTTGGACCGGCCGAGCCACCCCATCCAGCAAGGAGAGTCGCGCCGCGTGGGCGATCAACCAGTTGACCCGTCCGTCGTCTCCGACGCGACCCTGAATTCGGCACTGGCGGAGGCGCAGGCCGCCTTCACCGCGGCCGCCGACCTGGACGCTCTGGCGCATGCCAAGACCGAGCACCTCGGTGACAAAGCGCCGCTGGCGCTGGCCCGCCAGGCGCTGGCCAAACTGGACAAGACCGACCGTGCCGACGCCGGTAAGCGCGTCAATGCCGTCCGCGCCGAGGCCCAGCGGGCCTACGACCAGCGGCTGGAGGAGCTGCGCGCCGAACGCGACGCCGCGGTGCTGGCCGCCGAGAGCATCGACGTCACCCTGCCGTCCGCGCGCAAGCCCGTCGGGGCGCGGCACCCCATCACCATGCTGGCCGAGCACGTCGCCGACACCTTTGTCGCGATGGGCTGGGAACTGGTCGAAGGCCCCGAGGTCGAAGCCGAGCACTTCAACTTCGACGCGCTCAACTTCCCGGTCGACCATCCGGCGCGCAGCGACCAGGACACCTTCCACATCGCCCCGGCCGGATCGCGGCAACTGCTGCGCACCCACACCTCCCCGGTGCAGATCCGTGCCCTGTTGGCCCGCGAACTGCCGGTTTACGTGGTCTCGATCGGCCGCACCTTCCGCACCGACGAGCTGGACTCCACTCACACCCCGGTGTTCCACCAGGTCGAGGGGCTGGCGGTGGACCGCGGCCTGACCATGGCGCACCTGCGCGGCACCCTGGACGCGTTCGCCCAATCGGAGTTCGGGCCGGCCGCCAAGACCCGCATCCGGCCGCACTTCTTCCCGTTCACCGAACCGTCGGCCGAGGTCGACATCTGGTTCGAGGGCAAGAAGGGCGGACCCGGCTGGGTCGAGTGGGGCGGCTGCGGGATGGTGCACCCCAACGTGCTGCGCGCGGTGGGCATCGACCCGGCCGAATACTCCGGATTCGCATTCGGCATGGGATTGGAGCGAACCCTGCAGTTCCGCAACGGTATTCCCGACATGCGCGACATGGTCGAGGGCGACGTCCGGTTCTCCCTGCCGTTCGGAGTGGGTGCCTGATGCGGATTCCCTACAGCTGGCTGCGCGAGGTACTGACTGCGGGCGCACCGGGTTTCGACATCACCGCCGACGAGATGGAGCAGGCGCTGCTGCGGGTCGGCCACGAGGTCGAGGACGTGCACACCCTGGGGCCGGTCACCGGGCCGTTCAAGGTCGGCCGGGTCGTCGAGATCGAGGAACTCACCGAGTTCAAGAAGCCGATCCGGGCCTGCCGCGTCGACGTCGGTGAAGCCGAGCCGCGTGACATCGTCTGCGGCGCCACCAATTTCGTGGTCGGCGACCTGGTGGCCGTGGCACTGCCCGGCGCGGTGCTGCCCGGTGACTTCGCCATCGCCACCCGCAAGACCTACGGCCGCACCTCGGACGGGATGATCTGCTCGGCGTCCGAAATACGGCTGAGCACCGACCATTCCGGCATCATGGTGCTGCCCGAGGGCACGGCCGAGCCGGGCGCGGACGCCGCGGCGGTGCTGGGCCTCGACGACGTGGTGTTCGAGCTGGCCATCACCCCCGACCGGGGCTACTGCATGTCGGTGCGCGGCCTGGCGCGCGATCTGGCGTGCGCGCTGGACATTGACTTCGCAGACCCTGCCGCGGTGCCGGCGTTGCCCGCCGAGGGCGAGGCCTGGCCGTTGAGCGTGCAGCCCGACACCGGGGTGCGCCGCTTCGCGCTGCGCAGCGTCACCGGCGTCGACCCCACGGCGGTGTCGCCGTGGTGGCTGCAACGCCGCCTGGCGCTGTGCGGCATCCGGGCGATCTCCCCGGCGGTCGACGCCACCAACTACGTCATGGTCGAACTCGGGCACCCGATGCACGCCCACGACCTGGCCCGCATCACCGGCGGCTTCGACGTCCGCTTCGCCGCGGCCGGCGAGACCGTCACCACGCTCGACGACATCGAACGCAAGCTGGAGCCGGTCGACGTGCTCATCGTCGACGACGTCGCCACCGCCGCGATCGGCGGCGTAATGGGCTCGGGCAGCACCGAAATGCGCGACGACTCCACCGACGTGCTGCTGGAGGCCGCGATCTGGGACCCCGCGGCGGTGTCGCGCACCGCGCGCCGGCTGCACCTGCCCAGCGAGGCCGCCCGGCGCTACGAACGCTCTGTGGACCCGGCCATCTCGGTGGCCGTGCTGGACCGTTGCGCGACGCTGTTGGCCGAGATCGCCGGGGGAGTCATCGGGGCCGGCCTGACCGACTGGCAGGCCGACCCACACGGTGGCCAAGACGGGACGCGCTGGAGCCAGGCTCCCATCGAGATCGCCGCCGACCTGCCGGACCGCACCGCCGGGGTGAGCTACCCCGATAGCACCACGGTCCGGCGGCTGAGCCAGATCGGCTGCGACGTGGCGGTCGCGGGCGACACGCTGACCGTCACCCCGCCGAGCTGGCGGCCGGATCTGCGTCAGCCCGCGGACCTGGTCGAGGAGGTGCTGCGGCTGGAGGGCCTGGAGTCCATTCCGTCGGTGCTGCCCGCGGCACCGGCCGGGCGGGGCCTGACCGACACCCAGCGGCGTCGTCGCGCCATCGGCAAGTCGCTGGCGCTGGCCGGCTACGTCGAGGTGCTGCCCACGCCGTTTTTGCCCGCCGGGGTGTTCGACACCTGGGGGCTGGCCGACGACGACCCCCGCCGCGCCACGGTCTCGGTGCTCAACCCACTGGAGGCCGACCGGCCGCAGCTGGCCAGCACCCTGCTGCCCGGACTGCTCGAAGCATTGGGGCGCAACGTTTCCCGCGGTATCGGTGACGTCGCACTGTTCGCCATCGCCCAGGTGGTGCAGCAGGGACGGCCTGGTGACGGCCCGACCGACCCGTCGGCCGTCGCGGTGGACCGACGGCCCACCGACGCGCAGATCGCCGCCATCGACAACGCCCTGCCGCGTCAACCGCAGCACATCGCGGTGGCGCTGAGCGGCCTGGCCGAACCGCGCGGACCGTGGGGCCCGGGCCGGCCGGTGGAGGCCGCCGACGCCATCGAGGCCGCCCGCACCATCGCCCGCGCCGCCGGTGTCGAGGTGACCCTGCGGGCCGGGGCGTACCTGCCCTGGCATCCGGGTCGCTGCGCGCAGGTGCTGATCGGTGAGACCGTGATCGGCCACGCCGGGCAACTGCACCCCGCCGTCATCGAACGCGCCGGGCTGCCCAAGGGCACCTGCGCGGTGGAGTTGAACCTGGACGCCGTCCCCGTCGCACAGACGCTGCCGGCGCCGCGGGTATCACCGTTCCCGGCGGTGTTCCAGGACCTCGCGTTGGTGGTCGATCAGAAGGTGACCGCCCAGTCGGTGGCCGACGCCGTGCGTGAAGGCGCCGGCGAGCTACTGGAGGACATCGCCCTGTTCGACGTTTACACCGGCCCGCAGGTCGCCGACGGCCACAAGTCGCTGGCGTTCGCGCTGCGCTTCCGGGCCGTCGACCGCACCCTGACCGAGGACGAGGCCAGCGCTGCCCGGGATGCCGCCGTCACTCGCGCCGCCGAGGCCGTCGGCGCCGCCCTACGGGGGTAACACTTCCCGCGCCGCAGAGGAGCCACGATGACAGACCGCGGTACCGGTCCGAAAAAGCGCCTTGTGCAATTGCTCTCAGTTCCTGACTGCCCGCATGTCGAGCAGGCTCGGGCGACGCTGCGACAGGCATTGGCCGACCTGGCGATCGCCGCCGATGTCGAGGAACTCATCGGCGACTATCCGTCACCGACGGTGGTGATCGACGGCCGTGATGTGGTCACCGGCGCACCGCCGGCACCCGGCGCCTGCTGTCGACTCGACCTCCCCACCGCCGCGCAGATCGCTGAGGCACTCCGCCACGGGGGTTAGGCCGTCGGATTCCCGCCGGTAATACCACCAACGGTCGACCGGGCTATCGGGAATCGGCAAATCCACCCTCCCGCTCTGCGGAACAGTTGAGGAAATGCGCAAGGCGGGTTCAGGCCCGCAATTAAGTAGCCCCCGTCGAATCCGGCAGATATTGCAGTGGCGCGCTACCGAACTGGTCGCAGCGAATGCGAGCGACGATTCTCACTGGTTCAACTCGCAGCCGGTGAACGGAGCTGATCATGCAACTGACAATTCGTCCCATGGTGCCCCTCGGTGTCGCCGTGATCGGCGCCGGCCTGATTCAGGTCACACCCCTGGCCGCACCCACTGCCGGCAATCGCGGGGTCGAACTCGCTGCGGCCGTGGACAGCATCGACTTGGTCAGCCCGGTCGATGCGTTGGTCACCGGTGCGTGGACGGCAGGAGTCGGAGTGTCCACCGACGCTCTCGGCTCCGAGCTGCCGAACCCCGCCGACATGGACCTGCCTACGTACCTGGACCCGCAATTTTGGCAGGCTGTATGGGGCGAGCTGACAACCGGCGACGTCGTCGGCGTGTGGTACATGCTGATCAATGCCGGAGCGGAAATTCCCTTGATCGGCCCCATTTTCTCGTTCCTAGGGATTGCCTCATTCCTCTTGCCATTCTTGTTGGCTCCCTTCTTGCCGCACAGTGCGGAGTTTTCTGGCCTCGAGGCAAATCCTGCCGCTGCTGACGGAGTGGGAGTTCTGGGAGACAGTGCAGCCCATGACGTGGATACCGGTGCCGTGATGTCGATCCTGGACCCCGGCGCGACCGGCGACCTGGGCACCGCATTCGACCCTGCCGGAGTTGCGGGCATCGCCACATTGCCCGACACCAGCCCGATCCCGGACCTCGACGGGGTTCTGACGAGTCTGGTGCCCTGATGCCGAGCGGCAACTACCGCAGGACTGGGCGTTCGGTCTCCCAGAGCGCACGCCACTGGTGTTCCTCGTCGCTCTTCTGCCGGTTGAGTTCCGCCGTTGGGCTGCTGAGGTGAATCTCCGGAGGCTCCGCGAAGAAGTCGCCCGCTCCCCGCGATGACGCGCCGGCCCCGGTATCCAAGTAGCAGTAGCCCTGCCCGGACAGTTCCTCGGTGCGGTCGACGATCCCGAGGTAGTGCAGCGCACTGCGGGCCGCCGACACCGCGCCGTTGCGGGCGAAGGCCGCCGCCTTGGGCAACGATCGACCCCAGGGGGTGGTGACGGTCGTGGTGTCGCCGATCGCATAGATGCCCGGGTGGCGGGTCGCCATGGTGGCTGTATCGACGCTGATCCAGTCCTCGTCACCGATCGTGACTGCCGGGCGGTGCGGCGGGATGAACATCAACAAGTCGAAGCCGGCCTCCGCGCCGTTGTCGAATGTGACGACCCGGCGTGCGGCGTCAACGGCGACGACCTGATGTTCGGCGTGGAAAGAGATGCCCCGCTGCCGCAGGAACTCGACGAGTTCGACCCCGGCGTAGGGGCCGGCGGACGGCATGGGTTGCACTTCGGGCGTGTAGGCGGTGATCTCGGTGGCTGCCCGTGCGCCCGTTGCCTCCAGCAGGTCGGCGGCCAGCATCGCGCCCTCGTAAGGAGCCACCGGGCAGCGATAGACCGGTGAGGTCACCAGGAACATCAGTCGCCCGCCGGTGAACCCGCTCAGGGCACGATGCGCCTCAGCTGCGGCATCGTGGTCGTAGTAGTGAACCGCCACCCCTTTGGCCACCGCATCGGCCAGCCCGGGCACCCGATCTACGGCGTTGCGTGCACCGGTGGCCAGGATCAGGGCGTCGAACTCCAGCGTGGTGTCGTCATCGAGAGTGACCTGTTGCCGCTGCGGGTCGATCGAGCTGACTCGGCCGGTGACCCGGTTGACTCGGTTCAGCGCGGCCTCGGTGGGCCGGATCGGCACGCTGTCCGGTGCTCGCCAGCCTCGCATGACCCACGGCAGGGTGAATCCGAGGAAGTGGGAGAAGTCCTCGTCGACGATGGTGATGTCGATCTTGTCGAGTATTGCTGCTGCCGAGTCGAATTCGGCGATCTCCTTGATGACGCTCAGGCCGCCGACGCCGGCGCCGAGGATGAGCAGTTTCTTTGCGGCGGGGGCCTGTGACATGGGTGGTTCCTTCGATGGGTGGTGCCGTGGGCGAGGGGTCTGGTTCAACTGCGTTCCCTCGACGAATCCGACAATACCTACCGGGGTATATTAGATACCCTAGTGAGTATACGCGGGTGCGGTCCAGTCCTGCCGGACGGGAAGGGCAGGCCGACCCACACTCGAAGAGAACGTTGATGCGACGCGACCAACCTGCCGCCGGAACTGAACGGGCGACTTTCAAGCCGCCGCGTCCACCGGGGTGGCCCTTGGAGCGTGTTCTACATCTGATGGCTGGGACGGTGGTGCTGACAAGCGCGACGCTGGCGTATCTCTTTGGCCCCCTGTGGCTCCTGCTCACCGGGTTTGTGGGGCTCAGCCTGCTGCTTGATGCCTTCGCGGGCTGGTGTCCGGCGAGCCTGGTGCTGTACCGCCTTGGCGTACGCACCTCCGCGGAATGCGGGATCCACCGCGACATCCGCACCCCATAGCGGCCGGCCCTCGGGGATCACGCACGCTCGCGGCCTGTTGCGAAGCCCGGGTCCGGGTGCATGCTGGGTGACACGGCTGCCGTCGAGCAGCTTTCGCCTCGTTCTGGACAAGGAACTTCGAGAGGACTCCCGCCGATGAACCAGCAGAGCGAGTCCCACGACGTCGTCGTGCTCGGGGCCGGACCGGTCGGTGAGAACGTCGCCGACCGCGCCCGCGCCGCCGGATTGACCGTGGCGATCGTGGAACGCGAGCTCATCGGCGGTGAATGTTCTTACTGGGCATGTGTGCCCAGTAAAGCGCTGCTGCGTCCGGTGCTCGCACTCGATGATGCCCGCCGCGTCGACGGGGCACGCCAGGCGGCCGGCGCGGCCCTCGACGCCGGAGCTGTCTTCGGTCGTCGCGACCGCTACGTGGGCCATTGGGACGACGCCGGCCAGGCGGATTGGGTGACGGGAATCGGCGCGACGCTGGTGCGTGGCCACGGCCGGCTCGATGGCCCGCGCCGGGTGACGGTGACCACCCCGGGCGGCGAGGAGGTGCGACTGTCGGCCCGACACGCGGTAGTGATCTGCACCGGAACCCGCGCGGTGCTCCCAGACCTGCCCGGTATCGCCGACGCCCGGGTGTGGACCAATCGTCAAGCCACCGAAGCCGATTCGGTTCCGGGCCGCCTCGCGGTCGTCGGCGCCGGTGGGGTAGGCGTCGAGATGGCCACCGCCTGGCAGGGGCTGGGCGCCGCGGTGACGCTGCTGGTGCGCGGGTCTGGGCTGCTGCCGAAGATGGAGCCCTTTGTCGGCGAACACGTCGCCCGCGGTCTCACCGACGCGGGTGCGGATGTGCGCACCGGTGTTTCGGTCGCCAAACTGCACCGCCCCGACCCCGCCGGCCCGGTGCGGCTCGACCTGACCGACGGAAGTGAGCTCGACGTCGACGAGATCCTGTTCGCGACGGGCCGGGCGCCGCTGACCGAAGACATCGGCCTGGACACCGTCGGGCTGACCCCCGGTGACTGGCTCGACGTCGACGACACCTGCCGGGTCCGGGCCGTCGACGACGGCTGGCTGTACGCCTGCGGCGACGCCAATCACCGGGCGCTGTTGACCCACGAAGGCAAATATCAGGCGCGCATCGCCGGCGACGCCATCGGTGCCCGGGCAGCCGGGAAGCCGCTGGACACCGCGCCGTGGGGCGTCCACGCCGCCACCGCCGACCACCACGCGGTACCGCAGGTCTTCTTCACCGACCCCGAAGCCGCCGCCGTCGGGTTCACCGCCGAGCAGGCCCGGCAGGCAGGCCTTCGGGTGCGGGTGGTGGACGTGCAGATCGGCGAGGCGGTGATGGGCGCCAAGCTGCACGCCGACGGCTACACCGGGCGGGCGCGGATGGTGGTCGACGCCGACCGGGAACATCTGGTCGGGGTCACGTTCGTCGGCCCCGGTGTCGCCGAGTTGCTGCACTCGGCCACCATCGCCGTCGCCGGCCGGGTGCCCATCAACCGGCTCTGGCACGCCGTGCCGTGCTTCCCGACGATCAGCGAAGTGTGGTTGCGGCTACTGGAGGCCTACCGCGACGCCGAGCAGCACGGCTAGCGGTCCACCGGGTCAGGCGTTCTGGAGTGACTCCGCGCCTTCGCCGGTCAGGTGGTGCTCACCTGCGGCCTCTTAATGAAGTTGCATCCATTTGTATAACAATGCAGAATGAGCGGATGACTTCTGTAGCGGTGGCCGGTGCCAGCGGATACGCCGGCGGTGAGATTCTACGGTTGTTGCTCGGGCACCCAGCCTACGCGGACGGCCGGCTGAGCATCGGTGCGCTGACCGCCGCCGGCAATGCGGGCAGCCTGCTGGGTGAACAACATCCCCACCTGGTGCCGCTGGCCGACCGGGTGCTCGAGCCGACCGAGATCGATACCCTGGCCGGCCACGACGTGGTGTTCCTCGGCCTGCCGCACGGACATTCGGCGGTGTTGGCCGAACAGCTCAGCCCGGAGACTCTGGTGGTGGACTGCGGCGCGGACTTCCGGCTGGGTGACTCCACCGACTGGGAACGGTTCTACGGTTCGGCGCACGCCGGCACCTGGCCCTACGGGCTGCCGGAGCTGCCCGGTGTGCGGGAGCAACTCAAGGGCGCCCGGCGGATCGCGGTACCGGGCTGTTACCCGACCGCGGCGCTGCTGGCGCTGTTCCCGGCGGTGGCTGCCGGTCTGGTCGAACCTGACGTCACGGTGGTCGCGGTCAGCGGCACCTCCGGTGCCGGCAAGGCGGCCAAGGTCGACCTGCTCGGCTCGGAGGTGATCGGCTCGGCGCGTGCCTACAACATCGGCGGCGCACACCGGCACACCCCGGAGATCGGTCAGGGCCTGCGGGCGGTGACCCACCGCGACGTCACCGTCTCCTTCATTCCGGTGCTGATCCCGGCCTCCCGGGGCATCCTGGCGACCTGCACCGCGAAAACCACGGCATCCCTGTCGGAGCTGCGTGCCGCTTATGAAAAGGCTTATCACACAGAGCCGTTCGTTCACCTGCTGCCCGAGGGTCAGCTGCCCAAGACCGGATCGGTGATCGGCAGCAACGCCGCGCACCTGGCGATCGCCGTCGACGAGGACGCCTCGGCGTTCATCGCGATCGCCGCGATCGACAACCTGGTCAAGGGCACCGGCGGTGCCGCGATCCAGGCGATGAACCTGGCCCTGGGTTGGCTGGAATCCGAAGGACTCTCAGTGGTAGGGGTGGCACCGTGACACAGACCAAGCTGCTGCGGGAGCAGGGGGTCACCGCGCCGGCGGGTTTCCGGGCGGCCGGAATCGCCGCCGGTATCAAGGCATCCGGGGCGCCGGACCTGGCCTTGGTGTTCAACGAGGGGCCGGACTACACGGCCGCCGGTGTATTCACCAGCAACCAGGTCAAGGCGGCGCCGGTGCGGTGGAGCCAGCAGGTGCTCAAGGGTGCCCGGCTGCGGGCGGTGATCCTCAACTCCGGGGGCGCCAACGCCTGCACCGGCCCGGGCGGCTTCCAGGACACTCACGCCACCGCCGAAGCCGTTGCGGCCGCGTTGTCGGAGTGGGGCACCGAAACCGGCGCGGTCGAGGTGGCGGTCTGTTCCACCGGGCTGATCGGCGACCGGCTGCCGATGGACAAGGTGCTGGCCGGCGTCACTGAGATCGTGCACGAGATGGCCGGCGGCCTGGTCGGCGGCGACGAAGCCGCCCGCGCGATCATGACAACCGACACCGTGCCCAAACAGGTTGCGCTGCACCACAAGGACAACTGGACACTCGGCGGGATGGCCAAAGGCGCGGGCATGCTGGCGCCGTCGCTGGCCACCATGCTGGTTGTGTTGACCACCGACGCCAAAGCCGACGCGGCCACGCTCGACAAGGCGCTGCGGCGGGCCACCGCGCTGACCTTCGACCGGCTCGACATCGACGGCAGCTGCTCCACCAACGACACGGTGCTGCTGCTGTCATCGGGCGCCAGCGAGATCACACCCAGCCCCGAGGACCTCGAGGCCGCGGTGCTGGCCGCCTGCGACGACTTGTGCGCCCAACTGCAGGCCGACGCCGAAGGCGTCACCAAGCGGGTCACGATCACCGTCACCGGCGCCGGCGCCGACGATGACGCGCTGATCGCCGCCCGGTGCATCGCCCGCGACAGCCTGGTCAAGACCGCGCTATTCGGCTCCGACCCGAACTGGGGCCGGGTGCTGGCCGCGGTGGGCATGGTGCCGTTCACCATCGACCCGGACCGGATCACGGTGTCCTTCAACGGCTCCCCGGTGTTCAGCGACGGCGCACCCATGCCGGGCGCCCGGGAAGTCGACCTGTCGGGTGCGGACATCCACGTCGTGGTGGAGCTGAACCAGGGACCAGGACAGGCCATGGTGCGCACTACCGACCTGTCGCACGCCTACGTCGAAGAGAACTCGGCGTATTCCTCATGACCGGCACCGAAGAACTGACCACCACCGTCAAGGCTCAGGTGCTGGCCGAAGCTCTGCCGTGGCTCAAGCAGTTGCACGGCAAGATCGTCGTCGTCAAATACGGCGGCAACGCCATGACCGACGACACCCTCAAGCACGCGTTCGCCGCCGACATGGCCTTCCTGCGCAACTGCGGTATCCACCCGGTGGTGGTGCATGGCGGCGGCCCGCAGATCAGCGCCATGCTCAAGAAACTCGGCATCGAAGGTGACTTCAAGGGCGGCTTCCGGGTCACCACACCGGAAGTGCTCGACGTGGCACGCATGGTGCTGTTCGGCCAGGTGGGCCGGGAGCTGGTCAACCTGATCAACGCCCACGGGCCTTACGCCGTCGGTATCACCGGTGAGGACGCGGCACTGTTCACCGCGGTCCGCCGCAGCGTCAACGTCGACGGGGTTGCCACCGACATCGGCCTGGTCGGCGACGTCGACCGGGTCAACGCCGCCGCGGTGCTGGATCTGATTGCCGCGGGCCGGATTCCGGTGGTATCCACGCTGGCCCCCGACCCGGACGGCGTGGTGCACAACATCAACGCCGACACCGCCGCGGCCGCCCTGGCCGAAGCCCTGCAAGCCGAGAAACTGCTGATGCTCACCGACATCGACGGCCTCTACACCGACTGGCCCGACCGCGAATCGCTGGTCAGCGAGATCGACACCGCGACACTGGCCCAACTGCTGCCGAAGCTGGAATCGGGCATGATCCCCAAAGTCGAAGCCTGCCTGCGCGCTGTTCGGGGTGGGGTGCCCAGCGCCCACATCATCGACGGCCGGGTCGAACATTGCGTGCTCGTCGAGTTGTTCACCGACGCCGGCACCGGAACGAAGGTGGTGAACGCATGAGCAGCCTGCAGGACCGGTGGTCCGCGGTGATGATGAACAACTACGGCACCCCGCCGCTGGCACTGGTCAGTGGCGAGGGTGCAGTGGTAACCGATGAGTCCGGCAAGTCCTACGTCGACCTGCTCGGCGGTATCGCGGTCAACGTGCTCGGCCACCGGCACCCGGCGGTGATCGAGGCTGTCACCACCCAACTGAACACGTTGGGGCACACCTCGAATCTGTATGCGACCGAACCCGGCATCGCCCTGGCCGAAGCGCTCACCGGCCATCTCGGTGCACCGGCGCGGGTGTTCTTCTGCAACTCGGGCACCGAGGCCAACGAGGTGGCCTTCAAGATGACCCGGCTCACCGGCAAGACGAAGGTCGTCGCCGCCGAGAAGGCGTTCCACGGCCGGACCATGGGCTCGCTGGCGCTGACGGGCCAGCCCGACAAGCAGGCGCCCTTCGAGCCGTTGCCCGGCTACGTCACCCACGTGCCCTATGGCGACACCAAAGCCCTTGCCGCCGCGGTCGATTCGGACACCGCAGCGGTCTTTCTGGAGCCGATCATGGGGGAGGGCGGCGTCGTCGTCCCACCGGCGGGCTACCTGGCCGAGGCGCGCGGGATCACCGCCGCACACGGCGCGCTGCTGGTGTTCGACGAGGTGCAGACCGGCGTCGGGCGCACCGGAGCGTTCTACGCGCACCAACACGACGGCATCACCCCGGACATCATCACGCTGGCCAAGGGCCTGGGCGGCGGCCTGCCGATCGGGGCCTGCCTGGCCGTCGGCGCGGCCGGTGACCTGTTGCAACCGGGCAGTCACGGCAGCACCTTCGGCGGCAACCCGGTCTGCACCGCAGCAGCTCTGGCAGTGCTGCGGGCGCTGGCCGACGGCGACCTGATCGCACGGGCCGGGATGCTGGGCAAGACCCTGAGCCACGGCATCGAGAACCTGCACCACCCGCTGGTCGACCACGTGCGCGGCAAAGGCCTGCTGCAGGGCATCGTGCTCACCGCGGCCATGGCCAAGAACGTCGAGTTGGCGGCCCGCAACGCCGGGTTCCTGGTCAACGCCGCCGCAGCCGACGTGGTTCGGTTGGCCCCGCCGCTGATCGTCACCGAAGACCAGATCGACGGCTTCATCACCGCCCTGCCGGGCATCCTCGACACCGCGCAGGAGGCTGCACAGTGATCCGCCATTTTCTGCGCGACGACGACGTCAGCCCGGCCGAGCAGGCTGAGATCCTCTCGCTGGCAGCCGAACTCAAAGCCGAGCCGTTCAGTCGCCGGCCGCTGGAGGGCCCCCGCGGGGTCGCGGTGATCTTCGACAAGAACTCCACCCGCACCCGATTCTCCTTCGAGATCGGCATCGCCCAACTCGGCGGGCACGCTGTCGTCGTCGACGGCCGGTCCACCCAGCTGGGTCGCGACGAAACTCTGGAGGACACCGGGCGGGTGCTGTCGCGCTACGTCGACGCCGTCGTCTGGCGCACCTTCGCCCAGGACCGGCTGACCGCGATGGCCAGTACCGCCACGGTGCCGATCGTCAACGCGCTCTCGGACGAGTTCCACCCCTGCCAGGTGCTGGCCGACCTGCAGACCATCGCCGAACGCAAAGGCGGCCTCAAAGGCCTCAGGCTGACCTATCTCGGTGATGGGGCCAACAACATGGCGCACTCGCTGATGCTGGGCGGCGTCACCGCCGGAGTTCATGTCACCGTCGCCGCCCCGGACGGGTTCACCCCCGATCCCGCCGTGGTCGCCGCCGCGCAGCAGCGTGCCGGGGACACCGGCGCCTCGGTCACGCTCACCGCCGATGCCGCCAAGGCCGCCGCCGGAGCCGATGTACTGGTCACCGACACCTGGACTTCGATGGGCCAGGAGGACGACGGCCTGGACCGGGTCGCGCCGTTTCGACCCTTCCAGATCAACGACGAACTCGTCGCCCTCGCTGACTCGGATGTGACTGTGCTGCACTGCCTTCCGGCGCACCGCGGCGACGAGATCACCGATCCGGTGATCGACGGGCCGCGCAGCGCGGTGTGGGACGAGGCCGAGAACCGGTTGCACGCGCAGAAGGCGCTGCTGGTGTGGTTGCTGGAACGATCACGATGACCAAGCCCGACAGCAACATCACCCGGGTGGGCCGCCAGGCTCGCATCGTCGAGGTGCTGTCCGCGGGGCCGGTGCGCAGCCAGACCGAGCTGGCCGCGCTGCTGTCCGCCGACGGGATCGAGGTCACCCAGGCCACCCTGTCGCGTGACCTCGAGGAGCTGGGCGCGGTGAAACTGCGGGGCCCCGATGGAGGGGTCGGGGGATACGTCATTCCCGAGGACGGTAACCCGCTACGCCTGTCCGGCGGCACCGACCGGTTGTGCCGGCTGCTGGGGGAGCTGCTGGTCTCCACCGACGCCACCGGAAATCTGGCCGTGCTACGCACCCCGCCCGGCGCTGCGGACTACCTGGCCAGCGCTATCGATCGGGCCGCGCTACCGTACGTCGTCGGCACCATCGCCGGGGATGACACCATCTTCGTGGCGGCACGCGAGCCGATGACCGGCAGCGAACTGGCCGCCACCCTCAAAGACCTGCAGTAACACCCAAAAGCACACAGCAACACGAAACAAGGAGAACTCGATGTCCGAACGCGTCATCCTGGCGTATTCCGGTGGCCTGGACACCTCGGTGGCGATCAGCTGGATCGGCAAGGAGACCGGCCGCGAAGTGGTCGCCGTCGCCATCGACCTCGGCCAGGGCGGCGAGGACATGGAGGTGGTGCGTCAGCGGGCGATCGACTGCGGCGCGGTGGAGGCCGTGGTTGTCGACGCCCGCGACGAGTTCGCCGACGACTACTGCCTGCCGACCATCAAGGCCAACGCGCTCTACATGGACCGCTACCCGCTGGTCTCGGCCATCAGCCGGCCGCTGATCGTCAAGCACCTGGTCGAGGCCGCGCGCAGCCACGGCGGCACCATCGTCGCGCACGGCTGCACCGGCAAGGGCAACGACCAGGTCCGCTTCGAGGTCGGCTTCGCCTCGCTGGCACCCGAACTCGACGTGATCGCCCCGGTCCGCGACTATGCCTGGACCCGGGAGAAGGCCATCGCCTTCGCCGAGCAGAACGACATCCCGATCAACGTCACCAAGCGCTCGCCGTTCTCCATCGACCAGAACGTGTGGGGCCGCGCGGTGGAGACCGGGTTCCTCGAAGACCTGTGGAACGCCCCCACCAAGGACGTCTACGACTACACCGAGGACCCGACGGTCCACTTCAACGCCCCCGACGAGCTGATCATCAGCTTCGACAAGGGCCGCCCGGTGGCCATCGACGGTCGCCCGCTCAGCGTGCTGCAGATCATCCAGGAGCTCAACACCCGTGCCGGCGCCCAGGGCGTCGGACGGCTCGACGTGGTCGAGGACCGGTTGGTGGGCATCAAGAGCCGTGAGATCTACGAGGCGCCCGGCGCGATGGTGCTGATCACCGCGCACACCGAGCTCGAGCACGTCACCCTGGAACGCGAACTGGGCCGCTACAAGCGCGGCGTGGACCGCAAGTGGGGCGAGCTCACCTACGACGGCCTGTGGTTCAGCCCGCTCAAGCGGTCGCTGGAGGTGTTCGTCGAGGACACCCAGCAGCACGTGTCCGGTGACATTCGCCTGGTGCTGCACGGCGGCAGCATCATCGTCAACGGCCGGCGCAGCGCGGAATCGCTGTACGACTTCAACCTGGCCACCTACGACGAGGGCGACACCTTCGACCAGACCGCGGCGCGTGGCTTCGTGCAGATCCACGGGCTGAGCTCGAAGATCTCCGCCCGCCGGGATCTGGGGTGAGCACCAACGAGGGATCACTGTGGGGCGGGCGGTTCGCCGAAGGACCGTCCGATGCGCTGGCCGCGCTGAGCAAATCCACCCACTTCGACTGGGTGCTGGCGCCCTACGACGTCGCCGCGTCCAAGGCACACGCGAAGGTGCTGCACGGCGCCGGGCTGCTCACCGACGACCAGCGTGACGGGCTGCTGGCCGGGCTGGACAGCCTCGGCGAAGACGTCGCCGACGGCAGCTTCGGCCCGCTGGTCACCGACGAGGACGTGCACGGCGCCCTGGAGCGCGGGCTGATCGACCGGGTCGGGGCCGACCTGGGCGGCCGGCTGCGCGCCGGGCGGTCGCGAAATGACCAGGTGGCCACGTTGTTTCGGATGTGGCTGCGCGACGCGGTGCGCCGGGTTGCCGCCGGGGTGCTCGACGTGGTCGATGCGCTGGCACACCAGGCGGCCGCGCACCCGAGCGCGATCATGCCCGGCAAGACGCACCTGCAGTCCGCGCAGCCGGTGCTGCTGGCACACCACCTGCTGGCCCACGCCCACCCGCTGCTGCGCGACGTGGACCGGATCATCGACTTCGACGCCCGCGCCGCGGTCTCCCCGTACGGCTCGGGGGCGCTGGCCGGCTCGTCGCTGGGCCTGAACCCGGACGCCATCGCCGCCGAACTCGGCTTCACCGCCGCCGCCGACAACTCGATCGACGCCACCGCCGCCCGCGACTTCGCCGCCGAGGCCGCCTTCGTGTTCGCGATGATCGGCGTCGACCTGTCCCGGCTGGCCGAGGACATCATCCTGTGGAGCTCAACGGAATTCGGCTATGCCGTGCTGCACGACTCCTGGTCGACCGGCAGCTCGATCATGCCGCAGAAGAAGAACCCCGACATCGCCGAGCTGGCCCGCGGTAAGTCCGGCCGGCTGATCGGCAACCTGACCGGCCTGCTGGCCACCCTCAAGGCCCAGCCGCTGGCCTACAACCGGGATCTGCAGGAGGACAAGGAGCCGGTGTTCGACTCGGCCGCGCAGCTGGAACTGCTGCTGCCGGCGACGGCCGGACTGGTCGGGACCCTGCGGTTCGACACCGAGCGGATGGCCGCGCTGGCGCCGGCCGGCTACACCCTGGCCACCGACATCGCCGAATGGCTGGTGCGTCAAGGTGTTCCGTTCCGGGTCGCGCATGAGGCGGCGGGTGCGGCGGTCAAGGTCGCCGAGCAGCGCGGCGTCGGCCTGGACGAGCTCACCGACGCCGAACTGGCGGGCATCAGTCCCGATCTGACCCCGCAGGTGCGCGAGGTGCTCACCGTCGAGGGGTCGGTGGCAAGCCGCGACGCCCGGGGCGGTACCGCGCCGGTGCGGGTGGCCGACCAGCTGGCCGGCCTTGCCGAGCGCGCGGCGCGGCAGCGGCGATGGGTCAGCGGCTAGGGACTCCAGACCATCAGGTCTTCCATGCCGTTGTTCATCGTGACCGTGGTCGGCTGCGCACCGGTGACGTCGAAGTAGATCTTGCCGGTGGCCTGCTGGCCCTGCGGGATCGTGGCGCCGCTGATGGCATTCGGAGCGGCGACCTGCCACAGCACCCGGTAGGAAGCCCGATCCGGAGCCACGGCGTTGAACTGCGAGATCGCCGGCGTCACACTGCCGCGAATCGCCGTCACCGTCGCGGTGGACTCCCAGACCTTGCCCGCCACCGGGTAACCCGGCATGGTGTCGGAGCTCGGCTTGAGATCGGCGACCCGCCAGGAGTACCCGATCTGCCCGACGGTGTCGGTGGCCTGCAGTGTGCTGCCCAGCTTGCCGACCATCGGGTTTACCGCGGTCGCGGCCGGTGCGATGGTCACCGGGAGCGCCGCTATGGCGGCGGCAGCCAGGACCGTCTTCGTCATCCCACTGATCTTCATGTTGTCCTCCATTCATGCAGGTGACGCGCACACGGATAGCCCGGTTCGGCACGCTTTAATCCTGGCGCTAGCGTTAGCGCATCAACGGCTGGAGAACCAACCCGAGGACATGGCGCCTGCTGCTGGCGATCGCCGTCTGCGGGCTGTTGCCGCAGTGCACGGGCGCGCCGCCACCCGTCGAGGTACCCGCACCGGCACCGTCCACCCGAGAGCGGCCCGCACCGGCCACCATCGCGGCTGTCACGGCCGCCGAACTCGGTGCGACCTGGCGTCCCGGCTGCCCGGTCACCCCGAGCCAATTACGCCGGGTCACGCTGACCCATCTCGGTTTCGATGCCCGCCCGCACCGCGGCGAGCTGATCGTGCATCAGGATCTGGTTGAGCCGGTCGTCGCCATATTCGAACGCCTGTACTGGCTGGAGTTCCCGATCGAGAAGATGCGCCCGGTGGCGCACTATTCGAAAGCCGATGACCAGCTGTCGATGCAGGACAACAACACCTCGGCGTTCAACTGCCGCCGCATCGCGGGCTCCGGCAACTGGGCGCAACACGCCTACGGCCGGGCCATAGACGTCAACCCCCTGCTGAACCCGATGGTCGACCACGGCAAGTTCGAACCGAAGAACGCCAAGGTCTATCTGGACCGCCGCCGGATCGAACCGGGGCTGCTGCACCCCGGCGACCCGGCGGTGCGCGTGTTCACCGACGCCGGCTGGCGCTGGGGCGGCAACTGGAAATCACCGGTGGACTACCAGCACTTCGAGCGGCGCTGACGCGCTACGCGGGTTATTCGACCAGCTCCGACAGCTCCAGCCAGCGGCTCTCCTGCTCGGCCACCTCGTCCTCCAGCGCCCGCAATTCCCGGGTGAGCGCCCCCAGGCCCACATGATCGGCCTGGTCAAAGGCGGCGAGCTGGTGATGCTTGGCCTCGATCTGTTCGGCCAGCCGGGCCAGCCGGCGATCCACCGCGGCCAGATCCTTCTGCGCGGCACGCAACTCGGCCCCCGACAGCGCCCCCGCCCCGGCGACCTCGGCCGCGGGACGCGACACCGGGGCACGGCGTGCGTCGGCGGCCCGCTGCAGGTATTCGTCGACACCGCCCGGCAGATGCCGCAACCGGCCGTCCAGGATCGCGTACTGCTGATCGGTCACCCGCTCCAGCAGGTACCGGTCGTGGGAGACGACGATCAGCGTGCCCGGCCAGGAGTCCAGCAGGTCTTCGGTGGCGGTCAGCATGTCGGTGTCGACGTCGTTGGTGGGCTCGTCGAGCACCAGCACATTGGGCTCGGCCAGCAGTATCAGCATCAGCTGCAGGCGTCGCCGTTGCCCGCCGGAGAGCTCACCCACCCGTGCCGACAGCTGCGCGCTGCCGAACCCGAGCCGCTCCAGCAGTTGCGCCGGCGTCATCTCGCGGCCGTCGACCTGATAGTCGTTACGCAGCCGGCCCAGCACATCGGCCACCCGGTCCTCGGCCAGCGACGCCAGCTCCCCGGATTGCTGGTCCAGCATTCCCAGGCGAACGGTCTTGCCGCGCTTGACCCGTCCGCTGTCGGGCGTCACCGTGCCGGTGATAAGCCCCAGCAGGGTGGACTTCCCGGCGCCGTTGGCACCCACGATCCCGGTGCGCTCACCGGGGCCGATCCGCCACTCGATGTCGCGCAGCACCGGCTTGCCGTCGAACGAGACCGAGACGTCGAGCAGGTCGATGACATCCTTGCCCAGCCGCGCGGTCGCCAGCTTCATCAGCTCGACCTCATTGCGCAGCGGGGGGACGTCGGCGATCAGCGCGTTGGCCGCCTCGATGCGGAACTTCGGCTTGGAGGTGCGGGCCGGCGCACCACGGCGCAGCCAGGCGAGCTCCTTGCGTAACACGTTCTGCCGCTTGGCCTCACTGGCCGCCGCCATCCGGTCGCGCTCCACCCGCTGCAGAACGTAGGCCGCGTAACCGCCCTGAAACGGCTCCACGATCCGGTCGTGCACCTCCCAGGTGGTGGTGGCCACCTCGTCGAGGAACCAGCGGTCGTGGGTGACCACCAGCAGACCGCCGGTGTTGCGGGCCCAGCGTTGCTGAAGGTGCTGGGCCAGCCAGGTGATGCCTTCCACATCGAGGTGGTTGGTGGGCTCGTCGAGCCCGATCACGTCCCATTCGTCGATCAGCAGTGCGGCCAGCTGAACTCGACGGCGCTGCCCGCCGGACAGCTCCGAGATCACCGCATCCCAGGCGATATCGGATACCAGCCCGTCGACCACATCACGAATCCGTGGGCTGGACGCCCACTCGTGGTCGGCCTGATCACCGACCAGGGCCGTCCCCACGGTGCTGTCGGGATCGAGGGTGTCGGACTGGTCCAGCAACCCCACCCGCAGACCGCTGCGGCGGGTGACCCGGCCGGCATCCGGCGCCGTCGCACCGGTCAGCAGCCTCAACAGACTGGATTTGCCGTCGCCGTTGCGGCCCACGATGCCGATCCGGGCGCCGTCATTGACTCCGAGGGTCACTGAGTCGAGGACCACACCCGTGGCATATCGCAGGTGAAGTGCCTCAGCTCCGAGCAGGTGTGCCACTGCTGGAACGCTACTGCCTGCCCGGCGGGGGCGGCTGAACGAGGGAGGCAGATCGTGCTGATATGCCAGAATATGCACGTCATGGACGATCATGCGCGAGTAGGGGAGCAGCGGGTGGATCTGAACTTGTCGGCGATCACCCGGCCGGTCGAGTGGCTGATGGCCACCGCACAGAACGGTCTGGAAGTCCTGCGCTGGGGTGGCTTGGAGACCGGGACTGTGCCGTCGCCGTTCCAGATCGTCGAGAGCGACCCGATGTACAAGCTGCGGCGGTATTTTCCGCCGGACAACCGGCCCGGCCAACCGCAGCCCGGCCCGCCGGTGCTGCTGATCCACCCGATGATGATGTCGGCAAACATGTGGGACGTCACCCGCGAGGAGGGCGCGGTCGGCATTCTGCACGCGGCCGGCGTCGACCCCTGGGTGATCGACTTCGGTTCACCCGACGAGGTCGAAGGCGGCATGCGCCGCAACCTCGCCGACCACATCGTCGGACTCAGCCAGGCGATCGACACCGTCGCCGAGGCCACCGGACGCGACGTCCACCTGGCCGGCTACTCCCAGGGCGGCATGTTCGCCTATCAGGCTGGGGCCTACCGGCATTCGAAGAGCATCGCCAGCATCATCGCGTTCGGCTCCCCGGTGGACACCCTGGCGGCGCTGCCGATGGGTGTGCCCCCCAACATCGCCTCCGGGGTCGCCTCCTTCATGGCCGACCACGTCTTCAACCGGCTGGATATCTCAGGCTGGCAGGCACGCATCGGCTTCCAGATGATGGACCCGCTCAAAACGGCCAAAGCCCGGATGGACTTCATGCGCCAGCTGCACGACCGGGAGGCCCTGCTGCCGCGCGAGGCACAGCGCCGCTTCCTGGAGTCCGAAGGCTGGATCGCCTGGTCGGGTCCGGCGATCTCCGAGCTGCTCAAGCAGTTCATCGCGCACAACCGGATGATGACCGGTGGCTTCGCGATCAACGGGCAACTGGTCACCCTGACCGACATCACCTGCCCGGTCCTGGCATTTGTCGGCGAGGTCGACGACATCGGGCAGCCGGTGGCGGTCCGGGGTATCCGCCGTGCTGCGCCCAATGCCCGGGTTTTCGAATATCTGTTGCGGGCCGGTCACTTCGGTCTGGTGGTGGGCTCCAAGGCCGCCGAATTGACCTGGCCCACCGTCGCCGACTGGGTGCTGTGGCAGTCCGGCCTGGGCCCGCAGCCGGCCGGCGTGGCACTGATGGAGGAGCAGACCCCCGAAAAGGCCAAGGGCGGCGTGGCGATGACGTCGCGGATCGCGCACGGCCTCGGGGAGGCGTCCGGCGTCGCGCTGACGCTGGCGCGTGGTGCGGCCGACGCCGTGGTAGCGGCGCAGAAGTCGGTGCGCACCATAGCCGTCGAGACCGCGCGCACGCTGCCGCGGCTGGCCCGGTTGGGACAGATCAACGATCACACCCGAATCTCGTTGGGCCGCATCATCGCCGAGCAGGCAGCTGAATCGCCCTACGGCGAGTTCCTGTTGTTCGACGGCCGGGTGCACACCTATGAGGCGGTCAACAAGCGCATCGACAACGTCGTTCGGGGCCTGATCGACGTCGGGGTGCGCCAGGGCGTCCACGTCGGCGTGCTGATGGACACCCGGCCCAGTGCCATGGTCGCGATCGCGGCGCTGTCCCGACTGGGCGCGGTCGCCGTGCTGATGCCGTCGGACGGGGATCTGGTCCCGGCTGCGCGCCTCGGCGGTATCTCGGACATCATCGCCGATCCGGGCAACCTCGACCAGGCGCTGGCGGCGGCCCGCGAACTGGACTGCCAGGTGCTGGTGCTCGGCGGTGGCGAGACCCGTGACCTGGACCTGCCCGCCGACGCCGAAGCCGTCATCGACATGGAGCAGATCGACCCGGACGCCGTCGAGTTGCCCGGCTGGTACCGGCCCAACCCGGGATTCGCCCGTGACCTGGCGTTCGTGGCGTTCGGCACGGTGGCCGGCGAGCTGGTGGCCAAGCAGATCACCAACTATCGGTGGGCGCTGTCGGCGTTCGGCACCGCGTCCACGGCCGCGCTGGGTCCCAACGACACCGTGTACTGCCTGACCCCGCTGCACCACGAGTCCGGGCTGCTGGTCAGCCTCGGCGGCGCGGTGGTCGGCGGGGCCCGCATCGCGCTGTCGCGCGGCCTGCACCCGGACCGGTTCGTCGCCGAAGTGCGCCAGTACGGGGTCAGCGTGGTGTCCTACACCTGGGCGATGTTGCGCGACGTCATCGACGACCCGAATTTCGTTCTGCAGGGCAACCATCCGGTGCGGCTGTTCATCGGCTCCGGTATGCCGACCGGTCTGTGGCACCGGGTCACCGAGGTGTTCGCGCCGGCCAAGGTCGTCGAGTTCTTCGCCACCACCGACGGCCAGGCGGTGCTGGCCAACGTGTCCGGCGCCAAGGTCGGCAGCAAGGGACGCCCGCTGCCCGGTGCGGTGGAGGTGGAGCTGGCCGCCTACAGCCCCGAGCATGATCTGATCCTGGAAGACGAACGGGGCTTCGTGGAGAAGGCCGAGCCCAACGAGGTGGGGGTGCTGCTCGCCAAGCCGCGCGGCCCGATCGACCCCTCGGCATCGGTCAAGCGCGGCGTGTTCGCCCCGGCCGACACCTGGATCTCCACCGAGTACCTGTTCCGCCGCGACGCCGACGGCGACTACTGGCTGGTCGGCGGGCGGGGTTCGAGCATCCACACCACCCGCGGCATGGCCTATCCGGTGTTGATCACCGACGCGCTGGGCACCGTCACCGGTGTCGACCTGGCGGTGACCTATCGGGTGCCGGCAGGTGCCCCGAACATGCCGGATCTGGTCGTCTCGGCGGTGACGGTGCGCCCGGGTGCGACCGTCACAGCGGCCGACCTCACCGAGGCGGTGGCCGAGATGCCTGTCGGTGCCGGCCCGGATGTGATTCACGTCGTACCGGACCTGTCGCTGAGCGCGGTGTATCGCCCGGTGCTGGGCGAGCTGCGCGAGGCCGGGCTGCCCAAGGCCGGACGTAACGCCTGGTACTACGACGCGGCGAACGCACAGTTCAAGCGGCTGACCGCCGCGGTGCGCGCCGAACTGGCGGGCGGTCAGCGATGATCGATCAAGCCCTGCTGGACATCCTGGTCTGCCCGGCCGATCGGGGCCCGCTGCTGCTCGTGGAGCGTTCGGGGGCCAAGGTCCTCTACAACCCGCGCCTGCACCGTGCCTACCGGATCGACGACGGCATTCCGGTGCTGCTGGTCGACGAGGCGGACACCGTCGGCGACGACGAGCACGCCGGCCTCATCGCGCAGGCGCCTCCGGCAGGTCCCCGGTGAGATAACGCTGCAGGGTCGGGGCGATCATCGCCACGATCTGTTCGGGCGGCATTGACGCCAGGGGCTCCAGTCCGATGACGTAACGCGCGACCACGATGCCCATCAGTTGGCTCGCGGCGAACTCGGCCCGCAGCACACCGGTTCCGGCCGGTTCGTCGACCCGCCGGGACAGCTCGGCGACCACGATGTCGCGGAGGAACGAACGGGCCAGGGGCACTTCGGTTCCGGTGAGCATGGAGCGCAGGGCGGCGATCATGGCGGTACCGGCCTGGGAATCCCACAGCGGCAGCAGCACCTCCGGCAGAACACGGCCGAGCTGTTCGACGGGGGTTTCCCGCATCGGTCCCAGCACCGCCATCGGGTCCACCGGCAGCTGGGTCGCGGCGGCGAACAGCTGCTGCTTGCTGCCGTAGTAGTGGTGTACCAGCGCCGCGTCCACACCGGCATCGGCGGCCACGGCCCGGACCGAGGTGTTTCCGAACCCATTGCGGGCGAACAACTCCCGGGCCGAGTCCAGGATCCTGTCGCGGGTGTCGGAGGCACCGGACGGGCGGCCCGGCCGCCGGCCGGCCGCATTTCCGTTCTCCGGGGCCGACATCACGCCGTCCGCCGTCGCAGCGTCACCGCTGCCAGGCCCAGCGCGACGGCCGCGAACGCCAGCACGATCGCGATGTCGCGCACCGCGAGGCCGGTCAGTTCCGGATACATGCCGACCTGCTGCAGGGCTTCCAGGGCATAGCTGGCCGGCAGTGCGTTGCTGACCCACTGCAGCCACTCGGGCATCGCCGCGCGCGGCACGATAATCCCTGCCAGCAACAACTGCGGCACCATCACCAGCGGAATGAACTGCACCGCTTGGAATTCGGTGCGGGCGAACGCACTGCACAGCAATCCCAATCCGACCCCGAGCACCGCGTTGACGATCGCGATGGTGAACACCCACCCGGGGCTGCCGACGGTCTCGAATCCCAACAGCCCGAACGCGACCACACAGGCCAGGGTGGCCTGGGCGGCCGCCGCGATCGAGAACGCCGTCCCGTAGGCGGCGAGCAGGTCGCCCCGGCGCAGCGGAGTGGTCAGGATGCGCTCAAGGGTTCCCGATGCCCGTTCCCGCTGCATGGTGATCGAGGTGATCACGAACATCAGAAACAACGGGAACAGGCCCAGCAGGATCAGGCACGCGTTGTTGAACGGCGACGGTGTGCCCGGGGCGTGAGCCCCGTTGTAGAACATGAAATACATCAGCGTGATGACCAGGCTGGGCACCAGCAGGATCATCGCGACACTGCGGTGATCGCCGGCCAGCTGCCGCAGGATCCGCAGGGTGGTGGCCCAGTACGACCGCAGTTGCAGCGGCCCGGTCACCCGGCTCGGGGCGCGGTGGTGCGCCGGATGACGGACAGGAACGCTTCCTCCATCGACGTGCATCCCGTCTCCTCTCGCAGTCGTCTGGGTGTGGTGCGCGCCAGCAGTCGGCCCTCGCGCATCAGCAGCAGATCGCCGCAGTGGTCGGCCTCGTCCATCACGTGACTGGACACCAGCAGGGTGGTGCCGCGCCGGGCCAGGTCGGTGAACTGCTGCCAGAGTTCGGCGCGCAGCACCGGGTCCAGGCCGATGGTCGGCTCGTCGAGCACCAGCAGATCCGGGCGGCCCACCAGCGCGCAGGCCAGCGAGACCCGGGCGCGCTGCCCGCCGGACAGGTTGCCGCAGTAGTCGCCGCGGTGCTGCTGCAGATCGACTGCGTTTATCGCGTCGTCGGCGTCTCCCGAGTTGACCCCGGCGAGCGCGGCGAAGTACCGGATGTTGTCGACGACGCGTAGGTCGTCGTAGATGGTGGGCTCCTGCGGCATATAGCCGACCCGGTGGCGCAGCGGGGCCGAGCCGGCCGGGCCGCCCAGCACGTCGACCGTGCCGCTGGTGATGATCTGGGTGCCGACGATGCAACGCATCAGGGTGGTTTTGCCGCAGCCCGACGGGCCGAGCAGGCCGGTGACCGCGCCACGGACGATCCGGACGGAGAGATCGTGCAGCACCGGGCGCTTGCCGCGGACCACCCGCAGATGGTCGATGGCGACGGCCGGGGTGGTGGCCGCCTGCGAGAATTCATCATGCGATGAAATCATCATGTGGTGAATATTCTGCCGGTCGCCGCGCTTTGTCAAGGATCCGGCAGAATCGGGCCGATGAGCGTTGCCCGGCTGGCGGTGGACCCGCTAGCTGCCGCCCACGTGCTGCTCGGAGCCACCCTCACCGTCCGCGGGGTCCGCGCCACGATCGTCGAAGTGGAGGCCTACGGCGGGGTGCCCGACGGGCCCTGGCCGGATCGGGCGGCGCATTCCTATCCCGGGCCCACCGGGCGCAACAAGGTGATGTTCGGCCCGCCCGGGCACCTGTACACCTACCGCAGCTACGGGATGCACGTCTGCGCCAATGTCGCCTGCGGCCCCGATGGCACGGCCGCGGCGGTACTGCTGCGGGCGGCCGTGATCGACGACGGGGAGTCGCTGGCACGGTCCCGCCGCGGCGCGACGGTGCCCGCGGCAGGCCTGGCCCGCGGGCCCGGGAATCTGTGCGCTGCTTTGGGAATCACCATGGAGGACAACGGAATCGATCTGTTCGATGCACGCAGCCCGGCGTGGCTGCGGCTCGGCGAGCCGGCGGCGGCGCAAGCCGGACCGCGGGTGGGTGTCAGTCGTGCCGCCGACCGGCCCTGGCGGCTGTGGGTGCCCGGCAGACCCGAGGTTTCGGCCTACCGACGCAGCCCACGGGCACCGGCGCCCGGCGCCAGCGACTGATCCGAGAAGATCAATCCATGCCGACGACGATTCTCGACGAGCTGAGCTGGCGCGGGCTGATCGCCCAATCCACCGACCTGGACGCACTGACCACCGCGGTGACGGGCGGTCCCATCACGGTCTATGCCGGCTTCGACCCGACCGCGCCCAGCCTGCACGCCGGAAACCTGGTGCCATTGCTGGCGCTGCGACGATTCCAGCGGGCCGGGCACCGGCCCATCGTGCTGGCCGGCGGTGCCACCGGCTTGATCGGCGATCCCCGCGAGAGCGGCGAACGCACCCTGAACACGGCCGACACGGTGGCCGAGTGGTCCGAACGGATCCGCGGACAGCTGGAACGCTTCGTCGATTTCGATGACGTGGGGGACAGTCCGACCGGCGCGGTGGTGGTCAACAACCTGGACTGGACCGCGCCGCTCTCGGCGGTGGAATTCCTTCGTGACGTGGGCAAACACTTCTCGGTCAACGTGATGCTGGACCGCGACACCATCAGGCGCCGCCTCGAGGAGGGCATCTCCTACACCGAGTTCAGCTACATGCTCCTGCAGGCCAACGACTACGTACAGCTGCACCAGCGCTACGGATGTTCGCTGCAGATCGGCGGCTCCGATCAGTGGGGCAACATCATCGCCGGAGTCCGGCTGGTCCGCCAGAAACTGGGCGCGACGGTGCACGCCCTGACCGTGCCCCTGGTCACCGCCGCCGACGGCACCAAATTCGGCAAGTCCACCGGCGGCGGCAGCCTGTGGCTGGATCCGGAGATGACCAGCCCATACGCCTGGTACCAGTACTTTTTCAACACCGCCGACGCCGACGTGGTCCGTTACCTGCGCTGGTTCACGTTCCTGTCCGCCGACGAGCTGGGGGAGCTTGAGCAGTCCACGGCCGAACGCCCGCACGAGCGGGCCGCCCAGCGCCGGCTGGCTCGGGAGTTCACCACGCTGGTGCACGGTGAGCAGGCCACCGAGGCTGTCGAGCTGGCCAGTCAGGCCCTGTTCGGTCGCGGCGAGCTGAGCCGGCTCGACGAGTCGACCCTGACGGCGGCCTTGCGGGAGACGTCGGTGGCTCAGCTGGCACCCGGCGAACCGGATGCGATCGTCGACCTATTGGTGGCCACCGGCCTGTCGGCCAGTAGGGGGGCGGCCCGTCGCACGATCGGCGAAGGCGGCGTCTCGGTGAACAACGTCCGGATCGACGGCGAGGAATGGACGCCGAATCCCGATGATTTCCTGCACGGGCGATGGCTGGTGTTGCGCCGCGGGAAACGCAACGTGGCTGGTATCGAACGGGTCTAGTGAGGGTCTGGTGCGGGACGACGCGGCCTGAACGCCGGCACAGGTTGATCTTGAAATATCAGCCTGACCAGCGGATTTGACTCTTAGATTCCCCTCGCGTAACTTAATCCACGTCGCAGGGAGCGCCGGAAACGGAAGCCCCAAAGACGCCCCGGAGAGATTCGAGAGAATCACGACGGATTCTGACTGTCCGCACTGCATGCAAGCGGTTAAACACCGCGGGTAGGTTGCGCGCTCAGTCCGGCGTGTTGTTTGAGAACTCAATAGTGTGTTTGGTGGTTTTTGTTTGTTGTTGTTTTTTGCCACATTCTTGGCGCCCCGTGTTGGGGGTGTGGCGTT
>NZ_CP084029.1:2190556-2262894 GCF_020181615.1 [Mycobacterium] crassicus
CCGATGATACTGCCCACACGGGTGGAAAAGTAGGACACCGCCGAACACAATTTAAAGTCCTGTGCCCCCCAAGAAATTGGGGGGCACAGGCATTTCTCGTAGTACTAGCGCAAATGCGACCGTGTCACGAGGTCGGCGAAGTCCGCCGTATCCTTTCCGGTAGCACTGATTCGACCGGAAGGCGCGACGTGGCCGAACACGGCAGGGGCGGCAGCGGGCCGCGGGGCGGTAACGGCGCCGGAGACTCCGACAGGCGGGGCCGGCCCAGGCCCGCCGGTGGCGGGGCATCCCGCGGCTCCGGCGATCAGCGCCGGGAGTCCGGTGGGTGGTCCCGCGGCTCCGGTGAACAGCGACGCACGGCGGGCGGTCCGACTCGCGGCTCCGGTGAAGGACGCCGGGAGTCCGGTGGGTGGTCCCGCGGCTCCGGTGAACAGCGACGGGAGAACAGCGGTTGGTCCCGCGGCTCCGGCGATGAGCGCCGGGGGCCCAGGGGATCCGGACCGGACCGGGACCGGCGGGCCCAACCGCGCCGAGACCATGACGGCGACGCCCGGCCGGCGCGGTCGGCCGGCGAGCATGAGGCCCAGCGCTACGACGACCCGCCGCTGCCCGAGGGGATCGAGCCCAAGCAGCTGGCACCCGAGGTCCGTCGAGAACTGAGCACCCTCAGTAAGGCCACCGCCGACGCCGTCGCCTGCCACCTGGTGGCCGCCGGCAACCTGCTCGACGATGACCCCGAGACCGCGTTGAAGCACGCCCAGGCCGCACGGTCCCGCTCGACGCGGATCACCGCGGTACGTGAGGCCGTCGGAATCGCCGCCTACCACTGCGGGGACTGGTCGCAGGCCCTCGCTGAACTCCGGGCGGCACGCCGGATGGGCAGCAAATCGGCTCTGCTGCCATTGATCGCCGACTGCGAACGGGGCATGGGCCGCCCGCAACGGGCGATCGAACTGGCCGCCGCTCCGGAAGCCGCTGACCTCGAGGGCGACGAAGCCGACGAACTGCGGATCGTCGTCGCGGGCGCGCGTGTCGATCTAGGCCAACTGGAGCAGGCCCTCACGGTGCTGTCGTCCGCGCCGACTGACCCGGATCGCACCGGCGCGACGGTGGCCCGGCTGCACTACGCACACGCTGAGACCCTGGTCGCACTCGGCCGCAGCGACGAAGCCCTGGAGTGGTTCCTGCGGGCTGCGGCCGCCGACCTCGACGGGGTCACCGACGCCGAAGAACGCATCGCCGAACTGGGCGAGAGCGGCACACTCGCCGACGAGTACGACTGCCTGCTGCTGGATCTCGACGGCACGGTGTTCCGCGGCGGCCAACCCACCGAAGGCGCCGTCGACACCTTGGCGCAGGTGGAGAGCCGAGGGCTGTTCATCACCAACAATTCCTCGCGCAGCGCCGCGGAGGTCGCCGCGCACCTGACCGAGCTGGGCTTCACCACCACAGCCGCCGATGTCGCCACCAGCGCCCAACTGGCAGCCCAGCTGCTGGCCGAGCAGCTGCCCGCGGGATCACGGGTGCTGGTGGTCGGCACCGAATCACTGGCCGCCGAAATCGCCTCGGTCGGTCTGGAACCGGTACGGCTGGCGTCCGACGAGCCGGCAGCGGTGGTCCAGGGCTTGTCCACCGAGACGGGCTGGGCCGATCTGGCCGAGGCAGCCCTGGCGATCCGCGCAGGCGCGGCTTGGCTGACGACCAACCTCGACAGGACCCTGCCCTCGGAGCGCGGGCTGCTGCCCGGCAACGGATCGATGGTGGCCGCCCTGCGCGCCGCCACCGACGCCGAACCCCAGGTGGCCGGCAAGCCGGGTCCGGCGTTGTTCACCTCGGCGCTGACCCGCGGCGAGTTCTACGCCCCGCTAGTCGTCGGTGACCGGCTCGACACCGACATCGCCGCCGCCAACGCCGCGGCGCTGCCCAGCCTGATGGTGCTCACCGGCGTCAACTCGGCCCGCGACGCCGTCGGCGCCGTCGCCGAGCAGCGGCCGATCTACATCGGTCACGACCTGCGATCGCTGCAGCGCACAGCCGGCGAGCTGGCCATCACCCCGCAGCCGCAGTGGCAGGTGAAGTTGGAGGACGGCACCTTCACCGTCGCCGCGGCCCAGCCCGACACCGACGACGATGACGGCCTGTCGGTCGTGCGCGCGTTGGCCGCCGCGGTCTGGGACGCCGATCTGGCCGGGCGCTCCTTCACGGTCGCCTCCGCTGACGACACCGCCGACGCGGCCCTGCAGCGGTGGTCGCTGCTGGGCACATGGGACTGAACGGAATCGGCTAGCGTGAGTGGCACCCATGAACAGTGAGATTGACGAGGTCCGGGCCCGCATCGCGGCAATCCTGGCCGCGCTGCCCGGGGAGGCGGAGCTGGCCGAGTTGCCGGCGCACAGCGATCTCAACGCCCTGGCGCAGCGGCTCGAAGAGGCCCACCAGGTGTTGGTACGGGCGCTGGAGTCGGTGGAGAAAGGCTGAGTGCACGCATGTCTCGGCGCGCTCGCGTTGACGCCGAGCTGGTCCGGCGCGGACTGGCCCGGTCGCGTCAGCAGGCCGCGGAGTTGATCGGCGCCGGCAAAGTCACCATCGACGGCATCCCGGCCGTCAAACCTGCCACCGCAGTGGCGATCACGGCCGCCCTGGCCGTTGTCGACGACGGCGAACGCAACTGGGTATCTCGCGGGGCGCACAAGCTGATCGGTGCCCTGGACACCTTCGAGATCACCGTCGCAGACCGGCAGTGCCTGGACGCCGGAGCCTCGACCGGCGGGTTCACCGAGGTGTTGCTCGACCGCGGCGCCGCCCGGGTGGTCACCGTCGACGTCGGCTACGGGCAGCTGGCCTGGTCGCTGCGCACTGACCCTCGGGTGGTCGTCATCGAGCGCACCAATGTTCGTAGCCTGACACCCGAGACCGCGGGCGGGCTCGCCGATCTCATCGTCGCCGATCTGTCGTTCATCTCCCTGGCCACGGTGTTACCGGCGCTGGCTGGCTGCGCGTCACCCGACGCCGATATCGTTCCGATGGTGAAGCCGCAGTTCGAGGTCGGACGACAACAGGTGGGCGCCGGCGGGGTGGTGTCCGAACCCGGCCTGCGCGCCGACGCGGTGCTGTCGGTGGCACACCGAGCCGCAGAACTCGGGTGGGGCGCCGTCGCGGTCACTGCCAGCCCGCTGCCCGGGCCGTCCGGCAACGTCGAATACTTCCTGCATCTGCGCGCCGCCGCCGCACCACTGACCGGCGACGCATTGCGCGCAGCCGTTCAAGATGCCGTCGCGGAGGGGCCACAGTGAATCAGCGCACCGTTCTATTGGTGGTGCACACCGGGCGTGAAGAGGCCACCGACACCGCCCGCCGGGTGGAAAAGGTCCTCGACGACCACGGCATCGCGCTACGGGTGCTGACCTCGGAGGCGGTCGACAAGGGCGCACTGCACCAGGCGCCCGATCACGTGCGCGGCCTCGACGAGATCGACCTGGTGGACCCCGACAACCGGGCCGCCGAGGGCTGCGAACTGGTGCTGGTGCTCGGCGGCGACGGCACCTTCCTGCGGGCCGCGGAATTGGCCCGCAACGCCGACATTCCGGTGCTGGGCGTCAATCTCGGCCGCATCGGATTCCTGGCCGAGGCCGAAGCCGACCACATCGACCGGGTTCTGGACCACATCATCGCCCGCGACTACCGGGTCGAAGACCGGATGACCCTCGACGTGGTGGTACGCGTCAACGGGGAGGTCATCGACAGCGGTTGGGCGCTCAACGAGGCCAGCCTGGAGAAGGGCCCACGGCTGGGCGTGCTGGGCGTTGTCGTCGAAGTGGACGGCAGGCCGGTGTCGACGTTCGGCTGCGATGGTGTTCTGGTGTCCACGCCGACCGGGTCCACCGCGTACGCGTTCTCCGCCGGTGGGCCGGTGCTCTGGCCCGACCTGGACGCCATCCTGGTGGTGCCCAACAACGCGCACGCGCTGTTCGCCCGGCCCATGGTGACCAGCCCCGACTCGACCATCGCGATCGAGGTTGAGGTAAGCGACGGACACAACGCGATGGTGTTCTGCGACGGCCGCCGCAAGATGCTGGTTCCGGCCGGCGGACGCCTGGAGGTGCAACGCGGCGTCACCCCGGTGAAATGGGCGCGGCTGGGCCGCTCGCCGTTCACCGACCGGCTGGTGCGCAAGTTCCGGCTGCCGGTCACCGGCTGGCGCGGGCAGTAATCGCGTGCTGACCGAGATCCGCATCGAGTCGCTGGGTGCGATCAGCGCGGCAACCGCGGAGTTCGACCGCGGGCTGACGGTGCTGACCGGCGAGACCGGTACCGGCAAGACGATGGTTGTGACCGGACTGCACCTGCTCGGCGGTGCCCGCGCCGACGCGAACCGGGTGCGATCGGGTGCGGCCCGCGCGGTGGTGGAGGGCCGGTTCTGCACCGCGGACCTGGCGCCGGCGACGGCTGCGCAGATCGACGAGATCCTGGAGGCGTCCGGCGCCGACCGCGACGAGGACGGCAGCGTGATCGCGGCCCGCTCGGTCAGCCGGGATGGACCGTCGCGGGCCTACCTCGGTGGCCGGGGTGTGCCTGCCAAATCGTTGAGCGGTTTCACCGGAGGGCTGCTGACGCTGCATGGCCAGAATGACCAGCTGCGGCTGATGCGCCCGGAGGAGCAGCGTGGGGCGCTCGATCGGTACGCCGCGGTCGGCGGCCCTTTGGAGCGCTACCGCGCCGCGCGGGAGGCCTGGCAGTCCGCGCGCCGGGAGCTCGTCGACCGCCGTAACCGGGCCCGTGAGCTGGTTCAGGAAGCCGACCGGCTCACGTTCGCGCTGCGCGAGATCGACGCCGTCGAGCCGCAGCCCGGCGAGGACGACGCGCTGACCATGGACATCCGGCGGCTCTCCGAACTCGATGCGCTGCGCGCCGCGGCGTCGGGGGCGCGGGCGGCGCTGGCCGGTGGCTTCGAGGACGCGGTGGAGGCGGCCGACGCGGCGTCCTCGGCAACCGACCGGCTGGGGCAGGCGAAGGCGGCGCTGACCACCACCGACGACACCGCACTGCAGTCGCTGGGCGAGCAGCTCGGCGAGGCGCTCACGGTGGTCGGCGATGTGGCCCGCGAACTCGGCGGCTACCTCGACGGCCTGCCGACCGGCGCCGACGCGTTGGACGCCAAGCTGGCGCGGCAGGCCGAGCTGCGCACCCTGACCCGCAAGTACGCCTCCGACATCGACGGGGTGCTGGCCTGGGCGGCGGAGTCCCGCGACCGGCTGGCCCAGCTCGACGTCTCCGAAGAGGCACTGGCGGCGCTCGCCGTTCGCGTCGACGAGCTTGCCGCGCAGGTGGTGGCGACCGCCACCGCTCTCAGTGCTGCGCGCGCGAAGGCGGCCGGCGGGCTGGCGAAGGCGGTGAGCAAGGAGTTGTCCGGGCTGGCCATGGCCGACGCCGAGTTCAGCATCGCGGTGAGCACCAGCCCGGCGGCCGACGACGATCCGACGGCCCTGCGATTGCCGTCGGGCCAGAGCGTGCACGCCGGCAGCGACGGTATCGACGATGTCGAGTTCGGGCTGGCCCCGCACCGCGGCATGACGGTACTGCCGCTGGCCAAGAGTGCCTCCGGGGGCGAGCTGTCCCGGGTGATGCTGGCGCTGGAGGTGGTGCTGGCCACGTCATCACGCCATTCGGCGGGTACCACCATGGTGTTCGACGAGGTCGACGCCGGGGTGGGCGGCCGGGCGGCGGTGCAGATCGGGCGCCGGCTGGCCCGGCTGGCCCGCACCCATCAGGTGATCGTGGTGACGCACCTGCCGCAGGTGGCGGCCTACGCCGATGCCCACCTGGCCGTGGATGCGGGCGGCAACGGTGCCAGCGGCGTGCGGCGCCTCGACGACGACGGCCGGGTCGCCGAATTGGCCCGGATGCTGGCCGGGCTGGGGGAGTCCGACAGCGGTCGAGCGCATGCCCGCGAACTGTTGAGTGCGGCCCAGGAAGAGCGGGAGGGCAGCGGCGAGACACCGTCCTGAGCCGTGTGACTGGTGTGACTGTTTGTGACTAGAGAGGCTGCTGTTACGGCGCGCCTCCCCGCATTCTCCGCGTTTCCCGGACACAATCGCGCCCATGAAGATGCCTGCGCTGCTGTCTCGTAACACCGCTCGGCCTGGCGTTGTCGGTACCGCCCGGGTCGATCACGACATCGACCGGCTGCTGCGGAGGGTCGGCCCCGGCGACATCGTCGTCCTCGACATTCTCGATCTGGACCGCATCACCGCCGACGCGCTGGTGGAGGCGGACATCGCCGGTGTCATCAACGCCTCGGCGTCGATCTCCGGTCGTTACCCCAACCTGGGACCCGAGGTGCTCGTCGCCAACGGCGTCACCCTGATTGACGAAGCCGGTCCCACGGTGTTCAAGAAGATCCGGGACGGTGCCAAGGTTCGGCTGTACAACGGCGCGGTCTACTCCGGGGACCGCCGGCTGGCGCGCGGGGTCGAACGCAACGACGTCGAGATCGCCGACCTGATGCATGAGGCCAAGAGCGGGCTGGTGGCCCACTTGGAGTCCTTCGCCGGCAACACCATCGAATTCATCCGCAGCGAGAGCCCGCTGCTGATCGACGGGATCGGCATCCCTGAGATCGATGTCGACCTGCGGCGCCGGCACGTGGTGCTCGTCGGTGACGAAGAAGACGCCGCCGACGACCTCAAGCGGCTCAAGCCGTTCATCAAGGAGTACCAGCCGGTGCTGATCGGCATCGGCTCCGGCGCAGACGTGCTGCGCAAGGCCGGGTACCGTCCGCAGCTGATCGTCGGCGACCCCGACCAGATGAGCGCCGAGGTGCTGCAGTGCGGATCGCAGGTGGTACTGCCGGCCGACGCCGACGGCCACGCGCCGGGACTGGAGCGCATCCAGGATCTGGGCGTCGGTGCCATGACCTTCCCGGCCGCCGGCTCCGCGATGGACCTGGCACTGCTGCTGGCCGACCACCACGGCGCGGCGTTGCTGGTGACGGCCGGGCACACCGCCAACATCGAGACGTTCTTCGACCGGACCCGCCAGATGACCAATCCGTCGATGTTCCTGACCCGGCTCAAGGTCGGCGAGAAGCTGGTGGACGCCCGCGCGGTCGCCACGCTGTACCGCAACCGGGTCTCCGCCGGCGCGATCGCGCTGCTGGTGCTGGCCATGCTGATGGCGGTCATCGTCGCGCTGTGGGTGTCGCAGACCGACGCCGTGGTCCTCGACTGGCTCAGCAACTACTGGCATCACCTGACCCAGTGGCTGCGGCACTGGGTGACCTAAGCGGATCGGGGCGGGCACCGAAATGATCACCCCTCGTCACCACGCGATGTCGCTGACCGCCGTGCTGCTGGCACTGGTGCTCGGCGTCGTAGTGGGCTCCGGACTGTTGTCCGGACCGGTGCTTGCCGGCCTGCAGTCGGACAAACAGGAGCTGCGTGCGCAGATCGACGGCCTGCGGGACCAGCAGAGCGCCCTGGACGAACGACTCGGCCACGCAAACGCTTTCGACGCCCAGATGGCCCCCCGGATGGTGCGCGATGCGCTACGCGGGAAGTCCACGGTGATCTTCCTGACCCCCGACGCCGCCGACGACGACGTCGACGCGGTGATCCGCGTCATCGGACAGGCCGGCGGAGTCGTCACCGGAACGGTGGCCCTGACACCGCAGTTCGTCGACGGCACCGGCGAGGAGAAGCTGCGCGTCGTGTTGGAGTCCGGCATCGTTCCGGCCGGCGCCCAACTGAACGCCAACCTCATCGACCAGGGCGCCCAGGCCGGCGACCTGCTCGGTATCGCGCTGCTGATCAACCGCAATCCGACGATCGCACCGGCCGATGAGCCCCAGCGCGACACCGTGCTGGCCGCGCTGCGCGACACCGGTTTCGTCACCTACCGCGACCAGCACATCGGCGCGGCCAACGCGGCTGTGGTGATCACCGGAGGCGCGCTGGCCGAGGACGCCGGAAGCGACGGGGTGAGCGTCGCCCAGTTCGCGGCGGCACTGGCCCCGCACGGCTCGGCGACGGTGCTGGCCGGCCGGGACGGGTGCGCGTCGGGCACGGCGGCGGTGGCGGTGGCCCGTGCCGATTCCGGGGTGGCCGGTGCGATCAGCACCATCGACGACGTCGATGTCGAGTCGGGGCGGATCACCACGGTCCTGGCGGTGAGCACCCTGATCGACGGCGGGCATCCGGGCCAGTACGGCATCGGCAAGGGCGCCGGCTCGGTCACCCTGGCCCAGTAGCCGCGCCTGGCCGGGCGTGTCTGAGGCCGGTATGCGCTGTCGATGTTAGGGTGAGATTCCGTGGGTCGGCAGGCCCTCATTCCTGCGCCGTCGTCACGGAGGTTGGTTTTGCCACCATTGCGAAAGCATCCCCAAGCTGAGCCGAAGCATCTCTTCGTCACCGGCGGGGTTGCGTCCTCATTGGGTAAAGGTCTGACTGCAAGCAGCCTGGGCCAGCTGTTGATCTCCCGCGGGCTCCAGGTCACGATGCAGAAGCTCGACCCGTATCTCAACGTCGACCCCGGGACGATGAATCCGTTCCAGCACGGTGAGGTATTCGTCACCGAAGATGGCGCCGAGACCGACCTCGACGTCGGCCACTACGAGCGGTTCCTGGACCGCGACCTGTCCGGGTCGGCGAATGTCACTACCGGACAGGTGTATTCGACCGTGATCGCCAAGGAGCGCCGCGGCGAGTACCTCGGCGACACCGTGCAGGTGATCCCGCACATCACCGACGAGATCAAGCGGCGCATCCTGGCGATGTCCGAACCCGACGCCGACGGCCGGCGTCCCGACGTCGTCATCACCGAGATCGGCGGCACCGTCGGCGACATCGAGTCGCAGCCGTTCCTGGAGGCCGCCCGTCAGGTCCGCCACGATGTCGGCCGGGACAACGTGTTCTTCCTGCACGTGTCGCTGGTGCCGTACCTGGCCCCGTCCGGCGAGCTCAAGACCAAGCCGACCCAGCACTCGGTGGCGGCTCTGCGCAGCATCGGTATCACCCCGGATGCGCTGATCCTGCGCTGCGACCGCGAGGTTCCCGACGCGCTGAAGAACAAGATCGCGCTGATGTGCGACGTCGACATCGACGGGGTGATCTCCACTCCGGATGCACCGTCGATCTACGACATCCCCAAGGTGCTGCACCGCGAGGAACTGGACGCCTACGTGGTGCGCCGGCTCAACCTGCCCTTCAAGGACGTGGACTGGACCGAGTGGGACGAACTGCTTCGCCGAGTCCACGAACCCCACGAGACCGTGCGAATTGCGCTGGTGGGCAAGTACATCGACTTGTCGGATGCCTACCTGTCGGTGACCGAGGCGCTGCGGGCCGGTGGTTTCACCCACTACGCCAAGGTCGAGATCAACTGGGTCGCCTCCGACGAGTGCGAAACCCCGGCCGGCGCGGCCGCCGCGCTGGGGCAGATGCACGGCGTGCTGATCCCCGGTGGGTTCGGCATCCGCGGCATCGAGGGCAAGATCGGGGCCATCGCCTACGCTCGCACCCACGCGCTGCCGGTGCTGGGGTTGTGCCTGGGCCTGCAGTGCATCGTCATCGACGCTGCGCGGCAGGCGGGCATCACCGCGGCCAGCTCCGCGGAGTTCGACCCGGACACCCCCGACCCCGTCATCGCGACCATGGCCGACCAGCAGGATGCGGTGGCCGGGACCGCCGACCTCGGCGGAACCATGCGGCTCGGGGCCTATCCCGCGGTGCTGGAAGCGGATTCGATCGTTGCCGAGGCCTACCAGTCGACCGACGTCTCCGAACGGCACCGGCACCGCTTCGAGGTCAACAACGCCTACCGTGACCGGATCGCCGAGAGCGGACTGCGCTTCTCCGGCACCTCGCCGGACGGCAAGCTGGTGGAGTTCGTCGAGTATCCCCGCGACGTGCACCCGTTCCTGGTGGGCACCCAGGCCCACCCGGAGCTCAAGAGCCGACCCACCCGGGCGCATCCGCTGTTCGCCGCATTCGTCGGTGCGGCAATCGATTACAAGGCCGCCGAGCGGCTGCCGGTCGAGATCCCCGAGCACGCTCACGAACCCCACAGTGCTGACAGCGACGACACCCAGAACGGAGCCAAGGGGCACGGCGGCAGCGTCCAGCCGTTGACCAATCCACATAGCGAAGCCCTGCCGGAACACGTCACCCGTGGCTGAACACGCCTTCGAGACCACTTCGTCGCAGCTGTTGCACAGCGGCAAGATCTTCGCGCTGCGCCGCGACGAGGTGCTCATGCCGAAAGGCAGGACGGCGACCCGCGACGTGGTGGAGCATTTCGGTGCGGTAGCGGTGGTGGCCATGGACTCGGTGGGCCCGGACGCCAACATCCCGCTGATCTACCAGTACCGCCATCCGCTCGGGCGGCGGCTGTGGGAACTGCCTGCGGGGCTGCTCGATGTGCACGGTGAGCCGCCGCATGTGACCGCGGGCCGGGAACTGGTCGAGGAGGCCGGGCTGACCGCGAGCAGCTGGCAGGTGCTGATCGATCTGGACTCCACACCGGGCTTTTCCGACGAGTCGGTGCGGGTGTATCTGGCCACCGGACTGACCGAGGTGGGCCGCCCAGAGGCCCACGACGAGGAAGCGGACCTCACGCTGGCCTGGTATCCGATCGCCGAGGCTGCCCGGATGGTGTTCAGCGGCGAGATCGTCAATGCGATTGCGGTGGCGGGGATCCTGGCCGCCTACATCCACAGTCAAACGCACAGCCAGGGCGTCGCCACCCTACGCGCACTGGACGCCGAGTGGATCGACAAACCGTCCGCGTTCGCCGCCCGCCAGACCCAGAGCCGGCCATGACCGCGGCGGCCCGGCCGGCGTGCCCGCTGGACGGCCAGCTGCAGGGTTATTTGGACCATCTGAGCATCGAACGCGGCGTCGCGGCCAACACGCTGAGTTCCTACCGGCGAGATCTGCGCCGCTACAGCGAGCACCTGCTGGCCCGCGGGATCGGCGACCTGGCAGCCGTCGGCGAGGGCGACGTCACCGACTTTCTGGTGGCGCTGCGCCGTGGCGATCCGGACACCGGTGTCTCGGCGCTGTCGGCGGTCTCCGCCGGGCGCGCGTTGATCGCGGTGCGTGGCCTGCATCGATTCGCCGCCGCGGAGGGACTGGCGGCGGCGGATGTGGCGCGAGCCGTCAAACCGCCGACACCCGGGCGACGGTTGCCCAAGAGCCTGACCATCGACGAGGTGTCGGCGCTGTTGGCCGGCGCCGGCGGCGACAGTGCCTCCGACGGGCCGTTGGCGCTGCGCAATCGGGCACTGCTGGAGCTGTTGTACTCCACCGGGTCCCGGATATCGGAGGCCGTCGGCCTGGACATCGACGACGTGGATATGCAAGACCGGTCGGTGCTGCTGCGAGGCAAGGGCGGCAAGCAGCGTCTGGTCCCGGTGGGCCGGCCCGCGGTGGCAGCCCTGGACGCCTATCTGGTGCGGGGCCGCCCTGGCCTGGCGGGCCGCGGCCGCGGCACGCCCGGAGTGTTCCTGAACGCGCGCGGGGGACGGTTGTCGCGGCAGAGCGCCTGGCAGGTGCTGCAGGATGCCGCCGAGCGGGCCGGGATCACCGCGAAGGTGTCGCCGCACACGCTGCGACATTCGTTCGCCACACATCTGCTCGAGGGCGGCGCCGACGTGCGGGTGGTGCAGGAGTTGCTCGGGCACGCCTCGGTGACCACCACGCAGATCTACACCCTGGTCACGGTCAACGCACTGCGCGAGGTGTGGGCCGGCGCCCACCCCCGCGCCCGGTAGCCGAATTTTCGGGTAGCCGCCTACTCTAGGCAGCCCGATCTGGTCGGCGAGATGCTGGGCAGAGCCCGGCGACCGACGCCGGGTCCTGTCGTGGAGGATTCGTGATGGCACTGCTGGGGGAACGTGCGGTCGTATTGGGCGCCAGCATGGCGGGGCTGGTGGCCGCCCGGGTGCTCGCCGACTTCTACGACAGCGTGGTCGTGGTCGAACGAGACGTGTTGCCCGACATGCCCGCACAGCGGCGTGGTGTCCCGCAGGGGCGGCATGTGCACGGACTGTTGGCCGGCGGCTCATGCGCGTTGAACACGCTGTTCCCCGGCATGCTCGACGAGATGGTCGCTGCCGGCGGGCATCTGCTCGACGACTGCGATCTGTCCCGGGTCTTGATGCGGCTGGGCGGACACGATCTGAACCTGGCGGGGCCCTTCGGCAAACCGATCAGCGGCTACCTGGCCAGCCGGCCGTTTCTGGAAGCCCACGTCCGCCAGCGCGTGCGTTCGCTCGGCAATATCTCGCTGCTGGACGGCCACGATGTGGTGGAACTGCTTGCCGCCAAGAAGGACCGGGTCGACGGCGTGCGGGTGGCAGATCGCGGTACGCGCTGTGATCAGGAGCTGCGCGCTGACCTGGTGGTCGACGCGATGGGCCGCGGCGGCCGCACACCGGCCTTTCTGGAGGCTCTCGGCTATGCCCGCCCGGCGGAGGAACGCATCACGGTAGAGGTGGCCTATGCCAGCCAGTTGCTGCGGATCCCGGCCGGCACGCTCGCCGAGAAACTGATACTGGTTGGTGCGGTCCCGGACCGGCCGACCGGTGGGGCATTGTTCGCGTGCGAGCACCAGACCTGGATTCTGACGCTGGCCGGGCTGGCAGGCAACGAGCCGCCCACCGACCGTGCCGGGATGATCGGTTTCGCCGCTGAGTTCGCCCCGCCGCCGATGATGGCCGCGCTGCAAGCCGCCGAGCCGCTCACCGAGGTGTCGCGTTACCGCTACCCGGCCAGTGTGCGACGGCGCTACGACCGGATGCTGAGGTTCCCGGCCGGTCTGCTGGTGTGCGGCGATTCCATGTGCAGTTTCAACCCGGTGTACGGGCAGGGCATGTCGATAGCAGCGCTGGAGGCGATCACCTTGCGTGCCTGCCTATCTCGCGGCAGTGACGACTTAGCCCGCCGGTTCTTCAAGGCGTCCGCCAAACCGCTGAGCGCAGCGTGGCAGATGGCCTCGGGTGCCGACCTCGCACTGCCTCAGGTCCAGGGCCGGCGCTCGATCCAGACCAGGCTGGCGAACCGGTACACCCGACGGTTGCTTGCCGCAGCGGAATCCGACGGGGTGGTCGCCGAGGCGTTCTTCCGCGTCATGCATCTGGTCGATCCGCCGAGCCGGCTGCTGCGGCCGGACATCTTGTCCCGCGTCGCGACCGCCGAACGCCGTAAACCAGCAGTGCCCGTCGTTCCCGTGACCGAGGAGTCGACCCATGCCTGAAACGGCTGCCGGAGGCCGGTAAGCCGCTACCCGAGAAACTCCGACTCCAGCACCAGATCTGTCACCAAACTCTGGTACTCCACGTGGGTGCGGTGCTCGATGGTGTCCCACCGCGCCCCCTGCTGGGCTCGCATGTATTCGCGGTAGCGCGGCGCGCCGGGCACCTTGACGTTGTCGGCGACCGCGATCGCTCCCGCCCGCAGCCAGCCCCGGTCGAGGATGGCCTGCAGGTCGGGCAGGTACGCGTCCTTGTCGTGGTCGATGAACAGGAAGTCCAGCGCGCCGGCGCCGAACCCGTGCTGCGCGGCCAGCACGTCCAGGGTGCGCCCGCCGTCACCGACGGTGCCCACCACGCAGGTGACCCGGTCGGCCACCCCGGCGTGCGCCCAGATCCGTCGGGCGTTGGCCGCGTTGGCCTCGGCCAACTCGATCGAGTAGATCCGGGCCGCCGGTGCGGCGCGCGCGATGCGCAGGGCGCTGTAACCGCAGTAGGTGCCCAGTTCCAGCGCCAGGGCAGGTTGGGCCCGTTGCACCGCGGTGTCGAGCAGGGCGCCCTTCTCGTCGCCGATGTTGATCAGCAGCGATTTCTCGTAGGCGAACTCGTCGATGCGGGCCAACACGTCATCGATGTCACCGGCGCGCGCGTTCGCCAGCACATAGTCGACGGCCGCTGCTTCGCGGCCGTCACCGATCTGGCCCGTCGTGGTGATGTTCCGGGCGCCGGTGGCCATCCGCAGGACCGACCATCGCAGGAACGGAAGGCGTCGTTTGAGGCTCATACGGCGATCCTATGGCGAATGACGTGCCCGGGGACTGCTCATGTAGCCCGTGTGGACGGCGGTCACCCGTTAGACTTCTGCGGATGTCCGCCACCACAGCGCCGCCTCGGCCATGAGCGACGACGACAACCTCGCCGTCGGCCTGACCGGGCGTCCGCCGCGCGACATTCCCGAACCCCAGCCCCGCACGACGCACGGTCCGGCCAAGGTCATCGCGATGTGCAACCAGAAGGGCGGTGTCGGCAAGACCACCTCCACCATCAACCTGGGCGCCGCGCTGGCCGAATACGGCCGCAAGGTGCTGCTGGTGGACCTGGACCCGCAGGGCGCGCTGTCGGCGGGCCTGGGCGTGCCGCACTACGAGCTGGCGCACACCGTGCACAACCTGCTGGTGGAGCCGCGGGTGTCGATCGAGAGCGTGCTGATGCAGACCCGGGTGGAGAACCTGGACCTGGTGCCGTCCAACATCGACCTCTCGGCGGCCGAGATCCAGCTGGTCAACGAGGTCGGGCGTGAGCACGCACTGACGCGGGCGCTGCGGCCGGTGCTCGACAGCTACGACTATCTGCTGGTGGACTGCCAGCCGTCGTTGGGCCTGCTCACCGTCAACGGGCTGGCCTGCGCCGACGGGGTGGTGATCCCGACCGAATGCGAGTACTTCTCGCTGCGGGGCCTGGCGCTGCTGACCGACACCGTCGAGAAGGTCCGTGACCGGCTCAACCCGAAGCTGGAGATCAGCGGCATCCTGCTGACTCGTTACGACCCGCGCACCGTCAACGCCCGCGAGGTGATGGCGCGGGTGGTGGAGCGCTTCGGCGACCTGGTGTTCGACACCGTGATCACCCGGACCGTCCGCTTCCCCGAAACCACCGTGGCCGGGGAGCCCATCACCACCTGGGCTCCGAAGTCCGGCGGTGCGCAGGCCTACCGCGCGCTCGCCCGCGAAGTCATTGACCGATTCGGCGCGTGAATACCGACATCGAGACCGAAGCTTCCGGCACCCACCAGGACTCTCAAGGCTCAAACGGCGGTCCCAGCCTCACCTCTCCTCCGTCGAGCCTCGCTGAACCGCCGGGCTTCCAGGTTCGACTGACCAACTTCGAGGGTCCGTTCGACCTGTTGCTGCAGCTGATCTTCGCCCACCGTCTGGACGTCACAGAGGTGGCGTTGCATCAGGTCACCGATGACTTCATCGCCTACACCCGCGATGTCGGCGCGCAGCTGGAGCTCGAGGAGACCACGGCGTTTCTGGTCATCGCCGCCACGCTGCTCGACCTCAAAGCGGCCCGGCTGTTGCCGGCCGGTCAGGTCGACGACGAGGAAGACCTGGCGCTGTTGGAGGTTCGTGACCTGCTGTTCGCGCGGCTGCTGCAATACCGGGCGTTCAAGCACGTGGCGCTGATGTTCGCCGAACTGGAGGCCGCCGCGCTGCGCAGCTACCCGCGGGCGGTGTCGCTGGAGGACAGCTTCGTCAATCTGCTGCCCGAGGTGATGCTGGGCGTCGACGCCGACACGTTCGCCCAGATCGCGGCGGCCGCGTTCACGCCGCGACCGGTCCCGATCGTGGGCACCGGGCATCTGCATCGGGTGATGGTGTCGGTGCCCGAGCAGGCCGGCGTGCTGCTCAAACTGCTGGAGGCCCGGGGCCGCGGCCAGTGGGCGTCGTTCTCCGACCTGGTCGCCGACTGTAAGGTCCCGATCGAGATCGTCGGCCGCTTCCTGGCGCTGCTCGAACTGTATCGAGCCCGGGCGGTAGCATTTGACCAGTCAGAACCACTTGGTGTGCTCCAGGTGTCGTGGACCGGTGAGAGTCCGGCCGCGGGAGAGCTAGTAGACCTGGTGAAAGCAGAATCGGCCGAGTAGTGCGAGACGAATTGATGACTGACCACATGCCCGAAGCCGAGATGGCGGGGCCGGCGGAGACTGCGGCATTCGCGGAGTCTTCGGAGTTCGAGGGGGATGCCGAGCTCGAGGGTTCCGGGATGTCCGGCTCCAATCTGGGGATCGACGTCGCCGTTGCCCCCGAACTCGAGGAGTCCGAGCTCGGAGCGGTACTCGAGGCGCTGCTGCTGGTGGTGGATACCCCGGTACCCGTCGAGGCGCTGGCGGCGGCCACCGACCAGCCGGTGTACCGGATCACCGCCAAACTGCGGACGATGGCCGACGAGTTCGCCGAACGCGACAGCGGCATCGATCTGCGGGAGGCCGGCGGTGGCTGGCGGCTCTACACCCGTGCCCGGTTCGCCCCGTATGTGGAGCGGCTGTTGCTCGACGGTGCCCGCTCCAAACTGACCCGCGCCGCACTGGAGACGTTGGCCGTGGTGGCCTATCGCCAGCCCGTGACGCGTGCTCGGGTCAGTGCGGTGCGCGGGGTCAACGTGGATGCGGTGATGCGCACCCTGCTGGCCCGCGGGCTGATCACCGAGGCCGGCGCAGACCCCGACACCGGTGCCGTGACGTTCGCCACCACCGAGTTGTTCCTGGAGCGGCTGGGTCTGTCGTCGCTGACCGACCTGCCCGATATCGCACCGCTGTTGCCGGATGTGGACGTGATCGACGATTTGAGTGAATCCTTGGACAGCGAACCGCGTTTCATGAAACTCGGCGGTGGTGCGCCGGCAGGCGATCAGCCGCTGACGTTCGATGTGGATCACGACTGATGGCCTGGCCGGATGAAGATGGTGTGCGCCTGCAGAAGGTTCTGTCGCAGGCCGGTGTCGCGTCGCGTCGTGTCGCGGAGAAGATGATCCTCGACGGCCGGGTCGAGGTGGACGGTCAGATCGTCACCGAGCTGGGTACCCGGGTGGATCCGGGCGAGGCGGTGATCCGGGTCGACGGGGCCCGGGTGACCGTCGATGACACCCGGGTGTATCTGGCGCTGAACAAGCCGCGCGGTGTGCATTCGACGATGTCCGATGACCGCGGCAGGCCGTGCATCGGCGACTACGTGGAGCACCGGGTTCGCGGCGATGCCAAGCTGTTTCACGTGGGGCGCCTCGACGCCGACACCGAAGGCCTGATGCTGCTGACCAACGACGGCGAGCTCGCGCACCGGCTGATGCATCCGTCATATCAGGTTCCCAAGACGTATGTGGCCACTGTGCTCGGTACGGTTCCGCGTGGTCTGGGCAAGAAGCTGCGCGAAGGCGTCGAGCTCGACGACGGACCGGCGAAGGTCGACGACTTCGCGGTGGTCGACGCCGTGCCGGGCAAGACCCTGGTGCGGGTGACCCTGCATGAGGGCCGCAAGCGGATCGTGCGCCGGATGCTGGCAGCGGTCGGGTTCCCGGTTCAGGAGTTGGTACGCACCGATATCGGCGCGGTGGTCCTGGGGGACCAGCGGCCCGGCAGCATTCGGGCGTTGAGCCGCAAGGAGATCGGCGAACTGTACAAGGCGGTCGGGCTGTGAGCGAGACGAACCGGGAAGCGCTGGGTGCGGACAGCGGGGTCGTCGTCGCCATCGACGGGCCGGCCGGTACCGGAAAGTCCTCGGTGTCGCGCGGATTGGCGAAGGCGCTGGGGTCGCGCTATCTGGACACCGGTGCGATGTATCGCGTCATCACGCTGGCGGCGCTGCGTTCCGGTGTCGCACTCGATGACGCCGATGCCGTCGCGCGGGTTGCCGAGGGCGTCGACGTCGCAGTGGATTCGCTGCCCGAAGGTGATCGTGCTTACCTTGGTGGAGAAGACGTTTCGCGTGAGATCCGCAGCGACGAGGTGACCCGGGCGGTGTCGGGCGTGTCCGCGATTCCCGCGGTGCGCACCCGGTTGGTCGCCCTGCAACGCGAACTGGCGACGCAGGCCGGCGGGGTGGTGGCCGAAGGCCGCGACATCGGCACAGTGGTGCTGCCCGGCGCCGACGTGAAGATCTTCCTCACCGCCTCGCCCGAGACGCGCGCGCAGCGGCGCAACGACCAGAACATCGCGTCGGGTCTGGTCGACGACTACGCCGGGGTGCTGGCCGACGTGCTGCGGCGCGACGACCTGGACTCCACTCGGGCGATGTCGCCGCTGCGACCCGCCGACGACGCGGTGATCGTGGACACCGGACAGATGAACCAGGAGCAGGTGGTCGACCACCTGCGAGAGCTGGTCGAGCAACGTTGCGGGGCGATTCGATGACTGACGGCACCTGGGTCGACGAAAACGACTGGGAGATCGGCGAAGAAGGCGGCTTCGATGAGCTCGCCGAGGAGTCCGGCCCGCCGCCGGTGGTGGCCGTCGTGGGCCGCCCGAACGTCGGCAAGTCGACTCTGGTCAACCGGATCCTGGGCCGCCGCGAGGCTGTGGTGCAGGACCTGCCCGGGGTGACCCGCGACCGGGTGTCCTACGACGCGCTGTGGACCGGCCGCCGCTTCGTCGTACAGGACACCGGCGGCTGGGAACCCGACGCCAAGGGACTGCAGCAGTTGGTGGCCGAGCAGGCCGCGGTGGCGATGCGCACCGCCGATGCGGTGATCCTGGTGGTGGACGCGGTGGTCGGCGCCACCGCCGGCGACGAGGCCGCCGCGCGGATTCTGCGCCGGTCCGGCAAGCCGGTGTTCTTGGCTGCCAACAAGGTTGACAGTGAACGGGCCGAAGCCGACGCGGCGGCACTGTGGTCGCTGGGACTGGGCGAACCGTTCGCGGTCAGTGCGCTGCACGGCCGCGGCGTGGCCGATCTGCTCGACGAAGTGATCACCAAGCTGCCAGAGGTCGCCGAGACCGCCGGCGGCGGAGGCGGCCCGCGGCGGGTGGCATTGGTGGGCAAACCCAACGTCGGCAAGAGCTCCCTGCTCAACCGGCTGGCCGGCGACGAGCGCTCGGTGGTGCACGACGTCGCCGGAACCACTGTCGACCCGGTCGACTCGCTGATCGAGATGGACGGCAAGATCTGGCGTTTCGTCGACACCGCCGGGCTGCGCCGCAAGGTCGGACAGGCCAGCGGACACGAGTTCTACGCCTCGGTGCGCACCCACGGTGCGATCGACGCCGCCGAAGTGGTGATCGTCCTGGTGGATTCGTCGCTGCCGCTGACCGAGCAGGATCAGCGGGTGATCTCGATGGTGGTCGAGGCGGGCCGGGCCGTGGTGCTGGCCTACAACAAGTGGGACCTGATCGATGAGGATCGGCGCTACCTGCTCGACAAGGAGATCGACCGGGACATGGCCCGGCTGGCGTGGGCGCCGCGGGTGAACATCTCCGCCAAAACCGGTCGCGCCGTGCAGAAATTGGTGCCCGCGTTGGAGACCGCACTGGAGTCGTGGGACATGCGGATCTCGACCGGGCAGCTCAACACCTGGCTCAAAGAGGTCGTCGCCGCGACTCCGCCGCCCGCCCGGGGCGGGCGCGCGCCGCGAATCCTGTTCGCCACCCAGGCCACGTCGCGTCCGCCGACGTTCGTGCTGTTCACCTCGGGATTCCTGGAGGCGGGATACCGCAGGTTCCTGGAACGACGGCTGCGGGAGACCTTCGGATTCGAGGGCAGCCCGATCCGGATCAACGTGCGGGTGCGGGAGAAGCGGGGAGCCAAGCGCTGAGCACCCGGCAGGTCAGCCGATCTTGGTCAGCTGGAAATCCCATTGCCCGACCACCCCGCCGGCCGGCCCTCGACCGCACTGCTCGAGGGTGACGGTGGTCCACTGGCCGGCCAGGGTCACCGCATCGAAGCTGGCTGTTTTCGACACCGGCAGCGGGGCATGAGTCACCGGGCAGTCCATGGTGCCCTGGCCTTTGTACTCCCAGCGGTCGCCGGCGAGATGAAATTCCCCGTTCTGCAGCCAGCGTTCCCCATCGACGCTGACGCAGGTCGGGCCGCACGGGGTGAACGTCCAGGTCGCGGTCCGCTGCGAGGGCCCGTGCTGGGCGCTGAAGGTGTACCGGCCCGCGGGCGCCTCCTGGTTGGCCTGGGCTGCCGGGGCGGTACCGAGGACGAACAGAACGCCGCAGGCGGCTCCGGCGGCCAGCTTTCCCGTAGTGCGAATCATCGCGTCACCTCTCCGCCCGGCTGTCCTAAGTCTTTCGCACGACCAGCGTAGGGTGCTGCAGGTGCCGGTCTCGCAGATGGTGTTGATCATCCTGGCCGGGGTGGGGGCCGGGGCGATCAACGCGCTGGTCGGCTCGGGCACGCTGATCACGTTTCCGACGTTGGTGACGCTGGGATTCCCGCCGCTGACCGCGACCATCTCCAACTCCGTCGGGCTGGTGGCCGGCGGCATATCCAGCACCTGGGCATACCGTCGCGAACTGGGCGGCCAGTGGGACAGGCTGCGCTGGCAGATCCCGGGTTCGCTGCTCGGTGCGGTGCTCGGGGCGTACCTTCTGCTGCACCTGCCCGAGAGCGTGTTCAACCGAATCGTCCCGGCGCTGTTGGTCGGTGCCCTTGCGCTGGTGGTGATCGGCCCGAAGATTCAGTCGCTGGCGCAGCGCCGCGCGGCGGCCGAGGGCCGCTCGATTGATCAGCTCAGCGACGGCCGCATGATGGTGTTGGCGCTCGGCACGTTCGCCGTCGGCGTGTACGGCGGTTATTTCGCTGCGGCCCAAGGAATTCTGCTGATCGGCGTCATGGGCGTGCTGCTGCCCGAGTCGATGCAGCGGATGAACGCGGCGAAGAACCTACTGGTGTTGATCGTCAACGTCGTGGCGGCAGGCGCCTACATCCTGACGGCGTTCGACCGGATCAGTTGGCCCGCAGTCGGGTTGATTGCGGTGGGCTCACTGATCGGCGGTTACCTGGGCGGCCACTACGGGCGCCGACTATCGCCGAATGTGTTGCGGGCGGTGATCATCGTGGTCGGCCTGATCGGGCTCTACCGGCTGCTGACGATCTGATCGCTCAGGCCAGGTTCCGCCGAAGCAGGCGGTCCCACCGGGTTCGCGGCGCCTGAGACGCGGCCATCACCGAACTCATCGACGCGGCGTGCGGGTGCTCGGGCTGAGCGGGCACGGCGGCTTTCGGGGCCACCACCGCGGGTTTCTTGCCTTCCCACCAAACCGGTTCCAGCAGTGCCGAAACCACCGGAATCGCGGGCTGGACACTCTTGCGGCCCCATTCGCAGGCCCGGTCGATGGTGGCGGCCGACGGGGCCAGGTTCACCGGAGACAGGGTCGGGGAGAACCGGACCAGATGATCCGCGTAGGGGGCGTTGCGCACCATCTGCAATTGGATCGCCTGGGTGATCGGCACCAGCCACAGGTGCTTGGGGTCCCACTGCGGGTGGAAGCAGTCGAAGGCGAGATAGCAGGCGTTGCGGGTGCCCAGCCGGCCATCGCGTACGCGCTTCCAGGCCAGTTCGACCGGAACATTGCTGGCGGCGCCGCCGTCCACCAGGGCGGCAACGTCGTTGTCGGCCAGCATCGCGTCGAACAGCGGCGCCATGTTCGGATCCTTGGTCTCGTGGTGCAGCACCCCGGGGATCGCGGAGGAGAAAGACGCCGCGTCGACGACGTTGACGTCGCGGTCCGGATTGTCACCACCGATGATGAGCGGGGTGACCACCCGCGGGTCGATGAACGCGGCCGTCTGCCACAGCCGGGTTGCCACCTGGGGGCCGATGCCGATCGGCAGATAGGGGATGGAACGCAATTGCAGGGCCGCCAGGCTCTGGTTGCGGTAGCGCGACGGCAGGGCCGCGAAGGGTTGCCGGCGCACCCCGGCCACCACCGCGTCGAACGGAATGGCCAGATCCGACATACGCATCGGCTCGCCGTCCTCGCGACGGAACATGGCGTCGGCGAACTTGTCGAAGTTCAGCGAGAACACACCGGTCAGGCCGTGGCGGCGCACGAGGCGTTCGGGACCCAGGATGGCGCGGAACGACACCGTCTTGGCCCACGCGACGTAGTCGTCGATGGGGACCGGCCGTGTCCGGCCGACCACCGAACCCAGGATCGACCCGAAAGACGAGCCGATCAGGTAGTCGGGCACCGGCCCGGCCTCCAGCAGCGCCTGCATGCCGCCGACGTAGACGAAGCCCGCGCCACCTCCGCCGCCGAGGACGGTGACCAGCTTCTTGTGGCCGACCTCGTTGTCGAGTTCGGCCTGCGAGAAGTCGTTGCCGTGCCGTTCGGTCAGCAGCCGGCGCTGCTCGTCCTGCTCGGCGCTGAGCACGCCCAGCGCGTCGCGGGCGGCGATGAGCGCGATCGCCGGGTCGCGTTCGGCGCGCAGCGGGCCGTGCAGCACATCGGCCACTTTGGCCCGCCAGGCTGCCAGTTCGGCGCCGACGGAGACATCGCCGCGTCCCCGGGTGCCGCCGGGGCCGGCCGCGCCCGGCTCGAAGTCGTCGAGACGGGCGAAGTTCAACAGATACCGAAGCCGGCGCAGTTGCTCGGCGCTGAGCACCCCGGGCTTGCGCAGGGAGTGCCGGACCAGCCGGTTCTCCATCTTCTGCAGCAGCAGCATGGTGTCACCGGTGTCGACGACATCGACGACTTCGGCGTCATCCACGAGGGGGCTGGTGATAACCATCGGGTCCGGGCGGCGATCGACCATGCCAAGCAGGGATTCGACGAACGGGATCTGCATGAGTAGCGGTTCCTGGGGGTAGTGGGCGCTGCGGAGGCGATCTCGCGTGGCGAGCCTACGCGGTCCCGGTTGGGCTCGCTGCTGCCCTCACGCGGGTTCGGAACGCCCGGCGGCTTACGGTAGGCTTTCGACCTGCTGCCGGAGATGTTGCGGCAGTGGCGGGCTGTGGCGCAGTTTGGTAGCGCACTTGACTGGGGGTCAAGTGGTCGCAGGTTCAAATCCTGTCAGCCCGACACTTTTATGTCGCGATACGTCGGAATAACCGTGGGCCCGTTTTAGGGTCTGCGGTTTTTTCTTTGGGGCTTTTGGGGCGCCGGTGGGTTGGTAGTTCCGGGGACACAGATGAACCAGAACTGCCAACCTGCTGGGAATATAGCTGCCAATTTGTTGGGAAAATGACAATTCTGATTACGTCATACGTCCAGGTCTGATTCGAGCGCGCCTCAACGGCGCCGACGGCCCGCTACCCCGGGGACAGCCGAGTCTCGACAGGCCGGAAGCGCGCATGTCAACTCAGGTATTCGGCCTGGGCCACCGTGGTATCGCGATGGTCATCATGCTGGTGCCGTCGCGGTCCGGGTTGGGGTCGATCGTCGTGTCGGCCCGGCCGTTCCGGGTTCGCGCTGGCAGCGCGGATTTGATGGTGACGCGGTTCGAGTGGCGCATTTTTCTGTGACGACTATCATGCGATTGTCTGACCCGCCCCCCATATTTCCGTCCCCCCCGTCATTGAGTTGGATTCACGCTGCACGAATTCCGGCAGTGCTTCATCCCAACCGTTGTAAGTCGCTGCCTGGAGAGCTGAACCATGCAACAGAACCTGACCGTTCCGACCGAGAAGCCGCTGAACGGCCTGGCCGGTCTCAAACACTGGCGCTACGACATCCGGTCGGGTTTCGCGGTGGCCATGATCTCGTTGCCGTTCTCGATGGGAATCGCGATCACCTCGGGCGCGCCGCCGATCTGCGGGATTGTGTCGGCGATCATCGCCGGTTTCGTCCTGCCGTTTTTGGGCGGCTCGTATGTGACCATCAGCGGCCCGGCGGCGGGACTGGCGCCGGCCCTGTTCGCCGGCATGATCATGCTGGGGCAGGCTCACCTGGGCGACGGCGCCTCGGAATCCGAGTTGCTTGCGGTGGGATACCCCCTGGTTCTGGTCGCCATCGCCCTGGCGGGCGTCGTGCAGGTGGTCCTTGCCAGGTTGAAGGTCGCCCGCCTGAGCGCCATCTTCCCGTCCGCGGCCATCCAGGGCATGCTGTGCGCGATCGGCCTGATGATCATCACCAAACAGATCCCGCTGTTTATGGGTGTGCCGTTCGAGGGCCGCGACTTCTGGTCGATCCTGGGTGAGGTGCCCCGCCGTGTCGGGTCGATCAACCCTCAGGTCTTCGTCCTGGGGATCGGTTGCCTGGCAGGGCTTTTCGTGCTGACGGCGATTTCCGGGCGGCTGCTGAAGGTCATGCCGCCTCCGGTCTGGGTGTTCTTCGCCGGCACGCTCGCCAGCGTATTCATTCTGAAGCTGGACGAGCAGTACCTGATCAACGTCCCCGGTTCGCTAATGGACGGGGTTGTCCTGCCCGACTTCGGAACGGTGTTCGCTCATCCCCAACTATGGCTGCCGCTGGTCTATCTGGTGATCACCCTGGTCTTGATCGACGGGACCGAGTCCCTGGCGACGATCGCGGCCGTGGACAAAATCGATCCCTTTCGCCGCCGCTCCGACCCGGATCGGACCCTGCTGGCCATGGGCGCGTCCAACGTCGCCTCCAGCACGCTCGGTGGCTTGACCATCATCCCCGGCATGGTCAAGAGCACGGCCAACATTCTGGGCGGCGGCCGGACCCAGTGGGCCAACTTCTACAACGCCTGCTTCCTGCTGATCTTCGTGCTGCTCTTAACCGACCTGATCAACATGGTCCCGTTCGCGGTGCTGGCCGCCGTCCTGGTGTTCATCGGCTACAAACTGTGCAAGCCCGCGATTTGGCTCAATGTCGCACGGGTCGGCACGGAGCAGTTCGTCGTCTTCGCGACCACCGTGTTCGTGACGGTGACGACGGATCTGCTCATCGGCATCATCGCCGGCGTCATCGCGGAATTGGTACTGAATCTGTGGTTGGTGGGCCTGTGGCACACGTTGCGCAACGGCGCGGATTCGGCCAAGCCGAGTCTTGGCGGGCGCTTCCTCAGTCTCTTCCGCAATCCGGTGTCGCGGCGGGAATTCGATGACGGCGTCTACCACCTGTACCTGGATGGATCCCTGGTGTGTTTCAACCTGTTCCACGTAATTCGGGAGCTCAGGCAGCTTCCGCAGGACACCCAGGTGGTGCACCTGCACTTGAGCTCGCGCGTGCCCCTCGTCGATCACACGACCAGTGAATCCCTGCGTTCCTTCCTTGAGGAGTTCAGCGGCCAAGACGAGAGTCCGACGCTGGTGATCGAGGGATGGGACCACATGCGGCCCCTCTCCGATCACGAGATGAGCACGCGGATCGCCCTGGCCAGCCTCGAGGAGTTGGGGAGCCCGCAACCAACGGATCTGCGGCCCACCACTCTTCACTGAGTCGCCGTCAGGCGCGGGTTGGCCTGCCGGCGCAATGCGCCCACGGTCGCCACAAAAGTCACCGGTAGCGCGACCGGCCCGGGCTCAAGTCGGCCACCAGTGCCGTACAAGTCGGACTTGTCATCGTTTCGGTATCGCACGCCCAGAAGGGCGTCGAGCTGAAAGGAATTCACCGATGACCGCACTGCTCCCGGGCCAGGCCGCTGCGCCCGTGGGACCCGCCGACCTGCGCATGATGTACGCGATGCACTTCGGGTTCCGGCGCGACCTGACGCACTTCTGCATGGCCGCGCGGCGCACCCCGGCGACCGACGGCGCCACCTGGCGGGCCCTGCTCGCCCGCTGGGACCTGCTCTCGACGATCCTCCACGACCACCACCGCAAAGAGGATGTGGTGATCTGGCCGATCCTGCGCGAGCGCGCCGAGGCCGACGGTGACACCAGCGCCCGGGCCATCCTCGATGCGATGGACGAGGAGCACGATCAGATCGATCCGATCCTGGTCCGCGGCCGCGAGGCCCTGGCCGCCATGGCCACCGGCAAGGACGGGATGGATCGCCCGTCCCTGGTCGCGATCTTCGACGAGGCCCTCGGATGTCTCAGCGCGCACCTCTCCCACGAGGAGCGCGACGCGAACGTGATCCTGCAGGCGCGGATCACCCGTGAGGAGTGGGACCACCTCGAGCGCACCGAGTTACGGGGAGGCATGAGCGCCCGCGAGATGCTCGCGATGCTTCCGTGGCTGGAAAAAGACCTGCCGTCGCGGTTCAAGGCGGAACTCCTGGCGGAGGCGCCCCTGCCGCTGCGCGCCATGCTTAAGTTGGGCCGTCGTGCTTTCCGGAAGATGGACGACGCAGCCTTCGCCGCGGTTCCGTCTGGCGTGCCGGTCGCGGCCGACCAGTTCTGACGGTGTCGTCGTCCTCCGGCACCGGCCTTAGAACCCGTGCCGGTGCCGGAGGGTCGTCAGGTGCGTTTCGATGCGGGGCAGGCGCCAATGTCGGGCCTGCTCGACGGCGGCGTCGGCGTACCGTCGGGCGGCGTGCAGGTCGCCGAGCGCGGCGGCCCCGCAGGCGAGGAAGCCGTCGACGGGACCGAGGGCCGACGCCGTGCCCGCGCTCGCCATCCGGCCCGAGCGGTCGAGGAGGTAGCCGAAGGGGCCCTCGGCGAGGTCGGGACGGCCGAGCTCCAATGCGATCTCGGCATTCATCGCCGCGAACGCGGATCCGAGATAGGTGTGCAGCTCGGTGTCGAGGGGGCGGGACGCCACGAGCGCAGCCGCCTGGTCCGCTTCGCCGGCGCGCAGCAGAGTTAGAGCGGTGGTCGATGTCGAGGGCATCAGGCTGCCTTCGTTGAGAGATCCCAGAACAGGGAGCAGCGCCCGGGCCTGGCCGGCGTGAATGCAGACCACGGCGTACCCGCTCTGCGCCGCCTGCACGACATTCGGCGTGCGCACCTCCTCGGCCAGCTCCTGCAGGCGCTGCAGGGAGGCGGCGGCGGCCTCGTCGTCGCCGGACATCGCGTACCAGGGTGCGGCGACACTGTGCAGTACGACTTCGGCGGTGCGCAGTCCCGCCGAGCGCAGGCGGCTGGTGAGCGCGCGCAGGCCGGACCACACGGTCGCCGCGTCGCCCAGCTCATTGGCCAGGCTGGTGGCCAGGGTGGCGACCATCATCTCCAGCTTCGGATCGCCGAGCAGTTCCACGTCCCGTCGGGCGTGTTCGAGGTACTCGGCCCGGTCGGTGACGGCGTCGGGGCGGGACCGTGCAACGTATGCTCCGAGCTGCACCGATACCCGGACCCGCGGATCGGTGATCGCCTGCGCGATGGTCAGCGCCTCGTCGACGAGCGCGTCGATCCGGTCGACGTCTCCTGAGTAGAACAGTTCCATCGCGAGTGTCAGCAGGGCGCGGCTGCGCACCGTCGAGCGATGCGCCGGGATGGCGGGCAGCACCCTGGTCAGGGTGTCCACGACGGGCGCGTGCACCTCGCCGTACTGCCGCACCTGCCAGAGCGCGCCGTCGAGGTTGGCCGAGAGCGTGCGGGCGGTGAGTTCGGCGGCGGCCGCGCGATCGCCGGCGTCGGCGATCCTCGGCACCAGCAGTGCCGCGGCGTCCACACGCGTGGACACGCCCTCCCAATCGCCCGACCAGCGGTGCGCGTCGGCGGCCAGCATCAGCAACTCGTAGTGCTGTTGCGTCGACGCCGACGGGTCATCGCCCTGTAGCTCGAGGGCGGCGGACAGGTGACCCGCCTCCTCGTCGTAGTGCGATGCCGCGCGTGCGTACTCGGCCACTTCGACGAGGACGCGCCAGGCACCGGGGTCGACGGCCGCGGCCCGTCGACCGTGGTACTGCAGCGCCGCTCGCACGTCAGCCCGGGCCAGATCGCCCCGCGCGATCACCTGCACGGCTTCTCGGTGCAGCTCGGCCCGGGTACCGCTCGGCTGGGACAGGTAGATCACCTCGCGCACGATGTCGTGGGCGAAGCGGAAGCCGCCGTCGGCCTCGAGCACGATGCCGCTGCGCCGGGCGGGCTCCAGTGCCGACATCACCGGCCCGGGTGCGCCGCCCAGCAGGGCCGCGAGCTCGGCCGTCGCGAACGCGGTCCCCAGGGCGCTCGCGGAGCGCAGCGCGCCGACGGTGGTGTCCGGCAGTCCGTCCAGCCGGTCCAGGACCACGTCCGCCAACCCGCCCGACGGTGTGCCCGCGGTCTGCAGCAGCTCCACCAGGTAGAGGGCGTTCCCGCTGGTGCGCTCCCAGATCTCGCGGGCACCGTCGTCGTCGAGGGCCGGCCCGCCGATCGCCTGCGCCAGGGGCAGGACACCGTCGAGGGGGAGCGGCCCGAGCTCGATGCGCCTGCCCCGGGCGATCGCGCGTAGGGAGCGTTCACGCTCCTCGCCCGCGGCGGGCCGGGCGGTCCCGATCCCGAGGAAGCGCTGGCCGGTGAGGCGTCCCGCCAGGTCGGCGAGCGCGCGCAGCATCGCGGGGTCGGCCCAGTGCAGGTCCTCGAGGAGCAGCGCGATCGGATCCGGACCGCTGATCGCCTGGAGCAACCGCTCTCGCAACTCCGGGTCCGCGCAGCTGGACAGTTCCTCGTGGACGTCGGTGGTCGGCCGGCCTGCGGCGCCGGCGAGCGCCTCGGCCAGCGGCCACAGCGGAGGCAGGTCGGCGCCGGAGCAACGCCCCACGCCGATCCGAAAGCCTTGCGCCGCAACCTCGCCGGCGAACGCGGCGAGCAGCCGCGACTTGCCCGCTCCCGCCTCGCCCGTGATCAGCGTGAGACCAGGCTCGCCGGCGTGGGCCGCGGTGGCATCGCCGACGAGACGACACAGCTCCTGGTCACGCCCGACGAGGGGCCAGCGCGGCCGGGCAAGCGATACCCGACGGGGCGCGGGCGTCGGCCGCGGGGACTCCTCCGGTCGCGGCGGCCACGCGAGCGTCGGGTCCTGGCGGAGGATCGCGCCCTGCAGCGAGCGGATGGTTTCGCTGGGGTCGAGGCCCAGCTCGTCGGCGAGTTCGGCACGCAGCGTCTGCAGGACGGCGAGCGCGTCATGCAGTCGACCACACCGGTAGAGGGCAAGGGCCCGCAGCGCCCACCATCGTTCGTGCAGCGTGTTCTCCGCGCACAGCGCGCCAAGCGCGTCGAGCATCGGTTCGTGCTGGCCGATCGCCAACCCGGCCACGATCCGCAGCTCCCGTGCCGCGGTCCGCAGGTCCTCGAGACGTACCCGTTCGGCGGCAGCCTTCGGATCGTCGCCGAGCTCGGGGTAGGGCTCACCCCGCCACGACTCTAGGACCGTATCGAGTCGCACGGCGGCTTCCCGCACCTTCTCGGCCGCGTCGCCGGCCACCGCCGGACGGTGCGCGTCGATGTCGCCCAGTGCGGTGCGGGCCTCGGCGACCACGAGCTGGAGCATCTCGTCATCGCGATCGGTCGCTGGGATGCGAAGTGAGTAGCCGAAGTCGTCGCTGACCAGGATGGTCGCCGGCTCGCGGGGCTTACGGTCGGGTTCGAGGACCCGACGCAGCTTGGCGACGTAGCTGTGCAGGGTGCTGGTGGCCGACGCCGGAACGGCGTCACCCCAGACCCGGTCGATGATCCAGTCGGCGGAAACGGGCCGCCCCTGCGCCAGGGCGAGCGCGGCGATCACGGCCCGTTGGCGGCGGGTCCCCAGGTCGATCTGTCCCTCGTCGTGCGACATCCGAGTCGGACCGAGGACCGCGAGCTGCATCCGGCGATGGTACAAGCGCGGCGACGACCGACGGTGGCGCTGGGGCTCTGAACACCACGAGTGTCAGTGGCGGGTCCTACCCTCACACCAAACCCGTTGCGCTGGCTGCGGCCGAGTGCGATTCTGGAGGACTTGCCTTCACCCCGACGACCCCCGAAATGATGACTGCAATCAACGAATCACCGACCACCCCACGCCAGCCGATCACCGACGTGGCCGGCTGGCTGGACGAACTGCCGAGTCCCGCGGACGTGGCGCTGCGCGCGCTCGGTGAGTTGCTCGTCGGCGTCGCCGATAGGCCGCCGAAAAGTGAGAACGCCGAGCGCTTCACCACCCGGTGCCTTGGCCTGCCGAGTTACGGTGCCGTGATCGACGAAGATCGTGACCTCAATGGGGTGACTCGCGTGACCGTCGCTCTCGCCCTCGCGGAGCTGATCGAGGAGCACGCTGATGTGGTGGAGATCGGGCCCGGGGAGTACACCGACGCGCCAGCCTGGACGCAGGTCGAGATCGGCAACCGCGCATACCACCACCCGCAGCACCTCCAGGCGGCGTTCCCTGCTGGAACGCTGCTGTCCGAAATACCTTGCGTAGTAAGGATTTGCACTCGCACCAGCGCACTCAATTCCCCCGAAGTCACGGCTTTCGTTGCTCGTGACCACCAGGCCGGTGCCCGCGCGGTGCTGGACCGGCTGATGGCGCGGGGCAACGTGCTCCACCCGTATCGCGGGATGGTGTGCCGGGCGTCCTTGGACCACGGCCTGCGACTGCAGGTGATTGACCTGCCTGCCTCGCTCACCCGCGAGACGGTGGTAGTCGACGAATCGGTGTGGCATGAGATCGATCTTGGGATCATCGCTGTGCGGGATCGGCACGAGCTTTTGAACCGTCACGGTCTCGGTGCCCGGCGTGGTGTCCTTCTGGTCGGTCCGCCCGGCACCGGAAAATCAGCGGTTTCGGTGGTGATCGCCAACGAGCTCGTGGGCGTCTTCACGGTCATTTACGTGGAGGCTCGGGCCGGCGCCGAACTGTTGACCGCGGTTGTTGAAGAGGCGCAGCGCTTGGGCGGCCCGGTGTTGATGGTTCTCGAAGATGTGGACTTGTGGTGCCAGGACCGCCGCACGGGCGGCTCCGGTGGCCTCGCTGAGCTGCTCATGGCAATGGACATCAACCCCGATGCCCGCATCCTGACTTTGGCGTCGACCAACGATGCGCAGACGCTTGATGCCGCCGCGATCCGCACCGGCCGATTCGACTCGATCATCGAGGTGAACTACCCCGATCGCCCAGCGGCAGGCCGAATCCTCTCCGCGCTGCTCGCTGGCCTACCGGCTGGGGCCGTCGTCGATACCGCCGCTGTGGTGGCCCGGCTGCCCGAAATGACGAGCGGCAGTGATCTACGCGAGATCGTGCGGCGGGCGGTACTTTCCGCTGTGGACGGCGACGATATCTCGACCGCCACGCTGCTGGCAGAGGTCGGCAGCGGACGCTACCGGGCGACAGCGCCGACGGGTGCGTACATCTAGCCGTACGCGAAGCAGCGGTGGCCTCTTTGCCCGATCGCGGCACTTGATCATCACATGTTTCAGCGTTTAGACCACGAAATAATAGGGGTCCCAGAAACTCATTTCAGCGATGGCCACGACGCCCAGCATGCGAGTCCGCGTCGTCGCTGAGCAGTGCTCATCGACGGTGATGTCGAACCTGTAGGTCGAGTTCTCGGTAGGCAGTCCAGGGACCAGTCGGCGCCCCTGCTCGCCGCGGTCGTCCACCGACAGCAGTTCGTATGAGCAGCCAGGCGCCGGCATCGCGGCTTCGACCGTCTCTCTTTGCGCGCCCCCTAGTTTTCCGTTAGAGCGGAGGACTGGAACCTGGTTCACATCATGGGAGTTCAACCCGGTTACCAAACGCTCTGCCCAATCCCGTTGCTTTTGAGGGCCATAGTCGCCCATCGACCCGGCATTGAGGCCCGATGCGGATAGGCAAAACCACGCCGAAACGCCAGCGGCGGCGACAGCGATTACCGCCGCCGAAATTGTCAATGTTCGACGATGTGCGCTGAACGAAATCGCCACGGTCTCAATCTCCTGGGTACTTGAGATGAACGAACTCGACCTGAGCAGGGGCACGTGTGTACTCCGCCGAGTCAGGCATCCAATCGTCGTGCGTCTTGATTCCGCCCGAATGCTGGTTGATCACATCCGTGGGAACCCCATCGATCGTGGCCTGCCCTAGGTAGACGGAAGCGTGGTTGATCTGTCCGTCGGCGTCCTTGTAGTAGATCAGATCTCCCGGGACCAGACCCGCTCGTGACGGTGCTAGTGGATCGAGTCCTTCTCGGCTTGGAGTCGGCACGACCCCAACGATTTCACCCCGGCCAGAGTTCTGGGTAACAAAGTTGTGGTTCTCTTTCGCCAGTGTCCAAGTCGTGGACGCTCTGTTGCCCGGGAATACGGCGCCGCCATTCTGGTAGTACCAGTCGTCACTGTCGCCGCGATGCCAGTCGTCGATACCGTTGCCGACGTCGCTGAACCCACCTGCTCGCATCACCTGCGACACAAAGTTCGTGCAGTCCAAATCGCCTCCGCCGAGGGAGTCGTAGTCAGGGTTGAATCCGTCAGCCCACTGCTCGGCATAATCCACCGCGGCCTGCCGACTGTCCGACAAGGGCGGACCCGGAAGGAGTTGAGGACGTTTCTCGTTGCTCATCAGCACCACGTGGGGCTGCCCGTTTCCTCCCGCGCCTCCGTCGCCTGCCTCGTCACCGAAGCCGAAGTCCCGCAGTCCTGCGGTGGCGGTGGTGAGCTGGCGGGCGATGCTTGCTTCGTTGTTTACCAGGTTGGCGGCGCGGGATTTGATGAAGCTGGCGTGGCCTTCGGCGGCTTGCTCGCGTGCCTCTTGCTCCGCGGCGGAGCTGTAGTAGGTGTGGGTGTCGGTGACGGAGTAGTCGTCGCCGACCCGGAAGTCTTCGCGTTCGGCGGCGTCGACGGCGGACAGCACCAGCCCTTTGTTGCCCACCTGCGCCTCGGCTCCGCGGGTGGCGATCCCGGCGGCGTTGCGCAGCATGTCGGCTGGGCCGTGGACTTTCACCACATCGGCGGCGGCGCGGTGTTGGAAGGCTTCGGCGCCCGCGCCGGTCCACGCGGTGTCGCCGGGGCTCCCGGAGGCGTCGCGGATTTCGGTGAACGCGGACTCCCAAGTGTTGGCTACGGAGGTCCAGGCGGTGGCGTTGCTGTTGAGGTAGTCCCAGTTCGCGTCCTCAATCTGCGTCAGCGTCGGGAAGGTCATCGCGGGTTACCTGGGTATCCCGAATCCGCCGGCAGCGCCGCCGTCGGCCCCCGAGCCGCGCACGGCACTGGGGGTGATGCCGGCTCCACTCTGGGGGACTGCGGCCAGAGCGGCGGCGCCGTCATTGTCCATCGCCTCGTACTCACAGGCGGCCGTGGTGAGCTTGTTCGAGCTCGCCGCCATCCGCCCGTGCATCGCCGCCGCGGCCTTGCTCCCGCTGGCGTTGACGCTGCTGACCGCGGCACCGCTGGTCTGCCAGGCCGACACGCTCACCGCGGGCAGGGCCGGTGTGACCCCATCTGCGAGTGCCCCGCAGCGCTGCGCCAACTCACGCAGGCTGGTTGGGGTGACCCGCAGGCCGGGGGAAGTCATGGGGGAACTGTATTAGAGGATCTCGGCTCGCGAAATTCACATTGCAGCCCGTCTCGCTGGCTGCTGTCCGCGGCGACGATAATCCGGATTGCGAAACCGGCCATAGCTCCCGATGGACTGATCAGGGCCGTGGCGATACCAGTTGAACGAAGGGACAACGCCTTGCAGAGCATTCGTTGGCGATTGACCGTGGCGCTCGCATTCCTCTTCGGGGCCGGGTTGCCCGCTGCCCCTCCCGCGGCGGCGATGGTGATCATGGGCGGTGGAACCGCAATCGTCGTCGACGGCGTCAACCACTGCACCCTGACCACGATCGGCCGCGACCGGGCTGGTGACGTCGTCGGTTTCACGGCGGCGAAGTGCGGCGGGCCCGGTGCCACCGTCGCGATTGCGGGATCGAACGCCACGGTCGGCACCGTCGTGGCTGCCAATAGCGAGTTGCAGTACGCGGTGATGAAGTTCAATGTGCCCGACATCATAGCGGTGTCCGACTATGCCGGCTTTGCGATCAACGGCATTGGCCCCGACCCGGAGTGGCGCCGGCCGACATGCAAATTCGGTCCGGTCAGCGGTCAGTACTGCAACGCGATCACAATCGTGGGTCCGGGGCCGCGGATGTCCATGGCCGGGCCGATTCAGGAGGGTGAGTTCGGCGCCCCGGTAACCGCCGACGGCCTACTGGTCGGCATGGCCTACGGGGGCTACGCCCTGCCGGCCACCAAATATGGGTACGTGGGGACCATCACGCAGCTGACTCCGTTCAGCGCGATACTGGCCGACGTCAACGCAGGCGACGGGCCGGGCAGCGGATTCGTCCCGGTCGGGAACTGACGGTCACACCAGGTCAAATCGCCTTGATGTGGCTCGAATTCGCTTGATATGCCAGACCCCGACCATAAGCTCCCGAGTATGGACGCACCCAGTGTTGACGACCGGCGTAGGCATATGGCTGCTCTGGCAGCGGCGATCAAGGCGTGCCGGCTCTGCCCGGGTTTGAACATCGCCGGCGAGACGGAATCCGCACCCGGCTACGGGGCGGTGGACTCGCCGGTGGCCCTGGTCGGTCAGAGCTTGTGCGGCAAGCTGTGCATGGAGTCGCAGATTCCGTTCACCGGGGGCTCCGGGCATCTGCTGGACGACAGCTTTGAGCGGGCCGGTATAGACAAGCGGGATGTCTTTATCACCAACGTCGTTCATTGCCACCCACCGCAGAACCGCGAATCACTGCAGACCTGGGTCAGCAACTGCAGCCCCTATCTGAACCTTGAGCTGACGATCGTCCAGCCCAGGTTGGTCATCGGGCTCGGCCAGGACGCCCGAAAGGCCTTGGAGGGCTTGTACGGCGGCCGGAAGGCACAGAAACTGGAACACCCGTGTCAGCCCCTCGACCTGATGGCAAGCGACCCGGCAGGTCCGGAGTTGTTGTTCACCGAACATCCGTCCTGGATCAAACGGCAGCATGATGACCAGTTGGCCAGCGATTACGTGACCAGTCTTGCGGATGCCTTCACGGCGGCGTTCCGCGCTGTCGGCAAGTAGCCACGACGCTGCCACCGCTCAACCATCGCTGGGGCAGCTGATCTGGCCTCCCGCCGTAACCCGACTCTCGATAGGGTGCGACCGTGACGGCAGCGCGCAGCACGGTGGTGTTGACCGACGAGTTCCGAGAAGCATTGGGGCTGTTGGCGGCGGGCCGGAACCTGTTCTTGACGGGTAAGGCCGGCACGGGCAAGTCGACGCTCATCCGCCACTTCATGGCCACCACCGACCGCAACGTCGTGGTCGTCGCTCCCACGGGGATCGCCGCCCTCAACGTCGACGGCCACACCATCCACCGCCTGTTCGGCTTCCGGCCCACCACCACGCTGGCCGATGTCACCGGCGGGGACTTTCGGCCGGGGCGCTTCACCAAGACCATCGGCAAGCTGCAGACCCTCATCATCGACGAGGCGTCGATGGTGCGGGCGGACGTGTTCGACATGATCGCGGCGGCGTTGGCGCGATTCGGTCCGGAACCCGGAACGGCGTTCGGCGGCGTCCAGGTCGTGCTGGTCGGCGACCTGTACCAGCTGCCGCCGGTGGTCACCGAGGGTGAGCAGCACTATTTTTCGACGACCTACGACACCCCGTACTTCTTCTCGGCGAACGTGTTCAGCCGCCAAGAATTCCCCAGTGTCTCGCTGACGACGGTGTTTCGTCAGATCGGTGATGATCGAATGACCGCGATTCTCAACGAGATTCGTGAAGGGGTATTGCTGGGACATGCGAAGGAACACCTGGATGCGCGGGTGGACGCCGACTTCGTGCCGCCCGACGACGAATTCTGGTTGACGTTGGCGCCGACCAACAGGCTGGTCACGGCGCGCAACCGCCAGCAGCTCGAACGGTTGCCGGGCGAGGAGATGGTGCACCGGGCCACCGAATCCGGCGACCTGTCGCTGTTCGACAAGCCGCTGGAAGACGAGTTGCGGTTCAAGGTCGGCGCCCAGGTGATGATGCTCAACAACGATCAGGCCGAGCGCTGGGTCAACGGTTCGATCGGCCGCGTGGTGGGCGTGGGCTATAACCGTCACGGCGCGGTTGTCGAGGTCGAGTTCCCCGAGGGCGACATCGCCGAGGTCGCCCCGTTCACCTGGGAGGCCACCCGACCGGTGGTCGAGGGCGGAGCCTTGCGCCGGGAGGTTGTCGGCACCTTCACCCAGTTGCCGTTCAAGCTGGCCTGGGCGATCACGATTCACAAGAGCCAGGGCCAGACCCTCGAGCGGCTGGTGGTGGACCTGTCCGGCGGGATGTTCTCCACCGGTCAGCTCTACGTCGCGCTGAGCCGGTGCACGTCGTTGGCCGGCCTGGTGCTGAAACGCCCTGTGCTGCCGAAGGATCTGAAGGTGGACCGCCGGATCGCCCGGTTCCTGCGCGCCTCGGCCAGCGGTGACCGGGCTCGCCGATTCTGTGCGATCGGTCTGCTCACCGTGGGCGATGAGGGCCGGATGTCCCGGCCGCGCCCGGTCGAGTTGGCGGTGGCGTTCGACGACGGCACCGCGGTGTCGACGCTGATCAATCCGCAGCGTGACCTGGCCGACGCCCGGCAGGCCTACCGGATCGGGGTGGTCGACGTGCTCCTGGCACCCACGCTGCGGGAGGCCTGGGCGGTGATCGCGCCGATGCTGGCCGGCTGCACACCGGTGGGCGTGAAGGTGGACGAGACGCTGGGGCTGATCGACTTCGAACTCAAGCGACTGGGTCAGGTCGTTCCCATGCCGCTGGGCATCGAGCTGCGGGGTGGTGACGTCACCGGGCACACTGCGCTGCAGCGGGCACGATCCGCGCTCGAGCGCCTCGACGCGGTCGACCTCGCCGCCGGCTCTTCGCCGTTCGATGACCCCGACGAGACGGACGCACTGTCGGGGATCCTGGTCAGCCGCGATCATGACGTCGCGACCCCGACGGCAGAGCACCTTCCTGCCCTGTCGGCCCTGCTGCGAATCAGCCGTTCCCTCGGATCGATCCTGCTGGGTGCCGCCGCGGCCCCTGCGGTAGCGCCGGTGGGAGAGACAAGCTGGGAGCACGCGGCTCGCCAGACCGCAGCGGATCAGCTCCTGCTGGCGGCAGCCCGGACCCGGCTGCCCGAGGAGGTACTGGCACGGCTACGGGATGCGTTGGAGGCGTTGGGCGTCGGTGAATTGGGCGCCGAGCTGGCTCAGGCGCCGCACATGGATCACAGCATCGAGGCCGTTCTGGTTCCCGGGGCCCGCATCTGTTTCACCGGGACCGCGGTCGACGGCCACGGCCGGGTGGTGGATCGCGACGAGATGGACCGGCTGGCCGCTGCGGCCGGGCTGGCGCCGGTGCGTTCGGTGACCAAGACCCGTTGTGAGGTGCTGGTCATCGCCGAAGCGGGCACGCAGTCGGGGAAGGCCCGCAAGGCTCAGGAGTACGGCAAACCGGTGTTCACCGTGGACGAGTTCTTCGTGTGGATCGCGGGCCGCTGAGCCGGCGAACGGCGTCGCCGTTGACCAGAGTGCCGTGTGCTCCTACACTCGCCATACTGACAACGCATGTTGTCCGAAGTGGTCGACGATGACTGGGAGTGCGCGCTCGTGACTCAAGAAATGTCGGATAGCTGCCCGGCGGCCAGCGACGTGGAGATGGCTTCGGGCTGTCCGGTGAGCGCCGGTGGCTATGACGGACCTCTGGTCCCGCTCGGCCCCGATTCGCTGACGTGGAAGTACTTCGGTCAATGGACGGGTCTGTTCCAGGGGACCTGGGCGGGCTCGATGCAGAACATGCACCCGCAACTGGGTGCCGCGGTGAAAGAGCACTCGATCTTCTTCATGGAGCGCATCCCGCGCCTGATGCGGTCGATCTACCCGATCGGCGGGGTGGTGTTCGACGGTTACCGCGCCCCGCAGACCGGCGCCGAGGTCCGCGATTACCACATCGGAATCAAGGGCGTCGACGAACAGGGGCGCCGGTACAGCGCGCTGAACCCCGAGGTCTTCTACTGGGCACACGCGACGTTCTTCAAGTCGACTCTGCTGGCCGCGGAGAAATTCGCCGGCGGGCTGACCGAGGCCGACAAGCGGCAACTCTTCGACGAGCACGTCCAGTGGTATCGCATGTACGGCATGAGCATGCGCCCGGTACCCAAGACCTGGGAAGAGTTCGAAACATACTGGGATCACATGTGCCGCAACGTACTTGAGAACAACTGGGCGGCCCGTGAGGTCATGGATCTGTCGACCATGCCCAAACACCCTTCATTGGAATGGATTCCGGATTGGTTGTGGGCGCAGAACCTCAAGGTCATGCAGCGCTTCCTGACGTTCATGACGGTGGCGCTCTATGACCCGCCGGTGCGGGAACTCATGGGCTACACCTGGTCGCCGCGCCAGGAACGGGTGCACGGGTATCTCTGTCAGGCGATCACGCTCGTCTCCAAGTACGGCCCCAAACGCGCATTGATGCATCCGCGCAAGCGTTCGGCATTGGATCGGGCCTCGGGCCGCCTTCCGGTGGACGCACCCCTGGTGCAGACCCCGGCGCGCAACCTGCCGCCGGTTCAGTACCGCAATGACCCCCAGTTCTACTGCCCGAAAGTCAACTGAACCGGCCTCAGTCCAGGTTGGCGAGGGCCTTGCGGGCGGCTTCGAGCTCGGCCTCGAGGGCGGCGACCCGAGCGGCCTGCTGGGAACGCGCCTCGTCCATCAACGCCTCGATCGGCGTGAACAGCTCCTCGTGCAGCTCCTTGGCGGCACGCGACACGGCGGCGGCCGCGACGGCGACGTCGCGGACCAGATACGTATTGCCCTGCTTGATCTCGGCGCGCCACTCGCCGTCGGCGGTGCCGGCAACGGTGAGGGTCAATTCGAAAGTCTTGGCCTTCTTGCCGACCGCCTTCTTGGCCGGGGTTTTCGGTTCCGGGGCGCTCGCCTCCGGGGCGGCAGGTGCCACGCTGGGGGCGTAGTCGGTGGCGGGCGGGGCTTCGGCGGCGAAAGCGGGTGCGGTCATGGTCGCGGAGAACTCCTTGTTGTGTCATCGTCGCCCGCGGGAAGGCGGGCGCGCCTCGACACGCATTAGAACACACGTTCGACAATCCGGGTGACGAACACACCGAGTCTTGTGCACCTCAGTCCGGCGGGGCCGGCGTCATCGAGGTGATGAAGTACGTCTCTCTCCCGGTCGGGTAGCCGCCGCCATCGGTGGCGATATGCACGTGGTCGTAGTGGTTGGCGGTTTCATTGCCGTAGTCCGAGGTCCAGTTACCGCCGCCGACGCCGGGGTAGATCTTCTGCCGCCAGATCACATGGTTGACGCCCCAGCGCTTGGCGTTGGCCAGGGCGTATCCGGCGACCTGATCACCCAACAGGATGCCGGCCTCGCTGTGGTAGTCCGGGATCATCACGTCGATGGCCAGCCCCTCGGGATGCCACCTGAGCGGGTCCTGGCGATACCCGTAGATGGTCTTGATCTCCTGGAACAGCACACCGATGGTGCGGGCCGCCCAAATGGTCTTGACCTGCAGTCCGCTCTCCGGCGTCACCCCGGTGGGCAGCGGGAACGTGAACTGTTGGCCTTCGCTGGGCATGGGCACGTTGGCCGCCAGCGCGGCGACCTCGGCGGGATCGGCGATGCGCACTCCGCCGGCGGGTGGTGGCGGCGGTGCAGCAGGTGGTGCCGCCTTGGTGGTCTCGGTGGGCTTGGGCACCGTGTCGTTGGAACTCTGGGCGTAGATCAGCGCCGCGGAGACCGTCAGCGACGCCACGATGGCGAGGCCGCGACCGACATACCGGGCGATCTTCCCCCTGCTCACCAGATGCACCTTAGTGAACTGACCTCGGAGATTGCTGGACCGGTGGACTAGATCGGCTGTTGAGCCGCATACTCCGGGCTCCACCGGGTCCGCTGGACGGCGGCCGCCAGTTGCTCCGGGGAGGCCGCCGGCGCGACCCCATCGCGTACGGCCTGGATCGCCACCGCGGTCGCTATGCGAGTGGTGATCTCCGGCAGGTCGGCGAACGCCGGCAGCAACGGCTGATCCGGGTCGGTCAGCGCGGGGGAGGCGTCACCGAGGGCGGTGGCGGCCGCCCGCATCATCGCGTCGGTGACTCGGCTGGCGCGGGCGGCGGTCACCGCCAGCCCGATCGCCGGGAAGATATAGACGTTGTTGCACTGCGCGACGGCAAGGGTGCGCTCGCCTCGCCGAATCGGAGCGAACGGCGAACCGGTGGCGATCAGCGCGCGCCCGTCGGTCCACTCGTCGAGCTCGCGCGGGTGTGCCTCCGCGTGGCTGGTGGGGTTGGACAGCGGGAAGATGATCGGGCGCTCGGTCTTGGCCGCCAGTTCGCGGATGATCTCCTCGGTGAAGGCGCCGGACGCCGTCGACAGCCCCAGCAGGATTCCGACATCGATGTGGTGCACCACATCGGCCAGTCCTCGGCCGTCCCAGCCGGCCACCCGAGACGCGGGCTGGGCGAAGCGACGTTGACTGTCCGACAGATCATCGCGGTCATCGGTCAACAGTCCGTCGGCGTCGATCGCCCAGATCCGTTCGACGGCTTCGGCATCGGTCAGCCCTTCGGCCACCATCGCCTGGCGCACCATCTCCAGCACACCGATGCCCGCCGAGCCGGCACCGAACATCACCACCTGTTGGGCCGACAGCGGACGGTCGGCGACACGCACCGCACCGTGCAGAGCACCGAGGGTGACGGCCGCTGTGCCCTGAATATCGTCGTTGAACGTCAGCAGTCGATCGCGGTAGCGCTCCAGCAGTGGCAGGGCATGCACGGTGGCGAAGTCCTCCCACTGCAGCAGCACATCGGGCAGTTCCGCGCGCAACACGGCGACGAAATCGTCGACGAAGGCGTAGTAGTCGTCGTCGGCGATCCGGCGGTGGCGCCAGCCGAGGTATTGCGGGTCGTCGAGCAGCGCGGCGTTGTCGGTGCCGACGTCGAGGATGATCGGCAGGGTGCGGGCCGGGGCGATGCCGCCGATAAGGGTGTACAGCGACAGTTTTCCGATCGGGATGCCCATGCCGCCGATGCCCTGGTCGCCCAGGCCCAGGATGCGTTGCCCGTCGGTGACGACGATGACGTCCACCTGCTGTTCGCTCCGGTTACCGAGGACCTCCCGCAGCCGATCCCGATCCGGGTACGACACGTACAGCCCCCGCGGTCGCCGATAGATCTGGCTGAACTTCCGGCATGCCTCACCGACCGTGGGCGTGTAGACGATCGGCAGCATCTCCTCGATGTGTTCGCTCAGCAGATGGTAGAACAAGGTCTCATTGCGGTCCTGCAGTGCTCGCAGGTAGATGTGCTTGTCCAGATCGTCACGGCGGGTGGAGAATTCGATGTAGGAATGCGCGGCCTGTTCGGCGATGGTCTTGACCGCCCACGGCAGCAGCCCCAACATTCCGAGCCGCCGCCGCTCGTCATGGGTGAACGCGGTGCCCTTGGTGGTCAGGGGATCGAACAGCAGATCTTGTCCGAGCCGTTCCGGGTTGGTCATCGCTTCGCCCCATTCATCTCGAGCACCGTCACCGCAACTGCCGGCCGCTGACGTAGACATGCTCGATGTTGCGGTCGTCGCCGCAGTAGATGAGCTTCTCGATGCGTTGCGACAACGTCATGCGCCTGTAGTGCATCCACATCGAGTCGTCGGCGACGAGCGCGTCGAACGCGTAACCGGGCTCGAAGCTGCCGACCTTGCCGAAGAAACTACCGCCGCCCTTGGTCGCACAATAGAAGGCCTCGGGGGCCAGCACCGGCCGCGAAGTCCGGTCGGTGAGGTAGCACATCGCCCCGGATTGGATTGCGCCGATGATGTTCTGGAACATGTTGAGCGCATGGCCGGCCGAGATGTCACTGCCGAGACCGACCCGGATGCCCATATCGTGATACTCGGCCAGCGGCATCACCCCGCTGAGCAGGTTCAGATTCGAGTGCGGACAGTGCGCGACCAGGATGCCGGTGTCGCGGATCACCTGCTTCTCGCGGTCATTCAGGTGAATCGCGTGGGCTACAACGGTGTTCGATGCCTTCATCAGGCCGGCGTGCTGGTAGGTGTCGACGAAGTCCATGCAGTCCGGATAGATCTGCAGGGTCACCTCGACCTCGGTGCGATTCTCCGCCAGGTGCATGTGGCAGGGAATGTCGAACTCGGCCGCCTGCTGCGCCAGGCCGGCCATCAGTTCGCGGGAACAGACCATGCTGACGCTGGGTGCGATCGCCGGAGTGATCAACGGAGACTTACCCAGGGTCTGCTTGAGGAACAGCCGGGAATCGGCGAGCTCCTGGGCGGTGTCCTCCCGACAATCCTCGGGCGTGTTCTGGTCCCGGGAAACCTTGGCCACACACGCTCTCAAGCCCGCCGCGATGAGTTTGTCCACCAGCACCCCGGTGCTCTCGGCGTGCATGCTGCCCATCACGATCGAGCTCGTGATGCCGTTGCGCAGCAGGGATTCGACGAACTGGCGGTAGACCGAGTCGGCGTACTCCGGGTCGCGCAGCGCAGCCTCCTGGGGAAAGGTCAGTGTGTGCAGCCAGTCGATCAACTCCGTGCTGCCCTGCAGTCCGGTGATCGGCAGTTGGCAGGCGTGGACGTGCGCATCGGTGAAACCGGGCAGCAGCAACCGGTCGCCATGATCGGTGACCGGTTTGCCGGCATACCGGTCCGCTAGTTCTGGAAGACATTCGACGACGACACCGTTGTCGCCGACTACGACGTAGCCGTTCGCCAGCGTGACGAAGTCCTGCGGCGTCGGGGTGAACACGATGTTGCCGCGATGGATCTGCACGCCGGTCTCCTCAGCTGTTGGTGTGGTGCGGTGCGCCCTGCTCGATGACCTGCAAGACCTTCTCGGGGGAGTCGCCCGGCCAGAATTCCGCCACCGCCCAGGTGGCACCCGCCGCCCGCAGGCGATCGAGATCGGTGTCGGCACGCATGGCCACCGCGATGTCGAATCCGTCCAGATCGCCCCGGACCGCCCGGACGGTGTCGGCGATACGCGCGATCCCCGCGGTGTCCATCCCCAACGGAAAGATCCCGTCGTAGCGGGCGGCGCGCTCGATCGGGGTGCCGGCGGTGCGGTTGGTGCCGAACCACACGGGTATCCGCGGTCGTTGAACCGGGCCGGGGGTGATGTGGATGCCGTCCACGACGACCGCGCCACGGTGAGTGACCGTATCTCCGGACCACAACGCGGTCAGCGCGGCGGCGCCCTCGTCGAGTACCTGCGCAAGCCGGCGCGGGTCGCCGTCATCGCCGAAGGCCGAATACTCGCGCCAGACATCACGGCCGGTGCCCAGGCCCAGAATCAGCCGGCCACCGCTGAGCCGATCCAACGTGACCGTCTCGCGCGCCAGGTTGATCACCCGGCGCCGGGGCAGCGGGGTCACCATCGGGCCCAGCCTGATCCGTTCGGTCGACGTGGCCGCCGCGGCCAGGGTGATCCACGGATCGGCGATATCCCATTCACCGGCAACCGGACTCAGCACATGATCCCAGACGAACAACCCGTCCCAGCCGTTCTGCTCGGCGGCGCAGGCTATGTCGGCGATCGCACGCGGGTCAGCCAGCGTGCCGAACAGGGGCACGTGGATCGCGTGGCGCATGCCGCAATCTTAGCGGCGAAACGCCTTTAGGCGCCGGGGCAGATTTCCTGTCGGGCGGCCTCGGCGATCAAGGAGAACTGCGGCCACGCCGGATAATTCGGCTGCTGGGCTTCCACGCTCCGGCCGACGCGCAGGTTCTCACAGATCATGTGCCCGAGCGCCCGCACGCTGGGCTCCAAAATGGGTTCGTCACCCGCGTAGCGGGCGGTGTAGCCGTGGGAATTGAGGTACTTCATGAAGCCGGCATCGTCGGCGTGCGCCGGGGCAGCGCCCACCAGGGTGCCGGCCGCGACGACGGCGGCGACCACAGACGAGGCGGACCGAGCGACCCAATTCATACCGGCGATGCTACGGCGGACACCGGCGGTGCCGGATGACCGGTTCGGATCGGACGCCGGTAAGACCCGCGGCACAGGCCGGACAGCTGCTAGCGTCAGCGGCGAAAAAGAGAAAGGCGCTGGATGTGAAATCAACCGCCCTGGCCGCGACCCTGGCCGCGAGTGTGCTGGCCGGGCTCATCGGTGCCGCGTCATCTGCGCACGCCGACCCGCTGAATCCGCGGGATCCCGACTACTGCGGCAACAGCCCGGACATCCTGCTGTGCAACGACCAGAAGTCGACCTACCCCAGCCCGGCCGAGATGGCCTACCTCAACTCCATCCGCGGGATGTTCCCTCCCGGCAGCGAAGCGCGACGGCTGGCCGCCGGCCGGACCGCCTGCCTGGAGTTCCCGAAGTATCCGACCAGCCTGATCGTCGAGCAGGTCACGGCCTATCTGCAGATCGCCAAACCGACCGCCGGAAACGTCGTCGACGCGGCGCACTCGAACATCTGTCCCTCGGTGCAGCGGCAGGGCTGAGCCGACTCACTGCTTAAGCCGCAGCCCGTCGCGGATCGCGGCCTGGGCTGCCACGTCGCACTCGTTGTATCTGAGGCACCATTGGCGCGCGGTCTCGGCGTCCGGTCCCTGGCCCCGGGCGCTCTCGATCACGGTCTGCGATGCCAGGCCTCCCGGTTCGTCGACCTCCCAATGGAAGTCGAAGTACCCGGCGACAAGTTTGATGGACGACCCGGTCCGGGCGAAATACGTGGCGTCGAACCACTTCCGCAGGTCGTAGGTGAGTCCGTCGAGGGCTTCGACGACATCGGCGAACTTGGCCGTGAACGAAGTCTCGGGGTGGTGCCAGTGGAAGACCTGAAGGGTCTTGCCCTCCCGTTCCGCCCGACCGCGTAATCCCCTTATACGGGAGCTGAATTCGGAGGCAAGCGCGGCTTCGCCGACGTCGTCGAGCGGATCGAAGGACACCACCGGGTCATAGCGCGCGGTGGTGTCGTCCTGGCCGTCGCGGATACGCAGACCCCACTGATAGACCCGCCGGTCGCCGTCCCACTCGATATCGAAGTCGACCTCGATATCGGCGCAGGGAACCATCGGCCGGTCCGGCCCGCGCTGCTCGAAATCCACTCCGGCAGCAGTCATCCGGGCGCGACTGATGGCTTTGGCCAGCCGGTCTTGCGGCTTCTGGGTGCCGACCGACTGGATGCGAAATGCCTCGACGTGAGTGTCGGCGTCGACCTCGGCCAGCTGCGCGACGCTCAACTCTGCGCCGTCGCCGCACTGCTGATACAGGTACTGCCACTCCCGGACATTGAGATGGCCGGCCTCGATGGCGAACGATGCGTCGTCCGCGCGGACCGTCGTCATGCAGTAGTCGAACCAGTCGCACGTGTTGCAGGCGTCGATTCGATAGGGCCGCACCAGTTCCCGCCCGGATGCTGCGGCTTGGGCGACTTCGAGCCGGAAGGCGAACTCGTGGTCGTAATACTCCAGAATGGTGCGCTTCGTGCGGTGCGACGGATCGCCGTCGGAATAGGTGGTGATGGTCTCGGTGTCGAGGTCGTACCAGGTGATGCCGTGTTCCTCGCCGATGATCTCGGTCAGGTCCGAGGTGCCGATGATCCCGCCGCGGTGCGTGCCGGGGTGAAATCCCAGCTCGTGCAGCATCCGGGTGTAGTGCGCCAGTTGCATGGCATCGTCGCGCCAACTCGGTCCGTGATTGCTGTATCCGGGGCGGGCCAACACCTGATCCGGTGCCGACAGCGCGGACACCTCGGTCTGCCCTCGTTTGGAGACGGCCTGGGTGCGGTGGCCCTTGATGTCGACCGGCAGGTAGCCGGCCCCGACCCGAATCAGCACATCGGGTTGGCCGGATCGGCCACCGATATTCGGCAGCCACCCACCGGCGAGTACCGCGACACCGGCGTCCATCGCCTCGACCGTGCGCCGTTGCCGCTCGCGCATGCCGGCAGCGGGATCGAGGATCAGCAGTTGTTCCGGGTCGCCGTAGGCGCTGCGGAGCTCGTCGAAGATGCCGGCCTCGAACGCGATCCCGGCCTCGCGCAACGCCACCAGTTCCGGTGGGGCCGGGGCCGGCGGCGGTGTTCCCGGAGCGAACCTGTTGTGAGTCACCCGGGCGCACCGTTTGGCCGCGTAACCGCCGAGCGTGACCGGTGCCATGTCGATACCCGATCGACCTAGGTTGTCGACCGTGCTGGGGCGGTGACGATCTCGCCGAGCAGCGCCGCAACGATCCCGAACGTGAAGTAGAGCGGAACCAGCCACGGGGCCACCCCGAACAGTGCGTCGGAATCGGCTGCGTAACGGAACTGTCCGGTGGCGGCGACCGCGATCTCGACGGCCGGGCCGACGACGGCGACCAGCACCGCGCCGACAATCGCCGCGCGATCGCCCAGTGCGCAATAGGTGATCGCGGCGAACGCACAGATCAACATCGTGACCGGAACCGCCGGCCCGGTGTGCAGCAGCGCGGTGACCACGTAACTGCCCAGGACGGCGGCGACGCCGGCAACGCCTTGACGGACCGTGACCCCGGTACGAACGGAGGGGAGATGCAGCCGCAGCTCCGCCAGAATCACGGTGGCGGCGCCGACCATGATGGGAAAGTTGATCGGGCTGCTCCACACGAACGGCAACACGTGCGCCGCCGGCAGGTATTCGGTGGCTCCGGTGATCACGTGGGAGTGGTCACCGATCAGGCCCGCGGCAGCGCCCAACGTGAACAGCAACAGCATCGTCGACGGGCGTAGTCTCACCACGGCAGTATGCACGGGCAGGTACCGTCCAGCAGGTGACGGTGGCGCAACACGATGAGTGAGGGCGACCGCACCCGTTGGGACCGTACGTACGCCGACCGGGGCATTCCGACCACCGACGCGATCGGGGTGGACGCGGTGTTCGCGGCACACCGCGATGCGTTTCCAGCCGCGGGTCACGCGATCGACGTCGCCTGCGGCCAGGGGGCCGGGGCGATCTGGCTGGCCCGGCGGGGACTGCGGGTCCACGGCTTCGACATCTCCGCGGTTGCCATCACGCAGGCCCGCGCGCTCGCAGAGCGCAGCGGTGTCGGTGGCCGGTGCCGATTCGACGTCGTCGACCTCGATGACGGGCTGCCGGGTGGGCCACCGGCCGACGTCATCTACAGCGCCCGGTTCCGCGACCGACGGCTTGACGAGCCGATGATGGGCCGACTGGCTCCCGGGGGGCTGCTGGCCCTGAGCGCGCTCAGTCAGGTCGGCGGTTCCGCGGGGCGGTTCCGGGCCGCTCCCGGTGAGCTGTGCGCGGCTTTTCCCGGCCTCGAGGTGATCGCCGCCGGCGAAGGGCAGGGGCTGGCGTGGCTGCTGGCCCGTCGCCGTGGCAACGAGGTGCCGTCGGGTTAGGCCGGCGCCGGCGCTTCGCGATCGGCGGGCTCGGGACCCGGCTCGGCGGGCGGGGCGTCCAGCGGGGCCGCGTCGATGGGCGGGGCCTCGGCGGGCGGTGCGTCGATCGGGGCTTCGAACGGGGGCTCGAAGGGCGGGGCCTCCATCGGTGCCGCCACGAGCTCGACGGCCATCGGCTCGGCCTCAGGGGCCGGAGCCGGCTCCACCAAGGCGGCGAACTCGATGGGAGCTTCCATCGGCGGCATCTGGTCGGCGGGGGCCTCGGTGGGCATCGGCAGGTACATGTGGCGGGTGAACTGCTTCTGGTAGGCGCCCCCGCCGCCGATCTTCACGCCGCCGGACTCACCACTTGAGACCGGAGTGCCGTCGGGCAGTGTCACCGCGGTGTGGTAGCTGTTCCAGCCGACGACCAGGGCGCCGGGAGCGGTGCCGTGCTTGAAGCCGCGGGCCAGCAGCGCCGACTCCTCGTTGGCGGTGTGGAACCGGTCGCCGAAGGCCGGTCGGCCGGTGGCAACGTTCGTCACCCACGAGGCCAGACCGGAGCAGTCCGTCCCGGCGGGGCTGTCGCCACCGGTGATGTACGGCGTGCCCGAGACCTGGTGGATCAGTGCCATCAGTGCTTCGAGTCCAAACATGAGGATGCACGCTAACAACGGCTAACTGCGCTTACCAAAATCTGTGGCAGGCATCACGTTTGAAGAAAAAGTGACAGGCATTACGCCGCAAGGCAAAACACCAGGTAGAACGACGAAAATTTGCTGTGGATAACTGATTTCGACGATGAAGTGCAGGTAGAAGCCGTGTCGCCATCAGATGAGAGTGATTGCCGTGTTTGTGAATTGAAATTACCGAGCGAATTCGCCTGGTGAATAGGGGAAATTCCTGTCCGACCCCGGTCGTTGCCGCGAAAACAACTGATGCGCACAGTGTGTCGCTTCTGCATTGGCGCAGGTCGAACAATTATCGTTGCGACTTCGCCTTTTTGACCAGGTTCGACCCGATGATCAGGCGCTGGATCTCGCTGGTGCCCTCGTACAGCCGCAGCAGTCGCACATCGCGGTAGATGCGTTCAACCGGGACACCGCGGATGTAGCCGCTGCCGCCGTGTACCTGTACCGCCAGGTCCGCTACGTTTCCGGCCATCTCGGTGCAGAACAGTTTGGCCACCGACGGGGCGGTCCGCCGATCTTCGCCGGTGATCCACTGGCGTGCCGCGTCGCGCACCAGGGACCGCCCGGCCATGACGCCGGTCTGCTGGTCGGCGAGCATCGCCTGAACCAGTTGGAAGTCGCCGATGATGCTGCCGCCCTGGGTCGCGGTGGCCGCGTAACTCACCGATTCGTCCAGGGCGCGCTGGGCCGCTCCCACCGCCAGCGCCGCGATGTGAATGCGGCCCCGCGCCAGCGACGTCATCGCCGCCCGATAACCGATGTCCTCGCTGCCCCCGACCAGGGCCGCGGCGGGCAGTCGGACCCCGGAAAAGCTGACATCGGCCGTCCAGGCCCCCTCCTGGCCCATTTTGGCGTCCTTCGCGCCGACTTCGACCCCGGCGGTGTCGGCGGGCACCAGGAATACCGCGATACCGGCACCGTTCGCGTCAGCGGGCCGGGTGCGGGCGAACACCACGAACAGGTCGGCGAGCGGGGCGTTGGTGATGAACCGCTTCTGACCGTCCAGCAGCCAGGCCGCGTCCTCTCCCGAGCCGTCGCGGACGGCCTTGGTGCGCAGGCCCGCGGGATTGGACCCGGCTCCCGGCTCGGTCAGCGCGAACGACGCGACCACCGCGCCGGACGCGATCGGGGCCAGCCAGCGCTCCTTCTGTTCGTCGGTGCCGAAACCGACCAGCACCTGCCCGGCGATGCCGTTGTTGGTGCCGAACATGGAGCGCACCGCCAGCGACGTATAGCCCAGTTCCATGGCCAGTTCGACGTCCTGGGCCAGATTCAGGCCCAGCCCACCCCACTGCTGCGGAATGGCGTAGCCGAACAGGCCTAAGTCCTTGGCCGCGGCACGCAGGTCCTCGGGCACTCGATCGGTGTCGAGGATCTCCTGTTCCCGGGGTACCACCGCGGTCCGGACGAACCGGCGGGTTTGGGCCAAGATCTCGGCGAAGACGTCGTCGTCGACGGATGCGGTGGTCATGGCGCAGCTCCCTTCAGTACTGGCCCAGAAATCATATATGAAATATGATGTGCGACGACCAGGGAGTACGACGGATGAGGACGGTGACCGGTGTCATTACTGAACGGCCGAACGGCGGTGATCACCGGCGGGGCGCAGGGGCTGGGCTTCGCGATTGCGCAGAGGTTCGTCGCCGAGGGCGCCCGGGTCGTGCTCGGCGACCTGAACCCGGAGGCCACCGAGGCCGCGGCGCAGCAACTCGGGCCTGAGGTGGCGGTGGCGGTACGCACCGATGTGACCAGTTCCGCGGACGTCGACGCGCTGGTGGCTGTGGCCGTCGAGCGGTTCGGCGGCCTGGACATCATGGTCAACAACGCCGGCATCACCCGCGACGCCACCATGCGCAAGATGACCGAAGACGACTTCGATCAGGTGATCGCGGTGCACCTGAAGGGCACCTGGAACGGGTTGCGCGCGGCCGCGGCGGTCATGCGAGAGAACAAGCGCGGCGCGATCGTCAACATGTCCTCTATATCGGGCAAGGTCGGCATGGTCGGACAGACCAACTATTCGGCGGCCAAAGCCGGCATCGTCGGAATGACGAAGGCAGCCAGTAAAGAGTTGGCGTATCTCGGTGTGCGGGTGAACGCCATCCAACCGGGGCTGATCCGCTCCGCGATGACCGAGGCCATGCCGCAGCGAATCTGGGACTCGAAGGTGGCCGAGGTCCCGATGGGCCGGGCCGGCGAGCCCGACGAGGTGGCGGCAGTCGCGCTGTTCCTGGCGTCGGACCTTTCCTCTTATATGACGGGCACGGTGCTCGAGGTGACCGGCGGTCGACACCTGTGATGCGCGAGGCGGTGATCTGCGAACCGGTTCGCACCCCGATCGGTCGCTACGGCGGGGTGTTCAAGTCGCTGACCGCCGTGGACCTGGCGGTGGCCGCCCTCACCGGGCTGCTGCAGCGCACCGGGATCCCGCCCGAGGCGGTCGAGGACGTGGTGCTCGGGCACTGTTATCCCAGCAGTGAGGCACCGGCGATCGGTCGGGTGGTGGCCCTCGACGCCGGGCTGCCGGTGACCGTCGGCGGTATGCAGGTCGACAGGCGATGCGGATCAGGTCTGCAGGCGGTGATCCAGGCGTGCCTGCAGGTCGGCAGCGGCAGCCATGACATGGTCATCGCCGGCGGCGCCGAAAGCATGAGCAACGTGCCGTTCCACTCCACCGAGATGCGCTGGGGCCCGGCCCGCGGAGAGATTCGGCTGCACGACGGGTTGGCCCGCGGCCGCACCACCGCCGGCGGCCGCCGATACCCGGTGCCCGGGGGCATGGTGGAGACCGCCGAGAACCTGCGCCGCGACTACCGCATCTCCCGCGCCGAACAGGACGAACTGGCAGTGACGTCGCACCGGCGGGCGGTGGCGGCGCAGCGCGACGGCGTCTTCGCCGCGGAGATCATCCCCGTCGAGGTGTCCACCCGCGCCGGACGCCAACTCGTCGACATCGACGAGCACCCGCGCTCGGACACCAGCCTTGAGTCATTGGCCAAGCTCAAACCGCTGATGGCGGAATCCGATCCGGAGGCGACCGTGACGGCGGGCAATGCCAGCGGCCAGAACGACGCCGCCTCGCTGTGCGTGGTGACCACTCCGGAGCGCGCGGCAGGCCTGGGACTGCAGCCGCTGGTGCGGCTGGTGTCCTGGGCGGTCGCCGGGGTCAAGCCGGACGTGATGGGCATCGGACCGGTGCCGGCCACCGAATCCGCGCTGGCACGTGCGGGTCTGCGCCTGGCCGATATCGACCTGATCGAACTCAATGAGGCGTTTGCCGCGCAGGCGCTGGCGGTGATGGCCGAGTGGGGATTCGGTGCGGGCGACCGGGACCGGACCAACGTGCACGGATCCGGGATCTCACTGGGGCATCCGGTGGGTGCGACCGGTTGCCGCATGCTGACGACCCTGGCGCGTGAACTGCAGCGCCGCCAGGTGCGCTACGGGCTGGAAACGATGTGCATCGGAGGAGGCCAGGGCCTGGCCGCCGTGTTCGAGAGGGTCGTCGCGTGACCAGACTGTGTCAGACGTTGGGGCTCACCGAGAGCCAGACCGAGATCATCGCGGCGGTGAGGGGATTCGTCGACAAGGAGGTCATTCCCAACGCCGCCGAATTTGAGCGCGCCGACGCCTACCCGCAGGACATCGTCGATGGAATGCGGCGACTGGGTCTGTTCGGCCTGATGATTCCCGAGGCCTACGGGGGGCTGGGGGAGTCGCTGCTCACCTACGCGCTGTGCGTCGAGGAATTGGCGCGCGGCTGGATGAGCATCTCCGGGGTGATCAACACGCATTTCATCGTCGCCTACATGCTGCGTCAACACGGCACCGACGAGCAGAAGCAGCGTTACCTGCCGGCGATGGCGACCGGCGACATGCGTGGGGCGTTCTCCATGTCCGAGCCCGACCTGGGTTCCGATGTCGCCGCGATCCGCACCCGGGCCACCGCCACCCCGGACGGCGACTTCCTGATCAACGGTCAGAAGATGTGGCTCACCAATGGCGCCACCTCCACTTTGGTTGCGGTGCTGGTACACACCGACGAAGGGGCGGACACCCCGCATCGCAACATGACCGCGTTCCTGGTGGAGAAGCCCACCGGATTCGGCGAAGTCGTTCCCGGGCTGACGATTCCAGCCAAGCTGGACAAGCTCGGATACAAGGGCATCGACACCACCGAGATGATTTTCGACGACTACCGGGCGAGCGCCTCCGACATCCTGGGCGGAGCGACCGGTCGCGGCTTCTACCAGATGATGGACGGTATCGAAGTCGGCCGGGTCAACGTGGCGGCGCGGGCCTGCGGGGTGGGAATCCGGGCCTTCGAGCTGGCCGTGCGGTATGCCCAGCAGCGCAACACCTTCGGAAAGCCGATCGCCGAGCACCAGGCCGTGGCGTTCGGGCTCGCCGAGATGGCGACCAAAGTCGAAGCCGCCCATCTGATGGTCGTCAACGCCGCACGGTTGAAGGATTCCGGCGAACGCAACGACGTCGCCGCCGGGATGGCCAAATACCTGGCCAGTGAATACTGCAACGAAGTCACCCAGCAGAGCTTCCGGATCCACGGCGGCTACGGCTACTCCAAGGACTACGAGATCGAGCGCCTGATGCGAGACGCACCGTTCCTGCTGATCGGTGAGGGAACCAGCGAAATCCAGAAGCAGATCATCAGCAAGCGACTGCTCGCCGACTACCGCATCTGAGCCGATGTCCGCACCCGACTTCGCCGCCCGCCCGCAACTGTCCGAAGCCGTTGCGCGCTTCGTGCGCAAACGAATCTTCGACGGCGGATACGCGGCGGGGGAGTACGTCCGATTGGATCAGCTGGCAACGGAATTGGGGATCAGCGTCACCCCGGTGCGCGAGGCACTGTTCGAGCTGCGGGCCGAGGGCCTGCTGGACCAGCAGCCGCACCGCGGGTTCGTGGTGCTGCCGGTGACCAAACGCGATCTGGCCGACGTCGCCGACGTGCAGGCGTTCGTCGGCGGTGAGCTCGCGGCGCGGGCCGCGGCCGACATCACCGACGAGCAGCTGGCCGAACTGTACGAGATCCAGTCGCAGCTGGAACAGGCCTATGCCGGAGACGACGAAGAGCGCACGGTTCGGCTCAACCACGAATTTCACCGGGCGATCAACGTGGCCGCCGGCTCACCCAAGCTGGCCCAGGTGATGTCGCAGATAACCCGGTACGCGCCCGAGGCGGTGTTCCCGACCATCTCCGGCTGGCCGCAACGGTCCATGGGCGACCATCGGCGGGTGCTGGCCGCGCTGGCCGCGCACGACCAGACGGCTGCCCGCACCGCGATGGCCGAACACCTTGCGGCCGGGGTGGTGCCGTTGATCGAGCACCTCAGCAGTCGCGGTGTGGTCGAGTGCGAAGATGGCGACGACGCGCACGCCGATCAACGGCCGCTGCCGACCGGGACGTGAGACGGTGTGAACCTATGCAGAACCACAGCTACCTGACCTACGAAGAGTTCGGGCGGAATTTCTTCGAGATCGCGGTCACCGAAGATCGCGTGGCAGCGGCGTTCGCGGCGATCGCCGGCGATGAGTTCGAGATGCCCGCGATGCGTCAGGGACCGGGCGGGATCGCCCGGGTCAGCGCCAAGGTCCGGATTCAGCAGCCACGGGTGACGCGTGCTCTGGGCGACCTGCTCACCTTCGTGATTCATATTCCGCTGGAGGTCGATCTGCTCATCGACCTGCGACTGGACAAACAACGATTCACCGTTGCCGGTGACATCGCCCTGCGGGCCACCGCGCGTGCCGCCGAGCCGCTGCTGCTGATCATCGATGTGCCCAAGCCACGCCCGTCGGACATCACCGTCGAGGTGTCGTCGACGTCCGTCCGCGGCGAGCTGCTGCGCATTTTCGCCGGCGTCGACGGGGAGATCCGGCGGTTCATCGCCGGCTACGTCGCCGACGAGATCGAGAGCCCGCAGTCGCAGCAGGCCCAGATCATCGACGTGGCCGACCGCCTGGACTCGGCCTGGTCCGGGATCTGACCGACCGGCGCCGATCCGCTACGGATAGGGGATCGCGGGAATGGCCGGGATCGCGGGAATGGCCGGGATCGCGGGGATAGCCGGAATCGCGGGGATGGCAGGCGCCGAGGGGACCCGTGGTGCGGTCGGTGCCGGGGCCGTCCTGGGTTGTTGCGCCGGGGGTTCGACCACGGGCGCGGCGCTGGTCGGCGGGGCCTCGGGGGCCTGCGGCACAGCGGTCAGGTCCGGGATCAAACCGGGAATCAGGCCGGGCTCGTGGGGGATCGCCGGAGCGACGGGCGCCGGGGGAGCCGCTGGAGCCTCGCTGACCTCACCGTAAGTGCCCTCGTCGGAATCGCTTTCGCAGTTGCCACAGGCGGTCGCGAGCGCACCGACCGCGAGCCCCACCGCCACCATCGACAGGGCTGACTTTCCGATACCGCGATTCCGCATGGATTCTCCCGTTGCTCGGTTGGTTGGGTTCAGCCTACGACGACACGATGGATTCGGGGGATTTCGGTCGGCGAGTTATGCCGACACCACAGCAGTCGACCCCGGGGAAGGGCGCGACGCCCCCAATTATCCGGAGCCGCTTGACGATGCGCAGAAACGGTGAGGGGCCGGCCTTGGCGGCCGACCCCTCACACGTCCTGAGTTGATCAGATGGTCTGGTGGCGACCGAAGAACTTGTGGTCTTCGCTGTAGCCGCCGTGACCGCTGCCGATCTCCTTATAACTGGCGACGAACTCAATGCCCTTGATCCACTTCACCAGCTTGTAGCCGTGCTGCAGTTCGTTGCGGAGCCGCAGCGGCCGACCGTGCATGTAGGGCAGCGGCTGGTCATTCATGTTGTAGGCCAGCATCGACATGTGGTGCCACATTTGGTCGACCGGGTGGGCGTTGTAGAAGATCCCGCCGGTGGCGCCCAGGCCCATCGAGTAGAAGATGGCCCACTTCGCCTCGGGCAGGGGCTTGACGATGTCCATGATCGTCGACATCTGCACGCCGCCCCACTTGGCGACCCCCGACCAGGCCTGCACGCACATGTGCTGGGTGATCTGGTCGTGGTAGGGCAGCGCCTTGAGGTCCTCCAGGGAGAAGTCCATCGGGTTCTCCACCAGGCCATAGACCTTCAGTCGCCAGTCCTTGAAGTCGTTGGCCTCAAGTTCCTTGTACTCGACGGTCTCCGGCAGCCGGCCGTTGCGCCAGTGGAACGGGGAGATGTCGGCCTCGGTGAAGGTGCCGGGCTCGGGGTTGAGGTTCTCCAGCGCCCGCTGGAACGGCCCGATCAGGGCGTAGCCGATCTTCTGCACCACGCGCGGGTACTTGAGCGTGAGCGGGGTGGCTGCGATCCAGCCGACGATGCAGACCACTGCGGCCACGCAGAACACGTAGAAACCGACGGGGCTGTGGCATTCGGGCCCCGCGCCTTCGGCGCATCCGCGCGCGGCGAACATGTGGTTGAGATTGTCGAAGGCGTCGGTGGCGAACACCATCGTCACGTGGACGAGGATGAACATCAGGAAGTAGCACAGCACCAGGAAGTGCAGGGACCGGGCGATCTGCAGGTTCAGCCGCATGTGCTTGCTGATCAGGCCGAGTCGCTGAGACAGCGCCGGCGACATGCCCAGTGCGGTGATCAGCGCGGCCGGCGCGGCGATGAACACCGTGACGAAGTACGAGATCAGCTGCAGCGCGTTGTAGTTCGTCCAGGTGTGGTCGTCCGGCCAGTCCAGCGACATGTACTGGATCATCACCGAGGCGGCGTGCGGGATGATGTCCCAGCTGGTCGGCACGATGCGGCGCCACTGGCCGGTGGTGAAGAGCAGGACGTAGAACACGGCGCCGTTGAGCAGCCACAGCACGCCCAGGCCCATGTGCCACCAGCGGGCCAGGCCGATCGAGTGCCGGAAACCCGGCAGCCCGAACTGCGCCGGTAGGGCCACGGTGTCGGCATTGGCCGTCCAATACGGGTCGTCCGGAACCGGCGGCCCCACCCGCAGCCATTCGTCTTTGCCGGGGGTGGAGTTGCGGCTGAAGTACAGCCGCGGGTGATCACAGAGAATCTGGATACCGGCCCGGATGATGAAGATCATCATGAAGAGGTTGAAGAAATGCGTCCAGCCGGCCCAGGCAGGAAGACCGCTTTCCACCTCCGATGACGGAGTGCTACCCGGGTATTGGGCGATGAAATCCTCGACGCCCGGCATATTGCGGATTCCCTTGCCGATGGCGATCGCCGCGAGCAGCCCGACGAAACCGATCGGGATCAGCCACAGCAGGTTGAACCACTTGTCTCGACCGACACGCAGATGCGGCGCGACCGCCCGGCGGGTGAGGTCGAAACCGCCGCCGTATGTCTCGACGTCGACGGTGTCGTCGTGATTTTTGTGAATCTCTGTGCGGTAACCCTGCTCCAGCTCCAGCTCGACGTCTACAACGTCGGCGGAGTAGTTGACATGATGAGTGGTTTCTTTAGCGGCTGGTGAGGTGGCCGGACCCCGCGGGTCGAGCTTTCCATCAGTGCCGTGGCCGTCGAACGTCGTCACGCCGCGACCCTACCGCGAGGAAACCCCTCGCAACCCGATATGACAACAAATGCACAGGGTTCTAGCAGGAAGCTCAGGTAACGCAAATGCGGATTTTACACCCGGGTAAATCTCCCGATGTCCGGATCGGGGCGACCGGTCTTGGCCGGATTTCGATCGGTGTGATTCCTGCGGCGCGGAGGGCGGACGATCGCCCACATTCGGGGTACTACTCATGTGGAATAGCGCGCTTCACTGATCGTTCACCTACGACATCCATGATTGGGAGCCGAACCGGGGAGACGAATTCCGCCACCGCCACCAGATTGCAATCTCCAGGGCGGGCGATCGCTGCGCGACACAGCTAGGCTGCGCAGTGGAGAAAACTTGTGACCAGGCAGGGGTAGATGACGACCAAATTGGCACCAGAACGGCGCCTCGGCAGCTCTAGCCGAGTATCGCTGCGGGCGGGGATCGGGATGCAGCGTGTCTGACGAACAGCGGGGCCCCGGTTACGGCCTGGGGCTGTCGACGCGCACCCAGATGACCGGCTACCAATTCCTGGCGCGGCGGACGGCGATGGCGTTGACCCGCTGGCAGGTTCGGATGGAAGTGGAGCCCGGAAGGAGGCAGGCTCTGGCGGTGGTTGCCTCGGTTTCGGCAGCTGCGGTCGTCTGCCTGGGCGCATTGCTGTGGTCGTTTCTGAGCCCCTCGGGTCAGATGAACGAATCGCCCATCATCGCCGACCGCGATTCGGGTGCCCTGTACGTGCGAGTCGGCGGCACGTTGTACCCGGCGCTGAATCTGGCGTCGGCGCGACTGATCGCCGGGCGGTCCGACAATCCGCACAAGGTGCGGTCTGCGCAGATCGCGGAGCAGCCGCACGGACCGCTGGTCGGAATCCCGGGCGCGCCGTCGGACATCCAGCCCACCACGCCGTCATCATCGTCGTGGCTGATCTGCGACACCGTCGCCAACGTCCAGGGTGTGGGCGCACCGTCGCCGGTGACCGTGACCGTGATCGACGGCAGCCCGGACCTCAACTCCCGCCGCCGCGTCCTCGACGGTCCCGACGCGGTGGTCCTGCGCTACAACAACGAGTCGTGGGTGGTCCGGCAGGGCCGCCGCTCGCTCATCGACGCTGCCGACCGGGCGGTGCTGCTGCCGCTGGGCCTGACCCCGGAGCAGGTCGACCACGCGCGGCCGATGAGCCAGGCGCTGTTCGACGCGCTGCCGGTGGGCCCTGAGCTGGCGGTGCCATTCGTGCCGGACTCCGGTCAGCCACCTGCTTTCCCGAATGCTCCGGGGCCGGTCGGCACGGTCTTCACCACGCCGCAATTGGCTGGACCACAACAGTATTCGGTCGTGCTGATGAACGGTGTGCAGACGGTGTCGTCAGTGGTGGCCCGAATTCTGCAGAACGCCGGGGCAACCGCTGGCGGCGCGCCGGTTGTGGTGGCGCCGCCGGAGCTGGCCAAGATGCCGGTGGTCACCGGCCTGGACCTCTCCGCGTACCCGGAAGGCCCGCTCAAGGTCGTCGACATCAAGGAGAATCCCGCCACCTGCTGGTGGTGGGAGCGCTCCAACGGTGACAGTCGGGCCCGGATCCAGGTGGTGTCGGGTCCGACCATTCCGGTGTCGCAGAAGCAGATGGGCCGGGTCGTGAGCCTGGTCAAGACGAACAATGACAACATGCCGCAGGCGGATCGGGTCTACTTCGGTTCGGGCTACGGCAATTTCGTCGCGGTAACCGGCAACGATCCGGACGCCTCGACGAGGGAGTCGCTGTGGTGGCTGTCGTCCTCCGGCGTGCGATTCGGCATCCCCGGTGACGACGAGCGCAAGGCGCTGGGACTGGTCAGCGAGCCCGCGCTGGCACCCTCGGTGGCGTTGCGACTGCTGGCGCACGGTCCGACCCTGTCCCGTCAGGATGCGTTGGTGCGTCATGACACTCTGCCCACAGATATGAGCCCTGCGGAATTGGCGGTGCCCAAGTGAAACGTGGATATGCCCGGTCGACACCGGAACGAGCCCCGGTGGTCAAGCCGGAGAACATCGTATTGCCGACACCCCTGAGCGTGCCGCCGCCGGAAGGCAAGCCGTGGTGGCTGGTGGTGGTCGGAGTGCTGGTCGTCGGCCTGCTGGTCGGAATGGTCTCGATGACCGTGGCCAACGGCTCCCGGATGTTCCTGGGTGCCGGTTCGATCTTCCCGATCTTCATGATCGGCGGCATTGCGATGATGATGTTCGGTGGCCGCTTCGGCGGGGGAGCTCAGCAGTTGAGCCGGCCCAAGCTGGACGCGATGCGCGCCCAGTTCATGCTGATGCTGGACCGCCTGCGGGAATCGGCGGCGGAGTCCGCGGACAGCATGGACGCCAACTACCGCTGGTACCACCCGGCGCCGTCCACCTTGGCCGCCGCGGTGGGAACACCCCGGATGTGGGAGCGCCAGCCCAACGGCAAGGACCTCAACTTCGGTCTGGCCCGGGTCGGGGTGGGCATGACCCGGCCCGAAGTCACCTGGGGTGAGCCGCAGAACATGCCGACCGACATCGAGCTCGAGCCGGTGACCGGTAAGGCACTGCAGGAGTTCGGGCGCTACCAGAGCGTGGTCTACAACCTGCCCAAGATGGTCTCGCTGCTGGTCGAGCCCTGGTACTCGCTGATCGGCGACCGTGAGCACGTGCTCGGCCTGATGCGGGCGATCATCTGTCAGTTGGCCTTTTCTCACGGGCCGGACCATCTGCGCATGGTGGTGGTCACTTCCGATAAAGCGCAGTGGGATTGGGTGAAGTGGCTGCCGCACTTCGGCGATCCGCGCCGTCAGGACGCCGCGGGCAGCGCCCGGATGGTGTACGGCTCGGTGCAGGATTTCGCGACCGAGCACTCGGACCTGTTCTCCGGTCGCGGGTCGTTCATGCCGCGCCACGCCAGCTCGTCGGCGGAGACTCCGACACCGCACCACCTGATCATCGTGGATGCCATCGACCCCCAGTGGGAGTACGTCAACACCACCGAGGGCGTCGACGGGGTCACGTTCTTCGACCTGACCGGGGTCCCCGAGTGGCGCGAGGTTCCGCAGCGGGTGCTGCGCTTCGACGACAAGGGCATCGTCAACGCGCTGCCGCGCGATCGCGACACCTGGATGGTGATCGACGACAACGAGTGGTTCTTCGCGCTGGCCGACCAGGTAAGCCTGACCGACGCCGAGCAGTTCGCGCAGCGCATGGCGCACTGGCGGTTGGCCGAGGCCTACGAGGAGATCGGCCAGAAGGTGACGCGCCACATCGGTGCGCGCGACATCATGGCCTATTACGGCATCGAGGACGCCGGGCGGATCGACTTCGATGCGCTGTGGGCCGAACGCCGTGAGGCGGGTTCCAAAGCCCGGCTGCGGATTCCGTTCGGCAGTCGCTCTGACAACGGCGAGCTGCTGTTCCTCGACATGAAGTCGCTCGACGAGGGTGGCGACGGTCCGCACGGTGTTATGTCCGGCACCACCGGCTCGGGTAAGTCAACGCTGGTGCGTACCGTGATCGAATCGCTGCTGCTGGCGCACCCGCCGGACGAGTTGCAGTTCGTGCTGGCCGACCTCAAGGGTGGATCGGCCGTCAAGCCGTTCGCCGGGGTGCCGCACGTCTCGCGGATCATCACCGACCTGGAAGACGACCAGGCCCTGATGGAGCGGTTCCTGGAAGCCATGTGGGGCGAGATCGCTCGTCGAAAGACCATGTGCGACAACGCCGGTGTCGACGGCGCCAAGGAATACAACGAGATCCGGTCCCGGATGAGGGCCCGCGGCGACGACAGCCTGCCGCCGTTGCCGATGCTCGTCGTCGTCATCGACGAGTTCTACGAGTGGTTCCGCATCATGCCGACCGCGGTGGAGGTGCTGGACTCGATCGGGCGCCAGGGCCGCGCCTACTGGGTGCACCTGATGATGGCGTCGCAGACCATCGAGAGTCGCGCCGAGAAGCTCATGGAGAACATGGGCTACCGGCTGGTGCTCAAGGCGCAGACAGCCGGTGCGGCACAGGCGGCCGGAGTGCCCAACGCGGTGAACCTGCCGGCCAAGGCCGGGCTGGGCTACTTCCGCAAGAGCGGCGAAGAGGTCATCCGGTTCCAGGCCGAGTTCCTGTGGCGGGACTACCACCGCGGCGGGATGATCGACGACGACCAGATGCCGTTGGTGCACGCCGTCGACTACATCCGCCCGCAGCTGTTCACCACCGACTTCACGCCGCTCGAGGTCAGCGTCAGCACGCCGGAGATCGAGGCGCCCGAGGAGATTCCGGCGATCGACTCCAAGCCTGCCGCCGCGGCCGGCGAGGTCGTCGAGGAAGAGGATTTCATCCGGACGCCCAAGGTCGGCACGGTGATCATCGATCAGTTGCGCCAGATCGACTTCGAGCCCTATCGGTTGTGGCAGCCGCCGCTGGATGTCCCGGTGACCGTCGAAGACCTGGTGAACCGGTACCTGGGCCATCCCTGGCAGCAGGAGTACGGCACCCGGCGGGACCTGGTGTTCCCGATCGGGGTCATCGACCGGCCGTTCAAGCACGACCAGCCGCCGTGGACGGTGGATACCTCCGGGCCGGGCGCGAACGTGCTGATCCTGGGCGCCGGGGGCGCCGGCAAGACGACGGCACTGCAGACGCTGATCTGCTCGGCCGCACTGACCCACACCCCCGAGCAGGTCCAGTTCTACTGCCTGGCCTACAGCGGCACCGCCTTGACGACGGTGGCTGGGCTGCCGCACGTCGGCAGCGTCTGCGGCCCCACCGACCCCGACGGCGTGCGCCGGACGGTGGCCGAACTGTTGGCGCTGGTGCGCACACGCAAGCGCAGCTTCCTCGAAAACGACGTGGCCTCGATGGACGTGTTCCGGCGGCGCAAGTTCGAGGGCGCGCCCGGCAACGTGCCCAACGACGGCTTCGGTGACGTCTATCTGGTGGTCGACAACTACCGGGCACTGTCGGAGGAGAACGAGGTACTGGTCGAGCAGGTCAACCAGATCATCAACCAGGGCCCCTCGTTCGGCGTGCACGTGGTCGTCACCGCCGACCGTGAGTCCGAGCTGCGCCCACCGGTCCGCAGCGGTTTCGGTTCCCGGGTCGAGTTGCGTCTGGCCGCGGTCGAGGACGCCAAGCTGGTGCGTTCCCGGTTCGCCAAGGATGTGCCGGTCAAGCCGGGCCGCGGCATGCTCGCGGTCAACTACGTGCGACTCGACAGCGACCCGCAGTCCGGTCTGCACACCCTGATCGCCAGGCCGGCGATGGACGACACCGACGAGCGCGTGTTCGAGTCCGACAGCGTCGCGGCCGCGGTCAGTCAGGTTGCGGTGGGCAGGGTGCGCCCGGTCCGGCGCCTGCCGGCCCGGTTCGGCTTGGACGAGGTGCGTGCGGTCGCAGCCAACGACCGGCGCGAAGGGGTGGGTGCGGGCGGTATCGCCTGGGCCATCTCGGAACTCGATCTGCAGCCGGTGTATCTGAACTTCGCCGAGAATGGGCACCTGATGGTGACCGGTCGACGCGAATGCGGCCGCACCACCACCCTGGCCACCATCATGAGCGAGATCGAGCGGCTGTACGCGCCGGGATCCAGCACTGCGCCGCCGACCGATCGGCCCTCCGCCCAGGTGTGGTTGATCGACCCACGGCGCCAATTGCTGACCACGCTGGGCTCGGACTACGTGGAGAAGTTCTCCTACAACATGGACGGCACAGTCGCCCTGATCAACGAGCTGGCCGCCACACTGGCCAACCGTGAACCGCCGCCGGGCCTGTCGGCCGAAGAGCTGCTGTCGCGGACCTGGTGGAGCGGGCCGGAGATCTTCTTGATCATCGACGACATCCAGCAGTTCCCGCCCGGCTTCGACTCACCGTTCCAGAAGGCTGCCCCGTGGGTCACCCGTGCCGCAGATGTGGGCCTGCACGTGATCGTCACGCGGACGTTCGGCGGCTGGTCTTCGGCGGGCAGCGACCCGCTCCTGCGGGCTCTGCACCAGGCCAACTCGCCGCTGCTGGTGATGGACGCCGACCCGGACGAGGGCTTCATCCGCGGAAAGATGAAGGGTGGCCCACTGCCGCGCGGTCGTGGCCTGCTGATGGCCGAGGACACCGGCGTGTTCGTCCAGGTAGCCGCCACGGAGCTGCGTCGGGCGCCGACGCAGGAGCGGGCGGTGAGTCCGGCCGGCTGAGCCAGTGACGCCAGTTACCACTGTGGCGCGTGTAACAGCGTCACAGTGGTAGCTGGCGGGCTCACACGGCCGGGTTCCGACGGCGTTTGCCGCGACCAGATTATTAACCGCGGGAGCCGTTTCGGTCCCTCTTTCGCGACTTTCAGTGGCCCCGCCAATACCGTTTCGGACTAAAACACAACCCTGTGTTTCAGCAGGTGAACCCTGTTTTGTGGGCTGCGTCACCCGGTCAGGGTTACCCCTTTGTTACCCGAGGTGAACAGTTGCGACCGCCAGGTGAACAGTAAGCGTTTTGGGCCGTTTGGCCCGTCGGCAGCCTCTACGCTCGGTGACGAAGCGATTGCTACAGGTGATCCGAGGAGGAATGTCGAATGTCGTTCGTAAACGCGCAGCCCGAAGCACTGGCCGCCGCCGCCGGGAACCTCAGCGGTATCGGATCGGCGTTGAACGCGCAGAACGCGGCCGCCGCCGCCCCGACCACGGGCGTGGTTCCGGCCGCTGCCGACGAGGTCTCGGCGCTGACCGCGGCGCAGTTCGCCGCTCACGCGACCATGTACCAACAGGTCAGCGCTCAGGCAGCAGCCATCCACGAAATGTTCGTGGCGACGCTCAACACCAGCGCCACCTCCTACGCCGCCACCGAGGCCGCCAATGCGGCTTCGGCGGGCTGAGCCAGAAACGTCCGAACGGGACACCGATCTTGCCGGCTGCGAGCTGATGGAAGGGGGGAACCATTCATAGGTTCAAGGCCGGTCGTCGGTTACCGACGTAATCGGCGGCAACATCCGTAAATCACCGTAAACAAAACAAACCTCAGTAAGGAGACAGAGCAGTGGCAACACGTTTTATGACGGATCCGGACGCGATGCGTGCGATGGCGGGTCGTTTCGATGTGCACGCGCAGACGGTGGAGGATGAGGCGCGTCGGATGTGGGCGTCCTCGACGAACATCTCGGGTGCGGGCTGGGGTGGTCTGGCCGAGCGGACCTCGATGGACACCATGGGTCAGATGCAGACCGCGTTCCGCAACATTGTGACCATGCTGCACGGTGTGCGTGATGGTCTGATCCGTGACGCCAACCACTACGAGAGCCAGGAAGCTGCCTCCCAGCAGATCCTGTCGGGCAGCTAGCAGAAGGGGAAATCGAGCTATGTCGATCAATTACCAGTTCGGTGATGTCAACGCTCACGGTGCGCTGATCCGCGCCCAGGCGGCTTCGTTGGAGGCTGAGCACCAGGCGATCGTGCACGATGTGCTCGCTGCCGGTGATTTCTGGGGTGGTTCGGGTTCGGTGGCCTGCCAGGAGTTCGTGTCCCAGTTGGGTCGCAACTTCGCGGTGATCTACGAGCAGGCCAATGCTCACGGTCAGAAGGTGCAGACGGCCGGCAACAACATGGCCAACACCGACGCCTCCGTCGGCTCCAGCTGGGCCTGACAACACCAGCAGAACGCAGCGCGGCAGCACACCAGCCCCATCGGTGTGCTGCCGCGTGCTGCAATTGGAGGGGTGGCACCGAGCGCCCCCCGCTGTTGCGTGATCCAATAGCCAAGTACATAGGCCGACCCGGTAGAGGAGGGTAGTGATGGACCCGAGTACCCGTACCGACATCACAGTCAACGTCGAGGGCTTCTGGATGCTGCAGGCGCTGCTGGACATCCGCCACGTTGCACCCGAGCTGCGCTGTCGGCCTTATGTTTCCACCGATTCGAGCGACTGGCTCTCCGAGCATCCCGGGATGGCGGTGATGCGCGAGCAGGGGATCGTCGTCGACGACGAGGTCAACGAGACGGTGGCCGCGCGGATGCGGGTGCTGGCCGCCCCCGACCTCGAGGTGGTGGCACTGCTGGCCCTGGGCAAGCTGCGCTACGGGGTCATCGACGACGAGGACCAGGAACCCGGCACCCGCGACATCCCTGACAATGAATTCCGGGTGCTGCTGGCGCGCCGGGGCGAACACTGGGTGTCGGCGGTGCGGGTCGGCACCGATATCACCGTCGACGATGTCTCGGTGACCGATGCCGCCTCGATCGCCGCGCTGGTGATCGACGGACTGGAGTCCATCCACCATGCCGATCCGGCGCAGATCACCGCGGTCAACGTCCCGATGGAAGAGATGCTCGAGGCGACGCAGAGCTGGCAGGACTCGGGCTTCAACATTTTCACCGGGGGAGACCTGCGCCGGATGGGCATCAGCGCCGCGACCGTCGCAGCCCTGGGCCAGGCCCTATCCGAGCCGGCCGCGGAGGCCGCGGTGTATGCCCGGCAATATCGCGATGACGCCAAGGGCCCTAGCGCATCGGTGCTGTCGCTCAAAGACGGATCCGGCGGCCGGATCGCGCTGTATCAGCAGGCGCGCACCGCGGGATCCGGCGAAGCGTGGCTGGCGATCTGCCCGGCCACCCCGCAACTGGTTCAGGTGGGAGTCAAAACCGTATTGGACACGCTGCCCTACGGGGCCTGGAAAACTCACCGAAGGGTCTAGCGCTGCGGGGATGGGCCGCGCGCATAAAGCCGGGTAACGCCCAGGGAGGGTTGGGTAAACGCGGCTGGTGCGAATAACTGCCAAGGCCTTTAGGATTAGACGAACTTTGAAATGACGAATTGCGAGGCGACACGTATGAGTTCAGTATTCGTCGACCAGGGGGTGCAACAGTGACGGCGGCGATCGAGTCGGCGCAGCAGGGCGGTGATCTCGCCCCCTCGGCGCCCCGAGCGGTGGTGGTCGGGGTCATGGCCGGCGACGGCGTCCAGATCGGGACGCTGCTGGACGCGGACGCGCCCGTGTCGGTGATGCTCGACCCGTTGCTGAAGGTGATCAACGGCCGGCTGCAGGAACTCGAAGAGCCCGCCCTGGTGTCCGAGGGCCGCGGCCGCTGGGTGCTGTGCCTGGTCGACGGCACCGCGCTGCGGCCGAACCAATCGCTGACCGAACAGGACGTGTACGACGGCGACCGGTTGTGGCTGCGATTCATCGAGGACCGCGAGCGCCGGTCGCCGGTCATCGAGCACATTTCGACCGCGGTGTCGGTGAACCTGGCCAAGCGTTTCGCCCCGGTCAACGCGGCGACCGCCGTCCGGGTCGGGGTGTCGACCCTGGCGATCGGAGTGCTGCTCGCCACCGGGCTGCTCGCCGCCTGGCGCTACGGGCACGACACCTGGCTGACGGCCGCCTTCAGCGCGGGTCTGGCTTTTCTGGTGCTGATCGCCTCGGCGCTGATCCTGCTGCAGGCGCGCAACGCGGCTGACCGGCGGGTCGGTGACACTCTTCTGGCCAGTGGGCTGGCCCCACTGGTGGTGGCGGCCGCGGCCGCGGTGCCCGGGGAGGTCGGCGCCGCCCATGCCGCATTGGGATTCGGTGTCGCCGGTATCGCCGCGTTGGCGGTCATCCGACTCACCGGACGTCAGCTGGCCGGCTACTCCGCCGTCGCGGTCGTCAGCGCGGCGGTCACGTTCGCCGGCGTATTGCGAATGCTGGTCATGACCGGCGCGGTGACCTTGATGGCCTGCGTGTACCTGGTCTGCGTGCTGGCCTATCAGTGGTCGCCGTCGCTGTCCCGCTGGCTGGCCGGCCTCCGGTTGCCGGTATTCCCATCGGCGACGAGCCGCTGGGTCTTCGAGGCGCGCCCTGACCTGCCCACCACGGTGGTGACCCGGGAAGGCGGCCCGCCGGTTCTGGAGGGACCGGAGTCGGTTCGCGAAGTGGTACTGCGTGCCGAGCGGGCCCGGTCGTTCCTGACCGGTCTGCTGTCCGGGCTGGGTGTCCTGGTCGCGGTGTGCGTCACCGGCCTGAGCGACCCGCACTCCGACAAGGCGTGGCTGGCGGTGGTGTTGGCCGCGCTTACGGCCGGGTTCCTGGTGTTGCGGGGCCGTTCCTTCCGGGATCGCTGGCAGGCGGTCACCGTGACACTGACCGGACTGGTGATCGTCGCTGCGGTCACGGTGCGCTTCGTGGTGGTGCTGTGGTCGCCCACGGCGCTGTCGGTCGGGGTTTCCGTGCTGGTGCTGGTCCCGATGCTCGGTCTGCTGTCGGCGGTGATCGTGCCGAACACCATCTACAGTCCGCTGTTCCGCAAGTTCGTCGAGTGGATCGAGTATCTGTGCCTGATGCCGTTGTTCCCGCTCGCATTGTGGTTGATGAATACCTATGAAGCGATCCGGTACCGGTAGGGGCGCGGGTCGGCTGCAGCGGAGCGCCGCTGTCGGCGCGGCGTCGATCATGGTGGCCTGCGGTTCGCTGGCGGGCATGCCACTCGCCGGTGCGATCGACCGGCCGGGGATCGACCCGGGCGCGCTGCCGCCGGACAGTCCGCCGGGTCCGCCCCAGGCGATGCGGCAGACCTCGTACTGCACCGAGGTAGGTGTGCTGCCGGGCACTGACTTCCGCATACAACCCGCCTACCTGGACATGCTCAACCTGCCGGAGGCCTGGAAGTTCGGCCGCGGCGGCGGTGTGACCGTTGCCGTCATCGACACCGGAGTGACCCCGCATCCGCGGCTGCCGAATCTGACCGGAGGCGGCGACTACGTGATGGCCGGCGGTGACGGGCTGTCCGACTGCGATGCGCACGGCACCCTCGTGGCGTCGTTGATCGCCGGGATGCCGGACAACGGCGTGACTCCGCTGCCACCGCCACGCCAGACCCGCCGACCCCCGTCGGTTCCCACGAACGAACCCACGCCGCCGCCACCGGTGCCGCAGACGACGATCATGGTGATGCCGCCTCCTGCGCCGGCACCGGCGCCGCCCGCTGAGGGGGAGGAACCGTCCAACGGTTCGAACAACGGCCTGTTCCCGGCACCTGCTCCGCCCCCGGCTCCAGCCCCGGCCCCAGCTCCTGCTCCGGGGCCCGCGCCTGGCCCGGCACCCGGTCCTGGTGCGGCGGCGTCGGGTCACATCGGCGGCGGCTCCGGCGCGGGTACGGTGCGCTCGGCCGCGGCAGGCGGGCGCGCGCGGACAGCGCCGGTCGACTTCCGCGCACCCAGCGCACCCCCGCCGCCGGGAGCGCCCGACGCGTTCAGCGGCGTGGCTCCCGACGTGCACCTCATCTCCATCCGGCAGAGCAGCCAGGCCTTCGGCCCCAAGGAGCCGTTCGGCGACGGCCAGGACCCACAGCTGCGGGAGAAGACCGATGGGCTGCGCACCATGGCACGCGCCATCGTGCACGCCGCCAACATGGGTGCGCAGGTCATCAACATCTCCAACGCGGTGTGCATGAACGTGCGGACCATGATCGACCAGGCCGACCTGGGTGCGGCCGTGCGGTACGCGGCGGTCGAGAAGAACGTGGTGATCGTCGCCGCCGCCGGCGACACGAGTTGGCGGGACTGCAAGCAGAACCCGACCTACAACGCGATGCGCCCCGATGACCCGCGCGACTGGAACGGGGTCAACACCGTGGTGACACCGGCTTGGTACGACGAGTACGTGCTGACCGTTGGTGCGGTGGACTCGGGTGGTGCACCGCTGGCCAAGTCGAGTGTGGCCGGCCCCTGGGTGTCGATCGCCGCGCCGGGTACCGACATCGAGGGCCTGTCGGCGCGCGACGACGGCCTGATGAACGCGGTTGACGGCCCGGAGAACTCCCTGCTCGTGCCGTCGGGCACCAGCTTCTCGACGGCGATCGTGTCCGGGGTGGTCGCGCTGGTGCGCGCCAAGTACCCGGAACTGTCGTCGCACCAGGTGATCAACCGGCTGATCCGCACCGCCCGGCCGCCGGCTCGCGGGGTCGACAACGTGGTCGGCTACGGCGTGGTCGACCCGGTGGCGGCACTGACCTGGGATGTACCCGACGTTGCGGCCCAGCCGGTGGAGCGGTTGTCAGCGCCGTTGCAGGTCCCGCCGATGCCGCCGGAACGCGACATGACACCGGCCTGGGTCGCTGCGGCGGGGCTGCTGGCCGCAGTGGCGGCGGCCGGGGTGGCATTGGGAGTAGCAGCATTGCGACGATCACGTAGGAACCGATGAAGGCACAGCACGCACTAGGTCTGAACCTGTCTTGGACACGGGTGACCACAGTCTTCCTGATCGACATGGGAATCCTGGTCCTCGCCGGCCGCTGGCCCGGGGACCCGAAAGCCGCCGTCTATGTGTGGTGGACGGGTGTCGGTGTCGCGGTGCTGGTCGCGGTCATCGCGCTGGTCACCTATCGCAGGATGCCGATCAGCACGATGTGGGCGGCGTGGATGGGCGACCAGTTCGTCGACCCGGAGGCCGCCCTGACCCAAGGCCGTACTCGCGCGGTCGATCATCACCGCCGGTTCGGTCGGGAATCGGTCGGCATGCGCGAACACCAGGGGCGGCTGGTGACGGCGATCTCCGTCGGTGGGCGAGCGGCGGGAGCGACCGGCCGGCACCGCCGCAGTGGGGAGCCCATGAGCCTGCCGGTAGAGCGCCTTGCTGCCGGGTTGCGGCAGTTCGATGTGCGGCTGGACAGCATCGACATCGTCTCGGTCGGAACCCGTAGTAACCCGCGCGAAGCCGCTGAGAGCGATGCGGCCGACGCCGACGAGAACCCGACGTTGCCCGACCACCGCGATACCTGGGTGGTGCTGCGGATGGACCCGCAGCACAACGTCAACGCGGTGGCCGCGCGCGACTCGTTGGCGTCCACGCTGGCGGCGGCCACCGAGCGACTGGCCGAGGAGATCGACGGCCGCCAACTCAGCGCGCGGGTGGTCCGCGCCGACGAGTTCGACGCCGTAGACGAGGCCGTCCTCGCGGGCGCGGAAGCCGCACAGCTGCGGCACCGGCTGTTCCGCCAGCGCCCAGAAGGGCATGTCACCGCGTTCTGGATGTCGCCGGGCGACATCTCCGAGGAGAACATCGAACACCTGTGGAACCTCGAAACCGCGGCGACGGTGGTGACGGTACGGCTCGCGCCGGGTGGCGGCCGCACGACCGGGGTGTCAGTGCTGGTGCGGTACCACAGCGCCGAGAAGTTGAGCCGAGGTGTGCGGGCCGCACTGAATCGGTTCGTGGGCCGGCGTCAGCTCGACGCTGTCTGTGCCAGCCTCCCGGCGCCCACCGCGCATCGGCGCCTGGTGGTGCCGGGCCGGGATCTGCAGGAGGGTGAGCACCTGCCGGTCTCGGTGGACGTGGTCGCGGAATACGCGAGTACCGCGTCCGGAGCGCGTTCGTGACCGGGCCGCAAACCGCGACGTCGGACGCCCGCAATGCCATGGTCGCCGGAATGCTGGCGTCCGGCATCTCGGTGAACGGACTGCAACCGAGTAACAACCCCCAGGTCGCGCTGCAGATGTTCACCACCGCCAGCTCGATCGACCCCGGCATGTGTGACGCCTGGCTGGCCCGGGTGCTGGCCGGTGACTCCAGCATCGAGACGCTGGAGAACGCCTGGCGGACGGTTCGGACGTTCGGTTGGGAGACCCGGCGACTGGGCTTGTCCGACTTGGAGTTCCGTCCGGAAGTCTCCGACGGCATGTTCCTGCGGCTGATGGTCACCAGCGTTGAGTCGCTCACCGCCGCCTACGCCGCGAACCTGGCCGAAGCCAAGCGCTACCAGGAGGCGGCGAAACTGCTCGAGGGCGTCGAGCCGCGGAACCCGTTCGAGAAGGAGCTGGTCGACTACGTGCGCGGCCTGCTGTACTTCCGGACCGGGCGCTGGCCGGATGTGCTCAAGCAGTTCCCCGCGGCAGCACCGTGGCGCCAGCCGGAGCTGAAGGCGGCGGCCGCGGCGATGGCCACCACGGCGCTGGCCTCGCTGGGGGTTTTCGAGGAGGCGACCCGGCGGGCCGAGGAGGCCATCGAGGGCGATCGCGTTCCCGGTGCCACCAATGTTGCGCTCTACACACAGGGCATGTGCCTTCGGCATCTCGGCCGGGAGGACGAAGCCACCGAAGTGCTGCGTCGGGTGTACTCGCGGGATTCGAAGTTCGTGCCGGCCCGCGAGGCGCTCGACAATCCGGACTACCGGCTGATTCTGACCGATCCGGAGACCATCGAGGCCCGGACGGATCCGTGGGATCCCGACAGCGCCCCGACCCGTGAGCAGGCCGAAGCCGATCGGCACGCCGAAGAGGCCGCCCGATACCTGGCCGAGGGCGATGCGGAGTTGGCCGCCATGCTCGGCATGGAGCAGGCCAAGCGGGAGATCAAGCTGATCAAGGCGACCACCAAGGTGAATCTGGCGCGCGCCAAGATGGGGCTGCCGGTTCCGGTGACCTCGCGGCACACCTTGCTGCTCGGTCCGCCCGGGACCGGTAAGACCTCGGTGGCCCGGGCGTTCGCCAAGCAGTTGTGCGGCCTGACCGTGCTGCGCAAACCGCTGGTGGTGGAGACCAACCGCTCCAAGCTGCTCGGCCGGTACATGGCCGACGCGGAGAAGAACACCGAGGAACTGCTCGAAGGCGCGCTCGGCGGCGCGGTGTTCTTCGACGAGATGCACACCCTCAATGAGCGCGGCTACTCCCAGGGAGACGCCTACGGCAACGCGATCATCAACACGCTGCTGCTGTACATGGAGAATCATCGCGACGAACTGGTGGTGTTCGGTGCCGGCTATGCCAACGCCATGGAGCGGATGCTGGAGGTGAACCAGGGTCTGCGGCGCCGCTTCTCGACCGTCATCGAGTTCTTCAGCTACACCCCGCCCGAACTGCTGGAACTGACCAAGATGATGGGCGCGGAGAACGAGGACGTGGTCAGTGACGAGGCGGTCGAGGGACTGCTGCCGTCGTATGAGAAGTTCTACGCCGACGAGAGCTACTCCGAGGACGGCGACCTGATCCGGGGTATCGACGTGCTCGGCAACGCGGGTTTCGTTCGCAACGTGGTGGAGAAAGCACGGGACCACCGCAGCTTCCGGCTCGACGACTCCGAACTCGATGCGGTCTTGTCCGGGGACGTCACCGAGTTCAGCGATGAATGGCTGCGCAAGTTCAAGGAATTGACCCGTGAAGACCTCGCCGAGGGACTCAGCGCGGCTGTGGCCGAGAAGAAGCCGAACTGACCCCGGCGGTTCAGCGAGGCTCGACGAAGGAGAGCCGAAGCTGGGGCCGCCGCATGAGCCCGGCGGTTCAGCGAGGCTCGACGAAGGAGAGCCGAAGCTGGGGCCGCCGCATGAGCCCGGCGGGTTCGGACAGCTTCTAGACAGCTGATTCACAGTGTGGCGCGCGTCCCCTTGGGTTGACGCTCGCTGATACCGGTGCCACGATGGCGCAGGTAGACGGGCCGGTGCTTCATCCTGGGGCCTGTCCGTGACGGTGTGAGGAGGTGACGACGAGACTTGTGTCCCGGTGAATGTGCCTACTGCGTGAGATCGGTGAACGTTTCGTTCCGATCCGGCTTCGGCACCGTTTCTGTTTTTTGATTCGTGTTGCGTCGAGCCCGCGCCGGTATGACGTTAGCGTTGTGACGGCAGGGTGCATGCTCGACGTTCGCTGTGATCGTCGATCGTTGGTCGGTCGGCAGTGTTTGGAGGAGATCCCATGAGTTTTGTGAATGCACAACCGGAGGCGCTGACCGCGGCTGCGGGAAACCTGGCCGCTATCGGTTCGGCGCTGAGTGCGCAGAACGCCGCCGCGGCCACACCCACCACGGGTGTCGTTCCTGCTGCAGCGGATGAGGTCTCGGCGCTGACCGCCGCGCAGTTCGCTGCGCACGCCGGCATGTACCAGTCGATCAGCGCCCAGGCGGAGGCTATCCACCAGGCGTTCGTCGCCACGCTGAACACCAGCGCCAACTCCTACGCGGCAACCGAAGCGGCCAACGCCGCCTCAGCCGGCTAGTCCCGGAACCGCTACGGCACAACAACTTTCACTAAGCAAGGAGGCAGGACAGTGGCAACACGTTTTATGACGGATCCGGACGCGATGCGTGCGATGGCGGGTCGTTTCGATGTGCACGCGCAGACGGTGGAGGATGAGGCGCGTCGGATGTGGGCGTCTTCGACGAACATCTCGGGTGCGGGCTGGGGTGGTCTGGCCGAGCGGACCTCGATGGACACCATGGGTCAGATGCAGACCGCGTTCCGCAACATCGTGACCATGTTGCACGGGGTGCGTGATGGTCTGATCCGCGACGCCAACCACTACGAGAGCCAGGAAGCTGCCTCCCAGCAGATCCTGGGCAGCTAGCAGAAAAGGAATCGAGCC
>NZ_CP084029.1:2262904-2274342 GCF_020181615.1 [Mycobacterium] crassicus
TGTCAACGCTCACGGTGCGCTGATCCGCGCCCAGGCGGCCTCGTTGGAGGCTGAGCACCAGGCGATCGTGCACGATGTGCTCGCTGCCGGTGATTTCTGGGGTGGTTCGGGTTCGGTGGCTTGCCAGGAGTTTGTGTCCCAGTTGGGTCGCAACTTCGCGGTGATCTACGAGCAGGCCAATGCTCACGGTCAGAAGGTGCAGACCGCCGGTAACAACATGGCCAACACCGACGCCTCCGTCGGCTCCAGCTGGGCCTGACAACACCGGCAAAACGCAGCGCGGCAGCACACCGTACCCGGCTGAGCGGGCATCCGGCCGACCGACCAAGGGTGGAGGGCCATGGATTTCGGAGCGTTGCCGCCGGAGATCAATTCGGGCCGAATGTATTCCGGTCCGGGGTCGGGCCCGCTGCTGGCGGCGGCCGCCGCGTGGGACGCGCTGGCCGCCGAGTTGAGTTCGACCGCGTCGTCCTACGGCTCGGTGCTCTTGGGCCTCACCGCTGACGCCTGGTTCGGTCCAACAGCCGCCTCCATGTGGGCGGCGGCCCAGCCCTACGCGGGGTGGATGAGTAGCACGGCCACCCAAGCCCAACTGGCCGCCGCGCAGGCTCGGGCCGCCGCCGCTGCCTACGACGCGGCGTTCGGTGCGACGGTGCCGCCGCCGGTGATCGCCGCGAACCGCAGCCTGCTGATGTCGCTGATCGCGTCCAACATTCTGGGCCAGAACACCGCGGCGATCGCCGCCACCGAACTGGAATACACCCAGATGTGGGCACAAGATGCCGGTGCCATGTACGGCTACGCGGGTGCATCGGCCAGTGCCACCGCGCTGCCCCCGTTCGCCCCACCTCCGCAGACCACCAACCCGGCCGGGCTGCAGGCCCAGTCCGCGGCGGCCACTCAGGCGGTGACCGGCGCCGGCACGCAGGCGCAATCATCGGCGAGCCAACTGATCTCGATGGTCCCGCAGGCGCTGCAGAACATGGCGACGTCGGGGTCGGCCGCTGCGGCGGACCCGACCTCGATACTGGACATTCTGGATTTCCTGGCCGGCCCACTGTCGCCGATCTCCTTGTTCGGGATCGGCGGCATTCCCTACCTCCTGGCGATCCAGTGCGTGCTGCTGCCGATGAACGGCGCGAACGTGGTCTCCGCGGTCAACCGGGCGACCGGACCCAAACCGTGGCTGGAGGAGCCGGTATTGCCCGCCCAAACCCTCACCGGGACACGGCTGGTCGGCGCTCCCGGCCCCACGGTGGCGGCCGGTTTGGGCAACTCGGGTTCGATCGGCCGAATGTCGGTGCCGCAGAGCTGGATAGCTCAGACCCCGACCGCCAAGGCTGTCGCCGCCGTGTACCCCGAGGCCGGCCCGGGAGCGGTCGCCGCGGTGGCAGCGGAGGGCGAAGGCGGGGTGCTCAACGACATGGCCTTGGCCAGTCTGGCCGGCCGCGCCATGACTGCCGGCGGGGGAGCGGCCGGACGCGGGGTCGGTGGGGCCACCGGCCTGGCAGCAGCGAGCAAGCCCAGCAAGCCCAGCAAAGCGACCATCATCGTGATACCGCCCTCGGCGGAGGACTGAGCGGTGCCGGGCGTGGACTTCGGTGCGCTTCCCCCGGAGGTGAACTCGGCGCGGATGTATGCCGGGCCCGGAACAGGGTCACTGCTGGCGGCAGCCGGATCCTGGCGCGGACTGGCCGCGGAACTGGGCGCGGTCGCGGCCGCCTATCAGGCGGTGATCGCCGACCTCACCGGTCAGGTCTGGTTCGGTCCGGCGTCGGCGTCCATGGCCGGCGCAGCGACGCCGTATGCGGACTGGCTGGGCAGCACCGCGACGTTGGCCGACCAGACGGCGAATCGACTGATGGTGGCGGTGGGTGATTTCGAGCAGGCGTTCGCTGCGATGGTGCCGCCACCGGCGATCGCGGTGAATCGCACCCGGCTGGCCGCCCTGGTGGCCGCCGACGTCTTCGGGCAGAACGCCGCTGAAATCGCGGCGACCGAGGCCGAGTACGGCCAGATGTGGCTGCAGGACGCGATGGCGATGTACGGCTACGCGGCCCGCGCGGCCGCCGCGACCGCGATGACGCCGTTCACGGCGCCGCCGGCGGTCGCCAACCCGGCCGGGTCCGCCGGACAGGGCGCGGCAGCAGGCCAGGCCGCCGCGGGCAGCGCCCACAACCAGCTGTCCCAACTGCTCAGCGCGATACCGCGCCAACTGCAGGGCCTGTCCACCGCGGGCAGCGCGCAGTCCGTGCCGGCCGACCCGGTGTCGCAGGCCGCGTCCTACATCGAGACGCTGGCGCGGACCATCCTGCCGGCCAACGACACCAATATCTCGGCGCTCTACGGCATGGGCCAGTACGCACGCAACCTGAACACCGACCTCGACATCTCCCAGGCAACCGGCGGTAGAGCCGGATTCGGCTCCGGCGTGAGTGCACTGGGCGCGACGGAATCGACCATTCCGGGCGGCGGCGCCCGGCCGGCCGTGACCGCGAGCACCGGAAGCGCCGGTGTGGTAGGCAGACTCGCGATCCCGCAGGCCTGGGCCGACGCGGTGCCCGAGGTCACCACGACCGCGACCGCGGCGCCCGCGATGTCGCCCGCCGCGGCGCTTACCCCGGCTGGCCAGGGCGCCGGGGTCGCGGTCGCCGGTCTGGCCGGGCGCGCCGGGCATCGGCCTGGGCGGGCCGAGAGCCGCAACGAGCGGACCGCCGGCGAGGTCCTCGGAACCGACGAGGTGCGGCACTGGCATGCCGAGCCGGGCGAACTCAGGAGCCTGCTCGGTGAGGTGGCCGCCCAGCCCGGCATCCACGAGGTGTACTTCGGCACTGAAGAACAGCCGGGTTCACGCGAGCCGCGGGGGTGATCGGAATGGATTTCGGGGCGCTGCCGCCGGAGGTGAACTCCGGACGGATGTACGCCGGTCCGGGATCGGGGCCGCTGCTGGCCGCCGCCACGGCGTGGGCGAGGCTGGCCACCGAAACCGGTTCGGCCGCCAAGGCTTACCAGTCGGTGCTGACGGGCCTGACCGACGAGGGTTGGCTGGGCCCGACCTCGGAGGCGATGGCCGCTGCGGTGACTCCTTATGTGGCGTGGCTCAATTCCACCGCGGGGCTTGCCGAGCAGACCGCCGCACACGTCACCGCCGTCGCGGCCGCCTTCGACGAGGCCTACGCGGCAGTCGCGCCGCCGCCGGTGATCGCGGCGAACCGCAGCGCACAGGCCACCCTGGTCGCCACGAATCTGCTCGGCCAGAACAGCGCCCAGATCGCGGCGCTCGACGCCGGGTACGCACAACTGTGGGTCCAGGACGCGGTGGCGATGTACGGCTACGCGGCCCGATCGGCAGCAGCGACCGCGCTGACACCGTTCACCGAACCGCCGGCCACCACCAACCCGTCGGGCACGGCCGGGCAGGCGGCAGTCGTCGCGCAGGCGGTCGCCGGCAGCGGGCATTCGGAGCTGTCGCAGTTGATCAGCGCGATCCCGCAGGTGCTGCAGGGACTTGGCCCAGCGACCGCCTCGCTCGCACCGTCGGTGGCGCAGGCAGCCCCGCCGACACTGACGCAGCTGGTCTCCTATCTGCTGATCCTGCCGAAGAGCATCGTGCCGTTCAACGACGCCATCAAATCGGTTCTCTACGGTTTGCTGCAATACTCCCGAAACCTCAACACCGACTTGGACATTGCCGCGGCCACCGGGGGGCGGGCCGGATTCGGTTCCGGGGCGCCGGCGTTGGTGGCCGCCGATGAGCCCGCACAGTTGGGGGCGCGGCCGATCGCCTCCGGGGTGGGCAACGCCGGAGCGGTCGGCCGGCTCAGTGTTCCGCCGAGCTGGACGGCGACCGCGCCGGTGGCCAAGATGGCCGCCGCCGCGTTGGCGGAGGCCGGACCGGCAGCCGCAGCGGCCGCCGCGGCGCAGATTCCCACCGGTGTCTTCGGCGACATGGCGCTGGCGGGCCTGGCGGGACGGGCGCTGACCGGTGCCGCCCCGCGCAGTCATCCGGCGGCGGCGATGAACGGCCATGCGCAGAGCCGGTTGGAACGGTTGGTGACCGAACTGGCCGGCACCACCGATGTGCAGCACTGGCATGTGGACCCGAGTCGCTTGGACAGCCTGCTCGAGGAGCTGGCCGAGCAACCCGGCGTGCACGCCGTGCATGTGAACCCGGACGGCAAGGAGCCCTCCGGGCGGGCCCCGCAGCCCGGCTGACCGGGACGCGATTTACGGCGGATCACAAGCTGTTTCGCAGCTGCTCCGGCGGATTGCCAGAGGACTGTCAGCGACGCGCCGCGCCCAATTGACCAGGACTCCCACCTGGTGCACTATGGTTACGCAAGCACCTCGTTAGGTGAGGCGTCTGCACGGATATAGGCCACTGACCCCGAACGTCGAGAGACGCCCCGGGTCAGGACAGCTCCTCCCGGATTAAGGGTTGAGCCCAAGTGGCTTCCAGCCTGCATCGATTGCGCAGGCAGGACACGCCGTGCAGTGCCGAAACTCTGATGAGAGGGGTGCGATGTCCGGCCGTCGGCCTGGCTCCTCACCTCTTCGTGCGTACATGCCGGCGCCCCCGTGCGCCCAGGCCGAGAGGAGGTGCGAGCGACTTTGAGTCCGAGTGATAGTTCCTATCCGAGATCGGCGGTCGTCTCGATCGATCTCGGTACCGCTTTCATCCTCTGATTCTCACCGGCGCTTGATTCGTCGACTGGCGTGACTTCCGCTCGCGGAATGCGCCAGCCATCGACATGCCCGCAAATCGCCTGACACTTCGGTCTTTTCGTCCGACGGCGGATGCATTTGGCGTGCCCAACTCCGGTGTGTCGCCACTAGCGGCCGCGTAAACCCCTTGCCGCCCCAATTCGGTCGCATCGGTCACCGCCGCCCCTTGACGAGCCGCTCACCACCACCAACCACCGATCCATCTCAAAAACCGCCAAATCACAAAGGAGCAATGCCATGGACTTCGGAGCATTCCCGCCGGAAATCAACTCGGCCCGTATGTACACCGGTCCCGGCTCGGGGCCGATGATGGCCGCCGCGGGGGCCTGGGACAAGATGGCCGTCGAACTGGGTTCGGCCGAGGCCACCTACCAGTCGGTCATCAACGGACTGGTCAGCGAAGGCTGGATGGGGCCCGCGTCGACCGCGATGGCCGCCGCGGCAGCGCCGTACGCGGCGTGGATGGGCGCCACCGCCGCCCAGGCCGAGCAGACCGCCATCCAGGCCAAGGCGGCAGCCGCGGCATTCGAGGCGGCGTATGCGATGACCGTGCCGCCGCCGCTGATCGTGGCCAACCGCTCCCAGCTCGCGATGCTGGTGGCCACCAACGTCCTCGGCCAGAATGCCGGTGCGATCGCGGCCACCGAGGCGCACTACAGCCAGATGTGGGCACAGGACGCCGGTGCGATGTACGGCTACGCGGCGGCGTCGGCTGCGGCGACCAAGGTCACCCCGTTCACCTCGCCGCGCGAAGTCGCTGACCCGTCGGCACAGGGCAACCAGCAGGCGGCGGCCGCACAGGCTGCTGGTACGTCCGCGGCGTCACAAGCGCAATCCACACTGTCCCAGGCGATTACGAACACGCCCACAACCCTGCAGAGCCTGTCCTCACCGCTTCAGGTCGCGCCGCCCTCCGAGATCGGTCCGGCGATCCCGGACATCTTCGGTATCGCCCCGGGTGATCTGAGCAACGCGATGACCAACCTGATGAGCAGTTCGTTCAGCCCGATGGGCATGGCCGGCATCACCCAGGCCGGAGCAGACATCGCCGTCATCCGCGGCGCGGCCCTGGCCGCGGCCGACCCGTTGGGTCTGGGCGCCATCGACCCGATGGACATGCTGCTGCCGGGTATGGGCCACATTTTCGGTCCTGGGGGACTGGGCGCCGGCTTGGGTGCGAGCGGCATCGGTTCGGCCTCGGCGGCGCTGGGCCAGGCATCGACGGTCGGGGCGATGTCGGTGCCCCAGACGTGGGCCGCGGCCGTGCCGGCCACCGGAACCCCGGGTGCCTCGGTGGCTGCCACCGGTTGGACGGTCGCCGCGCACGCGCCGCAGCAGGGTGCGGCCGGGATGCCCGGCGTGCCGCTGGCCGGCGCCGGACAGGGCCGCAACTACGGTTTCGCCGCCCCGCGCTACGGCTTCAAGCCGACGGTGATGGCTCGGCCGGTGGTCGCCGGATAGTTGTGACATCGTTGAGGTCATGCAGACGCTGAGCGTCGCCGAGTTCGCGCTGAGGCTGGGTGTCGGCCTGGGCTGTGGGGCGGTGATAGGCCTGGAGCGGCAGTGGCGGGCGCGGATGGCAGGGCTGCGTACCAACGCGCTGGTGGCGGCCGGCGCAACGCTGTTCGTGCTGTACTCGATCGCCGCGGGCGACGCCAGCTCCACCCGGGTGGCCTCTTATGTGGTCTCCGGGGTGGGGTTCCTCGGCGGTGGGGTGATCCTGCGGGAGGGGTTCAATGTTCGCGGCCTGAACACCGCGGCCACCCTGTGGTGCTCGGCCGCCGTCGGAGTGCTGGCGGCGGCCGGGAACCTGGCGTTCGCGCTGATCGGTACCGGTGCGGTCGTCGGCACCCACCTGTTACTGCGACCGCTGGGCCGGCTGATCGACCGCGACAACCACATCGAGGAGGACGAACCACAGTCGCCCTACCAGGTCCAGGTGATCTGCCGGCCCAAATCCGAGAAGTACCTGCGCGCCCAGATAGTTCAGCACACCGCCGGTAACGACCTGGTGCTGCGCGGGATTCGCACCAACCGCGCCGGCGAAGACAACATGGCGCTGACCGCCTCGATCCTGTCCGACAGCCGGGCCCCGGACCGGCTTGAGCGCCTGGTCGGCGAACTTTCGCTGCAACCGGGTGTCTATGCGGTGCAGTGGCATTCCGGCGACCAGGCAGCACTGTCGGCGGAATGAGCATCGACCGGGGTGGCGGTTCTAGGCTGTAGTCCGGAGGTGAGCACGGTGGACACGATCTCGGGCGTGTGGTCGGTGTTGCCCGGGCCGATGCGCGACCCGGTGTTGTTCGCCATTCCGTTCTTCCTGCTGCTGCTGGCGCTGGAATGGTTCGCCGCCCGCAAACTCGAACAGTCCGAGGCGCAGCGCGCACCCGCGGGTGCCTACCGCAGCGACGATGCCTGGGCGAGTATCTCGATGGGCCTGGTCTCGGTGGCCACCACGGCCGGTTGGAAGCTACTGGCTCTGCTCGGGTACGCGGCGATCTACACCTACCTGGCACCCTGGCACCTGCCCGCGGAACGCTGGTACACGTGGGTGATCGCGCTCGTCGGAGTGGACCTGCTCTATTACTGCTATCACCGCATGGCACACCGGGTCCGGCTCATCTGGGCGACGCATCAGGCGCACCACTCCAGCCAGTTCTTCAACTTCTCCACCGCGCTGCGGCAGAAGTGGAACAACAGCGGCGAAATCTTGATGTGGATTCCGTTGCCGCTGCTGGGTATTCCGCCCTGGATGGTGTTCGCCAGCTTCTCGGTGAACCTGATCTATCAGTTCTGGGTGCACACCGAACGGATCGACAAGCTGCCGCGGGGCGTCGAGTTCATCTTCAACACACCGTCACATCACCGGGTGCACCACGGGATGGACCCGGAATATCTGGACAAGAACTACGGCGGAATCCTGGTCATCTGGGATCGATTGTTCGGCACGTTCGCCCCCGAGCGGTTTCGTCCGCACTACGGGTTGACCAAGCAGGTCGACACCTTCAACATCGTGACCCTGCAGCTGCACGAGTACCGGGCGATCATCGCCGATGTCCGGGGCGCATCCCGGTGGCGCGATCGGCTGGGTTACCTGGTCGGACCGCCCGGCTGGCGGCCGGCGGGATCGGGTCCGACGGCCGATGTTTCAGCGGTGCTGGGCTAATGGCCAGCGTGACCAACAGGTGTTCGCATAGGCTGGCGAGCGTCGCATAGGCGCGACCAGCGCCCTGCCATGTCGGCCGGGCGTGCCAACGGGAAGGGAACAAGGTGGCACAGAGCTTGGGAGACACGCTCACCGCAGGAAAGAAGCTCGTCAAAGGGGAGTCGCTGACCTCGAAGAACGGGGCGTACACCCTGACACTGCAGGACGACGGCAACCTGGTTTTGGAGTCGCGCGGCAAGGCGGTCTGGTCGTCCGGTACCAACGGCCAGGACGTGGTTCGTGCCGAGGTGCAGGCGGACGGCAACTTTGTGCTCTACACGGCGGACAAGCCGATCTGGCACACCGACACCAAGGGCAAGAAGGACGTCAAACTGGTTCTGCAGGACGACCGCAACCTGGTGCTCTACGCCGCCGACGGCGCGGCCTGGTCCACCAAGACCGAGACCGACGCACCGCCGCCCGAGGAGCCCAAGGCCGAAGAGGCTCCGGCAGCACCTGCCGAGCCCGCGGCCCGCACCTACACCGTGGTCGCCGGCGACACGCTGTTCGCCATCGCCGAGCGGTTCTACGGTGACGGCAACAAGTACCCGGAGATCGCCAAGGCCAGCGGCATCGCCAACCCCGACCTGATCCACCCCGGTCAGGAGCTGACGATCCCCTGATCGCCGCCGAATACAGCTGCGGCGGCCCGGAGCCCCATGGGGCCGGGCCGCCGCGCTGTGCCCGGTGAGCGTGGCGGTCAGGTTCGGCCGGAGCAGACCGGCCCCCGAACGATCGGAGTCGATGGTGCGCGCGTTCGTATTCGCGTGGCGGGTGGTGGTGGTGACTGCGATTGCTGCAGCACCCATGAGCCCGGCGGCCGGTATTGCCCGAGCAGATCCGGTGCTGGTGTACCCCGGCATGGAAGTCCGCCAGGACACCCATGTCTGCACACTCGGCTACGTCGATCCGGTCATGCGCGTCGCATTCACCGCGGGACACTGCCGGGGGAGCGGCACGGTCACCGACCGAGCCGGGAACGTCATCGGCACGCTTGCGACCTACCGCGACAACACCCCCAACGGGGCGACCGTCAACACCGACCAGGTGATCGCCGATTACGAGGCGATCGTGCTGGCCGACGGAGTAGACAGCAATGACATCCTGCCAGGCGGTCTACGTCTCGAGGCGGGCCCGGACAGCGTTGTTGCACAAGGTGATTCAGTCTGCCATTTCGGCATCGTCACCGGACAGACCTGCGGAACCGTCGAGCGAGTCAACAACGGGTGGTTCACCATGAGCAATGGTGTGCTCAGTCAGCAGGGAGATTCCGGTGGCCCGGTGTATGTGATCCGCGGCGCCGACACGGCCCGGATCGTCGGGCTCTTCAACAGCGTGTGGGGCGATTACCCCGCCGCGGTGTCCTGGTCGGCCATTTCCCAACAGGTCCGCGAAGACGTCGGCGTACCTGGCCCGCATCCATGACTATGACCATGACCGCCCGACCACCCATCCAGATCGCCTGGGTCACCGAAGATCTGGACGCCACCGAAGCAACCCTGGCCGCACTGCTGGGTGTGCGTAAATGGGTCCGGATGCCGGGCATCCACTTCGGACCGGACACCTGCACCTACCGCGGCGAGCCGGCGGATTTCGTCGCCGACATCGCGCTGAGCTATGTCGGTGACATGCAACTGGAATTGATCGCACCGGTGAGCGGCCCCAGCATCTATGACGAATTCCTGCGCGAGCACGGGCCCGGCCTGCACCACATCTGCCTCGAAGCCGCCGACACCGACGACTTCGCCGCGATGCTCGATGGCGCGGCCGACCGGGGCGCAGAGGTGGTGTCCCAGGGCGTGATGCCCGGCGGTATGCGCTTCGCCTATGTGTCCGCACCCGAAGCAGGTGTCCCATTCGTGGAGATCGCCGTTATCCCGGCAGAGATCCGAGCCGTTTTCGACTACATCAAACAGGAGCAGAGGTAAGCCGCCGATGAGCACAGAGATACCGGAAACCATTGACCTCGAAGCGGTCTCGTCATGGTCAGACGAGTTCGACGTGGTGGTGATCGGCTTCGGAATCGGCGGTGGGTGCGCGGCGGTAAGTGCGGCGGAGGCCGGGGCCCGGGTACTGGTGCTGGAACGGGCGGCCGAGGCCGGCGGTACCACCGTCATGGCGGGCGGGCACTTCTACCTCGGCGGCGGCACTGCCGTCCAGGAGGCCACCGGGCATGCGGACTCCCCGGACGAGATGTACAAGTACCTCGTCGCGGTGTCGCGCGAGCCCGAACACGACAAGATCCGAGCGTACTGCGACGGCAGCGTCGAGCACTTCAACTGGTTGGAAGCGCTGGGATTTCAATTCGAGCGCAGTTACTACCCGGAGAAGGCGGTGATCCAGCCCAACACCGAGGGGCTGATGTACACCGGCAACGAGAAGGTGTGGCCGTTCCTCAACCAGGCCGTGCCCGCGCCGCGTGGGCACAAGGTGCCGGTGCCCGGCGACACGCAGGGCGCCAAGATGGTGATCGACCTGCTGCTCCAGCGCGCAGCGAGCCTGGGCGTGGAGATCCGCTACGAAACCGGCGCCACCGGGCTGATCCTCGACGGCACCGGAGGCGTCGCCGGGGTGAGCTGGAAGCGATTCGCCGAAACCGGTGCGATCAAAGCCAAGTCGGTGGTGATCGCCGCAGGCGGCTTCGTGATGAACCCGGACATGGTGGCCAAGTACACCCCGAAGCTGGCAGAGAAGCCCTTCGTGCTGGGCAATACCTACGACGACGGGCTGGGCATCAGGTTGGGGATGTCGGCGGGCGGTGCCACCAAGCACATGGATCAGGTGTTCATCACCGCACCGATCTATCCGCCCTCGATCCTGCTCACCGGGATCATCGTCAACAAAGACGGCAAGCGATTCGTCGCCGAGGACTCGTATCACTCGCGCACTTCGGGTTTCGTGATGGATCAGCCGGACAGTGCGGCGTTCCTGATCGTCGACGAGACCCACATGCGCAAGCCGCAGGTGCCGTTGGTACCGCTGATCGACGGCTGGGAGTCGGTGTCGGAAATGGAAGCGGCACTGGGCATCCCGACCGGAAACTTGGTCGAGACCCTGGAGCGCTACAACACTCACGCGGCGCGCGGCGAGGACCCGGACTTCCACAAACAGCCGCCGTTCCTGGCCCCGCAGGACACCGGGCCGTGGGGCGCGTTCGACCTGTCGCTGGGCAAGGCGATCTACGCCGGCTTCACCGTCGGCGGGCTGGCGACGTCGGTGGACGGCGAAGTGCTGCACAGTGACGGCAGTGCGGTGCCGGGCCTGTATGCGGCCGGTGCCTGTGCGGCCAACATCGCCCAGGACGGCAAGGGTTACGCCAGTGGCACCCAGCTGGGGGAGGGCTCGTTCTTCGGCCGCCGCGCCGGGGCACACGCCGCCGGGCGCTAGCGGCGCACGGCCGAACGCTGCCGAGCGTGAAGCAAGCTTCACATTCGGCCGGGGGGGGGGGGGGGGGGGGGGGGGGGGGGGGGGGGGGGGGGGGGGGGGGGGGGGGGGGGGGGGGGGGGGG
>NZ_CP084029.1:2274352-2324771 GCF_020181615.1 [Mycobacterium] crassicus
CCCCCCCCCCCCCCCCCCCCCCCCCCCGCCCCCACCCCCCCCCCCCCCCCCCCCCCCCCCCCCCCCCCCCCCCCCCCCCCCCCCCCCCCCCCGGAAGTTGGGCGGCTAAGCGGGGCTGAGCTCCCACCGGCCTTCGCCGAGCAGCTCCAGCACGTGCTGGTGGTGCTGGCGGACGGTGTGCCGGTGGCTGACGCTGACCAGAATGGTGTCCGGCAGCTCGGTGCGCAGCAGGCGGTACAGCGTCAACTCCAGGCCCTCGTCGAGGGCGGAGGTGGACTCGTCGAGGAACGCGGCCTTGGGCCGGGTCAACAGGAGCCGGGCGAACGCCACCCGCTGCTGCTCGCCCGGCGAGAGCACCTTGGCCCAGTCCTCGACCTCGTCGAGCCGGTCGACCAGGTTCGGCAGTGCCACCTTGACCAGCGCCTCCGAGATCTCGGTGTCGGAGACCTCACCGGTGGACAGCGGGTAGCTCACCACCGCGCGCAGATCACCCAGCGGTATGTAGGGCAGCTGGGAGATGAACATGGTGGCGTTGACCGCATCCGGGCGCCGCAGGGTGCCCGACGCGTACGGCCACAGCTGGGCCAGGCTGCGCAGCAGTGTCGTCTTGCCGCTGCCGGACGGTCCGGCGATCATCAGCGCGTCACCGATCGCCAGGTGCAGGTCGAGTGACTCGATCAGCGGATCGCCGTCCGGGCGGCGCACCTCGACGCCCTCGATCGCCACGGTGCCGTCCGGGCTGGGTTTGACCAGCAGCTCGGGAAGTTCGCGGGCCTGGCGGTCGACCTCAACCAGCCCGTGCAGACGGATGATCGAGGCGCGGTACCCGGCGAAGTTGTCGTAGGCGTTACGGAAGAACGACAGTGAGTCCGAGATGTTGCCGAAGGCGGACGCGGTCTGCGCCACCCCGCCGAACATGATCTGCCCGGAGAACAACCGGGGCGCCTGAATCACCCAGGGCAGCGGCACGATCGCCTGACTCACCGACAGGTTCCATCCGGCGAACCCGATGGTCCGGTTCACGAACTTCAAGTAGTTGTCGATGATCGCCCTGAACCGGGTGCGCAGTTGGAGGCGCTCGGCGACCTCGCCCCGGTAGAAGGCGACGGATTCGGCGGCGTCGCGGACCCGAACCAGCGCATAACGGAAGGCCGCGTTGGTCAGCTCGTTGCGGAAGCTCAGCCGGATCAGCGGCCGGCCGATCCAGAACGCGACGATGGTGGCGATCGCGACGTAGACCAGGACGATCAGGAACATCGCCCGGGGGATGTCGAATCCGAGCACCGTGAGCGTGCCCGACAGGTTCCACAGGATGGCCGTGAACGAGACGACCGTGACCATCGACTGGACGGCGCCGAACAGCAGGGTGCTGCCGGTTCCGTTGGCCGGCGCATTCGGGTTGGCGCCGTTACCCGCGGTGAAGATGTCGATGTCCTGCTGGATGCGCTGGTCGGGGTTGTCGATCGCGCCTTCGACGGCCTCACCGATGATCGGGTCCAGCGGGTTCTTGATGAAGTGGGCGCGGTAGTAGGCCCGCCCGTCCAGCCAGTCGCCGGTGAGCCGCTCGGTGAGCCAGATGCGCCAGTTCACCATGAAGTGCTGGGTCAGGTAGATGTCGAGCATCACCCGCGCGACATGCAGCACCGCCATCAGGCTGAAGATGCTGATCGACATCCAAAACCCGTGTACCCCGGACTGTTTGACCACCTCGTCGCCGCCTGCCGCGCCCTGGAACGCGGTCTGCAGTGAGGAGTACATGTCGTTGCCCTGGTAGCTGAACAGCACGTTGAGCCGAACCGCGGTGATCACCGACAACAGCAGCACACCAAGCATCAGCCAGACCCGGATGCTGTCGCGCCCGCTGAAGTAGTCGCCGGTGATCGCCCAGAACTGCCGTCCCCAGCGGGTGCTGACCCGCAATAAGGCGACCACACCCACCACGCACACGGCGCTGATGGTCCAGGCCATCACGATCCACAGCAGCGAATCGGTCAGTGCGTGCGCCCAGTCGATGGACGGCTTGAACACCTTCGAGTCCACTGCCATATCTCCTTCGCCGCCGGAGCCTGATGCCGGCCGGTAGATCAAAATCCCGTGCGAAACCTACCGCGTAGCGCGGCGCGGCGTCGGATGAGCACCGCCGAAGCAGCCCGGTACGGTTGTGCTGTGGCTAACACCTCGAAAACAGTCTCCGGAACCACGCGTGCCAAGTCGGGCCGGCTCAGCGGCAAATTCTGGAAACTGCTGGGCGCCAGCACCGAGAAGAACCAGAGCCGCTCGATGGCCGAGGTCAACGCGGCCGCCGACTTCGCGAAGAAGGCCGCCGGACTCGACGACGACCAGCTGCGCCAGGCCGCACAACTGCTCAAGCTCAAGGATCTGGCGGACGCCTCGGACATCCCGCAGTTCCTGGCGATCGCCCGCGAGGCCGCCGAACGCAGCATCGGAATGCGGCCCTTCGACGTCCAGCTGCAGGGCGCGCTGCGGATGCTGGCCGGGGATGTGGTCGAGATGGCCACCGGTGAGGGCAAGACACTGGCCGGCGCGATCGCCGCCGCCGGTTACGCGATCGGCGGGCGCCATGTGCACGTGGTCACCATCAACGACTACCTGGCACGCCGCGACGCGGAATGGATGGGGCCGCTGCTGACCGCGATGGGTGTGACCGTCGGCTGGATCACCGCCGACTCCAGCTCGGCCGACCGCCGGGCCGCCTACAAGTGTGATGTCACCTATGCGTCGGTCAACGAGATCGGCTTCGATGTACTGCGCGACCAGCTGGTCACCGACGTCGAGGACCTGGTCTCGCCGAACCCGGACGTCGCGCTGATCGACGAGGCGGACTCGGTGCTGGTCGACGAGGCGCTGGTGCCGTTGGTACTGGCCGGCACCACGCACCGGGAGACGCCTCGGATGGAGATCGTCGAGCTGGTCGGCCGGCTCACCCCGGGCGAGGACTATGACTCCGACGAGGACCGGCGCAACATCCACCTCACCGAAGCGGGCGCGCGCAAGGTCGAGAAGGCGCTCGGCGGAATCGACCTGTACTCCGAGGAGCACGTGGTGTCCACGCTGACCGAGGTCAACGTGGCACTGCATGCCCACGTGATGCTGCAGCGCGATGTGCACTACATCGTCCGCGACGGCAAGGTGCAGTTGATCAACGCCTCGCGCGGCCGGATCGCCGCCCTGCAGCGCTGGCCGGACGGTCTGCAGGCCGCGGTGGAGGCCAAGGAGGGCATCGAGACCACCGAGACCGGTGAGGTGCTCGACACGATCACGGTCCAGGCGCTGGTCAACCGCTATCCCACGGTGTGCGGCATGACCGGAACGGCGTTGGCGGCCGGCGAGCAGCTGCGCCAGTTCTACCAGCTCGGTGTCTCACCGATCCCGCCGAACATGCCCAACATCCGCGAGGACGAGACCGACCGGGTCTACATCACCGCCGCCGCCAAGAACGACGCCATCCTCGACCACATCGTCGAGGTGCACGAGACCGGGCAGCCGGTGCTCGTCGGAACCCACGACGTCGCCGAGTCCGAGGAGCTCTACGAGCGGCTGCGCAAGCGCGGGGTCCCCGCGGTGGTGCTCAACGCCAAGAACGACGCCGAGGAGGCCACGGTGATCGCCGAGGCGGGCAAGCTCGGCGTGGTCACGGTCTCCACCCAGATGGCCGGCCGCGGCACCGACATCCGCCTGGGCGGATCCGAAGAGGCTGACCACGACCGGATCGTCGAACTGGGCGGGCTGCACGTGATCGGCACCGGACGCCAACACACCGAGCGCCTGGACAATCAGCTGCGCGGCCGGGCCGGCCGCCAGGGCGACCCGGGGTCGTCGGTGTTCTTCTCCAGCTGGGAGGACGACGTCGCGGCGACCAACCTCGAGCCGAACAAGATGCCGACCGAGACCGACGGAGACGGCCGGATCCTGAGCCCCAAGGCCTCCGGGATGCTCGACCACGCGCAGCGCATCGCCGAAGGCAAACTGCTCGACATCCACGCCAACACCTGGCGGTACAACCAGCTGATCGCCCAGCAGCGGGCCATCATCGTGGAGCGGCGCAACACGCTGCTGTCCACCCCGGCGGCCCGCGAAGAGCTCGCCGAGCTGACTCCGCAGCGCTACGCCGAATTGGTCGAGCAGCTCGGTGAGGATGCCGAGGCGAAGCTGGAGAAGATCTGCCGGCTGATCATGCTGTACCACCTGGACCGGGGTTGGGCCGATCACCTGGCCTTCCTGGCGGACATTCGGGAGAGCATCCACCTGCGTGCCCTGGGCCGGCAGAACCCGCTCGACGAGTTTCACCGGATGGCGCTGGACGCCTTCGCCTCGCTGGCCGCCGACGCCATCGAGGCGGCGCAACAGACCCTGGAGACCTCCGATTCGATCGAGTCCGAGCCCGGGATCGACCTGTCCAAGCTGGCGCGGCCCACCTCCACCTGGACATACATGGTCCGGGACAACCCGCTGAGCGACGACACGATGGATGCGCTGAGCTTGCCCGGGATCTTCCGCTAGGGGGTCGGGATGCCTGTCGGGTCCGGCTCCGATCGACATGACCGGGTGCTCACGGTGCCCAATGTCGTCAGCGTGGCCCGTCTCGGGCTGATCGGGGTCTTCCTGTACCTGCTGTTGGTGACCCGGGCCGACGGTCCCGCCGTGGCGGTCCTGATGCTCAGCGGTGCCTCCGACTGGGTCGACGGCAAGCTGGCCCGCCTGCTGGACCAGGCGTCGGCACTGGGCGCCCTGCTCGACCCGGCGATCGACCGGCTTTACATGGTGGCCATCCCGGTCGCCTTCGGGCTGCGTGGCCTGGTGCCGTGGTGGATCATCGGCACGCTGCTGGCACGCGATGTACTGCTGGCGGCGGTGCTGCCGGCGCTGCGCAGCCGGGGTCTGACCGCGCTGCCGGTGACCTACGTCGGCAAGGCCGGCACCTTCGCGCTGATGTCGGCGTTTCCGCTGATCCTGTTGGGGCAGTGGGATGAGCTGTGGAGCCGGGTGGTGGGCTCGGTCGGCTGGGCCTTTTTGATCTGGGGCCTGGGCATGTACCTGTGGGCGTTCGTGCTGTATCTGATCCAGGCCGCGCTGGTGGTCCGCACGATGCCGAAGGTCACCGGTGTCTGACCCCTTCTTCGCGCTCAGCGGCTATGACTCCCGGCAGGGCCGGGGCTCGCACGAGGCCGGCCGGCCGCAGACCTTCGCGGTGCCCTCGCTGCTGCGCTCCCTGCTGTCGGAGCATCTCGACCCCGGCTATGCCGCAGCGGCCGCCCGGCGTGACCGAGAGGCGCCGGGCACCACCGCCGCCGGCCGGGTTGCGGGATGGGCGTGGGAGGCATTGGCGGCGCTGCTGATCGCCACGGTGTTCGCGGTGGCGGTCGCTCAGGCCCGATCCGTGGAGCCCGGGGTGCGCGACGCCCAGCGGGTGCTGGCCGCCAACGTGCGGTCGGCCGAGAGCGCGACCGGCAACCTGACCGACAAGCGCGACACCCTGACCGATCGCGTCGACGACCTGCGCCGGCACCGGTTGGCCGATGACGCGGAGGGCCAACGCCTGCTGGCCGGCCTCGACAAGCTCAGCCTGGAGGGTGCCAGCACCTCGGTGACCGGACCGGGCCTGCTCGTCACTGTCACCGACCCGGGCATCGGACGCAATCTCTCGGACGCCTCCAAACAGCGGGTGTCCGGCAGTCAGCAGATCATCTTGGATCGTGACCTGCAGCTGGTGGTCAACTCGCTGTGGGCCTGTGGCGCCGAGGCGATCTCGGTCGGCGACGTCCGTATCGGTCCCAACGTGACGATTCGGCAGGCCGGCGGCGCGATTCTGGTCGACAACAAGCCGATCAGCAGTCCCTACTCGGTGCGGGCCATCGGACCGCCCCAAGAGTTGCGCGACGCCTTCGACCGGACGCCCGGGCTGTATCGGCTGCGGTTGCTGGAGATGTCCTACGGGGTGGGGGTGCGCGTCGACGGCCGCAGCGGCGCCGACCTGACATTGCCGGCCGGAGCGGTGCGCGATATCCGGTATGCCAAACAGATCGGGGCCTCATAACGCAGGCTTGCGTTGGGAGCCATGGAAGTAACAGAGGTCAGGGGAGACCGGAATGAGTACTGGATGATCGGGATCGTCGCGCTGATAGCCGGCATCGTGCTGGGCCTGGTGCTGCATCCGAGCGTGCCCGAAGTGGTTCAGCCGTATCTGCCGATCGCTGTGGTGGCGGCGCTGGATGCGGTGTTCGGCGGCCTGCGCGCCTACCTGGAGGGAATCTTCGACGCGAAGGTGTTCGTCGTGTCGTTCGTGTTCAACGTGCTGGTCGCCGCGCTGATCGTCTACGTCGGCGATCAGTTGGGGGTCGGTACCCAGCTGTCCACGGCGATCATCGTGGTTCTGGGCATCCGCATCTTCGGCAACGCGGCGGCGTTGCGGCGACGTCTGTTCGGGGCCTGACGCCTTGGGTAGCGAACCGGCGACGCACGGCCGGCACGAGCTTCCGGAGGGCGATGCCGGCACCTCGAGGCGGCCGGGCCTGTTCGGGGCCGGCGGCGGCCGCTCCGGTCCACTGTTCGGTGTGCTGGCGATGCTGCTGTGCCTGCTGCTGGGGGTCGCGATCGTCACCCAGGTGCGCCAGACCGAGTCCGGCGACGCTCTGGAGACGGCCCGGCCCGCTGATCTGCTGGTGTTGCTGGACTCGCTGCGCCAGCGCGAAGCCGTGCTCAACACCGAAGTCGCCGAACTGCAGCAGACCCTCAACGCGCTGCAGGAGTCCGGTAGCAGCGACCAGGCAGCCATCGAGAACGCCCAGTCCCGCCTGGCAGCCCTGTCGATCATGATCGGCACCGTGGGCGCGATCGGGCCGGGAGTGGTGATCACCGTCGAGGATCCGGCCCTCGGCGTCGCGCCGGAGACGATGCTCGACGTGATCAACGAGCTGCGGGCGGCCGGAGCTGAGGCGATGGAGGTCCGCGACGGCACCAGGGCGGTGCGGATCGGCGTGGACTCATGGGTTGCCGGAACCCCCGGCGCGCTGGAATTCGACGGGACGGCCTTGGCTCCGCCGTATTCGGTTCTGGCCATTGGTGATCCCCCCACACTCGCCGCGGCGATGAACATTCCCGGCGGAGCCGTCGACAGCGTCAAGCGCCTCGGCGGCACGATGGGAGTGCAGCAGGCCGAGCACGTGACGGTGACCGTGTTGCGGCAACCGAAAGCGCGCCAATACGCTCAGCCTGTCAAGTGACCCGACGGCGCAAGGAGCACGATCAACCGTGAGCTCGGAAAGTTTAGTTCCATCGGACCTGCACTACACCGCTGAGCACGAGTGGGTTCGGCGCACCGGCGGGGACACCGTCCGGATCGGGATCACCGACTTCGCGCAGTCGGCGTTGGGTGACGTCGTCTTCGTGCAGTTGCCCGACGTGGGCACCGAGCTGACCGCCGGCGACGCCTTCGGAGAGGTGGAGTCCACCAAGTCCGTCTCGGACCTGTACGCGCCGATCTCAGCGACAGTGGTTGCCGTCAACGCCGATCTGGACGCCAGTCCGCAGCTGGTCAACTCCGACCCCTACGGTGCCGGCTGGCTGCTGGACCTTCAGTTGACGAGCGGCGACTCCGCGGCGCTGGATCAGAGCCTTTCCGGCCTGCTGACCCCCGACGCCTACCGCGCGACGGTGGCTGAGTGACGATTGCTAGCCTGCCTGCCGGGATACGCCGGGTGTTCGCAGACACGATCCCGCGGTGCGGGGCACATTTTCGACCGCTGCGCGGTACGGTCGACTCAACGATCGCGGGTTCTCCCGCGATGGATTCCCGGCGGATGTGACCAGGTAGCAGGACAGTGGCCAGTGAGGAGCAGCGGGTGACGGAGAAGGACAACGACCAGGCAGGCGACGAGGTCACGGTGGAGACGACCTCGGTCTTTCGCGCTGATTTCCTGAGCGAACTCGACGCCCCGGCACAGGCGGGCGGCGAGGGTTTGACCTCGGGAGTCGAGGGACTGCCCGCGGGGTCGGCGCTGCTGGTCGTCAAGCGGGGTCCCAACGCCGGCTCGCGTTTCCTGCTCGACCAGACAGTCACCGCGGCCGGACGGCATCCTGACAGCGACATCTTCCTCGACGATGTCACCGTCAGCCGCCGTCACGCCGAGTTCCGGCTGGAGGGCAACGAATTTCAGGTCGTCGACGTCGGCAGCCTCAACGGCACCTACGTCAACCGGGAGCCGGTTGATTCGGCGACCTTGGTCAACGGCGACGAGGTCCAGGTCGGCAAGTTCCGCCTGGTGTTCCTGACCGGCCCGAAGTCGGGTGAGGCTGAGGCCGGGCCGGGAAGCTAGTGACCGCGCCTGACAGCCCTGAACCGGCCGGGATGTCGATCGGAGCGGTGCTGGATCTGCTGCGGCCGGACTTTCCCGACGTCACGATCTCCAAGATTCGTTTCCTGGAGACCGAAGGGCTGGTGACGCCGCAGCGGGCGGCGTCGGGCTACCGCCGATTCAGTGCTTATGACTGCGCCCGGCTGCGTTTCGTACTGACCGCACAACGCGACCAGTACCTGCCGCTGAAGGTGATCAAGGCACGGCTGGACGCGGAACCCGATGGGGCACTCCCGGCGAGCGGGTCGCCCTACCCGGTACCGCGATTGGTGGCCGCCGTCGGCGAGGAGGCCCACAACGGCGCGCCGGCTCCGATACCGCCCAGGCAGGCCCGGCTGAGCCGGGAGGACGTGCTGGAGCGCTCCGCCGCCGACGACGCGTTGTTGGTGGCGTTGGTCAGATCCGGGGTGATCATCGCCGGGCCGGGGGGCTTCTTCGACGAGCAGGCCGTGGTCATCTTGCAGTGCGCGCGCGGGCTGGCCGACTTCGGCGTCGAGCCGCGGCATCTTCGGTCGTTCCGCTCGGCGGCCGACCGGCAGGCCGACCTGGTCGCCCAAATCGCCGGGCCGATGGTCAAAGGCGGCAAGGCCGGCGCGCGCGACCGCGCCGACGACCTGGCACGCGAGGTCGCGGCGCTCGCGATCGCGTTGCACACGGCACTGCTCAAGTCGGCGGTACACGACGTACTTCACGGCTGAGGACTAGACTTCGGCTCGGCGGGGCGTGGTGGGGCGATCGGTTGTCCGACCGGGTTTTGCAAGGAGTCGGACTCGGACACAAAGCACATGCGGAGGGCTGACCGGAGATGGGTGAAGTACGCGTAGTCGGCATTCGCGTCGAGCAGCCGCAGAACCAGCCGGTCCTGCTGCTGCGTGAAGCCAACGGCGATCGTTACCTCCCGATCTGGATCGGGCAGGCCGAGGCGGCCGCCATTGCCCTGGAACAGCAGGGTGTGGAGCCGGCCCGGCCCCTGACCCACGATCTGATTCGTGATCTCATTGCCGCGCTCGGACATTCGCTCAAGGAAGTCCGAATCGTCGACCTGCAGGAAGGCACCTTCTACGCCGACCTGATCTTCGATCGCGACATCACGGTGTCAGCACGCCCGTCGGATTCGGTGGCGATCGCGCTGCGGGTCGGGGTGCCGATCTACGTCGAGGAGTCGGTACTGGCGGAGGCGGGGCTGCTGATCCCCGACGAGAACGACGACGAGAGCGCCGGAGCGGTGCGCGAAGACGAGGTGGAGAAGTTCAAGGAGTTTCTCGATAGCGTGTCGCCGGACGATTTCAAAGCAACCTGACTCGGCGCGGCGGCCTCAGCCCCGTCACAGATGCGTCTCATCTCCGAGCAGCCATGACGACACGCCCGTCCGAAAGCGGGACGCGCAAAATGCGGACCCCATACTTGAAACCACGGCGGGAACAACTGCACGGCAGCCCGCCGCAGCGTATGCTCACACCAACTCAGGCAAGAGCAAACGCGGCCACCGGCCAGCCAGTGGCAACGAGCGCGATCGGCGAGAGGAAGCAGTGTGGGCGAGCAACCGGGGCAGGATCAGCTGGACTTCGCCGGACAGTCCGACTCGGGCTGTGATGTCGAGGTCTCAGTGAAAGCCCCCGCCGGAGGTGAGCCGGTCCAGGCTGGGCTGTTCCCCGACGACTCGGTCCCCGACGAGCTCATCGGCTACCGCGGGCCCAGCGCCTGCCAGATCGCCGGCATCACCTACCGCCAGCTCGACTACTGGGCCCGGACCTCACTGGTGGTGCCCTCGATTCGGGGCGCGGCCGGCTCCGGCAGCCAGCGGCTGTACTCGTTCAAAGACATCCTGGTGCTCAAGATCGTGAAGCGACTCCTGGACACCGGCATCTCCCTGCACAACATCCGGATCGCCGTCGACCACCTGCGTGAGCGGGGTGTGCAGGATCTGGCCAACATCACCCTGTTCTCCGACGGCACCACCGTCTACGAATGCACGTCGGCCGAAGAGGTCGTCGACCTGCTGCAGGGCGGCCAGGGTGTGTTCGGCATCGCGGTGTCGGGCGCGATGCGCGAGCTGACCGGCGTCATCTCCGACTTCCCGGGTGAGCGCGCCGACGGTGGTGAGGCGATCGCCGCACCGGAGGACGAACTCGCCAGCCGCCGCAAGTTCCGCGACCGCAAGACCGGCTAGTGCGAGTTCCCGCGAGCGTGCGGGCCAGCGCGTCCGAGTAGACTGGTCGGCGCATCGCACCCGCAGCGGGAGAGTCTCGTGGCAGCCAGCCACGGGCGCCGAAGGAGCAATACCTCTCCGTCAACCTCTCAGGCCCACGGACCGCCCGGGATATTGATGCCTCTGGAAAGCGGTGCCACGTGCACCCGCCGATGGGGAAAGGCTCCGGCGCCGACTGGCGGTTCGGGCCGAAACTCTCAGGCGCCCTGCGCAGGGTGAAGACAGAGGGGGAGGGCCGACCGTAGGTGCCCGCTACCCCGCAGGAGTCTTCCGTGCCCGACACCACTGAATTCAGCAACGCCGCCTTTGCCGCCTTTGCCGACCGCCACATCGGTCCCGACCGCGCGGCGATCACCACCATGCTCGGCGTGATCGGGGTCGAATCGCTCGACGAGTTGGCCGCGCGCGCCGTGCCGGCAACCATCCTTGACGCGCTGAGTCCGGGCGGTGTCGCCCCCGGCCTGGGCGGACTGCCCCCCGCGGCCACCGAACACGAGGCGCTGGCCGAACTGCGTGAGTTGGCTGAGGCCAGCACCGTCGCGGTGTCGATGATCGGGCAGGGCTACTACGACACGCTCACCCCGCCGGTGCTGCTGCGCAACATCATGCAGAACCCCGCCTGGTACACGGCCTATACGCCCTACCAGCCCGAGATCAGTCAGGGCCGGTTGGAGGCCCTGCTGAACTTCCAGACCATGATCGCCGATCTGACCGGCCTGGAGATCGCCAACGCGTCGATGCTCGACGAGGGCACCGCCGCCGCCGAGGCCATGACGCTGATGCAGCGTGCGGTGCGCGGCAAGGCGAACCGCCTGGTGGTCGACACCGACCTGTTCGCCCAGACCGCCGCGATCCTGGCTACCCGGGCCGAGCCACTGGGCATCGAGATCGTCACCGCGGACTTGCGCGCGGGATTGCCCGACAGCGACTTCTTCGGGGTGATCACCCAGCTCCCGGGGGCCTCCGGTCGCGTCACCGACTGGTCCGGGCTGATCGCGCAGGCTCATGACCGCGGCGCGATGGTGGCGGTCGGCGCGGATCTGCTGGCGCTGACCCTGCTCACCCCGCCGGGGGAGATCGGCGCCGACGTTGCGTTCGGCAGCGCCCAGCGCTTCGGGGTGCCGATGGGCTTCGGCGGCCCGCACGCCGGCTATCTGGCGGTGCAGGCCAAGCAGGCCCGTCAGCTGCCGGGCCGGTTGGTCGGGATGTCGGTCGACGCGGACGGCTCGCCGGCGTTCCGGCTGGCGCTGCAGACCCGCGAGCAGCACATCCGCCGCGACAAGGCGACGTCGAACATCTGTACCGCCCAGGTGCTGCTGGCGGTGATGGCCGCGATGTACGCCAGCTACCACGGCGCCGACGGCCTGGCTGCGATCGCGCGGCGGGTGCACGGCCAGGCGGCGAAGATCGCTGCGGCGCTCGGTGACGCGCTGGTCCACGACAAGTACTTCGACACCGTGCTGGCCCGGGTCCCGGGCCGCGCCGACGCGATCGTCGCAGCGGCCAAGGCGGCCGGCATCAACCTGTGGCGCGTCGACGCCGACCACGTCTCGGTGGCCTGCGATGAGGCCACCACCGACGGCCATATCGCCGCGGTGCTGGAGGCGTTCGGAGCTGCCCCGGCCGAGCCGGTCGATGCGCACGTCATCACCCGTGCCTCGGAGTTTTTGACGCACCCGGCGTTCACCGCCTACCGGACCGAGACCGCGATGATGCGCTACCTGCGGGCACTGTCGGACAAGGACATCGCGTTGGACCGCAGCATGATTCCGCTCGGCTCCTGCACGATGAAACTCAACGCGGCCGCCGAGATGGAGTCGATCACCTGGCCGGAATTCTCACGCCAGCACCCGTTCGCCCCGGCCGGTGACGCCGTCGGCCTGCGCCGGCTGATCGCCCAGTTGGAGACCTGGCTGGCCGGGATCACCGGCTATGACGCGGTGTCGCTGCAACCCAATGCCGGCTCGCAGGGGGAGTACGCGGGCCTGCTGGCGATCCACGCCTATCACGCGAGCCGCGGCGAGTCCCACCGCGACATCTGCCTGATCCCGTCCAGTGCGCACGGCACCAACGCGGCGTCCGCCGCGCTGGCCGGGATGCGGGTGGTGGTGATCGGCTGCCGTGACAACGGGGATGTCGATCTGGACGACCTGCGCGCCAAGATCGCCGAGCACGCCGAGAACCTGTCGGCGCTGATGATCACCTACCCGTCCACACACGGGGTCTACGAGCACGACATCGCCGAGATCTGCGCCGCAGTCCACGACGCCGGCGGTCAGGTCTACGTCGACGGCGCCAACCTCAACGCGCTGGTCGGGCTGGCCAGGCCGGGGCGTTTCGGCGGCGACGTCAGCCACCTGAACCTGCACAAGACATTCTGCATTCCGCACGGCGGCGGTGGTCCCGGTGTCGGCCCGGTGGCGGTGCGATCGCACCTGGCCGAATTCCTGCCCGGACACCCGTTGGCCGCCGAACTGCCCGGCGGGCAACCGGTTTCGGCGGCCCCGTACGGCTCGGCGTCGATTTTGCCGATCACCTGGGCGTACATCCGGATGATGGGTGCCGACGGCCTGCGGTCGGCGTCGCTGACCGCGATCGCCTCGGCGAACTACATCGCCCGCCGGCTCGATGAGTACTATCCGGTGCTCTACACCGGCGAGAACGGCATGGTCGCCCACGAGTGCATCCTGGATCTGCGCGCGATCACCAAGGACACCGGCGTGACCGTCGATGACGTGGCAAAGCGGCTGGCCGACTACGGTTTTCACGCTCCGACCATGAGCTTCCCGGTGGCCGGGACCCTGATGGTGGAGCCCACCGAAAGCGAGAGCCTGGCCGAGGTGGACGCGTTCTGCGAGGCGATGATCGCCATCCGCGGCGAGATCGAGCGGGTCGCTGCCGGCGAGTGGACGGTTGAGGACAACCCGTTGCGCGGGGCCCCGCACACCGCCGAGTGCCTGATGGTCGACAAGTGGGAGCACCCCTACACCCGGGAGCAGGCCGCCTATCCGTTGGGCCGCGACTTCCGGCCGAAGGTGTGGCCCCCGGTGCGCCGGATCGACGGGGCCTTCGGCGATCGCAACCTGGTGTGCTCCTGCCCTCCGGTGGAGGCCTTCGCCTGAGCTGCACCGCGCGCAAACGCGCAAAAATAAGCTAAATCTCATTTAAAAAGGGATTTCGGCTTATGGTGACCTCATCCGTTACATGGCGCGGATCACAAAGGAGAGGTCATGCAGCAACTCACGCTCCGTCCCTACCTGACCGCGGGAATCGCCGTGGCGGGCGCCGGCATCATCGCCGTCACTCCGGTCGCGCCGGTGATGCCGCTGCCGGCCGTAGCCGGCGCTGAGTTCCACGCGGTGCAGCTGACCGATGCCTGGTCCGATCTGTTCACCCACACCATGGCGAACGTGAACAGCATCAATGCCAACACCGACTGGACGGCGATCTCGGGGGTGTTCGGCAAGCTGTTCACCGACCCGTTCGGGGTGATCAGTGCGTTCACCAGCATCACCCCGACCGTCACCAGCGACATCTCCGGTCTGCCGGCAACGGTCTCGGTGCAGCTGCCGCCGGGGCTCGAACTGGCGATCGCCAGCATGGGCGCGCAGGCGCTGACCTCTCAGGCGATCAGCAACGCCGCGGCGGATATGGCCGGCGGAAACTGGGCCGGCCTGTTCAACGCCCCGGCGTCCATCGCCGACGCCTACCTCAACGGGGCGCAGAACGTCAGCCTGCTCGGCGGCATCATCAACATTCCGGTGCTCAACGGTGTGCTCGCGCCGGTGCAGAACCTGGAAGTGGACCTCAATCTGGCCAAGCTGCTGGACGCCCTCGGTCTGAGCAACCTGGATCTGAGCAACCTCAACGTGGGCGAACTGCTGGACCAGCTGGGGCTGGGCACGCTGACCCTGGGTGGCCTGCTCAGTGAGCTGGGGATCAGCGACGACGGGTTGGGCGACCTGCTGAAGGACGGTCTTGGCATCTCCAGCCTGGGCGGGCTGTTGGGCTTCCTCGGTCTGGGCAACCTCGGGTTGGGCAGCTTCGGGCTGACCGACGTCTTGAACGGACTGGGCCTCGACACCGGGGTCGACCTGAACAGTCTGTCGCTCAGCAGCGTGCTGAGCGCGTTCGGTATCGACCCGACGTCGCTGCTGTCGCCGGCCAGCCTGCTGGGACTGCTGGGTCTGGACCCGTCGAATGCGGTGTCGTCGACCATGCTCAACAGCGTGCTCGGCTCGCTGGGGCTCGACCCGACCGGCGCGGTGTCGGCCGGGGTGGTGAACAGCCTGTTGAGTTCACTGGGACTGGATCCGAGCAGCACGATCTCGGCGAGCACGGTGACCGACCTGCTGAACTCACTGGGTCTGGATGCCGGCAGCCCGCTGACGCCGGGCGTGATCAGCAGTCTGCTGGGCGGGCTGGGGCTCGACCCGACCACGCCGGTGTCGACCACGGTGCTCAACTCGCTGCTCGGTTCGCTGGGGCTGGACACCACGAGCACGGTGTCGGCCAGCACGCTGCTCAGTCTGCTCGGGCTGGGGGCGGGCGATGCGCTACCCGGTGGCGGCACCGCGATCAGTTTGCTCAGCGCCGCACTCGGAGGGGTGCTGAGCGCTTTCGGCGTTCCGGCCGGATCGATAACGGGGCTCGTGTCGACTCTCATCAACAGCCTCGGCCTCCTGGGCATAACGCCCACCGCCCCGTCCATCGGGGGCCTGCTGGGCGGTCTGTTCACCGCACTGGGTATCACGCCCAACAGCCTGGGTCTCGGCAGCCTGCTGAACGGCCTGGGGCTCTCGACGAGCGGCCTGACCATCGGCGGCCTGCTGAACGATCTGGGACTGTCCGGTACCGGTACGACGATCGGTGACCTGCTCGGGAGTCTGGGGCTGAACGGCAGCGGCCTGACCGTCGGCGATCTGCTCAACGACCTCGGCTCCACGCCCGGTGGGTTGACCATCGGCGGCCTGCTCGGTGACCTGGGCCTCAACGGTGGCGGCCTGACGGTCGGCGGTCTGCTGAGCGACCTGGGCCTGTCGTCGACCAGCCTGACACTCGGTGGCCTGCTCAGCGACCTGGGCATCGTGCCCGGTCAGGACCTGACAGTCGGCGGAGTGCTGGAGGCGCTGGGCTTCCCGGCTTCTACCGGTGACCTCTCGCTGAGCGGCCTGCTCGGCGGGCTGGGTCTCGGCGGTCTCGACATCACCGGCCTGCTCAACGGACTGGACCTGGGCGGCCTGATCAGCGGTCTCGGGTTGGACAACCTGCCGCTGAACCTCGGCGACCTGGTCGGTGACCTGTCGAACCTGAACCTCGCCGACCTGCTCAACGACCTCGGCCTGGGCAACATCGACCTGGCGAACATCGGCGTCGGCTCGTTCGGCGGGATGATCACCCAGCTGTTCGAGGTGGTGCCGCAGCAGATCCTGGACGCGCTCGGCGTCTAGCGGTGGGTCGCCGCCGCTGGCGGCCTCAGCCCAGCAGGGTGGTCAGGGCGCCGGCCAGTTCGGGGGAGTTCGCTCCGCGCAGGTTCTGGTAGGTGCCGCCGGACAGCTGGGCAACCGACTGCCAGGTCGCCCGGTCGGCGTCGGCGCCGAAGTCGATGACGTTGACCGCGACCGGGCGCTCGGGGTCGGTGTTCGCCCGGATGAAGTCCTGCAGTCCGGGGCCATCCAGGGTCCGGTCGGTGTGCGGTCCGGCCGTGATGATCAGCACCGAATTGCTATGCCCGGCAACGTAACCGGCCAGCGCCTGGGTGTAGACCAGGCGCAGTGTGGTGAACGAAACCGCGCCACCGGACGTCGAGCTCAGGGCGTCGAGCTCACTGGTCAGGGTCTCCGCCCGGGCCGTGCCGTTCACCTGGTCGTCCAATGGGCCGGCCGAGACCACGTTGCGTCCCTCCGTGCCGTCGAAGGTCCACAGACCGACGGTTGCGTTCGGCGGCAGGGCCTTGATGCGCTGATCCAGGGCTGCGATCACGTGGGCCAACCGGGTCTTGCCACCCTCGTCGGTGGTCATGGACTGATCGAGCATGAGCGTCACCGCCGAACGGCCCGGCAGTGTGGTGAGAGCGTTGGCCAGGGCGGCTCGCGTCGCGTCGTCGCCCACCGCCAAGGTGTCTGACACCGCCGGGAATGAGGTGACGTCGCTGGTCGGCGCCGTGACACCTTCCACCCGGAATCCGGCCTTGGCCAGTTCGGCCAGCTGGTCGGGCTTGCGGGCGAATCGGGCGAATTCGCTGGCGGCGCTGACCTGCTCCTGAGACAGCCATGAGCCGGCGAGCAACACGGTCGGGTAGTCGGCAACGGCCACCGGCCCCGGCGGCAACCAGGAGGCCAGCGTGCCGGCCGGGTCCGACAGCGACTGGCCACGGGTGAACAGTTGCTGCTCGGTGGTCACCACCGCATGTACCGGCGCGCCCGCCGGATCCCCTTGACGTAGCAGGACGTTCAGCGCTTCGGCCAACGAATTGTCGGTCAGCTTGGGTTGTGCGGCGACCAGTCGGTGCACCGCCCCGGTCCCCTCGGTGACGGGGGCTCCCTTGGGGGCGGCGGCAGCGGCCACCGCCTCACCGGCCAGGAATGCGGCGTCGCCGTTGCCGCCGATCGGCAGCGCCAGCCGCAACGGTCCCCAGCCGGCCAAACCGAGCCGGCCCAGTCCGTCCGGCTCAGACTGCAGGTCCGGCAGCGCTGCCCAATTCTGGTGCTGCAGCGCGGTACTGAGCTCGGGGCGAATCGCCAGCAGTACCGGCGACGTCACCAGCGACCGACTGTCGCTGACGGTTTCTGCGCCGGCGGAAGCCTGCAGTCGGGCCGCCGAAACCGAGCTGCCCGGCACCCAGAGCGCTGGGCGCTGGCCGAGTTGCGCCGGCCAGTCGCCGATGAATCCGCTCACGACCGCATCGGGATCCACCGGCTTGACCTGAACCGAAACGCAGCGATCGCCGACCGGCTTAGCGGTCTTGTTGAACCGGTCGGCGAAGCCCTGTAGGTGATCGGCGATAGACGGGTCGGCGACGACGGCGACCGTCAGATCGCCGTGTGCGCAGGTCCCAGCCGCGTCGGCGGAGCGATGCGACAGCGAGTTACCGAAGAAACGCCACAGGATCACCGTGCCGACCAACACGATCACCGCGACGAGGGCGGCGATCACGCCGACGCTGACACCGCGGCGTCCCGAGTCGTTGCGGTGCCGGCGCCACCGGTCGAGGTCGCGGTGGCCGCCGCGCGGCTCGTCCCGCTCGGGTGCCGAAGATCCTTCATCGACGCGGCCGATGGCACCGAAAGGCCCGGTGCGGTAACGAGATTCCTCGTCGAGCTCACCGCCGCGACGCATGTATTGCGCCGGGTCCGCGTCGTCAAGGCCCGCGTCGTATCCGGCGTCGTCGTATCCGGCATCGTGATATCCGGCATCGCCACCATCGGGAAACGGCTCGTCGTAGAACGCGTCGTGATAGTCGTCGACGTAGTCGTCGTCGTCCGGGTCCCCGAAGCCGTACAGATCGGGCCCGTCGGAGAAGTGGCTCCCGTCGGGCTCGCCGCCCCCCAGCGGCTCGTCGTCGAAATCGTCCGGACCGGGGAAACTGTGCCTACCCACGGTGGATGCGTCCTCTCCGCCTGGTCGGCTGTTCGGCCACGGTGATTTCCACTGAGATCAGGGTTTGGTTCAGACGCCCGCCCGGGCCTTGAACTCACGGCGGCGCCGGTGCAGGATCGGCTCGGTGTAGCCGTTGGGCTGCGAGGTGCCCGACAGGATCAATTCCCGCGCCGCGGCGAACGCGATGCTGGAGTCGAAATCCGGTGCCATCGGCAGGTAATTGGGGTCGCCCTCGTTCTGCCGATCCACTGCCGGGGCCATCCGCTCCAGGCTGGACTGCACGTCGTCCTCGGTGATGACCCCGTGCCGCAACCAGTTCGCCAGCAGCTGAGACGAGATTCGCAGAGTGGCACGGTCTTCCATCAGCGCGACGTCGTGGATGTCGGGAACCTTCGAACAACCCACACCCTGATCGATCCAGCGCACCACGTAGCCGAGGATCGACTGGCAGTTGTTGTCGACCTCCTCGCGGATCTCGTCGGGCGCCCAGGCCAGCCCCTCCGACAGCGGGATGGTCAACAGCGCATCGATTGTCGCGCGCCGCTTTCCAGCCAGTTCCTGCTGCACCTCGGCCACGTCGACCTGGTGGTAGTGCATCGCGTGCAGGGTGGCGGCGGTGGGTGAGGGCACCCACGCGGTGCTGGCGCCGGCCCGCGGGTGGCCGATCTTCTGGGTGACCATGTCAGCCATCAGATCGGTCATCGCCCACATGCCCTTGCCGATCTGGGCGTGGCCGGGCAAACCGGTAGCCAGGCCCGCATCGACGTTGTTGTCCTCGTAGGCCAGGATCCACGGCTGGGATTTCATGGTGGCCTTGCGGACCATCGGCCCGGCCTCCATCGAGGTGTGGATCTCATCTCCGGTGCGGTCCAGGAATCCGGTGTTGATGAACGCCACCCGGTCGGAGGCGGCCTTGATGCACGCCCGCAGGTTGACGGTGGTGCGCCGCTCCTCGTCCATGATGCCGATCTTGAGGGTGGCCGGCGGCAGGCCCAGGAGATCCTCGACCCGGCTGAACAGCTCGCCGGTGAAAGCCACCTCGTCGGGACCGTGCATCTTGGGCTTGACGATGTAGATCGACCCGGTGCGACTGTTGACCAGCGGCCCGTTGCCGTCGGAGGCGGTCAGGCCGTGCATGGCGATCAGGCCGGTGAACAGTGCGTCCTGAATGCCCTCGGGCACTTCTGCGTCCTCGGCCCCGGCCGCGCTGAACACAATGGCGTCGTTGGTCATCAGGTGGCCCACATTGCGGACGAACATCAGGCTGCGGCCCGGCAGGGTGAGCGTGCCCCCGTCAGGGGTGGTGAACTCCCGGTCGGCCGCCAGGGTGCGGGTGAAGGTCTTGTCGCCCTTGCGGACCTCTTCGGACAGGTCGCCGCGGTTGAGGCCGAGCCAGTTGCGGTAACCGAGCACCTTGTCGTCGGCGTCGACGGCGGCCACCGAGTCCTCGAAATCCATGATCGTGGTGACCGCGGACTCGAGCACCACGTCCTTGATCCCCGCGGCGTCGGTCGACCCGATCGGCGAGGACGGATCGATCAAGATCTCGATGTGCAGCCCGTGGTGGGCCAGCAGCACCGCCGACGGTGACTCGGCGTCCCCGGTGTAGCCGACGAACTCCGCCGGTCCCGCGACCGTGGTCTGCAGTCCGTCGCCCAGCGTGATCGCCAGCTGGCCGTCGTCGACCGCGAAGCTCTGGACCTCGGTCCAGGCGCCGTTGGCCAGCGGCACAGCGTCGTTGAGGAACTTGCGCGCGTAGGCGATCACCTTGTCGCCGCGGACTGAGTTGTATCCGGCGGTGTATCCGGCCGGCACCTTCTCGGCGCCGTCGTCCTCGCTGATCACGTCGGTTCCGTACAACGCGTCGTAGAGCGAACCCCAGCGCGCGTTGGCGGCGTTGAGCGCGAACCGGGCGTTGAGGACCGGGACGACCAGCTGCGGGCCGGCCTGCACGGCGATCTCGTCGTCGACGCCGGCGGTGGTGACGGTGAAGTCCGCCGGTTCGGGCAGCAGGTAGCCGATCTCGGTGAGGAAGGCGCGGTACGCCTCGGTGTCCAGCGGCTCGATCACCCGGTGGCGATGCCACTTGTCGATCTGCGCCTGCAGGTCGGCACGGCGGGCCAGCAGCTCGGCGTTCTTGGGAGCGAGATCGGTGACGACCTTGTCCACGCCGGCCCAGAAGGTGTCCGGGTCCACGCCGGTTCCCGGCAGCGCCTCGTCGGTGATGAAGTCGTACAGCACGCGGGCCACCCGCAAATCGCCCACCGACACGCGGTCAGTCATGGTTTCCTCCCTCATAGCCGATCTACCACCTTACCGGCCGACAGCGTTGCTATTCGCATCCGGCGAAAGCGAGCAGCTGGTCACACCGCTCCAACAGCGCGGCCCGCAGCGGGGTCGCGCGCTGCACGATCGCACTTTGACAACGGACGTATTCGGCACGGCCGGTCGTGTTTTCGACGGTGATCGGCGAATAGCCATAGCCGCTCAGGTCATACGGACTGGCCCGCATGTCGATCTCACGCGCAGCCGCAGCCAACTCCAGGCAGTCCAGCAACAGATCAGAGTCGATCAGCGGTCCCAGCTTGTAACACCACTTATAGAGGTCCATGTTCGCGTGCAGGCAACCCGGCTGCTCCCAATCGATTTGGGTTGCCCGGTGCGGGGTCCCGGCGTTGCGCGGTGCCGCCGCCGGAGTGAAGAACCGAAAAGCGTCGAAGTGGGTGCAGCGCAACGGTGTCGCCTCGACGACCTGATCCAGCTCGGCCCGGGTCATCCGCAGCGGGACATGATCGTGCCGAACTTCGTCGCCGCGGTACAGCATCGCCCACTCGTGCAGACCGAAGCAGTTCAGCTGGGCCGGCCGGCCGGCCGTGGCCCGCAACAGACGTGCGATGAAGCTCACGGTTTCAGCCCGCTCACGCAGGAAGTTCTCGGCGACCTCGACCCGCCCGTCGGTCACCCGATAATCGCGGCGGTCGGCGTAACCGCGCACCGCCGCCGCCCCGGCCATCGCCACACCGAACCCGGGATTCCAGCGGCGCAGCTGCCGTGGCCGCAGGCTGTAGTAGCTGAACAGGAACTTCGGCACCGGGTCGCCGGCGGCGATCCGCTGCAGCTTCGGGGCCAGGAAGGCGTCCAGTCGCAACCGGTACGCGTCGGCACGGGCCTGCCACTGCGCTGGCTCCAGCGCCGGTTCGGCCAGGTCAAACACGATGTGTCCCGTCGCGGATAGTCCCGACAACGTCCTCCACCAGGTCCTCGAGGGCCACCATGGCCACCACCGCGCCGTCGTCGGCCACCGCCAGGGCCAGATGGCTGTTGCTGCGTCGCAGCCACGACAAGGCGTCGGCCAGCGGCAGGGACGCGGGCATTCGGGGCAGCGGCCGGACCGCGGCGATATCGACCACGGCATCGGCGGCATCGGGGCCGTCTCCCAGCGCCAGGACGTCCTTGATGTGCAGGTAGCCCACGTAGGCGCCCCGGTCGACGACCGGGAACCGTGAGTAGCCGGTTTGGGCGAAGGCCTTCTCCACGGCCGCCACGGTCGGCCCGCGGCCGACGGCCGCCACCGGGACGGCCCGGATGTGGCCGACCGGCACCGCGACGTCGGCGACCACCCGGGTCCGGATCTGCAGAGCGCGGGTCAGCCGGGTGTACTCCTCGACATCGAGCAGTCCGGCCGACACCGATTCGGCGATCATCTCGCTCAACTCGACGGTGGACACCGTGATCTCCAGCTCGTCTTTGGGCTGCACCCGAAGGGCCCGCAGGATGACGTGGGCGCACCGGTTGTAGAACGTGATGAACGGCCGGGCGGCCGCCATATAGAGCAGGTACGGCGGGATCAGCAGCATCGCCGCCGTCTCCGGGCCCGCCAGCGTGATGTTCTTGGGCACCATCTCGCCGAACAGCACATGCAGCGTGACCACGACCGCCAGCGCGACGACGAACGAGACCGTGTGCAGCAGCGCGTCCGGGATGCCCGCCAGCCGGAACGGATGCTCGAGCAGGTCGGCCACGGCCGGCTCGCCGATGCGGCCCAGCAGGATCGAACACACCGTGACGCCCAACTGGAAGCCGGCCAGCATCATGGGGAGCTGCTCGCCGGCACGGATCACCGTGACCGCGCTGCGCCTGCCCTGTTCGGCCAGTATTTCCAGGCGATCCCGGCGGGCCGAGATCAGCGCAAACTCCGCGCCGACGAAGAACCCGTTGCCGGCGACCAGCAGCAGTGCCAGCAGCACATTGAGCAGATCACCCATCGCCGGACCCCAGCTTGGTCAGTGCCAGCATGTCGATGCGCCGGCCGTCCATCCGCACCACCCGGGCCAGCCATCGCGGGGGGTGCGCGGACAGCTCATCGGGGTCGAACGCGGTCAATTCGACGGTTTCGCCCGCCGCCGGAATGTGGCCGAGCTCTTGGAGTATCAGCCCGCCGATGGTCTCGTAGGACCCCTCCGGGGCGCGGTAGCCGGTCGCCGCGGCCACCTCGTCGATGCGCAGCAGGCCCGACACCTGCCAACCGCCGCCGGCCGCCACCACGGCCGGAGTGGCGTCGTCGTGCTCGTCGCGGACATCGCCGACGATCTCCTCGATCAGATCCTCCATCGTAACCATGCCCGCGGTACCGCCGTATTCGTCGACCACCAGGGCGGCCTGCTGGCCGTTGGCCCGGATCTGCTCCATGACCGCGTCGCCGTCGAGGGTGGACGGCACCACCGCCACCGGCTCGGCGACCGTGGTGACCGGGGTGGTCGCCCGGTCGGCCACCGCCACCGCGAACACCTGCTTGACGTGGACGATGCCGACGGTGGCATCGAGGTCCCCGTCGACCACCGGGAAGCGGGAGAAGCCGGTGTCGATGGCAGCCGCGGCCAGGTCGGCAACGGTGTCGCCGGCCTGTAGGCAGACGATCTTGGAGCGCGGCGTCATCAGCTCGGCGGCGGTCAGGGCGCCGAACCGCAGTGAACCCTCGACCAGGGTGGCGGTGCTGGGGTCGAGTGCGCCGGTACGCGCCGAGTTACGCACCAGCGAGGCCAGTTCCCGCGGGGAGCGGGCCGAGGCCAGCCGGTCGGCGGGCTCGATGCCCAGCCGCTTCAGGATCAGGTTCGCCGTCCCGTTGGTCACCTTGATCGCGATGGCGAACACCCGGGAGAACATCAGCTGCGGCCCGGCGACCGCGCGGGCGATCGGCAGCGGGCGCGCCACGGCCAAGTTCTTGGGTACCAGTTCGCCGAAGACCATGGACAGCGAGGTGGCGATCACCAGGGCCAGGACCAACCCCACCCCGGAGGCGGCGCGGTCACCGAGCCCCAATGCCTCCAGTGCCGGGCGCAGCCAGCGGGCCAGCACCGGTTCGGCCAGATATCCGGTGGCCAGCGTGGTGATCGAGATGCCCAACTGGGCGCCGGACAGCTGAAACGACAGCGTGCGGTGGGCGTCTTGGATGTAGAGGTCGCGGCGGTCGCCGCGGCGTGCGTTGGCCTCTACCGCGCTGCGCTCCAGGGTGGTCAGCGCGAACTCGGCGGCGACGAATACCGCGGTGCCCAGGGTGAGGACCACGAAGGCCAGCAGGCTGACCACGGTGATGACCAGATTCATCGGATGCTCATCGCGGCGTCGGGCTCACCAGCCGAAGGGTAGCGGATGGCCCTCGGCGAACCCGGCAGCCGACTGCACCCCGAGCACCGCGCGTTCATGCAATTCGGCCAGGCTGGCCGCGCCGACGTACGTGCAGGTGCTGCGGATGCCGGAGGTGATGTGGTCCAGCAGATCCTCGACCCCGCCACGGTCCGGGTTGAGCGCCATGCGCGAGGTGGAAATACCTTCCTCGAACAGTGATTTGCGGGCTCGGTCGAACGAGCTGTCGGCGGCGGTGCGCGCGGCCACCGCCCGCTTGGACGCCATTCCGTAGCTTTCCTTGTACGGCCGGTCGTCGTGGTCGAACATCAGCTCGCCGGGGGACTCGTAGGTGCCGGCGAACCAGGAGCCGACCATCACGTTGGATGCTCCGGCGGCCAGCGCCAGCGCGACGTCGCGGGGGTGGCGTATCCCGCCGTCGGCCCAGACGTGGGCGCCGAGGGCCCGTGCCGCCGCGGCGCACTCGAGCACGGCGGAGAACTGCGGCCGGCCCACCCCGGTCATCATCCGGGTGGTGCACATGGCTCCGGGGCCGACGCCGACCTTGACGATGTCCGCCCCGGCGGAGATCAGGTCCCTGGTGCCGTCGGCCGAGACGACGTTGCCGGCCACCAGTGGGACGCCGGGATTCAGGGCGGCCACCGCCCGAATCGCCTCCAGCGCCTTCTCCTGGTGACCGTGGGCGGTGTCGATGACCAGCACGTCCACCCCGGCTGCCAGCAACGCGGCGGCCCGAGCCGTCGCCTCGCCGGTGATGCCGACGGCTGCGGCGATACGCAGTCGGCCGGCCGGATCTGTGGCGGGGCTGTAGATCCCGGTTCGGATCGCGCCGGTGCGGGTCAGCACACCGGCCAGGGTCCCGTCGGCGTTGGTCAGCACCGCGATATCGACCGGCGCGTGCTCAAGCAGATCGAAGACCTTTCGTGGCTCGGTGCCGATCGGGACACTGAGCAGGTCGGAGACCGCGACGTCACGAACCCGGGTGAAGCGGTCCACACCCTCGCAGCAAGCCTTGGTCACCAGACCGGTCGGACGGCCGTCGACGATGACGACGGCCGCGCCATGGGCGCGTTTGGGAATCAGTGCCATCGCATCGGACACCGAGTCCTCGGGGGAGAGCACCACCGGGGTGTCGGCGACCAGATCGCGGCTCTTGACGAAGGCCACCGTTCGCTGCACGGCATCGATCGGCAGGTCCTGGGGCAGCACCACGATGCCGCCGCGCCGGGCCACTGTTTCGGCCATCCGCCGGCCTGCCACCGCGGTCATGTTGGCCACCACGATCGGGATGGTGGTTCCCGAACCGTCGCGGGTGGACAGATCGACGTCGAGACGCGACGCGACCGCCGAGCGGTTGGGGATGATGAAGACGTCGTCGTAGGTCAGATCGTAGGTCTGGTCGTACTTGCCGGAGAATCTCATCGGACGGCCGCCACCGGAGCGGGGCGTCCTTGTGGCGGTTCCAGCGTCGCCTCTCCTCCGTCGAGCCTCGCTAAACCGCCGGGTTCCGACGAGCCCATCTGTTCGCCTCCAGAGGTTGTGGGCCGGCGTCAGGAACGAACCCCGGGAGCTGATGCCGCCACCGGTTCGACGCCGTTTCGGCCCGGTCAGCCACGGTACCGCCAGCGCGCCGGTGAACACCACCTGTCCCGTGGCCCGCCGTCAAACAGATGAAAAATTGATCTTTCTCACAGTCGAATAGTCATGTAAAATCATTTCGTCGTTCAGGGGAGCACAGATGACAGTTAGCTGCAGTCGATCGAGAATCGGCCAGGAGCGCGTCACGACTCCGGATGCCCTGCGGACCGAGCTGCTTGCCGTGCGCCCACGCATAATCGATAACGCGTCGGAGTGGCGCGGCTGCGATGTCGAAGGATATCTGCAGCGCAAGTTGCACCGCCCCTGGCGCAAACGCGGATCGTAACCAGCCCATATCGGATCGACGTTCGGCTGCATCGCCGCGCCCGATACGGATGACTTGACTTGTAATACAAGGGAAATCGGGCGGCCCGAGACCTCTCGGCTGAGGGTGCCGACCGGTGCTGAGCTGTGGCGATGCCACGTCGGCGCAGATGACGTTCGCCGATGGGCGCACCGGGTATCCATCGGTGATGCCGACCCCCGGATTAGGCGCCGCTCGATGGCACCCCGGCGATGTCGGCGAGGCGCGGCGAACGCTCGAAAGGCCGAATGATCATCCGCGCTGACTGTTAGCTGACTGCAAATGGATGACGCATCGTGATACTGAGAGTCGGCTGAACTCCGAACGCTTTCGCAGGTTTAGGCAGCACCCGGCTAGGCGCCACTTCTGACCACTAAAGAGGTACCCACCATGCACGTACGCCAGATCGTGTCCCTCACCGCCGGGGCGGCCCTGGCCGGCGGTATCACCGCCGTCCCGATCGCTGTGGCCCCGCCGACCACGCGCATGCCCGACATCCAGCTCACCAGCAGCGGAGCACAAGATGTCGTCATCGACGTCGTCCGGCACGCCGAGATGATCTCGCCCTACGAGCACCTGCTGACCCCCTCGCCGGCGTTCCCCGGTGCACCGCTCAGCGATGTCGGGCTGCAGCAGGCGCAGGATGTCGGAGACAAGCTCTTCGCCGAGCTCGGTCCGGTAGCCGGGGTCTTCGCCGGGGAGGGCCTACGCGAGATCCAGACCGCGGCACCGTTCGCCGCACTCGAACACCTGACCGGCAACGTGCCGATCCTGCCGGGCCTCGACGAGATCGACAGCGGCGTCTACGCCCTCGATCCGATCGAGAGCCTCGGCGGCCGGCTGGCGTTCCTGACGGTGGGCGCCTGGAGCCTCGGATCGCCGTTCGGGCTGGCGATGATCCCGGTCATGGCCTCCCACGACGCCAACGGCGTGCTGTTCAACGAGCACTTCACCGGTGCCATCAACACCATCTACGACGCATTGATGGCCAATCCGGTCGTCAGCGACACCGGCGACATCACCGGGGTGGCGTTCAACAGCGAGGCGTCGATATTCGCCTGGGCGATGATGAACGTCAAGAACCCGGACCTGCCGTTCTTCTTCAACCTCATCGCCCAATCGCACCAGGTCACCAACGGGCTGTCCACGGTGTTGCTGCCCAACACCGGCATCGTGCAGATCGAGGGCAACCCCACCGACGGCTGGACGCTGGTCAGCTGGGACGGCCACGACATCCCGCAGACCCCGGACCTGCTGAGCGGGCTGTTCGTCGACGCGCGCGATCTGGTCCTGCCGTCGCAGACCGCGATGTGGGACATCTACGAAGCCGTCCTGGGCGGGGACCAGGCCACGATCTCGGCCACGATCACGGCCGGATTCGAGCAGATCGGTGCGGCGCTGACCCAGTTCCCCGGCGCGGTGCTGCAAACCTTCGCCGACGCACTGGGTGCCACCGACCTGCTCGCCGGACTCTGACGGAGGGGGGAGGACCATGCAGACACGCTCGTTGTGGTCGCTGTGCACCGGGGCGGCCGTGCTGGGTGCCGGCGTCATCGGCATTCCTTCGCCCGCGCATGCGGACGTGACCGTCCGCGCCGCCATCCTGACCAGCGGTGAAGCCCAGGACATCGTGATCGACATCGTGCGGCACGGACAGCGGATGCCGCCGTTCAACGACGTGATCACTCCCTCGCCGGACCATCCCGGTCCGCCGCTCAGCGATCTCGGAGTCCAGCAGGCGCAGGACGTGGCGGCCAAGCTGCATGAACAACTCGGTGATCAGGTCGCGGGGATCTTCTCCGGTCAGGCGGTCCGGGATTTCGACACCGCAGCGCCGTTCGCCGCCCTCGAGAACATGACGACGCAGGTCCTGCCCGGCCTCAACGAGATCGACAGCGGCATCTACGCGGGCCAGCCGATCGCCAGTCTGTCCGGCTTCCTGTATCAGTTCACCCCGATGCTGTGGACGCTGTTCGGCCTGGTGCTGGTCCCGATCCCGGGTTCGATCGAGGATCCCAACGGGGTGGTGATGAACCAGAACTTCACCGAAGCGGTCGACACGATGTACAACGCCGCCATGGCCAACCCGGTCGAAAGCGACAACGGTGCGATCACCGCCGTGGCGTTCAACAACGAAGCGGACATCGCGGCCTGGGTGGCGCTCAACGTCAAGAACCCCGACATCTCGCTGCTGTTGCCGCTTACGCTGCAGACGATGTTCGCCAATGACGACGGATCTCCGATGCTCCCCAACACCGGCATCGTGCAGATCGAGGGCAACCCCACCGACGGTTGGACACTGGTCAGCTGGAACGGCGTCGCCGTGCCCGCGGATCCGGGACTGCTGACGAAACTGATCATGGACGTGCGTGACCTGATCACCACGCCGCAGGTCGCGGCTTGGAACCTCTACCAGGCGCTGCTCGGCGGCGATGCGACCTCGGTCGGTGATGCGCTGCAGACCGGGCTGCACGACATCAGCACGACGTTCCTCGGCTTCCCCCAGGCGGTGTTCACCGACATCACCGACGCGCTGTCGAACCTGGGCACCGCCGACGAGACCGGCTCGGCCCTGGGTGATCTGCTGGCCTGGATATGACGATGGACCTGCCTCCCGGGGTGCGCGACTGGCGGGACGGTGGCCGGTGGGTGGCGACCGGCGCGGGACGGGTATTCGTCCGGTCAGCCGCAGGCGAGGGGCCGACTGTCGTTCTGCTGCACGGTTTTCCGTCCAGCTCCTATGATTTCCGCTCGGTCGTCGCCCGGCTCGCCGGCCGGTCCTGGTTGACCATGGACTTTCTCGGCTTCGGCTTGTCGGACAAGCCGCGCCCGCATCGATACAGCCTATTGGAGCAGGCCGATCTGGTGCAGCAGGTGGTGGCGGCCGGTACCACCGGTCCAGTGGTGCTGGCCGCCCACGACATGGGCACCTCGGTCACCACCGAACTGCTGGCCCGAGACATTGACGGCACGCTGCCCTTTGATCTGCGTCGCGCGGTGCTGTCCAACGGCAGTGTGATCTTGGAGCGGGCCAGCCTGCGGCCGATCCAGAAGGTGCTGCGCAGCCCGTTCGGCGGTGTCGCGGCCCTGCTGACCAATCGGCGCAGCTTCGTTCGCAGCTTCGGCCGGCTGTTCAGCGCACAGCATCCGCTCTCGCCCGATGAAGCCGCCGCGCAGTGGGCAGTGCTGACCTACAACGGGGGCCATCGGATCGCGCACCTGCTCTCGGCCTATCTCGACGAGCGGGTGCGCTATGCCCGACGTTGGCACGGCGCGGTGCGCGACTGGCCCAAGCCGCTGGGCTTCGTGTGGGGTCTCGGCGATCCGGTGGCCACCACCAATGTGCTCGACGGCCTCCGGGAACTGCGCCCGGCCGCCGATGTCGTCGAACTACCCGGGCTGGGGCATTACCCGCAGGTCGAGGACCCGCAGGCCTTCACCGACGCGGTGCTGTCGCTGTTGACCTAGACCGGAACTTCGCTGCGGTCGGCGCTCCACAACGTGTGGAATTTGCCGGGCATGTCCACCCGGCCGTAGCTGTGGGCGCCGAAATAGTCGCGCTGAGCCTGGGTCAGGGCGGCCGGCAGCCGTTCGGTGCGCAGGCCGTCGTAGTAGGCCAGAGCCGATGAGAAACCGGGGGCCGGGATACCCAGACTGACCGCCGTGGTCACCACCCGCCGCCAGGAGTCGATGGCGGTCTCCACGGCGCTGCGGAAGTACGGGGCGGCCAGCAGGCTCACCAGGTCGGGGGAGGTGTCGAACGCCTCTTTGATCCGGTTGAGGAACTTCGCGCGGATGATGCAGCCGCCGCGCCAGATCGTCGCGAGATCCCCGGGGGTGACGTTCCAGCCGTATTCGGTGCTGCCGGCCTGGATCTGGTTGAAACCCTGCGCATAGGCGACGATCTTGGACGCGTACAGCGCCTGGCGGACGTCTTCGGTGAACCTGGCGGCATCCCCGGGCTGCGCGCCCAGCGTCCCGGTGGCCAGTCCGGCCGCGGCGCGGCGCTGGGGGACCGAGCCCGACAGCGCCCGGGCGAACACCGCCTCGGCGATACCGGTCACCGGTACGCCCAGGTCCAGGGCGGACTTGACGGTCCAGCGCCCGGTGCCCTTCTGCTCCGCTTCGTCGACGATGATGTCGACCAGTGGTTTGCCGGTCTTGGCGTCGACCTGGCGCAGCACCTCGGCAGTGATCTCGACCAGGTAGGAGTCCAGTTCGCCGGCGTTCCAGTCGGTGAACACGTCGGCGATCTGCGGGGCCGACAGGCTCAGCCCGTCGCGCAGCAGCTGGTAGGCCTCGCCGATCAGCTGCATGTCGGAGTACTCGATCCCGTTGTGCACCATCTTCACGAAGTGCCCGGCGCCGTCGGGGCCGATGTGGGTGCAGCAGGGCACCCCGTCGACGTGTGCGGAGATCTCCTCGAGCAGCGGGCCCAGTGACTCGTAGGACGCCTTGGGGCCGCCCGGCATGATCGAGGGTCCGTTCAACGCGCCCTCCTCGCCGCCGGAGATGCCGGCGCCGACGAAGTGCAGGCCGCGTGCGGCCATCGCCTTCTCCCGGCGAATGGTGTCGGTGTAGAGCGCGTTGCCGCCGTCGATGATGATGTCGCCGGGCTCCATCGCGTCGGCGAGATCATTGATGACCGCGTCGGTGGCCGCGCCGGCCTGCACCATGATCAGCACCCGCCGTGGCTTCTCAAGGGCGGCCAGAAATTCCGGAATCGTCTCGGTACGTACGAATTTGCCATCCGAGCCGTGTGCACTCAGCAGGGCGTCGGTCTTGGCGACCGACCGGTTGTGCAGCGCCACGGTGTAGCCATGGCTGGCGAAGTTGCGCGCGATGTTGGATCCCATGACTGCCAGTCCGGTCACGCCGATCTGGGCGGTGCCAACAACTTCCGACGCGCTCATATATTCGCCTTTCGGTGGTGGGTGATCGGTTGTGCGGCACGCCGGGCGGCGTGGTTAGCCCGCGAAAAGTCGTTGCAGCTCAGTCAGCCACGGTACCGCCAGCGCGATCGTGGGAACCGTGAGCACCCCGGCAGCGGCGGTGTAAGCGGTGGCCGCCAGTGCGCGACTGTTGCCGCGCCCCGACAACCGCTGCACCCGCAGTACCGTGTTGGGGCCGCCGGCGGCCAGTGCGCCGGCCGGGGTGGTGGCCGACGCACACGTCACCAGGGCGCGGGCCAGGGGAGGGGCGCCGGCAGCCCGCACGGCGGCGTCGTCGGCAAGCAGTTCGACCAGCAACCGCACCGCGTCCAGAGCACTGCCGCTCCGCACGAATCGCGGAAACGCGGTGTGCACCGCGGTGAACGCCTCCAGCACCAGGTCGTGGCGGGCGCGCAGATGCGCCCGCTCATGGCAGAGCAGGGCTGCCAACTCGGTGTCGCTGAGTGCCTGCAGCGCCCCCGAACTCAACACCACCCGGCTGCGCACCCCGGGCAGGCAGTAGGCCAGTGGTTGCATCACCTGCAGGATTCGCAGCCCGCCGGACCGGGTCGCCGGGTTACTGTCGGCGATGCTGACCAGGTCGACCAGCATGCGGTGGCGCGCCCGGCGCTGCCGGGTGCCGATGGCGACCTGCAGTACTGCCAGCGTCAGACGCAGCCCGACCAACACGGTCAGAGCCGAGACGACGGTGTAGAAGCTCCACAACGGCCAGCCGAGCCGTTCGATGGAGCCGAGAATCGTGGTGGTGGGCCGGCCGTCCTGGCCCGGCATCAGCAGATGGCTCGCCGTCGCGACGCCCGCGCTGAAAAACGACAGCACGGCGGCTATCGCAATGGACTGCCAGAGCACCACCGCGGCTCGCGGAGCACGCAATGGCCAATCGGCGCGCGCCAGCAGGGCGGGTACCGGCCCCACAAGCAGCAGCGCGACGATGGTGAAGGCCAGCGCGGACACGCTGCAAGTCTCCCTCAGGACGTGCGTCGATCGCCAACTGGGAGGTCGACGCGATGTTTGGCTTCCAGCTCGTCGAGCGCACGGCGCAGTGCGTCGGCCTCATCCACACCGACGCGTTCGACGAAGTGCACCAGGGCGGCCCGACGGTCGCCGGAGTCGGCGGCCTGGTCGAGGGCCTCCACCATCAGGCCGGCAACCAGCTCGTCGCGGGCGCGGACCGGTGTGTAGCGGTGCGCGCGGTCGTTCCGAATCTGCGAAACCAGATTCTTCTTGGCCAACCGCTGCAGGACGGTCATCACAGTGGTGTAGGCGAGGTCACGCTGCGCCGACAGCGCCTCGTGGACCTCGCGCACGGTCTGGGATTCGGGAGCGGACCACAGATGGTCCATCACCGCCCGCTCCAAATCCCCTAAATGGGTCTGCTTGGACATGTCCTGAATCAACTTCCCTGGGCAACAGGCGCCAGCCTACTCCGAATTACTACGTGCCGTCGTATCGGCAGCTGGGGGTCTGCTGTCGCGGGCGGTCGACGCGCACACCGGAGCAGCTGGGCTGTCGTGTACAACCATGACATGCCTGCCTCCGAATCCATACCCGCCGAGATCGGATCTTTCGACCGAGGGATCGGCCTGGTCTACACCGAGATCAGCCCGGACGGCGCGCGTGCCAGCCTGGAGTTGACCCCCCAACTGCACCAGCCCGCCGGCATCGTGCACGGCGGTGTGTACTGCTCGATCATCGAGAGTGTGGCCAGCGTGTCGGCCCACACCTGGCTGAACCGGGACGGCGGCGATGCGGCCGGCACGGTGGTGGGAGTCAACAACAACACCGACTTCCTGCGGGCGCTCTCGTCCGGGACCGTGGTCGCGGCGGCCACCCCGATTCATCGCGGCCGTCGCCAGCAACTGTGGCTGGTGACGATCACCGACGCTGACCAGCGGATGATTGCCCGCGGCCAGGTCCGGCTGCAGAATCTGCCCGCGGAATAAGCGGTCAGCTGATCGCGCGCTCGACGCCCCGCTGCGCCTCGGCTGCCAGCACCTCGAGCTGTTCGAGGCGAGTCCGGGCGAACGCCTGCTGCTCGGTGATGGTCAGTTGGCCGCGCCGCGTGCTCAGGAACGTCACGTTCCAGGACAGCAGTGTGCTGACCTTGTTCTTGAACCCGACCAGATAGACCAGGTGCAGCATCAGCCAGGCCAGCCAGGCCAGGAAGCCACCGAATTCCAGCGGCCCGATCTTGCTGACCGCGGAGAACCGGGAGACGGTGGCCATCGAGCCCTTGTCCAGGTACTGGAACGGTTCCCGGTCGGCCGGGTTGGCTCCGCCGAGCTCGGCCTTGATGGTGCTCGCAGCGTGCTTGGCGCCCTGGATGGCGCCCTGCGCCATACCCGGGACCCCGTCGACAGCGGCCATGTCGCCGACGACGAAGACGTTGGGGTGGCCCGGAATCGACAGGTCGGGCTGCACCTTGACCCGTCCGGCGCGATCGAGTTCGACCGAGGACTGTTCGGCGAGGTCGCGGCCCAACGGGCTGGCCGACACGCCGGCGGACCAGACCTTGCACTGCGATTCGATGCGCCGGATGGTGCCGTCGGCGTCCTTGACGGTCAGACCGTTGCGGTCGACGTCGGTGACCATGGCGCCGAGCTGAATCTCCACGCCCATCTTCTGCAGGCGCTCGGAGGCTTTGATGCCCAGCTTCTCGCCCATCGGCGGCAGTACGGCCGGGGCGGCGTCGAGCAGGATCACCCGCGCCTTGGTCGAGTCGATATTGCGGAACGCGCCCTTGAGCGTGTAGTTGGCCAACTCGGCGATCTGCCCCGCCATCTCGACACCGGTGGGACCGGCGCCGACCACGGTGAACGTCAGCAGCTTCTCGCGCCGGGCGGCGTCGCCGGACCGCTCGGCCTGCTCGAACGCGCTCAGGATCCGGCCCCGCAGTTCCAGCGCGTCGTCGATGGTCTTCATGCCGGGCGCGAACTCTGCGAATTGGTCGTTGCCGAAGTAGGACTGACCGGCGCCGGCCGCGATGATCAGGCTGTCGAACGGGGTTTCGTAGGTGTGGCCGAGTACCTCGGAGGTGACGAACTTGCCGGCCAGGTCGATGTGGGTGACGTCGCCGAGCAGCACCTGCGCGTTGCGCTGGTTGCGCAGCACGACGCGGGTGGACGGCGCGATCTCTCCTTCGGAGAGGATCCCGGTCGCGACCTGATACAGCAGGGGCTGGAACAGGTGGTGGGTGGTGCGGGCGATCAGCTTGATGTCCACGTCGGCCCGCTTGAGCTTTTTGGCCGCGGTCAACCCACCGAAGCCGGATCCGATGATGACGACCTGGTGGCGTCGGCTCTGCGGCGCAGTGACTTCAGGCTGGGCATTCATGGGATGGAGTTGCTCCTCAAACGGCGACTGCGTTCACAGATACGCTAGTCGACCCGCTTGGCGGTCACCGCATTCGCTGGTTGTGGGATTAGCCACTCCGGGCCCCTTCCCGTCACGGTCAGGCGAATTGAGCCAGTGCGCCGTGGCTGACGTGCAGGGTCTGGCCGGTGATGTGCCGGGCCGAGGGTGTAGTCAAAAACACTGCCAGACGGGCGATTTCGGCGGACACCGTGGGCGGGGTGCTGGTCAGACCGTCGTAACCCGGCCGGGTGCCGGCGCCGGAGGCGACGACGTTGACGGTGATCCCGCGGGTCCCGAACGTGGTGGCCTGTCCGGTGGTCCAGTTCGACAGGGCAGCTTTGATCGCCGCGTCGGCGCCGCCGTCGCGCGGGTTCTCCGGCATCACCGAGATGATCGAGCCGCCCGATCGCAGGTGGTCGCCGACGGTCGCGACGGTCAGCACCGCCGAGAGCACGGTGGCGTCCAGGGCGCTGCGCCATGCCGAGGCCTGGTCGGCCAGCGTGTAGGCGCGCGGGTCGCCGCCCTGCCATCGCGGCGCCGGGACGTTGACGATGGTGTCCAGGTGGTGCGGGAACAGGCTGCGGGCCTGCTGCAGGCTGGCCGGGTCGGAGGTGTCGCAGACCACGGCGTTGGCGTCGAGTTCTTTGGCGGCAATCTCCAGCTCCGGGCCTCGCATACCCGCCAGCGTCACCTTGTGTCCGGCCTCGCTGAAGCCTTCTGCGACCGCGCGACCCAGTTCGGTGTCACCGCCTGTGACCAGCACATCCATCGGTCGGCCCTCCTCGTGTTCGCAGCTATGTTACTGGACAGTAGCCGGTTTGCGGGCATGGGGCGGAACTCGACGCAGACACGATCGGGCCACGGTCCGGGTGCTGGGCGTGCAACGGACACCGGACAGCACCGGGCCGGTTTCGATATTGTGCGAGCCATGCGGCGAACCTGGGCGGTATTCGGAGCGTCGTCGATCATGCTGGCGGCGGCCCTGGCGGGTTGCAGTTCGGGATCAGAAACGCCGTCCATCACGGTGTTCGCGGCCGCATCGTTGAAGCCGGCGTTCACCGAGATCGCCGAGCAGTTCAAGACCGATCACCCCGGCATGGACGTCGACTTCAACTTCGCGGGCTCCTCGGACCTGGCCACCCAGCTGACCCAGGGCGCCGGCGCAGACGTGTTCGCCTCGGCCAACACCGCGCAGATGAACAAGGTCGCCCAGGCCGGCCTGCTCGACGGCCCCGCGGTGCCGTTCGCCACCAACACGCTGGTGATCGTCACCCGACCCGGAAACCCGGACGCGGTGCACTCTTTCGCCGATCTGACCCGGCCCGGACTCATCGTGGTGGTCTGCCAGCCGCCGGTGCCGTGCGGAGCCGCGACCCGCAAGGTGGCGGACAGCCTCGGAGTCACGCTGGAGCCGCTCAGTGAGGAATCCGACGTCACCGACGTGCTCAACAAGGTCATCACCGGCCAGGCCGATGCCGGCGTGGTCTACCGCACCGACGCGATCAACGCCGGCGACAAGGTCACCACCGTCGAGTTCCCCCAGGCCGCCGAGGCCGTCAACACCTACCCGATCGCGCTGCTCTCCGGTGCGCCGCAGGCCGGGCCGGCCCGCGCGTTCATCGAATTGGTCACCGGCGAGGCTGGGCAGAAGGTGTTGGACGCCGCCGGCTTCGGTAAGCCCTGATCGCCGGTGGCAAGCCGGCCCAATGACCTACCGGGCTGGGTCTATGTGCCCGCCGCGATCGGTGCCGCGTTCGTGGTGCTGCCGCTGGTGGGGATCGCCGCCAAAGTCGACTGGCCGCACTTCTGGTCGCTGATCAGTAGTCCCTCCGCCACGACCGCTCTGGCGCTGAGCCTGCGGACCGCTGCCGCCAGCACGGTGCTGTGTGTGTTGTTCGGGGTGCCGATGGCGATGGTCCTGGCACGCAGCCGGGCACGGGTGGTGCGCCTGCTGCGGCCTCTGGTGCTGCTGCCACTGGTGCTCCCGCCGGTGGTGGGCGGAATCGCCCTGCTGTACGCCTTCGGGAGGCTCGGGCTGCTGGGCCGCTACCTGGACGCGGCCGGGATCCACATCGCGTTCACCACCACCGCCGTGGTGCTGGCACAGACCTTCGTGTCGCTGCCGTTCCTGGTGATCGCGTTGGAAGGCGCGGCCCGCACCGCCGGCGCCGACTACGAGGTGGTGGCTGCCACCCTGGGCGCGCGGCCGAGCACCGTCTGGTGGCGGGTGACGTTGCCGCTGCTGGCCCCGGGCCTGATCTCCGGGGCGGTGCTGGCGTTCGCGCGGTCGCTGGGGGAGTTCGGTGCGACGCTGACCTTCGCCGGTTCCCGGGAGGGCGTCACCCGGACCCTGCCGCTGGCCATCTACCTGCAGCGGGTGACCGACGCCGACGCCGCGGCGGCCATGTCGCTGCTGCTGGTGGCGGTGGCTGCAATCGTGGTGCTGGGTCTGGGCGCCCGTCGGCTGGCCGGCGTCTGGTGACGGCGATGGCGCACGGACTGACGCTGCACGCGGTGGTGGCCTCGCGTGGTCTGGATGTCCGGCTGACCGTCGCGCCGGGCGAGGTGCTGGCAGTCCTGGGACCCAACGGTGCCGGCAAATCCACCCTGTTGCACGTGATCGCCGGGCTGCTGCAGCCCGAGCAGGGGCTGGTGCGGGTCGGCGACCGGGTGCTGACCGACACCGAGACCGGCGTGCACGTGGCCACCCGGGACCGCCGGGTGGGGCTGCTGCTGCAGGAGCCACTGCTGTTTCCGCACCTGAGCGTGGCGGCCAATGTGGCATTCGGCCCGCACAGCCGCCGCCGTCGCCTTGGTGTCCGGCAGACGCACGCCCGCACGGTCGCGGCGCCGTGGCTGCGTGCGGTGGACGCTGAGGAACTGGCCGAGCGCAGACCGCGCCGACTCTCCGGCGGTCAGGCGCAGCGGGTCGCGATCGCCCGCGCGTTGGCCGCCGAGCCCGAGGTGCTGCTGCTCGACGAACCGCTGGCCGGGCTTGACGTCGGGTCGGCGGCCACGGTGCGCACGGTGCTGCGTGACGTCGTCACCGCCGCCCGCCGCACCACCGTGCTGGTCACCCACGACCTGCTCGATGTGTTCGCGCTGGCCGACCGGGTGCTGGTGCTCGAGGCCGGGCGAGTCGCCGAGATCGGCTGCACCGCTGAGGTTTTGGCTACGCCGCGCAGCCGATTCGGGGCGCGGGTCGCTGGGCTGAACCTGGTGGCCGGGGTCGTCGACGGTGCCGGCACGCTGCGCACCGACTGGGGGGACACCTGGTACGGCACCGCCGCCGACGATCTGCCCACGGGACGGCCGGCGGTCGCGATCTGCACGCCGCAGGCGGTTGCCGTGTACCGGCAGCCGCCGTCGTCCGGTAGTCCGCGCAACCTGGTCGAGGTGGGAGTGGCCGGGGTGGAGGCCCGCGGCAACGCGATTCAGGTGCGGGGCACCGAGCAACCGGACGGGTCGCCCGGATTGGCTGCCGACATCACCCCCGACGCGGCGGCCGAGCTGCGGCTGGCCCCCGGGGAAACGGTGTGGTTCGGAATCAAAGCGCAGGAAGTGACGCTGCGCGCGACACACCCTGGCATGACGTAGCTTGCGCAGCGGGGGCTAGACGGTAGATTTTTCTGCCATGAAGCAGGTGGACCAGATCTCAACGGCCGACAAGGGTATTCGCGCGGTGGCTGCAACGGCGTGGGCCGCCGCGATCGCCGGTGTGCTGGCGTTCGGCGCGGCGTCGCCGGCCTACGCCGACCCGGTGCCGCCGCCACCGCCACCGCCGGCCACCGCGGACGCCCCGCCGGCCGAACCGGGTACGCCGCCGGGAGAACCGATTGCGCCGGCGCCGGCCGCCGAGCCGGCCGCACCCGAGCTGGGTCGGGTCGACGACACCGCCGGAGGGTTCAGCTTCGTTCTGCCGGCTGATTGGGTGCAGTCCGACACCAGCCACCTCGAATACGGTTCGTCGCTGCTGAGCAAGAAGACCGGTGAGCCGATGCTGCCGGGGCAGCCCGCACCGGTGGCCAACGACACCCGGATCGTGCTCGGAAAGCTGGACCAGCGGTTGTACGCCAGCGCCGAGACCGACAACGCCAAGGCTGCCACCCGGCTCGGGTCGGACATGGGCGAGTTCTTCCTGCCCTACCCCGGAACCCGCGCCAACCAGGTGAGCGCTCCGCTTGCCGGAGGCGGTCTGACCGGCAGCGCGTCGTACTACGAGGTCAAATTCACCGACCCGGCCAAGCCGGTCGGCCAGATCTGGAGCGGCGTCATCGGCGTGCCGCCGGCCAGCGGCACCGGCCCGCAGAGCGAGCGGTGGTTCGTGGTGTGGCTGGGGACCGCCAACAACCCGGTGGACACCGGCGCGGCGATCGCGCTCGCCGAGTCCATCCGGCCGCTGGCTCCGCACCCGGCCGAGCCGGCTCCAGCTCCTGTTCCGGCTCCGGCTCCGGCCCCGGCCCCGGCCCCGGCCCCTGCGCCTGCTCCGGCGCCTTGATCGTCGGCTGACCTCCTTCGGTCGGCTCCGCAGCTGCGGCAGAACCGCTAGCCTGGCGACATGACTGCGCAACTGCATGTACTGGCGGCGACGGAGTTTCTCGCGGAGCGTTCGACGACGCTGACCAGTGTGGGCTGGATCGGTTACATCATCATCGGTGCGATCGCAGGGTGGCTTGCCGGCAAGATCGTCAACGGCGGCGGCCGCGGAATCTTGATGAATATCGTGATCGGTGTCGTTGGTGCATTGATCGGTGGTTTCCTGCTGAGCTTCTTCCTCAACACAGCCGGTGGCGGCTGGTGGTTCACCCTGTTCACCGCGACCCTGGGGTCGGTCGTACTGCTGTGGCTGATGGGGCTGGTAGCCAAACGCTGACGCGCCGGTCTGCGCCGCGCGCAGAATGTTGTCATGGGCGCGCGGGTCCCCGGTACGAGCATGAGGGCCTGGCGCGTGCACCGTCCGGGTCCGATCGGCGGGGCGCCACTGAGCCGGGTCACTACCGCGGTGCCGCGACCGGAACCGTCGGAACTGCTGGTGGCGGTACACGCCTGCGGCGTGTGCCGCACCGATCTGCACGTCGCCGAAGGCGATCTACCGGTACATCTTGCCGGGGTGACGCCCGGCCATGAGGTGGTCGGTGAAGTGGTCGAGGTGGGCGCCGAGGCCGGCGCCGGGTTCGGTGTGGGGGACCGGGTCGGCATTGCCTGGCTGCGGTACACCTGCGGAACCTGTCGATACTGTCGCCGGGGCGATGAGAATCTGTGCCCGCAATCCCGCTACACCGGGTGGGACGCCGACGGCGGTTATGCGGAGTTCGCCACCGTTCCAGCGGCGTTCGCTCACCATCTGCCGAGCGGCTACAGCGACAGCGAATTGGCGCCGTTGCTGTGCGCAGGCATCATCGGCTATCGCTCGCTGCTGCGCGCCGACCTGCCGCCGGGCGGACGGCTCGGGATCTACGGGTTCGGTGGCAGTGCGCATATCACCGCCCAGGTCGCGTTGGCACGCGGCGCAGAGGTGCATGTGATGACGCGCGATTCGCGGGCCCGGGAATTGGCGCTGGAGTTGGGTGCGGCCTCGGTGCAGGGAGCGGCAGACCCGCCGCCGGTACCACTGGACTCGGCGATTCTCTTTGCGCCGGTGGGTGAGCTGGTGCTGCCGGCCTGTCAAGCACTGGATCGGGGCGGTACCTGCGTGATCGCCGGGATCCACCTCAGCGACATCCCGCCACTGAACTATCAGCGGCACCTGTTCGGGGAACGCCAGATTCGGTCGGTGACGTCGAACACCCGCGAGGACGCCCGGAACTTCCTGGACTTCGCCGCGACGCACCACATCGCTGTGACGACCCCGGAGTATTCCCTGGGCGACGCCGACCGCGCGCTGGCGGACCTGGCGGCGGGCCGGATCGCAGGTGCGGCCGTGCTGCTGGTCTGAGCGGGGCTGATGCGGGCTCAGGACAAGTGCCACACCAGAGCGGCAGCCAGTGCGCCTACCCCGTTGAGCGACCAGTGCAGTGCGATCGGCGCGATCAGGCTGCCGCTGCGCCGGCGCAGCCAGCTGAACACGAATCCGGCGGCGCCGGTGGCCAACACCGCCAGTGTCACGCCGGCCAGCATGCCGACGAACCCACCGCCGAACAGCCGGGTGAAGCCCACGTTGCTGCTGGTCAGGCCGAGCGAGGTGGCGATATGCCACAGTCCGAACAACAGCGAGCCGGCCGCGGCCACTCCGCGGAATCCCCAGGCTCGGTGCAGCGCGCCGTGCAGTGCGCCGCGGAACGCCAATTCCTCGGGGATGACGGTCTGCAGCGGAATGATGAGCATCGACGCGACCAGTGCGCCGGACAGCGTCGCGTAATGGTTGTTCAGGAACATCGGCCGGGTCCAGGGCAGCAGCGCGCCGACCGCGATGGCGCACACCACGATCAGTACGGCGGCCGCGGCATAGCCGACCCCGGACTTCCAATGGGCGCGGCCCAGGCCGAGTTCAGCCCAGCTCAGGCCGTTGCAGCGGACCAAGACCACCAGACCGACGGCGGTGGCCGGAACGGTGGCGACGGCAGCCCAGGGCGTGGTGAAGTGCGCGACCAGATTGGCCAGCGCCAGTACGACGACGACGATGGCGACGTCGACGAAGGCGCGGAACTGATGCAGTGCCGAGAGTTGTGACACCAGAGGGTGGTGGCCCCCGGGCGCTGCGAGGTCATGGCAGGACATTGGTCGGAAGTCTACTCGCGACCACGGCCGGAGGGCGCTGCGTCGTTTCGGTCGACCCGGCGCCCGCCCAGCGCCGGACTACTTGGGCCCGTGGGTCTCGCACAGCACCCGCGCCGGGTCGCCGGTGGCCGTGTTCTGGCTGACGACCTTCCCGTTCACGGTGACGGTGCAGGTCAAAGCGCCGGGACCGGCGCTCTGCGCGCTCAGCGAGTAGGAGGCCGGACTGGCCGCGTTCGTCATCGAGCCGGTCAGCTGAATCGACCACGGCAGCGTGACGTTGGTGGCATGTGCCTGACCGTTCTGGACCTGGTAGGTGACGTAGCCGGCGACGCCCGTACCGGTGAGGTCATAGCGGACCGGAACCTTGGTGTTGTCCGGCGTGGCTCCGGCTGAGCCGGCACCGGCGACGGCGGCCGATGCGATGAGGACGCCGGCCAGCAGCGACATCGCCCTGCGGGGTGTCCGGACCGGTGACGGGTGAACAGTCATGGCGGTCACCTTATCCCGCCGTCGTCTCCGACAGCGCCCGTTCGCCACGTCCAGTCGGTGATACGCGGGTCGTCCGCACCGTGTTCGCGGGTGTAGAGCCGGGCGGCCAGCCGGGCATCGGCCATCCGCTGACGCAGCACCGCGCTGCGATCGCCCAGTCCCGCAACCCGATCGATGACGTCCATCACCAGGTGGAAGCGATCCAGGTCGTTGAGCATGACCATGTCGAACGGCGTCGTGGTGGTGCCGCGCTCGCGATAGCCGCGCACGTGCATCTGGTCATGGTTCGCCCGGGAATAGGTGAGCCGGTGGATCAGCCAGGGATAGCCGTGATAGGCGAAGATCACCGGCTTATCCCGGGTGAACAGGGCGTCGAACTCGTTGTCCGGCAAGCCATGTGGGTGTTCGGTCGCCGGCTGCAGCCGCATCACGTCCACGACGTTGACCACTCGCACGGCGAGGTCGGGCAGCTCGGAACGCAGGATGTCGGCGGCCGCCAGGGTTTCCAGGGTCGGGATGTCTCCGGCGCAGGCCAGCACCACGTCCGGTTCGCCGGTGGTGGTGCCGGCCCACTCCCAGATACCCAGACCCCGGGTGCAGTGCGCCACCGCCGCGGGCATGTCCAGGTATGCCAGCGCCGGCTGCTTGCCGGCGACGATCACGTTGACGTAGTCGCGGCTGCGCAGGCAGTGGTCGGCGACCGAGAGCAGGGTGTTGCCGTCCGGCGGAAGATAGACCCGCACCACCTCGGGTCGCTTGTTGGCCACCAGGTCGATGAAGCCGGGGTCCTGGTGTGATGCCCCGTTGTGGTCCTGCCGCCAGACATGGGAGGTCAGCAGATAGTTCAGCGAGGCGATCGGCCGGCGCCACGGCAGCTCGCGGCTGACCGCCAGCCATTTGGCGTGCTGGTTGAACATCGAATCGACGATGTGCACGAAGGCTTCGTAACAGTTGAACAGCCCGTGCCGGCCGGTGAGCAGATAGCCCTCCAGCCAGCCCTGGCACAGGTGTTCCGACAGCACTTCCAGGACCCGGCCGTCGGGGGCCAGGTTGTCGTCACCGGGGGCCGTGTCCGACAGCCAGACCCGGTCGGTGGTCTCGAACACCGCGGCGAGCCGATTGGAGGCCGTCTCGTCGGGGCCCATCAACCGGAACCGGTCGCGGTTGCGGTCGATGACGTCTCGCAGGAAGGTACCCAGCACCCGGGTGGCCTCGTGTACTTCGGCGGCGGGCTGAGGCACCGGCACGGCGTAGTCGCGGAAGTCCGGCAGGTCCAGGTCGCGCAGCAGCAGACCTCCGTTGGCGTGCGGGTTGGCGCTCATCCGGCGATTCCCGCGTGGTGCCAACACCGCCAGCTCCGGCCGCAGCCGGCCGGATTCGTCGAACAGTTCGGTCGGCCGGTAGCTGCGCAGCCAGTCCTCCAGCTGTGCGCGGTGCCCGGGGTCGGTGCGGGTCTGCGCGAGTGGCACCTGATGTGCCCGCCAGGTGCCCTCCACCTGTTGGCCGTCCACCCTTGCCGGCCCGGTCCAGCCCTTCGGGGTCCGCAGCACGATCATCGGCCACACCGGCCGCATCGTGGTGTCGTCGGCGCGGGCGGCCTGCCGGATCGCCGCGATGTCGTCGAAGGCGTCGTCGAGGGCGGCTGCGAGCAGCTGATGCACGACGGCCGGGTCGTCACCGGCGACGGTGATCGGCCGGTACCCGTAGCCGCGCAGCAGCGACTCCAATTCCGAATGCGGGATACGGGCCAGCACGGTCGGATTGGCGATCTTGTAGCCGTTGAGATGCAGGATGGGCAGTACCGCACCGTCGATGGCCGGGTTGAGGAATTTATTCGAATGCCAGCCGGCGGCCAGCGGCCCGGTCTCGGCCTCGCCGTCGCCGATGACGCAGGCCACCACCAGATCCGGGTTGTCGAACGCCGCGCCGAATGCATGCACCAACGCGTAGCCGAGCTCGCCGCCCTCATGGATGGACCCTGGCGTCTCGGCCGCGGCGTGGCTCGGGATTCCGCCGGGAAACGAGAACTGCCGGAACAGCTTTCGCATGCCTTCGGCGTTCTCTCCGATGCCGGTGTAAACCTGGCTGTAGGTGCCTTCCAGATAGGCGTTGGCCACCAGTGCCGGTCCGCCGTGGCCGGGCCCGGTGACGAAGATGACGTCGGCGTCCCGGTCGCGGATGATCCGGTTCAGGTGGGCGTAAAGCAGATTCAGCCCGGGCGTGGTGCCCCAGTGCCCCAGCAGCCGCGGCTTGACGTGCTCGGCCTGCAGCGGCTCGGTCAGCAGCGGATTGTCCAGCAGGTAGATCTGACCCACCGAGAGATAATTGGCGGCGCGCCAGTAGGCGTCGAGGCGCGCCAGATCGGTGTCGGAGAGCGTCGGCGGTACCGGCGGCGCGGTCTCAGCACTCATCTGTGCGATTGTCCGCGTCGAGCCCGAACCGCGGCAACCGTTCATTACTCTGGCAGGGTGCTGCTGGAATCGCTGCGGGTCCTGGATCTGGCCGGCGGTGACGCCGATGCGGTCACCCGACTGCTTGCCGACCTCGGCGCCGATGTGCTCAAGGTGGAGCCCCCCGGCGGAAGTCCGGCGCGCACCGCCCCTCCGCTGCTGAACGGCGTGAGCATCTCGTTCGCCCTGCACAACGCCAACAAGCGAAGCGTCACGTTGAACGCGGCCGACGAGGGCGATCGGCGCCGTTTCGACGAGTTGGCGGCCGGTGCCGACATCGTCGTGGACAGCGGCCGGCCGGGCCGCGCCGCCGACTTCGGGACCTCGTGTGCCGCGTTGGCCGACCGGTTTACCCACCTGGTGACGATGTCGGTCACCGACTTCGGGACCACCGGGCCATACTCGGACTGGCAGGCGACCGACGCTGTGCTCTATGCGCTGTCCGGCGCGCTGTCCCGATCCGGGCCCACCACCGGGAACCCGGTGTTGCCGCCCGACGGGATCGCTTCGGCGACCGCTGCGGTACAGGCCGCCTGGGCGCTACTGGTCGCCTACTACAACCGATTGCGTTGCGGCACCGGGGATTATCTGGACTTCTCCCGGTTCGATGCTGTGATCACCGTGCTCGACCCGATCTTCGGTGCGCAGGGGCAGGTCGCCGCGGCCCGTCGCGGGGTCACCCGCTGGCGCGGCCGGCCCAAGAACCAGGACGCCTACCCGATCTATCCGTGCCGGGACGGCTATGTGCGACTGTGCGTGATGTCGCCGCGCCAATGGCGTGGCCTGTGGGCCTGGCTGGGGGAGCCCGCCGAGTACGCCGACCCCAAATTCGGGGTGATCGGTGAGCGGTTCGCGGTATGGCCGCAGATCAGCATGCTGGTACGCGACCTGTTCGCCGACCAGGACATGGCCGACCTGGTCGCGGCCGGGCAGGCTCGCGGGGTGCCGATCGCCGCGGTGGGCGACCCGGCTGCGGTGCTGGCCGGTGACCACTTCACCGCGGCCGGGGCGGCGACCACCGCCGAACTGGCCCCGGGACTGCGCGCCGTCATACCGACCGGCTACTACGTGGTCGACGATCAGCGGGCCGGCTTCCGGACGCCCGCCCCGGCCCTCGGTGACGCCGAAATCGGTTGGCGAACCGAGCCGTCGCCGGTTCCGGCGCCTGATGCTGCGGTCGGAGCGCGGCCGTTCGCGGGGGTGCGGATCGTCGACCTGGGTGTGATCGTGGCCGGCGGCGAGACCAGCCGGCTGTTCGGCGACTTGGGCGCCGAGGTCATCAAGGTGGAGAGCGCGGCCTACCCCGACGGGTTGCGGCAGACCCGTGCCGGATCGGCGATGAGCGAATCGTTCGCCTGGACGCACCGCAACAACCTCGGTCTGGGCCTGGACCTGCGCAGCTCGGCCGGCTCGGGGATCTTCGGCCGGCTCGTCGGCGCCGCCGACGCGGTATTCGCCAACTTCAAACCGGGAACGCTTGCCGCCCTGGGTTTCTCCTACGACGCCTTGCGTGGTCTCAATCCGCGGGTGGTGCTCGCCGAAAGCAGCGCCTTCGGCGAGACCGGGCCGTGGAGCGCCCGGATGGGCTACGGCCCGCTGGTGCGGGCCACTACCGGAGTCACCGCATTGTGGACGGCGCCCGACAGCGCTGAGGCCGACACCGATCGTCACCCCTTCTACGACGCGACGACCGTCTTCCCTGATCACGTCGTCGCCCGGGTCACCGCGATCGGGGCGCTGGCGGCACTGATCGCGGCCCGACGGACCGGTGTCGGTGCCCACGTGCACGTTTCGCAGGCCGAGACCGCGGTCAACCAGCTCGACACCAGCTACGTCGCGCGGGCAGGGGGGCCCTCGGTGGTGCCGGACACCTCGATCGATCTGGTCTGCCCATGCTCGGGCGACGACGAATGGTGCGTGGTCTCGATCCGATCGGACGCCGAATGGAGCAGTGTCACAGCGATTCTCGGTGATCCGGAGCTGACCTCAGATCCGCGCTTCGGTACCGCTGCGGAACGCTACGAGCACCGCGCGGCACTGGTGGCGGAGCTGAGCCGGCACACCCGCTACCGAACCCCCGCGGATGTCGGTGAGCTGCTGCAGACAGCCGGGGTGGCGGCCGGGCCGATGAACCGGCCGCCGGACATCGCCGAGCACCCACAGTTGACCCACCGCACGGTGTTCGCGGACATGACCCACCCGCTGATCGAGCACCCGCTGCCGGCCGAAACCGGGCCCGCCCCGTTCCGCAACATCCCGGCGGCGCTGCAGAGGCCCGCGCCGTTGCCCGGTCAGGACACCCGGGTGATCTGCCGCAGGGTCCTCGGTCTCGAGGACGCTGAAACGGACCGGTTGATCGCGGACGGGGTGTTGTTCGCGACCGGCGATTAACGCGGCACGGGCGATCAGACGGACAGTTCGCCCAACGGTGCCTGCGGATCGGCCAGCCGGTCGGGGTCGACGGGCGCCTGGGAGCGGATCAAGGCCTTGATGTCGTCGAGGCCCTCCCAGATGTTGACGTTCATCCCGGCCAGCACCCGGTCGTCGTCGCCGAGCCAGAAACTGGTGTACTCGCGGCCGGTGACGTTGCCGCGGAACACCACTCGGGCGTAGTGCGGCGCATGGCCGACGTATTCCATGCCGAGGTCGTATTGGTCGGTGAAAAAGTAGGGCAGCGCGTCGTATACGGCGGACTCGCCGAGCATGCCCGACACCGCGACTGCCGGCTGATTGAGGGCGTTCGCCCAGTGCTCGGTTCGGATGCGGGTGCCCAGCAGCGGATGCTGTGCCGCCGCGATATCGCCGACGGCGTAGATGTCGGGATCACTGCTGCGCAGGCCCGCATCCACCAGTACGCCGCCGTCACCGATGGCAAGGCCGGCCTGCTGGGCCAATTCGATGTTGGGCTGGGCGCCGACGGCGACCAACACCGCGGTGGCACTGACCTGCGAGCCGTCGCCCAGGCGTAGGCCGGTGGCGGCCCCGCCGGCGGTGGTGATCTCGGCGACGGCCGATCCCAGGCGCAGGTCGACACCGTGGGCGCGGTGCAGGTCGGCGAAGACGGTGCCGTTCTCCGCGCCGAGGCTGGCCAGCAGTGGCAGCGCAGCGGACTCGACCACCGTGACGTCGACGCCGCGCTGCCGAGCGCCGGCGGCCACCTCCATACCGATCCATCCGGCGCCCACCACCGCCAGCGAGGCACCGGCGGCCAGTGCGGAATCCAATGCCGACGCGTCGTCGACCGTGCGCAGATAGTGCACGCCGTCGGCGTCCGCGCCCGGGATCGGCACCCGCCGCGAGCGCGAACCCGTGGCTAACAACAGCTTGTCGTAGCCCAGGCTGGTGCCGTCGGCCAGACCGACGGTGTGAGCGGACGGGTCCAGGCCCACTGCGCGGGTACCGATCCGCAGGTCGACGTCGTGGTCGCGGAACCACTCGTGAGCGTTCACGGTGAAGTCGGCGAGCGTCTTCTTGCCCGCCAGAAACTCCTTGGACAGCGGCGGACGCTCGTAGGGCAGATGTTGTTCCTCGCCGACAAGGACGATCTTTCCGTCGAAACTCTTGTCGCGCAATGCCTCTGCGGCCTTGGCGCCGGCCAGGCCGCCGCCGACGATCACGAATGTGGTGGATGCTGACACGGGGTTCTCCGCTCTACGCGACGTCACCCGCCACAGTACCGGCGATCGCGGTGTGCGCTAGGTCAATCGGACAGACGTGCACGTACGTCCGCGTCAGCGGAGTAACGCACCAGCGCTGCGGCAAGCTCGGCATTGCGCCCCAGCGACAGTGCGCCGAGTTCGGTTGCGTCGCCTGGCAAGCCGAGATCGCGAGCGGCGGCCAGCGCGCGGTCGTCGAAAGTGGACCGGGCCCACGGCCAGACGTCCTGGACCTCGCGGAGAAAGATCTCCGCCCCGGTGTCACCGATTCCCTTGAATTCGTTGAGCAAGGTGGCGGCCGCCTCGACGTCGCGGCCACAGCGCTCGGCCAGCAGGCGCAGGTCCCCGCGATACTCCTGCTGAACCGTCTCGGCGATGTCGACCAACCGATCTGCGGAACTCTCGTCGTAGTGGCGGTAGTGGGCGCGGGCCATCGCTTGGAGCATGGTGCGCCGATCGGCGTCGAGGACCTTGTGCGGGGTACGCAGTCCACTCTTGAACAGCTCGCGGGCGGCACGGGCCGCGATGGCGGCGTCGATCGGCTCATTGGCCAGCATGCACAGGATCAGCAGCTGGAACAACGGCATCGGCTGGTTGCGTAACCGGATGCCGGCCTCTTGGGCATAGGTGCTGCCGGCGCGTCGCAGTAACCGCCGCACCAGATCTCTGTGATCGTGCACAGCGTGGGTATACCCGCGTGCACCGCGCAGGAAACACGCGATCGCTGTGTTGATGGTGAGGCTCTGAGCGTGCCCTACTGACGTGGCGCCAGACGCCGCAACTGGGTGACGTGCTGCGGTGACAGCTCGGCGAGCTCGCGGACCCCGAGCAGCCGCATGGTGCGCCGGATCTGCTCGGCGAGGATGTCGATGACCCGGTGCACGCCGGCCTCACCGCCGGCCATCAGGCCATAGAGATAGGCCCGCCCGATCAGGGTGCATCGAGCGCCCAGTGCCAACGCCGCGACGATGTCGGCGCCGGACATGATGCCGGTGTCCAGCAGGACCTCGGTGTCGCGCCCGACTTCCCGTGCCACCTCGGGCAACAGCGCAAAGGGCACCGGCGCCCGGTCGAGTTGACGGCCGCCGTGGTTGGACAACACGATGCCGTCGACACCGAGGTCGACCACGGCGCGGGCGTCGGCGAGGGTCTGAATGCCCTTGACGACGAACCGGCCCGGCCATTGGGACTTGACCCAGGCCAGGTCGTCGAAGGTCAGGCTCGGGTCGAACATGGTGTCCATGTACTGCGCGACGGTGCCCGACCATCGGTCCAGTGAGGCGAAGGCAAGCGGTTCGGTGGTGAGCAGGTCGAACCACCAGGCCGGGTGGACTGCGGCGTCGGCCACCGTACGCAGCGTCAATGCCGGCGGGATGGCCATGCCGTTGCGGGTGTCGCGTCGTCGCGCCCCGGCGACCGGGCAGTCGACGGTGGCCAGCAGGGTGTCGTATCCGGCGTCGGCGGCGCGGCGCAGTAGCGCCATCGACCGGTCGCGGTCGTGCCACATGTAGAGCTGAAACCATCGGCGGGCGCGCGGCGCGGCCGCGGCGACGTCTTCGATCGAGGCGGTCCCCAGTGTCGACAGCGAGAACGGGATTCCGGCGGCCTCGGCGGCCCGGGCGCCGGCCAGCTCGCCGGCGCTGTGCATCAGCCGGGTGAATCCGGTCGGTGCGATCGCGAACGGCAACGCCACCGGCGCCCCGAGCACGTTGCGGCTGGTGTCGACGCCTGAGACGTCGCGCAGGATCGCCGGGTGAAATTCGATGTCGCGGAAGGCCTGTCGAGCCCGGGCCAACGAGATCTCGTCCTCGGCGGCTCCGTCGGTGTAGTCGAAGGCGGCTTTGGGGGTGCGCCGCTTGGCGAGTAGGCGCAGGTCCTCGACGGTCAGGGCGGCATCCAGGCGCTGCGCTGTTCGGTTCAGCCGTGGCCGGCGGAATCGGATCAGCGGCGCGAGGTCACGGATTCTGGGGAACCGCCGTTGCATCGCCGACATCGCTGACTCCTTCACTCCTCGCCACGAACTGTGCCACGGTTGGTGTCATGGCCGGGCATCTCGAGCCATTCGGACTGCAGCGTTTCGTCGACGCCCAGGATCGCGTCTACGACACGGTGCTCGCCGAACTGCGCAGCGGCCGCAAGCGCAGCCACTGGATGTGGTTCATCTTTCCGCAGCTGGCCGGCCTGGGCTCCAGTGCGACGGCGCAGCGCTACGGCATCGCGTCGCTGGCGGAGGCCCGCGCCTATCTGGCCCATGACCTGCTCGGGCCACGGTTGCATGAGTGCGCACGGTTGATCACCGCGGTGCCCGGCCGATCGATCGAGGAGGTACTGGGCTGGCCCGACGAGCTCAAACTGCGTTCCTCGATGACGCTGTTCGCGCGGGCCTGCGCGGATCATGCGGGCGCGGACTGTCCGGGCGGCAGCGACTTTCGCGCGGTGCTGGACCGCTACTTCGCCGGGGCGCAGGATCCGGTGACCGTGGACCGACTGGTCGCCGAACCCGACTAGGAGTCGCCGCGGCGCTGGTAGCGGGCGCGAAACAGCGCCTTCAAGTCGTCTTCGAATTCTGGTGCCGGTCCGTCGACCACCACCTTGGGTGCCACGGCGGTGATCGGCAGTGGGGCCACCGGTGCGGTCGGCACGTTCAGCTCGGTCAGCCATTCGGTGAGTTGGGCCACCGAGGATGCGTAGACGATTCGGCCCAATCCGACCCACGCGTGCGCCGCCGCACACATCGCGCAGTGCTCACCTGAGGTGTAGACGGTGGTCCGGACCCGGCGGTCCGGGGCCAGGTTGGCCACCGCCCACTGGGCGATGGCGAACTCGGGATGGCGGGTGGCGTCACCGTCGCCGGTCCGGTTGCGGTCCTCGAAGAGGACGGTGCCGTCGGCATCGACCAGCACCGAACCGAACGGGGCGTCGCCGTTTTTCACCGCCTCGCCGGCCAACTCGACGCAGCGGGACAGATATTCACGGTCGGCGCGGCTGACTGCCATACGGCCGAAGTCTACGGCGCGCGCCGGGCCAGGCCCGGCG
>NZ_CP084029.1:2324781-2572536 GCF_020181615.1 [Mycobacterium] crassicus
GTCCGGCCATGCACGCGGCGAACGCCCCGACGCCCGGCACCACCAGGCCGTCGGCCGCTGCGGCGGCATCGGCGTGGGGGGGGGCCCCCCCCCCCCCCCCCCCCCCCCCCCCCCCCCCCCCCCCCCCCCCCCCCCCCCCCCCCCCCCCCCCCCCCCCCCCGATAGGGACTGATCTACGAGGTAGCGGCCGGTACCGCGGCCCCGGCGAAGATCGCCTGCGCCACCCCGGCGACGATCGAGGCGACCTTGAGGGCCTCCAGCACCGCCTCGCGGCCGACACCCGCCTCGCGCACCACATGCTCGTGCGACGCGACGCATGCCTGGCAGCCGTTGATCGCCGAAACCGCGAAGCTCCACAGCTCGAAGTTCGCCTTGTCGACCCCCGGGTTGCCGATGATGTTCATCCGCAACCCGGCGCGCAGGTCGTCATAGGCGCCGTCCAGGAAGTGCCGGCCACGGTAGAACACGTTGTTCATGCCCATGATCGACGCCGCCCCCAGGGCGGCCTGGTAGGCCTCGGCCGAGAGGTTGTCGGCGGCTTCGGCGCCGATCTCGGCCAGTACCGTGGCGTTGCGAGTCGCCGCGGCGCTGGCCAACAGGCTGCCCCAGAGCTGTTCCTCGTTGAGCACGGTGGTGCGCGCGATGGACCCCAGGTTGAGCTTGAGGTCCTTGGCGAACTCCGGGATGGCGTTCTTGAGGTTCTCGATACTCATGCGCTACTCCTCTTCATCGGGACGAACCAAGTCTTCGCCCGCGCGGCCTCAGGGCCTTCGATCACATGGATTCTTTGAGCAGCTCGCCGACGTTCAGGGTGGCCTCGCCCTTCTTCCAGTTGCATGCGCACAACTCGTCGGACTGCAGCGCGTCGAGCACCCGCAGCACCTCGTCGACGTTGCGGCCCACCGAGCCCGCGGTCACCGAGACGAACTGGATCTCGTTGTTGGGGTCGACGATGAAGGTGGCCCGGTCGGCGACGCCGTCGGCGTTGAGCACACCGGTGGCCTCGACCAGGTCGCGATTGAGGTCCGAGAGCATCGGGAACGGCAGCGTCTTGAGGTCCGCGTGGTCGAGGCGCCAGTTGTAGTGCACGAACTCGTTGTCGGTCGACGCCCCGAGTACCTGCGCGTCGCGGTCGGCGAACTCGTCGTTCAGCTTGCCGAATGCGGCGATCTCAGTCGGGCACACGAAGGTGAAGTCCTTGGGCCAGAAGAAGATGATCCGCCACTTGCCCTTGTGGTCGTTGCTGGTGATGGTGGTGAAGAAGTCCTCGGGACCCTTCGCGTCGATCTTCGACAGATCGCCCGCGACCAGCGCGGTCAGACTGTAGGCCGGAAACTGGTCGCCGATGGTCAGCAGTGCCATGTCACTCCTCGTGGATTGAGTTTTAAGGGTGTTCGGGGGCGAGTTGATCGCCCGCATGCTCCATGGTGCCGTATTCGGATTAAAAATGAAAGGTGATACTACGCACTATACTTATCGGCATGACCGATATGAACTATCAGCCGACGCTGGCGGGCCTGCGGGCGTTCGCCGCCGTGGCGGAAAAGCACCATTTCAGCCTGGCGGCGTCCGGTCTGGGGTTGAGCCAGTCGACGCTGTCGCAGGCGCTGTCGTCACTGGAAGCCGGCCTCGGCATCCAGTTGATCGAGCGGTCCACCCGAAGGGTCTTCCTCACCCCGGAGGGTGAGCAGCTGCTGGCCCACGCCCACGCCGTGCTCGATGCTGCGGCGCAGTTCTCGGCCGCCGCCGCCGGGGTTGCCGACCCACTTCAGGGCACTATGCGACTCGGCCTGATCCCGACCGTCGCGCCGTATGTGCTGCCCGCTGTGCTGGCCGGGGTGTCTGACCGGCTGCCCGAACTCAGTCTGCGGGTGATCGAGGATCAGACCGAACGGCTGCTCACCGGGCTGCGTGAGGGCGCGGTGGACGCAGCGCTGATCGCACTGCCGGCCGACACCGCGGGGATGACGGAAATCCCCATCTACGACGAGGATTTCGTGTTGGCGCTGCCGCCGGGTCATCCACTGGCGGGCAAACGACGGGTGCCGCCGACCGCCCTGGCCGACCTGCCGCTGCTGCTGCTCGACGAGGGCCACTGCCTGCGCGACCAGGCACTGGACATCTGCCGCAATGCCGGGGTGCGGGCCGCGTTGGCCAACACTCGCGCGGCATCACTGGCGACCGCGGTGCAGTGCGTTACCGGCGGCTTGGGCGTGACGCTGATTCCGCAGACCGCGGTGCCGGTGGAAGCCGAACGCAGCCGGCTGGGACTGGCCTACTTCGCCCCGCCCAGCCCGGGTCGGCGGATCGGGCTGGTGTTTCGCACCTCCAGCGGACGCGACGTGCCCTACCGCAGATTGGCGGCGATCATCGGTGACGTGGTCGCCGCGGGCCACCAGGTCGAGTTGGTCCGGTAGCGCGCTGGGTCAGCCCGAGTGCGGCCTTGTCTAGGCTGCAGGGGTGATCCTGACGATCGAGGACCGGAACCGGGTGCGGACCCTGACGTTGAACCGCCCGGACGCACTGAATGCGTTCAACGAGGCGCTCTACGACGCCACGGCCGAGGCGCTGCTGGCTGCTGCCGATGACCCGGACGTCGCCGTCGTGCTGATCACCGGAACCGGGCGATCCTTCAGTGCCGGCACCGATCTCGCCGAGATGCAGGCCATGATCGCCGACCCGCAGTTCACCCCTGGCAAGCACGGATTCCGCGGCCTGGTCGACGCCCTGGCGCGCTTCCCCAAGCCGCTGATCTGCGCGGTCAACGGCATCGGCCTGGGCATCGGCGCCACCATCCTCGGCTACGCCGACCTGGTCTTCATGTCCACCACGGCCCGGCTCAAGTGCCCCTTCACCAGCCTGGGGGTGGCGCCGGAAGCCGCGTCGTCCTACCTGCTTCCGCAGTTGATCGGCCGGCAGAACGCGGCGTGGCTGTTGATGTCCTCGGAGTGGGTCGACGCCGACGAGGCACTGCGAATGGGTCTGGTCTGGAAGGTGTGCGAACCGGAGGCGCTGCTCGACGAGGCTCGCCGGCATGCCGAAGTGCTTGCCTCCCGGCCGATCTCGAGCCTGATGGCGGTGAAGGCCACCATGGTCGCCCCGATCCGCGATGAGGTTGCCGCGGCGTCCGCGCGCGAGAACGCGCTGTTCGCCGAACTGATGGGTGCCCAGGCCAACGCCGAAGCGCTGGCCGAGTTCACCGCCCGGCGGGGATCAGCGTGACCCGACTGCGGTGATCTCCAGGGTGAGGTGACGCAGTGAGCCGTTGCTCGGCTCCGTCGGCGCAGCGGCCAGGGTGGCCTCGATGATGCCGCGGACCGTGCACCGGCACCGGCCGCAGTCGCCGCCGGCCCCGCACATCGCGGCGACCTCTTTCGACGTCGACGCACCGGCGGCGACGGCATCGGACACCATCTGATTGGTGGCTCCGACACACAGGCATACGTACATCCGCTACCCCTACTGACCGTCGTTCTCGGGCGTCATCAGATCGATTGCGGCGGCGAATTCCCCTACGAAGGGTTTGGGGTAGCCGCCCATCCCGACGCCGGTCATCCATTCCGCGGCGGTGTCGGGGTGGTCCATCCAGCGCTGAGCGCTTGCCGCACTGTCGATTTCGAGCAGTGTCATCACCTCGCGGCCGTCGTCTACGGCCTGATACACCCACACCTTGCGCACGCCGGCGTTGGCGAACCGGTCCAGGCCGCCGTGCACCTTGGTCATCAGGTCTTCGGGGTCGGCGACCGTGGAGACCACTCCGACGATCACCTCCGAACCGGGCGGTTTAGCGAGGCTCGACGGAGGAGAGCCGAAGCTGGAACCGCCCCGAGAGCCGGGCTCTTCGGGATCGGGCGGGGTGAGGTTGATCTTCTCGCGCACCTCGCCGGCGAAGATCGCCGGCAGGTCGTTGACCCCGCTGCGGTCGAACCATTCGAAAACGGCGGGGGAGCGCAGCAGTTCCTTGACGGAGATCCGGTGCCGAAGGCCGATCGTCACCAGCACTCGCTTCGGTTCGAAGGCCGAGGTGTAGAGGACCGCGTGCCGGGCACCCAGCGCCACCAGCGGGGAATGGTCATCGCGGATCAGCGACCAGGTCCGCTCAACGTCGTCGACCTGATAATCCAGCGCCAGCACCAGTGAGTGCGGATCGGTGCGGTGGGAGACACAGCTGCCCGAAACGCCGACATTGCGGCTAGGCGAAGCGAGTCTCATGTTAGTAGAGTCTAACCTAAGTTCAGCGCATCAGGCAGTGCCCCCGGCGATCCGTTCCCGTCGGCTCCGGTGGCCGATGTGCCGATTCGACGCGCCGAGACGCGGGTAAACACTGCCCTGCGACCGGCTACCTGCACTAGATTGAATTCGGCGCGTTGCGGCGATGATCCAGCTCAGTCCGTCGCGGCCGGCATGCGAGGTTCTTCACACCAGAGGAGTGATCATGCAAGGCGACCCCGAGGTTCTCAAACTGCTCAACGAGCAGTTGACCAGCGAACTCACCGCGATCAATCAGTACTTCCTGCATTCCAAGATGCAGGACAACTGGGGGTTCACCGAGTTGGCCGGCCACACCCGCGACGAATCGTTCGAGGAGATGCGGCACGCCGAGGCGGTCACCGACCGCATCCTGCTGCTCGACGGTCTGCCGAATTATCAGCGCATCGGATCCCTGCGCATCGGGCAGACCCTGCGCGAACAGTTCGAAAGCGATCTCGCGCTCGAAATGGACGTACTCAACCGGCTGCGTCCGGGCATCGTGATGTGTCGCGACAAGCAGGACAGCACCACCGCCAAGCTGCTCGAGGGCATCCTCGTCGAAGAGGAATCCCACATCGACTATCTGCAGACCCAACTGGAGCTGATGGACAAGCTCGGCGAGGCGTTGTATTCGGCGCAGTGCGTCTCCCGCCCGCCTTCCTGATCGCCGCCGCGGGCACCCGTTAGCGCATCGCAGCCTCGCCGACCGTGACTGGTCGGCCCAGTCGCCGGAGTTCGCCGGCTCGGCCCACCACGACGGCGCAGCTCGCTAGCATCGCCGGGTATGAGCCGAATCGGAGATTTCGAAGCCCACGACGTGACCGGTTGGATGGCCAAGTCACCCGAACTGGCTGCCGGCATAGGCGGGTTCAGCACCGCGGTCTACAACAAGGGCCGATTGCCGATGCGCACCCGGGAGCTGGCCCGGATGGTGATCGCCCAGGACAACGAGTGCACGGTGTGCATGAACACCCGCGACGCCGACGGCCCGGCAGCCGGGGTGAGCGAGGACCTCTACGACCACGCGGCGCAATGGCGTACCTGGCCGGGCTACAGCCCCCAGGAACGAGTCGCCGCCGAGTTCGCCCACCGATTCGCCACCGACCACACCGGCCTGCGGGACGACGAGGACTTCTGGTCGCGGTGCGCAGAGCACCTCAGCGACGAGCTGCTCGCCGACCTCGCCCTGTCGTGTGCGCTGTGGGTCGGCATGGGGCGGCTGCTGCGCACCCTGGACATCGGTCAGGCCTGCGCCTTCACCCTGCCCAGCCGGACCTGATGTCCCCGGCGCCTTGACGGGTGTCAAGGCGTGCGCCGGCCTCGCCTACAGTCATGCGCAGTCGAGAACCGGAGGTGGGAAGTGGCAGGACGACGGGCGCGGACGGCCGGATGGGCGTTGGCGGTAACCGCTGCCGCGGGAGCTGCCGGCCTGGTGATGCGCCGCTCGGGTGCTCCCCGGGTCCGCAAGGACAACCCCGCCCCGTTCAGCCCGGCGTGGACCGCTCCGCCCGCACGCTACGGCGTCGGGGTCCGGCGCAACGTGGCCGTGCCGATGAGCGACGGTGTCGTGCTGCGCGCCGACGTCCATTACCCGACCGTGCCCGAGACGGGTGCGCCCGCCGACGGCCCGTTTCCGGTGCTGCTGTCGCTGACCCCCTACGGCAAGTTGGCACCGCCGCCGGCGGCGCAGATCGGCGGCGGTCCCGCGCCGCACCTGATCCGGCGCGGCTACATCGAGGTCATGGTCGACGTCCGAGGCACCGGGGCATCCGGCGGGTCCTTCGAGATGTTCGGTGCGGACCAGACCCGCGACGGCGTCGAACTGGTCACCTGGGCGTCGTCGCTGCCGAACTCCAACGGCCGGGTCGGCATGTTCGGCATCTCCTACCTGGCGATCAACCAGCTGTTCACCGCGGCCGCCGTCGGCCCGGATTCTCCACTGAAGGCGATCTTCCCGGTGATGGCCGCCAACGACTTCTACCGGGATGCCGCGGCCATGGGCGGGGCGCCGCACCTGCGGACGGTGCACGCATACGGCTCCGTGTACCGGTTGCTCAACCTGATCAACCCGACCCTGGAGTTCCTCACCCCCGGCGGGCACGCGCGGCCCCGCGCGGGCGGGCGCGCCGCGGTGCGCCAGCGCGGGAAGGACCAGCGCGGCTACTTCGACCCGCTGGTCGCCGAGGTACGCACCGGCGGTGACGCCGCCTTCGATGGGCCGTTCTGGGACAGCATGCGGCCCGACCTGATACTGCCCGAGATCGCCGCCAACAATGTGGCCGTGTTCCTGACGGGCGGCTGGCACGACGCCTTCCAGCGGGGCGCACCGTTGAACTACGCCGGGCTGCAGAACGCGTGCGGTGGCCGGCCGGCGAGCGCTCCGATGCAACCCGGACAACCGCTCAGCGACCGGATCAAGCTGATGATGGGACCGTGGTACCACGTCTCGGACTACGGTGGCCTGAACATCCAGGATCTGCAGCTGCGGTGGTTCGACCACTGGCTGAAAGACGATGCCGCCGCGGCCATCTCCGGCTCGTCGTTCACCTTCCAACCGATCGGCGATCGCCGGTGGTACCACACCAGCGGGTACCCGATCCCGGAAGCGACGCCCACCCGGCTGTACCTGTCGGACGCGGGCCGACTGGCCACCGACGTCCCGCCCGAGCAGACCCGCGCCACGCTGCCGTACCGGTCGAGCGGTCCGATGTCCGGGCGCAGCGTGGAACAGTGGACGCTGGGTGTGAACAGTTTCGTCACCGCCCAGTCCGGTGGCCGCACCCGGCATGACCAGGACAACCGCCGGGTGCAGCCGGGAGCGCTGACCTACACCACCGACGTTTTCGAATCGCCGACCATGATCGCCGGACCGATCACCCTGAGCGTGCAGGCCACCGCGGACACCACCGAGACGCTGTGGGTCGCTCATCTCGACGACGTCGCCCCCGAGGGCGTCTGTCGGCCCCTGACGCAGGGCGCGCTGCTCGGATCGCATCGGGAACTGGACGCCGACCGCACCTGGTATCTACCCGACGGCACCGTGCTGCGCCCGCATCACCTGAGCACCCGCGCCGCGGTGCAACCCGTCGAACCGGGGGAGTCGACCCGCTACGACATCGAGATCTTCCCGACCGCGGCGCTGATCGTCCCCGGGCACCGGCTGCGGTTGACCCTGACCACATACGACTTCCCGCACCTGGTGCCGACCGGGCCCGCCCGCCGCGAGCTGGCCGGGGGCATATATCAGGTACAGCAGGGCGGGCCCACCCCGTCGTTTCTGCTGTTGCCGCTGGCCGACCCGGGCGCCTTTGACTGAGACCGGCGCTACCGGTGGGCTTCGACCACGTCCCGGACGCGTTCCAGGGTGCGCCGCATATCGCGAATGTTGTTGCGCTGCCGTAGGAAACCGCCGAACGCGTAATAGTAGACATTGGTCAAGAAGGAGTCGGCCAGCCGGAACGACTCGGTGACGTCGGTGCCGTCGGTGGTGGGCGTCAGCTCGTAACGCCACTTGTTCAGCGCTCGATCACCGGCGAGCACCGCGAAGCCGAACACCCGATTCGGCTCGCACTCGGTGACCCGGCACGTGGTCCAGTACACCGGCCCGATCCCGTTTCGCCGGACGTGACCGCGGAAGCGTGCCCCGACCTCCGGGCCGGTGGCACCGTCGAGCCATTCGGCTTCGAAGGTCTCCGGGGAGAACTCCCCGATCCTGCGGACATCGGCCACCAAATCCCAGATCCGCTCGGCCGGGGCCGCCATGTGAACTGTCGCTGAACCCTGCATGCTCGCCAATCCAAGCACTCTTGCCGCGGCAGGGTAACCCCACCCGGACAAAAGCACTGAGCCCCATCCGGAATCGGATGGGGCTCAGTGACGAGACTTCGACGCTCGCGAGCGGAAGGGCTCAGCCCGCGCCGCCTCCGGCGCTGGCACCCAGGTGGCTCTGCAGGTCAGGCTTCATCGCCTGCAGTTGAGCGCCCCAGTACTCCCAGCTGTGCGTGCCGTAGTCCGGGAAGTCGAACACGGCGTTGTTGCCGCCGGCAGCGGTGTAGAGCTCCTGGAACTTCTTGTTCTGGCCGATCATGAAGTTGCCCTCGAGGAACGTGGCGGGGATGTTGTCGCCGCCCAGCTCGTTCGGCCGGCCGTTACCGCAGTAGACCCACAGGCGGGTGTTGTTGGCCACCAGCTTGTCGACATTGACCGTCGGGTCGTTGCGCAGCCATGCCGGGTCGCTGTCGGGACCCCACATGTCTTCCTTCTTGTAGCCGCCTGCGTCACCCATGGCCAGGCCGATCCAGCTCTTGCCCTCCGACGGGTTGATGTAGCCGGACAGTGAACCGGCGTAGGTGAACTGGTTCGGGTGGTAGATCGCCAGGTTCAGCGCCGACGCGCCGGCCATCGACAGACCGACCGCGGCGTTGCGGCTCTGGCTCACGCCGTATTCAGAAGCCAGGTAGGACGGCAGCTCGCTGGTGAGGAAGGTCTCCCACTTGTAGGTGGAGCAGCCCGCCTTGCCGCATGCCGGCTTGTACCAGTCGCTGTAGAAGCTGGACTGGCCGCCGACGGGCATGATGACCGAGATACCGGACTGGTAGTACCACTCGAACGCCGGGGTGTTGATGTCCCAGCCGTTGTAGTCGTCCTGGGCGCGCATGCCGTCGAGGAGGTAGAGCCCGGGGGACCCGGAGCCGCCAGGCTGGAACTGCACCTTGATGTCGCGGCCCATACCCGCTGAAGGAACCTGCAGGTACTCGACCGGCAGACCCGGCCGCGAGAACGCCGATGCGGTCGCTTCGCTACCCGTCAGGCCGATCAGGCCCGGCAGCGCTGCTGCGGCCACCGCACCGACCATAAGCCGGCGCGCCCAGCGCATCCCTTTGGTCACGTCTGTCATTCCTGCCCCTTGTCGTCTTCCTGCAGAACGCTCTCGATACGTACTCGAACTAGCTAACCTGTCGATCGCGACGCAAAGTACGCCACCACTTCCGTGTCGGCCCTCAACATGCAGCGACGGTCGCCATTTAGTACCCCGCTGCCTTCTCAGGGATCGGACCCGCCGGATAGCATACCCGATTTCCGGGCCGGGACCCGGCTAGGCACGACGGAACGACACGCGTAGGCTCGCCTCCGGTAAGCCGACAAGACCACACTGTCCTGGGCTGTCCCCGGTCCGCCGCGGTGCCTGCCGACCCCCCCTCGGGTGAGGCGAAGGTATCCGGCCGACGTGGCGACATCGCAGATCAGGACGATTGGGGTGCGCGATTTTGGACACGGTACTGGGGCTGGCGCTGACGCCGACGACAGTCGGCTGGGTAATGGCCGAGGGGCAGGTCGAGGACTGCCCGACGGTGGCCGGTGACGAGTTCGGTGTCGACCGCAGCGGGCCGGGCCTGGATGCGGTGAGCATGGCGGCGTCGGTGGCGGCGGTCGCGACGAGGGCTCGCACGATGGTGACCGCTCGCGGTGACCGGCTGCACGGCGTCGGTGTCACCTGGAGTGACGATGCCGCTGTCGCGGCCGCGCTACTGCTGGAATCGCTGGCCGATGCCGGCTTCGACAATGTGGTGCCGGTGCGATTCAGCGAGGCGGCCACCTCGCTGTCCGGTGGGGTCGGCCGGCCGGGCGACCGGACGGCGGTGTGTGTCATCGATCCCGGATTGGCCACCCTGGTTCTGCCCGACGGCTCCGGCGACGAGGATCCGATCGTCACTGCCCGCCCTATCGGCGGCACCGACGAGGTGGCCGGCTGGCTGGCCGATGCCTTCGCCTCCGGCGACCACCGGCCCGACGTACTGATGGTGGCCGGTTCGATGCGCGGCATGGACCGGCTCGGGCGCCGGCTGGAGTCCAGATTGAAGGTGCCCGTCTTCGTTCAGGGCGGTGCCCAACAGGCGTTGGCGCGTGGGGCGGCACTGGCCCTGACGCCGCACGTCGACCTGACCGGCCCACCGATCGAGGGGGTGACGGGCGGACTGGACATCGAGCCGGCGCGTCGGATGTCGCTGTCCTACGCCGGGGCGCTGACCATGCTGGCCGGGGGAGCGGTGACGTTCGTGGCCTCCCTGTCCGCCGCCCTGAGCCTGCAGCTGGGCCCGAGCAAAGACGTGCCGGCCGTACGGCCGACCGAACACGTGACGGTGGCGCGTGTCGCGGTGCCGGCTGCTCCGCCGCCCGCCCCCCGGATCGAGCCGCCTGCGCCACCGGAGGCCGCACCCGTCGAGTTCGGTTCGCTGTGGGACGCGCCGGCCGTGGCTCCTGCGCCGCCGCCCGCCGGCCAGCCGTCGCTGCTGGATCGGGTTCGGCAGCACATTCCGCGTCTTCCCGGCCGCTGAGTCAGGACCCGCGGGCCTCGTCGTCCGGGACCGTCGCCGAGAAGGACAGCGTCACCTCGTCGGCCACCTGCATCGCGCCCATCAGCATCGAAAAGCGCCGGACGCCGAAGTCGCTGTGGCGCACCCGGCTCTCGCCGTCAATCTGCCATGAACCGTCCAGATCGGTCACCCGCGCCTCGATGACGTGCGGATTGGTCCGGCCGTGTATCTCCAGGGTGCCGGTCAGCCGATAGCCGTCGTCGGTCGGCGCGATGTCGTTGGACTCGAATCGGATTCGCCCATATCTGGCGCTGTCCAGGCATTTGAGCGCGTTGCCGCGGATCAGCGCCTTCTCCGGCGGGGTGAGCGGGGTCAGCCCGCCGTCACCGCGCAGCACCCGCAGCGAATCGACGTCGACGGTCAGGGTCACCGCGGTGGGCCGGGCGCCCGACCACGACACCGCGGCCTGCCAGCGTTCCATGGCGATCGTGAGCCGATGGCCCATCTTGGCGGCCCGGCCGGCCACATCGGTGCCGAGCAGCAGCCGGCCGTGCGATTCGTCGAACTGCCCCTGCGTCTTGGCCATCAGCGGCACTCTAACGGGGTTGACCCGTCGATTACCCCGGCGGGCGCCCCGCGACAATCGGCGGATTCGTGATGACGCGTCGCGGTCACCCGTTAGGCTGCGACGCGGGGCCGACTGGTGGCCCGGACCGAGACGAACAAGGGCATTAGGGTCGCAGAATGATTCGTGAACTAGCCGCAGCTGCTTTGCTCGCCGGCGCCGCGGGGGTGGCCGCCGTGCACGGCGCACCCGCCGCCGGCGCTTACCCGGGCGACGTGCCGGGCATGGCCGAGGGGCAGCGGCAGGGTGACGCGTGCTTCAGCTGGGAGCGCTTCATCTACGGCCACGGCCCCAACGGCCAAGCGCTGGCATGCCATTTCATCGCCAACCAGTGGCCGCCCAAGGACACCGGGTTCTGGCAGATCTCCTACCCGCTCTACGGCGTGCAGGACATCGGTTCGCCGTGCCCGAGTCCGCAGTCGGCCGCGCAGTCGCCCGACGGGTTGCCGCTGCTGTGCCTTGGTGCGCAGGGCTGGCAGCCCGGTATCTACACCGGTGGCATCGGACCCTACTTCCCGCCCGGGATCGCCCAGGTCGGGTGACCGCGCCGTAAGACCGGCTCCCGCCGCTGACGGACAGTTTTCGTCCAGGCAGGTGCACTAGCTTCGATCGGGGGAGCTACACGGGGAGGTGCCGGATTTGGCGGAACGCGGTGCGGCGACGTCAGAACTGTTGGTGATCTTCGGGATAACCGGAGATCTGGCCCGCAAGATGACGTTCCGCGCGCTGTACCGCTTGGAGCGCCGCAACCTGCTGGACTGCCCGATCCTCGGGGTGGCCAGTGATGACATCTCGGTCGAGGACCTTGTCGACCGGGCCGGCGAGGCGATCCGCAAGACCGGAGAGCCGTTTGACGATGCGGTGTTCGACCGGTTGGCGAAACGGTTGTCCTACCTGCACGGCGACGTCAACGATGCGGCGCTCTACGACCAGATCGCCCAGCGGACCGGCACCGACCGGCAGTGCCTGTACTACCTGGAGATGCCGCCGTCTCTGTTCGCCCCGATCGTCGAAAACCTTGGTCGGGCCGGCCTGTTGACGCGTGCCCGGGTGGCGGTGGAGAAGCCGTTCGGCCACGACCTGACCTCCGCCCGCGAACTGAACGCCCGGCTGCGCGCGGTGCTGCGCGAGGAACAGATCCTGCGGGTGGATCATTTCCTGGGCAAGGAACCCGTCGCCGACGTCGAGGGCCTGCGGTTCGCCAACACCACGCTCGCTGAGCTCTGGGACCGCCGAAGCATCGCCGAAATCCACATCACCATGGCCGAGAACTTCGGTGTTGAGGATCGCGGCAGCTTCTACGACTCCGTCGGCGCGTTGCGCGATGTGGTGCAGAACCATCTGCTGCAGGTGCTGGCACTGATCGCCATGGAACCGCCGGTCGGTCCCGGTGACGACGACCTCAACGACAAGAAGGCCGAGGTGTTCCGGGCCATGCCGCCCGCCGATCCGGCGCACTGTGTGCGGGGCCGGTATCGCGGTTATGCCGACGTCCCCGGGGTGGCCGACGGGTCGCAGACCGAGACGTTCGTCGCGCTGCGGCTGCAGATCGAGAACTGGCGCTGGTCCGGGGTGCCGATCTTCCTGCGGGCGGGCAAGGCCCTGCCGCAACGGGTCACCGAGGTCCGGCTGTTCACCCACCGGGTTCCGGCGCTGGCGTTCATGCCGCAACGGGAACGCGCACCCCGGAATCAGATCGTCCTGCGCATCGACCCGGATCCGGGCATGCGGCTGCAACTGGTGGCCCAGGACGACGGCGTCTGGCGTGACGTCCACCTGGATTCGTCGTTCACCCACGACCTGGGTGAACCGATTCAGCCCTACGAGCGGTTGTTGCATGCCGCGATGGTCGGCGACCGACGACTGTTCGCCCGCGAGGACAGCATTGAGGAGACCTGGCGCATCGTGGCGCCGCTGCTCGAACATCCAGGAGTGGTCCACACCTACGAGCCCGGCTCGTGGGGGCCCGACGCCGCGCAGGCGCTGGTGCGCGGACATCGGAGTTGGCAGGACCCGTGGTTGCCGGAAGGCGGCCCGACACAGTGAGGGAGACGGGGCAACATGCAACTGGGAATGATCGGCCTGGGCCGGATGGGCGCCAATCTTGTTCGGCGGCTGGTCGACGGCGGCCATGAGTGCGTCGTCTACGACCACAACCCCGATGCGGTTGTCGCCCTGGCCGGTGCGGACGGGATCACCGGGGTGTCCTCGTTGGCCGACCTGGCGGAGAACCTGCCGGCCCCGCGGGTGGTGTGGGTGATGGTGCCGGCCGGGAAGATCACCTCGGGCGTCATCGAGGAGCTGGCCGGAACACTGGCGGCCGGTGACATCGTGATCGACGGCGGCAACTCGTATTACCGCGATGACATCACACACTCGAAACTGCTGTCCGACAAAGGAATTCATCTGCTGGACTGCGGCACGAGCGGCGGGGTGTGGGGTCGCGAGCGGGGCTATTGCCTGATGGTCGGGGGCGACCGGGATGCCTTCGATGAGGCCGAGCCGATCTTCGCGACGATCGCGCCGGGTGTCGAGGCCGCTCCGCGCACGCCGGGCCGCGAGGGTGAGGTCTCGCAGGCCGAGAAGGGCTACCTGTACTGCGGCCCGTCCGGGGCGGGGCACTTCGTGAAGATGGTGCACAACGGAATCGAGTACGGGATGATGGCCTCGATCGCCGAGGGTCTGAACATCTTGCACCACGCCAACATCGGCAAGGCCGATCAGGAAGGTGACGCCGAGACCGCGCCACTGAACCATCCCGAGTTCTACCAGTACGACATCGACATCGAACAGGTCACCGAGGTCTGGCGCCGGGGCAGTGTGATCGGTTCCTGGCTGTTGGACCTGACCGCCAGTGCCCTGCAGAAATCGCCTGCGCTGGAGGAGTTCGCCGGCCGGGTGTCCGATTCCGGGGAGGGGCGCTGGACGGTCATCGCGGCGATCGACGAAGGGGTGCCCGCCCCGGTGCTCACCACCGCGCTGTACGCCCGTTTCGCCTCGCGACACCTGTTCGAGTTCGGTGCGAAAGTGCTGTCGGCGATGCGTAAGCAGTTCGGCGGGCACGACGAGAAGTCGCCGACCTAGCCCGTCCCGAGTCCGATCCTGGCCGGTCACGGCCCCCGCATGCCAGTATTGGGGCATGGGCCGCAACGGCGGCGAGCAACCCGGACGAGCGGTGTTCCGGTGATGACCGGTAGTGACAGGGCGATCACGCCGGTGATCGCCTTGAGCGTGCTGCTGCTCGTGGCCGGTGCTGCCACCCGCGGATATCTGCCCGGTGTCACGCCCGAGCCCCGCCGAGCGCCCGCGGCGGGTCCGGCCGAAATGATCACCCTGATCGCGCTGCTGGCGGTATCTCTGGGTGCCGTCGCGTTCGCCGGGGCGTATCGGATGCGCCATCGGCGTGCGGTGGCCGGCAGCATCGGCGAGCTGTCCGTGACCGCGGGAGCCCATCGCGGCAGGCTGGACCGGCGGGTGCTGCTGATCGTGGTGGCGGCGGTGGTGGCGTGGCTGCTGACGCTCTTCGCGTTGGCGGCGTTGGGCGGGGGACTCCGGATCGGGATCCCGGCGGTGATCTTCCGGTCGCGTGGTGATGTGCCGTTGTCTCCCACCGCCCCGGGGGAACCGGCCCCGCTGACGCCGCACCCGGTGCCCAGCCCGGACGGTTCGGGTGGTGATGTGATCGGCTACCTGCTGGCGGCCGCCATCGCGCTGGCGGTACTGATCGCGGTCGGGATTGTGGCGGCACGAACCCGCAATACCCGGCCTCGGCCGCCGGCCGACCACCCGGTGCCGGCCGCTACGCCAACGGCCAACGCAGGCGAAACCCTGGCGCGGGCAGCAGAACTCGGGCTGACCCGGATTGCCGACCGCAGTCGGGGGCCGCGGGAGGCCATCATCGCCTGCTACGCGGTGATGGAGCGTCACCTCGCCGATGACCCCGACGTCGCACCGCGGGATTTCGACACCCCCACCGAAGTACTGGCGCGGGCCGTCGAACACCACGCGCTGGCGGCGGGCAACGCCTCCCGGCTGGTGGAACTGTTCACCGAGGCCCGTTTCAGCCCGCACCTGATGAACGAGCAGCACCGTGCCGACGCGGTCGCCAGCCTGCGGCTGGTGCTGGATGAACTGCGGGCGACAACGTGAAAATGGCTGCACTGCAGGGTTTCCTGCTGATCATCGCGGTTGAGGTGGTTGCGTTGCTGGTCCATCAGCGGCACATCATGCTGTGGGCGGCAGGCATCGCGGTGGCGGTACCGCTGGCGGGTCTGCGGCGGTTGCTGACGGCGGATGACGCGGGATCGGCTGACGGCGCGGCGATCACCGACGAGCCCGGAGCGGCATTACGGCAGTGGCTGTCGGGCACCGAAGCCAGGATCCGCTGGTCGGAATCGACCAGGGCGGACTGGGATCGGCGCTGGCGGCCCACCCTGGCCGGCCGGTTCGAGGTCTCCAGCGGGCAGGGGCGGGTGAAGGATCCCGCGGCGTTCGCCGCCACCGGAGTAATGCTGTTCGGCGACACGCTGTGGCCGTGGGTGGACCCTGCCAATGTCGCCCCGGCCGGAGACCACGGGCCCGGGCCCGGACGCGCAGTACTGGAAGAGATCCTGCGCCGGCTGGAGCAGCGATGAGTACCGAACTGTCCGGCGCGGCGGCAGCCACCGCACAGCGCTGCACCGCGGTGCTGGACGAGATCGAGCGGGCCGTGGTGGGCAAGCGCGGCGCCCTGATGCTGATTCTGACCACCGTGCTCGCGGGCGGTCATGTGCTGATCGAAGACCTGCCCGGATTGGGCAAGACGTTGATCGCCCGGTCGTTCGCGGCCGCGCTCGGACTGGATTTCACCCGGGTCCAGTTCACCCCGGACCTGTTGCCGGCAGACCTGCTCGGCACCACCATCTACGACATGGCCTCGGGCAGTTTCGAATTCCGGCGCGGGCCGATCTTCACCAACCTGGTGCTGGCCGATGAGATCAACCGGACCCCGCCCAAGACCCAGGCCGCGTTGTTGGAGGCGATGGCCGAAGGCCAGGTCAGCATCGACGGCCACACCCACCGGTTGCCCTCGCCGTTCATCGTGCTGGCCACCGACAATCCGATCGAGTACGAGGGCACCTACCCGCTGCCGGAGGCCCAGCTGGACCGGTTCGCGATCAGGCTGCGGCTGGGTTATCTGTCCGAGCAGGGTGAGGCGGCCATGCTGCGCCGGCGCCTGGATCGGGGCGCCGTGCTTCCGACGGTACGCCAGGTCGTCGATGCCAATGACGTTGTGGCGATGCGGGAATCGGTGGAACAGGTCAGCGTGCATGACGACGTGCTGCGCTACGTGGTGTCCCTGGCGAACGGAACCCGGCACCATCCGCAGGTGGCAGTGGGCGCCAGTCCACGATCAGAACTCGATCTGGTTCAACTCGCCCGGGCTCGCGCGTTGCTGCTCGGCCGTGACTATGTGATCCCCGAGGACGTCAAGGCGTTGGCCACTTCGGCGGTCGCGCACCGGATCACGCTGCGGCCGGAGATGTGGGTGCGGCGTGTTCAGGGTGCTGATGTGGTGGAGGAGCTGCTGCGGCGGCTGCCGGTGCCGCGAACCCCGGATGCGGCCGGACCGGCGCCGGGCGCGATACCGACATGACTCACAATGCCGCGCACGGCGAGGCTTTCGACACGGATGTCGAATTGCGTTGGCAGGCCTCGCCGGTGACCCGAGCACTGGCCACCTGCACGGCGCTGGCACTGACGGTGGCGGTGGGCGGGTCGCGCTGGCAGCTGATCGCCTTCGCCGCCCCGTTGTTGGGCGTGCTGTGCTCGCTGGGTTGGCAGTCCCCGGCGCCGGTGCTTCGGGTACGTGCGACTCCCGCGGCGCAACGTTGCTTCGAATCCGAGCCGGTCGAATTGGCGGTCCGCGTAACAACATCCGATCATGACGCGCCACCGACAGACCTGGCGGTGTCGGCGCACCCCGCGGTGCGGCTCGACGCCGCCGAGCACACCGCGGAGGTTACCGGCGAGGGTGCGCTGGGTATATCGGTGACCGCCACCGCAGAACGCTGGGGCCGCTACCCGATACGGGCCACCGTGGGCGCCTTGGGCCGGGGCGGGCTGCTGGCCGGCACTGCCACCGTCGAGATCGCCGAAGTCACGGTGTTCCCGCTGGCCCCGCCGCAGTCCACGCCGATCCCGCACAGTGAGCTGCTCGACCGGGTAGGCACCCACCTGACCCGGCACTCGGGCCGCGGTGTGGAGTACGCCGACATCCGGGCCTACCTGCCCGGCGACCCGCTGCGCTCGGTGAATTGGCCGGTAAGTGCCCGGCGGGGCAGCCTGCACGTGACCCAGCGGCTGACCGATCGGGGCGCCGACGTGGTGGTGCTGGTCGACGCCTACCCGCAACCGCGTGGCCCGGCGACCATCGCGACCGAGCGATCGGTGCTCGGCGCGGCACAGGTGGTGCAGACCGCACTGCGCAACGGTGATCGCGCCGGCATCGTCACACTTGGTGGCCGCCACCCGCGCTGGGTCGGCCCGGACATCGGCCAACGCCAGTTCTATCGCATCGTCGACGCGGTTCTGGGCGCCGGCGACGGCTTCGAAACCACCACCGGAACACTCGCGCCGCGAGCGGCGGTGCCGGCCGGTGCCCTGGTCATCGCGTTCTCGACCCTGCTGGACACCGAGTTCGCGTTGGCATTGACCGATCTGCGCAGACGCGGGCATGTGGTGCTGGCGGTCGATGTCCTGGCCGGCTCGCCGTTCGAAGTCGAGCCCGATCCGCTGGTCACCCGGTTGTGGACGTTGCAACGCACCGCCATGTACCGCGACATGGCCACCGTCGGCGTCGACGTGGCGGCCTGGTCGGCGGAGCAGTCGCTGGAGCAGTCGATGCGACTGGTGACGCAGCGCCATCGCCCGACGGCGGCGCGGCGATGAGCACCGCGGCCAGGCCCGTGCCGGTGTTGGCGTCCGTGGCGTGCGGGCTGGCCATGGCGGCGGCCGCGATGTCCGGGGCCTCCGGGGCGGCCTCGAAACCAGCCTTCGTCACGGTGCTGCTCGCCGTCTGCGCGGTGCTGGCCGCGGTTCGGTGGCGTGCGGCGGCCACCTGCGCGGTGCTGCTGGTCGTCGTGGCGATCGGACTTGCCGACCCGCCGACGGTGGCGGCGGCAGTGGCCGGCCTGGCCGCGGTGGGACACCTGCTGCTGCGACACGCCGCCGGCGGCACGGCCACCGTGACCGTCCCGGCATTGATCGGCGCGGCGACGTTCAGCATCGTCGGCGTGATCGCCGCAGGTTTTCCCCTGCAGCTGCCGTGGTCACCACTGGCTGCGGCACCTGCCGTGCTGGCTGGGTACCTGTTGGCGCTGCGCCCGTTCCTGGCGCAGCGCCAACTGAGTCCCAAACTGAGGTCGTCTTAGGCCGACGCGGCGGCGTTGAACTCCTCGAGTTGGCCGGTGGCCTCGAGGTATTCCTGAATCCAGCGCTCGATGACGGTCGCGGTCTTCTCGACCTTGGTGAACTGGCCGACGACCTGACCCACCGGGTTGAACGCCACGTCGACGCTCTCGTTGGGGAACTTGTTGGTGGCCCGCACCGCCATGCCGGAGACCATGTACTGCAGCGGCATGCCCAGCGGCTTCGGGTTCTCCGGAGCCTCCCACGCCTCGGTCCAGTCGTTGCGCAGCATCCGGGCCGGCTTACCGGTGAACGACCGGCTCCGGACGGTGTCGCGGCTGCTTGCCTTGATGTACGCCGCGTGCTGGGCCTCGGTGTTCGAGGACTCCTCGACCATCAGCCACTGCGAACCGGTCCACGCGCCCTGGGCGCCCAGGGCCAGGGCCGCGGCGATCTGTTGGCCGCTGCCGATGCCGCCGGCTGCCAGCACCGGTACCGGCGCCACCGCCTTGACGACCTCGGGCCACAACACGATCGAGCCCACCTCGCCGCAGTGGCCGCCGGCCTCGCCGCCCTGGGCGATGATGATGTCGACGCCGGCTGCGGCGTGCTTCTTGGCCTGCGAGGCCGAGCCGCACAGCGCGGCGACCTTCCGCCCGGCTTCGTGGATGTGCTTGATCATGTCGGCCGGGGGAGTCCCGAGCGCGTTGGCGATCATGGTCACCTTCGGGTGCTGCAACGCGACCTCGACCTGCGGGGTGGCGGTCGCCTCGGTCCAGCCGAGCAGCTGCAGGCTGTCCTCGTCGGCGCCCTCGACGGGAACACCGTGGTCGGCGAGGAGCTTCTTGCCGAAGTCGAGGTGCTGCTGGGGTACCAGCTTGCGAAGGGATTCGGCCAGGTCCTCGGCTGACTGCCCGGAGTCCATGCCCTCGTACTTGTTCGGGATGACGATGTCTACGCCGTACGGGTGGTCACCGATGTTCTCGTCGATCCAGTTCAACTCGATCTCGAGCTGCTCGGGGGTGAAGCCGACAGCGCCGAGGACCCCGAACCCACCCGCCTTGCTGACCGCGACGACCACGTCGCGACAGTGGGTAAAGGCGAAGATCGGGAACTCGATACCGAGCTCGTCGCAGATGGGGGTGTGCATTACTGCTCCTTCACGGGGCGGCGGACTGGAGGAGTGAAACGTGTTCTAATTTAGTACCAGACTCGACGTGACGAGACCAGTGGGCCACTGGTGGGCCGCTCGACGCCAACACTACCGCCAATCGTGAATCGGCTCAGCGGGTGGCGACCGCGCGGAGCACCGCCACGCCGAAACCGGCAGCGCGACGCAGGGATCGGCCGCCGGTCCGGCGGGGTCCGCTGACGCGCAGCACCGGCCAGCCGTGTTCAGCGGCCAGCGCCGCCAGGCCGGGGCGTGGATTGACCGGCCGGGGCCGGCCCACCACCGACATCAGGGCGGCGTCCTCGTCGCCGTCGGCGTAGAAGAAGCTGTCGGCCAGGTCGATTCCGCTGTCCGCGCAGAACTGCTGGACCACCGCAGCCTTCTGGGGGCCCCACACCACGGGTTTGATGATGCCGCCGGTCAGAACGCCGCGCTCGTCGAGTTCGAACCGATTGCACAACACCTGGCCGATCCCCAGGAAGTGGGCGACGGGCTCGGCGTGAATGGTCAGTGCCGAGGAACTCAGGACGACGGTGTGGCTCTGCTGCTGGTGTGCCCGCACGACCTCCTGCATGTGCGGGTAGATCCGTTCGGTGATGTGGTCGGCGAAGAGTCGTTCTCCGACGTCGTTGAGCTCGCGCAGGGATTCACCGCGCAGATAGCCCGCGGCCCGCACCAGCAGCCGCTCGAACTGCATGCGGCCCAGCCGATACCGCACGGCGGCCTCGACGACGCCGAGTACCTCGCCGGCTCCGGCCTGGCGCCGCCGGATGCGGTCGCCGGCGTGCGCCGTGGCGGTGAAACCGGACACCAGCGTGCCGTCCAGATCGAAGAATGCCCCGATCCGGGCTCCCGGTTCGGTCCGGGCGATCTCGGCGATCAGATCGCGGGGTGATGCTGACGCGGCCATCGGCGTCGATGCTACGTCCGAGTCCGCCGGCCGGAGTGCCCACGCGCCGCAGAACCGGCCGGCGGCGTCGCAGCTGATAGCGTGATCGGCCTAGTGCAAAGAGGGGCCGGCGCAATGAGCACCAAGACCAGTGAGAACACCGCTACCGACGTGCGGCAAACGCTGTCAGAGCAGGCCGAGCAGTTCGGCTGGCAGCGCACTCGACGGGAGCGCGTCGACATCTACAGCCGCGGCGTCTTCCAGATCCACGCGATATGGCGCGGCAGCAGCACCGTCAACGGGGGAGCCCACTACGAGGACACCATCCTGCTGGCGTACACCACGGATCTCGGGAAGATTCAGAGCTGGCTGGCCAAGTGACGCAGGTGTAGCTGGCTCGATAACCGTTGCGGCTCCGGTTCGCAACGGTTTCGCATACCGCCCGTCGTGTCACATCAGCACCAATTTTCACACGGCTAACTTCGGTCCCGACCTTGTTATTGGGATTGGGGAGAAGCCATGTCACGAATCCGTAATTGCCTCACCGTCGCGGCCGGCGCCGCCGCGGGACTGTTCCTCGCGGCGCTCGCGTCCAGCGCCACCGCCAACGCGGACACGGTGCCGATCAACCCCGGACTGCCCGGCGTGTTCGAGCAGGTCGTCGCCTCCTCGACGACCCTGCCCCAGCAGCTGCTGCAGACCACCGCGTCCGCGCTCAGTGGCACCGCGCTGACTCCGGCGGCGACGCCGGCCCAGGCGCCGATCGCCACCGCGACCTTCAACGTTCCGCCGACGCAGACCGCGGCGACCCAGGCCACCTCCTCCGGGCTGCCCGGGCTGTCGGGATTCCCGGGAAACCTGGGTTCGTTGCTGCCGTTCCCGATGCCCAACTTCGGGGGCACCGCCCCGACGGCCGTGGCGCCGACGTCGATGGTTCCGGCCGGGTTCATGCCGACTGCTCCGGTGGCCCCGGTGACCCCGATGGAAGTGATGCTCATCCCGGGCCTGCCCTGATTCGCCACTGGGTAACCTCGGACCGGTGAGCGCACGCGCAGGAATAGTGGTCACCGGTACCGAGGTACTCACCGGACGAATCGCAGATCGTAACGGGCCGTGGCTCGCCGATCGACTCCTCGAACTGGGAGTCGAGCTGGCGCACATCACGATCTGCGGCGATCGGCCCGCGGACATCGAGGCCCAGCTGCGGTTCCTGGCCGGGGTTGGTGTGGACCTGATCATCACCAGCGGTGGCCTGGGACCGACGGCCGACGACCTGACGGTCGAGACCGTCGCCCGGTTCTGCGGTCGGGAGGTCCTGCTCGACACCGCGCTGGAAGCCCGGATTGCCGAGATCCTCAAGCCGATGATGGCGCGCTACACCGGACCGGGCGCACCGGATTTCGCGACGGTCCGGGCCGCCAACCGCAAACAGGCGATAGTTCCGGCCGGTGCGACCGTGTTGGACCCGGTCGGCACCGCGCCCGGTCTGGTGGTGCCCGGCACCCCGACCGTGGTGGTGCTGCCCGGACCACCACGCGAGCTGCAGCCCATGTGGGACAAGGCGATACGCACCCCCGAGGTGCAGGAGGCGATCGCCGGGCGCACCCACTATGAACAGCAGACCGTGCGAATGTTCGGGCTGCCCGAGTCCGGGCTGGCCGACACCCTGCGGCACGGGCAGCAGTCCATCGCTGACTTCCACCGGTTGGAGATCACCACCTGCCTGCGCCGCGGTGAGCTCGAGATCGTCACCCGGTACGAACCCGATGCCGCCACCACCTATGCAGAACTGGTCGCGCTGCTGCGCGAACGGCACGCCGGCAAGATCTTCTCCGAAGACGGCTCCCTGGTCGACGACCAGATTGCTCGACTGTTGGCCGGCCGGTGGATCGCGACGGCGGAATCGTGCACCGCGGGGATGCTGGCGGCGCGCCTGACCGATCAGCCGGGCGCCTCGGACTACCTGGCCGGCGGCGTGGTGTCCTACTCCAACAACGCCAAAGAGGACCTGCTCGGAGTGGACGCGGCCCTGATCGCCGAGCACGGCGCGGTGTCCGAACCGGTGGCCGAGGCGATGGCCGCCGGTGCGCTGCGGCGATTCGGGGCCGACACCGCGGTGGCCATCACCGGAATCGCAGGTCCGGGCGGCGGGACACCGGATAAACCGGTGGGCACGGTGTGTTTCTGTGTGGCGCTCGGTGACGGCCGGATGCTCACGAGGACCACTCTGCTGCCGGGAGATCGCGCCGACATCCGGGAACGCTCGACGACCGTGGCCATGCATCTGTTGCGCCGCGCATTGTCAACCGACTGACTCCGGCTGCGGCCGGTGGTATGAACATCACACCGAGGAGTTGCCGGTGTGAACACGGAGTGGTCGTGGCTGGGCGGGCCCGAATACTGGTTGGGCCGGCTGGTGCTGGAACGCGGCATCGCGGCGGTCTATGTCATCGCGTTCGTCGGCGCCGCGCGCCAGTTCCGCGCACTCATCGGCGAACACGGCATGCTGCCGGTGCCTCGGTATCTGCGGCGACACCCGTTCCGGTTGGCGCCCAGTATTTTTCACCTGCACTACTCGGATCGGTTCTTCGCCGGCGTGTGCTGGCTGGGTGCCGCGGTGGCCGCCGCGCTGGTGGCCGGTGCCGGGGAACTGGTCCCGCTGTGGGCGGTGATGTCGATCTGGCTGCTGCTGTGGGTGTTGTACCTGTCCATCGTCAACGTGGGCCAGGCGTGGTACTCATTCGGCTGGGAGTCGATCCTGCTGGAGAGCGGATTCCTGGCGGTGTTCCTGGGCAATGACCGGGTCGCGCCGCCGGTGCTGGTGATGTGGCTGGCCCGGTGGCTGCTGTTCCGGATCGAGTTCGGGGCGGGCCTGATCAAGCTGCGGGGCGACCCCTGTTGGCGCAACCTGACCTGCCTGTACTACCACCACGAGACCCAGCCGATGCCAGGTCCGCTGAGCTGGTTCTTTCACCACCTTCCCAAGCCGCTGCACCGCATCGAAGCCGCCGGCAATCACATTGCCCAACTGGTGGTGCCGTTTGGGCTGTTCGCCCCGCAGCCGATCGCGGGGGTGGCGGCCGCGATCATCATCGTCACGCAGCTGTGGCTGGTGGCCTCGGGGAACTTCGCCTGGCTGAACTGGTTGACGATCGTTCTGGCTGCCGGCGCGATCGACCAATCCTGGTTGACGGGAAGGTTTTCCGGATTGGCTCCGCCGCCCATGGCCGATGCCCCGGTATGGTTCGCGGTGCTGGTGGTGATGTTCGCCGCAACGGTGCTGGTGCTCAGTTATTGGCCGATACGCAACCTGGCCTCACGCCGTCAGCGGATGAACGTCTCCTTCAACCGGTTGCATCTGGTCAACAGCTACGGCGCGTTCGGCACCGTCGGCCGCTCCCGCCGGGAAGTGGTGATCGAGGGCACCGCCGAGGCAGAACTCACCACCCGGACGATCTGGCGAGAGTACGAGTTCAAAGGCAAACCCGGTGGGGTGGGCAGGCTTCCGAGGCAGTGGGCGCCCTATCACCTGCGGTTGGACTGGTTGATGTGGTTCGCCGCGCTGTCACCCCGATACGCCCAGCCGTGGCGGATGGCCCTGCTCGAACGTCTGCTGCGCAACGACCGTGACACCCTGCGACTGTTGCGCGGCAACCCTTTTCCCGACAACCCGCCGAGGTACGTGCGGGCACTGCTCTACGACTACCGCTTCACCACACCGGCTGAGCGCCGCCGGGATGGGGCCTGGTGGCACCGGGATCTGGTGGGCGTCTACCTGCCGCCGGTTTCGGCCGATGAGCCTTCGGTACGGCGCACGCCGTAGGCGTCGGCTACCCGGTGACGACCCAGATCACCGAGACCAGCACCATGACCGCGAGCACCGCCAACAGGACGGCGTCCTTGGTCGGAAGCCTCAGCGTCTCGGCGGGATTCAGCCGCAATTGCCGGGCGATCAGAAACAGCGGAAACGTCACGCTGATCCCGATGAACAGCCCGCCCACGATGTACACCCACACATACGGCACGCCGTGTTTCCGCGCTTCGATCACCATCAGAATCGACGCCGCGAGTGCGAACATCAGGATGTCGATCGTGACCGAGCGGGCCGCCGGGGTCACCCGCGTCTCGCGCCAGAAGCTGCTGAAGAAGTCCAGAGCGGCGTTCTGGTAGGCCAGGTTCTGACTCCAGGTGGCGGCGAAGGCCACCGCCGCGATCGTTGCGTAGACGCCGCAGAGGACTCTCCGTGACATCGGCAACTGTGGTGTATCGCTGATCTCGGTCACCTCTCGACGATAACCACCCCCAGCGGTCTCGGAACCGGGTTTCGCCACTACAACTCCAGCAGCACCGTCACCGGTCCGTCGTTGACCAATTCCACCGCCATGTGCGCGCCGAACACCCCGGTCTGCACGTGCGCTCCCAACTCGCGCAGTGCGTCGGCGAACGCGGCCACCAGCGGCTCGGCGACCGCGCCGGGCGCCGCAGCGTTCCACGACGGCCGACGCCCCTTCGCGGTGTCGGCGTAGAGGGTGAACTGGCTGATCACCAGGATCGGTGCGCCGGTGTCGGCAGCTGATCTTTCACCATCGAGAATCCTTAGTTTCCAAAGCTTTTCGGCAAGACGCCGAGCTTTGGTCGCGTCATCGTCGTGTGTGACCCCGACCAGCGCCAGCAGCCCCTGGCCGTTCGGCGTGATCGCACCGACGGTTTCGCCGTCGACCGCAACCCGCGCCGACGAGACTCGTTGCACCAGAACCCGCATGCGCCGATGCTAAGTAGGCTCGGCGATGAAGCGAGCGGGAGGGGTGGGTCAGATGTCGGTACTGGTTGCGTTCTCGGTCACGCCGCTGGGTGTGGGCGAGGGCGTCGGAGAGATCGTCGCGGAGGCGGTCAAGGTCGTGCGCGAGTCCGGTCTGCCCAATCACACCGATGCGATGTTCACCGTCATCGAAGGCGATGACTGGGCGCAGGTGATGGCCGTGGTGCAGCGGGCGGTGGAGGCCGTGGCGGCCCGCTCACCGCGGGTGAGCACCGTGATCAAGGCGGACCTGCGGGCGGGCGCGGTCGACGCGATGACCGCCAAGGTCGAATCGGTGGAGCGGCACCTGGCGGCACCACCGGCTAATTGACCGGGACGTCCAGGATTGGTCGCCCGACGCCGGCGCCGGGGCCGTCGAAGTGCCACCACTCCCCGGAGTAGACGGCGAGCCCGCCGGCACTCATCGCCTCGCGCAGCGCGGCACGTTCGGCCGCGGCCCGGGCGCTGATTCCCTCGGCATAGGCCGTGCCGCGGGGGGAGAAGTCGTCGAAGTCGGTGCCCATCTCGACCAGCCGCCCCTGCGGGTCGGCGGTGGTGACGTCGACGGATCGTCCGGTCTCATGGCTGCGGGCCAGCGGGCCGGGCCGTGCCACCCAGTTCGGGTTCGGCACCACCTGAAACATCCGCACCTGCACGTCGTGCGGCCGGTAGCAGTCCCAGAACACCAGGGTCCGGCCTCGGGCGCGCAGGGCGCCGGCTGCCGTCGTCAAACCCGGGGCCAGCGACTCGTGTACCAGGCATCGGGCATCAGCCGGATACAGCTGCACGCCGGTGAAGTTGTTCGCGGTGGCGTATCGCAGGTCGATGATCGCGTCCGGCACCGCGCTGCGGACGTCGACGAAACCGGCCGAGCGGGCCTGCGCCGACACCGGTGGCACCTGCGATCCCGGCGCCGCCGCGGCTATGCCGGCGGGTGTCCAGACGGCGGTCAGCGCTGCGACGACCAGGGCCCGCAGCGCTGCCATCCGATGCTTGCCCGGGTTCATGCGGGCACGACGATCGTCAGTCGGAGGCCGTCGCGCTCCACCCGCATCCCGGCGCGACGCGCGGTAGCCGCCACCGACGCGGCGTCGTCGGGCTCGGATCTGGTGCTGGCCAGCGCCCGCGCCAGCCGGCCCTTGTGCGCCTTGTTGAAATGGCTGACGCTGACCCGCCGGCCGTCGGTGTGCTCGGCGACCACGTCGACACGGACGGCGCCGGGGATCTTCGCCAACGCCTCGTAGGAACCGGACCGCAGATCGACGACCAGTTCGGCGGCCGCGATGTCGGCCAGGACCGGCTCGAGCGCCGGCCGCCAACGTTTGGCCAACCCCGGCTGCCCGGGCAGCTTCGAGGTCGCCGAGAGTCGGTAGGCCGGCACCGGGTCGTTCGCCCGCAGCAGCCCGAACAGGGCCGAACCGACAGCCAGCCGAGCCGCGGCGCGGCCGGCGGCCGCTCCGCGCAGGGAGTCGACGTCGAGCGCTTCGTACAGCACACCGGTGTAACGCCTGATCGCCGGCGCCGTCGGTGCGGTGCGCAATGTCGCGTTGCGCTCGATCTCGCCGTCCTGGGCTGCGGACAACGCCAGGGCGCGTCGGCTGGCGTCGCGATCGGCGGCCAGCGCGATCAGCTCGTCGACCAGCGTGGCTCGCAGTTCGGTCAGTTCCGGGGATCCCAGGCTGTCGAGCGACAACGGCTGGCCGTCGCCGCCGGCGTGTTTGGTCTCCGACGGCGGCAGCAACACGATCACAGCGCAGACGTTAACCGAGCCGCGGCGCACACCAGCGAGGTGGCGAGCATCGCCGCCCCGATGGTGTCGGTGAGGTAGTGGTAGCCGCAGGCCACCAGCCCCAGCATCCCGAGCCCGCTCAGCATCATCGCCAGGCCCAGGGTCCAGAGCCGTGCTGCGGCCACGACGACCATCATGCCCAGCGCCGCGACCAGCAGTGCGGTGTGACCGCTCGGATACTCCAGGTATGGGCCGTTGCGGCGGTCGAAGAGGACTTTGAGGCCCTGGCTGACCGTGGTGACCAGGAACGGTACGGCCAGCACCGCCGCCGCCAGCGCCCACTGCCGCCGTCGCAGGGTGACCGCCAGGCACGCCACCAGCACCGCGAGCACCAGCCAACCGCTGGTGAAGATCAACAGCCAACGCGGCTGCTCACCCAGGACGTCGTGGATGTTGCGACTGAACCAGCTGTCGAACGTCGTCGAGCCGCGGCCCACCGCCCAGCCCAGGATCAGGGTTGCCAACAGGCCGATCGGCGGCCACCAGCGCAGGGCGGCATCGGCGCTACGGGTTCTGGGCCCTATCTCAGGCCGACTTCTGGAACAGCGGCAGCAGCAGTTGACGGCGCTGGTCGTTGCCGTCGGCCAGCGCGTGCAGTGCCTGGTCCACCGACTCCGCCGTCGGGAACTTGGCGTCCTCATCAAAATCACCGAGAAGCTCGGCCACCGCCGGACCCTCGATGAGCGTCCACTCCACTCCCGCTGCGCGGCAGTCGCCGTCGATCACGCACAGCAGCCAGATGCCGGCGGCCGCGAACGAGGTGACCCCGCTCAGGTCGAGCACCACCGGTTCCTTGGCGAGGACGAAGCGCCGCGCCTGTTCGCTGAGTTGGTCCACATTGGCGGAATCGATCCGGCCGCGGATCGTGACTACCGTCGCGAGGTGGCGATAGTGCGCCCGAAGCTGCGCCCCGCCGCATTCGATGGTGGAGTTCCGCTGCTGACCGATCCGTGCCGCGCCCCGAGTGGTGATCGTGATAGCCATGCCGAGCCCCCGCTTCCGATGGTGACCGCGGTCGGCAGGTGAGCCGACCTCGATGTTCCCGACGGTATGCGGTGAAGTTAAGGCCTCTTGGGCGGCCGATTAACGCTTTGGTGAGATATCGAACGCCTCGGTGGCCCCGGTGAACGCACTGATCCGCCCGGCCGCGTCCCGGGCGTCGCCCTGGTAGCGCAGCCGGTAACGGCCGGTCGGTGTTTCCGCAGGCACCGCCCAGGTGACGGTGATGGTCGAGCCGCGTCGGCCCGCCCGGCGCCAGTGGAACGTGGTCGACCAGTCGCCGTCGTCGGCAATGGTGCGCCATCCGTCATCGGTCTCGTGCTCCACCCGCACGTAGGTTCCGCCGCGGTGCAGGTCGTTGTTGGGGTGGGCGCCGGCGAACACCGCCTGCACTGTGGCTCCCGGCAGGTAGCCGGCCCGGGGCGGTTCCAGTACGTCCCCGAAGCGGTGGCCTGCTATCGGCTTGTCGGTTCTGGCCCGACGCCGGGGCTTTCGCCTGCGGGACGGCTCTGCGGCCGGCCGGCCGGCCGGGGCGGGGCGCCCGTCACGCATCGCGGTGGCGAGCTCGGCCGCCACCTGCTGCAGGGCCGCCAGTTCCCAGCGCCCGAACATGGTGCTGCCGCCCTCATAGCGCTGCTCCTCGTACTCTTCGGGCGTGGTGACGTAGTGCAGATAGCCGTTGCAGTAGCCCGCCACCAGCACCTCTTGAAGTTCGGCGCCGACGATGTCGGCGACGGTGCGGCGCAACCGCAGCCCGGCCACGATGGTCACCTCGGCGGGTAGTCCGATCAGGTACAGCTGGCCGATGCGCAGCAGCTGGACCGGGCCGCCGGTGGGCATCATCGACAGGGCCCTGTTCAGCAGGTTGCCCGGCAGTGTCGGCGCCTTGGGCGCATGCGCGTCGCGCAGCCGTGATGAGATCCGGTAGGCGGTATTGGCTGCCAGCCAGTCGAGGATGCGGTTGCGGCCCTGCTTGACCAGCGGGTATCCCGGGCCGGGGCCTTCGTCGGTGCCGGCCAGGGCCGCCGCCCCGGCCAGCAGGGGGCCGGTGCGATGGGCCCGGCCGTCGCCGGTGAATTCGGGCCGGACCTCGAAGTCGGACAGGTCGACATAGGTGGTGAGGGCCTCGAGTCCGCCGCTGACCGGGGAGCCGTGACCGATCGTAAGTTCGGTGGCCGCGGCGGCCTGCCGGGAGCCGATGATCCGGGTGTTCTCGAACTCGTCCTCGGTGGGGCCGCTTCCGGGGCGGTGGTTCAGGTTCGGCGACATGTCTCCGGAGTTGGTCTGGGCGAATGCTGCGATGAACTCCGGCGCTGCGGGTGCCAGGTAGTCGACCTGGTGTTGGAGGCGTTCCCACTGGTAGGCGGCGTAGCCCTTGTTGTCGCCGCTGATCAGGGTGTTGCGGTTGGTCATGGAAGTGCCGTGGGTGGCAAACCAGTTCACCGCGCCGACCAGTCGGCCGTCGCGCTCGATGCGCAGCAGCGTGGTCTGTGGGTCGATCTCGTCGGGGAAATGGGCGCGGTCGGCCTCGGGGTTGCGGGCGAACGCCGATGGTGAGCGGTTGCTGCTGGCGTCGTGCAGCCTGCCGACGGCCAGGCTCAACGTGGCGGGCGCCAGGTCGGCGTGCGCCTGCGCGACGGCCTCGCAGATGCCGTCGACGATCGCGGCGAAAGTCTGGGGCCGGAAACCGTCGGTGTTGGAGTTGTAGAGCCGATGGTCGCCGTAACCTCCTGGGCCGCAATGGGTGTGCGTCGCGGTGAGCATGACGTTGCGGAACGTGTACAGCTCGCCGTAGGTGGCCGCAAGACGCGCGAGCACATCGTGATGAATGCTTTCCAGCAGCAGCGGAATCTCGCAGACGACCAGCAGGATCCGGGTGTCGTTACCGGCCGGGCCGGGGTGGGCGATCACGAACGCCCGCGCACGCAGCCGGTTGTGCAGTCCGGTCGTCTGCTGTCCGGCCACGCCGTAGCCGAGCATTCCGCATTCGGCCGGCTCCCCGGTGATATCCGCGATCCCGCGTCCAACGCGGTAATTCTCTGGCATCGGAACAGTATGGCCAACGGGCCACGAATGCGGACGACCGCCCACCGCGCGATGACTTCACCCGAGGCGGGGCCGCTGCTAGTCTTCGATGGCTGCCGGCTACCGGGTTGCGGCTGCCGATCGCCGGGCCTTCTCTGCTGGGCCCGCACCCAAGGCAGTTCAAACAGCAGAGTCCACCGGCGAAAGAGTGTTGTGCGCAGCGGAGAGATCAAGGCCCTGACCGGGCTTCGCATCATCGCTGCGGTGTGGGTGGTGTTGTTTCACTTCCGCCCGCTGGTGCGCCTGGCGTCGCCGGACTTCGCCGATGCGATGGCCCCGATCCTGGACCGCGGGGCCCAGGGCGTCGACCTGTTCTTCATCCTCAGCGGATTCGTGCTGACCTGGAACTATCTCGAACGTATGGGGGAGTCGTTCTCCGCGCGCGCCACCGTGCACTTCCTGTGGCTGCGGTTGGCGCGGGTCTGGCCGATCTACCTGGTCACGCTGCACCTGGCGCTGCTGTGGGTGATCTTCACCCTGCACGTCGGCCACGTGCCGACCGAGGACCTCAGCCGGCTGACCGCCACCAGCTATGTCCGCCAGGTCCTGCTGGTGCAGCTGTGGTTCGAACCGTTCTTCGACGGGTCCAGCTGGGACGGCCCGGCCTGGTCGATCAGTGCTGAGTGGCTGGCCTACCTGCTGTTCGGCGTACTGATTCTGGTCGTCTACCGGATGATGCGGGTCACGTCGGCGCGGGCGCTGGCCGTGCTGGCGGTCGGCGCCTCGCTACCGCCGCTGCTGCTGTTACTGGCGACCGGCCAGTTCTACACGCCGTGGAGCTGGCTGCCGCGCATCGTCATGCAGTTCACCGCGGGGGCGCTGGCCTGCGCCGCGGTGCGCAAGCTGGCGCCCAATGACCGATCGCGGCGCACCGCCGGATACTGCTCGGCCCTGCTGATCGTCACGATGGTCGGTGTCCTGTACTACTTCGACGCCCATCCCATCTCGGGGATCTACGACAGCAGCGGACTGGTCGATGTGCTGTTCGTGCCGCTGGTGATGGCGCTGGCGATCGGCACCGGCAGTCTGCCCGCACTGTTGTCCACCCGCCTGATGGTCTACGGCGGACAGATCTCCTTTGCCCTGTACATGGTCCACGAGTTGGTGCACACATCGTGGAACTGGGCCGCAGTCCAATTCGAGATCGTGTTCGACGAAGGGGCGACCGCAGCCAAGTGGATGGTCGCCGGTCTGCTGGCGGCGGCCACGGTGTTGTCAATGCTGCTGTTCCACGGCGTCGAAGAACCGGCCCGTCGCTGGATGCGCAGAATGATCGGGGCCCGGCCGGAGACGGCCCAGGTCACGTCCACCGACGACCCGTTGGCCGTCGATCAGCGGGTAGACCAGGGCCCCGATAAGAACGAAGGAATCCTCGACGAACGCACCGCGGGAGTACCGGTTAGTGTTCCCTGAAGCGCCGAGGGGGGCGTTTCTGTGCGCCGTTTCTCGGGGAGGTGATCAGTGAGTCGGGTGATGACGTTCGCCGTCTCACTGGTGGCGGTTGTCGTCGCCACCGTCGTCGGAACCGGCTACCTGGCCCGCGATCACGAGTCGCCACGTCACTTCGAGACGGTGCCGCTGAGCGCCTCGCCGATCCGGATCGCGGTGATCGGCGATTCCTACACCGCCGGGTATGAGAACACCGGTCGCGGCGCGGCGAACTGGACCGAGCGGGCCTGGAGGACACTGGCCGGGCGCGGGGTGTACATCGCCGCCGACGTGGCCGCAGAGGGCGGTGCCGGCTACGGCGTACGCGGCAACCGCGGTGGTCTCTACGGGGACCTGACCTCGCGGGCGGTGCAACCCGACGATGCGCTGGTGGTGTTCTTCGGCTCCCGCAACGACCAGGACGTCGAGCCGGGTGAGTTGACCCGGCTGGTCGCTGACACCCTGGGCCTGGCTCGCCGGATCGCACCGGGCGCCAGACTGCTGGTGATCGGACCGCCGTGGCCCACCAGCGACATACCCGGCAACGTGTGGCGGGTCCGCGACGTCCTGAGCAACGAGGCTCGTTTCGTCGGAGCGGACTTCGTCGACCCGCTCGCTGAAGGCTGGTTCGTCGGCCGCCCGGACCTGATCGGCCCGGACGGTGTACACCCGACCGATGCCGGACATGTTTATATGGCCGACAAGATCGCGCCGCTCATCGCCGGCCAGTTGCCCAAGCGGACTTAGCGCAAAACCGGGCGGAAACCGGCTCACCCCACCAGGATTGCGAGATGGACGCGATGCGTGTGCTGATCACCGGGGGAACCGGATTCGTCGGCGGGTGGACCGCCAAGGCACTGGCCGATGCCGGGCACCGGGTGCGGTTCCTGGTGCGCAATCCGGCGGGCCTGCACACCAGCGTGGCGCGGCTCGGTGTCGACGTGTCCGACCACGTCGCCGGTGATATCACCGACGCCGACTCGGTGCGACGCGCCCTGGACGGCTGCGACGCCGTGGTGCACGCCGCGGCACTGGTGGCAACCGATCCGCGCCAGAACGCGCTGATGATGGCCACCAACTCCGATGGCGCCCACAACGTGCTGGGTGGGGCGGTCGAGCTCGGGCTCGATCCGATCATCCACGTCTCCAGCTTCACCGCGCTGTTTCGTCCAGGCCTGGGTACCCTGCGTGCCGACCTACCGGTTGCCGGTGGGTCCGACGGCTACGGTCGGTCTAAAGCCCGCGAGGAGCAGTATGTGCGGGGCCTGCAGGACGCCGGTGCCCCGGTGAACATCACTTATCCGGGTATGGTGCTCGGTCCGCCGGTCGGCGACAGATTCGGTGAGGCGGGGGAGGGTGTGCGGGCCGCCCTGCAGATGCATGTGATTCCGGGACGCAGCGCCGCCTGGCTGATCGTCGACGTCCGTGATCTGGCGGCGTTGCATCTGGCGTTGCTGGAACGCGGCCGGGGTCCGCGTCGCTACATGGCCGGCGGCCATCGGGTACCGGCCGGGCGCCTGGCCGGCTTGCTCGGCGCGGTCTCCGGTTCACCGATGGTCGCGGTCCCGGTGCCGGACGTCGCGTTGCGCTGGGCCGGACGCCTGCTGGACCAGGCTGAGCGGGTGCTGCCGATCGCCACGCCGTTCACCGAGGCGGGGATGCAGTATTACACCCAGATGCCGGCCTCCGACGACACACCGGCCGAGCGCGACCTCGGCATTGTGCTGCGCGATCCGCGGGAAACACTGGCCGATACCGTGGCGGCGATCCGCGGCTGATCACCCGCTGGTGCGGAACCGATCACGGTAGGCCCTCGGCGAGATGCCGAGGTGAGTGGCGAAAACCCGCCGCAGCGTCTCGGTGCTGCCGAAACCGGCCAGGCGCGCTGTATCGCCGACGTTGTGGCCGGCGTCGAGCGCGGCACGTGCGATATCGATCCGGAACGCTTCGACATATCGGGCCGGGGTGATTCCGAGCTCGGCATGAAACAAGCGCGTCAGCTGACGCGTGCTCAATGATGCCTGTGCCGCAAGGCTCTTCACGGTGTGCTCGGCGCCGGGATCGTTCGCGATCGAGTCGAGCACACCCCGCAGCGCGGATTCGGCCGGGGGATCGGTCTCGACCAGAACCGAGAACTGCGACTGCCCGCCCGCCCGCTTGAGGTAGACCACCAAGGTGCGCGCCACACCACGTGCCATCTCGGTGCCGTGGTCCCGCTCGACAAGGGCCAGGGCCAGGTCGATGCCCGACGACACCCCGGCCGAGGTGAAGACGTCACCGTCGCGGACGAATATCGCATCCGGCTGGACGTCGATGTCGGGGAAGGCGCGGGCCAGCCTCCCGACATGGCGCCAATGGGTGGTGGCGCGGCGGCCACTGAGCAGACCGGCCTGGGCCAGGACGAACGCGCCGGTGCACACCGATGCGAGCCGCCGGGTGCGGGTGGCGATCAACTTCAACCCTTCGACCAGCGCGGGATCGATCGGCCGGCCGACCACAGCGTCTCCACCGGCGACCATCACCGTGTCGGCGGATTCGACGTCGCTGATCCGGTCGGTGACGGCGAACGGTATTCCTATCGAGGTGCCCACCGGCTGACCATCCACCGACGCGACGATCAGCCGATAGTCCCCGCCGAACCGGTTGGCTTCGGCGAACACCTCGGCCGGGCCCGCGACGTCCAGAAGTTTCATGCCGTCGAAGACGACTAGCACCACCGTTCTGCTCATCTCGACGTCCTCACACCTGCGGCATTCGCTTGCTCAACCGGGCCAGCGTCAGCCGTTCACGTCCCGCGTCATCCAGGTAGGGGATACCGATTCCATACTCCTGCCAGCGGGCGGCGATCCGGGCCTCCAACTCGGGCGTGAGCCGATCGGTCGGCGGGAACCGGCGCCCACCCCACGTCTCCCTGGGAGCGATGTCCCAGCTGCGGGTGGCGTCGATCAGCACTCGCGTCCACTCGCCGGCGCCGTACTTGTTGGTGTCGTTGTGCTCCGGTGGCGTGGACGGATCCAGTGATGAGCCCAGGCCCGGACCAAAGAAGGCGATATCGCCGCGACCGGCATTGACCCGGTAGGACATCGCCCAGTCGAGTGCGACCGGGTCGTGGATGTCGATGTCCTCTTCGACGACCATGACGTTCTTGTGGAACCACATCGAGCCCCCGGTTCCCCACAGCGCCGAGGCGATCTGCTGGGCGTGGCCTCGATAGCGGTTCTGGATCTGCACCAGTGTGTTCTGGCCGTTGGTCACCTCCGTCATCCACAGGTCGGTGATACCGCCGATGCCCAGATCGTCGAGGGTGTTCCAACTGATGGCCGATCGCGCGAAATTGACGATGCTGTCCTCATTGAGCGCTCCCGGCCGGATCCCCTCCAGCGTGCCGCGCAGCACCGGATCGTCACGATGGGTGATCCGGGTGACGTGCAGGACGGGCGCCGGTGCCGCATCACCCATGAATCCCGGGTATTCGGCGAACGGGCCCTCTACGACGAAGGTCGAGGGATCGGGGTCGATGAACCCCTCGACGACGATCTCTGCCGTCGCCGGCACATGCAGCGGAACGGATTCGCAGGCCACCAGATCAACGGGGCGGTGAAGCAGGGCGCCCATCATGTCCCATTCGCAGATGCTCTTCGGGAACGGGCTGCCGGCGCAGAACGGCAACACGTCGTGCCATCCGTAGACGACGGCGACCGGCATCGGCTCCGGCTTGTATTGCGCCATGTGGCCGCCCCAGCCCTGGCTGGGCACCAACAGTTTGGCGATCTGATCGCGACCGACGATCATGCCCCGGTAGACACCGATGTTGTCGCGGCCGGTCACCGGGTCCTGGGTGACCACGCCGCAGAAGGTGTCGATGTAGCGACCGCCGTCCTCGCCGTGCCATTTCGGGACCGGAAACTGTGCGAGGTCGATGTCGGCGCCATCGAGGATGTTCTGCTTGACCGGGCCCGTCGGGACCACGCGCGGCGCAACGGGATTCCGGAAGGTGTCCCGCAGGTGGGCAACGATCTGCGCGTCGCTGGTGTCGTCGGGCAACCCCAGCATCAGCCGGACCTGGCTGCGGCTGCCGAGTGCCGACGTCAACAGCTTGGTGCACCGAGTGTCTGCGTGGCCGACGATGTTTTCGAACAGCAACGCCGGGCCGCCGAGGCAGAGGTTGGCGCGGGTGATCGCGCCGATCTCCTCGTTCCAGTGGACCGGCGCGGTGATTCGGCGCAACTGTCCGGCGGCCTCCAGGGTGGCCAACCAGCTGCGCAGATCGGGGCCGCCGTGCTGGTCCGGGTCCGGGGTGGGGTTTGCGGCGCCGGAAAGTGTCGGCAGGGTATTCATGGCGACCTCCGCACCACTGTTAACCGCGAATCGTCGGAGTCAGGGCTCGGCTGGTCGTCGCTCGTCGGGATCGACTGCTGATCGCCTTTCCAGCGGTTGATCAGCGAATGTTCGATCCCGAGCTGATCGATGATGCGCCCGACCACGTAGTCGGTCACCTCGTCGACGGTGCTGGGACGGGCGTAATAAGCCACCGTCGGGGGGAAGATCACCGCTCCGGCTCGTGCCAGGTGATGCATGTTCTCCAGGTGGATCTCGCTCAACGGCGCCTCCCGGGTGACCAGCACCAGCCTGCGCCGTTCCTTGAGCGCGACGTCGGCCGCTCGGGTGATCAGGTTGTCGCTCAAGCCGATCCGGATGGCGCTCAAGGTTTTCATGCTGCACGGGCATACGACCATGCCGTCGGTGCGGAAGGATCCACTCGAGATGCTCGCAGCCAGATCGCGGGCGCTGTAGGAACGCGTCGCCATCGCCCGGACGTCGGCGACACTGAAATCGGTCTCGATCTTGATCGTGGCCCGTGCCCACTCGCTGAGCACCAGGTGGGTTTCCACCCCGAGCTGCGCCAGCGCTTCCAACAGACGGATCCCCATAGCGGCGCCGGTCGCTCCGGTCATGCCAACCACGAATCGCATCTGCTCACTCCTGCCGACAGGAGTTAAGTTTGCGACGATTCTGCCTCGCCGCGGATAGTCATTTCCGCCGCGCATCCCACAGAATGCGACACGACCACTGGTGTCAGGTTGCTATCCCCAGTCCGGTTAGGGCGACTGAATCTCGGTGAACCACCTCGCCTCGTGGCCCGGCTCGGGCAAGACCACGCCGGCCTCCATCGCATTTGCCGGGTCGACCTCGGTCAGCATGACCAGAAGCTCGGACTCCGGCTGCCCGGTGATCGCCGTCCACATCCGCGACAATTGCCGCAGCATCTGTTGGCGGGTGTCGAGATCACGCCCGTGGCGGATCAGGCCGAAAAGGTACGAGTGCGCTGCGGTCTGACCGGCGACGAAACAGTCGCCGTCGGCGATCTCCTGGAACAGCACGTTGACGTAAAGTTCGGGCGCGCCCGTCATCTGGGTGTGGATTGCGGTGATCTCCCGGGCGATTCGCGATTTCGTTGCGCGGTTCAACAGTCCGGCGGGGCTGTAACACCGATAGACCGGCATGATGGATTCCTTCCGTCAGCTGTTCGGGACCGTGGGGGTCAGCGCCTGGTTGCGGTAGTCGCTCGGCGTTATGCCGTGCCGCCGACGCATCACCGTCGCGAGATGCTGGGAGCTGGCGAACCCGCATTGGTGAGCGATCTCGGTAATGCTGAGCGACGACGTCGCCAGGAGTTCACAGGCTCGGGTGAAGCGGCGGTCCATCAACCAGCGATACGGCGGTTCGCCGGTGCCTTCCCGGAAGATCGCGGTAAGGCGTGCGGTGGACAGGCCAACCGCATTGGCGAGGTCGGCGGGACGCAGATCATCGGCGAGGTGCGCCTCGAGATGCGCGATGGTGCGACGCAGCCGCCAATCGCGGTAACCGGCAGAGGCTTTCGGTGAAAGTACTCCTGAGACCGATAGGCTGGAATGCCGCCGGAGCAGACGAGCGATGAGTTGTTGGCCGAGGGCGTCCAGCATCTTCTGGGAAAGCCGGTCGCTGCAAGACATCTCACGAACGATCTGTCGGCAGACGAACTCGACGACCGGGTCGTGTGAACACATCGGGTCGATGAGTGTGACGGTGCGGGCGACATCGAGCAACCCGCTGTTCGCCGCGACTCGCTCAACCATGCTGTGCCGCACATAGACATGCAGATAGCTGAACGGCTGGTCGGACGTGAACAACCCGCGCGGTTGCTCCCCGGCAACGACGATATTGAGGTGAAAGATCGGATGAGCGCGACTCCACTTCAAACTGCCGTTGCCGAAGTAGGTGTGGTGGTGCTGTCCGCTGATCGGCACCGCGATCACGTGGGTGTGATGATCGGCGGGGCGGCGCAACTCATAGGACGGCCTGTTCCGGAACCGCCAGATGGTGGCCGACAATGAGCCGTCCAAAGTGGTGAGGCGGCTTTCCGGTGACATCACCAAAGCAGTGTCGGCCCCGGCCTGACCGGCGCCGTGCGGTAGATGCGACATCTTTGCCACAGTCCCGGACATAGCCTGGCGCCCAACAAGACTGCGGTTAGCCCGATGCGCATCTGGTGTACATGACGCTCTCAGCAGAAACGCCTTGGCATCCGAGCTTTTGGTAAGACCACGGGGCGGTCGCGGCGTTCGATGCCGTGCCGACGAAACCCCATCAGCAGAGGAGAAGTCATGCAGTTGTTCTGTCACCCCGGTGCAGCCCCCGGGGGTCCCGCGGCCCGGACCCGGTTGTACCTCGCCGCCGGTGCCGCGGCCGCGAGCGTGAGCGTCGTCGTGGGTTCCCTACCCGGGCCAGAGCCCGCCGCGACCCAGAATCGTCGGGATGTGGCGCTGACCGCCGGTCAGTTCGACGTCGAGGCCGCGGCGTTGGGCGATGTCACCGACCCGGCTCCGGTCGGTCCCAGCGCGACGGGTGCTGACGCGTTCACGATCGGCGGTTTCACCTTCGATCCGGTACATGGCGACGAGGAGGGTTATGCCCTCATTCACCCGCTCACCAGTGCTCCACCTCTGTTGACCCTGGGTGGGGGATTCGCATTGGGCGGAGCCATGGCGGGTCAGGACTTCGAGGTGTTCGACCCCGCCGACGGCACCGTCCTCGGCAGCATCAACACCAGTGTGGTGGTGTCGAACCTGGCCGGCTTCACCAATACCGAGTTCACCGTCCTCGGCGCGCCTCCTGTGACCGATGTGCCGCTACCGACGGTGGGATCGGTCTACGACGTGTTCAACCTTGGTGGCGGCTTCGCGAATGTCTACAGTGCGATCGTGGGTGCCGACGAGGGCCCGGACACCGTCACCGACACCTTCGTGACACCGTTCGGAAACATCGATCTGACCCCGCTGTTCGGCGGTATCGACGCTGCCGCGCCGCTGCAGCCCGGCGACGCCTTCGCCGCGCTGGAACCGGCGGCGGCAGGCGGGGGTGAGGACGCCTTTGCGATCGGCGGGTTCACCCTGGATCCGTTCACCACAACCGACGGCTCCACAACGGAGGGCTTCGCCCCGATCGCCGCGCTGACGGGAGTCGCGCCGTTCCTCAACATCGGGGGCGCTTCGCTCGGGGATGTCGTAACCGGTGGAATCCTCTTGGCTCCGCAGAGCTTCGACGTCTACAGCGGTTCCGGTGACGCAGCGACGCAGATCGGCACCATCGTCACCTCCGAGCACGTGACGAGCCTGTTGGGGCTGACAAACACCCAGCTGGTCGTCGCCACCGCCACCCCGATCGATGGGGGCAGCACCGACGCTCTGCCGGTTGCCGGGACCGTGTATGACGCCTTTGATTTCGGTGGCGGTTTCACCAACGTCTATACCGCCACCCCGGGAGCACACGGTGTCGTCACCGACACCCTGATCACACCGATGGGCAGCATGGATCTGAGCTCACTGTTCGGCGGTATCGATGTGGCGGACCCGCTGAACCCGGCAGATGCGTTCACCGGGTTGGCCGAAACTGCAATCGGCAGAGATGCTTTCAGCATCGGCGGCACCACCTTCGATCCGTTCACGGGGTCCGGTACCAACGCGACCGAGGGCTTTGTCCCGGTCTTCCAGACCATAGGTGCGCCACCGCTGCTCAATATCGGGGGCGGCGTCGCCACCTTCCCCGGAACCTCGGTCCTGCTAGGGCTGGCACAGCAGGATTTCCATGTCTACGACGGCACCGGAGCCGATGCCGAAAAGCTCGGCAGTGTGCACACTGAGCAGACCGTGACACAGCTGCTGGGCCTGACCACCAGCGAGTTCACCGTCGACGGGGTCACCGCAGCCACCGGTGTGGATGCCGCGGATCTACCCGCCCTCGGCTCGGTGTACGACGTGTTCAACTTCGGCGGCGGTTTCGCCAACGTCTACACCGCAATCCCGGGACCGGACGGCGCCGACAGCGCCGTCACCGACATCTTGGTGACACCGTTGGGGGCCGTGGACCTCAGTGCACTGTTCGGCGGCTTCGACGCCTCTGCGCTGTTGGATCCGGGCGATGCGTTCCTCGGCCTGGACATCTGATAGTTCGATTGGGCGGCGGCGCCCCTGGATCAGGTGGCGTCGCAATCTGTGGGAACTGCGGCACATCTGCCACAGCCGGATCGCCCATTCGGCGACCAGAATCGGATCGAAGCTTGTTGCCGAGAGGAGTCCCGATGCCCGAGAAGAGGCCGGACCGAAGGGTGTTGATCACTGGTGCGTCCAAGGGGATCGGGCGGGCGGTCGCCGACCGGTTGGCCGCCGGCGGGGTGGTGCCGATCGGTATCGCCCGCACGGAACCGGAGAGTTTCCCGGGGCCGTTCTATCCGGTGGACCTGGCCGACCGCGCGGCCACCGCGACGACCCTGGAGGCGATCGTCGCGGACGGCAGCGTCGACGCGGTGGTCAACAACGTGGGCTTCGCGCAGTTCGGCCGGATCGGGTCGATCGAACTGGACCACCTGTTCGACACCTACGACCTCAACGTGCGCACCGCGGTTCAGGTCGTACAGGCGGTCCTGCCCGGTATGCGCGCCTCCGGTTGGGGCCGCATCGTCAACGTCACCAGCCTGACCACCTTGGGTACCCCGGAGCGCACACCGTATGCGTCGGCGAAGGCCGCGCTGGAGACCTGCACCCGGATCTGGGCGGTGGAACTCGCCGAAACGGGTATCACCGTGAACGCGGTGTCGCCGGGCCCCACCGAGACCGAGATGTACCGCGAGCGCAGCCCGGTCGGATCACCGCGCGAAACCCGCCTGCTGGACAGCATTCCGCTGCATCGGGTCGGGACACCGGCGGAGATCGCGCACGCGATCTGTTTCCTGCTGGATGAGGACGCCGGGTACATCACCGGGCAGATCATCCGAGTGGATGGCGGCGGAAGCATCGCCGCCTGATGGCATCTGGGAGGAGAGTGCGGATATGACCGATCTTGTTGACACCGTCGCCGGGGTCTCGGTTCCCGACACGGCGCTGGCGCGCGAGGTGACCACGTACATCCGCGACATCGAAGACGACCTGCTGTATCACCACTCCCGGCGGGTGTTCTTCTTCGGTGCGTTGCAAGGCCTTCGGCGCGGATTGACCCCGGACTTGGAGCTGCTCTACGTGGGCGCGATGTTCCACGACCTGGGTCTGACAGCGCGCTACCGCGACTCCACGCTGCGCTTCGAGGTCGACGGCGCCGATGCGGCCCGCGACTTCCTACTGCAGCGCGGAGTCGACGAAGCCGACGCCCGCAGGGTCTGGCTCGGCATCGCGCTACACACCACCCCGGGGGTTCCGGAGTTCCTCGACCCCGAGATCGCCTTGGTCACCGCCGGGGTGGAAACCGACGTTCTCGGTGTCGGCCGCGACGATCTGGCCACCGATTCCCTTGCCGCCGTCACCGCCGCGCATCCGCGACCCGACTTCAAACGGCGCATCCTGGATGCCTTCACCGAAGGTGTCCGGCACCGCCCGGCCAGCACCTTCGGCACCGTGAACGCCGACGTGCTCGCACACTTCTTTCCGTGGTTCGTCCGCGGCGACTTCGTAGCGGCCATCCTGGGCAGCAGCTGGCCGGAGTAGCCGCTGTTCACCCGGCGGGTGCGCGAAAGATCAGTCGTCTTTGCCGATCAGCTTGCCCAGCGCCACCCGGTCCGGTGCCAGCAGTTCGTCGATCCGCGGTTGGTTCACGTCGGCGACGATGATCTCGCCGACCTCCTGGTTGACGCTGCTGAAGATGCCGTGCTCCTTCATCTTCTCGGTCTGATAGAGGTTGTCCTGGGTGGGCGTGACGTAGTGCACCGCGGCGGCCTTGAAGCGGTGGATCAGCCACAGATGGGTCAGATCCATCAGTCGCTTCTGTCGCAGCTTCTCGGAGAAGGTGTTCTGGTCGCGCACCGTCAGGATGCTGCGACCGTGCCGGTCCTTGATCGGGTCGACGATCACATTGGCCAGCTTCTCGTCGCCGTCGCCGTAGATCCCGAGTTCCAGCACATCCGATCCGGGACGGGTCGGCCGCAGTTGCGCCCGCAGCTTCTCGCCGAGCTGATACTGCTGAGCCCACAGCGCCAGCCATTCCTCGAGCAGCTTCTTGGGCACCTCGGTCTGAACCAGGTGCTGGTGTTGGGTGGAGCCGGCCCCCATCGCCTTGGTGGTGGCGGTGCGACCGGATGAGGCGGCCAGCGCGGCGTCGCTGCGCGGCCCACCGACCAGGGTCTGCGGTGTGCGGTAGGGCGACTCGACCAGCCGCATCTTGCGCTGCAGCCGGGCCAGCGCCAGCATGCCGTCCTGGAGCAGGGTGGCCGCGAACTCCTCGGAGGCCACACCGTCGACCTGGTGGCCGCCGTAGGTGATGAAGTTGAAGACGAAGCCCAGCTTCCCGATCTCTGCCGGGAAGGCCCGCATCTCGTCGTCGCTCATTCCGGTGGTGTCCCAGTTGAACGACGGCGACAGGTTGTAGGCCAGCATCTGGTCGGGGTACACCGCGTGGATCGCCTCGGCGAACTCACGGGCGTCAGCGAGGTCGGCGGTCTTGGTCTCCATCCACAGAATGTCGGCGAACGGGGCCGCGGCCAGCGACTTGGCGATCGCGTACGGGATCCCGCCGCGCACCTGGAAATAGCCCTCGGGCGTCTTGGCCCGGTCGCAGTCCCAACCCGGGTCGGCGTTGAGCTCGGCCGCCTTGGCCCGCGCGGTGTACAGCGGTGCCCGACCGGCGAATTCACGCCACTGCGCTGCGCTCATCTCCTTGGGCTCGCCCTCGCGTTCGGCGAAGTCCAGCATCTCGGCGACCGCGTCACAGAACGTCATCAGCCCGGCGTCGTTCTGCCAGGCCTCCACGAACTGCGACTCGATGTCGTCGAAGATGCCGTCCACGGACTGCTGCCCGTCACTGCGCCAGCCCTGGGCGGCCTTGGCGATCAGCGCGGTGATGCCCTGGCGTTCCAGCCAGGCGTCGGCCTCGGCGTACTCGCCCTCTGGCAGGGCATAGAGCAGGTGCCCGTTGATCTCGGTGATGCCCGAGTTGTAGAACTGACGCGTCATCGCCAGGAAAGAGGCCTTGTAGGACGGGATCGTCAGGTTGGTGGTGCCCAGGATGAACGGCTGGTCGCGTTCGTCACTGCGGCTCTCGACCAGGTTGGCCGCCTCGGCGTCGGTGCGCGCGACGATGATGCCCGGAACCCCCATCATGTCCAGCTGGAAGCGCGCGGTGTTCAGGCGCTTGATCTGCTCGTCGGACGGCACCAACACCTTGCCGCCCTGGTGCCCGCACTTCTTGGTACCCGGACGCTGGTCTTCGATGTGGTAGCCCGGGACGCCCGATTCGACGAAGCGCCGGATCAGGTTGCGCACGTGCGGATCACCGCCGTGGCCGGTGTCGGCGTCGGCGATGATGAACGGGCGGTAGTCGACGGCCGGGGTCGCCGCGCGCTGCTCTGGGGTCATGCGCAGGCGCAGGTACTGCTGGTTGCGGTCCGCGGTGAGCAGGGCACGGACCAGGCCGGCGGCCTCGTCGGGCACCTGACTCAGCGGGTAGCTGGCCAGGTCCGGGCCGGGGTCCTCGTTGATGGAGCCCTTGGCCGAGGTCGCCCACCCGCCCAGGTAGATGCCTTCGATGCCGACCCGCTTCATCACCACCGCCTGACCCGGTGAGTACGGGCCGAACGTCGTGATGCTCCGCTTGGCGGCGAACAGTTCACGCAATCGGGCGTAGAACGCGGTGGCCGCCTCACGCGCCACCGGGTAGTCAGCGGGGATGGTGCCGCGTTGTTCGACGACCTGGCGGGCGGTGTAGAGCCGGGTGATGCCTTCAAAACGTGGGCTGTCGAAGTACTGCTGCACGGCAACGATCTCGGCGTGTACGTCCGGTTCGGCCGCTGCGCTCGCTGCTGTGTTCGTCTCGATGGTCGTCATGGAATTACGCTCCTGTTCGCCCCGATCCCGCGGTCATCTCCCACGTATTGTGCCGCCGCTCGCTGAGCGATAGCGCGGTTTTGCCATACAACTTCTGGGTACTGCGGCCGGGGTCGCGGAACTTGCCCGAAGCCGGTGGAATTCGCGGTTGACGTGGTTAAACTGATATCTCATGACGGCCCGGTCAGACCGGTGGCACAGCCCCTGGGAGCGGCCGCCGCAGCGGGTCGCTACGGTGGTCCCGCCCGTGAGTCGCTGGGGGGCACGGCGGATGAGCAGAAGCTTCGCCGGTGTCGGTGTTCGCGTCCCGGCTGCCCGGCTGCGGCAGGTGGCCGCCGGCTCACCACTGGCATCGTCGGAGTCGATTGACTACACGTTCGCGCTCGCCGCGACCGCGATCCAGCGTGAGCAGCGACTGGCCCGGGCCAAGCGGAACCGGCGCCGCCTCGTCCACGCACTGGTTGTGGCTGGACTGATGGTGGCGGCGGTCAACCTGCTGATCTGCATGGGCTACGTCTTTGTCAGCCTGGCGCTGCACGAACCCGCCCTGTGAGACGGCACAGCACTTTCGGGCGCACCGACGCTCGCTTCACGGCCACCTAGACTGCGGGGCATGACCGGCCTGGTGCAGATCGAGGAGTGCCTTGACGCGGACGGCGGCATCGTTCTGCCGCCGGGTGACACCCTGATCTCGCTGATCGAGCGCAACATCGCCAACGTCGGCGACGCGGTGGCGTTCCGCTACCTCGACTACGCCGGGCCGGTCGAGGGCCGGGCGGTGGAACTGACCTGGGTGCAGGTCGGGGTGCGGATGCGGGCCATCGCCGCCCGACTGCAACAGGCCACCACCCGAGGAGATCGGGTGGCGATCCTGGCGCCGCAGGGACTGGAGTACGTCACCGCGTTCTACGCGGCGCTCAAATGCGGCACCGTCGCGGTGCCCCTGTTCGCCCCCGAACTTCCGGGGCACGCCGAACGCCTCGACACCGCGCTGCGTGATTCCACCCCGACCGTGGTTCTGACCACGGCCGCGGTGCGCCACATCGTCGACAAGTTTCTGAGCGCCTTGCCGCAGCAGTTGCAGCCGCAGGTCATCGTGATCGACGAGATACCGGACTCGGCGGCGGATGGGTTCGTACCGGTCGACATCGATGTCGACGAGGTATCACACCTGCAGTACACCTCAGGTACCACCCGGGCGCCGGTGGGCGTACAGGTGACGCACCGGGCAGTTGCAACCAACCTGCTGCAGATGATCCTGTCGATCGACATGCTGGATCGAAACACCCACGGCCTCAGCTGGTTACCGCTCTACCACGATATGGGCCTGTCGATGATCGGGTTTCCGGCGGTCTACGGTGGCCACTCCACACTGATCGCGCCGACGGCGTTCATCCGCCGGCCGCACCGCTGGATCCAGGCCCTGTCCGATGCCTCGCGGTGCGGCCGGGTTGTCACGGCCGCACCGAACTTCGCCTACGAGCTGACCGCCCAGCGCGGTGTGCCCGCGTCGGGCGCCGACATCGACCTGTCGAACGTGGTGATGATCATCGGGTCGGAGCCGGTGAGCATGCCGGCGATCACGGCGTTCAACGAGGCGTTCGCGCCATACGGGTTGCCTCGGACGGCGATCAAACCGTCCTACGGGATCGCCGAGGCCACGCTGTTCGTGGCGACCATCGACCCCGACGCGGAGGCGAGTGTGGTGCACCTGAGCCGTGAGCAGCTCGGTGTGGGGCGCGCCGTGCCGGTGGCCTCCGACTCGCCGGATGCGGTGGCCCAGGTGTCGTGCGGCCGGGTCGCCCGCAGCCTGTCGGCGGTGATCGTCGATGCCGACGCCGAGTTGCCCGACGGACACATCGGTGAGATCTGGCTGCACGGCGACAACGTGACCGCCGGCTATTGGGGCCGTCCCGAGGAGACGCGCCGGGTGTTCGGTGCCCGGCTCCAGACCCGGTTGACGCGGGGGAGTCACGCCGAGCGGGTGCCGGTCGCGGCTTCCTGGCTTCGTACCGGTGACCTCGGGTGCTACCTGGACGGCGAGCTCTACGTCACCGGTCGGACCGCCGACTTGATCGTCATCGAGGGCCGCAGCCACTATCCGCACGACCTCGAGAACACCGTGGCGCAGGCCTCGCCGATGGTGCGCAGTGGCTACGCGGTGGCGTTCACCGTTGCCGCCGGTCCGGTAGATCAGCTGGTGATCATCGCCGAACGGGCCACCGGCACCGGCCGGAAGGACCCGGTGCCGGCAATCGCCGCGATCCGCTCGGCGGTACAACGCGTACACGGACTGATCGCCGCCGACGTCCGATTCGTGCCGGCCGGCGCCCTCCCGCGCACCACCAGCGGCAAGCTCGGGCGGACGGCGTGCCGCGACCAGTACCTCTCGGGTGCACTGGATCTGCGCTGAGGCCACCGCACTTCCGCCGCGCACAGCGCGCGCACAGCGCAGACATGCCGCGCACCAAAAGTGGCTAGCTAGCCTTCCTAAAAGTCTGATCGGCATGGTTGTCGGCGCACGGATTAGGGGAGGCAATGGATTTCGGAGCCTTACCGCCGGAGATCAATTCGGCGCGGATGTACGCCGGCGCGGGTCCGGGATCGCTGCTGAGTTCCGCAACCGCCTGGCAGGAACTGGCCGCCGAGCTCAATTCGGCTGCCGCGTCCTACGGTTCGGTGGTCGAGGGCCTGACCAGCGGAGCATGGACCGGCCCGTCGGCGCTGGCGATGGCGGCGGCGGCCAGCCCCTATGCCACCTGGCTCAGCTCGACCGGCGCCCAGGCCCAGCGGGCGGCCGCTCAGCTCACTGCGGCAGTCGGGGCTTATGAAACCGCCTACGCGGCAACAGTTCCACCGCCCTTGATCGCGGCGAACCGCAGCGCGCAGGCAACGCTGATCGCGACGAACATCCTCGGCCAGAACACGGCGGCGATTGCGGCCGCCGAGGCCGCCTACCTGGAGATGTGGGCCCAGGACGCCGCGGCCATGTACGGCTACGCGGGGGCGTCGGCGGCGGCCACCCAGGTCACGCCGTTCACCTCGCCACCGCAGACCACCAATTCGTCCGGCCAGGCCGGCCAGGCGCTCTCGGTCGCCCAGTCGGCGGCCGTCACCACCGGCACCGACACCGACACCGAGACGCTGATGACGCAGGGCCCGCAGTTCATCTCCACGACGCCGTCGGCGTTGCAGGCGCTGGCCACGCCGACGCCGGATCCCTCGACCGGTGCGTCGGCGTCGTCACTGTCGAGCCTGAGTTCGCTGACCATGCCGCTACGCATGGCGATGATGCCGATGAGCATGCTCATGCGGATGCTGATGACCGGGACCAACGGTGCTAAGGGGGCCACCGCTGGTCTGGCTGCTGCCGGGGCCGCGACGGCCCCGGCAGCGGTGGCCGGTACCACCGGTTCGGTGACGCTGACCGGATTCACCGGTGGCTCAGCGGTGACGGCCGGTCTGGGCCGAGCGGCCTCGATCGGCGCCATGTCGGTGCCCCCGGCCTGGACCGGCATGGGTGTGGGCACCACGCCGGCGGCCACCGCGTTGCCGGTGACCGGCGCGGTCTCCCCGGCGGGGGTGGGGACGGCGTCGGCGGTCCCGCCGATGGTTCCGTTCGGGAACCTGGGTGGCCGCGGCGGTTTCGGCGCCACGGCCACCCAGTACGACTTCCGTCCTACGGTGATTCCGCGGTCACCGGCAGCCGGGTAGTCGCCGCCGGTTGGACCTTGTGAATCCTTCTGGGCCACCAGAACCAGCGGCCGAGCAGCGCGGCGATCGACGGGGTCAGGAACGACCGCACGATCAGGGTGTCGAACAGCAGCCCGATCCCGATCGTGCTGCCGGCCTGGCCGATCGAGTACAGATCGCTGACCGCCATCGACATCATCGTGAACGCGAACACCAGGCCCGCCGCGGTGACCACCGAACCGGTTCCGCCGATCGACCGGATGATCCCGGTGTTGATCCCGGTCTTGGTGCCGTCACCGATCTCCTCCTGGAAGCGGGAGACCAGTAGCAGGTTGTAGTCCGATCCCACCGCAAGCAGGATGATGACACCGAACACCGGCGCGATCCAGTTCAGCGGCAGACCGAAGATGTGCTGCCACACCAGCACACTCAGCCCGAACGCCGCACTCAGCGACAACAGCACCGTGCCGACGATCACCGCGGATGCCACCAGCGCCCTGGTGAGCAGCAGCATCACGATGAAGATCAGCGTCACTGCCGCCACCCCGACGATCAGGATGTCGTAGGTGGACCCGGACTGGATGTCGTTGTAGACCGCCGCGGTTCCGGTGAGATAGAACTTGGCGCCTGTCAACGGCGTGCCCTTGACCGCGTCGTGGGCGGCAGCCAGCATCGGCTCGACGAACGAGATGCCTTTAGGGGTAGCAGGATCCGCGTCGTAGGTGACGATGAACCGCGCCGCCTTGCCGTCCGGGGACAGGAACAGCTCCAAGCCCTTCTGGAAGTCCGGGTTGTCGAAGGCCTCCGGTGGCAGATAGAAGTAGTCGTCGGCCATGGAGGCGTCGAAGGCCCGGCCCATCTCGGTGGCGGTGTCGGTCATCCGCGACATCTGGGTCACCAATCCGGAGAAGGTCGAGTGCATCGAAAGCAGGTTGGCCTGCATGGATTTCGCCACCGCGATCATCGGCTCGAACTGCCCGACCATCTGCGGCATCACCGCGTTCATGTCAGCCATGTCGGCCAGCAGCGGCGCCATGTTCTCGCTGAACTTGTCCATCCCGTCGTAGGCGTCGAACACCGACCGGACGGCATGACAGACCGGGATGCCCGTGCAGTGCTGCTCCCAGTAGAAGTAGTTGCGAACCGGGCGCGCGACATCGTCGAAATCGGCTATGTGATCCCGGATCTCGTCGACGGTCGCATTGATCGTCACCATGTCGGCGGTCATCTTCTCGGTGGTGGTGTCCATCCGGGCGACCAGATCACGCAGCCGCTCCATGGACGCGACGGTGGCGCCCAGGTCGTCGCTCATCCTGAGCATGTCCGCCAGCCGGTCGTCCATGAACTGCAGATTCTGTTGGATCGGCACGGCACCCATGCTGACCTGGAACGGGATGGAGGTGTGCTCGATGGGGCTGCCCAACGGCCGGGTGATGCTCTGCACCCGCTCCACCCCGCGGGTGCGGAACATGTTCTTGGCGATCCGATCCAAGATGATCATGTCGGCCGGATTGCGCAGGTCGTGATCGGCCTCGACCATCAACACGTCGGGGTTCATCCGAGCGGCGCTGAAGTGCCGTTCGGCGGCGTCGTAGCCGACGTTCGCCGGCAGGCCGGCCGGGATGTAGTAGCGGTCGTTGTAGCTGATCTTCATGCCCGGCACCACGAGCATTCCGACCAGGGTGACCAGCAGTGCGCTCACGAACACCGCACCGGGCCAGCGGACGTTGGCGGTGCCGATCCGCCGCCATCCGCGCTGCTGCTCCGCCCGCTTGGGGTCGAGCAACGGGGCGCCGACGGCGACGACGGCCGGGGCCACCGTCAGCGCGCCGGCGATCACCACCAACAACCCCACGGCCGACGGGATGCCGAGCGCCTTGAAGTAGGACAGCCGGGCGAAGTGCAGACACAGGGAGGCGCCGGCGATGGTCAGCCCGGATCCCAAGATGACATGCCAGGTGCCGCGGAACATCGAATACCAGGCGGTTTCGCGGTCCTCCCCGGCCCGGCGGGCCTCGTGGTAGCGGCCGAGCAGGAAGATGGCGTAGTCGGTGCCGGCCGCGATCGCCAGCGATGACAGCATCGCGACAACGAATGTCGAGAACCCCAGCAGGCCAAGGTCACCCAGCAAGGCGACCAACCCGCGGGCGGTGCCCATCTCGAACCCGACCATCACCAGTGCCAAGGCCACCGTGGCGGCCGAGCGGTAGACGATCGCCAGCATGATGATGATGACCACGCCGGTGACCGCCATCATCTTGAACATGGATTTGTCGGCGGCCTCGGTCATGTCGGTGGTGAGCGCGGCCTGCCCGGTGACATAGGCACTCACGCCGTCGGGGGCCGGCACCGAGGCAACGATCTTGCGCACCGTGTCGACTGATTCGTTACCCAGGGTGCTGCCCTGGTCGCCGGCGGTGTGGATCTGCGTGTAGGCGGCTTTCCCGTCGCTGCTCTGCACGCCCGCCGCGGTGATCGGGTCGCCCCACAGGTTCGCGATGTGCTGGATGTGTTCCGGATCGGCGGACAGCTTCTCGATCAGTGTGTCGTAGTAACGGTGGGCCTCGGGTCCGAGCTCGGTCTCACCCTCGAGCACCAGCATCACCATGGAGTCGGAGTCGAACTCGTCGAACTTCGCGCCGATGTGTTTCGCGGCGATCAGCGACGGAGCGTCCTGCGGGGACATCGTCACCGCGTGCTCGCGCGCGACCGATTCGATCGGCGGAACCAGCACGTTGAGGCCGACGGTCAGCAGCAGCCAGAAGATGATCAGCGGCCAGGCCAGCCGGCGCACCCAGCGCATGTAGGCCGGGCGGGGGTTACCGTGGGCGCTCATGCCGCTTTGACCAGACAGAAGACCTGCGCGTGGTGGCCGGTGGCGAACTGCTCATCTTTGACGTCGCCGTTGACCGTGATGCGGCAGCTGATCGCATCGGCGTCACCCTGGGCCACCAGGTTGGCGATCACCGCGGGGCTCGTCGTGGTCATGGTGTGTGACCAGGGCAGGACGCTGAATGTCGATTGCACGGGTTGCGTCTGCTCATCGAGGTAGCTGACCCCGCCGGTGGCGCCGTCGGGTCCGAAGACCTCGTAGACGACCCGCTTCTCATTGGTCGACGCGATCGGCGCCGAACCGCTGCCGTCCCAGCGGAAGATCTCGTCGGATCCGAACGCGCCGCGCAGGTTGACCACTGCCACGGTGCCGGCGATCGCCGCCAGGACGACGACGACCGGGACCCAGGCCCGCCTGGCGATTGAGGACATAGTGGCCACCTCCGACGCTCCGTGATTGAAACTAACATCGGAAACTATACCCCATGGGGTATATATCTACCCCTCCTGGTGCCCCGGGGGGTATGAGATTTACGTTACGGGGTCCGCTGGTCGCGTTGGGCGGCGACCGCTTCACCCAGCCAACGCCGGAGGAATCGGCGAAGTTCGTCGGGGGAACGGGCGGGATCGTTGGGCGCCACGAAGAACGACAGCATGATCCGCAGGGTGAACTCGACCAGTTCGCGCAGACTCGCCTCGTCGTAACCGTGCCGGTGCCAGTCGAGGTCGAACCGGTCGATCATCCGCATCCCGAAGTCTTGGGCCTGCGGGGATGTCATCTCCCGGTTGTGCGGCGACGATGACGACAGCATGGTGCCCAGGTGCGGGGACCGAACCACCGCGTCCAGGGTGTAGGCGGTGGCTTCGGTGAGCGCGTCGGCCGGATCGTGGATGCCGCGCACGTGGTCGGCCAGACGGTCCAGGAACTCATCGACGGAGGCGATGGCGACCGCCCGCATCAGTGCGTCGGCGGTGGGGAAGTAGCGGTACACCGTCTGTCGGATCACGCTCAGGGAACTCGCGACGTCGGCCAGCGACACCGCCGAGCCGGTCTCGGCCACCAGGTCGACCGCCGCGGCGATGATCCGCCGGCCGGCTTCGTCGTCGGTGCGCGGCGGATTGCCGCCCCAACCACGTCGGCGGGCCATCAGTGACTTGCTTGACAAGCGCGGTCCATCAAACAATCATACGCGTAAACGTCTGTATGTATGTTTAAGACCGGGGTGCCGATGACGGATCTGATCGTGCGCAAACTACGGTTCGCCTTCGCCGAGTACCCGGTCCCGTTCCTGTGGAACGAAGCCAATCCGGCGTTCTCGTCGATGGCCAACGCGGTCTCGCTGCTGGCGATCGGCTTCGAGAAGATGATCGGCAGCATGATCACCGAGGCGATGCCGCTGATCACCGACCCAGCGGTCGCCGAGGAGGCCGATGCCTTCGTCCGTCAGGAGAGCCAGCACTCCATGGCCCACCGGGGCCACGCGAAGGCGTTGATCCGGGCCTACCCGGGGCTCAAGGAGACCGTCGACGAGTGCAATGCGATGTTCGACAGGATGACCGCCGAGAAGTCGCTGGACTACCGGCTGGCCTACACCGCCGATCTCGAGGCGACCTTCACACCCGTCTTCAAGCTGATGCTCGACCACGACCACACCCTGTTCGCCCCGGGTGATGACCGGGTGGCGTCACTGTTCCTGTGGCACTTCGTCGAAGAGGTCGAACATCGCAGTTCCGCGCTGATCATCTACGACCACGTCATCAACGACCCCTGGTATCGGATGCGGATGGCGCCGTCGATCTTCAAACACGTGATGAGCGTGATCAAGGTGGCATGTCTGGGCTTCAACAAGCACGTCCCGTTGGAGGACCGCAAGGTCGACGCCCTGTCGTTGTTCCAGACCTATCGGGCTAAACAGGCTTGGCGGCAGCGGATTCCGTTCGGCTGGCCGGCCGATCAAGGACCGGTGCTGGATGCGTTCAAGCATCTGCCCAAAGGTGAGATGCTCACCGCGGTGAAGGGCATCGTGCGCAGTCAGATGCCCAATCACAAACCGGCACACGAGGACATCCCGGTGCTGGCCACCGAATGGTTCGCCCGCTACGACGACGGCTACGACGTGACCAAGTGGTACACCGCCGAAGAGAAGAGTGCCTGATGACCGACCTGTGTGCCCCGACCTTCGAGCGCCTCGCCGAATCCCTGGGCTTCTCCTGCGCGGAAGCCGGCGGGTTGGTGGAGTTCCGCAACCCCCTGCAGCTGGAGAACTGGACGCTGCCGGTCCTGGAGATCACCGTGATCGCCGGCGCCGTACTGGCGCTGATCTACGCCATCGTGCGGTTTCGCCGCGGCGATGCCACCAACCTGGCACTGTGGTTCGGTGCGATCGCCTACCTGCTGATCATCGAGCCGCCGCTGTACTTTCCGGCGGCGTTCGGGATCGCCGACCATGTCGACACGATGTTCGCGCACAACGTGTTCACCGTCGACTTCCTGTGGGGCCGGCTGCCGTTGTACATCATCGCGATCTATCCGATGATGGCGACCGTCGCATTCGAGATCGTCCGGATCCTGGGGGTGTTCCGCCGCTACGGCGTGATCGTCGGCGCGATCTGCGTGGGCTTCGTTCACCACGCCTTCTACGAGATCTTCGACCACCTGGGCCCGCAGCTGCGCTGGTGGGAGTGGTCGGTGGACAACCCGCTGAACCAGCCGATGTTCACCTCGGTGCCGATGGGCAGCGTCGTGGTGTTCGCCGCGCTGTGGCCGGCATCGCTGGCCTTCTGCGTCCAGCTGTTGGTCGGTCGCCAGGTCGATCAGGGTAGGACCTTCGGTGGGCTGCAGGTGCTGTGGCGAACCGTCATCATCGGCCTGTTGGCTTCGCTCGGGACGGGCATCCTGCCACTGCCCGCGACCCTTATCGGCGCCGCGACTGACGGAAAGCTACTGGGTATCGCTTATGCGGCAGAGCTTTTCGTCATCGTCGCGGTGGCCGTGCCGGTGCTGGTCATGCAGTGGCGGCGGCTGCGGTTGAACCTGTTCACCACGGGCCGCTACGAGAACCCGCTCATAGTCCGGTACGCAGCGGTGTACCTGTCGGTCATGACGGTGTTGTGGCTGACGGTGCTGCCGGCCTACCTCGACGCGGAAGGCGGGCTCACCGCCAACGGCGACCCGATCGGCAGTCTCTGGTACGTCATCGCCTGTTTCACGGTGGCCTACTTCAGTGTCGCGGCCGCGGCCACCGTCCCGCCGATCCTGACGGACGCCGCTGAACCGGCGGCGGCCGCGGCGGCCTGAGTTCAGCGGCCCCGCCAACGCGGCGGGCGCTTCTCCCGCCAGGCCTGCAGCCCTTCGGCGACGTCGTCTGTGGCCCCGGCGACCTTGCGCATGGTCTCGCCGAAACGGACCGCGTCGATCCAGCTCATGTCGGCGCTGCGCCACGCCACCTCCTTGGTGGCGCGCTGGGCCAGGGGGGCGGCCTTCGCGAGCGTGCGGGCCCAGTCCCGGGCGGTCTCCTGCAGCTCAGACGGCTCGACCAGCTTCCACACCAGGCCGATCTCCCGGGCCCGCTGCGCGGTGATCGGCTCACCGGTCAGCAGCAACTCCATCGCATTGGACCAGCCCACCCGTTGCGGCAGGCGGATCGCGCCGACGATGGTGGGTACCCCGATCGACACCTCCGGGAACCGAAACACCGCCTCGGTGCTGGCGATCACGAAGTCGCAGAACAACAATCCGGTCAGTCCGTAGCCGACGCACGGGCCGTGGACGGCGGCGATCGTCGGTTTGAAGAGCTCCATCCCGGACTCGAACGAGTTGATCGTGGGCTTCTCCCAGAACGTGCCGGCGAAGGTGCCCACCGCCCCCTGCGAATCGGTGAGGTCGGCTCCGGCGCAGAACACATCCCCGTTGGCGGTGAGGATGCCCACCCAGGCGTCCTCGTCGCCGCGGAACCGGTTCCAGGCCGCGTTGAGGTCATCGCGTAGCGGCCCGTTGATGGCGTTGCGGGCTTCGGGACGGTTGAGGGTGATGGTCGCGACGTGGTCGTCCAACTCATAGGTGACCAGCTCCATGAGCGCACCGTACCGTCGGAGTGGTGCGGTGGATCGTCGATGCGATGAATGTGATCGGTTCTCGTCCCGACGGCTGGTGGAAGGACCGGCACGCGGCCATGGTCCGGTTGACGACGCAGTTGGAACGCTGGGCGGCCGTCGAAGACCGGCATGTCACGGTGGTGTTCGAGAAGCCGCCGTCGCCGCCGATCGGTTCGGAGGTCGTGCACATCACCGCGGCACCGAGAGGTGGGGCCAATTCCGCCGACGACGAGATCGTTCGGCTGGTGCGGGCCGACGGTCGGCCACCGGAGATCACCGTCGTGACATCGGATATCACGCTGGCCGAGCGGGTTCGCGAGGCCGGTGCAGAGATCTTCCCCGCCAAAGGATTTCGGGACCTGATCGAGGGTCCGTAGCGTTCAGTCCGGCCGTTGTCCGGCGGCGGCGACACCGGCGCGACGGCCGGCGAACACACAGTCGGCGATCGACAGTCCGCTGACGTACGACCGTGACGCGATGCCGATCGCGGTGCGGCCGGCGCTGTAGAGCCCCGGGATCGGAGTGCCGTCGGCGTCGACGACGGCACCGGTGTCCTCGCAGACCCGGACCCCGCCGAGGGTCAGCATCGGGGTCGGGAGCAATGGGTTGGGGCGCACGGAGATATCCATGAGCGTGAACGGGGCACGATCGATGCGGCGACGGAACTCATCGGGCTTTCCGACCGGGTCCGGTTCCCCGGCGTCGATCGCGTCATTGTGCGCGGCGACCGTGGCCTGCAGGCCGTCGGGATCGATACCGGCGGCTCGGGCCACATCCGCGAGAGTCTTGCCGCGCTTGGCGCCGGCGATCATCAGCGCGGCGGACTGGGCGCGCTGGAACCACAACGTCTGGGTGAGCAGCTGACGCCTGGCCTCCGCCATGAGCGCGGCGTCGGCCAGAATCCAGCCGTTGCTGCCGTGATCTTTCACCATGGCCTGACCCAGCGCGGCGCCATAGCGGGTCTCATCGATGACCCGACTTCCCTTGTCGTCCACCACGATCGAGGAGATGAACGCACTCGGCGGGGTGATGAACTTCCAGACCGAGACGTTGTCCATCCGGTCAGTCACCGCACCGGCGCTCTGCGCCAACGCGATGCCGCTGCCGTCATCGCCACTGGTGCCCAGGGGCAGTCCGCCGTTGAACTCCGGGGCGTAGCGCTTACGCCACTCGGTGTTGGCGATGAAGCCGCCCGCGCAGATGATCACCCCGCGGCGCGCGATGATCTCGATCGGCCGGGCGTAGCGGTCTGCCAGCTTCGCCAGGCGGCGCTCCATCACGGCACGCAGCGGCGGGTAGTAGACGCCGGGCTTGGATGAGATCGCGGCCAGCCGGGCATAGCGCAGCTGGATGCGCCGCGGCGCCTCGCCCATCGTCATCGCACGTACGCCGACCACCCGGCCCGTGGCGTCCTGCATCAGTTCGGTGACCGTGGTGTGCGGGCGGAAGTCCACACCCAGCTTGCGCGCCGAATCCGCTAGTGGGGCATAGATCTTCTTGCCTGAGGTGCCCTTCCCGTAGGCCCGGTGGCCGCGCTGCACCGGCGGGGTGTGGGCGCGAAACGCCCCGGCGTTCTCACTGCCGGAGTGATACAGGTAGTACCGGTTGTTCGGAAACGACGTCTTGTAGGGGCACAGCCCGGCGTTGAACGGGACCCCGTGCCGGCTCAACCAGTCGATCATCTCGGGGCTGGTGTCGACGAAGCGCTGCAGGGTCTGCGGGCTGACCGCGTCGCCGACCTCCAGGCGCAGGTAATCCAGCATCTGCTCGGCGGTGTCGTGCACCCCGGCTTCCTTCTGGATCGCGGTGCCGGCCCCGGCGTAGATGATGCCGCCGGAGATCGCGGTGGCGCCGCCGCCGTTGGCGCGATCGACGGCGATGACGTCGGCGCCGAGTTGGCGTGCGGTGATCGCCGCGGTGGTGCCGGCCGCACCGAACCCGACGACCACGACGTCGGTTGTCACACTGGTGGTCACGCGTCATCCCCTCGCCGGACTGAGCTGATCGGCCCCCAATGTAACAGTTGGTAGTTGGCTGTTGATCTTGGTGACCAGCGGAGATGGCGCGAATTCTGGCCTTAAACGAAACAGGTTCTAGTTGTTCGGGAACCCTCCGAGCAAGATGCCTTGCGGGGTCTGATCCGGTGCACAGGAGAAGATGAACAGCATGGCTGCTCGGTTACTGCGCACAGTCGCCACCCTGGTTTTCGTCTTCGCCGCCGCGGTGACGCCCGCCGGTGCGGCGCCGGGACCGGATCCGGCCGCGTTGGCCGCCGACCTGGTCGCCGCCGACCAGGCGCTGCGTAACCCGTCTGCGCCGGAGCAGGTGCTCGCGGCTGCGGCGCGCCGCCAGCAGGTCGCCTATCGCACCCTCGGGGCGCATCCCGAGTGGGATGCGATCGCCCGCCCGCAGATCCCGGCGGCGCTACTGGACGTCTATGACCGCAACATCGACGCCCGCCGGCAACTCATGGCGCTCACCGATCCGAAGCCCACCATGCCGCCGTGGCGGGTGGTGCCACCGGTCCCGGCCAACGAGCTGGTGGCCGCCTACCGCGCGGCCGAGGCCGCATCCGGGGTGCCGTGGAACTATCTGGCGGCGATCAACTTCGTCGAGACCGGCTTCGGCCGCATCAACGGTGTCAGCGACGACGCCGCGCAGGGCCCGATGCAGTTCCTGCCCTCGACGTTCGCGGCCTATGGCAACGGGGGAGACATCCACTCACCGCGCGATTCCATCATGGCGGCGGGGCGACTGTTGGCCGCCAACGGTTTCGCCACCAACCGTGACAAGGCGATCTGGGGCTACAACCACTCCGACTACTACGTGCGGGCCGTCAACGACTACGCCGCGGTCATCGGCGGGGACCCGGCCGGGTTCGCCGGCTACTACCGCTGGGACACCTACTACCGCACCACCGCCGGGGATCTGCTGCTGCCGATCGGCTACGTCTCGACGTCGCGGATTCCCGTCGCCGAGTACCTGGCCGCGCACCCGCAGTGACCGGTTACGACCCAGACATCCTGGCTCCGGGGCTCGATGTCGTTTTCTGTGGACTGAATCCGGCGACCACTGCCGCCGCCGACGGCCACAATTTTTCGAGCGCCAGCAACCGGTTTTGGCGGGTGCTCCACGGCTCCGGCTTCACCGACGTGCGTCTGCTGCCACAGGAGGAACGCAGACTGCTCGAATTTGGTTGCGGCATAACGACAGTGGTGGAGAGGCCGACACGAAAAGCCGATGATGTCACTCCGAAGGAGTTCCGGCAGGCGCGACCGGACTTTGAGACGAAAATGCGGCACTACGCACCTCGGATGATCGCCTTCCTGGGAAAGCGCGCGCTGGTGGCGATGCTCGGTACCTCCGATATCGGCTGGGGCCGCTACCCCGACGGGTTCGCCGACGCGGCGGCATGGGTGCTGCCCAACCCGAGCGGCCTGAACCGGGCGTTCACCCTGGATGCGTTGGTCAGTGCGTATTCGGAGCTTCGGCAGGCCCTGATCCGTTAGCCGGTCAGCTCTGCTGAGCCCGCCACTTGTCCAGCACCCGGCGGTCGCGTTTGGTCGGCCGACCGGCACCGCGGTCCCGCGCGGCCACCGGGGCAGCGGAAGCCGGTGGGGGCGGCGGCGTTCGATCCAGATAGCAGGTCACCGCATCGGGCGCACCGACGCGTTTCTGAATCACCCGCAGCACCTCGACGATTCGGGTGCGGTCACCGACCAGGGCACTCACCACGTCGCCGGGGCAGACGGCGGTCGCCGGCTTGGCCGGGCGGTTGTTGACCCGCACATGCCCGCCGCGGCATGCCGCGGCGGCGTCCGGCCGGGTCTTGGTGATCCGTACCGCCCACAACCACCGATCCACCCGGGCCGATTCCATGACGGACGGGCTCAGCGCGAGGAGTTGAGGATCTTGATCGCGAAGACGAGCGTGTCGCCGGGCAGGATGCCGGCGGCGGGCTGCCCCTCGGGGTAACCGTCGGCCGGAATCATCGCCACCGCCACCGTCGAGCCCACCTTCTGGCCCGCGATGGCCTTCTGGAAGCCCGGCACGACCCGGTCGAGCCCGAACTCCACCGGCTGGCCTCGTTCGTAGCTGCTGTCGAACACCGACCCGTCGCGTCCGTTGACGCCCATGTAGCAGACCGAGACCTTCGCCGTGTCCGGGACGACGCGGCCCTCGCCCGCGTGCAGGGTGTGCACTTCGGTCTGGGCCACCTTGAACGGCCCCGTGACGACGACGCTCGGTGCGGCGGAATCCGTGGAGCCGGTCACCGCGATGCTGCCGGTGGCACCCTTCAACGTCCAGTCGGCGGCGACGCCCTCAGCCGGCGGAGCGGACGGGCAGGCCGTGACGCTCTCCCCGCCGGGGGGCATGAACAGATCGGTGACCGACGACGTCTTCGACGAAGAAGTGGTGCTGTCCGAACCGCCGCAGGCGGCGAGTGCCATCGCCAACGCGGTGACACCGGCGGCGAGGGCAACGAACCGAGGCATACGCGAATTCACCCTGGCCACGCTACAGCCCGGCCCATCGGTGTATCGGGCCTCACCCGCTGAGTTCGCTTCGGTCCTACCATCGGTTCACATGCCGGGCGAACAGCGGCCACGCTGGAACCACAACATCCACTACCACCGCGTCGTCCTCGATGCCGTTCCCGACGGCGCCACCTCGGCATTGGACGTCGGCACCGGAAACGGCCTGTTGGCTGCGGACTTACGCGGCAGAGTCGCGCGGGTGGTGGCCGTGGCCGCCCGCACAGTCCTATGCCGAGATTCGGCACCATGCCAGGGCGGAGCTTTCCGGGGTGCACCGGAAGCTGCTGCCGATGTTTCGCTACGCGTTGATCTGGCGAAAGCCCGGGGGCGACCGTGCCGACTACGACGGCAACGGTCCGGCCACCTGATCGACGTACCGGTGAAGTGTAGCATTCTGCTATACGTTGTTACATGTTGCTACAGGACCGGGAGGTCGCTCATGCCTGAGGTCGCCGATCGGGTTACCAGGTTCGCGGCGGACTTGGTGGACAGTGCTGCCGTCGAAGGTGCTCGCCAGAGCAGGTCGGCCAAACAGCAGCTCGACCACTGGGCGCGGGTCGGTCGGGCGGTGTCGGCGCAGCAGACGGCGGCGCGGCGGCGGGTGGAAGCGGCCTTGGCCGGTGAACTGGACACCGATGCACTGACCGGCGAAGAAGGCGTGGTCTTCAACGCGGAGATCTCCGCGGCGATCGAGGAGAACCTGGCGCGCACCAACTACGGCGACATCCTGGCCGAGCGGGGAATCACCACCGTCGCTCTCGATGACGACGGTCGAATCGTCGAATACCGGCCCGATGGCACCTCGGTGATCGTCGAGACGTCCCACTGACGGCGGATAGGCGCTGATGCGGCGACTGGACCTCGTCGTCGGCCCGAGCGGGGCGGGGAAGTCGACCTTCGTCGCCCTCACGTTGGCGCCGCTGCTGCCGGGATCACCATTCGTCAACGCCGACGAGATCGCCAAGAGCCGTTGGCCAGAGGCTGTAGCGGCGCGCGCATACGACGCAGCGCGACTGGCCGCGCAGACCCGCATGAAACTCATCGAACAGGGACGTTCGTTCATCGCCGAGACGGTGTTCTCCCACGAGTCGAAACTCGACTTGATCCGGCATGCGCACGCACACGGCTACACGGTGGTCCTGCACGCGATGCTCATCCCCGAAGCGCTGGCGGTGCCCCGGGTGCGATACCGGGTGGTCGCCGGCGGGCACGCGGTGCCCGAGGACAAGATCCGAGATCGATACCACCGACTGTGGCCGCTGGTCGCCGAAGCGATCGGAATGGCCGATGTCGCAACGGTTTACGACAACTCACGCGCTACCGGCCCCCGGATCGTCGCGCAGTTCGCCGGAGGTGCGGAGATCGGGCAGCTGGCCTGGCCGTCTTGGGCGCCCGAGGTCTTGACCGGACGCTGGCCCAACTCCGCCTAGCCGGATGCCGACGTTCTTGCCGTCGAACAGCATGTTGATGGCCGTCGGCCGTCCGGGGCCCGTGCAGCCGGAGTTGGACCGAGGACCAACCGACGAGCGTGGCCGTGGTGAGACCTGGCACACTGTTGGCGTGGCACAAATAACCTTGCGTGGAAATCCCGTGAATACGGCCGGAGACCTGCCCGCGGTGGGCGCTGCGGCACCCGCATTCTCCCTGACCGGAACGGACCTTGGTGCGGTCGACGGCGCTCAGTTCGGCGGCAAGCCGGTTCTGCTGAACATCTTCCCGTCCATCGACACCCCGGTGTGCGCAACCAGCGTGCGGACCTTCAACGAGCGGGCCGCGGCAAGCGGTCTGACCGTCGTCTGCGTGTCGAACGACCTGCCGTTCGCGCAGAAGCGTTTCTGCGGCGCTGAGGGCATCGAGAACGTGACGACGGCTTCGGCCTTCCGCTCCGACTTCGGCAAGGACTACGGCGTGACCATCGCCGACGGTCCGATGGCCGGGCTGCTCGCGCGCGCGGTCGTGGTCGTCGATGCGGACGGCAAGGTCGCCTACACCGAGTTGGTGCCCGAGATCGCCCAGGAGCCCGACTACGACGCGGCGATCGCGGCACTGAGCTAACCGGCCCGGGCGGGTATCACATCGCCGGGGGCGACCCCCGTCGCCGGCTTGGCCGGCCGATCGTTGACCCGCACTTGCCCGCCCCGACACGCCGCGGCGGTGTCGGGGCATCGCCTACCATCAGCGGATGCGCGGCTCGAAGATCCTCATCACCGGCCCCACCGGCCAACTCGCAACCCCGATCACCCGGGCGCTCGCCGCGGACAACGAGGTGTGGGGCGTCGCCCGCTTCACCGACCGGGCGGCGCGCGAAAGCCTTGAGAGGGCGGGTGTTCGGTGCGAGCAGGTTAATTTGGCCGCCGGCGACTTCAGCGCGCTGCCCTCAGATTTCGACTACGTTCTCAATCTGGCGGTGGCCAAGAGCGGTGACTGGGCCAAAGACCTCGCGGCCAACGCGGAGTCCGTCGGGCTGCTGATGGCCCATTGCCGCGGCGCAAAGGCTTTCCTGCACTGCTCGTCGGCGGCCGTTTACGATCCGCCGGACGACGAACCCCGGACCGAGCGCGCCGGGCTGGGCGACAACCACAAGTTCTTGTTCCCCACGTATTCCATCGCCAAGATTGCCGGGGAGGTCGTTGCTCGGTCGATGGCACGCGTGCTGGGGGTGCCCACCACCATCGCCCGCCTCAACGTCCCGTACGGCAACAACGGCGGGTGGCCGTTCTACCACATGGAGATGATGCTGGCCGGCATCCCGATTCCCGTCCCACCGGGCGGACCGGCCAGATACAACCCGATCCACGAGGACGACATCATCGCGACGCTCCCCAAACTGCTCGAGGTGGCGTCGGTCCCGGCGACCACGGTCAACTGGTGTGGCCACCAAACCGTCAGCCTGCAGGAATGGTGCGGCTACCTCGGTTCGCTGATCGGCAAGGAACCGGTGTTCGAAGAAAGCGACCAAGCGCTGCGCGGCAATCCCACCGACGTGACCTACATGCACGAACTCGTCGGTGGCACCACGGTCGACTGGCGCGACGGGGTACGCCGGATGGCGGCGAAGTTTCACCCGGAGTTGGTCGGCCGGTAGATCACCGCTTCTCGGTCTGGCCTGCGGCTACCTCGTCGGCAGCCTTGGCCGCCACCGGGCCCACGATTCGACCGGAGATTTCGGGAGCCAGCATCGCGAATCGGGCGAACGCGCGCTGACGCAGAGGAGACACGCAGACTTCCGACTTGTCGTGTTCGATCGCACGCACTACAGCACCGCCGACCTGCTTGGGCGTCCCAGAGCCCATGGGAGGCGGCGGCGTGACGCCACTGTCCGCGAACATCCCAGCCTCCCGAATCGCACCGGGCGAAACCACCGACACGCCAACTCCACTGCCACGCAGATCTTCTCGCAGGCTCAGTGCGAACCCGCGCAGGCCGAACTTCGTCGCCGCGTAGATGGACGACCGCGGCAGGGGAGCGAAGCCGGAAAGGGATGAGATGAATACGAAGTGCCCACTACCGCGCCTCTGCCAGACCGGCAGCAGCTCGCGGGTCAGTCGCACGGGGGACTCGAGGTTGACCCGGAGCGCGCGACCGATCTCGTCTTGGCTGAAGCTCTCCAAGCGGCCCGAGCCGGGAAGCGCCGCATTGGCGACCAACACGTCGAAATCGCCGGCCCGCTCCAGCAACGCGGGCACCGCGCCTTCCTCGGCAAGATCACAGACGACCGTCGTGTGCCCGGTACCCGGCAGAGATGCGGCGAGCTGTTCCAAGTCCTCGGCCTTGCGTGAGCTGAGGATGAGCCTTGCCCCGCGCGCCGCCAGCGCCTCGGCGATCGCCCGCCCCAGGCCTCCGGTCGCGCCGCTGAGAAGTACCGCCTTGCCGTTGAGATCCATGCCCAGAATCTACCCGGAATACGTCGCCGGCCCCGCTGGCCGAATCCGCGTCAGTTCGGCGACACAGGGTTGGAGTAGCGGGTCGTCGCTCGGATCACCCAGCGGCGGTAGGACGATGCCGTCGGCAATCGAGCCGAATCTGGCTTCAAGCAGCGCGGGCAATTCGTCGTACCGGCCGCAGACGATCAGCTCGTCGAGGATGTCGTCGTCCAGCACCGTGGGCAGCTCGCCCCATCGGTCAGCCCGCACCAACGCTCGAAGCCGCTCCGGCAGGTCGTGCCGGCCCCGTCGCCTGAGCGCTGTCGCGTAGGAGGGCGTGGAGTACAGGAACGCGAACATGCGGCGCTGCCGTTCCCGGTCGCGCGCGACGGCAGCGTCGGTGGCGCCGGTGGCGATGGCCGTGGACGCCATCAGCAGCGGCGCATCGGTGCGTCCGGCGGTGACCGCACCGCGGCGCAGGGCGGGTCGCACGACGTCGCGAAGGTAGTCGGGGTCGGAGTTGGTGGAGTGTGTGACCAGTCCCGCGGCCACCTCGCCGGCGAGGTGGCACATGCCGGCGTTGACCGCACCCAGCCAGATGGGTGGGGTGCGGGCGTCACTGGGCCCGGGGTTGAAGTAGGGCTGCATGCGTGTCACCCGGTAGTGGTCGCCCTCGTGGCGTACCGGGCCGCCGGTGCGGAACGCCTCGAAGAGCGCGATCAGGGCGCCCACGTAGTCCCTCATCCGGGCTCGCGGTTCGGTCCAGGACATGCCGAAGCGGTCCTGGATGTTCTGCTTGATCTGGGTGCCCAGGCCCAATTCGAAGCGTCCGCCCGACAGCACCGATAGATCCCAGGCCGTGTAGGCCATCAGGGTCGGGCTACGCACGAACGCCAACGACACCGCGGTGCGCACCGTGAGGCGGGTGGTGTGCTCGAGCGCGAGCAGGGCGACCGCCAGGGAGTCGTGAATCGTTTCAGGAACGTGCAGACCCGCGAAGCCCAGCGCTTCCGCCCGTCGCGCGTACGCCGGAACCGCCGTCAACGGCTGCCGTGGATCCACCGTCACATAGGGCTTCATCACCGCGAATGACGGGCCTCGTCGGGCGTCGCGACTACCCGGATGTCTTCACCACGAGCTTGCCGACGTTCTTGCCGTCGAACAGCATGTTGATCGCGGTCGGTAGCTGCTCGAAGCCCTCGACGACGGTTTCGAGCGGGGTGAGCTTGCCTTCGGCGATCAGTCCACCGATCTCGGTGGCCGACTCCGGCCCGCGCAGGAAGTGATCGAGGATGATGAAGCCCTGCAGGGTGGCCCGCTGGATCAGCAGATTACCGAACGCGCGCGGCCCCGGCGGAGGGTTGACCGCGTTGTAGCCGGAGATCATCCCGCACAATGCGATTCGCGCGCCGACGTTGATGCGCGCAAAGATCGCATCCATGATGTCGCCGCCGACGTTCTCGAAGTCGACGTCGATACCGTTGGGAGTCGCGGCGGCGAGCTGGGCAGCCCAGTCGTCCGCGCGGTAATCCACGGCCGCGTCGAAGCCGAGCTGATCGGTAAGCAGCGCGCACTTCTCTGGCCCGCCGGCGATCCCGACGACCCGTGCGCCGTCGGCCTTGGCGAGCTGGCCGGCGACCGAGCCGACCGCGCCAGCCGCCGCGGAGACGACGACCGTCTCGCCCGGCTTGGGTTTGCCGATGTCGCGGATGCCGACCCACGCCGTGAGCCCGGTCATCCCGAGCGCGCCCATGTAGGCGCTCGGTGAGACGCCTTCGGCGATCTCGACCGGGAACAACGGCATCGCGTCCGAGATGACGGTGTACTCCTGCCAGCCGACCAGGCCCTGAACGGTCATGCCGACCGGAAAGTTGGGGTTGTTGGATGCGACGACCTCGCCGAGCCCGGCTGCCCGCATGACCTCGCCGATGCCGACCGGCGGCAGGTACGAGGGCGTCTCGTTGATCCACATGCGGTTGGTCGGGTCGATGGAGATCCAGGTGATGCGCACCAGCGCCTCGCCGTCGCCGATCTGGGGCACTGCCTGCTCGCTGAGTTCGAAGGTGTCCGGGCCGATGCGGCCGGTGGGACGTTCGCGGAGCAGGAAGCGGCGGTTGCGATCAGACATGAGCGAACCGTACCGGATGCGGTTCGTCGCCACAATGGCCACGGAAAGTGTTGTCGGCCCGTCGGATTAGAGTTTGCCGATCAGAGATGTGTCAGCAAGCGCTCGGCGAAGACCTGCGGATATTCCCGGTGCATGAAATGCCCGCCGGGGACCTCCTCGACGATGTACTCGTTGTCGAACATCGCAGCGGCACCCCGATAATCTTCGGGCCCGACGATCGGGTCGTCGAGTCCGGCGAAGACGACGGTCGGCACCGTGATCCGCGCCTTCAGCGATGCGCTGGGGATCGGTGACAGCTTGCGGTAATAGCCGAACGCCGCGTTCAAGCTCCCCGGGTGCGCGAAACTCACCCGGACGGCGTCGAACTCAGTCGGATCGGGGTTCCAGGCGGGGGACCATCGCCGGTAGATCGCCGGCAGCGCCGCGAAGTCGTTGCGCGCGAAGCGACTCGGCGCTCCCGGCAGCTTGTAGGCGGCGAAGTGGCGCACCGCCCACAGTTTCCGCAGCGACGGCTTGAGTGTCGCAGGGTGCGGAATCCCGATCACGAACAGCTTGCTCACCCGATCCGGGCCGAGTCCCGCCGCGCCGTAGGCTGCCGAGGCGCCCCAATCGTGCCCGATGACGATGGCGTCGCGGGCACCCAGCGCTTCGATGAGGGCCAGCGGATCCCGCGCCAATGTCTCCTGGTCGGGGTCACGATCCGGGATGTCGCTGGGATGGTAGCCGCGCATGAACGGGCTGACCGCGCGGTAACCCTTGGCGGCGATTCGCGGACGCAGATCGTCCCAACTGTGCGCGGTGTCCGGGAACCCGTGCAGCATGAGCACCAGGGGTCCGGAACCTTCTTCGAGATAGCCGAATCGAAGCCCGTTCGCCTCAACGAATTGGATTGCATCCGCCATGTCTCGGGGAGAGTACACCGGATACCGGATTTCGGGGCGCGTGGCGGTGACCGCCGAATCGGCTACGACCCGGAAGTCACACCTGCCCCTCGAACGCGCGCAGGGCCTGTACCTCCCTGTCGGGCCCACAGCGGGCCGTCCGTTCGGCTTGGATATCCGCGCTGAGCGTCATGGCCGGTGGTGCGTTGTCGAATCAGCCTGCGGCGCTGAGGATCTTAATGGCGAACACCAGAGTGTCGCCGGGTCGGATACCGGCGCTGGGCTGACCGTCGGGGTAGCCGTCTTCGGACGTCATCGCGACGGCGACCGTGGAGCCGACCTTCTGTCCGGCGATCGCCTTCTGGAATCCCGGCACAACTCCGTTGAGCGGGAAGTCAACCGGGGCGCCGCGCCGGTAACTGCTGTCGAACACCGATCCGTCCCGGCCGTTGACGCCCATGTAGCAGACCGACACCTTGGCAGAACCCGGAACCACCGGCCCGTCGCCGGCCTGCAGCGTTTGCACCTGGGTCTGGGTCACGCTGAACGGCGCGGACACGTCCACGCGCGGTGCGGCGGTTGCGGTGGAGCCGGTGACCGCGACGCTGCCGGTGGCCCCGGCCAGCGTCCACTCCGGGGTGCCTCCGCCGGCCGGTGCTGCGGTGGGGCACGATTCGGTCGCCGCTGCTGGGCCCGCCAGAGCGATCGGCAGGCCGATGGCCGCGACACTGGCCGCGACGGCAACGAAGGAATGCATCCGGGTGGGCTTCATGCTCGTCCACGCTACAGGTCACCCAGGTCTTGACCTTCGCCCCACCAGAACCCGTAACTATCCGCATCGAGAGGGCCGGAGCACGTAGGCTCGCCGGGTGCAATTAGACGTCATGACCCTTCCCCAGCCTTTAGGTCAGATCGGCGAACTGGCCCGGCAGACCCAGGCCGCGGGTTTCTCCGGTCTGCTCTTCACCGAAGGGGGGCGTACGGCGTATCTCAACGCCGCCATCGCATCTCAGGCCGCACCCGGTCTGGAACTTTCGACGGGCGTGGCGGTTGCCTTTCCGCGCAGCCCGTTCGTCACGGCGGCGACGGCGTGGGAACTGCAGGAAGCGACCGGCGGAAGGTTCCGACTCGGTATCGGCACCCAGGTCCGCACCCATATCGTGCGGCGTTACGGCGCGGATTTCGATCATCCCGGTCCGCGCCTGCGCGACTACGTTCTCGCGGTGAAGGCGTGTTTCGCCGCTTTCCGATCCGGGAAGCTGGGCCATCACGGCGATTTCTACGATCTCGACTTCATCACTCCGCAATGGAGTCCGGGACCGATCGAGGCCGCCGATCCCAAAGTCGATGTCGCGGCGGTAAATCCGTGGATGCTGCGGATGGCCGGCGAGGTGGCCGACGGGGTACACGTCCATCCGCTGGGCGAGCCTGGTTATCTCGCGCGTCACGTCGTGCCGAAGGTGGCCGAGGGAGCTCAGAAGGCAGGTCGCTCACCGTCCGACATCGCCGTCATCGTGCCCGCGATGACGATCGTCGGCGACAACGACGAAGAACGCCACAACGAACGGCAATTCGTGCGCGCCAGCATGAGCTTCTACGGCAGCACGCCGAACTACGCCTTTATCTGGGATGAGGCCGGATTCGAGGGCACCACCGCCCGCATCCGCGAGAAGCAGAAGGCCGGTGACTTCGCGGGGATGGCAGCGCAGATCACCGACGAGCACCTGGCCGCTTTTGCAACGGAGTCGACATGGGATGAGTTGGCGGACAAGCTGATCGGCAAATACGGGGGAGTGGCATCCCGTGTGGTTTTGTACAACGCGCTGGGTGCCCCTGAGCGTTTCGAACGCTACGGCGAGATCGCGCGACAGATACAGTCGTCGCAGTCGCGGTGAGGTCGCCGGCCAACGACATCAGCGCCCGAGCATGAAGGGGCTGATCGCGTCGCGGGCGAACTGGGCGATGTTGGTCGTCGGATTTCCGTCGGGGTAGCTCACCGTCGCCAATAGGTTGCCGCCGGCGTCGACGAAGTTCTGGTCGGCCCGGCCCTGATGGGTCGATGATGTCACCAGGATGATGCCGGTGGCCCCGACCTGTTGGGCCAACGGCACCGAGAAGCGGGCGTTCTGCACGGTGCTGTTGGCCCGGTCTTCGACGATGATCCGGTTCGCGGGGACGCCGCTGAGAATCAGCAGCCTGCGCATCTGGGCGGCCTCGGTGACACCGTTCTGCGGGTTTCCTCCGGTCACGATGATCGGTGCCTGCGGAAAGAGTTGCGCGATGCTGCGGCCGGTCATCACTCGGTTCTGCAGGATCGGCTGCATGCTGCCGTCGGGGTTGAGTCCGTAGCCGAGGATCACGATGGCCGGCCTCGAGAAGTCCTTGATAGCGGGCATGGGAAGGGCTCCCGCGATTGCCGGCGGTTGTGTGCTCAGGGCAACGGCGGCAGCGAGCGAGGCGAGCCCGACCCGGGTTACCCAACGCCGACGCATGCCGCCCCCCGTTACCACAGTGACGTGTGGGGCATATGTTACGCGAGGGGCTTCCGGTCCGCTACGCGTTCCGGGATCGTCGTACGCGATGAGCCCAAAAATCTCACCCCGGTCTCGGTTGGGCAAAGGTACGGCAGCCCGCCCGCCGGGTGAGCGGCGATGGTGCCGATTCGGATCTAGGGTTGGCGGCCGTGGCCGGCCTCAGCACCTATGCGAAGCACTGGCGCGCAACGCTTCGGCTGGTCGCGTCGGTGCTGCTGATCGCCGCCATCAGTGTTCCGGTCATGCCGGTGGCTCATGCGGCCGCGGCGATGGCGAGGTTGTCGGTGGACTCCACCTGGCAGACCGGTTTCATCGCCCGATTCACCATCACCAACTTGAGTGCGGTGCCGATGGTCGATTGGCGACTCGAATTCGACCTGCCGGTGGGGGAATCGGTGTCGCACACCTGGAACAGCACCATCGGGCGATCCGGTACGCATTATGTTCTCGGGCCCGCGAACTGGAACCGCATCATCGCCCCCGGCGGTTCGGCCACCGGGGGGATGCGGGGCGTGTTGACCGGTCTCTACTCGCCGCCGGTCAACTGTGTGCTCAACCGGCAGTACCGCTGCAGCTAACGAGAGTTCGCGCCCGGCGCCCGACAGGCGCGGCGCAACCCGTAAACCGCCGCACCGACGGCGATCACCGCAGCCCCCGAGACGACAGAGGCCGACGGCAGCGCGAACGCCAGAACAACGCACCCCAGTACTCCGAGAACGGGGATCGGGGGAGCCGGGCGACCTTCGTCGGAGCGCAGCGTCAAAGCGGATACGTTCGCGATCGCGTAATAGATCAGCACGCCGAACGACGAGAATCCGATGGCACTGCGCAGATCGGCGGTAGCCGCCAAGACTGCCACCACCAGGCCGATCAATAGTTCGGCGCGTTGTGGCACTTGCGATCTCGGGTGTACGGCGGCCAGTACGTGCGGTAGATGCCGGTCACGCGCCATCGCCAACGTGGTGCGTGAGACCCCCAGCAGCAGTGCCAACAGGGCGCCCAGAGCTGCCACCGCCGCACCGACCCGCACGACGGGCACCAACCAATGCGCCCCCGCGGCCTGCGCCGCCTCGGACAAGGGGGCCACTGCGTCGGCCAGCCGATCCGGCCCCAATACCGCCAGCACGGCGACCGCCACCGCGGCGTAGACGGTTAACGCGATACCCAACGCGAGCGGGATCGCCCGCGGGATAACACGAGCGGGGTCGCGGACCTCCTCGCCGAGAGTGGCGATGCGCGCATATCCGGCGAAAGCGAAGAACAGCAGCCCCGCCGACTGCAACACGCCACCGACGCGGGCATCGGTCACGTCGATGTGACTCAGCGCCGATCCCTCCGCGCCGAATAACGTGACGACCACCGCCGCCAGCACCACCAGCACGATGGTGACGATGACGCGCGTGAGCCGCGCAGACTTCTGCACCCCGGTGCAGTTCACCGCCGTCAACGCCAGCACCGTCACCGCCGCTATCGCGTGGGCATACCCCGGCCACACATAGGCCCCGACCGTCAGCGCCATCGCCGCACACGAGGCGGTCTTGCCCACCACGAAAGCCCACCCCGCCAGGTAGCCCCAGAAATCACCGAGGCGCTTCCGGCCATAAAGGTAGGTGCCGCCGGATGCCGGATAGAGGGCGGCTAACCGCGCCGACGACGTCGCGTTGCAGAAGGCGACCACTGCGGCCACCGCCAACCCGATCAACAGCCCGGCCCCCGCCGCCCGTGCGGCCGGGCCGAGCGCGACGAAGATCCCGGCACCGATCATCGCGCCGAGCCCGATCACCACCGCGTCGCCGGTGCCGAGCCGGCGGGCCAGCGGCTGGTCGCTACCCGTCACGGGGCCTCCTGGTTCAGAACCGTCCGCTGCGCGACCGAGCGTTGTCGAGTACCGCTTCGATGTCGCCCCACGTCCGGCGAATGATCTCCGCCACCGGCAGCAGATCGACGATCCGTGACGACACTTGGCCGGTGTTGGCGACGCTGGCCTCCATGTCGCCGTCGAAGTACAGCTCGGTGACTTTGCCCAGAAGTTGGGCATCCGGGTCGTGGGCGGCGACACGAGCCGCCAGCCCCGTTCGCAAGACCCGCATGGTGGGATTGCCGGGAATGTCGAGAAGTATTGTGCCGGAATCGTTTGCCGTCACAATCGCGTCCTTGAAATTCGCGTGCACGGCGGACTCCTGGCTGGCCAGCATCCGGGTGCCCATCTGTACGCCCTCGGCGCCCAACACCAGTGCCGCCGCCGCCGACCGGGCGTCGCGCATGCCGCCCGCGGCGATGATCGGCAGGTGTACGTTCTCGGCGACCAGGGGGAGTAGCACCATCGTGGAGGCGCCGAGCAGGGATTTGAAACCGCCGCCCTCGACGCCCTCGACAACCAGCGCATCGACCCCGGCGTCGGCCGCCTTGTGCGCGCCCTTGAGCGACCCGACAACATGCACCACCGTCATGCCGGCGTCGTGCAGCCGCGCGGTGAACAACGACGGATCACCGGCCGAGGTGAACACGTGGCGCACTCCGGCCTCGGCCAAGACCTCGACGATCGACGGGTCCTTCTTCCATCCCTGGATCATCAGGTTCGCCGCCACCGGCTTGTCGGTGAGCTCACGCACCCGCGCCAGGTCAGCACGCCCGTCGGGCGTGAGCGTCTCGACCATTCCGAGCCCGCCCGCCTCGGACACCGCGGCGGCGAGCTCGGCGCGCGCGATGTAGGTCATCGGGGCCTGGACGACGGGGTACTGGACCCCGAGCAGGGACTGGATGCGGTTGGCCACGGGATTATTCAAACATTCCGGGCGCGCGCCTCAGCGTGCCAGACCGTGCAGATTCTTGGCCGTCTTGGACGTAGGCACTGTGGACTGGTCCGGGTATGTGCTGAGCAGTCGGTCGGCGGTTCCGGTAGTGGTGATGGTGAACCAGTAGCGCTCGTTCTTGAAGTGGTGTCGTCGGTGATTACGCCAAATCGCTTTATAAAAACGCGTTTTCGGCTTGTAGTCGGTGTGGATGAGGTAATGCGTCCACTCGTAGACCAGCCCGATTCCGGTCAAGAAGACCACGGATGTCAGCCCGAGACCGAGTCGACCGGACAGTAGCAACGGCACAGCGACGGCAGCCGGAATCAACCACAGCAACGTCTGGCTCGGTATGAAGATGAGCTCGAGTTGCCGCGGGTCACGGTGATGCGCGCGATGTTTGCGCGCCAGCAGCGGGTCCAGGGTGAGCCGGCCGACTGAGCGCGGTCGCCAATGCAGGATGCCGACATGGATGCCCCATTCGCTGAGCGGAAACGTGAGCACCAGGATCGCCGGCACCACGAAGTCGGTGAGCTGCCAGCCGCCGATGATGATCCGGGCGGTCAACGCCACGACGAACGGCAGCGCGAGGGCCCAGGGGGACGGGTGGCGCCAGAACTGCCGAACCGCATCGGACAAGGTGAAGCTGCCACGTGCCTGGGTTGTCATCGCTGTCCCTCCAAGCCGGACAGCGCGGTGAGCAGGTCGCGGGTGGCCGGCTCAAGGAGTTTGACCGCGGCGCGTTTGGCGGCCGCCGGATCACCGGCGGTGATCGCCTGCGCCACCCGCCGGTACTGCTCTGGGCGACTGACTTCTGCCGACATCACCGTGGCGAGGGCTGCGAGGGCCGGTTCGTAGGTGGCACGCAGCGTGTTGAACATCAGCCGGAAGACGATGGAGTCGGCGGCGTCGACGACGTGGTCCCAGAACGTCAGGGCGGCACGTTGACGCTCCACCGGATCCTCTTCGGCGGCCAGCGCATTCACGGCACTGTCGAGTACGGCGGTCGCCTCCGGTCCGCTGCGTTGCGCGGCCAGTTCGGCAACCTTGGGACCGTTGTGCAGCCGGGCCTCCAAGATGCTGCGCACGACGGTCAGGTCTGGCTGGTCCCCGCGGAGCAACAGGCGCGGCAGTAGGTCGAGACCTGCGTGATGGCGGTAGTCCCGCACGGTGGTGGCGTCCCCATGGCGTACTTCGACGAGGCCTGCCGCGTTGAGTCGCGTGAGCGCCTCACGAACCGCGGGCCGGGATACGCCCAGGACCTCCGCGAGTCTGCGCTCATTGGGCAGTGCCTCGCCGGGTGCGATTTCACCGCTGAGCACATCGGACATGATCTGCTCGAAGACGTGATCGGGGATCGATTGTCGAGTCACCTGCCGCAGGGCCATACCGTCAACATGCCGGAAAGGTGGCCAGAGGTCAAGTGGTCAGACCAGTGATGGTGGAGGAAATGCTGATCACACCGGAAAGCGGCCAGAGCGCGTGGTGAGAAGTCGGTAGGTGAGAAGAGGCTGGTTAGGAGGCCTCGGCCTGCGCGCAGGGTGCGCTGCCCTCCAGCAGAACGCGTGCGACGAGCTCGGGGTTGTCGGCCATCGGCACGTGGCCGCATCCGGGCAGTCGGATGTGGCGGGCCAGAGGGAGTCGCTTTTCGGAGATACGCGCTTGGTAGGGCAGCAGAATCCGGTCACGCGCGGCCCACGCGACGGTCACCGGAATGTGGGCAGCGATCTCGCGGTCGAACACCTCGGCGGCCGGGAAGATCTTCTTCATGGCGGGGATGGCCCGCCGCATGCCGTTGAGATCGCCCACAAACTCGTCGGCCGGAATCCTCTCGGGGTGGGCCGACACCACCCCGCCCATCATCCGCCGCGCCCGCGGCGAACGCGCGAGCGTCGGCACCACGGGTGCCAGCAGTCGCGCGCTGGCGGTCAGCAACCGGAAGATCAGCCGAACGTAGGCGAAGTCGATGGAGTTGTGCCAGTACGCCGCGGGGGAGAGCACGGTCGCGCTCGCGACCAGGTCGTCGGCGGCGGCCTCCATCGCCACCCGACCGCCCAGAGAGTTTCCGGCGATGTGCGGGCGCTCGAGCCCCAACTGGTCGAAGAACTCGACGAGCTCGATGCGCAGGGTCCCCTGTACGTCGCCGTCGCGGACCACCAGGTCGTGCGATTCGCCGTGGCCGGGCAGATCGAAGAGCACCACGGTGCGGTGATCGGTCAGGTGCTCCAGCACCGGATACCAGGCCTGCCTGCGGTGCGTGATCCCGTGGACGAGCACCAAGGGCTCACCGGTGCCGTGGATCTCGTGTTTGAGCATGGTGACACTCCCTTGTCGCGGGCGGTGAGCTCGACCTGGGGCAACCGTAGCCTTCTTATCCCAGGATCGCCCGCGCAGCGCGCTCAGCGATAAGCATGACCGGCGCGTTGGTGTTGCCGGAAGTGATGGTGGGCATTGCCGAAGCATCGGCCACTCGAAGGCCGGCGACGCGGTACACGCGACAGTCGGTGTCGAGCACGGTGGCGGCAGACCGCGGAAGGCCTTGTGTGTCAAAGGCCCCCATCGCACATGTGCCCACGGGGTGGAAGATCGTCGTACCCAGTTCACGGGCCGCCGTCTGCAGGTCGTCGTCGCTCACGAGTTGCGGACCGGGGAGCAGCTCTTGCGGGTTGTACCGGGCCAGAGCTGGCGCTGACATGATCTCCCGGGTCATCCGGAGGCCGCGCACGGCGATGTGAAGATCGCTATCGGTGCACAGGTAATTGCAGAAGATCTTCGGGTAGTTTAGCGGATCTGCGTTGGCTATGCGCACCTGGCCACGCGAGCTGGGTCGCAGATTGCAGACCGAAGGTGTGATCGCTCCGAAAGAGTGCAGCGGTTCGCCGAACTTGGGCAACGACAGGGGCTGCACATGCCATTCCAAGTCCGGACTGGCCAGCGCGGGATCGCTTTTGGCGAAGGCCCCCAGCGTGGAGGGCGGCATGGTCATGGGTCCCGATCACAGCAGCAGGTACTGAAGTCCCATGCCCGCACGGGTGATCCAATTCCGGTACAGCGTGTTGACGGTCGAGGCGCCCTGGACGCGGTAGACCGTTCGAAGCTGCAGGTGGTCCTGGAGGTTTTCGCCCACTCCCGGCAGGTCGACCGCCACCGGCACCTGATGTTGGGTCAGCAGCTCGGCTGGGCCCAGACCCGAGACCTGCATGAGATGGGGCGAGCCAATCGATCCAGCGCTCAGGATCACCTCGCGGCGGGCACGGACCTCGACGATCTGGCCGTCTTTGAGCAGTCGCAGACCGGTGACTCGGTGCGAAGCCGTGGTCCAGGCGCCACGACGCTGATCCTGGTGGACCTGGTCATCCATCAGCAGCCGCAAGGCCTGGGTTTGGGTGTAGACGGTGAGATTGGGCCGGCGGGCGACAGGATGCAGGAAAGCATCGGCCATCGACCAGCGACGGCCGCGCCGTTGGTTGACGTGAAAGTAGGCGCTGCCCGCGTTGTCGCCCCGGTTGAACTCCTCGATCGGGGCGATGCCCGCCTGGGCAGCGGCGGTCTGCCAGGCATCCAAGATCTTCCAGCGCACCCGCGGCCGCTCGACGCGGATCTCACCACCGGCGCCGTGCCAGTCATCGGCTCCGCCGAAGTAGTCTTCCAACTGCTTATAGATCGCCAGTGTCTCGCCGGGACCGTCTGGGCCATCCCACAGCCATCGGTCGTCACCGGTGGCCTGCGCCCACAGGTCGTAATCGCTCGACTGTCCACGCATGTGGATCATGGCGTTGATCGACGAGCAGCCGCCGATCACGCGGCCCCGCGCGTAGTGAATGCTGCGGCCGGCCAGACCTGGATCGGCCTCGGTCGTGAAGCACCAGTCGGTGTGGGGGTTGGCGATGGTGTACAGGTAACCCACCGGCACCTTGATCCAGAATCGGTTGTCCTTGCCGCCGGCCTCGATCAAGAGCACACGGTGCTCAGGGTTAGCACTGAGCCGATTGGCGAGCAGGCAGCCCGCACTGCCTGCTCCCACGATGATGAAGTCGAAATCGGCGACGGAACTCATTCCGGCATCGTTCCTCCATGGCGTCGGATGCGTGTTCCAGTGTGCGTGATGACCGCCCGGTAGGTGCACATTCCCGTACGGGCTGTGGCTGTCCGGTCACCTGCGAACCGAACCCGTCCGATGGCGCGGCAACCGACGCGAGGACGTCCCCAACGCGTCATGAAAGTCGTTGGGGCTAGATGAGACGACGTAGCTCGACTGGTCGTTGAGGGCCGTTGATCAGAACAGCGCGTTGAAGTCGGCCATCAGCTGACTCAAATCTGCTGACGCAGAATCAGGCTCGACCGTGGGTAATTCAAACAGCGTCAAAAATGGCGGCTGCCCCTCAAAACTGAGCACATCTTTGAAGCCCGCAGCATCGCTGATGAAGGTATTGGTCAGTCCGACCCCGTTACCGAAGAACCCCTGCACGGTGAATGCGTCAGCGAACCCGACTATCGGGTCATTCAGATAGGAATTAATGAACAGCGGTTCCACGCCGGATAGCCCGAGTTGCACAGGGGTGAAAGGGAATAGCGCCAACTCATCTACAGTGGTCCCGACGTGGGGGAACGGGGAGCCGTCGAGGAGTGCGGCAACTTCTGAGTGGCTCGCGCTTCCCAAAATCGGCATGTCGTACGACGGCATATAGGAAATAGTCTCGTGGGCTGTGTACCACCCATCAGTCACCGGTAAGCCGACGGGATCGAGGTGGTGTGTGTATGTCGCGATGTTCCCGTTAGAGGCCGTCGGCAATATGGCTAGTTCACCGGGGAGTTTCGCCACCGGGTATGGCGTTGACGAGATCGAGAGATAGGGCCAGGCGTCATCGATGGCGTCAGCGCCGGCGACTGGACTCGCGGCGAGGGCCAGGCCAATGCCGGCACCGAAAGTAACTCCGAGAAGCGCGATTACGCGGCGCGAGTGCAACAACGGATGAGTCGGCATCGCGGGTTCTCCCATCGGATGTCAGCGGTACAATACTGCCGAAAATTACTACGGTTATGAACAGTAACATCTGTTGCAAAAAGGCGTACCGGTTGCAGATGTGGGAGCGGGCGTGCGGCCGTTGCAGGTCGAGGTGCCTGACGTGCGCACAGAGGGTTCTGCCGCCGAGGTGCATCGTCAGGTGTCGTCAGGGGCTACATCCGGATGGTTGCCGGATGCCGCCAACTATCCGGTGTTCACGCTCGCCGGGTTGTGACGGCTCACGCGACACTGCTGACGATCGCGATAACCAGCCCGACCAGGGTCAGCACCCCGACCATCACCGCGGCGGCGATCGCCCGGCCTCGGCGGTGCCGGCGTGCGTGGTAAATCGCCACCGCGATGCCGGTGAAGATCAACGCTGGATAGGTCGCCAGCCCCACCGTCAGCGCCGCCGCTGACGCAGCGCTGGCCAGGGTCACATTGTCCACGCCGTCAGCTTACGGCGCGAAGTGTCTTGCAATGCAGCCGAGAACGACCCGAGGCGCGGTGGCCGCCAGGAGATCACGCGATAATTCATCAGATGCAATATGCAGTGGCTTACTGGTAACCCGCCGTATTCGATCCGGTCGTATTCCTCGCCGCCGAGGGCGACGAAGCAGTCGAGACGAGGAGAGTAGCCCAAACACCTCTAGCTCAGAAGTTCACTCCAACGGCTTGGGTGTGAAGGTGACGTCGACTCCGCCTACGGTCATCGTCACCTGAGCTTCGATCACCATCACCTGCGCCGAGACCCGTCGGTCGACGGTCTGGGCCAGTTGCTGCACAGGTGCGTGCGGTATCTGCACCACCGACAGGTTCGACAGCCCAGCCACTTTGGGGCCGACGGTGCGCCACCAGGTGGCCACGCCGGCGGCGAACGGGAACAGCAGCACCTGGTCGGCCTGGCTGGCCGCCTTGCCCAAGGCGCGTTCGTCGGGCTGGCCGACGTTGACCCACTCCAGGATCCGACCGGTGTAGTCGGCGAGCCGCAAGTCCGGTACGCCAGGGGTGGACAGGCCCGCCCCGAACGTCAACTCGCCGTCGACCTCGCTGAGTCGGTGTGCGCGCAACCCGAACGCCAACAACCGCACCATCATCCGCTCATCGGTTTCACTGGGATGACGGGCCACGGTCAGCGTGTGATCGGCGTAGTAACCGTGATCGACATCGGAGACGCCAAGTTCGACTTTGAACACTGTTGCAGAAAGGGCCACGTCCTAGTGTCCACCCAGGTGGTGTCCGTGGAGCAGTCGGGCCGCCTCAAGAGCTTCGTGACGAGTGAACCGAGGGGAGATCTGGACCGTGGCGGGTGGCGTTTATGCCGCGAAGCCGCGTCCCGCGGTGATCATCCAAGACGACCTGTTCGATGGTACGAGTTCGGTGACTGTCGCTCCGATGACCGGCATGCTGTTGGATGCGTCGCTGATGCGTATTCGGATAGCCGGCGGCGGCGACCGGTTATCCGGACTGGACCACGACAGTGACGTGATGGTCGATAAGCTCACAACCGTCGGAAGGTCGAATGTCCACTCCCGACTAGGTCGGTTGACAGCGGAGCAAGTCGTCGAGGTCGAGCGAGCGATGATGGCATTTCTCGGCCTTGCTCGATAGGCGAGGGCCGTGGGCCGCAGTCGAATACGGCGCCGGGCTTTACCGGTAACCCGCCGTATTCGATTCCGCCGTATTCCTTGCCCAGGCAGTCCGGCGGACCGCGACCGACGCCTCGCTGCAGAATGTGGGGGTCGCCCTACCCAGGGCAGAAGAGCAAGGGGCTGGCCGCACCCGAATCTTGCCTGGCGTTCATTTGCTGAACACGCGGGACGATCCGGAAGACTCAGTGTCTACATTTCGTCTACACTGGCGCCATGGCAGCAGAAACCACAACTGTCCGAGTCCGCCGTCCCGATTCCGAGCGGCTGCAATCTCTAGCCAAGGCTCGTCAAACCGCCGTCGTCGACGTCGTGCACGCAGCGATCGACGCCTTGGAGCGGCAGGAATTCCTGCGGGGGCTCAACGGGGATTACCAGCGCCTGCGCAACGACCCCGAACTGTGGGAGCGATACCTGGCCGAGCGTCGCGAGTGGGACACACTGGCTTGATCTGGCGAGGGGAGGTCTACAACGTCGATCTCGGCCAACCGGTCGGACACGAGCCAGCCTTTCGCCGCCCGGCGGTGGTGGTCTCGGTCGACATTCTCAACAACGGACCGGGCGGTCTGGTGGTCGTCGTCCCGATCACGACCGCTGGTTACGGCCTGCGAAGCCATGTCGAACTGGAGCCTGAGGCCAGTGGGCTGGACCACACCTCGTACGCGCGCTGCGACCAACTGCGAGTCGTCTCGGTCGAACGGCTGTCATCTCGCCAGGGAATGATCGGCCCAGATCAGATGCAGGCCATTGACCAAGCTCTACGCTTTGTCCTCGATCTGTGATGCTCGGCTATCGGCATCGTCGGACGAAAATAATTGGGGTGCAGCGCAACACGGTCCGGTTCGGCGGGAGTTTCATCAGATGAACATGGCGTACTTTACTGGTAACCCGCCGTATTCGATCTGGTCGTATTCCTCCGGCGCGGCCAGGGTGGATCAGTAGCGGTGGGAGAGTGCCGAGGGGCTGGCGGGCGGCCCCAAGTGGCTGTCATCCGAGCGTGATCGCCACGCGCCGATATGTTTGCTGAACCGCCGCGTGATCAGAAATCGTAGGCGGGCTCAGCATCGAGGATCTTGGCGAACATTGCGATCAGGTCGGAGAGGTTGGATTCGGCTCGTGCTGCATGGCACGCGGCGTACAACTCGCTCTGATTGGTCTTTTCCCAGTCGAGTCCGGTACCGCGTTCTGAGAGGAGGAGATCGAAGAACTCGCGGGTGGAGCGACCATTGCCTTCGCGGAAAGGGTGGGCAAAGTTCGTGTAGTCGTATAGATACGCGATGGTGCGTGGGAGGTCGGCGTCACGAACGGCCTTGAGCAGTTTGAGCCGGTGGACCTCGGCGACGACATGATCCATCGGCTGACTGATACTGCCGGGTGGGCAGAAGGACTCGTTGCCCTTTTCGACCCCGACTGTCCGTAGATCGCCGGCCCATTCGTACACATCTTGGAAGAGTTGTCGGTGGATCGCTCTCAAGAATGCGAGGTCGTAAGTGCGGTCGCCAAGCAGGTGCGGACCTTCGCGAAGTTCGATAACGCGGACTTCGACCAGATCGTTCTCGGCATCTCGCAGCGCGTCGAGGGAGCGGGCGCCGACTCGGTTCCTCAGGATGTGTGTTCCTGGGATGAAGTACCCCTGCCAGTTCCGTTCGAGGTCGCCGGTGTCCCAGGGGTGTGGCACTCGGTCGTCCGTTTACTGAACGTTGTATCGGCGGCGGACGCGATCTCCAAGCTCAGCAACGGTGATAGCGCCGCGAGCGTATGCGTCCTGATCGTGGCGGGTGGCGTTAGTGCTGCGTGAACCTTCGAGTTCAGTGCTGCGACGGATCGCTCTGACAGTCTTCATGCGGCGCTCGGATTTCTGCACCTCGGTCACCTGGCCACCACACTTCCGTCGTATCCCCCCAGGATAGTCGACACCCAGGACTCCGCGGGGAGGCGCGATCGCAGTGGGTCATGCCACTAGGCATGACCCCGAGCTGCAGCGGATGCAGGTTGTGTGACACCCGAGCTGCCTTCGAAGCAGGGGAGCGGTGTCTAACCGGCTGCCACGTTTCCCTAGAACCACGCGGAGGAACAATCTGTGCGTCAAGCCGGGAGCCCGCCGGCTGTATGACGATCTGCCAGTTTCACAGTGAACCGAATATGGCGGCGTACAGCGTCCCTTTCACGTAGTCGCGGATGCTCTTGACGAACGGACCGGTACCGGACACGAACGTGCCGTCGTGTCCGGCGCTGATGATCGCGGCGTGTGTCGCAGCGTGTAGCGAGGACTCGTTGGGACTGGGCGCCTGCCATTCACCGTCGTGGGCAACGTCATTGCGCACTTGAGCCCACAGACCGACTGAATCCCACAGGGCGTCGTTCGCGGCCGCGCCGTCGAGCTGCAAGAGCAGCGCATAGACCTTGCCCCGTGCCTCCTTCGTGCTGTAGTTCTTGTTGCTATTTCCCAAAAGTCGCGGATTGCCGGCCTCGTCGACTACCGGGAAGCTCGCCGGCACCACTTCGTCGGCGATCGCCTCCAAGAGACTGAAGCATCTGAAGAGCTGGTAATCCCACCGAGGATCACGCACGGCATCGGCGTAGAGCGAAACCCACAGTTGTGCTTGCGGATTCGCCTGTATACCTGTCCATGACTTCTGGAGCGCATGGATGTCTTCCCCGGCGAGCAGCCCGCCGAGGAGATTTTCTGTATAGCCTGCATGATCGATCCAAACGCTATGCAGTTGTTGCTGCCCCTGACAGGTATGTCCGATGGTGACGCCCGCGATCAACGTTGCGGCGGCTCCGCGGCTGAGCGTCATCATATCCAGTAGAAGTTTGATCTTTTCACGACTGAAACTAGTTGCAATTTCCTCGTTCTCCGCCTGAACGCGGCACTCGATTAAGACTGCCGGCCTGTTTGCCTGCATTTGCCTTCGCCACGCTTGAGAGTCCAGCCTTTTGGGGATTCCGCGCCCTTGAATGATGCGATTCAACACCTTCATGACATCGTCCCCGAGTTCAGCCTTGAAGGGAGTCAGTGAGATACCAGGGACCCGCTGCGGCTGGGTGATCAGCAGGCCGTCGGCGACCGCCAACATCACGAACTCTGGCGCACCGTGCGCAGTTTCAGGCGCAACCACTGGTTGCATGAACCCCTGAGCTCGAGCCGCCTCCACCCCAGCAAGTTCAGCTTGGGCGGCAGGCCCTTCGGCCCAAATGCCTTTGTCACCAGCAGGCCTCACGTGAACGAACCGAACTGGACCGGGTGTAAGAGGCCCTAGAAACGTGTCTGTCGATTCGACGAAGTTGCCGATTTCCAACAGCGAAGGGAGGGAGGGGTCGAGCTTGGCGCTCGCCAGCCATACCAGCGGGTTGTCAGAGGGCTTGAATGTCAGCCCGACGCGCCAAGCAACGTCGATAGAGTCGTGAGCGAAGAGGGCCGCTGACAGGTTCAACACTGGCTGAGCGACTTGGACGTAAGCACCGGTTACACCGTTTTCGTGGGTGACCATCCTCGTGTGGGCGACTTGGACGTTGGACATTCGTTCCTTTCGATGGCCGGCCTTGGCATTAGCGTCGACTGAAGGGCAGTGTGATGCTCAGTTTATGTTTTACGCACTGGCGGCCCGCCATCTTGAGTGAGACGCCTCTTGCAATCCGACGACCGTCAGATTGAATGCGATGTCCGCCAGATGTACTGAGACCGGACACGCAGTGGAGATGATTCATCTGATGAAAACACACTACTTTATCTGACATAATGTCGATTATCGGCAATGCGTCTGACCAGGTGGGTGTCGGTAATCCGGTAGTGACACGGTCTTCGCCGTACGGCGACGACGGGCCATCCGGCGCCCAATCGTCGCGTGCCGCGCTTATGGCGCGGCTGTGACATGAACAAACCGGCACACGCGTGGCGATGCGGGCCGCGCCGCAAAGGATCCGGCGGCCACCTGACAGCCGGCTCGGGTGGATTCGCCACTGCTCGCGTCGCACGGTCGAAGTCTCCAGCCCGGCCCCTCGTGCGTCGGACGGCCATCAATACGTCACAGTGACGATTTGCGTGTTATGGCCCGGCTTGGCTGATTCTGGCTGGAACTTGTTGTGCGGCACGGAATGACGCCGACTCCGAGCGGTGCCGAGCCTTGGGCGCATGGCGAGGATGTCACGCTGTGCTCCAACGCAGTTCGCTGGCTGACGGATCCGGATTCCGCATGAACGGCTACAACCGAACTGGCTCCACTTGTTCGACGACCCGCTATCCCCCTCCGTGCATTGCCGTGGTTATCGACGGAGCGCTGACGGTTAGCCTGGATACCGACTGTTGATTGCAGACATCGGGTGATGGATATTCCCCTTCCCCACTCCCGATGGGGCAACACCAATACGTCACGGTGACGAATTGACCCTAACGCTCTCCTTTCGGCGTTGACTTGCCTGACAACAGCTTTCGTGTGCCGTTGTCCGTTCCCGTCTCATCCAGGCACGCGGGAATCAACCTCCTTCACCGGGCAGAGGCCGGCGGCAGCAGCTCTGCGACCAATGCCCGGACGTGTTCACCGATGTCGTCGCGAATGCGGCGCACGACGTCAGTGGGTTGGCCAGCAGGATCGTCCAGTGTCCAGTTGCGGTAGCTGACCCCCGGGAAATAGGGGCAGGTGTCGCCGCACCCCATGGTGATCACCACATCGCTGGTTTCGACCGTCTGCGCAGTGAGAACTTTGGGTGTCTCGGCGGTGATGTCGATACCTAGCTCGGCCATCGCGGTGACCGCGGCGGGATTGATCTGGCCGGCGGGTTTGGTTCCGGCGGAACGGACTTCGATGAGGTCGCCGGCCATGTGGGTCAACAGGGCGGCGGCCATTTGGGAGCGGCCGGCGTTGTGCACGCAGACGAACAGCACGCTGGGTTTGGACGGTTCGGGAGTCATGGCCGGTGGCCGCCGATCAGGGTCTGGGTGTGGTCGGCTGGGTGAAGCTGGACCGCAGGGCCAGCGAGGCGTAGACCAGTGCGACGAGGACGGGCACTTCGATAAGGGGGCCGACCACGCCGGCGAGGGCTTGGCCGCTGGTGGCGCCCCAGGTTGCGATCGCCACGGCGATAGCCAGTTCGAAGTTGTTGCCGGCAGCGGTGAACGCCAAGGTCGTGGTACGTGCATAGCCCAGCCTCAGTGCGGCTCCGAGGAGGTAGCCGCCGACCCACATGATCGCGAAGTAGGCCAGGAGCGGGATTGCGATCCGGACGACGTCGAGGGGCTGGTGGGTGATCTGATCGCCTTGCAGCGCAAAGAGGATCACGATGGTGAACAACAGCCCGTAGAGCGCCCACGGCCCGATCCGCGGCAGGAATCGGGTTTCGTACCAGTCACGGCCTTTGGCGCGTTCGCCGAGGTGCCGGGATAGGTATCCGGCGGCCAACGGGATGCCGAGGAAGATCACCACGGATTTCGCGATCTGCCACGGGGAGACCTCGATGCTGGTTTGCGGCAGTCCGAGCCAGCCGGGCAACACCGTCAGATAGAACCAGCCCAGGACGGCGAACATGACGACTTGGAAGATCGAGTTCAGTGCGACCAGGACGGCGGCGGCTTCGCGGTCCCCACAGGCCAGGTCGTTCCAGATAATGACCATGGCGATGCAGCGGGCCAACCCGACCACGATCAGGCCGGTACGGTACTCGGGCAGATCGGCCAGCAGGAGCCAGGCCAGGGCGAACATCACCGCCGGGCCCAGCACCCAGTTGAGCACCAGAGAGCTGACCAGCAGTCGTCGATCGGAGGTGACGGTGTCCAGGCGGTCGTAGCGGACCTTGGCCAGCACCGGATACATCATGATCAGCAGCCCGGCCGCGATCGGCAGGGAGATCCCGTCGACCTGCACCGCGCTGAGCGTGTTGCCCAGGCCGGGGACGATCCGCCCCAGGGTCAGGCCGGCGGCCATGGCCAGCCCGATCCAGAGCGGCAGCAGCCGGTCCAGGGTGGAAAGCCGTGCCGCCGCGGGGTGTATCGCGGTTGCGCTGTCAGTCATCAACTACCGCCTGTGGGGTTTGGTCGTGGGTCAGCAGCACGAGATCGGCGCGGCCGCCGACTCGTCGGATGCGGTGGCGGTACTGCCGCAGCACACTTGCTCGCCTTCGCCCTCATTGCCCTTGTTGGGGTGCTGCGGGCTGGCGCCGAAGGTGTCGGTGTCGGCCAGTTTGGTGTAGACCTCCCAGCGCTCATTTCCGGGGCCGGTCACCCAGACCTTGTCCTGGGTGGCGAAGCAACACGTGGTGCCGATCTCCTCCTGGGTGAACATGCCGGCTTCGCTCAGGCGGGCGATCTCGGCGTGCACGGCCTCGCTGGTGGCCACCTCCACGCCGAGATGGTTGAGGGTGCCGCCCTGACCGGGGTTTTCCAGCAGCACCAGCTTCAGCGGCGGATCGGCAATCGCGAAGTTGGCGTAGCCGGGCTTGACCTTGGCCGGCTGGGCCTGGAACAGCGTGGAGTAGAACGCGATCGCGGCATCGAGGTCGTCGACGTTGAGGGCGAGCTGAATCCGGGACATGACAACCACCTCCGGCTTGTGAGGCATATATCGAACCAATGGGCGTGGCCCAGCATGCCACCATTTCGACATATGTCAATAAGGTGTGGCAGGATGGCGACATGCCCAAAGCGTTGCCGGTGATCGACATGACCGCACCGGTGTGTTGCGCACCAGTGGCCTCCGGCCCGATGAGCGATGCCGATGCGTTGCAGATCGCGTTGCGACTCAAGGCGTTGGCCGATCCGGTCCGGGTCAAGATCGTGTCGTATCTGTTCAGCTCCCCCGCTGGCGAGGAGATTTCCGGGGAGCTGGCCACGGTACTGGACCTGAGCGAATCGACGGTCAGTCACCACCTGACCCAGCTGCGCAAGGCCGGGCTGGTGACCTCGGATCGGCGCGGCATGAACGTGTTCCACCGAGTCCGCCCCGAGGCCCTGCAAGCGCTGTGCACGGCCTTGGACCCCAACTGCTGCACCTGACAGCGCACTTAGCGGCGCCCGGTGCTGCACAGGCTGCGGCGCACAGCCCTAATTCTGTCTGTGAGTTCACGAACCCAGCCTGTTGGATTGGGTTGGCAGCGCCTGGTCAGGTTAGGCTGCCCTCGTGCCGGCGGGGGCGATCCGGCGAAGGGGATGTGATGTCACGGCGTTTGACCGACCTGGAGATACGCGGCGAATTGGAGCCGGTCGCCGCAGCCAATGTCAACCGACACGAGGCGGCGGCTCCTGCGTGGAACCCGCATGACTACGTGCCGTGGGATCGTGGCCGTGCTTTCGCGCGGACGGGTGGAATCGATTGGGCGCCTGAGCAATCGCAACTCAGCGACGTCGCAAAAGCGGCGATGATCACCAATCTGCTCACCGAGGACAACCTGCCGTCGTATCACCGTGAGGCGGCCGAACATTTCTCCCTGAACGATGCGTGGGCGGCTTGGGTCGGCCGGTGGACCGCCGAGGAGAACCGTCACGGAATCGCGATCCGCGACTATCTCGTCGTGACCCGCGGTGTGGACCCTGTCGCACTGGAGCAGGCGCGCATGCAGCACGTGGCCAACGGATTTGGGGCCACCGCAGAAGAGGAGGCGCGACACAAGACCGATTTTCTGCTGTCGGTCGCCTATGTGACCTTCCAGGAGTTGGCCACTCGCGTCAGTCACCGCAACACCGGCAAGGTGTGCAACGACCCTGTGGCGGACCGACTTCTGCAACGTATCGCTGCCGACGAGAACCTGCACATGATCTTCTACCGCAATGTGTGCGGTGCGGCATTGGATCTGGTGCCTGACCAGGCGCTCGAGGCGGTCTGCGACGTGGTCGAGAACTTCCGGATGCCCGGCCAGGGAATGCCGAATTTTCGTCGCAATGGGGTCTTGATGGCCAAGCACGGGATCTACGACCCGCGGCAACATCTCGACGAAGTCGTTCGACCGACCCTGCGCAAGTGGCGGATCTTTGAACGCGATGACTTCTCCTTCTGCGGCGAACAACGCCGGGAGAAGCTCGCAGCGTATCTCGAAAGCCTTGAACGCCAGGTGATCAGGTTCGAGGAACAACGCGAACGGCGTTTTGCCCGCGCGACGCTGCGCAAAGAAGAAGAAGCGAAAGCCGGATAACGGACCGCACTCGGGACGCTACGGCGGCCATCCTTACCGGCCTACTGTGGAGTACATGGTCCTCGACTCCGAATCCTCCGCCCTCGCCCCTGAACTCGACGTCGCCGAGTGGATCGGTCAACCCTCTCCCCTGGCGTCGCTACGTGGCCGCGTCGTGTTGATCGAGACTTTTCAGATGCTCTGCCCGGGCTGCATCCGCTACGGGCTGCCGCAGGCCCAGCGGGTGCATCGACTGTTCCCAGAGACTGCGGTCATCGGCCTGCACACGGTGTTCGAGCATCACGATGTGACCGGCCCCGAGGCGCTGAAGGTATTCCTGTCCGAATTCGACATTCGCTTTCCGGTTGGTATCGACCGCCACGAAGGGGGCAATTCGATGCCGGTGACCATGCGACGCTACGGCTTGCAGGGCACACCGTCGACCCTGGTGATCGATCGGACCGGGCGGCTACGTTTCAGCCACCTCGGCGCCATTGACGATCTGGCCCTTGGGATTCTGCTCGGCCAGCTACACGCGGAGAGCGTCGACGTCCCACCCCAGGGCAGGTAGACCTCACACCAGCTCGGCGGTGCCGTCCGCGTTGACGGCGACCTTGGCCGCGGCGATGTCCTCGCGGGTACTGGCCTCCGCCTGTGACGGATTGGTGATCACCGCGAGCGCCCGGCTGCCGCTGGGAGTCCGTACCGCGACGAATATCTTCTCGGCAGCGCCGTCCCGGTTCACCGGCGTGGTCCAGGTCTCCAGAGTCCCGGTGCCCGACCAGCTGTCCTCGGCAGTCACCGTGGGTTCCGCATCGACCGCCGCCTGTACGTCTTCCCAACGGAATCCATCGGTCGGCGGCTCGGTGCCGTACACCCCGAAGCTGTGCTTGCTCAGATAGCCGCCATTGGCGGTGATCAGGCCGACCTGTCCCGGGGCAGCGGTGAGCCGCTCAGCCATGGTGGCGATCGAATGCGAGACGTAGTTGTTCCAGGGACCGCCGGCGAAGGTCAGTCCACCGGTGACCGTCAACGGGCGCCGCGGATCCTCCAACCCCACCCCGAGCTCCTTGGCGGCAACCTGCACCGCCGACGGGAAGCACGAGTACACGTCCACCGCGTCGATGTCGTCGAGGCCCCGGCCGGCAAGCTCCAGGACCCGTCGGCCGGCAATCCGGATCGCCGGAGAACCGGCAAAGGAGGCCCGCTCGCCGATCAGATAGGTGTCGTGGGCATCGGTTCCGGCGTACGGGAAAACCCAACGCTCCCTGGGGATCCGCAGTGCGGTTGCCTTCTCCACCGAGGTCAGGATCAACGCCGCACCCTGGTCGACCATATTGTTCGAGTTCATCAGCTTGGTATATGGCCAACTGATCATCCGGTTCGACGGGCCGGGCTGCCAGATCTCTTCGGCGGCCACGGCCTGGCGGCTCCACGCATGTGGATTGCCCTGCGCCACCTCGCTGAACCGGGACCACAGTGCGCCGATCCGGCGACGGTGATCATCCGATGACTTCCCCGCCTCGATCCGCAGAGCCTGCTCGAACATCGGATAGACGAACGAGGGTGCGACCAGGCCGATCCTGATCTCGGCAGGGCCGGCCATCTCGAATTCCGGGTCGCTGGGCGCCATCGGCACCGAGGCGTCCTGTTCGGTCCCGGTCAGCCGTTCACCCCGGGCTTTCAACCTGTTTCGGGTCCGCCAGGTTTCACCGCCGGCGATCAGCACGACGTCGTTGCGGCCCTGCTGAATGTCCAGGCATGCCTGGTTCACCAGTGACTGTGGCACATTGCCGCCGATCGGGGTGTAACGCGTGGCGGCATCGGGCGCGCCGATGCGCTGCGCGAGCAGCAGGCCAGGGTCGCGGTAGCGCAGCGACAGCAGGTTGACGATCCGCACCGCGTCGACAGTTTCGAGGACCTTGGCGTCGGCGGCACCACGGGCCGCCGCCTCCATCAGATCCAGTGGCTCGGCGGCGGGATTCTCGTCGTGCTGATTGACCTGCCCGTAGCCGACCAGTACCGGTGTTCTGGGATTCGGTGGCACTGAGGATTCCTCTCTGCAGGCTTGGCCGAAACGTACCGGTTTCGCAATGGGCGTCCTACACCGGCCCGAGCTGCCCCATCTGCCGACCCGATCGGCCAGCTCTCAACCCGGCAGCAACTTTACAAAATAACCGCAAACTGTCACGCTTGCGGCCGGGCGGGAGGACGTACGCCTCAGCACTGAACGTCCGAGATGACAGCACCGACGAACGAGGAGTCAACAGGTGGCCCACACCGAATTCTCCGGCCGCACCATGCTGGTTTCCGGAGGCAGCCGCGGCATCGGACTGGCGATCGGTCTGGGCGCCGCACGATTGGGCGCCAATGTGGTGCTGCTGGCCAAAACCGCCGAGCCGCATCCACGGCTGCCGGGAACGGTGCACACCGCCGCTGCCGAGATCGAAGCCGCCGGCGGCAAGGCGCTCGCGGTTGTCGGTGATGTGCGCAGCGAAGACGATGTCCAGCGGGCCGTCGAAGCCGCAGTGGACCGGTTCGGTGGCATCGACGTCTGCGTGAACAATGCCAGCGCGATCGCCGTCGAACCAACCGAGCAGCTTTCTGCCAAGAAGTTCGATCTGATGCAGGACATCAACGTCCGCGGGACATTCCTGTTGACCAAAGCGTGCCTGCCATATCTGCGACGCTCGGCAGCTCCGCACGTCCTGACCATCGCTCCCCCGCTCAATCTGAACCCGTACTGGCTGGGCGTGCACCCCTCCTACACGTTGTCCAAGTACGGAATGACGCTGCTGTCGCTGGGGTGGGCCGCCGAATACGCCGACGCCGGAATCGCTTTCAGCTGCCTGTGGCCGGAGACCTATATCGCCACCTCCGCAGTGGCCAACTCACCGGACGCCGACGAGCTGATCGGCAAGTCGCGCAGCCCGCAGATCATGGCCGACGCCGCCGTGGAGATCCTGCGGCGGCCAGCCGCGGAGGCGACCGGGCAGTGCTACATCGACGCCGATGTGCTGGCTGAGGCCGGCGTGACGGACTTCTCCGGCTACGGCGGTGGAACGGATCCGCTGATGGACTTCTTCGTCGACCGGCCGCTGGGCGGCGGCGCGACTGAGTGAACCGGCAGCCGGCTCAGCGCAGGTAGACCTCGCTGCCGCTGGGATATCCCCCACCGGTCGTGGTGACGTGAACGTGGTCGTAGTGCCCGTACCCGCCGCGCTGTGCGCCGCCGCCGGGTGTGTAGTACATCCCGCGCCAGATGGCGTCCTGCAGGCCGAACCGGCCGGCGTTCTCCATCACGTACGCCACGATCGAGTCGCCGAGCGCAATGCCCTCGGCGCTGCCGGGGTTGGGGATCATGACATCGAGCGCCAGGCCGTTGGGGTGCCACCGCAAGGCGTCGGCGCGTACGCCGCCGATCTGGTGGATCGCGGGGAACGCATCGCTGATACTGCGGGCCGCCTGGATGGTCCTGATCTGAAGGCCACGCTCCGAGGCGACCCCGGCCGGCAGGAAACGGGACACCATCCGCATCCGCGATGCCGCTGCGACCCCGACCGGCGTGTCCTGCCGCAGGTAATCGGTGGGCGCCGCCACCAGCTGTAATCCGACCGGTGAATCGCTCTCAGCAACCACCGGCGCGGCTTCTTTGGCGGCAGTCGGATGTGTGCTGCCGCCCACAGCAAAGAAAACTGCTACTGGTGCGATGACGGCGGCCATCAATGCCGATGACTTTCGGCGCTGGCTGGCTAACTCATGTCGGCCCACGGCTAGATACGATACGAGAAATCTGGCTAATAGTCACAAATTTATAAAGCTCAGGAAACATTTTAGTTTCCGAGACCTCACCGGGGCGGGCGGTAGGCCCCGATCGCGCCCTGTTCGCGCAGCTCAACAAGCCTCGGGTGGCGCAGCGCACAGCCGCAAAGGTAGAACACCTAAGCAGATGGGTTTAGACTGCCATCCATGAAGTCGACGACTCTTGCCGCCGCGATCATGGGTTTGGCGGTGGCCCTGGCCGGACCCGCGCACGCCGATCGGGACATTGATTTCGCCAACGAATTGCACACCTACGGGATCTACGGTCCGCGCGACTACAACGCCTGGCTGGGCAAGATCGTCTGCGAGCGTCTGGACAAGGGCGTGGACGGCGACGCCGCCAAGTCGGTGCGCTTCATCACCCCTAACCTGCAGAAGGGCACCAACCAGGTGCAGACCGACCCTGCGAAGGCCTGGAAGTTCCTCGGCGCCTCGATCAACACCTACTGCCCGGACAAGCGCGGCGTATACGAGCAGGCGGCAGCACAGCAGGGCCGATGAACATCAGCCAGCTGTAGGAGAAGCCCTGTTCGCTCGGACGTTCGCCGGCGGCTGAGCCCCGCGCCACATGGCGCAGTCGACTTCGTCGAGGCCGTAACGAGGCGCTGGTTCACTGACACCGGACCGACCGTCGACGATCTTGAATGTTCCGGCGCGATCACACATTTCGCCGTCCACAAATCGCGGATTCCATTCGACCCTAGCCAGGCCGGTTTTCCCGACTAAGGTCGTAACTATCCCCATCCGACCGGCGAGAGGGGCCATGATGGCCGCATCGAGCAACCTTGACAGCTTCGGAACCAAGGCCCGGCTGGCCGTCGGCGACACCACCTACGAGATCCGCCGGCTGGATCGGATCGACGGCTCAGCACGGCTGCCCTACAGCTTGAAGGTTCTGCTGGAGAACCTGTTACGCAACGAAGACGGCCGGCTGGTGACCGCCGATCAGATCAGCGCATTGGCCGGCTGGGACCCGAAGGCGGAGCACGGCCGGGAAATCGCCTACACCCCAGCGCGAGTGCTGATGCAGGATTTCACCGGCGTGCCCTGCGTCGTCGATCTCGTCGCAATGCGTGACGCCATCGCCGATCTCGGCGGCGACACCAAGCGGATCAACCCGCTGTGCCCGACCGAGCTGGTGATCGACCACTCGGTGATCGCCGACGTCTTCGGTCGCACCGATGCGTTCGCGATCAACGCCGAGTTGGAGTTCGAGCGCAACGCCGAGCGCTACCAACTGCTGCGCTGGGGACAGCAGGCATTCGACGACTTCTCGGTGGTACCACCCGACACCGGCATCTGCCATCAGGTCAACCTGGAATACCTGTCCCGGGTTGTCTTCACTCGCGACAGTGCCGATGGTCCACTGGCCTACCCCGACACCCTGGTGGGCACCGACTCGCACACCCCCATGGTCAACGGCCTCGGGGTCCTGGGTTGGGGGGTCGGCGGAATCGAAGCCGAGGCCGCCATGCTGGGCCAACCGATGAGCATGTTGATCCCGCAGGTGGTGGGCCTCAAACTCAGCGGCGAACTGCCCGCCGGCACCACCGCCACCGACCTGGTGCTCACCGTCGCCGAACTGCTCCGTAAGACCGGCGTCGTCGGCAAGTTCGTCGAGTTCTTCGGGCCGGGAGTGGCCAACGTGCCGCTGGCCAACCGGGCCACGATCGGCAACATGAGCCCCGAATACGGTGCCACCTGCGCGATCTTCCCGATCGACCAGGTCACGTGCGACTATCTACGGTTGACCGGCCGGTCCGAACACCGAATCCAACTGGTGGAGGCCTATGCCAAGGAACAGGGCATGTGGCACGACGCGAGCCATGAGCCGAGCTACTCGCAGACCCTCGAATTGGATCTCAGCGCGATCGAACCGTCCATCGCGGGACCCAAACGACCGCAGGACCGCATCCCGCTGCGAGTGGCGCCGCACACGGTCTCGGCACTGCTGAACGGCACCGAAACCACGGCGGAGGCGCTGTCGGACCTCGACAAGGCGTCCGCGGACTCATTTCCGGCCAGCGACCCGATCGCCTTCGGTGAAAGCCACCCGGACGGCAAGCCCCGGGAGCCGTGGCACGGCGGCGACAAGCTCCCGTGGCCGAGCGCGACCACCGCCGTCGAACTGGCCGATGGCACCCGCGCCGACGTCGACCACGGCGACGTGGTGATTGCCGCCATCACCTCCTGCACCAACACCTCCAATCCGTCGGTGATGGTCGGCGCCGCACTACTGGCGAAGAAGGCGGTCGAGAAGGGCCTGTCCCGTAAGCCGTGGGTGAAGACCACCCTGGCGCCAGGGTCGCGGGTCGTCACCGACTACTACGACCGTGCCGGGCTGACCCCGTACCTGGATAAGTTGGGATTCAACCTGGTCGGCTACGGCTGCACCACCTGTATCGGCAACTCCGGTCCGCTGATTCCCGAGGTGAGCAAAGCCGTCGTCGACAACGACCTGACGGTGTGCGCGGTGCTCTCGGGCAACCGCAACTTCGAGGGCCGCATTCATCCCGAGACGAGGATGAACTTTCTGGCCTCGCCACCGCTGGTGGTCGCCTACGCGCTGGCCGGCACCCTGCGCGTCAACCTGCTGACCGATCCGATCGGCACCGGCACCGACGGCCAACCGGTGTACCTGCGCGACCTGTGGCCCACCACGGCTGAGATCGCCGCAGTCGTCGACGACAACCTGCAGGCGGAGATGTTCACCGCCAGCTACGCCGATGTCTTCACCGGTGACCAGCGCTGGCGTTCCCTGGCGGTCCCGGACACCGACACCTTCGCCTGGGACCCCGATTCCACCTACGTGCGCCAACCCCCGTACTTCGACGGGATGACCCGCGAGCCGCAACCACTCACCGACATCACCGGCGCCCGGGTGCTGGCCAAACTGGGCGATTCGGTCACCACCGACCACATCAGCCCGGCCGGCTCGATCCGGTATGACTCGCCCGCGGGAAAATACTTGTCGTCGCACGGAATCGAACGCAAGGACTTCAACTCCTATGGTTCGCGGCGCGGCAACCACGAGGTGATGATCCGCGGTACCTTCGCCAACATCCGGTTGCGCAACGAATTGGCGCCCGGCACCGAGGGCGGTTTCACCCGCGACTTCACCCAGGCCGACGGCCCGGTGACCACCATCTACGACGCGTCGGTGAACTATCTGGCCGCCGGCACCCCGTTGGTGATCCTGGCCGGTAAAGAGTATGGCTCGGGCTCGTCCCGGGACTGGGCCGCCAAGGGCACCGTGCTGCTGGGGGTGCGGGCCGTTCTCGCGGTGTCCTACGAGCGCATTCACCGCTCCAACCTGATCGGAATGGGGGTGCTGCCGTTACAGTTCCCCGACGGCGCCGACGCCGACTCGCTGGGCCTGACCGGTGAGGAGACCTTCGAGATCACCGGCGTGACCGCACTTGGCGACACCATCCCCGACACGGTCCACGTCAAGGCGGGTGGAATCGAGTTCGACGCCAAGGTGCGCATCGACACCCCCGGAGAAGCCGACTACTACCGCAACGGCGGAATCATGCAGTACGTGCTGCGGCAACTGCTCGACTAACCCGATCTTCCTATCCGCCAACACGACTCGCGAAGGAGACGGCCATGACCGATGGCCTCTATCCCCCGGCCACCGAGCAGATCTACAACCGCCGCAAGGAGTTGACCCCGCACACCCATGACGCCTTCGAGGCGTTCTCCAAGGCCGTGTTCGCCGACGGCGCGCTGCCGGAGAAGACCAAACAACTGATTGCCGTCGCGGTCGCCCACGTGACCCAATGCCCGTACTGCATTCAGGGTCACACCAAGCTGGCACACCGCAAGGGCGCCACCGACGCCGAGATCATGGAAGCGATCTGGGTGGCTGCCGAGATGCGGGCCGGCGGCGCCTACGCGCACTCCACGCTGGCCCTGGACGTGCTGGCCAAAGAACACGGCTGATCGCTGCTTCTGCTCCGTTGGCCGTTGGCGTAAAGATCGGTGTTGATTGAGTCCAACCCGCCATCGCCGCAATCGACCCGGTGGTATACCGAGACCTTCGGTAGGCGACGGAGAGGGGTCAAGACCTGGTGGGCGCAACAACGACGGTGCCGGCTACCGGAACCCGCGAAGCCGTCCGGACTCTCAACCCGGGCTACTTCGCGTTGGTCATGGCCAGCGGGATGGTGTCGATGGCCATGTACCACCAGCAGGCCTACCAGCTGTCGGTGTTGCTGCTGTGGGTGACCGTGGTGTCCTACCTGATTCTGGTCACCGTGTCGGCGGTGCGAGTCATCGCATTCCCCCACGCATTCCGGGCTGATCTCTACGATTCCGGTCGCGCATTCGGTCTGTTCACGTTCGTGTCGGCCACCAACGTGCTGGGAGCTCGCCTCGTCATCGACGGGCACACCAGCGTCGCCGCCGGGCTCTTGGTGGTCAGCACCCTGGCCTGGCTGGTGCTGGGCTACCTGATTCCCTGGACCGCCGTGCTGGGCACCTCCGAGCGGCCGGTGGTGCGGCGCGCGAACGGCACCTGGTTCATCTGGGTGGTGGCCAGCCAGTCCATCGCGGTACTGGCCGCCGTACTGGAAGTGGAGATGCCGCAGTCCTGGCGCCAGAGCTTGGCGCTGCTCGCGGTCAGCTCCTGGTCGATCGGGGTGTTCCTGTATGGCGCCGCCGGGGTGTTCGTCGCGCTACGTCTGCTGCTTTACCCGCTGGTGCCCGAGGACCTCATTCCGCAGTACTGGGTGGGCATGGGAGCCAGCGCGATCACCGTTCTGGCCGGCGCTCGGATCGTCGAGATGGCTGATGCGCCGATGGTGAATGCCACCCGCGGCCTGATCGCCGGAACGTCGGTGCTGTTCTGGGCCTTCGGCACCTGGCTGATCCCGCCGCTGATCGCGGCCGGGGTGTGGCGCCATGTCGTGCACCACATCTCGCTGCGCTACGAGGCCCCGTGGTGGAGCGTGATCTTCCCGCTGGGGATGTACGGGGTGGGCAGTCACTATCTGGGGCAGGCCGACCACCTGCCGATCGTCTACTACATCGGATCGGTGCAGAGCTGGATCGCCTTGGCCGCGTGGTGCATCACGTTCGTCCTGATGCTGCACCACCTGATGGTCACCCTGCGCCCAAAGGCACGCTAGAACGGCGGTGGGTCAGAGCAGGCGACCACGTCGGAACACCCAGCCCGCCGATCGTGTCGTGGTGCCTTTTCCGGCCTGGGTACCTAGGTTCTCAGGTTCGGTTCGGCGGTGAATATTAGGTAGCGCCACCGATGTGCATCGGATCGATCTGAGCAGATACTCACGCCGATAAGTCAATTCCGCACCTGTGGTGTGGCCGGTCGGTGTAGCGGAGGTCCTTCGATGTCGAAGATGGGTGGATCACGTCGGGCGAATCGGATCGCCGGCGCGTCGAGCGCGGTGGCAGCGTTCCTGGCGTTCGGGCTGGCACCGCTGGCCGCCGCACCGACCGCGGATGCCGACGAGGCGGACTGGCTGGTTGATCTGATCGACTCGCTGGCCGGCGGTTCAGGTGACACCGGCGCCGACCCGACGGCGTTGGCCGGTGCCGTGTCGTGGGAGGCGTTGTTCAACACCGACATCTACATCCCAATGCACACCGACATCGAAAACTGGATCCACTCCCCCCTCGGCCAACAGGTCGACACACTGATCAACACCCTGGCCGGGCAGTATCTGATCGGCGACGGGGCGGCCGGTACCGCGGCCCATCCCGACGGCGGCAACGCCGGGTTGCTGTTCGGCGACGGCGGGGCCGGGTATGGCTACAGCGGTGACGGTGGCAACGCCGGCTGGCTGATCGGCGACGGCGGCAATGCCGGCGCGGCCTCGCCGGCCGCCGATACCGGCAATGCCGGCGCCGCGGCGACCGACACCGACCCGGCCCCGGTCAACGGTGACCCCGGGGTGGGCGGCAATGCGGGGTTCCTGTTCGGCAACGGCGGCGACGGCACCGACGGCGGTAAAGGCGCCTTCGGTGGCAATGGCGGAGCCGGTGGCGACGGTGGGGCCGGCGGATTCCTCTTCGGCAACGGCGGTGACGGTGGCAACGGCGGCGCCGGTGCCGCGGGCACCGCCACCCATCTCGACGGAGGCGCCGGCGGGGTCGGCGGGGTTGGCGGCGTGGGCGGGCTGTTGTTCAGCAACGGCGGTCAAGGCGGCAACGGTGGGGCCGGTGGCGCCGGATTCGACGGTGGCACCGGCACAGCCGGAAGCAGTGGTGGTGACGGCGGCAACGCCGGCCGTGGTGGCGATGGCGGTGCCGGTGGCCAGGGCGGGTTGCTGTTCGGCGACGGCGGCACCGGTGGAGTCGGTGGGGACAGCGGCGCGGCGGGTGACGGCGGTGCCGGCGGGGCCGGCGGGGCCACCAACATCAACGGCGGTGACGGAGGCACCGGTGGCAACCCCGGCATCGCGGGCCAGGCCGGTGCCGCTGGCGCAGCCGGGCTGTTATTCGGCAAAGCCGGTGCGGCCGGCACCGCCGGTGCGGTGAACACCACCGGCGGATCCGGCGGCAACGGTGGCGATGGTTTCAACGCGACGGCCCCTGGCGGGACCGGTGGCAACGGCGGCAATGGTGGCGCGGCCGGCACCTACGGCGACGGCGGCAAGGGCGGCCTCGGCGGCAACGGTGCGGCGGGGGCAACCGGTGCGGCGGGGACCTTCGCCGACGGCGGTAACGGTAACGGCGGTAACGGCGATAACGGCGGGGCCGGCGGCAACGGCGGGGCTGGTGGTAACGCCACCCACGGTGTCGGCGGCAGCGGTGGTGCCGGCGGTAACGGTTCAGCCCCGGGCAGTGGCGGCGCCGGTGCTACCGGCACCGCCGCAAACCCGAATGGCGGCAACGGTGGCGACGGCGGCAAACTCGGTGCCGGTGGTCTCGGCGGTAAGGCCGGCTCGGGCAGCGCAGGTGGTGCTGTCCCGGTGGCCGGCGACAACGGGAAGGCCGGGGCTGGTGTCAGCAACGGTGGCGATGGTGGGGCGGGCTACAACCCGGCCGCCAACCCCAACGCCGCACCCGGCGCCAACGGCGGCAACGGCGGCAACGGCGGTGCCGCCGGCGCTAATGGCAACGGCGGCAACGGGGGTGCCGGCGGCGGTGGCGCTGCCGGTGGCGCCGGCACCACCGGCACGGCGGGTGATTCACCCAATTCCACTGCCGGCAACGGTGGCCACGGCGAAACCGGCGGCAAGGGCGGTGCGGGCGGAAACGGTGGTACGGGTGGTTCGGTCTCGGGTAACGGCGGCAACGGTGGCGCGGGCGGCTTCGGTGGGGACGGCGGGGTCGGCGGTGTCGGCGGTGCCGGCTATGACGCCGCTACCGGCACCACCGCTGGGGCCACCGGCGGCAACGGCGGCAACGGCGGCAGCGGCGGCACCGGTGGTGACGGTGGTGCCGGCGGCAACGGTGGTGCGGCCAGCAACGGCACCGCCGGGGTCAACGGTGACGGCGGTGCCGGCGGTGATGGCGGCATCGAAGGCAACGGCGGCGCCGGTGGCGACGGCGCCAACAGCGACAGCTCCGCGGGCAGTACCGGCGGCAACGGCGGCAACGGCGGCAACGGCGGCAGCGACCAGGGCGGCGGCGGCGCCGGCGGGCTGGCCGGCAGCGGCGGCAGCGGCGGCACCGCCGGCGGCTCCGGCCAAACCGGCACCGTCCCAACGTCGCTCACCACCGGCGGCGCCGGCGGCAACGGCGGCAACGGGGTCTCCAGTAGCGGCGCCGCCGGTGGCGGTGGCGGCGGCGGTGGTGCTGGCGGCGGCGCCGGTAACGGCGGTGGCGGCGGCGCCGGTGGCAGTGGCAGCGCCGACGGTGGTGGCGGCGGCGGTGCTGGCGGTGGCGGCGGCCTAACCGGCGGCAACGGCGGCAACGGCGGCAACGGCGGCGGCAACGGCAACAACGGGCCCGGCGGCACGGGTGGGATCGCCGTCGGCGCCGTCGGCGGTGGCGGTGGCGGCGGCGCTGGTGGCGGCGGGGGCGGCGGCGGCAGTGTGGCCGGCACCGGCGGCAGCGGTCACGGCGGCCTCGGTGACGGCGGCAGCGGCGGCAGCGGCACCGGCACCGACGGCCAGCCCGGCGGCAACAACACCTCCGGCGTCGGTGGCGGCGGCGGTGGCGGCGGCGGCAGCCCCCAGGGCGGCAACGGCGGCGGCGGCGGCGCCACCAATGGTATGGGCGACGGTGGTAGCGGCGGCAGCAGCGGCGCCACCAGCACCAGCGGCGCCGGCGGCGGCGGCGGCGGAACCGCGATCGGCGATAACGGGAGCGGCGGCGGCAGCGGCAGCGCCGCCGGCGGCGGCGCGGGCGGCAACAGCAGCAACTGGGGTGGTGGTGGGGGCGGCGGCGGCGGTGGTGTCGGCTTAGCCGGCGGCGCCGGCGGCGCCGGGTAAGCCACTATCCGGCGGTGGCGCCACGGTCTCACCCTGGCTAAGCCGCGGTACCACCGTGTCGGCGTTTTAGCCGTTGCCGCCGAAGGTGTTTTAACGGCACTCGGCAACACCCGCTTGCGCGGGTTGGGATCCTGGCCTCACCGCCACCCGTTTACGCAGGTCGGCACATAAACAGCATTATGATGCTCGATTTGTAGACGGGTGGCACGTCGCGGAACTAATCTAGGCAGGCAATCACGCATCCGTAAGAAACGAATCGGCGGATCTACGGACATGCGCGGCGATTCCCGACGACGTCCGGGGGTGGTGGTGTTCGACGGTTGGCCGGCGCGAATGGTAGCGGCCCGTGGGCGCGGCGTACCCCACCGATGAGCCCGAAGGTATCCGGCGTGCAGCCGATCGGGACGATGACGTTGCTGGTGTGCGACGCCGGAGACCCGACGTGGCTACCGGACGTCGAGCCCGCGCAGCGGGCGGCCGCGATAGCGCGGCTGCAGCACACGCTGACCGAGCTGATCGACACCCACGGTGGTATGCGGCTGGCCGGCCAAGGGCACCAGGACATGAGCAGATCCGTGGTCGGGTTCGCGCGTACCGATGACGCGGTGGCGTGCGCGATAGCGCTGCAGCGAGCACCGTTGGCGCCGATCAGGCCGCGGGTCGCGCTGCACACCGGTACGGTGCCGGCCGCCCACCACGGCAGCTACCCGAATCCGGTTATCGACCGGGCCCATCAGTTGTGCGATGCGGCCAACAGTGGTCAAACGTTGTTGTCCAGCGATGCCGGACAATCGGTCGCCTATTGCCTGCCCGCAGACACCTGGCTGACGGATCTGGGCTGCTATCTGCTGCGCGGTACCGGTCACCCGCAACGGGTGGCGCAGCTGTGCCATCACGACCTGGTCAACGATTTCCCGCCGCTCCGAAACTGCGACGCAACCCTCACCGCACACCTCCCGGCGCAGCTGACAAGTTTCGTGGGCCGCGATGCCGAGCTGGCTGACTTGCGCCGCCTCGTCGGGGAGCACCGACTGGTGACGATGGTCGGCGCCGGCGGGGTGGGCAAGACCCGGTTGGCGCTGGCGCTGGCCGGTGAGGCTGCCAGCGGGTTCCCCGCCGGGGTGTGGTGGGTGGATCTGGTCCCGATCAGCGACCCAAACCTGGTGGCGGTGGCCGCGGCGCGGGCGTTGGGTCTGCTCGATCAGCCCGGCCGGTCGGCGACCGAGGCTGTGATCCGGTTCGTCGGAGACGATCGGCTGCTGATGGTGCTGGACAACTGTGAGCATCTGCGCGATGCCTGTGCGTCGCTGATCACCGCGCTGCTCAGCGGCTGCCCGGGGTTGCGGATCATCGCCACCAGCCGCGAACCGATCGGGGTGGCCGGCGAGCTGACCTGGCGGGCTCCGCCGCTGTCGCCGGCCGTCGAGGCGGTGGAGTTGTTCGCAGCGCGGGCCCGGCTGGTCCGACCCGATTTCGCCGTCACCGGCGATAACAGTGCCGCGGTGGCGCAGATCTGCCAGCGCCTGGACGGGCTGCCACTGGCGATCGAGCTGGCCGCGACGCGGGTCCGGGTGTTGTCGCTGAGTGAGATCAGCAACGGTTTGGATGAGCGGTTCGGGCTGTTGAACGGTGGTGCGCGCACCGCGGCGGCACACCAGCAGACGTTGCGCGCGTCGGTGGACTGGTCGCACGCTTTGTTGAGCGAGCCCCAACAGGTGGTCTTCCGCCGGCTGGCGGTGTTCGCCGGTGGATTCGACTTCGATGCGGCCCGCGTCGTCGCCGGGGAACCCGACGCGCCGCCCCACCGGATCATCGATGACCTCACCCAGTTAGTGGACAAGTCGCTGGTGATGGTCGAGCACGCCGGCGACACCACGCGCTACACAATGCTGGAGACCATCCGCCAGTACGCCGCGGAGAAGCTCGACCAATCCGGCCAGTCCGACGCGCTACGCGGCCGCCACCGCGACTACTACAACGCCCTGGTCACCACCGAGGTTTGGACCGGCCCTCGGTGGCGCACCAAAAAAGCGGAGATCGAGCTGGACAACTTTCGGGCCGCGTTCACGTTCAGTCGCCGACGCGGCGATACCGAACTGGCCGCCCAACTCGCTTCGGGGCTGCAACAGCTGTGGTTTCGAGGCTGCGCGGCCGAGGGGTTGGCCTGGTTCAACCTGGTGCTGGCCGACGCCTCGAGCGGTACCGCCACGCTGGCACCCGCCACCCATGCGCGCGCGCTCGCCGACAAGGTGAGCCTGGAGGCGTTGAACGGCATCTACTCCCACCCCGACCAAGCCCAGCAGGCGGTGGCGATCGCACGCGCCCTCGATGACCCCGCGCTACTGGCACGAGCACTGACCGGCTCCGGCTTCGCCTTCCTCCCCGACCCCCAGGCCGCCCTGTCGTATGTCCGAGAAGCGATCGAGCTCATCGGTGCACTGTGCGACGACGACAGATTCGGCCAACTGCTCGGCATGCAGGTCTACTCCACGCTGCTCGCCGGTGATCTGGCCGCGCTGCGCAAGGTCGCCGAACAATGGCGCAGCCTCTCCGATGCCGTCGCCGGCGAGGGGCTACCACTGTTCTGTCGCTGGCTGCTGGGGGTGACCCAGCTTCTGGGCGCCGACCTGGCCGGCGCCGTCGCACAGTTCGGCGACGTCGCAGCGGAAACCCGGGCCGGCCACGATCCCCTACTGAGGGTGCAGAGCCTGTCGCTACTGGGCGTGGCCCTCGCATACCAGGGCGACATCGACGGTGCGCGCGCCACGGCAGACGCGAGTATTGCCGCCGCCGCCGATTTCGGCGTGCTGCAACTGAGCCTCACCCTAGGCAGGTCGGCTCTGGTGTTGTTGGCTGCCGGCGATGTGCCGGGCGCGGTCGGTGCGCTCGATGCGGCGCGCGATGCATGCGCAGTGCCTGAGGTGTTGTCGATCAGCCCGGATCCTGCAGGCATGGTGGCATTGGCGTCCGGCAATGCGACCGGCGCGCGACGGTGGGCCGACGAAAGGTGCCCGGTGGCACCGGGGGTGCACCGGATATCCATGCTGGCCACCCGGGTTCGGGTGGCGATTGCCGAAGGCGTGGTGCGGCAGGCCGAACACGACGCCGCCGACGCGCTGGCACTGGTCGCCGAAACCGGGGCATACCTGTTGGCGCCGGACATCATCGAGTGTCTGGCAGTACTGGCCGTCGATTCCGGCGAGCACCGGCATGCCGTGAGGCTGTTCGGCTGCGCCGCGGCGATGCGAGATCGCACCGGTGTGGTCCGGTTCAAGATCTACGACGCCGACCACACCGCCGCCCTCGATATCGTGCGTGATGCCCTGCCGCGTGACGACTTCGAGGAGTCGTGGGCCGCAGGTGCGGCGTTGTCAACGGCCGAGGCGGTCAATCAGGCGCGCGAAGGCATCGCTCGGCCGCACGAACGTAAACGCCCGCCCACTGGTTGGGCTTCGCTCACCACGACTGAGCGCAATATCGCCCAGCTCGTCGGTGAGGGATTGCGTAACAAGGACATCGCTGCACGGCTATACATCTCGATACGAACCGCGGAGGCGCACCTGAGAAATATCTACGCCAAGCTCGACCTGTCCTCCCGCGCTCGGCTCGCCCAAGAGGCCGCACGCCGAACCTGATTCCGGTATGCGGTGCGATCTATCCAGCCGACATCTCGTAGCCAAGATCCGCAGCGTCCGACGGCAGCCCTAGCCGAGCCGCACGCCGTCCGCACCGAAGAAGTGCACGTGTTCGGGGTCGGGGCGCAGACGCACTTGGTCACCGCGCCGCACGGAGTTGTCGCCGGCCACCCGGGCGGTGACAGGCCGGCGGGCGCCGCCTTCGGATTCGGTGATCCCGCCATACAGGTAGGTGTCGGCGCCGAGTTCCTCGACGAAATCCACATCGAACGCGAAGCCGTCGTCATCGAGCACCAGATGCTCGGGGCGCACCCCCATCGCCAATTCATCTCTGCTGGAGGCAATCTCGCGCGGCAGCGCCAGGGCATGACCGCCCAATGACACCGCGCCGTCCACGACCGGCAGGGTGAACAGGTTCATTGCCGGCGACCCGATGAACCCGGCCACGAACACGTTGGCCGGCCTGCGATACAGCTCGCGTGGGGTGGCGCACTGTTGCAGCACACCGTCGCACAACACCGCCACCCGATCGCCCATCGTCATCGCCTCGACCTGATCGTGGGTGACGTAGACGGTCGTGATCTCCAGCCGGCGTTGCAGTTCGGCGACCTGATTGCGGGTCTGCACCCGCAGCATGGCGTCCAGGTTCGACAGCGGCTCATCCATCAAGAACACCTGCGGGCGACGCACGATCGCCCGGCCCATCGCGACCCGTTGTCGTTCACCACCGGAGAGATCCTTGGGTTTACGGTCCAGGTGCGCCTCCAGCCCCAGCAGCCGAGCTGCCTGCACCACCCGGGTGCGGATATCGGCTTTCGGTGTTTTGGCGACCTTGAGCGCGAAACCCAAGTTCTGCGCCACCGTCATGTGCGGGTACAGCGCATAGTTCTGGAACACCATCGCGATGTCGCGATGACCGGGATCGGTCTCGGTGACATCATCGCTGCCGATGTAGATGCGGCCTGCATCAACGGGTTCCAGGCCGGCCAGCATCCGTAGCGTCGTCGTCTTACCGCAGCCGGATGGTCCGACCAGCACCATGAACTCGCCGTCGTCGACGGACAGATCCAGTGCGTCCAGGGCCGGCCGTTCGGCGCCCGGGTAGCGCCGGGTCACCGAGTCGAAGGTCACTGATGCCATCGCGGTCCCCTACCGTCCACCGAATCCGGTGACCGCGATCCCACTGACGAAGGCGCGTTGCGCGACGGCGTAGATCACGATCAGCGGCGCCAGCATCAGCATGGAAGCTGCCATCAGCACCGGCCATTCGGCGACGTACTCCCCCTGCATCCACACCAGTCCGAGGGTAAGGGTGGCGATGCCCTTGCGCTGGATCATCAACAACGGCCACAAGAAGTCGTTCCAGACGTTGATCCAGGTCAGCACCGCCAGCACCATGACTGCCGGCTTGGCGTGCGGCAACAGGATCCGCCAGTAGACCTGCCACGGCGAACACCCGTCCAGAATGGCGGCCTCCTCCAAGTCAACCGGCAGCGTCGCGAAGAACTGCCGCATCAGATAGGTGCCGAACGCGCTGCCGAACAGCCCCGGAATGATCATCGCCCACATGGTGTCGGTCCACCCGAACACCCGCATCAAGATGAACTGCGGAATCACCGTCACCGTGAGCGGCACCATCAAGGTGGCCAGGTAGAGCACGAACAGCGTGTCGCGTCCGGTGAACGGCAACCGGGCGAACGCGTAACCGGCCAGTGAGCAGAAGAAGACCTGCCCGGCCGTCACGGCGCCGGCATAGAGGACGGTGTTGAAGAACATCCGCCAGAACGGCATTCGGGCGAACACCTCGACGTAGTTCGACCACTGCGGATGGGCCGGCAATAATATCGGCTGGCTGATCTCGGCCTGGCGTTTCAACGATCCCGACAGCGCCCACAGGATCGGGAACAGTGCACAGGCAGCGATACCGGCCAGACCGGCGTACGCGGCGAGATGTCCGGCGACGTGGTGTCGCGACGTCGGGCCGGACCCGCGGGATGTCATTGGTCGACCGCGTCTCGCCGCGACAGCCGCAACTGAATGATGGTCAGCACCAGCAGTACGGCGAACATCACCCACGCCAACGCGGCCGCGTACCCGAAGTCCAGAAACGCGAACGCCTGCTGGAACAGCATGATGGCCAGCACATACGTCCCGGTCTCCGGTCCGCCGTTGCTGCCGGTGAGGACATAGACCAGATCAAATGCCTGGAACGCGTTGATGACCGAGATCACCACCACGAACCACAGGGCGCCCCGGACCATCGGGACCGTGATCGACAGGAACCGCCGGACCTCTCCGGCACCGTCGATCCGGGCCGCCTCGTACAGCGTCTCCGGCACGCCCTGCATGGCGGCCAACAGAATCACCGTCGCGAACGGCACGCTCTTCCAGACACTGACCAGGCACAGCGACACCATCGCCCAGTGCGGTTCGGTCAGCCACGGCACCGGCGAGATCCCGAACCAGCCCAGCATGATGTTGAGCAAACCGCTGTCGGTGTTGAAGACGAACTGCCACACCACCGCGATCACCACGGAGGACACCGCCAGTGGCAGGAACGCGATTCCCCGAAACAGCCCGATGCCCTTGATCTTCCGGTTCAGCAGCCCGGCGACCGCAATGCTGATCAACACCGTCGGGACGACCGTGCCGATGGTGAACACCGTGGTGTTGCGGACCGCGATGAGAAACAGCGGGTCATTGGTGAACAGGTCGCGAAAGTTCGTCAATCCGACGAACGCCGGCGGGGTGAACAGGTCCCACCGCTGCACGCTCATGTAGAGCGAGAAGGCCAGCGGGAACGCCATGAACACCGCCACCGCCGCCAGATTCGGAGCGATGAACCACCGACCGGCGCGGGCTCGTCTGCGGGTGCGGTTCATGTGGTCGCCAGCACTTCGTCGATCTGCGGCGTGAGTCCGGTCTTCAGACTCGTGGCGGGCCGTTTCCCGCGCAGCACCGGACCGATGGCGCGGTCCATCAACGCGTGAACCTTCTGCCAGTCCGGGGAGATCGGCAGTCCCTCGGAATGCGAAGGGCCACCGGTCAGGACGGCGAGGTTGGTGATCCCGGCGTGTGCAGCGGTGAAACCGGGTGCCGCGATCGCGGACTTCAGTACCGGCACGAACAGTCCGCTCTCCCCGATCAGCGCCTGCCCCACCGGGCCCGCGGCGAACTTGACGAACTCCCACGCCTGGTCCTTGCGGCGACTGTCGGCGGCGATCGCCAGTCCGGTACTGCCGATGGCGGAGCGCGCCGCCACACCCTTGGCAGCCGCGCTCGGGCCGGTCGGCAGGATCGCCACGTCGAAATCCAGACCCTCAGCCTGAGCGAAGGTTTGATAACGCCAATGACCGCCGAGTGCCATCGCCGCGTTACCCGAGGCGAACAAACCCATGGTGGAGATCGATTGGGTATCCGATGCGGCGGGGGCGACCTTGTGCACATTGGAAAGGTCCGCGTAGAACTGAATTCCGGCCAGGAAGGCGTCGTCGTCGAAGTTGAGATGGGTGGGATTGAAACGAGGGACCGCCCACGGCGTGCCGTTGTTCATGCCGAACAGCGCCGCACTGTACGGCGGCGACCAGGTGTCGACGAAACCCCACTGGGTGACCCGCCCCGAGGTGGACCTCCGGGTGAGCGCGGTTGCGGTGTCGAGGAATTGCTCGAACGTCCAGGGCGCATCCCAGCGTCCCGGCGGCGGTGGAACCCCGGCCTCAGCGAAGATCCTCGGGTTGTAGAACAGGAAGGCCCCCGACCACTGCTCCGGGAACGCGTACTGGCCCCCGTTGAACCCGAAGGTCTCATACAGCGCCGGGATGCTGTCAGCATGCAGCGCCGACGAGAATTCCCGGTCGCGAGCCAGCAGGGTGTTCAGATCGAGCAGCACGCCACGGTCGGCCAGCCCGGCGTAGTTGAACTCCCAGGCCATCAACACATCCGGGCACTTTCCGCCGGCACAGAACGTCGACATCTGCTGGGTGGGGTCGCCCCCGGCCAGCACGGTGCGCACCCGAATGGCGGGATGCTCGCGCTCGAACGCCGTAACGATGCGCATCCGGGCGTCAGCTTCTTCGGGGTTGGCCGCGAAGAAGAACGTCAGGGCGTCGTCCTCGGCCCCGCACGCCGCGGGCCAGGGCACCAGTGCCGCCGTAGACAATGCTGCGGCGCCGCGCAACACCGTGCGTCGCTGCAACGGTCTTCCGCCGGCGATGGGCTGCACTGGCGCTCCCGTCACACTTCGATCGGGGGGTATAGGCGTTCGAGGGTGAACTGGCGATCTCGGCGCGCGGCCCAGCTACTGGCGGCCAGTGACACGACCAGGATGCCGGCCAGCACCGCCACCGATGTCCACATCCTGGCGTCGATGCCGCCGACGGTCAGTTGGCGTAAACCGTTGACCGCGTAGGTCATCGGGTCATACGGATGCAGGATCTGGAACGGTTTGGCCGTCGTCTCCACCGGATACACGCCACCGGAGGACACCAGCTGGAACATCAGGAAGGCCAGGGTGAACACCCGGCCGACCGCGACGCCCAGCACGGCGTTGAACGCCTGGATCATGGCCAGGAACGACGCGGCGATCAACGCCAGGAACGCCACCATGCCCGCGGCGTATCTGGCCTCCAAACCGACCCCGAAATGCACCACCGCATACATCAGGACCACCTGGCAGATCCCGAGCAGCAGCGCCGGCCAGTAGGAGGCGAGTACCACCCGCAGCGCGCCGAGACCGTTGACGATGGCGCGAGTCTGTAACGGCGTCAACAGCATCCACACGATCAGCGAACCGATGAACAATGCCAGCGGCAGGAAGAAGGGGGCGAACCCGGTACCGAATGTGGCGGCATGGTGGGTGAAGTCCATATCGACTCCGACCGGGCTGGCCAGGATCGACGACACCTCGACCCGCTGCTGGTCGGTGATGGTCGACGCGCGTTGATCAGCCGAGCCCAGGCCGGTCGCCAATTGCTCGGCACCGTCTTTGAGTTGATTGCTGCCGTCGGCCAATTGGACCAGGCCGTCGCTGAGCTTGTGCGCGCCCGCGTCGAGGTCGGACGCACCGTTGCGCAGTGTGACCAGATCGGACTTGAGGCCACCGTCCATCGCGTGCGTCATGAACGTGCGCAGCCCACTGTTCGGATCGCCCAGATCATCCTGTAGCCGTTGGGAATTGTTGCGCAGCTTGGTCAGTCCTTCATCGGTGGCCGGGTCCAGCCCCTTGACGTCCAGGAGCCGCTGAGCGCCGGCCAGCGTGTCTCCGAGCGCCCGCACCCCCGGATCGGGGTTGCCGCGCAACGCGTCCACCACCTGATTCACGATCCCGGAGGCCTGCTGGTAGTTGACGTTGAGCGCGGCCAGGCGGTCCGACACCGTCTTGACATTGCCGCTGAGTTCGCCGGCAGCGGCTCCGGCGGCATTCGGGTCCAATCCCATGGTGCCGAGGTCGTCGATCATCTTCAGCAACGGGTCGGTGGCCCGCTGAATGCCGGCCGACAGCTTCTGGCTGCCGTCGGCGAGTGCCGCAGAACCGTCGCGTGCGGTACCGAGGTTGTCCGCCAACGTCTTCGAGCCGTCCGAGAGCTGCTCGGCGCCGTCGGCGGCCTTCTTGACCTCGTCGGTGACCTGGGTCAGAGCCGTACCGATCACCTGCTGGCCGACCTTGGAGCTGACCTCGTTGAGCACCTCGCGGGCCGCGTTCTGCCCCATCACCGACGCCAGATAGTTGTTGGCGTCGTTGAACCGGAATTGGATCTGCGCCTTCTGCGGGTGCGGGCCCGCCGGCGACACCACCGCGGCGCTGAAGTCGGCGGGAAGCGTGATCGAGAAGTAATAGGTTCCGTCGGAGACCCCGGCGGAGGCTTCGCCTGCCGACACCTGGTGCAGGTCAAGCTGGCCGGAGTCGACCAGCGCACGGGTGACCTCGTCACCGGCGTGCAATGGGTTGCCCGACACCGTGGCGCCGGTGTCCTCGTTGACCAGCGCCACCGGGATCTTGTCGATGGCGGCGAACGGGTTCCAGAACGCCCACAGGTACATCGCGCCGTACAGCAGTGGCAGCACGATGATGGTGATCAGCGCCAACCGCGGCATGGTCCCGCGTGAATAGCGTTTGAGGTCGGTGCCCAGCGACATTCCGGCGAGCATGATCAGTCGTCCCCCTTCTTGTGGCGGCCCTGCGCAGCGTGGGTGAGTTCGGGGCGCCGCAGATGCTCGACGTGAATCTGTGCCGCCACACCCGAACCTTCGGCGATCTCGTTGGCCGACGCGGTGATCACGGTCTGTTCCTTACCCAGTTCCACCAGCCGGCCGATCAGGGTCTCGCGCTCCGCATTGTTGGTGACCTCGTCGACGCTGCCCACCACCAGCAGCGCCGGCCGTGCGGTGTTGGCCAGTGCGATGCGCAGCAGCAGTCCGGTCAGCTCGTCGAGCTGCTCGACGAACTCGTCCAGTTGCGGCAGCGGCAGATCACCGAAGACAGGCCGGCACACCGTGTCCCGCTCGGCTTCGCCGGCGCGGCGAACCAGCCGATACCAGGGTGCGTCCCAGCGGACCTGCTCGGTGATCAGATCCCGGACGGTCACCGACTCGTAGATCGTGTCGAGTTGCTCGACGCCGGCCAGTGCGGACACCCCGAAGATGTCTCGGGCCTTGCTGTGCCCCAACACCGTGACCGTTCCCGTGGACGGCTTCATCCGGCCCGCCAGGTTCATGAGCAAGGCGGTGCGCCCCGAGCCTGGTGGGCCGACCAGCACGGTGACCCCGCCGGCGTTGATGTCCAGGTCAAGCGGGCCGAATACCGGGCCCCACGGTCCGGTCATCGAGATCCCGCGCGCTGTCACCGCCTTCGGCGTCGCCTCGTCGGCCTGCGCTTCCTCTGGCATGGGACGTCCCCCCTCGTTGCCGTTGCTGTGGTTCCATCCAAACAGAACCGGAGCGGCTTGATCCGATGTCGGGGTGTTCTCCCTACCGCTGGATCGTTGTCCAAGCCGGCTGTCGCCGACAGCGACTGCTCGCCGAGCCGGGCACGTTGGCGCAGCTGGTCCAGGACGGTGTGAACCGTGACGGTGGTGAACCAGCCGGGCGGGTTCTCCACCGCGGTCCCGTCGGCCGGAGACTCAGCCGAATTCCGCTGCGGGATCGGTGTGGCCGGCAGAGCCGGCCCGGCGTGGCAGCTCGACGACGACGTTGGTGGCCTTCACCGAGGCGACTACCAAGCTGCCGGGCTGCAGCCCCAGCTCCTCGGCGGCCTCACGGCTGACCAGGGACACCAGCCGGAACGGGCCGGCCTGGATGTCAACCTGGGCCATCACTGTGTCGCGAGTGACCGCGGTGACCAGCCCGACCAGCCGGTTGCGGGCGGATTGACCCACCACCGGATTCCGCGACACCGGTTCGACCGAGGCACGCTCCTGGGCGAACCGGGCCAACTCGGCCCCGTCGACCATGCGCGGCCCGTTGCCGGTCGTCGCGGACAGCCGGTCTGAATCGATCCACCGCCGCACGGTGTCGTCACTGACTCCGAGCAACTCGGCGACTTCGGCGATGCGAAAGCGTGGCACGCCACTGAGCTTATCCCCCGCAGACCCGTCGAATCAGTCTCCCGGGAAGTACCGGACTGTCGCGATCGTCCCGTCGCGCCCGGCCACGTCGGCGAACAGCACCCCACGCTGTCGCGACGACGCGAGTGACACCGCGACGGTGCTGCCGGCCGCCAGCACCTTCACCGGGCGCGCGCCGGCCAGCTGCGTGCTGAGTTCGGCGAGATCTGCACTGGTGTCATCTCCGAAAGTCACTGTGGCACCGGGTGATAACAACGTCTGTGCGGCGACTGAATCCGCCGAGGCGATCGCTGCGAGGAACGTCCGCACCGGCCTCTTACCCCGACCGGCCGGCCGGCGGAACCCGGATGCGAATCCGGCGGTCCCGGCGAGCCCTTGATTGCCCAGCAACGCTCGCGCCAGTCCGAGGCCGGCGGGCATCGCCGAAACACCGTTGCCGAGGAACTTTCGCATCATCGCCGGGAGCTCCCAGTAGGCACGCAATCGGAGCAGCTGCCACTGACCGGCGGACTCCCGAAGGTCATAGCGCAAGATCGCCGGAATGTGCATCGTCACCGCCGATCCCATGGCGACCTCAAGCAGCAGGTCCCGGACCACGGTGGTGTCGCGCACGATGTCGAGATCACGGTGGAAGGTGATGTCGCGCGGGCCGATGAACGTGTCGTAGAACCGGCCGATCTGCTCGGGCCCGACGTGCGGGCGGGAGCCCACCGGATCCTCGACTCGGCCGTCGGGCGCGAACAGGCCCACCCAACCGGCCCGGTCGTGGGCGGCGGCCGCGGCCGGTGACCGCTCGACCGTCGCCAGCAGAGCCGATGTCGCGGCATCCGTCATTGATCGACCTCCATCAGTTCGACGCCGTCAGCCCGCAACGCCGTCAGCGCCGCGGCTGTGGTCTCCGGATCCACCCCCGCGATCAGGCGTGGTAGCACCGTGGTGGCGAACCCGGCACGGACCGCGTCCTCGGCGGTGGCGCGCACGCAATAGTCGGTGGCCACCCCGACCACGTCGACGCTGTCCACGCCTTGCCGCTGCAGCCAGTCACCCAACCCGACGTCATTGTCGTCGGCGCCGTCGAACCCGCTGTATCCCGCGCTGTAGGCGCCCTTCTTGAACACCGCTTCGATACGGTCGGTGCACAGGGCGGGGTGAAAATCCGCGCCGGCGGTGCCCGCGATGCAATGCGGTGGCCACGAGGTCCGGAAGTCCGGCGGGTCGGCGAAATGGCTGCCGGGGTCGATGTGGTGATCCTGGGTCGCCACCACGTGCTGGTAGCGGCCGCGGCCCGCCTCACTGTCCAGGTAACGAGAGATGGCGTGGGCGAGTGCGCCGGCTCCGGTCACCGGCAGTGCGCCCCCCTCACAGAAGTCGTTCTGCATGTCGACGATGAGCAGCGCTCGCATGTCTTCCACCGTATCGCCGATGTCGCAAGGCTTCTCGTCCGCACAGCCACCAGGAGCCGGCAACCACTGCAACCACCGCAACCTCGACTGCGGTGGCCCAGGCGGCCGGGTAGACGACGCCGGTCAGATAGTGGGCGATGAATCCGTCCGGTGGCAGCGGGGCCATCCCGGCGGCGGCGCGGGCCCGGCGCTCCAGCCAGGTCAGCGGGCAGTCGAGCCCGGCTACGACGATCAGAACGGCCCACGTCACCGCCGGGATGTGCAGCCAGATGGTGCGCGGCCACCGCAACGCCAAGAAGCCGCCGACCACGACGTAGCCGACGAATGCCAGGTGCAGAGCAACGATGAGCCCCACCGCGATCTGGTACATCGGACACCCTTTTCGCCGTCCGCAGAATCCGATCCGGCCTTCGTTCGTCACGGTACATTGGCGAGCACCCAACGTGGTCAGGAGCGAAGCTGATGTCAACCGGCGATTTCGACCCGAACCGGCCCGGCTACGGCCAGGGTTACGGCCCGGGTTACGGCCAGCCCGGCGGTTATCCGCCGGCCCCGGGCTGGGGGCAACAGCCCCCATGGGGACAGCAACCGGCGTGGGGCCAGAAGCCAGGCGGCCTGGGCAGGCGATTCGGGGCCCGACTGCTCGACGGCCTACTGGTCGGCTTCGTTGCGGTCCTTCTGTCGTGGTTCGTGTTCTCCGATGACTACCCGTTCCTGGTCACCGGCCTGTTCTCCGGCGTACTGACCTACGGCTACTTCGTGTTGTTCGAGGTCACTTCGGGCGCGACGCCGGCCAAGCGGTTGCTCGGTCTGGCGGTGCGCGGGCCCGACGGTGTTTCCAAGCCGACGGCAGCCGAGTCGGCCAAGCGCAACGCGTTCACCGTCCTGGCGGTGATCCCCTACCTGGGCGGACTGCTGGCCTTCGTGGCCTATGTGGTGATCGCGGTGACGATCAGCGGCAGCCCGACCAAGCAGGGCAAGCACGACGAATTCGCCGGCGGAACCCGGGTAGTCCGGGACTGATCCGCGCTAGCCGGTCAGGGTGAAGCCCTCCCAGGCCATCCGGCGTTCGGGGGCCGGGTCGAACTCCACCCGGGTGTTGCGATTGAAGACCATCACGGCGCGGTCGGCCTCGGTGTAGGCCGGCCAGTCGTCGCCCGGTATCCCGTCCCGGCTGAACGCCCCCCAGCGGCGCTGCACATGCCCGCTGACCCGCAGCGCCGCCCGACGGTCGGCTCCGGCGGTCAGCAGGAAGCCCAGACCGCCCGTGCGGTAGACGTCGAACACCGCGAACAGTTCAGTGGCGTGGGTGGCGCCCAGGCCCGACCACCGCAGCACCCGTGGCGCGAAGTCGTAGCGGTAGACGTAGGTCGGTGCGTGCATCCCGTGAGCCTCGGCGATTTCCCAGACCGCCGCGTTGAAGGCGAAGTCCCCGCCGAGCCGGATGCAGGCGGCACGGTCCGGGTAGTCCGGGTAGGCGGCGACAATCCGGTCGCGTACGCCCGGGCGGGCATTGGCCAGCACCGCCTCCACCATGGCCTCGTTGGTCGGCAACATCTTCAGGAACCGGGTGAACAGTCGACCCTCCTCGGCATTGCTGCCGACGATGAGCGGCACCCGGTGGGCCGAACCCCGCCGCATCGCCTCGACCGGGTCGAGTGGCAACAGGTCGTCGCCGAAGACCGGGCCAATTGGGAAGGCGCCCAACATCTCTTGGGCGCCCTCGGTGATCAGCCGGTCCTGGGCCGCCAGCAACTCGGCCGGCGAGACCCGCAGCAGGGTGTGGGCGGCGTCGGCGGTGCGTACCCCGAGCAGCGCGGCGAAGCGGTTCGCGAACTCCGCTGCCACCTCGGGACCACGCACCATGCCCGCGGCGGGGCTTTCGGCGATGGCGCGGGCGAACAGGCCCTCGGCCTCGGGTACGGCCAGCAGGGTGGAGACGATGTGCGCTCCGGCGCTCTCCCCGAAGATCGTGACGTTGTCCGGGTCGCCGCCGAACGCGGCGACGTTGCGCCGCACCCAACGCAGGGCGAGCACCAGGTCGCGCAGGAACAGGTTGCTGTCCACCGTGACCTCGGACGTCGACAGCGACGACAGGTCCAGGCAGCCGAGCGCGCCGAGCCGGTAGTTCACCGACACGTAGACGCAGCCGCGCCGGGCCAAGGCGGCCCCGTCGTAGATCGGGGTGGCCGAGCTGCCCAGGATGTAGCCGCCGCCGTGGATGAACACCATGACCGGCAGTGGATCCTGCGCGAGTTCGTCGGGGGCCACCACGTTGAGAGTCAGACAGTCCTCGCTGGCCCGTTGGAACCGGCCCGGGCCGAGCATGGTGTAGATCCGTTCCTGCGGCGCGCAGTTGGCAAAACCGTGGCAGTGCCGGACTCCTGACCAGGGCTCAGCCGGTTGGGGAGCCCGGAATCGCAGCGGCCCGACCGGCGGCCGTGCATACGGGATGGACCGCCACCGGCGCACACCGTCACGGACGAAACCCTCCACAATGCCGGTGTCGATGCTGACCTGCACAGGGTGGTTATGCATGAGCCGAACGGTAGCGAATCACCCGGTGGTTAGCGAACCTCGACGAAGGAGAGGTGAGGCTGGACCGCCGCTTGAGCAGGGCCGGTTAGCCTAACGGCATGCGTCTCACCGGGCTGATCGCCGTGTTGCTGTTGATCGCCGGATGTTCCCGCGCGACGGTCGAGGAGCCGGAACCGAGCCCCACCGGGCCTTCCGCGCCGACCACCTCCAGCGCACCGACGTCCGCGGCGACGACGACCCCGTCGTCATCGAAGCCGTCGGCGCCACCGGCCGCCGGCGCCCCGATCGCCGATGTCATCACCTGGATCGAGGCCGGCCGACCCGCCGACCCCACCGGCTATCACAAGGCCACCCGCGACGGCGAGACCACCGACCTCATCGACGACATCGCCTTCACGGTCCCGGCCGGGCCCCGCCGCGTCACCACCTGCATGACCGATGCCGAGTCCACCGACAGCGCGTTGGCCTGCGTGGTGGACCTGGTGAATCCCCCGCCGCAGCCCCAGGACATCTACGGGCAGTGGAAGGGCGGCTGGATCGACTACGGCGGCAATACGCTGCGCGTCGGCTCCGCTCACGGCGATCCAGGCCGGTTCCTGCACGGTGCGGGGGCCGAACTGCCCGATGGATCTTCATTGTCGTTCGGCGACTATCGCTGTCGTGCGGATCGAGTCGGGCTGTTCTGCGTGAACTACGCCCACCGCTCAGCGGTGTTGTTCAGCCCGGAGGGCATCGGAACGTTCGGCTGCCTGCAGCCCGTGCCGCCGCCGGCGGATGCCGCCAAGCTGTTCAGCTGCGCCAGCTGACACTCAGCGCCAGCGGTCGGCAGACTCGACGGCGTGCAGCAGCGTGTCGCACAGTTGTCGGAGTTCCTCACGCGGAGCGTCCTCGGCCAGGGCGGTCGCGATGTCCTCGGCGGCACAGCGCACCTGATACACCCGGTCGGACAGGGCCGTCGCCTCGTCGGCGGACAGCACCACCGAATCGGGTGCCAGCGACGCGGTCTTACCACTGCTGATCAGGGCACGCTGCTCGTAGGCGCGCTGTCGGCAGGACTGCCGGCAGTACTGACGGCGCCGCCCGATCCCCGCATCACCGACGTCACGACCACACCATCGGCACGGTTGGGGGCGCGGGCTGCGGGGCACGGATGCCCACCTTAGTCCGGGGACGGCGATGTTCCCGGTATCGTGAGGGGTCGCGCCACGTGCGCCGGGAACTTGACAGGGGCCGTTCGCGTTGACAATCGCGAGGCACATTTCACTGACAGGCATAAGGAGAGTGGGTCATGGCTGATCGTGTTCTGCGGGGCAGTCGACTGGGAGCCGTGAGCTACGAGACCGACCGGAACCACGACCTGGCGCCGCGCCGCATGGCGCGCTACCGCACCGACAACGGTGAAGAGTTCGAGGTTCCGTTCGCCGACGACGCGGAGATCCCCGGCACCTGGATGTGCCGGAACGGTTTGGAGGGCACCCTGCTCGAGGGTGACCTGCCCGAGCCGAAGAAGGTCAAGCCGCCGCGCACCCACTGGGACATGCTGCTGGAGCGTCGCTCGGTCGAAGAGCTCGAGGAGCTGCTCAAGGAGCGCCTGGACCTGATCAAGACGCGTCGTCGGGGCTGACCCCCCATCGTGAATCGCCAGCGCGGCCTCGGCTGCGCTGGCGATTGTCGTCTGTGACCTAGCCGCGGCTGCTTCGCAGCCGGTTCATCCGGCCACCGATCCCCCAGCGCGCCACCTTGACCATCGCTTCGCGGATGTTTGAGCCGCTCATCTTGGACACGCCCAGTTCACGCTCGGTGAAGGTGATGGGCACCTCTGTGATGGTGAAGCCGTTGTTGACGGCACGCCAGGTGAGGTCGACCTGGAAGCAGTACCCCTTGGAGTCCACCGCGTCCAGGCCGATCTTCTCCAGCACCTCGCGACGGTAGGCGCGGTAACCGGCGGTGATGTCGTGGATTCCCACCCCGAGCAGCAGCCGGGCGTAGGTGTTGGCGGCCTTGGACAGCACCAGGCGACGTACGGGCCAGTTGCGTACCGCACCGCCGTCGACGTAGCGCGAACCGATCGCCACGTCGGCTCCCGAATCGATGGCGTCCAGCAACCGGTACAACTGCTCGGGCGCGTGGCTGCCGTCGGCGTCCATCTCGACGATCACCTCGTACTCACGGGCCAGCCCCCAGGCGAAACCGGCCAGATAGGCCGCGCCCAGCCCGGCCTTGGCCGTGCGGTGCATCACGTGGATGCGCTCGGGATCGGCCGCAGCCCGCTCGTCGGCCAGCTTCCCGGTGCCGTCCGGGCTGCCGTCGTCGACGACGAGAATGTGCACGTCAGGGCGGGCCTGCTGCACCCGGCTCAAGATGATCGGCAGATTCTCCAGCTCGTTGTAGGTGGGGATCACCACCAGTGTGTGCAGGCTGGGACGATCACTCATCGGCGCCGCTCCTCCCGTTTCCGTCGGCGCCGACAGGCCGCCGCTTGAACGCTCCATTTTGCCGTATGCCCGCCAGCAGCCCGGCAACGGCCGCGCCGAGCAGCACCCATTGCAGGACCGGCGCCCATCGGGTGGCCGGCGTCAGCCTGGTTTTGAGCCGCAGGTGACTGTCCAGGTAGGCGGGTTCGAAGAACTCGGTACGGGCCAGTTCGTGGCCGTCCGGGGCGATCACGGCGCTGATCCCGGTGGTGCCCGCGACGACGACGTAGCGGTCGTGTTCGACCGCGCGCACCTTGGCGAACGCCAGTTGCTGCTCGCTCATGGTGGCGTCGAACGTGGCGTTGTTGGACGGCACCGTCAGCAGCTGGGCGCCGGCCAGCACCGACTGTCGGGGGGCACGGTCGAAGATCACTTCCCAGCAGGTGGCCACCCCGACCGGGATACCGGCGACCTGCACGACCCCGTTGCCGTGACCCGGAACGAAGTAACCCGCGCGGTCGGCGTAGCCGGACAGGTGGCGGAAGAAGTCACGCCAGGGCAGGTACTCGCCGAACGGCTGCACGATCCGCTTGTCGTGGCTCTCCCCCGGCCCGGTGAGCGGGTCCCAGACCAGCACCGAATTGGTTGCCACCGGATGGTCGGGGGTCCAGCCGGGCGCGGCACGCACGGTGCCGACCAGGATCGGCGCGTCGATCGCCTGGGCCGCCACGGTGATCTGTTGTGCGGCGTCGATATTGCGCAGCGGATCGATGTCGGAGGCGTTCTCCGGCCAGATCACGAACAGCGGTTGCGGGGCCCGCCCGGCCGCGACGTCTTCGGCCAGCCGCAGGGTTTCGCGCACGTGATAATCCAGCACCTGTCGCCGCTGGGCGTTGAAGTCCAGTCCGAGTCGCGGCACGTTGCCCTGCACCGCGGCCACCGTGATGGTCGGGTCGTTGCCCGCGCCCGCCCCGGAGCGCCGGACACCGGGCCACACCACGACCGCGGCCAGCAGGACCAGACAGACGCACAGGCCGGGCAGCAGTACCGCAGGCGGGCGTCCGGTGGTCTCGTGTTCCGACCGGTGCGACTCCTCGCGCAGCCATCGGAGAATCTCAACGGTCAGGGCGGTACCGGCGCAGCCGACCAGCGCCACCGCCGTCGACAACAGCGGGACTCCACCGAGGGCGGCCAGCGGCAGTAGCGGTCCCTCCGTCTGGCCGTATCCCAGTACACCCCAGGGGAATCCGCCGAACGGGAACACCGACTTAACCCACTCCTGGGCTGCCCACAGCAGTGCGAACCACACCGGCCAGCCGGCCAGGCCGCGCACCACCACCGCAGCCGCGCCGAACACCGCCGGGAACAACGCGCACATCAGGGTCAGCATCAGCCACGGCAGGGGCCCCACCAGCCCGCCGACCCAGGGCAGCAGCGGCAGGTAGAACGCCAGACCGCACAGCAGGCCATATCCGAAACCACCGGCGACGGTGGTCGTCGGGCGGATCAGCACCCAGCTCAGCAACCCGATTGCCAGGATGGCCGCCCACCACCAGTTCAGCGGCGGGAAACTGCCGCGCAGCAGCATGCCGGCGGCGACCGTTGCGGCCAGCTGGGCCCATCGATCCGCCGCCGCGACACCGAGGCGTTCCAGCCGACGCGGCCGCGCCAGGGCCGGGTGGGCGGGTGTTTGGGTGGCCGGGTCGTCGTCGTCAGTCATGCAGGATCACGCCCCGGTGCACCGTGCGCCGACAGCGCGGGGCCACGCCCGAATCCAGCACCGGTAGTGCGGGCACGCCGGAACGTGGATCGGTCGACCAGCGCTGAACCGTGTCACGGGGGGCCGCAACGGCCAACTCGCCCACCTCCCACACGGCGTAGGAAGCGGGCGCGCCCGGCACCAGGGTTCCGGTCACACCGTCGTGGATACCGCCGGCCCGCCAGCCGCCGCGCGTGGTCGCGGCGAACGCCGCACGCATCGAAACCGCGCTGCCGGGGGTTCGGTGCTGAGAGGCTGCGCGTACCGCGGCCCAGGGATCGAGTGCGGTCACCGGGCTGTCGGAACCGAACGCGAGTGGCACGCCTTGGGATGCTAACAGCGCGAACGGGTTCAACCCGGCGGCGCGCGCAGCACCCAACCGCTGGGCATACATGCCGTCATCGCCGCCCCACAGCGCGTCGAAAACCGGTTGCATACTGGCGATCACGCCCCAGGATCCGAGTTTGGCGGCCTGCTCGGCGTCGACCATCTCCAGGTGCTCGAGCCGGTGGCCGCAGCGGGCCACCGCCGTCACCCCGAAGTGGTCCACGACTCGTTCCAGGGCGGCGACCACCGTCGACACCGCGGCGTCTCCGATCACGTGGAATCCAGCGGTCACCCCGGCCTCGGTGCAGGCCCGCAGGTGCGCTTCGACCGTGGCGGCGTCCAGATGACACACACCGGTGCAGTCGGGGGCGTCGGCGTAGGGCTGGTGCAGCCAGGCGGAATGCGAGCCCAGGGCGCCGTCCACGAACAGGTCGCCGCCGAGGCCGCGGGCGCCGGTGTCGGAGAGCAACTCTCGGGCCCGCTCGGCGCTGTCGACCGGCTCACCCCAGTAACCGATGACCTCGACACCGTGGCTCAGGGCTTGAAGTTCCCGCCAGTCCTCGATACCGCCGATGTCCGGTCCGGCGCACTCGTGGACCGCGACGATGCCGGCGGCGGCCGCCGCGTCGAGCGCCGCTGTGCGGGCGGCGGCACGCTGGCCGGCGGTGAGCAGATCCCGGGCCGCGGCACGCACCAGATGGTGGGCGTCGCCGGACAGCACCGCGGCGGCGGCGGTCTCCGGGGGCAGGTCCGCGACCCGGCGGCGCAGCGCCGTCGATGCCAGCGCCGAGTGCACGTCGATCCGGGACAGGTAGGCCGGTCGCTCCCCCACCACCGCGTCGAGGGCTGCCGCATCGGGTCCGCCGCCGTCCGGCCAGCCGGAGTCGTCCCAGCCGTGGCCCCAGATCGGTTGGTCGGGATGGCTTGCCGTGTAGTCGGCGATCAACTGCAGGCAGTGCCGCCACGAGGTGGCCGGCCGCAGGTCCAGGCCGGTGCGGCACAGCCCTGTCTCGGTGACGTGGACATGGCTGTCCACGAAGCCCGGTGTCACGAATCCCCCGTCGAGGTCGACCACCTCGGCCTGCGGGAACCGTTCACGACCGACGGCGTCGCTGCCCAGCCAGGTGACCACACCGTCACGGACCGCCATCGCGGTGGCGTCGGGATGGCTCGGGCTGTGGATACGTCCGCCCAGCAGCAGCGACGTGGAAGCCCCGGACGCGATGGTCTCGACAGTCACGACGTAAAAGTACGGGTAGCCGGCGGCGCCGGGTCAGCCGACCGACAGAGCAGGTGGGTCGGCGTCGATGACGTCGACGACTTCGGCGTCGATGTAGTCGCGCTGGGGGTCGGTGGCGCGGCGGTTGGTGTACCAGCGCCGGCCCACCGCCGCAGCGGTGACCAGCGGCGTGTACCGGCCCAGCCCGACGGTGGCCAGCGACGCCAGAATCGGGCGGCCGAGGGTGCGGGTCGGGGGCGTCAACAGCAGCAGGCCCACCACCGTGGTGACCGGCCCGGGCACGGCGACCAACACGGTGCCCGCCGCGATGAGCCCGCTGTCTGCCAGCGCGGCCTGGCTCGCGCCCGAACGCAGCCGGCTGAACTGGCTCCGGACCTGGCGCGCCGACAGGGCAAGGCCGGCCAGGAATGCGCCCAGGAGCAGCAGCGTCGTCCAACCGAAGCCGATCGCCCAGATCAACGCGGCCACCGCCGCGGTCTCCACCACGACGTAGACCAGAAACATCCGCAGCACAACGCTTGCCATGCCAACCCAACGTGTATGCCGCCGATCCGGTTCCATCGTCCTACCCGTGGGTAATACGTTGGTGCGATGACGACCATCGAACTTGCCACGCCCGACGGCCCGATCGAGGCGCTGCTAGATATTCCGGACGGGACCGGGCCGTGGCCCGGCGTGGTGGTGATCCATGACGCGATCGGGTACGGCGAGGACATGGAGGCCACCTCCGGGCACATCGCCGACGCGGGCTATATCGCGTTGTCGCCGAATCTGTTCTCGCGCGGTGGGCGGGCCCGCTGTATCACCCGGGTGTTCCGCGATCTGCTGACCCAGCGTGGCCGGGCCTTGGACGACATCATGGCGGCCCGCGATCACCTGATGGGCATGCCGGAATGCTCCGGCAAGGTCGGTATCGCCGGCTTCTGCATGGGCGGGCAGTTCGCCCTGATCCTGTCGCCCAGGGGATTCGGGGCGGCCGCTCCGTTCTACGGCACCCCGCTGCCGCGGCATCTGAACGAGACCCTGAACGGAGCCTGCCCGATCGTGGCCAGCTTCGGCGACCGCGATCCAGTCGGCATCGGTGCCCCCAACCGGTTACTCCGGCTGGTCGAAAGCAAGCACATCCCGCACGACATCAAGACCTATCCGGGTGTCGGGCACAGCTTCGCCAACAAACTGCCGGGGCAACCGCTGATCCGCGTCGCCGGGTTCGGTTACAACGCCGCGGCAACCGCCGATGCCTGGGCGCGGGTGTTCGCGTTCTTCGGCGAACACCTGCGCGCAAGCGACTAGGCGGAGTTCGCCGTGGCGAGCACCCGGGGGAACAGCACGTTGTTCTCCTTGTGCACGTGCAGGTGGATGTCGCTCTCCAGGTCGGCCAGGCCGGCCAGCATCGCGGTGTAGCTGGCGCAGGCGTCGGCCGGGATGGTGTAGCCGTCGGTGAGGTCCCGCAGCTCGGCGAGCAGGTGGCCGGCGTTGTCGTGTTCCTGCTGGTTCTCCGCCAGCTCGTTGCGGACCTCGTCGGACAGCGGACGGTCCGGTCGCCCGGCGCTCAGGCTGATCTCGGGGAACAGCATGGTCTCCTCGGTGCGCAGGTGCGGCTCCATGCCGCCGCGCAGCTGATGGAAGACCTCGCGGACCCGGGCCAGCTCGCCGTGGTTGGGTCCGTGTACGCGCGCCACCTTGTCGACCAGCTCGGCGAGCCGCGGGAACTCGTCCCACAGGAACCGGTGGTGGGTGCTGACGATGTGGGCGATCAGCGCGGTGTCGTCGAAGTCGGCCCAGTCGGCCCGCTGCCCGGGTTCGGCCGAGCTGTTGAGAGCGGCCAGCAATTCGTCGACGTCAACGCCGTCGGAGGCACACGCGTCGGCGAGTGAACGCTGGCCGTGGCAGCAGAAGTCGATGCCGAAGCGGCTCAGAATCCGGGTGGACGACGGGTCGGCGGTGACGATGTCGCCGAGAATCTGGTCTGAGGTGAAGGTCGCCACGCAAGCTCCTAGGTTGTCGGGTGAGGGAGATCCAACATTGCTAATTTCAATGACTAAAATCCACTATATGTGACGGAGTCGTTGATTCAAGCGGCGGTCAGCGCCAACCCCACGTTGGTGCGCATACCGCCCCGGAGCTTGCTGAACAGGTTGAACACCCGGCCGACGATCGGATACCGCCTACCGATCGCGTCGTAGACGGCGCCGTTCTCCGACTTGTCCAGCACGGTCGCGACCGCCTCAATCGCCTCACTCTTGGGGTGGCCCCGCATGTCGCACATCGCCAGCGTGACGCGCGGGGTGTTACGGATCCGCTTGACCTTCCAGGACGTCTCCTGCGTGATCACCAGCAGACGGTCCCCGTCGACAGCCGCCCACACCGGGGTGGGTTTCGGCCGGCCGTCCTTGGTGAACGTGGTCAGCAGCAGGTAGTCGGACTTGGCGATCTCAGCGAATGTCGGGGCCACGAGCGCGAATCTACCCGCCCACTGCCGTGTCGACGGGGCGTCGCCTCCGATGGGTGCGGACGCACGGTTAGAGCGGCGGGTGGCTCGCAATCGGGTGCAGGTCGGCGAGCTTGGGCAGGACGAGCTTCGCCGGCGCAGAGTCCACGTAGGCGGCCACCGCCTCCGCGCTGATCAGCGCGTACCGCACCAGTAGATCGACGGGGTTCAAGCCGAAGTGCTTGGCGACGCGAATCAGGTTGTCGGCGGTGATCAGCCGGCCTTCGTGGGCGGCCTTGTAGTAGGCAGACTTTCGGTAACCGAAGGCTTCGTAGACCTCGGTTGCGGGCAGTGGTCTACCAACCAGGTAGGGCAGGACCACCGACGGGTCCTTGTCGCGATCGTCCATGGTTTGAGACCGTAGTCCATTAGTACGGGCAGAAGCTATAGTTTTCTGCCATGTTTCTGTCATATTCCTTAAAGCCTGTCGTGTTCCTGCTAGCCAGAAGGCAGCAGTCGCCTGATCCTCCGCAACGGAAACTACCCGCTCATGGGATTGTTCGGAAGTTAATACGGTATTTGGCGCCAGATAAATCGTGGTACGAGCCGCATCACGATAAACATCGGCCGCAGCAGCCAGGGAACCGCAACCGTGCGTCGGCCCCGAGCCAACGCACGAGCGGCCGCGGTCGCCACCTGGACCGGAGTGCTGGCCGGTGGAGCCGGTTTCATGCCTGCGGTCATCCGTCCGATCACGAAACCGGGCCGCACGATCAGCAGTTGCACACCCGTGCCGTGCAGCGCGTCGGCCAGCCCATTGGCGAATCCGTCCAGCCCGGCTTTGGCCGAACCGTAGACGTAGTTGGCCCGGCGCACCCGCACACCGGCGATCGAGGAGAACACCACCAGCCGCCCACGCCCGGCGGCGCGCATCACCTCGGCCAGATGGGTGAGCACACTGACCTGGGCGAGGTAGTCGGTGTGGACGACAGCGACCGCGTGCGCGGCATCGACCTCGGCGCGGGCCTGATCGCCCAGAATCCCGAACGCCAGCACGGCGGTGCCGATCGGGCCGTGTTCGGCGATCAGCGCGTCGACCAACCGGCCGTGGCTTGTCACGTCGTCGGCGTCGAACTCTGTCGTGTGGACCGCGGCGGCACCCGCCTTCCGCACCGCGGCAACCTCGGCGGCGAGCCGGTCGGCGGATCGCGCCGCCAGCACTACCGTCGCCCCGGGTGCCAGCCGGCACGCCAGCTCCACGCCGATCTCGCTGCGCCCCCCGAAAATCACCACCGTCCCGCCAACCGTGTCGTTCACGGCTGCGATTATTCCCTGCGCTAGCGTGGACGGTGATGGCCAACGCAACCACCCGGCTCACCAGTGACGCGCTGGCGTTTCTCACCGAACGCCACCTGGCGATGCTGACCACCCTGCGCGCGGACAACTCGCCGCATGTGGTCGCTGTCGGCTTCACCTTCGATCCGAAAACTCACATCGCGCGGGTGATCACCACCGGCGGCTCGCAGAAGGCGGTCAACGCCGAACGGGCCGGGGTGGCCGTGCTCAGCCAGGTCGACGGAGCACGCTGGCTCTCCCTGGAGGGCAGCGCGAGCGTCAACGACGCCGTCGCCGCGGTTCGCGACGCCGAACTGCGCTACGCCCAGCGGTACCGGACGCCGCGGGTGAATCCGCAGCGCGTGGTGATCGAGGTGCAGGTGGAGCGGGTTCTGGGCTCGGCGGATCTGCTCGACCGCGGCGGCCGCTAAACCGGTACCACGATCAGTTCGTGCGGCCGATTGTTCACTGACTCGGCGCCGTCGTCCGTGACGATCACGATGTCTTCGATCCGGGCACCCCACTCGCCGGGAAAATAGATCCCCGGCTCGACCGAGAATGCCATCCCCGCGGCCAACGCGACGTCATTGCCCGCAACGATGTAGGGCTCCTCATGCACCGACAGCCCGATGCCGTGCCCGGTGCGGTGCACGAAGTAGTCCGCCAGGCCCGCCTCCGCCAGCACATCGCGCGCCGCCGCATCCACCTGCTGGGCCGTGACGCCGGGGCGGATGCAGTCGAGGGCCGCGCGTTGCGCCCGCTGCAGCACCGAATACCGTTGCGCCACTTGGGCGGCCGGTTCTCCTATGCTGTAGGTGCGGGTGCAGTCGGAGTTGTAGCCGGGCTCGACCGGTCCGCCGATGTCGATGACGACGATGTCGCCGGGTGCAAGTACACGGTTCGAGCACTCGTGGTGCGGGTCGGCGCCGTGCGGCCCCGAACCGACGATGATGAAGGCGACCTCCGAATGGCCTTCGGCGACGATCGCCGAGGCGATATCGGCGGCGACGTCGGCCTCGGTGCGGCCTGGAACCAGGAACTCCGGCACCCGGGCGTGCACCCGGTCGATAGCCGCACCCGCGTTACGCAGCGCATCGATCTCGCTGGGGTCCTTGATCATTCGCAGCTCGCGCAGCACCTCGGTGGCCAGCACCGGCGTCGTCTGCAGTACCCCGGCCAACGGCAGCAGATGCAGGGCCGTCATCGAATCGGTCACCGCCACAGTCGCCGGCAGCCCTCCGAGCGCATCCCCCACCAGACGGTACGGATCATCGCCGTCGACCCAGTCCCGAACGGCCACGCCAAGGTCGGCCACCGCGGATTCGCGCAGGGCGGCCAGCTCCAGCCGCGGCACCACCATGGTGGGCCGCCCGGAAGCGGGCAGCACCAGCGCCGTGAGCCGCTCGAAGGTCTGGGCCCGCGACCCGATCAGGTACCGCAGGTCATAGCCCGGAGTGATCACCAGTCCGGCCAGCCCGGCGTTCTCGGTGGCCGCGGCCGCGGCGGCCAGACGTTGGGCGTAGACGCTGCTGTCGAACCGGGAAGTCACGCACATCAGGCTATCCGGCGACAAATAGGGTGGCATCCATGCCCGCTCCCGTGTTGCTGCTCGACGGTGCCAGTATGTGGTTCCGGTCCTACTTCGGGGTGCCGTCCTCGATCACCGCACCCGATGGCCGGCCGGTGAACGCGGTGCGCGGCTTCTTCGACTCGGTGGCCACGCTGATCACCCGGCAACGCCCGGGCCGGCTGGCGGTCTGCCTGGATCTGGACTGGCGACCGCAGTGGCGGGTGGACCTCATCCCGTCCTACAAGGCCCATCGGGTGGCCGAATCAGCGGCGGAATCGACCGAGGGCACAGACGTCGAAGAGGTGCCCGACGAGCTGAGCCCGCAGGTGGACATGATCGCCGAACTGCTCGACGCGTTCGGGATCGCCACCGCCGGAGCCCCCGACTACGAGGCCGACGACGTTCTGGGCACGCTGGCGGCGGCCGAACGACGGGATCCGGTGATCGTCGTCAGCGGCGACCGCGACCTGCTGCAGGTGGTCACCGACCGGCCGGTCGCGGTGTCGGTGCTCTACCTGGGTCAGGGTCTGGCCAAGGCGACGCTGTTCGGCCCGGACGAGGTGGCCGAGCGCTACAGCCTGCCGCCGGAGCGGGCCGGCGCCGCCTACGCCGAGATGGCGCTGCTGCGTGGCGATCCCTCCGACGGACTGCCCGGGGTGCCCGGCATCGGCGAGAAGACCGCATCCGGACTGCTGTCCCAATACGGTTCACTGGCCGCGGTGCTGGACGCCGCCGCCGACCCGGATTCCGCGATGGCCAAGGGCGTTCGCGGCAAACTGCGGGCGGCGCAGGACTACATCGCCGCGGCCGGCCCGGTGGTGCGAGTGGCCACCGATGCCCCGGTCACCTTGTCGACGCCGTCGGACATCCTGCCCCGCGCGGCTGCCGACCCCGCCCGGGTCGCCGAGCTGGCCAACCAGCTCGGCGTCAGCTCCTCGATGGCACGCCTGGAGCGGGCGCTCGACGAATTGCCGGACTAGCTGCAGTCCCGATTACTTGGGTCGACCGACCTCGTAGGTGCCCGAGTTGTCCTGGAAGGTGACGGTCACCTGACGCTTGGTGCCGTCGATGCTGACCTCGCAGTTGAACGTGTCGCCCTGCTTGACCACCGGGCTCTGGCCGTTGTTGCACCGCACGTCCTTGACGTTCTTGGCGCCATAACCGTTGGTCTGGTCGGCGAGGATCTGCTGCACGCCTTCCTGCGCCTTGTCGACGTCGAGCTTGGTGGTCACGAAGAAGCCGGGCTTCCAGAAGCCCAGCACCAGCAGCACCAGTGCGGCGATGCCCAGGCACGCGCCGAGCACGGTGGTGACCAGTGCCGTCGGGCGCTTGCTCCCGGCAGGGGGCTGGCCGTACTGGCCCGGCTGCTGCGGGTACTGCCCGTACTGGCCTGGCTGGCCGTACTGGGTCGGCTGCCCGTACTGGCCCGGTTGGCCGTACTGCGTGGGTTGGCCGTACTGGCCGGGCTGGCCGTACTGGGTCGGCTGCCCATACTGACCGGGCTGGCCGTACTGGCCGTACTGCTCTGTCTGCGGGTAGCCGGGGTACTGCGTCGCGGCCGGGTACGGCGTCGGCTGCTGCGGGTACTGCGACGGGGTGTAGGCCGGCGGCTGCCACTGCTGTTCGGTGCCCGACGCGGGAGTCTGTCCGGTACCCGGCTGCTCCTCGGGCTGTCCGGGCTGCTGAGGCTGCCACGGCTGCGTCGGGTCGTATCCCTGCGGTCCGCTCATCGTTGTTCCTCAAGTCCTCTCACGTAGCGGGTGCTGATCACCGCCGGCTCTCCACCGTAGCGCCCGGACCAGCCTACCCGGCGTCAACGGCGACGACACCGCGTAAAACGGTGTCGATCGCCTGTTTTGCGGTGGCACGCAGTTCGGGACCGGGGGCCGCGTTGCGCAGCTGATCCAGCAGGTCGAGCACCTGGCGGCACCACCGCACGAAATCACCCGCCGACAGCGGCGAGCCGCCGCCGGCGGCATCAGATGCGGCCAACGCCGCGGCCAGATCGCCGGTGCGGGACCAGCGGTACACCGCGGCGACGAACCCCTCATCGGGTTCGCGGCTGCTGGTGATGCCATGCCGGCGCTCGTCGGCGCGCAACTCGGCCGAGAGCTTGCGGGTCTGCCGTAGGGCCCGCCCCACCGGTGCGGTCGGCGGCTCCAGGGTCGGCGGGCCACCGGGGCCGTCGGCGCCGCGTGTTTCGAAGAGCACCGCGGAGACCACCGCCGCCAACTCGGCGGGCGCCAGGCCGTCCCAGGCGCCGGTGCGCAGACATTCGGCGACCAACAGGTCGCTCTCGCTGTAGATCCGGGCCAGCATTCGGCCGTCATCGGTCACCCGCGGGTCACTCTTGCCAGCACCCGAGCCGATGTCGATGAATCCGCGCTCGCCAAGCAGCCCGACGATCCGGTCGAAGGTGCGAGCCAGCGAGTTGGTGGCCGCTTGAACCTTCCGGCGCAACTGGGCGTTGTCGGATTCCACCCGCAGGTAGCGCTCGGCGACCCGGACCTGTTCCTCACGGCCCGGTGCCGAATGCGCCGGATGATCGCGCATCTTCTGACGCAGGGCCTCCAGCTCCGGATCGATCGGCGCGTCCTGCGAGCCGCCGCCACGCCGGCCGCGGCCCTCGGGCATCACCAGGCCGGCCGCCGCGGACCGCAGCGCCGAGGCCAGGTCACGGCGGACCCTCGGCTGACGGTGCTCTATGCGCTTGGGCAGGCTCATGGTGCCGATCGGCGCCGCGTTCCCCGGGTAGTCCGCGGTGGAGATCCGGCCCGCCCAGCGATGCTCGGTGAGTACCAGCGGCCGGGGTTCATCCGAATCCCGGTCGACCTGCAGCACCACCGCCAGACCGACGCGGCGGCCATGAGTGATGTTGATGATGTCGCCGCGGCGCAGCGACGCCAGGGCCGCACCGGCCGCTCGGCGCCGCTGCAGGCGTGAGGCGCGCGCCTGGGCGCGTTCACGTTCGGAGATCTGGGCCCGCAGACGGGCGTAGTCCAGGATCGGCGCGTCGCGGCCGCCGAGGCCGACGGCGATCTCGTCGAGGGTGCGCTCGCCGCGCTCTGCGCTGCGGACCAGGCCCACGACGGACCGGTCGGCCTGGAACTGGGCGAAGGACTGCTCCAACAGCCGGTGGGCCTGCTGCGGGCCCATCCGGTGCACCAGGTTGATGGTCATGTTGTACGACGGTGCGAACGAGCTGCGCAGCGGGAAGGTACGGGTGGACGCCAGCCCGGCGACCTGGTCGGGATCGGCGGTGCTCTCCCCCGGATGCCACAGCACCACCGCATGGCCTTCGACGTCGATACCGCGCCGTCCGGCCCGACCGGTCAGCTGGGTGTATTCACCTGGTGTCAGTGCGGCGTGCTGCTCGCCGTTGAACTTGACCAGCCGTTCCAGTACGACCGTCCGGGCCGGCATGTTGATGCCCAATGCGAGTGTCTCGGTGGCGAACACGGCTTTGACCAGGCCCGCGGCGAACAGTTCTTCTACGGTGTGGCGGAACACCGGGAGCAGGCCGGCGTGATGGCCGGCCAGTCCGCGCAGCAACCCCTCCCGCCATTCGTAGTAGCCCAGCACATCGAGGTCGGCGTCGGCCAGATCCCCGCAGCGGTGGTCGATCACCTCGGCGATGCGGGCTCGCTCGGACTCGGTGGTCAGCCGCAGCGGTGAGCGCAGGCACTGTTTGACGGCCGCATCGCAGCCGGCACGGGAGAACACGAACGTGATCACCGGCAGCAGCCCGGCCGCCTCCAGCACCGCGACCACGTCCGGGCGCATCGGCGGCCGGAAACCCGGGCCCCCGGGCCGGCCCTGGCCGCCGCGACCCGGCCCGCGTCGCGGGCTGTGCCAATCGGTGAGCCGGTCGGCTTCCCGGCGATGGGCGATGTGGCGCAACAGTTGCGGATCCACCCGCGCGCCGTCCCGGGTGTCCGGGCCCTCGGCGTCGGGACGGGTTTGGAACAGGTCGAAAAGCCGCTTGCCGACCATCATGTGCTGCCACAGCGGCACCGGCCGGTGCTCGTCGACGACCACGGTGGTGTCGCCGCGCACGGTCTGAATCCAGCCGCCGAACTCTTCGGCATTGCTGACGGTGGCGGACAGGCTGACCAGGCGCACCTCGCCGGACAGGTGCAGGATGACCTCCTCCCAGACCGCACCGCGCATCCGGTCGGCCAGGAAATGCACCTCATCCATCACGACATGCGAAAGCCCTTGCAGTGCAGGAGAATCCGCATAGAGCATGTTGCGCAGCACCTCGGTGGTCATCACCACCACAGGCGCGTGGGAGTTGACCGACAGGTCCCCCGTCAGCAGCCCCACCCGCTCCTTGCCATATCGCGCGACCAGATCGGTGTACTTCTGGTTGCTCAGCGCCTTGATCGGGGTGGTGTAGAAGCACTTCGCGCCGGCCGCCAGCGCCAGGTGCACGGCGAACTCACCGACCACGGTCTTGCCGGCGCCGGTCGGGGCGCACACCAGCACACCTCGACCGTCCTCGAGTGCCTGGCAGGCCCGGCGTTGGAAATCGTCCAGACCGAAAGGCAATTCGGCGGTGAACCGGCTCAGCTCGGTCATCTCAGCGGCAGGCTACTCATGTGGTGCTGCAACGGCTGTGGGCGCTTCAATGGGCGAGGCTTCATCGTCGCTGAGCCCGTCGCCGACCTCCCGCTTGGCCTTGCGTTTGTCGTGCAGCCGGGCGATCTGGATCGCGAACTCCAACAACAGGGTCAACGCGAGCCCGAGCGCGGTCATCGAGAAAGGGTCCGAGCCCGGCGTGGCGACCGCGGCGAACGCGAACACCGCAAAGATCAGCCCGCGCCGCCAGGCCGCCAGGCGGGCGTAGCTGAGCACACCGACCTGGTTGAGCATCACGATCAGCAGCGGGAACTCGAAGCTGATCCCGAAGACCAGCAGCAGGTTGATCAAGAACCCGAAGTATCGGTCGCCGGAGAGCGCCGTCACCTGTACGTCGCTGCCGACGGTCAGCAGGAAACCCAGCGCCTTGGAGAGCACCACGTAGGCCAGTACCGCCCCGGTGACGAACAGTGCGGCCGCCGATACGACGAACACCACCGCGAAGCGGCGCTCCTTGCGGTACAGGCCCGGGGTGATGAAGGCCCACAGTTGGTAGAACCAGATCGGGCAGGCCAGCACCACGCCGGCGGCCAGCCCCACCTTGAGCCGCAGCATGAACTGATCGAACGGCCCGGTGGCCAGCAGCCGGCATTGCCCGTCCGCGGCGATCTGGGCCCGTGCCGAGTCGGGCAGCGCGCAATACGGATGGCGGAGCCACTCGCCGAGGCTTTCCATCCCGAAGAAGCCGTGCGAGTACCAGATGAACCCGAAGGCGGTGGTCAGGGCGATCCCGGCCAGCGACAGCAGCAACCGGGTACGCAGTTCCCGGATGTGGTCGACGAGCGACATCGTCCCGTCGGGATTGGTGCGGCCGCGCCGTTGGCGTGGGTCAAGCCGCTTGACGAAGCTGGTGGCACGCACCATCACGAGGCGCTCGGGCGCTGCGGTGATGGGCTAGGCCGACCGCGGGTCAGCCGGCGGCTCGACGCGTTCGGACTGCACTGAGGTGGCCGACGAGTCCGGGTTGATGTCGTTCTGCAGCTCGCGGACCTCGGATTTGAAGATTCGTAGCGACTTACCGAGCGAACGCGCCGCGTCGGGAAGCCGTTTGGCGCCGAACAGCACAACCATCACGACCAACAGGATTGCCCAGTGCCAGGGACTGAGACTGCCCACTTCGGATACCTCCAGACGTCGCCTTGATGCTACCGCAGCTCAGGATCCCGGCGGCGCAGCTACTCCTGCCCCGCTAGTGAGCCTGGTACGCCGCCACTGCGGCCGCCGCGGCGTCGCGTACCTGGGTGGCCAGTGATGCGGGCGCCAGGACGCGAACCGCTGAGCCGAAGCCCAGCACCAGCCTCGTCATCCACTCGTCGGAGGCGTAGGTGATGGATGCCTCCCGGGAACCGTCCGCACGTTCGGCGAGCAGCTTCATCGGGTGGTAGTCGAACATCCAGAACGCCGACGGCTCGAGCAGCAGTGTCGCCGACGGCAGCGACGGGTCGGCGTCGAACAGCGAGGTGTCGGTGGCCGCGCGCAGGGCCGGGTCGGGCGGTGCCGCCGGTTCGTCGAGCACCGCCGCGGAATCCACGCGATCGAACCGGAACAGCCGGACGCTTTCCGCGGTCCGGCACCAGGCCTCCAAGTAACTCGTGGATGCGATGACCACGACCCGGATCGGGTCGACCACCCGGTGGCTGGTGGCGTCCCGCGACGCTGAGTAGTAGTCGATGGCCAGCGCCCGATGTTGCTGGACCGCTGTGCGGATCGCGGCGACCGCCGGGGTTTCAGCCGACTCCGGCTCGGGAGGGGTCGGGGCTGCCGAACCCGCCTCGGCGTTGACGGCCTCGATCTTGACCATGGCGCTGCGTGCGGCCGCCGGGTCGACCAGCCCAGGCAGCTCGGCCAGGGCCTGGAGCGCCACCAGCACCGCGGCCGCTTCCGACGAGGTCAACCGGAGCGGCCGGTCCATCCCGGCGGTGAAGTGCACCGAGAGCGCATCCTCCGAGATCGCCAGGTCGATCAGGTCGCCGCCGGCGTGGCCGGGCAGACCGCAGTCGAAAAAGAGACTGTCCAGATCCGCCAGTAGCTGCTTCTTGGTCAGCCCGAGGTCGGCTGCGGCCTTGTCGGGACTGACACCGGGGTGGGCGCGCAGGTACGGCACCATGTTCAGCAGCCGGACCATACGTTCGGACAGTTTGCTCACGATGCAACTCCTGCCGCCTGGTCCCGCAGTCGGGCCAACACGTCCTCACGCAGCGACAGCGGTTCCAGTACCACCGCGTCGGCGCCGTACCCGGCGATCTCACGGACCAGCCGGTCGGTCGACGACAGATCGATCGCCAGTACGTCACCCGTCCGGCCGTCCAGCTCGAGCTGCTCGGCCACGATGCCGGCGCGACGCAGCGCGACGCAGCGGCCGTCGGCGACCCAGACCCGGGCGGTGACGCCGGTCGGGGTTTCCTTGATCGCATCGGCGACGATCTGGCGCAGGTCGACATCGGCGGGTTTGCGGACCGAGCCGGGCGAATCGAGCGCTACCACGTCGGCTCCGATGCGGGACAACCGGAACATGCGGACCGCGTCCCGGTCCCGGTCGTGGCCGACCAGGTACCACCGGCCGTGGTCGGTGACCACTCCCCACGGCTCAACCGTGCGGGTGGTGTAGGGGTCGGCGCTCGACGAGCGGTGCGGAAATTGCACGGCCTGCCCGGCATTGATCGCCGCTATCAGTGCGACGAGGGCTTCCTGTGATCCGTGAATACCCGGCACTGCCGCCGGCGCTGCGAACAACACGCTGTCGTCGGTAGCGGGGTCGACTTCCACACCGGCGGCCCGCAGTTTCACCACCGCGGCCTGGATGGCGGTGGCCAGCTCGGGTGACTGCCACAGTCCCATGGCGACCGCCACCGCGGCGGCCTCGTCGGCGGTGAGCTCAATGTCGGGCAGTTCGTAGGCATCCCGCTTGATGCGGTAACCGTCGACCGTGTCGAATATGGACGCCGAGCCGGTCTCGAGCGGGATGCCGAGGTCGCGCAGCTCAGCCTTGTCGCGCTCGAACATCCGTGAGAACGCCTCAGCTGTGGGGCAGTCGGCGTATCCGGCGACCACGCGCCGGATCTTTTCAGCGGGGACGAAGTTGTACGCAGACAGCAAGCAGATGACCAGATTGACCAGTCGCTCTTCTTTGGTGGACGCCACGAGTAAGCAGCCTAAGTCAACCTACATACTGGCGATGAGTCGCTTGACCCGCTCGTCGACCGACCGGAACGGGTCCTTGCACAGCACTGTGCGCTGAGCCTGGTCGTTGAGCTTGAGGTGCACCCAGTCGACGGTGAAGTCGCGGCCGGCCGCCTGTGCGGCACTGATGAATTCACCGCGCAGCTTGGCCCGGGTGGTCTGCGGCGGGGTGTCGACGGCGGCGTCGACCTCCTCGTCGGTGGTGACGCGGGCGGCCAGGCCTTTGCGCTGCAGCAGGTCGAACACCCCGCGGCCCCGCTTGATGTCGTGGTAGGCCAGATCCAGCTGGGCGATCTTCGGGTCCGACAGCTCCATGTTGTAGCGGTCCTGGTAGCGCTGGAACAGCTTTCGCTTGATCACCCAGTCGATCTCGGTGTCCACCTTGGCGAAGTCCTGGGACTCCACGGCGTCGAGTTGGCGGCCCCACAGGTCGATGACCTGCTCCAACTGCGGATTGCTGGCAGCGCGGGTCCGCACATAGTCCACGGCCCGCCCGTAGTACTCGCGCTGGATGTCCAGGGCACCGGCCTGGCGTCCGCCGGCCAGTCGCACCGGGCGCCGGCCGGTGACATCATGGCTGACTTCGCGGATCGCTCGGATCGGGTTGTCCAGGGAGAAGTCGCGGAACGACACCCCCGCCTCGATCATCTCCAGTACCAGCGAAGCGCTGCCCACCTTGAGCAGGGTCGTGGTCTCGGACATGTTGGAGTCGCCGACGATGACGTGCAGCCGCCGGTACTTCTCGGCGTCGGCGTGTGGTTCGTCGCGGGTGTTGATGATCGGACGGGACCGCGTCGTCGCGCTGGACACGCCTTCCCAGATGTGTTCGGCGCGCTGGGACAGGCAGAAGGTGGCGGCCTTGGGGGTCTGCAGGATCTTTCCGGCGCCGCAGATCAGCTGGCGGGTCACCAGAAACGGCAGCAGGACATCGGAGATCCGGGAGAACTCCCCGGCCCGGACGATCAGGTAGTTCTCGTGGCAGCCGTAGGAGTTGCCGGCCGAGTCGGTGTTGTTTTTGAACAGGTAGATGTCGCCGCCGATGCCCTCGTCGGCCAGCCGCTGCTCGGCGTCGATCAGCAGGTCTTCGAGCACCCGTTCGCCGGCCCGGTCATGGGTGACCAGCTGGAACAGGTTGTCGCACTCCGCGGTGGCGTACTCGGGATGGCTGCCGACGTCGAGGTACAACCGAGCGCCGTTGCGCAGGAACACATTCGAGCTACGCCCCCACGACACCACCCGGCGGAACAGGTAGCGGGCCACCTCATCGGGGGAAAGCCGCCGATGTCCGTGGAACGTGCAGGTGACACCGAACTCGGTCTCGATGCCCATGATTCTGCGCTGCACGTTCAAGAGCCTACTTGTTGAACGGCCGCAACGGTGGCCAGACGCGCCTTGCCGTGATCGCCTGCAAGGCCGTCAGGTCGACGGTTTCTCGGCGGTGTCGAGGGTTTCCAGCACAACCTCGGCGACCCGACGCATGGTGGTCCGCTGGTCCATCGCCGCCCGCTGGATCCACTTGAACGCCTCCGGCTCGCTCAGGCCCTGCTTGGCCTGCAGCAGCCCCTTGGCCCGCTCGATGAGTTTGCGGGTCTCGAGTTGCTCCGAGAGGTTGCTGACTTCGCGTTCGAGCGCGGTGATCTCCTCCGACCGGCTCAGAGCCAGCTCGATGGCCGGGACCAGATCACTGGCCGAGAACGGTTTGACCAGGTAGGCCATCGCCCCGGCGTCGCGGGCCCGCTCGACCAGTTCACGCTGGCTGAACGCGGTCAGCATGACGATCGGTGCGATGCGCTTGGCGGCGATCTCGGAGGCGGCGTCGATTCCGTCGCGCCGCGGCATCTTCACGTCGATGATCACCAGGTCCGGGCGCAACCGCTCGGCCAGCTCGACGGCTTCCTGGCCGTCGGCGGCCTCCCCCACAACGTCGTAGCCCTCTTCCCGCAGCATCTCCGCCAGATCCAGTCGGATCAGGGACTCATCCTCGGCGATCACGACCCGCCGCGCCGGACGCGGTGCGGTGTCGGACTCGGGAGCGTGGTTTGACGCAGTCATCGCCCTATTCTCTCGCGGCTGCCGGTGGCGGCAACCCCTCGGGGCATCGTCTAGGGTGGGAGACCGCGCGCAAGCGCCGGGCCCTCGTATCCCAACTGGCAGAGGAAACGGATTCAAAACCCGTACAGTGTGAGTTCGAATCTCACCGAGGGCACCACAGCTAGATCAAAAGTCTTGCAGGTCAAGACACTTTTTCAGTAGTTCGCTAAATCGTTTGCCCACGCCGTGCCCACAATTTGCCCACATACTCGTCTAGACGGTCGGCCACGACGGATGGGTCGGAGTCGAACAGGTCGGCGTACACGTCCAATGTCATGGCCGCGCTGGCGTACCCGAGCATCCGATGAACGACCAGCACGTTTGCACCCGCGCTGATCGCCAACGACGTGGCGCTATGGCGTAGCGCGAGCGCCGTGATTACTGCGTCGTGGGGTCCGCAGGCCAGCTTGGTTCTGGACGGCGCGCTGGAGCCGCACTACGGAAACGGTCGCTTGAGCCACTACGAAATGGTTGCCAAAGCGATCTAGCGCCGAAAGGCCGTATCTAACTTGGAATCCCACGAGGTCAAACCCTCAAATTCATGTTCTGTCCGCGCAGGGCCAGGAACCGCCAGGACCGCCACATTCCCTATCTAGGCGCGAGCCGGTTACCTGCCTCGCGGGATTCCATCACCCTGTCGAGTGGCATCCGGTGGTTGCGCTACTGCCTTCGGGGTACAAAGTATATTTCACATTAAGGCCGGTATCGTTCGCTTTGAGGCCCAAACGTGTGACAGCCACGAGCGCTGACGCTTTGCCTGGCTCGGGGAACCCCCACCACCAACTAGTACCGACTTCGCCAGTTGTTACCTCGCAAAACGGAATACCGTTGAACGGCTCCCCGACCGGAAAATTACTCTCAACCCAATTAGACATTTCTGTTTTCGCGGCGGATGCCACGTATCTATACAGCAAGGAAAACGGTGGGTAATCGCCGTCTTGTATTTGAACCCCGCTTGGCGGCGTAGGCCACATCCGCAATTCCGCCATGGCAGGGCTGTCCGCGTCTGGCTCCCCGACCGCCGGGGCCGGGACCGCCAACCCGGCTGCCAAGACCGCCGCCACGACGACCACGGGTGCTCTCATGGGCCGATGCTACGGGAGCCGACCACCGTGCCCACCCCGCTCCTACAAACTACCCATAAAAGCCGTGATTTCCCTTGATCTGACTTGAAGTGTTTTCGCAACTAAAACGGTATTTTTTGCTTTGACCAGCACCGCGAAAAGCAGCTCGAATCCCACCGAGGGCACCACGAACTAGCAGTTCAGAAGAGACTTCACCAGCGCGGAGCGGCTGTTTTAGGTCGATACGGTCTTCCGCTTGAGCTTCTGGCCGCAGTGGTCACAGACAAGAGACTGCTGCGCGACGGGAACGGCCTGCGAGTGTTGGCATTTGAAACATTTCACCCGCACTACGTTGTCATCCTCCGAAGTCAACGCAGGCACCGATGCTCGGCTTTGCTCTGGCGTCTTCGGTGCGGTGGCGCGGTCGACCCGTGTCTCATCGCGCCGGAACAGGTATATGCCGATCACTTCGCCGGTCACAACCACATGTTGACCGGACGCCAGGAATTTGTCGCGGCTGTTCTGACCGGTCTGGATGTAGACCCAGTCGGCATGCAGCAGGTGCCAGCCAGTCTCTTCGATCTGACCCAGCAGGTCCGTTCGGGTCAGTTTCCGGCGAATCGTTCCTTTGGTGGCGGAGTTGAATGCCGCATTGGTGAAGCCCGTGATCGACGAGTGAGGTATCTCGATCTGGAAGAACTCATCGCCTCGCGCAAAAGCTTGTGCGGCCTTGCCTTGTGGTGATGCCCAGTATGCGGCTTCGGCCCTTCTCGCTGCGTCGGCTGCGCGTTCTTCGTCGGTCTTCGTGCTAAACAGCGCCATTGTCCGATCCCTTCAGTCGAATCAAGCTGGTTTCTCCCGCGGGCGAATACCCCCACGCGGCAGGATGCCGGGCTGTTCAGCACCGCCATTCGAGAAACTTTGAACGCTAGTTCTGCAGCGCCTACGCATAACAGCCGTTGGATGCGGTCGGGCCGTTGTGATCAGTCCTTGTAGACTTTCATTATTACTGGGGCATTAGCGTCGACAACGCTCCCGGGCGGAGGCTCGATGCTCACAACCGTCCAGTTCGCCGCATTGAACACATTCTGGTATTTGGGATTCGCCGACGAGAGCGACACGTCGGTAAGGCCGAGTTGTTCGAGAGTCTTACGAGCAATCCGGGCATTCTGGCCTTGGACCTCAGGAATCGTGATCTCTCTTGCGACGGATTCTGGCGTACTGCTCGCAGGCCCGGTTTCGGACCACCTGGACGCAACGGAGGGCTGGGTGACGGTCACGTTTTGGGTGACTGTCGCGGGCAGGGTCGACCTTTCCGGTTGGCCACCGCAGCCAGTGAGGAGAGCTGCCGCGACCGCTGCTGCTGCAGCGCCATAGCTAGTCGTTTTCACGGCCCCGGAGTCCGTGGCTGATGCTCTAGACACCAGCGGGCGACAGCGCGGCGTAGTGGACGTTGACCATTCTCGCGTAGTCCGGAATCGGTATCATCGTTCGACCGTCGACCGAGTAGTTCTCGATCATTCCGCCACTGACATCGCAGGTGTAGTCGGAGCAAACCTCGACGTAGCCTCCCGTCGAGTCCGTTGGGTTTGCCCAGTAGTAACCGGGCGTGATGTCGTCCGGAACCAGAAGTGCACCGGTCGACGGATAGGCGTTGGAAGGCGCGGCAAGCAGTATCGCCATTACCGTGCTGCCTACGGCGATAGTACTCATTACAGTGCGAGCGAACACGCCACCTCCCAGTAGTTCCGATAGTTACAAACAAAGACACTTGTCGCGGAGAAACCATACCCGATACGGGAGCATTGTTTACATACATAGGCAGATGTTCGCGAGCGAGGCAATCCCTGCGGGCTCGGGGAGCCGCGGCGGCGGTGCGTGCGGTCCCGCGCTAGAGGCTGTCAGTACGTGACCCGTACCAGCTCATGACAGCCTATGCCGTCCTACGATTTCGTCGTTCAAGCGCCGATGCCAGCCCGCAGGCAGTCCGGACGTTATCACTCAGTCATCACAGCGCCCCACTGGTGGCAGATGGGTACAACGCGATTTGACCTGGCGTTGCGCTCGGTTGTTCACCGGCCGTCACCATTGACCGCAAATACCCACAACCTGCGGGTTTCGTGCTGGGACCATTTCAAAACCCGTACAGTGTGAGTTCGAATCTCACCGAGGGCACCAGAAGCGCCGGCTGACGATCTACCGTTCAGCGCCGTCGTATCAATCGATCTGCGGGACCAGCTCCGCGAGCCGGGGCAGCACTCCGTCGCGCCAGCCCGGACCCATCCGTTCGCACGCGTCCCGGTCGCGCTTGTCATCGAGATCGAAGCCGGAATGCTCCAGCAGCAGCCGGGTGCCGCGCCCCTCGGGGACCAGTCGCCAGGTCAGTGTCCAGGCGTCGTTGAAGGTGTAGACGAACCGTTCGTGCGGCACGGACTCCACCACTCGGCACGGGATGGATCCGAAGCCGGGCATCTGAAGGTGGAATTCGTGTCCGACGGTCTCGGCGATGTCGCCTGGTGCCCACCACTTCTCGTGCAGCCCCGGTTCTGTCAGGGCGCGCCAGACTTTCGCGGGCGGGGCGTCGATGAATTGATCGACGGAGATGGCGCCGGTGCGGGCGTATGTCATTGAGGCTCCTCCTCGTTCTCCAAGAGTTCGGCCATGCTGCGCAGCCGCTCGCGCCAGAAGCTCTCGAACGGATGCAGCCACGCGCTGACCTGCTCTAACGGTGCGGGTTCGATGTGATAGATCCGCTGGCGGCCGACCGCTTCGTCTCGAACGAGCGCCGCGCGACGCAGGACCTGCAGGTGTTCGGCGACAGCGGGACGGCTCAGATCGAATTGCGCGGCCAGGTCGCCGGCGGTCCTCGGTCCGTCTGCCAACAGCTCAAGCAGGCGTCGCCGGGCCGGGCTGGCCATAGCCATGAAGACGTCTTCGGGCATGCCGAAACTTTATGTCGGAGTTTTCCGACATGTCAACAATATCCGACGTATCTCAGCGCGGCGAATACATGATCACACCCACCCCGATCAGGCAGATCAGGGCGCCCAGGACATCGGCGCGGTCCGGCCGGAATCCGTCGAATGCCATGCCCCACGCCAGCGAGCCGGCGACGAACACCCCGCCGTAGGCGGCCAGAATCCGGCCGAACTGGGCATCAGGCTGCAAAGTGGCGACGAAGCCGTACAGACCCAGTGCGATCACCCCTGCCCCGGCCCACAGCAGACCGCGGTGTTCGCGCACGCCCTGCCATACCAGCCAGGCACCGCCGATCTCCGCGATGGCGGCCAGGACGAACAGCGCAACGGAACGAAGGACCATGGCCCCCGACCATAACCGACCCCAGCCACTTCGCTAACCCACCGAACCCGCAGCTCACCGGACTAAGCTGGCGACGTGACGACCAAGCGGTTCCACCTGGCGCCTCTTGAGGGCCAGACGCCCTACCTGCGGTCGCACTGCGTTCCCGCCCGCACCCGGCACTACGCGGCACGCCTGTCGTCACGACTGCGGATCCTCAAAGTCTGTGCCGGCCTCGCCGCTTTCATCAGTGCGACGTTCGGTCTGCTCGAGATCTGGGCCGACCCGGTCTATTGGTGGATCGGCGCCCTGAACCTGATCGCCGCCGCCGCCCTCGCGCTGACCCCGTTGCTCTACCGCTACGGCGAACTCATCGCTCCCCTGGCGTTCGTCGGCATCGCCTATCTGACGACGTTCACGGTGTGTTGGGTCGTCGGAACCAATTCGGGAATCCAGTTCTATCTCTTGGCCTCGGCAGCGATCAGTGTGCTGATTCTCGGTATCGACCGGATCGCCCTGGCCTCCTTCGTGGCCGGGATCGGTGCCGCGCTGGCGATCATCCTCGAGTTCACCGTTCCGGGTGACAACCTGGATCAGCCGGAGTGGCTGAGCGACCTGGCGTTCGTGCTGGTGGTGGTCTCGGCGTGCTTCATGCTGGTCGCCACCGTCTGGTACACCCTGCGCGAGACCTCCGACGCCGAGCAGGCCATGGAGGCCGAGTACGAACGGTCCGAGGCGCTGCTGGCCAACATCCTGCCCGCCACGGTCGCCGACCGGCTGAAGAATCCCGCCGTCGACGTGATCGCCGACAGCTATCCGGACGCCTCGGTGCTGTTCGCCGACATCGCCGACTTCACCCGGCGGGCCAGCCAGAGCGAGCCCGGCGAGTTGGTCGGGTTCCTCAACGACCTCTACACCGGCCTGGACCGCCTCGTCGATCAGCACGGGCTGGAGAAGATCAAGACCAGCGGCGACTCCTACATGGTGGTCAGCGGGGTGCCCGATCCGAATCCGGATCACCTGCACGCGTTGGCCCGACTCGCGCTCGACATCGTCGACACCATCGCGGCGCTGCGCGATCCGCAGGGCCAGCCGGTGACGTTGCGGATCGGCCTGGCCTCGGGCCCGGTGGTGGCCGGCGTGGTCGGCAACCTGCGCTTCTTCTACGACGTCTGGGGTGACGCGGTGAACCTGGCCTCCCGGATGGAGTCGACCGGCGTCCCGAACCGCATTCAGGTGCCGCAGGACGTCTATGAGCGGCTGCGGAGCGATTTCGTCTTCGAGGAACGCGGCGACGTCGACGTCAAGGGCAAAGGTGTCATGCGCACCTGGTTCCTGACCGGTGCGCTGCCGGGAGCCTCGCGTGGTCGAGGACTGCTTTCGCTGTCGGTCACCCAGACGCCGTGACCGACGGTCCGGGGCTGCCGTAGGGTGCCGAGTCAGGCTGCCCCCAACGACGAGGATTTTTTGATGACGAGGCTTTTGACCGTGCTCGGATCGCTGGTCGGACTCGCCAACACCGTCAACGGCTATCGGCCGCTGACCAAACACGGTTATCCGTCGATCTACGCGTTCGCCTTCGGGGTGTTCGCCTCGGAGCTTCCGCTGCAACTCATCGCCGGGCAGTCTGCGACGTTGGCCGCGGTGTCGCGGTGGTTGCCCCGGCGCGCGCGGCGCATCGGCTGGTTGGTGTCGTTGGCATCCTGGTTGGGCCTGCTCGGTCTGCACCACTTCGGGCGCAACGCGAACCAGCCGCTGAGCGCGGCGCTGGACGCCGAACTCGGTGCGGACCGGCGCGCCGACGGGCGTGACATCTGGAAGCGCCCGGATCCGGGCGGCGAAGACGTCGCCAGAGCGCCTGGGGTGGTGCGCATGATGCGGATCTACCGCGACTACGCCACCGACGCCGACATCCCCTACGGCGAATACGGCAGCCGCAACACCCTCGACGTGTGGCGCCGCCAAGACCTGCCCCGAGACGGCCGCGCGCCGGTGCTGCTTCAGGTGCCCGGCGGCGCCTGGATGGTGGGAAGCAAACGCGGCCAAGCGCATCCGCTGATGAGCCACCTGGTCGAGCGCGGCTGGGTGTGCGTGTCGATCAACTATCGGCTCAGCCCTCGCTCCACCTGGCCCGATCACATCGTCGACGTCAAGCGGGCACTGGCCTGGACCAAGGCGCACATCGCCGACTACGGCGGCGACCCGGACTGGGTTGCGATCACCGGCGGCTCGGCCGGCGGACACCTGTGTGCGCTGACCGCGCTGACGGCCGGCGACCCGCGCTTTCAACCGGGCTTCGCCGATGCCGACACCAGTGTGCGGGCGGCAGTCCCGTTCTACGGCATCTACGACTTCACCGGCGACACCGAACTGCACCCGTTGCTCACACCGGCGTTGAGCGCCTATGTGTTCAAGCAGAGCCGGCACAGCTTCCCGGACACCTATCGCAACGCGTCGCCGATGACCTACGTCTCGCCCGGCGCACCACCCTTTTTCGTTCTGCACGGCGTCAACGACTCGCTGGTGCCGGTCGAACAGGCCCGCGCGTTCACCGCCCGGCTGCGGGAAGTCAGCACCAATCCTGTCGTCTACGCCGAGATGCCGTTCGCTCAGCACGCCTTCGACATCTTCGGCTCCGCCCGGGCAGCGCACACCGCGAAAGCCGTCGAGCAGTTTCTCGCCGAGATCTACGCCCCGCAGGCGATTCGCCGCCCGGGGACATAGCCCGGGTCGATATCGAGTCCCGCAGTGGCGATTTGTGCCAGACTTCGACCATGGAAACAACCGCTTCGAGACTGCTGCCGCATCTGTGGAAATCGACACTGGTATCGGGTGTCCTGGCCCTGATCTTGGGTGTGCTGATCCTGGTGTGGCCGGGTGAATCCATCCTTGCCGCCGCCATACTGTTCGGCGTCTATCTGCTGGTCACCGGGATCGCACAGGGGATCTTCGCGTTCAGCCTTCCGGTCGTGTCCGCGGGCGGGCGGGTGCTGTTGTTCCTCAGTGGTACCGCGTCGGTGATCCTGGCCGTGCTGTGTTTCCGGCATTTCCACTCCGACGAGGAAGCCCTGGCGGTGCTGCTGCTGGCAATCTGGATTGCCGTCGGCTTCATCTTCCGCGGTGTGGCCACCACAGTCGCCGCGATCAGCGACCCGGCGCTGCCGGGCCGGGGCTGGCAGATCTTCATGGGCGTGATGAGCCTGCTGGCCGGGCTGGTCACGCTGGCGTCGCCGTTTGCTTCGCTGTGGATTCTGGCGGTGGTCGTCGCCAGCTGGCTGATCGTCATCGGCGTCATCGAGATCGTCACGGCTTTCAAGATCCGCAGCGGGTCCCGCAAGCTCGACACGATCCTGTCGGGCGGCTGATCGGGACCGACAGCGCGGGGTACCCGCCGGTGCCAACGCGGGTACCCTGAGGGCTGACCCTATCGACACCTCCTCTGATGCTCTGATGTGGAGTCCGCGCAATGCCCGAGTCTCAACCGTCCTGGCCGCCGGCCGGCGGTGGCTATCCCCCGCCGGCCTATCCATACCCATATCCCCCGGCGCCCGGTCAATACCCGGGCTACGCGCCGCCAGGTGTGGCTAATGCCCCCAAGAACGGCATGGGTATCGCGGCTCTGATTGTTGCTGTCGCGGGCATCGTGACGGCGCTGTCGGTGGTCGGCGGTGTGGTGCTGGGCATCGTCGCGGTGGTGCTCGGTTTCATCGGCCAAGGCCGTGCCAAGCGCGGTGAAGCGAACAACGGTGGCGTCGCGATCGCCGGCATCGTGCTCGGTGTGCTGGCCGTGATCGCCGGAATCGGTTGCATCTTCGTCTACGTCGGTATCTGGCGCACCGCAGGCGGCGGCGACTACGTCGACTGCATGACGAAGGCGGGTTCGGACACCGCCGCCCAACAGCAGTGCACCGACCGGTTCCGGGAACACTTCGAGAACAAGTTCGGCAGCGCCGAAGCTCCCCGGGTTCAGGAGTCGGACTCCTCGTCGCTGATGCCCGCTTGATTCCTAGCGTTTGGAGCTGGGGAAGTACTTCAGCACGCCCTCCTGGGTGACCGTGGCGACGAGCTGCCCGGATCGGCCGAAGAAGTGGCCGGTACCCAGCCCGCGGGAGTCCGCGGCCACCGGTGACGACGTGGCGTACAGCATCCAGTCGTCGAAGCGCACCGGTTGGTGAAACCACACCGAGTGGTTGGCGCTGGCCGCGAAAATCCGGTCATAGCCCCACGACAGGCCGTGGTTGGTGATGATCGAGTCCAGCACGGTGGTGTCCGACGAGTAGACCATCAACGCGGTGTGCAGTACCGGGTCGTCGGGCAGTGCCCCGTCGGCTTTCATCCAGACCCGATTGTGGTCGAGCCGCTGGCCCTTGTCCCGCATCACCCAGGCCGGGTCGTTGGTATAACGCCATTCGATCGGGTGCGGTGCCTTGACGAAGCCCGGAACGATGTCCTCGTAGCCGCGCAGCAACTCCCGCAGCGGGGGCACGGTGTCCGGATCGGCGACGGCTGGCGCCGGCACGCTGTGCTCGATCCCCGATCCCCCGGACAAGTAGGCCACCAGGGCGGTCGAGACCAGGGTGTCGCCCTGCCATGCGTCGACGCGGCGGTTGGCGAATCGGCGTTCGTCACGCAGCCGGTGCACCCGGAACTCGATGTCGCGGGCCGGGTCGCCGCCGTTGATGAACTGCACCGACAACGCACTCGGCGGCAGATCGTAGGTGAGCGTGCGAGTCGCGGCGACAAAGGATTGCGCCATCAGTTGGCCGCCGAACGTGCGCAGCGGAGTCTTGCTGGGATGTCCTCCGGCGAACACGTCGTCGTCGGTCTCCGTCAGGTCCAGTGCCGCCAGGAGTTCTTCGAGATCCTTGTTCGCTTCACCCGGCACTAGACGTCGTCCTCCCCGATCCGGTGCACGTGGATCAGGTTGGTCGATCCCACGGTGCCCGGCGGGGTGCCGGCGACGATGACCACCAGATCACCGCGCTGGTAGCGGCCCAGCTCCAGCAGTGCCTTGTCGACCTGACGGATCATCTCGTCGGTCGACTGCATCTGCGGAACGATGAAAGTCTCGGTGCCCCAGGTCATCGCCAACTGACTGCGAATCTCGGGAAGCGCCGTGAAGGCCAGCAACGGCAGCGGAGTGTGCAGCCGGGCCAGCCGTCGCACGGTGTCGCCCGACTGGGTGAATGCCACCAGCGCCTTGGCGTCGAGACGTTCGCCGATCTCGCGTGCCGCGTAGGAGATCACCCCGCGCTTGGTGCGTGGCACATGCGACAGCGGCGGTGCCTCGGTGGAATTCTCCTCCACTGCGCACACGATTCGGCTCATGGTGCGCACCGCCTCCAGGGCATGCTTGCCGACCGCGGTCTCACCGGACAGCATCACCGCGTCGGCGCCGTCGAGCACCGCGTTGGCCACGTCGGAGGCCTCCGCCCGGGTGGGCCGGAAGTTCTCGATCATCGACTCCAGCATCTGGGTCGCCACGATCACCGGCCGGGCGTTCTCCCGCGCCACCTGGATGGCGCGCTTCTGCACCAGGGGCACCTCTTCGAGGGCCAGTTCCACGCCCAGGTCACCGCGGGCAACCATCACCGCGTCGAAGGCCAGGACCACGGCCTCGAGGTTCTCGATCGCCTCCGGTTTCTCCAGTTTGGCGATCACCGGCACCCGGCGGCCGACCCGGTCCATCACCTCGCGGACCAGTTCCACGTCCGACGGCGAGCGCACGAACGACAGCGCCACCATGTCGACACCGAGTCCGAGGGCGAATTCGAGGTCGTCGATGTCCTTCTCCGACAGGGCCGGAACTGAGACATTCATACCGGGAAGCGAGATGCCCTTGTGGTTGCTGACGGGGCCGCCCTCGGTGACGGTGCACACCACGTCGTCGCCATCGATGTGCTCCACCACCAGGCCGACCTTGCCGTCGTCGACCAGCACACGGTCGCCGGGTTCGGCGTCGGCGGCCAGCTGCTTGTAGGTGGTGGACACCCGGTCGTGGTCGCCGGGGCAGTCGGCGACGGTGATGCGCACCGACTCGCCGTTCGCCCAGTAGGCCGAACCCTCGGCGAAACGGCCCAACCGAATCTTGGGGCCCTGCAAGTCGGCGAGTACGCCGACTGCCCGGCCGGTGGCGTTCGAAGCCTCCCGCACCCAGTTGTAGGAAGCCTGGTGATCCGCGTGGTCACCGTGGCTGAAATTCAACCGGGCGACATCCATTCCCGCTTCGACCAACGCCCTGACCATCTCCGCAGAGTGGGTTGCAGGGCCAAGAGTGCAGACGATCTTTCCGCGCCTATTCACGGCCGCAAGCATAGTCGGGCAGGCTGAGCCGTCCCCCTCAGGAATGGGTTGGTACCGGCCGAAACCCAGCTGGTAGGCGGCCGGGTGAAGCGCGTCACACCGCCTAGCGCAGCGGCCTACCCTCCCGGTCGTGTACCCGCCCGCTCAGTATCAGGATCGCATCGACGATGCCCCAGATGATCGGAACTCCGGCACCGATCCCCCACGTCACGGCGGTGATCACAATGCCGGTCAACAACTGCGCGATCCCAAACCCGGTCTGGCCCAGGTAAATTCGGCCAAACCCCAGGAATCCGAACAGGCCGATCAATTGCAGTAGGGCCGCGGTGACCTTCGACCTGTCCGAGTACGGCTGCCCGGTCACCGGGTGGCGGCCGCGTGGCGCCCAAGGATCGGGTCGGCCCGGGTACGGAGGCGGGTAGTCCGGAGGCGGCTGGTAACGCTGCCAGTTGCCCTCCGGCCCGGCGGGTGGCCACGACGGATCGGTCATGACTGCAGGATGCCAGAAAACCCCGATCCGCCGCTTGGGCCGGAATCAGCCCTGTTCAGAGCCTTCGGTGGTGTCCGGTTCGGCTTCTGAATCCTCGGCGGACTCAGCGTCGGCGGTGGCGTCCGATTCGTCCTCACCCTCGCCCTCGGCGTCCTCGTCGGGGTCAGCGGCCTCGGCGATCTCCGTCTCGACATCGTCGGACTCCGGCTCGGGCTCAGCTTCGGCCTCATCAGTGTCGTCGGGCTCATCGATGTCGTCGGGTTCCTCGGCGTCATCGGACTGATCGGCCTCATCGGACGCTTCAGCGTCTTGATCGATGTCGGAGAGTTCGTCGGTCTCCGTCTCCGTCTCCGTCTCGGGCTCGGTCTCCGTCTCGGGCTCCCCGACATCGTCGCCGGGCGCATCCGACTCGTCCGCCGCCTCTGCGACAGCGTCTTCGTCTTCGTCGCTGGCCGATTCGTCGTCGTCGGCCGAATCGTCGTCGCTGGCCTCATCGGTGACGGCGTCCTGTCCGGACTCGACATCGTCAACTACGTCGACGTCTTCGGTGGCCTCGATGCCTTCGTCATCCGCTACGGCGTCAACGACTTCGGGTGTCTCGGCGTCCGCATCGGCCACTGCCTCATCCGACTCGTCCGCCGCCTCTGCGACAGCCTCTTCGTCTTCGTCGCTGGCCGATTCGTCGTCGCCGGCCTCATCGGTGACGACGTCCTGATCGGACTCGACATCTTCAACGACGTCGACATCGTCAACAACGTCGACGTCTTCGGTGGCCTCGATGCCTTCGTCATCCGCTACGGCGTCAACGGCTTCGGGCGTCTCGGCGTCCGCATCGGCCACTGCCTCATCCGATTCGGCTTGGCTGGAAAATCTATCCGGTACCCGGACGACAGAACCGACCCCGTTGGCGGCCGCGGCGACCGCCACCGGCTGCTGCTCGACCTCTACCTCGTGCTTGACCTCGGCTTCGGCCTCGGCGGCGGCCTCGTGCTCGGTGTCCGGCTCCGCCGGCGGCTGCTCCGGTTCTCCCGGCTGCCAGGTGCGGCGGATGGCCTCGGGATCCTCGCGCCCCTTGGGAGCCAGCAGGATGTACACCACCGCACCGATGAACACGAACGTCGAGGTGAACGAGTTGACCCGGATTCCGGCGATGTGGGTGGCCGCATCATCCCGCAGCAACTCGACGCCGAAGCGTCCGATGCAGTAGCCGGCGACGTACAGCGCGAACAGCCGGCCATGCCCCATGCGGAACCGCCGGTCGGCATAGATCAACACCGCGAACACCACAAGGTTCCAGAGCAATTCGTACAGGAACGTCGGCTGGACGATCTTGTACAGCTCGCCGGTCGACACTCCGTCGAGCAGGTGCGGGTCGCGTATTCCGGCGGCGTCCTCACGCCAGAAGATCTCCAGGCCCCACGGCAGGGTCGTCTCGCGGCCGTAGAGCTCCTGGTTGAAGTAATTGCCGATGCGCCCGATGGCCTGCGCCAGCACGATGCCGGGGGCTACCGCATCGCCGAAGGCGGGCAACGGAATCCCGCGACGACGACAGCCGATCCAGGCGCCGACCCCGCCGAGTGCCACCGCACCCCAGATCCCCAGACCGCCGTCCCAGATCCGCGGCGTCGCCTCCCAGCCGGCGCCGCCCGCGCCGAAGTAGGTTCGCCAGTCCGTCATCAGGTGGTAGAGCCGGCCGCCGATCAACCCGAACGGCACTGCCCACAAGGCGATGTCGTAGATAACTCCCGGCTCACCGCCGCGCGCTCGCCACCGCCGATCGCCGATCAGCAGGGCGGCGACGATACCGACGATGATGCACAGCGCATATGCCCGGATCGGAATCGGGCCGAGATGCCAGACACCTCGCGCCGGACTGGGAAAGTACGTCAGCCAGTCCAGCGTCATCGCTGCGAGTCCCTGTGGCGCACCCCGGCAGCCAACTCCTCGGTCAGGCCTCGCAGTGCGGCCACGCTCTCGGTGAGAGCGCTGATCAGCGCCGAACCGACGATGACCCCGTCGGCATAGGCGGCGATCTCGGCGGCCTGCGCACCGGACCGGACGCCCAGTCCCACCCCGATGGGAATGTCGGACACCTCCCGAATCCGGCGCACCAGTTCCGGTGCCGCACTCGACACCGTGTCGCGGGCGCCGGTGACGCCCATCGTCGAGGCAGCGTAGACGAATCCGCTTGATGCATGCGCGGTCTCGGCCAGCCGTTGCGGCGTCGAGGACGGTGCCACCAGGAAGGTCCGGTCCAGTCGGTGCTGCTTCGACGCAGCAATCCAGTCGTCGGCCTCGTCGATGATCAGGTCGGGCGTGATCAGCCCGAGGCCGCCGGCCGAAGCCAGGTCACGAGCGAACGCGTCGACTCCGTAGTGCAGCACCAGATTCCAATAGGTCATCACCACCGCACGGCCGCCGGCCTTGCTGATCGCCTCGACCGCGGTCAGGGTGTCGCGAACCCGGACACCGCCTTGCAGCGCGACCTCGCCGGCCCGTGCGACCGTCGGTCCGTCCATTCCCGGGTCGGAATACGGGACACCGACTTCGACCAGGTCGCAACCGGATTCGATCAGCGCGGTCATCGCCGCGATCGAACCCGGAACGTCGGGGAATCCGGTTGGCAGGTAGCCGATCAGCGCGGCGCGGCCCTCATCCCGGCAGGTGGCGAACATCGCGGCCAGCCGGTCACTGCTGTGTCCGCTCACGCCTGGCCGCCTTCGTCGTCGAGCAGACCGAACCACTTGGCCGCGGTCTCGACGTCTTTGTCGCCTCGGCCGGACACGTTCACCACGATGACCTTGCCGGGCCCGAGCTCGGCGGCCAGTTTGAGTGCACCGGCCACCGCGTGTGCCGATTCGATCGCCGGAATGATTCCCTCTGTGCGGCAGAGGATTCCGAAGGCGTCCATCGCCTCGGTATCGGTGATCGGCCGGTACTCGGCCCGCCCGGTCTCGCGCAGCCAGGCGTGCTCAGGGCCCACGCCGGGATAGTCCAACCCGGCCGAGATCGAATGCGATTCGATGGTCTGGCCGTCCTCGTCCTGCAGCAGGTAGGAGTACGAACCCTGGAACGCACCCGGTGTGCCGCCGGTGAAGGTCGCCGCGTGCCGGCCGGTATCCACACCGTCGCCGCCGGCTTCGTATCCGATCAACCGGACCGCCGGATCGTCGAGGAACGCGTGGAAGATCCCGATGGCGTTGGATCCACCGCCCACGCAGGCCACCACGGCGTCGGGCAGTCGGCCCGCCATCTGCTGAATCTGCACCCGCGCTTCGAGTCCGACGATCCGCTGCAAGTCGCGCACCATGGTCGGGAACGGGTGCGGCCCGGCCGCGGTGCCGAAGCAGTAGTAGGTGCGGTCGGCGTTGGTGACCCAATCCCGGAACGCCTCGTTGATGGCGTCCTTGAGGGTCTGCGAACCCGATTCGACCGAGACCACCTCAGCGCCCAGCAACCGCATCCGGGCCACGTTCAGCGCCTGGCGGCGGGTGTCGACGGCGCCCATGTAGATCACGCACTCCAACCCCAGTAGCGCGCAGGCGGTGGCGGTGGCCACCCCGTGCTGCCCGGCGCCGGTCTCGGCGATCACCCGGGTCTTGCCCATGTGCCGGGCCAGCAACGCCTGGCCCAGGACATTGTTGATCTTGTGCGAGCCGGTGTGGTTCAGATCCTCACGCTTGAGGAAGATCCGTGCCCCACCCACGTGCGCCGACAGCCGCTCGGCCTCATACAGCGGGGAGGGCCGGCCGGTGTAGTGCGTCTGCAGGTCATCGAGGGTGTCGAGGAACTCGCGGTCATTGCGCACCTTGTCGTAGGCGGCGGTGACCTCCTCGATGACGGCCATCAAGGCCTCAGCGACGTAGCGGCCGCCGAAGACGCCGAAGTGCCCGCGCGAATCCGGGTCGTGTGGGGTCGGTTCAGCCACTCCGGCGCTGGCGCGCGGAAGTCTGGGCTGCGCGGTATCCGACATCTAGCGAGCCGACTTCGGGCAGGACGGATGCTTACCCGCACTGACCAAATCGGCAACGGCTGCCCGCGGGTCGCCACTGGTGACAAGTCCCTCGCCGACCAGGACGGCGTCCGCGCCGGCGCCGGCGTACGCCAGCAGGTCCGCGGTGCCGCGCACTCCGGACTCCGCGATCTTGACCACCTCGGTGGGCAGGCCCGGGGCGATCCGTGCGAAGCAGTCGCGGTCGACGTTCAGTGTGGTCAGGTCCCGGGCGTTCACCCCGATCACCTTGGCGCCGGCGGTCAGGGCCCGATCGGCCTCTTCCTCGGTGTGCACCTCGACCAGAGCAGTCATCCCGAGCGACTCGGTGCGATCCAACATCGACACCAGCGCCTGCTGCTCCAGGGCCGCCACGATCAGCAGCAGCATGTCCGCGCCATGGGCGCGTGCCTCGTGAATCTGGTAGGGCCGCACGATGAAGTCCTTGCGCAGCACCGGGACGGATACCGCGGCTCGAACCGCATCCAAGTCGGCGAGCGAGCCGTTGAACCGGCGCTGCTCGGTCAGCACGCTGATCGCGCGGGCGCCGCCGTCGGCGTAGGAGCGAGCCAGGTCGGCGGGGTCCGCGATGGCGGCCAGTTGCCCCTTCGACGGGCTGGCCCGCTTCACCTCAGCGATCACCGCGATGCCGGGTTCGCGCAGCGCCGCCATCACATCCAGGGGTGCGGGCATGGCTTCGGCCGCCGCTTTGACCTCCGCCAGGCCGACAATGGCCTCCCGGGCGGCAACGTCGGCACAGACTCCCTCGATGATGGAGTCGAGCACGGATGCCGAACTCATGTCTGCCGGTTCCTCTCGCGCGTTCCGTCGACGTTCGTCGAAGACCTTCATCGAAGGGTAACCACCGTCACTGGCCTCGATGTCACCGGCCCTCGGGCTCTGCTCCGGGTGCGCCGTCGGGCGGATCGCCAGTCGGGTCATAGCCCTCGTCAAGGGCATCCCACATCAGTCGTTCCGACATCTCCGGGACGACGGTGCCGTCGTCGAGGCCACGTGCGGCCGCCCGACGTGCGGCCGGCGCCGCATATTTCGTGTCGCCGCTGGTGTCGCGGGCGGCGGCTCGCATCAACAGAGCGGCAGCCGCCATCACGCACAGCGCTGCGACCAGGGTCAGAACCGCGCCGGTGAGGCGGCGTTCCGTGCCCTGCAGCGAGGTGACCGGAATCTCGGCGATGTCGAGCGCCCGGACCGCGATGTCGCGCACCACCCACATGCTGATCGCGAGATATCCGCCGGCCAGACTCACCGCAGCCATCAGCACGGCCAGCACCCGCAGCTTCCAGCCGCGTACGGCCACCGCTGCGACAGCCGCGGCCAGGCACAGCAGCCCCAGCGGCACCAGGGCCGTCGACCACGACGCACCCGACACCGTGACCAGTCTGGGCTGGCCCAACCCGTCGAAGGAGCGGATCAGCACCCACGGCAGCCGCGACGCACCCCACAGCCCGCCGGCGGCCAGCACCAGCAGTACCTGCGCGCTCCGCAATGCCGCGACGCCGCGGCGGACCGGATCGTCAGCCATCGGTCCCGGGCCCGGACAGTGTTTCGGCGGCGGCGATCGCGGCCAGCACGGCCCGGGCCTTGTTCGACGCCTCGGTGTACTCGTAGGGGCCGTTGGAGTCCGCCACCACCCCACCGCCGGCCTGCACGTAGGCAGTGCCATTGGCCAGCAGGGCGGTGCGGATCGCGATCGCGAAGTCGGCGTTGCCGGCGAAGTCCAGGTAGCCCACCACGCCGCCGTACAGCCCGCGACGGGTCTTCTCGACCTCTTCGATCAACTCCATCGCACGCACCTTGGGCGCCCCGGACAGGGTGCCGGCCGGGAAACAGGCGGTTACCGCGTCCAGTGCGGTCTGGTCCTCGGCGAGCAATCCGGTGACCGTGGACACCAGGTGCATGACGTGGCTGTAGCGCTCGATGTGGCTGTAGTCGCCGACCCGCACCGTGCCCGGAACGCATACCCGACCCAGATCGTTGCGCCCCAGGTCGACCAGCATCAGGTGCTCGGCGCGCTCCTTGTCGTCGGCCAACAACTCCTTGGCCAGCAACTGGTCTTCCTCCTCGGTGGCACCGCGCCACCGGGTCCCGGCGATCGGGTGGGTCGTCGCGCGCCCGTCCTGCACCGTCACCAAGGCTTCAGGGCTGGAACCCACGATCGAAAATGCCAGTCCCCCAGCATCATCGGGCACCTGAAGCAGGTACATGTACGGGCTGGGGTTGGAGACCCGCAGCATCCGGTAGACATCTATCGCGTCGACGTCGGTGTCCATCTCGAACCGCTGCGAGGGAACCACCTGAAACGCCTCGCCGGCCTCGATCTCGCCGACCAGGCGCTCGACGATCGCCCCGTACTCCTCGGGGGTGCACTGCCCGCGGTAGACCGGATCGGGCCGGTCGAAGGTGGCGACGCTGGACTCCAGCGGCTGGCTCAGTGCCGCGGTCATCACGTCGAGGCGGGCGATCGCGTCGTCGTAGGCCTCGTCGACCCGCTCGTCGGTGCCGTTCCAGTTGACCGCGTTGGCGATCAGGGTGATGGTGCCCTCGTGATGGTCGACGGCGGCCATGTCGGTGGCCAGCAGCAGCAGCATGTCGGGCAGCCGCAGGTCGTCGACGGCCAGCTCAGGTAAGCGCTCCAGGCGGCGCACCATGTCGTAGGCGAAAAAGCCGACCAGCCCGCTCGACAACGGCGGCAACCCGGGCAGGTGGGCCGTTTCCAGCAGCGCCAGCGTCTCGCGCAGAGCCTGCAGCGGATCCCCGCCGGTGGGAGCATCCTGCGGTGCCGCCCCGAGCCACACCGCGTCGCCGTCCCGCACGGTCAAGGCCGAGGACGTCCCGGCGCCGATGAACGACCACCGCGACCAGGAGCGGCCGTTCTCCGCGGACTCCAGCAGGAAGGTGCCGGGCCGGTTGGCGGCCAGCTTGCGGTAGGCCGACAACGGCGTCTCGGCGTCGGCCAGCACCTTGCGGGTTACCGGGACCACCCGGTGCTCGGCGGCGAGCGCCCGGAATTCCGCCCGCGACGCGGTGCCGGCAGGAGAAGAGCTAGCGGTTTGCACGCCGACAATCTTCCCAGACCCGCTCGTGGGGTCAGGAGTAGCCTGGCGGCCATGAAAGCTGGCGACACCGTGGCCGATTTCGAGCTCCCCGACCAGACCGGAGCTCCGCGCAAACTCAGCGCACTGCTCGCCGACGGGCCGGTGGTGCTGTTCTTCTATCCGGCGGCGATGACCCCCGGCTGCACCAAGGAGGCCTGCCACTTCCGTGATCTGGCCGCCGAGTTCGCCGCCGTCGGGGCGCAACGGGTCGGAATCAGCACCGATGCGGTGGCCAAGCAGGCCAAGTTCGCCGACCAGCAGGGCTTCGATTACCCGCTGTTGTCCGACGCCGACGGCAGGGTCGCCGCACAGTTCGGAGTCAAGCGCGGCCTGCTCGGCAAGTTGATGCCCGTCAAACGGACCACGTTCGTCATCGACGCGGACCGCACCGTGCTCGACGTGATCGCCAGCGAATTCTCCATGGACGTCCACGCCGACAAGGCACTGGAGCTGCTGCGGGCGCGCTCCTCGGCGTAGCTACGGTCAGGCGGGTTTGTGGAACGTGTAAACCCGGTACTGAAGAAGACCCAGCTTGGACAGCCACGTCATCCAGCGGGTCCCCACGATCATGGTCTTCCGGGTGTCCGCCGAATCTTGCGCACGGAAGAATTTGAGCAGGAACGGGTACGTCGGCAAGGTGTGCTTCCGGATGTTGCGATTGGCTTCGAGCCGCAGTCCCGCACGTGAGCCCATGGCCCGGTAGGACCGCAGCGGGACCTTCCCGAGCGTTCCGTAGGACTTCGCGACTCGGGTACGGATCGCCATCCAGATCGGGGTCCTACCGAAGAACATCATGACCGGTACGAAGTCCGATACCGCCAGGTAGCCGCCCGGTTTGAGCACCCGCGCAGCCTCCGCGAGGAACCGCTCACGGGACGGGAAGTGGAAGATGCATTCGACGGCCAGGACGCGGTCGAAGGAGTTGTCCTCGAACGGCAACGCACAGGCGTCGGCTTCGACCCAGGAGATCTCGTTGCCGACGGCCGGCCTGCTCTCAGCCTCGGCGATCGCGAGCTGGCGCGGGTCGATGTTCAGGCCGGTGAGATTCATGTCGGAGTGCCTGGCATCGATCTGGCGGATGGTTCCGCCGAATCCGCAGCCGACATCGAGCAGCGTCTGCCCGTCAGCAACCTTGCCTGCCTCGAACAGCACGCAGTTCATCCGCTCCATGGCGGCGATGTAGTCGGCCAGAGTGCCATCGGCGACCTCAGGGTTCTCCCAATAACCCCAGTGCACCTGGTCTTCCCACAGTTGTCCGAACTCGCCGCGGTTGGGGCGATCGGCCATCAAGAGGTCAAAGTACGGGAGGTCGGGCACCCGCGGACGCTATCACAGCAAACGCTGCGCAGCCGCCTCTAGTCGGCGTCGGCCTGCTCTTCGGTCGCTTCTTCGGCCGCCGGCTCGGCCGCCGGATCGACAACAGCCCTGCGGTTGTCCCCGACCGCGGTGTCGATCCAGTTCTTGATCTCGTTGAGGTGGGTGACGATCCCGGTGCGCTCCCGTACCAGCATTTCCACTTCGGCCTGAGTGCGCTCGGTGAGCGTCTTGGCCTCGCGTTTGGTGGTTGAGATCAGTGTGGACGCCTCCAGTCGGGCTTCCTTGTCGAGCTTGGCGATGCTCTCCTCGGCGTGTTCCCACGCCGTCTTCATCTGCTGGTCCAGTCGGCGTTGCGCCTCCCGGCGGTTGCGCTCGTCTTCCTCCCAGGCCAGTTTGATCTGCTCGTCCAGGGCCTCCTGGGCGGCCCGGCGGTTGCGCTCGTCCTCCTCGGCGAGCTTCTGGTAGACCTCGCGGCGGTTGCGCTCGGCGTCCTCGATCTCCTGGGCGATGCGGCTGCGCTCCTCGTGCGCGATCCGCAGGATCTCCTCGGCTTCCACCGTGGCGGCGTCGAGGATCTTCGCCCGACGGACGTTGGTGGAGGCCTGGAACTCGGCCAGGGCATCGCTGGCGGCGGCCCGGTCGTGGCGGGCCGCCTCCAACTGCTCGCGCAGCTCGCCGGTCAGCGACTCAGCGTCCTGGCGGGCCAGCTCCTTGGTGCGGCGGGCCTCTTCCGAGGCGATCCGCATCATCCGGGCGATGCGATCCGACATGCCCTCGACGGAGTCCACCGGACCGGTGACCTGCTCGAACTGAGACCGCAGTTGATCCAGTTCGGTGGTGAGCCGCTGGCGCTCGGCTTCGGCGTCGGCGGTCATCCGCACGATGTCGTTCTGCAGCCTCGTGACCTCGGCGGTGAGCTGCTCGCGGTCGAATCGCGTCTGGGCCTTGACCGCGTCAAGAGATTTCGCCCGATCCTGCAGAATCTCGATTTCGTGGTGGAGGCGCGCGATGTAGTCCGAAACTTCATTTCGATCGAAACCGCGCATCTGCGTTTCGAACTCAGGAATTTCTAGCGCCACCGGTTGACTCCTCGCAGCTGACTGGATCGGTTTTCGGTTCGATGGGCAACCAGCGTTCGACCGAGTTGGCTTGTGCGCGAGACCAAGTGGGCCGGCTCCACTCAGGTCGCCGTGCGACGCAGCGTATCAGAACTCGGTTAACGTGTCATCGGCCGCATATTGGCGAGACTATGCGCTCAGCGCGGACGATTTTCGCGGAACCAGGACTCTTTTGCCGGAGGAAGCGTTTCACGGTTAACTTGTGCCGTCGAACGCTGGATCTGGTCGACGATTCTCGCGCGGGCATCCATGAGTTCGGTGAGCCGCTGGTGCGCATCGGCCACGTGCGTGTTGATCGCCTCGTTCATCTCGGTCAATATCTCCGAGGCGTGGTTCTCGGCTTCCTTCATGATCTCGGCGGCGCTCATGACCGCCTGCCGCCGCAGTTGGGCGGCGTGAACCCGCAGCTGCTTGTGCTGGGTCTCCAGTTCGGCCCGCAGCTCGGCGGCCTCTCGGCGTTGCGCCTCCGCGTCTTTGAGAATCACCGCAGCCTCATTCTCTGCGGCGGCACGCAATTCGTCGGCGAACCGCTGGGCTTCACCGCGGATGTCCTCAGCCTCGGCCATGGCGCCCTTGAGGATTCCGGACAGCCGGTCACTGAGGTCCACGATGTCACCGGGAATAGCCGACGCCAGCTCGTTGAACCGCGCCGACGTCGATTCCAGGTTCGCCTGGGACTTGCTCAGCTGGTTTGTGAGCGCGACGATCCGCGAGCCGGCGCGCGGCAGGTGCGCCTCGATGTCGGTGACCGTACCGGTCGCATAGTGCGTGTCGATATGCTGCGAAACCCGCTCCAGCTCGAAACCCGCAGACGTGTGGTCCAGCGGGTAGTCGTCCTGTTCGTCGGAGTTCACAGTCGGCCAGCATACCGCTCGACTGCCGGTGGCGACTCAATCCGCGGGTTCGAACAGCAGGTCCGCGTCGAAGCAGCTGTGATCGCCGGTATGACACGCTCCGCCGGTCTGATCCACCTCGAGCAGCACCGTGTCGCCGTCGCAGTCCAACCGCACCGAGTGCACGTACTGGGTGTGACCCGATGTCGCACCCTTGACCCACTGCTCCCCCCGGGAACGCGAAAAATAGGTCGCCTCACGGGTTGCCAGGGTGCGCGCCAACGCGTCGTCGTCCATCCAGGCGACCATCAGCACGTCGCCGCTGCCCCGCTCCTGCGCCACCGCGGCGATCAGCCCGTCGGCATTGCGCTTGAGCCGGGCGGCAATCGCCGGATCGAGGCTGAACGCACTCATCTGACGGTGATCCCCTCGGCCGCCATCGCCGCCTTCACCTGGCTGATGGTCAATTCCCGGAAGTGAAACACGCTGGCCGCCAGTACCGCATCGGCCCCGGCGGCGACGGCCGGGGCGAAATGCTCGACCGCCCCGGCTCCCCCGCTGGCGATCACCGGGACGCTCACCGCCGCGCGCACCGCCCGCAGCATCGGCAGGTCGAAGCCGGCCTTGGTGCCGTCAGCGTCCATCGAGTTCAGCAGGATCTCCCCGACGCCCAGTTCGACACCGCGGACCGCCCATTCGACCGCGTCGATGCCGGTGCCCTTCCGGCCGCCGTGGGTGGTGACCTCCCACCCGGACGGTGTGGGCTTGGGCCCATTGGGCCCAATAGGCACGGTGCGGGCATCGACCGACAGCACGATGCACTGCGAGCCGAAGTGGCGAGCCAACTCCTCCAGCAGCTCCGGCCGGGTGATCGCGGCGGTGTTCACCGACACCTTGTCGGCGCCGGCCCGCAGCAGCACGTCGACGTCGGCGACGGTGCGCACCCCACCGCCGACGGTCAGCGGGATGAACACCTGATCGGCGGTGCGGGCGACCACCTCCAACATGGTGGCCCGGCCCGAAGACGACGCCGTGACGTCGAGAAACGTCAGTTCGTCGGCGCCCTCGGCGTCGTAGGCGGCGGCGAGCTCGACCGGGTCACCGGCGTCGCGCAGGTTCGCGAAGTTGACCCCCTTGACGACCCGACCGCCGTCGACGTCCAGGCACGGGATGACCCGCACCGCCACATCGCTGCCTTGGCCCATCTCAGTAGTCCTCCGGTGCGCCGACCGCGGCCAGGATGTCGAGGATCTCGGCGTGCGCGCCCGGCGCGGCGGCCAACGCCGAATGCGACTGTGGGGTCCACGGCTCCCCCGCCAGGTCGGTGACGATCCCGCCGGCCGCGCGCACCAGCGCGACACCGGCGGCGTGGTCCCAGACGTGGTCGCCGAAACTGATCGCCCCACCGAGGGCTCCGTCGGCGACGTGGGCCAGATCGATTCCGGTGGCGCCGTACATGCGTGTTCGCGAGGTCACCCGGCTCAGACCCGCCAGCACCGCCAGCCGGTATCGCCCGGGGAAACGCCCGCGCCAGTCCACGTTGAACGTGCCGAGGCCGACCAGTGAGTCGGACAGCGCGGTGTGGCTCAGCCCCGGCTGCGCCACACCGTTGCGGATCAGTGGGCCGTTCGCCACGGCGCTGTAGCGCTGGTCGGTAAACGGCAGCCAGGTCAGACCGGCTACCGGCTCACCGTCACGCAGCAGGCCCAGCAGGATCGCGGCCAACGGTGATCCGGCCGCGTAGTTGAACGTCCCGTCAATAGGGTCAAGCACCCACACCAGCGGGGAGTCGATCGGCGGACCGCCGAATTCTTCGCCGTGCACTCCGATTCCGGTGGCCGACACCAGCGCCTCGGTGATCTGGCGTTCGAGTGCCAGGTCGACTTCGGTGGCGAAATCGTTGCCGCCCTTGCGGACTGCTGACCGCGCTCGGTGGCCGTCGACGAAAGGCTTTGCCGCGACATCAAGGATCTTGGTCGCCTCGGCGACCAGAGCGTTCAGATCCGCGGTGTCCAGCGCCACGTCGGGCCTACCCCTGCACCGCGGCGAGGGCCTGCGGCAGGGTGAACCGTCCCGCGTAGAGCGCCTTGCCGACGATCGCACCTTCGACCCCGCGGCCCACCAGCGTGGCGATGGCCCGCAGATCGTCGAGGCTGGACACCCCGCCGGAGGCGATCACCGGAATCTCGGTGCGGTCGGCGACCTCGCCGAGCAGTTCCAGATTGGGCCCGCCCAGGGTGCCGTCCTTGGTCACGTCGGTGACGACGAAACGCGAACATCCTTCGCGGTCAAGGCGTTCCAGTACCGGCCACAGCTCGCCGCCGTCGGTCTCCCAGCCCCGCCCGCGCAGCCGATAGTTGCCGTCGACGATCTGTACGTCCAAGCCGACCGCGACCTGTTCACCGTGTTCGGCGATCGCGCGCGCGCACCATTGCGGGTTCTCCAGTGCTGCGGTGCCCAGGTTGACCCGGGCGCAGCCGGTGGCCAGGGCCGCCGCCAGCGACTCGTCGTCGCGGATACCGCCGGACAGTTCGACTTTGACGTCCAGGCGCCCGACCACATCGGCGAGCAGTTCGCGGTTCGAACCGCGACCGAAGGCGGCATCGAGATCGACGAGGTGAATCCACTCCGCACCGTCACGCTGCCAGCCCAGCGCGGCATCCAGCGCCGAGCCGTATTCGGTCTCGCTGCCGGCCTTGCCCTGGACCAGACGGACCGCGCGCCCGTCGACCACGTCGACAGCGGGCAACAGAATCAATGCGTTGTCGGCAGATGTGCTCACAGTGCTTCCACCCAATTCCTCAAAAGTGTCGCCCCGGCATCCCCGCTTTTCTCGGGGTGAAACTGGGTGGCGGCCAACGGTCCGTCCTCGACAGCCGCCAGGAACGGTACCTGATGGGTCGCCCGGGTCACCAAAGCCTCAGCGCGGCCTTCCCAGCGCTGCGCTGCGTAGGAGTGCACGAAGTAGAACCTGGTATCGGCGTCGAATCCACGAAACAAGATGCTGCCCGGAGCCGCGTCGACGACGTTCCACCCCATGTGCGGGATCACCGGGGCGTCCAGGCGGGTGACCGCACCCGGCCACTGGCCGCAGCCGGCGGTGTCCACCCCGAACTCGACGCCGTGCGCGAACAGGATCTGCATCCCGACGCACACGCCCAGCACCGGACGGCCGGCCTGCACCCGCTCGGCGATGATCTTGTCCCCCTGCACCTTGCGCAGTCCGGCCATGCACGCGGCGAACGCCCCGACGCCCGGCACCACCAGGCCGTCGGCCGCTGCGGCGGCATCGGCGTCGGCGGTCACCTCGACCGCCGCACCGACCCGCTGCAGGGCACGTTGAGCCGAACGCAGGTTCCCGGACCCGTAGTCCAGGATCACCACCTCGGGTTTAGCCGACCCCGTCACAGAGTGCCTTTGGTGGACGGCACCCCGGTCACCCGCGGGTCAGGCTCCACTGCCTGGCGCAGTGCCCGGGCCACCGCCTTGTACTGGGCCTCGGTGATGTGGTGCGGGTCGCGCCCATAGAGCACCCGAACATGCAGCGCGATGCGCGCATTGGACGCCAGCGTCTCGAACACGTGCCGGTTGATAACCGTGTGGTAGGGCGTCTGCGATCCGGCGATCGTGGTGTGCACCATGTGGTCCGGCTCGCCGGTGTGCACGCAGTAGGGGCGTCCGGACACGTCGACGGCCGCGTGCGCCAGCGTTTCGTCCATCGGGATGAAGGCATCACCGAACCGGCGGATGCCCTTCTTGTCCCCCAGCGCCTCACCCAGGGCCTGCCCCAGCACGATCGCGGTGTCCTCGACGGTGTGGTGCGCCTCGATCTCGATGTCGCCGCGAGCCCGCACCGTCAGATCGAAGCTGGCGTGGCTGCCCAGCGCGGTGAGCATGTGATCGAAAAACGGCACGCCGGTGTCGATATCGATGACACCGGTGCCGTCCAGGTCGAGTTCGACCATGATCTCGGATTCGCGGGTGGTGCGTTCCACCCGGGCGCGGCGGCTGCCGGTCATGAGGCTCCTAAAGTCTCTGCGAGTTCGGTGGCCGCCAGTCGTTCACTCGCGGCGAGCAGGGCGTCGTTCTCGGCCGGCAGGCCGGTGGTGGCCCGCAGATATTCGGGTATGCCGACATCGCGGATCAGGATGCCGGCGTCCAGGTAGCGCTGCCAGGTTGTGGGTGCGTCGGTGAAACGCCCGAACAACACGAAGTTGGCGTCGCTGGGGATGACCCGGAATCCCATGGCGCCCAACGCAGCGCAGACCCGTTCCCGTTCGGCGATGAGCTTCGCGACGCTGCCCAGGGTGTCGTCGGCGTGGCGCAGGGCCGCGCGCGCCGCCTCCTGGGTGAGCGCCGAAAGGTGATACGGCAACCGCACCAGCAGCATCGCGTCGATCACCGCCGGGGCGGCGATCAGGTACCCGAGCCGGCCGCCGGCGAAAGCGAACGCCTTGCTCATGGTGCGGGTGACGATCAGTTTTGCCGGGTATTCGGCGATCAACCCGATCGCGCTGGGCTGCGAGGAGAACTCCCCGTAGGCCTCGTCCACGATCACGATGCCCGGCGCAGCATCCAGCACGGTGCGCAGATCGTCGAGCGGAATGCTCTGCCCGGACGGGTTGTTCGGGCTTGCCACGAACACCACATCGGGTTGGTGTTCGGTGATGGCCGCGGCGGCGACGGCGACGTCCAGGCCGAAATCCTCGGCCCGGTTCGCGGCCAGCCACCGGGTCTGGGTGCCGTCGGAGATGATCGGGTGCATCGAGTACGACGGCACGAACCCGATCGCACTGCGTCCCGGCCCGCCGAACGCCTGCAGCAGCTGCTGCAGGATCTCGTTGGACCCGTTGGCCGCCCACACGTTCTGCGGCCCCACCTCGACGCCGGTCTGGACGGTCAGATACCGCGCCAGATCGGTGCGCAACGCCATCGCGTCGCGGTCGGGATAGCGGTGCAGCTCAGCTGCGGCCTCGCGCACCGAGCGGGCGACGTCGTCGATCAGCGCCTGGCTGGGCGGGTACGGATTCTCGTTCGTGTTCAGCCGCACCGGCACCGTCAACTGTGGTGCGCCGTAGGGCGACTTGCCGCGCAGGTCATCGCGCAGCGGCAGGTCGGCCAGAGTGATGCCGCCTCCGGGTCCGCTCATGATTCGAACCTCCGTCGGACCGCCTCGCCGTGCGACGGCAGGTCCTCAGCCTCGGCCAGTGCGATCACGTGCCCGCTGACGTCCTTGAGGGCGGCCTCGGTGTAGTCGACGATGTGGATGCCACGCAGGAAAGTCTGCACGGAAAGCCCACTGGAGTGTCGCGCGCTGCCCGCGGTGGGCAACACGTGATTGGACCCCGCACAGTAGTCACCGAGGCTGACCGGCGCGTACGGGCCGACGAAAATGGCTCCGGCCGAACGGATCCGGGCCACCACTGCGGGTGCATCGGCGGTCTGGATCTCCAGGTGCTCGGCGGCATAGGCGTTGACCACCCGGATACCGGCGGCCACGTCGTCGACCAGAACGATGGCCGACTGGGACCCGGTCAGCGCCGTGGTGACCCGCTCGCGGTGCACGGTTGTCTCCAGCTGGAGGCGCACCTCGCGGTCGGTGGCGTCGGCCAGTTCCGGGCTCGAGGTGACCAGCACGCTGGCGGCCATCTCGTCGTGCTCGGCCTGGCTGATCAGGTCAGCGGCCAGATGCGCCGGGTCGGCGGTGTGGTCGGCGAGGATGGCGATCTCGGTCGGGCCCGCCTCGGCGTCGATACCGACCTGCGAACGGCACAGCCGCTTGGCGGCGGTGACGTAGATGTTGCCGGGTCCGGTGATCATGTCGACCGGGGCGAGCTCGGCACCGTCGGTGTCGACACCGCCGTAGGCCAGCAGCGCGACAGCCTGTGCGCCGCCGACCGCCCAGACCTCGTCGACGCCGAGCAGCGCGGCCGCCGCCAGGATTGTCGGGTGCGGCAGGCCTTGAAACCGGCCCTGCACGTCGGCTTGCGGCGGGCTGGCCACCACCAGCGAGTCGACGCCCGCGGTCTGGGCCGGGACGACGTTCATCACCACACTGGACGGGTAGACGGCGTTGCCGCCCGGCACGTACAGGCCGACCCGCTCCACCGGAACCCAGCGCTCGGTGACGGTGGCGCCGGGACCCAGCGTGGTGGTGGTGTCGGTGCGCCGCTGGTCGGCGTGCACCGCCCGGGCCCGGGTGATCGCCAGCTCCAGGGCGGCTCGCACGGCAGAATCCAGCTCGGCCAGCGCGGCGTCCAGGGCTGTCGCCGGGACCCGGACCGCTGCCGGCCTGACGTGGTCGAACAATTTGCCGAACTCCAGCGCCGCGGCGGCACCGCGCCCAGCCACCGCCTCGACGATCGGGCGCACCTGCGGCAGCACCGCCTCGACGTCCACACCACCGCGCGGCAGAGCGGCGCGCAGCTGAGCTGCCGACTGTTCGGTGCCACGCAGGTCGATGCGTGCCATCAGGGCGGTGTTCACGTCGACCATTCTCCCAGAGCCACTCAAGTGGTTATCGCCACGCTCGGCAGAACTCTCGGTAGAGCTGAAGGTCCAGCGTGCGTCCGCGCCGATGCCGACCGGCGTACGGCGACCGGACCGCTAGGCTGGTTCGCGTCGGCGACTGCGGGAAACGGAGACGGCATGGCCACCAAGGACCACCCCAAGAGCGTTCCCGGAGTGCCCTACATTTTCCCCGACTGGCTGGATTACCTGCAGCGCAAGATCGAAAGCCCCTTGGTCAAACGATTCCACCTTCCCGGCTTCGCGGTGATCGACCATCGGGGCCGCAAGTCCGGCAACCCGTACCGGACCGTCGTACGAGCGTTCCGCAAGGGCCCGCGACTGGCTGTCATGCTCGGTCACGGCAAAGCCGACTGGGTCAGGAACGTGCTCGCCGCCGGTGAGGCCGACGTACGCCTGTTCCGGCGCGACGTTCACGTCACCAACCCGCGGATCGTGCCGATCGGCGGCGACACCAGCGGCCTGCCGTGGATCGCCCGGGTGGGCGCCCGATGGGTCGGGATACTGGTCGCGGACATCACCTGAACAACCACGAGGAACGGAGTTCGTATGGCTGTCGACAAGAGTGCCGGCGATGGGTCCAAGCTGCCGGTGGTGTTCCCGCCGTGGCTGGATCGGCTGCAGATCAAATACATGAACCCGGTGGTCAAGCCGCTGTCGCGGTTCCTTCCCGGCACCTCGGTGATCAGGCATCGCGGGCGCAAGTCCGGCAAGCCCTACGAGACCGTGGTGACGACCTACCGCAAGGGTGACGTGCTGGCGGTGGCGCTGGGCCACGGCATGGCCGACTGGGTCAAGAACGTGCTGGCCGCCGGGGAGGCCGACGTGCGGCTGTTCCGCACCGAACTGCACCTGATCAACCCGCGGATCCTGCCGGCCGGGACCGTCGACGCGTCCCTGCCGTGGGCGGTGCGGCTGCAGAACCGCAAGGTGGCGGTGCTGGTCACCGACATCGCCTGACCGACGTCCCTACATATCGAGGCCGATGTCGAGCACCCGCACCGAGTGGGTGAGGGCGCCCACCGCCAGATAGTCGACACCGGTGGCGGCGTAGGCGGCCGCTGTGTCCAGGGTCAGTCCGCCGGAGGACTCCAGCAACACTCCGGGTGCGCGCGAGTCGCGCCGCTGCACCGCCGTCTGGGTCTGCCAGACCGGGAAGTTGTCCAGCAGCACCAATTCCGGCGCCTCGGCGAGCACCTCGTCGAACTGCTCGAGGGAATCCACTTCGACCTCGCAGGGCACCTCGGGCGCCGCCGCCCGTACCGCCCGTAGCGCCGCGGCCACCGAGCCGGCCGCGGCGACGTGGTTGTCCTTGATCAGCGCTGCATCGCCCAGGCCCATTCGGTGGTTGGTTCCGCCGCCGACCCGCACCGCGTACTTCTGCAGTACCCGCAGGCCCGGCAGGGTCTTGCGGGTGTCACGAATCCGCGCCGAGGTGCCCTCGACGGCATCGACCCAGGCCGCGGTCGCGGTGGCGATGCCGGACAGGTGGCAGACCAGGTTGAGCATGGTGCGTTCGGCGGTCAGCAGGCCGCGGGTGTCGGCCTGCAGGCGCAGCACCGGTGCGCCGGCCCGCAGACGTTGTCCGTCGGCCACCCGGTCCAGCACGGTGTATGCCCCGTGCCCAAGTACTTCATCCAACACCAACAAGGCGATGTCGACCCCGGCGATCACGCCCGCCTCCCGGGTCACCATCGCCGCTTCGGCCGTCAGCTCGGCCGGCACCGTCGCCGTGGTGGTGACGTCGGGTCCGTAGCGCAGATCCTCGTCGAGGGCGCGCTCGATGATCTGGCGGACTTCGGCGAGTTCGGCCTCCGAGAGCAGCTGCGACAGGGTCACGAGGCCACCGCCGCCGGCGCCTCGACCACGACCGCACCGGCGAGCAGTCGCACGGTGGTACTGCGGGCCTGATCGGGCTCGGCGCCCGAGTGCTCGGCCCGGTGGTGGCAGCCGCGACTCTCGGTGCGCGCCAACGCGGTCCCGGCGACCACCAGGGCCGCCAGGGTCAACGCCGCATCCTCGGCGCCGCCGCGGTCCGCGGGGCGGCGCTCGTCGGCGGTCGAGAGCAGCTCGATCAACTGGCGCAGCCCAGCGGCATCGCGCACCACCGAGGCACCGCGCGACATGGCCTGCTGAACGGTGTTGCGGTCCAGTCCGACATGCTCGACCTGCTCGGGGGCCCTGGCCCGCACCCGCCCGGACGATGCCGCGTGGTCCGCGGCCGCCGTCCCGGCCCGGGTGCCCACCACCAAGCCCTCCAGCAGGCTGTTGGAGGCCAGCCGATTGGCACCGTGCATGCCGGTGCGGCCGACCTCGCCCGCGGCGAACAGACCGGGCAGTTCGGTGCGGCCGGTGACGTCGGTGACCACGCCGCCACAGCTGTAGTGCGCCCCGGGGACCACCGGGATGGGTTCGTTGACCGGATCGATACCGGCGGACCGGCAGGCGGCGGTGACCGTCGGGAATCGGCCCTCGAAGCCTTCGATTTCACGGGCATCGAGGTAGACGCAGTGGTCACCGGTCTCTCGCAGCCTGGTGTCGATGGCCGCTGCCACCACGTCGCGAGGCGCCAGGTCCCCCATCGGATGCACTCCCTCGGTGACGGAGTCGCCCCGCGAATCGATCAGCTTGGCGCCTTCGCCGCGGACCGCCTCGGTGACCAGCGGCCGTCGGCGGCCGGCATTGGCGCTGTAGAGCATCGTCGGATGGAACTGGATGAACTCCAGGTCGCTGACCGCGACCCCGGCCCGCAGGGCCAATGCCACCCCGTCGCCGGTGGCGCCCCCGGGGTTGGTGGTCGCCCGATACAGCTGGCCCAGACCGCCGGTGGCCAGCACCACCGACGGAGCGTGGATCACACCGATGCCGTCGGCGTTGGCCACCAGCACCCCGGTGACCGCGGCTCCGGCGTCGTGCAGGATCTGCAGCACCACCTGGCCGTGCCGGATGTCGAGCCCGGCGGCCGCACCGTCCAGCGCGCGCTGCACCTCGGCTCCGGTCGCGTCGCCGCCGGCGTGGATGATGCGCCGCCGGGAGTGCCCGCCCTCGCGGGTCAGCGCCCAGTTTCCGTCCGGGCCCTGATCGAATTGCGCTCCGGCGCCGGACAATTCGGTTACCGCCCGATAGCCGTCGGCCACAATCGAGGTCACCGCGTCGCGGTCGCACAGGCCACCGCCGGCGGCCAGGGTATCGGCGACGTGGGCCTCCACCGAGTCGTCGGTGCCCGGCAGCACCACCGCGATCCCGCCCTGGGCGTAATGCGTTGCGGTCACCCCGTGACCGGTAACGGCCTTGCTGAGCACCACCACGTTGCTGCCGGCGCGGTGCGCGGCCCGGGCCGCGGCCAGCCCGCCGACCCCGGTGCCGATGACCACGACATCGGCCCGCTGCTGCCAGGCGGGGGCTGCGGTCACTTGCTGACCGGGGCGGAGTGTCCGATCGAGACCATTCGCTGCACGCTGCGCGCCGCCAGCCGTGCCGTCTCGGGATCCACGTGGATCTCGTCGGCGCCTTCGGTCAGGCTGCGCAGCAGGGCCGCCGGGGTGATCATCTTCATGTACTTGCAGGCCGCCTTGGAGTTGACCGCCTCGAAGTCGACCTGCGGTGCGGCCTTCTGCAGCTGGTAGATCATGCCGACCTCGGTGGCGACCAGAACCTTGCGCGCCTGGGTCCGCCGAGCCTCTTCGAGCATGCCGCCGGTGGACAGGATCTTGACCCGCTCCTCCGGGAAGTGGCCCTCACCGACCAGATACAGCGCCGAGGTCGCGCAACCGCACTCCGGGTGCACGAACAGCTCGGCGTCCGGGTTCGTGCGCGCTTTCTCCTCGAGCTCGTCGCCGTTGATCGCCGCGTGCACGTGGCACTCGCCCGCCCAGATGTGCATGTTCTTGCGCCCGGTGACCCGCTGGACGTGCTGGCCCAGGAACTGGTCGGGCAGGAACAGCACGTCGCGGTCCGGGTCGATCGCGTTGACCACGTCGACGGCGTTCGACGACGTGCAGCAGTAGTCGGTGAGCGCCTTGACCGCCGCGGTGGTGTTGACGTAGGAGACCACCACCGAGCCCGGGTGGTCGTCGCGCCAGGCCTGCAGGTCCTCGGCGGTGATCGAGTCGGCCAGTGAGCAACCCGCACGCGCGTCCGGGATCAGTACGGTTTTGTCCGGGGACAGGATCTTGGCGGTCTCGGCCATGAAGTGCACGCCGCAGAAGACGATGGTGTCCGCCTCGGTGTCGGCGGCGATGCGGGCCAGGCCCAGTGAGTCGCCGACGTGGTCGGCGATGTCCTGAATCGGCGGCAGCTGATAGTTGTGCGCCAGGATCGTCGCGTTGCGCTCTTTTTTGAGCCGGAGGATCTCGGCCACCCACTCTTCGTCGGGCTCGATACCGCTGTAGCCGGCCGGTGAGTTGACGATCCGGTCGGCCAGGCTGCCCGCCTTCACACCGGTGTCGGTGAGGGTGGTCATGGCGACTCCTCTCGCGAATTAGGTTTTCGACTTACAATCGAAAACGTGGTTCATACTATCACCGAGCACGAAGTGCTCACCGCGGTCTTGCGGGTTGGCGACCTGGACAGCGGCCGTCCCCGCCTCCATGTCCTGCTGTGGCAGCGGGCGAGAGAACCCCAGCTCGGACGGTGGTCCCTGCCCGGTGGACTGCTGCGTGGCAACGAGGACATAACCGCGTCGGCGCGTCGCCAACTCGCCGAGAAGGTCGATTTACGTGAGATCGCCCACCTTGAGCAATTGGCCGTGTTCTCCGCCCCAGATCGAGTCCCGGACGTGCGCACCATCGCCTCGACGTTCCTGGGTCTGGTGCCCTCCCCCGCCGACCCGGAGCTGCCGAGCGATACCCATTGGCATCCCGTCGACGACCTGCCGCCGATGGCGTTCGACCACGAAACGATGGTGGCTCACGCGCACAGTCGACTGGTCGCCAAGATGTCCTATACGAATATCGGGTTCGCTTTGGCGCCAACGGAATTCATCCTGTCCACGCTGCGCGATATCTACAGCGTGGTGCTCGGCCATCAGGTCGACGCCACCAACCTGCAGCGGGTGCTGGTTCGCCGCGGGGTGATCACGCGCACCGGCACCACTGCCCGCTCCGGGCGCAGCGGGGGCCGGCCCGCGGCCCGCTACCGGTTCACCGAGTCCCAGCTTCGGGTGACCGACGAATTCGCAGCTTTACGGCCCCCAGGGTGGGTCGGACTGGAATCTTAACGGTCCCTTAAGACAGAATGTCCGAATGGACTTCGACAGCTTGGCCCGCCAAACATCTGTCGAGTGGATCGGGCAGGAGCCGCATCAGCCGCTGCAGCCGGGCATTCGCCCAGAACAGCCAGGTAAGGATCCGTTCTACGAGGCCCCGGCCGGTTTCGAGCACGCCCTGCCCGGCACGGTGTTGCGCTCCCGCGACGTGGAACTGGCATTTCTGGGGCTGATCCCGCAGCGGATGCACGCCACGCAGCTGCTCTACCGGACCACGGACCGCAACGGCGTCGCGCAGGCGACGGTGACCACGGTGCTGGTCCCCGGGGACCGTGACCAGACCAAGCCGTGTCCGATCGTGTCGTACCAGTGCGCGATCGACGCCGTGGACGGCCGCTGCTTCCCGTCCTACGCGCTGCGCCGGCGGGCCAAGTCATACGGTTCGTTCACTCAGCTCGAGTTCGTCCTCATCGCCGCGATCCTGGCGAGGGGCTGGGCGGTGTCGGTTCCCGACCACGAGGGCCGCGACGGCCACTGGGGGGCACCGTACGAACCGGGCTACTGCGTGCTCGACGGCGTGCGCGCCGCGCTGGCAACCGAGCGGCTGGAGCTGGCCGCCGACGCCCCGATCGGGCTGTGGGGCTATTCCGGTGGTGGCCTGGCCACCGGTTGGGCCGCTGAGGTCTGCGGCGACTACGCCCCCGAACTCAACATCGCCGGCGTTGCCCTGGGCTCACCGGTCGGCGACCTGGGCAACACCCTCAAGCGGCTGAACGGCTCATTCTGGTCCGGTCTGCCGGCCACCATGATCGCGGCCCTGGCGCGGACCTACCCCGACCTCGAAGACGTCATCGACCATCACGCCACCGTCGACGGGCGGGCTCTGCTGCGCTCGCTGGAGACCACCACCACCGCCGCCGCGGTGCTGCGCATGCACCACCGATCCCTGGACTCCTACATCGACCGGCCGCTGGAACAGCTGGTGGAGACGCCCGCCGTGCAACACGTCTTCGCCGACACCCGGCTCGGCGGCACCATACCGACTCCCCCGATGCTGATGGTGCAGGCCATCTACGACGAGGTGATCTCGGTCAATGACATCGACAAGCTGGCCGCGACCTACGCCGCCGGCGGTGCCCGGTTGACCTACCACCGCGACCTGTTCAGCGAGCATGTGGTGCTGCACCCGCTGTCGACTCCGATGGTGTTGTCCTGGCTGGCCGACCGGTTCGCCAACCGGCCGCTGCCCGAGACACCCGTACAGAAGGAGTGGCCGACGCTGCTGAACCCCAAGACCTACCTCGGACTGGTCCGGCTGGGTCTGGTGGCGGCCAAGATGATCACCGGCGGGGCGGTGGGCCGCCTTCCGCTGTGACGTCGGGGTTTATTCGGCGGTCCCAGCCTCGCCTCTCCTCCGTCGCGCCTCGCTGAACCGCCGGGCTCGGCATCAACGGCCCACGCGCGGGTTCGGGCGGATAACCGCCGAGATCGTCGCGAGTGCTCCAGGTGGCGCACAGGGCGTACACCAGCGCCGCTGAGGCCGCGGGCAGCAACAGCGTTGCCGCGATCTGCAGCGGCGTGTGTCCGAAGAACACCGGCGGCCCTTCGGCGATGTAGTGCACCCGGTGCTCGGGCGTCACCGGCGCGGCATCCACGTCGATGGTGCCGTAGCGCCGGTGTACCAGTTGGCCGCCGACCAACACCGCCAGCGCCGCGGTCGCGCTCACGCCGACTGACAGGCCGGCGACCATGCCCGGACCCCGGTGGGCCCGCCACTGCCAGGCCAGCGCCGCCGCCACCACCGCCACCACGCTCAGCATCCCCAGCAGGAGAAACGGCGCCACGAAGAAGTGGACGGGCTCGTTGCCCAGGTAGGCCTGGATGCGCTCACCGCTGCGGGTCAGCGCCACCACGCCGTGGATGGGAGGCGCGATCGACGCCCAGAGCGCCCCGAGCGGCAGCCCGACGGCGCCCAGTCCGGCGACGACGATGCCGATCGCACCCAACCGCGGTATGCGCGGCGCTCCGACTTCCGGTGTGGGAGCCACTACCTCGCTGCCAGCTCCGCCGAATCCACCTGGCCGTGCCGGGAGCACTTCGCCCACCATCCGTTCGGCCGAACCTGTACCGCCATCTTGCGGCCGCAGGCCGCGCAGAACCGGGGCGGTCGCAGACCCAGTTGGGCGATCGACGGCAACGCGGTCTCGCCCTCGCCGATCAGCGCACCGTTGTGGACGTTGTAGACCCCTGCGCCGACCAGATCAGGCAGTTCATTAGCCATCCGCTGTCTGCGCTCTACAGGCTGGCGCTGAGCGCCTTGATCGGCATCTTCAGCTCCTCGAGCATCTCCAGGTCGTCGTCGATCGAGCGGCCCAGCGTAGTGAGGTAGTTGCCGACGATCATCGCGTTGGCGCCGCCCTGCAGGCTGCGCTTGGCGCCCAGGTCACCCAGAGTGATCTCACGGCCACCGGCAAACCGCAGCGTGGTGCGCGGCAGCGCCAGCCGGAACGCGGCGATGATGCTCAGCGCCTCGAACGCCGACAGCGGCTCCATGTCCTCGAACGGGGTTCCGGGCTGCGGGTTGAGGAAGTTGATCGGCACGTCGTCGGGGTTCAGCGCGGCGATCTGGCTGGCGAACTCGGCGCGCTGCTCCAGGCTCTCGCCCATCCCGATGATGCCGCCGCTGCACAGCTCCATGCCGTTCTCACGGACCAGCTCGAGGGTCGCCAAACGCTCGTCCCATTCGTGGGTGGTCACCACGCTCGGGAAGTAGGAGCGCGCGGTCTCCAGGTTGTGGTTGTACTTGTGGACGCCGATCTCCTTGAGCTTCTTCGCGGTTCGCGCGGTGAGCAGCCCGAGTGACGCGGCGATCGGGATGTCGAGGCCCTCCGCGCGGATCGCCTGGATGCCCTCGTCCACCTGCTTGAGCAGCTTGTCATCGGCACCGCGCACGGCGGCGACGATGCAGAACTCGGTGGCGCCGGTGGCGGCCGTCGCCTTGGCGGCCTCCACCAGTTCGGCCTTGTCGAGCCAGACCCCACGCACCGGCGAGTCGTCGAACACCGCGGACTGCGAACAGAAGTTGCAGTCCTCGGTGCAGCCACCGGTCTTGAGGCTGATGATGCCCTCAACCTCGACCTCGGGACCGCACCAACGCATCCGGACCTCGTGGGCGAGCTCGAGCAGATCGTCTAGGCGGTCCTCACCCAACTGGAGCACGGTGAGCACCTGCTCCTTGTTCAACCCCTCGCCGCGCTCCAGCACCTGCTCGCGGGCCACCGCCAGAATGTCGGTGTTATCGGTGTCAGTGCTGGTCATCGCCGCCTGGGTCACCTGCTGCTCCCTCAACTCGTCTCTGTGTTCGCCGCTGAAACCGGCGCTGGCTTGCGGGTTGCCGCAGAAGCCGACTTGAACGCCGTTCAGGTTATGGTATCGGCGTGCAGCTGCACAAACCTGACGTGGTCGCCGCGGCGGCCACCATCCTGGACAACTACGGCATCGCCGACCTGTCGATGCGGCGGTTGGCGCGCGAGCTGAACGTCAGCCCCAGCGCGCTGTACTGGCATTTCGCCAACAAGCAACAACTGTTGGGCGCCGTCGCCGACCTAGTGCTGGCCGCGGCCTGCGCGGATCCGGGCGCCGGCAGCTGGCAGTGGCGGATCCAGTCGGTGTGCGAACGGCTGCGCGACGCACTGCTGTCGCACACCGACGGCGCCGAGCTGGTGTCGGCCAGCCTGGCCGCGGGTCAGTCCCGCGCGGCCGCGGACATCGTGGCACGCCTGGCGGAGTCGGCGGCGGCGGCCGGAATACACCCGGATCAGGCGGTGCTCGCCGCCCGCACCGTCGTGCACTACGTGCTGGGTTTCACCGCCGACGAACAGTCCCGGCTGCAGTGGGACGCCGCCGGGGCGGCCGGGATCGCACCCGACACCGATCCGGGCGGCGCGTTCGAATTCGGTTTGACGCTGCTGATCGACGGTTTGGCGGTCCAGGCGCGGGTGGCCGTCAATTAACCGCTGATCTGCTGTTCGGTGCGGGACTTGCCGTTCCAGTGGCGCAGCCCGACGAACCGGCCGGCGATTTCGGAGCGGCCCGCAATGCGCTGGGACCGAGCCAGCTGGCCGGGCCCGACCCGGCGGGCCAGCGTGACGTGCGGTGTCCACTGCCCGGGCAGCACGTTGGCCATCGGGGTCGGTTGCAGGTGCGGCGCACTGCGCCGGTAGACCTCGGCGTGCAGGTCCAGCAGGTCCCGGGTGGGCACCACCAGCCGGGCCAGCACCCCATGCGACCGGCCGAAGATCAGCGACGCACCCAGCGTGCAGTCCAGCGGCAGCCGAGCCACGACCGGGGCCAGTTCCGCGTCGACCCGCGTGTCGATGCGCTGGGCGACCGCGAGGGTGACGTGCGGGCGAGAGGCCGGGGCCTGACTGGGCACCCCGATCGCGGCCAGCTCCGCCCAGATCAGGCGGACCGCTGACTCGGTGTCTTCGTCGAAGACCAGCTCGATCGAGTGCACCACCGCTCAGCCCCCCAGCGTGCGCACCCAGTCGGCGTCGAACGCCTCGCCGCTCATCGCCGCGAACTCCGAGACACCCCGCCTCCCCGAACCCGCCGGCAGCACCGCCCGCACCGGCGCCAGCTTGGCCAACGCCGCCCGATTGCTGACCGCAGCCGGACCGGGCTGCTCCGGCCAGCTTCCGATCACCACCCCGGCACACGACAGTTCTTGCCCGGCAAGGGATTCCAGGGTCAAGGCGGTGTGGTTGAGGGTACCCAGTTCGGCGTTGACCACCACCAGCACGGCGGCGCCCAGGTCGACGGCCAGATCGCGCAGGGTTACACCATCGGCGGTCAGTTCGACCAGCAGCCCGCCGGCGCCCTCCACCAACGTCAGGCGCCCGGGGCGGTCGGCGGCGCGGATCATGGCCAGCAGCTCAGCCCGGGTGGGCAGCGCCATCCCGGCCCGTTCGGCGGCGGCGACCGGGGCCAGCGGTTCCGGGTAGCGGCTGGCCCCGAACAGTTCGGTCACCCCCGAGAGCCGGCCGATCTCGGCGAGGTCGTCGTCGCCGTCGGCGGTGCCGGTCTGCACCGGTTTGCACACCGCCACATCCCGGCCGTGCCGACGTGCGCAACTGGCCAGGGCCGCGGTGGCGATCGTCTTGCCGACCCCGGTGCCGGTGCCGGTGATGACCAGCACGGTCACCTCCGCTGTACCGCCAATACGTCCGTCAGCACCCGCCGGGCCAGGGCCAGATCATCGGTGGTGAGCGAGGCCCGCGCGGTCAGGCGCAGCCGCGACGTGCCCGCCGGCACCGTGGGCGGCCGGAAACAGCCCACTCGGACACCGGCATCCAGGCAGGCCGCCGCGGCGGCCACCGCCACCTCCGGGTCGCCCAGGATCACCGAGACCACCGCCGATTCCGGCGGTTCAGCGAGGCTCGACGAAGGAGAGGCGAAGCTGGAACCGGCGCCTTGACCCCGACGTTCGGGTATGTCACAGATCTCGGCGAGGGTGCGCGCGTGCTGCAGCACGGCGGCGGCCCGGGCCGGCTCGGCAGACAGCACCTGCAGGGCGGCCGACGCCGCGCCGAGCGCCGCGGGGGCCAGCCCGGTGTCGAAGATGAAGGTCCGAGCGGTGTCGATGAGGTGATCGCGGACCGCAACCGGTCCCAGCACCGCGCCGCCCTGACTGCCCAGCGCCTTGGACAGCGTCGTCGTCACCACCACATCCGGAGCCCCGGCGAGGCCGACCTCGTGCAGCAGGCCCCGCCCGCCGTCGCCGCGCACCCCCAGCCCATGCGCCTCGTCGACGATCAGCAGTGCTCCGTGCCGGCGGCACACCTCGTGCAGCTCACGCAGCGGGGCCAGGGCGCCGTCGGCGCTGAACACCGACTCGGTCAGGACCACCGCGCGCTCTTCGCCGCGTCCGGCCAGGGCGGCGTCGACGGCATCGACATCACGGTGAGCGGTGATGACCACCCGCGCCTTCGACAGTCGGCAGCCGTCGACCAGCGACGCGTGGCAGTAGGCGTCGGACACCACCAGCGAGCCGGGCCCCGACAGGCTCACGACGGCACCGATGTTGGCGGTGTATCCCGAGGAGAACACCAAACCAGCCGGCGCACCCATGAATTCAGCCAGCTGCTGCTCGAACTGCTGATGCAGGCCGGTGTTGCCGGTCACCAGCCGGGACCCGCCCGCGCCGCCACCCCAGGTGCGCAGCGCTTCGATGCCGCCGGCGATGACGTCCGGGTGCGTCGACAGTCCGAGGTAGTCGTTGGAGGCCAAGTCCAGTTCGGCGGCGACCGCCGGCCGCACCCGCAGCGAGCGCCGCAGCCCGGCCTGGCGACGTTGCTGCTCCACACCGGCCAGCCAGGCCAGTGGCGACAGATCCGTGCGGGTCACGCTGTGCTCCCTCGACGACGCTTGAACACTGTTCAGGCTAAAGCACGGACCACGCCGACCATCGCGGCACCGATCTGGGCGATCTGCTCGTCGGTGCACACGTAGGGCGGCATCGCGTACACCAGGTTGCGGAACGGCCGCAGCCATACCCCGTGGGCCAGTGCGACCGGGGTGGCTACCGCCAGGTCCACCGACTGTTCGCATTCGATGACCCCGATGGCACCGCAGACCCGCACGTCGGCGACTCCGGGCAGGTCACGGGCCGGTTCCAGGGCTGCGGTCAGCCGGGCGCCGATCGCGGCGACCGTCGAGCGCCAGTCCTGGCCGAGCAGCAGTTCGGTGCTGGCCACCGACACCGCGCAGGCCAGCGGGTTGGCCATGAAGGTGGGGCCGTGCATCAGCGCGCCTGCTTCGCCGCCGCTGATCGTGTGCGCGATGTCGGTGCTGCACAAGGTGGCGGCCAGGCTCAGGTAGCCGCCGGTCAGCGCCTTGCCGACACACATGATGTCCGGACTGACGCGGGCGTGGTCGGCGGCGAACAGTTCCCCGGTTCGACCGAATCCGGTGGCGATCTCATCGAGGATCAGCAGTACGCCGTGGCGCGTGCAGGCGTCACGCAGGTCACGCAGGTAACGCGGATCGTGGAAACGCATTCCGCCGGCCCCCTGCACCACCGGTTCGACGATCACGGCGGCCAACTCGTCGCGGTGCTGCCGCAGCAACGCCTCGAAGTCGGCGCTGTAGGCCGGGTCGTAATCGCGGGGCACCTGGGGGGCGAAGACCTGCGCGGCCAGCACTGAATTTTTTCCGGCCCAAAGCTCATGCATCCCGCCGTCGGGGTCGCAGACGCTCATCGGGGTGAACGTGTCCCCGTGGTAGCCGCCCCGCCACGTCATCAACCGGTGCTTGCCGGATTGTCCGCGGGCACGCCAGTACTGCAGCGCCATCTTGACCGCGACCTCGACCGACACCGACCCGGAGTCACTGAAGAAGACGGTGTCCAGGCCGGCCGGGGTGATCTGCACCAGCAGCTGGGCCAGCCGGGCCGCGGGTTCGTGGGTCAGTCCACCGAACATGACGTGGTTCATGGTGGCCAGTTGCGTCGTCATCGCCGCGTCCAGTACCGGGTGGCCGTGGCCGTGGATGGCGGTCCACCACGAGCTCATCGCGTCGAGCACCTGGACCGGTGCACCATCGACGATCAACGTCAGGTGCGGACCGCGGGCGGCCACCGCCACGATCGGGGCGAGGGCTTCGGCACCGATCGTGCTGTAGGGGTGCCACAGGTGTGCGGTGTCGATGGCGCTGATCTGCTCGGGACTCAACGCGGACATGGCTGTCGACAGTAATGCAGCCCGCCCGTCCAGCAGCAATGCGAACAGGTACCCGGCAGCTCCGCGGACCGGGTGCCGTAACCGTTCGGTCACAGGTTGCCCAATTTCTCTCCGGGCGGGGTGGTGCGGGTCTACACGCAGGTACGCTCTGTTACAGGAGTGACGAATGAGGCTGTCGTGATAACGGGGCCGGGAGAGGGGAATTCGATGAAGCGCGTCTATGCCACCGCGATCGCACTGGCAGCGGCATTGGCCCCGCTGAGCGTCGCCGCGCCCGCAGGCGCCGACCCCCAGTCCCAATCCGGTCAGAGCCAGCTCATCGACCGAGTTGTCCAGCGCGCGCTGTCCCAGCGCGGGGTGCCCTTCGTCTACGGCGGCGGTGACGTTTCCGGGCCGACCAACGGGGCCCGCGCAGCCGCGCACACCACGGGCGGTGTCCGGGGTATCGCCGGTCTACCGGGCGGCCCCGCCGCGGGCATCCCCGGCAGCCCCGTCGCCATCCCGGGTAGCCCCGCCGTCATCCCGGGCAGTCCCACCACCGGTATCCCCGGCGGTCCTCTCGTGGCTGGTAGCGCCACCCCCGGCCTCCCGGGAGCAACGATTCCCCCCACCCCGGCCCTGCCCGATCTGACCACCGTCGGGTTCGACGCATCGGGGCTGATCCAGTACGCGTACGCCGGTGCCGGGATCAAGATGCCCCGCACTTCCGGTGAGCAGTGCAGCGTCGGCCACAAGGTCGCACCCGCGCAGGCCCGCCCCGGCGACCTGCTCTGTTACGGCCCGGGCGGCTCGCAGAGCGTCGCCATGTACCTCGGCAACAACCAGATGATCGAGGGCACCAGCCCCGTGGTCGCGGTGTCGCCGGCCCGTACCTCCAACATGGTCCCCTACCTGACCCGGGTGATCGGCTGACCCACCCGGCGGGCTCGCCGACGACGTCACAGCTTGTGGAATGCGGTTTCTACAGGGCGATTAGGTAGATTGTCGGGCGACCATGATTGCCCTGTCCCCGCCTCGACCGGCGGTAACACCTATTGCGGGACCCGCCTCCGGATCCGTTCCGACCCCACCGTCGGCGGCCCCCATGGGTACCCGCAAGGCGGGCTTCTATCGTCACGACCTCGACGGGCTGCGCGGGATCGCGATCGCCTTGGTGGCGGTGTTCCACGTCTGGTTCGGCCGGGTGTCGGGCGGGGTCGACGTGTTCCTGGCACTGTCCGGGTTCTTCTTCGGCGGCAAGTTGCTGCGGGTCGCGCTGAACCCCAAGTCATCGCTGTCGCCGATACCGGACCTGACCCGGCTGGTTCGCCGGTTGCTGCCCGCCCTGGTGGTGGTGCTGGCGGCCTGCGCGGGGCTCACCATCTGGATCCAGCCGCAGACCCGATGGGAGACCTTCGCCGACCAGAGCCTCGCCAGCCTGGGCTACTACCAGAACTGGGAGTTGGCCAACACCGCCTCGGACTACCTGCGCGCCGGTGAAGCGGTCAGCCCGCTTCAGCACATCTGGTCGATGTCGGTGCAGGGCCAGTTCTACCTGAGCTTCCTGCTGCTGATCTTCGGCTTCGCGTTCCTGTTCCGGCGTGTGCTGGGCGCCCACCTGCGGTCGGCCTTCGTGGTGCTGATCACGGCGCTCACCGTGGCCTCGTTCTGGTACGCGATCGTCGCGCACCAGGCCGATCAGTCGCAGGCCTACTACAACAGCTTCGCCCGCGCCTGGGAGTTGTTGCTCGGTGTGCTGGCCGGGGCGCTGGTCCCCTACATCCGGTGGCCGATGTGGTTGCGCACCGTCGTGGGCACCGTCGCCCTGGCGGCGATCCTGAGCTGCGGCGCCCTGATCGAAGGCGTCAAGGAGTTCCCCGGGCCGTGGGCGCTGGTTCCGGTGGGCGCCACCGTGGCCTTCGTGCTGGCCGGGGCCAACCGGCACTCCCATCCGAGCACCAGCGCAAAGCTGCCGTGGCCCAATCGCTGGCTGGCGGCCGGACCACTGGTCACCCTCGGTGCGATGGCCTACTCGCTGTACCTGTGGCACTGGCCGCTGCTCATCTTCTGGTTGTCCTACACCGGCCACAAACACGCCTCGGTGCTCGAAGGCGCCGCGATCCTGTTGCTGTCCGGCGTGCTGGCCTACCTGACCACCCGGCTGGTCGAGGATCCGCTGCGCTACCGGGCCCCGGCCGGCCCCGGCCCGACTCCGGTGCTGAGCATTCCTTGGCGCAAGCCCTCGGCCGGCTGGTGGCGGCGCCCGACGCTGGCACTGGGCTCGACGGTGGTGCTGCTGGGCGTGGCGCTGACCGCGACGTCGTTCACCTGGCGTGAGCACGTCACCGTCCAGCGCGCCAGCGGCAAGGAACTGGTCAAGCTCAGCAAAGACGACTACCCGGGTGCCCGCGCCCTGATCAAGCATCAGCGCGTACCCAAGCTCCGGATGCGGCCCACCATCCTGGAGGCCAAGAAAGACCTGCCCAAGTCGACCCGGGACGGGTGCATCAGCACCTTCACCAACCCGGCCCTGATCAACTGCACCTACGGCGATCCGGAGGCGACCCGGACCGTCGCGCTGGCCGGCGGTTCGCACGCCGAACACTGGCTGCCCGCGCTGGACATCCTCGGCCAGCGGCACCACTTCAAGGTGGTCACCTACCTCAAGATGGGCTGCCCACTGTCCACCGAGAAGGTCCCGCTGATCATGGGCAACAACGCCCCCTACCCGCAGTGCTATGAGTGGGTGGGAAAGACGATGAACAAGCTGATCGCCGACCACCCGGACTTCGTGTTCACCACCGCGACCCGGCCGTGGAACATCAAACCCGGCGACGTGATGCCCGGAACCTACATCGGGATCTGGAAACAGCTGTCGGACAACCACATTCCGATCCTGGGAATACGCGACACCCCGTGGCTGCTGCGTGACGGAGACCCGTTCCAACCGGCGGACTGCCTGGCCTCCGGCGGTGACGCGGATTCCTGCGGCATGAAGCGCTCCGACGCCTTCGTGGACCGCAACCCGACCCTGGATTTCGTCACCCGGTTCCCGCTGCTCAAGCCCTTGGACCTGTCCGACGCCGTCTGCGACAAGGAGATCTGCCGAGCCGTGGAGGGGAACGTGCTGGTCTATCACGATTCCCACCATCTGTCGGCAACCTACATGCGCACCATGACCGGCGAACTGGGTCGGCAGATGGGTACCGCCACCGGTTGGTGGTGAGCCCGGCCGCGCTCACCGGCGGCCGCCGGAGAAGCGGATAAGGTCGAGCGGTGTCGTCGGCTGAGTCGGGCACCGGACCCACGCCGGGGCCGTCCGCGCCCACGGTCTGGCCCGGGCAGAGTTATCCACTCGGCGCCGTCTACGACGGCGCCGGAACCAACTTCGCGGTGTTCTCCGAAGTTGCCGAGCGCGTCGAACTGTGCCTGGTGGACGACCGTGACAACACCGAGACCCGAGTCAACCTCGACGAGGTCGACGGCTACGTCTGGCATGCCTATCTGCCCGGCATCGGCCCCGGCCAGCACTACGGATTCCGGGTACACGGGCCATTCGAGCCCGCCGCCGGGCAGCGCTGTGATTCGGGCAAGCTGCTGCTGGACCCGTACGGAAAGGCGTTCCATGGCGACTTCGACTTCGGGCCGGCGCTGTTCTCCTACGACCTGACGGACCCGGACGGCGCAGACAGCGGGTACCCTCCCCCGGCGCTGGACTCGTTGGGCCACACCATGACCAGCGTGGTGATCAACCCGTTCTTCGACTGGGCCACCGACCGATCACCCCGCACCCCCTACCACGAGACGATCATCTACGAGGCGCACGTCAAGGGCATGACCCAGACCCACCCGGAGATTCCGGACGAGCTGCGCGGCACCTATGCCGGGCTGGCCCACCCGGTGATCATCGACCACCTCACGTCGCTGAACGTGACCGCGATCGAGTTGATGCCGGTACACCAGTTCCTGCACGACCACCGGCTGCTACAGCTGGGCCTGCGTAATTACTGGGGGTACAACACTTTCGGATTCTTCGCCCCGCACAACCAGTACGCGGCGAGTCGCCAGGCCGGCGGCGCGGTACCGGAGTTCAAGGCGATGGTGCGGTCCTTCCACCAGGCGGGCATCGAGGTGATCCTCGACGTCGTCTACAACCACACCGCCGAAGGCGACCACCTGGGCCCGACGCTCAATTTCCGTGGCATCGACAACGCCGCCTACTACCGCCTGGCCGACGACGACAAGCGGATCTACACCGACTACACCGGAACCGGCAACAGCCTCAATGCCCGTCATCCGCACACCCTGCAGTTGATCATGGACTCGCTGCGCTACTGGGTGACCGAGATGCACGTCGACGGGTTCCGCTTCGACCTCGCCTCCACGCTGGCCAGGGAACTGCACGACGTCGATCGGCTCTCGGCCTTCTTCGATCTGGTGCAACAGGATCCGGTGGTCAGCCAGGTCAAACTGATCGCCGAGCCGTGGGACGTCGGCGAAGGCGGCTACCAGGTGGGCAACTTCCCCGGGCTGTGGACGGAGTGGAACGGCAAGTACCGCGACACCGTGCGCGACTATTGGCGCGGTGAGCCCGAAACCCTGGGCGAATTCGGTTCCCGGCTCACCGGCTCGTCGGATCTCTATGAGGCCACCGGCCGGCGCCCCAGCGCCAGCATCAATTTCGTCACCTGCCACGACGGCTTCACGCTGACCGACCTGGTGTCCTACAACGAGAAGCACAACGAAGCCAACGGTGAGGACAACCGCGATGGTGAGGGCTACAACCGGTCGTGGAACTGCGGTGTCGAGGGCCCGACCGACGACCCCGCCATACGTGCGTTGCGGGCCCGCCAGATCCGCAACATCATGGCGACCCTGCTGGTCAGCCAGGGCACCCCGATGATCCTGCACGGCGACGAGATGGGCCGCACCCAGCACGGTAACAACAACGCCTACTGCCAGGACTCCGAACTGTCCTGGATGGACTGGACACTGGCCGAACGCAACGCCGACCTGCTGTCCTTCACCCGAGCGTTGACCGCGCTGCGCACCGCGCACCCGGTGTTCCGCCGGCGCCGGTTCTTCGAGGGCAGGCCGATCCGCGGCGGTGACGAGGTGCGCGACATCGCCTGGCTCACGCCGGCCGGGTACGAGATGACCCAACAGGACTGGGACAGTGAGTTCGGCCGCTGCGTGATGGTTTTCCTCAACGGTGACGCGCTGCCGGAACCCGATGCGCGCGGCCGGCGCATCGTCGACGACTCATTCCTGTTGTGCTTCAACGCCGGTGAGACACCGGTGGATTTCGTCACCCCCAACACCGAGTACGCGCAGGGCTGGGCCGCGGTGATCGACACCGCCGATGGCGCCGGCAGCACCGAGCTGTCGGTGCAGGCGGGCCGGCCCGTCACGGTGGCGGCGCGATCGCTGATCATCCTGCGAAAGAGCCGGTGAGCCGATGCCGTTGCCGGTTTCGACCTATCGGCTGCAGCTGCGCGGGCCGGACAGTGGATTCGGGTTCACCTTCGCCGACGCCGAGAACCTCCTCGACTACCTTGGCCCACTCGGGATTTCGCACCTATACCTGTCGCCGATCCTGACCGCGGCACACGGGTCGCCGCACGGCTACGACGTCACCGACCCCACCACGGTGTCCGCTGAACTCGGCGGCATCGACGGCCTGCGCAGACTTTCCGATACGGCCCGGGCCCGGGGCATGGGCCTGATCGTCGACATCGTGCCGAACCACGCCGGAGTCGGGATCCCCGAACAGAACCCGTGGTGGTGGGATGTGCTGCGGCATGGGCACGCATCGGATTTCGCCCGTTTCTTCGACATCGACTGGGAACTGGGCGCGGGCAAGATCCTGCTGCCGGTGCTCGACTCAGAGGATGACCTTGGCGGGCTGACGATCGACGGCGACCGGCTGCGGCTCGGCGCCCTGGCGGTGCCGATCAGCCCGGGCACCGACCCCGGCAGCCCGAATCAACCCGCGGAAGTCTACCGGCGCCAGCACTACCGGTTGGTGAGCTGGCGCAGCGGCCAGTGCGGCTACCGCCGCTTCCTGGCGATCAATTCGCTGGCCGCGCTACGTCAGGAGGACGAGCAGGTCTTTGCGGTGACGCATCGCGAGGTGGCGCGCTGGTTCGATGAGGGCCTGGTGGACGGGCTGCGCGTAGACCACCTCGACGGATTGTCCGATCCGGCCGGCTATCTGCGCCGGCTGCGCGACCTGATCGGGCCGCAGGCCTGGATCGTCGTCGAGAAGAACCTGGCTGTAGATGAGGACCTCGAGCCCTCACTGCCGGTCGCCGGAACCACCGGCTACGACGTGCTGCGCCCGATCGGCGGAATCCTCATCGACCCCGGCGGCGAGTCCGTGCTGACCGGGCTGGCCGGCCCGGCGGCGGTCGATGCGGTGCCCGAGCTGCGGACCAAGGCCGCGACGGCACTCGACAATGACCTGCAGCGACTGCGCCGCTGCATCACCGCCGCCACCGGGTCCGACTCACCCCGGTTGGCTGAGGCACTGGCGGCGCTGATCGGGCGCGTCGGGGTGTATCGCTGCGATTACCCGGTGACCGAGCCTGTCCTGCGCACCGCCCTGGCCGAAACGGCGACGGCCACACCGGAGCTCGCATTCGAGTTGGCGATGATCAGCGCCGCGGTGGCCGGCGGCGGTCAGGTCGCCGTGCGGCTGCAGCAGTTGTGCGTCGCCGCGGTGGCCGGCGGAGTCGAGGGCCTGTTGTTTCACCGCGACCCCCGTCTGGTGTCGCTGAACGAGTTCGGCGGCGACCCGCATCGGTTCGGGTGCGGCGCAGCGGAGTTTCACTCCGGGCTGGCCGAACGCGCGCGACGCTGGCCGCGGGCGATGACCACCCTGTCAACCCACGACACCCAGCGCAGCGAGGACGTCCGGGCCCGGATCGGGGTGCTCTCACAGGTGCCGGGTTTGTGGGCCGATTCGGTCGCAGGCTGGGAGTCCGCGACCCCCTGCCCCGATCGGCCGACGGGACTGTTCCTGTGGCAGAACATCTTCGGGGTGTGGCCGACAGACGGGATCGTCACCGAATCCCTGCGCGCCCGGCTGCACGCCTACGCGCGCAAGGCGGTACGCGAAGCCGCGCGATGCAGCTCCTGGCAGCGGCCCGACACCACGTTCGAGAAGGCGCTGGCCGAGTGGCTCGACGCCGTGCTCGACGGCCCGGTCGCCGACGAGGTCACCGCGCTGGTCGACAGACTGCGGCCGCACGCGGAAAGCGATGCGCTGGCCCAGAAACTCCTGGCGCTGACCGTACCGGGAGTGCCCGACGTCTATCAGGGCACCGAGTTATTCGACGACAGCCTGACCGACCCGGACAACCGCCGTCCGGTCGACTTCGCCGCCCGCCGCGCCGAACTGACCGCCCTGCGGCACCCGAAGATGCGGATCGTGCATGCCGCCCTGCGGTTACGCCGCGAACACCCGGAGACTTTTCCGCACGGAACCTATCGCCCACTGTCGGCGGACGGCCCGGCCGCCAACCATGTGGTGGCGTTCCGGCGCGGCGATGATGTGGTGGTCGCGGTCCGTCGTTGGACGGTGCGTCTGGGCGAAACCGGCTGGGGCAACACCGTGATCACACTCGCGGCCGGTGATTGGACTGACCGGCTGACGGGCCGGAGGTGGGCCGGGAGGGTACGCGCGGCGGAGATGTTCGGCGAGCTGCCGGGCGTGTTGCTCGAGCGCGCCTAAGGCAGGGGGTAGCGGCCCGGTTCGTGCCGCACCGAGGGCCGGTGCGAGCCCGGTGGCCATCCCCAAGCCGGCCCCGGCCTCGCCTTGCAGCCCGCGGCGCCGACCTTTCGGCGGCGCTCAGAGCAGGTAGCGATACGCCGGCGACCCCGGCTCCAGGGTTTCGACGTGGACGTGCGAGGAGCGCATCCGGGCCAGCAGACCGTCCAGATCGGCCGCCGACCCCAGTTGCACACCGACCAGCGCCTCGCCGGTCTCCCGGTTGTTGCGCTTGACGTACTCGAACAAGGTGATGTCGTCGTTGGGACCGAGCACCTCGTCGAGGAATCGCCGCAGGGCACCCGGCTCCTGGGGGAAGTCGACCAGGAAGTAGTGCTTGAGGCCCAGATGCACCAACGAACGTTCCAGCACCTCGCCGTAGCGGGACACGTCGTTGTTGCCGCCGGAGATCAGGCACACCACCGTCGAACCGGGCGTGATCTCGGCTTCCAGCAGGCCGGCCACCGACAGCGCGCCCGCCGGCTCGGCGATGATGCCCTCGTTCTGGTACAGATCGAGCATCGCGGTACAGACCGCGCCCTCGTCGACGGTGGTGACCGACACCATGTCGCCGGCGGCGGCCAGCGCCGCATACGGCAGGGCCCCGGCCCGCTTGACGGCGGCGCCGTCGACGAACTGGTCGACGTGTTCCAGGGTCACCAGCTCGCCGGCGGTCAGCGCCGCCATCATCGCGGCGGCTCCGGCCGGTTCCACACCCAGCACCGAGGTGTTGGTGGTCCGCTCGGCCAGGTAGGAGGTGATCCCGGAGATGCAGCCGCCGCCGCCGACCGGAACCACCACCAGGTCCGGTTCGGTACCGAGTTGGTCGAGCAGCTCGACGGCGATGGTGCCCTGACCGGCCATCGTCCGCAGGTCGTCGTACGGCGGCACCAGGGTGGCGCCGGTACGGGCCACGTCCTCCAGCGCCGCCTCGGCGGCCATGTCGTAGGTCGCCCCGCCCACGATCAGCTCGATGAATTCACCCCCGTGATAGCGGATCCGGTCGCGCTTCTGCTTCGGGGTTTTGGCGGGCACATAAACCCTGCCCCGGACACCGAGCGTCCGGCAGGCGTAGGCGAAACCCTGCGCGTGATTGCCTGCCGACGAGCACACCACGCCGCTGGCCAACTCCTCATCGGTCAGCTGGACCAGCAGGTTGTACGCGCCGCGCAGCTTGTAGGACCGCACCGACACCAGGTCTTCGCGTTTGAGGAACACGTTGGCGCCGGTGATGTTCGACAGCCGGTCACTGTGCTGCAGCGGGGTGGGTGCCACCACGCCGGCAATTCGCTTGGCCGCCGCATCGACGTCGGCCGCTTTCAACGGACCCTCAGCGGGGCCGCTGCTGGGACCATTTCGGTTCTTGCTGCTTGGGTTCGAGCGGCGTTCGGCGGACACCGCAATATGGTGCCACCCAGCAGCGGGTTCAGCCGACCGGGGTCAGCACGAACACCGGGATCTGCCGGTCGGTCTTCGTCTGGTAGTCGGCGTAGTCGGGGTAGGCCGCCACGGCGCGTTCCCACCACTGCGCCTTCTCGTCGCCGAACACCTCGCGAGCGTCGTAGTCGCCGGTGACAGTGCCGTCCTGCAGTTCGACCCGCGGGTTCTTGGTCACGTTGTAGTACCAGACCGGGTGCTTGGGGGCTCCCCCGAGGGAGGCGACGATGGCGTACTGGCCGTCGTGCTCCACCCGCATCAGCGGCGTCTTGCGCAGCTTGCCGGTCTTGGCTCCGATCGAGGTCAACAGGATCACCCGCATGCCGCGCATCTCGGTGCCCTCGGTGCCGCCGGACGCCATGATCTGCTCGGCATTCTTGCGGGCCCAATCCAATGTTCCTGGTGCGTATTCTCCGTCCAGAGGCATCTGGCCAGCCTAGCCCGTCGGCGCGACACGGCACCTGATCCAACCAGGTTTCGGCTAGCCAAACAATTGGTTATCGAGTACCGTTAACGCCATGACCATCGTCCATCGCCCCCGGCAGCAGGTGCCGATCGCGGGCGTGCCGTGGCCGGCCTACAAGCTGGTCGCACTGGCGGTCGGGCTGGTCACGTTGCTGGGCGTCGGGCTCGTCACCGCGAGCGCCTCTGCCGCCGTGTTGTCCGCGGCCGCCGCCTGCACAGCGGTGTGGCTGACGCTGGGCCCGCTGCACCGGTCGCAGCGGTAGACCCGCGCCGCTCTCAACCGTCGTACACCAGCACGTCGCCCTCCACTCGGGCTTCGGGAGTGGGCCGATGCTCCCGCAGTTTTCCGTCATGCATCAGGTGGCGTACCTCGACCGCGCGCACCAGGGTCAGGTAGTCGGCGATCAACTTGCGGTGACAGCGCCACCACACCGTCTCGGCGCACATCACCGCCGTCTGGTCGGCGGCCGCGCCCGTCAGTAGCTCATCGATCGCGGCCCGGAACTCGGCCGAACGCATGTGACTGGCATAGGCGCGGAACGACTCATTGCGCAGCCCCACATCCGGGCTGTCCTGGGCACCCCGTCGCCAACCCCCCAGGCGCGGCTCCCACCGGTAGCCGATACCGGCCTGCGGCAACCAACTCTCCATCGCGTCGCGGGCGGAGTCGGGGTTGTGCCGACTTCCCGGCGCGGTACGTACGTCAACCAGGCCCCGCACGCCGGCGCCGGTCAACAGAGTGGTCAACTCGGCCACCTCCGCGGTACCGTGACCGAAGGTGAAAACCGTTGTCGCCGTGGTATTCCCCTATCCGGCAGCGGCCTGCGGCTGGTGGACGCGTGGCCCGGGTTCGGCGGCGTAGAGTTCCTCGATCTCATCGGCGTACTTCGCGGCGATCGGCCGGCGCTTGAGCTTCATGGTCAGGGTGACCTCGTCACCGCCCGGCTCCCACAACGTGGGCAACACCTGGAATCGCTTGATCTGTTCGACCCGGGAGAGTTTGGTATTACCCTCGGCAACCCCGGCCGCGATCCGCGCAATCACCGCCGGGTCCGCGGCCAGGGCGGCCGGCGTCGCCTCCGCCAGCCCGTGAGCGGCGGCGTACGGTGCCACCGAGTCGGCGTCGAACACCATCAGCGCGGTGTTGTACGGGCGGGCGTCGCCGATCGTGACCATCGCCCCGATCAACGGGCACGCACCCAGGATGGCGTTCTCGATGTTGGCCGGCGACATGTTCTTTCCGCCGGCATTGATGATCAGCTCCTTCTTGCGGTCGACCACTCGCAGATAGCCGTCGGCGTCCTGCTCGAGGATGTCGCCGGTGTGCAGCCAGCCGTCCGCATCGATAGCCTCGGCGGTCTTGGCCGGCTCCTTGCGATAGCCCCGCATCACCAACGGACCTCGCACCAGGAATTCGCCGTCATCGGCGATCCGGGACTCCAGGCCCGGCAACAGCTTTCCGACGGTTCCCAGTCTCCCCTCGCGCGGATGGCTCGACGAGGCGGCGCAGCTGAGCTCCGACATGCCCCACACCTCGGCGATCGGGATACCGATGCCGGCGAAGAAACCCAGGGTTTCGTTCGGGATGGGCGCCGCGCCCGAGACCGCCCACCGCAGCTCATCCAACCCGATCTTCGCCCGCAGTTTGGACAGCACCAGCTCGTCGGCGCTCGCCCACTCCGCGGCGAGTTCGGCGGACAGCTGCTGCTGGTCGATCATCGCCGCGGCTCGCTTGGCTCCGACCCCCAACGCCCACTGCAGGGCCGCGCTCCGCTGCTCGTCGGGTTCGTTGGTCACCGCGAATTCGATGGCCGCCTTGAACTTTTCCCATACCCGGGGCACCGCAGCCCAGATCGTCGGCCGCACATCGGGTAGCGCCGCGGCGATGGCGCGCGCGTCGGGAACCGTGGTGATCTGGACGCCGTAGATTTCCTGGTTGTAGAGCGCCATCGTCCGGTCGGCGATGTGTGCCGACGGCAGATACGAGGTGATCCGGTCGCCGAACCGCACGCCGAGCACGCCGTCGAGCGCCGCGGCCTCGAACAGCAGGTTGGTGTGCGTCATCTCCACCCCCTTGGGGGTCCCGGTCGTGCCGGAGGTGTAGATCAGCGTGGCGACGTCGTCGGGTCGCACCGCCCGCCAGGTGGCGTCGAAGTCGAAGTCCGGTTCGCCGGCCGCGAGCAGATCTTCGGTCGACAAGGTGCCGTCAGGCTGCCCGTCGATACACACGATGTGTTCGATCGCGGCTCCGCTGGCGCGGATGCGCTCAACGTACTGTTCTTCGCAGATCACCACTTTCGTGTCCGCATTGCCGAACAGGTGGGTCAGTTGCTCGGCGGGCAGCGTGTTGTACACCGAGAACGACGTGGCGCCGACATGCTGGGCGCCCACTTCCAGCGGGTAGAACTCGATCCTGTTGGCCATCATCAACGACACCGTGTCGCCGCGGCGGACCCCGAGGCCGGCCAGCCCGGCCGCGACTTGACGGACCTGGGCGGCGTACTGGCGCCAGGTCATCGTCTGGGCGTCACCAACGGTCCGCAGTGCGACCGCATCCGGGTCCACCGCTGCCACCCGCTGAAACGCCTCGCACAGCGTGCCCGGCGGTTCAGCGAAGCTGGGACCGCCGCATGAACCCGGCGGTTCGGATGTGCTCACTTCGGTTCTCCTCTACCTGCGCTGTGGCGGCTCAGATAAGCCGTTGCCGCCTCTCGGGACTCGGGATCGAGCAAGGCCGTGACCAAGCTGTCGGCATCGCTCCAGCAGCGAGCGGTCGCCACCATTCCCTCGGTGACGGCGTTGGTGTGACGCTTGGTGGCGGTCAGGGTCAGCGCCGACTTGGTCAGCAACTGCTGCACCAGTTCCTCGACTTCGGCGTCGAGAGCCGCCTCGGGCACAACCCGATTGAGGAACCCGGCCGCCTTGGCCTCCGCCGGACCGAACGGCCGGCAGGTCATCACCAGCTCCTTGGTCAGCGCCGGGCCGATCTCGCGCACCAGCCGCGGAATACCGCCCCAGGCCAGTGGGATACCGAGATCGACTTCAGGGATGGAAAAACGCGTCGTATCCGCTGCCACTCGCAGGTCGCAGGCCGCGGCCAGCACCACCCCGCCGCCGATACAGTGCCCGTGCAGACGGGCTACGGTCACCGCGTTCATGGCTTCGACCGCATCGGCCATCCGCCGCCCCAGATCGGCGGCTTCGCGGAGCGTGACCGATCCGGGGCCGTCTCCGGCGAAGGCGGCCAGATCCGCACCGGCACTGAACGATCGGCCGCTGCCCGCGACCACGACAACCTTGACCTCGGGGCGCGCGTCGAACCAGCGCGCGGCGTCGGCCAGTTCGGTGAGCGTGACGGTGCCCAGTGGATTGAGCTTCTCCGGACGGTTCAACGTGATCGAGCCCCGCGCACCTTCGGCCGCCACCGTGATGGTGCTCGCCTGCTGCGTTTCCATGCGGTCGACGTTAGCGGCGCCGCCCCGCTATTGACGCGGGTTTGAGTTCACGCGTCGATCGACCGACATCACCTAACGTGAACCTCATGCCGATCACCGTCAGCGAGTTCAGTCTGGTCGAACAGACCGCGTTTCTCACCGCCTATGCCCGCGCACTCGACAACCGCGCACCCGTGCCGATCCTCGGCGACAAACTCTCCGACCGGGTCGTCGGACTGATCGACTACGACTTCGCGGCTTTTAGGATCCCGGCCAGCGTGGTGCGCCAAACCGCGCTGCGCGCCAAGATGCTCGACGACCGGGTCCGCGCCTTCACCACCGCCAATCCCGACGCCGTCGTGGTCGACCTCGGCGCCGGGCTCAACGAACCCATGGTCCGGGTGCAGCCACCGGAAGAGGTGGACTGGTACAGCATCGACCTGCCGCATGTGATCGCGCTCCGCGAGAAGTTGCTGACGGCTCCGCCCGGCGAACACCTGGTGGCCGCCGATCTGACCGCCAAGGACTGGACCGCCGGCATCCCGGTCGGCCGGCCCACCATGGTGATCGCCGACGGCCTGTTCGCGTTCCTATCCGAGCAGCAGGTCATCGCGCTGTTCGCCCACACCATCGACTATTTCGACAAGGGCGAGTTGATGTTCAACGACTACGGCCGGGTGGGCTGGCTCAGTTCCCTGGGGATGAAGCTGGCCCCTCGCGGCATGTTCACGGTGCTGCGCCAGGTCTGGGCCAACCCGGGATTCACCGACCCGCACACCCCGCAGCGGTGGGAACCACGGCTTCGCCTGGTCGAGCAGGCCTGCCTGGCCCACGCCGCCGAAGTCGACTCATTCCCCGACGCGGCCCGACGAGTCACCCGGCTTGCCGGCCGCTTCAAGTCGGTGGCCGGCAAGGCCCGGGTGCTGCGCTACAAGTTCTGAGATGCGCGACTACAGCGGGACGTCGCAGCCGCCGACGTAGTCACAGGGGTTGAAATCGAGGGCGGCAAACGGGTCGTTCGGGATGAGATAGTCCGGCACCGGGGCGAACCAATCGTGGAACATGCTGTTCCAGAGGAACTGCGGGGCGGCATCACCGATCTGGAGGTAGGCCTGCGAGATGCCCGCATTCGGGTCTGTCACCACCGTGTAGTCCGTATTGCCATAGGACATGACCCAGTAGTTCAGGTCATGCGCCCCCACACCATTCAGCGTCAGGTTGGTGAAATCGCCGATGGTCACCTTGTACATCGAGGCGCCGGACAGGTCACCGAAATCGCCCAGGTTGAGACCTTCGGGGGCGTCCGGGTTGGCGACGAAGTCGCCGAACTGGTAGGCGGAGCTGGAGAACAACGAGTTCCAGTAGTCCTCGATCTTGATGTTGTAGCTCCCGGCATCGGTCACCGTGCCGTCGTTCGCGGTGTACTGGACGTTATAAGCCTGGTCGCCCTTCCAGTCGGTGATCCAAGGCCGGATCCCGCTGTACTTCCAGTCGCTTTCCACACTCGCCCGAGTCAACGGCTCCATCACCAGGCAAACCGCCCCGTTGCAGGAGTCGTAGGTGCCGCCCCATCCGGGCACGGGAGAATCACCCGCGGCGTTGGCGGCTGCCATGGGCAAGATGACTGCGGCGAACGCAGAAGCGGCGCCCACCCCAAGCAGGGTCACAAGACGACGCGAACTAAACATGACTGCCTCCGTGTTACTTGTTGCACATGCGTACCTGTGACCGCGCTGGTGCTCAGACGTTACACCAGCGTGACAGGATTGACATCCTAAATTTATTGAAACCTTTGGTGAAGCTTGAGATTTTGCGACCGCCCCCCGATCAACCCCCCACGTACTCTATGTGACGGCCACTACAGGCCCGCAACCGCACTGTTGAGGTACTCGCTCGGGTCGAAGTCGAGGCCGGCCCACGGGTCGGCGGGGATGAGGTAGTCCGGCACCGGAACGAAGCTGGAGTCGTACAGGCTGTTCCACAGGAAGGTCGGCGCACTGGCCCCCGTGTACTGGATGTAGTCCTGTGAGGCGCCGTCCATGCTGACCTGAGTGTTGACGTAGCTCGGTGTGCTGACGATCGAGTAGCTCGCGCCGTTGGCGGCATCGTTGATGGTCAGCTGGTGGTAGTCGCCGAAGCTGGTGCTGTACATCGTGGTCCCGGTCAGGTCGCCGAACCCGCCCAGGTCGAGGCCGGCGCTGTCGGCAGTCGGGGTGAAGGCCCCGTACTGGTAGGTCGAGTGGGACATCCACTGTGACCAGTAGTCCTCCACCTTGATGTCGTAGGTTCCGGCGTTGGTCGTCGACCCATCGGCACCGGTCACTTCGACGTTGTAGGCCTGGTCGCCCTTCCAATCCGTGGAGTACGGGCGGAAACCGCTATAGGTCCAGGTGGCGGGATTGACGTCGCCCATGACCAGGCAGACTGCGCCATCGCAGGTCTCATAGGGACCGTTGACGACGCTTCCAGCGTGGGCAAGTGCCGCCGGCATCACGAAACCGGCGAACAGAGCGGCCGCAGCTCCCCCGAGCAGCGATACAACGCGCGCTTTTATAGACATCACAAATGACCTGCTTCCCCCTGAGCCCCACCAGATGTGTGGGAAGTTTCAGACGTTACTCCGGTGATGCAGTGTTGTTATCGAAAACGGACGTTAACGTGATGTTGAGGTTCAGGCTTGTGGGTAAACGTCGCCTGCCAGCATCTTCACCGCCCGCCCGTTGCCGGCGGAGGGTGGATGCCACAGGTACACGCGTCGATGGACGGACAGGTACAGCGCATGCCCCACTCGATCACGGCGCGAGCGCGCGACAACGTTTCCAGTTGGGCGTCGATCTCGGCGAGTTTGGCCCGCGCCAGCTCGCGGCTCGCCGGACGCCCGGGGGCATCGTCGGCGAACAGCAGCGCAATCTCGTCCAGGGTGAACCCCGCCGACTTGCACAGGCCGATGACCTCGAGCCGGGCCAGCACCGCCGTGTCGTAGCGGCGCTGACCGCCGACCCGGTACGGGGCCGACAGCAGGCCGATCTGCTCGTAGAAGCGCAACGTCGTCGCGGCCACCCCGCTGCGGCGGGTCACCTCGCCGATCGCCATTCGATCAGACATCGTGCCCTCCCGATCCTTGACTTAAAGTCAACTCTAAGTGGTTGCCTGGTGTCATGCACGCACAACGACTCGACGAGTTGCACGACGCCCGCTACGCACTGCTGCGGACATGGCGCCGCGACGGTACGCCCGCGGACACCCCGGTGTGGTTCGCACTCGACGGCGGCGCGGTGCTGTTCCGCACCAAGATCGGCCCGAAGACCAGGCGGCTCACATCACGCCCGGACGTTGAGCTGACCGCCTGCGATTACCGCGGCCGGCCACGTCTGGACGCGACGACGGTGTCCGGCCGAGCCGCGATCCTGTCCGGCGAGGACGCCGAGGCCGCCAACCGCAGGCTGCACCGGCGCTACGGCTGGCAGTGGACCCTCATGCCGATGCTCAAGGTTCCGGGCGTGACCAGTGTGCACCGGGGCTTGTCGATTCGGGAGAAGCTGCGGCGGGCCCGAAGCCGCACACTCTGGCCGGACAGCGTCATCGTGGCCGTCAGGCCCGTCGACGCCTGAACGCCGGTGCTACCCGCCCAGACAACCCGGACCGAGCAGTGCCTTCAAATCCCCCATCAGCGCCGACGACGGTGTCACCCGCAGCGACGGGTCCAGTTCCAGCACCGTGATCCGCTCCCCGCTGATCAGCCGGAGCTGCACCTGCGCCGTGCCGGGATGGCGGGTCAGCACCTGCTTGAGCGCACTGACCTTGTCCATGGTGCATTGCCGGGTCGGCAGGCTGACCGCCAACGGCCGATCCGCGGCACTGCCCGAGAAATCAGGCACCACAAGTTCGTTGGCGATCAGTGAAATCCGGTCGTCGCGGATGTTGACCTTGGCGCTGACCAGGACAACCGCGTCGTCGGCGACCTCGGCGCCGTAGGCGGAGTAGGTATGCGGGAAGAACATCACTTCGATGCCGCCGGTGAGGTCCTCCAACTGCGCTGAGGCCCAAGGCATTCCGTTTTTATTCACCCGCCGGTTGACCGATGCCAGGATGCCGCCCACCCGCACCTGGGTGTCGTTGGCGATGTCGCCTTCCAGAATCGCCGGAATCTGGGTGTCGACCTGCGCGCCCAGCAGGTGCGCGATGCCGTTCAGCGGGTGCCCGGATACGTAGAGGCCCAGCATCTCCCGTTCCAGGGCGAGCTTGTGCTTGTCCTCCCACTCTTCCTCGGGCACCTTGATGGTGAACACCGCGTCTCCCCCGCCGTCACCGTCACTGCCGCCGAACAAGTCGAACTGGCCGACCGCCTGGGCCTTCTTGGTGCCCAGCACCGAGTCGACTGCATCGGTGTGCACCAGGAACAAACCCTTGCGCGGATGTCCCAACGAGTCGAAGGCGCCGGCCTTGATCAGCGATTCGGTGACCTTCTTGTTGCAGGCGGCGATGTCGATCTTGTGGAGATAGTCGGAGAAGTCGGTGTACCGGCCCTTGTCCGTCCGGGTGTCGATCAGCGAACCGACGACGTTGGCACCGACGTTGCGCACCGCGGCCAGCCCGTAGCGGATGTCGGCACCCACCGAGGCGAAGTTCACCCCGGATTCGTTGACGTCGGGCGGCAGCACGGTGATGCCCAGCCGGCGGCAGTCGGCAAGATAGATTGCGGCCTTGTCCTTGTCGTCGCCGACCGAGGTCAACAGACCCGCCATGTATTCGGCCGGATAGTTCGCCTTCAGGTAGGCCGTCCAGTACGACACCAGGCCGTAGGCGGCCGCATGCGATTTGTTGAACGCGTAGCCGGCGAACGGAAGGATGGTGTCCCACAACGCCTTCACGGCCTTCTCAGAGAACCCGTTGGCGGTCATCCCCTCATAGAAGCCCTTGTACTCGGCCTCGAGCACTTCGAGTTTCTTCTTGCCCATGGCTTTACGCAGCGCATCGGCCTTGCCCATCGTGTAGGAGGCGACCTTCTGCGCGATGAACATGATCTGCTCTTGATAGACGATCAGACCGTAGGTCTCCGACAGGATGTCGCGCAGCGGCTCTTCGAGCTCGGGATGAATGGGCTTGATGACCTGGCGGTTGTTCTTGCGGTCGGCATAGTCGTTGTGGGCGTTCATGCCCATCGGGCCGGGCCGGTACAGCGCCAGCACGGCGACGATGTCGTTGAACTCGGTGGGCTGCATGCGGCGCAGCAGGTCACGCATCGGGCCGCCGTCGAGCTGGAACACCCCCAGGGTGTCGCCACGGCCCAGCAGGTCATAGGTGGTCGGGTCGTCGAACGGCAGCGAGTCCAGATCCAGATCCACCCCCCGGTTGGCCTTAATGTTCTCCAGACAGTCACCGATGATCGTCAGGTTGCGCAGGCCCAGGAAGTCCATCTTCAACAGGCCGATTTCTTCGCAGGACGGATAGTCCCAGCCGGTGATGATCGCGCCGTCCTGCGGGCGCTTCCACAGCGGGATCGCGTCGATCAGCGGCTCGGAGCTCATGATCACCGCGCAGGCGTGCACACCGGCGTTGCGGACCAGACCCTCCAGACCGCGCGCGGTCTCGTAAATGGTGCGCACATCGGGATCGGTGTCGATCAGGCCGCGGACCTCGGCGGCCTCCTTGTACCGCTCGTGGGTCGGGTCGGTGATGCCCGACAGCGGGATGTCCTTGGCCATGATCGGCGGCGGCAGGGCCTTGGTGATCCGGTCGGCGATCGCGTACCCCGGCTGCCCGTAGTGCACACGGGCCGAATCCTTCAGCGCCGCCTTGGTTTTAATGGTGCCGAAGGTGATCACCTGGGCGACCCGGTCGCTACCCCAGCGCTCGGCGGCGTAGCGGACCATCTCGCCGCGGCGCCGGTCGTCGAAGTCGATGTCGATGTCGGGGGCCGACGGCCGCTCCGGGTTGAGGAAGCGCTCGAACAGCAGCCCGTGCGGCAGCGGGTCGATATTGGTGATTCCCAGCGCGTAGGCCACCAGCGATCCGGCTGCCGACCCGCGACCCGGTCCCACCCAGATATCGATCGACCGGGCGTAGCTGATCAGGTCGGCGACGATCAGGAAGTAGGACGGGAACCCCTTGCCGCAGATGACGTCGATCTCGTATTCGGCTCGGTCGGTGTACTCCTGCGCCACCCCGGCCGGAAAGCGGCGCTGCAGGCCGGCACGCACCTCGTGGCGCAGCCAGGATCCCTGGTCGTGACCGTCGGGAACCGGGAACACCGGCATCCGGTCGCGCGGCGCCCAGACATCGGCATAGGACTGCACCCGCTCGGCGATCAGCAGGGTGGAGTCGCACGCCCCGGGCAGCTGGTCGTCCCAGAGCGCGCGCATCTCCTCGGCCGACTTCAGGTAGTAGCCGTCCCCGTCGAACTTGAATCGGGTGGGATCCGACAGGGTCTTGCCGGTCTGAATGCACAACAGCGCCTCGTGGTTGCCGGAGGCGTCACGGGTGACGTAGTGGCAGTCATTGGTGGCCAGCGGCGGGATGCCGAGCTTGCGCGCGACCTCCAGCAGACCTTCGCGGACCCGGCGCTCGATGGACAGCCCGTGATCCATCACTTCCAGGAAGTAGTTGTCGGGGCCGAAGATCTCCCGCCACTTCGCCGCCGACTCCAGCGCCTCGTGATCCTGGCCCAGCCGCAGCCGAGTCTGCACCTCGCCGGACGGGCAGCCGGTGGTGGCGATGATGCCCTCGGCGTGCTCGGCGATGATCTCGGCGTCCATCCGCGACCACTTGCCCAGTTGGCCCTCGAAGGACGCCAGCGACGACAGCTTGAAGAGGTTGCGCAGTCCGGTGGCGTTCTCGGCCACCATCGTCATGTGGGTGTATGACCCGCTGCCGGAGACGTCATCGCTCTTCTGGCTGGGATCCCCCCAGTGGATCCGGCGGGTGTCAAAGCGAGAGGCGGGAGCGATGTAGGCCTCAACCCCGATGATCGGGGTGATCCCGGCCTTGGTGGCGGCATTGTAGAACTCACTGGCGCCGAACATGTTTCCGTGGTCGGTCATCCCGATGGCGGGCATCTCCAGCCGCTGCGCCTCGGCCAGCATGGGGGCGATCTTCGCCGCGCCATCGAGCATCGAGTACTCGGTGTGGTTATGCAGGTGCACGAAGGACCGCGAGGCTGAACTGTCCATAGGTCCGCCAGTCTAGGGCTGACCACCGACGCTTCTCGGGCGTGTCGTCACCCGTGTCTCTCGCGGCGGCGTTTCCCGGGACAACCCCCGTCGCCGTGCACTACGTTGAGGTTCGGCGCAAGCGAGGAGACACATACATGAGCGTGTACCGGGTCATCGACATCATCGGGACCAGCCCGTCGTCCTGGGAGAACGCCGCGGCCGAAGCGGTGCACCGGGCCAAGCAGACCATCGACGACATCCGCGTCGCCCAGGTCGTCGAGCAGGACCTCACCCTCGACGACAAAGGCGGGATCATCTACCGCACCAAGTTGCGGATCTCCTTCAAGATCCGGCCGCCGAAGTCCTCGTCGGACAGCGCGTCGTAGCGGGCCTTCGGGGTCATACGCCCGCTCCGGTGAATAATGCCGGGCATGGCACGCACATTCGACGACCTGGTGGCCGAGGCCGCCGCGGTGTCGGTCGACGGTTGGGACTTCTCCTGGCTGGACGGCCGCGCGACCGAGGAGCGGCCGTCGTGGGGCTATCAGAGGCTGTTGAGCCGGCGGTTGACCGAGGCGTCGGCCGCCGTTGACCTGAACACCGGTGGCGGTGAAGTGCTGGCCGGCATCGAGCAGTTCGGCAAGTTCCCGCCCACGATGGCCGCCACCGAGTCGTGGCCGCCCAACGCGAGACGGGCCGGCAGACTGCTGCACCCCCGTGGCGTGGTTTTGGTCGCCACCGAGGACCGGCCACCGCTGCCGTTCACCGATGAGTCATTCGACCTGGTCACCAGCCGGCATCCGATCGCGGTGTGGTGGTCGGAGGTCGCCCGGGTGCTGCGGCCCGGCGGCACCTACCTCGGACAACACATCGGTCCGGCCACCATGATCGAGCTGACTGAGTTCCTGCTCGGGCCCATGCCGGGCAAGGGCGCCCAATACGCCCCGGAGGTTCAACGAGCCGACGCCGAAGCAGCCGGCCTGCAGGTCGTGGATGTGCGACTGGAGCGGCTGCGGGCCGAATTCTTCGACATCGGCGCGGTCATCTACTTCCTGCGCAAGGTGATCTGGACGGTGCCCGACTTCACCGTCGAGGGACATCTCGACCGGCTGCGTGAGCTACACGACCGCATCGAATCCGACGGCCAGTTCGTCGCTTACGCCACCCGGGTGTATTTCGAGGCCCGCAAACCCTGAATCAGCTCTGCATCAACGCCGTAGAACGTCCAGCGCGTGCTGCAGATCGGCGGGGTATTCGCTGGTGATCTCGATGCGCCGACCGTCGCCGGGATGCGCGAAGGCCAGCGAACGGGCGTGCAGCCACTGACGTTCCAAGCCGAGCTTGTCCGCCAGCGTCGGATCGGCGCCATAGGTGAGGTCGCCGCAGCAGGGATGCCGCAGCGCGGCGAAGTGCACCCGGATCTGGTGGGTGCGGCCGGTCTCCAGGTGCACGTCGAGCAGGCTGGCGGCGACGAACGCCTCCACCGTGTCGTAGTGGGTGATGCTGTGCCGGCCGTCGGCGGTGACGGTGAACTTCCAGTCGCGGCCGTGGTGACGGCCGATCGGTGCGTCGATGGTCCCGCTGGACGGATCCGGATGTCCCTGCACCAGCGCGTGATAGCGCTTGTCGACGGTGCGCGCCTTGAACGCCCGCTTCAGCGAGGTGTAGGCGCGTTCGGAGATCGCCACCACCATCACCCCGGAGGTGCCGACGTCGAGACGGTGCACGATGCCTTGGCGTTCCGGCACCCCGGAGGTGGTGATCCGATAACCGGCCGCGGCCAGGCCACCCAGCACGGTGGGCCCGGACCAGCCCACCGAGGCGTGGGCGGCCACCCCCGCGGGTTTGTCCACGGCGACGATGTCGTCGTCGGAATACAGGATCGTCATGCCCTCGACCTCGGTCGGGGTGTTCTCCAACGGCGCAGGAGCCTCCGGCAGCCGCACCTGCAGCCAGGCCCCGGCGGTCAGCCGATCGGACTTGCCGGCCGGACTCCCGTCCAGTTCGACGTCGCCGTTCTCGGCCATCGTGGCGGCAGCGGTCCGCGACAGGCCCAGCAGGCGGGCCAACCCGGCGTCGACGCGCATGCCGGCCAGCCCCTCGGGGACCGGCATAGACCGTTCCGTCACAGCCCCATCAGGCCGTCTCGTCGGCGTCGCTGCGCTCTGCCTCGTCGACGGCGCGCCGACGGCCCACAACATCGAAGTCGAAGCCGAAGATGGACAGCCCCACCAGCAGAATCGCACCGCCGACCACCGCGGGGTCGGCGACGTTGAACACCGGCCACCAGCCGATCGACAGGAAGTCCACGACGTGGCCCTGCAGATGACCGGGCGCCCGGAAGAACCGGTCCACCAGGTTGCCCAGCGCCCCGCCGAGGATCATGCCCAGCCCAACCGCCCACCAGGGTGATACCAGGCGACGCGACATCCAGATGATGCCGAGCACCACCGAACTGGCGATCAGGGTCAAGACCCAGGTGTAGCTGGTGGCCATCGAGAACGCGGCACCGGAATTGCGCACCAACGTCCAGGTGACCGTGTCGCCGATGATCGGCACGGGTTGCCCCGGCGTGAGCATCCTCACCGCGAGCACCTTGGTGACGACGTCGACCGTCAGCACGACCGCGGCCACCGAAAGCAGCAGGCCCAGCCGCCGGCGCGGCGGGGTGGGCTGCGGTGCGGGGTCCGCTACCGGCTCAGTCGAGTCGGTTGTCTCCTCAGTCACGCCCCCATCATCCCTTAAAGCGCGTGCGGCATGATCGCGGCATGGTGTCCCAGCGGCTCACGGTCATCACCACCGGCGGAACCATCGCCGCCAGCGCCGACGACGACGGAGTGCGTCGGCCCACCCGGCACGGCGCCGATCTGGTCGCCGGGCTGGGCGGCGATGCCTCCGATGTCACAGTGGTCGACCTGATGTCGCGGGACAGCTCGGAGTTGACCCCGGCCGACTGGGGCCAGATCCTGGCCGCGGTGCGGGCCGCCGTGGACGACGGTGCCGACGGGGTGGTGGTCACTCACGGCACCGACACCTGCGAAGAGAGCGCACTGTGGCTGGAGCTGGGCTACGGCGGCGCGGCGCCAGTGGTGCTGACCGGGGCGCAGCGCAGCGCGGATGCCCCCGACGCCGACGGCCCGGGCAACCTGCGTGACGCGCTGCGGCTGGCCGCGGAACCGGCGGCCCGTGGTCTGGGGGTGCTGGTCTGTTTCGCCGGGCAGGTGCTGGCGCCGTTGGGCCTGCACAAGGCCACCACCACCGACCTCACCGGTTTCCGTGGGCCACGCGTGGGCACGGTGACGTCCGGGCAGGTGCGGTTGACCGGCGGCAAGGTCCGCCCCCAGCTGGCCGCGACCGACCCGCCCCGCGTCGACGTCGTGGCGCTGTACGCCGGTGCGGACGCGGTGGCGCTGGACGCGTGCGTGGCCGCCGGGGCGCGCGGATTGGTACTGGAGGCGTTGGGTTCCGGCAACGCCGGTTCGGCTGTGATCGACGGGGTGCGCAAGCACTGCCGCGACGGTGTGGCGGTCGCGGTGTGCAGCCGAGTGCCGGATGCGCGGGTCGGCCCCGACTACGGCCCGGGCCGGGCCCTGGTGGACGCCGGTGCGGTGATGGTGCCACGACTGCGGCCGCCGCAGGCGCGGGTTCTGCTGATGGCGACCCTGGCAGCGGGGCTGGAGGTTGCCGACGTCATCGACCGGTGGGGTTGATCCCGGATTCCGCCCGGGCCGCGGCGACGAAATCCGGCCAATCCAGGCTGTCGACCGGGTCGGCCGGGCTGATCGCGGGCTCGTCGGCCGGGAAGGTCCGCACCAGTCCCGGTCCCGAGCTGCGGGTCTCGAAGCGCACCGTCATCACCCCGTGCCCGGCACCCTGGACCCAGCCGTGCCCCAGCTCGGTGTGGGCGACGTCGTCGCCGATCCGCCACAGCGCCGTGGCCGGGGCTGAAATCGGTTCCGGTGCAGGCGTTCGGGCGTTTTCGGATACCTCAGATGCCGAGGACACGCCGGACGCTCCGGCCTCCGGGAACTCCAGATCCGGGAACAGGGACTCCTGGCGGACATCGGTCAGCCCGGAGAATCCCACCCCGAGCAGCCGGATCGGGCCGATCTCCTGCGGGTCCAGCAGCAGCCGGCCGGCCGCCGAGGTCAGCGTGGCGGCATCGGTCGTCGCATACGGCAGGGTCGCCGAACGCGTCAGCACACTCATGTCGGCCTTTTTCAGCTTCACCGTCACGGTGCGGGCGCCGCGCCCGTCGCGCAGCAGCCTGCGGTAGGCGTGCTCACCGATCGGGCCCACCTCGGCCCGCAGTTGCTCCAGCGTGGTCAGGTCGACGGCGAAGGTGGACTCGGCGCTGATCTGTTTTGCCTCAGCACGTTCGGCCACCGGGCGGTCGTCGATCCCGCACGCCAGCCGGTGCAGCGCGGGACCGATGGTGGCCCCCAGGATGCTGGCGACCTCGGTGTCGGTCAGCGCCGCGAACTGTCCGATGGTGCCGATCCCCAGCCGGTGCAGCTTCTCCTCGGCGACCGGGCCGATTCCCCACAATCGGCGCACCGGCAGCCCGTCGAGCAGTAGCCGCTCCTGGGCGCTGCTGACCACCCGCACCCCGTCGGGTTTGGCCAGATCGGAGGCGATCTTGGCGATCTGCTTGCCCGAGCCGGCACCGACGGAGGCCACCAGGCCGGTCTCGTCGAGCACGCGGCGCCGCAACTGCTCGCAGAACCGTTCGACGTCGTCGGCGCCGGCCCCGCCGAGCTCAACCGGTTCGCCGAACGCCTCGTCGAAGGACAGCTGCTCGACGACCGGAATGACGGTGCGCACGGTCTCGAAGACCCGGCGGCTGGCCAGCCCGTACACCGCGCCTCGCGGGGGCAGCACCACCGCGGTGGCGCCCACCAGGCGGCGGGCCTGGTGCATCGGCATCGCCGAGCGGGCACCGAACACCCGCGCCTCGTAGCTGGCGCCGGCCACCACGCCGCGGCCTCCCATCCCACCGACCAGCACCGGGCGTCCACGCAGCGTCGGGCGAGTCAGTTGCTCGACAGAGGCGAAGAACGCATCCATGTCCAGGTGCAGGACCCAGCGGGCGTCCACAACGCTAAATCCTAAAGCGGGCCCACCCCTGCCGCGGGGGCGGTGAGGTTACTTGGAGCCGCCGCCCTGAAGCTGGTGCGGGCAATAGAATTTCGCGGCGATCGCGGTGAACCGTGCCGCGTCGGCCACGCTGAGCCCCGGGTTGGCCTCGGTGATGTCGTTGAGCAGTTCCAGGCTGCTCACGCCATTGGCCGCCAGTCCGCATTCGGCTTCGGCAACGGCCACGGCCTGCGCGGGATCGGCGAAGCTGATCCCGACCTGGTGCAGCGCCTCGATGAACTCGGCGCGTTCTACCGCGCTCACCTCGACGACACCCGGCGTGGCATGCCCGGGTGCGGCAAGCGCAATCGCGGCCGCCGCGGCGAACGGGACGATCGCAAATCTCATGAGGTGCACTGAGGTCTCCTTGGATCAGGCCAGCGCCGAGTTCGCCCCGGCGAGCGCACTTTCCTCGTCTTCGAGCACATGCACGGCATGAATCCCCGGTTTCAGGGACAACTTCGCGACCAACTCGTCGAGGCCGGCCTGGTCGACGTTCCAATGCTGCACGACGTCCGGCGTCTGCTGCAGTTGGGCGATCACCTGGTCGAGCGGGACCGGCGCCTGGCGGTCGTTGAGGTTGGTCGACACCACCCGGGCCGACGGCGCGACCGTCCGGGTCCGGGCGCCCGGAGCGCCCAGCGCCCCACCGGCGGCACTGCCCAGCGCTGCCGGCGCGAGCGCCCCGGGCAGGGCCCCGGCCGCCGGGGAGGCGGCGAGCGCGGTGTCGGGCAGCGAGGTGGCGGCCAGCTGGATGGCCGAGGTGGCGCTGGCCCAGTTCGGCGGCACCGACAACGCCCCCACCCGCACGGCGCCGCCCGCACTGGCGCCGGCGGTACGCAGGCCACCGCCCAGCCCGCCGCCCAGGCCCAGTCCGGAGCCCGACAGGCCACCACCGAGTGCGGATTTCGGGATCGCCGTGACCGGCGCCTTGTAGCCGGCGCGGAAATGGGTCATCCCCATGTTGGTGCTGGCGTGGGTGGCGTTGACCCAACCGCTCTGACCGGCGATTCCCGATACCGCGCTCAGGTCGGTCTCGAACAGCGTCCTCATCTCGGGTCCGCCGAGAACGGTGTCGAGGGCGTTCTGCCATCCGCTGGTGTAGCCATTGGCCAGCGAATTGATCTGATCCAGGATCTGCTGCAGGACGTCGTGGGGGGTCGTTCCGGCCGCTGCAGTGGTCGACTCAGCACTTCCCGCGTCCCCGTTGGTGGTCTGCGGTGCCTCGGTGAACGTCGTCAGATTGGCTGCGGACGCCGAAGCACCGGCGTAGCCGAGCATGGCCGCGACATCCTGGGACCACATCCGCAGGTATTCGGCTTCGACAGCGGCGATCTCGGTGCTGTTCTGCCCGAAGATGTTCGACGCCACCAGCGAAGCCAGCTGACTGCGGTTCGCGGCGATCGCCGGCGGGGGCACGATTCCGGCGAACGCGGACTCGTAGGCGCTGGCCGCCGCCGTCGCCTGGGCGGCGGTCTGCTCGGCCTGGGCGGCCGTGGTGGACAGCCACGTCACGTAGGGGGTGGCCGCGGTGGCCATCGCCGCCGCCGCCGGCCCCTGCCAGCCGCCGCTCAGCCCGGCGAGCACCGCGGCGTAGGACGACGCGGTGGAATGCAGTTCGGTGGCCAACCCCGACCACGCCGCCGCGGCGGCGATCAGCGGGTCAGCACCCGGACCGGAATACATCTGTCCGGAGATGAGCTCCGGCGGCTGCGCTGCGAAACTTCCAAACACCATGAACGCGACCTGCTTTCGTTACTTAGCGATCGGCGGGATGACGATGACGGTGGCCGTGGTGGCGATATCGGGCCCGGTCTGGGTATTGGTGACGTGCGAGATCGCACTGATGGTGCGGGTGGCGCCGGCGCCGGCGGCCGCACGCACCGGCGTTCCGATGGCCCGTCCGGCCAGACTCGACAGCGCCATCTGACCGGCCAGCACCCCTTCGCCGTTGACTGCCAGCGCCGGGGCGGCCTCCAGCACGCTGGCCTGCAGCGCCACCGCAGCGGTCTTGACGGCCGGGACGGCGGTCGCCCAACTGGTCGGGACCGACAGCGAACCGACCAGGCCCGCGCGTCCCAGCGCCCCCGACACCGCCGCCGGAGTGGACTGCGCACCGGTGAGCAGCGGACTCGACAGCAGCGGCGCCAAGGCACCCACAATCGGCTTGGGGTTGAGCGCGGAGGACAGACTGCCGAGTCCGTTGGCCAGGGACGGGATGCTGATGGCCATCTGGTAGAAGCTCCGGCCGGTGCTGGCTATCCCGATGCCATAGGGTCCGTTCACCGTGCCCAGCACCGTGTTGAACGTCTTCACAATCGCCTGCAGGTCACCGGTCATCTGGCCGGCGCCGGGAATCTGCCCGAGCAAGTTGGACACGGTCAACTGCCCATTGGAGGCGACAGCGGACTGCACCGCGTTGGTGGCGGCCGCCGACTGGCTGGTCTGACCGGCGGAATTGGTGGTCTCCGGAGGCACGGTGAAGGCGTCCAGTTTGGTGGCCGCCGCCGACGAGCCGGCGTAGGCGTACATGGCGGCCGCGTCCTGCGCCCACATCGCGCCGTACTGCGCTTCAGCCGCGGCGATGGCCGGCGCGTTCTGGCCCAGGAAGTTCGTCGCGACCAGTGTCGCGAGCAGAGCGCGGTTGGCCGCGATCACCGGCGGCGGCACGGTGGCGGCATAGGCGGCCTCGTAGGCGCCGGCGGCCGCCTTGGCCTGCATCGCGGTCTCCTCGGTGCTCACCGCGGTGGCCCTCATCCACGCCGCGTAGGGGGTCGCCGCGGCCGCCATCGACGTTGCCGAGGGGCCGTTCCAGGCCGAGTCGGCCAGGTCGGTGATCACCGACTCGTACGACGTCGCCGCAGAGTGCAGTTCGGCCGCCAGGACCGCCCAGTTCGCGGCGGCGGCCAACAACGGCGCCGAGCCGGGACCGGCATACATTCGCCCGGAGTTGACTTCCGGCGGAAGTGCCCCGAAATCCATCACCGTCCCCCGCTCTGCAACTTCGACATTTCCGTGAGTCAGGAACCAGTTAGCTCTGCTCTTCGCCTGGTCGAAGGTTAGGAAGCCCGGCGAACAATCACGAACCCGTCATCGCCGAAATCGGCCCTTTCGGGGCGCCCGACAACCGCTTCGCTACCGCCGTGACCAGGGGAACAGTCGGTGAACGGGCCATTAATAATCTCGGCGCGAAAAACCAGCCTCGAAATCAGGCCCGATCAGGCCTTGGTGATCGTCGCGCGCACGCCGTCACCGATCTCGGCGGCATCGGAGCCGGGCTCGCCGAACTCGAATGCGGTGGCAAGAATCTCCCCGGCGATCAGTTCGGCGTGGGTCTGGGCCCACCCCAGTCGCTGTTCGGGCACCGACAGGACCACGCTGATCCGGTCGGAGACCTCCAGCCCGCTGGACTTGCGCAGTTCCTGCAACTCGCGGATCCGGTCCTTGGCCCAGCCCTCGGCTTCCAGTTCCTCGGTCACCTCGCCGTCGAGCACCACCAGACCGCCGCCGTCGGGCAGTGCCACGGTGAATTCCGGGTCGGCGGCCACCAGTTTCGAGGTGTACTCGCCGTCGTGCAGCACCACCGGTCCGGCGCGCAGGGTGCCGTCCGCGTTGAGCACTCCCTCCCCCGCCTTGACCGCCTTGATCGCGGCCTGCACGTCCTTGCCGAGCCGCGGACCGGCGACCTTGGCGTTGACCGCGAGTTCGAACCTGCCGTAGCGGTCGATGTCCTCGGTCAGCTCGACGGCCTTGACATTGAGTTCGTCGGCGATCAGATCGACAAACGGCGCCAGGCGTTGCGGATCCTCAACGGCCACAGTCAGTTTCGGCAGCGGCAGCCGGACCCGCAGCTTGTGCGCCTTGCGCAGCGACGACGCCGACGAGCACACGTCGCGGATCTGGTCCATCGCCGCCACGAGGGCGGGGTCCGCCGGAACGACACCGGCCTCGGGCCAGTCGGTCAGGTGCACCGAGCGTTCGCCGGTGAGGCCGCGCCAGATCATCTCGGTCGTCAGCGGCAGCAGCGGCGCCGCCAGCCGGCAGGTCGTCTCCAGCACAGTGTGCAAGGTGTCGAGGGCGTCGGCGTCCTCGTCCCAGAAACGCTGCCGGGAGCGCCGCACGTACCAGTTCGTCAGTGCCTCGGTGAACTGCCGTAGTTGCTCGCAGGCGCCGGAGATATCGCAGACGTCCAGAGCCTGCGTCAGGGCGTCACGCAGTGAGGCCAGCTTGGCCAGGATGTAACGATCCAGCACGTGCTCCGAATCAGTCCGCCACCTGCCGGATTTCGGTGCATACAGCGCCAGGAAGCTGTAGGCGTTGGTGAGCGGCAGCATCACCTGGCGCACACCCTCGCGAATGCCCGGTTCGGTGACGATCAGGTTGCCCCCGCGAAGGATCGGCGAGGACATCAGGAACCAGCGCATCGCATCGGAGCCGTCGCGATCGAAGACCTCGGTGACATCCGGATAGTTGCGCAGCGACTTGCTCATCTTCTGCCCGTCGCTGCCCAACACGATGCCGTGGGCCACACACGTTTTGAACGCCGGCCGGTCGAACAGCGCGGTGGCCAGCACGTGCATCATGTAGAACCAGCCGCGAGTCTGGCCGATGTATTCGACGATGAAGTCGCCCGGGTAGTGCGTCTCGAACCAGTCGGTGTTCTCGAACGGGTAGTGCACCTGGGCATACGGCATCGACCCGGAGTCGAACCAGACGTCAAGCACATCGGGGATGCGGCGCATGGTGGAGCGGCCGGTCGGGTCATCCGGGTTGGGGCGGGTCAGCTCGTCGATGTAGGGCCGGTGCAGGTTGTCCGGCCGCACCCCGAAGTCACGTTCGAGTTCGTCGAGGCTGCCGTAGACGTCGATCCGCGGGTAGGCCGGATCGTCCGACTTCCACACCGGGATCGGCGTGCCCCAGTAGCGGTTTCGGGAGATCGACCAATCCCGCGCGCCGCGCAGCCAGTTGCCGAAGATCCCATCCTTGACGTGTTCGGGATACCAGGTGATCTGCTGGTTCAACTCGACCATGCGATCGCGGAACTTGGTCACCGCGACGAACCACGACGACACGGCCCGGTAGATCAGCGGGTTTCGGCATCGCCAGCAGTGCGGGTATGGGTGCTCGTAGGTCTCATGGCGCACAAGCACGGGGCCGTTGGCCGCGGCGGGGCCGGTCGTATTCTTCAGGTCCCTGATGATCGCCGGGTTCGCGTCGAAGACGTGCTGTCCGGTGTAGTCGGGCACGCTGGCGTCGAAGCGCCCCTTGGCGTCGACCGGGGTGACCGGGACTATGCCCGCCGGGTCGGTGGTGTTCTTGTCGTCCTCGCCGTAGGCCGGCGCGAGGTGCACGATTCCGGTGCCGTCCTCGGTGGACACAAAGTCGGCGGCCAACACCCGAAAAGCGTTGGCCGAGTCCATGAAATACGGAAACGGCGGCAGGTAGCGCAGCTCCAGAAGATCGGCACCGCGGTAGCTGCCGAGGATCTGTGGCTCCTCACCGAGCTCGCGCGCGTAGGCCCCCAGCCGCGCCTCGGCCAGCACGAACCGCTTGTCGCCCACCGCGATCTGCACGTAGGTGACGTCCGGGTTGACCGCGACGGCCTGGTTCGACGGCAGCGTCCACGGTGTGGTGGTCCACACCAGCAGGTGGGCGCCGTCCAGCTCGGCGCCGGAGGCTCCGCCGACGACCCTGAATCCGACTGTCAGCGCCGGGTCCTGGCGACTCTGGTAGACGTCGTCGTCCATCCGCAGTTCGTGGTTGGACAGTGGGGTCTCGTCGCGCCAGCAGTACGGCAGCACGCGGTAGCCCTCGTAGGCCAGCCCCTTGTCCCACAGCTGCTTGAACGCCCACAGCACCGATTCCATGAACGGCAGATCGAGCGTCTTGTAGTCATTGTCGAAGTCCACCCAGCGGGCCTGCCGGGTGACGTAGGCCTGCCATTCGTCGGTGTAACGCAACACCGATTCCCGGCAGGCATCGTTGAACGCGGCGATACCCATCGCATCGATCTGCGACTTGTCGGTGATACCGAGCTGGCGTTCCACCTCCAGTTCGGCCGGCAGCCCGTGGGTGTCCCAGCCGAAGCGGCGATCGACCTGGTAACCGCGCATGGTGCGGTACCGCGGCACGATGTCCTTGACGTAGCCGGTGAGCAGGTGTCCGTAGTGCGGCAGCCCGTTGGCAAACGGCGGGCCGTCGTAGAAGACGTATTCCGGCGCGCCGTCACGCCGGGCGATGCTGGCCCGGAAGGTGTCGTCAGCAGCCCAGTAGTTCAGGACTTCGGTCTCCAGCGCCGGGAAATCGGGGGCGCCGGCGGCCGGCTTCGGATAGCTGCGTTCGCTCACTTGCCTGTCGTCTCCCACGGCGCGCCTGGCCGGGGACGACGCCGCGCGGGTGCGCGAGCGCCGCGGTACCACCCCGCTTGCCGCACCCGCCTGGAGCGCGACCGCTCGATGTCCGGCTGTGACGGGCCGCCCCGTTCGGGTCTAGTGGGCTGGTCCGCCGCGCGGACCTGGCTGTTCTTCCGAAGGCTCCCCGGTGATGGCCGGATCGATGCCGTTGGCCGAAATTCTAGAGCCTCTGATCAACCTCTGTGCTGGCAGGGCCGCTGGACTCTAGACTTTTGACCGTGGCATTCCGTGCGTCTGATGCCCGCGATGTCGTGTTGCCCCTGGCGCAGGCGGCCTACACGGTGATGACCGGCGCCACCCCCACCCTGCCCTCCGGCTTCAGCAGTACCGCCCTGATCGAGGCCGACCCCGCCCACCTGGCAGCACTGCCCGATCCCCATCCGGCGGCGGCGATGGCCAAGAACACCCACATCTTCGGGCTGATGGGTCAGGACACCGCCAGCCGCACCGCGTTCATCGCCTTTCGCGGCAGCTCCGACGTGTCGGACTGGATCGCCGACTTCGACTTCGTCCCCACGCAATACAGCCCCATCAGCGGCTTCGGCCAGGTGCACGCCGGATTCCAGGACATCTACGACTGCGTCCGCGACAGCGTCGCCACCAATCTGCCCGCCGCGGTTCGCGGTTGCGATCAGATCCTGATCACCGGGCACAGTCTCGGTGCGGCACTGGCCGTGCTGGCGGCACCGGACATTGCCCGTGGCATGCCGCCGAACACGATCGAGCCGCGGTTGACCACGTTCGGCGGACCGCGGGTCGGGCTGCCCGACTTCGCCACCGCCTTCGACGCGGCCATCGAATGCTGTTATCGGGTAGTGAACTTCCTCGACATCGTGCCGCTGGTACCGCCGTCGCCGTATGTGCACGTCGGCGCGGCGATCGAGGTGGACAGCGGCGGGGCGGTCGACGTGGGCTGGCGGCACAGCCTGGCCGCGTATCACGCCGGACTCTCGGCACTGATCGCGTCGCAGACATGACCCGGGCGCCGGGGCTGCCCTGGCTGCGGGCAGCCGTCGGCGCGGTCGCGGCAGTGTTGAGCGCGGTCATTCCGGTGGCGGCGACGCCGCCGACGCGTGCGTGTGGCGCGGTGCGGTTGACCGGCTTGGGAGACGGCACCGCGCTGATCATGGGTGGCAGCGGCATCCCGCTGCCGACTCAGGGCTATGTCGACGCCGCCACCATGCTCTACCTCCAGCCGCACGGCTTCACCGGCACACCGCAGGCCCTGTTCACCCCGGCGGGCTTCTACCCCACAACCGGCATCAAGAGCCTCCCGGCGTTCGTCTCCGAGACCCAGGGCGCGCAGATGCTCAGCGAGACGGTGCTGCGCCAGATCGCCGGCGGGCAGGTGGACGCGGCGAATCCGGTGGTGGTCTTCGGGTATTCGCAGAGTTCCGCGCTGTCGTCGCTGGCCATGGCCCAGCTCGCCGAGCAGGGAGTGCCCGCCGATGACGTCCACTTCGTGCTGGTCGGTGACACTGCGGCTCCCAATGGCGGACTGCTGGAACGCTTCGACGTCCCCCTCGGTTCGCACCCGGAGATCCCGAGTATGGGTATCACCTTCGGCTACCCGACCCCGGACCTCTACCCGGCCGACGTCTACACGCTCGAATACGACGGGTTCGCCGACTTCCCGCAATACACACTCAATCCGCTCGCCGTCTTGAACGCCATGGCCGGGATGGTTCTCGAGCACTTCACCTACCTGGGCCTGCAGCCCGACCAGATTGCGAACGCCATACCGCTGCCGACGGCGGCCGCCGACTCACTGACGCACTACTTCGTGATTCCGCAGGATCATCTGCCGCTGCTGGACCTGGTGCGCTTCCTGCCGTTCATCGGCAATCCACTGGCCGACCTGGTGGAACCGGCCATGAAGATCCTGGTGAACCTGGGCTACGGCAGCATCACCGAGGGCTGGAGCCAGGGCCCGGCGGACGTGGAAACCCCGTTCGGTCTGTTCCCGCCGGATCTCGATTGGGGTGAAGTCCTCGACGCGCTGCTCAAGGCGATACCCGAGGGGATCGTCGCCGTCGGCAACGACCTGCTGGATCCGCGGAACTATGACGTCTTCGCCTCGATCGCCGACAATCCGGCGACCGGCCCGCTGCTGCGGGCGGCGTACGCGGTCGGCGACCTCACCACCAACCCGGCCGCTTTCCTCGACAATCCGAGCCTGGCGACGTTCACCCAGGTGCTCAACGCGCTGGACCTCGGATCATCGGGGGCGCCGTCGGAGGGTTATGCGCAATTGCTCCCGCTGGCCGACATGTTCACCGCGTTGACCGTCACCCTGCCGGCCTACAACCTCACTGTTTTTCTCGACCAGCTCGAGTCAGGCAACCTCATCGAGGCGATCGGTCTTCCGATCGCGGCCGACATGGCCCTGATCCCGATCGCACTGGCCCTCGGGCTCGGGCTCGGCGGCGGCCTCTAGCCGGCCTCTCGGCACTGCCAGCTGTCCGGCATCAGCCCGGTCTCCAGGAAGTCGGCGAGCTCCTCGATCTGCTCCGGCTCCAGCTCTCGGTCGGCAGCGGGATAGATGACCTGCTCCTCCTTGCCGTTGTGCGTGACCAGCTGATCCAGCAGTCGCTGTCCGGCCACCCTGATGCGATCGATGTTGCCGGTGGCAGCCAGCTCGGCCAGCGCATCCATGGCCCGCCAGATCTCGCCGTGTTCAGACATCATCACCGCCACCGGCATCGCCATAGGGCCGTAGCGAATCGGCGGGAACAGGATCCGCTCCTCGGCGTAGATGTGCCTGCGCAACGACTCCAGGGCGGTGTTCAGGTGGTCGACAGCCACCCGGCCGTTGTCGAGTTCGGTCAGGAATGCAGCGAGTCCGTTGTCGACCTGCCGGTGCTCGAGCTCCAACGCGGCCGCCAGAGACTTCTGCCAATTCTCCATGGACATGGCTATCTCCAATCATGGTTCAGAGTGCGGCCTTGGCGCAGACCCAGCCGTCCGGCATCCGGCCGTTATCGATGAAGTCGGCCAGTTCGGCGACGGTCTCCGGCGGCAGGCCGGTGTCGGCGGCCGGGTAGATCACCGGCTCCTCCACCTTGTTGTGGTCGGCCAGCAGGGCCAGCAGCCGATCGCAGGCCTCGCGCAGCTTGTCATGCTCGGCGGGATCGACTGGGCCGGTGACCAGTTCGTCGAGGGTGTCCATGGTGCGCCAGATCTCACCGTGACCCCGGATCATCCCGAACACCGACATCATCTGGGCGCCCTTGCTGATAGGCGGGAACAGGATCTGCTCCTCGAGGTAGATATGGCGGCGCAGCGCGGCCAGAGTCCCGCTGATGGCGTCGGCATCCACGCTGCCGGCGTCCAGCTTCTCCAGGAAGGCGCCGATTCCGGCGTCGACCTCATGGTGTTCGTGTTCGAGTGCGGCCGACAGGCTTTGATCAGACATTCGCCTCAGCCCCCCTCAGACCAGTGCCGCGTCGACGCTGATCTGCGCGCCGGCGAACAGTCGAGACACCGGGCAGAGCGCGGCGGCGTCGGTGACGACCTGGGCGAAGTCGTCGGCGGACAGATCAGCCACCTGCGCACGAACGGTCAGCTTCGAGGTGGTGATGGTCGGCAGCCCGTCGACCTCGTCGAGGGTGACCGTCGAGGTGACCTCGAGGTGTTGCGGCGGGGTGCTGTTCTCGCCGAGTTTCAACGAGAGGGCCATCGCGAAGCACGACGAATGTGCGGCGGCCGCGAGCTCCTCCGGGCTGGTCTTGCCGCCGGGCTGTTCGGTGCGGGCCGCCCAGGTCACCGGCAGTCCATCGAGCGCTCCGCTGCTGCCGTGGCCCAGGGTGCCGGCACCGGTGGCCAGCGCCCCTTCCCAGGTGGTCCGTAAACTCCGATCCGCGATGCTCATCCGCCGACTCCTCAACCCGCGCGGACACCGCCTGAAGCCGAGCCGGAACCCGCGGCTATTTCTTACAACCAGGACTTGTCTAAATCTAGTCCATCGCGCAGTCCGCTGACCAGAGTCGGATCAAGGGCGGCTCAGAGTTCGGTCTCGTCCTCCGGCGGCTGGGTCACGGTCAGCATCTCGGTGGACGGGTCCTCGGCCGGCTCCGCCGGCCCTGCGGACATCTCCGGGAACGCAGTGGCCACCATGTCCTCGAAAGTCCAGTCCGGCGCGCCGGCGTGGCCGGCCGCGTCATCGGCTTCCGGTTCACCGACGGCTTCCGGTTCACCGACGGCTTCCGGTTCGCCGAGAGCCCCCGCCGCGCCGACGGCGGCAGCCACCGGCACGGCCGAACGCGGCTCCCGCGCCGGATGCTCCCGCACATTCAGCGGCCACCAGAACCACCGACCCAGCAGCGCCGCGACGGACGGCATCAGGAACGAGCGCACGATCAGGGTGTCGAACAGCAGGCCGAGCCCGATGGTGGTGCCCACCTGGCCCACCACCCGCAGGTCACTGACCAGCATGGAGGCCATGGTGAAGGCGAACACCAACCCGGCAGCCGTGACGACCTTGCCGGTGCCGCCCATCGCCCGGATGATGCCGGTCTTGAGCCCGGCGCCCATCTCCTCCTTGAATCGGGCGACCAACAGCAGGTTGTAGTCACAGCCCACCGCCAGCAGGATGATCACCGACATCACCATCACCAGCCAGTGCAGGTTGATGCCGAAGATGTACTGCCACACCAATACCGACAGCCCGACCGAGGCCCCCAGCGAGGCCAGCACCGTTCCGACGATCACCAGCGAGGCGATGAAGCTGCGTGTGATCAGCAGCATGATGATGAAAATGATTGCCAGCGAAGTGATCCCGGCGATCAGCAGGTCGTAGTCGGCGATTCCCTGCAGATCGTTGAACAGTGCCGCGGTACCCGCCACATAGACCTTGGCGGTCGACAACGGTGTGCCCTTGAGGGATTCGGTGGCGGCCTTCTTGATCAGGTTCACCCGCGCCATACCGTCCGGGGTCGCCGGGTAGCCGTCGTGGGTGATGAAGAACCGCGCCGCGTGCCCGTCCGGTGACAGGAACAGCTGAATCACCCGTTTGAAGTCCGGGTTGTCGAACGCTTCCCGGGGCAGGTAGAACGAGTCGTCGCTCTTGGCGGCGTCGAAGTCCTGGCCCATCGCGGCCGAATCCCCGCCGACCTCCTCGGCTTGCGCCATGATCCCCGACATCGTGCTGTTCAGCGTCAGCATCATGGTCTGCAGGCTGCGCATCGCGGCGATCTGCGCCGGCATCATCTCCAGCAACTGCGGCGTCACCGCATCGACGTTGGTCATGACCGGCGCCAGCTCGTTGATCTTGTCGGTGAGCTGGTTGGCACTGTCCATCGAGGCGTATGCCGACCGCAACGACAAACACGTCGGGTCGCCGCGGCAATCCTGTTGCGAGGAAACCGATTCGCGCAACAGCTTGGATGAATTGTTGAAATCGGTCATGTGCCTGCGCATCTCGGCGGCCACATCCATCGCCTCGTGCGAGACACCGGTCGCTTCGTGCGTGTTGTCGGCCATCTGCTGCATCAGGCCATACATTCGTTGCAGCGAGGCGATGGTGCCCTCGAGATCGTCGGCCTGCTTGCGCATGTCGGTGACCCGACTCTTGACGAAGTCCAGGTTCTGCATCTGCCCGGCGTTCTGCATGCTGAGCAGGAACGGGATCGAGGTGTGCCCCAGCGGGGCTCCCTCGGGCCGGGTCACGCCCTGCACCAGTGCCACACCTTCGACCGCGAAGACACTCTTGGCCAACTTGTTGAGCACCAGGAAGTCAGCCGAGTTGCGCATGTCGCGATCGGCTTCGACCAGCAGCACCTCCGGCAGCAGCCGCGATTCCGGGAAGTGTCGCGACGCGGCGGCCCAACCGAGGTTGGCCGGGGTGTCCTTCGGAATGAAGGACGGATCCTTGTAGCTCACCTGATAACCGGGCAGCGCCAGCAGCCCGATCATCGCAACTGCGGCGGCGGCGACGAAGATCGGACCGGGCCACCGCACGATCGCGGTGCCGATCTTGCGCCAGCCGCGGTCCGACATCTTGCGCCGGGGCTCCAGCAGGCCGTAGCGACTGGCGACGGTCAGGACTGCGGGAACCAGCGTCAGCGCGATGGCCACCGCGACGAGCATGCCGACCGCACACGGGATACCCATGGTCTGAAAGACCGGCAACCGGGTGAAGCTCAGACACATCGTGGCGCCGGCGATGGTCAGGCCCGACGCCAGCACCACATGGGCGACCCCGCGATAGGTGGTGTAGTACGCGGTTTCCGGGTCCTCGCCGGCGTGCCGGGCCTCGTGATAGCGGCCGATGAAGAAGATGCCGTAGTCGGTACCGGCGGCGATCGCCAACGTCACCAGGATGTTGATCGCGAACGTGGACAGTCCGATCAGGCCGACGTGCCCCAGGAAGGCAACGATCCCGCGCGCCGCGGCCAGTTCGATGCCGACCACGGCCAACAGCAGAGCGACGGTGCTGAACGAGCGATAGAGCAGCATCAGCATCAGCGTGATGACCGAAACAGTGGCGAGCAGAATCTTCAGCACCGCACGGTCGCCGCTGGTGTTCATGTCGGTGACCATGGGGGCCGGCCCGGTCACGTAAGCCCGGACGCCCGGCGGCGCCGGTGTGCGGTTCACGATGTCCCGGACCGCTTCGACGGAGTCGTTGGCCAGCGCCTCGCCCTGGTTACCGGCGAGGTTCAGCTGAACCAATGCAGCCTTGCCGTCGGCACTTTGGGCTCCGCCCGCGGTGAGCGGGTCTCCCCAGAAGTCCTGGATGTGCTGGATGTGTTTCGTGTCGGCATTGAGCTGGGCAATCAGCTCGTTGTAGTAGCGGTGGGCGGCTTCGCCGAGGGGCTCGTCACCCTCGATGACGATCATCGCCGCGCTGTCGGTATTCGATTCCTGGAACACGTGCCCCAGCCGCGCCATCGCCTGAATGGACGGTGCGTCCTTGGCGCTCAACGAGACCGGGTGCTCCTTGGCGACCTGCTCCAGCGCCGGAACCGCCAGGCTCACCAACAGTGTGATCGCCACCCAGCCCAAGATGATGGGAAGGGCGAACCTACGGACCAACCCTGGCGTGGACGACCAACTACGACTCAGATGGTGTGTCTTCATCGGCCCCTCACCAGAAGAAATAACCAAGCGATCACTTTAACCCCCAGTTCAGGACCGCGACGGCAGAAATTACCCGATCAGATAGTCAGACAGCGGGAAGTGATCCTGCTCCTTCACCGCGCTGCGCACCGAGGTCGGACGGAAGAGCGGCGCCTCTCCGGTGTTGTGGTTGAACCAATAGGAATTCGAGGTCGCGCAGTTGCCGAGGTGGAACACCGAGCTGTCCAGCAGGCCCATCATCCGCTCGTAGAACCGGGCGTTGGCTTCTTCGGTGACCTCGAAGGTGCGCGCCTGGCGGCATTGCACCTCGCCGAACAACCGGTTCATGTGCCGGGTCTGGTATTCCACGGTGTTGAACCAGGACAACCCCACCCACGAGAACGGGCTGGCCATGTTGATGAAGTTCGGGAACTGCGGGGCCGTCATGCCCTGGTAGGCCTGGAACCGGGTCTCGCGCCACCATTTGCCCAGGTTGCGCCCCCCGCGACCGATCACCTCGATCGCCGGCAGGTTGCCCTCCCAGACGTCGTATCCCGTCGCCAGCACCAGGGTGTCGATCTCGCGCTTGGTGCCGTCCCGCGCCACCACGCCATCGGGTTCTATCCGCTCGATCCCCTCGGTCACCAGGTGCACATTCGGCTTGGCGAATGTCGGGTAGTAGTCGTTGGAGATCGACGGGCGTTTGCAGCCGAAGTCGAAATCGGGCCGCATCTTGTCGGCGAGTTCACGATCGCGCACCGCCCGGCGCCGATGCAGTGCGGATTGGGCCGCCATCGCCTTGTTGAGGAACTTGAAGCGCCGGTAGCGCCACATCGTCAGGACCATCATGAAGTCCGTGGTGTTGTCGGTGAGCCACCGCACGATGCGCTGGGTGAACGGCACCCGCGCGAACATCCGCTGCGCCACCGGCGGAAACACCACGTCGGACTTGGGCGTCACCAGGATCGGGGTGCGCTGATACACGGTCAGATCGGCGACCTCTTTGGCCAGTTCGGGAATGACCTGAATCCCGGTGGACCCGGTTCCGATGACGGCCGCGCGGCGTCCGGCCATCGAGAACTCGTGGTCCCACTCCGCGGTATGCACGATATGGCCGGCGAACGTCTCGATGCCGGGGATCTCCGGGATCTTCGGCTGGCACAGGAAGCCGGTGGCAACGATGAGGAACTGCGCGGTCAGCGTCTCACCGCCGGCCAGCGCGACCCGCCACACCTGAGCCTCGTCATCCCACTGGGCGCCGTCGACAGTGGTGTTGAAGCGCATGAAGCGCGTCACGTCATATTTGTCGGCAACATGTTCGGCGTAGGCCTGGACCTCGTTACCGGGGGCGAACAGCCGCGACCAGTAGGGGTTGGGCTCGAACCAGTAGGAATAAGTAGTCGAGGGCTGGTCGACGGAGAGTCCCGGGTAGTGGTTGACCCGCCATGTTCCGCCGAGCCCGTCCAAGCGGTCGACGATCAGAATGTTGTCGTAGCCCAGCTTGTTGAGTTGGATCGCCGCGCCGATTCCACCGAAGCCCGCGCCCACGATGATGGCGTCGTATTGCTGGGTCCCCATAAGGACGACACGGTACCGCAAGAAAGCCCGATCTCGCTGGTCGAGCAGCTCAGCCGGACCGCGACCAGCCGCGCCCGAAGGTCAAGTTTCGGACGCTGCACGGTCGCGGGTTGGCCGCGGGATGGCGGCAATCACACCACAACGGCGCGGCAAGCCTTAGTGTTTTGCCAAACTCGACTGTAAGCTTCAGTCTCGGCTACGCCCCATGGCGGTGCGGGCCTGGGAAGAGGATGGTTTCCGAGATGCCGACCGTCGTGAATGACATCTGCTGGCTGCTGGCCGGCGTGCTGGCGGTTTCCTCTATACCCGGTGCCGCCTTATATCTGGTACGGCGCTGGAAAAGGGCCATGGACGTCGGCCACGACGGGGCGTACCGCGAGATTCTCGCGACGCTCTCCGAGAGTTCGGTGCGTCGCAACTTCGACCCGTACGTGGACATCGAATGGGATTCACCCGAACTCGCCGTCCGTTCGGACGACCCGAGCTGGGTCCTGTCGACGACGGACCCGTTGGGGCGCCACCCGTGGTATCAAGCGCAGCCCTTGGACAAGAAGATCGCGATGGGCATGTGGCGGCAGGCCAACATGGCCAAGGTCGGCGTGCAGTTCGAGGGCATTCTGGTCCGGGGCATGATGCACTACACGTTCTGGGTCCCGAACGGCTCCCCGGAATACCGCTACTGCCTGCATGAGTGCATCGAAGAGTGCAACCACACCCTGATGTTCCAGGAGTTGATCAACCGCATCGGGATCGACGTCCCGGGGATGCCGCGGTGGCTGCGCGTGTTGTCTCCGGTCGTCCCGCTCTATGCCGGACCGCTGCCGAGCGCGTTCTTCTTCGGGGTTCTGGCGGGTGAGGTGCCGTTCGACTACCTGCAGACCAACGCGCTGCGCGAAGACGTGGCGGTCCATCCGATCGTCCGGAGAATGATCGGCATCCACGTCGCCGAAGAGGCGCGCCACATATCGTTCGCGCACCGAAGCCTGGAGCGGCGGGTACCGAGACTGTGGTGGATCAGCAGGTTCGTCCTGTCGCTGTACGTGCCGGTGGTCATGCGGATGCTCGGCCAGGCGATGGTGGTGCCGCCCCGCAAGTTCTTCCGCACGTTCGACATTCCGCGGTCAGCGCGCCGGGAGTGGTTCTTCGGCACACCGGATGCACGCCAGACCTGGCGGGACATGTTCGCCGACGTCCGAATGCTCTGCACCGAACTCGGGCTGATGAATCCCGCGGCACGCCTGATGTGGCGCATCTGCAAGATCGGCGGGGCCCCGTCGCGGTACCGCGGGGAACCTCAGCGCGCGCAGCTGCCGATGCGCGTTACCGGGGTCTAGAGCACCCCCTGAGCTATGCCATACTTTCGGTATGGTGCGTTCCCCATCTGAGACCTTGGAAAAAGTCGGCGCCGATCTGGTCTACCGGATCTCGGCAATGCCGCTGTACAAGAAGGCCTTTAAATACTGGTACCCGTTCATGACCAAGCGGATGGGTCACGACGACGTCGTCTTCCTCAACTGGGGCTACGAGCAGGAACCGCCGCTGGGCCTGAAGCTCGATGCGGCCGACGAGGAGAACCGGTACTCGATCCAGCTCTACCACCAGACCGCCACCCAGATCGACCTGGCCGGCAAGAAGGTCCTCGAGGTCAGCTCCGGTCACGGCGGCGGCGCCTCCTTCCTGGCCCGCACCCTCAAGCCCGCCTCCTACACCGGCCTGGATTTCAACCCTGACGGCGTGGCTTTCTGCCAGAAGCGCCACCAGGTGCCGGGCTTGGAGTTCGTGCAGGGTGACGCGATGAACCTGCCGTTCCCCGACAATTCGTTCGACGCGGTGGTCAACGTCGAGGCCTCCCACATCTACCCGGACTTCGCGCAGTTCGTCCGCGAGGTGGGCCGGGTGCTGCGTCCTGGCGGGCACTTCCTGCACACCGACTTCCGCGCCAAGGAGGACATCGAGTCCTGGCAGCAGACCTTGGCCACCCCGCCGCTGCGGCTGGTCAACGAGCGCGACATCAGTCGCGAGGTCGTTCGCGGCCTCGCGGCCAACTCGCCGCGCTCCAACGATTTGATCAACGAGCGGATGCCGTTCTTCCTGCGCCGCTTCGCCCGGGAATTCGCCGTGGTCGAGGGGTCGCTGTTCTACCGCGACCTGGATCGCGGCGAGATCACCTACCGCATCTTCGACCTCGTCAAGGACTGAGGGCAACAGAATCGTCGGATCGCCGGAGCGGGCCGGGACGCCAGTCCCCCCGCTCCGGCGTTTATTTAGGGACCGCGGTCCCTTCAGCCGGCGAACCAAACCGGGTTAGGGTGGCGGCTGCGCCCAATCGCGGGGCCGATCGCACACACCCAATGATCGTGACGAGGGGCTTGCCAGATGGACCAGAGGGAACTGACGCGCCGACTTCGATTCCGCGCCAGTCTGCTCAAGATCGGCGCCGACGGGCTGATCGGGGTGGTCCGCGACCGGGCGACCGCCTACCGATACGCCGTGACCGGACGCGAAACCGCGCCGCTGACCGACTTCGACCCGTTCGCCCCCGAGACGATGTTCGACCCCTACCCGGGATACCGCACACTGCTCTCCGGCCCCAAGGTCTGGTACAGCCGCAAACGCGGCATCTGGATCATCCCGGGCTACGACGAGGTCCGGCAGGCGCTGCGCGACGACGAGGCGTTGTCCTCAGCGCAGAGTCAGGCCCGCTTCCGGGTCCGCCTACAGACCATGAACGCGACCGACCCGCCGGTGCATACCCGGCTGCGCCGGTCGGTGTCCCGAGCCTTCACCCCCCGCGCGATGAAATCGTGGGAGATCAACATCAACCGCGCCGCCGACGAGCTCGTCGCCGAGATGATCAAGCGCGGACGAGTCGAGATCGTGGCCGACCTGGCAAAGCCCCTGCCAAACCGGCTGATCACGATGATGCTGGCGATCCCGCAGGAAGACCGCCACCAGTTCCTGGAATGGGCGGACACCATCAATGAGGCCGCGTTCGCACCGCTGAATCTGCGCGGGATGGCGATGAACATGCGCTCGAGTCAGGCGGTGATCGCGATGCACCGCAGTCTCGACCCGATGATCAAAGAACGCCGCGACGTACCCGGCGACGACCTGATCTCGATGCTGGCGGCCCCCAGCGGCGATGACACCCTCTCCGATGACGAGGTGTTCTGGACCGCGTCGATGCTCGTCGGCGCCGGCAGCGAAACCACGACGAACCTGATCTCGGGCCTGTTTCTGACGCTGGCACAGCGTCCGGACGTCTACACGCGGCTGCGTGAACACCCCGAGTTGATTCCCGCAGCCATCGAAGAACAGTTGCGGTTGGTCTCCCCGGTTCAGGGTTTCTACCGGACCGCAACCCGCGACTATCGGGTCGGCGACCACACCATCCCGGCCGGTGCGCGGGTGTTGATCCTGTACGCGGCCGCCAATCGCGATCCGCAGCACTACCCCGATCCCGACACCTTCGACTTGGACCGCAACCCCACCGACCACCTCGCGTTCGGTGGCGGCGCGCACTACTGTCTGGGCACGCACCTGACCCGGATCGAAGTGAGCCGGGTCCTGACGCAGCTCATCCCCCATGTCAAGGCCATCCGGCTAGATGGAGAGCACCGTTACCTGGTGAATGCGACGATGCGCGGCCTGGAGCACCTGCCCGTCGAGTTGGTACTCGCCGACAGCGACTCCGACGAGGCATCCAGCGACCTGCGGTCCGGGTCCACCGGCACCAGGTGACCGCCGAACCGGTCGCGCTGGTCACCGGGGCCACGAGCGGGATCGGCGAAGCGACCGCCGATCGGCTGCAGGCTGCCGGCCACCGCGTCTATGCGGTCGGCCGCAATCCCGAAGCGCTGCAACGCCTCCAGTCACGCGGGTTGGCGGCCCGCGCGCTGGATGTCACCGACGAGGTGGCGGTCGAACGCCTCATTGCGGAGATCATCGCCGAGCACGGCGCCGTGGACGTCCTGGTCAACTGTGCGGGGTTTCCCCTGACGTGTCCGCTCGAACAGCTGCCACTCGATGACCTGCGCAGCCTTTTTGAGACCAATATTGTTGCAGCACTTCGTCTGTCGCAGGCGGTGTTGCCCGGCATGCGTGGCCGTGGGGCAGGGGTCATCGTCAACATCGGTAGCACCGGGGGGCGCTTCGCCAGCCCGGGGGCCGGCGGCTACCACGTGATCAAGTACGGCATGGAGGCGCTGTCACTGTCGCTGCGCGCCGAGGTCGCGCCGTTCGGGGTGCGGGTGGCGCTGCTCGACCCGACCGCGGTGCACACCCCGTTCGTCACCTCGCAGCAGGAGGCACAGCCGTCCTACGCCGACGACGACCCCTACGCGACCTTCAAACGCCGGTACGCCGACAACACCCGCGAGCTGACCGCCAAGCGCGGGGTGATGATCGACCCCGATGCCGTGGCTCGTGCCGTGGTGCGCGTCGTTCGGGCACGCAACCCCCGACCGCGCTACATCGTCGGACTCTCCGGCAAGCTCACCGTGCTGGCTCGGGCTTTGCTGACCGACCGCATGTGGGACCGAATTCTGCTGCGCGGGTTACGCGACTGAGGCTCCGGAGCCCCCTGACCCAGTCACTGACCGGGCATACCGTCCGTGACATACTGCCCGGATGGCTACGATGAACCGCCTGATCTTCAATCCGGTTTCCCACCGCGTCATGACGAACCCGTTCGTCTACCACTTGTTGTTCACCTCGTTCGTGACCAAGCGGTTCGCCACCCAGACCAAGATGCTCAGTGGTGACGACTGGTTGTTCCTGAACTACGGCTACGAAGAGGACCCGCCGATGGCGGTGCCGCTGGACGCCTCGGACGAGGCCAACCGGTTCTTCATCCAGCAGTACCACCGCACCGCCGCCCTGGCCGATATGGCCGGCAAGAAGGTGCTCGAGGTGAGCTGTGGCCACGGGGGCGGCGCGTCGTATGTGGCCCGCACCTTCAAGCCCGCCTCCTACACCGGTCTGGACCTCAACGAGACCGCCATCGAGTTCTGTCGGGAGCGCCACCAGCTGCCCGGGATGGACTTCGTACAGGGCGACGCCGAGGACCTGCCCTTCGAGGACGGCTCGTTCGACGTGGTGTTCCAGGTGGAGGCATCGCACCTGTACCCGCACCCGGCCCGGTTCTTCAACGGCGCGGCACGGGTTCTCGCCAAGGGCGGGCACTTCCTCTACACCGACTTCCGGCGCCGCAGCGAGCTGGCCCAGTGGGACGCGGAGCTGGCCGACACCGGATTGCGTCTGGTGTCCGAAGAGGACATCAGCATGGATGTGTTGCGCGGCAACGAGAAGAACCTGGCCCGCAAGCAGGACATGATCGCCCACCACGGCGGTCTGGCCCGCTTCGCCAGCGCCGCGACCGACTGGACCTTCAACGGTGCGCTGAAGAACGGCGAGTTCGTCTACCGGCTGTACTGCTTCACCAAGGACTGACGACCCGCGGCCTGTCGGGGGCCCGCCGAAGGCTTCCGGCAGGCCCGTTATAGGCCTCGATCGCCCAGCCAGCCGTGGATTCGTTCGGCCACGGCTTCCCAGCCCGGCTCGAGCATCATGTTGTGCCCCATGTCGGGGAAGAACTCCGCTTCGGTGCGGTAGGCGCGCGCGGTCGCCAACACCTCTTTACGGGTGTGGGCGCCGTCCTGCTCTGCTCCCAGCACCAGCAGCGGCGTCGTCACCCGGTCCGGGTGCGGCAGGTTGAGCACCAGGCAGTCGACACTGACCCGGGAACTGTCCTCCTGCAGACGGGCCGCGCAGTCGGCGACGACGTCTTCGGGAGTGTTGGCGGAAAAGAACTTCTCCCGCGCCTGGGCCGGAGTGTTGATGTACTGCAACGACTTTCCGGTCAGCGCCATCTTGACGGCCTGCCCCGGACGGCGCCGCAGCCAGCGCAGGCTCGACCCGTAATTGCCCTGCGGGGGAATCGAGGCCATCAGCACGCCGGCCGGCGCGGCGTTGGACTCCAAATACTTCTGCACGATCAGCCCACCCATCGAGTGACCGATCACCACCGGGGGCGCCTGAAGGCTGTCGGCGACCGACTTGACGTCGGCGACGTAGTCATCGACGGTGCAGTCCCGCAGCGGCTTGTCGATGGCGCTGTGGCCGTGCCCCCGGAAGCTGACGGCCACCGCACGGTAACCGTGGTCGGCGAAGTAGCCGAGGAAGTGCTCGTTCCAGCACCAGGCGGCGTGCCAGGCCCCGTGGACGAACAACAGCGGAACAGGATGGGCCTCGCTGACACAGCCCTTGTCGATCACCTCAAGCACCACACTGCTCCCCCTGTCCGGCGCGCGGCCGTCCCCCGGCCTCGACGATAACCGGGTTGTCCCCCGACCCGGGTTGCGAGTTGACAATGGAGTACGCCGCGCCAGCAACGGTAGCAGCGGTCCATGCGGCAAGACCCGGTATGCCAGCACCAGCAGCCGATTCGCCCACCCCGGCGTGACCCGGCCCTTTCCCGCTGTCAGCCCGTCGACCGCCGCCCGCGCCACCTGGTCAACCGACTTCCACATGACGCCGGGTAGCACCTTCCTACGTTCGCCGTCACCGAACCCGGCGGTGACATCCAATTGAGTGTCGACCGGTCCCGGACACAGCGTCGTCGCGGTGACACCGGTACCGCGCAACTCGCTGCGCAGGCTCTCGGTGTAGGAGGCGACGAACGCCTTGGACGCGCCGTAGGTCGCCTGTCCCGGCAGCGGACCGAAGCCGGCCACCGAAGACACATTGAGCACCGCCCCATGCCCCCGGGCCACCATGCCCGGCAGGAACCGGCTGCACAGGTCCACGACAGCCGCAACATCGACCTCGACCAGGTCCAGTTGACTCTCCGGCTCTGTTCTCGCGGCCAGTGCCACCACCGACAGGCCCGCATTGTTAACCAGCACATCCGCCACCAGGCCCAATGCCGCAATTCGATCCGGCAACGCGGCACGCTCGGTTCGGCTGGACAGGTCGGCCGGCACGACGTGCACCGGGTGCGGGCTCAACTCCGCGGCCAGGGCGTGCAGCCGTTCGGCGTTACGCGCCACCACGATCAGTTGATGGCCACGCCGGGCGAACTCACGCGCCATCGCAGCGCCGATCCCCGACGAAGCGCCGGTGATCACCACGGCACTGTCCTCGCTCGGCGCCGGTACACCCACGCGGCCCACCCTAATCCCCCGCGATTACCCAGACGACTGCTGGCAAATATTCGCTACCTCGGCAGGCGCTGGGACAAGTTCCTGTGTACGCTGACGCGGATATGTGTGTGATCTAAATGGGGGAATTTAATGACACGCTCTAGCTATCGGTGGATGACAGTCGGTTTGTTGGCGGGGGGATGCGCCGGCATGCTGGGACTGACTTCGGCGCTCAACCCGTCCGTTGCCCACGGCCAGGACAGCGGCACCGCGTTGATCATGGGTTATGTGATGACACCCGATCCCGGCACGGTGTACGACCAACGGGTCATGGACCTGTTCATCAACCCCCCGAACCCGTTCCCGGGGCAGTCGGTCTACCCGGGCTACACCCCGGTTGTCGAACCGCTGAACCCCACTGACTACCGACAGAGCCTGCTCGACGCCGCTCAGAAACTGAACCAGGACATCGGGAAATATCTGGAAGACGGCCCGGTCACGGTCTTCGGCGTCTCGTCCACGACGTCTATCGCCACCCAGGCGATGATCGATCTCGCCCAGGCCGGCGCCAACGCACCCGATCCCGCTGATCTGCACTTCGTGCTGGTCGAGAACCTGAACACGCCCAACGGCGGCATCATGACCCGTTTTCCGGACAACCCGATGATGAACCTGCCGGCCACCCTGTCGGATTCGCCGTACACCACCGACGTCTACAACTTCGAGTACAGCGGCGCCAGCGACTTCCCGAAGTACCTGACGAACCTGTTGGCGGTGTCGAACTCGATGGCGGGATACGTCTTCCTTCACCCGTACCTGATCACCGGCTACCCCAGTTCTTGGGACCCGGGCTCGATGGCCGAGGCGGTGAAGCTTCCGATGTCGGAGGGCTACGACGGCGACACCTCGTTCTATCTGATCCCCACCATGAACCTGCCGATTCTTGAGCCCATTCGGCAGTTCCCGCTGTTCGGGCCGGCGATGGCCGACATGATTCAGCCCGCCCTGCGGGTGCTGATCGACCTGGGCTACGACCGCTCGGATCCGGCCGACGTCACCGCGCCGGCGACTTTCAACATGCCGACGATCGATTGGGAGGTGGTGTCCCACAACCTCCAACTCGGCTTCGAGCAGGGCTGGATTGCCGCGCAGGTGGACATGGGCATGCTGCCGCAGACGGCGCTGCCCGACCTGTACCCCTACCTGCCGGACATCTCGGGCCTGATCGCGGGGTAACCCGCGGGGTTTTCGTCGAAGGACCGGCCGGGGTGAACCCGGCCGGTCCTTCGACTGTGTCGGGTGACTATGCCGGTGTGACGTCGAAGACGGCGTCCCACAGCCCCTGAATGTCGAACGGCCCGATGATCCCGATGTTGTCGGCGATGTTGAACAGGTAGTTGCCGAGGAAGTCGTGGATCTGCTCAACCGTGGGCAGATAAGGGGTGGTGTCGATCACCGGGTCGTCCGGCAGCGGGTTCTTCAGGTCGAGCAGGACGGTGCCCAGCCGCCACAGCCATGCTTCGTAGTCGATGATCTCCGGTGTGGAGACATTGGCGGTGCCGTTGTCGTAGGCGGCCAACCATTCGTCGATGACGGGGTTGCCCGGCCACAGGTCACCGACCGCCTTCGCCAACAGGAGGTAGCTGGGCATGTTCCAGTCGTTGGGGTCCATGATGTTGCCCGAGGGGTCGGGCAGCAGGCACGGGCCCGGACAGAACGGACTGCCCGGGATGAACGGGTTGAACGCCACCAGCATCGACGCGATCAGGGCCTGCACCACCCGGCCGAACTCGACGAGGTCGGGCATCTGGAACTTGCCGAAGTCGAACGGCTGCATCAGGCTGTCGAAGAAATTGATGAACGGCTGATCGAAGTTCATCTCGTAGCTGCTGCCCGCCCACGGCATCAGCGGGGCCTTCGGATCGATATTGGGGTAGTCCTCCGGGTTCAAACCCAGCTGTTCCAGGGTGCGAGTGCCCTCCCAATAGAACCCGTCGTTGGCGAACCCGATGTTTTCCATCCCCGGCGAATTCGGGTCGAAATAGTAGGAATTGCCGTTCATCATGTCCGAGAACGGGATCTGAAACCAGTTCTCGATCAACGGAAACTTCTGTAGGCCGGTGGCAATCAGCAGGCTCCACAGCCCCTGGTCGATCCAGCTGAAGCCGGTGATGGGACTGGTCGGCATCGCCGGCAGGCAGTCCAAGCCCGCGCAGGTCAGGTTCACCGGGATCTCGACATTGCCCAGCATGGACAGCTGCTGGGCCAGACCCGGGTAGAGGAATTCTCCCTCGTGACCGGCACCGGACAGCTCGGGGAACGGCACCAGCAGCTGAATGATCGACTCAAAGTGGCCCAGATCGCCGGGATCCTCACCCCAGACGTTGGTCGGACTTCCGACCCACCACGGCCCGCTGTAGAGCAGTGACTTCGACATCGTGTCGAGGGCATGGATCTCGTTCGCCGGGATGTTGACCAGGGCCTGGAACAGGTTCAGCGGCACATTGAGCAGCGATTCACCGGCGGTCAGGCTCGGCGCGAGCTGGACGGCAGCGGCCTCAGCGGGAGAAACCGGCGAAAGAGCCGGACCGACGGCAATGAGCCCCGCCATCGTGATGGCCAACCCAGCTGTGGAGTACGTGCGCGGGGCAGCGAGTATCCCGATGGTTCCTCCAACCACGATGAAAGGTCGTGCCTGAAGCGGCACGACCTAAGACGGTTCATGCAATCTACCAAAGAAAAACCTGAGCGCAACCGATGGGGCTAGGCCCCGAAAACGCAGCAGCCCGGCCGCGAAAACGGCCGGGCTGCTGTGGGTGTCGCGCTAGAAGCCGAACCAGCCCGACATCTCTGCCCACAAGGCGTCGAGTTCGTTGACGAGACCGCCCGACGGGTCCATGAAGCGCAGGAGGTCATCCCAGAGCAGCAGCGAATTCTTGCCACCGAAGTCGCCGATCACCTGCTCGTCGAGCGGCAGGTCGGGGTTCCAGGTCGGCGGCATGTAGTAGCCGGTGTCGGGATTGATCGGCCACGGACCCAACAGGCCCGGGTCGGTCAACACCCCGCCGTTGACGAGCAGGGCCGGCAGGTACGGGTTGATGGCCGCGAGATCGTCGATGATCCGGTTGTGCGTCTCCGCGTCGAAGGTGAACATACCGGTCTGCAGAGCAGAGATACCGGCCAGGATCTGCTCGTCGGTCCCGCCGTTGGCGTTGCCGACGGAATTCGCCGCCTCCTGCTCGGTCAGGTCGATCCACTGCTGGATCAGTGGGTTGGGGGCGCCGATGCCCTGGATCGACTTCACGAGGTCCAGGCTGGTCACACCCCACGGCGGGGAGATCGGCGCCATGTTGCACAGTCCCGGGCACATTGGGCTGCCGGGGACGTACGGGTTGAAGTCGACGACCATGCCGGCGATCAGAGCCTTCATCGCCTGGAAGACGTCTTCCGAGCTGGCGAAGTGGAACCCGGTGAGCGGGTCGTTGCCGTTGACGCTCCAGTCGACCGGCTGCATCAGGCTGTCGAACCACCGCTGCATGGGGCCGAACGGGTCCAGCTTGAAGGTCAGGCCCGCCCACGGCATGAGGTTGACCTGGTTGCCGTACTGGTCAAGGACCGGGTCGCCGTTTTCGTCGAGAAGCGGATGCGTGCCCGGGTAGCCGAAGCCGGGCTGAGCCTCACCGGACCATGGGCTCCCGCCGTACATGGGCCCGCCCGGCACCGCGCCGCCCTCACCAACACCAGCGTCCGGGTTGGCGATGCCGCCGGAGGTGGGGTTGGAGGGGTCGCTCCACGGGCTGTCCGGGAACTTGTAACCGTTCAGCATGTCCTGGATCGGCACCTTGAGCCAATACTTGAACAGGTCCAGCTGGTTGTCGTCGTTGGGGAAGTTGGTGAACTTCTGGAAGAAGTTCAGCGTCGCGTCCAAGCCGGTCAGCCCGGTAATCGGCTCGACCGGAGACATCGGGTAGCACTGGATCGAGTCACACGACGCGCTGATCGGCAGCAGGGCGGCGGCGAACATCGCGAACTGCTGGCCCAAGCCCGCGGTGCCGTTGGCCAGGGCATCCGGGTCGATCGTGGGGTCGTACAGGCCAGAGAGCCGGGGCGCGAACGGCAACATGAAGTCCATGACCGCCATGAAGTGGCCCGGGTCGCCCGGGTCCTCTCCCCAGATGTTGGTGGCGCTGGGGGTGAACCAGTTGCCGGTGAAGAAGAACGAGTTGGCCAGCACGTTGGTGGCCGACACCTCGTTGAAGGGAATGTTGACGAGGCCCTGAAACAGGTTGAACGGGATGTTGAAGATGGAGGCCTCGGCGGCGAGCTGCACCGCTCGCTGGGCAGCGGTCAGGCCGGTGTCCCACGGCGCTACCGGTGCGACCGGGGATATCGCCACGACGCTTGCGGCGGCAACGACCGCGCCTGCAGTCGCATTGCGACGCTGCGGCATCGCACGATGCGCACCGGCGAACGCGTTACGGCGCCCAGGCACCGCGCGATGCCTACCGCCGGTCGCGGGCCGACGGTCCCGCATCACACCATGCTTCACATTTCCCCCTTGTGTCCCCACCGAACCGTGACAGCATATCGGTGTCACGGTCCTGTGTCTAAGCGAGTACGGGTTAATTTATATGGTGTGCGGATTAACGTCTGTTAAGCCGCACATCATGGTCATCTTCGGCTTGTCTTCTGGTCGATCAGTGGATCAACGGGACGTTACCGTACGGCGTAAACGAGCGTGGGAGACCGAGGCGCGCGCCCCTACCGCACGTCTACGCAGGCAGATCTAGAGCCAACCACCCACAACTCCCAGGCCCAGGGCGTCGAGCAGGCCGGCGAGGCCATCTGCGGTCCCGAGCGCCGAGCCGCCGACGTCGCCGGTGTCGGCGGCAGCGCCGAGCACTGGGGTGAAGTCGTCGAAGTTCACCGGTTGGTAGCCGGACAGGTGCGCCAAGTCTGCGAAGGTCTGCTGCACCCCGGTCTGCTGCATGAGGTCGATGAGCTGCTGCATCGCCGGCGACGGCGAGAACGCGATCGGGGTGTCGATGTTGGCCGGCGGGTTGTCCGGCGACGGGTTGCCGACATCGAACCACTGCTGCAGTGACTGCGACAGGGCGTTGTTGACATCAACCTGGTGCGGCGTCGGACCATTGGCCATCCCGTAGAACGCGTTCAGCGGGTTGTCCGCATTGGCTTGAGTGAGCCAGTCCTTTATATAGGGGTTGCCCGGCCACATCTTGTCGAGTTCGCTCACCAATGCCAGCGGAGTCATCGCCGGATTCGCCAGGCAGGCCGACCCGCAGAACGGGTCGCCGGGAGACGATGGGTCGTAGGCGATGATCTGGCCCGCGGTCAGGGTCTGCAGCGCCCGGCCGATGTCGTCGAACGTGGGGATCTGGAAGCCGCTGGCGTAGGTGTTGAGGTCGACCGGAGCCTGGAGGCTGTTCCAGAAGTTCTGGAACGGATACATCGGATCCAGTTTGAACGTCTCGTTGGACCACGGCATCAGATTGACCGGGTTGCCGTTACCGTTGACGACTTGATCGGTGCCGGGGACAACGTGAATGCCCTCCGACTGCGTCGCGGCATCCTGGGGCAGGTTGGCGATGTCACCCGGGGTGGCCGGGTGGGTGCCCGCGAAGCCGAGGGTCGGGTCGGTGGGCACCGAGCCGTCGGGGTTTCCCGCACTGTCGGTTCCGACTCCCATCGCGGGGTTGATCACGGTGGGAAAGGTATAGCCGTTGAACAGGTCAGTCGGCGACACCTGGAACCAGTTCTGGAACAGCGGGTAAGGCTGCAGGCCGGAGAGCGCGGCGGCGAACCAGAGATTGTGGTCGAGGAATGTGGAGCCGGTGATCTCGGACGACGGCAGCAACGGCGCGCTGTAGTCGGCGTCGCTGGATGCGCTGGTCGGGATCTCGGCGGCGGCGAGCAGGCTGAGCTGCTGGCCCAGGCCCAGGTGTCCGGCGGCGGCATCATCCCAGCTGAACCCCGGGGCACCTGGTGCTGGACTGCCCTGCCCGGAGATCTGAGGGAACGGGAACATCATGTCGACAATGCCCATGAAGTGCCCCGGATCACCCGGGTCCTCGCCCCAGATGTTGGTGGCGCTCGGCGACCACCAGTTGCCGCTGAAGATCAGCGAGTTACCGAGAACCGTCATCGCCCCGAGCTCGGTGCTGGGGACGTTGGCCAGCGCCTGGAACAGGTTCAGCGGAACGTTCAGCAGCGAGTCCGCACCACTGACCAGCAGCAGTTCCCGCTCGACGGCGGTCATCCCCGGCAGTGTCGCCACCGGCGCGACCAACGCGGCGGCAACCACGCCGGCCGCCGCCAGAGCGGCAACCTTCGCCTCAGATGAGTGCTTTACCGTGCATTTTGCGACGTACATGAGGTCCCCCCGACCAATGCGTTACACAAGATCGGCTGAATCTACACCCAAGCGGTACGTCCACACCAATTAACACAAGCGTTCATCATGTTTTCTCATCACCTGAAGGTGTGACCTCAGCTAACGCGGGTTATTTCATCCTAATCGGATCATTCTGTCAGCCACGCCCGGTTGCCGTAGCCGTCCAGATGGGCGACCTCACCCACCGGCCTACGGGTGGTGGGTCCATAGCGCCCGCGCGGCCAGCCCAACGGCACGATGCAGCACGGTGTGACCGCGTGCGGCAGCCCGAGGATGCGCCGCGCGGCACGCTGACTCCACAGCGGCAGGGTGATCAGCGACGCACCCAACCCCATCGCACGGGCCGCCAGCAGGAGGTTCTGCACGCTCGGGTAGATCGACCCCCAGTAGGCCGATTCCGCGATGTGCGGCATCCGCACCACCGGCAGCCGCCCCTCGCGCGCACCCAGGCGCAGACAGGCCACCACCAGCACCGGGATCTCGGCGAAGTGATCGATCTGCCACTCCATTGCCCGAGCGATACCGGCGATCGATTCGTCGGTCTTGATCTTGCGCCGCAGCACCACCCCGCGCTGGATCTTCCAAGCCTGGCGGTACCGCTTGGCCAACTCCTCTTTGACCCCGCGATCCTTGACGACGATGAACTCCCAGTTCTGCCCGTCGTTCCCGGTGGGGGCGCGTAACGCCAGCTCGATGCACTTGAGCACCACCGCGTCGTCGATCGGCTCGGAGTAGACCCGCCGCACAGCACGCTGGGTCATCATGGCCTCGACCAACGGCATGTCCAGGCCTGCCAGGGCATCGGCCGTGGCCGGCAGGTGGGTGGGGGTGAACCGCGCGCCCGTCACTGGGCGGCCCGATCGCTGACCCACTGTGCGGTGAACAGCTGAATGTCGGGGATGCCGTGCGAGAACTCCTTGGCCAGGAAGCCCTCGATCGGTCCACCCACCAGCGGCAGCCGGAACTCGATTTTGCCGGTCAGCTCCATCCGGGACCCGCCGGCGGTGGGCTCCAGCACCGCGGTGCCTCCCCCGCCGCCCGGCGCTCCGATCACCGCGACATCGATATCGCCGGTGACGCGGCCCTCGGCGGTGGGCGCCCAGACCTCGGTGGTGACGATCTTGAGGTCACCCCGGTAGATCTTGGTGAGCATCCCCGGCAGCGCACCGTGCCGCAGATCCTCGGTGACCACCACCCGCACGCCGCCGTCCGGCTCGACGGTCAATGAGTCCAGCGCCTTCTCGCCGCCGTCGAACTCGGCGTTGCGGGCCAGCCAGTAGTCCCGGGAGCCGAACGCGGCCAGCACCTGCTCTACGGTGGCCGTCGACTCGAAGACGATGTCGAATGAACGCGGCATCTACGTGTCCCTGCCGAACAGCCGGCTCGCCAGACCCCCGGCGAACGTGCGGACCCGATCCAGCTGCTCGGGCTGGACGTTGGTGGGCGGCAGGCGCAGCCCCAGATAGCGCTTCCGGTAACGCCCGCTGCCCAGATAGCTGGTCAGCGACAGCATCGAGCGCAGCGGGTCGCCGGGATAGGTGAAGTGGATCTCGTCGGTGTAGCGACCACCGCACTCCTCCCCCAACCGGCAGACCTCGGCGTAATTCTCCTGCCAGTACTCGCGGCACACGGTGAACACTGCGAACGGCTTGCCGTCCAGCAGCTTTCGCGCCTCACCGGTCTGCAGGAAAGACCGGATCGGCATCGCCGGGGCTTTCCACCAGGTCGGTGAGCCGATGCAGATCAGGTCGTAGTCACCGTCGCTGACCGCGTCAGGGATGCGGATCTCGCCGGTCTCACCCCGCTGCTGCGGTTTGAGCACGCTGAGCATGTCGGGCCACACCCGCCGCATCGGGAAATGCGAGAACCGCGGCGCGTAGCGCGGATCGGTGAACTCGATCCCGGCCTTGACCACCTCGCAGCCCCGCTCGGCGAACACCTCGCCGGCGGCCTCGAGCACCTTGAGCGACTGCCCGGTGAAGCTGTAGTACAGCAACAGGATCCGGGGCGCCGTCCCGCTGCCCGTGGTGTTCTCATCGGTCATGTTTGCCTCCCCGTTCGACCGTGCGGTGCATCGAGTGCGCCTCAAGCGTATTAGGCTCGCCGACGTGGCAGACAAGATCCCCGTCGACCTGCACGGCGCCGCTCAGACCATGCTGACGACGTTGTACCTCAAAGCGCTCGACGCGCAATTCGACCAGCCGGTCCTGGGCGATCAATTCGCCAAGGAGGCGGTCGAGCGCATCGACTTCGACTGGGATGCACTCAAGGCCCCCGGCCGGTGGGCGCCGCTGGTGACGGTTCGCACCGCCCAGTACGACATCTGGGCGCGCCAGTTCCTGGCTGCCAACCCCGAGGCGACCGTCATCCATCTGGGCTGCGGCCTGGACGCCAGAGTCTTCCGGATCGATCCGGGGCCCGGCGTGACCTGGTACGACGTCGACCAACCGCCGGTGATCGCGTTGCGTGAGCAGATCTATCCCGACCGCCCCGGCTACCACCTGATGGCGACCTCGGCGACCGACCCGTCCTGGCTGAGCGAGATTCCCGCCGACCGTCCGGTGCTGCTGCTGGCCGAGGGCATCAGCATGTACCTCACCGAGGCCGACGGAGTGGCGCTGCTGCAGAGCGTCGTCGACCGGTTTCCCGCCGGGGAGTTGCAGATCGACTTCTACAACTGGTTCGGGATCAAGACCCAGAAGACGCACCGGTTGCAGCGCCAGTCCGGCGCCACACTGCACTGGGCGGTCAACGGCCCGGCCGACATTCTCGACAAGGTCACCGGAATCCGGCTGTTGGCCGCCGCCAATCTCTTCGACGCGGAGACCTTCAGCCGGGTGTCGGCCGGGTTCCGGCGGTCCAGCCGAGTGGCGCGTGCGGTGCGGCCGCTGCGCGGGATGCTGCAGTACCACCGCTACGCCTTCGGTCCGATCAGCTGACGCCGGCGGCCGCATGCCGCTCGGCGATGCCGCACAACAGTGCGCGGATCGCCTCCACCGAACGCTCCGGCTCGGGGCCGTGCGAGTGGTATTCGATGTTGAGCTGACCGGAGAAGATCTGGGTGAAGTAGATGTCGATCCCGGCACTGACGGCGAAGTACAGCTCGCCGTGGGTGGTGGTCACCTCGACGCCCGGTGGTGTCCGCACCGGCGGAACCAGCCCGTTGTTGCTCAGCACCACCACATCCGGCATCCCGGGCGGGTTTCCGACGTACTGCGGGCTGAAGTGCAGCCGGGACTGCTGAATGACGCCCTCGTCGAGGTCCTTCTGGAAGTTCGCGGCGACGTCGCGGGCGATGTCGACCAGGTCGGTCTTGGCGTCGATCTCGGCGAGGTAGGTGGCCAGTCCGATGGGGTTGGTGCAGCCGGTCGCCGAAACCGGCGGTGACAGAAAGTATCTCAGGTCAACGGTGTAGACGTAGGGCACCGGGATGGTCAGCTTGCCGCGGAGCTCCCATTCGGCGATCAGCACGGCCGCCGAGAGCACCGCGTGCAGGCTCAGGTCGTGGGCTCGGCCGAAGGCGACGATGTCGTTGGTCTGGTTTTCGGTCAGCCGGCAGGACGCCATTGGAACCCGCACCGGCGATGACGGCGTCTCGCCCGAGACCGCCCGTCGGGTGGGCGGCAGGTCGTAGGCGAACAGCGCCGGCATGAACCGCTCGATTCCGGAGCGCTTCTGCTTCTCGATCCCCCGGTCGGCCAATACCGACTCGACGGACTGCGGGGCGGGTTCGACGTTGATCGCACCGATCTTTCCGGTGGTGACCAGATCGGTGTAGAAGGAGAGCATCTCCTCGATCAGTGCGTACATGTGGTGGCCGTCGGCGACCGCGTGATGCACATACAGCGTCGGCTGCGCCTGCCCGCCGGCGATGATCACCCGCATCGCCACCAGTGATTCGGTCTGGTCGAAGTGCGGCGCGGGCGGCTCGTCGTCGGGCCCGTCGAGTTCGATCACCTCGATGCCGTCGGGCATCAGGTCATCGGTGACGAACTGGTGCCGGCCGTCCTCCAACCGCTCCAGGTGTCCGGTCAGGATCGGATGCGCCTCCAGCAACGCCTCGTAGGCCTCCGAAAGCAGATCGAGGTCGATAGGACCGGTGACATGGGCGGCCAGGCCCACGAAGTTGTGGGTCTCGGCGAGCATTTCCTCACTGATCGCCAGCTTCCGAATGACCGACGTGGCAAACACTTTCGGTTCTCTCCTAAATCACAGGCCTAGGACAGCTCGACCAGGGCCATTTCGTCTTCGCCTGCTTGACCTTCAGTGGCCAGGTCCTCTTCGGCGGTTGCCGCACGGACCAGTTCCATGACCGCCGTCGAGAACCCGTCGGCGATCGCGCGCACTGCCGACTCCTCGATCCGGCGGCTGTCGTGCCACCAGTCCAGGTGCAGCACACCACCGGTGCGGTAGGCCCGCAGCTCCAGCGCGTGCCCCAGCCCCGGGATGGCCTCGCGCACCGGCATCGCGATGTCGGGGTCGAACTGCACCGGTGCGTCGCCGAGCGACGGCAGCTCCGGGATGGCCCCGACGTAGTCGAAGTGCACATCGGCGGGCTGCACCGAGTCGAACAGGCGTGCCGTGGGCGCGTAGAGGTAGCGCAACAGGCCGTAGCCGATCCCGTAATGCGGTACGCCGGCGAGGGTTTCGTGAACCTCATCCAGCAACTGCCGCGCGGAGGTCCGGCTCTGGGGCGAGCAGTCCAGTGCGACCGGATAGACCGTGGTGAACCAGCCGACGGTGCGCCGCAGGTCGACGTCCGGCTTGAGCACCGAACGGCCCGCACCGCCCATGTCGACGGCAAGGGTGCCCTCGCCGACCGCCGACGCCACTGCTCGGCCGAGCGCGGCGAGCAGGATCTCGTTGATCGGCAGCCGCAGCCGACGGCGTGCGTCGTCGATCTCGCTGGTGTCGGCCGCGTCCAGCGCCGAGCTGATCTTGGCCAGGTCGGCCGCGGCCGGCGGTTCGGCGATTTCGGCGCCCACCCGCAGCGTGGCGGCCCTGGCTGTCTTCAACCACGCTTCGCGGCTTTCCAGCACCGCCGGGTGAGTCGCGAGCCCGGCGCAACGCTGGGACCATTCGGCCCATCCGACGCCGACCGGCTGCAGTTCGATGTCATTGCCACCCAGCTTCTGGCCGAACGCGGTGAAGATGTCGGTGACCAGGATGTCGCGGGAGGCCTCGTCGCCGACGGTGGCGTGCAGGCTCAGCGCCAGGTAGCACAGATCCCCCGCCGCGCCGCGAATGTAGAGGGCCGTCAGCGGCGGGCTGGACAGATCCTGTTCGCGGATGTGCTCGGCCAACAGCGTGCGGACCGCGTCGTGCTCGGCGGTCAGGCCCTCGGGCAGCGAGTGGGTGCTGATCTCCCCGAACTCGCCGGGTTCGACGACCCGCTGCTCCCAGGTACCGGCCCGCTCGGTGATACGCAGCCGCAGGGCGTCGTGGTGGTTGACCACCGCGGTCAACACGGCTCGGACGTCGTCGACCGAGACGTCGGGTCGCAGCCGCAGGATCAACGGGATGCGCCAGCGACCGTGTTCGCGAACACCGTTTTCCAGGAAGTAGGTGATGTTCGGCGGGACCGGCGGGTGCTCGACCTCGCCGAGCGACTGTCGCCCCAGCCCGCCGGCGGCGTAGCGGGCGGTCAGCACCTTGGCCAGCGCCGCCACCGTCGGGTTGTCGTAGAGATCCTGCGGGGTGATGTCCAGCCCCTCGTGCGAGGCGGCCATGGCGACGCTGATCGCCACCAGCGAGTCACCGCCGATGTCGAAGAAGTTCGCGGTGCGCTCGACCGATCCGACGCCCAGGCAGATCGCCCAGATGCGTTGCAGTGTCGACTCCATGGAAGCGCCGGTCGAGCCACCGGCACCATCACTGCCGCTCTGCCCGCCTGCCGCAGCACCGCCTGCGGCACCGGAGCCGGACACCCAGGTGGCGCCGACATTGTGCTCCAGCCAATGCCGTTGGCGCTCAAACGGATAGCCCGGAACGGTGACACGCTTGGGCTGGTAGCCGCCGCGCAACGGTGACCAGTCCACGTCGACCCCGGCAGCCCAGAGTTGGCCGAGCGCCAGCAGGAAGGTGTCGCGGTCGTCGCGGTTCTGGGCGTGGTGACGCATCAAACGGACGGCCCGATGCCCGTCCGCGAACTTCGGGTTGCGAGCCGCGGAGGCAGTCAGCGTGGCTCCCGGGCCGACCTCGACCAGGACGCGGTGCGGGTCGCCCAGCACGGTGTCGATCTCGTCGGCGAACCGCACCGTGGCCCGCACACTGCGCGCCCACGTCGCCGGGTTGGTCGCCTCGCTGGGCGCCATCTGAGTACCGGTCAGGTTCGACAGCAGCGGGATCTTCGGCTCGCGCAGGGTCTGCCGGGACAGGAACGCGGTGAACTCCGAGATCATCGAGTCCATCAGCCGGGAGTGGAAAGCGTGCGAGGTCCGCACCCGGCGCGCGTTGATCCCGGCCTGCTTGAGCGCTTCGGTGAACGCGCGGATGTCGGCTTCGCTGCCGGCCACCACGCAACCGTCCGGGTCGTTGACCGCAGCCAGGTCCACATCACCGGTCAGGTAGGCACCGACCGCGTCGGCGCTGATCGGGACGGCCACCATGACGCCGCGCGGCGCGGCGTGCATCAGCCGGGCCCGCATCGCCACCACCTTGATCGCGGTGTCGAGGTCGAAGACACCGGCGACGGTGGCCGCGGCGTATTCGCCGATGCTGTGACCGACCAGCGCCGCGGGGCGCACGCCGTAGCTCTCGACCAGCTTTGCCAGCGCGTATTCCACGGTGAACAGGGCCGGCTGGGTGCGGTCGGTGCGCTCGAGGTCACGCGAGGTGCCCTCGAAGATCATCGCGCGCAGGTCGTAGCCCAGCTCCGCCTCGAATCCGGCGGCGCAGGCATCGAAGTACTCGGCGAACACCGGTTCGTTGTCGTACAGGCCGCGTGCCATGCCGATGTGCTGGGCGCCCTGGCCGGGGAACAGGAACACCACCCGGTCGGTGGCGTCGACGTCGGAGAGTCCCTCACCGATGAAGACGTTCTCGCTGTCCTCGGCACCCAGGACGGTCGCCGCGTCGGCGCGGTCGGCGACGACGGCGGCCAACCGCAGGTTCTCGGGGTGCCGGCGGGCCAGGGTGTAGGCCACATCCGGCAGGTTGGGTGCGTGCGCGTCGTCGCCGGTGAGCTCGGCGGCCAGGTCGCTGCGTCCCTGCGCCAGCGCCTCGGAGGTGCGGGCCGAGAGCAGCAGCACCTCGGGGCCGGGCCGAGATGGCGCAGATGCCGCGGCATCTTCCGGCCACTCTTCGACGATGACGTGGGCGTTGGTGCCGCCCACCCCGAACGAGCTGACACCGGCGCGCCGGATGCCGTCCCACTCCCACGGGCCGTACTCGCCGCGGATCCGGAACGGACCGTTGTCCAGGTGCAGTTCCGGGTTGGGGCTGGTGTAGTGCAGCGTGCCGGGGATCGCCCGGTGCTTGAGGCACAGGATGGTCTTGATGAGGCTGGCGATGCCGGCCGCCGATTCCAGGTGCCCGATGTTGGACTTGACCGATCCCACGTAGCAGGGACCCTGCCGCTGCTCTTCGGAGACCGCGAAAGCCTGTCGCAGGCCCTCGATCTCGATCGGGTCGCCCAGCGGGGTCGCGGTGCCGTGCGACTCGATGTAGCTGATGGTGGAGGCGTCCACCTCGGCGACCGCGTGCGCCTCGGCGATCACGTCGGCCTGCCCGGCCGCGGTCGGCGCGGCGTAGGTCATCTTGGTGCCGCCGTCGTTGTTCAGCGCCGAGCCCCGGATCACCGCGTGGATCTGGTCACCGTCGTCGACGGCGTCGGCCAGTGCCTTGAGCACCACCACGCCGACACCGCTGGAGAAGATCGTGCCGTCGGCGCGCACGTCGAACGGCCGGCAGTGCCCGGTTCCCGACACCATCGAGCCCGGTTCGTGCCAGTACCCGACGTGGTGCGGCACCCGCAGGGACGAGCCGCCGGCCAGGGCCATCTCGCACTCGCCGTTGAGGATGCTCTGGCAGGCCAGGTGCAGCGCGACCAGCGCCGAGGAGCACGCGGTCTGTACCGACAGCGCGGGGCCGTGCAGGTCGAGCTGGTGGGCCACCCGGGTGGCCAGGTAGTCCTTGTCGTTCTGCAGCGACAGGTTGACCATCTCGAAGCTGACGCCCTGACCCAGGATGACGTTCGGGTCGTAGTGCGACATCAGGTTGTGCAGCAGGTAACCGCTGGTGGTGCTGGTTCCGTAGACGCCGACGGAGCCCTCGATCTTTCCGGGCTGGTAGCCGGCGTCCTCCAGGGCGTGCCAGGCGGTCTGCAGGAACAGGCGGTGCTGCGGGTCCAGGGTGCGCGCGGCCAGCGGGGTGAACCCGAAGAAGGTCGCGTCGAACTCGTCGATGCCTTCGAGCAGCGCGGCCCGGCGCACATAGTTGTGGTTGGCCAGCGCCTTGTCCGTCACGCCGTTGGCGCGCAGTTCGTCCTCGGAGAGCGTGACGATGGACTCGATGCCGTTGCGCAGGTTGTTCCAGTACGCCGACAGGGTGCGGGCGCCCGGAAAGCGCCCGGCCATGCCGATGACCGCGATCGCGTTGGCGGGCACTTCGTTGTTGGTCACGAACGGTCTCCTACTTTTCGCCGCGCCGCCGCCCGCTGACGTGCCGCGGCACGCTGCTGGGCCCGGCCCCGAACACCGCCGTCATCGCCGGCGCCGTCGGCATTCTCGGCCTGGGCGAGGCCGAGCTGGCGAGCCAGGTCGGCGGCAAGGTCGTTCAATGAGGCACCCTGCAGCAGCAGTGCCACCGGGGGCTCGGCACCGAAGTCACCGCGCACGGTGTTGCGGATGCGCACCGCCATCAGCGAATCCATGCCGAGCTCGGTCAACGGCCGGGCCGGGTCGATGACGCTGCCCTTGGGGTAACCCATGATCGCCATGATCCGCGAACCCAACCGCGCCACAACCGCTTTGGTGGCCTCGGCGGCGTCGAGCTGCTTGAGGCCCTCCGGGCCGGGCCAGTCGTCATCCTCGTCGTCGAGGTCGAGTTCGTCGGCGAGGGTGGCGAAGTAACCGAGTTGCTGCAGTTCCGGGAAGGCCGCGGCCACCCGGTCCAGGCGCAGCCGCGCGACGCCGATCCGGGACAGATCGCCGCCGAGAATCGCCTCGAGGGCCTCCATGCCTTCGTCGGGGTTGATCGGGTCCAGGGCGCTGAACTTGAGTTCCTGGGCGACGCCGACGCCGGACCACTGACCCCAGTTGATGGTGATCGCCGGCAGGCCGGCCGACCGCCGCCACGCCACCAGGCCGTCCAGCCAGGCGCTGGCCGCGGCGTAGGAACCCTGCCCGGGTGCGCCCAGCAGCGACGAGGTCGAGGAGAACCCGACCCACCAGTCCAGGTCTTTGCCGGCGGTGGCCACATGCAGGCGCAGTGCTGCGGCGGCCTTGGGCGCCCACACCCGGTCCAGGGTGTCCTTGTCGATGCCGACCACGATCTGGTCGTCGATGACCGCGGCGCCGTGGATGACACCGCGCAGGACCAGACCGGTCTGCTCGGCGGCGGCGACCAGACTCTCGGCTACCCCCGGTGCGGCGAGATCGCCTGAGACGACCGCGATCTGGGCCTTCTGCTCGAGTTCGGCGATTATCGCGCGCTGCTCGTCGGAGGGCTGCGAACGGCTGTTGAGCACGATGCGTGCGGCGCCCTGCTCGATCAGCCATCGGGCGACGACCAAACCGATGCCGCCCAGTCCGCCGGTCAGCACATAGGCGCCGTCGGACCGCACGGCCGGGGTACCGGTGGGGTTCAGACTGGCCCGCTTGAGCCGTTCGGCGAAGCGATTCTCCCCGCGCCACGCCACCACGTCGTCGGTGCTCGCCAGCCCCAGTTCGGTGATCAGCGCCGCCGCCGGGTCCGCCGAAGCGTCCAGGTCGACGACGCCGGTGTGCAGGTCGGGGTGCTCGTAGGCCAGCACCCGCACCAGGCCCTTGAGGGCGCTGATCGACGGATCCCCCGCCTCATCACCCACGGTCAAGCCGTTGCGGCCCACCAGCCACAGCCGCGGCGGGGTGCCGTGCCAGCCGCTGACGATGGTGCGCACCGTCGAGGCGACCGACCAGGCCAGCTCGCGGCCGCGAGATGGTGCATCTCCGGCCTCGGTGCCGTCGAAAGCCTTGCTCGCGGCCAGCACCACCACCCCGACCGGGGGCCGGTCCGGGTCGTCGGCGGTCCGCGCGAACGCCTCGCGCACCGCGAGTTCGTTGGTCAGATCCGCGGTGATCACCCGGCGGCTGTCGGAGCCGAAGCGGGCGGCGAAATCGGTTGCCAGTGCCTCGGTTTCGGCGCCCTCGGTCAGCACCAACCAGCTGCCGTCGGGGGCGGCCGCCGGCTGCGCGGGAGCAGGCGCGTCGACCCACTCGGCGTCGAAGATCTTCTGGGTCAGCGGCAGCGGGACGGTGCGGCGCTGCACCCGCTGCAGGTAGATCCCGGACAGCTCGGCGGTGACCGTGCCGGTGTCGTTGGTCAGGGTGACCCGGCCCAGGATTCCGCTGTCGTCGTGGCTGACCAGCTCGGCGTGGCCACGGGCCCGGCGGCCCACCTCACCGAAGATCCGGATGGACTCGACCGCCACCGGCAGGTAGGTGGCCTCCTCCATGCCGGCCGAACCCATCAGCGACTCGTCGGGCAGCGCCGCGGCCAGGCACTGCAGCGCCGCGTCCAGCATCACCGGGTGGATGCGGTAGCCGCGGTGCGCGGTCGCCTCGTCGGGCAGCACGATCTCTGCCTCGGACACACCGCCGGGCTTGCGCACGATGCGGGTCAGCGCGGCGAACGCCGGCCCGTGCTGCAGGCCGGTGCCGCGCAGTGCGGTGTAGAGGTCGGCCGGTGACAGCGTGGTACCGCCGCCGGCGGTCGACGGACGTTGCGGTTCGGCGGGCTGCGCCGCCGCGGCCCGGGCCACGGCGTGGCGCGACCAGCTGCCGCCGGCCGGGCGGGAGTGGATCTCGATCCGCAGTTCATCGGAACCGTCGGCGTCGTGCAGCAGCCGGGTGGTGACCTCGGTCCGCTCGTCGACGCGCAGCATCTGCTCGACCTCGACCCGGTCCACCGCGACGTCGGATGCCGGCAGGCCCAGGGCCTCGCCCGCCGCGGCCAGCGCCATCTCGGCGAAGCCGGTGGCGGGCATCACGACCTGGCCGTGCACCTTGTGGTGCGCCATCCACGCGACGACGTCGGTGCCCACGTCGGCCTGCCAGACGTGGCCGTGGCCCGACGGCAACTCGACGTGAATGCCCAGCAGCGGATGCGCGTCGGCGCTGTGGCGGCTCGCGGCAACCGGCGCCGCCCAGTACCGGACGTGCTGCCACGGCCGGGGCGGCAGGTCGGCGCGGCCGATCCCCCCATCCGGTTCCGGCGCGTCGACCGCCGGCGGCGCCACCGCGGCCAGGTTGGTGTGGAAGCTCAGCGCCTCGGGCTGGTCGCGCAGTAGGGTGCCGGTCACGACGGCATCGCCGGCGGGGCGCGCCGTCTCCAGGTTGCCGTTGATCGCGTGGCTGAGCAGCGGGTGCGGGCTGACCTCGATGAAGGTGGCGTGCCCGGCGGCGGCCGCGGTCACGGCCTGGGCGAACCGCACCGGGTTGCGCAGGTTGTGCACCCAGTAGTCCGCATCGAATGCCGGCGTGTCACTGGGGGTTTGACCGACAGTGCTGATCAGCGGGATCTTCGCCGCGGACGGCGTCAGGTCTGCGAGCATGGTCCGAAGCTCACCCAGGATCGGGTCGACGGTGGGGTGATGCGAGGCCACGTCCACCTCGACGCGCCTGGCGAGCTTGCCCTGGGCGTCGACGATCGCGACCACCGCGTCGACCTGGTCGGGCGGGCCGGCGATCACGGTCTGCTGCGGCGCCGCGTAGACCGCCACGGTGATGTCGGGGTGCTGGGCGACCAGCTTCTCGGCGGCCTCGGCGTCCAGTTCCAGCAGTGCCATCGCGCCCTGGCCGCTCAATCGGGCCATCAGCTTCGACCGGGTGGCGATCACCTTCAGGCCGTCCGCGGGGCTCAGCGCACCGGCCACCACGGCCGCGGCCACCTCCCCCATCGAGTGCCCGATCACCGCGTCCGGCTCGACTCCGTGGGAGCGCCACAGCGCGGTCAACGCCAGCTGCATGCCCACCAGTACCGGCTGAATGCGGTCGATGCCGACCACCGGCTCACCGGATTCCAGTACGCCACGCAGCGAGAATCCAACCTGCGCAACGAAATCGGGCTCCAGCTCGTCGACGGCGGCAGCGAACGCCGGCTCATCGGCCAGCAGTTGGCGGCCCATGCCGGCCCACTGCGAACCCTGGCCGGAGTACAGGAACACGGTTCCTTTACCGCCCTTGGCACCGCGCGTGCCGACCACACCCGGTGCCGGGTAGCCCCCGGCGACCGCGCGCAGCCCGGTCAGTGCCTGCTCTGCGTCGCGCGCGCTGACGGTCGCGAACTTGGCGTAGCGGCTGCGGTGGTAATTCAGGGTGTTGGCGACATCGGCCAGTGGCACCCCTGAACCGGGGCCCGTCATCCAGTCCGCCAGCGTCGCGGCCCATTCCGCCACCCGCTGCTCGGTCTTGCCCGAGATCACCAGCGTGCTCACCGGGTCGGCCGGGACCGGGCCGGGAACCGGGTCCGGACCCTGCTCGAGCACCACGTGGGCGTTGGTTCCGCCCAGCCCAAACGACGACACCGCGGCCCGTCGCGGGCCCTCGGCCGCCGGCCAGGGTGTCATCTCGGTGGGGACGAACAGCCGCGTCGGGCTCGGGTCGATCGCCGGGTTCCATTTGGAGAAGTGCAGATTCGGCGGGATCTGCCCGCGCTGCACCGATAGCGCGGCCTTGATGAAGCCGGCGATCCCGGCGGCGGCCTCCAGGTGGCCGATGTTGGTCTTGACCGCACCCAGCGCGCACTTGTCGGCGCCCCGTCCGTAGACGTCGGCGAGCGCTTCGAATTCGATCGGGTCACCCAAAGCTGTTCCGGTGCCGTGGGTTTCGATGAGGTTCACCGAGTTAGCCGCGACGTCGGCACTGCGCAACGCCCGGGTGATCGCGTCGATCTGGGCAATCGTGTTCGGTGCCGTCAGCCCGTTGGACTTGCCGTCCTGGTTGATCGCCGAGCCGCGTACCACCGCCAGCACCCGGTCGCCGTCACGGATGGCGTCGGTGAGGCGCTTGAGCACCACGATGCCGCCGCCCTCGCCGCGGACGAATCCGTCAGCCCCGGCGTCGAAGCTGTGGCATCGGCCCCGCGGGGAGAGCATCCCCCACTTGGCCATGGCGATCTGGGTTTCCGGTCGCAAGATGAGACTGACGCCGCCGGCCAGGGCCAGGTCGCTCTCTCGCATCCGCAGGCTCTGGCAGGCCATGTGAATGGTCACCAGCGACGACGAACATGCCGAGTCCATCGCGACCGCGGGGCCGCGCAGCCCCAGCAGGTAGGCGATTCGGCCGACAGCGACGGCGTGAGCGTTGCCGGTCGCCGAGTAGCCGTCGATGGCATCCGGGTTGGACGCCGAAATTCCTTGGTATTCGGTGTAATACACACCCATCATCACGGCGGATCGGATACCGGACAGCCGCTCCGGCGACATTCCGGCGTGTTCCAGTGCCTCCCAGGCCACTTCGAGCATCAGCCGCTGCTGCGGGTCCATCGCCTCGGCTTCGCGTGGCGAGATTCCGAAGAAGTCGGCATCGAAGCCGGCCACGTCATCGGTGAAGCCACCCCACTTCGACGACATCCGCCCGGGCGCCAGTGGGTCCGGGTCGTAGTACGCGTCGGCGTCCCAACGGTCCGCGGGGATTTCGGTGATCGCGTCCCGACCGCCTGCGAGCAGGTCCCAATAGGCCTCCGGGCCCGAGGCGCCGCCGGGGAACCGGCAGCCGATCCCGACGACGGCGATCGGCTCGGCCGCGGCGATCCGCGACGCCTTGTCGAACTGCTCGGTCAGGGCCCCCCGCTTGTCGGCGCCCATCGCCGACATCCTGTTGAAGATCGTCGTCATCAAAAACCGCTCTCGCTACCCGTCGAAGCCGACTCGACCTGATCGAACAACTCGTCCAGCACACCGCCGGACGCCGCGAACGTCAGATGGCCGTCGTCTTCCGCCTCGTCATCCGGCGTGGCGTACGCGGTGGCCAACAATCCCACCAGATGCGTCGCCAACGCCGAGATGCTGGGGTGGTTCCACAGCATCGATGCCGACAAATCCACCCCCACCAACTGTTGTGTCTCCTTGAGCACCGTCATCGCAATCATCGAGTCCAGGCCCATTTCCGGGAACGGCTGGTCCACGTCGACCGCCGCCGCAGATGTCCGGAGCTCGCGGGCAAGGATAGCCTGCAGCCGCACCATCAACTCGCCGAGCCGCTCGTCGGCCGGGATCTGCGCCCAGTCCGGGGCACCGGTCGTCGAGGACTCCGATGCGCCGCCACTTGGCTGCTCACCCGCCTCAGCAGCACCGATAGTCACATCTGCCTCGCCGACGAGGTCCTCGAAGAAGGTCAGGTCCCGGAACTCCGGCGAGGTCGAGACCGCGCGGTCGATGCGCAGCCGTCCCACTCCGACCCGGGCGCCGATCCGGCCGGCGTCCATCCCGAGTACCGCGTCCAGCGCTTCGACGCCTTCGTCGGGACTGATCGGGTCCAGCACGCTCAGCGTCATCGAGCGCCCGAGGCCCACATCCGACCACTGGCCCCAGTTGATGGCGGTACCGGGCAGCCCGGCGGCGTGCCGCCACGTCATCAGGGCGTCCAGCCAGGCGTTGGAGGTGGCGTAGCCCAACTGGCCGGGCAGGCCCAGCAGCGCGGCCATCGAGGAGAACCCGACCCACCAGTCCAGCTGGTGCGCAGCGGTCGCGGCATGCAGCCGCGCCGCGCCGACGGCCTTGGCCGACCAGACGCTCTCCAGGCTGTCGCGGGTCACCGCGGTCACCAGGCCGTCGCCGAGCACACCGGCCGCGTGTACGACGCCGCGCAGCGCCAGGCCGGTCTCCTCGGCGGCTGCCACCAGTGCCTGGGCTACCCCGGGGGAACTGATGTCGCCGGCCACGAATGCGACCTGCGTGTCGGCGCCCAGCTCGGCGAGGACAGCGCGCTGCTCCTCGGAGGGCTCGCTGCGCCCGTTGAAGATGATGCGTCCGGCGCCACGGGCCGCCAGCCAGCGCGCCACCACGATGCCCAGACCGCCCAGCCCACCGGTGAGCAGGTAGGCGCCGTCGGCGCGGACCTGGGCTTGGGGTGCTTCTGCGCCCAGGGTTGCCCGGGTGAGCCGCTCGGTGTACCGCTGCCCGCCGCGCCAGGCGATCACATCGTCGCGCAGCGGTGCCTGCAGTTCGGCCAGCAGCGCACCGGCCAGGGCTTCGGTGTCCTGGCTGTCTTCCAGGTCGACCAGGGTGGCCCCCAGGTCCGGCTCGTCGGCAAGCACGCGGGCGAGCTCGCCGGGGAACCGCCAGGTGCGGACCACGCCCTTGAGCGCACCGACAGCGGGGTCACCGGGCTCGTGGCCGACGCTCAGTCCAGCGCGGCTGACCAGCCACAGCCGCGGGGACGCGCCGGGCCACCCGTCTACCGCCGCTCGGGCCGCCGTCGAGGCGGTCCAGATGAGTTCGCGGGCACGGGCCAGTTCACCCTCGGGGTCGGTGCCGTCGAACGCGTGACGCCCCAGCAGCACGACGACGCCGGCCGGCGGGTACGCGGGGTCGGCGCCGGCCTGCGCGACGGCCTCGGCCAGCGCCGGCTGGTCGGCGAACGGTCCGGTGACGACCTTGCGGCTCGGCCCGGCCAGCCGGGCCGAGAACGCGGCGGCCAGTGCTTCGGATCCGGGCTCGGTGAGCAGCAGCCAGCTGCCTGCCGCCGCGCCGGTGGAGTCCGGTGCCGGGCTGGGTGCCCATTCGGTGGCGTAGAGCTTGTGCTCCAGCGGGAGCCGCAGGCTGCGCGGGTCAAGCGGACGCAGTTGGACGCCGGTGAGCTCGGCGATCGCAGTGCCGTCGGCACCGGTGAGCACGACCCGACCGGTGACGGCTGCGTCGTCGGTCCCGGTGATCTCGGTGAAGCAGTGCACCTGGCGTCCGGCGGGGGCGAATACCCGTACCGCGGCGACCGCCGCCGGTGCGTAACCCAATCCGTCGTCGGCGACCTGGATCGCCGACGCCAGCTTGCGCAGGGCGGCGTCCAGCAGCGCCGGGTGCAGGCAATAGGCGGGGTGGGCGGCTGCACTCTCCGGCAGCGCGAGCGGGTCCCCGGGGGTCATCTCGGCGCCCGGCTCGGCCGCGGCGATGACGGCGTGCGCGTGGCGGGTCCAGGCTTCGCCGGTGGCTCGGGCGTGGATCTCGACCCGAGTCTGGCCGTCGGCCTGGTTCAGCTGGGTGGTCACCTGCATGCCGCCGTCGAGCACCAGCGGCTGCTCGATCTCGAGGCCGCTGACCATGATCGCCTCGGCGGGCGTGCCCAGGGCCTGGCTGCCGGCGGCCAGTGCCATCTCGATCAGAGCCGCGGCCGGCAACACCGACTGGCCCTGCACCGGGCTCGCGCCCAGCCATGACAGCACCTCGGGCCCCAGGGTGGTCTGCCACATGTGGTCGCGGCCGCTGAGCATCTCGACGTGCGCCCCGAGCAGCGGGTGGGTGTCGGGTGCCTGGCCGGCGGCCCGCGCGGGTGCGACGAGCCAGTGCCGGGTGTGCTGCCAGACCGAGGTGGGCAGTTCGGCGAAGCCGCCGGGCGTGCCTGCGCCGGCGCCGAGTTCGGCCAGCTGCAGGTGGAAGCTCAGGGTTTCGTCGTCGCCACGGCGCAGGGTGGACGCCACGGTCACCGGTTCGCCGGTGGCTGCTTCGGCGGTCTCGATGATCGAGTGGGTCAGCAGTGGGTGCGGGCTGATCTCGATGAACGTGGTGTGGTCTTGCGCCGCTGTGGTGATGGCCTGGCTCACCAGTGCCGGCCGGCGCACGTTGTTGACCCAGTAGTCCGCGTCGAGGACCGGTGTGGGCCCGGTCGGATCCACCACCGTGGAGATGAACGGAATCTGCGGCACCGACGGCACCACACCAGCCAACGCCGCCCGCAACTCATCCAGGATCGGATCCATGAACGCCGTATGCGAAGCGACCTCCATGTTGACCCGCCGAGCGAACCGCTCGGCAGCCGCCACCGCGGCAATCACCGCCTCCACCGCATCCGGTGAACCAGCAACCACCGTCTGCCGCGGCGACAAGAACCCCGCCACCTCAACACCCGGGTAACCCGCCAACAACTCCCGCGTCGCCTCAGAATCCAACTCCAGCAACGCCACCGCACCCTGGCCCGCCTGACGCGACATCAACGACGACCGCGCCGCGATCACCGTCAAACCCTGCTCGGGCGTCAGCGCCCCGGCCACCACCGCCGCAGACACCTCCCCCATCGAATGCCCGATCACCGCATCCGGAACAACCCCATAGGAACGCCACAACGCAGCCAACGCCAACTGCAACCCCATGATCACCGGCTGCACCTGAGCATCACCGGAAATCTCCCGACCCTGCTCAATCACCTCACGCAGCGAAAAACCCACCCGCGCAACGAAAACCGGCTCCAACTCATCAACCGCAGCAGCAAACACCGGCTCATCAGCCAACAACCGACGACCCATACCCACCCAATGCGAACCCTGACCCGAGAACACGAACACCGGCCGGGTCGCCGGCGGCCGCGGTCGGGCCTCGGTGACTCCGGCGGCACTCTCGCCGGCAGCCAGTGCGTTCAGCCCGGCCACCGCGCCGGCGCGGTCGCGGGCGCAGACGCTCGCGGTGTGTTTGAAGCGGCTTCGGTTCGCCCGCAAGGTATGTGCGATGTCAGACAACGGCACGTCGGCGCCGTCGGCCTGCAACCACGCTGCGAGCGCACCCGCGGTGGCCGCGATACGCGCCGGGGACTTACCCGACACCAGCAACGTGCTCACCACCGGCGACTGAGTCGCTTCCGCTGCTTCAGCCTCCGGGGCCTGCTCGACGATCACATGCGCATTGGTCCCCGACACCCCGAACGAGGACACCCCCGCCCGACGCGGACGCGACACCGCAGGCCACTCCATCGCCTGGGCAGCCACCACAAAGTTCCACGCTCCGACGCCCGCATTCGGTGTCAACTGCGAGAAGTTCAAATGCCGCGGAACAAACCCATGCTGCACCGACAACACCGTCTTGATGAACCCCGCAACACCCGA
>NZ_CP084029.1:2572636-2582251 GCF_020181615.1 [Mycobacterium] crassicus
CAACTCATCAACCGCAGCAGCAAACACCGGCTCATCAGCCAACAACCGACGACCCATACCCACCCAATGCGAACCCTGACCCGAGAACACGAACACCGTGCCTCGGCCGGGCAGCACCGCAGCGGGTCCCACCACGCCCGGCGCGGATTCGCCGGCGGCCAACGCGGTCAGCCCGGCGATGGCCTGTTCACGATCGCGGGCGGCGATGGTGGCGAACTTCTGGTGGCGGGTGCGGTGGTGGTTGAGTGCGTGGGCGACGTCGGCCAGGGCCACGTCGGCGCCGTCGGCCTGCAACCACGCTGCCAAGGCACCCGCGGTGGCCGCGATACGCGCCGGGGACTTACCCGACACCAGCAACGTGCTCACCACCGGCGACTGAGTCGCTTCCGCTGCTTCAGCCTCCGGGGCCTGCTCGACGGTCACATGCGCATTGGTCCCCGACACCCCGAACGAGGACACCCCCGCCCGACGCGGACGCGACACCGCAGGCCACTCCATCGCCTGCCCGGCGATCGTGAACCCCGAAGCCCCCGCACCCGCATTCGGTGTCAACTGCGAGAAGTTCAAATGCCGCGGAACAAACCCATGCTGCACCGACAACACCGTCTTGATGAACCCCGCAACACCCGACGCAGACTCCAGATGCCCCAGATTCGTCTTCACCGACCCCAACACCAACGGCGCCGAAGAACCCCGCTCACCAAACACCGCCGACAAGGCATCCAACTCAATCGGATCACCCAACGCCGTCCCAGTCCCATGCGCCTCGACATAGTCGATATCAGAAGACTCCAACCGAGCCGACGCCAACGCCGCCCGCACCACCTTCTGCTGCGCCGGACCCGACGGCACCGTCTGACCCGACGACGGCCCATCCTGATTCACCGCCGAACCCCGCACCACCGCCAGAACCCGGTCACCATCACGCTGAGCATCACTGAGCCGCTTGAGCACCACCACACCAGCGCCCTCACTGCGGACATACCCGTCAGCGTTCGCATCAAACGTCTTGCACTGCCCGTCCGGAGCCAACATCCCCCACCGCGACGTCGCAATACTGTTCTGCGGGGTCAAAATCAAATTCACCCCAGCAGCCAACGCCTGATCAGACTCCCGACGCCGCAAACTCGCACACGCCAAATGAATCGACACCAACGACGACGAACACGCAGTGTCCACCATCATCGCCGGGCCATGCACCCCCAGGAAATACGAAAGCCGGCCGGCCGCGAAATTCGGGGCGTTACCGAACGCCAGGTAGGGGTCGGTGTCGCGCACACCGAGTGTCTCGGTGGCGATCAGTGCGTAGTCGTTGGTGGTCAGGCCGACGAAAACACCGGTTGAAGTGCCCCGAATCGCCTCCTTGGTGATCCCGGCATGCTCCAACGCCTCCCAGGCCACCTCCATGAGCAACCGCTGCTGAGGATCCATCGCATCAGCCTCACGCGGCGAAATACCAAAAAACTCCGCATCAAACTCAGCAGGCTGCCACGACGACAAAAACCCACCCTCGCGCGAACAAATCGTCCCCGGCACCGAATAATCCGACGAATAGAACGCATCCGCATCCCAACGATCCGCCGGCACCCGCACAATGCCCGAACCCTCATCACACAACAACTGCCAAAAAGCAGCCGGCCCATCCACCCCACCAGGCAACCGACAACCCATACCGACCACCGCGATCGGCTCAGTGTCACCAGCCTCAGCCACCGCCAACCGCGCCGTCAGATCATCAATCTTGCGCAGCGCCTCAGCAACTATCGCCCTACGATCCGGCCCCCCGACCGATGTTGCCGATCCAGCAACCATCCCGCTCAACCCAACCTCTCCGACAGCTGCGCGAGCAGCTCGTCGTCACTCATGTCGTCATAGGCGTCGGCGCTGTCCTGCTCGGCGGCCTCCACCAACTCGGGCAGGATGCTCGCCAGGTATCCGGTCAGCGCATCGACAGTCGGGTAGTCGAATACGACTGCAGCCGGCAGGGTTTCGCCGAGACTGTCCGACAGGGCCCGCTGCAGGGTCACGCTCATCAGCGAATCCATGCCGGAGGCGAAGAATCCGGCGGTCGGGTCCAGCGCGTGCCGCGACGCCAGACCCATGGCCGCGACGACCTGCGTAATGACGTGGTCGCGCAACAGTTCCTCGCGCTGTTCCGGTTCCGCCTCAGCCAGGGCCCGACGGAATTCGGTGCTCACCGATCCCGAACCGCCAGCCGCCGCAGGGACGGCCAGTAGGTCGTCGACGATGCGTAGCGCCGCCCGGGTGCGGTAGGCGGTGGCCAGCCGCGGCCAGTCCGCCGCGACGACCGTGTGCCGCACCGCACTGTGCGCACCGATCACCAGCGGCAGTGCCCCGATCGCGACCTCGTCGGCCATCGGCAGCAAGCCCGATTCAGCGGTCACCTGGCGCTCAGCCTCGGATTGGGTGTCGTCCAACGACTTCCACAATCCCCAGTTGATCGCGGTGGCAGGAAGCCCGGCTGCGCGGCGCGCGTACGCGAACGTGTCCAGGAAGGTGGTGGTGGCCGTGTAGTGCGCCAACCACCGCGATCCGGTCAGTCCGGAGATCGACGAGAACAGCACGAAATGGCGCACGGGGTGCCGCAGCGACAACTTGTGCAGCACCGCGACCACATCGAGCTTCGGCCGGAACATGGCGGTGACGTCGTCATCGGTCATGTCCCGCAAGGTGATCGGACCACCGGCAAAGGCAGCCACGTGGATGCCGGCCAGCGGCGGCAGGTCGGCGCCGAACCGGTCGAACAACGCACTCATCGCGGCCTCGTCGGCGGCGTCGGCGGCCACTGTCACCAGCGTGGTGCCGGCCGACGACAGCTCGGCCGCCAACGCATCGAGTCGCGAGCCGGGCCGCCGGGACACGGCGACGATCGTCTTGGCGCCGTTGGCCGCCAGTTCCCGAACCAACTGCGGACCGATGTTGCCGGTGGCGCCGATGACCAGATGGCAACTTTCCGGGTCGAATTCGACCGGCGCAGGCGCCCCCGTCGGCCTGCCGCCACGCAGCCGTGGGACGCGGCGGACACCGGCCCGGTAGACGACCTGGTCCTCGTTGTCACCGGAATTGGCCTCGGCGAGCAGGTATCCGGCGACCAGCGACGCGGGAACCGACTCGTCGACATCGACGACTGCACCCCAGATCTCGGGGTGTTCCAGCGCCAGGGTGCGGCCCAGGCCCCACAGCACGGCGTGCGCGGGGTTGGCCCGGTCGCCGTCGCCGACGGGTTGGGCGTTGCGCGTCAACAGGTACAGCTTCGGCGCCACCCCTTGATCCGTCATGGCCGCGGCCAGTCGCCGGCCGGCGTTGAACGCCGTATAGGCCGGTGCTGCGGTCAGATCGGGCGCCGTGCTGTCCGGCGTGTACACCACGTGGGTGGCCCCGCTCAACGCCGCGGCCAGCGCCGCGCTGTCGGCCAGCGCCGACGCGTCCAGCGTCGCCACCGTACCGCCGATCTCGGCGCCCAGTTCCGCGCCGAGATCGGCCGAACCGATCACCAGCCAGGACTGTCCGGCGGACGCCGACCCCGTGTCGCTCCCGGCTTCCGCAGCCGGCCAGGCCAGCTCGCACCACCACTCCGCGGGCACCGATCCCGGGTTGCCTGCCCCGCCGCTTCGGCCGCTGTCCGCGCCGGCGCCCACCGCACCGGCGGAGCTGCGAACGGCCACGGTGTCGATCCAGTACCGGCTGTGCTGCCACGGCGTCGCGGGCAACACCGGATGCGGTTCCGGTGGGTGCGGCGTCTGCGGCGGCTGCGTGGTGTGCGTCCGGTTGAGGTTGGTGTGGAAGCTGAGCGGGTCATCGCCGTTGCGCACCAGCGTTCCGACACTGTGGTGGTGGCCGTCGAGGGCCTCCAGCGTGTCGGCGATCGCGTGGGTCAGGATCGGGTGGGCACTGACTTCCACGAACGTGGTGTGCTCGCGCCCGGCCGCGGTCACGGCCTGGGTGAGCAGCGCGGGTTTGCGGACGTTGTTCGCCCAGTAGTCGGCGTCCAGCAGCGGCAGACCGCCGGCCGGCATCGCGTCCTCGGTGACGGTGGAGTAGAACGGGATGGTCGCGACCTCAGGGGTCAGGCCCTCCAGTGCCGCCCTCACGTCGGCCAGGATCGGGTCCATCAGCGCGGTGTGCGAGGCCACTTCCATGTTCACCCGCCGGGCGAACTTGTTCTGGGCGCTCACCGTGGCGATCACCGCGTCAACCGGCGCCACCGGGCCGGCCACCACGGTCTGCTTCGGTGAAAGGTAGCCCGCCACAGAAACATCCGGGTAGTCGGTCAGCAGTGCCTCGGTGGCCTCGGCGTCGAGGTTCAGCAACGCCACCGCGCCCTGCCCGGCCTGCTGCGACATCAGCCGGGAACGGGCCGCGATCACCCGGAAACCGTCGGCCGCGCTCAGCGCCCCGGCGACGACCGCCGCGGTCACCTCCCCCATCGAATGACCGATGACCGCGTCGGGGTGCAGCCCATAGGAACGCCACAGTTCGGTCAGTGCCAGCTGCAGGCCCATCAGGACGGGTTGGACCTGCGCGTCTCCGCTGATCTCTTCGCCGCCCGAAATCACCTGCCACAGCGAGAATCCGACGTGTTCGACGAATGTCGGCTCCAGCACCGCCAGTGCCCGGGCGAACGCCGGTTCGTCGGTGAGCAGTTGGCGACCCATGCCGGCCCAGTGCGAACCCTGTCCGGAGTACACGAACACCGTGCCGGGCCCGCACGGCCCGTCGTGCGGACCCACAACACCGTCGGCCGACGTGCCGGCGGCCAGGGCCTGCAGGCCGCGTACCGCCTGAGCCCGGTCCCGGGCGCAGACCATGCCGAACTGGGCCTGCCGAGCCCGGTGGTGGTTGAGGGTGTGCGCGGCGTCGGGCAGTTCCACCGCCGCGCCGGGGCCCTCCAACCAGTCGGCCAGTTCCTGGGCGGCCGCGGCGATCCGCTCCGGGTTCCGCCCGGCCACCACCAGCGTGGTGATCGCCGGATCTGCTTCGCGCGCCGAGATCTTGGCCGGCGGAGCCTGTTCGATGACCACGTGTGCGTTGGTGCCGCCGAATCCGAACGAGGAGACACCTGCCCGTCGCGGATGGTCGGTGGACGGCCAATCCTGTTTTTCGGCAACGACCTTCAAACGCATCTGGTCGAAGGAGATGTGCGGGTTCGGCGTGTTGAAGTGCAGATTGGCCGGGATCTGCCCGCGCTGCACGGCCAGCACCGACTTGATGAAGCCGACCATGCCGGCGGCCGCCTCCAGGTGACCGAGGTTCGACTTGGCCGCTCCGAGCAGCAGCGGGCTGCCGGCGGGACGTCCCCGGCCCAGCACCGTGCCCAGCGCCCGGGCCTCGATCGGATCGCCGAGCAGCGTTCCGGTTCCGTGGGTTTCGACATAGTCGACTTCCTGCGCCGGGATGCCCGCGTCGGCGTATGCCGAGCGCAGCACCGCCATCTGGGCGGCCGGGTTGGGGGCCAGCAGTCCGTTGGAGTGGCCGTCCTGATTGATGGCCGAGCCCCGGACCACCGCAAGCACCCGGTCGCCGTCACGGCGGGCGTCGGACAGCCGCTTGAGCACCACGACACCGCAACCCTCGCCACGGACGAATCCGTCGGCGGCGGCGTCGAAGGCGTGGCAGGCGCCCGTCGTCGACAGCGCGCCACTCTGGTCGAAGCCGCGGAACACCGCCGGTGACATCAGCAGGTTCACCCCGCCCGCGATGGCGGTCTCGGCCTCTCCGGTCCGCAGGCTCCGGCACGCCAGGTGCAGGGCGACCAGCGACGAAGAACATGCGGTGTCCACCGTCACCGACGGCCCGCGCAGGTCCAGGAAGTAGGACAGCCGGTTGGCGATGATGCTCAGGGCACCACCGGCGTTGCTCCAGGCATCCACGCTTCCCAGGTCGGCGGAGGCATGGCAGCCGTATTCGGTGATACTGGCCCCGACGTAGACGCCGGTCTGCGAACGCCGCAGTGATGTCGCGGGAATTCCGGCGTGCTCCAAGGCTTCCCACGCCACTTCCAGCAGCAGTCGCTGCTGCGGGTCCATCTTGACCGCTTCGCGGCTGGAGATCTCGAAGAACTCCGCGTCGAAGGCGGCGATGTCGCTCAGGAACGAGCCCCATCGGGTGGTGCGCGCAATGGCGCCAGAGATCTCAGGTGACCCGTCATCGAACGGTGCCCAGCGGTCGTCCGGCACCTCCGTGACCGCGTTGCCGCCGTCGATCAGGAACTGCCACAGCGCTTCCGGCGAGTTGATGTCGCCGGGGAATCGGCAACCGAGGCCGATCACCGCGATCGGCTCGTCGGTGCCCAGCCGACCGGGCTCCGGTGCCGAATCCTCATCGGCGGACTCCGGCTCGATGAGGAACTTCGCCAGCTCGGCAACCGACGGATGCTGCCACAGCTCCACCGGAGACACCTTGCGGCCCAACAGTTCCGACAGTTCACCGCAGAGCACCACGGCATCGCGGGAGCCGACGCCCAGGTCGTTCAACGAGGCGTTGAAATCGATTTCCTCGGGGCTACAGCCGATATTGGTGACCAGGTAGTCTGCCAGCCAGTGGCGCAGTGCTTCTTCGTCAAATGCTGCGGTCATGCGGGGAACTCAATTCCCACTAGATTCCGTCCCATCCGGCCGAAGCCGATTCCACGCTGTCGAACAGCTCATTCAAAACACTGTCGGCCGACTCGGACAGGTCGCCGTCGGCGGCCGCCCGGTCGTCACTGGAAGCCTCCTCCGGCAGCAGCTTGCCGGTCAGGTGCGCCGCCAGCGCCGCAGTCGTCGGGTGGTTCCACAGCATTGTGGCCGACAGCTCCAGGCCGACGAGCTGTTCGATGTCGCGGCGGACCGCCATCGCCATCACCGAGTTCAGGCCGAGCTCGGCGAACGGACGGTCCAGCTGTAGCTCGGCCTCCGACATACGAAGTTCGCGGGCCAGGATGCTGCGCAACCCGGTTTCCAGCTCGCTGAGTATCTCATCGGGGGCGAGTTGAGCCCAGTCGCGGGCGGGCGTGACGCCTGCCACCTCGGCCGCACCGGCCGCCCCTTCCGAAGGCAGCGGCACCATGATCGCCTGAGCGACGTCGTAGTGCTCGACGTGGTCCCAGGCGGCGAAGGCCTCGGCCGGGGTGATCGCGCGCGACCCCATCCGCTCCAGTTCGTGCAGCACCACGTGCGCTTCGGCGCCGAACCCGAGCCCCTTCCAGGCCACCCAGTCCAGGCTGACGCTGTGACATCCCCGCAGGTGGCGGGCACGGGCCAGGCCGTCCAGGTACGCGTTCGCGCTGGCATAGGCACCCTGACCGGGCACTCCGAACACCGCGCCGGCCGCAGCCGTCATGAAGAAGAAGTCCAGGCTTCCCGGCGGGAAGAGTTCGTGTAGGACCTGGGCACCGGCTACCTTCGGCCACATCGTGGCCCGGAGCCGGTCGGCGTCGAACTCGGTCAGCAGCTGGCCCTCGGTGATACCGGCGGCGTGGATGATGCCGCGGATCTCCGGGGCGCCGGCCGCGTCGCGGCGGGCCAACAACTCGGCCACCGCGTCCCGGGAGCCGATGTCGAGGGCAGCCACGTCGACGCTGACCCCCCGACGCTCCAGTGCGCGGATCGCGGTGATCTTCTGCCGGACATCGGCGTCGATGTTCTGGCCGTCCCAATCCCGCCGAGGCGGCAGGGCACTGCGCCCGGCCAACACCACGCGGCGGGCACCGCGGTCGGCGAGCCACCCGGCCATCAACAGGCCCAAGGCACCCATACCGCCGGTGATGAGGTAGGCGCCGTCCGGCTGACACACCATCGGCTCGCGCTGCGCCGGGCCGGAGATCGGGGTGAACGCCGGGGTCAGGAACTGGCCATCGCGCAGCACCAGGATCGATCTCGCCGGGGTACCCAGCACACCGGACAGGGTCCGGGCATTGTCGGCGAAGCCGGCCACGTCGTCGCCGGGCAGGTCAACCAGCCCGCCGCACAGTTGTGGCTGCTCGGCCCGGATCACACCGGCCATACCCCACAGGCAGCTCTGGCGAACGGCCGCATCCGAGGCGGCCTCGTGAACCCCTTGGGTGATGATCCACAGTGCGGGCGAGTGGACGTCCCGCTCGGCCAGTCGGGCCACCAGGTCTGCCACCTCGCCGGCCAACCGGCTGGTGCAGTCCAGGTCACTCTCGCCTGCTCGTCCCGAGTCCGCGACGTAGATGACCGTCTGTGCTTCGGCGATGCCGGCCGCGCGGTGACCGGCCGCAGTCAGTCCACTGCGCAGCGTCTCCGCGCCCGCACTGTCCCCGACAACGGCGACGGTACCGGGCTGGTCCGGAGTCTGGGGTGCGGCGTCCCAGGGCTGCCAGTCCATCGCGTGGGCGATCGAACTCGGGTCGTCGGTGGCGGTCGCGGTGCCCAGCGCCGTGTAGCGCAGCCCGCGGATGTCGACGCAGCGCGTGCCGTCGGCCGTCGTCAGAGCGATGTCGACGATGAGTTCGCCTTCGCCGCCGTCACGCCGGTGCACGACGAGTCCGGCTCGGTTGTCGGCGGGCGGTTCCCCGAGTCGGACACTGCCGATCGCGGCGGGCACCATCAACTCCGGGTTGGATTGGTCCACCAGTCGCGCGACGTGCAGCGCGGCGTCCAGCAGCGCGACAGTGCCCGAAGATGCTGCCGCGGCTGGCCCCGCTATGTCGGCGAGCAACTCGACCTGGGTCGTCCGCCCAGAGGTCAGCGACCAGTCGAATGGACGTCCTTCACTGCCCCAGGTCAGCCACTGCGAGGTCACCGCCTCGTCGTCGAACTGCGTTCCGGCATGGCCGTTCCTGCGCGTTGCGCCCTCGCCGAGCGAGTCGAGGTCGCCGGGCTGGGCGATGCGAGCGCTGAGATGTTTGATCCAGCGCGAGTCGTCGCCGACCGACTTCGATGACACCGCCCTGGACAGGATGACGATCGATTCGGCATCGGCGACCACCTGGATGGTCCGTGGCCGGTCGACGATGATCGGATGCTCGAAACGGATGTCGCTGACCGCAGGCTGTCCGCTCACCTCGATCGAGGCGTCCGACAGGGTTTGCAGCAGAACCGATGCGGGCACCAGCTCGACCCCGTTGTTGCGGTGGCCCCCCGGGTAGGGCTTGGTCTCCGGCGCCAGACGTGCCTGCCACAGGTGGGCGGTCGGCGTGCTGCCGATCTTGATGTGCGTTCCCAGCAGCACTCCGGGCCGGGGCGCGGATTCTGCTGCGGTAACAGAGTTTTCAACTTCGAGCCAGTGGTGGGTGTGCCGCCACGGGGTGGCCGGCAGCACCGGGTGCGGGCCGGCCGGGTGCGGCAGCTCCCGGGGACTCACCGGGTGCGCGGCGTTGAGGTGCTCGTGGAAGGCGACGGTGTCGTCACCGTTGCGCACCAGGGTGGCAACGCTGCAATGCGGAACCGCTTCCAGGATCTCGTCGATGGTGTGGGTCAGGATCGGGTGCGGGCTGACCTCGATGAAGGTCCCGTACTTGTCCCCCGCGGCACCGATGGCCCGGTGGACCTGCGCCGGCCGGCGCACGTTGTTGACCCAGTAGTCCGCGTCGAGGACCGGTGTGGGCCCGGTCGGATCCACCACCGTGGAGATGAACGGAATCTGCGGCAC
>NZ_CP084029.1:2582351-2582606 GCF_020181615.1 [Mycobacterium] crassicus
CGACACCAACGACGACGAACACGCAGTGTCCACCATCATCGCCGGGCCATGCACCCCCAGGAAATACGAAAGCCGGCCCGCGGCAAAGTTAGGGGCATTACCGAAAGGAACGTACGGGTCGATCTCTTCTTCCCGGATTTTGCCGACGATATTGAGGGTGTAGTCGTTGGTGGTCAGGCCGACGAAAACACCGGTTGAAGTGCCCCGAATCGCCTCCTTGGTGATCCCGGCATGCTCCAACGCCTCCCAGGCCAC
>NZ_CP084029.1:2582616-2744629 GCF_020181615.1 [Mycobacterium] crassicus
GCCTCAGCCACCGCCAACCGCGCCGTCAGATCATCAATCTTGCGCAGCGCCTCAGCAACTATCGCCCTACGATCCGGCCCCCCGGCCGATTTTGCAACCATCGCGCTCAACTCAACCTCCCCGAAAGCCGCGCGAGCAGCTCGTCATCAGTCATACAGACCGAGCGGTAGCATCCAGTCGGTCGAATCCATCCCGCTGATAGATCTCCACGCAGCTGGAGCGGCGAATCTTGCCGCTGGTCGTGATCGGGATTGCGCCCTGCGGCACCAAAACCAGATCACCTGCTGCCAGGCCATGCGCCTTGGACAGCGCGGCCGCGACCTTCCGCCTCACCTCGTGCAGTCTGTCCTGGACCTCCTCTTCCGACCCCCCCTTATTCTTGAACTCGGCGATCGTAACAAGCTGCTCGGAGCGACTGTTGGGGATTGACACCGCCGCGACACGCCCGCCGGTGATCTCCTGGACGGTCGCCTCGATGTCGTCCGGGTAGTGATTACGCCCGTCGACGATCAGCAGATCCTTGATGCGGCCGACGATGTAGAGCTCTCCGTCGGAGACGACCCCGAGGTCGCCGGTCTTGAGCCACGGCCCCTGCGGGGTGCCGGGCGACGGGTCGGCCAGTTTGCCGCCGAAGGTGGCCTCGGTCGCCTGTTGATTGTGCCAGTAGCCGGCGGCCAGGTTGGGGCCGTAAGCCCAGATCTCGCCGACCTTGCCCGCAGGGTTCTCGGTCTGGGTGTCCGGGTCGACGACGCGCACGGTGCACGCCCGCGGCACGCCACAGCTGACCAGCTCGACTCCGCCCTCGGCGCCGCCAGGCTCCGCGGTGCCGTTCGCGAGCTTGGTGTAGTCGAAACGCGCGGTCGGCGGCGGGGTGCCGGGGGTGTTCGAGGTCAGGTAGACGGTCGCCTCGGCCAGGCCGTAGCCGGGACGCAGCGCCGCCGGATTGAGGTTGAACTTGGCGAACCGGTCGACGACGCGCCGCAGCGTCGCCGCATGCACCCGCTCCGCACCGAACGCGAAGGTGTGCACGCGCGACAGGTCCAGCCCGGCCATGTCCTCGTCGGAGGTGCGGCGGACGGCCAATTCGTAGGCGAAGTTCGGCCCACCGGTGTAGGCGTTGGGGTAGCTGGCCACCAGCTGCATCCAGCGCGCCGGCTTGGCCAGGAAGGCCATCGGGCTGAAGATCACTGCCTGGTGGCCGCCCACCAGCGGGAAGATGATGCAGCACATCAGGCCGAGATCGTGGTAGAAGGGCAGCCACGCCACCAGAGTGGTGTCGGCCGGCACCGTCTTGCCGATGTTTTCGAAGGTGTCGTCGATCATCTGCTGCATGTTCACGATCGCGTTGTGATGCCCGACCATGACTCCGGCGGGCGTCCGGGTCGAACCCGAGGTGTACTGCAGGAACGCTGTCTTGGTGTGCGCCGTGGCGGTGGGGACCTCCATCGGCTCGGAGTCGAGGTCCAGCGCATCCACTTCGATCACCACCGGCGGCTTGCCGCCCAGGTCGCTGATCGAATTGGCGATGTCCCCGGCCGCGGCCGACGTGGTCAGGATGGCGGCCGGCGAGCAGTCCCGCAGCGCCGCAGAGACCCGCTCGTCGTGCGCCCCGAACATCGGCACCGGCAGCGGCACGGCGATCATCCCCGCCTCCAGCGCGCCGTAGAAGCCGACGATGTACTCCAGGCTCTGCGGGGCCAGCAGCGCGACCCTGTCACCCGGCGACGCGCATGTGGCCAACTCTGCCGCCACCACCTGCGCCCGGTTGCGCAGCTGCGACCAGGTCACGGTCTCGCGGTAGCCCTCCGGGTCGACGTCGAAGTCGATGAAGGTGTAGGCAGGCGCATCCGGCTTTTCCCGGGCCCGGTCCGCCAACAGGGTCGGAATGTGCGTTTGAGTGACCGGCATAACGTTTATTTCTCCTTGTGCTGTCAGGTCCGCGGACCTCACCTGCTGAGTACTAGTCCCCGTCCGGGGCCCCGGCCAGGGCCACCGCGCGTGCGGCCCGAAGCGACGGTTTTGCTGCGCGGCCCTGCACAGCGGAGTTATACGGTTGGATTAGCGACATTCGGGATGCACCCCTGCGGGATCAGGCCTTGTGGGCACCACTACCTGAGTTGTCGGCTGAATGCTTCAGCCTCACCGTGGGCCGGTTACGCGCCCTACTGAGTGAAAACGGGGCCACGTGCATCCATGCGCCGAGATCGCGCAGCCGAAGCGGGCGGTGCGGATTGAGTCGACCATTGACACGGGTACCCCTTCTGGAATGTGTGGAACCGACGCCAAAACTCCTCGGACCCCGACATCCCAGGTGTTTTCCCTCCCGCGGAGGCTACCACGTTGGCGCTGTTGACAGAGAACTTACTGGTGATATACAGCACCTACGCGGCAGATCGGGGAGCGAAACGCAGAAAGTGTTCAGGACTCCAGGGACCACGCCGGCCGACGATGTATCACGCGGCCACCCCCGAGGCATCAGCGGCAGAGGCGGGCAATCTTCTCCTCGATGTCGCCGACCAATTCCGGCAGGTGATCGTTGAGGTAGAAGTGATGGCCCGGTGCGGTGAACGTCCGGACGCTGAACTCCGAGGTGGTGCGCTCGGCCCACGGGGCCACTTTCTCGGCGGTGGCGACGCCATCGTCGTCGCCGTGAAACGCGAAGATCGGGCAGGACACCCGGGCGTCCGGCGGACAGTCGTAGTTCGCGATGGCTTTGAGCCCGCGCAGCGTCGGAAGGATCTTCGCCGCGAACGCCTCGTTCTCCAGAAATTCTGGGTTGACACCGGTCATCTGGCTGACCGCTTCGAGCAGGCCACGATCGGAGTCGCCGATGTTGTCGAATCCCGCCCGCCCCGGCGCACCCGCCGCGGACACGAACAGAGCCGAGATCGGGTGCCCGTCCGCCTCGAACCGGCGGGCCACCTCGAAGGCCAGTAGCGCGCCCATGCTGTGACCGAAGAAGACGGCGCCGCCGTCGGTCTGATCGGGCGGGGTCAGCATTGTGCAGACGCGGTCGGCGAGATCTTCGATGCTGGTGAACGCGCCGAGGTCGTGGCTGCCGGCCTTGCCCGGGTATTGCACGCCGATACGTTTGACATCGGCGGTGAACGCCTTCGAGAACGGAACGTAGTACTGCGGCGACCCGCCGGCGTGCGGGAAAATGTAGAGCTTGGGCGTTCGGTCAGTCACTCGGGACACCCTAGCGGCGATCGCAAACCCGGCCGTGCATCGACTACCCGATCGCGGCGTCCCGCTCCACGAACGGGGATCCGAGCAGCGGGATCGGGGTGAGGCCGTGCCGGCGCCCCGCGGCCACGCCCCGGCGGATCAGCGCGGCCGTCCCGACGAAACCGGCGTGGTCCAGAGCCACGAACGGCGTCAGCAGCCGGTTGTGCACGAATCCGAAGGCCAGCCCGGAGTCCGGGTCGGCCCAGCCCAGTGATCCGCCCAGCCCGACGTGGCCGAAGCCCGGCAACACCGAACCGAACGGGACGGCGTGGTACCCCTGATGGAACGCCAGTGGCACCCCGACGGTGCGATCCAGTTCCAGCGTGTGCGGTCCGGGCAGGCCCGCCACCAGCCGGCGGGACAAGAACCGGGTGCCGTCGATCTCTCCCCCGTTTGCCAGGGCGCCGTAGAGGCGGGCCAGCCCTCGCGCGGTGAACACCCCGTTGATGGCTGCGGCCTCGGTGTCCAGGAACGGCGTGTCACCGCGCACGGTGTCCATCACACCGGGGAAATAGAAGGCACCCAATCCCCCGTACGGCAGCAGCGAGGCGGCCATGGGCGCCACGAAGTCGACGATCCGATTGCGCCGGCTGCGCTGCGGCATGACGATCTCGGCGGCTACGGTTGGCGCGCCGGCCGGTGGCCGGCCCAGGTGCAGGCCGTCGGTGTTCAGCGGTGCGGCCAGCTCGCTGCGGAACAGCTCCCGCATACCGACACCGGTGACGGCCCGGACCAGGCCGGACAGCAGCCAGCCGTAGGTCAACGCGTGGTAGGCGGGTTTGCCGAACTCCGGTCCCGGCGCGGCGGCGGCCATCCACGCTTCCATCGTGAGGTGGTCCAGCATGTCGGCCCGGCTCGCACCGCGCAGGTGGGTCAGGCCGGCCCGGTGTCCCAGCAGTTGCCGAACGGTGATCGCGGCCTTGCCGTTGGCGGCGAATTCCGGCCAGTAGTGCGCCACCGGAGTGTCGTAGTCGATGAGTCCGCGGTCGACCAGCCGGTGGATGACCGTGGAGGCCGCGCCCTTGGTCGCCGAGAACGTCATGGCGCCGGTGTTCTCCGACCACGGCACCGTGCCCGCCCGGTCCGCCCAGCCGGTCCACACGTCGACCAGCGGCCGGCCGTCCCGGTACACCGCCAGGGCCCCGCCACCGAAGCGCCGGCCCGGGAACATCGCAGCGAATGCCCGTACCGCGCAGGCGAAGTTCTCGTCGGCCGCGCCGTGCACGTTCGCCGGAAGCGCCAGGCGGCGAGAGTCGACACGCTGAGTCATGGCTGGCAATCTACCGTGCCGACCGACAGCCATACCGTAATTACTTCAGGAGCGTCCCCTGAGCCGATTACCGCCAGATGGCGGCGAGGACCTGTTGGGCGGCCAGCGCAGGGGTCAGTTCGCCGCTGAGCACCTGTTGTTCCACCGCGGTGCGCACCTGGCGCACCGCCGGATCCGACAGCGCCCGTTCCAGCACGGCGTCCGCCACCAGTTGCCGCGTCCAGTCCACCTGCTGGGCCCGGCGGCGGGCGTCGAACTCGCCCGCGTCGATCAGGGTCTGCCGATGTCGCTCAATGGTGTCCCAGAGTTCCGGCAGCCCGGTGCCCTCGATTGCGCTCATCGTTAAAACCGGTGGCCGCCAGAGTGTTTCGCGAGGATAGATGAGCCGAATCGCGGCGGAAAGCTCCCGCGCGGCCATCCGCGCCTCGGTCAGGTGCTCGCCGTCGGCCTTGTTGACCACCACGATGTCCGCCAGTTCCAGGACACCCTTTTTGATGCCCTGCAACTGGTCGCCGGTGCGGGCCAGCGTCAAGAACACGAAGGTGTCCACCATGCCCGCCACCGTCACCTCGGACTGGCCGACGCCGACGGTCTCGATCAGTATCACGTCGAAGCCGGCGGCTTCCAGCAGCACCACGGTCTCCCGGGTGGCCTTGGCGACTCCGCCCAGAGTTCCCGACGTCGGCGACGGGCGAATATAGGCGCTCTCGTGCGCCCCCAGCCGCTGCATCCGGGTCTTGTCGCCCAGGATCGATCCACCGGTACGGGTCGAAGACGGGTCGACGGCCAATACCGCCACCCGGTGCCCCAGCTCGACGAGGTGCATCCCGAGCGCCTCGATACTGGTCGACTTACCCACTCCGGGAACGCCGGTGATACCCACCCGCCGGGCGCCGCCCGCGTCCGGCAGCAGCGCCAGCAGCAGCTTCTGCGCCAGTTGGCGATGGTCGGGGCGGGTGGACTCGACCAGGGTGATGGCCCGGGGCAGGACGGAGCGATCACCGGCGCGCACCGCCGCCGCCAATTCGGCAACGGTGTCGCCCATGTCGTCGACCATCTATATCGGGTCTGCCGCGGGCCCGGCCGAGTCGGCGAGCTCATAGCCGCGCCGCGACGCCAGGGTCTGCAACAACCCGACCGCGGCATCGGCGATCACCGTGCCGGGCGGGAAGATCGCGGTCGCCCCGGCGGCATAGAGCTCGTCGAAGTCGCCGGGCGGGATGACACCGCCGACCACGATCATGATGTCGGGCCGGCCCACCGCGGCCAGCGCGTCGCGCAGCGCCGGCACCAACGTCAAGTGCCCGGCGGCCAGCGAGGACACCCCGACCACGTGCACGTCGTTGTCGGCGGCCTGCCGGGCGACCTCGTCGGGGGTGGAGAACAGCGCGCCGACGTCGACGTCGAACCCGATGTCGGCGAACGCGGTGGCGATCACCTTCTGGCCGCGGTCGTGCCCGTCCTGGCCCATCTTGGCGACCAGGATGCGGGGCCGGCGGCCGTCGGCCTCGGCGAACTTCTCCACCAGAGCGGTTGCACCAGCGATGTTGCTGCCCTTCCCCACTTCGTCACGGTAGACGCCAGAGATGGTACGGATCTCGGCCTGGTGGCGCCCGTAGACCTTCTCCAGCGCGTCGGAGATCTCCCCGAGAGTCGCCTTGGCCCGCGCGGCGTTGATGGCCAGCGCCAGCAGGTTGTTGCCCAGTCCGTCTGGGTCTTCAGCCCCGGGCTGGACCGAACTGGCACCGGCCGCCCGGGTCAGCTCGGCCAGCGAGGCCTGGCAGGCCGCCTCGTCGCGCTCGGCACGCAACTGCTCGAGTTTGGCCAGCTGTTCGGCGCGCACCCGACTGTTCTCGACCTTGAGCACCTCGATCTCTTGGTCCTCGGCGACCTGGTACTTGTTGACGCCGATCAGCGGCTGACGGCCGGAGTCGATCCGGGCCTGGGTGCGGGCCGCGGCCTCCTCGATGCGCAGTTTCGGGATGCCCTCGTTGATGGCCTGCGCCATCCCACCGTGCGCCTTGACCTCTTCGATGTGGGCACGGGCCCGTTGCGCCAGCTGATGAGTCAGCCATTCCACGTAGTAGGAGCCCGCCCACGGGTCGATCGGGCGGGTGGTGCCCGACTCCTGCTGCAGCAGCAGTTGGGTGTTGCGGGCGATGCGGGCGGAGAAGTCGGTGGGCAGCGCCAGCGCCTCATCGAGGGCGTTGGTGTGCAGCGACTGGGTGTGCCCCTGGGTGGCGGCCATCGCCTCGATGCAGGTACGGGCCACATTGTTGAAGACGTCCTGGGCGGTCAGCGACCAGCCGGAGGTCTGTGAATGTGTGCGCAGCGACAGGGATTTCGAACTCTTGGGGCTGAACTCACCGACCAGCTCGCTCCACAGCAACCGGCCGGCGCGCAGCTTGGCGACCTCCATGAAGAAGTTCATCCCGATACCCCAGAAGAACGACAGCCGGGGCGCGAACTTGTCGATGTCCAGGCCGGCCTCCAGGCCGGCCTTGATGTAGTCCACGCCGTCGGCCAGCGTGTAGGCCAGCTCCAAATCTGCTGTGGCACCGGCTTCTTGGATGTGGTAGCCGGAGATCGAGATCGAGTTGAACTTCGGCATCTTGGCGCTGGTGTACCCGAAGATGTCGGAGATGATCCGCATCGACGGCTTCGGCGGATAGATGTAGGTGTTGCGCACCATGAACTCTTTGAGGATGTCGTTCTGGATGGTCCCGGCGAGTTTCTCCGGCGGTACACCCTGCTCCTCGGCGGCCACCACATACAGCGCCAGAATCGGCAACACCGCGCCGTTCATGGTCATCGACACGCTGACCGCGCTCAGGTCGATCCCGTCGAACAGCTGTCGCATATCCAGGATGGAATCGATCGCGACGCCGGCCATCCCGACGTCGCCCTGTACTCGCGGATGGTCCGAGTCGTAGCCGCGATGGGTGGCCAAGTCGAACGCCACCGACAGGCCCTTCTGACCGGCTGCCAGATTGCGCCGGTAGAAGGCGTTGGAGTCGGCGGCTGTGGAGAACCCCGCGTACTGGCGAATCGTCCACGGCTGGTTGACATACATCGTCGGGTACGGGCCGCGCACGAACGGCGGTTCACCCGGGAAGCTGTCCAGTGGGTAACCGTCGGCGGCCACCGCGGCGCGATCGGCGGCGGTGAAGACCGGCTTGACCGCGATGCCTTCCGGGGTGTGCCACTCCAACTGCTCGGGGGTGTAGCCGTGTGCGGCCGCGGCGGCGGACACGTAGTCGGCGACGGCGGCCTCGGTGACCGGCTCGGCGCGACGGTCACCGAGTTCAACGTCGGCGAAGCTGCCGAGGGTTTCGCGTGAGGTGTTGGCGGTCATGGCTCTCAGGCCCCCAATCGGGTCAGTAAGTCCGACAACGCCTGCACCGCATCGATCTTCATGGTCAGGTAGTCGTCTGGCTGCGGGTCGGTCTCGGTGTTACCGGCCAATGCCTTCGCCGGGCCGGCCAGGTAGATCCGGCCGATTCCGGCGGCACGGGCTGCCGCGATGGCGCCGGCTGCCTCGGCCCCGTAGCGCGCGTCGGTGCCGCAGAGCACCGCCGCGGTCGGCGACCCGGCCTGCATCCCCGCCCCCGCCAAGGCCCCAGCCACCCCGTCGGCGTCCAGTGGCCCGGGATTGACCGCTTCGATCCCGCCGGAGGCCAGCAGGTTCGCGGCGAACGTCGTCCGGATGTTGTGTTCGGCCAGCGGGCCCAACGGCAGCAGCAGCACCTGCGGGCGGGCTCCGGTGCGGGCCAGGTAGGCGTCGGAGCGGTCACGCAACTCCTCGAACTGCGCGGCATAACGCCGTAGTCCGGCCGGAGCGGCCCCGGTGGCGGTTGGCGCCAACGGCGCTTCGGCCAGGTTCGGGTACTCGTTGACGCCGGTGATCGCGGTGCGGCGGTGCGCGATGTTCTCGGCCCGGGCGGCGGCGGAGGCGTCGATCAGCTCGGTGAAGTACGCGCGGGCCGCGTCGAATCCGCCAGCTGCGGAACGCGCTTCGGCCTGCTGGAACTGTCGCCACGCCTGCTGCGCCAGCTGCTCGGTGAGGTCTTCGACGAACCACGATCCGCCGGCCGGGTCGAGCACCTGGCCCAGGTGGGACTCTTCGAGCAGCAGCAGCTGGGTGTTGCGCGCGATGCGGCGGGCGAAGCCGGTCGAGGTACCGGGCTGACCGCCGGCGATCGCGGTGTCGAACGGCCAGACCAGCACGGTGTCGGCGCCGCCGACGCCGGCGCCGAACGCCGCCAGCGTGGTGCGCAGCATGTTCACCCAGGGGTCGCGCTGGGTCATCATCGCGAGCGAGGTCTCGGCGTGCACCACGACCGCGCCGCACTCCGGCTCCCCTGCCACCTCGGTCACCCGCGCCCACAACCGGCGCGCCGCCCGGATCTTGGCGATGGTCATGAACTGGTCGTCGTCGGCGGCGAGCCGGAAGCTGATCTGGCGGACCGCATCGGCCATCGAGAGTCCGGCCTCGGTGAGCAGCCGCAGGTAGGCCACGGCGGTGGCCAAGGCGCCGGCCAGCTCCCCGGCCGCGTCGGCGCCCAGGTTGTGCAACGCCGGGCCGTTGACGGCGATCGACCGCACCCCGCGGTACCCGGCGGCGCGCGATGCCACCGCGATCACCTCGTCGATCGGCGGCGCCGCCCGGTCACCCAGCGCCGCGATCAGCGGGTCGGCTCCCAGGTCCACCGACAGTCCGGCGAGGTTGTCCGGATCCAAACCATCGACCAGCGTCAGCAGCGTCTCGGCGGCAGCCGAATAGTCGCCGGCCCCGGCACCATCGAGCAGAACCGGGACCAATTCCAGGTAGACGTCGTCGAAGACCCGTTGCAGTTCGGCGGCCGGCACCCCGTCCGGCCCGACCCGCACCATCAGCGCACTGGCGCCCTCGGTGAGACCGCTCAGGACCGCACCATTGACGTCGGCGCCCGAGGTCTCCGCGCCGACCCCGGGAAAGACTTCGGCGACCTTCCACCCGGTGTTGACGTCGCGCAGCGCATCCGCACCCCGAACATAGGGCCACTGCCCGGGCAGCGGCGGCTCCGGCAGTTCGTCGAACACCGTGTAGAGCGCCCGGATCGCGAATCCAGCCTCCACGGGGGTGTCCAGCAGCCGCTCCGGCTCACCGTCGGTGTCACGCTCGATGTCAGCCGGATCGCGGCGCGAGCCCTTCGCCAAGACCCCGGCCACCCCGGCACGCCAACGGGCGCGGGCCTGCTCAAGTTCCGCGGCTACCTCTGCTGACACCGGCGACTCCTGAAGTTACTCGTGAGTAGCGGAAGGATCGCTACCCGACACGTGTTAACCAGGCTAAATGATGGCGATCGACGGATGCTGCCGAGGTACGCCGAGCGGCGAAACGCCGCGGGCACGACGCCTACCGTTAACGTTCGGCCCGTAATCTCGGGCGACGTGACCACCGCACCCCTGCGCGAGATCACCCGCCCGCTTCGCGGGGTGATCGCAGCGACCCTCGCGACGGCACGCCAGGTTCCGGTGTGGCGGCTCGTGGTGACGACCGCGGTGGTGGTGATCCTGGTCGCGGTGGCGCTCCTGGTGCCTGTACCCACCGCCGTGCAGTTGCGAGACTGGGCGCAGGCACTGGGGCCGTGGTTTCCGCTGGCGTTCCTGGCCGGCCACGCCGCGATCACGGTGTTCCCGTTCCCCCGGACCGCGTTCACCCTGGCCGCCGGCCTGCTGTTCGGCCCTTGGCTGGGTGTGGTGCTGGCGGTGGCGGCCAGCGCGTTGAGCGCCCTGGCCGTGCTGATGCTGATGCGAGTGTTCGGCTGGCAGCTGAGCCGGGTGGTACGCCACCCGAAAATCAGCTCGCTGGACGCGCAACTGCGTCGGCGTGGCTGGCCCGCGGTGGTGTCGCTGCGGCTCATTCCGGCCATCCCGTTCTCGGTGATCAACTACGCCGCGGGCGCATCGGCGATCCGGCTGCTGCCGTACACACTGGCCACCCTGATCGGAGTGCTGCCGGGCACCGCCGCGGTCGTGGTGCTCGGCGACGGCCTCACCGGGGACATCAGCCCGCTGCTGCTGTTGGTGTCGGCGTGCACGGCCGCGGTCGGGGTGGCCCTGCTGGTGTACGAGGTGCATCTGCACCGTCGGCATCGGACGGCCGCCAACAGCGCGCCGGGGCCCTGTCGGCAGGATCAGAACTGCACCTGCGGCGGGGCCTGCTGACCCGGCGCAGCCTGGTAGAACGGTCGCTCACCAACCCTTGCCAGACCCGTGAAGAACATCCACGGGACGGTCACCACCCGCTGGTTCAGGCCGGCCACCGCGTCGTTGTAGTACTGGCGCGCGAACGCCAACTGATTCTCGGTGTCGGTGAGCTGCTCCTGCAGCTGCAGAAAGTTGGCCGAGGCCTTCAGGTCCGGATAGTTCTCGGCCACCGCGAGCACGTTGCCGATCGCCCGGTCCAGCCGGGCCTGCGCCTGCGCCTTGTCATCGACGGTTCCGGTCTGAGCCGCGCGGGTCGCCCCGGTGCGGGCGGCGGTGACCTCTTCGAAGATCGCCCGCTCGTGCGCCGCATAGCCTTTGACCGAATTGATCAGGTTGGGCACCAGCTCGGCGCGGCGGGTCAACTGGACGTCGATTCCGCCCAGCGCTTCGCGGACTTTGACGTCGAGCCGGCGCAGCAGGTTGAACGCGGTGACGCCGAACGCGGCTGCGGCCAACAGGACCACCATGACGGCGATGGCAACAGTACTGCTCATCGGGGCACCTCTTTCTCTTGACGATGTTGGTGTTTCACGTTGCGGCGCAGACCGATTGATCTCACCAGGTACCTCCCCCGCCGCCGCCACCGCCGCCCCAGCTGCCGCCACTGCTGCTGAAGCTGGAACCGCCCGAGCTCGACGACGAGCTCTGCGAACTGCGGTAGGCACTGATAGAGGCGGCCACCGCCGTGTCGAAGCCACGGAATCCGCTCGACGAGTACAGCGCGGCGGGACTGCCGGATCGCTGTACCGGATACCAGCCGGGGGTAGGCGGGTCGGACCCGACCGCGGTCCGGTACTTCTCCGCCCAGCGGTCGGCGACGCCGAACGCCGCCGCAAACGGGATGTAGGCGGTGAACAGGTCGTGGCGGGCGGCGAAGTCGAACCTGTCTTCGCTGGACGGGGTGGCCAGCAGCCGCTCGAAGCCGGCCGCTCGCGACCACACCCCGCGCCCCGGTGGGGTGCGCCGGGTACCCACGCCGGTGCTCAACAGACCGATCCCGGCGATGACGAAGGCGGCGAACGGCAGACCCCACATGGTCAGCGTGAACAGACCCCAGAACGCCATAACCGCCACCGGCATCGCCAACCCCACCGCGATCCGGCCGACCCGCTCCCACCTGGCCGTCACCATCAATCCCGTGGTGCCCGCCCAGTCCGAACAGCTCGACGTCAGCGCGGTGGTGGCCTCGCTGAGTTTTTTACCGGCCTTCACGCTGCCGTTGGCGCGAAAGACGTCGCCGACGGTGGTGACTCCTAATGCCTCGCCGACCTTGCGACTCACCGGGTCCAGTGCCGCCCACTGTTCGTGGGTGCCGGCACCGGTGATGATCCAGCGTTGCGAACCGCCGGACAGCCGCACCACGCCCCGCTCCGCCAGATACAGCAGGGTGGCGACCAGTGCGTGCTCGCCGACCGTCTCGTTGACGATGTAGACGGTCTGCACCGGCCCGAGCCCCTCCGGCGGGACGTACATCACCGGGTGGCCGGGTTCGGGCTCACGCGATCGGCGAGCCCACAGGTATCCGGACGCCGCGGCGAGTGTCGACAACAGCGCCATCACCACGACGGTCGACACCGATCGACCCAGGATCTTGTCGAACCGCACCGACCACGGCAGGCCGGCGCGGTCGGGCAGCGGTACCTGCAGGTCGACGCGGACGGTGACCGGGTTCTGCGGCGGCAGATCGGCAGCGGTCACCGTGATTCGTTCGCTTCCGGCGCCGTCGATCCCGCAGGGCGTCGCCCCGCTGGTGTCGGCGGCGCACTGCACCAGCCCGGACGGACCCGGCAAGTCGATCACCACCCGCGCGGTGTCGATCTTCATCGCCCAGAATCCGACCGCGTTGTAGTAGAAGGTCGCCGACGGCGCAGCCGGATTCGCACCGGCATGCCTGGTGAAGGTGCCCAAACCGGTCGGCGGCTTCACCAGCACGCCGTCGATGGTGTAGCTGATCGAGTAGGTGTGCGGGCCCGCACTGGCCGTTACGTCCGGGTCGCCGATCTGGGCGACGAAGACGCTGCGATCGTCTCGCCACGAATAGCTCACCGGGACCGGCCCGTAGTCCATGGTGATGGCGGTGATGGTGGGAAGAAGCCGGGCATGCGCGTCGGTGGGATCGGCAGCCGGGAAGAACCGGAAGATTCCGTGCCGGAAGGCGGGCAAGTCCACGGTCAGCACTTCGGTCGCCATCAGACGGCCATCGGCGTCGATCCGATAGGTCGCGGAGTAGTCGGTGATCGTCGATTCGGCGTCGATGGCCGGCCCGTGAGTGACGTTCGCCGAAAAGAGTTGGTGCAGCAACGGCCAGGACAGGCCCAGAACGGCCAGCGCGACGAGCATCGTCACCACGGCCAGTCGCTTGCCATGCCGCGCCACCCGCGGCCTCCCTCCACGCTGAGGATCTGTGCACGAACCCAGCCGACGCAGGTGCTGATTCTCACACACCGCAGCGGGTTCCGACGGGCAGAACAGCAAACGTCGCCGGGCTTGGGGAAATGCAGCTCCGGCAAACGACACGAAGGCCTCGTCAATACGACAACAATTCGGTGTAAAGCGGCCTTTCGATATCGGGGGAATACCTCTATCCCGTTAAAGTCACCTCAGTGCCATGTGCTGGCACAGCACACATTCAACAAGTGCTCGACGGATGAAGGGACCGGATCAATGGCTGATCGGAACGCCTCGGTGCGAAAATATTTGACCGAAATGATCGGCACGTTCATTTTCGTGTTCGCTGTGCTCGGTATCGTCTTGTCCGGGACCGAATGCGTTGCTGCCGTCGCTGTGGGCATCGGTGCCGCGCTGATGGTGATGGTGTACGCCAGCGGGCACATCTCGGGTGGGCATCTGAACCCGGCGGTCTCGATCGCCGCGTATTTGCGGGGCGCCCTTCCCCTGGGGGATCTCGGACCCTACATCGTGGCCCAGTTGGTCGGTGCACTTGCCGCCTTCGGGGTGGGATTCGGGCTGTGGCATGACAAGTACTCGACCGGCACTCTCGACCTGACCGGCACGGTCTGGCCGGCATTTCTGGCCGAGCTGATATTCACCTTCGCACTGTGCTACATCGTGTTGCACACCGCGACCAGCAAAGACAGTGCCGGAAACAGCTTCTACGGGCTGGCGATCGGCTTCATTGTGACCGTCGGTGTGGTGGCTGTCGGTGCCATCTCCGGTGCCGCGTTCAACCCGGCAGTCACCTTCGGCCTGATGCTGTCGGGGACCTTCGCCTGGAAGTTCCTCTGGGTCTACGTGGTGGCCCAGGTGGTCGGCGGGGTCATCGCCGCCTACGCATACAAGGCGACCAGCCTCGACGAGCAATCCCCCGCTCGCAAGGGCTAAGCCGCCGACCCCGGGGCCCGCACACCGCCTGGCGCGGGGTGCGGGCCCCGGGCCGTCATGACGGCGAACACGCCCAGCAGCGCCACCGGCGGAATGATGTTGGCCAGCCGGTTGCGCACCCGCAGATGGATTGCGACCGCGCCGGCGAAGTACAGCGTCAACAGCCCGGTGGTGAACCGGGCGAGCGCCGGATAGCGGAACACCGATGCCAGGCCCAGGGCGGTGGCCGCCTTGACCACCGGTACCGCCGGACGTATCCGGGCCGGCACCCGCATGGCGTCCATGTTGGCCGCCACGTAGGGCACCGGAATCGCCGTCGCCACCGCGTCACCGGCCAGGAACGCCGCCAGCACCGCGTAGGTCGGCCGCGCGGTCAGCACATTCACGCCGGGCCCGCGTCGAGCTGCGGTGGCAGCAGGGTCCCCTCCACCGGCTTGCGCGCGTCGGCTTCGGCCTTGGCCACCGCCTGTGCGATCGCCGGGTCGGTCTGGGTGGTGAACCAGTCGGCGACCTCGTCGCTGTCGTCTTCGGCCCGGTGCCGGGGCTCGTCGTCGGGCGACGGCTGGTAGCGGAAGACACCGTCCTCGCCGGGGGCACCGAGCAGCTTGGTGAAGCCCTGCAGCGCGGTGCCGAAATCGCTGGGCACCACCCACACCTTGTTGGCCTCACCCCGGGCCATCTCCGGCAGCACCTGCAGGTACTGGTAGGCCAGCAGTTCGGGGGTGGGCCGGGCGGCCTTGATCGCCGCGAACGTCTTCTCGATCGCCTTGGCCTGCCCCTGGGCCTGCAGGTAGGCGGCGGCCCGTTCACCCTGGGCCCGCAGCATCGTCGACTGCCGGTCGGCTTCGGCGGCCAGGATCGCCGCCTGCTTGGCGCCTTCGGCGGTGAGGATCTCGGACTGCTTCTGACCCTCGGCCTGTTTGATGGCGGCCTCGCGCTGTCCCTCGGCGGTCAGGATCATGGCCCGCTTCTCGCGGTCGGCCTTCATCTGTTTTTCCATCGACGCCTGGATCGACGGCGGCGGGTCGATGCTGCGCAGCTCCACCCGGGCCACCCGCAGGCCCCAGCGGCCGGTCGCCTCGTCGAGCACGCCACGCAACTGGCTGTTGATCACCTCGCGCGACGTCAGGGTCTGTTCCAGCGTCATACCGCCGACCACGTTGCGCAGCGTGGTGGTGGTCAGCTGCTCCACACCCACGATGTAGTTGCTGATCTCATACACCGCGGCCTTGGGGTTGGTGACCTGGAAATAGACGACGGTGTCGATGTTCAGGGTCAGGTTGTCCTCGGTGATCACCGGCTGCGGCGGGAACGACACCACCCGCTCGCGCAGGTCGATGCGTGCCCGGACCCGGTCGATGAACGGCACCAGCAGGGTCAGCTGGCCGCTGACGGTGCGACTGTAACGGCCCAATCGTTCGATCACCGCGGCCTCGGCCTGCGGAATCAACGCGACCGACTTGGCTACCACGATCGCGGCGAACAGGACCAGTACCGCCAGCAGCACCAGGCCCGTGGTCACGCCTTCCATGAGTACTCTCTCTCCTCTACAGGACCTTGCCGACCACCGCGGTGGCTCCGTCGATGTGCATGACCGTGACGTGCTCGCCCGGTTCGAAGACGTCGCCGTCGGTGAGCGGGCGAGCTGTCCACACCTCGCCCCCCAGCTTGATCCTGCCGCCGTGCTGCTCGACGCGGTCGAGCACCAGGGCGCTCTTGCCCTGCAGCGCCACCACCCCGGTCTCCGCACCTGTTCCGGACCACAGCCGGCGTCGCAGGGCGGGTCGCACCAACACCAGCAGCAGCACCGATACGACCAGGAACACCGCGCCGTCGCACCAGATCGGCCAGTCCACCAGCCAACTGGTCGCGGCCGCCGATAACGCACCGCCGGACAGCATCAGCAGGAACATGTCACCGGTGAGCGCTTCGGCGCCGGCGAGCCCGAGCGCGAAGACCAACCAGATCAGGGCCGTCGGCATGCCGTCAGGATAGCCCGTAAACCGCCTGCACCAGTGCGGACCGGCGCGGGCAGCGTGGACAACTACACTGCCTCCCATCATGTGGTGCCCGAGCGTCTCCCTGTCGGTATGGGCCAACGCCTGGCTTGCGGGTCGGGCGGCGCCCGACGATGTCCTGGACGCACTATCGGCTTGGGCGCCAGTGCAATCGGTGGCCGCCTATGACGCGATCAGCATCGGGGAAGCCGGCTGGGCATGGTCGGGTGGAACCGACGGCGGTGCGGCCTCCCTGCTGCAGTTGGTGCGCGGCGCCGCGCAACCGGGCGCGGGGACCTGCATCCACCCGGTGTTTCCGGTGCCGGGCGATGTACGTGGGCTGCCGGCCGGGACCGTGTTTGCCCAGGAGGCGATCCTGGCCGGGGAGGCCGTGCTGATCGGCTCGGCGGACGCCTCGCCCCCGATCGGGCTGGTTCCGGCCTACCTGGAGTACGACGACTCCCTCGGGGACTCCCCCGCCGAACTGAGTTGGACGGCATTCCGGTTGACCGGCATGCCCGTCACCGACCAGCACGATCTGGGCGACGCCGAATACTCGTTGCGGTCGGCGGTGCGAACGGCCGCCGAGGCCTTGGGGTCCACCGGTTCACGCTGGGCTGACTACGGTGTCGAGGATCCGCGCCTGCAGGTCGAACAGATGATGGAAGCCGCTGCGCTGCACCGTATTCCTGATCACGCGCCGACCCGTGCGGTGCGGGTCCTGCACAGTGCCGCCCACGTCGAGGCGATCATCGCCGTCAGCACCGATCTGCTGACCGCCAGCGCGCAGTCGTCGACGGCGGTACAGCGGGCCGTGGATGCGGTGCAGCCGCTGACGGTGGTGGTGCGTTCGGCGCGCAGTGCCGCGGTGAGTGCGATCCTGCACTCGGCCTGGCGAGGTTAACCGCGGGGCGTCACCACCGCGGTGCAGTGCGAAGACCCGCACGGCGCCCCGTTGACGCCGAAACCGCAACCCAATTCGGCCGGCCCGGCGGCACGCTCGGGTGCGGTGCCGTTGCGCAGTTCCTCCACCAGGCCGCGGGCCAGCCGGGCCAGCCGCCGGTCCGCGTTCGGAGTGGTTGCTCGGGCGTAGGCGATGCCGGCCAACTGCGCCTGGTCACGTACTTCGCTGTCGAGGTCCCACAGCACCTCGATGTTGTCGCTGAGGAAGCCGATCGGACACACGATCACCGCGCGCACCCCGGCCTCGGCGAGCCCACCCAGATGATCTTCGACGTCGGGTTCCAGCCACGGCACCTGCGGCGGTCCCGAACGCGACTGCCACACCTGGTCGTAATCGCGGTAGCCGGCGGCAGCCGCGACCAGGGCGGTCGCGGCCGCGACCTGGCGGCTGTAGAGCCGCGGGCCGTAGCGCTCATCGGCGGCCACCGGGATCGAATGTGCGGTGAACACCAGCCGGGCGCAGTCTCGCAGTTCGGCCGGCAACGCATCGGCGGCCCCGGCGATCGCCTCGGCGAACATCGCCACGAACAGCGGATGGTCGAAGTACTGGCGCAGTTTCACCAGTTCCGGTGCGCGCTCCCCGACCGCCCGCCGCGCCCGGGCGATGTCCTCGGCGTACTGATCGCAGCCGGAGTACCCGCCCCAGGCCGAGGTCGCGAACACCGCGGCGCGGCCTATCCCGTCGGCGGCCATCCGCGCGACGACGTCCTCGACGTACGGCTCCCAGTTGCGATTGCCGAAATACACCGGCAGGTCGGGCAATTCGGCCCGCAACTCCTCGGCCAGGGCGCGATTGATCGCGTTGATCGGCGACACCCCGCCGAAATGCTGGTAGTGCTCGGCCACCGCGTCGAGCCGGGCCGCCGGCACACCACGTCCCCGGGTGACGTTCTCCAGGAACGGCCGAACCTGCTCCGGTCCTTCAGGGCCCCCGAAGGACAGCAGCAGAACGGCGTCAATATCCACGGAGCTCCATCTAGAGCAGCTGGGTGTGTGCACCGCCGTCGGCGTAGACCACCGTTCCGGTGGTGGACGGCAGCCAGTCGGACAGCAGCGCGCAGACGGTCTTGGCCACCGGCGTCGGGTCCTTCATGTCCCAGCCGATCGGGGCACGCTGGTCCCAACCCTCCTCGAGCAACCGAATCTGCTCGCCGGCGCCCTCACCGAGGGCGCCGCCCACGATGGCGCTCATCGCCAGCGTCCGGATCGGCCCGGCCGCAACCAGATTCGACCGCACACCGACCTTGCCGGCCTCACGTGCCACGAACCGGTTCACCGACTCCAGGGCACTCTTGGCCACCGTCATCCAGTTGTAGGCCGGCATCGCGCGGGTGGGGTCGAAGTCCATGCCCACGATGCCGCCGCCGGGGTTCATGATCGGCAGCGTCGCCTTGGCCAGCGAGGCATAGGAGTAGGCCGAGATGTGGATGCCCTTGGCGACGTCCTCATACGGGGCGTCGAAGAACGGGTTGATGCCCATGCCGGTCTGCGGCATGAATCCGATCGAGTGCACTACGCCGTCGAGCTTGTTGCCCTCACCGATCACCTCGGAGATCCGGTCGGCCAGGGTGGCGAGGTGCTCCTCGTTCTGCACATCGAGTTCGAGCAGCGGTGCCGGCTCGGGCAACCGGTCGATGATGCGCTGGATCAGCCGCAGCCGGTCGAAGCCGGTACACACCACCTGTGCGCCGGCCTCCTGCGCCACCTTGGCGATGTGGAACGCGATCGAGGAGTCGGTGATGATCCCGGTGACCAGGATCCGTTTGCCTTCGAGAATGCCTGCCATGAAAAGTCCCCTATCTTGATCTGAACGAGTCGCTAGTGGCCCATGCCCATGCCGCCGTCGACGGGGATGACCGCGCCGGCGATGTAGCTTGCGTCCTCGGATGCCAGGAAGCTGACCGCACCGGCGACCTCCTCGGCGGTGCCGACCCGCTTGGCCGGGATGAAGTCGAGCGCGCCCTCCTGGATCCGCTCGTCGAGGGCCCGGGTCATCTCGGTGTCGATGTATCCCGGTGCCACGACGTTCGCGGTGACGCCGGCCTTGGACAGCTCGCGCGAGATCGAGCGGGCCATGCCGATCAGACCCGCCTTGGCCGCCGCATAGTTGGCCTGGTTGCCGATGCCCCACATGCCCGAGACCGATCCGATGTAGATGATCCGGCCGAAGCGCTTGCGCTGCATGCTGCGCGACGCCCGCTGGGTGACCCGGAAGGCGCCGGTGAGGTTGGCGTTGATGACCTCTTCGAAGCGCTCCTCGGTCATCCGCATCAGGAACGCGTCCTTGGAGATGCCGGCGTTGGCCACCAGCACCTCCACCGGGCCCTGGTGCTCCTCGACCTCTTTGAAGGCGCGGTCGACGGCGTCGTTGTCGGTGACATCGCACACCACCCCGAACAATCCCTCGGGTGCGCCGGAACCGCGGTGCGTCACCGCCACCTTGTGGCCGTCGGCGGCCAGTCGCTGTGCGATCGCCAGCCCGATGCCCCGGTTTCCACCGGTGACCAGGACCGAACGGGACACGAATGCGGGCTTTGCTGCGGAGGCTTCGCTGTCTGTCACCGGCATAACCTATCGAATCGACACGTCGACTCTGCGCTGAGGGCGCGAGCTACTCGCACTTTTGCGTCATGAGCGCAGAGTCAACGGGGATGTCGGGCCTAGGCGGGCAGACGCCGGTTCAGCAGCAACGCCGCCAGGCCGGACAGCGCCAGAATGAACGCTCCCAACCGCAGCCAGCCGGTGCTGGCGTCGCCGCGGATGGTCTCGTAGCCGATCTGGTCCTGCAGCGTGGAGTAGACCTCCTTGAGCTGCGCCAGGCTGGACGCGGTGTAGGCGCTGCCGCCGGACAGGTCGGCGATCTTCTTCAGTGAGTCGTCGTCGACCGGCACCGGTTGCCGCTGGTCGTTGATCTCCACGTAGCCGTACGCGGTGCCGAACGAGATCGTCGAGACCGGCACCCCCTGGTCCTTGGCGGTGCGCGCCGCGGTGAACGCGCCCTTGGGGTTGTCCGGGTTGGACGGCACCGTCTCTTTGCCGTCCGACAGCAGCACGATGCGGGCCGGCGGTGGCGTGTCGCCGCCACCGATGACCGCACCGACCGTCGCGATCGCCTGCAGCGCGGTGAAGATGCCCTCGCCGGTGGCGGTCCGGTCGGCCAGTTGCAGCTTGTCGATGGCCGCCTTGGTGGCCTCGCGGTTGGTCGTCGGGGAGGTCAGCACGGTGGCGGTGCCGGCGTAGGCGATCAGTCCCAGGTTGATGCCCGCGGTCAGCTCGTCGGCGAACTGTTTGCCGGCTTCCTGCGCGGCCGCCAGCCGGGTGGGTTCGACGTCGGTGGCCCGCATCGACTGGGACACGTCGATCACCAGCATCACCACCGCACGGTTGCGCGGGATGCGGACGTCGTTGGTCGGGCCGGCCATCGCGACGGTGAACAGCAGCAGCGAGCTGATCAGCAGCACCGCCGACAGGTGGCGCCAGCGCGTCGGCGATTTGGGCGCCACGCTTTCCAGCAGCTCCATGTTGGCGAACCGCAGGATCCGCCGCTGCCGCGCCACCTGCATGAGGATGTAGAGCGCGACCAGGCCCAGGATCACGAACAGGAAGAGGAAGAACCACGGGTTCGCGAAGCCGGACAGCGTCATCGGCCCGAGTAGCGGCAACGTCATAGCAGACCTGTCTCTTGCATCGGGGCGGGTTTAGGCCATGCCCGCCAGCGCACCGCGCCGGCGGGACTCGACGAATCGAACGATGTCGGCGATCCAGTCCCGGTCGGTTCGCAGCGACAGCAGCGGAGCCCCGCAGCTGCGCAGGGCTTGCGCGACATCGGCGCGGTGGGCCGCCGCCGCCCGGGCGAAGTCGTCCTGCAGCTTGGCGTCGATGGTGAACTCGCGGGTGACGCCGGATTCGGTGTCCTGCAGCACCACGTCGCCGACGTCGGGCAATTCGACGTCGCGCGGATCGAGCACCTCGATACCCAGTACCTCGTGGCGGGCGGCGATCGCCCGCAGCGGCCGCATCCAGTTGATCGGGCCGAGGAAGTCGCTGATGACGACCGCCATGCCGCGCCGTCGTTCCGGCCGGCGCAGCGCGTCGATGGCCGCCGCCAGGTCGCCGCGCACCCCGACCGGGGCCCGCGGAATGGTGGCGATGGCCCGCAACAGCGTCTGCTCGTGGTTGCGCCCGGAGCGCGCCGGTAGCCGCACCACCTGCTCGCCGTTGGCCACAAGCGCGCCCAGCCGATTGCCGCCGCCGCTGTTCAAGTAGATGATGGCCGCCGCCGCCGCGACGGCCAGGTCACGCTTCTCACAGGTGGCGGTGCCGAAGTCCATGCTGGCCGACATGTCGACGACCAGCCAGGTCTCCAGCTCGCGGTCGGCGATCATCTGCCGGACGTGCGGGTGGGTGGTGCGGGCGGTGACCGACCAGTCCATCCGGCGGACGTCGTCGCCGGGCTGGTAGAGCCGCGACTCGCCGGGCTCCGAACCCGGGCCGGGGATCAGGCCGAGGTGATCGCCGTGCAGCACCCCGTCGAGCTTGCGTTTGACGGTCAGCTCCAGGGTGCGCAGCGCCGCGGCCAGCTTCGGGTCACGGATCCCGCCGCGCAACATCGACGGGGGCGCTGTACTGGTTTCCGGGGTCCGGGACTCCTGGGTGCCCTGCCCCGCGCCGGGGTCGCTCACCGACCGCTGGCCGCTGCCGCCGCGGTCGGGGCGCCGGGCGGCGCCGAATGCGGCTGCTGCTGCGGGACCGCGTTCACCTGAGGCAGCGGAACGGTCTGCAGCACCCGGTTGATGATGATCTCCGAGGTGATCTCGTCGGCCAGCGCGTCGTAGGACAGCACCAGCCGGTGCCGCAGCACGTCGGGGATGACCTCGATGACGTCCTGCGGGATCACGTAGTCGCGCCCGCGCACCAGCGCCAGCGCCCGGGACGCGGAGATGATGCCCAGCGAGGCGCGCGGCGACGCACCGAACGACAGCCAGTTCTTCACGTCCGGCATACCGAACTGTTCGGGGTGGCGGGTGGCGGTGATGACCCGGACCACGTAGTCGACCAGCGCGTGGTGCACGAAGTTGTTGGCCGCCAGTCCCTGCAGGCGCAGCAGGTCGCCGGTGCCGAGGATCTGCTTGGGCTCGGGCGGGGTGACCCCCATCCGGTAGATGATCTCGCGCTCTTCTTCCGGCGACGGGTAGCTCACGTTGATCTTGAACAGGAAGCGGTCGCGTTGCGCCTCGGGCAGCGGGTAGACGCCTTCGTGCTCGATCGGGTTCTGAGTGGCCATCACCAGGAATGGGGTGGGCAGCGGGAACCTCTTGCCGCCGATGGACACCTGGCGTTCCTGCATGACCTCCAGCAGCGCTGACTGCACCTTGGCCGGCGCACGGTTGATCTCGTCGGCCAGTAGGAAGTTGACCATCACCGGGCCGAGCTCGGTGTCGAACTCCTCGCGACCCTGACGGTAGATACGGGTGCCGATGATGTCGGTGGGTACCAGGTCCGGGGTGAACTGGATGCGCGCGAAGGATCCGCCGACCACCTTGGCGAACGTTTCGACGGCCAGCGTCTTGGCCACCCCGGGGACGCCCTCGAGCAGCACGTGACCCTTGGCCAGCAGTCCGACCAGGATGCGCTCGACGAGCTGGTCCTGGCCGACGATGACGCGCTTGACCTCGAAGATGGCTCGCTCCAGCGCGTGTACGTCGGCGGCCAGACCTGAACCGGGGCTCGACGCACCCTCCGGGCCGGGGAAACCGCTGGCGCCCGCGGGCGTCCCATCCGATGACGTCATCGAGAAATCCTCCACAAAGGTCGGTCCGACACAACTGCTTGCTCGGCGCTGGGCCGAGGGGCAGCGTTGTGCCCGCGTTTCACTATTCCAGGGTTAGCAGCATCCGTCGACGTAAGGCCCGTCCCGGGTGCGTCAGTATTCGATGATCCGGGTCAGATACGGTGTCATCCCCGCGGTCCGCACCGGGCTGACCACCACCTTCCCGGCGCTGCCGGAGGCCTCCAGCATCTTGCCGCCACCGAGGAAGATGGCGACGTGCTGGCCACCCCCGGGCCCCCAGAACAACAGGTCGCCGCGGCGGGCCTGGTTGGGTGCGATGTGGCGCCCGGCCTTGTACTGGTCACCGGAGAACCGCGGGATCAGCACCCCGACGCCGGCGAATGCGTAGCGCATCAGGCCGGAGCAGTCGAAGCCGACCGTCCCGGCCCCGGAGTCGATCCCCTTGCTGGGACCGGTCAGCGATCCACCACCCCAGGAATAAGGCACGCCCATCTGCGAGCCGGCGCGCCGGATGACGTATTCGATGGCCTGCTTGCCCTGCACCCGCTGGCCGGGTGAGACGTTGCCGGCGACCTCGTCGCCGACGTTGAACCCCAGGCCGGAGAGGAACTTGCGCCCCAGATCCATGGTGGTCTGGGTGGCATTCGCGGTGGCCTGCAACGACGCGTTGGCGATCGCCAGCGGATCACCGGGCGCCCCGGCGCTGATCGTCGCCGGCAGCGTCGGGTCCCACCCCGGGTCCGCTGCTGCCTGCCCGGCCACGCCCAGCATCACCGGGATCGCCACCACGAGCGACCCGATGAGCCGGAAAAGTCGTAATGAACTCTGTCGCATTCGCTCCGCCGTCAGTATTCGATGTATCGGACTACAAAGGGCGTCATGCCGCTCTTGCGCACCGGCGATACCTTCACGTTCTGTCCCACGTCGGGGGCCTCCAACATCAAGCCGTTGCCGAGGTAGAGCGTCACGTGCTGGCTGCCGCCGGGGCCGTAGAAGATGACGTCGCCGCGGCGCGCCATCGCGGTCGGGATCTGGCGCCCCATCTTGTACTGCGAACCGGAGTAGTGCGGCAGCTTGATGCCCACCCCGGCGAACGCGTAGAGGATCAGCCCCGAACAGTCGAAGCCGACGGTGCCCGAACCGGATCCGATACCGCGGCCCGGCCCCGCGGCGGTTCCGCCGCCCCACGAATAGGGCACGCCGCGTTGCGAGAGCCCGCGCCGGATCACGTATTCGGAGGCCTGCCGGCCGTAGACCCGCGGGATCTTGCCGTTGTTGATACCGGTGTCGTCGGGCTTGGCCAGCCCCAGCGACTGCAGGAATTTCTGACCCAGGTTCGCGGTCACCTGTGCCGAGGTCTGCGAGATCCCGAGTACTTGGTTGATGACCGCGATCGGGTCGCCGGGAACATCGGCGCTGGGCACCATCGGCAGCGTCGGGTCCCACGGACCGTCCCACTGGTCGCCGCGCTTGGCCGGCGCGGCGGCCGGCCCCGCGTCGGGGTCCGCGGGATTGCCCCACCGGTCACCGGCCGGAGCGCCGGACGATGCGGTGGGCTGCTGCGGACGGGCGGCGGCCAGTCTGGCCTGCGCCTGCTCACGTTGAGCGGCCAGCCGGTTGATCTCGACCTGCTGTTCGGCGAATTTGCGGTGGGTGTCGGTGAGCGCGTTCACCGCGGTGTCCTGGCTGGACTGCGCGTCGGCGACGGCCTGATCGGCCTTCTGCTTGGCCAGCCGGGCCGCCGACTCCTTGTTGAGCTGCTCGGTGCGTGCCCGCTTCAGGTTGTCCAGCGCCTGCTGGGAGCTGAGCGCCAGGGTCTGGCCGGCCGCGGCGGTGGCGATCATCTCCGCCGGGTCGGTCGCGGTCAGATAGCTGTCGGACGGTCCGTTGACGTAGGTCGACGCCGCGAAGGTGTTGAACCGCGTCTGGGCGGCGGCGATCGCGGCGTCGGCGTCGGCAATGGCCTGTCGGCCGTTCTCCACGTCGTGCTGGGCGGTGACTGCGTCGTCGCGCGCGGTCTGCAGGTCCACCAGCGCCTTGTTGACGCTCTCCTTCTGCTGTTGGATCTGTGCGCCCAGGTCCTGCAACTGCTGGTTGGCATCGGCGACGTCGGCGATCAGCTTGGCGATGCCGTCGGGATCCGGAGCCGGTTGGGCCGCCGCCAGCCCGGGGGTGCCCAGCAGCATGGCGGCGCTCAGGACCGACACCACCGCGGGCTGGGCAAGCCGACCGGCCAGTCCCGAGGAAGAGCCATCGGAGCCACAGCGGATGCGTCTCATTCGGCTTGGATCTCCTCGGACTCGGGGCAGTCGGCGCCGCGCTTCGGCCGGTGGCAAAAGCACAGTTACAACAGCTGCGCCTTTTGAACCATACGTCACACGAGTCACTAGAGAAACGTTCGTAACAAACTACGTGATTGTAATTAAGCCGGTTGTTACCAACTGGTGACCTAGCAATTTGCTACCGGCCGAAGAATGGCGACCATCGGCCGCCCGAATGATGAGCTTACAGCTGGCGATTGAGCTATTCAGCAGCGTCGAGGAGTTCCGCAGAACGTTTGCTACGCCGTTGCAGAAATCGAGTGCCCACTGTCGCCGCGGCAACCCCGAGCAACAGCACCACGGTGAGGCCGGTCCACGGCAGATCGGGGGACGTCAGCTCATTGAGGAAATTCTGCGCGGACACCACCGGATCGCCCGTTTTCGCGTGGTCCTCGGCGGCCTCGAGCTTGGACCGATGGAACTGCCCGCTGTAGCTGCCGACATAGTTGGTGCTGAGCACCAGCACCGTGGAGTCCGGGTAGTCATAGCCCACCACCGTGGCGACATCACGCAGCGCGGTGTCCATCCCGGGGTTGCTCGCCACCTCGACGATCTTGAGGTCGATGCCGTCGCGGGCCGCTTCGGCCACCACGTTGCGCAGCGCGGGTACGTCGGCCGCCGGCGCACTCACCCCGTCCGCGGCGACCGCGACCTTGACCAGCGCCATGCAGTCGTCCGGCGGCATGGCCGGGTCGAGGCCCACGGTGATGCAGAGCTCACCGGGGATATAGGCCGGCACGTGCTGGATCGTCACGGTTGATGACGGTAGCAAGTGCGCGCTGGGTGAGGTAAACCTTACTTCATACAGGACAATCGTACTGTTAGAGTAATTCCGCCCGTCGGCGCGGACCCGTCGATGGATGAGAACTCAATCTCGGGGAGTTGAAGTGACCAGCACAGATTCGGTGAACTCGTTCGGAGCCCGCGACACCCTGGTAGTCGGTGACAACGAATATCAGATCTACCGCCTCGACGCCGTCCCCGGCACCGAGAAACTCCCCTACAGCCTCAAGGTGCTGGCCGAGAACCTGCTGCGCACCGAAGACGGCGCCAACATCACCAAGGACCACATCAACGCGATCGCCAACTGGGATCCGTCCGCCGAGCCCAGCGTGGAGATCCAGTTCACCCCGGCCCGCGTGATCATGCAGGACTTCACCGGCGTGCCGTGTGTGGTCGACCTGGCCACCATGCGTGAGGCCGTCACCGCCCTGGGCGGCGACCCGAACAAGGTCAACCCGCTCTCGCCCGCCGAGATGGTGATCGACCACTCCGTCATCCTCGACGTCTTCGGCACCGCCGACGCCTTCGAGCGCAACGTCGAACTGGAGTACCAGCGCAACGCCGAGCGCTACCAGTTCCTGCGTTGGGGCCAGGGCGCTTTCGACGACTTCAAGGTCGTCCCGCCGGGCACCGGCATCGTGCACCAGGTCAACATCGAGTACCTGGCGCGCACCGTGATGGTCCGAAACGGGCAGGCCTACCCCGACACCTGCGTCGGCACCGACAGTCACACCACCATGCAGAACGGCCTGGGCGTGCTGGGCTGGGGCGTCGGCGGTATCGAGGCCGAGGCCGCCATGCTCGGCCAGCCGGTCTCGATGCTGATCCCGCGTGTCGTCGGCTTCAAGCTGACCGGCGAGATCCAGCCCGGTGTGACCGCCACCGATGTGGTGCTCACAGTGACCGAGATGCTGCGCAAGCACGGCGTGGTCGGCAAGTTCGTCGAGTTCTACGGCAAGGGTGTCGCCGAGGTGCCGCTGGCCAACCGCGCCACCCTGGGCAACATGAGCCCCGAATTCGGCTCCACCTGCGCGATCTTCCCGATCGACTCCGAGACCATCAACTACCTGCGCCTGACCGGCCGCACCGACGAGCAGCTCGCGCTGGTCGAGGCGTACGCCAAGGCTCAAGGCATGTGGCACAACCCGGACCACGAGCCGGCCTTCTCCGAGTACCTGGAGCTGGACCTGTCCACCGTGGTCCCGTCGATCGCCGGCCCGAAGCGCCCGCAGGACCGAATCCTGCTGTCGGAGAGCAAGATCGCGTTCCGCAAGAACATCCACGAGTACACCAACGACGCGGTGGCCGAGAAGGCCCCGACCGGCATCACCAAGGTCGGCGGCCAGGCCAAGCTGTCGTTCGCCGATGATGACGCCGTCGACGTGCAGAACGCCGCCAGCGGCTCGCAGGGCCGTCCGAGCAAGCCCGTGTTCATCAGCTCGGCCGAGCACGGCGAGTTCATCCTCGACCACGGCGCCGTCGCGGTCGCCGGAATCACTTCCTGCACCAACACCTCCAACCCGTCGGTGATGATCGGCGCGGCTCTGCTGGCGCGCAACGCCGTCGAGAAGGGCCTGTCGTCCAAGCCGTGGGTGAAGACCAACATGGCACCGGGCTCGCAGGTGGTCACCGATTACTACGACAAGGCCGGCCTGTGGCCCTACCTGGAGAAGCTCGGCTTCTACCTGGGCGGTTACGGCTGCACCACCTGCATCGGCAACACCGGCCCGCTGCCCGAGGAGATCTCCAAGGCGGTCAACGACGAAGACCTGACCGTCACCGCGGTGCTGTCGGGTAACCGCAACTTCGAGGGCCGCATCTCCCCCGACGTCAAGATGAACTACCTGGCCTCGCCGCCGCTGGTCATCGCCTACGCCCTGGCCGGCACCATGGACTTCGACTTCGAGCACGATTCCCTAGGCAAGGACCAGGACGGCAACGACGTCTATCTGAGGGACATCTGGCCGTCGGCCCAGGAGATCGACGACACCATCAAGTCCTCGATCAGCCAGGACATGTTCCGCAAGTCCTACGCCGACGTGTTCAAGGGAGACGACAACTGGCGCAACCTGCCGACCCCGGACGGTGACACCTTCGCCTGGGACGACGCCTCGACCTATGTGCGCAAAGCCCCGTACTTCGACGGCATGGGCCTGGAGCCCGAGCCGGTCTCCGACATCAAGGGCGCCCGGGTGATGGCGCTGCTGGGCGACTCGGTCACCACCGACCACATCAGCCCGGCCGGCCCGATCAAGCCCGGCACCCCCGCCGCGGACTACCTGGACGCCAACGGTGTGGCGCGCAAGGACTACAACTCGCTGGGCAGCCGCCGCGGCAACCACGAGGTCATGGTCCGCGGCACCTTCGCCAACATCCGCCTGCAGAACCGGGTGCTGGACACCATCGGCCTGGAGGGCACCCAGGGTGGCTACACCCGGGACTTCACCCAGGAGGGCGGCCCGAAGGAGTTCATCTACAACGCCTGCATGAACTACCAGAAGGCCGGCATCCCGCTGGTCGTGCTGGGCGGCAAGGAATACGGTTCGGGCTCGTCGCGTGACTGGGCGGCCAAGGGCACCACGCTGCTGGGCGTCAAGGCCGTCATCACCGAGTCCTTCGAGCGCATCCACCGGTCGAACCTGATCGGCATGGGCGTGATCCCGCTGCAGTTCCCGGCCGGCGAGTCCGCCAAGACGCTGGGCCTGGACGGCACCGAGACCTTCGACATCGTCGGTATCGAAGAACTCAACACCGGCAAGACACCGAGGACGGTCAAGGTCACCGCCACCAAAGAAAGCGGCGAGAAGGTCGAATTCGACGCGGTGGTGCGCATCGACACCCCCGGTGAGGCCGACTATTACCGCAACGGCGGCATCCTGCAGTACGTGCTGCGCAACATGCTGACGTCGAAGTAGGCCGCGTAGGCGGCGAGCATCTGATGCCCAGGGTCAGCGAGGATCACCTGGCGGCCCGGCGCCGTCAGATCCTTGATGGCGCCCGGCGCTGCTTCGCCGCCTACGGCTACGACGGGGCCACCGTCCGGCGGCTGGAGCAGACGGTCGGACTGTCGCGGGGCGCGATCTTCCATCACTTCCGCGACAAGGACACGCTGTTCTTCGCTCTGGCTCATGAGGACGCCCAGCGGATGGCCGACGTCGCCTCTCGCGAGGGCCTGATCGGCGTGATGCGGGACATGCTGGCGGCGCCGGACCAGTTCGACTGGCTGGCCACCCGACTGGAGATCGCGCGCAAGCTGCGTCACGACCCCGAGTTCAGTCGCGGGTGGGCCGAGCGGTCAGCCGAATTGTCCGCTGCGGCAACGGATCGACTGAGCCGGCAGAAGCAGGCCGGCCGGCTGCGCGACGACGTGCCCGGCGACGTATTGCACTGCTACCTGGATCTGGTGCTCGACGGTCTGGTGGCACGGCTGGCCTCCGGCGAGGCCCCGCAGCGGCTGTCCGCGGTCCTCGATCTGGTAGAGGATTCGGTGCGGCAGCGCTGATTTCGCCGGGTCAGCGGGACCGGGTGCGGTGATTGGGTCCACCGCGGCTGCGCATGGCGGCGCCCGATTCCCGCAGCAGACTGTGCACCGAGCCATAGGATCGCCCGGTTGACGCCGCCAGGGTACGAATACTGGCACCACCCTCGTAGGCGCTGCGCAGTTCGACCAGCAGTCGATCGCGCAGCTTGTTCGGCTTCGTTGCTGTTGCCACGTCCCCTCACCATCCCCTCGCCGGCCCAACGGGTTCAGCGTAGGAAGACGATGCCGCTACCGGGCGGCTTTGCGTGAAATGCCGCAGGGTCGCCGCTCAAGGGCCGACAGCGACCTGCTAAGCCAGTTCGATCAGGTCACGGTAGTCGGCCGACCAGTGGTCCTCGGTGCCGTCGGGCAGCAGCACCACCCGCTGTGGGTCGAGCGCCTCTGCCGCCCCGGGGTCGTGGGTCACCAGCACCACCGCGCCGGCATAGCTGCGCAGCGCGTCGAGCACCTGCTCACGCGAGGCCGGGTCGAGGTTGTTGGTCGGCTCGTCGAGCAGCAGCACGTTGGCGGTGGACGCCACCAGACCGGCGAGCGCCAGCCGGGTCTTCTCACCGCCGGACAGCGTGCCGGCCGGTTGCTCCAGCTGCGGCCCGGTGAACATGAACGCGCCCAACAGTCCCCGCAGATCCTGCTCAGAGGTGTCGGGGGCCGCGTGAACGATGTTCTCCCACACCGTCGCGGCATTGTCGATGGTGTCGTGCTCCTGGGCGAAATAGCCGATCTTGCAGCCATGTCCGGGCTCGAGCTGACCGGCGTCGGGGGTTTCGGCTCCGGCCAGCACCCGCAGCAGCGTGGTCTTGCCCGCACCGTTGAGACCCAGCACCACCACCCGCGATCCCCGGTCGATGGCCAGGTCCACGCCGCTGAACACCTCCAGCGAGCCGTACATCTTGGTCAGGCCGCTGGCCATCAGTGGAGTCTTCCCGCACGCGGCCGGGGTGGGGAACTTGATTCGGGCGACCTTGTCGGCCACCCGCTCCTCGTCCAGCGCCGCCAGCATCCGGTCGGCTCGACGCAGCATGTTCTGCGCCGCAACGGCTTTGGTGGCCTTGGCGCCCAGCTTGGCGGCCTGGGTGCGCAGTGCGGCGACCTTACGTTCGGCGTTGGCGCGTTCCCGGCGGCGACGCTGCTCATCGGTGGCCCGGGCGTCGAGGTACTTCTGCCAGCCCATGTTGTAGACGTCGGCTTCGCCGCGCACCGCGTCGAGGAACCACACCCGGTTGACCACATCGGCCAGCAGTTCCACGTCGTGACTGATCAGCACCAGTCCCCCGCTGTGGTTCTTCAGGAAGTCACGCAACCAGCCGATCGAATCGGCGTCGAGGTGGTTGGTCGGTTCGTCGAGCAGCAAGGTGGTGCCCGAACCCGCACCACCGGAACCGCCCTCGCCCGCGGCGAACAGGATCCGGGCCAACTCCACCCGGCGGCGCTGGCCACCGGACAGGGTCCGCAGCGGCTGGGTCAGCACCCGATCGGGTAGGCCAAGGCTGGTGCAGATCCGGCCCGCCTCGCTCTCGGCGGCATATCCGCCCAGTGCGGAGAATCGCTCTTCGAGTTGGCCGTAGCGACGGATCGCGCGGTCGCGCTCGGTGTCGTCGACGACCTCGGCCATCAGCACCTGTTGCTTCTCCAGGTCGGCCAGGATCGTGTCGAGGCCCCGTGCCGAGAGCACCCGGTCGCGAGCCAGGACGTCGAGGTTGCCTTCCCGGGGGTCCTGCGGCAGGTAGCCGACCTCGCCGGTGCGGGTGATGGTGCCGGCGTAAGGCTCGCCCTCACCGGCCAGGATCCGCAGCGTGGTGGTCTTGCCGGCGCCGTTGCGGCCGACCAGGCCGATCCGGTCACCGGGCTGCACTCGCAACACCGAGTCCACCGAGTCGAGCAGGGTGCGCGCGCCGGCGCGGACCTCCAGGCCCGTTGCGGTAATCACGCGCGCCTAACTCCTGTCGTGTTGTTGCTACTTATCGTCAGTGAAGGCCGGTGGGCGCTTCTGGGCGCGCGCAGCGACGGCTTCCTCGAAGTTGCTGGTCAGCAGGCGCACGTAGAGCTGTCCGAGCCCCTCGGCCTGCATGTGCCCCTCCAGACTACCGGCGTCGAGTCCGCTCCAGAGTGTGCGCTTGGTCAATTCGGTGCCCGGTCGGGAGAATCCCGCGATCCGCTCGGCCAGGTCGTAGCAGGTCTGAAGCAGGTCCGGCTGCTCGACCACCCGCGATACCAGGCCGATCCGCTCAGCCTCGGCGGCGTCGACATCGCGGCCGGTGAGCATTATCTCGAACGCCCGCGAAGCGCCGATGGCCCGGGGCAGCAGGTAACTCAGGCCCAGCTCGCTGGCGGTCAGCCCGTTGTTGATGCCCGCCGCCCGGAAGTACGCGTCGGACGCGGCGACCCGGATGTCGGCAGCCAACGCCAGACAGAGTCCGCCCCCGATCGCGGCGCCGTTGACCGCAGCGATCACCGGCTGATGCAGCCGGCGCAGCGCCAGGATGATGTCGTCGAGCAGCTCCATCGACCGCAGCCCGAAAGCCGGCCGGGTCAGTCCGGCCACATGCGGCACCGACCCGGCCGACTTGTGGTCGGCGCCCGAGGAGAATCCCCGACCCGCGCCGGTCAGCACGACGACCCGCACCGAGTTGTCATAGCTGATCTGCGACAGCACGTCACGCAGCGGCACCATGACGTCGAACGCCATCGCGTTCATCCGCTCCGGGCGGTTCAGCGTGATCAGGGCGACCTGCGGGCGTGGACGGTCGACCAGGACGAATTCGGAGCCGTACTCAGATGCGGTGGTCACCGATGCACGCTATCGCGTGCGGCTCGTCACACCTGGTCGGGCTTGTCCTGCGACTCTTGCGCGGCCATCGCTGCTTCAAGATCGAGGTCCTTGACCTGCTGGACGAGGTGCTCCAAGGCGGCGGGCGGCAGTGCGCCGGCCTGGTTGAACACCAGCTTGCCCTTCTTGAACGCCATCAGGGTGGGAATGGACCGGATCTCGGCTGCGGCGGCGAGCTGCTGCTCGGCCTCGGTGTCGACCTTGGCGAACACCACATCGGGGTGGTTCTCCGAGGCTGCCGCGAACGTCGGCGCGAACGATCGGCACGGCCCACACCAGGAAGCCCAGAAATCGACCAGCACGATGTCATTGCCGGCGATGGTTTCTTCGAATTGCGCTGAGGTCAGGTCTTTAGTTGCCATGATTGGCCCAACGCCGGGGCATCCCCTGGTGTTCCCCGCCGCCACCGACCTGGGATAGAGCTGGTTACACAGCGCGCTCACAGCGCAGGGCTAGCTGGTCGCTAACTCCGCGGTCGACGGTGGTAGCACCGGTCCGGCGACGCCCGTCGCCGCCGCTTGTTGACGAACGGAGACCCCTGATGGCCCCCAGCACACCTTCCCCGGCGATCCGCGCACTGACCGGCGCGGCGGCCCTCTTCGCAGGAGCCTTGTTCGTCCCCGCGTTGGCCCACGCGCAGGGCGACCACGTCGTCGGACCGGTCTCCTCGGTATCCGGCAACACCTTCGAGGTGGCCGGGTCGAGCGGCGTCGCCACTGTCGCGTTGACCGACAGCACCCGGATCCTCGAGTCGGTGCCCGCGCAACTCGGCGAGATCACCGCCGGTAGCTGCATCAAGGCCGGCGCCACCCCGGACAGCGCCCCCGCCGACAGCGGCGCCATCACCGCGAAGTTCGTCGCGATCACCACCGCGGTCGACGGCAAGTGCCCGGAGCGGCCGGCCGCGACGGCCGACGCCCCCGCACCGCCGGCGCACCACCGTGGGGTCCGCGGTGTCGTCGACTCCGTCTCCGGTGACACCCTGACCGTCACCGGCGCGAACGGTCAGACCACCGTGACGGTCAACGACAGCACCCACTTCCGCCGGATGATCACGGTCAGCGCGCCGTCGATCAGCCCCGGAAAGTGTGCCGCCGCCCGCGGCGCCAAGGACGGCGAGGGTGTGCTGCAGGCGACCCGGGTCACCGTGTGGTCGGCCAATGGTGGCGACTGCCCGCAGCCGGGAGCCTGACGGCTTAAGCGTTACGCCACCCCGACCGCTCTCGCAGCGTCGGCTGTACACCCCGGTGATGCGCCATCACCGGGGTTTACTGGCGTCGGCCTCAGCTCACCACCAGTGTCTGCGTCGCCAAACCCGCTGTGCCCGTTTGATCGAAGACCGTGGTTTGCGTCATCGCGCCTCCCCCGCTTACCGCGGTGGTCCGCGAATCCAGGCCGATCCACTCGCCGACCGGATCGCGGTTCAGTACAACCGACACGTCGCAGTTGATCGCCGGGTGCTCAGACGGCGGTGCGCACACACTGATCCCGCTACCGGAGTCGGCCACCACCAGCACCCGCTGCCACGGCGTCATCGGTTCGCCGTCGACCAGCGCCGCCCTCGACCGCGCCCAGCCGCGCGCCGGCCCGAATTCGGCGAAGCCGCCGCGCTCGAAGCGCCAGTCGATCGCCGACAGATACCCGTCTCGGTGCCAGCCTTCGGGAAACGCAGCGTCTCCGGCGGTGGCTTCCATGCCGCTGACTTCCCGCATCTCATGGTCCGGTGAGAACTGGTCCGGCGAGAACAGCGCGGGAAGCTCCGCCGCCACCGTAGCCACCCGCCAGGCCCGGGCGATGAGCACCGTGCGCTCCGCCGCGCACGCCGTCGCCTGCAGCAGCTCCACCCGCCGGCTTTGGCGAATGGATTCCACCGTGATCCGCAGCGGCGCAATCGGCACCGGGGTGAGGATGTCCACCGTCACCCGCGCCAACCGATGGCCACTGCGCGGCTGGTAGCGCTCGATCTGCCTGGCCAGCAGCGCCGACGGCGGCCCGGCATGCTGGGCGTGCGGGCCCCACGGTCCCGCGGTCAGCGGCGAACTGTCGAACACGTCGAGGTCGGCCTGCGTGTAGAACGCTGGGGCACCCATGGGTTGAAGGTTAGCGGGAGTTACCCCAACAGCTTCCCGTAGGTCTGGCGCCCCATCAGATACGTCGCCTCGACCGCCACGTCGCGCAGCTCGCCCGGCGGAACACGTCGCGGATTGGCCGACAGCACAACCATATCGGCGTACTTGCCGGCTTCGAGGCTGCCGATCTCGGTGTCCAACCGCAGCTGCCAGGCGGCGTTCAAGGTCTGCGCCCTGATCGCGGCGTCGATGCCGATCCGCTGCTCGGGGGCCAGCACCCGGCCGCTGCCCTTGGCGACCCGGTTGACCGCGGTGGCGATGTTGCCGATCGGGTCGGGCGGGGTAACGGTGCCGTCGTTGTGGAATGACAACCGCAGCCCGGCATCCAGCGCGGAGCGCGCCGACATCCACCGCGCTCCGTACTCGGGTCCGAACAGCTTGTCCACCAGCACTTCTCCCCAGTAGTAGATGTGCTCGATGAACAGGCTCGGGGTGACCCCCAGTTTCGCCGCACGGGCGAACTGGTCGGGCCGCATGGCGCCGACATGTTCGAGGCGGGGCCGCAGGGCCGGCGGCACCTGCGCCTGCTCGAATGCGTCGAGTACGACGTCGATGGCGGCATCGCCGTGCACGTGGCAGGACACCTGCCAGCGCTGATTGATGAAAGCCGTTGTCAGCGCCTGGATCTGCTCGGGGCTGTAGTTCATGCCGCCGCGATGCCCGGGTCCCAGTCCCATACCCGCCGTGGTCGCGTTGGTCAGGTACGGGAAGGTGGTGAAGATGTTGCCCTGCCAGGGCGATCCGTCAGCCCAGATCTTCATCCCGATCTTGTCGAACAGCACATCCGCTCCGGCCCGCTTGCCACGGACGTTCTTCGGGTCGTCAGCCAGCTCCGGCGTGCCGATCTCGTAGGCGCGCACCCGCACCGCGCAGTCCGGCTGCGCGGCGAGTTTGGTGAACACCTCGGACTGGGTCCGTGCGTCGTACGAATGCTCGGTGGCGGTCGCGATACCCGCCCGGGCCAGTTGCGAGTAGGCCCAGCGCAGGTTGTCACCTGCGTTGGCCATGATGGCGCCGGAGAACGGCGCCGTCAGCGCCATCAGGGCCGCTGCTTCGCGCACCTCACCGGTCAACTGCCCGTCGGGCCCGCGCATGAACTGCGCACCGGGCGGGTTGGGGGTGGTTTTGGTGATGCCGGCCGCGGTGAACGCAGCGGTGTTGCCATAGGCGGCGTGCCCGCTGTTGGTGATGATCACGACGGGATTGTTCGGCGCCAGGCGGTCCAGTTCGGTGCGGGTGAACGGCTTCAGGCCGGTCTGCAGCAGGGGGTCGACCCCGTTGAGCAGGATCTGCTGCCCCTTCGGGGTGTCGGCAACCACCTCGGTGAGCCTGCTGAACACCCCGCCGGCAGTCGACACCGTGAACGGCCGCACGTCGACGGCAGGCGGAGCCAGCGTGGTTCCCATCTCGAACGGATGGCTGTGGGGTTCCACGAACGCCGGTAGCAGCGCCCTGCCCCGCAGGTCGACGACGGTGGTGCCGGACCCGCGCAGCCGCATGACGTCCTCGGCGGTGCCGACCTGGCTGATCCGCCCGCCGGTGACCGCGAGCGCTTCGGCCTCAGGAGCCCCGGGGGCCACCGTCACCACCGGGCCGCCGACGAAAATGGTGTCGGCCCCCGGCCCGTGGCGCCCGCATGCGGCAAGTCCGCCGGCCGCGGTTCCGGCTGCCGCCGCCACCATGCCGGCCATGAACCGTCGCCTGCTCGTTACCACCGTGTCCGCTCTTCCTCAGTCGCAGTCACGCGACGAGTATGGCAGCGACGGTGACGCCGCCGCCCCGCTACCCGACGACGCGGCCTATCCCGCCGCGGCGGGACGGATCACGACACTGACGGTGCTCGCACCGGTATCGGAGGCGATGACCAGTTGGCCGGCGCCGGGGCTCGATACGACATGCCCGCCGTTGACGCTGACCTGATAGCCGTTCGGGTATTGAATACCAGGCACCGCGATCGTGGTGTGTGAGCCCGCCGCGAAGGCGCCCGAGCCGTCCGCCCGGTCGATGAGGTAACTGAATTGGAAGGTTCCGGTAGCAGCGTCATACGACCACGACGTCGGGGTGCCGGCCACCAGCTCCGGATAAGGCTGGGTCAGGGTTTCCAACTTGGCGTAGTCCACGTTGTCACCGACCGGCGGTCGGCCCGGATCGACCACGATGCCTTCATGTTCCGGGTTGCCGGTGATATCGGCTTGACCGGTATAAGCCCAGTAGGTCCATCCGACCATGCCCTTGTCGGCGGCTTGCTGGGTGAGGCTCGTGTAGCCGATGTTGTCGGCGCCACCCATCTCCGACATGAACATCGGGATACCGTGCGCACCGGCGTAGTTCTTGGCGTTGTCCACGATCATGTTGAGGTATTGGTCGCACGCGACGCCGAAGATGCAGTAGTCATGGAAGGCGAAGACGGCGTGCGAGTCGTCGATCGCGCCGAGATGGGTGGGTATCCCCTCGTTGAACAGAACGTTGGGTTCGAAGTAGATCGGTGCGGTCGGATCGACCGAACGGATCGCTGAGGCGATCTGGTTGTAGAAGGGCGTCATCATCTGCTGATCGAAATGCGGATTGCCCAGCACCGTCGACAGCCACGTCGAGCCCTGCCACGGCTCGTTGATGATCTCGTAGCCGGCCACGTTCGGATCGCCCTTGAAATAGTTCGCCACATGTTGATACATCAGCGCATAGTGATTCTGCAGACCGATGCCGTCGGGGGCTTTCTCGTTCCACCAGAACGCATCCCAGGCACGGTTCATCGCGGGATTCAGTGCGTAGTTGATTCCGAATGCGATGTCGGGGTTGGGCAGCCCGCCGGTCTGCGTCGCCCACTCGGGCGCACCCTCGCCGCGGAACACGCTGCTGTAGTCGTCCTGGTGCATGTCGATGATGCTGACGATGCCGTGGCGGGCCAATGTCTGCACCGTCGCGTTCACCGAGTCCAGGTAGGCGTAGTTGATCACCCCAGGCTGGGGTTCGACACCAGCCCAGATGACGCCCACCCGTACCGCATTGAAGCCGTTGGCTGCCAGGAACGCCGCGTCTTCGTCATTGAACCCGCCAGCGCCCGGCTCGTACGGCGCGATCTTGTACATCTGGTTGACCCCGTGCAGGATCACCACCTTGCCGTCGCTGTCGGTCAGCCACGATCCCGACGTGGTCAGTCCCGCGCCACTGGTGGGCGGTCCACTGTCCAACGTACCGAAATGTCCTGCCGCACCATGGATTCCCATCGGGCCTCCAACGCCACCGGCCCCGCCCAACGCCGGCAGACCCCATGCGGTGTCGCCGTCACCGGCATTGCCACCATCGCCGCCGCGGCCGAACAGGCCCAGCGCGTCACCGCCGTCTCCGCCATTGCCACCGCTGCCGCCCACCCCGCCATGACCACCGATTCCGAACAGCCAGCCGTCACCGGAACCGCCGGCACCACCGGCGCTGCCGGCACCGCCGCTACCGCCGGCGCCACCGATACCCATCAGCCAGCCACCGGCACCACCGTGACCGCCGACTGTCCCAACCCCACTAGCACCACCATCGCCACCGGCGCCACCGTTGCCGAACAGCCCGGCGTCGCCACCATTGCCACCGGCCAGACCCGGATAGGCACTGTCCCAACCCGCACCGCCATCACCGAACAACCAACCCCCGGCACCACCGCTCGGGGTCGTCTCGGTCCCATCGGCCCCATCACCGATCAAACCCCGCCCGGTCAACAACACAAACGGAGCATTGATGGCCTCATTGACCTGGCTGCCGAAATCACTGTGAATCCAGTCCGAGATCAACCCATGCAACGGCAGGTAGAGGTACTGCTCCAACAGCGCCGCCGGATCGACCACACCGCCGGCCGCCGGCCCCGGATCGAACCATCCCGCCAAATCCACCCCAGCCACCGCCACGCCGGGATCGACCGGCGCCACCACGGGCGCAACCAGCTCGGAAAACCAATCCGCATCGAACAGATCCGCCCGCGCCGACGGCGCCACCAGCAACGGCACCGCCCCCAGGGCCACGCTCAAACCCGCCAACCGCGCACGGTGACCAATCATCCGGGCCAATCCCTCCTCAAGGCCGAATCGGTAAATTAACACACGCTGAGTCGCATTTGGGAGACATTAAGACGCAGATGGGCGAATCAAGTCGAGGGTGCCGAACCACAGCGGCCGAATCCCCTGGTCTCGTCCTTGTTATCGCCGCGGAGGTCTACCTCTGGTCGACTGATTGCACGCAAAGTCCCGCGAATATGCAAGCAGGCCCTGAACAGGTGGCCCGGGCACCTACCCAGGCGACTGAAGCAACGCGGCAGAGTCAGGTCAGGTCGTCGTGGTCACCGCGCACCCAGGCGGTATGGCGGTCAGCGGAGAACCGGACCGCTGCCACCGCGTCGGCATCGATGGTGTTCGCGTGCAGCCCGTAGATGCGATCGAAGCGCAGTTCGGTCAGCGACTCGGCCATCCGTTGCACGACCGTGCCAGACAGCGGGATCCGATTCGGATAGTTGCGCAAGAAGGCCACCGTCCGTCGGTCCGGATTGGGGAAGATGGTGTCACCGACGAGCAGCACGCCGCGCCCATCAGCGCCGTCGGCCCAGCAGGCCACCGCGCTGCCGGGAAAATGCCCGCCCACCCGGACCACGGTCAGGGTCGGGGCCAACTCGAGGACGTCCGTCCAATGCGTGATCACCGGGTCCGGCCGCATCACCCACCGCGCATCCGCGGCGTTGACGTACACCGGTACCCCGCCGAGTCGGTGGCTCCACTCCACCTGCGCGCCGAACATGTGCGGGTGGCTGGCGACGATGCCGAGCACCGGTCCGCGCTCGATCACTGCGGCCACCGCGGCGTCGTCGACGAACCCCGACGGGTCCCACAGCACACTGCCATCCGCAGTGCACACCAACTTGCCCAGCTGGCCGATGCCCAGCGGCGGGTCGCTGCCGATCCCGATCAGCCCGGGCTCCAGCACGGTGACCGTGGATCGGACGCCCTCTGCGGCCAACCCATCGAGCGTGGCCCACTGCTGACCGTCGGCCGGCACCCATTGGCGGTCGTCCGCGCAGATCGCACAGACGTCCGGCGTCGCGTCGTGCTCAACGCCGCATGTCCTGCACAGCCAGAACATGCCGCCGGCTCGGCTCAGACGGTGAAGCCGACGGCGCGCATCATCTCGCGGCCCTCGTCGGTGATCTTGTCCGGTCCCCAGGCCGGCTCCCAGACCCAGGTGAGGTCGAGCGACTTGACCAGACCGGCACCCACGGTCGCGTTCTCGACCTGCTCGGCGATCATGTCCTGCAGCGGGCAGGCCGGCGAAGTCAGCGTCATGTTGACCACGGCGGCGGCACCGTCCTCGTCCTGCCGAATCGACAGGTCGTACACCAGACCCAGGTCCATGACGTTGATGCCGATCTCGGGGTCGATCACGTCGTGCATCGACTCCTCGACCTCGGCCAGCAACTCCTCCGGTGCGGTTTCGCTCATTGCTTCATCTCCTGAGTTGTCACACTGACGGACGCCAGCGCGTGTTCTTCTGTATTCGCGAGCGCCTGCGCCAGCGCGTCCTTGAACGCCATCCAGCCGAGCAGCGCGCACTTGACCCGCGCCGGGTACTTGGCCACCCCGGCGAACGCGACACCGTCGCCGAGCACCTCCTCGTCGCCCTCGACGGTCCCCCGCGACGAGATCATCTCGTGGAACGCGTCGAACTTCGACAAGGCCTGCGGCACAGTCAATCCGATCACCTCGGAGGCCAGCACCGAGGTCGCCGCCTGCGAGATCGAGCAGCCCTGGCCGTCATAGGAGATGTCGTCGACCTGCGTGCCGTCGACCGACAGCGCCACTCGCAGCGTCAGCTCGTCGCCGCAGGTGGGGTTGACGTGGTGCACCTCGGCGCCGAAGGGCTCGCGCAGGCCGCGATGCTGCGGATGCTTGTAGTGATCGAGGATCACTTCCTGGTAGAACTGCTCCAGCCGCATGTCTCACGCCCCGCCGAAGAATTTCACGGCGCGGCGAACTCCGGCCAGCAGTCGCTCGACCTCGTCGTGCGTGTTGTAGATCGCGAACGACGCCCGGGCGGTGGCCGCCACATCGAACTTGCGGTGCAACGGCATCGCGCAGTGGTGCCCGACCCGCACCGCGACACCGTCGTCGTCGAGCACCTGACCCACGTCGTGGGCATGCACGCCATCGATGACGAACGCCACCGGTGAACCCCGGTCGGTCATAGTCGTCGGCCCCACAATGCGCACCCCGGCGATGTCGGTCAGACCGTCGAGTGCGGCGGCCACCAGGTCGCGTTCATGGGCCTCGACCACGTCCATCCCGATCGCCTCGAGGTAGCGAGCGGCCGCTGCCAGCCCCACCACCTGCGATGTCATCGGGGTGCCGGCCTCGAAACGCTGCGGTGGCGGCGCATAGGTGCTCGACGCCATCGTCACGGTCTCGATCATCGACCCGCCGGTGAGGAACGGCGGCAGCGCCGCCAACCGCTCGCGCCGGCCGTACAGCACACCGATCCCGTTGGGGCCCAGCATCTTGTGACCCGAGAACGCGGCGAAGTCAACACCGAGTCCATGCAGGTCCACCGGCTGGTGCGGCACGGATTGGCAGGCGTCCAACACCGTCAGCGCGCCCACCGCCGCGGCCCGCGACACCAGTTCGGCGACCGGTGCCACCGCGCCGGTCACATTCGAGTGATGGGTGAACGCAACGACTTTGACCCGCTCATCGAGTTTCAACGAGTCCAGGTCGATGCGGCCGTCGCCGGTCACCTCATACCAGCGCAAGGTCGCACCGGTGCGCCGGGCCAACTCCTGCCAGGGAATCAGGTTGGCGTGATGCTCGAGCTCAGTGGTGACGATGACGTCGCCCGGGCCGACCGCGTTCTCCAAGCGGTCATCGCCGAGCGCATACGACACCAGGTTCAGCGACTCGGTGGCGTTCTTGGTGAACACCAACTCATCTGGGTCGGCGCCCACGAAGCCCGCGATGGCCGACCGGCCGTCCTCGTAGGCGTCGGTGGCCTCCTCCATCAGCTGGTGCGCGCCGCGGTGCACCGCGCCGTTGGAGTTCAGCAGAAACTCCCGCTCGGCATCGAGCACCTGCAGCGGACGCTGCGAAGTGGCGCCGGAATCCAGGTAGGCCAGCCGGCTTCCGCCGCGCATGACGCGATTCAGGATCGGGAAATCCGCCCGAATCGCGTCCAGGTCCGGTACAACCGGACGACTGACCGACACCGTCATCGTCAGGCCTCCGCCGCTGCTGCCTCGGCGGTGAAACGTTCGTAACCGTTCTCTTCCAGCTCGTCGGCGAGCTCCGGGCCGGCCGACTCGACGATCCGACCGCCGGCGAACACGTGCACGAACTGCGGCTGGATGTAGCGCAGGATCCGGGTGTAGTGCGTGATCAGCAGGACGCCGCCGTTCTCGGTCTCCTTGTAGCGGTTCACCCCTTCGCTGACCACCCGCAGAGCGTCGACGTCCAGACCGGAGTCGGTCTCGTCGAGGATCGCGATCTTGGGCTTGAGCATGCTGAGCTGCAGGATCTCGTGACGCTTCTTCTCACCGCCGGAGAAGCCCTCGTTGACGTTGCGGTCGGCGAACCCGGAGTCGATACCCAGCTCGGCGAACGCCGCGCGCTGCTCCTTGATCCAGGCCCGCAGCTTCGGCGCTTCGCCGCGCATCGCGGTGACCGCGGTGCGCAGGAAGTTCGACATCGATACGCCGGGGACCTCGACCGGATACTGCATCGCCAGGAAGAGACCGGCCCGCGCACGCTCGTCCACGGTCATCTCCAGTACGTCCTGGCCGTCGAGGGTGATCGACCCGGACGTCACGGTGTACTTGGGGTGGCCGGCGATGGCGTACGACAGGGTCGACTTGCCCGAGCCGTTCGGCCCCATCAGGGCGTGTGTCTCACCGGATTTCACCGTCAGGTCGACACCGTGCAGGATCGGGATCGCCGAGGCGGCCTCGTCCCCGACGCCGCCCGGCGACACACTCACGTGCAGGTCCTTGATTTCCAAAGTGCTCATTGCTGATTCGCGTCCTTAAGTCTTTGCGTTCGGGATTACTGGTTCTCGGTGACGGCGAGCTCACGCTCGACGGCCTCGGTGAGGCGCTCCTGCACGAACGGCACGGGGATCTTGGAGATGATCTCGCCGAAGAATCCCCGCACGATCAGGCGTCGGGCCGCCTCTTCCGGGATACCGCGGGCCTGCAGATAGAACAGCTGCAGGTCGTCGAATCGCCCGGTCGCGCTGGCGTGGCCGGCCTGGACGATCTCGCCGGTCTCGATCTCCAAGTTGGGAATCGAGTCCGCCCGGGCGCCGTCGGCCAGCACCAGGTTGCGGTTCACCTCGAATGTGTCGGTGCCGACGCCCGTCGCGCGGATCAACACATCCCCCACCCAGACGGTGTGAGCGTCGGGAAGTGCGGAGTCCGGGTCGCCCTGGAGCGCACCCTTGTAGAGCACATTGGAGCGACAGTTGGGCTGGCTGTGGTCGACCAGCAGACGCGATTCCAGGTGTTGGCCGTCGTCGGCGAAGTACAGGCCGAGCAGCTCGGCGTCACCGCCCTGCCCGTCGAACCGGACCCGCCCGGTCAGCCGCACCAACTCGCCGCCCAGCTGGATCGCGCTGTGGCGCAGCACCGCGTCCTTGCCCAGTGCCGCGTGGTGCATGGTGACGTGCACCAAGTCGTCGTCGGCGTCGGCGATCCACACGACCGTCAGCTGCGCTGCGTTACCCACGACGAATTCGACGTTGTCGGCGTACGTTCCGCTGCCGCGGACGTCGATGACGACCGTGGCGCGGGACAGTTCCTCAGCGCGCACCTGCAGGTGACCGTAGGACACCGAGCCCGCGCCCGGGCCGGTCACGGTGATCTGGATGGGTTCCTCGACGCTGGTGTCCTTGGGCACGGTGACCACGGTGGCCTCACGAAACGCCGAGAAGGCCTGGGCGGCGACCCGGTCGGCGGGCACACCCGCGGCGCCCAGCCGGTCGTCGCCGCGTTGCACGGTCTCGGCCCGCACGCCGTCGTGGGCTGCGACCTCGATCATGGCGGTCGCGTCGGCGACCGCCGAACCGTCGTGCAGGCCGCGCAGCCGGCGCAGCGGGGTGAATCGCCACGCCTCGTCGCGGCCGTGCGGCACCTCGAAGGCCTCCACGTCGAACGAGGTGAATGCGGTGCCCTTGTTGACGCCTTCGGCTGCCTCGGTGAGGTTGGCGCCGGAAACAGAGGTCGTCACTAGCCCACCGAACCTTCCATCTGCAGCTGGATCAGCTTGTTGAGCTCCAGCGCGTACTCCATCGGCAGTTCCTTGGCGATGGGCTCGACGAAGCCGCGTACCACCATCGCCATCGCCTCGTCCTCGGTGATGCCCCGGCTCATCAGGTAGAAAAGCTGGTTCTCGCTGACCTTGGACACGGTGGCCTCGTGGCCGACGGTGACGTCGTCCTCGCGGATGTCGACGTAGGGGTAGGTGTCGCTGCGACTGACGTCATCGACCAGCAGCGCGTCGCATTTCACGCTCGACTTCGACCCGTGCGCACCCTTGTGGATCTCCACCAGGCCGCGATAGGAGGACCGGCCGCCGCTGCGCGCCACCGACTTCGAGACGATGTTGGACGAGGTGTTGGGCGCCAGGTGCAGCATCTTGGCGCCGGTGTCCTGGTGCTGATCCTCGCCGGCGAACGCCACCGAGAGCACCTCACCCTTGGCGTGCTCGCCGGTCATCCACACGGCCGGATACTTCATGGTGACCTTGGAACCGATGTTGCCGTCGACCCATTCCATGGTGGCGCCCTCTTCGGCCCGCGCCCGCTTGGTGACCAGGTTGTAGACGTTGACCGACCAGTTCTGGATGGTGGTGTAGCGGCACCGGCCGCCGGGCTTGACGATGATCTCCACCACCGCCGAGTGCAGCGAGTCCGAGGAGTACACCGGCGCGGTGCAGCCCTCGATGTAGTGCACGTAGGCGTCTTCGTCGACGATGATCAGGGTCCGCTCGAACTGGCCCATGTTCTCGGTGTTGATCCGGAAGTAGGCCTGCAGCGGGATGTCGACACGCACACCCTTGGGCACGTAGATGAACGATCCGCCGCTCCACACGGCGGTGTTCAGCGCGGAGAATTTATTGTCCCCGGCGGGGATGACGGTGGCGAAATTCTCCCGGAACAATTCTTCGTGTTCCTTGAGCGCGGTGTCGGTGTCGAGGAAGATGACCCCTTGCGCCTCAAGGTCTTCGCGGATCTTGTGGTAGACGACCTCGGACTCGTACTGGGCCGCGACCCCGCCGATGTAGCGCTGCTTCTCAGCCTCCGGGATGCCCAGCCGGTCGTAAGTGTTGCGGATGTCCTCGGGCAGGTCCTCCCAGGTCTGAGCCTGCTTCTCGGTGGACCGGACGAAGTACTTGATGTTGTCGAAGTCGATGCCGGACAGGTCCGAGCCCCAGTTGGGCATCGGCTTCTTCATGAACGTCCGGTAGGCACGCAACCGGGCCTCGAGCATCCACTCCGGCTCGCTCTTCTTCGCGGAGATGTCGCGCACCACGGCCTCGGACAGCCCACGCTGGGCAGCCGCACCCGCGGCATCGGTGTCGGCCCAACCGTATTCGTAGCGGCCGAGCGACGCGATGGTCTCGTCCTGGGTGCTCAGCTCCGCCGTTGTGGCGGTGACCTCCGGAGTGAGTGTCATGGTGACGCTCCTTCAATGCTCGTCATGGCTTCGGTGCAGTCGGTGCACCGAACGTTTATCGGTGCTGCTAGTGAAGCTTCTTGGCGGTAGTTGTCTTGGCCTTACCGGTCTTACTCGTCTTTGCTTTGTTGGTCAGCGGTACATGGGTGGTGCACACGTACCCGCCGTCGGCGATGGTCGCCAACCGCTGTACGTGAGTGCCGAGCACTTCGGCCATCGCTTGCCGCTCGGCCTGGCACAACTCGGGGAACTCCTTGGCGACATTGGCCACCGGGCAGTGGTGCTGCAGAATCTGCACCCCCGGAACACCGCCGTCCACCAGGGCGGTGGTCGCGGCGTACCCGGCATCGGTCAGCGCCGCGGCGATCCGTTCGGCGGTCGCCTCGACATCCGCGTCGGCGCCGACATCGCTGCCGGTGACCGTGTCGGCGACGTTGGACAAGATGGCGTCGATGCGCTTCCGCGCGAACGCCACCACCGCGTCCTCGCCGCCGATCTCGCGCAACTGGCGCATCGCGGCCACCGCGAGGTCGTCATAGCGGTGCCCGAGCTTGCCGCGACCCGCCTCGGTGAGCTGGAACCGCTTCGCCGGCCGCCCGCGGCCAACCTGCTGCCAGGCGGCCGCCGCATGCGCCTCGGCGTCGCCCATCTCGATCAGGGCATCCAGGTGGCGCCGTACCCCGGCGGCCGACAGCCCCAGCCGGGTTCCGATCTCGCCGGCGGTGATCGATCCGGACTCCATCAGCAGCCGCACCACCGCGTGGCGAGTGCGGCCTTCGGGTGATTCGTGGCTGCCGGCGAGGTCAGCCGCCGGCGAAGGGTCCGGCAGAACCACACCGCCGGGGCGCTGCCCGGCGGTTTCGGTTGCGGCCTTCGCCTCATCCTCGAATTTCACAACACCAGTGTGACGCAATTCGGGGACCTGGTCTAGAAAGGGTTACCTCAGTTCTGCCGAAATCGGACGTTGCGCTGATCACAGCTGCTGCTGCCGGTGCATCCCAAAGGTTTCAGGACCGGCCGTTACGCTGCAGGGATGGCAGCCCGGCGGCACTCGTTGAGCACGTCGATCGCGCATCTGCACGGCGACGAGCGCACCGTGGGCTCCCCGCTCAACCACACCGAACTGGTCGCGCTGCGGCGGACCCGCCTGTTTGGCGCGGCCGGCACCGTGCTGATGGGGATCGGTGCACTTGGGGCGGGTGCACGGCCGGTGGTGCAGGACCCCACGTTCGGAGTACGGCTGCTGAACCTGCCGTCACGGCTGCAGACGGTGGCGTTGACCATGACCACCACCGGGGCGGTGATGATGACCCTGGCGTGGCTGATGCTCGGCCGCTTCGCTCTGGGAAACCGTCAAATGTCGCGCAGCCAGCTTGACCGCACCCTGCTGCTGTGGATGCTGCCGCTGCTGGTCGCCCCGCCGATGTACAGCAAGGACGTGTACTCCTACCTGGCGCAGAGCCAGATCTCCAGACTCGGCCAGGACCCCTATCGGGTGGGTCCGGCACCCGCGCTGGGTTTGGACCATGTGTTCACCCTGTCAGTGCCCAGCCTGTGGCGGGAGACGCCGGCGCCCTACGGGCCGCTGTTCTTGTGGATCGGCCGCGGAATATCGGCGTTGACCGGTGAGAACATCGTGACCGCGGTGTTGTGTCACCGGGTCGGGGTGCTGATCGGTGTCGGGTTGATCGTCTGGGCGGTGCCGCGGCTGGCGGCTCGCTGCGGGGTGGCGGAGGTCAGCGCCCTGTGGCTGGGTGCGGCCAACCCGCTGCTGCTGATGCATCTGGTCGCCGGCATCCACAACGAGGCACTGATGCTCGGCCTGATGTTGACCGGCACCGAGTTCGCCCTGCGCGGGATCTCCGCGGCCAAGCCGCTGCTGCCCGAGCTGCGCCGGCGCCCGAGCTGGCCGGAGTGGGCGCCGCTGGTCGCACTACTCACCGGCGCGGTGCTGATCACGCTGTCTTCGCAGGTCAAACTGCCGTCGTTGCTGGCGCTCGGATTCGTCACGATGGCTCTCGGCTGGCGCATGGGCGGCGATCTGCGGGCGTTCCTGCTCGCCGGGACCGGAATGAGCGCGCTGGCGGCGGCGGTGACGGGGCTGATCGGCTGGGCCAGTGGGCTGGGGTTCGGTTGGGTCTTCACCCTCGGCACCGCCAACGTGGTGCGCAGCTGGATGTCGCCCCCGACCCTGGTGGCACTCGGCACCGGCCAGGTGGGGATCCTGCTCGGCCTGGGCGACCACACCACCGCGGTGCTGTCGCTGACCCGTGGCATCGGCGTACTGATCATCGCGGTGATGGTGGTCTGGCTGTTGTTGGTGGTGTTCCAAGGGCGACTGCATCCGGTCGGCGGGCTCGGCGTGGCGCTGGGCATCACCGTCCTGCTGTTCCCGGTGGTTCAGCCGTGGTACCTGCTGTGGGCGATCATCCCGCTGGCCGCCTGGGCGACCCGCCCGAGCTTCCGGATCGCGGTGATCGCGGTGACGCTGGTGGTGGGCATCTTCGGCCCGACCGCCAACGGCGACCGTTTCGCCCTGTTCCAGATCGTGGACGCCACCCTGGCCAGCGGCGTCGTCGTACTGGTTTTGATCATGCTGACCCACCGCCATCTGCCGTGGCGCAAGCTGCCGCACCAGCAGAGCGGTTCAGCGAGGCCCGACGAAGGAGAGCCGAAGCTGGAACCGCCGCATGAGCCCGGCGCACCGGCCCAGACTCCGGCGCCGGACCCCACCGCTGGCGCCCGCCCGGCTGACGACGCTTACGCTGAGTCCCCGTGAGCTCAGCTGTCGCGGTGCGGTTGCGCGGAGTCCGCAAGTCCTATGGAGCGACTACCGCGGTCGCCGATCTCGATCTCGAAGTGCACGCCGCCGAGGTCTTCGCGCTGCTCGGCCCGAACGGGGCCGGCAAGACGACCACGGTCGAGATGTGCGAGGGCTTCGTGCGCCCGGATGCCGGCACCATCGAAGTGCTCGGCCTGGATCCGATCGCCGACAACGACCGGCTGCGGGAACGCATCGGGGTGATGCTGCAGGGCGGCGGCGGCTATCCGGCGGCCCGCGCCGGGGAGATGCTCAAGCTGGTGGCGTCCTATTCGGCGAACCCGCTGGACCCGCAGTGGCTGTTGGACACCCTGGGCCTCACCGACGCCGCGCGCACCACCTACCGGCGGCTCTCGGGTGGTCAGCAGCAGCGCCTCGCCCTGGCCTGTGCGCTGGTCGGCCGCCCCGAGCTGGTGTTCCTCGACGAACCGACGGCGGGTATGGACGCCCACGCCCGGCTGCTGGTGTGGGAGCTGATCGACGCCTTGCGCCGCGACGGCGTGACCGTGGTGCTGACCACCCACCACCTGCGCGAGGCCGAGGAGCTGGCCGACCGGCTGCTGATCATCGACCACGGCGCGGTGGTGGCCTCCGGCACGCCCGCGGAGCTGACCCGCAGCGGCGCCCAGGGCCAGGTGCGCTTCAGCGCGCCCCCTCGGCTGGAGCTGTCGTTGCTGCTGGCCGCGTTGCCGGAGGGCTATCGGGCCAGCGAGGTGCTGCCCGGCGAGTACCTGGTCGAAGGCACCGTGGACCCGCAGGTGTTGGCGACCGTGACGGCGTGGTGCGCCCAGCTCGATGTGCTGGCCACCCAGCTGCGCGTGGAGCAGCGCAGCCTGGAGGACGTGTTCTTGGAGCTGACCGGACGGGAGCTGCGCGCATGACCACCCCGGACCAGTCGTTTCCGCCCGGCACCTTCACCGCCGACCCGCGGCCCAGCAGTGTTCCGGCCATGCTGGCGGCGCAGTACCGGCTGGAGCTGACGCTGCTGCTGCGCAACGGCGAGCAACTGCTGCTGACGATGTTCATCCCGATCACCCTGCTGATCGGACTGTCGGTGCTGCCGTTGGGGCCGTTCGGCGACGAAACCGCCGCGCGTGCCACCACGCTGCTGCCGGTGATCATGTCCCTGGCCGTGATCGCCACGGCGTTCACCGGTCAGGCCATCGCGGTGGCGTTCGACCGTCGCTACGGAGCGCTGAAACGTCTGGGCGCCACCGCACTGCCGGTCTGGGGTGTGATTACCGGCAAGTCACTGTCGGTGGCGACCGTGGTGGTGCTGCAGTCGATGCTGCTCGGGGCGATCGGTGTCGCCCTGGGCTGGCGGCCCTCGGTGGCCGGGCTGGTCCTGGGTGCGCTGGTGATCGCGCTGGGCACGGCCTGTTTCGCGGCGCTGGGCCTGCTGCTCGGCGGCAGCCTGCGCGCCGAGATCGTGCTGGCCGTCGCCAACCTGCTGTGGTTTGTGTTCGGCGGTTTCTCCGCACTGACGGTGGAGAACGAGTTGGTGCCCGGCGCGGCCCGCTGGCTGGCCCGGCTGACACCGTCGGGGGCGTTGACCGAATCGCTGGCCCAAGCGCTGGCCTTCTCGGTCGACTGGTTCGGCTTGGCGGTGCTGACGGTGTGGGGCGTGGTGGCCGGATTCGGTGCGGTGCGCTGGTTCCGCTTCAGCTGACGTGCCTACCCGATCCTGCCTACTACGGCTTGTAGTTAGCCATCCTCTACGATCAGGCGCGTGGGACGGTTCCTGATGCGCCTGGTAGATCTGCTGCCCGACCCGAGCGTGCGCGCCCAGCGCCTGCTGGCCGCCGCGGTCGTGTTCACCCAGGGGTTCATCGCCGTCACCGGCGCGATAGTCCGGGTGACGGCTTCGGGGCTGGGCTGCCCGACCTGGCCGCAGTGCTTCCCGGGCAGCTACGTCCCGGTGGCGGTCTCGGAGGTGCCCCGGATCCACCAGGCCATCGAGTTCGGCAACCGGATGGTGACCTTCGCGGTGGTCATCACCTCGGCGCTGGCGGTGCTTGCGGTGATTCGGGCGCGGCGGCGCACCGAGGTTCTGACCTACGCCTGGCTGATGCCGGCCTCCACGGTGCTGCAGGCGGTGATCGGCGGCATCACGGTGCGCACCGGACTGGCGTGGTGGACGGTCGCCGTACACCTGCTGGTGTCGATGCTGATGGTCTGGCTCGCGGTCCTGCTCTACGTGAAGGTCGGCGAGCCCGACGAGGCCGCCGCGGTGGTACGCCACCGCGTTCCGGCGCCCTTGCGCCGGTTGACCGCGCTCTGTGCCGCCACGTTGGCCGCGGTACTGGTGACCGGCACACTGGTGACCGCAGCCGGCCCGCACGCCGGGGACAAGAGCGCCACCCGGACGGTGGCCCGGCTCAAGGTCGAGGTGTCCGCGCTGGCCCACGTGCACGAGGCCCTGTTGATCGGCTTCCTCGGGATGCTGGTGGGACTGAGCTTCGGGCTGGCCGCGGTGCAGGCGGCCAAGCCGGTGATCCGCCGGCTGACGGTGGTGGTCGTCTTGACCTTCGCGCAGGGGTTGATCGGTGTCGTGCAGTACTTCACCGGGGTGCCCGCGGTGCTGGTCACCCTGCATGTCGCGGGTGCGGCGCTGGTCACCGCCGCGACCGCAGCGCTATGGGCGTCGCTGCGAGAGCGGGCCCAGCCCGAGCCGGTCTAGCGCCGCCTCCACCGCCCGCGCGAATCGCCGTTGCGCGTCGTCGCGGTCGCCGGCACTCAAACGGCGCCAACCCAGCCGTGGCGCAATGAGATCCAGGCTCACCAGGCGCGCATCATCGGCCGGCCCGACCACGTCGGCTCGGGCGTACAACAGTTCGTCGATCCGGATGCTCAGTCGCTCAGCGGCCGCCCGCAGTGCCGAGCGGCCCAGGTCCCAGATTTCGAAATCGGGGTCGACCACGGACCCCTCAGCTGCCATCCGGAACGCGTGGGATTGCCCGCCACCGAAAAAGACCAGCGCGACCGAGTCGTCGCTCGCCGGCCCCGATACCGTCGGCACACCCGCGTACTCGAGGTCGCGCAGATAGCGTTCGTCGACGTTCCAGGCCACCACGTCGGGGTGGTTCAGCAGATTGGGAACCCGCTGCGTCCACGCCAGAAATCCGGCACTGCGCGTCACGTCGTCGTGGGCCGCCCGCAGAATCACCAGATCCGCAGCCAGGACGTCCGGGTCATCCCAGGACAGCGAGCGCGCCTGCAGGCCGCGATGCCGCAGCGCATCGATCAGACCCGCATCATCGACGCGACCGGCGGTTTCACCCGCCGACAGCGAATCCCCCGCCAGCACGATGCGCGGGTGAAAGATGTCGGGCCGGGCCAGCTTCATGCAGACCTCACGTTCGGAGATGATAGTCACCATGTATGCCGTGGAAGTCGCCGCGACCGGCGGACCCGAAGTCTTGACCTATGTCGACCGCCCACAGCCCACTGCCGCACCCGGCGAGGTGGTGATCCGGGCCGAAGCGGTCGGCGTCAACTTCATCGACACCTATTTCCGGTCCGGGATCTACCCGGCGGAGCTGCCGTTCGTGGTCGGCAACGAAGTCGCGGGCACGGTCGCCGAGGTCGGCGCAGAGGTGACGGGATTGGGCGTGGGCGACCGTGTGGTGACCGCGGCTGCGACCGGCGCCTACGCGCAATACTGCACCGCACCAGCGTCCCTGGTGGCCTCGATCCCCGCCGGCATTGACTCCGCGGTGGCGGCGGCCGCCCTGCTCAAGGGCATGACGGCGCATTACCTGATCAAGTCGGTGTATCCGGTGCAATCCAGCGACACGGTCCTGCTGCACGCCGGGGCCGGCGGCGTCGGGCTGATCCTGACGCAGTGGGCCACCGCACTTGGCGCTCGGGTGATCACCACGGCATCGACCCCGGCGAAGGCCGAACTGTCCCGGCGGGCCGGGGCCGTCGAGGTGCTGGAGTATCCCGGTGTGCGCAAGGAAGACGCGGTCGCGTTCGGTGCGCGCATCCGGGAGCTGACCGGGGACGGGGTGGTCGCGGTGTACGACGGGGTTGGCGCGGCGACGTTCGACGCGAGCCTGGCCAGCCTCGCCGTGCGGGGAACGCTGGCTTTGTTCGGCGCGGCCAGCGGGCCGGTGCCGCCGCTGGACCCGCAACGCCTCAACGCCGCGGGTTCGGTCTACCTGACGCGGCCCAACCTGGCGCATTTCACCCGGACCGCGCAGGAATTCTCGTGGCGTGCGGGCGAGCTGTTCGATGCGATCGCGGGCGGCTCGATCGAGGTGACGGTGAGCCGCCGCTACCAGCTGGCCGAAGCGGCCGAGGCCCACCGGGATCTGCAGGCCCGCAAGACGACCGGCTCGATCGTGTTGGTGCCCTAGGGGTTTTCTCCCGAACCGGCACCGCGCCAGGTCTCCGGCAGCAGCGGTATACGGGTTGCGCCGTCGAGCGTGCCTGCCAGCCGGGTCAGCCCCACCGCCGCCACATAAGGCTTGGCGTTGCTTCCGGCGAAGCCCAGCTCCCCCGCCCCGTGATCCGATGCCTCGGCCCCGACCTTGATCACCTCGTGGATCACCTCGTGCTCGTGCCGGGCCGCCCGGCGCCGACGGCGGGCCGCCGAGCGCGTCGCCGCCTGCTCGGCCACCGCGGCGGCATCCGGCTCCGGCGCCTTCTTCTTCGCGCTCGCTGCCGCGCCCATTCCGGAGCCGGTGCCGACCCGGGGGGTGCACCCCGGCCCACCGCCGACCACGTAGGGATAGGCGAATGCCTGAACACCGGCCGGTGGCGGGGCCGGCGCCGGAGGCGGCGCAGCCGGCGGGCCGGGCGCCGCGGCCGGCGGCGACCCCGCGGGCACCCCCCCGGCAGGGACACCGGGGGCGCTGCTGACGACCGTTGGCACAGCCGGTGCCACGGGGTGCACGGGCGCCGCCGCGATCGCGAGTTCGGGCGGTGCTGCCAGTCCCGCCAGGCCTCCGAGCCCGCCCAACGCGCCGGCGGGTGCCGCCACCGCGCCGGCGGCGGCTACCAGCAGCGGGGCCGACTGGCTCAGGCTGGTGGCCAACTGCGCCACGTGGGTCGGCCAGTCGAACAACGCGACGGCAAGCATGTATTGGATGGCCGCCGTCGGATTCTGGGCGCCGGAGAATTGGAAGTTCTCCAGCAGTTCCAGCGCACGGGCGAGGTACCAGATCGGCTCACTGGCGTTCGCGTAGTAGTCGTACATGTGGCCGTTGAGGGTCCCGCCGGTCGGATCCCAGTTGATCCCGACGTTCTTGAGCAACTGCGCGATCGCCAGGTCCAGCGGGCTGCCGCCCCTCGGGTCGTGGGCCACCAGACCGTCGGAGATGCCCATCTTGTTCAAGAAGTCTTGAAGCCAATTGGTCGACTGGCCCTGACCTGCCACGATCTGTGGGGCGGGGCCGGTGTGCGGGGCCGAGGCCACCGCCGAACCCGCAACCCCCTCATAAGTCGCCATCGTCGTCGCCGCCTGCACCCACATCCGCGCATAGTCGGCCTCATTGACCGCAATCGGAACCGTATTGATCCCAAAAAAATTCGTCGCCACCAACACCGCATGCACCGCATGATTGGCCGCCAACTCCGGCAACGTCGGCATCGCCGCCAACGCACTCACATACGCCCCGGCCGCCACCTCACACTGCGCCGCGGCTGCGGCGCTGTCGGCCTGCGCCGTCGCCAACCACCCCAGATATGGTCCGTGCGCGGCCGCATACGAATCGGCGGCCGGACCGCGCCATTGTCCCGAGGCGACCGCTCCGATCACGGCCGCCAGTTCCTGTGCCACCGCCGCGTACTCACCACTCAATGACGACCACGCCCCCGCCGCCGCCAGCAGTGGCCCCGGGCCGGGCCCAGCAGCCAGCAACGCCGAATGCACCTCCGGCGGCGAGCCCATCCAGACACCTGGCACAAAAAAATAGTTTAGAACAAGGAACTCAAAAGTTCGATAGTCCGAACTTTATCGGGAGTCGGGTTAGTCAGCTCCCCAACTGCCCGGCACCATCGGCTCCTTCGGCCCGCTTCCGAACGCACTACCGGTCAGGCGGGCCAGCCCGGTCGCGGCGACCTGCGTCTTGCGCGTGCTGCCGGAGAACCCCAACGGGCCGGCGCCCCGGTCGGCAGCCAGCACCGCCACGTCGTCCGGCACCTGCCAGTCCGGATCGACCCCCACGCCCATCTTCATGAACTCGTCGGCGTGCTCATGCTTGGCGGCACGGCGGCGGCGCTGCGCCCGCCTCTGCTCGCGAGTGGCTTCGCGGGCGGCTGCCGCCGCCGCGGCGCTGTCCGGCTCGGGTGCCTTGCGCGCCGCGCGGGCGGCCGCCGCCATTCCGGTGCCCGAACCGATGCCGGGTCCGCCGATCAGGTACGGCGGAACGAATGTCGCCCCGGCCGCCGCCGGTGGGGCAGCAGCCGCCGGAGCGGGGCCGGCTGCCGCGCTCGCCGGTGCGGGCGGCGCCGGCGCCGACGCGGGGACCGATCCGGAGACGACCGTTGCGGGCGGGGCGGTCCCCAATGCCGGCAGCGCATGCGGGACGAGGCCGGCCGGCGGCGCAAGGATCGGCGCTTGCGGTGCGGCCAGTCCCCCCAGACCCGCCAGCCCGGCCAACGATCCGGCCGGCGCCAGCGCCGCTCCCAACGCCAGCGCCACCAGCTGCGGGGACTGGCCCAGCCAGGTGGCGATCTCGGCGATGTGGGTGGGCCAGTCGAAGATCGCGAGCTGAACCAGATATTGGAAGGCGGCACCCGGGTTGGTCAGCAGCTGGTTGCCGAAGTGCTGGAAATCCTGGCTGAACTCGAGCGCCCGCACCACCCAATAGATCAGGTCGCCCGGATTGGTGTACGAGTCGTAGGGGATGCCGTTGACGGTGCCCTCCGTCGGGTCCCAGACCACCCGCCCGCCGGTCAGCGAGCGCAACCACTGCGCGACGAGTTCGTCCCATTCGCTGGCCTCGCCGCCGTGCTCGTGATCGTGGTCGTGGCCGGGCGTCTCGACGATCTGCGGGGCGGGGCCGGTGTGCGGGGCCGAGGCCACCGCCGAACCCGCAACCCCCTCATAAGTCGCCATCGTCGTCGCCGCCTGCACCCACATCCACCAACACCGCATGCACCGCATGATTGGCCGCCAACTCCGGCAACGTCGGCATCGCCGCCAACGCACTCACATACGCCCCGGCCGCCGTGTCGCACTGCGCTGCCGCCGTCACGCTGTCCGTGCCGGCCCGGGTCAGCCACGTCAGGTAGGGAGCATGGGCGGCCACATAGGATTCGGCGCTCGGCCCCTGCCACGCCCCGGCCTGCACGGCCCCCAGGATCGACATCAGCTCGTCAGCTGCGGCCGTGTACTCGGCGCCGAGCTTCGACCACGCCGCGGCGGACGCCAGCAGCGGGCCCGGGCCCCCTCCGGAGCTCAACAACGCCGAATGCACCTCCGGCGGCGACGCCATCCAGGCGCCGGCCAGAGTCACGGCAGACCCCGCAGGGGCATACCCGACGTGTTGAACATGATTTTCATTATCGACGATTCAATACCACCGCCGCCGTCAGCGCAAGCCTGTTCGCCCGCCATATCGGTGTGGCGCCCGACACAAGTCCACCGGCCCTGCCGGCAGCATCGCGGGTATGCCGATTCCGCAGCTCATCGTCGAGCCGGGGAGGTACCGGCCGACGCCGCGGTGCGCGAGGTGGCCGAGGAGAACGGTGTCTCCGCCGTCCCCGAAAGGCTGCGGATCGCCGCAGCGCTAAGCGAGGGTCGCGCAACCCGGTTGGAGTGGAACGACGGGTCCCAGAACCGGGCCTAGAACAGCGTCGGCAGGCCGATGGCCGAGTCCACCGCCAGCGCGCAGAACACCACCGCCAGGTAGTTGTTCGACTGCAGGAACAGCTTCAGCGGCTTGACCGGCTCGCCGCGGCGTACCCCGGCATAGAGCTGGTGGGCCATGATCAGGAACCACGCGCCGGCCAGGGACGCCACCGCGGCGTACAACCATCCGGCGGCCGGCACCAGGGCCAGAGTCGCGATCACCGTCGCCCAGGTGTAGACCACGATGCGGTGGGTGACCACACGCTCGCTGGCGACCACCGGCAGCATCGGCACCCCCGCGGCTGCGTAGTCGTCCTTGTAACGCATCGCCAGCGCCCAGGTGTGCGGCGGTGTCCAGAAGAAGATGACCAGGAACATCACCAGCGCCTGCCAGCCGACCGTGCCCGTCACCGCCGACCAGCCGATCACCACCGGCATGCAGCCGGCTGCCCCGCCCCACACCACGTTCTGCGAGGTGCGCCGCTTGAGCATCATCGAGTAGACCAGCACGTAGAACGCGATGGTGGCCATCGCCAGCAGGCCCGACATGAGGTTGGTGGTGCGCCACAGCCACAGGAACGAGATCGCGCCGAGCACCAGGCCGAAGATCAGTGCGTTGCGGGTCGGCACCGCATCGCGGGCCAGCGGCCGGCGCGCAGTGCGCTTCATCACTTTGTCGATGTCCGCGTCGACGACGCAGTTCAGTGCGTGGGCGCCGGCGGCGGCCAGCATTCCGCCGATCAGGGTGTTGAAGATCAGCAGCGGATTCACCGTGCCGCGATCGGCCAGCAGCATCGCCGGAATCGTTGTGACCAGCAGCAACTCGATGATTCGCGGTTTGGTCAACGACAGGTACGCCAACAACGTGGACCGCATTGCGCGTATTCGGCGCGGCGCGACGCGCTCGCGAATACTCACGTGATGACTCCTTGGATGACAGCAGCGACGTCCAGCGTCTACTACGGACGATGGTAGACCGCGCAGCCGGTCCGACCGAATCGCAGGGTCGATTCATGGGTAATCCACACCGCGACCCGTCCCGAACGCACCGCGCGCCCCCACTAGGCTGACAGCCAACCCGACCTGTCTAAACATATCTCGAAGAGGACTTCACGTTCGTGACCACTGCTGCAGAGATCGCCAACCTCACCCGCCCGCACCACCCCGGTGACTGGTCTGACATCGACACCGTCGCCGTCGACACCGCCCGGGTGCTGGCCGCCGATGCGGTCCAAAAGGTCGGCAACGGCCACCCCGGCACCGCGATGAGCCTCGCTCCCCTGGCGTACACGCTGTTCCAGCGGGTGATGCGCCACGACCCGTCCGACACCGCGTGGTTGGGCCGCGACCGCTTCGTACTCTCGCCCGGGCACTCGTGCCTGACGCTCTACATCCAGCTCTACCTGGGCGGCTTCGGCCTGGAGCTGGCCGACATCGAGGCGTTGCGCACCTGGGGGGCGAAGACCCCGGGGCACCCGGAATTCGGGCACACCAAGGGCGTGGAGATCACCACCGGCCCGCTGGGGCAGGGCCTGGCCTCCTCGGTCGGGATGGCGATGGCCGCCCGCTACGAGCGCGGCCTGTTCGACCCCGACGCCGCCCCCGGCACCAGCCCGTTCGACCACTACATCTACGTGATCGCCTCCGACGGCGACATCGAGGAGGGCGTGACCAGCGAGGCCTCGTCGCTGGCAGCCGTACAGCAGCTCGGCAACCTGATCGTGTTCTACGACCACAACAAGATCTCGATCGAGGACGACACCGCGATCGCACTGTGCGAGGACACCGCGGCCCGCTACCGGTCCTACGGCTGGCACGTCCAGGAGATCGAGGGCGGAGAGAACATCACCGCCATCGAAGACGCGATCGCCAAGGCCAAGGCCGTCACCGACCAGCCGTCATTCATCTCGGTGCGCACGATCATCGGTTACCCGGCCCCGACCAAGATGAACACCGGTGGGATCCACGGCTCGGCGCTGGGCGCCGACGAGGTGGCGGCCACCAAGTCCGCGCTCGGATTCGACCCGGACAAGAGCTTCGAGGTCCGCGAGGACGTCATCACCCACACCCGGTCGTTGGTGGCCCGCGGCAAGGAGGCCCGCGAGGCCTGGCAGGCCGACTACGAGGCCTGGGCCGCCCGCGAGCCAGAGCGCAAGACGCTGCTGGACCGGCTGCTGGCCGGTGAACTGCCGGACGGCTGGGACGCCGACCTGCCGTACTGGGAGCCCGGCTCCAAAGACGTCGCCACCCGCGCCGCCTCCGGCAAGGTGCTCTCCGCCGTGGGCCCGAAGCTTCCCGAACTGTGGGGCGGTTCAGCGGACCTGGCCGGCAGCAACAACACCACGATGGACGGCGTCGACTCGTTCGGGCCGGCATCGATCTCGACCGGCGAGTACACCGCGAACCCGTACGGCCGCACGCTGCACTTCGGCATCCGCGAACACGCTATGGGCGCGATCCTGTCCGGCATCGTGCTGCACGGGCCCACCCGCGCCTACGGGGGGACGTTCCTGCAGTTCTCCGACTACATGCGGCCGGCGGTCCGGTTGGCGGCGCTGATGGACATCGACCCGATCTACGTGTGGACCCACGACTCGATCGGCCTGGGCGAGGACGGCCCGACCCATCAGCCCATCGAGCACCTGGCCGCGCTGCGGGCGATCCCGCGGCTGTCGGTGGTGCGTCCGGCGGACGCCAACGAGACCGCCTACGCCTGGCGCACCGTGCTGGCTCGCGGCGCCGACAGCGGCCCGGTCGGTCTGATCCTGACCCGGCAGAACCTGCCGGTGCTGGCCGGTACCGACGCCGACGGTGTGGCCCGCGGCGCCTACGTGCTCAGCGACGCCGCCGGCGGTGACCCCGACGTGGTGCTGATCGCCACCGGCTCCGAGGTTCAGCTGGCCCTGGCAGCACAGAAGCTGTTGGCGGACAAGGACATCAAAGCCCGAGTGGTGTCGATGCCCTGCATGGAATGGTTCGAGGCGCAGCCGGTCGAGTACCGCGATGCGGTGCTGCCGCCGACCGTATCGGCCCGGGTCGCCGTCGAAGCCGGCATCGCCCAGTGCTGGCATAAGCTGGTGGGTGACACCGGGCAGATCGTTTCGATCGAGCATTTCGGGGCATCCGCGGACTACAAGACGCTGTTCCGGGAATTCGGGTTCACCCCCGAGGCCGTTGTCGCGGCCGCGGAACGCACGTTGGACAACTGACGAGCCGACTTCAGCGAGGAGAAGGACCCATGACGTCAACGACTCAGAACCCCAATCTCGCCGCGCTCAGCGCGGCCGGTGTCTCGGTGTGGCTGGACGACCTGTCCCGCGACCGGTTGACCTCGGGCAACCTCAAGGAGCTCACCGAGACCCGCAGCGTCGTCGGCGTGACGACGAACCCGACCATCTTCGGCAACGCACTGCAGCACGGCCACGCCTACGACGACCAGCTCGGCGAGCTGGTGGCACGCGGCGCCGATGTGGAAGCCGTCATCCGCACCGCGACCACCGACGACGTCCGCAACGCGTGCGACGTGCTGCGGTCGGCCTGGGATGCCTCTGACGGCATCGACGGCCGGGTCTCGATCGAGGTCGACCCGCGCCTGGCGCACGACACCGACAAGACCATCCTGCAGGCCATCGAACTGTGGAAGATCGTCGACCGGCCGAACCTGTTCATCAAGATTCCGGCCACCAAGGCGGGCCTTCCGGCGATCACCGCCGTGCTGGCCGAAGGGATTTCGGTCAACGTCACGCTGATCTTCTCCGTCGAGCGGCACCGCGAGGTGATGGACGCCTACCTGGCCGGCCTGGAAGCCGCCAAGTCCGGCGGCCACGACCTGTCGAAGCTGCACTCGGTGGCGTCGTTCTTCGTCTCCCGCGTCGACACCGAGATCGACGACCGGCTCGAGAAGATCGGCTCCGAGGCCGCCCTGGCCCTGCGCGGCAAGGCCGGCGTGGCCAACGCCCGGCTGGCCTACGCCGCCTACGAGGAGGTCTTCGGCGGTGAGCGGTACGCCGCACTGGCCGCCGACGGCGCCCGGGTGCAGCGGCCGCTGTGGGCGTCGACCGGGGTCAAGAACCCGGACTACCCCGACACCCTCTACGTCACCGAGCTGGTGGGACCGCACACCGTCAACACCCTGCCGGAGAAGACGATTGAAGCGGTCGCCGATCACGGTGAGATCCGCGGCGACACCATCAGCGGCACCGGTCCGGCCGCGCAGCAGATCTTCGATCAGCTCTCCGCGGTGGGCATCGATGTCCCCGATGTGTTCGAAGTCCTCGAGACCGAGGGTGTCGCGAAGTTCGAGGCCTCCTGGAACGAACTTCTCGAAGCCACCCAGACCCGTCTAGACGCAGCCTCCAAGTGAGCGGTTCAGCCACCCGTGCAGGCGCTGCGCCGTGGCTGAACCCGTTGCGGGACAAACGCGATAAGCGCCTGCCCCGCATCGCCGGTCCGTGCGGGGTGGTGATCTTCGGGGTCACCGGTGACCTCGCACGGCGCAAGTTGATGCCGGCGATCTACGACCTGGCCAACCGGGGGCTGCTGCCGCCCACCTTCGCCCTGGTCGGGTTCGCCCGTCGCGACTGGGCCGACGAGGACTTCGCCGAGGTGGTCTATCAGGCCGTCAGGCAGCACGCCCGAACCCCGTTCCGCCAGGCGGTGTGGGACCGGCTGGCGGCCGGATTTCGCTTCGTGACCGGCACGTTCGACGACGACGCGGCGTTCGCCCAGCTGGCCGAAACACTCAAGCAGCTCGACGCCGAACGAGGGACCGGCGGCAATCACGCCTTCTACCTGTCGATTCCGCCGGATGCGTTCCCGGTGGTGTGCGAGAAGCTGCACTCGTCCGGGTTGGCCCGCCCGCAGCAGGGGCGGTGGAGCCGGGTGGTGATCGAGAAGCCGTTCGGCCACGACCTGGCCAGTGCCCGGGAGCTGAACAGCGTGGTCAACAGCGTCTTTCCCGAGGAGTCGGTGTTCCGGATCGACCACTACCTGGGCAAGGAGACGGTGCAGAACATCCTGGCGCTGCGCTTCGCCAACCAGCTGTTCGACCCGATCTGGAACGCCCACTACGTCGACCACGTGCAGATCACCATGGCCGAGGACATCGGCCTGGGCGGCCGGGCGGGCTACTACGACGGCATCGGCGCCGCCCGCGACGTGATCCAGAACCATCTGCTGCAGTTGCTGGCCCTGACCGCGATGGAGGAGCCGGTCAGCTTCTCCCCCGCCGAGTTGCAGACCGAGAAGATCAAGGTGCTCTCCGCCACCCGTCTGGCGCAGCCCCTGGACCAGACCACTTCACGCGGCCAGTACGCCGCAGGCTGGCAGGGCAGCGAGCACGTCGTCGGGCTGCTCGAGGAGGAGGGCTTCGCGCACGACTCGCGAACCGAGACGTATGCGGCCATCACGTTGGAGGTCGACACGCGGCGTTGGGCCGGTGTGCCGTTCTACCTGCGCAGCGGTAAGCGGCTGGGGCGGCGGGTCACCGAGATCGCGCTGGTGTTCAAACGGGCCCCGCACCTACCGTTCGATGCCACCATGACCGACGAGCTCGGCAAGAACGCCTTGGTGATCCGGGTGCAGCCCGACGAGGGGATAACGCTGCGGTTCGGATCCAAGGTGCCGGGCCACCTGATGGAGGTTCGTGACGTCAACATGGACTTCTCCTATGGCTCGGCGTTCTCCGAGGACTCGCCGGAGGCCTACGAGCGTCTGATCCTGGATGTGCTGCTGGGCGAGCCGTCACTGTTCCCGGTCAACGCCGAAGTCGAATTATCCTGGGAGATACTCGATCCGGTGCTCGACAATTGGGCAGAGCACGGCAAACCCGAACCGTATGCGGCTGGAAGTTGGGGGCCGCGTTCGTCGTTCGAGATGCTGGAGCGCTCGGGCCGGGAATGGCGGCGTCCATGATTGTCGAGCTGCCCGACACCTCCACCACGGCCATCAACAAGGAGCTCAACCAGCTGCGTGAGCAGGTCGGCGCGGCGACCACCGGGCGGGTCCTGAGCCTGATCATCGCCGTCAAGTCCGACGCACTGCTCGACGAATCCATCGCCGCGGCCAACATCGCCAGCCAGGAGCATCCCAGCCGGGTCATCGTGGTGCTGACGGGCGAGGCCGATGACACACCGGGACGCCTGGACGCACAGTTGCGGATGTTCGGCGACGCCGGCGCCGGCGAGGTGGTGGTGCTGAGGCTGTGTGGCGCATTGGCCGCGCACGCCGACGCGGTCGTGGTGCCGTTCCTGTTGCCCGACATTCCGGTGGTGGCCTGGTGGCCCGAGGCGGCACCGGCGTCGCCGGCCGATGATCCGTTGGGCGCGCTGGCGGTGCGCCGAATCACCGACGCCACCAACAGTCCCGACCCGCTGTCGGCGATCCGGAGCCGCCTCGACGGCTACCGCGCCGGCGACACCGACCTGTCCTGGAGCCGGATCACCTACTGGCGGGCGCTGCTGGCCTCCGCGCTGGATCAGCCGCCCTACGAGCCGATCAACTCGGCGCTGGTGTCCGGGCTGTCGACCGAACCGGCACTGGACATCCTGGCCGGCTGGCTGGCCAGCCGCATCGACGGACCGGTGCGCCGCGCCGTCGGTGAGCTGAAGATCGAGTTGGCGCGCGACAGCGAGACCGTGACCCTGAGCCGACCCCAGGACGGTGTGATCGCCACCTTGAGCCGCACCGGCAGACCCGATGCGCTGCTCCCGCTGCCGCGCCGCGACACGGCCGAGTGTCTGGCCGAGGATCTGCGCAGGCTGGACCAAGACGTCATCTACGGCGCCGCGCTGCGCGGTATCGAAAGAGTGGAGTACCAGTGACACCTACGACAACCGTCGTGCAGACCTACGCCGACTCGCAGGAATTGGTGCTCGCCGCGGGCGATCTACTCGCCGACGCGATCGAGTCGGCCATCGCCGCGCGCGGCCGGGCGCTGATCGTGCTGACCGGCGGCGGCAACGGTATTGCGCTGCTGCACCGCCTCGGCGAGCATGCGGGGCGGATCGATTGGGGGTGCGTGCACCTGTTCTTCGGCGACGACCGGTTCGTCCCCGAAACCGACGCCGACCGCAACGCCAAGCAGGCCCGCGAAGCACTGCTGGGGCGCATCGACGTCCCGGCCGCCAATGTGCATGCCATGCCGGCCAGTGACGGCGAGTTCGGCGACGACCTCGACGCCGCCGCGCAGGCCTACCAGGAAGTGCTGGCCGCCAACGCCGAACCCGGCCAGCCCGCACCGGATTTCGATGTGCACCTGTTGGGGATGGGCGCCGAGGGCCACATCAACTCGCTGTTTCCCGACACGGACGCGGTACGCGAGACGACCCGCCTGGTGGTCGGGGTGCCGGATTCGCCCAAGCCGCCGCCGCGGCGTATCACGCTGACACTGCCGGCCGTTCGACGCTCCCGCCAGGTGTGGTTGGTGGTCGCGGGAGAGGCGAAAGCCGAGGCGGTGGCCGCCGCGATCGGCGGCGCCGATCCGGTGGCGGTGCCGGCCGCCGGCGCGGTCGGCCGGGAACAGACGGTGTGGCTGCTCGACACCGCTGCGGCCTCCGCGCTGCCCGGGCAATCCGGCTAGGCACTCCCGGCGTGCCGGCCGCACCGTCGCGTCATAATGAACGCCATGGCAGACAGAAGCTCGGGCACCGGCACGGAACGTAAGCGGCTCAAGACACTCGCTCAAGCGGCGCTGAACGCCGACGTGACGGTCGGGCAGCTCGAAGACGTGCTGGGCGGGCTGGGCAACACGATGGGTGAGCTGAACAATTCCCTGGCCGGGCTCAACGCCACCGTGGAGCGCCTGGGCAACGGACTGGATCATCTGGAGGAGACGATGGCCAGCCTGGACGATTTGGCCCGCCGACTGGTTGCGCTGATCGAACCGGTGGAGACCATCGTCAGCCGGATCGACTACATCGTGGAGGTCGGCGAGACCGCGATGTCGCCGCTGGCCGCCACCGAGAACGCGGTACGGGGCATGTTCAACGCCATGCGCAATCGGGTGGTGCGGTAACCCCGGCCGACGCCGTCGGCCGGCTCAGGCGTATTTGATCAGCAGGCCGACCGCGATGATCGAGGTCAGCCAGATGGCAATGACGAAGTAGGTCAGTCGGTCCAGGTTCTTCTCGACCACAGTCGAGCCGGAGAGGCTGGACTGCACACCGCCGCCGAACAGGGTCGACAGGCCGCCACCCTTGGCGCGGTGCAGCAGCACCAGCAGGATCACCAGCAGGCTGGTGATCACCAAGAGAATCTGCAGCGTCAAGATCATGCCGCTACCCTACCGGTCGTCACAGCGCGTCAAGGCAACGGCCCGCCCGCGGCCAGCGCGGCCAGGATGGCGAACTGCTCACCGTCGAGCGACGCCCCGCCGACCAGGCCACCGTCCACATCGGGCTGGCCGATCAGCTCGGCGACGTTCTTGGCGTTGACCGAGCCGCCGTAGAGCACCCGGACGGTCTCGGCGATCTTCGGCGAAGCGAGCTTGGCCAGTTCGGCGCGCACCGCGGCGCACACCTCCTGGGCGTCCGCGGCGCCGGCGACCCGGCCGGTGCCGATCGCCCACACCGGTTCGTACGCGATGACGCTCGCACCGATCTGGTCGGCACTCAGGCCGGCCAGCGAACCGCGCAGCTGCTCCAGGCAGTGCTCGACGTGGTTGCCGGCTTCGCGGATCTCCAGGTGCTCGCCGATGCAGATGATCGGGGTGAGTCCGTGCTTGAGCGCCGCGGCGGCCTTGGCGGCCACCAGCGCGTCGTCCTCGCCGTGGTAGCTGCGTCGTTCGGAGTGTCCGACGACGACGTAGCTGCAGCCCAGCTTGGCCAGGAACGCACCGCTGACCTCGCCGGTGTAGGCACCGGAGTCGTGCTGCGAGACGTCCTGGGCGCCGAAGGTGAGCCGCAGCTTGTCACCGTCGACCAGGGTCTGCACGCTGCGCAGGTCGGTGAAGGGCGGGAGGACCGTGACGTCGACCTTGTCGAAGTACTTGTCCGGCAGCGAGAACGCCACCTTCTGCACCAGGGCGATGGCCTCGAAGTGGTTGAGGTTCATCTTCCAGTTGCCCGCGATCAGCGGCTTGCGACTCATTGCGCCCCTCCGGTTTCCAGCACCTGCAGGCCTGGCAGCGGCTTGCCCTCAAGGTATTCCAGGGACGCCCCGCCCCCGGTGGAGATGTGCGAGAAGCCGTCCTCGTTCAGGCCGAGTGCCCGCACCGCCGCGGCGGAGTCGCCGCCGCCGACCACACTGAACGCACCCTTGCCGGTGGCGTCCGCGATCGCCTCGGCCACGCCCTTGGTGCCGGCCGCGAACGCCGGGAACTCGAAGACCCCCATCGGCCCGTTCCAGAAGATGGTCTTGGCGTTGGACAGCAGTGCGGCGAACCGCTGCACCGAGCCCGGGCCGATGTCCAGACCCATCTTGCCGTCCGGAATGGCGTCGACCGGGACCACCTCGCCGGTGGCGGCGGCGTCGAACTTGTCGGCGACCACGATGTCCACCGGCAACCGCAGCACATCGGCGTAGTCGTCCAGCAGCTGCCGGCAGGTGTCGACCATGTCGGCCTCCAGCAGGGAGGTACCGACCTGAAGCCCCTGTGCGGCCAGGAAGGTGAAGCACATGCCGCCGCCGATCACGATGGAATCGGCCTTGGTCGCCAGCGACTTGATCACCCCGAGCTTGTCGGAGACCTTGGAGCCGCCCAGCACCACCGCGTACGGCCGCTCGGTCGACTCGGTCAGCTGCTGCAGCACGTTGATCTCCGCTGCGACCAGAGTGCCGGCGTAGGACGGCAGCAGGGTGGCCACGTCGTAGACCGAGGCCTGCTTGCGGTGCACCACACCGAATCCGTCGGAGACGAACGCCCCAGGCGAGCCGTCCGGCGCGGCCACCAGCTCGGCCAGCGCGCGGGCCAGCCCGAGACGCTCGGCGTCGTCCTTGCTGGTCTCCCGCGGATCGAAGCGGATGTTCTCCAGCAGCAGCACGTCGCCGTCTGTCAGGCCCTCGGCGCGGGCCAGCGCGTCAGTGCCGACCACGTCACCGGCGAGCTGGACGTGCCGGCCCAGCTGCTCGCCCAGCGCCTTGGCGACCGGTGCCAGCGACAGCTTGGGGTCAACAGCACCCTTGGGCCGACCCAGGTGTGCGGTCACCACGACCTTGGCGCCGGCGTCGACCAGCGCCCGCAGGGTGGGCACCGAGGCGGTGATCCGCCCGGCGTCGGTGATGTTGCCGTCGTCGTCGAGCGGGACGTTCAGGTCGGAGCGCACGAGCACTCCCCGACCCGAAACACCCTCGGCCAGCAGGTCGTCGAGCGTCTGGTGAGCCACAGCGCTTAGAGGGACTTGCCGACGAGCGCGATCAGATCGACGAGCCGGTTGGAGTAGCCCCACTCGTTGTCGTACCAGGAGACCACCTTGGCCTGGTTGTCGACGACCTTGGTCAGCCCGGAGTCGTACAGCGAGCTGTGTGGGTCGGTGACGATGTCGCTGGAGACGATCGGCGCGTCGTAGTACTTCAGGATGCCCTTCATCGGCCCCTCGGCGGCGGCCTTCATGGCGGCGTTGATGTCGGCGACCGACGCCGACTTGCTCAACTCGGCGGTCAGGTCGGTGACCGAGCCGGTGGGGATCGGCACCCGCAGCGCGTAACCGTCCAGCTTGCCCTTCAGTTCGGGCAGCACCAGGCCGATCGCCTTGGCGGCGCCGGTACCGGTGGGCACGATGTTGACCGCGGCGGCACGGGCGCGACGCAGGTCGCTGTGCGGGCCGTCCTGCAGGTTCTGGTCCTGGGTGTAGGCGTGGATGGTGGTCATCAGGCCCTTGACGATGCCGAACTCGTCGTTGAGCACCTTGGCCAGCGGGCCCAGGCAGTTCGTGGTGCACGAGGCGTTGGAGATGATGTTCTGGCTGCCGTCGTACTTGTCGTCGTTGACGCCCAGCACGATGGTGATGTCCTCGTCGGTGGCCGGCGCGGAGATGATGACCTTCTTGGCGCCCGCGTCCAGGTGGCCCTTGGCCTTGGCGGCGTTGGTGAAGATGCCGGTGGACTCGACGACGACGTCGACGCCCAGGTCGCCCCAGGGCAGAGCCGCCGGGCCTTCCTTGACCTCGAGGGCCTTGATCTTGGTGTTGCCGACGACGATGGTGTCGTCGCCTTCGAGGCTGACGTCGTGGGGCAGCCGGCCCAGGATCGAGTCGAATTTCAGCAGGTGCGCCAGGCTGGCGTTGTCGGTGAGGTCGTTGACCGCGACGATCTCGATGTCGGTATTGCTTCCCTGGGCCTTCTGCGCGTCCAATGCCCTGAAGAAGTTGCGCCCGATGCGGCCGAAGCCGTTCACGCCTACCCGGACCGTCACTGGCTACTCCTCGTGTCGTGCTGAAATGTGCCGATGTATTCCCAGCCAGCCTAATGCGTGACGTAGCCCACGGCGCAGGGGTCTCGGCGTTAAGCCCGATACAGCGCCCGGCGGCGCCGGAACCGGCGCAGGAATCAGTCCGCCGTCACCGCGGTTGAGTTCTGTCATGCGCATACAGATCTGGTCGGACGTGGTGTGCCCCTACTGCTACATCGGCAAACGCAGGCTGGAGGCCGCGCTGGCCGAAACCGGGATCGCCGCTGACATTCAATGGTGCAGCTTCGAGCTGGATCCGCAGGCGCCGCCCCTGCTCGACCGGCCGCTGGCCGAGGCGATGGCCGCGAAATACGGCTTCAGCCAGGACCGGGCCCGGACCTTCCTCGACGGCCAGTGTCAGTCGGCCGCCGCTGTGGGCCTGTCGTTCGACTATGCGAACATCAAGCGCGGTAACACCTTCAACGCCCACCGCCTGATCCACCTGGGCGCATCACAGGGGCTGGCCGACAGCGTCAAGGAGCGGTTCCTGCGGGCGTATTTCACCGAGGGCGCCGCAATCGGGGACCGCGACGTGCTGGCCGGTTTGGCCGTTGAGGCCGGCCTGGACGCCGGGGCGGTGGCGGCGGTGCTGGCCGGCGACGCCTACGCCGCGCAGGTGCGGGCCGACGAGCGCCGGGCCGGTGAGCTCGGTATCCACGCGGTGCCGCATTTCCTGATCAACGAGCGCACGGCGATCTCCGGGGCGGCGGAGGTGGCGACGTTCGCCGCGGCACTGCGCGCTGAGGCGGCTACCGGTCCGGCTTGATCCGACCGCGCGCGGTGACCCGAACCGGGATTTCGTCGCCCGGTTCGGGCCAGGGTTGACGGCTGAGCATGTCGGCCACCGCGACGTAGCCCGCTTCGATCAGCCCGGAGCTGGCGTCGACGATCCGGTAGGCCTGTTCTTTCCGGTGGATGGGCTGGCCCTCTAGGACGATCACCCGCAGATCGCCGTCGGCGAAGTGGCAGCGGCGCTGGACCGCGGCCAGCAGCTGCTCGTTGTGCAGGTGGCCTTCTCCGAAATTCCAGCCGATCAGCGGGCCGGCGATGATCTCGCCGTCGCGGATGTCGTACTGCGCGATGCCATCGACAGCACGGGACAGCAGACCGTTGAGCGCACGGCCATGCAGGTGCATGGCACGGAACGCCCCGGGGACCTTGTCGGCGACGAGGTCGGCGGTCGACTGGTCGTAGAACCTCGCCAACTGGTTGATCACCAGTGCGGAGCTCTTGACCACATTGGCCTCCACGGTGTCCTCGGTGCCGGCGCGGAAGCACCAGAAGCTGGCCGCCCAGTTTCCGGCGTAGTACCGCATCGCCGGGAGGAACGAAATCTGTTGCGGAAACATGTTTCCGGCGATCACGATCACGACCAGGCAAGTGAAGAGGATGGCCATCAACAACGGCGACCGCAGGTCGTAGACGCTGACTTCGGGGTGCTGTCCGAACAGGAAGAACAGCGAGAAGAGGAAGAACACATTCCATTCCAGCGGGACTCCCATCGGGAGGTTGGAAAGGATGTTGAGGTGGAAGATCACCATGAACGCGATCAGGAACCACCGCCACGGGTGATCGCCGGCGACCAGCACCAGCAGCGCCGGCACGACAAATTCGGCTGTGGTGCCACCGACGTGCGCCATCAGCTGCGGTATCCGGGTGGGACGCAGGTCGTTGACGTGATCGCGGTACATCAGGTGCTTGAGGCCGGTGAAGACCTTCGAGCGCAGCAGGGCGTTGTTGCTGGTCATCACCGCGACCACATAGGGAAAGTGGTGGTTGAGTTTGGATGTGGCCGCACCCCACCACAACCCGAGAATGATGAGCTTGAACGCGGCCATCTGGTCGACATACGGGAAGAAGAAAACCAGCAGGGTCAGGCCGTAGTGCTCGGCGCGGGCGGCCAGGAAGATCGTCTTATCCCGCAGGCCCAGCAGAACCAGGGCGACGATCATCGGCACCACCAGCATTGGGTCGAGCAGGCCCACCGGGCCGGGTTCACCCTGCCCCGGTGACAGCAACGCCCAGATACCGGAGCCCAGCACGGCGGCGTACAGCACGACATCGATCACGGTGCGGGTGTCGCCTTGGGTGAGCGGAACCTTGCCGGGCCAGGGCGGCAACCGGATTGTGTTGGGACGCAACCAATACAGGACGCCACCGATAGGCGGCCAGAACCGGGCGGTCAGCGGACCCGATCCGCAGCCCAGGCCCAGGATCTCGAACAGCAGGCTGAAGACAACGACCTTCTGGTAGACGATGGGCTGTGTCCACCACTCGGTGATCCGGCCGAGCCCGCCCAGTCCCGGGGTCAGCGCGATGATCGCCGCCGCGCCGACGACGTAGGCCGTGATCTTGAACAGGTAGAGCAGGTAGATCGCCGACGGGGTGCCGAAACCCTGTTCGGCCCAGTGCCTGCTGCAGATCTGGATCCGGGTCGCCCACGGGGTGGTGCGCCACGTTTCGGGGTCGACGTCTGGAACCGACGGTCTGATAAATCCCATCCTGGCCTCACTCCCTGGCGTCTGCTCGTTCAGTTATAGCGACAGCCCGATCCCCACGACGCGGTTTCGGGGCGGCTCAGCTTCGCGGGTAGGCGGTGCGCAGCAGTGGCGGCGCCCGGAACGGGTGCCAGTCCCCGACCGGCTGTGACAGTCGGTCGGCGATCGCGAAAACGACCGCCGGGTTGCAGGAGAACCCGAGGTGGCTGGCGGCGACGGCGATGTTCTCCGCCTGCGGGCCGGTGTCGGTGCGGCAGACCCGCCAGCCCACGATTCCGTCCAGCACCGAGTAGATCGAGGTGGTGGGCACCGGCGGCGGGTCGGCACCGCCCGGCGTCCCGGCCTGAAGGTCGCCGTACCAGCGGGCCCAGTCCGACCAGCGTGGCCATTGCGGAAAGTCGGACAGGTCGTGGCTGATGTCCGACTGGCCGGCCACGCTGTCGTCGAGTCTTACCGGGGTGCCCAGGGTGATCACCTGGCGGACCGATTCGGGGCTGCGCCGCGCCAACCGGCGGGCGTAGAGTCCGCCGAGGCTTGAGCCGATCAGTGAGATCGGGGCGGCGTATCGGGCGGCCAGTTCGTCCAGTCGCGCGGTCATCCCGGCACGCGCCGCCGGTGTCGGTCCCAGGTTGGTGCCCAGCCCCCAGCCGTGGACCCGGTAGCCCAGGCTCCGCAGCAGCCGGCGCAACACCAACGTGGCGGTGTCGTCGGCACCCAGGCCCGGCAGCACCAGCACCGGGTGGCCGTCCCCGCGCGGCAGCAGCGGCAACAGCGGCGCCACCCCGGCGAGCATTCCGAAATCGACGGCGGCGCGGGCCGGTTCGGTGAGGTAGAGCAGCCGGCCAGGAACAGCGGGACGGTGATCGGGCTGCGTGTCGTCGGTCGCCACGACTTGAGCCTTGCACACCGGATCGCGTCATTTAGGCGGCTTCGTCATCGGGTGGGTCGGGGTTGCCGTGGAGGAGTTCTTCGGGGTGGTGGGCGTGGTTGATGTGGGGTGGTGTGGTGCCGTCGGTCCAGCCCAGGCGTCCGGTTGTGGTGACGATGGTCTGCTGGTGGCCGTCGGTGGTGTCGGTGTGGTGGGGGCCGCAGGCGAAGTAGAGGTTGTTGGCGTTGGTGTGTCCGCCGCGGGCCCAGGGGTTCGCGTGGTGGACTTCGCAGTGATACCCCGGCGCCAGGCAGTTGGGTTGGGTGCAGCCGCGGTCGCGGGCGTAGCAGATGAGGCGTTGCTCGGCGGTGGCGATGCGTTTTTGCCGGCCCAGATACAGCGGACGCTTGGTGTGGTCGTCGAAGACCGCTAGGTAACAGATCGTGTTGGCGGCCATGGCGATCAGGTCGCGCATGGGTAGCCGGGAGCCGCCACCGGTGTGAGCCGGTGGCGGCATCGCGATGGCCGGGTCGATGGCGGCGTGGGCGGCTTGGTTGAGTTCGGCCAGGGTGGTGGCGACTACGACCGTGACGGGATGCCCGCGATGGGTGCCGAGTTTTCCCGAAGAAATTGCGGTGGCCATGCCGAGTTTCAAGGCGTCGTGGCAGCGCTGCGCCGGGCTGCGCTCGTCTCGTTCCTCGGGTCCGTCGGGTAGGTGGCGTCCCGGCCGTACGGCGGCCGCAACCGCTTCGAAGTAGGCGCGGGCCTGGGGGTCCAGGAGTCCGGAGAGCTTCGACATGCCGTCGGGGCCTTGGCGGCCCAGTGTCAGGCCGCGCCGGCGTGCCCGGTCCTGGTCGCTGAACAGTCCGTCGGGGTTGAGGTGGTCGACGATGCGCTGCCCCAGCTTGGCCACCACACCCGAGTCCACGCGGGTGGCGTGCTCGACCAGGGCCTGCTCGGCCGCGGTGATCTCCGCCGGTGGCACCACGGCGGGCAAGACATCAACGGCCTGGCACACCGCCCGGATGTGATCTTCCCCGACGGCACCGGATTCGACGGCGGCGGCCAGGGCCGGCAACTCCGGTGCAATGTCGGCGCCGGTCAGGGAGCGCCGGCCCCGAATCCGGGCGGCCAATCGGCAGCGGCGGGTGATCTCGCGTGGGGTGATGCGCAGTCGTTTCCACAGGGCGGCGCGTACTGCGGCGATCGAGCCGTTCCCGTCGGGAGGGTCGGCCAGTTCCCCGAAGATCCGGTACATCAACCCACGATTGATCCGGTCCTGGAACTCCAACCGCTCGGCGACCTCGACCCGAAAGTCATTGCCCACCAGATCCGACGACGTCTCCCGCAACACCTGGTGGGCGGCATCAATGGCAGTCAGCGCAGCGCAGATCTGCTCCCGTGCCGCTGCCGCACCCAAAGCCATTGCCATACATCCGACGCTAAAAACCACCCCCGACAACAAGGCCCGAACGACGGCCCGGCACAGGCCAGACTGTGGAACAAACCCCAACTGTGGATAAGTAGCGCCCCTCAGGCGTCTTCCAGCAGCTCCGGGGTGACCGCGGACTCGGTGTCGGGGATACCGTCCTGCTTGGCCTTGCGATCGGCCATCGACAGCAGCCGCCGAATCCGGCCGGCTACCGCGTCTTTCGTCATCGGCGGGTCGGCCAGCCGGCCCAGTTCCTCCAGCGAAGCCTGCCGGTGCTCCACCCGCAGCTGACCTGCCGAGGCAAGATGATCCGGCACGGTGTCGCCGAGGATCGCCAGCGCGCGTTCCACCCGCGCGGCCGCGGCCACCGCGGCGCGCGCCGAACGACGCAGGTTGGCGTCGTCGAAGTTGGCCAGCCGGTTGGCGGTCGCCCGCACCTCACGGCGGATCCGACGCTCCTCCCACACCAGCCGGGTGTCCTGGGCACCCATCCGGGTCAGCAGCGCACCGATCGCCTCGCCGTCGCGCACCACCACCCGGTCGGCGCCGCGCACCTCACGGGCCTTCGCACTGATCCCCAGCCGCCGCGCCGCGCCGACCAGCGCCAGCGCGGCCTCCGGTCCCGGGCAGCCCACCTCCAGGGCCGAGGATCGGCCCGGTTCGGTGAGTGATCCGTGCGCCAAAAACGCGCCCCGCCAAGCGGCTTCGGCGTCAGCGACACTTCCGCCGACGACCTGGGCGGGCAGGCCGCGCACCGGGCGGCCACGCAGATCCAGCAGGCCGGTCTGGCGGGCCAGCGCCTCACCATCCTTGGTCACCCGCAGCACGTAGCGGGTGTTCTTGCGCATGCCGCTCGCCGACAGCACGTGCACGATCGCGTTGTAGCCGTACAGGTCGAAGATGTCCTTGCGCAGCCGGCGCGCGATCACACCCTGATCCACCTCAGCCTCGACCACCACCCGGCCCGCCACGATGTGCAGGCCGCCGGCGAAGCGCAGCAGCGCCGCCACCTCGGCGCGGCGCGCAGTGACCGAGCTGATCACGAGACGGCTCAGTTCGTCCTTGACTTCGGCCGTCATCGCCACGGCTTGTCACCTCCCGGTCCGAGCCCGCTCGGACCACTCACGCCGGATTGCCGGCCCCCGCCCTCAACCGGCGGCACGATCGGTGTCGGGACGGTCAGCGTCGACCCGCCGGCCTCCCGGACCCCATCCAGCACTGCCGCCAGCTTTCCTGGGTCATGTAAAGGTGTACCAGGTCTGGCCACGTCCACGAACCGAACCTCGGCCGCGAACACGGTCGCGGCCCGACGCAACTGCTCACGCTCCCGCTCACTGGGCACCCGACCGGCGTCGATGACGATGTGGTCGACGGTGAAATCGGGTGCGTGCTGGGCCAGTACGTGCAGGTGGCGCTCCACCGAGAATCCCGCGGTCTCCCCCGGCTCGGCCACCAGATTGAGCACCAGGGCACGCCGCGCCTTGGTGGCCTGCAGCGCCGACGCCAGCCCCGGCACCAGCAGGTGCGGGATCACGCTGGTGAACCACGAACCCGGGCCGAGCACCACCAGATCCGCGGACATGATGGCGTCGACGGCCTGGCGGGTCGCCGGCGGGTTGCCCGGCAGCAGCCGCACCCGGCGCACCTTCCCCGGCGTCGTCGCTATCGCCACCTGGCCCCGGATCAGCCGGAACAGCCGCGGGTCGGCGTCCAGCCCGGACACGTCGGCCTCGATCTGCAGCGCGATCGGGCACATCGGCAGCACCCGCCCCTTGACGCCGAGCATCCGGCCGAGCTCATCGAGCGCGGCCACCGGGTCGGCCAGCACCTCGTTGAGACCGGCCAGCAGCAGGTTGCCGATCGGGTGCCCGGCCAGTGCCCCGGTGCCGCCGAACCGGTGCTGCAGGATGGTCGCCCACAGTCGCCCGCTCGGGCTGTCGGAGGCCAGCGCCGCCAGCGCCATGCGCAGGTCCCCCGGCGGCACCACGTCCAGTTCGCCGCGCAACCGGCCCGACGAGCCGCCGTCGTCGGCGACGGTGACCACCGCGGTGACATGCGGGGTCAGCCGGCGGGCAGCCGACAGTGTGGCGTACAGACCGTGCCCACCGCCGAGCGCGACAATGCTCGGGTTGCCGTTCGCGGGCTCAACACTCATTCACGGCCCAGATCCCGGTGCAGCACCCGCACCGACAGCTCGCCCAAGGTGTCCTCGCTGTCCAACAGCCGAGCCAGTGCCTCCGCGATGGCGACACTGCGATGTTTGCCGCCGGTGCACCCGATGGCCACGGTCATGTATCGCTTTCCCTCTCGTCGATAGCCGCCGACCACCAGGGACAGTAGCCGGTGGTAGGCAGCGAGGAACTCGTCGGCGCCCGGTTGGCTCAGCACGTAGTCGCGCACCGCCGGGTGCTGTCCGGAATGCGGTCGCAGTTCATCGACCCAATGCGGGTTGGGCAGGAATCGCACGTCCATCACCATGTCGGAGTCCATCGGCAGGCCGTACTTGAAGCCGAAGGACTCCACCGTGATCGACGTGGGAGCGGTGACGGCGTCGCCGCCGAACATCTCCTCGATGCTCTCCCGCAGTTCGCGCACGCTCAGCACCGAGGTGTCGATGACGAGGTCGGCCACCGCGCGGACCGGCGCCAGCATGGTCCGCTCGGCGGCGATGCCCTCGGTCAGGGTCTGCTGCCCCTGCAGCGGGTGACTGCGACGGTTGTGCTCGTAGCGGCGGATCAGCACGTCGTCGCTCGCCTCCATGAACAGCACCCGCGGATTGATCCCGCGGGTCGCCAGCTCGGAGCGAACCGAGTCGAGGTCGCCGGTGAACCCGGCCGAGCGCACGTCCATCACCACCGCCAGCTGGGTGATCCGCGATCCCGCCGCCAGGCCCAGGTCCACCATCCGGGCGATCAGCTCCGGTGGCAGGTTGTCCGCGACATACCAGCCCAGGTCCTCGAGCACCTTTGCGGCAGTACCACGACCCGCACCGGACAATCCTGTCACCAGCACGACGTCGATGCCCGCACCGTCTCCGGGGCCGGCGACGTCGCGTTCTCGCACGCCTTTGGCTGATTCGCTGTTCATCCCGACATCCGTTGCTGCTGCGCGGCGCCCGTCGCGCCGTCGGCTCCCAGTGCCTCCAGTACGGCGGTGGCGGTCGCCGCGCCGATTCCGGGGATCGAGGTGAGCTCCTCGACGGTAGCGTTCTTCAGCCTCGCCACCGAACCGAAATGCGCGATGAGTACCTTGCGCCGGTGCTCGCCGAGCCCGGGCACCGCGTCCAGCGCCGACGCCGTCATCCGCCGGGATCGTTTGCTGCGGTGATAGGTGATGGCGAACCGGTGCGCTTCGTCGCGGATGCGCTGCAACAGGTATAGGCCTTCGCTTTGGCGCGGCAGGATGATCGGGTCCGGCTCCGAGGGCACCCACACCTCCTCCAGTCGTTTGGCCAGGCCGATGGTGGCCACGTCGGTGATACCGAGTTCGGCGAGCACCTCGGCTGCGGCATTGACCTGCGGAGCACCGCCGTCCACCACGTAGAGGTTCGGAGGGTAGGCGAACTTTCGCGACTTGCCTTCGGGGGAAAGCACTTCGGGGTCCAGGTGTCGACGGAACCGGCGGCGGGTCACCTCGGCGATGGAGGCCACGTCGTCGGAACGTCCCTCCCCGGCGGCTTCGCGGATCGCGAAGTGGCGGTAGTCGGATTTGCGGGGCAGGCCGTCCTCGAACACCACCAGCGAGCCGACCACATCGGTGCCCTGCACGTGGCTGATGTCGACGCATTCGATGCGCAGCGGTGCGTCGGCCAGCCCCAGCGCTTCCTGAATGTTCTGCAGTGCAGCGGATCTGGCGGTGAAATCGCCGGCACGCTTCAATTTGTGTTGCTGCAGAGCCTCTTTGGCGTTTCGCTCCACGGTCTCGGCCAGTGTGCGCTTGTCGCCCCGCATCGGCACTCGCAGCGACACCCGCGAGCCCCGCAGGTCAGAGAGCCAACTGGTCAGCTCGTCGGCATTGGCGGGCAGGCAGGGCACCAGCACCTCACGCGGTACCGGGTTGGCCGGCTCATCCGCGGCCCCCTCCAATTCGGCCTGGTCACCGTAGAACTGGGTGACGAACTGCTCGACCAGGGCCTGCAGGGAGTTCTCCGCATCACCGGGGTCCCCCGGTTTCTCGACGATCCAGCCGCGCTGCCCGCGAACCCGGCCGCCGCGCACGTGAAACACCTGCACCGCCGCCTCCAACTCGTCGTCCGCGAACGCCACCACGTCGGCGTCGGTGCCGTCACCGAGCACCACTGCCTGCTTCTCCAGGGCCCGCTTCAGCGCCGCGACGTCGTCTCGCAGGCGGGCGGCGCGTTCGAAGTCGAGCTCATCGGAGGCGGCCAGCATCTGCTGTTCCAGGGTACGGACCAGCCGGTCGGTCCGGCCGGCCAGAAAGTCGCAGAAGTCGTCGACGATCCGGCGGTGCTCCTCGGCGCTGACCCTCCCGACGCACGGTGCCGCGCATTTTCCGATGTAGCCCAGCAGGCAGGGCCGGCCGATCTGCTGGTGGCGCTTGAACACCCCCGCCGAGCAGGTCCGCGCCGGAAAGACCCGCAGCAGCAGGTCCAGGGTTTCGCGAATCGCCCAGGCATGCGAGTAGGGCCCGAAATAGCGGACTCCTTTGCGGCGCGGCCCGCGGTAGACCATCAGCCGCGGGTATTCCTCGTTCAGGGTGACCGCCAGCACCGGGTAGGTCTTGTCGTCGCGGTAGCGGACGTTGAACCGGGGATCGAACTCCTTGATCCAGTTGTATTCCAGCTGCAGCGCCTCGACCTCGGTGTTGACCACCGTCCACTCCACTTTGGCGGCGGTGGTCACCATCTGGCGGGTGCGCGGGTGCAGGCCGGCGATGTCGGCGAAGTATGACGTCAGCCGGGGCCGCAGGCTTTTCGCCTTGCCGACGTAGATGACCCGGCCGTGCGGGTCGACGAATCGGTAGACGCCGGGCTCGACGGGAATGGACCCGGGTGCCGGGCGATAGGTCGCGGGATCTGGCACGACTACAAGGCTAGTCGGGCGGTCCGTCGCCCGGCCGGTAGCGCGCCATCAGGGCTCGTATCGTCCGCATGGCCTCGACGGCGGACTCCTTGTCGGCGGACTGGATGGCCACCAGCGGGATGTATTCGTCGTCGGGCAACTCCAGCCGGGCCCAGCGCTTGCCCGGCGGGAAGGACACGCCGAGCACGTCGGACCACGGGATCAACCGGTCGCCGAGCGCGTTGCGCACCGACACACCCGACGCCCCCGCCCGCACCCGGGCCCGCGCGAACAGCAGCAGCGAACCGGCCACGATGATGCCCAGCACGATGACCGCCACCCGGTCGTAGGTGCGGAAGATCACCCCGCTGGCGCGGATGGTCAGCAGGAAACTCACGACGACGTGAATCGCCACGATCAGGACCGCCGCACTCCACAAGCCGATACGCATCAGCCGCGGACGCACCTGCAGTTCCCACTGCTGGGGCACGGACGGGCCCGTCATAGCGCGGCGCGCAGGTCGCGCAGGGTCAGCGCCGCACTCAGCGCGGCGGCGGCCGCCTGGGCGCCCTTGTCCTCGGCCGAGCCCGGCAACCCGGCGCGGTCCAGCGCCTGCTGCTCGTCGTTGACCGTGAGCACGCCGTTGGCCACCGGCGTGGCCGCATCCAGCGACACCCGGGTCAGGCCCTGGGTGACCGCGTCGCACACGTAGTCGAAATGCGGTGTCCCGCCGCGGATCACCACACCCAGCGCGACGACCGCGTCGTGGTTGCGGGCCACTTCCTGAGCCAGTACCGGAATCTCGATCGCACCGAGCACCCGCACCACGGTCGGCTCGGGGACACCCGCTTCGGCGGCCACCTTGCGGGCCCCGGCCAGTAGTGCGTCACAGATGCGGGTGTGCCAGGTGCTGGCCACGATGGCCAGGCGCATACCTGAGGCGTCGAGCGCCGGCATGTCCGGCACTCCAGCTGCGGGACTCATCTACAGCGCCCCACCGAACTCGTCCGGGCGGTGGCTCGCGTCGTCGAACTCCTCCAGCCCGGTCAGCTCGTGGCCCATCCGGTCGCGCTTGGTCAGCAGGTAGCGGATGTTCTCGGAGTTGGCTCGTACCGGTAGCGGCACCCGCTCGATGATGTGCAATCCGTAGCCGTCCAGACCGACGCGCTTGGCCGGGTTGTTGGTGAGCAGGCGCATCGAGCGGACCCCGAGGTCTCCCAGGATCTGCGCCCCGATTCCGTAGTCGCGCGCGTCCGCGGGCAGCCCCAGTTTGAGGTTGGCGTCGACGGTGTCGTCCCCGGCGTCCTGCAGCTGGTAGGCCTGCAATTTGTGCAGCAGCCCGATGCCCCGGCCCTCATGGCCGCGCATGTAGAGCACCACCCCGCGGCCCTCGTGCGCCACCATGGCCAGCGCGGCGTCGAGCTGCGGTCCGCAGTCGCAGCGCCGGGAGCCGAAAACGTCGCCGGTCAGGCACTCCGAGTGCACCCGGACCAGCACGTCGTCGCCGTTGTTGTTGGGCCCGGCGATCTCACCGCGGACCAGCGCTACGTGCTCGACGTCTTCGTAGATGCTGGTGTAGCCGACCGCACGGAACTCGCCGTGCCGGGTCGGGATGCGGGCTTCGGCGACACGCTCGATGTGCTTCTCGTGCTTGCGGCGCCACTCGATCATGTCGGCGATGGAGATCAGGGCCAGGCCGTGCTCGTCGGCGAAGATCCGCAGCTCGTCGGTCTGGGCCATCGCGCCCTCGTCCTTTTGGCTGACGATCTCGCAGATCGCGCCGGCCGGCTGCAGGCCGGCCATCCGAGCCAGATCGACCGCGGCCTCGGTGTGGCCCGGCCGGCGCAGCACGCCGCCGTCCTTGGCGCGCAACGGCACCACGTGACCCGGCCGGGTGAACTCGTCGGCGACACTGCCCGGATCGGCCAGCAGACGCATCGTCGTGGCCCGGTCGGAAGCCGAAATGCCAGTGCCGACATTGTTTTTCGCGTCGACTGTGACGGTGTAGGCGGTGCCGTGCTTGTCCTGGTTAACCGCGTACATCGGCAGCAGTCCGAGCCGGTCGCAGATGGCGCCGTCCAGCGGTACGCACAGATACCCAGAGGTGTAGCGCACCATGAACGCCACCAACTCGGGGGTGGCCTTCTCGGCGGCGAAGATCAGATCGCCTTCGTTCTCGCGGTCCTCGTCGTCGATGACGACGACGGCCTTGCCCGCCGCGATGTCGGCAACCGCCCGCTCGACGGTGTCCAACTTCGTCATCTGTCCCACCTTGAGTCGTTCGCCGTCGGGAGCGCAGCGGTCACATGACGCCCGAGCAGCGGCTTTTTGTCAATTATGAACCACATAGCGGGCCTGGTCGTAATTCCGCCCGCCGCACCCGGCGGTTCAGCGAGCCTCGACGGAGGAGAGGCGAAGCTGGAACCGCCGCATGAGCGCCGCGATTCAGCGAGCCTCGACGGAGGAGAGGCGAAGCTGGAACCGCCGCATGAGCGCCGCGGTTCAGCGAGCCTCGACGGAGGAGAGGCGAAGCTGGAACCGCCGCATGAGCGCCGCGGTTCAGCGAGCCTCGACGGAGGAGAGGCGTAGCTGGGACCGCTGCATGAACTCGGACGATAGTCTGGGCGGGCTGGGCTACTCAATGTTGAGTCCCGCTGAAAGGGAACACCCAGAACATGCCATCGCGAATCGGCCGGCGTGCCCTGCGTCGGCGATGGCTCGTCGCACCGGTGGTCTCGTTGGCCGAGGCAGCGCCCCAGCCCAGTCCCTAGTCCCGAGCCAGCAACCGCTCGACGTACTTGGCTATGACGTCGACCTCGAGATTGACCACTGCGCCGACCGGCGCCCGGCCCAGCGTGGTCAGCTCCAGCGTGGTCGGAATCAACGAGACTTCAAAGTAATCTCCGGGGTCACTACCGTCGCGGCCCAGCCCCGACACGGTCAGCGAGGTGCCGTCGACGGTGATCGAGCCCTTTTCGACCACGTAACGCGCCAGCGACGCAGGCAACCCGATCCGCACCACCTCCCAGTGCTGCCCGGGAGTGCGGACCAGCACCCGCCCGGTGCCGTCGACATGGCCCTGCACGATGTGCCCGCCCAGCCGGCTGCCCAGCGCGGCTGCCCGCTCCAGGTTGACCCGGCTGCCGGCCTGCAGTTTGTCCAGGCTCGAGCGGTCCAGGGTCTCGCGCATCACGTCGGCGGAGAACCGGCCGCCGGGCAGTACCTCGACCACGGTCAGACACACCCCGTTGACGGCGATGGAATCGCCGTGACGGGCGTCGGAGGTGACGGTGGGTCCCTCGATGACCAGGCGTGCGGCGTCGACCAGCTCATCTCGGCTGACCAGCTCGCCCAGTTCTTCGACGATTCCGGTGAACATCCCATCAGGCTAGCGACGATCGCAAGCGCGACGGAGTCGGGCGCCGGGAGCACCGCCGCCGTGCGGCGGACGCGTCGCCGCCGTGTGTTTATGTCCACGCCGGGCAGCCGCCACCGCGTAGCCGGTATATACGTAGCCGGTATATACGATGACTCCCATGCGCAGACTTCTCATCGCCTTGGCCACCGCGACCACCGCCGCCGCCATGCTCGCCGGCTGCTCCTCCAGCAAGGATTCCGGCGCCCCACTGCCGGAGGCCTCGACCCTGGTCAAGGAGTCCGCGACCACCACGGCCGACCTCAAGAGCGCGCACCTGGCGCTGACGGTCACCGGCCAGATCAAGAACCTCCCGGTCAAGACCCTCGAAGGTGACCTGACCAACGAGCCGACCACCGCGGCCAAGGGCAGCACGACGATCACCATGCTGGGCTCCGACGTCGACGCCAAGTTCGTCGTGATCGATGGCGACCTCTACGCAGCCATCACCGGCGACGACTACGACAACTACGGCTCGGCCGACAAGATCTACGACGTCGCGGCGATCCTGAGCCCCGACAAGGGCCTGGCCAACATGCTGGCCAACCTGACCGACCCGAAGGCGCAGGGCCGCGAAACCATCAACGGCCAGAAGACAATCCGCGTCACCGGCGAAGTGCCCGCCGACGAGGTGAACAAGCTTGCGCCGCAGCTCAAGGCCACCGCCCCCACCGCATCCACGGTGTGGATCCAGGAGGACGGCGACCACCAGCTCGTTCAGGCCAGGCTCGACCCCAGCGCGGGCAACGCGATCCAGATGACGCTGTCGAACTGGAACGCCCCGGTCACCATTGAGAAGCCGGCAGGAGCGTGATGCGGGTCAACCGCAGACTCGCGATCAGCGCAGGCAGCCTCGCTGTTCTGCTCGGCGCCCTCGACACCTATGTCGTGGTCACGATCATGCGCGACATCATGGCGCCACAGCCGGCCGGTGTCGGGATCCCGATCAACAAGATCCAGCAGCTCACCCCGATCATCACCTGCTACCTGCTCGGTTACATCGCTGCGATGCCGTTGCTGGGTCGGGCCTCCGACCGGTTCGGCCGCAAGATGCTGCTGCAGGTCAGCCTGGCCACGTTCGCGGTCGGCTCGGTGGTCACCGCGCTGTCGATGGATCTGTCGATGCTGGTGGTCGGCCGCACCATCCAGGGCGTCGCCAGCGGCGCCCTGCTGCCGGTCACGCTGGCGCTGGGCGCCGACCTGTGGTCGCAGCGTAACCGGGCCGGTGTGCTCGGCGGGATCGGCGCTGCCCAGGAACTGGGCAGCGTGTTGGGACCGCTGTACGGCATCTTCATCGTCTGGGCGCTGCGGGACTGGCGCGACGTGTTCTGGATCAACCTGCCGCTGGCCGCGATCGCCATGGTGATGATCCACTTCAGCCTGCCGTCGAAGGCCAAGGACGAGGGCCCGGCCGAACGCGTCGATGTCGTCGGCGGGCTGCTGCTGGCGGTCGCCCTGGGCCTGGCTGTCGTCGGCCTGTACAACCCGGAGCCCAACGCCAAGCAGGCCCTGCCCAGCTGGGGACTGCCGATGCTGGGGGCCGCACTGGTGGCCACCCTGCTGTTCGCGGTGTGGGAACGGTTCGCCCGCACCAAGCTGATCGACCCGACCGGCGCCCGGTTCGGGCCGTTCCTGGCGGCGTTGGGTGCCTCGGTGTGCGCCGGAGCGGCCCTGATGGTGACGCTGGTGGACGTCGAACTGTTCGGGCAGGGCGTGCTGGGTATGACCCAGAACGAGGCCGCCGGACTGCTGCTGCGTTTCCTGGCCGCGCTGCCGGTCGGTGCTCTGATCGGTGGCTGGATCGCGACCCGGATCGGCGACCGGGCGGTTACGTTCGCGGGCCTGCTCATCGCGGCCGGCGGCTACTGGCTGATCTCGAAGTGGCCGGTCGATCTGCTGACCTACCGTCACGACATCTTCGGCCTGGTCCAGCTGCCCGCCCTGGACACCGACCAGATCCTGGCCGGTTTCGGTCTGGGCCTGGTGATCGGCCCGCTGACCTCGGCGGTGATGCGGGTGGTTCCGCCGCGCGAGCACGGAATCGCCGCGGCTGGCGTGGTGGTGGCCCGGATGACGGGGATGCTGATCGGCATGGCCGCGCTGTCGGCGTGGGGGCTGTACCGGTTCAACCAGATTCTGGCCGGCCTGCCCAAGGTGCCCGGCGGCAGCCTGGCCGAGAAGATGGCCTCGACCGCGGCCAACTCCAAGCTGGCGTTCGCGATGATGTACGGGGAGATCTTCGGGATCACCGCCGTCGTCTGCGTGGTGGGTGCGGTGCTCGGGCTGTTCATCGGCAGCAATGAGATCCACGCCGAGGACCCGGAGTTACCCGAGGCGCAAGCCACCCTCGCCCGCTGAGCGGTCCTCCGCTCAGTTCGGGACCAGCGAGAGCAGCAGATCCGGGCCGATCGACTGCACCGAGTCGTAGCGCCAGCGCAACGCCCGGCCGATGCTGGGCACCCCGACGTCGTCGACGGCGGTGACCGGGCCGCCCAGCAGGATCGGCGCCACATACGCCAGGATGCGGTCGATCGCCCCGGCGCGCAGGAACGCCCCCGCCAGCGTGGGGCCGCCCTCGATCAGCACGTCGGTGCGGTCCGCCAGTGCCCGCAGCACCTCGGCCGGGTCGTGGGTACGGATCACCATGGTGCGCGAATCGTCGTTGAGCACCTTCGCGTCCGCGGAGATCTCACGCTCCCCCACCACCACCCGCAGCGGCTGCCGGTCGGTCAGGGTGCCGTCGGGTAGCCGGGCGGTCAGTGTCGGGTCGTCGACCAGCACCGTGCCGGTGCCGACCACGATGGCCTCGGCGGCGGCGCGCCGGCGGTGCAGATCGGCCCGGGCCGCCTCGCTGGTGATCCACTGGCTGGAACCGTCCGCGGCCGCGCTGCGGCCATCGATGCTGGTGGCGTACTTCCAGGTGACATGCGGTCGACCGGTGCGCTGCTTGTGCAACCACTCGCGTAGCGGCCCGGCGGTCACCGCGTCGGCCTGTACCCCGGCGACCACCTCGACTCCCGCTGCCGCCAGCCGAGCCGCCCCGTCGGCGGCGACCGGGTTGGGGTCGGTCACCGCATAGACCACCCGCGCCACCCCGGCGGCCAGCAGCGCTTCGGTGCACGGCGGGGTCTTGCCGTGGTGGTCGCACGGCTCCAGGGTGACCACTGCGGTGCCCCCGGCAGCCAGGCCGGCGGCTCGGCGCAGCGCCACCACCTCGGCATGCGCGTGCCCGGCTGGCTCGGTGCCGCCGACCCCCACCACCCGGTGCTCGCGATCCAGGATGACCGCGCCCACCGGGGGGTTGGGATAGGTGGCGCCTTTGACCTTCTCGGACTGTTCGACGGCCAGCAACATGGCGGCCTCGTCGTCCAGCACCGAATTGGAGCTCATAGCGATAGATGTGGTGAAGCAGCGCCCGCCTGGCGGCGCAGTGCCTCGACGGCGGCGCCCGGGTCCGCGGCGCTGTAGACGGCCGAGCCGGCGACGAAGCAGTCGACGCCGGCTTCGGCGGCCTGTTCGACGGTGTCGGCGTTAATACCGCCGTCGATCTCCACCAGGATGTTCAATTCCCCGGCGTCGACCAGTTTGCGCACCGCGCGGACCTTGCCGAGCACCTCGGGAATGAAGGACTGCCCACCGAAGCCCGGCTCCACCGACATCACCAGCAGGGTGTCGAAGTCCCGCAGGATCTCCAGGTAGGGCTCCAGCGGGGTGCCGGGTTTGATGCTGAGCCCGGCTTTGGCTCCGGCGGCCCGGATGTCACGAGCGACCGCGATCGGGTTGTCGGTGGCCTCGGCGTGGAACGTGACGTTGTAGGCGCCCGCCTCTGCGTAGGGCGGGGCCCAACGGCCCGGGTCCTCGATCATCAGATGGCAGTCCATCGGGATGTCGGTGGCTTTCAGAAGGCTCTCCACCACCGGCAGGCCGAGGGTCAGGTTGGGGACGAAATGGGCGTCCATGACGTCGACGTGCAGCCAGTCCGCCCCCTTGACGGCGGCGGCCTCGTCGGCGAGGCGGGCGAAATCCGCGGACAGGATCGACGGCGCGATCATGGGTCGTGACACGACGCTCAGCCTACTTGCAGCGCCGCGGCGAACATGGCGTCGGTGCCGTGCCGGTGCGGCCACAACTGCACGTGCGGGCCGTCCCCGAGCTCGCCCAGGGTGTCCAGGGGCGCGAACAGCGGCCGGGTGTCCAGCGCGGTCACCGGCTGGCGCCGCAGCGCGTCGGCCACCACGCCGACCGTTTCGGACAGGTGCGGCGAGCACGTCGCATACAGCACCACGCCGCCGGGCCGGGTCAGGGCGATCGCCGCCGCCAGCAGCTCACGCTGCAGTTTCGCCAGGACGGGGATGTCGGCGGGTTGGCGACGCCAACGCGCTTCGGGCCGCCGCCGCAGTGCGCCCAGACCGGTGCACGGGACGTCGACCAGCACCCGGTCGAAACCGGGCCGCAGGCCGGACTCGCGTCCGTCGGCGGTCAGCACCTCCACGTCCAGACCGCGGGTGTTCTCCGTGACGAGGGCGGCCCGCTGCGGGGCCTGTTCCACCGCGGTCACCCGCGCCCCGCGTTGCGCGGCGAGGGCCGCCAGCAGTGCGGTCTTGCCGCCTGGTCCGGCGCACAGATCCAGCCATCGCCCGGTGTCGCCGTCCACCGGAGCCAAGGTCAGGGCCCGGGCCACCAGTTGGCTGCCCTCGTCCTGGACCAGGGCCTGGCCGGCGCGCACCGGCTCGAGCTGCCCGGGGTCACCGCCGGGCAGGTACACCGCGTACGGCGAATACCGGCCCACGGTGCCGTCCACGGCGGCGGCCAGTTCCGCGGCGGTCAGGACGCCGGGCCGCGCGGCCAGGTGTACTCGGGGCCGTTCGTCGTCCCCGGCCAGCACCGCGTCGAGTTCACCGGCGGCGGCCCCCAGCGCATCGGCGAACGCCTGCGCGATCCAGCGCGGGTGGGCGCGGGTGAACGCCAGGTGGCCGATCGGATCGGTGGTCCGGTCCGGGGCGAGTTCCGCGGTCCACGACGCCTCGTCGCGAGTGCTGATGGTGCGCAGTACACCGTTGACGAATCCTGCTCGCGCCGAATCGAATTCGATGGCGGCCTGCTCGACGGTGGTGGATACCGCGGCATGCGGTTCAACCCGGGTGCGCAGCAACTGATAGCTGCCCAGCCGCAGCAGATCCAGCAACACCGGGTTGATGGTCTCCGGGGAGCGCTGCGCCGCCGCCCCGATGATCGCGTCGAGCAGTCCACGGACCCGGCAGGTGCCGTAGGTCAGTTCGGTCGCGAAAGCCGCGTCGCGGCCGGTGATCCCGCGTTCCCGCAGCATCGCCGGCAATGCCAGGTTGGCGTAGGCATCGCGTTCCGACACCGCGCGCAGCACGTCGAAGGCGGCACGACGCGCCGGATCCAGGGGTTTGCGCTCACGTCTGCGCGACCCGCCCGGGGCCCGCTGCGGCCGGCGCTGGTCGCGATTCGGGCCGGTCATGACGCCCGCACCCCCTCGTCGAGTCGGGCGCCGCGCGCCCAGTCGCCGGCATTCATCGGCTTTTTTCCGGGCGGCTGAATCTGACCCAACCGAACCGACAGCGAGCCGGTACCGACCCAGACGTGTCGCCGGTCGACATGAATATCCCCGGGCGACAGTCCCTCTGGCCCATCATCGGCGAGGCCGACAGGACCGAGTTTGACCCGTAGGTCACCGATCTGCGTCCAGGCACCCGGGTTCGGGGTGACGGCGCGGATCCGGCGATCGATCACCGCGGCCGGCAGGTCCCAGCGCACCCGGGCGTCGTCGACAGTGATCTTCGGGGCGTAGCTGACCCCGTCGCGTGCCTGCGGTACCGCCGTCAGCGCCCCGTCGGCGATCCCGTCGAGGGTGGCCGCCAACAGTTCGGCGCCCGAAACCGCCAGCCGCCCCAGCAGTTCACCCGCGGTGTCGTCGGGCCGGATGGTCTCGGTGGCGACCCCGTAGACCGGCCCGGAGTCGAGTTCGAGCTCGATCTGGAAGGTCGTCGCTCCGGTCACCTCGTCACCGGCGGCGATCGCCGCCTGCACCGGGGCCGCACCCCGCCAGGCCGGCAACAACGAGAAGTGCAGGTTGACCCAGCCGTGTGTCGGCACCGCCAGCAGCTCGTCGCGCAGCAGCGCGCCGTAGGCGACCACCGGACAGCACTCCGGTGCCAGCTCGGCCAGCGCGGCGACGGATTCAGGCGCGTTGGGCTTGGCCGGGCGCAGTACCGGAATGGCGTGGTCGAGCGCGAACTGCGCCACCGGAGAGGGCTGCAGCTGCCCGCGCCGCCCCGACGCCGCATCGGGCCGAGTCAGTACCGCCACCACCTCGTGGCGTGGCGAGTCGAGGAGCCGTTGCAGCGACGGCAACGCGGTGTCCGGCGTGCCGGCGAAGACAATGCGCACCGGCACAGTCTAAGGACATGGTTTCCCTTGTTTCGCCTGCGTATCGATGGGAGACCCAAAAACAGTCGGCCCCGCATCGGCTGCACGCGGCGGTTGAAGGATTGCGCTTCGGTAGCCGCAAGTCATTTCGAGGCCGGCCCAGGACGGACTAGAATCACCGGAATCGCTGCGGCAACGGCTACCGCGGAACTGGCCGAAACCAAGAGTTGACCGGCTGAACCACCACGGCTGCCACCGCCGACCACCATCAGTTGGACGGACCACCCGCCGCTCAACGGACACAGCAGGATGTTGCTCTTGGTAGCCCGCTGAACACCGCTTCATCATCACCGCTGACCATCCGGCCAACTGTTCCGGTTGTCGGTCTATGGCGTGGCTCGAGCTGGTACGTGAAGACGGTGGCACCTCGATGGGTTCAGCAGTGCCGCCCTCGGCGAATATTCCGAAAGATGCGGGCCCTCAAACCCTTTCGCGAATGCCAAACCCGTGATGCAATATCCGTATCAAGTCGAATACGTGACTGCCGAGTCGACAGCCACCGGGAGACTACGTACATAAACCACAAGACAGTCCCAGCGGAGAAGCATTCCACCGCCCAGCCCGTTCTTGTCTGACGTGGGTCAATTCTCAAAGCAGGCAACGGTGGCGGCCTCCCCACCCTGACGGCCGGAGGCGGGCACGGCCCGTAGCGAACGGAGGCCGGCGCCATGTACACCCGAAGCACCACCTACCACGGCGTCATGACCATCGCCGCTGTGGCGCTCGCCGCCGCCCTGCTGCAGTGCGGCACAGCAGCAGCAGATCCGAACCAAGACGACCAATTTCTGGCGTTGCTCCAAAGCAAACAGATCCCTGCCAGGGAGAACGTGCCGACCGTCATCGCCGCCGGACATACCGTCTGCCGCAAACTCGACGATGGGATGGCGGCGGACGCCATATTGGACGGGTTGACCGAAGATGCGGACGAGATGAATCCGCTGTTGCGTAACGAGCCGGCCCGACTCTCTGCCACCATGAGCCGCTTCATCGCGGCCGCGGTAGAGGTCTACTGTCCGGGCGATCAAGCCAAGATCGCTTCGCTGCTGGCCAGCGGTGCCCGCCGCTCAAGCACACCCTCGCACCTGTTCGCCCCGGCGACGTACCACCCGATGACCGTGGCGGGTAGCGACGCCTCCGATCGTCCCCGCGCCGACATGCACGGCGCCGTGTTCGGCTCACCGGTCGGCGCAGTAGCCAGCGGGGAGATATCTCAGCCGAGCCCGCCGCAGATTCCGCCGCCCAAGGTGCCGGAGGCGAAGATCCCGAAGTCGCCCCGGGTTGTCACGAAACCACCACCGCCACAACAGATCCAACCGCCACCACAACAGATCCAATCGCCGCCGCCGCAACCGATCGAGCTACCCCCACCGCAACAAGCCCCAGCCCCACCGCAGCAGAGCGAACCCCCTGCGGGCGGTCCCCAACCCGGGGACGCCCCCGGTAGCGGTGGCAGGAACGGCGGAGATAGCAGCGGCGGCGGGAACGCCGGCGGTGACCCTCCTACCGAGCCCGCACCGCCTATGCCGCCGGGGATGATCCAGCTCGTACCTTGGTGAGTCAGCCAGTTTTTCGTGACGGCCGCGCTCACTTGGCAGGTCGACCCGGCAGGCCATGGGGGTCACCGGCCCCGCCACCCGGGACCGGATCCGGCTGCCAGGCAGCGATCGGATGTGGCGATTCCTGCCGTGATAGTCGCAACCCGGTCGTCGAGGCTGCGATACGGGCAGCATGCCCCCCCGGAATGTCCGGACCCGCCGCACCGTTGGAATAGGTTGCTTGGCTAACGACTTCCTGACGTGTCTGGAGTTCGATCATGATCATTCCGGGTTCCCCGCACCGTGATTTCGACAGCGTCGGGACAACCCGGACCCTGCAACCCGGCCCGAGCCTGGCTGCGCGTGTCGTCACCGGTGCCGTCCGATTGACCCTGCACAACGCAGTGGCGTTCGGCAGCACCGCACTGGGATGGCCGCTGCCCTTCGGCGCTATCGAACGTGCCGCGCGCGCCCTGCCAGCACCCCGCGGATTGACCCGTACCGCGGTGCGCCTGCCGCATGCCCGGGCGCAGCTGCTGCGGGCCCGCGGCGTGGCGGCCCGTACCGGTCGGGTTGTGCTGTACTGCCACGGCGGCGCCTTCCTGTGCTGCGGAATCAGCACCCATCTGCGGCTGATGGACAAACTGTCGGAGTTCTCCGACAGCCCGGTGTTGGCCGTCGACTACCGGATGCTGCCCAAGTACACGATCGCGATGGCCCTGCAGGACTGCCACGACGCCTACCGGTGGTTGCGGGCGCATGGTTATGAGCCCGAGCAGATCGCAATCGCCGGTGACTCCGCCGGCGGATACCTCGCCCTGGCGCTGGCTCAGCGCCTGCACGCCGAGGGTGAGACACCGGCGGCACTGGCGTTGCTGTCCCCGCTGCTGCAGCTCGACCCGAACCGGCCCGCCGCAGACGGGCCGATGCTGCCGCACAGCTCGTTCGCGGCGCTGACCGCACTGATCGCCGCCCACGACGGGGTGCTCTACGAACCGCTGGAACACATCGAATCCGGCCTGCCCCCGACACTGATCCACGTCTCCGGCGCCGAGGAACTCGCCTATGACGCCCGGCTCGCCGTACAGCGGCTGACCGCCGCCGCCGTTCCCGTCGAGCTGCAGATCTGGCCCGGCCAGATTCACGTCTTCCAGCTGGCCGCTCCCCTGATCCCGGAGGCCACCCGCTCGCTGCACCGCATCGGCGCCTATCTGCTCGCGGCGATGAGCGAGGACGAGGAACCGGAGTCGGTTGCCTAGCCCGGCGCCCGATTCGGGGGCTGCGGCGCACGCCTGACTACCAACGGCCCTTCCGCGGGACTCCGCGTCGCACAACAATGGGTGGCACGCGGCGAAGAGATCGGAGATTGCGATGCCCGCCCCGACGGGCCAGACCGAAGTCATCAGGGATGCGGTAGTGGCTGCCTGCCGCGCTCCGTCGCTTCACAACGTCCAGCCGTGGCGTTGGGTGATGGACGCCGACGAGGTCCAGTTGTTCCTCGACCCGACCCGCATGTTGCCCTCTGATCGCTCCGGCCGTGAGGCGCTCATCGGTTGCGGCGCGGCACTGGACCACCTCCGGATCGCGACGGATTCAGCGGGTCTACACGCCAACGTCGATCGGTTTCCCAACCCGAACGACCCCGACCATCTGGCGTCGGTCCACTTCACCCCGATGGATTACGTCACCGAGGGACACCGCCGTCGCGCTCAGGCGATATGGGCACGCCGCAGCGACCGCTTGCCAATGGAATCGCCGGCGAACTGGGAGTCGTTCGAACCGGTGTTGCGCGACCGCATCGATCGCTACCGCGTGCACCTGGACGTGTTGCCCGAGAATTCGCGTCCCCGCCTGGCGCAGGCATCACGGCTGGCCGAGTCGCTGCGACTCTACGATTCCGGATACCACGCTGAATTAGCCCGCTGGACAGTGCCATTCGAGGAATCCGCGGGTATCCCCGACAGCTCGTTGGCATCAACGGCCGAAGGTGACCGGGTCGAGGTCGGGCGTGCCTTTCCGGCCGGCCACCACCATGACCGGCGAGTTCATCTCCACGAGGACCAGGCCACGATTGTGGTGCTGTCCACCGACGGCGGTTCGCGCGCCGACGCTTTGGAGACCGGCGAAGCACTGTCCACGGTTCTGCTGGAGTGCACGATGGCCGACTTGGCCACCTGCCCTCTCACGCACCTCACCGAGGTACCTGCCGCACGGGAGATCGTCGAGACGCTGGTCGGTGGCACCGCGGTACCGCAGATCCTGATTCGGATCGGACACGCTCCCGCCACCGAGAAATCGCCGCCTCGCACCCAGCGACGTCGACTCGACGACGTCCTGGAGGTACGGGGTCGATAGGCCCCGTCCTGGTCAGCCGATATGCAGCGGATCGATCTGCACCCGCACCGGATGGTGCGAACCGCGTGCGCTGAGCACCCCGATGCCGTGCCGCAACGCGGCGGCCAGCGTCAGACCGTGGTCGCGGCCGACCCGAACCAGCATCCGGATGACAGCCAGCTCGTCGGGAACCCCCGGCGGGCGACGCGCCCCCGGCGGCAGCGGCACCGGACCCAGCAGTTCGGCGCCGTCGGGTAACCGGGCCTCCTCGAGCAGTGCGGTGACCGAATCCGGGTCACCGTCGAGGGCGGCCATGTGCACCGCGGGCGGCAGACCGACCTCGGTGCGGGTGGACAGTTCGGCGTCGGCGTGGCCGACCGGATCCCAACGGATCAGGGCTTGCACGGTCGGGATCGAGGACTCGGCGACCACCGTCACAACCCCGCCGGATGCGCGGTCACGCACCAGCGCCGCCGCCGCCAACCAGCGCCGTAGCGTGTCCTCGGCCGCGCGCAGATCCTGCCGGCCCAGCAGCGCCCAACTGTCCAGCAGCAGCGCCGCCCCGTACCCCCGTGGCGCGCGCGGTTCGGCGCCGGGCGTGGCGATCACCAGGGCGGGACCGTCGTCGGTGTGCTCGACGATCGTGTCGCCGGCGGACGTGATCACGGTGGTGCCCGGGAAGGCCCGGCCGAGCTCTTCGGCGGTGCGACGGGCGCCGATCACCACGGCGCGCACAGCGTCGGACCCGCAGCGCGCACACTTCAGCGCCGGGTCGCCCCGGCCGCACCATCGGCAGACCGCGGCGCCGCCGCGCTCCGGCAGGGACAACGGACCGGTGCAGTACCGGCAGCGGGCGATCATGCGGCAGCGCCCGCACGCCAGCGACGGCACGTACCCGCGCCGTGGAACCTGCACCAGCACCGGCGCGCCCGCGGTCAGCGCGCTGCGCGCGGCCTGCAAGGCGATCGACGGCAACCGGGCGGTGCGCGCCGCCGCGTCACGCTCGTCGGCGTAGCCGCTGTCATCGAGGGCCACCACCCGCGGTACGGCCGCCCGCAACACCGCCCGCGATGCCACCACGTCGCGGGCCCACCCGCTGCGCACCAGCGCCTGCGCCTCCGCGGTACGGGCGTATCCCCCGATCAGCGCGGCGCAGCCCGACAGGTGCGCCCGCAGCATCGCGACGTCGCGGGCATGCGGGTACGGCGCCCGCGGCTCGGCCAGGGTGTCGTCACCGTCGTCGAAGACCATCACCAGGCCCAGATCGGCGAGCGGGGCGAACACCGCGCTGCGGGTGCCGATCACCAGACGGGCCCCGCCGCGCAGCACCGCCAGCCAGCGCCGGTAGCGGGTGGTCGGTCCCAAGCCCGCCGACAGCGCGACGACCACCGACTCGTCGATCCGGGCGATCGCGGCCTGCCACAGCGCGTCGACGTCGCGCTGGTCGGGAACGATCGCCAGGGCCGTGCGGCCCGCCCGCACCGTCTGCGCCGCGGCCTCAGCGAACCGCTCGCTCCACGAATCGCCGGGCAACACCTGCCACACCGCACGCGCCGCTCGGCCCTCTCCCAGCGCGGCCAGGAACTGGCCGCCCGCCTGGTAGCGCGCCCAGCCCGCCTGATCGACAGGCTCGACGACGGGCGGGTCCGGTGCGATCTCCGGCGCCGGCTCGCGTTCCACCCGCGCGTGCCGTGGCGGAATCGCCAGCCGCAGCACATCGGCGCGGCTGCCGGCGTAGCGGGCTGCCACCGCCTCCACCAGCCGGCGCACCTCCGCGGTGAGCACCGGTTCGGCCGAGACCACCCGCTCCAGCCGGCCCAGCCGGCCGACGTGGTCGGTATCGGCGCGGCGCTCGAAGATGAAGGCGTCGACCAGCCGGCCGTGGAATCGCACCCGCACCCGCGCCCCGGGCCGGGCCTGCTCGGACTGTTCCGGCGTCACCAGGTAGTCGAACTCACGATCCAGATGCGGCACCGACAACATCGGCAGCACCCGGGCGATCGGTTCACCCTCGACGCTCTCAACGCTCTCGACGCTCACCACGCAGGTCTAGCAGACTCCGCCGACCGCGGCAGTCGGCGGATCACAGACCGCGCGGCCTGTGCATCGGCGACTGCTCCGCGGCACGCGCCGAATTACCTTGCTGCGGTATGCCCGAGGAGGACGGGGCCCACGCGGATGCCGCGCGAACCCGCGAGACTGCCCTCGCTGTCAGATCGCGGGCTTCCGCGGGTGCCGATCAGGTGCTGGCCGCGGCGGTGTATGAGGCAGCCGATCACGCCCGCGCAGGCCGCCGCCGCCTCGATGCGATCGGCGCCGAGATCCGCGACGCGCTGGCCGACGGGGCCGAGCTGGCGTTGGACACGCCGTCCGGTGCCCGCCAGTTCCAGCTCTTCCTGGCCGCCAAGACCCGCGATATCCGCCGGGTGGTCGGTGATGCGGTCGCCGACAGCCGGGCCGGCGCGGAACTGCTGCGAGCGACGGGCGCCGGCTACGGCGTCCCGGCGCGGGTCCGCGACCGGGTCAACCGGCAGCTGCTGGCTGCCGACATCTGCCGGGTGGAGAACGGCACCGAGCCGGTCAGCGCGGCCGACCGGGTTCGTTACGGCAACGCGGTACGAGTCCGTGAGGGTCTGTGTGCCAACGCCGTTGCCGGCCCGGCACTGCTGCTCAGCTACGACCCGGTGGCCTTCGGCGGCCGGGGCCGGGCCGCGATCGCGATCGGCGACCCGGACATCGCCGACAACACCACCGTGCTGGTGCCCGGCGCCCACAGCAGTGTCCGCGACGGCTACCTGTCGCACCCGGACGGACGCGACGTCTACCGCGAGGTCTGCCGCACCGATCCGGGCCGCACCAATTCGGTCATCATGTGGATGGGTTACCGCACCCCCGACAGCCTGTTCGATCTGCAAGTGGCACAACCGGCTTCGGCGCGTGCCGGCGGCCGGCTGCTGGCCGCGGATGTCAATGCTCTGCGACTCACCCACCGCGGTGCCGCACACATCACCGTCATCGGTCATTCGTACGGATCGACGACGGTCGCCGACGCCGCCGCAGGGTTCGGGATGCGCGCCGACGACGTGGTGCTGGTCGGTTCGCCCGGAACGGACCTGGCTCGCTGCGCCGCCGATTTTCACCTGCCCACGGCCGGGCGGGTGTACGTGGGTGCGGCGTCGACGGATCCGATCACCGGCTTGGGCGGGGAACCGCAACTGATGGTGCCCGGAACGGCGGCGACGGTGGGATTGGGTGCTGACCCCGCCGCCGACGGCTACGGATCGACCCGGTTCAAAGCGGAAGGCCGGGGCCTGGCATCACCGATGAGCGCCCACGGTTCCTACCTCAAACCCGGCAATGAGGCCCTGTTCAGCATCGGCGACATCGCATCCGGCCACGGCGACGCACTGGCACGCGATCACATGACCGCACCGCACCGCCGTCGACTGCCCGCGTTCGACCCGGAACGGGTGCGCCCCGGCAGCGGAGACCACCGGCATTGACCGCCAGCGGTTTTCAGTCGTGGTCAGTCCAAGGCCGCCTGTCGCTCGCCGCCGTGAGACCGGCCGAAGAAGAACCCCGCCGTGATGAGCACCTGAGCCGCCGCGTAGGTCCACCAGACCGGCACTGCCAGCGCCTCATTGCCCAGCACGAACCGGCTGATCGCGATCATCGAGTCCGACACCGCGAAACACACCGCGCCGACCGCCGTCCAACGAGTGGGCAGATCGGCCAGCAGGGCTGCACACACCATGGCACCCAGCACCGCGACGTAGACCGTCACCGGCACCGTCATGCCCTCGCGGACCAGGCCTGGCCAGAACCAGACCAGCAGACCCAAACAGCTCACACAGACCACGCCCACCCCGATCAGCCCGCCGCGTGACACCACCGCCAGCGGAACCAGCGCGCCCAGAAAACACAGGTGCGCCAACAGGAATGCCGACAGGCCGGCCACGAACGACGGTTCCCACCACGGGATGGCCAGCAGCCAGTCACCGGCGGCCGACAAGATCAGTGCCGGGATCAGCCAGCGCGCCTCGCGCAGGATCGGGTGTGCGACCGCGGCGACGGCCAGCAACACCGCCATCGACGCCTTGAAGGCCGGCTGGCCGATCCAGTGCCCGGTCAGGGCGTCGCCCGGCGTCGACCGGAACTGCAGCACGATCAAAAAGATGCCGTAGGCCGCTCCGGCCCAGCCGGCGGCGGCCCACGCAGTGGAGACCTGTCGTGTTGCGTACGGTGTGTCCATGCCGGCTATCGACCCCATAGTGCTGAAGGTACTGGACGCTGTTCCCTTCCGACTATCACTGGACGACGGCGTCGAGGCCGCGCGTCGGCAGATGCGCGATCTGCCGCGGCTGCCGGTGCACCCGGAGCTGCCCAGTGAGGATCGGGTCATCGACGGCCCGGGCGGCGATCTGCCGATCCGCATCTACCGGCCGCCAACCGCTGCTGCCGGCGCCGCCCCGGTCGTGGTGTTCTTCCACGGCGGCGGTTTCGTCGCCGGCGATCTGGACACCCATGACGGCACCGCCCGCCACCATGCGGCCGGCGCCGACGCGGTGGTGGTGTCGGTGGACTATCGGCTGGCTCCCGAGCACCCGTTCCCGGCCGCCGTCGAAGACGCCTTCGCGGCCACCGAGTGGGTGGCGCAGCACGCCGCCGAGCTGGGTGTCGACCCGGCCCGGCTGGCGGTGGCCGGAGACTCGGCGGGCGGAAACCTGGCCGCGGTCGTGGCTCAGCTGGCCCGCGACGCCGGCGGCCCGGCGATCGCCTTCCAGCTGCTGTGGTATCCGGCGACCACCTACGACATCACCTTGCCGTCGTTCACCGAGAACGCCCACGCGCCGATCATCGACCGTGATGCGATCGCCGCGTTGACCCTCGCCTACGCCGGGGAGGTCGACCTGAGCAATCCGCCGGCGGCGCTGGCGCCGGCCCGTGCCGCGAACCTGGCCGGTCTGCCGCCGGCCTACATCGCGGTGGCCGGTCACGACCCGCTGCGTGACGACGGCCTTCGCTACGGCGAGCTGCTGGCCGCCGCCGGGGTGCCGACACAGGTACACAACGCCGAGACGCTGATTCACGGCTACCTGGGCTACGCCGGGGCGATTCCGGCGGCCACCGAGGCCACCGACCTCGGGCTGGCGGCTTTGAAGCAGGCCCTGGCCACCACGCGTTCCTGAATCGATGCGGCTGAACCAGGTCACCATCGGCTGCTCCGACATCGACGCCTCGGAGCGGTTCTACCGGCTGCTGGGACTGCGGCTGATCGTCAAGACGGACCACCACCTGCGGTTCGAATGCCCGGACGGGGACAGCACCTTCTCGGTTGAACGCGCCGACGCGGTCCCGGCCGGCGAGCAGGTGACGATCTACTTCGAAACCGACGACCTCGACGCCGAATACCAGCGCCTGCGCGACTCGGTCGAGTTCAGCCGGCCACCTACCGACATGCCGTGGTTGTGGCGCGAGGCTCGGCTGCGAGATCCCGATGGGCACCGGCTGTGCCTGTATTCGGCCGGGGAAGCCCGCCGGAATCCGCCCTGGCGGCTCGATCCCCCGGATTTGGGCTAACGCGACCTCACCCCGCTGGGTGGCACGCTACCGTCGAGCGCACAGCGGCGATGAGGAGCGACCCGTGACCGAGCATCCAGACCACGACATCCTGATCGTCGGCGCCGGCTTCTCCGGTATCGGGGCGGCGATCAACCTCGACGCCGCGGGAATGTCGGACTACCTGGTGATCGAGGCCGGTGACGGGGTCGGCGGCACCTGGCACTGGAACACCTATCCGGGTATCGCGGTGGACATTCCGTCGTTCTCGTATCAGTTCTCGTTCGAGCAGAGCGCCAAGTGGTCGCGCACCTACGCTCCCGGCCGTGAGCTGAAGGCCTACGCCGAGCACTGCGTCGACAAGTACGGCCTGCGTGACCGGATCCGGTTCGGCACGCAGGTGGCATCGGCGGAGTTCGACGAGCAGCGCGGGTGGTGGCGGGTGCAGACCGACCCCGGCGGCGTCCTGACGGCGCGATTCCTGATCAACGCCAGCGGCGTGCTGACCATCCCGAAGCTGCCCGACATCGACGGTGTCGATACGTTCGCCGGCCGGACCCTGCACACCGCACGCTGGGACCACTCGCAGGATCTGAGCGGTAAGCGCGTCGCCGTGATCGGCACCGGGGCGTCAGCGGTGCAGGTTATCCCGGAGATCGCCCCGATCGTCTCCTCGCTCACGGTGTTTCAGCGCACCCCGATCTGGTGCTTTCCGAAGGTGGACGTGCCACTGGCGGCACCGGTCCGCTGGGCGATGCGGCTTCCCGGCGGGATGGCGCTGCAGCGACTGGCCAGCCAGGCGTTCGTCGAAGCGACCTTCCCCATCGCGGCGCAGTACTTCACGGTCTTTCCGCTCGCCAAGCGGATGGAGTCCGCCGGGCGGTCATATCTGCGCCGGCAGGTGCACGACCCGGTGGTCCGCGATCAGCTCACTCCGCGCTACGCGGTGGGCTGCAAACGGCCCGGCTTCCACAACACCTATCTGTCGACGTTCAACCGCGACAACGTGCACCTGGTCGTCGACCCGATCGAGCGGATCACGCCGACCGGCGTCGTCACCGTCGACGGAACCGCCCACGACGTCGATGTCCTCATCCTGGCCACCGGGTTCAAGGTGATGGACAGCGACAACATCCCGACCTTCGCCGTCACCGGCAGCGGCGGGCAGTCACTGAGCCGGTTCTGGGACGAGCACCGACTACAGGCCTACGAAGGCGTCAGCATCCCCGGGTTTCCCAACCTGTTCAGTATCTTCGGGCCGTACGGCTACGTCGGCTCGTCGTACTTCGCGCTGATCGAGGCGCAGACGCATCACATCGTGCGCTGCCTGAAGCGCGCCCGACACGACGGTGCCACCCGGGTCGAGATCTCCCAGGCGGCCAATGACCGCTACTTCGCGGAGATGATGCGCAAGCGGCACCGGCAGGTGTTCTGGCAGGACAGCTGCCAGCAGGCCAACAGCTACTACTTCGACAAGAACGGCGACGTCCCGCTGCGGCCCACCACCACCGTCGAGGCGTACTGGCGCAGCCGGCGCTTCGCCCTCGACGACTACCGGTTCAGCGCCTGACCCGACGAAACGGTCAGATGGCGCGCTTGAGCTCGTCGACCTTGTCGAGCCGCTCCCAGGGCAGGTCGATGTCGGTACGACCGAAGTGACCGTAGGCGGCCGTCGGCGCGTAGATCGGCCGCAGCAGGTCCAGGTCACGCACGATCGCGCCCGGCCGCAGGTCGAAGACCTCGGGCACGATCTTCTCGATTTTCACCGGGTCGACGGCCTCGGTGCCGAACGTCTCGATGAACAGCCCGACCGGGGCCGCCTTGCCGATCGCGTAGGCCACCTGCACCTCAACGCGCTGGGCCAGGCCCGCGGCGACGATGTTCTTGGCCACCCAGCGCATGGCGTAGGCCGCCGAGCGGTCCACCTTCGACGGGTCCTTGCCGGAGAAGGCGCCGCCGCCGTGGCGCGCCCAGCCGCCGTAGGTGTCGACGATGATCTTGCGGCCGGTCAGGCCGGCGTCGCCCATCGGGCCGCCGACGACGAAGTTGCCGGTCGGGTTGACCAGCAGCCGCACGTCGGAGGTGTCCATGGTTTCGTGGCCGAGTTCGGTCAGCACCTTGTTGATCACGTGGTCGCGGATGTCGACGGCCAGCGTCTTGTCCAGGTCGATGCCGTCGGCGTGCTGGGTGGACAGCACCACGGTGTCCAGCCGCACCGGGACGTTGTCCTCGTACTGCACGGTGACCTGCGTCTTGCCGTCCGGGCGCAGGTACGGCAGCGTGCCGTTCTTGCGCACCTCGGTGAGCCGGCGGGCCAGCCGATGGGCCAGCGCGATCGGCAGCGGCATCAGCTCGGGGGTGTCGGCGATCGCGTAACCGAACATCAGGCCCTGGTCGCCGGCACCCTGCGCGTCCAGCGGGTCAGCCGCGCCTTCGACGCGGGCCTCGTGGGCGGTGTCGACACCCTGGGCGATGTCGGGCGACTGCGCGCCGATGCCGATGTTGACGCCGCAGGTCGCGCCGTCGAAGCCCTTGTCCGACGAGTCGTAGCCGATCTCCAGGATGCGCTCGCGCACGGTGTTGGTGATGTTGGCGAACGCCTCGCGGGCGTTGGTCGTCACCTCACCGACCACATGCACCTGGCCGGTGGTGACCAGGGTTTCCACCGCGACCCGTGAGCGGGGGTCATCGGCCAGCAGTGCGTCGAGCACCGAGTCACTGATGGCGTCACAGATCTTGTCGGGGTGTCCCTCGGTCACCGACTCACTGGTGAACAGCCGACCCTTTTCGCTCACAATGTCACCCTTCCGTGCCCTTTTCGCACTGTAAAAAAAGTTAGGCCGGGAGAATATATCGCCCGCATCCTCTACGTTCCTGAGCGCTGCCCCAGCCTGCGTCACAACCCCCGGCTCGCTACCGTAGCAGCGCCCTCACCCGTCGTGCCCACGCAGGAAGGCCGCGACCGCATCTACGATCCGGCTGGCCATCAATGTCTTGGATCCCGGCTCCAGTGCGGACTCGGTCCCGTCTGCGGCCAACAGCCACCCGTCATTGTGGTCCACCTCGAAGGCCCTGCCGTCCCCGACGGCGTTGACCACCAACAGATCGCATCCCTTGCGGCGCAGCTTCGCCCGTGCGTGGAACAACACGTCGCCGTTCTCGTCGCCGGTCTCGGCGGCGAACCCGACAATGGCCCGCATGTTGGGCAGCTGCCCTTCGCTGCGTGCCCGCACCGCACCGGCCAACACGTCGTCGTTGCGGACCAGATCGATGGTGGGCGGCTGGTCGTCCTCGCCGGGGCCCTTCTTGATCTTCGCCTGCGCCATCCGGGCCGGGCGGAAATCGGCGACCGCGGCGGCCATCACCAGCACGTGTGCCTCCGGGGCGTGTTTGGTGACCGCTTCGTGCAGCTGCGGGGCCGAGCTGACGCGGACCACGTCGACACCGGCCGGGTCGATCAGACCGGCGGTGTGCGCGGAGATCAGGGTGACCTCGGCGCCGCGCTGGGCGGCCACCCGCGCCACCGCGTAGCCCTGCTTACCGGAGCTGCGGTTGCCGATGAAACGGACCGGGTCGATCGGCTCACGGGTTCCGCCCGCGGTCACCAGTACCTTGTGCCCGGCCAGGTCGTAGGACAGCGCGTCGGCCCGCTCCAGAAGCAGCGACGCGAAGGTGTTGATCTCCTCGGCCTCGGGCAGTCGGCCCGGCCCGGTGTCGGCGCCGGTCAGCCGTCCCGATGCGGGTTCGAGGACCACCGCACCGCGCGAACGCAACGTTGCCACGTTCGCTCTGGTGGCCGGGTGCTGCCACATCTCGGTGTGCATCGCCGGCGCGAACAGCACCGGGCAGCGGGCGGTGAGCAGGGTGGCGGTCAGCAGATCGTCAGCGCGTCCCGTAACCGCGCGGGCCAGCAGGTCTGCGGTGGCCGGGGCAACCACCACCAGGTCGGCCTGCTGACCGATGGCGACATGCGGCACCTGCGGCACGTCGTCGAAGACCCCGGTGTGCACCGGGTTTCCGGAGAGCGCCTCGAAGGTGGCCGCCCCGACGAACCGCAGTGCGGATGCGGTCGGGACGACGCGCACCGAATGGCCGACCTCGGTCAGCTGCCGAACCACGGTGCACGCCTTGTAGGCGGCGATGCCACCGGAGACGCCGACGACGATCCGTTTAGGTTCCACGGGTATCGGCACCACCCGCCCCGAGCCCCTGCTACTCGCCTTCGGTGTATTCGAGCAGGTCGCCGTGGATCTCGCGCAGCGCGATCGACAGCGGCTTCTCCTGCAGACCGGGCTCGACCAGCGGCCCGACGTACTCGAGGATGCCCTCACCGAGCTGGTTGTAGTAGTCGTTGATCTGGCGAGCCCGCTTGGCCGCGTAGATCACCAGCGCGTACTTGCTCGACGCGCGCTGCAGCAGCTCGTCGATGGGTGGGTTGGTGATGCCGAGCGGCGTGTCGTAGCCGCCGATGGACGCCGGGTCGAACTCTTCGACGTCGGTGGCCGCCTCGACCTGTGAGGTACTCACTTAAGACATTCTCCTGGCTTGTGATGACTGAGCTTTGGATGACTGGGGTTCGGTCACGCCTGCTGACGGTGGTCCGGGCCGGTCAGACCGGACCCGGTGCGCTGTCCACCAGCAAGGATACCAATTCTGAGCAGGCGGTTTCCAATCGAGCGTTTACCACCACCCGGTCAAAGTCGCCTTGGGCCGCCAACTCGGTTCGCGCGGTGGCCAGGCGGCGTTCCATCACCTCCGCGGATTCGGTGCCGCGGCCGGCCAGCCTGGCCTGCAGAGTCTCCCAATCCGGGGGCGCCAAAAACACCGTGACAGCCTCGGGAAGCGCCTTCTTGATAGACCTGGCACCGGCCAGATCAACCTCGATCAGGACCGGTTTACCGGCCCGGGTCGCGTCCGCGACCGGGCCCGCCGGAGTACCCGATCGCTGCAGGCCGCCGTGGATGTCGGCCCACTCCAGCAACGCGTCGGCTTCGATCAACCGGTCGAACTCCTCCGGCGTCACGAACCGGTAGTCGACACCGTCGACCTCACCGGGCCTAGGCGCGCGAGTGGTGGCCGACACGCTGAAGTACAGGCTCGGCACCCGCTCCCGCAGGCAACGGACCACGCTCGACTTACCGACCGCGGATGGACCGGACAGCACCACGACGCGTCCCGCGTACCTGCTGTCCGGTCCTCCACCGGCATTCACTGACGGATCAGGAGAAGTCGAACTTCTCCAGCAGCGCCTTGCGCTGCCGGTCGCCCAGGCCGCGCAACCGGCGGGTGGGGGCGATCTCCAGTTCGGTCATGATCTCCTGCGCCTTGACCTTGCCGACCTTCGGCAACGCCTCCAGCAGCGCCGAAACCTTCATCTTGCCGAGGACCTCATCGGTCTCGGCGTCCTTGAGCACCTGCTTGAGATTGGTGCCGCCGCGCTTGAGCCGGTCCTTGAGCTCCGCCCGGATTCGACGCGCGGCCGCCGCCTTCTCCAACGCGGCGGCGCGCTGCTCGTCGGTCAACTGGGGAAGGGCCACGATTCCTCCGTATCGTCATCATCGACAACGCCGATGTTTTCCTTGTCCCGGCCGGGTACTCCAGCCAGAGACGACGACCGTACCCACGCCGTCTGACGAAATCTAACCCCACCCCCCGTTTCCGGCTACAAATGCCCAGCGTGTGGCGTCGCCGCAGCGTGGTCCGACCCGAGTTGACCAAGATCGGGCGCCCCGGTCCAGGTGAGCCGCACCAGCCCGTTACGCGGCCCGAAAAACCCTGTTTGAGCTGGTGTTTTGATCCGATTCGCCTGGTCGGACGGGTGCCGCGCTTCGGCCCTACTGTCCCCGTCTGGGCAGGACGGGGAATTCGTGGCATTGACTTCGCACCTCACGGCGTGTCGCGCGTGTCGAAACCGGTTTTCGGCCGCCCGGCGTCATCGCGGATCAGGGATGGGAGCCAGACGCGAAGGGCCCCGCAGGGCGCTGAACGGCTACCTGCCAGCCGCCAGAGCCGGTCGAACGGGTAACCCCGCCAGGCATGCGGTGCGATGAGTCGGCGGACGGCGTCAGGCCCCCGGATCCGGTGTCGTAGCCGGGCACGGGCGGTGGATCGGCCAGGATCAGCCGCTCACAGGCCCGGGCCCGCCGGTGAGTCCGCGACCGTTCATCGGCCAGGTGGTCTCTCCGCCGGATGTGGTCAGGCCGGGGTTCGAGCAGTCGGACCGGAATGGGTAGTCGTCGATCGACGGGCAAGGATGCGGGTTGGCGACGGCACGCCGAGGGCTCCGGTATCGGCTGCGCTGGTGGGGCGGCCTACCGGATGACCGGGCCATACCCCTCGAAATGCCGACCTGACGGCCCGGACACAGCTTTCCCTTCGGATCCCTTGATGAACCTCGTACCGCTCACTGCCCGTTGATATTTCACAGCGAGACGAGAATGCGTTGCCAGACTCTTCGAGGGTTGGGCCGACTAGGTTGGATCAAGATCAGCGAGAACGGAACGGAGTTGATGCCATGAACGCCCAACGCGTACTGTGCGCCGCTGCCCTGTCGGTGGGTGTTGCCCTGACCAGCCTCGTCGGTGTCGGAGTCGCGGTGGCGAATGCGGCCGGTCCGGCCTACATCGCCACCACCAAGGAGACCCCGACCCCGCAGCCGGTCCCCGGCCCAACGCTCAGCCACCACGACCAGAAGAAGCTCGACAAGTACCTCAAGAAGCACCCGGAGATCGCCGTGCCCAACCCGGGCGCACACCGGTAAAGACTTGACCCGCAGCGGCGGGCCACCGTATCGGTGGCCCGCCGTTGGACTTCGTCGATTCGGCGCCTATCCGGCCAGTTGCACCGCCAGCTGGATTTGGACGCCGAATTCCTCACACGGTCTCCGGGGGTTCCTGCGGTGACCGTAAACCACTTGGCAGCCAACATCTTTCATTGGCCAGAAGGGGCGCCGGCAAGAAGCCGGGAGCCCCCCGGAATGACGGCAACAATTAAGGGAAACCTGACCTTGGCGACGTTCAAGTCGCGGGTTACCCCCATAGGGTCTCCGTCAGGTGGATGGTCCACCCGGGGGTATTTATTGGGGGGGATATGTGCATGGGCATTTCCGCTGAATACCTTTGCGGTAGCGAAAGTGGGAATTGATGAAAATGACGGCAATCGGCCATTCCGGCCGGTGGGCGCTGGCGGCGGCCACCGTCTTGACCCTCGGCGCCTTCGGGATCGGCGTGGCCGGCGCCGATCCCAATGACGGGATCAGCGGCGGTGCCGGCAACAACGGCGAGGCGAATGTCAACGTCGGGCCGTTCGGCGGTGGCATGAACGCCGGTAACAACGGCGGGTTCAACTTCGGCCCCAACGGCATCGACGGTGGCGCCGGCCAGAACAACAGCGCCAACGTCAACATGGGACCGTTCGACGGCCGGGTGAACACCGGCGACAACGGCGGGTTCAACTTCGGCCCCAACGGCATCAACAGCGGGGGCGGCGAGAACAACAGCGCCAACGTCAACATGGGGCCCTTCGGCGGCGGCTACAACACCAACACCGAAGGCGGCGCCAACTTCGGCCGCTGACGGCGATCCAAGGCCTGCGTGGGTGGCCCCGGCCGCGGTTTACCCACGCAGGTCTTTTCGCGGGCCGTGGGGCTACCCCGCGGCGGCCAGATACGCCACGGAGTCGCGCAGGCGCTCCCCCGCCGCGCGCAGCGCCGCGACGTCGGGACCGGCACGCAGGACTTCGCGGGAGACCGCGGGCAGCAACGTGCCCGGCGCGGCCCCGCCCAATCCGGCAAGATCGCCCGGCCGTCCGCCCTGCGCCCCGATGCCCGGGATCAGCACCGGGCCACCGAGGGCACTGAGGTCGGGCACCTCGAGCAGCGTGGCACCGACCACCACCCCGATCGAGCCGAGTTGCGACTCGGCCGAGCGGTTGGCCCTGTTCACTTCGGCCGCGGCGTCGACGATCGACTGCGCCACCGTCCGCCCGTCCCCCGCCAGTGCGCGTTGCACGCCCGCGCCTTCCGGGTTGGAGGTGGCGGCCAGCACGAAGACGCCGCGCTGGTGCGCGGCGGCGGTGTCCAGCAGTGGCTGCAATGACCCGAAGCCCAGGTACGGCGAGGCGGTCACCGCGTCGGCCGCCAGTGGCGAATCACCCGCCCAGGCGGCCGCATAGGCGGCCATGGTCGAACCGATGTCACCGCGTTTGGCGTCGGCCAGCACCAGCACACCGGCCTCGCCCAGCGCAGCGATGGTTCGCTCCAGCACGACGTAGCCGGCCGAACCGTACGACTCGAAGAATGCCACCTGCGGCTTGACCACGGCGAAGCCCGCGAACGCCGCAACGCAGGTATCGCTGAACGTCGCCAGCCCATCGGCCGTCGCCGGCAGACCCCATGCGGCCAATAGTTCGGGGTGCGGGTCGATGCCCAGGCACAGCGGCCCGCGATCCGCCGTTGCCGCGGCCAGTCGTACCCCGAACGGGCGCGTCACTAGTGTCCGCCGAGTGCGCTGTGCAGTTCCTGCAGCGAGCGCACCCCGATATCGCCCCGGATCGCCGCCTCGATGCCCTGCACCGCCGCGGCAGCGCCCTGCACGGTGGTGACGCAGGGAATGTTCATGCTCACCGCGGCCGAACGGATCTCGTAGCCGTCCACACGCGGACCGGAGTTGCCGTACGGGGTGTTGATCACCAGGTCGACCTCGCCGGCCCGAATCGCGTCCACCGCCGACTGCTGCGGAGCGCCTTCTCTGGGTTCTTCGAAGTTCTTGCGCACCACATCGCAGGGAATGCCGTTGCGGTGCAGCATTTCCGCGGTCCCTTCGGTCGCCAACACCCGGAAACCCAAGTCGGCCAGTCGTTTGACCGGGAATACCAGCGAGCGCTTGTCGTGGTTGGCCACCGAGACGAACACCGTGCCCTCGACGGGCAGCGAACCATAGGCGGCGGTCTGACTCTTGGCGAACGCGGTGCCGAAGTCGCGGTCGATGCCCATCACCTCGCCGGTGGACTTCATCTCCGGGCCGAGCAGCGAATCGATCCCGGATCCGTCCGCGCGGCGGAACCGATGAAAGGGAAGGACGGCTTCTTTCACCGCGATCGGCGCGTACGGGCCGACTCTGGCGCCGTCACCGGATGCCGCCAACAGGCCTTCGGCCCGCAACTCGGCGATGGTGGCGCCCAGCATGACCCGCGCGCACGCCTTGGCCAGCGGCACCGCGGTCGCCTTGGACACGAACGGCACCGTGCGACTGGCCCGTGGATTGGCCTCCAGCACGTAGAGCACGTCGTCTTTGAGGGCGAACTGGACGTTGAGCAGGCCCACCACGCCGACCCCGTGGGCGATCGCCTCGGTGGCGCGGCGCACCTTGTCGATGTCGCTGCGGCCCAACGTGACCGGCGGCAGGGCGCACGCCGAGTCGCCGGAGTGGATACCGGCCTCCTCGATGTGTTCCATGATCCCGCCGATGTAGACCTCGGTGCCGTCACACAGGGCGTCGACGTCGATTTCGATGGCGTCCTCGAGGAACCGGTCGACCAGCACCGGGTGCTCCGGCGACAGCTCGGTGGCCCGAGTGATGTAGCCGCGCAGGGTCTCCTCGTCATAGACGATCTCCATGCCGCGCCCACCCAACACGTAGGACGGGCGCACCAGCACCGGGTAGCCGATCTCGGCCGCGATCCTCTTGGCCTGATCGAAGGTTGTCGCAGTGCCGTATCGCGGCGCCGGCAGACCGGCCGAAGTCAGCACGTCACCGAACGCGCCGCGGTCCTCGGCCAGGTCGATGGCCTCCGGAGTGGTGCCGACGATGGGGACCCCGGCGTCGGCCAGTCGCTGGGCCAGCCGCAGCGGAGTCTGCCCGCCCAGTTGGACGATGACACCGACGACTCCCGGCCCGTCCTGACCGGACTGCTGCTCGGCGTAGTACACCTCGAGCACGTCTTCGAACGTCAGCGGTTCGAAGTAGAGCCGGTCGGCGGTGTCGTAGTCGGTGGACACCGTCTCCGGGTTGCAGTTGACCATCACGGTCTCGAATCCGGCCGCGCTCAAGGTGATCGCGGCGTGCACACAGCTGTAGTCGAACTCGATACCCTGCCCGATCCGGTTCGGCCCGGAACCCAGGATGAGTACCTTGGGTTTGGCGGCCTGCGGAGCAACCTCGGTCTCGGCCGCCGGGTCGAGTTCGAAAGTGCTGTAGTGGTAGGGCGTTTGGGATTCGAACTCCGCTGCACAGGTGTCGACGGTCTTGAACACCGGGTGAATGCCCAGCCGGTTCCGCAGCAGCCGCACCCCGTCCTCTCCGGCCAGCTCGGGGCGCAGCACGGCGATCTGATGATCCGACAGACCGCTGTATTTGCAGCGCCGCAGCAGATCGGCGTCCAACACCGGGGTGTCGACGACCTCGGTGCGCAGCGCCACCAGGCAGTTGATCTGTTCGACGAACCACGGGTCCACCCCGGAGGCCTCGGCGACCTGCTCCACCGTCGCGCCGAGGCGCAGCGCCAGCTCGATGTCGTAGAGCCGGCCCTCGGTGGGAACCCTCAAGCGCTGCAGTGCGTCCTCGGCGGTTCCTTCGGTGTCGGGTTTGGTCCAGAACCCGGCACGGTCGGTCTCCAGCGAGCGCATCACCTTGCCGAGCGATTCGATGAAGTTGCGGCCCAACGACATCGCTTCGCCCACCGATTTCATGGTGGTGGTCAGCCGCGGGTCGGCGCCGGGGAACTTCTCGAACGCGAAGCGCGGCGCCTTGACCACGACGTAGTCCAGCGCCGGTTCGAAGCAGGCGGGCGTCTCTTTGGTGATGTCGTTGATGATCTCGTCGAGGGTGTAGCCGATGGCCAGCTTGGCGGCGATCTTGGCGATCGGGAAGCCGGTGGCCTTGGAGGCCAGCGCAGACGACCGTGACACCCGGGGATTCATCTCGATCACGATGAGCCGGCCGTCTTTGGGGTCGACCGCGAACTGGATGTTGCAGCCGCCGGTGTCCACCCCGACCTCACGCAGGATCGCGATCCCCAGATCACGCATCTGCTGGTATTCGCGGTCGGTCAGCGTCATCGCCGGTGCGACGGTCACCGAGTCACCGGTGTGCACGCCCATCGGGTCGACGTTCTCGATCGAGCAGACCACGACGACGTTGTCGTTGCCGTCGCGCATCAACTCGAGCTCGAATTCCTTCCACCCGTAGATGGATTCCTCGATCAGGACGTTGGCCGTGGGCGAGGCGGCCAGGCCGTCCCCGGCCATCCGCGCGACCTCGTCGAGGCTGGCCGCCAGCCCGGATCCCAGGCCGCCCATGGTGAACGAGGGGCGAACGACGACGGGCAGTCCGAGTTCGGCGACCGTCTCGGTGACCTCGTCCATGGTGTAGCAGACCCGGGAACGCGCCGATTCGCCGCCGACCTTGGCGACGATGTCCTTGAACTGCTGGCGGTCCTCACCGCGCTGGATCGCCTCGAAGTCGGCGCCGATCAGCTCGACCCCGTACCGCTCCAGTACCCCGTGCTCGTGCAGTGCCACCGCGGTGTTCAGCGCGGTCTGTCCACCCAGGGTGGCCAGCAGCGCGTCGACCTTGTTGCCGCGCTCGGCCTGCTGAGCGAGCACCTTTTCGACGAACTCCCAGGTGATGGGCTCGACGTAGGTGTTGTCGGCGTATTCGGGGTCGGTCATGATGGTGGCCGGATTGGAGTTGACCAGGCTCACCTGCAGGCCTTCGGCCTTGAGTACCCGGCAGGCCTGGGTGCCTGAGTAGTCGAACTCGCAGGCCTGGCCGATCACGATCGGCCCGGAGCCGATCACCAGCACGTGGCGCAGGTCAGTACGGCGCGGCATTATTTCTCCCCTGCCATCAGGTCGACGAACTGGTCGAACAGGTGTCCCGCGTCGTGCGGTCCGGCTGCGGCTTCCGGGTGGTACTGCACCGAGAAGGCCCGGCCGTCGACGAGCTTCACGCCCTCGACCACCCCGTCATTGGCACAGGTGTGGCTGACCACCGCCGGCCCGAACGCGGTGTTAAAGGTCTCCCCTGCTTCTCCTTCCAGGGCGAAACCGTGGTTCTGCGCGGTCACCGCCACCCGGCCGGTTTCGTGGTCGATCACCGGGATATTGATGCCCCGGTGCCCGAACCTCAACTTGTAGGTGTTCAGGCCCAGCGCCCGACCCAGAATCTGGTTACCGAAACAGATTCCGAACAACGGGATTCCGGCACCGAGCACCTCGCGGGTCAACGCCACCAACCGGTCGGCGGTGGCCGGGTCCCCGGGCCCGTTGGACAAGAACACCCCGTCGGGCTTGAGGTCGGCGAGCGCGGCGAAGTCCACCGACGACGGCATCACGTGGCAGCGGATACCCCGGCGGGTGAAGTTGCGCGGCGTGTTGATCTTGATGCCGAGATCCAGCGCGGCAACCGTGAACCGGTGCTCCCCATCGGGTTCCACCACATATTCGGCGTCGGTACTGACCTCACCGGTCAGGTCGGCGCCCAGCATCGACGGCTGTTCGCGGACCCGGCTCACCAGCTCCTCGGCCGGGGCGAGCGCGTCACCGGAGAACACCCCGGCCTTCATCGAGCCGTGGTTGCGCAGGTGCCGCACCACAGTTCGGGTGTCGACCCCGGCCAACCCGACGATGCCCTGGTTGACCAGTTCGTCGTCCAGGGTCCCGGTCGCCCGCCAGTTCGACGCACGCGGCGAAGGGTCGCGAACCACGTAGCCGGCCACCCAGATCTTCTCGTCGCGGCTCTCACTGTCCTCGCGGTTCCAGCCGGTGTTGCCGATCTGCGGGGCGGTGGCCACCAGGATCTGCCGGTGATAGCTGGGGTCGGTCAACGTCTCCTGATAGCCGGACATGGCGGTGGAGAACACCGCCTCGCCCAGGCTCTGGCCAACGGCCCCGAACGCCGTTCCGGTGAAGATCCGGCCGTCCTCAAGGACCAGGGCGGCCCGTGTGTTGCTCATTGCTCATCCTCCAGCCAGCGGGTGTATTCGGCACGGTCGTCGGCACGGAAGCCGACGTCTATCTCGGTGCCCGACGGCAACCGCCAACGGATCGCCAACACGCCGTCGTTGTTGCGAGTAGGGATGGCCCGGCCGGCGACGCCGCGTTCGGTACGGACCGCGATGATCGAGTCATCCGGTATCCAGATCGGACGGGCTCCGCTGCGCTGCACCATGATTCCCTCCGGATACCGGGTCAGCACGGCCTTGGTGCGATAGCCCAGGTCGGACACCACCACCCGGTCGTTCCACTTCGGGGCCAGGGTGCAGCCGAGATACAGCCCGCGAGTGGCGGCCACGGTCGGCGAACCCACTGTGTCGGGCACCGTCGGCAGTGTCCCGATCAAGGCGTCCTGCAGCTGTCCACGGTGCCGCCAGCCGCGCATCATCAACCGGATCACCACGCCGATGAGCACCACCAGCACCGCCGCGAAGATCAGCGATCCGATCATCGTGGGCGTGTTCACGCCGGTGACCTCCCGTCGCGGGCGGTCACCCGGCCGCGCAGCAGAGTCGCGGTGACGGTGGCCGGCAGCGTCATCGCCTCATACGGGGTGTTGTCCGACCGGCTGGCCAGCTGCGTTCCGGCGACCACCCAGCTCGCGTCGGGGTCCACCACCGTCAGGTTGGCCGGCTCGCCCACCGCCAGCGGGCGACCCTGGTCGGGCAGGCCAACGATCTCGGCCGGCCGCTCGCTCATCACCCGGGCCACGTCCCGCCAGCTCAACAGCCCGGGCTGCACCATGGTGGCGACCACCACGGACAGCGCGGTCTGCAGGCCGAGCATCCCAGGCCGGGCGGCGGCGAATTCGCAGGACTTCTCCTGCTCGGCGTGCGGGGCGTGGTCGGTGGCGACGCAGTCGATGACGCCGTCGGCCAGTGCCTGACGCAGCGCCTCGGTGTCGGAGGCCTCGCGCAGCGGCGGGTTGACCCGGTTCATTCCGTCGTAGTCGGCCAGCCGGCTGTCGTCGAGCATCAGATGATGTGGCGTGACCTCTGCGGTAACCGAAATACCTTGAGCCTTAGCCCATTTGAGAAGTTCGACCGTACCGGCGGTGGAGGCGTGACAGATGTGCAGGCGGGCACCGGCGTCGCGGGCCAGCAGGGCGTCGCGTGCCACGATCGACTCTTCGGCGACGCGCGGCCAGCCGGCCAGGCCCAGCCGGGCGGCGTTGGGGCCCTCGTGGGCGACCGAGCCGACGGTCAGCCGGGGTTCCTCGGCGTGCTGGGCGATCAGCACGCCCAGCCCGGTGGCGTATTCCAGGGCGCGGCGCATCACCAGCGGATCGGCCACACACACACCGTCGTCGGAGAACATCCGCACGCCCGCGGTGCCGGCGGCCATCATGCCCATCTCGGTCAGCTGTTTCCCGCCCAGTCCGACGGTGACCGCACCGACCGGGTGCACGTCGACCAGGCCGACCTGCCGGCCGCGCTGCCAGACGTGGTCGGTGACCACCGGGGAGTCGGCGACCGGCTCGGTGTTGGCCATCGCGAACACCGCGGTGTAGCCCCCCAGAGCCGCTGCCGCCGAGCCGGTTTCGATGTCCTCGGCGTATTCGCGGCCCGGTTCGCGCAGATGGGTGTGCAGGTCGACGAAGCCGGGCAGCAGCACCTGGCCGGGCGCATCGATGACCTCGCACTCGTCGGGAACGGACAGTCCGGTACCGATCTGCGCGATCTGGCCGTCCTCCACCAGGACATCGACCTGGTCGCCTTCGCCGTAACACCGCACGCCGCGAATCAGCACGCTCACAGCTCTGCCTCCCCCGCCGACTCGCTACCCACCAGCAGATGGAACAGCACCGCCATCCGCACGTGCACGCCGTTGGAAACCTGTTGCAGGACCGCCGATTGCGGTGAGTCCGCCACCGACGAGGCGATCTCCATGCCGCGCAGCATCGGACCGGGGTGCAGCACCACCGCGTGGTCGGCCAGCATCGTCCGGCGCTTCTCCGAAAGTCCGTAGCGCACCGAGTACTCGCGCGTGGAGGGGAAGAACCCGCCGGTCATCCGTTCGGCCTGCACGCGCAGCATCAACACCGCGTCAGCGGCGGGCAGCTCGGCGTCGAAGTCATGCGAGACCGTCACCGGCCAGTCGGCCACTCCGGTCGGCAGCAGGGTCGGCGGCGCCACCAGCACCACCTCGGCGCCCAGCGTCGCCAGCAGGCTCACATTGGAGCGGGCCACCCGGCTGTGCACGATGTCACCGACGATCACCACGCGCCGGCCCTCGATACCGCCCAGCCTCTGGCGCAGGGTCAACGCGTCCAGCAGCGCTTGGGTGGGGTGCTCGTGGGTGCCGTCGCCGGCGTTGATCACCGACGGGCCCGTCTCCTCGGCACCTACGGCCCCCGCGGTCCAATCGGCGAGCAGGTGGGCTGCTCCCGAAGACGGGTGGCGGATGATCAGGGCGTCGGCGCCGGCGGCCCGCAGAGTGAGGGCCGTGTCGCGCAGCGACTCCCCCTTGCTGACCGAGGATCCCGACGCCGACACGTTGATCACGTCGGCACTCATCCACTTACCGGCCACCTCGAACGAGACGCGGGTGCGGGTGGAGTTCTCGTAGAACATGGTGATGACGGTCCGCCCGCGCAGGGTGGGCAGCTTCTTGACCTCGCGGCCCACCAGCGCCTGAGCGAACCGGTCGGCGTCGTCGAGGATCGCGGTTGCCGCCTCGCGGGTCAGGTCCGCGGCAGCCAGCAGGTGCCTGGTCGTCATCGGGTGATCACCACCGCATCACGTCCGTCGTGTTCGGCCAATAAGACGTGCACGCTCTCGCCGCGTGCGGTGGGTACGTTCTTGCCGACGTAGTCGGCGCGCACCGGAAGCTCACGGTGGCCGCGATCGACCAGCACCGCCAGTTGCACGATCCGGGGCCGGCCCACGTCGCGCAGCGCATCCAGCGCGGCCCGCACCGAGCGGCCTGCGTAGAGCACGTCGTCGACCAGGATCACCAGGGCATCGTCGATACCGCCGGCCGGGATCGAGGTGGATTCCAGGGGCCGTGGCGGCTGACGCATCAGGTCGTCGCGGTACAGGGTGATGTCTAGGGCGCCGTGGCTTACCTCGACCCCACAGAATTCGCTGATCTTGGCGGCCAACCGCTGGGCCAGCGTGACCCCTCGGGTCGGAATGCCCAGCAGCACCACCCGGGGTGCGTTGGGATCGTCGGAGCCGTCGAGAGCAGTCTTCTCGATGATCTGATGTGCGATCCGAGAAACAGTGCGACCCACATCCGCCGAGGACATCAATTCCCGGTCGGTGCTGGAATTACCGGCAGCGCCCATGCGAAACGCAGGACCTCCTTCTCCGCCTCGCAGGACGGATCGTTAAAGGATGTCGAACTGCCGGGTAGCCTAGCATCCGCGCGGGTCACGGCCGTTAATCGCCCGGTTGCGATCACCGCTAACCTGGGCGGGTGAATCTCGACCCGAACCAGGCATCCATCCGTGAGGCCTGCGAGGCGGGCCTGCTGGCCGGTGCGGTGACCGTCGTCTGGCAGCGCGGGCAGGTGCTGCAGGTCAACGAGATCGGCCATCGCGATGTCGGGGCCGGCCTGCCGATGACCCGCGACACGGTGTTCCGGATCGCCTCCATGACCAAGCCGGTCACCATCGCCGCCGCGATGACCCTGGTCGACGAAGGACGGCTGCGCCTGACCGACCCCATCGCACAGTGGCTGCCGGAGTTCGCCACGCCACGCGTGCTGGTCGACCCGGCCGGTTCGCTGGAAGCCACCACCGCGGCGCGGCGGGCGCTGACGGTCGACGATCTGATGACGCACCGCTGCGGTATCGGCTACGGGTTCTCGGTGCCCGGGCCGATCGCGCGGGAGTACCAGCGGTTGCCCTTCGGGCGCGGACCCGACGCCTGGCTGACGGCACTGGCCGCCCTCCCGCTGGTGGACCAGCCGGGCGAACGAATCACGTACGGCCACGGCACCGACGTGCTGGGCGTACTGCTGTCGCGGATCGAGGGCAAGCCGCTGCCGCAGGTGCTCGACGAGCGAATCCTGGGCCCGCTGGGGATGACTGACACCGGGTTCTCCATCTCCCCCGCCGCCCGCCGGCGCAGCGCGACCATGTACCGGCTCGACGGCGACACGCTGCGCGACGATGCGATGGGGCCGATGCCGATCACCATGCCGGCGTTTCCCAACGCCGGGGGCGGGCTGATGTCCACCGCGGATGACTACCTGGCCTTCGCGCGAATGCTGCTGGCGGACGGCATATTCGACGGCAACCGAGTGCTGTCGGAAGCCTCAGCCCGGACGATGCGCACCGACCGGCTCACCGACACCCAGCGGCGGCACCCGTTCCTGGGGGCGCCGTTCTGGGTCGGCCGCGGATTCGGACTCAATCTGTCGGTGGTGACCGATCCGGCGAAGTCCCAGCCGCTGTTCGGGCCGGGAGGTGCCGGAGCGTTCAGCTGGCCGGGCGCCTACGGCACCTGGTGGCAGGCCGATCCTTCCGCGGATCTGATCCTGATCTATCTGGTGCAGAACGCGCCGACGTTGTCCACCGAGTCGGCCGCGGCCGTCGCCGGCAATACCTCGGTCGCCAAACTGCGCATCGCACAACCGAAGTTCGTGCGCCGCACGTACGCGGCGTTGGGTTTGTGAGCGAGTCCTAGAGGCTCGTCCCCGCACAGCGGGCCTTCTCCAGAGCGGCTTCGCGCATGTGCGTCCGCTCCTCGGCCGTCCACCTGGTCGTCGGCTCGACCACCAGGGTCTCCACCTGGTAGCCCAGCATGGTGAACACGAATTCCAGGTAGGGCCGCTGGAAGTCCTGCAGGTCGGGACGGTTGCCGTCGTAGGCGCTCGAGCGGGTCAAGATCAGCTGTACCGGTCTGCCCTGGCCCAACGTGCCGACGTGTTCGCCGCGTTCGTTGACCGTGAAACTGGCCATCGGCTGCACGATCACGTCGATCCACGCCTTTAACGCGTGCGGCACATGCCAATTCCACATCGGCGACGACACCACCAGCCGGTCGAATGAGCGCACCCGTTCGATCTCGGCCAGCACCTTCGACCAGATCTGCTTCTGTTCCGGTGTTCGTCGTTCGCCGTAGAGCGGTGCGAACTTGGCCAGAGCGGCATCCCGCCCGAAGACGAGCATCTCGTCGGTCCACACCGAGAACCGTTCGACCTCGCCGACCGCGGCGGCGGGCGCGGAGTCCAGGAAAGCCTGAGCGAGTGCCGAGGACAGCGAATGTTCCTGTTTGGGGCTGGCCTCCACCCACAGGGTCTTCATCGCGGCCATCAGATCATCGCGATCGGGGAGATCTTCACGCCCGCCTCGAGCGCGCCGGACAGTTCCCGTGCCACGTCGTAGTCGAAAACGACGTGTCCGCAGATGATGTCGACGTCGCGCTTGGCGCGTTGCATCGGATTGGCCAGGAAATGCACGCTGGCACCGGACGCTTCGAGCAGATCGGCGATCACGGCCCGCGACTCGTGCACGATGTGGGCGGCCGCCGCACGGGCGTCGGCCCGCACACCGCGGCCGATCCGCTCACCGGCGTCGACCGCCGTCTGAAGCCGCCCCACCGTGTCGTCGAGCAAACCATGCAGTGCCCGCAGCCGAACCCGGGCGTCGCCGAGGCGGATCTGCGCGGCGGGCTGGTTCTTCTGCGCTGCACCGGAGTACGCGAGCACCCGCTCGCTCAGCCGCTGGGCAAACAGGTCGGCGACCCGTTCCGCCGCGCCGAGGGCGGGCATCGCGGCAACCATCGCCAGCGCCGGAACCATCGGCCACCGGTACGCCGAACCGTCGTGCAGATCAGCGCCCGGTGCTGTGCCCGAGTAGATGTCGACGACTCTGACCAGTCGATGCTGCGGCACCCAGGCCCCGTCGATCACGACGTCGTTGGAGCCGGTGGCCCGCATACCGGAGGTGTGCCAGACATCCTCGACGGTGATGTCGGCCGCCGGCAAAAGAACCAACGCCGGGTACGGCGCGTCGTCAGTGCCGCAGATCGCTCCGACCATGATCCAGTCGGCGTCGGCCACTCCGGTGGCCCAGGACCACCGCCCGCTCAGGCGGATCCCGTCGCCGTCGGGCATCCCGCGGCCGGTCGGGGCCAGCGGCGCCGGGCACAGCACCGGCCCGTCGGCGAACACCTCGTCCTGAGCCTGCTCGCCGAACAGCGCCAGCATCCAGTTGTGCAGTGTGTAGAACCCGAGCGTCCACGCACTCGAGGCGCAGCCGTGCGCCATCCGGCGGATCGGGTCGAGGATCTGGCCGAACTCGGCCTGCCGGCCGCCGTAGCGCGCGGGCAGCAGCAGGCCGGCCAGCCCGGACTCGCGGTAGGCGGTGAGGGTGTCCGCCGGAAGACGGCGCAACTCTTCGGCTTCCGCGGCGCGTTCGGCCAGGCCGGTGACGAATTCTTCGGTCAGTCCGGCTTCCGCAGCAAGCGACATGCGCCGAACCGTACCATACCTTTTGGTATGGAAGTCAGTGGCGCAACATCACGTCCACGAACTGTTCGCGCCGGCTGACGGCGCGCGGACTCGGGCGGGCGCCGGACAGATGCAGGAAGCCGATTCCGGCGGCGAACACGGCGCCCGCGCGCATCTCGGCCTCTTCCGCGTCGAATCCGTCGTCGAGAAAGACCTGCCGAACCGCCCGGAGCACCCGGCGATCCGAGGACCGCACCGCCTCGGCGACGCTCCCCTCCGAGCGCGCCCACTCCCGCATCGCACGCTCCAACATCCAGTGGCGGGGGCCCACCAGGGAGTTCATCATCCGCGACAGTCGCTCACGCGCAGGCAGTGCGGCCAGCACTTCGAAATCGCCGCGATCGGAGTCGCGGACCGCGGCCCAGGTGTCGATCAGCGACTGCCGGTAGGTCTTCATGTCGGCGAAGTGCCAGTAGAAGCTCCCCTTGGTGACCCCCAGCCGCCGGCAGAGCCGGTCGATGGTCAGCGCCTTGATCCCGTCCTCGGCCAGCAGCCCGAAGCCCGCCTGCACCCAGTCCTGCACGGACAGGCGGGGATTCGACATGGTCATGCCGAGTCAGCGTACTGATCAGACCGTCGGCCGGGAGCCGGTAACGCCCGACGCGTGTCACGAGTCCGTGATAGTATCGAACATATGTTCGATACGAAGATTTGCGGCGGCGCGGCAGTCGCCGATCTGCCGCCGGACCAGCTCGCCGACGTGATCACGGCGTCGCATCGGATGGAGTCAATGCTGATCGCGCGCCGATTGGCCGCGATCGCCGCGCTGCTGTCCCACCACGACGGGATGAGTCCGTCGGCTATCGGGCAGCATCCGGACATGGTGGCCGGTTATGAGCGCACCTGCGCCGAGGTGTCAGCGTTGCTGAACCTCGCTCCCGCCGCGGCCGGTCGGCAGGTGCACTACGCCGAGGTCCTCGACATCCGCCTGCCGAAGGTCGCCGCCGTGTTCGGCGTCGGCGGAATCGACTGGCGCAGCGTGCAAATCATCATCGATCGCACCGATCTCGTTGACGAGGACCTCATCGCCGGCCTCGACGATCAGCTGGCGGCACGGGTGACGAACTGGTCCAGTTGGTCCCGACAGCGCGTCATCAACGCCGTCGATGCCGCGGTCCTGGCAATCGACAACGATGCCGTCCGCCAACGCCGCAAAGAGGCCGATGGGGACCGCTACATCTGGGTGGGCCCGGACCAGGACGGCATGGCGAGAATCGACGGCAAGGTGGCTGCAGCCAACGCCACCGCATTCGATCGTCGCCTCACCGAACTGGCCCAGGCCGTCTGCCCCGGCGACCCGCGCAGCTTGGAGCAACGCCGAGTCGACGCGCTCGACGCGCTGACCGAGGGCCGCACGCTGGCGTGCGAGTGCGAGAGCAACGACTGCCCGGCCCGCAACGCCGATGCACCACCCCGGCCCTCCGGAACGCGAGTGATTCTCAACGTCATCGCCACCGCCGACACCATCGCCGGCACCAGTGATCGCCCCGGTTACCTCGACGGGTTCGGCGTCATCGACGCCGAACAGGTCCGACAACTGGCCGATGTCGCCACCCAGCGCCGACTGGATGCCACCGTCGCCGCCCAGGCCGCGCTGAGCTACCAGCCGTCAGCAGCACTGGCCCGAGCGGTCCGGTGCCGGGATCTGACGTGTCGGTTTCCCGGATGTCACCGCCGCGCCACCATCTGCGATCTGGATCACACCATTCCGTTCAATCATGCCAACCCCGCCGCCGGAGGGCAGACTGTCGCATCAAATATGAAGTGTCTGTGCCGTTTTCATCATCGTATGAAGACGTTCACCGGCTGGCTCGACAAACAATTGCCCGACGGCACGGTGATCTGGACCAGCCCCGGAGGGAAGACCTTCACGACCAAACCCGGTAGCGCGGAAGTGATCCCCGAACTTCCCGACGCGCTGAGTCGCATCGAACAACGCCCGCTCCCACAGCGCTGCGCCAATCGGGCGACGCAGCGGGCCGCGCAGGTCACCCGTATCCGCCGCGACAACCGCGTACGCCACGCCGCCAACCAGCTCCACGAAGCGCGTCAAAGCGAAATCAGAGAACGCAAACGGCGCAACCGAGCCCGCGATCTGCTCTTCATCCTCAGCGGCAAGCCCAGCACCAGCCCATACGGCACCTGGGTCAACGAACCGCACCAGCCCGAAGAACTCCCGCCGGACTGGCAACCACCGCCACCACCGCCACCCCTGCCCGACGATCCGCCGTTCTAAAGCGCGCTGGCCCGAGCGGCCTCGAACCGGGCCAGGGCTTCCTGGGTGAACACCGCCAACCCCAGGTCGGGGTTGTAGCCGTGGATCTCCTTGACGTCGAGTTCGGCCAGGAAATACAGGATCTCCTTGGAGATCACCTGCCCGGGGACCAGCACCGGGAAGCCCGGCGGGTACGGCACGACGAAAGTAGTCGACACCAGGGACTTGCCGTCGGCCACCCGGCGGCCGGCATCGCCGAGCAGAACATGCTCGCGGTCGGACTCCTCGTAGCCTCCGTAGAACGCAGTTCGCATGTCGCCGAACGGGCTTGCGTTGTCAGGTCGAAACGCGTGGGCGAACTCACTGAAGTCCGGCAGCGGCGGCAGGTCCGCAGTGATCTCGACGATCCGGCGCTGCTGCAGCGCGCGGTCGTCGGTGCTGGCCGAGTTGAAGGTGCGGTCCAAGTCGGTGGAAACCCGGCGCAGGGCGTCGAGCAGGTAGTGCACGCTGGACCAGGTGACACCGATGGTGAAGATCAGCAGCACGGAATTTATCGATGTCTTGTTGATCTGAATTCCGAACTGGCCCATGAGAATCTTCTCGCGGAAGTCGTAGCCGTTCATCCCGGTCCTGCCGACGAACAGTGTGACCCGGGTGGGATCGAGCACGAATTCGTCGGAGCGCCAGGCCTCGTTCCACTCCGCCAGCGCGCCCTGGCGAACCTGGCGGTAGGAGCTCACCGTCGACGCCCGGAATCGGTCGGGCACCAGGTCGTCCTCGTCGAGGATGCGGAACCACTTGCCGATCAACCGGTCTTTGCGGACCCGGTGGCGAAACACCAGCGCCATGTCGTAGACCCGCCGGACCATCTGGAACCCTTCGATGTCCACCTGCCGTCGGGCCAGGTCCAGCGAGGCCAGCAGCTGCTGATTCGGTGAGGTCGAGGTGTGGGTCAGAAACGCCTCGGTGAACGACTCGCGGGCCAGCGCGTTGAAGTCCTGATCGCGCACGTGGATCATCGACGCCTGCCGCAGCGCGGACAGCGACTTGTGGGTGGAGTGGGTGGCATAGACACGCACCCGCGTCCCGGGCGCAGGCAGCAGCCGGTGCTCGGCCCATTGCGAACGGTCGACACCGGCCATCGAGGCACGCCACGCCTGGTATTCCGCGGTGTATTCGGCCGAGCTGAGCATGGTCTCCAGCCGTTCGGCGGCAACCATCGCGGTGCGCTGCCGGGCCCACGGCACCGCGGTCGCGAACGCGTACCAGGCCTCGTCCCACAGGAAGCAGATGTCCGGCTTGATCGCCAGGATCTCCTCCATGACCCGTTGCGGGTTGTAGACGACACCGTCGAAGGTGCAGTTGGTCAGTAGCAGCATCCGAACCTTGTGCAGCTGCCCGGCGGCCTCCAGGTCCAGCAGCGCGCGTTTGATGGTCTGCAGCGACACCGCGCCGTAGATCGCGAACGGCGCCAGCGGATAGGCATCCAGGTACATCGGATATGCCCCGGCCAGCACCAGGCCGTAGTGGTGGGATTTGTGGCAGTTCCGGTCGATCAGCACGATGTCGCCCGGCCGGGTCAGCGCCTGCACGACGATCTTGTTGGCCGTGGAGGTCCCGTTGGTGACGAAGTAGGTGTGGTCGGCGTTCCAGGTCTGCGCGGCCTTGTTCATCGCGACCCGGATGGTGCCGTGCGGATCGAGCAGCGAGTCCAGCCCGCCGGACGTCGACGAGGTCTCGGCCATGAAGATGTTGCGGCCGTAGAACTCCCCCATGTCCTGCAGTGAGCGGGAGTTGAAGATGCTGGCGCCGCGCGCCACCGGAAGCGCATGGAACTGGCCGACCGGCTCGGCGGCGTAGGCCCGCAGCGCATCGAAATACGGTGTGGAATAACGCTTCCGAATACCGGCGAGCACGGTGCTGTGCAGGTCGGTGACGTCGTTGAGCCGGTAGAAGGTGCGGTCGTAGACGTCCGGTTCGGCCTCGGTGTCGGCCGCGATCGACTCGTCGGTGAGCAGGTACAGGTCGATGTGCGGACGCAGCAACCGCATCCACTCCCCGCATTCGATGGCATCACGGCCGCAGTCGACGGTGCCGGCGTCGTCGTTGGCGCCCAGCAGGGTGTTCATCAGCGGCGCCCGGTCCCGCGACCGCAGCGGCAGGTCGTGCCGGACGATCGCGGCCTGGATCTCGCCGTTGAGCGCCACCGCGGTGACGGCGTCCTCGACGCTGGAGACCACCAGCAGCTCGATCTGCACTCCGTCGTCGGCGTTACGCAGCGCCCGCAGGCTCTCCGCCAGGCTCTCGGGGGCCTCCGGCGGCGAGTCGTCGGCCAGCAGCACGGTGTAGAACTGCTGATGCCGGGCCTGGGCCACCAGTTCCTGGTCGGATAACGGCGAACCGAGGTCGAACAACGCCGCCCGGTCGCCGTAGTCCGACAACAGCCGCACCACCAGCGACACGTGTTCGGTGAGCGACACGGTGGCCCCCGCCTGGAGGTAGCCTCGGAAGCTGGCCAGATTCGCCGCGCCGGGGAACAGCCAGTACCGCTCGTAGGCGCCGATCCGGTCCAGCAGGCGCTTCACCCGCGCGACGTGGTGGGTGGTGTCCAGACCGGTCCGGTCGGCCGCGGCCAGTTGCCGGCAGGCATCGTCGAGCAGGTTCCAGGTGTCGACCCGCGAGTAGGACGGATTCGCCACCGCGGCCAGCGCCGACACCCGCAACCTGTGCGATTGCCCGCCTGCGCCAGAGGTCATAGGGCCAGTGTGGCCCGCTTCGTGACGAATCGGGGCGCTTTCGCGGCGTCCGGCGAGCGGCCGGTCAGGATCCGGCACGAGGATGGCAAGAGGATTAGGCCCCTGCGCACGGGAGCCGAATGGCTGTGTCGGTGCCGCGCCGTTCTGGGTAGCCTCGGTCAGATGGGTGACATCCCCAAGATCGACGCCTATACCGCTGTGCTGGCCGGCGCGCAGACCGCCGATGAGGCCTGCCAGCGCCTGGCCGCCGCCGGTTGCACTGCGGCGATGGAGGGCGAATCGGTCGTCATCGACGACGGCGAGGCGAAGGCCAGCCCGTTCGAGGGTGTCAACAAGATCGGCGACACTTTCTACCTCTGGTGCCTGAACGACGCGGGTGGCGAGCTCATCCGGTGCGTCGCGCGTGGGCCGCAGGGCAGTTGCCCTCCGCGGCACTGAGCCATAGGCCCTTTCTCGGTATCGGATCCGGCAGACGCCGTCTCCGACGCCCTGCCCCACTTCACCACCACATCGGCGACGGCCGGCTTCGCCGCGTCCGCGCACCGCACCGCGTGTAGCAATTCAATTTGTCTCAGAGTGAGACATCGAAGCACTGAATCCGCGGATTAAATCTGTCGTGCATTAACCCTTCCGGCACCCCCGCCGGTACGCACGCAGGAGGCGCAATTTGAACGGGTAAGGCCCAACGAAGGCTATTGCAGCGCTGCTCTTCTCGGTTGAAACGACGACCTCACGGACCGTCACGGCCGAGGGTGCTATCAGCGCAATAACCACCCCGTCAGACCTCCCGCTTGCCGGGTTATCACTTCCAACCTCTACCGAAGGATTTCAACAAATGGCCGCACGCCCGCCCTTGCCCTTTGACTTCTTGCCCAAAGTGCCGACATTCACCGTTACCAGTACGGAGATCACCGACGGACAACCGATGCCCCAACCTCAGGCATCAGGAAAGTTCGGCGCCGGCGGCGAGGACTGCTCGCCCCACCTCTCCTGGTCCGGATTCCCAGCGGAGACCAAGAGTTTTGCCGTCACCTGCTACGACCCGGACGCTCCCACCCAAAGCGGGTTCTGGCACTGGGCCCTCGCGGACATCCCCGCCGATGTGACCGAATTGCCCAGCGGAATCGGACTTCTGGGCAAGCGCGACTTCACCAACGGTGCGATCTCTCTGGCAAACGACGCCAGCCTGCCCGGGTATCTGGGTGCTGCTCCCCCCGCCGGCCATGGTCCGCACCGCTACATCTTCACCGTGCACGCCGTCGACGTCGAGACCCTGGGACTTCCTGCCGAGGCAACTCCGGCATTCCTCGGCTTCAACCTGTTCAGCCACACCCTGGCGCGCGCAACCATCATCCCCACGTTCGAGCAGTAGCCGCCTGACGACGAAACAAAGGTAGTAACAATGACCAATCAGAAATTGGCGGATCAGCGAGAGCTGTTGTTCCAGGCGCTGGTTCCGGCTGAGGCGGCGAACCTCGTGGCGTTGATGGAGAACATCGTCCCCCATCGGGATCCTGAACTCCGCGACATCGTTTTCTATACGGCCCTGTGCTTCGACGCCGGCTTGGCCACCGCCACGGCGTTGCGCGGCGAGGTACGGGATCTGCTCAAAGAACTCGACCAGCAGGCCGTCGCGGCTGGAGCCACCTCCTTCGCCACGGCCGCACCGGACGTCCAGAAATCATTGCTGATCGCAATCGAAGGCCGACCGATTTTCCAACAGCTGGTCTACGCCACGGTGTCGGATTTCTACAACCGCCACATCGTCTGGCAGGCCATCGGTTATCCGGGCCTGGCCCAGCGGGACGGCAAGGGCTACATCAATCAGGGATTCGACGTCCTCAACTGGGACGAGCCGACGGCCTGATCGCAACACGCGCGAACACATTGCTTGAGTATCGAAAGAAGGTGCCACATGGCTAGAACTGCACTCAACGTACCCCTCGACGAGGCGGTAGAGGTCGTTGTGATCGGGACCGGAGCCGGGGGCGGCAACGTCATCCGTGAACTCTGCCTCGCCGGCGTACGGGTGGTGGCCCTGGAGGCCGGTCCACGACTGGACGCCGACAACGACTTCGAGGAAGACGAAGTCGGGATGTACCACAAGCTGAGTTGGCTCGATCCGGTCGGCGTCACCGGAGCCGACATCAGCGGAAGCGCCGCCTGGATATGTAAAACGGTCGGCGGCAGCACGACGCACTGGGCAGGCGCCGCACTGCGGTGGCAGCCGCACGAGTTCAAGGCCAAGACCACCTACGGGGACGTCGAAGGCGCCGATCTCGTTGACTGGCCGATCGACTACGACACCCTCGCCCCTTACTACGACAAGGCCGAGAAGCTCCTCGGGGTGGCAGGCGCTGTCACCAAGCTGCCCACGGGAAACACGAATTTCCTTGCCCTCAAGCGCGGAGCCGACGTCCTGGGAATCGACGCCCACGCCGGAAACATCGCGATCACCACCGAGGACTACCAGGGCCGCGGTATCTGCACGCAGCGCGGCTATTGCTTCCAAGGCTGCCGCAATCAGGCCAAGTGGAGCAGCCTGTTCGAAGCGATCCCGACAGCCGAGGACACGGGGTGGCTCGACCTGCGCCCGAATTGCCAGGCACTGAGCATCACCACTGATGAAGATGGACGTGCCAGCGGCGTGGTTTACGCCGATCCGGACGGCAAAATCGTCGAGCAGAAGGCTCAGTACGTCGTGGTCGCCGGCAACAGCATCCAGACACCCCGACTGCTGCTGAACTCGGCCACACCGCGCTTCCCCGACGGTCTGGCGAACGGCAGTGGCGCCGTGGGTCGCTATTACATGCGGCACCTGACGGCGTCCAGCTACGCCAAGTTCGAGAAGCCGGTGCACGCCTACAAGGGCATCACCATGATGGGCATGGTCGATGAATGGCACGACAGCCGACCCGAGGACCGCGGGTTCGTCGGAGGATTCCACCTCGAGACGATCTTCCTCGGCCCGGCATTCACCGCCGTCTTCGTCGCCCCCGGCCCGCTGACATCGACAAGTGGCAGCCGTGCCATCTGGGGCGAGGAACTGGCCGACATGATGGAGTCATACACCCATCTGGCAGGCCTGTGGATCGTCGGCGAAGACATGCCGCAGGCAGACAACCGAGTCACGGTCGACCCGGACCACAAGGACCAGTTCGGCATGCCGATTCCGGTGGTCAACTACGCCGACCACGCCAACGACACGGCTATGCGTGAATTCGCCTGGGGTAAGTCTCGGGACCTGTACACCGCCGGTGGGGCAACCACCGTGTGGGACACACCCCCGTACCCGGCGACGCACAACCTGGGCACCTGCCGGATGGGGTCGGACCCCGCCACCTCGGTGGTCAACGAATTCGGACAGGCCCACGAGGTCCCCAACCTGTTCATCGCCGACGGCAGCGTGTTCCCGACGAGTGGGTCGGAGAACCCCACGCTCACCATCAGCGCCCTGGCGATCCGCCAGGCGGAATACATCACCTCGGTGATGGCTGAGGAAATGTCGGGGTAGCCATGGGGTGCACAGACCGGTGTGGGAGGCCGGCAGCGCGGACTGAGCTGCCGGTACGGGTGTTTCACAACTTCAACGAGGAACCCATCCCGTTCCATGCCGACGACCAGTTGCGCAAGGTCGCGGAGTTCGGCATCAGCATGGATGCGGACGCGACACCCGACACCATCCAGACGTTGTTGGCGTTCGTGGCCAAACAACTCAATCGTGATGCGCCCACCGCGCTTTGGGGAAAGGATCGCCGGTACCGGCGTGACCACAACCTGGACGTCGGAGACGTCGTCGCCATCGGCGACCAGGCCTGGGCACATGAAGGCACGGGCTGGCGGCGCGTGACCCTGCTGAACGACCAGATCTGGGTGGAAGTAGGGCGCACCAGGAGCGGAGAGCCGTTGCTGTCCCGTGGGTGAGGACACCACCCGATGACCGACCCGAAGTCACAGCCCCTGACCAGTCACGTATTGGAGACGACCGTCGAGCCCATCGATCCGTTGACCCAAGTCGAACACAGGGTGCTGTGGCTTTCGACCGCGATGATCCACCATGCCAATCGGATTCGCCCTAATCCGTCCGGGATCAAGGTCGGCGGGCACCAGGCGTCGTGCGCATCGATCGTGACGATCATGACGTCGCTGTGGTTCGATCTGTTGGGCCCGGATGATCGGGTCTCGGTGAAACCGCATGCCGCTCCGGTGCTCCACGCGATCAACTGCCTGCTCGGCAAGCTCGATCCGAAGTACCTGACGACATTGCGTGAATTCGGCGGCCTGCAGTCCTACCCCAGCCGGCACAAGGATCCGGATCCGGCCGACTACGCCACCGGTTCGGTGGGCATCGGTGCCACCGCACCGATCTGGGGCGCCCTCGCCCGGCGCTACGTCAACACGGTCAGCGGTCAGACCGGCTCAGGCCGACAGTATTCCCTGGTCGGAGACGCTGAGTTGGACGAGGGCGCGGTGTGGGAGGCGATCATGGATCCCGCGACCGCAGAACTCGGCGAAGTCGTGTGGATCATCGACCTGAATCGGCAGTCACTGGACCGGGTAGTACCCAGTATCGCAGCGGGGCGACTGGAGGCGATGTTCGCCGCCGCAGGCTGGCAGGTCATCATGGTGACTTTTGGCAGGCTGTTGCGGAAACTGTTCGCGCAACCCGGCGGCCCGGCACTGCGCACCCGACTGCTCGAAATGCCCAATCCCGAATACCAGCGGCTACTGCGCTGCAGCCCGGCGACATTGCGCGCCCGGCTACCCGGCGTCGGGGCCCAAGCCGCTGAGATCGCGCGACTGATCGCCGATCTCGACGATGCCACCCTCGTCCGTGCGATCAGCAATCTCGGGGGCCATGACCTTGCGGCGCTCCGCGCCGCGTACGCCCAGATCGACGACACGCGACCGACGGTCATCATCGCCTACACCGTGAAGGGCTACGGACTGCCGTCCCAGGGCCACCCGCAGAACCACTCCTCGCTGCTGACGGCCGAACAATTTCACCAGCTGGCTGCCGATCTCGACGCGAACCCCGACCAGCCCTGGGAACTTTTCGAACCGGACTCCCCCGCGGGACTCCTGTGCGCCGCCACCGCGGCACGGTTGCACCGCAACGAACCTGACCATCTCGCGGCGCCGAAGGTGCCCACCGATATCGGCCGAACGCCGAAAGGCGTCTCGACGACCCAGGCCGCCCTGGGACGAGCCCTCCTCGATCTGACCCGGGAGGCGCCGCAGGTGGCCCGACGGGTCGTCACCGTCAGCCCGGATGTCAGTTCCTCGACGAATCTGGCCGGCTGGCTGAACAAGGTAGGCGTGTGGTCGTCGACCGAACGACAGGACTGGTTCGCCGACGACCCGGAAACCATCATGCATTGGCGCGAGAAACCCACGGGCCAACACATCGAGCTCGGCATCGCCGAGGTCAACCTGGTGGGGTTGATCAGCGAGCTCGGCACCACCTGGAGCCGATGGGGCCAAGCCCTCTTTCCCATCGGCGTCCTCTACGACCCGTTCGTCGAACGAGCACTGGAGCCATGGTCGTTCGGCATCTACGCCGGGGGCCAATCGATCCTGGTGGGCACGCCCTCCGGGGTCAGCCTGGCCCCTGAGGGGGGTGCGCATCAGTCGATCAAGACTCCATCGATCGGAATCGAGCAACCCGGTTGTGTCAGCTACGAGCCGGCGTTCGCCATCGAGGTGGAATGGACTCTGTTGGAGGCCATTTCGCGACTCGGCCGGGATGATGGCAGCTCGTCGTATCTTCGGCTGTCCACCCGCCCTGTCGACCAGACCATGGCTGCCGTGCCGTCGGATCCGGCCGCCCGAGAGCGGCGCCGACGCCAGGTATTGGCCGGCGCCTACACGCTGCGCCCCGCCGAACGCCCGCATGTGCAACTGGTCGGGATGGGAGCGATGATCACCGAAACCCTCCAAGCCGCAGATCGGCTGGCCGAATCGGGAGTCCGCGCCGAAGTGGTCTGCGTAACCAGTCCGAGCCGATTGTTTGAGGCGACCCAGGCCCGCCGCGGCCTGTGCGACGCACCGACCTGGATTCTCGATCAGGTCTTCCCCACCGCGCGGTCGGTGCCGATGGTCACGGTGCTCGACGGCCATCCGCATACCTTGGCCTTCCTGGCCACGGTCAACCGGGTACCGAGTGTGGCCTTGGGCGCCAGCAGGTTCGGCCAGTCGGGCGACCTCGACGACGTCTACCGGTATCACGGCATAGACGCCGATTCCGTGGTTCGCGCCGCCCTCGACGCAATCGGGTGACGCCAGCTCCCTGAACCGTCAAGAGTCCCCTGAACCGTCAGGCCGGCGGTATCGGGTTGGGGAGCATGCGTTCGCGCAACGCGGCCAGCTCCTCGTCACGACGCCGCGTGCTGTGGGCGTCGGGTATGGCGGACGGGATGATACCCAGCGCACTGAGCAGCTCACCCGCGGGTTTCGAGGGGTCCTGCTGACCGATGACCGGCACCAGACCATGTTCCGCCAAGTGCGTGAACACCAGGTTGACGACCGTCCAGGGGTTGTACGCGACTGGTACTGAATCAGCTGGCATGTTCACGACCGCACCTCCGTTGATGAGTTCTCGCCGGCGGCACGGCCCATAACAGCCACTGCGCGGCGACGCCTTCACGTTAGGCGTCCGAACAAGGTGAGCGACGTCTCATATTAAGACACTCGAACCGCGTGCCCTCCTGCACTCTGATCCCGGTAGACGTGAGCGGATTACACGCTCACCGACTACAGCCCAATCGATAAAAGGAGAGGCAATGACACGTCAAAGCGTGGCGAGGGCTCACCAGAAGATCCAAGAGTTGTCCTGGGACCCCCTGTATCACGAGCCGGTGTCGCAGTACGGAACTGACTACAAGTTCCACAAGGCAAACAAAAAGGATCCTCTCAAGCAGGTGTTGCGGTCCTACTTCCCGATGCAGGAAGAAAAGGACCACCGCGTCTACGGAGCTGCCGACGGAGCGATCCGCGGCAACATGTTCCGTCAGGTGCAGGAGCGGTGGATGGAGTGGCAGAAGCTCTTCCTGTCGATCATCCCGTTGCCGGAGATCTCGGCGGCGCGCGCCATGCCTCTGCTGGTGGATGCGGTCCCGAACCCCGAGCTGCACAACACGCTCGCGATTCAGATGATCGACGAGGTACGGCACTCGACGATTCAGCAGAACCTGAAGCGTATCTACATGAACAACTACGTCGACCCGGCCGGCTTCAACTCAAGCCTGCGGTGCTTCCAGAACAACTACGCCGGTACCATCGGGCGCCAGTTCGCGGAGGGATTCATCACGGGCGATGCGATCACGGCGGCGAACATCTACCTTCAGCTCGTCGCTGAAACCGCGTTCACCAACGTGTTGTTCGTCGCGATGCCCGGGGAGGCGGCAGCCAATGGCGACTACCTGCTTCCCACCGTGTTCCACTCGGTGCAGTCGGACGAATCGCGCCACATCAGCAACGGCTACGCCACACTGCTGATGGCGCTGTCCGACGAGGACAACCGCGAACTGCTCGAGCGCGACCTGCGCTACGCGTGGTGGAACAACCACTGCGTCGTCGACGCGGCGATCGGTACCTTCATCGAGTACGGCACCAAGGACCGTCGCAAGGACCGGGAAAGCTACGCGGAGATGTGGCGTCGGTGGATCTACGACGACTACTACCGCAGCTACCTCGTTCCGCTCGAGAAGTACGGCCTGACGATTCCGCACGACGTTGTCGAGGAGTCCTGGAACCGCATCTGGAACAAGGGATACATCCACGAGACCGCGCAGTTCTTCGCGACCGGCTGGATGTGGAACTACTGGCGGATCGACCCGATGACCGACAAGGACTTCGAGTGGTTCGAGTACAAGTACCCGGGCTGGTACGACAAGTACGGGGTCTGGTGGGAGAACTACGCGCGCCTGTCGAAGCCGCGCGGAAATCTGCCGATCGCGTACGAGCCGGTGAACTACTACTACCCGCATCGCTGCTGGACCTGCATGGTCCCCTGCATGATCCGCGAGGACATGGTCTGCGAGAAGGTTGATGACCAGTGGCGGACCTACTGCTCGGAGACCTGCTACTGGACGGACTCGGTCGCCTTCCGGCCCACCTACAACGGGCGTGAGACCCCGAACATGGGTCAACTGACGGGCGCCCGCGAATGGGAGACCCTCTACCACGGGTGGAACAACGCCGACCTGATGAACGACGGCGGGTATGTGCGTGCAGACGGCAAGACCTGCACCGCGCAGCCCCACCTGAGCCTCGACCCGAAGGACATGTGGACGCTCGACGACATCCGCAAGGCCCCGCCTGCCGCCAGTCCGAACGTCGCGATCAATGAGATGACCGACGCCGATCGCGAACTGTGGGCACAGGATTACCGACTCGGTGGCCCCGGTGGTCGCTACGCCGAGCCGGCAGTCCCTGGCGCGAAGCGCACCGCGTAGCGGTTCCACCACGGGGAGGGATGTCTCGGCTACAGCGCGGGCCGAACATCCCTCCCCCCTGGGACGCACAAATCTAAGGAGAAAAAGTAATGGCCAACGAGCACCTCGTGCGCTTTGAGCCGGTGGATCTCGAGCTCCTGGTGCCAGAGAGCAAAACCATCCTTCAGGCTGCTTTCGACCAGGGCATCATGTTGATGCACGGCTGCAAGGAAGGACAGTGCGCAGCATGTAAGTCCTTCCTTCTCGAGGGTGACCCTGATGATGTCGAGCACGACAAGTATTCGACATTCGCGCTGCCTGATTTCGAACGCGACGAAGGGCATGTCCTGCTCTGCCGGGCGCACGCCTACGGAGACCTGACCATTGAGCTGCTCAACTACGACGAGGAGGTCATCAAGTCGGGGATACCGATCCAAGACGCAACAGTCGAGGTGGTGTCCAAGGAAAAGGTCACCCGAGATCTCTGCAATCTGAGGCTGCGACTGGTCGATCCACCGGCACTGAGGTACTTCCCCGGTCAGTACGTCGATTTCAAGATCCCCGGCACGGACATCTGCCGGTCGTTCTCGATGGCCAGCACTCCCACTAACGGGGGCGACCTGATCGAATTCGTCATCAAGATCTATCCGGACGGGCACTTCTCGCAGATTCTGGACAACCAGTTGGCAGTCGGCGACCGCCTGGAGATCAACGGCCCCTACGGCATGTTCACGCTGCGAGAGAACCCCGACGCCGAACTGCTCTTCCTCGGCGGCGGTGCCGGCATGGCGCCGATCCTCTCGCTGCTCCGCTCGATGGCAGAAAATGACATCAAGCGCCCGGCTCGCTTCTACTACGGTGCTCGTACCAAGGACGACCTGTGCTTCGAGGACGAGTTGCGCGCCTTCGAGTCGACGCTGGCCGACTTCCGTTACATCCCTGCGCTTTCCGATGCAGACGATGACAGCGACTGGGACGGGGCGACCGGCTTCATCACCGATGTCCTCCGCGGAGATGTGACGAATCTTGACGGCACCGACGTCTACATCTGCGGTCCACCACCGATGGTGGAGGCGGCGCTCGAGATCATGCCTTCACTCGGCGCCAATGAGAAACGCATCTTCTTCGACAAGTTCACCACCAGCGGTGAGCCTGAGAGCTCCTAAATATTCACCACCAACTAAGGAGAAATTGATGACCGTCACGTCCGAACGTAGCGTGCCCCGGCTCGAATTCACCGATGCCGAGGCCGGATCGAAGGAGTTTCCCGACTCCGATTCGCGCCGCTACAACTACTTCGAACCCAGCAAACGCAAGCAATCACACTACGAAGACGTAACCGTCGACGTGCAGCCCGACCCCCGACGCTGGCTGGCGCAGGGCTGGCTGTACTCGTTCGCGGACGGCAAGGGCGGGTACCCGCTCGACTGGACCGCCCTCAAGGCCTGGGGCTCCGACCGCGAAGTGCCGGTGCGCAAGCCGGGATCGGGCGGTCAGGGCTACGGCTGGCCGGCGCACGGATGGCACGAGTTCCGGGACCCGAACGAGGCCTGGGAGCTCACGATGTTCCGCTACAACGCGAGCGTCGTGCGGCAGCTGACCCAGAACATCGACGCGGCTCGCCAGACGAAGGCGTTCGACCAGTGGCGCACCAACTGGATCGACTTCGTCGCTCGCCATGTCGGCGCGTGGATGCACGTGGACCACGGATTGGGGATGCATGTCTTTGTCCAGGCCAACCGGCGTGGACCGACGAACATGCACAACACCACATTCGCCATCAACGCCATGCACCGGCTGCGCATGGCTCAAGAGCTGGCGCAGTACAACATGACCCTGACCGACGAGATCGAGGGTTTCGACGGGACGGCACACCTGACCGCGTGGAACACCGACCCCGCCTGGCAGGGCGTGCGGGAGCTCACCGAGAAGTTGACCACGATCAGCGACTGGGCAGAGGCCATCTTTGCGACCAACCTGGTGTTCGAACCCCTGGTGGGTGAGCTGTTCCGCAGCCACCTGGTACAGCAGGCCGCTCCCGGCAACGGCGACTTCATCACGCCCACACTGATGGGCGCTGAGGAATACGACTTCGCTGAGCGCGACCTGCAGTACACGACGCACCTGTTCCAGCTGCTGGTCGACGACAAGGAATTCGCGGCGCACAACAAGGAAACGTTGCAGTCCTGGCTGTCCACGTGGGTTCCGAGCGCCATCTCCGCGGCACGCACCCTGCAGCCGCTGTGGTCGCAGCCCGATGTGAAGCCGGCCCGGTTCGAAGAGAGCCTCGAGCGCGTCAAGAACCGGTTCACCGACCTCATCAGCGGACTTCACCTCAGCATTCCGAAGGAACTCGCACAGTGAGGCCCGACAACTCGCCCGGACAAGCCGCCCAACCCCTGAGGAGTTTTGTGTCATGAGCACGACGACAACGCCAGCCGGCAACCCGTTGAAGAAGAAGGTGCCCACTTCGTACACGATCGACAGCTCGCCGTCGAACATGTGCGGATTCACCCTGATGAACAACCAGGTCGGCGAGGTCATGGCGGGAGTCATGCGCGGCAAGGACAACGTCGATGTCACGTCGCCGCTGCCCTCATTGATCCGCGTCGACGGCAAGGACCGTATCGAGATTCTCTACTCGGAGATGGACGAGGCGGCCGGCGAGGAGGCAGGTTGGTTCGACCAGGCGGAGTTCGAGGCCAACATGTCGACTCACTACGGCCGGATGGTCTTCCTGGACGACCGGGCGATCGTATTCGCCAACCCTGAGGACGCAGCCGAGTACCTCGACTTCGACCTCGTCGTCCGCGACTAGTTCGGCGTTATGGGTGGGCCGGTAGGTCCGCCGGCCCACCCATAACCGATTTCAGCACCAACCAACCGAGAATCATCCGCCCTCAACACCTAAGGAGTCATTATGGCCAAGGAATTGCGCTTCGGTCCCACTGCGCGCGCCCTGCTGCAATCCGGCGTAGACCAGCTGGCGGATGCGGTGAAAACCACTCTGGGCCCCAAGGGCCGCAACGTCATTCTGGAGAAGATCACCGGCTCGCCGGTGGTCACCAACGACGGCGTCACAATTGCCCGCGAGATTCACCTGAGGGACCAGTTCGAGAACATGGGCGCCCAACTGGTCAAGGAAGCGGCGATCAAGACCAACGATGTGGTCGGTGACGGCACGACCACCGCCACCGTCATCGCACAGGGCATCGTGCGCGAAGGCATGGCGGCGATCGCCCAGGGCGGCAACCCGGTGCTGGTCAAGCGCGGCATCGACATGGCTGTGGCCCGCTTGGTCGAGCACCTGAAATCAGTGGCGCAACCGGTACGCACCGAGCATGACCTTGCCCGCATCGCCGCGATCTCCGCCAATGACGACGACGTCGTCGGCGCCGTGATCGCAGAGGCATTGCACACCGTCGGCGAACTGGGCGTGGTGACGGTCGAGGAGGCCGGCGAGCCCGGAATGAGCGCGAGCTTCGTCGAAGGATTCCAATTCGACAACGGCTATCTGTCGCCGTATATGGTCACCAATCCAGCGGGCATGGAGGCGGTCGTCGACGATCCCTACATCCTGCTGTGCAGCGAGAAGATCTCCAAGGTGCAGGAGATCATGCCCATCTTGGACAAGATCATGCGAGCCCCCCGGCCGCTGGTCATCCTCGCGGAGAACCTCGAGGGTTCGGCGCTGAGCATGCTGGTGCAGAACCACGTCAACGGTCTGTTCCAATGCGTCGCGGTGCGTTCTCCGGGCTTCGGCGATCGTCGGCTGGAGAAACTCGAAGACATCGCCGCCCTCACCGGTGGTGCGGTGTTCAGTCGTCACTCCGGCTTCTCACTGGAGACGATGACCATCGAGCAACTCGGCCGGGCGAAGCAGGTCAGGGTCACCGCGGACAACACCACCATCATCGGTGGGGCTGCGGCCGATCAGATCGACTTCCGGGTCACCCAACTGCGGGCCGAGCGTGAACGGGCCACCTACTTCCGTGACCACGACGTGCTGACCGAGCGCATCGCCGCCCTGTCCGGGAAGGTCGCGCTGATCACCGTCGGCGCTCCGACCCCCGCCGAGCTCAAAGAGTTGCAGCATCGCGTCGAGGATGCGTTGTCAGCCACTCGAGCTGCGATGGCCGAAGGGATCGTCGCCGGGGGCGGTGCGACACTGCTGCACGCGGCACCCGTCCTGGACGAGCTCGACGTCAAGGACGATTACGCGACCGGCGTCGAGATCGTGCGCCGTACCCTCACCGCACCGGCGTCGCTGATTGCGGCAAACGCCGGTTACGACGCCGACGAGATTGTGGCCCACACCCTCGGACTCGGCAACGACGAGGGCTTCGACGCTCTCATCGGCCGATTCGGCAACATGATCGAGTTCGGCATCATCGACCCGCTGCGAGTAGTCCGTTCAGCACTCCAGAACGGCGCTTCGGTGGCCGGCCTGTTGCTCACCACCAACACCCTGGTTGCGGAGGAGCAGACCGCCTGGGGCGGCAGCGCGGCCCTGATGACCGAGTTCGGTCCTCTCGACGAGGGTCTGCGCCAGCCCTCCCCCGATGCCAGCACGCCCCAGTCCCTGGGGCTGGGACCCTCGACCACCTGATCGGTTCAGCGACTTCCAGACAACGTCCCGGTTCGACAGGTACACCGCCCCCAGCTACCTGTCGGACCGGGACGTCAGCGACCGCACAGCCCTCGCGCGGCCTTCCGCGCCCCTGACTCCGGGACGCCCCCGACTCCGGGAGCCATGCCCCATAAGCTTCGCGCCCATCGCCGCGCGCTTGGACAGTTCATCTTCAACAGTTCATCGAGAATTTCGGAGATTCCGGCATTCAATGTGTACGGAATTCTGCTGCCCACAGCGAATTTCGGGCCGGCTCTGGACTGGTAATGGCTCTGAATAATCTCACAGTGAGACGCCGCACTCATATTGTCTCGATTACTGTCATAGGGACAGGTAAGGCGGTATATGGCACTCCAATCGGGGTCGTCACGTGGACCCACCCCCCTTCCGGGTGGAGGTGAGACCTGACCTGTCCAGGAGCACACCTCCGGTGTATTTGATTGGACGGCCCGTTTGAGTCGGGCGTGTGCGCGATGTTCCGCGATGTTAGCGAATCCGGTTCTGCACCAACACTTGTCCTGCTGAATCAATCTCCCCGACAGGACACACAGATCCGGGTGGTCCGAGGGGTGGCGCGGCCCCCTCGGACCACCCTAACCAACTCAATATCACGTGCTCCGCGTGAGATAACGGGATGGAAGTGGATGAAATGAGCGAACCCGCCATGCCGTTGGAGGCACAGATCATGTCGGTCCTGTCGCCGGGCGCAAACTCTGAATCTGATCAAGCCATCACCGAGCTGGGTTACGTACGAACCGTGACTGTCGACGACAAAGGTGTCACCATCAATCTGCAGGTACCCCCGGTATCCACTTCGCAGAGCCACGCCTATTTGAGTACGCGCGAGGTCCACAGTGCACGTCGGGAGGTAGATGGTATCGGCGCGATCGACGTGCTCCTGGACGATCATGACGACAGTGACGCGATCAACGCCGGCCCGGTCTTCCTGCGCAAGGCACACCGGGCAGCGCTGGAAAGGTGTGTGTCGGCACTCGTGCAACGGGACTCACTGGCCCCCTCCGCAATACAGCGTCTCATCCTGCGCGATCTGCCCGACGGTCGCGACAAGACCAGACTGCTCCAGTGCCGATTCGCTCTCGGACTCAGCATGTGCCTGAACAGCAAGGTATTCGTCGATGACGAAGGCCGGCCGTTGGCGGTGGACGAGCTCCCGCTGCACGCGTGACCGTGTATTGAGCCGCACCGATCGTGCTTGCGTCCAGCCCGGCATCGGGACTGCCGTCGGTGCGATGTCGTCTGTCCGACCGAACGTGATCTGGGCGATGGACTTCGGCCCACCACGGACTCAGCCCCGCCGAGTTCGACCTACGGTGGACGGGGCTGCCTCGAGTTCAGTTGACTCGGCGGGTGTGAATTTCAGGCCGCGGTTGCGACTGGGGTGTGGAGCAGTTCGAACTCTATCGGCGTGAGCGTGCCGAGGGTGCGTTGCCGGCGGTATCGGTGGCAGGTGCGCTCGATCAAGGTCACGATCGACAGGTGTAGTTCGGCTCGGGTGGACCAGCGTCGCCGGTCGAGCACGCTGCGTTGCCCGTGTAAGCCGTTGCGCGACAGTGCGTGGACGAACTTTCGTGACCTGAACTGGCTGCCCCTGTCAGGATGGACGATCGCCGCGACGGGTGAGTGCAGCGCCACGGCGTGGTCTAGGGCGGCCACCGCGGGTGAGGACTTCATCCGCGAGTCCATTGAATAGCCCACGATCCGTTTGGAGTACACGTCTTTGATGGCGCAGAGGTAGAGCTTGCCTTCATCGGTCCGGTGCTCGGTGATACCGGTCAGCCACACCTGGTTGGCCCCCTGGGCACTGAACTGCCGCTCGACGAGCTCGTCATGGACCGGCCGGCCGGATCGGCGGTTCAGTCCACGTTTCTTTGGCGAAGATCGACCAGATGCGCTCCTGGGAGCACAGCCGAGCCACGCGATTCTCCCCGGTGGTGATCACGCGCCCGGGTAGCTCGTCGGCAGTGAACCGGTATCCGAAGGCAGGGTGATCGGCATGGATGTCGCGGGCGGCGTTGATGCAGGTGTGCATCGTCCCAATCGCGCTGACTCAAGGGTACTTTGCGCCATTTGTAGAACGCCTGGGTGGAGAACCCCAGGACCCGGCGGGTCACCGTGACGGGAACTCCGTCAGCGGTAAGGTCGAGGAGCTTGATCCGCTTGTGCGCTTCGCGCAGCTGTGCCGAGACATCATCACCGGCTAGCGCAGACCCTGGCCGGTCGAGGCCATCGTCACGGTCAGCGATCTTGAGCCAGCGCTGCAGGCAGGCCTCGCCCTGCGGGCCACGGCGATCACGTCGGCACGGAACTAGGCAGGAAACGGTTTCGGCACGAGGGGCAGTCCTGACCGCCGAACCGATCCCCTCACTAGGGGTTCGCCGTGACCGGCTCGGTGGGACACCGTCCCACCGAGCCGGTCACGGCGATAAGGGTCATCACGGGATGAGGATGGCCCTGCCCCGCACCAGCCCGGCGTCGAGATCGTCTAGCGCGCGCTGGAATTCATCGAGCGGGTACTCGGTCGTATGCAGCACCACCTTGCGCTGGGCGGCCAGGACCATGAGCTCCTGCAGATCGTTGTACGACCCGACCAGGTTCCCGATGAAGTTGATCTCCTTGGAGATGACCTCGATGGTGGGGACGTCGATGTTCTCCCCGTAGCCGACCACGAAGTAGTTGCCGGCTCGGCGCAGCATCGCGATACCCTCGCGGGTCGCGCCGCCCTCACCGACGAAGTCGAGCACCGCCTCTGCCCCACGCCCTCCGGTCAGATCAAGCACCCGCTGCACATGGCTGCCGTCAGCCACGATCCCCTGGTCGGCGCCTACGGCCACAGCGAGTTCCACCGCCGACGGGTTCCGGTCCACCACCACGACGGTGACACCTGAAATCGCTTTGAGGACTTGAATTCCGATGTGCCCCAGCCCGCCGGCACCGACAACGACGCAGACATCTCCGGGGCGAGTCACCCGTGCCACCTTCGCGGCGGCGTGGTAAGCGGTCAATCCGGCATCGGCGAGTGCGGCCACATCGGCCGGCTCCAAGCTGTCGTCGAGCTTCACCACGCTGCGAGCGCTGGTGCGGAGGAATTCGGCGTAACCACCGTGGGTGTCGACGCCCGGGAACTGACTGCCCTCACAATGCACGTCATCGCCGAACCGGCAGGCCTGGCACAGCCCGCAGGTCACCAGCGGATGCAGAATCACCTTGTCCCCCACCGCGACATTGGTGACCGCGTCACCGATGGCGTGGACCCATCCGGCATTCTCGTGGCCGATCGTGTACGGGAGTCCGACTCCGGTGATCTCGGCCCACTGGCCTTCCAAGATGTGTAGGTCTGTGCGGCACACCCCGGCGGCACCGATGCGAACGATGACGTCCAGCGGTCCTTCAATCGTGGGGTCTGGTACCTCAACAAGCTGAGGCTTGGTGTGATAGCCGACGACCTGGACTGCCTTCATTACTAACTCCTCGCCATGGTTCCGGTGGATTACCTTGCCGGGTGCACACCGTCACCGCCGAGGCACCGGCATGGCAATTGAACCGCAGCGTGGGCGGCAGATGCGTCTCAGTCTGAGACCATCTGCCGCAACAGTGAACTCAGTTCGCCACGCGGCCGGCTTGCGTCACGAGATACCGAATTGGTTGATCTTGCGGTAGATCGTGGCGCGCGACATTCCCAGCGCCGTAGCGGCTGCGGCCTTGTCCCCACCAGATTCGATCAGGCTACGCACGATCGCGTCTCGCTCCAGCGCCTCGAGGGCTGTGAGCCGGTGCCGAGCCAGCGAGCGGCATTCCGCCGGCAGCTTGTCCACACCGATGGTGCCCGATCGCTGGACGGCGACGGTTTCAGTGAGCACCTTGCGCAATTGAGCGACATTGCCGGGCCATGCGAGCTTCGTTAGCTGCCGCATCGCATCCGGGGCGAGCCGCACGTCGGCTCCACGGGTGAGCTCGCGCAGCAGCACGGGCACCAGATCCTCGATGTCGTCAATCCGGTGCCGAAGCGGGGGGACGACAGCGGTGTGGGTGAAGTGCGGCACAACGAGCATGTGCAGCAGCGGCGAGCGCGCCTGGACATCGGTCGTCACTGCGATCCAGCCGTGTCCCGCCTGCGCCTGCAGTATCGCCGCCAGCTGTTCGACAGCGTTGTCTGGCAGATCGTCGACGTTGGCGAGTACAAGTGCAAAATCGTCGTCGGCGGTTTGAGCTTCAACTTCGGCGATGAAATCGTCGGCACTACTGAATTTTTCCACCCGAAGCAGGCGAACGGACCGTTGCGGCGACACGAACTGGGCTACCGCTTGCCCCAACTTCGCACGCCCTGAACCGCGTTCTCCTTCGATGACCACCCAGTTGCGGTCACGACAACACTGCTCCACAAGCTGCTCGCAGCGTCGCCACGAGCTGCTGTGTCCCGCCAGCCCGGGTATGTGGCGTGCCGGACGGACGGCAGTACTGCTGCGCTCAGCCGTCGACTGGATCTGCACCTGGAATACGACGCTTGCAGGCGCGATTCGCTCCACAGCAGACAGGCGCGCAACGCTTCCGCTCGGCAGGACCGCCAAGGCCGTTGTGCCGTTGGAGGTCTGGAGCATCTCTGCTGCATTGCCGAGCAACGCGGTCTGATCGGCCGAACCCAGAGTCTGTCGCAGACATTGATTCATCAAGATGATGTCGCCGCCGACAGCCATGACGTGCCCGGGATGCCTGCGTGTCTGCTGTCGGTAAACCGACAGCAGTGCGACCTCAGCCTCGGTCTTGAGCGCGCTGAGACGACTTTCGATTTGACTGCCGACGTTCTTGGACAGGGTGAACTGCATGGGATCGGCTTGGCCGACCCAACAGGTCAGATTGACCACGCCGAGCACCCTGCCGGTGACGGGGTCACGGATCGGCGTTCCGGCGCAGGCCAGCTCAGTCAATGCACCGACATAGTGTTCACTGCCTCTGATGAACGTCGGCCTGCCGCATTCCAGACTCGTACCGATTCCGTTGGTACCGGTGAACTCTTCCGCGTAGGAGTAGCCGCGCGCCAGCTGAACATCGTCAAGCGTTCTCAAGATGGCCGGGTCCGTGACCTTGCGCTCCAACACCAATCCATCGGCAGACGTCAGGACGATGCCGACCGCATGAAGCGCCATATCGTCGGTAAGCCGCTCGAGCACCGGAATCGCCGCACGCGTGAGTGGTGTTTCAGCGTTAACATCGCGTTGACGCTGCGAATTGAGTCGATCGGGCCCGACTCGCCGTTCCTTGGCACGCTGCCAAGAGTTCATCACGTAAGGCTCAATCAGGCCGGACGCGATGATGCCTGTGGTCAGGAACTGGTCCCTGGCGTGTTGCCTCGCCACCCGCTCCTCGACCATTGCCACTGCCGCCTCGCTCATGACCCCCTACCCCTGCCATCACCGGTCGCCTACATCACTGAGGTGTAGTGAAGAATATTATTTGCCACAACGTCGGTATGTGGCAAATATCTCAGAATGAGACACCCCTGACCCGAATCACAGCGTTGCATCTATCTGCACGTCGGTCTGCCTGGTTCAGACCCGAGTAGATAGGTGGTGACGATGGATTTTGGGGTGTTGCCTCCGGAAGTGAACTCCGGGCGGATGTATGTGGGGCCGGGATCGTCCCCGATGATGGCGGCCGCAGCAGCCTGGGACGGGCTGGCTGCAGAACTGAGTACGGCGGCCGCCAACTACCAGGATGTAATCGCAGAACTGACCGGCCAAGCCTGGCAGGGCCCGACCGCGACGACGATGGCGGCCGCGGCCGCACCGTATGTGCAGTGGATGGGCACCACGGCCGCCCAAGCCGAGCAGGCCGCCTCCCAGGCCAGAGCAGCCGCGGCCGCCTACGAAGCGGCACACGCGGCCACGGTGCCACCGCCGGTGATCGCCACTAACCGGACAACCCTGGCAACGCTGGTGGCGACCAACATTCTCGGGCAGAACCTGCCCGCGATCGCGGCCAACCAGGCCGAATACGGCGCCATGTGGGCACAGGACGCCGCCGCCATGTACGGCTACGCAGCCGGCTCGGCGGCCGCAACCACACTCACACCATTCAGCCCACCCCCGCAGAACACCAACCCGGCCGGCAACGCCGACCAAGCGGCCGCCGTCGCCAACGCCGGAACCTCCACCGGGTCCACGGCCGCCTCCGCACTCGCGACACTGGCTGGGCCGGCAGCGGTACAAGGTGTGGTTCCTGCGCCCATACAGGCCCTGATCGACGGCTGGCTCGGCTTCACCGGCACACCGCTGATCAGTTCCCTGAACCAACTGGTGGGAAGCGGTGGTCTGACCAGCACCTTGCTGGCGGCACCGATCTGGGACAGCTCCGCGATGCAGTTCCTGCAGTTCATCGGGATGCTCAACGCCGCCGGCGTCAACGGAGGGGCATGGGGCAATGCAGCAGCCGCTGCAGCGTTGCCGGCCGCCGCATTGTCGTCCGAGGTATCCGGTGCCGGCCTGGGAGCCACCTTGGCCGGATCCACTGGGCCGATCTCGGCCAGCCTTGGGCAGGCCGCATCGATTCGGGGGCTGTCGGTGCCACAGTCCTGGGCCGCCGCCCCGGCGGTCTCAGGAACCGCATCCCCCGCGATCCGGCTTGCCTCAGCCACGGCAGTGCCCCATGCCGGCGGCATGCCCGCGATGGGTGCCCCGTTGATGAGCGGCCTACCCGCCGTCGCCGGCGCCGTCAACGCGCCACAGAACGGCGAGACCCGCTCTCGCTACCTGCCTCGGATGACGGTTCTGCCGACGACCGGCGAGAAGTCCGACACCCGCCCGGGCGATACCGACAAATGGGTCTCGGCGAACGAGGCCATTGCCGATGCCGCGAACAAGCTCACCGACCAAGAACTCCAGGAACGCGATGAGCTGCGTCAAGAGATCGCCGAGTTGGCGTTGGAGCGCGACGCGGTGGCCTTCCTGCTACGCGAGGTCAGCCGATCGTGATTGGAGTCGACTACGCGATGTTGCCGCCGGAGGTGAACTCCGGGTGGATGTACGCCGGGCCCGGTGCGGGGTCGCTGATGGCGGCCGCGGCGGCCTGGAGTGGGTTGGCCGCGGAGTTGACCACGGCAACCTCTAACTACCAGGAAGTGGTCGCCGAGCTGGCCGGCGAAGCCTGGCAGGGCCCGGCCGCGGCGTCGATGGCTGCCGCGGCGGCCCCGTTCGTGCAGTGGATGGGAACGACAGCTGCCCAGGCCGAGCAGGCCGCCACCCAGGCCCGAGCAGCGGCGGCAGCCTACGAGGCGGCGTTCGCGGCCACTGTGCCACCACCGGTGATCGCCGCCAACCGATCGACGCTGCAGACGCTGATAGCCGGCAACGTGATGGGGCAGAACACGGCGGCGATCGCGGCTAATCAGGCCGAATACGGCCAGATGTGGGCACAGGACGCCACGGCGATGTACAGCTATGCGAGCGCCTCGGCGGCCGCGACCACGCTGACACCGTTTAGCCCACCACCGCAGAACAGCAACCCGGCTGGCGAAGCCAACCAGGCGGCCGCGGTCAACCAGGCCGGTAACACGGCGGGATCGTCGACCGCGTCGGCGCTGCAGAACCTCGCCGGCCCGGCCGCAACGCAAGGCGCGGTACCCGGACCCATCCAGTCGCTGATCGACAGCTGGCTGGGATTCACCGGCACGCCACTGGTCAGTTCGGCCAACCAGCTCGCGGGCAGCTTCGGGATCTCGATGGTCAATTACGGTGCCGGCCCGTTCAACAGCTCTGCTTTCCAGATGCTCGAGCTGTCAGGGATGCTCGGTGCCGGCGGCGTCAACGGCACCGCGGCGGGTCAGGCGGCAGTCGCGGCGGCACTACCGGCCGCCGCACTTTCCTCCGAGGTGTCCGGCGCCGGCATGGGAGCCACGCTGGCCGGCGCCTCCAGCCCGGTTTCGGCCAGTGCGGGGCAGGCCCCCTCGGTTCGTGGACTGTCGGTGCCCCACTCCTGGGCCACCGCCTCCACCGCCGTTGCGGCGAATTCTCCGGCGGCGCTGTACTCCGCCGCGGCATTGCCGAGTGCGGATGTGAACGGTGTGCCGGCGACAACGGCGATGCGGACCGGTGGCCTCTCGGGCGACCGGCCACTGATAGCCGGTGTCGTGAACTCGCCGAAAAAGGGCGGTTCCAAGTCCCGGTTCAAGACTCGGGCGCGAGGAACTGCTCCGGTAGCCGGCAAGTCCGGTGCATATCAAGGGACGGCCGACCGTTGGGTGCAGCCGAGTTCGCGTACCGCGGCTGTAGCCAGCTCACTGAGCAGCCATGAGCGCCGCGAACTGGAGGGGTTACGCAGCGCCGTCGGGGATTTGACCAAGGAGCGCGATGCGGCAGCACGCCTGATCAGAAAGGAATTTAGGGCATGAGCCTGATGGATTTTGGGGTGTTGCCTCCGGAAGTGAACTCCGGGCGGATGTATGTGGGGCCGGGATCGTCGCCGATGATGGCGGCCGCAGCAGCCTGGGACGGGCTGGCTGCAGAACTGAGTACGGCGGCCGCCAACTACCAGGAGGTGATCGCGGAACTGACCGGCCAAGCCTGGCAGGGCCCGACCGCGACGACGATGGCGGCCGCGGCCGCACCGTATGTGCAGTGGATGGGCACCACGGCCGGCCAACCAGGCCGAATACGGCGCCATGTGGGCACAGGACGCCGCCGCCATGTACGGCTACGCAGCCGGCTCGGCGGCCGCAACCACACTCACACCGTTCAACCCGCCACCACAAAGCACCAACACCGCCGGCGAAAGCAACCAAGCAGCCGCCGTCAGCCAAAGCGCCGGTCAAGCGGCGGGTAATTCGGCTCAGAGCATCTGGGACCAGATCCTGAACTTCAACCTGGCGGAAACGCAGCTCGGCAAGGACTTCCTGGCATTGAACGGGTCGTTCTCGGGGGCGCAAGCGGTTATCGGTGGACTCGGCTATACCGCTTCCGGTTCCATGTTCACCATCGTGCCCGGCGTGAACGCGGCCATCACGGCATCGTCGGCGATGACATCGGCCATGTCGGCGGCCGGTGTGGTACCGGTCAGTGCGGTGACCACGCTTCCCGAAATGGGGACGATGGGCGCGAGCCTGGTGGGATCATCCGGGGTCGGCAGCTCAGCGCTGGCGGGCCTGGGCCGGGCCGGTTCGGTCGGCGGGCTCACCGTACCGCCGACCTGGGGTGCGGCAGCCTCACCACTGGCCGCCGCGTCGTCGAATGTGCGGCTTGCCTCGGCAGCGGTACCCATGGGCGGCCTCGGCGGCGGCATGCCTGCGGCGCCAGGAGGATTCATGGGCGGGATGCCCATGCTCGCCGGCGCCGTCAATGCACCGCGCAGTGGCGAATCCGGCTCCCGATCCGGCCCACGGCTCAAGGTGCTCCCAGAGCTGGGTGGTCAGGCCGCGGAGGAACCCTCGAACCGTTGGGCAACGCCGTCCCAACCGGCCGCGAGCAGTGCGACCAGATTCACCGAGCGCGACGAGCTCAAAGAGCTTCGCAAGGTGGCTGCCGACTTGGTCAAGGAACGGGACATACTCCACCGGTCTGCGGTCGCACTACTCAAAGACGTCTCGAACTAGGGGCCATCGTGATGCCAGCCCGAAACACTCAGGAGCCGCAATGAATCGGCTCCTGAGTGCGGGTGTCCCGGCCCGTCCGCCTCCCAGTCGCTCGGCCAACCGGGTGTTGCGAAACAAGCCAGAAAAACCAATTGAGAGAGGGGAACCCACATGTCATTCGTGACGACACAGCCGGAGGATCTCAACTTCGCCGCCGGCCGCCTGATGGGCATCGGCACCTCGGTCAACGCCGAGAACGCGGGTGCCGCCGGCCCGACCACCGGGGTGATTCCCGCTGCCGGTGACCAGGTTTCGGCGCTTACTGCTGCGCAGTTCGCCGCGCACGCCAAGGTCTACCAAACCGTCAGTGCACAGGCCAAGGCGATACACGATCAGTTCGTCCACATGCTGGCGACCAGTGCCGGCTCGTACGAACTCACCGAGGCGGCAAACGCCGCGTCAGCAGGTTAAGGGGGCGCCATTCGGATCAATCTCCGTCCAGCCGACTGCCTCGTGCAGGACTGCACCAACCCGGCGCAGGGCCTTGGATACACCACTCACCAATGAACAGGAGCTAGAAATATGACTACGCGTTTTATGACGGACCCGGACGCGATGCGTGCGATGGCGGGTCGTTTCGATGTCCACGCCCAGACGGTCGAGGACGAGTCGCGACGCATGTGGGCGTCCTCGACGAACATCTCGGGTGCGGGCTGGGGTGGTCTGGCCGAGCGGACCTCGATGGACACCATGGGTCAGATGCAGACCGCGTTCCGCAACATCGTGACCATGCTGCACGGTGTGCGTGATGGTCTGATCCGCGACGCCAACCACTACGAGAGCCAGGAAGCTGCCTCCCAGCAGATCCTGGGCAGCTAGCAGAAAAGGAATCGAGCTATGTCGATCAATTACCAGTTCGGTGATGTCAACGCTCACGGTGCGCTGATCCGCGCCCAGGCGGCCTCGTTGGAGGCTGAGCACCAGGCGATCGTGCACGATGTGCTCGCTGCCGGTGACTTCTGGGGTGGTTCGGGTTCGGTGGCCTGCCAGGAGTTCGTGTCCCAGTTGGGCCGCAACTTCGCGGTGATCTACGAGCAGGCCAACGCTCACGGTCAGAAGGTGCAGACCGCCGGTAACAACATGGCCAACACCGACGCCTCCGTCGGCTCCAGCTGGGCCTGACAACACCAGACTCGAACAAGAACCGGCGCAGCCACCAGGCTGCGCCGGTTCTTGCGTTACGCGACTACGACTCGGAGTCGTCCTCGTTCTTCGATGGGGCGTCCTCCGAGGGGGCGTCTGACTCCAGGGGCGGTACCGCCTCCCGGACCGCCTGCGATGCCGCCCGCAATTGAGGCGTCACCAGCATCACCTGACCCAGCACGCCGTTGACGAAGCCCGGCGACTCGTCGGTGGACAGCTCCTTGGCCAACTTCACCGCCTCGTCGACGGCGACCGGCTCCGGCACATCCTCGGCGTGCAGCAGCTCCCAGATCGCCACCCGCAGGATGGCCCGGTCGACCGCCGGCAGGCGCTCCAGTTTCCAGCCCTGTAGGTGCGACGTGATCAGGTCGTCGATATGGGCGCCGTGGGCGGCCACACCATTGGCCACCGTGACGGTGTACGGGTGCAGCGGCGCCACATCCGGCTGCTCGGCGGCCAGCGCGGTCCTCAGCTCCGCGCCCTGAGCCGGCGTCAGCCCCCGGGCCTCCGACTCGAACAGCAGGTCGACCGCGCGTTTGCGGGCCAGGTGACGCCCTTTAACGGCACGTGCTGCACGCGCGGGCGGCGCCCATTCACCATCCCCACCGGCGGGCATGGTCAAGAGTTGACCCGTCCCAGGTAGCCGCCGTCGCGGGTGTCGACCTTCAGCTTGTCACCGGTGTTGATGAACAGCGGCACGTTGATCTGAGCACCGGTCTCCATCGTGGCCGGCTTGGTGCCCGCACTGGACCGGTCACCCTGCAGGCCCGGCTCGGTGTGGGTGACCTCGAGCTCGACGCTGACCGGCAACTCCAGGTACAGCGGCACCCCGTTGTGGAAGGCGATCTGCACCAGCATGCTCTCCAGCAGGTAGTTCGCCGCGTCGCCGACCAGCGACTCGGGCAGCGGGTGCTGCTCGTAGTCCTCGCTGTCCATGAACACGAAGTCGTTGCCGTCGCGGTATAGGTAGGTGGCGTCCCGGCGGTCCACGGTGGCGGTCTCCACCTTCACACCGGCGTTGTAGGTCTTGTCGACAACCTTGCCCGACACCACGTTCTTGAGCTTGGTGCGCACAAAGGCCGGACCCTTGCCCGGCTTGACGTGCTGAAATTCGGTGATCTGCCACAACTGGCCGTCGATCACCAGCACCAGCCCGTTTTTGAAGTCAGCGGTTGAAGCCACGGTCGTTCACGTCTCCTAGAGAATGGTCAGTTCCTTGGGGAACCGAGTCAGCAAGTCCGGGGCTTGCCCGGCAGTATCAGCGACCACAAGCGTGTCCTCGATTCGGACGCCGCCACGATCAGCCAGATAGACGCCGGGCTCAACAGTCACCACAGCACCGGCAAGTAGTGTACCGTCGGCCGCCGCGTTGATTCCCGGCGCTTCGTGGATCCGCAGGCCCACCCCGTGCCCCAGCCCGTGTCCGAAGGTCTCCCCGTACCCGGCATCGGCGATCACCGTACGTGCCGCGGTATCGACATCACGCAACCCGACACCGGGTTGCAGCGCCTCGCAGCCGGCGCGCTGGGCAGCCGCGACCACCTGGTAGATCTCCCGCTGCCAGTCGGCGGCGGGCCCCAACACGAAGGTGCGGGTCATGTCGGAGTGGTAGCCGGCCACCAGTGCGCCGAAGTCGATCTTGACGAAGTCACCGGCGGCAAGCACTGCGTCGGTGGGCCGGTGATGCGGGATCGCCGAGTTCGCGCCTGCCGCCACGATCGTCTCGAATGACGCGTCGTCGGCGCCGTGGTCGAGCATCAGGGCTTCCAGTTCCCGGCGGACCTCACGCTCGGTGCGGCCCGGCCGCAGGCCGTCGTGCCCCACCAGATCGCTCAGCGCGGCGTCGGCGGCTTCGCAGGCCAGTCGCAGCAGCGCCACCTCCCCGGCGTCCTTGACCTCGCGCAGCGCCTCGACCGTGCCCGAGGCGCGCACCAACTCGGTGCCGTCGGCCGCAGCGGCGCACAACGTGTCGAATCCGTCCACGGTGACCACATGGCCCTCGAAACCCAGCCGGTGTGTCCCGGCCGCCTTCCCGACGAAAGCCCGTGCGACGAGATGCGTCGCCCCGGCACGCTCGATCGCAACCTGCAGGTCAGGGGCCTGCCGGGCGGCCTGCGTGCGGTACCGGCCGTCGGTTGCCAGCACAGCGGGGCGGTCGTCGGCCCATTCATCGGAGTAGACCAGCAGGGCGCCGGCCGACCCGGTGAAACCGGACAGATAGCGGACGTTGACCAGATCTGTGACCAGCATCGCGTCCAGGCCGGCCGCACCGATGGCGGCGCTCAGACGCGCCCTACGGGAGCAATGTGTCACGCGGTGTGACGGTACTCGCTACGCTGTGGCCCCATGAGCAAGTGGTTTCTTCGCGGGTTGGTCTTCGCTGCGCTGATGGTTGTCATCCGCCTGATCCAAGGTGTGCTGATCAATGCGTTCGAGGCGCAGGCGGGCCTGATCAGTTTGGCGCTGGTGATCCTGTTCGTGATTCCGGTGTTGGTGTGGGGTAATTCCGACGGCCGCGCCGACGCCACCGCCAACCCCGATCCGGACCGGCGCGACGACCTGGCCATGACGTGGCTGGGTGCCGGACTGGTCGCCGGGCTGCTGAGCGGCCTGGTGTGCTGGATCGTCGCGCTGGTCGACAAGGCGCTCTACGTCAGCACGTTCTTCAATGAGCTGACCAGTTTCGCGGCGTTCACCGCGCTGCTGGTGTTCGTACCCGCAGTGGCCGCGGTGTCGCTCGGACGCCGTCGCGTCGACCGGAACTACGCCAAGATGCCGCAGCACCACCACGGTCTGGCCGCCCAGGGTCAGGCTCAACCCGCAACCGATGTGTTCGCGACGGTGGGTGCCGCCCCGTTGGCCGCCGAGGTGGCGACCCAGGCCGACGCCGCCACCACCGACACTGGTGCGACGCTGGCCGACCCGGGCGCGGGTTTCACCACCGAGGAGGTCCCGGCCGACAGCGCGGCGACCACCGAGATTCCCGCGGTCGACGAGGGCGGCCCGGAGAACCAGGGCAACTAAGTCGGCTCAGCTCGACGATTCGGCCAGGTGGCGCAGGGCCAGCAGATAGCCCCGCACTCCCAGGCCGACGATCACCCCGGTGGCGATCGGACTGAGGTAGGAGTGTCGCCGAAACTCTTCGCGGGCATGCACATTCGAGATGTGCAGTTCGATCAGCGGCGCACGCAGCTCAGCGCACGCGTCACGCAGCGCCACCGAGGTGTGGGTCAGGCCGCCGGCGTTGAGGATCACCGGTTCGACGGCGTCGGCCGCCTGGTGAATCCAGTCCAGCAGTTCGGCTTCGCTGTCGCTTTGGCGCACCACGACGTCGACGCCCAACTCGACTGCCTCACGCTCGATCAGCGCCTGCAGATCCGCATAGCTGGTGTCGCCGTAGACATCCGGCTCACGCAAACCCAATCGCCGCAGGTTCGGGCCGTTGATGACGTTGATCCGGTTCACCGTCGCTCCAATCGGAAACGCCGGCCCACCTCGTCGTAGGCGGCGGCCAGCAGCATCGGGTCGGGCCCTTCCAACCGGCCCGGCTTGGCCAATCCGTCGAGCACCACGAAGCGCAGCACCCCGGCCCGATTCTTCTTGTCCCCCATCATGTATTCCAGCAGCGCCGGCAGGGCGCTCTCGTAGTAGCTGACCGGAAGGCCGAGCGAGAGCAGGATCGAGCGGTGCCGGTCGGCGGTCTCGTCGTCGAGGCGTCCGGTGACGCGGGCCAACTCGGCGGCGAAGACCAACCCGACCGATACCGCGTCGCCGTGGCGCCATTGGTAATGCTCGAGGGCCTCGATCGCGTGGGCGAGAGTGTGGCCGTAGTTGAGGATTTCGCGCAGATTCGACTCTTTCTCGTCGGCAGCGACCACGTCGGCCTTGACCTGGATCGCGCGCCGGATCAGCTCGCCGAGCACATCGCCCTTGGGGTCCATCGCGGCTTTGGGATCGGCTTCGATCAGGTCGAGAATCACCGGATCGGAGATGAATCCGGCCTTGACGATCTCCGGCATGCCCGCGACGATCTCACGTTGCGGCAAGGTCTCCAGAGTGGCCAGGTCGACGACGACCGCGGCCGGCTGGTGGAACGCACCGACCAGGTTCTTGCCGGCTTCGGTGTTGATACCGGTTTTCCCACCGATCGCCGCGTCGACCATCGCCAGCAGGGTGGTCGGCACATGCACGATCGAGATGCCGCGCAACCAGGAGGCAGCCGCGAAGCCCGCCACATCGGTGGCGGCGCCGCCGCCGAGACTGACCAGGGCGTCGCGGCGGTCGAGGCCGATGCGGCCCAGCACATCCCAGATGAAGCCCAGCACCTGCAGCGACTTGCCGTCTTCGGCATCCGGGATCTCGACGCGATGCGCCTCGATTCCCTTGTCGGACAAGTAGGTTCGGATTCCCTCCGCAGTCGCCTCCATCGTCGGCTGGTGCAGGATCGCGACCTTGTTCCGGCCGGCGAGCAGCCCGGCTAGATCACCGAGCAGGCCGGTCCCGACCACCACCGGGTACGGCGGGTCGGTGGCCACCGTGATGGTGATCGGCTCGGAAATCTCTGTCACTTACGTCCTCCGGTCTGTCGGGCGGCCAGCGTGGCCGGGGTGGGCGGGGTGGTCGGCGGGTCGGCAGGCACTGTCGTCACCGGCGGCTGAGGCCCGGTGGCCGGGTCATTGCGCCGGGCGGCCTCCAGCCGGGTCATGATGTAGCGCACCACCGCGCCCGGGTTCCGCCGGTTGGTGTTCACCCGGATGGTCGCCAGACGTCGATAGAGCGGCACCCGCTGGGTCATCAACTCGCGGAACTTCTCGGCCTGGCCCGGCCCGGCCAGCAGTGGCCGTACGGTGCTGCCGCTGGTGCGGCGCACTCCTTCGGCGGCCGTGATCTCGAGGAACACCACCGTATGACCGGCCAGAGCCTCGCGCACCCCGGGACTGGTGACAGCTCCCCCGCCGAGTGACACCACCCCGCTGTGCTCGGCCAGCGCGGCACGTACCACGTCCTCCTCGATCCGGCGGAACTCCGGTTCGCCGTCGGTGGCGAAGATGTCGGCGATGGTTCGACCGGTCCTGGCCTCGATCGCGGCGTCGGTGTCGAGCATCTCAACGCCGAGCGCCTTGGCCAGGCGCCGTCCGATCGTGGACTTGCCCGCACCGGGCAACCCCACCAGAACCGCTCTGGGCGCCACGGCCTACCCCGATGCCCGGGCCTGGTCGTCCACCGGCCCGCGGTCGGCCACCGAACGCAGGTACGCGTCGATGTTGCGCCGAGTTTCGGTCAGCGAGTCCCCGCCGAACTTGACCAGCGCGGCACGCGCCACCACCAACGCCACCATGGCCTCGGCGACCACGCCGGCGGCGGGCACCGCGCACACATCGGAGCGCTGATGGATCGCGACGGCTTCCTCGCCGGTCGCCATGTCGACGGTGGCCAGGGCCCGGGGAACGGTGGAGATCGGCTTCATCGCCGCCCGCACCCGCAGCGGCTGGCCGTTGGTCATCCCGCCCTCCAGGCCGCCGGCCCGGTTGGTGGAGCGCACCACGCCGTCGGGACCGGGGTACATCTCGTCATGGGCCGCGCTGCCGCGCCGGCGAGCGGTGGTGAAGCCGTCACCGATCTCGACGCCCTTGATCGCCTGGATGCCCATGATCGCGGCGGCCAGTTGGCTGTCCAGTCGGTCATCGCCACTGATGAACGAACCCAGACCGATCGGCAGTCCGGAGACGACCACCTCCACCACACCGCCCAAGGTGTCGCCGTCGGCCTTGGCCGCCTCGATCTCGGCGATCATCGATTCCTGGGCGCCCGCGTCGAAGGCACGCACCGGGCTCGCATCGATTCCGGGCAGATCCTCGGGCTGCGGCACCGGACCTTCGTAGGGGTCGGAGGCACCGATCGAGATCACGTGCGAGATCACCTGCACGCCAAGCGCCTGGTCGAGAAAGGCACGCGCGACGGTGCCGGCGGTGACCCGGGCGGCAGTCTCGCGCGCACTGGCCCGCTCCAGCACCGGCCGAGCGTCGTCGAATCCGTACTTGAGCATGCCGGCGTAGTCGGCGTGGCCGGGCCGCGGGCGGGTCAGCGGCGCATTGCGGGCCCCGCCCTCGCTCTCGAGGACGGCCGGATCCACCGGGTCGGTGGACATCACCGTTTCCCACTTGGGCCATTCGGTGTTGCCGATCTCGACCGCGATCGGGCCGCCCAGGGTCAGGCCGTGGCGTACGCCGGACAGCACCGTGACCGCGTCGGCCTCGAACTTCATCCGGGCGCCGCGACCGTAACCCAGACGGCGACGGGCCAACTGGGCCGCGATGTCATCCGAGGTAACGGCCACTCCGGCGACCATGCCCTCGACCATGGCGACCAGCGCACGACCATGTGATTCCCCGGCGGTTATCCAACGCAACACGTGTCCCATCTTCCCATGCCGGTCTGGACCACCCGGGCTTGGAGGACTTTACGGCTGCGCATACGGACGACTCAGTATGGCGACAACCGGTAATCGATCCGGCTCGTCACCCCAACGGGGGTTCAGGAGCCGTTTTTGAGGATCAGGTAGGTGACCGCATCGGGGCCGTTACTGGGCGAAGTCACCGCTTTGAGCTGGCTGCCCACGTTACCGACGACACCGTCGAGAATCCGATCGAAGTCATTGGCGGAGGTCTCCGGGTCGATCAGCACCAGCGGCGATTCGCCGGGAGCGACGGACGAGGCCGGGTCCAGCAGGTATCCACCGAACGAGTCGGCATTGCCGGCCGAGGTCTGCGCGAACAGGTCCAGCCACTGCACCGTCGCGTCATTACCCTCGGCGCTGGACAGCTGAATAGCCGGAACCTGCACGTCAGGCAGGGATGGCGAGGTCATGTCGGTGGCAAGCACCGCGCCCCCTATGACGACCGCGACAGCGGTCACACCCCCAATTACTGCTCGCTTCACGGTCACCACCCCCTCGTGGTCATACTCAGCGTTACACCCGCCAGCACAGCTCAATGTTCCAATATTACCTAATAACGGACTGAGTGGCAAACGAATTCTGGCAAGGGTAACCACGGCGTTAACATTTATTCGCTGATCTCCGCACCGGTGCCCACCTGCGGGCCTGTCCCCCGCGGCATCCTCAGAACATCCCCAGACCAGCGGCCACCGCGCTGGCCAGGCACATCGATGGACCATGCGGAACCGTGCGGGCCCGTCGCATCGCCGCGGCGATCAGTCCCCACACTCCGGTCAGCAGCGGGGCGGAAAGCGCCGCGAGCAACCACACGTCGGAGCCGAAAGAACCGGTCAGCGCGCCCAGTCCGGCAGCGAGCTTGACATCGCCGGCGCCCAATCCGTCCGGTGCGATCAGGTGCACCACCAGATAGACCGCGGTCAGGGCAACAGCTCCGGCCAACGCCGCGAGCCCGCGGCCGGCACCGATCGCGACGGCCGGCACCATGACCGCCGCGGGCAGTGTCAGCCAGTTCGGCAACCGGCGTTGCGCGATGTCATAGCCGCTGAGCAGCGCCAGCCACACCAACACCGGGACCGCAAGCATGGGGCCATGCTCAGGCCGGGTCGGCGACCGCGCAAGTCATCGCCGCACGGGGTGCGGGCAGGCCGGTGAACAACTCGACCTGGGTGAACGCCTGGTGCAACAACATCTGCAGGCCGCTGACGACCGTTCCGCCGGCCGCGCTCACCGCCGCCGCCAGCGGTGTCGGCCACGGATCGTAGATGGCGTCCAGCAGCACCGGCACCCCCGCCAGCAGCAGCGTGTAGCGGGCCGCGACGTCGGCCGGAACGGTGCTGACCGTGACCCCGGCGGCCGCGGCGGCCTCGGCCAGCCCCGCGTGATCGTCCAGCGCGCAATATCGGGCCGGCACACCGACACCGGCCGCCAATGCGACCAGTCGGGCGGCGTTGTCGGCGTTGCGGGCGGCCACCGTGATGCGGCTGACCCCGAGTTCGGCCAACGCCACCACCGCGGCAGGGGCGGTACCGCCCGATCCGAGCACGATCGCCTCCCCGGAGGCCGACCCGAGGGCTCCACGCACGCCGTCGACGTCGGTGTTGTCGGCCAGCCAACCGGAGGCGGTACGCACCAGGGTGTTCGCCGAGCCGATGCGCTCGGCGCGCGGGGTGCGCTCGTCGGCGAAGGCCAGCGCGGCGAACTTGCCGGGCATAGTCACCGACACTCCGACCCACTCCGGCCCGAATCCGGCTACCAGCGCGGGCAATTCGTCTGCGCTGCACTCGATGCGGTCATAGGTCCACCCCTGCAGGCCCAGCGCCCGATAGGCCGCCAGATGCAGCTGCGGCGAGCGGGAGTGCGCGATCGGCGACCCCAGCACGGCGGCCTTGCGGGGACCGCGATCAGCGGGAACTGTCGAGGACACCGTTGTCCAGCGCCAACTCGATGTTGTTCAGGTGCTGCTGATAATTGTGGGTGAACAACGTTGTGCCTTCTTTGTCGATCGTCACGAAGTACAGCCAGTCGCCCGGATCCGGGTGTTCGGCGGCTTGCAGTGCCTCGGTTCCCGGCGAGCAGATCGGGGTGGCCGGCAGGCCGTCGGAGGCGTAGGTGTTCCACGGGGTCACCTTGGCCCGGTCGGCGTCGGTGGTGGCCACCTCCTGGCGATCCAGCGGATAGTTGACCGTCGAGTCGAACTCGAGGCGCTGCGGCTCGCCCAGCCGGTTGTCGATGACCCGGGCGACCTTGGCGAAGTCGTGCGGCAGGGCCTCGCGCTGCACCAGCGATGCCACCACCAGCAGCTCGTAGGGCGTCATGCCCAACTGCTCGGCGGTACCGGGCAGATTGGACTTGGCCAGCTCGGCGGCGCTCTGGCTGATCAGCTTGGCCAGGACCGCGGCTGCGGGGGCGGTCGGGTCGACGTTCCAGGTGCCGGCGGTGATCAGCCCCTCGATGCGGCGGTGGTCGTGCCCCATCTTGGTGACCGGGCCGAGCGCCCACTCCGGTACCGACAGCGCCTCGGGCGTCTCGGTCTCAGCGGCGTAGCGCAACTCCTCCGCCTTGAGGCAGTGCCGGTCGCCATTGAGGTCCAGGCAGCTGGCCTCGGCGATCAGCGTGAACAGACCCGCGGTCACCGCATCGGTCTTCTGGTCGGTGACGTCGTCGAGCTGGCGGCCTTCGGGTATCACCAGCTTGCCCACCCGGTTGCCCGGATCGACCAGCTCGTGGACGGCGGTGGCGGCCGGGAGCTCGGCCTTCAACCGGTAGAAGCCCGGTTGGATCGCTGCGATCGCGGGGTTGCTCTGCGCTACGTCGAGGAATGTTTCGACGCTGGCGATCACTCCGGCGCTCAGCAGGGTTTGGGCGACTGCGGTGGTGTAGTCACCCTCATGCACCTCGATCAGCACCTGCTGACCGCCCTCACCGGTGAAGTCGACCACCGGGTTGCTGGTGTGCCAGAGCTTGGAGCCCAGGAACACGCCGGCGATCACCAGAATGGTGACCAGCACAGCGCCCAGGCCGGTGGCCATGCGGCGACGCCGGCTGTGCTGGCGTTGCCGCCGATCCTCGCGGGCCCGCTCGGTCCGGCTCATCGGGCGCCGCGGCGGTCCTACCGCAGCGGGTTTGGCCTTCCGGCCGGGTTTCTGGTCAGACATCGTTGTCCCCCATCGGCGGTGCCGGGGCCCCGGTATTCGAGGCCCGGCGCTGGTCGAGCCAGCTCTGCAAGATCGTCACCGCGGCGGCCTGATCGATGACCGACCGCTGATTCTTGGCCCGCACCCCGGCTTCCCGCAGGGCACGTGTCGCGCTGACGGTGCTGAACCGTTCGTCGGCCAGGCGCACCGGGACCGGCCGGTGACGCTCGGCCAACAACTTGGCCAGACCGTCAGCCACCGTGATGGCGTCCTCGGCGGCCGAGCCGGTCCGATCCGACAGGGTCCGGGGCAGCCCGACCACCACCTCGACCACATCGAGTTCCTCGACCAGACCGGCCAGCCGGCGCAGGTGTGAACCGGAGGCATGCCGGCGGACGGTCTCCACCGGCGTGGCCAGTAGTCCGTCGGGGTCGCTGCAGGACACCCCGATACGCACGCTTCCCACATCCACCCCGAGCCGTCGTCCGCGGCCGGGATCGTCCGGCCCGCCGGGCCGGTCCGGGGTGCGATGGTGGGGTGAGGTCACGCCGGCGTGCTCCGGGCGACCGCCGCGCGGATCGCCGCGAGCGCGGCATCGATCCCGGTGGAGTCTTTGCCGGAGCCCTGCGCCAGATCGGCCTTGCCGCCGCCCCGGCCGGACACCGCTGCCGCCAGGTCTTTGACCAGATCGTCTGCACGCAACCCGAGCTCTTGTGCGGCGGCGTTGGCGGCGACCACGTAGGGCACGCTGTCCTCACCATCGGCGATCAGTGCCACCACTGCGGGCTCCTCGCCCAGTTTGCCCCGGACGTCGCCGACCAGCGACCGCAGGTCGCCGCCGCCGATTCCGCTCGACATACGCTGCGCCACCAGGCGCACGCTACCGATCTGCTCGGCCCCGGCGGCGGCATTCGAAGCGGCCGCTCGTGCATTCGCCAGCCGGGCGCGGTCCAGTTCCTTCTCGGCGGCCTTGAGGCGCTCGACCAGGTTCGCCACGCGGGCCGGCACTTCCTCTGAGGGCACCTTCAACGACGAGGCCAGCCCGGCCATGAGCGCCCGCTCCTTGGCCAGGTGCCGGAATGACTCCAGCCCGACGTAGGCCTCCACCCGGCGCACCCCCGAGCCCACCGACGATTCGCCCAGGATGGTCACCGGCCCGATCTGCGCCGAGTTGTGCACGTGGGTTCCGCCGCACAGCTCCAGCGAGAACGGCCCGCCGATCTCGACCACCCGGACCTTCTCGGGGTACTTCTCGCCGAACATCGCCATGGCGCCGCGGGCCTTGGCCTTCTCGAGTTCCTCGGTGAAGGTGTGCACCTCGAAGGCGGCCTGTACCGCCTCGTTGGCGACCACCTCGACCTGGCTGCGCTGCTCGTCGCTGAGTGCGCCCTGCCAGTTGAAGTCGAACCGCAGATAGCCCGGCCGGTTGAGTGAGCCGGCCTGAACGGCATTGGGCCCCAACACCTGTCGCAGCGCACCGTGCACCATGTGGGTGCCCGAGTGACCCTGGGTGGCGCCCTTGCGCCAGGCCGCGTCGACGGCCGCGGTGACCGTGTCGCCCTCGACGAATTCACCAGAGTCGATGTTGACCGTGTGAACGAACAGCGTCTGGGCGATCTTCTGCACGTCGGTGACCGTGGCCAGTGACGATCCAGCCGGCCCTCCGCTTATCGTCCCGGCGTCGGCGATCTGCCCGCCGGCCTCGGCGTAAAGCGGAGTGCGGTCCAACACCAGCTCCACGCGATCCGCGGCGACGTCCTCATGCGACACCACCGGCACCCGTTTACCGTCGACGAAAATGCCCAGAATGCGGGCTTCGGTGGTGAGCTCGTCGAAGCCGGTGAACTCGGTGGGTCCGGCGTCGATCAGCTCCCGGTAGGCGCTCAGGTCGGCATGGGCGTGCTTGCGCGCGGCGGCGTCGGCCTTGGCGCGCTGACGCTGCTCGGCCATCAGCGTCCGGAACCCGGCCTCGTCCACCTGCAGTCCGGCCTCCGAGGCCATCTCCAGGGTGAGCTCGATCGGGAAACCGTAGGTGTCGTGCAAGGCGAAGGCGTCGCTGCCGGACAGCACGGTGACCCCGGCGGACCTGGTGGCTGCCGCCGCATCCTCGAACAGCTTGGATCCCGATGTCAGGGTGCGGTTGAACGCGGTCTCCTCGGCGACCGCGATCCGGTTGATCCGGTCGAAGTCGGTGACCAGTTCCGGATACGACGGGCCCATCGCGTCGCGCACGGTTGCCATCAGTTCGCCGACGATCGGGCCCTCGATGCCCAGCAGCTTGGCCGAACGGATGACCCGCCGCAGCAGCCGGCGCAGCACGTAGCCGCGGCCGTCGTTGCCGGGGCTCACGCCGTCGCCGATCAGGATCGCCGCGGTGCGGGAATGGTCGGCGATGATGCGGTACCGCACGTCGTCGGCGTCATTACCGGTGTCATAGCCACGCGGCGCACGGATGGCGACCACATCGATGACCGGGCGAACCAGGTCGGTCTCGTAGACGTTGTGCACGCCCTGCAGCAGGAAAGCGACCCGCTCGACGCCCATCCCGGTGTCGATGTTCTGGCGCGGCAGCGGCCCGAGGATCTCGAAGTCCTCCTTGGAGGTGCCCTCCCCGCGCTCGTTCTGCATGAACACGAGGTTCCAGATCTCGATGTAGCGGTCCTCGTTGGCAACCGGGCCGCCGTCGACGCCGAATTCCGGGCCGCGGTCGTAGTAGATCTCCGACGACGGACCACAGGGTCCGGGGATGCCCATCGACCAGTAGTTGTCGGCCATGCCGCGGCGCTGAATCCGCTCGAGCGGCAATCCCGCGATCTCCTGCCACAACCCGATGGCCTCATCGTCGTCGAGATAGACGGTGGCCCAGATCCGTTCGGGGTCCAGTCCGTACCCGCCGTCGGAGACACTGCCCGTCAGCAGCGTCCAGGCCAGCTCGATCGCCCCGCGCTTGAAGTAGTCGCCGAACGAGAAGTTGCCGGCCATCTGGAAGAAGGTGTTGTGCCGGGTGGTGATACCCACCTCGTCGATATCCGGGGTGCGGATGCACTTCTGGATGCTGGTGGCGGTGGCGTACGGCGGGGTGCGCTGGCCCAGGAAGAACGGCACGAACTGCACCATGCCGGCGTTGATGAACAACAGGTTGGGGTCATCCAGGATCACCGAAGCGCTGGGCACCTCGGTGTGGCCCGCTTTCACGAAGTGATCGAGGAAGCGTTTCCTGATCTCGTGTGTCTGCACTATCTGTCGCTTCCCGCCGTCTCATCCGTTTAGACGGCACTACAGTACCGGGCTGCAGATCGGGTTCTCTGCAGGCAAGGATCCTCAGGTGGCGCCGGCGCCGACAAAGCTCAATCGCACACTTCGACGAGGGTTGTCGCGGTTCAGGTCGACCAGGACCACCGACTGCCAGGGGGTACCTCAGCCGCTCCAGGGTGTCGACCAGGTCGGAGTCGGACCCGGCGCCGGTCTCGATGACCGCCACCCCGGCCGTCGCATGCGGCACGAAGACGTTGCACAGCCCGTAACCGTGGCCCGCACAGAACACTCGTACCTGCGCGGTGAGGTCGACAGTGCGATGCCGAGAGGTGTCGACGTCGAGCACTTCGGTCTGCATATCTGCAAGGCTACGGACGTTCCTGCGGGCTCCGCCTGTAGCCGCAACCTCGCTCTTTTGGGCCCAGCGGTGCGCGTTTGCCTCGGGTCGGCGCGCATCGCGAGACAGGCCGAATTTCCTATTGTCACAACTCATTCAGCGGAGGAGGGTGGTACGTGGGCCGGTGGCGCCACCGGGGCGCTGCCCCGTTCAAAGGAGCCAATCGTGTACGCACGCTCCACCACTGTGATCGCGCAATCCGCACCGCTTGACGAGGGAATTGCGCATATTCGCGACGAGACCATGCCAGCACTCCAGCAGATCGATGGGTGTGTGGGTGTGTCGCTGTTGGTCGACCGACAGACTGGCCGCTGCATCGCTACCAGTTCGTGGGAGACCGAGGAGGCGATGCACGCCAGCGCAGAGCATGTCCGGCCGATTCGGGACCGGGCTGCGATGACGTTCGGCGGATCGCCAACCATCGAAGAATGGGACATCGCGGTGCTGCACCGCGACCACCACACGCGCGCGGGGTCGTGCGTACGGGCCACCTGGGTCAAGGTGCCACCGGAGCGGATGGACGAAGGTATCGAGTACTACAAGTCATCGGTCCTACCGCAGATCGAGGGCCTCGACGGGTTCAGCAGTGCGAGCCTGATGGTCGACCGTGCATCGGGCCGCGCCGTCTCGTGTGCCACGTTCGACAGCCGGGAGGCCATGGAGCGAAACCGCGACCAGGCGACCGAGCTCAAGGCCCAATCGATGCGGGAGGCCGGCGCACAGGAACTCGACGAGTGCGAGTTCGAACTGGCACTGGCTCATTTGAGAGTGCCCGAACTGGTGTAGCGGGCTGACCCCGTTACCGTCCGACGTTGCACCTGCAGCTCGCCGCGGATTACAGCTCGTTGATCAGGGCGACCCGCGCCAGGGTGTTCTGCGCGATCTTCAGGTGCGCGGCGTCGACCGGCACGCCGTCGACCCGGACTGCGCCCAGCCCCTTCGCCTCGCCCTCGCGGTAGGCGGCCATGTTGCGTTCAGCCAGTGCGATCTCCTGGTCGGTCGGCGGGAACACCGTGTTCGCGACCGGAATCTGGGTGGGATGGATCGCCCACTTGCCGGTGAAGCCATACAGCGACGACCGGCGGGCTTCGAACTCGTAGCCGTCCAGGTTTGCGTAATCGGGGTAGGGCAAGTCGATGGCTTCGATGCCGGCTGGTACCAGAACCTTGTTGCGGGCGTAGTGCCAAAAGTCGCCCGGGTAGTCCCAGATCGGCACGAAGTTGGTGTCGACCCGCGCGCCCTGGGACAGCGAGAAGTCGCCGACCTCGAAGATCAGCGCGTCGATCCGTGGGCTGGCCTTGGCGATCTCCTCGGCGTTGGCCAGCCCCTCGACCTCCTCGATGAGTACCTCGAGGCGGATCTGGCGTTCTTGGTGGAGGTCGTACCGCGCAGCGGCGTCACGCTGATCGGTGTCCGACCCGATGACGTGATCACCGGGTCGCCCGGCCCACGCTGAGCGGTCGAACGATCGGTGGCACGCCACGCCACCTCGCGGTGTCGGCTGAGACGGCGAAACCGCAGGCGCGCATCAGGTCCACCGTGCGCCGGTTGCAGCGGCAGCCGCCTGCGAAGCGTCGCCATGGTTGGAGCAGGATGTCCTGGCACGCCGCGAGGAACCGCGAGCTCGCACGCAGATGTTCGATGAACAGCAACTGCCCGTCCGGGCGGAGCACGCGTGCGATCTCGCGGAGCGCGCGTTCGGGGTCGTCGACAGTGCAAAGGACGAGCGTCGAGACGACGGTGTCCACGGAACCGTCAGCCAGCGGCAGCCGCTCCGCAGGTGCGTCGATGATCCGTGCGACGCGCGCATGCCGCTGCAGGCGATGCGCGAGTCTCTTGCGCATCCCCGGCTCGGGCTCCGCGAGCACGAGTTCTGCTATCCCGTCGGGATAGAGCGCGATGTTCAGCCCAGTCCCTGCGCCGATCTCGACGACGCGCCCGCGGGCAGCGCCCAACAGCGCGCTCCGCCGGTGGCGCATCCCGGCGATCTCGCCCAGCCAGAGCAGTGGGTCATATATCAGGGCGAAGATCCGCAGCCACACGGCAGATGGCTCGCTCGCCCGGAGGTCGGTAGTTGCGTTGGTGCTTGTGGTCTCGGCCATACCGCGAACGTATGAGTGGCCGCATGGTGCGCGCATCGCTCATTGCGGCCATCTTCAGCAGATGGCCCCTTTCGGCCACCTCACAGGAGTCCGAGACGCGCGGCCTCCGCGACGGCGGCCGTCCGTGAGGTGCGACCCAGCTTGCGGCGGATGTTCGCCACGTGGCGGTGAACGGTATGCGGGCTCAGCACGAGCTGTTCTGCAATCGCACCATCGCTGAGACCGCGCGCGACGCAGGCAAGGATCTCGCGCTCACGACTGGACAGCGGGACCGACTCCAGCTCACTCGCATGGTTCGGCGACGGCCGCACTGGTGCCAGCGCTTCGCGGCACGCGCGCACGACGGAATCGACGTCGCCGTACCAGGGGAGGTGAGCGCTCCCTTGCAGCGGAACGAATGTCGCGCCTGGGATCGCCGCCGCGACCTCACGCCCGAACCGGTACGGCACGGCGCGGTCGTCGCGACGATGAACGACCAGCGCAGGCCGACGGACGATGGGAAGATGCGCGCGTACGTCGAGGCGATAGACGAGATCCAGCAAAGCAGCAGCGGTCTCGGCACTCGCCGCCTCCCGTTGGAATCGCGCGAAGCGTTCCTGCTCGGCAGAATCGGTATCACCGAGGAAGAGGTCACTGAGCAAGCGCGACCCCAGTCCCCAATGCGCACGTATCGCTGCGAGGATCGCGTTCGCCACGCCCGGAGCCGCGAGCGCCGCCCCGTGGGGGTACGAGCCGTACAGCACCAGGCGCTCGACGTGCTCAGGAAACGCTGCAGCAAATGCGACGGCGGTGCAACTGCCCGATGAGCCACCAATGAGCGACACGCGCTCGAGTTCGAGCTCGTCGAGTAGCGCCCGCAGCGTCGCGACTTCCCCGTCGAGGGTCAGATCTGAATCTCGCACCGTGCGATCCGACATGCCGACCCCGAGCCGGTCGTAACGGATCAGCGTGTATCCGTTTGCGACCCCTTCCCAGAAGCGTCGAAAGCCCGCGTTCTGCCAGTCAAGTTCGAGGTGACTCACCCACCACGCCGGAGCAACGAGCGGCGGACCGTCCCCGCGCATTTCGTACGCGACGCGGCGAACGTCACGGCGGAGGAATCGAATCGCCGACTTCTCTGGCATCGCAACGAGCCTACGACCGGCTCCTGATCAGTAAAAGTAGATCAGCTCACCAACGCCTTCCACGATGGACTGGCCGCCGGCACCTGGTGGTTTAGCGACGGCGGATGATCGCTCGCAGTTTCTGCAACCGCCCGCCGATCTCGCGTTCCACTCCCCGACCGGTGGGTTGGTAGTAGTCCACTCCCACCAAATCATCGGGTGGATATTGTTGCGGCACAACGCCGTCGGGATGATCGTGGGCGTACCGGTAACCGACCGCATTGCCCAGGGACTGCGCGCCCGCATAGTGCCCGTCACGCAGGTGCGCCGGTACCGGCCCGGCCTTGCCGGCCCGGATGTCGGCCATCGCGGCGAACAACGCGGTGGTCACGGCGTTGGACTTCGGCGCGGTCGCCAGGTACACGGTGGCGTGCGCCAGGGTCAGCTGTGCCTCGGGCATGCCGATCAGCGCGACGGTCTGTGCGGCGGCCACCGCGACCTGCAACGCGGTCGGATCGGCCATTCCGATGTCCTCGCTGGCCGAGATCATCAGTCGGCGGGCGAGGAACCGCGGGTCCTCCCCCGCGACCAGCATCCGGGCCAGGTAATGCAGTGCGGCGTCGACGTCGGAGCCGCGCACCGATTTGATGAACGCGCTGATCACGTCGTAGTGCTGGTCGCCGTCGCGGTCGTAGCGCACCGCGGCCTGATCCAGGGACCCCTCCACGATCTCGACGGTCACCTCGCCGCCGTCCCCCACACCTTCGGCAGCCACCTCCAACGCGGTCAGCGCCCGGCGGGCGTCGCCGGCGGCCAGCCGGACCAGCAGATCGAGGGCATCGGGCGCCACCTCGATGCGCCCGCCCAGGCCGCGCTTGTCGTCGATGGCGCGGCGCACCACCGTGGTGATGTCTTCAGGTCCCAGCGGCCGCAGTTGCAGGATCAGCGACCGGCTCAGCAGCGGGGGGGGGGGGGGGGGGGGGGGGGGGGGGGGGGGGGGGGGGGGGGGGGGGGGGGGGGGGGGGGGGGGGGGGGG
>NZ_CP084029.1:2744639-2922419 GCF_020181615.1 [Mycobacterium] crassicus
CCCCCCCCCCCCCCCCCCCCCCCCCCCCCCCCCCCCCCCCCCCCCCCCCCCCCCCCCCCCCCCCCCCCCCCCCCGCCACCAGCAGCACCACCCGGTTCTCCACGGCCGACAGCAGCGCATCCTGCTGGGTCTTGGAGAACCGGTGCACCTCGTCGATGAACAGCACAGTCTGCTCGCCGTAGGCGGCGGAGCGCCGCGCGCTGTCGATCACCGCGCGCACCTCTTTGACCCCGGCGCTCAGCGCCGACAATGCCTCGAAACGCCGGCCGGTGGCGCCGGAGATCAGCGAGGCCAGTGTGGTCTTGCCGGTGCCGGGCGGGCCGTAGAGGATGACCGAGGCCGCCCCCGAGCCGTCGACCAGCCGGCGCAGTGGCGAGCCCTGACCCAGCAGGTGGTCCTGGCCGACCACCTCGTCGAGGGAGGCCGGACGCATCCGCACCGCCAACGGGGTAGAGGCGGCCCCGGGTTCGGGCGCCGGAGCGCCGGTCAGGTCGAACAGTCCGTCGGACACGCCTTCAGGAATACCACGGACGCCCGACTGGGAATTGCCCGACGCGACACCCGAGATTCACGTGGCGGGATTCCCGCTCGGCGCGCAGCGGCAACGCCTCAGCGGTGCACGATCACCCCGCGGATGTTCTTGCCGTCGCGCAGATCCTGGTAGCCCTCGTTGACCTGCTCCAGGGTGTAGCGGCGGGTGACCAACTCGTCGAGCTTGAGCTGTCCGGCATCGTAGAGCCGCAGCAGCCGCACGATGTCGTACTGCGGGTTGGCCCCGCCGAACAGGGTGCCTTTGATGGTCTTGCCGAACAGGGCCAGCATGGTGCCCGACACCTGCACGTCGAGGTCCTCCAGGCGGGCCATCGCCGCGATGACGACGGTGCCGCCCTTGCCGATCGTGTTGATCGCCGCGGTCGTGACGGCCAACCCCAGGTCGCCGACGGTGATCAGCGCCTGGTCGGCCATTTGCCCCCAGGTCAGCTCAGCGACCTTCTCCATCGCCTCATCGGCGGTGGCGAACGCGTGGGTGGCCCCGAGTCTGAGTGCGGTGTCGCGCTTGAACTCCACCGGGTCGACGGCCACCACGTACTTGGCCCCGGCGTGCGCGGCGCCCTGCACCGCGTTGATGCCGACGCCGCCGATGCCGTAGACCACCACGGTGTCCCCGGCCCGCACCCCGCCGTCGTAGTTGGCCGTCGCCCAGCCGGTGGGCACTCCGCAGCCCGCCAGCACCGCGGTCTCCAGCGGCAGCCAGTCATCGACCTTGACCACCGAGTGCTGCGAGATCGTCGCTCGCTCGGAGAAGGTGCCCAGCATGCAGAAGCCGCCGTAATCGGTGCCACCCGAATGGAATCGGAACGTGCCGTCGGGCATACATCCCTCCAGGATGGTGGCACCCATGTCGCACAGGTTCTGCCGGCCGGTGGAGCAGTACCGGCAGCTGCCGCAGCTCGGGATGAAGCAGCACACCACGTGATCACCGGGTTTGACCTTGGTGACGCCGGGGCCGACGTCCTCGATGATCCCGGAGCCCTCGTGTCCCCCGACGATCGGGAACCGGTTCGGCCAGTCGCCGTCGGCCACGTGCAGATCCGAATGGCACAGCCCGGCGGCGGTGAACTTGATCAGCACCTCGCCCGGGCCGGGCCCGTCGAGGTCCAGCTCCATGATCTCGAAGGGCTGGTTGGGCGCATGCGCCACGGCAGCAATTGTTTTCATGCCAACCATCCAACCGGCTCGAGGGCCTGCGGTGGCTCGATTCAGCCGGATTGACGCGGTTGCGTCACGAAGTCGATCAATTCCTCGACGCGGCCGATCAGCTCCGGCTCCAGGTCGGTCCAATCCCGCACCCGCCCGCGGATGCGCTGCCAGGCCGCGGCGATGTCGGCCTGGCCGGCGTGCGGCCAGTCCAGCGCCGCACAGATGCCGTGTTTCCACTCCACGTTCCGCGGGATCGTCGGCCACCTCTTCAACCCGAGCCGGCCCGGCTTGACCGCCTGCCAGATGTCGACGTAGGGATGTCCGACGATCAGGGTGTGCGCGCCAGCGGGTCCGCGGCGCACCGCCTCGGCGATCCGGGTCTCCTTGGAGCCGGCCACCAGATGGTCGACCAGCACCCCGAGTCGGCGCCCAGGCCCGGGCTGGAAGTCGGCCACGATGCCGGCCAGATCGTCGATGCCGCCGAGGTATTCGACCACCACACCTTCGATACGCAGGTCATCTCCCCAGACCTGCTCGACGAGCTCGGCGTCGTGGCGGCCCTCGACGTAGATCCGGCTGGCCAGCGCCACCTTCGCGCGGCCCCCCGGCACCGCCACCGAACCCGACGCGGTGCGCCCGGGCGCGGCGGGGGCCGAGGGCCGCGGTTCGGTCAGGATCACCGGTTTGCCGTCGATCAGATAGCCGGGGCCGACCGGGAAACCACGGGTGCGGCCGTGGCGGTCTTCGAGGTCCATCCGGCCGTACTCCACCCGGACGATCGCGCCCACATAGCCGGTCTGGGCGTCCTCGACCACCATCCCGAGTTGTAGCGGCACCTCGGTGGAACGGATCCTGCGGGCGGCGTGCGGGTTACTGGAGAGGATGTCGGTCCCATAGCGGTCGGCCACCCGAGCGAGCCTAGGTCGCCGGAGATGCGTTGGACGTGAGGCTGGAGCGCGATTCCGGCGAATCTTTCCTCACGGGCCCCTCGGCGCCCGGCATGCGGGCGGCAACTTCACACAGGCCTCATCTGCACCAGCAATAACATTAGCCACTCAAAATTCTCTTAATTATTAAGAGATCTCTCGCAACATACGTATCAATAACAACTCTATCAACTCTAATAACTATAGTTCACTTCTAGCTCAACTAAATCAATAAACTCATTTGTATCGTTAGGTGTTCAAAATGTGCAATTTCATCAATTTGCACGTTATGCTCGTTTACCTCACTGATATACAACTATCACGGAGGTTGTGATATGCACCGGAACACGACACGGCGTGTCGTGCAGCGCGGAACCCGGCACCTCACGTGGGCCGCATCCGGGCTGGTCACCGGGGGGATTGTGGGCGCACTGCTGGCGTCGGCCGGTATTGCCCACGCGGACGCCAACATGATGGGCTGGGACGCGGTCGCCCAATGCGAATCGGGCGGTAACTGGGCCGCCGATACCGGCAACGGTTTCTACGGCGGCCTGCAGTTCAAGCCGTCGACCTGGCACGCATTCGGCGGCGTGGGGTCACCGGCGAAGGCGTCGCGGGAGGAACAGATCGCAGTCGCCACTCGGGTGCTGGACGAACAGGGACCCTACGCCTGGCCGAAATGCGGTCCGGGACGGGTATTCCCATCCTCGGTGAAGGGCTGGGTGCCGCCGGCGATGCGCAGCCTGCTCAAACCGTTCTGGTGAGACCGGTCAGTTGGGCGTCAGCACCGCCTGAGTTTGGGTGACCCGGGCCACCGGCTTTCCACGGTCGTCGGTGAGGTCGGTCTGTACGACGATCGTCGTACGCCCGACGTGCAGGGGGATGCTGGTCGCGCTGACGGTGCCCGCCCGCACCGCCCGGAAGAAATTCGTCTTCGATTCGATCGTCGAGGTGCTGGCACCCTCGGGCAGATTCGCGACCGCACACACCGCGCCGACGGTGTCGGCGAACGCCATCAGCGCTCCCCCGTGCAGGATTCCGGCGGTGGTGCACCGCTCCTGTGCCCATGCCATGGTGGCGCCCACCTGTTGCGGGGCCAGTTCGGTGACCTCGATCTGCAGGGCCGTCGCGAACGGCATGCTGGCGACCACCATCCGGGCGAACTCGGCAGAATCCATGCCTGCCAGCCTTGCGGACAGTGGCGCCGATGTCTACGGCGGCAGCCTCAGCCCGGTTGTGGCGCCGCGGGAACGGCATCCATGCCGGACTCCTTGCGCTGCGCCGCGGTGATCGGCGCCGGGGCGTCGGTCAGCGGGTCGATACCGCCGCCGGACTTCGGGAACGCGATGACTTCGCGGATCGAGTCCACCCCGGCCAGCAGCGCCACCACCCGGTCCCAGCCGAACGCCAGCCCGCCGTGCGGCGGTGCGCCGAAGCTGAACGCGTCCAACAGGAAGCCGAACTTTTCGGCTACCTCGGCTGCGCCCAAGCCCATCACCTTGAAGACCTGCTGCTGAATGTCGCGGCGGTGGATACGAATCGATCCGCCGCCGATCTCGTTGCCGTTGCAGACCACGTCGTAGGCGTCGGCCAGCACCGAACCGGGGTCGGATTCGACTTGGGCGGCATGTTCGGGTTTGGGCGAGGTGAACGCGTGGTGCACCGCGGTCCAGGCGCCGGAGCCGACGGCGACATCCCCGGCCGCGGTGGCGTCGCCGGCGGGCTCGAACAGCGGCGGGTCGACCACCCAGGTGAACGCCCAGGCGTTCGGGTCGATCAGGTCCAGGCGGCGGGCGATCTCGCCGCGGGCCGCGCCCAGCAGCGCCCGAGAGGGCTTGACCGGCCCTGCCGCAAAGAAGATGCAGTCACCCGGGTTGGCGCCGACATGACCGGCCAGCCCGGCCCGCTCGGCGTCGGTGAGGTTCTTGGCGACCGGCCCGGACAGCTCGCCGTCCTCGCCGACCAACACATAGGCAAGGCCTTTGGCCCCGCGCTGCTTGGCCCACTCCTGCCAACCGTCCAGGGTGCGCCGCGGCTGCGACGCCCCGCCCGGCATGACGACCGCACCCACGTAGGGGGCCTGGAAGACCCGGAAAGTGGTGTCGGAGAAGAACTCTGTGCACTCCACCAGTTCCAGGCCGAACCGCAGGTCGGGCTTGTCCGAGCCGAACCGGCGCATCGCGTCGGCGTAGCTCATCCGCGGCAGCGGGGTCGGCAGGTCGTAGCCGATCAGCGCCCACAACGCCTTGAGCACCTGCTCGGCGATGCCGATCACGTCCTCGGAGTCGACGAAGCTCATCTCCAGGTCCAGCTGGGTGAACTCGGGCTGGCGGTCGGCGCGGAAGTCCTCGTCCCGGTAGCAGCGGGCGATCTGGTAGTAGCGCTCCATGCCGGCCACCATCAGCAGCTGCTTGAACAGCTGGGGGCTCTGCGGCAAGGCGTAGAACGAGCCGGGCTGCAGCCGAGCGGGCACCAGGAAGTCGCGCGCGCCCTCGGGTGTGGAGCGGGTCAGCGTGGGGGTTTCGATCTCGACGAAATCCTGCTCCGCCAGCACCGCCCGGGCAGCCGCGTTGACCTTCGAGCGCAGCCGCAGCGCGGCGCCGGGGCCGTTCTCGCGACGCAGGTCCAGGTAGCGGTGCCGCAGCCGGGCCTCTTCGCCGGCCGCTTCGTCGAGTTGGAACGGCAGCGGCGCCGCCTCGTTGAGCACGGTCAGCTCGGTCGCGTTGACCTCGATGGCGCCGGTGGGCAGGTCCGGGTTCTCATTCCCAGTCGGCCGCACCTCGACGACGCCGGTGACCGCCACACAGAACTCGGCACGCAGGCGGTGGGCCTGCTCCAGCACCGCCGCATCGCGGAACACCACCTGCGCCACCCCGGAGGCGTCGCGCAGGTCGATGAAGATGACTCCGCCGTGGTCACGTCGGCGAGCCACCCAGCCGGCCAGCGTCACGCTCAATCCGGCGTCGGTGGCCCGCAATGAACCGGCGTCGTGGCTGCGCAACACCAAAGGGCCCCTTTGCTCGAAGACGGTCGAATAACGGTTCGACCGTCGCCAATACTAGAGCCAACGCGCTGCCCTGCCCCGCGCCGGTCGGTGCTCTAAGCTGGCTCACTGTGACCAACGGCACCGATGACCTCGACTTCGACTACGACGACGAGGAGTACGAGGAAGAAGACGCCTCGCCTAAGCAAACCAACAGCCTCAAATGGGGGCTGGCCGCCGTGGTCGTATTGGCCGTGGTCGCACTGGTATTGGTGGCCGTGGTGTTGCTGGGTGGCGACCCCGGCAAGGGCAACGCCGACGGCGCCGCCTCCAGCCGTAACGCCGCCTCGGGCGTCGCCAGCGCAGAAGACACCGGGCCGGTCTCGATCATCATCACCGACCCCAGCTGCACCGCCTGGAGCTCGATCAGCAGCAATCTGTCCAACACGCTGTCGCTGTTGGGACACGGCAAGTTCAGCGAACGCGATCAGTCGATCCCGGCCACGGCGTGGACCGACGAACAGAAGAAGGAGTACCTGGCCGCCGGGCAGGTGGTGCGCAACGCCGCCGCCCAGACCGTCGGCCTGGTGAAGCTGACCCCACACCGGGCCATGCGGGAGCTCTACGAACAGTTCATCGCCTACGCCCGCGCCTTCGTCGAGCACATCCCCACCTACACCGCGCGCGACGCCGCGTTGGCAGGCACCGCACACAGCGCCGCGTCGGCGTTGGCCGCGATCTGCGCGGCGGCCAACAACGGGTCGGCGGCGGCCCGCGGGCCGCTGGTCGAGGCCCAGACCACGCCCAGCAAGGTCGCCTCGCCCGGCAACCCGACCAACCCGCAGCGGTACCTGACCGGCCCCAACTCGGTCTGCGGCGACTGGAAGGCCGCCCTGGACAAGTTCGGCGTCGACACCGCCGAGTGGACGGAGATCGACCCCAGCATCCCCGGGACCTACTGGAACCCCCAGCAGAAGGCGGTCAACCTGGCCGTCGGACCCATCATGATCAGCCTGGCCAACAAGATGCAGCAGTTGGGCCGCCGCAGCAACAACCCCACCCTGCAGGACTTCGCGGAACTGTCCGCGCAGTACCGGCGGGCGTTCGTGCTGGCGCTGCCGACCTACGACCCGACTGACAACTATCTGGCCAATGCCGCGACGTTCCTGTCCACCACGGTGCTCGGTGGGTGCGCGTCGACGGGGACGGCCGGCGGGTAAGCCGCCGCGTCCCTCAAGCTCACTCGAAGTGCGTCGAGTGTGCGGTTCTGTACGGTGACGCCGGCGCGTCGCGTACGCCGCCGCACACTCGGCGCATTTTCATCTCCCACAACGCAAGAACCGGCGCAGCCCAGTGGCTGCGCCGGTTCTTGATGGAGTCTGGTTTGCTCAGGCCCAGCTGGAGCCGACGGAGGCGTCGGTGTTGGCCATGTTGTTACCGGCCGTCTGCACCTTCTGACCGTGAGCATTGGCCTGCTCATAGATCACCGCGAAGTTGCGACCCAACTGGGACACGAACTCCTGGCAAGCCACCGAACCCGAACCACCCCAGAAATCACCGGCAGCGAGCACATCGTGCACGATCGCCTGGTGCTCCGCCTCCAACGAAGCCGCCTGGGCGCGGATCAGCGCACCGTGAGCGTTGACATCACCGAACTGGTAATTAATCGACATAGCTCGATCTCCCCTTCTGCTAGCTGCCCGACAGGATCTGCTGCGAAGCAGCTTCCTGGCTCTCGTAGTGGTTGGCGTCGCGGATCAGACCATCACGCACACCGTGCAGCATGGTCACGATGTTGCGGAACGCGGTCTGCATCTGCCCCATGGTGTCCATCGAGGTCCGCTCGGCCAGACCACCCCAGCCCGCACCCGAGATGTTCGTCGAAGACGCCCACATCCGACGCGCCTCATCCTCCACCGTCTGCGCGTGCACATCGAAACGACCCGCCATCGCACGCATCGCGTCCGGATCCGTCATAAAACGTGTTGCCATGATTTTCTCCCTCTCGCTTGGAATTCGTTGTGGTGCCGGGCGCCGGCCCGGCGGTCACGTTTGTGTCAAGCCCCTTCCGCTACCCACCCGCCGGCGAACGGGGCATAACTTTCGGGGCCTTGGCGGCGACCGCACCGAGTCCGCGTCCGGCCATCGCGCCCATCAGCGCGTTGCCGAACGGGCCGCCGGGCATTCCCGACGTCGCCGACATGGTCTGGATCGGGGCGCTGACGGTGGTGGCCGGCAGCACCGGGGCTGCGCGGACCATGCCGTCGGCGGCCATCGACCAGGCTTGCGGAACCTTCAGCGCGCCCATCGAGGCGGCCTGGCCGAGCTTGGCGGAGATGGCGTTGGTGGCCGAGGAGAAGTGGCCTGCCAGCACACCGACCGCGCCTTGCAGCTTGTCGTTGACGAAGTCGCCGATCTGGGTCATCAGGGTACCGGTGCCGCCCGCGCCGACGGCCTGTCCGGCCAGCGCGCCCGTCGCACCGGTGGCCGCACCCATACGGGCCAGCTGCGGCAGCATCATGAGCATGCGCATGCCCATCATGCCGAAGGAGCTGCCCATGCTCAATGGCGATGAGATCGTGTTGATCGAGGTGGCCGCCATCTTTGCGCCGAGCAGCCCCGCCGGAAGACCGGCAGCGTCGAGCAGCCCACCGACGGTGGACAGGTCATAGCCGCCGGTGCCGGGGGTGGTGGGAGTTCCACCGGTGCCCGGATTCGGGCCTCCCTCGGCCGACCCCGGCTGGGTGGCCTGGGCGGAGTTCGGCGGCGACGACTGGGGCTGCATCAGGTTGTTGTTGGCCTGGGCCGAGCTGTTGTAGGTGTCCATCGCAACGCCGTCTTGGGCCCACATTGCCTCGTATTGAGCCTCGGTCGCCGCGATCGCCGGGGTGTTCTGCCCGAAGAAGTTCGTCGAGATCAACGCCAGCAGCATCGCCCGGTTGGCCGCGATCACCGGCGGCGGCACCGAACCGGCGCGGGCGGCCTCGAACAGCCCGGCCGCCTGGGTGGCCAACGCCGCGTTCTGGGCGGCCGTGGTCGACGCCTGCTGCAGCCACGCCACGTAGGGCGCGACCGAGGCGGTCGCCGCCGCGGAGCCAGCTCCGGTCCACGTCGAACTCAGGTTGGTGACCACCGACTGGGTGGCCGTCGCCGAGGTCGACAGTTCGGCGGCCAGGTTGGTCCAGGCGGCCGCCGCCTCCAGCAGGGGCGACGAGCCGGGGCCGGTGTAAATCAAGCCGGAGTTGATCTCCGGCGGAAAGATACTGAAGCTCATCTATACGCCCCGACTCAGCCGGCCGACGAAGCGTTAGCGGCCTCAGTGAGGGCGTAGGCGTTCGAGTTGCCGCTCAGGGTGGCGACAATCTGCTGGTGGACAGCCGCAGCCTGCGCGCTGACCTGCTGGAACATCTGCGCGTGCGCGGAGAACTGGGCAGCAGTCACCGCCGACACCATGTCGGCGGCAGGAGGGAGCACACCGGTGGTGGGCCCGGCCGCAGCCGTCATGCCGGTAGTCATAGCGTCACCGATACCCGACAGGCTGCCGGCAGCCGCCGTCAGAATCTCTGGCTGAGCGGTTACGAATGACATCTATTCCTCCTGGAACCGTGAAGCGTGTGATGGTGTACGTCTGTGCTGTTGCGCGGAAGAGGTCTACGTCACTGATTGACGCACGTCACTCTAGCGGACCGAAGTGATAACGGCCTGATAAACCTGTGGCTGCTGATGCTGCCGACAACTCGCACCCCGTTGGACATCGAGGATTGTTTACAACGAGTTGACGCGTTCACCGAGCAGACAACCTCTCCCGATAGCTGTGGCGACTGAGGTGGAGTGTTGTCCACTTGCAGCCGGATGCAGAACGTAACACCGGTACCACCACCACGTACAGCACCGCCACAAAGATTCAGTAAAGGTTTGGGAACCGGTCAGACAAGACCAGGTTCAGTTAACCAAGCACTCGGATTTGTGGCGCTCAACCTGGGGTTCAAGCCTGTTTCGGTGTGCAAAGCTGATGTGGCTGCGGGCCCGACGGCCGCAGCACCACCGAGAACCTACGGAAAACCCGGAGCGTGCAATGACCTTCAACGAAGGCATGCGGATCGACACCAGCACCACATCTTCCGGCGGTGCCGGCCGGGGAATCGCGATCGGCGGTGGGGTCGCCGGGCTGGTGATCATGGTGGTGGCACTGCTGCTGGGCGCCGACCCCGGCGACGTGCTCAGCCAGCAGCCGGTGGACCGCGGGCAGTACTCGGCGCCCGGGTTCGAGCTCGACAAGTGCCGCACGGGTGCGGATGCCAATAAGTACGTGCAATGCCGGGTGGTGGCCACCGCCAACTCCGTCGACGCCGTGTGGTCGGACCTGATGCGCGGGTACACCCGCCCGCAGGTCCAGCTGTTCAGCGGCCAGACCACCACCGCTTGCGGAGCCGCCACCAGTGCCGTCGGGCCGTTCTACTGCCCCGCCGACCAAACCGCCTACTTCGACACCGACTTCTTCCAGGTGCTGGTCGACCAGTTCGGCTCCAGCAGCGGCCCGCTGGCGCAGGAGTATGTAGTGGCGCACGAGTTCGGCCACCATGTGCAGAACCTGCGCGGCGTACTCGGCCGTGCTCAGCACGGCGCGCAGGGAGCGACCGGCGCCGGAGTGCGCACCGAGTTGCAGGCCGACTGCTACGCCGGGGTCTGGGCGCACTACGCGTCGGTGACCAAGCAGGAGAGCACCGGGGTGCCGTTCCTGAAGCCGCTGACCGACGACGACATCCGCGACGCGCTGTCGGCGGCCTCGTCGGTGGGTGACGACCGCATCCAGGAGGCCGCCACCGGCCGCGTGAACCCCGAGTCCTGGACCCACGGCGCATCGGCCCAGCGTCAGCACTGGTTCACCGTCGGCTACCAGACCGGTGACCCCAACCAGTGCGACACCTTCGCCGCGGCTGACCTGGGCTAAAGCGAAAGCAGCCCGCTGAGCTCCGCCCGGCCGGCGTCGTCCAGCGGTAACAGCGGACGTCGCGGCGGGCCGGCCGGTACCCCGAGCAACTCCAGGCCGGCCTTGACGGTGGTGGCCAGGCCGCCGGCCACGATGAACTGCAGCAGCGGCTTGAGGTCGTCGTAGAGCGCCTGCGCCTTGTCCTGTTCACCGGCGGTGACCGCGGTGTAGAGGTCCAGGCACGGCTGCGGGAGCAGGTTCGGCGCCGCAGTGCACCAGCCGGCGGCGCCGGCGCGCAGCGCGTCGAGCACCAGCGGGTTGCTGCCGTTGAAGAACGGCAGGCGCCCGCCGGACAGCTCGGCGATCCGCAGCATCCGGCTCAGGTCCCCGGTGGACTCCTTGACCATGGTCACGTGCTCGATGCTCTCGAACATGCCGACCAACAGTTCGGGGCTCATGTCGATGCCAGAGGTGGCCGGGTTGTTATAGGCCACGATGTCGATGCCGACGGCGTCGGAGACGGCCTGATAGTGGGTGGTGATCTCCCGCTCGGAGAGTTTCCAGTAGGACACCGGCGCGACCATCACCGCGTCGGCGCCGGCCTGCGCGGCGTAACGGGCGCGGCGCACGGTACGCGCGGTGGTCAGGTCCGACACCCCCACCAGCACCGGCAGCCGTCCGGCGACCGCGGCGATCGAGGCGTCGACGCAGTCATCGAACTCGCCTTCATCGAGGTAGGCGAGCTCACCGGTGCTGCCCAACGGGGCGATGGCGTGCACTCCGGCCTCGACGAGCCGGTCGATGACGGCGGTCAGGACCGCGGTGTCGATACCGCCGTCGCGAAACGGTGTCACCGGGTAGCCGATGACGCCATATAACTGTGCTGCCACGAGGGACTCCTTGCTTTATCGGGTGATGGCGTCGGGGTGGCCGGCCAGGGCCCGACGGGCGTAGTAGGCGAAGTTGGCCTGGCTGCGGTTGGGCAGCAGGGTCCAGTCGTGGGCTTCGCGGGCCAGCTTCTCCGGGAGTTCTTTGATGGTCCCGGCGGCCATGGCGGCCAGTTGCAGTGCGGCGGCACGCTCGATCAGCACCGCCAGCGAGCAGGCCTCCTCCACGCTGGCGCCGGCCACGATCTGGCCGTGGTGCGCCAGCAGGATCGCCTTCTTGTCCCCGATGGCCTCGGAGATGATCTCGCCCTCCTCGTTTCCGACCGGAACCCCCGGCCACAGCGGCAGGAAGGCGCAGTCGTCGTAGAGCGGCGTGGTGTCCATGTGCGAGACGATCAGCGGGGTCTCCAGCATGGACAGCGCGGCGACGTGAAACGGGTGGGTGTGCACGATGCACTGCACATCGGGGCGGGCCCGGTAGATCCAGCTGTGGAATCGGTTGGCGGGGTTGGCCATACCCTCGCCCTCAATGACATTGAGGTCTTCGTCGACGAGCAACAGGTTGTCATCGGTGATCTCGTCGAATCCCAGGCCGAGTCGCTGGGTGTAGTAGGTACCCGGTGCTTCGGCGCGGGCGGTGATCTGCCCGGCCAGGCCCGAGTCATGACCGCGGTCGGACAGCGCCCGGCAGGTCAGCGCCAATTTCTGGCGCGTGGACCACTGGGTTCCGGTGAAGTTCTCCGCGAAGCGTTGCTCCGCGCGCTGCATCAGGTCGGACTTGGAATCGTCGAATGTGGTGCCCATGACAGCTCCTCAGTGCTGGCGGAGGTGATGACACGACTCTATCCGATAGGACACCTTGTGTCATCGACTGTGTCATCATAGGACGCATGACCGAACTGCTGCGCGCCGTCCGCAAGCAGCGAGGACTCACTCTCGAAGGCCTTGCCGAGCGGACCGGGCTGACCAAGAGCTACCTGTCCAAGATCGAACGCAGTCGCAGCACGCCGTCCATCGCGGTGGCCCTCAAGGTGGCGCAGGCCCTGGACGTCGATGTGGCGCAACTGTTCTCCGAGCGCGGCGACGAGGACAAGGTCGCCGTGGACCGGGCCGTGGACCGCAGGGACGATCGGCAGCGCTACCGGGCGATGGCCGCGAACATGCTGGGAAAGTCGATGTCCCCGTTCGTGGTTCGCCCCACCGAGCACGCCGACCGCGACGCCCGTCCCGTACACCCGGCTCACCAGGGCCAGGAGTTCGTGTTCGTGCACGTCGGGACCGTCGAGTTGGAGTACGGCGATGCGACGTTGACCCTGAACGCCGGCGACAGCGCCTACTTCGACGCCTCGATCAGCCACCGCATCCGCTCGGTGGGCACCCGACCCGCCGAGGTCCTCGTCGTCGCCGCCGGCGAAGCCGGTGGCGCGCAATGAGCACGGAACTGCTGTTCTCCTACGGCACCCTGCAGCTGTCGGAGGTGCAACGCAGCACATTCGGCCGGGAACTGGACGGCCGGCCCGACGCGATCGTCGGCTATGACCTGGACTACGTGACGATCACCGATCCCCACGTGGTGGCCGTCAGCGGCAGCGACCGGCATCCGATCCTGCGTCGTTCAGACGCGCATGACGCAGCTGTCCCTGGCACGGTGTTCGCGATCAGCGCCGCCGAGCTGGCAGCCGCCGACGACTACGAAGTCGACGCCTACCGGCGGATTTCGGTGCCGCTGCGTTCGGGTGCGCGAGCCTGGGTGTACGTGTTCGCCGACTGAACTACCAGGCGCGGGTCGAGCAGGTCACGCCGCTGCCGCCCTGCTGAGAAACCACCACTTCGCCGTCGACGGCGATCTCGCAGTGGAACTCGGGGTTGATCCGCAGGCCGCCGCTGGCGGTGACCAGCGCCCACTGGCTCGGGTCGGCCAGCGTGGTGGTGTAAACCAGCGGCGCTCCCCCGCCGATCGGCACGCGGACGGTCTCGAGGTACTCCGAGGAGTTGGCGTTGTAGGCCGACATGCTGGGCGGGTCGGTCTTGATGTAGGAGATGTTGCCGGTCAGGTCGCTGGTGGCGGTGATCGTGTAGGTGACCTCGTGACCGCCGGTCGTGCTCTTCTTCGGAGCGGGGGCGTCAGCCGAAGGCTCCGTCGAACTCTCGGCCGGAGCTGCCTCCGCGGATTCGGTCGGAGTCGGCGCCGGGGATTCGGTCGGGGTCGGCGCCGGCGTCTCGGGGTCGGCCAGGGACGTCGCATGGCTGGCCATCACTCCGGCTGCTGCCATCAGCAACACCGCCGAGAACCGGACTGTCACGTTTCGCATGGTCGTCATACCGCGCCACGCTACCGGAGGGCCGGCGGCCGCAGGTCCGGCTGCAGGCCGTGGATTGCCCGCGAAACTGCACTCATTCAGGGGATTCGCCGACTTTTCCTGCACAGCTTCACACGCGCCGAAGCCGGCCCAAAACCTGGGCCAATACGTCGTCGAACGCCACGTCGATCTGCTCGCCGCTGGTCAGATCCTTGACGCCGACGGTGCCGGCCTCGATGTCGCGGTCACCGGCGACCAGCGCCACCACCGCCCCGGAGCGGTCCGCGGCGCGCATAGCGCCCTTCATGCCGCGGTCCCCGTAGGCCAGATCCGCGCGCACCCCGGCGGCCCGCAACTGTCCGGCCAGCACCGCCAGCCGCAGTTTGGCCGCCTCGGAAAGGCCCACCCCGAACACGTCGCAGCGGGTGGTCTGCCCCACCGTCTTGCCCTCGGCGCCCAGTGCCAGCAGGGTGCGGTCCACCCCGAGTCCGAACCCGATCCCGGACAGATCCTGGCCGCCCAGCTGGCGCATCAGCCCGTCGTAACGGCCGCCGCCGCCGATGCCGGACTGCGCACCGAGTCCGTCGTGCACGAACTCGAATGTGGTCTTGGTGTAGTAGTCCAGCCCCCGCACCATCCGCGGGTTGATCACATACGGCACCCCCAGGGCGTCCAGGTGCGCCAGCACCGTGTCGAAATGTGCCTTGGCCGCATCCGAGAGGTGGTCGAGCATCAGCGGCGCGCCGGCGGTCATCGCTTTGACCTCCGGGCGTTTGTCGTCGAGGACCCGCAGCGGGTTGATCTCGGCGCGGCGACGCGTCTCCTCATCGAGGTCCAGCCCGAACAGGAACTGCTGCAACAACTCTCGATACGCCGGCCGACAGCTGTCGTCGCCCAGCGAGGTGATCTCCAGCCGGAACCCGTCCAGCCCCAGCGAGCGGAAACCGGCGTCGGCGACCGCGATCACCTCGGCGTCCAGCGCCGGGTCGTCCACACCGATGGCCTCCACGCCGACCTGCTGCAGCTGCCGGTACCGGCCGGCCTGCGGGCGCTCGTAGCGGAAGAACGGCCCGGAATAGCAGAGCTTGGTCGGCAGCTGACCGCGGTCCAGTCCGTGCTCGATCACCGCGCGCACCACCCCGGCGGTGCCCTCGGGCCGCAGCGTCACCGAACGGTCGCCGCGGTCGGCGAAGGTGTACATCTCTTTGGAGACCACATCGGTGGACTCCCCCACCCCGCGGGCGAACAGGCCGGTGTCCTCGAAGATCGGCAGCTCGATGTCTCCGTAGCCGGCGCGGCGGGCGGCCGCCAGCAGCCCGTCGCGCACCGCCACGAAACCGGCCGAGGCCGGGGGGACATAGTCCGGCACGCCCTTGGGCGCGGCGAAGGTCGACTGGGACGTCACGCACTCAGTCCTTTCAACGTGCTCACGCACTGAGCCCTTCTAGGAACGGGTTCTCGCGGCGCTCGGCGCCGATGGTGGTCTTGGGTCCGTGGCCGGGCAGCACCACGGTCGCGTCGTCGAGGACCAGCAGTTTGTCGACGATCGAGTTCATCAGGTCCCGTCCGCTGCCGCCGGGCAGGTCGGTGCGGCCGACCGAGCTCTGGAACAGGGTGTCACCGCTGAAGACCACCTCAGCGGCGTCCCCCTCGACCCGGAAGACCACTGAGCCGCGGGTGTGGCCGGGCGTGTGATCGACGGTGACTGTGGTGTCGCCCAGACCGATCTTGTCCCCGTCACGGTCCAGCTCCACCAGTTGCTTGGGTTCGGCGAACATCAGCTTGCTCAACGCCCCGAACAGCGCCTGCCCCGGCATGGTGCCCAGCGACCGCAGCGGGTCGGTGAGCATGAACCGGTCCTCGGGGTGGATGTAGGTCGGGCAGCCGTAGGTGTCGGAGACCTTCTGCGCCGACCAGATGTGGTCGATGTGGCCGTGGGTGAGCAGCACCGCCGACGGTGTCAGCCGATTCTCGTCCAGAATGCGCCGCAACTGGGTCAACGCACGCTGGCCCGGGTCGACGACGATCGCGTCGGCGCCCTGCCGCTGCGCCAGCACGTAGCAGTTACACGCCAGCATTCCCGCGGGGAATCCGGTGACCAACACGTGTACCAGTTTCCCATTGCGCGCCCAGCCGCCGATGACGCGGGCGGCGCGGGCGGACTCTGGCAGACTTGGGACCCGACCGATTCAGCGAGCCAGGAGGTTACCGGCGGTGCCCACGAACGAGGAACGGCGAGCCAACGCCAAGCGCAATCTCGACCAGCAGGTGGAGCAGCGCGCCCAGGCCGCCCGCAAGCAACGCCTGATGCTGATGATCGCCGGCGCCGTGGTGGCCGTGCTGCTCGTTGCCGGTGTGGTGTTCGTGGTACTGCGCGACAACGGCGACTCCGGCAACGTCAACGCCGGCAAGTCGACGACGTCGGAGACCTCGGAAACCTCGGATGCGGACAGCCCCGCCTCCCCGGCCGGCGAGCCCGGCAAGCTGCCGAAGTTCACCGCGTCGCCCACCCTGGGTTCCAACTGCCAGTACCCGAAGGCGCGTGCGGCCACCAAGCCCGTCGAGCCGCCGCGCTCCGGCAAGGTCCCGACCGATCCGGCCGAGGTCAGCGTCTCCATGGTGACCGACCAGGGCCCCATCGGGTTGATGCTGAACAACGCCCAATCCCCTTGCACCGTCAATAGTTTCATCAGTCTGGGCGCCAAGGACTTCTTCGCCGACACCCAGTGCCACCGGCTGACCACCTCGCCGATGCTGAGCGTGCTGCAGTGCGGCGACCCGGCCGGCGACGGCACCGGCGGCCCCGGCTATCAGTTCGCCAACGAGTACCCCACCGACCAGTACCCGCTGGACGACCCGGCCGCTCAGCAGCCGGTGCTCTACCCGCGCGGCACCCTGGCGATGGCCAACGCCGGGCCCGGCACCAACGGCAGCCAGTTCTTCCTGGTGTACCAGGACTCGATGCTGCCGCCGCAGTACACGGTGTTCGGCACCATCCAGCAGGATGGGCTGGACACCCTGGACAAGATCGCCGCGGCCGGCGTCACGGGCGGTGGCAGTGACGGCCCGCCGGTCACCAAGGTGACGGTCAAGTCCATCCGCGCCGACTAGCGCGGACAGTTCCATCGGCACGCTCGCGGGGGCGAGTGTGCCGGGATGCGGGCAACAGACACCGGGGAGAGGCATGTATCGATTCATCGCAGTCATGGCCCCGGGTGTCGTCGCCCCGGCAGCCGCGGTCGCCGCTCTCGCCGGTCACCCGGCCTGGTGGTGGCTGGCCGTGCCGGCCGCGGCGGTGTTCGCGCTCGGGATCTACGACCTGCTCCAGACCCGGCACTCGGTGCTGCGCAACTATCCGGTGCTGGGCCATCTGCGGTTCCTGATGGAGGATCTGCGACCGGAACTGCAGCAGTACTTCATCGAGCGCAATTTCGATGGACGCCCCTACGACCGGGCTCGCCGGACGATCATCTACGAGCGCGCCAAGGGCACCCACAGCGAGCAGGCCTTCGGCACCGAACGTGACATCGACTCGGTCGGCTACGAGCATCTCGCGCAGTCGATCGCACCGGCACCGCTGCCCGACACCCCACCGCGGGTGCTGGTGGGCGGTCCGGACTGCAAGCAGCCGTATTCGATGGCGCTGCTGAATGTTTCGGCGATGAGCTTCGGGGCGCTGTCCAACAACGCGATCCTGGCCCTGAACAAAGGGGCCGCACTGGGCGGTTTCGCCCACGACACCGGCGAAGGCGGCCTGACCCCGTATCACACCGAGCACGGCGGCGACCTGGTGTGGGAGATCGGATCGGGATACTTCGGAACCCGCACCGCCGAAGGCCGTTTCGACCCGGCGCAGTTCGCCGACAAGGCCGCCCACGAAGCCGTCAAGTGTGTGTCGCTGAAACTGAGTCAGGGCGCCAAACCCGGGCTGGGCGGAGTACTGCCCGCCGCCAAGGTCAGCGAGGAGATCGCCCGCTACCGTGGCGTCCCCGCACATCAGAAATGCATCAGCCCCGCCGCCCACTCGGCCTTCTCCACCCCGCGGGAGTTGATCCGGTTCATCGCCGAGATGCGTGAACTGGCCGGCGGCAAGCCCACCGGGTTCAAGCTGTGCGTCGGCACCCGCACCGATGTGCTGGCGATCTGCAAGGCGATGGTCGACGAGGGCACCGCCCCGGACTTCATCATTATCGACGGCGCCGAAGGCGGAACCGCCGCCGCGCCACTGGAATACGAGGATCACGTCGGCATGCCGCTCACCGACGGCCTGATGACCGTTCACAACGTGCTCGTCGGAATGGGTCTGCGCGACAAGATCCGGCTGGGTGCCAGCGGCAAGGTCGCCGGCGCCACCGATGTCGTCAAACGACTGATCCAGGGTGCGGACTACACCAATTCGGCGCGGGCGATGATGATGGCGCTCGGCTGTATCCAGGCGCAGCGCTGCCACACCAACACCTGCCCCACCGGCGTGGCCACCCAGGATCCGCGGCGGGCGCGCGCACTCGATGTGGCCGACAAGAGTGTGCGGGTGCAGCGCTATCAGGCCGCGACGGTCCACCAGGCCATGCAGATGATCGCCTCGCTGGGCGCTCACGGGCCCGAGCAACTCAACCCGCACATGCTGCGCAAGCGGGTCTCACCGTCGATCGTGCGGACCTACGCCGAGATCTACGAATGGCTGCGACCGGGTCAGCTGCTGGCCGAGCGTCCCGACTCCTGGGAGGCCGACTGGGCGTTCGCCGACCCCGACAGCTTCAGCCCCGCCCGCTGAGCTCCTGCCCTCAGGCAGCCGAGGTCACCCGGTAGACGTCGTAGACGCCCTCGACGTTGCGGACCACGTTGAGCAGGTGCCCCAAGTGCTTCGGGTCGCCCATCTCGAAGGTGAACCGGCTGATCGCCACCCGGTCCCGCGAGGTGGTGACCGAGGCCGACAAGATGTTGACCTTCTCGTCGGCGAGCACCTTGGTCACATCCGAGAGCAGCCGGTGCCGGTCCAGGGCCTCGACCTGGATGGCCACCAGGAACACCGACGACGGCGACGGCGCCCACTTGACCTCGATGATCCGCTCGGCGTGCTCCTGCAGTGAGTCGGCGTTGGTGCAGTCGGTGCGGTGCACCGACACCCCGCCACCGCGGGTGACGAAACCCATGATCTTGTCGCCGGGCACCGGGGTGCAGCATTTCGCCAGCTTGGTCAGCACGCCCGTGGCACCCGGTACCGCGACGCCGACATCGTCGGTGTGGCGTTCGCGGCGCGAGATGGTCAGCGGGGTGGAACGCTCGGCCAGGTCCTCCTCGGCCTGGTCCACCCCACCGAGCTGGGCGACCAGGCGCTGCACCACGTGGTGCGCCGAGATGTGGTTCTCACCGACCGCGGTGTAGAGGGTGGACACGTCGCTGTAGTGCAGTTCGCGGGCCACCGCGGCCATCGACTCGCCGTTGACCAGGCGTTGCAGCGGCAGGCCCACCCGGCGCACCTCACGGGCGATCCCGTCCTTGCCGGACTCCAGCGCCTCTTCACGGCGCTCCTTGGCGAACCACTGCCGGATCTTGGCCTTGGCCCGCGGCGACACCACGAACTGCTGCCAGTCCCGCGACGGCCCGGCGTTCTGTGCCTTCGAGGTGAAGACCTCGACCACTTCCCCGTTCTCCAGCTTGCGCTCCAGTGCCACCAGCCGGCCATTGACGCGGGCACCGATGCAGCGGTGCCCGACCTCGGTGTGCACGGCGTAGGCGAAGTCGACGGGGGTAGAGCCGGTGGGCAGCGTGATCACATCCCCCTTGGGGGTGAACACGAAGATCTCCTTGACCGCCAGGTCATAACGCAGCGACTCGAGGAACTCGCCCGGGTCGGCCGCCTCACGCTGCCAGTCCAGCAGCTGACGCATCCAGGCCATGTCGTCGATCTCAGCGGCGCTGCCCGGGTGCGGAACACCGTTGCGGCCCCTGGCTTCCTTGTACCGCCAGTGCGCGGCGATGCCGTACTCGGCGGTGCGGTGCATCTCCCGGGTGCGGATCTGAATCTCCAGCGGCTTGCCCTCCGGGCCGATCACCGTGGTGTGCAGCGACTGGTAGACCCCGTAGCGCGGCTGGGCGATGTAATCCTTGAACCGGCCCGCCATCGGCTGCCACAGCGAGTGCACCACGCCGACCGCGGCGTAACAGTCACGGATCTCGTCGCACAAGATCCGCAGCCCCACCAGGTCATAGATGTCGTCGAAGTCGCGGCCCCGCACGATCATCTTCTGATAGATCGACCAGTAGTGCTTGGGCCGCCCCTCGACGGTCGCGGTGATCTTCGACTTCGCCAGCGTGTTGACGATCTCGGCCCGCACCTTGGCCAGGTAGGTGTCGCGTGACGGCGACCGATCGGCCACCAGCCGGACGATCTCCTCGTACTTCTTCGGGTGCAGGATCGCGAAGGACAGATCCTCCAACTCCCATTTGACGGTGGCCATACCCAGCCGATGTGCCAGCGGCGCAATGACTTCCAGCGTTTCCCGGGCCTTGCGCGCCTGCTTCTCCGGGGCCAGGAACCGGATGGTGCGCATATTGTGCAGCCGATCGGCCACCTTGATCACCAGCACCCGAGGGTCACGCGCCATCGCGATGACCATCTTGCGGATGGTCTCGGCCTCGGCCGCGGTGCCCAGCACCACCTTGTCCAGCTTGGTCACCCCGTCGACCAGGTGAGCGACCTCGTCGCCGAATTCCCCGGCCAGCGCCTCGAGGGTGTAGCCGGTGTCCTCGACGGTGTCATGCAACAGCGCGGCCACCAGGGTGATGGTGTCCATGCCCAGTTCCGCGAGGATGGTGGCCACCGCCACCGGATGAGTGATGTAGGGATCGCCGGAATGGCGCAGCTGGCTGGCGTGACGCTGTTCTGCGACCTCGTAGGCGCGTTGCAACAGGGACAGATTCGCCTTCGGGTAGAACTGCCGGTGGACCGCCACCAGCGGCTCCAGCACCGGGCTGAGCGCACCGCGTTGGGCGGTGATCCGGCGCGCGATCCGGGCCCGCACCCGCCGCGACGCGCTGGTGGGCACCTTGAGCAGATCGGTGCGCTCGGTGGGCGAATCCTGGGCAACCGCGTCCGACACCGCCACCGGCTGGCCATCATCAGCGTGGGGCCGGCCCTGGGCTGAGCCCTCTTCGAAGCCCTCTTCGAAGCCCACTTTGCTCACCTCCGACCTCGAGAATATCGGCTAAACGACGCGTAGGCTGCGCAGCTGCAGCGGGGCCACCGCGGCGCGCCCGCCCAACCCGGCCAGCTCCAGCACCACAGCCGCCGCGATCACCTCGGCTCCGGCGCGGCGCAACAGCCGCAGCGTCGCCGCCAGGGTGCCGCCGGTGGCCAGCACGTCGTCGACGATCACCACACGGCGGCCGGCCAGCTCGATCCCGTCGGCCGGGATTTCCAGCACCGCATGGCCGTATTCGAGCTGATAGGTCTCGGTCAGCACCGGCGGCGGCAGTTTGCCGCCCTTGCGGACCGCGAGGGCGCCCACCCCGAGCCGGTCGGCGACCGCCCCGGCCAGCAGGAACCCCCGCGCGTCGATCCCGGCGACCAGGTCTGCCCCGTCCGCGACCGCGGCCAGCGCGTCAGTGACCGCGGCCAGCCCGGCAGCGTCGGCAAACACCGGGGTCAGGTCCTTGAACGCGATCCCGGGAACGGGAAAATCGGCGACCTCCCGGGTCAGCGACGCGATGATCTCGGCAGCGTCGCCTGCCGGCTCGGCCCGGTTCACTGCTGCAGCGCCCAGCGGTCCATGTTCCAGCCGGCGCCCCAGCGGGTGGGGTTGGCGACGACACCGTAGGTCTTCTTCGACGACAACAGGGTGCGCTGCTGTCGGTACAGCGGCAGGGTCGGCATGTCGGCCCACAGCACCGGGGCGCTCTCCCCCAGCAACCGGACCAGCTCGGTCGGGTCGGCGGTGACCGCCAATGCCGAGATGATGCCGTCGATCTGGTCGTTGTGGTAACCCGACAGGTTGTTGCCATTGCCGCTGAACAGCTCGTAGGCATCCATCGCCGACGACCCGGTCGACCCACTGCCGGTGGACCCGCCGGTGCTGGCCAGCAGCACGTCGATCTGCCCCTCCCGCAGTGACTGCGGGCCGATGCCATCGGATGCCACCTCGTTGACGGTGATGCCGGCCGGGGCGCACGAGCTGGTGATCGCACCCACCACCGCGGCCAGTCGAGTGTTGGGCCCGCGGTAGCCGATCCGCACCGTCAGGGGCTTGCCGCCGAGTGCGTCGCGGGCGGCGTTCGGGTCGGCGTGCGCGAACTGGCCGGCCTCGGGCACGTTCTCGGCCTGGTCGAAAGCATCGTCCATGGCGGTGTTGAGCCGCGAGTTGACCAGCGGCGCACCCGCGTCGGCGGCGATGACATCACGCGGGGTGCACAGCGCCACCGCCCGGCGCGCCGGAATCTCCGAGAGCGGTCCGGCCGGGGCGAAGATCAGCTGTTCGATGCCGCCCGACGGGGTGTTGCCGATCAGGTAGTCATCCGGGGTGATCAGTGACCCGGCCGACCCTGTCGCCACGTCCACGACCTCGACGACACGTTTGCTGACCCGGTCGGCGATGTCGGCACTCTGCGGCCAGACGGTGATCCGCTTGGTCACCGGCTTGGCGCCCCACCACTGGTCGTTGGCCACCAGCACCACGGCGCCGCCGTCGAGCACCGAGTCGATCTTGTAGGGACCCGATGACGGGAAATAGCGCAGATCGGCACCACGGTCGAGCTGCCAGATGGTGTTCCAGGTCTCGGCGATCTTCGCGATCACGTCGTCGGCGGGTCCGACAGCGCCCAACAGCACTTCGGTGGTGTTCACCCCGAGCTTGTCGCCGATCACGTGCGACGGCATCATCGACGTCGCGGTGAACAGTTCCTCGTAGTCCACGATGCTGCGGTCGGGAAAGAACGACACCCGGGCCTTCTTCTGGCCCGGCCGGCATTCGATGTGGTCGATGTCGAGGTAACCGCCCCGGCTGGCGGCGTCGAAGCCCGGGAACCGGCCCGACTGCGCCGCCCACGCCAACACCAGATCGTCGCAGGTGATCGGTTTGCCGTCGGAATACACCGCGGCATCGGCGATCTGGTAATCCAGCACCAGCGGCGCGCGGCCCACCACCGAGATGCTGCCGAAGTCATGGTCGGTGAGGATCTGCCCGTCCGGCCCGTGGTAGCCGAAGCCGGTCAGAGTACGCGAGAACGCCTGCGGTGCTGCCGAGGCGGCACCGACCACCGAGGTGGTGTTGTACGTGATCAGGCCGCCGTCGACCGCGTAGTCGATCTGGTCGACGGTGGCGCTGGTGCACGACGACACCGATCCGGCTCCTACCGCGGTGACGATCGCCACCAGGAGGGCCGCAGCGCGCCGACCGCGGGCCGCCATCGCCGGTTACCGACCGGCGCCCGGCTTGCCGGTCGGACGCTGGGTGCGCCGGCTCGTGGGACGAACAGGCTTGGCACCCGGTACCGGCGCCGCGGGCGCGGCCGCGTCCACGGTGGTCTCGTCCTCGTCGTCGACGTCATCGGTGTCGTCTGCCTCGTCAAGGGCGGCCGGAGCGGCCTTCGAGGTGGATGCGGCCTTGCGCCGCCGCATCACCCGGCGGGTGTGGTTCTGAACCAGCTCGGTACGTTCGCGCAGGCTCACCAGCAGTGGCGTAGCCAGGTAGATCGACGAGTAGGTGCCGACGATGACGCCGACCAGCTGCACCAGCGCGAGGTCCTGCAGCGTTCCCACGCCCAGCAGCCACACCGCGACCACCATCAGCGCGATGATCGGCAGTGCCGAGATCAGGCTGGTGTTGATCGACCGCATGAAGGTCTGGTTGATGGCCAGGTTGGCCTGCTCGGCATAGGTCAGCTTGGATTTGTGCTCGAAGCCGTGGGTGTTCTCCTCGACCTTGTCGAACACGATGACGGTGTCGTAGATGGAGAACCCGAGGATGGTCAACAGGCCGATAACGGTCGCCGGGGTCACCTCGAATCCGACCAGCGAATACACCCCGGCGGTGACGACGACGTCGAAGACCATCGAGATCATCGCCGAGATGGTCATGAACCACTCGTAGCGCACCGTGATGTAGAAGGACGCCAACAGCAGGAACACCACCAGCGCGATCACGGCCTTCTGGGTGATCTGCCCGCCCCAGGTCTCCGACACCGCGGAGTCGCTGATCGCCTGCTTACTGGGCTGCCCGTCGGGTCCTACGGGCTGGAACGCCTCGTAGAGGGCGTCGCGCAGCTTGTCCGTCTGCTCGTTGGTGAGCGTTTCGGCGCGGATCTGCACGGTCGCCGAGGTGCCGTTGCCGACGACGACCACCGATTCGGGGCTGCTGCCGACGGCATCGCGGAACACCTGCTCCACCTGGGTGATGGAGGTCTCGCCACGCGGGAACGACACCTTGGTGCCGCCGGCGAAGTCGATACCGAAGGTGAACCCGCGGACCAGGATGCTGACGATGGCGATCGCGACCATCGCGCCGCTGATCGCGTACCACATCCGCCGCTTACCGATGACCTCGAAGGCACCGGTGCCGGTGTAGAGCCGGGACAGGAAGCCGTGTTTCGGCGGCTTCCTGGCGGCGGGAGCCTTCTTGCGGGCCGTGCCCTCCACGGCGGTGCCACTGTCGGTGAGTTCGACCGCGGCCGTATCTTTCTCCGCGGCCTTCGTGCCGCTGTTGGTGCTCGGTTCGGCCATCTGGCTATCCCTGTCCCGTCGACTGGGCGGTCACCCGCGCGCTCGCTTTGGCTCCGGATCTGCCGCCGGGCCTGCCGCCCGATTTCGCCACCGCACGCCGCTCGCGCGCGACCTGCTGCACCGCGCCGAGGCCGTTGTAAGTCGGCTTGGCCAGAGTCGGCGACTTGGACGCCAGATACACCAGTGGCCAGGTCACCAGGAACACCACCACCAGGTCGAGGATGGTGGTCAACCCCAGCGTGAACGCGAATCCCTTGACCTGGCCGACCGCCAGGAAATACAGCACCGCCGCGGCCAGGAAGGTCACCGCATTGCCGGACACGATCGTCTTACGGGCCCGGGTCCACCCGCGCGGCACCGCGGAGCGGAACGAACGGCCTTCCCGGATCTCGTCCTTGATGCGTTCGAAGAACACCACGAAGGAGTCGGCGGTGGTGCCGATACCGATGATCAGACCGGCGATGCCGGCCAGGTCGAGCGTGTAGTTGATGTAGCGGCCCAACAGGATCAGGATCGCGTACACCATGGCTCCGGCGACGACCAGCGACAACGCGGTGAGCACCCCGAGCACCCGGTAGTAGAGCAGCGAGTACACCAGCACCAGCACCAGGCCGATCCCACCGGCGATCAGCCCGGCCCGCAATGACGTCATACCCAGTGTGGCCGAAACGGTTTCGGCTTCCGAGGACTCGAACGACAGTGGCAGCGACCCGTACTTCAAGACATTGGCCAGCTGCCGTGCGCCGTCCTGCGTGAATCCCGGTGAGCCACCGGTGATCTGGGTGCGCCCACCCGGGATGGCTTCCTGGATCTGCGGCGCGCTGACGACCTGCGAGTCCAGCGTGAACGCCGTCTGGGTGCCGATGTGGGCCGCGGTGAAGTCGGCCCAGGTGTCGGCCGCCGCACTCTTGAACTGCACCTGGACGATGTTGGCGCCGCTGCGCTGATCCATCCCGGAGCTGGCGTCGGCGATCTGGTCGCCGCTGATGATCGACGGAGCCAGCAGGTATGCGGTCTGGTGATCCTGCGAGCAGGTCACCAGCGGCAGGTCCGGGTCGTCGTTGCCGGCCAGGATGTCTTCCTTGTCGCACCGGTTCGCCTGGATCTGCAGGGCCAGCGCCTGCACCACCTTGTTGTCGCTCTGCCGCAGCCGCTTCTCGGCAGCGATGCGGGCCGCCAGGCCCTGCGCCTGACCGGGCATCCCCGGGATTCCGGGCATGCCCGGGATCTGCAGACCCGGGTTCGGCGTCGCGCCGGGCAAGCCCGGCGCGGTGTTGTCCGGACCCGCCGGAGTACTCGGCGCGGTGGTCTCGATGCTGTCCTCGGACCCGGGCCCCTCCGAGGTGGTGCCCGGTGTCGGGGTCGGCTCCTTGGGGAAGGGGCGCGGCTGTGCCGGAGGCGCCACGGGCTGGTGCGGGGCGGACTGGCCGTTGCCGCCGAGCAGGCCTTCGCCGCCTGCCCCGCCGAGGCCGAAGTCACCGGGCAGGCCCGGAGCGCTGGGGACTCCGCCCGGAACACCGGGGACGCCACCGGGGATGCCCGGGATCCCACCGGGGACCCCGGGGACTCCACCCGGAACACCGGGAACCCCACCGGGGACCCCGGGAAGTCCGCCCGGAACACCGGGCATTCCAGGTGGCAGGCCGGGCCGTCCGCCGGGAAGTCCGGGCATCTGACCGCCGCCGGCCTGCTTGGCTTCCTCTACCGACACTCCGGTGACTACCGGCCGGATGTAGAGCCGGGCGGTCTGACCGAGGGTGCGGGCTTCGTTGCCGTCGCTGCCCGGCACCGTGATGACCAGGTTGTTGCCGTCGATGATGACCTCGGAACCGGACACGCCGAGGCCGTTGACGCGCGCACTGATGATCTGCTGGGCCTGATTGAGTGCGTCGCGGGTCGGGGCGGAACCGTCCGGTGTGCGAGCGGTGAGCGTCACGCGGGTGCCACCCTGCAGATCGATACCCAGCTTGGGTTCGGCCAGCTTGTCTCCGGTCAGGAAAACCAGCAGGTAGACGCCGATGAGCATGGCCAGGAAAACCGCCAGACTGCGGGCAGGGTGCACCGGCGCCGAAGGCGATGCCACGTTATTGAGTCTCCTTCGCTCATTGCGCGATGCGCTCTCGCGATCGTCGGGGCTGGTCCAGGCTTGTCTGTGCTTGTTGGGGGACGAGCCCCGAGCCCTGATCAGTTCGACTGCATCCGCAAAAGGGTACGTGCCGGACCGGCAGGCGTGATCTTTGGGCGGGCGTTCCGCGCGTCGCGGGCCCGGAGAAGGCTAAGCGCCCTCGACGGCCTGCTCGACCGCAGCCTCGGCCGTCAAGTCCTCCGACTCGATCTTGTCCCGAACAGCCAGCTTCATCCAGGTAGTCACCACGCCGGGCGCGATCTCCAGGTCGACGGTGTCGTCGGTGATGCCGGTGATGGTGGCTTGCATCCCGGAGGTGGTGTGGACCCGGTCGCCCACCTGCAGCGACTCGTGCAGATCGATGGTGGCTTGCATCGCGCGCTTCTGCCGCCGGGAGGCGAAGAACATGAACGCGCCCATCACGATGAGCAGCGGCAGGAAGGCAACCATTTGGTTCATGACAGCATTCGATCTTTCGACTTGTTCGTATCTGGTCTTCGGCACCGGCCCCAAGGGGTGTGTTGGGCCGCTGTGATGACAACAGTGTGCCATTGTGTGGCACCACTGCGAGCCGGTACCGCCCTTCGCCGCCTACGCTGTGAGGAACCGGGGGGGCCAAGATCCTGGAGAGAAGGTTGGCCGATGAGAAACTTTGCGTGCGGTCTGGCTACCGCGGTCGCGTTGGCCGCAGCTCCCCTGGCCATCGGAGCGCTGGCTTTGCCCGCCGTCGGGTCGGCGGAACCGCTGAACTGTCCGGGCGGCCAGTACTGGGAACCGAGCACCAACACCTGCATGCCGCTCGGCCAGGGGCCGACGCCGCTGGGATGCCCGGGTGGCCAGTACTGGGAGCCCAGCACCAACACCTGCATGCCGCTCGGCCAGGGGCCGACACCGCTGGACTGCCCGCCCGGTGAATGGTGGAACCCCTTCGGTAACGCCTGCCGGCCACTCGGCCAGGTCTGAACCGCGACGAGCAGAGCTAGGGACCGCTGAGGAGGATCGTCCATGCCCGTGCCGCCGCTACCACAGAACCGTCACCTGGCCACCGAGATTCCGGGACCGGGCTCGATGCGCCTGGCACGGCGCCGCGCGGCGGCCGTGGCGCGCGGGGTGGGCAGCACGCTGCCGGTCTACGCCGCGCGCGCCGACGGGGGCATCGTCGAGGACGTCGACGGCAACCGGCTGATCGACCTGGGCGCGGGTATCGCGGTGACGACCGTCGGCGCCGCCGCGCCCCGGGTGGTCGATGCGGTACGCCAGCAGGTCGCCGAGTTCACCCACACCTGTTTCATGGTCACGCCCTATGAGGGCTATCTGGCCGTTGCCGAAGCGCTGAACCGGGCCACACCGGGCACCTACGAGAAGCGCTCCGTGCTGCTCAACTCCGGGGCTGAGGCCCTCGAGAACGCCGTCAAGATCGCCCGCTCCTACACCCGCAAGAGCTCAGTTGTCGCGTTCGACCACGGCTATCACGGACGCACCAACCTGACAATGGCCCTGACTGCCAAGTCGATGCCCTACAAGAGCGGATTCGGGCCGTTCGCACCCGATGTCTACCGCGCGCCGACGTCGTACCCCTATCGCGACAGCCTGATCGACAAGGACCTGGGCAGTGACGGCGGCCGCGCCGCCGAACGGGCCATCGGTGTGATCGAGAGTCAGATCGGGGCCCACAACCTGGCTGCTCTGGTCATCGAACCGATCCAGGGCGAGGGCGGCTTCATCGTTCCGGCGGCCGGTTTTCTGCCCGCGCTGCTGGCCTGGTGCCGCGACAACAACGTGGTGTTCATCGCCGATGAGGTACAGACCGGCTTCGCCCGCACCGGGGCGATGTTTGCCTGCGACCACGAGCCCATCGCGCCCGACCTGATCTGCACCGCCAAGGGAATCGGCGGCGGGTTGCCGCTGGCGGCGGTCACCGGCCGCGCCGAGATCATGGACGCCCCGCACGTCGGCGGCCTCGGCGGTACATTCGGCGGCAATCCGGTGGCCTGCGCCGCCGCGCTGGGTGCCTTCGCCACCGTCGAGGCAGAGGATCTGGTGGGGCGGGCCCGCAGGATCGAACGGCTGATCTTCGAACGACTGGGCCGGGCGCAGGCCGACGACGACCGCATCGGCGACGTGCGCGGCCGCGGCGCCATGATCGCCGTCGAGCTGGTGCGCCCCGACACCGCCCAACCCGACCCCGAGTTGACCAAAGCCCTGGCCGCCGCGTGTCATCGGGCCGGCGTGATCGTGTTGACCTGCGGAACCTTCGGTAATGTGGTGCGACTGCTGCCACCACTGACCATCAGCGACGAACTGCTGACCGAGGGGCTCGACGTGCTGGTCGGCGAGCTGGCGAAGCTGTAGCCCGTCTGCCGAAACGCCGCTACTCGAACATCCCCTGTTGCCCCAGCCCGCCCGCCCCGGCCGGCGGAACCATCCCCAGATGCGTCCAGGCCGCCGGAGTGGCGACCCGGCCCCGCGGGGTGCGGGCGACCATCCCGGCGCGCACCAGGAACGGCTCGCAGACCTCCTCGACGGTGGCGGCTTCCTCCCCCACCGCGACCGCCAGCGTGGAGACTCCGACCGGACCGCCACCGAAGCTGCGGGTCAGCGCTGAGAGCACCGCCCGGTCCAGGCGGTCCAGGCCCATTTCGTCGACGTCATAGACCGCCAGCGCAGCCTTGGCCACGTCGCGGGTGATCACCCCGTCGGCGCGCACCTCGGCGTAGTCGCGAACCCGGCGCAGCAGCCGGTTGGCGATCCGCGGCGTACCACGGGACCGTCGTGCCACCTCCGCCCCGGCCTCAGCCCCCAGCTCGATGCCGAGGATCTTCGCCGAGCGTGCCAGAACCCGCTGCAATTCGGCCGGCTCGTAGAAGTCCATGTGCGCGGTGAACCCGAACCGGTCCCGCAACGGACCGGTCAGCGCGCCCGACCGGGTGGTCGCCCCGACCAGGGTGAACGGCGCGACCTCCAGTGGAATCGACGTTGCCCCAGGCCCTTTGCCGACCACCACGTCGACCCGGAAGTCCTCCATAGCCAGGTACAGCATCTCCTCGGCGGGCCGGGCGATGCGGTGAATCTCGTCGATGAACAGCACATCGTGCTCGACCAGGTTCGACAGCATCGCCGCCAGGTCGCCGGCGCGTTCGAGCGCCGGGCCCGACGTCACCCGTAGCGAACTGCCCAGTTCGCTGGCGATGATCATCGCCAGCGACGTCTTGCCCAGTCCGGGGGGCCCGGACAGCAGGATGTGATCCGGTGTGCCGCCACGGTTTTTGGCGCCCTCGATCACCAACTGCAGTTGCTCGCGCACCCGGGGCTGACCGATGAACTCGGCCAGGCTGCGCGGACGCAGACCCGCATCGATGTCGCCCTCACCGACGGTCAGCGCCGGGGACACCTCGCGGTCCTGAAGCTCGTCGGGGTCGCCGGATTCACTCACTTGGTCTTCCCCAGCCGGCTCAATGCGGTCCGCAGGGCATCGGAGGTGCTGATATCCGGATCATCGGCCAGCACCTTGTTGATGGCCTCCTCGGCCTGCTTGGCGGCAAATCCAAGCCCGACAAGGGCTTCGACCACCGGCGCCCGCACGCCGTGAGCGCCCACCACCCCACCGTCGGGGGCTGCCACCGGTCCGATCTTGTCGCGCAGTTCCAGCACCAGTCGTTCGGCCCCGCGCTTACCGATCCCGGGCACCCGGGTCAGCGCGGTGACATCTCCGTCGGCCAGCACCCGGCGCAGCGCGGTCGCGTCGTAGACGGCCAGAGCCGCCAGGGCGATCTTGGGCCCGATCCCCGACACCCCGATCAGGGTCAGGAACAGATCCCGCGCATCGGCGTCGGGAAAGCCGTACAGCGTCATCGAATCCTCACGCACGATCATCGCGGTGATCAGCCGGGACTCACTGCCGCGACGCAGCGTCGACAGCGTCGACGGGGTGGCCATCAGCTTGTATCCGACCCCGGCGGCCTCGACCACCACGTGATCCAGTGCGATGTCGATGACCTCGCCGCGCACCGACGCGATCATGCCCGGGCCGCCTTGAGTTTGGCGGCGTACTTGCGCCGCGCCTCGGCGGCCTGCGCCTCCGCCGCCGCCATCCGGGCGATCATCGGAGCCCGCCAGCAGTGACAGATCGCCAACGCCAGCGCGTCTGCCGCGTCGGCGGGGGTCGGCTTCTGTTGCAGCCCAAGAATTCTGGTGACCATCGCCGTCACCTGCGCCTTGTCCGCCGTGCCGTTGCCGGTCACGGCGGCCTTGACCTCGCTGGGTGTGTGGAAATACACGTCGATGCCGCGTCGGGCGGCTGCCACGGCGATCACCCCGCCGGCCTGGGCGGTGCCCATCACGGTGGAGACGTTCTGCTGCGAGAACACCCGCTCGACGGCCAGAACGTCCGGCCGGTGCGTGTCCAGCCAATATTCTGCGGTGTCGCTGATCGTCAGCAGCCGTTGCGGCAGCGGCTGATCGGCCGGTGTGCGCACCACGTCGACATCCAGTGCGGTGACCTGACGACCGCGGCCGCCCTCGACGACCGAAAGACCGCAGCGGGTCAACCCGGGGTCGACACCCATCACCCGCACCGCACGCTCCCTACCGTTGTGAACATCTGTTCGAACAGTAGCGGGTGGGCCCGACACCGGACGGCAGGACACGCGGCGACCCTTCGGGCAATCCCCGAACGGCGCCGCCCTAGACCACCCGCAGATCGGCCGGCACGGCCTGGGGATCGCGCCAGAACGCGTCGCGGACGAAGCGGTTGAACAGATCCGGCGGCAGGATCGTCTCACGCTGCCGCGCCGCGACCTCGCGGTGCACGGTGTGCAGCCCCGGCGTGCCCGCGCGTTCGTCGAAGTCGGTGACGTCGAAGTCGATGTCGTCGAAGGTGTGCGCGAACGGCGGCTCGTCGATGAAGTCGTAGATCGCCCGCATGGTGCGCTCCGGGTCGGTGGTCAGCGTCTCGTACTGCACCACCAGCAGCCGGTCGCGCTGTGCGCCGTAACAGGCCTGCTTGAGCATGTCGTAGGGCGCGCCCACCAGGCCGTCCTGTCCCACCACGCCGTTGGCGCGGGTGTAGACGGTGCCGCCGGGGTTGAACCCGAAGATCGACGACGGGGTGAACACGTTGCGCTGGATCAGTCGCTCGATGCTGTCGACGACCCACGTCACCTCACGCACGCAGGCGATGACCTTCGCCTCGGGGAACAGCCGCGAGACCGCGGGCATCCAGCCGCACCACGCCCGGTTGGTGTCGAAGACGACCTCGGCGTTGCAGTCGGCGTAGAAGCTGTCGAACAGCCCGTGCAGGATCCGCTCCCGCTTCCCGTCGTCGATGAAGACCGAGAACTCGTTGCGGGCGCTCATCTCACCGAGCAGTGCTCCGAACAGCCCCGCCAACGGGCCCGACATCCCGGCCTGAAAGCGCGGATTCTGCCGCAGCAGCGCGGCCAGCAGCGTCGAACCCGACCGCGGCAGACCCGAGATGAAATGAATAGCCGACACCGGCGCGGCCCGCTACTCGGCCTCGAGCGCGGCCAGCACCTCGTCGGACAGATCGACGTTCGTCCACACGTTCTGCACGTCGTCGCTGTCCTCGAGCGCCTCGACGAGCTTGAACACCTTGCGGGCTCCCTCGACGTCGACCGGAACGCTGACCGACGGCTGGAAGCTCGCCTCAGCCGAGTCGTAGTCGATGCCGGCGTCGACCAGCGCGCTGCGCACCGCCACCAGATCCCCCGGCTCGGAGATGACCTCGAAGCTCTCGCCCAGGTCGTTGACATCCTCGGCGCCGGCATCCAGGACCGCCACCAGCACGTCGTCCTCGGTCAGCCCGTTCTTGTCCAGGGTGACCGTCCCCTTGCGACTGAACAGGTAGGCGACCGAACCCGGATCGGCCATCTGGCCACCGTTGCGGGTCATCGCGACCCGCACCTCACTGGCGGCACGGTTGCGGTTGTCGGTCAGGCACTCGATGAGCACCGCCACGCCGTTGGGCCCGTAGCCCTCGTAGGTGATGTTCTGGTAGTCCGCCCCGCCGGCTTCCTCACCGGCGCCGCGCTTGCGGGCCCGCTCGATGTTGTCGTTGGGCACCGAGTTCTTCTTGGCCTTCTGGATTGCGTCGTACAAGGTGGGGTTGCCCGAGGGGTCACCACCGCCGACCCGCGCCGCGACCTCGATGTTTTTGATCAACCGAGCGAAGTTCTTACCGCGGCGGGCGTCGATGACGGCCTTCTTGTGCTTGGTGGTGGCCCACTTGGAATGGCCGCTCATGTCCTTGCTACCTCATCCCTCTTGCTCGCAAAGTCTGGCTGCTGAGTCTACGCGGGCGCCTCAGGCCTGTCCGGCTGCGATATCGATGAACAACTGGTGGATCCGTCGGTCGCCGGTGACCTCCGGATGAAACGAAGTCGCCAGCACCTGGCCCTGCCGAACCGCGACGGGATGGCCGGCGGCCCGGGCGAGCACCGTGACACCGGAACCCACCCGCTCGACCCAGGGCGCCCGGATGAACACCGCGTGCACCGGATCGGGCAGGCCTTCGAACGCGATCTCGCCCTCGAAGGAATCGACCTGACGGCCGAAGGCGTTACGACGCACCGTCATGTCGATGCCGGACAGCGGAACCGCGGCCCGGCCTTCGGCGCCGGCGTCGACGATCTCGGCGGCCAGCAGGATCATGCCCGCGCACGACCCGTAGGCCGGCATCCCTTCGGCCAGGCGGGTGCGCAGCGGCTCGATCAGTTCGAGCTCACCTAGCAGGTGGCTCATCGTGGTGGACTCCCCACCCGGAAGCACCAGTGCGTCGACGCTGTCCAACTCGGCTCGCCGACGTACCGGCAGTGCCTCGGCGCCGACCGCCCGCAGCGCGGCGAGGTGCTCCCGGACGTCGCCCTGCAGCGCGAGTACGCCGACCCGCAGGTCGCTCACTGCGCCGGCGGGGCGTGGCCGCGCGGGTAGCGGGTCAGCCCCTCTTGCATCACCGCCGCGACCATCTCGCCGCGCTGGTTGTAGATCTTGCCCTGTGTCAGCGACCGTCCGGCCCCCGCCGACGGGGACGACTGGTCGTAGAGCAGCCACTCGTCGGCCCGGAAGGGCCGCATGAACCACATCGCGTGATCCAGCGACGACACCTCCAGGAGGTCGCGTTCGCCGGGATGGATCGACCAGGAGGTGCCCAGCAGGGTGAGGTCGCTCATGTAGGCCAAGGCACAGATGTGCAGCACCGGATCGTCCGGAAGCGGGTCACTGTGCCGGAACCACACCTGCTGTTCGGCGATCTTGCCGGGTATGTGCGGCAACTGATCTCGCGGCACCCGGCGCAGGTCCCACTCCTGGAACTGCCGGAAACCCTCGTCGTCGAAGGCGATCATCGCGCTGATCGGCGGCATGTCCTCGGGGTTCGGCGCATCCGGCATGGTGTCCTGGTGGTTGATGCCCTGCTGGGCGACCTGGAACGACGCCGACATGTGGAAGATCGCTTGGCCGTGCTGCACCGCGCTGACTCGCCGGGTGCAGAAGGAGCCGCCGTCGCGCACCCGCTCGACCAGAAACACCGTCGGCGCCACCGGATCTCCGGGCCGCAGAAAATACCCGTGCAGGGAGTGCACCCGGTAACGCGGATCCACGGTACGCACGGCCGACACCAGGGTCTGCCCGGCGACCCGGCCCCCGAACGCACGGCCCCGCGCGCCCGGGTTGGCGTTGACCACCGTGCTGCGGAAGATGTCGTTCTCGAGCTGCTCGAGATCGAGGATCTCTTCGATCGCCACGAACGTTTTTCTACCAGCCGCGCTCGGCGAGCCGGTGCGGCTGCGCGATGTCCTCGACATTGATGCCGACCATCGCCTCGCCCAGCCCGCGGGACACCCGCGCCAGCACGTCGGGGTCGTCGTAGAAGGTGGTGGCCTTGACGATGGCCGCGGCGCGTGCCGCCGGGTCGCCGGACTTGAAGATTCCCGAGCCGACGAACACGCCCTCGGCGCCCAGCTGCATCATCATCGCCGCGTCGGCCGGGGTGGCGATTCCGCCGGCGGTGAACATCGTCACCGGCAGCTTGCCGGCCCGTGCGACCTCAGCGACCAACTCGTAGGGCGCCTGCAGTTCCTTTGCGGCGACGAACAATTCGTCTTCCGACAGTGACGTGAGCCGGCGGATCTCGCCGCCGATGGAACGCATGTGGGTGGTGGCGTTGGAGACGTCCCCGGTGCCGGCCTCGCCCTTGGAGCGGATCATCGCCGCACCCTCGGTGATCCGGCGCAGCGCCTCGCCCAGGTTGGTCGCGCCGCACACGAACGGCACGGTGAACTGCCACTTGTCGATGTGGTGGTGGTAGTCGGCGGGGGTGAGAACCTCCGACTCGTCGATGTAGTCCACTCCGAGGCTCTGCAGGATCTGCGCCTCGACGAAGTGCCCGATGCGCACCTTGGCCATCACCGGGATGGTGACCGCGGCGATGATGCCCTCGATCATGTCGGGGTCGCTCATCCGCGAAACCCCGCCCTGGGCGCGGATGTCGGCCGGCACCCGCTCCAGTGCCATGACCGCGACGGCACCGGCGGCCTCAGCGATCCGGGCCTGCTCGGGGGTGACGACGTCCATGATGACGCCACCTTTGAGCATTTCGGCCATGCCGCGCTTCACCCGTGCCGTACCGGTTTGCCCGCCGGGTGCCGAGCCGTTCTGCGCCGCGCTGTCCACTGATGCTTCTCCTTGCTGGCCATTAATACCCGCTCAGTGTAGTGGGCCGACGCCAGCCGTTTTCCCGGTCGTTACCGCGGCGCGGTGAACACGGGTCCGGCCGGCGGCGGATCGGCCAGTAGGGCGGGCAAGACGAACACCCGCACATAGCGACGCACCTGTTCGGCGTCGTGGACACCGGGTATGAGGCCCAGCAGCAGCCCGAGGGCGGTCGACAGCACGAATCGGGCGGCGTCACCGGGACGAAGCCCGTCACGCAGGTGGTTTCCGGCCTGTTGGAAAGCGATCTCGAAGTGGCCGGCCAGCACCGCACTCAGCGTCGCGGACCGGGCGATCAGCGCAGCGACATTGCCGTCGTCGGTGTGCTCGGAGATCACCCGCAGCAGCGGGTCCTGGCCGACTTCGGTGGCCACGATCACCAGCGCCTCCGTCACCAGCGCACCGGGTCGATGCGGCGGTTCCAGCCGGGTGGCGATCTCGGCCATCCGCCGTCCGGCCACCCGCACCACCAGCGCGTCCAGCAGTTCACCACGGGTGGCGAAGTGGCGGTAGATCACCGCGCGGGTGTAGCCCGCTTCACGAGCGATGACCTGCATGGTCGAAGCGCGGTAGCCGCGCCGGGCGAACGACCGTTCCGCGGCCCGCAGCAGCAACTCCCGGGCGTGCTCGGGCGGATTGCCGCCGCCGGGCGGTCTGCCCCGCCGCCGCACCGTCATTCCCGGCCCTCCATGACCTTTCGCATTTATATGGACATTCCTCATACTATGTCTATTATTGGTTTTCAGTGGGCTCACCTGCGTATCCGATGAAGGGATCACCGCGTGGCTGCAACCGTGACTGGCGTACCCGAGCAACGGGACTGGCAGGCCGTGCTCGGTTCGTGGCGGCTGCTGGTCAACCCGGGCAAGAACGGCGGGTCCGCCTTCGAGCTGATCGTGGGCCTGGCGGCGCCCATCCTGGCCCGCAGCTATCACCAACTGCGGGCCCATCCCAACGGCCGGCGGTTGCTCGCCGAGAAACCCGATCTGCTGGCGCTCCTCGGTGACGACGCCTATCTGGCGTCGCTGCCGGTCGGGTCACTGGGCCACGCCTACCGCTCGTTTCTGCGTACCAACCGGCTCGATGCCGGCGTGTTCGACGTGGACACGGTGATCCGGCCGATCGCGGAACGCCGTGGCTGGGATGACGATTTCTTCTACATGATCCGGCGCGGCACCGCCCTGCACGACATGTTCCACACGCTCGGCGGCTACGGCCCGGACATGGGCGGGGAGTTCGGCAACCTCGGCTTCCACTGCGGCCAGATGGAGCCGTCCGGCGCACTCAAAGCGCTCGCCCTGTCCGGATTGGGCACGATCATCCCGGCCTCCCCACGCCGCAAGCTGCGCTATTTCCGCGAAGCGGTCCGGCGGGGACAACGCGCGGACAACCTGATGGCCGCCCCCTACGAGGAGCTGCTGGACAAGCCGCTCAACGAGGTTCGGAGACAACTGGGGGTGGCCCCGACCCGCACCGCCCACCCGGCCGGGCACATGTTCGTGGCCTGGATGCCGCCGGGGATGACGCGGCCGACCCGCTGGGATTACGACGCCGAAGCCGCTTGAGCGCGCCGGCCCGACGAATACCTCACATGGTCAAGACCATCCGGTAGCGCGCACGGCCCTCGTCCATGGCGGCGTATGCCTCGGCGGCACGAGCCAGCGGAACCTCTTCAACGCGGGCCCGCACCCCGGACAGCACCGCGAAGGCCATGGTCTCCTCGACATCGCGGGCGGTGCCCGACGGGTGGCCGGTCACGCTGAGCCCCGGCGAGATCAGTTGCAGCGGGGAGATCGGCAGCGGATCGGCGGTGACGCCGATGATGACGAGCTCGCCGCGTGGAACCAGGCCGCCGAGCGTGTCGGCCATCGCCTGCGAGTTGGCCGCGGTGGCCAACACCACCGACACCCCGCCGAGGGCCCGCAGCGCCTCGCCGACATCGCCGGCGGTCGAATCGACATAGTGGTGGGCGCCCAGCTCGCGCGCGTCATCGGCTTTCCCGGCGCCGCGCGCGACGGCGATGGTCTCAAAACCCATCGCCGCGGCGAATTGGACACCCAGATGGCCCAGGCCGCCGACACCGAGCACCGCAACCCGATCCCCCGGCCGTGCCTTCGTCGACCGCAGCGCGTTGTATGTGGTCACCCCCGCACAGCCCATCGGGGCCGCCTCGGCCAGTGACAGCCCGTCGGGAATACGCGCCAGTGCGTTGGACGGAACGGTCACCGACTCGGAGTACCCGCCCGGGTAGTGCAGGCTGGGCACCTGGCCGTTGGCGCAGTGGATGAAATCGCCCTTGCGGCAGGGGATGCAGTGGTTGCAGTGCCCGCCGAACCAGCCGACCGCGACGCGGTCACCGACCGCCCAGCCCGTCACGGCCCGGCCGAGTTCGGCGATGGTGCCCGCGATTTCATGCCCGGGGGTCACCGGCCAGCTCAGCCCGGGAAAGCCGCCGTTGACGACGCCGTGGTCGGTCCCGCAGACACCGCAGGCGGCGACGGCGATGCGGACCTGATGCGGTGACGGTGCGATGGTCTGCGCCTCGACGACGGCCAGCTCCGCGCCGGCCGAGGCCACGTGTACGGCCCGATGGGTTGCCATCGCCTCATGGTAGGCACATCCGGGCGGCATGGCACCGGCTTGCGGCAGCGGTCAGGAGATCCGGCGCAGGTCCACAGTCTCGCCGGTACCGCTGTCGGCCAACCGGGACGCCTCGGCGAGCCGCTCCCCGAGCTGTAGCGGGTAGACGCGCTCACCCCCGGCGGCCAGCTCGGTGATCGTGGCGGCGTCGCACCAGCGGTGGCCGTTGAGGTAGCGCTGCTCCAGCCCGGTGCGGCCGGCGCCGGACGGCTCGAAACGGTTGGTGCGGTAGGCGAAGAAGAACTCCCGAGAGTCCAGTCGTTCACCGTTGAACTCGAATACGGCGTCACGGCGCCAGATCGGCCCGACCAGCTCGCCCGGATCGATCCGCAGGCCGGTCTCTTCGGCCAGTTCGCGGGCTGCAGCTTGGGCCAGGGGCTCATTCGTCCCGACCTGCCCGCCGACCGTGAACCACCATCGCGGCGCAGGGTTTTCGGCGTCGTCGGGCAGGGCCGGATCGCTACCGCGCAGCAGCAGCACTGACCCGTCCTCGTCGAGCAGCACCACCCGTGCCGAGATACGCGGCGCCGACACACCCTCGGACGGCCGACTACCGCCGTTCATGACTGCCCGTTCGACGATCTCGAAATACGTTGGCATCGAGGCGGTTCCACCCAGGTGCAACGCCCGAACCAGCGGCCGCTCGCGCAGTGCCACGGTGTCGCGGACCGCGTCGTTGTGAAACCGGCGGGCCAGCAGGACCCGGGCTTCGGCGTCGGCCATCTCGGCGACCATCGCCAGCGGCAAGGACTCCGGGCTGACCATGGCGAGTTCCGCCGAAAGCGCGTTCTCGGCCGCCTCACGAGCCTCCCTCGGCTCCCGCTCGGCGACATCGGCCAGGGTGGCCAGTCGCCGCCCGGTGGCCGCATCGCCGTAGGCCTCGATCGCGACCGCGCGGGCCACCACCGCACGGCGCGCCAGCGCCGCATCCAGTGCCTGCCAAGACAAGTCGCAGCGCACATGCAGCCGGTTGAGCCGGTTGGCGGTCTGATACGCCCAGGCCGCCCCGGCGGCCAGCACCGCCACCCCGACCAGTACCAATACGGTTACCACGACCGCCCACTCCATCAGTCGCCCACCGTCACCTTGCCGCCGACCCCGGCGACGGTCTCGTATACCCGCATGATCTGGTCGGCCACCACCGACCAGTCGTAGCGGCGCACCGCGTCGGTGCCGGCTGCGACATAAGACGCCCGCAGTGCGTCGTCGTCGAGCAGTTCGATCAGCGCTGTCGCCAGCGCCGCGGGGTCGTCGACCGGCACCAGCCGGCCCGCCGCTCCGTCGCGCAGCACCCGGCGGAAGGCGTCGAGGTCGCTGGCGACCACCGCGGCGCCGGCCGCCATCGCCTCGGTCAGCACGATCCCGAAGCTCTCCCCACCGGTGTTGGGCGCGCAGTACACGTCGACGCTCCGCAGCGCTGACGCCTTCTCGGCGTCCTCGACCTGCCCCAGGAACCGCAGATGCCCCGCCAAGGCCCCGGCTTTGCTGCGCAATTCGTCTTCGTCACCCCGGCCGACGACCAGTACCTCGATGTCGGCGAACTTCTCGACCAGTGCCGGCAGCGCGCCCAGCAGCACCGCCATACCCTTGCGGGGCTCGTCGTAGCGGCCCAGAAACAGCACGGTGCGACCCGGCCGCGGGTAGCCCGGCAGCGGTTGGGCCGAGGCGAACGAGGTGACGTCAACACCGTTGGGGATCTCCACCGCGTCGGACCCGAGCGCCTCCATCTGCCAGCGCCGGGCCAGGTCCGACACCGCGATCCGGCCGATGATCTTCTCGTGCATCGGTCGCAGCAGGGCCTGCGCCACGCTCAGCGTCAACGATTTCGTGGTGGAGGTGTGAAACGTCGCCACGATCGGGCCCTCGGCCATGTTGAGCGCCAGCATCGACAGGCTGGGGGCATTCGGCTCGTGTAGGTGCAGCACGTCGAACTCACCCCGGATGAGCCATCGCTTCACCTTGCGGTGCGCGGCCGGGCTGAACTGCAGCCGGGCCACCGACCCGTTGTAGGGGATCGCGACGGCCTTACCGGCGGAGACCACGTAGTCGGGCAGCTCGACATGCGGTGATGCGGGCGCCAACACGCCGACGTCATGCCCACGGGCATGCAGAACCTCGGCCAGTTGCAGCACATGCGCCTGCACCCCGCCCGGCACATCGAATGAGTAGGGGCAGACCATGCCGATCCGCATCAGCTCTCCCCCAGGCGCGCCCGTCGCGATTCGGGGAGATCGGCCACCCACTGCGGCTGCATCATGTGCCAGTCCTCCGGACGGGCGGCGATGCGCTCGGCGAACGTGTCGGCCAGCAACTGGGTGATCACGGTGACATCGCCGCTGGAGCAGTCCAGCGGTGGGTCAATCCGGACACCCCAGCCGGAATCCTCGAACCAGCAATACGCCGGCAGCAGCGCCGCTCCGGTCTCGAGAGCGAGTTTGGCCGGGCCGGCCGGCATCCGGGTCGTCTCACCGAAGAAGTCGACCGCCACCCCGTTGCGGGTCAGATCCCGGTCGGCCATCAGGCACACCAGCCCGTTGTCGTTCAGTCGCTCGGCGAGCAGCTCGAACGGCGGGCGCTCACCGCCGGACAGCGGCAGCACCTCGAATCCCAGGCCCTCCCGGAACGCCAGGAACCGTCGGTACAGCGACTCGGGTTTGAGCCGCTCGGCGACGGTGGTGAATCCGCCGTGAGTCTGTGCCATCCACACCCCGGCCATGTCCCAGTTGCCGCTGTGCGGCAACGCCAGTACCGCCCCGCGGCCGGCGTCGAGCGCGGCGGTGACGTTGTCGCGGCCCCGCACCGATTCGTGCAGCTGCACCGCCAGGGCCGCATGGTCCATGGCGGGCAGCCGGAACGCCTCGCGCCAGTACCGGGCGTAGGACGTCAGCGAGGCCCGCATCAGCGACGAGGGCACCTCCGCGGGTGTCACGCCCAGCACCCGGGCCAGGTTCTTGCGCAGCTGCTCCGGCCCCTTACCCCGGGCCGCGTACAGCGCACCGGCGTCGAATGCGTTGCGGGCGACGAACTCCGGCATCGCGCGCACCATCAGCCAGCCCGCGGCGAACCCCGCGTCGGTGGCCCAGGCGTCCAGCTGGCTCAGACCGGGAACTCGCAGACCGCTCGGGATGAAGGTCACGTTCCGGTCGGTCCCTCGCCGTCGGGCCCCACGGCGGGACGCAGCGGTTCCACCGCACCGGGCGAGGTCCGCACCGTGTGCAGCCGCTGGGCGCAGGTGATCAGGCTGGCCACCGCCAGCAACCACATCGCCACGTGCAGCGCCCACGGCAGCGGGAACATCGGCAGATCGGACAGGCCTGCGCCCACCAGCACGATGATCAGCCGTTCGGGCCGCTCGATGTAACCGCCGTCGCCGCGCAGGCCACTGGCCTCGGCGCGGGCCTTGATGTAGGAGATCACCTGCGAGGTGACCAGGCAGATCAATGTCGCGACCACCAACGGGGCACTCTGGAGGCCGAACGCCGCCCACCAGGCCAGCCCGCAGAACACCGCACCGTCACTGATCCGATCGCAGGTGGCGTCCAGCACCGCACCGAATGCACTGCCGCCGCCGGTCTGGCGGGCCATCGCCCCGTCGACCATGTCGAAGTGCACGAAGAACCAGACAATCAGGGTGCCGGCGAACAGCTGCCCGGTCGGGAACAGGGTCAGCGCCGCGAGCACCGCGCCGGCGGTACCGATCATGGTGACCATGTCGGCGGTGAGCCCGGCGCGCAGAAAGGCCCGGGCAACCGGGGTGGTGATGCCGGCGAATGTCGCCCGGGACAGGAAAGGCAGTCGGCTCATTGCTGTTTCGCCCACTCGTCGGCGAGCAGGCGCCGAGTGTCGCGCAGCAACTGCGGAATCACCTTGGCGCCGCCGACGATCGTGATGAAGTTCGCGTCACCGCCCCAGCGCGGCACCACGTGCACGTGCAGGTGCTCGGCCAACGACCCGCCGGCCGACTCCCCCAGATTGAGGCCGACATTGAACCCGTGCGGGCGAGACACCGCCTTGATGACGCGGATCGCCCGCTGGATGAACGTCATCAGCTCGGCGCCCTCGGCCTCGGTGAGGTCTTCGAACTCCGAGAACCGCCGATAGGGCACCACCATCAGGTGGCCCGGGTTGTACGGGTAGAGGTTGAGCACCGCGTAGACGTGTTCGCCGCGCGCCACCATCAGCCCGTCCTCGTCGGACAGCGTGGGGATGTCAGTGAACGGCTGGGTGGATCGCGCCGAGCCCGCCGCGGTGCGCTTGAGCGGCGCCTCGGCCAGATAGGTCATCCGGTAGGGCGTCCACAACCGCTCCAGCCGGTCTGTCTCCCCGGCGCCGGTGTCCACGATCGCCTGGTTGTCAACCCCTTCGCCGGTCACTGCGCTGTACCAGTCTTGGGGCCCACCTTCACCGTCTCGGCGGTCGGGGCGGTGTTGTCGCGGGCGGCGATCCAGCCGGTGATCGCCGCGACCGCCTCGTCGCGCGGAACGCCGTTGATCTGGGTGCGGTTACCGAACCGGAAGCTCACCGCGCCGGCATCGACATCGCGGTCGCCGGCCAGCAGCATGAACGGCACCCGCTGGTTGGTGTGGTTGACGATCTTCTTGGGCATCCGGTCATCGCTGGCATCCACCTCGACCCGGACGCCGTGGCCGCGCAGTTGCGCGGCAACGTCTTCCAGGTACGGCACGTGTTGGTCGGCGACCGGGATGCCGACCACCTGCAGCGGCGCCAGCCAGGCCGGGAAGGCGCCGGCGTAGTGCTCGGTCAGCACCCCGAAGAACCGTTCGATCGAGCCGAACAGCGCCCGGTGGATGAGGACGGGCTGTCGACGCTGTCCGTCACTGGCGGTGTATTCCAGCCCGAAGCGCTCGGGCATGTTGAAGTCGAGCTGAATGGTCGACATCTGCCAGCTGCGTCCGAGGGCATCCTTGACCTGCACGGAGATCTTCGGCCCGTAGAACGCGGCGCCGCCCGGGTCGGGCACCAGGGTCAGGCCGGATTCCTCGGCCACCTCACGCAGTGTGTTGGTCGCCTCCTCCCACACCTCGTCGGAGCCGACGTACTTCTCCGGATCCTTGGTGGACAGTTCCAGGTAGTAGTCGTCCAGGCCGTAGTCGGACAGCAGGTCGAGCACGAAGCGCAGCAGCGACGTCAGCTCGTCGCGCATGCTCTCGCGGGTGCAGTAGATGTGCGCGTCGTCCTGGGTCATGCCCCGCACCCGGGTCAGACCGTGCACCACGCCGGAGCGTTCGTAGCGGTACACGCTGCCGAATTCGAAGAGCCGCAGCGGAAGTTCCCGGTAGGAGCGCCCCCGTGATCGGAAGATCAGGTGGTGCATCGGGCAGTTCATCGGCTTGAGGTAGTAGTCCTGCCCGGGCTTGCGCAGGGTGCCGTCCTCGGCGAACTCCGCATCGATGTGCATCGGCGGATACATGCCCTCGCGGTACCACTCCAGGTGTCCGGAGGTCTCGTAGAGCTCGGACTTGGTGATGTGCGGGGTGTTGACGAACTGGTAGCCGGCCTCGATGTGCTTGCGACGCGAGTACTCCTCGAGCTCCCGGCGGATGATCCCACCCTTGGGGTGGAAAACGGGTAGGCCGGAACCGATCTCGTCGGGGAAGCTGAACAGGTCCAGTTCCACCCCGAGCTTGCGGTGGTCGCGGCGCAGGGCCTCCTCGATCAGTTCGAGGTGACGGTCCAGTGCCTCCTGGGATTCCCATGCGGTGCCGTAGACGCGCTGCAGGCTGGCGTTGGCCTGGTCGCCGCGCCAGTAGGCGGCCGAGGACCGGGTGAGCTTGAACGCCGGGATGAACCGGGTGGTCGGGATGTGCGGCCCGCGGCACAAGTCGCCCCAAACCCGTTCCCGGGTGCGCGGATTCAGGTTGTCGTAGGCGGTGAGCTCGTCGCCGCCGACTTCCATGATCTCGGTGTCGCCGGACTTGTCGTCCACCAGTTCCAGCTTGTAGGGCTCGCCAACCAACTCGGCGCGTGCGGCGTCCTTGGACTCATAAACCCGCCGCGCGAACAGCTGCCCGTCCTTGATGATCGCGCGCATCCGCTTCTCGAGCTTCTCCAGGTCCTCCGGCGTGAACGCCTCGGGTACGTCGAAGTCGTAGTAGAAGCCGTCGGTGATGGGCGGGCCGATGCCCAGCTTGGCGGCCGGGAACAGGTCCTGCACCGCCTGGGCGAGCACGTGCGCGCAGGAGTGCCGGATGACGCTGCGGCCGTCGTCGGTGTCGGCCGCCACCGGGACCGCCTCGGCATCGGTGTCGGGAATCCAGCTCAGGTCGCGCAGTTTGCCATCGGTGTCCCGCACCACCACGATCGCGTCCGGTGCCCCCCGGCTCGGCAGTCCCGCGGCGCGCACCGCATCGGCGGCGGTAGTGCCGGCAGGAACCCGGATCGGGGCGGGCTGTGCGGGCGCGCTCATTGCGTGGTCTCCCAGGGGATGCGAGGTGTCGAAACGTCCGCGACCATGCTATCGGGGCTGTGGTGGCGGACCGCTCGGGAGTAGGTCGGTGTCATGGCTGGCCGGGTTTGAGCACCACGAACAAGGCCTCGGCGTCGGCCAGCAGCGTGTCGCCGTCGCACAGGCGCGTCTCGACGTAGATCTTGCGCCCCTCGGTCCGGCTGATCCACGTCTTGATCTGTAGCTCTTTGTCGATCGGGACGATGTTGCGGTAGTTGATGTGCAGGTAGGCGGTGCGCTGGTAGGGCCCGCCGGTGAGCAGCCACGACGCGGTTCCCAGCACTGAGTCGAACAACAGCGCGATCGCCCCACCGTGCGCCGCCCCGTTGCGACCTAGGTGGAACCGGCGGAATCGCGCCCAGCCGCTCAGCTGATCGGCGCCACCTTCGGACCGTTCCCGTTGGAGCTTCATCGGCACCGGCAGCAGATTGCCGCGCATCGGTAGATCCAGCCGGCGTCCCGACGGCGACGACCATTCGTCGGTGTCGAAGGGGGCCAGCAGATCGCAGACCTCCTGCAGCGTGTCGGCGGCCCGGCTGATCACGTCGTGGGGGGCGTCGACGGCGCGGGCGTGGTCCTGCAGGGTCCGCATCGTCTCCAGGAACCGGCCGTAGTCCGGCCCGCCCTTCTCGGTCGGTTCGGGCGGATTGAAACCACCGCCGGCATGTGGTGAGCTCACCCGTCTATTTAACGTTCAGGCGATTACCGACCGACCGCACGCCCAGGGGTGGCAGGGTTGAGCCGATGGACTTGAGTGCGCTGCGCGGTCTCGCGCTGACCTACACCGAAGTGGGCGCCACCGCCGGGACGCTGCCCGCCGGGTACCACCACCTGGATCTGAGCGCACGGATCGGCCGGGGCCGGCAGCGCTTCGAGGAGGCGGCAGATGCGGTGTTGCACTGGGGAATGCAGCGCGGCGCCGGGATGGCTGTGCGGGCGGACAGCGACATCGCCGCGGTGGATGCGGTGGTACTGGTGCGACTCGGCCTTCTGGCGGCGCCGTGCCGGGTGGTCTCCGTCATCTCCGAACCGGATCGCCGCGGCTTCGCCTACGGCACCCTGGCCGGGCATCCCGAATCCGGTGAGGAACTGTTTGCGGTGCGCTACGACCCGGCCGATGCGGCGGTCTATGCCGAGGTGCGTGCGTTCTCCCGTCCCGCCACTTGGTGGATGAGGGCGAGCGCGCCGGTGGCATTGCTGGCGCAGCGGGTTATCGCCAAACGCTATCTGCGAGCACTGTAACGCCCGGCAAAACGCGGCTGCGCCACGAACGGATCGGGTTGTCGTGGCGCAGCCGCGGGTCTGTGACGACGCTAGGTCACCTGCCGGGTGTGCACGGCCTGAGCCAGACGGGCCAGCACCACCGCGGAGACCAGCAAACCGAAATCGCGCAGCGCGACGTCGTAGTAGCCCGACAGCGTCAGCAGGTCGACGATGATGCCGCCGAGCCAGGCCGCCACCACCCAGGCGCCGATGCGCGGTGCGACCGCGACCAGAACACCGGCAACGATCTCGATGACTCCGATCAGGTACATGGCCTGGTCACCGTTGCCCGGAAGGATGCCGTCGATCCAACCGGCCAGGTACTTGTCCCAGTGGCCCGAGTCGGTTCCGCCGGGTACGTGAGGTAGCAGATTGAAGAATTTGTCCACGCCGAACAGGATTGGGGCGACAGTGAACAGGGTGCGCAGCAGGAAGAACGCCTCGAACAGGGGATCCTTCAATCGATCCGAAAGGGCAGGTGAACCCACGTGATCGGTGGTACTCATGACATCCTCCTCGCTTCTAACGACATATATTTTGTACGTTAGAACGAGCAAACTCTATCGTCAAGACTTTTATGCGATAGAAACTGGCTGACGATGGCCGACCTGGACCGAGACGTCACCGGAATCGGCGCGCTCGCCGATCCGGTCCGTCGGGAGCTGTACCGCTTCGTCGCCGCACTGCCCACAGACCCGGCCCCGTCCCGGTGCTGCGTCGTGCTGAGCGCCGCCGGCACACCCCGGCTAGCTCCAGCGCCCCAGTAACTCCTCCGCCCCGGCGCACAACTCGCCGAGAACCACACCCACCGGCCGGCTCTCGACGAGCATTCCCACCCCCTGGCCCGCATCAACCGGGGCGAGGCGCTGATCTCCGGCGGCGATCCCGGCGGTCAGTTCCGCGTTGGCGTCCTGATCACCGGCCAGGGTGTCTTCGTGGCCGGTCCAGCGGGTCACGAACTCGTTGCCCAGCACCCGGGACGGGAATCGCGCCGGCCAGGCCAACCGCTGACCGACGTCGAACACCCGGGTGGCGACGGTCTCGGTGCCGGCGGCCGCGATCAGGGCACGACGGGCGCCGTCACCGGTCAGCGCCTCGGGGCAGGCCGACAAACAGGTCCCCAACCAGGCCCCGGCGGCACCGGCGGCCAGCACCGCGGCCAGGCTCCGCGGCGAGGCGATCCCGCCGGCGGCCAGCACCGGAACCGTCGCGGTGTCCAGCACGACGTCGAGCAGCGGCAGGGTCGCCAGCCGGATCTCCCCGTGTCCGCCGCCCTCGGCGCCGCGCGCCACCAGCACGTCCACCCCGGCGTCCTGGGCGCGCCGGGCGCTTTCGGCGTCATAGACCTGGGTGGCGGTGAGGATTCCGGCGGCATGGGCACGCCCGACCCAGGACAGGTCGCTGCCGAAGCTCACCGACAGCAGGGTCGGTCCGGCGGACAGCGCAGCCTCGAGCAGATCTGGCTGGTTGCGGATCACCCAGTCCACCAAGCCGATTCCGAATCGCGTCGGTTGCCCGAGAAACTCCAGTTCGGCGGCCAGCGCGGCCGCGGTGGCGGTGCTGCCCATGCCGATCATGCCCAACCCACCCGCCGCGGTGACCGCGGCGGCCAGTCGACCGCCGGCGACACCACCCATCGGGGCGTTGAGCACGGGCAGCCGCAGCCCCGCGCTCAGCGACCAGGGCGTGCCGAAGTGTGCGGTCAGTGCGAGGCGCTCTTAGCGACGGTCAGCAGCACCACCGAGTCGTCCAGGGACTCCAGCGCGTGACGGGTGCGCGGCAGTGTGACCATCTCACCGGCCGAGCCCTCCCAGGCGTCGTCGCCGGCGGTCAACCGCACCCGGCCGCGCAGCACCTGCAGGGTGGACTCCCCCGGGCTGTCATGCTCCGCCAGCGCCTGGCCGGCCGCCAGCGCGACCAGAGTCTGGCGCAGATGGTGCACCGAGCCGCCGTAAACGGTGTGGGCCGCGCGCCCACTGTGATGCGCCTTCGCGTCGGCCAGCTTCTCGTCGGCCAATGCGGTCAGGGAGGTCGATTCCATCTGGCGGTCCTTCGGTTCGGCGGGATAGTGCGTGCGGATGGCTCAACGGGACAACAGCAGGATGCCCAACGGCACCAGCGCGGCGACCTTGATCAGCTCCAGGCCTACGTAGGCGTAGTGCGCACGGGAGCGCGGCGCATCCAGCCCGGACAGCACCTGGTCGGCACGGCGACTCAGGCCGGGCCGCACCGCCACCAGCTGAGCCAGCAGCATCGTCACGGCCACCGCGAACGTCACCACGATGGGCGCGGTGGGCCGCTCGGACACGAACGACGCCGCGATGGCGGCGGCCAGGACGAGTTCGGCGGAGTTGAGGGCCCGAAACACCAATCGGCCGATGCCCAGACAGATCGGAATGGTCGCGTTGGGCGCCCGGAACTTCAGCGGCGCCTCCATGAACGAGATCGCGGTCACCATGCCCAGCCACAGGAAGGTCGCGGCGATCGCGACGGCCGAGCCGATGCTCACCCGGCGGCTCCGTCTACCGGGACCTGCGCGGCGGGCGCCTCCTCGATCGGGAGTCCGTTTGAGACCGGCTTGGGCTCACCGAGATCCATCGACTTCAGGTGGGCGACGCAGAGGTCGGGCTGGGCGAACGAGTCCAGACGGTCGACCGTCACCGGTGCCCCCCAGGCCTCCAACGCGCCCTGCATCAGACCGAGGTGGATCGGACAGACCACGTCGGTGGCATTCTCGGCCAGCTCGAGGAATGGGCAGTGCCGCAATCCGACCTGCGGCTGACCCGCGGTGTCGGGTTCGAGGCGCTCCGGTTCGAACCCGAGCTCGTCGAGCATGTCCACGAGGTGTTCGGTCGAGTCTTCGGCGTCGACCGGATCCTCCCGGTGACCCGGCGACCGCATTCGCCGCCCCCAGGCCCGGCCGGCCGCCAACGCCTTGCCATTGGGATCCTGGTCGGCGGCGAGGCCGGCGGTGAGGATCTCGGCCAGCAGCCGGAACCGGCGCGTGCCGCCACGGTCCATCTGACGGACCGCCTGGAACATCAGTGCCGGCCGGCCGCGTCCCTTGTGGTCGGATTCGGTGTTCTCGACCCGGCCTTCCTCCACGAGGGTGTCGAGATGGAAGCGGACCGTGTTGGGATGCACCCCCAACTCGTCGGCGATCTGCGCGATACTCAGCGGAGCCTCGGACGCCTGTACCAGCCGAAGCACGTCGAGGCGACGTCCTCCAGGCGGTACAGGCGGTTTGGCGATGTTGGTCACTCCCCCTGAGGTGGGTAACCGGCGACCAGCGGGGTGTCGATGCCGAGGGCCCCGATCTTGGCCGCGCCACCGGGTGAACCGAGTGCCTCGTCGCGACCGGGCAGCGCCTCGGTGAAGAACTCCGCGTTGTCGGCCAGGTGGGGTTGCAGCTCGTCCGGCAGGTCGTCTTCGTAGTAGATGGCCTCTACCGGGCACACCGGCTCGCAGGCTCCGCAGTCCACACATTCATCCGGATGGATGTAGAGGGCTCGACCGCCTTCATAGATGCAATCGACCGGGCACTCCTCCACGCAGGCCCGGTCCATTACGTCAACGCACGGCTTCCCGATCACATATGCCATGGGCGTAGAGTTTACACAAGGAAATTTGGAGAAACTAGAAGGGTAAACGTAAATGCCGGAGGCCGAACTCGACGCACGTGAGCTGCCCAAAACGGTGCGGCACAAGACGATATTCGCGACATTCGCCGCGTTGGCAGCAGGCGAGTGTTTTGTGCTGCTCAACGACCACGAACCCGAGCCGCTGCGGCAGGAATTCGAGCGCGAACATCCGGGCAGCTACGGCTGGGAGTATCTCGAGAAGGGCCAGGAGCGCGGCGCGCTGTGGCGGACCAAGATCTCCCGGTTGACCTCCACCGCGCTGCCGTGGGTTCTGACCGACACCACCACCACCGGTGAGGGTGTGGAACCCGACCCGGCCGGGGTGGTCTGGAAGCTGGACGTGCAGAGCCGCGAGATCGACGCCGACGTGACCAGCCTGTCCGCCGGCCAGGACACCGGCATGCACGTCGGCCCGGAGATCGACGCCTTGATCCACGTGTTGTCCGGCGATGGCCGGCTCACCACCGAACTGGGCACGATCGAGCTCACCGTGGGCGCGCTGCTGTGGATGCCCAAACGGTCCCGTCGCCAGTTCGTCGCCGGCTCGGATGGACTGCGCTACTTGACGATTCACCAGAAGCGGCAATTCCTGAACCTGATGGCAACCGGCTGATGGCAGGCGCCCGGGGGCAGCAGTTGCCGTCCGCCGACCGCGATGACGCAACCGTGGCAGGCCACTGGCTGCTGGCACGGCTGGGCAAGAGGGTGCTGCGCCCGGGGGGCATCGAGCTGACCCGCGGGCTGCTGGAGCACGCCGGCCTGCCCGGTTCCGACGTAGTGGAACTGGCTCCGGGCCTGGGGCGCACCGCCACCGAAATCCTTGCGCACCAGCCACGTTCGTATCTCGGTGCGGAGAAGGACCCGGACGCCGCCCGCAGCGTGGAGCGGATCGTGGGCGCACGCGGCGGAACGGTACGCCTAGCCGACGCGGCCGAAACCGGACTGCCCGACGACAGCGCCGACGTCGTGATCGGCGAGGCGATGCTGAGCATGCAGACCTATGCCGCCAAAAACGCGATCATCGCCGAGGCGGCCCGGGTGCTGCGGCCGGGCGGCCGGTACGGGATCCACGAACTCGCCCTGACGCCCAACAGTATCGACGAGCAGGTCAAGGCCGATATCCAGCAGGCCCTGGCGACATCGATCCAGGCCAACGCGCGCCCGCTGACCATCGCCGAGTGGATGCAGTTGCTGGCCGAGCACGAGCTGGTGGTGGACATCATCAGCACCGCGCCGATGGCACTACTCGAACCACGCCGGCTGATTGCCGACGAAGGCCTTATCGGGGCGCTGCGGTTCGCGAAAAATCTTGCACTGCACCGCGATGCCCGGCGGCGCGTACTCGCGATGCGGCGCACCTTCCGGCAATACCGCAGGCAGCTGGCCGGGGTGGCGATCGTGGCGCACAAGCCCGGCGGCGGAGCGAACCCGGCGGTGTCCAAAGGTAAGGGCTGCTGCTAGACCCTGCCGGGCACCGTCGGGTAGAAACGAACGATGTCTGACGACTCGGCCTGCCATGCCTTTTCTGACTTCCCCAGCCTCCGGCTCGAGACCGGCAGCAACGGTGTGCTGCAGTTGGTGCTGGACGCGCCCGGGCTCAACTCGGTGGGTCCGCAGATGCATCGCGACCTGGCGGACGTGTGGCCGGCGATCGATCGTGACGACACGGTGCGCGCGGTGCTGGTTCGCGGTGAGGGCAAGGCCTTTTCGGCCGGCGGCAGCTTCGAGCTGATCGAGAAGACCATCGGCGACTACTCCGGGCGGATGCAGGTGCTGCGGGAGGCGCGCGACATGGTGCTGAACATGGTCAACTTCTCCAAGCCGGTGATCTCGGCGATCAACGGGCCCGCCGTGGGCGCCGGCCTGGTGGTGGCGCTGCTGTCCGACATCTCGGTCGCCGGTCGCACCGCTCGGCTGATCGACGGCCACACCAAGCTCGGGGTGGCCGCCGGCGATCACGCGGCGATCTGCTGGCCGCTGCTGGTGGGTATGGCCAAGGCCAAGTACTACCTGTTGACCTGCGAGACACTGCACGGCGAGGAGGCCGAGCGGATCGGGTTGGTGTCCAAGTGCGTCGACGACGACGAGGTGCTGGCCACCGCGAACCGCATCGCCGACGACCTGGCGCACGGTGCTCAGGACGCGATTCGCTTCACCAAGCACAGCCTCAACTACTGGTACCGGCAGTTCGCGCCGGCGTTCGAAACCGCGCTGGGGCTGGAGTTTCTCGGCTTCTCCGGCCCGGACGTGCACGAAGGCCTCGCGGCCGTGCGGGAGAAGCGCAAGCCGCGGTTCGGCTGAGTCCGCTGGGCGGGCGGGCCCGGCGAGTCGCTCACACCGTCTGCGCGGCGACCGCCTGATCCTTGGCCCAGCGGTAGTCGGCCTTGCCCGACGGTGAACGCTGCACCTTCGGGCAGAACACCACGTCTTTGGGCAGTTTGTAGCGCGCGATGTGACGGGCCGCCTCGGTGATGATGTCCTCGGTCTCAGCCCGGGCGCTCTCGGCCAACTGGACCACGGCGACGACCTCGTTGCCCCACCGCTCGCTGGGCCGGCCCACCACCACGACGTCGTAGACGGCGGGATGCTGCGCGATCGCGGCTTCGACCTCTTCGGCGAAGATCTTCTCGCCGCCGGAGTTGATCGTGACCGAGTCGCGGCCGAGCAGTTCGATACCGCCGTCGGCGTCCCATCGGGCCCGGTCTCCGGGGACCGAATGCCGGACGCCTTCGATGACCGGGAAAGTGCGTGCGGTCTTCTCCGCGTCACCCAGGTATCCCAGCGGCACCATGCCCTGCTGGGCCAGCCAGCCGACCTCGTCGTCGCCGGGCCGCAGAACGCGAGCCAGGTCCTCGCTGACCACCACCGCGCCGGGGTTCGGGGCGAATCGGCCGCTGGCGGCCTGGTTCTTGCTGGAGGTCTGGCCCATCTGGGCACCGGACTCCGACGACCCGACGCCGTCGATGATCGTCACATGCGGCAGCAGATCGTAGAACCGCTGCTTAACCGCCGGCGTCAGTGCGGCACCGCCATTGGCGACCACGAAGAACGCGGACAGGCCTTCAATCAACTCCGGGCCGCCGGCCTCCAGGGCGTCGGTCAACGGGCGACCGAAGGCATCACCGACAATCGACAGTGAGATGGCCTTCTCCCGGCTGACCATGTCCCAGGTCTCGGCGGCGTCGAATCGGTCGGTGGTCGCGCCCATCACGAACGGCCGTCCGCCGAGCAGGCTGGTGAATGCGGCCCATTGCGCGGCGCCGTGCATCAGCGGCGCCACCGTCATCGAACCCGGCCCGCCGGCCGCGGCTCGTTCCACGATCTCCTCGATGCTGGCTACCGCCTCGGTGGCACCGAACGGCCTGCCGCCCATCGCGTTGATGAAGATGTCGTTCTGCCGCCACAGCACGCCCTTGGGCATACCGGTGGTCCCACCGGTGTACAGCATGTACACGTCGTCCGGGGACAACTCCAGGTCCAGCGGGTCGGGGGACGTGGCAGCCAGCAACTCCTCGTAGCGCACCGCGCCGGGCAGCGGCTCATTGCCCGAGTCGTCGTCGACGTGGATCAACGGCATGGCCGGCAGACGGTCACCGGCCTGCGCCAGCGCCTCGGCCAGCGTCGGCGCGTATCGGGCGTGGTACATGATCGCCTCGGTCGAGGCGTTGGTCAGCAGGTACACCAGTTCGTCGGCGACGTAGCGGTAGTTGACGTTGAACGGCGTGACACGGGCGTAGAAGGCGCCGAGCATGCCTTCCAGATATTCGTTGCCGTTGGCCAGGTACAGCGCGAGGTGGCTCTGTCCGGACTCGTGCCCCGACAGGTCGGAACGCTCCCGGCGCACGCCCAGGCCCCGCTCGTGCAGGGCCCGCGCCAGCCGGCGCGATCGATCCTCGATCTGGCGGTAGCTGAACCGTCGGTCACCGAAGACGACGCAATCCCGGTCCGGGATTGCCGCCGCCACCGCCGAGAACACCTGGGCCAGGTTGAACTCCACTGCCGCTCCTCGATTCACTCACCACCACGTGGGCATTCGCCGGCATAACGCTACAAGGTGACGCCTATTCGGGTTGCGACGGCGTCGATGGGCGATTTCGTCCGCCGTCAGGCATGCTTGGCCGCATGCCGGTGGATGCACTGCTCCTGTCGATCCCGCCCGTGCTGGTCTATCTGCTGGTCGGCGGGGTGATCGGCATCGAGAGCCTGGGCGTCCCGCTGCCCGGCGAGGTCATGTTGGTCGGGGCCGCGCTGCTGTCGTCGCGGCATGACCTGGCAGTCGACCCGGCCGGGGTCGCGGCCGCGGCGATCATCGGCGCGGTGATCGGCGACTCGATCGGGTATTCGATCGGGCGACGATTCGGCATGCCACTCTTCGATCGCCTGGGCCAGCGGTTCCCGCGCCATTTCGGTCCCGGTCACGTCGCCTACGCAGAGGGATTGTTTGCCCGCTGGGGCACCAGTGCGGTCTTCTTCGGCCGGTTCATCGCCCTGCTACGCATCCTGGCCGGACCGCTGGCCGGGGCGTTGAAAATGCACTACCCGCGGTTCCTGGTCGCCAACGTGACCGGCGCGATCTGCTGGGCCGGTGGCACCACCGCCCTGGTGTATTACGCCGGTGTGGCCGCCGAGCACTGGCTGTCCCGGTTCTCCTGGGTCGCGTTGTTGATCGCCGTGCTCGGCGGTGTCATCGGCACCATCGCGCTGCGCGGACGCGTCGGTGCCCGGATCGCCGAGCTGGAGGCGCAACACCGACCCGAACCGGATCCTGTCAGCGAGTAGCCAGGCGAATAGGGGTTGTCCCCGCGCCGCCGACGGAGCATGGTGGAAGAGACCGGCGGCGCCGCCGGGCGTCGCCCCGATCACCCGGAGGCCGATATGTTCGCGCGCGCTACCTCTATTCACGCCCATCCGTCCTTTATCGACGAGGGAATCACCCACGTCCGCGGCGTGGTGATGCCGACCCTGGCCGACACCGACGGCTGCGCCGGCATGTCCATGCTGGTCGACCGCGACGCCGGCCGGTGCATCATCACCTCCTCGTGGCTGGACGAAGACACCCTGCGTGCCAGTGAGGCCGGCGCCCAGCAGCTGTGCGACCGCGCCACCGAGATCTTCCACGCCACCGCCGAGATCACCCGCTGGGAGATCACCGCGGTACGCCGCGATCACCGGTCCCGCCGCCACGCGGGCGTACGGGTCACCTGGCTGCGGACCGACCCGGCCCGGTGCGAGCGGATGATCGACACTTACAAGCTGGCACTCATGCCCGAACTGGAGGACCTCCGCGGATTCTGCAGCACCACCTTGATGGTGGACCGGTCTTCGGGCCGGGCCGTGTCGTCGGTCAGCTTCGACGACCGGGCCGCGATGGTGGCCAGCCGGGCCGGCGAACAGGCGATCTGGGCCAGGGCCGTCAACGACGCCGCCGCCGAAATACTGGAGGTCGCCGAATTCGACCTGGCGATAGCACATTTGAACGTGCCCGAGATGGTCTGAGCGCGGCCGGCCATAGTTAGGCGAAGCTGCACGTGAGGTGCGCTTCGGTCTTGAACGACGCCAACTTGTCGGCCAAGGTGGTGGCGGCTACCCACGGTGGCGCACACCGTCAAGGCCGAATCGCGCGACACGTTGCTGCTGCCGGATCTGTTCAATCGTTTTGCCAACGAGGCGTTCTGGCGCGATCCGCGGAAGATTCCAGCCGAGCTGCGAGTCGTGTGAGGCCGTCAGGGTGAAGCCCCGGCCCGGCACCGCCACGGCGGCCGGGCCGGGGCAACATCCCCTGTTCTACGGGCTGTCCGCCCCGTTCGGGCCGACGGCGGTCACTCCGGTCACCTGCTGGGTGTTCTGGGCGTAGACGTCGCCCTCGGTGCCGTTGCCGCCGGTGTGACCAATACCGGTCCCCTTGCCGCCGTCCCCGCCGGTGCCGCTGGAGTTGGTCACCGACGGGTGATCAGCGGGCGTCCCGGTGCTGTTGAGGCCGGCCGCGACATTGCCGTCAGCGCCGTTACCGCCAACGCCTTGGGTGTCGCCGGCGCCGCCGTCACCGCCGATGGCGGTGTTGCCGGTAGCCGTGCTGTTAGCGCCCAGAGCGTCAACCCGGCTCCAGCCCGCGGCGCCGCCCTGGCCGCCATTGGTACCAGCACCGCCGGTGCCGCCCTGAGCCGTGCCACTGGCGACGGCGTTGGCCCCACCGGCGCCGATACTCGCCTTGCCGCCGGCACCGCCGTGGCCACCTCCGCCGGCAGCACCGCCGTCGCCGCCAGTCGACGTACCGCTGGCCGTACCGCCGGGACCGCCCGCAGTCGGGTTGTCGAAGAATTGCGTCGTCTTGGCGCTTTCGATATCCGAGCTGCCACCATTGCCGCCGACACTGCCGATGCCGACAGCGTCTCCGCCGCTGCCACCGGTGGAGGTGCCGTACGACACGCCGCCGGTACCGTCGGCCTCGATCTCACCCCACGAACCGTTGCCGCCGGTACCGCCCGCGGTGCCCTTGCCGCCGTCACCGCCGATCCCGACGGCCGCGTGGCCGCCTCCGACCGTGCCGCCGGCGCTGTCAACGATCAGTTGACCACTACCGCCGGTCCCGCCGGTGCCGGCGTCGCCGACTCCGCCGGTACCACCGGTGGCGGTGCCGGTGATGCTGCTCCCGGTGCCGGTTCCCGCGACGATGCCGGCGCCACCGGTCCCGCCCGTACCGCCATTGGTGCCGACGCCCCCGGTACCGCCCTTGACAGTGGTGTCGCTGATGCCGGCTCCGTTGGAGGAGTTGATGTCAGCAGCGCCGCCTGTTCCGCTGGTGCCGCCATGGGCGCCGCCGGCCCCGCCTTCACCACCGGTTGCGCCACTGCCTGTGATAGTGGCGCCGCCGGTGTCGACAACATTGGCCTGGCCGCCGACCCCGCCTTCACCACCGGCTGAGGTGGCGTCGCCGGCAGCGCCGGCCCCGCCGGCCCCGCCGGTGGCGTTGGTGTCGGTAACAGAGTTGAGCGGGCCATAGCCGTTGATGCTCGAGTTACCGCCGGACCCACCGGCGCCACCATCGTGGCCGGCACCGGCCCCGCCGGCCCCGCCGTTTCCGCCTGCCCCAGCGGTGGAGACGTTGTCGGTGCCCAACCACATCTCCGCGTTGCCGCCACCTCCGCCGGCCCCGCCGAGGGCGCCGCCGGTACCACCGTTGCCGCCCGCACCGCCGGCACCGCCGATGGAGCTGCCGCCGGAAGTGCTGATCGCGGAATCCAGGTAACCGTAGCCACCATTGCCGCCCTTACCTGCGCCGAGGCCGGTGCCGCTGTTGCCGCCGGCACCGCCGATGGCCGTGCCGCCGTCAGCCGTGGCGCCGTACTGGCCGATGAAGAAGCCCGTACCGCCGTTGCCACCGGTGCCGCCGTCGTAGCCGTTGCCGCCGGCTCCGCCGGTGCCGATGCCATTAGTGGCGATGCCGCCACTGGGTGCGCCGCCGGCACCGGCGCCGACGATGCCGGCGCCGCCGGCGCCGCCGTGACCGCCGTTGCTACCGGCCCCGCCGGCCCCTCCGGTGCCGGTGCCGGTCGCGGTGGCGGTGTTGTGACCGTATCCCGTTGAGGAAACCACCCACCCGCTACCACCGTCGCCACCGGTGCTGCCGGTGCCGGTGGCGGTTCCGCCGGCCCCGCCGACCGCGTCACCGGACGCGGAGCTACCCGAAGTGTCGTTGTAGCCTCCCCACACGGTGGCCTTTCCGCCTGCGCCGCCGGTTCCGCCGTTGCTACCGACCGCTCCTGCACCGCCGGTAGCCGTGCCACTGGCGGTGCTGCCTGAACCGCTGGCCTCAACCCTGGCCCCGCCGCCGGCCCCGCTCGTGCCGCCGGTGGTACCGGCCGCGCCGGCTCCGCCAGTAGCGGCGCCGCCATTGGTTGTGCCGGAATCGGTGGCGCCGACGCCGGCGTAACCACCGGCCCCGCCGGTGCCGCCACCGGTACCGCCGTTACCGCCGGCCCCGCCAGTGGCGTGGCTGTTGACGACGGTGCCGTCGGTGGTTGCGAAAGCAAGACCCTGGCCTCCGGTGCCGCCCGCTCCGCCGGTGGCGGTGGTGGTGCCGGCCCCGCCGGCTCCACCGGCACCGCCGGTCGCGGTGTCGTTGATGGCGCTACCGCCGGTGACCGCCCCGACCAGAGCGCCGCCGCCCCCTCCGCCGCCCCCGCCGCCGTAGCCGGGCCCGGTAGCGCTGGCCGCGGCACCGTTGCCGCCGCCCCCGCCGGCACCGCCGGTCGCGCCGGCCCCGATGCTGGCCCCGGTGCCGCCGCCGCCGCCATCGCCGCCGGCACCGAACGCTCCACCGTCGGTGCCGACGCCGCCGTGACCACCGGTTCCGCCGGTGCCGCCCGACTGCCCGGCGTAGAGCCCCATCACCGCGGCTGCGTCCTGGCCGTCGCCGCCCTGGCCGCCGGTACCGCCGGTGCCGCCCACCCCGCCTCCGGTACCACCGATGCCGACACCGCCCTTGCCGCCGTTACCGCCGTTGCCGCCGGTCCCGGCCACGAGCTGGTTGCCGGTCGGAGTGACGCCGCTGCCGCCGGCACCGCCGGTGCCGCCGGTGCCGCCCTGGCCGCCGCTGCCGTCTCCGCCCCCTGCGCCCGCGCTACCTGCGGAGCCGCCGGCGCCACCGGCGCCACCGGCCGCGGCAGCACCGCCCTTGCCGCCGTCGCCGCCGTTGCCACCTAGCCCGGTGCCCGCGGGGTCTAGGACATTCACCGGCACGATGGCGCCGCTGCCACCGCTACCGCCGGTGCCGCCCTGGCCGCCGCTGCCACCTACGCCTCCCCTGCCGCCGTCGCCAAGGAAGGTCGCGCCGTCACCGCCATGACCGCCGATCGCGCCATTGCCGCCGGTGAGTCCGTCGGTGCCATCACCGCCGGTGCCGGTGATGTCGCCGTTGGTGAGCCCAGCTGCGCCGTCGGTCCCGGCCACGCCCTGCCCGCCGGTTCCACCGGCGCCGCCGTCGCCGCCGATACCGAAGAACCAGCCTGTCGCCTTACCACCATCACCGCCGACGCCACCGGTGTCACCGGCAACGCCCGTCCCTCCTGCGCCACCGAGGCCGCCGATGCCGTAGCCGGTGTCGCCGCCGGCACCGCCGCCGCCGCCGTCGGCGCCGGCACCACCAGCGCCGCCGTTGCCTTCATAGGCGAGCCCCCCGGCGCCGCCGTTACCGTCGGCAGCGGTGGCGCCGGCCCCACCATCGCCGAACCACAAGCCGCCGGCCTGACCCGCGGCCTCGGCTAAGGTTCCGCCCCAGATGCCGTCCGCGCCGTTGCCGATCAGCATGCCTGCGCCACCGAAGGTGCTCCAGACCGTGTTGACGAAGTTGTCGAACTGCACGGTCAGGTTGCCCAGGAACGTCGTGCCGTTAATCCAGTCCTGGTCCCAGACATAGCCCGGCTGATAGATGTTGGTGTCCCACCATTGCGCCCAGTCGGTTGCGGGCGCGGTACCGCTGGATGCCCCATTCAACGCGGCGTCCAGACCGGTCAACCAGTCAGACGCCTGGGTGCCCAGCGCCGGGTCAACGCTGGACAGTGGGCTGATGAGGGGCTCGAGGAGGTTGTCCAGAAAGCCGAAGTCATCGGCGCGCGCCATGGGTGCGGTGACCATCGGGGCCATTCCGAAAGCCAGAAATGCCCCGGCCGTGCCGGTAAGGCCGATCGCACGACGACGCGCCTCAACCTTGCGTGATTGCTGATTCCGCTTCATGGAGCGCTGACGAGCCATAGCCCTAACCTTCCCTGCGAAGAATATTTTCTGGACCGCTTTGAGCGGCCCCCCGAGGTGCCGTACCAAGCAATGTTCTGCGCGAGCAATGGAAGATATTCCAAACGGGATCGTAAGTCTATGATCTAGATCATTCAAGGTGTTTCTCAATATATTCTTCACACGCGTTCTCGCCGGGTAGATTGCGGCCCGTCACGCCACCTTAAGGCAGATGAAATGTCTTGCCTTACTGCCCTTTTCAAGACCGACGACCCGAAACCATCGAAGTAGGATCCTAATAAATAACCAACAGGATATTTTCAGTTTACGGTTCCGTTAAAATCGGGGGCCACCGACAGGATAAGAAGACTTGCCCGGCACAAGACACGGAATTGTGGGCGCTGTCCAGAATCACCTGACTGTCGACGTCAGGATGATTTGAAGGAAAATAACGTCCAGGATATTTTCGGTTTACGGACCCGTTAAATTTGTGGTCTCAACGATAGGATAAGAAGGCTTCTCCGGAACCACGCCCGGCATCGCGGGCATAGTGCTCAATCTCGCAACCCATTCACACTCCGAAGGTCGCGTGGCCGACCGATCGGTAGGGGTACCCGAATACGCGGCCAACGTCGACGGAAGCAGTACCGCCTCGACGGACGGCACGCGAAAGCGGTGTCCCGTATTGGGTTGGTGGACTTCGGATCGACGTCGGTCACACCCGGCGATCAACGAGTCATGGTGAATGCAAGGCGATTTGGCGGATCTTCCGGAAATGGAGCGCGAATCCGGCATCCGCAGATCGCAGGGCGCGAGCTGGGTGAGCAGGGCAGAGAGGCCACCGCTGCCGCGCAACAAGGGTGCCGCCGGTCACTGGATTCCCCGGCACTCCACTTGGCGACAATATTTGACGGCTCCTCAGATGACGCGATGCGTCAAGGTTGTTGGCACGAGGGCTATTTCGATACTCGCACTGGCCGCAGCGGCGCTGGCAGACGATGCGAGCGTCCGGGCCGGCGGCGGGGCCGATCCCTGGGAATCCTCCAATGGGCCATGACATCGGTCGCCAGTTGCGCCTCAACCTTGCGCGAGGCCGAGCAGTGGGGTGACCGCACGTTAATCTTTGGTCGCGGCGCGTTGCCGCCTTTGCTAGGAGGTATCAACTATGCGGTCTTTCAGCCTGGCCGTGGCCGTGGCGGCTGCCGCCATGATCGGTTGCCCCGACGTGGCTGTGGCGGCCCCAAAGGATTACTGCGCCGAGCTCCAAGGCGGCAATACCGGCCGCACGTGTGAGATCCAGCTCTCGGACCCCGGGTACACCGTCGATATCAGCATGCCGCTGAACTACCCCGACCAGAAGCCGATCGCCGAGTACATCGCCCAGACACGCGACGCGTTCCTCAACTCGGCCAAGTCCGGCGCGCCTCGCAGCACGCCGTACGAGTTGAGCATCAAGCCGACGGAATACACCTCGTCGATCCCCCCACGCGGCACGCAAGCGGTGGTGTTCAAGGTGGACCAAAATGTCGGCGGGGCGCAGCCGCAGACGACGTACAAGGCGTTCAACTGGGACCAGACCTACCGCAAGGCGATCACCTACGCCGCCGCACCGGACGACAAGGAACGTACGCCGTTGTGGCAGGCGGACGATCCGCTGAAGACCGTCGCGCCGATCGTCCAGGCTGAACTGCAGCAGCAGCTGGCACCGCCGCCCACACAACCCGAACAGTCGACCGCGACCACGTCCACCACGGCGCCACCACCGTTGCCGTTCGCGCAGACGGCGCTGTACGACCCCGCCAACTATCAGAATTTCGCAGTGGTAAACGACGGGGTGATCTTCTTTTTCGACCAGGGTGTGGTGTTGCCCGCCTCGGCCGGGGGTCTACACGTGCTGGTGCCCCGGTCTGCGATCGACCCGATGATCGCCTGACACCCTGGCGGCACATCCGGGGCCGGGCCATGCGGCCTGAGACAGAAAAACCACCTGCCGTGAGGTGGTTTTCAGTGGTCCCGGCTGGGATCGAACCAGCGACCTTCCGCGTGTGAGGCGGACGCTCTCCCCCTGAGCTACGAGACCGGATGAACGAGGAGGAACACTAGCACGCCGGTTCCCCGTAGCCTCAATGCACAGGCCAATTTTCGCGCGACTCGCCGATCTGACAGGCCAAGTTGTGTTGTCTCACATGAGTGGACTAATGTTCTGCATCGCACCGGGCGACGATCTCGCCCGAGGCACGCGGATGTAGCGCAGTTGGTAGCGCATCACCTTGCCAAGGTGAGGGTCGCGGGTTCGAATCCCGTCATCCGCTCGAGGGTGTCAAGTGGCATCAACCCCTTGCGGTGGAGTGGCCGAGTGGTGAGGCAACGGCCTGCAAAGCCGTGCACACGGGTTCGATTCCCGTCTCCACCTCCGTTCCTTAGCTCTAAGCGCGGTTAGCTCAGCGGGAGAGCGCTTCCCTGACACGGAAGAGGTCGCTGGTTCAATCCCAGTACCGCGCACCACAGCAGTACCAGGTCGCCCCGCCTCAACGGCGGCACCAAGGTGCCGGACCTGACCCGGCGGTATCGGCGCCAGCGCCAAACGCCCTCCGGACGAATCGCCAACCCGTCGGACCGCGACGTTATGGTGCGGCCATGAGTACCGGTGTCAGCTTCCTCCGCACCCCAGCACCCGACCCCGCCGACGCCGACCCCGCTCGCGGCTGGTGTGGCGTGATCACCGCGATCGTGTCGGGTCGCGTCATCGGTGAACTGTGGGAACACCACGGCACCGACCGCACCGTCACCCACGACGCCGGAATCAATATCGACGGGCGACGAGACCGCGGCTCCCTCATCAAAACGGGCGATCCAAAAGTGTTGCGAAACCTCGCCGCCGTCGCCTGCCTACTGGCCGCTGAGCTGGACCGACTGAGTGGCGATCCCGAGGACCAATCGTGACACGCCCGCACCACCGCCGCCGCCTCGCCGGAGGCATTGGGGCCGGCATCGTTGCGTGCATCATCGGAAGCTGCGGCACCGCCGGCGCGGACCCCGGCCCGTCGCCGCAGACGCCCGCCCTCGTTGACGACGGCCACGCGTGCGGTCCGTGGGTATCCCCGAATATCGGTAACCCGCTCGGCGTGCTGGTCGGCGAAGCAGTCCACCGGGCCATGTGCGATGCGGCGCGGCAACAGCCATCAACACCGCCGTGATTCAGCCCCCGCGGCTCTGTCAGCGGCACCTGTGAGTCCGTCATCGGGAAGATCACGCCTCGCAAAGTGAAAATTCGCCCCTCTCCGGCCGAACCGGGGGCCGAGCCGAGCCGACGGACGGCCAGGCAGCACAATTGGGGAACCAAGTGCACATAGCTGACTAGTGGCGAAAGGTGAGCCCCCATGAATCGACCCGCCGTAACCCTGTCGGTATTGGCCCTGCTGTCCGCCGGTTGGTCGGCGGGGTGTTCGGGTCACGCCGAGTCGGCGGGCCAGACGACGTCGACCGCCTCCCCCAGCTCAACCGGGTCCAGCACCGCCGCGGCGAAACCTGCCGGGCACATCGGCGACACCCTGACCCTGACCCGCGCCGACGGCAGCACGATCGCGGTCACCCTGGAGGAGATCATCAACCCGGCCACCGTCACACCCGGCCCCGGCGACCCCGGCGTCACCTACATCGCGACCAAGCTCAAGATCGCCGATCCGGGAACGGTCGTCATCGACGGTGACGTCAACATCAACGTCTCGCTGTCGGCCTCCGACGGCAGCACTCACGTGCCGGACCTGAAAAACGTCAGCGAATGCAAGAATTTCGACTCCGGCATGTTCCGCCTGAACCCGGGCGAGTCCGCGACCGGCTGCGTGGTTTTCGCGCTGCCGCACGGTGTCAGCCCGACCAAGGTCAAGTACCTGCCGTCGTCCGGATTCGCCGAGGACTTCGGGGAATGGACGCTGTCCAACCACTGACCGCGCACGAACGCGGATCGTCAATCGACGGTTGACGACACTCGGTCGTCAACTTATGGTTGACGATATGGTCGGTCCGACTCCCCTCACCCCCTCCGTTCGCCTCGACGACCTAATCACCGCCATCACCGGCGTGCACGACAACCCCCTCGAGCAGTTGACCGACGCGGTGCTGGCCGCCGAGCATCTCGGCGAGGTCGCCGATCATCTGATCGGGCACTTCGTCGACCACGCCCGGCACTCCGGGGCGTCCTGGACCGATATCGGCAGATGCATGGGCGTCACCAAGCAGGCCGCCCAGAAGCGCTTCGTCCCGCGCGCCGAGGCCACCGACACCGAGCAGGGCTTCGCCCGCTTCACACCACGGGCACGCAATGCGGTGGTGGCGGCCCAGAATGCCGCCCACCGAGCCCGCAACGCCGAGATCACCCCTGAGCATCTGCTGCTGGGCCTGCTGGACGATCCCGGCGCACTGGCCACCGCACTTCTGTCCGCCCAGCACGTCGACTCCGCCGCCCTCGCCGCAGCCGTTACCCTGCCTCCCGGCGGCGCCGAATCCCCCGCCCTGATTCCGTTCAGCGGCCCGGCCCGCAAGGCCCTGGAGTTGACCTTCCGCACCGCACTTCGCCTCGGCCACAACTACATCGGCACCGAGCACCTGTTGCTGGCGCTGCTGGAGTGCGAGGACGACACCGGGCCGTTGCATCGCGCGGGCGTCGACCGGGACAGGGCCGAGTCCGACCTGGCGCACGTGCTGGAGTCGATCACCACGAGCCGGGCCGGCGCCAAGACCGATCCCGCGACCTGACCGGCCTGGCCGAGGCTGGTGCACCCGCGAGCGCGATGTGCCAAGATGCCCAAAAGAAAACGAAGAAGGACATGATGCATCGCTGGATTCTGGCCCTGATCACTTCCGTCGCCACCGCGTTGGCCGCCCTCACGGCGCCGGCCGCCGGATACGCCACGCCGACCACCAACCCGGAGGCTCCGATCGGCCGCCTCGGCGACACGCTGCGCATCCAGTACAAGGACGAGGCCTTCGGCCCGATCGTCGCCGACGTGACCGTGCACGACGTGGTGCCCAGCGAGATCCCGCCGGGCTGGGGCGAGAACGGATCGCCGCGCTGGCGCAATCAGGGCGGCCCCTGGCGGGCGAACGTGACCGTCCACCCGATCTCGGTGCCCAACTCGTACATCATGGCGGCCTCGACGACCTTCAACGGCGTCACACCCGGCGGCGATGCCTACGTGTCCAAGCACACCGACGACCCGACCACCCTCGACGCGCTGCTCACTAACGCGCCGGCGGGCTCCACCGTCACCGGCGGGGTCTACTGGGACGTCTACCGCGGCCTGGTCACCCACGTCACGATGCTCTCGCGGAACACCGGCCTGCGCCTGGCGCAGTGGAATCTGGGCTAACCGGCGCTGCTCAACGCCAACAGCCGCGAGGTGGCCCGCAGGTACTTCTTGCGGTAGCCGCCGGCCAGCATCTCCGCGCTGAAGATGTCGTCCAGCTTGGCCCCGGAGGCCACCACCGGGGTGCCGGCGTCGTAGAGCCGGTCGGTGAGCGCCACCAACCGCAGCGCCACGTTCTGATCGTCGATGGGGTGGGCCCCGGTGAGAAACACGCCCGTGACGCCCTCGATCAGGGTCAGGTATCGCGACGGGTGCATGGTGGCCAGGTGCGCGCACAGCGCGTCGAAATCGTCCAGGGTCGACCCTGGCGTGGCCGCGGCGCGCTCTGAGACCTGCTGCGCCGACGGTGGTTCGGGCGCCGGCGGCAGGTCCCGGTGTCGATAGTCCGGTCCGTCGACCCGAACCGGGGTGAAAATGCTTGAGAGCGCACTGATCTCACGAAGGAAGTCCTGGACCGCGAAACGCCCCTCGCCGAGCTGATCGGGCAGGGTGTTCGACGTGGCGGCAATCGAAACACCCCGCGCCACCAGTTCCGACAGCAGGCGCGAAACGAGGGTGGTGTTACCCGGGTCGTCGAGCTCGAATTCGTCGATGCACACCACGGTGTAGTCGCCGAGCAACTCGATGCACTCGGTGAAACCGAACACCCCGGCCAGCTGGGTCAGCTCCATGAACGTCGCGAACGCCGTCTTGTGCCCCGCGCCGCCGTCGGCGGCATCGGTGATCTGGCGATAGATCGAGGCCAACAGGTGGGTCTTACCGACCCCGAACCCGCCGTCCAGGTAGAGCCCGACCCCAGGGAGCACCTCACGCTTGCCGAGGAGCTTGCGCCGCCCGGCCCGCCGCGTCAGCGCCTGGACGCAGAACCCCGTGCAGGATGTCACCGCCGCCGCCTGGGTGGGCTGCACCGGGTCGGGCCGGTAGCTGGAGAAGCTGGCCCCCGAGAACGTCGGCGGCGGTTTGAGCTGCGCGATCAACCGCTCCGGGGAGACCGCCGGATGCCGGTCCACCAGATGGGCGATCGACTCGACAGCTGGATTGGGCACGCAGGAACTGTAGCCACATGGTGCAATCGAGGTCATGTCCGACCTCAGCGCAGATCCGGGTTTCACGCTGTTGGGCGCCACGGCGCCCGTCGACGACAAAGAGCTGGCCAGGCTCTACGCCTACCCCGAAGGCGACCAGGCGCGTCTGTGGGTGCGAGCCAACTTCATCAGCAGCATCGACGGCGGTGCGACCATGTCGGGTACCTCCGGCGGCCTGGCCGGGCCGGGCGACCGCACGGTGTTCACGCTGCTGCGTGCACTCGCCGACATCATCGTTGTCGGTGCGGGCACCATCCGGCTCGAGAACTACGGCGGTGCCCATCTCAACGTCGCCGAGCGCCAGCGCCGCCGCGACCGCGGACAGTCCGAGGTTCCCCGGCTGGCGATCGTCTCCGGATCCGGACGCCTGGACCGGGACCTGCGGGTCTTCACCGAGACCGAGCTGACACCCCTGGTGCTGACCAGCGCGACGGCCGCCGACGACACCCGGCGGCGGTTGGCCGGGCGGGCCGAGGTCCTGGACTGCTCGGGCAACGCCCCCGACCGGATCGATGTGGCCGCGGTGCTGGCCGCGCTGGCCGCCCGCGGCCAGCACCGGATCCTCACCGAGGGCGGCCCGACCCTGCTGGATTCCTTCATCGAAGGCGATCTGCTCGACGAGCTGTGCCTGACGGTGGCGCCGTACCTGGTCGGGGGCCTGGCCCGTCGCATCGCCACCGGCGCCGGCGAACAGGCCACCCCGATGCGCTGTGCACATCTGCTCAGCGACGCATCCGGCTACCTCTACGGCCGCTACGTCAAAAGCACCCGCCTATAAGGTGACTGTCATGAGTCGGCACCCCGGGTTCGCCACGATCGTGCTCACGGTGGCCACCATGCTGGCGGGCTGCGCGCCCGGCCTGGCGGCGGACCCGCGATTCGCCACCAACTCCGGTGCGGGGCCGCAGGGACAGCCCGAATCCACCTCTGAGCATGCCGGGCCACCCCCGATCGAGGTGCCCAAGAACGACCTGGGCTGGCATGACTGCACAGCACGGCTGTTCGGCGACGCCGCAGTGCCCGCCACCCCGGGGGTACGGCTGGACTGCTCCAGCTATGACGCCGACGTGGACCCGCTCGGCGGCGGTTCCTCGGCGATCAGCATCGGCGTGGTGCGCGCCCGCTCCGTGCAGACCCCCGCCGATGCGGGCCCCGTGGTGTTCACCACCGGCTGGGACATGCCGTCGTCGCTGCAGCTGCCGGCCTGGCTGGCCCGGGCCGGCGCCGACGTGCTCAAGAGCCACCCGATCGTTGCCGTGGACCGCCGGGGCACCGGGATGTCGAGCGCGGTCGACTGCCGCGATCGGGCCCAGCGAGACGAGATGTGGAACCAATCGCAGTTCTCCCCCGGTGACGACCCGGTCGCCAACCTGGGCACCGTCACGATGGAGGCCACCACCGACTGCACCGACGCCATCTCGCCCGGCGAGTCGTCCTATGACAACACCCACGCCGCCACCGATCTGGAGCGGCTGCGCAGCATCTGGGATGTTCCCGCGCTGGCCCTGCTGGGTATCGGCAACGGCGCCCAGGTCGCGCTGGCCTACGCCGGATCCCATCCCGGCAAGGTGGCCCGACTGGCGCTCGACTCCCCCATCCCGCTCGGCGTGGCCGCCGAATCCGCGGCCGAGGAGCGGATCAAGGGACAGGAAGCAGCCTTCGAGGCCTTCGTCGCGCAGTGCATCGCGATCAACTGCCCGCTGGCACCCGACCCCAAGGGCGTCGTCGACGGGGTCTTGAACTCCGCGCGTTCCGGGCACGGCCCGGGCGGGGCCTCGGTGGCCGCGGTCACCAACGCGATCATCATCGCGCTGGGCTATCCCACCGGAGACCGGGTCAACACCACCAACGAACTGGCCAGGGCGCTGGCGACGGCGAATTCCGGCGACCCCAATCTGCTGAACAACCTGATCAACCGCGCCCAGGGCACCGTCGGCAGTGACGGCCACTTCATCAACTCCTGCGCCGACGCCCTCAACCGGCCCACCCCGGATCGGGTCCGCGAACTCGTGGTCGGCTGGGGCAAGCTCTACCCACAGTTCGGCACCGTCGGCGCCCTGGACATGGCGCAGTGCCTGAGCTGGCCCAGCAGCAGCACCCCGGAGCCGCCGAAGGAGCTCAAGATTGACGTGCTGCTGCTCGGTGTGCAGAACGACCCGATAGTCGGCGAGGAGGGCGTGGCGGCCACCGCAGCAGCAGTCATCAACGCCGGGTCGGCCAGCAAGCGGGTGATGTGGCAGGGCATCGGGCACGGGGCCGCGGTGTATTCGTCGTGCACACTGCCGCCGCTGATCGGCTATCTCGAGAGCGGAAAACTCCCCGACACCGACGTCTACTGCCCGGCCTGAGCCGGCCTCGGTGTACGGTGCGCTGGTGACGGCAGCCGACTCCATCCGCACCGCCCTCCTGGCCGCATTCCGGCCGCCCACCAGTGCCCCGAGCGCCGCGACGGTGCTGCGTTCGGTGCTGTGGCCGGTGGCCATCATGTCGCTGATCCATCGTGCCGTGGTGCTGCCGCTGAACGGAAACATCACCGACGACTTCAAGCCGGTGTACCGGGCGGTGCTGAACTTCCGGCACGGCCTGGACATCTACAACGAGCATTTCGACTACGTCGACCCGCACTACCTGTACTCGCCGGGCGGCACCCTGCTGATGTCGCCGTTCGGGTATCTGCCCGAGACCCTGTCGCGGTACACGTTCGTCGCCACCAACACGATCGCGATCGTGATCGCCGCCTACCTGCTGCTGCGGATGTTCGGCTTCGGGCTGACCTCGGTGGCCGCGCCGGCCCTGCTCGCGGCCATGTTCCTCACCGAGAGCGTGAGCAGCACCTTGGTGTTCACCAACATCAACGGCGTCATCCTGCTGGCCGAGGTGCTGTACCTGCGCTGGCTGCTGGACGGGCGGAACAGCCGCCAGTGGTGGGCCGGTGTGGCGATCGGACTGACGCTGGTGGTCAAACCGGTGCTGGCGCCACTGCTGCTGTTGCCGCTGCTGAGCAGGCAGTGGCGACCGTTCGTCGGGGCGATCGCGGTGCCGGTGCTGTTCAACCTGGTGGCGTTCCCGCTGGCCAGCGACCCGACCAGCTACTTCACCCAGACGGTCCCCTACATCATGGGCACCCGCGACTACTTCAACTCCTCGATCCTGGGCAACGGAGTGTTCTTCGGGCTGCCCTCGGGGCTGATCCTGTTCATGCGGGTGGCGTTCACCCTGATCGCCGCGGTCAGCCTATGGCTGCTCTACCGCTACTACCGCACCCGCGACCCGCGCTTCTGGATGCTCACCTCCACGGGTGTACTGCTGACGACCTCGTTCCTGGTTCTGTCGCTGGGCCAGGGCTACTACTCGATCGTGCTGTTCCCGTTCCTGATGACGGTGGTGCTGCCGAACTCGGTGCTGCGGAACTGGCCGGCCTGGTTGGGCATCTACGGGTTCATGACCCTGGACAAGTGGCTGATCTTCCGGTGGATGAACGTGGGCCGGCCGCTGGACTACCTCAAGATCACCTACGGCTGGTCCCTGCTGCTGATCGTGATCTGCGCGGTGCTGTGCTACCGCTACCTGGACGCCCGGGAAGCCGGCCGCCTCGACGACGGGATCGATCCGGCGTGGCTGACGGCCGAGCCGAAGCGGGCTAGCGTGGAGGCATGACCTCTCCCAAGGTGACCCTCACCGACGACGAGTGGCGCCAAAAGCTCACCCCCGAAGAGTTCGCGGTGCTGCGCCGGGCCGGTACCGAACCGCCGCACACCGGCGAATACACCGACACCACCGCCGACGGTGTCTACGAATGCCGGGCGTGCGGTGCCGAATTGTTCCGCAGCACAGAGAAATTCCACTCGCACTGCGGATGGCCGTCGTTCTTCGACCCGGCCGACTCCGACGCGGTGATCCTGCGCTCCGACGACTCCTTGGGGATGCGTCGCACCGAGGTGCTGTGCGCGTCCTGCCACAGCCACCTGGGGCATGTGTTCGAAGGTGAGGGCTACCCCACCCCAACCGACCAGCGGTACTGCATCAACAGCATTTGTCTGCGGCTGACGCCGGCGGACTGAGCTCAGTCCACTCGGGTGGCGTGGATCTCCCAGAACGGGGCGTGTACCAGCTGCCCGTCCAGCAGCGGCTCGATGACCGCCAGCCGCTGCGCGATCGCCTGGATCCGCGGCGGCGCGGCCGGGTTCTGCTCGACTTGCGCGGCGAATCCGGCGGCGCTGACGTTCACCAGGTAGCTGGTCGGTCCCAGATAGTCGATCCGCCAGCCACCGGCCGGCAACCCCGATCGCAGCTCCTCGCTCGACATGGCCGGAGGCATGAAGAACCCGTTGATGTTGTAGTCAGCGGCCTCCACCATGAACAGCCGGGCCCCGGGCCTGGTGGCCCGGTGCAGCGCCCGCAGGTAGTGATGCTGGGCCTCGCCGCCGAAGGTGTTGTAGAAGGCGGTGTCGACGACGGTGTCGAAGCGGTCGGTGAAGCCGTCTAGGGATTTGGCGTCGCCGACACGGAAGTCCACCGACACCCCGGCGGCGCGCGCGTTGTCCTGGGCGCGTTCGATGGCCGTCTCCGACACGTCGACACCGGTTGCGGTGCAACCATTCTGGGCGAAGTGGATCGCGTGGTGTCCCGGTCCGGTGCCGGGATCGAGCACCGCACCCCGGATCGCGCCCAACGCCACCAGTCGTCGCACCGCGGGTTGCGCTCCGCCGATGTCCCAGGGGGTCGCCGCGGGCAATCCCCTGGCGGTCAGATCGGTGCGGTAGATCTCCTCGAAGCGCTCGGCATCGGCGCTTCCCGTCATGGCAGTGAGGCGACCAACTGCTCGACCTCGACCCGGGGACCGGAGAAGAACGGGATCTCCTCCCGGGCGTGCAGGCGAGCCTCGGTGTTGCGCAGGTCGCGCATCAGATCGACGATCTGGGCGAGTTCGGGTGCCTCGAACGCCAGCAGCCACTCGTAGTCACCGAGCGCGAAGGCCGGCACGGTGTTGGCCCGGACGTCCTTGTACGGGCGGGCGGCCATCCCGTGCTCGGCGAGCATCCGGCGACGGTCCTCCTCGGGCAGCACGTACCACTCATGTGACCGCACGAACGGATAGACGCAGATGTAGGCGCCTGCGGGCTCGCCGGCGATGAATGCCGGGACGTGGCTCTTGTTGAATTCGGCGGGCCGGTGCAGTCCCACGTTGCTCCACACCGGTGTGCAGGCCCGGCCCAACGCGGTGCGCCGGAAGCCGGCGTAGGTGGCCTGCAGATCCTCGATGCGTTCGGCGTGGCTCCAGATCATGAAGTCGGCGTCGGCGCGCAGGCCGGCGACGTCGTAGATGCCGCGTATCACCACGCCGCGCTCTTCCTGCTGCTTCAAGAAGGTCGCCGCCTGATCTGCCGCCTCGCCGCGGGTGCCGGGGCCCTCGTCGAGCACCCCGGGACGAACCGAGAACACCGAGAACATCACGTAGCGGATGGTGGAATTCAGCTTGTCAAAATCGAGGTGCGCCATGGCCCATATGCTGCCATGACCCGCCCGAAAGTGCTCTAGGGCGCCGGGGTGGCACTGATCACGGCCGCCACCGCACGATCTGCGGCCGCGATGCACGCCGGCACCCCGATGCCGTCGAGGAAGTTGCCCGCTACGGCCACCGTCGGCGGCAGCCCCGCCCGCAGCCCGGTGGCCAGGCTCGCGTGCCCGGACCTGTATTGCGGCATCGCCGCAGCCCAGCGCTGCACCCGCACCTCGACCGGATCCACCGCGACCCCGAAGACCGCTTCCAGATCCTGCATCGCCCAGGCCACCAGTTCCCCGTCGGAGGCGCGGGTGCGGGAGTCTCCGAACCTCCCGAACGACAGCCGCAGCAACTCCAGCTTGCCGGCATAACCCCAGCTGCCCCACTTGCGCGACGTCAGGGTCATCGCCTTGGCGTTCAGTCGCTCCCCGGTGGCGACCAGCACCCCCGAGTTGTCCGGCAGCGCCGTACCGGCGGGTATGGCCATCGCCACCACCACCGACGACGCACTGACGATCCGACTGGCCGCCGCCGCGGCGGTGGGGGCGAACCCGGTGGCCAGCCGGGCCAGTACGTTGGCCGGCACGGCCATCACCACCCGATCGGCGCGGTGGAAGCCGCCCGCGGTGTCCCGCAACAGCCAACCGTCGGCGACCGGGTCGATCTGCGTCACCGCCGACTGCACCCAGCGCAGTCCACTGCTGCGCACCAAGGCGTCGATCAGCACCTGATAGCCACCGGCGATCGCACCGAACACCGGCTCGCTGCTGGTCGGCGGCAACGCGCGCCGCACCGCCTCGGTCAGGCTGGAGGCGCCGCCGTCCAGGGCGATGGCCAGGCCGGGTACCGCCGAGCGCAGTCCGATCGTGGCTGCCGAGCCCGCGTACACGCCGCCGATCAGCGGATCCACCGAGCGGGCGACCACCTGCGCACCGAACCGATCACCCACCAGCGCTCCCAGCGCGGGATCGCTGCCCGGCTCGAACGTCAGCGGCCGGGCAGGCTCACCGGCGATCCGGTCCAGGGTCTCGGTGTCGACCAGGCCGGCCATCGACTCCGGCGACGACGGGATCCCGCTGAGCGTGCCCTGTGGCAGGGAACGCAGCAGACGGCCGCTGTAGAGCAGTGGCCGCACCCCGGTGGTGGTGCGCTGCCGATCGGCCAGCCCCAGCTCCGCCAGCAGGGCGGGCACCTCGGGCCGACGGGCGACGAAGGCCTCGGCGCCCACATCCACCGGGATGCCGCCCAACATCTCGGTGCGCAGCACCCCGCCGAGCCGGTCGGCCGGTTCGAAGACGGTGATGTCCACCGCGTTGCCGAGCGTCGCGCGCAGCCGGTGGGCGGCGGCTAATCCGGAAATCCCGCCTCCGACAACGCAATACGACGCAGTCACAACGAATGGACCAACGAAACCAGATCGGTGAGAATGCCGGGGTCCGACTCGGGCAGCACACCGTGTCCGAGGTTGAACACGTGCGCGGAGGCTCCGGCCGCGATTGCGGCGCGACCGTCTTCGACGACGGCGCGAGCGGCGCGTTCCACGGCCGGCCAACCCGCCAGCACCACCGCCGGGTCCAGGTTGCCCTGCAGGGCGGTGCCCGCACCTACCCGGCCCGCGGCGTCGGTCAGCGAGGTACGCCAGTCCACCCCGACCACGGTGGCGCCGGCTTCCGCCATGGCCCCCAGCAGCTCGGCGGTCTGCACCCCGAAGTGCGTCATCGGGACGTCCCGGTCGGCCAGCGTGGCGAAGACCCGCGAACTGTGCGGCAGCACGAACCGGCGATAGTCGGCCAGCGACAGCGTCCCGGCCCAGGAGTCGAACAGCTGAATGGCGTCCACGCCGTGGTCGAGCTGCACGGTCAGAAACGCGATGGTCAAGTCGGTGAGCCGCGTCATCAGTTCATGCCAGCTGTCCGGGTCGGCCAGCATCATCGCCTTGGTGCGGGCGTGGGTCCGGCTGGGTCCACCTTCGACCAGGTAGGACGCCAGGGTGAACGGCGCACCGGCGAAACCGATCAGCGGCACCTCGCCGAGCGCCGCCACCAGCAGCGATACCGCCTCGGCGACGGCCGCCACCTGCTGAGGTTCCAGCGGCTTCAGCGCGGCAATGTCCGATGCGCTGCGTACCGGGTCGGCGATCACCGGTCCGACGTCGGGCACAATGTCCAGATCCACCCCGGCGCCGCGCAGCGGCACCACGATGTCGGAGAACAGGATCGCCGCGTCGACACCGTGGCGGCGGACCGGCTGCAGGGTGATCTCGCAGACCAGCTCGGGATCGAAGCAGGCCTCCATCATGCTGTGCTGTGCGCGCAGCGCCCGGTATTCCGGCAGTGACCTGCCGGCCTGCCGCATCATCCACACCGGCACGCGGTGGGGGCGCCTCCCGGAGGCGGCGTCCAGGTACGGGGAATTGGGCAGTTCACGACGGGCACTCATCGTGCTCAATGCTGCCATGTCGGTTTGGGCAGGCGGTACGGTGCCGGTTGATGCGGCGGTCCCGGTCTCCCCTCGCCTCCGCCGACCCTCCGGGCCAACTCCGGCGAGCCTCGCCGAACCGCCCGAGTCGGCGCGCCTGTTCACGCCGACCGGCGCCGGGGGTTAGCGTGAGAACAGGCGACCCGCGGCGTGGCGGTGCGCATCTGCACCCGGGGGTCGGCCGCTGGCGACGCGACGCACAGCGATGAGTTAAGGAGCGGCATCCGTGACATCAGCCGAGCCTGCCCCATTCCGCGAAGCGGTGGCGACGATGCATGCCGCGACCGTGCGGTCCGAGATCGAGTTGGGCCCGATCCGCCCGCCCCAACGGCTGGCGCCCTACAGCTATGCCCTGGGCGCTGAGGTCAAGCATCCCGAGACCGACTTCATCCCGGAGGATTCCGACGGGGATGCGTTCGGCCGGCTGATCCTGCTCTACGACCCGGACGGTACCGACGCATGGGACGGCACCATGCGGTTGGTGGCCTTCATTCAGGCCGACCTGGATCCCCAGGAGGCGATCGACCCGCTGCTGCCCGAGGTGGCCTGGAGTTGGCTGGTCGAGGCGCTGGGCTCCCGCACCGAGCACGTCACCGCACTCGGTGGCACCGTCACGGCCACCACCTCGGTGCGTTACGGCGACATCTCCGGCCCGCCCCGCGGGCACCAATTGGAGCTGCGGGCGTCTTGGACCGCGACCACTCCGGAACTGGGTGCGCACGTCCAGGCGTTCTGCGAAGTCCTCGAACACGCTGCGGGCCTGCCACCGGTCGGTATCACCGACCTCAGCTCGCGAACCCGCGTCTGAGATGTCCGAGCAGAGCACCGAGCCGGCTCCCGAAACCGCTGTTGCCGAGCCCGAGCCGACTCCCCTGCCGTGTCCGGCCGACGGGGTGCCCGAGGTGTCGGTCACGCCGGCGCAGATCGGCGCGGCCGCAGACCTGTTGGCGGCTGGACGCGGGCCGTTCGCGGTGGACGCCGAGCGGGCATCCGGTTTCCGCTACTCCAATCGGGCCTATCTGATCCAGATCCGGCGTGCCGGCGCCGGCACCGTCCTTATCGACCCGGTCGGTGCCGGCGAGGATCCCGCGGCACTGCTGCGCCCGGTCGCCGAGGTCCTCGACGACGACGAATGGATTCTGCACGCCGCCGACCAGGATCTGGCCTGCCTGGCCGATGTCGGCATGTGGCCGAAGGCCCTGTATGACACAGAGCTGGCCGGGCGACTGGCCGGTTTCGAACGGGTCAACCTGGCCGCGATGGTGCAGCGACTGTTGGGGCTGGGCCTGGCCAAGGGCCACGGGGCCGCCGACTGGTCGAAGCGCCCACTTCCGCCGGAGTGGCTCAACTACGCCGCCCTGGACGTCGAGGTACTCATCGAGTTGCGCGAGGCCATCGCCGACGTGTTGGCCGGCCAGGGTAAAACCGATTGGGCAGCACAGGAATTCAATCATCTTCGGGTCACCGATATCGTCACCTCAACCCGGCGCGACCGGTGGCGGCGCACCTCGGGAATCCACAAGGTGCGCGATCGGCGCGGCCTGGCCGCGGTCCGAGAGCTCTGGCTGCTGCGCGACCAGATCGCCCAGCGCCGCGACATCGCACCGGGCCGCATCCTGCCCGACTCGGCGATCATCGCCGCCGCCGTGGCCAACCCCACCACCGTCGAGGAACTGACCGCCCTACCGGTGTTCACCGGGCCCAAGCAGCGCCGCAGCGCCACGACCTGGCTGGCCGCACTGGCCGCGGCCCGCGAGAACCCGGATCCGCCCGACGCCGCCGAGCCCACCTCCGGCCCACCGCCGCCGTCACGCTGGTCGCGGCGCAAGCCCGAAGCGGCCGCCCGACTGGAGGCGGCCCGCGTCGCGCTGGGGCAGCTGTCCGAACAGGTGACGGTTCCGACCGAGAACCTGCTCACCCCCGAACTGGTACGGCGGCTGTGCTGGGACTGGAACCCGGCGACACCGGATGTCACGACCGTCATCGAAGAGTTCTTGACCAACAGCGGCGCGCGCCCCTGGCAGCGTGAGTTGGCGGTGCCGGTGTTGGCCGCCGCCCTCGGCCGCGGCTAGCCGGGTTCTCGCGGCCTGCCGCTGGGGCCGGCTGTTGCTACACTGCCGATAGAGCAGCCGTATTCAGTGGTCGGCCAGCGCTTCTCACGTTCCGGCCACCCATGGACGCGACCCGTCAAGGACTTCCCATGGTTGATTTTCCTTGGAGGACCTCGTGTCACAAGCTTTTCGCCGCATCGTCTACGTCATCAGCTACGAGCTGATCGCTGTTGCGCTCACCACCCTGGGCCTTGTCGTCCTCGGATTCCGTGGCGGCAGTTCAGGAATCGTAGCGGTGGCGGCATCCACGGTCGCGGTGGTGTGGAACTACGTGTGGACCACCCTTTTCGAGGCTTGGGAGAGGCGACAGGATTCTCAAACCCGCACGCTGCCCCGGCGGATGGTGCACGCCCTCGGCTTCGAAGGGGGGCTGGTGGTGTTGTTATTGCCGATCGTGGCCGCGACACTGCGCGTGTCACTGGTGCACGCGTTCAGTCTCGAGGTCGGCCTGCTGGCATTCTTCCTCGTCTACACGTTCGTCTTCGCGTGGCTGTTCGACAGGCTCTGGCCGCCCATCATCTCGTCGACCTAGTCGTGGTGTTCGTCGAGGTGCTCGCTGACCTCTTCGATGCACCTGCAACTGCCCATCGCCGCCACCCAGCCGGTGACCTGACGGGCCACGTCCTGCGCGGTCAGTCCGACCTCGGCCAGCAGCTCACCGCGGGAGGCGTGGTCGTAGAAACGTTGCGGCAGGCCGATATCGCGGCACGGTACGTCGATCTCCGCGTCCCGCAGCGCCGCCGACACCGCCGATCCGACGCCGCCGGCGACACCGTTGTCCTCGCAGGTGACCACCAGCTTGTGGGAGGACGCCAGCTCGCCGATCAGCGCGGGCACCGGCAGCACCCAGCGCGGGTCGATGACCGTCACGCCGATGCCCTGGTTGTGCAGCCGGTCGGCCACCGCCAGCGCCATCGGCGCGAAGGCACCGACCGCCACCAGCAGGACGTCCGAGGTCAGTCCGTCCGCCGGAAGCGCCAGCACGTCCACCCCGGAGCGCCGCTCGATAGCGGGAATGTCTTCGCCCACATCGCCTTTCGGGAAGCGCAGCGCCGTGGGTCCGTCATTGACATCCAGTGCCTCACCGAGTTCCTCCCGCAACCGGATGCCGTCGCGGGGCGCAGCCACCCGCATTCCCGGCACGATTCCCAGGATGGACAGATCCCACATGCCGTTGTGGCTGGCGCCGTCGGGACCGGTGACCCCGGATCGGTCCAGCACCAGGGTGACCGGCAGTTTGTGCAGCGCGACGTCCATCATCACCTGGTCGAAAGCACGGTTGAGGAAGGTCGAGTAGACCGCGACCACCGGGTGCAGGCCGCCCATCGCCAGCCCGGCCGCCGAGGTGAGCGCGTGTTGCTCGGCGATCCCGACGTCGAACATCCGATCGGCGAACCGCTGGCCGAACGCGGCCAGCCCGGTGGGCCCGGGCATCGCGGCGGTGATCGCGACGACATCGCGGCGCTTGGCGCCGTACTCGATGATCGCGTCGGAGAACACCGCCGTCCAGCCTCGTCCGGCGGTCTCGGTGGCATACCCGGTAAGCGGGTCGATCACGCCGCACGCGTGCATCTGCTCGGCCTCGTCGTTCTCGGCCGGTCCGTAGCCCTTGCCCTTGCGGGTGACCACGTGCACGATCACCGGCCCACCGAAGCCGCGGGCTCGGCGCAGCGCGGACTCCACCGCAGCCTCATCGTGGCCATCGATCGGGCCCAGGTATTTCAGTCCGAGATCGGTGAACAGCGCTTGCGGGGCCAAGGCGTCTTTGAGCCCCGCCTTGACGCTGTGGATCACCTGGTAGCCGATCTCGCCGACGACCGGCACCCCGCGCACCGCGGTGCGACCGCGTTCCAGCAGTCGCTCGTAGGCGGGCTGCAACCGCAACGCGGCCAGGTGGTCGGCGAAGCCCCCGATGGTGGGCGCGTAGCTGCGGCCGTTGTCGTTGACCACGACCACCACCGGCCGCCGGCCGGCGGCGATGTTGTTCAACGCCTCCCAGCACATGCCGCCGGTCAGCGCTCCGTCACCGACGACGGCGACCACGTGCCGGTTGCGGTGCCCGGTCAGTTCGAAGGCCTTCGCCAGCCCGTCGGCATACGACAGTGCCGAGCTGGCGTGGCTGGACTCCACCCAGTCGTGCTCACTCTCGGCGCGAGACGGATAACCCGACAGCCCGCCCTTTTTGCGCAGGGTGTCGAAGTCGCGGCTGCGCCCGGTCAGCATCTTGTGCACGTAGGCCTGATGGCCGGTGTCGAAGATGATCGGGTCATGCGGGGAGTCGAAGACCCGGTGCAGCGCCAGCGTGAGTTCCACCACACCCAGATTGGGCCCCAGGTGCCCTCCGGTGGCGGCGACCTTGTGGATCAGGAACTCACGGATCTCAGCCGCCAGATCGGTCAGCTGCACCTGTGACAAGTGCTGCAGATCGGCAGGGCCGCGGATCCCCTCAAGCATCCGGCCAGTCTACGCACGGCAGCGAATCCCCACCGTATGGTCATGGGTATGCGTGCCGAGGAGATCGCCGAAGATTATCCAGTGGTGGCCGTTGATTCCGACGCGCTGGAGGCCGCAAGACTGCTGGCTGAGCACCGGCTGCCGGGACTCGTCGTGACCGACTCGGCCGGAAAGCCCTGCGCGGTGCTGCCGGCCTCCCAGGTGGTGCGCTTCATCATCCCGGGCTACATCCAGGACGACCCGTCGCTGGCGGGGGTGCTCAGCGAGACGGTGGCCGACCGGGCCGCAGAGAAGCTACGGGGCAAAACGGTGCGCGATGTCCTCCCCGAGCACCTGCATGACATGCCGACCGCGGCGGCCACCGAGACCCTGATCGAAGTCGCCTCCGCCATGGCCCGGTTGCGCAGCCCGCTGATCGCCGTCGTCAAGGACGGTAAGCTGCACGGCGTGATCACCGCCTCGCGACTGCTTGCCGCAGCGCTCGAAGTCTGATCGGGTGACGTTTCTGGCGATCGCGGTCTTCGTGACCGCGTATGCCCTCATCGCCGCCGACCGGATCAACAAAACCCTGGTGGCGCTGACCGGTGCGGCGGCCGTAGTCATCCTGCCGATCATCGACTCCGACGACATCTTCTACTCCCACAAGACCGGGATCGACTGGGATGTCATCTTCCTGCTGCTGGGCATGATGATCATCGTCAGCGTGTTGCGCCAGACCGGCGTGTTCGAGTACGTGGCGATCTGGTCTGCCAAGCGCGCCAAGGGTTCTCCGCTGCGCATCATGATCCTGCTGGTGTTGGTCACCGCCTTCGCCTCAGCGCTGCTGGACAACGTCACCACGGTCCTGCTGATCGCGCCGGTCACGCTGCTGGTCTGCGACCGGCTCGAGATCAACGCCGCACCGTTTCTGATGGCCGAGGTGTTCGCCTCCAACATCGGCGGCGCCGCCACCCTGGTCGGCGATCCGCCCAACATCATCATCGCCAGCCGAGCCGGATTGTCGTTCAACGCCTTCCTGCTGCACATGGCGCCGATCGTCGCCATTGTCATGATCGCGTTCATCGCATTGCTGCCCCGGCTGTTTCCGGGATCGTTCACCGTCGACGCCAACCGGGTCGCTGACGTGATGGCGCTGGAGGAGCACGAGGCGATCCGCGACCGCGGGCTGCTGATCAAGTGCTCACTGGTGCTGGCCGGGGTGTTCACCGGGTTCATCGGGCACTCAGCCCTGCACATGGCGCCGTCGCTGGTGGCGCTACTGGGCGCCGGGGTGTTGATCGTGATCTCCCGGATGGAGCGCTCGGACTACCTGTCCGGGGTCGAGTGGGAGACCCTGCTGTTCTTCGCCGGCCTGTTCGTGATGGTCGGCGCCCTGGTCAAGACCGGCGTGATCGCCGAACTGGCCAGGGCCGCCACCGAGATCACCGGCGGCAACGCGCTGTTGACCACGATGGGGATCCTGGGTGTGTCCGCACCGGTGTCCGGGATCATCGACAACATCCCCTACGTGGCCACCATGACCCCGATCGTGGCCGAGCTGAGCACCAGTCTGGGCACCGACCAGCACTCGAACGTCTTGTGGTGGGCGCTGGCGCTCGGCGCCGACTTCGGCGGCAACCTGACCGCGGTCGGGGCCAGCGCCAACGTGGTGATGCTCGGGATCGCTCGGCGCGCAGGAAATCCCATCACCTTCTGGGAGTTCACCCGCAAAGGCATCGTGGTCACCGCGGTCTCGGTGGCTCTGGCGGCGCCGTATCTGTGGTTGCGCTACTTCGTGTTCGGCTGACTGGCCCCCTCCGCCCAGACCGACGTTGTGCAGAAAAAGTGCGAGAAGTCGGCTGCAAATCGTCGGTTTCGACGCCGGGTTCTAGCGGTACCCCTCAGGTGTTCTTGGCGATGAAGCGGCGATACAGCGGCATCGCGACGGCCAGGTTATAGACGACCCCGCCCGCCAGATACGGCCACCAGACACCGTGATCGCCGGCCACCCAGAACGCCTTGGCCGCCCAGTACGGCGGCAGCACCCCGAACGCCAGATTCCACCCCGAGTCGACGAACCACGGTAGGCAGGGCAGTCCCGCGATCAGCATGCCCAGGCCGCGCAGCGCGGCCAGCCCCTGAATCTTGTTGTTGGCCATGGCCAGGATCAACAGCAGCGTCACCACTGCGGACAGCCCGGACAGCAGCCCGATCGGGATCAGTGAGACCACCAGGCCTGGGCGCAGAATCCCGCTGAACGACATGGTGGCGATGACATAGACGGTCGTCACCGCCATCACGGTGACCACCCGGTAGCCGAAGAACACCGACAGCCGGACCGGGGTGACCCGCAGGGCGGTCAGCGTTCCGGCGTCGACTTCGTCGAGGACCAGGAACGCGGCCAGGCCACCGGTGATGATGATGGATGTCAGCAGCAGGAATGCGGTGAGCACCAACGGGTAGTACGGCACCAGGTCGAACGCGTAACGCTGCGCGAGCATGGTGGTGACCCGCGGCGTCAGCACCGCCACCCCGGTGGTCCAGATCACCGGCGCCAGCACGATCATCACCAGCAGCGGGTCGCGGTAGGTGCCCCGCAGATCGTTGCGGCCGAATGCGGCCACCGCGCGCCAGTCCCTCACGACCGCTCAATGATGTAGTGGGCGAACAGTTTCCGGCCCGACCAGCACAGCCCGGCGATGCACAGTGTTGGATAGATGAGCGCATACCCGATCTGCCACGGCGCCAGTTGCAGCTGATCGAACGCCGCCCCGAACAGCAACAGCGGTCCCTGGGTGGGGATCAGGTAGCACAGTGGCGTCGGCCATACGCCCGAGTAGTGCAGCATCGGCAGTGCCATCACCGCGAGCGGGATCGTCGCGGTCAGGAACCAGTCGCTGATCGAGGCGAACGGCAGCGACGTGGTGAATCCGACCAACAGCATCACCAGGGTCGCCAGCAACACCCCGGCCAGCAGTGGGATCGGGTGATAGCCGACGCGATCGACGCCCGCCACCACCACCGCCACCCCCAGTGAGATCCCGGTCAGCGGAGTGAGTTTCGCGGTCAGGTACTCGCCGAATCGCAACGGCGTGGCGACGATCGCCGACAGGATCCGGTCCTGTTTGTCGAAGAACACCGTGCCGGCGATGAAGAAGAATCCGATGATAGCCGTATCGCCCAGCAGCACATAGGGTTCGGCGACGGTACGCAGGTGTGCCGGCATCGGCAGCAGCACCGCCAGCCAGATCAGGCCTGAGAACACGGCGGCATGCAGAAACTTCTGCCGGACCTGCAGCGTCAGCTCCAGGCGCACCGCGGCGGCCAGTCTGCTCATGCCAATCGCCTGCCGGTGACCTCGACGAACACGTCATCGAGGCTGGCCTCGCGGCTGTGAATCGTCTCGATCTGCCGGTCACGCAGCACCGCGTGAAACGCCGGGTCGTCGGCCAGGGTGTCCATGCCGAACTCAGCGTCCGCCAGACCGCCCTGCTCGGTCCGGTAGGTCACCCGCACCATGCGCTGGCTGCGGGCGATCTTCAGCTCGGTGGGCTTGTCCAGCGCGACGATCCGGCCGTCGACGACGAACGCCACCCGATCGCACAGTCCGTCGGCGGTGGCCATGTCGTGGGTGGTCAGGAAAACGGTGCGGCCGCGCGCTTTGAGGTCCAACACCATCTCCTTGACCTTGTTGGCGTTGACCGGATCCAGGCCGGAGGTGGGTTCGTCGAGGAAGATCAGCTCCGGATCGTGGATCAGGGACCGGATGAAGGTCAGGCGCATCTGCATGCCCTTGGAATAGTTGCCCACCCGGGTGTGGGCGTATTCGGTCAGGCCGACGGCGTCGAGCAGGGCCATCGGGTCGGCCGCCTTGCCGTCGTACAGCGACGCGAAGAACTGCAGGTTCTCCAGCCCGGTGAGCTTTTGGTAGTGGTTGGGCAGCTCGAAGGACACCCCGATGCGCTGGTAGTAGTCGGGTCCCCAGGACACCGGGTCTCGGCCCCAGACCTGGGCCTGGCCGCCGTGGCCGCGCAGCAGGCCGATGAGCAGCTTCTGGGTTGTCGATTTTCCGGCGCCGCTGGGGCCCAGGAACCCGAAGATCTCGCCGCACCCGACCGAGAAGTCCATGCCGCGCACCGCGGGCTGCTCGGCCTTCGGATAGGTGTAGGTGAGCCCGCGCACCCGGATCACTTCGGTCGCATCGCCGTCCATCAACACCCGCTTGAATATACTGATATTTCAGAAATTACTGAACATTAGGAGTTTCCGGTGGCAGATGACGCGGACATCGCCGAGCAGCTCGCGCTGACGCTGACCGGTCTCGGGCTGCAGCGCATGACCGCCCGGGTGCTGGCAACCCTGCTGTTCACCGAGCAGCCCACCATGACGATGGGTGAGTTGGGCGAGAAACTGCAGGCCAGCGCGGGCGCGATCTCGGGGGCGATGAAGATGCTCACCGCCGTCGGGCTGGCCGAGCGGGTTCCGGTGCCGGCCAGCCGCCGCGAGCACTACCGGCTGCGCGACGACGCGTGGGCGGTGCTGTTCACCAACCAGAACGTGACAATCGCGGCGATGCAGGACGCCGCGGCAGCCGGGATCGCCGCCACCGGAGATGACCACCCGGCCCACCACCGGCTCACCCAGATGCAGGATTTCTACACGTTCCTGCTCGCCGAGATCCCCGCGCTGCTGGAGCGCTGGCGCGAGCGGTCAGCGGGTTAGCAGCGCCACACACTCCACGTGATGGGTGAGCGGGAACGCGTCGAACACCCGGATCTGCTCCACGGCATACCCCTGCCCGCGGTACAGGCCGATGTCGCGGGCGAAAGACGCCGCCTCACAACCGATATGCACAATGCGCGGAACGCCCGCAGCCGCCAGCGCCTCGATCACCTCGCGCCCGGCACCGGCGCGCGGCGGGTCCAGCACCGCGACATCGGCGCCGGCGGGCGCATCGGCCAACACCCGGCGCACCGAGTCGGTACGCACCGACACCTGCGGCAGGTCGGCGAGCGCGGCCCGGGCGGCACCCGTCGCGGCCCGCGAGGTGTCCGCGCTGATCACCCGCCCCGACTCCCCCACCGTCTCGGCCAATGCCGCGGCGAAGATCCCGGCCCCGCCGTAGAGATCCCAGGCGGTCATCCCGGCGTCGGCCTGCGCCCACTGGCCGACCAACCCGCTGTAGAGCGCGGCCGCCCGGCGATGCGCCTGCCAGAACGACGTCACCGGAATCTGCCAGCGGCGCCGGCCGACCCACTGGGTGGCGTGATAGTCGCCCTCGACGACCTGCGGGCGGTGATCGCGCCCGGTACTCACCACATGCCGGACACCGTCGTCGTCGGCCACCACGTGCAGGTGATCGCCGGGCCGCCAGGACTGTTCGGCCAACCCCTTGATCATCCCGGCCGGCAGCTGCCCGCAGTGCAGGTCGGTGACCAGCTCATCACTGTGATAGCGGTGGAACCCGGCCCGGCCGTCGGCACCGACCTCCAAGCGAACCCGGGTGCGCCAGCCGGTGGGGCCGTCGTCGCCGAGCGGTTCGGCAGAACCCTCCCACTCGTGGCCGCCGAGCCTCGCCAGCTGGTTGGAGACCACCGCACCCTTGAGCGCCCGTGCCACGGCCGGATCGGCGAATGCCAGGTCGCAGCAACCGGCGCCCTCGACCCCGGCGATGGGGCACAGCGAAGGCACCCGGCCCTCCGCGGCTTCGAGCACCTCGACGGCCTCGGCGTGCCAATACGAGCCCCGCTGCGCGGTGATCCGCGCCCGCACGCGCTCGCCGGGCAGGGCGTAGCGCACGAAGACCACCCGTCCGTCGTGCCGTGCCACACAACTGCCGCCGTTGGCCGGCGCCTCAGTGGTCAGAGTCAGTTCTTGATCGCTCACTCGATGAATCCTCGCCGGGTGTCGCCGGGAGCGTGATGCGGCGTGAGCACCTTGCGCCGCTCCGCGGAGTTCAGCTGCCAGGGCACCGACGTCACCATCACCTGCGGCATGAACAGCAGCCGCGTCTTGAGCCGCAAGGCACTCTGGTTGTGCAGCAGCTGTTCCCACCAGTGGCCCACTACGTATTCCGGGATATAGACGGTCACCACGGTGCGCGGCGACTCCTTGCTGATGCGTCTGACGTATTCGAGCACCGGTCGGGTGACCTCGCGGTAGGGCGACGCGATCACCTTGAGCGGCACGGTGATGTCACTGTCCTCCCATTCGCGCACCAGCTTACGGGTCTCGGTGTCGTCGACGCTGACGGTGATGGCCTCCAGCGCGTCCGGCCGGGTCGCCCGGGCGTAAGCCAGCGCGCGGCGGGTCGGCAGATGCAGCTTGGACACCAGGATCACGGCGTGGTTGCGGCTGGGCAGCACCGAGTGGTCGTCGGCGGCCGCGGTCTGTTCGTCCAGCTCCTGGCTGACCGCGTCATAGTGCCGGCGGATCAGTTTCATCAGGGCGTACAGGACCGACATCGCGACGATCGCGATCCACGCGCCGTCCAGGAATTTGGTGAGCACCACGACGATCAACACCGAACCGGTGGCGATGAACCCGATCGTGTTCACCACCCGCGAGCGCATCATCTTGGCTCGGGCCGCTCGGTCGGTTTCGCTGCGCAGCAACCGGTTCCAGTGCCGGACCATGCCGATCTGGCTTAACGTGAACGAGACGAACACCCCGACGATGTAGAGCTGGATGAGTGCGGTCACCTCCGCGCCGAACGCCACGATGAAGGCGATGGCCACCAACGCCAAGAACACGATGCCGTTGGAGAAGGCCAGCCGGTCGCCGCGGGTGTGCAGCTGGCGCGGCAGATAGGAGTCCTGGGCCAGGATCGAGCCCAGCACCGGAAAACCGTTGAACGCGGTGTTGGCCGCCAGGGCCAGGATCAGCGCGGTGACCCCCGCGATCACCCACAGGCCGGGCGGGAATCCCCGGAACACCGTCTCGGCCAGCTGAGCCAGCAGGGTCTTCTGGTCGTAGTCCGCCGGCGCCCCGATCAGCTGCTCGTGCGGGCGGGCGGCGATCTTCACCCCGGTCTTGCCGGCCAGCACGATGATGCCCATCATCAGTGTCACCGCGATCACACCGAGCATCAACAGCGTGGTGGCGGCGTTGCGCGACTTCGGTTTGCGAAACGCCGGCACGCCGTTGCTGATCGCCTCCACCCCGGTCAGTGCCGCACATCCCGACGAGAACGATTTCGCCACCAGGAACACCAGCGCCAGGCCGACCACCTCACCGTGGGCGGAGTGGATCTTGAACGAGGCCGACTCGGCCTGCAGCGAGTGGCCCAGCACGAAGATCTGGAACAGCCCCCAGCCGAGCATGGCGAAGACGCCGATCATGAAGGCATACGTGGGGAACGCGAAGGCCGTACCCGATTCGCGGATGCCTCGCAGGTTGGCCGCCGCGACCACGATGACGGTTCCCACCGCGAACGTGACCTTGTGGTCGGCGATGAACGGGATCGCCGATCCGATGTTGGCGATCCCAGCCGAGATCGAAACCGCCACCGTCAGAACGTAATCCACCATCAGCGCGCTGGCCACGGTCAGGCCCGCGGTGGCACCGAGGTTGGTGGTGACCACCTCGTAGTCGCCGCCGCCGGAGGGGTAGGCGTGCACATTCTGGCGGTAGCTGGCCACCACGGTCATGAACACGAACGCCACCGCCAGGCCGACCCACGGGGTCATCCGGTAGGCGGTGATGCCCGCCACGGAGAGCACCAGGAAGACCTCTTCGGGCCCGTAGGCTACCGAGGACAGCGCGTCGGAGGCGAACACCGGCAGCGCGATGCGCTTGGGCAACAGGGTGTGGCTGAGCCGGTCGCTGCGAAACGGCCGGCCCAGAACCAACCGGCGAGCAGCGGTGGAAATCTTCGACACGAGAGCCAAGGGTAAGGCAGGCCGACGGTGGCGGTAGCGTTCACCGAATACAGGCACCACTCGGCGTCGAAAGCCAGCCGACGCCAGCCCGAAGGACCCGAAAGGACATAGCGCGTGCGGGTAGTTGTGATGGGATGCGGCCGGGTGGGAGCCTCGGTGGCCGACGGGCTCTCCCGGATCGGCCACGAGGTCGCCATCATCGACCGCGACAGCACCGCGTTCAACCGCCTCAGCCCGGAATTCAACGGCGAACGGGTGCTCGGCATGGGTTTCGACCGCGATGTGCTGCTGCGCGCCGGCATCGAGGACGCCGGGGCATTCGCCGCGGTGTCCTCGGGTGACAACTCCAACATCATCGCGGCGCGGCTGGCCCGCGAGACATTCGGCGTGTCACGGGTGGTCGCCCGCATCTACGACGCCAAGCGGGCCGCGGTCTACGAGCGCCTGGGGATTCCCACCATCGCCACCGTGCCCTGGACCACCGACCGGATGCTCGACGCCCTGACCCGCGAAAGCGAGACCACCAAGTGGCGCGACCCGACCGGCACCGTCGCAGTGGCCGAGGTCGTGCTGCACGAGGACTGGATCGGCCGCCCCGTCACCGACCTCGAGGGGGCCACCAACGCCCGGGTGGCGTTCCTGATCCGGTTCGGCACCGGCATCCTGCCCGAACCCAAGACGATCATTCAGGCCAGCGACCAGGTGTACATCGTCGCGGTCTCCGGCCGGGTTGCCGAGGCGATCGCGATCGCCGCGCTGCCGCCGAGCGAAGACCTGGACAAGTGAAGGTCGCCGTAGCCGGCGCCGGGGCGGTCGGCCGATCGATCGCACGAGAGCTGCTCGACAGCGGCCACCAGGTCACATTGATCGAGCGCAACCCCGATCACGTCGACATCGAGGACATCTCCGACGCGCAGTGGCACCTGGGCGACGCCTGCGAGCTGAGCCTGCTGGAGTCGGTGTACCTGGAGACCTTTGATGTCGTCATCGCCGCCACCGGCGACGACAAGGTGAACGTGGTGCTGTCGTTGCTGGCCAAGACCGAGTTCGCCGTGCCGCGGGTGGTGGCCCGGGTCAACGATCCCCGCAACGAGTGGCTGTTCACCGATGCCTGGGGCGTGGATGTGGCGGTGTCCACCCCGCGCATGCTGGCCTCCCTGGTCGAGGAGGCCGTCGCAGTCGGCGACCTGGTGCGGCTGATGGAGTTCCGCAAGGGCCAGGCCAACCTGCTGGAGATCACGCTGCCCGACGACACACCGTGGGGCGGCAAGCCGGTGCGCAAGCTGGCGCTGCCCCGCGACGCCGCACTGGTGACGATCCTGCGCGGCACACGGGTGATCGTGCCGCAGGACGACGAGCCCCTCGAGGGCGGCGACGAATTGCTGTTCGTCGCGACCGCCGGTGTCGAGACCGAACTGCGCGAACTGCTGCTACCGGCGCACTGACCGCGGTTCGCAGTCCGGCACCGGCGCGGGGGCGTCCTGTGCGTCCAGCGCTCGCTGCACGTACTTGACGGCCAGGTAGGTCACCAACGCGGCCACAGCGGTCAGCGGCCAGCCCATGGCGATCCGGGTCACCCCCAGCCAGCCGGTCTGGTCGGCGTTGTACAACAGCCGCTGCACCACGAAACGGGCGCCGAACACCAGCACCCAGGTCAGCGTGGCGAGGTCGTAGGCATAGACCGCCGCCCGCAGGTCACGCCACGCCGAGCCCTGACCGCTGGCCCAGCTCCAGACGTAGCCGACCGCGGGGCGACGAATCAGAATCGACCCGGCGAACACCACCGCCCACACCAGCGACGTCCAGATTCCGAGCAGGAAATAGCCTTTGGAGTCACCCATCAGGTAGGCGATCAGGGCGCAGACCGCCACCCCGAAGAACCCGGACATCGCCGGCTGGGTGGAACCACGGCGGATCAACCGCCACACCAGCACCGCCGCTGCCACGCCGAGCGCCGCCAGTACGGCGGCCTGCAGACCGAAGGTGCTGGAGACGGGCACGAACACCACGATCGGCAGCGACGAGTAGATCAGCCCGGACACCCCACCGATCTGCTCCAGGAGTCGCTGCGGCCCCTGGGCGCCGTAATCACCGGTCATTGCTGTGCCCGCCCGACAGTCGGGCCGCTCACTGCTGGATTTCGTAGTGGGGGTTGTAGATCGCCTTGCATCCGCTGTCGAGCTTGCCGAGCCGACCGTGTACCCGCAGGGTGCGGCCCGAGTCGATACCGGGAATCCGTCGCTGCCCGAGCCAGACCAGAGTCACGGTGTCGGTGCCGTCGAAGAGCTCGGCGCGGACCCCGCCCACACACCCCTTGGCATTGGCTTCCACGCTGCGCAGCACCCCGACCATGGTGACCTCTTGGCCGCGCTCGCAGTCGATCGCGCGCTGCGCACCGGTGTTCACCGCCTCGTCGGAAAGCTCCTCGACGTCCCGCAGCTCGAGATCTTCCGTCAATCGCCGAGTCAGCCGGCGCAGGTACCCTTTCGGCGCAACCATGCCCTCTCCTCATGTGGGTGCGCCCGCTACGGTAGACCTGTTGATTACCTAATGCCACATGACCGGCCTACCGGGTGGCTTGTTTCGCCCGGAACGATCAAGGGGTGGCATTGGATTTGCACGGTGTGACGGCTGTCCTGCTGCCGGGAACCGGTTCCGACGACGACTACATACGACGGGCATTCTCGCCGTCATTGCGGCAGGTTGGCGTCGAATTGATCGCGGATCGCCCGCGGCCCGAAGGTCTCGTGGCGGGCTATCTGGCCGCACTCGACGCCGCCGCGGAGCGGTCCGGACCGATCATCGTCGGCGGCGTGTCGATCGGGGCCGCCGTGGCCGCCGGGTGGGCGTTGCGAAATCCCGGACGGGTGGTCGCGGTGCTGGCGGCGTTGCCGGCGTGGATGGGTTCCCCCGATACGGCCCCCGCCGCCCACGCCGCCCGCTACAGCGCCGAACAGTTACGCCGCGACGGCCTGGCGGCGGTGGTGGCTGAGATGCGCGCGTCCAGCCCGGTGTGGCTCGGTGACGAGCTGACCCGCTCATGGACCGCCCAGTGGCCGCTGCTGCCCGACGCACTCGAACAGGCCGCCGCCTACATCGCCCCGACCGCCGCCGAGCTGGCGACGCTCGCGGTGCCGATGGGCGTGACCGCGGCCGTCGACGATCCGATACATCCCTTGCAGACGGCCACCGAGTGGGTGGCGGCCGCACCCAGGGCGGCCCTGTGCACGGTCACCCTGGATCAGATCGGCGCCGACCCGGCCGCCCTGGGCGCAGCGTGCCTGACGGCGCTGAACGAAGCTGACCGCCCGGTCTGATTCGGCGGTCCAGCATCGGCTCTCCTCCGTCGAGCCTCGCTAACCGCCGGGTCTGATTCGGCGGTCCAGCATCGGCTCTCCTCCGTCGAGCCTCGCTAACCGCCGGGTCTGATTCGACGGTCCAGCATCGGCTCTCCTCCGTCGAGCCTCGCTAACCGCCGGTGATGGTCCGCAGCTGCTGCATCGCCGAGCCCTCGACACTGCGGCGCGCGGCCGGCTCGGGCGGAGGCGGCGGCGCCGGCTGGGCCTGCGCGGCCTGCTGCGCGGCCTGCTGAGCCGCGGCGGCCCGCAACTGCTCAGCCATCGGCTCGGGCAACCGCACCGGCAACGGGGAACGCACCGGCATCGGAGTGTCACCGCGGCGGACAACGGTGTCCGCCAACGCTTCCCGGGCCTGCGCGGTAAGGGCGTCCATGGTCTCGTGTCGGCCGTTGACCACGCAACGCACCATCCATCGGTAGCCGTCGACTCCGATGAACCGGACCGAGCCGGCCGCCGATCCGACCACTTCGCGCCCCCACGGGCCGTCGATGACGCTGACGCTCGCGGAGTCCCGACGCAGCGCGTCGGCCAACTCGGCGGCCACCTCACGCCACAGCCCGGCGGACTTCGGTGCGGCGTAGGCGGCAATGTTGAACCGGCCGTTGGCGGTCACCAGCCATACCGCGCTGGGCACGCCCGCCTCACTCAATTCGACCTGCACCTGGGCGCCTTCGGGCATCGGCACCAGCACCGAGCCCAAGTCGAGGCGGGCCGTCGCCGCCGCCGCCGGGTCGTCGAAATCCTCGATGTCGAAGGGTCCGTCCATCTCCTCGCCGGACTCCGCGTCGTATTCCTCCGGTTCCAGACCGTCGAGATCCGACTCGGCGCCGACAGGCTCCTCGGCCGCTGTGCCGTCGCCGCCCTTACGCCCACGTTTACCGAATGCCATCACAACCGCCCACCTTCGTCACTTCGCTGTCACAAACTCGCATGCCCACCCGACGAGCCATGCCCGTCGGCGCCCCGAGTCGTCGCGGCCAGCCCTGCCTCGTCGAATGACGTCACCTCGAGCAGTTCGGGAAGCTCAACCCGCTGCACCAGCAGTTGCGCGATCCGGTCGCCGCGGTGGATCTCGATGGGCGTCGTCGGATCGAGGTTGATCAGCGAGACCTTGATCTCGCCGCGGTAGCCCGCGTCGACAGTTCCGGGGCTGTTGACGATCGAAAGACCTACGCGTGCCGCCAAACCCGAGCGGGGATGCACCAAACCCACCATGCCCAACGGTATCGCTACCGCGATGCCCGTGCCCACCAGGGCGCGCTCACCCGGGGCCAGCTCGATATCGACCGCACTGTAGAGGTCGATACCGGCATCGCCGGCATGGGCGCGGCTCGGCAGGGGCAGATCAGGATCCAGGCGGACAACCGCGAGACTGGGCGACACGAGGCGCAAGACTACCCTTAGCCGCGTGTCGGGATCGCGTCTCACATCGCAAACAGTGCGCTACCGCGAGCAGCTATGGGTGCCGTGGTGGTGGTGGCCCGTGGGCTTCGTGGGTGCCGGGTTGATGGCCTACGAAGTCCGGCTGGGGCTGCGCAGCCTGCCCGGCTGGTTGCCCTTCGCGGCGTTCTTCGGGATCACCGTGGCAGCCCTGCTCTGGCTGGGACGCATCCAGGTGCGCGTCACCGACAACAATGGGCGGACCGAGCTGTGGGTCGGGGAGGCGCACCTGCCCGGGAGCGTGATCGCGCGCTCCGCGCCGGTACCGCAGTCCGCCAAATCGGCCGCGCTGGGGCGGCAACTCGACCCCGCGGCATATGTCGTCCACCGCGGCTGGGTGGGGCCCATGATGCTGGTCGTCCTCGACGACCCCGACGACCCGACACCGTACTGGCTGGTCAGCTGTCGTCATCCAGAGCGCGTGCTGGCGGCCTTGCAGGACTAGCGACGATCGCAACCGCGACGGAGTCGGGCGCTGGGGGCGCCTCCCGCTCGCAGGGGCCGGGTCGTCGTCATCAGGGATGAGTGGGGAGTTCGGAGATCAGGCCGCGCAGTCGGTGCAGATCATCACGCCGTTCTTCTCGCTGGCCAGGCGGCTGCGGTGCTGAACCAGAAAACAGCTCGAGCAGGTGAATTCGTCGGCTTGCTTGGGGATGACGCGCACCGACAGCTCTTCGCCGGACAAATCGGCCCCGGGCAGTTCGAACGACTCGGCGGATTCCGATTCGTCCACATCGACCACGGCAGATTGCGCCTCATTACGCCGCGCCTTGAGTTCCTCCAATGAATCCTCGGAAACATCGTCGGTCTCGGTACGCCGCGGTGCGTCGTAGTCAGTAGCCATCGTCTTCTCCCCTCACTCCCCTCGTTACCCTGCGCGAGCTTTGTACCAGCGTCGAACGCATCCACCAAATGATTCGTGCCCGGTTCGCCCGAAGATCAACTGTGATTTGTATCACATTCTGCCCTTGACCACGGTCATCACCCGTGCGGGCGCCCTTTAGAGTGCCTTACGTGGTCGCGCAAATCACTACCGGCACCGAGTTCGACAAACATGGTCTGCCCTTCCGGCGGCGCAACAATCGCCCCGCCGCCTACGCCCTCGCCTGTCTGGCCCTGCTGACCGCTGTGGCCTGGGCGGTAGCGCTGACGCGGCCGACCGACGTCCACGAGGTCGCGGTGTGCAACGCGCCGCCGGCACCGACCGAACCGGACCAGCCGCGGCTGGGCACCCAGGTGCCGCGCGCCGCGATGATCAACACCGTCCCGGCCAAGTTGGCCGACATCAAGGCCCGCGTCCTCAACGCCAGCGGGCGCGCCGGGCAGGCCGCCGACACCGCCGACGCGCTGCGCGACGACGGCTTCGCCCAGCCGACCGCAGCCAACGACCCGATCTACGCGGACGGCCGACTGGACTGCCATGGCCAGATTCGTTTCGGCGAGGCCGGACAGGCCGCGGCGGCCGCCCTATGGCTGGTGGCCCCGTGCGCCGAACTGTTCCGCGACGACCGCCCCGACGACACCGTCGACCTGGCGGTCGGCAGCGACTTCGTCAGCCTCGCCCACAGCGATGACATCGAAGCGGCGTTGGCCGGGTTGCGCCCGGACGCCACCGGGCTGCCCGACGCGGCACTGCTGACCAAGATCCACTCCGGCACCTGCTGACGACCGACCCGTCGAGGAGAACCGATGACCGGCACTGCCCCAATCGCCCACCCGGCTGCGGCGTCCGCCGTCCCCACCGGCGGGGTGTGGCCACAACGCCGGGGCTTCGGTGTCGACGTCGGCGGCAGCGGCATCAAGGGCGGCGTCGTCGATCTCGAGACCGGCGCGCTGATCGGCGAGCGGTTCAAGCTGCCCACCCCGAGCCCGGCCACTCCGGCCGCGGTCGCCCAGACGGTCGCCGCGGTGGTCCGAGACTTCGGCTGGACCGGCCCCCTGGGGGTCACCTATCCCGGCGTGGTGATCGACGGCATCGTGCAGACCGCCGCCAACGTGGACAAATCCTGGATCGGCGTCAACGCCCAGTCGGCGATCGCGGCCGAACTCGACGGCCAGCCCGTCGTCATCCTCAACGACGCCGACGCCGCCGGTCTGGCCGAAGTGCGATTCGGCGCGGGCCGCGACCACACCGGTGTGGTCGTGTTGCTCACATTCGGGACCGGGATCGGCTCGGCGGTGATCCACAACGGAAAGTTGCTGCCCAACACCGAACTCGGGCACATCGATGTGGACGGCAAGGAGGCCGAGCACCGCGCCGCGGCGTCGGTCAAGGAGCGCAGGAACTGGACCATGGAAAAGTGGTCCAAGCAGGTGACCAGGGTGCTGGTAGCGATTGAGAACGCGCTGTGCCCGGATCTGATCATCGTGGGTGGCGGCATCAGCCGGAAAGCCGACCGGTGGGTGCCGCTGCTGGGCAACCGGACTCCGGTGGTGGCTGCGACACTGCAGAACACCGCGGGGATCGTCGGGGCGGCGATGGCGTCCACCGCGGACGTCACCCACTGAATTACGCCCGCTCAGCGATTGCCGCCGCCCACTGTCGTTACAATGGTCCGCGGCGGCCGCCTAACCGATAGCGGCGACTATCCCAGTTGATCTCCCAACTGAGAGCCGATATCCGACATACCCGACACTTTCGGTCGCGCACAGCCCTGCGAACTGGAAGTCAGTCCGACCGAAGGGGTGGACGTGGCAGCGAGCAAGGCAACGCCGACGACTGAGGAGCCGAAGAAGCGCACCGCCGCCAAGTCGACCGCCGATGCCGCGGACCCGGCGCCGGCAAAGCGCACCGCGGCGAAGGCCACCAAGACTGCTCCCGCCCGTAAGGCCACCAAGACGACGGCGCGCGCGGCGACCAAGAGCACCGCGGCCAAGAAGGCCGACGCTGACGCCAAGCCGAAGACCCGCTCGACCCGGGCGAAGAAGGCGACGGCCGCCAAGGACGCCGACCCCGACCTCGGCACAGACGAGCTCGACACCGAGCTCGACGCCGAGCCCGGTGACGACGACATCGACGACGACGGCGACGACCTGGCTATCGACGACATCGAGGACGGCGAGAGCGACACCGCAGCGCCGGGACCAGCCGCCGTCGCAGCCGGCGGTGCGGTCGACGAAGAAGACGAAGAGATCGCCGAGCCGAGCGAGAAGGACAAGGCCTCAGGCGATTTCGTCTGGGACGAAGAGGAGTCCGAGGCGCTGCGCCAGGCCCGTAAGGACGCCGAGCTCACCGCGTCGGCCGACTCGGTCCGCGCCTACCTCAAGCAGATCGGCAAGGTGGCACTGCTCAACGCCGAAGAGGAAGTCGAGCTGGCCAAGCGCATCGAGGCCGGCCTGTTCGCCACCCAGAAGATGACCGAGCACACCGAGAAGGGCGAGAAGCTGGCCGTCGCCTACCGGCGTGACATGGCGTGGATCTGCCGCGACGGCGACCGGGCCAAGAACCACCTGCTCGAGGCCAACCTGCGACTGGTGGTGTCGCTGGCCAAGCGTTACACCGGCCGCGGGATGGCGTTCCTGGACCTGATCCAGGAGGGCAACCTGGGCCTGATCCGTGCGGTGGAGAAGTTCGACTACACCAAGGGCTACAAGTTCTCCACCTACGCCACCTGGTGGATCCGCCAGGCCATCACCCGCGCCATGGCCGATCAGGCGCGCACCATCCGTATTCCGGTGCACATGGTCGAGGTGATCAACAAGCTCGGCCGTATCCAGCGCGAGCTGCTGCAGGACCTGGGCCGCGAGCCCACCCCCGAGGAACTCGCCCGCGAGATGGACATCACCCCGGAGAAGGTGCTGGAGATCCAGCAGTACGCCCGGGAACCGATCTCGCTGGACCAGACCATCGGCGACGAGGGCGACTCGCAGCTCGGTGACTTCATCGAGGACTCCGAGGCTGTAGTAGCCGTCGATGCCGTGTCGTTCACCCTGCTACAGGACCAGCTGCAGTCGGTACTCGAGACGCTCTCCGAGCGTGAGGCCGGCGTGGTGCGACTGCGCTTCGGGCTGACCGACGGGCAGCCGCGCACGCTCGACGAGATCGGCCAGGTCTACGGCGTCACCCGCGAGCGCATCCGTCAGATCGAGTCGAAGACGATGTCTAAGCTGCGCCACCCCAGCCGGTCCCAGGTTCTGCGCGACTACCTGGACTAGCACGCACCCAGACGGCCGAAAAGCCCTTACGTCGGAGTACGCCGAGTTGCTGTCGGGCCGTCTGAGCCCGGCAGCCGGCGACGCTCGCCACGTAGGATCGCGAACCATGGCGACCGATCCCGAGTCACCCCGCAAATTCTCCGCACTGCTCAAGCGCGCTGTGGCCCACGGTCACCCGGCGCCGGCCGAAGCCGATCTGGACCCGGCCGTGCTCGCCGCCATCAATGCCGTCGCCACCGCGTGGCCGCGAGTGCCCGCTGCGCTGATCAACAAGGCGCAGAACACGTTCGCCCGTAGCGAACGCACCAGGGTGTCCGCGGCCAAGCCCACCACCCCGCTCAACATCAATCCGCCGCCGGGAACGCACCGTCCGGGCCCGGCCGGTAGGCGCTGACCCCGACCACCGCGCCCACCGGCAGCGGCCCGTACAGGTGCGGGAAAAGCATCGCGTCGGGATCACCTGGCACGCCCGGCTCCCAGCGCACCGGTGCCGCCACCTCGGCCGGATCTACCTGCAGCAACACCAGATCCGTCCGCCCCCGGTAGAGCCGGTTGGCGGGCAGGTGCACCTGCTGCGGCGTCGACAGGTGCACGAAGCCCACCGCGTCCAACGACTCCGGGCGCAGCGCGCCACGCTCCTGAGCGAGCGCCCACTCCTGGTCGCTGCACAAGTGGACGAGGTCGCCGTCGTAGTTCATCGATCCGATCTTGCCAGCGGTCCGCGAAGGGTGAGACACGACACAGCCGAAGCCGGGAACAACGCCGAACGCGCAAGCGTCTGACACACTTGACGACAACCGCGAGATACGGAGGAGCCCATGAACGCGACTCTGACCAGTCCTGAGCTGACTCGGGCTGATCGATGCGACCGGTGCGGCGCTGCCGCCCGGGTGCGAGCCACGCTGCCCTCCGGAGCCGAACTGCTCTTCTGCCAGCATCACGCCAACGAGCACGAGGCCAAGCTGGTCGAGCTGGCCGCCGTGATTCAGGTCAGTGCCCAGGTCGAGGCCTAATCAATCGGAGGCCCCGGACCGCGCGCAACACGCCGACGGCAGCGATTGTGCGGTAGTACCACTCGTCAGGAATGCTGGGCTGGTCATGAGTGACCAAATCCCCAAACCCTCCCGTCACCACCTGCTGCGCATTGCTCGCCGCACCTTGGTGAAAAGCTGGGACGACTCGATCTTCGCCGAGTCGGCGCAGGCGGGCTTCTGGTCGGTGCTGTCGCTGCCGCCGCTGCTGCTCGGGATGCTGGGCAGCCTGTCGTATGTGGCGCCGCTGTTCGGCCCGGACACCCTGGCGACCATCCAGGACCGGCTGATCGGCATGGCCAGCAGCTTCTTCTCGAAGAACGTCGTGGTGGAGATCATCGAGCCCACGGTGCGCGACATCGTCGCCAACGCTCGCGGCGAGGTGGTCTCGCTGGGCTTCGTGATTTCGCTGTGGGCCGGTTCCTCGGCGGTCTCGGCTTTCGTCGACTCGGTGGTCGAGGCCCACGATCAGACGCCGCTGCGCCACCCGGTGCGGCAACGGTTCTTCGCGCTGGGTCTGTATGTCGCGATGCTGGTGATCGCCGTGGCCGGGGCACCGTTCGCCGCACTGGGACCGCACGCGGTGGCCGAACACATCCCGGAGCGCTGGACCGACCTACTGCGATTCGGTTACTACCCGATGCTGGTGTTGGGACTGCTGCTGGCGGTGACCGTGCTCTACCGGGTGTCGCTGCCCAAGCCGCTGCCCTCGCATCGACTGGTGATCGGCGCCGTGCTGGCCACCGCGGTGTTCGTCGTGGCCACGATGGGGCTGCGGATCTACCTGCGCTACATCACCAGCACCGGATACACCTACGGAGCGCTGGCGACGCCGATCGCCTTCCTCCTGTTCGCATTTCTGTTGGGCTTCGCGATCATGATGGGCGCGGAACTGAACGCCGCCATCCAGGAGGAGTGGCCGGCGCAGTCCACCCACCTACACCAGTTCCGTAATTGGCTGGTGTCACGACCGGACCGGTTTGGCCGGGACAGCGATCCGGTCAGGCGCTCTTGAGCGTCGCGTAGATCCGCTTGCAGTCCGGGCAGACGGGCGACCCGGGCTTGGCCGATTTGGTCACCGGGAACACCTCACCGCACAACGCCACCACGTGAGTGCCCATGACCGCGCTCTCGGCGATCTTGTCCTTCTTGACGTAGTGGAAGTACTTGGGGGTGTCGCCGTCGGTCCCGTCATCTACGCGTTCGTCGGCATCGGTGCGTTCGAGGGTGTCGGTCTGTATGCCCATCTTCCTATTGTGCCCAGAACTCAATCGATCCCAAAACCCCTTGTGCCACCGCGCCGGGCATATGGGACAGTGGAAACATGAAGCACGGCCCCCAGTTGGGTTTCGACGACGACGGTCGTCCGGTGCTCATCACAGCGGCGGCGCCGTCCTATGAGCAGCAGCACCGCGACCGGGTGCGCAAGTATCTGACGCTGATGGCGTTCCGCGTACCGGCGCTGATCCTGGCGGCGATCGCCTACGGACTGTGGCACAACGGCCTGATTTCGCTGCTGATCCTGGTCGGGTCGATCCCGCTGCCCTGGATGGCGGTGTTGATCGCCAACGACCGACCGCCTCGCAGCGCCGAGGAGCCCCGCAGATACGAAGCCGCTCCGACCCACACGCCGCTGTTCCCGACCGCCTCGCGTCCCGAGCTCGAACACCGGCAGCCACCGAAATCCCAGCCCGAATCAGTGGGCCCGGACCCGGGTGAAGTCGATGGCGACGGTGCCGGCGAAGCGCCGCACGGTACCGGTTCTTAGCACATTCTCAAAATCACCGGCACATTTCCGCACGTCAAGTGGTGTGGAAACGTGGCCCGGCGGGAACTCTGCACCCGTGTTACGCGTTGTCACCTGTGACAGCTGAAGCCGATAAACGGGAGGCCGCAATGGCAAAGGCAGATGCCACCACCAGTCGGATCGACGGCGATCTGGACACCCAGAGCCCAGCCGCAGATCTGGTGCGGGTGTACCTCAACGGTATCGGCAAGACCGCTTTGCTCAATGCCGCCGATGAAGTGGATCTTGCCAAGCGCATCGAAGCCGGGCTCTACGCACAGCACCTGCTCGACACCCGCAAACGTTTCGGCGAGAAGCGCAAGCGTGAGTTGGCCGTGGTGGTGCGCGACGGCCGGGCCGCCCGCCAGCATCTGCTGGAAGCCAACCTGCGACTGGTGGTCTCCCTGGCCAAGCGCTACACCGGCCGGGGTATGCCGTTGCTGGACCTGATCCAGGAGGGCAACCTGGGGCTGATCCGCGCCATGGAGAAATTCGACTACGCAAAGGGTTTCAAGTTCTCCACCTACGCCACCTGGTGGATCCGTCAGGCGATCACCCGGGGCATGGCCGATCAGAGCCGCACCATCCGGCTCCCGGTGCACCTGGTCGAACAGGTCAACAAGCTGGCCAGGATCAAGCGCGAGATGCATCAGCAGCTCGGCCGCGAGGCCACCGATGAAGAGCTCGCCGCCGAATCGGGTATTCCGGCGGGGAAGATCAACGACCTGCTGGAGCACAGCCGCGACCCGGTGAGCCTGGACATGCCGGTCGGCTCCGATGAGGAGGCTCCGCTCGGCGACTTCATCGAGGACTCCGAGGCGATGTCCGCCGAGAACGCCGTCATCTCCGAGCTGCTGCACACCGACATCCGCAGCGTCCTGGCCACCCTCGACGAGCGTGAGCACCAGGTGATCCGGCTGCGGTTCGGTCTCGATGACGGACAACCCCGCACGCTGGACCAGATCGGCAAGCTGTTCGGCCTGTCCCGCGAGCGGGTCCGGCAGATCGAGCGCGAGGTGATGACGAAGCTGCGCCACGGTGAGCGTGCCGACCGGTTGCGCTCCTACGCCAGCTGACACCGACTGATGGCCCGTTCCGCCGGGCCACCGCCAACCGAGCGGTGGCCCGGCGGACTTGCGCTGCGGCGCGGGCACACCGGCATCGTTGTAGTAACCGCGCGCCGAACCGTCGAAGTAGACTCGTCTGCGACGGAAGGTGCCGAATGAATGACTTGGTTGATACCACCGAGATGTACCTCAGGACGATCTACGACCTTGAGGAAGAGGGTGTCACCCCCCTGCGCGCACGGATAGCCGAGCGCCTGGAGCAGAGCGGGCCGACCGTCAGCCAGACGGTTTCCCGAATGGAACGCGACGGCCTGCTGCGGGTGGCCGGCGATCGACATCTCGAACTCACCGAGAAGGGCCGCAACCTAGCCGTCTCGGTGATGCGCAAGCATCGGCTCGCCGAGCGACTGCTCGTCGACATCATCGGATTGCCCCTGGAGGACGTCCACGCCGAGGCCTGCCGCTGGGAGCACGTGATGAGCGAGGACGTCGAGCGTCGCATTGTGCAGGTGCTCGACAACCCGACCACCTCGCCGTTCGGCAACCCGATTCCGGGCCTGCCGGACCTCGGCTTCGACAAAGAGTCGCGCAGCTGGGATTCCGACCTGGTGCGGCTGACCGAACTGCCGGCCGGCTCACCGGTGGCGGTGGTGGTGCGCCAGCTCACCGAACACGTGCAGGGCGACATCGATCTGATCACCCGGCTCAAGGAGGCCGGTGTGGTGCCGAACGCCCGGGTGACCGTCGAGGCCGACGAGGACGACGGGGTGACCATCGTGATGCCCGGCCACACCGACGTGAGCCTGCCCTACGAGATGGCGCACGCCGTGAAGGTTCAGAAGGTCTGACCGCCGGGCTCATGCGGCGGTCCCAGCTTCGCCTCTCCTCCGTCGAACCTCGCTGAACCGCTCGGCTCAACCGGCCCGCTGCCCCAACCCCTGCCGCCCAGGCAACTGCACGCCGAGCTGCCGTGCGAGCCGATAGCCGGTGTCGGCCAACCCGCGGATCCGGTCCGGCCGCAACCCGGACTGCAGTGCGGTGTCCAACAGGCCCGCCATCCGGTGCCGCGGAACGCAGCGCAGGGCGGCCTCCAGGGACACCCCCGCCAGTGGCCCGTCCCCGCGTGCATAGGCACTGAACGCCAGCAGCACCAGCGCCTCCGCACGCCACGGCTCGGGAAGCGCCCGGGCCAACACTGACCACAACATCTCCGCGGCGGCCGCATGCTCACCAATCGCCAACGCGCATAGCGTGTCCCGGACCAGCACATCGGTCAACGAACTTCCCAGCCGGGCCAGTTCTTTGTCGGTCGGGGCCCGGCCAGCATCCACCGCGACGACGGCGGCTAGTACCTGTTCGACATCTCGGCGGGCCTGCTCGCGTGCATCACCCTGGGCTGCCGCCGCCCGGTCTGCAGCACAGTCGTCGATCACAGCACCCACCGCCGCACTGCGGGCCGCGTCGTCCGGGGCGATCACCGCCTGCAGGTCCGCCCGCCGGGGATAGAGCCGCCGCCCCTCCAGCACCGCGGCAGCGGCCAGCGGGGACGCCTCCGGGTCGTCGACCGGGCCGGCGGCGCCACAGCCGTCCACGCAGTGCCACCGCCCGCCGTGTACCACCTCGTCGACCACGTGCGCACCCAGCAGTTCGATGTTGTTGCGCGCCAGTTCCTCGGACAGCGTGTCGATCAGCCGGCGGTGCTGGTCGTCGCAGACCGGGCAGTGCGCCCCCGCGGCGTCGACGATCACCGCGATCGCTGCTGCCGGACCGGCCGCCGCGGCGACCTCGGCGAGGTGGCCGACGTTGTCGGTGAGTTCCTCGGACAGGTCGACCCGCAGCACTGAGCCCAGTTCACCGCGATCGACTGCGATCAGGACCAAGGATTTCTCCGGCACGAAACCGAGGATGGCAGGCAGCGCCGCGATCAACGCGCCGGGTCGATTCAGGCTGAATTCCGGTTGCTTCGTCGTCATGGCAGCAACGTTGACGACCGCCACCGTCATCGGGGGCTCGCCCGTCGGGCGTGCGCCGCCACATTGTGAATGAACCGGCAACTGTGAGTCGGCCGTCCGGGTGGGCGGTTTCGGGTGCACGACGCGACGAATGAGCGTAAGTGTCGGTGTCATGGATTCGAAGCGTGAGTACGACGTCGTCGTCATCGGTTCAGGTCCCGGGGGGCAGAAGGCCGCGATCGCCTCGGCCAAACTCGGCAAGTCGGTTGCGGTGGTCGAGCGCGGCCGGATGATCGGCGGGGTCTGCGTCAACACCGGAACCATTCCGTCCAAGACGCTACGTGAGGCGGTGCTCTACCTGACCGGGATGAATCAACGCGAACTGTACGGCGCCAGCTACCGGGTCAAGGACAAGATCACCCCGGCCGATCTGCTGGCGCGCACCCAGCATGTCATCGGTAGGGAAATCGAAGTGGTGCGAAACCAGTTGATGCGCAACCGCATCGACCTGCTCGTCGGCCACGGGCGTTTCATCGACCCGCACACGGTCGTCGTCGAGGAGCACAATCGCGCCGAAAAGACCACCATCACAGGTGATTACATCGTGATCGCCACCGGCACCAAACCGGTCCGCCCGCCCGGGGTCCAGTTCGATGAGGAACGCGTGCTGGACTCCGACGGAATCCTCGACCTGAGATTCATACCGTCGTCGATGGTGGTGGTCGGCGCCGGGGTCATCGGGATCGAGTACGCGTCGATGTTCGCCGCGCTGGGAACCCGGGTCACGGTGGTGGAGAAACGCGACTCCATGCTGGAGTTCTGCGACCCCGAGGTCGTCGAGGCCCTGCGCTTTCACCTGCGCGACCTGGCGGTGACGTTCCGGTTCGGCGAAGAGGTGACCGGTGTCGACGTCAGCGCGACCGGGACCGTCACTACGTTGGCCAGCGGCAAGCAGATTCCCGCCGAGACGGTCATGTACTCGGCTGGCCGCCAGGGCCACACCGCTCACCTCGACCTGGCCACCGCCGGGCTGGAAAGCGACGCCCGGGGCCGGATCGTGGTCGACGACACCTACCGGACGTCGGTGGATCACATCTACGCCGTCGGGGACGTGATCGGCTTCCCGGCGCTGGCCGCGACATCGATGGAGCAGGGCCGGCTGGCCGCCTACCACGCATTCGGCGAACCGACCGACGGGATCACCGACCTGCAGCCGATCGGGATCTACTCGATCCCGGAAGTCTCCTATGTCGGGGCGACCGAACTCGAACTGACCCGCAACGCGATCCCCTACGAGGTGGGGGTGGCCCGCTACCGGGAGCTGGCCCGCGGCCAGATCGCCGGCGACTCGTACGGCATGCTCAAGCTGCTGGTGTCGACCACCGATCTGAAACTGCTCGGAGTGCACATCTTCGGGACCAACGCGACCGAGATGGTGCACATCGGTCAAGCCGTCATGGGATGCGGCGGCACGGTGGAATACCTCGTCGACGCGGTCTTCAACTACCCGACGTTCTCCGAGGCCTACAAGAACGCCGCCCTGGATGTGATGAACAAGATGCGGGCCCTGCAACAGTTCCGCGGCTGAGGCACGATCCGCCCTTTCACCGGTGAGCGAACACCAAAGCACCGGGGAATTCACCCACCGCCCGAGCACGTTCCCCAACACATGCGCGCATCCGTTTTCCGATGCGACCCGACGTGGGGGAAACTGGACGGTGCGATCCACATTGAGATCGGCACGACGAGGAGGCGAAGGCCATGGCCGACCATCCGGACATCGGTCCCGACCGGGGCCGGCACTACCAGCCCGATCAGAGCGGCATGTATGAGCTGGAGGTTCCGGCACCACAGCTGACGACGCCGGACGGCGCGGGCCCGGTCCTGATCCACGCGTTGGAGGGATTCTCCGACGCCGGCCATGCGATCCGGCTGGCGGCCGGGCATCTCAAGTCCGCCCTCGACAGTGAGCTGGTGGCGTCGTTCGCGATCGACGACCTGCTGGACTACCGGTCCCGGCGACCCCTGATGACGTTCAAGTCCGATCACTTCACCAACTACGCCGAGCCCGAGCTCAGCCTGTACGCGTTGCGTGACAGCGCCGGGACGCCGTTCCTGCTGCTGGCCGGCATGGAGCCCGACCTCAAGTGGGAGCGGTTCATCACCGCGGTGCGGCTTCTGGCGGAGCGCCTCGGGGTGCGCCAGACCATCGGTTTGGGCACCATCCCGATGGCGGTCCCCCACACCCGGCCGGTGACGCTGACGGCGCACTCCAACAATCGTGAGCTGATCGCCGACTTCACCCCGTGGATCACCGAGGTCCAGGTTCCCGGCAGCGCCTCCAACCTGCTGGAGTACCGGATGGCCCAGCACGGCCACGAAGTCGTCGGTTTCACCGTGCACGTGCCGCACTACGTGTCGCAGACCGACTACCCGGAGGCCGCCGAAGCTCTGCTCAAGCAGGCCGCCAAGACGGGGTCGCTGCAGTTGCCGCTCACCGAGCTCACCGAGGCCGCTGCCGAGATCCGCACCAAGATCAACGAACAGGTCGAGGCGAGCGCCGAGGTGGCGCAGGTTGTCACCGCGCTGGAAGGCCAGTACGACGCGTTCATCGCGGCCCAGGAGAACCGGTCGCTGCTGGCACGTGACGAGGAGTTGCCCAGCGCCGACGAACTCGGTGCCGAGTTCGAGCGGTTCCTGGCGCAGGAGGCGCGGAAGAACCTCGACGGCGACGACTAGAGCGTCGGGGCGCGGCCTACGCGCGCTGGAGCGCGGCGGTGAGGTGGTTCTGCGCCGGTTGACCGACCGCGCCCATGTCGAGGGTGTAGGACAACTCGTCCCCGTTGAGGCGATAGTGCCGGCTCAACACCGACACCTCCTTGGCGGTCGGCGCCAGGCCGATCGTCGGGGCGGACATCTGCAGGTCGATACCGTCCGCACTGACCGTGTAGCTGCCCACCTCGATCTCGGTGATGCCGCTCGGGTGCGCCAGCACCCATTCGATCCGGCCCAGCTCCGGCACGCGCAGGTAACCGGCCTCGGCGTGCAGCGGCAGCCCGTCGGCGGCCGACTTGGTCTTCTGGCCATAGACCAGAAACGGCTTGCCGACGTGCGAGAACACAACCTCTTCGAGGTAGTCGAACGTCGCGATCGTGGGGTATATCCCCCTGCCCCGGCCCGTCCAGGTGCCTAACAGCGGGGCCAGCTCCACAAGATTCGGATGCAGGTCAGGTGCCATGTCGCCAGCGTAGTGCGCGCTGCGGCTCGGCGAAGCTCAACCGGTGCTGGGAACTTCGCGGTGCTCTCGCAGCGCCTCGATCTCCCGCTCGAAATCAGCGGCCGACGAGAACGACCGGTACACCGAGGCGAATCGCAGGTAGGCGACTTCGTCGAGTTCACGCAGTGGGCCCAGGATCGCCAAACCGACTTCGTGGCTGGGGATCTCCGGGGACCCCGCCGCCCGCACGGCGTCTTCCACCTGCTGGGCCAACAGATTCAGCGCGTCGTCGTCGACCTGCCGGCCCTGACACGCTCGGCGAACCCCGCTGATGACCTTCTCCCGACTGAACGGTTCGGTGACGCCGCTGCGCTTGACCACCGACAGCACCGCGGTCTCGACGGTGGAGAAGCGGCGGCCGCATTCGGGACAGGAGCGCCGGCGCCGGATGGCCTGACCCTCATCGGTTTCGCGGGAATCCACCACCCGGGAGTCTGGATGGCGACAAAACGGGCAATGCATGGCCGCTCCTTCGCCGTGCCGGGCTCCGGATACCTCCGAGGACGGAGCCACCGCAGACAACGAAGCCCACTGGGACAACTGCGAGCGTACCTGCGCGGCCGACGGGCAGCGGCCCACAGTAGCCACAATCCGCGGCCGGCCGGGCATTCCGAGGTCAGCCGATAGGCGTGATCAGGGGCTGACCGGCGTCCAGCGTCGCCGACTCCAGCGCGTTGAGCTCGCGGATACGCTCGACCACCTGATGGGTCGGCGCGTCGGGGGCGACCCGGGCCGCCAGGTGCTGCAGGCTCTCACCGCTTTGGACCCGCACCACACCCAGCTGTTCGGGCACTGCAGGGGCGCCACCGGCCGTCGCCCCACCCAACTGTGCGACCAACCCGAGCCACACCGTGAACGCCGCGGCGATCAGGGCGAGCACCACGGTGGTCGCCGGGGTGATCGGGCGCGGGCGGTGCGCGGCGCGGGACATCGACACACCGGTCCCGCGGTGCCCCAGCGGCGCACCGCTGGGTCGCGACCGGGCGAGCCGCACCGGGCGGGTCGGCACCGCACCACCGCGAGCCGGCGCCCCGGGACGCCGGTAGACCCGGACCGGCGCGGCGGTACCGGCCCGATCGAACGTCGGAGCGAACGTGTCGGTGAGCATCATGTGCGGTTCTCCCTCACTCGTCGTCGGCGACCCTGTTCGCTCGACTGTTCGAATCATAATCGATTGTATGTTCGATATCCGAACATGTGATCGATTCGTTGTCGAACACATTAGCGGGAGCCACCGACAAGCCGCTGGCGTCTTCGAACACGCGCGCGACACACCTCGAACACATGTTTGATAAATCACGAGCGTGCGACTACATTCGCACCCATGAGCGACAGCAGCAGTAATTCGTCGACCAGCGCGCCGGACTCATCGCTGACCTCGCGGCAGCGCACCATCCTCGACGTCATCCGCGCGTCGGTGAACGAACGCGGTTATCCGCCGAGCATCCGTGAGATCGGCGACGCCGTCGGGCTGACCTCCACCTCATCGGTCGCTCACCAGTTGCGCACGCTGGAGCGCAAGGGCTACCTGCGTCGCGACCCGAACCGCCCCCGCGCCGTCGACGTCCGCGGTGCAGACGAAGCTGTGGCCGCAGCGGAAGCCGCGCCGCGGACCGAATTCGCCGGCTCGGACGCGCTGCCCGAACCCACCTTCGTTCCGGTGCTGGGCCGGATCGCGGCCGGCGGGCCGATCCTGGCCGAGGAAGCCGTCGAGGACGTGTTCCCGCTCCCCCGCGAACTGGTGGGAGAAGGAGAATTGTTCCTACTCAAGGTCGTCGGCGAGTCGATGGTGGACGCCGCGATCTGCGATGGCGACTGGGTGGTCGTGCGCCAGCAGAACGTCGCCGACAACGGTGACATCGTGGCCGCGATGATCGACGGCGAAGCGACCGTCAAGACCTTCAAGCGCACCGGCGGTCAGGTCTGGTTGATGCCGCACAACCCCGTTTTCGACCCGATTCCGGGTAATGACGCGGTTGTGCTGGGCAAGGTCGTCACGGTCATCCGCAAGATCTGACGGCCGGCCGCCGTCAGCGGCTACCCGATGCCGGCCAGGGCGAAGAATTCCTGACGGGACCGCCCGTCAGTCCGCAGCGTGCCCAACAGGGCTGACGTCACGGTCGTGGATCCGCTGGCATGTACCCCGCGCAACGTCATGCAGCTGTGCTCCGCGCGAAGCACCACGCCGACCGCACGCGGCTGCAGGTGGTCAGTGAGCCAGTCGGCGACCTGCTTGGTGAGGCGCTCCTGCACCTGCGGGCGGGCGGCGAAATAGTCGACGACCCGGGCCAGCTTGGACAACCCCAGGATGCGCTCTCCGGGTAGGTAGCCGACGCAGCCCGTCCCGGTGAACGGCAACAGATGGTGCTCGCAGACCGACCGGAACGGAATGTCGCGAACCAGAACCAGCTCGTCGTAACCCCCGTCGTTGGGGAATGTGGTTGCCTCGAAGGGTTTCGGGGCGAACATCTCGGCATAGGCGCGCGCCATCCGGCGCGGGGTGTTGCGCAGTTGTTCGTCGGCCGTGGAGATGCCCAGCGCGTGCAGGAATGCCGCGGCGGCCTCTTCGGCGGCGTCCAGGTCCGGAACCGGACGATCAGCCACCCGCAGGTCGGCATACATGGCTACTGACATCTCGCCCTCCCCTTCGACAATCAGCATTGCGTTTAGATTGGCGGCACTTAGCCCTATTTGTCAAGATTGATTGGTGTTACATTGAGGCGATGACCACACCTGCCTGCGGCGGTCTGGATCCCTTAGCCGGGCTGAGCAGCCTGGATGACCCGGTGCGCCAGCGCCTCTACCGATACATCGCCTCGTGCGACGACCCGGTGGCCCGCGACGACGCCGCGGCCGCCGCCGGCATCAGCCGCACCCTGGCGGCCTACCACCTCGACAAACTGGCCGAAGCAGGCATCCTCTCGGTGAGCTACGCCCGCCCGGCCGGTCGCTCCGGGCCCGGGGCCGGGCGCCCCGCCAAGCGTTACGCGCGGACCCGCGACGAGCTCTCGGTGAGCGTGCCGCCACGCAATTACGGGTTACTGGCCGACCTGCTGGTCACTGCGATGGACGCCGACGGCGAAGGTACCGTGCGCACCGCGGTCTGGTCGGCGGCGCGCCGCGCGGGCCGGATCGCTGCGTCCCAACACGGCATCCTCGAGGCGCTCCGCCAACACGGCTATGAACCGGCGGTCACCGACGAAGGCGACATCGAGTTGCGCAACTGCCCGTTCGACCGACTGGCCCGCGAGCACACCGAGACGGTGTGCGGGCTCAACCTGCAACTGATCCAAGGCATGTTGGAGGGCATCGACGCTCCCCCGCAGCGGGCAGCCCTGACACCGTGCGAGCGACGGTGCTGTGTCACGGTCCGTGCTCCCGAGCGCATCGGCCGGCATCGATGAACGTGTTGGAGGCATTGGGGCTGAGCACCCCGGTCGTGCAGGCCGGAATGGGCGGCGGGGTGACCAGTGCCGAGCTGGCGGCGGCGGTGTCGGCGGCCGGTGGGCTGGGCACCATCGGGCTGAGCGACCCGCGCAGCTTCGCCGCCGAGCTGCATCGCGCCGTGAAGCTGGCAGGCCGCCGGCCGGTGGCGGCCAACCTGCTGGTGCCCTTCACCCGCCGGGCCCATATCGACGCCTGCGTCGCGGCCGGTGCCGCGCTGGTGGTGTTCCATGACGGCGCTCCCGGCCGCTGGATCGCCGCCCTGCGGGCCGCACGCATTCCCGTGCTGTGCTCCGCCGGCAACGCCGCCCAGGCCCGCCGGGCGCTGGCCGCCGGCGCCGACGGGCTGATTGCGCAGGGCGTCGAGGCGGGCGGACATCTGGTCGCCGACCGACCGCTCGCGGTGACGCTGCCCGAAGTCCTCGAAGCCGCCGACGGCGCCCCGGTGCTGGCGGCCGGCGGGGTCGCCGACGCCGCCGACGTTCGGGCGCTGCTGTCCGCCGGAGCCGCCGGGGCGATTGCCGGGACCCGCTTTCTCCTCACCGAGGAATCCCGCGCGCACCCCGGATACAAGCAGAAGGTACTGGGCGCGCAGCGAACCATCCGCACCATGCTGTTCGGGATGGGGTGGCCGCTGGCGCACCGGGTTGTTCCTAACGCCGTCACCGAACGCTGGTGTGCGCGAAACGAACTCGGCCCCCAAACGGTACGGGCGTTCAACCGGATGAGCGCGCCGCTGAGCCGGCTTTTGCCGGTGAGCGCCCAGGGCCCGATCCTCGCGGCCCAGCGGGTCACCGTCCCGCTCTACACCCCGGCACTGCCGCTGGCCGGCATGCACCCCGGCACGGTCGACCGGTCGGCACTGTATGCCGGCGAGACCATCCACCGCATCCATGACATCGTGCCCGCCGCCGAAGCACTGGCGCGCCTGACACCCTGAAGCCCGAATCACCCAGGGAGACCGCCGGTGAGGTGATCAGCCGGCCTTGGTGAAGCCGTTGAGCCGCGCCGCATCCTCGGTGGCGAACCAGATCTCGGCGAGCGTGTCGTCGTAGAGGGCGTTCTGCGGGGTGTAGTACAACCCTGAGCCGATGTTCGCCTTGATCGGGTAACCGTCCGGCTGCTGGTACGGGTCATCCAGCGGCAGGTGCATCACCGGATGCACCGATTGTTCGACGCCGACCGACCGCGGCTCCGGTGCACCGAACGAACGCGGCTCCGGCCCACCGAATGCGCTGAACGACCGCGGCTCCGGTGTACCGAATGAACGCGGCTCGGCACCCGACGCCGGGTGGCCCACCGCATGCCGGCCGGTACCGAAGTCCTCTTCGGTCACAACCCGGGTCGGTGCGGTGTCCGCGTCGTCCTCGTCCTCGTCCTGGTCCTGGTCCTCGTCCTCGGCTCCGGCCGCGTCTTCCGATTCGCCGTAGTGCAGCCAGGGCGCGTTCGGGATCGACTGACCGGGCGCGTCGGCCTCGGGCGCGCCACCGAACGATGCACCGTAGCGACTGGGCAACCGGACCGTGCCCTCCTGTTCGTGCTGCTCGTGGTGCGCCCACTGCTGGTCATCGTCGTCGTAGTCGTAGTCGTAGTCGTCACCGGCCGGCGCGGAGGGCACCGCCACCGTCGCACGCACCGGGGCCGGAGCGGGAGCCGAAGCCGGCCGGCGCCGCTGCCACCACAATGCCGCGCCCGCCAGCGCACCCAGCACCGCCAGCACCGCCACTGGAATCAACACCCACATCCAGTTCCAGCCCGTCTCTTTGCCGGCGCCGGTCGACGTGGTGGTGCTGCCGTCCGGCAGGTTCATCCCGGGAATCTGCAGACCCGACAGTCCCTGAGCCAGTTCGGCCGGTTCGGTGCTGTAGGCGTTGGTGGCCTGGTTCCAGGAGATCGTCCCGCCGGTGAACTTCTGCGAGACCAGGTCGCCGTCCACGGTCTGATCGCCGACCGGGGCGCCGAGCTTGCCGGACGCGCCGTCGAGCTTGTCCCAGGCAACCTTCATCGCGCCACGCACCACGAACGCGCCGTTGTCGGGGTTGAAGAAGATGACCGGGTCGTCGTCGGCGGCGAACGAGTTGAACCTGCTGCCGCTCAGGGCACCGTCGGCGGTGCTGGTGATCGGGAAGCCCAGATCGCTTCCGGCCGCGCCGCCCAGCGATTCGTACTTGGCCAGCACGTCACCTTCGAGCGCGTTCGCTCCGGTGGCCGGACTGAAGTAGACCTTGCCGCGGGCGAAGTCCTGACCGACGCCGTCGTTGCCGACCGGGTACTCACCGCCCTGCTTGGCCCCGAGCGTCCCGGACGAGCCGCCGGCGGTGCGCCACACCTGGTCGATGGCCGCGGTCGGGTCGAGCTGAACCTGCACATCAGCCAACTGGGCCGCGAGTTCGGGCGGCACCGTGGTGAACGTCTTGGTCGCGCCGTCGAACGACAGCGTGCCGTTGCTGAACTTCTGAGTGACCACGGCACCGTCGTAGTTCTCGTCGTCAATCGGCACACCGAGCGCACCGGTGGAGCTACCCAGTTTGTCCCAACCGGCGTTGATCGGCCCGCGGACCACGCGTGCGCCGTGCTGAGGCGTCCAGAAGATCACCGGGTTGTCAGCGCCGGACAGAATCGCCACCCGACTGTCCGGGACCAGCCCGGGGACCTCGTCGCTGTTGGGGAATCCCAGGTCGCTGTCCGCCGCGCCACCCATCGACTGATACTTGTCGAGGATTGCGCCGTACAGCGCCTTCGCACCGGTTTCCGGGGTGAAGAACATCGTGCCGCCGGCGAAGTCCTGGGCGAACCCGGCTCCGGCCGGGTGGACGTCACCCTTGGGGGCGCCCAGCGGCGACCCGTCGCCACCGGCCGCCTGCCACGCGGCGGTGATGGCGTCATGGGCGTCGCTGTCGGGCGTGGCCGCCGCCGTGTGCACCGAAAACAGCAAGGCGACCGTCGCCGCCAGGCCGAGCGTCACACGCACCGCCGTCTTGCCGAATCGATCTCTCCGACCAGTCACCAGCCCTCCCAGGCACCGCAATCGACCCAAATATTCCCGGCATAGACTTTCCCGCAATCGACCCAAATTGCGAAGCCAAGTCATGGATATTGCGGAAACAGATACCCACCCGATGCCGAAATGATGCCGAGCCCGCATACGACAGAAGGGCGTGACCCGCGATTAAAATCGCAGGTCACGCCCGTCAGCGGCTCGGTCGGCCGCTGAAACCGCCGGTTTTAGACGCCCAGGCTGCGTCCGATGATCTCCTTCATGATCTCGGTGGTGCCGCCATAAATCGTCTGCACCCGGGCATCCAGGTAAGCCCGGGCGACCGGGTATTCGCGCATGTAGCCGTACCCACCGTGCAGCTGAAGGCAGCGGTCGATCAGGTGCACCTGCTTCTCGGTGGAGTACCACTTGGCCATCGCGGCCTGCTCGACGGTCAGCTTCTTGTCCAGGTGCAGCCCGCTGAACTCGTCGACCATCATCCGCACCACGGTGGCCTCGGTGGCCAGCTCGGCCAGCAGGAACCGGCTGTTCTGGAAGCTGCCGATCGGCTTGCCGAACGCCTTGCGCTCCTTGGTGTACTGGATCGTCTGCTCCAGCACGGCCTCCATCGCCGCGGCGGCCATGATCGCGATCGAGATCCGTTCCTGGGGCAGGTTCTGCATCAGGTAGATGAAGCCCATGCCCTCCTGGCCCAGCAGGTTCTCCACCGGGACGTGCACATCGGTGAACGACAGCTCGGCGGTGTCCTGTGCGTCCAGCCCGATCTTGTCCAGGTGGCGGCCGCGTTCGAAGCCCTCCATCCCGCGCTCGACGACCAGCAGGGAGAACCCCTGCGCGCCCTTGTCGGGGTCGGTCTGGGCGACCACGATCACCAGATCGGAGTGGATACCGTTGGTGATGAACGTCTTGGAGCCGTTGAGCACGTAGTGATCACCCTGGCGAACCGCGCGGGTCTTGATGCCCTGCAGGTCACTGCCGGTCCCCGGCTCGGTCATGGCGATCGCGGTGATCAACTCACCGGTGCAGAACTTCGGCAGCCAGCGCTGCTTCTGCTCCTCGTTGCACAGTTCCAGCAGATACGGCGCGCAGACGTCGTTGTGCAGGCTGAACCCCAAACCGCTGTAGCGCCCCGCGGTGACTTCCTCGGTGAGGATCATGTTGTAGCGGAAGTCGGGGTTGCCGCCGCCGCCGTACTCCTCCGGCACCGCCATGCCCAAGAAGCCCTGTTTGCCGGCCTCGAGCCACACGGAGCGATCGACGATCTTGGCCTTCTCCCACTCCTCCTGGTAGGGCGCGGCGTGGCGGTCCAGGAAGGCGCGGAACGACTCCCGGAACAGCTCGTGCTCGGGCTCGAACAGGGTTCGCTGGTACTTGACTGCGGCGCTCATCGCCTGACCTCCGAGATCGACGGAACTTTCCGACGAGGATAGACCAACCAGATGGTTGGTAGATCGGGCGGTCCGGGCAATCGCACCGAGGCGGCGCGAACTACCGGGCGTCCGCCCCGGTACGGCGCGGGCCACTGCGCCGTGCGGGACGCTGGGATGCTCCCGGCGCCGCGCCACGACGCCGGCGGCCGTTGCCGCCGCCGCCCGAGCCCCGGCCCTGCCCCTTCGGCGACGCGGGGCGCGCCGGCGGAGCCGCCTTGGGGGCCGGCATCCGCAGCGGGGCGACCTCGCCGACCAGAGCCTGCACCGGTGTCGAGTCGGCGCCGACCAGCTGCGGGGCCACGGTGATCCCGGCCCGGCGCAGCAACACCTGGGTGTCCTTGCGCTGTTCGGGCAACACGACGGTGACCACGTCGCCGGCACTGCCGGCCCGTGCCGTGCGGCCCGAGCGGTGCAGGTAGGCCTTGTGTTCGGCGGGCGGGTCGACGTGCACCACCAGCTCCACCTCGTCGACGTGCACACCGCGCGCGGCGATGTCGGTGGCCACCAGCACCCGGGCCTCCCCGGTGCTGAACGCGGCCAGGTTGCGGTCACGCGCGGGCTGGGACAGGTTGCCGTGCAGGTCGACGGACGGGATCCCGGCCTCGGTCAGCTGTTTGGCGAGCTTGCGCGCCTGATGCTTGGTGCGCATGAACAGGATTCGGCGGCCGGTCCCGGATGCCAACCGGTGCACCAGGTCCTTCTTGTCCTGGGCGCCCGCGACGTGAAACACGTGGTGGGTCATGGCAGGCGGTGGCGCGTCCTTGCCGTCGTCGACCGCATGCGAGACCGGGTCGTGCAGGAAGCGCCGCACCAGCTTGTCCACCCCGTTGTCCAGTGTCGCCGAGAACAGCAGCCGCTGACCGGTGGCGGGCGTGGCGGCCAGAATCCTGGTGACGCCGGGCAGGAAGCCCAGATCGGCCATGTGGTCGGCCTCGTCGAGCACGGTGATCTGCACCGCGTCCAGGCTGATCAGCCGCTGCTTCATCAGGTCTTCGAGGCGTCCCGGGCAGGCCACCACGATGTCGACGCCGCCGTTCAGCGCGGTCTCCTGCCGACTCTGGGACACCCCGCCGAAGATGGTGGTGACCTTCAGCCCGTAAGCCGCCGCAAGGGGTTTCACCGTCTCGGTGATCTGGGTGGCCAGCTCGCGCGTAGGTGCGAGCACCAGACCCGACGGCCTGTTCGGACGACGCCGGACGTCGGCGAGCCTGGCTACCAAGGGAATTGAGAAAGCCAGCGTCTTGCCGCTGCCCGTCTTTCCGCGGCCCAGCACGTCACGACCGGCCAACGTGTCGGGCAGAGTGCGGATCTGAATCGGGAAGGGCGCGGTGATCTCGTTGTCGTTCAGCGCCGCCACCAGTGGTGCGGGCACGCCGAGGTCAGCAAAGGAAGTGGTCATGGGTGCGGTGCCTTTCAGGCATCGGTTGCGTCACTGCAGCCGTGACGACGAAGTCGAACGGCTGGCCGCGCAAAGTGGCGAGATTGCCGGTGGGCAAAATCGATCGCCGCGAGAAGAGCTTGTGCTGGATCGCACCGTTCGCCCGGATTTCCTGGCGAGTAAGCGTTCCACGACGTACTGGCGTCACTTCTTTCACACCAGCGTTGGCTCAAGCCTAACCCACCGGGACGCAGACCCCGAAACTCTTGTGACCGATCACACGGACGAAGGGCTGCTAGACCCGGCCGAATTCCCGCAGGCTGGCGGCCAGCGCCGCCGGGACCCGCGCGCGGATCCGGGTGCCGCCATCACCGTGCTCAGCCTGCTGAACCCGGCCCAGTTCATGTACCCGAGCCACCAAATCTCCACGGCCGTAAGGGATGACAACATCGACCGCGGTGTCGGCCGAGGCCACCAACTCCCCCATCCGGCGGCGCAGCGCGTCGATACCGTCACCGGTGCGCGCCGAGACGAACACCGCATCGGGCAGCGCTCGACGCAGCTGCGCCAACGCCAGGTCTCCTGCAGCGTCAATCTTGTTGACCACCAGCAGTTCCGGGGCCGGACTTCCATCCCGCTCAGCGATCACCTCAGAGATCACCTGACGCACCGCGCTGATCTGACTCAACGGAGTGGGGTCGGAGCCGTCGACCACATGCACCAGCAGATCGGCGTCGGCGACCTCCTCCAGCGTGGAACGGAAGGCCTCCACCAACTGGGTGGGCAGGTGACGCACGAAACCGACGGTGTCGGTCAGGACGAAGGGCCGCTCGTCCTCGAATTGCCCACGGCGCGTGGTGGGTTCCAGCGTGGCGAACAGTGCGTCCTGAACCAGCACCCCCGCCCCGGTCAGCGCGTTGAGCAGGCTGGACTTGCCGGCGTTGGTGTAGCCGACGATCGCGACCGACGGAACGTCACTGTGCAGACGGCGGCTGCGCTGGGTGTCGCGCACCTGCTTCATCGCCTTGATCTCGCGGCGCAGCTTGGCCATCCGCTCCCGGATCCGGCGCCGGTCGGTCTCGATCTTGGTCTCACCGGGGCCGCGCAATCCCACCCCGCCGCCACTGCCGCCGGCCCGGCCACCGGCCTGCCGGGACATCGACTCACCCCAGCCGCGCAACCGCGGCAGCATGTACTGCATCTGCGCCAGCGCCACCTGAGCCTTGCCCTCGGCGCTGGTGGCGTGCTGGGCGAAGATGTCCAGGATCAGCGCGGTCCGGTCGATGACCTTGACCTTGACCGCCTTCTCCAGCGCGGTCAGCTGCGCCGGGGACAGTTCGCCGTCGCAGATGACGGTGTCGGCGCCGCTGGCCAGCACCGTCTCCCGCAGCTCCTGGGCCTTGCCGGAACCGATGTAGGTGGCCGGATCGGGCTTGTCGCGGCGCTGGATCAGCCCCTCGAGCACCTCGGAGCCGGCGGTTTCGGCCAGCGCGGCAAGTTCCACCATGCTGGCATCGGCCTCGGCGGCACTGCCCTCGGTCCACACGCCGACCAGGACCACCCGCTCCAGGCGGAGCTGGCGGTACTCGACCTCGGAGACGTCGGCGAGTTCGGTGGACAGCCCCGCGACCCGGCGCAGCGCCGAGCGGTCGTCAAGGGCCAGTTCACCGATGCTGGGCTGCGGCCGGGAATCGGGGTAGCTCACTGCGCCGCCCACCACCCCGGCTCGATGTCGCCGCGGGCCACCAGTTCCGATGGGCCGCGCAGAAAGCTGGTGGCCTCGGTGACGGCGACGCTGACCTGCCCGCCGGGGATGTCGATCCGCAGTGTGCCGGTCGACGCACCGGTGTGCGCCAGAGCTGCCACCGCGGCGGCCACCGTCCCGGTGCCGCACGATCGGGTCTCCCCCACTCCGCGCTCATGAACCCGCATCGACACCGCGCCGTCGTGCGGTGCGGTCAGGATCTCCACGTTGACGCCCTCGGGGAACTGGGCCGCGTCGAACGACACCGGTGCGGCCACGTCCAACGCGGCCAGCTCGGCAGCCGAGAGGCCCTCGACCACGCACGCCAGGTGCGGGTTACCCACGTCGATCGCCAGACCGGCGAAAGTCCGACCGCCCACGATCGCCTCACCCACCCCGAACTCGTTGGCCTTACCCATATCCACGGTGACCTCAGCGGTCGCCGCGTCGGCGTGATGGACCACCACCGGCCGCGCCCCGGCGAGCGAACCGACGACGAACTCGTCCCGAGATTCCAGGCCGGCGGCCCGCAGGTAGTGGGCGAACACCCGCACCCCGTTGCCGCACATCTCGGCCACCGAACCGTCGGCGTTGCGGTAATCCATGAACCAGTCGTCGCCGGCCACGCCCTCGGGCAGGTGCTCGAGTACCCCGGCCTGCACCATCGCCCCGGCGGTCGTCACCCGCAACAGCCCGTCGGCGCCCAGACCGCGGCGTCGGTCGCACAGCGCGGCCACCGCATCCGGTGTCAGATCCAATTCCACGCCCAGGTCCGGCAGCACTACGAAGTCGTTCTGGGTGCCGTGGCCCTTGGCGAAAAGCATGTGATCAGGATACGTGCCGCCACGCGGCCACTGCCGCGTCCAGCAGTCCGTCGCCGGCCGCGTCGAGCCATGCGATGCGATGGTCCCGACGAAACCAGGACCGCTGCCGGCGCACGTAGCGGCGGGTGCCGATGAACGTCGGCTCCCGGGCCCCGGCACCGTCGCCGCCCGCATCGAGGTCGGCGATCACCTGGGCGTAGCCCAACGCCCGGCCGGCGGTGACCCCGTCGCGCAGGCCGGCTTGCAGGAGGGTGTGGACCTCGGCCACCAGGCCCTGGGCGAACATCGTGTCGGTGCGGGCGGCCAGCCGCTCGTCGAGCAGGGCGGTGTCGCAGTCCAATCCGATGACGACGGTGTCCCAGCGGGGGGCGCCGCCGATGGTGGGCGCCGAGGCGGCGAACGGCAGCCCGGTCAGCTCCACCACCTCCAGCGCCCGCACGATCCGCCTGCCGTCGGTGGGCAGGATCGCCGCCGCAGCCGCCGGGTCCGCGCCGGCCAGCTCGGTGTGCAACGCCGCCACCCCGACCTCGGCGAGCCGCTGCTCGTAACGGGACCGCACCGCCGCGTCGGTGGCGGGAAACGACCAGTCGTCGAGCAGCGCCTGCAGGTAGAGCATCGACCCGCCGACGATCACCGGTACCGCGCCGCGGGCGGCGATCGCCTCCACATCGTCGGCCGCGGCCTGCTGGTAGCGGGCGACGGTCGCGGTCTGGGTGACCTCGAGAACATCGAGTTGATGGTGTGGGATGCCACCGCGCTCTGCCGGTGGCAGCTTCGCGGTGCCGATGTCCATACCGCGGTAGAGCTGCATGGCGTCGGCGTTGACGATCTCCCCGCCGAGCCGTGCGGCGATCTCGAGCGCCAGCGCTGACTTGCCGGTGCCGGTGGGCCCTACCACCGCAATCGGTCTCACGGCTGCCAGACCCCGACGAAGTAGCCCACGCCGTAGGGGGCGTCGCGGTAGTGCTGGGTGACGCTGCGCGGCGGGCGGGCGGCCAGCCCGGCCAGCGCGGCGAACCCGGCGCGCCCGACGATCTGGGCCGACAGTTCGGCCAGCGCGGTGACGTCGCCGCCGGCCAGGGCGTCGTCGAGCGCACGCTGGTGCTCGACGGCGGCCGGGTGGTGGCCGCCCGGTGCGGCGGCGGTCAAGGTGTTGGCGCCGTCGGCCACGATCAGCACCCCGATCGCCTCGGCTGCTTCGTCGATCTCGTCGCGCACTTGCCGGCCGGCGGCGAACGCGGCGTCGGGATCGGTGTGAGCGTGCACCACCACTTCGGCGTCCGGCTGGGTCTGTCCGCGCACCCACCCGGCAACCAAGGCGCACAACGGCAGATCGAAGGGCCGGACGGCTCCCGGGGACAGCCGCACGGCCACGTCGGCACCGAATCCCGCGAAGGTGCCAACGCTGTCGGGCCCGTAGACCGCATCGGCACCGCCGCCGAAGGCCACCCACCGCGACGGCAGGGCTGCGGCGGCGGCCAACGCCGCGGTCCGCAGTTCGGCAGCCTCGGTCGCGGCTCCGGCCAGCTCGGGCACCAGCACCGGCGCCGACGGCATGATGACTATCGGGCCCAGCACGGGACCACGGCTAGCTGGTCGGTGACGGCACCGGCGTTGCCCGGTCGGCACCTCCGGCGTCGGCGACTATGGTGGCGGCCTCACCGCGGGCCAGGGCGGCCGTCGCGATGACGATCAGCACCACCCCGATGATCACCGCGACATCCTCGATCCCGCCGGCATTGATGTGCTCGTTGAGCAGCAGCACGCCCAGAGCACTGGCCACCAGCGGCTTCGCCACGGTCATCGTCGGCATCGAGGCCGTCAATGCACCGGCGCGGAACGCCGACTGCTGGAAGATCATTCCGGCCAGCGTCGCCACCAGCCAGGGCCCGAGCGCCGGCGACTCGAGCACCGCATGGAAGCCGTCGGCCTTGAGCACCTCGACGAGGACCTTGGTCAGCAGCGCGAACACCGCCAGCGAGGTGCCGGCCACCACGGCCAGCAGCACCGCGGCCGCCGGCCGGCCCTTGAACTTGCGGGCGAACAGCACGCAGCCCAGCAGTACCGCGATCAGCACCGCCGACACCGTGATCCAGGTGTTCGCCGGCGCGTGTTGTTTGCCCTCGGTCGGGTCGCCGACGATCACCACCACCGCCAGGGCACCGGCCAGGACGATCGCCCACATCCATTCCCAGTTCGTGACCCGGCGGTGGGTGAGCCAGGCGTACATCGGCAGCGCGAACAGCAGTGCGGTCACCTGCAGCCCGGTCACCAGGATCACCGAACCCACTGCCAATGCCACCGCCTGCAGGGCGTAGTTGGCCACCGCCGCCGCACCGCCGCCCCACCACCGAGGGTCACGCAGCGATAGCCAGAACAGTTTCAGGTGGCCGACCTGCTGGTCGGTGATCTCCTGAGCAGAACGCTGGCGGATCACGTCACCGATCGCGGACGCCAGTGCCGCGCACAACGCGAGCAGCGCCGCTATCGCATTTCCTGTCGACATTCCCGCCTCCCAACCGGCGCAACAATACCTGCCGGCTACGCGGCGACCGCGCGACCGCTAGGCCGCGGTGGGCACCGGATCGGCTTCGGTGACGGCCTCATCACGCGAGAGGACCGCGACAGCGACGACCAGTACAGCCACCGCCAGCGCCAGGATCACCTCCGCTCCCCGAGTCGGTCGCAGCACTTCACCGAGCAGCACCATGCCCAGCCCGGCGGCCACCATCGGCTCCAGAACCGTCATCGTCGGCAGTGAGGCGGTCAAGGCCCCGGCGCGGAACGACGACTGCTGGAACATCGTCCCGGCCACGGCGACCGCCGCGCACGCATACAGCTCGGGCGAGACCAGCAGCGGCCGCAGACCATGACCGATCGACTCGACGACCCCCTTGGTCAACACGGCGACGATGCCCCAGGAGGTGGCCGACAGCACCGCGAGCAGCACCGCCGCGACGCGCCCACCGAACATCCGGGCCCCCAGCAGACACAGCACCACCATCGGCCCCAGCGTTGTGATGACCCAGGCCCAGGTGAGGAACGAGGCGTGGGATTGGCCGGCGGTGGGGTTACCGACGGTGATGATGACGGTCTCCGCCCCGACCAGCAGTGCCGCCCACAGCCACACCGACCGGCCGAGCCGCCGGCCGGACTGCCGCGCGCTGATCGGCAGGGCGAACAGCAGGGAGGTCACCAGCAGCGATTCCACCAGCAGCACCGACCCCATGCCGAGTGCGGCGGCCTGCAGAGCAAAACCGACCGCGGCCACCAGACTGCCCGCCCACCAGCGCCGATCGGCCAACAGCCGGGTGAACAGCGCGACAGGGCCCATCGGCTCGTCGCTGATCGTCTGGGCGCTGCGCTGGTGGGTCACGTCGCTGATCGCGATGAACAGTGCCGCGCCGAGCGCAAGCAGCACGGCGATGGTCTCTTTGGCCACGGCCGGCCTCCTGGAGTCAGCAGATATCACGTGAATCGCGATGCGATCGGACAGGCTACCGCTCGGCCCACCCGGCGGCCCCAGCGTCGCCTCTCCTCCGTCGAGGCTCGCTGAACCGTCGAGTTGGCGGCACGCGGCGGCCGGTAACTGCTTGAATACCCTTAGGCAGGTTTAATGGCGCCGCGGTGCGCGGCAGATGCGCGGAGTTTCCGCGAAGGGTTAGGTGACGACACGATGACCACTGACAGCGGTTCATCCGCCCCCACCCCGCGGCCGGGGCCTCGCCCCGGTCCCAGGCCGGGTGCCCACATCGGCCCCAAACCGGGTGCCCGGCCCGCCCCGCAGGTCAGCACCCCGCCGACGGGTGATCCGCACCGGTTCGGCCGGGTCGACGACGACGGCGCGGTGTGGCTGGTCACCGCGTCCGGCGAGCGGCAGATCGGCTCCTGGCAGGCCGGCGACCCCGAGGCCGCATTCGGGCACTTCGGCCGACGGTTCGATGATCTGAGCACCGAGGTAACCCTGCTCGAGGAGCGGCTGGCCTCCGGGAACGGCGACCCCCGCAAGATCAAGGCATCCGCGACGGCCCTGGCCGAGTCGTTGCCGACCGCCAGTGTGCTCGGTGATGTCGAGGCACTCGCAGCGCGCATCGCCGCGGTCGGCGAGCATGCCGTCGCCGTCGCCGCCGAGGACCGGGCAAACCGTAATGAGCAGCGGGCCGAGGCGACCGCGCGCAAGGAGGCGCTGGCCGTCGAAGCCGAGGAGTTGGCCGCGAACTCGACCCAGTGGAAGACCGCCGGAGACCGGCTACGAACCATCCTCGAGGAATGGCGCACCATCACCGGCTTGGACCGCAAGACCGACGACGCGCTGTGGAAGCGATACGCCGCGGCCCGCGACGGCTTCAATCGGCGGCGCGGATCGCACTTCGCCGACCTCGACCGCGGCCGGGCCGGGGCCCGCGAGGACAAGGAAAAGCTGTGCAAGCGGGCCGAGGAGCTGTCCGGCTCCACCGACTGGGCAGCCACCAGCGCGGTGTTCCGAGAGCTGCTCAACACCTGGAAGGCTGCCGGGAGGGCATCCAAGGACGTCGACGAGGCGCTCTGGCAGCGGTTCAAGTCCGCCCAGGACACCTTCTTCACCGCACGCAACGCCGCGAACGCCGAACGTGACGCCGAGTTCGAGGGCAACGCCACGGCGAAGGAGGCCCTGCTGGCCGAGGCTGAGCGCATCGACCCGGCCAACCAGAACGCCGCCCGCGCCACGCTGCGATCGATCGTCACCAAGTGGGACGCGATCGGCAAGACGCCCCGGGAACGGTCCGCCGACCTGGAACGGCGGCTTCGTGCGGTGGAGAAGAAGATACGCGACGCCGGCGCCACGGCCGATGCGGCCGGGGTGGACCCGGAGGCAGAGGCCCGGGCTGCCCAGTTCCGCACCCGCGCCGAACAATTCGAACGTCAGGCACAGAAGGCGCAGGCCGCCGGCCGGGACAAGGAGGCGGCGGAGGCCAATGCCAGCGCCGCGCAGTGGCGCGAGTGGGCGCAGGCCGCCGAACAGGCGCTCAACAAGCGCTGACTCAGGCCTGCGGCGGGTCCTTGGGGTCCTCGGAAGGCCTGAGATTGCCCAGCACGTTCCTGGTCTGCAGCTGCGCGGTGCTGCGTCGGCGCTCCGCCTCGGCGGCGAGCTGCAGCGCCGTGCGCGACCACACCACCCTGGCCCAATGGAAGGTCAGCACGATCAGGGTGAGCCAGGCCAGGATCAGGCCGACGCCGGGCCCCGGCTGGCCCTGCTCGACGGTCTGACGAGACCACACCGCCAGCAGACCGGCCGCACTGGTCACCGCCGAACCCGCCAGCGCCACCCAGGCCACCGCCCAGCGTCGCGTCAGCAGGGCCAACATGGAGAATCCCACCCCGAACACCAGCGCCAGCCACGTGAACAGGCGCAACGGCAGTGTCACGTGGGCCTCGTCGGCGCCGTTGGCCGCCGCCAGCACATCCCAGCCGCGGACGGCTCCGGTGTGCGGCAACAGAAACGACACCAACAGCACGAACACGCAGATCGCGACGACCAAACCCCTACCGCCCGGGTCGATTTCGCGCGCGACACGGCGTTCCGCGGCTTCGATGTCGGCCCGGTAGGCCTCGAATTCGTCGTGATTGTCCGAGCGCGCGTTCATCGTGCCACCTCCGGCATCCTCTCCGGCATCTTCGGCATGCCCAGCCCCACACCGGGCGGTGGGCCGGCGAGGCTGTCGCCGGCCCTGGTTCGCCGGTGACTCAGCAGCGCCCCGTCAGCGAGCAGGTGGTGCGGTGCTGCGCCGGTCACCGTCGTGGTGACCACGTCGCCGGGGCGCACCCGCGATTCGCCCGGGGCGAAGTGCACCAGCCGCCCGTCCCGGGCCCGGCCGCTCATCCGCGCCGTCTGGGCGTCCTTGCGTCCCTCCCCGACCGCGACCAGCAGTTCGACGGTACGGCCGATCTGGGCCTTGTTCTCGTCCCAGGAGATCTGCTCCTGCAGCTCGATCAGCCGGTCGTAGCGTTCCTGCACAACCTCTTTGGGCAGCTGATCGGGTAGCTCGGCGGCCGGTGTTCCGGGCCGCTTGGAGTACTGGAAGGTGAACGCGGCCGAGAATCGGGCGGCGGCCACCACGTCGAGAGTGTCCTGGAAATCCCGCTCGGTCTCACCGGGGAATCCGACGATCAGGTCGGTGGTGATCGCCGCGTGCGGGATGGCGGCCCGAACCCGGTCGAGGATGCCCAGGTAGCGCTCGGCGCGGTAGGAGCGGCGCATCGCCCGCAGGATCGTGTCCGATCCGGACTGCAGCGGCATGTGCAGCGAAGGGCAGACATTGGGCGTTTCGGCCATCGCCTCGATGACGTCATCGGTGAACTCGGCCGGGTGCGGCGAGGTGAATCGGACTCGTTCCAGACCGTCGATGCTTCCGCAGTCCCGCAGCAGCGCGGCGAAAGCACCGCGGTCGCGTGGCAGGGCCGGATCGGCGAACGACACACCGTAGGCGTTGACGTTCTGGCCGAGCAGGGTCACCTCCAGCACGCCCTCGGCCGCCAACGCCCGCACCTCGGCGAGGATGTCGTCGGGACTGCGGTCCACCTCTCGGCCCCGCAGTGACGGAACGATGCAGAAAGTGCAGGAATTGTTGCAGCCCACCGAGATCGACACCCAGGCCGCATAGGCCGATTCCCGGGCGGCGGGCAGCGAGGACGGGAACTCTCGCAGCGCCTCGACAATCTCGACCTGGGCTTCCCGGTTGTGCCGGGCCCGCTCCAGCAGCGCCGGCAGCGAGCCCAGGTTGTGTGTGCCGAACACCACGTCGACCCAGGGCGCCCGGCTGAGCACGCCGTCCTTGTCCTTCTGGGCCAGGCAGCCGCCGACGGCGATCTGCATATCCGGGTTGCTGCGTTTGTTGGGTGCCAGATGGCTCAGGTTGCCGTACAGCTTGTTGTCCGCGTTCTCCCGCACCGCGCAGGTGTTGAACACCACCAGGTCGGCATCGGCGCCCTCGGGGGCGCGGCGATAGCCGGCCGCCTCCAGCATGCCGGCGATGCGTTCGGAGTCGTGAACGTTCATCTGACAGCCGTAGGTGCGCACCTCATAGGTGCGCAGCTGTTGGGAAATTACCGGCGAACTCACCCGGACTATGGTACGGACGTTGACGGTCCCCGGACCGATCGGATCGACCAGGCCGGTAGGGCTACGTCGACGAGGAGGATCTCGGTAGGGTCGGATGCCATGACCAGCGGCGGACCGGCTCCGGTGCCGATGATCGCCATCCGCGACGTCAACAAGTACTTCGGCGGCCTGCATGTCCTCAAGGACATCAATCTCGAGATCTCCCGCGGCGAGGTGGCGGCGATCCTCGGGCCGTCGGGCTCGGGGAAATCCACCCTGTGCCGCACCATCAACCGGCTCGAGACCGTCGACTCGGGTCTCATCACCGTCGACGGACAGCCGCTGCCGGCCGAGGGCGCACCGCTGGCCCGGTTGCGCGCCCAGGTCGGGATGGTGTTCCAGGCATTCAACCTGTTTCCGCACAAGACCATCCTCGACAACATCACACTGGCACCGATGAAGGTGCATCGGACCCCCCGAGCCGAGGCTCAGCGGCGGGCGATGGAACTGCTGGAGCGCGTCGGGGTGGCCGATCAGGCCCACAAGCATCCCGCCCAGCTGTCCGGCGGGCAGCAGCAACGGGTGGCGATCGCCCGATCGCTGGCGATGAACCCCAAGGTGATGCTGTTCGACGAGCCGACCAGCGCCCTGGACCCGGAGATGATCAGCGAGGTCCTCGACGTGATGGCCACGTTGGCCGAAGACGGGATGACCATGGTGGTGGTGACCCACGAGATGGGGTTCGCTCGCCGCTGCGCCGACCGGGTGGTGTTCATGGCCGACGGGGCGATTGTCGAGTCCAACACCCCGGCGGAGTTCTTCGAGGCACCGAAGTCCGCGCGCGCCCAGGACTTTCTCGCCAAGGTGCTCGACCACTGATGCTTTCGAAGCGGTTGATGTGCGCCCTACTCCCGGTGCTGGCGAGCCTGTTTGTGGCGTGCACCGCCCATGACAGCGGAAAGCTCACCGTCGGCGTCAAGTTCGACCAGCCCGGATTGAGCGTCAAGCAGCCCGACGGGTCGCTGCGCGGGTTCGACATCGACGTGGCCCGCTATGTCGCCGACCAACTGGGCTACCCGCCGGATCGCATCACCTGGATCGAGGCGCCGTCCGGCCAGCGGGAGACCCTGCTGCGCAACGGCCAGGTCGACTACGTGGTGGCCACCTATTCGATCACCGACCGCCGCCGGCAGAAGGTCGACTTCGCCGGCCCCTACCTGTTGACCGGGCAGTCACTGCTGGTCCGGGCCGACAACACCGACATCACCGGGGCCCCGTCGTTGCAGCACCACAAGAAGCTGTGCTCGGTGTCCGGATCCACCCCCGCCCAGCGGATCAAGGACCGTTACCCGGGGGTGCAGTTGCAGCGCTTCGACACCTACTCGGCGTGCGTGGAAGCCCTGCGCAACAATGCGATCGACGCGGTGACCACCGACGACGTGATCCTGGCCGGATATGCCGCCCAGAGCCCCGGAGCCTTCAAGCTGGTCGGCGAGCCGTTCTCGGCCGAACAGTACGGGATCGGGGTCCGCAAGGGCCACGACGCACTGCGGACCCGGATCAACGCTGCGTTGGAGCAGATGGAACGCGACGGCTCCTGGCGGGCGGCGTTCGAGAACAACTTCGGTGCCGCCGGATTCGCGGTGCCCGAGCCGCCGCCGATTGATCGATGATGTTCGCCGAGTATCAGGGGCAGATCGTCGAGGCGTTCACCGTCACAGTCGAGTTGGCGGTGTTGTCCGGGACGTTCGCGTTGATTCTGGGTACCGGTCTGGCCGCGATGCGGCTGGCTCCGGTTCCGGCGCTGCGCTGGCTCGGAGCCGGCTATGTCCACGGGGTGCGCAACACCCCGCTGACGCTGCTGTTGCTGCTGTGCTCGTTCGGCCTGGCCCAGACACTGGGGGTCACGCTGACCGACCCGCATTCACCGACGTCGATCGACGACAGCAACTTCCGGCTCGCGGTGCTCGGATTGAGCGTCTACACCGCATCATTCGTGTGCGAGGCGGTGCGTTCCGGCGTCAACACGGTGGGTATCGGACAGGCCGAGGCGGCCCGCTCCCTGGGGCTCAGCTTCACCCAGAACCTGCGGATCATCTTGCTGCCCCAGGCTTTCCGAGCGGTGATCATTCCACTGGGCTCGGTGTTGATCGCGCTGACGAAGAACACCACGCTGGCATCGGCGATCGGGGTGGCCGAAGCGGCGCTGCTGATGAAGTCGATGACGGAGAACACCGCGGCGCTGCTCGCGGTGGGCGCGGTGTTCGCGGCAGGCTTCGTGGTGCTCACCCTGCCATTGGGCCTGGTGTTCGGGTACCTGGGCCGGCGCTGGTCGGTGGCGCGATGAGGTCGGCGGCATCGGCGACGGTGCTGTTCGACGCGCCCGGACCCCAGGCCCGGGCCCGCCACCGTGCGCTGTCGGTTGCCACCGTGCTGGCCGCGGCCCTGCTGGGCTGGGCGCTGTATTCGCGACTGTTGGCCAAAGGCCAGCTGGCCGCCGAGAAGTGGACGCCGTTTCTGACCGCCGACCTGTGGCGCACCTACGTACTGCCCGGGGTGGCGGGCACGTTGACCGCCGCCGCCTGGTCGATCGGGTTGGCGCTGATCCTGGGCGTGGGACTTGGCGTGGGGCGGCTGTCGGGAGTCCGGCCCCTGCGCTGGAGCTGCGCGGCGGTGGTGGAGATCTTCCGGGCCATCCCGGTGCTGATCATGATGATCTTCGCCTACTTCGTCTACGGGCTGCTGGGTGTGTTTCCGCCGCAGCAGATCGCCCTGGCCGGGGTGGTCACCGGCCTGACCCTCTACAACGGGGCCGTCATCGCCGAGATCGTGCGGGCCGGGGTGCACGCCCTGCCCGGCGGGCAGTCCGAGGCGGCCGCCGCGCTGGGGCTGGGCTGGGGCACCTCGATGCGACTGGTGTTGCTGCCGCAGGCCGTCACCGCGATGCTGCCGGTGCTGGTGTCGCAGCTGGTGGTGGTACTCAAGGACACCGCGATCGGCTACCAGATCACCTTCGTGGAGATGGTGCGCCAAGGCACGGTGGTCGGTTCCCAGTACAGCAACTACCTGCCCGCGCTGATCGTGATCGCGGCGCTGATGATCGCCGGGAACCTGGTGCTCTCGGCCGGTGCAACCGCCTTGGAGCGCCGGTTGCGCCGGGCCCGTCACCGGCCGCTGGAGGCGGCGACGATCGAGCCGGAGGGCACGCCGGGCGCCCGGGTTGTTTAGGCACTGCGCGGGCCTGGTTCGGCGTCTAGAGTCGGACGCGAAGCTACCGACAGGAGACTTTCATGGCCATCACCCCCAAGGACGCGTTCAACGCCGCCCGTGACATCGCCACCCACGCCGTCGAAAAGGCCTCCGACATCGTCGAGGACGCGGGCGACATCATTCGCGGGGACATCTCCGGCGGTGTCAGCGCGATCGTCCAGGACTCCATGGAGATCGCCAGTCACGCCGTCGAGCGGACCAAGGAAGTCTTCACCGCCAAGGACGACGCCGAGGAAGACGCCTGAGCCGCTAGACCCGGCGGCGCTCCTGCTCGGCAGACAGCTCGTCGCGGACCACGTCGTAGGCCATCGACGGGCTGTAGCCCCGGCGGGCCAGCATCGCCACCAGCCGCCGGGTGACGCGCATGTCGTCCTCGCCGAGGGTTTCCCGCCGAAGCTTGGCCTGCACCAGCTGTTCGGCCCGAACGCGCTCGGCGCCGGCGTCGATACCGGCCAGCGCCCCGGCGATCACGTCTTCGTCGATACCCTTAGTGCGCAGCTCGGCGGCCAGCACCTTGCGCCCCTTGCCCGCGTGTTCCCGCCGGGACCGCACCCACTGCGCGGCGAAGTCGGCGTCGTCGATCAGGCCGGCCACGGCGAGCCGGTCGAGGACCCGGGTGCTGACGTCATCGGGGAAACCCCGTTTGCTCAGCTGCCCGGCGAGCTCTGCACGGGTCCGCGCCCGTGCGGTGAGCAGGCGAAGGCACAGTGACTTCGCCTGCTCCTCACGCTTGGGTTCGGCAGACTCAGCGGCCTCAGAAGTCGACGGGGGCGGGCAGTACGTCATCGACCAGCTCATTGGTCAGCACGGCGCCGATCCCGAGCTTCTCCTTGATCTTCTTCTCGATCTCGTTAGCCACGTCGCCGTTGGTCAGCAGGTAGTTGCGGGCGTTCTCCTTGCCCTGCCCGAGTTGTTCACCGTCGTAGGTGAACCAGGAACCGGACTTACGGATGAAGCCCTGGTCCACACCCATGTCGATCAGTGAGCCCTCGCGACTGATGCCGCGGCCGTACAGGATGTCGAACTCGGCCTGCTTGAACGGCGGCGAAACCTTGTTCTTGACCACCTTGACCCGGGTGCGGTTGCCGACCGCGTCGGTGCCGTCCTTGAGCGTCTCGATCCGCCGCACGTCCAGGCGAACTGACGCGTAGAACTTCAAAGCCTTTCCGCCCGTAGTTGTTTCGGGCGAGCCGAACATAACACCGATCTTCTCGCGCAGCTGGTTGATGAAGATGGCAGTGGTGCCCGAATTGTTCAGCGCACCGGTCATCTTCCGCAGTGCCTGGCTCATCAGCCGGGCCTGCAGGCCGACGTGACTGTCCCCCATCTCGCCTTCGATCTCGGCGCGCGGCACCAGGGCGGCCACCGAGTCGATGACCAGGATGTCCAGCGCACCGGAGCGGATCAGCGTGTCGGCGATCTCCAGCGCCTGCTCACCGGTGTCGGGCTGAGACACCAGCAACGCATCGGTGTCCACACCGAGCTTCTTGGCGTACTCGGGGTCCAGTGCGTGCTCGGCGTCGATGAACGCCGCGATCCCACCGGCGGCCTGAGCGTTGGCCACCGCGTGCAGTGCCACCGTGGTCTTACCGGAGGACTCCGGGCCGTAGATCTCGACGACCCGGCCCCGGGGCAGGCCGCCGATGCCCAGCGCCACGTCCAGCGCGATCGATCCGGTGGGGATGACCGAGATCGGTTGCCGCACCTCGTCACCGAGGCGCATCACCGAGCCTTTGCCGAAATTCTTGTCGATCTGGGCCATCGCCAGTTCGAGTGCTTTCTCGCGATCGGGGGCTTGCGCCATGATGTCTCTCCTGTGGTTCGGTGTTCGGTTGACCTGTCTCGGTCGATTGGCCGTGACGCTAATAGCAGGGTCCGACAATCCGCCGAACTCTCTCCACAGTAGGCGAACGGATGTTCGAATCAAGTCAGACGCGCGGCGTGTCGGCGTGTCGGACTTTCACAGCACGACCAGCGAAGCGTCAGGCCACCTGAACGACGTGCGCCGAGGCTCCGATAGTGGTGTCCTGCGCGCCCATCATGGTGCGCATGAACGCCTCCTGCTCTCGCCGACCACGGGCGGCCGCACGGTCCGCACCGCCCGGCAGTACCACGGCCGCCGCGCTGCGGAGCAGGTTGACCGGCATCCGCAGCACCGGGTACCACGGCGGAACATAAGCCGGCAGCCCCAACTCCCGCATCGCCCGCGGCCCCAGGAAACCACTGGTCACCGAGAGATGCTGCGCCCGGGCGATACGCCGCCGCAGGCCGGTCAGGGTGTCGTAGTGCCACCCGAGCGGGTCATCAGCCATCGGCACCGCCAGTTGCTTGGTGGATTCGTCGGGCGCCGACAGCGCGCCCAGCGTGTGGTACAGCACCCGCACCGCGTCGCGGAAACTGCGGGGCAGCCACTCGTCGCGCACCCCCATCAGCCAGCCGACGTAGCGGGTCAGGTGTGCGATGGCATCGAGATCCTTCGGGGGCAGCAGCATTCCCATCCCCAGCCCACCGGTCGGCGGGGCGATCAACGCACCCACCAGCGTGGCGGCCATGTCGGTCTGGTTGACCGGCACGCCCCACTCGTCGCCACGCCAATCCGGCATCGCCGCCACGTGCCGGCGAACGAACTCGTGGATCAGCCGCACCCGGATGGTGGCCTGATAACCGACGCCGAGGGGCTCCAGGCCTCCTTCGGCACTGACATCCAGCGCCCACTGCAGCGTCTCGGCGAACCGCGTGTTCGAGCCCTTCTCCAGCACGCCGGTGCGCAGCAGCGTCTTGTTGAACGAGGAGAACCGGTAGCCACCCAGCAACGACACGTCGCGGGCGATGTACGTGCCGTCGGCACCGCCGCGCCGCAGTGCCCGCTGCCCCCGGCGTACGAGCTCGAGATCGACCCACTCCGGGATCGGTTCGAACTCGCCGAAGAACTCCCGCAGCGGCTCCGGCGCATCCGGTACCTCGCCCAGTCCCTGCGTCAAGATCCGGTCGAAGATCGGCCGCATCTCCCGGGTTCCGGTGGCCGACATCCACTCGACCAGCTTTCGCATGGGTTCGTCACCGACGTTGAGCCCCGCACCGATCTCATCCCAGCGCCGCGGCGCCGGCTTGTCGATCCCCAACACGCCGGCGAACAGCCGAACGCCGGCCGGGACCGCTCCCGGGACATCCGGGTGGCGAGTGGGAATCGGCGAGTTCATCGGGGCGGCCTCCAACCCTTGCTTTGGATAACATCCGTGTTCCGAATCTATGGTGCGAGTAAGGTGATGTCAATGAAACGCCCGGAAGTGGTGCGCGACTACGGCGGAATCAGCGCCGTCGATCGTCGCGCCGAGCGACGCGCCAAGCTTTTGGCCGCCGGGCGGCGACTCTGGGGCGAGTCGGGACCGGGCGAGGTGACCGTGCGCGGGGTGTGCGCCGAGGCCGGGCTGATCCCCCGCTATTTCTACGAGCAGTTCCCCAACCGCGACGCCCTGATATTCGCGGTGTCCGACGACGTTCGCGACCAATTGCTCGAAGCGCTGGTCACCGCCGGGGTCGGCGACCCGGGCACGCTGGCCGACAAACTCCGGTCAGCGCTGACCGCGTTCCTGGATCGCATCGCCGCCGACCCGCACATCCATCGGATCGCCACCAGCGATCTGTCCGGGGTGCCGGGCCTGACCGAGCACCGCGCCCACATCCTCGACATGATCGCCGACCTGATCGTCGCGCAGGCACCGGCCGTGCTCGGCGCCGAAACCCCGGCGCCGGCTCAATTACGCCGAGGCGCCCTGTTCCTGGTCGGCGGCGTCAACCAGATCATCGAATCGTGGCTGGACAACCCGGTGGAGACCACGACCGAACTGGCCACCATCTCCGCCGACCTGTGTGAAACGGTGGTCCGCAGCATCATCGAGCGGCCGCAGGACCACACTCACCACTGATCGCGCGGCACATCGAAGTCGCTGCACAGCGCCCACCACACATCGCGGGGTTCGACACCGTCCTCGATCGCCTGGGCAGCAGTCCGCCCGCCCACCGCGCTCAGTACATGGTCGGTCAGCACCGAGCCACCGTAGGCCGCACCGAAACGCAGCGCGACCCGTTCGTGGAATTCGGTCAGGCGCACCAGCACAACCTACTCAGCGCCGCACAGTGCCTCACGGCACACCCGTACCGGGTCGGCGACCTCGGCGGCGCCGGCGGCCGCCCGGCGGGCAGCGTCGCGGTAACTCGGCGATGCCAGCACCGCGCCCACCGCCTCGGCCAGCGCCGGCCCGGTCAGCGGCCGGATCAGCCGTCCACTGCCCTGGCGCACAACACGATTGGCGATCTCCCACTGGTCGCCGCCGCCGGGCACCACCACCAGCGGCAGACCGGCCAGCAACGACTTGGCCACCATGCCGTGCCCGCCGCCGCAGATGACCAGATCGGCATGGGTGAGCAGCTCGTCCTGGCGCCCCAGACCAGCCACGGCCCACGACGGCAGATCCAGCACCGGACCGCCCAGCCGCGACACCGCCACCCGGGCACCGACGGGCAGACCGGCCCCGGGCACCAAATGCTCGAGCGCCAGCTCGGCCAGCCCGGCGGCACCGGTCGACGCCGTAGACGGCGCCACCACCACCACCGGTCCCGAACCCGGCGGTACGGTCAGCGCCTGCTCGGTGGGCTCGAAGTGCAGCGGCCCCACGACCACGGCGTCGGCCGGCCAGTCGGGCCTGGGCACCTCGAGAGCGGGCAGCGTGGCGATCAGGCGCCGTAGCGGGCCCGGGTCCAGCGGCGGCAGCCCGATGCCCGCACGGGCGGCGCCGCGCTGCCGCGTACCGGCCCGCACCGACCGCGCCGTCAGTGACCGCATGATCGAGTCCCGCAAGCGGCCCCGCATCCCGGTGCCCGGCGCCAGCCCACTGCCGATCGGCGGCAACCCCTTCGACGGCAGGTACAGCGGATGCGGACTGAGTTCGACCCACGGGATGCCGAGCAGTTCGGCCGCCATACCCCCGCAGGCTGTGATCACGTCGGAGACCACCAGATCGGGCGCCGCAGCCCGCAGCTGGTCGAGATTCTGCACCGCCATGCGCGCGGCCCGGTGATGGATCTTGGCGCCGTCGTCCCCGTCGTCGTCCTCGGGGGTGGGGTCGAGTCCGAGGAGTTCCGCGGCGTCCACCCCGGCGGCGCGTGCGGTGGAAAGCCATTGCACGCCGGTCAGCAATGTCGGCGTGTCACCAGCCGCGGCGAAACGCCTGCACAACGCAATCGCCGGGAACGCGTGACCGGGATCCGGCCCGGCTACCACCACCACTCGCATCGGCCTACCGTGCCACAGCATCCCGGGCCTAGGCTGGGGGGCATGACCGAATCGAGCGTCCAACAGACCTCCCTCGACAACATCCGGACCGTGGAGGCCTTCCTGGCCGCCCTCGCCGACGACGATCTCGACACCGCGGCAGCGGCCCTGGCCGAGAATGTGGTCTACCAGAACGTCGGGTTGCCGGCGATCCACGGGCGCAGCGCCACCATCGGGGTGTTCCGCCGGATGGCCGGCCGGGTGGGCTTCGACGTCAAGACGCATCGAATCGCCGCCGAGGGCTCGGCAGTGCTCACCGAGCGCACCGACGTGCTGACGCTGGGCCCGCTTCGGCTGCAGTTCTGGGTGTGCGGGGTGTTCGAGGTGAACAACGGACGGATCACGTTGTGGCGCGACTACTTCGACTTCCTGGACATGTTCAAGGCGACGCTGCGGGCGGTGGCGGCGACCGTCTTCCCGGCTCTGCGCCCAACGCTCTAAGGCCGGACTGCGACATGGGTGACAAAAGCGCGCCTCGACGCCCCACCGCAATCCAATACCTGCGGTACTGCTATGGGCGCCCACTGCCGCCGTCGCTGCGGGACTGGGTCCGCAACGATCTGGCCGGCCCGGGCGCCACCACTCGGATGATCATGCGCGCTGTCGTGCCGACGACGCTGATCCTGATCCCGTTCTGGCTGTTCCCGACAGACTTCATGACGCGTCTGAGCATGACGTTTCCGATCTGGTTCATGGTGATCCTGTTCTCGCATGCGCTAAACAAGGTGTGGCGCAAGCACATGCTGCGGATGCACGGCCTCGACCCGAACCTGGCCGACGAACGCGTCCGCCAGCGCGATGCCCACATCCACCGGTCCTACGTCGAACGCTACGGCCCGCGGCCCGAATCAGCCGATCAGCGCACCGACGACATCTAGGGCCCGGGCAGTTCGGCGAGTTCCTCGAACGCCTGCGCCCAGCCCAGCATCCGGTCAGTGGCACTGGTCAGCTCTTCGCGGTAACGCCGCTGCGACATCGGCGAATTGGCCGGATCCCCGGACCGTGTCGACGATCCGTCGTTTGCCGATGCCACCAGTTGCGCTGCGGCGGTGACCATTTCGTTGTATTGCCGAACGCCGGAGCCCAACTGGGCAGTGAACGCGTTGATGGTCGGCACCAGATACTCCCGTGACTGGGGAGTCAGCTGCACCGCACGTTCCATCGAGATCACTTGCGCCGCAGTGGCAGCCATCGTCGAGGCGGCGCTGTTGACCGCCGCTGTGAGTTCGGCGATCTCGTCATCGGGCAGCAGCCGGCCGCGCTCCAGCACACTGAGCAGCGAAACCATCCCACGTTCGGAGGCCCCCAGCGCGTACATGGCCGGTCGCGCCGCCGAACCGGGCGGCGGCAGCCGTCGCACGGCGGCGGATTGTGTGACCGGCAGCGGCACCGAGCGAAGCCAGCGGTAGCGCAGCAACAGCAGGGTTGCCGGTGCGGCCGCCCCCGCGGCGATCAGACCGGTGATCAGCAGCACCCATACCGGCGTAGCCCACGACGCGAGCACCGCGGTCACCAGCATCCAGAATCCGCATGCCGCACCGAAGAACAGGCCCAACCGCAGCGCCCACCGCCGCTTGCGCAGCAACCGTGCCCGGGGGTCGGCCAACGCGCCCAGCTTGTCGGCCACAATGTCGGCGGCCTCGCTGGCGCGGTCGATTCCGCGCTGCAACAGTGCTCGCCTGGTACGCCCCCGAACGGTTGAGGCCATCTATTACCGGCCCAGCGGATTCTCGGGTGTGCGGTTGGCGCCGGACTGCCCGGTCGCCGGGGTGGCCTGACCTGGTGGGCTGACGGCTCCCCCGGCCGGCAAGGACTCGCCGCGCATCGACGCGCGGATCTGCTCCAGCCGGGAGTGGCCGGCCATCTGAACCCCGGCCTGCTCCACCTCCAGCATCCGGCCCTGCACCGAACCCTGCGCCAGTTCGGCTGCGCCGATCGCGTTGGCGTAGCGCCGTTCAATCTTGTCGCGCACCTCATCGAGGCTGGGCGTGGTACCGGGCGCGGCGATCTCGCTCATTGACCGCAGCGACGCGCTGACCTGCTCCTGCATCTTGGCCTGTTCGAGCTGGCTGAGCAGCTTGGTGCGCTCGGCGATCTTCTGCTGCAACACCATTGCGTTCTGCTCAACAGCCTTCTTGGCCTGCACCGCCGCTGACAGCGCCTGGTCGTGCAGCGCCTTGAGGTCTTCCACGCTCTGTTCGGCGGTGACCAGCTGCGCCGCGAACGCCTCGGCGGCGTTGGTGTACTCGGTGGCCTTGGCGGCGTCCCCGGCGGCGGTGGCCTGGTCGGCCAGTGTCAGCGCCTGACGCACATTGACCTGAAGCTTCTCGATGTCGGCCAGCTGGCGGTTCAGCCGCATCTCCAGCTGTCGCTGGTTACCGATCACCTGGGCGGCCTGCTGAGTCAGGGCCTGGTGCTGACGCTGCGCCTCTTCGATCGCCTGTTGGATCTGCACCTTCGGGTCGGCGTGCTCGTCGATCTTGGCGTTGAACAGCGCCATCACGTACTTCCAGGCCTTGACGAACGGGTTGGCCATCAGTCAGCTCCGTCTGGTTGTGTTCGAGTGGTGTGGGTCCACCGCATACCGCTGACCAACCTATCGGGTCGACGGTGCCAGGGTGGGGGTTCAAGGCGCCTTTCGCTCCGGGATGTCGAGCCGGTGCGTCACGCCGAGGCCATCGCCCGGATCGGCGGGATCACGACCTTGGTGCCGGCGTCGATGCGGGTGATCGTGCCGGCCCGCTCAGCCCGCGCCAACCGATTGCCGGCGTCGAAGAGCACCGCCGACAGCGGGATCTCCAATGCCGCACAGATCGCGTTCAGCAACTCGCTGGATGCCTCTTTGCGCCCGCGCTCGACCTCCGACAGGTAGCCCAGGCTGACCCGCGCCGAGTCCGACACCTCGCGCAGCGTGCGACCCTGCGTCGTCCGGGCCTGGCGCAACACCTCGCCGACCGATTCCCGCAGCAATGCCGTCATCTGTGCACTCCCCCTCACCGGGTCACGTGAAAACTGACAGTCACCAAGGACAACGCACACGACGCCCGTTCGGGTTCCCGGAGTCTGCGCTTTCCTGCGGCGGTCCCAGCTTCGCCTCTCCTTCGTCGAGCCTCGCTGAACCGCTCGGCTCATGCGGCGGTCCCAGCTTCGCCTCTCCTTCGTCGAGCCTCGCTGAACCGCCGGGGTCAACTCCGGGCGGGCCCTCGAAGATCGGTGACCGCCGAAATCACGTAGTCCACCCCGGTCACCACCGTCAGCACCACCGCGGCGACCATCACCGCCCAGGCCGTCACCAGCCAAGGACCGGTCAGCGGCAGGATGAGCAGTCCTATGCCGACGGCCTGCACCAGCGTCTTGAGCTTTCCGCCGCGGCTGGCCGGGATAACCCCGCGGTGCAGAACCGCGAACCGCAGCAGGGTGATGCCGATCTCGCGGGCCAGGATCAGCGCGGTCACCCACCACCACAGGTCGCCGAGCATCGACAGCCCGATCAGGGCGGCACCGATCAGCGCCTTGTCGGCGATCGGGTCGGCCAGGGTGCCGAACTCGGTCACCATCCCGTAGCGACGGGCCAGGGCACCGTCGAGCCGGTCGGTGACGATCGCGACCGCGAAGATGACGAACGCCGCGATCCGCATGTTGGTGTCGTGGCCCTCCTGGGCGAACAGCGCGACCAGAAAGACCGGGACCAGCACCAAACGCATCGTGGTCAACGCGTTGGCGAGATTGAGCACGGGGACACGCGTCACCGCTGGACCGATTTGAGGATGCCCCGACACGGCAGACAGAATATCCGTTACCCAGCCCGAAGTGAGAAACCGTTAGTGTTCAGCTGTGCAACCAGTGGCTGATGGACCGGCCCGCCAGCCCTTGGTCCGGCGCGCGCGGACCTCAGATATCCCGGCGATCAAGAAGCTGGTGGACGTCTACGCAGGCAAGATCCTGCTGGAGAAGAACCTGGTCACGCTGTACGAGGCGGTCCAGGAGTTCTGGGTGGCCGAGGACGCCGACCGGCAGATCGTGGGCTGCGGCGCCCTGCATGTGCTGTGGTCCGACCTCGGCGAGGTACGCACCATCGCGGTGGATCCAACGCTGACCGGTCGAGGTATCGGGCACGCGATCGTCGACCGCCTGCTGCAGGTGGCGCGCGATCTGGAGTTGCGGCGGCTGTTCGTGCTGACCTTCGAGACCGTCTTTTTCGCCCGGCACGGCTTCACCGAGATCGAGGGCACGCCGGTCACCGCCGAGGTGTTCGAGGAGATGCAGCGCTCCTACGACGTCGGGGTGGCCGAATTCCTGGACCTGAGCTATGTCAAGCCGAACACTCTGGGCAATACCCGGATGCTGCTGGTGCTGTGACTACCCGGTCGAGGCCAGGAAACCGGGCGCCGCTCCGATCAGGAAGCTGAACTGACCGTCGGACTCCATCCGGCCTTCCCGCACCACACTGAGATCCGCGATGCCCTGCTTGCGCCCCTGCTCGCGGAGTTGATTCTCGGTGATCATCTCTTTGCGCATGTTGTGGTGCAGCAGCTCACCGTCGCGTATGAGCAACAACGAACCCGGTCGGATGACCCGCGCCGCCCACGTCCAGCGGTGCGCCGCCCAGTTCAGCACGAACGACCAGCCGATGATCACGCCGACCAGCAACACGCCGTCGCTGATCGATTTATAACCGCCCGACATGCCGTTCTGTGCCGCGTCGGCGATGAGCACCACCACGATCAGATCCGTGATGCCGTTGGTGCCGGCCTCCCGCTTGAGCACCACACGCAACAGCGCGTAAATGGTTATGTAGATAACCGTTCCGCGTATCAGGATCTCGGTTGGCGGCGTATCGAAACTGAATAATTTCGCCCAATCCACGCCGTGATTATTCCTGGCGACTCAGGCTGTTGTCATCCTCCCGCCCGGGCGTGCCTAGAACTCGTCGTCGCCATCATCGGTGTCCGGCTCGCCACCACCGCGAATGGCCATCAGCGTCGCGGCCAGTTCATCCGGTTTGACCAGCACCTGGCGCGCCTTGGACCCCTCGGACGGGCCGACGATGCTGCGAGTCTCCATCAGATCCATCAGCCGGCCCGCCTTGGCGAAGCCGACCCGAAGCTTGCGCTGCAGCATTGAGGTGGAACCGAATTGGCTGGACACCACCAATTCGACGGCCTGCAGGAAAACATCCATATCGTCGCCGATATCGGGGTCCACGTCGGCGCGTTCTCCGCTCGGTTTAGCCACGGTGACGCCCTCGGTGTATTCGGGCTCGGCCTGGTCCTTGCAGGCGCTGACGACACCTTGGATCTCCTCGTCGGAGATGAACGCGCCCTGCAGTCGGATGGGCTTGTTGGCGCCCATCGGCAGGAACAGTCCATCGCCCATGCCGATCAGCTTCTCGGCGCCCGGTTGGTCCAGGATCACCCGAGAGTCGGTGAGCGACGAGGTGGCGAACGCCAGCCGGGAGGGCACGTTGGTCTTGATCAGGCCGGTGACGACGTCCACCGACGGCCGCTGGGTGGCCAGCACCAGGTGGATGCCGGCGGCGCGCGCCTTCTGGGTGATCCGCACGATGGCGTCCTCGACGTCACGCGGGGCGGTCATCATCAAGTCGGCGAGCTCGTCGACGACCGCGAGGATGTAGGGGTAGGGCCGGTACACCCGCTCGCTGCCCAGCGGCGCGGTGATCTCTCCAGAGCGCACCTTGTCGTTGAAGTCGTTGATGTGGCGCACCCGGGACGCCTTCATGTCCTGATAGCGCTGCTCCATCTCCTCGACCAGCCAGGCCAGCGCGGCGGCAGCCTTCTTGGGCTCGGTGATGATCGGCGTGATCAGGTGCGGAATGCCTTCATACGGCGTGAGTTCCACCATCTTCGGGTCGATCAGGATCATCCTGACCTCTTCCGGGGTGGCCCGCGCCAGCAGCGACACCAGCATGGAGTTGACGAAGCTCGACTTACCCGAGCCGGTGGAGCCGGCCACCAGCAGGTGCGGCATCTTGGCCAGGTTGGCGCAGATGAAGTCGCCCTCGATGTCCTTGCCCAGCCCGATCACCAGCGGGTGGTGGTCGGCCCGGGTCGACGGCGCGGTCAGCACGTCGGCCAGCCGCACCAACTCACGGTCGGAGTTGGGCACCTCGATGCCGACGGCGGACTTGCCCGGGATCGGCGCGAGCATCCGCACGCTCTCGGTGGCCACGGCGTAGGCGATGTTGCGCTGCAGGGCGGTGATCTTCTCGACCTTCACCCCGGGCCCCAGCTCCACCTCGTAGCGGGTGACGGTCGGGCCGCGGGTGCAGCCGGTGACCGCGGCGTCGACCTTGAACTGATCCAGCACCGAGGTGATCGCATCGGCCATCTGTTCGTTGGCGACGGTGCGCGTCTTGGGCGGGTCACCGGCGACGAGCAGGCTCAGCGACGGCAGGGTGTACGGGCCTTCGACCACCCGGTCCAGGACGACGGTGTCGGCCGGCTTGGCGGCCCCGGAAGGACGGGCCTGCTTGCGCCGGGCGGGCTTGGCCGGCGGCGTCTGATCGGCGGGCGGTTCGTCGAGCGGGTAGTTGTCCAGCGGGGTACGCGACTTCCAGTCCGGGGCCTCGTCGGCGGCGGGGGCCGGGTCGGCCGTGCCGTCGACGGCACCCGGGTTCCGGGAATCCGCTCCCTCGCCGAAGGCCTCGTCGTCATCGGCGGGGCCATAGCCGTCGTCGTCGTATTCGTCGTAGTAGTCGTCATCGTCGTAGGAGCCGCGGAACATCGCGCGCAAGGTCTCGGGCGCCTCGCGCAGGGTGGTGCCGGTCAACAACAGCACCCCGAACAGCACGCCGATGCTCAGCAGCGGCGCGGCGATCCACGGAGTCAGCCCGTCGGCCAGTGGCCCACCGATCGCGAAACCGACGAAACCGGCGCCGTGCAGGCGCCCTTCCGGGCTCTGCGGCGAACCGGACCACAGGTGCCACAGGCCCAGGATCGGCAGCCCGACCATGGTCGCACCCAGGATCAGCCGGGGCCGGTTCTCCGGGTCGGGTTCGGTGCGCATCAGCAGGACGGCGCCGGCGGCCGCGACCAATGGCAGCAGCACCACCGCACCGCCGATCAGCGTGCGTAGGCCGCTGTCGACCCATGCCCCGACCGGTCGCGCGGCGTCCAGCCAGCAGCTCGCCGCGGTCACGACAGCCAGGCCCAGCAGCGCCAGCGCGATGCCGTCGCGGCGGTGGCCGGGGTCGATGTCATGTGCGCGGCCGACGGAGCGGGCGGCGCTACCGGCACCCTTGGCCACCATCAGCCAGGTGGCGCGGGCCACCCGTCCGCCGGCCAGCCCGGCGGCCACCGGCCAGGAGTGCTGCCGTGGGGGGCGGCGCGTTTTGGCCGTCTGCCGGGGCCGGGCGGGCCGCGATCCCCCCTTGGAACCGGCTTTTGCCCTGGTCGTTCGGGTGCCGGAACGCGCGGGGGCCCTACTAGCGGTCTTACTAGCCATATCGGCAAGCGTAGTCGCAATTGTCCCATCTACACCATAAGCCACACAGGCCCCGACGGTTTGGTTCATGACAGGTCCGAGTCATGGCTGAGTAGGGTGGCCCGTGAACCGCATTTCGCATCCCCTACCTGCCGAGGAGCCACACATGCCCGTGGTCGTCATAGCCACCTTCACGGTCAAGCCGGAATCCGTCGAGACCGTCCGCGAGATCTGTAGCAAGGCGGTGCCACAGGTACACGAGGAACCCGGCTGCCAGCTGTACTCACTGCACGAAGCCGACAACGCCTTCGTGTTCGTCGAGCAGTGGGCCGACGCCGAGGCGCTGAAGACGCATTCGGCGGCACCGTCGGTCGCTGAGCTGTTCGGCAGCCTCAGCGAGCACCTGGCCGCGCCGCCGGACATCAAGATGCTGCAGCCCGTCCCGGCCGGCGACACCGCGAAAGGCCTGCTGCGAGGCTGAGCCGTGGCGCGCACTCCGGCAGCGCAGACAGCCTACGGCCCCGTGGTGCTGGCGGCGGTGGAACACCACGAGCCGCCCGGGCGTCGCCTCATCGACGACGACCTGGCGGCACTGTTCCTGCCGGCCCGGATGCGCTGGCTGGTGGCGTCGTTGCGGCCCACATTGCTGCGACGCGCGTTCATCGCGGCCGTGGACCGCTCCGGTCCGGGCCTGTGGGTCAACCTGGCGTGCCGCAAGCGTTTCATCGCCGACCGGCTCGACGAGGCGGTCTCTGACGTCCCGGAAGTCGAAGCCGTGGTGATCCTCGGCGCCGGCCTGGACACGCTCGGGTATCGAACGGCCCGGCGCATCCGCATCCCGATCTTCGAGGTGGACCAGCCGGTCAACATCGCCCGCAAGGCGGCGACGGTACGCCGTGTGCTGGGCGCCCCGCCGCTGTCGGTTCGGTTGGTGGCCACGGACTTCGAACACGACGACCTGCTCACCAGCCTGGTCGAGCACGGCTATCAGACCTCGTTTCGCACCTTCGTCGTCTGGGAAGGGGTGACGCAGTATCTGACCGAACCCGCCGTACGTGCCACCCTGGCGGGGCTGCGTGCGGCGGCGCCGGGCAGCCGGCTGGTGTTCACCTATGTCCGGCGTGACTTCATCGACGGCACGAATCTCTACGGCTCGCCGCGGCTGTATCGCAAGGTTTGTGCGGCGGTTCCAGCTTCGCCTCTCCTTCGTCGAGCCTCGCTGAACCGCCGGGTCGTCAACAAGCTGTGGCATTTCGGTCTGCGGTCCGAGGAGGTCGCTGACTTTCTGGCCGGCTACGGCTGGCGATTGATCGAACAGGTCGGACCCGAACAGCTGGTGGCGCGCTACGTCGAACCGGCCGGACGCAACCTGTCCGCCAGTGAACTCGAATGGTCGGTGTACGCCGAGAAGCTCTGAGGCGGCCGGCTCAGACCTCGAGCACCGTCGGCACGATCATCGGCTGACGCCGATACACCTCCCCGACCCACTTGCCGACGGTACGACGGACCGCCTGGGCGATCCGGGTGGGATCGGTGACCCCTTCCGCGGCAAGGGATTCCAGTTCGGCCTCGACCTTGCGGGCCGCGGGTTCCAGCGCCTTGGGGTCTTCGGAGAAGCCCCGCGAATGCAGGTACGGCGGCGCCACCGGCTTGCCCGTCCCACGGCGCACCACCACCGTCACCGCGACGAATCCGCCGGACAGGATCAGCCGCTCCCCCAGCGTCGCATCGCCGACGTCGCCGTCGACCAGCCCGTCGACGAACATCTTGCCTGTCGGCACCGCCCCGGCGATCCTCGCCTGACCGGCGACCAGGTCGACACTGACCCCGTTCTCGGCCAACAGGATCGATGCCTCGGGCACCCCGGTGCGTGCGGCCAGCGCGGCGTTGGCGCGCATCATCCGCCAGGTGCCGTGCACCGGCATCACGTTGCGGGGCCGGATCCCGTTGTAGAGGAACAACAGTTCACCGGCGTAGGCGTGACCGGAAACGTGAACGCGCGCCTGGGCATTGGTGACCACTCGGGCACCGATCTTGGCCAACGCGTCCATCACCCCGTAGACGGCCTCCTCGTTGCCGGGTATCAGCGACGACGACAGCACCACCAGGTCACCGGCGGTCAGGGTGATCGACCGGTGCTCGCCGCGCGACATCCGCGACAACGCCGACAGCGGCTCGCCCTGGGTTCCGGTGGTGACCAGCACCACCTTCTCCGGCGCCATCATCTCGGCGGCCCCGATGTCGACCAGGTCGGAGTCCTCCACCCGAAGGAAACCCAGGTCCTTGGCGATGCCCATGTTGCGGACCATCGACCGGCCGACGAACGCCACCCGGCGGCCGAGTGCCACCGCGGCGTCGACGATCTGCTGTACCCGGTCCACATTGGAGGCGAAGCAGGCGACGATCACCCTTCCTTCGGCGCCGCGGATCAGCCGGTGCAGGGTGGGGCCGACCTCGCTCTCACTGGGCCCGACGCCGGGGACCTCGGCGTTGGTCGAGTCGCACAGGAACAGGTCCACGCCCTTGTCGCCGAGGCGCGACATGCCGGGCAGATCGGTGGGGCGCCCGTCCGGCGGCAGCTGATCGAGCTTGATGTCACCGGTGTGCAGCACGGTGCCGGCACCGGTGTGCACCGCGATCGCCAGCGCATCCGGGATCGAGTGGTTGACCGCGAAGTATTCGCACTCGAACACCCCGTGGGTGCTGCGCTGACCTTCGGCGACCAGGTGAAACACCGGCTTGAGGCGATGTTCACGGCATTTTGCGGCGACCAGGGCCAGGGTGAACTTGGAGCCGACGACCGGGATGTCGGGCCGCAGCTTGAGCAGGAACGGGATCGCGCCGATGTGGTCCTCGTGGGCATGGGTCAGCACCAACGCCTCGACATCGTCGAGCCGGTCGGAGATATGCCGGATGTCCGGGAGGATCAGGTCCACGCCGGGCTCGTCGTGGCCCGGGAACAGCACCCCGCAGTCGATGATCAGCAGTCGGCCGAGATGCTCGAAAACGGTCATGTTGCGCCCGATTTCGCTGATGCCGCCGAGCGCGGTGATGCGCAGACCGCCCGGAGCCAGCTGCCCCGGCGGCTTGAGATTCTGGTTCACCTGCACCTACTGCAGCACCGAAGCGGCACGCATGTCGATGGCGAGCTCGTCGACCTCGGCGGCGGTCGCCGGCATCTGCGGCAGCCGCGGGTCCCCGGTCTCGAAGCCCTGCAACCGCAGTCCCGCCTTCACGAACGACACCCCGCCGGTGCGGGCCATCGCGTTGGACAACGGCGCGATCTCGACATTGATCTTGCGGGCGGTCTCGACATCGCCGGCCTGGTAGGCCGCCAGCATGTCGCGGAGCTGACCGGCGGCGAAATGCGAGATCACACTGACGAACCCGGTGGCACCCATCGCCAGCCAGGGCAGATTCAGGGCGTCGTCGCCGGAGTAGTAGGCCAGGTCGGTTTCGGCCATGATCTGCGCGGCGGCGTGCAGATCCCCCTTGGCGTCCTTGATCGCAACGATGTTCGGGTGCTCCGCCAGTTCGAAGATGGTGTCCGGGGCGATCGGCACCACCGAGCGGGCCGGGATGTCATAGAGCATCACGGGCACTGAGCTGGCATCGGCGACGGCGGTGAAGTGCGCGACCAGACCGGCCTGCGAGGGCCGCGAGTAGTACGGCGTCACCACCAGCAGTCCGTCAGCGCCGACCCCGGCGCAGGCCTCGGCCAGCCGGACACTGTGCTCGGTGTCATTGCTGCCGGCGCCGGCGATGACGCGGGCCCGGTCGCCGACGGCGTCCACCACGGCGCGCAGCAGGGTGAGCTTCTCGTAGTCCGCGGTGGTCGGAGACTCCCCGGTGGTCCCGGAGACCACCAGGCCGTCACACCCGGCGTCGACCAGGCGGTTGGCCAGTCGCGCTGCGGCGTCGGTGTCCACCGAACCGTCCGCGCCGAACGGTGTCACCATCGCGGTCAGGACGGTGCCCAACTGCGTCTTGGCGTCGAAATCGCTGCTGCCCACGGACCCAAGATTACCTGGCCTCGCGGGCCTGCTCAGACCTCGGTGGCCAGCGGGCTGGTCGCCACTTCGGTGCCGTCGGCCAGGGCGCTGATCTGGAAGTCCCCGAACGCCGCGGGAGCCACGCCGGTGAGCTGGCGCAGACACTCGATGGCCAGCCGGCGGATCTCGACGTCGGCGTGCTCGCTGGCCCGCATCGCGATGAAGTGCCGCCAGGCCCGATAGTTGCCGGTCACCACGATGTGGGTCTCGGTGGCGTTGGGCAGTACCGCGCGGGCGGCCTGGCGGGCCTGCTTGCGCCGCAGCGCACCCAGGGTCTCGCCGGGTTGGCCCGCCGCGAACTTGGCTTCCAGCCGGGCCAACAGCTCGACGTAGGCGGCATGGCTGGCGTCGGCGGCCTCGGTCAGGATCTGCTGCAGCTCCGGGTCTCCCTCCAAACCGGGCGGTACCACGACCCGGGTGTCCGGTTCGGGCACGTAGCGCTGCGACAACTGGGAGAACGAGAAATGCCGATGCCGAATCAGCTCGTGGGTGGCCGACCGGGAGATGCCGGTGATGTAGAAGGTCACCGAGGCGTGCTCCAGCACCGAGAAGTGCCCGACGTCGATGATGTGCTTCAGGTAGGTGGCATTGGTGGCGGTTCGCGGGTTGGGCTTCGACCAGCTCTGATAGCAGGCCCGGCCGGCGAACTCGACCAGCGCCGACCCGCCGTCGGCGTCGGTGCTCCACGGCACGTCCGGCGGCGGAGTGAAGTCGGTTTTGGCAATCAGTTGCACGCGCAGCGGCGCCGTCTCGGCCACGGCACCCACCATAAGGCGTGCCGGGCCGGTGTCATCGCCACCGCGCCCACACATACGGCACCAGCGAGCGTAGGAACTCCAGATCCGGACCGGGGCGGGCATCGGCGAACGCACGCTCGAAGTACTCCTCGGCGGCCAGCAGAATGCCCTCCGCGTACTGCCGCGTGTACGCGATGCTGCCGTAGTCGTCCATCATGGTGCGGACCCGCTGCACCAGCGCCGCCGAGCGCTGCGATCGACTGCGGTGCAGGTAATCCTGCAGCAGGTCGCGGTCCGGTGCCCGCGCCACGGACAGCAGGTGGACCAGCGGCAGCGTCCGCTTGCCCTCGTAGAGGTCGCCCAGGATCTCCTTGCCGTAGATCCGTTCGTCGCCGACTAGGTTCAGCAGATCGTCGCGGATCTGAAACGCGGCGCCGAAATGGAAGCCGAATCGCACCAACGTTCCCAGCTCGGCGGTGCCGCGCGATCCCACGATCGCCCCGACCCGCAGCGGATGGATGGTGGTGTACCAGCAGGTCTTGTGCAGGATCAGGTTCAGATAGTCGTCTGGCCGCAAGTCGTCGACGTTGTCGGCCTGCCAGCCCACCTCGATCGCCTGCCCCTCCAGGGTCCGCAGCGCCATCGTGTCGAATTCGGCCCACACCAGTTCGGCCAGGTCCCGGTCGAGCTGCCGGGTCGCCCGCCGCAGTACCTGACCGGCAACCAACGCCAACGCGTCTCCGGCGTTGATCGCCGTCGCCATCCCATACATGGCCCCCAATGTCGGCCTGCCGCGGCGCATCTCGCTGCCATCTGTCACATCGTCGTGCACCAGAAAGGCGTTGTGCAGCAACTCGATCGCCACCGCGATACCGAGCAACGCCTCGAAGTCCGCGCCGAAGGCCCGACCGGCCGACAGGCACAGCGCCGGACGCAGCGCCTTGCCCGGCCGCTGCGGATAGGCCCGCATCGGGGCGTACAGCCATTTCCCCGGCTCGCCGTCGGGCAGCGCGTCGAGCATGGACCGGCGTACGGTCCTGGCGACCTCGTCGAGGCGCTCGTCGACCGCTGCCACCGATGCACGGTCGGCGGTGTCGGTCACGGTTCGGGCGCCGCGACGGTGAGTACCACGGGCAGCCACAGATCCGGACACCCGACAGCCAGCAGGGTGCCGCGATAGACGTCCGGGCGCACCTGCGGGCCGACGTCGACGGTCATCTGCACGCCACGACTGGACCGTCGCGGCATCGGCACCACGGCGGGGTCCACCCGTACCGCTTCGGCGCCGATCACGTCGCCACCGTGTCCGAGCAACTCACTGCAGCGCAACCGGATCTGCGCGCCGTCGTCGCTACACCGGTTGTGCAACCACACCTCGCCGGTGGCCGAACCCGGGCCGGCGGCCCGAAGAACCAAGGCGTCCTTGGACTCCGGATTGTTGACGTCCAGCGTGACGGGCCCGTCGCCGCAGTTCTGCTGCGCGGGCAGCGACCGCAGCAGGAACTGCCCGGCAGTCGACCACCAGGCCCGGGTGAGCCGTTCGAGGTCCGGAAGGCCGGTGGGCTCCGCGCCGTCGGCTACGGCCCCGTCGGCCCCGTCGGCCCCGTCGGCCCCGTTGGTCGATCCCGTGGCCGCCTGGGCGAATTTGTCGACGATTCGGCGCGCCGCACGGAATCCCTCGGACTGGATCGCGCTGAGCGCGCGCGCATTGGCTGCGGGGTCAAAAATTGACGCCCACGGTAAATTGTCTATGGAGCCGTCACCGAATGTCTTATTCACCAATTTCCTCCTGTGGAAATCAGTCGTGTTGCAGAATATTCAACGCTGCGGGGACTGCCGATCAACGACCAGGACGCCGTATACTACCTGGTTAATTGGGTGATCGGAGGCGCAATGGCGACGACCGATTCGGCGACTGCTGCTCAATCTCTGCTGGCGCTTTACGGTGCTCTCGATCAAGCGGTCACCAGCACCGGTGATCCGGAAATCGAAGCCATCGTCGAGCGTTATCTTCCGGGCAGTACCGGAGCGAATGCCGGGTGGTACGAAGAATTGCTCGGATTCCTGAACCGGTCGAACGACCACGCGCCCGGCGGGGTGGAAGCACCGGCCGCGCGCGATCTGGGCGAGGCATTGACGGTACTGCGCAGCCAGGGGCCGACACCGGCGCAGTCCCGGCGGATGATGGACGCCGGCCAAGACGCTGCCGCCGACGCGCCACAGCCCGTGACGCTGACGGCGGTTCAGTTGTCCCGCATGGCTTATGCGATCGGCGCGCTGAGCCACCTACCCGGGTACTACCCGCCGAACCTGTGGGATGCAGCGTTCGCCCAGACCCTTGAGTTGGCCGGGCCCGGCAACGGAGAGCAACTACTCAACGTGCTGCGCCACGATTTCGGTGGCCGCAACGACTGGCAGCAGGTGGTGCTGTCGGGCTTTCTGACCGCTGACGTCGCCGCCGTTCCGCAGTGCCACGCCAAGCCCAAGTGGGTGCGGGGCCGACTGTGCGTCGTGCTGACCACCGACTTTCCCAGCACGGAGGTGTCGCTGAATGAATTGAAGGATGTCATCGACCCGTTGAACTGGGCACGCTGCCTTCCGTTCTTCTGCGCGATGGACCCGATGCCGACCCGGCCGGACGGCTGGAGCCGGGTGCTCGAACACTTCAGCACGCTCTGCGGGATCGTCGCCATGCCGCAGATGTTGACCCCGCTGAAGTACTGGAAAGGGCCGGGGGCGACCGCCCCGCAAACCAGCGCGTGGGTCGACTATGTGCTCGACGACGACCCGGCTCCCGGCGAGCACGGCGACGGCGCCATGGTGGTCGACGAGGGCTTCATCAGGATGACGTCGACGGTCGGCGATCCGGCGCTGCACGGTGTGCAGGTGCGCACCAGGAAAGTGGTCGGCTTCCGCAACTTGGGCTGGTTCCCCACCGCCCTGCTCGCCTGCGCGTTGGGTTACGGCTACGAGGGAGTCCAGATACTGCTCGGCGGTGTGGCCAAGCGAGCCCAGGAAGGCCCGGCGGGCTGGACTGCGTGGAAACCGTCCACACCTGCGGCCGGCCAGCCGAACACCCCCGCCCCGCCGGGCAAGCCCGCCCCGCCCGGCAAGCCCGCCCCGCCAGCCCAACCCGACCCGACCCAGCAAGCCGTCACGCTGGCGATCGAGATGCTCAACGAGTGCATCGACGAGATGTCGCAGCGCAGTGCTGCGTTGGCCGCCAAATGGGCGGGCGGCGTACCGCCGGTCGAGGAGTCGATCACGCTCGCCGCCGACCTGGCCGCCCGACTGGCGACCGACCCGTGGCGCTACTGGCAGCGGATGCGCGCCCCGGCCAAAGGCGGCGGAGCGTGAAGAACATCAACGAAAGCATGCAGCGGTACGCCGAGACGTCGCGGCAGCTGGTGAATGAAGCCGGCTCCATCGCGCTCGACGCGGACCACCGGATCAACGAAGGCAGCTACGGCTCAGCGCAGTGGGCGCAGTCGGCCCGCCGGCTGGTCAACCTCGTGGTCACCGCCGGTTACGAGTTGTCCGGGGCCTTGATGTCGCAGTGCTACTCGCAGTGCGCCGACGACATCGAGCTGTCCGAGTTCCTCCAGGCCTCACCAGGCACCGGATGCGAACGGATGCTGTCGGTGGTCGCACCGTTCGTGGCCGAGGGATCGGCCTACACAATCCCGCCGCAGTCGCTGGTGTTGGTGCCGGGCGTGCTGCGTCCCTATGCCACCCGATTCCGGGTGGGGGTGCGCGGGCCGGACTACGTCAGCGGCACCTACCGCGGGCGGGTTCGGTTGACCGACCTGCCGGCCACCACCGGACAGGTCGACGAGATGAACGTCATCGTCAGCCTATGAGCATCACCGACGACCCCGATGAGATCGACGAACTGCTGGATCAGGCGATTCAAGCGGCGAACAGCGGCGACCGCGTCACCGCCAGTGCACTCGCCGAGCAGGTGCTCACCGTCGACACCGGCAATCAGGACGCCGAAGACCTGCTCTGTGCGCCGCTGGCCGGGTCCGGCGAACTACGTCGGCTGACAATACTTTTCGCCGATCTGGTGAACTCGACCGCATTGTCCACCCGCATCGAGCCGGAGATCTACCGCACGGTTATCGGCCGCTACCGCGAGCAGGTCGATGAGATCGTCAACCGCTATGAAGGCCACGTCTTCTCCACCAAGGGCGATGGGCTGCTCGCCGTGTTCGGCCATCCCAGCGCCCACGAGAACGATGTCCGGCGGGCGGTGCACGCCGGCCTCGACATCACCCGCGAGGTGGACCGGCTCAGCGAACGGGTGCGAGCACGATTCGGCTTCGACATCTCGGTGCGCGTCGGTGTGCATCGCGGCATGGTGTATCTCGATGTGGCACAGGACGACGTGTACGGGCTGGGCGCCAACCTGGCCGCCCGGGTATCCGGACTGGCGCCGCCGGGAGGTGTTGTCGTGTCGGCGGCCGTCGCCCCGCTGGTGGCGGGCCACTTCGAACTCGAGGCCCAGACGGCCCAACCGGTCAAAGGCATCGACGAGCCGGTCGAACACTATCGAGTCGTCGAAGAACACATCGGCCGAGCGCGTGTCCCACTCGGGACGTTGGTCGGCCGCGAACGCGAGCTGACACACCTGCATGACTCCTGGGGCCACGCTCGGCGCAGCGCACTGAGGGTTCCGGGCGTCTGCTTCACCGGCGAGGCGGGCATGGGCAAGAGCCGCTTGGCCACTGCCGCAGCGGATCTGGCCGAGCAGTCCGGCAGGCCGGTGCTCGCCCTGATCGGATCGCCGTTTCACACCGACGCCGGCCTTCATCCCGTTCGCACCCTGCTGGAACAGCGGGCCGGGATCGAACGGACCACCGAGCACTCCGACCGGCTGCGCCTGCTCGAAGGCGAGGTAGCCGCGCGCGGGCTCGATCCGGTCACCACGGTGCCACTGCTGGCGGCCGCGTTGGAGATACCGGCCGAAGGTGGCTATCAGCCGACGCGCACCGAGGGCGCCAAGCTCTACCGGCAGATCATCGAGGCCGTCGTCGACTATCTGCTCGCCTGCGCCGGCGGGGGTCCGGCGGTACTGCTGGCCGAGGACCTGCAGTGGTTCGACGCATCGACGCGCGACGTGGTCGAGTCGCTGCTTGCAGCCGACCCCGGAACGCTGCTGGTGGTGTTGACCGCTCGCGAACCCAGCTCAATGCCGGATCTCCCCCAGCTCAAGGTGTTCGAGCTCGCGCCGTTGACCGCGGCTCAGACCGACGAGTTGATCACCACGTTGGATCCCACCCTTTCCGACGCCGAACGCGCCGACGTGCAGAGGCGCTGCGACGGCGTGCCCCTCTACATCGAAGAGGTGGTCGCCAAGCTGCATCAGCAGCCCACCGACTCCGCGGAGTGGGCTCGGGTCCCCGACGCCCTGTATGAGTCGTTGTTCTCCCGGCTTCGGGCCAGCCGCAACACGATTCAGGTCGTCGAGGCCGCCGCCACCATCGGCCGAGAGTTCGACCGCACCATGCTGTCCGGCGTCCTCGACATGACGGACTCCGACATCGAGGACGCCGTGCGGGCCTTGGTGACCGTACGGGTCTTCCAGCCGACGACGAAGGACCGCTGGCGATTCCGGCATGAGCTGCTCCGCGAGGTCGCCTACGAGCTACCGCCCCCCAGCGACCGGCGCCGACTGCACGGCCGGGTCGCCGACACCCTCGTCGGCGACTCCGACAATCCCGACTGGCATCTGGTCGCCCTGCACTATCGGGTGGCCGAACGATTCGAGGCCGCCGCCGATGCCCACCAGAAGGCCGCGTACGACGCTCGGCAACGCGGCGCCCTCAACGAGGCCTGCGCCTGCCTCACCCAGGCCATCGAACAGCTGCGACGAGCCCCGACCGGACCGTCACGTGATCGCCTCGAAGTCCTGTTCCGGCTGCGACGCGGTTTCCTCACCGCCGCGGTGCAGGGAACGTCCAGCAAAAAGGCCGCCAAGGACTTCGAATCCTGTCTGAAGCTCGGCGCCACCGATCCGCGCCAGGAAGGCTTCCTGTCGACGATGACGGCGCTGTGGGCCTACTACCTGCCCCGGGGCGACCTGCGCCGCGCGCTGCGGGTCACCGAATACGCCAGATCGAAGCAACCCAACGAGCAGAGATGGTTCGGGCCGACGAATGCCGCCGCGTTCGGCATGGTCGCCTGGTTTCTGGGCGACTTCGGCAGGGCCCGAGCACTGCTGGAGGAAGCCGTCGCGGCGATGAATGCCGCACAACTGCCCGATTTCGAATCCCTGTGGTTCATCCCCAGCGATGCGCTTGCCTCGATGCACATGCACCTGGCGATGGCACGATACGTCCAGGGCGATCTGGCCGGCGCCGAGGATCAGTTCACCGAAACGGTCCGGCGGGCAAAAGATATCGGATTCCCGCAGGGGCCGTTCAGCCACTGCTATCAACGATTCACCGAGATCTTCATGTGCACCGAGGCCGGCCTGCTCGATCGCGCCGGGGAAGTGGTGACGGCACTGGGTGCACAGGCCGAGCGGCACGGCTTCGAGTACTGGACGATGATCGCCACCACCATGCGCGGTGTCGTCGACGCGTTGTCGGCGCTGTCGGGCCAGGACACCACTCCGGACCGACTGGCGCCCCACATCGCGACGATGACCGAGATCGGGGCAGCGCTGCGGGCGGCTGAGGTGAAACTGTTCTCCACCTACTACGACGGAGTGCTCGCGCAGCTGCTGATCGCTGCCGGCGACACCGAGCGGGCCCGCGAATGCCTCGACGGCGCACTGGCATTGGCCGACGAGACCGCGGTGAACTTCTACCGCGCCGAGCTGCTGCGGCTGCGCGCACACACCACCGACGACACCGAGGCCCGCGACGCCGATCTGCGCCGCGCCAGTAACACGGCGCGCGGGCAGGCGGCGTACATCTACGCACTGCGGGCGGCGATGGATGCGGTGGACCTGCAGGGCGAATCCGCACGGGGACTGCTGGCTGAAGCGGTGGCATGCTTTCCCGACGACAGCGGCTGGCCACAGCTGGATCGAGCCAGAACGCTGCTCGGGTGAACCGGCCGGGTGGCAAAGTGGCCATCCTCGGCGGCGGCATGGCCGGGTTGAGCGCCGCCTGGCGGCTGAGCGAACCCGGTTGGCGCGACCGCTTCGAATCCATCACCGTCTATCAACGCGGCTGGCGCCTCGGCGGCAAGGGCGCTTCCAGCCGCGGCCGGTACGGACGCATCGAGGAGCACGGCCTGCACATCTGGCTGGGCTCCTACCAAAACGCCTTCGCCCTGCTTCGCGAGTGCTACACCGAACTCGACCGTGCCACAACCGATCCGGCAGCACCGATCATCACCTGGGACCAGGCGCTGATTCCGGCGGATAACGTGGGGCTGGCCGACCGGCTCGGCAGCGACTGGTTGATCTGGCTGGGCAGCTTCACCCGGACCGACGGGCTGCCCGGCGATCCCGGCGGCGCCGGTCTGGAGATGACCGTGGTGGAATTCACCGTGCGGGCACTGCGACTGGTGCGCGACTTCGCCGAATCCCTGCGCGGCACAGTCCAAGCCGGGATCACGCTGTCCACCCGCCCCGACCCGCCGCAAACCGAGCGATGGATCGTCGCGGTCACCGACGCGGCGATGGCCGCGCTGCTCACGCTGGCGAATCCGCAGGCGGCCCGCGCCGGCCTACCCGCAGTGATCGACGATGCACTGCGGGCGGTGCGGTCCGCGCTGGACTGCGAGCGACGGCCCGATCACCGGCGGTCCTGGCTGCTGCTGTCACTGATGACCGCGGTGATCCGGGGAATTCTGGCCGACCACCTGGTCACCGATCCGCGCGGTATGCGGGCGATCAACGACGAAGACTTCAACGACTGGATCCTGCGCCACGGCGCGCACCCCGATGTCACCGAGTTCGCACTGGTGCGCGGCATGTACGACCTGGTCTTCGGGTACCGCGACGGCGACCCCGACCAGCCGGCGTTCGCCGCCGGACTGGCGGTCTTCCTCACCGGGCAGGTGCTGTTCGGCTATCAGGGAGCAATCTTCTGGAAGATGACCGCCGGGATGGGCGACGTCGTCATCGCCCCGCTGTACCAGGCGCTGCGGCGGCGCGGTGTCACGTTCGAGTTCTTCCACCGCCTCGAGTCCCTGCAACTGGACACCCAGCGATTGGCGGTCGACACGATCACCGTCGCCCGGCAGATGCGCCTTGCCGACGACCGCACCCAATACGAGCCGTTGACCACGGTGCGCGGACTGCCGGTGTTCCCCAGCACGCCGCTGACCGCCCAGCTCGCCGCACCTGAACAGATTCCCCCCGGCGGTTGGCATGCCCTGGAAACGCATTGGTCGGACCACACCGACGCCGAATCCCGGGTGCTGCGCCGAGGTGTCGACTTCGACCATGTAATCCTGGCCGTCTCCCTGCGCATGTTGCCGGTGGTGGCCGCCGAGCTGATCGAGGACCGGCCGGAGTGGCGGCGGATGACCACGGAGGTGCGCACCGTCGCCACTGCGGCCTTCCAGATCTGGTTACACCCCGATGAACCGACACTGGGCTGGACCGATCCCGGCGTGACGCTCAGCGCGTATCTGCCCCCGTTCGAGACCTGGGCGTCCATGCCGCAGACACTGTGGGCCGAGGATTGGCCCGAGCAGGATCGCCCCGGCACGGTGGCCTACTTCTGCGGCACCCTGGACGCGGCCTGGCCCACCGACGAACGCGGCCCGGGTTATCTGCACCGACACCGGCAGCAGGTCCACCGGCAGATCACCCACCACCTCGACCATCACCTGCACCGGTTCTTTCCCGGCGCGGCCGGTGAGTGCGGTTTCGACTGGCGGCTGCTCAGCGGCGCCGACGGCGAAACCGGCCGCGCCGCACTTGATACCCAGCACATCAGCGTCAACGTCGATCCCTCGGACCGGTACGTGCAGTCCATTCCGGGCTCCGACCGCTACCGGTTGCGCGCCGACGAGAGCGGTTACGACAACCTGGTTCTGGCGGGCGACTGGACCGACTCGGGAATGAACGCCGGGTGCATCGAGGCGGCCGTCATGTCCGGCCTGCAGGCCGCGAACGCCGTGGCGGGCCGGCACCGCTACCACCGCCTTCGCGGCTTGTACCTGCCGTGAGCCTCAGCCGTTGGGCACCTTCGCGGCGATCTGCCCGGCGATGACGACGGAGGTGTCCTTCGGATCCGCGCTGCAGGTGTTCACGTCGACCACGACGTTGTTGACCGCGGTCAGGGCACGCCCGCAGGCCCAGCTGACATCGTTGCCGGCATTGTCCTGTGTCGCAACGGTGCTCAACATGCCGTCGGCGTTGGTGATCGGTCCGGCGGTCCAGGTCGTGCCACTCTGGATATGGGTGTACGCGTGGCAGGCCGGCCACTGCTGGGCGGCCGCGGCGAAGAACTCGGCGGCCCGCTCGGCCGAGGGAAAGGCGACCACGACCTGGTCGACGTAGTGCTCGAAGTTATCGCCCTCGCTGAGCGCCTGCTCACGCACCCCGGTGTAGCCGGTGTCCGCGTACACCAGTTCCTGTCCCGCGCCGTCGACGGCCAGGCATTCGTGTGGCTCCATCGTGGCGCTGTCGTCCGCCAGTGCGGTGTGCGTTCGGGTGACGGCCATGTCGGTCGCCGCCATGATCGGGTTGATCTGCTCGGCGGTGAGCAGCAGCGCGCGCAGGCCGTCCTCGGCGACGAGTGCTACCGCGCGAGCAGTCGTCGTCGGTGTGGTGGCGGCCGGTATGAGGACACCCCCCGGACGGCCGCACCCCGCGACAAGCGCACAAGCCACAACAGCGAAACCCAACGACACCCAACCCCGCACCCGACCACACCCCATATTGCCCCGACCCAGGGATCCGTGCGCCAGTCCACAACGTCACCGACCAGATAAGAACCGTCGATAACTTTACCGAAAATCGCCCCGGTTGCAGTTGATCATGAACACCCGGTGTTGATCGACGACGCGTTCGCGGTGCTGGGCGTAACCGATTAGGCCGTCCCCGGACGCCGCAGCTCCCCCATCAGGTCCCCGCGCCTCCCCAGGCTGACGCCGCCCAGCCCCAACCAGGACGCCATCGAATCCAGCTCGCCGGCCAGCGCCGCGGCTACCCGGGCCCGGTCCCGGCCCCGCTCGACGAACGCCCCGAGGACGTGCAGCGCGCCACGCTGCCGGTCGGCTTTGAGGTCGACCCGCCCGACCAGCTCACCGTCCAGCAGGAACGGCCACACGTAGTAGCCGTATTTCCGCCGCGCTTCGGGCGTGTAGATCTCGATGCGGTAGTGAAAGCCGAACAGCCGCTGCACCCGGGGACGGAAGAAGATGAGCGGGTCGAACGGACAGAGCAGCGCGGTGCCACGGTCGGTCCGCGGAGTCGCCTGTCCGGCCCGCAGATACGCCGGGGCGCCCCAGTCGGCCACCGCTACCGGCTCCAGCTCACCTGCGGCGACCAGCGCCGCGATCGCCGGTCTGGTCTGGGCCGCCGACAGCCGGAAGTAGTCACGCAGGTCGGCCTCGGTGGCCACCCCCAGCGCTCCCGCTGCCCGCAGTACCAGCTCGCGCACCGCCTCGTCGTCGTCGACCTCGCGGTCCAACACCGGCGCCGGGAGCACGTTCTCCACCAGGTCGTAGTGCCGGGCGAACCCGACCCGGGTGGCGGTGGTCAGTACCCCGGCGGCGAACAACGCCTCGGCGACCCACTTGGTGTCGCTGCGGTTCCACCAGGTTCCCCTACCGCGGGTGGGCTTGGCGGCCAGGTGGTCCTCGATCTGCCCGGCCGTACTCGGGCCCAACTCGGCGATCGCGGCGACGATACCCTCGGCCAGCGCGGGGTTGGGTCGTACGTTGCCCCATCGGCCGTGGGTGTATTGCCGCATTCGCCAGCGCATCAGGGGCCAGTCGTCGACGGCCATCAGCGCCGCCTCGTGCGCCCAGTATTCGACCAGCAGCCGCGGGGAACGCGGACTGTGGCTCCACGCGGCTCGGTCCAGCACGCTGCGGTCATACGGACCCAGCCTGCTGAACACCGGGGCGTAGTGGGCGCGCACCGCCACCGACACCGAGTCCATCTGCAGGACCTGGATGCGCGACACCAGCCGTTTGAGGTGAGCGCGGGTGATCGCACTCCCCTGCTCAAGTGGCTTGGTACCGGTGAATCCCTGTGCGGCAACGGCGATCCGGCGCGCCTGCAAAGCCGTGAGCCGAGCGCGGGACGCAGCCGTCACCGACGGTAGCTACAGAACCGGTAGCGCAGGCCCGCTGCGCTGGTGAGCCACTCACCTTTCACCACCGACCAGTCGTCGTCGAGGGCCGGGGCCATCGCATCGGTGTCCCGGCGCGGCAGGTCGATGTCGATCTCGGTGACTTCGCAGCGCACGGCGTTCGGCAGCGCCAGCGCGTAGATCTGCGCACCGCCGATCACCCAGGTCTCGGCGTCGGTCACCGCGGCGTTCAGCGTCGACACCACCTCGGCGCCGTCGGCGCGGTAGTCCGGCCGGCGGGTCACCACCACGTTGGCCCGCCCGGGCAGCGGCCGCACGCCGGCGGGCAGTGATTCCCAGGTCAGCCGGCCCATCACCACCCGCTGCCCCAGGGTGAGTTCCTTGAACCGCGCCTGGTCCTCGGGCAACCGCCACGGGATGCCGCCGTCGCGCCCGATCACCCCGGACACCGACTGAGCCCAGATCAGACCCACCTTTGCCGGGGAGCTCATACCGCGACAGGCGCCTTGATCGCCGGATGCGGGTCGTAGCCGCGGATCTCGATATCGTCGAAGGTGTAGTCGAAGATCGAATCCCGGTGCGCCAGAACCAGTTGCGGGTAGGCGCGGGGTTCACGGGACAGCTGTTCGCGGACCTGCTCTACGTGGTTGTCGTAGATGTGGCAGTCCCCACCGGTCCAGACGAACTCGCCGACCTTCAGCCCGGCCTGCTCAGCCATCATGTGGGTGAGCAGCGCATAGCTGGCGATGTTGAACGGCACCCCGAGGAACAGGTCGGCGCTGCGCTGATAGAGCTGGCAGGACAGCCGCCCGTCGGCGACGTAGAACTGGAACAGTGCGTGGCACGGTGCCAGCGCCATCTTGTCCAGTTCGCCGACGTTCCAGGCCGAGACGATGATGCGACGCGAATCCGGATCGGTGCGCAGCAATTCCATCGCGTCCGCGATCTGGTCGATGTGCTCACCGGAAGGAGTCGGCCAGGACCGCCACTGCACCCCGTAGACCGGTCCGAGATCACCTGTCTCGGAAGCCCATTCGTCCCAGATGGTGACGCCGTGCTCGTTGAGCCAGTCGATGTTGGAGTCGCCGCGCAGAAACCACAGCAGTTCGTAGACCACCGACTTGAGGTGCACCTTCTTGGTGGTGATCAGCGGGAAACCGGCGGAGAGGTCGTAGCGCAGCTGGTGGCCGAACAGGCTCCGGGTACCTGTGCCGGTCCGGTCGGCCTTGGGCGTGCCGTTCTCAAGCACCAGCCGGAGCAGATCCTCATAGGGTGTAGATATCGGCACGTCGATAGCTTAGAACGGAAGCCATGGCCAACGTCAGCGACACGATCACCACACCCGACGGCAGCTGCTCCGTCACCCTGTTCACCCCGGACGGACCGGGCCCCTGGCCCGGCGTCGTCATGTACGTCGACGCCGGCGGGGTGCGCGAGACCTTCGATGCCATGGCCGCTGAGCTGGCCGGTTTCGGATATGCCGTGCTGCTGCCGGACGTGTACTACCGAAGCCCCGGCTGGGCACCGTTCGATATGGCGACGGTGTTCGGTGACGCCAAGGAGCGCGCCCGGCTGTTCTCGATGATCGGCCAGGTGACCCAGGACCGGATGGTCACCGACGCCGGGGCGTACTTCGACTACCTGGCCGGCCGGCCGGAGGTGCGCGGGGACCGGTTCGGGGTGTGCGGCTACTGCATGGGTGGGCGCACCTCGGTGGTGGTGGCCGGGCGTGTCCCGGACCGGGTTGCGGCGGCGGCGTCGTTCCACGGCGGCGGGCTGGTCACCGACGCCGCGGACAGCCCACACCTGCTGGCCGAGAAGATGCGCGCCACGATTTACGTGGCCGGGGCCAAGAACGACGGGTCGTTCACCAAGGCTCAGGCCGCGACCCTGGATGAGGCGCTGACCGCCGCGGGCGTGCAGCACACCGTCGAGTTCTATCCCGCCGAACACGGCTTCGCCGTTCCCGACAATGCGCCCTACGACGCCGACGCCGCGGCTCGGCACTGGACGGCGATGCGGAAGGTGTTCGCCGCCGCCCTGCCCGGTCCGGCATAGGCGGGCGGGCCGACCGTGCGGGACATCGCAGATCCGCGGACCGTCACCGGATTCATCTCGGGCGACCGCTACCGCTCGCCCGAACAGCTCGCCGGGCGCGTGAGCCGTGCCATCACCGTTCTCGACGCGCTAGGCGTCGGCCCCGGCGACCGGATTGCGATCATGCTGCGCAACGACTTCCCGTTCGTGGAGGCCTCCTACGCGGCCGGCGCGCTCGGCGCCATCGCCGTCCCGGTCAACTGGCACTACCGCAGCGCGGAAGTCTCCTACATCCTCGAGGACTCCGGGGCGAAGCTGGTCGTGGTGCATGCCGACCTGCTCGACCGGGTACCGGACGCCGCGCAGGTGCTGGTGGTCGACACCCCACCGGAGATCGCCGCGGCCTACCGGGTCGACGCCGCGACGGGGCGCCCGTCCTGGGATGCCGAGATCGACGCCGCCACACCGTGGCAACATCAGCCGCGAAATGCGCCGCCGAGCATGATTTATACCTCCGGAACGACCGGTCGACCCAAGGCGGTTGAGCGGTTCTCGACCCTCGATATGGGCAATCCGGGCCTGGCCGAACAGATGGGCTGGCTCGGCGTCTCACCGGGGATGCGCACGGTCGCGTGCGGCCCGATGTACCACTCGGCACCCAATGTGTTCGCCCTGCTCGCCGGCCGCACCGGGGGCCTGGTCGTCTTCGCATCCAAATTCGACCCCGAGGCGCTGCTGGGTTTCATCGAGCGCTACGCGATCAACTCGCTGCACCTGGTGCCGACCATGTTGGTGCGGCTGTTGCGGCTGCCGGAGAAGGTGCGCAATGCCTACGACCTGTCATCGCTGCGGGCGATCACCCACGCGGCCGCCCCATGCCCACCAGCGGTCAAGCGGGCCTGCATCGACTGGTTCGGTCCGATCATCCGTGAGTACTACGGCGGCACCGAGACCGGCGTCGTCGTGGCCTGCGACAGCAAGCAGTGGCTGGCCCACCCGGGCACGGTCGGTCGCCCGGTCGGCGGCGCCGAGGTCCAGATACTGGACCCCGACAGCGAAGACGGCCGGCCGCTCGAGCCCGGCCAAGTCGGGGAGATCTACCTACGAAACCAGGCTGCCGGCGATTTCACCTACCACAACAACGATGCGAAGCGTCGCGGCATCGACCGCGACGGCTTCGTCACGATCGGCGACGTCGGATACCTCGACGACGACGGATTCCTGTACATCTGCGACCGCAGCATCGACATGGTCATCTCCGGCGGCGTCAACATCTATCCGGCCGAGATCGAAGCCGAACTGCACCTGCATCCCGATGTCGCCGACTGTGCGGTGTTCGGGATCCCCGACGACGAGTACGGCGAATCCGTAGTCGCCCTCGTCAAACTCCAGCCGGACGCGGCCCCCGACTCCGACGCCATCCTGGCGTGGCTGCATGATCGGCTGGCCGGCTTCAAGGTGCCCCGATCCATCAGGTTCGTACCCGATCTGGCCCGCGAGGACAGTGGCAAGATCTTCAAACACAAACTGCGCGAACGGTACTGCGCAAAGCCATGATCCACACCGAGACCGACGACGGCATCGCCACCATCACGATCGACCGGCCGCACCGGCTGAATGCACTCACCTGGGAGACGATGCGGCAGCTGGGGCCGATCTGGTCGACGCCGACACCGTGGTCGAAGATTTCGGCGCGATGGTCGAACGGAACATGATCACCACGCTGACCCCGTTTGTGCCAGACGCTGCTCGCCGACATCACCATCGCTGCCCGGCCGGCGTATTTCCTGGTACCTCAGGTGACCACCCTGGGTATAGCGCCCGATGCCCGCACCACCTGGATCCCGGCCCGGCATGTGGGGCGGGCCCGCGCATTGGGCATGTGCCTGACCGGCGCACGGATCGGTGCCGAAGAAGCTGAGCGTTCGCCGCGCGGAGTGCGTCGCCTTCGCCTCCAGAGGCTCGATGATCAGCCGGGATGCAGGGCATCGCCGACGTGATCGGCGATCTCGGCGACTTCGCTGTCATCCAGCACGGTGTCTCGGGTTTCGCGCATCACCAACACCGCGATGAACGACACGGCCGCCGCAGTCGACAGGTAGACGCCCACCCAGCCCACGCCGTGGCTGGTGGCAAGCCAGGTGGCGATGAACGGCGCCACCGCGGCACCCAGAATGCTTGCCGCGTTGTAGGCGATCCCCGATCCGGTGTAACGGACGTTGGTCGGGAAGAGTTCGGGCAGTACCGCGCTCATCGGCCCGAACGCCAAGCCCATCAACGTCATACCGATGATGAGGAAGACCAGCACCGCGCCCATCGACGTGTCGGCATTCAGGAAGAAGCCGAATGTGGTTCCGTACACCATGATTCCGGCGGTGAACACCAACAGCGCCGGACGCCGGCCGAATCGGTCGGACAGCATCGCCGCCACCGGCAACATGGCGGCCAAAAACAGCACCGCCACCAGCTGCAACCGTAAGAAGTCGAGGTAGCTGTACCCCAGCCCGGTACCGTGCGGCGGGCGCGCGGCAGTGCCGTAACTCAAGGTCCACGTGTTGACGGTGTAGAACAGCGTGTACGTCGCAACCATCACGAAGGTGCCGATGAGGAGCTGACGCCAGCTGCCGCGGAACACCTCGATCACAGGTGCGCTGACCCGCTGGCCCGTCTCGATCGCACGGGCGAAGACGGGAGTCTCGGTGAGCCGCAGTCGGACATACAGTCCGACAGCCACCATCGCGATGCTGAACAGGAACGGAAGCCGCCAGCCCCAGACGAGAAAGTCGTCGCCGAGCCAACCCACCAGGACCACGAATGTCGCGTTGGCGAGCAGAAAACCCAGCGGCGCACCCAGTTGCGGCCACATTCCGGCGAAAGCCCGCTTGCCCGGCTTGGCGGTCTCGGTGGCCAGCAACGCCGCGCCGCTCCACTCCCCGCCCAGAGCCAGCCCCTGGCTGAACCGCAGCACGGCCAGCAACACCGGGGCGATCAGGCCGGCCTGCTGGTAGGTGGGCAGCACACCGATCAGGAACGTCGCGATGCCCATGGTCAGCAGCGAGGCGATGAGGGTGGCTTTACGGCCCAACCGGTCGCCGAAATGGCCGAACAGGATCGACCCCAACGGCCGCGCGACGAACGCCAGGCCGAAGGTGGCCAACGACGCCAACAACGCGGTGGTGGGGTTTCCCTTGGGGAAGAACAGCTGCGGGAACACCACGACCGCCGCAGTCGCATAGACATAGAAGTCGTAGAACTCGATGGTGGTGCCGATCATCGACGCCGCAGCTATTCGGCTGCGTGGAACTCCGTCGACCAGATCAGGGTTTCGAGTGAGGGTCATCGGAGTCTAGATGCCCGCCGCCGAAGCGACCTCGCGGGCCTGGTGCACCAGCGCGTCGATCCAGCCGGTGAGCGGAGTGCCGGCCGCGGCCCGATTCTCCGGGTTGTTCAGCACCCGCCGCACGATCCCCTCGGCGATGATCGCCACCTTCCACAGGCCCAGCGCATGCCAGAACTGCAGGCTGGCCGCGTCGCGTCCGGTCAGCTCCAGATACGTCCGAGCCATCTCGGCGCGGTCCGGGAAGCCGTCCAGCGTGGTGACCACGAAGTCACCGGCGATGCCCTCCTCACCGGCCTGCGGCAAATACGCCAGCAGACTGCCCATGTCGGCCAGCGGGTCGCCGAGGGTGGACAGCTCCCAGTCCAGTACCGCGGTCACCACACCGCCGTTGCGCGAGGTGATGACGTTGCGGATGTGGAAGTCACCGTGCACCAGCGTCAGTTCCTGCTGCGGCGGGATCGCCGCGACCAGTCGCCGGGTCAGGTCGTCGAGTTCGGGCAACTCGCGGGTCTTGGACTTCTCCCACTGCCCGGACCACCGCTTGAGTTGCCGTTCGGCGTACGGCTTGTGGCTGGCCAGGTCGGCCAGCCCGACCTTGTCGATGTCGACGGCGTGGATCTTGGCCAGCGTCTCCGCCATCGACAGTGCGATCTGCCGGCGGCGCTGCGGCGTCAGTGACTCCGCCACCGACATCCGGTCCACCACCACCCCGTCGACGTACTCCATCAACAGCAGCGGCACATCGTCGGCGTCGCGGGTCAGCCCGTACACCCGCGGGGTGGGCACATCGGTGTCCTGCAGGGCGGTCAGAATCCGCGCCTCGCGGGCGACGTCGTGGGCCGATGCCAGCAACTGCCCCAACGGCGGACGGCGCAACACCCACCGGTGATCGGCCGCGTCGCAGACCAGATAGGTCAGGTTCGACTGCCCGATCCCGATCCGCTCGAATGTCAGCGGGCGGGTGACCGGTATACCCAGCTGTGCAATCCAGCGCGCGACCATCGCCGGGTCGACGCCGATGAGGTCAGCCATCGGCGCCGGCCCGGAATCCCGCTGCGTCGCCGAGGATCTGGCCACCGTCGATCACCAGGGTCTGCCCGGTGATCCAACTGGCCGCATCCGAAGCCAGGAAGGTGACCGCCTCGGCGATGTCGACGGGTTCGCCGATCCGGCCCAGCGGCATCGTCGCCGCCAACGCCTCCTCGTGCTCCTTCCAGAGCACCTCAGCGAGCTTGGTTCGCACCACCCCCGGGCAGACCGCGTTGACCCGCACCCCGGGTGAAAGCTCCAGCGCGAGTTGCTTGGTGACGTGGATCAGCGCGGCCTTGGTGGCGTTGTACATGCCCATCAACGGAGCCGAACTCAGCCCGCCGATCGAGGAGGTGTTGACCACCACGCCGCCGTGCTCACCCATCCATGCCTTGACCGCGCACGACGTCCACAGCAGCGGGCCCCACAGGTTGACGTCGAAGATCTTGGCGAACCGGGCGTGGTCCTGGTCGATCAGCGGGCCGAACGCCGGATTGGTCCCGGCGTTGTTGACCAGGATGTCGACGCTGCCGAAGCGCTCCAGGGTGGTCTCGATGCACCGCCTGGCCGCGTCGTCCTCGGCGACGTGCGCGGCAACGCCCAGCACGTTGCCGTTGACCTGGGCCGCTGCCGCGTCGGCGCTCTCCTGGTCGCGGGAGGTGAGCACCACGTTGGCGCCGGCCTCGGCCAGCCGCTGTCCTATCGCCAGCCCGATGCCGCGGGACCCGCCGGTGACGATCGCGGTGCGGCCCTGCAGGTTGTGTGCCGTCATCGCGCGTCCTCGAGGTACTTGCGCAGCTCCTGCCGGGCGATAGCGCGTTTGTGCACCTCGTCGGGGCCGTCGGCGAGCCGCAGCGTGCGCAGGTGCGCCCAGAAACTCGCGAGCGGGAAGTCTTCGGTGACGCCGCCGGCGCCGTGCACCTGGATGGCCCGGTCGATGATCGTGAGCGCGATGTTCGGTGCGGCCACCTTGATGGCGGCGATCTCGACCTGCGCGGCCTTGTTGCCGACGGTGTCCATCAGGTAGGCGGCCTTGAGGGTGAGCAGCCGGATCATCTCGATGTCGATGCGCGCCTCGGCGATCCAGTCGCGGATGTTGGCGTTCGCGCTGATCGGCTTGCCGAAGGCGATCCGGGAGTTCGCCCGCCGGCACATCAGTTCCAGTGCCCGCTCGGCCATTCCGATGCAACGCATGCAGTGGTGGATACGGCCCGGGCCGAGCCGGGCCTGGGCGATCGCGAAGCCCTCCCCCTCGCCCTTGAGCACATCCTTGGCCGGTACTCGGACGTCATGGAAGTCGATCTCGGCGTGGCCCTCACGGTCCTGGTAGCCGAAGACCGGCAGCCCGCGCATGATGGTGACGCCCGGGGCGTCGATGGGAACGACCATCATCGACTGCTGCCGGTGGGTGGCGGCGTCGGGATCGGTCTTGCCCATCACGATCATGACTGTGCAGTTCTGGTGCAATGCGTTGGACGCGAACCACTTCCGGCCATTGAGGATGTAGTCGCCGGTTGCGCTGTCCTTGGTCATCGACAGCTGCACGTTGGTGGCGTCCGAGGATGCCACCTGCGGCTCGGTCATGGCGAACGCGGAGCGGATGGTGCCGTCCAGCAGCGGCTTGAGGTATTTCTCCTTGTGTTCGTCACTGCCGAACAGCGTGAACACCTCCATGTTGCCGGTGTCGGGGGCATTGCAATTGGTCGCTTCCGGGGCCAGATGCGGGCTGCGGCCCATGATCTCGGCCAGCGGCGCGTACTCGAGGTTGGTCAGTCCGGGGCCCCACTCCGGGTGCGGGTGGAACAGGTTCCACAGGCCGCGCTTACGCGCCTGCGCTTTGAGCTCCTCGATGATCGGCGGCTGAAAGTGCGGGTTGCCCGATTCGGCCATCTGCGCCTCGTAGACCGATTCGGCCGGGTAGACGCTGCTGTCCATGAACTCCAGCAGGTCGGCTCGAATCTTGGCGGCACGCTCGGATGTTTCAAACAGGGACATCGGCACTCCTTGTCGGGGTCAGGACACTTCGGGATTGAGCAGGGCGCGCTGGTAGCGCCGCATACCGCGCAGCCAGCGGTCGTAGTCGGTCGCCTTGTGCCGGTACATCTCCAGCACCGCGGCGTGCGGCAGGATCAGGAAACGTTCGTCGTCGACGGCGGCCAGTACCTCGTCGGCGACGGCGGCGGGTTCGAGCACCTCACCGGCCGTGGTGACCGCCCGGGTGGCGAGGTCACCGGTCGGGTCACCGGATTGCGCTCCGGCGAACAGCAGCTTGGTGTTGACGCCCATCGGGCACAGGCAGCTGACCCGCACCCCCTGGTCGCCGTAGGTGATGTTGAGCCACTCGGCGAATCCGACGGCCGCGTGTTTGGTGACCGCGTACGCGGCGCCGCCGAGCTGGGTGAGCAGCCCGGCCGCCGACGCGGTCGACACGAAATAGCCCTCGCCGCGCTGCACCCAGCCGGGTACCAGCAGCTGCGCGGCCCGGATGTGGGCACGCAGATTGATGTCGATCGCCTGGTCCCAGTCGCCCTCTGTCGCATCTAGGCCCGGGGCACCGGTGATGCCGGCGTTGGCGAAGTACATGTCCACCGGGCCGTAGTGGCGCTCGGCGAGCGCGATCAGCGCCCGGATCACCTCGGAGTCGGAGACGTCGCCGCCGGAGCCGACCGCCGCGCCGGGCGTCTCGGCGTTGATCTGATCGGCCACCGTGCGTGCGGCATCCGCGTCGAGGTCGGCCACCACCACCTTGGCCCCGGCGCGTGCGAGTGCCGCCGCCAGGGCGCCACCGATGCCGCCACCACCGCCGGTGACTATCGCGACCCGTTCGGCAACCTTCATGGGCAAGTCCCTCGCTCGTCTGCTCGCAGCGCCATCACTGTATTTGAATCCGATCTCATGTTCAATTGTTGGTCGAGCGGAACTGGAGGGCATTGGCCCACAGCCGGGTGACGGTATCGACCACCGTCTCGAAGTCCGCTCCGGAGTCGTCGGACGCCTCCCCGCCCACGAAGATGCCGTACGCCAATCGGCTGACCATTCCCGACAGCGCCTGCGAGGCCAGCAGTGGATCAACGTCGGCGGCGGCGATGCCCCGCTCCTGCAGGTCGGCGATTCCGGCGGCATTGCGCGCGATGAACGCATCGGCGCGGCGGGCCCGGAAGGCCCGGAACTTGGGATCGATCTGAGCGACCTGTTCGAGCAGGCCCATCAACTTGGCATTACGCCGATAGGCCTCCAGGTAGGCACGATTGCTCGCCTGCAGCACCGCATACGGGTCATCGGAGCTGCTCACCCGACCCATGCCCGGATGCATCATGTCCTGCTGCGCCTGCTCGAGGACGGCGGCGAAGATCTCCTCCTTGTTCGTGAAGTAGGTGTAGAACGACCCGGTGGCACAGCCGGCCACCTTGGCGATGTCGGTCAGTTTGGCGTCGAGGTAGCCGTCCCGCTCGAACACCTTGCGGGCCGCGGCGACCAGCGCCGCCCGGGTGCGCGCGCCGCGCACCGTCGCCGGCAACTGGCGAACCGGGGCGGCCGAGGCGGCATCCATCCCGGCAGCTTAACTGAATTCGATGTCAAGTTCATCCAAATCGCGGATTGCGGTCTCCGGGGCCGCCAGGTCGCCCAGCATGGCCTCTGCCTCCGGTCCGGGCAGCGATTCCACCCCGCGCAGCTTGCGTTCGATGGCCCGCGTGCGCACCCCGGCCGTGTCGATGGTGTTGCGGGCGTGGTCGAGTTGTTTGCGGGTCTTCTCCAGCACGGCCGCGAACTTGCCGAACTCGGTCTTGACCGCACCGAGCACCTGCCACACCTCACTGCTGCGCTGCTCGATGGCCAGCGTGCGAAAACCCATCCGCAGGCTGTTGAGCAGTGCCGCCAGGGTGGTCGGCCCGGCCAGGGTGACCTTGTATTTGGACTGAATCTGTTCGAACAGCCCCGGTTGCCGCAGCACCTCGGCGTAGAGACTCTCGGTGGCCAGGAACAGGATCGCGAAGTCGGTGGTGTGCGGCGGGGCCAGGTACTTGTCACAGATATCGCCGGCTTCGGCTTCGATCCGCCGGATCAGTGCCTGCCGCGCGGCGGCCTCCCCCGCCGCATCGGCCTGCTCCTGCGCATCGAGCAGCCGCTCGAAGTCCTCGCGCGGAAACTTCGCGTCGATGGGCAACAACACTTCAGCGGCCCCGGTGCCGCCGGGCAGGCGAATCGCGAACTCCACCCGGGCATTCGAACCGGGCACGGTGATGGTGTTGGTGAGGTACTGCTCGGGCGTGAGCGTCTCGGCCAGCAGCGCGGCCAGTTGCGCCTCGCCGAAGATGCCGCGGGTCTTGACGTTGGTCAACACCCGCTTGAGATCGCCCACCCCGGTCGCCAGGCTCTGCATCTCGCCGAGGCCACGCTGCACGGCTTCCAGCCGCTCGGAGATCTGCGTGAAGGACTGAGCCAGCCGGGTTTCCAAGGTGGCCTGCAGTTTCTCGTCCACCGTGGCGCGCATCTTCTCCAATTGCGCGGTGTTGTCGGCCTGCAGGCTCCGCAGCTGCCGATCCAGCGTGTAGCCCTGCTTCTCCTGGGTTTCCTGCAGGCCAGACCCGAAGCGTTGCAGGGTCATCTGCCACTGATGGAAGGCCTGAGCGAGTTCGGCCCGCCCGGCGTGTTGTTCTTCGCGCAGCGTTCGCTCCACACGTTCACTGTCGCCGCGCAGTGCGGCGAGCTGCTCGGGCGAGATCGCCGAACCCCCCGGACGCAGCAGCACCACGACCTGGAGGATCACCGCCAGCAGTGCCAGTGAGGTGAGGAGGATCAGCAGGGCTGTGTCCATGTGCGCACGGTAGCGCGAGCCACCGACATTCAGCCGTCGGGCAGCCTCGCGATCCACGCCCGCGAGTCCGCCGGGTCGATGACGTCATCGAGTTCGAAGGTCATCGCCGCGCTCAGTGCCCGCCCGCGCCGGTAGGCCGCCTCGACCAGGTCCTCGAAGAGCTTCTGGCGCTGCTCCGGATCGGCGACCTCGGCCAGCTCCTTGCGGAACCCCAGCCGCACCGCCCCTTCCAGCCCCATGCCGCCGATCTCGCCGGTCGGCCAGGCCACGGTGAACTGCGGGGCGTGGAACGATCCGCCGGCCATCGCCATCGCGCCCAGTCCATAGCCTTTGCGCAGCACGATCATCCCCATCGGCACCGTCAGGCGGGCTCCCGCGATGAACATCCGGCTGAACCGGCGCACGGTGGCCTCGCGTTCGGCATCGGGACCGACCATGAACCCCGGTGTGTCGCACAGTGTCAGCACCGGCAGCCGAAACGACTCGCAGAGCGCCAGGTGATCGGCGGCCTTGTCAGCCGCCTCCGCGTCGATGGCACCGCCGAGATGGTGGCTGTTGTTGGCCAACAGCCCAAAGGCCACACCGTGCACCCGCACCAGGGCGGTCACGATCCCGACCCCGTAGTCCGGCCGCAGTTCCAGCACCGAATCGACGTCGACGATCGCATCGATCGCCCGGCGCACATCGTAGGACCGTAACCGGTTCTGCGGCACCACATGCCGGGCCAGTCGCGGGTCGGGCTCGCACCAGTCGGTCACGGTGCCCTGAAAGTAGGACAGGTAACGCTTGGCCAGCGCGACCGCCTCGGCCTCATCGGCCGCGGCCAGGCCCACCACCCCGTTGCGGCGCTGCACCGCGATCGGCCCGATCTCCTCGGGCCGATACACCCCCAACCCGCCGCCTTCGATCATGGCCGGGCCGCCCATGCCGATGTTGGCGTCCGGGGTCGCGACGATCACGTCGCACGCCCCGGCCAGGGCCGCGTTGCCGGCGAAACAGCGGCCGGACACGATCGCCACCAGCGGCACTCGGCCGTTCAGCGCGGCCAGCGTGCGGAACGTCATGAGATCGAGTCCGGCCATACCCGCGACATCGGTGTCGCCGGGGCGGCCGCCGCCGCCCTCGGCGAACAGCACCACCGGCAGCTTCCGGCGGGCGGCGACCTCGAAAAGCCGGTCGGTCTTGGCGTGGTTGCGCATGCCCTGGGTGCCGGCCAGCACGGTGTAGTCGTAGGAGGCCACCGCCACCGGCATCGATCCGACGGTGGCCAAGCCGGCGACCAGGCCGTCGGCCGGTGTGTTGATGATCAGGTCCTCTTCGGAGCGCCGGCTACGCTGCGCGGCCACCGCCAGCGCCCCGTATTCGACGAAGCTGCCGGGGTCGACCAACTCGGCGATGTTCTCCCGTGCGGTGCGCCGGCCCTGCCGGTGTCGTTTGGCGACGACGTCGGGGCGGCCTTCGTCGCGGGCGAGCCGGTGCCTGTCGGCGACCTCGTCAAGGTCGGCTCGCGGGGAATCCAGCGCCGGGCCCGCATCGGGTCCGGCGGTGGTCTCGCCGCCGGTCGGCACGAACACCAGCACCGGGTCTCCGGCATTGACGACCTGCCCGGGGACGACCAGCGTGCGCAGGGTGCGGGTGGCACCGGGAGCAGCCAGCACATGCTGCATCTTCATCGCCTCCAGCACGACGTCGCCGGGACCGGCCTCGACTACGGTGCCGGCCATCGGCGCGGACAGCACCTGCTCGCCCGGTCCCAGATCGATTGCCACGAGCCGGCGTTCGCCCTGCCCGGGCGGCGCGGACCCCACCAGGGCAGGCAGTCGACCGCCCAGCCATCCGGTGGTCACCACTCCGGTCGCCAGATCCTGATCGGACAGCACGGCCTGCAGCAATCCGATATTGGTGCCGACACCGGCGATGCTGAACTCCGCCAACGCGGTTCGCGCCTTGCGCAGTGCGGCGGCTGGCGAGGCGCCGGGTACGTGGGTGATCACCTTGGCCAGCAGCGAATCGTAACGGGGGTTGATGGTCAGGCCCGGTCGGGCGTAGGTGTCGACCCGGATTCCCGGCCCGCTCGGTGGCGTGAACGCGGCGACGGTGCCCACGCAGGGTCGCACTGTTCCGTCGGCGGCCACCGTTTCTGCGTTGACGCGGCATTCGACCGCGATCCCGCACGCGCCGGCCGCCTCGCCGGCTTCGCGACCTTCGGCGGCGAGCACGCCGGCCGGCAGATCCAGCTCGGCGAGTGCGGCCCCCTCGGCGACCCGGAACTGCACCGCCACCAGGTCCAGCCCGGTCACCGCCTCGGTCACCGGGTGTTCCACCTGAATCCGCGGGTTGACCTCGAGGAAGACGAAACCCGCTGCGGTAAGCAGGAATTCCACGGTCGCCAGCCCCCGGTAGCCGACGCTTGCGCACAGTCGGGCCGCCGCCCGGTGCAGTGACGTACGCATCTCGCCGGAGATCCCCGGCGCGGGGGCGATCTCGATCAGCTTCTGATAGCGGCGCTGAATGCTGCAGTCACGGTCGCCCAGCGCCAGTGCCCGCCCGCCGTCGCCGACGATCTGCACCTCGATGTGGCGGGCGCCCTCGATGAGTTCCTCGGCGAACACCGCCGCGGCGCCGAACCCGAGCTGCGCCTCGGCGGCGCACCACCGGTAGGCGTCATCCAGCATCTCGGCGTCACGCACGGTACGGATCCCCCGGCCTCCGCCGCCGGCGAGCGCCTTGAGGATGATTCCGCCGGGGTGAGCGCGAAAGAAGTCGCGGATCTGGTCCGGGGTGGCGGCCCCGTCGGTGGCGGCCGGCACCCGCAGGCCGGCGGTGATCGCGGCCCGGCGGGCCGCCGACTTGTCACCGAAGACCTCGAGCAGTTCGGCATCGGGCCCGACGAACGTGTAGCCCGCTGCCGCCGCGGCACGAGCGAATTCCGCATTCTCCGAAAGGAATCCGTAGCCGGGATGGATCAGATCGGTGTCAGATTTGGCTGCGGCGGCCAGGATGGCCGCACTGTCCAGATAGGCGGACGGACCTGCCCCGGGCAGACCGATGGCGTCGTCGGCGGTGTGCACATGCGGACTGTCCGCGTCGTCCTCGGCATAGACGGCGACCGTGCGGTAACCCGATTCGGTTGCGGTGCGAATGATCCGCAGTGCGATCTCGCCGCGATTGGCGATCAGCACGGTCTTCGACTCAGCAGCAGTGGTATTCAACGCAGCGGGGCACCCCACCGAACCTGCTCACGCAGCTGCGTCTTGAGCAGTTTTCCGCTGGCCGTGCGGGGCAGCGCGTCGGCGACCACGGTGATGTACTGCGGCACCTTGAAGTCGGCGAGTTGGCTCCGGCAGTAGTCGAGCACTGCGGCCACGTCGACGTCGTGTCGGTCGCCGAACAGCACCGCGCCGACCTTCTCACCCATCACGTCGTCGGGTACCGCCAGTACACAGGCGTCGGTGACCCCGGGCGCCGACAGCAGGGCGGCCTCCACCTCGACGCTGGAGATGTTCTCCCCGCCGCGGATGATGATGTCCTTGAGCCGGTCGATGATGTGCACCCGCCCGGCGCCGTCGACCCGCACCACATCACCGGTGTGCAGCCAACCGTCGATGATGGTCTCGGCGTCGGCATCCGGCCGATTCCAGTAGCCGCGCATCACGTTCGCGCCGCGCACCACCAGCTCACCGACGCCTGCGTCGTCGCCGAGCGGGGCGACGCCGATGTCGCCTGAGGGCACTGCGTAGCCGACTGAGTCCGCGTGTTCGACCGCGTCGGAGTCCGGCAGCACCGTCATCAACGAGGCCGTCTCGGTCATGCCGTAGCCGTTGAACACCGTTGCCGCACCGAATGCGTCGCGCAGGGAACGCACCAGCGCGGGCGCCGTGGGAGCGCCGCCGTAGCCGACCCACCGCACCCCGGACACGTCGGCCCCGGCGAAGCCGGGGTGACGCAGCAGCAGTGCGTACACTGCGGGCACGGTGATCAACGACGAAATCCGTTGCGTGGAAAGCGTCGTGGCCAGCTCGGGAAGGTTCAGCGCCGGCATGATCACCGCCGCGCCCCCGGTGTAGGCGGCGACCAACAACTGTGAGTTGCAGCCGGTCACATGGAACAGCGGGACCGAGATCAGGGTGCGCAGCTGTTCGCCCAACTGCCGGGACTGTCCCATGGTGCGCACCATGTTCTCGGCGTTGGTCAAAAACGCCTCGTGGGCGGTGGGCACTCCCTTGGGGCGCCCGGTCGTGCCGGAGGTGTAGAACAGTGCTGCGGTGTCGGTCGGTTCGAGCCCGTCGACCACATACGGTCGACCGTCGGGCAGCGCGGTGCCGGCCGCCAGATCCAGCCGCACCCCGGCGTCGGTGAGCACGAAGTCGACTTCCGGTGCGGCCGAGCGGGTGTTGACGGCCACCGGTATGCCACCGGCCATCAGCGTCCCCCAGAACGCCAGCACCCATTCGAGTCCCGCCGGGTAGCGAATCCCGACCCGGTCGCCGCGCCCAAGACCGTCCTCGCGCAGCCCGCCGGCCACCCGCGCCGCCCGCTGCCACAGCTGCCGGTAGGTCAGCGTCCCGGCGCCGAGTTCGATGACTGCCTCACTGTCGGGACGGCGCTCGGCCTGTTCGGCGAGCACGTCGAGCAGGGTTGCCGGCAGCCGTTCATAGTGCGCTACGCCGTCGCGGTCGCGGACCACCCCGGCCGCCGGAAAGGGGTTGCGGCTGCGTGGAATCTCGACGATGTTCCTCATGAGCGCACGGTCATGGGCGACCCGTCCTCATTGGCGCCGCCGGGCGTGCGCCAGGCTTCGCAGGGTGCCGCGGACGGCGTACCCCGCGGTCAAGACGCACGCGACGATCAGCACGATGAACAGCGGCAACCAGTTGCCGCGGTCGTGGTTGACGTGCCACCAGACGTAGGTGAACAGAACCGAACACGAAAACAGCACCACGTCACGCCAGTTGCCCTGATACGAGAGCGCCGCGGCCCGCAACGCTCGGCTGCGGGCCGACGTGGCGACCAGGTCGTCGATTCGCTCGTCGATGGTGCGTTGCAGGTCCGCTCGCCGCTGCGTCTGTTCCGCCGGGATCCGGTCGAGCAGGTCGAGGTCCTGCTTGATCAGGCCCCGCAGATCGGGCCCTTTCAGCTGCCCGGCCGTCGCGGCAAACAGCGCACCACCGAAGATCGGTGCCGCGCCCAGCGCCATGCTCAGCAGAGTGGGCATCGTCGTGTCGATCCTTTCCCGCTACCTACCCGGGCCACCCTACGACGTCAGCCGAGCTTTACCGTGCCGTCGGGCTCGATTCGCCAGTCCGGGTTGTGGGCGATCTCCCAGATCAGCCCGTTCGGATCTTGGACATGCGCATGGAACACGCCACCGAACCGGCCCGGTTGCGGCGCTGTGAGAACGGTGCCGCCCGCGGCGGCCATGGTGTCCACCAGCGCGGTCACCGCTTCGGGGCGCTCGACGTTGTGCGCGAGCGTGACCCCGGAGACTCGGGAGTGGTCGCCGCGCAGCCCCAGATCTTCGTTGAACTTGGCCGCGAGGAAGAATCCCAGCAGCTGTCCAGGCGCGCTCTGATAGAAGATGATCTCGCCCTCGACATCCAGCAGCGGGCTCCAGCCCAGGGCACTGTAGAAGCGTCGAGTGGCGCCCAGATCCGTTGCCGCGACAGTGACGAAATGCAACTGCTGTCCCATGGTGCCGATCCTAACGTCGCGCTAGCGCTGTAATCGGTTGCGACATCCCACGTTTGACGAAGAATGATGCCCTGAACTGAGGTGATGTCACTTGATCAGCGTCCGGTTTCTTCCTGGAGTCGGAGCAGCCACGGTGTTGAGATAGCGAAATCGTCTGTCCTGCAATGGGCAATAGCGCTGGTTGAAGACTCCGGTTCACCACCGCCTGATAGGGCCGCAGCATTCACCTTGCCGCCGGAGTCCGCCCACCGGCACGGCCGCCGGCGATCTGCCACATCTGCCACCACGGCCGCCCCACCCGCAGTCCGCCCCAAGTGTCCGGTGGGTCATCACCGATATTAACGTTCATATAAATTGTTTCCGTTATCAATTTATTGAAGTTCGTCCTTTAAATAATTTATTGCAAGTTCGTACTTTAAACTAAGCGTAAAGAATTAACGCTGAGAGAAATTCTCTGCATATTGTTGACATCTCAACCTTCAAGCTCTCCGAAGACGCTGGTAAGCCACCGCACATCGTCGTCGAAGATCCGTCCGACAACCGGGTGGACAATGTAAAGAATTGACGTTAACTTAAATTACGAACACGTTACCAATCCCTCACAGATAAGTTGTATTATTCTCGGAATACGACACTATTAAGGTATTGAAAATACCTGTGACCAGGCATGTTGCTCCGTGATACCCACTACCGGGGACACCCCCTTGGGCATTAACTCAAATCACGCTCAAAATGGGGTAACAAAACCATTGCTTAGCGATAACGCTGCGCGTAGCTTTGCGCTAGCTCACGACTAATTAAGGTTCACGTCCCGTCAACGGTTATGCCGGATTTCACATCCATATCCCAACGTGCGTTGCCGCTCATCGAAGGGGGAGCAAAATGTCGTACCAGCGTATCGCCAAAGGCAACCGTCGGTCGCGTGGCCGGGCTCGTGGCACTCATCGGTTATTCGGGGTGACCTCAGCGGTCGGCGCCTTTTTGACGTATGGGCTGGGCCCGTTGGCTGCCGCACCGCCCGCGCATTCCGATGGTTTCGATGACGCGATCAGTGACCTTTTCGCCCAGGCCGGCAGCTGGTTCGATCCGCATGTCACGGACCCGACCGCGATGGACGCGACGGTTTTCGACCTCGCGGCCTTACTGCCTGGTGACGCGCCGGCGTCCGATCCGCTGGCATCCCTGGATTCGTTCGTGGCCAACACCATCAATACGCTGATCTACCAGCCGATCTACGACTTCGGCCAGAGCCTGATCAGCTCCGGCGTGTTCGATCCGATTAACCAGATCTTTGCGACGGCTGATCACTGTGGCCTGGTCTGCAACGGCCTCGACGCCACCGTGAGCGGCGGCACCATCACCCAGGCCACCGACGGTGGCTGGATCTTCGGTGACGGCGGCAACGGCATTGACGGTTCTGCTGGTGCCGCGGCCGGGATGCTAGGTAACGGCGGGACCGGCGGCGAGGGTGTCGATGCGGCGGCCGGCACCGGCGATGATGGCGGAAACGGCGGTGCCGGTGGAGCCGGTGGCTCGTTCATGGGCAACGGTGGCGCGGGTGGCGCCGGCGGCGACGGCGACGCGGGTGTCGGCGCTGAAGGCGGGGCCGGCGGTAACGGTGGCGTCGGCGGCAACGGCGGATTCGTGTTCGGCAACGCCGGCGTCGGCGGCGATGGAGGCAACGGCGGTGCCGGCGCGGCCGGCGCGGCCGGAAATATCGGTTCCGACGGCCTGAGCCCGGTCGGCACCGTCGGTGCCGCGGGTAACGCCGGCGGTGACGGCACCAATGGTGGTGCCGGCTTCAACGGTGGAGCCGGCGGCAACGGCGGCGCAGGTGGCATGGCCGGGTCGTTCGGTAACTCCGGCACCGGCGGCACCGGCGGCAACGGCGGCAATGCCGGAGCCGGTGGCAACGGCGGCAACGGCGGCCTGGGCGGCAACGGAGAAAACAACATCCAGGAACCCGCCGAGACCAACCTCCTGGTCGCAGTCACCGGGGTCGGCGGTGATGGCGGCCTCGGCGGCAACGGCGGCAACGGCAACACGGGCGGTATCGGTGGCGCCGGCGGCAACGGCGGCGACGGCGGCGCTGGTGGCTTCTTCGGCCTGCACACCGCCGGCAATGCCGGCAACGGCGGCAACGGCGGCCTCGGCGGCAACTCAGGCATAGCGGGCAACGGCGGCAACGGCGGCAACGCCGGTAGCGGCTTCGGCGGCGGCGGTGCCGTCGGTAACTCAGGCTCAGCGGACAACGGCGGCAACGCTGGTACCGGCATCGCCGGCGGCGGCAACGGCGGCAACGGCGGCAACGGCGGCAACCTCGGCGCCACCGGTGCCGGCGGCGCGGGCGGCAAGGCCGGCGTCAGCACCGGTATCTTCGCCGGCGAATCCGGTACCGACGGCAAAGCCGGCGGTGATGGAACGTTGGTGATCGGCGGTGGAAACGGTGGAAACGGTGGCCACGGCGGCGACGGCCTATCCGCCACCATCGCCGGCGCTTCCGGCGCCGCCGGTGGCGCCGGTGGAGCCGGTGGCAACGGCGGTGATCACGGTGACGGCGGCAACGGCGGCGCCGGTGGCGTCGGCGGCAACGGCGCCACCGGTAGCGCCGGCACCATCGGCGGCTCCGGCGCATCCGGTTCGGCAGGCACCGCCGGTGATCTCAACGGCGGAACCGGTCAGGATGGCAGCACCGGTAGCACTGGGCAGGCCGGTGGTGCCGGTGGCAACGGCGGCAACGGTGGTGCCGCCGGCCACGGGGTCACCGACGGCGCTGTGGGTATAGGCGGCAAGGGCGGCAACGGTGCCGACGGTGGCGCGGGTGGCACCGGTGGCAATGGCGGTGACGGCGGCGCCGGCTTGACTGCCACCGTCGCGGGTGCTTCCGGCGGCAACGGTGGCGACGCCGGCGCCGGCGGCAACGGCGGAGCTGGTGGCGGCGGTGGTGCGGCCGGACAAGGTGGCCTCAACGGTGGCACCGGACCTGCCGCCCAATCCGGCAGTTCGGGTGCGGCCGGTGCCTCCGGGGACGGCGGCAACGGTGGTGTCGGCGGTAACGCCGGTGACGGCGCCAGCGGCACCGCGGGTACCGCCGGCGGCGCCGGCGCATCCGGTTCGGCGGGCACCGCCGGTGACCTCAACGGCACCGCCGGCCAGATCGGCGACAACGGTGGCACCGGTCAAGCCGGCGGCAATGGCGGCAGTGGTGGTGATGGCGGTGCAGCCGGCCTCGGCCTGCACAACGGCACCGCAGGTGACGGCGGTAACGCCGGCAGCGGCGGCACCGGCGGCAACGGTGGCGCGGGCGGCACCGGTGGGACCGGCGGTGACGGCCTGAGTGCCACCACCGCAGGCGCGTCCGGCGGCAACGGCGGTGGTGGCGGCACCGGCGGCAACGGCGGGACCGGCGGCGCAGCCGGCGCCTCCGGCGCTGCAGGTAAGGCCGGTGGGGCGGGAGCCACCGATGGTGCGGTCGGGGCGGCCGGCACCACCGGTGCCACCGGCGCAGCCGGCAACGGCGGCCACGGCGGCAACGCCGGCAACGGCGCCAGCGGCACCGCGGGCACCGCCGGCGGCAACGGCGCCAGCGGCTCCGCAGGCACCGCCGGCAACCTCAGCGGCACCGCCGGCGGCACCGGTAGCAACGGCGGCGCCGGCCAGACCGGCGGCGCCGGCGGCGCCGGCGGCGCCGGCGGCAACGCCGGCACCGGCGCGGTCGGCACCGGAGTCGGCGGCGACGGCGGCAACGCCGGCAGCGGCGGCACCGGCGGCAACGGCGGGGCAGGCGGTGCCGGTGGAACCGGCGGAACCGGCCTAAGTGCCACCATCGCAGGCGCCTCCGGCGGCAACGGCGGGGCAGGCGGCACCGGCGGCAACGGCGGGACCGGCGGCGCAGCCGGCGCCTCCGGCTCGGCCGGAGCCGCGGGCACCGGCGCCGCCGGCAACGGCATCACCGGCGCAGCCGGGACGGCCGGCACCACCGGTGCCACCGGCGCAGCCGGCAACGGCGGCCACGGCGGCAACGCCGGCAACGGCGCCAGCGGCACCGCGGGCACCGCCGGCGGCAACGGCGCCAGCGGCTCCGCAGGCACCGCCGGCAACGTCAACGGCATCACTGGCCAGGCGGGACTCACAGGTCAGGCCGGCCAAGCCGGCGGCGCCGGCGGCCAAGGCGGGAACGGCGGTGCTATCGGCACCGGTGCCGTCGGTACCGGCACGGTCGGTGCGGGCGGCATCGGCGGCAACGGCGGTGACGGCGGCACGGGAGGCGCCGGCGGCACCGGCGGCAACGGCGGAAACGGCGCGACCTCCACCACCGCGGGAGCTACCGGCGGCAACGGCGGCGACGGCGGTGCGGCAGGCACCGGGGGCACCGGCGGGACCGGCGGTAACGGCGGCGCCGGCGGCCTGGCCGGTGGCACCGGCGCAGCCGCGGCCTCCGGCACCAACGGCGACGGCGGCGACGGTGGCGCCGGCGGTGTCGCAGGCCTGGGTGGCAACGGCGCCACCGGCTCCGCCGGTGACCTAAGCACCCCCAACGGTGGCGCCGGCGGCAACGGCGGCAACCCGGGCAGCACCACCGGCACCGGCGGCGCCGGCGGCGCGGCGGGCACCGGCGGCACCGGCGGCACCGGCGGCCAGACCGGTGACCCCGGCAGCGTCACACCGACCATCTCGGGCAACGGCGGCGACGGCGGTGCCGGCTACGACGCCAGCGGCCAAACCAACGGCATGAACGGCGGCAACGGCGGCGCGGGCGGCAATAGCGGAATCTGGGGCAACGGCGGCAACGGCGGCACCGGCGGCGACGGCGCCCAGGGCGCGACCGGAGTAAACCCGGTCATCCCGCCCGGCGGCACCGCGGCACCCGGCAGCACCGGAGCCGACGAGAGGTGGAACCCCCCGCCGCCGGTCATCGGTGGCGACGGTGGCACCGGTAGCAACGGCAGCGTGCCCGGACAGCAGGGCGGCGCCGGCGGCACCGGCGGCGAGGCCACGTCCGACGGCAGCAACGGTGATGCCTTCGGCGGCAACGGCGGCGACGGCGGCAACGGCACCACCGGTGCTGCCGGCGGCGCCGGTGGGGCCGGCGGTGCGGCCACCACCAACGGCTCCGGCGGCGCCCTGACCGCTGGCAACGGCGGCGACGGCGGCAACAGCGGTGACAGCACCGCGGTCGGCGGCACCGGCGGCAACGGCGGCGACGGCGGCGCCGGCGGCAGCGGCGGGATCCTGTCCGGTAACACCGCCGGCAACGGCGGGGCCGCCGGCGACGGCGGCAACGGCGGCACCGGATCGATCGGCTACACCGGCGGCGCCGGCGGCAGCGGCGGCGTAGGCGGGCTCGGTTTGGGCCACGGCAACGGCAGCAACACCGTCGGCGGCAACGGCGGCGACGGCGGCAACGGCGGCGCCGGCGCGATGGGCGGCACCGGCGGCAACGGCGGCACCGGCGGCAACGGCGGCACCGCCCTGAACGGCGACACCGGCACCGGCGGCACCGGTGGGGCTGCCGGCGGCGCCGGCGCCGGCGGTGCCGGCGGCCCCGGCGGTGCCGCTGGGCCCGGCGGCACCGCCGTCGCAACCGGCGGCGACAGCACCGCAACAGACGGTGCCACCGGCAGTGCCGGCGCGACCGGTGCCGCCGGCGGCACCGGCTCGGCCGGCCTCACCGGCGCCAACGGACAACCCGGCTGACTCCGGCTGACTGCGTCCAGAGCGGCCGCACTGCCCCACCCGGCAGTGCGGCCGCCGCCGGCAGATCAGCCGCGGATGCAGAGCACTTCGTCGAGGGTGGCCGCGGGCCAACCAGGGCCGGTGAACCCGCCGGCGCGATCCAGTCGGGCGGTGTCGAACATCGCCGGACCCGTCACCACCGCGCCACCGAGCACATACCGCCCGTCCCCCGGCGCCCGGCGCACCACCGCCTCACCGGCACAGGTACGCGT
>NZ_CP084029.1:2922519-3101215 GCF_020181615.1 [Mycobacterium] crassicus
GGCCAATATCGTTGCAGCAGTACAGAAACGAGTTCAGCGCCCGCTCCACCTCGCCACGATCCGGCCCGGCGATCACGCTCACCGTCACCCCGGAATCAGGCCGGGAGGCAGGCAGGCCGCGCACCACCGCCTCCGGATACGAAGACGCCGCCGCCAACATGGCGGGCACCGAGAAATCCCGATTATTGGCCATCCGCGGCCGCTCCGCATCGGGGAATTCCGGGTGGGCCACCAGCCGCCGGAACAACGCGAACGCCTCGGAGTGCCGGCCGATCTGGGAGGCACACACCGCGCGCTCGTCGGTGGTGCGCCACTGGTGGATGTCGGGGTGGACGAAGACGACATCGAGGTCGGGGTAGTCGATTTCGTCGGCACACCGGGCAAACAAGTAGCCCAGTTGGTAGCGACCCTCCACCCGGTAATGCACCGCGACCGTGAACACGGCCTCGGCGCGGGTCGGCCGGGTTTCCCAGGCCCGCAGGTAGGTCTGCTCGACGTCCGGCCACGGCTCACCGAGTCGTTCCATCGACATCGCCAGCCGGTAGATCGAGTAGTAGACCTCTTCGTTCCAGCCACCCAGTTCGATCCGACGCTCGTACCAGGTGCGGGCGTTGGCGAAATCGGTCAGCAGGAAGTAACTCTGGGCCAGGTAGAACACCGAGCGGGCGTCGGTGGGATCCCGTTGCACCGCACTGAGCAGCAGCGCGATGTCCCGCTCGTATTTGTGCGTGTCGAGGTTGCGGCCGCCGAGGCGCCGCGACTCGATGTGGTGGTCGCCGGCGAGGCGCGCGGTGGTGAACGGATCGTCGTCGCATTGGACCGATTCGTGGACCACACCCACGTAGCGCACCCGGGCGCCGTCCCGGAACAGCGCACCGCGCCAGTAGGAGAACGCGGATTGCTCCTTGACCCGCATGAAGTAAACATCGGCGTCCAGTGCGGTGAAATCCGGTGCGCCGACGACGACGTCGTCGGCGTCCATCACCCAGATGTAGTCACCGTGCCCCTGTGCCAGCATCAGCGCCTCGGTGCGGTTATGGCCGAAGTCACGCCACGGCCGCTCATACAACTCACCGGGGATGCCTAGGCCGGCCAGGTGCTCGCGGATCACGTCCTGGGTGCCGTCGTCAGAGCCGGTATCGACGATCACCCACGAATCGATATACGGCGCAACCGAATCGAGTCCCTCCCGGATGATGTGCGCCTCGTTGCGGACGATCATGTTCAAACAGATCGTCGGATGTGATGCCACGTCAGCCCGTGCTGGTGCAGAGCACCTCGTCGAGGGTGGCGGTGGGCAGCCCGGTGCCCGTGCTGCCGCCGGTCCGATCCCACCGGCCGGTGTCGAACATCGCCGGCCCGGTGGCCAACTTCTCGGCGAGCACGTAGCGTCCGGCCCCCGGTGCCCGGCGCACCGCCTCCCCGGTGGCGCAGGTACCGGTCAGGCCGGTCGCGTCACCGAAGTTGACGCCGACCTGAACCACCTCGGGTTCGGCGTCGAGCACCGCGGTCAGCCGGGTGAGGTAGTCCTCGGGGGCGAAGAATTGCCAGCCCCGGCCCAGGTGCAGCCAGCGGCGGCCGCCGATTCTGGTGCGGATCTGGCCGAGCAGCGCCGCCGGATCCCGGGTGGGGGCCGGCTCGACGAACTCGACGAACCCGTAGTGCCTCCCCAGCCAGGCCCGATCCGCGGCCGAGAGCCCGGTGTCGACCACCAGGAACCGTCCCGCCCGGTTGAGGTCGGTGCAGCAGTGCAGAAACGAGTTCAGTGTCTGTTCGACGCCGGTGCGGTCCGGCCCGGCGGTCACGCTGACGGTCACCTCGGCGTCGGGCGGGCCGGCGGTCAGACCGCGCGCCACGGACTCCGGATACGACGATGACGCCGCCAACATGGTGGGCACCGAGAAATCCCGGTTCCTGACCAGCCGGGGCCGTTCCTCGTCGGGAATATCGGGCAGCGCCAGCACCCGCCGGAACAACGCGAACGCCTCGGGGTGTCGGCCCAGCCGGGAGGCGCAGATCGCCAGCTCGTCGGTGGCGCGCCAGGTGTAGACGTCCTCCTGGACGAACAGGGTTTCGGAGTTGAGCGGCAGCGCTGCGGCGCGCTCGGCGAACAGGTAGTCCAGCTGGTAGCGGTTTTCGTTGCGGTAGTGCTGGGCGATCGCATACAGCGGTTCGGCGCGGTTTGGGCGCAGCTGCCAGGCCTGCAGATAGGCCTCCTCCACCTCCGGCCACGGTTCGCCGAGCTTGGACATCATCTGCGCCAGTTGGTGCTGGGCGACGTAGGTTTCCTGGTCGAAGCCGGTCATCGCGGCACGTCGGGCATACCACCGGCGGGCGTTGGGGAGGTCACCGAGGTCGCGGTAGCTCTGGGCCAGGTAGAACACCGACCGGGGGTCGCCGGGGTTGTTCGCCACCTCGGCCAGCAGCAGGTCACGGTCGCGGGCGTATTTGCGTTCATCAAGGTTGCGGGCGCCGATCCTGCGGGACTCCACGTGGTAGTCACCGTCCAGCCTGGCGTTGTCGTGTGGCTGGTCGCACCAGGGGTATTCATGGACGACGCCTTTGTAGAACCACGGCAGCCCATCACGGAACAGCATCCCGCGCCAGTAGACCATTGATCCGCCCTGACGCAGCCGCAGATAGTAGAGACCGGCGGTCAGCTCGGTGAGGTCGGGGGTGCCGACCAGGAGGTCGTCGGCGTCCATCACCCAGATGTAGTCACCGTGGCCCCGGGCGAGCTGCAGCGCTTCGCTGCGGTTATGACCGAAGTTGCGCCACGGCCGCTCGTGGATCTCCCCGGGAATACCGAGGCCGGCCATATGCTCGCGGATCAGATCCTGGGTGCCGTCGTCGGAGCCGGTGTCGACGATCACCCAGGAGTGGATGTAGGGCGCGACCGAGTCGAGCGCCTCGGTAATGATGTGGGCTTCGTTGCGCACGATCATGTTCAAGCAGATCGCCGGGGGCGCCGGCACTGGCTCGGACACCCGAAAATCATATCGACCAAGGAGTAACGCGCACCGGGTTTGCCAACGTTTGCCACCGACCCCGATGACACCACTGGCACTCCCACCGGAGCGCGCGCCTCAGAGCGCCGATCGCGGCTCGCCTCGAGATTGCCTACCGACCGCTACCGCACTTCCCCGCCGTTGTGATCTGGGCGGGAAACGCCGCGTCAGCCCTTGAACGGCAGGATCTTGTTGAGCAGGTCGAGTTCCTTGCGCAGGTCGTGGATCAGCGCGGTGCCTCTGGCGGTGTGCGCCACTGCTCGGATGCCGTCCCCGTGCTTGGCCAGCTCCGCGATGTCCTGGTAGGCGGCCCGCACCGATTCCAGCGTGCGGGCGAGCAGGTCGGTGGTGACCTGGCTGTCGTTTGCTTGCGTCACGGCATCGCAGCCTATCGCCTCACGATGGGAACTGCGAGCAAATCGTGGAGCCCGCAACCTGGCAAACTCCTGCGACATCCGGCGTAGTCTCTCGGCAACATGACGGATCGGAAGGGGACAGCCGTGAAGCGCTACCTCACCGGTGGGCTGACCACCGTGTTGGGGGCCGCGGCGCTGATGACCGGCCAGCTGATCGCCTCGGCACCGGCCGCCCACGCCGGCTGTCAGGACAACCCGCTGCTGTTCTTCTCCACCGCCCAAAAGTGCGACGGCCCGATTCAGCCCGACGGCACCTGGCAGCGCTGCGTCATCTACTACTATGAGCCACCGAAATCACCGCCCTCGCAACAGGACTGCCACTCGATGGGACCGGAACGCGATTATCCGTTGCACTCGTTCTACATGCCGCAGACCCACATCGACCCGTAGCGGCACTCAGTCCATCAGCCGGGCGGCCACCGTCGCACCGAGCGCACCGGAACACCGCCGACGTCGGCGCCACGCGCTGCCGGTAGGCCCGTGTGATGGCATCGGGGTTGGGCGGCAGGCCTTTTCAAGCCTCGGCGATCAGCACCGCCACACCGGGTTTGGCCGCCAACCAGGAACGAACCTGGGCGATCCTCTCCTCAGTGAAACCGGTAGTGCCGCCAACCGCATGAATCCCGTTGTCGATCAAGAACTTCAGGTTGTCCATCACGACGTCGGGGTGGGTGAAGCCGATCACCACCTCAGTCCCGCCGTCGGTCAACAGGCTCAGCGCATCACCGGCGTCGACCTCGCCCGACAAAGTCAGATCCTCGTTGAACTTCGCCGCGAGGAAGAAACCCAACAGCTCGGAGCGGACTGGTAGCAGATGACTTCGCCCTCGACTTCCAGCAGTGGGCTCCAACCCAGGGCGGTGTAGAAGCGGCGGCTGGCGCCTAGGTCGGCCGCCGTAACGGTGACGAAGTGCACCTGCTGTCTTCATGGAGCCGAGCTCGAAGCGACGCGGCACTCTGTTCAGTGTCATCTCTCAGGACATCGGTGATAGTTCCGACCGTCTTGGTGGTGACACTTCTGCCGCAAGGCTCGGGCTGATTTCCCACCGGAATAGGTTGAATTAACACGACCGATAATTTGATAGAGAAGCCTCGGATCATCAATCGAAGAAAATGGCTTGAACGGCCCGGGATCCCGGACCTTACGCCCGCTGAAGACAGCCGCACCATCGCTAACGTTATTAACGCAGTCGAATATTTCATGGATGTTAAATTTTTCACGTAATGCGTCTGACTGACAATTACCTGAACTAATTTCTCGAGATTTACTGAGTGTCATGACCTGCGACGATGCGAAGCTAATAACCCATTTATGACGCATTGCGTCCAATTATTAATAGTGCTTCCAAAGAGACCGATTAAAACTCTTGCCATATCACAAATGCTGCGCGTAACTTTTCGCTAGCTCGCGGTCATGTCAGATTCAAGATCGATTTCGCAACCGGGCCGAATTTCGGCACACCGGCTCTGGTTCGGTCGTGGATTTCCGTTCGCAAAAAAGGGGATAGAAATGGCTCATCGGGGCGAGACCAGGGGAAATTACCACTCAACCGCCGGCCGAAAGCGCCGCGGTTTCCTGCTGTCCGGGAGTACCTCGGCTGTCGGGGCGTTCTTGGCGTTCGGACTAACACCATTGGCACTACCGCCGGCCCAAGCCGACGTCGAGGACCTGTTGGACCCCACCAGCTGGGGGACCCTGTTCGACCCGAGCAGTTGGAGCGCGCTGTTCGACCCCGGGTTGCACGGCGGTGCTGACTTGAGCAGCGCCCTTGCCGCCACTTCCTCCGACCCGCTTGCCTGGCTGAACGGCACGGTCAGCGGCACCGCCCAGCCGACCGACTTCGGTGACCAGATCGCCGACTCGTTCCAAACCGACTTCTGGCTGCCGATCCACACCATGTTGCAGGACTGGATCAATAGCCCACTGGGCATGCAGATCGACAACGCGATCAACACCGCGACCGGAGTGTTCCTGATCGGCAACGGTGCAATGGGTACCCCGACTGACCCGAATGGCGGAAACGGTGGTTTCTTCTTCGGCGACGGCGGCCACGGCTGGAACAGCACCGAGGTCGGCGAGGCCGGCGGAAACGGCGGGGATGCAGGCGGGTTCGGCAACGGCGGCGACGGCGGCTCCGGAGGACTTGGCGCCGATGGAGGCAACGGCGGCAACGGCGGCGAGACATGGGGAAACGGTGGTGACGGCGGCACCGGCGGTACCGGGACCTTCGCCGAGGGCGGTTCCGGCACCGGCGGCGACGGCGGTAACGGCGGCAGCTCCGGCGCCGCCAGTGACGTTTTCGGCGCATTCGCCGCTGGTAATGGCGGCGATGGTGGCAAGGGCGGAACAGGTGCCGCCGGGGGTAACGGCGCCGACGGCGTCGGTTCGGGCTCCAGCGGCGGTAACGGCCACACCGGCGGGCTCGGCGGCAACGGCGGCAACGGCGGTGCGGGTGGCACGGTCATCGGCACCGGCGGAACCGGCGGCGGCGGCGGCACCGGCGGCGCCGGTGGCAACGGCGGCAACGGTATCAATGGCGCGGCCGGCACATTTGCCAACGCGGGCACCGGCAATGGCCAGCTCGGCGGCAATGCCGGCAACGGCGCGGCCGGCGGCGGTGGTGGCAAGGGCGGCGCGGGAGGCCACACCAACCTCTTCGGCAGCCCCACCGATCAGGGCGTCGGTGGCACTGGCGGCCACGGCGGTGACGCCGGCGTGGCCGGTAAGGGCGGCGCCGGTGCCACCGGCGTCACCGGCCATCCCGACGGTGGAGCCGGCGCCAACGGAGGCACGGGCGGCAACGCCGGGGCGGGCGGGGCCGGCGGTACGGGACAGACCACCGGTAACGCCGGCGCACACGGCGCATCCAGTGTCGGCGGCAACGGCGGCGACGGCGGCGGCGGCCTTGGCGGCAGTAACGGAAGCGCCCCCGGCGCCAACGGCACCGACGGCGGCAACGGAGGACACGGGGGCAACGGCGGTGCCGGCGGCCTCAACGTGGACAACACCCACGCTGCCCAGGGTGTCGGAGGTAACGGCGGAAAGGGCGGCGGCGGCGGCAACGGTGTCGCCGGCGCCAACGGAACAACCGGCGATAACGGCGGCAACGGCGCCGCCGGCACCGCAGCGAGCCCGAACGGCACCAACGGCACCAACGGCGGTACCGGCACCCAAGGCCAAGACGGCGGAAGCGGCGGCAAGGGCGGCAACGGCGGCGCAGCCGGCACCGGTTCCACCAACGGCGCGGTCGGTGCCGGAGGTGTCGGGGGTAACGGCGCCAACGGCGGCATTGGCGGCAACGGCGGCAATGGGGGTACCGGCGGCAACGGCTACAACGCGGCCGCCGACCCCGGTGCAACGCCCGGTACCAGCGGTGGCAATGCCGGTGACGGCGGCGCAGCCGGCACCGGAGGTCAGGGCGGCGACGGCGGCAGCGGCGGCAAGGGCGGCTTCGACGGCAACGGCGCCAACCAGGCCACCTCCGGTGTCAACGGCGATGGTGGTCAAGGCGGAAACGGTGGTATAGCCGGCCTGGGCGGTGACGGCGGCAGCGGTGCGGCCGGCGACGAGGCACATCCTGATGGTGGGGCCGGCGGCAATGGCGGCGATCCCGGCAACGTGACCGCAACAGGCGGTCCGGGGGGTGCGGCCGGCGTCGGCGGCACCGGCGGTCACGTCGGCGACGCCGGCAGTGATGGCACTGTTCCGCAGATTGTCTCGGGCAACGGCGGCAACGGCGGGGCGGGCTTTGACGCCAGCGATTTGAGCAACGGCATGAACGGCGGCAACGGCGGCGCCGGTGGTGACGGGGGCTCGCTGGGCAATGGCGGCAACGGCGGCGTTGGCGGCGACGGCGCAATCGGTGTCACCGGCGTCAATCCGCCTCCGAGCAGTTTCGCAACCAACGGCGACCCGGGCACTCCTGCGTCGGGCAACGGCTCGGCGACCGGTGGTAACGGCGGCGACGGCGCCAACGCCACGGTCCCGGGAGAGGCCGGCGGCAGCGGCGGCAGCGGCGGCACCGCGAAGTCTGACGGTTCGGGCGGGACCGCAACGGGCGGCAACGGCGGCGCCGGCGGTAACGGCGACCTCGGTGCGCCGGGCGGAGTCGGTGGAGCCGGCGGCAACGCCACCGGTGAGGGCTCTCAGAGCACCGTGATCGGCGGCAACGGCGGCGACGGCGGCAACGGCGGCACCGGAGTCCAGGGCGGCACCGGCGGCAGCGGTGGCACCGGCGGCGCCGGCGGAACCGGTGGTGGCCTGTTGGCGAACACCGCCGGTAACGGCGGCAACGGCGGAACCGGCGGCACCGGCGGAACCGGTGCCACCGGTGAGATAGGGGCCACCGGTGGCGCGGGCGGCACGGCAGGTGCCGGGAAGGCCGACGGATCCGGCGGTATCGCCACCGGCGGTAACGGCGGCGACGGCGGCACCGGCGGAACCGGTGGCACCGGCGGAACCGGCGGCGATGGCGGCAACGGCGGCGCACCGGGTACGGCGCAAAACGGCGCTGTCACCGGCACGGCCGGCACCGGTGGCATGGCCGGTGGCGCAGGCACTGGCGGTGATGGCGGTGCCGCCGGGCCCGGCGGTGCCGGCGGGACGGCAACGACAAACGGCGGCAGCGACCCGGGCACAACGGGCCAAACCGGCCAACTCGGCACTGCCGGCTCGCAGGGCCCGGACGGTACGGACGGCCAGCCCGGCCTACCCGGCTGACCTACCGCACTCCAGTGCCCCGCACGCAACGGCGAGCGGGGCACTCGAGTGCAGGTTGCGCGCAGTCGGTTCAGCCCTTAAGGTCCAGAATCTTGTTGAGCAGGTCCAGTTCCGGCGTAGTCTCTCGGCAACATGACGGATCGGAAGGGGACAGCCGTGAAGCGCTACCTCACCGGTGGGCTGACCACCGTGTTGGGGGCCGCGGCGCTGCTGACCGGCCAGCTGATCGCCTCGGCGCCGGCCGCCCACGCCGGCTGTCAGGACAACCCGCTGCTGTTCTTCTCCACCGCCCAAAAGTGCGACGGCCCGATTCAGCCCGACGGCACCTGGCAGCGCTGCGTCATCTACTACTACGAGCCACCGAAATCACCGCCCTCGCAACAGGACTGCCACTCGATGGGACCGGAACGGGATTATCCGTTGCACTCGTTCTACATGCCGCAAACCCACATCGACCCGTAGCGGCACTCAGTCCATCAGCTGCGCGGCCACCGTCGCACCGAGCTCCCAACAGGCTTCCAGTTCGGCTTTGCCGGGCTTGCCCGAGACCACCACATAATCGGCGGCCTTGATCCAGCCCAATCCCGTGGTAATCGAGTCGACGGCGCGTTCGGCGCCCTCGGTGCCCTCGTTGCCGTGCAGGAAGAGCCCGAACGGCCGACCCCGGGTCGAATCCAAGATCGGGTAGTAACACACATCGAAGGCGTGCTTGAGGGCACCGGAGAGATAACCCAGGTTGGCCGGGCTGCCCAACAGGTAGCCGTCGGCGGCCAGCATGTCGGTCGGCGACACCGACAACGCCGGGCGGCGCACCACCTCGACGCCCTCGATCTCCGGATCGGTGGCCCCGGCCAGCACCGCCTCGAACATGGCCTGGCAATACGGCGACGGCGTGTGGTGCACCACCAGCAACGTCTTGGTCATCGGCTCTCCTGCAGCCGGACCGCGGTCTTCATCGCCTCCCGCGCGCGTCGCCGGTCTCCGGCGTACTCGTAGGCCCGGGCCAGCCGATACCAGCGCTGCCAGTTGTCCGGGTCGGCGTCGAGCTCGTCTTGGATCGTGTGGAACAGGGCGTCGGCGGCGTCGCGTTCGATACGCCCGGACGGCCGCCGCGGCAGCGAACTCGCGTCGAGTTCCATCCCGTCGGCGGCGATCAGCCGTGACAGCCGCTGGTGGGAGAACCCGTCGCGCAGGGTGGCGATCATCGCCCACAGGCCGATAAACGGCATGATCAGCAGTGCCAGGCCCAACCCGATCGCCGACAGCGAACCGGAGCCGATCAGCAGCACCGCGATCCGGCCCAGGAACACCAGATACATCAGCAGCGCCAGGCACATGAAAGCGATGAGCAACTTCATCCGCGCGGCCGCCGACATCCCCACGCCTACTTCAGGTCGAGCAGGGGTTCGATGCCGATGGTCAGGCCGGCAAAGTCCGCGACCCGCCGCACCGCCAGCAACACCCCGGGAACGAACGAGGTCCGGTCGATGCTGTCGTGCCGGATGGTCAACGTCTCCCCCAAGGTGCCGAACAGCACCTCCTGGTGAGCGACCAGCCCGGCCAACCGCACCGAGTGCACCGGAACACCGCCGACGTCGGCACCGCGCGCTCCCGGCAGGCCGGTGCTGGTGGCATCGGGGTTGGGCGGCAGACCCTTCCGGGCTTCGGCGATCAGCGCAGCGGTGCGGGTCGCGGTGCCTGACGGCGCGTCGGCCTTCTGCGGGTGGTGCAGCTCGATGACCTCCACCGATTCGAAGTACTTGGCGGCCTGGACCGCGAAGTGCATCGACAGCACCGCACCGATGGCGAAGTTGGGGGCGATCAGCACCGCCGCACCGGGTTTGGCCGCCAACCACGAGCGAACCTGGGCGATCCTCTCCTCGGTGAAACCCGTGGTGCCGACAACGGCATGAATCCCGTTGTCGATCAAGAACTTCAGGTTGTCCATCACGACGTCGGGGTGGGTGAAGTCGATCACCACCTCAGTGCCGCCGTCGGTCAGCAGGCTCAGCGCATCGCCGGCGTCGACCTCGGCGGACAGGGTCAGATCCTCGGCGGCGCGCACCGCCGCAACCATGGTGGCGCCGACCTTGCCCTTGGCACCCAGCACTGCTACCCGCATGGCTGCCACCCTACTGGCAGCCGGCCTCAGGACACCTCTCGGCGGGTCTCGTCGGGCCGGTCGGCGTCCGCCAGGCGGTCGGCCACAAAGCGGGTCATCATCGCGAAGGCCGCCCGGCTCTCCGGCAGGAACGGGAACAACGCCGGGAAGGCATGCACCTGATGAGCCCACAGCTCAAGGCGGCTCGACCTGCCCTGCGCCAGCAGTGCGGCGTGCAGCCGTTCGTTGTCGCAGCGCAGGATCTCCGACTCGGCTGCGATCATCAGCGCCGGCGGCATCGTCTCGAGTCGACCATTGATCGGGGACAACTCGTGACGCATCGGCAGTGACGGGCACACCTGGTCGACGAGGTCCGGCAGCGCGTCGGCGATACCGAATGCGTCGGTGGCCATGTTCGGGTGCGGGCTGCGGGCCGCTCCGTCGAGTTCCAGCAGTGCCGAGATCCCGATCACTCCGGCTGGGGCGGCCAACCCGTCCTGTTGGGAGCGCAATGCGGTGGCAAACGTCAGAAAGCCCCCGGCGGAGTCTCCGGCGATGACCGTCTTGGCCGGGTCTGCGCCCTGGTCCAGCAGCCAGCGGTAGGCACCGACACAGTCCGCCACCGAGCCGTCCACGGTCACGTCGGGGAATTGCCGGTAGTCGACGTGCACCACCGGCAGCCGGGTGCGCCGGGCCAGGCTCGCCACGACATGCAGGTGGGTGTCGAGACCGCCGGTGAAGAACCCGCCGCCGTGGAAATACAAGATGACGCCGTCGCCCAGCGGCGCGTCACAGTCTTTCCGGCGAACAACCTCAACGGGAACCCCTGCGGCGGACGCTCGGGTGAAGCGGATCCCGAAGAACGGTCGCACCCGTTGCAGGCGGGCAACGGTGTTGGTGCGGCGGCCCAACTTCGTCAAGATTCCGGGCATGGCCTCGGGGCCGCCACGGCGGTTGATCCACCGCACCAGTCGCGGCATCACCGCCGAGAAAACCACGTAGATGACTCTGGCCAGCAAACTCGCACGATGGACCTGACCCACACCAGACATCCGGGCAGTCTATCCGGACGGCTGCGGCTGACGTTCAGGCATCGATGACGATCCGACCGCCGTTGGCCCGCGAGACGCAGACCAGCATCTCGTCGTGGCCCTCCGCGGTGCGTCCGCGTCGGTCGACGTCGCCGGAGACCACCTTCACCTTGCAGGTACCGCAGAAGCCCTGCCGGCACGAGCAGGCCGTGGTCGGGTCGAGGTCGAGCATCACGTCCAGGGCCGAGCGATCCGCGGGTATCAGCAGCAGGCGCCGCGATCGGGCCAGTTCCAGCTCGAACGGCACACCGTCGACCACCGGCGGCGGGCTGAACCGTTCGTAGTGCAACGGGGCGTGCTTATTCTCGGCGTGCTGGTCCCGGGTGATGCGCACGGCCTCGAGCATCGCCGTGGGCCCGCACACGTAGACCGCGGTCGCCGGGCCTGCGCCGGCCAGCAGTTCCTCGGTGCCGGCGAAGCGCCCGTGCTCGTCGTCGGCCCACACCGTGACCCGCTCGGGATCCACGGCCAGCACCTCGTCAAGCAGCGGCATGTCAGCGCGGCTGCGGCCGGCATAGACCGCGCGCCAATCGATTCCGCGCTGGGCGGCCTCGCGCAACATCGGCAGCATCGGAGTCACGCCGATACCGCCGATGACGAACAGCACCTCGCTCTCGTCCGTGCCCAGATAGAACGCATTGCGCGGCCCTTCGAAGACCAGAGTGTCACCGACGGCGTAGGACTCGTGCATCTCGACCGATCCCCCGCCGCCGTCGTCGAGCCGGCGCACCGCGATGCGGTAGTCGGTGCGCCGCCCCGGAACACCGCACAGCGAGTACTGGCGGCGACGGCCCGACGGCAGTTGCACGTCGATGTGACCGCCCGGCGTCCAGGACGGCAGCAGTCCACCATCCGGGTCGGCGATCGTCAGGGCGACCACATCCTCGGTCAGCATCTCCCGCTTGGTGACGACCGCGGAGATCGTCCGTGACACGGGGATCACTCGCGACGGCTTCCACCTCGACAGCCCCGAGACACCGCCGAATACCGTGACGGCCCCCCAGAGCATGTTGAAGAACCGATCGTGCTTGCGCCGACCGTAGAGGTCGGCGGGCCGGGAGGTCCAGATCTCTTGCGGCATATCAGCGTTGCCTGCTATCCGGGGCGTCCAGGCCGAGGTCCTCCGCACTGCCGGACGCGGTCTGGTCCACCCAGTCGGCGGTGTGGCGGGCGATGACATCGGGGCGATCGGTCACCACCCAGTGCCCGCCGGCAATGTCGAGCACCCGATGGCGGGCCGGGATGGAGCCGGTGAACCGCTGCAGCGCGGGGCTGACGAACAGATCCAGGCGCGGTGCGAGCACCTGCACGGCCACCTCGGTGGCGGGCAGCGGCGAGGCCGGCTTCAGGAACGGCCCCGGCATGTTCGCCCGGTACAGGTTCAACCCGTTGAGATAGTCGTTCTCCCCGCGTGGCATCGGGCGTTGCGGGCCGCCCGACCGGCCGATACGGTCAAGCGCACCAATGACTTTGCTGCCCAATCCGGACCGGAAGATCGCCTCCGGCAGCCGCGGGGTCAAGAACAGCCAGATGTAGGTCGATTCCAGCAGCTGGCGGATGACGTCGATGGCGGTGCGGATATTGCGGGCCGACCGCAGAAACTTACCGGCGTAATCCAGCTGCGGCCCCGAAATCGAGGTGTAGGAAGCGACTTTCGCTGCTACGACTGGATCGGTCACCGCCGCCCAGCCCTGGATCGAGCCCCAGTCGTGGCCCAACAGATGGACCTGGCCTACGCCGAGGTGATCGATCACCGCACCGACGTCGGCGACGAGCTGAGGAAAGCGGTACCCCGACCTGTCCGCCGGGGCCGACGAAGCACCGGCGCCACGCACGTCGTAGGCCACGACGTTGTAGCGACCCAACTCGACCAGTTGCTCGGCTACCCCGTCCCAGACGTGGTGGTTGTCCGGGTAGCCGTGAATGGCGAGGATCGTCGGTCGCCGCGGGTCCAGGTCGGTGTAGGTGTGCACCGTCAGACTCACACCGTCGGACGCGATCAAGCTGCTCATCTACTGCACTCCTTGCGGGGCTCGGTGCCGGTCAATGTGTGGCGCGGGCGGCCGGCGAGACGGCCAGGTAGTTGACCGCCCTCTCCACGCCGCCGAGCTGCGCCGGGTGGAAACTGGGCCGGTAGTAGGAGGCGATGGCCGGAAGGAACTCGAACGGAGCGGGTACCAGACCGCGCCGCGACACCACGAACCAGTCGCGCCAGCGTGGCTTGACGCCCGCCGGCAGCTCGGGGTCCACCTTGTACATGAATCGCAGTCCGCGCACCCACAACCACAGCATCAGCGGTGTGATGGCCAATTGGGTGCGGACCTGCCGGAAGTAGCCGGCCTGCAGGTGCTTCATGACGTCGAACGCAACGGCCTTGTGCTCGACCTCTTCGGCGCCGTGCCAGCGCAGCATGTCCAGCATCGCCGGATGCGTACCGGCTTCGTCCAGCGCGGGGCTGTCGAGGACCCATTCGCCCAGGATGGCGGTGTAGTGCTCGACGGCGGCGATCAGCGCCACTCGTTCGAGCAGCCAGCGCTGCTGACGGCGTCTACCCCAGGTCGGCCGATCACCCAGCAGCTTGTCGAACAGCCATTTGATCTGGGCGGTGAACGGCGACATGTCGACACCGCGGGCGGCCAGGTGATCGACGACGCCTGCGTGCGCCTGGGAGTGGGTGGCCTCCTGCCCGATGAAGCCCTGGACGTCGAGCCGGAGTTGGTCGTCCTTGATCAGGGGCAGCGCCTGCTTGAACACCTCGACGAAGAACTCCTCCCCGGCGGGAAGCAGCAGGTGCAACACATTGCAGAAATGCGTGGTGAAGACTTCGCCGGGCACATAGTGCACCGGCAGGTCCGACCAGTCGAAGTCGACGTCACGGGCCTGCAGGACGATGCGCTCGTGGTCCAGCGATCCGTCATGCGGGCCCGCGGCACTGTCATCGACCTTAAGCATCACAAGCCTCCCATCGATTTACAAAATATGGCTGATTGTCTTTGTTATGGACAGATCGCCCGATGGGGTACAACGATACCACCGGTACCGTGTTGTCAGGATTGTGACAGCCGTCACGATCAGCCGGCGTTGCGCTCCGCCCGTTGCTTCAGCCGGTCCAGCGTGAGTCGGATGTGCTCACCGTTGGCGGCGGTCCGGTCGGCGACACCGGTGACGAATCGGGTCACGCCACGAATCCAGCGGGGGCGACGATCCCAGGTGCTCTCGGTGACCTCGCAGCCACCGTCAACGGGGGTGATCTCGTAGGCCCAGTGCGCCACCGGGATGACCGCCGAGCGGACATCGAACGCGAAAATGCGGCCGGGTTCGGCGGCGGTAACGGTGCAGGTAGTGCTCCAGCTGTGCGAGCCGTTGCGGTTGCTGCCGACGAACTTCGCGCCGGGTCTGGCCGAATTCCCCTGGCTCCAGCGCATCTCGACCGCTTCCTCGGCGCAGTCAGCCAGCGCTGACAAGTCCGTGATCAGCGCGTAGATCTCGTCGGGCGCGGCCTCGATCCGCACGGTGGCGGTTGCTGAAGGTTTGGTCATGCGGCGATCTTAATGTCGCCGCCGGTCGGGTTCAGGACGCCAAGTCGGCGATGATGTCGGCGGCCGGGCCCGATCGGATCGTCCGGTATGCGGTTCCGGCCCACAGGCTCGTTCCGTGCGGGTCGTCCAGCGCCACCGCCGCCGCCCGGATGGGCGTGGTCATGTGGTGGATCTCCGGGTATCCGACCGGCGCCACGTTCTCGAAGGTGCGGCTGAAATCGTTCTCCAGGCCGCGCGCGTACCGCCCCGAGAACGCACAGGTCACCACGGTGTTGCCGAACTCCGGGTTGGTCAGCGCCGCCCGGTGCGTCGGATTGGTTCCCGCCTCATCCGCCAGCAGCAGTGCGGTACCCACTTGGGCGGCCACCGCGCCTCGGCCCAGCACTCGGGCCACATCGGTCGCGGTGCCCAGGCCACCGGCCGCCACCAGCGGGACGTCGCCGTGGGCATGGCGGATCTCGGCCAGCAGGTTCTCGAGGCTGTCGCTGCCCGGCAGCACATCCGGTGCAAAGGTGCCGCGGTGCCCACCTGCGCCCGGACCCTGCACCACCAACGCCTCGGCGCCGTGCGCCAGGGCGATTCCGGCCTCGTAGGCCGAGGTCACCGTGATCACGGTCAGGATGCGCAAGGCGCGCAGCCGCTCCAAGTCCTCGGGCTGCGGAGCCCCGAACGTGAACAACGCCACCGTCGGCCGCAGATCGGCGATCACGTCCAGCTTCTCCGACCAGCAGTCATCGTCACCGAAGCGGGGCCGGCCCAGCTCGACGCCGTAGTGGTCGGCCAGTGGCGCCAGGAGATCGGCGTAGTCGTCGAGCAGCACCAGGTCGGCATCGCTGGGTTGCGGCACAAACAGATTGGCCCCGATCGGACCGGAGGTAGCCGCGCGCGCGGCAGTGATGTCGTCGGCGAACTGTTGCGGGGTGCGGTAGCCGCCGGCGACGAATCCCAGGCCACCCGCCCGCGACACCGCGGCCGCCAGTGCCGGGGTGCTGGGTCCGCCCGCCATCGGAGCGCCGACCAGCGGGACCGCGAGTTCGGAGAAGCTGAAAGCCATCTCCCTAGCCTGCCATCAACCGCAGCCGGCGAGGAAGCGCCCCTTTCGACTTATACGGGCCGAGCACCGCGACGCCGTAAGGCTGGCGCAACAGTTGCCTGGCCACCGCGTTGACCTCCTCGACGGTGACCGCACTGAGCTCTTTGAGGGTGCGGGCGATGGGCCGGTGCCGGCCGTAATTCAGCTCGGTACGGCCCAGCCGATTCATTCGCGAACCCGAATCCTCCAGGCCGAGCACCAATCCGCCGCGCAGTGAACCCTTTGCGATCCGGCATTCGTCCTCGGTGATGCCGTCGCTGGCCACCGACGCGAGCACCTCAGCGGTCACGGCCGCCACTTCGGTGAACCGCTCCGGCTGACATGCGGTGTAGACCGACAGCGCACCGGCGTCGGCGAAGGTGTCCACCGACGAGTAGATCGAGTAGGCCAGGCCGCGCGACTCCCGAATCTGCTGGAACAGACGGGAACTCAGTCCACCACCGAGGGCGGTGTTGAGCACCGCCAGCGCCTGCCGGTGCGGCCAGTAGCGTCCCGGGGCGCGCACGCCCAGCGACATGTGGGTCTGGTCCGCGTCGCGGTTGACCACGGTCAGGCCGGGCACCCCCGGGACCCGGCCGGTGCCGCGCCGCGGTGCGGTCGGGTGTTGACCGCGAACCAGCCGATGCCCGAAGTGTTCTCGCACCAGCGCCACCACCGTGTCATGGTCGATGTTGCCGGCCACCGCCACCACCATGCGCTCCGGGGTGTAGCGGCGCTGGTGGAAAGAGCGCAGCTGCGCGCGGGTCATCGTCGACACCGACTCGACGTTGCCGATCACCGGCCGTCCGATCGGATGGTCGCCGAACAGCGTCGACAAGAACACATCGCCCAACGCGTCCTCGGGATCGTCGTCGCGCATCGCGAGTTCCTCGAGCACCACGTCCCGCTCGAGATCGACATCCTGTGCCGCGCAGCACCCGTTGAGCACCACGTCGCTGACCAAGGAGACGGCCAGCTCCAGATCGGTGTCGAGCACATGGGCGTAGTAGCAGGTGTGCTCTTTACCGGTGAAGGCGTTGAGCTCACCGCCGACGGCGTCCATCGCCTGGGCTATCCCGGCCGCAGTGCGGGTCGGAGTGGCCTTGAACAGCAGGTGTTCCAGGAAATGCGCCGCCCCGGCCACCGTCGCGCCTTCATCACGTGACCCGACGCCCACCCAGACTCCCACCGACGCCGAACGGACCGCTGGGAGGTACTCGGTGACCACCCGCAGTCCGCCCGGCAGGGTGGTGCGTCGAAGTGTTGCGCGCGACGGAATGTCAGCTCTCGGTTGCCGCGGCATCGGCAGGCTCAGCGGACCCCGCGTCCTGGGCCGAATCGTCGACAGGCACCAGCGAGATCTTGCCGCGGTTGTCAATGTCGGCGATCTCCACCCGGAGCTTGTCGCCCACCTTGACGACGTCCTCGACCTTGGCGACGCGCTTGCCCTTACCGAGCTTGGAGATGTGCACCAGCCCGTCCCGGCCCGGCAGCAGCGACACGAACGCGCCGAAGTCGGTGGTCTTGACCACGGTGCCCAGGAACCGCTCGCCGACCTTGGGCAGCTGCGGGTTGGCGATCGCGTTGATCTTGTCGATCGCGGCCTGCGCCGACGGTCCGTCGGTGGCGCCGACGAACACGGTGCCGTCGTCCTCGATCGAGATCTGGGCGCCGGTCTCCTCGGTGATCGAGTTGATCATCTTGCCCTTGGGCCCGATCACCTCACCGATCTTGTCCACCGGGACCTTGATGGTGGTGACCCGCGGCGCGTAGGGGCTCATCTCGTCGGGGCCGTCGATGGCCTCGGCCATCACCTCGAGAATCGTGAGCCGCGCGTCCTTGGCCTGGGCGAGAGCACCCGCCAGGACCTTGGACGGAATGCCGTCGAGCTTGGTGTCCAGCTGCAGCGCGGTGACGAAGTCCTTGGTGCCGGCGACCTTGAAGTCCATGTCGCCGAACGCGTCCTCGGCGCCCAGGATGTCGGTGAGCGCGACGAACCGGCGCTCGGTCTTGCCGTCCACCTCGATGTCGTCGGAGACCAGGCCCATCGCGATGCCGGCCACCGGTGCCTTCAGCGGCACGCCGGCGTTGAGCAACGCCAGCGTGGATGCGCAGACCGAACCCATCGAGGTGGATCCGTTGGAGCTCAAGGCTTCCGACACCTGCCGGATGGCGTAGGGGAATTCCTCGACGCTGGGCAGCACCGGCATCAGGGCCCGCTCGGCCAGCGCGCCGTGGCCGATCTCGCGGCGCTTGGGCGAACCGACCCGGCCCGTCTCACCGGTGGAGTACGGCGGGAAGTTGTAGTGGTGCATGTAGCGCTTGGACTTCTCCGGGCCCAGCGAGTCGATCTGCTGCGCCATCTTCATCATGTCCAGCGTGGTCACGCCCATGATCTGGGTCTCGCCACGCTCGAACAACGCGCTGCCGTGCGCCCGGGGAATCACCGCGACCTCGGCGGACAGCGCCCGGATGTCGGTGATGCCACGGCCGTCGATGCGGAAGTGGTCGGTCAGGATGCGCTGCCGCACCAGCTTCTTGGTCAGGCTGCGGTAGGCCGCGCTGATCTCCTTCTCGCGGCCCTCGTAGGTCTCGGCGAGCCGCTCCAATACCTCGGCCTTGATCTCTTCGGTGCGCTCGTCACGCTCGGCCTTGCCGGCGATGGTCAGCGCCTTGGCCAGCTCGTCGGTCGCGATCGAGGCCACCGAGTAGTAGACGTCCTCGCCGTAGGCGGGGAACACCGGGTAGTCGGCGGTCGGCTTGGCGGCCGCGGCGGCCAGCTCCTGCTGGGCCTTGCACAGCGCGGCGATCGCCGGCTTGGCGGCCTCCAGGCCCTCGGCCACCACGGTCTCGGTCGGCGAGGGTGCACCGCCGGCGATGAGCTCGATGACGTTGTCGGTGGCTTCGGCCTCGACCATCATGATCGCGACGTCACCGTCGTCGAGAGTGCGCCCGGCGACCACCATGTCGAACACGGCGCCTTCGAGCTGCTCCACGGTCGGGAACGCCACCCAGGTGCCGTCGATGAGGGCCACCCGCACGCCGCCGACCGGGCCGGAGAACGGCAGGCCCGCCAGCTGGGTGGAGGCCGACGCGGCGTTGATCGCCAGCACGTCGTAGCACTCGTTGGGGTCCAGGCTCAGTACGGTCACGACCACCTGGATCTCGTTGCGCAGTCCGTCGACGAACGACGGGCGCAGCGGGCGGTCGATAAGCCGGCAGGTCAGGATCGCGTCGGTCGACGGGCGTCCCTCACGCCGGAAGAACGAGCCGGGGATGCGCCCGGCGGCGTACATCCGCTCCTCGACGTCGACGGTGAGCGGGAAGAAGTCGAAGTGCTCCTTGGGAGCCTTGCTGGCGGTGGTCGCCGACAGCAGCATGGTCTCGTCTTCGAGGTAGGCGGCGACACTGCCGGCCGCCTGCTGGGCCAACCGGCCGGTCTCGAAGCGAATGGTGCGGGTACCGAAGCTGCCGTTGTCGATGACGGCTGTGGACTCGAATACGCCTTGTTCAATCTCAGTAACAGACATGGACGCCCGTACGGCCTTCCTGGTTCGTTCTGTTGTTTTGCAACGTCAGTTTGCAGACCAGTAAGAACTTGGATGCGGCTACGGTCGTCGATCGAAGCGGCCGGATCCGTGGCGAACTTCCAGACCCGGCTGCCACTACCGAAGACCGTCCGACTCAAGATCTCCGCTGGTGGGAACGTATCCCGTTGTGACGTGCCGGAGTGGCGCGCGCGGACTGCACGGGCCACACCGATGTCCGGACCTGGGAGGCCCGGAACGGCTTCACTCTACACGGCGACGGCTTTCACCGGCCCGGTTCGTCGTCAGCGACGCAGGCCCAGGCGCTCGATGAGCGAGCGGTAACGCGCCACGTCGACCTGGGTCAGGTACTTGAGCAGACGACGCCGGCGACCGACCAGCAGCAGCAGACCGCGACGCGAGTGGTGGTCGTGCTTGTGGGTCTTGAGGTGCTCGGTGAGGTCGACGATCCGCTTGGTGAGCAGTGCGATCTGTGCCTCCGGCGAGCCGGTGTCGGTCTCGTGCAGACCGTAGCCGCTCAAGATCTCTTTCTTCTGCTCGGCAGTCAACGCCACGACGAATCTCCATCAATCGGTACCGCGAATGAAATGAACGGTGGCCACCGCGGACTGCAGCGCACCGACCGGCGAGTCTAGCAGCGCGTCGGGGCCTGAGCCCAATCCGGACCGGATCGAGCCCGCGAGTCAGTCACCGGCCAGCAGGCGGCGGGTCTTGTCGACGTCGGTGTTCATCACCGCCACCAGGTCCTCCACCGAGTCGAACTTCTCCTGACTGCGGATTCGGCTGACGAAATCGACGGCGACCCGCTGCCCGTACAGATCGGCGGTCTCGTCGATCACGAACGCCTCCACGGTGCGGGCCCGCCCGGAGAACGTCGGGTTGGTCCCCACCGACACCGCGGCCCGGCAGCGCTGACCGGCGACGACGGTGCCGGGCACCTGGCCATGCCCCAGGACGGTGAACCACGCGGCATACACCCCGTCGGCCGGGATGGCCGCGTACGCCGACGGCGCCACGTTGGCGGTCGGGAAGCCCAGATCCCGTCCCCGCCCGTCGCCACGCACCACCAAGCCTTCGACCCGGTGCGGCCGGCCCAGCGCCTCTGCGGCCGCGGCCACGTCGCCGGCGTCCACGCAGGACCGGATGTAGGTGGAGGAGAAGGTGACCGCGGGCACGACGTCCGAGTCGGGGCTTTCCGCCACCAGCGACACCGATTCCACTCCGAATCCGAACTGCTCGCCCGCCCGGCGCAGCGTCTCGACGTTGCCGGCCGCCTTGCGGCCGAAGGTGAAGTTCTCCCCCACCACCACCTCCACCACGTGCAGGTGCTCGACCAACAACTCATGGACGTAGCGGTCCGGGGTCAGCTTCATGAAGTCCGGGGTGAACGGAATGACCAGGAACACGTCCACGCCGGCCTGCTCGACCAGCTCGGCTCGGCGTGCCAGCGTGGTCAGCTGCGCCGGGTGATTGCCCGGGTAGACGACTTCCATCGGGTGCGGATCGAAGGTCATCAGCACGGTCGGCACGCCGCGTGCCACGCCGATCTTCACCGCACGTGAGATCAGCTCCGCATGGCCGCGATGCACCCCGTCGAACACCCCGATGGTGAGCACGCACCTGCCCCAGTCTGTGGGGATCTCATCCTGCCCCCGCCACCGCTGCATATCGGCAAGCCTAAACTGTCCATCGTGAGTCCTTGGGAGCAGTCGGATGGGCTGACTACCGTCGCCCAGGACTATCTGAAAGTCATCTGGACCGCCCAGGAGTGGTCGCCCGACAAAGTCAGCACCAAGATGCTGGCGGAGAGAATCGGCGTGTCGGCCAGCACCGCCTCGGAGTCGATCCGCAAGCTGGCTGACGCGGGCCTGGTCGATCACGAGAAGTACGGTGCGGTGACCCTGACCGACGACGGTCGACGGGCAGCGCTGGCGATGGTGCGCCGGCACCGCCTGATCGAGACGTTCCTGGTCTGCGAGCTGGGCTACAGCTGGGACGAGGTGCACGACGAGGCCGAGGTGCTCGAGCACGCGATGTCCGATCGGCTGATCGCGCGTATCGACGCCAAGCTGGGGTTTCCGCAGCGCGACCCGCACGGCGACCCGATCCCGGCACCCGACGGGCAGGTGCCCACTCCCCCGGCACGCCAGTTGTGGGTGTGCGCGGACGGCGAAACGGGGACGGTGGCCCGCATCGCCGACGACGACCCGGAGATGCTGCGCTACTTCGCCCAGGTGGGCATCAGCCTGGACGCCCGGGTGCGGGTGCTGACCCGGCGCGATTTCGCCGGGATCATCTCGGTGGCATTGGAGTCATCCGACATACCTGACTTCGAGCAGGCCACCATCGACCTGGGCAGCCCCGCCGCCCAGGCCATCTGGGTGGTGTAGCGGCGATCGACGCCCTCACTTCAGGTGACCGGCGAGTTGGCCTTCGGCCCCGAAAAGTTCGCGCTGCCAGCGGGCCACCAGTTCGGCGGTGTCGATCTGGTCGGGGTGAAAATCGCGCCTCGTGAACGGGCGCATGTCGGAGTAGAACCCCTTCCACATCGGGTTGCGCAGCATCTGCACTGTCTCCTTGAGGATTCGCAGCGGTTGGCGGCGCCCCTCGACATCGGTGGTGGCGATCGACAGCCAGGTGAACAGCACCAGGATGGGGATTCCGCAGTTCTGCGCGAACCGCATCCAGCGGATACGCGTCGACTCCGGCACACCGATGGCCCGGTACACATCGAACGCGACCGACTTGTGCTCCAGCTCTTCCAGCGCATGCCAATTCAGGAGATTGCGGATCTCCTGGTCGTACATCATGGCCTGGACCGCTGGGCGTTTGAGGATATTCTCCGCCCACACCGCGGTGAAATGCTCAGCGGCCACGGTGAATCCGAGGAACAAATGCCGGAGCCGGGGCAACCGGTCCGGATCGGGGTACTGCTTGTCGAGGAACTTCTCCAGCCGCTCGGTGCTTTCCAGCAGATACTCGAACCAGGCGGTCGGGTATCCCATCGCCGTGAGCTGCTCGTTGAGCTCACGGTGTTGTCGGCCATGCGTCTTCTCCTGTCCGATGAAGCCGGCGACGCGCCTGCGCAAGTCGGGGTCGGTGAGTTGGTCGGAGTAGCGGCGCACCGAGCGGACGAAGATCTCTTCTCCCGGCGGAAAGATCGCCGACAGGATCGCCACCAGGTGGCTGAACACCATGCTGCCGTCGGCGAAATACTTGTCTGATGTCGGCGCTTCGTTGAACCCGAAGTTCATCCGCCGCACCGTCAGATCCACCACATCGTGAGAAGCAACCATGAGGACCACTCTGGCCGACGCGAATGCTCCACGGAATGCGCGAACCGGACAGCAATTTGACCGATTCAGACAACCCGGTCAGGCTCTGAGGCGGCGATGTCTGCTCGGCGGTGTACCGGTCCAGCGGCTGAAGGCACGGGTGAAGGCGGCGGTCTCGGAATAGCCGAGCTGACGGGCCGTCCCCTCGACGGTGAGCCCGGATTCGAGCAGTGCCGCCGCCAGCGTCACCCGGACCTCATCCACCAGCGCGCGGTAGCTGGTGCGGTCGGCCGCCAGCCGCCGGTGCAGGGTGCGTTCGGTGATGCAGAGTTCGTCAGCGATCTCAGCCATGGCCGGCAGTTGACCGGGATCGCGGACCAGGCGGGAGCGCACCAGCGCGGCCATGCCACGGCGCTGACGGCGCGACTCCAACAAGTCCTCACACTGCTGCGCGCACACCTGCGCGGTCACGGTGTCTGCGGCCGGCATCGCCAGCGCCAGCGCATCGGCGGGGATGGATACCGCGCTGCGTGTCGACGTCAGATCGAATTCGACTGTCAGCCAGGGAAAATCCAGCCGGTCGATCGGGAAGTCGATGCCGGGGAGTTCCACTTTCAGCGCGATCGTGGACTCCAACTGCCCGATCAGCAGCGGCGCGACGTTGATCACGGCGAACATGTCACGTTCGATCATGAACTCGCGCACGTCGGCGGGAACAGCGCTGTTGTCGAATTCGAGGACCGCTCCGTCGGCGGTGTCGCAGCGGGTCAGGCGGTGAAATGTCGACGACAGCGCCGCGTACCGGCAGGCGATGTTGACGGCATCACCCAGGGTCGGGCTCGCCAGCAACGCATAACCGAGTATCCCCATGTTGGCGAAGTTGTACCGGACGCCGACATCGCGGGCGAACTCGTGCGGATCGCTCACGCGGGCAAGGATATTGCGCACAATCGCCAGCTCCTGGCCGGCTTGGACCTCGGTGGTGTTGTGACCGATGTCGGCCAGCGACAAATCCGTTCCCGCCAGGCAGTCGGCGGACGCCACGCCGTGCAGGCGGGCCGCCTCCAGCAGGTGCGAACAGGTCGTCGCCGGGCGCGGGACATCCCAGTGGGTCCCGTAGCCGTCGGCAGCAGCCACCATATGTCCGAACATATCAAATTGCACCGCCTCGCCTAGCATCGACGGATGGCCAAACTTGAACTCTCCCGCGACCTGACGCTGCCTCCGGAACAGGCGTGGGCCCACGTATCGAACCTGGCCGAACTCGGCGACTGGCTGTCCCTGCATCAGGGCTGGCGATCCGAGCTGCCCGCCGAACTGGCCGTCGGCACGACGCTGATCGGGGTGGCCGGCGCCAAGGGAATGCGTAACCGGGTCACCTGGACCGTCCGCAAATTCGAGCCCCCGGCATTGCTGGAGATCAATGGCGAGGGAGTGGGCGGTACCAAATACGGGTTGGCGTTGGCGATCGCTCCGGCAGCCTCCGGCTCCCGATTCACGCTGCGGCTCGACATGGGTGGCAGACCACTGTTCGGGCCGATCGGAGCCACCGCCGTGCGCGCGGTCAAGGGCGATATCGAGCGGTCGATCAAGCAGTTTGAGACGCTGTACGCCTGAAGCCGTCAGTGCCCCGCCCGGGCGTAGTAGGCGTCCCGGGTGGTGCTGATCATCCCGAAAGCAGCCCCTTGGCGATGTGGGTGACCTGAACCTCGTTGCTGCCGGCGTAGATCATCAGCGACTTGGCATCCCGGGCCAGCTGTTCCACCCGGTATTCGGTCATGTAGCCGTTGCCGCCGAACAGTTGCACCGCCTCCATCGCGACCTCGGTGGCCGCCTCCGAGGAGTACAGCTTGATCGCCGATGCCTCGGCCAGCGTCGGGATCTTGCCGTGCTTGGCCTTCTCCAGTGTCTGGAACACCATGTTCTGCACGTTGATCCGGGCCACCTCCATCTTGGCCAGCTTGAGTTGGATCAGCTGGAACTGGCCGATGTTCTGGCCCCACAGGGTCCGACTCTTGGCGTAGTCGACGCAGAGCCGATGGCACTCGTTGATGATTCCCAGCGCCAGTGCGGCAACCCCGACCCGTTCGGCGACGAAGTTGGCCCGGGCACTGTCCCGCCCGTCACCGCCGGTGTGTTCCTCGGTCTCGCCCAGCAGCCGGTCGCGCCCCAACCGCACGTCGCCGAAGAACAACTCACCGGTCGGCGATGAGTGCATGCCCATCTTCTTGAACGGCTTGCCCTGGGTCAGGCCCGGCATGCCGGCGTCGAGAACGAAGGTGAGCACCTTGCGGTTGCGCGGATCGGCGCCGTCCTGTTCGTCCAGCTTGGCGTAGACGATGAGCGTGTCGGCGTAGGGGCCGTTGGTGATGAACGTCTTCTGGCCGTTGAGGATGTAGTCGTCACCGTCACGCCGGACATAAGTCTTCATCCCGCCGAACGCGTCGGAACCCGCATCCGGCTCGGTGATCGCCCAGGCGGCAATCTTTTCCAGGGTGACCAGCTCCGGCAACCAGCGCTCCTGCTGCGCCAGGGTGCCGCGCGACATGATCGTGGCGGCCCCCAGGCCGAGACTGACACCGACCGCGGCGACCAATCCCAAACTGACACCGGCGAGTTCGCTGACGAGGATCAACCCCATCGAGGCCTGGGCGCCCAGATCGCCGAATCCGCCTTCCGATGACGCGGCCGGCTTACTCCCGGCTTCGGTTGTTTGCTTCGCGTGCAACTTCTCCAGCCGGCTTTTGATGGCTTCCGCCGCGAGAACGTCGATCCCGAAGTCGGCGAACAGTTTCCGCAGGATCGGATACGGCGGCAGTTCGCCACTCTCCAGCGCGTCGAGGTTCGGCCGAACCTCCCGGTCGATGAATTCCCGGACGCTGTCCCGGATGAGCTCGTCGGTATCGGACCACTCGATCATGGCAACCTCGCCGCGATGTCGTCCATCTGCCAGATACCGTCGGTCTCAATGGTGTCGGTGTCATGCCAGCCGGCCAACCGCGAGATGGCACCACCCTGCACGGCGTACACCGCGCCGGTGACCGGACACTTCTCGGTGGCCAGGTAAGCCACCAGCGGCGAGATGTTGGCCGGACTGAACAGGTCCAACTCCCCGTCCTCCGGCTCGGCCATCAGCGCACCCATGCCGGGGGTGGCCAGGGTGAGCCGGGTGCGAGCGATCGGCGCGATCGCGTTGACCCGCACCCCATAGCGGTCCAACTCCTCGGCGGCGATCAGGGTCAGTGCGGCGATTCCGGCCTTGGCCGCGCCGTAGTTCGCCTGACCGGCGTTGGGCAGCGTGACCCCGGACCCCGAGGCGGTGTTGATCACCGCGGCGTTGGGCTGCTCCCCTGCCTTGGACTGCGCCTTCCAATAGGCCGCGGCGTGGTGCAGCATCGCGAAGTGGCCCTTGAGGTGTACCGCGACCACGGCATCCCACTGCGTCTCTTCCATGCCGGGGATGAATGCGTCCCGCAGGATTCCGGCGTTGTTGACCAACACATCCAATCGGCCGAACTCGTCGATGGCCTGCTGGACAAGCCGTTCCGCGGCGTTCCATTCGCTGACGCTGTCGGTGTTGGCCACCGCGCGCCCGCCGGCCGCCACGATCTCGTCGACGACCTGCTGCGCGGTGGTGGTGTCGGCACCCTCGCCGGCGTTGCTTCCACCCAGGTCGTTGACCACCACCGCGGCCCCTTCGGCCGCGAAGAGCAGGGCGTGTTCGCGCCCGATGCCGCGCCCGGCGCCGGTGATCACCGCGACCCGGCCTTCCAATGCACCCATGTATGACTCCTTGTTGTCGTCTTAGTCGGCGATGACGGCCAGGCCGTCGGTGATCGCCATTTCGCCGGCGCCTACGCGCGCGGTCTCGAATGCGTACGTCGTAGCACCGTCCCCGCGACCGCTGCTCCAGATCCGGGTCTCCAGGTCGTCGCCGGGCAGCACCATCTTGGAGAACCGCACCGCCAACCGCCGTAGCCGGCTGACATCCGAGCCGGCCACCTCGGTGAGCACCGCCCAGGACGTGAACGCCATGGTGCACAGGCCGTGCGCGATGATCCCCGGCAGTCCGGCGTCGCGGGCGACTTCCTCGTCCAGGTGGATCGGCATCGGATCACCCGCGGCCGGCCCGTAGCGGAACGTCTGGTCGTGGTCGACGTGCTGGACCACCTTGGCCACCGGCGCCTGCTCACGCAGTGCGTCATCGAACTTGTGTCCGGGGCTGAGTTCGCCGATCCTTTTGCCCGCATTGTGTCCGCGGAAGAAGCAGGTCACGTACTGCTCGTTGACCAGTTCGCCGTCCTCGGTGCGGCATTCGAGCAGAATCGCCGCGCGGGTGCCCTTCTCCAGTCCTTCGTAGCCGATCATCTTGCCGCGGGAGACCAGCTTGTCTCCCGGTCGGACGGGCCGGTGGAAATGGAAGTCCTGCTCGCCGTGCACCACCCGCGGGATCAGCTCGACCGGTGCCACCTCGACGGCCGGCACCAGCAGTGACTCGAACACCGGCACGATCGCGAACACCGGCGGCGCGAGGTCCCCGCTGCGGTGCGCGGCGATCGGGTCGTTGGTCGCCTCGGCGTACTCGACGATCCGCTCCCGGGTGACCTCGAAGCGATCCTCGTCGCTCCACTTGTCCAGCCCCGCATCGTCGAAAGCCAGATCGTCGGGCATCTCAGGCCGCCGCCGACGCCAGCGCCTCGAGTTGCGCGAGCGTCTTGTCGAGTTGCTTGGCGCCGTCCTTCTCGACCGCCTTGCCCAGCGCACCCTTGATCAGCGCGCCCTCGAAATCGCCCGCGACGCTGAACTGGGAGCCGTCACCGTCGGGCGTGACCGTGAAGTCGAAGCGGCACTTCACGCCCGCCATGCCGGTGCCCGACAGTGTCAGGCTGGTCGGGGCGTCGACCTTCTCGACGGTCCATTCGATCTTGTTGGCCATCCCGAGCATGACGATCTTGGCCGTCAACGTCGAACCCGGTGCCAGCGCGGCCGGCGGCTCGGTGAGCCACTTCTCGTGGATGGTGAACCACTTGTCCCAGCTGGACAGGTCGCTGATGGTGTCCCACAGCGCGTTCGGGCTGACGGCAAGGGTTTTGGTGGCTTCGATGTGTCCCATGATGTGTTCTCCTCGGTTGTCGACGGTTCAGCGCTCGGCGCGCTGGTAGGCGGTGACCACAGCGGCGCCGCCGAGGCCGATGTTGTGTTGCAGGGCGGCGGTGACACCCGGCACCTGACGCTTGTCGGCATCACCGCGGAGCTGCCAGGTCAGTTCGGAGCACTGCGCCAACCCGGTGGCCCCCAGCGGATGCCCCTTGGAGATCAGGCCGCCGGACGGGTTGACCACCCAGCGCCCGCCGTAGGTGGTGTCGCCGTCGTCGATCAGCCTGGGCGCGTCGCCCTCGGCGCACAGCCCCAGCGCTTCGTAGAGCAGCAGCTCGTTGGCCGAGAAGCAGTCGTGCAGCTCGATCACCTGAAAGTCTTCCGGCCCCAGCCCGGCCTGCTGGTAGACACGTTGCGCGGCTTGCACATTCATGTCGTAGCCAATCAGGTTCTTGGCGGAGCCGTCGAAGGTGGAGCCGAAGTCGGTGGTCATCGCCTGCCCGACGATCTCGACGGCACGACCGGCCAGGCCGTGCTTGTCGACGAACGCCTCGCTGGCCAGGATCGCCGCCCCGGAGCCGTCCGAGGTCGGTGAGCACTGGAGCTTGGTGAGCGGGTCGTAGATCATCCGCGAGCCCAGGATGTCCTCGAGGCTGTATTCGTCCTGGAACTGGGCGTAGGGGTTGTTGACCGAATGCTTGTGGTTCTTGTAGCCGATCTTGGCGAAATGCTCGGCGGTGGAGCCGTGTTGCTTGATGTGTTCGCGGCCGGCGGCGCCGAACATCCACGGCGCCACCGGGAACAGCACCTCGGAGATCTCGGCCAGCGCGAGCACATGCTTTTCCATCGGCTGGGCGCGGTCGTCGTAGGTGGACCCCAGCGAGCCGGGCTTCATCTTCTCGAAGCCCAGCGCGATGGTGCAGTCGGCCAACCCGCCCCGGATCGCCTGCGCGGCGAGGTAGAGCGCGGTCGACCCGGTCGAACAGTTGTTGTTGACGTTGACGACCGGGATCCCGGTCAGTCCCAATTCGTACAGCGCCCGCTGCCCGGAGGTGGACTCGCCGTAGACGTAGCCGACGTAGCCCTGTTCCACCTCGCGGTAGTCGATCCCGGCATCGGCCAGCGCCTTGGTACCGGATTCCCGGGCCATGTCCGGGTAGTCCCATGCCGATCCGTCGTCGTTGGTTCGCCGGCCCGGCTTCTCGAACTTCGTCATCCCGACGCCGATCACATACACCTTGTTCGCCATGGTTCCCTTTCGCATCCGACCAGTGGCTAGAAACGTACAGACCTGATTGCATCTTTACAAGGGTGCACAGAGGGACACGAGAGCGCGAGAGTCCGGTGCGTTGCCGGCCCGGGAAAATCAGTCGGATTGCGGGAAAACACCGGCGGCGACCTGGCGCAGGTGCACGCACGCCCGGTCCCAGCGCCGCCTGGCGCGTTTCGGATCATCGTCGATGAAGCTCGACACCAGGATGCCGCGCAGCGCATCCATCGCGGTGTAGACGACGTTGCGGATCTCCTTTTGCGCGGGATGCTCGGGCATGAGTTGGGCGATCGCCGCGATCAAGGTGCCGTTGACGACGGGCTCTACTCGTTCGATGTGTTTGGCCAGCAACCTGTCGGTGCGGGCAGCCACCCAGAGTTCCACTGTCGCAATGAACATCGGACCCTGGTGCGACTCCCAGAGGAAATTCAACGCCGTCGTCACCGGGTCGGGGATCGAGTCGACCTGGCCGAGTTCGCGGATCGCCGCCTGGGTGCGCTGCTGAGCGAGGTGCTCCACCGCTGCCACGACGAGGTCTTCCTTTGACCGGAAGTGATGGACTTGCGCCCCCCGGGTGACACCGGCGACCTCGGCGATTCGCGGCGTGGTGGTGCCGGCGTAGCCATAGGTCACCAGGCAGTCGATGGTGGCATCGAGAAGCCGAACCCGCATCGCGGCACTGCGCTCGGCCTGAGTACGCCGACCCGGTGGCGCACTGCCGTTCGCAGCCATCCAGCCCCTCACCTTCCGGTCGCGCTCCGCGACTCCGGCGTCAGCATACCTTTACCAGCGCTGTTACATACGTTCTTGCCGGAAGGTAACTGTTGAATGAGGCCCGCTCACCAGAGCATGTGCACCTGTTCGGCCCAGCCGAGCAGACCGTTGACGGCAACACTCGCGCCGTCGTCGGTGCGGATCCGCCCGTCGTAGTGCCCGAAACACTGATGGGTCCCCGGCAACGGTGACCGGTGATGGAACGGGGTGAACGTCAGCTCCACCTGGTCGGAGTCGGGGGTGCGGATCGTCCACGGCCCGGTGTATTCCGGGTAGCGCCAGTCCAGTTCGGCACCGATCTTGGTCAGTCGGCCATCGACGCAGAGCGCGTTCTCGGTGCTGCCGGTGCCGACCGTCCACTTGCCGCCCAGTTGCAGGCCCACCGTGTGGCCGTCGGTGTGTCCGGAGGCCGCACCCCAGTTCCACACGATGTTGGCCGGCCAGCGTCCGCGCCCGTGGTCGAGCACACCCCACCCGCCGGCGAAGTCGTAGGTGGTGTCACCGACCCGCACGACACCCCACGCCGGCCGCGCGGTGTGCTTGGCGGTGTACTGGAATCTCCGCTCACTCCACGGCACCACCACCGCCAGCGTCTCGTGCCCGGCCGGTAGGGCCACGAACAGGTCACCGGTCATCGGGCCGGCAGAGGTCTTGCAGGAGAACCGGATCCGCGTGCCGTCGGGCTCGGTGGCGAGGTCGATCGCGACCAGGCCACGAGCGGAGGCCGGTCCATCCCCGAGGCTGGTGGGCAGCGATATCCCCCACCCGCCCGGGTGCAGACAACTGCGGCTCACCTCACGCCCGGAATAGTCCAGGAAGAAGACGTTGCTCACGCCGAGGTAGTCGAGGTCGGCGACCGTTATCGCGATCAGGTGGGTGGGCGTCGTCAGGCACCAGTACTCCCACCGCTTGGTGCGGCCCCAGCCACCCAGGTTGCAACGGTGCAGCGGTGTTCGGGTCCAACCGATGGCGGCCGGGTTCAGCAACCCGGACGAGGTGCACAGATCGACAGCCTCGGTGATCTCGCGCTCCGCGGTGGCCATCGGCGGACTATAGCGTCGCCGGCCGGATGACGACCACCGACTTGGTCCGCCTCCCCGAATCCTCCAGTAGCGCGATCACCCGGCCATCGGCATCGGTTGCCGCGTAGATGCCGGCGATGCCTGCGGGTTTCAGCGGGCGTCCGTGGCTGACATCGATGACCTCGTCGGTAGTGACGTCCCGGCGCGGAAAGGTCTGCAGGCAGGCGTCATCCAGGCTGTAGCTCAGTTGTGGGCTCTCCCCCAGTTCGTCCAGCGTGCGCGCCTGATCCAGGCCGAAGTTGCCGGCCCGGGTACGCCGCAACGCGGTCAGGTGTCCACCCACCCCCAGCTCGCTGCCCACGTCACGAGCTAGTGCCCGAACATAGGTACCCGCCGAGCAGTCCACCTCGACGTCCAGATCGACGAACGGCTCGTCGCGCCGCAGCGCCAACAGCTCAAAGCGCTCGATACGCACCGGCCGGGCCGGCAGCTCGACGGCACGGCCCTCCCGGGCCAACTGATAGGACCGCGTGCCCGCGACCTTGATCGCACTGACCGCCGAAGGCACCTGCGCGATGTCGCCGCGCAGTCCGGCGATCGCCGCGGCGATCTGACTGTCGGTGACGTGCGCCGCCGAAGTCGTCGTCAGCACCTCGCCTTCGGCGTCCTCGGTCGAGGTGGTCTGCCCCAACCGAATGGTGGCGGCGTAGGACTTCTGCGACGCGGTCAGCAGTCCCAGAATCTTGGTGGCCCGTTCGATGCCGACCACCAGCACCCCGGTGGCCATCGGGTCCAACGTGCCGGCGTGGCCGACCTTGCGGGTCCCGAAGAACCTGCGACACCGCGCAACGACGTCGTGGCTGGTGATTCCGGCGGGCTTGTCGACGATCACCAGACCGGCCGGCGGGGGTGTGCTCACAGCACGATCGCCGTCAACACCAACCCGCCGGTCACCGACCACCGCCCGCGCAGCTCCGTCAGCGGAGGCCCGGACAGCGCCGCGGGGTCGATCAGGATGCGGGAGACGAATGCTCCGGACGCTTCGCCGCTCAGAGAGACCGTGATGTGCGCATCCTCGAAACCCAGCCACCGCCTGGTCAGCGGAAACCATGCCTTGTAGGTGGCTTCCTTGGCGCAGAACAGGATTCGGTCCCAATGCCAGTCTTGCGGCAGCGCGGCGAGTTCGGCGCGCTCGTCGGGCAGGCTCACCGCGTTGAGCACGCCGTCGGGCAACACGTCGTGCGGCTCGGCGTCGATCCCGACCGACCGCACGTCGGGGCTGCGACCGACTACCGCACCGCGGAACCCCGCACAGTGGGTCAGGCTGCCGACCACACCGTCCGGCCATGACGGTTCACCCTTCTCCCCTTTGAGGATCGGCACCGGCGGTTGGCCAAGCTCCTCGAGCGCCAGCCGCGCGCAGTAACGCGCGGTGACGAACTCGTTGCGGCGCTTGGCAACCGAACGCGCCACCAACGGCTCTTCCTCAGGCATGGGGGCCAGTCCGGGCGGATCGTCGTAGCGCTCGGCCCACGCCATCGAACCCGCAGGCGCCCCTTGGAGCACTCGGTCCAGCAGCTTGCTCATCGCGCCTGCCGTTGCCGCGCGCGCTCGGCGAACTTCGCACTGGCCGCACGCATCTCGTCGGTGATGGCGAAGTGGCCACCGAACTCGTTGAGGTAACCGGGCGGATACTGCGGGTCCGGCAGTATCTGGCGCAACCAGCGGTGCGGCCGGCGCCGCTGCCACTCCCGCGGATAGCCCACCGAGACCTCTTCGAAACGCACCCCGTCGTACCAGGTGGTGCGCGGGATGTGCAGGTGACCGTAGACCGAGCAGGTGGCGTTGTAGCGGGTATGCCAGTCGGCGGTCTCGGTGGTGCCGCACCACAGCGAGAATTCCGGGTAGAACAGCGCATCGCACGGCTGGCGGACCATCGGGAAGTGATTGACCAGCACGGTCGGCGTCATCCAGTCCAGGTCTTCGAGCCGCTTGCGGGTGACGGCAACCCGATCGCGACACCATGCGTCACGGGTGCCGTACGGCTCGGGAGACAGCAGGAACTCGTCGGTGGCCACCACGTTGTTCTCCCGGGCGATGGCCAGCCCCTCGGCCTTACTGGTGGCCCCGGCGGGCAAGAACGTGTAGTCGTACAGCAGGAACAGCGGAACGATGGTGGCCGGTCCGCCCTCCTCGGTCCAGACCGGGAAGGGGTGCTCCGGGGTGATGACGCCCATCTGGTCACACATATCGACCAGGTAGTCGTAGCGCGAGCGCCCGAATATCTGCATCGGGTCCTTGGAGGTGGTCCACAACTCGTGGTTGCCGGGGACCCAGATCACCTTGGCGAAGCGTTTACGCAGCAGGTCCAGCGACCAGCGGATCTCATCGGTGCGTTCGGCGACGTCTCCGGCGACGATCAGCCAGTCGTCGCCGGTCACCGGATGCAGGGACTCGGTGACCGGCTTATTGCCCATGTGGCCGGTGTGCAGGTCGGAGATCGCCCACAGGGTCGGGCCGTGCGACGGCTTCGGCTCATGGGTGGTCACGGGGCTTGAGCCTAACGGGAATCACAAGCACGCCGGCGCCGGGCACGGTGGTCGCAGTCGGGAAAACTGGAACGTGTTCTCGCCTTCGTGACAGTGGCCGACGCCACAACTTGTACACTCCCGGGCAGAAGTCCGGCTGCAAGAGAGGGGTGTCATGCTCACCAAACTGCGTCTGATCACCGCGTTCAGCGCGATGGTGATGGCAGTCGTGATGGTCGGGCAGCAATCCCCGCCCGGAACCATCACGGGCAAGGGCGGGGTGCAGCTGCGCTCCACCGCTGCGCCGTTGGCGCCGCCGCCCACCTCCAGCAAACCGGTCAACATCACCAATCCCCGGCCGTTCGATGCCTGTGAGGACATCCCCTACGACGTCATAGCCCAGCTGGGGCTCGCGTACACCCCGCCCAAGCCTGTCGAGGGTGTGCGCTGCGAGTTCGACGCCGGCAACTACCAGATGGCCGTCGAAACGTATGTGTGGCGCAGCTACGACGAGAGCGTGCCGGCGGACGCGATCGAAATGAACATCGGCGGGCACCGCGCGGCGCAGTTCTGGGTGATGAAGCCCACCGAGTGGAACAACCGGTGGTGGGTCTCCTGCATGGTGGCGTTCAAGACCAGCTACGGGCTGATCCAGCAGTCGCTGTACTACTCGCCGGTGTACTCCAACCCGGACGTGGACTGCGCCTCAGAGAACCTGATGCGGGCTCATCAGCTGGCACCGCACTACAAGTACTGAGTCTGCGGTGAACACCGCCCCACGCCTTACCGATGTCGTCCTGAACCGGGCGCTGCGGCGCCTGCCCCCGCCCACGGCCGACTACACGGTGCGCCGCGAACGCATCCCGATGCGCGACGGCGTCACGCTGATTGCCGACCACTACCAACCGACCGGTGAGGTCGGCGGCACGCTGCTGGTTCGCTGCCCCTACGGCCGGGGATTCCCGTTCTCGCTGGTGTTCGGCCGGATGTACGCCGCCCGCGGCTACCGGGTGATCCTGCAGAGTGTCCGCGGCACCTTCGGATCGGGCGGCGTGTTCGAGCCGATGGCCAACGAGGCCGCCGACGGCGCCGACACTGTGGCGTGGCTGCGCACCCAGCCGTGGTTCACCGGCTCCTTCGGCACCATCGGGCTCTCGTATCTGGGCTTCACCCAGTGGGCGTTGCTGGCTGATCCGCCACCGGAGCTGGCGGCCTCCGTCATCACCGTCGGGCCGCACGATCTGCACCAGTCGACCTGGGGTGTCGGCTCATTCGCGCTCAACGACTTCCTGGGCTGGAGCCACCTGATGGCCCACCAGGAAGACCGCCCGCGGATCCGCACCGGTATCCACCAGCTGGGCGCCCAACGCAGGGTGAAGCGCGCCGCGGCCGGGTTGCCGCTGGGTGCGGCCGGCCGGGCCCTGCTGGGCAAGGGCTCACCCTGGTACGAATCGTGGGTCGAACACCCCGAGGCCGACGACCCGTTCTGGAACTCGCTGCGCCACCCCGAAGCGTTGAAACGCTCCGAGGTGCCGGTGCTGCTGCTCGGCGGTTGGCAAGACCTGTTCCTGGATCAGACCCTGGCCCAGTACCGGGCGTTGCGTGACCGCGGCGTCGAGGTGGCGATGACCATCGGGCCGTGGACCCACACCCAGATGCTGACGTCCGGCCTGAGCCGGGTCACCTCCGAGTCGTTGCAGTGGCTGGACACCCATCTGCGCGGCGCGCCCACTCCCCCGCGCCCGGGCCGGGTCCGGATCTTTCGCGCCGGTCAGGGCTGGGAGGACCACCCGGACTGGGCGCCGGCATCCGCGGCGAACGCGTGGTACCTCCAACCCGAGGGCGCGCTGGGCCAAACGGCCCCCGCCCCGGCGGCCCCGCCGGTCTCCTTCCGCTTCGACCCCGACAATCCGCCGCCTACCGTCGGGGGTCGACTGCTGTCCGCGGCCGGCGGGTACCGCAATGACAGCAAGCTGGCCCGCCGCGACGACGTGCTCGCCTTCACCAGCGCCGCACTGACCCGTGACCTGGACGTGTGCGGCGTCCCGGTCGTGGAGTTGGAGCACAGTGCCGACAACGACGACGTCGACGTGTTCGTTCGGGTCAGCGAGGTCAACCGGCGCGGTCGCTCGGTGAATGTAACCGAGGGCTATCGGCGACTGCACCGGCAGAGCGGGCCGGTGCGCATCGAATTGGACGCGATCGCACGCCGTTTCGCCGCCGGCTCCCGGATTCGGGTGCTGATCGGTGGCGGCAACCACCCCCGCTATGCGGTGAACGCGGGTACCGGCGAGGCGCCGATCAGTGGAACGCGAGTGCAACCGGCCATGCACACGGTGCGGTTCGGCGAATCACGGTTGTTACTGCCGGTCGCGAACGGTCGTTAGCACAGGGCGGCCGCTAACCCACTGCATCGCGGACCCGGGCGGCCACCTCGGCGAGGGTTCGGTCGTCACACACCGGCGCAGACCGTTGCGCGCGTATCGGGGTCTGCACCCAACTGGTGCAGCCGGCGTAGTCGGGGCTCCGAGGCAACCACACCGGCTCCACCAGCGGTAGCACCTGCACCACCAGCGCGGCCAGCCGATGTCTGGGCCGAAAATCCAGCCGATCGGCCCGCACCGATCCGCCGGTCCAGATGTGCAGATCCTCGATGGCGGCGAGCCCCTCGGGCCGGTTGACCGGCAGCGCCGCGACGACCCTGGCCGCCGCCCGCACCAGCACCCGGTCATCCTCACAGTCGCCGGCGGCCGAGCCGAGCAGATCCTGGTGCTGGGGCCGCACCCGCTCGGCATGACTGTGTGCGACGGTCGGGAACAACAGGAAATCATCGGCGGCCACCGCAAAACGCTTCTCGTGAATGCCGCCCTTGCGCAACAGGACCGACTGCCGCCCGGCCAACAGCGCGTGCACCACCGCGCTCCACTCCTTGAGCGCGGGGGTCATGGCGGCGGCACTCATGTACTCCACGATAGGCACCCCCATGACGGTCTACGGTGAGGCGGTGAGCGAAGACATCCTGCTGGTCCGAACCGAGGACCGCATCCGCACCCTGACACTTAACCGCCCACAGTCCCGCAACGCGCTGTCCCGCGCGCTGTTCCAGGCCACCTTCGCCGCGCTGGTCGAGGCCGACACCGACAACGACGTCGACGTCGTGATTCTCACCGGTACCGATCCGGTGTTCTGTGCCGGTGTGGACCTCAAAGAGCTCGGCGGTTCAGCGAGCCTCGACGGAGGAGAGGGGAAGCTGGGACCGCCACATCAACCCAGCGCTTCCACCACGCAACTCGGCGGCTCACCGCAATGGCCGGCGTTGACCAAGCCGGTTATCGGCGCGATCAACGGCGCCGCGGTGACGGGCGGTCTGGAGTTGGCGCTGAGCTGCGACATCCTGATCGCCTCGGAGCAGGCCCGCTTCGCCGACACCCACGCCCGGGTCGGGATCCTGCCCGGTTGGGGACTCACGGTGCGGCTGCCCCAACGCGTCGGGGTGGGCCTGGCCCGCCGGATGAGCCTCACCGGTGACTACCTGTCGGCCGCCGACGCGTTGCGGGCCGGCCTGGTGACCGAGGTGGTGCCGCACGCCGACCTGCTGCCGGCGGCACGAAAGATCGCTGCGGCGATCGCCGGCAACAACCAGTCCGCGGTGCGGGCCCTGCTGGACACCTATCACCGCATCGACGAATCGCAGACCGCAACCGGAATGTGGATCGAGGCGCAGGCTTCCAAACAGTGGTTGCGCCACGTGAGCGGCGCCGACGTCGCCGCCAACCGGGAGGCCGTGCTGGAACGCGGTCGCGCACAGCTGCGTTGATGTCCCGGGCAGCCGTCTAGCGAAGTGGCCGGATGACTCGGCAGGGATTGCCCGCCGCGAGCACGCCGGCCGGGATATCCCGGGTCACCACGCTGCCGGCCCCGACAACCGTGTCGGCTCCGATCGACACCCCCGGGCAGACGATCACCCCGGCGGCCAGCCAGACGTTGTCGCCGATGGTGATCGGCGCCGACGACTCCCAGCCCTGACGCCTCGCGTCTACGTCGTCGATCGGGTGCAGGGCCGTAACCAGCTGGGCGCGAGGCCCGATCGACACGTTGTCGCCGATCGTGATCGGCGCGCAGTCCAGCAGGACCGCGTCGTAGTTGATGAAACAGTTAGCGCCGATGCTGATGTGTTTTCCGTAGTCGCAACAGAATCGGGGTTCGATGACCGAGTCCGCCCCGAATGCCGCGAGCAGCTCACCCATCAGCTCCCGGCGCCGATCATCATCGTCGGGCACCGTGTCGTTGAACGCAACGAGCAGACGCCGGCAGGCCCGACGGTCCGCGACCAGTTCGGGGTCATCAGGGAGATAGCGCTCCCCGCTGAGCATCCGATCCCGCTGACCGCTCATGCCGGCTGATCCTACGGGCGGGCGGCCTGCAGCCATCGCCCCGAGTGCGCCCGCCATCCCACGAACACCAACCGCAGCACGATGAACGTGGTCAGCCCCGACCAGATTCCGGCCAGTCCCCAATCCAGAATCAGCGCCAACCAGGTCAGCGGGAGGAAACCGGCCAGCGCGCTGATCACGGTGGCGGTGCGCATGAACGCGGCATCGCCGGCCCCCAACAGCACTCCGTCCAGGGCGAAAACGACTCCGGCGATGGGTAATTGAGCGATCAAGAACCACCACGGCACCACCACCGCGGCCAGCACCGCGGGGTCCGCGGTGAACAGTCCCGGGATGACGAAGGCGCCGGCGGCCAGCACCGCGGCCAGCACCACGGCGGCCACGGTGGAGAACACCGTCACCCGTGCGGCCACCGACTTGGCCTGTGCGGGATCACCGGCGCCCAGCGCCGCCCCGACCAGAGCCTGCGCGGCAACGGCGAGCGAATCGAGCACCAAGGCCAGAAACATCCACAGCTGCAGCACAATCTGGTGGGCGGCCAGTGCTGCCGCCCCGAATCGCGCCGCGACCGCAGCCGCCGAGACGAAGCAGGCCTGAAAGGCCAGTGACCGCACGATCAGATCGCGCCCCATGGTCAACTGCGCACGCAACACCACTCTGTCGAACGTCAGGGGCGACCGTTCCGAGCGCAATGCCCCCAGAAACAGCAGCGCGGCCAGCCACTGACCCGCGCAGTTGGCCACCGCCGAGCCGGTCAGACCCCAGCGCGGCATGCCCAGCAGGCCGAAGACCAGCAGCGGGCACAGCAGTGCCGACAATGCGAAACCCGCCACGGCATAGCGCGGCGGCCGCGCCGTATCCTGCACCCCGCGCAGCCATCCGTTGCCGGCCAGCGACACCAGGATCGCCGGGGCGCCGAGGATGGCGACCCGCAACCACGGCAGGGCGGCCTGCGCGATGTCGTCGTGGCCGGCGACCGCGGAGACCAGCGGTGCCGCCCCGGCCTGCACCACGACGACGATCAACGCGCCGAGGCCGAGCGCCAGCCAGGTGGCCTGGACGCCTTCGGCTACCGCGGCGCGGCGATCCCCGGCACCGAAGTGACGGGCCGAGCGCGCGGTGGTGCCATAGGACAGGAAGGTGGCCTGCGAGGCGACCAGGCCCAGAATCAGCCCGCCGATGGCCAGCCCGGCCAGCCCCTCGGCGCCGAGCCGGCCGACGACCGCGGTATCGAACAGCAGATACAGCGGTTCGGCGGCCAGCACCACCAGCGCCGGCAGCGCCAACGCCGCGATCTGGGAATATCTCCCGCGTACCGGGGAGCGCCCACCGGCGGCGGTGCTGTCGGTCATGGCCGGCGACTACCCCAGGGCGGCCACCAGGGCCGCGACCACGTCGTCCGCACACCCCGTGGCCGTGTAGCCCGCTGCCAGCCGATGGCCACCGCCGCCGAACGAGACAGCCACGGCGCTCAGGTCCACCGCCGACTTGGCGCGCATCGACACCGCCCAGCAACCCGGATCGACCTCTTTGAACACCACCGCCACCTCGGCTTGAGCGGTGGTACGCACGATGTCCACGATGCTCTCCACCTCCTCGGGCCGCGCCGCGGTCCACTCGGCGTGGTCGACGACGGCATAGACCAGCCCGCGCCCGCTCACCGCATCAGGCCGCAACCGCGCCTCGGCCAGCACCCGCGACAGCATCGACAGCCAGCCGAACGGGTGGGTGTCCATCACGGTCCGGGTGATGGCCGCGTTGTCCACTCCGAGTTCCAGCAGCTGCGCCGCCAGCCGGTGCGCGCGGGCACTGGCCCACCGGAACGATCCGGTGTCGGTGGCCAACCCCGCATACAGGCAGTGCGCTACGTCGACGTCGATCGGTTGGCCCCACTGCCCGAGCAGCTCAGCAACCAGCATCGTCGTCGAATCCGCAGACGGATCAACGAAATTGGCCGTCCCGAACAATTGATTCGACGCGTGGTGATCGACCACCAGCAGCTCGCGGCGGACGGCGAGTTCCCCCAGCACCCCGAGCCGATCCGCGCTCGAGGCGTCCAGCGCCACCACCAGATCGACGTCCCGGCGCATCACGTCCGGGGCCACCAGCAGGCTGCCGCCCGGCAATGACCGCAGCGACTGCGGCAGGGTCGCCGGACGGGCGAACCCGACCTGCACCGCCTTGCCGCAACGTTGCAGAACCAATGCGAGCGCGAACCCGGCGCCGATGGTGTCGGCGTCGGGATTCACATGGCAGACCACCGCGACGCTGCCCGCAGCGGCCAGTAGTGCCGCGGCTCCGGAGGCGTCAACACGCCTGCCCGGCGTCAGCGACTCAGTCGCCCGATCGCTCACCGTGACCGCTGTCTTCGGCACCCGACGGTGCGGGGACCTCCCGATACGGGTTGGCTTCTCCCACCGGCTGCTTGCCCTCCCGCATCCGGGCCAGGTCCGCGTCGGCGGCCTGGGCCGCTGCCAGCAGTTCCGACATCCGGTGGGCGGTATCGGGCACGGTGTCCCGCACGAACGTCAGCGTCGGGGTGAACCGCACCCCGGTGCCGGCGCCGACCTTCGACCGCAGCACACCCTTGGCGCCCTCCAGCGCCGCAGCAGCACCGCCGTAGTTGGGGTCATCGTCCAGCGAGCGACCCAGCACCGTGTAGTACAGCGTCGCGTCGTGCAGGTCTGCAGTCACCTTCGCATCGGTGATCGTCACGCCGGCCAGCCGCGGATCCTTGATCTCATACTCGATCGCCGAGGCGACGATGGTCGAGATCCGCTTGGCCAACCGCCGCGCCCGAGCCGGATCCGCCACTACGTCCGCGCCTTCTCTACGAGCTCGTAGGCCTGGATGACGTCGCCTTCCTTGATGTCGTTGTAGGTCAGTGTCAGACCACACTCGAAGCCGTCGCGGACCTCGGTGACATCGTCCTTCTCCCGGCGCAGCGAGGAGATCGTGACGGTCTCGGCGACCACCACGTTGTCCCGCAGCAACCGCGCCTTGGCGTTGCGGCGCATGATGCCCGAGGTGACCAGACAGCCCGCGATGTTGCCCACCTTGGAGGAGCGGAACATGGCGCGAATCTCGGCGCGCCCCAGCTCCTTCTCCTCGTAGATCGGCTTGAGCATGCCCTTGAGCGCGCTCTCGATCTCGTCGATGGCCTGGTAGATCACCGAGTAGTAGCGGATCTCCACACCCTCGCGGTTGGCCAGCTCGGTGGCCTTGCCCTCGGCGCGCACGTTGAACCCGATGATGATCGCGTCCGACGCCGATGCCAGGTTGACGTTGGTCTCGGTGATGCCACCGACACCGCGGTCGATCACCCGCAGCTGCACCTCGTCGTCGATCTGGATACCCATCAGGGCCTCCTCCAGGGCCTCGACGGTACCGGCGTTGTCGCCCTTGAGGATCAGGTTCAGCTGGCTGGTTTCCTTCAGCGCCGAGTCCAGGTCCTCCAGGGAGATCCGCTTGCGCGACCGTGCGGCCAGCGCGTTGCGCTTGCGGGCATTGCGCTTGTCGGCGATCTGGCGGGCGATCCGGTCCTCGTCGACGACCAGCAGGTTGTCGCCGGCGCCGGGCACCGAGGTGAAGCCGACGACCTGCACCGGCCGCGACGGGGTCGCCTCTTCGACGTCGTCGCCGTGCTCGTCGATCATCCGACGGACGCGGCCGTAGGCGTCGCCGGCGACGATCGAGTCACCGACTCGCAGCGTGCCGCGCTGGATCAGCACGGTTGCCACCGGGCCGCGACCGCGGTCCAGGTGCGCCTCGATCGCCACACCCTGGGCTTCCATGTCCGGGTTGGCCCGCAGGTCCAGGGCGGCGTCGGCGGTCAGCAGCACCGCCTCCTCGAGCGCCTTGATGTTGGTGCCCTGCTTGGCGGAGATGTCGACGAACATGGTGTCGCCACCGAAGTCCTCGGCAACCAGGCCGTACTCGGTGAGCTGCGACCGGATCTTGGTCGGGTCGGCGGTCTCCTTGTCGATCTTGTTGACCGCCACCACGATCGGCACGTCAGCGGCCTGCGCGTGGTTGATCGCCTCGACCGTCTGCGGCATCACACCGTCATCGGCGGCCACCACCAGGATCGCGATGTCGGTGGCCTTCGCACCGCGGGCACGCATGGCGGTGAACGCCTCGTGACCCGGGGTGTCGATGAAGGTGATCAGTCGTTCGTTGCCGTCCAGGTCGACGGCGACCTGGTAGGCGCCGATGTGCTGGGTGATGCCGCCGGCCTCGGCCTCGCGGACGTTGGCCTGGCGGATCGAGTCCAGCAGGCGGGTCTTGCCGTGGTCGACGTGACCCATGACGGTGACCACCGGCGGCCGAACCTGCAGGTCCTCCTCGTCCCCGGCGTCCTCGCCGTAGGACAGGTCGAAGGACTCCAGCAGCTCGCGGTCCTCGTCCTCGGGTGAGACGACCTGCACGACGAAGTTCATCTCGCTGCCGAGCAGCTCCAGGGTCTCGTCTCCGACGGACTGCGTGGCCGTGACCATCTCACCGAGGTTGAACAGCGCCTGCACCAGGGCCGCCGGGTTGGCGTTGATCTTGTCGGCGAAGTCCGACAGTGATGCGCCGCGGGCCAAGCGGATGGTTTCACCGTTGCCGTGCGGCAGGCGCACGCCGCCGACGACAGGTGCCTGCATGTTCTCGTATTCGGCGCGTTTCGCCCGCTTCGACTTGCGACCCCGCTTCGGGGCACCGCCGGGACGGCCGAAGGCACCCGCAGCGCCACCGCGCTGACCGGGACGGCCACCTCCACCGCCGCCGCCGGGGCGACCACGGAAGCCACCGGCCGCGGGTGCTCCGGCACCAGCGCCGGGTCCACCGGCGCCGCCACCGCGGTAGTTACCGCCGGGACCGCCACCGGGACCACCGGGACGGCCACCGGGACCACCGGGACGGCCACCGCCGCCGGGACCCGGGCGGGGGCCGCCGGGACGCGCCGGGCGGCCCTGGGCGCCGAAGTTGCTGGTGCGTCCGGGCATGTTGCCCGGTGTCGCGCCGCCGCCGGGGCGCGGCATGCCGGGCCGGGGTGCTCCGCCCGGCCGGGGCGCCTGGGGGTGCGGACGCGGGATCGCGCGCTCCACCGGTTGCACCGACGAGAACGGGTTGTTGCCGACGCGCGGAGTCCGGGCGCCGGGCTTGGGGCCCGGCGCGGCCGGCCGGGGGCCGGGCGCAGCGGGCGGAGGCGATGCGGGGGGCGCTGCCGGCGCGGGCGCCTCGGCGACCGGCGCGGCAGGCGCGGCCGGCTTCGCGGGGGCCGGAGCAGGTGTGGGGGCCGGAGCCTCGGCCTTGACGGCCTGGGCAGGCGTCGGGATCGGGGCCGGGGTCGGCGCCGCCTTCTCCGGTGCCGGAGGGGCGGTTTTTGCGGGCGCCTTCGCGGCCGGTTCGGCAGCGGGCTTGCCGCCGCCGAACGACTCGCGCAGCCGCCGTGCGACGGGGGCTTCCACGGTCGAGGACGCCGACTTGACGAATTCGCCCTGCTCGCTCAGCCGGGCGAGGACTTCCTTACTGGTGACACCGAGTTCCTTGGCCAACTCGTGTACGCGGGCCTTTGCCACTACATCTCCTGTCTATGAGGCGACAGCGGTGGTGGGCCGCGCCTCGGGTTTAGCTATGACGCATGGTCATCGGGACTTCACGGTGTGCTCATGTTCTTCGCTACCTGTTCTGTTTCCCGGGGCGGTGAGCCGATCTCGAGACGATCGAAGTACTCCTCCACCCCGGATACATCCGGGGAACCGCTGATCCGTAGCGCGCGCGAGAACCCTCGTCGCCGGATCGCCGCTTGCAGGCATTCCGGCGCGGGATGCAGCCATGCACCCCGTCCCGGCTGGTTACCTGCCCGGTCTAGGACCACGGCGCCATTGCCGTTCGTCGTTGACACAGCGACCATCCGAAGCAATTCGACGGCCAACTCGCGTTTTCGGCATCCGACACACGTGCGCACCGGTCCCCGGGGGGAGCGGTGCGTCCGCGAGCCGGTTGACGAAGTCTCGCGCTGGATCACGGCTCAGTCTACCCATACGACGGCGATGTCCCGAACCACCTGAAGTCTCACCGGGTGGTCGCGCCCCGCTCGGTGTTCCCGGTCGCGTACCGCTCAGTGTTCCTGCGCCACGCCCCGGTCGGACCCACGCTCGGCGATGTCTCCCCCGCCGTCCGCCCCGGGCTCCGGGGTATCGCTGCGGATATCGATGCGCCACCCGGTCAATCGGGCCGCCAGCCTGGCGTTCTGGCCCTCCTTGCCGATGGCCAGCGACAGCTGGAAGTCCGGAACCACCACCCGGGCGGCACGAGAGGCCTGGTCGATCACCGTCACCGACATCACCTTGGCCGGCGACAGCGCATTGCCGACGAACCGCGCCGGGTCCTCATCGAAGTCGATGATGTCGATCTTCTCGCCGGCCAACTCGCTCATCACGTTGCGCACCCGCTGGCCCATCGGGCCGATGCAGGCGCCCTTGGCGTTCAGTCCGGGGACCGCCGAGGCCACCGCGATCTTGGAGCGGTGGCCTGCCTCGCGGGCCACCGCGACGATCTCCACCGACCCGTCGGCGATCTCAGGCACTTCCAGGGCGAACAGCTTGCGCACCAGGTTCGGGTGGGTGCGGGACAGTTCGATGCGCGGTTCGCGGAGCCCGCGGGTGACGCCGATGACGTAGCAGCGCAGCCGGTCACCGTGCTCGTAGCCTTCGCCGGGCGCCTGCTCGGCGGGCCGGATCACGCCGTCGAAGCCCTTGGCCTCGGTGCCCAGCCGCACCACGATGACACCGCGGGCATTCTCCCGGGCGTCGCGCTGCACGACGCCGGCGACGATGTCACCTTCCCGCGCCGAGAATTCGCCGTAGGCCTTCTCGTTCTCGGCGTCCCGCAGCCGCTGCAGGATGACCTGGCGGGCGGTGGTCGCCGCGATCCGGCCGAAACCCTCGGGGGTGTCGTCGTACTCGCTGATGACGTTGCCGTCCTCGTCGGTCTCGCGGGCCAGCACCCGCACCACGCCGGTTTTGCGGTCGACGTCGATGACTGCGTCGGCCTGATGCCCCTCGGTGTGCCGGTACGCGGTGAGCAGCGCCGACTTGATCGTGTCCACCACCACATCGACCGGGATGCCCTTGTCGGCCTCGATCGCGTGCAGCGCGGCCATGTCGATGTTCATTTGCGCCACTCCTCCTCGTCGCTACCGCCCGCGTTGTCGCCGGCGCGGTTCATCTCTCCGGCGTCCGTTCCCACGTCCTTGGCCTGCCGGCCCGTCAACTCCAACTCACGTTCGCCCGGCGGCGAGAACTCGACTTGGACGACCGCCTGGCTGATATCGCTCAGCGGCAGCTTGCGCCGGTTGAAGTCCCGTCCCGCGCGCACCACCAGCATCAACACGTCGTCCTCGATGGCGCCGACCCGTCCGGTCAGGCCGGATCCGTCGGTCAGCGTCACCTCGACCTTGCGACCGTGGGCGCGCCTGAAGTGCTTGGCTGTGGTCAGCGGGCGCTGCACACCCGGTGAACTGACCTCCAGGATGTATTGGTCGTCGAATTCGAGCGCGTCGAGCAAAGCCGACGCCGAGCGCGACAGCGCCGCGGCGGTGTCCAGGTCCAGCGGGGTGTCGCCGTCGGCGACCACGGTGATTCGCGGCAATTGTGCGTCGGTGTCGACGACGACTTCTTCGATCTCGTATCCGGCGCGCGTGAACTCCGCGTCGAGCAGCTCGATCACCTGTGTCTGGGAAGGTAGCCCGGTGGCCACGGCGAGCTCCTCGTCTTGAGTTATCCGGTCAGCGCGTGTTCCCACGCGCCAGGCGCAGCCGGGAATCAGCTATCAACGATACGCCGTGGGTTGCAGGGTCACCGCAAACCGGCAAAAGCGCTCAGTGACTCCACAGCGACTCGCAGCGGCCACGCCACACTCGTTCGCCGGGGCCGCAATGGCAGGATGTTTCAGATGTCCGGCCCCTTGACCGCCATCGACCGGCGGCGTGTACTGACCGGCGCCGGGATTCTCGCTCTGCTCGCCGTGGCGGCACCGGCGTGCGGCTCGAAGCCGACCCCGCCGGCGGTGGACGACCTGGAAGCCCAACGACAGCTGGCGCAGCGCGACAGTGATCTGGCTGCCGCGGCCGGAGCCGCGGCCGGCGGAGCGGATTCCAAGGCCCTCGCGAAGGCACTGGAACAGGTTTCGCTGGAGCGGGCCGAACACGCCAGGGCACTGGCCGTCGAGATCGCCCGGGCCGCCGGTAAGCCCCTCCCCGAGGCGCCCGAGACCACCACGCCGACGACGGTGCCCGATGCCCCGGCTCCCACGGTGGCCCAGGTGGTCAACGCATTGCGCGCCGCGGCCGACAGCGCCGGGAAGCTGGCGATCTCCTCGTCGGGCTACCGGGCCGGGCTGCTGGCCTCCATCGCGGCGGCCTGCACGGCCTCCTACGCGGTCGCACTGGTGGCGCAGTCATGACGTCCGCCGAACCGGTCAGCGGGCCCGACGCCGCCCTGTGCGATGCGCTGGCAACCGAATACGGGGTGGTCTACGGCTACGGGCTGGTGTCGGCCTACTCCCTGCCGGAGTTCAATGACCTGGTGGTGACCACCATCCGCCAGCATCGCGAGCGCCGGGACCAGACCATCGCGATGCTGACCGGCCGTTCGGTCGAGGTACCGCTCGCCGCCGCCGGCTACCAGGTGCCGATCCCGGTGACCACGTCCAACGACGCGCTGCGGCTGGCGATTCGGATGGAGAACGACACCGCGACGGCGTGGCGCGCCGTGGTCGAGCAGGCCCGGGAGGCCTCCGACCGCGAATTCGCGGCGACTGCACTCGGTCAGAGCGCGGTGCTGGCCGCGCATTGGAACCAGGCCTTGGACAACTGGCCGATCACCCGGGCTTTCCCGGGCGGCGAGGACTGAGCGGGAGCCGGCTCAGCCGGTTGTACCGCGGACCGCGTCGAGGATCTGCGCGGCCAGGCCGTCGCCGACAGCGAGTTCCCGCTTCTCCCCGGCGAAGCGGTCCCGCAGTTCCACCGTCCCTTCGGCCCAGCCGCGGCCGACCACCACCACCCAGGGCATGCCGAGCAGTTCGGCGTCCTTGAACTTCACCCCGGGCGACGCAGTGCGGTCATCCAACAGCATCTCGACCCCGAGACGGTCCAGTTCGGCGGCCAGCTCGTTGGCGCCGGCCCGCGCCGCGTCGTCCTTGTTGGCGATCACCAGGTGCACGTCGAACGGGGCGACCTGCGCCGGCCAGCGCAGCCCCAGCTCGTCGTGATGCTGCTCGGCGATCACGGCCACCAGTCGTGACACCCCGATCCCGTAGGAACCCATGGTGAGGCGCACCGGTCGACCGTCCTCGCCGAGCACGTCGGCGCTGAACGCATCGGTGTATTTGCGGCCCAGCGAGAAGATGTGGCCGATCTCGATCCCGCGGGCGCTGACCAGCGGGCCGGCGCCGTCCGGCGACGCGTCGCCGTCGCGCACCTCGGCGGCCTCGATGGTGCCGTCGGCGGTGAAGTCCCGCCCGGCCACCAGTCCCACCACATGCTTGCCGGGCTGATCAGCCCCGGTGATCCAGCTGGTGCCGTCCACCACGCGCGGGTCCACCAGGTAGCGGACCCCGTTGTCCTGCAGTGCCTTCGGGCCGATGTAGCCCTTCACCAGGAACGGGTGCTTGGCGAAGTCGCCGTCACCGAGCAGCGCGTATTCCGCGGGTTCCAGCGCGGCGCTCAGGCGCTTGTCGTCGACCTCCCGATCACCGGGAACCCCGATGCCGAGCAGTTCCCACTCCCCGCCGGGCTCTCGAACCTTGATCATGACGTTCTTGAGCGTGTCGGCGGCGCTGACGGTCCGGTCCAGAGCGCCATTGGCCCAGTCCACCAGGGTGGCGATGGTCGGGGTGTCCCCGGTGTCGTGCACGGTCGCCTCGGGCTGCCCGTCCACCGGTATGGGCTCAGGGCGCGCGGTGACGACGGCTTCGACATTGGCGGCGTACCCGGACTCCACGCACCGCACGAAGGTGTCTTCGCCGATCTCGCTCTCGGCCAGGAACTCCTCGGAGGCCGAGCCGCCCATCGCCCCGGACGTCGCCGCGACGATCACGTAGCGCAGCGCGAGCCGGTCGAAGATCTTGCGGTAGGCCGCCCGATGGGCGTCGTAGGCGGCGGAAAGCCCGGAGTCGTCGACGTCGAAGGAGTAGGAGTCCTTCATCACGAACTCGCGGCCGCGCAGGATCCCGGCCCGCGGCCGCGCCTCGTCGCGGTACTTGGTCTGGATCTGGTAGAGCACCACCGGAAAGTCCTTGTAGGAGTTGTATTCACCCTTGACCGTCAGGGTGAACATCTCCTCATGGGTCGGCGCCAGCAGATAGTCGTTGTCGCGGCGGTCCTGCAGCCGGAACAGTCCGTCGCCGTACTCGGTCCAGCGGTTGGTCGTCTCGTACGGGCCGCGCGGCAGCAGCGCCGGGAACAGGATCTCCTGCCCGCCGATGGCGTTCATCTCCTCACGCACCACGCGTTCGATGTTGCGCAGCACCCGCAGGCCCAGCGGCAACCAGCTGTAGAGACCGGGCGCGATCGGCCGGACGTAACCGGCCCGGATCAGCAGCTTGTGGCTGGGGACCTCGGCATCGGCGGGGTCGTCGCGCAGGGTACGAAGGAACAGCTGGGACATCCGGGTGATCACAGCGCGCCAGCCTATCGGGTCCGATACCCGAAACCTCCCCGCCGCCGCGTGGCATGATCGCGTGATATGCGCATCACCCCGCATGAGCAGGAACGTCTGCTGTTGTCCTACGCCGCGGAGCTGTCGCGCCGGCGTCGCGCCCGGGGGCTGCGGCTCAACCATCCCGAAGCCGTGGCGATCATCACCGACCACATTCTCGAGGGCGCACGTGACGGGCGGACCGTCTCAGAATTGATGGCCAGCGCGCGCGACGTGCTCGGGCGCGACGACGTCATGGAGGGCGTTCCCGAGATGCTGGATCTGGTGCAGGCCGAGGCAACGTTTCCCGATGGCACCAAGCTGGTCTCCGTGCACCATCCGATCGGCTGACGGTGATCCCCGGAGAGATCCTGTTCGGTCCCGGCGAGATCGAGATCAACGCCGGTGCCGAGCGGTTGGAGATGCAGATCGTCAACGCCGGCGACCGCCCGGTCCAGGTCGGCAGTCACGTCCACCTGTCGCAGGCCAACGCGGCGCTGTCGTTCGACCGGGCCGCGGCCCACGGCCGCCGGCTGGACATCCCGGCGGGCACCTCGGTTCGCTTCGAACCGGGGGTTGCGCGCACCGTCTGGCTGATACCGCTGGGCGGACGTCGTGAGGTGCCCGGCCTGACACTGGATCCGCCGGGGAGGTTGGACGACTGATGGCTCGGCTGTCCCGAGAGCACTATGCGCAATTGTTCGGTCCGACCACCGGTGACCGGATCAGGCTGGCCGACACCGATCTGCTGGTGGAGATCACCGAAGACCGCAGCGGGGGGCCCGGGAATTCCGGCGAGGAGGCGATCTTCGGCGGCGGCAAGGTGCTGCGCGAGTCGATGGGCCAGGGTCGCGCGACCCGGGCCGATGGCGCTCCCGACACCGTTGTCACCGGCGCGGTCATCATCGACTATTGGGGAATCATCAAGGCTGACATCGGGATCCGCGACGGACGCATCGTCGCGATCGGTAAGGCCGGAAACCCCGACACGATGAACGGCGTCCATCCGGATCTGGTGGTCGGACCGTCCACCGAAATCGTCAGTGGCAACGGCTACCTTGTCACCGCCGGCGCCGTCGACTGTCACGTCCACCTGATCTGCCCCCAGCAGATTCCCGAGGCACTCGGTTCCGGGATCACCACCCTCATCGGTGGCGGCACCGGGCCCGCCGAGGGCACCAAGGCCACCACCGTCACCCCCGGCGGCTGGCACCTGGCCCGGATGCTGGAGGCGTTGGACTCGTGGCCGGTCAACGTCGCGCTGCTCGGCCGAGGCAGCACCGTCAACGCCGCCTCGTTGTGGGAGCAGTTGCGTGACGGCGCATCGGGTTTCAAGGTGCACGAGGACTGGGGCGCGACGCCGGCCGCCATCGATGCCTGTCTGACCGTCGCGCAGGCCGCCGGGGTGCAGGTGGCACTGCACACCGACACACTCAACGAGATGGGTTTCGTGGAGGACACCCTGGCCGCCATCGCCGGCCGGCCGATCCACACCTACCACACCGAGGGGGCCGGCGGCGGGCACGCGCCCGACATCATCACCGTCGCAGGACAACCCAACGTGTTGCCCAGTTCCACCAATCCGACCCGCCCCCACACGGTCAACACCCTCGACGAGCATCTGGACATGCTGATGGTCTGCCATCACCTCAATCCCGCGGTGCCCGAAGACCTGGCATTCGCCGAGAGCAGGATCCGGCCGTCAACGATCGCCGCCGAGGACCTGCTGCACGACATGGGTGCGATCTCGATGATCGGCAGCGACTCCCAGGCGATGGGCCGCATCGGCGAGGTGGTGCTACGTACTTGGCAGACCGCCCACGTGATGAAGCACCGCCGCGGCGCCCTGCCCGGCGACGGCGCGGCCGACAACACCCGGGTCCGGCGTTACGTCGCGAAATACACCATCTGCCCGGCGATCGCCCATGGGCTGCACCACGAGATCGGTTCGGTGGAGGTGGGCAAGCTCGCCGACCTGGTGTTGTGGAAGCCGGCGTTCTTCGGTGTCCGCCCGCACGCCGTACTCAAGGGCGGCGCGATCGCCTGGGCCGAAATGGGCGACGCCAACGCGTCGATACCCACCCCGCAGCCGGTGTTTCCCAGGCCGATGTTCGGCGCCGCCCCGAAGGCCGCCGCGGCGACGTCGGTGCACTTCGTTTCGCCGCAGGCCATCGAAGCGGGCCTGGCCGAGAAGTTGGCGGTCGAGCGGCGCCTGGTTCCGGTGGCCGATGTCCGTGCGTTCGGTAAGGCCCAGTTACCGCTCAATGACGCACTGCCCGACATCGTCGTGGACCCCGACACCTTCACCGTGCGCATCGACGGCGAGGTCTGGGAGGAACAACCGGCGGCTGAACTGCCGATGGCACAACGCTACTTCCTGTTCTGATGGCACCGTGATGTCTGGATTGGCAACGCTGCTCTCCCTCGCCGATTCGCGGCTCCCGATCGGCGGACACGTGCACTCCGGCGGCCTTGAGGAGGCCGTGACCAGTGGACTGGTGATCGATCTGGCGACGCTGGAGGCGTTTCTGGTGCGCCGGATCCGCAGCCACGGGCTGGTCACCGCCTCGATCGCGGCAGCGGTGCACCGGGGCGATCTCAGCGTCGCCGACGCCGATGACGAGACCGATGCCCGCACCCCGGCCCCGGCCTCCCGGCTGGCGTCCCGCAGTCAGGGACGCGGCCTGGCGCGGCTGGCGCGGCGGGTCTGGCCCGATCCGTGCTGGGATGCGCTCGACGCCCGGCCGCACCTGGCCACCGTCGCCGGCCTGGTGGGTGCGGTCAGCGGCCTGAGCCCCGGCGAGAACACGCTGACGCTGGTGTACACCTCGATGACCAGTCCGGCGACCGCCGCGCAACGCCTGCTGGCGCTGGATCCGGCCGATGTCGCCGCCCTGACATTCGGTCTGGCGGACCTGTGCGAGCGCACCGCCGCCGAGGCGACCACCGGCCTGGCCGACCTGTCCGACCCCCTGCTGGACACGCTCGCTCAGCGGCACGCCACCCGCGAGCGCCCCCTGTTCGTGTCGTGAAAGGAGCCTCATGCCACCCCATTTCCTCGACGGTGCGCCGCACACCCATTCCGATCGGCCGAAACGGGTCCGCAAGCCCGGGGAACCGCTGCGCATCGGCGTGGGCGGTCCGGTCGGCTCCGGCAAGACCGCGCTGGTCGCGGCGCTGTGCCGACAGTTACGGGATGAGTTGTCACTGGCGGTGCTGACCAACGACATCTACACCACCGAGGACGCCGACTTCCTGCGCAAGCACGCCGTGCTCCCCGACGACCGGATCGCGGCCGTGCAGACCGGCGGCTGCCCGCACACCGCGATCCGCGACGACATCACCGCGAATCTGGATGCCATCGACGATCTGACGGCCGCGCACAGCGGGCTCGACCTGATTCTGGTCGAGTCCGGTGGCGACAATCTGACTGCGACGTTCTCCTCGGGGTTGATCGATGTGCAGATCTTCGTCATCGATGTGGCCGGCGGCGACAAGGTGCCGCGCAAGGGCGGTCCCGGAGTCACCTTTTCGGATCTGTTGGTGGTGAACAAGACCGACCTGGCGCCGATGGTCGGCGCGGATCTGGAGGTGATGGCCCGCGACGCCGCGACGGTCCGCGACGGTCGGCCCACCGTGCTGCAGTCGTTGACGGAAGACCCGGCCGCCACCGAGGTCCTGGCCTGGGTCCGGGACCAGTTGCGCGAGCATTCGAACCTTTGATGCGTTCCCGCGTCACGGTGGTCGCCTGCCCGAACCGGCTGCCGCGCATCGAATTCGGTGGCGGTCTGGCGGCCCGCCGCACCGGACCGGACACGGTGCATCTGGTATCGGCGGCCGCCACTCCCCTGGGCGGCGACGTCATCGCGGTCCGCCTGATCGTGGAGCCCGGTGCCCGGCTGACGCTGCGCAGCGCGGCCGCCACCGTGGTGCTGCCCGGTGCCACGACCCTGACCTCGCACGCGGATTGGCAGATAGAGGTGGCAGGCGAACTGGATGTAGATCTCGAGCCGACCATCGTCGCCGCCGACGCCCGGCATGCCTGTGTCACCGCCGTACACCTCTCCGACGGCGGGTCGGCGCGTCTGCGGGAGCGGGTGCAGGTCGGCAGGACCGGGGAGCGGCAGGGCTTCTGGTCGGGCGCGCTGCGGGTCGACCTGGATCACCGCCCGCTGCTGCGTCACCGGATGGACCTGGGGGCGGGTTCACTCTCCGATGACGTGTTGTACGCGCCACGGGCCGCCATCAGTGAATTCCGTTATCCCGCCGCATGTTCTACCGCGGCAGCCGACCCGCGGTGGACTGTGCTCGCACTGGCGGGCGGCGGAACACTGAGCACCCGCCAGGATGACCTGCTGACGACCTGACCTGGCACCGATCACCCACGGGGGTCTTTGGCGGTCGAACCCGACGGCGTCCAATTCTGGGAATCCACCGGCGAAAAGCTGGATTCCTTGCCGTCAAGGCGTTGGGCACGTTGCGTGGTCAAGGTGGTCAGCACCTCGTCGGGCAGCGGTGTGGTGAAGATGTTGTTGACCGCGGTGTATTCCGCGGCGAGTCGGCCCACGGCACCCAGTGCGCCGGTGTCGATCCGGCCGCGTGGCAGGTAGAGGTCGTCCCGCACATGAATCTTCTGGACCCGTCCCCACACGACATGGTCGGGTAGCGGAGGCATCGGAATGATGCGGTCGAGGACGCATTCGAACGAGATGGGGGCTTCCGCGATGCGTGGAACCGAAATGGTTTCACACGGGGCTCTCTCGATACCCACCTCGTCGAATTCATCAGCCTCCCAGTGAAATTCGTACGCAGAGTCATTGAGGACACCGGCTTGGGCAACAGAGGCGATGTTGATGACGAACTCACGGGTGTCCCGAATGTTGACGAAGGTGTCTTTGAGTGTGACTCCGTCGGAGCGAGGCAGCAGGGTGATGGACAGGGTGGGGGGCTGCCGCCCGACGACCGTGAAGAAGGATATCGGCGCGATGTTGCCCACGCCCGACGCCGAAGAGGTGCTGACCCAGGCGATGGGCCGGGGCAGGACGCTGCCGATCAGCAGTTTGTAGTTCGACGCGACGTCAAGATCGGCGGGATCGATGATCATGGTGTCCCCTTGTCAAGGGTAGGGATGGGCTTGAGAGTTCCGCTGCTTGCGTGTGCTTCGCCGGATGCGGTCATCGGGGCAGCAGCACCTCGGCCGCGGCCTTGGCCCAGTTGGCGGGTTCCGGCGAGGTCGAGATCGCGGCCGTCACCATGGCACCCTCCGCGAGCAGTACCACCTGCGTGCCGACGCTCGCCGTGGCGCCGGAGGCGATGACCAAATCGGTTACATAGGACCGGAATTCGTCTTTATGATGTTGGACGATCCCGACGATCTCCGGTGACGTGGCACCGGATTCCCCGAATGCGTTGATGAACGCACAACCGCGGAATCCCGGTTCTTCGAACCACTGCTGCAGCCAGTCGAAGACGGCCAGGGCCTGTCCGCGCGGACCGGTGTCGACCGCGGACACATGCGACTTGAGTGAGGCGAGCCAGCGGTCGTTGCGGCGTTCGAGATAGGCACAGACCAGCTTCATCTTTGACGGGAACAGGCGGTAGAGGCGACGCAGCGCCAGGCCCGACGCGGATCGGACGTCGTCCATGCCGACTGCGTGGATGCCGCGTTCATAGAACAGCCACTCCGCCGCGTCCAACGCCTGGTCGCGGGTGCGGTCAATTTCCGCTCCGGTGAGAACCATCGTTCTCGTAGACTAGCAGACGGTGAGAACGACGGTTCTCGACATCGTTGGGTCCAGGGCATGCCGCTGGAGCCGTCGGACTTACAGCTCCCCGGCCTCTACCGCCTCGCGGGTGTGCTGGGCACGAGCGATCTGGTCGGCCGAGAACCCGATGAACAGCGCGGCCGCACCCACCAGCAGTGCGATCGCAGCCACCCACAGCAGCGAATAGGTGTACCCGGCCCCGAGCGCGTCCAGCTGCGCGGGCGTCATGTTCTTGACCGGGCCGCTGGTGCCGCCCAGATACAGCGTGCGGGAGGTCTGGACGGCCTGGATGATTACCAGCACCACCGGACCGCCGAGGTTGTAGACCATCAGCGTGACCGCCGAAACCGGGCCGATCTCACGCGGGCCGACCTCGGTGAGCGCACACAGCGGCAGGACCACCGCGATCATTCCGATACCCAGACCGCCGACGACGATGGGCGCGAACAGGTTCGGGAAGTACGGGATGTTGCGCGTCAGCGTGGAGCCGTAGAGCATGGCGCCCAGCACCAGCGCCCCGCCGCCGATCACCAGCCAGCGCGGCGCGATCAGCGCGGCCAGCCGCGCGGACAGCACCGTGCCCAGGCCGAACGCGATCGCGAACGGGATAAAAGAGATGCCGGCCCGCAACGCCGAGTAGCCGAGCACATCTTGGACCAGCAGGGCGATCATCACCGTCAGCGTCAACATCACCCCGCCGGCCAGGAACAGCGAGACGAACGTCATCACCCGGTTGCGGTTGTCGAACACCGCCGCCGGCACCAGTGGGTTCTGCGCGGTGCGCTCGACCGCGAGGAAAGCGCCCAAGAACGCCAGTGTCGCCAGGCCGGCGCCGAAAACCAGTGGGCCCCTCCAGCCCTGCGGCGGCCCCTGGGTGAAGAACAGCACCGCCGCGCTGCAACCGGCCGTGGCCAGCAGTGCGCCGGGCAGGTCGAGTCGCAGCCGCTCGCGGTGGGTCTCGGTCACCCGCGTCACCGCGATCGCGATGATGACGAGCCCGATCGGGATGTTGATCAGGAATGCCAGCCGCCACGACACCACGGTCAGCGCGCCGCCGAGCACCAGTCCGAGCACCGAACCGATACCCTGCATGGCCGCCGACACCGCCAGGGCCTGGTTGCGGGCCCGCCCCGGGGTGTACGTCGTGGCGATCAGCGCCAAGCCGGTGGGAGCGGCCACCGCGGCGCCGACGCCCTGCACCGCCCGCGACACGATCAGCGTGGCCGGGTCGGTGGCCACACCGCACACCAGCGACGCGAGGGTGAACAGCCCGACACCGGACACGAACGCCCGCTTCTGGCCTATCGCGTCGCCTACCCGCCCACCGAGCAGCAGCAGGCCGCCGAAGGTCAGTACGTAGGCGGTGATGACCCAGCTCTTGGCGGCATCCGACAGGTCCAGGTCGGCCTGCATCCGGGGCAGTGCCACCACGACGATGGTGCCGTCCAGCGTCGACATCAGCTGCATCCCGGTGATCGCCACGATGGCGATACCGAGCACGCTGGCCGACAACGGCCGGCCGGCCGACTGGGATCTACCCGGCACGGCCATAGCTGGCCAGCTTAGCGACGGGACCAGGCGTCGGCGGGGATGTCCGGGGAAAGTTACAGGTTGCCGGCGCCGAAGGCGTCCTGCGCCTCCTGGGCGTGCGCGACCTGCTTGGCTGTGTAGCCGATCAGCAGCGAGATCGCCCCGACCAGCACCGCCACCGCGGCCACCCACAGCAGACCGTAGGTGTACCCGGCGTCGAGCGCGGCGATCTGCGTGTCGTTCATGGTCTTGACCGGCATGTTGGTGCCGCCCAGGTACAAGGTGCGCGAGGTGATGACGGCCTGGATGATAGCCAGCACGATCGGCCCGCCCAGGTTCTGCAGCATCAGGGCGATGGCCGAAGTCGGGCCGATCTGGTCGAAGCCGACCCCGGCGATCGCCGACAGCATCAGCGGCACCACGATCATCCCGATCCCGATCCCACCGAGCACGATCAACGTCACGAAGTTCGGGAAGTACGGGAGGTTCCGGTCGACGGTCGAGCCGTAGATCATCGCCCCCAGCACCACCACACCGCCGGCGATCACCAGCACCCGCGGCGGCAACAGCCGCACCAGCTGCGAGGACGCCCCCAGCCCGATGCCCAACCCGATCACGAACGGGATGAACCCGATCCCGGCGCGCAACGCGCTGTAGCCCATCAGGTCCTGTACGTACAGGCCGATGGTGACGGTCACGGTGAACAGCACCCCGCCGGCCAGGAAGATCGCCGCGAAGGTGGCCAGCCGGTTGCGGTCACGGAACAGGCTGAACGGCACCACCGGGTTCTCCGCGGTGCGCTCCACCAGTGCGAACGCCAACAACGCGACGATCGCCACCACGGCCGAGCCGATGGTGATGGTAGAGACCCAGCCCTTCTCCGGACCGATCGTGAACGCGAACACCGCAGCGGTGCAACCCATTGTCGCCAGCAGCGCACCGGCGGCGTCCAGCTTCATCCGTTCCCGGTTGGTCTCGGTCAGCACGGTGCGGGCCAGATAGATGATCAGCAGGCCGATCGGTACGTTGACGGCGAACGCCAGCCGCCACGACACCTCGGTCAGCGCGCCGCCGATCACCAGGCCCATCACCGAACCGACGGCGGTCATCGCGCCGAACACCGCGGTGGCGGCATTGCGCGCCGGCCCCTTCGGGAAGGTGGTGGCGATGAGCGCCAGCGCGGTCGGTGAGGCGATGGCAGCGCCCACACCCTGCAGCAGCCGGGCGATCACCAACGTCGGGGCGTCCCAGGCCACCGCGCACAGGACCGAGGCGATGGTGAACAGCGCGACGCCGCTGATGAAGGTCCGCTTGCGCCCGATGGTGTCGCCGAGCCGTCCGCCCAGCAGCATCAGCCCGCCGAAGGTGAGCACGTAGGCACTGATCACCCAGCCCCGGCCGGCGTCGGAAAGACCCAGCTCGTCCTGAATCTTAGGAAGGGCGACGATTGCCACGGTGCTGTCCATGGTGGCCAGCAACTGCATGCCACCGATGGCGATCACGGCGTAGATGAACCGGCGAGACGGCAGCCATGACGACACAAAGCTGCTGGTCCGGCTCACGATATCCGAGCCCGGACGAGCCGGGGGCACTGAATCGGCGACACCTGCCGGCCTCTCCGCCGTCGCCCGTCCTGCATCATCGAGAGCAGTCATAACCGGCTACCCTACAGTAATATTAAGAGGTGTTTAAACCCCAAAACCCGCAACGGCGCCGATAACGACGATTGCGGGAGGTCGGATGCCCTCGGCGCGGATCTTCTCGGGCGCGTCGGCCAGGGTTGCTCGCAGCGTGTGCTGAGCGGGCGTCGTGCCGTGTTGAACCACTAGAACCGGCGTATCCGCAGGTCGGCCACCTTTTTGCAGGACCGCGCAGAACTGCTCGATTCGTTCGATGGCCATCAGCAACACGATGGTGCCGCGCATTGCCGCGAGCGCATCCCAATTGACTAACGATTCGGGGTCATCGGGCGCGACATGCCCACTGACCACCACGAACTCGTGGTTGATCGCCCGGTGGGTGACCGGAACCCCGGCCTGTGCCGGCACCGCTATGGCACTGGTCACACCGGGGACCACTGTCACCGGGATTCCGGCGTCGGCGCAGGCCAACACCTCCTCGTAGCCCCGGGCGAACACGAACGGGTCGCCGCCCTTGAGCCGCACCACGAACTTGCCGTCCTTGGCGCGGTCGATCATCAGCGCGTTGATGGCGTCCTGGGCCATCGCCCGCCCGTAGGGGATCTTGGCGGCGTCGATGACCTCGACGTGCGGGGCCAGTTCGGCGAGCAGCTCGGGCGGCGCGAGCCGGTCGGCCACCACCACGTCGGCGTGTGCGAGCAGCCGGCGACCGCGCACCGTGATCAGTTCCGGGTCGCCAGGCCCGCCGCCCACCAGTGCCACCCCGCCGCGCACCACGTCATCGGGCTCGCTGGTGATGGCTCCGGACTGCAGCGCCTCCCGGATCGCCGAGCGGATCGCCGCCGACCGGTTGTGCTCACCACCGGCGAGCACCCCCACCGACAGACCGGCATAGCCGAAGGTGGCCGGGGTGACGGCGGAGCCGTCTACCGCGAGATCTGCGCGCACGCAGAAGATCCGTCGCCGATCCGCCTCAGCGACGACGGCGGCGTTGACATCCGCGTCATCGGTGGCCGCAATCGCGTACCAGGCATCGGCCAGATCCCCATCACGGTAGGCACGCGACACCAGCGTGATACCGGGCTTGCGCTCCCCCAGCACCTCGACCGCCGGGGTCGCGCTGGGCGCGATCACGATGACCTGCGCTCCGCTGTCCACCAGCAGCGGCAGCCGCCGTTGCGCGACGCTGCCCGCGCCGACCACGACAACCTTGCGGCCGGCCAGCCGCAACCCGACCAGGTAAGGGTTCTCGATCACCCGCTAACTCTAGTGGCCCATCAGCCGAGTTGGAGCTGCCGGTTACTCCACTCCCTCACCTGCTGGAACAGGGCGGGCTCGTCGGACAGTCGGGTGCCCAGCGACGGCACCATCTCCCGCAGGGTCGGCATCCACTGCGCGAGCCGGCGGGGGAAGCAGCGCGTCAGCACCTCCAGCATGGCCGGCACTGCGGTCGACGCCCCGGGCGAAGCACCGAGCAACCCGGCGATGCTGCCGTCGGCGGCACTCACGATCGTGGTGTCGAACTCCAGACGCCCACGGCGGATCACCTGCACTCGCTGACCGGCCCGGACCGCAGACCAGTCCCGATCGCGCGCGTCCGGAATGAACTCCCGCAGCTCATCGATACGGGCCGCATGGCTGCGCCGCAGTTGCCCGATCAGATAGCCGACCAGCTGCCGCTCGCCCACCCCGGCGCCCAGCAGCGACAGCACATTGTCGAGGCGCACCGATCTGGGCAGGTCCGTCGCACGGCCGTGCTTGAGGAATTTCGGTGACCAGCCGGCGAACGGACCGAACAGCAGCCACGACGCCCCGTCGACCACCCGGGTGTCCAGATGCGGCGCCGTTGTCGACGGAGCACCCGCCGCCGGCGCGCCGTACACCTTGGCACGATGCCGGCCGGTGAGCTCCGGGTCCCCACAGCGCAGGAACTCACCTCCGATCGGAAATCCGCCGAACCCCCGCGCTTCGGGAATGCCGGATTTCTGCAGCAACCCCAGGGCTCCTCCCCCGGCGCCGAGGAAGACGAATTTGGCTTTGAGTCTTCGTCTTTGCCCGGTGCGGCGGTTCCGCAGATCCAGGGCCCAGCCGCCCCCGGGCTCCCGGGACAGAGTGCGCACCTCGTGGTCGAACAGCACCGTGGTGCCGTGCCGCACGCCGTAGCCGATCAGTTGCTTCGTCAGCGCCCCGAAGTCGACATCGGTCCCGTTCGACGCCCAGTTCAGGGCCACCGGGACTTCGGGATCTCGACCGGTCGCCATCAGCGGCAGCCGCGTGGCGAATTCGGCGAAGTCGGTGATGAACTCGGCGCCGCCGAACAGCGGGTGATCGGCCAGCACGTGGTGGCGTCGCCGCAGATAGTCCACGCCGTCGGCGCCGTGCACGAAGCTGACATGGGGAATCGGCTGGACGAAGTCACGCGGTTGCCCCAGCAGACCGCTCTGCACCGCATACGCCCAGAACTGGCGGGTCATCTGGAACTGCTCGTTGACGCGCACCGCCTTGGCGATGTCGATCGAACCGTCGGGCAGCTGCGGTGTGTAGAACAGCTCGCACAGGCCGGCGTGCCCGGTGCCGGCGTTGTTCCATGGGCCGCTGCTTTCGGCGCCGACAGCGTCCAGTCGCTCGATGACGGTGATCGTGGCGTCCGGTTCCAGCCGGCGCAGGATGGCCCCCAGCGTGGCGCTCATGATGCCCGCACCGACCAGTGCGATATCGGTGGTGGCGGAGGTCGGCACGGAACTCAGGCTAATCGGCGCACACCCTTTAGGCTGGCCAAGACGGCGGGCGCGGCGGACAGGAAGCTTTAGTGGAAACCTACGATCTTGCGATCATCGGAACCGGCTCGGGCAACAGCATTCTCGACGAGCGCTACGCCGACAAGCGGGTGGCGATCTGCGAACAGGGAACCTTCGGCGGCACCTGCCTGAACGTGGGATGCATCCCGACGAAGATGTTCGTCTACGCCGCCGAGGTGGCGCAGACGGTGACCCACGCGGCTCGCTACGGCGTGGACGCCCGGATCGAGCGGATCCGCTGGCCCGACATCGTCGCTCGGGTCTTCGGCCGGATCGATCCGATCGCCGCCGGCGGCGAGGAGTATCGCCGCGGCCTGCCGAATGTCGACGTGTACGCCGCGCACACCCGCTTCGGATCGGTCGCCGCCGACGGTAAGTACCTGCTGCACACCGAAGCCGGTGACGAGTTCACCGCCGACCAGGTGGTCATCGCCGCCGGAGCCCGCGCCACCATCCCGGCAGCGATCGCCGACAGCGGTGTGCGCTACCACACCAGCGACGACGTGATGCGAATCGCCGAGCTGCCCGAGTCCATGGTGATCGTCGGCGGCGGATTCGTGGCGGCCGAGTTCGCCCACGTGTTCTCCGCACTCGGTGTCCGGGTCACCGTGGTGATCCGGGGCGAGACGATGCTGCGGCACTGCGAGGAGACCGTCGCGCAGCGCTACACCCGAATCGCGGCCGGAAAGTGGGACGTGCGAACACATCGCATCGTGGCCGGCGCCCGCAATCTCGGCACGGGTGTCGAGTTGCGGCTCGACGACGGGTCACTGGTGCATGCCGACGCGCTGCTGGTGGCCACCGGGCGGGTGCCCAACGGCGACCTGCTGGACGCCGGTCAGGCCGGTATCGAGGTCGCCGGCGGCCGGATACTGGTCGACGAATACCAACGAACCAGCGCACCAGGCGTTTTCGCACTGGGCGACGTCTCCTCCCCCTACGAGCTCAAGCACGTCGCCAATCACGAGGCCCGGGTGGTGCAGCACAACCTGCTGTGCGGCTGGGACGACACCGCCTCAATGCGGGCCACCGATCACCGCTACGTGCCGTTCGCGGTGTTCACCGATCCGCAGATCGCGACCGTCGGACTTACCGAGACCCAAGCCGTCGCCCAGGGATTCGACATCTCGGTGAAGATTCAGGACTACGGCGATGTCGCCTACGGCTGGGCCATGGAGGACACCACCGGGTTCGTCAAGCTGATCGCCGAGCGTGGCAGCGGACGACTGCTCGGGGCGCACATCATGGGCTACCAGGCGTCGTCGATCATCCAGCCGTTGATCCAGGCGATGAGCTTCGGGTTGACTGCCCAGGAGATGGCCCGCGGCCAGTACTGGATCCACCCGGCCCTGCCGGAGGTCGTCGAGAACGCGCTCCTGGGCCTGGAGTGAGGCCCGGGCGGGAGAAGGGAGTCCGATGAAGTCCACCCTGCTGTCGCGGCAAGACCTGGATTTTCTGCTGTTCGACTGGCTGCACGTCGATGAGCTGACCCGACGCGCCCGGTTCGCCGACCATTCCCGGGAGACGTTCGCTGCCACCTTGGATCTGTGCGAACAGCTGGCGACCCGCTATTTCGCCCCGCACAACAAGAAGAGCGACGCCAATGAGCCCACCTTCGACGGGGTGAAGGTCACCATCATCGGCGAGGTCAAGGAGGCGTTGGCCGCCTGCGCCGAGGCCGAATTGATCGGCATGGCAATGGACTACACCCTGGGCGGGTCCCAACTGCCGACCACGGTGGCCCAGGCCGGCTTTGCCTGGCTGATGGCCGCCAATGTCAGCACCGCCGGCTATCCGATGCTGACGATGGCCAACGCGAACCTGCTCGCCAAGTTCGGCAGTGCCGAGCAGATCGACGCCTTCGTCAGACCGATGATCGCCGGCCGCTTCGTCGGAACGATGTGCCTGTCCGAGACTCAGGCCGGATCATCGCTGGCCGACATCACCACCCGCGCCGAACCGCGTGCCGACGGCACCTACCGGCTGTTCGGATCGAAGATGTGGATCTCCGGCGGCGATCACGAACTGACCGACAACATCGTCCATCTGGTGCTGGCCAAGATCCCCGGCGGCCCGGCCGGCACCAAGGGCATCTCGCTGTTCGTCGTGCCGAAGTATCTGGTGAAGCCCGACGGCGTGCTCGGTGAGCGCAACGACGTCGTCCTGGCCGGGCTCAACCACAAGATGGGCTTCCGCGGCATCACCAACACCGTGCTCAACTTCGGCGAGGGCGGCTACCGGCCGGGCGGTGAGCCGGGTGCGGTCGGCTACCTGGTGGGTGAGGCGCACCGCGGGTTGAACTACATGTTCCACATGATGAACGAAGCCCGGCTGGGGGTGGGCATGGGCGCCATCGCCCTGGGCTACACCGGCTACCTGAAGTCGCTGGACTACGCACGCAGCCGACCGCAGGGCCGGCCGGCCACGACGAAAGACCCAGCGACGCCGCAGGTCCCGATCATTGAACACGCGGATGTCAAACGGATGCTGCTGGCGCAGAAGTCCTACGTCGAGGGGGCACTCGCGTTGGCGCTGTACTGCGCGCGACTCGTCGACATCGCGCACACCGCCGAGTCCGACGCAGAACTCGAGCATGCAACCGCACTGCTGGACATCCTCACCCCGATCGCCAAGAGTTGGCCCTCGCAGTGGTGCCTGGCCGCCAACGACCTGGCGATCCAGGTGCACGGCGGCTACGGCTACACCCGCGAGTACGACGTCGAGCAGCACTACCGGGACAATCGGCTCAATCCGATCCACGAGGGCACCCACGGCATTCAGAGCCTGGACCTGTTGGGCCGCAAGGTGATCCAGCGCGGAGGGGCGAGCCTGGTTGCGCTGCATCAGGCGATGACGGACAGCATCGCCGCAGCACGGCAGGCCGGGGGCGAATCGGCTGAGCTCGCGGCACAACTCGATGCCGTGATCCAGCGACTGGTCGCGGTCACCGCGGGGATGTTCGCCTCCGGGGACATCGATGCCGCGCTGGCCAACAGCGCCGTCTACCTGGAGGCGTTCGGCCACATGGTGATCGCCTGGATGTGGCTCGAACAGCTGTTGACCGTCGCTGAGCGCACCGGAGACTTCTACGACGGCAAGCGCCAGGCGGCGCGGTACTTCTTCCACTACGAGCTGCCCAGGACCGGCCCGCAGCTCGACCTGTTGGAGAGCCTGGACCGCACCACGATGGAGATGCAGCCCGACTGGTTCTGATGCCACGAGATGTCTGACCACGATCGGTCGACGCCGCCGGTAGGGGCAAGCCGACGAGCCCCGACGCCCGCTTACAGCGGCGTCACGTACGCCGAGCTGATGCCCCCGTCCACCAGGAACGTCGAGCCGGTGATGAACGAGGCATCATCGCTGGCCAGGAACGCGACCGCGGCCGCGATCTCCTCCGGCTCGGCGAAGCGTCCCACCGGCACATGCACCAGGCGGCGCGCCGCACGCTCCGGATCGGCGGCGAACAGCTCCTGCAGCAGCGGGGTGTTCACCGGCCCGGGGCACAGCGCGTTGACCCGGATGCCCTGGCGGGCGTACTGGACCCCGAGCTCGCGCGACATGGCCAGCACCCCGCCCTTGGAGGCGGTGTAGGAGATCTGGGAGGTGGCCGAACCCATCACCGCCACGAACGATGCGGTGTTGATGATCGATCCGCGCCCGGCGGGTGCCATGTGCCGAAGCGCAGCCCGGCAGCACAGGTACACCGATTTGAGGTTTACGTCTTGAACCCGTTGCCACGCCGGAAGTTCGGTGGTTTCGATCAGGTCGTCATCGGGCGGCGAGATACCGGCGTTGTTGAAGGCGATATCGACCGAACCGAACGTCTGGGCCGCGGTGTCGAACAGCGCATCGACCTGGTCCTGATCGGAGACGTCGACCTGAACGAACAGCCCATCGACTTCGTCGGCGGCTGCGGCTCCGGCGACCGGGTCCAGATCGGCCACCACGACGCGCGCACCTTCGGCGCGGAACCGGCGTGCGGTCGCCAGGCCGATGCCACCACCGGCACCGGTCACCACGGCGATCCGTCCGGCCAGGCGTTGGGTCAGATCGGTCACTGGATCTCCTTCACTGCGATGAACACGTTCTTGGTTTCGGTGAAGGCCAGCGGCGCGTCCGCGCCCAACTCCCGGCCCAGCCCCGATTGTTTGAATCCCCCGAACGGGGTGCTGAAACGCACCGAGGAGTGCGAATTCACCGACAGGTTCCCGGCTTCCACCGCCCGGGAGACCCGCAGCGCCCGGGACAGGTCGTCGGTCCAGATCGAACCGGACAGCCCGTAGACGGTGTCGTTGGCCAGCGCCACGGCGTCGGCTTCGTCGTCGAACGGCAGCACGGTCACCACCGGGCCGAATATCTCCTCGGTGACGCACCGGTCGGTGCGGCCAGGTGTCAGCACCGTCGGTGGGAACCAGTAGCCCGGACCCGTCGGCGCCGTGCCGCGGAAGGCGACCGGCGCGTCGTCGGGCACGTAGGAGGCCACCTTGTCCCAGTGCGGACGTGACACCAGCGGCCCCATATCGGTGTCCCGAGAAGCCGGATCGCCCACGACGACCCCGGCCACGGCCGGTTCCAACAGTTCCATGAAACGGTCATAGACGCTGCGCTGCACCAGGATCCGACTGCGCGCACAGCAGTCCTGCCCGGCGTTGTCGAACACCCCGTAGGGTGCGGTCGCCGCCGCCTGCTCGAGGTCGCAGTCGGCGAAGACGATGTTGGCGCTCTTGCCGCCGAGCTCGAGGGTGACCCGCTTGACCCCGGGCGCCGCGGCCTGCAGCACTCGCGTTCCGGTGACGGTCGAGCCGGTGAACACGATCTTGGCCACGCCCGGGTGGGTGACCAGTCGCTCGCCCACCTCGGCGCCACGGCCGGGCAGCACCTGCAAAAGGTCCGGCTCCAAACCGGATTCGACGGCCAGTTCGCCCAGCCGGATCGTGGTCAGCGGCGTCCACTCGGCCGGTTTGATCAGCACCGCGTTTCCGGCGGCCAGCGCCGGGGCGAAACCCCACGCGGCGATCGGCATCGGGAAGTTCCACGGGGTGATGATCCCGACGACGCCGACCGGCTCATGGAAGGTGACGTCCAGTCCGCCCGCCACCGGGATCTGTCGACCGGACAGCCGTTCTGGGCTGGCCGCATAGAACTGCAGCACGTCGCGGACATGCCCGGCTTCCCATTCGGCGGCAGACACCGGATGGCCGGCATTGGCCACCTCCAGGGCGGCCAGCTCATCGAGGTGGGCATCGACGACCGCGGCGAAGGACCGCAGTGCCGCGGCCCGCTCGGCCGGGGCACGTTTGGCCCACCGCTTCTGGGCCGCCTGCGCCCGCCCGACCGCGTCGTCGACGGCGGCGGTGTCGACGTGCGCGACGGTGGCGAACACCGCCCCGGTGGCCGGGTTGAGAAGTTCATGATTCATCGGCTCACCCGCTGCACCGCATACCTTTCCGCTGCGTCGACGATCGCGGAGAACAGCCGCGGATCGTCGAGGGATTCCTCGGGGTGCCATTGCACCGCGAGCACGAAATTCTCCCCCGGCAGCTCGATGGCCTCGATGACACCGTCATCGTCGCGCGCGCTGACCACCAGCTTCGCGCCCAGCTCGGCGATCGCCTGATGGTGGTAGCACTGCACCTCACACGCCTCGCCGATCAGCTCCGCCAGTCGGGTACCGGCCACAGTCCGCACCGGCATCTCGGTGAACACGCCGTTGCCGGCCCGGTGACCGTTGCTGCCGAGCACGTCGGGCAGATGTTGGTGCAGCGTTCCGCCGAACGCGACATTGAGCACCTGGGCGCCGCGGCAGATGCCCAGCACCGGCAGACCCCGCCGCAGCGCCTCGTCCAGCAGCGCGAACTCCCAGGCGTCACGCACCGGGTCGGGCCGGTCGGTTTCGGCGTGCGGGTCCTGGCCGTAGCCGGCGGGGTCGAGGTCACGGCCCCCGGTGAGCACCAGTCCGGCGACCCCGTCGAGTACCCGCGCCGCGATCTCGGGACTGACCGGCTGGGGCGGCAGCAGCACCGCGATACCGCCGGCCGCGGTGATGCCGTTGAGGTACGGGGCGGGCAGCAGGCCGGCACGGACATCCCAGACGCCGGTCTGCGCGCGGTCCAGGTAGGTGGTCAAGCCGATGATCGGGTGGGCGGGTTCGTGCGAGTCAGAACCGTTCAAAACCCCGAACCCTTTCCCAGTCGGTCACCGCGGCGTTGAAGGCGCCGGACTCCACCCGGGCGCTGTGCAGGTAGTGGTCGACGACGTCGTCACCGAACGCCTTGCGGGCCAACGCTGATTCGGCGAACAAGTCGGCAGCCTCGGCGAGCGTAGTCGGCAGCTGCGGCAGCTCGGAACGGTAGGCGTCGCCGGAGACCGGCTCGGCCAGTTCCAGCTCGTTGTCGATGCCGTACAGGCCCGCCGCGATCAGGGCCGCCACCGCCAGGTAGGGGTTCACGTCGCCGCCGGGTACCCGGCACTCCACCCGCAAAGAGTCATCGTGGCCGACCACCCGCAACGCGCAGGTGCGGTTGTCCAGGCCCCATCCGATGGCTGTGGGGGCGAAGCTGCCACCGACAAACCGTTTGTAGGAGTTGATGTTCGGCGCGTAGCACAGCGTCAGCTCGGCCAGCGTGGCCAGCTGGCCGGCCAGGAAGCTGCGGAACAACGTCGACATGCCGTGCGGTCCGACCGGGTCGGCGAACACCGCGGTGCCGTCGGCACTGCGCAGCGACAGATGCACATGGCAGCTGTTGCCTTCGCGTTCGTCGAACTTCGCCATGAACGTGATGCTCTTGCCGTGCTGGTCGGCGATCTCCTTGGCGCCGCTCTTGTAGACGCTGTGGTTGTCGCAGGCCCGCAGCGCCTCTTCATAGCGGAAGGTGATCTCCTGTTGGCCGGTGTGGCACTCCCCTTTGACGCCTTCGCAGCGCATGCCCGCACCGGCCATGCCCAGCCGGATGTCCCGCAGCAACGGCTCCAGCCGGCTACCGGCCACCAGACCGTAGTCGGCGTTGTAGTCGGTCCCGGGAGTCAGGTCGCGGTACCCACCGGCCCACGCCTGCCGGTAACTGTCGTCAAACACCAGGAATTCGAGTTCCGTTGCCGCATAAGCGACCAGCCCGCGCTGGGCCAGCCGGGCGATCTGGGTGGCCAGGATCTGGCGCGGCGCCACCTCGACCGGACCGCCGCCCGGCCGGTACGCGTCGGCCAGCACCTGCGCGGTGCCGGGCAGCCAGGGGACGCGGCGCAGCGTCGCGAAATCCGGTTTGAGCACCAGGTCCCCGTAGCCGGTGTCCCAATCGGCGATCGGATAGCCGGGCACGGTGTTCATCTCGACGTCGACAGCCAGCAGGTAGCTGCAGCAGTCCACGCCATTGCCGACGACCTCATCGAGGAAGTGCTCGGCGGCGACCCGCTTACCGACCAACCGGCCCTGCATGTCGGTGAAGGCCACCACGACGGTGTCGATCTCGCCCGACTCGACCAGTTGCTGCAGTTCTGCTTGGGACAGCATCGCGGGCCGGGCCATAGAGTTCCTTCACCGCCGCAGGAAAGCCTGACATCAAAGTGCTGCCAGGCTACCCGCCTATCGTCAGCCGACGCGCTCTAGTCGCTGGAATAGATTCGATCGATAGCAGTCGACACAGGTCGATCGGCGGATCTTGCCGCTGGTGGTAATCGGCAACGAGCCCGGCGCCACCAGCATCAGGTCGGAGACCCGCACTCCGTGCGCGCGTGAGACCGCAGCCGCCACATCCCGTTTCAGGGCCACGATCCGCTGCGCCTGCTCCTCGGCGCTGCCCCGCGGCTTGAGTTCGGCGACCACCACCAGTTGCTCTCGGCCGTCGCCGGTGATCGGGATCGCCGCGACGCGGCCGCCGGTGATCTCCTGCACGGTGGCCTCGATGTCGTCCGGGTAGTGGTTTCGTCCGTCCACGATCAGCAGATCCTTGATACGGCCGACGACCAGCAGTTCGCCGTCGTGAATGACGCCGAGGTCCCCGGTACGCAGCCACGCACTCGCGGGCGTACCCGGCGAGGGAGCCTCGATGCGGCCACCGAAGGTGCGTTCGGTCGCCTCGGGGTTATGCCAATACCCGCTGGCGACGTTGGACCCGTGCACCCAGACCTCCCCCACCTTGTCGTCCGGGTTCTCCAGGCGCGTCTCGGGGTCGACGATGCGCACCGTGCAGGCACGCGGCGCGCCGATGCTGACCAGGTCGGCGCCGAAGGGTCCGGCTTCGGCGGTGCCGGCCACCAACTTCTCGTAGTCCAGTCGGACCGTCACCGGCCGGTTCATGCGCGGCGCCGAAGCCACGTAGACCATCGCCTCGGCCAACCCGTAGGACGGCGCCACCGCGTTGGCCGGCAGATTGAAGCGGGCGAACCGTTCGTTGAATCGGCGGATCGTCGCGGCGTGGATGCGCTCACTGCCGGACAGGATGGTGTGCACGCCCCCGAGGTCGAGCCCGGCCATGTCCTCATCGGAGGTGCGGCGGGCGACCAGTTCGAACGCGAAGTTCGGTCCGGCGGTGAACGCCGACGAGTTGGTCGCCAGCTGCTGTATCCAACGCGCCGGCTTCTGCAGGAACGCGATCGGGGTCGTCACCACCGAATGCCGGCCCATGGTGACGGCCCCCATCACCCCGAGCAGCAGCCCCATGTCGTGGTAGAACGGCAGCCAGGAAACCAGCGTGGTGTCCGGCGGCGGTGCTCCCCCGTCGTCGACGAAGTAGTCGGCCATCACCTGCTCGATGTTGGCGAACACGTTGCGGTGCGAAACCACCACGCCTCGCGGGGAACCGGTCGAGCCGGACGTGTACTGCAGCAGCGCGGTCTTTGTGGTCAGCGCACCCGCCCGATCCCAGCCGGAGGGCGAGTCGAGGTCGAGCAGGTCGACCTCGATGATCGCCGGCGGAGCGCCACCGACGGCACTGATACAGGCCTGGATGTCACCGACCACGGCGGACGTGGTGAGCACTACGGTCGGAGCGCAGTCCTTCAGCGCCGCGGTGACCCGTTCGTCGCGGCTGCCGAACAGCGGGACCGGCAACGGAACCACGATGCAGCCGGCCTCCATCGCCCCGAAGAACCCGGCGATGTACTCCAGACCCTGCGGCGCGAGCAGCGCGACCCGGTCGCCGGGCGAGGCGACCGCAGCCACCTCCACGGCCACCGACTCGGTGCGGCAGGCGATCTGCGACCAGGTCAGGGTCTCGGCGTAGCCCGCCTGATCCAGGTCGTAGTCGACAAAGGTGAACGCCGGCCGGTCCGGCCATTCCTGCGCTCGCTCACGCAACAGGCCCGGAATCGAATGTCCCCACGACAACACGTCAATACCCCCCAATTGATTATTCGATTTGTATTCCGCTCTCCCCCGAGAGCCCTTTACCAGGTACTGGCCCGCAAAACGATCTCCATCGCGAGTTGGGCAGTGAACTCCTGGGCGCTGCGCCGTCCCGGCAACACCACCAGGCGATGTTCGCCGTAGATGAAGCGCTGACTGGCGTCGGCCACCGCCGCGGTGGCCCGAGAACTGACCAGAACGGTGGTGTTGATCTCCACCGGCGGGCATCGTTCGTCGCGGATCGCCCCGCTGAGATCCGGCGCCCGGGGATGTCCGCGGTCGAGCACCACCAGGCCGGTGAACCGGTCCGGGCGCGTCGCCGCGAGTTCCCACGCGTTGTCCCCGCCGGTTCGATCGCCGACCAGCACGCCGCACTGCACGCCCAGCGAGTCGAGGATGCCCACCACGGACTTGGGTGTCAGCCGCGGGTCGGCGCCGATCACGATGGTCCGCAGCGTTGCGGTGTGCAGCCGCTGGCAGACCGCGTCATAGGCGGTCAGCGGATGTTGCGCCGCCGCAAGCACGACAACGACGGGCCCGTTCTCCGGGCCGTTCACATCGACCGGGATCGGAAACCCGTCGATGGTCATCATCGTGCCAGGCATTTGCGCAAGGCTACAGTCAGCGAAGCCTCAACGGGGCTATTTCGGCGGCCCTTCAGCGGCTCAACAGGCAACGCCGGAAATCACGGAAGCGTGAGAATCTCGGCCCCGTCGTCGGTCACCACCAGGGTGTGCTCGAACTGCGCGGTCCAGCGTCCGTCGCTGGTGACCACCGTCCAGTCGTCGTCCCAGATCCCGTAGTCCAGGCCGCCGAGGTTGATCATCGGCTCGATGGTGAACGTCATTCCGGCTTCGATGACGGTGTCCACCTCAGGTTGGTCGTAATGCAGGATCACCAGGCCGTTGTGGAAGGTCTCGCCGATCCCGTGGCCGGTGAAGTCGCGCACCACGTTGTAGCCGAACCGATTCGCGTACGCCTCGATGACCCGTCCGATCACCGACAGCGCGCGCCCCGGTTTGACCGCCTTGATGGCGCGCGCCGTCGCCTCCTGGGTCCGTTCGACCAGCAGCCGGTGCTCCTCGGAGACATCGCCGGCCAGGAACGTCGCATTGGTGTCGCCGTGCACGCCGTCGAAATAGGCGGTGACGTCGATGTTGACGATGTCGCCGTCGGCGATCACCGTCGAGTCCGGGATTCCGTGGCAGATGACCTCGTTGAGCGAGGTGCAGCATGACTTGGGAAAGCCCTTGTAGCCCAGCGTGGAGGGGTAGGCGCCGTGGTCGACCATGTACTCATGCGCGATGCGGTCGAGCGCGTCGGTGGTCACTCCGGGCGCGACAGCCTTGCCGGCCTCGGCCAGCGCGCCCGCCGCGATCCGGCCCGCGACCCGCATCTTCTCGATCACCTCGGGTGTCTGCACCCACGGCTCACTGCCCTCGGCAGCAGTTGACCTGCCGACGTATTCGGGGCGCGGAATCGCGCGGGGCACCAGAAGCGTCGGCGACACCACGCCGGGGGAAAGTGGGGCACGAACGGGCATCTGGCCAGCTTAACTGAGCTGGTCAGCGCCGCCAGCGCAGCTTGCGCCGCGGGCCTCTGATGTCCACCGACCCGCACATCACGCGTCCGGTCAGCACCACATGCGGGTTGCCTTCGGCCGGAGCGTCCCTGCGGCGGTCTTTGGCGCTGCCGCCGTAGACCTCGACGTCGTCGATCGAGGCGCTGGCGCCGTCGGGCAGCCGGATGTCGACCGACCCGAACCGCATGTCGAGTTCGATGACGACGACCGGCCCGGCGAAGCGCGCCCTGGTGAGGTCGAGGTCGACCGACCCCAGGCGTCGAATCAGTGCCAGCCGGGTCGGCACGATCCATTCGCCATGGCGTTTGAGTGAACCGGCCCAGCCGCGCAGCTCGACCCGGTCGGCGGCCGAGGTGACGATGGCGCGCGGCCCGGGCAGGTCACCGATCAGAGTGTCGAGTTCTGAGCGCATCCTGGCCTGCGACACCTGCGTGGCGCGCTCCTCGAACTCGCCGATGTCGATCAGCCCGAGCGAGACGGCGTTGTGCAGGCGGCGCAGGGTGCCGTTGCGGTCCGCATCCGAGACCCGGAGCTCGGCCAGCACGTCGTCATCGAGCCCCGTCATGGCATTCCAACTTACCGCTACCGGCCGATCGGCGCCTCAGAGCAGGAAGTTGTCCGGCAGCGAGTCGAACATGACCTTGGTCATCCGGACGGCGTACTCCGAGCTGCCACCGCCGACGATCAGCGAGGCGAAGGCCATGTCGCCCCGGTAACCGGCGAACCAGGAATGCGATCCGCCGCTGAACTCGGCCTCACCGGTCTTGCCGAACACCGGTCCGCAGCCGGCGAGGGCCCGCGCGGTGCCGTCGGTCACCACCAGGCGCATCATCTGGCGCAGGCCGTCGAGCATCTCCTCGCTGACCGGCGGGGCCGCCGGGCCGGTGACCACGGTCGGCCGGCCCTCGAGCAACCGGGGTACCGGTGTCTTGCCGGCGGCCACCGTGGCCGCGGCGAGCGCGAGGCCGAACGGGCTTGCCAGCACCTTGCCCTGGCCGAATCCGTCCTCGGTGCGTTCGGCCAGGTCCACGGTTGGCGGCACCGATCCGGTGACGGTGGTGATGCCGTCCACCAGGTAGTCCACCCCGATCCCGTAGCGGGTGGCCGCCTGTGACAGCGCCCGGGGCGGCATCCTGCTGGCGAGTTCGGCGAATGTCGTGTTGCACGAATTGGCGAACGCCCGCGACATCGACACCAGGCCGAGGTCGAACCCGCCGTAGTTGGGAATCGTGCGGTGGCCGATGTCGAGTTCGCCGGGACAGCCGACCATCGAATTCGGGGTGACCATGTCCCGTTCGATCGCCGCACCCGCGGTGACCATCTTGAACGTCGAGCCGGGCGGATACAGGCCGGTGGTGGCGACCAGGCCGTCGGCGTCGGCGGCGGCACTCTGCGCGACGGCCAGCAGCTCACCGGTCGACGGCTTGATGACCACCATCATCGCCTTGTCACCGCGGGTGTTGACCGCGTTCTGGGCGGCGCGCTGCACCGCTCGGTCCAGGCTGATGGTCACCGACGGTGCCGGTGAGGGGTCGACCTCGTGCAGCACGGCGACGTCGACACCGTTCTGGTTGACGCTGGCGACACGCCAGCCCGCCTCACCTTGGAGTTGCTCCGACACAGCCTTCTTGACCTCGCCGATCAGCATCGGCGCGAATCTGTCATCGGTGGGCAGCAGGTCCGCGTGTGGAGTGACCACCACGCCCGGCAGCTGCCCGATGGCGGCTTCGACGCGATCGTGGTCGCTTTTGCGCAGTGTGATCAGGTCCATTGGGGTCACCGAGGAGCTGGCCTGCTCGGCGAGTCGTTGCGGGTCGCCCAGGGTGTCGTCGAACGGGTGCAGCACCTCGATCACCGCGCGCGCGGTACGCATCAGGTTCTGTCCTGCGCGACTGGCGTCGAGTTGGTAGTGGTAGACGTACCCGGGCACCAGCACGTCGGTGCCGCCGATCTCGTTGACCGAAGCGCGCCGCGGCGGATCAGCGCGTAACGCGAAGGTCTGGTGCTCCCCCAGCCTGGGGTGCAGGCCGGTGGCCGTCCAACGGACCGCCCAGTGCCCTTCGCTGCGGACCATCTTGAGCTGACCGTCGTAGGACCAGTTCCGGTTCTTCGGCAGCTGCCAGGTGTAGCGGTAGGACACCGTCCCGGTGTCGTCGTTGTAGCGCGAGCCGAGAACCTGGGCATCGAGGTGTTCGGCCTGCAAGCCGGCCCACGCCGCGTTGAGTGCACTGCGCGCCGTGGAGGGATCGTCGCTGAGTTCGGCGGCGGCGGCGGTGTCACCGGTGGCCAGTGCCGCGAAGAACCGCTCGGCGACGGGACCGGGACCGTCCGGGCGGGGGGTGCAGGCGGCCATGCCGGCCGCCGTCAGCAGCACCGTCACAACACCCGTGACACGTGTGACCAATGAGGTTGATGTTGTCATTGAGGCTGATGTTAGGAGCTGGGCCCGTTACACGGGTGGAGGCGCACCGAGACCACACCGTTACGTCTTCGGCCGGCGGTGGCAGGGTCCTTCGCCGGCATGATCCGCAACGAACGTGTACTCAGCGCGAGAAATCGCGAGATCGTTCGCCCTCAGTGCACGCTCGGTCCGGTGGGCGGCACCCGTCGGGCCCTCAGTCGAGCAGTACCGTCGCGAAAGTGCCGGTCTGGGTGAAGCCCACCCGCTCGTAGGTGGCTCGGGCCACCCCGTTGAAGTCGTTGACGTACAGGCTGGCGATGCGCCCGGTGCCGATGATCACGGCGGCCAGCATCGCGGTGCCGCCGGTGCCCAGCCCGTGGCCGCGTCGGTCCGGATGCACCCAGACGCCCTGAATCTGGCTCACCGTCGGCGACTGGGCACCCACCTCGGCCTTGAAGATCACCTCGCCACGATCGAAGCGCGCCCACGCCCGGCCCGCCGCGATCAGGTTGGACACCCGCCGACGGTAGGCACGGCCGCCGTCGCCAACCCGCGGATCCACCCCGACCTCACCAATGAACATGTCGACGGCGGCCACCAGATAGGCGTCGAGCTCGTCGGGCCGGACCTGGCGGACCTCGGTGTCCATCGGACAGTCGGGCATCGTGCGCAACGCCATCAGCGGCTGGTTCTCGCGCACGTCACGGGCCGGCCCCCAGACATCGGCGATCCGCTGCCACATCGGCAACACCAATTCCGCCCGGCCGACCAGGGACGAACAGCGGCGGATGACGCTCACCGCCTGATCGGCGAAGGCGGTCAGGTCAGCCGGCGCCCCGCGCAGCGGGATGAGGTTCGCCCCGGCGTAGCAGAGCGATTCGTCCACGCCGCCGCGCGTCCACAGTTCGCCGCCGATCGACCGGGGATCGACACCGTAGTCGGCCACCCGCGCGGCGACCATGCAGGAGCCGACCGGATCCGCGTCGAGCACTCGCCAGATCGCCGTGGGGTCGCGCGCCACCGACACGCGTCTCTGATCGAGGCGAAGATCCGGCGGAGCCGACATAGTGACTCCTTCTGGCGAACGAAAAAGGCCGACGCGGGCGGCGAAGCGGCTGCGCTCAGCTTACGGCGACAGTCGGCGAACCGCCGGAAGATCCCTCACCCATCGCTCCCATTTCGGCCGCAAGCCGCAACGCCTCCTCGATCAGGGTCTCGACGATCTGCGCCTCGGGCACCGTCTTGATCACCTGGCCCTTGACGAAGATCTGGCCCTTGCCGTTGCCAGACGCCACACCCAGATCCGCCTCACGCGCCTCGCCGGGCCCATTGACCACACAGCCCATCACCGCGACGCGCAGCGGGACGTCGAGCCCTTCCAGGCCGGCGCTGACCTCGTTGGCCAGCGTGTAGACGTCGACCTGGGCCCGCCCGCACGACGGACACGAGACGATCTCCAGCCCCCGCGGCCGCAGGTTCAGCGATTCCAGGATCTGGTTGCCGACCTTGACCTCTTCCACCGGCGGCGCCGACAGCGACACCCGGATGGTGTCGCCGATGCCGCGGGACAGCAGCGCCCCGAATGCCACGGCCGACTTGATGGTGCCCTGGAATGCCGGGCCTGCCTCGGTGACGCCCAGGTGCAGCGGGTAGTCGCACTGCGCTGCCAGCAGCTCGTAGGCGGCCACCATCACTACCGGGTCGTTATGCTTGACGCTGATCTTGATGTCGCCGAAGCCGTGCTCCTCGAACAGCGACGCCTCCCAGAGCGCGGACTCCACCAGCGCTTCCGGGGTGGCTTTGCCGTACTTGGCCATGAAGCGCTGGTCCAGCGAACCGGCGTTGACGCCGATCCGGATCGGGACACCGGCGGCGCCGGCGGCCTTGGCGACTTCGCCCACCCGGCCGTCGAATTCCTTGATGTTGCCCGGGTTGACCCGCACAGCGGCGCATCCGGCATCGATCGCGGCGAAGATGTACTTGGGCTGGAAGTGGATGTCGGCGATGACCGGGATCTTGCTCTTCTTGGCGATGGTCGCCAGCGCGTCGGCGTCTTCCTGACGCGGGCAGGCCACCCGCACGATGTTGCAGCCGGCCGTGGTCAGCGCGGCGATCTGCTGGAGTGTTGCGTCGATGTCGTGAGTCTTGGTGGTGCACATCGATTGCACCGACACCGGATGGTCGCTGCCCACCCCGACGCCGCCGACCATCAACTGGCGCGTCTTGCGGCGCGGCGCCAGCGTGGGCGCCGGGAGTTTCGGCATACCTAGGCCGACGCTCATGAGGGGTCTCCTGTCAAAACAGTCTGATCGGATTGACCAAGTCCGCGGTCACGGTCAACAGCATGTAGCCGACCACCACCACCAAGACCACGTAGGTGGCCGGCATCAGCTTCAGATAATTGACCGGCGCCGCGGCGACCTTCCCGCGGGCCGACCGAACCAGATTTCGGAGCTTTTCATACAGCGCGATCGCGATGTGCCCGCCGTCGAACGGCAGCAGCGGCACCAGGTTCAGCACACCCAGGATGAAGTTCAGCTGCGCGAGAAAGAACCAGAACGCCACCCACACACCGTGATCGACCGTATCGCCGCCGATGATCGAGGCACCGACCACGCTGATCGGGGTCTCCGGATCGCGCGGTCCGCTCGGGTTGCCGATGGCGTGCACCAGCGCACCGACCTTCGACGGGATGTTGGCCAGGGACTTGCCCAGCAGTACCGACAGGTCGCCGCTGAATGTGAAGGTGGCCGGAATCGCGGTGATCGGGTTGTACTGGGTGGGCCCGAACTGGGCGGCCCCCACACCGATCGCGCCGACGGTGCTGGGCACGGCCTGGCTGTCGCGGTCTTCGGCGATCCAGCGCTGGGTCGGGGTCACGTCGACGTTCTTGGTCAGCGTGGTGCCGTCGCGTTCCACGACAATCGGGGTCACGCCGTGCTGCTTGCGCACCGCGGCGGCCATCTCCTCGAAGGTCGCCACCGGGGTGTCGCCGACCTTGACCACCACGTCGCCGGCCTGGATACCGGCCAGCGCCGCGGGGCCGGGACCCGTGCAGGCGCCCAACTCACCCTTGACGACTTCCGGTGCCACACAAGCGGTTTGACCGATAACCGCGGTGGTCGGGGCGTGCAGGTTGGGCAGGCCCCAGATCACGCCGATCGAATAGACCAGCACCAGGCCGATGATGAAGTTCATGCCGGGGCCGGCGAACAACACCGCCACCCGTTTCCAGGTCTTCTGCTTGTACATCGCGCGGTCGACCTCGTCGGGCTCCAGTTCCTCCACCGAGGTCATGCCGGCGATGTCGCAGAACCCGCCGGCGGGGATCGCCTTCAGGCCGTACTCGGTCTCGCCGCGGCGCGTCGACCACAGCGTGGTGCCGAAGCCGACGAAGTAGCGGCGCACCTTCATTCCGGTGGCCCGAGCCACCCACATGTGGCCGCATTCATGCAGTGCCACCGACACCAGGATGGCCAGCGCGAACAACGCGATGCCGACCGCGAACATCATCGGGAGCTTCCGACCTTTCTCGTAGCTGTCGCATCGACGGCACGCGCCGCCCGTTCCCGGGCCCACCGCTGTGCATCGAGTACCTCGTCCACGGTAGCGGGTTGTGCGGCCCATTGGTCTGCGGCGTCCAGCACACCGGCGATGGTGTCCACAATCGCCGGGAAGCCGATCCGGCCCGAAAGGAACGCTTCTGCCGCTTCCTCATTGGCGGCGTTGTAGACCGCGGTCATACAGCCGCCGGTCTCGCCGGCGCGCCGAGCCAGGTCCACCGCGGGGAACACCTCGTTGTCCAGCGGCTCGAACTCCCAGGTCGAGGCGGTGGTGAAGTCGCAGGCCGCGGCCGCACCCGGCACCCGGGCCGGCCAGCCCAACGCCAGCGCGATCGGCAACCGCATGTCGGGCGGGCTGGCCTGGGCGATCGTCGATCCGTCGGTGAAGGTGACCATGGAATGCACGATCGACTGCGGGTGCACCACGACGTCGATGCGGTCGTACGGGACGCCGAACAGCAGGTGGGTTTCGATGAGTTCGAGGCCCTTGTTGACCAGCGACGCCGAGTTCAGGGTGTTCATCGGCCCCATCGACCAGGTCGGATGCGCCCCCGCCTGCTCGGGCGTGACGTTCTGCAGATCCGCGGCGCTCCAGCCGCGGAACGGCCCGCCGGACGCGGTCAGCACCAGTTTGGCGACCTCGTCGGGGCTACCGCCCCGCAGGCATTGCGCCAGCGCGGAGTGTTCGGAGTCCACCGGCACGATCTGGCCCGGATCGGCGGCCGCCAGCACCAGCGGGCCCCCCGCGATCAGGGACTCCTTGTTGGCCAGTGCCAGCCGGGCCCCGGTCTCCAGCGCCGCCAGGGTGGGCCGCAATCCCAACGCACCGACCAGGGCGTTGAGCACCACGTCGGCGTCGGTGTCCTCCACCAGCCGGGTCACGGCGTCGGGTCCGCGATAGGGGGCCTGCAGCATCTCACCGACCTGCGCATCGGCGACGGCGATATTGGTGACCCCGGTCTGGGCACGCTGGTCGGCCAGCAGCTGTGGGTTGCCGCCGCCGGCGGCCAGTCCGACCACCTCGAAGCGATCCGGGTTGGCGGCGATGACCTGCAACGCCTGGGTTCCGATCGAGCCGGTCGACCCCAGCAGCAGAACTTTGATCCGGCGCGCCGGAGACACACTCACCTGATCATTGTGCCCGAGATCAGTCCCGTTGTTCCCCGGTGTAGTCGCCGAAGTTCCACAGATTGCCCTCCGGGTCGCGGACGGTGAACTCACGGGCCCCGTAGTCGGTGTCAGCCAGCGGGCGCACGATGTCGGCTTTGCGGCTCACGACGCGTTCGTAGCAGCCGTCGGGGTCGGCGGTGACGACGTAGGCGCCGGCGGTGCCGGGTTCGCGACACCAGCCGGCTCCGGGTTGGTGGGCACCCAGCATGATGCCGCCGGAGCCTTCCGGCCAGAGCAACTCGGCGTGCTTGACGGTGTCGCCGCCGTGGCGGGCGGTCAGGACGAAGCCGAAGGTGTCGACGTAGTAATCGATCAGTTCCAGCGGGTCATGGGCTTGCAGGGTCACCCAGACGGTCGGATTCTGCTGTGTCATCACCCCACTGTGACCGGTCGGTGTGGCCGCCGTCTTGGATGTTTTGGAACTCTTCGGCCAGCCAGGCCCGAGGGGAGGTGCCGGCGAACCGGACGAACTCGCGGGTCAGGTGTGCCTGGTCGCAGTAGCCGGTCTCAGCAGCGATCTGCGCGAGATCGACACGGCCACAACGGCGGACGTCGGCGGCGATCCGACCGGTGGTGTGCTCGAAGCGCATCAGCATGCCCACCGTCTTCGGGGTGCGGCCCACCTCGCGGCGGAACAGCGTGTTCAGGTGACGCTGGCTCAGCCCGACCCGCTCGGCAACGTGCGCCACGGACGCGGTGCCCCGACTGCGGTGCAGCAGATGCCAGGCGTGGGCCACCTCCGGGCGCACCCCGGCGCCGTCGCGTCGCCGCCGAGCGTCGGCGAGGTATTGCGCGACCAGCTCGAAGGCGTCCGTCCACCCCGGCGTTTCAGTCAGGCGCTCGTGCAACTCCACCGACCAGCGGCCGAGCACCGGCCGGGCGTCGAAGTCGGTGACGCTCAGCTCGGCGCTGGGCATCCCGAACAGTGCCCGCGACGCCAGCGGGTGCACCGCGAGCTGCACGCCGGCCTGGCCCCGCCGCTGCCGCACGTGGCTGGCCAGCACGTGCAGGCCGCCCAGGATGATCGGATTCGGCCGGGTCGCCGGGAGCGCCTCGGCGGTGTCGGCGGCTTCCACCCCGTCGTCCAGGCTGACGATGAACGTCAGCGTCGACGACGGCATCCCCCGGTGCACGGCCTCGGGCACCTGCAGCGCGCGGTAGCCCACGATCGAGCTCACGCCCGGCGCGGTGTGCGGCGGCGCAGCAGCAAAATCCCAGACCCGCACCGCCTCGTCGGCATCGGAGGCCATGGCGCCCACCGTAATCCGGGAACGCCAACCCGCAACCCCTTGACGCTCCCGGTGGCCCCGTGCAGAATCCTACACAGTGTAGGAAAAACATCGAGCCGGGAATCAAAGAACGAGCCAGGACATGGCGAAAGGCAGACAAAATGAGCACTCTGCGCACGTGGCTGTCCCTACCCGACGCCGAGCCAGCCGAGGATTACGGCTTCTTCGGCCCCGACTCGGCGACCTGGAAGGTCTGGAGCTACCCGACCTCACTGTCGATCGGGTTCCAGCGCGCGGTGGTCATCGAGGAACTCGACCCCGGACTGGTCGCCTCCGTCGATGCCACCCAGGCGATCTACGACCGACCGCGGACCCGCTACGACCGCACCCTGCGCTACTTCGCGATGGTGGCCTTCGGCGAGAGCCGCACCACCGTCGAGGCGGCCGACATGCTGGTCCGGATCCATTCCAAGGCCATCGGCGTGGACCCGGTCACCGGCGCGCACTACGACGCCAATGACCCGGCATCCCAGATGTGGATCCACCTCACGGCCTGGCACTCGATCCTGTACGCCTACGAGAAGTACGGGCCCGGACGGCTGTCGGCGGACGACGAGGCGTCGTACTGGGCCGACTGCGCCAAGGCGGCCGAACTGCAGACGCTCGACCCGGCCGACGTACCGCGCACCCGGGCGGGCGTCCAGGCGTACTTCGAGCAGATGCGCCCGCAGCTGATCAACTCCGACATCGCCCGGCGCGCGATGGCACACCTGCTGCGCGCCGAGGTGATCCTGCCGCCAACGCTGCCGAAGCCGCTGTGGCCGGCCATGTTGATCGTCACCGCGTTCCTGCGTCGCGGCACCCTGGCGACCATGCCCCGCTGGATGCGCGAGCTCGGCGGGGTGGGCACCTCCCGGGTGCTCGACGCACTGATCGTGCCGCCGCTGAGTGCCGCGTTCACCCTGCTGAGCCTGAGTCCCCGCGTGCAGCTGATGCTGCTGCGGCTGATCTCGCCGATGACGCTTCCGATCGGCACCCGGGTGTTGCGCTCGATCCGGCCGGTGAACCCGGTCACCACGACTCCGCGGGAGGCCCAGAAGCGCTACGGCTACGCCGTCCCGGCGCAGGCCCATCTGGAATTCCGGGCCAAGCAGGCGCATCGGGTCTTCGGTGAAGGCCGGGCGCCCAGCGACGAGGGGCTCATCGAGTCCCAGCCGATCCTGGGGAGCATCCGATGAACCTCGAGGGCGTGCAGCGCTTCCTCGACCGCCGGCTCAGCATCCGCCAGCTCTTCTTCCTCGGTTTCATGGGGTCGGCGCTGCTCGGCGCCTACCTGGTGATCGGACTGTTCTGGGCCGGCAGCCACTACCAGCACCTTCACGACGTCCGCGGACTGGACAAGGTGTTCTCCGTTCTCGGGGAGATCGTGGCCTGGCCGGTGCTGATCATCGCCGACATCCAATTACGCTGAGCCGGTGCCGGAACCAGCCGCGAACCGGTCCCGCGCCGAGCATCTCGGCCCCGAGCGACGTCGGCCGCAGGTGCTGGACGCCGCCCTGCAGATCGCCGCCGAGCACGGCGTCGCCGGAGTGACCATGAAGGCCATCGCCGAGCGCATCGGAGTCACCCGCCCGGTGGTGTACGCCTGCTACGACGGCCGGGGCGAGGTTCTGGCCGCGCTGCTCGACCGGGAGACCGAGCTGATGCTGACCAGCCTGCTCGGGGCACTGCCGCCGCAGCGGGCCAGCAGCGTCGAGGACCGGTTCGTCGCAGGATTCCGCGCCTTTCTGTCCACCGTGCGTGAGCGGCCGGCGTCCTGGCGGATCATCTTCACCGCCGACCAGGATCCGATACTGGCCGCCGCCGTCGGCTCGGGCCGGGCCAGGCTCACCGAGCGGGTGGGCACGGTGATGCGGCCACTGCTGGAGCACCGGGCCCAGTCCGCTCACACCCTGGTGGCGCTCACCGAGGTGTTCCTCGCGATCTGCGAAGCCGCCGCACGAATGTTGCTCGACGGACAGCAGCAGTGGACGCCGGATAGCCTGGCCGCGATCGTCGGCCCCGCCGCCTACCGGACATTCGAAATCGGCTGACCACCGGCGGTATGCCAGAATGATGCGAACTAGCTGCGAACCTAAGGAGTCGAAGTGGCCGGTACCGAGGTGGAGCGCCGCACCGGAGTTGACCCCGCCGATGTGCCGTCCGTGGGATGGGGTTGGAGCGAGATCAACTACCGCACCTGGCATTTCGTCGGGCTGGGCATCGTCGGATTCCTGCTGCTGATGCTGCACGGCAATCACATCGGCCACGTCGAGGACTACTTCGTGGTGGCGTTCGCGGTGCTGACGTTGGTCGTCGTGCTCCGCGACATGATCGGCCGCAAGCGCGGCTGGCTGCGCTAAGCGCTAGTCGCTTTCCGCCGCCAGCTGGCCGCAAGCGGCGGCGATCTCACGCCCACGGGTGTCACGCACCGTACATTCCACGCCCTGGGCCCGCACCCGGCGGACGAACTCCCGCTCCACCGGTTTGGGGCTGGCGTCCCAGTCGCTGCCCGGTGTCGGGTTGAGCGGAATCAGATTGACGTGCACCAGCGGTCCCAACGCGTTGTGCAGCTTCTTGCCCAAAAGGTCCGCCCGCCAGGGCTGGTCGTTGACGTCGCGGATGAGTGCGTATTCCACTGACACCCGCCGGCCCGTCACGTCGGCGTAGTAGCGCGCGGCGTCAAGCGCTTCGCCGACCTTCCACCGGTTGTTGACCGGGACCAACGTGTCGCGCAGTTCGTCATCGGGAGTGTGCAGCGACAGCGCCAACGTCACCCCGAGGCGCTCGTCGGCGAGCTTGCGGATCGCCGGAGCCAACCCGACCGTCGACACCGTCACCGACCGCGCCGAGATGCCGAACCCGTGCGGCGGCGGGGCTGTGATGCGCTGGACGGCGGCCACCACCCGGGCATAGTTCGCCAGCGGCTCGCCCATGCCCATGAACACGATGTTGGACAGCCGGCCCTGATCCCGATCCCGCAACTCCACCGCCGCGGCCCGCACCTGCTCGAGGATCTCGGCGGTGGACAGGTTGCGGGTCAGGCCGGCCTGGCCGGTAGCGCAGAACGGACAGGCCATGCCGCAGCCGGCCTGCGAGGAGATGCAGACGGTGTTGCGGCGCGGGTAGCGCATCAGCACCGACTCGAACTTGGTGTGGTCGTGCGCCCGCCACAGCGTCTTGCGGGTCTCACCGGCGTCGCATTCGATCTCACTGGACGCGGTGAGCAGGGTCGGGAACAGTGCGTCGGCGACCGTGGCGCGCACCGCGGCCGGCAGGTCGGTCATCTGCTGCGGGTCCGCGATCAGCCGACCGTAGTACTGGTTCGCCAGCTGTTTGGCCCGAAAGGCAGGCAGCCCCAGCTCGGCGACCGCGGACACCACGCCGTCGGCGTCGAGGTCGGCCAGATGCCGCGGCGGAAGTGCCCGCCGCGGTGCGGTGAACACCAGCTGTTGCGTCATGATCCGTTCCAGTATGCCGGTGATTCAGGGCAGCACGGTCAGCACGATCCAGGTCACCACTGCCGACGGCAGCAGCGCGTCGAGCCGATCCATGATCCCGCCGTGGCCGGGCAGCAGCCGGCCCATGTCCTTGATACCCAGATCACGCTTGACCTGGGATTCGATCAGGTCGCCGAAAACACCGGTGAGCACCAGCAACAGCCCCAGCGGCAACCCCACCCACCATGGCCGGTCGAGGAACACCGTCACCGCGAACACCGCCGCGGCCACACCGAGCACCAGTGATCCGGCGAAACCCTCCCAGGACTTCTTCGGGCTGATCGCCGGCGCCATCGGGTGCTTGCCGAACAACACACCGACCGCGTACCCGCCGATGTCGGAGAAGACCACCGGGAACAGCAGGCACAGCACCCGGCCGGGGCCGTCGTCGCGAAAGACCAGCAGGGCCGCGAAGCTCATACACAGCGGCACCCAGACCGCGATCAGGATCATCGCGGACATGTCCCGCAGGTAGTTGACCGGGGCGCGGTGCAGCCCCTGGTCGACCAGCCGCCACATCATGGAGATCACCACTGTCGCGCCGAACGCGCCCAGCACTCCCCTGGCCCCGAACGGCAGCGACAGCCACAGCATCGCCTGGCCGCCGAGGGCCAGCGGGATGAACGGCACGTCGTAGCCGACCTCCCGCAGTCGGCGGGTCACCTCGTGGGTGGCGACCGGAGTGGCCACGGCCAGAAGCAACACCCAGAAGCGCGGGGCGAACAGCAGCGTGTAGACCAAGAGCCCGGCGAGCGCGACACCGACGACGATCGCGGCCGGGAGGTTGCGTCCGGCTCGCGATTGCTTCGGCTGCGGAGCCGCGGCGCTTACGCCGGTGTCCTTGTCTGCCACTGATTTTGTCTGCTGAACGGCCGCTAGACCTCCAGCAGCTCGCCTTCTTTGTGCTTGACCAGGTCGTCGATCTGGGTCACGTACTGCGCCGTGGACTTGTCCAGGTCCTTCTCCGCCCGGCCGACCTCGTCCTCACCGGCGTCGCCGTCTTTGCGGATACGGTGCAGCTCCTCCATCGCCTTACGGCGGATGTTGCGCACCGCGACCTTGGCGTCCTCGCCCTTGCCCTTGGCCTGCTTGACCAGGTCCTTGCGCCGCTCCTCGGTGAGCTGCGGTACCGCCACCCGGATCAGCGAACCGTCGTTGCTGGGGTTCAGGCCCAGGTCCGAGTTGCGGATCGCGGTCTCGATGGCGCCGAGCTGGGACGCCTCGTAGGGCTTGATCACCACCATCCGCGCCTCGGGAACATTGATGCTGCACAGTTGGGTGATCGGCGTCATCGACCCGTAGTAGTCGATGGCGATCCGCGAGAACATGCCCGGGTTGGCCCGGCCGGTGCGGATGGTCGCCAGGTCGTCGCGGGCCACCGCCACGGCCTTGTCCATCTTCTCTTCGGCATCGAAGAGAGCCTCGTCGATCATGTGCGCCTCTCCCCTTTTTTAGGTGGTGACCAGTGTCCCGATCTTCTCACCCGCGACCGCCCGCGCGATATTCCCGGACACCAGCAGGTTGAACACCAGGATCGGCATGCCATTGTCCATGCACAGGCTGAACGCGGTGGCATCGGCCACCTTCAGCCCACGATCGATGACCTGGCGATGGCTGATCGAGGTGAGCAGTTCGGCGTCCGGGTCGACCCGTGGGTCCGCGGTGAAGATTCCGTCGACGGCCTTGGCCATCAGCACCACCTGAGCGCCGATCTCCAGCGCGCGCTGGGCCGCGGTGGTGTCGGTGGAGAAGTACGGAAGCCCCATGCCCGCACCGAAGATCACCACCCGGCCCTTCTCCAGGTGCCGCTGCGCCCGCAGCGGGATGTACGGTTCGGCGACCTGACCCATGGTGATCGCGGTCTGGACCCGGGTGTCGATGCCTTCCTTCACCAGGAAGTCTTGCAGCGCAAGGCTGTTCATCACGGTGCCGAGCATGCCCATGTAGTCCGAGCGCATCCGGTCCATGCCGCGCTCCTGCAGCTGGGCGCCACGGAAGAAGTTGCCGCCGCCGATCACCACGGCCACCTGCACCCCGTCACGGACCACCTCGGCGATCTGGCGGGCTACCTGGGCGACGACATCGGGGTCCAGTCCGACCTGGCCGCCGCCGAACATCTCGCCGCCCAGTTTGAGCAACACCCGGGAGTAGTGGGGTCGACCGGTCGGATCTATCCGGTCGGTACTCGTCGGCTCCGTCATCTGGCTCCTCGGGGTCCGCGCATGACAGCGCCATCGCGAAAATCGTCCGCGACGGCATTGTCATCCTGCCCTATCGGGCTGGTCAAACAGCCCCCGGGGGGTGGCCGCCTCGAATGTCCGCTTCGAGTGGCGAACCCCCGCAACCTATGAAAATATCTTCAATTGATGAATTCCTTGTTAGGGTCGGTCGATGCCGAACTCGCTACACCAGGTGAAGGCCGAGCTGTTCAAGACTCTTGGACACCCGGCACGGATTCGGGTGCTCGAACTGCTGGCCGAACACGACCGCACGGTCAGCGAGCTGCTGCCCGAGGTCGGGTTGGAGGCCTCCAACCTCTCTCAGCAGCTGGGCGTGCTGCGGCGCGCGGGTGTCGTGATGGCGACTAAGGAGGGCAACACGGTGATGTATTCGATCGCTTCACCGGTGATCGCCGAGCTGCTCGCGGTGGCCCGCAAAGCACTCGCCGGCCTGCTCACCGAGCAGGCTGCGATCCTCGACAACCTGCGGGCCGAGCAATGAGCTGGCTGACCAGGATCCTGTCGCTAGGCCGCGTCACCGAGCCGGCTGGACCCCGGCCCGAGCCCGCGGCCGCCCCACTGGAGCGCGGATCGGTGCAGATCCGCCATGTCGACGCCGGATCGTGCAACGGTTGCGAGATCGAGATCGGCGGGGCCTTCGGCCCGGTGTATGACGCCGAACGGTTCGGCGCCCGGCTCGTCGCATCCCCGCGCCACGCGGATGCCCTGCTGGTCACCGGCGTGGTCACCCGCAACATGGCCGAGCCGCTGCGCAACACCGTCGAGGCCACCCCCCAGCCCCGGCGTGTGATCGCCTGCGGTGACTGCGCGCTCAACCGGGGCGTGTTCGCGCAGGCATACGGAACCGTCGGCGCCGTCGGCGATGTCGTCCCGGTGGACGTCGAGATCCCCGGCTGCCCGCCCACTCCCGAGCAGATCCTCGCCGCACTTCGGTCGGTGACCGGCAAGTGAGCACGCTGGCCGTCACTCCCCCGGAATCCTTGCGCCGCGAGGGGCTCGGCTCCCTACTCAGCGGTGCGGCGACGGCCGGGATCGGCTCGGCCGGGATCGGCGTGGGCCTGGCCGGCCTGTTCGGCACCCTGCCCGCAATCCGGCTCAGCTGGCTGATTCCGCTGCTGGGCATGCAGCTGCGCGTCGAACCGGTCGGTGGTTTCTTCATGGTGCTGACCGGCGCGGTGGCCGTCGCGGCCGGCCTGTACTGGATCGGCTACGCGCGCCACGAGAACTTCGGCGCGGTCCCGCTGGTGACACTGCCCCTGTTCGTGCTCGCCCTCCTGGCGGTTCCGGCGGCCGGGTCGGTCACCACGTTCCTGTTCGCGTGGGAACTGATGGCGTTGACCTCGCTGGTACTGGTGCTCACCGATCAACAGCGCAGCGAGGTGCGCTCAGCCGCCCTGGTCTACGCGGTGATGACGCAGCTGGGCTTCGTGACACTGATGCTGGGGATGGTGGTGCTGGCGGCCACCGCCGGCGATGACTTCGCGGGTATCGGCGCGCTGCCGGACGGCGTGCGCAACACCGTCTTCGTATTGACCCTGATCGGTTTCGGTTCCAAGGCCGGCCTGCTGCCGCTGCACGCGTGGCTGCCCCGCGCACATCCGGAGGCACCGAGTCCGATCTCGGCGTTGCTGTCCGGCGCCATGGTGAACCTCGGCATCTACGGGATCATCCGGATCGACCTGCAGCTGCTGGGCCCCGGCCCGCGGTGGTGGGCCTTGACGCTCCTGATCATCGGCGGTGTGTCCGCGGTGTACGGGGTGCTGCAGGCATCGGTGGCGACCGATCTCAAACGGCTGCTTGCCTATTCGACGACCGAGAACATCGGGCTGATCACCCTGGCGCTGGGTACGGCCATGTTGCTGTCAGGCTCGGGATCCCGCCAGGCGGCGGCTGTCGCCATGACTGCGGCATTGCTGCACCTGACCGCCCACAGCGCGTTCAAGAGCCTGGGTTTCTTCGCCGCCGGGTCGGTGCTGGCCGCCACCGGATTGCGCGATCTGGACCGGCTCGGCGGCCTAGCTCGCCGAATGCCGGTCACCACTGTGCTTTTCGGTGTGGCTGCGCTCGGCGCCGCCGGACTGCCACTGGGCGCGGCTTTCGCCAGCGAGTGGCTGCTCCTGCAGTCTCTGATGAACGCCCGGCCCGACCATGACGCCACCATCGCGCTGCTGACACCGCTGGCGGTGGCCGCGGTGGCCCTGACCGCAGGATTGGGGGTGGCCGCCATGGTGAAGGCGTTCGGAATCGGCTTCCTGGCGCGTCCGCGCTCGGATGCCGCAGCGGCCGCGCACGAGGCGCCCCGCACGATGATCGCCGCGATGGCACTGCCCGCGCTGGCCTGCCTGGTGCTGGCCTTGGCCCCGGGCGCCGTGGCGCCCATGCTCAGCCGGGTGCTCGACACCCTGCCGATCTCCGGGGACGCCCCCACTCTCGGGGTGTTCCTGCGCATTCCGGGCCTGCACGGTTCGATGTCCCCCGGTCTGCTGGCCGCTGTGGTGGCCGCCGCCGTGCTGGTGGTGCTGATCGGTTCGCGCTGGCGCGCAAGCCGGCGTCCCAGCCCGGCCACGGTGCCGTTGTGGGCCTGCGGCGCTGAGGAACTGAGCCCCCGCATGCAGTACACCGCGACGTCGTTCGCCCAGCCGCTGCAGCAGGTCTTCGACGACGTGCTCCGCACCGACACCGACGTCGAGGTGACCCGCCAGGCCGCGTCTGGCCAAGCGTCATCGAGTTATGTGGTGGAGCGGATCGCCTATCGGGCACGCGTCGCCGACGTCATCGAGGACCGCTGGTATGCCCCGGTGCTGCGCGCCATCGCCGCGGCAGCGCAGCTGGTCCGCCGCGCCCACACCGGAAGCGTGCACCTGTACCTGGCCTACGGCGCCGTCGGTGTGCTGATCGCCCTGCTGGTGGCCCGATGAACGCGATGGCTTACCTAGCCGGTTTCGTGCAGGTCGCCGGCGTCATCCTCGGCGCCCCGCTGGTGATCGGCCTGATGCGACAGGTCCGGGCGCGAGCCGAGGGCCGCGCCGGCGCGGGAATTCTGCAACCGTGGCGCGACACCCGCAAGCTGCTGGGCAAGCAGGTACTCAAGCCGCTCGGAACCACCTGGGTGTTCGCCGCGGCCCCGGCCGCGGTGGCCGCCACCACGCTGGTCATCGTCGCCACCGCGCCGCTGGTGGCCACCGGCTCGCCGCTGGACCCGGTCGCCGACCTGATCACCGTCGTGGGACTGCTGTTCCTGGGCACCGTGGCGCTCACCCTGGCCGGGATCGACACCGCGACGGCATTCGGCGGAATGGGTGCGAGCCGGGAGATCACCATCGCGGCCCTGGTCGAGCCGACCATTCTGCTGGCGGTGTTCGCCCTGTCGGTTCCGGCGGGTTCGGCCAACCTGGGCGCCATCGTCGGCAACACCATCGAGAATCCGGGTCAGGTCATCTCGCTCGCCAGTGCACTGGCGTTCGTCGCCCTGGTGATCGTGATCGTCGCGGAGACCGGCCGACTGCCGGTGGACAACCCGTCCACGCACCTCGAGCTGACGATGGTGCACGAGGCGATGGTGCTGGAATACGCCGGCCCCAAGCTCGCGCTGGTCGAATGGGCCAGCGGCATGCGGTTGACGGTGCTGCTCGCGTTGCTGGCGAACCTGTTCGTCCCGTGGGGAATTGCCGGTGCTGACCCAAGCCTGGTCGACGTGTTCCTCGGCTTCGGGGCGATCGCGATCAAGGTGGCGGTGCTGGCGGTCGCCCTGGCCGGGGTCGAGGTGTTCATCGCCAAGCTGCGGCTGTTCCGGGTGCCCGAGTTGCTCGCCGGGTCGTTCCTGTTGGCGCTGCTGGCCGTGACGGCGGCGAACTTCTTCTCAGGGGCAGGCGGATGACCTACGTCAACATGCTGGATCTGGCCGCCGGCGGGGTGCTGCTGGCCGCGGTGCTGGCGGTGTGGCGCCGGGACCTGTCGGCGATCGTGCGCCGGCTGCTCGTCGCCCAGGGCATCGCGCTGGCCGCGATCCCGATCATTCGCGGTGTCCAGGACCAGGATCGTGCCCTGATCGCGGTCGGGGTCGCGGTACTGGCCGTGCGCGCATTCCTGCTCCCGTGGTTGTTGTCCCGGGCGCTGGGCGCCGAGCGCAAGGAACGCCGGGAGGCCGCTCCCCTGGTCAGTAACGCCGCGTCGCTGCTGGTGGTCACCGCCCTGGTGGTCGCGGCGTTCACCATCACCCAGCCGGTGATCGCGCTGGCGCCCAGCACCGCCACCATCGCCGCGCCGGCGGCCATCGCAACCGTGCTGGTCGCGCTGTTCATGATGGCGACCCGCCGCAATGCCATCTCCCAAGCGGTCGGGTTGTTGATGTTGGACAACGGGATTTCCGCCACCGCGTTCCTGCTGACCGCCGGTGTCCCGCTGATCGTCGAACTCGGAGCGTCACTGGATGTGTTGTTCGTGCTGATCGTGCTCGGCGTGCTGACCGGACAACTGCGCAACGCCTTCGGCGGCGTGGACCTGGACCTGCTGCGGGAGTTGCGGGACTGATGACATCGTTGATCCTGCTTTCACTGCTGGCGCCCGTTACGGCGTCACTGTTCGCCCTTGCGGTCGGGTGGCGCCGGGTCAGCGCGGTCGCCACGCTGGCCTCGGCACTGACGATTCTCGGATGCGGTGTGGCCCTGGGGCTTCAGGTCGGCGACCGGGTACACCTGGGCATGTCCGGCCTGCTGCGCGCCGATGCGCTGTCAGCGACCATGCTGATCGTCATCGGTGTGGTCGGCAGCCTGGCCACCTGGGCGAGCATCGGTTACCTCGACGCCGAGTTGGCCCGCGGGCACACCGACGCGCGTGGCGCCCGGCTGTACGGCATCCTCACCCCGGCGTTCCTGGCAGCCATGGCACTTGCGGTGTCGGCCAACAACATCGGCGTGGTGTGGATAGCGGTGGAGGCCACCACGGTGGTCACCGCCTTCCTGGTCGGACATCACCGCAGCCGGGCCGCCCTGGAGGCCACCTGGAAGTACGTCATGGTGTGTTCGGTGGGCATCACCATCGCGTTCCTGGGGACCGTCCTGCTGCACTTCGCCGCTCGTCACGCCGGTGCCGACAGCGAGACCGCCCTGCACCTCGACGTCCTGCTCTCCCATGCCGCCGGCCTCGACCCGGCGGTCACCCGGCTGGCCGGTGCGCTGTTGCTGATCGGGTACGGCGCGAAGATGGGCCTGGCACCGTTCCACACCTGGCTGGCCGATGCGCACAGCCAGGCCCCGGCACCGGTGTCGGCGTTGATGAGCGGCGTGCTGCTGTCGGTCGCGTTCTCGGTGATCATCCGGATCAAGCCGATCATCGACGTCGCGGTGGGACCCGGTTTTCTGCGGACCGCGTTGCTGGGCGCCGGATTGACGACGTTGTTCATCGCCGCGCTGCTGTTGACCGTCACCACCGACCTCAAACGGATGCTGGCCTACTCATCGATGGAGACCATGGGCCTGATGGCTGTCGCCGCAGCGGCGGGCACCGGCCTGGCGATCGCGGCGCTGCTGCTGCACATCCTGGCCCACGGCATCGGCAAGACGGTGCTGTTCCTGGCCGGCGGGCAGCTGCAGGCCGCCCACGATTCGACGGCGATCGGCGAGATCACCGCGGTGCTACGCCGATCACGGCTGGTGGGTGGCGCGTTCGCGGTCGGGATGGTGGTGCTGCTCGGTTTACCGCCGTTCGCGATGTTCGCCAGCGAACTGGCCATCGCGATCTCGCTGGCCGACGCCCAACTGACGTGGGCGCTGGGCCTGGCACTGGCGGCACTGGTGGTGGCGTTCGCCGCACTGATCCGCAACTCCGGCCGGATCCTGCTGGGCACACCGGCCGCCGGCAGTCCGGCGATCCGGGTGCCGGCGACCGTCGCCGCGGCCCTGGTCACCGGGGTGCTCGTCTCGATCGCGCTGGGTGTGACCGCCGGCCCGCTCTCCGACCTGTTCGCCACCGCCGCAAGCCAACTCGGGGCACGCTGATGAATCCGATCACCCACGCACAGTCGGTCTCCGAGGCCGAGTTGACCGGCGCCGCCGCGGCCCTGCTGGCCGACGGGTTCCGGCTCGCCCTGGTGGCCGCCCACGACGACGGCGACAGCCTGCGGGTGGTGTACCTGTTTCTCGCGGGCCGCCCGGATCGCCGCACCGAATTGACCCTGACCATTCCGGCGGACAACCCGACCGTGCCCTCGCTGGCCCGGATCTCGTTCCCGTCCGGCCGCTTCGAGCGAGAGATGATGGACCTCTACGGGATCACCCCGGTCGATCATCCGCAACCGCGCCGCCTGGTGCGGCACGCGCACTGGCCTCAGGACTGGCACCCGATGCGCAACGATGCCGGCCCACCCCCGGAATTCGCTGCCGGGGGCCACTTTCCGTTCCTGAACGTGGACGGGGCCGGCGTCTACGAGATCCCGGTCGGACCGGTGCACGCCGGCCTGATCGAGCCGGGCCACTTCCGATTCTCGGTGGTCGGCGAATCGGTGCTGCGGCTCAAGGCGCGACTGTGGTTCGTGCACCGCGGAATCGAGCGGCTCTTTCACGGCCGGGCCGCCGACGCCGCGGTCGAACTGGCCGAACGGATCAGCGGCGATACCTCCGCGGGTCATGCCCTCGCCCACGCCCTGGCCGTGGAAGATGCGCTCGGCATTGAGCTGCCCGACCCGGCGCACCGGCTGCGTGCCCTACTCGTCGAACTCGAGCGGCTCTACAACCATGTCACCGACCTGGGCGCCCTGGCCAACGATGTCGCCTTCGGACTGGCCAACGCGCACGCCCAACGCGTCCGCGAGCTGCTGCTGCGTATCAACGCTCAGGTGACCGGCCATCGGCTGCTGCGCGGGGCGATCAGCCCCGGAAGTGTTGCGCTGCAGGCACTGCCCGACCCGAATGGGCTGCAGGAACTGGCCGACGACGTCGCCGAGATCGCCGAGCTGACGCTGGGCAACTCGGTGATCTACGACCGGTTCGCCGCGACGTCGGTGTTGAGCCGGCAGGACGCGCAGGCGCTGGGCACGCTGGGTTACGTGGCTCGCGCCAGTGGCATCGTCACCGACGCCCGCCTCGACCATCCGACCACCGAGCTGCCGGTCCGTGAAGTGAGCGAGACCGCCGGCGACGTGCTCGCCCGCTACACCGTCCGCCGCGACGAGTTCGCGGCGTCGGTGGCGCTGTGCCGCAACCTGATCGACGGTCACCAAGGCCCCCTCGAGATCCGGGCGGAGCTCCCCGCTGCGACCCGGGCGTGCAGCGGGGTCGGTATCGCCGAGGGCTGGCGCGGCAGCATCGTGCACCGGGTGGAGATCGGCGCCGACGGGACCTTCACCCGGGCCAAGATCGTCGACCCGTCCTGGTTCAACTGGCCCGCCCTGCCGATGTCCATGACCGACACCATCGTTCCGGACTTCCCCCTGACCAACAAAAGCTTCAACCTGTCCTACGCCGGAAACGACTTATAGCGCCTTGGCACCGCCGCGCGGTATGTCAAGATATTTGATATGGGTGACGTGGACGCCGCTCCGCTGGGATATCTGCTCTACCGGGTGGGTTCGGCGCTGCGTCCGCAGGTGACCGCCGTACTCGGGCCGCTGGGGCTGACACTGCCCGAATTCGTCTGCATGCGAGTGCTTTCGCTGTATCCCGGGCTGTCCAGCGCCGAGTTGGCGCGTCACACCAACGTCACCCCGCAGGCCATGAACACCGTGCTGCACCGGCTGCAGAAGCGCGGCGCGATAACCCGGCCGGGATCGGTGCCGTCCGGGCGCGCCCTACCGGCCAACCTGACCGAGACCGGTGGTGACCTGCTCAAGCAGGCCGAGGACGCGGTCCGGGTCGCCGACGCGCGGGTGCTGTCCGCCCTGACCTCAGCCGAGCAGCACCAGTTGCGGCAGATGCTGGAGCGGATCGGCGTCCAGTGATGCCTAGGTTGATGGCGCCCGGTCGGCGATGGTGGGCCAGGGCTTGGCGGCCTCCAGTTCGTAGGCCAACTCCAGCAACCGGGCGTCCTGTCCCAGCGGTGCGCTGAACATCATCCCCACCGGCAGGCCACCGGAGGATTCGGCCAGCGGCAGTGAGATCGCCGGCTCGCCGGAGACGTTCTGCAGCGGGGTGAACGCCACCCAGTCCATCAGCCGGTCGATGATCTGCTGGTAGTCGGCGGTGGGGTCCAGGTGCCCGATCCGGGGTGTGCCATGGGCCAGCGTCGGGGTGAGCACCACATCGTGGTCACGGAACAACGGCGCGGTATGCCGCCGCCGCAGGGCGGCCAACCGGGCCATGGCGAGCGGCAGCCGGTACAGGTGGCGGACGGCGTGCCGATCAAGTCCAAGCGTCAGGTTGTCCAGTCGGCTGCGATCGAAGGTGGGACCGAACATCCGCTTCCCACCCCGGACCAGTGCGGTCGCCAAGAACGCCCAGTAGAGCAGGAAGTCGTCGGCGAAGTGCACCGGCACCGGCGGCCCGTCGAGGTATTCGACGTGGTGGCCCAGTTCTTCGAGCAGTGCGGCGGTCTTCAGCGTCAGCTCGCGCATCTCCGGCGACGTCTCGCGCAGGATCGATTGGGTGATCACCGCGATATTCAGTCGCTGGCGCCCCGGCCCCCGGACGTCACCGATCGCCGGCAGCTTGGTGTTGCGCCGAATCCGTTCGGCCTCACGGTAGAAGGCGGCGGTGTCGCGCACCGAGCGGGTCACCACCCCGTTGTAGACGATGCGCACCGGCATGGCGCGCATGTCCTTGTCCAGCGGCAGCCGGCCCCGCGACGGCTTGAGGCCGACAAGTCCGTTGCAGGCGGCGGGAATCCGGATGGATCCACCGCCGTCGTTGGCGTGCGCGATCGGCACCACGCCGGCCGCCACGAACGCCGCCGATCCCGACGACGATGCCGCGGCGGTGTAATCGGTGTCCCACGGGTTGCGCACCGCGCCCAGTCGCGGGTGCTCGGCGGAGGCGCTGAACCCGAACTCGCTCAGCTGGGTCTTGCCGAGGGTGATCAGCCCGGTGCCGAGATACACCCGCGCGAAATCGCCGTCGGCGGTGGCGTCGTGCGGCTGCCACGCGTCGGTGCCCTGCATCGTGGGCATCCCGGCGACGTCGACGTTGTCCTTGACGTAGGTCGGGACGCCTTGGAAGAACCCCGAAAGGCCCACCTGCGAGCCCTGCCGGGCCGATGCCCTGTCCCGGGCGCGGTCGAATGCCCGATAGGCCAGTGCATTCAGTTGCGGGTTGACCGCTTCGCTGCGTGCGATCGCGGCGTCGACGAGCTCGGCCGGAGAAACGTCGCCCGATCGGATTCGTTCAACCAGGCCGACCGCATCGGAGTCGCCGAGCGCGTCGTCGCCGAAGGCGTGCACATGCTGCATGCGTGCACGCTAGCAAGAACGCAAACGGCGATCGCGAGCGCGGCAGTGCCGGGCTCAGCGATCGCCGCTGGCGTACTTCGAGCTGTTAGGCCTGGCCGACCTCGAACCGCACGAAGCGGGTCACGGTCACGCCGGCCTCGTCCAGGAGCGCCTTGACGCTCTTCTTCGAGTCGGACACCGACGACTGCTCCAGCAGCACGACGTCCTTGAAGAAGCCGGTGACCCGGCCCTCGACGATCTTGGGCAGGGCAGCCTCGGGCTTGCCCTCCTCCTTGGCCGTCTCCTCGGCGATGCGCCGCTCGTTGGCAACCAGGTCGGCGGGCACGTCGTCGCGGGTCAGGTACTTGGCCTTGAGCGCGGCGATCTGCAGCGCCGCCGCGTGGGCCGCCTCGGTGTCCGAGCCGGTGTACTCCACCAGCACCCCGACAGCCGGCGGCAGGTCCGAGGCCCGCTTGTGCAGGTAGGTCTCGACGGTGCCGCCGAAGTAGGCGACCCGACGCAGTTCCAGCTTCTCGCCGATCTTGGCCGACAGCGCCGCGATGGCCTCGCCGACCGTGCCGTCCCCGGATTTGGCCGCCTTGAGCGCCTCGACGTCGTCGATCTTGCCGGCCGCAGCGGCCGCCACGATCTCGTCCGCCAGGGCCTTGAACTCGTCGTTCTTGGCGACGAAGTCGGTCTCGGAGTTGATCTCGATCAGTGCGCCGTCCTTGGCCGCCACCAGACCTTCGGCGGTGGCGCGCTCGGCGCGCTTGCCGACGTCCTTGGCGCCCTTGATACGCAGCACCTCGACGGCCTTGTCGAAGTCGCCGTCACTCTCGGTCAGCGCGTTCTTGCAGTCCAACATGCCTGCGCCGGTGAGCTCCCGAAGCCGCTTTACGTCGGCAGCGGTGTAGTTCGCCACTGTGGTGTGCCTTTCCTACGATGCGTCGGTGGTGGGGGTTTCGGTGCCGGCTGCGGCCTCAGGCGCCGAAGTGGTGGCACCTGCGAGCAGCTCCTGCTCCCATTCGGCCAGCGGCTCGACGGCCTGAGCTTCCGCCTTGCCGGCGCCGGCGCGGGCCTGCAGGCCCTCGGCGACCGCGGAGGCGATCACCTTGGTCAGCAGCGCCGCGGAGCGGATCGCGTCGTCGTTGCCCGGGATCGGGTAGTCGACCAGGTCCGGGTCGCAGTTGGTGTCCAGGATCGCGATGACCGGGATGCCCAGCTTGCGCGCCTCGCCGACGGCGATGTGCTCCTTGTTGGTGTCGACGACCCACACGGCCGACGGCACCTTGGCCATGTCACGGATACCGCCGAGGCTGCGCTCCAGCTTGTTCTTCTCGCGGGTCAGCATCAAGATTTCCTTCTTGGTGCGCCCCTCGAAGCCGCCGGTCTGCTCCATGGCCTCAAGCTCCTTGAGCCGCTGCAGACGCTTGTGCACGGTGGAGAAGTTGGTCAGCATGCCGCCCAGCCAGCGCTGGTTGACGTACGGCATCCCGACGCGGGTGGCCTCGTCCGCAACCGATTCCTGCGCCTGCTTCTTGGTGCCGACGAACATGATGGAGCCACCGTGGGCGACGGTCTCCTTCACGAACTCGTACGCCTTGTCGATGAAGGTCAGCGTCTGCTGCAGGTCGATGATGTAGATGCCGTTGCGGTCGGTGAAGATGAACCGCTTCATCTTGGGATTCCAACGACGGGTCTGATGCCCGAAGTGGGCGCCGCTGTCGAGCAGCTGCTTCATGGTTACAACAGCCATGAGTCCATGGTTCCTTTTTTGTCGGTTGTCGCCCGGCGTCGGGTGAGGCCGGGCCCTGGTGTCTGCTGAGGTGCCGGACCCCGTGGGGACCACCCGACATCTACGTTGTGGTGCAGACACGCGAAGTCAGCCCGCTTGCGCGAACTGCGCCGATGAGTTTACACCGTGCAAGCAGGTGCTTTGTCCACAGCGGTGACTGGCCGGACCCGCGGAGCTGCGATCCACTGGGCAGATGCGATGGACGGCGCTGATGACAGCGTTGACGCTGGTCACAGCCACATCCGCGCGGGCCGACGAATTCCGGCTGGATTGGCCACTGCGCCCGCGCCCTGCGGTGGTGCGGGGATTCGACGCGCCGCGCCCGGATTGGCAGCGCGGGCATCGCGGGGTGGATCTGGCCGGGGCGGTCGGTCAGCCGGTCTATGCCGCGGCGGGCGCGACGGTGGTGTTCGCCGGGCTCGCCGGTGGACGCCCGGTGGTGTCGCTGGCCCACCTGGGCGGGTTGCGTACCAGCTACGAGCCGGTGCGGGCCGTCGTGCGACCCGGTCAACGCGTGACGGCGACAATGGTGATCGGCGCGCTGGAGCCGGGCCATCCGGGCTGCGGCGCGGCGGCCTGCCTGCACTGGGGCGCGATGTGGGGCGCGGCGTCGCGCGCCGACTACGTCGACCCGCTGGGCTTGCTGGTCTCCACGCCGATCCGGCTCAAGCCACTGGCTAGGCCCGGGGGTGGGCCTGGTCGTGGACGGCGCGCAGCCGGGCGACGGTGACGTGCGTGTAGAGCTGGGTGGTGGCCAGGCTGGAGTGACCGAGCAGTTCCTGCACGATGCGCAGGTCCGCTCCGCCCTCCAACAGATGGGTGGCCGCGGTGTGCCGCAGTCCGTGCGGTCCCATGTCCGGAGCACCGCCGACCGCCGCGACGGTCTGGTGCACGACGGTGCGGGCCTGGCGCGGGTCCAGCCGCCCGCCGCGGGCGCCGAGCAGCAGCGCCGGACCGGATTCCCCGGTCGCCAACGCCGGACGCCCGTCGGTCAGCCAGGCGGCCAGCGCTTCGGCGGCCGGTTCGCCGAACGGGACCGTCCGTTGTTTGTTGCCCTTGCCCAGCACCCGCAGCAGTCGACCGTCGGTGTCCACATCGTCGATGTCCAGGCCACACAGTTCGCTGACCCGGACCGCAGTGGCATACAGCAGTTCGGCGATCAGCCGGTCCCGCAATGCGAGTGGATCTTTCTGCTGCGCACCGGCTTTGGCGGCACACATGGCCTCATGCGCCTGGTCTCGGCGCAATACCGCTGGCAGGGTCCGGTGAGCTTTGGGCAGTTGGAGCCGCGCGCCGGGATCCGATTCCAGCAGCCCGCGCCGCACCGCCCACGCGGTGAAGGTCTTGACCGCCGAGGTGCGGCGAGCCAGCGTGCTGCGGGCCGCACCGGCGCCGGCCTGTTGGGCCAGCCAACTGCGCAGCACCGGCAGGCTCAGCCCGGCGACGCCGTGATGACCCCGTTCTTCGAGGAACCCCCACAGCGAGCGCAGGTCCCCGAGGTAGGCCCGCCGAGTGTGCCCGGAGCGGCCGCGCTCCAATGCCAGGTACTCGTCGAACTCATCGAGAATCGCGTCCACCGGCCAACGGTGGCAGACGACGCCAGCCGGCTCAGGTGACGCGCCGCAGCGTGTCCGGGGTGAGATCAAGCCGTGATGGATAGCCGTCTACGGCCATGATCAGGTCGGCTTCGGCCAGCAGCGAGCGCAGCACGTGCACGATGCCGTCGGCTCCGCCCAGCGCCAACCCGTAGGCATACGGCCGGCCGATCCCCACCGCGGTCGCACCCAGCGCCAGCGCCTTGATGATGTCGGCGCCGGTCCGGATGCCCGAGTCGAACAGCACCGGCAGCCCGTCGGCGGCCGCCACGACATCCGGCAGGCAGTCCAGGGCCGGCAGCCCGCCGTTGGCCTGGCGGCCGCCGTGGGTGGAGCAGTAGATGCCGTCCACCCCGCCGTCCTTGGCGCGCCGGACGTCGTCGGGGTGGCAGATGCCCTTGACCACCAGCGGCAGGTCGGTCAGCGACCGCAACCACGGCAGGTCGTCCCAGGTCAGGGGGTTGCCGAAGGTCTGTATCCATGACAGCACGGCGGCCTGGAGGTTCTCCTCGGGAGGCTGGGCCAGGCCCGCGCGGAAGACCGGGTCGGAGAAGTAGTTGGCCAGGCAGTGCCCTCGCAGCTGCGGGAAGTTCGACGTCGCCAGATCCCGGGGACGCCAACCCGGAATCCAGGTGTCCAGGGTGACGACGATGGCCTGGTAGCCCGCGGCCTCGGCACGGTTCACCAGGCTGGCGGCCAGCTCCCGGTTCTTGGGGGTATACAGCTGGAAAAACCCTGGTGTGTCACCGAATTCGGCGGCGACGTCTTCCAGCGGGTCAGCGGTCAGGGTCGAGACCATCATCGGCACACCGGTGGCCGCCGCGGCCCGGCCGGTCGCCAGGTCGCCGTGGCCGTCCTGGGCGCAGATGCCGATGACACCGATCGGTGCCATGAAGATCGGGGACGGCAGCCGCAACCCGAACAGCTCCACCGACAGGTCGCGCTCAGCGGCCCCGACGAACATCCGCGGGATGAGCCCCCAACCGTCGAACGCCGTGACGTTGGACCGCTGGGTGCGCTCGTCACCGGCGCCGCCGGCCACATACGACCACACCGACGGAGGCATCGCCGCAGCGGCTTTGGCCTCCAACTCGGAGTAGGTCATCGGCAGCGCGGGCACCACCCCGGCCAGGCCCTGCAGGTAGATCTCGAACTGGTAGTCGCCGTACGCCATGGCACCCCTATGCCTTCGCTGCTGCGCCTTCTGACGCGGCGAGCTCTTTCTTCCATTGCCGGAATGTCTCTTCGGTGCGCCCGCGCCGCCAATATCCCGAGATCGACGCCCATTTGGCGCCGACGCCGCGTTCGTTGCGGATGTAGGGCCGCAGGTTGTGCATGACGGTCTGCGCTTCGCCGTGAATGAACACCTGAACCTGGCCCGGCAGCCACATGGCGGTGGTGACCGCCTCGATCAGCGGCGCGTTGTCCCCGGCCCGATCGTCGGCGACCAGGTCGGCGCGCCCACCTCGGTGCAGCCAGGTCAGCTCCACCCCTGCGGGCGCGGGCAGCGTGATCTCGTCCTGCGGGTCGGCGACCTCGATGAACGCCTTGCCGACCGCATCGGCGGGCAGCGCCTCCAGGGCGGCCGCGATCGCCGGCAGTGCGCTCTCGTCACCGGCCAGCAGATGCCAGTCGGCGGCCGGATCGGGCGCGTACGCGCCGGCGGGGCCCATCAGATACACCGGTTGGCCGGGCTGCGCGCCGACGGCCCACGGACCGACGACACCGTGGTCACCGTGCACGGTCACGCCGATGCTGATCTGGCGGGCCACCGGGTCGGCGTGGCGCACCGTCATGGTCCGGATAGCCGGCCGCCGTCCAGCGGGCAACTCGTCGAAGCTGTCCTGGGTCAGCGGCTGCGGCAGGGCGGCCACGTCGACGTCGGGCGCGACGAAGACGATCTTGACGTAGGAGTCGGTGTACTGGATGGGGGTGAACGTGTCGAATCCGGTTCCGCCCAAGACCACTTGAATCAGGTGCGGCGAACGTTGCTCGGTACGGACGACTTCGAAGGTGTGCACCGGTCGTCCCGCCACGCTGCCTCCCGTCTGAGCCTGCTCCCCAGCCGACTATACGAGCTACCGTTTGTTGCGGACCACCCCCCAGCTGCCGTCCCGCCGCTCGGCAAGGCCGGCCACCTCAAGTAGGGCCAGCGGGCCGAACACCTGGGCGGGGGCCAGTCCCGACGCCACCGCGATCTGGTCCACGGTCACCGCGCCGCGGCCCGGCAGCGCTTCGTAGACCTGGCGTTCGGCGTCGCTGAGCCCGTCAAGCGCGGTGGCGGGCCGTGGCACCTCCGGGGCCAGCTCCCCTATCCGGCCCGCCAGTTCGACCACCTCGTCGGCCCGGGTGACCAGTTCGGCGCCCCCGCGCAGCAATGCGTGGCAGCCCGCCGACGACGCGCTGGTGACCGGCCCGGGAACCGCGGCCACCGGTCGACCCAGGGCCCGCGCCCACGCCGCGGTATTGGCGGCGCCGCTGCGCAGTCCGGCCTCTACGACGACCGTCGCCCCCGCCAGCGCCGCCACCAGCCGGTTGCGGGTCAGGAAGCGAAACCGGGCGGGGCGAACCCCGGGTGGATACTCGGTGAGCAGCAGGCCGTGGGCCGCGATGCGGTGCAACAGTGCGGAATGCCCTGCCGGATAAGGAATGTCGATGCCGCCGGCCAGCACCGCCACCGTGGTGCCGTCGGCGGCCAGCGCGGCACGGTGGGCCGCGCCGTCGATGCCGTAGGCGCCGCCGGAGACCACCGCCACGTCACGTTCGGCCAACCCGGCAGCCAGGTCGGCGGCAACCAACTCGCCGTACGCGGTCGCGGCCCGGGTCCCGACGATGGCGGTGGCGCGCTCGGCGGCCTCGTCGAGGCGAACCGGACCCAGCGCCCACAGAACCATCGGCGGGCGGCAGTCGGGCTTGGCGGCAGCCGTGGTGCCGCCGAACGCGGCGAACGCCAGCGCCGGCCACTCGTCGTTGTCGGAGGTGACGAGTCGGCCGCCACGGCGAGCCAGCAGTTCCAGATCCTTGACCGCCAGGTCGATCTCGCGTCGGGCCTCGGTGTGGCGGGCCAGATCGGCGTCGACGGCGCCGCAGCGGATCCGTTCCGCGGCCTCGACCGGCCCGACCCGGCCGACCAGCGCGGCCAAGTCGTCCCGGGGCGGTTCGGCCACCCGGGACAGGTAGGCCCAGGCCCGCATGGCGGCATCGGTGCTCATCGGTGCGCCCCGGGTTGCCGGAAACTCAGTGCGGCGGCCACCTGGTCCAGACCAGGCGATGTACGGCCCGCCAGATCGGACAGCGTCCACGCCACCCGCAGGGTGCGGTTGGCGCCGCGGATCGAGAGCAGGCCGCGATCCAGCGCGGTGCGCAGCGGCGCCATCGCCGCGACGCTCAGCCGGAATCTGCGGCGCAACAATGCCCCGCTGACCTCAGCATTGGTGTGGAAGCCGTGCGGCCCCCAGCGTTGCTCCGCCGCGGCGCGGGCATCGGCGACCCGGGCCCGCACCACCGCTGTCGACTCCCCGTCGTCGGCGGAGAACGCACCCGCCCGCACCGGGTGCATCTGGACGCGCAGGTCCACCCGATCCAGCAGTGGCCCCGACAGCCGGCCCAGGTAACGCCGTTTCTCCATCGACTTGCACGTGCAGTCCCGCGGGTCGGCCGGCGCGCACGGGCAGGGATTGGCGGCCATCACCAGCTGGAACCGAGCCGGATAACAGGCCACCCCGTCACGGCGGGCCAGCCGGATCTCACCGTCTTCCAACGGTGTTCGCAACGCCTCCAGGGCGCTGACCCGGATCTCTGCGCACTCGTCGAGGAACAGCACCCCGCGGTGCGCCCGACTCACCGCACCCGGCCGGGCCATGCCGGAGCCGCCGCCGACCAGGGCCGCGACGCTGGAACTGTGGTGCGGGGCGATGAAGGGCGGGCGAGTGATCAGCGGGGCACAGCCCGACAACAGGCCCGCGACGGAGTGGATCGCGGTGACCTCCAGCGACTCGGCTTCGGTCAGCGGCGGCAGCAGTCCGGGAAGGCGTTGGGCGAGCATGGTTTTGCCGATCCCGGGCGGTCCGGTCAGCATCAGGTGGTGCGATCCGGCGGCGGCCACTTCGACGGCGAAGCGGGCCTGGGCCTGACCGACTACTTCGGCCAGCTCCGCGGCGGGGGCCGGCAGCGGGGCCAGGGTGGTGATCCGCTCATGCAGCCGGGCCGAACCGTCCAGCCAACCGTGCAGCTGCCCCAGCGTCGCCACCCCGTAGACGTCGATCCCGTCGACCAGGCTGGCTTCGGCCAGGTTGTCCACCGGCACCACCGCCGCCGCCCAACCGTCGTTCTTGGCGGCCAGCACCGCCGGCAGGATGCCGTGGACCGGCCGCACCCGTCCATCCAGTGCCAGTTCGCCGAGCAGCACCGTCTTCTCCAGCCGCGACCACGCAGTGTCGCGGTCCGCCGAGAGCACCGCGGCCGCCAGGGCGAGGTCATAGACCGACCCCATCTTCGGCAACGTCGCCGGCGACAGTGCCAGGGTGAGCCGGGCCGCCGGCCAGCGTTGGTCACTGTTGGTGATCGCCGCACGCACCCGGTCCCGGGATTCCTGCAGGGCGGCATCGGGCAGGCCCACCAGATGCACCCCGGGCAGACCCGAGGTGATGTCGGCCTCGATCTCGACGATCAATCCGTCGAGTCCGCGTACCGCGACCGAGAACGCCCGCCCCAGTGCCATCAGCCCACTCCCCTCAGGTGGCTGATCTCGGGTGTGGCGCTGCGGCCGAGACGCACCCCGATCACATCGAGGCGCACCTGCGGCCAGTGCGCCTCCTGGCGGGCCAGCCACACTCCGGCCAGCCGCCGCAGCCGGCGCAGCTTCACCTCCGGGACCGCATAGGCCAGGCCGCCGTACCCGTCACCGGTGCGGGTTTTCACCTCGACGAAGATCACCGTGCGAGCTGCGGGGTCGGTGGCGATCACGTCCAGTTCCCCGTACCGGCAGCGCCAGTTGCGTGACAGGATCGCCCAGCCCTGCCCGATCAGGTACTCGACGGCCACCTGCTCGCCCAGCGCGCCCACCTGAGCCCTCGTCCATGTCGTCATGACGGTCAGGCTCGGCGATACCGGCGACATCGCGCCGTCGGGGTAGGCCCGAAACCCGGCGCGCACGGCCAGTTATCCCCAATCCGGTCCGCATCCACAGCCCGGTCGTTGCACCGGCGAACTCAGCCGAACTGCGCCAGCCGAGGTCCGCCGCGACGCTCGTCACCGTCCACCGAGACCCGGGCCGGCACCACCTCGCTGGTCACCAGGCCGTGCCGGTCGGTGAGTTCGTCGATGGCGTCGAAGCATTCGGCGATGTGCTGCGGGGTGTCGACGATGATGGTGGCGACCGGGACGCGACGCGTCAGGCGCAACAGGCGGTCGCCGCGCGGCGCACGCCCGCCCTGGTAGCCCCATATCGCCCGCAGTACCGTTGCGCCGCCCAAAGATCGGTGCTCCCAGAGCCGACGCACCAAGGCACGGTGGATGGGGACGCCCTGATGCAGGTCGGCTTCGCAGGTGTGCACCGTCAGCTTCTGCCACAGCGCCAGACCGTGCTCGTCGACGCCCGGTACGGTGTGCGGGCGCTCGACCATCTCACCGTCGCGTTTGCAGACCCTCACCCGTTCGGCGGTGATCATCGGACGAGCCAGCAGCCGGCGTAACTCGGGCAACACCTGGTCGGCGCACTCGGCACGCCCGACCGCGACGATCATCACCGGGACGTCGGCGTTGCCGCCGAAGAAGTGGGCGCGTTCGCGATGGCCGTGGAAGGTGCCGTCGACACCGAGGAATGCCGATGCTCCATCGAAACCGCTGCGGTACAGCAGATCACAGACTGCGATGTATCCGGGAAGCCCGTGGATTCTCTCCTTGCGCCCGAGATAGATCGTCAACTTGGTAGTTCCCTCGCACGAACCGGAATCCTCCAGCAGCCGCGCCCGCTCGAAGGTGACCAGCGCCCGTTTGGGCATCATGCGCAACGGGTCCAACAGCGCCTCGATCGCCGCCTTGGTGTCGACCGCCACGACGGCGATCGGTGGGTCCTCCGACAAGCTGAGTGTGCGATCACTACGCAGGTGGCGCCGTGCGCCGAAACCACCGACACCCCGCAACACCACGCTGGTGGCGATGGATCGCCGACCGTAGAGGTCGAGCATCGAATCAGCCAGGAAGCGACTGCCGCTGCGCTGGCGTTCGTCGAAGTACGCAGTGAGCTTGAGGCAGTCCCGGCTCACGGCCACCGATCAGCCGGCGTGCGCGCCTGGGGCACGGACCACCAGTGGCACACCGGGGAAATAGGCTGCCATCTCCGAGCGCGCACGCCGCAGCGCCGCGGTGCCGTAGCCCTTCTTGCGGTGTTCGGGACTGATCCAGATCCGCACGTTGACCTCGCCGCGGTTCAGATCACCGAAGACCATCCCGATCTTCTGCACACCGTCGACGGCGACGAACCAGGCGGCGTCTTCGTCATTGACCCGCCCCAGTCCCGAGCGGATCTCGTCGTCGAGGCCGTCGGCCGGACGACCGGAGCCGTCGCCGCTGGCGTGCACGTCCGACGTCCGCAGCGCGAAGATGTCACGATCGGGGTCGCCGGCGAAGGGGCGCAGCAGCAACGTCTCACCGGAGCTGGCCGGCCGCTCACCGAGGGTGAAGGTCAGTTCGTTGTTCAGGTCTTCGAGCTCGTCGGCGATCCGGCTGCGGGAATCCTTCGTGAGCTGATCCAACGACATCCCGATCACCGCTTCGCAGCCCGCCGGCGACGTGCCGAGCAGGTCGGCGATCGCCTGCACGGCGGAGCCGCGGTTGTCGGCATCGACGATCACGTCGAGCACCTCGTGGCGGCGTTCCATGGCCTTGAGCAGGGCATCTGTGATTTCACGGCGGGAGACGGCACGATCGACAGCGGTCATAGAAGTCAGCCTAGACCGAAGTGAGCGTCGACGCTGGAGTGTTGATTCGAGGCGGTTCAGCTCACGTATTGCTCGCGAAGTACCCGCTTGAGAATCTTGCCGGTCGGGTTGCGCGGAATGGCGTCGGCGAAGATCACCTTCTTGGGTACCTTGTAGCGCGCCAGCCGGATCCCGCACTCGGTGATGATCTGCGGCTCGCTCAGTTCACCTTGGTCGCCGACGACGATGGCGCAGGCGATCTCCCCCCACTTCTCGTCGGGCAGCCCGATGACCGCCACCTCATGGACGCCGGGGATGCCGATCACGACGTTCTCGATCTCGGCCGGGTAGATGTTCTCCCCGCCGGAGATGATCATGTCCTTGAGGCGATCCTTGATGAAGAGATAGCCCTCCTCATCGATCTCGCCGATGTCACCGGTGCGGAACCAGCCGTCGTCGAAGGCGCCGCGGGTGGCGCCCGGAAGGTTCCAGTACTCCTTGAGCAGGAAGTCGGCCTTGATAACGACTTCACCTTCGCCGCGTTGGCTGATCACCCCGTCGTCGCGGCGTACCCGGACGTCGGCGAACATGCAGGCCCGCCCGGCCGAACCCACCTTGCGCAGGGCGTCGTCGCCGAGCAGCAGGGTGCCGCCGCCGCACGATTCGGTGAGCGCGTATCCCTGCACGACCTGCATGTTCTTGGCGGCGTACAGCTTGATCAGCGGCTCGGGCATGGGTGCGCCGCCGGTGATGAAGAAGCGGAAGTCGGGAGCATCGAGTTCGTCGAACCCGGGCACCTGGCGCATGAAGTTGAGGATCGCCGGCACGGCACCGCCGATGGTGACCCGCTCCTGCACAATCAGCGACCACACCGTCGTCGGATCGAACTGTGGCATCGAGATCAGCGTGATGCCGCGCATGGCGCAGAAGATGACCGTGGTGAGCGCTGCCACGTGGAACATCGGCAGTGGGAGCAGCACCCGGTCCCCAGCGCGCACATCGACGGTGAGCGACCATGATGTTGCCGCCGAGTGCACGGAATCATGTGTGTGTACAACACCTTTCGGACTTCCCGTGGTTCCCGAGGTGTACATGATGAACAGGTTGTCGTCGCCACCGCACTCGACGTCGGGTTCATCTCCGTCCACGGCAGCGAGGCGTTCTTCCAGCGAACCGGCACCACCCGTCACCGGCACCCAGTCGGTGACGGTGCAGGGATGTGCATCGCCCGCCCGCACGGCGTCGGCCACCGCGGCGAATTCATCACCGTAGATCAGTGCTTTGCTGCCGCTGTTGGACGCGATGAACTCCAGTTCCGGTGCGGCGAGGCGGGTGTTGAGGGGTACGACGACGACCCCGATCTTGGCCGCGCCGTAGAACAGGCAGCAGAACTCGACACTGTTGGGCATCAACAGCGCCACCCGGTCACCCTTGCCGAGCCCGAGCGAGATGAGTACGGCGGCACAGCGGTTGGCCAGCTCATTGAGCTGTGCGTAGTTCAGCCGCACTGCCGACGACGGCTCGACGTAAGCCTCGAGCCCGGGGCTGACGACGGCACGTTGTGCGAGCATGGCGCCGATGTTCTTCATGGAGTCCTCCGTGTCGTGGTCTGCAGCCGCTGGAATGATCGGTCCACCAACCGGGCCAGCCGCAAGGGATCGTCCACGGCCTCCGGTGCGGCGCCGATGGCGACGCGGACGGTGTCGTTAACGCTGGCGAAGGTGACGTTGAGTCCGGCGCCGGGCGGCAGAATCGGCAGGCCCAGGAACGCGACCAGCGGCGCACCGGCCAGATAGAGCTGCTCGGCGGGGCCCTTCATGTTCGAGATCACCACGTTGGCGCTGGGCGCGTTCCCCAACCCGGGCAAGGAGTCTGACACCGCCATGCTGCCAGCCAGCAGCAGCGCGTAGACCTGACGCGAGGTCGTCTGCATGCCGCGCCCCTTGTCCTTGGCCTTCTTCGTCGCTCCGTTGATCTGCCGCAGCCGCTCGCCGATGTCCACCCCGGGGGCGCCCATCGGGATCAGTTCGGCGCTCACCTGATTGCCGCCCGCTGAGCCGGATCCATGCGACGGTCCCAGCTTCGCCTCTCCTGCGTCGAGCCTCGCTGAACCGCCGGACTCATCGCGCAGCGACATGGGCATGAAGGCCACCAGCGGTCGGTCGGCGGGCGCCCCGCGCTCGCCGAGATAGGTGTGCAGGGCGTCATCGATGACGGTCATCACGACGTCGTTGATGGAGGTGTTGGTTGCCGTGGCCACCGCTTTCACGTCGGCGAGCGGCAGTCCGGTGTCGGCATAGACACGCGCAGCCGATTTCGCGGTGTTGTTGAACAACGTTCGTTGCGCGGTGAAGGGCACCGACGCCATGCGCGGTTTCAGGTGCAGAGCCTGCGCACCGAACTCGACGACGTCGGCTCCGATGCCGATCATGTCTGCGGGCAGCTTGGTCAGTCCTCGCAGCTGTCCCTGCAGCCGCTGGACCTGGGAAACCCTGCGATGCGGCCGGCGTAGTTGGGCTCCGCCCTCGGGCGCCATCCACGGGGCGGCCAGCCGTTCGTCGTCGGGTGAGTCGCTCATGAAGTTGCGCATTACCCGCAGCCCGCCCTCGCCGTCGATGAGGGCGTGGTGCACCTTGATCATGACAGCGAGACAGTCGTTTTCGAGGCCGTCGATGATGTAGCACTCCCAGAGCGGCCGACTACGGTCGAGCAGCCCGCTGTTGAGCGTGGCGACCAACTCATAGAACTGCGCCATGGTGCCGGGCGCCGGAAGATCGATCCGGCGGACGTGGTCGGCCATGTCCGGCTCGACGGTCTGCCACGCCGCGATACCGGTGCCGGCCCAGGTGAGTTTGTGAGTGAAGGGCCTGACCGCCCGACTGTTCCGATAGGCCTCGAACAGGCGTGGCCCGAAGGTCGATTCCTGCCCCTGCGGCTTTCTGAAGATTGTCATGGCGGCCATGTGAAACGGCCGGTTCGGATTCTCCAGTAACAGAAATGTCAGGTCGGTCGGGCTGATTCCGCTCATTGGGCGACCTCGGTCCTGTCGGCGACGGCGAGCAGGGCGTTCAGTTCCTCGACGAAGTAGCCGAAGAGTTGCCAGCCGTCGTCGAGGACTTCCCGGTCCATCAACATGCAGATGTTGGCCTGCCCGCAGTAGCTCCACATGGTGATATTGAGCCCGGTGCCGTCGGCGAGTTGTCCGGTGGAGAACCAGTTGTCGAGCTTCCAATTATCCAGGTAAAGCTCATCCTTGGGGCCGGGAACGTTGGAAAGGACCAGATTGCCGAAAAGTCCGAAGCTGCCTCCCCGGCGGTGAATCACCTTGCGGATGAGGGCGATCCCCCAGGGCGGGACGACCTGCAACAGCGTGCTGATGTCCGCGCCGACCTCCTTGACCGCCCTGATGTGTTCTTTCATCTCAAGGTTCGCCTCGCGGCTGGCGGCAAGGCGCTGCAGTGGATCAGCGATATCGCTGCGCAGCCAGCAGAAGTCCTGCGTCGCGAAATTGCCCCGGCCTTCCATACCGGTGGGCCGTTCGCCGGCGAACGGGGTGGCGCCGATCAGCGGATGCTCGTCGGGGTCGTAGTCCGCGGCGACGAGGAGGCGTCGAACGGCACCGGCCACGCAGCTGCTGAAGACGTCGTTGATGGTGACATCCAGCGCCTTGCTCACGGTGACGAAGCTGTCCAGTGGGAGGCTGTCGCAGACGAAGGTGCGCCCGGCACTGAGGTTGACGTTCAGCGGTGTCTGCCGCATCATCCCGGCCGCCGGGTGTACCGGCGCTCCGGCCGACTTGCGCCTGTGTTCCAACCTGATCCGCTGCCACAACCCGGCAGCCACCTTCGGCAGGTTGGCGATGGCGACTTCGGGGAAGTCGCGCACCGCCCAGCCGAGGCGCCGCAGCCATGACGGTAGCGGCGGCGGGTTGTAGGGCGGGGGGTCGTCGGACTTGATGCCCGGCTTCGGCTGGTAGAACCGTTGCATCAGCCAGGATGCGCCGACACCGTCGACGTAGGCGTGGTGCACGAGCATCACGCACGCGACCTTGCCGTCGGCGAGTCCCTCGACGACCCACATCATCCACAGCGGCCTGCTGCGGTCGAGCTGATAGGCGTAGATGTCCGCCATGAACGCGCACAGGCTCTTGTGGTCGGCCGGCGGCGGGCAGGCAACACGACGAATGTGGTATCCGAGTTGGAAGTCTGGATCCTGCACCCAGTAGGGATGATTGAGGCTCAGCGGTGAGTCGAGGTACTTCCACCGCAGGATCGGCATCAGGTGCAGCCGGCGCGCCGCCTCGGCGCAGAACTTGTCGAAGGACCAGCCGTCGGGGTCGGTGGACGGATCGATGATCGCCACCTTGAACGTATGCATATACGCCTTGGGTGTCTCCATGCCGAGCATGAATGCGTCGACCCCGTTGAGTCGTTCCATTATCGCCTCCGCGCCGTCTGCTCGCCGTGCTTGCCGGTTCCGGATTTCTTGCGGCCCAACCGATACGCTCGATGAGCCTCACCGAGGAAGATCCCGATCGCGGTCACGGCGGGCGGGGTGCGGGCACCGTCGGTCACGTCGAACCCGTGGTGGGCGCCGGGCAGCTCCAGATACCCCACAGCCGCCTGCGACGTCGCGCGCAGCCTGTCCACGAAGGCGGCCGCCTGAGCTACCGGGATGATGGTGTCGGCGGTACCGTGCACCACCAGGAACGGCGGCGCGTGCGGCCCGGTCCGCGCGATCGGCGATGCCGCCCGGAACAGCTCGCGGTGCCGATCGTGACGCTTGCGCACGACGACTCGCTCAATGAAGTCCATGAACCGGCGCCGCTCCGGCGTGGATCGGTCTTCCCAGTCATAGCGCCCGTAGATGCCCACCACGGCATCCACCGACATGTCGGCGCCGGGCGGCAGATCCGTTTGCAGGCTTTGGTCGCCGGCGGTCAGACCGACCAGGGCGGCCAGGTGGCCACCGGCCGAGGCGCCCGCAATGGCGACGAAATCGCCGTCCCCGCCGAAGGTGTCGGCGTTGGCCCGCGCCCATGCCACCGCGGTCTTGACATCGTTGAGGTGGCGGGGCCAGCGATTGCGCGGGGAGACGCGATAGTCGATCGACAGGCACAGCCAGCCCCGCTCGCAGAGGTGACTCAGCAGTGCATCGCCCTGCAGCGCGCGGCGGCCATGCACCCAACCGCCGCCGGGCACGAAGATCAGCACCGGCGCCGACATGGCGAGCGGCCCGGGTCGGCGCCAGACGTCCAACACCTGTTCCGGAGCCTCGCCGTAGCGCACCGACGCCCGGTAGAGGTACCGGCGGCGGTTCCGCTGGTGGCTCAAGACCGGGGGCAGCCGGCCGGGCGTCGGCCAGTCGATGTCGAGCCGCGCGGCCGGAACGATGTCGCGCAGGGCATCCGCGCACACCTGCTCGGTGCGCCTGCTGGACTGCTCGCCATGCGCACCTCGGCACGGCATGAACATTCCTTTGACCGCTGCAGAGGCGATACCGGGAGCGCGTCCCCCGACCCACAGGCCCGCAGCAACCAACGTGCCGAACGGGGTGAGGCGCTTGCCGATGACGGGCACGGTTGCCAGCGACTCGCTCAGTGCCATGAGGTAGTCGACCGGACCGGTCCGCGGCTCGACATCCGCGTCTGGTTCCACTTTGTGCCTCCTGTGTCCGCCCGCGTCAGCGCAGGAGGTGTCGGCTCATGACGACGCGCTGAATCTGGTTGGTGCCCTCATAGATCTGAGTGATCTTGGCATCACGCATCATCCGCTCCACCGGGAAATCAGTGGTGTAACCCGCCCCACCGAACAACTGCACCGCATCGGTAGTGACCTCCATCGCCACATCCGAAGCAAAACACTTGCTGGCCGCGGAGATAAAACCCAACCCGGTCTCACCACGCTCGGCACGCGCCGCCGCCGAATACACCATCAACCGCGCCGCCTCAAGCTTCATCGCCATATCGGCCAACATGAACTGCACACCCTGAAAGCTGCTGATGTTCTTCCCGAACTGCTTGCGATCCTTGGTGTACTCAATCGCCGCATCCAACGCACCCTGGGCGATACCCACCGCCTGGGCACCAATCGTCGGACGCGTGTGATCCAGGGTCCGCAACGCCGTCTTAAACCCCGTACCAGGCTCCCCGATGATCCGCCATCACCGTGTACCACGTGGACTTACCACCATTGGTGATCCAACACTTGGACCCATTCAGAATCCAGTCATCACCATCAGCCTTAGCCCGAGTACGCATCGCCGCGGCATCACTGCCCGCCTCGCGCTCCGACAGCGCATAAGAGGCCATCACCTCACCAGAGGCCAACCCCGGCAGCACCTGCGACTTGAGCTCATCCGAACCCGACAAGATCAACCCCATCGTGCCCAACTTGTTCACCGCCGGAATCAACGACGACGACGCACACACCCGCGCGACCTCCTCGATCACGATGCACGCCGCCACCGAGGCCGCGCCCTGACCGCCGTACTCCTCAGGCACATGCACCGCGTTGAAACCCGACGCATTCAACGCCGCCAAAGCCTCTTCCGGGAACCGGGCCCGCTCATCAACATCCTTGGCGTACGGAGCGATCTCCTTCTCCGCCAACGCCCGAATCGCTACCCGCAACTCATCGTGCTCCTCAGGCAACTTGAACAGATCAAACGAGGGATTCATCGGGCGCTCCCCGCCTTCGCCCACGGAAAGAAGCGCCCCGCCGCGGCGGCGGTGAGCCGCTGATATCCCGGTCCGATGACCCGCACGAGCACGTCGAGGGCGTGCGCCTCCCACCCGATCAACACCCGGGCACGGCCCGCGCGGACACCGTCGAGGATGGTCTGTGCGGCCATCTCCGGGGAATGCAGAAGTAGGTAGCGGTCGTAGAACTCGGCAAGGGTCCGGGCGTCTTCGCCGTCGCAGACGGTCGCGTTGCGGGCCACCCCGGTCTTGATGCCGCCCGGGTGCACACACGTCACCTTGACCGGATGGCCACTGATCAACATTTCCTGGCGCAGCGCCTCGGTGAAGCCGCGAACAGCGAATTTCGCTGCGTTGTAGGCGCTTTGACCCGGAACCGCGATCAAGCCGAACAGGCTGGAGACATTGACGATGTGCCCGTCCCCGGATGCGATGAGATGCGGCAGAAAGGCTTTGGTGCCGTTGACCACGCCCCAGAAGTCGACATCGATGACTCGCTCGATGTCCTTGAACGCCGCCTTCTCGACGTCGCCGTTGTAGGCGATTCCAGCGTTGTTGTAGACCTGGTGCACGCAGCCGAAGTGATCGGCTACGTCGTCGGCGTACGCCAGCATCTTCGCGCGTTCGGCCACATTGAGCTGGTCGGCCTTCACCTGCGCTCCCAGCTCCTGCGACTTGCGGACGGTGTCGGCGAGCCCGTCGGTGTCGATGTCGGACAGCGCGAGTTTGGCGCCTTGGGCGGCGAGGTTGAGCGCCAGCGCTTTACCGATCCCGGAGCCCGCACCGGTGATGACGACGACCTTGCCCGCGAATCGGGGGTCGGGGTCAACCGGGCGGCGGCCGCGCATTCCGGCCAGGGCGATGACGATCCCGGAAGATCCCAGTCCTGGTGCCCAACGGGGTAGGCGTTGCGAAATCATGCCCCGATCTTGTCCACCGCCGGCGGGTTCGGTCTTGACATTTTCCGACGTTTTTTTATCATTTTCCGACAATCGAGTTGATGGGGGTGGCGAACGAGATGTCGTCGGGCAGTTTCATCCGCGCCCCGGCCGCGTCGGGTTACGCCGAGCTGGTCCGCGAACTCGGCGGCGACCCACCGGCGTTCCTGGCGCGCTTTCATATCCCGGCCGAGGTGGAACAGCAGGAGGACGCGTTCGTTCCAGTCGACGCGTTCATTCGGATGCTGGAGGCCACCGCCGATGAACTCCGCTGCCCGGAGTTCGGGCTTCGCCTTGCCTACCTGCAGGGATTGCACATCCTCGGCCCGATCGCGGTGATCGCGCGCAATGCCCAGACCGTGCTGAGTGGTCTGGGCGCGATCTCGCGGTTTCTGTATATCCACTCCCCTGCTCTGGAGCTGACCGAACGTCGAACGCCGCGGGGTATCGCGTTCAGCTACGAGGTGACCGAGCGGGGAATCCCCTACCCGCTGCAGGCCTACGAGCTCAGCATGGGCATCGCCGTGCGGATCCTGCAGTTGCTCGGCGGCCCGAGCGCACGCCCGGAGTCGGTCTCGTTCATTCACCGGCAACAGGCCTCCGACAGCGCCTACCGCGAGGCGCTGGGTTGCCCGGTGCGCTTCGATCAGAGCTGGTGCGGGTTCGAGCTGCCCACGCATCTGGCCGAACGGCGCATCGAGAACGCCGATCCCCACACCAGCCGCATTGCCACCCAGTATCTGGAGTCGACCTACCTGCCGAAATCCTCGCCGCTGGCGGCGCGGGTGGCTGAGCTGGCACGCCGGCTGTTGCCCACCGGGCAGTGCAGCATCGACGTCATCGCCGCCGAACTGGCCCTGCATCCCAGGACCCTGCAACGACGATTGGCGATCGAAGGGGTCAGCGGCCGAGACATCGTCGACGAGCAGCGCCGCATCCAGGCGATGCGGTACCTCGCCGAGCCCGGACTACCGGTGCGACAGATCGTCGTCCTGCTCGGTTACACCGAACAGAGTGCGCTGAACCGGTCTTGTCGCCGCTGGTTCGGAAAGACGCCGCGCGAGTGTCAGGACAGTGGGTGCGGCTAGCCGCCGCGCTGCCGGGCGCTACTCCGGCAGCCGCAGCTCGGGTTTCTCGACCTCTTCGATGTTGACGTCCTTGAAGGTGACCACCCGCACCTGCTTGACGAAGCGGGCCGGGCGGTACATGTCCCACACCCAGGCGTCGGCCAGCCGAAGCTCGAAATACACCTCGCCGTCGGCATTGCGTGGCACCATCTCCACGCTGTTGGCCAGGTAGAAGCGCCGTTCGGTCTCCACGACGTAACTGAACTGCCCCACGATGTCCTTGTATTCGCGGTACAGCGAGAGTTCCATCTCGGTTTCGTACTTCTCGAGATCTTCGGCACTCATCTGCTCAGCCGTCCTTCTGCTCGGTTCGTCCCCATTGTCCCAGTCGTCGCCCCAGTCCCGGCCAAGGCCAGTGCCACGTTGCGCACGTTGATAAACGAGTAGCGATGTTGGCTGCAGGGTCCCAACGCCGTCAGCGCCGCGGTGTGCGCCGCGGTGGAATAGCCCTTGTGCTCCGCAAAGCCGTAACCGGGGTGGTCGGCGTCCAGGGTCGCCATGTAGCGGTCCCGACTGACCTTGGCCAGCACGCTCGCCGCGGCGATACACGCCGCCGCACCGTCGCCGCCGATCACCGGAAGCGAAGGCATCGGCAACCCCGGCACCCGGAACCCGTCGGAGAGCACGTAACCCGGCCGCACCGACAACCCGGCCACCGCACGTCGCATGCCCTCGATATTGGCCGCGTGTACCCCGCGCGCGTCGACATCGGCGGGCTCGATGAACACCACGTGGTAGGCCAGCGCATACCTGCGGATCAGCGGGAACAGTTGCTCGCGGGTCTTCTCGGTGAGCTTCTTGGAGTCGTCAAGGGCCGCCAGCGCGGCAGGTTTACCCGGCCCGAGCACACAGGCGGCCACCACCAGCGGTCCGGCGCAGGCGCCTCGGCCCACTTCGTCGACTCCGGCAACAGGCCCCAGGCCGCTGCGGAACAGCGCCGATTCCAAGGTGCGTAGCCCGGGTGAGCGGCGGATCACCGGGCGCGGCGGCCAGCCGGGGGCCATGGCTACGGGCCCTGCTGCGGGTTGATCGCTTTCACCGGCCCCCAGCGCGACGGCGGCCAGGCGATGAATCGGGTCTTGCCGATCACGTTGGCCACCGGCACGGTCCCCAGGTTCGGGTCGTCACCGGTGCACAGCAGTCGGTTCTGCACGTCGGCCGGGCTGTTGGCGCAGTGCGCGCGCGAGTCCGACGAGTGGGTGCGGTTGTCGCCCATCACCCAGAGCCGGCCGTCGGGCACGGTCACCGGACCGAACTCGGGGCCAAGGCACGGGTAGACGATCGGGTCGACCATCAGGGTGGCCGGGTTCAGGTACGGCTCGTCGAGGGTCTTGCCGTCGACGGTCAGGCCGGTGTCGTTGCGGCACTGCACCGTCTGGCCGCCGACCGCGATGACCCGCTTGACCAAGTCGTTCTCGTCGGGCGGTACGAACCCGATGAACGACAGGGTGTTCTGCACCCATCGGATCGCGGTGTTGTCCGAGCGGATCGACTTGTAGCCCACGTTCCATGACGGCGGGCCCTGGAAGACGACGACATCGCCGGGTTCCGGTTTGCTGAACCGGTAAGTCACCTTGTCGACCATGATCCGGTCGCCGACGCACCCGTGGCAGCCGTGCAGTGTCGGCTCCATCGACTCCGACGGAATCAGGTACGGACGCGCCACGAACGTCAGCATCAGGTAGTACAGCAGCAGCGCGGTCGCCACCAGGATGGTCGACTCGCGAAGCGTGGTGCGCTTGCCGCCCTCAGGTTCCGGCGCGGCACCTACTGCCTCGGGTTTTTCCTCGGGCTGGTCGGCCTCGGGAGCGTGCTCGGGTGACGAGCCCGTGGTGTCGGTCACGAGATCAGGGTAGTGACCGCGTCAGCGGAGCTGTAGACCGACCGGAGGAAGCCCGGCGCGGACTGCGCCAGTCAGCGCTTCTCCTTGATCTTGGCCTTCTTGCCGCGCAGTTCGCGCAGGTAGTACAGCTTGGCGCGGCGGACGTCACCGCGGACCACGACGTCGATGTGGTCGACGTTGGGCGAGTGCACCGGGAAGGTGCGCTCCACGCCCACGCCGTAGCTCTCCTTGCGGACGGTGAAGGTCTCGCGAACGCCGCCACCCTGTCGGCGGATGACCACGCCCTTGAACACCTGGATGCGCTCCTTGGTGCCCTCGATGACCTTCACGTGCACGTTGACCGTGTCACCGGGGGCGAAGGCCGGGATGTCGTCGCGCAGCGACGCCTTGTCGACGATGTCCAGCGTGTTCATTGCGGAAACACTTCCTCGGGGTCGCGGCTGCCGACCGGCCTGCACGCGGGTTACGCGTTCAGACGCAGCCGAGCCGATGGGTTCGGGCCTGCTGTCGCACTGTGCGGTGACCGGGACGCCAGGTCCCCGCTGCAGACCAACTGTCGGGCGACAACTGCTCAATTGTGCCAGACGCGGCGCAACCAGTGAAATCGCGCAAATCGCCGCTGGTTGTTACCGGGACAACCGCCGGGCACGTGATAAGTCTGAAGGTGACCGAACTGCACGATCCGAGTGTCCACGCGGTAATCTGTCCGCCGGGCCGATGGCATCAGTGTGGCAAAGCCCGTAACCCCATGTCGGTGTCCACATGCGACTCATACCTGCCGAGGAGGCCACCCGCCGTGCGGCCATCGATGCTCCTGTTGACCATCGTCATGGTGATTTCGACGGTGATCTTCGGCTGCGATGAGAAAGTCTACGGCGCCGCCGCCACGCGGCCCCAGTACCGGACACCCGAGGTGACCCCGGTGGCCACGGCGATCGAAGCGCCCCGCGCCCCAGCAATCCAACCGGCAGCGGTGGTCGACAGCTTGGCGACGCGTCTGCAGGAGGCCACCGAGGAAGCGGCCAAGGCCGGTGCCAACATCTCGGTGGCGGTGCTGGACCGGATCTCGCATCAATTGGTGACCAACGGCAACACCCGGCCGATCGCCACCGCGTCGGTGGTCAAGCTGTTCATCGCCGACGACCTGCTGATACATGCCCCGGAGACCCCGTTGTCCGCCGATGACCGGGCCGCCTTGGATGTCATGCTGCAGTCGTCGGATGACGGAGCCGCCGAAACGTTCTGGAACTCGGGCGGTGGCAATGCGATCGTCACCCGGGTGGCGAGCCGGTACGGGCTGGCCGGCACCGCACCGCCGTCGAACGGGGCATGGTGGAACACCATCAGCACCGCACCGGACCTGGCACGGTATTACGACATGCTGCTCAACGGCTCCGGCGGTCTGCCGATGGATCGGGCCAATCTGATCATCAACGACCTCGCGCAGGCCACCCCGACCGGCATTGACGGTTACCCGCAGCGGTTCGGGATCCCGGAGGGCCTGTACAACGAGCCGACGGCGGTCAAGCAGGGCTGGATGTGCTGCATCGGCAACAACTGGATGCACCTGTCGACCGGCGTGGTCGGCGCGGATCGTCGCTATGTGGTGGTGATCGAGTCGCTGCAGCCCAGCGACGACACCACCGCGCGCGCCACGATCACCCAGGCCGTCAAAACCATCTTCCCCGGCGGCCGGATCTAGCCGGTTTCGTGGCCGCCCAGTAAATCCGGGCGGCGTTCCCTGGTGCGCTGCAGTGCCGCCTCGTGCCGCCAGGCATCGATGCGTGCGTGGTCTCCGGACAGCAGCACCTCGGGCACCGGTAGGTCACGCCAGAGGGGTGGGCGGGTGTAGCTCGGCCCCTCCAGCAGTCCGTCGCGGTCGGCCGAGTGCGAGTCATCCTGAGGTGACTGCGGATTGCCCAGGACCCCCGGCATCAGCCGCAGCGCCGCCTCGAGCATCACCAGCACCGCGACTTCGCCGCCCGCCAGCACGTAGTCGCCGATTGACACCTCTTCGACCCGCATCCGCCGTGCCGCGTCGTCGGCGACCCGCTGGTCGATGCCCTCGTAGCGTCCGCAGGCGAACACCAGGTGCTCTTCGTGACTCCACCGCTGTGCGGTGGCCTGATCGAAGCGCACCCCGGCCGGTGTGGGTATGACGAGAAGGGTTTGTTCCGTGCAGATCTCGTCGAGCGCTTCGCCCCACACCGGTGCCTTCATCACCATCCCGGGGCCGCCGCCGTAGGGCGAGTCATCCACCGAGCGGTGCACATCGCGGGTCCAGCGCCGCAGGTCGTGGACCGCCAGCTCGACCATCCCGGATTCGATCGCCTTGCCGGGCAGCGACTGACGGATCGGATCCAGGTAGTCGGGGAAGATCGTGACGACATCAATCCTCATGCCGCGCTTACCCGTCCAGGTCCAGCAGCCCGTCGGGCGGGTCGATCACCAGGGTTCCGTCGGCCAGCGACACCGATGGCACGAACGCGGCGACGAACGGCACCAGCAGCTCCCGGCCGTCGGTCCGCTTGATCGCCAACAGTTCGCCGGCAGCGGTGTGCAGCACCTCGGTGACGGTGCCGATCTGCTCCCCCGCCCCGGTGCGCACCCGCAGACCCTCGAGTTGATGGTCGTAGTAGGTGTCCGGTTCGGTGATCGGCGGCAGGTCGGCGGAGTCGACGATGAAGACACTGCCCCGCAGCGCGTCGGCACCGTCGCGATCGACGATTCCGGCCAGCCGCACCAATAGTCGCGCGCCGTGCGGGCGCGATTTCTCGACAACGTAATCACGCTGCGGCGCACCGGTTTTCCGGGCGCGCAGGGTGACTCCCGGCGCGAACCGCAGTTCGGGGTCATCAGTGCGGACGTCGACCACCAACTCACCGGTGATGCCGTGGGCTTTGACCACCCGTCCGACCGTCAGCTCCATGAGCCGGCCTATTACCGGTCGGTGTCCACCACGTCCACGCGGATGCCACGTCCGCCGATACCGGCGACGAGGGTGCGCAACGCGGTGGCCGTGCGACCGCCGCGACCGATCACCTTGCCCAGGTCATCGGGGTGGACGTGCACCTCGACGGTGCGTCCGCGCCGATTGGTCACCATGTCGACCTGGACGTCATCGGGATTGTCGACGATGCCGCGCACCAGGTGCTCGACAGCATCCGCCACCACTGCACTCATGGCCGCGGTCAGCTCTCGGTCGCCGGCTCGGCGGCCTCAGCAGCGGGCTCGGTCTCGGCAGCGGCGTCGTCCTTGGCCTCGTCCTTCTCCGCCTTCTTGGCCGGAGCCTTCTTCTTCTTGGCGGTGGTGGCCTCGGTGGTCGGGCCGCCCTCGGCCTCGGCCAGCGCGGCGTTGAACAGCTCGAGCTTGCTCGGCTTGGCAGCCTTGACCTTCAGGCGGCCCTCGGCGCCCGGCAGGCCCTTGAACTTCTGCCAGTCACCGGTGATCTTCAGCAGCTTGAGTACGGGCTCGGTGGGCTGAGCACCGACCGACAGCCAGTACTGGGCACGCTCCGAGTCGATCTCGATCAGGCTCGGCTCTTCCTTCGGGTGGTAGCGGCCGATCACCTCGATGGCGCGACCGTTCCGTCGGGTCCGCGCGTCGGCGATCGAGATGCGGTACTGCGGGTTGCGGATCTTGCCGAGGCGGGTGAGCTTGATCTTGACAGCCATGAACTACTCCTGCGGTATCACGCTGCAATTCAGCAATGCGGGCGGGTTTGCCCACATCCGGTTTTGCCTCGCGTGTTCCGTCGGCCGCGGCGAACCCCGACAGGGCCACATCTCACGGCGGACAGCCGCCTATTGTGCCAGAACCCGCCCGCTCAGCAGAAATCGCCTCAGGGCAGCTTCTCGAAGCACTTGGTCTCGACCCGGCGGCTCATCCGCCAGCCGTCGGCGGTGCGCACGAAGTCGTCGTCGTACCAGAGGCCCAGCAGCATGGTCGGCGGGGTCTCTGGGCTTTTTGAGGCGAACACCATCGGGTTGAAGCAGAAGGTGCGTGCGGTGGCCGTGTCGCCGTCGACGCGGATCGAGGGCAGGCCCAGCATGTGGGCGTAGCCGGCGAAATTCGGCAGCACCTCGGCCAACCAGGCCTTCACCTGCGGGTAATGCCCGTCGATGCCGCCCATGGCCCGGTAGTCGATATAGGCGTCGCCGGTGAACACCGCGTCGAGGTCGTCGAAGTTGCGGGTGTCGATGGCGGTGGAGTAGTCGACCAGCAGCTGCTGGATCTGCCACCGGTCCGACATTTCGGCCTGGCTCAACATTCCTCGATTCAACACCACGCCGGTAAGGTAACCGGCCATGCGGAAAACTCTGGCCGCAATCGCGGCAGTTCTGGCCGTGCTCGCCACTCCCGCGGTGACCGCCCCCGCCGACGTCGCACAACCGCTGGGGTCGGCACCTGTCCCGGCTGGCCCGGCCCCGAACTGGCTCGTCGCCGACCTGGACTCCGGCCAGGTGCTGGCCGAACAGAACGGGTATGCGGTCACCCCACCGGCCAGCACCATCAAGGTACTGCTCGCGCTGGTCGTGCTCGATGAGTTGAACCTCGACGACACGGTGGTCGCCAGCCCGGCCGAGACCCGGGTGGAATGCAACTGTGTCGGGATCAAACCCGGCCACAGCTACACCGCGCGCCAGCTTTTGGAGGGCCTGCTGCTGGTGTCGGGCAACGACGCCGCCAACGCCCTCGCGGACATGCTCGGCGGACCGGAGGCAACCGTGGCGAAGATGAACGCCAAGGCCGGAGCGGTCGGAGCGACCAACACCCACGCCTCCACCCCGTCCGGGCTGGACGGTCCCGGCGGCCCCGGTGCCAGTACCCCGCACGACCTGGCCGTCATCTTCCGGGCGGCGATGGCCAACCCGGTGTTCGCGCAGATCACCGCGCAGCCTTCGACGATGTTCCCCACCGAGGCCGGCGAGCGGCCGATCGTGAACATGAACGAGCTGCTGCACCGCTACCCGGGCGCCTTCGGCGGCAAGACTGGCTTCACCGACGCCGCCCGCAAGACCTACGTCGGCGGGGCGGCACGCGACGGCCGCCGGCTGGTGGTCGCGATGATGTACGGGTTGATCCACGAGGGCGGTCCGACCTACTGGGATCAGGCCGGCGCCCTGCTGGATTGGGGCTTCGCGCAGGGTCCGATGTCGAGCGTCGGCAGCTTGTAATACACCACCCGTCGACCCCACCTTCGCTGCCACCCAAGACCATGACTCGGCGGTGAACACGCCGGAACCCGGCGAATTGCAGTAGTGCGCTACTGCGCTCTTCGCACCGCGGCCGAGCGACGATTCCTATCACGTGGCGCGACACCTGGGAGGGACGACGATGAAGACACCACTATTGGCCGGGCTGTTGGTGTCGTCCGGGTTGCTCCTGGCGCCATCGGCGCAAGCCTGCAACGGCGTTACAGATTGCCCTGATCTACCAACGCAAATCGACTACGACCTCAACGCCATCGGCGTCTACGAACTCAACAACCCGTTGTTCATCCAGGAAAGCAAGGTGACCAACCTGGAGTTCAGCGTGCTCAACGCCCCGGACCAGACGTTCGTGGGCACGGAGATCTACAGAGTGGGCGAATACGGCGGCGACAACTACAACCTCACCGTCGAACAGGACCTCTCCGGCAACGTCCCCATCGGCGAGCAGTACAACGACTTCACTTTCATAAACTTCCCCGTCTTGGGCGTCTGGGGCGAGGTCTACAACGACATCGGCGTTACGCCGGAGGCCTTCTTGACCACGCCGTTCGGCGAGATCGACTTTCCTACCGCGTTCGTTGAGGCGGTCGGCCCGACCTTTTTCGAACCGTGGGCCTCGGTGGGGCTTTGAACCCACGCCGATGGCGGATAGGGCCTCAGTGCACCCGGCCGCGCAGCATCACCAGATCGGGCTGGCGCAGCACCTGCGGGCCGGTGCGCGGATCCTCGGCGAAGCACAACAGGTCGGCTGACGCACCGTGCTCCAGCACCGGCGCGCCCAGCCAGCGCCGGGCATCCCAGCAGGCCGCGCCGAGGGCGTCGGCGGCGCTGAGTCCCACACCCGTCAGTGCGGCCACCTCGTCGGCGATCCGGCCGTGCGCGATCATGCCGCCGGCGTCGGTGCCCGCGTAGATCGGCACCCCGGCTTCGCGGGCGGCGCCGATCCGAGACCGGCAGGTGGCGTACAGCGCACGCATGTGCGCGGCGTAGGTCGGGTACTTGGCCGCCGAATCGGCGATCCCGGGGAAGTTGTCGATGTTGATCAGCGTCGGCACCAACGCCGTGCCGTTGGCCAGCATCAGCTCGATGATGTCGTCGGTGATGCCGGTGCCGTGCTCGATGCAGTCGATGCCGGCATTGATCAGACCGGGCAGTGCGTCCTCGCCGAAGACGTGCGCGGTGACCCGGGCGCCGTTGGCGTGGGCGGCGGCGATGGCCGACTTCAACACGTCGTCGGACCACAGCGGCGCCAGGTCGCCGACACTCCGGTCGATCCAGTCCCCCACCAGCTTCACCCAGCCGTCGCCCGCACGGGCTTGGGCCGCAACGGCTTCCGGCAACCGGCTCTCGTCGTCGACGTCGAGCCCCAGCCCGGGGATGTAGCGCTTGGCGCGAGCCAGATGCTGCCCTGCGCGAATGATGCGCGGCAGGTCGTCGCGGTCGTCGAAGCCGCGGGTGTCGATCGGCGCTCCGGCATCGCGGATCAGCAGCACCCCGGCGCGGCGCTCGATCTCGGCCTGGCGCAGCGCCTCCGCGGCGTCCACCCGACCGCCGGGTCCGATCCCGACGTGGCAGTGTGCGTCGACCAGGCCCGGGATGATCCAGCCGTCGGAGAAGACGGTCTCGGCGCCGTCGACCTGCTCGAGGCTGATCGCACCGTCGACGATCCAGTACTCGACGGGCTGTTCATCTGGCAGCCCGCGGCCGCGAACGTGGAGCGCCAAGTTACTTCTGGCCCGGGAAGTTCAGCTTGGACAGATCGAAGTCGGCCAGCCCCGGGGGTAATTCGTTGAGGCCCTCGGGCATCTGGGACAGGTCGGGGAAACCGGCCGGCATGCCCGCGGGCCCGCCGGGCCCGAACAGGCCCTGCATCTTCGGCGGGGTCGGGCCGCGCTTTTTGCCGCCCTTCTTGCCCTTCCCCTTCGCCGCCTTGCGCGTGGCGCTCTTGCGCCCCATGCCGGGCAGGCCCAGGCCGCCCATCATCGACGACATCATCTTGCGGGCCTCGAAGAACCGGTCGACCAGCTGGTTGACCTCCGACACGCTCACCCCGGAGCCGTTGGCGATGCGCAGCCGGCGGGAGGCGTTGATGATCTTCGGGTCGGCCCGCTCGGCGGGTGTCATGCCGCGAATGATGGCCTGCAGCCGGTCCAGGTGACTGTCGTCTACGGCGGCCAGCGCGTCCTTCATCTGTCCGGCACCGGGCAGCATGCCCAGCAGGTTGCCGATCGGACCCATCTTGCGGATCGCCAGCATCTGTTCGAGGAAATCCTCCAGCGTGAGCTCGCCGGTACCGATCTTGGCCGCTGCCTCTTCGGCTTTCTGGGCGTCAAAGACCTGCTCGGCCTGCTCGATCAGGCTCAGCACGTCGCCCATACCCAGGATGCGGCTGGCCATCCGGTCCGGGTGGAAGACGTCGAAGTCCTCCAGCTTCTCCCCGGTGGAGGCGAACAGGATCGGGGTGCCGGTGACCTCGCGCACCGACAGCGCCGCACCACCGCGAGCGTCACCGTCGAGCTTGGTCAGCACCACGCCGGTGAAGCCGACGCCCTCGCGGAACGCGTCGGCGGTGGTCACCGCGTCCTGGCCGATCATCGCGTCCAGGACGAACAGCACCTCGTCGGGTTGCACGGCGTCGCGGATGGCGGCGGCTTGGGCCATCATCTCCTCGTCGATACCCAGGCGTCCGGCGGTGTCGACGATGACGACGTCGAAGTGCTTGGCATTGGCTTCGGCCAGGCCCGCTGCGGCGACGGAGACCGGATCACCGGGGGCGTCTCCCCCGGCGCCGAGTGCGTCTCCGGTCGGTGAGGTCCCAGGGTGCGGGGCGAATACCGTGACGCCGGCGCGTTCGCCGACGACCTGCAACTGGTTGACAGCACCCGGACGCTGTAGGTCACAGGCCACCAGCAGCGGTGTGTGGCCCTGACCGCGCAGCCAAACGGCGAGCTTGCCGGCCAGAGTGGTCTTACCCGCGCCCTGCAGACCTGCCAGCATGATGACCGTCGGCGGGTTCTTGGCGAACGCGAGCGTGCGGGTCTGCCCGCCGAGGATGCCGATGAGCTCCTCGTTGACGATCTTGACGACCTGCTGGGCCGGGTTGAGCGCACCGGAGACCTCGGCGCCCTTGGCGCGGTCCTTGATCCGGCCGATGAATGCCCGTACCACCGGAAGCGACACGTCAGCTTCCAGCAGGGCCAGCCGGATCTCCCGGGCGGTGGCGTCGATGTCGGCGTCGGTGAGACGTCCCCTGCTGCGCAGCCCCTGAAGAGCACCGGTCAACCGGTCGGACAGTGATTCGAACACGCAGCCAGCCTAAAGGGTGTCGGACGGCTGGCTGCGGTCGAGGCGCTGGTGACAGTCAGACCTGGCAAGAATGTAACTCCGATGTTAGAAAAATCGCACAGTTAAAGCGACGAATCATAGTGATTAATGCAAAGTTTCATGACGCTCACCGACTATTAGTTGCGTTAATACTTCAGCATGCGGCCGCTAACAGAATGTTACGCACCTTCCGCTTACCCGAATTCGTGAAATCCTCAGCGTGTGAGTGACACCAATCATCGCGGATCACTCAACTGTCGGGTCGGTAATTTGTGAGGAGAACGCATGTCATTTGTGAAAGCGGCGCCTGAATCAATGACCTCGGCCGCCGGACAACTCCAGGGTATCGGCGAAGTCCTCGCCACACAGAACGCCGCGATGCGAATCCCCACCACGGCCATCGCGCCGGCGGGCGCGGATCCGGTTTCCCAGCTACAGGCGACCGTGTTCGCGACCTACGCCAACCTGTACCAGTCGATCAGCGACCAGGCGGCGGCGGTTCACCAGCAGCTTGTGCAGGCCCTCGGGCAGAACGCCGTCTCGTACTCCACCGCCGAGGCGACCAACCAATCCACGACGTCGCTGGACGCCGCGATCCAAGGTTTCATGACCGACATCCTCGGTGTTCCGACCAGCGGCAGTTCTTCGATGCTGTCCGGCAACGCCGCCAACATCGGCAACATCGGGATGGGTAACTGGGCGTCAGCCGGCTCCGCCCTACTCGGCTTGGCCGGTGGCGGTCTCCTGGACTTTCCCGAAGAGGTCGCCGCCGAAACCGCCGGATTGGCCGGGTTCGACCAGGTCATGCTGGCCGGCATGGCGGGCCCGGCCGCGACGGCCGGCATCGGCGCGACACCGGTGACAGCCGGGGCGGCGCAGGCTACCGCGCTGGGAGCCTCGCCCGTGCCGCCGGGCTGGGCCGGTGAGGGTGTCGCAGCCACAGCCGCCGCACCGGCCCGTCTAGCGGTCGCGAGTGTGGCGTCCACACAGCCGGCGCCCACGGTGGCAGCCCTACCGGCCGTCCTGCCATCGGCCGCATCCGGCGACCGTGGCATCGGACGATTCGGCACGCCGCGCTACGGCACCAAGCCCACCGTCATACCCAAGCAGCCCGCCGTCTAGCCCCGCCGACGAGAAATTGGGATCCCAACATGTCATTCGATTTCGGAGCCTTGCCCCCGGAGATCGTCTCCGCCTGGATGTACAGCGGAGCCCGATCCGGACCGCTGATGACCGCCGCCTCGGCGTGGAGCAGCCTGGCCGCCGAGCTGGAGACCTCGGCAATGTCCGCTCAGGCGGTGATCTCGGAGCTGACCGGCGAACAGTGGACGGGGCCGGCGGCGGCGGCCATGACCGCCGCCGTAACGCCCTATCTGGCGTGGCTGCACACCACCTCCGCGGCCGCCCAACATGCCAGTTCGCAGGCGATGGCCTCGGCGGCCGCCTTCGAGACCGCCTTCGCGGCGACGGTGCCCCCGCCTGTGATCGTTGCCAATCGGTCCCAACTGGCAGCACTCGTCGCGTCAAACCTCCTCGGGCAGAACACCCCGGCGATCCTGGCCACCGAAGCTCACTACATGGAGATGTGGGCGCAGGACACCCTGGCCATGTTCGGGTACAGCACCTCTTCGGCCACCGCCGCCGAGCTGTCGCCGATTTCCCCGGCGCCGCAACCCACCAACCCGGCCGGGTCCGCGGTCGCCGCTGCCGGCGCGACCAGCGGACTCCAGCAGGAGCTGGCCCAAGCCCTCACGACCCTGCAGGGGGCACTGCAGACGGTCACCTCACCGCTGGCATCGTCATCGACGGCGACCGTGCCCCTCGGGAACACAATCGATCTCCTTCTCGGCACCCCACTGTTCTCGAATGCCATCAACGGAGGCGTCAACACCGCAGCTTGGTTCGTATGTACCGCGATTCCGTCGGCGATGTCGCTGGGCCACACCCTGGCCTTGGCGGGCCCGGCCAGCCTGGCATCCGATGTCGTCGGCGCCGAAGGCCTCGCGGCCGGTTTAGGCCCGGCGGTCCTGGCCGGCATGACGCAACACGCGGGCGTGATGGCTTCCGGGGCTGCACCGGTGTTGGCGGGACTGGGCCAGGCGTCCACGATCGGCGAGATGTCGGTGCCGGCCGCCTGGTCGGCGGCAGCGGGCACCGAAGTCGCGGCATCGACCGGCTCGGGCTGGACCGCTGCCGCCGAGGAGGCCGCGCCGATGCACGCTGTACCGGCCGGGATGGGGTCGGCGGCCTCAGCCGGACGCTCCGGCGTCGGTTCAGGCGTACCCCGTTACGGCGTCAAACCGACGGTGATGCCCAAACAGGTATTCGTGTAGCGGCCGCCGGGGCAACCCCATGATCTCTGGTCACGGCGGGCTCGCCGTCCATCTGGGGCTCGGGTACGCGTGCCGGCGGACGCCGATGCCCCGGGCACGTCCGGTAGCGAATGCAGCCACAGTTGAGGCCGATGATGCAGGCCTCGGGACCGACAGGACCTGCACTCGGCGCTGACGCCACGCGGCTCGGCGGCGACGTCACCTCGACGCCGGTCAGGAATATTCCGGCACCACCGAGCCCGGCCGCCAAAACCACTCCGACAGCGCCCAACCGCGCGCGTGCCCTCCTACTGCAATGCCTCATCACAATTTCCTGATATTTCGTCCGTGTTTCGCCCTGCTCACAGGCTACCGGTCATTCCTGGCAGGTCCCTGACTCCCAGCGGCCCTCTGAGGCGGTGACGACAGCGTGCCCGCGCCCGACTCACGGAGCGGCCGACGGTCGCATGGCCGGCGACCCGCGCGATGGCCATTGCAGGAATCGACTCCCGCCTACCGCGGTCACCGGCAGTCCATTTCGGAGAATGCAACTATCCAATCATCAATTGGATTAATTCGCCGGAGTTCATACCCGTGAGGCCGAAAGTCCCGAAATCAGCGTCGCCCCGCTGGCGGAATTCGATCGGCACACGTGAGGAACCGATGAGAACCACACCCACTCGACGGCAGGAAGAATGGCGATCCGCCATCGAGACAATGACCGAAACCGACTCAGCCGAGAGCGCCGAACAGGTGGTTCTCGACCATCATTCGATCCGCCGACGCAGGTAAGACAACACAAAATACGTCGTCCGCTGTCGACCCTCTGGTGGTGACCTTTGCCCACACGATGTCGGCACCGGCCCGTTCCAGGGCCGCGGCCAGCCGTGCCAGCAGGCCCGGGCGATCGGCAGCACGGACTTCGATGAGCAGCCGGCCTGGTGTGCTGTCAAACCACAAGATGCGCGGCGGGGCCGTCGGACCGCTCACCGGCACGCCGGCGGGAACATCACCGTGGGAGATCCGGTGCCGCTCGTCCTGGCGCCGCTGCCAGCCGTCGTGGACGTCGATGCCGTCGGCGAGCGCCAGACTGAACTGCTCACCAAGGAGTTGGGCAGCCGGCGGTGAGCCGAAGTGCGGAGACACCACGAACTCTGTGATCGCTGCCCCGTGGCAAATATTGACCGTCGCTGCGTGCACCCGTAGCGAATTCATCGCCAACACACCCGCAGCCTTCGACAGCACAGCACGCTGTTCGGGGGCGATCATGACCGCGCGGTAGCTGCGTCCGCCCACGTCGCGACGCAACTCCACGTGTACTTTCCCCGCTTTGGCCAGCGAGACGTACTCGGCGTCGATCGGGTCGGCCTGCGGTAGCGGCTCACCGGCCATGACGAGTCGGCAGCGTCCAACCAGGTCGGCGACCAACGTCGCCTTCCAGGCCGTCCATGTCTGCGGGCCGGTGGCCAGCGCGTCGATCTCGGTCAACACATGCAGTACCTCGAGCAGCACCACGTCGCCGCCCAGCGCCGCCACCACCCCGGCGATGATGTCCGGGTCATTCAGGTCATGGCGGGTGACGACCTTCGACAACAGCAGGTGATGAGTCACCAAGGTGGAGAGCATCGCGACATCGGAGGGCCACAGACCCAACCGGGTACCGATCCGGCCCACCAACTCAGCACCGATCAGGCTGTGATCACCGTTGTTGCCTTTGCCGATGTCGTGCAGCAGTGCGGCAAGGACCAGCAGGTCAGGGCGGGCCACCAGGGTGGTGAACTCCTCGGCACGAGCCGCGGTCTCGATGAGATGCCGGTCAACGGTCCAGATGTGCACAGGGTCGCGGGGCGGCAGATCGCGGACCATCGCCCATTCCGGGAACAGCCGACCCCACAGCCCACTGCGATCCAGCGCTTCGATGGTTGCCACCATCGCCGGGCCGGCGGCCAGTAGCACCAAAAGATCGTCGAGGGCCTCCCGAGGCCATGGCACCGGCAGCGGGGGCAGGTCGTGGGCGAGGCGGCTCAGTGTGGCCGACGCGATGGGCAATCCGGTGCGGGCAGACGCGGCCGCCACCCGCAACACCAGACCGGGATCGTGCTCGGGCCGGACGTCACGGGCCAGTACCACCTCTCCGGCGAACGCGACCACGCCGTCATCCAGCGGGCGCCGTAGGCGCTGCCGCACCGCTGAGATTCCGCGTCTCGGTAGTGCATTGGCAGCGATTCGCAGGCCCACGTCAACGCGGTAACTGATGGTGCGAGCCGCGTCGGACAGGCATCGCGCCAGATCGTACCGGTCACCGATGCCCAGCGCGACGCCGATCTCGTCGGCGTACTGGGCCATCAGCAGGTCGTGCCCGCGCCCGGAGACGCGATGCAATTCGGTGCGGACGTCAAGCAGCCGGCGGTAGGCCGCATCGACCGAATCTCCCCGGTTCTCCGAGCGGCCGACCGTCGCACGATCGGCGAGCTGAGCGATCGCCAGCGCGTCGAGCAACTGCACATCACGCAATCCTCCGCGTCCGCCCTTCAGATCGGGCTCCACGCAATGCGAAACTTCGCCGCTACGCCGCCACCGCGCGTGCGTCATTTCGAGGAGTTCACCGTAACGGCGCCGGATTCCGTACCGCCACCGGTCGCGCACCTCGCGAACCAGTTGCGTCGAGAGCCGCTCATCTCCGGCGATATGGCGCGCGTCCAGCATGCCCAGGTCCGCGAGCAGATCAGCACCGGCGACCTCAATGGCCTCTGCCACGGTACGCACGCTGTGGTCGAGGCGAACTCCTGCATCCCACAGCGGATACCACAACAGCGCGGCAACCTCCTCGACTACGTCGGCGGGTTTGCCGTCGTGCAGCAGCAGCAGGTCCAAGTCTGAGTGGGGAAGCAATTCGCACCGGCCCAGCGAGCCGGTCGCGACGATCGCAAACCCACTGTCCGCCACGATGCCGATCTCCGTCGCCTTCGCGGTCAACCAGCACTCGTGCAGCCGCCGCCACTCATCACGCAGCGCGGCGGAATCCATCCGGTCTACGGTCTCCGAGCGAAGCGCTGCCCGTTCCCGGGCCAAATCCTCTGTAGCGCACGATGATCGCGCAGGCCACGGGGCGGGGTCCCCTTCGCGTTGCGTCATCGCGGCCCACCGAAGTCAATTCGGGTCAGATCTCATACGGCATCTGCTCCGCGTTCACCGGTGCGCACCCGCATCACGGTTTCCACCGGGCTCACCCACACTTTGCCGTCGCCGATCTTTCCGGTACGTGCCGCACGCGCGATGATGTCCAGAATCTGTTCTACCGCAAAGTCATCGACCAGGACCTCAACCCGCAACTTCGGCACAAAATCAACCGAGTATTCCGCCCCCCGATAGACCTCGGTGTGGCCCTTCTGCCGTCCGTAACCCCGAACTTCACTGACCGTCATACCCTGCAGCCCCGCCTGTTCCAGGCCGGTCCTGATGTCCTCCAACGTGAACGGCTTCACGATCGCGGTGATCAGCTTCATACTCTCTTCTCTCTTCGGCGGAGTAGGCGGGAACCGGGCTGCCGTTGACCGCGAAGTCATAGCCGCTTTCAGCATGCAGCGCCTCGTCGATGCCCAATGCTTCAGCTTCTGCGCCCAGACGCAGACCGATGGTGTATTTGACGATCCATGCCACGGCGGCCGTTCCCACCGCCGAATAGGCCGCGACGCTGAGTGCGCCGATGATCTGGCGCCACAGTTGCTGCGTACCGCCTCCGTAGAGCAAGCCGGGCGATACTCCGGCGCCACCGGCGATCGCGGCGGTTTCAGGCGCTGCCAAGAAACCCACCAGCACGGTGCCGATCAGCCCGCCGACCAGGTGCACCCCGACGACATCAAGCGAATCGTCCAGGCCGAAACGGTATTTCAACCCCACTGCCAAGGCGCAGGCGACGCCGGCAACGGCACCGATCGCCAGCGCGCCGACGATGTTCACCGAGGCACACGACGGGGTGATGGCAACCAAACCGGCCACAATTCCCGACGCCGCACCCAGCGACGTGGCATGTCCGTCTCGGATTCGCTCGGCCAGCAGCCAACCGAGCATTGCCGCGGCGGCGGCAACCGTGGTGGTGATGAAGGTCGACCCCGCGATGCCGTTGGCGCTGACCGCCGAGCCCGCGTTGAACCCGTACCAGCCGAACCAGAGCATGGCGGCGCCGAGCATCACCAAGGGAAGGTTGTGCGGTCTCATCGCCGACGGCCACCCGCTGCGCCTGCCCAGAATGATCGCCAGCACCAACGCGGCGGTTCCGGCGTTGATATGCACCGCGGTGCCGCCCGCGAAGTCAATCGCATGCAGCTTGTTGGCGATCCAGCCACCGTGAGCCGCCGCGGCTCCGTCGAATGCGAACACCCAGTGCGCGACCGGGAAGTACACGACGCTCACCCACAAACCGGCGAACAGCAGCCAGCTTCCGAACTTCAACCGATCGGCAACCGCCCCCGAGATCAACGCCACCGTGATGATCGCGAACATCAACTGGAACGCGACAAAAACGTTCTGCGGCACGGTACCGACGACCGGAATCTCAACCGCCGAGCTGGTGCCGCCCGAACCGGCGGGCACCGCATTGACACCGATCAGGCCCTTGAGACCCCAGTAGTCGGTGGGGCGGCCAACTACATTGCCCACATCCTCGCCGAAGGCCAGCGAATAGCCGTAGAGCACCCACAGCACGGTCACCACACCCATGGCACTGACGCTCATCATGATCATGTTCAGCACACTTTTGACGCGCACCATCCCGCCGTAGAAGAACGCCAGGCCGGGTGTCATCAGTAGCACCAGCGCGGCACTCATCAGCATCCAGGCGGTATCGCCGGTATCGGGCACTCCCAAAATCGGAAAACGATCCAAGACTCCAGACCTCCTTGCCGACCCGGCTACGCGATATGTAGATCAAGTTGGTCAAACAATGCGTAGTGGTTGTTTCGGTTGCAGCGCCGCGTTGTTGCGGGCATGTGACAACCTGCTCACGCCGCCGCGCCGCAATTCACGTCGCGACAGCCGGATCCGGCTACAGGTGACGCAGGGCGAGGTGTGCGGCGTTGGCGCCGCACATGCCGTGGGCGCCCGGCCCGGGTGGGGTCGCGGCCGAGCAGATGTAGGTGCCGGGAATTCCTGTGCTGTACGGCGAGAGCGTGGCACGCGGCCCAAAAGTCAACTGGCGGAGATCTTTTGCTCCGGTCATGATGTCCCCGCCGGTGAAGTTGGGGTTGTAGGCGGCCATGTCGGTGGTGCTGCGCACAGCCTGGCCGACGACGCGGTCACGGAATCCGGGTGCGAATCGCTCGATTTGGGCGATAATCGCCGCGGTGGCATCCCCGGTGTAGCCGTTGGGGACGTGGGCGTAGGTCCACACCGGATGGATATCGCCGACGGATCGTTGCGGGTCGGCCAGATACTGCTGGCCTACCAGAACGAAGGGCCGCTCGGGCATCCGTCCGGCGTGAACGTCACGTTCGGTGGCGGCCAACTCGGCGTGGGTCCCGGCCAGGTGCACCGTGCCGGCCAGCCGGGCATCCGGGTTGGTCCACGGCACACCGCCCTCGACGGCGAAGTCGACTTTGAACGCACCCGGCCCCCGCCGAAACCTTCGATAGGCCAGGGCCACCCGCGACGGCAACCGGTCACCGAGAATGCCTGCCACGGACTCGGGAGCCAGGTCGAACAGCGTCAGGTCGGCCGGCGGCAGTTGCGCCGCCGACGTCACCGCCACCCCGGTCTCGATGGTGCCGCCCAGTTCGGTCAGTGCGGCGACCATGGCGCCGGTGATCGCCTGTGATCCACCGGCGGCCACCGCCCAGCCGTGTCGGTGCCCGGCGGTCAGGATACCCAGCCCGATCGCCGAGGTCATCGGGTAATGCAGCGGCCGAAACGCGTGCGCGGCAACACCGATGAACAAGGCACGGGCTTGCGGGGTGGCAAACCAGCGGGCCAGCGCCGAGGCGGGCAGCACCGTGGGAGCACCGAACCGGGCCAGGGTCAGCGGATGGTGCGGCAGCCGCAGCAACGGCCCCATGATGTCCTCGTTGAGCGCATCGAACCGGGCAACCGGGCGCTCGAACAGCCGACGCCAACGCCGCCCGTCGCGACCCAGCCCCGCCGCGGTCTGGGCGACCGACCGGTACAGCACCCCGGCGCTGCCGTCATCGAGCGGATGCGCACAATCGACCTCCGGCCAGCGCCACTGCAGGCCATAGCGCTGCAGGTCCAGACCGGACAGGAACGGGGATCCGACCGCCATCGGATGAATCGCCGAGCAATGGTCGTGCAACAGGCCCGGCACGATCGCCTCACCACTGCGCGCACCACCGCCCACCTCGTCGGCAGCCTCGAGCACGGTGACCCGCACGCCATGCTGCGCCAGCGTGACCGCAGCGGCCAACCCATTGGGCCCGCCGCCCACCACCACCGCCGTAGTCACGCCGACACCACCATCCTCGGAGCGTACCCATCGGGGTACGCCGAATCCCGGCAATAGCAGCCGCACCCTCACGCGCGACGACCAGACCGAGATTTTCTCGGTTTATGTAGAGTATTTCTCGTGTCGGCATCGGACGCACGGAGCAGGTTGTTGGAGGCGGCGCGGCTGCGGTTCGCCGCAAACGGGGCCCTGACCGCGACCCTGGAGGAGATCCGGCGGGCAGCCGGTATCAGCGTGGGTGCGCTCTATCACCACTTCCCGGACAAGGCCGCTCTGGTGGCGGCGGTGTATGCCCAGGTGATGGCCGAGTATCAGGCCGGGTTCATCGCCATGCTGCGCGGGCACGCGACGGCTGAGGGCGGGATTCGCGGCGGGGTCGACCACCATCTGCGCTGGGTGGCCGCGCACCGCGGCGAAGCGCAACTGCTGCTGGGCGACCGGCACGACAGCCCGGCACTGCGGCAGGCCAACGGGGAGTTCGTCGACGCTGTCCGGGACTGGTGGCGCCCGCATCAGGCCTACGGCGCACTGCAGCCGATTCAGACCCCGATCACGGCGGCGTTGTGGTTCGGGCCGGCACAGGAGTTCAGCCGCTACTGGCTCGCCGGCGGGGCCGCGAAACTTCCACGCGGTGCGATCAGGACCTTCGCCGACGCGGCCTGGGCGGCGTTGCGCGCCAAGTGAAACAGGAGGAGCAATGATGACCGAGTCCCTGTACAACCGGTTGGTATCCGAGGGCGACGACCCGGATGCGCCCGAGCGGGTCCGCGTCGAGCATCGCGGTGACCGGGCCGTGGTGACGCTGCACGAACCGGACCGGCTCAACGTGCTGTCCGCGCCGCTGGTGCGACAGTTGCGGCGCGCGCTGACCGCACTCGATGACGACCCGGACGTGCGCGCCGTCGTGTTGACCGGCGCCGGGTCAGGATTCAGCGCCGGCGGCGACCTGAAGATGATGTCCGCTGTCACCGAACGGCGAAACGATCCGGCCCCGGAGGGGGTGGCCGACGTCTGGCGGTGGATTCGCCGCGAGTTCGGCGGCGTCGCCCGGCTTATCGCCGCATCGGACACGATCTTCATCGCCGCGCTCAACGGTGCCGCCGCGGGTGTGGGCCTGGCGTGGGCCCTGACCTGCGATCTGACCATCGCCGGCGATCGGGCGGTGATCGTGCCCGCGTTCGGCCGGCTGGGACTGCTTCCGGAGGTGGGCACCAGCTGGGCGTTGACGCGGCGGCTCGGCTACCAGGGGGCGTTGGCCTACTACCTGCGCGGCGAACCCATCAACGCCCACGCCGCGCAACAGTTGGGCTTGGTGCACGAGGTCGTCGCGCACGATCAGCTGCTGGCCGCGGCCGACGAGTGGTGCTCGCGGGTCGCGGCGATGCCGGCCCACGCCACCGCGATGGCCAAACCGCTGTTGCGTGCGGCAGCCGATGCCAGCTGGAACGAGGCGCTGGCGCTGGAGGAATTCGCCGAGCCGGTCTGCTTCACCACCGCCGCGTTCGCCGGCAACGTGCATGCCATGCTGGCCGGGCAGCGCGGCCCGGCCGGCGGCTCCTAGGGAGCGATCCCGGGGGCGCCGCCGGTCCCACCGGCGCCGCCGGTTCCGGCTTCGTTGGGGGTGCCGGGCTGACCCGAACCTCCGGTCACGCCGCCGGTGGATCCACCGCGCCCACCGTTGCCGCCATCGCCGCCGCTGCCGAGACTGCCGTTGCCGCCGTGGCCCCCGGCGCCGCCACGCCCACCGGAACTGCCCACCTGGTCGGCAGCTGCTCCGCCGTTGCCGCCATTGCCGCCGTCAGCGCCGGTCCGGCCACTGCCACCGGCACCGCCGATTCCTCCGACCCCGCCGTTGCCACCGGTCGCACCGGTGCCCCCGGCCCCGCCGGAGCCGCCGTTGCCGCCGTGGCCTCCGGTGCCGAACGGGTTGTTCAGGCCAGCACCGCCCGCGCCACCGGCGCCGCCGTTACCGTCGAGGCCGGTCTGCCCGGCGACGCCGATCATCCCGGCATGGGCACCGGCCGCTCCGGCGCTGCCGCCGTCGCCGCCGTCGCCGCCCCTGCCGCCCATGGGCTGGGAAGCCGTTCCGGCCACGCCGGCCGCCCCGGCCCCGCCGATACCGCCCGCGCCGCCGTTACCGCTGTTGCCCAGGAGCCACCCGGCGTTGCCACCGACACCGCCGTTGCCGGCGTCGCCGCCGTTCAATGCGGTGATGTCGGTGCCGTTGATGCCGGCCCAGCCCGATCCGCCCTGACCGCCGGTGCCGCCGAAACCCCAGCCGGCCAGCGCGTTACCACCCGCACCGCCGCTGCCGCCATCGTGTGACACCAGCGTGGTGCCGTTGAAGGTGTCATGGAAACCGGTGCCGCCCTGGCCGCCGGCGCCGCCGTCGCCGAACCACATGCCGCCGACACCGCCCTGGCCACCGTCACCGGCCTCGATCACCGTGCCGTTGGCGCCGAGGTAGGCGGCGGCACCCTGACCGCCCGCGCCACCGTTGCCGAACAGTCCGGCGTCCCCGCCGGCGCCGCCCATGCCGCCGTTGATTCCGGCCACGCCGGCCGCGCCGGTGCCGCCGTCGCCGAACAGGAAGCCGCCGTCACCGAGGTTTCCCAGGCCCAGCCAGCCGAACAGCGAGTTGTTGGGACCGTTGAAGCCGTTGATACCGTCGCCGATCAGGTCCCGGCCGAGCATCAGCACCCACGGGGTGTTGATCAGGTCGATCGTGAGCTGGTTGCTCGTGTCGTGCATCCAGTCCTGGATGGCGCTGTGGATCGGCAGGTAGAAGCTGTCCTGGTAGAGCTGAGCCCAGTCCGCCGGGTCGAAGATGTTGAAGTCGGCCGGGCCGATGTCGATCGGATCGGCAGCGGCCATGCCGACGTCGGCACCGTCGAAAGCGGACGGGTCGATCCAACTGGTGGGATCGAAGAAATCGAAGTCCGCGTGGGCTGACGGCGCGGCCGCCAGCGGTGTCAGCGCAAGGGCCAATGCGGCTGCGGCACCGCCGATGGCACGACCCAAACGTCCGGCGCTACCCCGCTGCCCATTTTTACGACGACGACGAGTCATTTTTCGAAGACCTTTCTGGGACAAATCCGTGTCGGCTGGCCGAAGCGGCGCTACGCCGGGTTCAAGAAGTCGAGGCCGAGGGCGTCAGCGAACGAGGACAGGTCGAGGTGGGAGTCCACCGGCGCCGGGGAGTCCAGGGGATCGGTGGCCATCGCCGATCCGCCCCACCACGAACTGGGGTCCTGGATGTCGAGGAAGACCCGTTGCGCCGCGGTCCACAGCGTCGAGAACGGTTCCTCCCCCATGAATCCCCCGGGGACGTAGGTCTTCGGGTCCTGCAGTTCCTTGAACACGTCCTGGACTCCTTGTGTCCAAGCGTTGGACAGGGCGGCGTTGATCTCCGCCGTACTGATGTTGCTCGGCAACAGGTTCCAGCTGATGGTGGTCGGCACGTTGGCCGGACCCTGGTTCCAGCCTTCGGTCAGGCTGCCGTAGCCCAGGTTCACCAGGACGCGCATGCTCGGTTCCAGGAGAGCGGCCAAGGGGCTCCCCCAGACCGGGTTGAGCCGCAACAGATCCAGCAGTGGCAGCGTCTCGCTGGGGATCATGTAGTAGTTGGTCAGGCTGCTGGGGTCGGTGGTGTCCAACTCGATCGCGTTCGCGATGTCACTGTGGCTCAGACCCAGATATCCGTCGTGCAGCAAGAACATGCCGGCGACGGCGTTGAGCGTCGACAGCAGGTTCAGCGGATACCGCGGAAAGTCGGCGTACCCGTCGTATTCCATCGTGTAGACGTCGGTGGTGTAGTAGTCCGGAGTCGGGTGGCCCAGGGTCAGCCCGTTCCAGAAACTGAGGTCGCCGCCCCAGAAGTTGAGCATCTCGACCAGGCCGCCGTTGGGGTTGGCGGCGTTGCCCACCAGCACGAAGTGGACGTCCTCGGTCGGCACACCCTGGTGGTTGAGCTGCTCCATGGTCATCGACGACATCGCCGCACTCTGCGAGTAGCCGAACACGTACACCGGGTTATCGGCATTCACTTGACCGGTGGCGATCTCCTTGTTGATCGCCTCGGCCAGGATCTGGGCGCCTTGGACCTCCGAGACGTTGCCCGGGAAGTACAGCTGAGGAGTGAACAGCGACTGCGCGGTGCCGGTGAAGCCGTGCGGCTGCAGGTAGAACAGGTTGGCGGCGTTGACATAACCGTCCGACGGCAACGGAATACCGCTACCGCCCATCACGAAGGCGGTACCTCCCCCGGTCAGCTCCACCGCTGGCGTCGACGCAGCAGCCGACGGCGAAGTCAGCGGCGATGCCCCGATGACACCGGCCAGACCGGCGAAGACGGCGAAGACGGCGAAAGCGCTTACGACAGCAAGCACTACGCGACCCCGACGCGACCCACCCGCGCTCCCCCTACCGGACATCGCGACCAGACCACCCATTCCAACTCCCAAACCTGGATCACTACAACCGGATCGTTATGCAATCGAAATTAGATCACCCGCAACAGTTTTAGTCAGTAGTTCCGTCGAAAGCCAGCCAGACTGACATAACCGACCCTCGTCGGACATACTGATAATCCGGATGAATCCGGTACCGAGGTTCCGCTGGCCTCCCGCTCCCGAATCCCGGCGCCGCCCCGTGCCCGCGTAAGGTGCTCGGCGTGGATATCAACGGAGCGAGCGCGATCGTCACCGGTGGCGCGTCAGGAATCGGTGCGGCAACTGCCCGTCAGTTGGCCGCCAAGGGTGCCCGGGTCGTCGTCGCCGACCTGCAGGCCGATAAGGGCGAGGCACTGGCCCACGAGATCGGCGGCGTATTCGTCCCGGTCGACGTGACCAGCACCGAGCAGATCATCGACGCCGTCAACACGGCAGCGGACCTCGGCCCGCTGCGGGCACTGGTGAACTCGGCCGGTGTCGGTTGGGCCCAGCGCACCATCGGCAAGGACGGCGAGTTCGAGTCGGCGCACAAACTGGACCTCTATAAGAAGGTCATCGACATCAACCTGGTCGGCACCTTCGACTGCATCCGGATCGCGGCGACCGCGATGAGCCGCAACGAGCTCACCGACACCGGCGAGCGGGGCGCGATCGTCAACATGACCAGCGTCGCGGCGTTCGACGGCCAGATCGGCCAGGCGGCCTACTCGTCCTCCAAGGGCGGCGTGGTGGGTCTGACCCTGCCGGTGGCGCGCGACCTATCGGCGGTCGGCATCCGCGTCAACACCGTCGCGCCCGGCCTGATCGACACCCCGATCTACGGCGAGGGCGAGGCGTCCGAGGCGTTCAAGGCCAAGCTCGGTCAGTCCGTGCTGTTCCCGCACCGGCTCGGCAAGCCCGAAGAGCTCGCGTCCATGGTGATCGAGCTGCTCACCAACTCCTACATGAATGCCGAAGTCGTGCGCGTCGACGGTGGCATCCGGATGCCACCGAAGTAGATTTCGGCGTTGGCCGACTAGCTCGAGCTGTATCGAACCGGCGGGTGCACCGACACCCACGGGTGGGCGGTTTCCAGTTGAGCGGCCACCTGGATCAGGACGTCCTCCCGGCCATAGTCGGCGACGAGCTGGACGCCGATCGGCAGGCCCTCGGCATTGCGGTGCAGCGGAAGACTGATCGCGGGCTGTCCGCTCATGTTGAACGGCGGCGTGAACACGGCGAACCTCCCGGCCCGGCGCATCGGCGCCATCGGATCCGCCGGATTGCTCACGAACTCACCGCGGACAAGCGGCGGCTCGGCCAACGTGGGCGTCAGCAACAGATCCCAACCGTCGGCCCACCATTGCTGCAATGCGCGCCGGAAGGCCCAGCCCGCCGCCTGGGCTGCGGCGTAGTCGACGGCGGTCAGCCGCCGCGCCTGCTCAACCAGCGCCCAGTTCACCGGCTCCATGTCGTCCGCCGTCACCTGGCGGCGCAGTGCCACGCTGATCTGGCGGGCGGCCATCGCCATCTGCGTCGCCCACAGCGCCATGAACTTCTCGGTCAACGTGGTGTCGGCCAGGCAAGCCGGCCAGGCCTGTTCGACGGTATGGCCGAGCCCTTCCAGCAGCGATGCCGTCGCGCGCACCCCCGTTCGGCAGTCTTCGTGCAGAAACTCACCGCGCGGGTGCACGTCGAGCAGCCCGATCCGCAACCGACCCGGGTCGGCACCGACCTCCTGGACGTACGGGCGCGTCGGAGCCGGCGCGATCACGGTGTCGCCGATCCCGGGGCCGCGCACCGCGTCGAGTAGCCCCGCGGTGTCGCGCACCGTCCGGCTGACACCCAGTTCGACACCCAACCCCACCTCGGCGCGGTCCGGTCCGACGGTGATCCGGCCCTGACTGGGCTTGAGTCCCACCAGCCCGCAGCACGACGCCGGGATACGGATGCTGCCCCCACCGTCGGAGGCGTTGGCGAACGGCACCATCCCGGCGGCCACCGCGGCACCCGCACCGCCACTGGACCCGCCCGGCGTCCGCTCCAGCGCCCACGGATTGCGGGTCGCCCCCCAGGCCAGCGGTTGCGTGGTCGGCAGACTGCCGAACTCCGGACTGTTGGTGCGCCCCGCGACGACCAACCCGGCAGCCTTGAATCGGGCGACCAGCGTCGAGTCCGAGACATCCCGCAGGCCTGCGTTCTTCAGCGCCACGTTGCCGTTGGACAGGGTTTGGCCGGCGAAACTGGTGTAGAGATCCTTGAGCAGGAACGGGACGCCACGAAACGGGCCGGCGGGCAGGCCCGGACCGGCGGCCACCGATCGAGCGTGGTCGAACCACTCGATGACCACCGCGTTCAGGGCCGGATTCGACTGTTCGATCCGCTCGATCGCCGCTTCCAGCAGCTCGCTCGGGCTGACCTCACCCTTGGCGACCAGCTCCGCCTGCGCAGTGGCATCCATCCACCTGGTCTGGTCGGCGAGGTCACCCATGGCTTCCGGTTCTACCACGACCGGAGCTCAACCGCGTCGGTTGTCGACCACCGGTCTACGTCGCCGCGTAGCGGTCACGCAACGCGGCCAGTGACGCCTCGATGCCCTTCTTGTTGCCCTTGATCGATCCGGTCAGCTCGTAGAACTTCCGCCTGAGCACACCAGCGTCGTGATAGTCGAACGTCTCGGTCACCCGCGTCTGTGTCGGTGCGAGCGCCTCGAATTCCCAACGCCAGCGGTGCCCCTCGGGATGACGCCACTCAACCAATGCGTTCGGCTCGAGCGCGGTCACCCGGCTGGTGATCCGGTACGGGACGCCGTACATCTTCATGTTTGTCGAAAACTTCGATCCGACAGTGATTTCCGCCGGCGCTCGGACATTGTGGCGAACCGTCCCCGACCCGTCCAGCTCATGGTGACGGCGCGGATCGGCGGCGATCGCGAAGAGTTCGGCCGCCGGCGCGGCCACAACGACCGACCGGCTGATCCGCCCGGGGCCCGCATCGACAACGACAACGGTCATGTTCTCTCCATCCGGTGCCTGCAGCTAGGGCGATGTCGAGGCTACCCACCCGACAGCGATCAGGCACCCTGGTCCCTACGATGTCCATTCCCCCACCCCGCCCGGCGCCTCTCCCCCCACCCCGCCCGGTGACCACAGTTGCGCCCGCCCTGCTCGATGATCCGAATGACCTGTCGGCCCTGCACGCCAAGGGCGCCGACTCCGACGAACTGTTCGCCTCCTTCGCCGCCTGGGCACAGCAAGGCGGCACAGTGCTGTACCCGGCGCAGGAGGAGGCGCTGATCGAACTGATCAGTGGCGCCAACGTGGTCTTGGCGACGCCGACCGGTTCAGGCAAGTCGCTGGTGGCCACCGGTGCGCTGTACGCGGCCCTGGCAACGGGGCGGCGCGGTTACTACACCGCGCCGATCAAGGCGCTGGTCAGCGAGAAATTCTTCGCCCTGTGCCACGTGTTCGGCGCGGCCAACGTCGGGATGCTCACCGGCGACGCCGCGGTCAACGCGGCGGCGCCGATCATCATCTGTACCGCCGAGGTACTGGCCAACATCGCACTGCGCGAGGGCGATCAAGCAGACATCGGCCTGGTGGTGATGGACGAGTTCCACTTCTACGGCGACCCCGACCGCGGCTGGGCCTGGCAGGTGCCGCTGTTGGAGCTGCCGAAAGCTCAGTTTCTACTGATGTCGGCCACCCTCGGTGACGTCACATTCCTGCGCGAGGACCTCACCCGGCGCACCGGACGGCCGACGGCGCTGGTCGCAGACGCCGAGCGCCCGGTACCGCTGTACCACTACTACGCGACCACGCCGATGCACGAAACGATCGGCGACCTGCTCGACACCAAACAGGCGCCGATCTACGTCGTCCACTTCACCCAGGCCGCAGCACTGGAGCGGGCGCAAGCGCTGATGAGCGTCAACGTGAGCAGCAAAGCCGAGAAGGCCGCGATCGCCGAGAACATCGGCCGCTTCCGCTTTTCGACAGCCTTCGGCTCCACGCTCTCGCGGCTGGTCCGGCACGGTATCGGCGTACACCACGCCGGAATGTTGCCCAAATACCGGCGACTGGTGGAACAACTGGCCCAGGCCGGCCTGCTCAAGGTCATCTGCGGCACCGACACCCTCGGCGTCGGCATCAACGTGCCGATCCGCACTGTGGTCTTCTCGGCGCTGTCGAAGTACGACGGAACCCGCACCCGGCTGCTCAACGCCCGGGAGTTCCACCAGATCGCCGGACGCGCCGGACGGGCCGGCTACGACACCGCGGGCACGGTCGTCGTGCAGGCACCCGACCACGAGGTGGCGAATCTCAAACAGTTCGCCAAGGTTGCCGATGACCCGAAGAAGCGCCGAAAGCTGGTGCGGCGCAAAATCCCCGAAGGCATGGTGCCGTGGAGTGAGTCGACCATGACCCGACTGATCGAGGCAGTCCCGGAACGGCTGGCCAGCAACTTTCGGGTGTCGACGGCAATGGTCCTCGACGTCGTCGACCGGCCCGGCGACCCCTTCGCCGGAATGCGTCGACTGCTCACCGACAACCACGAGCCGCGCAAGCGGCAACTGCAGCACGTCCGCGACGCGATCGGCATCGCCCGCTCGCTGTTGCAGGCCGGTGTGGTGGAGCGTCTCTCGGAATCGGATATCGCAGCGCAGGCCGACGGACGGCGATACCGACTGACGGTCGACCTGCCGCCGGACTTCGCCCTCAACCAGCCGCTGTCGACGTTCGCACTCACCGCGGTCGAATTGCTCGACCCGACGGCCGAAACCTTTGCGCGCGAAGTTGTCTCGGTCATCGAAGCGACCCTCGAGGACCCTCGCCAGATCCTGGCGGCGCAGTTGGACAAGGCCCGCGGCGAGGCCGTGGCCCAGATGAAGGCCGAGGGTGTCGAGTACGACGAGCGCATCGAGCTGCTCGATGAGGTCAGCTATCCCCGCCCGCTCGCGGACCTCCTCGGACACGCGTTCGCCGTGTATCTGCACGCCAATCCGTGGGCCGCCGACGCGCAACTGTCACCGAAGTCCGTGGTGCGCGAGATGTGGGAGCGCGCCTTGACGTTTCGCGAGTTCGTCAGCGAGTACGGCCTGACCCGCTCCGAGGGTGCCGTGCTGCGCTATCTGTCCGATGCCTTCAAGGCGCTGCGCTCCGGGGTGCCCATCGCCGCGCGGACCGAGGAACTCACCGACATCGTCGAGTGGCTCGGTGAGCTGGTGCGCCAGGTCGACTCCAGTCTGCTCGATGAGTGGGAGCAACTCACCAGCGGCGACCAGGACGCCGCCGTCGCCCCAGAAATCCGGGCGGCACCGACTCGCCCGCTGACCGGAAACGAGCGGGCCTTCACCGCGATGGTTCGCAACGCACTGTTTCGGCGGGTGGAGCTGTTCGCCCGGCAGCGCTGGGATGACCTGGGCCTGCTCGACGCGGAGGCGGGGTGGACGTCGCAACGCTGGGAGGAGGTCGGGCGTGGGTACTTCGCCGAGCACGACCAGGTGGGTACCGGCGCCGACGCCCGCGGCCCGGCGCTGCTGATCTTCGACCGGCGGCCCGACGTGTGGCGGGTGCGGCAGATCCTGGACGACCCGGCCGGCGACCGCGATTGGGGTTTCGAGGTCGAGGTGGATCTGGGCGCCTCCGACGAGGAGGGTGCGGCGGTATTGCGCCTGGTCAGCGCCGGCCGGAAGGACTAGCGCCGATCCGTAGCGCGGCTACGTGTGGCACCCCAGAGCCCGACGCCGATGCCGACCACCGCTCCGCCGAGACCGACGATCTGCTGTCCGCGCTTGAGCTCGGCATGCACGCTCATCCCGCCCAACAGGTCGGCCGCGTCGGCACCACCGGATGCCAGGAACCAGCCGCGGGTGTCGCGACCGCGCAGCGCCGCGTTCAGCAGTAGCCCTCCGATCAGAGCGTCGCGGTAACCCATCGAACGGAGCAGCAGGCGCGCCGACGGCCCGGGGTCGTCCGGCTCTCCCCACAACCGGTTCGCCCGAAGCGGATCGACAAGAAACGAGATCCCCGACGCCAGCCGGATACTGCCCGCGACCAGTGCGGCCCGGTCTTTGATCATGGACCGCAGCTTAGGGCCCCACGCCTGCACCCGAACCTACTTCCAGGCGAATACCGGTTGCTCCAACTCGTCGACCCGGTCCCCTCGACCCTCCAGGCACAGCCACCGCACTTGCAACAGCACCGCCCCCGTCGGCGCGTGGATGAGGTCGTTGCCCAACGGGATCTGCACCACCGGACGTGGGCTCTGGGGAATGCTGACGAAGCGCGGCGAATCGTCGCGTTGCAGTTGGTGTAGCCCCACGCGGTAGACCGCCACCACCTCAGCCGGCGCGGGACGCAGATCGAGCCGCCCGCCACCCCAGACCACCACCGGCGTGATGACATACCCCGACCGCGTCGGATAGTCGTCGAGTACCCCCAGCACGGCTGATTCGGACAATCTGATGCCGACCTCCTCGTCCAACTCGCGCAGGGCCGCGTCGACCGCGGTTTCGCCGGGATCCAGGCGACCTCCGGGCAGTGCCCATTGGGCGGCATGCGAGGTGAGACGAGAGGCTCTGCGGCACAAGAGGAAAGCCGCACCTCCGGATACATCGACCATGCGGCCGTCGAGACCGGCCTCCGGCATGGGCCGCCCGGCGATCCAGTCGTCGACGGGTGCGGGGTCGACCCGGTCTTCGGCGACCTCGGAGTCCACGAGCACCACCGCGACGGCCGCGTGCCGCTTCGACGGGTCGGTCACAACGCGGCGGTGGTGCCCGTCCAGATGTGTCCGGATCCGTTCCCGCAGCGATTCGTCATAGCTGATCGTCACCGCTTGACCATAGGCGGCGTCGCGGGAACGATCTCACGCCTGCGCCGCGTCCCGGTTCCCCGCGACGGCGAGGAGCCGCGGGCCGTCCAGCGCCTGCCGGCGGTCAGCCGGCGGTCAGCCGGCGTTACGCGCCAGGTTGATCGCGTACTCGCTGACGAAGTGACCCGCGGCGGGTTCACCGGCGCCGCAACTGCCGTCGGACTCCCCCACTCGCTTGACCCACAGGTAGGCATCGGCGTGCCCGCCCGCGGTGTTGGCCGTCGGCGCCGCACCCAACGCCCGGCCGCTGGGGTTGCACCAGCCGAACGGGTCGCCCTCGGCCGGACCGACACCGTTGCGCGACGTGTCGATCACGTAGTGCTTGCCGCCGGTCATCCCGGAGATCTCTTCGCCGTAACCGATCTGCTCTTCGGTGGTGAAGTAGTTCGTGGTGTTGAGGGAGAAGCCCCGGGCACGGGCCACCCCGGCCTGGTTGAGCCGGTTGGCCATTTCGCCGGCGTTGACCCAGCGGGAGTGGCCGGCGTCGACGTAGACCGCGGTCGCCGGGTTGCGACCCAGCGTGTCCACGGCGTAGCTGATCAGATCGAAGCGCTCCTGCCGCGCATCACCGGAGAGGCAGTCGGCCATCGCGAGTGCGTCGGGTTCGAGGATGATCGCGGCCGGGTTGCCGCCGATCCCGTCGGCGACGCTGTCGACCCAGGCCCGGTAGGACGCGCCGGAGGAGAATCCGCCCGCGGCGTAGCTGCCGCAGTCACGGTGCGGGATGGCGTAGAGCACCAGCACCGGCATGGCGCCGGCCGCAGCCGCCGCCCCGGTGTGCCGGGCCACCGTCGAGCCGACCGCACCGGGCGAAAACGCCTGGTCCAGCCAGTATGCCTGCGGTGTGTTGGCTACCCGAGCCAGCTCGGCGCTGTCCGGCTGTGCGTTGGAGGCATGCATCGCCTTCGAGATGGGGTCGACATAGAACGGCATGCCGCCCAGCGGGTTGTCCCCGTCGGCCTGGGCAGTGCCCGCGCCGACCAGGGCCGCAACGGCAAGGAGGGGGGTAACGCAGCGTGCGACTGCGCCAAACAGTGAGGGGGTCACAGGAAAAAATTACCTTATCGCCGACCCAAGGTCACAAGACGGTCACGATCGAAGCCGGGCCGCTCAGCCCAGCAGTGCGTCGACGAAGGCCGCCGGCTCGAAGGGGGCCAGGTCGTCGGGCCCCTCACCGAGACCCACCAGCTTGACCGGAACCCCCAGCTCCTGCTGCACCCGGAAGACGATCCCGCCCTTGGCGGTGCCGTCGAGTTTGGTCAGCACCACCCCGGTGATGTCGACGACGTCGGCGAACACCCGGGCCTGCGCCAATCCGTTCTGCCCGATGGTGGCGTCGAGCACCAGCAGCACCTCGTCGACCGCGGCACGCTTGGTCACCACCCGCTTGACCTTGCCGAGCTCGTCCATCAGTCCGGTCTTGGTGTGCAGCCGGCCGGCGGTGTCGATGACCACGACGTCGGCACCGCCCGCAACACCCTTGTCGACCGCGTCGAACGCGACCGAGGCCGGATCCGCCCCTTCGGGGCCGCGCACCACCTCCGCGCCCACCCGGGCCGCCCAGGTCTGCAGCTGGTCAGCGGCGGCGGCACGGAACGTGTCGGCCGCACCCAGCACCACCCGCCGGCCGTCGGCCACCAGCACCCGGGCCAGTTTGCCGACGGTGGTGGTCTTTCCGGTGCCGTTGACCCCCACCACCAGCAGCACCGAGGGGTGCTCGTCGTGCGGCAGCGCCCGAATGGAGCGGTCCAGACCGGGCTGCAGCTCACCGATCAGCACGTCGTGCAGCACCGCACGGGCGTCGGCTTCGGTGCGCACCTGCCCGCCGGCCAGCCGCGCGCGCAGCTGGGTGACCACGGACTCGGTGACCACCGGGCCCAGGTCGGCGACCAGCAGGGTGTCTTCGATGTCCTGCCAGGAGTCCTCGTCGAGGTCGCCGCCGCCGAGCAGTCCCAGCACGCTGCGCCCGAGCGCGTTCTGCGACTTGGCCAACCGGCCGCGCAGACGCTCCATCCGGCCCTCAACCGGTTCGATGTCCGGCGCGACGGTTTGAGCGGCCGCTGGAGCTGCCTGCGGTTCGGGAAGGGCTTCGGGGGCCGCTTCGGGCAGTTCGACTTCGGTGATGGTGCGCCGCGGCGCGTCACGGGGAACGGTCGCGTCGTCGCCGATGACGGGGGCCGGCGGCTCCGACGTCTCGGTTCGGCTGAACGTGATCCCCTCCGAGGCGGTGTAGCCGCCGGACCGGTCCAGGCTCTCGCGCTGCGGCGCGGACAGGGTGATGCGCCGCCGGCGGCTGCGCACCAGACCGAAGATCAGCGCGGCGATGACGACGAGTGCGGCAGCGACCGCTAGGGCAATCCAGAGACCTTCAGACACCGCGCCATTGTTTCAGGGCCGTGGCGGGCCGAGGTGGACAGGCTAGCTCGGGCTGCTGACCAGCTCTTCACCACGGATGCGCTGCGAGATCACCGCGGTGATCCCGTCGCCCTGCATGGTCACCCCGTACAGCGCGTCGGCGACCTCCATCGTCGGCTTCTGGTGGGTGATGACGATCAGCTGCGAACGGGCCCGCAGCATCTCGAACAACGCCAGCAGCCGGCGCAGGTTGGTGTCGTCAAGCGCGGCCTCGACCTCATCCATGATGTAGAACGGCGACGGACGGGCCCGGAAGATCGCGACCAGCATGGCGATCGCGGTCAACGACTTCTCGCCGCCGGACAGCAGTGACAGCCGCTTGACCTTCTTACCCGGCGGTCGGGCTTCGACGTCGACGCCGGTGGTGAGCATGTCACCGGGGTCGGTCAGCAGCAGCCTGCCCTCCCCGCCGGGGAACAGCGTCGCGAACACCTCGGTGAATTCGCGTTCCACATCGGCGTAGGCGTCGGTAAATACCTGCAGGATGCGCGCGTCGACCTCGGACACCACGTCGAGCAGGTCTTTGCGGGCCGCCTTGACGTCCTCGAGCTGGGTGGAAAGGAAGTTGTACCGCTCCTCGAGTGCGGCGAACTCCTCCAACGCCAGCGGGTTGACCCGGCCCAGTTCGGTCAGGTCGCGTTCGGCGCGTTTGGCCCGCCGCTCCTGGGTGGCCCGGTCGAACGGCAGGGGGGCGGGCGCGGTGACCAGCTCGCCGCGTTCGCGGGCCTGCTCGAATTCGGCGATCTCCAGCTCGGTCGGCGGCAGTGCGACGTCGGGACCGTATTCGGCGATCAGGTCCGCCGAGCTCATGCCGAACTGTTCGAGCACCGTCTGCTCGAGCTGCTCGATGCGCATGGCGGCCTGGGCCTTGGCGACCTCGTCGCGGTGCAGCGACTCGGTGAGCGCGGTGATGCGGGTGCTCAGGGAGTTCACCTCGTCGCGCACGGCGGTCATCGCGGCGGCCCGGTGCTGACGTTCACCGGCCAGCGCGTCGCGGATCCGGGATGCCGCGGACACCACCAACTGCAGCCGCCGGGCCAGATCGCCCCCGGCCTCAGCCACTGCGGCCGCCGTGGTCGCGGCACGGGCACGCGCGGCCCGGGCCTGCTCGGCACGCACCCGCGCCTCCCGTTCGGTCGAAGCCGCTCGGCGCAGCGAATCCGCTTTACCCCGAACGGCATTGGCGCGTTCCTCGGCGGTACGCACCGCGAGCCGGGCCTCCACCTCGACACTGCGGGCCGCCTCTGCGGCGGCGGCGATCTGTTGCCGGTCCACCGGCTGCACCGCCTCGGAGGGCTGGTCCTCCTCGGCGTTGCGCAGCCGGGCCTCGATCTCGCCGAGCTCGGTGACGGTCTGGGCCCGGCCGGCCTCCAGCTCTTCACGCTCGCGCAACCGGCGGTGCCACTCGGTCTCGGCGGCCCGGGCCTCCTGCCCGAGCCGGCCCAACTGCTCGTGGGTGGCGGCGATGGCGGCATCGGACTCGTTGAGCGCGGCCAGCGCCTGCTCGGTGGCGTCCTGGCGGGCGGTCTGCTCGGTCAGTGCGCCCGAGAGGGCCGCGCCGAGTTCCCCGGCCTGTGTTTCGGCACCGGCCAGTTCGGTGCGGGCCTTGTCGATCTCGCTGTTGATCTCCAGGGTGGACGGCTTGCGGTCCGAGCCGCCGCTGACCCATCCGGCGCCGACCAGGTCGCCGTCGACGGTCACCGCGCGCACACCCGGGCGGGCGGCCACCAGGTGCAGTGCGGCGGACAGGTCGGCGACCACCACCACCGCCGACAGCATCGCCGTCATCGCGCCGCGCAACCGATCCGGCGCCTCGATCAGCTCCAGCGCCCACCGTGCCCCGTCGGGCAGTGCTTTGGCCTGCTCGGAGGCGTGTTCGGCGGTCGGCTGCACCGGCCAGTCCCCCAGCACGATCGCGGCCCGGCCCCCATCGGCACTCTTGAGCGCGTTCAGCGCCGAGTGGGCCTCACCGGCGTTCTCCGCGGCCAGCGCGTCGGCGGCTGACCCGAGCACCGCGGCCAGCGCTGCCTCGTAGCCCGACCGCACTTTGACCAGCTTGGCGACCGATCCGAACAGCCCCGAACCGCTGTGGTTCTGGGTCAGCCAGGCCGCGCCGTCGCGTCGTTCCAGTCCCATCGACAGCGCATCGATACGGGCGCGCAGTGAGGCCACCTGACGTTCGGCGCCGCGTTCGCCGGCCTGCAGTTCGGCGACCCGCTGATCGGCCAGCCGCAGTGCCGCCACCGTCCGCTCGTGGTGCTCGTCCAGGCCGAGCTCACCCTGATCGAGCTCCCCGACCCGGCCCTGCACCGTTTCGAACTCCGCCCGGGCGGCCTGGGCACGCGCGGCGGCCTCCTCGATGCGCGCCGAGAGCTGCCCCACGTGGCCGTCGATCGACTCGACCCGCGCCCGAATCGTCTCCACCTGACCGGTAAGCCGGGCCAGCCCCTCGCGGCGGTCGGCCTCGGCGCGCACCGCCGCCAGGTGCGCCTTCTCGGCGTCCGTGCTGCGGCGTTCCCGTTCGGCCAGCTCGGCGCGGGCGGCCTCCAGCCGGGTGCCTGCCTCGGTCAGTTCCGCCAGCAACTGCTGCTCGGCAGCGGCCACCTGCTCGGCCTCGGCCTCCAACGCGTCCGGGTCGACGCTGCCGGTGGTGATCGGCTCCTCGTCGAGGTGCTGGGCGCGTTCACTGGCGATACGCACGGTGGCACTGACCCGCTCGGCCAGCGCAGACAGCGAGAACCAGGTCTGTTGGGCGGCTTCGGCGCGCTGCGTCAACGTGGCGACCGCGGCCTCGTGGGCGGTCAGTTCGTCGGCGGCCACCGTCAGCCGCTCGGTGATCTGGTCGTGTTCGCGGCGCAGCGTGGCCTCGGCGTCGGTGGTTCCGGCGAACTCAGCCTGCCGGGTGACCAGGTCGTCGGCGGTCAGCCGCAGCCGGGCATCGCGCAGGTCGGCCTGGATGGTGGCGGCGCGGCGCGCGACCTCGGCCTGCCGGCCCAGCGGTTTGAGCTGGCGGCGCAGCTCGGTGGTCAGATCCGTCAGGCGGGCCAGGTTGGCCGACATCCCGTCGAGCTTGCGGACCGCCTTTTCCTTGCGCTTGCGGTGCTTGAGCACACCGGCAGCCTCTTCGATGAACGCCCGCCGGTCTTCGGGCCGCGACTCCAAAATCTGCGCCAGCCGGCCCTGGCCGACGATGACGTGCATCTCGCGGCCGATACCGGAGTCGCTGAGGAGCTCCTGGACGTCCATCAGCCGGCAGCTGGCGCCGTTGATCTCGTATTCGCTGGCCCCGTCGCGGAACATCCGCCGGGTGATCGACACCTCGGCGTACTCGATGGGCAGGGCGTTGTCGGAGTTGTCGATCGTGACGGTGACCTCGGCGCGGCCCAGCGGGGCCCGCGAGGAGGTGCCGGCGAAGATGACGTCTTCCATCTTGCCGCCGCGCAGGGTCTTGGCGCTGTGCTCCCCCATCACCCAGGCCAGCGCGTCGACCACGTTGGACTTACCGGAGCCGTTGGGCCCGACCACCGCGGTGATGCCCGGTTCGAAGCGCAGAGTCGTGGGCGCGGCGAAGGACTTGAAGCCCTTCAACGTCAGACTCTTGAGGTGCACGGGGTGTGAGACTACCGGTCTAGCGTTCGGCGAATCCGTCGATCGGGTCCCCGGCGGCCGAGTAATCGGCGACGACGGTGTCCACCCGGCCCGGCGTGCTGCCGCCTTGCAGCAGGTCCAGCAGGCGCCGGCAGTCCTCGCGGGGTCCCTGCGCGACGACCTGGACACGGCCGTCCGGGCGGTTCGCGGCGTATCCGGTCAGTCCCAACTCCAGAGCGCGCGAGCGGGTCCACCAGCGAAAGCCGACCCCTTGGACGTGGCCGTGCACCCAGGCGGTCAGCCGAACGTCAGTCACGTTGGGCGATCTCGAACCGCACCTGGGTGCCGGACTTGAGCGTGCGACCCACCGTGCAGACCTGGTCGATGGCGCGGTTGACCACGGTCAGCAGACGTTCCCGATCCGCGTCGTCGAGATCCGACAGGTCCAGCCTCAGGACCTCTTCGAGCAGCGGGTAACGCTCCTGCTCCCGGTCGGCGGGGCCGGTGACATCGATGGTGGCCTGGTAGTCGTCGCCGAGCCGGCGAGCCAGCGGGGCGTCACTGGACAAGCCACTGCAGGCGGCCAGAGCTATCTTCAGCAGCTCTCCGGGGGTGAAAACGCCGTCGACGTCTTCGCTGCCGATCAGCACTTCGGCTCCCCGAGAACTGCGCCCCGTGTAGCGGCGGGTTCCGGTGCGTTCCACCCACAACTTCGTCATGGGGACATTTCTACCGCGAGTCCGCCGCCGCCGTTCGACGACGGGCTCGGGCTCAGACCGCGGCGGCGCTCTTCTTCCCGTACTTGCGTTCCATCATCGCGGTGTCGCCGTACACCTGTACCCGGATGGTCTTGCCGTTGCGGACCGTGTACACCTCGGCGCTCTGGGCGCTTTCACCGCCGACGGATGCCTCACTGAGCACGACGACTCTGTCACCGTCGGACAGGAAGGTGTGTGGAGTGATGGTCGGCGACTTCTCACCCAACCGCATCAGGAACATGCCGAGTTCGGCTTTGCCGCGGTAGGTTCCGCTGACCTCGCTGTTACCCGGTTGAACCCACTCGATGTCCTCGTCGAAGAGCGCCATCAGGGTCGCGGTGTCGCCGGAGGCGAAGGCCTGATAGCCCTTACGGACCAGATCGATGTTCTGCTGAGACATTTTTCGGTTCCCTTCATGGCTGTTTGGTTGTTCCCGACCGGCTTTCGACTGCCACAACCGGTACATCTGCGGGCGGCGGTTTCCGATCGCGACCAGCCGCACGCGCATCTCCAAGGCAAGCACCGTGACCGCAGAATTGCCTCATCCCAATGGATGAGATCCGAGTACACTAATCCGGCAAGAAGACAGCGGTCTTCCCAGCGCATCGCAGTCGGGAGCATGTCAGATGTGCAGGCCTATCAGCGAATTCAGGGCCGGCGATGACTGCGGTCGATGAATTCTCACAACTGATGGCCCGTATTTATTCGGCCGTTTTGGCTCCGGAGCAATGGGATTCCTGCATGACCGCGATCGGCCATGCATTCGACTCGGGCGCAGCACTGGTGGTCACCGATGGCGCCGCCCGCGTCCTCAATCCCGCAGCCATTCCCGCCGACGCTGCCGCGACCTACGCGGCCCACTACTCCCATCTAGACCATGTGCTCGCGACGGTCGAAGCCGGGCCGGTGGGCGCGGTGCGGTGCGGAGCCGAGTTGATGTGGCCCTTCCCGAAGTCCGAGTTCATCGCGGACTGGGCTCGCCCCAACGGTTTCGACGACGGAATGTTCATCCGTCTCACCGCCTCGCCGGTGGTCACGAGCCTGGCCTTGGCCTCGCCGAAGCAGTGCGACCGGTTCGACACTGCTGAACATGTCACCTTGGCGGTGCGTCTCCGCCCCCACCTGCAACTGGCACTGCGTATGCAAGAACGCCTTGCGGACCTCGCTCATCGCGTCGCTGAACTCGAGGAGGCCAGTGAGGCGGCCAGCCACGGAATCGTCATCGCCGAACGACGCCGGCCGGTGTACACCAACGGTGCCGCCGACCGAATTCTCGGCGCAAGTGACGGGTTACGGATCTGCAACGGCAACATCGAGGCTGAGGCCCCTCACGCGGATGTGCAGTTGGGGTGCAGCATGGCTCGAGCGTCCAGTCTGGACAGTTGCGACATCTGGGGCGGGTCGTTCCTGTGTGCGAGGCCGTCGGGTCGGCGTCCCTACATCATTCATGTGTTGCCGATCGAACCGAATCCCGTTGCGGCGCAGCAGCCCAGGCGAGTGCTCGTCGTCATCGTCGACCCCGATCAGCAGCCAGAACCTCCCGCCACGCTCTTGCGGCGCCTGTACGGTCTGACGAAGAGCGAGGCGCAGGTCGCCCTTTTGGTGATGCGCGGCGAGGGCCTGCGGCCGATCGCCGAGGAGTTGTCGGTGTCTCTGACCACCGTGAGGACCCACCTCCGGCATGTGTTCGACAAAACCGGCGTTCATCGTCAAGCCGAACTCGTTCGTCTTCTGGCCATGCTCGACCCCATACACCGCTGAGGTGGAACGCCATTCGAGGTCCGCTGAAAGGATGCCCGTGCAGGTCGCCATTCCGTTGTTTCCCCGATTCACCGCGCTCGATGCGATCGGCCCCTACGAGGTCTTGCAACGAGTCCCGGATATCGACGTGATTTTCATCGGCGACCGATGCGGTGAAGTGCGCACCGACAGCGGGATGCTCGGGATGACCTGCGACGCACCGTTCGACGAGGTCGCGCACCCGGATGTGATCGTGGTCCCCGGCGGTATCGGGACCCGGGTGCTGCTCGATGACGACCGAATTCTGGATTGGCTGCGGAACTCCCACAGGCACAGCAGGTTCACCACCTCGGTGTGCACCGGGTCGCTACTGCTCGCCGCGGCCGGTTTGCTGGACGGGCTGACCGCGACCACCCACTGGGGGGCCGTCGAACTACTCGAGCATCTGGGTGCCCACTACGTGGAGCAACGTGTGGTCGAGCACCCGCCGCAACGGATTATCACCTCAGCGGGGGTGTCCAGTGGCATCGACATGGCACTCCGGTTGGTCGAGCTGCTCACGGACACCGAGACGGCCCAGGCTGTGCAGTTGATGATCGAGTACGACCCGCACCCGCCGTTCGACAGCGGGTCGCTCGCCAAGGCCGACGAGGGCGTCCGGGAGCGTGCCGGGCAGCTACGGCGCTGACTCGCGGGCATACTTGCCTTCCATGGCCACCGTCGTCGCATTCCACGCCCATCCGGACGACGAGGCGGTTCTGACCGGGGGAACCCTGGCGCGCGCGGCCGCCGACGGGCACCGGGTGGTAGTGGTGGTGGCGACCGACGGGCGTGTCAGCAACGAGGACGCCGACGTCAGGATCGACGAATTACGGTCCAGTGCGCGAATTCTCGGCGTGCATCGAGTCGAGTGCCTGGGCTATGCCGACAGCGGTTTCGGGACGGAGTTCTACCCCGACCCGCCCGGCCGGGTCCGATTCGCGCGCGCCGACGCCGAGGAGGCGGCGCAGCGGCTGGCCGCCATCCTGCGTGATGAGGACGCCGACCTGCTGTTGAGCTACCAGGCCAACGGCGGCTACGGCCATCGGGACCACCGACAGGTCCATCACGTCGGCAAGCGGGCAGCCGAACTCGCGGCGACTCCGCGCGTGCTGGAGGCGACGATGCCCCGGGAGTTGCTCACCCGGATCGGAAACGTGGCTCGGCTGCTGCGGCTGCCGGCGCCCTACGACCGCGATGTGGTGCGCACCGCGTACGCTCCGGCGTCGGAGATCACGCACCGGATCAACGTCTTCCGGTTCGCCCGGCAGAAGCGCGACGCGTTCGCCGCGCATCGTTCGCAGATCGGCGACAACCGGGCGGCGGCCGTCCTGTTCTGCGCGCTGCTGCGGCTACCGCCGCAGGTGGCGGGTCTGGCGTTCGGCCGGGAATGGTTCGTCGATCCGACGCTGCCGGCGGGGCGGGTGTACCGCGACATCTTCGAGTGACCGGTGAGCACCGGTCAGCGCTGACATTTCGGGCAGTAGTACGACGAGCGGTTCATGAACTTCGCCCGTCGTATCGTGGTGCCGCAGCGCCGGCACGGTTCGTCTTCGCGGCCGTAGGCGTCCAGCGACCGGCTGAAGTAGCCGGACTCGCCGTTGACGTTGACATACAGCGAGTCGAACGAGGTGCCACCGGCCGCCAGCGCGTCGGCCATCACCGCCGCGGCGGCCTCCAACAGCGCGCGCAGACGCGGCCGGGACAACGTGTCGGCCATCCGAGTGCCCCGGATCCCGGCTCGCCACAACGCCTCGTCGGCGTAGATGTTGCCGATCCCGGACACCACAGTCTGATCCAGTAATTGCCGTTTGATCTCGGAGTGCTTGCGCCGCAACACGTTCACCACCGACTCGGAGTCGAAGCGCGGGTCCAACGGGTCGCGGGCCAGGTGCGCAACAGGGACCGGCACCACACTGCCGTCCACGGTGGCCAGCTCGGTGAGCTGCCAGCCGCCGAACGTCCGCTGGTCGACGAAGCTGACCTTCGTACCGTCGTCGAGCACCGCGGCGATCCGCAGGTGCCTGCTGTCCGGCAGCTCCCCCAGCAGCATCTGCCCGCTCATGCCCAGGTGCACCACCAGGGCCTCGTCGGTACCCAGCAGCAGCCAGAGGTACTTCCCGCGCCGGTCGGTGCCGGTGATCTCCGCACCCAACAGCCGGCTGGTCAGGTCGGCGGGGCCGGCCTCGTGCCGGCGCACCGCGCGCGGGTGGTGAACCCGCACGGCCGTGATGGTGTGCCCCACCAGGTGAGTGTCCAGGCCGCGGCGCACCACCTCGACCTCGGGAAGTTCGGGCATCCGCGCTACCCGGGTGAGCCGGGGTCCAGCGCGTCCAGCGCCTTCCAGGCCGCCGCCGCCGCCTTCTGCTCGGCCTCTTTCTTGGACCGTCCGACCCCCGAACCGTAGTCGGTGTCCGACACCACGACGATCGCGGTGAATTCCCGGTCATGGTCGGGTCCGGTGGAGCTGACCTGGTAGGACGGCACACCGATGCCCCGGGCGGCGGTCAACTCCTGCAGGCTGGTCTTCCAGTCCAGGCCGGCGCCCAACGTGGCGGCGGTGTCGAGCAGCGGACCGAACAGCCTCAGGATCACCGCCCGCGCGGTGTCGATGCCGTGCTGCAGGTACACCGCGCCCAGCAGCGACTCCATACTGTCGGCCAGAATGCTGGATTTGTCGCCACCCCCGGTGTTGATCTCGCCGCGGCCGAGCAGCAGGTGGGCGCCCAGGCCGTCTTCGGTCAGCCCACGGGCCACATCGGCCAGAGCGGAGGTGTTGACCACGCTGGAACGCAGTTTGGCCAGGTCACCCTCGGGCCGATCCGGGTGGCGGTGAAACAGTTCATCGGTGATCGTCAGTCCGAGTACGGCGTCGCCGAGAAACTCCAGTCGTTCATTGGTGGGCAGGCCGCCGTTCTCGTAGGCGTAGCTGCGGTGGGTGACCGCCAGCGTGAGCAGGTCGTCGGTCAGATCCACGCCCAGTGCCTCGAGCACGGCGTGCCGGGGACGGATCATCCGCTGCCGTCGTCGCTCGGCTCGGAGCTCTGCGGCCCGACCATCCCGGCGAGCTTGGCCCAGCGCGGGTCGATCTTGTCGTGCTGGTGCCCCGGCTCGGCGCCGGCCAGCGGCACCCCGCAGTCCGGGCACAGTCCCGGGCAGTCGGGTTCGCACAGCGGGGACAGCGGCAGGGCCAGGCCGACCGCGTCCACGATCGCCTGCTCCAAGTCCACGGCATCATCGGTGACACGACCGATTTCGTCGTCATCGGTAGTGGCGTCGGTGGTGCTGTCCGGGTAGGCGAACAGCTCGGTCAGCTCGATCTCGATGTCGCCGGTGAGCGGCTGCAGGCATCGCACGCATTCGCCCGCGGTGGGCGCCGACACCACACCGCTGACCAACACACCCTCGGAGACCGACTCCACCCGCAGATCCAGATCCACCGCGGCATGCGGGGGAATCGCCACCAGGTCCAGGCCGATCGGGGCCGGGCTGGATCGTTGCTCCCGCAGCGAGATCATCGATCCGGGGCGCCTGCCCAGTCGGGCAACGTTGACCACGAACGGCGAAGACCGCTGCCGCCTTCCTGCATCCGGGTGTTTCGCCATGCCGCGATTCTACGCAGCAGCCGATATTGCGTTCGCCGGTCAGCGAGTTGCGTAGTCGTGCATCCCAGCGGCGGTTCGCAGTTGGTGACGCCCGCGGTTGATCGAACGCAGCGTTCCGTTGAGGAAGTCCTCGAACTCGGCCAGCTTGGCGTCGACGTAGATGTCGCATTCGCCGCGCATCCGGTCGGACTCGGCGTGTGCCGAGTCGATGAGCCGAGTGGCTTCGGCGCGCGCCGAGACCACCACCTCGTTCTGCGAAACCAGCCGCTGCTGCTCCTTGATGCCCTCTTGCACGGCCTTCTCGTAGGCGGCGTTGCCGTTCTCGACCAACCGGTCGCATTCGGCCTGGGCGCGGGTGGTGGCGGTCTCGAACTCGCGCTTTGCGGCCGAGGTCAACCGGGCGGCCTCCTCGCGGGCTTCGGTGAGCATCCGCTCGCTGTGCCCACGCGCCTCGGCCACCATCCGGTCGGCCTGGCCCTTGGCGTCGGCCAGCAGCCGGTCCGCCTCGGCCCGGGCGTGGCTGACCATCGAGCCGGATTCGGCTGTGGCGGAACTGACCATCGAGTCCGCGTGTTCCTTGGCCTCGTTCAGCACCGAGTCGCGGGCGTCGAGCACATCCTGGGCGTCGTCCAGCTCGCCGGGAATGGCGTCTCGGATGTCGTCGATCAGTTCGAGAACGTCGCCGCGGGGCACCACGCAGCCGGCCGTCATCGGCACACCACGCGCTTCTTCGACAATGGAGCCCAGTTCGTCAAGGGCTTCGAACACTCGGTACACGGCAGCACCCTCCAGGCATAGTTGGTGTTACTAGTGTGCCCGGTGTTACGCGTGTGACTGTGTTAGTCGCCCGGTGTGTCGGATTTTGTTCCACTACACCGGTACCCTGAGCCGTTGACATCGGGATCGGCGAAGGACGGCCATGACTATTGGTTCCGGGAGTTCCGGAAGGCCAGCGGGCACTGCGACACCGGGACCGGCCCAGCCGGGTTACCCGCAGCAGCCCGACGGCCAGACGACCGACATCGGGCGGCTGCTTCTGCGCTGCCCGGACAGTCACGGGATCATCGCCGCGGTCAGCGCCTTCTTGGCCGACGCCGGCGGCAACATCATCTCGCTGGACCAGCACTCGACCGCCCCGGAGGACGGCACGTTCGTGCAGCGGGCCATCTTTCACCTTCCCGGGCTGCCCGCCGCCATCGACGGCCTGCAGCAGCGGTTCGGCGCCACGGTGGCCGAGCGATTCTCCATGGACTACCGCTTCGCCGAGGCCGCCAAGCCCAAGCGGGTGGCGATCATGGCTTCCAAGACCGACCACTGCCTGCTGGATCTGCTGTGGCGCAACCGCCGCGGCGAACTCGAGATGAACGTGGCGATGGTGATCTCCAACCATCCGGAGCTCGCCGAGCAGGTCCGCCCGTTCGGGGTGCCGTTCTTTCACATCCCCGCCACCCGCGACACGCGTGCCGAGGCCGAACAGCGACAGCTGCAACTGCTTTGCGGCAATGTCGATCTGGTGGTCCTGGCGCGCTACATGCAGATCATCACCAGCGAGTTCATCGAGGCGGTGGGCTGTCCGCTGATCAATATCCACCACTCCTTCCTGCCGGCATTCATCGGCGCGGCGCCCTACCAGCGGGCTCGGGAACGGGGCGTGAAGCTGATCGGCGCCACCGCGCACTACGTCACCGAGGTTCTCGACGAGGGCCCGATCATCGAGCAGGACGTAGTGCGCGTCGACCACACCCACAGCGTGACCGACCTGGTCCGGTTGGGCGCCGACGTGGAACGGGCGGTGCTTTCGCGGGCGGTGCAGTGGCACTGCCAGGACCGGGTGATCCGGGTGGACAACGAAACCGTGGTGTTCTAAGGCGGTTCGTTTCTTGACAGCTGTCAAGTACGGTGAACGCATGCTCCTCCCGGACTTGTTCTCGACCGTCCCGACGACCGCCGCCGAGGCCACTGACGTCTTCGACGCCGCGGAGGCCGTCGACCCCGACTTCATGCTCGGCACCTGGCACGGGGCCGAGCTGCCGACCGACCACCCCCTGGACGGGCTGTTGGCCGCCACCGGCTGGTGGGGCAAGCAGTTCATCGACGCCGAGACGGTCCACCCGCTGCTGTTCCCCACCCGCGACGGATCCGCGCTGTGGGCATTCAACCCGGCGCTGGCGTTCAGCGTCCTCGGGCTAGCGACGAAACTGCCGGCGCTGAAGAACCGCTCGTTCCTCGGGCCGATCAACACGCTGCAGCCGCTGCTTCGCACCCGTTCGGCCAGGGCTCGGCTGCGGACTACCCGGTACCGCGGTACCGACACCGCGACCATGGTCTATGACCAGGCCCCGATCAACGACGTCTTCCGCCGGCTCTCCGACGACGCGGTGATCGGCGCGATGGACCTGCGGGGCTCGCCCCGGCCGTATTTCTTCGTGCTGTGCCGCGACGACTCGCTGAAATTGGCCTAGCAGCGGGCGATTTCGCCGGCCTCATGCCACGCAGTGCGCTCCGCGGTGAACGCGGCGACCTGTTGGTCACGGAAGCCGGCGATGCTCTCGGTGTTCCCGGCCAGGAATCGGCGGTAGTCCGCCAGTGAGAACTCGCCGTCGGTGATATCGACCCGCCCGCACCCGGCCGCCATGTCGGCACGCAACTCCAACAGTTCGTCGGCGCCTACCGGATAGAAGCTGATGCGGTCGAAGTAGCGCAGCAGCCAAGGTGTTTCGGGATCGAACAGCCCGGCGATGGCATGCCGGTGGTTCCACACCTGGGTGGTGCGTCCGACGAACTGGTAGCCGCCCGGCCCCTCGATGCCGTAGATGCACAGGTAGGCGCCGCCGATCCCGACGGCGTTCTCCGGGGTCCAGGTGCGGGCCGGGTTGTATTTGGTGGTCACCAGCCGGTGCCGCGGATCCAGCGGGGTGGCCACCGGTGCGCCGAGATAGATGTCGCCCAGGCCCAGCACCAGGTACCGCGCGTCGAACACGATGTCGTAGACCTGGGAGATGTCGTCAAGCCCGTTGATGCGCCTGATGAATTCGATGTTCGACGGGCACCACGGCGCGTCGGGCCGCACACCGTACATGTACCGGCGGATGGCCTCGTGGGTTCCGGGGTCGTCCCAACTCAGCGGCAGACGCACCGACCGGCTCGGCACGACGAGCTCATCGCACGGTGGCAGCGCATCGTCGATGGCCGCGAGCTCCCCCACCACCTCGTCGCACGTCACCTGCTCGGTGTCGAACTGGATCTGCAGCGAGCGCACGCCGGGTGTCAGCTCCCGCAGGCCCGGCAGTCCGCGCTCCCGCACCTGTCCGTAGAGCACCTGCACCCGCGCCCGCAGTGCCAGATCCAGTGTCATCGGGCCGTATTCGAGCAGCACCCCGCCATCGCCGCAGCGTCGCACGGTGACGGTCGTGCCGTCGCGGCCGGTGTGGCGCTGCAGTACCCCGTCGTCGCCGTCGCCGGATCGGGAGACCACCGGCACCGCCGCCCTCCGCCGCACGCCCAGCGACGCCACCGGTGGGGCGCATTCGGCGCGGATCGGCACCAGACGTACGGTGTCGCCCGGGCAGAGTTGCCCGAGTTTCCAGCGGTCGCCGCGCACCACCGTCACCGGACAGACGAAGCCGCCCAGGCTGGGCCCGTCGGGGCCGAGCAGGATCGGGGTGTCCCCGGTGAAGTCCAGCGCCCCGACGCTGTACGCGGTGTCGTGGATGTTCGACGGGTGCAGCCCGGCCTCGCCGCCGTCGGGCCGCGCCCACCGCGGTTTCGGCCCCACCAGTCGCACGCCGGTGCGGTCGGAGTTGAAGTGCACCGTGTAGTCGGTGGTGGTCAGGGTTGTCATGTCGGCGCGGGTCAGAAACTCCGGCGCGGCGTGCGGGCCTTCGGTCACCGCCAACTCCCAATGCCGGCCGATGCTGGGCTGACTCTGGCTGGGCGCACGGGACAGCATCGGTGCCGCACCGTCGCGGCCGACAGCGCTCAGCCGATCCGACTCCCGCAGCGCCCGGCCGTGGTGGCCGCCGAACACACCCTGGGTGAACGTGGCTGCGCTGCCGAGGAAGTCCGGTTCGGCGATACCTCCCTCGACGAGCACGTAGCAGCGCATCCCGGGCCCGGGGATGGCGCCGATCTCGAGCAGGCCGCCGGCGGGTATCCGCACCGACTGCCACTGCGGAACCGGAGCTCCGTCCAGGCTGACCGGCACCGCGGCGCCGGTGACACACACCCATGCGGAACTCGAAAAACGCAGGGCCGGGCCCGCTTTCGTGCATTCGAGACCGGCTGCCCCTTGGGGATTGCCCAATACCTGGTTGCCGACCCGGAACGACAGGTCATCCATCGGCCCCGACGGCGGCACCCCGACATGCCAGTACCCGACCCGACCGGGCCAGTCCTGCACCGTGGTGAACAGCCCCGGGGAGACCACCTCGATGCCGATCATCGTCGGGTGATCACCATCCGGACCGGGGTCGGGTCGAAGCCGTTGCACGGGTTGTTGATCTGCGGGCAGTTCGACACCAGGACCAGCGTGTCGGTCTCGGCCCGCAGGGTCAGGCTCTTGCCCGGCGCCGAGATGCCGTCGACGATGCCCAATGTGCCGTCGGCTTCGACCGGGACGTTCATGAACCAGTTGATGTTCGACACGATGTCCCGCTTGCCCAGGCCCCACTTGGCGCCTTCGGCGAGGAAGTTCTCCACGCAGGCGTGCTGGTGGACGGTGTGGTGCCCGTAGCGAAGTGTGTTGGATTCCTGCGAACAGGCGCCGGCGATGGTGTCGTGATTACCCACGTCGTCGGCGACGACGGTCATCAGTGCGGCGCCGTCAGCGGCGCGCAGCACCGAGCCGGTGCTCACGAAGATATTGCGCTGGGCGGCGACGGTGGCCTGGGCGCTGTATCGACGGGTGTGGTCGACGGCGTCATAGAGCAGGCAGTCCACCGCCTGGTTGCCGTGCAGGTCGATGATCTGGAGTCGATCGCCGGCGCGCACCACTGCCGACCAGGGCGCGCGGGCCGGGACCACGTCGTCGGAGACGGTCACCATGCCCGCACCACCGCTTCGGTGTTCTGCACGGCGCGCAGGTATTCCGGGTCCCGGTTGATCAGGTCGGCCAACTGCTCACCGGCGCGCCAGCCGAGCACGTCCAGCCCGGTCGCCGGCGGGTCGGGATCCAGCGGATGCGCGGCATTGGCGACCACCAGCACCACCGGAAGGTGGATCAGCAGGTCCAGCGCCGCGCCGGGTCCCGCCGACCCGGTGAATTCCAGTGCCCCGGTGACCGGATCGACGCGCACACCGCGGAACAGCGACACCGACGGTGCCACGTCCCGAATGTCCATGCCGTGCTTGATCGCCCCGAGCAACAGCAGTTGCCGGCCGGTGGCGTCCGGGCCGCAGAGCATGTCGTGGTGGCCGGAGGAGTCGGCGACAACGGTGGCCAGCACGCGTCCCTGATCGGACAACAGCGGATGTCCCGTGCCCAGGTAGGCCTGCCAGGGCACCTTCATGGTGTCGGCGACGTTCAGCCGCTCCCACGGCGCCTCCGCGCGGTACAGCAGCAGATTCGCGCACGCGCCGCCCTCGATGTCGATCAGCCGGATCCGGCTGCCGCGAGGCAGCACCTTGGTGGCGTAGCCGTTCCCCGGGATCGATTCGGCCCAGATCACCGTCGTCGGGTCGACGCCGTCGGGTGTCGCCGGTATCCGCAGGTCGGCCTGCCGCGCCTGGGCACGGGCGTGTGACCGGGCCCCGCTGGTCGAATCGGTGTTCACCGCAGATCTCCTCTCGACACCCGGCACCCTAACATGGTTATCTATCATTCGATAGAAATAGCGAGGTGCGCCGTGGAGACCGACCGACGAGGCAGACCCAGGCTGGTGGCCTCCCGCCGGCCCGGGCGCAGCGCGCGTGACGAAATCCTTGATGCGGCAGCGGAGTTGTTCACCACCGTCGGATACTCCGCTACCTCCACGCGGCGGATCGCCGACAGTGTCGGCATCCGGCAGGCCTCGCTGTATCACCACTTCGCCGCCAAGGACGACATCCTCGACGCGCTGCTGGCCGGCACCGTGGACGCCTCGGTGGAACTGGCCGCCGAGTTGCTCGCCGAGGACGGGCCGATGGCACCCCGGCTGCATACGCTCGTGGTCGCCGACACCGCCCAACTGTGCAGCGGCACCTGGAATCTGGGCACCCTGTATCTGCTGCCGGATCTTCGCGTCGAGCGCTTCGCGGCATTCCACCGGCGGCGGGATTCGTTGCGAAGCCATTACGGCGAGCTCTCCCGGGCGGTGATCGCCGAGCACGACGGGCCCGCAGACGCCGACGATCTGCCGTTCCGGTTGGTGGAGGCCGTGATCAACCGTCGCTCCGACGACGGCACCTGCCCACCCGACCATCCGTGGACCACCGCTGAGGCCGCACTGCGGGTGTTGGGCTGCGCACGCGGCTTATCCCGGATGCGCGCGCAGACCGCGCGGCGGTTGGGGCTGTCGCCCGAATAGTCACACGCGCTTGGGCAGCCCGGACTTGTCGTACCCCGCTGCTTTGATGGTGTTATGTCCTCGACCACGACTTCAGCCGGTGCAGATGCGGGTCCTGCCCGGCGTCTGGAGGTGCTTTTCGAGGAGCTGTCGGAGTTGACCGGTCAGCGCAATGCGATCGATGGTCGCATCGTGGAGATCGTCGCCGAGGTCGAACGCGACGACTTGTGGGGTTCCACCGGAGCACGGTCGATCCCGGCGTTGGTGGCCTGGAAGACCGGGGTGTCACCGGCCAACGCGGAAACGATCGCCGCGGTGGCGCACCGGATCGAGGAGTTTCCCCACTGCACCCAGGGGCTACGCGAAGGCCGCGTCTCATTGGATCAGGTCGGGGTGATCGCCCAGCGCGCCGCCGACGGCTCCGACGAGCACTACGCGCAGCTAGTCGAGGTGGCCACCGTCAGCCAACTGCGCACCGCGATCAAACTCGAACCCCGCCCCGATCCCGATCGGCGCGGACCGCAACCGTCGATCACCAAAACCGGCGACGCCGAGTTCGACTTCTGGCGCATCACTTTGCCGCATGCCGAATCGGCGGTGTTCGCGGCCGCACTGCAGTCACATCGGGATGCGCTGATCGCCGAGTGGACCCACGACCGCGACAACAGTGACGGCACAGCCGATCAGCATCCCCCGATGCCCACCCAGGTCGATGCGTTCCTGCGGCTGGTGCAGGCCGGCTGGGACGGCGAGGTGCAACGGCGCCCGCACGGACAGCACACCACCGTGGTGGTGCACCTCGACATCAACCAGCAGATCGGCGCCCTGCACCTGGGCCCGCTACTGGCTGATGCCGAGCGGCAGTACCTGACCTGTGATGCCACCTGTGAGGTGTGGTTCGAACGCGACGGCCAGGTGATCGGTGCTGGCCGCTCGACCCGCACCATCAACCGCCGACTGCGCCGCGCCCTCGAGCACCGCGACCGCACCTGCACGGTTCCCGGCTGCGGCGCCACCCGCGGCCTGCACGCCCATCACATCCAGCACTGGGAAGACGGCGGCCCCACCGAGCTCGCCAATCTCGTGCTGGTCTGCCCCTACCACCACCGCCTACACCATCGCGGCATCATCACCATCACCGGTAACGCAGCCAACCTCACCATCACCGACCGCGCCGGCCGACCCTTGAGCGCAGCATCGCTCGCCCGGCTACCGAAGAAACCCCCACCCGCAGTCAAACCCTGCCCCGGGCCCACCGGCGAACGCGCTCAATGGTGGTGGTACCAACCATTCCAACCACAACCACCACCGACCACCAACCAGAACTGATCGCAGCGGCATATCAAACCAGTTGGGGCATCAAACAATCCGCTCGCAGCACCGACAATGCGCGGTCCTGACGTCGCTACCCGCGCAGCTTCGCGGCCAGCCGCCGGTTCACCGGGTCGGGCAACAGGTCGGAGACGTCTCCGCCCATCGATGCCACCTCCTTGGCCAGCGACGACGACACGAACGAATACCGCGGCGTGGTCGCCACGAAGAAGGTGTCCACCCCGGCGATGTGCTTGTTCATCTGCGCCATCTGCAGCTCGTACTCGAAATCGGTGCCGGTGCGCAGGCCTTTGACGATCGCGGTCAGTCCCCGCTCCCGGACGAAGTCGACCACCAGGCCGCGGCCGGACTCCGCGCGCACATTGGGCAGATGCGCGGTGGCCTCACCGATCATCTCCAAGCGCTCCTCCAGGCTGAACATGCCCTTCTTGGCCGGATTGATCAGCACGGCGGCCACCACCTCATCGAACTGCGCGGCCGCGCGCTCCAGGATGTCGACATGCCCCAGGGTCACCGGGTCGAACGAACCCGGACATACCGCGCCACTCATGTGGGCTGACGCTACACGCCCGGTGCGGACAGCTCGGCCAGCTCCAGTCGGGTGTCGCCATAGCGGCGATCAGGCCAGGGCTCCCACCCGTCCGGCCAACGCACCGCAGGACTGGACGCCGCCCGCTCGATCACCACGACGGTGCCCGGCGCCGCCCAGCCACCGTCGGCCAGCAGCACCGGAAGCGCGTCGACGTCGGCGGCGGCCACCTCGTAGGGCGGATCCGCCAGCACCAGGTCGACCGGTGTCTCTGCTCCTCCGGCCAGCACCGCGGCAACCGCGCCCCGGCGCAGGGTCGCACCGGGCAGTCCCAGCGCGGAGATGTTGCCGGCCAGCACATCGGCTGCCCGGCGGTCGGATTCGACGAACAACGCCCTGGCTGCGCCCCGCGACAACGCCTCCAAACCCAGCGCTCCGGACCCCGCATACAGGTCCAACACCGTCATCCCGGTCAAGTCCAACCGGGCCGCCAGCACGTTGAACAACGCCTCACGCACCCGGTCGGTGGTCGGCCGGGTACCACGCGGCGGAACGGCGATGCGCCGCCCACCGGCCGCGCCACCGACGATGCGTGTCAGCTCAGCACCACCAGCAGGTCGCCGCCTTCGACCTGCGCGGTCTCCGCGACCGCCACGCGTTCCACGGTGCCGTCGGACGGTGCGGTGATGGCGGCTTCCATCTTCATCGCCTCGATGGTGGCCACGGTCTGCCCGGCGCTGACCTGCTCACCTTCGGCCACCCCGATGGTGACGACCCCGGCGAACGGCGCGGCGATGTGGCCCGCCTTGGTGCGATCGGCCTTCTCGGCCACCGGCACCTCGCTGGCGATGCCGCGATCACGCACCTCCAACGGCCGCAGCTGGCCGTTGATGATGCACATGACCGTGCGTATGCCGCGTTCGTCGGGTTCGGAGATGGCCTGCAGCCCGATCAGCAGCTCCACCCCGCGCTCCAGCCGGACCCGGTGCTCCTCCCCCTGCCGCAGCCCGTAGAAGAACTGGTTCGCCGACAGCTGCGAGGTGTCGCCGTAGAGTTCGCGATGCGCCTCGAATTCCTTGGTGGGGCCGGGGAACAGCAGCCGGTTCAACGTCGCCTGGCGCTTGGGACCGGCCAGCGCCAGCATGGCCTCGTCGTCGACGGACAGCTGCTGCACCTCCCGCGCCGGGCCCCGTCCGACCAAAGCCTTGGTGCGCAACGGTTCCGGCCAGCCGCCGGCCGGCTCGCCCAATTCGCCGCGCAGGAAGCCGATCACCGAATCGGGGATGTCCACCCGCGCGGGGTCGGCGGCGAACTCCTCGGCGGTGACGCCGGCGCCGACCAGGGCCAGCGCCAGGTCACCGACCACCTTGGAGCTCGGGGTGACTTTGATCAACCGCCCCAGCACCGTATCGGCGCCGGCGTAGTTGGCCTCGATCTCCTCGAACCGGTCCGCCAGGCCCAGTGCCTTGGCCTGCTGGTGCAGGTTGGACAGCTGGCCACCCGGGATCTCGTGGCGGTACACCCGGCCGGTTGGCCCGGCCAGACCGGATTCGAACGGCGCGTAAACCTTTCGCACGCCTTCCCAGTACGGTTCCAGATCGCACACCGCCGACAGTGACAGGCCGGTGTCGAACTCGGTGTTCGCCGCGGCGGCCACAATCGAGCTGAGCGCAGGTTGGCTGGTGGTCCCGGCCAGCGGCCCAGATGCCCCGTCGACGGCGTCGGCGCCGGCGTGCCAGGCCGCTTCGTAGGTCGCCAGCTGGCCGCCCGGCGTGTCGTGGGTGTGGACGTGGATCGGCAGGTCGAAGCGACTGCGCAGCGCACTCACCAATGTGGTCGCCGCCGCGGGCCGCAGCAGCCCGGCCATGTCCTTGATGGCCAGCACGTGCGCGCCTGCCTCGACGATCTGCTCGGCCAGCCTCAGGTAGTAGTCCAAGGTGTAGAGCGTCTCGGCCGGGCTGGTCAGGTTCCCGGTGTAGCACATGGCGACTTCGGCTATCGCGCTGCCGGTTTCGCGCACCGCGTCAATCGCCGGACGCATCGAGTCGACGTTGTTGAGCGCATCGAAGATCCGGAAGATATCTATTCCGGTTGCCGTGGCCTCTTGGACGAACGCCGAGCAGACCAACTCCGGATAGGGCGTGTAGCCGACAGTATTGCGGCCGCGAAGGAGCATCTGCAGGCAGATGTTGGGCAGCGCTTCCCGCAGCACGGCCAGCCGTTCCCACGGGTCTTCTTTCAAGAACCGCAGTGCCACATCGTAAGTCGCTCCACCCCAGCATTCCATCGACAGCAGCTGGGGGGTGGTCCGGGCGATGTGGGGCGCCACGTTGAGCAGGCCCTTGGTGCGCAGCCGAGTGGCCAGCAGCGACTGGTGCGCATCCCGGAACGTCGTGTCGGTGACCGCGACCGCCGGCGACTCCCGCAGCCAGCGGGCGAACCCCTCCGGCCCGAGCTCGGCCAGGCGCTGCTTGGAACCCGGTGGCGGTGCACTGGACAGGTCTACCTGGGGCAGCTTGTCGCGCGGGTATGCCGCCGAGGGCCGCGCACCGTGCGGCTGGTTGACGGTGACGTCCGCCAGGTAGGTCAGGATCTTCGTGCCGCGGTCCGCAGACGAGCGCGCCGTCAGCAGCTGCGGACGTTCATCGATGAACGACGTGGTGACGTGCCCGTCCCGGAAGTCGGGATCGTCGAGCACCGCCTGCAGGAAAGGAATGTTCGTCGACACCCCGCGGATACGGAACTCGGCGATCGCCCGGCGCGCCCGCTTCACGGCAGTGGGGAAATCCCGGCCACGGCAGGTCAGTTTGACCAGCATCGAGTCGAAGTGCGGGCTGATCTCGGCGCCCAGATTGGTACCGCCGTCGAGCCGGATGCCGGCCCCGCCCGGGCTGCGGTAGGCGGTGATACGGCCGGTGTCGGGCCGGAAACCGTTCGCCGGGTCCTCGGTGGTGATCCGGCATTGCAGTGCCGCGCCGTGGACGACGATGTCGTCCTGCCGCAGGCCAAGACCCTCGAGGGTCTCTCCGGCGGCGACCCGCAGCTGCGACGAGACCAGATCGACGTCGGTGATCTCCTCGGTGACGGTGTGCTCCACCTGGATTCGCGGATTCATCTCGATGAACACATAATGACCGCGCTCGTCGAGCAGGAATTCCACCGTACCGGCGCAGCTGTAGCCGATGTGCCGGGCGAACCTGACGGCGTCCGAACAGATCCGTTCCCGCAGCGCCGGATCCAGGTTCGGCGCCGGCGCCAACTCAACGACCTTCTGATGCCGGCGTTGCACGCTGCAGTCGCGTTCGTAGAGGTGGACCACATTGCCGTGGGTGTCGGCCAGGATCTGCACCTCGATGTGGCGCGGATTGATCACCGCCTGTTCGAGGTAGACCGTGGCATCGCCGAACGCCGACTCGGCCTCCCGGCTTGCGGCCTCCACAGCCTCGGCCAACCCGTCGAGGTCGGCAACCCGGCGCATCCCGCGCCCGCCCCCGCCGGCAACCGCCTTGACGAACAGCGGGAAGTCCATATCGGCTGCGGCCGAAACCAATTCATCGACCGAGCGGGACGGCTCCGATGACACCAGCACCGGCAGACCAGCCTCGCGCGCGGCGGCCACCGCATGAGATTTGTTGCCGGCCAATGCCAGTACGGACGCGCTCGGGCCGACGAACGTGATGCCCGCGTCGGCACAGGCCTGCGCCAGCCGCGGGTTCTCCGAGAGGAAGCCGTATCCGGGATAGACCGCGTCGGCGCCGCAGCGCTTGGCGGTGGCGACGATCGCCTCCACCGACAGGTAGCCGCGGACCGGGTGGCCCGGTTCGCCGATCTGGTAGGACTCGTCGGCCTTGAGCCGGTGCACCGAATTGCGGTCCTCGTAGGCGTAGACCGCGACCGTCTCAATGCCGAGTTCATAGGCGGCGCGGAACGCGCGGATGGCGATCTCTCCGCGGTTGGCAACCAGCACCTTGGAGATCAATCGGCACCCCCTAGAACAATGTCAGCCAGTAGTCCTGAAATCTGATGAATATCAACAGGAATAACGCGATAAACCATAGCGCAGCAAGCGTCCAACGCCACCAATGCAAATGCTGCAAAATATTGCGTTCACGATCAGCCCCGAATGCGAAGCTTGCGAATATTGCGAGCAGCGTCACTGTGACCGCCCAGACCACCATGCAATACGGGCACAGTGCGCCGATCCGGTACAGACTTTGGAAGATCAGCCAGTGCACAAAACCGGCTCCGACCAGCGTGCCGAGCGTCAGGCCGATCCAATACCACCGCGGCAGAAGAGTTTTCGTGACGGCCAACACACCTGTGACCGCCACCACAGTGAACGCCACGATCCCCATCAGCGGGTTGGGGAAACCGAATACCGAGGCCTGCGGAGTGGCCATCACGGGCCCGCAGGACAGCACCGGGTTGAGGTTGCACGACGGTACGTACGCCGAATCGGTCAGTAGCCGGATCTTCTCCACGGTCAGCGTGACCGAGGCCGCCAGACCGATGAGCCCGGCGATCAGCACCGCCCAGGCCGTCGGCGCCGATACCGCCACCCCCGGCGCCGGCGGGGGTGACGTCTCGGCCGCCGACGCCGTGATGGTCACGAGTCCTTGGCCGGTACGTCCATACCGGGCACGTCACCGACGATCTCCCGGATCTTGGAGACCAGCGCCTCCGGGGTGGACGGGCGGTAGTCCTCGCCGTTGATGCGCAGCGTGGGGGTGGCGTGGATGCCGGCGGCCTGGGCCATGCCGCCCACCATCTTGAGGTACTTGCCGCTGTTGATGCACGCCGGAACGGTGCCGGCGGCGCCTGCCTGGCGAGCCAATTCGATCAGGCGCTTGTTGTCCGGGAAGTCCGTCCCGATCTCGGACGGCTGCAGTTCCTGGGTGTAGAGCGCGGTGTGGAACCGGCGGAATGCGTCGTTGCTCTCGTCGGCGACGCAATAGGCCGCGGCACCGGCGCGCGAGGAGTAGTCGTCGTTCTGCGACCGGTCCAGGATCGCGACCATGTGGTAGTCCGCCGCGATCGCCCCGCTGTCGATCAGGCGCGACACCGCCGGGCCGAGCACCCGCTCGAGGTTGCCGCATGCCGGGCAGAGGAAGTCCTCGTAGAACGACACCACGGCCTTCGGCTCGTCGGAGCCGTCCTTGGTGACCAGCTTGCTGGAGGTCACCCGTATCGCCTCACCGGCTCCAGCCCCCTTCTTGTGGCTGTTGGAGACCACGATGTAGCCGATCAGGCCCACCGCGAAGATCACCACGACGGCGACGAGGCCGATCTGCATTGCGAGGTTGCGCTTGTTGTCGGCGGCCCTCAAGCCGGAGGCGCCGGGGCGTTTGGGTTTGCTGGCCACTGTCCGTTGGTCCTCGTGTTCGGTGGTCGGTTTTGCGGTTCAGCGTACCGGCGCGTGCCGGAGGTCTCAGCCGCGGCTGAGATGGGCACGCAGCGCCGAGATCAACTCACTGGTCGCGGTAGCGCTGCCGCCGCCCAGCGGGAACAGGTTGATGAAGGCATGCGTCAACGACGGCATCTGCCGTAGGTCGACCGCGACCCCGGAATCGCGCAGTGCCGCCGCGAACAGTTCTCCTTCGTCGTGCAGCGGGTCGAAGCCGGCGACGGCGACCAGTGCTGGCGGCAGTCCCGACAGATCACCGGCCAGCAGCGGGGACACCCGCGGATCGGTCGGGTCCAGTTGCGAGCGGCCCACGTACTGGGCGGTGAACCAGTCGATGTCGTGCTTGGTCAGCAGGAAACCGTCCCCGTAAAGGGTGCGCGAGCGGGTCTGGGCGGTGCAGTCGGTGACCGGGTAGATCAGCCACTGCAGGACCGGTGCCGGTCCCCCGCTGTCGCGCGCCAACAGCGCCACCGCGGCGGCCAGGTTGCCGCCGGCGCTGTCCCCGCCCACCGCAACCCGTCCGGGAATCCCGCCCAGCTCCGCGGCGTGCTCGTAGGCCCAGCGGAACGCCGCGTAGGCGTCGTCGAGCGCAGCCGGTGCGGGGTGCTCAGGGGCCAGCCGGTAGTCCACCGAGAGCACCGCCATGTCACCGTCGCGGCAGGTCAGCCGGCAGATCGCGTCATGGCTGTCCAGATCGCCGATCACGAATCCGCCACCGTGGTAGAAGACCAGCAGCGGCTTGGCTTCAAGATCGGGGCCACCGGCCGGCCGGTAGTGCCGGGCGGCGATCTCACCGTCCGGACCGGGCAACACGATGTCGCGGACATCGCACCCGTGGATATCCCCGCCGCCGAGGCCGGCGGTCGTCTGACGCAGCTGGGCGCGGGAGGCCGTCGCGTCGTCGCCGACGACAAAGCCGTTGATCCCCATCGCGTGCTGCGCGGCCAGCGTCAACCGCAGCGTGGGGTCCAGGGTGTTGCCGTCGATGGTCACCGACCGCCCACCGGTCATGAGCCGCTGGACCCCGATCGGCAGCCGGGGCATCGCCTTCATTCCGACGGTCATGACGGTGCCCTGCAGCCGATCTGCCCATCGCGCCGGAGATCCGGAGTCGGATCCGCCTGGCAGACTGCGTGGCATGACTGCTGGAAGTGATTTGCGCTCGGTCACGCTGAATGACGGTAACTCGATACCCCGCGTTGGTTTCGGGGTTTACAAGATTTCGGCCGCCGACGCCGAGCAGGCGGTGGCCACCGCGCTCGCGGCCGGGTATCGCCACGTCGACACCGCAGCGATGTACGGCAACGAACGCGAAGTCGGTCGCGCAGTGCTGGCGTCCGGGGTGCCACGCGACGAGATCTCTGTGGTGACCAAGCTGTGGAACGCCGACCAGGGCTACGACTCGACGCTGACGGCGTTCGACGCGAGCATGGCGCGCCTGGGCCTCGACATTCTGGACCTCTACCTGATCCACTGGCCGCTGCCGGCGCGCGGCAAATTCGTCGACACCTTCCGGGCGCTGGCCCATCTGCGCGATCAGGGCCGGATCCGCTCGATCGGGGTGAGCAATTTCGAGCCCGAACACCTCAAGATGCTGATCGACGGAACCGGCATCGTGCCGGTCGTCAACCAGATCGAATTGCACCCGCGATTCAGCCAGGCCGAATTGCGGGAAGTGCACGCGCATTTGGGTATTGCCACCGAGGCGTGGGCGCCGCTGGGACACGGTTCGCTGCTGGAACACCCGACGCTCACCGGGGTCGCGCAGCGTTGCGGCAGGACATCGGCGCAGGTGCTGATCCGATGGCACATCCAGCTGGGTAATATTGTGATTCCGAAATCGGTCAGCCCTGAGCGCATCGTGAGCAACTTCGAAGTCTTCGACTTCGAACTCGGCACCGCCGAGATGGCCGCGATATCCTCGCTCGACGACGGCACCCGATTGGGACCCGATCCACGCACATTCGATTACACAGGTAGGTGAGATGACGCCGGGAACTGCGATCCCCTCCGTCGCCCTCAACGACGACCACACGATGCCGACTCTGGGTATCGGGGTGGCTGAGCTCTCGGAGGCCGAGACCGAGCGGGCCGTATCGGCCGCACTGGAGCTGGGATGCCGGTTGATCGACACCGCCAAGGTGTACGACAACGAGGCCGCGGTGGGCAGGGCGATCGCCGCGTCGGGCATCCCGCGCGACGAGCTGTTCATCACCACCAAGCTGGCCAACGCCGACCAGGGGGTGAACGCCGCCATCGCGGCCTGCCAGGCCAGCGTGGAGCGGTTGGGCCTGGACTACGTGGACCTGTACCTGATCCACTGGCCGGCGCCGGCGCTGGGTCTCTACGTCGACAGCTTCGGCGGGCTGATCCAGACCAGGGAACTGGGGCTGGCCCGCTCGATCGGGGTGTGCAACTTCACCGAGGAACACCTCAGCGACGTGACCGACCTGGCGTTCGAGACCCCGGCGGTCAACCAGATCGAGTTGCACCCGCTGCTCAACCAGGCCGAGCTGCGTGCCGTCCACGCCGACCGGGGCATCGTCACGCAGGCCTACAGCCCGCTGGCGGTGGGCCGGCTGACCGACCACCCGGCGGTCACCGCGATCGCCGGCGAGTACGGCAAGACCCCGGCGCAGGTGCTGATCCGGTGGAGCCTGCAGCTGGGCAACTCGGTCATCCCGCGCTCAGCCCAGCCCGAGCGCATCGCGAGCAATCTCGACGTGTTCGGCTTCGAGCTGGCCGACGAGCACATGGACACCCTCAACGGGCTCAACGACGGCACCCGGGTGCGCCAGGACCCGCTGACCTACACCGGCCTCTGATCGCCGTTCACCCGCTTCGCTCGGCGATCCGCTCCACCAGCCGGGTCCGTACCTGCGGCCACTCCCGGTCGATCACCGAGTAGACCATCGTGGTGCGCCACGACCCGTCGCGCCGGCGGGCGTGCCGGCGCAACTCGCCCTCCTTGGTCGCCCCGATGCCCAGCACTGCGCGCTGGGACCGCTCGTTGAGGTCGTCGACGTTGAACTGCACCCGGGCCGCGCCCAGCGCGCCGAAACAGTGGTCCAGCAGCAGCAGTTTGGCTTCGGAGTTGATCGCCGACCCGCGGGCCCGCTGCGACAGCCAGGTGTAGCCGACCGTCACCCGGCGGTGCACGTCGCTCATGTCGTACAGCGAGGTCGTCCCGACGATCTCACCGCTGTCGACCTCGACCTGGGTGAGCACCTGCCGACCCGAGGCCAGCGCGTCGGCCACGGATTCCTCCGTGGGCGGGCCGGAATTACTGTCGCCATACAGGAAATAGCGGGTGACCTCCACGTCATAGGCGCGGCGAAGGCCGTCCACGTCAGCGAGCACCATCGGCCGCAGCACTACCCGTTCGCCGTGCAGCGTGGGCGCGGTGGCCCAGTGGTCGATCGCCATACTTCCCCCGTTTGGTCGGGCACCTATCCGGTCGGACACGTCGCGGCGGCCCGCCGCAGCACCTCCGCCGACGGCTGATCGAGACGCAGCGCGTAGCCCCGCAGTACCGCAATGTAGGCGACGGCGTACTGGCAGGCGAATGATTTGTTCGGCGGCATCCACTGTCCCGGCCCGGCATCGCCCTTGTCCTGGTTGCCCTGCCCGGCGACCGCCAGCAGGTTGGCGGGGTCGTTGGCGAAGCGCAGCCGCTGCCGGAACGGCCAGGCCGAGGCGCCCATGTCCCAGGCGTAGGACAGCGGAACGATGTGGTCGATCTGGACGGCCTCGCCGATCTTGGCGCCCCGGGTGAATGCGACGGTGGCGTTCGTATACGGATCGTGCAGGGTTCCGGTGGCCACCGCGTCGGCACAGCGTTTGGTCGACACGTGGGTGATGTCCACGAGGTCGCGGTTGAGGATGTCATTGCGGGTGTCGCAGCCGTTGTGGCCGCCGGGCGCGTCGTTGTCGTCGTCCCATGCGTCGCCGAACACCGAGCGACGGTAGTCATGGCGGTGGGTGCGCGCCGGAACCACCGTGATCCCGGCCAGCACGTCGGTGCCGGCCGCCACCGTGGGCATACCGGATTGGGCGACCAGGGCTCGACTGCTCCTGCTCACCGCGGACACGGTCTGATAGGCGACGACGACGGCCAGCACCGCCACCACGGCCAGCCACAGCAGGGTTCTACGGCCGGTCATGATTTGTCCAGGTAGTCGATGTCGGTGAAAGGCTCTGCCAGCAGGGCTAATCCGGCGTCGGCGCGATCGCCGTCCCAGGTCTTCACGCAGAACGCGCGGGCCGCCTCGATCACCTCGCCGTGGTCGGCCAGCGACAGCAGTTTCAAGCCGCCGCGCCAGCCGGACTGGTTGCGGCCCAATACATCTCCCTCGCCGCGCTCTCTCAGGTCCAGATCGGCGAGCGCGAATCCGTCCAAGGTACCGGCGACGGCCTTCAGTCGCTGACCCGCTTTGGAGCCAGGACCGCTGGAGGTCACCAGCAGGCAGAGGCTGGCATGCTCGCCGCGGCCGATCCGGCCGCGAAGCTGGTGCAACTGGCTGATACCGAACCAGTCGGCGTCGGCGATCAGCATGACGGTGGCATTGGGTACGTCGACGCCGACCTCGATGACCGTGGTACAGACCAGCACGTCAACCCCACCGCTGCGGAACGCCGCCATCACCGCGTCCTTCTCGTCCCCGGCTAGCCGCCCGTGCATCAAGCCCAGCCGCAACCCCGACAGCGGCCCGGCCCGCAGCTGATCGAACAACCCCACCGCAGTGGCTGAGGTTCGGCCGCCCTCATCGGCCGCACCGGGTTTGCTCGGCTCGTCGGTCTCGTCGATGCGGGGCGCCACCACGTAGGCCTGCCGTCCGGCCGTCACCTCCTCGCGGATCCGCACCCAAGCCCGATCCAGCCAGGTCGGCTTCTCCTTGGCGAAGATCACTGAGCTCGCGATCGGCTGGCGGCCGCGGGGCAGCTCGCGCAATGTGGAGGTCTCCAGATCGCCGTAGACGGTGAGCGCCACCGTACGCGGAATCGGGGTGGCGGTCATCACCAGCAGGTGCGGAGTGATGCCGTCGGGGGCTTTGGCGCGCAACCGATCTCGCTGATCGACGCCGAATCGGTGCTGTTCGTCGACGACCACCATGCCCAGGTTGTCGAATTCGACCGCGTCGACCAGCAGGGCGTGAGTGCCCACGACGATGCCGGCCCGGCCGCCGGCGATCTCGGTGCGAGCCTGCTTCTTGGCGGCCGCGGACATCGAGCCGGTAAGCAGCGCCACCGCGGTGGCGTTGTCGGCCCCGCCCAGCTGACCGCCGAGCGCCAGCGGCCCGAGCATGTCGCGTATCGATCGGGCATGTTGGGCGGCAAGGACTTCGGTGGGCGCCAGCAGTGCGCACTGATAGCCGGCGTCGACCAACTGCAGCATGGCCAGCAGCGCGACGATCGTCTTGCCCGAGCCGACCTCACCCTGCAGCAGCCGATTCATCGGACGGCTGGCGGCCAGCTCGGACTCCAGCACGCCGAGCACCTCGTGCTGCCCGGCCGTCAGTTCGAAGGGCAACTGCCCCAGCATTTCCGCCGCCAAGCCGTCGGTGCGCGCCGGAGCCGGGGGGCCGGATTCGGACAGTTCGCCGTTGCGGCGCACCGCCAGCGCCCACTGCAGTCCGGCTGCCTCGTCGAAGGTCAGTCGTTCGCGGGCCTGCTCCCGCTGCGCCGCGCTCTCAGCCAGGTGGATGGCACGCAGCGCCTCATCCTCGCCGATGAGGCCACGCTCGGCGAGCAGCCCGGCGGGCAACGGCTCGGGTACCGGGTCGAGCACTTCGAGAACCTGTCGTACACAGTTGAAGATGTCCCAGCTCTGCACCTTGGTGCTCGCCGGATAGATCGGGTAGCAGGCTCGCTCGAACTCCGACTGCAGTACTTCGCCGCTGATCCGCTGGGACGCGTCGGCGATGTTGCGCAGCGAGTCACTGCCGAAGTTGTCCGTGCCCGGCGCGTCCAGGATGAGGAAGTCGGGGTGGGTCAGCTGCAGTTTCTGCTTGAAGTAGCCGACCTCGCCGGACAACATCACCCTGGTGCCCGGGGTGAGTTTGTATTTCAGGCCGCGCGCATTGAAGAACGTGGCACTGACCTTCTTCGCGCCGCTGCCGAGGGTGATCACCAGGTATTCGTTGGGACGCCGGCCCGGCTGTCGCCTCATCGGCCGGGCCACGGCGGTGCCGATGGTGTCGACCAGGGTGATGTGTTCGCCCTCGATCGCCTGGGCGTCGTCGACACCGCGTTTCGTCGCCCCTTCGACATAGCTGCGCGGGTAGTGCCGCAGCAGGTCGTCGACGGTACGGATGCCGAAGTACTCGGCGAGTTTGCCGGCGGCATCGGAGCCCACCACGTAGTCCAGCCGGTCGCGCAGGGTTACACCCATCGCTATTCGACCCCGATCAGCAGCGCGTCCCCCCGATGCCCGGTGAAGTAGATCGCCAGTTCGATACCGGGGTGCGCGTCGTGCACATGCCTGGCCAGCACATCGACCACATTGCCTTCCAAGCCGTCGGGACCGGCTCCGAACAGCACCGTCACCAGCTCACCGCCGGCCGCCAGCAGCAGGTCGATCAGGCCGATGGCGGCCGCAGCGACGTCACGGGCCACGATCAGCACCTCGTCACCGGCGATGCCCAGCCCGTCACCTGGCCGGCAGGTGCCGGCCCAGGTCAGTGCCTGCTCGGTGGCGACCCGCACTGAACCGTGCCGGGTGGTGCCCGCCGCGCGGGCCATCGTGTAACCGTCGTCGACCACCGGCCGGCCCGGATCGTGCACCGCCAGCGCGGACAGTCCCTGCACCATCGACCCGGTCGGGACGGGCACCACGTCGATGCCCCAGCCGATGGCGGCGGTGCAGCCGGCCACCAGTTCCTCGGCGGCGACATAGCCGTTGGGCAGCAGCATCACCTGCGCCGCGCCGGTGTCCACCACGGCCCGCAGCAGTTGCTGGGCGGTGATCATCATGGCCGGATCTGCGCTGTGCGGTTCGGGCCGCAGCACACAGGCGCCCTCGGACTCGAACAGCCCCTCGGCCCCGTCGCCGTCGACGACGGCCAGCACCGCACGTTCGCGGGCCCAACTGCCGAGCGACGGTCCGGCCGCCCCGGCCAGCACCGAGACCTGGATACGCCGCGGCCGGCCGAACTCCAGGCCGGCTTCGACGGCGGCTCCGGCATCGTCGGTGTGCACGTGCACCGAATAGCCGCCGACCACCCCCGACGTCGCGATCGCCACCGATTCGCCGAGCTGGGTCAGCCGCTCGCGTAACGCGGCGATGTCTCCGGGAGCGCATTCGCCCAGCAGGTACATCACCTCGAACTGCGGCGCGGGTTGCTCCGTACCGGCCGCCGGCATCCGGGGGCGCGGGGACGGCTGGTACACCGTCCGGACCGGTGCCTGGCCGGTGATCGTCGAGCGCAGCGCGTCGAGCAGCACCAACAGGCCGCGGCCGCCGGCATCGACCACCCCGGCGTCGGCGAGCACGTCGAGTTGTTCGGTGGTCTTGTCCAGGGCGTCGGCGGCGGCGTCGGTGGCGGCCGTGAGCGCCGCGCCCAGCTCTGCCCCATCGGTCGTGCACCGGTCGACGGCTGTCGCGGCGGCCTGCAACACCGACACGATGGTGCCCGGAATCTCCCGGCCGCCCATCGAAGTGACCACCAGCTCTACCCCGTGCCGCAGACCGGCACCGAGCAGGGCGGCATCGATGGTCGTGACTGCGGTGTCGGCCGCGGTCACATCGGCCAGGCCGCGCAGAATCTGCGACAGGATCACCCCGGAGTTGCCACGCGCCCCGTGCAGCGCGCCCGACGACAACGCGGCCGCCACCCGGGCCACCTCCCCCGAGGCGGCCACGGTGTTGGCCTCGGCCAGGGCCGAACGCATGGTGAACAGCATGTTGGTGCCGGTGTCGGAATCGGCGACCGGGAAGACGTTGAGCTGGTTGATCTCATCGGTGTGGGTGATCAGGTCACCGACCGCGGTGTGCGCCCAATCCCGCAGGGTGGCCGCGTCCAGCCGACGATCCAGGTTGCCCACCGCCACCCAACCTTCCTGCCGGCACCTCCGGTGGCCGCAAGCCTAATCACTCCGTCCGACGCCACAGGTCACACACACCGCCGGGCTTGCACGGGCCGTTTTTGTGGTTGCCCGGCCCGACGGGTATCCTGATCAGGTTGTCGGGCCACCCGCTCAGGTTGTTGGCCCTCAAGCAGACGTTTTGAGGAGTGTCACATATGGCTGCCGTGTGCGATATCTGCGGAAAGGGCCCCGGCTTCGGCAAATCGGTGTCCCACTCGCACCGGCGGACCAACCGTCGGTGGGACCCGAACATCCAGACCGTGCACGCCGCCCGTCCCGGCGGCAACAAGCAGCGCCTCAACGCCTGCACCTCGTGCATCAAGGCCGGCAAGGTCTCCCGCGGCTGAGTCCGTTTCCTCTGCGTGCCGCCGATCGCTGACAGCCGCTGAGTCGGCCCCCTACCGGGCTAGTTGTACTGACCACGGACGTTAGAGACGGCGTGGCGTGGTGACATGACGAAGACCTCCGAGTGAAGTGCGAGCTGTCTAGGAAACGCAC
>NZ_CP084029.1:3101315-3197692 GCF_020181615.1 [Mycobacterium] crassicus
AGACATAGAAGAGTCCACCGCGGCCACACCGCACTCAGAGGCCAACCACCCGCCAGCCGCGTACCCAACCTCTCAGGTCAGTACAGCTAGTCCAGGCGCCAGTCGATCGGCTCGGCACCCAGCTGCTCCAACAGTTCGTTGGCACGGCTGAACGGCCGGGATCCGAAGAACCCTCGCGACGCCGACAGCGGCGACGGGTGCGGTGATTCGATCGTGAGGCAGTGGTCGTTCAGCATCGGTTTGAGCGTCCCGGCGTCACGCCCCCACAGGATCGCCACCATCGGCTCACTGCGGGCCACCAGCGCCCGGATCGCGCATTCGGTGACCGCCTCCCACCCCTTGCCGCGATGCGACGCCGGAGTGCCCGGACGCACGGTGAGCACCCTGTTGAGCAGCAGCACGCCACGCTGCGCCCATGCGGACAGATCGCCGTTGGACGGCTTGGGATAGCCGAGATCGGCGGTGTACTCGGTGAAGATGTTCTCCAGGCTGCGCGGCAACGGCCGCACCTGCGGGGCCACCGAGAAGCTGAGCCCCACGGCATGACCGGGAGTCGGATAGGGATCCTGCCCGACGATCAACACCCGCACCGAGTCGAACGGAAACGTGAAGGCGCGCAGGATGTTCGATCCATCGGGCAGGTAACCGCGCCCGGATGAGGTCTCGTCCCGCAGAAACTGCCCCAGCGCCGCGACGTGATCGGTCACCGGTGCCAGTGCGGTGGCCCAACCGCTCTCGACGAGTTCAGGAAGTGGACGCGCGGTCATGCCAGGCCTTTCACCAGCAGCACCACCGTGTCCGCACCGGCCCGCCGGTCCTGCGAGATCTGCTGGTATTCCGGTGATTCGGCCCAGGCACGAAAGGCTCCCTCGTCGGGGAACGACATCAACACCACCTTCTCTCGATCCCAGCGGCCCTCCACGATCCGGGGCGACTCGTCGGCGGCCAGCAGTGTCCCGCGGTGCCGGGCAAAGACGTCCATGAATTTCGCCTGGTACCGGTCGTAGGCAACGCGATCGGTGAACTTCAGCTGGGCGACGGCGTAGACGGTCACCGCGTCACCCTAACCGTCATACGACTGCCAACCCGCCTCACCGACCCACGGCGCCCCGTCGACCAGCACCCGGGCCGGCCCGTCGGCCACCTGCCCGATCACTCGCCAACCGGCCGGCAACGCACCGGACAACACTGTGCTGGGAAAGACGGCGACCAGCGCGTGGTCCTCACCCCCGCCCAGCACCCACGACCACGGGTCCGCGCCGACTGCGGCGCCGGCCGCCACGAGTGCCTGGTGATCGGCGGCCAGCCCTGCGGTGGACACGTCGATCGTCACCTGGGAGGCGGCGGCCAGGTGACCGAGATCGGCGATCAGCCCGTCGGAGACGTCGGTCATGGCCTGCGCCGCGGCGTCGGCGGCCACCGCGCCCTGGCCGTAGGGCGGCTCCGGGGTCAGGTGCCGTTGTCGCAGTTCGTCGAAGCCGGCCACCCCGTCGCGCAGGAGATGCAAACCCGCCGCAGAGCGGCCCAGATCGCCGATCACGGCCAGTGTCCCCCCGGGCCGGGCCCCGGACCGCAGCACCGGCGTCCGGCCGGCCAGGTCGCCGAGCACCGTCACCGACACCACCCAGGAGTCGGCCTGCACTAGGTCTCCGCCGACCACGCCCGCCCCCAGCGGGCCGGCTTCGGCCCACATCCCGTCGGCCAGGGCAGCGGCGTCAGCGGCCGAAGTGTGTGCGGGGGCACCGAAGGCGACGACGAACGCGGTGGGGCGGGCGCCCATCGCCTCCACATCGGCGGCGTTCTGCGCGATGGCCTTGCGCCCGACGTCGTGCGGCGTCGACCAGTCCAGCCGGAAATGCCGGCCCTCGATCAGCATGTCGGTGGAGATCACGGTGCGGCCGTCGGCGCAGCGCACCACCGCCGCGTCGTCGCCGGGGCCCAGTTCGGTGGTGGCCGGCTGACGGCGGCCGGACACCAACCGGTCGATCATGGGAAACTCTCCAAGCTGACCCAGCGTGGGCTCGTTACCGCGCACAGCCGGGAGTTTAAACGCGATCGACGAGAGGGCGAGGCTTGAGCAACCCGGGGACCGAAGCCGACGGGCCGCCGCGCGCCGCGCTGATCGCCGCGCTGGTGGTCGCGATCGCCGCGGTAGGCGCCGCGCTGGCGTACGCGGCGACACGCCATCCCGGTGCGCCACCGACCGAGCCGATTCGCCTCGCCGCGGTGCCCGCGCCGCACGCCGGCGACGCGGCCTGCAACGCAGTGTTGCACGGTCTGCCGCAGCAGCTCGGCGACTACCAGCGCTCGGAGATCGCGGCGCCTGCCCCAGAGGGGGCGGCTGCGTGGGCGGCCGGCCCGGGCGATGCGGTGGTGTTGCGCTGCGGCCTGGACCGGCCGGCCGACTTCGTGGTGGGTTCACCGATCCAGGTCGTCAATCACGTGCAGTGGTTCGAGGTCCGCGAGGGAGACCGCGCCACCTGGTATGCGGTCGACCGACAGGTCTACCTGGCGCTGACCCTGCCGCCGGGCTCCGGGCCCACACCGATCCAGGAACTGTCCGATCTGCTCGACAGCTCGGTTGCCGCGGTGCCGATCAGGCCGGCACCACCGCGATAGCGGCTGCCGTCACGTCAGCGCAGTCCCACTCCGCGGGCCAGTGCGGTGTCGACCATCGTCGCCAGCAGCGTCGGGTAGTCGACGCCACTGGCCGCCCACATCCGCGGGTACATCGAGATCGTGGTGAACCCAGGCATGGTGTTGATCTCGTTGATCACCGGACCGCTGTCGGTGAGGAAGAAGTCCACCCGGGCCAGGCCCTGGCAGTCCAGCGCGGTAAACGCCTTAATCGCTAACTGCCGCAACGCATCTGCGGTATCGTCGTCGATCTTTGCGGGCACGTCCAGTTCGGCGACCCCGCTGTCGAGGTACTTGGTGGCGAAGTCGTAGAACGAGTCGTCGGAGTCGGCACAGTCGCTCTCCACCCGGATCTCCCCCACCGTGCTGGCTGCCACCGTGCCGTCGGGGAATTCGAGCACGCCGCACTCGAGCTCGCGCCCGATGATGGCGGCCTCGATGATGACCTTCGGGTCGTGCCGGCGCGCCTCGGCGATCGCGGCCGGCAGTTCATCGACGGACGCCACCCGGCTGACCCCGATCGACGATCCGCCGCGGGCCGGTTTGACGAACAACGGCAGGCCCAACCTGTGTTGGTCCTCGATCGACAACGTCTCCTGGGTGGCTCGCAGCACCGCATACGGGCCGATCGGCAGGCCCTCGGCGGCCAGCAACTTCTTGGTGAACTCCTTGTCCATCCCCGCGGCGCTGGCCAGCACCCCGGCTCCGACATAGGGCAACCCGGCCAGCTCCAGCAACCCCTGCACCGTGCCGTCCTCGCCGTAGGGTCCGTGCAGTACCGGGAACACCACATCGACCGATCCCAGCGCCTCGGTGGCCCCCGAAGCCTCGTCGGACAACGCGATCAGCTGACCGGCTCGCTGCGGATCGGCGGGCAACGCCAGTTCGGCCCCGGAGTCCATGGTGACCTCCGGCAGCTGTCGGTCGTTGATCGCCAGCGCCTCCGGATCGCCGTCGGTGAGAACCCAGGCCCCTTCGGTGGTGATGCCGACGGTGACGACCTCGAAACGCCGGGGATCCAGGTTGCGCAGGATGCTGCCCGCCGAGACGCAGGAGATGGCGTGCTCGCTGCTGCGACCGCCGAAGACGACGGCGACCCGGATGCGTTCGTGGGAATTCACACGCCAGAGGGTACCGGCCGACCCGCAGCGGCCGCCTACTCCGGCTTGGTGCGACGTCCCAGCAGCAGCGCCACCGCCTCGTTGACCGACGATCCCTTGTGGCAGACCCGGTGCACGGCGTCGGTCAGCGGCATCTCCACGTCGTAGCTCGAGGCCAGCGCCAGCACCGACTCGCACGACGTCACACCTTCGACGACGTGGCCGTCGCTGGTACTGGCCAGCCCCGACGACCCCGGTACCGGGGGCATGAACTCGCCCCGGCCGAGCCGCTCCCCGAACGACCGGTTGCGCGAGTGCGGCGACGTGCAGGTCGCCACCAGATCGCCCACCCCGGCCAGACCAGCCAGCGTGGAGCCCTTGGCGCCCAACGCGACGCCCAGCCGGATGATCTCGGCCAGGCCGCGGGTGATGATCGCCGCTGCGGTGTTCTCCCCCAACCCCACCCCGGCCGCCATCCCGCAGGCCAGGGCGATGACGTTCTTGCAGGCGCCGCCGATCTCCGTACCGATCACGTCGGCGTTGGTGTACGGCCGGAAGTAGCCGGTGTTGAGCATGCGCTGCAGCGCCACCGCGCGACCGGAGTCGGTGCAGGCGACCACGGTTGCGGCGGGCTGCTCGGCGGCGATCTCAGCCGCCAGGTTGGGGCCCGACACCACAGCGACCTGACCGGGATCGAATCCGGTCACCGAGGCGATCACCTGGCTCATCCGCATCAGGCTGCCCAGTTCGATGCCCTTGGCGACACTGACCAGAGTGGCGCCGTCGGTCAGATGCGACGTCCAGCCCTCGAGATTGGCCCGCATGGTCTGCGCCGGCACGGCCAGTACCACCGTGGTCAGACCGTCGAGTGCCTCGGCCGCATCGGTGGTGGCGCGCACCCCGTCGGGCACCACCAAACCCGGCAAATAGTCGGGGTTTCGGCGGGTCTCGTTGATCTGCGCGGCGATGTCGGACCGCCGAGCCCACAGCCTAACCTCGCCGCCCGCGTCGGCGAGCACCTTGGCCAAGGCCGTGCCCCACGCTCCGGCGCCCATCACTGCGACTGTGCTCTCGGTGCTGATCACCTCACACCACCTCCCTATAAGCGCATCACCCTAGCGGGGATCGCAAGCACGACGGAGTCGGGCGAAGCGGGTCACCGCCATCAACCCAGCGGGGATCGCAAGCACGACGGAGTCGGGCGAAGCGGGTCACCGCCATCAGCCCAGCGGCACCGACATCCCGGCCGCCGAACCCGGCGCTGGCAGGATGTGGGTTGTGAACTCCGTACAGGCCGAGAAATCCGGTATCGGCCTGATCATCGCCGTCAAGCGGCTCAGCGTGGCCAAGACCAGGCTGGCGCCGGCCTTTCCGGCACCGCAGCGTGAAGCCGTGGTGCTGGCCATGCTGGTCGACACCATCACCGCCGCCTCGGCCGCTGCGGGGCTGGCGCACATCACCGTCGTCACCCCCGATGAGGCTGCTGCGGCGGCCGCCGCCGAACTGGGCGCCGAGGTGCTCGAGGATCCGACTCCCGCGGGTCACGACGACCCGTTGAACAACGCGCTCGCCGCCGCGGAACGCTCGGTGGCCCAGACAGCGCCCAATATCGTTGCCTTGCAAGGTGATCTGCCGGCGTTGCAGTCTTACGAACTCGATGAGGCGATTGCCGCCGCGCGCGCCCACCCGCGCAGCTTCGTCGCCGACCGGCACGGGATGGGCACCGCGGCGCTCTTCGCGTTCAACGCCGCCTTGGACCCGCAGTTCGGCCGGGACTCGGCCAACCGGCACCGACAGTCCGGCGCCTTGGAGCTGACCGGAGCCTGGCCCGGCCTGCGCTGCGACATCGACACCCCCGAGGATCTGGCGGTGGCGCGGCGGCTCGGGGTCGGGACAGCGACCATGCGTGCGCTGGCACAGCGTTAGTACGGTGGCGGCCTCACCGCTGATGCGTAATGATTTCGGGGTGGATGAAATCGAAGCCGGCGGACTCACCGAGGCCAGCACCGACGAGACCGACTGGCGCACGAATGACGCCGCACCGGCCGCGCCACCCGCCGCCACCGCTGCACAACCAACCGAGGCGGATGCGGAGTTGCCCGCCAATCGCTACCTGAACCGAGAGCTGAGCTGGCTGGACTTCAACGCGAGGGTGCTGGCGCTGGCCGCGGACACCTCGCTCCCGCTGTTGGAGCGGGCCAAGTTTCTGGCGATCTTCGCCTCCAACCTCGACGAGTTCTACATGGTCCGGGTCGCCGGGCTCAAGCGTCGCGACGAGATGGGCCTGTCGGTGCGCTCGGCCGACGGCTTGACCCCTCGCGAGCAACTGCGCCGGATCGGCGAGCAGACCCAGCAGATCGCCACCCGTCACGCGCGGGTGTTCCTGGACTCGGTGCGCCCGGCACTGGCCGCCGAAGGGATCCACATCGTCACCTGGGCCGACCTGCATCAGGCCGAACGCGACCAGTTGTCGACGTACTTCACCGAACAGGTTTTCCCGGTCCTGACCCCATTGGCGGTCGATCCGGCGCATCCGTTCCCGTTCGTCAGCGGGCTCAGCCTCAACCTGGCGGTGACGGTCAAGCGCCCCGAGGACGGCGGCAATCACTTTGCGCGGGTCAAGGTTCCCGACAACGTCGACCGTTTCGTCGAACTCGACAGCCGCACCGACGGCGGTGACGAAGGCGGCGAGATCCGTTTCCTGCCGATGGAGGAACTGATCGCCGCGTTCCTTCCGGTGTTGTTCCCCGGCATGGAGATCGTCGAGCACCATGCGTTCCGCATCACCCGCAACGCCGATTTCGAGGTTGAGGAGGACCGCGACGAGGATCTGCTCCAGGCCCTGGAGCGGGAACTGGCGCGGCGCCGGTTCGGGTCACCGGTGCGGCTCGAGGTCGCCGACGACATGACCGAGAACATGTTGGAGCTGCTGCTGCGGGAGCTCGATGTGGACCCCGGCGACGTCATCGAGTTGCCCGGACTGCTGGATCTGTCAGGCTTGTGGCAGGTCTACGGGCAGGACCGCCCGGACCTCAAGGACCGCACCCTGGTCCCGGCCACTCACCCCGCGTTCGCCGAACGGGAAACCCCCAAAAGCATTTTCGCCACCCTGCGGGAGGGCGACGTGCTGGTGCACCACCCCTACGACTCGTTCGCCACCAGCGTGCAACGGTTCCTCGAACAGGCCGCTGCCGACCCGGGAGTGCTGGCGATCAAACAGACGCTGTACCGCACCTCGGGCGATTCACCGATCGTCACCGCGTTGATCGACGCCGCCGAAGCCGGAAAACAGGTGGTGGCACTGGTGGAGATCAAAGCCCGGTTCGACGAGCAGGCCAACATCAAGTGGGCGCGCAAGCTGGAGAAGGCCGGTGTGCACGTGGTCTATGGGCTCATCGGGCTCAAGACCCACTGCAAGGTGGCTCTGGTGGTGCGGCGTGAGGGCTCGGCGATCCGCCGGTACTGCCATATCGGCACCGGCAACTACAACAGCAAGACCGCACGGCTCTACGAGGACATCGGGCTGCTGACCGCCGACCCGGACATCGGGGCCGACCTCACCGACCTGTTCAACTCGCTGACCGGTTATTCGCGGAAGGTCGCCTACCGCAACCTGTTGGTGGCGCCGCACGGTGTACGCGCCGGGATCATCGAACGCATCGATCGCGAGATAGCGGCTCATCGCGGCGGCGGCGACGCGGCCGGCCGGGGCCGGATCCGGCTCAAACTCAACTCCCTGGTGGACGAGCAGGTGATCGACGCGCTCTACCGGGCCTCACGGGCCGGCGTGCGGGTCGAGTTGGTGGTGCGCGGGATCTGTGCCCTGCGACCGGGCGTCGAGGGTTTCTCCGAGAACATCGTCGTTCGATCGATTCTCGGCCGTTTCCTGGAGCACTCCCGGATCATCCACTGCCAGGCCGTCGACGAGTTCTGGATCGGCAGCGCCGACATGATGCACCGCAACCTGGACCGGCGCGTCGAAGTGATGGTGCAGGTCAAGAATCCGCGACTGACGGCACAACTGGGTGACGTGTTCGACTCCGCGATGAATCCGGCCACCCGCTGCTGGGAACTCGGGCCGGACGGCCAATGGACTGCCGAGCCGCAGGCCGGCGCGACGGTACGCGACCACCAGGTGTCGTTGATGGAGCGGCACCGCAATCCCTGATCCGACGACCGAACGCCGTCCACGAGTCCCGAATTGACCAGCAGGAGTTGTTAAGGTGCCCAAACATTCGTCGTCGAGCGGCTCGGCTTCGTCTTCGGGGGCAGACCGCATCGTCTACGCCGCCGGTGCGGTGCTCTGGCGGCCGCGGCGCAAGACCGTCGAAGTGGCCCTGATCCACCGCCCCCGCTACGACGACTGGTCCCTGCCCAAGGGCAAGGTCGACCCCGGCGAGACCGAACCGGTGACCGCGGTGCGGGAGATCCTCGAGGAGACGGGTCAATACGCACATCTCGGTCGCCGGCTGGGATCGGTCAGCTATCCGGTCCAGCAGGGCGTCAAGAAAGTGCACTACTGGAATGCGCGGGCCTTGGGCGGCGACTTCACGCCCAACCACGAGGTGGACGATCTGGTGTGGCTGCCCGCCGCCGACGCGATGAAGGAACTCCAGTATCCCTACGACCGGAAGATCTTGCGGCGGTTCGTCAAGGCTCCGGCCGACACCCAGACTGTGCTGATCGTGCGGCACGGCAGCGCGGGTCGCCGGTCCCGGTTCTCCGGTGACGACAGCCAGCGGCCGCTGGACAAGAAGGGCCGCGCGCAGGCCGAGGCTCTCGTCGGTCAGCTACTGGCCTTCGGCGCCACCGATGTCTACGCGGCCGACCGGGTGCGCTGCCACCAGACGGTGGAGCCGGTGGCCGCCGAACTCGGTGTGGCCGTGCACAACGAGCCGACCCTGACCGAAGAGGCGTACCGTCGCGATCCGGTGAGCGCCCGTCAGCGGGTGCTCAAGATCGCCAAACGGGGCGGCACCCCGGTCATCTGTACGCAGGGCAAGGTGATTCCGGATCTGATCGAGTGGTGGTGTGCTCGCGACGGCGTCACCCCGGACAAGTCACGAAACCGCAAGGGCAGCACCTGGGTGCTGTCCCTGTCCGGCGGCCGGTTGATCGCCGCCGACCATCTCGGCAGTCCGCTGGCGGCGCCGGTCCTGGTCTGAACGACCGAGCGCCGCGGGGCGTCCCCGCGGCGCTCGGCTATTCAATTGCTACTTGCGGCCTTTACGGGCCGTGGCCTTGGTGGCCTTCTTGGCCGGAGCCTTCTTCACCGCGGCCTTGGTGGCCTTCTTGGCCGGAGCCTTGGTAGCGACCTTCTTGGCGGTCACCTTCTTGGCCGGAGCCTTGGTAGCCACCTTCTTGGCGGTCACCTTCTTGGCCGGAGCCTTGGTAACCACCTTCTTGGCGGTCACCTTCTTGGCCGGAGCCTTCTTCACCGCCGCCTTGGTCGCCACCTTCTTGGCGGCGACCTTCTTGGCCGGAGCCTTGGTAGCGGCCTTCTTCGCAACTGCCTTGGTGGCCTTCTTCGCCGGCGACTTCTTCGCCGCCTTCTTGGCCGTACCACCCGCCGCGGCGCCGGCACCGCGCTTGACGGCGAGCCCCTCGGACGGGACGCGCTGCGCGCCAGAAACAATCGCCTTGAACTGCGCGCCGGGCCGGAAGGCGGGAACCGACGTCGGCTTCACCTTGACCGTTTCACCGGTACGGGGATTGCGGGCGACGCGCGCGGCGCGACGACGGCGCTCAAACACGCCGAACCCAGTGATGGTGACGCTCTCACCCTTGTGGACGGCGCGCACAATGGCATTGACGAAGTGCTCGACGGCTTCGGTCGCCGACCGGCGGTCGGTGTCCAATTCCTTTGTGAGCACCTCGATGAGCTCTGCTTTGTTCATCCAATCCCTCCGAGACCAGTGGCCCTACTTGAGCCGACTAGAGCACACGGTAAACCCTCGTACCACTGATTTCCAAGAGCCACGCGCAATTTCAGATGAGATTATCGGTGAATTCCGCAATCCGGTTAGCGCCCTTGGGCGCTGACGAGAGGCGTTGAATCGCCCAAAATTCGCCCCGGCGAGTGCCGTCAAGAAGCCGGAACGGTGCGCGGCTTCCAGCTCGGCCGGGATGCCTCGAAGGAATCGATTTCATCGAGTTTCCGCAGCGTAAGGCCTATATCGTCGAGGCCTTCGGACAGCCGCCAGGCGGTGTAGTCGTCAATAGTGAACGCCACCACCGCCGTTCCGGCGGTGATATTCCGATCTTGAAGATTGACAGTGATTTCCAAGCCCGGGCTCTGCTCGATGAGTTTCCAGAGCAGTTCCACGTCGTCTTGAGCCACTTGTGCCGCCAGCAACCCCGCTTTGCCGGCGTTGCCCCGGAAGATGTCGGCGAACCGTGAGGAGATCACCACCCGGAAGCCGTAGTCCAGTAGCGCCCACACCGCGTGCTCCCGAGAGGAACCGGTGCCGAAATCCGGGCCGGCCACCAGTACCGAACCTCGATCGAACGGGCTGACATTCAACACAAAGGACGGGTCGGTACGCCAGGTGGCGAACAGGCCGTCCTCAAATCCCGTCCGGGTGATTCGCTTCAAATAGACGGCCGGAATGATTTGGTCGGTGTCGACATTGGACCGCCGCAGCGGGACCCCGATTCCGGTATGGGTGCGAAACGCTTCCATGACTTAGCTCCTTTAAATACCGTTGCGGGTCAGTTCAAGTCGGCCGGGGCGGACAGTGTCCCGCGGACCGCGGTGGCGGCGGCGACGACCGGAGACACCAGGTGGGTGCGCCCGCCCTTGCCCTGCCGGCCTTCGAAGTTGCGGTTGGAGGTCGACGCGCAGCGCTGTCCCGGGGCGAGCTGATCGGGGTTCATTCCCAGGCACATCGAGCACCCCGGCTGACGCCATTCCGCACCGGCGGCGGTGAAAACCTCGGCCAGGCCTTCGGCTTCGGCCTGCTGGCGCACCCGCATCGAGCCCGGCACGATCAGCATCCGCACACTGTCGGCCACCTGCCGCCCGCGCAGCACCTCGGCCACCGCGCGCAGGTCTTCGATACGACCGTTGGTGCACGAACCGACGAACACGGTGTCGACGGCGATGTCACGCATCGGCGTGCCCGGGCGAAGGTCCATGTATGCCAATGCCTTCTCCGCGGCCCGCCGCTGCGCCTCGCCGGTGATGGACTCGGGGTCGGGAACCGTCCCGCCCAGCGGCACGCCCTGGCCGGGGTTGGTGCCCCAGGTGACGAACGGGGTCAGCGCGGCGGCGTCGAGATAGACCTCGGCGTCGAACCGGGCACCCGGGTCGGTGCGCAGGCCATCCCAGTAGTTGACGGCGGCGTCCCAGTCGGCGCCCGCCGGCGCATGCGGACGGCCGCGCAGGTATTCGTAGGTCGTCGCATCCGGGGCGACCATGCCGGCCCGGGCGCCCGCCTCAATACTCATGTTGCAGATCGTCATCCGGGCCTCCATCGACAGCGACTCGATGGCGCTGCCCCGGTACTCGATGACGTAGCCCTGACCGCCGCCGGTGCCGATCTGGGCGATCACCGCCAGGATGATGTCCTTGGCAGTCACTCCCGGCGCCAGCTGCCCTTCAACGTTGACCGCCATCGTCTTGAACGGCCGCAGCGGCAGCGTCTGGGTGGCCAGCACGTGCTCGACCTCGGAGGTGCCGATACCCATAGCCAGCGCGCCGAACGCACCGTGCGTGGAGGTGTGACTGTCGCCGCAGACCACCGTCATGCCCGGCTGGGTCAGGCCCAGCTGCGGCCCGATGATGTGAACGATGCCCTGATCGATGTCGCCCATCGGGTGCAACCGGATGCCGAACTCGGCGCAGTTGTGCCGCAGCGTCTCAACCTGGGTGCGTGACACCGGGTCGGCGATCGGCTTGTCGATGTCGATGGTCGGCACGTTGTGGTCTTCGGTGGCGATCGTCAGATCCGGGCGCCGCACCTTCCGGCCGGCCAGCCGCAGGCCCTCGAAGGCCTGCGGGGTGGTGACCTCATGAATCAGATGCAGGTCGATGTAGATCAGGTCGGGCTCGGTCTCGCCGCCGGACACCACCACATGGTCCGCCCAGACCTTCTCGGCCAGCGTGCGAGGCTGCTGCGTCTTGGACATTCTTGCCATCCCCAAATCTACGTCATCTCATATATTGAGACGATAGTATCTGTATATGGAACAGCATAGCGGCATCGGCGTTCTGGACAAAGCCCTGGCAGTGCTGCACACGATCGCCGAATCGCCGTGCGGACTGGCCGAACTGTGCGCGCGCACCGGCCTGCCCCGGGCCACCGCACACCGCCTGGCCGCCGGACTGGAAGTCCATCGACTACTCGGGCGCGACGACGACGGACGCTGGCAGGTCGGGCCGGCGGTCGCCGAACTGGCGTCCCGCGCCGACGATCCGCTGCGTTCGGTCAGTGCCACGGTGCTGCCCCGACTGCGGGAGATCACCGGCGAGAGCGTGCAGTTGTATCGCCGCGAAGGCGCCGCACGGGTCTGCGTGGCGGCCCTGGAACCGACTGTCGGGCTGCGTGACACGGTTCCTGTCGGCGCCAGACTGCCGATGACGGCCGGTTCGGGCGCCAAGGTCCTGCTCGCATATGCCGATCCGGCCGTCCAGCAGGAAGTGCTGGCGGAGGCCAAGTTCACCGGGCGGACACTGGCAGACGTACGCCGCCGGGGCTGGGCGCAGAGCGTTGCCGAGCGCGAACCGGGCGTGGCCAGCGTGTCGGCGCCGGTGCGCGATCGGCGCGGCACGGTGGTGGCGGCGATCTCGGTGTCGGGCCCCATCGACCGGATGGGGCGACGCCCCGGGGCGCGCTGGGCCGCCGACCTGCTCGCGTCCGCCGAGGCGCTGACCGCCCGGTTGTGACCGCCGCCGTCCGCTCACCTGACAGACTGCTGGCATGGGAACCAAGCAACGCGCACAGATCGTCATGACCTCCGACGAGGTCGCCGACTTCGTCAACACCCACCGCACCGGGACGCTGGCCACCATCGGGCCCGACGGCCAACCGCACCTCACGGCGATGTGGTACGGAGTGCTCGACGGGGAGATCTGGCTCGAGACCAAGGCCAAGTCTCAGAAGGCGGTCAACCTCAAGCGTGATCCGCGGGTCAGCTTCCTGCTCGAGGCCGGCCAGACGTACGACACGCTGCGCGGAGTGTCCTTCGAGGGTGTCGCGGAGATCATCGACGACCCGGACACCATCTTCCGGGTGGGTGTCAGCGTCTGGGAGCGCTACAACGGCCCCTACACCGACGAGATGAAGCCCGGGGTCGACGCGATGATGAACAACCGGGTCGCTGTGCGCATCGTCACACGACGCACCCGGTCCTGGGACCACCGGAAGCTGGGTTTGCCGCCGATCCCGCTGGCCGGGTCCACCGCGCCGACGGCCGAGTGACACGCCCCCAGATACAAAAAGGCCCGCACCTGCGAAAGGTGCGGGTCTTTTCTCTGTACCCCCGATGGGATTCGAACCCACGCTACCGCCGTGAGAGGGCGGCGTCCTAGGCCGCTAGACGACGGGGGCTAGAACATTTCCGGGTTGCCAGCATAGCTCAACCCAAACGGCCCGCCAAATCGCTTGCGGCGGACCGTTTTTGCTGGGGTACCAGGACTCGAACCTAGAATGGCTGAACCAGAATCAGCTGTGTTGCCAATTACACCATACCCCAAGGACCAACAAAGGCCTGACGATAACCGCTGGTCAGAGTGCCGGTCGGGCACTGCTGGCCAGCCGCTTCGGGCCGACGAGCAGACTACCAAACTTCTTCCCCGAAGTTTGCATCGCGCCTACCGAACCCCGTCTCGGGCGGCCCGCAAACGCGCCAGGCTGCGCCCGGAGCCCAGCAATTCCAGCGACTCGAACAGCGGCGGGCTGATCGTTCCGCCGGTGACGGCGACCCGGATCGGGCCGAACGCCTTACGCGGTTTGAGCTCCAGCCCGTCCAGCAGCGCTGCCTTCAGGGCGGCCTCGATGTTGGCGGTATTCCAGTCCCCCGCGCCCTCCAGGGCGGCGATGGCCGCATCCAGGGTGGGAAGGGAGTCCGGTCCCAGCTCCTTGGCCGCGGCACGTGGATCCAGCACGTACTCGTCGTCGTTGAAGAACTTCAACAGCGGCCAGGCATCACCCAGCACCACGACACGGGTCTGCACCAGCCCTGCGGCCGTCGCGAAGTCGGCGTCGTCGAGCCCGGTGCTGTGACCGTGGGTGTCGAAGTAGTTGCGCAGCCGCGCGGTGAAGTCCTCGGCGTCGAGCAACCGGATGTGCTCGGCGTTGAGCGCGTCGGCCTTCTTCTGGTCGAACCGGGCCGGGTTGGAGTTGACGTCGGTCACATCGAACGCCGCGACCATCTCCTCGAGGCTGAACACGTCGCGGTCGTCGGCAATGGACCAGCCCAGCAGCGCCAGGTAGTTCAGCAGGCCCTCGGGGATGAAACCGCGGTCGCGGTGCGCGAACAGATTCGACTGCGGGTCCCGTTTGGACAGCTTCTTGGTTCCCTCACCGAGAACCGTTGGCAGGTGCGCGAATTCCGGAATCCGATCGGCCACCCCGATGCGCATCAAGGCCTGATAGAGCGCGATCTGACGCGGCGTGGACGGCAACAGATCCTCGCCGCGCAACACGTGGGTGATCTTCATCATCGCGTCGTCGACGGGGTTGACCAACGTGTACAGCGGGTCCCCGTTGGCCCGGGTCAACGCGAAGTCGGGAACGCTGCCCGCCGGAAACGATGTCGGGCCGCGCACCAGGTCGTTCCAGCCCAGATCGACGTCCGGCATCCGCAGGCGCAGGACCGGTTTGCGGCCCTCGCCCAGGTAGCCGGCACGCTGCTGCGCGGTCAGCTCGCGATCGAAGTTGTCGTAGCCCAGCTTGGGGTTGCGCCCGGCGGCCAGATGACGGGCCTCGACCTCCTCCGGCGTCGAGAAGGCCTCGTAGGCCTCCTCCGCCGCCAGCAGTTGCGCCACCACGTCCCGGTGGATGTCGGCGCGCTGCGACTGCCGGTACGGGCCGTGGGGTCCGCCCACCTCGGGACCCTCGTCCCAGTCCAGATGCAGCCAGCGCAGCGCGTCGAGCAGCGCCAGATAACTTTCCTCGCTGTCGCGTTCGGCGTCGGTGTCCTCCACCCGGAAGACCAGGGTCCCGCCGGTGTGCCGGGCATAGGCCCAGTTGAACAGGGCGGTGCGGATCAACCCGACGTGCGGGGTGCCGGTCGGTGACGGGCAGAACCGGACGCGAACAGCAGATTCAGTCACGACTTTCCTTTGCGGATAACCGGATTGGTGAGAGTCCCGATGCCTTCGACCGAGACCGACACGGTGTCGCCGTGTTCGATCGGGCCGACGCCGTCCGGGGTGCCGGTGAGGATGAGATCGCCCGGCAGCAGGGTCATCACCGCGGAGATCCACTCCACGATGGCGCCGATGTCGTGCATCATCAGCGAGGTTCGACTGTCCTGCTTGACCGACCCGTTGACCTCGGTGCGGATCGCCAGATCGCTCGGGTCCAGGTCGGTGACGATCCACGGGCCGATCGGACAGAAGGTGTCGTGCCCCTTGGCCCGGGTCCACTGCCCGTCGGCTGCCTGCTGGTCGCGTGCCGACACGTCGTTGCCGATGGTGTAGCCCAGAATGTTGTCCTTGGCCTGGGCGGCCGAGACGTCCTTGCAGGGCCGCGAGATCACCACGGCCAGCTCGCCCTCGTAGTGAACCGGAGAGGCCTCGGCGGGCAGCTGAATCGGAACGTTCGGCCCGACGATCGCGGTGTTGGGCTTGAGGAACATCGTCGGGTTGGCCGGAGGGGTCCCACCCATCTCGGCGATGTGCGCGGCGTAGTTCTTGCCGATGCACACCACTTTGCTGGCCAGGATCGGCGCGAGCAGGCGCACATCGGCCAGCGGCCAGGACCGGCCGGTGAACTCCGGTGTGCCGAATGGGTGCTCGGCAATCTCACGGGCGGTCATCTCATGGGGCCGGTCCGGGTCGCCCTCGATGCTGACGAAGGCGACACCGTCGGGGCTGGCAATTCGACCTAGACGCATTCGGCAAGCCTAATGGCGATCGCAAGCGCGGCGGAGCCCGGCGCTGGGGTCACCATCATCGGCACAGCGATATTTGCCGGGCGGGTTGCGCCGGCAGCGGCCGATCCTGTGGAACCATGAACCGGGTGTCCGCGGAGTCGATCAGCACCGCCGCACGCTGGTCCGTGATGATCGTCGCATTGATGGCGACGATGTGCGCGTTCGTCTTCATCAACGGCATCGCCTTCGTCATCCCGATGCTGGAGACCAAACGCGACACCAACCTGGCGGTGGCCGGCCTGCTGGCATCGATGCCCAGCTTCGGCATGGTGCTGACTCTGTTCGCGTGGGGCGCCCTGCTCGATCGGGTCGGCGAGCGGATCGTGCTGGCCGTCGGCTCCGCGTTGACCTCGCTGGCAACCTTTGCGGCCGCGTCGATGGACTCCCTGGTCGGGGTCGGCGCATTCCTGTTCGTGGGTGGCATGGCCGCCGCCAGCGCCAACAACGCCAGTGGCCGACTGGTGACCGGCTGGTTCCCGCCGCATCAACGCGGGCTGGTGATGGGCATCCGGCAGACCGCGCAGCCGCTGGGAATCGCGTTGGGAGCCACGGTGATCCCCGACCTGGCCGAGCACGGCCTGTCGCGGGCGTTGATGTTTCCGGCAACGCTGTGCGCGGTGGCAGCGGTCGCGTGCGCCATCGGGGTGGTAGACCCGCCGCGCAGGCCGCGGTCGGCAGCAGCCGGTCACGAGTTGGCCAGCCCCTACGCCGGCTCTAAGACGTTGTGGCGCATCCACTTGTCCTCGGCATTGCTGATGGTCCCGCAGTGCATGCTCGCCACCTTCATGCTGGTGTGGCTGATCGTCGACACCCACTGGTCGACTGCCACAGCCGCTTCCATGGTCACGCTGTCGCAGTTGCTCGGTGCGGTCGGCCGGGTGCTGGCCGGCCGATGGTCCGACCGGGTGCGATCGAGGCTGCGTCCGGTTCGCAGCATCGCCGTCGCCAGTGCGGCCGCGATGCTGGTGCTCGCGGTCACCGATCATCTGCAATCCCGCTTGGCCGCGCCGGCGATAGTCCTCGCAACGTTGATCAGCGTGCTGGACAACGGGTTGTCGTCCACCGCGGTCGCCGAGATCGCCGGGCCGTATTGGAGCGGGCGGGCGCTGGGAATCCAGAACACCACCCAGCGGCTCACCGCCGGGTTCGCTCCCCCGATGTTCGGCGCCCTGATCGCCGCCGCCGGTTATCCACTGGCCTTCGCGGTGTGCGGACTGTTCCCCGTGGCAGCGATCGGATTGGTGCCCGTGCGCGCCGAACCTGACGGCCGGTCGGTGCTCGAGGCGCTGTGCACGCTGCGCGTACCGCCCGCGCCACCGGCCGAGCCGCCCACCCGCACCTGAACCGCTCGCCACGTACCGTCGGAGAGATGACCGACTCGGCCGAGATCCAATTCCGCACACCGACGGTGACCGATGGCCCGGCCATGTGGCAGATGGCTGTCGACAGCGCCACCCTCGACGTCAACTCGCCCTATGCCTATCTATTGTGGTGCCGCGACTTCGCCGCCACCTCGGTGATCGCCGAGGTCAACGGCGCCCCAGCCGGCTTCGTGACCGGCTATTTGCGTCCACAGCAGCCGCAGACCCTGATGGTCTGGCAGGTGGCGGTCAATGCCGGGCACCGTGGGGTGGGATTGGCGGGCCGGATGCTCGATCATCTGGCAACTGCCCTGCATACCGACGGGCTGACCCATCTTGAGACGTCCATCACACCTGACAACGACGCGAGCCGGCGGCTGTTCGCCGCATTCGCCCGTCGCTGGGACGCCGCCCTGCACTGCTCCGAACTGTTCGGGGCCGGGTTGTTTCCCGATTCTCACTTGGCCGAAGACCTGTTTCGTATCGGTCCGCTGCGGGTAGAAAATTGCCGGTAGGCACAGCATGTCGAGGTTGAGATCACAAATCGGTCTCGGTAAGGTCACGACCGCGCAAACGTGAGCCCCGGCAGACCTAGGTCGGGGGCATCCCGAGCGGGGTGGTGGGTCGAGCGGAGATCACCCGCGACACCAGTTAGAACTCGACCTGTCGTTCCGTTCCGTTGTATGTGACCGACGGACGGAGGAAACCATGACCATTTTTGAAACGCTCGAATCCGAAGTACGAAGTTACTGCCGGTCCTGGCCGGTGACATTCGACCGGGCCAGCGGTTCCCGGATGTGGGATGTCGACGGCAAGGAATATGTGGACTTCTTCGCCGGCGCCGGAGCCCTGAACTACGGCCACAACCACCCGGACCTGCGGGCACCACTGCTGGATTACCTGAGCTCCGACCGGGTGGTGCACAGCCTCGATATGAACACCGTGGCCAAAGGCCAGTTCCTGGAACGGTTCGAGGAGGTGATCCTCAAGCCGCGCGGGCTGAACTACAAAGTCCAGTTCCCCGGCCCCACCGGCACCAACGCGGTGGAGTCGGCGCTGAAGCTGGCCCGCAAGATCACCGGCCGCGAGAGCATCATCAGCTTTACCAACGCATTTCACGGCATGACGCTGGGATCGCTGAGCGTCACGGGCAACTCGATGAAGCGCGGCGGCGCCGGCATCCCGTTGGTGCACGCCACCCCGATGCCCTATGACAACTACCTCGACGGCATCACTCCCGACTTCATCTGGTTCGAGCGACTGCTGCAGGACAGCGGCAGCGGCCTCAACGAGCCGGCCGCAGTGATCGTCGAAACCGTCCAGGGCGAAGGCGGAATCAATGTGGCCCGGTTGGAATGGCTGCACGGCCTGGCCGAACTGTGCAAGCGCCACGAATTGCTGCTGATCGTCGACGACGTGCAGATGGGGTGCGGGCGCACCGGGCCGTTCTTCAGCTTCGAGGCGGCCGGCATCGTTCCCGACATCGTCTGCCTGTCCAAGTCCATCAGCGGCTACGGACTTCCCTTGGCGCTGACGCTGTTCAAGCCCGAACTCGATGTGTGGGAGCCCGGCGAGCACAACGGCACCTTCCGCGGCCAGAACCCGTCGTTCGTCACCGCCACCGCGGCGCTGAACTTCTGGACCGACAACCTGCTCGAGAAGCAGGTGCTCCGCAAGGGCGAGCAGATCGAGCAGGCACTGAGCGAGGTGATCGAGCCCTTCGAGGGGGTCAAGACCCGTGGCCGCGGACTGATCCAGGGTGTGGTCTTCAACCAACCCGAGCTGGCCGGTGCCGTACAGAAGGAAGCGTTCGAACGCGGCCTGCTGCTGGAGACCTCAGGACCCGAAGGCGAGGTGGTGAAGTTGATGCCACCGCTGGTGATCGACGACGACGATCTGGCCGAGGGCCTGACAATCGCAGCCGAATCGATCGAGGCGGTCGCCACCCGGGAACTTGTCGGCACTAGCTCAGGAGTCAATCGATGATCGTCCGTACCCTCGCCGAGATCAAGGGCACCGACCGCGACGTCCAAGCCAAGACCTGGAACAGTCAGCGACTGCTGCTGGCCCGGGACGGCCAGCGCTTCTCCCTGCACGAGACGATCCTGTACGCGGGCACCGAGACCTCGATGTGGTACGCCAACCACGTCGAGGCGGTGTACTGCGTCGGCGGCGAGGGTGAGTTGATCAACGACGAGACCGGTGAGGTGCACCCGCTGAGCAACGGCACCATGTACCTGCTCGACGGCCATGAGCACCACCGGGTTTCGGCCCACACCGACCTGCGCATGGTGTGTGTGTTCGACCCGCCGGTCACCGGGCAGGAAGTGCACGACGAGACCGGCGCCTACCCGCTGCTGATCGAGGAGCCTCAGAAGGCGGCGCCGTGACCACTGCGGTAACCGATCACTACCCCACGCGCAACGATGTCGCCATCGGCATCGAACCGCGCCGTGACCCGGTGGTCTGGACCCCCGATGGCAACAGCGGCCCGTTGGGGCCCGGCGACGTCAGCCGATTCGACGCCGACGGATTCCTGGCGGTCAACACCCTGCTGGACCCCGACGTGGTCGCCGATCTGCGCAACGAGCTGGACAACCTGCGCGCCGACGCGGCGCTGGCCGCCGACGAACGCTCGATCTGCGAGCGGGACAGCGGGCAGATCCGGTCGATCTTCGAGGTGCACCGGATCAGCCCGGCGTTCGCCGCGCTGGTGGCCGACCCGCGCCTGGTGGGTCCAGCCCGCCAACTGCTGGGCTCGGATGTGTACGTGCACCAGAGCAGGGTCAACTTCAAACCGGGCTTCAACGGCCGAGAGTTCTACTGGCACTCCGACTTCGAGACCTGGCACGCCGAAGACGGAATGCCCGGCCCGCGGGCCGTCAGCGTCTCGGTGGCCCTCACCGAGAACCTGGACAGCAACGGTTCGCTGATGATCATGCCCGGCTCGCACCGCTGGTTCGTGTCGTGCCCGGGTCAGACCCCGCCGGATCACTACCGCTCGTCGCTCAAGCAGCAGGAGATCGGCACCCCCGATGACGGCAGTCTGACCTGGTTGGCCGACCAGCACGGCATCCGCCAGATCACCGGCCCGGCCGGTTCGGCGGTGTTCTTCGACAGCAACTGCATGCACGGATCGAGCAGCAACATCACGCCGTATCCGCGCTCAAACGTGTTCATCGTCTACAACAGCGTTCAGAACACCCTGGTGGAGCCCTTCGGCGCCGACGCTCCGCGGCCGACGTTCATCGCCAGCCGCACCTTCGACCCGGTGTAGGGCCAGTCGGCGGGACGGGCTTGATGCCCGGCTAGCCGATCTGGTCACCGATCTCTTTGGCGGCCTCGATCAGCAGAGCCGCCACCGCCCGGTACTGCGAACTGCTCAGTCGGTGAATCGGTGCGGCTGCATTGAGCGCCAGCAGCACGCCGGGTGCACGCGTGGGAATGGGAACCGCAACCGAGGCGACTCCGTCCTCGCTCCCCTCCCGGTTCACCGCGTACCCCTGTTGCCGTATGGAACTCAGCTCCAGTCGCAGCCCGGTCCTGGTGCCGACCGAATGTGCCGTAACCTGCTCTAGCTCCTCATCCGGGTACAGATGGGCGATGTCGGCATCGGACAGCCGAGCCAGCAGTGCCTTGCCCGTCGAGGTGCAGTGCGCAGGCATGGTGCGTCCGAGCCGTGATGCGACCCGAACGGCGGTCGGCCCCTCGGCGGCTGCGATGAAACGAACGTTGGCGCCCTCGAGAATCCCGAGATGCACCGATTCCTTGAGGCGTTCACTGAGGCGGACCAGGACCGGTTTTACCGCGCCCTCGATGTCGATCCGGTTCAACACCGAAGACCCGACGCTCATCAGTGCAGGCCCAGGGTAATACGTCTTGGACACCGGATCCTGGCGCACGAAGCCCCGATACTGCAGCATCGCCAACAGGCGATGAGCCGTCGACGATGCGACGTCCAAGTGCTTGGCCGCGTCCGTCAGTCGGATTCGCGGCTGCTCTGCCAGCAGCAGGATGAGCCGCAATGCCCGGTCCACCGACCCGATCGGATACTGCGGCACACCCCGATCCGGAGCCGCGGCGTCACTACCGTCGCCAGCCGACCAGATTGGCTCGTCGCTCTGCATACCAGAGACAGTACTCAGCGTTGTTGACCTCTAAACCGTCATCCTGGCAAAATTTTCGCTACGCCCCAGAGATTTTCTCTGCATAACAGACATCGTGGGCTTTCAAGACTGGAGTCGTATCGATGAGTGATCACCGGCAAGTCCTCGACGAGGTCAGGCGCGGAATGATCCCGGCGCATATCTACAACGACGCCGAAATCTTCGCTCTCGAGAAGGAGCGCCTCTTCGGTCGCGCCTGGATGTTCGTGGCGCATGAGTCGGAGATCCCCCAAGACGGCGATTATGTCGTGCGACGCCTGCTCAACGACTCGTTCATCATCGCGCGCGACTCCAAGGGCGACGTGCGGGCCATGTTCAACATGTGCCTGCATCGTGGGATGCAGCTGTGCCGCGCCGAGATGGGCAACGCCTCCAATTTCCGGTGCCCCTACCACGGCTGGTCGTATCGCAATGACGGGCGCATCACCGGCCTGCCCTTCCACCAGGAGGCCTACGGCGGCGAGGCCGGCTTTTCCAAGCGAGGCCAGACGCTGTTGCCGGCGCCGAATCTCGCCAGCTACAACGGGCTGATCTTCATCAGCCTCGACCCGCAAGCGCCTCCGCTTGAAGACTTTCTCGGCGATTTCACGTTCTATCTGGACTTCTACACCAGGCAGAGTCGCAGCGGCCTGGAGGTGCGCGGCCCGCAACGATGGCGCATCAAGGCGAACTGGAAGATCGGCGTCGAGAACTTTGCCGGGGACATGTATCACACCCCGCATACCCACGCCTCGGTCGTCGATATCGGACTGTTTCGTGAACCGAAGGCGCAGAAGCGCAAAGACGGCGCGACCTACTGGGCGACCTGCGGCGGCGGTACGACCTACAAGCTTCCGCCGGGGACCTTCGAAGAGCGGATGCGCTATGTCGGCTACCCCGACGAGATGGTGAGCCGGATCAAGAGCGTGTGGTCACCCGATCACCAGCGCGTGGTCGCCGACGACGGCTTCATGATCTCGGCGGCATCGTGCTTTCCCAACATGAGCCTGGTGCACAACTGGCCGAAGATTCAGGACAGTGAAGAAGTATTGCCGTTCATATCGATTCGCACCTGGCAGCCGATCAGTGAGAACGAGACCGAGGTGTACTCGTGGTTCGCGGTCGACGCGGCCGCTCCCGAGCAGTTCAAGAAGGACTCCTACAAGGCCTACCTGATGTGCTTTGGCTCCACCGGCATGTTCGAACAGGATGACGTGGAGAACTGGGTGTCGCTGACCAACACCGCCGCCGGATCCATGGCCCGCCAACTGTTGCTCAATGGACGGATGGGCCTGCTCGCCGACGACACTCCGGTGGTCAATGCGTTGCCGCCGGACCTGTTCCATGGCCCGGGCACCGCTCAGGTCGGCTATAACGAGAACAATCAGCGGGCGATGCTTCGGATGTGGGCCGATCACCTCCAGATGCCTCCGGTGGCGACGAACACCGCGGCGATGGGCACGCAGCGCGAGGGAATCACCCCTCTCGTGCAGACCAATGGCACGTCGGCGTGCGAGGCGGCCTGCGAGGAGGCTCGGGTATGACATCCGCCGAGAAGAGCCGGCGGGCGGGGTTCGCCCGGCCCAAGGCTGCCGACGGCCCCTGGGAGTTGGCGGTGCTGGGTGGTCATGCGCCCAGGCAAGTCCGTACCGGCAAGCCCCTGCCGTTCAACGACTCCCGCCACCTGCAGGCACATCAGTTCTTGGTCGACGAGGCATATCTGCTCGACGCACAGCAGTACGCCGAATGGCTCGACACCCTCACCGAGGACATCCACTACTTCATGCCGGTTCGGGTGACCACTGCCTCCGGCGCCGGATTCGACACGTCACCCGGCATGGCCCACTTCGATGAGAACAAGTACTCGCTGAACAGACGCGTCGCGCGCTTTGCGACCGAACACGCCTGGACCGAAGATCCACCGTCACGGCTGCGCCATCACATCACCAATGTTCGCACCTTTGCCTGCGACGACGACGAGCACCTGATCGTCGAGTCGGCCGAGTTGCTCTTCCGCAGCCGTGGCGATGTGAACGAAGCCGCTCTGATCTCCTGCGGCCGCGAAGACCTGCTACGTCTGACCGATCATGGGTGGAAATTGGCGCGCCGCACCATCTATCTCGACGAATCAGTCCTGCGCATGCAGAATCTGGCGGTGTTCCTGTGAACGAACTCGAAGACCTCCTCGCCGGCTCGGTGGGCGAAACAATCACTGTCTCCAACGAATTCACCGAGGTGACGGTGCGACGGGTCGACACCCGCAACGGTTCGCGGCTACTCATCACATCACCGAAGTCGGGACAGTGGATCAGTCTCGATGCCCTGGAAATCGAAGCGCTGACATGGCAGAACTCCTACACACTGTCCGCGATGGTCGGCAAGATGCACGAACCGCTCCTCTCCGACGACAGTGACCTGCCATGACGGGATGGCTGGACGGTAAGCGTGCGCTGGTCGTCGGCGCCGGCTCGGGCATCGGCCGAGCAGTCGTCGACGCATATCTCGACGAGGGAGCCCAGGTCGCGGTTCTGGAACGCGATCGGTCGAAATGCGCTGCGTTGGCAAGTCAATTGCCGGGAGTTCCGGTGACACAGGGCGATGCCACGACTGCCGAGGCGAACGAGCGCGCCGTCGCCGCAACCGTCGCGGCTTTCGGCGGCCTGGACACGCTGGTCAACTGCGTCGGGATCTTCGACTTCTACAAGGGAATCACCGATATTTCGGCCGAAGAGCTGGCGCCGGCGTTCGACGAGATGTTCACGACGAACGTGCTGAGTTATCTGCAGTCGGTGAAGGCCGCCATCCCGGCGCTTCAAGCCCAGGCGGGGTCGTCCATCGTCCTCACCGAGTCCGCCTCATCGTTCTATCCGGGTCGCGGCGGCGTGCTGTACGTCGCGTCGAAGTTCGCAGTGCGCGGCCTGGTCGCCACCCTCGCCTACGAACTCGCCCCGCAGATCCGTGTCAACGGCGTCGCACCGGGCGGAACCCTGAACACCGACCTGCGCGGCCTGCAGAACCTGTCACTCGACCACGTCCGGCTGGACGACACCCCCAACCGTGCCCGCGACCTCGCGGCACGCACGCCCCTCAATGTGGCACTCACTGCCCAGGACCACGCCTGGAGCTACGTCTTTTTGGCGTCAGACCGGTCCCGCGGTATCACGGCCGGCAGTACCCATCCCGACGGTGGATTCGGAATGGGCGCAGCACGACCCGCTCCGCAGACGGAGGGGTGACGGGTGAGCACCGACGATCTGGCGGCCCTGCGGCTGAAGGTTGCCCAGGCGTGCCGCGTCGCTGCGGCTCGCGGCCTGGTGGACGGGATTCTCGGACACATCAGTGCCCGGGTCGACGAAGAGCACCTACTCGTGCGGTGTCGCAGCGACTCTGACGACGGTGTGGCGTTCACCCGTCCCGACGACATTCGACTCATCCGCTTTGACGGAACTCCCGGCATGCCGGGCGAATTGGACGGATATCGGGTACCCAACGAGTTGCCGATTCACGTCGAGACGCTGCTGGCATACCCCCAATACCGGTCGGTGGCCCACCTGCATCCGGTGGCCGTCGTGGCCGCCGACCTGGCGGGTATCACAATCGAACCCATCTACGGGGCCTTCGACATCCCGGGCGCATGGCTCGCGCGCCGTGGTGTTCCGGTCTACCAACGGGCCGTGCTGATCCGCACCGCGGAGCTCGGCAAAGAGATGGTCACCGCCATGGGAGGCAAGCCGGTGGTGATCTGTCGCGGCCATGGAATCACCAGTGCCGCTGCCACGGCTGCCCAAGCTGTCCTGCAGGCGATCAGCCTGGACCAATTGGCTTCGATGTCACTACGGGTCCGCTCCGCGGGCGGCACGTGCAAGCCGATCGGCGAGGCAGATTGGGCCGATCTGCCCGACCTTGGCCCCGCATTCACCGCGGACGCCGCCTGGCGCCATGAACTCGCCCGGCTGGAGCGGCTATGACGGGTCAGGCGGAGATCAGCGCAGAAATCGCGGTGATCCAGGCCGACTACGCGAGTGCGGGCATCGAGGAAAGCCAACCCCGGCTGGACTATCCGCCCTACCGCAGCAGCGTGCTTCGGCATCCCAAGCGGGCACTACACCTCGCCGACCCAGAGGCCGCCGAGCTGCAGGCGCCCTGTTTCGGCGAGTGCGACATCACCCCCCTCGACGCGGATCTGACGACCCAGCACGCCGGCGCACCGATCGGTGAGCGCACGGTGGTGACCGGACGGATCGTCGACGGCAACGGCAGGCCGGTGCGCCGCCAACTCGTCGAGATCTGGCAGGCCAACGCCAGCGGGCGCTACATCCACCGGGGCGATCAGCATCCCGCACCGTTGGACCCCAATTTCACCGGAGCGGGGCGTTGCCTCACCGACGACGACGGCTGCTACCGGTTCACCACGATCAAGCCCGGCCCGTATCCCTGGCGCAACCACCACAACGCCTGGCGTCCCGCGCATATCCATTTTTCGTTGTTCGGCGGTGATTTCACGCAGCGGATGATCACTCAGATGTATTTTCCGGGCGACCCGCTGTTCGCGTTGGATCCGATCTATCAGTCGATCACCGACCAGAAGGCCCGTGATCGGCTCGTCGCGGTCTACGACCACGACATCACCAGCCACGAATGGGCTACCGGATACCGGTGGGACATCGTGCTCACCGGCTCAGCCGCAACGCCTTTCGAGGATCACGATGACTGAGCTGACGGCCACGCCCGGGCAGACCATCGGCCCGTTCTTCGGCTACGCATTGCCCTTCGATCGCGGCAACGAGCTGGTGCCTCCTGGCTCAGCCGGTGCCATCCAGCTGCATGGCACCGTCACCGACGGCGCCGGGGGTCCCGTTCCCGATGCGCTGGTGGAGATCTGGCAGGCCGATTCGGGCGGCGCCGTACCAACCTCCAGTTCGCTTCGCCGCGACGGCGACACCTTCACGGGGTGGGGACGCGCCGCGACAGATGCCGGCGGCCACTACAGCTTCACGACGGTGAAACCTGGGGCGCTGCACCAGTCGACACCGTTCATTGCCGTCGCCGTGTTCGCGCGGGGCCTGCTGAACCGGTTGTTCACCCGTGCCTATTTTCCCGGCGATCAACTCGACACAGACCGACTGTTGAACTCCGTGGCGGCTGACCGTCGTCATACCCTCATCACGGTGCCCGACGAGCATGGATTTCGGTTCGACATCCGGCTGCAGGGCGCCGACGAGACGGTATTCCTGCGCTATCGGGGGCAACCATGACCGACTTGTTGTGGCCCGGCGACCACCGGGCAGGGCTGATCTTCAGCGACGCGGCATACCTGGCTGCGATGCTGCGGGTCGAAAACGCCTGGCTCGGCGTGCTAGTCGAATCCGGTCTCGCGCCGGTGTCGGCACGGGCCGACCTGACCGCGGTGGTCTCGACCGCTGACGTGGAAGCGGTGGCCGTGGCGGCCGAGGCGACCGGCAACCCGGTGCCCGGCCTGCTCGACCTACTCCGGGAACGTACCGGCGGCGATCCGGCCCGCTGGCTGCACCGCGGCCTGACCAGCCAGGACGTCGTCGACACCGCTCTGATGCTCTGTCTGCGCGACGCGTTGGATCGAGTTCGCAACGAGCTCAGCGCGCAAGTACGCACCTTGGCCGCGCTGGCGCAGACCTACCGTGACAGCCCCATGCTTGCCCGCACCCTGACCCAGCCCGCACTGCCCACCACGGTCGGCATGAAGTTCGCCAACTGGCTGACCGGACTGTTGGACGGCGCCGACTGTGTCGCCGCACTGCCGCAGCTTTCGGTGCAGGCCGGCGGTGCCGCGGGAACTATGGCCGCTGCCACCGAGTTGGCCGGTTCACCCACCGATGCCACAAGCCTGTCCGGGCGACTGGCCGCAGCCCTTGACCTCGCCGACAGCCCGCCCTGGCACACCACTCGGTCAGTCATCACCCGCGCCGGCGACGCGCTGGTGACATGTTGCGACGCCTGGTCCCACATCGCCAACGACGTTGCGGCGAGCAGTAGGACCGAGATCGGTGAATTGGCCGAGGGCCGCGGCGGCGGTTCGTCGACGATGCCGCACAAGAACAATCCGGTGCTTGCCCTGTTGATCCGCCGTACCGGAGTGGTGGCACCGTCGCTGGCCGCCGGCTTGCACGCCGCGTCGGCCGCCAGTGTCGACGAGCGTTCCGACGGCGGCTGGCACGCCGAATGGGCGGGCCTGCGGACCCTGTCCCGCTATGCCGTCGCTGCCGCAGCGCAGACAACAGAGCTGCTCGCCGGGCTGGTCGTCGACACCGATCGCGCCGCGGCGAATCTTGCCGCCGCCGGTGACCTGCTCGGGGAGCAACGGGCGATGACCGAATTGACCGGGCATGCCGCTCGTGGCGACTACACCGGGGCGACAAGCCCTCTCATCGATGCCGTGCTGCAACGCGCGAACCACCACCTGATGGAGGCGACATGAGCGTGCCGCGGCTGGTCGGCACCGACTTCGGCGGCCCGCCCGGCGCGGGCCTGCTCATCCTCGGGCCATCCCTCGGTACCTCGGCAACCGCCCTCTGGGGCGTAGCCGCTGAACAACTCGCCGAGCACCTGCACGTCGTCGCCTGGGACCTGCCCGGACACGGTCGCAGTCCGGCAGCTGGATTCCGGATGCCGGACCTGGCGGCAGGCGTGCTGGCCTTGGTGGACGAGATCGCGCCGCACGCACCGTTCCATTACGCCGGTGTCTCCGTCGGTGGCGCGGTCGGTCTGCAGCTGCTGCTCGATGCCCCCGAGCGGGTGCCGAGTGCCGCGCTGGTCTGCACCGGCGCCGTCATCGGCCGGGCCGAGGATTGGGCGACCCGTGCCGCCACCGTGCGCGAATCGGGCACCGCGGCGGTCGTGGAGGCATCCGTGCAGCGCTGGTTCGCCCCCGGTTTCGCCGATCGATCCCCAGCGTTGGTCGCCGCATTGGTGGAGGCTCTGCGCGCCACCGACGACGAGTCGTACGCCCAGGCCTGCGAGGCACTGGCCGATTTCGATGTCACCGCACAACTCGGTCGGATCGCTGCGCCGGTGTTGGCCGTTGCCGGCATCGACGATGGCGCCACTCCCCCGGAGTCGCTGGAGCGCATCGCTTCGGGTGTCCAACACGGCCGGCTAGTGGTGCTCGACGATGTCGGCCACCTGGCACCTGTCGAAGCCCCCGGGGCGACCGTGAACCTCATTCTCGACCAACTCTTGTTGCGGGACCCGGTCTACACCGCCGGCATGTCGATGCGCCGCAACGTCCTCGGCGATGCGCACGTCGACAGGGCGATCGCGGGCACCACTGAGTTCACCGCTGACTTTCAGGACCTGATCACTCGGTATGCGTGGGGCAGCATCTGGACCCGCGACGGCCTGGACCGGCGCAGCCGCTCGATCGTCACCCTGACCGCCCTGGTGGCTCGGGGACACCACGAGGAGTTGGCCATGCACCTGCGCGGAGCGCGGCGCAACGGCCTGAGCAGCGACGAGATCAAGGAGGTGTTGTTGCAGACCGCCATCTATTGCGGTGTGCCCGACGCCAATACCGCGTTCCGGATCGCCGCGCAGGTGCTCGCCGATTGCCACGGCTCGGAGGGCGGCCGGTGAGCCGTGCCGTGATCTGCGACACCGCTGCCGAGGCGGTGTCCGGAATCGTCGACGGTTCAACGATTCTGGTCGGCGGATTCGGCATGGCCGGCCTGCCTGCCGTACTGATCGACACACTGATCGCCCAAGGAGCTCGCGAGCTGACCATCGTCAGCAACAATGCCGGCACTGCTGATACCGGACTGGCAGCACTGTTGGCCGCCGGCCGGGTCAGCAAGGTGATCTGTTCGTATCCCCGCCAGTCCGATTCCTATGTGTTCGACGACCTTTACCGCGCGGGCAAGGTCGCGCTGGAATTGGTGCCGCAGGGCAACCTCGCCGAGCGCATCCGCGCCGCCGGTGCGGGCATCGGGGCGTTCTACTGCCCCACCGGTGTTGGCACGCTGCTCACCGAGGGCAAAGAGATCCGGACCATCGACGGCCGGGACTACGCACTGGAGTATCCGATTCACGGGGATGTCGCGCTGATCCGCGCCTATATCGGGGATCGATCGGGAAACCTGGTGTACCGCAAGACCGCCCGCAACTTCGGCCCGGTCATGGCGACCGCAGCCGCGCTGACGATCGCTGAGGTGTCCCGGGTCGTCGACACCGGCCAGCTGGATCCCGAAGGGATTGTCACGCCGGGAATCTACGTCGATCGGATTCTGGAGACGAACGCGTGACGTCGACTCCTGCGAAGGCGATCGAGCACACTGATCGCGGCCCCCTGACCCGCAACGAGCTTGCCGCCGTGATCGCCCGCGACATCCCCGCGGGCTCGTACGTGAATCTCGGTATCGGACAGCCCACCCTGGTGGCTGATCATCTGTCGCCCGACGACGCGGTGATACTGCACACGGAGAACGGCATGCTCGGCATGGGTCCCGCAGCCTGTGGCCAGGACATCGACCCCGACCTCACCAATGCCGGCAAGATCCCGGTCACCGAGCTGCCCGGGGCCTCCTATTTCCACCACGCCGACTCCTTCGCGATGATGCGCGGAGGCCATCTCGATGTGTGCGTGCTCGGAGCATTACAGGTCAGTCAGCACGGCGACCTGGCCAACTGGCACACCGGCGAGCCGGGCGCGATCCCGGCCGTTGGTGGCGCGATGGACTTGGCGATCGGAGCCAGGAACGTGTTCGTGATGATGGACCTGTTCACCAAGGACGGCGCCGCCAAACTGGTTCCGGCGTGCACCTACCCGCTGACCGGTCGGCGCTGCGTCAGCCGGGTGTATTCCGATTACGCAGTCATGGATATCGACACAGTCGCGGGAACGATCCGAGCGCGCGAAACCTTCGGCATCACCGCCGCTGACCTCGCGGCGAGACTGCCCGTCGATTTCAGCTAGAAGCTACCGCGTCAGAGCAGGCCCAGGATCCGGTCGCCGGTGGCGGCGGTGGACAGCTTCTGCCCGCCGCGGGTGGCCAGGTGCTGCTCGACGGCCGCGTCGACCCGGGCAGCGGCGGCCTTCTCACCGATGTGGTTGAGCAGCATGGCCACCGACATCACCGCCGCGGTGGGGTCGGCAATACCCTGCCCGGCGATGTCGGGCGCACTGCCGTGCACCGGTTCGAACATCGACGGGTTGGTTCCGGTGGCGTCGATGTTGCCGCTGGCAGCCAGCCCGATCCCGCCGCAGACCGCCCCGGCCAGGTCGGTGATGATGTCGCCGAACAGGTTGTCGGTGACGATCACGTCGAACCGGCCGGGGTCGGTGACCAGGTAGATGGTGGCGGCATCGACATGGGTGTACGCGGTTTCGACATCCGGGTAGTCCTTGCCGATCTCGGCAACCGTCCGGGTCCACAGCGACCCGGCGTAGGCCAGCACATTGTTCTTGTGCACCAGGGTCAGATGCTTACGGCGGGCGCGGGCCTGCTCGAAGGCGAAGCGAACCACCCGGGCCACCCCGAACGCGGTGTTCACGCTGACCTCGGTGGCCACCTCGTGCTCGGTGCCGACCCGCAGCGCCCCGCCGTTGCCGGTGTAGGGACCCTCGGTGCCTTCGCGCACCACCAGGAAGTCGATCTCCGGCGGATCTGCCAGCGGGCTGGACACTCCCGGGTACAGCCGCCCCGGCCGCAGGTTGACGTGGTGGTCCAGCGCGAACCGGGCGTGCAGCAGCAGGCCGCGCTCCAGCAGACCCGATGGCACCGACGGGTCGCCGATCGCGCCGAGCAGGATCACGTCGTGGCCGCGGATCTCTTCGAGCACCGAAGCCGGCAGAACCTCACCGGTGGCGTGATAGCGCCTGGCACCCAAGTCGTATTCGGTCTTCTCGGTGCCCGGCAGCACGGCGTCGAGAACCTTGATCGCTTCGGCGATGACCTCTGGCCCGATGCCGTCACCGGGGATGACCGCGAGTTTCAGGCTCATGCGAGGTCGACCTCTTCAATCTTGTTGGCGTTGACCGCTGCGGTGATCGCCGACGTCACTTCGGCGGGCACCGGGCGGTCCACCCGCAGCAGCACCGTCGCGCCGGGGCCTTCGGCGTCCTGAGACAGCTGCGCGGCGTGGATGTTGATGTCGGCGGACCCCAGCAGGGTGCCGATCTTGCCCAGCGCACCGGGCTGGTCGGAGTAGTTGATGATCAGGTTGACACCCTCGGCCCGCAGGTCGAAGTTGCGGCCGTTGATGGTGACGATCTTCTCCACCTGCTGCGGGCCGGACAGCGTGCCGGCCACGGTCACCGCCGACCCGTCGGCGGTGACGGCTCGCAGCTCGACGACGCTGCGATGGTTGGGGCTTTCGGTGGCGGTGCCGATCTCGGCCTCCACCCCGCGTTCGGCGGCCAGGGCCGGAGCGTTGACGAACGTCACCGGGTCTTCGATGATCGCCGAGAACAGTCCACGCAAGGCCGAAAGACGCAGTATCGCGACGTCTTCCGCGGCCAGCTCACCGAGCACCTGCACCGACAGCGAGACCGGCAGCCCGTCGGAGAGCACGCCGGCCAGCAGACCGAGCTTGCGCACCAGGTCCAGCCAGGGTGCGACTTCCTCGTTGACGGCGCCGCCGCCCACATTGACCGCGTCGGGCACGAATTCGCCGGCCAGCGCCAGCTTCACACTCTTGGCGACATCGGTTCCGGCCCGGTCCTGCGCCTCGGCGGTGGAGGCGCCCAGGTGCGGGGTCACCACGACCTGCGGCAGGTCGAACAGCGGCGAATCGGTGCACGGTTCGGTGGCGAACACGTCCAGGCCGGCGCCGCGGACATGTCCGCTGGTGATGGCCTCGGCCAGGGCGGCCTCGTCGATCAGCCCGCCGCGGGCGGCGTTGACGATGATCACCCCCGGCTTGGTCTTGGCCAGGTTTTCCTTGCCGATCAGCCCGGCCGTCTCCGGTGTCTTGGGCAGGTGCACCGAGATGAAGTCGGCGCGGCCCAGCAGGTCGTCCAGCGGCAGCAGCTCGATCCCCAGCTGGGCGGCACGCGCGGCCGACACGTAGGGGTCATAGGCGACGATGTGGGCGCCGAACGCGGCCAGCCGCTGGGCGACCAGCTGGCCGATACGGCCCAGGCCGACCACGCCGACGGTGTGGTCGAAGATCTCGGTGCCGGAGAACGACGAGCGCTTCCACTCGCGGCCGTGCAGTGAGGCGTCGGCCGCCGGGATCTGTCGGGCGGCGGCCAGCATCAGCGCGATCGCGTGTTCGGCGGCGCTGTGGATGTTGGAGGTCGGGGCGTTGACCACCAGCACCCCGCGCGCGGTGGCGGCGTCGACGTCGACGTTGTCCAGTCCGACACCGGCGCGCGCCACGATCTTGAGCTTGGTGCCGGCCGCGAGCACTTCGGCGTCGACGGTGGTAGCCGATCGCACCAGTAGCGCGTCGGCTTCTGGAACCGCGGCCAGGAGCTTTTCGCGGTCGGGTCCGTCCACCCAGCGCACTTCGACCTGGTCGCCGAGGGCAGCGACGGTGGATTGGGCGAGTTTGTCAGCGATCAAAACCACGGGCAGAGTCACCCGAACAGCGTAGTGGGCCGCAATCGGCGCGGCGGAGCCGGGCGCAGCGGGCGATGCACGACCGGGTTGAGATCGCACGCGAACGCGGTTTGGGTGACACAGCCCGAGTCCGCGGAAGGTAGTCGGCTGCAGCTAAACGGTCAACTTTTCTGGTCGATACCACAGAAGATTCCCAGTGAATTACAGACAGACATACAGCTCTGTTGTACCCTCAGCTAACTTGTGTCAATCATCACACTCCTCCTCATTAGTGACACAGGTCATATTTAAGGAGAGGCCCATGTACGCCAGTCTTCGTCCGTTTGCCTTGGCAGGTGCCGCGATCATCGGCGCCGGAGCAATCGCCGCTACTCCGGTGGTGGTGACACCGGTGAGCCTGCCGATACCCGCTATCGAGCTCACCGCGGGCAGCGCTGACCTGGCCGGTAGTGCGGTCGACCTCCTGGGAGGCATTGATTTCTCGGGCATCTTCAACGGCCTCGGCAGCTTCCTGAGCAACCTTGACCTGTCGGCGATCTTCGGCGACCTGCTGGCCAACCTTGACCTGTCGGCCATCTTCGGCGATCTGCTGGCCAACTTCGATCTGTCGGGCATCTTCGACGGCTTCGGCAACTTCCTGAGCAATTTCGATCTGTCGGGCATCTTCAACGGCCTCAGCGGCTTCCTGAGCAACTTCGATCTGTCAGGAATCTTCAACGGCCTCAGCGACTTCCTGGCCAACTTGAACCTGTCCGCCATCTTCAACGGCCTCAGCGACTTCCTGACCAACTTGAACCTGTCCGCCATCTTCAACGGCCTCAGCGACTTCCTGACCAACTTCGACCTGTCCGCCATCTTCAACGGCCTCAGCGACTTCCTGGCCAACTTCGACCTGTCGGAGCTGTTCACCGGATTGGGTCTGTCCAGCTTGTTCGACGACTTGTTCGGCGGCCTGTAAACCCCGGTAAAAAGCGAGTGGCCCCTTCCGCGGAAGGGGCCACTCGTTTCTTGGATTGTCGTCGATCAGGCCGTTTCGGTGATGGGCCGGTCCACCCAGCTCATCAGGTCGCGCAGCTTCTTGCCGGTGACCTCGATCGGGTGCTCGGCGTTGGCCTTGCGCAGCCCTTCGAGCTCCTTGTTGCCACCCTCGACGTTGGCGACCAGGCGCTTGACGAAGGTGCCGTCCTGGATGTCGGACAGGATGTCGCGCATCCGCTGCTTGGTGTCGGCGTCGATGACCCGCGGACCGGACAGGTAGCCGCCGAACTCCGCGGTGTCCGACACCGAGTAGTTCATCCGGGCGATGCCACCCTCGTACATCAGGTCCACGATCAGCTTGAGCTCGTGCAGCACCTCGAAGTAGGCCATCTCGGGGGCGTAGCCCGCCTCGACCATCACCTCGAAGCCGGCCTTGACCAGCTCCTCGGTGCCGCCGCACAGCACGGCCTGCTCACCGAACAGGTCGGTCTCGGTCTCTTCCTTGAAGGTGGTCTTGATGACGCCGGCCCGGGTGCCGCCGATGCCCTTGGCGTACGACAGCGCCAGTGCCTCACCGGCGCCGGTCGGATCCTGCGCGACGGCGATCAGCGAGGGCACACCCTTGCCGTCGACGAACTGGCGGCGCACCAGGTGGCCCGGGCCCTTGGGCGCGACCATTCCGACGGTGATGTCGGCGGCCGGCTTGATCAGGCCGAAGTGGATGTTGAGGCCGTGGCCGAAGAACAGTGCGTCACCGGCCTTGAGGTTGGGCTCGATGTCGCCTGCGAAGATCTCGGCCTGCGCGGTGTCGGGCGCCAGCAGCATGATCACGTCGGCCCACTTGGCGACCTCGGCCGGGGTGTCGACCTCCAGACCCTGCTCGGTCACCTTGACCCGCGACTTGGAGCCCTCCTTGAGGCCCACCTTCACCTGCACGCCGGAGTCGCGCAGGCTCAACGAGTGCGCGTGGCCCTGGCTGCCGTAGCCGATCACGCCGACCTTGCGGCCCTGGATGATCGACAGGTCGGCGTCGTCGTCGTAGAACATCTCAACTGCCACTGGATTACTTCCTTACTATCTCTACTGGCTATTTCTGGGGGACTATTTGGCCGTGCCGATGCCGCGCGGGCCGCGCGACAACGATACGAGACCGGATTGGACGATCTCGCGGATGCCATAGGGCTCCAGCACCCGCAGCAGCGCCTCGAACTTGGCCGGGGTGCCGGTGGCCTCGACGATCAGCGACTCCGGAGAGACGTCGATCACCCTGGCGCGGAACAGGTTCACCGCCTCGACGATCTGCCCGCGGGTGCCGGCGTCGGCACGGACTTTGATCAAGGCGATCTCGCGGGCCACCGAATTGTCGTCTTCCTGCTCGACGATCTTGATGACGTTGATCAGCTTGTTGAGCTGCTTGGTGATCTGCTCGAGCGGGGTGTCCTCCACCGAGACGACGATCGTCATCCGGGACATGTTCTTGGTCTCGGTAGCACCGACGGCCAGCGACTCGATGTTGAAGCCGCGCCGCGAGAACAGCGCCGCGACCCGGGCCAGCACGCCGGGCTTGTCTTCGACCAGCACCGACAGGGTGTGTGTCTTCCAGCCGGTGGTCATCAGGCGTGTCCTTCGTTGTCGTCGTCGTCGAACAGCGGCCGGATGCCGCGGGCGGCCTGGATCTCGTCGTTGCTGGTGCCGGCGGCCACCATCGGCCACACCTGGGCATCCGCACCGACGATGAAGTCGATCACCACCGGCCGGTCGGTGACCGCCCGGGCCGCCTTGATCACGTCTTCGACGTCTTCTTCACGCTCACAACGCAATCCGACACAGCCGAGCGCCTCGGCCAGCATCACGAAGTCGGGGATGCGGTGCGAGTGGGTGGCCAGGTCGGTCTGGCTGTAGCGCTCCCCGTAGAACAGGGTCTGCCACTGCCGCACCATGCCCAGGTTGCCGTTGTTGATCAACGCCACCTTGATCGGGACGCCCTCGATCGCACAGGTGGCCAACTCCTGGTTGGTCATCTGGAAGCAGCCGTCGCCGTCGATCGCCCACACCTCGGCGTCCGGGCGACCCATCTTGGCGCCCATCGCCGCCGGGATCGCGAAACCCATGGTGCCCAGTCCCCCGGAGTTCAGCCAGGTGCGCGGCTTCTCGTACTTGACGAACTGCGCGGCCCACATCTGGTGCTGGCCCACGCCGGCGACATAGATCGCATCGGGTCCGGCGATCTGGCCCAGCTTCTCGATGACGAACTCCGGGCCGAGGCTGCCGTCGCTCTGCGGGCCGTAGCTCAGCGGATAGGTGGTGCGCATCTCGTCGAGGAAGGCCCACCAGTCATCCAACGGCAGGTTGATCTCGTCGTTGCGCAGCGCGGCGATCAGCTCGACGATGACGGCCTTGACGTCGCCGACGATCGGCACGTCGGCGTGCCGGTTCTTGCCGATCTCGGCCGGGTCGATGTCGGCGTGAATCACCTTGGCGTCCGGGGCGAATGAATCCAGCTGGCCGGTGACCCGGTCGTCGAACCGGGCGCCGAGGGTGATCAGCAGATCGGAGCGCTGCAGGCCGGCAACCGCCGACACCGTGCCGTGCATACCGGGCATACCCAGGTGCTGACGGTGGCTGTCGGGGAAGGCGCCGCGCGCCATCAGGGTGGTGACCACCGGGATGCCGGTCAGCTCGGCCAGCTCACGCAGCTCCTCGCAGGCGTCACCGCGGATCACGCCGCCGCCGACGTAGAGCACCGGCCGGCGCGCCGCGGCGATCAGCTTGGCTGCCTCGCGGACCTGCCGGTTGTGCGGCTTGGTGGTGGGCTTGTAGCCGGGCAGGTCCAGCCGTGGCGGCCAGGCGAACGTGCACTGACCCTGCAGCACGTCCTTGGGGATATCGACGAGAACTGCTCCAGGCCGTCCACTTGCCGCGATGTGGAACGCCTCCGCCAGCGCCCGTGGGATGTCGTCGCCGTTGCGAACCAGGAAGTTGTGCTTGGTGATCGGCATGGTGATGCCGGAGATGTCGGCCTCCTGGAAGGCGTCGGTGCCGATCAGCTGACGCCCGACCTGCCCGGTGATGGCGACCACCGGGATGGAGTCCATCTGCGCGTCCGCCAGCGGCGTGACCAGGTTGGTGGCGCCGGGGCCGGAGGTGGCCATGCACACCCCGACCCTGCCGGTGGCGTGCGCGTAGCCGCTGGCGGCGTGCCCGGCGCCCTGCTCGTGGCGGACCAGCACGTGGCGCAGCTTCTTTGAGTCGTACAGCGGGTCATAGACCGGCAGCACGGCGCCGCCCGGGATGCCGAAGATGACGTCGACGTCGAGTTCCTCCAGCGACCGGATCACCGACTGGGCGCCGGTCATCTGCTCGGGTGGGATGCGAGTAGCAGGGGTCTTCGCCGCCGCGCCGTTGGCCGACTCCTGCGCTGCCGACCGCTCCGGCGGTCGCGTTGTGGGTGCGCTCACGGTTTCCTCTTCAATTGCTCTGATGCTCTGGGCTGGTGGCAACAAAAAACCCCCGCCAGCTCAGCTGCTGCACGAGGGTTGCGCGTTGATGGTTGAAAGCTCAGGCAACAACCAACGCGCAGGAGGCTACTACGAGCATGCCGTTGTCCATAGCCGAAGACGGTAGTCCCTCCACCGACCGGGCGTCAAATGCCCGGCGGTTAGCGAACCTCGACGAAGGAGAGGCGAAGCTGGACCGCCGAATCCAAACCCGGTCGGTGGACCCGCTGGGCATGATCAGTGCAGATGATCGACCAGCGTTCCCTGCTCGCCGAAGAGCGCCGCCTCCCAACGCCCCAGCAGCTCGGTGTTGTCGTGATCGTCGGGATGGAAGCCGGGCTCGATGTAGTCGCCCAGCCGGCGGAAGACCGCTCGGGTCAAGAACGGCGAATGCCGAAAGGCCGCGAAGCTGCGAACCACCCGCACCGGATGGTAGGCGGCTCGATCGCCGAACAGCGAGATGATGGTGTTCACCAGAACGGCGAAGGGGAAGGTGAACCGGATGACCCGCATCGCCCGGATGCGCCGGGTCTCGTCACCGCCGACGGCACGGTAGACATCGAATGCCACCGAACGATGCTCGGATTCCTCGATCGCATGCCACAGCAGCATTGACCGCACCTCCGTGCTGCCCAGTAGTTCCTGGGCCCGTTCGTCGGCGAGCAGAGTCTCGGCGAAGACCGCGGTGAAATGCTCGAGTGCGGCCGTGATGGCCAGGCAGGTCAGCGGGGAGAAACGTCGTTCGGCGGCCTGCAGGCGGCGGTGCACGAGCCGGTCGATCCTGCGGGTCGGGTAGCCCATCTCGTGCAGGCGCTCGTTGAGCGCGCGGTGCTCGCGGCCGTGGGTGACCTCCTGGCCGATGAACCCTTTGACCTGATCTTTCAGGTCGGGGTCGGTGATCTCATCGGCGTAGCGGCGCACCGAACGTATGAAGAAGTCCTCGCCCTCCGGGAACACCGCCGACAGGTGCGCGATCATGTGGCTCATCACCAGGTCGCCCTGAACAAAGTGACGATCCAGCGCCGCCACCGGGTAGTTGAACCGGATGCGGCGGGGCTGCACCGCCGGCTGTACGGGGTGAAAGCCGTTTTCGTTCGCGGTCATCGCGTTCCCTCTTCTTGTTGGTCTTCTTGTTGGTCTTGTTGTTGGTCTGCTTGTGGGTCGGGGAAGCCCGCCTGCAGCGGCCGGGCCAGGATCTTGAAGGCGGCGAGAATGTCGTTGGCGGCCAACGGCTCGTAACCCTCGATCGAGCGGGACAGTGCCAGGCCGTTCATCAGAGCGAAGGCCATCTGTGGGCCGAGTCGCGAGTGCGGCGTGTCCGCGTCGGCAGGACCATCCGGACCCAGCAACTCGGCATAGACCCGGTCGCAGGCCTCCGCGAACCGCCGATCCGTCTCGATGACCGCGGGCGCCAACTCCGCGTCGGTGCGCGCCGCCACCCACAGTTCGTGCATGGCGGTGAAAGTCGGGCCGGAGAACATCGACCACAACAGGTCGATCGCTTCGTCGAGCTTGTCGGCGGACGGATCCAGCCCCGCCATCAACACCTCGAACTCCTCGATGCGGCGGTTGAGGGCGAACTCGACGGCGGCGGTCAAGAGCCCGATCTTCGACGGGAAATGACCTTGCAGTGCGCCCACCGACACCCCGGCTCGACGGGCCACCTCGGTGGTCGTGGTCCCCTTGAAACCGACCTCGTCCAGGGCATCAAGCGTCGCGTCCAGCAGCGCATGCCGGGTCTCCGCGGTCCGCTCCGCCTGCGTCCGGCGGGGCTTCATCGACACCATGCCCCCCATGCTGGTCTACTTAAAATAAGTAGTCAATATTTATTTTTTCCCGGGCCTCGTGCCCGCTCACGCGCACCACCGATTCCGGCGGTGACATCATGCGGGGGTGACGTCGCCCTCCGCCGATTCCGAACCGCTGGTGATCCGAATCTCGCCGATGGCCCACTTCGCGGTCGGCTTCTTGGCCCTGGGCCTGCTGATTCCGGTGTTGACCTGGCCGCTCACCGCGCCGCTGATGGCGATACCGCTGCTGCTGTCGGCGCAGATCGCACGGTGGCGCACCGTCGCCGACACCCACCAGGTCACCGTGCGGACCCTGTTCTCCAGTCGCTCGGTGCCCTGGGACGCGATCGACGGGCTGGGCTTCAGCCGGGGATCGTGGGCGCGGGCCCACCTCAACGATGGTGAGCAACTGCGCCTGCCCGCGGTCAGCTTCGCGACGCTGCCGCTGCTCACCGAGGCCAGCGGCGGACGGGTGCCCAACCCGTATCGCTGATCGGCATGCGACGGTCAGCCCAGCGGGTTCGCCCCGTTGAGGAAGACCCACATCGCCACGCCGCCGGCGATCCCGAGCAGCAGTGCCGCAGCGGATCCGATGAACGGACGCCGGGCCCAGCCGCGGTCACCGTCGAGCCCGTACCGACCGGGGCCGACCAGCACGACCGCCACCGCCACCACGATCAGCATGATGTGGAACTCGTGGCCGTCCGGCAGGAAGATCTCGAAGCGCCCCTGGTCGTGCGACGACACGCCGGCCAGTACGCCGTTGATCAGGTAGGCCAGCGCACCGGCAGCGGCCAAGGGCGTGAAAAGCCCGAGCACCAGCAGCAGACCGGCGGCGATCTGTCCGCCGCCGGCGGCGTAGGTCAGGATGTCGGCGTGCTGGTAGCCGGCGGCCGAGATCGAACTCTGGAACCCGCTCAGACCCTGACCACCCCACCATCCGAACAGCTGGCGCAACCCGTGGGCCACCAGCAGCACACCCAGACCCAGACGCAGGATCAGTAGGCCCAGGTCCTGGGTGCCGCGCCGGTCCACGGCGCGGAACGGCCCGTCGGCATCGGCGTCGGCGCCTGCGCCGACGATTCCGGGCGCTCGCCCACCGGCGGGCTGCGGCTCGGCGTAGGGCAACGGGTGGTAGTCGCCGCCGATGCCGCGCGCACCGGTCGGGTCGTAGGGCGGGATGGCAGCAGTTTCGAAATCACCGGTATAGGTCGGTGATGGCATGTCGTCCTCCGGATCTACCAGACGTGCCGACTTGGGACGTCTATTACCTGCGTCGGCGGTCCCACCCGGCCTGCGCCAGCGTGAACCCTCACCTTGACTGGTCACCCCGCCAGCGTAAAGGCAACCCAGACGGGATTGGGGATTTGAACGGCTTCGTTAGCGAATCGAATCCGGCCCGGTGCGGCCCCGACGACGCGGCGCTACCGCAGCCATCGTGGCGGGATCGGACCCGGTGTCCGTACCCTGACGGGCATGCGGATGCGCGGGGCGGTTCACCGGGTGCCAGTTGTCCTGTGCGCGGCGCTGATGGTTCTGACCGGTTGCGCGCACTTCGACGACGCGCAGTCGCAGCCCTTCACCACCGTGCCGCGCCGCGGTATGGCGCCCACCACCACACCCCCGCCGCCCCCGCCGCTGCCCGCGAACCCGTTCCCCAAGCAATGCCCGGCCCCCGGCGTGATGCAGGGCTGCCTGGAGAGCACCAGCGGCTTGATCATGCACGGCGACAGCAAATCGGCACTGGTAGCCGAGCGGACCACCGGCGCGGTCAAAGAGGTCTCGCTGAGCGCCGAGCCGAAGGTCAAGACCGTCATCGGTGTCGATCCGGCGGGTGACGGCGGACTGATGGACATCGTGCTGTCACCGACCTACTCCCAGGATCGGCTGATGTACGCCTACATCAGCACCCCCACCGACAACCGGGTGATCCGAGTCGCCGACGGCGACGTTCCCAAGGACATCTTGACCGGAATCCCCAAGGGCGCGACCGGAAACACCGGCGCGCTGATCTTCACCAGCCCGACCACGCTGGTGGTGCTGACCGGCGACGCGGGGAATCCGGGCGCCGCCGCCGACCCGGGGTCGACGGCGGGCAAAGTGCTGCGCATCGAGCAGCCGACGACGATCGGGCAGGCCGCCCCCACCACCGCACTGAGCGGATTGGGCGCCGGCGGCGGGTTGTGTGTCGACCACGTCGACGGCTCGCTCTACGTCACCGACCGCAGTCCCAGCGGCGACCGTCTGCAGCGCATCACCAAAGATTCCCGGGTTTCGACGGTGTGGACCTGGCCGGACAAACCGGGCGTCGCCGGCTGCGCGGCGATGGACGGCATAGTGCTGGTCAATCTGATCAACACCAAACAGACGGTGGCGGTCCGACTGGCCTCGGGTACCGGATCGGTCACCAGCGAGCCCGAGGTCATGCGCCAGGACACCCACGGCCATGTCTGGGCCGTGAAGATGTCGCCGGACGGCAACGTCTGGGGCGCAACGGTGAACAAGACCGCCGGCGACGCCGAGAAGCTCGACGACGTGGTGTTCCCGCTCTTCCCGTCCGGCGGCGGTTTCCCGCGTGCCAACGACGACAAGGATTAGACACCCCTCGGGGCGCCCTTCGCCGCGTTCAGCAACTGTGGGCTCCCTCATGCCACTTCAGCCCACCTGAGTGATTGGCCTTCCGCGCCGTCGCCACCAATCTCCTGAAAATATCCTGTCAATTATCTGGCTAGCGCAACCCCGTTTTCGCGGTTAATTATGAGCAAAATGGCCTTGAACTCGTCTTTTTGCCAGCAGTCAGTTCATTTTCTCCTAAATTACTTTCAAGTAGCGTTACGCCAACGTGGCAACCGTCACACTCACGTAACAAGGAGACTCATGCAACATCTCACCCCCTCCCCTTGGGTCGCAGCCAGCATCGCGCTCGTCGGCGCCGGCGCCATCGCCGCCACCCCGATCACCGCACCACCGCCCGGCCTGCCCGCGATCCACTCGCCGGCCGTCGCGCTGACAGCCGACTTCGACCCGTTCGGCGCGTGGCAGGACGTTTTCGACACGGCCAAGGCCAACATGACCGCCCTGACGGACGCCATGTCCGCGGCCCCCATGGTGGCGGGGCAACAGCTCATCTACGACCTGATGCACGGTGTGTCGATCGACCCGCAGGCCGTCATCGACGCCATCGCGCAGCCCAGCATGCAAACCGACCTGCCGATGTCTCCGCTACTGCTGAGCAACGACGCGTTGCAGGCCCTTATCACCCTGCTGATGCCGCAGTTCATGCCCAGTGACTTCCCCCTGACCACCGATGAGCTCACGCCGATTCTCTCTTTCCTGGCATCACCGCTCAGCGGGGTGCTGATCGGCGCGCTCGGCCCGTCCATCAGCCCGCTGGTGGCGATGTACAACGACGTCACTCAGATCAGCACCGACCTCTCCGGCACCGCCCCGGATTGGACGGCGGCGCTGCAGGACATGGCCAACCTCCCTGCCGACATGGTCGGCGGGCTCCTCAACGGGGCCACCCTCAACCTGGACGCGCTGCTGCCGAGTCTGACCGAGGGCGGCCTGCTGTCCCCGGACCTGGACGTCACCGCGCTCAGCTACACCTTCGGCGGCCTGCTGTCCCCCGGCCTCACCGGCACCAACGTCGAGGGCTTCGTCAACTTGATCAACGACGGCAGCTCCCCCGGAATCGGCGGCTCGATCATCAACGGGCTGGGGCTGACCACCGGCCTGATGGGCTTCCCGCTGGTGGTTGAGGGCCAAGGCGTCGGTCTGATGGGCGCGTGGCAGAGCCTGCAGGAGATCATGGCCAACGCGCTCGGCTGGGATGGCGTGGGCAACCCGCTCGGCGACCTGGCCAGCAGTGGCAGCTCCGCGGCGAGCGACCTGTTCGCCGAACTGGCCGGTTCACTCGGCCTGTAGGTCTGTCCTCATAGAACGTCGCAGAAGTGGCCCCCTTCACCGAAGGGGGCCACTTTCGTCGTGAGCGCCGGACCCGTCGGTTCTCACAGAAGCTTTACCGACTCCGCCCGGCTGCCTTAAAAATCCCGCTTACGTTAGAAGTCGGGTCCAGTGGTCACAGCACGGCTGCCTAGCGAAAGGGATGACACCACAATGTTGATCGACGTTCGGTGGCTGCAGTTCATCTTCGATCACCTGGGCCACCAGCCGGCCCGCCGGTTGCCGCAGCTCCACGCCACCGCCGGCTGAGGCGGCCGGGACTATCCGCAGGCTGCGAGCACCAGCTCGCGCACCCGGGCGGCGTCCGCCTGGCCCTTGGTGGCCTTCATCACCGCACCCACGATCGCACCCGCGGCCTGAATCTTGCCGCCCCGAATCTTCTCGGCCACATCCGGATTGGCAGCCAACGCCTCGTCGATCGCCGCCTGGATCACCGAGTCGTCGCGCACCACGACCAGGCCCCGGTCGGTCATCACCTGCTCGGGCTCGCCCTCACCGGCCAGCACGCCCTCGACCACCTGCCGGGCCAGCTTGTTGGAGAGCTTGCCCGAATCCACCAGCGCCACCACCGCGGCGACCTGCGTGGGCGTGATGCCCAGCGCGTCGAGTTCGACGCCGGCCTCGTTGGCCTTCTGCACCAGGAAGTTTCCCCACCAGGCCCGGGCCGCCTCACTGGACGCCCCGGCGGCCACGGTGGCGGTGACCATCTCGACCGCACCGGCGTTGACCAGGTCGCGCATCACCTCGTCGGAGACGCCCCACTCGTCCTGAATCTTCTTGCGCGACAGCCACGGCAGCTCCGGGATGGTGCCGCGCAGCTCGTCGACCCATTCCGCACTCGGCGCCACCGGCTCCAGGTCGGGTTCGGGAAAGTAGCGGTAGTCCTCGGCGGTCTCCTTGGCCCGGCCCGGGCTGGTGTAGCCGGCCTCGTGGAAGTGCCGGGTCTCCTGGACCACGGTGCCGCCGCCGGTCAACACCGCGCCCTGGCGACGCATCTCGTAGCCGACGGCCACCTCGACGCTCTTGAGCGAGTTGACGTTCTTGGTCTCGGTACGGGTGCCGAATTCGGTTGCACCGGTTGGCTTCAGCGACACGTTGGCGTCGCAGCGCATGGACCCCTGGTCCATCCGGACGTCGGAGACGTCCAGTCCGCGAAGCAGATCCCGCAGTGCGGTCACATACGCCCGGGCGATCTGCGGGGCACGCTCGGCGGTTCCGGTGATCGGCTTGGTGACGATCTCGATCAGCGGCACCCCGGCCCGGTTGTAGTCGACCAGTGATTCGCTGGCGCCCTCGATGCGGCCGGTGTCACTGCCCACGTGGGTGAGCTTGCCGGTGTCCTCCTCCATGTGGGCGCGCTCGATGTCGACCCGCCAGACCGTGCCGTCGTCGAGCGGCACATCCAGGTAGCCGTTGAAGGCGATCGGCTCGTCGTACTGGGAGATCTGGTAGTTCTTCGGCTGATCGGGATAGAAGTAGTTCTTCCGCGCGAACCGGCACCAGGAGGCGATCTCGCAGTTCAGCGCTAGCCCGATCCGGATCGCGGACTCGACCGCGGCCCCGTTGAGCACGGGCAGCGAACCGGGCAGACCCAGACACACCGGACACACCTGGGTGTTGGGTTCGGCACCGAACTCCGTGGAGCAGCCGCAGAACATCTTGGTGGCCGTGGACAGCTCGACATGCACTTCCAGACCCAGCACCGGGTCGAAGCGGGCGACGACGTCGTCGTAATCGAGCAGTTCAGCGACAGCAGCGGTCATGCCCGGAATTCTAGGCGACCGGCGTGATCACACCGGCCAGTCCTCCATCCGGTGGGCGGCGTCGAAGAACATCCACTCGTAACGTGCGGTGGTGTGGAAATGCCGGCGCATCAGGTCCCACTCGGCCGAGGACACCTGCGCACCGATCCGGTCGGTGACCGCGAGCACGTCGTCGACCACCGCCTGATACTCCGGTCCGGCGTAGGTGTCGATCCAGCGCTGGAACAGCGGCTCCGGCGAGCCGAGGCGTTGCAGGTGTTCACCCACCCGCGCGTAGATCCAGTAGCAGGGCAGCACCGCGGCGACCGCCTCGGCGTAGGAGCCGGACGCGGTGACGGCCAGCAGGTAACTCGTGTAGGCCTGGGTGGTCGGGCCCACCGGCAACGCCGCGGCCCGCTCGGCGTCCAGACCCAGATCGGCGAGCAGCCCGGCGTGCAGCTCGTTCTCGGCGGTGATGGCCACGCCGGCGTGTTCGGCGAACATCGTCAGCTCCGCATCGACCGGAGCCTTGGCCGCGCAGCCGGCCAGCGCACGCGCATAAGCCCGCAGATAGTGGGCGTCCTGGATGATGTAGTAGCGGAATCGATCGCGGCCCAACGAGCCGTCGGTCAGTCCGGTGATGAACGGGTGCGCGCAGATTCGTTGATAGATCTCGGCGGCTTGATCCCAGAGTGCGTCACGTGTCCGGTCGGCCATGCCCCACCGTAGCCCGCCGCACTAAACTGACCGGATGTCCGACCGCAACGTACTGGGCCAGCCGCTGCAACCGTGCGGCACCGACCCGCTCACCGGTTTCTATCGCGACGGCTGCTGCTCGTCAGGGCCGGAAGATATCGGACGGCACACCATCTGCGCGGTCGTGACCGGGGAGTTCCTCGAGCACCAGCGCTCGATCGGCAACGACCTGTCCACGCCGATGCCGGCCTACCGGTTTCCGGGCCTGACCCCCGGGGACCGCTGGTGCGTCACCGCGGTCAACTGGCTGCGGGCGCATCGCGCCGGCTGCGCCGCTCCGGTGGTGCTGGCCGCCAGCCACGAGCGCACCCTCGACGTGGTGTCGCTGGATGTGTTGCGCGCGTACGCGGTTGACGTGCCCGACAACCCGGGCGACCTGTGACCGGCGTTCGCCGGCAGCCAACGTAGTTAGAAGCCGAGTGTGCCGGCGCTACCGGTGCTGCTCTGCTGGCGGCGATGGACGTACCAGACGAATTCCTCGACCAGCTCACCGTTTTCGGGGCAGTCCGCCGACACCGACCCGGCCAGTAACCGTCCGGTCTGGTCCTGGTCCAGGCCACTGGTCGCCAGGATGTGGTCGACCGCGTGCTTGACCCCCGCCAGATTCGGCTGGTCGCGCATGAACCCGCAGACCTCGGCACCGTGATCGTCGACGTATCCGCTGACCGCGTCGCCGCTGCCGTGGGCCGGTGCGGCGAGGACAAGCCCGACCGGCAGACCGCACAACACGGCGGCCGCCCATGACAACTTCTCCATCTCCACCTCCACCATTACCCGCCGGAACGGCGAACGACATCGGTCGAACGCGCGCTGACCATTGTGCGACTATTTCCCGCCGTTGTCATGCTCAAACGTCGATGAAATCTCAGCCGAAGAACGCCGCCGCATCGTCGTAGCGGCTCTGCGGCACCACCTTGAGTTGGCGCACCGCGTCGGCCAGCGCCACGCGACCGATCTCCTGGCCGCGCAGCGACACCATCATCCCGTACTCGCCGGCGTGCGCCGCGTCGGCGGCGTTGACGCCGAACCGGGTGGCCAGCACCCGGTCGTAGGCGGTCGGGGTGCCACCGCGCTGCACATGCCCGAGCACGGTGGTGCGCACCTCTTTCTTGACCCGCCGCTCGATCTCGACCGCCAACTGCGCGGCGACCCCGGTGAACCGCTCGTGGCCGAACTCGTCGACGCCACCGGCCCGCAGCTCCATCGATCCGGCAGCGGGCTTGGCTCCTTCGGCCACCACGCAGATGAAGTGCGACGAACCGTGCTGGAAGCGCTGTTTGACCAGCCGGCACACTTCCTCGACATCGAAGGGCTGCTCGGGGATCAGCGTCATATGCGCACCGGACGCCAGGCCGGCGTTCAGCGCGATCCACCCGGCGTGGCGGCCCATCACCTCAACCAACATCACGCGCTGGTGCGATTCAGCGGTGGAATGCAGCCGGTCGATGGCCTCGGTGGCCACTTGCAGGGCGGTGTCATGGCCGAAAGTGACGTCGGTGCAATCGATGTCGTTGTCGATGGTCTTCGGCACCCCGACCACCGGGACGTTCTCCTGCGACAGCCAGTGCGCGGCGGTCAGAGTGCCCTCCCCACCGATCGGGATGAGCACATCGATGCCGTTGTCGTCGAGGGTCGCCTTGACCTGGTCGAGGCCGGCGCGCAACTTGTCCGGATTCACCCGGGCGGTGCCGAGCATGGTGCCGCCCTTGGCCAGCAACCGATCGTTGCGGTCGTCGTTGGCCAGCTGGATTCGCCGGTTCTCCAACAGGCCGCGCCAACCGTCCTGGAATCCGACCACTGTTGAGCCGTAGCGGGAGTCGCAGGTGCGCACCACTGCCCGGATGACGGCGTTCAAGCCGGGGCAGTCGCCGCCGCCGGTGAGGACTCCGATCCGCATGGTGCCCATCTTGCCGGGAACGGCACCGCCGTGGGTCAGATCGCGGCGGCCATCTCCCCGCGGGCGGCTTCGTAGGCGGCGCCCACCCGGTAGAGCCGGTCGTCGGCCAGTGCCGGCGCCATGATCTGCAAGCCGACCGGCAGCCCGTCGTCGCCGGACAGCCCGGACGGCACCGACATGCCGCAGTGCCCGGCCAGGTTCAGCGGCAGGGTGCACAGGTCGAACAGGTACATCGCCAGCGGGTCGTCGACCTTCTCCCCCAGCCGGAACGCCGTGGTGGGCGTCGTCGGCGAGATCAGCACATCGACGGACTTGTACGCCTCGTCGAGGTCGCGCGCGATCAGCGTGCGCACCTTCTGGGCCTGGTTGTAGTAGGCGTCGTAGTAGCCGGCCGACAGCGCGTAGGTGCCGAGCATGATGCGGCGCTTGACCTCAGGACCGAAGCCGGCCGCCCGGGTCAACGCCATCACCTCCTCGGCGCTGTGGGTGCCGTCGTCGCCGACCCGCAGCCCGAAACGCATCGCATCGAAGCGGGCCAGATTGGACGACACCTCCGAGGGCAGGATCAGGTAGTAGGCGCTCAGCGAGTAGTCGAAGTGCGGGCAGTCCACCTCGGAGATCTGCGCGCCCAACGCCTTCAGCTGATCGACCGCGGCGTTGAACGACGCCAGCACGCCCGGCTGGTAGCCCTCGCCGCTGTGCAGCTGGCGAACCACGCCGATCCGCACACCCGACAGGTCCCCGCTGGCCCCGGCGCGCGCGGCGCCGACGACGTCGGGCACCGGTACGTCCAGTGAGGTGGAGTCGCGCGGGTCGTAGCCGGCGATCACCGAGTGCAGCAGCGCGGTGTCGGCCACGGTGCGCGCGCACGGTCCGCCCTGGTCCAGCGACGACGCACACGCCACCAACCCGTAGCGGCTCACGGTGCCGTAGGTGGGTTTGACGCCGACGGTGGCGGTCAGCGCGGCCGGCTGGCGAATCGAGCCGCCGGTGTCGGTGCCGATGGCCAGTGGCGCCTGGAACGCCGCCAGCGCCGCGGCACTGCCGCCGCCGGAGCCGCCCGGCACCCGCTCGACATCCCACGGGTTGCGGGTCGGGCCGTAGGCGGAGTTCTCCGTCGACGAGCCCATCGCGAACTCGTCCATGTTGGTCTTGCCCAGGATCGGGATGCCGGCCGCGCGCAGCCGCGCGGTGACGGTCGCGTCGTAGGGTGCCTGCCACCCTTCCAGGATCTTCGATCCGCAGGTGGTGGGCGCGTCGACGGTGGTGAACACGTCCTTGAGGGCCAGCGGGACCCCGGCCAGCGGCGACGGTGCCTCGCCGGCGGCGATCGCCTTGTCGGCGGCTTCGGCTGCGGCCAAGGCCTCGTCGGCGCCGACATACAGGAACGCCCGGTACCGGTCGTCGGTGGCCGCGATCTGTTCGAGGTGCGCGCGGGTGACCTCGACCGAGGACACCTCGCGGGCGGCGATCTTGGCCGCCAGGGTGGCCGCGTCGGATCGGATCAGCTCACTCACTGGCTCTCCCCCAGGATCTGCGGGACCGCGAAGCGGCCTTCTTCGGCTCGGGGGGCTGCGGCGAGCGCCTGCTGCTGGGTCAGACAGGGCACGATCTCGTCGGCTCGGGTCACGTTGACGGCCTTGAGCGGGTTGTCGGTCGCCTCGACGCCGGTGACGTCGACAGCCTGAATCGTGCTGACATGGGTCAGGATCGCATCGAGCTGGCCTGCGAAGCCGTCCAACTCGGCGTCGGTCAGGGCCAGCCGGGCCAACCGGGCCAGGTGAGCTACGTCGTCACGGGAGATCTGGGACACGGGTGCAAAGCCTAGTCGCCCGGCTGTGGGACAGTTTTCCTGTGCCTTCGTACCTGCTTCGCGTCGAACTCGACGACCGCCCCGGCAGCCTCGGCTCGCTGGCGGTGGCACTCGGCTCGGTGCGGGCCGACATCCTGTCGCTGGACGTTGTCGACCGCGGGCAGGGCTCGGCGATCGACGATCTGGTAGTCGAGTTGCCTCCCGGGTCGATGCCGGATGTCCTGATCACCGCCGCCGAGCGGCTCGAGGGTGTACGGGTGCTCAGTGTGCGTCCCCACACCGGTCTGCTCGAGGCGCACCGTGAGCTCGAACTCATCGATCATGTCGCGGCGGCCGGCAACCGCCAGGCCAAGCTGCAGAAGCTGACCGACGAGGCGCCCCGGGTGTTGCGGGTCAGCTGGTGCACCGTGCTGCGCGCCGAGGGGTCCGACGGAGCCTTCCGCCGGCTCGCCGGCAGCCCGGGCACGCCCGAGACCGAGGTGGTCGCGGTGCCGTGGTTGCCGATCGAGCACGCCACCGCCCTGGACAACACCGCCGACTGGGTGCCGGCGGTGTGGCGCGAGATGGACACCGCGTTGGTGGCCGCCCCGCTGGGCAACCCGAACACCGCGATTGTGTTGGGCCGCACCGGTGGTCCGGCGTTCCTGCCCGCCGAAGTGCTGCGGCTGGGCTATCTGGCCGGCATCGTGGCGACCCTGCTGCGCTAATCCGCCGGTTCGTCGTCCGAATCTTCGCCGGCTTCGGGGGCCGGCCCCTCGGCCAGCAACCTGGTGAAGCCGTCCTCGTCGAGGATCGGCACCCCGAGCTCGACGGCCTTGTCGTACTTCGAGCCGGGTGCATCGCCGGCCACCACGTAGGCGGTCTTCTTCGACACCGAGCCGGCCGCACGGCCGCCGCGGGCGATGATGGCCTCCTTGGCCTCGTCCCGGGAGAATCCGGTCAGCGAGCCGGTGACCACGATGCTCAGCCCCTCCAGCGTCCGCTCGATGCTCGCGTCACGTTCGTCGGCCATCCGCACCCCGGCCGCACGCCACTTGTCCACGATGGCGCGGCGCCAGTCGACGTCGAACCATTCGGTGACCGCGGCGGCGATGGTCGGCCCGACGCCCTCGACGGCGGCCAGCTGCTCGGTGGACGCCGCGGTGATCGCGTCCAGGCTGCCGAATTCGGTTGCCAGCGCGCGGGCCGCGGTCGGTCCGACGTGCCGGATCGACAGCGCCACCAGCACCCGCCACAACGGCTGGGCCTTGGCCTTGTCGAGGTTGGCCAGCAGTTGCGCGCCGTTCTTGGACAGCACGCCGTCTTTGGTGGTGAACAGCTCGGTGCGCAGCAGGTCGTCCTCGGTGAGCGTGAACAGATCCCCCTCATCGGTGATCACCCCGGCGCCCAGCAGCGCGGTCGCCGCCTCATAACCCAGGGCCTCGATGTCGAAGGCGCCACGGCCGGCGACGTGGAACACCCGCTCGCGCAGCTGAGCCGGGCAGGATCGGGAATTGGGGCACCGGATATCGACGTCGGCCTCCTTGGCCGGCGCCAGCAGGGTGCCGCATTCGGGGCAGTGGGTCGGCATGACGAACTCGCGTTCGCTGCCGTCACGCAGCTCGACCACGGGTCCAAGTACTTCGGGGATCACGTCACCGGCCTTGCGGATCACCACGGTGTCGCCGATCAGCACGCCCTTGCGCTGGACCTCTGAGGCGTTGTGCAGGGTGGCCAGCCCGACCGTGGATCCGGCGACCTTGACCGGGGTCATGTAGGCGAACGGGGTGACCCGCCCGGTCCGGCCGACGCTGACCCGGATGTCGAGCAGTGTGGTCTGTGCCTCCTCCGGCGGGTACTTGTAGGCCACCGCCCAGCGCGGCACCCGCGAGGTGGCCCCGAGCCGGCGTTGCAGCGTCCGATCGTCGACTTTGATGACGACACCGTCGATTTCGTGCTCGACGTCGTGGCGGTGCTCGCCCCAGTAGGTGATGCGTTCGGCGGCCGCGTCGATGCCCTCGACCCGGGCGGTGTGGGTGGAAACCGGCAGCCCCCATGCCTTCATCGCCAGGTAGGCGTCGTGCAGGGTGGCCGGATTGAAACCCTCGGTGTATCCCAGCCCGTGGCAGATCATGTGTAGGTTGCGCCGCGCGGTGATGGCCGGGTTCTTCTGGCGCAGCGATCCGGCCGCACTGTTGCGGGGGTTGGCGAACGGCGGCTTGCCCTCGGCGACCAGGCCGGCGTTGAGGGCCTCGAAATCCTCCAGCCGGTAGTAGACCTCGCCCCGCACTTCCAGCACCTCCGGCACCGGGTACTCGGTGCCGGTGTTGAGGAATTCCGGGATGCCGGTGATCGTGCGGGCGTTGAGTGTCACGTCTTCGCCGACCCGGCCGTCGCCGCGGGTGGCCCCGCTGGCCAGCCGGCCGTTGCGATAGACCAGCCCGAGCGCCACCCCGTCGATCTTGAGCTCACACAGGTAGGCGGTGTCACCGCCGATCTCACCGCGCACCCGGCCCGCCCAGGCCATCAGCTCATCGGGCGAGAACACGTCTTCCAGCGACAGCATCCGCTCCAGGTGTTCGGCGGGCGCGAAGTCGGTGGTGAACCCGGCGCCGCCGACCAGTTGGGTGGGCGAGTCGGCCGTGCGCAGTTCCGGGTGGGCGCCCTCCAGCGCGAGCAGCCGGTTGAACAGCTCGTCGAAGTCGCCGTCGGTGATGATCGGCGCATCCTTGACGTAGTAGCGGAACTGGTGTTCGCGCACCTCATCGGCCAGATCGTGCCACTGCCTCCGGACGTCCGGGGTGAGGCTGTCCTCCGCTGGATTCACCCCCGCAGGCTATCGGGTTGCATCTGGCTCGGATTTGGGCGCAGAGTGATTTTTGTCGCTTTGGGGCGTTGGCCAGCTGGTAAATGCCCGAACCGAAGTAAACCGTTTACTGTGCGTACACCAACGCTGATTAATGTGCGCTATGCGTAAGCCATCGTGATGCATGAGAGCTTGCTCAACACCGCGGGTTAACTCACATCTGACAGGGGAACGAGCGAGCATGGCGGCACGGCGGTCAATCAAGGGCGTGACCTGATCAGCCCGACCTCAAGCCCCTCACTGGCATTGCTGTCAGCAGCCAGTTTCGGGGTCACCGACTTCGTCGGCGGGGTCGCCGCCCGCCAGGTCGCCGCCCTGCGCGTGATCATGATCTCCACACCGGTCTCGATGCTGCTGATCGGTGGCCTGGCCGCGATGTCCGGCGGATCGGTGACACCGAACGCGGCGATCTACGGTGCGCTGGGCGGAATCAGCCAGGCGATCGGTATCTGGTGGTTCTTCTCGGCACTGGGCTCCGGGCCGATATCGGTGGTGTCGCCGCTGGCCGCGCTGGTCGACGCCTCGGTCCCGGTCGGATTCGGGCTGTTCTCCGGTGAGCACCTGAGCACGATCGCCATGGTGGGCATCGCGGTGGCGCTGACGGCGGTGGTCCTGATCAGCCGGGAAGCCACCGACGCGGACTCCCAGCCGCTGCGCTTCACCCGCAAAGTGGCGTGGCTGACGATCGGCTCGGGGGTCGCCCTCGGGCTCAATTTCGTGTGCATCGACCACACCGAAGTCCAGTCGCGGCTGTGGCCACTGTTGTTCGCCCGGGCCGCCGCGACCGTTCTGGTGGTGGGCGTGGCGGCGGCCACCCGCAACGCGACACCACCCTCGGGATTCCCACTGCGGTTGGCGTTGATCGCCGGCGTACTGGACACCGCGGCCAACGTGACGATGGTGCTGACGCTGCACACCTCGCTGCTCTCGTTGGGCAGCGTGCTGATCTCGCTGTATCCGGCGGCCACGGTGGTGCTGGCGGTCGTGGTGCTGCGGGAGCGGGTACATCGTTGGCAGGTCGTCGGCATGGTGCTGGCGGCAATCGCGGTGACGATGATCACGAACGGCTGAGGCCCCTGGTTAGCCTGGGACGGTGCCGCACCCGATCATGTATCGCGACGACGACCCGGGTCTGGCCGAGCTGCGCCGCATCGCGCTGAGGTTTCCCGAGGCGTTCGAGAAGATCTCCCACGGGCGCCCGGTGTTCTGCGTCCCCAAGATGTTCGCGATCTACGGCGGCAACGCCAAGGCCGACGGCACGATGGTGCCCTACCCGCACTCGCTGCTGGTCAAGGTCGACGAGTCCGAGCGACGTGCACTCGGCCAGGACAGCCGGTTCTTCTATCCGATGTACCTGGGACCGGCCGGGTGGCTGGGACTCGATTTCGGTGCCGCACCGGTGGATTGGGACGAGGTGGGTGAGCTGGTCGACGCATCGTTTCGGCTGACCGCGCCGGTGCGGTTGATCCGCAGGCTCGACGGGCTATGACCCGCCTTCGACGTGGGCGCGCAACCGGCCGATCGTGGCGTCCCAGCGTCGTGACAGGACGGCAAGGTAGTCACCGGCTTCGGCCAGCGGCCGGGCCTGCACCTGCCAGATGCGTTCCCGGCCCCGGCGGGTGCTGCTGACCAGACCGACCGCCTCCAGCAGTTGCAGATGTTTGGCGGCGGCCTGACGTGTCACCGGAATCACCTGGGCGAGTTGGGACGTCGAACAGGGGCCGCCCTCACACAGCCGGTTGACGATGCGGAGACGATTGGGGTCGCCGAGCGCGTCGAAGACCGGAGCCGTCACGCCGGCCGGCCCGGCACCAGGTACTTGCGCACCAGTTCGACCTGATGTGCCCAGCCGCCGGAGTTCGCCTCGAACGCGCTCGACCGCCGTGATGCGGGCAGCGCGTCGAATCCACTCTCGACGATGGTGAGCAGCACCCCGTCGGGCGTTTCGGCGAGGGTGAACTCGACCAGCGTCATCGGTTCGTCCTGCACATCGGCATCCACCGCGAAGGGGTGCCAGCGGTAGGCGAAGCGCCGCGGCGGTTCGACGGCGACGATGTGCCAGGTCGCCCGGTTTCCGGCGTGCGGTTCCTGCAGCCGCGCGACGTCGGCGTCGACGGTCGTCGGACTGATCGTCCCGCTCACCGCGGTTCCGGCGACGAACGGGCCGTCGAACCGGACGCCGAACCACTGCCCGAATTCCGCCGAGTCGCTGATCGCCCGCCAGACCCGGTCCAGCGATGCCCGCAATACGACCTGCTTCTCGATACGATCGGCACTCATACGCAACCTCCTGGTTGCGTATCAGTAGAGCAGGCGTCGGGTCGATGCGCAACTGTTTGGTTGCGTTCTCAGACCACCGTCGGGTCCTCCGCCAGCACCTCGCCCGCCCGCCGCACCAGGCCGACCGCGGTGCGCGCCCACGCCGCGGTGGCACCGGCCATCCCGCAGACCGGGCTGATGCCGACCCGCTCAGCCAGCACCGAGCGCGCGAACCCGATCCGGTCGGTGATCGCGGCCGCCGCGGCCGCGAGTTCCTCCATCGACGGGTGCCGCGCCGGAGCAAGCGCCGGCACCAGCCCCAGCACCACGGTGCGGCCCGAGTCGATGAACGCACCGATCTGGTCGTAGTCCCCCGACTCCAACGCGGTGCAGTCCACCGCCACGGCCGGGATCTTGCTGCGCTGCAACACACCCCACGGCAGCTCCGAGGCGCAGCTGTGCACCAGCACTTCCCCGCCCACCGCTTCGGCACACCCGTCGAGCAGCGCGGTGGCCACTGCCTCGTCGATCGCGGGCACCGGACTCAACACGGTGACTCCGGCCAGCCGGCCGGCCACCGCGGCGCCCAGCGACGGCTCGTCGAGCTGCACCACCACCGGGGTGTCCAGGCGCCGGGACAGATCGGCCCGGCGCACCCGCAGACCCTCGCCCAGCGAGGCGGCCAAATCCCGCACCGCGCCGGGGTCGGTGATGGCCCGGTGGCCGTTCGCCAACTCCAGCTCCGCGGCCAGGGTCAGCGGTCCGGGCCCCTGCAGCTTGACCGGGTGTCCGCTCCCCCGCAGGCCGGCGACCTCCCAGGCCTCCTCGAGAGCGTCGGTGTCCTCGCCGAGCAGGCTGACCGCACGCCGAGTGACCGCGCCCGGGCGCACCGACAGCCGGTAGCCGCGCGGGGCGGTGTCGATGGCGATGTCGACCAGCAGCGCGCCGGCCCGGCCGACCAGGTCCGCACCCACCCCACGGGCCGGCAACTCGACCAGATGGGCCAGGCCGCCGCCCAGCTCACCGACGACCACCTCGGCGGCCTGGCGCGCGGATGTTCCCGGCCACGACCCCAGTCCGGTCCCGGTGGCGAAAGCACTCACCGGCCAACCGTATTGAACAGGGGTAGCGCCGCGATACGGCGGGTTAGCCTTCGAGGCGTGAAGACACTGCGGTTGGCGGCGGTCTGCGCCGCATTGTCTGCCGCGGTCGGCTGCACCCGCCTGGTCGGCGGGGAAGCACTGCCACCCATCACACCGCCGACGCCGGACGGCACCGTCAACGCCGCCCGGATCATGCTCGACACGCCGCGGCTGCGCGCCATTGTCGGCGCCGGAGAAGAGCTGACCATCATCCCCACCATGGAATCGAGTGCGCCGGTGGACATCGACGAACTGGCCGCGACCGTCCCGCCGCCGTGCCGGTTCGTCTACGCCGAGACCGCGGTGGTCGGCACCGGGTTCACCCAGTTCCGCAAGACCACCTACCAGTACCCGCCCAAGCGCGGGCTGATCTCCGAGGGAGTGACCGTTTACCCCGACCCCGATGCCGCCCGGGGCGCCTTCGACGCCCTGATGGGCACCGTCGCCGAGTGCGGCGACAGTCCGGCCGGACCCGGGCTAGTCGGCGACTGGACCGCCGACGAGCAGACCCTGCACACCCGCCCCGGCGATTGCGGCCGCTCCTACCGGCTCAAGTCGGTGGCCCTGCTGGAGGTCACCCACTGCGGCTTCTCGGAGTCGATCGCCGACCTGGTGCTGGTCAACATGGCGGCCGGGATCCCCGGCTAGGGATCGGTCCACGGCCGCTACGTCTCAGTCGTCGCGCCTGACCCAATGGGAGCCGGAGACGCCACCGGCCTCGGGTTCGTTGACCCCGAACACGAAGGGGGCGAAAACAACCTCGCGACCGTCCGGGTCGCGATACGTCTCGGCGCCGGTTGCCGCCCAATAGGGGTGGGGCTCGACCGCCGCGACACCCGCGGCCCGAAGACGCCTCGTCGCCGCGTCCCGTGCCGTCTCGTCGGGAAAGTAGAGGCACAGCTGTTCATGTGTGTCCACCGCTACGCCGTGCGCAGCTTCGACGATTTCGAGGGTGAGAGCCGAGCCCGGCAGGCCGAATATCGCACCGTTGCTGCCGTAGCTTCCGGTGAACGTCGCATACAGCGGCAATCCGACCAAGTCGCGGTAGAACGCAACCGCCGCAGTGAAGTTGGGCGAGCGTCGAGCAAAACGGACGGCGCCGATCGAGCTCAACTCTTCGGGCCAGTCCGCCATGCTCACTCCCCCGTGTGTGTTGGGTTAGAGCCGGGCCGAGGTGTCCGAGATCGTCGCGCTGGCGATCACCTCATCGCCTTGCGCATCGGGGCGGTAGCAGGCCAGGGTCTGGCCGCGAGCCACGCCGCGCAGCGGCTCATGCAGCCGCACCGTCAGCTCGTCGCCGACCAGTTCGGCCACCGCGCCGACGGTCTCGCCGTGGGCGCGCACCTGCACTTCACATTCGACGGGCCCGCTCCAGGCGCTTCCCGAGGTGAACACCGGCTTACGCCCGGTCAGGGCCAACACATCCAGGTCACCTGCCGCGCCGACGGTGACGGTGCCACTGGTGGCGTCGATACCGGTCACATACCGCGGTTGTCCGTCCGGGCCCGGACCGGCGATACCCAGGCCCTTGCGCTGGCCGATGGTGAAGCCGTGCACACCGTCGTGCTCGGCCAGCACCGACCCGCCCGCGTCGACCACGGCCCCGGGCCGCACCCCGATGTGGCTGCCCAGGAAGGTGCGGGTGTCCCCGGTGGGGATGAAGCAGATGTCGTGACTGTCGGGCTTGCTCGCCACCGCCAGGCCGCGCTCGGCAGCCTCGGCACGGATCTCCGGCTTGGGAGTGTCTCCGATCGGGAACGCGGCGTGGCTCAACTGTTCGGCGGTCAGCACCGCCAGCACGTAGGACTGGTCCTTGTCGGCGTCCACCGCGCGGCGCAGCCGACCGTCGGTCAGCCGGGCGTAGTGGCCGGTGGCCACCATGTCGAAGCCGAGCGCCAGGGCTCGGGCGGCCACCGCGGAGAACTTGATCTTCTCGTTGCACCGCACGCACGGGTTCGGGGTCTCGCCGCGCGCATAGGACGCGACGAAGTCGTCGATGACCTCCTCCTGGAACTGCTCGGAGAAGTCCCACACGTAGAACGGGATGCCGAGCACATCGGCGACCCGGCGGGCGTCGTCGGAATCCTCCCGCGAGCAGCATCCCCGCGAGCCGGTGCGCAGCGTGCCCGGGTTGCGCGACAGCGCCAGATGCACACCGACCACGTCGTGTCCGGCGTCGACCATGCGGGCCGCCGCGACCGACGAATCCACTCCGCCGCTCATCGCGGCTACGACCTTCATCGAGCCACCCTCATCGCGCTCACTCCCGCGGCGGCCAGCATGGCTTGGCGAGCCCGGTCCACCGCGCCGGGCAGCACCGCCAGCACCGCGTCGACGTCGTCGTCGACGCTGGTGTGCCCCAACGACAGTCGCAACGACCCTCGAGCGGCAACCGGGTCGGCGCCCATCGCCATCAGCACGTGCGACGGCCGCGCCACCCCGGCGGTACACGCCGAGCCGGTGGAGCACTCGACGCCGTTGGCGTCCAGCAGCATCAGCAGTGAATCGCCCTCGCAGCCGGCGAAGGTGAAGTGTGCGTTGCCGGGCAGTCGCTCGGTGCGCGAGCCGTTGACACAGGTGTCGGAGATGCTCGCCAGCACCCCGTCGATGAGCCGGTCACGCAGCGCCGCAACCCGATCAGAGGTGACCTCGCGCGAACCCACTGCGATCTCCAGCGCGGCGGCCATCCCCACAGCGCCCGCGACATCGGGCGTGCCGGAACGGATGTCGCGTTCCTGACCGCCGCCGTGCGCCAGCGGAACACACGTCACATCCCGCCGCACCAGCAACGCACCTACCCCGCCGGGACCGCCGAACTTGTGTGCGGTCAGGGTCAGTGCCGACAGCCCGCTGGCGCCGAAGTCGACCGGCAGCGCCCCGACGGCCTGCACCGCATCCGAATGCATCGGCACCCCGAATTCGGCTGCGACCGACGCGAGTTCGGTGACCGGAAGCACGGTGCCGACCTCATTGTTGGCCCACATCACCGACACCAGCGCGACGTCATCGGAGTCACGCAGGGCTTCCCGCAGTGCAGCCGGTGACACCGAGCCGTCGGTCTCGGTGGGCAGCCAGGTGATCTCGGCGCCTTCGTGCTCGGCGAGCCAGTTGACCGAGTCCAGCACCGCGTGATGCTCGACCTCGGTGGTGATGATCCGGCGCCGGCGCCCATCGGCGTCGCGGCGAGCCCAGTAGATGCCCTTGATCGCCAGGTTGTCGCCGTCGGTTCCGCCGGCGGTGAAGACCACCTCCGACGGGCGCGCACCCAGCTGGGCGGCGATGGACTCCCGGGACTCCTCCATCCGGCGACGCGCGGAGCGGCCGGCGGCGTGCAGCGACGACGCGTTGCCGACACTGCCCATCGCAGCCGTCATCGCCTCGATGGCCTCGGGGTACATCGGGGTGGTGGCTGCGTGATCCAGATAGACCATGACCCGCCCAGAATACCGGGCTCCCCACGTCACCCCGGAGGCCCGGCGTCAGCAGAAGACGCAGGCCTGCCGGTTCGGCCGCACCCGGCAACCCGCCCGGCAACCCACCAGGGCCTGACAACGGGCCGCCAGCGCACGCCGGTCCGTCCCCGGCAACTGCAGGGACGCGACGTGGACGTGGGCAACAACACGGCGTGCGGTGATCAGCCGCCGCATCGAGGCCAGCAGGGTGTCATCACCCACGAAGGCCGGCAGCGTGGACGGCGAGCCGTCCCGGTGGTGGTAGGTGAGCCGCAACGGCTGCACCGGCCGCGCCGCGTCGACGGCGGCCTGGAACAGCGCCGGATAGAACCGGCCGTGGGTGCGTCCGCACCAGGTGGTGCCCTCCGGGAACGCCACCACGGTACGGCCGGACCGCAGCCGCTCCGCCACCGTGTCGACCACGGCCGGCAGCCGGCGCAGGTTGCCCCGATCGATCGGGATGATCCTCATCAGGCGGGCCAACGCCCCGATGCCGGGCCAACTGATCAGATCGGCGCGTGCCACGAACACGCCCGGGCACACCGCACCGACGACGAACACGTCCAGCCAGGACATGTGGGCGCTGACCACGAGCATGCCGCGCAGGTTGCGCACCGGTGCGCCGGTGGTCATCACCCGCACTCCGAAACAGCGCAACACCAGCCGACAGCCGCCGCGCTGAAACCGGGCCCGGCCCGGTATCGGCAAGGCCAGCAACGGCAACACCGGCAGCAGCAGGATCACCAGGGCCAGCCGCAGGGCCACCTCTGCCGGGGACAGCCGCTCGACATCGGTGGGCACACACGCCGGCGTGCAGGATGCCCGCGGCGCCCAGGCGTTGACGACCTCTTGGTTCACGCGTCCGCGGTGATATCGGCTGCCGCGGCCACCGAACGCAGGCGGTGCAGGTAGCGGGTGTCAGCTGCGCTTCGGCTCAACAGAGCCGGGAAGTCCGCCACCCCGAAGTCGGGGTCGTGGGCCGGTTCGCCGCAGATCCGCGCGCCAAGCCGCAGGTAGCCGCGCAGCAGCGGCGGAACGGTCGGGCGGGCCGGCGGGGTGATCTCGTCGAGGGACACCCCGTCGAGCACCAGCGGCCGATACGGGGTCACCCGGTACGGCGACGCGTGACGACGCTGCACGAAGTCGCGGACGCCGCGGATCTGGCTGCCGGGTGCGCCTTCACCGTGAACGGGCACCGATACGCAGCCGGTGACGTAGTCGTATTCGTAGCGGTCCAGGTAGGCCAGGATTCCGGCCCACATCAACAGCACGACGGCCCCGTTGCGGTGGCCCGGGCGGACCACCGCGCGGCCCATCTCGACCAGCGACGGCCGCAGCGGGTCGAGCGCATGGAGGTCGAATTCGCTTGCGCTGTAAAGGCCTCCGGCGGCGATGGCACCGGTGGGCGGGAGCATCCGGTAGCAGCCGACCAGTGCACCGGAGTTGTCGTCGCGCACCAGCAGGTGGTCGCAGTACTGGTCGAATCGGTCGGCGTCACGGCCGTCGGCCGACGGCGGCAGGGTGAATCCCGGCTCGGTGCTGAACACCTCGTAACGCAGCCGCTGCGCGGCTTCGATCAAGTCGGCGTCGGTGGACAGCAACAGCGAATAGCGCGGGGTGTCGGTCCCGGAGGCGGGAGAGGTGGGCTTCGGGTCGGGGGCGATGAGAACAGAACCAGTGCTCACATCTGCACTGTGGCGCGGCCGGGCAGCGTTGAGGCAAGCACCGTATGACGGGTTGGTGCATTTTCAGTGACGAAATGTGGTGGCCTGCTTCGGCCTCAGGTGGCGGCGGAGTCCCAGTCGACGAGTGAGTGGTAGATCGACGGCCCCGCGTTGGTCATGATGATCTCCGGGACGAAGCAGCGCGCCGAGGTGCGCAGCAAGAACAGCACGGCTTCGGCCATATCGGAGGCCGGCAGCATCTGGTCGCGGACCGATGGTCCGGTCCATGCCGTTCCCGGAGTGTCCACGAAGCCGGGCAGCAGCGCCGTCACGTGTATCCCGTGGCGACTCAGTTCCGCATGCGCGCTGCGACTCAGCGATACCAGCGCTGCCTTGGTGGCGGCGTAGACCGAGCCGTTCGGTGGGTTTACCAGCGCCACAAGGGAACTGACGTTGATGATGTGCGCTTTGCCACGTTCGGCCGCGGCTCGGCGCAGCGCCGGAATCGCAGCCTGGATCATCAGATAGGCGCTGCGGAAATTGATGGCGAGCTCCAGGTCGAGCGCCTTGGCCGGTTTGTCGCCGATAGATCCGACCGAGCCCATGCCGGCATTGTTGACCAGCAGGTCCAGTCCGCCGAATCGGTCCAGGTGCGCCCCGATCGCCACGTCGACGGCGTCATCCTTGGCCAGATTCACCGCGACCGTATTGACCTCGGACGCATCGAGCGAGGCCGCCGCGGCGGCGAGCTTGTCGGGGTCGCGGGCGGCAAGTGTGACCGCCCAGCCCTCCCGGACCAGCGCCTGCGCGATGGCGAATCCGATGCCCGCAGAACCACCGGTGATCAGGGCACTGCGCTGACCCATCGTCGTTCCTCCGCCCGAATGCTTGACACGTCTCGTCAATAATGCAAAATTATCGACGATTACGCAAAGTAATATGTTCGGCGGCGAAGGGAGTGTCACGTGGGTGCAGGTGATTTCTTGGTCCACGACGTCCGACTGTTCGACGGCGATGATGTCGCCGATCGGACTTCGGTGCTGGTGCGCGACGGTTCGATCGCCGCGGTCGGCCCGGATCTGCCGGCGGCGGATCTGTCGGACCAGCAGCGGATCGACGGATCGGGCAAGACCCTGCTACCCGGCCTGATCGACGCTCACACCCATCCGAGGTCGCCGGCGCTGGAACTGGCGATCCTGTTCGGGGTGACCACCGAACTGGACATGTTCACCGATCCGGAGCGGATCGGTGATCAGCGCGAGCAGGCCCGCACCCGCGACGACGTCGCCGACATCCGTTCGGCCTCCACCGGGGCGACGGTGCTGGGCGGGCACCCGTCGATGCTGATCGGCCTGTCGTTCCGGGAGCAGTTTCCGGTGGTGTCCACCGCGGCCGACGCCGCGGATTTCGTTGAGGCGCGCATCGCCGAGGGCGCCGATTTCATCAAGCTGTTGATCGACGACGGCACCGCGATCGGGCATGCCTCGCCGAGCCTGACCCAGGACATGGCCGCCGCCATCGTCGACGAAGCCCACAAGCACGCACTACTGGCGGTGGCCCACGCGACGAGCCGGGACGGCGCCGCCCAGGCGGTGGCCGCGGGTGTCGACGGGCTGGTGCACATGTTCATCGATCGCCCCGCCGACGACGAGATCATCGAGCAGATCGTGCAATCCGGTGTATTCGTGGTTCCCACCCTGTGCACGATGGGTTCGATGGCCGGCGATATCACCGGCGAGGCGGTGGCCCACGATCCCCGCACCGAGGGCCTGATTCCCGCCGATTGGCGCAACAATATGTGTCAGTGCTGGCAATTCGGCTCACCCAGCAGCCTCGCCAACGCAAGTCAGGCCACCGGACGACTGCACGAGGCCGGAGTTCGGATACTTGCCGGCACCGACGCCGCCGACGTGGGCGTGCTGGGTACCGCGCACGGTGCCAGCCTGCATGCCGAGTTGGACCTGCTGGTGGCAGCGGGACTGTCACCGGTCGACGCGCTGCGGGCCGCCACCTCGGTACCCGCCGACAGCTTCGGCCTCACCGACCGCGGCCGGGTGCGTCAGGGACTGCAGGCCGATCTGGTGCTCATCGACGGTGACCCGACCGCATCGATCACCGACTCCTTGTCCATTGCGGCGGTGTGGCGCCGAGGCAGCCTGCTCGACCGCACGGCACTGGCCGCGAAAGTCGGCGCGTGAGGGTACGAGCGTGACATCCACACTCGGCTCGCAGGCCGTCCGCCGGGTCGCCGTACTCGGCGGCGGGCCGGCGGGCCTGTATACGGCGCGCCTGCTCAAACTGGCGCGGCCGGGTTGGGAGATCTCACTCTACGAGCAGTTCGATCCCACCGACACCTTCGGCTTCGGGGTCGGGTTGAGCCTGTCGACGCAGCGCAACCTGGCGCAGTCCGACCCGGACACGCTCGCTGCGATCGTCGGCGCCGCGCATCGCGGCCACGGCAGCAGGATGTACACCCACCGCGGCATGATCCGCCTCGACGGTCAGGAGACCCTGGCCATCGCTCGCTCGACGCTGTTGCAGATCCTCTGCGACCACGCCGAGTCCATCGGGGTCCGCATGCACATCGGAGCGCCCCGGCACCATCACGACGTCGACGCCGACATCATCGTCGCGGCCGACGGCGGGGGCAGCGCCACCCGCCGGGCACTTGCCGACGAACTGGGCGTGACGATCACCGAAGGCCGGCAACGTTACCTCTGGTGCGGAACCGATTTCGCCCTGTCCGATGCGTTGTTCGCCCCGGTCGCCACCGAGTTCGGCACATTCACCTGTCATGCCTACCCGTACGCCGCCGACCGCAGCACCTTCCTGGTGGAGACCGACGAGGCCACCTGGCAGGCAGCGGGACTTGAGACCGCCTCGGCCACCGTCGAAGCCGACCAGTCCGATCACACCGCCATCGCGTATCTGGAGGCGATCTTCACCGAGCAGCTGGGCGGACACCGACTGCTCGGAAACCGAAGTCGCTGGAACCGATTTCGCACCGTGCGCTGCCAGAGCTGGTACACCGGAAATGTGGTGATGGTCGGAGACGCCGCGCATACCGCGCACTACTCGATCGGTTCCGGGACCAAGCTCGCGATGGAGGACGCGATCGCCCTCTGCGAAGCCTTGACCGCCATGACCTCCGCGGCGCCGGCGGACCTGACCGACGCATTCGCCCGCTATCAGGCCACCCGTACGCCGACGGTGAATCGCCTACAACAGCTCGCCGATCGCAGCCAACTGTGGTGGGAGTCCTATCCGCGAAGGCTCGATTTCAGCCCCGAGAAGTTGGCGATGTCGTTCGTCAGTCGCGCGGGAAACGTCCCGCTCGAGGCTTTCACGAAGACCGCCCCCGACATCGTCGCGCCCGCCCTGACCGAATACGGGGCAGGTATGCCACCGGACGGCACATCGGTGGTGGACTGGGTTGTCGCCCAGCCGCTTACCCATTCGGGGCGGGTCTTCCCCAGCAGGGTGGTCAACCCGTCGGAGCTCGCCGGACCGGCCGGCGCCGTCATGACCCTGCACACCGACATCTCCGATACCTGGGGCGCCGATGCGGACCGATTCGTCGCGGACTGCGCCGCGCTACTCCACGGCGGCGCCACCGGGGTGCGGCTGACCGGCAGTCCCGAACGCGACGCCATCCTGGCCCGGTTGGACCTGGCCGAGCGGCTGCGCCTGGAGTTGACGGCGACCGATGCGCTGATCGTGGTGGACGGACCCCCGGCATTGCTGGCCGATCTGGCCTCGGGGCTGGTCAGCGCCCGGACCGACCTCATCTCGGTTCAGAGCGGACCCGGCCGATGAGCCAGCAGGACGATCCCCGTCTGGTGCGCTACCCCGCATCGTTGGCCGACGAATACCGCCGGGCCGGGCTCTGGGGATCACGCACCATCGCCGAGGAATTCCATCACCGGGCTACCTTGCGGGCGAATCACCCGGCACTCGAATACGGTTGCACCGTATACAGTTACGCTGAGTTGGATACCCGCAGCGATCAGTTCGCCGCGGGCGCGCTGGAGCTGGGTCTGCGCCCCGGCGACCCGGTGCTACTGCAGGTGCACAACGGACCCTATCCGGTGATCGCCTGGTACGGGCTGCTCAAGGCCGGTCTGATCCCGGTCTGCACGCTGTCGCTCCATCGCCGCCACGAGATCAGCGAGATCTCCCGGCGCACCCGGGCCGTCGCCCACCTGGTGGATGCCACCGGGCCGGCGGGCGGATTCGATCTGGTCGGTTTCGCCCATGAACAGGCGCAGGGGCACCCGACCCTGCGCTATGTCCTCACCATCGGGGCACCCGCCGCGGCCGATTCGACACCGGTCGAGCACCTCGGTTCGCACATCCCCGCCGAGGATGCCCGCGCACTGGTCGAACAGGTTCAGGACGCTATCGCCGACGACGATCTCGCCGTGTTCCAGCTCTCCGGCGGCACCACCGGGGTGCCGAAGGTGATTCCGCGGCTGCAGGCCGAATACTGGTACAACGCAACGTCATACGCCGACTGGCTGGGCTGGGATGGCACCGAGCGGGTCGCCTTCGTGGGGCCGTTGATGCACAACGCCGGGATCATCTGCGGCCTGCACGGGCCGCACGCCGCCGGGGCGACCCTCGTGCTCGGCTCCCCGCACGACCCGATCCCCACCCTGCTGAAGGACACCGGCTCCACCGATATCGTGCTCGGCGGCGCCGCCTATGACGTCACACTCGATCCCAGTCTCGCCGAGGCGCACGCCCTGCGCCGGGTGGTCCTCAGCGGGAAGAAGGTGCCGGCTCCGCATTTCGCCGCACTGGAACGCCTCGGAGTCTGGGCGGGACAGCTCTTCGGAATGGGCGAAGGACTGTGCCTGACGACCCGGCGCGATGCACCTCGATCGGTACGCGCCGACACCGTCGGCACACCGCTCTCCCCGCTCGACGAGGTCCGGGTATATGAGCCCGGTACTGAGGATCCGGTCCCCGACGGGCAGGCCGGTGAGTTGTGTTGCCGCGGGCCCTACACACTGCGCGGCTACTACGACGCCGCCGAGCACAATCGGCGCGCGTTCACCTCCGACGGGTTCTACCGCACCGGAGATCTCGTGGTACGCCAAGACATCGAGGGCCACCAGTGCTACTCGGTGGAAGGCCGGATCAAGGATCTGATCAACCGCGGCGGTGAGAAGATCAACGCCGAAGAGGTCGAGGCACTGCTGATCTCACATCCCGATGTCACCGAAGCCGCGCTGGTCGCCGTACCCGATGCCCGGCTCGGCGAGCGGGCCTGCGCATTTCTGGTCGGCACCCGTCACCTCACCCTCCCCGAGGTACGGGATCACCTCGACGCCCTGGGCGTCGCCAAATACAAGTGGCCCGAACGGCTGGAGTGGTTGTCGGAGATGCCCAAGGCCAATGAGGTCGGCAAGATCGACAAGAAGAAACTGCGCGCCCTGGCCACGGCACCCATCGAGGCTTCCTAGCGCCGTCGCGCTGCGCCGCGGGGCCTTACTTGCACCGGTAACCTCACCACATGGCACAAGACAGCGCCGAGGCCGCCAATCAGCGGCGCACCACGGCACGCCGGGAGCTGATCGAAACCCAGATCCATGAACATGCCGCGCGATTGTTCGCCCAGCGCGGGTTCGCCGGAACAAGCCTGGGCGACATCGCCGAATCCGTGGGCATCACCCGACAGGCGCTCTACTACTACGTCAAGAGCAAGGATGAGATCCTCGCCAAACTGGTCGCGGATCTGACCAGTTCGGTGGTGACCCGCACCCGGGAGATTCGTGCCGACACAACGCTCGGGCACGCCGAAAGACTGCGGCGGATCGCCTATTTGACCGTGATGGACCGCGCCCGTGACCGTACGCGTTTTCAACTGCTCGACCGATCCGCGTCGGCGCTGCCACCGGAACTGGCCGACGCCTTCCTCGAGGGGCGCCGGCTCGCACTGGCGGAGCTTCGCGGCGTCATCGAGGACGGCATCACCGCGGGCGAGTTCCGGCCGCTGGACGCCCGGGTCGGGGCTTTGAGCGTGTTGGGCATGTGCAATTGGGTCGCGTGGTGGTACGAGCCCGGACCCGATCACCCCGCGGAGCCCATCGCCGAGCAGATGTCGGACTGCGCGGTCGCCATGCTCCGATCCGAACCCACGGGAACAGATCCGCTCGCGGCGTTGGCGACGGCGCGAGCCAGCCTTGATCAGCTCGAACGCCAGCTGCGGATCGACAATCGCCGTGGTTGATTTTTCCATTCCGTCGAAAGTTTGACGTCAAAGATTAATCCCCATTAGGGTGGTGCTCACCCCCGCAGTCCGCGAAGGAGGCCGGCTGATGACATCCACCACCGGTGACGCCCCACTCGAGCATCGGGTCCGCGGCGTCGACCATGCCGCCTTCCCGACCTTCGACCCGCGCGCCACCATCACGTTCTACCGTGATGTGCTGGGCTTCCCAGTTGTGCACGCCACCTGCGCGCTGGGATGGGGCGCTGCAGATCACCCCGACTTCATCCACTTCTTCTTCGATATCGGCAACGGTGACCGGTTGGCCTTTTTCTACTACTTCGGCGTGACGCCCTACCGGGACGCCGATCTTCCCGAGTTGATGTTCCGGGCACGCCATTTGGCCATCCACGTCGACTCAGAAGCCGACCTGCTGGAATACAAGCGGCGTCTGGACGCCAGCCAGTGGCCCTGCGAATTGCAGGTGCGCCACGAGACCGTCGAGTCGATCTACGTCACCGACCCCAATGGCTACCTGATGGAGATCGCACGTCCGCTGCGGAGCATCACCGCCGAAGACGACATCGACGCAAACCTCAGTGTGGATGCGCTGATGGACATCGCAGCCGGCGAGGAGCCGACCCTGCAGAAGTTCTATGCGCGTAAAGCAGAACTCATCGCCGAGCGCTATGCCGGCGAGCCGACGCAACCAAGCTTCGCATGACCACGCTGTACGTTCTCGACGTCGAGGACTTCCGCCCACTGGCCGATGCCGCACGCACCGATCCGGCGGTCACCGTCCGGCGCCGCGGCCCGTACTTCGAAGTGAGCTGCCCCGGCACCATCACCATCGACCGCAATGCCACCGGCACACGCAATGCCGTGTGGTACAGCGCAATCGCCGCTGTCAGTGGGGGCCGAGTCACCCGATGGGACAGCAGCGCACTGGTGATCGAGGCTGAGCAGGACACGGCGGATCATGAGCGCTGAGACCGACAAACCGATCGCCGTAGACCGACTGGGTGCGGGCCGACACGTCGACAGCATCACCGCTCCCCCGCAGGTCGGCCTCACCGTGCACCAGCTGTCCACGTTCGACGGCGCCACGATTGAGGGTGTGCTGCACCGCCTGCCGGGTAGCGAGACCGTGGTGACCTTGATGCATCCGCGTCAGTCGGTGACTCACCATCCGATCATTCCGTTGTTGCTGCACGCCGGGGTTTCGGTCTGGACCCAGACGTCGCGGTCGGTGAACAACGACATCGCCTTGGTCCACGAACAGGCCCTGCTCGACGCCGCCGCCGGGATGTGTTTTCTGCGTGACAACGGATTCACCTCCCTGGTGACGTTCGGGCATTCCGGCGGCGGCACGCTGTACGCGTTCTACATCGAGCAGGCCGCCCTGGCTCCCGAACGACGTATCGACGTCACTCCGGCGGCGCGGCCGATCGCCCTAGCCGGCGCGGAGCTGCCCCTTCCGGACGGCGCGATCTTCCTCGCCCCACATCCGGGGCAGGGCCAGGTGTTGTCGACCTGTATCGACCCCTCGGTCACCGACGAGAACGATCCGATGTCCTGCGACCCGGATCTGGACATGTACCACCCCGCCAACGGTTTTCGGACGCCTCCCGAACCATCGTGCTTCAGTGCCGAATTCCTGGCTCGCTACCGGGGCGCCCAGCGCGATCGGATCGCCCGCATCGACGAGCACGCCCGCGAACTGGCCGCAGAGGCGACGCAGGCGCGGGTACGGTTCGCCGCCTCCGGCGACCCCGATGACCGGCGGCGAAGCCTGGCCCCCCGGATTCTGACGACCTACCGCACCGACGCCGACCCCCGTTACATCGATCTGGCGATCGATCCCAACGACCGCCACTATGGTTCGCTGTTCGGTCGACGCCCGGATCTGATCAACTACGGGCTGGTCGGCTTCGGACGACTCACCACACCGGACGCCTGGTTGTCCACCTGGTCGGTCAACACCACCAACGCGGACTTCGTCCGCTGCGCCGCCGGTGTGCACGTCCCCTCGGTCTTCATCGAGTTCAGCGGTGATTCAGCCGCGTTTCCCAGCGATAGCCAGCGAATGTACGAGGCCCTTGCGAGCACCGACAAGAGCCGCCACACGGTCCGGGGCCAGCACTTCGGGCAACCGCTGAGCAAAGGCGAACCCACCGGCTACGCCGCTGCCGCCGACCATATCGCCGAATGGCTCAACGCCCGGGGGTTCACCGCCCGCGGACCGCTTGCGGGCTGACTAGTTGTGATGTCCAGGCATGCCGGCGGTGCCGCCGCTCACCAAGGCGGTCCGGCCGGCCAACTCCGTCACTGGGTGGCCAGCCAGTCCGCCAGGCGGGTCTGCGACAGCATCGCTCCGGGGCCGGTGATCAGTCCGGTCTCACCGACTTTCGTGCCGAAGTAGACCGCTTCCGGGTCGACGACGATCGACAACGTCTGCCCGCGGTGCGCCAGCGCCACCGCGGCCAGTTCGGCGAAGGTCATCTTCTCCGGGCCGCCGACATCGACGATCCCGTCGGCCGGTGCCCCCTGAGCGGCCCGGGCCACCGCGGCGGCCACGTCGGCGCCGGCGATCGGCTGGATCAGGCCCTCGGGGGCGCGCACCACGTCGTCGACGGTCAGCGATGTGGTGATCGCGTCGGCGAACTCGTGGAACTGGGTGGCGCGCACGATCGTGTAGGGCAGCCCCGATTCGGTGATGATCCGCTCCTGGGCGACTTTGGCGCGCATGTAGCCGCTGTCGGGCAGGGCGTCACAGCCCACGATCGACAGCGCCACGTAGTGACTGACGTCGGCCTTCTTGGCAGCTGCCACCTGGTTGGTGGTCGAACGGGTGAAGAAGTCCAGCACCGGGCCGTCCGCGAAGTTCGGCGAGTTGACCACGTCGACCAGCACGTCGGCCCCCGCCAGCGCGTCCAGAAGCCCCTCGCCGGTGAGCACGTCGGCGCCGGTGTTACGCGACGCGGCCACCGTCTCATGTCCCGCGGCGGCCAGCAGCGCGACCACCTTCGTGCCGATCTGACCGCTGGCCCCCATCACGGTGATTCTCATGTCCCAGACCCTGCCACCTGCCGAACAGACGCGAAAGCCCCCATTTCGTTGCAGAAATGGGGGCTTTCGCGTCTGGGCGGCCGGGCAGGCCCGGCGAACGCTGACAGAAGAAATTAACCCTTGCGGGCCTTGACCGCCTCGGTCAGCTGCGGGGCGACCTTGAACAGGTCCCCGACGATGCCGTAGTCGGCGATCTCGAAGATCGGCGCTTCCTCGTCCTTGTTGACCACCACGATGGTCTTGGACGTCTGCATGCCGGCCCGGTGCTGGATCGCACCGGAGATGCCCAGCGCGATGTACAGCTGCGGCGAGACCGTCTTGCCGGTCTGGCCGATCTGGAACTGGCCCGGGTAGTAGCCCGAGTCCACCGCGGCACGCGAAGCGCCCACGGCCGCACCGAGCGAGTCGGCCAGCTCCTCGACCACCGAGAAGCTCTCGGCGCTGCCGACACCGCGACCACCGGACACCACGATGGGGGCCTCGGTGAGCTCCGGACGGTCACCGACCACGGCCGGCTGACGCGAGGTGATCTTGGTCGCGTTCTCGGCGGCGGCAGGCACCTCCACGGTGACCTGCTCGCCCGCACCGGCGGCCGGTGCGGGCTCGACGGCCCCGGCCCGCACGGTGATGACCGGGGTGTCGCCGGTCGGCTCGGCCTCGACGGTGAACGCACCACCGAAGATCGAGTGGACCACCTTTCCGCCGGCCTTGACCTCGACCGCGTCGACCAGCAGACCGGATCCGATCCGGGCAGCCAGCCGGCCCGCCACCTCCTTGCCGTCCGCGTTGGCGGCGATCAGCACCGCGGCCGGGGTGGCCGACTCGATGAGCGCGGCCAGCACGTCGACGTAGGGGGTGATCAGGTAGCCGTCGACCACGTCGGACTCGGCGACGTAGATCTTGGCGGCGCCGGCCTCCTTGAGCCCATCGACCAGCGGGGCGGCGGTGCCGGGGGCACCGATGACGACCGCGGACGGTTCGCCGAGCGCGCGCGCGGCGGTGATCAGTTCGGAGCTGACCTTCTTCAGCGCTCCGTCGGCGTGCTCAACGAGCACAAGTACTTCAGCCATTTTTTATCTTCCTCAGTGTCCGGGGGGTCGCTTAGATGAGCTTCTGGGCAACCAGGTACTCGGCGATCTTGCTGCCGCCGTCGCCCTCGTCGGTCACCTTCTCGCCAGCGGCCTTCGGCGGCTTCGGCGTGGAAGCGGTCACCTTGGTGCCGGCGTTGGCGACACCGACCTCGTCGCCCTCAACCCCGATCTCAGCGAGGGTGAGCACGGTGACTTCCTTCTTCTTCGCGGCCATGATGCCCTTGAAGGACGGGAAGCGCGGTTCGTTGATCTTCTCGTTGACGCTCACCACCGCCGGCAGCGACGCCTCCAGGGTGAACACGCCCTCGTCGGTCTCACGCTCGCCGGTGACCTTTCCGCCTTCCACGGTCAGCTTGCGCAGGTGGGTCAGCTGCGGCAGGCCCAGGTACTCGGCGATGACGGCCGGAACCGCGCCGCCGACACCGTCGGTCGACTCGTTGCCGGCGATGACCAGCTCGGTGCCCTCGATGGCGCCCAGCGCCCGGGCCAGCGCCCAGCCGGTCTGGACCAGGTCGGAGCCCTTCATGCCGTCGTCGAGGATGTGCACGGCCTTGTCGGCCCCCATCGACAGCGCCTTGCGGATCGCCTCGGTGGCCCGCTCGGGGCCGGCGGTCAGCACGGTGACCGTGCCCTCGGCGCCTTCCTTCTCGCGGATCAGCAGCGCTTCTTCGACGGCCCGCTCGTTGATCTCGTCGAGCACGGCGTCGGCGGCGTCACGGTCCAGCGTGAAGTCACCGTCGGTGAGCTTGCGCTCCGACCAGGTGTCTGGGACCTGTTTGATCAGGACCACGATGTTCGTCATGAGTGTGGTTCGTCCTCCTCGAAGGGGTCCTGCGGCGGCGGGCCACAAGACTGGGTCACGATTCACGCAGCCGCACGATTATGTTACTCATCGGTAACTTAATGCGGTTCGCGTGTACAGAGTAGCGGGTCGTGATAGGGCGACTGCGGGGTAGCCGGTTCGCGGACGGTACCGTTCGCGTTAGCCTGCCTGTGCGATGAATTCCACGAATCCCGCCGGGCGGCCTGCCGGCACGCCGCCCGGCGACACCGCGATGGTGTTGACCGGGGAACGCACCATCCCCGGACTAGATGTCGAGAACTACTGGTTCCGCCGCCACGAGGTGGTCTACCAGCAGTTGGCGGCGCGCTGCAGGGGCCGCGACGTGCTGGAGGCCGGGTTCGGCGAGGGCTATGGCGCTGACCTGATCGCCGGCGTGGCCCAGCGGGTGATCGGCGTGGATTACGACGACGCGGCGGTGGCGCACGTGCGCGCCCGCTACCCGCGAGTGGAGACCCTCCAGGGCAATCTGGCCGAGCTGCCGCTGCCCGACACCTCGGTGGACGTGGTGGTCAACTTCCAGGTCATCGAACACCTATGGGACCAGGCCCAATTCATCGCCGAATGCGCCCGGGTGCTGCGGCCCGGCGGCGTGCTGATGGTGTCCACCCCGAACCGGATCACCTTCTCCCCCGGCCGTGACACCCCGATCAACCCGTTCCACACCCGCGAACTCAACGCCGCCGAGCTGACCGAACTGCTGGTCGACGGCGGGTTCGTGATGGACGCGATGCTCGGCGTCTTTCACGGGCCGGTGCTGCGCGAGATGGATGCCCGGCACGGCGGCTCGATCATCGACGCGCAGATCGCGCGCGCGCTGGCCGACGCGCCCTGGCCGGACCAGCTGTTGGCCGACGTCGCCGGTGTCACCAGCGGCGATTTCGACATCCTCGACGCCGCCGAACGCGAAATCGATGACAGCCTGGATCTGGTCGCGATCGCGGTGCGGCCGTGAACCAACGATCCAGCGGCTCGGTCCCGGGCCTGTTCACCCTGGTGCTGCACACCCACCTGCCGTGGCTGGCCCACCACGGCCGCTGGCCGGTCGGCGAGGAGTGGTTGTACCAGTCCTGGTCGGCGGCCTACCTGCCGCTGATGCGGGTGCTGCGCACGCTGGCCGCCGAGGGCCGGCGAAACCTGCTCACCCTCGGGATCACCCCGGTGGTCGCCGCCCAGCTCGACGACCCGTACTGCCTCGACGGCATGCAGCACTGGCTGGCGAACTGGCAGCTGCGCGCCGCACAGGCCGGCACCCTGACCGATCTGCGCGACTTCGGCATGCGCGAATGCGCAGCGGCCGAGCAGGCCCTCGACGAGTTCGCGCTGCTGTGGCGGCACGGCGCCAGCCCGCTGCTGCGCGAACTGGCGCAGACCGGCACCGTCGAGATGCTCGGCGGCCCGCTGGCCCACCCGTTCCAGCCGCTGCTGGCGCCGCGGCTGCGGGATTTCGCGCTCCGCGAGGGGCTGGCCGACGCCCGTGCGCGGCTGGCCCACACCCCCGCCGGGATCTGGGCGCCGGAGTGTGCGTACGCGCCCGGCCTCGAACACGGTTACGCCGCCGCCGGCGTCTCGCACTTCATGGTCGACGGCCCGTCGCTGCACGGCGACACCACGCTGGGCCGGCCGGTGTCCGACACCAACGTCATCGCTTTCGGCCGTGACCTGCAGGTCAGCTACCGGGTGTGGTCGCCGAAGTCGGGCTACCCGGGGCACTCGGCATACCGCGACTTTCACACCTACGACCACCGCACCGGGCTGAAGCCGTCCCGGGTCACCGGCCGCAACGTCGCCCCCGAGGACAAGGCGCCCTATGACCCGCAGCGCGCCGACGCCGCGATCGACGCCCACGTCGCCGATTTCGTCGAGGTGGTCCGTGCCCGGCTGGCCGAGGAATCCGAGCGGATCGGCCGTCCTGCCCATGTGATCGCCGCGTTCGACACCGAACTGTTCGGGCACTGGTGGTACGAGGGACCCCTCTGGCTGGCCCGGGTGTTGCGGGCACTGCCCGAGGCCGGGGTTCGCGTCGGCACCCTGTCCGACGCGATCGACGGCGGATATGTCGGCGAGTCCGTCGAACTGCCGCCCAGCTCGTGGGGTTCCGGCAAGAACTGGCAGGTGTGGGCCGGTGAGAAGGTCGCCGACCTGGTGCAGCTCAACAACGAGGTGGTCGACACCGCGCTGGGCGCGGTCGACAAGTCGCTGGCCCAGGCGACCCAGCTGCCCTCGGGCCCCGTCCCGCGCGACCGGGCCGCCGACCAGATCCTGCGGGAGGCGCTGCTCACCGTGTCCAGCGACTGGCCGTTCATGGTCAGCAAGGACTCCGCCGCCGACTACGCGCGCCACCGGGCGAACCTGCACGCGCACGCCACCCGGGAGATCGCCGACGCCCTGGAAACAGGGCGCCGGGACACCGCCGAGCGCCTGGCCGAGGACTGGAATCGGGCCGACGGACTGTTCGGCGCCCTGGATGCCCGTAGGCTGCCACGGTGAACCACCTCCTGCGGACCTGTGCCCCGCACGAGCGCGCCTTTCTCCGGTCGACACACCGGGCGAACGACTGCTTTTACACACGCACATACCGTGCGCGTCAGAACGGACCAGCTGCATGAAGATCCTGATGGTGTCGTGGGAGTACCCGCCGGTGGTGATCGGCGGGTTGGGCCGACACGTCCACCACCTGTCCACGGCGCTGGCCGCCGCCGGCCACGACGTCGTGGTGCTGGCTCGCCGCCCGTCAGACACCGACCCGAGCACCCACCCGTCGTCCGACGAGATCAGCGAGGGCGTGCGGGTGGTCGCCGCGGCCCAGGATCCGCACGAGTTCTCCTTCGGAGACGACATGATGGCCTGGACGCTGGCGATGGGCCATTCGATGGTGCGCGCCGGCTTGTCGTTGAAGATCGATGGCGGCCAGACGCTGTGGCGTCCGGACCTGGTGCACGCTCATGACTGGCTGGTGGCGCACCCGGCTATTGCATTGGCCGAATTCTATGACGTGCCTTTGGCTTCCACGATCCACGCCACCGAAGCGGGTCGGCATTCCGGCTGGGTGTCCGGTCCGCTGAGCCGCCAGGTGCACGCGGTGGAGTCGTGGCTGGTCCGCGAGTCCGACTCGCTGATCACCTGTTCGGCGTCCATGCGCGACGAGATCACCGAACTGTTCGGCCCCGGACTGTCCGAGACGACCGTGATCCGCAACGGAATCGACGCCGCCCGTTGGCCATTTGCCCGCCGCCGGACCCAAACCGGCCCGCCGGAGCTGCTTTTCGTGGGGCGGCTCGAATACGAGAAGGGCGTGCACGACGCGATCGCGGCCCTGCCACGGATCCGGCGTGCCCACCCCGGGACCACCCTGACCATCGCCGGAGACGGCACCCAGCAGGACTGGCTGGTCGAGTGCGCCCGCAAGCATCGGGTGCTCAAAGCCACCCGATTCATCGGCCGGGTCGATCATGACGAACTCCTGACGCTGCTGCACCGGGCCGACGCCGCCGTGCTGCCAAGCCATTACGAGCCGTTCGGTCTGGCAGCGCTGGAGGCCGCCGCCGCCGGCACCCCGCTGGTGGCGTCGAACGTCGGCGGGCTGGGCGAGGCCGTGATCGACGGCGACACCGGGGTGTCGTTCCCGCCGCGCGACGTGCCGGCGCTGGCTTCGGCGGTGTGCCGGGTGCTCGACGACCCGGCCGCCGCCCAGCAGCGCGCCGTGGCCGCCCGGGATCGGCTCAGCGCCGACTTCGACTGGCACACCGTGGCCGACGAGACCGCGCAGGTGTACCTGGCGGCCAAACGCCGGGAGCGCGATCCGCAACCGCGCCGGCCGATCGTCGAGCACGCGCTGCCCGACCGGTAGAACCGGAGCGATGAAGAGCCGCGCCGCGATCCTGCGCCACTACGGCGCCCCGTGGTCGATCGAGGAGTTCGAGCTCGATCCACCGCGCGCCGGCGAGGTTCTGGTCCGGATGGCCGCGGCGGGCCTGTGCCATTCCGACGAGCACATCCGGCAGGGCCACCTCGCCACACCGTCGCAGAGCGTGCCGACAGCCCCGACGATCGGCGGCCATGAGGGCTCCGGAGTGGTCGTCGAGGTCGGCGACGGTGTCACCGACCTGCGTCCCGGCGATCATGTGGTGACGTCGTTCGTCGCGGTGTGCGGCCGATGCCGTTGGTGCGCTTCGGGTATGGAATACATCTGTGACGCCGGCGCGGGAACCCTGCTGCCCGGGATGCCCACTGACGGCACCTTCCGCCATCACGACCGCGACGGCCGCGATCTCGCGCACGTGTCGAAGATCGGCGCCTTCGCCGAGCACACCGTCGTTGCGGCCACCTCACTGGTCAAAGTCTCACCGGACCTGCCACTGCTGCCCGCCGCCCTGCTGGCCTGCGCGGTGCCGACCGGGTACGGCTCGGCGGCCTATCGCGCCGGTGTCCGCGGCGGAGACACCGTGGTCGTCATCGGGGTGGGCGGCATCGGGATGTCCGCCGTGCAGGGCGCCCGGATTCGGGGGGCCGCGCGGATCATCGCGGTGGATCCCGTTGCGTTCAAACGGGAGTCGGCGTCTGCTTTCGGCGCCACCCACTCCGCGACCAGTGCGGCCGAGGCTTTCGGATTGGTCGGCGAACTGACCCGCGGGGTGATGGCCGACGCGGTGGTGGTGTCGCCGTCGGCGATCACCGACGGCGATGTCGAGGACGCGTTGCGCCTGACCCGCAAGGGCGGGACCTGTGTGCTGACGGCGATGTCCGTGCAGGGCACCCGGACCGGTCTGGACCCCCAAGACCTGGCGCTGATGAACAAGAACCTGTGCGGCACGGTGTTCGGGTCGTGCAACCCGCGCACCGACATCCCGCTGCTGGCCGGCCTCTACGACGCGGGCAGTCTGCAGCTCGACGAGATGATCACCAAGCGCTACCGCCTGGACGACGTCAACGAGGCCTACCAGGCCCTCGCCGGCGGTGAATTGGTCAGGGGCGTCATCGACTTCGGCCTCTAGCGGGTCTCGATGGCCGATGTTGCGATGAGTTCCAGCCCGTCGAGCGTGCCCGCGGCACGCCAGGCGGCCAGGATGTCGCCGTATTCGGTCGGGCTGCCGAAGAAGAAGCTGTCCTGGCGCAGCCTGGCGTTGGCATGCCCTTCGCGGTTGTAGTAGCCCGGGGTGCATGTCTCGCGCCGGCCGGCGATGACATCGGAGCGCTGCACCACGGCATCGACCCAGCCCTGCTCCGCGTCCGTGGTGGCCTCCAGCTCGGTGACACCATGCCGCAGCGCGCGGGCGATCACCCAGGCCACGTGACGGGACTGGGTGTCGATCAGATACGGGAAGTTCACCGTGAACCCGGACTGGGCGATGCTCTCGATGAAGCAGTTCGGGAATCCACTGACGTGCAGGCCGTGGAAGGTGCGCACCCCGTCGGCCCACTTTTCGGTCAGCGTCACCCCGTCCCGGCCGATGACCTCGAAGCCGGTGCGCCGGCCGTAGTCGGTACCGACCTCGAAACCGGTGGCGAAGATCAGGCAGTCCAGCGGGTAGTCGACGCCGGCTACCACGACGCCGTCCGCGGTGATCTGCTCGACCCCAAGCCCTTTCGTGTCGACCAGGGTGACATCGTCGCGGTTGAAGGCCGGCAGATATGCGTCGTGGAAGCATGGCCGCTTGCAGTAGTACCCGTACCACGGCTTGAGTGCCTCGGCGGTGGCCGGATCGTCCACCAGCGCGTCGACGCGGCCTCGGATCTCCTCCATCTTGGCGAAGTCGGCCAACTCGGCGGCGTTCGGGCCACCCTCGTTGACGATCGGCATCTTCTTGGTGAGGCTGGTCCAGGCGTCGTCGACCAGATCCTCGTCGGCGGTGCCGCCGGCGGTGAGGATCTGGAAGTTCTCCATGCGGCGCTGCTGCCATCCCGGCTCCAGCCCCGCCGCCCACTGCGGGTCGGTGGGCCGGTTGCCCCGTACGTCCACGGTCGACGGGGTGCGCTGAAAGACGTACAGGTGGCCGGCCGCTCCGGCCAGTCGCGGCACGCACTGGATGGCCGTGGCACCGGTTCCGACGATGCCGACCCGCTTGTCGGCGAGGTGTTCCAAATTCGCGCCGGTGTAGTCGTAGTCCCATCGGCTGGTGTGGAAGGTGCGACCAGCGAAGTCGCCGATGCCGGCAATACCAGGGAGTTTCGGCTTCTGCAGATAACCGTTGGCCATCGACACGAATCGGGCCCGGATCGCATCACCGCGGTCGGTCGCGATCACCCAGCGCGATATGTCCGGCTCCCAACGGATTTCGCGGACCTCGGTCTGCAGGCAGGCGTTGCGGTACAGATCGTAGTGGCGGGCGATCGCCTTGCAGTGCTCGAAGATCTCCGGGCCCTTGGCGTACTTCTCGGTGGGGACGTAGCCGAGTTCCTCCAGCAGTGGCATGTAGACGTAGGACTCCACGTCGCACGCGATGCCGGGGTACCGGTTCCAGTACCAGGTGCCGCCGACGTCGGCGGCCTTGTCGATCAGCCGGATGTCTTGCACGCCGAGTTCGCGCAGCCGTGCTCCCGTCAGCAGCCCGCCGAACCCGGCGCCGACGATCGCGACATCGACGTCGTCGGACAGTGGTTCGCGGTCAAAGCCCGGCTGAGCCCACGGGTCGTCGGCGAACCGGGCGAATCGACCCGCCACCTCGACGTACTGATCGATCCCGTCGTCACGCAGCCGCCGTTGGCGTTCCCGGGTGTACTTGTCCCGCAAGGCGTTCAGATCAAGGCCCACGCCGTCAAATCCGTGGCCGCCGGTCACGCTCGAGGACCTTTCGCGCGTGCGGCGGCGTCGATGCCGATGTCGACCCACTTGGCGAGCTCTCGCCGGGAGCGCACCTGCTCGCCGTCGACGTGCACCCAACCCCGCATGGTTCGCCCGCCCATCTCCATCGGCTCTGCTGTGGTGGTCGCCACCAGCCGTTCCGCACGCTCGGCGCCGACCCGAACCAGCAGTCCCCCGGCGGAAATCGCTGCGACAGAGATCCGGCCGTCCACCAGAAACGCCAGACCGCCGAACATCTTTTTTTCGAGCACCGGCGGGCCGACCGCGAATATCTCCCGCACCCGGGCCGCCAACTCCGCGTCGTAGGCCATTACAGCGCTCTCAGATACCGTAGCCGGTGACCGATAACCCGTTGGGATACTTCGGCATCCGGTGCCATCAGCTCGAAAGCGTGTGGGCAGCCGGGGTACACATGCGCCTCGACGGGCACACCCGCGGCGATCAGCCGCCCGGCGTAGGTGACGTCCTCCTCGACGAAGATGTCCAGCCCGCCGACGTCGAGATACGTCGGCGGTGAGCCGGCCAGCTCGGCGACCCGGGCCGGCGCCGCATAGCCGCTGGCCGGATGCCCGCCCAGCAGGGCCCCCCAACCGGTGGCGTTGTCGTCGTAGCTCCAGACCTGCAGCGGCGGCGGATCCGCAGGAGCATGGGTGGTGCGGTCGTCGAGCATCGGGTAGATCAGCAGCTGCGCGGCGATCGCCGGTCCACCGCGGTCGCGGGCCACCAGGCCCAGCCCGGCGGCCAGTCCCCCGCCGGCGCTGTCGCCCATCACCGCCAGCCGCGCCGTGTCCACACCCAACGACGTGGCGTGCTCGGCCAGCCAGCACAGCGCCGCATAGCAGTCCTCCAGCGGCGTGGGATAGGGGAATTCCGGCGCGACACGGTAACCCACCACCAGCATCGGCACCCCGCACGCGGCGACATAGCCGCGCACCGCCTGGTCATACAGCGGACCCATGTGTCCCCAGTCCAGGATCATGCCGCCGCCGTGCAGATACAACACCGCACTGCCGGGCTGATCCGCGCCGGCTTGCCGGTACCAGCGCAACGCGATCGTGCCGCCGTCGTCAAGGGTCAGCGAGAACTCCTGTGTATCAACGCCGGTGACCGGTGATCGCGCGGCCAGCACCTGGTTGAACATCCGGCCGGTGTTGGCGCGTCGGGTGGCGACGTCACCGACCGGCGGGGGCGGCGCGTCGTCAGCACCGCTGCCGTCGCGCATCGCCAGCAGCGCCGCCAGCACCTCGGGATCGGGTGGGCCCGCCATCAACTCTCCGTTCCGGATCCGACCGCGGTCGCCACCACCTTGGTCTCCAGGTATTCCTCGAAGCCGGCCAGCCCCATCTCGCGGCCGATCCCGGACTGCTTGTAGCCGCCGAACGGTACGTCGGCGGAGTACCACATACCGCCGTTGACGTTGACCGTCCCGGCCCGCAGCCGCGCGGCGACCCGGGCGGCGCGCTCTCCGTCGGCACCGAACACCGTGCCGGACAGCCCATACGGCGAATCGTTGGCGATCCGCACCGCATCGGCGTCGCCGTCGTGGGCCAGCACCACCAGCACCGGGCCGAAGATCTCTTCGCGAGCCGCCCGCGCATCGTTGGTCAGCCCGGCAATCACGGTCGGCTCGATGTAGAAACCCCGGTCGGCCCAGCCCGGCCGGCCGCCGCCGCAACCGAACGTGCCGCCTTCGGCCACCGCCAGATCGAGATACGACTGCACCCGGTCGCGTTGCCGTGCCGAAATCAATGGCCCGCACAGGGTTTTCGGATCATTGGGGTCCCCGAACGGGATCGCCGATATGGCGGCCACCACCGCATCGACAGCGTCGCCGTAGCGCTCACGGGGCACCAACAGCCGGGTGGTCAGCGCACAGCCCTGCCCGGCGTGCGTCGTCACGGTGCGGGCCGCCGCCGCGCACGCCGCCCCCAGGTCGGCGTCGTCGAGCACCAGGAACGCCGATTTGCCGCCGAGTTCGAGGAACACCTTCTTGATGGTCGCCGCGGCGGCGGTCATCACCGAGCGGCCGGTGGCGGTCGAGCCGGTGAACGACACGGCATCCACCCGCGGGTCCTGGGCCAACAATCCGCCGATGCGGTGGTCGGCGGCGGTCACGATATCGACCACGCCCGGCGGGAAGTCGGTCTTCTCGGCGATGATGCGGCCGACTTCTGCTGCGCACCAGGGGGTGTCGGGTGCCGGTTTGAGCACCACGGTGTTGCCGGCGGCCAGGGCCGGCCCGATCTTGGCCAGGGCCACCTGATGCGGGAAGTTCCACGGGGTGATGGCCCCGACCACCCCGAAGGGTTCGCGCACCATGGTCCGCCGGGTGGCGATGCCCAGCGGTGCCGCCTCCCCCAGATCCACCGTCCACGGGTAGTGCTCGGCGGTGTCGGCGGGGAATCCCAGATCGTCCACCGGTGTCTGCAACTGCCCGCTGTAGGTCAGCATCCGTGGTGCGCCGGCCTCGGCGATGGTGATCTCGCGCAGGGCCTCGATCTGGTCATTGAGGGCGTCGCGCAGTTGACGCAGGCAGTGCACCCGCAGCGCGGTGTCGCGGCACCAGTCCGAGCTGTCGAAGGCGCGGCGGGCGGCAGCGACGGCCCGGTCGAGGTCGGCAGCGTCACCGTCCGCGGCCTGCCCGAGCGTTTCCTCGGTGGCCGGGTTGACGGTCGCAAACGTCCCGCCCCCACCGGGTACCAGCGCGCCATCGATCAGCAACGAGGTCGGCGGGCCGGTCACGCACCCCAGGCTAACGGCGCGGCCATGACGTGATCGATCGATTGACCAATTCGTGCGCTACGGTGACGCCCAGGAGGTGACCGGCCGATCTCATGTCGCTACTGAGCGCCCTGCGCCTGAACATGACCAACGCCCCCGGCACCACCGCCGGGAGCGCCGAGCGGTATCGGGCCGCACTGGAGATGGCCTCCTACGCGGACGCGCACGGAATCACCGCAATCGGTTGCGAGGAGCATCATCTCGCCGCCACCGGTTGGCTGCCCGCCCCGCTGTTGATGGCGGCTGCCGTCGCGGGTGCCACCCAGAGCATTCGCATCAGCATCAATGCGCTGCTGGTTCCGCTCTACGACCCGGTGCGCCTCGCCGAGGACATCGCGGTCCTCGATCAGCTCTCGGCCGGTCGGGTCAGCTTCGTCGCCGGAATCGGCTACCGCCCGCAGGAATACCACGCGGCCGGCAAGGATTTCCGGCGCCGGGGCGAGCTGATGGACGAGTCGCTGACCGTGCTTATGAAGGCCTGGGGCGACGAGCCTTTCGAGTACCACGGCAGGCGCATCGATGTGACGCCCAAACCACACACCAAGCCGCATCCGGTGTTCTTCATCGGCGGCATGAGCGCCGCGGCGGCCCGCCGGGCGGCCCGGTTCGGGTTGCCGTTCTCCCCGCCCATGCCGATGCCGGAGATCGAAGCGGTGTATCGGGCCGAACTGGACCGGCACGGCAAGCAGGGTTTCGTGTTCTGCCCCGAAAACGGCAACACCGTCACCCATCTGACCACCGATCCGGAGGCGGCCTGGGCCCGGTGCGGTCAGTACTTCCTCAACGAGGCAGCCGAGTACAGCGCGTGGGCGGTTCCGGATGTGCCTCGTCCCAACGAGAGTCCGGTCGGCACCGTCGCAGAGCTGCGCCGCGCCGACAAGGTGGAGGTGCTCACCCCCGAGGAACTGATCGCGCAGTGCCGCGCCGGCCGGACCGGGGTGACCGTCCATCCGTTGATGGGCGGTCTGCCGCTCGACGCGGGCTGGGAAAGCCTGCGACTGCTGGGCGAAAAGGTGTTACCCGCGCTTTGCGCGCAACCCTGACCGGTGGATGACCCGACACGGCAACTGCGACATGGGCTCGGTTGAGGAACGCCAATCCTTGACAGGTGTCAATTCCGACCCGAGGATAACCGTGAGGTCCGTCACAATTTTTGCGCACGGCCCGCTGCCCGCGAAGGAGCCTCGATGACCACCATCAGCACCCCGCATTACCTACTCGATCAGGCCAAACGTCGGCTGACTCCGACGGTGAACAACATCCCCGGCATGGGGATGATCGAGAAACGCCTGATGGGCATGAACTGGAAGACGAAGATCCTCGCCGAGCCACCACCGGGCAGTGGTCTCAAGCCGGTGCTCGGCGATTCCGGTCTGCCGATCATCGGCCACTCCATCGAGATGTTCCGTGAAGGACCCGAGTACGCGCTGCATCTGTACCGCAAATACGGGCCGGTGTTCTTCGCCGATTCGTCGATCTTGCCGTCGGTCGTCGCCCTGGGGCCCGACGCCACCCAAACGATCTTCGCCAACAAGGCGAAGGACTATTCGACCAAAGGCTGGATCAAGGCCATCGGCCCGTTCTTCCCGAGGGGCCTGATGCTGTTGGACTTCGATGAGCACCTGGCGCACAAGCGAATCATGCAGGGGGCGTTCACCCGACCGCGGATAGCCAGCTACGTCGAGGACATGGATCGCGTGGCCACCTCGATCGTGGAAAGTTGGCCGACCGATGACGCCCGGTTCCTGTTCTACCCGGCGGTCAAGGAACTCACCCTCGATGTGGCGTCGGTGGTGTTCATGGGGCAGGATCTGCGCGCCGACCGCAAGCTGGTCGCGGCGGTGAACCACGCGTTCGAGCAGACCATCCGCGCCGGCACCGCGACCATCCGGACCTCGGTGCCACCGTTCAAGTGGTGGCGCGGCCTGCAGGGCCGCAAGGTGCTCGAGGAGTACTTCTACGCCCGCGTCGCCGAACGTCGCAAGGTCGAGGGCACCGACATGCTGACCGTGCTGTGCCACACCGCCGATGACGACGGCAACACCTTCACCGACGAGGACATCGTCAACCACATGATCTTCCTGATGATGGCCGCGCACGACACCACGACATCGACCCTGACCACGATGGTCTATCAGCTGGCCGCCCACCCGCAGTGGCAGGAACGGGCCCGCGACGAGTCGGACCGGCTGGGTGACGGACCGCTGGACATCGAGTCGCTGGAGAAGCTGGAAACCCTGGACCTGGTGATGGACGAGTCGCTGCGACTGGTGACCCCACTGCCCCTGAACGTGCGGGAGACGGTACGCGACACCGACCTGCTGGGCCACTACCTGCCGGCCGGCACCCTTGTCACGACCTGGCCGTCAATGAACCATCTGCTGCCCGAGCTGTACACCAACCCGAACGAGTTCGACCCGGAGCGCTTTGTCGAACCGCGCGCCGAGCACAAAAGGCATCGCTATGCCTGGGCGCCGTTCGGCGGTGGCGCGCACAAGTGCATCGGGATGGTGTACGGGCGGCTGGAGGTCAAGACCGTCCTGCACCGCCTGCTGCGGAGCTATCGATTGGAGCTGGCGCACCCGGGTTACCGGCCGCGCTGGGACCGCACCGGCATGCCCTTCCCGATGGACGGTATGCCGATCGTGTTGCGGCGGCTGTAGTTTCTGCGGCCGGAGCGCCGCCACCACTAGTTCTGCGAGGCCTTCTTACGTTCGATGTCGGCCAGTGAGGCGGCCAGCTCGGCGCGCTCGGCCGCCGAGGTCTCCCAGGCCAGCTTGCGGTTCTTGACCACCTTGGCCGGCGCTCCCACCGCGATCGAGTAGTCCGGGATGACACCCTTGACCACCGCGTGGGCGCCCAGCACACAGCCGCGACCGACGCTGGTGTCGCGCAGGATGGTGACCTTCGCCGCGATCCAGGTGTCCGGCCCGATCCGCACCGGGCTCTTGATGATGCCCTGGTCCTTGATCGGCATGTCGATGTTGTCCATCTTGTGGTCGAAGTCGCAGACGTAGCACCAGTCCGCCATCAGCACCGAGTCCCCCAGCTCGATGTCGAGGTAGGTGTTGATGACGTTGTCGCGGCCCAGCACCACTTTGTCGCCGAATCGCAGCGATCCCTCGTGCGCCCGGATGGTGTTCTTGTCTCCGATGTGCACCCAGCGGCCGATCTCCATCTGGGACAGCTCCGGAGTGGCCTGGATCTCCACGCCTTTGCCCAGAAAGACCATGCCGCGGGTGATGATGTGCGGGTTGGCCAGTTTGAACTTCAGCAGCCGCCAGTACCGCACCAGGTACCACGGGGTGTAGGCCCGATTTGCCAGCACCCAGCGCAGCGAGGCCACCGTGAGGAACTTGGCCTGGCGTGGATCCCGCAGCCGCGAACCCCGCCAGCGTTTGTGGATCGGCGCACCCCACATGGTCGTCATGGCCGGAAAGCCTACGCGAGCGGCTTTGTGCCACGCGCTACCCTCACCTGGACTCGTTCACTGCCCGGCGACGGATTGGGGATTGCCACTGTGTTGCGGCGACGTGGTGTCCTGGCCGGGATCGCGGTGGCAGCGGTGGCAGGACTGCTGGGTGGCTGCTCCAACACCGATTCGTGGGTGGATGCCGCCCCCGCACCGGGCTGGCCCGCCCAGTACGCCGACGCCGCCAACAGCAGCCACACCGCCACCACCGGGGCCTCCGACCTGCAGCTGGACTGGACTCGTTCGGTCAAGGGCGAGCTGGGCGCCGGCCCCGCCCTGGGCATTCACGGTTGGATGATGCTCAACGCCCAGACCGAGGCCGGTTGCTCGCTTATGCAGTGGGAGAACGCCGACCGCGGCCGGCAGCGCTGGTGCACCCGGCTGCATCAGGGCGGTGGGTTCTTCGGCGCGCTGATCGACGGCTTCGACAACGTCTACGTCGGCCAGCCGGGCGCCATGCTGTCGTTTCCGCCCACCCAGTGGATTCGCTGGCGCGCTCCGGTGATCGGCATGCCGTCGACGCCGCGGATCCTCGGCGACGGCCTGCTGCTGGTGGTGACGCACCTGGGCCAGGTGCTGGTCTTCGACACCCACGAGGGCACCGTGGCCGGCACCCCGCTGGATCTGGTGGACGGCGTCGACCCGACCGACTTCCGGCGAGGACTGGCCGACTGCGCTGGCGCGCGCCCGGACTGCCCGGTCGCCGCCGCGCCAGCCTTTTCGCCGGTGAGCAACACCGTGGTGCTCAGCCTGTGGCAGCCCGGCGCCAAGGAGCCCGGACTGGTCGGGCTCAAGTACCACCCGGGCGGCACCCCGCTGCTCACCCAGGAATGGACCAGCGACGCCGTCGATGCCGGAGCGCTGGCCAGCCCGGTGCTGTCCTCCGACGGCTCCACCGTCTACGTCAACGGGCGCGACCAACGGTTGTGGGCGATCAACGCCGGCGACGGCAAGGCGAAATGGTCGGTGCCGCTGAAGTTCCTGGCGCAGACGCCGCCGGCGGTGACACCGGACGGGCTGATCGTCTCCGGCGGCGGCCCGGACACCGACCTGGTCGCCTTCGCCGACCGTGGTGAGTACGCCGAACAGGTGTGGCGCCGTGATGACGTCGCTCCGCTGTCCTCGTCAAGCCTGGCCGGGAAGGTCGGCTACACCGTGGTCGCCGGCACCAGTCTGGGGCCGGCCGGCCTGTCGCTGTTGGTGTTCGACCCGGCCGACGGGCACACCATCAACAGCTACCCGCTGCCCGAGGCGCGCGGCTTCCCGGTCGGGGTAGCGGTCGGCCACGACCGGCGGGTGGTGGCCACCACCAGCGCCGGCCAGGTATTCAGCTTCGCCCCGGCCTAGACGGCCAGCGGCGGGATCGCCGTGCGCGGCACCTTCACCGTGGTAGCGCCGGCGCTCAGCGGCAGCAGTTCGCCGGGCGCGAAGTAGAAGATCACTTCCTCGTTGGTGACGGCGAAGTTCTGGTAGTGCGACGGGTCCATCCCCGAGCCCGACGAAATCAGGATCGCCGGCACGCCGGTCTGGCGCTCGAGGTCGCGCTGCACGATCGGAAAGATGGCGTCCAGCGGCTTGGTGTTGGGCGCGAACAGCGTCTCGAAAGTGATCGGCTTGCGCGCCGCCAGGTCGTAGTTGAACGCCTTGAACCAGGTGGACGGCTGCGGGCCGCCGAGGTCCTGGAAGATTTTGAGCACGACGCTCTGGGTTCCCTTGGGCGCCTGGCCGGAACGATGCTGCTCGGAGGTCGCGTCCATCTCATAAGGCATGTCTCGCGAGCCGGGCGACTTGGCCACGGTCAGGAACCCGTCGCGGTTCTGGACCAGGTAGTCGGTGAGCGTCTGTTGGTCGGGGTAGTCGACCGGGAACCTCATGTCCAGGGTGTAGGTGCCCGTCGAAGAGTGCACGTGACACAGCCCGGAGTCGAGCGACCCGCCCAGCTCGGCGCAGGGCGAGATCGCCTGCGCCGTGGGGAGGCCCGCCATACCCAGCCAGCCGCCCGCTGCCCCGCCCACCATGAGGGCGGCCACCAGAATGCGCATTGTCGGTTTGTCTCGCTTTGTCTCACCCTGCCGCAGAAAGCAGGAACTGGCCCGAAGCAGATAGCCTACCGGGCCGCTCAGCGCGACGGACGGCAGACGAAAGCAAAGGGCTAATGACGACGGACGTCGGTGTCAGGGCGGGTCCACTTACGAACTGAGCCGCTGTGCCGTCGCGTGGATCTCACGGATGTAGCGGTCACGCTCAGGTGCGCTCGCCTGATCTTGCAGCGGCCCCAACTGCAGCTCGTAAACCGGTTCGCCCTTGTCGAACACCGGCGCGGCCAGATAACTCACCGACAAGGCTTCCGAAGTATCGAGTTCTTCTGCGGTATAAGGGTTTCCGCCCACCCCAGTCAACATCTGTAAGACCCGCTGCCGAAGTGCAGCCCGCCGGGGGTGTTCGGTGAGCATCCCGGCAACCTCGGCCAGCACATCAAGCGCCGCTGGGTCGGCCTGCCCCATGCCGAATACCACGACACCGCCGTTCTTCGCCTGGTCCAGCAGGTCACTGAGGAATTGACGCTCGGGTACTGGCGCGGTGCCCAACCACCTCCGCCGCGTATGCGCGTCGCGGTGCGCGATCACGGCGGCACCTGCGGGTGCGACAAGCGGTAGGCGGACCCCGACGCCGACAGCGGCCGGAATCTGGCCCTGCCCTCCGACCACGGTCAAGAAACTGATCTCGGTGGCGCCCACGAGGGCGAGCGCCACTCCACAACCCACCCGCTCCGACAGCTGTTCAATGACGTGGGTGTGCTCCGGGGACACCGGCCACAGCGCGCGAACCGCGTCCGCGACGCCCATCAGCCCGGGCCCCAGCAGGTACCGGCGGTCGGGCTGGCGAACAACCCATCCCGCCCGCTCCAGCGTCAGCAGAATCGACGTCACCGTCGCACGGTTCAACTCCAACCGCGACGCGATCGATGCGACCGAACTCGGTTGTTGCTGGTCGGCAAGTAATCCCACGATGGCGACGACTCGATCGGTCGGTGGCGAACCCACTCGCTCGACTTCGTCGTGCCCCTCATCGAGCTGAGTCATCACACTCCTTATGCCGAGAACACCGGACCGAATCCTACGAGGACAGGCCGCCTGCCGTGACCGGCACGCGGCGAACCGCAGCTCCGTTTCTGAGATTCGGCCCAACCAAATGCTTGCCTGGGCGATCACTCGGGCGTACAGTCCCGTATCAATATTCTGTCACACGACCGACAAATAGTTGTCATCAAATTGGGAGAGGAGCCCCATGAGCACGATGATGAGCGCTGGCCAGCCGGTTGGGTCCGCAGGCACAAGCAGGAAGCCGCTGCCCCGCACTGCGCAGCACCTGCGCACCAGGCGGATCGCGCCACCCCGCGTTAGCCGAGCGGCTCAGCTGGCGACGACGGCGGTGACTGGGGCTTTGCTACTGGGGGTCACCGCACCTCATGCCGCCGCGGAGGCGGCCCTGCCGGTGCGGTTGACGTCGGCGGACAGTTCGTTGCAGCCGGTGATCGATCAGATCCTGGCCAACATGCAACAGACGCAGCAAGGATTCGAAGCGTTGCCGTTCGCCACCCCGGACAGCAACGCCATGCTGCTGGCCAGTCTGCAGGCCACCAACTTCCAACTCCTAATGTCCTCGGGCCTCTCGCAGCTCACCAATGGCCAGGTCTTCGTCCAGGTCCCCGAGGTGACCGCCGGGGATTCGGCTGCCTATCGCCCGTACTTCCAGTTCTATACGCCCGACATCTACTACCGCACCGCCCAGGGATTCGACCCGAATGCGACCTACGAACTCACCGGCACCGTCGGCAAGGGCACCGGCGGCATGGCGCTCATGCCGATCACCGTCGGGGGATCCTCGGCTGAAGGCGGCGGCGCCCTGGAGCTCGGAAGCAGTTTGACGGTCAATCCCGACGGGACGTTCACCGTCTTCATCGGCCCCGAAAAGCCGGACGGCGCAGTCAACTTCATCGACAGCAGCCACATCAACTCGCTGTTGATCCGAGACATGCTGAGCCAGTGGGCATCGGGCGGCAGCAACTTTCACATCGACTGCGTGAGCGACTGCGCGCCAATCCCGGCCGGTATCACCGACACCGGGCTGTCCAGCGACATCATCAGTCAGCTCTTGAACAGGGTCGCTCCCGGCGTGATCCCGTTCAATCAGTTGAATATGCAACTCGCCGGTGCCGCCGGAATCCTGCAACCGCCCAATACGATGAGCGACCTGGCATCGCAAAGCGGTTACGGCGTCGCCCTGCCCAGCGCCGCCGTCTCGTCGGGCCATTTCGACCTGCAGCCCGGCGAGGCGCTGATCGTGAAGATTCCCCAGCTCGATTCCGCTGGAATGAACGGAATCGAGCTGATGAACGTTTATGCCACGAACCTGCCCGCCACGTTGGCGCAGACCAGCCTCAACGGCACCCAATCGTTCCTTTCCAACGATGGCTACACCTACTACGTCATCAGCGCCACCAACCCGGGAGTGGCGAACTGGCTGGACAGCGGCGGAGTCACCAGCGGCGAGATATATATGCGCTACCAGAACATTCCGCTCGCCGACCGACCTCCGGTTCCCCTGCCGGTGGAGACCCAGGTGGTGCCGGTCGACGACGTGGCGAAGTATCTGCCCACCGATACGCCGATCATCAGCCCCGCTCAATACGCCGCCGATATGAATGAGCGGGTGCTGTCCTACAACTACGCGTTGGACACCGCCCGCATTGCCGGACAACCCGGTTGGGTCACGCAGCAGTTGTGGCTGCACGACATCGAGAACACCATGGGCACTGACAATTTCGCGGCGGTGTTCGGCGAGCAGCCGGCCACGCCGATGTGGTTGCGGTTCACTCCGGCCCTGGCTCCCGATTGGCTCGCCTTGAGCAAAGCATTCCTATCCGATCCGTCGACCGCGATGACCGCGATCCACGACAACTGGGACCTGGCGATGAAGGACGTTTCGTTGCCTGTCCAGTTGGCTCAAGCCTTGTTGGAGAAGAACTTCGAACACACCGCGGGCGCCGTAGAAAGTGCACTGTCGTCGGGCGACCTGGCCCAGGCGCTGACGGCGTTGTCCGCCGGCGGCCAGCAGTTCGGCACGATCCTCAGCGACGCGCTGTTCGACCCCAACACCAGCATCATCTCGGGCCTGCTCAACGCCCGCGACGACCTGGCCACCTCGGTGTTCACCGCGACCGGCGGGTTCGGCGACGTGGCAAACCCGCTGGCAGCACTGGAATGGGCGTTCCTACCGGAGCTTTCCCGTTCGGGCTGGGACTTCAGCTCGCTGCTGGATCCGTCCAGCTGGACAGGCCTGGATCTGGCCACCGTGCTGAACCCGACCGACTATCTGGGGATGCTGCTCGGATGACCGCGACGACACCTGACCAGGCGACTTTCACACCACGCGGCGGCGAGTCCTGGCGCGATCCCTGGCCGATGTACGCCGCGCTGCGCGAATTTGACCCGGTCCACCAGGTGGTGCCCGACCATGCGCCACACAACGATTACTGGGTGCTGTCACGGTATGCCGACATCAGCGCCGCCGCCCGGGACTGGGAGACATTCTCCTCCGCGCAGGGCCTGACCATCGACTACGGGGAGATGGAGCGCTTGGGTCTTGCCGAGGAGAACGCTCCGCTGGTGATGCTCGACCCGCCGGCGCACAGCGAGTTCCGCCGGGTGGTCCACAAGGGCTTCACCCCGAGGCAGATCGTGACGATCGAGCCGGCGGTGCGTGAATTCGCGGCGGAGCGCATCGAGCGGCTACGCGCGCAAGGCGGCGGTGACATCGTCGCCGAACTCTTCAAGCCGCTGGCCAACATGGTCGTCGCCCACTATCTGGGGGTGCCCGACACCGACCGAAGCCGGTTCAACGACTGGGCCGACAACATCGTCGAAGCCAACGCGACCGGGGAACAGGCCGGCGCCGTTGATGCGATTGTCGAACTCTTCGGCTACTTCACCGAGCTGGTCGAACGACGCAAGCAGGATCCGGGCGACGACACCGTCTCGCACCTGATCGCCCTCGGCTTCGGCAACGACGCCGACAGCCTCGGGAGGGTCTTGGGATGGGCCTTCACCATGATTGCCGGCGGCAACGACACGATCATCGGAATGCTCGGCGGCAGCGCCCAGTTGCTCACCCAACACCGCGATCAGCGGTCACAGTTGATCGCCGACCCAAGCAGCATCGCCGCGGCGGTTGAGGAGTTCCTCCGCCTGACCTCGCCGGTACAGGGGCTGGCCCGCCTGACCACTCGCGACGTGGAGATCGACGGTGTGACCATCCCGGCGGGGCGTAAGACATTGCTGTTGTACGCATCGGGGAACCGCGACCCGCGTCAGTACGGACCGGACGCCGAACAGCTGGACGTGCGACGCAAGCCGCAGGGAATCCTGAGCTTCAGTCAGGGTAACCACCACTGCATCGGCAATACCGCGGCGCGGATGCAGTCGCGGGTGGTGTTGGAGGAGCTGCTGGCCCGCTGCCCGAACTTCCATGTCGATTGCGATGCCGTCGAATACGCCGAGGGAATGTACGTTCGGCGTCCCGACCGCCTGACATTCGCTCCGGAAGCCTGAACAGTAGGGAGACACGATGAGGGTCGTCGCCGACCGGGAGAAGTGCATGGGAAACGGCCTTTGCGAGGCGGTCCATCCGGCCGTCTTCGAAGTCGCAGATGACGGTGTCGTCGTCGTCCACCATGAGAACGTTCACGCGGAGGACCGCAAGTTGCTCGAACAGGCGGTCGCGGCCTGCCCCGCTTTCGCATTGCGGCTCGTCGACGACGACTGAGGAGCCATCAGCGAGACGGACGGCAGATGTAGGCCACCGCACGCGCCGCGGCCCCGGCCCCGATTCGGGTGATCACGACCGACAGCGCCACCTGCCCGCGCAGCCGCAGCCGGCGACGCAGTGCGTCGGGGTCGGCCTGCACGTCACGCACGCCGCGGACCAGGATTTCCAGCGTGCCGCAGTCAAGTGCAGCCAGGGCCTGCCGCAGGCGTTTCTCGCTGTAGGCCAGGGTCTCGAGCACCTCGAATCCGCGTACGCCGTCCGGTAATTCGTCACCGGAGAGATAGGCGATGTCGGGATCGAGCTGCCAGAGCCCGTGCCGGGCGCCGTACTGGCGGACCAGGCCGGCCCGCACCACCGCACCGTCCGGATCGATGATCCAGCGCCCCGCCGGCCGCACGTCGCAGTCGTCGGGCTCGGCGTCGGTGACCTGCTCACCGCGGTCGAGGATCACCGCGCGGCGGCGCACCCCAGGTCCGGCCAGGCCGGGTGACCACAGGCAGGATTCCCGCACCGAGGCGCGCCACGAGGTGACTTCGATCTCGCCGGCAAAACCGAGCAGCCCGATCTTTTCGAAATCGATTCCGGGAGCAGCCTTTACGACGATGTCGCGCCCCGTGTAGACCTCGAACAGACGGTCCAGGGCGGGCTGGTAGTCGGCCGGATCGAAGCGCCGCCGCCCACCGCTTCGCCGTGCCGGGTCGGCCAAGACGACGGTGTCTCGGGTGACCGGAACCAGCGCATCGGCACGACACAGCGCCACCGCACCGGCCAGGTTGTGCTGTGCCATCGCCAGCCGGACCGGGTCGATGTCGCTGCCGATCAGCCCCGCCGCCGTGCCCCGCAGCGCCGCCAGCTCGGTGCCGATCGAGCAGGTCACGTCATGCACGACGCGCCCGGCCAGGCGCGCCGCGCGATGAACCGCCACCGCCGCCGCGCTGGCCTGTTGCAGTGCCTCATCGGTGAACAGCCAGTCGCCGGCGTCCGGCAACTTGGCGGCCGCGCGGCGACGCAGCAGGGTGGTCTCGACCAGCGCCGGAGTGCGGTCGCCGAACCGGGCACGCACGCCTGCGATGTCGGTGACCTTGGTGGCCTCGGTCAACGCCAGGCCCGCCACCTCCCGTAGCGCGTCCTGGCCGACCGTCGACCGCAGGTAGGTGACCTGGTCGAGGGTTAGGACGGTTTGACCCCGGTGATCATCAGGTTGTAGAACCAGCCCTTGGGCACCACCCGGCGCCAGATGTTGGCGTCTACCCAGCTCAGGGCCGTCCAGCTGCCGAAGGCGAACCGCGCCCAGCCCCAGCCGAGCTTGCCCGGCGGGACCGTCGACTCGAAGGTCCGAACCGGCCAGCCCAGCATGGCGGCGGTGAACTCTTCGCTGGCCGTGCTCACCTCGACCGCGCCGGCGTTGGCAGCCATCCGCTCCAGGTCGGCGGGCTCGAAGGTGTGCAGGTCCACGATCCACTCGAGCGCGGCGGCGCGGGAGTTCTCATCGAGCTCTTCCTGCGGCCGGCGCCAGGAGCCCATGCCGGGCAGCTTCATCGCGGCGACCGTGGTCTTCCAGGTCAGGTCGGCCAGCCGGCGAGCGTAGAAGTTGCCGACCGTGGTGGGCTCGCCGGCGAAGATGAAGCGGCCGCCGGGCTTGAGCACCCGGACCACTTCGCGCAGCGACAGCTCGACGTCGGGAATGTGGTGCAGCACCGCGTGGCCGACCACCAGGTCGAAGGTGTTGTCCTCGTACGGGATGCCCTCGGCGTCGGCGACCCGACCGTCGACGTCCAGGCCGAGGGCCTGACCGTTGCGGGTGGCTACCTTGACCATGCCCGGCGACAGGTCGGTGACCGAGCCGCGCTGCGCCACCCCGGACTGCATCAGGTTGAGCAGGAAGAAACCGGTGCCACAGCCCAGTTCCAGCGCCCGGTCATAGAGAGGCGCGGGCCCGCTGCGTTCGGCGGCCGGCACGATCGCATCGAAACGGCCCCGGGCGTACTCGATACAGCGCTCGTCGTAGGAGATCGACCACTTCTCGTCGTACTGCTCGGCCTCCCAGTCGTGGTAGAGCACCTGAGCGAGCTTGCTGTCGTGCCGGGCGGCCTCCACCTGCTCGGCGGTGGCGTGCGGGTTCGGCGTCGGGTCCGTGCTCGTCATGGTGAGTCAGCCTAACGGTCATCGTCGGCACGACGAAGTCGGGCGCTGGGGTCATACCGTCACGCCGCCGTGAGGGTGTCCATCACTGCCTGCGGGAACGCTGCGACCGCGGCGACAACCTGGTCGAAGCCGGTCTGCATCGCCGCTGCGATGTCGGCCTGGTCGCCGCCCTGGATGGCCTCCCAGATGTGCCAGAGCGCGATCTGCGGCACGGTGACCAGGTCGCGGTAGTCGACGAACAATCCGGTGATCAGATCCGGCGTCGCCGGCACGGCTATACCGTCCCAGCTGACCAGGGTCCAGCCGTCGGTCGGGTTGCCCTCCAGGATGGCCTGGCCCGCGTTGGGGGGCGGACCTCCGTTCTCGAGGACCGTCTGAAGAATCGGCCAGACATCCGGGTTCCTGACGTTCATCAGCGTCCAGATCGCGATGTCCCCGCCGCTGGACGACGCCACCGCGGTCGTGGCACCGTCACCCGCAATGGTGTTGTCGTACATCGTCTGGACGGCTTGGTTGACCTGATCCTCGAACACCACCCCGTTGTAATTGGTGCCGGGTTCCGAGGCGAAGAGGTTGCCGAGGATCCATGAGGCCATCGGCAAGAAAAAAGCGGCCTCGCTGATCAGGTTGCGGGGTTGTTCTTCGAAGAGGCCGGCGGGGATCTCGTTGAGATCCGCGAGCACCTGGACACTGGGCATCCCGGGCAGCTGGGCCAGGGCGGCCATCGTCTCCTGTGTCCGGACCAGTTCCGAGGCGTAGATGCCGGCGATACCGCCCGGGAACTCCTGCTGAATGGCCTGGGCGACCTGGGCCGCCTGTTGTTCGCCAAGGTCAGTCAGGTGAGCGCCGGGCGGGAGCGTGCCGAGAATGTTGTTGAGGTCATCAGTCGACTGCCCGTGCCGCACAAAGTCCAGCGTGATGTCCTCAGTATCCGCGGTGAGCCGTATGCCGAAGGCCGACGCTGCCGCTGCCGCTGCCGGTATCACGGTGGTCACGCCCCCGAGACCGGCCAGCGTGATGCCGGTGGTTATCCAGGTAAGGCTGATGACTCTCCGCATGTTCATCTCCCCAGACAAGGTGTGACGTGACCGGCTTTCACATCATCGGCATGGCGGCAATACCCGGCTTTCAGCGAGGCCAAACGTGCCTGCCAGAAAAACGTCCGAAAGACGCAGCCGGTGCTGCGACTCAGATCCCGATGGACGCCAGCGCATCGCCGATCGCATCACCCGCACCGCTGCCGCCGGCGTCAGCCATGGCCCCGGTGAGGGTGTCGATCACCGCCTGCGGGAACGCCGCGAACGCGTTGAGCACGTCGTTGAAGCCGGTCTGCAGCGCCGCGGTGACGTCAGCGGAATTGCCGCCCTGGATGGCCTCCCAGATGTTCCAGACGGCCACCTGCGGCGCGACGATCAGGTCGCGGAAGTCGACAAACAAACCGGTGAAGACATCCGGGGTCTGCGGAACGGGTGTCCCGTCCCAGCTGACCATTGTCCAACCGTCCGTGGGGCTGCCCTGCAGTACGGCTTGGCCCGCATTGGGGGGCGGGCCCAGGGTCTCGAGTAACTGCTGCGCAAGCAGCGCAATCGGAGGGTTCTTGACATTCATCAGCGCCCAGATGGCGATCACTCCGCCGCTGGTATACGCCACGTCGGCCATCGGGCCGTCACCTGCAATGGTGTTGGCGTAGATGGTGTCGATGGCGCCGCCGACCTGCTCATCGAACTGCACCCCGTTGATGCCGCCGAGTTCAGGGACCAGGACGAAGCCCAGCACCCACGCCGCCATCGGCGCGAAATAGCCGATCTCGGTCAACAGGTCGCGTGGTTGGCCTTCGAAGATGCCGGCGCCCACCTCGTTAAGTCCCGCCAGCACCTGCACATCCATGTCCAGCGCCTGCGCCAGCGGGGCGGCGGTCTCCTGGGTGCGGATGAGCTCCGAAGCGTAGATCCCGGCGATGCCGTTCGGGAACTCGCCCTGGATGGCCTGGGCGACAGCGTTCGCCTGTTGCACTCCCGCCTCGGTGAGTGGTGCACCGGGCGGGAGCGTGCCGAGGATGTTGTTGAGGTCGTCGGTCGATTGCCCATGTCGCACCAAGTCCAGCGTTATCTGCCCGGCTTCCGCGGTCAGCTGGATGCCGAAGGCCGGCGCTGCGTTGAGCGCAGGCGCCACCGGTACGACGTTGACGATCCCCAGACCGGCCAGCGTGATACCGGCGGTGACCCCTATGCGGTTGACGACTCGCTGCATGTCTCTCCCCAGACAGGACGCGATGTGACCGGTATCACATCCTATCGATAAGACGGAGAGCTGAGCAATACCCGGAGTTCAGCGAATCCCGCGCTCGCGTTCAGGTGCCGGCGTGTCGGTCGACGGCGAGAGGGCTGCAAATACCGCGGCCGGCCGGGGGGGGGGGGGGGGGGGGGGGGGGGGGGGGGGGGGGGGGGGGGGGGG
>NZ_CP084029.1:3197702-3237952 GCF_020181615.1 [Mycobacterium] crassicus
CCCCCCCCCCCCCCCCCCCCCCCCCCCCCCCCCCCCCCCCCCCCCCCCCCCCCCCCCCCCCCCCCCCCCCCGCTGCTACTGCGACTCAGATCCCGATGGACGCCAGCAGGTCGCCCATCGCGTCACCCGCACTGCTGCCGCCGGCGTCAGCCATGGCCCCGGTGAGGGTGTCGATCACCGCCTGCGGGAACGCCGCGAACGCGTTGAACACGTCGGTGAAGCCGGTCTGCAGCGCGGCGCTGATGTCAGCCGGGTCCCCGCCCTGCAGGGCTTCCAAGATGTGCCAGGTGGCCATCTGCGGTGCGACCATAACGTCGCGGAAGTCGACGAACAACCCGGTGAGCAGGCCCGGGTTCTCGGCGACCTCCTGGCCGTTCCAGCTGACCAGGGTCCAGCCGTCGGTCGGGTTGCCCTCGATCACGACCTGGCCGGTGTTGGGCAGCAGTCCTGCCTGCAACGACTGGAAGAAGAGCCCGAAGTCGGGGTTCTTGACGTTCATCATCACCCAGGTGGAGATGGCCGCCCCGTGGGAGAACGCCACGTCGTGCAGGTTGCCGTCCTCGCCGACCGCGCCGACGCCGTTGTTGTAGATCGTGTCGATGGCGTCGCTGAACCGGTCCTGGAACGCCATCCCGTTCACGTCGACGGTTGAGCCCAACTGCGGCATCCAGTAGTTGCCGAACATCCACGACAGCGGCCCGAGCAGGTAGAGCAGGCCGGTGATCTCGGTCTGCTCCTTGCCTTCGAAGATGCCGGCGCTGAGCTCATTGAGTCCGGCCAGGTTCGTCACCGGGGTGTTCGGCGAACCGGCGGCGGTCAGCCAGTCCGCCGCCGTCTGCTGAGTCCGCAGGAAGTCCGACGCGTAGACCCCGTTGTAGAAGTCCGGGTCCTGCAGGTGCTGCGGGTTGGCCGGGTCGGCCAGGAATGCCGCCTGCTCGGCGCCCTCCGTGGTGATGGGCGCACCGGGCGGGGTGGTCCCGAGAATGTGGTTGACGTTGTCCTGCGACAAGCCGTGCCGGACCAGGTCGAGCACCATGTCGGTGGCGGTCAACTGGATGCCGGGCACCGACACAGCGGCCAACGGCCCTGCCATCGGAGCCACCGGGGCGGCAACGAGCCCGGCGCCGACGAGGGCGACTCCGGCGGTGATCCACGGGCGAGTGTGGTGCATGGCCTTCTCCTTCAACGAATCCTAACTTCAGTTACGCTACGGTGCGTAGCGCAAATGCTGAGCTGAGATTAATCTGATGTTTTTCCTATGTCAATGACTGATTCCCCCGATTCGTAGCGCAGGATCGCCGACTGGACCCCGCGGTGGCGTCGCTCGAAGGTTGAAGGACGCCGGCCAAGGCCACCGCGGCGCCATGCAGGTCGTTTACGGCGAATATCTGCCGATAAGGTCCACGCGGCCTTGAGGGGTGATGCCAGGGCTCAGCGCACGAACCCAAACCCGATACGGGCCTACTTGACCGCGGTAGTCATATCCACCGGTGGCCATGAGTCATCCCGGAGCCAGGCTGTCACCAGGCCCTGCCGGGTACCGCTAACCGCTCAACGCGGCGGTGATGGTGTCGAAGACGGCCTGCGGGAATGCCGCGAATGCGTTGATCACGTCGGTGAATCCGGTCTGCAGCGCGGCGGTGATTTCGGCCTGGTCGCCACCTTGGAACGCCTCCAGGATGTGCCAGGCGGCGACCTGCGGCGCCGTGTTCAAGTCCCGCCAGTCCACGAAAAGCCCGGTGAACAGGTCCGGGGTGGCCGACACCTCGTGGCCTTCCCAGCTGACCAGCGTCCAGCCGTCGGTGGGGTTGCCCTCGATCACGACCTGGCCGGTGTTGACCAGGGGGCTGTGGGTGTCGAGCAACTCTTTGATGACCAGCTCGAAGTCGGGGTTCTTGACGTTCATCAACGTCCAGATCGCGATCGTCCCGGCGTGGGCGAACACCGCGTTGTTCAGCGGGTTGTCCGAGTCGGAGACGGTGTTGTTGTAGATGGCTTCGATCGCCTCGGTGACCCGGTCGTTGAACGCCGCCCCGTTGGGGTCCACGGCGGATCCCAACATGGGCACCCAGTACTGGCCCATGACCCACATCAATGTCGGTAGGGCGTAGGCGATCTGGGTGATCGTGTCGAGGTCGCGGCCTTCGAACCATCCGGCATTGATCTCGTTGAGCCCGGCCAGGTGCGTGACCTCCATCCCCAGCAGATCGGCCAGCGGCTGTGCGGTGTGCTGCGCGCGGATCATCTCCGAGGCGTAGATGCCGGCGATGCCCTCCGGGAACAACGCATTGATCTCCGGTGCGACGGCGGCCGCCTCCTCGCGCCCGAGGTCGGTGAGCTCGGCACCCGGCGGGACGGTTCCCAGGACGCCCCCGGCGTTGTCCGCCGACTCGCCGTGGCGCACCAGGTCGAGGGTGATGTCCTGGGCGGCGAGCAGGAACTCGGCAGTGATCGCGCTCGGCGATGGCACCGTGACCGGTCCGGCCGCAACGGCCCCCGCGCCCACGAGTGCGACGGCAGCGGTGGTCCAGGCTCGGGTAACAGGCCGCATTACTTCTTCCTCACGTTCCGCACTGTCGGCAGGCGAACGGCTCGCCGCGTCACGCGACCTTAGCTGATAAAAGAGTGAAAGGGTGCCGTTATCGCCCTAAGGCCGTTCCGGTGTGGCGGACTCACGTCCGAAGACGGAGGCTTCGATACCAGTCGCGAACACTTCGGCGTAGCGACGGCAGTCGGCGGCGGCCCGCTCGACCGGCCCGAGGGCCGCGATGTCGTCGATCGAGGCCTTGGCCGCTGCCAAGGCCGAAGGCGATGCGTCCACGAAGCGGGCGGCCCAACCGATCGCGGCGTCACAGACCCCGTCGGGGGCCACCATCTCGTCGACCAGGCCGAGCGCCAGCGCTTCCTCAGCGTCGAAGAACCGCCCGCTGTAGGCCAGTTCCTTGGCGCGACTCACCCCGGCCGTGCGGGCCAACCGGGCCAGACCCCCACCATCGGGCACCAGGCCGGCCAGAACCTCGGTGGCCCCGAACTTGACGTTGTCGCCGCTGATCCGCCAATCCGCCGCCAACGCCAGTGCCAGGCCACTACCCAGCGCGTATCCGGTGACAGCAGCCACCGTCGGCTTGGCGATCGCTGCCACTGCCTGCACGGCGTCGTGGCGGACCCGGGCGAACACCTCGGCCTCCGATGCGATCAGGGTGCGCAATTCGGGCACGTCGTCGCCGGCGCAGAAGATCTCGTGGCCGCCGAACAGCACCACCGCAACGACGTCGTCACGTGCCGACACCTCGGCAGCCGCCTCGGTGATCTCCCGGTAGGCCTGCCGGGTCAGCGCATTCGTCGGCGGACGCGACAGCACCAGAGTCGCCACCCCGGACACCTGGGCCGAGACGTGGACCGCGACGAATTCGCTCATCCGGGCCACCGGCTGCCGCGGGCCTCGTTGTAGCGCTTCGAATCGAAGAACTCGAACTCCCAATTGTCGCCATGTCGAGTCAACGTCGGTTGGGTCACCACGATCTGGCGTTCGACCGCGAGTACATCCTGCACGCTGCGGCCGGCGAGCGAATCCAGTTGGGTCCAGGTCGGCGGCAGCAGGAAGCTGCGCCCGGCCGAGAAGTCTTCGATCGCGGATTCGGGGGTGGCCCAGCCGGCCCGGTCGGATTCGGTGTTCTCACCGTCGGCGCGTTGCCCGACGGGCAGTCCCGCGACAAAGAAATAGGTGTCATAGCGGCGGGTGCGTTCGGCTTCCGGGGTGACCCAGTTCGCCCACGGCCGCAGCAGCTCGGCATGCAGCACCAGCTTCTCGGTGCGCAGGAAGTCGGCGAACGACAGTTCTCCGGCAGCCAGCGCCCGGCGGGATTCGGCGTATACCGACGCATCGGCGACGACACGCTGCGACTCGTCGGCTGGGCCGGCGAACAACACCCCGGACTCCTCGAACGTCTCGCGCACGGCAGCGCACACCAGTGCCGCGGCCAGATCGACGTCAACGCCGAAGCGCTGCGCCCACCAACCCGGCTCCGGCCCCACCCAGGCGATATCGGTGCTGCGGTCGCGGTCGTCGACCCCACCGCCGGGAAACACCATCACCCCGGCGGCGAACTCCATCGCGGCATGCCGGCGCATCAGGAACACGTCCAGGGCGGTAACGCCGTCTCGAACCAGCATCACCGTTGCTGCGGGCCGCGTGGGCAGCGGCGGTGGATTGTTCATAAGCGCCTCCGATGGGCTGCTGGACCGCGGGCGCGGCGGGCGAAGTAACGCCCGTCGATGACATCCAAGGAGATCGACTGCCCGAACGCCGCCGACAGATTCTCGGCGGTCAGCACATCGCCGAGCAGGCCGGCGGCGACCGTGCGGCCCTCCGCCAGCAACAGGCAGTGGCTGAACCCGATCGGGATCTCCTCGACGTGGTGGGTGACCAGTACGAGTGCCGGTGCGTCCGGGTCGGCGGCCAGATCCGCCAGCCGGGCCACCAGCTCCTCGCGTCCACCCAGGTCCAGCCCGGCCGCCGGCTCGTCGAGCAGCAGTAGCTCCGGATCGGTCATCAGGGCGCGGGCGATCAGCACCCGTTTGCGCTCGCCCTCGGACAGAGTGCCGTAGGTGCGATCGGCCAGATGCTCGGCACCCAGGCTTTCCAGCAGATCGACCGCCCGGTCGTGATCGACGGCGTCGTACTCTTCGCGCCAGCGGCCCAGCACCGCGTAGCCGGCCGAGACCACCAGATCGCGCACGGTCTCACCGCCCGGTATGCGCTGCGCCAGCGCCGAGGAACTCAGTCCCACCCGGGCCCGCAGCTCGGTGGTGTCGACCCGGCCCAGCTGTTCGCCGAGCACGTAGGCCACCCCCGATGACGGATGTTCGGTGGCGGCGGCGATCCGCAGCAGCGACGTCTTGCCCGCCCCGTTGGGCCCGATGATCACCCAACGCTCGTCGAGTTCGACCGACCAGTCCAGCGGACCCACCAGGGAGCGGCCGTCACGGCACAGCGAGATGCCCTCGAAGTGGATCAACAGATCCTGATCGGCCGCTGCTGTGGGGCCGGGGCGTCCGGATTCGGGCACGCGACCTATGGTGCCGTACCCCGACTCCGCGGCGACCGGCCGGGTGCCGGTAATCGGGACCCCCGTGACCGAAAGACCTCTCACCGGGCATCAGTGGGCCGGGTTGCAACTTCGATCACATCGTTTACACAGCAATACTTCGGCATATTCTCAGTTCATCCCGATGTTCTCGTACCCGCACGCACTCGCGGGTTGGGCCCAGCGCTACTCCGGCGGGATCTCCACCCGGCGCAGCACTCCGTCGTACGCGTCGGCGGCCTCGATCTCGGCGCGGGTGACACCGAGCAGGAACAGCACCGTGTCCAGGTACGGGTAGCTCAGCGACGCATCGGCCACCTCACGCAGCGCGGGTTTGGCGTTGAACGCCACGCCCAGGCCGGCGGCGGCCAGCATGTCGATGTCGTTGGCGCCGTCACCCACGGCGACGGTCTGCTCCATCGGCACCCCGGCGCGGCTGGCGAAGTCACGCAGTGCGACGGCCTTGCCGGCCCGATCCACCACCGGCCCGGTCACCCGGCCGGTGAGCTTGCCGTCGACGATCTCCAACTCGTTGGCCGCCACGAAGTCCAGCTTCAGTTCGTCGGCCAACGGCGCGATCACCTGTCGGAAACCTCCGGACACCACACCGCATTTGAAACCCAGCCGGCGCAGCGTGCGCAGCGTGGTGCGCGCCCCCGGGGTGAGCTCGATCTGTCCGGCCACCTCGTCGATGACATCGGCGGGCAGACCGGCCAGGGTGGCGACCCGGTGGTGCAGCGACTCGGCGAAGTCCAGCTCGCCGCGCATCGCAGCCTCGGTGATCGCCGCGACGGCATCTCCGGCGCCCGCCCGGGCGGCCAGCATCTCGATCACCTCCCCCTGGATCAGGGTGGAGTCGACATCGAACACGATCAGGCGCTTGGTTCGCCGCGACAGGTTGGCATCCTGGAACGCCACGTCGACCCGCTGCTGGGCGGCGACCCTGCTCAGCGCGGACTGCAACTCCCCGGCAGCGCCGGCGGGCACCGAGACCCGCAGCTCCAATCCGGTCACCGGGTAATCCGAGACGCCCCGGATCATGTCGATGTTGGCGTCGATCTCGGCGATCTCGTGGGCCAGCGCTCCGAGCGCGGTGGCTGCCACCGGCCGGCCCAACACCACGATGCGGTGCGTGGACGGTGCGGCGATGATCGGCGCGTCATCGCTGCGTTCGATCGTGACGTCAAGGCCCACAACGTGAATGGCCGCGGTGACCTCGTCGGACAGCGCCGTTCCGTCGGCCACCGACGGCTCCACCGAGACCAGCACACCCAGCGTCAGCCGGCCGCGAACCACGACCTGCTCGACATTGAGCAGCTCCACCCCGTGGCGCGACAGCACCTCGAAAAGCGCCGACGTCACACCCGGTTGATCGGGACCGGTGACGGTGATCAACACCGGCACCTTGGGCGTGCTCACCCGCGGCGTACGCCCGAACCGATCGGGCGCCGCCTCACCCCCGCCAAGCTCATCAGACCGAAGTGGTCTCGTACACCTCGTCGCCGGGGTGCCGGCCGACGTGTGCCTCGGCGCGAAGCCGATCGATCATGTGCGGGTAGTGCAGCTCGAATGCCGGTCGCTCCGAACGGATCCGGGGCAGCTCGGTGAAGTTGTGCCGCGGCGGCGGGCAGCTGGTGGCCCACTCCAGCGAGTTGCCGTAACCCCACGGGTCGTCGACCGTGACGACCTCGCCGTAGCGCCAGCTCTTGAAGACGTTCCAGGTGAACACGATCATCGACGCGCCCAGGATGAAAGCCCCGACCGTGGAGACGACGTTGAACGGGGTGAAGCCGTCGGTGGGCAGGTAGTCGGCGTAACGACGCGGCATACCCATGTTGCCCAGCCAGTGCTGGATCAGGAACGTGGTGTGGAACCCGATGAACGTCAACCAGAAGTGCAGCTTGCCCAACCGCTCGTCGAGCAACCGGCCGGTCATCTTCGGGAACCAGAAGTAGATCCCCGAGAACGTCGCGAACACGATGGTGCCGAACAGCACGTAGTGGAAGTGCGCGATCAGGAAGTAGGTGTCACTGACGTGGAAGTCCAGCGGCGGGCTGGCCAGCATCACGCCGGTGAGGCCACCGGCCAGGAAGGTGACGATGAAGCCGATGGCGAACAGCATCGGGGTCTCGTACGTCATCTGTCCGCGCCACATGGTGCCGATCCAGTTGAAGAACTTCAGCCCGGTCGGGATCGCGATCATCAGGGTCAGCAGTGCGAAGAACGGCAGCAGCACGGCGCCCGTGGCGTACATGTGGTGCGCCCACACCGCGGTCGACAGGCCGGCGATACTCATCGTCGCGTACACCAGGGTGACGTAGCCGAAGATCGGCTTGCGGGCGAACACCGGGATCACTTCACTGACGATGCCGAAGAACGGCAGCGCGATGATGTACACCTCGGGGTGACCGAAGAACCAGAACAGGTGCTGCCACAGCAGCACTCCCCCGTTGGCCGAGTCGTAGATATGTCCACCCAGGTGGCGGTCGTAGGCCAGAGCAAGCAGAGCCGCGGTCAGCAGCGGGAACACGATCAGCACCATGATCGAGGTGACCAGGATGTTCCAGGTGAAGATCGGCATCCGGAACATGGTCATACCGGGGGCGCGCATGCACGCCACGGTGGTGATCATGTTGACCCCGCCCAGGATGGTGCCCAGACCGGCGACGGCCAGGCCGGTGATCCACAGGTCCGCGCCGGCCCCCGGAGAGTGCATCGCGTTGGCCAGCGGCGTGTAGGCGGTCCAGCCGAAGTCGGCTGCCCCACCGGGGGTGATGAAACCGGCCAGCGCGATCGTGGCACCGAAGACGAACAGCCAGAAGGAGAAGGCGTTCAGCCGGGGGAACGCCACGTCGGGGGCGCCGATCTGCAGCGGAAGCACCAGGTTGGCGAAACCGAACACGATCGGGGTCGCATAGAACAGCAGCATGATCGTGCCGTGCATGGTGAACAGCTGGTTGAACTGTTCATTGGACAGGAACTGCAGGCCCGGAGCGGCGAGCTCGGTGCGCATCAGCAGGGCCAGCAGGCCACCGATCATGAAGAACACCATGCACGCGACGACGTACATGATGCCGATCAGCTTGTGATCGGTGGTGGTGATCATCTTGTAGAACAAGCTGCCCTTGGGGCCCATCGACGCCGGGAACGGCCGACTGGCCTCGAGTTCTGCGCGCGGGGGTGCTTCGGCGGTCAAGATTCCTCCAAACATGGGCATCCCGGAAACTTGGTCGAATCCTAACCCCGAGCCTCACCCCATCGGTATAGGCCTCCTACAAACCGTCGTATTCGTCGCCTCGGCGGCCCCACCCCTGGTGGGTGTTAACGTCACCGCGTGACCAGGGCGGACCGGCGGGTGGTGTCGGCAGCAGCGCTGGCCGTGACGTTGATCACGGCCGCCGGGTGCGCGGACGAGGGGTCGGGAATTGCGCCGACTCCGATGAGCACCACTACGACGATGGTCGCCGGGGCCGGTGTGCTCGGTAATGACCGGCGGCCCGACGAATCCTGCGCCGCGGAACCGGCCCGACCTGACCCGGGTCCGCCGACACGGTCGGTGCACAACGCGGCCGACGTGGAACCGTCGAGCGTCGAGGTGCCCGAGGAGCCGCAGCGCATCGTGGTGCTCTCCGGCGATCAACTCGATGCGCTGTGTGCGTTGGGCCTGCACTCCCGCATCGTCGGCGCGGCGCTGCCGGACGGCTCGGAGAACCAGCCGTCGTATCTGGGTGCCGTGGTGCACGACCTCGAGGCAGTGGGCAACCGCAGCAACCCGGACCTCAACGCCATCGCAGGACTGCACCCGGACCTGATCCTGGGTTCGCAGGGTCTGACACCCGGGTATTCGGAGCTGGCGGCGATCGCCCCGACGGTGTTCACCGGACCGCCGGGCGGGGCCTGGGAGGACAACGTCCGCGGTGTCGGCGCGGCGACGGCCCGTACCGGTGCCGTGGACGAGGTGCTCGGCAAGTTCACCGAGAAGGCCGATGCCACCGGTGAGGCCGGTGACGCCACCCACTTCCAGGCGTCGGTGGTTCAGCTGACCGACAACGGCCTGCGCGTGTACGGGGCGGCCAACTTCGCCGCCGCGGTGCTCAAGTCCGTCGGCGTTGACCGCCCGGCTTCGCAGCGGTTCACCGATCAGGCCTACATCGAGATCTCCGCGAGCGAGTCCGACCTGGCCGGCCGGGGCGACTTCTCGGCGGCCGACGGCGACATCGTCTATGTATCGTTCGCCTCACCGGCAGCCAAGGCCCGCGCGGCCACCGTGTTCGACAGTGTCGCCTGGCGCCGGCTGTCGGCCAACCGTGACAGCCGGGTGTTCGTGGTCAACAACGAGATATGGCAGACCGGTCAGGGGCCGGTAGCCGCGACCGGCGTGGTCGACGACCTGCGCTGGGTGAGTGCGCCGATCAACTGAGCCTCAACCGGGCGCACCCTCGGCGATCACCCGTCGCAGTTCGGCCGCCGCCTGCTGCTGGGCCGTGTCGGCCTCCTCGCGCAACCGGCGAACCTCGGCGTCCAGGTCGTTGACCCGATCCTGGAGGGCTTCCAGTTCGCCTATCTGCCGGGCCCGTAGCTGGCCTTCGGCGCCGTCGGTGCCCAGCACCCGCAACTGTTCGGCGATCCGGCTCTGCGCGGTGTAGACCTCGTCGCGCTGTTGTTCGACCTGGTCGCGCTGCCGCTCCAGCCGGTGGGCCGCGTCGCGGTGCGCCAGCACCTGCCCGAGCGCTGCGACGGTCGCCGCGTCCAGTGAGCGGTCCGCCAGCCACTCCTCCAATTGGCCGGGTTCCAAGTCCTCATAGGCGATGTCGGAATAGATCGGCCAGGTTTCCACCACCGTCGCCTCGGCCGTCTGGTGCGCCGGCGCCGTGACACTGAACCGGCGCCAGAACCCGTCGTGGCCGGCGTCGGTGACGCCGCGCTGCGCTTTGACGGCGTGGTCGCGGGTCAGCGGCAGCTCGAAGACCACGTCGATCGGGTCGTCGTGATCGTTCTCGGCCCGTAGCGTGTGCCACCGTTCGCAACGCTGCTCTTCAACAACGGCATTCGCGGTCAGCCGGATCCGGGTGGTGATGGTGCGCACCGACGAGTAAGTACTGCCACGCACCGCGAGGTCTTTGGCGAAGGCCAACCGCACCTCCGCACCGCGAGAAGTGAAGCCCAGCATGGCTTCCCCGGCGTAGCCACCCTGCTCGTAGACGACGGCCGGGCCCTCTTCGAGCACCACGCCGGTGGTGTTGGTGAACGCCAGCACGATGTCCGGAGCGGGTCCGCGATCTTCGCGCCACACCACCTCCCGGCGCACCGCATCGACGGGCGCCACGGCCAGCGGGATCATGGCCGCTCCCCCGCGCTTCAACGACACCGGGGTTGCCAGCCGGTATTCGAAATACTCACCACGGTCGGAGGTTTCGATGTCGGCGGCGGCCTCGTCGTAGGCGTCCGCGCTGGGACTCGCGTTGATGCTGAAGGCCGCGCTGCCCGGGACCATGCCGCGGTGCATGGCCCGGGGCGCCGCCACGCGCTCGCTCTCCTCGACGACCTCGCGCTGGACCTGTCGGCCGTGGTAGAGGTCGATGTCGAATGAGATCGGTTGGCCGGTGGTCAATGTGACCTCGACGTCGGTGAGATCCTCGTCGATCGGATTGTGGATGATGCCGGTCGCGACGAGCGTCACCGTGTCACCATCGCGGATCGCCCGGTACGACACCCGCCACATCGGCGCGGCGACGATGTAGGAGATGCGCACGTCGTCGGCGGCGCCGCGAATCTGCACCGTCACATCGCAGTTGCGGCCCGCCGTAGCGGCGCGGGACCGATCGATCAGGTAGTCCAGGTCGTCCTTCGACGGGGATTCGAGCACATCGAGGCGCCGGGCGTCGGCGAGGTCGACGAGGGTGACCGCACCGGATTCCACCCGTAGCACCAGCAGTCGTCTGTGCTTTCCCGCACCGGCCGCATCGTCCACGCCGATCACCTCACCGCGATGCGTCTGGTCGGCGCAGTGCACCTCGACGGCGCGACCCCGCAATGCGTCGAACAGCCCGACAAGTGCTTCACCGGAATCCAGCAGCAGGTTGCGGTCGGCCAGCTCGGCACGCGGATCGGCCGGGGTGTCGAAGGAGACCGCACCCACCGAGGCGCTACCGCCGGCCGCGTCGACCGTCAGCGACTTGAGTACGTCCTTCATGTCGTCACGGCGGAAGGTCAGGGCGAAGTCTCCGTCGACCGGCCCGCGGCGGCCCACGAAGGCCACACCGTGCTTGTAGAGGACGAGGCGATCGACTTTGGGGCGCGTGGTCATCTGCGCACGATAGCGCGCAGCACAGACATCGCTTTGCAAGTCGCAGGACGACAATCGAAATCGGCAGCGGCATATCCGGTTTCAAGAGTTCGCCGCATGGGCACCCCGGTGGGCGGCTACGAGAACAGGTCCGTCAGGTTCATCACGGTACCCAGGCCCGCAAACAGGGCTGGAGCGACACCGATTATGAGGTCGTAGGAAACCAGAGCGGTGTTGGCAGACAACGGATCAAGGATGGCGTTCAGGAGGTTACCGGCGTCGAGTTGATCGGTGAAAATATTCGCGTCGTATGCGGGGAGGCTGGTGAGCAAGGTATTGATTGAATCTGCGGCAGGGAGCAACGCGGAGTAGTCGTACGACAGCGTGGCGGTGAGGGCGTTGACGATATCCGTCGGCGCGGAACTCGGCGTTACGTCGGAAACCGGGAAGCCGACGAATTTGAGGAACCCGTTCAGGAACTCGGTGAATGACGGATCCGCGGGGGCAAAGCCATGGGTGTAGGTGAAATCGACGAATGGCTGCAACGGTGCGACCTGGTCTTGATAGCTGATCGGGTTCTGCAGATCGTGCAGGGCGCCGGTGACTCCCTGCTGCCAGGCGTTGCTCATCGCGTCGGAGAGCTGCGTCTGGTCGACCTGGGGGAACAACCCGAAGTTGGTGGGCACATTGGCCGGCCCCTGATTCCACCCCTCGGTGATGCTGCCGTAGCCCAGGTTCACCTCGATCCGGGTGGCCGGTTCCAGCAGGTCATAGAGCGGTTTGCCGATGCCGGGGATCAACAGCAGCGGCTCTAGGAGCGGCAGGTTGTCGTTGGGGATCATGTAGTAGTTGGTGAGGCCTTCTCCGGTCAAAGCCTCCGAGCCGGGCAACAGAATCGCATTGTTGATCTGGTCGGCGGGGAGATCCTCATAGAAGGTGTGCCCTAAAAAGACGCCAAAGTAGGCGTTGAGGTCCGACAACAGGTTGGTCGTGAACCGCGGGAAGTCGGGGCCACCGTCGTATTCGATGGTGTAGATGTCGGTGGGGTATAGATCGGATGGCGCCGGGGGTTCGAAAGGGACACCGAAAGCCGCGAAGGCCGAGGTAGTACCGGGCGGAATATCGAACATGCTCTCGTAGCCGCCATTGGGGTTAGTCTCATCGCCGACCAGCACGAAGTGCACGTCATCACTGGGCACACCCGCGGCTTGGAGCTGCGGCATGATCAGCGTGGCGACAATTGCACTCTGCGAGTAGCCGAAAACCACGACCGGATTCTCCGGACTCACCCCTCCGGCGGCGATTCGGTCTTCAATATCCGAAAGCATGATCTGCTGACCCTGAGCCAGCGACGGGCCGAGCTCCAGGCTTTTGATGCCGCTAAACGGGTACAACCCATCGGGGATGAACGATGATTGAGGGGTGCCGGTGAAGCCGAGCGGCTGCAGGTACAGGTTGTCGGCGGCATCCACGGTCTGCGGTGGCGGTACCGGGCCGCCGCTGCCGTCATAAACCAATGCTGTTCCGTCGCCCAGCGGCGAGGCTGCGGTGTCAATACCGGTGAGCCGCACCGACCAGCCCGCGACCGGGTCGGGTGCCATCGGCGCGGCCATGACGACACCGGTACCGACGATGACAATCTCAACGATTGCATGGAGACGATATGTGAATAACATGCGCTGCCCCCTCGGGCGCCCTCCCGGACACGAGTCAGTGTAATCTCCCGGACTCCGGCCAGATAAGAATTTGCAGCAAATTTTCAGCCTGTCTCGCTAAACCTCACAGTGGGTCGTAACACGCGTTAATTCACACTCAAGGATTTCCGGTATCCGGCCCCGAAAATTTACTGCAACGCAGAATATCTCACTCGGCATATTTTTCCTATTGGAGCTGGTGAATAATGGCGTGATCCGCCGGCGCCCGACCACTAAATTTTCGGCGACGGCAAACTCCGTCCGCAGTACGCTCATGTCGTGCCGGAAACGTCATACGCCAAGTGTGGCGATCTCAGCCTGGCCTATCAGCTATTCGGCGAGGGGCCGATCGAGCTTGTCGTCGTCGGGCCTTTCGTCAGCCACATCGAGCTGGCCTGGACCCTCCCCCAGTTCAAGGCGTTCGTTGACCAACTCGGCACGTTCTGCCGCGTTGCGTGGTTCGACAAGGCCGGGGTCGGGCTGTCGGACCCGGTGCCGAAGGTGCGCACGCTGGAGGAACGGGCGCCGTCGATCGCAACGGCCCGCGGGCCGGATCTGCCGAGGCCGAACTGGCGTCGACGCCAACGCCCGGCCCCCAGGCCTCGATGCGGCGCTCGGACCGTGCCGTGGCCGCGATGGCACGACAGACACCGTGGATCCTTCGCGGGGCGGCCCGCATTGCTCTGACCACCCGTCGCAGATGAACAGCGGCACCGTGAGCCGCAGCGCCGATTAGGGCCGATCCGCGACGTTTTCGGCCACGGCGGCCACGGTTTCAGGGACAGCCACAACAGCTCCCGCGGCGGGGTTACGAGAACAGCTTCCCGACGTTGACCGCGGTACCGAAGGGTGCTGCGCGATGGAATCATGGGCCCGTACACACGCCGCGCCGATGGGGTTACGGGCAGCGCCTGGCCGCAGTACGCTCATGCGGTGGCGGAAACGTCATACGCCAAGTGTGGCGATCTCAGCCTGGCGTATCAGGTGTTCGGCGACGGGCCGGTCGAGCTTGTCTTCGTCGGCCCGTTTATCACCCACGTCGAAATGTTCTGGGCCATGCCCGAGTTCAAGGCTTTCTTCGATCAGCTCGCCACGTTCTGCCAGGTTCTCTTGTTCGACAAGGCCGGGGTCGGGCTGTCGGACCCCATTCCGAGAGTTCGTTTGATCGAAGAACGGGCGGCCGAGATCGAGGCGGTCATGGATGCCGTTGGTTTCAAAACGCCCGTTCTGTTCGGTATGAGCGAGGGCGGCCCGCAATCCATCGTCTTCGCGGCCAAACGACCGGAGCGGACCAGGGCGCTGATCGTCTATGGCTCGTTCGCGTTCGCGCCCGGCGGCGGGTGGGACGACTTGGAGCACGACCCAGCTGAGCTGCGGGCGCGCGCCGTTACCGAGCTGGGCGAGGCCTACACGCCGTCGTGGAACCAGATCGCCAACTTCCAGGAATTTGTCCGCACCATCCGCTCGGCGTGGGGCAGCGGCGCTTCGGCGAAATGGATCTCCCAGTTGGCCCCGTCAATCCGTGGGACCCGGCAGGCTGCGATCTTGGAGCGCATGTGCGCCAGCCCGGGGATGGTGCGAGCGACACTCGAATCGAACTTCCGGCTCGACGTGCGACCGATCCTGCCGACGCTCACCGTGCCCACCCTGGTCATCCATGCTCGCGGCGACCTCATGCCGGTGCAATTTGGCCGGTATCTAGCCGACCACATCCCCGGCGCGCGGTGGCTTGAGGTGGACGGCGCCGCCCACGCTCCCTGGTTGACCGAGCCCGACAAGATCCTGACCGAGATCGAGGAATTCCTCACCGGCAGCCATGCGGCGCCGGCGCAGTCGCATCGCGCCCTGCGCACCGTGCTGTTCACCGATATCGTCGCCTCGACCCAACACGCCGCCGCGACCGGCGACGAGCGGTGGCGCGCAGTGCTGCACCGCTTCGGGGAGATCACAACCGAATTCACCGAACGCTTCGGCGGCACGGTGGTCAAGAGCACCGGCGACGGGCACCTCGCCACGTTCGACGGCCCGACGCAGGCCATCCGCTGCGCCGAGGGGTTGCGCTCGGACGCCGAGACGCTGGGCATCGAGATCCGCGCCGGCATCCACACCGGCGAATGCGAACTGCTGGACAACGACATTGGAGGTATCGCCGTGCACATCGCGGCGCGCATCCTCGGGCACGCGGAGGCGGGCGACATCCTGGTTTCCCGCACCGTGCGCGACCTGGTGGTCGGCTCGGGTACGGGGTTCGTGGACCGTGGCAGCGCCGAGCTGCGTGGGGTGCCCGGCATCTGGCAACTCCTGGCAGTGGATCGCCACGGCGCGCAGGCGGGATCGGCCGAGGCAGAGCTGGCATCAACGCCGACCCCCGGCCGACGGACCGCGATGCGGCGCTCGGACCGCGGCCTGGAGGTGATCGCCAGGCGGACACCGTGGATCCTGCGCGGGATGGGCCGCCTCGTCCCAGCCGCCTCCGACCACCGCGGATGAGTAGGCCGGACGAATGTGGCAGAGATTACGCCACCACCGACCGACCGCCCGCACGCTGCGGGAACAGGGATCAGCACGGCGCCCGGAGCCGCGGGCCGTCAACCATCACACATTTACTTTGCTAAGCTATCTTTTTACGTTTCGATGCATATCTAAAGAGGGATCTCGAGTATGAGCACCGTTTCCGCTTACGCCGCCACGTCGCCGACCGACCCGCTGAGCAGGACCACCATCACCCGCCGGGACCCGGGCCCGCACGATGTGGCGTTCGACATCGCCTTCGCCGGCGTCTGCCATTCCGACATCCACACCGTCAAGGCGGAGTGGGGCGCTCCCCAGTATCCCCTGGTGCCGGGCCACGAGATCGCCGGCGTGGTGACCGCGGTCGGATCCGAGGTCACCAAGTACAAGGTCGGCGACCGGGTCGGCGTCGGCTGCTTCGTCGACTCCTGCCGTGAGTGCCCCAGCTGTCTGGCCGGCCACGAGCAGTACTGCACCGGCGGCGGCATGGTCGGCACCTACGCCGGCGTCGGCCGCGACGGACAGCTCACCCAGGGCGGCTACAGCGGCGCGATCGTCGTCGATGAGAACTATGTGCTGCGCATCCCGGACGAGATCCCCCTGGATGCGGCCGCTCCCCTGCTCTGCGCCGGGGTCACCACCTATTCGCCGCTGCGGCACTGGAATGTGGGTCCCGGCAAGCGGATTGCGGTCGTCGGCCTCGGCGGCTTGGGCCACATGGCCGTCAAGCTGGGAACAGCGATGGGCGCCGAGGTCACCGTGCTGTCGCAGTCGCTGAAGAAAATGGAGGACGGGCTGCGGTTGGGCGCCCAGCACTACTACGCCACCAGCGACCCAGACACCTTCAAGAAGCTGCGCGGGGGTTTCGACGTCATCCTGAACACCGTCTCGGCGAGCCTGGACCTGGGTGCGTATCTGAATCTGCTCACCTTGGACGGCACGCTGGTGGAGTTGGGCATGCCGGAGAGTGCGCTGGCGGTGCCGCCGGGCCCGCTGGTCAGGATGCGGCGCAGCGTGTCGGGTTCGTTGATCGGCGGGATCGCCGAGACGCAGGAGATGTTGGACTTCTGCGCCGAACACGGTGTGCGGCCCGAGATCGAGGTGATCGAGCCGGACTACATCAACACCGCCTACGAGCGGGTGCTGGCCTCCGACGTGCGCTACCGCTTCGTCATCGACACCGAGTCGTTGCGGCAGTCCTGAGTCCGGGCTCCTGACTCAGACGTAGCGGGCGCGCCCGGACAGGGCGCCCGCCAGCGTCTGCACCAGGTAGACCGCGAGCATCATGAGCCACGGCACGGTCCATCCGCCGCTGACGTGGTGCAACAGGCCGAACAGGAACGGTCCGACGCCGGCGAGCAGATAGCCGAAGCCCTGCGCCATCCCGGACAGGCTCACGGTGTCCTCCGCGTCACGGGCTCGTAGCGCAATCACGGTGAGCGCCAACGAGAACACGCTCATCCCCAGGCCCACCAGCACGCACCACAGCAGCGGTGCGGCCGCGGGTGCGATCAGCAGACCGAGTATTCCGGCGATACCGAGCACGCCGAGTCCGACGATCCATCCGCTTTGGCTGTCGCGACGGGCGGCCAGTGGAGACACGATCAGGCTGATCGGCACGGCGATCAGCGCGATCAGACCGAGCAGCAGACCCGCGCGCGTTTCGCTTGTTCCGTTGTCGATCAGCACCGCGGGCAGCCACCCCATCACCACGTAGGCCAGGAAGGACTGGGTGCCGAAGAACAGCGTGACGGTCCAGGCCAGCTTGCTGCGCAGCAGCGACCGGCCTTTCGTCGCGGCCGCGGGCGCAGCCCTGGCGGGCCGGTCGAATCCGCGAGACCCCACCACCCATGCCGCCAGTGCCAGCAGCGCCAGCGCACTCCACGCACCCAGTGCCGATCGCCAGCCTCCCAGCGCGTCATCGAGCACCGGGGTGACCGCCGAGCCCAATGCCCCTCCCCCTTGTAGTGCCGCGGTATAGATCCCGGTCATGAGCCCGACCTGCGCCGGGAAAGACCCTCTGATGATCACCGGGATAAGCACGTTGATCAGAGCGATGCCGGCCGTCGCGACCAGTGTTCCGCCGAGCACGACCAGGGGCCCGTCGCAGACCCGAATCAGCAGTCCGGCAACGAGGGTGAGTAACGCCGCCGAAACCGTTCGGCCCAATCCGATCCGCCGGGACAACCACGGCGCGGCCAAGCCGGCTCCGGCGAAGCACAGACCGGGCAGCGTCGTCAGGACACCGGCCCAGGTGTCCGAGGCCCCCAAGGCACCACGCATCTCCGGGAGCAGCGGTCCCACGCTGGTGATCGCGGGGCGCAGGTTCAGCGCGGTCAACACCACCGCGACGGTCAGCAGTGCACCGCCGGCCGCCATCGCCCCGGGCCGGAATTCGGCGGCGCCCTCAAGCTCCAGTTCGAGGTCGTGCTCGTACTGGCCGAGTGGTTCGGTGCGGGCTGGGCGGGTCACCTGAAGTAGGATCGCATACATCCCATGATTGGATGAAGGGAGGATGCTGTGCCGTTGGTCACCACCCGCCGCACCGGCTTGGTAGATCAGGTGATTGAACAACTCCGGGCCTCGGTCACCGGCGGAGAATGGTCGGTCGATTCGCGTATCCCTCCCGAGCCGGAGCTCGCCGACGCGCTCGGCGTCGGCCGCAATACGGTGCGTGAGGCGGTCCGGGCGTTGGCCCACAGCGGCATCCTGGAGGTCCGCCAGGGCGACGGGACCTACGTGCGCGCAACCAGCGAGGTGTCCGGCGCCGTGCGCCGGCTGTGCGGCTCTGAGCTGCGCGACGTGCTGCAGGTGCGGCGCTGCCTGGAGGTCGAGGGGGCACGCCTGGCCGCCGTCGCCCGCACCGACGAAGATCTGGCCGAGTTGCGCGCCCTGATGGATTGCCGCGACGACCACCAGCAGCAGGGCCGGCACGAGGACTTCGTCCGGTCGGACACCGATTTCCATCTCGCCGTGGTCCGCTCCTCACACAATCCGGTGTTGACCGAGCTGTACTGCGGGCTCACCGAAGTGGTCATGGCCAGTGTGGCCACGACAAGCACGAAACCGGTGCAGGCGGACCAGATCCGGCACCGGGGCTTGGTGGAGGCGATCGCCGCGGGCGACGCGGAGGCGGCCGGGCGTGAGGCGGGCGGATTCCTCGACCAGCTGCTGGACCAACTACCGGTCCGCTGAACCGCTCAGTCGCGCCGGAGCCCCAACACCCGCAACAACTCCGGTCGCCGGAGGATGAGCCCGATCCACATCAGCACGCCGACGTACACCCCGGTTAAGACGAAGCCGGCCAAGGGTTTGTCGGCATGCAGGTTCGTGGTCACGGCTCCGCCCAGGTAGGCGGTCAGGCCGAGGGCGCCCAGTACCGCTGTGCGCGGGATCAGGAAGACGGCCAGACACACCAGCAGGACCCAGCCGATCACCGCGGTCTTGTCCGGGGAGAAGCCGAGCCCTTCGGTGGCCTCGCGGGCGAAGGGCACGCCGAGGATCTTCGGGATGCTGTCGAACGCGAAGAACAGCCCGAGCAAGGCCGTGATCGCGGCTCCCGCGGTCCACGCCCGGGAACGTCGCGGCGTGGTGGGGTCGTTGTTGGTCGTCATCGTGCACTCCTCGAAGGTGGTCGTGATGAGACAGGCGTGACCCAACACTAAGCAGTTGTCGTGCCATCCGGCTCGCGGGCGTGTAGCCGCAACGCGGTGTAGCCCAACATGATCACCGCGGTTGCCACCAGCAGAAGCAGCCCGACCGTGTAGTCGTTGCGTACCGGATCGTAGGTTGCACCCATCACGATCGGCGGGAAGTAACCACCCAATCCCCCTATCGCGGAGACGATTCCGGTGACAGCACCCAGTGACCCGGCCGGGGTACGGCGGGTCACCCACCCGAACACGCCACCGGTGCCGATGCCCAGCCCGACAGCCAGCGTGATGAACGTGGCCGCCGATAACAGATCGGGTGGCGGCTTGAGAGCAGCGACACCGGCCATCACCGCCGTGACCGCCAGCGACGCCAGCACCACGTATTTGGGCGGGATCCGGTCGGCCAGCGCCCCGCCGACGGGCCGGGCCAACACCGCGGCCAGCGCAAACGCGGCAGTGCGTTCACCCGCGGCCACCTGCGAGAACCCGTAGATGGTCTTGATGTAGATAGGTAGGTAGTTGCTGAACGCGACGAACCCGCCGAACACCAACCCGTAGAGCAGCGACATCTCCCAGGTGACCCGCAACCGGGCGGCCGCCCGCAGCTTGGGCACCACCGGAGCGGTGTTCGGCGAGAAGTATTCGCCGTTGCTCATCACCACGGCGCACACCACGACGGTGACCGCCAGAGCGGCCGCGATCATGTAATGGGTGTGCAGCAATCCGAACCGTCGCACCAGGCGGGGGGTGAAGAACGCCGACAGTGCTGTGCCGGCCATCCCCATGCCGAACACACCCGTGGAGAAGCCGCGGCGGGCCGGCTCATACCAGTTGTTGGCGAACGGAATACCGATCGCGAACACCGTGCCGGGTATACCCAGCAGCAAGGCGGAGGCCAGCACCAGTGGATAAGACGCGGCGGCCTCGGCCGCACCCACCGCCAGCACGGGGCCGATAGAGGCCAGCGACACCCCGATGAACATGGCGCGGCCACCGAACCGGTCGGTCAGCGGTCCGGCCACCAGCCGGCCCAGGGAACCGGCGAGGATAGGCGTGGCGACCAACATCGCGACCTGGGTGCTGCCCAGCGACATCCGCGTCGCGTTGGTCATGGCCACCGGGCCGATGAGATTCCAGGCCCAGAAGTTGATCATCGATACCCAGGTGGCCAGGGCTAACTGCACACCCGGGCGGGCGCCGGAGTCGGATCGATCAACGCTCCTCATTGGAATATGCAAACACCGCGAAGCGCGGTCGGCTCGTCATTCGCTCAAAAAACCGACACGCGGTCCCGGGCTCAGCCGTGCAGGGCGGTGCGGAATCGGTCTCGATAGGCCCTAGGCGAGACGCCCAGGTGATCGACGAATACCCGGCGGAGGGTCTCGGTGCTGCCGAAGCCCACGAGGCGTGCGGTGTCGGTGACGGTGCGGCCGGCGTCCAGAGCGGCGCGGGCGGCCTCGACCCGAACCTTTTCGACGTACTCGGCCGGGGTCATCCCCAGCTCGGATCGAAACAGGCGGGTCAGCTGGCGCGTACTGAGACTGGCGCGCGTGGCAAGGGCGCTGACGCGGTGGTCCGCGCCGGGGTTGGCGGCGATCGCGTCAGTAACGTCTCGCAGCGCGGACTGCGGCGGCCAATCGGCCTCGACCAGCGTGGAGAATTGCGACTGGCCGCCTGCGCGCTTGAGATAGACCACCAACCAGCGGGCCACCGCGCGGACAAGTTCTGCGCCATAGTCCATTTCGACCAGCGCCAACGCCAGATCGATACCCGACGACACCCCGGCCGAGGTGAACACATTGCCGTCCCGGACGAAGAGCGCGTCCGGCTCGACGGTGATCTCGGGGAAGGCGCGGGCAAACAGCCGGACTTCATGCCAGTGGGTGGTGGCACGTCGGCCGTCCAGGAGACCGGCCTCCGCGAGAATGAATGACCCGGTGCAGATGGAGGCCAGCCGTCGGGTGCGGCCCGCGACGGACTTGACCGCCTCCACGAGCTCGGGATCGATCGCGTGGCTGGGCAGGTTGTCGCTGCCGGCGACCATGACGGTATCGGCGCATTCGATCGACGCGAGGGCGTCGGTGACGCCCAATCGCGTGCCGATCGAGGTGGTGACGTCACGCCCATCCACCGAGGCGATCTTGATCCGGTAGTCGGCGCCGAAACGGTTGGCTTCGGCCAGGACTTCAGCAGCTCCTGCGACGTCCAGCATCGTCACGTCGTCGAAGACGACGATCACCATGACCCGCGTCGGCGCGCCGGCGTCAGCCACGGGATTCATGCTGTCGCAGCCACGGTGGCCGCACGATTACTTTGCCACGATGCCCACGGGATCTCAGAAGTCCCAGTCGTCGTCTTCGGTGATGACGGCCTTGCCGATCACGTAGGACGAACCGGACCCGGAGAAGAAGTCGTGGTTCTCGTCGCCGTTGGGGCTCAGCGCCGACAGGATCGCGGGGTTGACGTCGGTTTCGTCGCGCGGGAACAGCGCCTCGTAGCCCAGATTCATCAGCGCCTTATTGGCGTTGTAGCGCAAGAACTTCTTGACGTCCTCGGTCAGCCCCACCCCATCGTAGAGGTCCTGGGTGTACTCGACCTCGTTGTCGTAGAGCTCGAAGAGCAGCTCGTAGGTGTAGTCCTTGAGCTCCTGACGCTTGGCCTCGTCCAAGTTGGCCAGCCCGCGCTGGAACTTGTAGCCGATGTAGTACCCGTGCACCGCCTCGTCACGGATGATCAGCCGGATCACGTCGGCGGTGTTGGTCAGCTTGCCTCGGCTCGACCAGTACATCGGCAGGTAGAACCCGGAGTAGAACAGGAAGCTCTCCAGCAGCGTGGAGGCGACCTTGCGCTTGAGCGGCTCGTCACCCCGGTAGTACTGCATGACGATAGCGGCCTTGCGCTGCAGGTTGGGGTTCTCCTCCGACCAGCGGAAGGCCTCGTCGATCTCGGCGGTCGAGCACAGCGTGGAGAAGATCTGGCTGTAGCTCTTGGCGTGCACCGACTCCATGAACGCGATGTTGGTGTAGACCGCCTCTTCGTGCGGCGTGATTGCGTCGGGGATCAGGCTGACCGCGCCGACCGTGCCCTGGATGGTGTCCAGCAGCGTCAGACCGGTGAACACCCGCATGGTGAGCTGCTTCTCGTCGTCGGTCAGCGTCCCCCAGGAGGGGATGTCGTTGGAGACCGGAACCTTCTCCGGCAGCCAGAAGTTACCGGTCAACCGGTCCCAGACCTCGGAATCCTTCTCGTCCTGCACCCGGTTCCAGTTGATCGCCGAGACCCGATCGATCAGCTTCAATTTTTCGCTCACCAGAACCCCATTTCGCCCACCGGAAGCTAGGCCTCCGACACTACCCCTGGGGGGAGATAACCCGCGGCAACACTAGAAGTTGTGTCTGCGTGTCGCCTCAGCCCACCCCGGAAAAACGGTACTCGCCCACCCGCAACGAGCGGGTGGACTGCCAGTACTGCCAGGTCATCCCGCTCCACAGAGTCCGGTTGACACCGTGTTCGTCGAGGTACCAGCTGTTGCAGCCGCCTGTCATCCACACCGAGCCGGCCAGCTTGTCCTGCAGCTCAGCGTTGTAGCGGTCTTGGGCGGCCCGGCTGGGCGCCAGGGCCTGCGCGCCGGCCTTGTCGGCCGCGGCGATCGCCTGGGCGACGTAACGGATCTGCGACTCGATCATGAACACCACCGAGGTATGGCCGAGCGCGGTGTTGGGACCGAGCAGGAAGAACAGGTTGGGCATGTCGGCCACGGCGATGCCGCGGTGCGCCTCCACGCCCTCACGGTTCCAGCGCTCCACCAGATCCTCGCCATTCGGACCGGTGATGCCGACGTAGGTGTAGGAGTCGGTGACATGGAACCCGGTCGCATAGACGATGACGTCGCACGCATGCTCCACGTTGTCGGCGGTGACGATGCCGTCTCGGGTGATGCGGGATATCCGATCGGTGATCAGCATAGTCTTCGGATCGGCCACCGCCCGGTAATAGTTATTGCCGGAGTACAGGATCCGTTTGCAGCCGGCACGGTAGCGCGGGGTCAGCCTGCGACGCAGATCTTTGTCACGGACCTGGCGACGGATGTTCGATTTGGCGACCGCCTCGATCAGGCGCAGCAGGCCGGGCCGCTTGGTCATCGCGAATCCGACGCCTTCCAGCGCCCAGTAGATGGCCGCCCGCACCGCGTAGCGCAGTCCGGGCACCACCACGAAAGCCTGCCGCACCGCGCTCGGCAGCTCGTGGTGCGGCACCGGCAGCACCCACGCCGGGGTGCGCTGGTAGAGCTGCAGTTCGGCAACCCGGCCGACGATCGCGGGCACGATCTGGATTGCGCTGGCGCCGGTTCCGATGACCGCGACCCGTTTGCCGGTCAGGTCCACGGTGTGGTCCCACTGCGCGGAATGAAATGCGGTACCGGCGAATTCGTCGATCCCGTCGATGTCGGGCAGCCGCGGGATATGCAGGCCGCCGACTCCGGAGACCACGAACTGGGCCACATATTCCTGACCGTCCTCGGTGAACACGTGCCAGCGGAACTCCTCGTCGTCCCATGCCGCGCGGGTCACTTTCGAGCCGAATCGGATCCGGCGGCGCAGGCCGTACTTGTCGGTGACGTCCTTGAGGTAGTCCAGGATCTCCGGCTGCGGGGAGAACAGTCGGCTCCAGGTGGCCTTCGGCTCGAAGGAGAACGAATAGAGGTGCGACGGCACGTCGCAGGCGCAGCCCGGGTAGGTGTTGTCCCGCCACGTCCCGCCGATCTCGTCGGCCTTCTCCAGGATGAGGAACTCCACACCCTGCTTCTGCAGCGCGATGCCCATCCCCAGGCCGGAGAAACCGGTCCCGATGATGAGTGCCCGGGTGTGGATCGGCGCCCGGCGCCCGGTGTCCTCGGCGGTGTGATCGGTCAGCGTCATCGCGCGTCCCTCCCTTGTGGGGTATCGATGTCCAGTGTGTTTGCCGGACCGGAGTCCGTCAACGCCCGTGGCGCCTTCCCGCAGGAGCCCCAGCGGGAAGGCGGCACGGCGCGTGGTTGCTCTCGGATCAGCCCACCAGAGCGGCCATGACCTGGTTGTTCAGATCGACCAGTGACTCCGTCAGCGGCATGTACGCACTCAGGTCGAAGCTGTTGCCGGCGTGCAGGATTCCCGTCGACATGTCATCGCGCGCGTTGAGCAGGCCCGCGATAATGCCGGTTGCGGGGTCGGTGAACACATCGCCGAAGAGCGTACCCATGCCCTGCATCCCGCCGGTCAGATCCGTCCAGACGTGCGCCAAGTCGCCGGTGGTGAAGTCACCCTGCACAGCCTCGGAGGTCTGGTCCATGACGGCCTTCATGCTCAGCATGCTCAGCATCATCGGCAGCTCGATGTCCTTGAACGCCAACGGTAGATTGCCGACGAGCGCCGCCATGGCACCGGCCGGATTGCTCAGGAACTCCGACGCGACGGCATCCAGGTTCGGCATCAGCGCAGGATCGGTCATCCGGTCCAGCACCGTCGGCACCCCGACCTGCCCGCCGAAGATCTGGTTGAACACGTCGTGGCCGATCGCCGCCTCGACCTGGTTCTGCAACAGGTTTGCCCCCAGCCAGTTGATGTTGTGGTCCTGGCCCTGGGTGTAATTCCAGTTGAACAGGCGGTCGTGCAGTAGTGCCGCCTGCTCCTCGGGAGTGACCACCGGGGTGTCCGCCGGAAGATGGCTCTTGATGTCCGCGATGTTGACCACCTCGGCATGGACGGCGTTGCTCGTCGGAGCGGTCGCCACGTCCTGCCAGCGCACTCCGAGCATTCCGTTGGCCAACCCGCCGTCGTTGATCCAGTTGGCGACGCCGGGGTCCTTGCTGCTGATGACGTAGTAGATGTAGCCGTCGGAGGACTCGAAGGTGTCGGTGTTGTTCAGGCTGCCCTGCGCGGTCACGATCGGAACGTTCTGGCCCCACGCGTTGGCGAGTTCGAGTCCGTAGTAGCCGGCGTCGATTTCGGGCACCTTGATGATCAGCGCCTGATCCGGCTCCAACTGGAAGTGGCCGAAGGTGCTCAGTTGTCCGGGCATGAGGCCGTTGATCGAGGAAGTGGAGGATGCGATGGGCGTCATCCAGTTGGGCGGCAATGAATCGGGAATCGCCGTCTGGTCGTAGTAGACGCCGTCGGCGTTGATGGTCGGAATGTCTTTGACGACAGTGCTCAGCAACTCCGACAGCTGACTGTCCGAGAGGAACGTCAGGGGATTCTGCGCCACGCCGTCCTGCTGCAGAGAGAAGGAGTCGTGCGGCAATCCCCCGTTACCGATGGTGTCGCGGATGAGCACGTTATCCGCACCGGCCGTGTTGATCCAGTTCCCTTCGTGCGGCGTGGAACTGAAGATGATCGTGTAGCTGCCATCGGCATTGGGTGTTGCATCCGACAGGCCGAGGACGTGCCCGGTCGGCTCGAATCCCTGAACCGAGCCGATCGTTCCGGACAGCGACGTGAACGTGACGTCGATGCTGCCGGGACCGGGATGGACCGTCATCGTGTAGGTGCCGTCCTCGCTGACCGGGATGACGCCGTATTGATTGTCGGGGTTCACCAGGATGTAGAAGGCCGACGGGTCCGCGGAGTTGGCATCCCACGGCTGCCCGAGCATCCAGGGAACGCCGCCGCTGGGGTTGTAGAGCTGGCCGTACTCCAACGCGAGCGAGGTGGAGGCGACGCTCTGAACGTACTGCTGCAGCGATGCGAGATCCGACGGGACGATGAATGGGTAGTTGCTGTTGGTCTCGGCGACCTGGTGCTGGGCGTCCAGCAGCTGGTCAATGATCGACTGCATGGCGGCGGTCGGCGCAACTTCGGCGATCGCCTGCGGGGTTGCCAGCGTCATCGCCAGCGCCCCGGCCACCGCCCCCGGTGCGGTGGCGGCGACGACGCGCAACCGCTGCCGCGCCCGACGCCGATTGGCAGCCTTGCGATGGGCAAGGTCGACGGCTGCGCGTTGTGTGGATCCGATACGCGACATGTGGTCCTCCGTGTGTGGTCAGGGCACTCTGTGACGGTTGTCACCTGATAGCCGCCTGATTGTTCGTCGCGCCAATCCGCAGACGAAAGAGCAATCTGCACCGGATCAGGCGATTGCCCGATGCAGAATGCACCACCCCGTTATGCTCGGCCGATGGGTTGGGAGCGACCGTCCGAGCGGGTTTGCGAGCTGATCCGGCAGACCGCCCAGGTCGTGGTGAGCGCTCCCCCGGAGTCACTCGACGAGCTCCATGAGGCCACGCTGTCAGCCGTGTACACCCAGTCCATCGCCTCGGATCCGGTTCTGGCCGAAGGTATCCGCCGCAGCAATCGGTCCAACCTGATGCACTGGGCCGCGGCCAATCTCAGCCATCCCGGCGAGCCGGTGGCGGCCAACCTCTCGGCGGAGGCACTGCTCATTGTCCGCGACGGGTTCCGCCGCGGCATGGACGAATCGGCGGTGCTGGACGCCTATCGGGTCGGGACGAACGTGGCGTGGCGGTCGTGGATGCAGACCGCATTCACCCTCACCCGTGACCACGACGAGCTGTGCGAGCTGCTCGATGTGACATCACGATCGCTGACGTCGTTCATCGATGCCACCATCGCCGGAATCGGCCATCAGATGCAGATGGAACGCGAGGCGCTCACCCGCGGGACCCATGCCGAACGTCGGGAAACCGTCGCCCTGATCCTGGACGGCGCGATCATCTCCCGGCAGCGCGCCGAGAGCCGGCTCGGCTACCGGCTCGAACAGAGTCATACCGCCGCCGTGGTCTGGGGCGACGAGGCGACCATCGACCTGTCCGATCTGGACGCTGCGGCCGAAGCGCTGACCCGCACCGAGGGCGGGCAGCGCGCGTTGTCGGTGCTGGCCAGCGCCGCCACCCGCTGGGTGTGGGTTCCCGGTCCCGCCGGACCGGATCTGGCCGGTGTGGTTGCTGCGGTGGACGGCCTGCCGGGGGTGCAGATCGCGGTGGGAACCACAGCCGGCGGCGTCGACGGATTCCGGCGCAGCCACCTCGACGCCGTCACCACACAACGCATGATGATGCGATTGGGCTCCACCCAGCGCGTCGCACGCTTCACCGATATCGAGTTGGTGGCGCTGATCAGTGCCGAACCCGAGCAGGCCGACCGGTTCATCACCCATACGCTCGGCGACTTCGCCTTCGCCGACGCCGAACTACAACAGACGGTGCTGACGTTCATCCACCAACAGTGCAACACCTCGCGCGCCGCTGAACACATGTATCTGCACCGAAATACATTGTTGCGCAGACTTACTCGTGCCGATCAGCTGTTGCCCACACCCGTCGTCGACAACAGCGTGCATGTGGCGGTGGCGTTGGAGGCGCTGCGCTGGCGGGGCCGCGTCGGATGAGAACGCCTTCGCTCGCGTGTCGCCCCGCTCGGGTCAGCCGAACAGGCCCGCCCATTCCGCCTGAATCTGGGACGTGGCGTGCATGATTCCGACCAGCTCGAAGCCCGCCGCCAGCGCCCCCAGCCCACTGGCCGCGGCCAGTGGAAGACCGATCGCGTCGAGAAGGTTCCCCTGGGAGAGCTCGGAGAAGAAGACCTGGGCCATCGCGGCGGGCAGGGTGGTGGTCAATGCATTGAGGATGTCCCCGGTCACCATCATCGCCCCATTGATCGCGGAGACCGAGCCGCTGAATGCGTTGGCGATCTCGATGAGGCTGGGCATCGTGAACGCAGCGATGTCCACGCCGGTGTCAGGCCCGTCCGCAACGGCTGACGACAGGGAACCCAGGTCTTGAACGAAATCCTGCCAGCCCTGTTGCGCGCCGTTGGCCAGCGCCGTCCAGACATCCATGGGGTTGACGTCCGGGAACAACCCTATCGTGGTGGGCACGTTCGCCGGCCCCGCGTCCCAACCGTGTTCGATCTGGCCGTAGCCCAGGTTGACCAGCACCCGCAGGGACGGCTGCACCAGGTCGGCGATCGCGTTCCCGAATGGGCTGCCGCGGAACGGCTCCAGCAGGGGAAGGTTCTCGGTGGGGATCATCCAGTAGTTGGTCGCAGTACTGGCCGTCACGCCGTCGGGCAGCTCACCGACGTAGTCCACCGAGCCCGGCAGCAGAATCGCGTTGGCGACGTGGCCGTCAGGCGTCATCGGCAGCATCGGGTACTGGATGTGCGTGTACAGGATCCCAGCCATCGCATTGAGGCTGGAAAGCAGATTCAGCGGATAGCGCGGAAAGTCGGCAAACCCGTCGTACTCCAGCGTGTAGTTGTTGGTTGCCCAGGGACCGTCCGGAGTGGCGCCGTTGAGGGTCAAACCCAGTGATGCGATGGGCACCGATCCACCGAATTCCGGCAGGTTGAAGACCTGCATCAGCCCGCCGTTGGGCGTATTGGGGTTGCCCAGGAACGTGAACGTCAGCTGGTCCGCGTCCGGCCGTTGATCGGCGGGCAACGCGAGATACTGCCGCATCAGCAGCGTGTCGATCGAGGCGCTCTGCGAGTAGCCGTAGAGGTTGACCTCATGCCCCAACTCGAACTGCTTGTCGACGGCGAGCTGCAGCATCGTCAAGCCCTGCGCCATCGAGACGTCCAGCGGCAGGTTCTTGACACCGGTAAACGGCTGCAGCCCCTCCGGGGTGAACAGGGCCTGCGGGGTGAACCCGGGGTACAACGGCTGAATGTAGCGCTCGTTTACCGCGTCAATGTAGTTCTGGTGCGGTATCGGAATGCCGCTGCCGCCGAACACAATGGAGCATCCGAATACGTCCGCCGCCATGCATGCGTACGGGTCACCGGGCGGACCCCCGTACGGGAAGGCGGGCAACGCCGCCGGCGAGACCGCCAACGCCGCGGTGACCTCGGGCCCCGCCGCCGCCTGCGCCGCCGGCACGAGCAGTGCTGTTGCGGTGACCGCCGACAGAAGTCCTGAACCCGTCCGCCGGGCATGCTTGTATTTCATTCAGCCGTTTATACGGCATCTATCAGGTTTCGGGGTGCGATTCAGGTAGGCCGCTGATCAGGCGACCGGTTCACGCCGGACGGCCTCGTGGATCGGCTGATTGGGGTCCATCACGATGCCGAGGTTCTGGGCGGTGCCGTTGACGACGTTGATCATGATGGTCGTCAGGTACTCCACGAAGGTGTCGCGGGGCATCCGGCGCGGACTGTCCAGTTCGGGGCCCAGCCACCAGTCGGTGGCCGAGGTCGCCGTACCGAAGGCCGCGAAGGCCGCCAGCTCGAGCGCCTCGCGGCTGAGGTCCATCTCTTGGAGTTCGTTGCTGAGCATCTCGGCCATCGCCAGCGTGATCGTCCGGCCCTCGTTGAGGGTCCGCATCGTCGACTCGGACTGCGCGCGCACCCGCCCCTGGATGAAAAACCGCAACACGTTGGGATGCTCGTCGACCAGGGTTACGTACTCTTCGACACTGCACTGAATGATGTCGCGCAACGAATTGGTGGCGACGTCGATGGAGGCGAAGATCGCTACCCACAAGTCGTCGCGCAGCCGGGCCCCGACCGCCTCGAACAGATCGTCCTTATCAGCGAAGTGCCGGTAGATCTTCGGCTTGGCGGTACCGGCTTCCTCGGCGATCTGCCGCACACTCACATCGGGCCCGAGCCGGTCGATCGCCCGGAAAGCGGCTTCGACAATCTCGCCACGGACCTTCTTGCGATGTTCGCGCCAGCGTTCACTGCGCGCATCGACCTTCTGCCCGCCGTTGTCGGCCGGGTCGACTCTGCTCGTTCCGCGCACGTCAAGCACCTTACAGCGTTGCCGCAGCTCACCTTGGGAGACCGCACTGCGACCTGGTCCGTTAGCATCGACGGACAGTTCGGCAGCTCCGGCGCCCCAAGACGCATCAACGCGCATATTGAGACGAGATGTAGTGACGCAACGATTCGACCTGGCCATTGTCGGCGGAGGCCCGGCGGGGTCAGCGGCCGCCTGGCAGGCCCGCCAGGCCGGCGCGAGCGTCGTCGTACTGGACAAGGCCGACTTCCCCCGGGACAAGCCCTGCGGCGACGGTCTGACCGCGCGAGCGGTCAGCTACCTGCAGAAAATGGGGCTGGCAGAAGAGGTGGACAAGTTTCACCGGGTCAATCGGGTCAAAGTTTTCAGCCCGAGCCCCTGGGAGCTGTCGTTTCCCCGCCGCCCAGGGATGCCCGACCACGGGTACGTCGCACGCCGGCCCGAGCTGGACACCCTGCTGCTCAAGCACGCCGAATCGGTGGGGGCGCAGATCCGCCAGTCCGCCGAGGCCGCCGGGCCGGTTCTCGACGACACCGGCCGGGTGATCGGGGTGCTGCTCAAGAGCGGCGAGAAGGTACTGGCCGACGCGGTGATCGCCGCCGACGGCGCCTACTCGCCCATCAAGCGGGCCCTGAAACTGGACTCTGACTACAACGGCTACTCCGCGATCGCCATCCGCGCCGAGATGCCGGCCGTGCGACCCGATGTCGATTCGCTCGACATCTACATGAAGCTGGTGTTCCAGGGCGACCAGCTGCCCGGTTACGGCTGGGTCTTCCCGCTGGGCGGCGGCCGGGTCAACATCGGCCTGGGCTACGTCAACAGCTACAAGAACTGGCAGGCGATAAACGCCACGCAATTCCTCGGCGAATTCCTGGAGACGCTGCCGCGGGACTGGGAACTGCCGTCGATCACCGAGCTGAAGAAGTCCAAGACCGTGCGGGCCTGGCGCCTGCCGATGGGCTTCACCGCGTGGCCGCCGTGGCGGCCCGGCGTGCTGTTCGCCGGCGACTCGCTGGGGGCGGGCCGGCCGACCTCCGGCGCTGGTATCTCCAAGGCGCTGGAGTCGGGCCTGGCGGCCGGTGAGTGCGCGGTCGCGGCGTTGACCAACGGCGGGCCCGACGACTTCACCAACTACGCCCAGCGGATGCAAGCCGCCTGGGGCCGGGAGTACAAGCGCGGCAGGTTCTTTCACAAGCTGGCGGGTAAGCCGGCACTGGCCAACGCCGGCCTCAGACTGCTCGACAACGCGCGCTTCCGTGAAATCATGCTTAACCGGCTGTACAAGGGCCAGCAGGGACCGGCACACACCTACTGAGCCACGACGCTCGCCCGCCGCGTGACGCGCGCGTAGATCGGCTCGGCGGCAACCATGGTAAATGGCGTCGCGAGCGGGAATTCAGTTCCCAACGAACTGAATTCATGACTGCGCACACACGTGGCGAGCGCAAGGACCGCTTCCAGCATGGCGAAATGGTCACCGATGCATTTACGCGGTCCGCCGCCGAACGGCAGATACTGCCACCGGTTACGGGCTGCGGCGTTCTCCGGGCTGAACCGGTCCGGATCGAACTCCAGCGGGCGCTCCCACAGCGCCGGATCGCGATGCAACGCGTAAATGCCGACCGCAACCAAGGAGCCCGCCGACACCCGATAGCCGTCAACGGCGATATCACGCAACACAGTTCGCCCGGTCACCGCCCCCGGCGGACACAGTCGCAGCGCTTCGTGCAGTACCTGCACGGTGAAAGGCAGCCGGCCCACATCGTCGTGTCCCAGCTCCTGCCCGCCGAGCGCGGCAACCTCGACGGCAACCCTACGCTGAATCTCGGGATGATTCCCTAACGCCCACAACGCATAAGCCAGCGTCGTCGCGGTGGTGTCGTGGCCGGCCAGCATGAAAACGATCAGCTCGTCGCAGATTTCACGATCGGTCAATCCGCGACCAGTGGTGGGGTCGGTGGCAGCCATCAACCCACGTACCAGCGGCGCATCCCGCGTCGGGTCAGCTCGGCAGGTTTGTAGGATCTCGTCGGCGTAGCGGTGCAGTGTCGCGCTGGCGGCTCGGGCCCGGCGGCGCGCCGGGGTCGGCAGCCAGCGCGGGGCACGCACCGGAGCCAACGCCCGGTCTGCGACATACGCCAGCGCCATCTGCATCGACTCCGCCACGGAATCGACGTGTTCGTCGAATTCGACACCGAGCACCGCACGCCCCAGCGCCCGCATCGTCAGCCTGCGGCACTCGGTATCCAGGTCGATCTCGGTGTCGTCACGCCATCCCGCTGCGACCATCTCGGCAGCCTGCGTCATGTGTCCACCGAAGTCGCGGACATGGTGCTTGGTGAACAGTGGCTGCAACGTGCGCCTGCGCGGCAGCCAGGCATCGTTGCGCAGGTCGAATAGATTCGGACCGAGTTGGTGCCGCAGCTCGTCGTGGATTCGGTGGCGGTCAACGTCGGCACTCGCCTGGACCAAGACGTCGTGCGCCCCCTGCGGCGAGGTCACCAACACCATCGGAGGCGCCAGCCAGCGCGGCATCAATGCGGCCCGGGTCACCGGACCGCCGGCGTCCCGCAAGCTCTCGATCCCGGTGTGGAGCTGCCTCACCGCCCGCACCCGCTGGCGGTACGGCAACGGGTTCTTCGGCGCCAGCGGCAGCGCACGCACATCGACCCCGACATCGTCCACGGTCATGGCGGTCAGCCAACCAGGCCCGATCCACCCCGCACCTCATCCAAACGGCTGAGATTTCCCAGAAAATCGGAGAACTAGGGGGTCTACGCAGGGGCCGGAGTGGTGCTCAACGGCGACCGCGCGCGGCCCGGCCCGGCTTGCGGGCCACCTTGCCCGCGGCGGCTCGGGCGGCCTGCTTGGCGAGGGTCTTCTCTCGTGCGGTGCGTTTCGGTGCCGGCTGGGCCTGTCCCCGCGACGAACCGGGTTTGCGGCCGCGCACCACACCGACGAACTCTTCGACCAGCTCCGGCTGGGGACCTTCCGGGAAGGCCAGCACCACCGGGCAGGTGGGCGCGTCGACGATCGGGCGGTAGGTGAGGTCCTTGCGGTGATGCAGCCGCGCCAGTGACTGCGGCACGATCAGCGCACCAAGCCCGGCAGCGACGAGTTCGATTGCGTCCTGGGTGGTTTCGGGTCGGTGATCGATCGGGTTCCCGGGAGCGTCCGGCCACGACACGACGTCGTCGAGAGGCCGCAGTACCGGCTCGCCGTCCAGGTCCGCCGCGGTTATCTCGTCGACGGCATTGAAGACGTGATCCTTCGGCACCACGGCCACCGTCGTCTCCTCGTAGAGGGGAATGACAGCGAGCCCTGCGGTCTCGGCCGGCAGCCGCAACAACGCCACCTCGACGGTGCCGGCCCGCACTGCCGCGGCCGCGTCTGCCGCGGCAACCGCAGACAACTCCAGCCGGACATCGGGGTGGCGTTCCGCCCAGATTCGAGCCCACTTCGCGGGCGTCGCGCCGGGGACGTACCCGAGGGTCAGAGAGAGCGGCGCCACTGCATCAGGCTACCGATAGGCTGCTTGCATGAGCAGGCCGAACGCACAGTCCATGAAACCCGCCACGGCGGCGAAGAAGCTGGACGTGTACCTGCCCGCGACACCGGCGGAGTTCCAGGAGAACCCGATCACCCGCGGCGAGCTCGCCGCCCTGCAGGCGGACCCGCCGCAGTGGCTCAAGGATCTCCGCAAGAACGGTCCGCACCCGAAGAACCTGGTGGCAGCCAAGCTGGGTATCTCGATCGCCGCTCTCGCGCGGGGCGGAGTGGGGAATGCGCTCACCACCGAGCAGATCAATGCGCTGCTCGAGGAGAACCCGCCCTGGCTGGCCACCGAACGCGAGGGCTATCAGGAGGTGCTGCGCGAGCAGCGACGCCTCAAATCACTGCATGCGGAACAGGCTCGCGGAAACTGATTCTGGGCGGCAGGCCGGAATCAGCGCTTACGTGCGGTCAGCAGTAGATACTCCCAGTCCATGGACCCACTGCGCAGAGCGCGATCAGCCAGGTCCGCAATGTCAGCATCGAGTGCGGCCACACGATCCGGGTCGTCGGCGATCCCTCGGTAGGCCGCGATGGTCGGCCCGTAGTTCGCCTTGAAGTACTCGCGAAATGCGGTGCCGTCGGCGAATGCGGAGACCGTCAGCCCGCGGCGCTCGGTCACCACATCGGTGACCGCCTCGCCCAGCAATGCCTGCACATAGGGCTCACTGCCCCACTGCGGCGGCGCGGACACTCCCGCCGGGGGCGCGGGCACGTACGGCTTCATGGTGGCGAACAGCTGGCCGATGAAACCCTCTGGCGTCCAACTGATCACGCCGATGCGACCACCGGGGCGGCAGACTCGGACCAGTTCGTCCGCGGCCGACCGGTGGTGCGGTGCGAACATCACCCCGATACAGGACATCACCACGTCGAACTCATCGTCATCGAACGGCAGTGCCTCGGCGTTGGCCTCGCGCCAGTTCAGCACGACACCCAGTTCGGCGCCCTGCACACGTCCCCGTTGCACCAGTTCCGGGCACAGATCGCTGGCCACGACGTCGGCGCCGGCGGCCGCGGCGGGGATCGCCGCATTGCCGGTTCCCGCTGCGACGTCGAGCACCCGGTCCTGCGGCCCGATGCCGCAGGCCGTCACCAGTACCGGACCCAACGGCGCCACCACATCGGTGGCTATCGCGGCGTAGTCACCTAGCGCCCACAGCGCACGGTGCTTGGCTTCGATGTCGTTCATGACGGCGTTCATGGCTTCTGTTTCCTCTCCACCCGATCAGCCCATCGTGGGTCCGGCGGGCGCACGCATCCAGTTCCATATCTGTACTGGGCAGGCCGGCTGCGAGACCATAGATTCGGCGGCAAGGCACGAAAGGTACGCAGATGTCGGGATACGACCAGTTCTGTCCCATGGCCAAGGCCATGGAGTTGCTCGACGAACGCTGGACATTGCTGGTGGTGCGGGAACTGCTGCTCGGCAGCACCCACTTCAACGACCTGCGCCGCGGCGTGCCCAAGATGTCACCGGCACTGCTGTCCAAGCGACTCAAGTCACTTGCCCGCGCCGGTGTCGTCGAGCGCACCGAAATCGACGGCCGTACAAGGTATTCCCTCACCCCTTGCGGCCAGGACCTGGCCGGTGCGGTGGAGGCGCTCACCGCGTGGGGGGTCCGCTGGATCAGCGACCTCGGCGACGCCGACCTCGACCCGCACCTGTTGTTCTGGGATATCCGCCGCACCATCCCGATCGGCGACTGGCCTCGGTCGCGCACCACGCTGGAATTCATCCTCGACGGAGTGGCGGCCAAGGCGTCCCGGTGGTGGCTGGTGGTCGCCAATGGCGAGGCCGAGGTGTGCGACTTCGACCCCGGTTACGAAGTGGCCGGCACTGTCGAGACCAGCCTTCGCGTCCTGACCCGGATCTGGCGCGGCGATGTCGGCTGGTCGCACGCCATGCACGACGGTAGCGTTTCGCTGTCGGGGCCCACGGATGTCCGTCGCGCCATCCCCAGCTGGCTCGGCCAGAGCAGAGCGGCCTCGGTGCCCAGACCGGCCTGAATATCGCTCAGGGCAGGTTGAGCTGCCAGGACACCCCGAATCGGTCGTTGACCCAGGCGAACGCGGTGGAGAAGCCGTAGTCGCCGAGCGGCATCAGGGTGGCACCACCCTCCCCCAGCTCGGCCACCAGCCGTTCCAGCTCCGCGCGGTCGGCGACGTCCACGAACAGCGAGCTCGACGGGGTGAAGTCGAAGCCGTGCTTCACCGCGCTGTCGCTGACCAACACCCGCAGCCCGGCCACGTCGAGTTCGGCCAGCATGATGCCTGTGGCCGGTTCGGGGTGCGGCGTCGAGGACACCACCGAAGCCCCCGGGAACGCGGCCAGGTACGTCTCGATCGCGGCGGCGGCCGTGCCGCCCTGGAACATGAGGAACGGTCTGATCCGGGTCACGCCGCCCACCCTAGCGACGCCGGTAGGGGTGAGCCATGCGATGACGTGGCCCTCATCTAGACGCCTCCAGACAAGGAAGCGGGCCGGGGAAGCCTGCGTTCCATTCACGAACCTGACCGCGCAGCTCGGCGCGTACCGTCGCCCGCTGTACCTCCGGGCGACGATGCCAGTGACACATCCAGCACGGACAGATGCCGTGGCCGGCGAAGAACCACTGCCAGTAGCAGGCGGCGCCGCGACGGGGCTCCCAGCCGGGAACGACGTCGGGAAGGTCACACACACTGCCGGCGCAGCGAGGAACGGGACGGTCGGCCACCTCGCGGCGGGCTACGCGGACGGCAAAGGGTGCGTGGGCATCGGTGCGGGACATGCGGATCCTCGGAACGGGGTAGCCCCACCCAGGTCCGCAGATCGCCGCGGAGATGGGGCTACAGCGGGTTGCGAAGACCGCCGGCCGATGTCGCTGATGCCATGTTCATCTCACCGCTCCCAACCGCGGACGACACGGTTACCGACCTGGAACGTCACCATGACGCCGTACACGGCCCACAGCGGCCACGGAACGCCGACCGTCAAGAGCGCACCCCCGGTACTGACGCTGGCGACCAAGTCGTAGTTGCGTCGCAGAAGATCCATGTTGGCAATCATCCCCTTTCGGGTCCCCGATGCGGCCAGTTGTGGCACAGGCGGAACAACGTCGTCCGACGGCCGCAAGTGCCGCTTCGCGTGGTGGAGAACGCCTCGCTCAACGGGGCGTTCACTCAGATGGGTCGTGCTTGTGGACGACGTGTAGAAGCCGTTCCAGTCGCCCCACTCGAACTGAAAGTCGTCACCGATGAACGTCAACGCGCGCATTGCGCGCCGGCGGGCCGAATCGATGGCCACGCGGAACACATCCCGCACCATCGCTGAGTCCCACTGCTGCGCCTCCACGCCGACCACCACGCGGTCGGACTGCTGCCGGGCACGACCAACCCTGCAGAGCAGCTGCCGCGGATTCATCCCTGTGTACGTCTTGAATTCGACCAACAGACCACCCACGGCGGCGTCAGGCGAGCGCAGGCCGGCGAGGTGTCGCGTCGGTAGGGCGATGACGTTGTGGCCCTGGAGGGCGAGGCGACGGGCGATCCAGTACTCCTGGTCGTCGAAGGTCGCCAAGGATTCGTCGATGCCGCAAGTGTGTCCCCTTGTCCACGAGGCCAACTCATGCGCGGCTAGCGCGGAGGTGAAGGCTGTCTCGTCACCGCCCGCGACCCACAGCGCGACGTCGCGCGCGTAGGAGCTGTCAGCGATCGTCATCATGGGCGAATCCTGACAGCGGGGTACGACAGCATGTTGACCCTAAGCGCCTGGCAGGCCACCGCACGTACCGGCGAACTTGTCGCGCAGCGCGGCCTAGTTAGTGCTGGCGCGGAGGAAGTGGGGTGCGGCCATCCGCGCCCAACCTGCTTGTCGAGCGCGAAAGTGGCTGAGACCGTCCCCAGACAACGAAGCAGGCCAGGGGGCAATACCCCCTGGCCTGCGACTTGTCTCCAGCTCTCCTACAACATGCAGCTGACGCAACCCTCCACCTCAGTGCCCTCCAGCGCCATCTGCCGTAGCCGGATGTAGTACAACGTCTTGATTCCCTTGCGCCAGGCGTAGATCTGGGCCTTGTTCACGTCGCGGGTGCTGGCGGTGTCCTTGAAGAACAGCGTCAGACTCAACCCCTGGTCCACGTGCTGCGTGGCCGCGGCGTAGGTGTCGATGATCTTCTCGTAGCCGATCTCGTAGGCGTCCTGGTAGTACTCCAGGTTGTCGTTGGTCATGTACGGCGCCGGGTAGTAGACCCGGCCGATCTTGCCTTCCTTGCGGATCTCGACGCGCGCCACGATCGGGTGGATCGACGACGTCGAGTGGTTGATGTAGGAGATCGACCCGGTCGGCGGCACGGCCTGCAGGTTCTGGTTGTAGATCCCGTGCTCCTGCACCGATTCCTTGAGCCGGCGCCAATCGTCCTGGCCCGGGATCCGGATGCCCGCGTCGGCGAACAGCTGCCGCACCCGCTCCGTCTGGGGCTCCCACACCTGCTCGGTGTACTTGTCGAAGAACTCGCCGGAGGCGTACTTGGAGTCCTCGAAGCCTTGGAACGACGTACCCCGTTCCAGGGCAAGGCGGTTCGACGCGCGCAGTGCGTGATACAGCACCGTGTAGAAGTAGATGTTGGTGAAGTCGATGCCCTCTTCGGAACCGTAGAAGATCCGCTCCCGGGCCAGGTACCCGTGCAGGTTCATCTGGCCCAGCCCGATGGCGTGCGACTGGTTGTTGCCCTGCTCGATCGACGGCACCGACCAGATGTGGGTCTGATCCGACACCGCGGTCAGCGCCCGGATGGCGACCTCGATGGTCTGGCCGAAGTCGGGCGAGTCCATCGCCTTGGCGATGTTGAGCGAGCCCAGGTTGCAGGAGATGTCCTTGCCCACCTTGGCGTAGGTCAGGTCCTCGTTGTAGACCGATGCGGTGGAGACCTGCAGGATCTCCGAGCACAGGTTCGAGTGGGTGATCTTGCCTGCAATGGGATTGGCGCGATTGACAGTGTCTTCGAACATGACGTACGGGTAGCCCGACTCGAACTGCAATTCGGCCAGGGTCTGGAAGAACTCGCGCGCCTTGATCTTGGTCTTGCGGATCGCCGCGTTGTCCACCATCTCGTAGTACTTCTCGGTGACCGAGATGTCGGCGAACGGTACCCCGTAGACCCGCTCCACGTCATACGGCGAGAACAGGTACATGTCCTCGTTCTTCTTGGCCAGCTCGAAGGTGATGTCCGGGATCACCACGCCCAGGCTCAGCGTCTTGATCCGGATCTTCTCGTCGGCGTTCTCCCGCTTGGTGTCCAGGAACCGGTAGATGTCCGGGTGGTGGGCGTGCAGGTACACCGCCCCGGCGCCCTGACGGGCACCGAGCTGGTTGGCGTAGGAGAACGAGTCCTCCAGCAGCTTCATGATCGGGATGACCCCGGAAGACTGGTTCTCGATGTTCTTGATCGGGGCGCCGTGCTCGCGAATGTTGCTCAGCAGCAACGCCACTCCCCCGCCGCGCTTGGACAGCTGCAGGGCGGAGTTGATCGAGCGGCCGATCGACTCCATGTTGTCCTCGATGCGCAGCAAAAAGCAGCTGACCGCCTCGCCGCGCTGCTTCTTGCCGGAGTTCAGGAACGTCGGCGTGGCGGGCTGGAACCGGCCGTCGATGATCTCCTCGACCAGTTGCTCGGCCAGCTTGGTGTCCCCGGCGGCCAGGGTCAGGGCCACCATGCACACCCGGTCCTCGAACCGCTCCAGATAGCGCTTGCCGTCAAAGGTTTTCAGGGTGTAGGAGGTGTAGTACTTGAACGCGCCCAGGAACGTCGGGAACCGAAACTTCTTGGCGTAGGCCCGATCCAGCAGGGACTTGACGAAGTTGCGCGAGTACTGGTCGAGGACCTCGCGCTCGTAGTAGTCCTTCTGAAGCAGGTAGTCCAGCTTCTCGTCCTGATTGTGGAAGAACACCGTGTTCTGGTTGACGTGCTCCAAGAAGTACTGGCGGGCGGCCAGCACATCCTTGTCGAACTGGATCTTGCCGTCACCGTCGTACAGGTTGAGCATGGCGTTGAGCGCGTGGAAATCCAACTCGCCCACCGGAGCGCTGCGGCTCGTTTCGGTTACCTGCTCTGCAGTTGCAACGGTAGGTGGCATTGCTCGTCCTTCCAGAATTCAGCCAAGCCCGCGCGGACGGTTTGGACGTCCTCGTCGGTTCCCATCAATTCGAATCGGTACAGGTACGGAACCCCGCACTTGCGGGCGACCACGTCGCCGGCATAGCAGAACTCCGCGCCGAAGTTGGTGTTGCCGGCCGCGATCACGCCGCGCAGCAGCCCCCGGTTGTGTTCGTTGTTCAAAAAGGCGATCACCTGCTTGGGCACGTAGCCGCCCTCGTTGATGTCGGGCCGCTGCCGCCCACCGCCATAGGTCGGCAAGACCAGCACATAGGGCTGGTCCACTTCGATGCGGCCGTGCAGCGGGATCCGAACGGCCGGCAGGTGCAGCTTCTGCACGAAGCGGTGGGTGTTCTCCGAGACCGAGGAGAAGTACACCAGGTTGCATTGTGAATCCGCAGACATGGCGACCTCCTTCAGCTCTCAGTCAGACTCCACCCGCACCCGACCGGCGGCCGGTTATGCGCTGAGCGCGGTCTGCACCAGCGCCTTGATGCGGTCCGGCCGGAAACCGGACCAGGGGGGGGGGGGGGGGGGGGGGGGGGGGGGGGGGGGGGGGGGGGGGGGGGGGGGGGGGGGGGGGGGGGGGGGGGGGG
>NZ_CP084029.1:3237962-3409894 GCF_020181615.1 [Mycobacterium] crassicus
CCCCCCCCCCCCCCCCCCCCCCCCCCCCCCCCCCCCCCCCCCCCCCCCCCCCCCCCCCCCCCCCCCCCCCCCCGGGGCCTGCAGGTAACCCAGCGCCATGACGTAGTCCCGCGCCTCAGAGTCCAGCGAGATGTCAACGATCTCGTAGGCGATGCCCTGGTTGTCCAGTGCCTTGTAGGTTGCGTTGCACTGCACGCACGCGGGCTTGGTGTAAACGGTGATGCTCATGGGCGGCAGACTCCTCAGCGAATCGTCGACAACGAACGGATGACGGATCAGGTACTACGTTCAGCCGGCCGCCAGGACACTCATTTTCCAGTTCCCCCAGCCGTGGCAGGGCACCCAAATCGGTGCCGGTCGCCGCGGCCCGGATAACCGGAAGATCCCGGGCCTGTCGGTCTAACGAACACTACACCTAGTGGTCATCCCGTTGGGTCAATACTAGATGTTCTGAACGACATTGTTGAAATTCGCTGGTCGTAAGCTTGCGACGCCGCCCCCCTCCGGCGTGTCGCATCTCACATTTAGGCGGTTCCCTCTTCATAACCGCAGGTCTACCACCGCCCACCGACAAGCCGTCGGAAAAGCCCGCCGACGACCGGCTACCAGCAAAGCGGCCCGGACACCCGTTCAGCGCATCCCGGCGAGCACCGGTTCCGCCGGTTCGGGGGCAGTCACCGGGGCCGGCGACCGGCGCTTGCCGCGCAGGCGACCGCCGAGGACGCCCAGCAGCACCGGCACCAGCGACACCGCGACGACCACCAGCAGGATCAGGTCGATGTGGCCCCGGACGAACGCCAGGCCACCGAGCAGATACCCGAGCAGTGGTACGCCCGCGCCCCACGCCAGTGACCCGGCCACGCTGTAGGCGGTGAAGGTTCGGTGCCGCATCCCGGAGGCGCCCGCCAAGACCGGTACCAGCGTGCGCACCACCGCCAGGAAGCGCGCAAAAAAGACCGTGAACGCGCCGCGGGTCTCGAAATACTGCTGGGCCCGGGCTATGTGGTGTCGACCGAGTCGCCGGGCGCCCGGTCGCTCCAGCACCGCCGGCCCGGCTTTGGCGCCGATGTAGAAGCCGCACTGATCCCCGGCGATCGCGGCGACCGGCACGGTGAGCAGCAGCAGCCACAGCGGGACGGCGGGGTCCAGTTGCGCGGCGAAGACGCCCGCGGTGAACAGCAGCGAGTCGCCGGGCAGAAAGAACCCGACCAGCAGGCCGGTTTCGATGAAGACAATGGCCAGCACCCCCAGCAGCCCGAACGTGGTGATCAGGGTGTCTGGATTGGTGGTGAATGCCTCGATCATCGCTGGACCTCCCAACCGCCGGGTCGTCTACCGGCCTGTCGCCAGCTTGTCCGGCGGGCGCTGTGGCGGCGCTGAGAAGGCCGCGAACACCCGGCAAAGCTCTGCTGTACTGGTCTGGGCGGCAAGATATCGGGAGGGCGGCATCGTGCGGATACTGCTGGTCGAAGACGAGACCCGGCTGGCCGAGACGGTGCGCCGGGGGCTGATCAGCGAGGGCTTCGTCGTCGATGTCGAACACGACGGCACAGACGCGCTGGCCGCCGCCCTCACCGGCGACTTCGACGTCATCGTGCTGGACATCATGCTGCCCGGCCTCAGCGGCTACCAGGTGGTCCGGGAGCTACGAGCGCAGCAGGTCTGGACACCGGTGCTGATGCTGTCGGCCAAGGACGGCGAGTACGACATGGCCGATGCCTTCGACATCGGCGCCGACGATTACCTGACCAAGCCGTTCTCGTTCGTTGTCCTGGTGGCGCGGCTGCGCGCCCTGATGCGCCGCGGCGCCCCGGAACGTCCGACGGTGCTCACCGCGGGAACCCTGTCGCTGGACCCGGCCCGCCGCCGGGTGACCCGCGGGGACACCGTGCTCAGCCTGACGCCACGGGAATTCGGGGTACTGCAGTTCCTGCTGCGACACTCCGGCGATGTCGTCACCAAGTCCGAGATCCTGCGGTCGGTGTGGGATTCGAACTACTCCGGTGACGACAACGTGGTCGAGGTCTACATCGGCTACCTGCGCCGCAAGATCGACACGCCGTTCGGGCTCGCCACCATCGAGACGGTGCGCGGCGCCGGTTACCGCCTGCTCTCCGACACCGAGGACTGATCAGGTTAATCCTGTTGCGGCAGCACGACAGTGAACACCGCGCCACCGGTGGGCGTCTCCCCCACCGTGACCGTGCCGTGGTGCGAGCGCACCACCTCGTCGACGATCGACAGGCCGAGTCCGGTTCCGCCCGCTGCCCGGGTGCGGGCCGCATCGAGCCGGACGAATCGCTCGAAGATCCGCCCCCGGTCGTCCTGCGGGATTCCGGGGCCGTCGTCGGCAACGGTGACGACGACACGGCCCGGCTCCGGCCGGCAGGTCAACGTCACCGTGCTGCGGGCATACCGGGCCGCATTGTCGACCAGGTTGCGGATCACCCGGGCCAGACCCGCCCGGTCGCCCACCACCCGACATGCCTGAATATCGGTCACGAGGTCGACCTGTCCGTTGCCGTCCAGGCGGTTCGCCTCGGCCACCAGCAGATCGTCGATGTCGACGTCCTCGCGTCGCAGTCCCAGGGCGCCCTCGTCGGAGCGGGCCAGCAGCAGCAGGTCTTCGAGCAGCCGATTCATCCGCCGAGACTCCGGAAGCAGCGATTCGTCGATCAGCTCGCGGTCCATCAGCTCCGGCCGGCCGGCCGCCAGCTCGAGCGCCGTGGTGATGGTGGCCAACGGGCTGCGCAGCTCGTGCGAGACATCGCTGACCAGGCGCAGTTGCGCTGCCCGGCCGTGCTCGAGCCGGGACAGCATGGCATTCATCGTCGTCGCCAGTTCGGCGATCTCGTCACGGGTTCGGGGAACCGGCACCCGCTCGGTGAGATCGGCGCTGGAGATCGACGCCACCCGGGTGCGGATCGCCTCCACCGGCCGCAGCGCGGCCCCCACCAGACGGAAGGTGCCCACCGCCACCAACCCGACGAGGAATGGCGCTCCGAGGCCCAGCAGCGCACCCACCTTCGCCACGATCGACTCGACCGGCTCACGGTCCACCGCCACCAGGATGGTGACGGGTCCCACGTCTGCGGCGGCACCGCGGGCCGCCACCCAGTACTCATCGTCGGTGGACGATTCGACACGGCCCAGATAGCGCGCTTGGCCCTCATCCAGGGACACCACGGCCAGTGGCGATCGGGGGGCACCGTTGGAGGCGGCCCGGATCACGCCCGTCGCTCCGACCACCTGCACCACCCCGATCTGCCCGTCGGTGGCCAGCAATGTCGAATCAAGGTCATCGAGGTCGTCGGAGGCCAACGCGGTGGCGATGCGTTCGGCACGCAGGCCCGCCGCGGTCTCGGCGGCCGATTCCAGCGACCGATACAGCACCAGCAGCAGGACACCGCCGGCGATGGCCAGACAGATGGTCATCACCACCGCCGCGGCCAGCGCCGACCGGGTCCGCACACCGGCACCCAGCGGCCACATCCGCGCCATGACGGCCGGCATCCGTACCGCCCTACCGCTCACACCACCTCCGGGTTCCCTCGTGTCTGAAACCAGCATGCTCGACATCGTGGCCGGGCGCCGCTGTGACACCGCTGAGGCCGCAGACTTTGCCGGCACCACTGAACCGGCACCACTGAACAAGTCGGATGAGCCCGATAGCCTGCCGGACATGTTGTCGACGCTGGCCGTGCGCGGTTACCGCTCGCTGCGCGACCTGGTGCTGCCGCTGGGCCCCCTCACGGTCGTCACGGGAGCCAACGGGACCGGTAAGTCGTCGCTGTACCGGGCGCTGCGCCTGCTGGCCGACTGCGGCCGCGGCGAGGTGATCGGCTCGCTGGCCCGCGAGGGCGGCCTGGAGTCGGTGCTGTGGGCGGGCCCCGAACAGCTCGGCGATGCCCGCCGCAGCGGAACCGCCCAGGGCACCGGGCGCACCAGGCCGGTCTCGCTGGAAATGGGTTTCGCCTCAGACGATTTCGGCTATCTGGTCGATCTGGGACTACCGCAGGATCCCGGGCACGCCTCGGCGTTCGCCCACGACCCGGAGATCAAGCGGGAGACCGTGTTCGCCGGGCCGGTCCCGCGTCCGGCCGCGGCCCTGGTGCGTCGCACCCGTGGCTTCGCCGAAGCCAACGGCGGTTCCGGTTTCGACGAGCTGTCCCGGTCACTGCCGACCTATCGCAGCGTGCTCGCCGAGTTCGCCCACTCCGGCGCACATCCCGAACTCTCAGCCGTCCGGGATCGCCTGCGTGGCTGGCGGTTCTACGACGGATTCCGCGTCGACGCCGCGGCGCCGGCCCGCCGGCCGCAGGTCGGCACCCGCACCCCGGTGCTCTGCGACGACGGCGCCGATCTGGCCGCGGCGGTTCAGACCATCATCGAGGCCGGCGGCGACGACCTGTATCGCGCGGTCGCCGCCGCGTTCGACGGTGCCTCGCTGTCGGTCGCCGTCAGCGACGGGCTGTTCGACCTGCAATTGCACCAGCGCGGGATGTTGCGGCCCCTGCGGGCAGCCGAGTTATCCGACGGCACACTGCGATTCCTGCTCTGGGCCGCCGCACTGACCAGCCCGCAGCCGCCGTCGCTGATGGTGCTCAACGAGCCGGAGACCTCGCTGCACCCGGAACTGGTGGCACCGCTGGCCGGGTTGATCCGATCTGCCGCCGCCCAGACCCAGGTGGTGGTCATCACCCATTCGCCGACGCTGCGCGAGCTGCTGGACACCGACACCACCACCGCCGTCGGCCTGATCCGGGATTTCGGCGAAACCCTCATCGACGGCCAGGGGTTGCTCGACGCCCCACCCTGGCACTGGGGCAGCCGCTAGACCCGACTGGGCCGCAACGCCCGGCTGAACAGCACGTTGGCCTGTCGCATGGCCACGCTGTAGGGCAGCCAGGCCAGCCGCTTGAACGCGTACAGTGCCCGGATGTCGCCGGAGGTGTAGACGAGATAGCGGTTGCGCGCCACCCCGGCCAGGATCTTCTCCGCCGCCTTCTCCGGCGACACGGCATGGCCGGCAAAACGGCCCACCCATTTCTCCACCTGCGGGTCCTCGCGGTCCACGCCGGCGATCTCGACGGTGTTGACCAGCCCGGTCTTGACCGCGCCGGGCACCACCACCGAGACCCCGATGCGGTGCCGGGCCAGGTCGAACCGCAGCACCTCCGAGACCCCGCGCAGACCGTATTTGCTGGCGCTGTAGGCGGCGTGCCACGGCAACGCCACCAGTCCGGCGGCCGAGGACACGTTGACCAGATGCCCGCCGCGCCCCGCGGCGACCATCGGCGGCAGGAACGACTCGATGACGTGGATCGGGCCCATCAGGTTGATGTCGACCATCTTTCGCCACTGCTCGTGGCTCAACCGGTCGACGGTGCCCCACGCCGACACCCCGGCGATGTTCATCACGACGTCCATCGGCTCATGGCGGGCGTGGATGTCGGCGGCGAATGCGGCGACGTCGTCGTAGTCGGCGATGTTCAGTGCCCGGTGTTCGGGAACCAGCGCCCCCAGGGCGCGCGCGTCGGCAACGGTTTCGGCCAGGCCCGCTTCATTCCTGTCGGTCAGGTACAGCTCGGCACCCAGTTCGGCCAGCCGCAACGCGGTGGCCCGGCCGATCCCACTGGCCGCGCCGGTGATGAAACACCGCTTACCCCGGTAGTACTGCGCTACACGTGTCATGAGTGCAGACGATACCGGCGGTACCACCGACGATTGAATCCCCCGCTAGTCCGGTCGGCCGCCCCACAGCGCATTGCGCCACAACGCCTCGAGCACCCGGACGCCGCGGGCCACATCACCGTCGGGTTCTACGTAGGCGCTCTCACCGGCCAGCAAGAACGCGGTGGTGGCAGCCAGGGTTCGCACCAGCGCCGGAATGTCGTCGCTGATCGGGTTCGCGGTACCCGCGGCGATCTCGTCGTTGACCACGCCGACGATCTGGTTGATCAACGCGTCGATCTGGGCGTCGAGCAGTTCCCGGATCTCGGCGTCGCTGTTGCGAGCCGCATTGCAGGCCGACATCACCGGATCGTTGTGGGCGTAGACCGCGGCCGCACTGCCCACCATGCGCTCGGCGAAGGCCGCCGGTGACTCGTCGGCTCCCCGCGGCGCGAAATACTGGGTGAGCTCTTCGAGCTCCCGGGTCGCCTCGGTCACGATCTGGGCAAGCACGGCGTATTTGGAGTCGAAGTAGAAATAGAAGCCCGATCGCGCCACGCCGGCCCGATCGCTGATGCTGCTCACCGACAGCTCCGCGAACGGCTTTTCCTCCAACAGTTCACGCACCGCCTGCACAATCGCCTGGCGTTGCTTGTCGCCGCGCCGCATAGGCAGGTCGTCGGAAGCCTGGTCGCCCGCGTCGTGCTGGGTACTCACTTGAAGAACCTTGCACTACGACCCGCCGGATTCAAACTTGACAGGCGTCAATTTTGATCTGAGGATGTGGTGGCGTGACCGCCGCCACAACCACCACAGGACGTGATGGGCGCAGAACGAGAGGCAGCCGACCCGATGACCACGATCAGCACCCCGCACTACCTCCTCGACCAGGCCCGGCGCCGGTTCGTCCCGACGCTGAACACCATCCCCGGGATGGGAGCCCTCGAGAAGCGGCTGCTGAACGTTAATTGGGCGCAGAAGACGCTGGCCGACCCCACGCCGGGCAGCGGCCTCAAGCCCGTGATGGGCGATTCGGGCCTTCCGCTGCTCGGCCACATCATCGAGATGTTCCGCGGAGGACCGGACTACTGCCTGCACATATACGAGAAGCACGGCCCGGTGTACCTCGCCGCGTCACCGATCCTGCAGTCCATCGTCGCGCTGGGGCCCGACGCCACCCAGGCCGTGTTCACCAACAAGAACAAGGACTACTCGACCTCCGGCTGGATCCCGGTGATCGGACCGTTCTTCAACCGCGGTCTGATGATGCTGGACTTCGAGGAACACCTGGGGCACAAGCGAATCCTGCAAGGGGCGTTCACCCGGCCTCGTCTGGCCAGCTACGTCGAGGACATGGACAAGGTGGCCACCGCGCTCGTGGCCGACTGGCCGACCGACGACGCCCGATTCCTGTTCCATCCGGCAGCCAAGGAACTGACGCTGGACGTGGCGTCGGTCGTCTTCATGGGCCACGACCTGGGCGGGGATCGCCGGCAGTTGGCCAAGGTCAACCACGCGTTCGAGCAGACCATCCGCGCCGGCGGTGCGCTTGTGCGGACCTCGCTACCGCCGTTCAAGTGGTGGCAGGGCCTGCAGGGCCGCAAGGTGCTCGAGGAGTACTTCTACGCCCGCGTCGCCGAACGTCGCAAGGTCGAGGGCACCGACATGCTGACCGTGCTGTGCCACACCGCCGACGACGACGGCAACACCTTCAGCGACGAAGACATCGTCAACCACATGATCTTCCTGATGATGGCCGCGCACGACACCACGACGTCAACGCTGACCAGCATGGTTTACAATCTGGCCGCCCACCCGGAGTGGCAGGAGCGGGCCCGCGACGAATCGGCACGACACGGCGACGGGCCGCTGGACATCGAGTCGCTGGAGAAGCTGGAAACCCTGGACCTGGTGATGGATGAGTCACTGCGACTGATCACCCCGCTGGGTTTCAACATGCGTCAAGCGGTCCGCGACACCGACCTGTTGGGTCATTACATACCGGCCGAGAGCTACGTGATCACCTGGCCGGGGATGAACCACTGGCTGCCCGAGCTCTACACCAACCCGCGACAATTCGACCCGGAACGCTTCCTCGAGCCGCGTGCCGAGCACAAGAAGCACCGGTACGCATTCGCACCGTTCGGCGGCGGCGCGCACAAGTGCATCGGGATGAACTACGGCCGGCTGGAGGTCAAGACCGTTCTGCACCGGATGCTGCGCAGCTACCGCATGGAACTCGCCCGCCCCGGCTACCAGCCCCGCTGGGACTACGGGGGCATGCCGATCCCGATGGACGGTATGCCGATCATGTTGCGCCGACTGTAAATCCGCCCCGCCTGGCGCTCGTACGTGTCTGTACGGCGACACGCCGCCCACGGCGGACAACTAGGCACGCCCGCCCGAGTTCACCGAACCGCCAACAGCCGGTTGGCGCAGGTGATGACGGCCTCCAATGCGGAGCGCCCGGGATCGGTCGCGAAACCCATCGCCCACGCCGTGTCCTGCCCGTTCGAGCCATGGATGAACGTGGCGGTCTCGGTCCCGCACCGCAGCTGGTGAAAACCCAGGATCTCCAAGGTGATTCCGCGTTCGTACAGCATGGTCGTCAGCGCCGCCAATGGCCCCTGCGCGGCCGCGGTACAGGTCCCCTTCACACCGCGCACGGCGATCGTCGCCTGATAGGTGCGGCCCTGCGGCCCAAGTCGCGTAGCCGGTCGCTCGGCGTCCAGGCAACACCAGCGGCCCAGTGCCAGCGGCCCGGTGGCCCGTCCATACGTGGCGACGAAACCGTCCCACGACAGTCGCGCGGCCTGGTCACGCAGCCCACGGGGAAGTCGGCCGTGAAATCGGTCTTGGAATTGGTCTGCAAAAGATGTTGTGGTCATGTCTCGGTCTGTTCTGTTCGAAGAGCGACCGACTGGCAATAGCTTCCGACCCACAGCGGGGGTCGGTCTGATCAGACCCCGCTGTGGGTGCCGGCTACTACCAGAAGACGATGCATGATCCATCCAGGCTAATCACTCGCGCGACGAGCGTGCAAGGGATTTATCCACGACGAGCGAAGTACCTGATCAGCGCGCTTATATCGCGGTCAGTCCAGGATGCGGCGGGCCACGTTGGTGGTCATCAGGTCGAGCAGCTCGTCGGCGCGGCCGGCCAAAATGGTCCGGATCGCGTACAGCGAGAATCCCTTGGCCTGCTCGGCGGTGATCGCCGGCGGAATCGACAGTTCCTGGCGAGCGGTGACCACATCGACCACGACCGGGCCATCATGGGCGAACGCCGCGGCCAGCGCGGATTCCAGGTCGGCGGGATGCTCCACCCGTCGCCCGAACATGCCCAACGCGGTCGCGACCGCGCCGAAGTCCGGATTGTCCAGATCAGTGCCGAAGTTCACGATGCCGGCAGCCTTCATCTCCAGTTCCACGAAATTCAGCGACGAATTGTTGAACACGATCAGCTTGACCGGCAGTCGGTTCTGCCGCAGCGTGAGCAACTCCCCGAACAGCATCGCCAGCCCGCCGTCACCGGCCAACGCCACGACCTGCCGGCCGCGATCGACGGTCTGCGCGCCGACCGCATGCGGCAGCGCGCACGCCATGGTGCCGTGGTTGAACGACCCGATCAGCCTCCTCCGGCCGTTCATGGTCACATAGCGGGCCGCCCACACGACTGGGGAGCCGACGTCGACGGTGAACACCGCGTCGTCGTCGGCTAGTCGATTAGCCACCGCCGCAACATATTCCGGGCGTATCGGGGTGCGGTCCCGGTCGTTGGACGCCAATGCGTCCAGCCGCCGCCGGGTCTTGTCGTAGTGTCGCAGCGACCTTTCCAGGTGAGTCCGGTCGGTCTTGGGCGTCAACAGCGGCCGCAGCGCGGCGACGGTGTCGGCCACCGTACCGCGTAGCCCGAGGTCGATCGGGGTGCGCCGACCCAGGTTTCGACCGCGGATGTCGACCTGGATTATCTGCGCACGGTCGGGAAGGAACTGCTGGTAGGGAAAGTCGGTGCCGAGCATCAGCAGCACGTCGGCTTCCCTGATCGCCTTGTAGCCGGACGCGAATCCGAGCAGTCCCGTCATGCCGACGTCGTGAGGATTGTCGTACTCGATGTATTCCTTGCCGCGTAACGCGTGCACGATCGGTGCCTGCAGGGCACGCGCCAACTCCATCACCTGGTCGTGGGCGCCGGCCACCCCCGCACCGGCCAGGATGGTGACTTTGTCCGCGGTGTTGAGCATGCCCGCCGCCGCGGCCAACGCGCGCTCGTCGGGGTGGCACACCGAGGCGGTTGGCCGCACCGGACGCTGCCCCCAGCCGGTGGTATCGAGGCGGTGGCTGAAGATCTCGCCCGGCACCACCACCACGGCGACACCGTTCTCCTCCACCGCCGCGCGCATCGCCATCTCCAGGATGCGTGGCGCCTGCTCCGGGGTGCTGATCAACTCGCAGTAGACGCTGCACTCGCGAAACAGGCTCTGCGGGTTGGTTTCCTGGAAGTAGTCCGAACCGATCTCGGCCAGCGGAATATGGGCGGCGATGGCCAGCACCGGCACCCGACTGCGGTGCGCATCGAACAGACCGTTGATCAGGTGCAGGTTGCCTGGCCCGCAACTGCCGGCACATACCGCCAAGCCGCCGGTCAGTGCGGCGTCGGCGGCGGCGGCGAACGCCGCGGTCTCCTCGTGGCGTACCTGTTCCCAGCTGAAGTCGCCGGCCCGGCGGATCGCGTCGGTGAAGCCGTTGAGGCTGTCCCCCGGGATCCCGTAGACGCGACGCACGCCGCTGCGTTGCAGGGTGGCGATGACATGGTCGGCGACGGTTGCCATCTAGCGCCTCCTAACTGGCGCGACCGTGCAGAGTTGTTCGGCGCCACCAGGACTTTCGCCGGACAACTCGGCACGCTCGCCGGGGGTGTCTGCCCCCGAAACGCTACTTGATCAGCGGGTCGCGGGGCATCCCCAGAATCCGCTCGGCGATCTGGTTGCGGGTCACTTCCGAGGTGCCGCCGGCGATCGCTATGCCGCGCGCCCCCATCACCATCCGGGCGGCCAGCGCGCCGGGCCCGTCGTCGAGGGCGACGTCCGGCCCCAGCAGCGCCGCTCCGATGGCCGCGCCGTCGCCCATGTGCTCGGCGAGCTTGAGCTTGGTGACATTGCCCTCCGGGCCGGGGCCGGCTCCGGCGATGCTGCGCGCCGCACGACGCAGGTTCAGCAGGCGCAATGCGTGCTCATCGGCGACGAACCGGCCGACCCGCACCTCAGCGTCGGCCACCGAGTTCCGGTGCTGCTGGGCCAACGCGATCAGCCGCTGGTCGACGCCTGCGGTGTAGGAGCCGCCGCCGCCGATGCTGACCCGCTCATTGCCGAGGGTGGCGCGAGCCACCTTCCAGCCGCCGTTGATCTCGCCGACCACATCCTCGTCGGGAACGAAGACGTCGTTGAAGAACACCTCGTTGAACTCCGAACCGCCGGTGATCTGCCGCAATGGCCGCACCTCGACGCCGGGCGCCTCCATGTCGACGATCACCATGGTGATGCCGGCGTGCTTGGGCACCTCGAAGTCGGTGCGCACGGTCGCCAGTCCGCGCCGGCACAGGTGCGCACCGGAGGTCCAGACCTTCTGGCCGGTGATCTTCCAGCCGCCGTCGACCCGCACCGCCTTGGTCTTGACCGCGGCCGCATCCGAACCGGCACCCGGCTCGGAGAACAGTTGGCACCAGATCTCCTCCTGGCGCAGCGCCTTCTCCACGAACCGCTCGATCTGCGACGCGGTGCCCTCCTGGATCAGGGTCAGGATCACCCAGCCGGTGATCGAGTACTCGGGCCGCTGGACGCCGGCGGCGGTGAACTCCTGCTCGATCACCACCTGCTCGACGGCCTCGGCGGCCCGCCCCCACGGCTTGGGCCAGTGCGGCATCACATAGCCGGTGGCGATCAGCTGGTCGCGCTGCGCGTCGGGATCCAGCGCGGCGATCGCAGCGGCGTCCGCGTGGATCCGGGTACGCATCTCCTCGGCCTCCGGCGGCAGATCCAGGCTGTTGGCCCGGGTGATGCCGGCGGCGGCACTCTCGAACACGGCCAGGGCCGGGGCGTCACCCCCGAACAGTGCCTGCACCGCCAGGGCGCGGCGCAGCTGCAGGTGGGCGTCGTGCTCCCAGGTGTAGCCGATGCCGCCGTGCACCTGAATGTTCAGCTCGGCGTTGCGCACGTAGGCGGGGAACGCCAGGGTGGCGGCTACCGCGGCAGCCAGCCGGAAGGCGTATTCGTCGTCCCCTTCGGCGCGCGCGGCATCCCACACCGCCGCGGTGGCCGCCTCGGCGCCGACCAGCATGTTCGCGCAGTGGTGCTTGATCGCCTGGAAGGTGGCGATGGTCCGGCCGAACTGCTCGCGCACCTTGGCGTACTCCACCGCCGCGTCGGTGCAGTCGGCCGCGCCGCCGACGGCTTCGGCCGCCAGCAGCACCCGCGCCCGCGCCAGCGCCGACTCGCGCCCACCGGCCAGCACGTCGTCGGTGCTCACCCCGACACCGGTCAGCGTGACCCGTCCGGATCGCCGGGTCGGGTCGACATTGCCGGGCACGTCGACGTTCACCCCGGCCCGGTCACGCTCGAGCACCAGCACGTCTTCGCCGGCAGACACCAGCAGCACGTCCGCCAGGCCCGCGCCCAGCACGATCCCGGCGTCACCGGAGGCCACCCCGCCGTCCAGGGCCACGTCACCGGCCAGGCCCACCCCGGCGGTCACGGTGCCGTCGATCAACCCGGGCAGCAACCGGGCCTGCTGGTCGGGTGTGCCGGCGGCCGCGATCACGGCCGAGGCGATGACCGTCGGCACGAACGGACCCGGGGCCACCGCCCGGCCCAGCTCCTCGATCACCACCACCAGTTCCGGCAGCCCGAATCCCGAACCGCCGTACTGCTCGTCGATGTGCAGCCCCAGCCAGCCCAGTCCGGCCAGCTCGTTCCAGAACGGCGGGCGGGCCTCATCGGCGGCGTCCAGCAGGGCACGCGCCGCCGAACGGGCGTGCTGCGCGGTCAGGAATCCGCGGGCCACATCGGCCAGTTCACGGTGGTCGTCGGTTACTGCGATGCCCATGAGGCCTCCTGGATTCGTATTTACTTGGGAGCGAAGCGTTGTCCGGCGTCCAGCCGCAGGCACTGCCCGTTGAGCATGGGGTTGTCGACGACGGCGACGACCAGCTTGGCGAATTCCTCCGGCCGGCCGAGCCGCTTGGGGAACGCGGCGTCCTTGGTCAGGGCGCTGGCGAACTCCTCCGGGATGCCCTTGGTCAGGCCGGTGGCGAACAGGCTCGGCGCGATGGCCAGCACCCGGATGCCCACCGAGCCCAGGTCGCGGGCCATGGTCAGGGCCATACCGGCGATACCCGCCTTGGCGGCGGTATAGGCGACCTGGCCGATCTGGCCCTCGAACGCTGCGATCGACGACGTGTTGATGATGACGCCGCGCTCGTCATCTTCGGGCTCGTTGGTGCTCATGTGCGCCGCGGCCAGCCGGTTGAGGTTGAAGGTGGCGACCAGGTTCAGGTCGATCACCGACCGGAACGAGTCCAGGTCGTGCGGGCCGGACTTGGACAGCGTGCGCTTGGCGATGCCGCCGCCGGCGGTGGTGACGATGACGTGCAGGCCGCCGAGCCCGTCCACCGCTGCGGCCAGTGTCTTCTCTGCCGCGTCGAAGTCGGTGATGTCCACCGGGTGGAAGGCGCCGCCGAATCCGGCCGCCACTTCCCCGCCCTCCGAGCCCTCCCGGTCGAGCACGGCGACGTGCGCGCCGCGGGCGGCCAGCAGCTCTGCGGTGGCGCGGCCCATCCCCGAGGCGCCGCCGACAATGACGACCTTCTTTCCGCTGATCTCCACGCCAACTCCTTCAACCCGGTACCTGAGTATCTAGAACAAGTTATCGTTCCGCTCGGAATCCGCTGCCACTCGGGCATCCGGCAGGCCCCAAGGAGGTACCCGTGGCCGCACCGACCGCTCCGGAGCTGACTGAGCGACGCGACGGCCAGGTGACCTACCTGCACACCGATCCCGAACTGCCCCCCGTCGCCGTTATCGACCGCTCCGGAGTCTCCGGGCGCCACAAACTGGTTCTCGGTGCGCTGGCCGTCGCCGGTGCGGTGGCGTGGGCAATGATCGCGTTCTCCCGCGGCGAGTCGGTGAACGCGGTGTGGTTCGTGGTCGCCGCACTGTGCACCTACATCATCGGGTTCCGTTGCTACGCAAGGTTGATCGAACGCAGAATCGTGCGCCCCCGCGACGAGCACGCCACCCCGGCAGAGATCTTCGAGGACGGCACCGACTACCTGCCGACCGACCGGCGGGTGCTGTTCGGTCACCACTTCGCCGCGATCGCCGGCGCCGGTCCGCTGGTCGGCCCGGTGCTGGCCACCCAGATGGGATATCTGCCGGGCACGATCTGGATCATCATCGGCGCAGTGGTGGCCGGCGGTGTGCAGGACTACCTGGTGCTGTGGTGCTCGACGCGGCGGCGTGGCCGCTCACTGGGGCAGATGGCCCGCGAGGAGCTCGGCAACGTCGGCGGGGCGGCTGCGATCATCGGGGTGCTGGTCATCATGGTGATCCTGATCGCGGTGCTGGCGCTGATCGTGGTGCGCGCGCTGGCGGTCAGCCCGTGGGGTGTGTTCTCCATCGCGATGACGATCCCGATCGCGCTGTTCATGGGGGTCTATCTGCGATTCCTGCGGCCCGGCCGGGTGTCCGAGGTGTCTCTGATCGGCATCGTGCTGCTGCTGGGCGCTGTCGCGTCCGGCCGGTGGGTCGCCGAAACATCCTGGGGCACGGCGTGGTTCACGCTGTCCCCGGTCACCCTGTCGTGGTGCATCATCGGCTACGGCTTCGCGGCCTCCGTGCTGCCGGTATGGCTGCTGCTGGCGCCGCGCGACTACCTGTCGACGTTCATGAAGGTCGGCACCATCGCACTGCTGGCGGTCGGCATCCTGATCGCCCGACCGGTCATGGCCGCGCCGGCGGTCTCGGAGTTCGCCCGCTCGGGCGAGGGCCCGGTGTTCGCCGGCTCGCTGTTCCCGTTCCTGTTCATCACGATCGCCTGCGGGGCGCTGTCCGGATTCCACTCACTGATCGCCTCCGGCACCACCCCGAAGCTGCTGGAAAAAGAGAGCCAGATGCGCCTGATCGGCTATGGCGGCATGCTCACCGAATCGTTCGTGGCGGTGATGGCGCTGATCACCGCGTCGATCCTGGACCAGCACCTGTTCTTCACCCTCAACGCTCCGGTTGCCGCCACCGGCGGCACGGCCGCCAGCGCCGCCGAGTACGTCAACGGGCTCGGACTCGGCGGGACGCCGGTGACCGCAGACCAGATCAGCGAGGCCGCCACCGCCGTCGGCGAACAGTCGATCGTGTCGCGGACCGGCGGGGCGCCGACCCTGGCGCTGGGGATGGCCGAGGTACTGGGCCGGGTCTTCGGCGGGCCGGGCCTCAAGGCGTTCTGGTACCACTTCGCGATCATGTTCGAGGCGCTGTTCATCCTGACCACCGTCGACGCCGGCACCCGGGTGGCCCGATTCATGCTCTCCGACGCGCTGAGCAACCTCGGCGGACCACTGCGCCGGCTGGCCAACCCGGGGTGGCGGGTCGGTACGTGGGCCGCGAGCCTGGCGGTGGTCGCCGGCTGGGGTTCGATCCTGTTGATGGGCGTGACCGATCCGCTCGGCGGAATCAACACCCTGTACCCGCTGTTCGGCATCGCCAACCAGTTGCTGGCGGCCATCGCGCTGACGGTGGTGACCGTGATCGTGATCAAGAAGGCCCGACGAAGGTCGGACCTCAAGTGGGCCCTGATACCGGGTATTCCGCTGCTGTGGGACCTCACGGTCACCATGACCGCGTCGTGGCAGAAGATCTTCTCCGGCGACCCGCGGGTGGGTTACTGGACCCAGCATTTCGCCTACCGGGCCGCTGAACGGGCCGGTGAGACGTCATTCGAATCCGCGGCCAACCCGGCCCAGCTGCACGACGTCGTCCGCAACACCTTCATCCAGGGCAGCCTGTCGGTCGTCTTCGCCTCCGTCGTCGCCGTGGTGTTCGTGACCGGGATCGTGGTGTCGTTGCGGGCCATTCGTGGCGCCGCACCACCAACCGAAGCGCCGCCGGTGCTGTCCCGGCGGTTCGCGCCAGCCGGGCTGATCCCGACGGCGGCCGAGCGAAAGGTGCAGGCGCAATGGGACGCCCGGCAGGCACGCTAGTCCGGGTGGTCCGTCACGTCCGCTGGTATTGGGCGAGCCTGCTCGGCGACAACCACTACCACCGCTACCTGGAGTACCGCCGCCGCGCGCACCCGGGCGAACCGGTGCTCTCCGAGCGGGACTACTGGCGGCGACGTCACGACGCCGACCCCGGAGCACGCTGCTGCTGATGCGCCACGCTTCCTTCGGGCATGATCGGATGCGTGTCTGACATCACCCGCAAGGGGGCGGCGCGTAACGCCAGGCTGGCGGGCCTGCCGCTGAGCATCGCCGGGCGCGCCGCGCTCGGGTTGGGCAAGCGGCTGGCCGGAAAGTCGAAGGACGAGGTCACTGCCGAACTCATGGAGCAGGCCGCCGAGCAGGTGTTCACCGTCCTCGGCGAGCTCAAAGGCGGCGCCATGAAAGTCGGCCAGGTGCTGTCGGTCCTGGAGGCCGCGGTGCCCGCGGAGTTCGGCGAGCCCTACCGCGAAGCACTGACCAAGTTGCAGAAGGACGCCCCGCCGCTGGCCGCCGACAAGGTCCACCGGGTGCTGGACGCCCAGCTGGGCACCAAGTGGCGGACACGGTTCAGCGCCTTCGACGACGATCCGATCGCGGCGGCCAGCATCGGCCAGGTGCACCGGGGCGTGTGGTCCGACGGCCGGCCGGTCGCCGTCAAGATCCAGTACCCGGGTGCCGATGAGGCTCTGCGCGCCGACCTCAAGACCCTGCGGCGGCTGACCAGTGTGCTCAAGCCACTGGCCCCCGGCGCCGACGTGCAGGGCATCGTCGACGAGTTGATCGAACGCGCCGATATGGAGCTGGACTACCGGCTCGAAGCCGACAATCAGCGCGCCTTCGCCAAGGCCTACGCCGGCCACCCGCATTTCGCGGTGCCGCATGTGGTGGCCAGTGCGCCCAAGGTGGTGATCCAGGAATGGATCGAGGGCATCGGCATGTCCGCGATCATCACCGACGGCACCGCCGAGCAGCGCGACCTGTTGGGCACGCGGCTGGTCCAGCTGATCGCCGACGCGCCGGCCCGAGTGGGGTTGCTGCACGGTGACGCCCACCCGGGCAACTTCATGCTGCTGCCCGACGGCCGGATGGGTGTGATCGACTTCGGCGCGGTGGCGCCGCTGCCCGACGGATTGCCCATCGAGCTTGGCATGGCGCTGCGGTTCGCCGGACAGTCCAACTACGACCTGCTGCTGCCCACCCTGGAGAAGGCCGGCTTCATCCAACCCGGCGAACAGATCTCCGTCGAGGACGTCGACGACATGCTGCGCCGCTACATCGAACCGGTCGCGCCCGAAGTGTTCCACTTCAGTCGCACCTGGTTGCAGAAGCTGGCGGGCGCCCAACTGGACCAGTCGGTTCGCCAGATCAAGACCGCACGCCAGTTGGACCTGCCGCCCGGACTCGCGGTGCTGGCGCGGGTCACCGCGACCACGGTCGCCATCCTGGCGCAGCTGGACGCGCACGTGCCGGTGCGGGCGATCGCAATCGAGCTGTTGCCCGGCTACGCGACGTAATCAGGCGATTGCCGCACGATGCTCGGGTGTGCGCCGCCCGCGGCGGGCCGTGTCCAAACCTTGATGAAGGCTTGACCGAGTCGTGGGCATCGGCGAGCCGGTTCATGGCGTGAATCTCTCTACCATCAACGGCGATAACCCCAGTTACAAGTTCGGGAAGGTACGCCGGAGATGTGGAAAGCGGTGCGCGCAACAGTTGTGGTGGTCGGGGTAGCGGTCACGACGGTTCTGATGCCCCCCGGATCGAGTTCGGCTGCGGCGAGCCAGCCTGCGGGCGCCGGCATCGCATCGATCCTGCCGGCGCCGGGTGCCGTCGTCGGCGTGGCGCATCCGGTGGTGGTGACCTTCGCCGGCCCGGTGCTCAACCGGCGGGCCGCCGAACGCAGCGTCGCAGTACGCACGACGCCGCCCATGACCGGAACTTTTGAATGGGTCGACGACAACGAAGTGCAGTGGGTTCCGGACCACTACTGGCCGGCACACAGCACGGTGGCATTGTCGGTGGGCAAGCTCTCCGCCGACTTCAGCACGGGTGCGAAGGTGGTGGGCGTGGCCAGCATCTCCGCGCACACCTTCACCGTGACCGTCGACGACGAAGAGGCCGGACCGCTGCCGACACCGCACCACCGCCCGCACTGGGGCGAAGACGGCGTCATGCCCGCCACCATGGGCAAGACCGAATTCCCCACGCCGACAGGCAACTACACCGTGTTGGCCAAGGACCGCAAGGTCCTGATGGACTCCAGCAGCGTCGGCATCCCGATCGACTCCACCGAGGGCTACCGCTTCGATGTCGAGCAGGCGGTGCGCATCACCCGGCGCGGACTCTACATCCACTCCGCGCCCTGGGCGCTGCACTCGATGGGCCTAGAGAACGTCAGCCACGGCTGCGTCGGCTTGAGCCCGACGGACGCCGAGTGGTACTTCGACCGGGTCAACATCGGTGACCCGGTGATCATCAAGGAGTAACGCCACCGAATTCGACTGGCAGGGCATCGATCCCGTTGATCCAGGGCAGCGCTGACCGGGTGGCCTCAGCGAGCCGGCGGATGTCGGGGGTGATGTCGGCCAGTGCCCCGAAGACGAGGTTGATCTGCAGGCGGGCCAGGTTTGCGCCGATGCAGTAATGCGCACCCGGCGCCCCGAATCCCAGGTGCGGATTGGGACTGCGCAGGATGTCGAACGTGAACGGGTCCTCGAACACCTCGTCGTCATAGTTGGCCGAGCCGTAGAACATTCCGACCCGCTCCCCCTTGGCGATGCGCACCCCGCCGAGCTCGACATCGCGCATTGCGGTGCGCTGGAAGGAGATGACCGGGGTGGCCCAGCGAACCACCTCGTCGGCCATGGTCGGCGGCCGGTCCTGCACGTAGCGGCGCCACTGCTCGGGGTGATCGATGAACGCCAGCATCCCATGCGAGGTGGCGTTGCGGGTGGTCTCATTGCCGGCGACCATCAGCATCATCACGTAGTAACCGAATTCCAGTGCGGTCAGCGCTTCTCCGTCGATCGTCGCGGTGACCAGGGCCGTCGCGATGTCCTCGCGCGGGCGGCTCTTGCGGTCTTCAGCCAGCTGGTAGGCATAGCCCAGCAGTTCGGCGGAGGCCTGCATGCCGTCTGCGACGGCCTCCGGTTCACCCGTACCGCCGCCCACCAACCGGTTACTCCACTCGAAGACGTGCTGGCGCTCGTCTGCCGGCACGCCGATCAGCTCGCAGATGGTCGTCAACGGCAGCTGCGAGGAGACCTCGGCGACGAAATCGCCGGTGCCGTGCTCAGCAGCCGCCGCAACGATCTCGCGCGCCTGGCGGTCCAGCGAGTCCCGCATTCCTGCGACGACTCGGGGGGTGAATCCGCGCGAGACGATCCGGCGCAGCTTGGCATGCTTGGGTCCGTCGAGGAACAGCATCACGTTGTCGCGGCTGGCTTCATGGACGTCCGCGTTGCTGGTGGTGTTGGTTCGGATCAGCGAGGTGTTCTCGTGCGAGGAGAACACCTCGTCCTGCAGTGAAACCGCCCGGACATCGGCGTGTTTGGTGACCACCCAATAGCCCTCGTCCGGGTATCCCGAGGCCCCGAGCGGCTGGGCGTTCCACCAGATCGGCTCGGTCTTGCGCAGCAGTGCGAACTCCTCGTGCGGGATCCGCTCGGCGATGAGGGCGGGGTCGGTGAAGTCGAACCCGTCGGGCAGCAGGCGATCTGTCTCCGTCATCGTGCTCCCTCTCGGTCGACCAATGGTTGCCACGTCATACCGCCCTCACCGCCGACGACGAAACCGGCTGAGGGAGCGGTGAAATGCGATCCGAGCAGCAGCGCCCGCTCGTCGACGACCCGGTGCAGAAGTTTCTCCCGGCTTGCACGGGCCGCGCCTGGGTCGGCGTCGGGCAGCGCGACGATCTCGGGGTCGCCGATCTGAACCGGATGATGCACGGTGTCTCCGCTGATGTAGGCGACGGCGCGGTCGGACTCGATTCGCACCGCCACGTGCCCCGGGGTGTGTCCGGCAGCAGGCACCAGCCGGACACTGTCGGTCACCTGGTGGTCGGGGTCGACCAACCGCAGTTTGTCGTGTTGCGCCAGCGGTACAACGCATTCCGTCGGGGCGCGGTCCTCACCGGTGAACTCGCACCAGTGCCGATACTCTGCCTCGGCCAGCAGGTAGTCGGCGTTCGGGTAGGTCGGCACCCACTGGCCGTCCCGTTCGGTGGTGTTGCGGCCGGCATGGTCGCGGTGCAGATGGGTGCACACCACAGCCGTGATGTCTTCGGGGGCGATTCCGGTGGCGGCCAACGACTCCTCGTGCCGGTCCGGTATACCCCGCGGTTGCAGGAAGCTCCCGGCGAAGCAGGTGTCGACCAGCACGCGTGCCGCAGCGGACTCGATCAGATAGGACTGGATCGCCATCAGGATGTTGCCCGCCGCATCGACGTAGTCCGACACCGGTTCTGCCGGAAGCCGGGCCGGCAGGTTGGTGAACAGCCGGGATGCCGGAATCGGGATGATCGCCTGCAGAACCGCGTGAATCCGTACTTCACCGACAGTCCAGTGCTGCACGCCTATCGCCCCTTCTCGCACGGCGATCGTATGACACAAATCATTTGGATTCAACGGTTCGTGTCGGCGGCCGAACAGTGGCTGATCTGGCACACTCGATCCGTGTCAGCACCCACCGTCCGGTTCCGGCGACTCGCCGAACAGGTGGCCGACGAGCTCCGCCGGCGCATCCTCGCCGGCGAGCTCACCGACGAGCATGTGCTGCCCAAGGAAGACGAACTGTTGGTCGAGTTCGCCATCAGCAAGCCGTCGCTGCGCGAAGCGATGCGCATCCTGGAAGCCGAGGGGCTGCTCACCGTGCGCCGCGGCAAACACGGCGGCGCGGTGATCCACCGCCCCACTCCGGCAAACGTCGCCTACACGATGGGCCTGGTGTTGGGATCCCAGCAGGTCAGCCTGGCCGATGTCGGTACCGCGCTGCTGCAAGTCGAGCCGGCCTGCGCCGCACTGTGCGCCGGGCGGCCCGACCGCAAGAGCACGGTCGTGCCGATTCTCCGTCGGCTGCATGAGGAATCGGTCGCATCCGTCGAAGACTTGCAGCAGGCCACCTCGGCCAGCCGCCGCTACCACGAGGCACTGGTCACCCACTGCGGCAACACGACCATGCTCGTGATGGCGGGCGCCCTGGAGACCCTGTGGTCGGCTCACGAGCAAAGCTGGTCGAGCCAAGTCACCGACCACTCGACGGTCCCGGTCGACGAACGGCGCGCCGTCCTGGAGGATCACCGTCAGGTGATCGACGCGATCGACGTCGGCGACGCCCAGCGGGCCCGGGACCTCGCGGCGGCGCACCTGCTGCACGTCCAGCACTACCCGGGCCGGTCGGGAATCGTCGATCCGGCGATGATCCGCCCGGGCGGGCTCCGCACGCCGCGGGACTGACCCGAGTAGCTGAGCCGATGCGGGCATTGACCTTCCTCCTTATTTCCATATGATTTGGTTATGGTGGTGGTCGGTGGGTCGTCATGAGCGCCGATGAATCGATCCGGCCCGGTGGTTCAGCAAGGCTCGCCGGAGTCGGCCCCCCGGGGGCCGTCGGAGGCGAGGCGAAGCTGGAACCGCCGAACAGGCCCGGTGGCGCGGCCGTCTGGTCGCCCTCGGTGACACCGCCCATCGGCGTCGAGCTGAGCGAGGAACAGGCGCTGGCCGTGGCATTCCGGCACCTCGCCGAGATCGGTTTCGCCGAGAACATGGCCGGGCACATCACCTGGCAGCCCGACGGCCGAACCGAGATGCTGGTCAACCCCTGGGGACTGTGGTGGGCCGAGCTGACCGCCTCCGACATCTGCGTCGTCGACACCGACGCCCGGGTGATCCGCGGCCGCTGGGATGTCACCCCCGCTATCCACATCCACACCGAACTACACCGGGCCCGCTCCGACGCGCGGGTGGTGGTCCACAACCACCCCTACTACGTCAGCCTGATGGCGTCCCTGCAGAGTCCGCCCGAGTTGGTCCACCAGACCGGTGCGCTGTTCCTGGACGACCTGTGCTTCGTCGACACCTACGACGGCGAAGTGGACACTGCCGCCCGCGCCGCCGAACTCGCCGAGCGGATCGGCGGCGCCAACGTGGCCATCCTGGCCTCCCACGGGGTGATCGCCATGGGGCGCACGCTGGCCGAGGCGGTGTATCGGTCGGCCACCATCGAACGGGTCTGCAAGCTGGCCTACCACGTCATGCTGGCGGGCCGGACCCCGACGCCGATGAAACGCTCCGACATGGCCGGTATGCAGGCATCGTTGATCGAACGCGCCGCCGATGTGTACTGGGCGGGTGCGGCGCGCATGACCATCAAGACCGACCGCCAGGTGCTGGATTAACCGAATCGAGGTCAACCGGTGAAATCGCTCGACGAGCTCAGCGCCGATCTGAGCTTCACCACCGCCAAAGCCGGAGCCGAGCGCACCGTGACGTTCCTGCCGGAACCGCCACGCGCACAACGCCGCTACACGGTGATCTCGGTGGACGACCACATCGTCGAACCGCCGGACACCTTCGAAGGCCGGGTCCCGCGCAGCCTGGCCGACCGGGCGCCGAAGGTGGTGGAGACCGACAACGGAGGCCAGACCTGGATCTACGACGGTCAATCGCTGCCCAACGTCGGGTTCAACGCCGTCGTCGGCCGTCCGGTGTCGGAGTACGGATTCGAGCCCGCCCGGTTCGACGAGATGCGGCGCGGCGCCTGGGACATCCACGAACGCATCAAGGACATGGACCTCAACGGCATCTACGCCTCGCTCAACTTCCCCTCGTTCCTGCCCGGATTCGCCGGTCAGCGTCTGCAGTTGACGACCAAGGACCGCGACCTTGCGCTGGCGTCCGTGCGCGCCTGGAACGACTGGCACCACGAAGTCTGGGCCGGCTCCTACCCGGACCGCATCATCGGATGCCAGCTGCCATGGCTGCTGGACCCCGATCTGGCGGCGAACATGATCTACCAGAACGCCGAAAGGGGCTTCCGCGCCGTCACTTTCAGTGAGAACCCGGCCATGCTGGGGTTGCCGACCATTCACTCCGGCTACTGGGAGCCGATGATCGCCGCGTGCGCCGACACCGGCACGGTGATCAACCTGCACATCGGATCGTCGGGTTCGGCGCCGTCGACCACCGATGACGCACCGCCCGATGTGCAGGGCGTGCTGTTCTTCGCCTACGCCATCTCAGCCGCGGTGGACTGGCTGTACTCGGGTTTCCCCAGCCGCTACCCCGAGCTGAAGATATGCCTGTCCGAAGGCGGGATCGGCTGGGTCGCAGGACTGCTGGACCGGCTCGACCACATGCTCAGCTACCATGAGATGTACGGAACCTGGAAGGCCCTCGGCGAAACCCTGTCGCCGGCCGAAGTGTTGCAGCGCAACTTCTGGTTCTGTGCGGTCGAAGACCAGTCGTCGTTCTGCCAGCACGAACGCATCGGCACCGATCACATCCTGCTCGAGGCGGACTACCCGCACTGCGACTCCACCTGGCCCAACACCCAGCGTGTCATCCACCAGCAGATCGGCGGCCTGCCGCCGGACGTGATCCGGAAATTCACCTGGGAGAACGCCTCTCGGCTATACCAGCATCCGGTGCCGGAGGCCGTTCAGCGCGACCCGGATGCCTTCTAGAGATGACCGCGCCGTCATTGCTGCGTGTCGCGGTGCTCGACGACTACCAGGGCATCGCCGAGACCGTGGACTGGTCAGCGATTCCGCGGCCCGTCGACCTGCTGGCCATCCGTGAGCACCTCGCCCCGGGCGATGACCTGGTCGCCCGCCTGGCCGATCGCGAGGTGGTGGTCGCGATGCGGGAGCGCACCCCGATCGACGCCGACCTGCTGGCCCGGCTGCCGGCGTTGAAGCTGTTGGTCACCACCGGCCCGTTCAACGCCGCGATCGACGTGGCGGCCGCACACCGGCTCGGGATCACGGTGTGCGGAACCGGCGGGATCATCACACCGACGGTCGAACTCACCTGGGCGCTGATCCACGCCCTGCAGCGGCAGCTGATCGCCGAGGATGCGGCGTTGCGCGCCGGCAACTGGCAGACGACCGTGGGGGCCGATCTGGCCGGGGCCACGCTGGGTCTGGTCGGACTGGGCCGCATCGGCCGGTTGGTGGCCGCGGTAGGGCACGCCTTCGGCATGCGGGTCACGGCGTGGAGCCCGAATCTCACCGCGGAGCGGGCCGCCGAAGCCCAGGCCGAGTTACTCGACCGGCGCAGCCTGTTCGCGACCGCGGACGTGGTCTCGATTCACCTGGTGCTCTCCGAGACCACCCGGGGCGTCGTCGGACGCGACGAACTGGGCGCGATGAAACCCAGTGCCATCCTGGTCAACACCTCCCGCGGCGGATTGGTCGATGAGGAGGCGTTGGTCGGGGCACTGCGCTCGCAGCGGATTCGCGGCGCCGGACTCGACGTCTACAGCCAGGAACCGCTGCCGGTCGGGCACCCGTTGACGAGCTTGTCCAACACCGTGCTCACCCCGCACCTGGGCTATGTCACGCAGAACTGCATGAGTCGGTTCTACCGGGACATCGTCGACGACATCGCCGCCTACTGTGCGGGTACTCCGCGACGGCTTGTGACAGGTTGATCGAGCACCGGATATTTCGCCCCGAATAGCAATTTCTTCGAACGACGACAATACATATGCGGCATCAGACACATAACAATTCGATAGAAGCAGCCGAATTGATCTGAACGTGAATATCGACACTAAAAAAGGCCCGCGGACAGTTGTCCGCGGGCCCCTCTTTGTCGAATCTGTTATTTCGTGCCGCCGGCCAACCCGATAGGTGCGCCGATAACGTCTGTCGCCAGACCCGCCACGGGACTCGCCGCGGCGGCGCCGGCCGGACCGGGGGCCACGAAGGGCACCGGTGGTGGCGCCCCGGGGATCGGTGGGATCGGGGCGATCGGCACCGGCGGCACCGGCCCCGGTGGAAGCCCCATGGGCACCACAGGGCCTGCCAGCGTGGTCAGGTCAGCGGCAGCCGGCCCACACGGGACCCCCGCCGAGGCCCCAGCCGGGACCCCCGCCGAGGCCCCTGCGACGCCGACAAGTGTCGCGTCGGCGCCCGCCGGACCCACGAACGAGGTGAGGCCCCCGTTGCACACCGGGCCGCCCATCGGCAGCGGCACAATCGAAAACGGCGCCGCTGCCGCGCTGGCACTGAAAATCAGTGCACTTGCATAAAAGCCAATACCGGCGAATATCGCGATACCGGGTCTCCCGAGGCTCTTCAACGCAAACTCCGATGTTAGTATCCAGCCCCCCGGACACGCAGTTTTTTCGACTGCGAATGAACCGTATCACAGCGTTGTAAGTAACTCGGATCGCAATTTAATTCGTTACCGGACCGATGCGGATCGGCCACTATGCCCCGCGCCCACCGGATGGCCTGCAAAGTCGGCCGAAACGGAATGAAGTACTCACAAAATGAGTGGAGCTAAGGGGACTCGAACCCCTGACCCCCACACTGCCAGTGTGGTGCGCTACCAGCTGCGCCATAGCCCCGCGATGTCGTGCTCATCGAAGCTACACCACCGCTATGCCCAGGCTCAAAACACCTGGTCGTTAGGCCCGTCGATCAGGCCGGATGCTGGGTCTGGTGCCGCCCGTAGGGCACCGCGTCGAGCAGCGTGACCGTCACGTTCGCGCCGCTGGGCACCTGGTAACTGCGCTGCTCACCGGGCCGGGCACCGGTGATCGCCTTACCGAGCGGCGACTGCGGCGAGTACACCTCCATGTCGCTCTGGTCGTCGTCGCGCACACCGAGCAGGAACGTCTCGGTGTCCCCGTCGTCGTAGCGGACCGTGAGCACCATGCCGGGCTCGGCGACACCGTCGTCCGGCGGATCCTCGCCAACTACCGCGACCGCCAGCAGGTCGTGGATCTGGTGGATCCGGGCCTGCCGGGACTGCTGTTCGCTGATGTCCTCGGTGCCCGAGCCCAGATGCGGCTCAGACAGCTCCTCCAGCTCGGCCAGCAGCCGATCCTTGGTTTGCTGTGTCATCCAGACACCTTGCGAATCAGCCATCGACAATCTCCTTTACAACAGAACTGCTCGGGTACCTACGGAAGGGTCAGTCAGCGCAACGGATCGAGTTCACGCAACACGGCGGACTGTTTGCCAGTTGTGATCTGCTCGGCCAGCAGCCGACCTGTCACCGGGCCGTGCGTCAGCCCCCACATACCGTGCCCGCCCGCGACGTAAACCGTACGCGGGCACACCTCACCCACCACCGGCCGCCCGTCGGGGCTGACCGGGCGCGGGCCCACCCAGACGTCGCTGCGCTCATCCCAGCGCACACCGTCGAGCAGCGGGCGGGTCGCTGCCACGATCGCATCGACCCGCGCCGGGACGATCGGGGCGTCCGGGTCGCCGAACTCCATGGTGCCGGCGACCCGCAGCTTGCCGTTCAACGGCGTGCAGGCCACCCGGGCGTCGGGCAGGTAGATCGGGCCGGTGACTGGTCCGTCCAGCGGCACCGTGAACGAGTAGCCACGGCCGGCCCGCACCGGCACCCGGACCCAGCGGTCCGCGAGCCGAGACAGCCAGGCGCCGTTGGCGATTACCGCCGCCGCAGCGGTCAACCTCGTACCGTCGGACCCCGTGACCGCCGCACCGGCTCCGGCCGGCGACACGTCGATAACGTCCATGGTGTGCAACGCGGCGCCGCGCTCCACCACCGCGCGCCCCAGCGCGGTCACGAACCGGCCGGGGTCCAGGAATCGTTGGTCGTCGATCTGGACCGCCGCGGCCACCGCGGCCGATGCCAGCGGCACCCGTTCCCGCAGTGCCGCGCCGGTCAGTTCGGTGCCGAACACCGGCCGGCCGGCTTCGGAGAACCGCCGGAGTTCGTCGAGCAGCCGCTCTGCGTCGGCCGAGGTGCGGAAGATCGCGGTGATGGGAGCGTCGGTCACCGGGGCCTCCACCCCGTTGGCCACCAGGACGTCGTAGGTCTCGATGCATTCGGCGCTCAGCGGCGCGTTGGCCCGCACCGCCCGGCGCCACGCCGATGGGCGGCTGTTGGCGGCGAACCGCGCCAAGAACGCCCACAGCGCCGGGCCGGCGTTCAGCGGGACCTGCAGCGGTGCGGTCCGACTGAGCAGCGACCGCAGCCCGAAGCGCAGGTTGGCGGGCTCGTTGAGGGGGATGGCCAGCGCCGGGGAGATCCAGCCGGCATTGCCCCATGAGGAACCGGCCGCCACCCCGGTGCGGTCGACGACCGTGACCTCGACACCGCGCTCCTGCAGGAACCAGGCGGTCGACAACCCGACGATGCCGGCGCCCACCACGATCACCGACCGTGGTGCGCCGTCGATCCGGTCGCGGTCACCCATCACTCCATGATGCGGCTGTCGTGCAAAACCCGGCTTGACCGATTCACACAACGGCGACGTCAGTGTTTGTCGATTTTCGACATGTCACCCGCCGCGAGCTCGATCATTGCCGCGAAACGGGCGCGGGGATCGTCCAGGCCCAGCGGTGTCACCTCGGCCATCTTGCGCAGCCGGTAGCGCATCGTGTTCTCGTGCACCCCCAGCTGCTCGGCAGCCTGTGCCAGATCTCCCTGGGCGTCCAGCCAGGCCCGCAGGGTGGCCATGTATGGGGTGCCGTGTGCCGCGTCGTGGTGGCGCAGCTCGGCAACCGGCCCGCGGACCGGCACCCGGCCGGAACGCGCCGCGGTGTGCAGCCGCCACAGCACGATCCGGTCCCAGGACTCGTCGTAGGCCGGCGGCTGGTCGTCGGGTGCGCCGGCTTCGTGCAGCGCCAGACATTCCTCGGCTTCGCGGCGCGCCGCGGTCAGCTCAGCCACTTCTGCGGCCGCACTGATCCCGGCCAGCACGCTGGCCTGCTGCGGCAGTGCCGAGCACAGTCCGCGTAACCACTGCCGGGCCGTTGCCGCATCCTCGGCAGGCAGCAGCGTGTACACGGTGTTGGCGGCCAGCGCGCTGCGTCCGGGACGCGACCAGCCGAACCCGGTTGTGCCGGCCTCGAAGGCCAACAGCAGTCCCGCGTGCGGCTGGGTGGCGATCCGGGTGCGCACGGCGATGACCCGCAGCGGCGTGGGCGGCAGACCCAACCGAGCCAGCAGGGCCGCAGCGTCGGCAAAGTCGATGCCGCCGTCCAGCAGCCGGGTAACCCACTCGGACTCGACCTGGCGTTCCAGGTCCGCGCTGGCGCGGGACCGCAGCAGATGCAGGGCCACCGTGCGGGCGCCGTCGGCGAGGGCGGTCAGCCGCCGCCCGTTCAGCGGCGACGGGCAGGCCACCCACACCGCGCCGAGCAGTTCCCGGCCGGTCCGCACCGCCACCACCATGCGCCCGGTCAGGCCGTGCTCGGGGTCGGGGTCGACGAACAACGGTTCGTCGTGCAGCTCCAAATGCGCCAGGACGCCGCGTTTTTCGAACAACTCCCGCAGTGCCCCGGCCTCCTGCCGGTTCAGGATCGTCGCCGAGCGTGCCGGATCGGCGTGCCGCTGCCCACGCGAATAGGACAGCAGCCGACCCAGCTGGTCCTCGATGGTGACCGCTCCCCCGACCGCGTCGGCGAGGCTGTCGGCCACCGCGAACAAGTCTGTCGGGCCACGGCCGGACTCGGTCTCCCTGCCCTCGAGCACCAACCCGTAGACCACCGCGGCCAACTCGCTCCAGGACACCGCGGGGTCCACCACCAGCACGGCCAGGGCCTCGCCCTCACCGGCGAACGCCGTCTTGTCTTCGCCGCCACGCACCAGCACGGCGACGGCCTTGGCCGCCACCGCCCAGCGCACCGCCTCCTTTACCGAGCGGGCACCGACGGCCAGCAGCACATCGCCGACGGCGGCACGTTCACCGGTCGCCTCGTGCATCACCACGCTGCTCAGCGGCGTCGTCCGCGGGACGGAACAGAACCGAAGGCGAACCCCGTAGCTGCCCACCACGTTGACCAGTCGGTCCAGCGTCACCATCAACCGAGCCTAGCCAGGTCGCGCCGCTGATCCCGCCGATCGGACTGCGCCCGCGGGTCTCCGGCGCCAGCATCCACGCCGCCGCCGCCACCAGCACGACACCACCGCTGATCGCGAATCCCCACCCGAAGGACAGTCGCTGGGCGATCTGACCGACCACCAGCGACCCGAAGATAGAGCCGAGGTCGGCCATCATCTGATAGGTCGCCACCGCGGTGCCTGCCCGGGCCTGATTGCCGACCAGGTCGGCGATCACAGCCTGCTGCGGCGCCCCGTACATGCCACTGGCCAGCCCACTCAGATACGCCGCGATCAGGAACACCGCCAGCGACGAGCTCGCTCCGAGCAGGATCGTCGCGGCGCCGGAGACCAGCAGCCCGGTTATCAGCGGACCACGCCGGCCGATGCGGTCGGACAGGTGGCCGCTGGGCAGCACCGCGCAGACATTGCCGATCCCGATCGTCGCCAGCGCCAGGCCGGCGAATGCGGGGCCGCGGTCCAGAACCTCGGTGACGAACAGCGGCACCAACGCGACCCGCAGCCCGAACACCGACCAGCCGGTGGCGAAGTTCGACAGCAGCGCCGAGCGATAGGCGCGGTGCGTCAGCGCGTCGCGCACCGACACCGTGGGCCCGGATGAGTCAGCCGGCTCTGCCAGGTGGGAGTGGCGCAGGCTGACGAATACGACGCCGGCGGCCACCAGCAGCACCGAACCGTAGAACAGGAAGGGCGCACGGAGACCGAAACCCGCCGTCAGACTCCCCAATACCGGTCCCCCGACGGTCCCCAGCAGGAACGCGGTGGCGAACAGACCAGCGACCTGCCCGCGCGCATCGGCCGGGCTGACCCGGATCATCAGGCCCACCGCGGCGATGAAGAACATCGTCGAACCGACGCCGCCCAGCGCCCGGAAAATCAGCAATTGCCAGTAGGTCTCAACGAAGGCGCAGGCGGTGGTGGACACCGAGACGATCAACAGGCCGCTCACATAGACCCGGCGCTCCCCCACCCGCTGCACCAGCACACCGCTCACCGGCGCGAAGCACAACCGGGTCAGCGCGAACGCCGTGATGAGGAACGTCGTCGCCGAAATGCTCACACCGAAATGGCGGGCATAGACCGGCAATACCGGCGACACCACCCCGTAGCCGAGTGCGATCAGGAAGTTCGCGGTGAGCAGCACCCAGATCTCTCGCGGCAACCGCATTCGGGCGGCGCGCGAGTCAGAGGTCACCCGATAATCTTAGTCATCGCTTAGGACGGGCTGATCGGCCACGGTCCATGCCAGGCGGCGGAAGGGGACGCGACGACGTGTCAGCCCCCGACGTCCGCGAGCTGGCAGCGATTTTCGGCGGCGGGGTGCTGGGCGGGTTGGCACGCGCCGTACTGGAGACCGTCGCGCCGGCCGATCCGACACAGTGGCCGTGGGCGACATTCGGCGCCAACATCGTCGGCGCCTTCCTGTTGGGATACTTCACCACCCGGTTGTTGGAGCGGCTGCCGGTGTCGAGTTATCGGCGGCCGCTGCTGGGTACCGGATTGTGCGGTGCGTTGACCACCTTCTCGACCATGCAGGTCGAGGTTCTGCGGATGTTCGAGCATGGCCGGACGGGTCTGGCCCTGGGTTACCTGTCGGCCAGCGTGGTGGTCGGTCTGGTGGCGATCCACCTGGCCACCGCCCTGGTGCGACGGGTGCGGGTGCACCGATGAGCGCGGTGGTGTGGGTGTGCGTCGGCCTGGCCGGGGGCGTCGGCGCGGTGCTGCGGTTCGTGGTGGACCGTGCCGTGGCACGCCGGGCCGCGTCGGCGTTTCCGGCGGGCACCCTGGTGGTGAACCTCAGCGGGGCGGCGGTCCTCGGCCTGATGAGCGGGCTGGTGTTGCCGGCCGAGGTGACTTTGCTGGCGGGCACGGCACTGGTCGGTTCCTACACCACTTTTTCCACCTGGATGCTGGAGACGCACCGGTTGGCCGAGGAGCGCCAGTTCCGAACCGCGGCGGCCAACATCATCGCCGGTATCGTCCTGGGCCTGGCCGCCACGGAGCTCGGGAGATGGGTCGCCGGAGCGCTGTGACGCTGGCCATTGCCCCGCCCCCGGTAATCTCAACCCGGCGGTCAGCGAGCCTCGACGAAGGAGAGGCGAAGCTGGTCCGCCGACTCCAAATCCGGAGGCTTGATCATGATGAGTTACCGAGACAACGAGGTTCGGCGATGAGCGACGTCGTGGACACGGCCCGTGGCGCCGGCCCGGACGGCGAATCGCACCGGCCCGCACTGCTGCGGCTGTGGGACCGTCGGGCCGCGTTCAAACCGTTTGCCGTGGCCGGGGTCGGCGCGATCGTGGCCGGCGGTGTACTGGCCTCCGCCATCGCCGCGCCGGCGCCCACCCGCCATGGCGTCTGGGCGGTCGCCTATCTGGTGCTGGTGCTGGGGGTTGGCCAGCTGGTGATCGGGGCGGGCCTGACGTTGCTGGCCGCGGAGCCTCCGACGCCGCGCCGAGCCGCGATCGCCGCCGCGGCCTACAACGTCTCCGGAGTCGCCATCGTTCTCGGTGTCGTCACCGACCATGTCGTGGTGTTCGACGTGGGTTCCGCACTGCTCTTCGTGATGCTGGCGGCGGCGCTGTACGGCGTCCGGCGCAGTACGCAACGTGGCTGGACGCTGTGGGCCTACCGGCTGTTCATCGCGGCACTGATCGTGAGCATCCCGATCGGGGCGCTGATCACCACCGCCGGCCGGGGCTAGGCCGGCACTGCGTCACTGCTGCGCCAACAGCTTGGCCAGCACCGCCGCCTGACTGCCGTCGACCTCGCGGGTCGCGGTCACCAGGGTGACGGTCTTGTGGCCCCGGGTCAGCGCACGCAGGGCGTCGAACGCGGCGGCACCCTGCGGGGTCTGCAATTCCGCTTCGTAACGGGTGACGAACTCATCGAAGCGCTCCGGCTGATGGTTGTACCAACTGCGCAGCTCCTTCGACGGCGCCGCGTCCTTGAACCACTGCCCCACCCGGGGATCGTCTTTGTGGAACCCCCGCGGCCACACCCGGTCGACGAGGATTCGCTCGCCGTCGGCCGCGCTGGGTTCGTCGTAAACGCGGGTCACCCGGAACGTGGTTTTGATGGCCATAATCCATAATATCGCCGGCTGCAGGGCTGCCGGCCTAGATCTGGGACGGCAGCTTAGTGCTCCCCGGCATGCAGAAACCTCCTTGCCGACGTATCGACAAGGAGGCCTCAGCTATGAAGTTGTGGAGCTGCCGGGAATCGAACCCGGGTCCTACGGCATTCCCTCAAGACTTCTCCGTGCGCAGTTCGCTATGCCTCTACTTGGATCTCCCGGTCACGCGAACAAGCCGAGATGACGATCCCAGTCGCTGTTGGTGTCCCGATAAATCCCGCGACCGGACGTATCGGTGGATCCCTCTAGTCGATGCCAGGGTCCGGGCCGAGGGAGGTCCCGGTCTGACAGGCCCGCTATCGCTTAGGCAGCGAGAGCGAAGTCGCTCTGAAGAGCGACCTTAGCCGGAGTAAGTGCAACCTTGGCGCTTACTTGGTTACAGCGACGCTTAACGGTGGTCTCCTGCCTGCACCGGCACGCTTCCCTTGATTCGACACACGCAGTCGAAACCTTTCAGCCCCCTGTCCTTATCTCAGTACGACCCGCCGAGTCGGCGAGACACCTCATGGTACCGGCCTACAACGACAGGCCGCGACATCTTATTTCCCTGGCCGGCCTGCGGCAGCGCCGTCACATGACGTAGTTCAGGTGCTGCACGATGCGGGCGCCGACGTCCCGATCGCCGTCCACCTCTACCGCGCCCGGTGCCGCACGCCCGCCGGCCACCCGCGTGAACTCCACGCCGTCCATCCGGATGACGGCGGTGGGCGCGTGCCCACCGAAGTCGTCGACCACGGCCGCGCGCCCGTCGACCGCGACCCGGATGGTGCGCGCCAGCGGCCCGGTCAACTCGATGGCCACTCGGGAGCCCTGCGGCGCACCGCCGAGCTTGCCCACCACGAACCCCATGACCGCGGCCATCTCGTCGAGCGCCTGCCGGGACGCCGGGCCCACCAGTTCCGGGCCGGACGCCGGCAGCCCGAGCCCGTCGCGAATGTCGAGTTCGTGCATCCAGCAGTCGAAGATCCGCACCCGCATGAACCGGCCGTAGCTGTCCGGGCCCACCGGCGTCATCGTCGGCGCGTTCCACGCCTGGTCGGACATCCCCACCAGGACCGCGCGCCGCTCCTCGGTCACCGAACGGAATCGTCGCAGCAGCTCCGCACCGGATTCGTCGCGCAGATGCCGGACCCAGCGCTCGTTCATCGCGCCGATCTCGTTGCGGACGTGTTCGAACGTCGACACGTCGAGATCGCTTTCGGGAGTGGGGATTCCGAGCAGCACGGACTCGGTGCCGGCGATGTGCGCGACGACGTCACGCACCGACCATTCCGGCAGCGGAACCGGCTGCGTCCACTGCTGCTCGGTCAGCCCGCCGAGCAGATGATTGAGGGAATCCCAGCAGGCGAACAGCCCTGCCAACACCTCGGACTTGTCGAGCCGCGTCGCAACAGGACTGGTCATGAACTCCGATGCTAAACCCGGCCGCTACCCGGCGGTGATCATCGCCACGGCAGCCACGGCCGCCGCCATGCCGACCAGCTGGCCGCGGTGCACCCGCTCACGCAGCAGCACGATGGCCAGCACGACGGTCACCGCCGGAAACAGCGAGATCAGCACGCTGGCCAGCGACAGGTCCGATCCCCGCAGCGCCAGCAGCATCGCGACGTTGGCGCCGGTGTCGGACAGCCCGGCCAGCACCGCCAGTTTCATCGGCCCGCCCGACGGCAGCCGCAGCTCCCCGGCGCCGGTCGCCGCGGTGAACACCAGCACCGCGGCCGCGACCCGCGCGAACGCCAATGGCCACAGGCCCGAGTCGGCCGGTGCCTCGTGCAGGAACACGAAGTCGAGTCCGAACGTCACCCCGGCGCCGACCGTCAGCCAGGCCACCTTGCGGGTGAACCGGTGCGGCCGGATGTCCTCGTCGGTGGCCTGCCGGCTCACCAGGACCACCGCCACCAGTGCCAGCACGATTCCCATCGCGGCCACCGGCCCGGGCCGCTCCCCCTGGATCAGGCCGATCACCACCGGCACCCCGGCTGTGAGTACCGCCGACACCGGCGACACCACCGAGATGGGGCCGGCCCCCAGCGCCGCGTAGAACCACCAGCCGCCCAGACCCAACGCCACCCCGGAGGCCAGGCCCCAGCCGATCGCACCCGGCGGGATCGGCCCGCCCACACCGATGGCGAGCCCGCCCAACAGCACCAGCGCCAAGGGGTAGGACACCAGCACCACCCGCAGGGCCGGGACCCGGCGCGCGGCGAGACCGCCGGCAAAGTCACTGACTCCGAATCCGGCCGCCGACAGCAGCGCTAGGGCGGCGCCGATCACATACCCTTAGCGCGCCGCCCGAGCGCGCGGGTCACTTCGCGCTGAGCGTCGCGGCGTGCGAGATCCTGCCGCTTGTCGTGGGCCTGCTTACCGCGCGCCAACGCCAACTCGACCTTGACCTTGCCTTCGGTGAAGTACACCGACAGCGGCACCAGGGTCAGGTTGCCGTCGCGGATCTTGCCGATCAGCATGTCGATCTGGCGCCGGTGCAGCAGCAGCTTGCGGGTGCGCCGCGGGTCGTGATTGGTCCAGGTGCCGTGCTGGTACTCGGGGATGTGCATGTTGCGCAGCCACACCTCCCCGTCGTCGACGGTGGCGAACGCGTCGACCAGAGAAGCCTGGCCGGCCCGCAGGCTCTTCACCTCGGTGCCCAGCAGCGACACCCCGGCCTCGTACACGTCCAGAATCGAATAGTTGTGTCGTGCTTTGCGATTCGACGCGACGATCTGCTTGTCCGGCTTCTTCTTGCTGCCCTTGTCCGCCGATTTCTTGGCCATCGCCTACCGCCGGACGTACAGACGCAGTGTCACGTAGCCGGTCGCCCCCGCCATCGCCGCGCCCAACAACAGCAGGATCGGCGAGATATAGAAGATGTCGGCATAGTCGATGCGCGCGATCAGATGCGCTTGATAGAACTGGCTGAGTGCATTGTCCAGGAACAGGGCCCGCACCACGATCAATCCGATGATCGCGATGATGACACCGACCGTCGCGGCCAGCACCGCTTCCACCAGGAACGGCAACTGGGTATACCAGCGGCTGGCGCCCACCAGGCGCATGATCGAGACCTCGGTACGCCGGGTATAGGCCGCGACCTGAACCATGTTGGCGATCAACAACACCGCCCCGACGGCCTGCACCAGGGCGATGGCGAACGCCGCGCTGCTCAGCCCGTCCAGCACGGCGAACAACCGGTCGATCAGCTTCTTCTGGTTCAGCACGCTGAGCACACCCGGCTGACCCTGCATCGCGGCGTCGAAATCCTTGCCCTGCTCCGGGTTCTCCAGCTTGACGATGAACGATGCCGGGAAGGAATCCTTGCTCGCCACGTCCTTGAACTCGGGGAACTTGCGGATCGCGTCGGCATAGGCGTCATCGGAATTGAGGTAGCGCACCGACTTCACATCGTCACGGGACTCGATTCGCTCGCGCAGCGCTTTGCACGTCGGCGATTCACAGTTCGGGTCGTCGGCTGCGACGTCGGCGTTCAGGAACACCTGCGATTCGACCCGGTCCAGGTAGATGTTCCGGGACTGGTCGGCCAGCCGCACCACCAGCAGCCCGCCGCCGAACAGGCCGACGGAGATAGCCGTGGTCAGGATCATCGCCACCGTCATGGTGACGTTGCGGCGCAGGCCGGTCAGGACCTCGTTGAACAGAAATCCAAAGCGCACTTAACGATCCATTCCGTAGACACCGCGCTGTTCGTCACGCACCAGCCGTCCCAGCGACAGCTCCACGACCCGTTGCCGCATCGAGTCGACGATGTGATGGTCGTGGGTGGCCATCAGCACCGTGGTTCCGGTGCGGTTGATCCGCTCCAGCAGGTCCATGATGTCCCCGCTGGTCTCCGGGTCGAGGTTTCCTGTCGGCTCATCGGCCAGCAGCACCAGCGGCCGATTGACGAACGCGCGGGCGATCGCCACCCGCTGCTGCTCACCGCCGGACAGTTCGCCGGGTAGCCGGTTGGCCTTGCCGGACAATCCGACCATCTCCAGCACCTCGGGGACCACCCGGTTGATCATCTCGGGCTTCTTGCCGATCACTTCGAGGGCGAACGCGACGTTCTCGAACACCGTCTTCTGCTGCAGCAGCCGGAAGTCCTGGAAGACGCAGCCGAGCACCTGGCGCAGGCTCGGGATGTGGCGGCCGGGCAGCTTGTTGACGTGGAACTTCGACACCTGAATGTCGCCCTTGGTGGGGTGTTCCTCGGCCAGCAGCAGTCGCATGAACGTCGACTTGCCGGAGCCGGACGGACCGATCAGGAAGACGAACTCGCCCTTGTCGATCTTGACGTTGACGTTGTCCAGCGCGGGACGTGCCGATGATTTGTACTGCTTGGTGACATGGTCGAGCGTGATCATCACGGCACGCAGTTTAGCCGTGCGGCACGCCGTCGCCGGTCAGGCCACGTTCTAGGGGGCCGGCGGATGCGGGGTCGCCGCGCCGGGCGGGGTCGCCGCGCCGTGCGGAGCCGGTGCGCCGGGCGGGGCCGGTGGTGGGGGTGGCGCCTCGGGCGGGGCCGGGGGTACCGGCGCGCCGGGCATGGGTGGACCCGGCTCGGGGTGCTCCGGCGGGGCCGGGGCCGGCGGCGGGCACAGCGGCGGGCAGAACGGGAATCCCGGCACCGGCGTCGGGGACGGCGGTTCGCCGGCCGGCGTTTCCGGGGTGGGCGGCTCGGTGGTGGTCGGCGTCGGGGTGACCGTCTGGGTGATGGTCACCGGCGGCTGTTGCAGCCGGGTGCGGGGCACCCAGGTGTAGGCCGGGTCAGGGATGAAACCGGGCGGCACCACCTGCGGTGCGGCCGGGGGCGTCACCTCTCCCTGGTAGGTGTCGTAGACCCACCAGATGCCGGCGAACGCGATGATCAACGCCACGGTGGAGGTGCGGACCCTCCCGTTGAGCAGGTACCCGGGCCAGCGGCGCTCGGTGCCGACGGGGTGGCTCGGCTCCGGTTTCGTCAGTTTGAGCTTCACGGCGTCTCCACCGGCTTCACCTCGCCCGCGGTAGCCACACCGACCGAGGCCAGCGCCCGCACCACCTGGGTACGGAGCCGGCGTCCCACCTCGAATTGCTTGCCGGGCAGGGTGCGGGCCACCATCCGCAGATTGACGACGCCGACCTCGAGGCTCTCCACCCCCATGATGGCCGGTTCGTCCAACAGCAGGGCCCGCAGCGGGGCGTCGGCCTCGCGCGCGTTCACGCAGACCTGGTGCAGCACCTCGTTGACCTGGTTCAGGTCGGCGGTGGTGGGAACGGGGATGTCGACGACGGCGCGCGCCCAATCCTTGGACAGGTTCAGCGACCGGACGATGTTGCCGTTCGGGACGGTGTAGACCTCGCCGTTGGGGGTGCGCAGCTTGGTCACCCGCAACGTCACCTCCTCGACGGTCCCGAGCGCCTCGGTCAGCGCCCCGGTCATCGACAGCTGCACCAGATCGCCGAAGCCGTACTGCTTTTCAGTGATGATGAAGAACCCACTGAGCAGGTCCTGCACCAGTTTCTGGGCGCCGAAGCCCAGCGCGCCGCCCAGCACCGCGGCGGGCCCCACCAGCGATCCGACCGGGATGTCAAGGATGCCGGTGATCTGGACGGCCACCACCACGCACAGCATCACCACCGACACCCAGGAGATCACCGAGGCGACCGCCTGGCGGTGTTTGGAGGCCTCCGAGCGCACCAGCGCATCGCTGGCCTGGAAGCCGTGTTCGAGGCGACGGGTGACGCGGCGCGCCGCCCAGGTGATGAATCGCGATGCGAGCACCGCGCCGATCAGCAGCAGGACGATTCGCAGTCCCTTGGTGATGACCCACTCGCCGATCGGACCGCTCCACACGTCGTGCCAGCGCTGTCCCGGCGAGATCGCCAAACCCATGGGTCAGCCGCCATCCGGGGAGTTGCGCCACCGGATTCCGGCCTCCAGGAATCCGTCGAGGTCGCCGTCGAGCACGGCGGACGGGTTGCCGACCTCGTACTCGGTGCGCAGGTCCTTGACCATCTGGTAGGGGTGCAGCACGTAGGAACGCATCTGGTTGCCCCAGGAGCTGCCGCCGTCGCCCTTGAGTGCGTCCATCTCGGCTCGCTCCTCGGACCGCTTGCGTTCCATCAGCTTTGCCTGCAGCACCCGCATCGCCGACACCTTGTTCTGCAGCTGGGATTTCTCGTTCTGACAGGTTACGACGATCCCGGTGGGGATGTGGGTGAGCCGCACCGCCGAGTCGGTGGTGTTCACCGACTGGCCGCCCGGCCCGCTGGAGCGGTAGACGTCGACCCGGACGTCGCCTTCGGGGATGTCGATGTGGTCGGTGGTCTCCACCACCGGCAGCACCTCGACCTCGGCGAAAGACGTCTGCCGGCGTCCCTGGTTGTCGAACGGACTGATGCGCACCAGCCGGTGGGTGCCCTGCTCCACCGACAGGGTGCCGTAGGCGAAGGGTGCGTGCACCGCGAACGTGGCGCTCTTGATTCCGGCCTCTTCGGCGTAGGAGGTGTCGAACACCTCGACGCCGTAGTTGTGCTGCTCGGCCCAGCGGATGTACATCCGCATCAGCATCTCTGCCCAGTCCGCGGCGTCCACCCCGCCGGCGCCGGACCGGATCGTGACCAGCGCCTCGCGTTCGTCGTACTCGCCGGAGAGCAGCGTGCGCACCTCCATGGCGTCGATGTCCTCGCGCAGCTTGGCCAGTTCGGCGTCGGCCTCGGCGACCTCGTCAGCACCGCCTTCTTCAGCGGCCAGCTCGTAGAGCACCGGGAGGTCGTCGACGCGCTGGCGCAGCTCCTCCACCCGGCGCAGCTCGGCCTGGGCGTGCGACAGCTCGCTGGTCACCTTCTGAGCGCGCGTCTGGTCGTCCCACAGGTTCGGGTCGGACGCGTCGCGCTCGAGGTCGGTGATACGGCGGCGCAGTCCGTCGACATCCAGCACCCGCTCCACCGTGGTCAGGGTGGCGTCGAGGGCGGCGATATCGGGCTGGCGGTCAGGTTCCACGAATGTCAAGGTTACCGGCGCCACGAATCCGGTTGCGACGGACCGATGCCGACCTGTACCGCGAGGACACCGTCAGCGTTTAGCATCAGCGGGACAAGCCTCGAACAGAAAGCCGGTGAGGATGCGTCCCTACCACGTTGCGATCGTCGGCTCCGGCCCGTCCGGGTATTTCGCCGCGGCCTCCCTGCTCAAGCTCGCCGCCGGCGGTGAGGTCGACGTGCATGTCGACATGCTGGAGATGCTGCCGACGCCGTGGGGGCTGGTGCGCTCGGGGGTGGCGCCCGATCACCCGAAGATCAAGTCGATCAGCGCACAGTTCGAGAAGACTGCGGCCGATCCCCGATTCCGGTTCTTCGGCAACATCGCCGTCGGCGAACACGTACAGGCCGCCGAACTCGCCGAACGCTATGACGCGGTGGTCTACGCCGTGGGCGCCCAGTCGGATCGGCACTTGGGTATTCCGGGTGAGGATCTGCCCGGCAGTGTCGCCGCGGTCGATTTCGTCGGCTGGTACAACGCCCACCCGCATTTCGCCGACCATGCACCGGATCTGACGTGCAAGCGCGCCATCGTCGTCGGCAACGGCAACGTGGCCCTCGACGTGGCCCGCATCCTGGTCACCCAGCCCGACGAACTGCGCCGCACCGACATCGCCGACCACGCACTGGACCTGCTCGGTCCGCGCGAGATCGAAGAGGTGGTGATCATCGGCCGGCGCGGCCCGCTGCAGGCCACCTTCACCAGCCCGGAGTTGCGGGAGCTCGGTGAGCTCAAGGGCCTCGACGACGTCGACGTGGTGATCGACGCGGCCGAGTTCGCCGACATCACCGACGAGGACATCGAAGCGGCGGCCAAGCATCCCAAGCAGAACGCCAAGGTGCTGCGCACCTATGTGGGGCGCGAGCTGCACCCGGGCCATCGCAGGATCGTGTTCCGGTTCCGCACCGCCCCGATCGAGATCCGCGGCGACGGCCGGGTCCAGGAGATCGTGCTGGGACGCAACGAGCTCGTCACCGGCGAAGACGGCAGGATCAGCGCCAAGGACACCGGCGAACGCGAGGTGCTGCCGGCCCAACTGGTGGTGCGCTCGGTCGGTTACCAGGGCGTCCCAACGCCGGGGCTGCCGTTCGACGAGCGCAACCACACCATCCCGCATACCGACGGACGCATCGACGGCACCGACAACCAGTACGTGGTCGGGTGGATCAAGCGCGGCCCGTCCGGAGTGATCGGCAGCAACAAGAGCGACTCACAGGCCACCGTAGACACGCTGGCCGCCGACCTGGCGGCGCGGTCGGCCGCCGGCGAATTGCGCGACTTCGGGCCCGACTACGACGCACAGCTGAACAAGTGGCTGCTGTCCCGGCAGCCCGATCTGATCACCGACGAGCACTGGCAGCGAATCGACGCCCACGAGCGCTCCTCCGGCGAGCCGCACGGCCGGCCCCGCGTCAAGCTGGCCAACGTCGCGGAGATGCTGCGCGTCGGGCATCGCTGAGCGGATTCACTCTCGCGGGGGTGGCGGCGGCTCGGCCGGGGGCTGGGCAACCAGGTTCCAGTTGTCCGGGTTCCGCGGCGAATACACCACCGGCATCAGGTCGCCGATGCTCGGCCACTTACTGACGTCTACCGCGAAACGCTGGTAGACCTCGTGCTCATCGAGCGTGGGACCGTTCAGGACGCCGGTGATGGTGACGAACTGCGCCCCCTCCGCGTCGGGCCGCGGGCTCACGCCGGTGACCAGCAGAGTGCCCTCCTGCGCTCCCCCGCCGGGCCCCGGCCGGAAGAATCGCGGTGCGATGAACATGGCCAGGATCGCCAACAGCAGCAGCAGTGCCCCGATCTCCCACATGCGGCCATGGTAGGACTGCACCCATGGCGCAGAGCAACATACAACTCGACGATGACCTGACCCTGGCCCTGAACCTGGCCGACCGGGCGGACTCGATCACCCTGGACCGGTTCGGTGCACTCGACCTGCGGGTGGACACCAAACCGGACCTGACCCCGGTGACCGATGCCGATCAGGCGGTCGAGACAGCGCTGCGCGAACTACTGGCCACCGAGCGGACCGACGACCAGATCCTCGGCGAAGAGTTCGGCGGCACAGCCACTTTCAGTGGCCGTCAGTGGATCATCGACCCGATCGACGGCACCAAGAACTTCGTGCGGGGTGTCCCGGTCTGGGCCACGCTCATCGCGTTGCTCGAAGACGGCGTGCCGCAGATCGGCGTGGTCAGCGCCCCGGCTCTGAACCGGCGCTGGTGGGCCGCTCGCGGCCAGGGCGCGTTCGCCACGTTCGGCGACGGACCGGCGAAGAAGCTGTCGGTGTCGTCAGTGGGCGACCTCGGTGCGGCCAGCCTGACCTTCGCCGGCCTCACGACCTGGGTGCACCGCGGCCTGCGCGAGCAGTTCCTCGATCTCACCGAGTCGGTGTGGCGGGTGCGCGCCTACGGCGACTTCTGGGCCTACTGCCTGCTGGCTGAGGGCGCCGTCGATGTCGTCGCCGAGCCTGCGGTGTCGGTGTGGGATCTGGCCGCGCTGGACGTGCTGGTGCGCGAGGCGGGCGGGACATTCACCGATCTGTCCGGCGCGGCGGGGCCGCACGGAGGCAGCGCCGTCGCCACCAACACCCTGTTGCACGAGCAGGTTTTGGGCCGCCTGACCACGGGTTAGAGGTCCCGCTGAGGACTTCGTCACACCTTACTGTCGAGTTATATTACTTTGAAGTAAGGTAGGGGTATCGCGCTTGCCCATTTCCTTACCCAGTGAGGTCCCTGACATGACTGACACCGCACCCGTGACCAACGGCTCGAAGCGCCGCACCCAGCGGACCGGACCTTCCAGTGCGATCGGCCTGGGCCCGAAGAAGCGATCGCCAATGGCCACCGCCCTGGCATTGGTCATGCCACTGGTCGGCCAGGAATTCCTCGACCGGCACAACCTGCGCAGCCCGCTCAACCGCGCCCTGAACTACGGAGTGAAGTCGGTGTTCTCTACGGCCGGGGTCGCCGGCCGAGAGTTCAAGCGCGTCCAGACGCTGGGCAAAGCCCCGACCCGCCTGAAGGCCAGCGGCAAGGACTACTTCGACCTGACCCCCGACGACGACCAGCAGATGATCGCCCAGACCGTCGAGGAGTTCGCCGCCGAGATTCTGCGCCCGGCCGCGCACGACGCCGACGACGCCGCCGACTACCCGGCAGCGCTGCTCACCAAGGCCGCCGAATTGGGCGTCACCGCGATCAACATCCCGGAGGACTTCGACGGCATCGCCGCGCACCGCTCGGCGGTCACCAATGTGCTGGTGGCCGAAGCACTGGCCTACGGCGACATGGGCCTGGCCCTGCCGATCCTGGCCCCGGGCGGTTTCGCCTCGGCGCTGACGCACTGGGGCAGCGCCGACCAGCAGGCCACCTACCTGCCCGCCTTCGCCGGTGAGAACGTTCCCCAGGCCTGCGTGGCAATCGCCGAACCGCAGCCGCTGTTCGACCCCACCAACCTCAAGACCACCGCGGTGCGCACCCCCAGCGGCTACCGCCTCGACGGGGTCAAGTCACTGGTGCCGGCGGCCGCGAACGCCGAGATCTTCATCGTCGCCGCGCAGCTGAACGGCAAGCCTGCGCTGTTCATCGTGGAGTCCAAGGCCAAGGGACTGTCCGTGAAGGCTGACCCCAGCATGGGTATCCGCGCCGCCGCCCTGGGCCAGATCGAGCTGGACAAGGTGTCGGTGCCGCTGACCGCTCGCCTCGGCGAGGACGACGCGACGGACGCTGACTATTCAGAAGCCGTAGCACTGTCCCGGCTGGGCTGGGCCGCACTGGCGGTCGGCACCAGCCACGCGGTGCTCGACTACGTGATGCCCTACATCAAGGAGCGCGAGGCGTTCGGCGAGCCAATCGCCCGCCGGCAGTCGGTGGCATTCATGTGCGCCAACATCGCCATCGAGCTCGACGGGCTGCGACTGGTGACCTGGCGCGGGGCGGCCCGCGCCGAGCAGGGCCTGCCGTTCATCAGGGAGGCCGCCCTGGCCAAGCGCCTCGCCGCCGACAAGGGGATGCAGATCGGTCTGGACGGCGTGCAGTTGCTCGGCGGCCACGGCTACACCAAGGAACACCCGGTCGAACGCTGGTACCGCGACCTTCGGGCGCTCGGCGTCGCCGAGGGCGTCGTCGTGATTTAGGCGTCATTCAAAAATCTTTTCCCAAAACCGATCTGAAAGACCTTTCATGGCAATCAATCTGGAACTCCCCAAGAAACTGCAGAACGTCGTCGAGATGACCCACGCCGGTGCCGCCGAGATGCTGCGCCCGATCTCGCGCAAGTACGACCAGCGCGAGCACGCCTACCCGGTCGAACTCGACACGCTGGAAACCCTGTTCGAGGGGGTTTCCAAGGCGGGCGGTAGCGACATGGCCGGCGCCGAGGCGTTCCGTGACACCGCGGCCCAGGAGGGAAACCGCAACGGCGCCAACATGGCCGCGATGTTGCAGGTGCTCGAGATGAGCTGGGGCGACGTCGCTTTGATGCTCTCGGTGCCCTACCAGGGGCTGGGCAACGCGGCGATCTCCGGCGTAGCCACCGACGAGCAGCTCGAGCGACTGGGCAAGGTGTGGGCGGCGATGGCGATCACCGAGCCGAGCTTCGGATCGGACTCGGCCGCGGTGTCCACGACGGCCACCCTGGACGGCGACGAGTACGTGATCAACGGTGAGAAGATCTTCGTCACCGCCGGATCACGCTGCACCCACATCGTGGTGTGGGCGAGCCTGGACAAGGCGCTGGGTCGGGCGGCCATCAAGTCGTTCGTCGTACCGCGCGAGCATCCGGGTGTCATCGTCGAGCGCCTGGAACACAAGCTGGGCATCAAGGCCTCCGACACCGCGGTGATCCGGTTCGACAACGCACGGATCCCCAAGGACAACCTGCTCGGCAGCCCGGAGATCAACACCGAGAAGAGCTTCTCCGGGGTGATGGAGACCTTCGACAGCACCCGGCCGATCGTGGCCGCGATGGCGGTCGGCGTCGCCCGCGCCGCGCTCGAAGAGTTGCGCAAGGTGCTCGTCGACGCCGGGATCGAGATCTCCTACGACAAGCCCGCCCACGCCCAGAGCGCACCGGCCGCGGAGTTCTTGCGGATGGAGGCCGACTGGGAGTCGGCGAACCTGCTGACGCTGCGCTCGGCGTGGCAGGCCGACAACAACATTCCGAACTCCAAGGAAGCGTCGATGGGCAAGGCCAAGGCCGCCCGGATGGCCACCGACGTCACCCTCAAGACCGTCGAGTTGACCGGCACCCTGGGCTATTCCGAGCAGACACTGTTGGAGAAGTGGGGCCGCGACTCGAAGATCCTCGACATCTTCGAAGGCACCCAGCAGATCCAGCTGTTGGTGGTGGCCCGCCGGCTGCTGGGACTGTCGTCGGCCGAGCTGAAGTAGCCCCTACCCCGGCGGCTGGATCAACGGCCCGAAGCTGGCGCTGACGGCCTCGAGCGTTCGGGTGTCGCGTGCGGACAGCGCGATGACGAACGCGCCCTGGATGAGCGCCAGCACGCTGTGCGAAAGGTCCTCGGCACAGCGGTCGTCCCGCACGTCACCACGTTTCTGACCGGCCCGCAGCAGCTCGCTCAGCGCACGATGCCAGCCGGCCAGCGCGGTATCCAGGCGATCGCGAAACGGCTCGGAGTCGGCCGCCAGTTCGGTGGAGAACTTGCCGGCCAGACAGGCCCGCTGGAAGTCGGACCGGACGAACGCCCGGGTGAGTTCGGTGAAGTAGCCGGTGAGCTTGTCGGTGGTACTGAGGGTTTCGTCGTCGGCCCACTTGGCCAGCGCGTCCAACTGCAGGTGCATGTAGCGATCCAGCACGGCCAGGCCGAACGCATCCTTGGAACCGAAGTGGTGATAGAAGGAGCCCTTCGGCACCCCGGACGCGGCCAAGATGGCGTCGACCGTGGTGCCGTGAAACCCGGACGCGTAGAACGACCTCATGCCCTGGCGGAGCAGTCGCTCCTTGTGGGTCAGGGCTTTTGCCGGAGCAGCCATCACTTCCCTCTACTCTTGACGATCTGGTCTAGACGATTTAGTCTAGCCGACGAGTCGACTACCGGGAAGGAGCACACGTGTTCCCAGAGCTGTTTTCCGTGGCCGGTAAGACGGCCCTGATCACCGGCGGTACCAGCGGAATCGGCTACATGATCGCCGAGGGTTACCTGCGTGCCGGGGTTCGGACCTACATCTCGTCGCGCAAGCCCGAGGCCTGCCGGCGGGCCGAGCAGGAGCTCTCGCAGTTCGGCGAGGTGCACGCGATCCCCGCCGATGTCGGCCGGGAAGACCAGTGCCGCAGCCTGATCGATGCCATCGCGGCGCGAGAGGGCCGGCTGCACATCCTGGTCAACAATGCCGGGGCCACCTGGGGCGCGCCCTTCGACGAGTTCCCGTCGGCCGCCTTCGACAAAGTGCTGACTCTCAACGTCAAGGCGCCGTTCGTACTGACCCAGCTGGCCCGGCCGCTGCTGGAGGCGGCCTCGGCTGCCGACGATCCCGCCCGGGTGATCAACATCGGGTCGATCGACGGCCTGGCGGTACCCCGGGTTGGCAACTTCTCCTATTCGGCGTCCAAGGCGGCGGTCCACCAGCTGACGCGGCACATGGCGGCCAAACTGGCGCCGAGCATCCTGGTCAACGCGATCGCGCCCGGCCCGTTCCCGTCGAAGATGATGGCCGCCACCCTCGACGCCGTCGGCGAGCAGCTCGCCGCCGCCAGCCCGGTCAAACGCATCGGCCGCGCCGAGGACATCGCCGCCGCCGCAGTGTATTTGGCCGCACCGGCCACCACTTTCATGACCGGTGCGGTCATCCCGCTCGACGGCGGGTTGAGCACCACCGCCGGCATCCGGCTGTAACGGAGGACTGCTGTGAGCTACGAGAACCTGACCGTCCGTCGCGACGGCCACGTACAGGTCATCGGCCTCAACCGCCCGGACAAACGCAACGCGTTCAACTCCGCCATGCTGCGCGAACTCGCCACCGCCTACGCGGAATTCGACGCCGACGACAGCCTGCGCGCCGCCGTGCTCTACGGCGAGGGGCCGATGTTCACCGCCGGCCTGGACCTGGCCAGTGTCGCCGGCGACATCGCGAACAATGTCTCGCTCGTTCCCGACGGCGGCATCAATCCGTGGCAGGTCGACGGCCGGCAGCTGTCCAAGCCGGTCGTCACCGCCGTGCACGGCAAGGTGCTGACGCTGGGCATCGAGCTGATGCTGGCCGGCGACATCACCATTGCCGCCGAGTCGGCCACCTTCGCCCAGCTGGAAATCGCCCGCGGCATCTACCCGTTCGGCGGGGCCACCATCCGATTCCCACGAGCGGCCGGCTGGGGCAACGCCATGCGGTGGATCCTGACCGCCGACACCTTCGACGCCCGCGAGGCTCATCGCATCGGCATCGTGCAAGAGGTGGTGCCCGACGGCAAGCAACTGACCCGCGCCATCGAGATCGCCCGGACCATCGCCCGGCAGGCACCGCTGGGGGTGCAGGCCACGCTGCGCAGCGCCCGCCAGGCGGTGCGTGACGGCGACGCCGCCGCCGAGGCCGACCTGGTGCCCACCGTGCAGACGTTGTTCGCCACCGAGGACGCCGCGATCGGGGTACAGGCGTTCTTGGCCCGCAGCACCGCGGAGTTCCTCGGCCGCTAGTTCCCGGAGGCCCTTGCCCGATACCGAAACAAAAAGTAACGTCACTTTTAGTTTCTGCCTCGCTTTCGCACGAGCTTCCCGGGAGTCGCCGATGGAATCCTTCGTCCACCTGCGCAAAGGCACCACACCGCGCCGCCTGCACGCCGACCTCGACGGCCTCAAAGACGACGAGCTGGGCCGCGGCGGTTTTACCGGCCGCACCGCCAACATGTACCGGCGCAACGACCCGACCGCCTACCGGGCCGACGGCCCGCTGCGCCCCATCGACGTGCTGTCCGCACAACTCGAACCGGCCGACGCCACCGACCCGGCCGGACACCCGCTGCGGCTGTTTCACAACGCCGACTGCTGCATCTCGCTGTCGCGGCGCTCCGCCGAGATGCCGTTTCATGTCCGCTACGTCGACGGTGACCTACTCTGCTTCGTGCACGCCGGATCCGGGCGGCTGGAAACCGAATTCGGGCCGCTGGACTACCGCGAGGGCGACTGGATCTACCTGCCCAAGGCGACCACCTGGCGGCAGCTGCCCGCGGCCGAAACAACCCTGCTGCTGATTCAGGCCACCGACGAGTTCCGGGTGCCACCGCCGGGTCCGCTGGGCCGGCACTTCCCGTTCGACCCCTCGCAGGTGGTCATCCCCGACCCGGCTCCCATCGAGGACGACGGACGCGACCAGTACGAGGTCCGGCTGATTCACCGGACTATCGATGGAGTTGGGACGACATCTCTTTTCTACCAACATAATCCGATCGACGTCGAAGGGTGGCGCGGCGACAATTTCGCCTTCACGTTCAACATCGCCGACTACAACGTCGTCACCTCCGACAGCGTGCACCTGCCTCCGATGGTGCACCTGTTCATGCAGGCCACCGGCGTGTACGTGATGAACTTCCTGCCCAAGCCCGCCGAAGGCGTACCGGGCACCGAGCGCACCCCGTGGTATCACCGCAACGTCGACTATGACGAGATCGCGTTCTTCCACGGCGGATCGCTCTACGGCATACCCATGCCGCCGGGACTGATCAGCCATGCACCGCAGGGTGTGCACCACGGCGCCCCGGAGGCCGCCCGCGAGCGCGCCCGCCGCAAGTTCGACGACTATTCGCGCGTGGACTGGCAGGTGATCGCGATCGACACCCGCCGCCGACTCACGCCCTCCGCAGAAGTTCTGGCCAAAGACCTGGGACAACACGCATGAGCACCAAGCACGACTACGAACGCCTCCCCTATCTGATTGCCTACCAGAATGATTCGGGGGTTCGCGACGTCTACGGCGGAGTGGCCGAGCTGGTGGTGCTGGAGAGCTATCTGCTGCGGCCCACCGGCACCCCCAGCGATACCGTGCTGGTGTTCATGCACCCGATCGGTGGTGGTGCCTACCTGCCGATGGTCAACGCCCTGGCTCGTGCCGGGCACCACGTCATCTACTGCAACAGCCGTTTCCGCGGCACCGACTCCGCGCTGCTGATGGAGAAGGTGGTCCAAGACCTCGGCGAATGCATCAAAGACGCCAAGAACCGGCTGGGCTATTCCAAGGTGGTGCTGGCCGGATGGAGCGGCGGCGGTTCGCTGTCGCTGTTCTACCAGCAGCAGGCACAGCACCCGACCGTGTCGGCCAGCCCGTCCGGCGACGGCCCCGACCTCACCAAACTCGGGCTCATCCCCGCCGACGGAGTCATGCTGCTGGCCGCCCACATCAGCCGGCACGGCACCATGACCGAATGGCTGGACGCCTCCATCCTCGACGAGACCGACCCGACCCGGCGTGACCCGCAACTGGATCTCTACAACCCGGACAACCCCAACCAGCCGCCCTACAGCGCGGAATTCCTGGACCGCTACCGGGCCGCACAGATCGACCGCAACCGCCGGATCACCGCCTGGGTCAAGGGCAAGCTCGCCGAACTCAAGGGCGCCGGGCGACCAGATGACGAGTTCGGCTTCGTGGTGCACGGCACCATGGCCGACCCGCGCTGGCTGGACCCGGCCGTCGACCCCAACGACCGCGCCCCCGGCACCTGTTATCTGGGTGATCCCGCGGTGGTGAACATGAGCCCGGTCGGATTGGCGCGGTTCTGCACCTTGCGCAGCTGGCTATCGCAGTGGAGCTACGACGACGCCAACGGTGACGGGCTGGACTGCGGCAGCGACATCGCCGTTCCCACCCTGGTGATCGGCAACATGGCCGACGACGCCTGTACCCCCAGCCACACCCGTCGGCTGTTCGAGGCCATCGGCACCGCCGACAAGGAGATGCACGAAATCCCCGGCGCCAACCACTACTACGCCGGTCCGGATCAGCGCGGGGCGCTGCGCCAGGCCGTCGACACCGTCACCGATTGGCTGACCCGGCATGACTTCGTAAGCTCGTCGGTATGAGCACCGCGGGCGCGCTGGACGGTATCCGGGTCATCGAACTCGGCACCCTGATCTCCGGTCCGTTCGCCGGGCGCCTGCTCGGCGACATGGGTGCCGAGGTCATCAAGATCGAGCTGCCCGGCAAGCCCGACCCGCTGCGCACCTGGGGGCAGGCCGAACTCGACGGTCACCACTTCTTCTGGACCGTGCACGCCCGCAACAAGAAAGCGGTCACGCTGGACCTGCGCGAGGGGCGGGGCCGTGAGCTGTTCCTGGAGCTCATCGAACACTGCGACATCGTCGTGGAGAACTTCCGTCCCGGCACCCTGGAGCGCTGGGACCTGGGGTTCGACGTGCTGCGCCAACACAACCCGGGCATCATCCTGGTGCGCGTCTCCGGCTACGGGCAGACCGGCCCGGACGCCCACAAAGCCGGGTACGCCTCGGTCGCCGAAGCGGCCAGCGGGTTGCGGCACATGAACGGCTTTCCCGGCGGGCCGCCACCGCGGCTGGCGCTGTCGCTCGGCGACAGCCTGGCCGGCATGTTCGCCGCGCAGGGTGCCCTGGCCGCCTTGTACCGGCGCACCGTCACCGGCCAAGGCCAGGTCGTTGACGTCGCCCTCACCGAATCCTGCTTGGCCATCCAGGAATCCACCATCCCCGACTACGACGTCGGCGGCGTGGTCCGCGGGCCGTCCGGCACCCGACTCGAGGGCATCGCCCCGTCGAACATCTACCAGTCGAGCGACGGCAGCTGGGTGGTGATCGCAGCCAACCAGGACAGCGTGTTCGCCCGGTTGTGCAAGGCGATGGACTCCCCTGAGCTCGCCACCGACCCCCGGTTCGCCGATCACAGCGCACGCGGCCGCAACCAGGACGAGCTCGACCGCATCATCGGTGACTGGGCCGCGCAGCGTGCACCCGACGACATCATCGCAACGCTCAGCGCGGCCGGGGTGATCTCCGGACCGATCAACACCGTCGCCGAGGTCGTCAACGATCCGCAGCTGCGGGCCCGCGGCATGATCGCCGAGCACTGGGACGAAGGCGCCGAACGCAGCGTGTTGGGGCCCGGGATCATCCCGGTGCTCTCCGAGACGCCGGGTGCGATCCGCAACGCCGGATCGGCCCGGCCCGGCCAACACAACGACGAGGTCTACACCGGGCTGCTCGGCAAGACCGGCGCGGAGCTGGACTCCCTGCGCTCCGAGGGGGTGTTGTGACAAACCTGCCCGAGAAGGTCGCGATCCGCGAGGTCGCGTTGCGTGACGGCCTGCAGATCGAGAAGCCGATCCCGTTGAGCGCCAAGCTCGAACTGCTGGCCGCGATCGCCGCCACCGGGGTGCGCGAGGTGGAGGTGACCTCGTTCGTGTCACCGACCAAGGTTCCGGCGCTCGCCGATGCCGCCGAAATCGCCGCCGAGCTGTGGCGTTACCCGGGCATCGAATTCTCCGCGCTGGTCGCAAGCACCGGCGGTGCCGCCCGAGCGGTGGCCGCCGGGCTGAGGTCGATCGAGTACGTGGTGTGCGCGTCGGATTCGTTCAGCGCCGCCAACGTGGGCCGCTCGACCGCGGATGCCACCGCGGCGATCGCCGACATCACCGCCATAGCCCACGGTGCCGGCGCGTCGATCGAGGTGATCATCGCCACCGCCTGGGACTGCCCGTTCGACGGCCCCACCCCACCCCGGCGCGTCACCGACATCGCCGCATCGGCGGCCGGTTTCGGCGTCGACCGGCTGGCGATCGCCGACACCGTCGGCACCACCACCCCCCGGCGGGTCACCGACCTGATCGCGGCGGTACGGCCGACCATCGGCGACATCCCGCTGGGCGCCCATTTCCACAACACCCGCGGCGCCGGGTTGGCCAGCGCCTACGCCGCGGTCAGCGCCGGCGTGACGCGCCTGGACGCCTCCGCCGGCGGCCTGGGCGGCTGCCCGTTCGCCCCCGGCGCCACCGGCAACATCGCCACCGAGGACCTGGCCTACCTGCTGGGTGACTGCGGCATCGACACCGGCATCGACCTGGATGCCGCCATCGCCGCGGCCGGGGTCGCCAGTTCCGTCGTCGGACACGGCTTGCCCAGCGCACTGCTGGCCGCCGGGGACCGTAAGCGGGACTGAGCACTTGACGGCCAGCCGGCGTGAGCTCAGCTCGAAGGGCCGCCAGACCCGTGGTGCGATCGAACAGGCCGCCCGAGAGCTGTTCGCCGAGCGTGGCTTTCACGGCACCACCCTGGCCGACATCACCTCGGCAGCCGGCAAGTCGACAGCGGTGCTCTACCGGTATTTCAGCGACAAAGAGGATCTGCTTGCCGCGCTGGCCGAATCCTTCCTGACCGACGTGGTCGAGCCATCGGGCCTGAAGATGCGCCTGCCGGACTCCTCGCGCGACACCGAGTTCTTCTCGTCGGTGGTCAGCGCCTACTGGGGGATGTTCAAGCAGAACATCGGCATCATGATCGCCGTGGCCCAACTCGCCGCCACCAACCAGCGATTCGCCGCCCTGCAGAACGAGTTCCGCCGGTTCGGCATGGAGATCGTGGCCGCCTCGGTCCGGCGCGCCCAGCAGCAGGGCCACGGTCTGGACCTCGACCCGGACCATACCGCCGCGGCCATCGCGCTGCTGTTCGAGAACTTCACCGTCGTCTTCGTCGGTCCGTCCGGACCGGGCTGGCGCATCAGCGACGGCGACGCGATCGCGACGCTGTCGACGATCTGGAGAAAGACCCTGTACGGCTGATAACGCGAAGGAGAAGCAATGGACTTCACCCTGCCCGACCACCTGCCAGGCGTGCTCGCCGAGATGGACGCCTTCATCGAACGCGAGATCGCTCCGCTGCAGGCCGAGAACATGCAGTACTTCGACCACCGGCGCGAGTTCGCCCGCACCGACGTCGAACACGACGGAATACCGCGCCGGGAGTGGGAGGACCTGCTCGACGAGATGCGCCGCCGGGCTGATGCGGCGGGGTGGCTGCGCTACGGGCTACCGTCGTCGTTGGGTGGCCGGGACGGGACCAATATCGACATGGCCGTGATTCGGGAACACCTGGCGCACAAGGGACTCGGCCTGCACAACGACCTGCAGGACGAATCCTCGATCGTCGGCAACTTCCCGCAGGTCATCATGATGGAGCGGTTCGGCACCGACGAGCAGCGCCGCGAGTTCTCGCAGGCCATGATCACCGGCGAGCGGTCGATGGCGTTCGGCCTCACCGAGCCGGAACACGGCTCGGACGCAACCTGGATGGAGACCCGCGCCGAACCCGACGGCGGCAGCTGGGTGATCAACGGCGCCAAGCGCTTCAACACCGGGGTGCACCGGGCCACCCACGACCTGGTCTTCGCCCGCACTTCCGGGAAGGCCGGCGACGCGCTGGGTATCACCGCATTCCTGGTGCCCACCGGCGCACCCGGTTTCACCGTCCCGTTCTACTGGTGGACGTTCAATATGCCCACCGATCACGGTGAGGTCGAGCTCAAGGATGTCCGGGTGCCCGCCGAAGCGGTGCTGGGCGAGGTGGATCGCGGCCTGGAGGTGGCCCAGACCTTCCTGCATGAGAACCGGATCCGCCAGGCCGCCTCCAGCCTGGGTGCCGCCCAGTACTGCATCGACCGGGCCGCCGAATACGCCGCGCAGCGCCGGGTGTTCGGCAAGGCGCTGTCGACACACCAGGCCATCCAGTGGCCGCTGGCCGAGCTGCAGACCGAGGCGCAGATGGTGCGGCTGTTGGTGCAATACGCGGCCTGGCACCTGGACCGTGACCACCACCTGGAGGTATCCGACAAGGTGTCGATGGCCAACTATCGCGCCAACCGGTTGGTGTGCAACGCCGCCGACCGGGCGATCCAGACCTTCGGCGGTCTCGGCTACACCCGGCACGAGCAGTTCGAGCACATCTACCGCCACCACCGCCGCTACCGGATCACCGAGGGCACCGAGGAGATCCAGATCCGCCGGGTTGCGCAGCGACTGTTCGGCTTCGGCAGCCGGCGATGACCGATCAGTTGGCGGACCGGCTGGCCCGGGTACTGGCCCCTCATCTGGGTCCGGTCACCGTCGAGGGACTGCGCGCCCTGACCGGCGGCGCCAGCCGATCCACCTGGGCGTTCGAGGCCGTCACGAAGACGGGGGAAACCGCCGAGCGCCACGCGCTGATCCTGCGCACCGGCCCACCCGACGAGATCCACGCCAGCATGGAGCTTGAAGCGCACGCACAGCGTGCCGCGCGCCAGACCGGCGCCCCGGTGCCGACCGTCCTGGTTGCCGACAATTCCGCTGCGGCACTGGGGAATCCATATCTGATCTGCAATGAGATCGCCGGCGAGACGGTGGTTCGACGCATCGAGCGTCAACTCGACGACACCGGCCGGGAGCACCTGCTGCGCCAGTGCGCCCAGGCGCTGGCCGCCATCCACCGGGCCGACCCGGGAGGCATTCCCCTGAGTACCGAGGACCAGCTCGCCGCCTGCCGCAACCAGCTGGACGCGATGCCCGACACCACGGCCGTGTTCGAGTGGGCATTCCGGTGGCTGACGGCCCACCGGCCGCCGGCTGCGCAGGCACAGCTGGTGCACGGCGACTTCCGGATGGGCAACCTGATCGTCGACGGCTCCGAGCTGGCGGCCGTGCTGGACTGGGAGCTGGTGCACCTCGGCGACTCCTGTGAGGACTTGGCCTGGTTCTGCCTGCGGGCCTGGCGGTTCGGCGCTCCGCCGGACCGTGCCGCCGGCGGGCTCGGCGATATCGACAGCTTCCTGGCCGCCTATGCCCACGCCGCCGGTACCACCGTCGATCCGAGCCGCTTCGCCTGGTGGCTGGTACTGGGCACCCTGCGGTGGGGCATCATCTGCCGCTACCAGGCGCAGCGGCACCTGAGCGGGCAGGCGCGATCGGTGGAGTTGGCGACGATCGGACGACGGGTAAGCGAAACCGAATGGGACCTGCTGCGACTGCTCGACGGGACGCCCGGCGACGACACGCGGAGCGCAGCGACGGGCGGAGGAACCGGACCATCAACGCCGCGCGTGACCGGCCGCCGCCCCACCGCCGCCGAACTCGTGGCCGCGGTAGCCGAGTTCCTCGACACGTCATTTGCGAACCGCGACGCGGACGCGGCCACCGCGAGCCAGGTCAGATTCCACTCCCGGGTGGCTGCCAACGCGCTGCGCATCGTCGAACGCGAATTGAGCGACACCTCCCCGGATGCGCCGGCGCAGGCGCTGGCCGGTCTGGATTTCACCGATGAGGCCACGCTGGCGGCCGCCGTCCGGGCCGGTGACCTCGACGACCGGGCCGAGGCGCTCACCGCCTGTCTCTACGCCCTGGTCCGGCACCGGTTGTCGATCGACCACCCCGGCTATGACGACTAGGCACCTAGAGTCACTGCGCGGCAGTCGGTTCGACCGGTTTCGTTGACGGTCGGTCAAACCCGCCTACGGGCGTCCGGTGAGCAGTAGCATCTGCTGCGTGTCTGCCTCCACCGCCACGCTGCGGATTCTTGTCTACAGTGACGACGCTTCGACCCGCGCCAAGGCCATCGCCGCGCTGGGCAAGCACCTGCACCCCGACCTGCCGGAGCTGACCTACGTCGAGGTCGCCACCGAACCGATGGTGATCCGGCAGATGGACGCCGGCGGAATCGACCTCGCGGTGCTCGACGGCGAGGCCACCCCGGCCGGCGGGATGGGCGTCTGCAAACAGCTCAAGGACGAGATCACCCCGTGCCCGCCGATCGTGGTGTTGACCGGCCGCGCCGATGACGCCTGGCTGGCGCGATGGTCCCGCGCCGACGCGGCGGTGCCGCACCCGGTAGACCCCATGACACTGAGCCGCACGGTCCTGGGCCTGCTCCGCACGCCGACGCCGGGTTAGGGCGAGTTAGGGCGCCCTCAGACGCGAATTCCCCTGTCGCCGTTGACCCCTGCGACAGGTGATGCCCGTCACAGTTGTCGGCAATTTCGGATTCTTCGCAACCGTCCGGTTGGGGCGGGCTAGGCTGTGCCTGAACTCACATCGACGCCCGGAAGGGAACTACGTCACCGCGTATGAACCTGTATCTACCGATCCTCGCGCTCGCCGCGCTCGCCGCCGGTTTCGCAGTGTTTTCCGTGGTCGCCGGAACGCTGGCCGGTCCTTCGCGCTACAACCGAGCAAAGCTGGAAGCCTATGAGTGCGGCATCGAGCCCACCGATCAGCCGGTCAGCGGGCCGCACTCCCCGCCCGGGCAGCGCTTCCCGGTGAAGTACTACCTGACCGCGATGCTGTTCATCGTCTTCGACATCGAGATCGTTTTTCTCTACCCCTGGGCGGTCGCCTTCGACGGGCTCGGGGTGTTCGCCCTGATCGAGATGGCGCTGTTCGCCGTCGTCGTCTTCGTCGCGTACGCCTACGTCTGGCGGCGCGGCGGCCTGAGTTGGGATTGAAATGGGATTAGAAGAACAGCTGCCGAGCGGTCTCCTGCTGTCCACGGTGGAAGACCTGGCCGGATACTTCCGCAAGGGGTCACTGTGGCCGGCGACCTTCGGCCTGGCGTGTTGCGCCATCGAGATGATGTCGTCGATGGCGCCCGACTACGACATCTCCCGATTCGGCATGGAGGTTTTCCGCGCCTCGCCGCGCCAGGCGGACCTGATGATCGTGGCCGGCCGGGTGAGCCAGAAGATGGCGCCGGTGCTGCGCCAGATCTACGACCAGATGGTGGAACCCAAGTGGGTGCTGGCCATGGGGGTGTGCGCGTCGTCGGGCGGGATGTTCAACAACTACGCGATCGTGCAGGGCGTCGACCATGTCGTCCCGGTTGATATCTACCTGCCCGGTTGTCCGCCCCGGCCCGAGATGCTCATGTACGCAATTCTCAAGCTGCACGAGAAGATTCGCGAGATGCCGCTGGGCGCCAACCGTGAGCAGGTGGTCACCGCTACCGAAGAGGCGGCGCTGTCGGCCCCGTCCACCTGGCAGATGAAGGGGTTGCTGCGGTGAGCGAGGGCACTGCCGACGGCGACGGCCGGGACGGCACCGAAGACGTGATCAAGGTACGCCGCGGCCTGTTCGGTGCGGCCGGCAGCGGGGACACCTCCGGATACGGGCACCTCGTGACCGAAGCCGCGCTGCCCGGCGACACCCCGCGGCCCTACGGCGGGTACTTCGACGAACTCGTGGACACCCTCACCGCCGCGCTGCAGCGCGAGGGGGTCGAATTCGCCGATGCCGTAGAGAAAGTGGTGGTGTACCGGGGCGAGCTGACCCTCTACATCCACCGGGCGAAATTGCGCACGGTGGCCAGACTGCTGCGCGACGAGCCCGAACTGCGCTTCGAGTTGAGCCTCGGCGTCAGCGGCGTGCACTACCCCTCGGACGCGGACCGGGAGCTGCACGCGGTCTATCCGCTGCGGTCCATCACCCACAGTCGCAAGGTTCGGTTGGAAGTCGCTGCCCCCGACGCGGATCCGCACATTCCCTCGCTGTTCACGATCTACCCGACCACCGACTGGCACGAGCGCGAGACCTACGACTTCTTCGGGATCATCTTCGACGGCCACCCGTCACTGACCCGGATCGAGATGCCCGACGACTGGCACGGCCACCCGCAACGCAAGGACTACCCGCTGGGCGGCATCCCGGTCGAGTACAAGGGCGCGCAGATACCGCCGCCTGACCAGCGGAGGGCCTACAAGTGATGAGCAGCGACACGCCGCGCACCGTGCTGAACGTCGGTGGGCAGGAATGGGACCAGGTGGTCGAAGCGGCCAAGGCCGCCGACCCGGGCGAGCGCATCGTCGTCAACATGGGGCCTCAACACCCGTCGACACACGGTGTGCTCCGGCTGATCCTCGAACTCGACGGTGAGACGGTGACCGAAGCCCGTTGCGGCATAGGCTATCTGCACACCGGCATCGAGAAGAACCTGGAAAGCCGGTACTGGACCCAGGGTGTCACGTTCGTGACGCGGATGGACTACCTGTCACCGTTCTTCAGCGAAGTCGCCTACTGCCTCGGGGTGGAGAAGCTCCTCGACATCACCGACGACATTCCGGAGCGGGTCAGCGTGATCCGGGTGTTGATGATGGAACTCAACCGGATCTCCTCGCACCTGGTGGCACTGGCCACCGGCGGCATGGAGCTCGGTGCGCTGTCGGTGATGCTGTTCGGCTTCCGTGAACGCGAGCTGGTACTCGACATCTTCGAGACGATCACCGGTCTGCGGATGAACCACCAGTACATCCGGCCCGGCGGGGTGTCGGTGGATCTGCCCGACGAGGCGGTCCCGATGATTCGCGACTTTCTCAAGCTGATGCCCAAGCGGCTCAAGGACATCGAGGACCTGCTCACCGAGAACTACATCTGGAAGGCCCGCACCAAAGGCGTGGGCTATCTGGATCTGACCGGGTGCATGGCGCTGGGCATCACCGGTCCGGTGCTGCGGTCCACCGGCCTGCCCTATGACATTCGCCGTGAGGAACCGTACTGCGGCTACCAGGACTACGAATTCGATGTGATCACCGATGACGGCTGTGATGCCTACGGCCGCTACCTGATTCGCATCGCGGAGATCAAGGAATCCCTGAAAATCGTCGAGCAATGTCTGGACAAGCTACGGCCTGGTCCGGTCATGGTCGCCGACCGCAAGATCGCCTGGCCGGCCGACCTGACCATCGGCCCGGACGGGCAGGGTAACTCCAAGGAGCACATCGGCTGGATCATGGGCCACTCGATGGAGGGCCTGATCCACCACTTCAAGCGGGTCACCGAGGATCTGTGGGTGCCGCCGGGACAGGTGTTCGTCTCGGTCGAATCGCCCCGCGGCGAGATGGGGGTGCATATGGTCAGCGACGGCGGAACCCGGCCCTACCGGGTGCATTACCGGGATCCGTCGTTCACCAACCTGCAGGCGGTCGCCGCGATGAGCGAAGGCGGCCTGATCGCCGACGTGATCGCCGCGGTCGCCAGCATCGACCCGGTGATGGGCGGGGTGGACCGGTGAGCGAGACGGGCGGCATGGAAGAGGCGGCAGAGAACGAAGTCAACAAGACCGGACGGGGGCGGCTCATGCCGCCGACCGCCGGCGCCGACGGCAACCGGGTGTTCCTGCAGTTGGGCCGGCCGCCGGAGGAGCCCAATCAGTTCAATCACCCCGACGCACCCCGCGCCTACTCCGATGAGGTGCGCGCGCGCCTGGAGGCCGACGCCAAGGAGATCATCGCCCGCTACCCCCAGCCGCGCTCGGCGATCCTGCCGATGCTGCACCTGGTACAGGCCGAGGACTCCTACATCACCCCGGCCGGCATGTCTTTCATCGCCGAAATACTCGGGCTGACCGGCGCCGACGTCGCCGGAGTCGCCTCGTTCTACTCGATGTACCGGCGCAAGCCGACCGGTGACTACCTGGTGGGCGTGTGCACCAACACGCTGTGTGCGGTGATGGGTGGCGACGCCATCTACGACGCCCTCAAGGAGCACCTGGACCTCAACGACGAGCAGACCACCGGCGACGGCAAGGTCACGCTGGAGCGCATCGAGTGCAACGCGGCCTGCGACTGTGCGCCGGTGATGATGGTGAACTGGGAGTTCTTCGACCAGCAGACACCCGAGTCGGCGCGCGACCTCACCGACGCCCTGCGTTCCGGTGCCGAGGTTCGGCCCAGTCGCGGCCTGCCGCTGACCAGCTTCCGCGAAACCGCCCGGGTACTGGCCGGTTTCGCCGACGGCCGCCCCGACGACGGCCAGGGCGGCCCGGCCGGTCCGACATTGGCCGGGCTGCGCTTCGCCCGAGAACACGGCATGGCCGCGCCGGAGTCCAAGACCGACGGGAGCCGAGAGTGACCTCCACCCCGACCTCCCCCACCGCGGCAACGGCGCTGACCCCGGTACTGAGCAGCTACTGGGACGATCCCGAGTCCTGGACGCTGGAGACCTACCGCCGGCATGGCGGTTACCTGGGCATGCAGCGGGCGCTGGCCATGGCACCCGACGACGTCATCGAGCTGGTCAAGGATTCCGGGCTGCGCGGGCGCGGCGGCGCCGGGTTCTCCACCGGAACCAAGTGGTCGTTCGTCCCGCAGGGCACCGAGGGAGCCGGGGCCAAGCCGCATTATCTGCTGGTCAACGCAGACGAGTCCGAGCCGGGCACCTGCAAGGACATCCCACTGCTGCTGGCGACACCACACGTGCTCATCGAGGGCATGATCATCTGTTGCCACGCGATCCGCGCCCGGCACGCCTTCATCTACGTGCGCGGCGAGGTGCTGCCCATCCTGCGGCGCCTGCAGAACGCGGTGGCCGAGGCCTACGCGGCAGGGCTGCTGGGCACCGACATCGGCGGCACCGGTTTCGACCTCGACATCACCGTGCACGCCGGTGCCGGAGCCTATATCTGCGGTGAGGAGACCGCGCTGATCGACTCGCTGGAGGGCTACCGCGGCCAGCCACGGCTGCGTCCGCCGTTCCCCGCGGTCGCCGGCCTCTACGCCTCCCCCACCGTGGTCAACAACGTCGAATCCATTGCCAGCGTGCCGTCGATCCTGCGCAACGGACCGGAGTGGTTCCGGTCGATGGGCACCGAGAAGTCCCGCGGCTACACGCTGTATTCGCTTTCCGGGCACGTGAATCGGCCCGGTCAGTACGAGGCACCGCTGGGTATCACCCTGCGGGAACTGCTGGAGTACGCCGGCGGGATCCGCGACGGCCACCGGCTGAAGTTCTGGACACCGGGTGGGTCGTCGACCCCGCTGCTGACCGCGGAACACCTCGACATCCCGTTGGACTACGAAGGCATGGCCTCGGCCGGGTCGATGCTGGGCACCAAGGCATTACAGATCTTCGACGAGACCACCTGCGTGGTGCGGGCGGCCCGGCGCTGGTCGGAGTTCTACAAGCACGAGTCCTGCGGCAAGTGCACCCCGTGCCGCGAGGGCACCTACTGGCTGGTGCCGATCTACGAGCGCCTCGAGACCGGTCGCGGCACCCCCGAGGACCTCGACACGCTGCTTGACATCGCCGACGTGCTGTTCGGGAAGTCGTTCTGCGCGTTGGGAGACGGTGCGGCGATGCCGGTGAAGTCGTCGATCCAGTATTTCCGTGACGAATACATCGCCCACCTCGAGGGGGGCTGCCCGTTCGACCCGAAAGCGAGCATGTTCGTGCCAAACGGAGCAGGAGGCGGTGCGGCGTGACTCAACCTTCTCAGCCGACCGGCCAGGAGTCGGTGACGTTCACCATCGACGACCAGCAGATCACGGTTCCCAAGGGCACCTTGATCATTCGGGCCGCCGAGCAGTTGGGCATCGAGATCCCCCGATTCTGCGACCACCCACTGCTGGACCCGGTGGCCTGGTGCCGGCAGTGCATGGTCGAGGTCGAAGGTCAGCGCAAGCCGCAGCCGTCCTGCGCGGTGGCGGCGACCGAGGGCATGGTGGTGCGTACCCAGCACACCTCCGCCGAAGCCGACCGGGCTCAGCACCTGGTCATGGAGCTGCTGCTGATCAACCACCCGCTGGACTGCCCGACCTGCGACAAGGGCGGTGAATGCCCGCTGCAGAACCAGGCGATGACCCACGGCCGCACCGAGACTCGCTTCGAAGAGGCCAAGCGGACCTATCCCAAGCCGATCAACATCTCCTCGCAGGTGCTGCTAGACCGCGACCGCTGCATTCTGTGCGCGCGCTGCACCCGATTCTCCGACGAGATCGCCGGCGACAAGTTCATCGAGATGATGGACCGCGGCGCCCTGCAGCAGGTCGGCATCTACACCGACACCCCGTTCGACTCCTACTTCTCCGGCAACACCGTGCAGATCTGCCCGGTCGGGGCGCTCACCGGCGCTTCATACCGATTCCGGGCACGGCCGTTCGACCTGGTGTCCACCCCGAGTGTCTGCGAACACTGCTCGGCGGGCTGCGCCCAGCGCACCGACCACCGCCGCGGCAAAGTGATGCGCCGGATGGCCGGTGAGGATCCGGACGTCAACGAGGAATGGAACTGCGACAAGGGCCGCTGGGCATTCACCTACGCCACCCAGCGTGACCGGATCACCACTCCGATGGTGCGCGACGCCGGCGGGAACCTGGTGCCCACCTCCTGGCCGCACGCGGTGGCGGTGGCGGCACGCGGCCTGGCCGCCGCCCGGGGCCGCACCGGCGTGCTGGTCGGTGGCCGGGCGACCGCCGAAGACGCCTACGGCTACGCCAAGTTCACCAGGGTGGCGCTGCGCGGCGACGACATCGACTTCCGGGCCCGCCCGCAGTCCGGCGAGGAAGCCGAGTTCCTGACCGCCCGGGTGGCCGGTCGCGGAATAGAGGTGAGCTTCGCCGACCTGGAAGCCGCCCCGGCCGTGCTGCTGGTCGGCTTCGAGCCCGAGGAAGAGGCACCGATGGTCTTCCTGCGGCTGCGCAAAGCGGCCCGCAAGAAGGGCACCAAGGTGTTCAGCGTGGCACCGTTCGCCGACCGGGCGCTGACCAAGATGTTCGGCACCCTGCTGCCGGTGGTGCCGGGCGGCGAGGCCGCGGTGCTGGACGGCCTGCATGACGGTGAGGTCGGGCAGCTGCTGCGCCGGCCCGGCGCGGTGGTGCTGGTCGGTGAGCGGCTGGCCAGTTCCCCGGGCGCGTTGTCGGCGTCGGCGCGGCTGGCCGAGGCGACCGGCGCCCGGCTGGCCTGGGTGCCGCGGCGTGCCGGTGAGCGCGGCGCACTGGACGGCGGTGCGCTGGCGGGCCTGCTGCCCGGCGGCCGCCCGCTGGGCGACGAGTCCGCGCGGGCCGAGATCGCACGGGCGTGGGGTCTCGACGGCCCCGACGATCTGCCGTCGCAGGCCGGACGCGACACCGATGCCATCCTGGCGGCCGCCGCAGACGGCACGCTGGGGGCACTGCTGGTCGGCGGGGTCGAACCGGCCGACCTGGCCGACCCGGCGGCGGCACTGACCGCCCTCGACCAGGTCGAGTTCCTGGTCAGCCTGGAGCTGAGGCAAAGCCAGGTCACCGAGCGGGCCGACGTCGTGTTGCCGATCGCGGCCGCCGCCGAGAAATCCGGCACCTTCGTCAACTGGGAGGGCCGGCACCGTCGGTTCGGCGTCGCGCTGGGCGATGGCGGCGCGCTGTCCGATGTGCGGGTGCTCGACGCTATCGCCGAGGAAATGGGTGTGGCACTGGGCCTTTCGGACGTCGAGGCGGCCCGCGACGAGCTGGCCGCCCTCGGCACCTGGGCCGGCAGCCGGGCCGATGCCCCCCGGGCGGCCGCGGGCACCCCGCAGCAGGCCGCTGCCGGCCAAGCCGTACTGGCCGGCTGGCGCATGCTGCTGGACAACGGCGTGATGCAGGCCGGCGAACCGAAGCTGGCCGGTACGGCCCGCAAGCCGGTGGCCCGACTGTCGGCGGAGACCGCGGCCGAAGTCGGTGTGGCGCCGGGTGATCCGCTCACCGTCAGCACCGAGCGCGGCCGCATCACCCTGCCGCTGGTGGTCACCGACATGCCGGATCGGGTGGTGTGGTTGCCGATGAACTCCGCGGATTCGGCGGTGCACCGAGATCTGGGGGTCACCCCGGGTGCGGTGGTACAGATTGGACGCAGACCATGATCGATCCCTGGTGGTTGATGCTGGCCAAGGTGCTGTGCGTCTTCGTTTTCCTGGTGCTGACGGTGCTCTTCGCCATCGTCATCGAGCGAAAAGTACTGGGACGTATGCAGATGCGTCCCGGCCCCAACCGGGTCGGGCCCAAGGGATGGCTGCAGAGCCTCGCCGACGGCATCAAGCTGGCGCTCAAGGAGGACATCAGCCCCGTCGACGCGGATCGGGTGATCTACGTGTTGGCGCCGATCATCTCGACGGTCCCGGCGATCACGGCGTTCGCGGTGATCCCGTTCGGCCCCGAGGTGAGCGTCTTCGGCCATCACACCACCCTGCAGTTGGCCGATCTGCCGATCGCGGTGCTGTTCATCTTGGCGATGTCGTCGATCGGCGTGTACGGGATCATCCTGGCCGGCTGGTCGTCGGGTTCGGTCTACCCCCTGATCGGCGGTATCCGCTCGACCGCACAGGTGATCTCCTACGAGGTCGCGATGGGCCTGGTATTCGCCTCGGTGTTCCTCTACGCCGGGACGATGTCGACATCGGGCATCGTGGCCGCCCAGGACCGCGTGTGGTTCGCGTTCCTGCTGATGCCGGCATTCATGGTCTACCTGGTCGCGATGGTCGGCGAGACCAACCGGGCACCGTTCGACCTGCCCGAAGCCGAAGGCGAACTGGTCGGCGGCTTCCACACGGAGTATTCGTCGCTGAAGTTCGCCCTGTTCTTCTTGGCCGAATACATCAACATCACCACGGTCTCGGCGCTGGCCGTCACCTTGTTCTTCGGCGGCTGGCACGCCCCGTTCCCGATCAACCTGTGGGCCGGCGCCAACGCGGGCTGGTGGCCGCTGCTGTGGTTCACCGCCAAGGTGTGGGGCTTCATCTTCATCTACATCTGGCTGCGGGCCACCCTGCCCCGGTTGCGCTACGACCAGTTCATGTCGCTGGGCTGGAAAGTCCTGATCCCGGTGGCGCTGACCTGGGTGCTGTTCGGCGCGGGGATGCGCAGCCTGCGCAATGACGGCTACCCGCACTGGCAGTGGGTGTTGGGCGGCGTCAGCACACTGGCCACCCTGGTGGCACTGGTACTGCTGCATCGGCAGTTCAGCGCGGTGCGCGGCGACGACGGCGCCGAACCGGCGCCACCACCCCCCGTTGTCCCATCCGAGGGTTCATTCCCGACACCACCACTACCGCAGCGCAATTCGCCGCGGGTCAAGGAGGATGTCAATGGCTAGCCTGCGCGACGCCCTGGCCGGGTTCGGCGTCACCTTGAAGACGATGTTCAAACGGCCGATCAACGACGGCTATCCGGAGCACAAGAAACCGACGGCGCGGCGCTACCACGGCCGCCACCAGCTCAACCGGCACCCGGACGGGCTGGAGAAGTGCATCGGCTGCGAATTGTGCGCCTGGGCCTGCCCCGCCGACGCCATCTATGTGGAGGCCGCCGACAACACCGACGAACAGCGCTTCTCCCCCGGCGAACGTTACGGCCGCGTCTACCAGATCAACTACCTGCGTTGCATCGGTTGCGGACTGTGCATCGAGGCCTGCCCGACCCGCGCGCTGACCATGACCAACGAGTACGAGATGGCCGCCGACAACCGGGCCGACCTGATCTGGGAACGCGACCAACTGCTGGCGCCGCTGGAACCGGGCATGACCGCACCGCCGCACCCGATGCCGCCCGGAGCCACCGACAAGGACTACTACCTGGGCCGGGTCAGCCCCGACGGACTCGACGAGAACCCGGACCTGTTCGTGATGCTGGACCGGAAGAAACAGGGCAAAGCCTGATGAACACCGTGCTGCTCGCCGCCGACGTCGTCGTCCGCACCTCCACCGGGGAGGCGGTGACGTTCTGGGTGCTGGGCGCACTGGCGCTCATCGGTGCGGTCGGGGTCGTCACCTCGGCCAAAGCGGTGTATTCGGCGATGTTCCTGGCGATGACGATGCTCATCCTGGCGGTGTTCTACTTCGCCCAGGACGCCATGTTCCTCGGCGTGGTGCAGATCGTCGTCTACACCGGCGCGGTGATGATGCTGTTCCTGTTCGTGATGATGCTGATCGGCGTCGACTCCGCCGAGTCACTGGTGGAGACCCTGCGCGGTCAGCGGATCGGGGCGACGCTGGCCGGCATCAGCTTCGGAATTCTGCTGATCGCCGGGATCGGCGGCGCCACGATGCACCTGCGCCGGGTCGGCACCCTCGCCGCGGCCACCGGTGGCGGGACGGATCTGGCGCAGAACAATGTCGAGGGCCTGGCAGTACTGATCTTCACCCGCTACCTGTGGGCGTTCGAGCTCACCAGCGCGTTGCTGATCACCGCGGTGGTCGCGGCCATGGTGCTGACCCACCGTGAGCGGCTGCAGCCGCGGATGACGCAGCGCGAACTGTCGATCCAGCGCTTCCAGGCCGGCCGGCACCCGACGCCGCTGCCCACTCCGGGTGTCTACGCCCGCCACAACGCCGTCGACATCGCCGCGCGACTGCCCGACGGGTCGTACTCGGCGCTGTCGGTGTCGGACACCTTGACCCACCGCTGGGTCGGCGCCAGCGGGAACGCCGTGCACGCCGACAGCGATGCCGTGGTCTCCAACGGGGAGGGATCGGACCAGTGAATCCGGAGAACTACCTGTACCTGTCGGTGATGCTGTTCACCATCGGGGCCACCGGAGTGATGTTGCGCCGCAACGCCTTGGTGATGTTCATGTGCGTCGAGCTGATGCTCAACGCCGCCAACCTGGCGTTTGTCACCTTCGCCCGGCTGCACTCCCAGCTCGACGGCCAGATGGTGGCGTTCTTCACGATGGTCGTCGCCGCCTGCGAGGTGGTGATCGGCCTGGCCATCATCATGACGATCTACCGGGCCCGGCGATCCGTCTCGGTCGACGACGCGAACCTACTGCGCGGCTAGGGAGTTGGGGAGCTCTATGACGAATCTGAGCCAGCTGAGCTGGCTTCTGGTGGCCCTGCCCGCGGTGGGCGCGTTGATCCTGCTGGTCGGCGGGCGGCGAACCGACCGGTGGGGTCACCTACTGGGCTGCGCCACCGTGCTCGGGTCGTTCGGGATCGGGCTGGCCCTGCTGATCGACATGCTGGGCCGGGCGGGCGACGACAGGACGATTCACACCCACCTGTTCAGCTGGGTTCCGGTCGGCGCCCTGCAAGTCGACTTCGGCTTGCTGATCGACCAGCTGTCGATCTGCTTCGTGCTGCTGATCAGCGGCGTCGGCGCGCTGATCCACATCTACTCGATCGGCTACATGGCCAACGACCCGGATCGTCGACGTTTCTTCGCCTACCTGAATCTGTTCGTCGCGGCCATGCTGCTGCTGGTCGTCGCCGACAACTATCTGGGCCTGTACGTGGGTTGGGAAGGCGTCGGTCTGGCGTCCTACCTGCTGATCGGCTTCTGGTACGCCCGGCCGGTTGCCGCAGCGGCCGGCAAGAAGGCATTCGTGTCGAACCGGGTCGGCGACTTCGGGCTGTCCCTGGCGATGTTCGTCATGTTCGCCGGCTTCGGCACGCTGTCCTTCGACGGGCTGTTCAGTGCGGTCCAGGCCGACGGCCCCAGCGGTCTGACCACCGCCATCGGGTTGTTGCTGCTGCTGGGCGCGTGCGCCAAATCCGCACAGGTGCCCCTGCAGGCCTGGTTGTTCGACGCCATGGAGGGCCCGACCCCGGTGTCGGCGCTGATCCACGCGGCCACCATGGTGACCGCCGGGGTGTACCTGATCGTCCGGTCCGGACCGATCTATGACCTGTCCGCCGACGCCCGGCTTGCGGTGCTCGTCGTCGGCGCGGCCACCCTGCTGTTCGGCGCGATCATCGGCTGCGCCAAGGACGACATCAAGCGGGCACTGGCCGCCTCCACGGTCAGCCAGATCGGCTACATGGTGCTGGCCGCCGGCCTCGGCCCGGCCGGCTACGCAGTCGCGATCCTGCATCTGCTCACCCACGGCTTCTTCAAGGCCGGCCTGTTCCTGGGCTCCGGCGCGGTGATGCACGGGATGAACGACGAACAGGACATGCGCCGCTACGGCGCGCTGCGCACCTTCATGCCGGTGACCTTCGTAACGTTCGGCATCTGTTACCTGGCGATCATCGGGGTGCCGCCGTTCGCCGGCTTCTATTCCAAGGACGCCATCATCGAAGCTGCCCTGGCCTCCGGCGGGACGCGCGGCTGGCTGCTGGGTGCGGTCACCATTCTGGGTGCCGCCATCACCGCGTTCTACATGACCCGGGTGATGCTGATGACGTTCGGCGGCGAGCGCCGCTGGGCAGCTGACGAGAGCGAAGTGACGCCGGAACGGGCGCTGCAGCATCCACACGAGGCGCCGCGGGTGATGACGTGGCCGATCATCGTGCTGGCCGTCGGGGCGGTGATCTCCGGCGGGGTGCTGGCGATCGGCGGCCGACTCGAGCACTGGCTGGGTCCGGTCGTGACCCCGGTAGCCGAATTGGTCGGCCACGAGGCGGCGCACGCCGTCCCGGCCTGGGTCACCGGCGCCGTCACCCTGGGTGTCGTGCTGCTCGGATGCGCGGTGGCCTACCGGATGTACGGCCGCAAGCCGATACCGATCACCGCGCCCACCGATGTTTCCGCCCTGACGGTGGCCGCCCGCGAGTATCTCTACGGTGATGCCTTCAACGAGGAGGTGTTCATGCGTCCGGGTAACCGAATGGCGCAAGCCCTGGTCGAAGTCGACGACCGCGCGGTGGACGGCTCGGTCAACGCACTGGCCGGGCTGGTCGCCTTCGGGTCGATCCTGGTGCGCCGCCTGCAGACCGGGTACGTGCGCTCCTACGCGCTGACCATGCTCGCCGGCGCGGTCCTGGTGGCGGCGGTAGTGCTGGCGGTGCAGCTGTGAACAACAACGTGCCCTGGTTGAGCCTGCTGTGGTTGGTGCCGCTGGCCGGTGCCGGACTGGTCATCGCGCTGCCCGGCGGCCGGACGCAGCTGGCCAAATACACCGGACTGCTGGTGAGTCTGGCGACGCTGGCGGTGGCGGTCGTCGTCACCGCCGGCTTCGACACGACTCCGGTGGCCGCGCCGTACCAGTTCGTCGAATCCCATCCCTGGATACCGGCGTTCGGAGCCGGTTACACCCTGGGCGTGGACGGTATCGCGGTGGTGCTGGCCCTGCTGACCGCCGGACTGGTGCCGCTGCTGATGCTGGCCGGCTGGAACGACGGCGGCGAGCGCAGCCGCGGCCCGCACGCCTACGTCGCACTGACGCTGACCGTCGAATCGATGGTGCTGATCTCGCTGGTCTCGCTGGACGTGCTGCTGTTCTACGTGTTCTTCGAGGCGATGCTGATCCCGATGTACTTCATGATCGGCGGCTTCGGCACCGGCGCCAAACGTTCGCAAGCCGCACTGAAGTTCTTGCTGTACAACCTGTTCGGCGGCCTCATCATGTTGGCCGCGGTCATCGGGGTGTACGTGGTGAGCGCCCAGGAGGGCACTTCCGGGGGCACGTTCGACTTCCGCGAACTGGTCTCGGTGTTCTCGCCGGGAACCACCACCGTCGACCCGGGCGTGCTCAAGCTGTTGTTCGCCGGCTTCATGTTCGCGTTCGCGGTCAAAGCCCCGCTGTGGCCGGCACACCGCTGGCTGCCCGACGCCGCGGTGGAATCCACCCCGGCGACCGCCGTGCTGATGATGGCGGTCATGGACAAGGTCGGCACCTTCGGCATGCTGCGCTACTGCCTGCAGCTGTTCCCCGACGCCTCAACCTATTTCCGGCCCGCCATCATCACCCTTGCGGTGATCGGTGTGGTCTACGGCGCCATGGTTGCGATCGGTCAGCGTGACATCATGCGGCTGATCGCCTACACGTCGATCTCGCACTTCGGTTTCATCATCCTGGGCATCTTCGTGATGACCAGCCAGGGCCAAAGCGGGTCGACGCTGTACATGCTCAACCACGGGATCTCCACCGCGGCGGTGTTCCTGATCGCCGGATTCCTGATCTCGCGCCGCGGCGGCGCCCGGGCGATCGCCGACTACGGCGGCGTGCAGAAGGTGGCCCCGGTGCTGGCCGGCACCTTCCTGGTAGCGGCGATGGCCACCCTGTCACTGCCCGGGCTGGCGCCGTTCATCAGCGAATTCCTGGTGCTCATAGGCACGTTCAACCGGTACTGGCTGGCTGCGACCATCGGCACCACCGCGTTGGTGCTGTCGTCGATCTACATGCTGTGGCTCTACCAGCGGGTGATGACAGGTCCGGTCACCGCGGGCAACGAACGCATCCGCGACCTGGTGCCCCGCGAGCTCGTCGTCGTCGCACCGTTGATCGCGCTGCTGCTGTTCCTGGGCTTCTACCCGAAGCCGGTGCTGGACATCATCAATCCGGGCGTCGACCACACCTTGACCACCATCGGTCAGACCGACCCGGCACCGCTGACCGCCGAGGGGGCGCATTGACCATGTCGAGCATGCCAGCCCCATCCATCGAATACGCCCTGGTACTGCCGCTGTTGATCGTGTTCGGCACCGCGGTGCTCGGCGTGCTCGTCGAGGCGTTCGTAGCGCGCCGGGCGCGCTACCTGACGCAGGTTCTGCTCGCCGTCGGCGGGTTGGCCGCCGCGTTCGCCGCCGTCGTCATGGTCGGCGGTGACACACCGGCTGCCGGTCGCATCACGGTGCTGGGAGCGGTGGCCGTCGACCGGCCGGCGCTGGTGCTGCAGGGCACCGTGCTGCTGGTCGGGATCATGGCCGTCATCTTCATCGCCGAACGCAATGTCGGCGCCACCCTCCCCGAGGGCCCCGGCGCCGCGACCGCACCGGCTGTGTCTTCTGCCGCCCCGGGGCGCGCTGGCCTGGACTCGTTCACGCCGCAGGCCTCAGCGGTCCCGGGCAGTGTGACCGAACTCGAAGCGGCCCGCACCGGGGTCACCCAGACCGAGGTGTTCCCGCTGACCGTGCTGGCGATCGGCGGCATGCTGGTGTTCCTGGCCGCCAACGATCTGGTGACCATGTTCGTGGCCCTGGAAGTGCTCTCGCTGCCGTTGTACCTGCTGTGCGGGCTGGCCCGGTACCGGCGCCTGCTGTCGCAGGAATCGGCGCTGAAGTACTTCCTGCTGGGCGCGTTCTCCTCGGCGCTGTTCCTGTTCGGGGCCGCCTTGATCTACGGCGCCACCGGGTCACTGACCCTGCCCGAGATCGGCGATCAGTTGGTCGCCCACAGTCGTGATCCGTTGGCGCTGATGGGTGCCGCACTACTGCTGGTCGGCCTGTTCTTCAAAGCCGGCGCGGTGCCGTTCCACTCCTGGATTCCCGACGTCTACGTCGGCGCGCCGACACCGGTCACCGGTTTCATGGCGGCCGCCACGAAGGTCGCCGCGTTCGGCGCGATGCTGCGGATCATCTACGTCGCTCTGCCGGCGCTGCACGATCAGTGGCGCCCGCTGCTGTGGCTGATCTCGGTGCTGACCATGGTGGTCGCCACCGTCGCCGCCATCACCCAGACCGACGTCAAGCGGATGCTGGCCTACTCCTCGGTCGCCCACGTGGGCTTCGTGCTGACCGGCGTGCTGTCGGCGATCCCGGCCGGTGTCTCCTCGACGCTGTTCTACCTGGTGGCCTACAGCTTCTCCACGGTCGGCGCGTTCGCCGTGGTGAACCTGATCCGCGGTTCCAGCGGCGCCGAGGAGCTCGACATGTCCCGGTGGGCGGGCCTGGGCCGTCGCTATCCAGTTGTGGGCCTGCTGTTTTCAATGTTCCTGCTGGCGTTCGCAGGTATCCCGCTGACCAGTGGATTCATCAGCAAGTTCGCCGTGTTCAAGGCCGCCGCCGAGGGCGGAGCCACCCCGCTGGTGGTGATCGGTGTGATCACCAGTGGTGTGGCCGCCTACTTCTACGTGCGGGTGATCGTGCTGATGTTCTTCACCGATACCCCCGACGACCCGCCGCAGCTGGTATTGCCCAGCGTGTGGAGCAAGGCGGCGATCGCGCTGTGCGCGGCCATCACCGTGGTGTTGGGTGTGATGCCGCAGCCGCTGCTCGACCTGGTGAACGCCGCCACGCTGTTCGCCCACTGACCCTCGCCCGGCTTCCGCGGCAGGGTCCCGGTCTCGATTCGGCGTGTCTCCGATCACGCCGTATACTGCCTCGGAATCAACCGCTGATCTCGCTTGACCAGCACATAGTCAAAGGCGACCAGACTCTCCATGTTCAGACAGGCCCCAAAGCGCCGTGCGCTGGTTTCAAGCCTGGTCGAGGTGCTGACCTGGCCACAGAGCGTCGACCGGTACACCGAACTGGTCGCTCCGACCTGGTCCCGTGGAGAGGCCCGGGCAAAGGTTGTCGCGGTGCAGCGCAGGACGGCGCGCAGCGTCACCATGACGCTGCAACCCAACTCCGCGTTTCCCGGGTTCCGAGCCGGTCAGCACCTCAACGTCACGGTCGACATCAACGGACGCCGCCACACCCGCTGCTACTCACCGGCTAATGCCGAGGGCCAGCGGCTGATCGAGTTGACCATAGGTCTGCACGACGGTGGTCTGGTCTCGACCTACCTGCGCGATTACGCCCACCCCGGCATGGTGGTCGGGTTGACCGGTGGCAGTGGTGACTTCGTGTTGCCGACCGCCCGGCCTCGGCGGATTCTGATGATCTCCGGCGGCAGTGGGATCACCCCGGTGATGTCGATGCTGCGCACGTTGCGGGCCGAGCGCTACGACGGCGAGGTCACCTTCGTGCACTACGCCCGCACCCGCTCGGAAGCCTGCTACCACGACGAGCTTGCCGCGATGCCCGACGTGCGGGTGCTGCACGGGTTCACCCGATCTGCTGAAGCCGGCGGTTCAGCGAGGCTCGACGGAGGAGAGCCGAAGCTGGGACCGCCGCATGAACACGGTGATCTGCGAGGACATTTCGGCGCCGATCATCTGCAGACCGCGATGTCGGCGCCGGACGTGGTGTATGTCTGCGGCCCGCCCGGCCTGGTGGCAGCGGTGCGGGAACTTTGCCCCGACGCGATCTCCGAGGCCTTCGTGGCGCCGGTGTCCGCACCCACGCCCGATCCGTCCGGCGGTCGCGTGACCTTCCGAGGCAGCAACGTCAGCGTGGTCGACGACGGGCGTCCGCTGCTCGAGCAGGCCGAATCCGCCGGCCTGCAGCCGGCCAGTGGCTGCCGGATGGGCATCTGCAAGACCTGCACCTGCCGCAAAACCGTTGGCACGGTGCAGAACCTGATCACCGGGGCGCTTTCGGACGCCGAGAACGAGACCATCCAGATCTGCGTGTCGATCCCGGTCGGCGACGTCGAACTCAGCTTGTAAAGGACGCCGGGAAAACATGTCACAACCGGAGATGACGCTTACCTCTGCCCAGGCCGATGCGTTGGGCCGTGAGTTCGATGCCATCAGGACGCGAGTGCTGGCCGACCTCGGAAAAAGGGACGCCGACTACATCCGTCGGGTGGTCCGGGTACAGCGCACCCTCGAAGTCGGCGGTCGCGCACTGATGTTCGCCGGCATCCGGCGACCCGCCTGGCTGGCGGGCGTCGCGATGCTCGCAGCGTCGAAGATCCTGGACAACTGGGAGATCGGGCACAACGTCATGCACGGCCAGTACGACTGGATGGGCGACCCGGCGCTGCACGGCCCCACCTTCGAATGGGACAGTGCCTGCCCGTCCGACCACTGGCGTTACGCCCACAACTACGTCCACCACACCTACACCAACATCCTCGGAGTGGATCGCGACATCGGCTACGCCGTCCTGCGGGTGAAGGATGAGCAGCCCTGGGATCGGTTGAAGCTGCTCAACCCGGTCAACGCCCTGATCGGGTTTGTGGTGTTCCAATACAGTTTGGCGGGCTACGAGCTGGAGATCGAGCGGATGCCGCACGAGATCACCATGGCCGACAAGCGTGACGTCCTGCGGGTGATCGTGCGCAAGGTCTTCCGCCAGGTGTTGAAGGATTACATCGCGTTCCCGCTGCTGGGCGGCCGAAACAGGCGGTTCGTGCTGACCGGCAACCTGGCAGCGAACATGATCCGCAACATGTGGACCTTCGCGATCACCTTCTGCGGGCATTTCCCGGACGGCGCCCGGCTGTTCACGATCGAGGAGGCCCGCGACGAGTCCCGCGGCATGTGGTACTACCGCCAGATCCTTGGTACGGCAAACATGAACGGCGGCAAATTCTTTCACATCTTGTCCGGAAACTTGTCGCACCAGATCGAGCACCACCTGTTCCCGGACCTGCCGGCGCACCGCTACGCCGAACTCGCCCCCGAAGTACGCGAGATCTGCGGACGCTACGGCATCCCGTACAACACCGGATCCATGCCGCGCCAGCTCGGCACGGTGCTGCGCAACATCTTCCGGCTGGCGTTTCCCTAAGCCGGTTTCTGGCGGCGCCTGTCAACGCCTTCGACCGAGGTGCGCGCGCTCGGCAGGATCGGTGGTCAGATCGATCGCCCGGCGAAGGGCTGCGTCGGCTCCCGCCGAGTCACCGATCCGGCGTAGCAGATGCGCCCGCAGCACCCACGCGGGCTGCAGGCGAGCGGTTGCGTCGACGGTGTCGAGGCAGGCCAGACCCGCCGCGGCACCGTCGGTCTCGGCGATGACGGCGGCGAGCGCGACGCGGCCCCCGGCGGTGGGGGCGAGCACCTGCAGCGATTCGTGCAGTCGGCGCAGCGTCGCCCAGTCCGGCGGCGCCCCGGCGACGCGGGCGCAGTGCACGGCGTTGATGGCTGCCTCTAGTTGGAACGGCCCCACCGCGGACAGCCCGTGGGCGGCCCGCAGATGCCGGTGGCCCAGGACGATGAGGTGCTCGTCCCAGCGCGCGGGATCCTGGTCGGCGAGCGGGACGAACCGGCCCGCGTCGTCGAGTCGGGCCGGCAGCCTGGCACTGGACAGGCAGAGCAGCGCGGCCAGGCCATGCGCCTCGGCGACCCGCGGCATCGCCTCGGTGACCACCTCGGCCAGGCCGAGGATCAGGGCGTGCCGGTCCCGCGGCACCGTCGGCCATTCGATGCCGTATGCGCCGTACACGGCCTCCAGCACCGCCGCTGCTCGTTCCGGAGCGGCGTCGTCGGGGGGCTCGAACGGGATGCGATCCCGGCGAATCCGCTGCTTGGCGCGGACCAGCCGGCCCGCCATCGTGGTGGGCGGGATCAGGAACGCGAGGCCGATCCGCTCGGCCGGGTATCCGAGCACGGTGTTGAGCATCAGCGGTACCCGCGCCGCCGGCGCGATGTCGGGGTGAGCGCAGAGCAACAGCAGGTCCAGCCGCCGGTCCCTGGCCTCCGGCTGTGCATCGACGACCTCGTGCTGGTCCGGGTCCAGCAGCACCGACGTGCGGTGGGCGGCCGACCGCCACCGATCGCGCTGACGGTTCCGGGCCACCGTGAGCAGCCAGGCGTCGGGATCGTCCGGGACCCCATCGACCGGCCACCGGGTCAGGGCGCGCTCGAAGGCATCGGCCAGCGCGTCCTGAGCGCCGGCGAGGTCGTGGGTGCGGGCGGCGAGCAGGGCCAGCAGGCGGCCGTGGGAACTGCGGGCGGCCGACTCCGCCCGCTCCCCCGCCTCGCCGGTCATTCCGCGTTGCAGCCCGCCGACCAGACACCGTCCCGGACGGTCGTCGCGGCGGGCCGGACCTCGATCACCGCGTACTGGGTGGCCGGGCACTTCTCCGCCCACGCGACGGCGGCATCACCGTCGGGCACATCGAGGATGAACACCCCGGCCAGTGCCTCGCGGGTGTCAGCGAACGGGCCGTCCTGGATCCGCAGCTCACCGTCGCGTCGGGTGACCGTGACGGTGCCCGACCGCGGGGCCAGGATGTCCGCGCCGACCAGCACACCGGCTGCGTGCAGGGCGGCGGTGTAGTCGGCCATGGCCCGTTTCATCTGAGTGATCGCCTCGTCAGAGACCTGCCCCGGCTCGGGCTCGGCGTTGGTCAGTAGCAGTGCGTAGTGCATGGTTCCTCCTCGGCTACCAGGGTGCCCCGGTATGGGACATCGTGATGACGATCGGACGATCCCGAGATCGACAGCAGGCGGGAGGAACGAGACGGCAGGGAGTCGGGCGGGCCTCAGCCCGGCTGGCGCAGCGGAAGGCCGGCGGCTCGGTAGATCGCGTCGATCACGGTCATGTTCTCGATCGCATCCTCCGGCGTCGTGCGCACCGGCACGCCGCGCAGTACGGCGTCGGCGAACGCATCGAGTTGGTAGGCATAGGAGGCCTTGTGGTCGAACCGCTCGACACGCCTGCCCCGCTGCGAGCGGACCCGGAGTCGATGAAAGTACTGCGGCATCAGCGGGTTGAGCGCCCGCAGCTCGCCGCGGTCGCCGATCACCCGGGCACTGACCTGCAGCAGGTTCGACGACCACAGCGAACAGCTGATGGCACCGGTGTGCCCGGCCGGGAACCGCAACTGTGCCGTCATAGTCCGATCAATCGACGGGCCTCGCAGTTTCGCTTGGGCGGCAATGACTTCCGGGGTACCGCCGCCGAACGTGCGGAGCATGTGGATCGGATAGCAGCCGGCGTCCATCAGCGCGCCGCCGGCGAGCGAGTACTGGTAGCGGATGTCGGAGGACCGGGGCACCGGGAAGCTCAGGGCGGCCTCCACCCGCTGCAGTGTGCCCAGCTCCCCCGAGGCGATGATCTCCTCGATGCGCAGGGTCATCGGGTGATAGCGGTAGTGAAACGCCTCCATGACCACCCGGTCGCTCTGCGCCGTCGCCTCGGCGACCTCCCGAGCCTCGCCGGCGTTGGCGGTGAACGGCTTCTCGCAGAGCACATGCTTGCCGGCGGCCACCGCGGCCAGGGTCCATCGCCCGTGCAGGTTGTTGGGCAGCGGGATGTAGACGGCGTCGATGTCCGGATCGGCGATCAGCGCGTCGTAGCTGTCATGCACCCGGGCGATGCCGTGCTTGGCGGCGAAGGCACGCGCCCGGCCGGGGTCGCGGGCCGCGACCGCGCTCACTTCGACCTCGGAGTTGTCGGCGGTAGGTTTGATCAGCGAGTCCGGGGTGATCCGCGCGGCGCCGAGCACACCGATGCGCAGCCTGGACGTGGACTCGCTCATCCCAGCGTGCTCCGCTGCAGAATGAAGGCGGAGGCCGGACCGCCGGGGTGACCGGACGTCGTCATCTCGACGACGCCGCGGGCCTGCTCGCGCACCGGGGTCTGCGGGTCGAGCACCGACAGGTAGACCTCGTGTTCGGCCAGTGAGTCGACCGCGGCGGCGAGGTAGCCGTCCACGGTCTCGATGTGGGTCGCCCCGGGGCCGTTCTGGAACAGCCAGCGCGGCGGGTCGGTCAGGCTGTCCCAGGCGTCGGTGACCGCGGCCGCGAACTCGATGTGGTCGCGCTGGTTGGGCATGCCCGGCCCGAATTCCGCACCGCCGTAGATGGCCACCACCACGTCGGGCCGCACCTCGGCGATCACCGCGGCGATCTTGGCGCGCAGCTCCGGGGTGTTGCGGATGTTGCTGTCCGGGAAGCCCCAGAAGTCAACCTCGGAAACCCCCACGATGGCCGCCGCCCGCCGTTGCTCATCCTCGCGCAGCGGCCCGGCCTGCTCCGGTGCCATGCCGGCGATGCCCGCTTCCCCACTGCTGGCCAGGGCATAGCGGACGGCCTTGCCGGCGGCAGTCCATTTGGCGACCGCGGCGGCGGTGCCGTACTCGGGATCGTCGGGGTGCGGGACCAGCACCAGCAACGACTCCCAGTCGGTGGGGAAAGGCAGCGGTTCGCTCGATCCGGGCATGGCCTACACCGATACCCCGTGCGCGATGACGGCGGCCGCCTGATCCACCCAGTCATCGCCGAGTTCGTCGCCGGGGCGCAGCATCATGCCCAGCAGCGTTGCGCCACCGATCAATTCGACCAGCCGGTCGGGGTCCACGTCGGGCCGGGCATCTCCTCGGCTCACCGAATCGGCCACCCAGTGACGCATCACCTCGAACAGGCCCTTGAAGCGCTCCATGATGCGCGCGGTCAACTCGGCATTGCCGGCCATGTCAGCGATCAGACCGGGCAGGGCTGCCCGGACGACCGGGCTGGTGAACGCATCACGCGCCCCGGACATCATCGCCCGGAGGTCGCCGGCCACGTCGCCCGGCGGTGCGGTCACCGCGCTCGGCGGCACCGAGAATGCGGCCTCGTGCACCAGCTCGGCTTTACTGGGCCACCGGCGATACAGCGCGGTCTTGGTCGTCCCGGCCCGCTCCGCGACGGCTGCCAGGCTCAGATTCGAATATCCGACCTCGACAACCAGTTCCGCGGCGGCCCGCAATATGGCAGCGTCGATGCGGGGGTCGCGGGGCCTGCCGGCACCGGACCCCTTGTCAACCGAAGAAGGTTCTGCTTTCATAACGCTACCTGTCGTATCGTAATTATCCCGGAGGATCAAGTCGTGGTCGACCAACCGACCGTGGAAAAGGACGTCGGCCGAATCCAACGTTCCAGCCGCGATGTCACCACCCTGCCCACGGTAATGTCTCGCTGGCTCGCCACGCAGTTGCCCGGCGGAATCACGCCGGAGATCACTGTGGAAAGCGGCGTCGACACCAACGGCATGTCGTCGGAGACCATCATGCTCAAGGGCCGCTGGAAGGTTGACGGGGACCTGGTCGAACAGCGTTGGGTGATGCGGGTGGCGCCCGCCGAGGAAGACGTCCCGGTGTTCCCCACCTACCGACTGGACCATCAGTTCGAGGTGATGCGGTTGGTCGGTGAGCTCACCGACGTCCCGGTGCCGAAGGTCCGCTGGATCGAACCGACCGGCGAACTGCTGGGGCGCCCGTTCTTCCTGATGGACCGTGTCGACGGCCAGGTTCCACCCGACGTCATGCCCTACACCTTCGGTGACAACTGGTTCGCCGACGCGACCGCCGAACAGCAACGCACCCTGCAGGACTCCACCGTCGAGGTGCTGGCCGCGCTGCATTCGATCCCCGATGCGACACAGACGTTCGGTTTCCTCGAGGACGAAAGCGACGGATCCGGTCAAGACACTGCGCTGCGCCGCCACTTCGACCGGGTGCGGAACTGGTACGAGTTCGCGGTGCCCGACATCGGACGCTCGCCGCTGCTGGACCGCACCTTCGCGTGGTTGGAGGCGAACTGGCCGGCCGATGTGGCCGCCGGCGACACGGTGCTGTGCTGGGGCGACTCCCGGATCGGCAACGTGCTCTATCGCGATTTCCGGCCGGTCGCGGTGTTGGACTGGGAGATGGTGGCGCTGGGTCCGCGCGAGCTGGACGTGTCGTGGCCGATCTTCGCGCACTCGGTGTTCGAGGAACTGGCCGGGCTGGCCGGGCTGCCCGGACTTGCGCAGGTGATGCGCGAAGACGACGTGCGGGCCACCTACCAGCGCCTCACCGGCGTCGAACTCGGTGACCTGCACTGGTTCTACGTCTACGCCGGCGTGATGTGGGCGGTCGTGTTCATGCGCACCGGCGCCCGCCGGGTGCACTTCGGGGAGATGGAGAAGCCCGAAGACCCCGAATCGCTCTTCTACCACGCTGGGTTGATGAGGAAGCTGATCGGAGAACAGAACTGATGCTGGGGCCCCTTGACGAATTCCCGGTTCACCAACTCCCGCAACCGATCGCCTGGCCCGGCTCCTCGGACCGCAACTTCTACGACCGCTGCTATTTGAATGCCCATGACCGCACCGGGGACATCTTCTTGATCACGGGGTGCGGCTACTACCCCAACCTCGGCGTGAAAGACGCCTACGTGCTGGTTGCCCGCCGCGGGGGCGGCAAATACGGCTCCGGCAGCGACACCCAGACCGCGGTGCATCTGTCCGACGCCATCGACCAGGACCGGCTCAACCAGCGCATCGGCGCCTACCGCATCGAGGTCACCGATCCGCTGCGCAGCCTGCGGGTGGTCATGGATGAGACCGACGGCATCGCGCTCGACCTGCGCTGGGAGGGCCTGTTCGACCCGGTGCAGGAGCAGCGGCACATTCTTCGTACCGGCACCCGGGTGACCCTGGACGCGCAGCGCTTCGCCCAACTGGGCTCTTGGAGTGGGCAGATCGTGGTCGACGGCGAGGAGATCACCGTCGACCCGTCTGTCTGGATCGGATCACGCGACCGTTCCTGGGGAATCCGCCCGGTCGGCGAACGCGAACCGGCCGGCCGACCCGCCGACCCGCCGTTCGAAGGCATGTGGTGGCTGTACCTGCCGATGGCGTTCGAGGACTTCGCGGTGGTGATGATCATCCAGGAGGAACCCGACGGGTTCCGCTCGCTCAACGACTGCACCCGGATCTGGCGCGACGGCCGCGTCGAACAGCTGGGCTGGCCGCGGATCTCCACCCGCTACCGCGCCGGCACCCGCATCGCCACCGGCGCCACCATCGAGACCACCCGCCCGGACGGCACCCCGGTCGTTCTCGAGGTGGAATCCAAACTGCCGGTACCGATTCACGTCGGGGGCGGTTACGGCGGCGACGTCGACTGGCTGCACGGCGAGTGGAAGGGCGAGAAGTTCACCGAGCGCCTGACCTACGACATGACCGATCCGGGCATCGTCGGGCGCACCAGCTTCGGAATGATCGACCACGTGGGGCGTGCGATGTGCCGCGACGGCGACGGCGCCCCGGTCGAGGGCTGGGGCCTCTACGAGCACGGTGTGCTGGGCCGGCACGACCCGACGGGCTTCCCCGACTGGGTCGCCATGGCGCCCTAGCGCGAAGCGGGTCGCCCCGGTCAGATCAGCTCGCGCACGATTGCCCCGACCAGCGCCGGGGCGATCGGCGCCGCCTGATAGACGCAGACGGTGTCGGAGATTCCCTCGACCCGATCACGGATGTGGGCGGCCACCTGCGCCGGGGTGCCGCACGCGGCGATGGTGTGCAACACCTCGTCGTCGATCATCTCGCCCATCTGCGCCCAGCGGCCCTGCTTGGACAGCGCGTTGAGTTCGGGCTGCAGGTCCTGCCAACCGTGCGCGGCCAGCACCGGGGCGTACGCGGGCGTGGATGCGTAGAAACCCAGCAGCATTCGGGTGGCGGCTTCGGCGGTCTGCCGCTCGGCGTCGGTGGCGCCGGTGGCCACGATGATTTCCGGCACCACGGCGAACTCTTCAGCGGCACGCCCCGCCCGCGTAAGCCCGTCCTGCACCGCGGACATGGTGTTCTGGTGCAGATATCGCTTGGTGGAGAACGGCATCACCAACAGCCCGTCGGCGTGCTCGGCGGCGGCCCGGGTCAGCCGCGGGCCCAGCGCGCCGACGTAGATCGGTGGGGCGCCGTACGGGTTGGGACCAGGACTGAAGGTCGGGGTCATTAGCGTGTGCCGGTAGTAGTCGCCGCGAAAATCCAAGCGCGCACCGGTGTTCCAGGAGTCGAAGATCGCCCGCAGCGCCGCGACCAGTTCGATCATCCGGTCCACCGGGTGGTCGAAGTCGGCACCGAACCGCTTCTCGATCTGGGCGCGGATCTGGGTGCCCAAGCCCAAGACGAATCGTCCGCCGCTGAGCAGCTGATGGTCGTTGGCCTGGTGAGCCAGATGAATCGGGTTGCGTGGGAATGCGATCGCGACGTTGGTCATCAGGTCCAGGCCGCCCACCCCGGCCGCCAACGTCAGCGGCGCGAACACGTCGTGCGGGCCCTCGAAGGTGAAGACGCCGCTGACGCCGGCGTCGCGCAACTCACGGGCCTGGTCGACGACACCGGTCAGCCCGCTCAGGGCGGTAAGGACCCGCACCGCTGCTACGAACCGACTTCGAGCTCGGCCACGCCGCCGGCCGAGCCGGTGACCAGTGCTACCAGGTCGCGCAGTTCGCGGTTAACCGCGGCGGGGTGCTCGAGGATCGAGCAGTGGCCCCCGCTCATCTCGACGAACTTGGCGATATTGGGTGCGACCGAGGCGATCCGCTGTGACGCGACGATCGGCAGCAGCCGGTCGCGGGTACTGCCGATGACCAGGGTGGGCACCGTCAGCCCCTCCAGGTTGATGTGCGACGGACCAAGCGAGTCGACCAGGACCCGTACCCAGTGGCCACGGCTGGCCGACGGAGTCTTGGCAAACAAGTCGCAGATCAGCGATGACACAGCAGGATCGGCCTCACCGCCAACCGCAAGCATGTGGACGAACTGCCGGACCGCCAGGTTCGCCGGCCCGACGATCGGGACGCTGCCGAACGTCAGCAGCGCCCGGCGCGCAGCCTGAACCCGGACCTGCTGTATCGGCGGCGGCACCTGGAACAGCTTGACGTGCTGCAGCAGGTCACCGGTGGTGGTGTTGATCAGGGCGACCGCGTCGGCGCGCTGCTCGACCCGGTGCCGGTACCGATCCGACCATGCGCTGATGGCGATGCCACCCATCGAGTGCCCGGCGATGACGGCCCGCTCCCCCGGCTGCAGGGTGGCTTCGAGCACCGAGTCGAGATCGGACGCCAGATGGGTCAGGCTGTAGCCGCCGCGCTTGGGCACGCCACTGCGGCCGTGGCCGCGATGGTCGTAGGCGATCACCCGGAAATCAGAAGTCAGATCGGCGATCTGGTGTCCCCAGACCCGGATGGCACAGGTGATTCCGTGTGCCAGCACGATCGGATAGCCATCTTTTGGCCCGAAGACCTGGGTGTGTAGTCGGGTTCCGTCAGCGGCCTGAACCGCGATGGTGCGCCCTGGCGGCAACGCCGCCGGGTTCTTGTCGGCACGAACCTGCCGACTGGACCTTGGAGAACTCATTGCCACCTCATAGGAGATGCGGCCACGCTGCCGCCTCGTGAGTGTACGCCCGGTGGGCTAGGTTTTTCGGTAGCCACTGATCTCCAGCTGACGAAGGGGCCACCCATGCGCGCGGTACAGATATCCCAGCTCGACGGACCGGCAGCTGCCCGGGTGGTCGACCTCGACGAGCCCGCCGGCGACGGTGCCGTGGTCATCGAGGTGCATGCCGCCGGCGTCGCGTTTCCCGACGTGCTGCAGTCCCGCGGGCTCTACCAGTACAAGCCCGAGATGCCTTTCGTCCCAGGCGGGGAGGCCGCCGGTGTGGTGCGCAGCGCCCCGCCCGGCGCCCATGTCCGCGCCGGTGACCGGGTAGCGGCGCTGACCATGCTCAACGGGGCGATGGCGCAGGTGATCGCGCTGCCCGCCGAGCAGGTGTTCAAGCTGCCCGACACGGTGTCGTTCGAGGCCGGGGCGGGGCTGCTGTTCAACGACCTCACCGTGCTGTTCGCGCTGACCACTCGCGCCGGGCTGTCGCAGGGCCAGACGGTGCTGGTGCACGGCGCTGCCGGAGGCATCGGCACCTCAACGCTGCGGCTGGCCGGTCCGCTGGGCGCGTCACGGGTGATCGCGGTGGTCTCCACCCCTGCCAAAGCCGAGATCGCCAGGGCCGCCGGCGCCACCGACACGGTGCTGGCCGACGGGTTCCGCGAGGCGGTGTCCGAGCTGACCGGCAAACGCGGCGTGGACCTGGTGCTCGACCCGGTGGGCGGTGACCGGTTCACCGACTCACTGCGGTCGCTGGCGCCCGGCGGGAAGCTGTTGGTGGTGGGTTTCACCGGCGGTGAGATTCCCACGGTGAAGGTGAATCGGCTGCTGCTCAACAACGTCGACGTCGTCGGCGTGGGCTGGGGTGCCTGGGTGATGTCGCATCCGGGTGAACTGGAGCGGCAGTGGGCGACGCTGGAGCCGTTGCTGGCATCCGGTGCGGTGGCCGCTCCCCAACCGGACGTGTTCGGCCTGGAACAGGCGGCCGATGCGTTGGCGGCGCTGGAGAACCGCACCGCGGCAGGCAAGGTCGTGCTGCGAATGCGCGACTAGGGGCATCAGATGCAGAATCGTTCTCCGCACGATGCCGCCGCACTACTTGACGCCGTAGAGCAGTCACCGAAAGCCGTCGCGGTACACGACAAGTCGGCTTGGGTCGGGCTCTTCGCGCCCGACGGGCAGGTGAACGACCCGGTGGGGTCGACGCCCCATGTCGGCGCGGCTGCCATCGGGCGCTTCTTCGACACCTTCATCGCACCGAACTCCATCGAGTTCGACGTGCAGCACGATGTGGTCGCGGGCATGTCCGTGCTGCGAGACCTCACGGTGTACACCACGATGTCGACGGGTGTCACCATGCGCATCCCGATGCATCTGCGATATGACCTCATCGCGGAAGGACCGGACAGCTCGCCGAGAATCCAGCGATTGTTCGCTCACTGGGAGCTACAGACGATGATCGGCCAGCTGCTGCGTTCCGGTGGCCGTGGTCTGCTGGCCTCGGTGATTCTGGGCCCGCAGCTGATTCGTCACCAAGGGCTTTCTGGCTGCGCCGGATTCCTGCGCGGCCTGGCCGGGGTACGCAAGCGCGGAAAGGCTCGGGTCGTCGAACTTGTCGGGGCACTGGCGCAGGCTGAAACGGCCACGGTTTCGTCACTTCTGGCTCCGAACGCCACGCTGAGCGCCGACGGCGTGTCGGAGACTTCGGTTGCCGAATTCGTCTCAACGGCACAGCATCTGGAGGTTGAAAAGCTCCTTTCCGCAGGACGGACGGTCTCTGCGACCGTGCATCTGGACGGCAGGCGCGGGGTGGGATTGTTCGAGTTCTCTCGCAACGCCGCTGACCGGGGCGCGATTTCCGCTGTCCGCCTCTACATCTGAGTTCAGTGGCTACAAGATTCCGGGGATGATCGCCGTGCGGTTGGGCGGGTGGCGAAACCATCTGCGACGGTGCTCCGGCGGGCGGCCGAACATCGCGCACATCGGGTATCCGACCAACGGAATTGTCATCCAGGCAAGCGTATTTCGCCGTTCAGCGGATCTAGCGTTCGGCAGGCCGAACGCACCTCGCCCCGACCGGACCCGTCCCGGATTGTTCAGAGGTTAGCGGATCGTGCGAACCATGTCGGCGGACATCGCACCCAGCTGCGAACTCCACGAACCCCAGCCATGATCGCCGCCGAGCGGGAAGTCGAAGTGGCCGTTTCGCCCGCCGACGGCGACGTACTGCTCGTGAAACATCCGGTTGCTGCCCTGCGCCTCCTCTGCGGCGCCGAGCATCGCGGCGGGATCACTAGCGGTCGGGCTTTGCGGGCTGAACACCCAAATCCGGCTGTTGTTCTGTGCCAGCAGTGCGGCATGCACGTGCGGGTCATGCCATTTCCACCGGCCGAATTGCGCTGCTCCCCACATATCTTGACTGTTCACCCCACCGAACTGCGCCATGCCGGCGGTGATCGCGCCGTTCACATTGGTCCGTGATGGGTAAAGAAAGCCCGACATTGAACCGGCGTAACGGAATCGGTCGGGATGGAAGCAGGTCAACGCCATCGCCGCGTATCCGCCCTGCGAGGCGCCGACAACGGCGTGACCGCCGGGGGCAAGGCCCCTATTGGCGGCCAACCAGTCCGGCAGTTCGCTAGACAGAAAAGTCTCCCACTGCCTACTGCCGTCGCGCTCCCAGTCGGTGTACATGCTGTAGGCACCGCCCGCAGGTGCAACCACCGAAACGCCCCTGCCGGAAAGCGTGTTCATCGCATTGCCGGCGGTGACCCAGTTGCTGACGTCGGGGCCGGCATCGAACGGGTCCAGCAGGTATACCGCGTGTGATCCGCCGGCCATGAAGGTCACCGGGATGTCGCGGCCCATCGCGGCCGACGGCACCATCAGATTCTCTGCGCCGGCCGCATGGGCCGAGCCGACGGACCCAGGGGTCGCCGTGACGCACCCCAACCCGACCGTCAACACGGCCCCGAACAACAGCCGCAACAACGCCGAAAGACCCTGCATTGCTCCCTCACTCACCTTTCGCACGATCAACTCGCGCTCTACTTCGGCAACAACGAAGACGGCGGGTAGACGCCCCGCAGAATCCAGGCCCACCAGCTGTTCCCGAACTCGAGTTCGTCGCTGGCGTCGTAGTCGGGGCTGGGATCGAGCGGAATATTCTGTCCAGCGGTGTCGACAGGGTCCTGTGGCTGCCCGTACACCGCCACCACAACGGTGCGATCCATCCGGTTTTCCGACCACACCCCGATTTGACTGTTGGCACAGTCGGACATGACGGCGAACGACGCCGGGTCGTAATACCACCGGTTGATCAGGTCAACGCCGCTGATCGCTATCGCGGGGTGGATCGCCACCGTCTCGGCCACCTGACCGCGGTAACCGGCGGCGTTGGCGCGGTCTTGAGCGGTCGACCCATCTGATCCGATGTCGCCGTCGAGACTGCGGTTGTCGCGCAAATCGTTGGCGTGCCACTGGGCGGCTCGTTGCAGTTGCGGACTGATCCTGACGTCGTTGGTGCAGCCAGCCTGATGCTGGATGGTGAAGACGTTGGCGACCACCCCGTCGTTGAGGCGTTTGTTGTTCGGTATGAGCGTGTTGTTGTCGTTGTCGGCGTGTAGGACGGGCGTGCCCAGAAATGCCCCAGCGGCAACAACCGCCAGAGCCGGCAGGGCCAGAGGCTGATACAGCATTTTCGATCTCCTCATCGTCAGGGGGCGGGAACGGGCGGCGGACGATAATGTGCTGCCGAGTTGCGCAGCTGCCAGATTTGCTCGGGGCACAGTTCGTTGACTGCGCGGTCAATCAGATACGACGCCTGGAAGACGTCGGAGGTGTTGATATCGCCCTGCACGTCGACTATCAGCTGGGCGTAACCGCGGCCTTGAGATACCTTGTCGCAGATGCCGTATCCGTAATTCAGGGCTGCGTCGGCGCTAGCGAAGCCATAACCGGGCCGCGCCGCGATCTGGATCAGATAGGCCAGTTTCTTGTCCCCCTCAACATCGGCCCGTGCATCCGGCGTGATCGCCGCGAAGGCGAATAGCGCCGCCCACCCGAAAGCCGCACCCGCCAGCGACTTTCCCAGCGTGCGAAGGATTACCGATAGGCGCTGCATCATCATGGCCGGATCACACCGGGTCGAATTGAGAGATCAGCCAGCGGCCGTCGACCTTGTCGAGTGTGACCCGAACGCTGGAGGCGGTGTTGGTCGGCGCATCCTGGCCGATGGTCACCAGCTGGTTGACGAACAGGAGGGCGACTGCGTGGCGGTCGGTCGACGACACCGACGCGGCCGCGGGAACGGTGGCCACCGCTGAGATTTTTTTCTGCTTCGCCCCGGGGATCACCACGTCGTGCGTCAACAACGTGTAGGCGTCCAAAAACGGGCCGGTGAGTCGACCTCGGGCGGCCGCAAGGTCCGTTTCCACCGTGTCGGGCTTATACGACAGCAGCGCGATGGTGCCGTCGGTGGCGGCCCGCACGGATTCCGTGGCGGGCGCCTGCGCGTTGCGAACCGAGCCGTCCTGCCATTTCAGCAAACCCGCCGCCGCCAGCAGCAGCAGCAGTGCGGGCAGCACCCCGTAGGTGAGCACGTACGCCGGAAGGGGGCGGCGCCTCGACTCCGGCAGTCGGTCCTGCTGGGCTGACTCGTCGACGCCGGCGCACGCTTCGATGACCGGGGTCTCGTCCCGCACATTGACCGCGGCGGTATCGGTGGAGCCATTGCGGCGGCCGGACCTCAGTAACCTCATGGCACAAACCCCACATTCGAGATCTTCAGTTGATCGTCGACTTTCTGCACCGACATCCGCATCCGCCAGGCTCGCGGAATCTCGTCGGGCACCCCTGCGTACGACACCTGCACGGTCACGGCCACCAGGACTTGGGCCGTGTCGCCGGTCTCCGATTCCAGCCCGGCCTCGGTGACCTCGCCCACCGAGGTCGACTTGAATTTGTTGACGAGGTCGATGAACGGCTGTGACCTTTGGGCGAAGTCGTCGTAGAACTTGCCGGTCGCGCCGTCCATAATGCGATGCACATCAGCGTCCGCGTGCTGCCAGTCAATCGTCGTCAAATTCAGCGCGCCCTGTCGGGCAACCTGCAGGTATTGACTTCGCTGGACCTGCACCTCATGCGACTGGTAAGCCCGAAAACCCAGCCATCCCACCAGTACCGCCAGCGCGACGACGGCGGTCAGACCGCACAGCATCGCGTGCCGGGGCCCGACCAGCTGCGTTCTGGACTGCGCGGCCGCCGCGTCAGTTGCGTCGGCTAACTCGGATTCACCAACGCCCTCTTCGGCGGCTTCGAGAGACGCCGCATCCTCGGCAGCTTCGGTGGACTCGGCATCCTGGATGTCCTCGACGTCGTGGTCCAGCATCAGTTCAGCCATTCGCATACCGTCCTGTGTTCGTGGTGGTCGATAAGGAATTCCGCCATCGCGATCAGCCTCCCGGCGGCAGCAGCATCGTTTGCCATGTTTTGTCCTTCTGCACCGTTTGGGCCAAGTCGGATTGGGTGTACTGGCGCCCGTCGGGCCCGACATAGGTCTCGGTAGCCGGGTTGTATTCGGCGGCGGCAACCGGTGGTGGCGCCGGCTTGGGTGAACCCGTTGCCCCCAGCACACCTGGCGGTAGCTCGGGTATGTCCTGGCCGGAGAAGGTGGCGTTCGGATCGCCTTTCCAGTTGAAACCGTCGTTGATCGGCACATACTCCGCATCGCCTTCGCACACCTCTACCAAAGCGGCGCGTTTGCCGGGCTTTCCCGCGCACGGGGTGTTGCGCGCGCCGCGCACACCGGTAAGGGCCGAGTCCTGCGGGATTCGGCAGTACAGCTCGCCGGGTGCACGTTCCGGGTAGTCCTCAAGCGAGGCATCCCGTCGCTGCTGGGCCGGCAGGAACCCGGTAGTGCACGGTGGCGGCACGTTGAAATTGAGGTTGAAGCTCAGGTAACCGCCCCGGTAGGCCTGTTTGGTGTTGACGTTGGCGACGATCCCAGCTGATTCGTCGGCGACGACCTGGGGCAAAAAGACCAGCATTTGTTCGATGTTGCTGTGATAGGTGAGGGCGACCTGGCTGGGGCTGACCAAATTGGCCAGCATGACGGGCAGGGTGGGTTGTAGGCGCTCGACCAGTCGGCGGGCCTCGCCGAGCGGCGGGCCGCCGGCTTCGATGACGCCGGCGACGGCATCGTCGTGGGTCTGCAACTCGCGGGTCACCGTAGCCAGCCGTGTCGCCCACGTCCGAATCGCATCCGACGTTTCGGTCTGCGAATCGAGCACGGGCTTCGAATTGTCGATCAGGGCTAGTAGCGGATCTAGATTTTCGCGGGCGTCGATCGACAGATCGGTGACGCCTTTGACGAGCCTGGAAAGCTCCGGGCCGAGCCCGCCCACCGCGGTGTACGACTCATCGACAACGGTCTTGAGGTTGTCCCGGGGCACCGCCCGCAGGCCGACGTTGGCGGCGTCGAGTAACGAGTTGACGTCGGGCGGCACCGACGTGTCTTTCAGCGCGACCACGTCACCGTTCTTCAATGGCGGCGAGGTGTCGTTGCGCGGCAGTAACTCGAGGTACTGCTCCCCGATCGCCGACTGGCTGTGTACCTCGGCCTTGAGTTCCGACGGGATGTCGATGCCGGACTTCAGCGACAGTACGGCCACCACCCCGGTGTCGGTCAGCTTCACGGACTGCACCGCGCCCACCTCGAAGCCGCGGTAGGTGACATTGCTGGTGTTGTACAGGCCGCCGGTCCGGGGCAATTGCACCGTTACGGTGTAGCGGCCCACACCGAACCACTTGGCCGGCAATTTCATGAAATGCAGGGACATCAGCGTGAGCACGGCCAGCGTGATCACTGCGAAGGCGGCGAGCCGGATTACCGTCGTTCGGTTCAGATGCATGCTAGGGCCCTTGGTCCCAGTGGTACGGAATCGTAAGTGGATTGCCCAGATTGAAGTGGCCACCCGCCATGCACGGGCTGGGGTACTGCCCGATGGTGCGGCCCCACTGCAACTCCAGTTCGGTCAGGTCGCACTCCCACTTGGTGCCGGTAAAAAAGCCCTGATCCATCCGACTGAGCGTGAGGTCGAAGATCGAGGTCAGGTTGGCGTAGTCACCGCGTTGCCATTTTTCGAGGGTTTCGTTCGGGAACGGGAAGGTGGGAAGCAGCCCAAGCGCGCGGGTCAGGGCGGGGCCGGCGTTGGCCAGCGACTCCAGCACCGGCCCGACCTGCTTGAATTCCTTGACCAGGTTGTCTTTGCTTTCGTTGACGGTGACAGTGGTCAGGGCGCTGAACTTACCGAGCTGGTCGGCCGCATCGACGAGGGTGCCCCGCTCGTTGTTCAACACCGCGAGCGCGTCCGGGATGGCCTTGACCGCCCGATCCAGGACCGGTTGCTGGTCGGCAATCTTTCCGACTATGCGGTTCAGGCCCTCGGTGGCGGCGATGATGTCACCGGACTGGTCGTTAAGGTTTGCGGCAAAGACGTCCAGCTGTTGGACCAGGCTGCGCAGATCCTGCTCTCGACCGCGAAACGCCGTGCTCAATGCCGCGTTGATGTCGCCCAATTGGCCCAGCCCGCCACCATTGAGCACCAGCGACAGCATCGCCAGCGTCTGCTCGACAGTCGGGTAGGCCCCCGCACGGGACAGTGGAATGAGCGATCCGTTGCGCAGTCTGCCTTGCGGCGGTTCGCTTGTCGGCGGCGCCAGTTCGATGTGCAACGAACCGAATATGGTGGTCATGCCGATCTTGACGGCGGCGTTGGCGGGCAGGTCGACATCGCCATCGAGGCGCATGGTCAACAACGCATGTTTGCCCTGAAGTTCGATTTTCGACACATGACCGACCGTCACGTCGCCGACCCGCACCCGCGAATTCTCTTGGATGTTACTGACATCAGGCATCTGCGCCTGGATCGTGAACGCGCCGGGGCCATTTCCCTGGGTGCCCGGCAGCGGCAGCGAATTCAACCCCCGCCAGCCGCAACCAGATGTCCCGACTGCGATCACGATCATCGTCAGGCCCGCCATCGCGCGGTGCCGCCAACCGAATCTCATCGGATACCTCCAGCGGGCAGCATCATGCCGGGCAGACCGGCCGCAGGATCGGTGGCAACCGTCTCGGTGGTCGGCGCCTCAGCCGCCAACGGCGGCTGCAGGGCCGGTACGGCGGCGGGCGGCGGCGAATCTTGCACCGGCGGAACGAAATCAGGTCGCATCCGGTTCTCGCTGTAGGTGACTTCATTGGGCCTGGCCTGCGGTCCGACATAGAAGTTCTCCCCCAGCGGGAGGAAGTTGTACTGGCGGTTCTTCACAATCGGCGCCAGATACTGCACACAGAGCTTCGAGGCTTGGTCGAAATTCAACCGGGATGCGGCCTGTACTGCACCGCAGAAGAATTCGATCGGATTATTGAAGTTACTGGCCGCCATCACCCCGGTCAGCGAACCGTTGGCCGGCTCGTAGATGGCATTGAAGTTGGATATCGTCGTCGGGGCGAGGTGCAAGACCCGTTTGATGTCGCCGAGGCTTTCGACAACCGCGCTGCTGACCGACGCCAACTTGTCTGACGTGGTGCCCAGCGCCTCGCGGTTTTCGGCGACGAAGCTCTGCACGTCACCGACAACGGCATTGAGGTTCTCGACTGCCCGACCGACCTTGTTCGGGTCATCGGCCAGCAGCGTCGAAACCTCGGCCAGGTTGCGGTTCAGCTGACTGAGCAGGCTGCTGCTGTCGCGCAGCGCCGACACCAGCGTCGACAGGCTCTTAATAGTGCCGAAGACATCTTTGCTGTGATCCCCGAGCGCCGAAACCGCCTGCGAGAGTTTGACGATGCTGTCGCGGATATCGCCGCCTTGCCCGCGCAGGTTGTCGGCGGTGGTGTTGATGAGTTCACCCAGTGTGCTCACACCGCCCGGCTCGGTCGGCTGGAGTAATTCGGTCAGCCGCACAAGTTGGGCGCGGATGTCATCCCACTCCACCGGCACCGCGGTGCGATTTTCTGGGATGACCGCCCCGTTGCGCATCGTTGGGCCGCCGGTGTAGGGCGGGGTCAGCTGGATGGCCCGGCCGGTTACCAGCTGCGGCGACAGGATCGCAGCTTTGGCCTCGGCGGGGACTTTGTACTTGCGGTCGAACCAGAACGTGATCCTCGACCGCAACGGCTGCGGTTCGATCTTGCTGACCTTGCCGACCGGCACCCCCCGGATGCGCACGTCGTCGCCGACAAACAACCCGCTGCTGTTGTCGAAGTAGCCGACCACCGTCGTTCGGGTGATCCGATCGAGGCCTCGCACCGCGGCGGATCCCCCGATGACGACCACCAGCGCCAAGGCAGCGAGTGAGACAACCCGATGCTTTCGCGGCCATCCGATCACGGTCGGCCTCCCGTCTGCTCCGACGGCGCCGGCTCACCCGGGGCGGGCACGTACACCGGCGACGGCCCCGGCAGCGGCGAACCCAGTCCCGGTGGCGCCGGCGCGGGCGGGCCCGGTGGTGGGCCTCCGGGCGGCGCCGCCGGCGGCTCTGCGCGGTACGGGTAGCAACCCGTGCCCCAACCACATGGACTGTCCTCCGGGTTGCCGGTGATCGCGTCCGGCAGATACACCCGCGGGTTGCCGCCCTGGCCGGTCCGCGGATACGGCACCGGCAGCGGCGGGGTTCCCGGCTGGCCGATCTGCGGGTCGACCAGCTGCGACGGCATCAACGTGGCCGGGTCCAAACCCAGATCGGAGAATGCCGACTCGACGTATGGTTGGACGAACTGCCCCGGGAAGAGGTTGACCACGTAGGCATTGAAGAACGGGCCCGACGAAAGCGCCTCACCAAGCGACAAAATGTAGGTGCCGAGCCCCCGGATGGCTTGTTGGACACGCTCTTTGCGCTGGTCGATGATCGCCAGGACGCCGTTGAGCCTGTCCAGCGCCGGGCGTAACTGCTGCCGATTCTCGGCGATGAATCCCTTCAGTTGCAGCGACGCCGCCGAGATGTTGTTGGTGATCTGATCCAACGCCGCACTTTGCGTCCGCAGCTGTGCCAGCAACGCATTGGTGTCGCGCACCAGACTCACCACCTGATCTGCGCGCTTGGCCAGCACCCCGGTGGCCTTGGCCGCGTTGTCCAGCAGGTTGCGCAATTGGCTGTCGCGGGTGTCCAGAGTTTGGGCAAATCGCGCCACACCCTGCACCGCTTTTTTGACGTCGGGCGGGGTATCGGAGAAGGTCTCCGCGACGGTCGCCAACGAGTCGGACAACTGGTCGGTATTCAGCCCGCTCACGGTGCTGGCCAAGTCGCCCAGGGCCTCCGGCAGCTGGTAGGGCGACACCGTACGGTCGATTGGGATCGCGCCGACCAGCCGTCCGTCGCCACGCGGTGTGACGTCGACCATCTTGGTGCCCAACAGCCCCTTGGTTTTTATCGCCGCTTCGGTGCGGTCCCCCAGATGGATGTTCTTGGCGACGGTGAACTTGACCAGCACACCGGGTCCGTCGAGTGCGATGCTGGAGACCTTGCCCACCGAGTAGCCCGAGACCTCCACTCCGGCGCCGGTGAACAGCCCACCGGCGTCGGCGAAATAGCCGGAGACGGTTCTCGTCTGATTGACCAGCGGCAGGCTGCCGAACTGCAGCGCTCCGACGATAGCCACGGCGATTACCGCGATGCCGACGGCACCGACGGCCAGCGGGCTGCGTTCAGAGAACGATTTCCCTTTCATTTCGGCGCGCACCGTCCCGTGCTCTGGCTGACCACCTTGACGTACATCGGCTGCCCCCCTTTGCCGTTCACCTTGAGCACGACATCGCAGAAGTAAAAGGAGAAGTAGTTGCCGTACATCGCCTGGCGGTTAAGCGTCCGGTATTTATCGGGCAATACATCGAGCATATTTTCGAAGAATTCATGATCATCCAGCACGGTTGCCGCGGTCCGGTCAGTCTCGTGAACCACCTTCTGAAACGGCTCCCGAGCATGGGTCAGCAGATCGGCGATGGATCCGGTAGCGGCGCTGGTGTAGGCCACCGCGTTGGCGATATCGGTTTTGCGGGCGGCCAACCCGTGGATCAGCTCCGACAGCGAGGTGACCGCTTTGTTGAGCTGGTCGCTGTTGCCGCCCAGTGACCCCAACACCACATTGAGGTTGCCGATGACCTGCCCGATCAGCAGATCGCTGTCGGCGAGCGTGTTGGTCACCGCCGCGGCCTGGTCCAGAAACGATCCGATCGTGCCACCCTGACCCTGAAGTGCCGAGATCAATTGGCCGCTCAGCGCATTGACCTGGTCCGGGCTCAGCGCGCGGAACAACGGCCGGAAGCCTCCGGTCACCGAATCCAGGTCCAGTGCCGGCGTGGTGCGGGCCAGAGGAATGGTCTGATTGGGCTGGAGCAGTTTGAAGCCGCCGGCTTCTTCCTCGAGCGCCAGGTAGCGGCCACCGATCAAATCGTCATAGCGGATCAGCGCCCGGGTGCCTTCGGTCAGGGTGATCGAAGAGGCGGCGGTGAACTGAACGTGTACCGTCGCATTCGGGTTGACGACGATGTCCTGAACCTTCCCTACCTCCACGCCGGCAATCCGGACCATGTTGCCTTTTCTCAAGCCGGATACGTTGCTGAACTCCGCGTTGTAGCTCGTGCCGCCGCCGAACCGAAACTGCCCGAAAATCACCACGGTCCCGAACAGGGTGAGCCCGCAGACGGCCAGAAAGATGGCCAGGCGCCAGATGACACCTTTCAGGTTGTCCCGCAAGGCATTTCTCCTGCCTGTCGTAGATCGCTCATGGTCACGGTGCCGGCGGTGGGCCGGGCTCAGCCGGCGGTGGGCCGGGCTCAGCCGGCGGCACCCCCGGGAACAGTGGCGCCCCGCCCGGCCCGTACAGGTGCGCGCCGTATGGCGGCGTCGCAGGGCCCAGGTAGGGCTGCGGCCCAACCGCCGGTCCGGGTAGGCACTGCCGCATGGTTGGCGGCAGCGGCACCGCCCGGGTAGCCCGGAAATAGTCGGAGAAGCACCACTGCCCGAGACCCGGGTTGGGCCGGATATCAAGCCCGGTTCCCCAGCCCGTGTCGGTGACCAGCTGGCGCACTGGGAAGTTTTTCGTCACGTCCGGCAATGACCCGCATCCCGGTTGTCCACCGGGCCCGCCTTTGGCGGCAACGACCGGCAGATTGTCGGGATAGGCGTAGGGCTCGTTACCAAGCAGCAGTCCCACGTCGATGATGAGCGACTTACCGTCGCCACCCCAGAGGTTCCGAGAATTGTCGATATACCACTTGGCGCCCTCCAGGAGGCAGGTGTATTCCGGGTTGTACTCATGCAGCAGATTGGTCGTCGGCTCGAGGTTGTTGACCGTTGCGACGAAACTGTCCTTGCTCGCGCCGAGCAGATCGGTTCCGGCCTTGGTGAATCCGATCGTGCTGAGCAGCAGGCTGTTCAACTCATTCCGGTGTTTAACGATGGTGGTGCCGGTGGTGGTGGCGGCGTCCAGGATCGCCACAATGTCTTGGGTCGCCGCATCGTAGGTATCGTTGAATTTCGCAAACGAACGCCAATTCTCGCGGACGGTGTCGCTGCGCGCGTTGACGGCCAGCAGCACCTCGTTGAGATCTGTGGTGGCCTCGCCAATCCGTTCACCCCGTCCCCGCACGGCGTCGGACGCCGCGGTCAGCACGGCATTCAGCTTTTCCGGGTCAACCATTTTGAGCAGGTCGACGACATTTTCGAAAACGGTATTGACCTCTGTGGTGACGTTGCTGGAATGCAGTACGGCGCCGGCTGCCAAACGCTGAGGACTCGGATCCTCCGGGTACATCAGCTCGACGAACTTATTACCGAAGACGGTGGTGACATCGATCCTGGCGCCCACATTGGCCGGGATGTACCGGATCTGATCCGGGTTGATCTCCAGTTTGAGGCCGACCTGCCCCGTACTGCTGTTGATCTGAGCGACGCGGCCCACTTCCACCCCGCGCATCTTGACCTTGGCGCCGGTCTCCATCACCAGCCCGGAACGATCCGCCGTCAGCGTCACCGGCACGTAGGACCGAAACGTACCGTTGAACGCCGCCCCCGTCGCAAACACCAACACACCGGTCACAGCCAGCAGGATCAGTGGCCACCATCCGTTGGGGATTCGGTGTTCCCGTGGCCGCGTTTTCATTCCGCTACCCGGCCAGGTGGAAGTTGCCGGACTGGCCATAGACGGCTAACTCGACGGCCACCAACACGAACGCCCCAACCACCATGGACGCCCGCACCGCCCGCCCGACGGCCTCGCCAACCCCGGCCGGGCCACCGGCCGCGGTGTATCCGTAGTACGTGCAGATCAGCATGACCACGACGATCTCCGCGATCGTTTGGCCGAAGGACCAGAGCAGGTCGCTGGTATGCAGGAACGTGTTGAAATAGTGGTCATACACCCCGGACCCCTGGCCGTAAATGACGACGGTGCCGAACCGAGCGGCCCAGAAACCTGACATCAGCGCCATCGCATACAGCGGGAAGACCGCGATCGTTGCGGCCAGAACCCGGGTCGCCGCCAGGTAGGTGACGCTGCGGATACCGATCACCTCCAATGCGTCGATCTCCTCGTTGATCCGCATGGCCCCCATCTGAGCGGTGGCACCGGCACCGAGGGTGGCCGTCAGCGTGACTTGGGCGGCTCCCGGCGCACCGAGCCGCGGAATGAAATACGCCGTGGTAAGTCCGGTGAAGGCCTCCACACCCACGGACTGGAATTCCGTGTAGCCCTGCGCCGCAATGAGTGCGCCGATGGTCAACAGGATGAACGAGACAATCACGACCGTTCCACCGATCAGCGCGAGAGCTCCGGTCCCCAACCCCATTTGGGCGATAAGCCGCAGCAGCTCCCCCCGGTAGTTGACGACGGCATCGGGTATCGAAGCCAGCGTTGTGAAATAGAACCGGGTCTGCTCCCCGATTCGGTCCCAGCCGCCCTTCAGGTTGTCCATGGTGCGCGACAACAGCGCAAACTGTCGCGTGGGGACAGAAATAGTCAAGGGTTCACCCATTTCATTTCATCGTGAACTGGACGCCGACGGCGGTCACGATCATGTTGATGGTGAAGAGCATCATGAACGCGAACACCACGGTTTCGTTCACCGCATTACCGACGCCGGCCGGACCGCCGCCAACCGAAATGCCCTTGTAGCAGCCAATCAGGCCGGCTCCCAAGCCGAACAGAAATGACTTGATCAACGAGACCACTACATCTCCGAGGCCGGTAATCACCGTCATACCCGAGACAAAGGCACCCGCCGAGACATGCAGGAGATTGATACAGAAAAAGAACGAAACAACCATGCTGGACAGGACTACTAGCCCGTTGAGGGCCACCGAGATCGTGGTGGCCGCGAGGACGCGCGGGATCACCAGCGCGTTGATCGGGTCGATGCCCATAACCCGCAGCGCGTCTAGTTCTTCTCGGATGGTCCGTGCACCCAGGTCGGCGCACATCGCGGTGGCGGCGGCGCCGGCGGTGACCAACACGGTCACCAGCGGAGCTATCTGGTTGACGTTGAAAAACGCGGAACCGGAGCCGGAGAAATCCGCCGCGCCGAGTTCGTTCAGAACGATATTGAAGATGAACGTGCTGATCAGTGAATACGGGATGACCATCAGCACCGCCGGCAGGAAAGACACCCGGGCCACAAACCATGACTGGCTCAGGTATTCCCGCCATGCCAGCGGCGTCGTGAAGATGCCCACTATGACGTCAAGCGACATCCCGAAGAATCCGCCCATGACGCGGACCGGCCTGGTGGCCGGATACGCGGATGTCAGGATGCGTGCGCGCCAGGCTGGGCTCGTCAGATCCATCGCACACCCATCCCGCCGGACCTCTCCGTTGTTAGGAACGGGCCCTGCTGAGTACATGCGACGCCGGCAACGCTTCGGTGTGCGCCCATGCCGCTAGCGCAGCCTTCCCGCGGTAGGCGACCGGAAGGTGGTGAGGAAATCGGTTGCCAGCGAGCCGACGTAGGCCGTTCGCCCGTCAGGGCCGCCGAAGGCAATGCTCGTGGGTAGCACCAGCGGACCCGTGGCCGCGCATCCACCCATCAGTTCGGCGTTGGCTTTGTCCTCGGCTATCGCTTCGAGAAGGGCGGCCAGGGCGGGCTTGTTGACATCCTCGTAGACGATGTGCAGCTCACCGTCCGCGGTGATGACGTAAAGCCCGTTGCGGCAGATGATCGTCACCCAGATGTTGCCGTCGACGTCAAACGAAAACCCGTCCGGGAAAGCGCCTTCGCCGAGATCACTCGGCCCGAAAACCTCGCGCTCACCCAGCGAGCCATCGGCTTCGATTGGGAAGCGCAGAATTCTGCGTTGCAGAGATTCGGCCGCGTACAGGTAGTCGCCACGCGGCGAGACCTTGACCTCGTTGGTGAGGTGCACACCGTCGGCCACCACCCGGGCGCCGCGGTGATCAAGCAGGATTATCTGGCCTTTCGCCGGCCCACGCAGCGCTTCGTCCCAGGGAGTCGACGTTGTCATGACCGATATCCAGACCCGATCGCCGTCAACACACGGGTAGTTCGCCGCGCCGATCGGAACGCCGTCGATGTTGTCAAGCAGGACGCTGACGGTCCCGTCGGGCCGGATTTCGTAGACTGCGCCGTCTGCGAGGCCCGCGACCAGGAAGGTTCCATCGGCACGCCGGCTGAACCCATTCGGGGTCCCGACACCAGATCCCAGCAGGGTGCCTTCACCGGTGTTCGATAGGCAGGTGACGCCGCCGCGGGCATCCGAAGCCCAGATCCCGTCGTCGGCGATCCACACGCATTCTGGGCGCGCAAGGCCGGTGCCGAATCGTCCAAAATCCCCTGGAGCCAGGGTGAAATCACGGACAGTCATCAAGTTCTCCCGAATCCCCTCGGTACTTCAGCTGACCTGGTGTGCGGCGGTGGTTCTGGCGTAGAGCTCGTCGATCAGCCCGCCGTATTTCTCCGCAATCGGACGTCGCTTCAGCTTCATCGTTGGAGTGAGTTCCGTGCTGTTGGGCAACCAGTCGGCATCCATCACGCGCCAAGCTTTGATCTGTTCGACGCGCGACAGCCGGCTGTTGGCGGCCTCCACTTCAGCCGCGACGGCGGCCTGTACGTCGGGATTGCTGGCGAGACTGGTGTAGTCGGCGTCGGGCATTGCGTGGTTCCGTCCCCACGCACCGAGCATGTCGGCGTCGAGAACCAGCAACGCCACGTTGTACGGGCGGCTATCGCCGATAACACAGGCCTGTCCGATCAGTGGACCGGCGGTGGTGAGTGCGGCCTCAATGGCCAACGGCGACATGTTTTTTCCCGCCGCGTTGATGATCAGTTCCTTCTTGCGGTCGATGATCGACAGGTAGCCGTCCTCGTCGATGCGTCCCACATCTCCGGTGTGCAACCAGCCCTCGATCAGTGTCGCCGCGGTCAGTTCGGGCCGATTACGGTATCCCCGCATCAACACCGGTCCACGGGCGAGAACTTCGCCGTCATCGGCAAGTTTGATCTCCACTCCGGGCAGCGGGATCCCCACGGTGCCGATCCGGCGCGCGTCTGGCGGGTTGAACGTCAGGATGCCGGTGCTTTCCGACATACCCCACAACTCACAGATCGGCAAACCCAGATCGTCGAAGTAGCACTGGGTTTCGACCGCAAGGGGCGCCGCGCCGACCAGGAGGACTTGCACGGCATCAAGACCAAGCTTGGAGCGGATCGCGCTCTTGGCCTCTTCGGTCAGCTTGCCGGGTGCGGTGACACCCTGCGCTTCAAGCGCAGCACGCAACTTCTCCCACATCCGCGGCACCGAACCCCAGATGGTGGGATGCACTTGGGCCGTCGCCGCAATGAATTCGCTGATGTCACTGACGCACGTCATTTCCGCGCCGAGCGTGATCCACCAGCAGTATGCCGACCACCTGTCGCCGACGTGGGCGGGTGGAAGCGCGGACAACAATCGGCCCGCGGGCCGCAGGTTCGCCGTCGCCGTGATGGCATCGAGGGTGCTCAGCATCGAACCATGCGTCAGTTCAACTGGTTTGGGGGCACCCGTGGTACCAGACGTCCAGATAATCGTCAGCGGATGCTCTCGGCCTACCCCCCGCCACTGCGCCGCGAAATCGAAACCGGCCGGAGCCGGCGGCAGCTGGTCGAAATCCGCGATATCTATGACATGTTCAACGGCGGTGCCGTCCAGCGCCTCCCGCACCCGGGGCAGCAGGTCTGTCTCACTGATCACCACCCTGCTTTCGGCGCCAGCAAGCAGAACACGCATCTGCTCGGGCGACGACGTGAGATACATCGACCAGGGCACCGCTCTCAGGTGCAACGCCGCGGCGTCGAGCAGGTTGAGCTCTGGCCGATTGCGGAGCAGAAACGCCACGGTGTCGCCTTCGGCGATACTCAGCGCCGCCAGGCTGCCCGCGAGCCGCTCGACCTGTTGCCCGGCTTCTCGCCAGCTCAGCGTCGGCCCTTTACCGTACGCCGCCAGCGCCGGTGAATCGCCCCGCGCGGCAACCGACGCCTGGAACGCCTCACAGAGGCTGCGGTAACTGCCGCAGCGCTCCTGGAATGCCGGCGTACCACCGCTGATCACTGCCGGTTCAGCCATTCCCCATCTCCCCTGCTGAATCGATCATTTCGTTAGACATTCTCATCAGTATGATTTCAGTCTCAGACGAATTGGTCTGAGATTAGACTCACACGAACAAGCTGTCAACACCCGAAATCCGCAGGCACGCATCGGCACATGCCGACCCCGCCGAAGCAGAACCGCTCGCGTGCCACAACGAACACTTCGGGCCCATCCGCCGAGGCCACTGTCGCCGCCCCGCCGGCCCGACCAGCGCATTTCCCTGCCAACTCGGCGCATTTCCCGTAACGGCGGGTCGCCGTGATCGCGGTACGCCAGTGTTGCGTCCGGGCGAAGTTCGCCACACCTTCCACCGGGAGGGGGCTACCCCCGTGCTCCAGCGAGTTGAGCACCGGCGTCTGGCCGGAATCCGTATCGCGAGCTATTGTGCGTAACAGACTTTTTATATACTCTGCCGTATGCGAACGTATGGCCAACGACGCACGAAGAGGAGATCTCGCATGACGACACGCGTTGCCCTGGTCACCGGGGCCAGTGGTGGCATCGGGACGGCGATCGTTGACCGCCTGCGCCGAGACGGATTGAAGGTCGTCACCCTCGACATCACCGGCGACGTCGACGTCACCCTGGACATCGTCAATGACCCGTTCCCCGCGGACGTTTTCGATCACGTCGACATCTGTATAAGCAATGCCGGGATCGTTGACACGATCGCTCCGGCGCACAGCATGTCAGCCGAGAAGTGGCATCGCGACATCGACGTCAACCTGACCGGAGCGTTCCGCGTCATCCAAGCGTGCCTGCCAGGTATGCGGGAGCGCCGTTATGGTCGGGTCATCGCGGTCTCGAGTCTGGCTGGTAAGACGGGAGTCGCCGGCAAGGTGGCCTACGCCGCATCCAAGGCTGGCCTTCAGGGTGCAGTGAAGACGATCGCGATCGAGAACGTCGGTTACGGGATCACCGCCAACTGCGTCCAACCAGGATTCGTGGAAACGCCTGGCCTGCAAGCACTCCCGGTCGAGACGCAGAACCGGCTGCTCGCCGCAATACCCGTGCGCCGGTTCTGCAGGCCCGCCGAGGTCGCCGACCTGATCGCGTTCCTCGGTGCCGAATCCAGCGGGTACATCACCGGACAGGAGATCGCCATTGACGGCGGCACCGGACTGCAGACCGTAACCATCGGCCGCGACCACCCCTGAGGGAAGGCAGCATGACACGCCGCAACACCGAGTGCGTGCAAACCTCTCACACCACGTTCGACCCCGCGACCGCCGAACGCGCGGTCGCGGTGGCCGACCTGCGAGCCCTGTTGATGATGGTCTTTCACTACACGGGCGATCGGTACTGGCTTTCGGAGCGATTCCGACCGGTGCGCGACGTCCGCCTGATCGCTCCCGAGGATGCCGGCTTGCCGGTCGACGTACAGCAGGAGTTGCGCGACGCCGCGGTCGCCACATTGTGCAGCCCGACCCCCCCGATCCTGACCAACCCCGACGACACCTTGTTCCTGAAGATGATGCGGATCGCATTGGGCGAGCAGGTACCCGCCGAGTACGTGCCGATGATGCGTGAGCAGATGGGCTTGGCGCCCTCACTGGAGCTCAGCGATCACCCGCCGGCAGTTGTTGACCCGGCAGTGCTTCCAGTCCTCATCGTCGGTGCCGGTGAGAGCGGCATCGCGCTCGGGGCTATCCTCAACGACCTCGGCATCGCCTATCAGGTCATCGAGCGTGGCGACACGGTCGGTGGAACGTGGCGCGACAATATCTATCCTGGCTGCGCAGTCGACACCCCGAACCATTCCTACTCATACTCGTTCGGCAAGCGCTATCCCTGGACGCACTTCTTCTCCGATCAGCCGGAGATCCAGGACTACCTCGAACGCAGCGCCGACGACTTCGATGTCCGGCAGCACATCCGGTTCAACACCACCTGTGTCGGCGCCGAATGGGACGAGGGCCAGCACGACTGGAAAGTCCTGCTCGAGCACGGGTCCGACCAGCAGTGGGTCCGAACTCGCTTCCTGGTCAGTGCGATCGGGCCCTTCGGCGAGCCGCAGATAGCGAACATCCCCGGAATAGACGATTTCGCCGGTCCCGTGGTGCATTCGGCACGCTGGACTGAACACCTGGATCTGGCGGGCAGATCCGTCGCGATCATCGGAACCGGTGCGTCGTGCATGCAGATTGCACCGACTGTCGCCAACGCGGTTGCGCAGCTGAGCATCCTGCAACGCACCGCGCAGTGGGTGCGGCCCATCGACCGGTTCCACGAACGTATCGACGACGATGTCCAGGCACTCCTGCAACGTGAGCGGTACTACTCGTGCTGGTTCAGGTTCGTCATGCTGTGGCGCTACGGCGATGGGTTGCTCGCCACCCTGCGTAAAGATCCCACCTGGCCGCACCCGCAACGGTCGGTCAACAAGACCAATGACCGCCATCGGGAGCAGATGACAGCGCACATCCGGGATGTTCTCGCCGACAGGCCCAGCCTTCTCGCCAAGTGCATCCCGGACTATCCGCCGTACGGGAAACGTATCCTGCTCGACAACGGCTGGTATGAAACACTTCTCAAGCCCAACGTGGATCTGGTGACGACCACGATCGATCACGTCGAAGCGGGCGGTGTGCGGATGTCCGACGGCAGTCTGGTCGAGGCGGACCTGCTGGTGATGGCCACCGGTTTCGACGTGTCCCGCAGTGCCGCACGCTTGGACATCCGGGGAAGCGAGGGACGCTCGCTGGCCGATGAGTGGGCCGGCGGAATCGGAGCCTACCTGGGCATCACCGTTCCAGGCTTCCCCAATTTCTTCATCCTGCAGGGACCCACGACCGGGCTCGGCCACGGCGGGAGCGCCATCTTCACCTCCGAAGTCCAGGCTCGCTACGTGGCGCTGACCATCGTGGAGATGATCAGGTCGGGGATCGAGACGATCGATGTCAAACCAGAGGTCTACGCCGAGTACCTCGCTCGGGTCGACGCCGCGCATGACCAGCTCGTTTGGAGCCATCCCGGGATGAAGCCCTACTACCGTGACGAGTTCGGCAAGATCCGCACCGTCCTGCCCTGGCGTTTGGTCGACTACTTCGACATGACCCGAAGCCCGGACTTCACCGACTTCAATGTCACGGTGGGCCTTACCGAGTCGGACGTCGTTCGGTGAGCTCCCGAATCCCATTCCGCACGTCACGGTCCGCCCTGTGCCCAGCTACCGCCAGATCAGGGCCAAAATTGACTGCGTGACCGGTTATCTGGACGCTCGGCAGAGCTACGGCTGGTTAACTCCCAGCGCTCTCAGCGCAACGCTGGTCATCTGATCGACAAGGGTCGCGCGTTGGGTTGGGTCAGCCGGATGGGCCCATGTCCACATGAACGAGATCATCCCGGTCACCGCATGTGCTGCCGTCAACGGGTCCTCGGCGACGAACTCCCCGGAGCCAACCCCTTTGGCGATCAGTCGGCTGACGCGGTCATCTACCTCGCCGCGTACAGCCATAATCCGCTTGCGGTCCTCTTCGCGCAGCGCACCAATGTCACTGGCGTAGGTGGCGAGATACTTTCCGTGGCCGATGACGATCTCAGTCAGCCGACGGCAAAACGCGCGCATTTGTTCGACCGCTGACTCCGTGGAACTATCGCTGTCAGCAATCGCGGACAAAGTCAGCTCGGCGCCGGCGGTACAAACGCCGTTGAGGATCGCTGCCTTGTCTTTGAACTGATAGTAGACAAACTGCTTCGACATGCCGAGGGCACTGGCGATGGCGTCCACGGATGTGCCGTGGTACCCGTTGCGCTGGAACAACTCCACTGCAGCGTCGAGGATCTGCTTGCGCTTGAATTGGGTGATCTCGTCTCTGGCGGAAACCTTCGGGGGCAGTTCCGGTTCCACCTCCACAGCCTTCTCGCCTCCTGATACATGACGACGCATACTGAATCGACCGATCCTGTACTCACGTGGATGTTAGCATCCGTGAGAACAGGCGGCCCCAGCAGAGCCCATCAGCACCACTGTCACCGTCGAACCAACAGTGGCACGAACGACGGTCTCGATCTGCTTGTTGAATGTCTTAATTCCGCCGTCGAACGCCTTCCACCAACGAGTCAGGTAGCGGAGGGCGGTCTTGACCTTGGCCATCAGGAGGCGCTCGGGACGCGCGCACAGTTCAGCGACATGACCTCCCAGCATTGACGGGATCGACTTTAGTATCGACCGCGGCACGATTCTGACGAGGAGTTGGCGTGATGACCGAGCTACGGACACAACGTCGGGGCATGATGCAGTCGCTCACCGGGCTCAGCGTCCGCTACGTCGAGCGACTGATGCCCGACCCGTATCTGTTCGCGGTGATCCTCACGCTCATCGTGGCCGGTCTGGTCGCCACGCTGGTGCGCGGGGCCTCGGCCGGCGGCATGCTGCAGGCGTGGTACGCCGGCGTGTGGGGCCCGCAGAACATCTTCACGTTCGCGTTCCAGATGGTGCTGATCCTGGTGACGGGCTACACGCTGGCCGAGGCGCCGGTGCTGAAGCGGGCCATCGTCCGCGTCGCGGCAACGCCCCGCAACCAGGTGCAGGGGGCGCTGCTGTGCTTCACCGTGAGTGCCGCTGCGTCCCTGCTGAACTGGGGCCTCGGGCTGGTGACCGGCGCACTGGTCGCCCGCCAGGTCGCGCGTCGTTTTCCCGACTCGCATTTCGGTTACCTGATCGCCGCGTCGTTCATGGGTTTCATCGTCTGGACGCAGGGGCTCTCGTCGTCGATTGCGCTGGCCAACACCGACGCCGACAGCCCCATCAACGTGATCCACAAGATCGCCGGATTCAACGTGCCGTTGAGCCAGACCATCTTCCAGCCGTACAGCTGGCTGTCGGTGTTGATCGTGCTGGCGGTGCTCGCGCTGGCGGTGCGGCGGATGGAGCCTTCCGAGAGCCTGGCACCCGATGCCGCGGTATTCGACGACGACGCAGCAGCGGTCGAGCCGCCGAGCAGCAAGACGTTCGCCGAATGGCTGGAGAATCAGTGGATCCTCAACGTGCTCCTGTTCGCCTCGGGCATAACGTACTTCGCGGTAAGCGGCTTCGTGCTGAACATCTCCTCGATGATCATGCTGTTCACCATCACCAGCGCCCTGTTGCACCGCACGCCGATCCGGTTCATCCGGGCGTTCACCGGTGCCGCCAAGGTATCCGGCCCCCTGCTGCTGCAATATCCGCTGTACGGCGGCCTAATCGGCCTGCTCGCGTATCAGGGCGCCGAAGGTTCCACGCCGCTGCAGACACTGCTGGCCCAGACCCTGGTGAACGGCGCGAGCCAGTACACGCTGCCGTTCCTGACGTTCATCAGCTCGGTGATCATCAGCCTGTTCGTACCCTCCGGTGGCGGGCACTGGGCGGTGCAGGGTCCGATCGCGGTCGACTGGGCGCTGGCGATCGGCCAACACTCACCCGCCTACCTCGGGTTGATCTCCATGGCCGTCGCCGTCGGCGAGGGGGTGGCGAACATGATCCAGCCGTTCTGGCTGCTGCCGCTGCTGGCGATCGCCAAGCTCAATGTCCGTCAGGTGATGGGTTTTACCCTCGTGGCGTACGTCATCGGGTTGGCGGTGTTGGGGACGATGACGTTGATTGCGCCACTGGTGATCTGATGGCATACACCGCCCACGCTTGCAACGGCTTTCCCCACGTGGCGTTCGCTATTGCTTGATATCTGCTCATGCGTGCCGGATGCTCGTGGTGGAAGCACACTCACCGATTCCTCCCCTAGTGCCCTGGTCGCGAAGGAGAACGGCGTTGAAGACACCGGAAGCCGACAGCCTGGGCAGAGTCTCCGCCGCCCTGCGAGACTGCTACGCCGCGATGGAAGCCCTCTGCACCGATCTCAGCGATGCCGAGTGGGGGGCTGCGTCACTGTGTCCGGACTGGACGATCCGCGACGTGATCAACCACGTCACCAGCATCGAAGCGGTAATGGCAGGGTGGCTGCCCGACGACGATCGCACCCCGCCGCCGTTCGAGAAGGCCGCGGACTTCCTGCACGGCGCCGACACCGACGGCGCCAGGTACAGCGAACTGGTGCGCGCGATCTATGACCGTCGCCGACGCGACCTGGCCGCGTTGTCCGACGCGGATCTGATGCGACCGTCATGGACTCCGGTCGGCCCCGCCACCTACGGGAGGTTCCTTCAGATCCGGGTCTTCGACTTCTGGGTGCACGAACGAGACATCACCACCCCGCTCGGCCGCACAACCGATGACGCCGGCCTCGGGGCCCAGATCGCGCTGGCTGAGGTGGCCGGCTCCTTGGGCTACATCGTCGGCAAGAAGGTGGGCCTTCCCGACGGAAAGAGCATCACCTTCGACCTCACCGGACCCCTCCCGCGCCAGTTGCATGTCGCCGTGGACGGACGAGCCAAAGCTGTTGACCACCTGGAGAATCCGGATGTAACGGTGGTCACCGATTCCACGACCTTCATCCAACTGGCGTGCGGGCGCATCGACCCGCAGGCCCAGATCGACTCCGGTGCCATAACCTGGAAGGGCGATGCCGAACTCGGCGATCGCGCCGCCCGCAACCTGAGGTTCACGATGTGACGAGTCGCCCGGATTTCGTCGACTTCCACTTCGACGTCATGTGCCCGTATGCGTACCAGACGTCGCGGTGGATCCGGGAAGTCCGCGACCTGACCGGCCTCACGGTGAACTGGCGCTTCTTCAGCCTGGAGGAGATCAATCGCCAAGAGGGCAAGAAGCATCCCTGGGAACGCGAGTGGTCCTATGGCTGGTCGATGATGCGCATCGGAGCACTGCTGCGTCGCCGATCGATGACCGATGTCGATGCCTGGTATGAACGCGCCGGCCGCGCTCTACACGTCGAGGGCCGCAAGCCGCACGAGAAGGCGGTCGCCCGCTACCTGCTCGAAGAACTCGGATTCGATCCCGGACTGGTCGACCAGGCGATTGCTGACCCTACGACCAGCGACGAGGTGCTGGCTGACCATCACCGGGTGGTCGCCGCCAGCGGTTATGGGGTACCCACACTGTTCTTTCCCGACGGGCAGTGCCTCTTCGGACCCGTGCTCATCGATCCGCCCAGTGGCGAAGCTGCGGTTCGCCTGTGGGAGACCGTAGTCGGCTGGACCGAGTTTCCGCACCTGTACGAACTGCAGCGGCCGAAGACTCCCGCCGACGAACAGCGCATTGCCGAGACCTTCCGACCATATCTGGAGGCCCGCGACTGGGTGTCGATCAACCGCGGAGAGGTGGTTACCTTCACCGACCGGGAACACGGGAAACCCGCGTGAAATGAACCCTAGGCCAATGATCACCATTGCGCCGGAACAGGATCCAGCGGCGGCCTATGCTGCCCGATATGGCCGACTTCACCGCGTCGCTGCCCCCGGAACTGGACAGCGTTCCATCCGCCGAGGGACCGCTGCCACCACCGTCTGACCTCGTCGGTCGGCCCTATGCACTGCCCATCGACATCCTCGGAGAGCTCCATGGGCCGCTGTTCTACGCCGACTTCACCGGTGCGCGAAAGCTGTACGCGTGCTCGCGGGAGGTGGTCGAAGAACTGTGCGACGAGAACCGGTTCGCCAAGAACCTGATGCAACCGTTGGAGCGGGTCCGCCACCTCGCCGGTGATGGGCTGTTCAGCGCCTACCACGGTGAGCCGAATTGGCAGAAGGCCCACGACGTCCTGATGCCCGGTTTCAGCTATGCCGGGTTGCGCAACTACCACAGCGCCATGCTCGACATCGGCACCCAACTGATCGACCGTTGGGATGCCTGTGTCGGGGATCGACCGGCGGATGCGTCCACCGACCTGCAGAAGCTGGCAATGGACACCGTCGGCCTTGCCGGTTTCGGAGCACGATTCGACTCTTTCAGCCACCAGGGCCTTGCCCCCATCCCGCAGAGTTTCACCGCGGCCCTGGGTGAGCTCCGAAAGAACGAGATAACGCCCCAATTCGACCAGGACCTGGCCTATCTGCATCGCAGCCTCGACGAATTGGTCGAGCAGCACCGAACAACTTCCGCACCCGAATCCGACGACCTGCTCTACGTCATGCTCGGGAGCGACGCCGACGGCGAACCACTGCTGAGCTCGGACAACGTCCGCAATCAGATCATGACTTTCCTCATCGCCGGCCAGCTGACCACGTCGGAGCTGATGCCGATCACGCTCTACAACCTGATGCACAACCCGGTAGTGCTGTCTCGTGTCGCGGCCGAAGTCGATGCCGTGTTCGGCGTGGACGACGACTACCTGCCCACCTACGACGACATCGGAAAGCTCGGGTATCTGCGGCAGGCGATCAACGAAACGCTGAGACTGTCCCCACCGGTGGTCGGCTTCGACCGAATGGCATTGGCGGACACCGTCATCGGCGACAAGTATCCGATCAGAAAAGGCGAGGCCGTCTCCGTGCTCACCGGTGCGCTTCATCGTCAGCCCGAATGGGGTGACAACGTCGAGCTCTTCGATCCGGACAGGTTCGACACCGCCCGATCCGCCGGCAGGCCCGGAGCGGTGTTCAAACCCTTCGGCACCGGGGCACGATCCTGCATCGGACGTCAGTTCGCTCTGCACGAGGCCACCATGATCATCGCGCGGCTGATCCACCGATATCGCCTGATCGACTCGCAACACTATGTGCTGCGATTCGAAAGCGATCGCAGTCGGCGCCCGGTCGGCTTTGAGCTCGACCTGATCCGGCGCACACCGCAGGAGCGCCGCGACGCCGCAGCCTCGGCCGCCCCGACGCCGGAGCGGAGCGCGTCGGAGGCCGGCTCCGCGGTCAAAGCCGGCACCACGCTGGCCGTGCTGCATGGCTCGAACCTCGGAACCTGCCGCGCCCTGGCCAAGCAGCTTGCCGAAGAGGCCACCGACCTTGGTTGTACCGCCAGCGTCGCGCCCCTGGACGATTTCGCCGACGCCCTGCCGAAGACCGATGCCATCGTCATCGTCGCCTCGTCCTACAACGGTCAGCCGACCGACGACGCACGCGCCTTCCTCGCCTGGCTGCTCGGTGCGGACGCCACACTCGAGGACGCTCCGTATTTCGCGGTACTCGGTGTCGGGGACCGCAACTGGGCCGACACCTACCAGGCGGTGCCCAAGCACATCGACGAACGCCTGACCGAACTGGGCGCCCAGCCTCTGATCCCGATGACCTCAGCCGATGTCTCAGGGGATCTCAATGGCACGGTCGAGGAATTCTCCGCGGCGTTGCGCGACGCGCTCTACCGGCACTTCGGCGATCCGGACGCGACGCCGGTCACCGACGCCGACGAGCCCCTCTACGACATGCATCCGATCTTCGGCCCCGTCACTGCGGCGATCGACGCCCGGTTCGCCGTGACACCGATGACGGTCCTGGACAACACCGCACTGGTGGGTGACGACGTGACCCTCGGAGGAGCCAAACGCTTTGTCCGCGTTGCCCTTCCCGAGGGAGTCGAGTACCAGACGGGTGATCACCTGACTGTCCTGGCGGACAATCCCCCGGATCTGGTCACCACGGTGCTCGAGCTTCTCGGTATCGAAGGCGAACGGCGGCTGTCGATCAATCCCCGGCGCACCTCGCGGCGGCTGATCGCACTCGACCGGGAGGTGAGCGCGCGCGAACTGCTCACCCACTTCGTCGAGCTGCGAAAGCCGGCTACCCGTAGCCAATTGCGCCGTCTGGCAGCGTCCAACCCGTGTCCACCCGAGCGCGAGCGCCTCGAGCAACTCGCCGCATCGGCGGATCCGTGCGCTCTCAGTCCGCTGGAATGCCTGCGGGAGTTCCCAGCCTGCGAGCTGACGGGAGCAGAGCTGCTCGAGCTGCTGGACCCGATGACGCCGCGCCACTACTCCATCGCGTCGTCCTCGCGCCTGACACCGGGCCGGGTCGCGCTGGTGGTCAGCGTGCTCGACGCGCCGGCCCGGTCGGGTCATGGACTGTTTCAGGGTGTGGCCTCCAACCATCTGGCCGCCATGGCCCCTGGAGCACAGATCCGGGCGCGGGTCGATCCGGCCCGCCAGGCGTTCCGTGCGGGTGCCGACCCCGCCAGGAATGTGATCCTGGTCAGCGCCGGTACCGGTGTCGCCCCGTTCCGCGGCTTCCTCGGCGACCGCTTGGCAGCAAGACATCACGGAACCCCCTACGCGCCGGCGTTGTGTTTCTTCGGCGTCCGGGATCCGGACGTGGACTACATCTTCCGCGAACAGTTCGAGGCCGCCGAAGCGGTGGGAATAGTCCGAATGCGTCCCGCCTTCTCCCGCGCACCGCAAAACGGTGTGCGCTACGTGCAGGACCGGATCGCCGCCGACGGCGACGAGGTGTGGGAGCTGCTCGGCGACCCCGCCAAGCAGACCCACGTCTACGTGTGTGGTGACGGCGCCCAGATGGCGCCGGCGGTGCGGCAGGCCTTCATCGACATCTACCGCGCGCGCACCGGTGGCGACGAGAGCCAGGCCCGCGACTGGCTTATCGGCCTGGTGGAGTCCGACCGCTACGTCGAGGATGTGTGGGCCGGATGAGCGTGTGATCGGGCGAGCGGACCCACGGCACGAAAGTGGCCCCCAGGCTTGCGCCTGAGGGCCACTTTCTTTAGTAGCGGGGACAGGATTCGAACCTGCGACCTCTGGGTTATGAGCCCAGCGAGCTACCGAGCTGCTCCACCCCGCGTCGGTAGATCCCAGGTTACCCAATGGCGGCGGCCACGCCAAATCCGCTGCTACAGGCACCCATTGCCCGCCGCGAGCGCGCGGGAAGGGACTCTCCTACTTGGTGTTGTTGAACTTCTCCACGGCGTCGTCGAGGCGCTGCAACGCCGCCCCGTAGGCGGCGAAGTCGCCCTTGTGCTGGGTGTCGCGCAGCGCGGCGATCGCCGCGTCGATCTCACGCAGCGCGGCGGCCTTCGCCGGCGACAGCGCGGCGGCACTACCGGCCGGCGGTGCCGGGGCCGGGACCGCCGCAGCGGCCGGCGTAGGCGCCTCCGGCTTGGCCGCAGCCGCGCCGCCGTCGGTGGGCGCGATGTCAGTGGCCGCAGCACTGGCACCGGGCCCGAACAGACCCGTCAGCGCGTCGGAGACCGTCGGCCCGTAGCCGATCTTGTCGTTGTACATCATCGCCACCCGGATGAGCCTCGGGTAGGACGACGCCGCGTCGCTGGCACCCGGGGAGGCATAGACCGGCTCGACGTAGAGCAGCCCGCCCTGGGCCACCGGCAGCGTGAGCAGGTTGCCCCAGCGAATGCGGTTCTGGTTGTCGCGCCCGATCACGCCCAGGTCCTGGCTGACCGCGGTGTCGGTGGTGATCGCGTTGTTGGCAAGCTTGGGCCCATTGACCTGACCCGGAATGGTCAGCACCGTGATCTTGCCGTAGGTGTCCGGGTCGGAACTGGCGGAGATGTAGGCGGCCAGGTAGTCGCGCTTGAACCGGTTCATCGCACTGGTCAACTGATAGGACGCCGAACCGTCCTCTTTGACAAGGTTTTTCGCGACGATGTAGAACGGCGGCTGGAAGCTGCTGGCGGTCGGGTTGGGGTCCAGCGGCACGTCCCAGAAGTCCGACGTGGAGAAGAACGTCACCGGGTCGTTGACGTGGTACTTGGCCAACAGCATCCGCTGCACCTTGAACAGGTCTTCGGGGTAGCGCAGGTGCTCGGCGAGCTCCGGCGAGATGTCCGCCTTGGGCTTCACCGTTCCGGGGAACACCTGCATCCACGCCCGCAGCACCGGGTCCTGCTCATCCTGTGCGTACAGGTTCACCGTTCCGTCGTAGGCGTCCACCGTGGCTTTCACCGAGTTGCGGATGTAAGACACCCGCCGGTCGGGCAGCAGCCGATTGAACTCCACCTCTTTGGAGTCCATGGTCGCCGACGACAGTGAGGTCAGCTCCGAGTACGGGTAGTTGTCCAGCGTGGTGTAGCCGTCGATGATCCATACCAGCCGCTTGTTGACGATCGCCGGATACACCGTGGAGTCGGTGGTCAGCCACGGCGCCACGGCCTGCACCCGGCCGGCCGGGTCACGGTTGAACAGGATCTTGCTGTCCGAGCCGATCACGTTGGAGAACAGGAAGTTGCGTTCGGCGAACTTCGCGGCGAACACGCTGCGGGCCAACCAGTTTCCGACGCCGACGCCGCCGGTACCGGTGTAGGTGTAGTTCTTGGTCTCGGTGTTGGTCTCGTAGTCGTACTCGCGGTCGGCGCCATTTCTCCCGACGATCGCGTAGTCCGCGAGGGTGTCGGCGATCACCGGGCCGTAGTAGACGCGCGGTTGGTCGAGCGCAGCCGGACCCTGGGAGACCACGCTGCCGTTGGCACCGACGACGTTGGCCAGGAACTCCGGGTAACCGCCGTTCTGGTTGGGGTCGTTGGCGATTCCGCGCACGGTGTTGGCCGGCGAGGCGATGAACCCGTTGCCGTGCGTGTAGACGGTATGCCGGTTGATCCAGTCGCGCTGGTTGTCGATCAGCCGATCCGGGTTGAGCTCGCGGGCGGCCACGACGTAGTCGCGCAGCTGGCCGTCTTTGTCCCGGTAACGGTCGATGGTGAGCTGATCGGGGAAGAAGTAGAAGTTCTTGCCCTGCTGGAACTGGGTGAACGCGGGACTGACGATGGTCGGGTCCAGCAGCCGGATGTTCGACGTGGTGGCCGCGTCGGCGCCCACCTGCGCGGCGGTCGCCCGCGCATCGCCGCTGTAGTCACGGTAGGTGACCACATCCTCGGTCAACCCGTAGGCATGCCTGGTTGCCGCGATCGAACGCGAGATGTACTCGCTCTCCTTCTGCGCCGCGTTGGGCTTGACGCTGAACTGCTCCACGATCAGCGGCCAGCCCGCGCCGACGATCACCGACGACAGCAGCAACAGCACCAGGCCGATCGCCGGAATCTGCAGGTCGCGCAGCACAATCGCCGAGAACACCGCTACCGCACAGATCAACGCGATCGCCAGCAGGATCATCTTGGCGGGCAGCACCGCGTTGATGTCGGTGTAGCCGGCGCCGGTGAAGGGCTTGCCGGTACGGGTGTGGCTGAGCAATTCGTAACGGTTCAGCCAGTAGGCCCCGGCCTTGAGCAGCACCAGGGTGCCGATCAGGCTGACCACCTGGATCCGCGCCGGGCGACTCAGGGCACCGGCCCGGCCGGACAGCCGGATACCGCCGAAGATGTAGTGCGTCGTCAGATTCGCCAGGGTGGCCAAGAACAGCGTCACCAGCAACAGCCCGATCACCAGCCGGTAGAACGGCAGGTCGAAGGCGTAGAAACCGAGATCCTTGCCGAACTGCGGATCGGCGATACCGAAGTCACCGCCGTGCAGGAACAGCTGGATGCGTACCCAGTAGCTCTGCGCGACGATGCCGGCGAGCAGGCCGACAGCCACCGGTATCCCGAATCCGACCAGCCGCAGCCGCGACAGCACGGCGGTGCGATAGCGCGCCACCGGATCGTTGTCGCCGTTCGTGGGTACGAACACCGGCCGCACCCGGAACGCCATCGCCATCCCGGCGAACACGATCCCGCCGACGACCAGCCCCACCACCACGAACGCGATCAGACGGGTCAGCAATGTCGTGACGAACACCGACCGGTACCCCAGCTCCCCGAACCACAGCCAGTCGACGTAACCGTCGATCAGCCGGGGCGCCACCAGCAGCAGCACGATCACCGTGACCGCGCTTGCGACCATGATCCGGCTACGCGGGGTCAATTTCGGCATCCTCGCGGTGGGTCGCATACCCACGGGCCACGCTCCCTAAGGTCGGTTGTCCTGACGGGCCCACTGTAGCCAACCGGATCTCAGCAGGAAGGTGGCTGACCTCCGTCAGCGATGGTCTTCAACGCATCCACCGCTCGGGCCAGGCTGTCCACCTTCACCAGTTGCAGCCCGGCGTTGTCAGATCGAGCCTCGTAGCAGTTGTCGGCGGGCACCAGGAACACCGTCGCACCGGCCTCACGGGCCGCGATCATCTTGTGGGTGATCCCGCCGATCGGCTCGACCTGGCCGTTGGCCTTGATCACGCCGGTGCCGGCGACGAAGTTCGGCCCGGCCAGCTCACCGGTGGTGAGCTTGTCGATGACGGCCAGCGAGAACATCAGCCCGGCCGAGGGCCCGCCGATATTGGCGAGGTTGAACTCAATGGTGAACGGCGCCCACGGCGCATCGAGTACCGAGACACCCATGAATCCGTGGGCGCGGTCCTTGTTTTCTCCCAGCGTAATCCGCGCCGTTCCCGGTGCGGCGTTCTTGCGCCGGTAGTCGATGACCACCGTGTCGCCGGGCTTGGTGTCGGACAGCCGCGCGGTGAACTGCTCCACGGTGTAGACGGGTTGACCGTTGACCGCGTCCACGGCGTCACCACGCTGCAGCGCACCTGCCGACGGGCCCGGATCGTGCACATCGGCGAGCGTCACCGCCGACGGGTAACGCAGGTAGCCCAGGGCGGCGTATTCGGCGCTCTGCTCGGACGCCCGGAAGTCGGCGTTGTTGTCCTCGTCGACCTCTTCGCGGGACTTGCCGGGCGGATACACCAGGTCACGGGGCATCAGTTGCTCGCGGCCGGACAGCCACAGGGCCAACGCCTCCCCCAGCGTGAGCCCGTCACGCTGGGACACCGTGGTCATGTTCAGGTGCCCGGTCGTGGGGTGCGTCGGGGTGCCCTGGATGTCGACGACTTGCTTACCGTCGACCATGCCGAGGGTGTCGAAGGTGGGGCCCGGGCCCAGCGACACGAAGGGCACCGTCACCACCGCCAGCAGTGCGCCGAACACGACCATCGGCAACAGCGCCGCCAACAGCGTCAGGATCCGCCTGTTCACCCCGCGTATCGTAAACGGCCGCCGTCCGGGGGCGACGGCCCGGAGCTTTGGCGACGTGCGTGGCGCGTCGACCAATACCGGTCGGTACCGTTGGGTGTATGGCTGATCTGCCCTTCGGTTTCTCTGCTGGGGACGACCCCGACCGCGAGCGGTCCGAGGGACGTGATCCCCGTTCGGGCTCGGGTCCGAGCGATCCGTTCGGCATGGGCTTCGGAACCGGGGGAGCTTTCAATATGGGCGACCTGGGCCAGATCTTCACCCAGCTCGGTCAGATGTTCAGCGGCGCCGGCCGCGTCGCCGCCGGCGGCCGGCCGGCCGGGCCGGTGAACTACGACCTGGCCCGCCAGGTCGCGGCCAAGTCGATCGGCTCGGTCGCGCCCGTCACCGCCTCGACCAACACCGCGATCGGCGATGCGGTGCACCTGGCCGAGACCTGGCTCAACGGCGTGACGTCGTTGCCGGCGGGCACCACCGGCGCGGTCGCGTGGACGCCGGTGGACTGGGTGGAGCACACCATGGCCACCTGGCAGCGACTGTGCGACCCGATGGCCGAGCAGGTTTCGTCGGTGTGGGCCTCGGCGCTGCCCGAGGAGGCCAAGAGCATGGCCGGTCCGCTGATGTCGGTGATGTCGCAGATGGGCGGGATGGCGTTCGGATCGCAACTCGGCCAGGCGCTGGGCCGATTGTCCGGAGAGGTGCTCACCTCGACCGACATCGGACTCCCCTTGGGCCCCAAGGGAACCGCTGCCCTGCTGCCCGGCGCCATCGAAGAACTGGCCACCGGCCTGGAACAGCCGCGCAGCGAGATCGTCACCTTCCTGGCCGCGCGCGAGGCTGCGCATCACCGGTTGTTCTCGCACGTGCCGTGGCTGGCCAACCAGCTGCTCAACACCGTCGAGGCCTACGCCCGGGGCATGAAGATCGACATTCGCGGCATCGAGGAACTGGCCCAGGGTTTCGACCCGATGTCGATGGGCGACCCTTCGGCCATGGCCGAACTGCTCAATCAGGGGGTGTTCGAGCCCAAGTCGACGCCCGAACAGTTGGCCGCACTGGAGCGCCTGGAGACCCTGCTGGCCCTGATCGAGGGCTGGGTGCGCACGGTGGTGACCGCGGCACTGGGCGACCGGATACCGGGCACCGCCGCACTGTCGGAGATGCTGCGCCGCCGCCGGGCCACCGGCGGCCCGGCCGAGCAGACCTTCGCCACCCTGGTCGGTCTGGAACTGCGTCCCCGCAAGCTGGCCGAGGCCGCGGTGCTGTGGGAGCGGCTCACCGACGCCGTCGGCATCGACGCCCGCGACCAGGTCTGGCAGCACCCCGACCTGTTGCCCGAGGCCGCCGATATCGACGACCCGGCCGCGTTCATCGACCGGATCATCGGCGGCGACACCAGCGGCATCGACTCCGCCATCGACCAGGCGATCGCCGAATTCCAACGTGAGGCCGGCAACACGGACGACTCGACCGACGAGTAGCCGCCCGGCCTGTGGATTACTGATCGGGCCGACCGCTTCGGCGTGACAGTGTCGGGTGCGTGACCGCCCAAGCCGCCTACGCCCTGGACCCGGCGCTGCCGGTGTTGCTGCGCCCGGACGGCCCGGTACAGGTCGGCTGGGACCCACAGCGCGCGGTGCTGGTGCATCCGCCGCAGGGCCTGAGCCCGGCCGGGCTGGCCGCGCTGCTGCGAACGATGCAGACCCCGTCCACCGTCGCCGAGCTGCGCCACGAAGCCGCTCGGCACGGCACCGTGGACGCCGCCCAGCTCGACGACCTGCTCACCGCGCTGGTGCGGGCCCGCGTCGCGGTGCTCGACACCGGCACCCCCCGACCACGCCGGGCGGCGTCGCTGCGGGTGCACGGCCGCGGGCCGCTGTCGGATCTGCTGGTCGAATCGCTGCGCTGCTCGGGTTCGGTGGTCCGGCGCAGCAGCCACCCGCACGCCGTGGTGAGCACCGCCGGCACCGATCTGGTGGTGCTGTCGGACTATCTGGTCACCGAGCCGAGGCTGGTGCGTGAACTACACGCCGAGCGGGTTCCGCACCTACCGGTGCGGGTGCGGGACGGCACCGGTGTGATCGGCCCCCTCGTACTGCCCGGGAGAACCAGCTGCCTCGGGTGCGCCGATCTGCATCGCCGCGACCGGGACGCCGCCTGGCCGGCACTGGCCGCCCAGCTGCGCGACACCGTCGCCCACACCGACCGAGCCACGGTACTGGCGACGGTCGCGCTGGCGCTGAGCCAGGTCGAGCTGGTGATCGCCGCGGTGCGCGGGATGGCCGCGGGCCGGCAACTGGCACCACCCCCGACGCTGAACGCCACCCTGGAAGTGGATCTGTCCACCGGGTCGATCCTGACGCGGCGCTGGAACCGGCACCCGCTTTGTGATTGCTGATGTCGAGTCGGCCCCGGCGATTGGCTACGCGGTGACCGGCGACACAACACCGTCATGGATGATGGACACGTGTCAGAAATAAAGCGTGGGAGCGTGGCGCGCAACGCGAAGCTGGCCACCCTGCCGGTCGGCTTTGCCGGTCGAGCAGCGCTGGGCCTGGGAAAACGGCTGACCGGCAAGTCGAAAGACGACGTCACCGCCGAGCTCATGGAGAAGGCCGCTAACCAGCTGTTCACCGTCCTCGGTGAGCTCAAGGGCGGTGCCATGAAAGTCGGGCAGGCCCTGTCGGTGATGGAGGCGGCCATCCCCGAGCAGTTCGGCGAGCCCTACCGGGAGGCGCTGACCAAGCTGCAGAAGGACGCCCCGCCGCTGCCGGCGGACAAGGTGCACCGGGTGCTCGACGCCCAGCTGGGCACCAAATGGCGTGAGCGATTCAGCTCCTTCGACGACGAGCCCGTCGCCTCGGCCAGCATCGGCCAGGTGCACCGCGGCGTCTGGGCCGACGGCCGGCCGGTGGCGGTCAAGATCCAGTACCCGGGCGCCGACGAGGCGCTGCGTGCCGACCTGAAGACCATCCGGCGGTTGACCGGCGTCTTCAAGCAGCTGGCACCCGGCGTCGACGTGCAGGGCGTGGTCGACGAGCTGATCGAACGCACCGAGATGGAGCTGGACTACCGGCTCGAGGCCGACAACCAGCGCATCTTCGCCAAGGCCTACGCCGGCCACCCACACTTCGTCGTCCCCAACGTGGTGGCCAGCGCCCCCAAGACGGTGATCCAGGAGTGGATCGACGGCGTCGGCATGGCCGAGATCATCCGCAACGGCACCGTCGAGCAGCGCGACCTGATGGGCACCCGGCTGGCCGAGTTCACCTGGGACGCCGCGCGCCGGCTGGAGCTGATCCACGGCGACGCCCACCCCGGCAACTTCATGCTCATCGACGGCAACAAGATGGGCATCATCGACTTCGGCGCGGTCGCCCCGATGCCGGGCGGGTTCCCGCCGGAGCTGGGCGCGGCGGTCCGCTACGCGCGCGACGACGACTACGACAACGTCATTGCGGCGATGCGCCAGGGCGGCTTCATTCAGAAGGGCCAGGAGGTCTCGATCCGCGAGATCGACGAGATGCTGCGCCAGTATGTCGAGCCGGTGGAAGTCGAGGTTTTCCACTACAGCCGCAAGTGGCTGATGCGGATGGCCGGCAAGCAGCTGGAACGGCCCGTCGAGCAGCTCAAGACCGCACGGCAGCTGGACCTGCCGCCGAAGCTGGCCATGCCGATGCGGGTGCTCGCCTCGACAACGGCCATCATGTGTCAGCTCGACGCGCACGTCCCGGTCAAGCGGTTGTCCGAGGAACTGGTGCCGGGCTTTGTCGCCGATCCCGACAGCGGCGCAGCGGTCGGGCCCTCGGTCTGACCCTCACGCCGCGACCGGCTGCTTGCGCGGCCGGCCGCGGGGCCGTTTACGGCCGATGACGGCGCCGCGGTCGAGGATCTCGCCGCCCCACACCCCCCACGGTTCGGCGCGCTGCAGCGCCACCGCCAGGCACTGCTGACGGATCGGGCAGGCGCCGCACGCCAGCTTGGCCCGCTCCAGGTCCGCGGGGTCCTCGGCGAACCACAGGTCGGGCTCGCGGTTGCACGGCAGCTCCGGCCGGTTCTTCATGGTGCTCACCTGCTCTCGGGTGTCTTCTGCGGGAATGGACGGGTACAGCGACGAAAAAAATGGCCACGGTCCCTACGCGGGTCCGTGGCCATCGGGTGGCTGAGCTACAAAGCGTTAGGCAAAACCCCGATGCACGGACTCGTCGGCCGCGGCGGCATGCGCGCCGGCGGCACGCGCGGCAGCGGCGGCATGCGCGCCGGCGGCACGCGCGGCAGCGGCCGCGCGTACGACGATGGCAGTCGGGGTGGTCATGATGTTCGAGGTTAGCGGCTCGGCGTCGCGGCGCACAAACGATTTATCGCCGGCGGCAGCTCAGCCGCGGTTGCGGACCAGCTCGAGCACATCGGAGCCGAACTGTTCCAGCTTGCGCGCGCCGATGCCCGGGATGGCGACCAGGGCGGCCTCGTCGACAGGCAGCATCTCGGCGATCGCGGTGAGAGTGTTGTCGGAAAAGACGATGTAGGCGGGTACTTTCAGCTCGCCGGCGGTGCGCAGCCGCCAGTCCTTGAGCGCCACCAGCAGCTCGGTGTCGACGTCGGCCGCACAGGTTTCGCAACGGCTCAACATGATGGCCGCCGGGGTGGCCAAAGCCTTACTGCACACCCGACAGTGTTTCGGGGCACCGCGCGCCCGGCGCCGGCTGGGCGAGGAGGTGGCGTCGGCCTGCGGCGCGATACCGCTGAGAAACCGGGACGGCTTGCGCGACGCACGCCCGCCCGGGGCGCGGGCCAGCGCCCAGCTCAACGCCAGGTGGATGCGCGCCCGGGTGACTCCGACGTAGAGCAGCCGGCGTTCCTCTTCGACGGCCTCACTGTCCTGGCCGTGCGCCAGGGCATGCGAGATCGGCAGCGTGCCGTCAGCGAGGCCCACCAGGAACACCGCGTCCCATTCCAGGCCCTTGGCGGCGTGCAGTGAGGCCAGCGTGACGCCCTGCACGGTCGGTGGGTGCCGGGAGTCGGCGCGCATGCGCAGCTCGGCCAGCAGCGCAGGCAGGTCCAGGTCCGGGCGCTGGGCCACTTCGTCGTCGACGAGTTCGGCCAGCGCGCCGAGGGCCTCCCAGCGTTCGCGCGCCTGGGCGCCGGTGGGCGGCTCGGCGGTCAGGCCGAGCGGCTCCAGCACGGCACGCACCAGCGCTGGCAGCGGCGACCCGCCGTCAGGCAGGCTCTGGCCCTCGGTATCGCGTTGCGCGGCCCGCTGCAACGCCACCAGCGCCTGGCGGATCTCCTGGCGGGTGAAGAATCCCTCTCCCCCGCGCACCTGGTAGGCGACACCGGCCTCGGTGAGCGCCTCCTCGTAGACCTCCGACTGCGCGTTGATCCGGTACAGCACCGCGATCTCGGCCGCGGCGGTGCCGCCCTCGATCAGCCGGGCGATCGACTTGGCCACCGCGGTAGCCTCGGCGACCTCGTCGGGATGCTCCCGAAAGGTGGGCGTCGGGCCGGATTCGCGCTGACCGATCAGCTTCAGCTTGCTGCCCGCCACCCGCCCGCGGGCCGCGGCGATCACCCGGTTGGCCAGCGACACCACCTCCGGGGTGGACCGGTAGTCGCGTTCCAGCCGCACCAGCGCGGCGTCGGGGAAGCGGCGGGTGAAGTCGAGCAGGTAGCGCGGGGAGGCGCCGGTGAACGAGTAGATGGTCTGGTTGGCGTCACCGACGACGGTCAGGTCGTCGCGCTGGCCCAGCCAGGCCGACAGCACCCGCTGCTGCAGCGGGGTGACGTCCTGGTATTCGTCGACGACGAAGCAGCGGTAGCGGTCCCGGAATTCGGCGGCCACCGCCGCGTCGTTCTCGATGGCGGCGGCGGTGTGCAGCAGCAGGTCGTCGAAGTCGAGCATCGTGACTTCGCCGCGGACCTTCAGCGCCTCATACCCGGCGTAGACCTCGGCGAGCTGCGCGGCATCGACCGGGGTGTCGCGGCCGGCGGCCGCGACGGCCTCGGGATACTGCTCCGGCCCGATCAGGGACGCCTTGGCCCACTCGATCTCGCCGGCCACGTCGCGCACGTCGTCGTTGCTCAGGCGCAGCCCGGCATGGCCGGCGGCGCGGGCCACCACCCCGAACTTGCGGTCCAACAGCTCCCAGGAGGTGTCACCGACCACCCGCGGCCAGAAGTAGCGCAGCTGACGGCGCGCGGCGGCGTGGAAGGTCAGCGCCTGCACACTGCCGACCCCCGCGGCCGCATTCGTGGTGGCGCCCAGCGCGCGCAGCCGGGAGCGCATCTCCCCGGCGGCGCGCTGGGTGAACGTCACCGCCAGCACCTGCCCGGGTGCCACGTGACCACCCGCCACCAGCTGGGCGATCCGGTGGGTGATGGTGCGGGTCTTGCCGGTCCCGGCGCCGGCCAGCACGCACACCGGTCCGCGCGGCGCCAGCACGGCAGCACGCTGCTCGTCGTCCAGGGCGGCGATCAGCGGGTCAGCCATGGTGTCCATCTTGGCAGGAGCCCCTGACGCCCGGCCGCGAGCGGCCCGGCGTCGTCAGCGACTAGTTTGAACAGCTATGACCGACAGCAATTCGCCGCTCGTGATGTACACCACCCAATGGTGCGGCTACTGCCGCCAGCTCAAGGCCGCGCTGAAGAACTTCGACATCGCCTACGACGAGGTCGACATCGAATCCGACCCGGCCGCCGCGGAGTTCGTCGCCTCCGCCAACCGCGGTAACCGGACGGTCCCGACGCTGCGCTTCGCCGACGGCTCGACCATGACGAACCCGACCGGGCGTGAGGTCAAGAAGAAATTGGAGCAGCTCGCCGGCTGAGCCTGTCGCCCGCGCGGACGATCAGGCCTGTTCTGCCCAAGACTCGATGATCGTCCGGGCGATCGAGATCGACCCGGGCAGCAGCAGTTTCGCGTCGGCGTTGCCGCCGTCCCAGGCCCCGGCTGCCAGCGCGGCCCGCACCTCCTCGCGGGTGAACCAGTTGGCCTCGGTGATCTCGCCGTCGCTGAAGACGAACTCCTCGCCCGGGTCGGCGACGGCATGGAAGCCGACCATCAGCGACCTCGGGAACGGCCAAGGTTGGCTACCCAGGTAGCTGACGTCGCGCACGGACAAACCGACCTCTTCGTGGACCTCACGGACCACGCAGGCCTCGAACGACTCGCCGGCTTCGACGAATCCCGCCAACAGCGAGAACATCCGAACCGGCCAGTTGTGCTGGCGGGCCAGCACCACCCGGTCGGCGCCGTCGTGCACCAGACAGATCACCGCGGGATCGATCCGCGGGAACTCCTCGGCTCCGGTGAGCGGGTTGGTTCGCGCCCACCCGCTGCGCGCCGACTTGGTCGGGGTGCCATCGACTGGGGAAAACCGTGCGCTCTCATGCCAATTCAGCAGTGCGATCGCCGAGGACACCAGCTGGGCACTGGCGTCGTCGAAGATGTTGCCGGTCGCACGCAGGTCCAGCACGGTGACGTCGGAGTCCGGCGGGGCCTGCAGCGCGCTGCGGATCGCCCAGACATGCCGGCCGTCCCCGATGCGGCCGAGGAACACCGCATCCGGTGGCGGGGTGTCGCCGAGTCCGGCGGCGTCATGCAGCACCACCCGGCCATCGGCGACCAGCACCTGGTTTCGCGGATCCACCCGCACCAGCGCCGCGGCCGACCAGCCGGCGACCGCCGCCTCGGTGTCAGTGCGCAACTGGTCGGCCCGGTCGGCCCCGACCCGTGACAGCAGGGGCACCTCGCGCAGCCGGAAGCTCACTGGCTGCCCGTCGCTCGGACGTAGAGCAGTCGGTCGCCGTCCTCGATGGCGTCCACTTCCGGGGCGTCCAGCCGCAGCAGTCGGCCTTCCCGAACCACGCCGAGCACGATCTCGTTGAGGTGCTTGGCCGATGCGCCGACCTCGTTGCGCTCCACCTCCCGCTCGGCGATGGCGTAACCGGCGTCCGGGGTGAGCAGATCCTCGATGATCTCGACCACGTTGGGCGTGGTCGTGGCGATGCCGAGCAGCCGCCCGGCGGTCTCAGAGGACACCACCACCGAATTGGCGCCGGACTGCTCCAGCAGGTGCTGGTTCTCGGCTTCCCGGATGGCCGCCACGATGGTGGCCTGGGGAGCGATCTCGCGGGCGGTCAAGGTGACCAGTGCCGCCGTGGCATCCGAGCCGGTGGCCACCACGATCGCCGCCGCGCGCTGGGCGCTGGCCAGCCGCAGCACATCCGAGCGGGTCGCATCACCGTCGACCGTCACCAGCCCGGCGGCCTTGGCGCGGTCGAGGACGGCCTTGTCGTTGTCCACCACGACGATGTCACTCGGGGTGGTCTCGTCGTCGCCGAGCATCGCGGCGATCGCGGTCTTCCCCTTGGTGCCGTAGCCGATCACGATGGTGTGGTCTTTCACTCTCTTCCTCCAACGCTGAATCCGGTACGCCTGCTGGGAGGTCTCGGTGAACGCCTCCACGGTCGTTCCGACCAGCAGGATCAGGAAGGCGATCCGCAGCGGAGTGATGACCAGGACGTTGATCATGCGGGCGAACTCGGTGACGGGCGTGATGTCGCCGTACCCGGTGGTCGACAGTGTCACCGCCGAGTAGTAGAGGCAGTCCAGGAAGGTCAGTCGGTCGCCCTGCACGTCCTGGTAGCCGTCGCGGTCCACGTAGACGAGCAGCGAGGAGACCACCAGTGCCGCCAGCGCGATGAGGCTTCGCTTGTAGACGATGCGACCGGGGCTGGACTGCCCTTGCGGGATGCGCAGCACGCCGACGAGTGCGTGGGAGGGTTGGGCGGTCAGCGACTCGTCGAGCCGACGCAACCGCCGCCAGCTAGCTCCTGCCACGGTGGGCGGTCATCGGTCAGCCTGACGCACGGACCCACTGTAACCACACCCGTGGTCAACGGCTGAGCAGTGCGGCGAGCACGGTCAGATCGGGCAGCTCATCGGGTACGACGGTGGTGCCGGCGCGCACGTAGTGGAAGGCGGCCCGCACCTGCGACTGCGGGCAGCCGGTCAGCGCCGACCAGGCCAGCCGGTACACGCCGAGCTGGACGGTGGCGTGCTGTCGGGCCTCGGGTCCGTCCGGCACGGCGCCGGTCTTCCAATCGACCACGGTGACGCCGCCGTCCGGCTCGGCGAACACCGCGTCGATGCGGCCCCGAACCAGGGTCTGACCGACGGCCATCTCGAAGGGGACCTCGACAGCGGTCGGGGTGCGTGCCGCCCACGGCGAAGCCAGGAACGACTCCTGGAGCGCGGCCAGTTCCTGCGCGTCAGCCCGGGCCGTGTCGGCATCGGCCGCGCCAGGCAGGTCGTCGAGTTCGAACAGCCGCTCGGCGCCGTAGAGGCGCTGCACCCACTCGTGAAACGCGGTGCCCAACAACGCATGCGGGTCGGGTCGGTTCGGGAGACGGCGGGTCAACCGCTGCGCCGCACCGGCCGGGTCACGGCTCAACTCGACCAGGTTGCTCACCGACACCTGGGCGGGCAGCAGCCGGTCCGGCTGCGCGGCAGCCAGGGCTCGCTCGGCCAGCAGCGCATCGACTTCGACGGACCATGAGCCGGTCCCCAAGCCGGCAGGCTGCGGACCCTCCGTCGGCTCGCCGACGGCCAGTGCTGCCGCGACCAGTGCCGCACCGCGCTCGACGTCGCCGCGCCGTCCGGCCAGCGGGTCGGCGGGCCAGACGGCTTCGGCCGCGTTGTCGGACAGTGGGTTTGGATCACCACTTGCCGGTGCCGACGCCCAGTGCTCGATGGTCCCGCTGGGTGTCCCGGCGGCGGCCGAGTCGTCGATGACGGCCTTGAGTTCGAGCAGGAATTCCGACGGGCCGCGCGGTTTGGTCTCGCCGACGCCCCAGTGGTAGCCGGAGACCAGCAGGCTGTCCTCGGCGCGGGTGACCGCGACGTAGAGCAGGCGACGCTCTTCGTCGACTCGACGCTGGTCCAGCCGGCGCTGATGCTCAGAGATGATGTCGGACAGCTGCTTTCGGTGGGTGACCTGGTCGGTGTCAAGAATCGGAACGCCTCCAACAATGTCGCCACCGAGTTCGGCCCGGTCGCCGCGCAGCAGCGGCGGCAGTTCAGCGGCATCGGACAGCCAACTGCGTCGCGACGCTGTCGAGGGAAACACCCGGGCGACCAGGTGTGGTACCGCCACCACCTGCCACTCCAGGCCCTTGGCGGCGTGCACGGTGAGGATCTGGACCCGGTCGGCGGCGACCACGGGTGCGGCCGGCGCCAGCCCGTTCTCCACCTCGGCGGCCGCGTCCAGGTAACCCAGCAGGCCCGGCAGCGATGCCGATCCCCCGGCCCCCTCGACGTAACCGGCGACCACATCGGCGAACGCGTCGAGTTGCTCGATGCCGGCCGCGCCCACCGTCACCGGCTGCGCGGCGCGCACTTCGACGTCCAGACCGAGCACCCGGCGCACCTCGGCGACCAGGTCGGGCAGCGGATGCCACAGGTGGCCGCGCAGCAGGGTCAGCTCCTCGGCCAGTGCGACGATGCGCTGATGTCCGGCGGCCGAATAACGTTCGGCGGGTCCGGGATCGGCCAGTGCGTCGGCCAGGCACGCGGTGTCGGCATCGGGTCCGGCCTGCGCGGCGATCTCGGTGGCCGAGCCCGTCTGCGCCGGGTGCTCGGGCCGGGCCAACTCGACTGCCCGCCGCCACAATGCGGCCAGGTCGGCGGCGCCGAGCCGCCACCGCGCCCCGGTCAGCACCCGGATCGCGGCGGCGCCGGCGGTCGGTTCGGCGACCATCCGCAACATCGCCACCAGGTCGGCGACCTCCGGTATGGAGAGCAGTCCGGCCAACCCCACCACCTCTACCGGGACACCGCGAGCCCGGATCGCCTCGGCGAGCGGCGCGGCGTCGGCGTTGCGGCGCACCAGCACCGCGGCGGTCGGCGGGGCGACACCGTCTGCGGCGGCCTGCTGATAACGCTGCTGTATCGCCTCGGCGACCCACTCGCGTTCGGCGGTCACGTCGGGCAGCAGCGCGAGCCGCACATCGCCCGGCGGCGCGTCCGGGCGCGGCCGAAGCGATTGCACCGTGACGGAGCGCTGGCGTGCCTCCGCGGAGATCTCATTGGCCATGTGCAGCACTTCTGGCGGGTTGCGCCAGCTGGTCCGTAGCTCCAATGTGGGCGCGGGGGTGCCGTCGGAGAGCGGGAAGTCGGTGGCGAAGCGGGGCAGGTTGGTCGCCGAGGCGCCCCGCCAGCCGTAGATCGACTGGATCGGGTCACCCACCGCGGTCAGCGCCAGGCCGTCGTCGGCTCCATTCCCGAACAGCGCCGACAATGCGATGCGCTGCGCATGACCGGTGTCCTGGTATTCGTCGAGCAGCACCACCCGGTAGGTGGCGCGCAGCCGGGCGCCGACGGTGTCGCCGGCCAACGCGAGCCGGGCGGCGGTGGCCATCTGGGCGCCGAAGTCCATCACCCGTTCCGCCCGCATCCGCTGGTGCAGGGCGTCGATGAGCGGCACCAATTCGGCGCGTTCGGTCTGCGTGTCCAGCATTTTCAGCAGCGACTGGTTGGGTTCGGCGCGCTGGCGCGGGCCGGGTGGCAGCGTATGGACCAGCCGCTCCAACTCCAGGTGGGTATGGCGCAGCGCGTCGGTGTCCACCAGATGCTCGGCGAGCTGTCCGGCCAGGCGCAGCACCGTCGAGGTGACCGCGGCGGGATCCCGGTCGGTGCGCAGTTCGCCGGGATAGCCGCTGACCACGTCGAAGGCCAGCTGCCACAGCCCGGTCTCGGTGAGCAGCCGGGTGTCGGGTTCGATCCCGAGCAGCAGCCCGTGTTCGCGCAGCAGCGCACCGGCGAATGCGTGGTAGGTGCTGACCGTGGGAGCCGCAGGTGCGGCATCAGGTCCGGCACCGCCGGGTCTGTGCGGTTCGGGGATGAGTAGACCGGCGCCGGCCAGCCGGGCCAGCCGGGAGCGGACCCGGCGCAGCAGCTGACCGGCGGCCTTGCGGGTGAACGTCAGCCCCAGCACCTGGCCGGGGTCGGCGTAGCCGTTGGCGACCAACCACACCACCCGGGCCGCCATCGTCTCGGTCTTCCCCGCGCCGGCGCCGGCGATCACCACCATCGGGCCCGGTGGCGCGGCGATGACCGCGGTCTGCTCGTCGGTGGGCTGGTGCAGCCCGAGTGCGGCCGCCAACTCCGCGGGGTCGTAGCGGTTCGTCATGCGCCACCCCCGTTGTGGGCCGGGCAGATCGGCCGGACCGGGCAGTGCCGGCAACCATCGTTGACCCGCGCGGTGAAGGCCGGCCCGGCGGTGGCCGCGGCGGCCTCCGCGATGCGGTCCCGCCACCGACCACCGGATTCGGTGGTCAGTGGGTCCTGTGCACGCTCGGTGGCGCCACCCGCCCCGGGTTTGGCCGGGTAGAGCAACCGGCCGCCGCCGGGCTGCTCATCGGCTCCGAGGAGGCCCGCCTCGACCGCCAACTGGTACACGGCCAGCTGCGCGTGCTGTTGTGCGTCGTCCTTGCTCGCCGGAGTCTTGGCCGTCTTGACGTCCACCACCACCAGCCGATCGGCGGCGTCTCGTTCGATCCGGTCGATCCTGCCGCGCAACCGAACCCCGTCACCGGCGTCGATCACCCCGTCGAACGCGACTTCGGTGCCGACCTCGGTGAGCTCACCTCGAGTTGCCGCCCGCCATTCCAGGAACGTTTCGAGCATGGTGCGGTGCCGGTCACGCTCGTTGGCCGAATACCACTGCGAGTCGAACGGCAATTGCTGCCACGCCCGGTCCAACTCGGCCAGCAGCTGTTCGCGGCTGCCCGCCGATTCGGCCACCAGGGCATGCATCACCGATCCGATCGTCGAGCGCAGGTCACGGCCGTCGCTCCCGCCGTGCCGTTCGGTCAGCCAGCGCAGCGGGCAGTCCAGCAGACTCTGCAGGGCCGAGGGTGACAGAGTGACGACCTGCCCGGCACCGCTGCGCCACAACGGTTCATCGGTGCTGACCGGGGTGGTGCCATGCCAGGTGTCCGGGTCGGCCCCGGGCACCCCGGCCCGGGCCAGTCTCGCCAATTGTGTTGCGGCGTCAGCCCGTTCGAAATCCTCCACCGCGCCTTCGGGGGCGCAGACCACGGCCCGCAGCCGTCCGACCAGCCCGGATGCCGACAGCACCGGCGGGGCCACCACCGGCGGTGTCGGAACCCGGGCGGCGCCGTCGCCGGTGGTGCAGGTAGCCAACTCGGTGAGGAATTCCGACGGGATCTGCTCATCGCCGCCGGCATCGCCCTCCCCGTCGACCGCGGTGACCACCAGCCGGGTGCGGGCCCGGCCCATCGCCGCGACCAGCAACCGCCGTTCCTCGGCCAGCAGCGGCGCGCGGGCCGAGACCTCCTCACCGAAGCCGTGCAGGGTGTCCAGCAGCCGTTGGGTGCCCAGCACGCCGCCGCGCGGAACGGTGTTGGGCCACAGCCCTTCCTGCACCCCGGCGATGACCACCAGGTCCCACTCGCGTCCCAGCGCGGCGTGCGCGCTGAGCACACCGACCGCCTCGGCGCCCGCAGCGGGCTCGGCGTGCGGCGCCACCAGTTGCATGGCGGTGACGTACTCGATGAGACCCGCCACGGTGGCACCGGCGGTGCGCGTGGCGTACTGCTCGGCGAGGTCGAACAGCGCCGTCACGGCGTCCAGATCGCGGCCGGCCGCCGCGCCCGCCGGGCCGCCGCGCTCGGCTGCCGACACCCAGCGTTGCTGCAGCCCGGACCGATTCCAGGCCTGCCACAGCGTGTAGTGCGGGTCGCGGCCCTCGGCATGGCTGCGAGCCGCGGCCCGCAGCACCGCGCGCACCCTGCGCAGCGAGCGGGTGTGAGCGGCAGGCAGGGGGCCGGCGACCTCGGACAGCACCGCCGCCAGCCCGTCACGCGATTCCGCCGACGCTTCCGGGCGGGCGGTGCCGCGGCGCAGCGCGCGCTGAAGCTGCCGCAGTGCGATCGGGTCCACCCGCCCGATCGGTCCGGTGAGCAGTGCCAGCGCCCGATCTCCGTCCACACCGCCGGCCGTGCATTCCAGCACGGTCAGCAGGGCGGCCACCGCCGGCTGCTCGGACAGCAGCCCGCCGTCGACCGGAAGCGTCACCGGAACGCCGGCGGCGGCCAGGGTGCGGGGCAGGCGACTCGCCGCCCGCGGCACCGATCGGACGATCACCGCCATCTGCGACCACGGCACCCCCTCGATCAGGTGGGCGCGGCGCAGGGTGTCGGCGATCAAGGTGGCCTCGGCGTGGCCGGTGGCCGCGGTGCGCACCACCACCGACCCGGATTCGGGCCCGGTTCCCTCGAGCCGCCGGGTGGCGCTGAGGCCGGGCAGGCGTCCGGCGACGGTGCTGATGGCCCGGGCCACCGCCGGCGCGCACCGATGCGACGTCGTCAGGTTCAGCACCGGGTTGGCGGCGTCACCGGCCGCTCGGTCGTCACCCAACAACGCGGTGGGTTCGGCCCCGCGGAATCCGTAGACCGCCTGATCCGGGTCACCGGCGATCACGGTGCGCTGCACTCCGGCGGCGAGCACGCGCACCAGCCGGGCTGCCTGTGGGTCGAGCTGCTGGGCATCGTCGACCAGCAACAGCCGGATCCGGCTGCGTTCGTCGACCAGCAGCTCGGGGTCGGCGGCGAGTGCCTCCAACGCCGCCCCGACCAACTCGGCGGCGCCCAGCGCCGGCGTGGTGGCCTGCGGTGCCGCGGTGCCGACGGCGGCACGCAGCAGCATCACCTGCTCGTACTGCTGGGCGAACCGGCCCGCGGCCGTCCACTCCGGACGCCGGCACCGCTTGCCCAGCTTGACCAGCTGCGCCGGGTCGACACCGCGTTCGGCGCAGCGGGCCATCAGGTTCCGCAGCTCGGTGGCGAAACCGTCGGTGCCCAGCGCCGCGTGTAGCGACGCCGGCCAGGCGCCGAAACCGTCACCGGCCAGCAGCTCGCGGATGACGCTGTCCTGCTCGGCCCCGGTGACCAGGCGGGGCGGGGTGGCCTCAGCCCGCCGCGCGGCACGCTGCAGCACTGCGAACGCATAGCCGTGCACGGTGCGAATCAGCGGCTCCCGGATCGTGCCGCCCACCGTCTGGCCGTCCGCGGCCAGCACCGTCGCGGTCAGCGCGCCGCGGACCGCTGCCGGAAGCCGGCCCGCCCCTGTCAGCAGCAGCACCGTATTCGTGTCGGTACCGGCGGCGACGTGAGCGGAGGCCACCTCGATCAGCAGGCTGGTCTTTCCGGTGCCCGGCCCGCCGCGCACCTGCAGCAGGCCACGAGCACGCGGGTCGAGCGCCGCGGCTACCTGCCCGGCGTGCGATCCCCAGTGCTGCGTCATGCCGCCTATAACAGCACTGCCCTCTGACAACCCGGGCGCGGCTGGCACCATCAACGGGTGAATCCCGGTCATCGACTGCACGTCCACCGTTACGGCCCGGACGGTCCGGTGGGGTTGCTTGCGGTACACGGGCTGACCGGTCATGGGGCCCGCTGGCGGTACGTGGCCGAGCACCTGCCCGATATCGCCGTCGCCGCACCAGACCTGATCGGCCACGGGCACTCATCGTGGGCGGCCCCGTGGACCATCGACGCCAACGTCACGGCGTTGGCGGCGCTGCTGGAGGGCACCGCCGACGGCCCCGTCCCGGTGGTTGCCCATTCCTTCGGCGGGGCGATCGCGCTGCATCTGGCCGCGGCCCGGCCCGACCTGGTCAACGCACTGGTCCTGCTCGATCCGGCGATCGGTCTGGACGGTGAGTGGATGGCAACGATCGCCGCCGCGATGCTGGCCTCCCCCGACTACCCCGATGCCGCCGAGGCGCGTGCCGAGAAGGAGAACGGCGCGTGGTCCGATGTGGATCCCGAGCTGCTCGATATCGAACTCGACGAGCATCTGATCGCCCTGCCGACCGGGCGAGTCGGCTGGCGGATCAGCGTGCCCGCGGTGATGTCGTACTGGAGTGAGCTGGCGCGGCCGATCGTGCTCCCCCACTCGACGCCGACCACGCTGGTGCGGGCCACCCGCACCTCGCCACCGTATGTCGAAGAAGCTCTCATCGATGGTCTGCGGACCCGGCTGGGCCCGAATTTCCACCTGGCGGACCTGGATTGCAATCACATGGTGGACCAGGCCCACCCGGCCGAGGCGGCCGCCGTTATCCGCACACAGCTGGCCCGGCGCTAGGAGCGGATCCATGGCGGCGGTCACCGACGAGCAGGTCGAGCGGGTGCGCGCACTGATCATCGGCATCCCGGCCGGCCGAGTCGCCACCTACGGTGACATCGCCGCCGCCGCAGGGCTTTCCAACGCCCGCACGGTCGGCTGGATTCTGCGGATCGACGGCGCCGACCTGCCCTGGCACCGGGTGATCCCAGCGTCCGGACGGCCGGCGGCGCATCTGCACACCGAGCAGCTGGCACGGCTTCGCGCCGAAGGAGTACTGGCCGACGACGGCAAGGTGGACTTGCGCGCCACGCGGCACCGGTTCTGACCGCTACAGCGCCAACCTCACCAGCGCCGCGGTGCGCGCCAGCCCAGGGAAGGCCTCAGCCGTCGACCGAGGGTGCAACGCATGCACCGCGAGCCGGAACATCAACGCGCGCAACAACATCTGCGGCCACTCGGGCAGTGTCTCCCACCGTTCGATGAGTCCGTCGTCGGCGTCGCCCCACGACAGGGCGTCCACCACCACCACACCGGCCGCCCAGGAGGCCGGTCGCCAGTAGGGGGTGATGTCGGTGATTCCGGGCGCCGCGGCCCCGGAGAACAGCACCGTGCCGTAGAGGTCGCCGTGCACCAACTGGCTGGCGCTCTTGGTCGGCTTGCGCAGGGTGGCGAGCTGGTTGATCAGGTCGATGGAGCGCTGGCCGTCCACCGAACCCGGGGCCAGCCGGGCGCCGGGCTGCAGGGACGCGAACGGCCGGTCTTCCCACGCGGCTCGGTCGGCGGCGATGAACACGTCGACGTCGGCCCACGGCGCCACCGGCGCCTGGGTGAGGAACCGTGGCCGCTCCATCTTGGAGGTCGCCTCGTGCAGGCGGACGGCGGCCGACACCACCTCGTCATGACGGGGTTCGGGGCTGCCGGCGACGAAGGTGTCCGCGCGCCAACCCGACACCACATAGCGTCCGTCGGTGGAGCGCACCGGACGGGCCAGCCGGATGCCGTCGGCGAACAGGGTCTCGCGCACCTTTGCCGACCAGGCCGCCCGGGCATGGTCGGCGACCATCGACAGCACCACCTCCCCGCATTTCCAGCCGTCTTCCCAACCGGCGCCGAGCGGGACGGGTTGCACACTGCGAAGCCCGAACGTCGCCAACACGTGTTCGGGCGGCGGATCGGCAGTCACCCCGTCAGACTATGTGGTGATCGCGGGCTCACCCGGGAGCCTCGCCGCTGGTCGACGCGCCGACGCCGACGAGATACGCACCGCCGGCCAGTACCTGAACCGCCTAGTACATGCCCCCGCTAGTACATGACCATGTCGGGCTGCATCTGCTTGGCCCACGCCACAATTCCGCCCTGCAGGTGCACGGCGTTGGCGAAGCCGGCCTTCTTCAGGGTGGACAGCACCTCGGCGGAGCGGATGCCGGTCTTGCAGTACAGCACCGACATCCGGTCCTGCGGCAGGCTGGCCAGCCCCTCGCCGGAGTCGATCGTCGACTGCGGGACCAGCCGGGCGCCCTCAATGCGGTTGATCTGCCATTCCACCGGCTCTCGCACGTCGATCAGCGCCAACTCCTGGCCGGAGTCCAGCAGTTCACGCAGCTGGCGCGGGGTGATGGTGGAGTCCGCGACCGCATCAGCGGCTTCGTCCGAAACCACCCCGCAGAACGCCTCGTAGTCGACCAACTCGGTGATCTTCGGCGTGGACGGATCCTTGCGGATCGCGATGGTGCGGTAGCTCATCTCCAGTGCGTCGTAGACCATCAGGCGACCCAGCAGCGACTGTCCGATTCCGGTGATCAGCTTGATGGCCTCGGTGCCCATCACCGACCCGATCGACGCACACAGAATGCCCAGCACGCCGCCCTCGGCGCACGACGGCACCATCCCGGGCGGCGGCGGCTCGGGATACAGATCCCGGTAGTTCAGGCCCCGCTTCTCACCGGCCGGGCCGTCCGGTGCGTCCTCCCAGAACACCGAGACCTGCCCCTCGAAGCGGAAGATCGAACCCCACACATACGGCTTGTGCGCCAGCACCGCGGCGTCGTTGACCAGGTAGCGGGTGGCGAAGTTGTCGGTGCCGTCCAGGATCAGGTCGTAGGACTCGAACAGCTCGACAGCGTTGGACGGCGCCAGCCGCACCTGGTGCAGGCGGACGTCCACCAGCGGGTTGACGGCTTTGATCGAGTCGCGGGCGCTTTCGGCCTTGGGCCGGCCGATGTCAGAGACCCCGTGGATGACCTGGCGCTGCAGATTCGATTCCTCGACCACGTCGAAGTCGACGATCCCGATGGTGCCCACCCCCGCGGCCGCCAGGTACAGCAACGTGGGCGCGCCCAACCCGCCTGCGCCGATCACCAGCACCCGGGCGTTCTTGAGACGCTTCTGCCCGTCCACGCCCACGTCCGGGATGATCAGGTGACGGCTGTAGCGCGCAACCTCGTCCCCGGTCAGCTCGCCGGCCGGCTCAACCAGCGGCGGCAGTGACATCGACACCGAACAGTCTCCTCAAAATCGCCTTCGCCAACCATCACAGCAGTCGCTGGGATCAACGACAATCGACCCGCGAAGCTTCCCCACAGCGGACCCGGTCGGGTCAGGCGATCGGCGCCGGCCACGGATTGAACCGGCAGGTCTTGCCGTCGGGCTTGACCCAGTCCGGGTCGAACTTCGAGGCGTCCTCATTGGAGGTGCCGAACGTCTGCTGCATCATCACCGGAGCCAGCCCATCCTGCTTGTCGCACGGTTCGTGGTGCTGATACCCGATGGCGTGCCCGACCTCATGGTTGATCAGGTACTGCCGATAGGAGCCGATGTCGCCCTGAAACGGCACCGCGCCACGCACCCAGCGGGCCTCGTTGATGAACACCCTCGGCTCCGACTTCGCCCCGTACGACGGGTTGTAGCAGGACGCTTCCAACGGAATCTCGTAGCCGCAGCCCTCCCGGACCGTCATCGGCGAGGTCAGCGAGATGCGGAAGTCGGGAACGACCCCACTGGTGGCGTCCACCCGGACGAAACCGATCTGTGGTGTGTGTGTCCACCCCTTGGGGTTGCGCAACGTCTGGTCGACCATCCGGGCGAACGCCTCGTCGCCGCCGAACGCTGCCGTGTCGATGCCGTTCTCCACCTCGATGGTGTAGGCGAACACCTTCTCGGTGCCGTGACCGAACGCCGGTTCGGTCCCCGGGATGAGGTGCCACGTCATGTCACCGGACTCGGTGAACGGCCCGCCGTCGGGCAGGATCCCGGTCGGGAGGTTGACGTCGAATTCGGTGAGGCCCCGCGGCGGCGCACCGATGATCGAGGTGCCGGCCGAGCCGATCGTCGGCGGCCCCTGGACCGCTTCGTCGACGGCGCGGGTGCGCACCCCGGTGCCGGTCACCGTCTGGTAGACCACGACCACGGTCAACGCCATCAGCACCGGGAGTGCGTAGGCTCGCCAACCATAGGTGGACACGAACCTGCCCAGCCAGCTCTGCTTGCGCCACTGCCGGTGAATGTCGCGGTCGGAGCGCAGCCGTCCGGCGCCGGCGGCGAGGGGGTCACGCTGGGCGCGCAGCGGTTCGCGGAAACGATCCCGAAGCACCGGGGTTCGACCGCCGTGCCGCCCCGGGTCGTAGGTCACCGTCCCAGGATGGCACAAGCACCACGAGCTGGGACTCTTCGCCGCGCCATCAGGGGGCGGCCGGGGCGCCCCGAACACCCTCGACGCGGGATTGCCGGATGTCGCTGGCGGGTCTGACGGTTACGGCGCGTAGTCTCGCTGTCACGCACCGGCCGCCGAATGACCATGTCCGGCGGTCGGCCGAATTCGGATTGAGGAGTCGATGAGCAAACCGATCGACACGGCTGAGCGCGACGCCGCAAAGTCGGCCGGGCGCAGCTCGGGCGGCAACAAGGCACCAGCAACCGGTGGCCGTCGGGGCAGTCGACTGCCCCGCGACGAGCGCCGTGGCCAGCTGCTGATCGCCGCCAGTGAGGTGTTCGTCGACCGCGGCTACCACGCCGCCGGCATGGACGAGATCGCCGACCGTGCCGGTGTCAGCAAACCGATCCTCTACCAGCACTTCGCCTCGAAGCTGGAGCTGTACCTGGCGGTGCTGGCCCGGCACGTGGAGAACTTGGTGTCCGGTGTGCGGCAGGCACTGCGGACAACCACCGACAACCGCCAGCGGGTGCGGTCGGCGGTTCAGGCGTTCTTCGATTTCATCGAGCACGACGGCCAGGGTTACCGGCTGATCTTCGAGAACGACAACGTCGCCGAACCGCAGGTGGCGGTCCAGGTGCGCGTTGCGACCGAGTCCTGCATCGACGCGGTCTTCGACCTGGTCAGCCACGACTCCGGCCTGGACCCGCACCGCTCGCGGATGGTCGCGGTGGGCTTGGTGGCGATCAGCGTGGACTGCGCCCGATACTGGCTGGACAGCGACCGCCCGATCTCCAAAGAGGACGCCATCGACGGCACGGTGGCATTCGCCTGGGGCGGGCTGTCACACGTGCCGCTTATGCGCTAGCGGCGTCCGTGCCGATCCCGAAACCGACCCGGCGGCTGTCGGCGACGCCGATCTCCACGTAGGCGATCTTGGCGGCCTGCACCAGGTAGCGACGGCCCTTCTCGTCGGTCAGGGCCAGCAGCGCCGCGTCCTTCCCCAGCGCGGCGGAGACCAGTTTCTCGACCTCGTCTGGCGTCTGCGAGCTGTTGATGACCAGTTCGCGCGCACTGTCGGTGACCCCGATCTTGACCTCCACGCCGGCCCCTTTCGTTTCGCGGTGGGCGTTGCTAAGCAGGCTAATGGACGGACGTGCGGTTGGTGCGCACCGGCTGTTCGCCCTCGGCGATAACGACGGCGGCGGCGCAGCTAGGCCAGTCCCAGCTCGCGCATGCGTTCGTCGTGGGTGCGCTGTACCCGGTCGAAGAAGGCGGCCAGGTGGGTCAACCCGGCAGGCCCGGTCACCACCAGGTCGACGAGTTCATCGTGGTCGGCCAACACGTACTGCGCCTGCGTGATGGCCTCGCCGAGCAGGCGGCGCGACCACAGCGCCAGCCGGCTGCGCTGTTTGGCGCTGGTCGTGACCGCGCCGCGCACCTCCTCGACGACGAACTGGGAGTGCTTGGTCTCGGCGAGCACGGCACGCACCACGTCGGCGGCCTCGTCCGGCAGTCCGTCGGCGATCTCCAGGTAGAAGTCGGCGGCCAGCGCGTCACCGACATAGGTTTTGACCAGTGCCTCCAGCCAGGTGCTGGGCATGGTCAGCCGGTGGTAGTTGTCCAGGGCGCTGACGTACTTCGACATCGCCTCCACCACGTCGACACCGCGTCGATCCAGGGCTTCGCGCAGCAACTCGAAGTGGCCCATCTCGGCGGCGGCCATGGCCGCCATCGAGATCCGCCCGCGCAGATCGGGCGCCATCCGGGCCTCGTCGGTGAGCCGGTAGAAGGCGGCCACCTCGCCGTAGGCCAGCAGCGCGAAAAGCTTGTTGACACCGGGATGATCGGCGGACAACCGCGGCTGCGAAGCCTGCGCCACCGGGTCCGCCGAGGGAACCGAATTCATCACCACACTGTAGGCGTTCCGCAGCAATGGACGAATGCCCGGCCCGACCAGGTAGTATGTCTGCCAGGCAGTGCCGATTCGGCGCTGCCGTGCAATGTGCGTACACGCGGTTGGCCCGCCTCCTTGCTGAGTGCAGGGCCCCACAGTGCTCTTGATGATCGGGCGCGCTTTCATGATCGGGCGCTCTTTCATGATCGGGCGAAGTATCGACCGTCACAGCGTGTGCGCCCGGACCCGCAACGCGATCGACTTACATACAGCGCCGACTTCGAAAGGCACATGCCCGCGCATGACCCCACTCATCGCTACCACCACCCCTACTACCGCACCGACATTCGCCGAGCTCGGCGTCCGCGACGAGATCGTTCGCGCGCTGGCCGAGGAGGGCATCGAGCACGCGTTCGCCATCCAGGAGCTGACCCTGCCGCTGGCCCTGGCCGGCGACGACCTGATCGGCCAGGCCCGCACCGGGATGGGCAAGACCTACGGGTTCGGTGTCCCGCTGCTGCAGCGGATCAGCTCCGAAGCCGACAAGCCGCTGACCGGTGTGCCGCGCGGCCTGGTGGTCGTCCCCACCCGCGAGCTGTGCATCCAGGTCTCCGGCGACCTGGCCGACGCCGCCAAGTACCTCACCGCCCGCACCGACGACAGCGAACGCCCGCTGTCGGTGGTGGCCATCTACGGTGGTCGGCCCTACGAGCCGCAGATCGAGGCGCTGCAGGCCGGCGTCGACGTGGTGGTCGGCACCCCGGGCCGCCTGCTGGACCTGGCCCAGCAGGGCCACCTGCAGCTGGGCGGGCTGGCGTCGCTGGTTCTCGACGAGGCCGACGAAATGCTCGACCTGGGCTTCCTGCCCGACATCGAGCGCATCCTGGCCCGGGTCCCCGACGACAGGCAGTCGATGCTGTTCTCGGCGACCATGCCCGGCCCGATCATCACGCTGGCGCGCAGCTTCATGAACCAGCCGACCCATATCCGCGCCGAGGCTCCGCATTCCTCGGCGGTCCACGACGCGACCGAGCAGTTCGTCTATCGCGCTCACGCCCTGGACAAGTTGGAGCTGGTGAGCCGGGTGTTGCAGGCCCGCGGCCGCGGCGCCACGATGATCTTCACCCGCACCAAACGGACCGCCCAGAAGGTCGCCGACGACCTGGGCGAGCGCGGGTTCAAGGTGGGCGCGGTGCACGGCGACCTCAATCAGGTGGCCCGCGAGAAGGCACTCAAGGCGTTCCGCACCGGCGACATCGACGTGCTGGTGGCTACCGACGTGGCCGCCCGCGGCATCGACATCGACGACGTCACGCACGTCATCAACTACCAGTGCCCTGATGACGAGAAGACCTACGTGCACCGCATCGGCCGCACCGGACGCGCCGGCAAGACCGGCGTCGCCGTCACCCTGGTCGACTGGGACGAGCTGGCCCGCTGGACGCTGATCGACAAGGCCCTCAACTTGAGCTGCCCGGACCCGTCGGAGACCTATTCCAGCTCTCCGCACCTGTTCACCGAGCTGAACATCCCCACCGACGCCGGCAGCCACGTCGACAAGCCGCGCCGGTCGGCGGCCAAGCGGACTGAAGACGGGGAGCGCCGCGAGACTTCAGCGGACCGGCAGCGCGCGCCCCGCAATTCGACCAGGTCTCGGCGGCGCACCCGCGGCGGTCAGGCCGGTGCGGAGGGCGCCTCGCCGCAGGCCACCGGTTCCGGCGAGGCCACGGGGGCCGGCTCGGCGGTGGCTTCGGACGACAACGGCCAGAGCGCGCCACGGCGTCGCCGCCGGCGGCGGCCGAACAAGGCCGCGGCCGCGGCCACGAACGGCAGCTGAGCCGGGGCGCTGGCGATGGCGCGACCGGAACGCCGCACCAGGGGTGATCTGGTGGCGGCGGCGGTTATCGCAGTCGTGGTCGTCGTGGCCGGGTTGGCCATCTGGTGGACCAGTGACGCCCGCGCCACCGTCAGCCGGCCGGCATCCGACACCTCTGCCAACCCTCCGTCGGCCGCCATGGTTCCGGCGGCACTGACTCAACTGTGGACGGCGCCCAGCCCGGTCACCACCGCGCCGGTGGTGGTATCGGGGACGTTGATCACCGGCGACGGGCCGCAGATGACCGGACGTGATCCGCTCACCGGCGAACAGCGCTGGAGCTATGCCCGCGGTGTCGACCTGTGCGCGGTGTCGTGGATCTACCGCCAGGCGGTCGGGGTGTATCCCGACTCCCGCGGCTGCGGCCAGGTCAGCACCGTCGTCGCCTCGACGGGCGAGCGCGGTCCGGCCCGAACCAGCTACGCCGACCGGTCGGTGGCCGTCTCCTCCGAGGGCAGCGTGGTGCTGTCGTACGGAAGCACCCGCTTGGAGATGTGGCGTTCGGACATGGTCCGGGTGCTGTCCTACGGCGAGATCGACGCCCGGGTGAAGTCCTCGGCGCGCGGCCACGGCCAGGGCTGCACCCTGGTGTCGGCGTCGGCGGCCTCGTCGGCGGCCGCGGTACTGGAATCCTGCCCCGGGCAGGCCGACCTGCAACTGACCCTGCTGCGCACCGGCAAGGAAGAAGACGAACCGGAGCAGCAGCACGTCCCCAAGCCCGGAGTGGCGGCCGACTCCGGCGCCCGGGTACTCGCGGTGACCGACTCGGAGTCCGGTACCAACACCGCGGTCTATCTGCCCACCCCGCAGCCGCGGGTCGAAATCGTCGACCAGACCGGTACCACGATCGCCAAGACGCTGCTTCCGGCCAAGCCCACCGCCGCCAGTGCCGCCCTGACGGTATCGCGGCCCACCGGGTTGATCTGCTGGTGGACGGGAGATGCGGTGATGGTGTTCGATTCGGGAACCCTGACCCACCGCTACACCATCCCGGCTTCGGGAGCCGCCGTTCCGCTGGGGCCCGCGGCGATGATGGCCGATCGCCTGTTGATCCCGGTGACCGGTGGGGTCGGCGTCTACGACCAGCGCACCGGCGCACCCGAACGCGTCATCCCGGTCAGCCGTCCGGCCGGGGTGTCCGCGGTGTTTCCGGCGGTGTCGGGCCCGACGATCCTTGAGCAGCGCGGCGACACCGTGGTCGGGTTGGGCTGAGCCACCGCGCGAGCGGCTGAGTCGGCCGATTACGGCTCGGGGGTGAAGGTCGGCAGCGCCTTGCCGGTCTTCCAGTGTTCGAGCAGCGCCTCGGCCAGCTGCCGGTAGGCCTCGGCCCCTTTGTTCTTGCGTCCTGCGATCACCGATGCACCGGATGCGCTGGCCTCGGCGAAACGCACCGTGCGCGGGATCGGCGGCGCCAGCACCGGCAGGCTGTAGCGGTCGGCGATGTCGAGCAACACGTCACGGGTGTGGGTGGTGCGGGAGTCGTACAGCGTGGGCAACGCACCGAGCAGGCGCAGTTTCGGGTTGGTGATCTGCTGAACGTCGTTGACGGTGCGCAGGAATTGTCCGACGCCGCGATGGGCCAGCGTCTCGCACTGCAAGGGCACGATCACCTCGCCGGCCGCGGTGAGCCCGTTGAGAGTGAGCACCCCCAAGGACGGCGGGCAGTCGATGACGGCCACGTCGAACTCGTCGTCGAGTTTGGCCAGCGCCCGCTGCAGGGCGTACTCCCGGCCGGCCCGCATCAGCAGCATCGCCTCGGCTCCGGCCAGGTCGATGTTGGCCGGCAGCAACGTCATTCCTTCGGCGGTCTGCACCAGTGCGGCATTGGGTTCGACCTCACCGAGCAGCACCTCGTGCACCGACACCGGCAGCTTGTCGGGATCGTGTCCCAGGGAGAAGGTCAGGCAACCCTGCGGATCGAGGTCGACCAGCAGCACGCGCCGGCCCTGCTCGGCCATCCCCGCGCCCAGCGAGGCCACCGTGGTGGTCTTGGCCACGCCGCCCTTCTGGTTGGCAACCGCCAAGATCCGCAGCTCACTCATGTGGTGCCACTCCTCTCCCCCGCAAGCGGGTGGTCCCCCCACATCGCGTCTCCCCGGGCATCGCCTTCGTCCCCGCCATACTGGCACGCCCGGCAGCCCTGCAGCACCAAGCGCGGGCCGGTGTCCGCGGTCGGGCAGAATCGGCGGGCGTGGGGATCGAGGGGCACCGACTGCTGCTGCTGCGCCATGGTGAGACCGAGTGGTCGCTCAGCGGACGGCACACCGGACGCACCGACCTGGAGTTGACCGACATCGGCCGGCGCCAGGCCGTCGCCGCGCGCGCGACACTGACGAAGCTGCAGTTGGACAACCCCCTGGTGATCTGCAGCCCGCGCCGCCGCGCCCAGGTGACCGCCGAACTCGCCGGACTGCACGTCGACGAGATCACAGACGACCTCGCCGAGTGGGACTACGGCCGTTACGAGGGGCTGACCACCGCGCAGATCCGCGAATCCGAATCGGACTGGCTGATCTGGACGCACGGCAGCGCCGGCGGCGAGACCGTGGCGCAGGTCAGCGACCGAGCCGACCGGGCGGTCGCGTTGGCGCTGCGCCGGCTGGCCTCGCGCGATGTGGTGTTCGTCGGGCACGGCCACTTCTCCCGGGCCGTGATCACCCGGTGGCTGGAGCTGCCGTTGGCCGACGGTGCGCGGTTCTCGATGGCCGCGGCGTCGATGGCCGTGTGCGGCTTCGAGCACGGGGTACGTCAGCTGGTGGCACTCGGGCTGACCGGACCGGGGGCCTGAGGGTTTTGACGACTTCGCCGCCACCGACGTTCGTGCTGTCCGGACCGGCCGGGACACTGTGGGCCGAGGGAGCCGGGACCTGTTTCTCCGATGTCGACGCCGCACGGTCCGCACTGGCCGGCGGTCAGACACCAATCGTGGTGGGCGCTTTGCCTTTTCGCCCGGGGGCTGCCGCGGCCCTGTTTGTGCCGGGCGAGGTGCGCCGCACCGACACCCTGCCACCGCTGCCCGGTCCGATGTTGCCGGCGGTGCGCATCGTGGCCCAGCTGCCCGAGCCCGACACTCACCGCGCCCGGATCCGCCGGGCACTCGATCAGCTGAGCGCCCCGCAGGGCGTCCTGCACAAGGTGGTGTTAGCTCGCGGCCTGCGGCTGAGCTCCGACGCGCCGCTGGACGCCGGCGGCGTGCTGCGCCGACTGGTCGCCGCCGACCCGAGCGGCTACGGCTACCTGTCCGACTTGAGTGCGGCCGGGGGCGAATTCAACGGCGCGGTCCTGGTGGGCGCCAGCCCGGAACTGCTGGTCGCGCGGGACGGCGACCGGGTCACCTGTCGGCCGTTCGCCGGCTCGGCGCCGCGCTCCCCCGACGCGTCGGTCGACGCCGCCAACGGAGCAGCACTGGCCGAATCCGGCAAGAACCGCCATGAGCACCAGCTCGTCGTCGACCAGCTGCGCGCCGCCCTGGGGCCGCTATGCACCGACCTCGACGTCGCACCGTCACCGCGGCTGACCGGCACTGCCGCGGTCTGGCACCTGAGCACCCCGATCAGCGGCCGGCTCCGCGACACCTCCACCACCGCACTGGATCTGGCGCTGGCGCTGCACCCGACGGCTGCGGTCGGCGGAGTCCCCACCGCGGCCGCGGTCGACCTCATCACCGAGTTGGAGGGCGACCGGGGTTTCTATGCGGGCGCGGTCGGTTGGTGCGACGCCGCGGGCGACGGACGCTGGGTGGTGTCGATCCGGTGCGCGCAACTGTCCGCCGACCGGCGAACCGCGTTGGCCCATGCCGGGGGCGGGATCGTCGCCGAGTCCGATCCGGACGACGAACTGGCCGAGACGGTGACGAAGTTCAGCACGATCCTGACTGCGCTGGGCGCCCAGCCGCCCAGCGCAGCGCCGGCGGGCTGAACAGCGCCGCCAGCACTGCCAGTGCGGCAACTGCGACGGCGATGCCGTATCCCCACCGCTGCGAGCCGAACCCCAGGTACCAGGCGACCGGCAGCAGCGTCAGGTTGGCGAATACCGCCACGCCGCGCCCGGCTCGCCGGCCCCGCAACAGGGCCCATCCGGCGGCCAGCACCGCGGCACCGACCAGCGCGAACCATGCCGCGGTGCCGTAGCCGCTGGCCATGTGCTGGTCGGCGCCGGCCAGGCCGCGAGTCACCAGCACCAGCGCGACCGTCAACGCGGCCACTCCCTGCACCGCAACGATCAGCCCGGCGATGAGCACGGCACGCGGCCGATCAGCGACGACATTCACGCCGCCAGCGTAACCACCGGCATCCCATAGACTGGCCAACCGTGCGTGCCGTGCTGATCGTCAACCCGAACGCCACATCCACCACTGCGGCGGGACGTGACCTGTTGGCCCACGCGCTCAAGAGCCGGCTCGACCTGACCGTCGTGCACACCGATTACCGCGGCCACGCCATCGAGATCGGTCAGGCCGCGGCCCGCGATGGGATCGACCTGGTGATCGCGCACGGCGGCGACGGCACCGTGCACGGGGTGGTCAACGGGTTGCTCGGAGCGCCCGGTTCGCCGCCGCCGAAACACCTGCCCGCGGTGGCGGTGGTTCCGGGCGGTTCGGCAAATGTCTTCGCCCGGTCTCTGGGTATCGCGCCCGACCCGATCGCCGCCACCAATCAGCTGATCGAGTTGCTCAACGGCCCTGGGGGACAACCCAGTTGGCGACGGATCGGGTTGATCGACTGTGGCGAGCGATGGTCGGTGCTCAACGCGGGCATGGGTGTCGACGGCGAGGTGGTCGCCGCGGTCGAAGCCGAACGCGAGAAGGGGCACACGGTCACGGCGCTGCGCTACGTGCGGGCGGCGGTTCCGGCGGTGCTGGCCACCACCCGTCGCGAGCCGACGTTGACGCTGCAGCTGGGCGACGACGAGCAGCTCACCGGTGTGCACTTCGTGTTCGTCTCGAACTGCAGTCCGTGGACCTATGCCGACCAGCGGTGCGTGTGGACCAATCCCGACACCACCTTCGAGTCCGGGATGGGCGTGTTCGCGACCACCAGCATGAAGGTGCTGCCAACCCTGCGGCTGGTCCGCCAGATGCTGTCGAAGCGGCCGAAGCTGCGCGCCAAGCAGCTCATCCGCGATGACGACGTGGCCATGCTGCGGGTGGATGCGGGCGACACCCCTATCGCCACCCAGATCGACGGGGAGTACCTCGGATTGCGCAGTACGATGACGTTCCGAGCGGTGCCCGACGCGCTCAGCGTCGTCGCCCCTTCGGCGCAAAACTTGAATGACCTGCGGAGATAGCGCTCTAATCGGCGGATGAGCGCACAGTTGACAACACTGTAGTACACGCCGCCGGGCCCCCTGGCAGGAGCCCCGCGCAGAGGTGACGTTGGCCACGTGATAACGGATACTCTTGACATCTGTTCAGGCTGTGAAACGATCAAACGATCGGATGCAAGCCGTACCCATTTCTTGCGCCGCATATAACAGTCGAAAACAAAGTTGCGCACCCCGCTGCGCTCAGAGTGAGGAGTTGGAGACCTATGGATTGGCGCCACAAGGCGGTCTGCCGTGACGAGGACCCGGAGCTGTTCTTCCCGGTGGGAAACAGTGGGCCCGCGCTTGCTCAGATCGCTGCCGCGAAGCAGGTCTGCACCCGGTGCCCGGTGGTTACCGAATGCCTCACGTGGGCGTTGGAGACCGGCCAGGATGCCGGCGTGTGGGGCGGCATGAGCGAGGACGAGCGACGGGCGCTCAAGCGCCGCAACGCCCGCACTCGGGCGCGCAGCGGGGTCTGACCCTTACCGCAGACAACAACGACGCGGCTCCGACTTGGTCGGGGCCGCGTTGTTGTGTGTCGGGGCCGGCTCGCACGAGCCTCACAGCGCCTGGCGGAGCCGTCGGCCCCCGACGGGAACGCGCAACACCATCTCGGTACCGCCGCCGGGGGCGTCCCGCGCGATCAGCGAGCCGTCCAACTCCCCCGACACCAGGGTGTTGACGATCTGCAGCCCCAGCCGGTCGGAGGTCTCCAGGCTGAACCCGACGGGCAGTCCGTGACCGTTGTCGTGCACCACCAGGTCGAGCCAGCGCGCCGACCGTTCGGCCCGGATCGTCACCCTGCGCGAGCGCGCACCCGGATCGAAGGCGTGCTCGATCGCGTTCTGCACCAGTTCGGTGATCACCATGATCAGGGCCGTCGCCCGGTCGGCGTCGAGCGCGCCGAGCGCCCCGGTCCGGGCCACGTGGATCGGGGTGTCCACGCTGGCGACGTCGTTCATCATCGGCAGGATCCGGTCGATCACCTTGTCGAGGTTCACCACCTCGTCGACCGCCATCGACAGGGCTTCGTGGACCAGCGCGATCGATGAGACTCGCCGCTCCGATTCCAGCAGCGCCTCGCGCCCTTCGATGCTGGCCGTGCGCCGCGCCTGCAGACGCAGCAATGCCGCCACGGTCTGGAGGTTGTTCTTCACCCGGTGGTGGATCTCGCGGATCGTCGCGTCCTTGGACAGCAGGGCGCGGTCCCGGCGTTTCACCTCGGTGACATCGCGGATCAGTACGGCCGCACCGGCCGGTTGGCCATGGACGATCAGCGGCAGGGTGCGCAGCAGCACCACCGCGCCGGCGGCGTCGACCTCGAACCGCATGCTCGAGCCGCCGACCAACGAGTCGCGCACATGGTCGGCAAGCTCGTGCGCCTCGAACGGATCCGAGATCAGCGGCCGGGTGACGGCGACGAGGTCGTGGCCGGCCAGTTCCGCGGCCAGACCCATCCGGTGGTAGGCCGAGACCGCGTTCGGGCTCGCGTAGCTCACCGTGCCGTCGACGCCGAGACGGATGAAGCCGTCACCGACACGCGGGCTGGAGTGCGACACCGCCATGTCACCGGCACCCGGGAAGGTGCCCTCGGACAGCATGTGCAGCAGATCCGCCGCGCAGTCCTGATAGGCCGCCTCCAGCCGGCTCGGTTCGCGCCCGGCCGTCAACGCGGTCTGATGGGTCAGCACGGCCACCACCCGGCCCTCGTAGCGGACCGGAACGGCCTCCGTATTGCCTTGCCCGGCAACATCTTCTCGCCCGATCTCACCTGATTCGAAGGCCGCGACCACCAGTGGCATCTGCGCCGCGCCGGCGATGGTGCCGACCGCGTCGCTGAGCAGCACGGTGGCCGCGGTGTTGGGCCGGCACTGCGCCACGCACACCAGCGCGCCCTCGACATCGGGGTCGCGGCGCACCCACATCAGGTAGTCGGCGAACGACAGGTCCGCCAGCAGTTGCCACTCCCCCACCACCACGTGCAGGTGGTCCACCGCCTTGCCCGGCAAGACGGTGTGCTCGGCTAGCAGGTCACCGAGAGTGGACATCAATCATGTCGCGTGGTGAGACGGGCTCGGATCAGCTGATCACAGCAATCAGGTCGCCGGCCTGGATCACGTCTCCGACGTGTACGGCAACCTTGCTGACGGTCCCCGCGATCTCGGCCAGCACCGGAATCTCCATCTTCATCGACTCGAGCAGCACCAGGGTGTCGCCCTCGTTGATCTGTTCGCCTTCGTGGACCACGACTTCGAGCACGCTGGCCACGATCTCCGCACGAACGTCCTCGGCCATCTTCACCTCGTTCATCACCCCGTCGCCGATTCCCTCATCCGGAAACTCCTTGGTCTTATGGAACCACAACACCGGTTGGGCGTTGACCACGGCGCACGGGTAAGCGAACTCCAAGATATATAAGGGCACGTAGAGAGTTCGATCCGTGACTGTGTCGTGTTTCTCCTGTGACATTTGCATAGCACCGTTACTCGAGTGTTTCGAACGCGTGACGTATTCGCCGTGGCGCGAGACGAGTCGAAGTCGAACTTGAGGAGTACTGCCTTGTCTGTTTCCCGCTTTGCCAACCCGCGAGTCCGGTTGCCCCTGGTGTGCGCCGGCGCGATGACAGTGGCCACGCTCGGATTCGGTGTCGCATCCGCCAAAGCCGCCCCGACGCTGGTCGACGACCCGCTGCCGATGCCGGCCCCGATCGGTGCCCCGGCCCTGCCCGGCGCCCCGGCCCTGCCCGGTGCCCCGGCCCTGCCCGGCGTGCCCGGACCCGCCGTGGGCAGCTCGTCGGCCGGCGTCAACGCCGCCAATTCGTTCCTGCAGGCGCTCAACGGCATGTTGAACCGCGTGGTGCCCGGGGTCGGCTCGATCATGCCGAGCGACGTCAGTTCGCTGACCCCGCCGGCCGCCACCGTCCCGGGCGCACCCGCCCTCGAGACACCGCCGCTTTCCACGCCGCCGGCTTTCGGTGCGCCGGCACCCACGTTCGTGCCGCAGACCCTGGCCGGGTCGCGCACGTTCAGTGGCACGAAGGGTTAGGCGCCCAGACCGCAGTGGCGGCGGGGCCGGCCATGTTCAAGGCCCCGCCGCCCACGTCACACTCGGACGTATGAGAGACTATCCAGCCGGAATACCTGCTAGGAGGGCCAATCATGGCAAAACGTGGCCGCAAGAAGCGCGATCGCAAGCACAGCAAAGCCAACCACGGCAAGCGACCCAACGCCTAGAGCGTTAGTCAGCTGTCCGCAAGCCCGGCCGCCGGCCGGGCTTGCTGCGTTCCAGGTCATAACGGCGGACCCGCTCAGCCCGGCTCCGCCGCGCCTGCGATCACCTCAGCCTTCGCGGCGAATGATCGTGGTATGGCTGATCTGCAGCCGAACCCGCTCGTAGAGCTGGCGCGGTGCCTTCTCACCACTGCATTTGCGGGCGATCAAGGCCTTGATCTGCTCCTCGACCCCGTAGTGCCGCAGGCATCCCGGGCACGCTTCGAGGTGCTCGCGGAGCCGGGCCTTGGTCTCGGCGGTGCATTCGCCGTCCAGCAGCGTCCACACCTCGGCGATCACCTCGGAACAGTCGACGGTGGGTTCGTGGGGGCTCGGCTTGCCGCAGTCGGGGGCATGTTCGGTCACGACGACACCTCCTCGGGTGCCTGGCCGTCGCGGATGAAACCGCGGTCGCGGGCGACGTCCGCCAACAACGTGCGCAGCTGACGCCTGCCGCGGTGCAGGCGTGACATCACCGTTCCGATCGGCGTATCCATGATCTCGGCGATCTCCTTGTAGGGGAATCCTTCGACGTCGGCGTAGTACACCGCCATCCGGAAATCTTCGGGCAATTGCTGCAGGGCATCTTTGATCTCGGTGTCCGGCAGCGACTCCAAGGCCTCCACCTCCGCGGAGCGCAGCCCCGTCGACGTGTGCTCCGCGGTGGCCGCCAGCTGCCAGTCGGTGATCTCGTCGGTGGGGTACTCGGCGGGTTTGCGCTGCTTTTTGCGGTAGCTGTTGATGTAGGTGTTGGTCAGGATGCGGTACAGCCACGCCTTGAGGTTGGTCCCCTCCCGGAACGAGCGGAACCCGGCGTAGGCCTTGACCATGGTCTCCTGCAGCAGGTCTTCGGCGTCGGCGGGATTGCGCGTCATCCGCAGCGCGCCGCCGTAGAGCTGATCAAGCATCGGGATCGCGTCGCGCTCGAAGCGCGCGGTCAACTGCTCGTCGGTCTCGTCGGAACGCACAGGGGTCTTGATCTCGGTGTCGGTCTCGGTCGCGTCTTCGACGTCAGCCATCTCGGTCGCCGCAGTCCCTTCTGTCGCGGTGCCCACGACCGGCCCAGCCGACGGCTCAAGTTCCAGCAGACCGATCGCCGTTGACATCGGCGACTCCTTTCCGATCCTAGGGCCGTGACCGACAGTGCACGCAGCGACCACACGACTGCCTTGCTCAACAGCGTGGGCCATGACACTATTTCCGCCCGTTATCCTGGCCCGGTGAGTCGCGCGGCAACCCGGGCCATCGCAGCCCTGATCGCCGCACAGGTCCCCCACGAGGTGCTGCGTTACCACCACGACCCCCACCGGGACACCTTCGGCGAGGAAGCCGTCGAGCAGCTCGCGGCGGGCGGGGCAGGCGATGTGCTGCCCGAGCAGATCTACAAGACCCTGATCGTCGCGGTCCCGCACGGCCTGGCGGTCGCGGTGCTGCCGGTGCCGGCGAAGCTGTCGTTGAAGGCGACCGCCGCCGCGCTCGGGGTGGCCAAGGCGACCATGGCCGACCCGGCATCAGCGCAGCGGGCGACCGGCTACGTGCTCGGCGGGATCTCGCCATTCGGGCAGCGCAAGGCGCTGCCGACGGTGGTGGACTCCTCGGCGCTGGGATTTGAGAAGGTGCTGTGCAGCGCCGGGCAGCGCGGCTGGGACGTTGCGGTGGCACCGCGGGATCTGATCGCGCTGACCAATGCGATCACCGCCGAGATTCGAGCCCTCTAGCTCGCGACGTCACTGGGGTGGGTCGCCAGCGGCGTCACCCGGATGTCCATGTAGGCGAACAGCGGTAGTCCCGAAAGTATCTCGTGCAGTTCGTCATTGGACTCGACGTCGAAGATCGAAAAATTCGAGTACTCCCCGACGATCCGCCAGATGTGCGGCCACTTGCCGGAGAGCTGCAAGTCCTGCGAGTACACCTTCTCCCGGGCCACAACCTCCGCCCGAACCTGCGGATCAAGGTCGTGCGGGATCCGCACATCCATTCGCACGTGAAACAGCATCGCGTCAGCCCTCCACCGGGTCCAGCACGAAGCTGTAGTTCACCGTGTAGCTGCCGTCCGCCTGCGGTTTCGGATCAAGCATCAACTCCGGCTTGACAGCGGAGGCCACGTCGTCGGCGTTGTGCGGGTCACCGGGAAAGTACAACTGGCCGGTAACCAGCTCATGACCGGGAGCCGACACCTTGAAGTGCACGTGCGCCGGCCGCCAGGCGTGCCAGCCGGCCGCCGCGATGAGTTGGCCGCAGGCACCGTCGGTAGGGATCATGTACGGCTTCGGCTTGATCGTCGCGACCCGGAACCTACCGTCCGGACCGGTCGAGACGCTGCCCCGTAGGTTCCAGACCGGCAGGCCGGGCGCGTATTGCGAGTACAAGCCGTCGTCGTCGGCGTGCCAGACTTCGATCTTTGCGGCCAGCGGTGAACCGTCCAGCGAGGTGATGGCGCCCTCCCACACCAGCTTGTCGCCCTGTTCGTCGTCACGCATCGGCAATGTGGCGTTCGGGCCCAGCTCGGGGGCGTTGGGCACGTAGTAGGGGCCCTCGATGGTGCCCTTGTTGCCCTTACGGTGTGCGGTGGTCACCTCCTCGAGCGCATGTTCCACCCAGACGTCCAAGAACAGCGGCCATTCGCCGTCGTGGCCGACCTTGATCAGCCACGCCTTGAGCGCGTTGTACTCCGGATAGGTCACCTGATGCTTGCGAATGGTCTCGTGCACGGCCGCGAGCACCTCGCGGGCCAGCATGTCGACACGTTCGGGCGGTGTGTCCTTGACCGCGTCGAAGCCTCCCTTGTCCAAGGCGAACCGATCGCTGGCGGCATTGCCCGAAGCGGCGGCGCTGTGCTGCTGCGCATCCAATGTGGTCATGGTTTCTCTCCTCGGTTTCTCAGCGGTCGACGCGGTAGCGGGCGAGTTTCTCGGGGTCGACCTGCACGCCGAGGCCGTTCCCTGGCGGCACGTGCAGGACGCCGTCGCGGATCTGCAGCGGCTCGGCGAGCAGGTCATCGCTCATGTCCAGGAAGTTGGACAGCTCTCCGGCGCGCCGCGACGTCAGCGGGAAGGCAGCACCGAAGGCAACCGCGCACGCCGTGCCGAGCTGTCCGTCGATCTGATTGCCCATCACCACTTCCAGCCCGAGCCCCTCCGCCAGATGGTGCACCCGACAAGAACCCGTGAAGCCGGTGCGCGCGGTCTTGATGGAAATGGCGGTCGCCGACCCGCCGAGCACCTCGCGGGTCACATCCGCCGGGGTGGGGGCGGACTCGTCGGCGATGAACGGGATATCGAGTTGGCCCACCAGCCAGCGCCGGCCCAACACGTCGTCGGCCGGGCACAGCTCCTCGGCGAACAGCAGATCCAGGTCGGCCATCTTTTTCATCGCACGCAGCGACTCCGCAGCCGTCCAGCCGCGATTCCCGTCGACGTAGAGATCGATGGTGTCGCCGAACCGCTCCCGCAGCGCCCGAACGACGGCGGTGTCCAGGGACACCGGGCGGCGTCCCACCTTCACCTTGAAGGTGGTGATGCCGTAGGTGTCGCGCATCCGTTCGGCTTCGGCGACCATCACGGCGGGGTCGTCGAACCCGAGCATGTGACTGACCCGCATTTGGTCGCTGAAACCACCAAGCAGCTCACTGACGCCAAAGCCCAGTGTGCGGCCGAGCGCGTCCCAGATCGCCATGTCCACCGCGGCTTTGGCCGTCGGGTTGCCGACCGTGCGGGCCAGCCGCGCGCCGACCGTCTCACGCTCGAGCAGGGTCAGCCCGATGAGCTGCGGAGCGAAGATCTGTTCTACCACCGCGATGATGCCGGCCTGGGTCTCGCCGTAGGTGAAGGGCCGCGGCGGCGCCTCCGCCGCCCCGACGATTCCGTCGTCGGTGTGCACCCGCACCAACACATGCGAAGCGACATGGACCTCGCCGGAGGCGAACTTCAGCGGTTTGGAATAGCTGATGTCAAAGGGAATAGCTTCCAGCGCAGTGATTTTCACCGAACACCTCCGGGCTGCAGCGCGGGGAAGGCGTCCTGGATGACGGCCCGGACGGCGTCGACCAGCGGGGCATCCTCGCCGCTGCGCCAGGCCAGCGCCAGTTCGATGGTCCCGGCATCCAGCAGATCGCGGAACACCACTCCTTCCAACGGCACTCGCCGCGCGGATTCGGGTACTACGGCAACCCCGAGTCCGGCGGCAATCAGGCCCAGCAGCACCGCGGTACCCGAGGCCAGATGCTCGCGCTGCGGCACGAAACCGACGGCGCGACAGGCCCGCAGCACGGTGTCGTTGACGGCCGATTCCCGGCTCTGGTAGGCGACGAACTTCTCGTTGCGCAGATCCGCCAGCGACACCACCGGCTCCACCGCGAGCCGGTGGTCGGCCGAGACCGCCAGCACGAGCGGTTCGACGGCGATGGTCCGCAGCTCCAGTCCCTCGCCGATTGCGGGCGGTCGCAGCACCCCCAGATCCAGTGCGCCAGAACGCAGCCCATCGCAGTGCGCCGGGGTAAGCAGGTCGGCCTGGATCTCCAGATCGACACCGGGCAGCTCAGCCTGGACCATCCGGGCGATCCGCGGCAGGTGCGACAGCGCGGCGGTGCCGGTCAGCCCCAGCCGGATCCGGCCGCTGCGGCCCGCGGCGACCCGGCGCACACCGCGCACCGCGTCCTCGACGTCGGCGAGAATCCGGGCCACCTGGTCCTGCAGATACTCGCCGGCCGCGGTCAGTGACACCTGCCGGGTGGTGCGGTTGAACAACGTCGTGTCCAGTTCGGCCTCTAACTGCCTGATCGCATAGGACAGAGCCGGCTGCGCGACGTGCAGCCGCTCGGCGGCCTGACCGAAATGGCAGGTCTGGGCAACCGCGGCGAAATAACGCAGGTGACGTAGCTCCATGGATCTCAGCGTATGACCGGTATCCATATCGAACAAGAACATATTTTCCGATCATTAATCATGTTTTTTTATCAAAAAATGCCTAGTTCAGGACTAGGCATTTAGCTGGTGTGACGGTCGCCACCCAGTGCCAGGGTTTAAGAACCGACCCTTTGGAGGCTGACATGACCGCACCAAGCACCACCAAGCTGGACCGCCTGGCCGACGTGCTCGACGATGCTGTGATCGAGGACCGTGACGCCGGTATCTATCGGGTCAACCGCCGGATCTTCACCGACCCGGACATCTTCGACCTGGAGATGAAATACATCTTCGAGGGCAACTGGATCTTCCTGGCCCACGAGAGCCAGATCCCCAACCCCGGTGACTACTTCACCACCGACATCGGCCGCAGCCCGGTGGTCATCACCCGCGACAAGGACGGGCAGCTGCACTGCCTGGTCAATGCCTGCTCGCACCGCGGCGCGATCCTCTGCCGCCGCAAGACCGACAACCGGATGACGTTCACCTGCCCGTTCCACGGCTGGACGTTCCGCAACGACGGCAAACTGCTCAAGGTCAAGCTGCCCGAGGGCGCCGGCTACCCGCCGGAGTTCGACACCAACGGATCCCACGACCTGACCAAGGTGGCCCGCTTCGAGAGCTACCGCGGCTTCCTGTTCGGCAGCCTCAACCCCGACGTCGTGCCGCTGACCGAATACCTCGGCGACGCAGCGAAGGTGATCGACCTGCTGGTCGACCAGTCCCCGCAGGGCCTGGAGGTGTTGCGCGGCACCTCGACCTACACGCTGCACGCCAACTGGAAGGTGCAGATCGAGAACGGCGCCGACGGATACCACGTGACCTCGGTGCACTGGAACTACGCGGCCACCACGTCGCGACGCACCACCGGTGACTCCGCCTATGAGACCAAGGTGCTCGACGCCTCCAAGTGGGCCGCGGACGGCGGCGGCTACTGGTCGTTTCCGCACGGCCACATGTGCCTGTGGACCCAGGCCGCCAACCCCCAGGACCGACCGCTGTACGGCGAGATCGATCGGCTGCGGGAAGCGCACGGGAAAGCCAAGGGCGAGTTCATGGTTGCCGGCTCCCGCAACCTGTGCCTGTACCCCAACGTTTACCTGATGGACCAGTTCTCCACCCAGATTCGCCGGATCAAGCCGATCTCAGCCGACCGGACCGACATCAGCATCTGGTGCATCGCGCCCAAGGGCGAGAACCCCGAGGCCCGGGCCAACCGGATCCGTCAGTACGAGGACTTCTTCAATGCCACCGGGATGGCGACCCCCGACGACCTGGAGGAGTTCCGATCGGTTCAGAACGCCTTCCACTCCAGCACCGCCCAATGGAACGACGTCAGTCGCGGCGCCCAGCACTGGCTCGCCGGTCCGGACCCGGTGGCCAAGTCCCTCGGCATGGACCACGTCCTCTCCTCGGGGGTCAAGGCCGAGGACGAAGGCCTGTTCGTCGTGCAGGACCAGTACTGGCTGGAGGCCATGCAGGACGGGCTGGAAAAGGAACGAGCCCGGGAGCAGGCGATCGCAGCCGCGATCAGCGCCGGCCGCGCCCTCCGCGCCAACAGGACCCACCCGAGCCCCTGCGACCACTGAACGGAGCATCAGATGACCACCGCTACCCCCACCCAGACCGGTGCCAAGCACATCACCCAGAACGCGATCGAGGCGTTCCTCTACCGTGAGGCGCGCTATCTCGACGACCGCGAGTTCGAGAAGTGGCTGGAGTGCTACGGCGACGACGTCGTGTTCTGGATGCCCGCCTGGGACGTCGACGACCGGCTCACCGAGGATCCCCAGACCGAGGTGTCGCTGATGTACTACCCGAACAAGGGCGGCCTGCACGACCGGGTCTTCCGGATCCGCACCGAGCGATCCTCGGCGACGTCACTGCCGGATCCACGCACCAGCCACAACATCGCCAACGTGGAGGTCATCGAGCGGCGTGGCGACGTGGTCGACGTCCGGTTCAACTGGCACACCATGTATTACCGCTACGAGGCGGTCGACCCGTACTACGGGACGTCGTTCTACACCATCGACTTCTCCGGCGAACAGCCGCTGATCCGGCGAAAGACGGTGGTGCTCAAGAACGACTACATCGACCACGTCGTGGACATCTACCACATCTGAGGACCTCACCATGACCGTCACATCGCACCCGGAGACCTCAGCCGACACCACCGACGCGGCGCCGCTGCACCAGGTGGCGCTCGGATTCGAAGACGGCGTCACCCGGTTCATCAACTGCGCCGAGGACCAGACGGTCGCCGGCGCCTCCTATCGCCAGCGGATCAACATCCCGGTGGACTGCCTCGATGGCGTGTGCGGCACTTGCAAGGCTTTCTGTGAGTCCGGAACCTACGAGCTCGGTGACTACGTGCCCGATGCGCTCACCGAAGACGAGGCCGCAGCCGGCTACTGCCTGCCCTGCGTGATGAAACCGCGGTCGGACGTCGTACTGCAGATCCGCAGCACCTCCGAGGTCGCCAAAACTCAGGCCGGCACCTTCTCGGGCACGCTGGTCACGCTCGAGCGGCTCTCGCCGACGACCATGCTGGTCGGGTTGGAGATCGCCCATCGCGCCGAGCTGACCTTCCTGCCCGGCCAGTACGCCAACATCGTCGTGCCCGGCGCCTCCCCGACCGAGAAGGTGAGCCGGTCGTATTCGTTCAGCAATGCTCCCAACGACGACCGGCTGACGTTCCTGGTGAAACTGACTCCCGGCGGGGCGATGTCGACCTACCTCACCGATCGGGCGGCGGTCGGCGACCCCATCGAGTTCACCGGACCGCACGGGTCGTTCTTCCTGCGCGAGACCGAGCGCCCGGTGCTGTTGCTGGCCGGCGGCACCGGGCTGGCGCCGGTGCTGGCGATCCTGCGCAAGCTCCGAGACGACGGCAGCCGGCGCCGCGCCCACCTCATCTACGGCGTCAGCACCGACGATGACCTGGTGGAGCTCGACGCGCTCGCCGAACTCGCCACCGGACTACCGGGTTTCAGCTGGGACTACTGCGTCTCGGACCCCGACAGCTCCGCACCCAACCGGGGTCCGGACAAGGCCCACGTGACCAGCCTGATCGCCCCCGAACACCTCTACGACGGTGACGTCGCCACCTACGTCTGCGGCCCGCCGCCGATGGTCGAGGCGGTGCGCAAGCACCTCACCGACGGCGACGTCGCGCTGACCGGCTTCTACTACGAGAAGTTCGCGCTGGCGGTGCCCGGCGCCAGCGAGGCCCCCGCCGCCGAGACCGCCGCCGAACCGGGCGGGCTGCCGAGCCCCGCCGTGCCGGCCGAAGATCTGCTCACCGCCCCCGACGCGCGAGCGGTGATCGGCCAGGTCATGCTGCCCGCCGCCACCATCGACCCGTGGCCGGATGCGGTGGTCACCACGCCCGAGGGCGACACCGCCCGTCGTATCCTCGGTCAGCCGCTCACCCCGGCTGGTGCCGGTGGCGTCACCGTGCCCCTCGACGAGGGCGGTCCGCTGTCGGAAACAGGCGCACGCTCGGTCCTCGGCCAGGAGCTCTTCGCGGCCGTGTCCACCCCCGGGCCCTCGGCTGCGCCGACCGTCCCGGCGCCCACTGTCGCCCCCGACGGCTACCAGATCGGCGAGGAACACCCGGCGGTGCACGAATCCGACGCGATCTTCGAGGCCCGCGAGGCACTGGAGCTCGGTGCGGTGGAACTGACTCTGGGCCGGCTGACCAGCCAACAACTCACCGGCTACCGGCTGCTGGCAGAGTCGACGCTGCCCTACGTCGACGGCGACCGTCTGGTCGACGCCACCCAGTACACCGAGACCAACGCGGCGTTCCACGAGTACCTGTTCACCCTCACCGGCAACGAACACCTGCTGCAGGCCTACCAGGCCCTCGGGGTGAAGGGCCGGATGGGCGAGGTGCTGCGCAACGCCACCTGGTGTCACCCGCTGTGCGCCCAGGACCACGTCGACATCGTCGCGGCGTTCGAGGCCGGCGACCGCACCGGCGCGCGGGGTCTGATCTCTGCGCACGCCGACCGGGCCAAGCAGACCATGCGCCGCGCGATGGCCGACGCCCTGGCCGAACGGCGCCCGAGGTTCATCACCCCCGGCCGCTTCGCCGGCAAGGTCGTGGTGGTCACCGGGGCCGCACAGGGCATCGGCGAACGCACCGCCCGGCGGATCAACGCCGAGGGCGGCACGCTGGTGCTGGCCGACCGCTCCGCACTGGTCGACGAGTTGGCCCGGGAGCTCGCCGAGGAACCGGTCGCCGGCAGTCCGCAGACCCTGGCGGTCACCGTCGACCTCGAACAGCCCGAGGGTGCTACTGATCTTGTGCAACAGGCACTTTCGCGGTTCGGCCGGATCGACGTGCTGATCAACAATGTGGGCGGGGCGATCAACTTCAAGCCGTTCACCGAGTTCAGCGGCGCCGAGATCCGCGCCGAGCTGGACCGTTCGCTGCTCACCACGCTGTTCGCTTGCCGCGCCGTGCTGCCCTCAATGGTGACCCACGGGCAGGGGGTGATCGTCAACGTCTCGTCGGCGGCCACCCGGGGCGTCAACCGGATTCCGTATTCGGCGGCCAAGGGCGGCATCAACGCGATCACCGCGTCGCTGGCGATGGAGTACGCCGACGCCGGCATCCGGGTCTGCGCCACCGCGCCGGGCGGTACCCAGGCGCCACCTCGCCGGATCTCCCGCGGCACACCGGAGGCCGGCAGCGACACCGAGCGGGCCTGGTTTCAGGCCCACATCGACCAGACCATCGACTCCTCACTGCTCAAGCGTTACGGCACCCTCGACGAGCAGGCCGCCGCGATCTGCTTTCTGGCCTCCGACGAGGCGTCCTACATCACCGGGACGGTGTTGCCGGTCGCCGGCGGCGATCAGGGCTGAGCAATACTGCTCTCGACATGCCGGCCGCACTTACCATGTGGCGGTGAGCAGATCGGCCGCGGCATGCGTCGGACGTGATCACGAGCTGGCTGAGCTGGCCGGGTTTCTCGATGCCGCCGCAACACGCGGCGCCGCAATGGTATGCATCACCGGTCCGTCCGGAATCGGTAAAACCGCCCTGCTGCGTCGCCTCACCGAGACCCACCGCGGTCCGGTGCACTCGGCGCAGGCGATGGACTGGGAGACCGACAGTCCCGCCGGGGTTCTGCGTCAGCTGCTACAGGAATCCCCGCCGACCGAACCGGTCGCCGCGGCCGCCTGGCTGGCCGACCGGGTCACCGGCGACGGCCCGACGCTGATCGTCGTCGACGACGCCGAGTTCGCCGACCCGGTCTCGCTGAAAGCACTGAGCACACTGGTACGCCACCGGCAGTCCTCGGCGATCCTGGTGCTGCTCGCGATGACGACTCCGACTCCCCTGCTGGCCGGATTCGGTACCGAGGAGATCCGGTTGACCGGGCTTTCCCCCGCCGCGGTCGCCGACCTGGCCCGGCTGCGCGGCCGGGTGCTGCACCCGGCGATGGCCGAGCTGTTGACCCGCCACACCCGCGGCAATCCCCGCGACGTGCTCGCGCTGCTCGACGAGCTGCCGGCGTCGAGTTGGGCGCAGCCGGACGCCCGGCTGCCCGCCCCGGCGCACGTCACCGCCGACGTACGGGTTCGGCTCGATCACTGCAGCGCCGACACCCGCGCCCTGATCGAAGCCCTGGCGATCCTGGACCCGGACGAATCCCTTGACGCCGCAACGCAGTTGGCCGGTCTGACCGATCCGCTCGACGCGATCGACGAGGGCGTCGCAGCCAACTTGATCACTATGACGGCCGACCAACGCCCCCACCTTTGCGATCCGCTGACCACCGCCGCCGTCGTCGCCATCATGGGGGTGCGCGCCGTGGCGGCGGCGCATCACCGGGCCGCTGAGGTCGTCGTCGACCCGGCCCGCCGGCTGCGGCACCTGGTCGCGGCCACCCCGACCACCGATCCGCAGCTGGCCGACCGCGTCGATCAGCTGGCGCACGACCGGTCCGGGGCCGGGGCGTGGGCCGAGGCCGCCGGGCTCTACCGCGATGCCAGCCGGCTCACCGCCGATCCGCTGCTGCGCGACGAGCGGCTGACCCGGTCGGTGGATGCGCTGGTCGCCGCCGGGGACTGCGCGGGAGCGGCCACCTTGGTGCCGGTTGTGGAGAGCCTGCGGGAGACCCCGCTGCGCAACGCCGTGTTGGCCTACCTGGCAGTGCTTCGCGGCCGGGCGGCCGAGGCGGAGGTCCGGTTGCAACGCGCCTGGGACATCGTCAACGCCGAACGCGACCCGGCGACGGCGGCCCTGATCGCCCAGCGCCACGTGCTGAACTCGCTGATGCGGTGCCGCGGGGACGAGCTGGTCGGCTGGGCGGATCGCGCGATCGCGCTGGCCGGCGACGACTCCCCCGCCGGGCTCGAGGCCGCCGCGATCCGCGGACTCGGGCTGGCGGCGTCGGGCCGATCCCGCGAAGCCGCCGCCGGCTACGACGACCTCGGCGCGCGCGTCCGGGACGGGGCGCAGGCCCAGCGTGTCACGATGGGCCGCGGCTGGTTTCAGCTGAGCATGGACGAGGTCGACGGCGCCCGCAGCAATCTGGAGAGCGCCGTGGCGATGGCCGAGCTGGGCGGCTCGTCGCGAATCACGCTGTGGGCCCTCGCGTGGCTGGCCCGCGTGCAGTTCACCGTCGGAGACTGGGACCGCGCGCTGGACAGTGCCCGGCGGGGCCGCGAGCTGGCGGCCGGGACGGGCATCGTGCTGGTCACACCGCTGCTGGCATGGACCGAGGCCCAGGTGTACGCGCTGCGCGGATCCTGGCAGGCCGCCACTGCAGCAGTGTCGGCGGCGGACGCGGTGACCGGCGACTACGAGCTGATGCGGCTTCCCACACTGATCGCCCGCGCCGGCCTCGCCGAGGCCGAGGCCGATCACGCCACCGTGCGGCGGGTTCTCGAACCGTTGACCAAAGCGTCCTGGGATCCCGCACAGCACGAACCTGCGCTGTGGCCGTGGGTTGACATGCTGGCGGGTGCGCTGGTCAGCGACGGCCAACTCGGTGCGGCCGAGGCGTTTTTGGGCTCCCACGAACGGTTCTGCCGCGGCCACCGGTCCGCGCAGGCGCGGCTGTCCGCTGCGCGCGGCAGGCTGTTGGGCGCCACCGGCGACCTCGCCGCGGCACGCCGGTGCTTCGACGAGGCACTGGCACTACTCGACGGACTGCCGATGCGCTACGACCTGGCCCGAATCAACTTCGCCTACGGCCAGACGCTGCGCCGCGCCGGTAAGCGCCGCGATGCCGACCCGATCATCCGCACCGCCCGCGAGCTGTACCTGTCTCTGGGCGCGCAGACCTTCGTCGACCGCTGCGAACGCGAACTCAAGGCCGGCGGCGTGCATCAACTGCGCGGTTCACGCCGCAACGCCGAACTCACCCCGCAAGAAGAGGCAGTGACAGCACTTGTCGCACAGGGTCTCTCGAATCGGGAGGTCGCCGCCGAGCTGTACATCTCGGCGAAGACGGTGCAGTACCACCTGACCCGCATCTACGCGAAACTGGAAGTGCGGTCGCGTTCCGAGTTGGCCGCACTGCGTCGCTGACCGTCGCCGACCACGGCGACCAGATTCGGCGATCCGGCCATCTTCCGCCCAAACGCTTGACATCGAATCCGATGAGAATCTACATTCATCACAAATGAATAGTGATTCATTCTTCATGAACCCTGACTCATTGTTCTCACCTGTTGACCATCGGCAGCCCGACCCAGGAGATCCCGTGACCATCTACGAAGACATCACCTACGAGGTCGACGGCCCCGCGGCCGTCATCACCATCAACCGTCCGCACCGTTACAACGCCTTCCGCGGCCAGACGGTGGAGGAGATGATCAAGGCGTTCCGGGCGGCCTGGGCCGACACCCGGGTCGCGGCGATCATCCTCACCGGTGCCGGCGAGAAGGCCTTCTGCACCGGCGGCGACGTCAAGCAGCGCGCCGAGACCGGCGACTACGGTCCCACCGAGAGCGGCATGTTCGAGATCGGCTACCTGCACAAGCTGATTCGCGACGTACCCAAGCCCGTGATCGCCGCCGTCAACGGTGTCGCCATCGGCGGAGGTCACGTGCTGCACGTGCTGTGCGACCTCTCGATCGCCTCTCAGAACGCCAAGTTCGGTCAGGCCGGCCCCCGCGTCGGATCCTTCGACGCCGGCTTCGGGTCGGCGTTTTTGGCCCGGGTCGTCGGCGAGAAGCGGGCGCGGGAGATCTGGTACCTGTGCCGGCAGTACGACGCCGCCACCGCCGAGCGCTGGGGGCTGGTGAACTGGGTGGTTCCGGCCGACCGCCTGCTCGACGAGGCGAAGTCCGTCGCCGCCGAGATCGCCGAGAAGAGCCCGACCGCGCTGCGCTTCCTCAAGCAGTCGTTCAACGCCGACACCGACCACCAGGCCGGGTTGAGCAACATGGCGATGTCGGCGCTGGAGATCTTCGTCCACACCGACGAGGGCAAGGAGGGCGCCGCGGCGTTCGCCGAGAAGCGTCCCGCCGACTTCGGCCAATTCGTCACCGCCTGAGATCGCACGACACCGGGAGCATCGCTATGAGTAAGACAATCGCACTGGTCACCGGGGCCGGGTCGGGTATCGGTAAGGCGATCGCGCTGGCCTTTGCCGCACAGGACGATCGGGTGATCGCCGCCGACCTCGACCTGGCCGCCGCGCAAGCCACCGCCAAAGAACACCCGGAGCTCGTCACCGCACTGCCGGTCGACGTCTCCGACCGCACCCAGGTCGACGCGCTGCGCGACCGTGCGCACGCCGAGGTCGGCGTCCCCACCGTGGTGATCAATGCCGCCGGCTGGGACCGCACCGATCAATTTCTCAACGCCACAACCGAATTCGCCGAGAAAGTGGTGGCCATCAACTACCTGGGACCGGTGCACATCTGCAGCGCCTTTCTGCCCGGGATGATCGAGGCGGGCGGCGGACGCGTGGTCAACCTGGCCAGCGACGCCGGGCGGGTCGGCAGTGCCGGGGAGAGCATCTATGCCGGCGCCAAGGGCGGTGTGATCGCACTGACCAAGTCGCTGGCCCGTGAAATGGCCCGCCATGCGATCACCGTCAACTGCGTCTGCCCCGGGCCGACCGACACGCCACTGTTTGCGGCTCAGCCCGAGAAGCTGAAAGAGGCTTTGGTGAAAGCGATTCCGTTCCGCCGGCTGGCCCGTCCGGAGGAGGTGGCCGCGCCGGCACTGTTCTTCGCCTCCGACGCCGCGTCGTTCATCACCGGCCAGGTGCTCAGCGTCAGCGGTGGCCTGACGATGGCAGGCTGATCTGCGCCAATGAGCACCGTCTACGACCCCACCGCATACCGGGCATTCTTCGAGCGGGATTTCAACTATCTCAACGGGTTCCGCCGCAATGTCGCTAGGTACGGTGACCACCTGGCGCTCGCCGATCCGGTTACCGGTCACCGGCTGACCTACCGCCGACTCGGTGAGCGCGTCGATCGGATCGCCGCCGGCCTGCTGACAACCGGCGCGCAGCGCACCGATGTGGTCGCCTACCAACTGCACAACGGTCCGGAGTTCGCCGAGCTCTACCTGGCCACCCAGGCCGCCGGGCTGGTCGGGTCCCCGGTCAACTATCGACTGGCGGCCGGCGAAGTCGCCCACATCCTCGACTCCTGCCGGCCGACGGTGTTCATCTATGACGCCGAACTGTCCGCAACGCTGAGCGGTGCACTCGAACGCGCGTCGCACCGGCCGGCGGTGATCGTCGCCGTCGGCAACGATGAACCGATCCACGCTCCCGGCAGCGCGGTGATCCGCTACGCCGATCTGCTTGCCGAACAACCGGTTCGGCTACCTGATCCGGGCCGCACCGTCTGGGACGAAACCACCCGGCTCTACACCTCGGGGACCACCGGGATGCCCAAGGCCGTCCCGCTGAACAGCATGATCGAGATATTCAGCGCGCACGACGTGATCATGCACTTCCCGATGACCCCCGACGACGTCACGCTGAACATGACGCCGTGGTTCCATCGCGGCGGATTGTATTCGGGCGGGCCGAATCCGACGTTCTACGTCGGCGGACAGGTGGTTCCGATGCGCAACTTCGATCCCGCGAAGACGCTGGACATCATCGCCGAACACAGCGTCACCTTCCTGATCGGGGCACCCACCAACCTCGCGCTGCTGGCCGCCGCGCAGCAGGATCGCCCGCGTGATCTGTCCAGTCTGCGCGGCATCGTGACGATGGGCGCCCCACTGGAACGCGATGCGGCCCTGCACTATCAGCAGGTGTTGTACCCCCGGATCTTCAACGGTTACGGCAGCACCGAGGGGTTCTGGAACACCTTCCTGCGGCCCGGCGACCTGCCCGACCATGCCGGCAGCGCCGGGCGCAGCTGCACCGACGACGACGTGCGGGTCGTCCGGATCTACGACGACCGGCCGGCCGACCCGGACGACACCGTCGCCACCGACGGCAGCGACGTCGGTGAGGTGATCGTCCGCTCCCCCAAGTGCAGTGTCGGATACCTCACCGCCGACGATCAGGAGCGGCAGAAATTCCGCAACGGCTGGCTACACGTCGGCGACCTGGCCACCTGGGACGCCGAGCAGTACATCACGATCGTGGGCCGCAAGGACGACATGCTGGTCTCCGGCGGTGAGAACGTCCACCCGGTGCAGGTCGAGGAGGCCATCAACGAACACCCTCAGGTGTTGGACTCCCTGGTCGTCGGCGTGCCCGATCCGAAGTGGGGCGCGCTGGTGGTGGCCTACATCGTCTCCGGCCAGCCCACCCCCAGCGCCGAGGAACTCGACGAATTCTGCCGCTGCCACGCCCTGCTGTCACGATTCAAACGGCCGCGGGCCTATCGATTCGTCGACCGCCTGCCGATCTCGGCGACCGGCAAGAAACTCCACCACCAGGCGACGTCCACGGCGGCCGAGGAATTCGCCGCCGGCCGTTTCATCACACCGAATCCCCTCGACACAAGGACCGCCCGATGAGCACCGCCACACCGCCCGCCCTCAACCCCAACGATCCGCTCGGCTTGGACAGCACGCTCTCTGACGACGAGATCGCGGTGCGCGATACGGTCCGAAAATTCTGTGCCGAACACATCACCCCCTATGTCGCCGACTGGTTCGAGGCCGGCGATCTGCCCGTCGCCCGGGAACTGGCCAAGCAGTTCGGCGCGCTCGGACTACTGGGCATGCACCTGCACGGTTACGGGTGCGCCGGGGCGTCGGCCGTGCACTACGGGCTGGCCTGCCTGGAACTCGAAGCCGCCGACTCCGGCATCCGGTCGCTGGTCAGCGTGCAGGGCTCGCTGGCGATGTTCGCGATCCACCACTACGGCTCCGAAGAACAGAAACAGCAGTGGCTGCCCGGCATGGCTGCCGGTGAGTTGATCGGCTGCTTCGGCCTCACCGAGCCCGATGTCGGATCCGACCCGGGCTCGATGCGGACCCGGGCCCGCCGCGACGGATCCGACTGGGTGCTCAACGGCCGCAAGATGTGGATCACCAACGGATCCATCGCCGACGTCGCCGTCGTCTGGGCGGCCACCGATGAAGGGATCCGCGGATTCGTCGTCCCGGCCGGTACCCCCGGCTTCTCGGCCAACACCATTCACCACAAACTGTCGCTGCGGGCCTCGATCACTTCCGAACTGGTGCTCGACGACGTGCGGCTGCCGGCCGCGGCGATGCTGCCCGGTGTGCTCGGGGTCAAGGGCCCGCTGGGCTGTCTGTCGGAGGCCCGCTACGGGATCGTCTGGGGCGCAATGGGAGCGGCACGTTCAGCCTGGGAGTCCGCGCTGGAGTATTCGACCCAGCGCACCCAGTTCGGCAAACCGATCGCCGGATTCCAGCTCACCCAGGCCAAATTCGTCGACATGGCCGTCGAGCTGCACAAGGGCCAACTGCTCTCCCTGCACCTGGGCCGGCTCAAGGACTCCGTCGGCCTGCGCCCCGAGCAGGTCAGCTTCGGCAAGCTCAACAACACCCGCGAAGCCATCAAGATCTGCCGGGAGGCACGAACCATCTTGGGCGGCAACGGGATCTCGCTGGAATTCCCGGTTATTCGGCACATGGTCAACCTGGAGTCGGTGCTCACCTACGAGGGCACCCCCGAGATGCACCAACTCGTTCTCGGCCAGGCATTCACCGGCATCAACGCCTTCCGCGGATAGGACGGACAACGATGAGCACCACACTGGAGTACAGCCCCGAACACCGGCAGTTCCGGGAGATGGTCGCCGATTTCGTGCAGCAGAAGGTCATCGGAGAGCATGAGGACCGGGAGCGGTCCGGCTGCTGGGATCGATCGCTGTTCACCGAAGCCGGCAAGCTCGGTCTGCTGGGATTCCCGGTTCCCGAGGAACTCGGCGGACCGGGTGTGCACGACTTCCGCTACCACGCCATCGTGATCGAAGAACTGCAGCGCGCCGGGGCGGCCGCCGAAGCCATCGCGTTCTCGCTGCAGAACGACGTGGTGCTGCCGTACCTGACCGAGCTGACCACACCCGAGCAGCGGCGGCGCTGGCTGCCCGGGGTGGTGACCGGCGAGACGGTGCTCGGTATCGCGATGACCGAGCCCGGCACCGGCAGCGACCTGGCCGGCATCCGCACTACCGCCCGCCGGGACGGCGATCACTACGTCGTCAACGGCGCGAAGACCTTCATCTCCAACGGCCAGACCGGCGACCTGTTCGTCGTCGCGGTACGCACCGGAGACGACCGGCACCGGGGGTTGTCGCTACTGGTGGTCGAGGCCGACACGCCCGGTTTCGGTCGCGGCCGCAACCTGGAGAAGATCGGGCTGCACGCCCAGGACACCTCCGAGCTGACCTTCACCGACATGCGGGTGCCGGTCGCCAACCTGCTCGGTGAGGAGGGCCAGGGGTTCTTTCAGCTGGTGCGCAACCTGCCGCAGGAACGCCTGTCGCTGGGAGTCGGTGCGGTCGCCGCCGCCGAGGGCGTGTTGGCCGAGACGCTGAAGTACGTCCAGGAGCGTCGGGCATTCGGTTCACCGATCGCCGGCTTCCAGAACACTCAGTTCGTGCTGGCCGAGGTCGCCACCGAGCTCGACATCGCCCGCACCTTCCTCGACGACTGCATCGCAGAACACCTGAGGGGTCAGTTGACCGCCGCGCGCGCCGCCAAACTGAAGTGGTGGACCACCGACCTGCAGGTACGCACCGCGGATCGCTGCCTGCAACTGTTCGGCGGCTACGGTTACATGCGCGAGTACCCGGTGTCACGGGCATTCGTAGACGCCCGCATCCAGACGATCTACGGCGGTACGACTGAGATCATGAAGACGATCATCGCCAAGGACCTGGGCATCTGAGGACCGATTGCCGATAGGAGGAGATCATGACCGTCGACTATGGTCAGCTGCCCGTCGAGGAGGCGGTGCGCGCGGCCCGCACTGATTCACGGCGCCGTCAGATCCTCGATGCCGCCGTCAAAGTCATGCAGCGGACCGGCTTCCACCAGATGTCGATGCAGGAACTGGCCACCGAAGCCGACGTGAGTGTCGGGCTGATCTACAAGTACTTCGGCGGCAAAGAGGACCTGCTGCTGGCGACCATCATGCGGATCCAGGACGCGTTCCGCGACCAGCTCGCCCCTGTCATCGCCGCCGCCGGCGACGACCCGGTCGCCCAGTTGACGGCCGGCATCCGGCGCTACATCGAGATCGTGGATGAGAACCTGGACGCGGTGGTGCTGACCTATCGGGAGAGCCGCACCCTGGATGCGGCCGGACGCACGCAGATCAAGGACCTCGAAATATCCAGTGCCGCGCCGCTTCGCACCGTCATCGAGGCCGGGATCGCCGCGGGGGTGTTCGGCGATGTCGATGTGGACCTGATGGTCTTCGACATCATGCTGCTCGCGCACGGGTGGGCGCTCAAGCACTGGCACTTCGGCGAGCTGTACAGCCTCGACGAGTACATCGGGCTGCAGACCCGCTTCGCGCTCAATTCGCTCATGCGCACCGGTACCGCCGATGAGTGAGCCACGGTTCTACGTCACCGCGCCGATCCCCGACCCCGGACTGCCGATGCTGCGCGCCGCGGGCAGCGTCGAGATGCCCGACGTGGCACCGGATCCGGCCGCGCTGCGGCGGGCCTGTGAGTCCGGTGACTACGACGTGATCATCGCGCAGGTCCGCAATCCGTTCGACGCAGACCTGTTACGTACAGCCAGGATTCGCGGCATCTCGAATTTCGCGGTCGGATACGACAACATCGACGTGGCGGCGGCCACCGCCAACGCGGTGATGGTCGGCAACACCCCCGATGTGCTCACCGACGCCACCGCCGACATCGCGGTGCTACTGATGCTGGCGGTGGGTCGCCGGGCGGTGGAGGCGGATACGTTCGTGCGCACCGGGCATTTCTCCGGGTGGCGACCGGACATGTTCTTAGGTCGCGACATCTCCGGCGCCACCCTGGGGCTGGCCGGGTTCGGTCGCATCGGCCGCGCCACCGCGCGCCGGGCACTCGGCTTCGGCATGCGGGTACTGTTCAGTCCGCGCCCGCCGGGTGACCGGCACGTCGGTGACGACGAGCTCGGCGAGTTCGCCGGGCGGGTTCGCCAGGTCGGCTGGGCTGAGCTGGTGGGCTCCAGTGACTATCTGTCGCTGCATGTCCCGCTCACCGCCGAGACTCGTCATCTGGTGAACGCCGAGGTGCTACGGGCCATGAAATCGACCGCGGTGCTGATCAACACCGCGCGGGGCCCGGTCGTCGACGAGGACGCGCTGGTGGCGGCGCTCAAGGCCGGTGAGATCGCCGGAGCAGGCCTGGACGTCTACGAGCACGAGCCGCAGCTGGCCGCCGGCCTGGCCGAGGTACCGAACACCGTGCTGCTCCCCCACATCGGCAGTGCCACGGTCTCGGTGCGCGCGGAGATGGCCAGGCTGTGCGCCGAGAACGCGATCGCGATGGCCCGCGGCGTCGTTCCGCCGCACCCGGTCAACCCGGAGGCCTGGAGGTCCTGACGCCCGTTGTGCGCTACTGCGCGGATTTGGAGTCGCCGTCAATCGGAATCGTCTGTCCCGAAATCGATTTCGCCACATCGGAGGCGAGAAAGACACACAGTGCACCGATCTCGGCGGGGTCGACGAAGCGTTTGATCGACTGATTGCTCAACGCATCGGCGGTGACCGCGTCGAGGCTTCGACCTCCGGCATCGGCCCTGCCCTGCAGGGCGCGCCGCAGGCGCTCTCCGGCAACAGCTCCGGGGGCGATCGTGTTGACCCGGATACCCGCATCACCCAGTTCACCGGCGAGAGTCTCGGCGAAACCGATGAGTCCACGTTTGGTGGTCGCGTACGGGCTGCGGTCGGGATAGCCGAACCGCCCGCCCAGGGACGACATGATCAGGATGACGCCGGCATCGGACTGTTTCAGGAACGGGATGGCAAGCCTGGTGACGTTGAAGGTGCCGGTCAGATTCACCGCGATGACCGCATCCCAGTCATCGGGGTCCATCTGCTCCACCGATACCGTCGGGCCAGAGACGCCGGCATTGTTGACCAACACGTCGATGCCGCCGAGTTTCTCGACCGCGTCGACGATGAACGCCTCCACCGAGGACCGGTTCGACACATCACACACGGTTCCGGTGATCAAAGCGTCGTCGTCGATGACTCGCTGCAGCACCTCAGCGCTGATGTCGCAGATATGCACGCGGTCGCCCTGCGCAGCAAAGTCTTTGGCGATCGCCAGCCCGATGCCGGAGGCTGCTGCGGTCACCACGACCCGTCGCGGGTCACTCATTTCGAATGCCCGGGGTTGGGTTCGGCGCGACGCCAGACCAGAACCGAGTTGACGATCTTGCCACCGGACCGAATCGGTGCCGTCGTCCCCAGTTGCAAGGTGTCCCCTTCGATTCTGACCGCCCGCGGCTGGGTCTGGCCGATCCAGTTGGGGTACAGCGACACGAACATCGAATGGGTGAGCGTCTGCTGCTCCTCGTCGACGTGGAAGGGGCCCGAATACGCGATGTAGGACCGCGCTTCGGCAACGTAGTCCTCGGTCGTGGCGTCGAACCAGTCCCCCGACGCGAAGGCCGGCCGGTCGGGTTTGGACAGCTGCGCGGACATGTAACCGTCGGGGGTGTACATGATGATGCCGCGCGGTTGGTCGCCGAGGGGTTCAAACGGCTCGGAGCCGTCCACCGGAATCTCGTGATATGACACCAGCTTCCAGGCACCGATCAGCTGCGACCGCAAACCTTCAGCCACCACTGCCCCTATCCGACAAAAGAATCCGCGCTGATGCGGTCACGCACCGGCGCAGCGGTTTTCGCGACAACCTCGTCATGACTCACCCCGGGCGCCAGCTCCACCAGATCGAAGCCGTCCCCGGCCACGTCGAGCACCCCGAGGTCGGTGATCACCCGGCTGACCACGCCACGCCCGGTCAGCGGAAGATCGCAGGCCGCAACGAGTTTGGCGTCCCCGGCCTTGGTGGTGTGATCCATCAGCACGATGACCCGCTCCACGCCGCTGACCAGGTCCATCGCGCCGCCCATGCCCTTGACCATGGCGCCGGGCACCATCCAGTTGGCCAGGTCGCCGTTGGCCGCGACCTGCATACCGCCGAGCACCGCGACGTCGACGTGGCCGCCGCGGATCATCGCGAAGCTGGTGGCCGAGTCGAAGTACGACGCCCCGGGCAGCACGGTCACGGTCTGCTTCCCGGCGTTGATCAGATCTGGGTCGACCTCGTCGTCGTAGGGGAACGGTCCCACGCCGAGGATGCCGTTCTCGGCGTGCAGGGTGATGCTGGAGTCCTCCGGCAGGTAGCCGGGGATCAGCGTCGGCAGCCCGATACCGAGGTTGACGTAGTCGCCGTCGTGCAGCTCCTGCGCCGCCCGGGCCGCCATCTCGTTGCGGGTCCAGCTCATCGGGCCGCCTCCTGTTCTCGGGTGGTGCGCTTCTCGATGTCCTTGCGGGCCGCCTGCTCCGGTGTCAGCTCGAGGATGCGTTTGACGAAAATGCCGGGCAGGTGGATCGAATCCGGAGCCAGTTCACCGACCTCGACGACCTGCTCGGCCTCGACGATCGTGATCCGCCCGGACATCGCGGCCGACGGGTTGAAATTGCGTGCCGCGGCGTGGAACTGGCAGTTACCCGCCTTGTCTGCCACGGCCGCGCGCACCAGCGCGAAGTCGGTGACGATCCCCTCCTCGAGCACCATGTCCTTGCCGAGGAAGCTGCGCACCTCCTTGGGCGGTGAGGCGATCGCGATGCTGCCGTCGGGGTGGTACCGCCAGGGCAGGCCGCCTTCGGCGACGGCGGTCCCGACCCCGGTCGGGGTGAAGAACGCGCCGATCCCGCTGCCCCCGGCGCGCATTCGCTCGGCCAGGGTGCCCTGCGGCGTGAGCTCCACGGTGAGTTCGCCGGCCAGGTACTGACGGGCGAATTCCTTGTTCTCGCCGACGTAGGAGGCGATCACCCGGCTGATCCGGTGCTCGTCGAGCAGCAACCCCAGCCCCGCACCGTCGACGCCGCAGTTGTTCGACACGATCGTCAGATCGCTCGCGCCCTGTGCCAACAGTGCCTCGATGAGAAACCACGGGATACCGGCCAGTCCGAAACCGCCGACGGCCAGGCTGGCACCGTGTGGGATGTCGGCGACTGCCGCGGCGGCCGAGTCGACCAATTTGTTCAGCGTCATGACTGCTCCAGGTGTTCGATGAGGGCCCGAGTGACGATGCCCGGCTGTTCGGCGTTGGCAAGGTGGGCGGCGTGCGGAACGACCAGCAGCCGGCCGTCTTTGACGCCGGCTGCGATCTCGTCGAGTTTCGCCGGCGGGGTGGCCGGGTCGTCGGCGCCGGCGATCGCCAGCGTCGGCGCGGTGATCGATGCCAGGTCGGCGCGCAGGTCCATCGCCGCGATCACCTCACAGCATCCGGCGTAACCCTCGGCCGGTGTCGCTGCGACCATCGCCTCACTCTCCGAGCGGACATCCGGGTGCGCGGCAAGGTACTCCGCGGTGAACCAGCGCTGCACGACAGCGGCGGCGACGCTGCTGCTGTCGTTGGCCCGGACCGTCGCGGCCCGCTCCGTCCAGGCGTCGGCCGGCGGCAGCTGGGCGCCGGTGCACAGCACGGCCATCCGCTCGACCCGTTCGGGGTTGCGGGCCGCCACCCGCATCGCGGTCATCCCGCCCAGCGACAGCCCGACCAGGTGCGCCCGCTGCACCCCGAGCCGGTCCAGCAGTGCCACGGCGTCGTCGGCCAGGTCATCGATCGTGTACGGGCCGGCCGGGACCGGGGATCCGCCGTGACCACGGGTGTCGTAGCGCACCACCCGGAACCGCTCCTGCAGCGCACCGATCTGCGCGTCCCACATCCGGTGGGTGGAACCCAGCGAATTCGACAGCAGCACAACGGGTCCGTCTTCGGGGCCGGTGACCACCGCGTGGACCTCGACGGCGCTCATCGCACGGCCTCGAATACTGCGGCCAGTCCCTGACCCCCGCCGATGCACATGGTTTCCAGGACGTAGCGGGCATCACGACGCTGCGCTTCGTAGGCCGCGGTGGCCAGCATCCGCGCGCCGGTGGCTCCGATCGGGTGGCCGAGCGAGATCCCGGACCCGTTCGGGTTGAGGCGCTCGTCGAGCGGGTCGATCTTCCACTCCGCCAAAACGGCCAGCACTTGCGCAGCGAACGCCTCGTTGAGCTCGATCAGGTCGATCTCGTCGAGGGTGAGTCCGGCCCGGCCCAGCGCGGCAGCAGTGGCGCCAACCGGGCCGAGACCCATCGTCTCGGGCGCACAGCCGGTGACCGTCCAAGATCGCAGCGCCAGAAGCGGTGTGAGGCCGTGCTTCTCAGCGTTATCCCGGGTGGTCACCACGCACATCGCTGCGCCGTCGTTCTGCCCGGAGGCGTTGCCAGCGGTGACGGTGGAATCTGGGTCGACGTCCTTCCGGATCGGCCGCAGCGTGGCCAGCTGCTCGGCAGTGACGTCGGCGCGCGGGTGCTCATCGCGATCAACGCTGATATCGGGCCTGCCGCGCTTGCCGGGGATAGTCACCGGGATGAGTTCGTCGGCGAATTTCCCGTCCCGCTGAGCGGCGACGGCACGCTGGTGCGAGCGGACCGCCAACTCGTCCTGCTCCTCCCGAGACAAATCGTAGATGGCACGCAGGTTCTCCGCCGTCTCGATCATGCCGCCGTTGACCGGATGGTTGACGCCGCCCGCTGTTTCACGCGCCCGGTCCAGCCTGTCCATCAGGGCGACGCCGCCCTGCCGGATCCCCGAGCGCAGCCCCAGTGCGTAGTGCTCGACGTTCGACATCGATTCCGCGCCGCCGGCGATCACCAGCCCGGCGGCTCCGGTGGCGACCTGACCGGCGGCGTACAGGACAGCCTGCAGGCCGGCGCCGCAGCGGCGATCAACCTGGGCGCCGGGGACGCCGACGCCCAGCCCGGCGTCCAGCGCGGCGATTCGGCCGATCGCCGGCGCCTCACCGCTGGGATAACCATTGCCAAGAATGACATCGTCGACATCGCCCTCGCCGAGCCCGGTACGGCGGATGAGTTCACGCAGGACGGTGGTGGCCAGGGCGGCCGCTGACAGCGGTGCCAGCTTGCCGCCCATTCGGCCGACCGGGGTTCGCAACGGCGCACAGATCACGACATCGACGGATTCGGTCATGTCCCCACCGTAACTACCAGCAATAATATTTTGAAGTATTGATTATTGCGCGATTGATCAATATCGGTTATCAATAATCGACGCGACGTCGAGAACCCGGTCCACAAACGACACCAGGCGATCCCTACCGCCGGTGCTTCTCACCCATGGACCGCCAGGCCTTGCATAGTGTTCGCGAGATGCTGGGGGCAATACTCGTGCAGGGCAATCGCAATGAACAGTCGTGCACGTTCTGACGTCAATTCCTCGTTGTGCTTCTGGAGCGTCGCGACCAACGCTTTTCCCGACTTACCCTGATCGGCGAAATCGCACATCGTCTGTCCGGCTGTGGTGCTTTTCCCCGGGTCACTGTAGGTGATTCCCGCCGCGTTCAGAGCGGCGAGGAAAGCCGCATCGGGGTCGGCGGACGATCCACCATCGGGGTCACCGTGTGCCGGCCCGGCAGCAACGACGATGCCGGGCAGAACAAGCAGTGTCAGAACGTATTTCATCAGGATCCGGATAACAGCGTGGCCGCACGATATCTGCGCGGCGGCGACCGCACCGCCAATGGCAGACCTCATGCGTTGCCCGTCTTCACTCTTCTGATGACTGACGCCGCCGAACGTCTGAGCGCATCGCGCCGCACCCTCATCTCGGTCACCTTCCAACGCAGGTTGTTGAGCTCGTCCCGCTGGCGCTGCACGTCCTCGTCGTCTGCCGCCGTCGCCGCGCGGCCTTCTCCCCCGCCTGCCGTCACGAGGGTCCGCGCGCCAGCAGTGCCGGTACGTGCGTCGCCGCCCCGGGGTGCGTTCACTACGCCGCCTATCGGTGGGATGGCACCCATCGAGCCCATCGTCGCCTCAGGCAGACCCGCCATGCCGGTCATCGGCGGTGCGGCGGCCGGGCGGATCCCGTGAGGAAGCGCACCCCAGGCTTGCGGTACCGACAGCCCGCCGAACGACGCGGCGCGGCCCATACTCGCCGACACCTCGGCGCCGCGTGCAGCCCACGCGACACTGCCTTCGGGTACGGCCGCGGCCGCGAGGGTGGCGGCGGGCGGTGCTGTCCCGGACACCGACGATGCCAGGCCTACCGCCCACGGATTGAATGCAGTCCAGATGTAATTCGCCAAGGTCGCACCCGCTGTGGGGAGCAGCATGGAGCCGAACTCGGTCCCGACCGAGTTGAGACCCAGACTTTGCATGAAGCTCATGAACGGACTCAGTTCATGCGTGAACTGCTCGAAGCCCTGAACCAGCGGACTGGTCAAGAAATCCAGTAGTGCATTCGAGTCGGCTGCCGGCCCTGTTGCGGCTGCGCCGGCTTGGGTGCCGGTGGGGTTGGTGGTCTGCGGGGCGGCGGTCAGAGCACCCGTATCAGGAGCCGCCGCAGCAGAACCAGCCGCATAGGTCTGCATCGCAACGACATCCTG
>NZ_CP084029.1:3409994-3516789 GCF_020181615.1 [Mycobacterium] crassicus
CCCCGCCGCAGCAGCCAACAACGGCGTCGAACCCGCCCCGGCATACATCCGCGCCGAATTCACCTCCGGCGCCAACACCGCATAGTCCATCACAGCGCCTATCTGCTAGCCGGACAGAATCTGCTGCGACGCAGATTCCTGCAACTTGTGATGGTTGGTGTCGCGGATCAGCCGATCCCGGGCGTGCAACATGTGGACGATGTTGTGGAAACGGGCCTGCACCTGGGCCGGGCTCGTGACAACCACGGGCAGTGATTCCGGGTCGGTTGCCACGAACATTTGCTGATCCCTTCGTTCGGTAACCATTCCCCCGGCTCACTACATCAGCTGTGTCCTGGGGCACCCTGGGACGCAAAAGTAATGCAGTCCACTTTGAACTGTCCAAGAGTTAATTCAGCGTGATTCATAAATAAATCTGATCGATCTCCGGCCAGCTAAAGCGTTGATTCCATCAGTGCAGGTGGGCGAGGACCATGCCGATCGCCCGAGGTTCGGCCTCAACGATCTTCCGAATGGCCGAACTGCACGTATGTACCGGAAAATATTTCCCGGCCCCGATCTTCCCTATGACTGACGGGCCGAGGCGCGGCAGGATCGACAGTGCCCGCCGGCGCCTGCTGCGCCGTGGTCGACGAACGCGTACAGGGGTTGGTTTCACTATCCGAACCCGTCACGCCACCAGGTGACCATCGATACCAATGACGCAGGTCACAGATCGCAATATGCCTGCACGAAATCATGTTGCATCTGCACATCCCACTTCCTAGCATTATTTAGGTAGGCAAAGCATTCAAGTTGGCAAGTCGTTTATAAGTTGGGTCATTTCAGATGAAATCAATTACACAAATTCAGCTGGCGTTGGTCGGCGTCGCCAGCGCCTTAATGATCATCCCCGCCCTGAACAGCCCGAGCGCGATCGCAGACGACAACGGCTTGGTCAACGATGTCGGGAGATCGTCCCAGACGGCAACTCCGGGTGAGACCTTGACCGAACCACGCAGCGCAAGCGTTGAGAACCAATCCCTCGATCGGACACCGCCTCCGAGCCCCGTCGTCAACGCCGCACCCGTCCGCGGTCTCGGGCCGCAGTGCGAGCTGAGTTTCAGCGTCACCTGGTCAACGCCCCTTTGGACGTGCCCCTAGCGCCATGCGTGGGCCGCCCTAGCCGGCACCGCCGGCCTGGCCCCCCACCGACTGGCGACCGCCAGCCGTCGGTGGTTTCCCGCTAAATTTTCATGCGATTCGGACTGTCTGCGTCCGAATACGCACGCTCGGCGCACGGACCGACCCAAGGCGCCAGCAATGCGCAGGCGTTGCCGATCTGAAAACGGCAGAATACCGATCAGCGGTTACCCGATGTCCACGAGCGCTTCATTTGATCGCGTGAATTTCGATCACCGCCGATTGACGGGGCGCGCGTGGATCGCCACCGGGCCGGCCGCTGTTCTGCAGCGGAACCGAGACCGCGTCGAGCAGGAGCAGCGCGAGGTCGAACTCGGTCCCCGGCGGTCACCGGATCCCCGCGGAGCGCGGCCGCGACCGCCCGGACCCGATTGTTAATCTGTCGCCATATATGGAAGCAATTAGATTTATAATCCATCCGTCTCGATGCACTGGATTTCCCGGCGAATTCCCGGCGCCGCCGCGTGGCCGGTGCGTTCGGACCGCGCACTGTCGGACCGACCGGCCCACCGCCGGCGCTGCGCACGGCATAGGCTGACGTCCATGTCCCTCTCCGGCAAGACCATGTTCATCTCGGGCGCCAGCCGCGGCATCGGCCTGGCGATCGCCAAGCGGGCCGCGCGCGACGGCGCGAATGTCGCGCTGATCGCCAAGACCGCGACGCCGCACCCCAAGCTGGACGGCACGATCTACACCGCTGCCGCCGAGATCGAGGAGGCCGGCGGGCAGGCACTGCCGATCGTCGGCGATATCCGGGACGGGGATTCGGTGTCGGCCGCCGTGGCGACGGCCGTCGAGCGGTTCGGCGCCATCGACATCTGCGTCAACAACGCCTCGGCGATCAACCTCGGGTCGATCCTGGAGGTACCGCTGAAACGCTTCGACCTGATGAACGAAATCGAGGTGCGCGGCACCTACGCGGTCTCGCAAGCCTGCATCCCGCACATGATCGGCCGGGAGAACCCGCACATCCTCACGCTGTCCCCGCCGGTCCGGCTTGAGCCCAAATGGCTCAAGCCCACCGCGTACATGATGGCCAAGTTCGGGATGACGCTATGTGCGCTGGGCATGGCCGAAGAGCTGCGCTCGCACGGGATCGCCTCCAACACCCTGTGGCCGCGAACCCTGATCGCCACCGCCGCGGTGCAGAACCTGCTCGGCGGCGACGAGGCGATGGCCCGCGCCCGCACGCCGCAGGTCTACGCCGACGCGGCCTACGCGATCCTGACCAAACCGGCGACCGAATACACCGGCAACACGGTGCTGTGCGAGGACGTCCTGGTGGAGTCCGGCGTCACCGACCTGTCGGTCTATGACTGCGTACCCGGCGGGGAGCTGGGCCTGGACCTGTGGGTGGACGACGTCAACCCTCCCGGGTACGTGCAGGCCTAGCCCGAACGCAGGTCGCCGGACCTGCGATAGACCAGCCAGCGCATCGAGATCGGGCAGACCTCCGGGTCCAGGTCGAACACGTCCTGACCGCGGGTCCATTCGGCATACCAACTGGTGGGCGGCCACGCTCCGTCAGGCAGGTGCGCCTTCTCGTAGTCGTGCACCGATTCGTCGGAGACCAGCTCCAGGCCCAATCCCGCTGCCGCATCAGCCATCTCGTCCGGGGTGAAGAACGTGCTGTAGCACTGCTGGCTCAGTTCGAGCCCGGCCCCGTCGTCGACGTAGCCGTCACGGGTCAAGAAGGCGTTGAACACCAGCTGCCCGCCCGGCGCCAGTCGCCGCGCCGCCAGTTCGAATATGTCGCGCAGCTGGCCGGCGGTCCGGAAGTCCGACGTCACCTCCGAGAGCAGGATCAGCGAATAGTCGTCGGCCAGGTCGTCTCCGGCCGAGAGCACATCACGCACGACGACGCGGACGTCCAGCGACTCACGTTCGGCCTCGGCGCGGATGTCCGCGGCGAAGGCCGGGGTCATCTCCACCGCGTCCACCGGGTGCCCGCGCCGGGCCAGGGCCAAGGTGTTGCGTCCGGTCCCGGCACCGATGTCGAGCACCCGGTACGCGCGCGGGTCGGCGGCGTCGGCGGCCAGTGCGCAGACCCGGGCGTCGGGTTCGGTGCCGAACAGCGGCGGCTGGCGGGTCGCGAGCCAGTTCTCGTAGGCGCCCTCGATCGAGTACCACTGCCCACGGATCACATAGTTGAGCAGCTGGCCGACCGGCTTCTGGTAGGTGACGATGATGTTCGATCGCGGCGAGGCCTCGAACGCCGTGGCCAACTCCGTGGCCAGGTTCGCCCGCAGTTGCTCCAACTGCTCGGCGCTCAGCGGCGAACCGACAGCGCCGAACAGCGTGGAGCACATCTTGACGTACTCGTCGAGCATGCCCGGAACGGCCGGCAGCTTGATATGCCCGCCGGCCTCCGCCCTGCGATACAACCGCCGGGCCATCGCGTCGTGCAGCATCGGCGGGCGCGTCGAACTGTCCATCGCACTGTTGTACCGAATCGGCCCGGCAGCCGCCGGCGATCAGGCTCGTCCGCTGATGTCCCGCAGAAACTCGTCTATGACGGGCGCCAGCTTGACGGCGTTGTGCACCAGGTCGATATGACCACCGGCGTGCAAGTGCAATCGCGAATGCGGTAGCAGCGCGTTCATGATCTGCGCGTTGACCACCGGGATGATCGGATCATCGGTGCCCGCCACGATCAGCGTCTCCTGACGCACCGTGAACAACGCGAACAGGCTGGTCCAGATCGAACCCGCCAGCAGCTGATGCAGGTAGCCCATCTTCGACCCCGCACTGAGCTGACGCACAAACAGCTGCGCCACGTCTTCGCCGTGTGCGCGGACGCTACCGCCGTACAGTTCCCCGGCGATGGCGGCGGCGTAGTCAGGATCGGAGAACCTGTGCGGGGTCAACATCTTCGCCAGCACCCGCGGCCGCGCGGGCACCATCACGGCGCCGGTACCGGTCGAGACCAGCACTAGGCGGCGGCAACGCCGCGGGTTCTGAAAGGCGAACTGCTGCGCCAGCGCACCACCCCAGGACAGTCCGAGCACGTCCACCACCCCCAGGCCGAGTTCGGTCAGCACCCGTCCCAGCACCCACGCCAGGTACGGAAACCCGTACGGCAGCACCGAGGTCGGCGACCCCCCCGTCCCGGGCACATCGAACCGGACCACGGTCAGGTCCGCATCCAGCTGTTGCACCAGCGGATCGAGCACTTCGAGGCTGGCACCGATCCCGTTGCACAGCACCAGCGGTACCCGGGAGCCACCGCGACGCACGTTCACCCGGATGCGCTGACCGCCGGTCGCGACGTAGCGTTCCTCGCCGAACTCGCTGGGTGTCACCGCGCGCAGGCGACGACGCTGCGGGCGCGATCGGCCCCCCGTGCTCATTTCTGCATCACGTAGGTTCCCGGCGCAGGCCCCAGTGGCGGAAAATCTTCTCCACCAAGTGTTTTCGGTGCATCGATCTCGGGTCCGCTGCGTTCGGCGAGCCAGGCCACATAGTGCGGCCACCACGAGTCGCTGAGTTTCTCGGCGGCACCCAGCCACTCCCGCGGGTCTGCGGAGTCGACCGCTCCGACCCGATACGACGCCTTCGGGTTACCGGGCGGGTTGACCAGCGCGGCGATATGCCCACTGGAGGACAGCACGTAGCGGTTGTCCTTGCTGCCCAGCAGCCGCGCGCTGCGGTAGGTGGCCTGCCACGGGGAGATGTGGTCGGCGACCCCGCCGATCACGTAGGCGTCGGCGGTGATCGCCGACAGGTCCACCGCAGAGCCCAGCATGCTCAGCTCGCCCGGGTTGACCAGTGAATTGTGCACGCCCATCAGCACCATGTCGCGATGCAGTGCCGCGGTCATCCGGGTGGTGTCGGCGTTCCAGAACAACACGTCGAACGCGGCCGGCGGCCGGCCCTGCACGTAGTTGTTCACCCAGTACCGCCACACCAGGTCGGTGGGCCGCAGCCAGGCGAACATCTCCGCCATGGCCCGCCCGTCCAGGTAGCCCTTCTTGGCCGAGGTACGGATCGCCGCCTGGGCGGCCCGGTCGCTCATCAGCGCCGACGCGAACCCGGCGTTGGTCTCGTCGAGCACGGTCACCGCCAGGGTGAGCCCGGCGATCCGGTCACCCTCGCCGATCGCGGCCAGGTGCGCGGCTGTCATCGCCGCCAGAATCCCGCCCGAGCAGGTCGCCAGCAGGTGCGCGCTGTCGGTGCCGGCGATCTTCTGGACGGTGTCCAGCGCTTCGACGATCGCCGCGCCGTAGGCATCGAAACCCCAGCCCCGGTGCCGTGCTTGCGGATTGCGCCACGACATCACGAACACCTGCTGCCCCTGCTGGACGAAGTATTCGATCATGCTGCGGCCCGGCGCGATGTCCATGATGTAGAACTTGTTGATCACCGGCGGCACCAGCAGCAACGGGATCGCGCGCACGGTCGGCGTCTGCGGGGCGTACTGGATCAGCTCGAACATCGAGTTCGCGAACACCACCGCCCCCTTGGTGGCAGCCACCGTCTCACCGACGGCGAAGGCGTCCGGCTCCACCATCGCCGGCACCCGCGGCTGGGAGGCCATGTCGCGGGCGAACGCCCGCACCCCCCGCACCGCGCTCAGTCCGCCGGTGTCGATCAACGCCTTCCATCCCAGCGGGCTGATCACCGGATTGTTGGTCGGGGCCAGGCCCTCCAGCAGGTTGTCGATCACGAACCGCATCTTGTCGGCATCGCGCCAGTCCAGGTCGGCGTCGGTGAGCAGCCCGTCGGCGGTCTCGGCGGCCGCCAGGTAGCCCTGCATGATCCGGTGCAGCAGCGGGTTCTGTTGCCAGGCCGGGTCGCTGAAGCGTTTGTCGGACCGGTCCGGGGCGCGATTCGATCTGCCCGCGACGATCGAGCCGAGCTCGCGGACCAGGGTGCTCGTCCGATCCGCCACCACGCCAGGTTGTTTGGCCAGATTCGCCGCGAGCCGGAACCAGGCGGCATCCGGCATGATCTGCCGCGTTATCGGCTTGGCGCCGCTGGTCAGCACCAAGTCCAGGGGCACTGCCAGCTCATCGGGTTTGGTCGTGGTGGTTGCCATGACTATCGGATGCTTTCTGTTGTCGGAACAATGATTTCGCGTTTGAGGATCTTGCCGGTCGGCCCCTTGGGCAGGGCGGCCACCAGCCAGATCCGACGCGGGTATTTGTAGGCGGCCACCCGGGCCTTCACGTATTCGCAGAGCTCATCGGGCGCCACCGCCATGCCGGCCTTGAGTGCGACTGCGGCGCCGACGTCTTCACCGAGCGAGTCGTGCGGGATGCCGATGACGGCAGCCTCGGCGACCGCGGGATGCTCGTAGAGCACCTCTTCGACCTCGCGCGGGTAGACGTTGTAGCCGCCACGGATGATCAGATCCTTGGTGCGGTCGACGATGTAGTAGTAGCCGTCCTCGTCGACACGCCCCACATCACCGGTGCACAGCCAGCCGTCGGCGGTGATGGTGGCCGCGGTGGCCTCCGGCAGATTCCAGTAACCCAACATCACGTTGTGCCCACGGATCTGAATCTCCCCGGGCTCCCCCTGGCGGGCGTCGGCACCGGCGGCGTCGGCCACCCGCGCCTCGACGCCCTCGATCGGGGTACCGATCGAACCCACCTTCCGGGGCCGGTGCGGATGGTTGAACGTCGCCACCGGTGAGCTCTCCGACAATCCGTAACCCTCCAAGATCGTGCAGCCGAAAGCCTTCTCGAAATCGGTGAGAACCTGCACGGGCAGCGCCGCTCCGCCGGAGACACAGGTCCGCAGGGTGCGGGTCGCCTCCGGTGCGGTGTCCGCTGCCCTGCTCAGCAACCCCGCGTACATCGTCGGCACGCCCTCGAACACCGTGACGCCGTCGCGCCGGATCACCTCCAGCGCCTTGGCGGGTTCAAAGCGGGGCAGCAACGTCAGCGTCGCACCGGCCAAGACCGACGCGTTGAGCCCGCAGGTCAAGCCGAAGACGTGAAACAGCGGCAGGCAACCCATCACCACGTCGTCCGGCCCGATCTCGATGAGGGTCCGCACGCACACTTCGGCGTTGCGGTTCAGGCTGGCGTGGGTGAGCATGGCGCCCTTGGGTTTTCCGGTGGTACCCGAGGTGTGCAGGATGACGGCGACGTCATCGTCGCCGCGTTGCACCACCGCCTCGGAGGTGGGCAGGCCGGTGAGCAGTTCGGCCAGTCCGGCGTCGTCGACGATCCAGCACTGCGCGTCCGCCTGACCGGCACCGGCGCTGGCCTCCGGCGCGAAGGCCGGCGTCGCAAACATCGCTTTGGCGCCGGTGTTGGACAGGTAGAACTCGACCTCGCGCGCCTTGAGCAGCGGGCTCATCGGCACCGCCACCGCGCCGCGGTGCATGATGCCGTAGAACACGATGGCGAACGCCGGTGTGTTGGGCAGCATCACCCCTACCCGGTCACCGGGCTCGATGCCGGCCCGCGTCAACAGCGCGGCCACCCGGGCGGCCGCCGCCTCGAATTCGGCGAAGGTCACCGTCAGTTCGTCGCAGCGCAACGCGATACGGTCGGGATACCGGTCTTTGGCTGCCGTCAGATTCATGCTCAGTGCGGGCATGCCTCCAGCGTGATGCGGACGACGCCCCGCAACAATGTCCGCGCGAACAACACCGCGGCCGTTCGGGTGTGACCGCCCACATTTCCCGCCTATCGTTGCCGGATATGAGCGCCGTACCCGATCCGCACATCGGCCGGCTCAGCACACTGATGCTGGCCCGCGCGCCGGAGTTGGGCGCGGCCATGGCCGATCTGATCTGCAGCGAGATCGCGGCCTACCGCGACGGCACGATGATCGCCAAGGCCGAGGTGTGCGACACCTGCGTGGCCAACCTGACGTTCGTCTTCGACGCACTGGCCGGCGACAGCGCCGCGGACACGTCGGTCGCCGAACGCACCGGCACCTCCCGCGCCGTCGCCGGGGTCCCGCTACCGGCGGTGATGACCGCCTACCGGATGGGATTCCGTTACATGTGGGAGCAGGCCGTCGCCGCGGCCCGGGCGGACGGCATCCCCACCGAGTCGATCCTGGAGGCCGCGGCACGGGTCTACCTCGCGCAGGACACCTTCACCGAGGCGATGAGCAACGGCTACCGCGAGCAGGTGACCACGCGACTCCTGGAGCAGGAGGAGGAGCGCTCGGCGCTGCTGGAGGCCCTGCTGTTCAACCGGATCACCGACACACACAACCTGTGGGATGCCGCGCACCTGCTGCGCCTGCCCACCTCGGGCCCGTTCGTCGTGGTGGCCGCGGAGCTGCCGGAGATCGGGAAACTGGTGCTGCCCGCCATCGAAAACAAACTCGCGGCCCGTGATATCCGCTCGGCGTGGCGATTGCTCTCGGATGTGCAGGTCGGCATCGTCCACCTGCGCGTCGCCGAGGCGCTCGGCACGCTGGTCGAGGTGCTGCGCCAGGCGGCGCGCACCCGGGTGGGCATCAGTCCCCCGTTTCCCGAGCTGGTCGACACCGGCGAGGGCCTGCGGCTGGCCCGGCTGGCGGTCGCGGAAAAGCCACCCGCCGATTCGCTGGTCACAGTCTTCGACGACACCCCCTTGGCGGTGGCGGCGGTGAGCGCGCCGGAGGCGATGACCAGGCTGCGGTCCGCGGTGCTGGGCCAGGTCGATGCATTGCCGGCCGGGGAGCGGGCGATCCTGTTCGACACGTTTCGGGCCTGGCTGCAGGCCGACGGCTCGGCCAACGACACCGCGAGCAGCATCTTCTGCCACCCCAACACGGTGCGCCATCGATTGCGCCGCATCGAGGAGTTGACCGGCCGGTCACTGTCGCGGCCACGGGACATCGCCGAACTCTGCCTGGCGTTCGAGGTGCAGGAGCGACTGCCGTGAGACCGCCACTCGGGCTTCCTCAGCTCGTTTCGCTCGACATGGGGTCATGCCAATTCGCGGTCACGCCGCCCGGGGGCGGTCACCTGCATTGACATCGCAGGCGCCTGGCGCGCCCGATCACAGCGCCGCGGCAACGCCCAATGACGACTCCGCAGCCCCCACCGGCAAGGCAGCGACCTGCGGCATGAATTGCTCCATCAGCGAGGTGGCGATGGCGGCGACGTCGTCGTCGAGCGGATACATGTGCCGGTACTGGAGCACCTGCTTGCCGATCAATCCGAGCCGCTCGGCAAAAGTCGGCAACCGGCCCGGGTCCAGCAGCGGACCGTTGAATGCCGGCCGGTCGGCGCGCTGGAACTCCAAAGCCGCACTGACCCGTGGCGCCTCGCCCAGGCGACTGCCCCGCCCGCCCCAGTGCAGGATCGCCTGATTCCAGGCCATCAGGCTGCCGGCGGTGGCGGGCACCGCTCGGATGTCTTGCGGGTTGTAGACCACGGTGTTGTCGGCGCCGTCCCAGCGCCGTTGCCGGAACCGATCATCCAGGTGGGCCGGCAGGAAATACATGCACCCGTTGAGTGGGGTGGCGTCGCTGAACGGCAGCCACACGGTCAGCGTGTGCGGCGAGTTGTCGGCATCGAGCGTCGGCATCACGCGGTCGCGGTGCGGTCCCCAGCCCGCTGCGCTCTCGTCGGGGTTGACGTGCCAGACCCAGAAGTCGGGCAGCGCCCGGTAGCCGTCGCCGAGCACCACCGTCAGGAAATCCGAAAGCCCCTGAAACGCCAGCCACAACTGGTCGTAGACGAACGCGAACGGCAGCGGGATCCCCAACCCGGACAACGTCGACACCGCGTCGCGGATCGGTGTGACGGCCGACTCCGGCAGAGCGTCGGGAACCCGGATGTAGCCCTCGCGTTTGAGGGTCACCAGCAGCGGGTCGTGCTCGCCGACCGCCGCGGGTACGGCAGGGGCATCGCCGTCGATCGACAGCTGGGGACACAGTGCGGTCCAGAAATCCCGTCGCTGCACGTCAACGGTGGTGAAAGCGGCGGTCATTGCGGCATCCTAGCCTCGTCGGGTCAGACCGGCTTGCGGTAAACCAGCCAGCGCATCTCGATCGGGCAGACTCCCGGTTCGAGATCGAACACGTCAAGGCCGCGGGTCCATTCGGCGTACCAGCCGGTGGGTGGCCAGGAACCGTCGGGCAAGTGGGTCTTCTCGTAGTCGTGCACCGAATCGTCGGCAACCAGCTGCAGGCCCAATCCGTCTGCGGCGGAGTCCATTTCGTCCGACGTGAAGAACATGTTGTAGCACTGCTGGCTCAATTCACGGGCCGCCCCGTCGGGCCGATAGCCCTCGCGCGCCACGAAGACGTTGAACACCAGACGCCCACCCGGGGCCAATCGCCGGGCGGCCAGTTCGAACATGTCGCGCAGCTGGTGGGCGGACCGGAAATCCGGCGTCACCTCCGACAGCACGATCAGCGCATAGTCACTGCGCAGATCGTCGCCGGCGACGAAGACGTCACGATTGATAACGCGGATATCCAATGCCTCGCGATTCGCTTCAGCACGAATGTTGTCGGCGAACAGCGGCGTCATCTCGACCGCGTCCACCGGATGCCCGCGCCGAGCCAGCGCCAGGCTGTTGCGTCCGGTCCCGGCCCCCACATCGAGCACCCGGCAGCCCTGAGGATCGGTGGCTTCGCCGGCCAGCGCCCAGACCCGCGCATCGGGCTCGGTGCCGAACAGCGGCGGTTCGCGGGTAGCGACCCAACTCTCGTACGCCCCCGCGATCGTGTGCCATTCGGCCCGGACTACGTAGTTCAGCACCTCGCCGATCGGGGCGTCATAGGTGATGACGATGGTCGACCGCGGCGACGCCTCGAACGCCGCAGCCAACTCCTTGTGCAGGTTCGTCCGCAGCTGATCCCGTTGCTCGGCGCCCAGCGGCGTACCCAGGCCGGCGAACACCGTGCCGCACATAGTGACGTACTCATCGAGCATGCCCGGAACAGCCGGCAACTTCATCTGCCCGCTGCACTCCGCCCTTCGATATAGCCGCCGGGCCATCGCGTCGTGCAGCAACGGCGGTCGGCTCGACATGTGCGGCGAACTTTCCATCGCACCGTTGTACCCAATCGGCGGGCCGTCTGCCAGCGATCAGCCGGAATCATGCGAGCGGCGCGGCGCGTCTGCCCGTAGCGGCAGCACCAGCCGGAAACAGGCGCCACCCTCGTGTGGAACACAGGTCAGCTGACCGCCATGGGCGTCGGCCAGCGCACGCGCGATCGGCAGGCCGAGTCCGGCACCGCCGTGATCGCGGCCGCGGGCACTGTCCAGGCGCACCAACCGGTCGAAGATATGCTCGGCGTCCTCGACGCCGACACCGATGCCGCTGTCGGTGACGGTGACTTCGGCGGCCCCGTCGCTGCGCCCGACGTGGACGCCGATGTTGCCGCCGGGCGGCGTATAGCGGCGCGCATTGTCCAGCAGGTTGGACAGAATCTGCGCCAACCGAGTCGGATCCACTTGAACCGTCAGGGTTTCCAGCCCGGTTCGGCTCAGGTGCAGTTGCGGGGCCAGCAACGCCGCCCGATCCAACTGGGTGTCGACGATTCCGACCAGATCGGTGGCCTTGAGCTCCAGCGGCAGCCCGGCATCTATGTAGCTCAGGTCGAGCATGTCGGTGACCAGCCGGGTGGCCCGCCGGGCTTCGGTGAGCAGCAACGAGGCGCGCCGGTGCTGGCGGAGCACCTCCGGCTCGGCAGCGTCCTGGCCCACATCCTGGCCGATGTTGCCGGCGATCTGCTCGGCAGCCGCCTGGATGCCGGCGATCGGGGTGCGCAGCTCATGTGCGGCGTCGGCCAGAAAACGCCGGACCGCCGCTTCGGCTCTCTGCGCTTTCTCGGCAGCGCTGCGCGCCCGCTTCTCGGAGTCCTCCAGCTCATCGAGCATGTCATCGAAAGCGCTTGCCGCGCGGCCCAGTTCGGTCTTCGGACGGTCCGGGCGCAGTCGTCGTCCCCGGTCCCCGGTGGTGATGTCGCGGGCCAGGTCGGTGAGCCGATCCAACGGCGCGAGCATGGCCCGGCTCACCCCGGCCAGCAGGATCGCCGCGATCACCAGCGTCACCAGCCCGGCTTCGATCATCAACCGCCGTAACCGGCTCAGCGTTTCGCCGGCTTCAGTGGTGTCGGCGACCAGGATCACCCGGCCGCCGTCGGCCAGCGGATGAACCAGCACCGTCGCGGTTTCATCCGGTTCCAGCGGCGGGGGCGGAAGTCTCGATCCGGTGGTCGCGTCAGGTTCGATCGCGGGGTCGCCGTAACTGGCTCCGTCGGCGGTGACCACCAGTGCGCCGACGATGCCGCCGTTGAGCTGCTCGGCCAGTTGTTCGGCGGAAGCCCCCAATGCCACCAGGGCATCCGCTCGCTCGATCGCCGCCGAAAGCCGTTCTTGCAGACTGCGGTTGGCCAGCGCGGTCAAGGTGGTGTTGATCCCGATCCCCATGGTCAACATCAGCAGGGCCAGTAGGGCCAGCACCGTCACCGTCAGCCGGCGCCGCAGTGACGGTGTTGCGGTCAGGGCGCTCATGCGCCCTGCTCGAGCCGCAGCCGGTACCCGATCCCCCGCACGGTGTGCAGAATCCGCGGCCCGTGTGCCTCGAGTTTCTGCCGCAACCCGCTGATGTGGACCTGAACCAGATTGGGGTCGTAGGCCTCATACCCCCAGACCGCGTTGAGAATCTGCGCGGTGCTGACGATCCGGCCGCGGTGCTCGACGAGATAAACCAGCACCCGCAGCTCGGTGGCGGTCAGACCCAGGGGGGTCCCGGCGCGCGACGCGACCCCGGCGTCGACATCGACCATCAGATCGCCGAACTGCACGACGGCCGGCAGCCGTCCCCGCCTGCGCAGCACCGCCCCCACCCGCGAGACCAGTTCGGCGAGCTCGAACGGCTTGACCACATAGTCGTCCGCACCGCCGTCGAGGCCGCGCAGCCGGTCGGGCAGGCCGTCGCGCGCGGTGAGCAGCACCACGCCGACCTCACCCCAGCGCAGGATCGCCTCCATCAGGGCGAAGCCGTCGCGCCCCGGCAGCATCACGTCCAGGACCACCAGATCGGGCCGGAACCCGTCGAGCGCCTCCTCCAGGCCATCGCCGTCGGGCCGGGTGTCGGTGAGGTAGCCGGCGTCGGTCAGTGCCTCACTGACCATCTCGCGGATCGTCTCGGAATCCTCAACCACCAGCACCCGCGGGGTTCCCACGCTGAAGGGGCTGCCTCCGCGCCGCTCGGCGGACCGGGAATCGGCCATATTCCATTGATAACACCAGCGCACCCGAATCGCCGAGTGCACACCGGAGACTGCCGCCCCGCGCCGTGTTCTTCAGGTTCACTTCAAGTTAGCCCTCTACCGTCGCCGTAACCGAGCTTGGACAGTGGTACGCCCGGCGGCCCCGTCGACCGACGCGAACCGGGGAGTGGAGAGAACATGCACACACTGACCATTAACAGAACTGTTTAGCAATGGATTTCGCAACCCTGCCACCCGAGATCAATTCGCACCGGATGTACGCCGGGGCCGGCGCCGGGCCATTGCTGGCCGCCGCCACCGCCTGGAACGCGCTGGCCGCCGAACTGAACACAGCGGGGCTGGCCTACGACTCGATGATCGACGAGCTGTCCGGGGGCTGGGCCGGGCCCAGCGCCACCGCGATGGCCGCCGCCGCGGCGCCCTACGCCCAGTGGATGCATGCCACCGCGACCCAGGCCGAACACGCGGCCACACAGGCCAGGACAGCCGCCGCCGCCTATGAAGCCGCGTTCGCGATGACCGTCCCGCCGCCGGCCGTCACCGCCAACCGCACCCAACTGATGAGTCTTTTGGCCACCAACTACCTGGGCCAGAACACTGCCGCCATCGCGGCCACCGACGCGCTGTACTACGAGATGTGGGCACAGGACGCCGGCGCGATGTACGGCTACGCCGCCAACTGCGCCGCGGCCACCCGACTGAGCCCGTTCACCCCGCCACCGCGCACCACCAACTCCACCGGGGCGTCCAACCAGGCGGGCGCGGTCGGCCACGCCGCGGCCACGGCGGCCGGCAGCCACGCCGACACCGCGGCCTCCGCGGTCAGCCAGGCCCTGCAGGGGCTCAGCGCACCGGGCAGCGCGGCGGCCGCGCCGAATGCCGCCCTGTTCAATTCGGTCGGGACGGCGGTGGCCATGGAACCCGGCCTGGCAGCCTCCTACGCGGCGCTGGCCGCCAGCCTGTTCGGCACCTTCGTCATCGACTCGGCCGGCACCTTCGGCGTGGACGTGGCGGGCTCCTTCGGTATCGACCTGATCGGCGTCGGCGAGATCGAGAGCGAACTGCTGCCGGAGCTGGCGCTGACCAGTGCGGTGACCCCGGTGACCGCCGGTATGGGCGAAGCGGCCACGCTCAACGGCCTGTCGGTGCCGCAGGCCTGGGCGACCGCGGCCCCGACCGTGATCCAGCAGGTCGGCGGTGCCTTACCGACCGCAGCCGAGGCCGCCATTCCCGCCGTGGCGGCGGGCGCCACCGCGCTGCCGTTGGCCGCGATGGCCGCCGCCGGCCTGGCCGGGCGGGCCACCGCCGGCGTCGGACGGGGCCGGGGCGCCACCTCAGGCCCCAAGGCGACCTCGGCGGCGGCCCCGAAACGGCCGCGCCCGGCCGTCAAGCAGCCCACCCGGCCCGAGCGATCGGAGCCGGCGGTGCGGCCGCTGAACGGCCCGATAACGCGGATCTCCGGCGAGCTGCGGGAGCTGGCTTCGCTCCGCGATGCCGGCATCCTGACCGAAGACGAGTTCGCCCAGGAGAAGCAGCGCCTACTCGGCCGGTAACACCATGGATTTCGCACTGTTACCGCCGGAGGTCAACTCCGGCCGGATGTACGCCGGCGCGGGCGCCGGCCCGCTGCTGGCCGCGGCGTCGTCGTGGGACGCGCTGGGAGCCGAACTGCACACCGCCGGCTTGGCCTACGAATCGGTACTCACCGAACTGTGCTCCGGCTGGGCCGGGCCCAGTGCGACGGCGATGGCCGCCGCCGCGGCACCGTACGCCCAGTGGATGCGCACCACCGCGGTCCAGGCCGAAGAGACCGCGGTGCAGGCCAGGGCCGCCACCGCCGCCTACGAGACGGCCTTCGCCATGACCGTGCCACCGCCGGTGATCGCCACCAACCGCAGCCTGCTGATGACCCTGGTCGCAACCAATCTGCTGGGCCAGAACACGCCGGCGATCGCGGCCACCGAAGCCCACTACGCGCAGATGTGGGCGCAGGACGCCACCGCGATGTACGGCTACACGGCGAGTGCCGCCGCGGCCACCAGGCTCAGCCCGTTCACCCCACCGCCGCGCACCACCAACTCCGCCACCGCAGCCCAAGACCAGGGCGACACCCTGGTCTCCTCGATCACCCAGATACTGCAGGGTTTCACTGCCCCGGGCACAGCCGGCTCGGCCACTGCTCTGTCGGCACTGGCCGGTGTCATCGGGCCAGCCGCGGCCGCCGCCAGCGCACCGGCCATCGAGCTCACCAACGCCGGTCTGGAACTGATCGTCGACACGGTCGGCACGTTCGGCATCGATGTCCTCGGCACGTTTCTGATCGATCCGCTCGGCGTCGCCGGGGTAGGTGCCGAGCTACTGCGGGCGGCCATGGCCGGTGCACTGCCGGTGAGCGCCAGCCTGGCCTCGGCGACCTCGATCAGCGGCTTGTCGGTACCGCTGGCCTGGGCATCCGCGGCGCCGACGATGGCCCAGCAGATCGGGATGTCGTTGGCCGCCGCCGATACGTCCACCGGTGCGTCCGCCGTCCCGGCGGCCGCCGCCGGCGGAGCCCTGATCCCCGCCGTGGGGATGGCCGCAGCTGCCCTGGCCGGCCGGGCCGGCGCGAGTGCCGGGCGGGGCCAGCGGGGCCCGACTGCCGGCACCACCACCCCGCGCCCGGCCGCTCAGCGGCCCGATGGGCTGCCGGAGTTGCCGGTGGAATCGGCGTTCGGCCTGCTGATGGGCGCGGACCTCGAGCTGCGCGAGCTGGCCGAGTTGCGCAACGCGGGAATTCTCACCGATGAGGAATACACCGCCGAGAAGCGCAGCCTGGTCGGACGCTAGCCCACCAAAGCAGTGTGACTGCATACCCGTGCGGGGCGTGCAGCCACACTTGGTCGGTAATGACTTGATCAGGCCCAGCTCGAGCCGACGGAGGCGTCGGTGTTGGCCATGTTGTTGCCGGCCGTCTGCACTTTCTGACCGTGGGCATTGGCCTGCTCGTAGATGACGGCGAAGTTGCGGCCCAGCTGGGACACGAACTCCCGGCAGGCCACCGAACCCGAACCACCCCAGAAATCACCCGCGACCAGCACATCGTGCACGATCGCCTGGTGCTCGGCCTCCAACGAGGTCGCCTGGGCGCGGATCAGCGCGCCGTGGGCGTTGACGTCACCGAACTGGTAATTGATCGACATAGCTGGGCTTCCTTCCTGTTGGCGGTCAGGGAACTGTCGCGAGGCCGCTTCTTGGTATTCGTATTTGACTGCGTCTCGGACCATCCCGTCACGCACCCCGTGCAGCATCGTCACGATGTTGCGAAACGCTGTCCGCATCTGGCCTACGGCGTCGCAGGACATGCGGCGGGCTTCGTCCCCCACGATCTGGGCATGCGCGTCGAAACGCCCCGCCATCGAACGCATTGCGCTCGGATCGGTCATGAATCGACTGGGCACTGCCGTGAGTCCTTACATTTCAGCGAAACTGGGCGTTGGCTCGACGACTCAGCCGGCCGACGCCGCGTTAGCGGCCTCGGGTGTCACGCCGGTGGTCGGGGCGGGGGCTGCCGCCGACAACGCCTCCGGTTGTGCGGTCACGAACGACATACGCTTCCCCTTTGTTGACGGAAGATGCTGCAATGCTTGCCGATTGCGGCTAACTGTCGCGGCTCACCACGATGACATCGACATGAAGTTTTCCGGGCGCCCGGTTTGACACCAGCGAAATCCATCCGACGGCCAAGGGCGCTCAGAGCGCTTCCCGGTGACCGGGGCAGTAGATGGTCCTCGCGATCGCCACAAAGTGTGCGCCCTGCAGCAGGGACAAGGCGGGATTGGCATCCCGCACGACATCCACGGCTTCCCTGATCGAGTGCCCTTCCGCGAGCTGAGTGCAGGCGTTCCGGGCACTGTTCACCGCCTCGGATTCACCCGCGTACGGGATACCGATCTGGTCGAGCGAATGAACAAACCTGGAATCCGACGAATTACCGGGGACCACACCAGGATCCGCCGGATCTGCACCGGCCGGCCCGGCCATGACGGCTAGGGCTGCGGCGCCAGCCAGCACACCCAAAGCCGTCCCAACCCAGGCGTTTCGGTGGCCACGCCGCCGAATCGGATTTCCGGGACCCTTCACCGAAAGAATATCTACGGGCATTGCTCATCCCTCCGCTTGCCACAATCGATTCGGGAGACACCTTCAATTGCCAGGTTTCACGCCTGCGTTCACAGTTGTCCGCCTGGCGCGACGAATGCCCACCTGCCGTTTGCGATTCCGCAGTATCCTGCACCGAGCAATGCGACCCAAAACCAAACACGTGAGGCCCGGCGCGATTATCGTTGGGTTCGTAATGACACGAGACGAGATCAGCTGCCGCGCATGACAAGAGCCATGGCTTCACTAGTCGCGGGGGCACTGCTTGGCCCCACTGTCCTCGGTTTGAACTCGGTGCTGCCGTGCGCCAACGCCGAGCCGCTGGCCGCGGTCTGCACCGACGCCGATCTTGCGCACCATAGGTCTTGCGAAATGGGGTATTTGGCGATGTACATCCCCCACGGGCCGAGCGGCGACTGCCCCACGCTCTACGAGCGGGAAGTCGCGCTGCACCCCCAGGACGGGCTGCTTCAGCCCGACTTCCTGGCGGGGTGCGAAGCCGCTGGACGCGAGCTGGTTGAACTGGGGGTGAACCGGACTTAGGCCCGGCCCGGGTAACCGGGCAACTGCCCCACGCCAACACTCGGGCAGTACACGGTCCGCGCGACCTTGACGAATGCGTCGGCGTGCGACGGCCCCAAGCCGGGGTTGGCCTTCTGCAGCTCCTCAATGGTCTCATCCGCACTGAAACCATCCCGTATGCGCTGACAGACGTTGTGGGCGGTGTCTACGGCCTGGCGATCGTTCGGATGCTCGATACCGACCTGGTCGAGCGCCCGGACCAGAGCGGTCTCTTGCGTGTCGACGGAAAGCACGCCGGAATCCGTCGGATCGGCGTACGCCGGAGCCGCTGCGACGACAACGGCCGTCGCACATGCCGAAGCCGTCAACGTCCCGAAGAATAATTGCGCCAGAAGCCATCTCGATTCGGCCATCTTGCATCTCCTCACCTGACATCGGTGACCCACCCGACCCCTACACACGACGCTAGACACCACGGACGAGCGCCGCATAGCCCACATCGCCATCTTTCGCAACGGTTTCGACTCTCGTTCATCTGAGACATCCTTCGTCAACCCCTGATTCATTTCGGCGTGTTATCCGCCGGAAGACGGACGTGGCATCGCATAGCGAGGCGGTGAGACCTGCAGAATGGTACTGACGCTGGGACGGTTGATCTTTCGAGCCGCAGCCGCCCCGGCCAGCTGGGCCATCGGTGCCATGGCCGCCGCCTGCCCCGTGCCGGCCACCGTCACCTTCGGCGAGGCGCCCCATCCTCCCTTGGCCAAGGGCGAGAGCTGATCGTTGACCGTAGCCACCGGTGTCACATCCGCCCAGGCCTGCGGGGCCGAGAGCCGGCCCACCGTGGTGGATTCGCCAACACTGGCGAGAACCGCCCGAGCAGCACTCGATCCGGTTGCCGCCCCGGCCGTCACAGGCGACGTCGTCCCGGTCAGCCCCGCCGAACTCAGCCCAGCCGACAGCGGTGCGTAGAACAGGCCGTCGGTCGTGATCCTGACCCAACCGAATACGGAGTTGCCGACGGACCCGATATTTCGAGCCGGCACCAGAAACATGCTGTCGTTGGCACTCATCGCTTTGCCAATGACTTCCTCGGCATCCACCCACGACTGCGGTATCGGTATACCGGTTGGAGTGGAGGCGGTGGAGAGCTGTTGTGGGACAGCCGCAATCATCTGCGACAGTGCCTGCGTGTGCGAGGTCCCCGCCGTGGCAGCCGAAGCTGCTGCGGAGGCTGCCTGGGCGGATTGCCCGGCAGGATTGGTGGTCTGCGGCGGCTCGCTGAACGACGACAGCTTGGTCGCCGACGACGCCGACGCGGCGTAGCCGTACATCGCCTGACTGTTCTGCGCCCACATACCCTGGTAGGCGGACTCGGTAGCCGCGATCCGTGCGGCGTTCTGAGCCAAAACGTTGGTGGCGATCAGGATCGCCAGCTGGGATCGGTTGGCGGCCACTGCGGCCGGCGGTGTGATCGCCGCATGCGCGGCCTCGAAGGCGGAGGCAGCCGCTCGCAGTTGGGTAGCAGCCTCCCCGGCCTGTACCCCGGTTGTCGCCGCCCACTGCACATACGCTGCGGCCGCGGCAGCCATCGCAGCCGCGGTGGGTCCTGCCCAGTACTCGCCCACTAGAGAATCGATCGCCGATGAGTAGCCCTCGGTGAACGAACTCACCTGCGCGGCAAGTGCATCCCAGGACGACGCCGCCACCATCAGCGGCCCCGGCCCCGGTCCCGAGTACACCTGAGTCGAGGTGACCTCCGGTGGCAGCATCCCGAAATCCAGCATCTTCTCTCCCCTTACGTCAACCGAGCGCCCCTATTTACGGGGTCCGGGCTGTGCTATCCACCGGCCGCGGGCCGGGGCATTCGGAAGTTCCGGTCCCCCTGCATCCGGATCACGGAGTTGCCTCCGTAGTGCGGCTCGGAACCCCGCATCGGCCCCAGGGACATCGGCGGCTGCTCCATGGCGGGTTCGGTGGACTTGACCAGTTGCGCTGCGATGGCACGCTGATCGGTCACCGACTGCGGCTGCGAGGTCACCCAGCTCCGGGGAACCGACAACTGTCCCACCGATGCCGCTCTGCTCGCCGACACGAACATTTGGCCGTTGCCGATACCACCGAACGGCACACCCTGAAAGGCGGCTGTCACGAACGGCCCCTTGCCGCCCAACAGTCCCAGCGAGGGCTCCGCCAGGAAGAACTTGCGAATCATCAGGGCATTGACGGCCCCGGTATCGCCGTCATCGCCGATGGTCACACCGAGGTTGGCTGACTGGTTCGAGATGTCCGAGAAGGGGTTGAGGACTTTCTGCAGAGAACTCCAGTCGGTGATGTAGTAGTAGGGATTCGGCGGCGGAGTCGTTGACGTCGGCGGCGGTGTTGCCGGCGGGTTGGTGCTCGCGGCCGTCGACAGGCTGTGCATGTGTTGCGGCAGTGCGGAGGTGGCCTGCGCGAGGCTGTGCGCCAGGGTGTGCGCAATTCCAGAGGTTGCGCTGCCGGCGGCATGCGTTGCCGCGGCGGATTGGCCTGCCTGCCCCGCGGGGTTGGTGGTCTTCGGTGGCGCATTGAACGGTGTCAACGTTGCGGCGGCGGGCAACGAGGCGCCGGCATAGCCGAACATGGCAGCGGCGTCTTGAGCCCACATCTCGCCGTAAAGGGCCTCGGTGGCCGCGATCGCCGCGGTGTTCTGGCCGAGGAAGTTGGTGGCGACCAACGCCATCAGCATCATCCGGTTGGCTTCGACCGCCGCTGGGGGCACTGTCATGGCGAACGCCGCCTCGTATGCGGCCGCCGCCGCCCGCGCCTGGCTGGCCGCCTGCTCGGCCTGGGCGGCCGTAACGTTCGCCCACGCCACGTACGGTGCCGCCGCCGCGGCCATCGTCGTCGATGCCGGCCCGGACCAGAGTTGGCCCTGCACGGTCGTGAGCTCCGATGAATAACCGGAGGCGAACAGTTCCAGTTCTCCGGCGAGCCCGTCCCAGGCTGTCGCGGCTGCCATCATCGGCCCCGACCCGGGCCCGGCGTACATTCGGGCCGAATTGACCTCTGGCGGCAACGCCGCGAAATCCCAGAACACCGTTATCCAACCCCCAAACCGTCACTCTGGCAATGACTTCCCGCAGCGTCGGGCGCCGCGGCACGTGCGATCGGCTATCCGCCGGAAGAAGGCCGCGACATCTTGAATTGGCGCGGCGGAACACGCAGGGCCTTACCGACAACAGGACGCATCAGCAAGGTGCCCGCGGCGGCCGCCGCGGCCACCTCTGCCATCGTCTGGGCACCCAGGTTTGCCGGTGCGCCGGCCTCCCACCAGGATTCGACCTCCGAGAGCCACAGCGGCTGTTCGCTCGCGGTCGCCACCGGCGTCGCCTGCGTCCACGCCGGTGGCACCGACATCTGCCCCACCGAGCCAGCGCCGCCCACGCCGGCGAGCACCGCTCTTTCGGCGCCGCCGACCGCCGTTCCGGCCAGCACTCCCCCCGGCAATCCGGCAACCGGCGAGATCGCGCCTGTGAGCCCGGCCAGCGGTGCATAAAGCACGGCGTCGGCCCAGAGTCTGAACAACGCGACGGTCATGCTGACCACATTGGCGACCGACCGAAGGCCGCCGCCGGCGGCATTCGGCATGCCGAGAATGGTGTTGATATCGCCCAGATCGGTCATCACCGAGTCCGGGATCGGCAGCCCGAACAATGACGTCGTATCCGAGCTCGATGTCGCGCTGGTTCCCGGCGATGAGAGTGCCTGCAGCAGGTCGGTCAGCCAGTTCTGTGATTGCGATGTGCTCGTGCCGGCGGCTTGGACGGCGGTCGCGGCGGCCTGGGCCGATTGGCCGGCCGGGTTGGTTGTCTGCGGCGGCTCGGTGAAGGGCGCCAGCTTCGCCGACGTCGAGGACGCGCCCGCGTAGCCGTACATCGCCTGGGTGTTCTGGGCCCACATCCCGGCGTATTGCGCCTCGTTGGCCGCTATCTTGGGAGTGTTCTGGCCGAAGATGTTGGTGGCGACCAGGTTAGTCAGCTGGGTGCGGTTGGCCGCCACCAGCGCCGGCGGCACGACCGCCGCATGCGCGGCCTCGAAAGCCGCTGCGGACAACCGGGCCTGACCGGCCACCTGCTCGGCTTGCCCTGCTGTTGCGGTCACCCACTGGACATATGAGGCGGCGGCCACAGCCATCGCGTTCGCAGACGGACCGGCCCAACCGTCACCCTCTAGGGCCGAGATCACCGAGGAGTAGCCTTCTGCGAACGAATTCAGCTGCGCAGCAAGGCCATCCCAGGCTGCCGCGGTCGACACCATCGGGGTTGCCCCCGGGCCCGAATAGATCTGCGTGGACGTGACCTCCGGCGGCAACACCCCGAAATCCAGCATCCGAACTCCCCTTCGCCAACCGACTCAACCGCGTCAAAGGAATACATCGCTATGCGATAGAATTGGTATTCTGAGCGCGCAGATTGAAATTCTGGAGACAACGATCTGAAGCCGACATGAACGGGAGTTTTAATCTACGCACAGCAATGCACCTGCAGGAACGGTGTAGTAAGCCGATGTCGCCTAGTTGGAACCGAATCGCCGAGTGAACGGACAAACGGGTAGAAACGCTAAAACAGATACGCCTGCCCGGGTTGCGGTTCGGCCGCCGCAACCAGTTCGGGACCGTTGTTGCGCACGCTGTTGACCAGGGTCGAAACCTCCCGCAGTGCGATTCCCCGCACATCCGGCGGATCGGCCAGCAGCGCGGTGTCGACCGGGGCGTCCGGGTCCAGCCAACGGTCCCAACGGTTTTCGGGCAGGAGCAGGGGCATTCGATCGTGAATCCGGGCGAGTTCCCCGACCGCTGCGGTGGTGATGATCGTGACGCTCAACAGCGGGTCGAAGCGTCGGTCCGGCCGCCACACCGACCACAGTCCGGCCGCGAACAGCATCGCGCCGTCGCCGTGGAGATAGAACGGCGTCTTACCCGCCTTGGCGCCTGGTTCATGGGGGTCTACACGCCATTCGTAGAAGCCGTCCATCGGCACCAGGCAGCGCTTGTGTTCGGCGGCCGCGCGATACGCCGGCGAGGTGGTGACCTTGTCGGCGCGGGCGTTGATCAGCAGTGGTCCGCCGGCGACGGGGGTGCCGTCCGGTCCGGCCTTGGTCCACGGCGGCACCAGGCCCCACCGCATCAACCGGACCCGGCGGGTCGGGTCGTCACCGGGTTCGGCGTGCCGGCTGACCACGGTCGCGATGCTGTCGGTCGGTGCCACGTTGTAGTTCGGGCCGGGATCAGCGGTCGCCGGAACCTCGTTGATCGCGTCGATCTGCTCGGCCAGCAGCGCCGGGTCGGTGGTTACCGCGAATCGGCCGCACATTCCTTCATGGTGGCACGCTTTAATCGAGCCGGGTGGCGGCTACCGCCCAGAACGGCATGTGGATCAGGTTGTCCTGCAGCAGCGGTTGCAGTATCTGGAAACGCTGTTGCAGCGCACGGACTCCGTCCAGCAGGTCCTCTCGCCCCAGCGCCTCCATCACCGCGATCATTTCGGTGAACGAGTTGGGATCGAAGCTGCCCTGGTAGGTGGTGGTCCCGACGTGGTCGATCCGCCACCCCGCCTCGGCCAGCAGCGGTCCGAAACGCTCGGGAGCAAGGCCGTCCAACTGCCAGCCGTTGACGTTGTGGCGCCCGGCTTCGAACATGAACAGCCGGGCTTGAGGTTTGGTGGCGCGGTGCAGGCTCCGTGCGTAGCGGAGCTGGGTCTGCTCGTCGTCCTGGAACATGTGGTAGAACGCGCTGTCGACGACGGTGTCGAATCGGCCGTCGAACCCGGCCAGCTCGACCGCGTCGGCGACCTGGAAGTTCACCGTCACACCGGCCGCAGCGGCGTTGCGCCGCGCCACCGCGATCGCAGCCGGGGACAGATCGATCGCGGTCGTCGAATAGCCCTGGGCCGCATAGTGGATCGCGTGGTGCCCCGGGCCGGTGCCGGGATCAAGAACCTCGCCCCGCAACGCACCGTAGGCCACCAGTTGCTGCACTGCCGGCTGCGGGCGGCCGATGTCCCACGGCTCGGGCGGCCCAGCGGGCCCAGAAGGCACCGCGCCGGCAAAGTCGGTGTCGCTACTCATCGCCCTCACTGTGCGCGACGCGGGTTAACGAAAACAGAACTCGCGGTGTACGAACGGCAATGACCACCCGGTACTGGCAAGATCGCCGCTGTGCGCCTCTCAGTCCTCGACCTCGCGCCGGTACGCACCGACCAGTCCAGTGCGGACGCCCTGGCGGCGACGATGCGGCTGGCACAACTGGCGGACGGCCTCGGCTACACGCGGTACTGGGTCGCCGAGCACCACAACGTCCCCTCCGTCGCGGCGACCAGCCCGGCCGTCTTGGTGGCGATGATCGGCGCCGCCACCTCGCGAATGCGCATCGGCTCAGGTGGGGTGATGCTGCCCAACCACGCGCCCCTGGCGGTGGCCGAACAGTTCGCGCTGCTCGAGGCCGCCCATCCGGGCCGTATCGACCTCGGCGTCGGGCGCGCTCCGGGCGCCGACCCGGTCGCTTCGATGGTGCTGCGCGGGCCCGTCGGCCGTGGCGAACGCGACGTGGACGCCTTCCCCGACCACCTCGACGACGTGATCGCCCTGTTGGGCGCCGCCGGAGTGTCGGTGCAACTTCCCGACGGCGCCTACATCCTCAAGTCGACACCGCACGCGCTGACCGCGCCGCGGGTGTTCGTGCTGGGCTCGTCGTTGTACTCAGCACGGGTCGCCGCGACCAAGGGATTGCCCTACGCGTTCGGCCACCACCTGTTCGGCGAGCACACCGCCGAGGCGCTCGCGCTGTACCGGTCGGAGTTCGTGCCGAGCGAGCTCACACCCGAACCGGTGACCCTGCTGACCGTCAACACCGTGGTGGCCGAAACACGCTCGGAAGCAACCGCTTTGATACTCCCCCACCTGCACCTGCAGGCGCGCACCGCGGCCGGACCACCGGCCGGCCGGTTGGATCTGGTCGATGACGCCCAGCGCACGACGCTGACGACGGATCAGGGCCGCGTGGCGCAGGGCGAACTCGCGCGCGCCCTGGTGGGAACACCGGCTGAGGTGCTGGCGCGCTTGCACGAATTGACCAGCCGGTTCGGCGTCGACGAGGTGATGCTCAATCCGGTCGCCTCGGCCTGGCGGGGCACTGAGCCGGCGACCGCGCCGGGGCGTGAAGCCACCCTGCGATTGCTCGCCGAAGCGCTGCCCTGAAGGTGAACGGACGGTGACCATTGCCCAACGGCAACATGTCGCGTGGAGATCGAATCGGTAGCGATATCGAACTGTCAATGAACAACTGCTGACAGTCTTCCGAAAGTCGTCTTCGTGGCTGTGTCGCCGAGTTGGGATCGCCTAGCGTCGGTGCTGCGCCCAAAGCGCAACACGGTCCGCCTCCCGGCGTGCCGCATCGACGAAGGACTGGACTAGGAGCGTTATGTCGTTCGTAACGACGCAACCCGAAGCCCTACTGGCCGCGGTCGCCAACCTGCGGACCATTGGTTCGGCCATGACGGCCCACAGCGCCGCAGCGGCGGCGCCCACCACCGGTGTGGTCCCGGCCGCCGCAGACGAGGTCTCGGCACTGACCGCGGCACAATTCGCCGCACACGCCCAGGCCTACCAGATGGTCAGCGCCCAGGCCGCGGCCGTCCACGAGATGTTCGTCAACGCGCTGAGCAACGGCGCGACCGCATACGCCGCCACTGAGGCTGCCAACGCAGCCGCGGCCGGTTAGGACGCGACGATGGATTACTTGAGTTCACCGCCCGAGGTGACCTCCACCAAGATCTATTCCGGGCCCGGCTCGGAACCGATGGTGGTGGCCTCGTCGGCCTGGAGCGCACTCGCCGCCGAGCTGAAATCCGTTGCGGCGTCTTACCGTGCTGTCATCAACCAGCTGACCAGTGAGGAATGGCTGGGGCCGGCATCGGCGACGATGGCGACCGCCGCCGCGCCGTACGTGACCTGGATGGAGCTCACCGCCGAGCAGGCTGAGCAGGCAGCCGGCCAGGGCCGGGCCGCCGCGGCCGCTTACGAGACGGCACACGCGACGATCGTGCCGCCGATGGCGGTCACGGCCAACCGCCAGTTGCTGCAGCAGTTGGTCACCACCAACATCCTCGGGCAGAACACCCCGTCGATCGCGGCCACCGAAGCCGAGCACGGCGAGATGTGGGCGCAGGACACCATCGCGATGTACGGCTATCACGCCCAGTCCAGCGCGGCCACCAAGCTGAGCGACTTCACCGCGCCGCCGAACCCGACCAACCCGGGCAGTGCGGTCGCCTCGGCCATCGGCGATGCCACCGGAACCCAGGCGCCGTCGGCGTCCAACACGTTGCAAGGCATGCTGAGCTCGCTGTTCGGCGGATCGGCCCAGGCCGGGCCCACCTATGGCGCCGGCGATATCCTCGCCGACCCGAACTACAACCTGAGCAACCAGCTCATGACCCAGCTGGTGACCAACTCCAACCTGCAGTCGAACAACATCTGTGCGGTCTGGCGTGGTGTCAGCGGTGTGCTCGGCCTGCAGAGGCTGGGCGCCGACGCCGCGAAAGACGCCGCCAAGGCTGCCGCCGGTGCGGCGTCGGGTGCCGCCGGTGCGGCGTCGGGTGCCGCCGGTGCGGCGGCCAACCTGGGCGGCGCCGGTGCGATCGGTGGCCTCTCGGTCCCGTCGGCCTGGGTCCCGCCGATGGCCGCGGCGAGCACGCTCGGTCCGGTGTCCGGTGGCTCGTGGGTGCCGGTCGGTCCCGCCGCTACGGTCCCGTCGGCCGCCGGAATTCTCGGCACCACCCCGATGGCACCCCCGGCGGGCATGCCCGGTATGGCTGGAATGCCCGGAGTCCCCGCCGCGGGCGCGGCCGGGGCCGGATTCCGCGGGTTCGGCGGGCCGCGCTACGGCACGGCGTTGACCGTCATGCCTCGTCGGCCCTTCGGCGGATAGCACCAAGGGGCCTAGTGATCGACTACGGGGCACTGCCACCGGAGATCAATTCCGCACGCATGTACGCGGGAGCGGGCTCCGGCCCGATGTTGGCAGCTGCGGGGGCCTGGGATGTGCTGGCCCAGGAGTTGAGCCTGACCGCGGCCGCGGTGGACATGACGATTGCGGACCTGACCAGCGGTCCTTGGCGCGGCCCGTCGGCCACGGCCATGGCTGCGGCGGCACTGCCGTTCACCACCTGGTTCAAGACCACCGCCGCGCAGGCCGAACTGGCGGCCACTCAGGCCAAAGCAGCCGCGGCCGCTTTCGAAGCGGCGTACGCGATGACCGTTCCACCCCCGGTGGTGCTGGCCAATCGGATGCAGCTGATGGCCCTGATCGCGACCAACTTCTTCGGCCAGAACACGCCGGCCATCGCGGCCACCGAAGCTCACTACGCCGCGATGTGGGCACAGGACGCCGCCGCCATGTACGGCTACGCCGGTGGGTCGGCCGCAGCCTCGCAGCTGTCGGAATTCACCTCACCGCCGCAGACCACCAATCCGGCCGGACCCGCGGGACAGGCCACCGCGACCAGCCAGGCCGTCGGCAACTCCGCGACCACACAGGCCTTGACCACTACGACCCAGGCGGTCGCCCAGGCGGGCGCCGCCACCGGGACGCCGGTGCCCCCGGGGGCCGCCACCACCGTGCCACCGACCACGGCGGCCCTGCAGGAACTGGTCAAGCAGCTCACGACCTTCACCGGCTTCGCCAATTCGGCGATGGGCCCGCAACGCATTATCGACGCCGTCGGGCAGCAGCTCAACGGCTGGGAGGTGTCCGGTCAGGCCATCGCGGAGTCCAAGGACTTCCTGGCGGCGCTGGCACCGGTCGCCGAGGCCGCGAAGGTGGGGACCGCCGCTGTCCAGACCCCGGGTTTCGGGGCCGCGACGCCGTCGGCCGCGGTGGGCAAGGGCATCAAGATCGGTCTCTTGTCGGCACCGCCGAGTTGGCCCGTCGCACCCGCTTCGGCCAATCCGTCCGCGGCCACCCTGGTGTCCAGCCGGATCGCAGCCACTGCCGCCTCCGAGGCCGGCGTGATGCCCCGGGCCGGTATGGCCGGGATGGCCGGCCTGCCCGGCATGGCCGGGGCCAGTGCCGCGGCCGGCGGTGGAGCCAACGGTTTCCGTTTCGTGCCGCGGTACGGTTACCGGCACCGGATGATGCAGCGGCCGCCCAGCGCCGGCTAGGTGTACTGCTAGGACTCGCGCAATACCGTGAGCAGCCGGCGTGCCGCCTCGACCCGGCGCTGCGCCGGACCGGTCAAGGTGTCCAGCGCGCATTCGGGATCGGCGGGCGGGCCCAGATGCCCGCAGCCGCGGGGGCATTCGGTGATCGCCTCGGCGAGATCGGAGAACGCCAACAGCACGTCGTCGGGCGCGATGTGGGCCAGTCCGAACGAGCGGATACCCGGGGTGTCGATCACCCAGCCGGATCCGGCCAGCTGAAGTGCAACCGACTGGGTCGAGGTGTGTCGCCCCCGGCCGATGTCGGTGACCCGTCCTACCGCCCGGCCTGCTTCTGGGACAAGGCGATTCACTAGAGTGGATTTGCCGACACCGGAATGCCCCAGCAGCACAGTGACTTTGGATTCCAGCAGCGGAGCCACTGCGTCTAGCGGGTCATCACGGCCCGCGGTGACCACCGTGAGGTCCAGGTCGGCGAACTGGCCGGCGAACGGCTCCGGGTCTGCCAGGTCCGTCTTGGTCAGGCACAGAATCGGCGCGAGGCCGCCGGCGTAGGCGGCGATCAGCGTCCGCTCGACCAGACCGGTGCGCGGCGGCGGGTCGGCCAGCGCCACCACTATCAGCAGCTGGTCGGCGTTGGCGACCACCACCCGCTCGGTGGGATCGGTGTCATCGGCGGTGCGCCGCAACACCGTTCGTCGCGGCCCGCGCCGGACGATGCGGGCCAGGGTATCTGGACGTCCGGACAGGTCGCCGACCACGTCGACCCGGTCGCCGACGACGATCGGGGTACGGCCCAGCTCGCGCGCGCGCATCGCGGTGACCTGCCGGTCCGCGTCGGCGTCCAGGACACAACCCCAGCGCCCGCGGTCGACGCTGACCACCATCGCAGACTGCGCGTCGGCGTGGTCGGGACGGATCTTGGTGCGCGGCCGTGAGCCGCGCCCGGAACGGACCTTGACGTCGGACTCGTCGTAGTCGCCCGGTTTCAAGCGCCGGACCCCGAAGCTGCCAGCATCTCGGCCCACATCCGGGGGAACGCGGGCAATGTCTTGGCGGTGGTCTCGATGTCCTCCACTTCGACGCCGGCGACCCGCAGCCCGATGATCGCTCCCGCGGTGGCCATCCGGTGATCGGCGTAGGAGTGCCAGAGTCCGCCGTGCAGCGGAGTCGCGGTGATCACCAGGCCGTCGGGTGTTTCCACGCTGTCGCCGCCGAGCCGATTGATCTCGGTGGTCAGCGCCGCCAACCGGTCCGTCTCATGGCCGCGAAGGTGCGCGATACCGCTCAGGCGCGACACCGATCCCGGCGTGGCCAGCGCCGCCAGTGCTGCCACCGTCGGGGTGAGTTCGCCGACCGCGCGCAGATCCACGTCGAATCCCGGGTAGTCCGGCGGTCCCACAACCTCAAGATGCGAGTCGGTTAGGCCTACCGACCCACCCGTTCTGCCGAAGACATCGGTGATGACGTCGCCCGGCTGCACGCTGGACGCCGGCCAGCCGTCGATGCGCACTTTGCCGCCGGTGACCACCGCAGCGGCGAGGAACGGGGTGGCGTTCGACAGGTCCGGTTCGATCTCCCAGTGCCGGGCGGCAGGCGTGCCCGGCCGCACCTGCCAGCGATTCGGGGTGCTGTCGTCGACGCCGATACCGGCCTGCCGCAGCATGGCCACGGTCATCGCGATGTGCGGCGCGGACGGCAGGGACGCACCGGTGTGCACCACGGTCAGCCCGTCGTCGAAGGCTGCGGCGGCCAGCAGCAGGCCCGAGACGAACTGCGAGGACGACGAGGCGTCGATCTTCACGGTGCCACCGGCGACCGAACCGGCGCCGTGGATCCCGAACGGCAGTCCGTCGCCCTCGACTGCGATGCCCAGGCTGCGCATCGCCTCCAGCAGCGGCGTCATGGGCCGCGCCCGGGCCTGCTCGTCACCGTCGAAGACGACGGTTGCGGTGCCCAGCGCGGCCAGCGGGGGTACGAACCGCAACACGGTGCCGGCCAGGCCGCAGTTCAACCGGGTGTCCGGCTCGGGGTCGATCTCACCACTGACCGTGACCTGGTGAGACACCGCCTCGACCCGCAGGCCCAGCGCCCGCAACGCGTCGAGCATCAGGTCGGTGTCACGGCTGCGCAGGGCGCCGGAAAGGGTGGAGACCCCGCCGCCGCGCGCCGCCGCCAGTGCGGCCAACACCAGCGCCCGGTTGGTCTGTGACTTCGATCCGGGCACGGCAACCGAAGCGTCTACGGGGGCGGTGGTGGTCGGTGCCGGCCAAGTCGTCACGGTTTCATCCTGCCAGCGCTCGGCCCAGGCGCTGGTACCGGCGCAACCGGAGGTTCTTTGCCGGCTGGCTGCCTTGCATCACCCAACCGTTTACCCAGGTTCATTACGATCAGCGGCATGGCTCTGACGGCGGGCTCGGTTTTTGCTGAGTACACCATCCTCAAACTCCTGGGTGCCGGGGCGATGGGCAAGGTCTATCTCGCTCAGCACCCCCGGCTGCCGCGTCTCGAGGCGTTGAAGGTTCTTCGCCGATCCCTGAGCGCCGACGATGAATACGAGGAGCGGTTCCGGCGGGAGGCCGAGGCCGCTTCGGTGCTGGTGCACCCGAACATCGTGGGCGTCTACGACCGTGGCGAGTACCGCGGGCGGCTGTGGATCGCCATGGACTACATCGAGGGCGAGACGCTCGGTGAGCTGATCTGCCGTAGGTTTCCGGCCGGCATGCCCGCCGAGATGGTCATCCCGATCGTGGCCAACATCGCCGATGCACTCGATTACGCCCACCGCCAGGGGGTGGTGCACCGCGACGTCAAACCGAGCAACATCCTGGTGCCCGACCCGGAAGAGGGACACGAGGACGAGCTGACGGCCGTGCTGGCCGATTTCGGCATCGCCCGCCAGCTCAGCGGGCCCACCGGGCTGACCGCGAGCAATCTGGCCATCGGCACCATCGCCTATGCCGCCCCGGAGCAGCTGATGGGTTCCGAAGGCCTGGAACGTGCCGACCAGTACGCCCTGGCCGCCACCGCGTTCCAGATGCTGACCGGCACGCCGCCGTTCCAGCATGAGAATCCGGTGACCGTCATCAGTCATCACCTGAACACCCCGCCTCCCCTGCTCAGTGACCGGCGCCCCGAGTTGGCGGCGTTCGACGACGTGATGGCAGCGGCGCTGGCCAAAGATCCCGCCGAGCGGTTCCGGGACTGCTCGGAGTTCGTGACGGCACTGGCCGAGCAACTCCACGATCCGGCCGACGACGGCTCGTCGGATGCGGCCAGCACCGTCATCCGCGGCATCCCGCGTGCGGCGTTCCCCGAGCCCCCGCCGAGCCGGCTGTCCAAATTGGCCCGGCCGGCCGTCGTGATACCGATCGCGCTCGGACTGGTGGGGGCCGCGGCGGCGCTGGTCCCGCGACTGTTGGCCGAGGAGCCCGTCGAGACCGCGGCCGCCGACGGTGCGCCCGCCGGAGTAACCGCACCGCCGTTCAAGGTGCCCGTGTTCGACGGGACCTACCGCGTCGACGCCAACCGGGCCGGCGAGAAGTACAACGGCGTCCCCAACCCGCACCCGCCCAACATCAGCACCTGGTGGGCGGTCCAGTCCGGGTGCGACGGCACTGCATGCACCGCCACCGCAACGATGCTCGACGTGAAGGATCACCGGAAGCCCGCGAAGTTGCCGAACGGCGGCACCCAGATGGTTCTCGAGTTCCGGGACAACACCTGGCATTCCCGGCCCCAGCATCTGGATGCGGCGTGCGTGGGCCCCGACGGGAAGCTCGGCAACCAGACCACCACGCAGGTGCTGACGCTGGAGCCGACCATCCCGGGTGTGCTGCACGGTGCGATGCTCGCCACCGTCGACACCAACGAATGCGGCCAGCGCGGGGCCCAGATCTGGGTTCCGGTGGTGGCGAGCCGGTTCGGCGACGCACCGCCGGAGATCGTCACCACCAACACGGCCAAGTCGGTCAAGCCGGCCTGATCCCGCGCTGACGCGGACGGCATACCCCCAGCACGCTCGCGCGGCTGGGGGCCCGCGGATCAGGCGGCCAGGTCGCTGGCGCCTCGGCGCCAGCCGCGGACCGCTGCGATCGCGGTCTTGAGTCCGCGGCGCCGCCCGGTCACCGGGTCGGTCCGGGAGAAGCCCGGCTCCAGCTCGGCGAACATCCGCTCGCTGCGGGTCTCCGGGGCGTCATCGGCGGTGTCGGTCAGGAACCGGTCCGGCAGTGACAGTTTCGCGATGGTCCGCCAGGTCTTGGCGTACTGCACCAGGAACGGTCCAGAGGTGTAGGGCAGGTCGTAGCGGTCACAGATGTCCCGCACCCGCGCCGCGACCTCCGGGTAACGGTTGCTCGGCAGATCCGGGTACAGGTGATGTTCGATCTGGTGCGACAGGCTGCCGCTCATGAACCGCATCGCCGGCCCGGCGTCGATGTTGGCACTGCCCAGCAATTGCCGCAGGTACCACTGGCCCCGCGACTCGCCGACCATGTCGGTCTTGGTGAACTTCTCGGCGCCGTCCGGGAAGTGGCCGCAGAAGATGATCGCGTTGGACCACACGTTGCGGATCACGTTGGCGATCACGTTGGCCTTGAACGTCGAGAAGAACGTCGCACCTGGCGACAACGAGGTCAGCGCCGGGAATGCCACATAGTCCTTGAACACCTGCCGGACGGCCTTGCCGGAGAACTCCCGCAGCCGCACCAGGGACGCCTGACGGTCCGACCGGCCCTGGAAGATCTTGCCGAGCTCCAAGTGCTGCAACGCGATTCCCCATTCGAACCCGATCGCCAACATCAGGTTGTACGCCAGGTTGAACAGGTTGAAGCGTTGCCACGGCTGATCCCGGGTGACCCGCAGCAGGCCGTAGCCCACATCGTCGTCCATACCCAGGATGTTGGTGTACTTGTGGTGCTGGAAGTTGTGGGTGAAGCGCCAGTGCTTGGCGGCGCCGGACATGTCCCACTCCCAACTGGTGGAGTGAATCTCCGGATCGTTCATCCAGTCCCATTGGCCGTGCAGGACGTTGTGGCCGATCTCCATGTTCTCGACGATCTTGGCCACGCCCAGGGTCGCCGCGCCGGCCCAGCGCGCCGAGCGGCGCGAACTCGCGGCCAGCAGCACTCGGCCGGTCACTTCGAGCATGCGCTGGGCAGCGATGGTGCGGCGGATGTAGCGGGCGTCGCGCTCACCGCGCGAGTCCTCGATATCGCGACGAATGGCGTCCAGCTCAGCGGCGAGGTTCTCCACATCGGCGTCACTGAGATGTGCGAACACCTCGACGTCGGTTACCGCCATCAGACCGCCTCTCGGGCTCTCGGAATCATGAATCCACTGCTTGACCGACGCTATCGTAACCTACGCTTCCGTAGGTTACCAGCGGGTAACCGTTAGACGTCCAGTTGGCAGTCGCCCGCGGCCGTACAGACACACGTCTGGATACGGGTGCCCGGCTCATGGTCTTCCCCGGTCCGCAGGTCTCGAACCTGGCCCTCCACCAGTTCCACCACGCAGGACTGACAGATACCCATCCGGCATCCGAAGGGCATCGCGGCGCCGACGCTCTCCCCCGCCTCCAGCAGGGTCGTCGCGGCATCGGCGACGACGCTCTTGCCGCTCGCCACAAAGGTGACGGTCCCGCCGCCTTCGGCCGTCGCGGTCCGCGCCACCGCGAAACGCTCGACGTGCAACCGCTCGGCTATCCCGGCGTCGCCCCAGAGCTGTTCAGCGTCGGCCAGCATCGCCGTCGGCCCGCACGCCCAGGTGACCCGCTCGCGCCAGTCGGGCACCTCGCCGTCCAGGGCTTCGACTCCACTGAGGTCCAGCCGGCCCTCGCTGCGAGTGGCGCGCAGCCGCAACCGGTAACCGGGGTGCTCGCGTTGCAGCGCGGCCAGCTCGTCGGCGAACAGCGATTCGTCCGCGGTCGGTGCCGAGTGCAGGTGGACGACATCGGTGATGCCGTCCCGGCGGGCCAGGGTTCGCAGCATCGACATGACCGGCGTGATCCCCGATCCGGCGGTCAGGAACAGCACCGTGGCCGGCGCCGGGTCGGGCAGCACGAACTCACCCCGCGGCGCGGCCAGCCGGACGATGGTGCCCGGGGCCACCCCGTCCACCAGGTGGCTGGACAAGAAGCCCTCCGGCATCGCCTTGACGGTGATGGCAACGGTGCGCGCCCCGCTCACCGGGCTCGAGGTCAGCGAATAGGAACGCCAACGCCACCGCCCCTCGACCAGCAGGCCGATGCCGATGTACTGGCCGGCCCGGTAGTCGAAGTGAAAACCCCAGCCGGGTTTGATGACCAGTGTCGCCGAATCCGCGGTCTCGCGCCGCACCTCCAGCACCCGGCCGCGCAGTTCACGCGCCGACCACAACGGGTTGGCCAGGCGCAGGTAGTCGTCCGGCAGCAACGGGGTGGTGATGCGAGTGACAATGCGGCGCACCGCATTCCACCCAGGATGGCGGTCCGCGCCGACAACGCTCGGCCGCTTGGTGTCGCCGATGTTCGCGACGATCGACGCGTGCTTCTTGCTCACTGAAACTTCCCTGCCCATAACCCGGGGTCCGATAGAACCTACGGTAGCGTAGCTCGCCCCGGTGCTGTCATCACAGCAGGTCAAGCAGGAAAGGTAACTCCTGGGTGGCGTACCACGCCAGGTCGTGGTCCTGGGCGTCGCCGACCGTCAGCTCGGCGTCCTCGTCACCGAGGTCGGCATCGTCGATCGCCGCCACCGCAGCCAGCACCGCCGGCTCGGCGGCCGCATTGTCCACATAGGCGGCGAGCACGTCGGTGATCGCGACCGGCCCGGCCAGCCGGACCACCGCGGCGTCCAGGTCAGGGCGAAGAACAACGGCGGACCCGTCGGCTCCATCGGCGATGTCGGCCACCAGCACCGCTCGGCGGGTCGGCAGTGCGGTATCCGCCGCACCGGCCCCACCCCCTGCCGTTTCGGCGCCGAGCAGCCGCAGCGACGCCAGCGCCGCCTCCCCCAGCGCGACCTCGGCCAGTTCGTCGTCGTCGCCTTGGGCATAGGACTCGCGCAGCGCCGGAGTCACCGCGAACGCGGTTCCTCCGAGCACCCGCAGTGACCCGTCGGCGACCAGCTGCGCCAGCATGGCCAGTGTCGCCGGGATGTAGACCCGCATGAGCGAACCCTAGCCCGCCCGACCGCGACTACTCACCCCTGCGCCAACAGCGTGGCTGCGTGGTCGTGGACGTAGTGGTAGAGCGTGCGGTCGGGGCGCTGATAGTCACCGGTCACAACGGGCCGGTCCGGCAGGTCCACCCGGTCCTGCTCGACTTCGGAGTACGGAATCGTCGACAGCAGGTGCGCGATCATGTTCAGCCGGGCGTGTTTTTTGATCTCGGACTCCACCACGTACCAGGGGCTGGCCGGCACGTCGGTGCTCGCCATCATCTCGTCGCGAGCCCGGGAGTAGCCCTCCCAGTGGTTCACCGACTCGAGGTCCATCGGAGACAGCTTCCACCGCCGCAGCGGATCCTTTCGGCGACTCCGGAACCGGCGCAGCTGCTCGTCCTGGGAGACCGAGAACCAGTACTTGCGCAACAGGATTCCGTCGTCGATCAGCAGCTGCTCGAAGGCCGGGGCCTGCTCAAGGAACCGTGAATGTTCTTCCGGGGTACAAAAACCCATCACCTTCTCCACCCCGGCGCGGTTGTACCAGGACCGGTCGAAGAGCGTGATCTCGCCGCGGGCCGGCAGATGGGCGACGTAACGCTGGAAGTACCACTGTCCGCGTTCGCGTTCACTGGGCGCCGGAAGTGCCGCCACCCGCACCAGCCGCGGGTTGAGGCTTTCGGTGATGCGCTTGATCGCGCCCCCCTTACCGGCGGCGTCGCGACCTTCGAAGATGACCACGACGCGGGCGCCTGTGCTGCGCACCCATTCCTGAAGTTTGACCAGTTCGATCTGCAGGCGGCGCAATTCCCGCTCGTACACCTCGTCGGAGATCCGGCGCGCGGTGTCCCGGTCGCTGCTCACTTAGCTGCCTCCAGCAATTCGGCCAGTGCCTCATCCAACAGTGTCGAGACCATTCCGACGTCGCTCATCGCCTTACGGTCGGCGTTGACCCCGTAATACAACGTGCCGTTGTAGGACGTCACCCCGATGGCCAACGCCTTGTTGGGCAGCAGTGGGGGCACGCTGTAGGTCTCCAGGAGTTTCGCACCGCAGACATACAGCTGCCGTTGGGTTCCCGGCGCATTGGTGATCAACAGGTTGAACACCCGCCCGGAGAAGCCGGCGAAAGATGTCGCGACCCGAACGCCCATCGCGTGCAGAGTGGGCGGGACGAATCCCGAGACGGTCAAGATGGTGCGGGCATCCACCAGGCCGGTCGGCGTGGGGTGCGATTCGGTGGCGTAGGCGATCTGGGAGAGCCGGATCACCGGATTCGGTTCTCCGACCGGCAGATCCACCAGGAACGGTGCCACGGCTCCGATGGGTTGGCCCGCGGTGTCCAACTCATGGCCCGAATACACCGAAAGCGGCGCCATGGCCCGCACCGTGCGCGTTGAGGAGACCGGCTCGCCACGGGACAGCAACCAGTTCCGCAGTGCCCCGGTGATGACCGCGAGCACGACGTCGTTGATGGCGCAGTCGTAGCGCGCCCGAACCGTGCGATAGTCCTCCAGCGCGCCCTGGGCCACCGAGAAGAGTCGGTTCTGCGACACCTGGGTGTTCAGTGGACTGTGCGGCGCGGTGCCGCGCACGATGGCCCGGGCCGCGTCGGTCGCCTTACGGCCCGCCCACACCAGCGGGCTGCCGACCGTCGACCCCACCGCTTGCAGCTGGCTTCTCGGCGCCCACACCCAGTCCCCGACCGCACCCAGCACCAGTTCGACAGCGCCGGGCTCGCGCCGCGGCACCCAGATGTCCTCGTCGAACGGTGGCGGGCGCTGCGTCCGGTCGACCAGGACGTGCCCGAGGGCCGGTGCCGCCATGCCGTTGACCAGCGACTGGTGCGACTTGAGGTAGAGCGCGACCCGGTTGTCGGCCAGTCCCTCGATCAGATACAGCTCCCACAGCGGCCGGTACCGGTCCAGCGGCTGCTGACCGAGCTGCGCGACCAGATCATGCAACTGCCGGTCAGAGCCCGGCGACGGCACCGCGAGATGGCGCACGTGATAGGTGATGTCGAAGTCGTGGTCGTCCACCCACACCGGCCGGGCCAGACTCATCGCGACTTCACGGATCGTCTGCCGATAGCGCGGGATCTGCGGCAGCCGCTGCTCCACATTGGCCAACAGCTTGTCGTATCCGAGCCCGCCGCGCGGGTTGCGCAGAATGTAGAGCGACTGCACGTACATCGGTGTGGTGGTGTTCTCCATCCGGTAGAAGGACGCATCCGCCGCCGACAGCCGATTCACCATCGCGGCCCGCCCTTCCACTGATTCGATCCGGCCAGGCACAGCGCCGGCCCCGGACCCAGCGGTTCAGCAAGCCTCGACGAAAGGAGAGGCGACGCTGGGACCGCTGCATTAACCCAGAGATTCTGCCGCTCACGGTAACCCGCCACTACGGGCAACGCACGCGGATACCGCCGCGTCGCGATTGTGCGATGATCGCCCGACACACCCTGCCACTCTCCAGCAGGCGCATCCGTCGGACCGACCCTGGAGAGCTGCCGTGACCACCGACCCGATCGCATCAGCCCGCACCGCCATCGCGCCGGTGATCGACTACGAACCCCCGGCCCGCGCATCGACACCGTGCCGGCCCGCCCCGCCGCCGGTGCCGGCGCCGCCGGCACGCCAACACCGCGGTCAGCTACCGAGAAGACGGCCGGACCGGCCGTCGCGCAACGGGCTGCCGCCGCCGCTGCAGTCAGCCGCGGTCTTCGCCGACGCGGCATTGCGCCGTGTCCTGGAAATCGTGGACGGCCGCCGTCCGCCCGCTCATCTGCAGCCGCTGCTGGCTGCCGGCCTGGCCGAATCGGTGCTGGCGGTGCGTCCACACGCGGTGGGCCGGGCCGAGCCGGCGACCCTGCAACGGGTGCGTGTCCGCCCGGCCGGCTCTGCCGAACCGACGACCGCGGTGGAGGCGTTCGGTACCTACCGGCGTGGGCGGCGCACCCACGCGCTGGCCTGTCGCATCGAGCGGGTGCCGGCGAGCGGAACCGGCGCAGCCTGGCGGATCGTCGCCCTGCACATCGGCTAGGACCTCAGATCTTGGGCGGCGTCTTCGGCAGCTTGGGCCCGCGGCCTTCACGGCGGGCCGCTTCGCGGCGCTCACGGCGGGTCCCCGAACCCGCCGGCTGCAGGTCACGGTTACGCCGGACCTGCGCCGAGCCGTCCTCGTCGGGGCCGGAGTACGTCAACCCCGCTGCACCGTCAGCGCCGTCGGCGCCTTTGGCACCGTCGATTCCCTTGGCGCGCAACCCCAGGTTCGCCAATCCCGCGGGGGCGTCCACCGGCGCGACCGACTGCGACGGTGCGGCCTGCACGGCGACGTTGAACAGGAAGCCGACCGACTCCTCTTTGAGTCCGTCGAGCATGCCGCGGAACATGTCGAAGCCCTCGCGCTGGTACTCCACCAGCGGGTCGCGCTGCGCCATCGCCCGCAGACCGATGCCCTCCTTGAGGTAGTCCATCTCATAGAGGTGCTCGCGCCACTTGCGGTCGAGAACGCTCAGCAGCACACCGCGTTCCAGCTCCCGGATGGCACCGGCCCCGGCGGTCTCATCAACCTGGGCCTCACGCGCCGCGTAGGCGTTCTCGGCGTCGGCGATCAGCGCGGCGAGCAGTTCCTCGGAGGTCAGGTCGTCGGCCTCGCCGATCTCATCGGCGTGCAGCAACTCGTGATAGTCGATCCCGACCGGGTACAGCGTCTTCAGCGCCGTCCACAGCTGTTCGAGGTCCCAGTCCTCGGCATATCCCTCGGAGGTGGCGCCGTTGACATAGGCCGTGATCACGTCGACGAGCATGTCGTGCGCCTGCTCGGCCAGGTTCTCGCCGTCCAGGATGCGCCGGCGCTCGGCGTAGATCACCTTGCGCTGCTGGTTCATCACCTCGTCGTACTTGAGGACGTTCTTGCGGATCTCGAAGTTCTGCTGCTCCACCTGGGTCTGGGCGCTCTTGATCGCCCGGTTCACCATCTTGGCCTCGATCGGCACGTCGTCGGGCAGGTTCAGCCGGGTCAGCAGCGACTCCAGGGCCGCCCCATTGAAACGCCGCATCAACTCGTCACCGAGCGACAGGTAGAACCGCGACTCGCCCGGGTCCCCCTGGCGACCGGACCGGCCGCGCAGCTGGTTGTCGATACGGCGCGACTCGTGCCGTTCGGTGCCCAGCACGTACAGACCACCGGCGGCCCGCACCTCTTCGGCCTCAGCGGCAGCCTCCGCCTTGATCTGGGGCAGCACCTCGTCCCAGGCCGCCTCGTACTCGTCGGGAGTCGTCACCGGGTCCAGCCCCCGGGCCCGCACCCGGTCATCGGCCAGAAAGTCCGGGTTGCCGCCGAGCACGATGTCGGTACCGCGGCCGGCCATGTTGGTCGCCACCGTGATGGCGCCGCGACGGCCCGCCTCGGCGATGATGTGCGCCTCGCGCTCGTGCTGCTTGGCGTTGAGCACGTTGTGCGGAATCCGCCGCTTGGTCAGCTGCTTGGACAGGTACTCCGAGCGCTCCACGCTGGTGGTGCCGATCAGCACCGGCTGACCCTTCTCGTAGCGCTCGGCGAGGTCGTCCACGACCGCGAGGAACTTGGCCTCCTCGGTCTTGTAGATGAGGTCGATCTGGTCGGTGCGCGCCATCGGCCTGTTGGTCGGGATGGGCACCACGCCCAGCTTGTAGATCTCGTGCAGCTCGGCGGCCTCGGTCTCGGCGGTACCGGTCATGCCGGCGAGCTTGTCGTAGAGCCGGAAGTAGTTCTGCAGAGTGATGGTGGCCAGTGTCTGGTTCTCGGCCTTGATCTCCACCTGCTCCTTGGCCTCGATGGCCTGGTGCATGCCCTCGTTGTAACGACGGCCCACCAACACGCGGCCGGTGAACTCGTCGACGATGAAGACCTCGCCGTTGCGGACGATGTAGTCCTTGTCGCGGTTGAACAGCTCCTTGGCCTTCAGCGCGTTGTTGAGGTAGCTGACCAGCGGCGAATTGGCGGCCTCATAGAGGTTGTCGATGCCGAGCTGGTCCTCGACGAACTCCACCCCGACCTCGTGCACGCCGACGGTGCGCTTGCGCAGGTCGACCTCGTAGTGGACGTCCTTCTCCATCAGCGGCACGATCCGGGCGAACTCGGAGTACCAGCTGGAGCTGCCGTCAGCCGGTCCGGAGATGATCAGCGGGGTCCGTGCCTCGTCGATCAGGATGGAGTCGACCTCGTCGACGATGGCGAAGTTGTGCGGACGCTGCACCAGCTGGTCAAGCGAGTGCGCCATGTTGTCGCGCAGGTAGTCGAAGCCGAACTCGTTGTTGGTGCCGTAGGTGACGTCGGCGTTGTAGGCGACCCGCCGCTCGTCCGGGGTCAGCTGGGACAGGATCACCCCGACCTCGAGGCCCAGGAAGCGGTGTACCCGTCCCATCCACTCGCTGTCGCGCTTGGCCAGGTAGTCGTTGACCGTGACGACGTGTACGCCCTTGCCGGCGATCGCATTGAGGTAGGCCGGCAACACACAGGTCAGGGTCTTGCCCTCACCGGTCTTCATCTCGGCGACGTTGCCGTAGTGCAGGGCCGCTCCGCCCATCAGCTGCACGTGGAACGGCCGCTGGTTCAGCACCCGCCAGGCCGCCTCGCGCGCCACCGCGAACGCCTCCGGCAGCAGATCGTCGAGGGACTCTCCGTCGTCGTGCCGCTGGCGGAATTCGTCGGTCTTGGCCCGCAGCTCCGCGTCGGTGAGCGCTTCGACGTCCCCGGAGAGGGTGTCGATGTAGTCGGCAACCTTCCTGAGCCGTTTGACCATGCGGCCTTCACCAAAACGCAGCAACTTGGACAGCACGGCTATGTCCCCTACTCAGTCTTCGGCATTACGAGCGCCACCCATGGTAGGTGACATCGCGACGAAGCTCGGCTTTGCCGCGGCTGAAGCGCCAGGGCAGGCGTTGCCCGCCCGGTCAGACCAATCGGATCAGGCCGTAGTCATAGGCGTGGCGACGGTAGACCACCGACGGTTGTTCGGTCTGCTTGTCGTGGAACAGGAAGAAGTCGTGCCCGACCAGCTCCATCTCATACAGGGCGTCATCGACCGACATCGGCGTGGCGGTGTGCTCCTTGGTGCGCACGATCCGGCCCGGCTCGTGGTCGTGGTCGGCGCCGTGACCGTGGGCCGCCGCGTCGCGGTGGTCCGGCTCGGCGGTGCCGTCGCGCTCGAACGCCGTGGCGAGCAGCTCCGGGGCGATGGCGGCCCCGGTCGCCTCAGCCACCGACAGCGGGGTCTTGTCGCCGTAGGAGACATTGCGCCGGTCCTTGCCGCGGCGCAACCGGCTCTCCAGGCGGTCCAGCGCGGCCTCGAAGGCGGCGTAGAAACTGTCGGCGCGGGCCTCACCGCGCACCACCGGCCCGCGACCGTGCACCGTGATGTCGATCTGCTGGCAGGACTTTCGCTGCCGGCGATTGTTGGCGTGCTTGAGTTCGACGTCGAAGAGACGAATGGAGCGATCCAACCGCTCCAGGCGGCCCAGCTTCTGCGCGACATAGACCCGGAAGTGATCCGGGATCTCGACGTTGCGGCCCTTGACAACGATCTCGGCGCGCGACTGATCTTGATTCTCGTCGAAGTCGACTGTTGTACGGCTGGTTTCCACGAATTGACTCGTCATGCTCGACACTTCTTTCCTGTTGTCTCGACCACGTAGTTTCGAGATATACCCGACCCGTGCTGTCGACCGTAGCCATCAGACGGGGTACACGCCACCGGTTTCGCGGACCCGTTGCGAGTTGTTGACCTACCCGCCTCAGGCTGCCGCGATGACCAGCGCGGCGGTTACCGGTAAGCCCGCCGATCGCAGCACCCGAACCGACTCGGCAAGGGTGGCGCCGGTGGTCACGACGTCGTCGACGAGCAGCACATCGCCGGGGCAGCCGGCGGCGGGCAACCGGCCGCGGCGCAGCAGCACCCCGCCGGAGATGTTGCGTTCCCGGGCGCCGCTGCCCAGGCCGACCGAGTCGCGGGTCAGTGCCCGCATCCGCAGTGCCGCCGCCACCGTTATTCCGGGATGGCGGGCCACCGCAGCGGCGGCGATCCGCTGGATCGGGTCACCACCGCGCCGGCGGGCAGCGCTGCGCCGGGTCGGTGCCGGGATGATCGTGAGCGGCAACTCGAGCATCCGCCAGCACAGCAGCCGGTGCAGCGAACCCGCGAGCGCCATCGCCAGCGGTGCGATCAGGTCGGTGCGCCCGCGTTCCTTGAGCGCGACGATCGCCTGGCGGCGCGCACCGGCGTAGCGGCCCAGCGCGAACACCGGCACCTGCGGGTCCAGCCGCGGGCTGACCAGGCGTGGCTCGTCCGGTGCGACGGCGAGCTGGCCGGCACAGGCCGCGCACCATCGGGTGCCCGGAGCGCGGCAGCCACCGCATCGCAGCGGCAACACCAGGTCAAACCCCACGTCGAGCATGCCGTCGAGGCTGCCACCGGGCACCGACAACCGGCCCCGCAAAATTTCTACTACGCTATGTCGTATTTACAGTCAAGGGGCCCTTGGTCGGCAGTGAAAATGACGCCATACCCCAAAGCCGTGAGCTCCCTAACAGATTCGCTAATTTTGCTCCTTGATACTGCTACCGTCCCCGTCCATGACCTCCAACGCAACACAGTCGGGTACGTCCGGCACCGATTCCGGCGGCGCCACGGCGCTGGTCGGCAAGGGCTGGGCCCAGGGCGTGGCCCTGGTCATGATCTTCGGATTCCTGGTGATGGGGATCCTGGCGATTCGCACCTACACCGCCTCGATGCCGATGCCCGACAAGGTCGTCACCGAGTCCGGACAACAACTGTTCACCGGCAAGGACATCACCAGCGGCCAGACGCTGTTTCAGGCCCGCGGACTGATGCAGTACGGCTCGGTGCTGGGCCACGGCGCCTACCTGGGCCCGGACTACACCGCCGAATACCTGCGGATGGCCACCGAGAACGTGGCCGACCAGTTCAAGGCCCAGGGTGTGACGGACCCGCATACCCAGGTGGTCACCGAGTTCCGGACCAACCGCTACAACGCGGACACCGGCACGCTGGTCTTCACCGACAAGCAGGCCCGTGCATTCGCCGACATCCAGCGGCACTACGGCGACTTCTTCGGTGAGCCCACCACCAAGTACGGCCTGCTGCCGAACATGATCACCGACCCCGGCGAGATCCGTGACCTGACCGCGTTCTTCGCCTGGACCGCCTGGGCGTCGGCGGCCGACCGGCCCGGCCACGCCTACAGCTACACCAACAACTGGCCCTCGGAGCCGCGCGTCGACAACGGCCCCACCGGATCGGTCGTGGTGTGGTCGGTGCTGTCGCTGATCGCTCTGCTCGGCGGAATCGGGATCATGTTCACCGTCTACGGCCGGTGGAGCCAGAACATCGGCTGGCACGGCTCCGAGATGACCAAGCTCGAGTTCCGCCAGCCCGGCGAGGTGCCGCTGACGCGGTCACAACGGGCCGCGATCTGGATCTTCGCCGTGGTCGCGGTGCTGTTCCTGATCCAGACACTGCTCGGCGGCGCCGTCGAGCACTACCGCGCGGACCTGTCGGAGTTCTACGGGATCGACCTGGCCAAGCTGCTGCCCTACAACCTGGCCCGTACCTGGCACCTGCAGCTGTCGCTGTTCTGGACCGCGGCGGCGTTCCTCGCCGGCGGAATCTTCCTGGTGCCGTTTATCACCCGTCGCGAGCCCGCCAAGCAGTCGGTACTGGTCTACGGCCTGCTCGGTGCGCTGGCCGTGGTGGTCTTCGGATCGATGGCATTCGAGGCCCTGTCGATCTTCGGCAAGGTCGAGCCCGGCACGGTGATGTCCCAGCAATGGGAGTTCCTGGACCTGCCGCGCGTGTTCCAGGTGCTGCTGATCGTCGGCCTTTTCCTGTGGATCTTCATCATCTGGCGCGGCATGCGCGCCAAGCTGGCGTCGACCTCGAAGATGAATCTGCCGTGGGTGTTCTTCTTCACCGGCCTGACCATCCCGACCTTCTACGCGGTCAGCCTGCTCGCCGGCAGTGAGACGCACTTCTCGGTCGCCGACTTCTGGCGGTTCTGGATGGTGCACCTGTGGGTCGAGGACTTCCTGGAGCTGTTCACCACCGCGATGGTGGCCTACCTGTTCGTCCAGCTCGGGGTGGTGCGCGAGCGCGTCGCACTGCTGGTGATCTTCCTCGACATCATCTTGTACTCCGCCGGCGGCGTGATCGGCACCATGCACCACCTGTACTTCTCCGGCACCCCGGTAGAGCACATGGCGTTGGGCGCGTTCTTCTCGGCCGCCGAGGTCATCCCGCTGACCTTCCTGACCGTGGAGGCGTGGGCATTCCTACAGCTGGGCGCTCGCCAGGAGGCCGGCGGCGAGCACAACTTCCCGGCACGTTGGGCGGTCATGTTCCTGGTAGCGGTCGGGTTCTGGAACTTCCTGGGCGCGGGCATCTTCGGCTTCCTGATCAACCTTCCGGTGGTGTCGTACTACGAGATCGGTACCGCGCTCACCGCCAACCACGCCCACGCGGCGATGTTCGGGGTCTACGGCATGCTTGCGGTGGCACTGGCGATGTTCGCCTTCCGCTACGTCATCCCGGCCGACAAATGGCCGAACAAGCTGGCCCGACTCTCGTTCTGGTGCATGAACATCGGCCTGGCCTGGATGGTGTTCGTCACCCTGCTGCCCTTGGGTGTGCTGCAGTTGTTCCACTCGGTCAACGCCGGCTACTTCGAGGCGCGCTCGTTGGGCTACATCACCCAGCCGGGCAACGCCCTGCTGGAGTGGCTGCGACTGCCGGGCGACCTGATCCTGATCGTCGGCGGGGTGCTGCCGTTCTGCTGGATCGCATGGACGGCACTGCGCAACTTCCGCTCCGGCGAGACGGTCGACGAGCTGCCCGAGCAGGCGCTCTACAAGACGGTGGCGGTCGACGCCGAGACCACCGCGAAGGGCTGAGGCCACCGATGACGATGCCGGGAGCGTGGGTGTGGCTGATGTCCGGCTACGCCCTGCTCCTGCTCGTCTTCGCATGGGGCTTCGACGGCATGGCCAAGCGAACCTCCGAACGCGCCGCCCAATGGCGCACCGGGAAGTTCACCTACCACGAGGATCACGACGCCTGGAAGTGCCCGGAGGACCAGTGGCTCTGGCCGACCTCCTTCGACCCGGACAACCGGGTGATGCGGTACCAGGCCACACCGTCGATCTGTAACTCCTGCCCGGTCAAGGACACCTGCACCACCTCGAATCACGGCCGGCAGATCAGTCGGCCGGTGGACCCGTGGCCGCATTCCGAGGCAGGTCGGTTCCACCGGGGCATCGCCTGCGCGGTGGCCGGATTCGGGGTGGTGATGCCACTGGCGGCGCTGATCGCCAACCACGGGCCCGCCGACGTGCTGGTGCTGGGCGCGGCGATCCTGATCGTGGTTGCCGGCGGGTCCCCACTGGTCCGCCATCTGTGGAACACTCCGGCGAACGCCCCGCACGACATGCACCAGATCAGTCCGCAGGAGCAGATCGCGAACGTGGAAGCCGCCATCGACCGGTACTCCACGCGATGGGGCGGCTTTTCGGACAGCTCTTCAACAAGGAGGCAGCACGTCAATGAGTGAAGGGCTCATCACCGTCTCGGTGATCGTTATCGCGGTGCTGGCCGCGCTGGCCTACTTCTCCATCAATGTGCTGCGGGAATACGAGCGGGGGGTCGTCTTCCGGGTCGGACACGCCCGGCCCCTCTACCAGCCCGGCCTGCGACTGCTGATTCCCTTGGTCGACAAAATGATCCGCGTTGACGGTCGGGTGGTCACGCTCACCATCCCCCCGCAGGAGGTGATCACCCGCGACAATGTGCCGGCCCGGGTGAATGCGGTGGTGATGTTCCAGGTCGTCGACCCCCTCAAAGCCATTCTGGCCGTGGAGAACTACGCCGTGGCCACCTCACAGATCGCGCAGACCACGCTGCGCTCGCTGCTGGGCCGGGCGGACCTCGACACCCTGCTGGCCCATCGTGACGACCTCAACGCCGACCTGCGCACGATCATCGACACCCAGACCGAACCGTGGGGCGTGCAGGTGCGGGTGGTCGAGATCAAGGACGTGGAGATCCCGGAGTCCATGCAGCGCGCGATGGCCCGCGAAGCCGAGGCCGAGCGTGAGCGCCGGGCCAAGGTCATCAACGCCCGCGGTGAACTGCAGGCCTCCGAGGAACTGAGCCAGGCCGCCGAGACACTGTCGAAGAACCCGGCGTCGCTGCAACTGCGTTACCTGCAAACCCTTTTGGAGCTCGGCGCCGACCAGAACTCGACCGTGGTGTTCCCGCTGCCGGTGGATATCATCACGCCGTTCCTGAGCGGCGCGACCGAGGCCCTGCGCGCCGCCAAACGCTAGCGGGCGATCTAGCGAGCCACCATCCCACCGTCGGCGTGGATGGTCTGGCCGGTGATGTAACTGCCCGCATCGGAGACGAGAAGCAGTATCGGACCGACCATTTCATCGGGTTCGGCAATGCGCTGCTGCAGCGTGGCAGCCCGCAGCGCCGCAATGAACTCCGGCGGGTTGTTGCGCACCATGTCGGTATCGACCGGCCCGGGGGCTATCGCATTGACCCGGATCCGCGAGGACGCGAGTTCGGCCGCCATGGATCGGGTGAAGGAGACCAGGGCGGCCTTGGCCGCCGAGTACATCGACGTCGCCGGCGAATAGACGAACGCGCCGGCCGACACCACGTTGACGACTGCGGCGTGCTCGCTCTTCCGAAGATGCGGCAGCGCCGCCTGAACCAGCAATACCGGTCCCTGCAGATTGACCGCGAATGACTTGCTCAATGCCTCCGGGGTGATCTCCCCGAACGGCAGCGCGAGCGCATTGGCCGCGTTGTTGATGACGATGTCCACCCCACCGAACCGCTCGACCGTGGCATCGACCAGATGCTGGATCGCATCGACGTCGCCGAGATGGGTGGGCACGCCGATGGCCTGGGCGCCGGCCCGGCGCAGTTGCTCCGCGGCGCGCTCGCACGCGTCGCTCTTGCGGCTGGCCACCGCCACATTGGCCCCGGCAGCGGCCAGTCCGTGCGCAACCGACAGTCCGATGCCACGCGTGCCGCCTGTCACGATGGCGGTGCGGCCGGTCAGATCGAACAACGCGTTGAGGGCAGACCTGTCCACTGGGATCTCCTATGTCAGAGCCGAGACGCCTGAAGCGTAGTTCAGGCCCGACGAGCGACACTTCGGCGCGTTGTGGCTTTGTACCCTGTGAATCCACCCGTCACGCGGCTACCGTGGGCAGTGCCTGCGTGCGCGCCGCGACGACGGCTTGGGCGAGAGGACGCGATGTGGTCAGAGTCTTCCTGGTGGACGATCACGAGGTGGTGCGCCGCGGCCTGATCGACCTACTCGGTGCCGATCCCGAATTGGATGTGGTCGGCGAAGCCGGTTCGGTGGCCGAGGCATTGGCGCGCATCCCGGCGCTCTGCCCCGACGTAGCGGTGCTCGACGTGCGACTGCCGGACGGCAACGGCATCGAACTCTGTCGCGACCTGCTGTCCCGCATGCCCGAACTGCGGTGTCTGATCCTGACCTCGTTCACCTCCGATGAGGCGATGCTGGACGCGATCCTGGCCGGCGCCAGCGGCTACATCGTCAAGGACATCAAGGGCATGGAATTGGCCCGCGCCGTCAAGGACGTCGGCGCCGGCCGGTCGCTGCTCGACAACCGGGCCGCCGCGGCCCTGATGGCCAAGCTGCGCGGCGCCACCGCCGAACCCGACCCGCTGTCCGGGTTGTCCGAGCAGGAACGCACCCTGCTCAAACTGCTCACCGAGGGGCTGACCAACAAGCAGATCGCAGACCGGATGTTCTTGGCGGAGAAGACCGTCAAGAACTACGTGTCACGACTGCTGGCCAAGCTCGGCATGGAACGTCGAACCCAGGCCGCGGTGTTCGCCACCAAACTCGAGCGCTCCCGGAATGGCTGACGACGAATCCGCGGACGACCGCAATCCCCTACGCGACACACTTTCCCAGTTGCGCCTGCGTGAGCTGCTGGTCGGGGTCCAAGACCGGGTCGAGCAGATCGTCGAGGGCCGTGACCGGTTGGACGGTCTGTTGGCGGCGATGCTGGTGGTCACCTCGGGTCTGGAACTCGACGCCACGCTTCGCTCGATCGTGCAGACCGCCACCAGCCTGGTCGACGCCAAATACGGTGCCCTGGAAGTACACGACCACGACCGCCGCATGCTGGAATTCGTCTACGAGGGTATCGACGACGAAACCTTCCAACGAATCGGCCGGATGCCCGAAGGGCTCGGCGTAGTGGGGTTGCTGATCGAGGACCCCAAGCCGCTGCGGCTGGCAAACATCTCCGAACACCCTGCGTCCGTGGGCTTTCCGTCCGGACATCCGATGATGCGCACCTTCCTCGGGGTGCCGGTCGGGGTGCGCGACGAGGTGTTCGGCAACCTCTATCTCACCGAGAAGGCCAACGGGCTGGCGTTCAGCGAGGACGACCAGGTTCTGGTTCAGGCGCTGGCCGCCGCCGCCGGGATCGCCATCGCCAACGCCCGGTTGTACGAGCAGGCCAAGGCGCGGCAGTCCTGGATCGAGTCCACCCGAGACATCGCCACCGAACTGTTGGCGGGGACCGACCCCACCACGGTGTTCCGGCTGATAGCCGAGGAGGCCGCCAAACTCACCGGGTCCGAGTCAGCACTGGTCGCCATCCCGCTCGACGACGACGCGCCGGAAGCCGAGGTCAAAGAACTGCTCGTGGTCGAAACAGTCGGCGACGCAATGGCTTCCATCGCCGGCGAGACCATCCCGGTGGCGGACACCTCGGTCGGCGAGGCCTACACCCGGCGGATACCGCGTCAGGTGAAAAAGCTGCAACTGACCGGCGTCCAGACCGGGCCGGCGCTGATCCTGCCGCTGCGCGCCTCCGACTCGGTGGCCGGTGTCGTGGTCGTACTGCGCCACGGCACCGCGATCCCGTTCAGCATCGAACAACTCGACATGATGGCCGCGTTCGCCGATCAGGCCGCGTTGGCCTGGCAGCTGGCCACCTCGCAGCGCCGCATGCATGAACTCGACGTGGTCACCGATCGGGACCGCATCGCGCGGGACCTGCACGACCACGTGATCCAACGGCTTTTCGCCGTCGGGTTGTCTCTGCAGGGCACCATTCCACGGGCCCGGTCGGCGTCGGTGCAACAACGGCTGACCGATGCGGTCGACGACCTGCAGGAGATCATCGGCGAGATCCGCACCACGATCTTCGACCTGCACGGCAGCTCGTCAGCCGTGACCCGGCTGCGCCAGCGGTTGGACAACGCCGTCGCCCAGTTCTCCGGTTCCGGGCTGCACACCACCGTGCAGTTCGTGGGCCCGCTGTCGGTGGTCGAGTCGGGGCTGGCCGATCACGCCGAGGCGGTGGTCTCCGAGGCGGTGAGCAACGCGGTCCGCCATTCCGGCGCCACCACGCTGACCGTCCAGGTCAAGGTCGAAGACGAGCTGTCCATCGAGGTCAGCGACAACGGCTGCGGCATTCCCGACGGGGTCACCAGCAGCGGCCTAACCAACCTGCGCCGGCGCGCCGATCAGGCCGGCGGCACCTTCGAGATCTGCTCTCCGCCCGACGGCGGCACCGTGCTGCGCTGGTGCGCCCCGCTGATGACCCCCTAGCGCCACCACCGGGGCGGGTCCGACGGCGACGTCGGCGGATCCCTGCCGGCGGTCCCCCGCGGCCACCCATTCGACTACGTCGTCGAAGAAGCGTCGCGGGGTCGCCGGCAGCGGGTCGGCGTTGATCGGGGCCCAACCCACCCGCAGCAGCATCTGCGGGTAACCACTGGTTCCGAAGACGTCGCGGCGAACCGCCCGCCGGGTGTCGGCGATCTCCAGAGGTTCGGTGACCGGGCAACTGGCCAGCCCCAGCGCCGTCGCGGTGAGCAGCACCACGCTGGTGGCCTCGCCCGCACGCAACTGCGCCAGCCGATCGTCGGTCTCGGTGCCCAGCGCGAGCATCACCGCGCGATCCTCCTCCGGCGCCGCACCGGCCGGCTGGGACAGCGCCGGACCTGCGAACACCCGGCCGGGGATGGGCGCGTCGGCGTTCGACCGCGGCACGCTGTGCGCCGGGACGCCGGCCACCGACCCGTACCGGCCACTCCAGGTGGTCAGCTCGGTGAGGTAGTCGTAGTCGCGGTCGTGTTCGAAGACGGCCCGGGCGACCACCGCGTTGAGCCGGTCCAGTTCGTCCACCTGGCGCAGCATCACCCCGGCTCGGGCGGCCCGGGCACCCATCAGGGCGATGTCGGCGGCGGCCACCGGCCAGTTGTTGAAGTAGCGGCGATCGGTGCGCCGGCGCGGGATCGCCGCGGCCAGGCTGACGTCCACCTGCTCGAGGTCGTGCTCCGGATCGCTCCGGCACAACTCGATCGAAGCCAGGTGATCGGGGTCGGCCGGGTCCGGAAGCCGGTGGACCTTGCACCGGCAACCCAGAGCGGCCAGCGCGACCACCAAATGGTGCAGCGCCGCACCGCAGCTCAGGATCATGCCGCGGCCGTCCGGGTCGACGTTGCGCAGCTGTAGGTCGGGGTCGACGAACAGATCCAGTGTGGACGCCGTCGCGGACTCCTGCACACGCCAGCGCCACGGCTGGGAGTTGTGCACCGACGGCGCCCTGGCCGCCAACATCAGTGCGGTCCGAATGGTCTCGGGAACCTTCCCCATCTCCGGGCGGCCCGCACGCTGCTCGTCCACCACCGGCCCCTTTCTTCGGTCGCCGGCCCTACGCCGAATTTCGCCGAGCCATCAAGTGCCGCCGACACTTTCACGGTGCTCCCGAGACGGCTCGGTCCGACAGGGCACGAAGACCTCAGCTCCGGGGACTTTGGGCCACCGCGCATCCGCCCACCATCGGTTCTCCCGATTCGGGACTTCCGGCCCTGCCGACACCGCCGCCTACCAGGGGATCATTAGATGCGGGGCTCGAACAGGAGGTCCGATCGTGGAACAGCTGACGACTCTGGACGCAGGTTTCCTGGAGGCAGAGGACTCCGATCGTCACGCCAGCCTGGCGATCGGCGGCCTGGTCGTCCTGGAGGGGCCTCCCCCGGACCACCCGTCGCTGGTGTCGGTGCTCAGCACCCGGATCAGCGGCTGCCGGAGGTTCATCCAGAAGCTGCAGCGGCACCCGTTCGACCTCGTGCCGCCCCGCTGGGTGGACGACCCCGCCTTCACCATGGACCACCATGTCCGGCGGGTCGCACTGCCGCACCCCGGCGGCGACGAAGAACTCTTCCGCTTCGTCGCCGATCACATGGCCCGCCGGCTGGACCGGGACCGCCCGCTGTGGCACATCTGGGTGATCGAAGGGCTGGCGGACGACCGGTGGGCGATGCTGATCAAGGTTCACCACTGCATCGGCGATGGGATCGCGGCCTCACACCTGTTCACCGGCCTGTGCGATGAAAGCGGCGACACCGATGTCGCCGGATTCGCCGGCCACATCCGGGGTGCCCGCGACACCTCCTCGGGGCTGTGGCAGCGCCTGGCCGACGTGAACGTCAGCCCGATGAACTGGGTTTCCGACCTGTGGAACGTCTCGACCGCGATCGGCTCCGCCGCCCTGCGCGCCGCGCGCGGCACCGTCGAACTGTCCGCCGGGCTGCTGCATCAGGGCACCGGCACCTCATTGAACGGGCCGATGACCTCGATGCGCCGGTACAGCTCCGCCAAGGTGTCGCTCGACGACGTCAACCTGATCTGCCATGCCTACGACGTGACCCTCAACGACGTGGCACTGGCCGCCCTGACCGAGGGCTACCGGGGCATGCTGGACCGCCGCGGCGAACGCCCCCTGCCCGAGACCATGCGCACCCTGGTGCCGGTGTCGACCCGTCGGAGCGATGCCTTGGGCCAGACCGACAACCGGGTCTCGGTGATGCTGCCCTACCTGCCGGTCGAGGAGGAGAACCCGGTGCGGCGGCTGCAGTTGGTGCACTCGCGGCTGAGCAGAACCAAGAGCACCGGGCAGCGCCAAGCCGGCAGCGCGTTCGTCTCGGCGGCCAACTATGTGCCGTTCCCGGTGACCGCGTGGGCGGTGCGACTGTTGACACACCTGCCGCAGAACGGTGTCACCACCATCGCCACCAACGTGCCGGGGCCGTCACAGACCCTGCACATCATGGGCCGCAAGGTGGTTGACGTGTTGCCGGTGCCGCCGATCGCGCTGCAGCTGCGCACCGGGGTGGCGATGCTGAGCTACGCCGAAAGCCTGTTCTTCGGGGTGCTGGCCGACTATGACACCATGCCCGATGTCGACCAGTTCGCCCGCAGCATCGAGGCCGCCGTGGCCCGCCTGGTGGCGAGCGCCAAGCAGCGCAAGACGATTCGGAAACGCCGGCGGTTATCACTGGTCGCGACGGGCTAGTTTCGCTCAGCCCGGCAGCACCGGCGCCGCGCCGGGCACCATGAACGGCGTCAACGGCGACCAGCTCTGCTCGTCCTCGGCCGCCGAGGACGACAGCGCCAGCACCCCGCGCGGCTCGGCCACGTAGACCGTGGACGGGTCGGCGACGATCGTCGACACGGGCAGCTGCAGGTTGCCGTTGGGGGCATCGGAGTTGACCCCGTCGATGTTGACGTAGGACACCGGATGCTTCGGGTCGGATCGACTCACCACGATGTCGTCGCCGGTCCGCCAGCTCAGCGACACCACCGAGGAGCCCAGTCCGAAGCCCAGCCGTCGAGGATAGTTCAGCACGAACTGGCCGCCCGGATTCTGCACGACACCGGCCAGAATCACCTGCCCACCGATCACCATGGCGGCACGGGTGCCGTCGCGGGACAGTTGCAACTCGCTGATCGGTCCCGGGAATCTCGCGTTCACCGCACCGGAGTCCACCGGGATGCGGGCCGGGCGGCCGGAGGCCACCTCCTGGATCGCGCGCAACACATTGTTGCCGTCGACCACCACCCACACCGCTTCGTCCAGCGACCAGCTCGGCCGCGACAGGGTGCGCCCCTCGGCGGCCTGCACCGCCTCACCCCCGAGGTCGCCGATCCACAGCGTGGCCGCCGGGTCGGGGCCGCCGGGATGCACCACCACCGACGCCACCTGGTGCCCGTTGCGCGACAGCGCGGCCGACTCCTGGTCGGGTTCCCGGCCGAATGCTCCGGGCACCCGGTTGGCATGCTGCCCGTCCAGTGCGAGCAGCGACCCGCCCACCAGCGCGTGCACCCCGGCGCCGGCCCCATCGGAGGCGCCCGGATCGGTGGTGGCCACATCGGAGGTCGTCCAGCCGTCCGGGAACCGGTCGTCGAGCGCCGCGCCGTCGGCATCGATCACGTAGGGGCCCTTGATGTCGGCCCGGGCCAGGGTCCAGATCAGTTGTGCGGCAAGCAGTTGCCTGGTGTTGGGGTCGGTGGCCGACAAGCTGTCCAGGTCGATCTTGGCTCCTCCGTAGCCGCGCCCCACACCGCTCTTGCCACCGTCGGCCCGAGTCACCGGCCCGCGCAACCGCAACGGCGCCGCCAGCAGGTTACGCACGCCGGCCATCTCCGGGCGCGGACCGGCTATCAGCTTGGACACCAGTTCGGTAGCCACATGGTCGGGGTCGGACACCACGATGTAGCGGGGATCAGGAACCACCGTCTTGCCGGTGGGATCGACGAAATACAAGGTGTTGCGTTTATAGGTGGCCTGGAACTGCTGCCAGTCCAGGAAGACCCCGTTGGGCAGCCGGTCGATGCGCCAGCCGTCGGACGTCTTGCGCAGTTCGATCGGCTCCGGTGCCGGCAGGGCGCCCTCGGCGGTCTCGAAGACCCCCATGTCCGACAGCGACCCGAGCATGTCGGCCCGCATGGTGACCGCGACCCGGTCGGCGCTGCGGGTTTCGACGAACACCACGTTGTCGATCAGCAGCGCGCTGCCGGCGTCGTCCCAGGCGTCCGATGCGGACTGGGTGAGGAACTGCCGGGCCGCCCGATGCCGGTTGGCCGGATCGGCAGTCGCCTTGAGGAATTCACGCAAAAGCACATCGGGGTCCATGCCCGGGGTGGGCTTGGGCAGCACCGACGGCGGCGGCGCATCCACGGTGCCGATCGCCTGCGGGGCCGAATTGCTCGGCACCCCGGCGCAGCCGGCCAATGCCGAGGTGAGTGCCAAGGTCAGTGCCAGGATCAGCGCCACCGGCCGGTTCCGGCGCATCACCCGCTCCGCTCGGCGTGTTCGCGCGCGCGCTGACGCCGTTCCCGGCGCTCGGCGGCGCTGACCGGCTTCATCGGAAGCGGACTGGTGGTGACCTTGTGTCCGCGCACCAGCGGCAGGGTGAGCCGGAAACAGGCGCCCTTACCGGGTTCGCCCCAGGCCTCCAGCCGGCCCTGGTGCAGCCGGGCGTCCTCGACGCTGATCGCCAGACCCAACCCGGTGCCGCCGGAACGCCGCACCCGGGACGGGTCGGCGCGCCAGAACCGGCTGAACACCAGCTTCTCCTCCCCCGGACGCAGCCCCACCCCGTGATCGCGCACGGTCACCGCGACGGTGTCGTCGTCGGCGGCCATCCGGATCACCACCGGCTTGTGTTCGGCGTGGTCGATGGCGTTGGCGATCAGGTTGCGCAGGATCCGTTCCACCCGGCGCGGATCGACCTCGGCGATCACCCCCTCGGCGGGCACGTCCACCTTGAGTTCGACCCCGGCCTCGGCGGCCAGGTGGCCCACATTGTCCAGGGCGCTGTTGACCGTCGACCGCAGATCCACCGACTCCACCGACAGTTCGGCCACACCCGCGTCGTGCCGGGAGATCTCCAGCAGGTCGTTGAGCAGGGACTCGAACCGGTCCAGTTCACTGACCAACAGCTCGGTGGAGCGCCGCAGCGAGGGCTCCAGGTCCTCGCTGTGATCGTGGATCAGATCGGCGGCCATCCGCACCGTGGTCAACGGGGTGCGCAGCTCATGGCTGACGTCGGAGGTGAAACGGCGCTGCAGATTGCCGAACTCCTCGAGTTGGGTGATCTGGCGCGACAGGCTCTCGGCCATGTCGTTGAAGGACACCGCCAGCCGCGCCATGTCGTCCTCGCCGCGCACCGGCATCCGTTCGGACAGATGTCCTTCGGCGAAGCTTTCGGCGGTACGGGCCGCCGCCCGTACCGGCAGCACCACCTGCCGCGACACCAGCAGCGCGATCCCGGCCAGCAGCACCAGCAGCACCAGGCCCCCGGTCGCGATGGTGCCGCGCACCATGCTGATCGTGTTGCGTTCGGTGCCCAGCGGATAGATCAGGTACAGCTCCAGGTTGGTGATGCGCGACGTGGTCGGCGTCCCGATCACCAGCGCCGGGCCGGAGAACCCCTCGACGTGCACGGTGGCGTACTGATAGCTGACCTGACCGGCCTTGACGAATTCGCGCAGCGCGCCAGGGACCTGGTCGACCGGGCCGGCGGTGGTCGCCGCGCGCGGCCCCTCCCCGAGCACCACCAGCACCGCGTCGAAGGCACCGGCGGTTCCGCTGCCGGCCGCCGGGTCGGTCTTGGACATCAGGGTGTTGCGGGCCAGTTGCAGGCTCGAGGTCAGTGAGCGGGCCTCCTCGCCACCGACGATGCCGCCGGCCGTGACACGGGCCCGCGCGATCTGCTCGGTGGCCGCCCGGACCTTGACGTCAAGCACCCGATCAGTGATCTGGCTGGTCAGCACGAAGCCGAGAGCCAGGATGACAGCTGCCGACATTCCGAGCGTCAGCACCACGACCCGCAGCTGCAGTGAGCGCCGCCAGGCGATCTGCACCGCGCGACGCAGCGTGTTCACGCCGAGCAGTAGCGGGCCCGACCGCCGCGGGCGCCGTCGGGAGCTGAAGATCACGTGCGCCGCTCCCCGGTGGGGATCACGGAGGTCCGGCCTTGTAACCCACTCCTCGAACGGTCAGCACCACGGTCGGGTTCTCCGGGTCTTGCTCCACCTTGGCCCGCAGGCGCTGGACGTGCACATTCACCAGCCGGGTGTCGGCCGGGTGCCGGTATCCCCAAACCTGTTCGAGGAGCACCTCACGAGTAAACACCTGGCGGGGTTTACGTGCCAGCGCCACCAGCAGGTCGAACTCCAGGGGGGTCAGCGAGATCTGTTCACCGCCTCGGCTCACCTTGTGCGCCGGCACGTCGATGTCGATATCGGCGATCGAGAGCATCTCAGCCGGCTCGTCGTCGTTGCGGCGCAGTCGCGCCCGCACCCGGGCGACCAGCTCCTTGGGTTTGAACGGCTTCATGATGTAGTCGTCGGCGCCCGACTCCAGCCCGAGCACCACGTCCACGGTGTCGGTCTTGGCGGTCAGCATGACGATCGGCACGCCGGAGTCCTTACGCAGAACCCGGCAGACGTCGATGCCGTTCATACCGGGCAACATCAGGTCCAGCAGCACCAGATCGGGCCGCAGCTCGTGCACTGCGGTGAGCGCCTGAGTGCCGTCACCGACGACCGCGGTGTCGAAGCCCTCCCCACGCAACACGATGGTGAGCATCTCGGCGAGCGACGCGTCGTCGTCGACGACAAGAATCCTTTGCCTCATGGCGTACATGGTGTCACCCGATAGTGACAAAAGCCTGCTACCACACGCGTGTTTTGCAGGTTAACCGCGGAGATCAGCCGCCAGCTCGGCTGCGGCCACCGTCGGGCCGACCACCTGCCACCGCCCCCCGAAGCCGGCCCGCGCCAACCCGCGGTACACCTCGCCGGTGCGGCGCTGCAGACCGTCGTCGCGCTCGTAGCTGTCGAGCGCCCGCGTGGCGTCGTGGTTCTCGCGGTGCCGGGCCCGCTGCGCGGCGAGTTCGGTGGGCACGTCGAGCAGCACCTGCCAGTCCGGTGTGGGCAGTCCGAGTCGCTCGAATTCCAGCTGCCGCACCCAATCCACCATCTCCCCGGCGGCGTCCTGATGCAGCCGGGCGGCACTGTAGGCGGCACTGGAGGCCACGTAGCGGTCGAGGATCACCACATCGTGGCCGCGGGTCAGCGCGTCGATCTCGTCCTTGGCGCCGGCGCGGTCCAGCGCGAACAGCATCGCCATCGCATATACCGAGTCGGACAGGTCGCCGTGCCGGCCGCGCAGCGCCTCGGCGGCCACATCGGCGGCCACCGAGACGCCGTAGCGCGGGAAGGCCAGGTTCGCCACCGATCTGCCGGTGGCCTCGAATGCCGCGCGCAGCCCCGTGGTCAGGGTGTTCTTGCCGGCGCCGTCGACGCCTTCGATAGCGATCAGCACGGCGGGAAGCCTAGCCCGCCCCACCCCGCGAGCGTGCAGCCAGCTTCACTCTCGTCGTTCGACGGTGAACCTGAGTTCACGCTCGGCGGGGAACCCGACTCAGTACCGGTAGTGGTCCGGCTTGTACGGGCCCTCGACGTCGACGCCGATGTACTCGGCCTGGTCCTTGGTCAGCTTGGTCAGGGTGCCGCCCAGGGCCTCGACGTGGATGCGGGCCACCTTCTCGTCGAGGTGCTTGGGCAGCCGGTAGACCTCGTTGTCGTACTCGTCGCCCTTGGTCCACAGCTCGATCTGGGCGATCACCTGGTTGGAGAAGCTGTTGCTCATCACGAACGACGGGTGGCCGGTGGCGTTGCCCAGGTTGAGCAGCCGGCCCTCGCTCAGCACGATGATCGACTTGCCGGTGTCACCGAAGGTCCACACGTCGACCTGCGGCTTGACGTTGTCGCGGGTGGCACCGGAGGTCTCCAGCGCGGCCATGTCGATCTCGTTGTCGAAGTGGCCGATGTTGCCCAGGATGGCCTGGTTCTTCATCGCCTTCATGTGCTCGAGGGTGATGATGTCCTTGTTGCCGGTGGTGGTGATGACGATGTCGGCGTCGCCGATCGCCTGCTCCACGGTCTGGACGTCGTAGCCCTCCATCAGCGCCTGCAGCGCGTTGATCGGGTCGATCTCGGTGACCGTCACCCGCGCACCCTGGCCCTTGAGCGAGTCCGCGCTGCCCTTGCCGACGTCGCCGAAGCCGCAGACCAGCGCCTTCTTGCCGCCGATCAGCGCGTCGGTGCCCCGGTTGATGCCGTCGATCAGCGAGTGCCGGCAGCCGTACTTGTTGTCGAACTTGCTCTTGGTGACCGAGTCGTTGACGTTGATCGCCGGGAACACCAGCTCACCTGCGGCGGCCAGCTGGTACAGCCGCAGCACGCCGGTGGTGGTCTCCTCGGTGACACCCTTGACCGACTCGGCGATCTTGGTCCACTTGTTCTTGTCGGTCTCGAAGCGCGCGCGCAGCGTGCCCAGGAAGACCTTCCACTCGTGGGAGTCGCCGTCCTCGGCGGGCGGCACCACGCCGGCCTTCTCGTACTGGGCGCCGCGCAGCACCATCATGGTGGCGTCGCCGCCGTCGTCCAGGATCATGTTGGTCGGTTCGCCGTCCCAGGTCAGGGCCTGCTCAGCGCACCACCAGTACTCCTCCAGCGACTCGCCCTTCCAGGCGAACACCGGGGTGCCCTTGGGCTCCTCGACGGTGCCGTGCGGCCCGACGACGACCGCGGCGGCGGCGTGGTCCTGGGTGGAGAAGATGTTGCACGACGCCCAGCGGACTTCGGCGCCCAGGTCCACCAACGTCTCGATGAGGACGGCGGTCTGGATCGTCATGTGCAGCGAGCCGGTGATCCGGGCGCCCTTGAGCGGGTTGACGCCGGCGTATTCGCGGCGCAGCGACATCAGGCCGGGCATCTCGTGCTCGGCCAGTCGGATCTCCTTGCGGCCGAACTCGGCCAGCGACAGGTCAGCGACCTTGTAGTCGATGCCGTTGCGGCTGTCCGCGGTCAAACTCATCTGTGCGCCCCCGTAGGTTCGGTTAATTAGCTCGGGTACAAGCTACCGGCGATCGGCCGGGACAGCCCAATCGGGTCAATCGGCGTCGATGACGCCGTAGGCCTCGGCGGCCGGTGTGAACAGCCGGGCCAGGTCGGCGGCCACATCGTAATCGGCTTCCGGTGGCATGGACACGTAACTCATGGCCAGCCGGACGACGGCGCGGGCCAGGATCCCGGCGTCCGAATCGCTGGCCTTGACCCAGCTGTGCATGAACGACGAGGTCAGGCGCTGCGAGCAGCGGGTGATGATCGGGCCGCTGTCAGTGGTGATGATCTGCAGGAGGTCGGGCTTGGCGGCCCCGGTCAGCAGCGAGATCACCAGTGGATCGGCGGCCGACTCGGTGAAGAAGGACCGGAAACCTTCCAGGAACGCGGCATGGACATCGCCGACATTGCCGTAGATGGCGCCCTCGACGGCGTCGACCAGGCGGTCGGCCAGCCTGATCGCATAGCCCTGCGCCAGCCCCTGGCGCGAGCCGAACTCGTTGTAGATGGTCTGCCGGCTGACCCCGGCCGCCTCGGCCACCGCGGCCAGCGTGATCGACGACCAGTCCCGGCCGGTCAGCAATTCCCGCATCGCATCCAGCACCGAGTCGCGCAACAGCGCCCGGGATGCCTCGGCGTAGGGGATGCGTTTCACCACCGCGAGATTAGCGGTTGTCACGGCCGGACGACTTCCACCATCTCGAAATCGGCCTTCGCCGCGCCGCCGCCCGGGCAGCGGTAGCTCGCCATCACGCCACCGCCGGTTCGGTCGCCCCGTAGCGGGCGAGGATCTTCGTGCGCCGGCGCGGCGAGATGTTGACCCGGGTGATGTCGCCGTCGTAGTGCGCCAGCACCCGGTGGTCCATCAGGGCGCGCCACAGCGGCGGGAAATAGGTCAGCCCGATCAGCGATGCGTATCCGCTGGGCAGGTTCGGCGACTCGGCCATGCTGCGCAGCGTCTGGTAGCGCCGGGTCGGGTTGGCGTGGTGATCGCTGTGCCGCTGCAGGTGGTACAGGAACAGGTTGGTCACCAGGTGGTCGGAGTTCCAGCTGTGTTCGGGCGTGCAGCGCTCGTAGCGGCCGTTGGCACGGGTCCGGCGCAGCAGGCCGTAGTGCTCGATGTAGTTCACCGACTCCAGCAGCGAGAAGCCGTAGACGGCCTGGATGACGACGAACGGGATCAGCACCGGGCCGAACACCGCGATCAGCACACCCCACAGCACCACCGACATCAGCCAGGCGTTGAGCACGTCGTTGGTCAGCCGCCACGGTCCCTTGTCCAGCCGGCGCAGCCGCGCGGTCTCCAGCTCCCAGGCCGAGCGCAGGCCACCGAAGACGCTGCGCGGCAAGAATTCCCAAAAGGTCTCACCGAACCGGCCCGAAGCCGGGTCTTCGGGGGTGGCCACCCGCACGTGGTGGCCGCGATTGTGCTCGATGTAGAAGTGCCCGTAGCAGCTCTGCGCCAGAGTGATCTTGGACAGCCACCGCTCCAGCTGAACCTTCTTGTGCCCGAGTTCGTGGGCGGTGTTGATGCCGACACCGCCCAGGGCTCCCACCGACAGCGCCAGCCCGATCTTGGCGAACCAGCTGAGCGACCCCTCGACGCCCAGCCAGCTCAGATCGGTTGCGGTGAACAGGTAGGCGCCCAGGACGACGCTGGCGTACTGGCACGGGATGTAGGCGTAGGTGCAGTAGCGGTAGTACCGGTCGTCCTCCAACTGCGCCATCACCTCATCCGGCGGGTTCTGCCCGTCGGCGCCGAAGCGCAGGTCCAGTGCCGGCAGCAGCAGGTACACCAGGATCGGACCGATCCAGAAGGGCAGCTGCGCGGCCAGGTGCCAGCCGAGCCGGTTCATCGCCCCGACGATCGGGAGCGCGATGAACAGTGCCGTCGGGGCGATCAGGCCCATCAGCCACAGGTATCGCTTCTTGTCCCGCCATGCCGCCTCGGCGCTCATCGATGCCCCTTCTCGTGAGTTCCACCACTAACCCGTCTGGACATTACATCTCAGTTCGTCAGATGTCTAGACATAGAATATGTTTTTGTAAACGAAAGGCCGCCGCCGCTGGTCAGCGGGTGTGACCCAGCTCCCAGGCACATGCCACACTCGGGACGTGGTGTACGCGATCGCTCGCCCCCAGATCGAGGGGAACATTGCCGTCGGTGAAGACCGCCAGCTCGGCTTCGCCGAATTCGGCGCTCCGCAAGGCAGAGCCATGTTCTGGCTGCACGGCACTCCCGGCGCCCGCCGGCAGATTCCGGTCGAGGCGCGGGTCTACGCCGCCGAGGCCAACATTCGCCTGATCGGAGTGGACCGGCCCGGCATCGGCTCCTCGACTCCGTATCAGTACGAGACGGTGTCCCAGTTCGCCGAAGACCTGCACACGGTGGCCGACACGCTCGGGATCGACAAGATGGCGGTCATCGGACTGTCCGGCGGCGGCCCCTACACGCTGGCGTGCGCGGCCGCGATGCCCGAGCGGGTGGTGGCCGCCGGGATCCTCGGCGGTGTCGCCCCGGCGGTGGGCCCCGAAGCCATCGACAGCACGCTGATGACGCTGGCCCGGATCGCCGAGCCGGTGCTGGAGCGGGCCGGACGCCCGATCGGCATGCTGGCCACCGGGTTGATCCGGCTGATCCGGCCGGTGGCCTCACCTGCGCTGGAGCTCTACGCCCTGATCTCCCCCGAAGGCGACCGACGGCTGTTGGGTCGGCCGGAGTTCAAGGCGATGTTCCTCGACGACCTGCTCAACGGCTCCCGCAAGCAGCTCGCCGCACCGATCGCCGACGCCGTGCTGTTCGCCCGCTACTGGGGCTTCCGGCTCGACGAGGTGAAGGTGCCGGTGCACTGGTGGCACGGCGACGCCGACCACATCGTCCCGTTCGCCCACGGCGAGCACGCGGTATCGCTACTTCCCGATGCGCGGCTGTACCCGATCCCCGGGGAGAGCCACCTGGCCGGCCTGGGCCGCGCCGAGGAGATCCTGTGCACCCTGGCGGAGGCCTGGGACCGCACCGAAGGGCGTTGACCGACGCCATGACCGCACCCCAGTCGATCAGGGAATTGTTCGCTCAGCTCGGCCTGCAGGAGGTGCCCTCGGCCGACGGCACCCTGACCATGGAGATGCCGGTCGACGAGCGGGTGGTCAACACCGCCGGCGGGCTGCAGGGCGGATTGATCGCCACCATGGCCGACGTCGCCGCCGGCCAACTCGCCGCCCGCAGCACCGCGTTCGGCAACGGGATCGCCACCACCGATCTGTTCATCCGCTACCTGCGGCCGATCACCGTCGGCCCCGCGCGCGCCGTCGCGTCGATCCTGCGCACCGGACGGCGCTCGGTGGTGGCCCAGGTCGATATCTACCGGGGCAATGACGATCAGCTCGCCGCCACCGCAACGGTGAACTTCGCCGCTATCGACCTGCCCGGCGCGTAGCGTCGCAGCCAGGCCGCTGCGAGTCAGCGCGCCGCGCTGAGCCGACTTTCAATGAAGTGCGGCAGCCGAAACCGGCCCGGCGCATGCGCGACCGGCTTGTCCTGCGGCGCTCCCCCGTTCTGGGCCGCGGCATAGGCCGCCGCATTGCCGGTGACGGCCAGCACCTGGCCGCGCCAGGTGATGTCGGCTTCGCGGTAGGCCTGCACCAGCGCGCGCTCCAGCAGTTCGTCGGCCTCGTCGATCGACAACGCCGGCAGCTCGACGAACTCGCCGTCGCGGGCATCGAGTTTGAGCGTGGTCGGGCCGGTCTCGACCAGGTCGCAATTGGCCCGGATGCTCAACTCGGCGTTGGCGCGTGCCAGTCCGGCCAGCGCGTAGGCCGCCAGCAGCGCGCGACCCGCTTCGTCGCCGGCGGGCCCGCAGTCGAAGCGCAGTTGGCGCACCGCGGCGAAGCTGAGCACCTGGGTGCGGATGATCCGGCTACAGCACACGCCGGAGTCGGCTGCCACGCGCGAATCCGTCGGGGCCCCGTCGACGAGCACTCCGATGATCTCGCCGGACAGCACGCCGCGGAAGCGGCTCTGGCCGGTGCCGCGGGCGGCGTCGATGGCACCGAAAGCCAGGCTGCCCGGGCTCAACGCCAGTAGGGCGCGCGCATTCTCGGGGGTGGCTTCGCGCGCCTCCCGGTACCGCGGGTGGGCGATCGCGGGTTTGCCGTCGATCGAGCCGGTCAGAAAGTGGCCATCGAAAATCCGTTGCGGCAGTTCAAGATCGGTGTAGACCAGCCGGCCACCCTCGTAGGAGACCTCTATGTGCGGAACCCGGCCCAACACCGGATGCTGATCGCGGATCCCCTGCAGCACAGCAGCTTCCACGCGCTGGACCTGGCGTTGATTGTCGTCGACGACCACCGTCGCCGTCGGCTTCCCGTCGATCAGGCGGGTCTCCTGGGCAACAGCCGACGGACCGCGCCCGGCGCGGTGAGCCGGGCTGATCGCAGCGTGGGGTCCGCCGGCCGGGGCCAGTTCGGTGGACACGGTCAGGGTGCTGGCGCCGCCGGCCTGGCAGGCCGCGGTGAGCTGTTGGTAGGAAAAGCTGGACAAAGCGATCAACCTTTCTGCTCCAGCAAGTCTGGCACAGGCGCCCGGTCCAAGTCCGGCTCGAGATAGATGACGCGCACCGATGGCACCGCCGCCCGGATGGCGGCTTCGGCGACGTCGATGGTGGCGGCGACGGCCACCAGGTCGAGCTCGGGAGGCATCGCGACCTTGGCTCCCACCAGCATCTCGTCCGGCCCGAAGTACTGGGTCCGCAGGTGAATCAGCCGGCTGATGTTGGCAGTCTGTTCCAGCGCCGCGCGGATGGCCTGATCTTCGGCGGGGGTGGCGCCCTCGCCGATGAGCAGGCTGTGCATCTCGATCATCAGGAAGATCGCCACCACACCCAGCAGCACACCGATTGCCAAGGTGCCCACGCTGTCCCACACCGGGTTGCCGGTGAGCACGCTCAGGCCCACCGCCAGCAACGCCAACACCAGGCCGATCAACGCCGCGGCGTCCTCAAGCAGCACCACCGGAAGCTCGGGGTTGCGCGAGTTGTGCAGGAACCGGAACCAGCTGCCCTGACCCTTCAGCGGCCGTGATTCCCGCAGGGCGGTACGAAAACTGTAGGTCTCCAACAGGATCGCCATCACCAGGATCACGATGGCCACCAGCGGGGACGTCAACTCCACCGGGTGACGGAATTTCTCGTAGCCCTCGTACAGCGCGAACAGTGAGCCGAGGCTGAACAGCACCAGCGCAACCACGAACGACCAGAAGTAGCGGCTGCGCGCATACCCGAACGGGTGCAGCGCGTCGGGCGGCTTGGTCGCGGCCCGCTGGCCGAACAGCAGCAGCGACTGGTTGGAGGTGTCGACCACCGAGTGCACCGCCTCGGCGAGCATGGCGGCGCTCCCGGTGATCAGGAAACCGGTGAACTTCGCAACGGCGATCCCCCCGTTGGCTACCAGGGCGGCCACGATCGCCCTGGTACTACCCGACGACGACACCCTAGAGACCTATCGTCGCCCGGAACAGCGCGGCCCGCCGTTGAGCCTGCACCCGGATCGGTCCGTCGTCGCTGGGGACCCAGGCCGATTCACCCCGGTGCAACGTCAATTTCCCGGATTTGGCGTGCACCGTGACCAGCCCCTCGGTGCACAGCAGGATCTGTGGGCCCTGCCCGTCGCAGTGCCGTGAGGGGGCGTCCACCTCGTGGCCGAGGTAGTCGCCGTCCAGGGTCAGCCGCGACACGGCGAACTCCTCGGCAGGAGTCTGATAGATGAGCTCCGGCCCGTCCACCCGGGTCTGCGGCCGCAACATCTCCTCGGTGGTGGGAGTGAAGTCGAGCACCCGCAACAGTTCGGGGACATCGACGTGCTTGGGCGTGAGCCCGCCCCGCAGCACGTTGTCGGAGTTGGCCATCACCTCCAACCCGACGCCGTGCAGATAGGTGTGCAGGTTGCCGGCCGACACGAAGATCGCCTCGCCGGGCGCCAGGCTGATCCGATTGAGCAGCAGCGCGGCCAGCACACCGGCGTCACCCGGGTAGCGCTCGCCGAGCTCGAGCACCGTCCGGGCCTCCGCGGCGAACTCGCCGCCCTCCGAGTTCAGGTAGTGAACAGCCCCCTCGAGCACCGCGGGAACCAGCACATCCAAATCGGGTTGCGGCGCGGTGATCCAGGTGGTGAACAGGGCGCGCAGGCCGTCGGCATCGGACTGGTCGACATCTGTGGGGGCACCGTCTGGAGGGGAACCGAGAAGATCGATGAACGGGTCGAGGTCGGACACCGCCAACGCCCTCAGCAGCTCGACGGTGCGCGCCGCCGGCCGGAAACCGGCCAGTGCCTCGAACGGTTGCAGCGCCACCAGCAGTTCGGGTTTGTGGCTGGTGTCGCGGTAGTTGCGGATCGGCGAGAACACCGGAACCCCGAGCCGCTCCTCACGCTCGTAGCCCTCGATCGCCTGCGCGGTGCTCGGGTGGGCCTGCAGCGACAGCGGCTCGTCGGCGGCCAGCACCTTGACCAGCAACGGCAGCCGGTCACCGAACCGGGCCTGGGCCACCGCACCCAATTGCCCCTCCGGGTCGGCGGCCAACACATCGAGCAGCGACACCTCGCCCTTGTCGGTCTCCAGACAGGCCGGGTCGCCGGGGTGCGCGCCCAGCCACAACTCGGCCTCCGGGTGCGCCGCCGGCACCGGTCGCCCGGTGAACTCGGCGATAGCGGTCCTCGACCCCCAGGCGTAGGTCCGTATCGCGCCGCGTAGTAGTTCCACCGTTCCCGTCAACCCCGCAAAATCCGCACATAGGCGGCAGCCATCTCCAGCCGCACCGCCAACACCGCAAGCTGCTGTTCGATCCGGGCCGGGCCGGTCGATTCGGGCACCCCCACCGGCTCAGCCGGCCCCTCCGGCGCCCCCGGCCCCATCGGTACGTCCCCGGCGCCGACCAGGTCGACATCGTGCAGTCCGCTGGTCCGGGCGGCCACCACCGTACGCTCGGCGGCCAGCGTCAGCGCCAGTATCCGCAACCGGTCGCCGGCCGGGCCATCGATCTGCTCGTCATGAAACAGGTCGGCCGCCCCCTTGGCGGCCCGGTCCCGCAGCACGCTCACCGCGTCCGCCAGGCCGGCCGCAGCCACCACCGTCCGCCCGATCCGCAGCATCACGGCCGAGCCGTGCCGGGCCAGCGTCAGGGTCGCCGCGCAGTCGCCGACCAGTGCCACGTCGCGGCCGACGATGCGATCCGCCAGGATCTTGGCCGGATTGGTGAAGACCTCACGTCCTGCGCTGTTGCGCAGCGCCTCGGCGTCCAGTTCGTCGGCCAGCGCGCCGAGGTCGATCTGCGCGGCTGTGTCCCCCGTCTCCAGCGCATCCAGCACGGCAAGCCCGGCCGCCAGGTAACGCGGTAGGCCGAATTCCGGTGGCACACCGATCCTCGGCTCCAGCACCGCAACGCGGCCGGCGGTGGCATCACGCAGCGGACCCTCGTAGGGGGCCACGACCACCACCCGCGCACCGCGCCGCACCCCGGCCGCGGCCGCGGCGACCAGCGCCGGGTCCCCCGGGTCGTCGCCGGCGATGACCACCACGTCCAGCGGCCCGATCCAGGCCGGGGCCTCGGCGGCCAGCACCAGCGGTGCAGCGACCGAGTCTCCGCGCGCCGCGGCCAGCAGGTTTCCGGCCGAGGCCGCCACCCCCCGGGTCGACACCCAGATCACGGCTCGCGGCGGATAGTCCTTGCTGTCGCTGCGCACGACGTCCAGCGCACCTTCGTCGACGGCGGCGGCGGTGGCGCGGACCTGCGCCCCTGCCATCGACGCCGCACGCAGCGCGCCGTCGTGGTCTGCCGCCAGCAGGGAATCGGTGTCGTCGAGGTCGACTGTCGACCCCGGAAGCGATCCGGAGTGACCGGTCACGACCGTGACTTTTCAGCGGCGGTCAGGGCTCCGATCTGGTCAGCCACCTGAGACACCACCGCATCCACCGCGTCGGCGCCGGGCGCTTCTACGTTGAGCCGCAGCAGCGGTTCGGTGTTGGAGCTGCGCATGTTGAACCAGGTTCCGTCGCCCAGGTCGACGGTGACCCCGTCGAGGTGGTCGACGGACACCGCACGCTCGCCGAATGATCCGACCACCGCATCCACGAGAACGGACGCATCGACTCCGTCTGTCAGGGTGTAGTTGATCTCTCCGGACGCCGCGTAGCGCTGATAGTCGGCGGTCAGCTCCGACAGCGGCCGCTGCTGTTCGCCGAGCGCGGCCAGCACGTGCAGGGCGGCCAGCATGCCCGAATCGGCGCCCCAGAAGTCCCGGAAGTAGTAGTGCGCCGAGTGCTCGCCGCCGAAGATGGCCCCGGTATCGGCCATCAGCGCCTTGATGAAGGAGTGTCCGACCCTCGACCGCAGCGGGGTGCCGCCGCGCTCGGCCACCAGTTCCGGAACGGCATGCGAGGTGATCAGGTTGTGGATCACCGTCGCACCCGGCTCGCGGGCCAGTTCGCGCGCGGCGACCAGGCCGGTGACCGCCGACGGGGACACCGGTTCACCACGCTCATCGACCACGAAGCAGCGGTCTGCGTCGCCGTCGAAGGCCAGTCCGATATCGGCGCCGCTGTCCCGGACGAAGGCCTGCAGATCGACCAGGTTGGCCGGATCCAGCGGGTTGGCCTCGTGATTCGGGAAGTTGCCGTCCAACTCGAAGAACAGCGGCAGCAGCGTGATCGACCCGACCGAGCCGAACACCGCCGGCGCGGTGTGGCCCGCCATCCCGTTACCGGCGTCGACGGCGACACGCAACGGGCGCAGCCCGGTGATGTCGACCAGCGAGTGCAGGAACTCCGCGTAGTCGGCCAGCACGTCGCGATCGCTGATGGTCCCGCGCGGTGCGCCCCGGCCGGCAGTGGGGTCGATACCGTCGATGAGCTGGTCACGGATCAGGCCCAACCCGGTGTCGGCGCCGACCGGCTTGGCGCCCGCCCGGCACAGTTTGATGCCGTTGTAGGCGGCCGGGTTGTGGCTTGCGGTGAACATCGCGCCCGGGCAGTCCAGCGACCCGGAGGCGAAATAGAGCTGGTCGGTCGAGGCCAACCCGATCCGGACCACATCGAGTCCCTGGGCCACCACGCCCTCGGCGAACGCCGCCGACAGCGGCGGGGAGCTGTCCCGCATGTCGTGGCCGATGACCACCTGCCGGGCGCCCTCGTCGGCCATCAGCCGGGCAAACGCGGCGCCGACCTCGGCAACCAGGGATTCATCGATTTCCGAACCGACCAAGCCACGCACGTCGTAAGCCTTGATCACACGGTGGACAGCCGCAGCGGGCCGAGACATGGACAGGGCTCCTGACGAAGTGGACTGTTGACGCTCCAGCCTATCCCGTATTCGGCGATCAGTCCGACGGGTCGGGTAACACCCGGAGGTGACCGCGTCGCCGACCGCTGTTCTTGCCGGGCGGCCCGGGCGGCGCCAGCACGCCTCCGCCTGAGGTGGTTGCGGGTGCACCCCGGGTGGCCGACTCGGTCGGCGCGGCCTGCGGGTACCACCCGTTGGCCGGTGCGGCACGCCCCGTCTCGCCCTCGCGAACCGCCTCGGCCAATGCGATCAGGTCGTCCTCCTCGGGGGACACCCACGGGCCGGGATGACGGACCAGATCCCACCCCCGCGGGGCGGTGATCCGGCCCGCGTGGCTGAAACACAGATCCCACGAATGCGGCTCGGCGGCGGTGGCCAGCGGGCCGACCACAGCGGTGGAGTCCGAGTAGACAAACGTCAAGGTCGCCACCGCGTAGTGCGGGCACGCTGGCCGACAGCAGCGACGCGGAACGTTCACGCCCGTGAGGCTATCGTGGCCGCGCGCCGCCGGTGCGCCGGACACGCGCAATGAGCCGACACCCTATGCGCAACCGTTACCATCGCTGCGTGATCGCCAGGCGTCGCCCCCGGCGCGGCCGCGAGCCCCGCGGGCCGCTGCTGCCGCCGTCCGTACCGGGCTGGCGCACCCGTGCCGAACGATTCGACATGGCGGTGCTGGAGGCCTACGAGCCCATCGAACAACGCTGGAAACAACGGCTGTCTGCACTGGATGTGGCCGTCGACGAGATTCCGCGGATCACCGCCAAAGACCCCGACAGTGTGCAGTGGCCGCCCGAAGTGGTCGCCGACGGGCCCATTCCCCTGGCCCGCCTGATACCTGCCGGGGTGGATGTTCGAGGCAATCCGACCCGGGCGCGAATCCTCTTGTTCCGCAAGCCCATCGAACAACGCGCAAACGACAGCGTCGAACTCGGGGATTTGTTGCACGAGATTCTGGTGGCTCAGGTCGCCACCTACCTGGACGTCGATCCGGCGGTCATCGACCCCACGATCGACGACTGACCTTCCGGGCGATCAGATGATGCCGCGCTTGAGGCGCCGGCGCTCACGCTCGGACAGGCCGCCCCAGATGCCGAAGCGCTCGTCGTGCGCCAGCGCGTACTCCAGGCACTCGCTGCGCACCGAGCAACGCTGGCAGATCTTCTTGGCCTCCCGCGTCGAGCCGCCCTTCTCCGGGAAGAAGGCCTCGGGGTCGGTCTGCGCGCACAGCGCGCGCTCCTGCCATTCCTCGCTGGTTGCCGAGTCGGGGTCGAACGAGTCGAATTCGTCGTATCCCTCGGGCTCGGGAACCAGACTCAGATGCGGCCGACTGCGAACCGGCTCGACTTCTGCTGCTGCGGTCATGTCGGTTCCGGCATGCGACGTGCCCCCCATTACGCCCCAAAGGTGCTCATAGGACATGTCCCGCCTCCTCACCTCGTTGCGCGATACTAGATATGTCGTCCGCCTATTGTGATGCAATTCATCCCAATTCGAACATGTGATCGAATCTCGGTCTGCGACACCGGAATCGGCTGGCCAACCGGGAAATGACACTGATGTGATTAGACACGGGTTGACTTGCCCGGTCAAGCCGAATGGCGAAATTCCTTACCATCCCGTGATCGATTTCGGACGTGTCCGAGACCGGCGAGTCCGTGTCATCTAAGCCACACCGACTCACCGGCGTGTCTTGCCGGGCCCCGTTTCGCCCCCGGGCGGCGGTCCACCACCACGACCGTTTCGCCGTCAAAGGTACTGTCGTGCGCTGTGAAGGTCACGGTTCTCGTCGGGGGCGTCGGCGGCGCCCGATTCCTGCTCGGCGTCCAGAAACTGCTGGGTCTGGGCCAGTTTTCCGACGGCTCAACCAGCGACGACGGCAACACCGCCCACGAGTTGACCGCGGTCGTCAACGTCGGCGACGACGCCTGGATGCACGGGGTGCGCATCTGTCCGGACCTGGACACCTGCATGTACACCCTGGGCGGTGGCGTGGACCTCGAGCGCGGCTGGGGCCACCGAGATGAAACCTGGAACGCCATGGCGGAGTTGGCCCACTACGGCATGCAACCGGACTGGTTCAGCCTCGGCGACCGCGACCTGGCCACCCACCTGGTCCGCACTCAGGCACTGCGCGCCGGCTACCCGCTGACGGAAGTGACCGCGGCCTTGTGCGACCGCTGGCAGCCGGGCGCCAGGCTGCTGCCGGTCACCAACGACAGCTGCGAAACCCACGTGGTCATCACCGATCCGGAAGACGACTCTCAGCGCGCCATCCACTTCCAGGAATGGTGGGTGCGCTACCGCGCGGCCGTGCCCACCCACGGATTCGGCTTCGTCGGCTCCGAGAAGGCGACCGCGGCACCGGAAGTCATCGATGCCATCGCCGGAGCCGACATCGTGCTGCTGGCCCCGTCCAATCCGGTGGTGAGCATCGGCGCCATCCTGGCCGTGCCAGGCATCCGGGCGGCACTGCGGTCGACACCGGCGCCCATCGTCGGATATTCGCCGATCATCGGCGGAAAGCCGTTGCGCGGCATGGCCGATACCTGCCTGAGCGTGATCGGTCTGGAATCCACCTCGCAGGCCGTCGGTGAGCACTACGGGGCGCGCAGCGGAACCGGGATCCTGGACCACTGGCTGGTGCACTCCGGCGAGCACGCCGAGATCAACGGTGTCACGGTGCGCAGTGCCCCACTGCTGATGACCGACCCAGCTACCACAGCCGAGATGGTGCGCGCCGGACTGGAACTCGCGGGCATCGGATGACCGAACACGGCAGCGCGGCCAGAGTCGAGATCCTGCCGATAACCGGTTTGGGCGAATTCCGGCCGGGCGACGATCTGGGCGCCGCGCTGGCCCAAGCGGCACCGTGGCTGACCGACGGTGACATCGTGGTCGTCACCAGCAAGGTGGTGTCCAAGTGCGAGGGCCGTATCGTGCCGGCGCCACACGACGCCGAGGCACGTGACGCGCTGCGCCGCCAGCTGGTCGAGGCCGAGGCGGTGCGCGTTCTGGCCCGGAAGGGCCGCACCTGGATCACCGAGAATCGTCTCGGCCTGGTGCAGGCCGCCGCCGGGGTGGACGGTTCCAACGTCGGCGCCGACGAACTCGCCCTACTGCCGGTCGACCCCGACGCCAGCGCCGCGGCGTTGCGCGCCGCGCTGGCCGAGCGCCTCGGTGTCGGCGTGGCGGTGGTGATCACCGACACGATGGGCCGTGCCTGGCGCAACGGCCAGATCGACGTCGCGATCGGGGCGTCGGGCCTGTCCGTGCTCAACGGCTACGCCGGCTCGGTGGACCGGCACGGCAACGAGTTGCTGGTCACCGAGGTGGCCGTCGCCGACGAACTCGCCGCGGCCGCAGACCTGGTCAAGGGCAAGCTCACCGATGTCCCGGTGGCGGTGGTACGCGGCGTCGTCAGCCCCGACGACGGTTCGACCGCGGCCGCGCTGGTGCGCTCGGGGTCCGACGACCTGTTCTGGCTGGGCACCGCCGAGGCCATCGAGACCGGGCACCGGCAGGCCCAGCTGTTGCGCCGGTCGGTGCGCCGGTTCTCCGGTGAGCCGGTGCCGGCGCAGCTGGTCACCGACGCGATGGCCGAGGCACTGACCGCCCCGGCACCGCACCACACCCGGCCGGTGCGGTTCGTGTGGCTGCAGACCCCGGCGCTGCGCACCCGGCTGCTCGATGCGATGGCCGACCGCTGGCGCGCCGACCTGACCGGCGACGGCAAGTCCCCCGAGGCAGTCGAGAAGCGGGTCTCGCGCGGCCGGATTCTTTACGACGCACCCGAGGTCGTCATCCCGATCATGGTGCCCGACGGCGCCCACCACTACCCCGACGCCGCCCGCACCGCCGCCGAGCACACCATGTTCACCGTGGCCGTCGGCGCCGCGGTCCAGGCGCTGCTGGTGGCGCTGGCGGTGCGCGGCGTGGGCAGCTGCTGGATCGGGTCCACCATCTTCGCCGCCGAGTTGGTCCGCGACGAGCTGGATCTGCCGCCGGACTGGGAACCGTTGGGCGCCATCGCGATCGGCTACCCCACCGAACCACCCGAGCCGCGGTCGCCGGGTGACGTCGGCGACCTGCTGGTGCGGCGGTGAGTCTGCATGACTCCGCCGTCGCGGCGCTGAGAACCTGGGCGGCGCCGGATTCCGGGCAGGACTCGCTCCGGCATGCGGTGCTGGCGTTTCTCGATGCCCGCAGCGACGCATGCGCGCGCGAATGCGTACCCGGCCACATCACCGCCTCGACACTGGTGCTCGACCACAGCGGCGCGCGGGCACTGCTGACGCTGCACCCGCGAGTGGGCCGCTGGCTGCAGCTCGGCGGCCACTGCGAGGACACCGATGCCGACATCCTGGCCGCCGCGCTGCGGGAGGCCACCGAGGAATCCGGCATCGTCGGGCTGCGGCTCGATCCGCGGCTGGCGGCCGTGCACGTGCACCCGGTGACGTGCTCGCTGGGCGTGCCCACCCGGCACCTGGACCTGCAGTTCGTGGCGCACGCGCCGGCCGACGCGCAGATCGGCATCAGCGACGAGTCGCTGGCGCTGCGCTGGTGGCCGGTGGACGCCCTGCCGCCGGACGCCGACGACGCGCTGCGGCACCTGGTGGCCCGCGCCGTGGCGATGCCTCAGACGTCGGACGAGTAGCGGATTCCGCAGTCCGGGATCGACACCCCGGGCCACACCCGGGCCCCGCGCAGCAGCTCACAGCGGGCCCCGATGTCGGCGCCGTCGCCGATCACCCCGTCACGGATCAGCGCCCGCGGTCCGATCCGGGAGCCGAACCCGATGATCGAGCGTTCGATCACGCTGCCCGCCTCGATTTTCACGCCGTCGAAGATCACCGCACCGTCCAGCCGGGTACCCGGGCCGATCTCGGCGCCCCGCCCCACGACCGTGCCGCCGATCAGTACCGCGCCCGGCGCCACCGAGGCGCCGTCGTGCACCAGTGCCTCACCGCGCTGCCCGCTCAATGCCGGCGACGGCGCGATGCCGCGCACCAGATCCGCCGAGCCCCGCACGAAGTCCTCCGGGGTGCCCATGTCGCGCCAGTAGCTGGTGTCGACGTAGCCACAGACCTTGACGTCGCCGGCCAGCAGAGCCGGGAACACCTCGCGCTCCACCGAGACCGGACGTCCACGCGGGATGGCCTCGATCACCTTGCGGGACAACACGTAACAGCCGGCATTGATCTGGTCGGTCGGCGGGTCCTCGGTCTTCTCCAGGAACGCGGTGACCCGGCCGTCGGTGGTGGGCACGCAGCCGAACGCCCGCGGGTCACCGACCCGTACCAGGTGCAGGGTCGCCTCGGCATCCTGCTCGCAGTGGTAGCGGTACAACTCGCCCAGATCCGCCCCGGACAGCACGTCGCCGTTGAACACCATCGCGGTGTCGTGGCGCAGTTTTTCGGCGACGTTGGCAATGCCACCACCGGTGCCCAGTGGCTCATCCTCGGTGACGTACTCGATCTGCAGGCCCAGTGCGGCCCCGTCGCCGAATTCCTCAGCGAACACCTCCGGCTTGTAGGAGGTGCTGAGGATGACGTGTTCGACGCCGGCGGCGGCGATCCGCGACAGCAGATGGGTCAGGAACGGCAGGCCCGCGGTCGGCAGCATCGGCTTGGGCGCTGACAGCGTCAGCGGCCGCAGCCGGGTCCCCTTGCCGCCCACCAGGACGACGGCATCGACTTGCTGGAGCGTCACGGACGTCCTTTCGTCAGTTTGCGGCGGGCACTGCGCACCGCCAGGCCGGAACGCACTGCCAGCGCGCCCCGCATGGTCCAGCGCAGCGGTGCCCGCCACCAACCGGTGTGCCGGTCGGCGAGGTAGGTGTAGGTGCTGCGATGGTGGGCCGCCAGGTTGCGGGCCGGGTCCTTTCCGGTGGCGTGCCCCTTCTGGTGCAGCACTTCGGCGCTGGGGACGTAGACGTTGAGCCAGCCGGCCTTGGCCAGCCGATCCCCCAGGTCGACGTCCTCCATGTAGAGGAAGTAGCGCTCGTCGAAGCCGCTGATCTGCTCGAACGCGGCGCGGCGCACCAGCAGACAGGCCCCCGACAGCCACCCCACCGGGCGTTCGCTGGGTTCCAGCAGCTCCTGGCGGTAGGCCCGGGTCCACGGATTGTTGGGCCACAGCGGGCCGATGACGGCGTGCATGCCGCCGCGGATCAGGCTGGGCAGGTGGCGCGCCGACGGGTACACCGAACCGTCGGGATCGCGGATCAGCGGGCCCAGCGTCGCCGCGTGCGGCCAGCGGGCGGCCGCCTCCAGCAGGGCGTCGATGCTGCCCGGGCCCCACTGCACGTCGGGATTGGCCACGATGAAGAACTCACCGCACCCGGCGCCTTCGGCCTTCAGCAGCGCCACGGCGCTGTTGACCGCGCCCCCGTAGCCGAGGTTGGACCCGGTGTCGTGCAACCGCACGTCGGGATAGCGCTGGACGGCTTCCTGCGGCGCGCCGTCGGTGGAGCCGTTGTCGGCCATCACGACCTGCACCGGGCCGTCGGTGGCCAGCGACAGCGACGCCAGGAATCGGTCCAGGTGCCACCCCGGCGAATAGGTCACCGTCACCACCGGCAGGGCCTCACTCACGGCGTAGAGGCTATCTGCCGAGTGCGGCGGCCAGCGCATCGCTCCACCCCCGCAGTGCCGGCAGGCCGGCCCGGGCCGAGGAGATCCCGGACAGCGCGGAGTATCGCGGCCGGGCCGCCGGGCGGGGGTGCGCGGCGCTGCTGACCGGTCGCACCCGGCCGGGGTCGGCGCCGAGAGCGGCGTACACCGCGCAGGCCTGCTGGTATCGACTGGCCGCCCCCGCGTTGGCGGCGTGCAGCACCCGGGCGGTGGGCCAGGCATCGGCCAGGGCCAGCAGAGCGTCGACCAGGTCCCCGACAAATGTCGGTGAGCCGATCTGGTCGTCGACCACCTCGACGCCTCCGTCGCCGGCGGCCTTGTTCCGCATCACCGCCACGAAGTCGGTGCCGCCGGCGACGCCGGTGTAGACCCAGGCGGTGCGCACCACCACGGCGTCCGGCGAGGCCGCCAGCACCGCGTTCTCACCGGCCAGTTTGGTGCTGCCGTAGACCGACAACGGTCGGGTCGCATCCCCCGGCTCATACGGGCGCGGCGGGGCGCCACCGAAGTCACCGTCGAAGACGTAGTCGGTGGAGATGTGGATCAGCCGGGCGCCGGCCCGAGTGCAGGCGGCGGCCAAATGGCCCGGCCCGGCCGCGTTGACGGCGAACGCGCGGTCGGCGTCGGTCTCGGCGGCGTCGACGTTGGTGTAGGCCGCACAGTTCACCAGCACGTCGCCGGCACCCAGGCCGAGGGCGTCCACCGCGGCCGGATCGGTGATGTCGCACTGCGCCGACGTGAGTGTCAGCAGGTCACGGCCCTGTTCGGCGGCTCGTGCGGTCAAAAAAGTGCCGACCTGGCCGCCTGCTCCGGTGATCACTATTCGCGCTGCCACTTGACGCCGCTCCTCTTCATCGCTTCATTCCGCATCGTCGTCGGCGAGCTTATGCGGCGGCTCCAGCTTCGCCTCTCCTTCGTCGAGGCTCGCTAAACCGCCCGGCTCATGCGGCGGCTCCAGCTTCGCCTCTCCTTCGTCGAGGCTCGCTAAACCGCCCGGCTCATGCGGCGGCTCCAGCTTCGCCTCTCCTCCGTCGAGGCTCGCTAAACCGCCGAGTCTGGCACGCCGACGCCGGCTACCACCGATACAGCAGAGACACAAGTAGCCTCAAGTGATGCCTGCGCAACGTGTGGTTCGTGTGATTGCCACGGTGGCAGCCGTCACCATCGTTCTCGGCACCGGAGTGGCCTGGAGCCGTGTCCGGTCCTTCGAGGACGGCATCTTCCATGTCGCCTCGATGGCGCTGGGCAAGGGCGGTTCCGACGGCGCGGTCGACATCCTGCTGGTCGGGATGGACAGCCGCACCGACGCCCACGGCAACCCGCTGACCCCGGAGGAACTGGCCACGCTGCGAGTCGGCGACGACGACGCCACCAACACCGACACCATCATCCTGGTCCGTATCCCCAACAACGGGAAGTCGGCCACTGCGATCTCGATCCCCCGCGACTCCTACGTCGCGGCGCCCGGCCTGGACAAGACCAAGATCAACGGGGTCTACGGCGCCACCAAACTCGAAACCGCCGACGCACTGTTCGAGTCCGGGATGGATGCGCCCCAGGCCCAGGCCCGCGGCACCGAGGCGGGCCGCGAAGCGCTGATCAAGACGGTGGCCGACCTGACCGGTGTCACCGTCGACCACTACGCCGAGATCGGATTGCTCGGCTTCTCGCTGATCACCGATGCGCTGGGCGGCGTCAATGTCTGCCTCAAAGAGCCGGTGTACGAAGAACTCTCCGGTGCGGACTTCCCGGCAGGCTGGCAACGACTCGGCGGAGCGCAGGCCCTGAGCTTCGTCCGGCAGCGCCACGAACTCCCGCACGGCGACTTGGACCGGGTCCGCCGCCAGCAGACGGTGATGGCGTCGCTGGCGCACCAGGTGATCTCCGGCAAGACACTGTCCAGTCCGGCCACCATGTCTCGACTCCAGGCGGCGGTGCAGCGATCGGTGGTGCTGTCGGAGGGCTGGGACCTGATCGACTTCATCACCAAGGCGCAGGATCTGGCCGCGGGCAAGGTGGCGTTCGCCACCATCCCGGTTCTGGAGGAAGCCGGCTGGAGCGACGACGGTATGCAAAGCGTGGTGCGGGTCGATCCCGAACAGGTCTCGCAGTGGGTGGCCGGCCTGCTGCATGACCAGGAAGAGGGCAAGACCGAACAACTGTCGTACGACCCGGAACACACCACCGCCAGCGTGCTCAACGACACCGACATCAACGGCCTGGCCGCGGCGGTGTCGGGTGTGCTCAACGCCAAGGGATTCGGCACCGGGTCTGTCGGGAACAACGAAACCGGCCACGTGCCCACCAGCCAGGTCCAGGCCGCCAACGCCGACGACCCCGGCGCGCACGCCGTGGCCAAGGATCTGGGCGGGCTGCCGGTGGTGACCAACGAGTCGGTGCCGGCCGGGGCCGTTCGGGTCGTGCTGGCCAACGACTACACCGGGCCGGGATCGGGCCTCGGCGCCGGGGGACGTGCGGAGCTGGCCGGGCTCTCCGGCTCCGATGACGGTGCGCAGCCCCAAATCCCAGCTCCGTCACCGATTCTGACGGCGGGTTCCAACGACCCGCAATGCGTGAACTAACGTCGCTGAGGTGACCAACCTCAGCTCGGCGATCCTTGATCCGATCATGCACGTCGACCCGGTCGGACCACGCATCACCTACTACGACGACGCCACCGGCGAACGCATCGAGTTGTCCGCGGCCACCCTGGCGAACTGGGCCGCCAAGACCGGCAACCTGTTACGCGACGAGCTCGGCGCCGGGCCGGGCAGCCGCATCGCGGTCCTGCTGCCGGCACACTGGCAGACCGCGGCGGTGCTGTTCGGCGCATGGTGGATCGGCGCGGAGGTGCTGCTCGGATCGGACGGCGTCGACGGCGAAGGCGACGCCGACATCGCGTTGTGCACCGCGGCCCGGCTCGGCGATGCCGACGCGGTGGTGGCCGGCACCGGTGGTGAGGTGGTGGTGCTGTCGCTGGACCCGTTCGGCCGGCCGGCACCGGACCTGCCGGTGGGTGTCACCGACTATGCGACCGCGGTGCGGGTACACGGCGACCAGATCGCCCCCGAACTCCGCCCCGGCCCGGCCCTGGCCGGCGCGTCCACCGACGAGGTGCTGGCATCCAGCCGGAAGTCGGCGGACGCCGCGGCGTTGACGCCGTCGGATCGAGTGTGGTCCGCCAACGGCTGGGACAGCCCGACCGAGCTGATCGACAACATGCTGGCGGTGTTCGCCGCCGGCGCATCGCTGGTCCAGGTCGGCAACCCCGACGCCGGCGCGCAGGAACGCCGCCGGGACACCGAGAAGGTGACCCGCTCGCTGGACTAAGCCGGTGACCGGCGGATCAGCGGCACCATCGATCCACGATTCATGCATAAATGCCTATATGCTGATAGCCTGTCGGAGCGAAAGCCGAATGCGGGAAGGGGATTACTCATGGCGGTACAGGGACTGCTGGTGAAGGCGGCCGGAACGGTGTTCACCGGGTTGGTCGGGGTCAGCGCGTACGAGCTGGCGCGCAAGGCACTGGAGAAGGCTCCACTGCACCAGGCCGCGGTGACCGCCACCGAGTGGAGCCTGCGCGGAACCCGCCGGGCCGAGGAAGTCGCAGAATCGGCGCGACTGAAGGTGGCCGACGTGGTCGCCGAGGCACGCGAACGCATCGGCGAGGAGGCCACCCCGCCCGCGGCGGCAGTCGAGCACGACCACGACCACTGATCGTGGCGCGCGCGGCGACGTCGGCCAGCCCAGCCACCCGAAGGAGTGCAGCCATGACCGCCACCGCCGACGAACTCACGGTCATCTCCGATGCCGCCGGCCGGATGCGGGTGAAGGTCCCCTGGGTCCGCTCCGACTCCCGGCGCGCCGTGGCGGCCGAAGAGGCAGCCGGGCGCGTCAACGGGGTACGTACCGTGCACGCCTATCCGCGCACCGGCGCGGTCGTGGTCTGGTATTCACCGAAGCGGTGTGACATCGCCGAGGTCCTGGCGGCGATCAGCTCGGCGGCCACCGTCGCCGCCGAACTGATCCCGGCCCGCACCCCGCGCTCGGCGGACATCCGCAACACCGACGTGCTGCGCATGGTGATCGGCGGAGCGGCGCTGGCGCTGCTGGGGGTGCGCCGCTACGTGTTCGCCCGTCCGCCCCTGCTCGGGCCCAGCGGCCAACTCGTCGCGACCGGGGCGACGGTCTTCATGGGTTACCCGTTCCTGCGGGGCGCACTGCGCTCGATCCGGTCGGGCAAGGCCGGCACCGACGCGCTGGTGACCGCCGCGACCGTCGCCAGCCTGGTGCTGCGCGAGAACGTGGTGGCCCTGACCGTGCTGTGGCTGCTCAACATCGGCGAATATCTCCAGGATCTGACACTGCGGCGGACCCGGCGCGCGATCTCGGATCTGCTGCGCGGCAACCAGGACACCGCCTGGGTCAGGCTTGCCGACGGCACCGAAGTCCAGGTGCCGATCGACACGGTGCAGATCGACGACGAGGTGATCATCCACGACCATGTGGCGATCCCGGTCGACGGCGAGATCGTCGACGGAGAGGCCATCGTCGACCAGTCCGCCATCACCGGCGAGACCCTGCCGGTCAGCGTGATCGCCGGGGCGCGAGTGCATGCCGGTTCGGTGGTGGTCCGCGGCCGGGTGGTGGTGCGTGCCACCGCGGTGGGCAACCAGACCGTGATCGGCCGCATCATCAGCCGCGTCGAGGAGGCGCAGCACGACCGGGCACCGATACAGACGGTGGGCGAGAACTTCTCCCGCCGCTTCGTGCCAGCCTCGTTCATCCTGTCGGCACTGACTCTGGTGCTCACCGGCGATGTCCGCCGCGCGATGACCATGCTGCTGATCGCCTGCCCGTGCGCGGTGGGACTGTCCACCCCGACCGCGATCAGTGCGGCGATCGGCAACGGAGCCCGGCGCGGCATCCTGATCAAGGGTGGCTCGCATCTCGAGCAGGCCGGCCGGGTGGACGCGATCGTGTTCGACAAGACCGGCACACTCACCATCGGACGCCCCGTGGTCACCAATATCGTTGCGATTCATAAGGATTGGCAACCCGAGCAAGTACTCGCCTACGCCGCCAGTTCGGAGCTGCACTCCCGGCACCCGCTAGCCGAGGCGGTGATCCGCTCCACCGAGGAACGCCACATCAGCATCCCGCCGCACGAGGAGTGCGAAGTCCTGGTGGGCCTGGGAATCCGCACCTGGGCAGACGGCCGCACCCTGCTGCTGGGCAGCCCGAATCTGCTGCGCTCGGAGAAGGTCCGGATCTCGAAGAAGGCGTCGGACTGGGTCACCAAGCTACGGGCGCAGGCCGAGACCCCGCTACTGCTGGCGGTCGACGGCACCCTCGTCGGACTGATCAGCCTGCGCGATGAGGTGCGTCCGGAGGCGCATGAGGTGCTCGGGCAGTTGCGCGCCAAAGGTATTCGCCGCATCATCATGCTCACCGGCGATCATCCGGAGACCGCCGCGGCGGTGGCCGCCGAACTCGGCATCGACGAGTGGCGCGCGGAGGTGCTTCCCGAGGACAAACTTCAGGTGGTCCGCGGGTTGCAGGACGAGGGCTACGTGGTCGGCATGGTCGGTGACGGCGTCAACGACGCACCCGCACTCGCGGCCGCCGACATCGGGATCGCAATGGGACTGGCCGGCACCGACGTTGCGGTGGAGACCGCCGACGTGGCCCTGGCCAACGACGACCTGCGTCGGCTGCTCGACGTCCGGGACCTGGGCGCCCGTGCCGTCGAGGTGATCCGGCAGAACTACGGCATGTCGATCGCGGTCAACGCCGCCGGCCTGTTGATCGGTGCTGGCGGTGCGCTGTCGCCGGTGCTGGCAGCGATCCTGCACAACGCGTCGTCGGTGGCGGTCGTCGCCAACAGTTCGCGGTTGATTCGCTACAAGCTGGATCGGGAACCGATGGCATCGTCCCCCGCCAGGGCGTAATCTGTGACCGTCCCGACTGTTCCTGTCGAGCAACACCACCAGCTCCAGGGCAGTCGGGACTTTGCTGCCCGGCACGGCCGGTTCAGCAGCCGCACCCCTCGCCGCGCCAGGATCGGAAGCCCTGCCACACCGACACGGCGGCAACGCCCAGACCGATCAACGGGTCCAGCCACCAGGCACCGGACCACTGCGCGGTGAGCGTCAGCCCGACCAGCACCGCCGCGGCCTGGGCGGCACACAGGTAGTTCTGCACGCCCTCACCGACGGTGGCCGCCGAGCCCAGCCGGACCCCCAACCGTCGCTGGGCTCGACCCAGCATCGGCATCACCAGCACCGCCGCGGCGGTGACCGCGATGCCGATGACGCTGCCCTCGGAACGGTGGTCGCTGAACAGGTGGTTCACCGACTCGGCTGCGATGTAGGGGGCGTTGATCCAGAACGACACCGCCACGCCGATCTGGGCGCGCCGTTCGGCAGTTTCGGACAGCGTGCGGGCACCGGTGAACCGCCAGATCACGATGGCTCCGGCCAGCGCCTCGGGAATGGCGCCCAGGGCCCAGCCGGTCAGGGCGATCGAGCCGGCCGCCAGGCCCTGCCACAGGCCGACCACGCCTTCCACGCCGACCAGCACCAGGCTGACCCAGGCGAGCCGGCGTGCCCATGTCGCCGCGCGGTGCCAGCCGGCGTCGTGCACCGGCCGTGCCGGGTGCGAATGTGCGTGATCGTGCGTGTGTGGGACTGCACCGTGCGGGACCCCGCGGCTGTCGACGACGCCCACCGATTCGGGGCCCTCGGTGCGACTGTCCACGCCGAAAATCCTACCGTCCACCGGGCCTGGGGACCGCAAGCGCGACGTGGTCGGGTGCTGCAGATCACCTCTATCGAGCCTGCTCAGCCCGGAGCCAGCCGCACCACCCGGTCGTTTCCGCGGTCGGCGACGTACACCGTCCCGTTCTTGCCGACCGCCACATCCAGCGGGGTGTTGAGCCCGCTGAACGCCAGCGTGGTCGGGGTGGTCGCACCGGCCGCCAGCTCGAGCACCTTGTTCCCGTCGTGTTCGGTGACATAGACGTTGGCGTCGGAATCCACGCTGATGCCCCACGGCACCGCGATCCCGGTGAACGGCAGCACCGTCTGGTTGGTGGATCCGGCGGCCAGCTTCAGCACCCGATTGTTGTCGGTGTCGGTGACGTAGACGGTGCCCGAACCGTCCACCGCCACGCCGTCGGGGTTGTTGAGGCCGCTGAACGGCAGCACCGTCTGGGTGTTCGACCCGGCTGCCAACTCCACCACCCGGTCGTTGCCGCGGTCGGCGACGTAGACGTTGCCGCCGGAGTCCACCGCCACTCCCTCGGGGTAGCTCAGGCCGCTGAACGGCAGCACCACCTGGTCGGTGGAGCCCGCCGTCAGCCTCACCACCCGGTTGTTGAAGTCCGAGACGTAGACAGTGCCGTTCTTGTCGACCGCCACGCCCTGCGGTTGATAGAGGCCGCTGAACGGCAGCACGGTCGGCGCCGACGATCCCGCCGCAAGCTTCACCACCCGCCCGTACATGCCCTGACTGGCGACGTAAACGTTGTCGTCGGAGTCCAGCGCCACCCCGCTCGGCGACAGCCGGAAGTTGATGCCGGTGAACTGCAGCTCACTCTGGCCCGCCGGCGCCGCCGACGACGACTGCGATGGCCGCGCGATCAGGTATCCGACCACGCCGACCACCGTCACCAACGCCAGAATCGCGGCGGCGATCACCGCCCGGCGCCGCATGTCGGGGCCCGCCGTGGTGTGACCGAACGTCGGTTCGGCCGGCGGCGAGTAGGCCGGTGGCCGGCGCACCGGCGGTGCCTGCGGTGCGGGTCGGTCGCGCCAGCCGGTGAGCTGTGCGCCCGAGGACTCCGCAGCCGGCCGAGCCACCGGTGCCGCCAGGGTCTCGGGGCCGAAGGCCGCCGCTTCGCCGTGCCGCATGATGGTGGCCGCCTGGTCCTGCTGCGGGCCGGTGAGCGCCTGGTTCGCGGCCGACGCCAGCTCGCCGGCACTGCGGTAGCGGTCCTCGGGCCGCTTGGCCATCCCCCGCGCGATCACCTGGTCGAACGCGGGCGACACACTGCCCGGGCGCTGCGCGCTGGGCCGCGGGGCGGGTTCGGTCAGGTGCGCGGCGATCATCCGCTCGATGCTGTCGGCCCGATACGGCGGTGTACCGGTCAGGCATTCGCCGAGCACGCAGGCCAGCGAGTAGATGTCGGCGCGGTAGGTGACGTCGCCGCCGGTGAACCGTTCCGGGGCCATGTAGTTGTAGGTGCCCACGGTGGTCCCGATCTGGGTCAGCCCAGGATCGGTGGCCGCGCGTGCGATGCCGAAATCCACCAGGTAGACGAAGTCGTCGTCGGTCACCAGGATGTTCTCGGGCTTGACGTCGCGGTGCATGATCCCGGCGGCGTGCGCGGCGTCCAGCGCGGCGGCTACCTGGCGCATCACCGCCACCGTCCGGGCCGGGCTGAGCGGGCCGTGGCGGTTCAGCAGGGTCCGCAGCGACTGCCCCTGGATCAGCCGCATCTCCACGTAGAACTGTCCGTCGATCTCGCCGTAGTCGTGGATGGGCACCACGTGCGGTTCGGTGAGCCGTCCGGCGGTGTCGGCCTCGCGCTGGAGCCGGGCGTGCAGCACCGGGTCGCCGGAGAGTTGCGGCGAGATCAGCTTCAGCGCCACCGACCGGTGCTTGCGGGTGTCCTCGGCCTCGTAGACCTCCCCCATCCCGCCACTGCCCAACAGCCGGACCAGCCGGTAGTGCCCGAACTGGGCCCCGGCTCGCGAACCGAGCCCGCCGTTATGCACCCGGCCTCATCGGTCCGAGTCCACTTTCACCACCCGGTCGTTGCCGCGGTCGGCGACGTAGACGTTGCCGTGGGTGTCGACCGCCACGTCCAACGGCGCGTTGAGACCGGTGAACGGCAAGACCACCGGGATCGACGCCCCGGCAGCCAGTTTCACGACCTTGTTGCGGTTGCGCTCGGTGACGTAGATGTCGCCGCCGTCGTCGACCGCGATGCCCCACGGAGCGACGATCCCGGTGAACGGCAACACCACCTGTTCGCCGGAGGCCGCCGGCAGCTTGAGCACCCGGTTGTTGCCGGTGTCGGTGACATAGACGTTGCCGGCCGAATCCACCGCCACCCCGTCTGGCCGCTCGAGGCCGACGAAGGGCAGCGTGGTCTGCACGTTCGAGCCGGCTTCCAGCCGCAGCACGACATCGTTGCCGCGGTCGGCCACGTAGACGTTGCCCTCGGAATCCACCGCCACCCCGTCGGGGTCCTCCAGGCCGGCGAACGGCAGCACCGTGTGCGAATCGGAGTCCGCCGAGATCTTGACCACGCGGGCGTTGACGTCGGAGAAGTACACGTTGCCGTCCCTGTCGACGGTCAACCCACGGGGCTGGTACTGGTCGCTGAACGGCAGCACCGAGGAGGTGGAGGTGCCGTTGTCGGCCGCCAGTTTGACCACCCGCCCGTGCATACCCTCGCTGGTGACGTAGACGCTGCCGTCGGCGTCCAGCGCCACCGCGCCCGGCGAGAGCCGGAAGTCCAGGTCGTTGAACGGCAGCACCGCCTGCGGCGGGGCCGCCACCGGTGAGGCCGACGAGGGCCGGCTCACCAGAGTGCCGACGCCGCCGACGACCGTGACCGCGGCCAACGCGGCGGCCGCCACCAGCACGGGCTTGCGCGGCAACCGCAGCAGGCGGCGGGACGGGACGGGCATGACCGGTGTGTCGGTGTGCCGGTCGGCGCGCAGGAGCGGGGACACCGGGAACGGCGCCGGGGGCAGGCCCCCCAAACCGGCACCGAAACCGGCCCCGGAGTCCGTTTCGGGTGGCGCCCACGCCGGCCGGCCGAGTCCGCCCGGAACCGGTTGCGGCGCACCGCCTCCACGACCGTCGGTTCGGGGCTCTGCTTCCAGTCCGCCGGGCAGGTGCAGGGCGGGCTCGCCGCGCCGCAGGATCCTGGCGACCTGGTGACGTTCCGGCTCGGTGAGCGCCGCGTAGGCGGCAGCGGCCAGCTCACCGGCACTGCTGTAACGGTCCTCGGGTTTGCGGGCCAACCCGCGGGCCAGCACGTCGTCGACGGCCGCGGGGACGCGCCCGGGGCGAATCCTGCTGGGGCGCGGGGGTTCCGCCGTCAGTCGTTCGGCCACCGCCTCGTCGACCGTCTCGGCGGAGAAGGGAGCGGCCCCGCTCAGGCATTCGGTCAGCACGCAGGCCAGCGAGTAGATGTCGGCGAGGTGGGTGACCTGTTCACCGGTAAGCCGTTCCGGCGCCATGTAGTTGACGGTGCCGGTGGCCGGCTCGGCCTGCGCCACCGGTTCGGCGATGGCCGCGGCGACACCGAAGTCCAACAGGTAGGCCAGGTCGTCGTCGGTGACCAGAATGTTGTCGGGTTTGACGTCGCGGTGGATGACGTCGGCGTTGTGCGCGGCGTCGAGCGCCGCCGCGATCTGGCGCACAATGGCCACCGCCCGCGGCGGGCTCAGCGGGCCCCCGGTGGCCAACATGGTGGCCAGGTCGGTGCCGTCGATCAGGCCCAGCTCCAGGTAGAGCCGGTCGTCGATCTCACCGTAGGCGCGGATCGGCACCACGTGCGGTTCGGTCAGTTGTCCGGCGGCTTCGGCCTCGTCTTCGAGCCGGCTGCGGAACGCCTCGTCGCCGGAGAGTGCTTCCGAGATCAGCTTGAGCGCCACCGTCTCGTCGTTACGGGTGTCCTCGGCCCGGTACACCTCGCCCACAACGCCGCTTCCCAGCAATCGCTCCAGCTGATAGGGGCCGAACCGCGACCCAACTCGCGAACCCGGCTCGGCGTTGTTCACCGACGACGCTCCCTTCGCCTCACCACTCCAGCGCCACGAAACCGCGGCGAAAGTCCGCCTACCAGCCTAACCGGCTGTTCACCCGACAGAAACCTGACGGACGGTCACGAGATGGCGTTCACCGCGGCCAGGAGCTTCGATTTGAAGGAATCCGGCAGCGGAATGGACCCGTACTGGTCCAATCCGTCCTGGCCCGGACCGATCGCGGCCTGCATGAACGCCTTGACGGCCGCGCCGGTGGCGGCGTCGGGGTACTTCGAGCAGACGATCTCGTAGGTCGCCAGCACGATCGGGTAGGCGCCCGGATCGGTGGGCTTGTAGAACGCCGAGGTGTCCAGCACCAGGTCGTTGGGCTGACCGGCGGGCGACGCGAACTTCGCGCCGGCGATCGTCTTGCCGACCGAGTCGGCGGAGATGGACACCGGGTGGGGGCCGGCCGAGGTGATGATCTGCACCATCGGCAGCTGCTTGCCGACCGCGAACGACCACTCGTTGTAGGTGATGGAACCGTCGGTGTTCTGCAGTGCCGCCGACGTGCCGTTGTTCCCGGTGGCGCCTTCGCCGACGCCGCCGTTGAACATCTCGCCGGTTCCCCCGGTCCATGCCCCGTCGGAGGCGCCGTCGAGATACTTCTGGAAGTTGGCGGTGGTCCCGGACTTGTCGCTGCGGTACACCACGTGGATGGGCAACGAGGGCAGCGCCACCCCGGCATTGAGCGCCTTGATCGCGGGGTTGTCCCAGCTGCCGATCGTCCCGTTGAAGATCTTCGCGACAGTGGGGCCGTCCAGGCTCAGGGTGTTGACCCCGCTGATGTGATAGGTGACCGCGATCGGACCGAACACGATCGGCAGGTCCCACGCCGGTGAACCGCACCGCTCCGCCGCCCGCTCCGGCTGGCCCTTGGACGGGTCCAACGCCACATCGGATCCGGCGAGATCGGTCTGGTTGCCGACGAAGTCGTCCACCCCGGCGCCCGAGCCGTTCGCGTTGTAGTCCAGCGTGTGTCCCGGGCATGCCCGGATATAGGCGTAGACGAACTGCTCGATCGCGTTCTCCTGGGCGGTCGAACCGCTGGCGTGCAGTTCCTGTTTGCCGCCGCAGTCCACCGCCACCGCCTCACCGCCGGCCGTTCCCGAGTCGCCGGAGTTGCCGCCGCAGGCCGAAACCAACAGTGCGCCAACAGCGAGCAGCGCCAAGACCAGAGTCGATCGGCCGAATCTCACGGGACGAAACTTTACCGTGACTGCCTCAAGCGGACGTAACATTGCCCGAAGCCGGCCGCACGGCCACGCCTGTCCGAACTCTTGGCAGCCGCGCTGACACTCGCCCAGTCCGCCGCGGGTGCGACATTTTGACAACTGATCCGCAGGAATCAGTCGTAACATGACGGCGATGCCGCCCGTCGAACTCGACAACGAGACCGGGGATGTCAGCGTTCCAGCGATGAGCGCTGTCGGCCTCACCTTGGGTTTTGGAGCGAAAACCGTACTCAATGAGGTGAATCTGGCGTTTGACGCCCGGGCGATCACCGCGCTGCTCGGGCCCACCGGCTCCGGCAAGACCACGTTTCTGCGCACCCTGAACCGGATGAACGACAAAGTGACCGGTTATCGGCACAGCGGTGACGTTCTACTTGGCGGGACGAGCATCTTCGGTGGCCGGGATCTGATGGAACTGCGCCGCAGCGTCGGCATGCTGTTCCAGCGCCCCAATCCCTTCCCGATGTCGATCATGGACAACGTCGTTGCCGGCGTACGTGCCCATAAAATGGTGCCACGCAAGCAATTCCGCAGCGTTGCCGAAGAGAAGCTGCGACTGGTCGGACTCTGGAATGCGGTCAAGGACCGGTTGGGCGACTCCCCGTTCCGGCTGTCCGGCGGCCAGCAACAACTGTTATGCACCGCCCGCGCACTGGCGGTCAACCCGGAGGTGCTGTTGCTCGACGAGCCCACGTCGTCGTTGGACCCGAACACGACCGACAAGATCGAACAGCTCATTTCATCATTGGCCGGGCGGTTGACGGTGATCATGGTGACCCACGATTTGGCGCAGGCCGCCCGGATCGCCGACCGCACCGCGTTCTTCTTTGAGGGCAGGCTGGTCGAGGAAGGCCCTACCGCGCACCTGTTCTCGTCGCCGCAGCACGAAGAAACGGCCCGCTACGTATCCCGGGGGCAGTTGACCGCAGAGAACCGCCAGAGGTTCGCCGATCACGAGGAAAGGGTGTCACCGTGAAAACTCGCCTTCAAAGCATGCTGGCCCTGTCGGCCGCCGCGCCGCTGATCCTGGCAGGAGCGGCCTGCGGCGGGAAAACCGCTACCGCGCCGTCGGATTCGGCTCCCGAGGGCGCCGTGGCCACCGCGCCGGCAACGTCGAACGTGTCGCTGTCGGAGACCGGCAGCACCCTGCTCTACCCGCTGTTCAACCAGTGGGGCCCGGCCTACAGTCAGAAGTACCCGAACGTCACGATCACCGCGCAGGGCACGGGCTCGGGTACCGGAATCTCGCAGGCCGCCGCCGGCGCGGTCGACATCGGGGCCTCCGATGCCTACCTGTCCGAAGGCGACATGAAAGAACACCAGGGCCTGATGAACATCGCCCTGGCCGTCTCGGCGCAACAGGTCAACTACAACGTCCCCGGCGTCACCGACCCCATCAAACTCGACGGCAAAGTGCTGGCCGGCATGTACAACGGCACCGTCAAAACCTGGAACGACCCGCAGATCACCGCACTCAACCCCGACATGAACCTGCCCGACACCCCCGTGGTCCCACTGCACCGCTCCGACGGCTCCGGCGACACCTTCCTGTTCACCCAATACCTGTCCAAACAGGATCCCGACGGCTGGGGCAAAGCCCCCGGCTTCGGCACCACCGTCGACTTCCCCGCCGTACCCGGCGCGCTCGGCGAGAACGGCAACGGCGGCATGGTCACCGGCTGCGCCGAAACCCCCGGCTGCGTCGCCTATATCGGGATCAGTTTCCTGGACCAGGCCCGCGACAAGGGCCTCGGTGAGGCGCAGTTGGCCAACGCCACCGGCAACTACCTGCAGCCCAACGCCAAGAGCATTCAGGCGGCCGCGGCCGGCTTCGCCGACCAGACCCCCGACAACCAGGCCATCTCCCTGATCAACGGCCCCTCCCCCGACAGCTACCCGATCGTCAACTACGAATACGCCATCGTCAACGCGCACCAGAAGGACGCCGCCACCGCCCAAACCCTGCAGGCATTCCTGCACTGGGCCATCACCGACGGCAACGCCCCCGCCTTCCTCGACAAGGTGCACTTCCAGCCGCTGCCCGACGAGGTTGCGAAGCTGTCGCTGGCCCAGATCGCGAAGATCACCGCGAAGTAACCCGGCCCGTGAGGCGATCCGGGGCGCGCGCCGGCCCGGCCATTCGCTGGCTGGGTGCGGTGAGCGCGCTGGTGCCGCTGCTGGCGCTGCTGTTCGTGCTGGCGACGCTGCTCATCGAGGCATTGCCGGCGATCACCGTCAACGGGCTGCACTTTTTCACCGGGATCGACTGGAACCCCGGCAACACCTACGGTTCGGCCACCGTCACCCGCGGCGTGCAACATCCGACCGGCGCCTACTACGGGGCGCTGCCGCTGATCGTCGGCACGCTGGCAACCTCGGCGATCGCCCTGGTGATCGCCGTTCCGGTGTCCATCGGGGCGGCGCTCCTGATCGTGGAGCGCCTCCCGCGGAGCATCGCCTCGGTAGTCGGGATGATGCTGGAGCTGCTGGCCGGTATTCCCAGCGTCATCGTCGGGCTGTGGGGGGCGATGACTTTCGGGCCGTTCATCGCCGGCCACGTGGCTCCGGTGATCGCCCGCAACGCCCCGGATATGCCGGTGCTGCGCTATTTTCGCGGCGATCCCGGCCATGGGGAGGGACTGCTGGTTTCCGGCCTGGTGCTGGCCGTGATGGTGATTCCGATCATCGCCAGCACCAGCCGGGACCTGATCCGCCAAGTTCCGCCGCTGCCCCGCGAGGGGGCGATCGCGTTGGGAATGACCGAGTTCGAGTGCGTTCGCCGGGTCACGCTGCCATGGGTCACCAGCGGCATCGTCGGGGCGATCGTGCTGGGACTCGGGCGCGCGCTCGGCGAAACGATGGCGGTGGCGATGGTCTCCGGCGCGGTGCTGGGAACCATGCCGACGACCATCTATTCGACCATGACCACCATCGCCGCCACCGTTGTCTCGCAGCTGGATTCGGCGATGACGGACTTCACCGACTTCGCGGTCAAAACACTCGCCGAGGTGAGCCTGGTGCTGATGGTGATAACCTTGCTCACGAACATCGCCGCCCGCATGCTGGTTCGCCGGGTGTCGGGGACCGCGCTACCGGTGGGACGTGGAGTCTGACGGGGTGCCGAGGTGAACAGCCGCAAGATCGTCAACGCCGCGTTCTGGCTGGGCTGCTTGTCATGCCTTGCGGTGGTGGTGGTTCCGACGCTGTGGATGCTGATCGAGGTCATCGGTCGAGCCCTGCCGGTGTTCGATTGGCAGGTCCTGACCGAGAACACTCGCGGCAACGGCGGCGGGCTGCGCAACGCGATCATCGGCACCGCGGTACTGGGGTTCGGGGTACTGCTGGTGGGCGGGACGGTGAGCGTGCTGACCGGGATCTACCTGTCCGAATTCGCCACCGGGAGAACGCAGTCGCTGCTGCGCGGCGCCTATGAGGTGCTGGCCGGCATTCCGTCCATCGTCCTCGGCTACGTCGGCTACCTGGCGTTGGTGGTGCTCTTCGGATGGGGTTTCTCACTGGCCGCCGGGGTGGTGACGCTGTCTGTGCTCGCGATCCCCTACATCGCGAAGGCTACCGAGGCGGCGCTCGGTCAGGTGCCGACGTCCTACCGGGAGGGCGCCGAAGCGCTCGGGCTGCCGGTGGGCTGGACCCTGCGCAGGATCGTGTTGAAGTCGGCGGTCCCCGGGATCGTCACCGGCATGCTGGTGGCCCTCGCGCTGGCGGTCGGCGAGACAGCGCCGATGCTCTACACCGCGGGCTGGTCCAACACCGCCCCCACCGGCGAGCTCACCCATTCCCCGGTCGGCTACCTGACCTACCCGATCTGGACGTTCTACAACCTGCCGTCGCAATCGGCCCGCGATCTGTCCTACAACGCAGCGTTCCTGTTGATCTTGTTTGTACTGTTGCTGATACTCATCGGGCGACTGGTCAGCTGGCGGTCGCGCAGGCATTCGGAGGACTGAGCAGATGGCCGACGATTCGGGACCCAAACCGCTGGACGGATTCCGGGTCCTGGACTTCACCCAGAACGTGGCCGGCCCGCTGGCCGGTCAGGTGCTGGCCGATCTGGGCGCCGAGGTCATCAAGGTCGAGGCGCCCGGCGGTGAGGCCAGCCGGCAGATCACCTCGGTGCTGCCCGGCCGCCGGCCGCTGGCCGTCTATTTTCTGCCGAACAACCGTGGCAAGAAGTCGGTGACCGCCGATCTGCGGACCGCCGAGGCCAAACAGCAGATCCTGGATCTGGTCGACACCGCCGACGTCGTCCTGGAGTCCTTCCGGCCAGGTGTGATGGAGCGGCTCGGGCTGGGCCCGGACGAACTGCGTTCGCGCAATCCGAGACTCGTCTACGCGCGGCTGTCGGCGTACGGCGGCAACGGGCCGAACGGCGACCGCCCGGGGGTCGACCTGATGGTGGCGGCCGAGGCCGGGATGACCTCGGGGATGCGGACCCCCGACGGCAGGCCGCAGATCATCCCGTTCCAGCTGGTCGACAATGCCAGCGGCCACGTACTGGCGCAGGCGGTGTTGGCGGCACTGCTCAGCCGGGAGCGGCACGGCGTAGCCGACGTGGTGGAAGTGGCGATGTACGACGTGGCGGTGGCACTGCAGGCCAATCAACTCACCGTGCACCTGAACCGCCCGGAGACGCCGCGGGCCGAGACATCCGCAGCCCCAACCGCCAAGCGGCGCAAGGGAGTCGGATTCGCCACCCAGCCCTCGGATGCGTTTCGCACCGCCGACGGCTACGTCCTCATCAGCGCCTACACGCCCAAACACTGGGATACGCTGTGCCGCACCATCGACCGGCCGGATCTGATCGCCGATCCGCGGTTCGCCGATCAGCGCTCCCGGTCGATCAACTACGCCGAGCTCACCGCCGAGCTGGAATCCACCCTGGCCACCGCGACGTCACAGCAGTGGGTGGATCGGTTGCAGCGCAACGGTTTGATGGCATGCCTGGCCAATACCTGGAAGCAGGTGGTGGACACCGCGTTGTTCGCCGAGAATCAGCTGGCCCTGCGAACCGGCGAGGGCGACAGCGCGATCACCGTGGTGCGCACCCCGGCGCGCTACGGCTCGTTCGACGCCGCAGTCACCGGCGCTCCCCCCACACCGGGTCAGCACAACGACGAATTGTTGCGCTAGACGAACTCCCAGGCGGCGCGGGCGATCGCCAGCTCCTCATTGGTGGGAACCACCAGGACGGTGGTGCGTGAGGCATCGGCGGAGATGACCCGCGCGCCCTTGCCCGAGCGGTTGCGCTGCGGGTCGACGATGATGCCCAGCCCGTCCAGACCCGCCAGCGCATCCTCGCGCACGTCGGGCACGTTCTCTCCCACCCCGGCGGTGAAGGCGATCGCGTCGACGCGGCCGAGCACCGCCAGGTAGGCACCGACGTACTTGCGCAGCCGATGGATGTAGACGTCATAGGCCAGCCCGGCCGCCTCACCCGACGCGCCGCCGGCCGCCCGCCGTTCGAGCAACTCCCGAAAGTCGTTGATCCCACTGAGTCCTTTCAGCCCGGAGCGGCGGTTCAGCAACTCGTCGAGCTGCTCGACGCCCAGGCCGGCGGTGCGGTAGAGGTGGAACAGCACGCCGGGGTCGATGTCACCGCTGCGGGTACCCATCACCAGCCCCTCCAGCGGGGTCATCCCCATCGACGTCTCGACCGCCTTACCGCCGCGCACGGCCGACGCCGAGGCCCCGTTGCCCAGGTGCAGCACGATGGTGTTCAGCTCGGCCGGTTCGCGACCCAGGACCGCGGCCGTCTCCCGCGAGACGTATTCGTGCGAGGTGCCGTGGAATCCGTAGCGGCGGATGCCGTATTCGGTGGCAACGTCGTGATTGATCGCATAGTGGGCGGCGGCCGGGGGCAGCGAATGGAAGAAGCCGGTGTCGAACACCGCCACGTGCGGAACGTTCGGGAAGTCGGCGCGCGCCACCTCGATCCCGATCACGTTCGCCGGATTGTGCAGCGGCGCCAACTCGGCAAGGCGTTCCACCTCGGCCACCACTGCATCGGTGATCAGGGTGGGCACGAAGAACCGGCTGCCGCCGTGCACCACCCGGTGCCCGACCGCGCGCACGGTGACGAGGTCGACCCCGGATTCGGTGAGCCGCTGATGGAGCAGACGCAACCCGGCGGCGTGATCGGCGACCGGCCCGTCCGCCTCGCCGATCTGTTCCACGAGTCCGGAGACCACCGCGGTTCCGGCCTCCGGATCGACCAGCTGGTATTTGATCGACGACGAACCGGAGTTAAGCACCAGTACCAAGCCGGGATTGCTCATGATCCGATCCCCTGTGACTGGATCGCGGTGATTGCGACCGTGTAGACGATGTCGTCGACCAGCGCGCCCCGGGACAGGTCGTTGACCGGTTTGGCCAATCCCTGCAGCACCGGCCCGATCGCCACGGCGCCGGCGCTGCGCTGCACCGCCTTGTAGGTGTTGTTGCCGGTGTTCAGGTCCGGGAACACCAGCACGGTGGCCCGTCCGGCCACCGGCGAGTCCGGCATCTTGGCGGCCGCCACTCCCTCATCGACCGCGGCGTCGTACTGGATCGGGCCGTCGGCGAGCAGGTCGGGACGTCGCTCGTGCACCAATTGCGTTGCGGCACGCACCTTGTCGACTCCCGCCCCGGATCCGGACTCACCAGTGGAATACGACAGCAGCGCCACCCGAGGCTCGATACCGAACGCAGCGGCGGTGGCCGCCGAGGAGATCGCGATGTCGGCGAGTTGCTCGACGGTCGGATCGGGTACCACCGCGCAGTCGCCGTAGGCCAGCACCCGGTCCGACAGGCACATCAGGAACACACTGGACACCGTCGACACTCCGAGTGCGGTGCGGATGATCTCGAACGCCGGACGGATCGTGTGCGCGGTGGTGTGCGCGGCACCCGACACCATCCCGTCGGCGATCCCCAGCTGCACCATCATGGTGCCGAAGTAGGAGATGTCGCGCATGATCTCGCGGGCACGCTCTTCGGTCATCCCCCGATGTGCGCGCAGTCGGGCGTATTCGGCGCCGAAGGATTCCAGCAGGCCGCTTGTGCTGGGGTCGATCACTTGCGCGGCATCGAGATCCACCCCCAGTTCGGCGCCGCGCCCGCGCACCACTTCCTCGACCCCGAGCAGCGTCAGGTCGACGATCCCGCGGGACAGCAACCGCCCCGCCGCCAACAGGATCCGGTCATCCGATGCCTCCGGAAGCACGATGTGGCGGCGGTCGGACCGAGCTCGTTCCAGCAGCCGGTACTCGAACATCTGCGGGGTCACCACCGTCGACGCCGGCACCCGGATCCGTTCGGCGAACTCCGCGCGGTCCACGTGAGCGGCCATCACCGCCAGCGCGGTGTCGATCTTGCGCAACGAGTCGACGGTGATCCGGGATCCGGTGTTCGACACCTGCTCGGCGGTGTCGTAGGTGCGGTGGCTGGTGGCGATCAGCGGCAGCTTGGGCCGCATCCCCTTGACCAGTTTGTCGATGGCCGGGTGCGGCAGCAGGCCGCCGTTGAGGATGATGCCCGACAGCGACGGGAAGCCCTGTGCCTCATGAGCGTTCAGCAGTGCCAGCAGCACGTCGGAGCGGTCGGCCGGCACGATCACCACCTGCCCCTCGCTGAGGCGCTCCAGGATGTTCTCGGCCGTCATGCCGCCGACCATCACGCTGAGCGCCTCGCGGCGCATCAGCTCGGGGTCGCCGCTGTAGACGTTGCCGCCCAGGGCGGTGCAGAGTTCGGCCATCGTCGGGGCGGACAGCAACGGCACTTCCGGTACCGCGAACGCCGGCACGTCGCTTCCCGCCAATGCGGTGGTGACCTCCGTCAGCCGGTCGGGGTCGCAGCGGTTGGCGATCACCGCGGCCGGGTGCGCATGTACGGAGGCCACATCTGCCAGGCAGCGCGCGGTGATCTCGGAGATGGACTGCGGGTCGCGGTTGTGGCCGTTGATGGCCAGGACCAGCGGTGCACCCAGATTCACTGCCACGCGGGCGTTGAAGCTCAACTCGCTCGGGTTGACCACATCGGTGTAGTCGCTGCCGACCACCAGCACCGCATCGCATTGTCGGGCGACCTCGTGGAACCGCGCGACGATCTCACTCAGTGCGGCTTCGCGGTCGGCGTAGACCTGCTGATACGTGACGCCCCGGCAACGGCTGTGGTCGCCGATTTGGGCGGTGGCATGCGCGAGCAGCAGTTCGAGTTGCTCGTCGGTCTCGTCGAGCGAGTGCACGATGGGCCGGAACACCCCTACCCGTGAGGCGGATGCGGCGAGCAGGTGCAGCAGCCCCAGTGCGATCACGGTCTTTCCGGTACCGCCCTCGGTGGCGGCCAGGTAGATACTCGACGTCGGGGTGTCGGAGGTCGACTCGCTCATGATGAGTTCAACCTAACCGGCCGACTCCCCGGTTGGGCCGACGGATCATGGGGCAGGTCCGCCGGCCCGGACGGCTCGCGGCTACCTGCCGGGTATGCAGGCGGCGGCGAAGACGTTGAACCACACCACGTGGCAGCCGGCCGGCGGTGTCGCCGGGCCGGCGGGTGCCGGAGTGCCGGCCATCATCGGCGCCGCAGGCACGATGGGCGCGGGTTGCGCGCCGCCACTGGGGCCGGCCACGGTGGCGACAACAGCACCGGTTCCCGGTGCCGGAGTGGCACCGTCGGCGTCGGGGGCGGCGAATGCCAAGCCGGCCGGCCCAATGCCGACCGCCAGCAGCCCGGCGGCGATAACGCCCAAAGGACGCGCAATAGAATTGCTCATGTGAATTTTACTCATTTTGAATTCAGGCCTTCCAAAAATAAATATTATCGCGTCCGTTAATCTGTACTTCTTTCACGCGACACAATTGATGTTATATCGGCATACGAGTGAATTCAACGCGACAGTGTGTGACGTTCGACCAGGAATTCAACGGCTGTGGCGGCCGTCTCGATTTTCGGAGACAGACTCCCTACGGTGCGCCTACCTGGGGCGTGTACCGGGGGCAATACGCCCGGTAGACGATATCCATGAACGTATTGGCGCGCATTCGACAGATTGTCATTGTGCTTCATCTCATTGCACTTCATCAATGTCGCCATGATCTCGTCGTCGGCCTTTTCGCTGTCGGCCAGATCGCACAGCGTGCGGCCGGCCGTGACCACCTGATCGGGTTGCCTGAATTTGAGCCCCGCACCGCGCAGGGCGTTGAGGAAGGTCTCGTGTGGCGATGCCGCGCCGCTGGCTGGACACCCCCGGTGCTGCGCGCCGGCGCGGCCGGGCGTCTGGCTTGCATCGATTTCGCCCTGGGCTGACTTCCCCGGATCGGCTGGCGCTGCAACAGTGCTGCAACGTGGTGATTCGTATCTTGGCGGCGACCGCCACACCATGCAGGTAGGGAGCAGCACCGTGACCGTGATCGACACCGAGATCGACGCCGTTCTTGACGTCGCCGTCGCCGAGGCCGATCCGTTCGGTTTCTGGGCGGCTCAGGCCCGCCGGCTGGAGTGGGACACCGACTTCACCCAGGTACTCGACTACACCGACGCCCCGTTCGCCCGCTGGTTCGCCGACGGACGGCTCAACGTTGCCCACAACTGTATCGACCGCCACGTCGCCGCCGGCCACGGCGACCGCATCGCCATCCACTGGGAGGGCGAACCCGGCGATCACCGCGCCATCAGCTACGCCGACTTGCAGGCCGACGTCTCCCGCGCAGCCAACGCCCTGACCACCCTGGGCCTGGTCGCCGGGGACCGAGTGGCGATCTACCTGCCGATGATCCCCGAAGCCATCATCGCCATGCTGGCCTGCGCCCGCCTCGGCGTGCTGCACACCGTGGTGTTCGGCGGCTTCGCCGCACACGCACTGCGCGACCGGATCAACGACGCAGCCGCCAAACTCGTCATCACCTCTGACGGCCAATACCGCCGCGGGGTCGCCGCCGCCCTCAAACCCGCCGTCGACGAAGCCTTGAGCACCGCCCCCGAAGAAAGCACCGTGGCCCACGTCCTGGTGGTGCGCCGCACCGGCGGCGACGTCGCCTGGACGCAAGACCGCGACCTGTGGTGGCACGACGTCATGGCAACCGCCGCCCCGCAACACACCCCCGAGGCCTTCCCCGCCGAACAGCCACTGTTTCTGCTCTACACCTCCGGCACCACCGGAAAACCGAAGGGCATCGTGCACACCTGCGGCGGCTACCTCACCCAGGCCGCTTACACCCACCAGGTGATCTTCGACCTCAAACCCGAATCGGACATCTTCTGGTGCACCGCCGACATCGGCTGGGTCACCGGGCACACCTACGCCGTCTACGGTCCGCTGGCTAACGGCGCCACCCAGGTGATCTACGAGGGCACCCCCGAGTTCCCGAACCAGCATCGGCATTTTGAGATCATCGAAAAGTACGGCGTGACAATCTATTACACCGCGCCGACGCTGATCCGCACGTTCATGAAATGGGGCGCCGAGGTGCCCGATGCCCACGATCTGACCAGTCTGCGGCTGCTCGGTTCGGTCGGCGAGCCGATCAACCCGGAGGCCTGGCGCTGGTATCGCCAGGTGATCGGCGCCGATACCGTGCCGGTCGTCGACACCTGGTGGCAGACCGAGACCGGCGCCGCCATGATCAGCCCGCTACCCGGGATCGCCGCGGCCAAACCGGGTGCGGCGATGACCCCGCTGCCGGGTATCTCGGCAATGATCGTCGACGACGACGGCAACCGCCTCCCCGCTGCCGAGGGGGCTGAGTCGGTGGCGGGCTACCTGGTGGTCGATCAGCCGTGGCCGGCGATGGCTCGCGGCATCTGGGGTGATCGACAGCGGTTCATCGACACCTACTGGTCGCGGTTTGCCGAGCAGGGCTGGTATTTCGCCGGGGACGGCGCCCGCTACGACGCCGACGGCGACATCTGGGTGCTGGGCCGAGTCGATGACGTGATGAATGTGGCCGGGCACCGCATCTCCACCGCTGAGGTGGAGTCGGCGCTGGTGGGCCACCCCGCGGTCGCCGAGGCCGCCGTGGTGGGTGCCGCGGACGAGCAGACCGGTCAGAGCATCTGCGCGTTCGTGGTCATGGCCAAGAGCTACAGCGACTCGTTCGACGTCGACGACGCGATCGTCGGCGACCTGCGGACGCGCGTGGCCGCCGAGATCTCCCCGATCGCCAAACCCCGCATGGTGCATGTGGTTCCGGAGCTGCCGAAGACCCGCAGCGGTAAGATCATGCGCCGGCTGCTGCGTGACGTCGCCGAGGGCCGCGAGCTCGGTGACACCTCGACATTGGTCGACCCGAGTGTCTTCGAAGCGATCCGGACCGGTCGATAGCCACACGCGGTCAGGTAGGCGCAGACTGAAGCCACGCCGCCGAGCTTCAGTGGTCAGCGGCAACCAGCCCAACGAAAGGTCGCCGATGAAGGCGGGTAGTCGGATCGCCAACGCCGCGTTCGCCAAGAAACTGTGCACCGCCGAGGACGCGGCAGCGATGATCGGCAACGGCGACAACGTCGGAATGAGCGGCTTCACCGGTGCCGGCTACCCCAAGGCGGTACCGACCGCACTTGCCGAGCGGATCACGGCCTCGGCCAACACCGGAAACCCGATCCGGATCGGTATGTGGACCGGCGCCTCCACCGCGCCGGAGCTCGACGGTGCATTGGCCGCCGTCGACGGCATCGAACTGCGGCTGCCGTATCAGTCCGACCCGGTGAGCCGGGCCAAGATCAACGCCGGCCACATGGAGTACATCGACGTCCACCTCTCGCATGTCGGACAGATGGTCTGGCAGAACTTTCTCGGCCATCTCGATGTGGCACTGGTGGAGGTCGCCGGCATCACGCCCGACGGGGACCTGATCCCGTCATCATCGGTGGGCAACAACAAAACCTGGCTCGATCTGGCCGATCGGGTGATCTTGGAGGTCAACTCCTGGCAATCCCAAGACCTGACCGGAATGCACGACATCTACTACGGCACCGCGCTGCCGCCGAACCGGGTACCGATTCCTCTGGTCGCTCCGGGTGATCGCATCGGAGTCCCCTACCTGCGATGCCCCGCCGACAAGGTGATCGCCGTCGTGCAGACCCACGCCCCGGACCGCAACACCCCGTTCAAGGCGCCGGACGCGACGTCACAGCGGATCGCCGACCACGTCATGGACTTTTTCGGCGCCGAGGTCTCGCTCGGCCGGATTCCGTCAACGCTGCTGCCGCTACAGTCCGGGGTCGGCAATGTTCCCAACGCGGTGCTGGCCGACCTGCAGCATGGGCCGTTCGATCACCTGACCGCCTACACCGAGGTCATCCAGGACGGAATGCTGGCGCTGATCGATTCCGGCAAACTCGATGTCGTATCGGCGACGGCCTTCTCGCTCAGTTCGGACGCCGTGGAGCGATTCAACTCCAATGCGCGCGACTATCGCGACAAGATCGTGTTGCGCCCGCAGGAGATCAGCAACCACCCGGAGGTGGTTCGGCGGCTCGGTGTGATCGCGATGAACAGCATGATCGAGGCCGATATCTACGGCAACGTCAACTCCACCCACCTGATGGGCAGCCAGATCATGAACGGGATCGGCGGGTCCGGTGACTTCGCCCGTAACGGCTACCTGTCGATCTTCATCACCCCGTCGACCGCGAAGGACGGCGCCATCTCAGCGATCGTGCCGATGGTTTCGCACGTCGACCACACCGAGCATGACGTGGACGTGATCGTCACCGAGCAGGGGCTTGCCGACCTGCGCGGCCTGTCGCCCAAGCAGCGAGCGCAGCGGATCATCGACCGCTGCGCGCACCCGGATTTCCGGCCGGTGCTGCAGGATTATCTGGATCGGGCGATGCAGTCCGGCTACGGCCGGCACACCCCGCACGTGCTCGACGAGGCGCTGTCCTGGCACACCCGTTACCTGACGACCGGGACGATGCGGGCCTGAGACCGGCTATCGACCGCGGAGCAGCTCCAGCACCTCACTGAGCTGGCCGCCGACCGTTTGAATCTGACCACCGAGCTTGGTGCCCAGCGCATCAACCTTCCCATCCAGCGCATCGATCCGACCGTTGAGCTTGGTATCCAGCGCATCGATCCGACCGTTGAGCTTGGTGTCCAGCGCATCGATCCGACCGTTGAGCTTGGTGTCCAGCGCATCGATCCGACCGTTGAGCTTGGTGTCCAGCGCGCCGATCTGACCGTTGAGCGTGGTGTCCAGCGCATCGATCCGACCGTTGAGCGTGGTATCGAGTGCGTCAATCTTCCGGTCGACGCCTTCGACCAGCTCGTAAAGCGCGTCAATATCGGCACGCTGCTGGCGCGTCTGGCGTTCGCTCTCGCGCTGTGTCATCCCCGAAAGCTTAGGAGCTCGCCGGCGCCGGCGTATTCCAAATTCCACAGCCCTTGACCCGCGTACTGATCCACTACGACGCCGCTGATTCAGGCCAGCTCGGAGTCCAGCCCCGCCAGATGCCCGCGGGCCCGCGCACAGACCGCGGTATCGCCGTTGGCGGTGTCATGCAGCAACTGCCACCCTTCACGGTCGTCCCGGCCCTCCGGAAGATCCAGCCACTGCCGCATGGCGGCCGTATTGCCCGACGCCAGCACCGCGCCGCGCATGCTGGTGCTCAGTTCGGTGCGCAGCCGTCCGATGCCGGGTGACAGCGACCGCGGCAGCAACGGCCCCTGGTACTGCCCCATCGCGGTCCGGACATCGGCCGCATCCAGGGCGGTCAGTACATCGCCGATATCGCTGCTGATCGGTTTGAGCAGCCGGTAGGGCCGGGAGTCGATGAAGTCGGCCCCGATGGCCTTGCGCAGTCGCGACATCTCGGCGCGAATCGTGACCGGGTCGAGGTCGGTTTCGTCGAGCAGTATGGCCAGGTGGTCGGCGGTCAATCCCTCGGGGTGACGGCTGAGCAACGCCAAGATCTCGGCGTGCCGACCGCTCAGGGTCGTCACCCGAACGTGCCCACCGGCGTCGGTCACCACCCAGCGGGACGGGCCGGTGCCCAGCACCGTCAGGCGTGCGCTCACCGCCGGGTTGGTCCCCACACCGGCCAGCCGCAGCAGCGCCAACTGATTCTCCACCGCGACCGCCGTCGCGCGCAGCAACGCGAGTGTGGTCGGGGTGACCACCCGGCCACTACCGGTCAGGTCGATGGCGCCGATCACCGCACCGGTGGCACGGTCATGGACGGGCACCGCCGTACAGTTCCAGGGCTGCACCGCACGGGAGAAATGTTCGGCCCCGCGGATCTGCACCGGGCGATCCAGCGCCAGCGCGGTCCCGGGCGCGTTGGTTCCCACCCGACTTTCGCTCCAGTCGGCGCCCGGCACGAAGTTCATCGCTTCGACGCGCCGGCACACCCGACGGTCACCTTCCACCCACAGCAGCGTGCCGTCGTCGCCGACAACGGCCACCACCACGCCGGAAGACGCCGCATCATCGGTCAACAGCTGCCGAATCACCGGCATCGCCGCCGCCAGCGGATGCCCGTCACGCACCGCGGCCAGCTCATCGGAGATCACCTGCTGCGGCGGGCCGTCGGGGTCCACACCTTCGGCCAGGCTGCGCTGCCAGCTCTGCGCGATCACCGGCGACAGCGGCGTCGTACCCAGGTATGCGGCGTCGATCCCCCCGGCGACGAACCGTTCGTGGATGTCGCGCAAAGTCGACCTCAGGTTCCGCTCGTCGGCGATTCCCTCGATCGGCATTTCATCACGCTCCAACCCGCGCAACGGCCCCATACGGTGCTCCCAGGGTAGTCCGATCGCCAACCAGGCGTAACACCCGCTCGCTACCGGTAGTCGATCACCATCCGGCCGTCGATCTGCCCGCGTTCCATCCGGTGGAAGATGTCGTTGATGTCACCCAGCTTGGCGGTGGTCACGATCGGCTTGATCAGGCCGCGGGCGTAGAAGTCGAGCGCCTCGGCCAGATCCTGCCGGCTACCGACCATCGAGCCCCGGATGGTCAACTCGTTGACCGCGATGTCGAAGATCGTCGCCGGGAAGTCCCCGGGCGGCAGGCCGAGGAAGACGATGGTGCCGCCGCGGCGGGCCATCCCGATCGCCTGCGCGAACGCCTGGGGATGCACCGCGGTGACCAGCACGCCGTGCATCCCGCCGGTGACCTTGCGAGCCTCGGCGGCCACGTCGACGGTGCGCGCGTTCAGGGTGATCTCGGCGCCCAGCCGAGCGGCCAGCGCCAGCTTCGCGTCGTCGACGTCGACGGCCAGCACCCGCATCCCCATCGCCTTGGCGTACTGCACCGCGACATGGCCGAGCCCGCCGATGCCGGAGATCGCCACCCATTGGCCGGGCCGGGCCTCGGTTCGCTTCAGGCCCTTGTAGACGGTGACACCGGCGCACAGGATCGGTGCGACTTCCACCGGGTCGGCGCCGTCCGGGATGCGGGCCGCAAAGTCCGCGTTGACCAGCATGTAGCTACCGAAGCTGCCGTCGACCGTGTACCCGCCGTTCCGCTGGTTCTCGCACATGGTTTCCCGGCCGGTGTGGCAGTATTCGCAGCGTCCGCACGTCGACCACAGCCAGGCGTTGCCGACCTTGTCGCCCACCGCCAGATCGTCGACGCCCGGACCGACTGCGACCACGGTGCCGTAACCCTCATGGCCCGGAACAAACGGCGGCTGGGGCTTGACCGGCCAGTCACCCTGTGCGGCATGCAGATCGGTGTGGCAGACGCCGGAGGTCTCCAGCTTCACGAGAGCTTCCCGATATCCGGGGGTGGGTAGCGGAAGTTCGGAAACCTGCAGCGGCGCACCGAATTCGGTGACAACCGCGGCCTGCATGGTGCCGACGGATGGCGCGGCCGTGCTGATGGTTTGGGAGGCGCTGGTCATCGTACGTTCCTATCTTCGAGGGTGGTTTCCTTCAGTTGGGTTGCGGCTCAGAAGAATCCCTGGGCGCTGGTGGAGTAGGACACCAGCAGGTTCTTGGTCTGCTGGTAATGGTCGAGCATCATCTTGTGGTTCTCCCGGCCGATGCCGGACTGCTTGTAGCCGCCGAACGCGGCGTGCGCCGGGTAGGCGTGATAGTTGTTCACCCATACCCGGCCGGCCTGGATGTCGCGGCCGGCCCGGTGGGCGGTGTTGCCGTCGCGGCTCCACACCCCGGCGCCCAGGCCATACAGCGTGTCGTTGGCCTTTGCGATGGCGTCTTGGTAGTCGCGGAATGAGGTGACCGCGAGGACCGGGCCGAAGATCTCCTCCTGAAAGATCCGCATCTTGTTATGGCCGGTGAAGACGGTCGGCTGCATGTAGTACCCGCCGGACAGCTCCCCACCGAGGTCGGCGCGCTGTCCGCCGGCGATGATCGTGGCGCCCTCGTCCTTGCCGATCTCGATGTAGGACAGGATCTTCTCCAACTGGTCGTTGGAGGCCTGCGCCCCGATCATGGTCGCGGTGTCCAGCGGGTCGCCTTGCCGGATCGCCTTGGTGCGGATCGTGGCCAGGTGCAGGAACTCGTCGTAGATGTCGTCCTGAACCAACGCCCGCGATGGGCAGGTGCAGACCTCACCCTGATTGAGGGCGAACATCGCGAAGCCCTCCAGCGTCTTGTCGCGGAAGTCGTCGTCGGCTGCCAACACGTCGGAGAAGAAGATGTTCGGGCTCTTGCCGCCCAACTCCAGCGTGACGGGGATCAGGTTCTGGCTGGCGTACTGCATGATCAGGCGCCCGGTGGTGGTCTCTCCGGTGAACGCCACCTTGGCGATCCGGTTCGAGGACGCCAACGGCTTACCGGCCTCGGCGCCGAATCCGTTGACCACGTTGAGCACCCCGGGCGGCAGCAGGTCGCCGATCAGGCTCATCAGGTACAGGATCGAGGCCGGGGTCTGCTCGGCCGGTTTGAGCACCACCGCGTTGCCGGCCGCCAGCGCGGGCGCCAGCTTCCAGGTGGCCATCAGGATCGGGAAGTTCCACGGGATGATCTGGCCCACCACCCCCAGCGGCTCGTGAAAGTGATAGGCGACGGTGTCCTGGTCGATCTGACTGAGCGCACCCTCTTGGGCGCGGATCGCCGCTGCGAAATAGCGGAAGTGGTCGACCGCGAGCGGCAGGTCGGCGTTCAGGGTCTCCCGGATCGGTTTGCCGTTATCCCACGACTCGGCCACCGCGAGCGCCTCGAGATGCTGCTCCATCCGATCGGCGATCTGGTTCAGCACCTTCGCCCGTTGGGCCGGGGAAGCCTTGCCCCAGGCCGGTGCCGCCGCGTGCGCGGCGTCCAGCGCCCTGTCGATATCGGCCGCGGTGGAGCGGGCGACCTCGCAAAACACCTGACCGGTCACCGGGGTGCGGTTCTCGAAATAGTCGCCGCTGATCGGCGGCACCCACTGGCCGCCGATGAAGTTGTCGTAGCGCGACGGGAACGACATCAGTGAGCCTTCGGCGCCGGGTTGGCGATAGACCGCCATAATTCCTCCTCATGTGCGAACTGTGGCTGCGATCACACACAAGGTAGGGCTGGTCGCGTTGCATCACCGTTGCAACGGCTCAGGCCCGGTTTGGGGCATCCGCCCCGGCACCGGAGAACAACTGAACGGCCTCGGTGGGCTCAGCCCATCCGATCGAGCGCCGAGCTCAGTCGCGTCACTGTTCCCTCGACATCGGCCAGCTTGTCCAGGCCGAACAACCCCACCCGGAAGGTGCTGAATGTCGCCGGCTCGTCGCATTGCAGCGGCACTCCCGCCGCGGTCTGAAGCCCTTGGGCCAGAAACTTTTTCCCGGTACGGATCTCGGGGTCGGTGGTGTAGCTGACCACCACGCCGGGCGCTTCGAATCCCGGTGCGGCAACGCTGGGGAAGCCGCGTTCGGCCAGCAGCGCCCGCACCTTGCGCCCCAGGGTGAACTGTTGCTCGCGCACCGCGCCGAAACCGCGCGCGCGGGTCTCGGCCATGGCGTCGCGCAGGCCCCGGATGACCCCGGTCGGCATGGTGGCGTGATAGGCGTGGCCGCCGTTCTCGTAGGCCACCATGATGTCGCGCCATTTCTTCAGATCCAGCGCGAAGCTGCTGCTCTGAGTGCGCTCCATGGCCTCCACCGCCCGGCTGGACAGGCAGACCGCGGCGCAGCCCGGCTCGGCACTCCAGCCCTTCTGCGGCGCGGTCACCAATACGTCGACGCCGAGCGCCGCCATATCGACCCAGACGACGCCCGAGGCGATGCAGTCCAGGACGAGCAGGCCGCCCGCCGCCGCTGTCGCCGCACCGACGCGCGCCAAGTAGTCGTCGGGCAGCAGGATTCCGCTGGCGGTCTCCACGTGCGGGACGAACACCACCGCCGGCCGGATCCGGGCTATCGCCTCCTCGACCTCGTCGATGGGGGTGGGCGCGAAGGGCGCCTGGTCGCCGTCGCCCGTCGGGCGTGCCTTGAGCACGGTGATGCGGTCGGTGATGCGGCCCGTCTCGAGGATCTGACTCCACCGGTAGCTGAAGAACCCGTTGCGGACGACGAGTACCTCAGCATCGTTGGCGAACTGGCGCGCCACCGCCTCCATCCCGCAGGTTCCGTTGCCGGGCACCACGATTGCCGCGTCGGCGTGGTACACCTCGCGCAGCATGGCCGAGACGTCGTTCATGACGTCCTGGAAGCGTGCGGACATGTGGTTGAGCGCCCGGTCGGTGTAGACGACGGAGTACTCGAGAAAGCCGTCGGGGTCTACTTCGGGCAGAAGTCCTGGCATGAAACCTCTCCTGATCGGGTGGTCAGCGCAGGAGGTGTCGGCTCATGACGACGCGCTGAATCTGGTTGGTGCCCTCATAGATCTGAGTGATCTTGGCATCACGCATCATCCGCTCCACCGGGAAATCAGTGGTGTAACCCGCCCCACCGAACAACTGCACCGCATCGGTGGTGACCTCCATCGCCACATCCGAGGCAAAACACTTGCTGGCCGCGGAGATAAAGCCCAACCCGGTCTCACCACGCTCGGCACGCGCCGCCGCCGAATACACCATCAACCGCGCAGCCTCAAGCTTCATCGCCATATCGGCCAACATGAACTGCACACCCTGAAAGCTGCTGATGTTCTTCCCGAACTGCTTGCGATCCTTGGTGTACTCAATCGCCGCATCCAACGCACCCTGCGCGATACCCACCGCCTGGGCACCAATCGTCGGACGCGTGTGATCCAGGGTCCGCAACGCCGTCTTAAACCCCGTACCAGGCTCCCCGATGATCCGATCCCCCGGAATACGACAGTTCTCGAAATACAACTCCGTCGTCGGTGAACCCTTGATACCGAGCTTGTGCTCCTTGGGCCCGACCGAAAAACCCTCATCATCGACATGCACCATGAACGCCGAGATCCCATTGGCATCCAGATCCGGATCGGTCACCGCCATCACCGTGTACCACGTGGACTTACCACCATTGGTGATCCAACACTTGGACCCATTCAGAATCCAGTCATCACCATCAGCCTTGGCCCGAGTACGCATCGCCGCGGCATCACTGCCCGCCTCGCGCTCCGACAGCGCATAAGAGGCCATCACCTCACCAGAGGCCAACCCCGGCAGCACCTGCGACTTGAGCTCATCTGAACCCGACAAGATCAACCCCATCGTGCCCAACTTGTTCACCGCCGGAATCAACGACGACGACGCACACACCCGCGCGACCT
>NZ_CP084029.1:3516799-4080989 GCF_020181615.1 [Mycobacterium] crassicus
ACCCGACGCATTCAACGCCTCCAAAGCCTCTTCCGGGAACCGGGCCCGCTCATCAACATCCTTGGCGTACGGAGCGATCTCCTTCTCCGCCAACGCCCGAATCGCTACCCGCAACTCATCGTGCTCCTCGGGCAACTTGAACAGATCAAACGAGGGATTCCCGGCCCACCCAGCCATCACAGCCTCCTAAGCTACTCGCCGGTAACTTTACCTTGAAGCATCGCGTCTTTCGCAAGCACGGCTTGGGCCAGCTGATCCTGGAATGCCACCATGCGAGCCCGCAGCGCCGCGTCGGCGGAGCCCAGAATACGCGCAGCTAGCAAACCTGCGTTGCGTGCGCCACCGATGGAAACCGTCGCCACCGGAACACCGGCCGGCATCTGCACGATCGACAGCAAAGAGTCCAGGCCGTCCAGGCGGGCCAGCGGTACCGGAACCCCGATCACCGGCAGCGGTGTGGCCGAAGCCACCATCCCGGGCAGGTGCGCGGCGCCGCCCGCCCCGGCGATGATCACCTCGATGCCGCGGCCGGCGGCGTCGCGGGCGTAGTCGAACATCCGTTGCGGGGTGCGGTGCGCCGAGACGACCCCGACCTCGAACGGGATCTCGAACTCGGCCAGCGCGAGGGCCGCCTCTTCCATCACCGACCAGTCGCTGTCGCTGCCCATGATCACGCCGACCCGGGGACCGGGCTTGTGCTCACTCATGCGGATTCCATCCATCGCTCCATTCCCCGTGCGACAACCAGTGTGCCGCGCTTTCGGCCCGTTCACGCAGCTTCGCCGATGCCGTCGAGGCGTCTCCGAGCAGATTGATGTGCCCGATCTTGCGTCCGGGCCGTTCATCCTTGCCGTACAGGTGCACCCGGGCGTCGGGATAGCGGGCGAACAGGTGGTGCAGTCGCTCGTCCATCGTCATCGCCGGTGGCTCGGGCGCGCCGAGCACGTTGGCCATCACGGTGACCGGAACCACCGGGGAGGTGTCCCCCAGCGGGTAGTCCAGCACCGCGCGCAGATGCTGCTCGAACTGGCTGGTGGCTGCGCCGTCCATGGTCCAGTGCCCGGAGTTGTGCGGTCGCATCGCCAGCTCGTTGACCAGCAACTCACCGTCCATCGTCTCGAACAACTCGACGGCCAGCACCCCGACCACACCCAACTCGTCGGCCAGTCGCAACGCCAAATGCTGTGCCACAGCTGCTGATTCGTCGGACAGATCCGGAGCCGGCGCGATCACGGTCACGCAGATCCCGTCTTCCTGCACCGTCTCGACCACCGGCCACGCCGCGCCCTGGCCGAAGGGCGACCGGGCGACCAGCGCGGACAGTTCCCGGCGCATCGAGACCCGCTCCTCGGCCAGCACCGCCACCCCGGCGGCCAGGTAGTCGGCGACGGCAGCGCGGGCCTGGGCCGCATCGTCGACGATCGACACCCCGCGGCCGTCGTAGCCACCCCGGGCCGCCTTGATCACCATCGGGCCACCGGTCAGCGCGGCGAAGTCGTCCACCGCCGCCACGTCCTCGGGGCCCTCGATCGCAATGAACCGCGGTATCGGAGCCCCCAACGCGGCCAGCTTGCGGCGCATCACCAGCTTGTCCTGGGCATGGAGCAGCGCAGCCGGCGGCGGCGCCACGTTGACGCCCTCGGCGATCAACTTCTCCAGCAGCTCGCCCGACACGTGCTCGTGGTCGAAAGTGAGCACGGTGGCGCCGGCCGCGACCCGGCGCAGAGCGTCGAGGTCGGTGTGCGATCCGATCACCACGTCCGGGCTGACCTGTGCCGCCGGTTCGTCGGCGTCGGCGGCCAGCACCCGCAGCCGCTGGCCGAGCGCGATCGCGGCCTGGTGGGTCATCCGGGCCAGTTGGCCGCCGCCGACCATAGCGACCTGGGGGTACCTTCCGGGCGGCGGCATTGCCGGAGCGGGGGGTGTGGACGGCACAGGCACGGGCAATATCGTGACATGTCAGCCGGCGAACGTCGTTATCCAGTCATTAGGCGCGAAACGCGCTGAGTCCGTACACTGGCAACTTGTGTCTTTTACCGACGTCACGATCGCCCGCCTACCGCGGGTGATTCGGCCGCTGGCCGAACGGCACCACGAGTTGATCAAGTTCGCCATTGTCGGCGCGACGACATTCGTCATCGACTCGGCACTGTTCTACACGCTCAAGCTGACCATCCTGTCGCCGAAGCCGGTCACAGCCAAGGTCATTTCCGGGATCGTCGCGGTGATCGCGTCCTACATCCTCAACCGTGAGTGGAGTTTCAAGGACCGGGGCGGCCGGGAGCGTCACCACGAGGCGCTGTTGTTCTTCGGGGTCAGCGGCGTAGGTGTGTTGCTGTCGATGGCGCCACTGTGGTTCTCCAGCTACGTGATGCAGCTGCGGGCGCCGATGGTGTCGCTGACCGTCGAGAACATCGCCGACTTCATCTCCGCCTACATCATCGGCAACCTGCTGCAGATGGCGTTCCGGTTCTGGGCGTTTCGCCGTTGGGTGTTCCCCGACGAGTTCGCCCGCAGCGCCGACACGGCGCTGGGTGCGTCTATCGAGAGCGGGGCGCTCGCCGAGGCGTTGGAAGACGTCCTGGAGGACAACGCAGAAGCCCTTGAGGGCGGCCCGGATACCGGTGTGGTGACCCTGTTCCGCCGGCCGTCCCACTCTCAGCCGGCAACAGACGGGTTGTCGAAGACTTCGTGATAGAGCAGCGCGTGGACCTGTTCCACGCGCGGTACGTCATAGAACTCCAGCGGCTCCTGTGACGCCGACTCGATGATCAGCGTCCCGGTGCGCAGCATCCGGTCGATGAAGCCGTGGACGAACTCCACACTGTTGATGCGCGTCAGGGCGATGTCGATGCCGCTGCGGGTGAGCAACCCGTGCCGGAACATCACCCGCCGGTCGGTGATGACGAAATGCGTAGTCAGCCAGGTCAGGAACGGCCAGAGCGCCAGCCAGCCGACGATCACCAGCCAGATCGCCCAGATCACGCCGAAGACGACGTTCTTGGCGTTCGGATCCCAGGCCGTGGAGTTGACGAACCCGGAGACGAAGCCTGCGAAGGCGGTCGCCAGCAGCAGGGCCATGATCGGCCCGATCAGGCGTTTGACGTGCGGGTGCCGGTGCAGCACCACCTGTTCGTCGTCTGCCAGCACACTTTCGGGGTAACCCACGGCCGGACCTAGATGGTGGGCCGCAACCGGGTCACGTCACCGGCGGACACCGTGACCGACTGGCCCCCGGTGTCGATGACGAGCCGACCGGTCTCGTCGATGGACTCGGCCAGGCCCTCGACCCGCTGATCGCCGGGCATATCGGCACGCACCCGTTCACCCAGCGTGCAGCTGTGCCGCCGATAGTCCGCGACCAGTGCCTCATCGGCTCCGCCGGCGGAGCGCCAGGCCGCGATTCGTGCGGCGAGGTGACGAAGGACCTTGTCGGCGAGGGTGTTTCGGTCCAGCACCGAGGCGCCCAGCATGGCCAGTGAGACAGCCGCCGGGTCGGGCACCTCATCGGCAGTCATGGTCACGTTCAGGCCGAGTCCGACCACGATCACCGGGTTCGGAAGCTGCTTGGACGTCGCGACCTCGGCGAGGATCCCGGCGAGTTTGCCGTCGCCCACCATCACGTCATTGGGCCATTTCAAACCGACCTGCAAGCCGGCAACCTCGGCGAGCGCATCGGCCACCGCGACCCCGGTGGCCAGGGTCAGCCAACCCCATCCCGACGTCGGCACCGCGCCGGCGGCGGCCCCCACCGACAGGGCGAGCTGACTGCGCGGCGGGGCCGTCCAGTGCCTGCCGTGCCGGCCGCGGCCGGCCGTCTGGTGATCGGCCAGCAGCACCGCGCCGTCGATGTCGGCGCCCGCCGCGGCGCGAGCCAACAGGTCGGCGTTGGTGGAGCCGGTTTCGGCGACGACGTCCAGTGCTCGCCAGGGCCCGCCGGGTCCGGCCAGTCCGTCGCGTAGCACGGTTGCGTCCAAGGGCGGCCGGGGCGGCGGAGATTCCATTTCGCCAGCCTACGGGGGGTGGTGTCGCCGCACCGGTTGAAACGCCCGGCCGCGGGGTATGCGGATTGCACATGTTGAGGAGGTGATCGCCATGATCACCAGGGGGTTACGGAGGCGAGTTCACCGTCGTCGCAGCGCACAGTCGGTCGCGGTTTCGCTGACCAGCCGGTTCTTCGTGAAGAACCTGGTGCGGGCGTGGGCGGTCCGGCCTGACCTGGCCTGGCCGTTCGCTTCGGTCGACCGGTTCGCCGCTCTGGTGCCCTACGACGGTACCGTCGAGGTCCGGCGTATCCGGTTGGGTCGCTGTGTGGCCGAACGGATTCAGACCACGGGGGCCTCGACGCAACGGGCGATTCTCTATCTGCACGGCGGCGCGTTCTTCACCTGTGGACTCAACACACACCGCTCGCTGGCAGCGCGGCTGTCTAGGGAGGCCAATGCCTGTGTACTCAACATCGACTATCGAATGTTGCCCTCGCACCGGATGTCCGACGCGATCGATGACGCCCTGAGCGGGTTCCGTTGGCTGCTTCGTCGCGGGTACGAACCGGAACAGATTGTGGTTGCCGGGGATTCGGCTGGGGGCTACCTGGCCTTCATGACCGTCCTGGCAGCCCAACACTCGGAGAAGGTGAGACCTGCTGGAATAGCGGTCATCTCGCCGTTCACCGACGCCAATCCGGCAACGAAGCTGTGCCATCGCAATGCGAGCCGATGCGCGATGTTCCCGGGCGGGGCGCTGTCGGTGTTCACCCGTTACCTACTGCGCGCCCGGGCCGCGTCGCCCGTGGATGCCGACCTGTCGTCGCTGCCGCCGGTGACCATTCACGTGAGCTCCGACGAACTGCTGCTACCCGACGCCGAGATCATGGCCCAGCGTTTGGATGCCGCCGGCGTCCGGTGCGATCTGCACCTGTGGGACGGCCAGATTCACGACTTTCCCCTGGCGGCCGACGTGCTCCCCGAAGGCCGGCGGGCCATCCGCTACATCGGCGAGTTCGTCAAGGAGGTCACCGAGGATCTCAGCGGTCCTGACCTAACCGCCGCATAGCCCGTGCCAGAGAGTGCGCATGCCGGCCCATACCGGACCACGGGTCGTCGCGTTCAGCCATCCGCTTGCATACGTCACGCAGCGTGAACAGATCCGAGCGCATACCGCGCTCGTCGAGCTCATCCCACGCCAGTGGGGTGGCGACCGGAGCTCCTGGACGGGCCCGTACCGAGTACGGCGCTACGGCCTTCTGCCCGTAGGCATTTCGCATGATGTCGACGTATACCCGGCCGCCGCGGCCACTCTTTCGGATCTCGCTCGTCCGGTGCGCCGGATCGTCGTCGACGACGGCTCGTGCGACGGCGCGGGCGAACTCGCGAGCGGTGTCGAAGTCGGCGTTTCCACGCACCGGCGCGACGACGTGCAGGCCGCGTGAGCCCGTCGTCTGCACATACGGTGTCAGCTCCGACTCCCGGAGCACGTCGGCGACCGCTTTAGCGGTGTCGCGCAGGACCGCGAAGTCATCGCCCGCCGGATCCAGGTCGAACACCAACCGAATCGGGGTGTTCAGGTGCCGATTGCGCGACAACCACGAGTGCAGGGTTACGCAGTCCTGATTGGCGGCCCACACCAGGGCTTCGCGCCGCCGTACCACCGGATGCACGACGGTGCCGGTACCGGACTTGCGGGCAACCTCGGCACGGTCCATCCAGTCAGGCAGCGACATGGCGAAGTTCTGCTGAATGAACCCCTCTTCCTCGATGCTGCCGGGGAACCGCGTCAGAGTGAGTGGACGACCATCCAGGTGCGGCACCATCACGGGCGCGATCTCGCGGTAGTAGTCGACGAGGTCACCCTTGGTGAGCGCGGCGTGGGTGGCCGACGCCGGGAACAGCACCCGATCCGGGTGGGTGATCGCAACGTCGGGCTTCATCAGGGCTGCGTACCCGCGGACCCCGGGCCGATAAACCGAACCACGCGTGTCACGTTACTTTCTTGCGTCACAGTGGTTTTAGCGCAAAATTCCTGTCGGCACCCGTCGTTACTATTAGCACATGTGTTCGAACAACCGGGAGCGGGTCGTCGAAGTCTTCGACGCGCTGGCCGCTGACCTGGACCGGGCACTGGAACTGGACTTCGATGCGTTGACGCCCCGCGAGTGCGTGGCACTGCTGGGACGCTGCGAGGTACTGCGCCGCCGCCTACCCGCCGTCGAGCACCCGATGGTCAACCAGGTCGCCGCCGCCGACCCCACCGAGATCGGCGGCAAAGCCCGCTGGGTACTGGCCGACGAGTTACGGATCACCCGCGGCGAAGCCGGCCGGCGTATGACCGAGGCCGCACAGTTGGGGCCCCGCCAAGCAATGACCGGCGAACCTCTCGAACCGCTGCTGCCCGCCGTGGCCGCAGCCCAGAAGAACGGCCAACTCGGCGCCGCCCACCTCGCGGTCATCCGTTCCTTCTTCGACTACCTACCCGACACCATCGACGCCGGCACCCTGACCCAAGCCGAGCACCACCTCACCGAACTGGCCGGCCACTACCGTCCCGATCAACTCGCCACACTGGCCCAACGCCTCGCCGACCACCTGCACCCCGACGGCAACCACGCCGACAACGACCGCGCCCAACGCCGCGGCCTGGTGTTGGGTCCCCAAGACCGCAACGGCATGACCCCGATCAAGGGCCATCTCGATCCCCAAGCACGGGCCACCCTCGACGCCGTCCTGGCCCGCTGGGCCGCCCCCGGCATGTGCAACCCCACCGACCTCACCCCCTGCACCGGTGGCACACCATCACAAGAGCAGATCGACACCGACAAGCGCAGCGCCGCACAACGCAACCACGACGCCCTGACCGCCATGGCCCGCGCCCTACTGGCCTCCGGAGACCTCGGCCACCACAACGGCCTACCCGCCACCATCATCGTCTCCACCACCCTGAGCGACCTGGAGACCGGCACCGGCACAGCCCACACCGGCGGCGGCACCCGGCTACCGATGCGCGACGTGCTGCGCATTGCCGGCGACGCCCACCACTACCTACGCATCTACGACGGCGCCAAAGAATTGGCCCTGTTCCACACCAAACGCCTCGCTTCGCCCGGACAGCGCGTCGTGCTCTACGCCAAAGAACGCGGCTGCAGCCACCCCGGCTGCCCCATCCCCGGCTACCTCTGCGAAGTCCACCACGACGACGACTACGCCCGCACCGGCCGCACCGACATCGACGGCCTGAGCCTGCGCTGCGGGCCCCACCATCAACTCATCACCACCAACGGCTGGCACACCCGCAAACGCCACGACGGCACCACCGAAACCCTGCCCCCGGCCCACCTCGACCACGGCCAACCCCGCACCAACGGCTACCACCACCGGAGAAAAACTGCTCCAGGACAGCAAAGACGACGACGTGCCGTAACCGATCCGGTCAGGCGTTCCAACGGCCCACACTTTAAGATGATTTCTTATGACCAGTGTTAGTGAGCACGCCGGCGAGTCCGCAGTCGAGGCCCGAGCCGACCATGTCATCGACCTCCACACCACCGCAGGCAAGCTCGCCGACCTGAAGCGTCGCACTGCGGAGACGCTGCACCCGGTCGGTGAGGCCGCGGTTGAGAAGGTGCACGCCAAGGGCAAGCTGACCGCCCGCGAACGGGTCTATGCGCTGTTGGACGAGGGCTCGTTCGTCGAACTCGACGCGCTGGCCAAGCACCGCAGCACCAACTTCGGCATGGGTGACAAGCGCCCGCTCGGCGACGGTGTGGTCACCGGCTACGGCACCATCGACGGCCGTGAGGTCTGCATCTTCAGCCAGGACGCCACCGTGTTCGGCGGCAGCCTCGGCGAGGTCTACGGCGAGAAGATCGTGAAGGTCCAGGAGCTGGCCATGAAGACCGGCCGGCCCCTGATCGGCATCAACGACGGCGCCGGTGCCCGCATCCAGGAGGGTGTGGTCTCGCTGGGCCTGTACAGCAAGATCTTCCGCAACAACATCCTCGCCTCGGGAGTGATCCCGCAGATCTCGCTGATCATGGGCGCGGCGGCCGGCGGCCACGTCTACTCCCCCGCCCTGACCGACTTCATCGTGATGGTCGACCAGACCAGCCAGATGTTCATCACCGGCCCCGACGTGATCAAGACCGTCACCGGCGAGGACGTCACCCAGGAAGAGCTGGGCGGCGCCCACACCCACATGGGCAAGTCCGGCACCGCGCACTACGTCGCCTCCGGCGAGCAGGACGCCTTCGAGTACGTGCGCGACCTGCTGAGCTACCTGCCGCCGAACAACTACGCCGACCCGCCGCAATTCCCGGTGCCGGTTCCCGAGGGCGCGATCGAGGACAACCTCACCGCCGAGGACATCGAGCTCGACACGCTGATCCCGGACTCGCCGAACCAGCCGTACGACATGCACCAGGTGATCACCCGGATCCTCGACGACGACGAGTTCCTCGAGGTTCAGTCCGGTTACGCCCAGAACATCGTCGTCGGGTTCGGCCGTATCGAGGGGCGCACGGTCGGCATCGTGGCCAACCAGCCCACCCAGTTCGCCGGCTGCCTGGACATCAACGCCTCCGAGAAGGCCGCCCGGTTCATCCGGACCTGCGACTGCTTCAACATCCCGATCGTGCTGCTGGTCGACGTGCCCGGGTTCCTGCCCGGCACCGAGCAGGAATACAACGGCATCATCCGGCGCGGCGCCAAGCTGCTCTACGCCTACGGTGAGGCCACCGTCGCCAAGATCACCGTGATCACCCGCAAGGCCTACGGCGGTGCCTACTGCGTGATGGGCTCCAAGGAGATGGGCGCCGACGTGAACGTGGCCTGGCCGACCGCCCAGATCGCGGTCATGGGCGCTTCGGGCGCGGTCGGGTTCGTCTATCGCTCTCAGCTCTCGGAGGCCGCCAAGAACGGCGAAGACGTCGACGCGCTGCGCCTGCAGCTGCAGCAGGAGTACGAGGACACCCTGGTGAACCCGTACGTCGCCGCCGAGCGGGGCTACGTCGACGCGGTCATCCCGCCGTCGCACACCCGCGGCTACATCGCGGCGTCGCTGCGGCTGCTGGAACGCAAGATCGTCCAGCCGCTGCCCAAGAAGCACGGGAACATCCCCCTGTGAGCGGAGCGAGTGGAGTGAGCGCAGCGAGTGACACGAACGACGCGAGCAGCCACGGCACTGTGAGCGACGACGTGACCACCGAGACCGCCGCTGCGGAGCACGAGCCCGCAGCCGCCGTACCGCACATCCAGGTGCTCAAGGGCAACCCCACCGACGTGGAGGTCGCGGCCCTGGTCGCGGTGCTGGGGGCTGCCGGCGGCGGTGTCGCCGAAATCGGTACCCCGGATCGCAACATGTGGGGCCACCCGGTCGACAAGCTGCGGTTCCCGCTGTTCAGCTGGCAGCGGATCACGCTGCTTGAGCGCACTCATATGCGTCGGTGACGAGGACGAGCGCCAGCGAGGCGGAGGATATCCGACGAATAGGGCATGCGTCGGTGACGAGGACGAGCGCCAGCGAGGCGGAGGATATCCGACGAATAGGGCATGCGTCGGTGACGAGGACGAGCGCCAGCGAGGCGGAGGATATCCGGCGAGTAGGGCAGCGTCGGTGACGAGGCTCGTTCTCGGTTCAGCCTCATCGGGCCGGCTGGCCGTACTGCGCGGCGCCGGGATCGAGCCACTGGTGGTGGTCTCCGGGGTCGACGAGGACGCCATCATTGCCGAGTTGGGCCCGAACGCCCCCGCCGGGCAGGTAGTGGCCGCTCTGGCGTCCGCCAAGGCTGAGGCCGTCGCCGCAGACCTCGACGCCGATGTGGCGAGCGATTGCGTTGTGGTGGGCTGCGATTCGATGCTGGAGATCGACGGCCGACTGTGCGGGAAGCCCGACTCCGCCGATGCCGCTCGCGCCCAATGGAACTCGATGGGCGGGCGGGTCGGACTGCTGCACACCGGACATTGCGTGCTGCGACTGCGTTCTGGATCGATCGTTCGACGTGAGGCCCAAGTCGGTTCCACCACAGTATTTTTCGCGAAGCCGACCGCAGCGGACCTGAATGCCTACATCGGCGGCGGCGAGCCGCTGGGGGTCGCCGGGGCCTTCACGATCGATGGTCGCGGCGGCTGGTTCGTCGACCGTATCGAGGGCGACCCGTCGAACGTGATCGGCTTGAGCCTGCCGCTGCTGCGTCGGTTGCTCGACGCCGCCGGCCTGTCGATCTCGCAGCTGTGGGCGTCCAGCCCGGAGGCCTGACCCGCGCCCTGGCCACCTCCGATTTCCCGCCGCCGTCGCGCCGCACTCCAACAGGTTGAGTAGGCTCGATACCGTGCCAGTTCCTGCTGATCCCAGTCCCGCCCTGCAGTCCTACGCCCACCCCGAACGGTTGGTGACCGCCGACTGGCTCGCCGGGAATCTGGGCAAGCCCGGTCTTGTCGTGGTGGAGTCCGACGAGGACGTATTGCTCTACGACATCGGCCATATTCCCGGTGCGGTCAAGATCGACTGGGTCACCGACCTCAACGACTCCCCGGTCCGTGACTACATCAACGGCCAACAGTTCGCCGACCTGATGAACCGCAAGGGCATCTCCCGCGACGACACCGTGGTGATCTACGGCGACAAGTCGAACTGGTGGGCCGCCTACGCGCTGTGGGTGTTCACCCTGTTCGGCCACGAAGACGTGCGACTGCTCGACGGCGGTCGTGACCTGTGGGTGTCCTCGGGCCGCGAGACCACGCTGGACGTGCCCTCGAAGACCACCACCGGCTACCCGGTGGTGCAGCGCAATGACGCCCCGATCCGCGCGTACAAGGACGACGTGCTGGCGATCATCGGCAAGCGGCCGCTGATCGACGTCCGCTCGCCGCAGGAGTACACCGGCGAGCGCACCCACATGCCGGACTACCCGGAGGAGGGTGTGCTGCGTGGCGGTCACATCCCAACCGCGGTCTCCATCCCGTGGAGCAAGGCGGCCGACGACGCCGGCCGGTTCCGCAAGCGCGAGGAGCTCGACGCGCTGTACGGCTTCCTGCAGCCCGAGGACAAGCCGGTCGCCTACTGCCGTATCGGGGAGCGCTCCAGCCACACCTGGTTCGTGCTGACCCACCTGCTCGGCATGGAGGGCGTCCGCAACTACGACGGCTCCTGGACCGAGTGGGGCAACACTGTGCGGGTGCCTGTCGTCGACGGCACCGAGCCGGGACGGGCACCAGTGGCCGGGGTGGGCGCAGCCGGCTGATGGGCCTGCCGGAGGGATTGGTGCAGGTAGCGTCCGACTTCGCCGAAGTCGAAGGGCAGGACAAGCTCCGGCTGCTGCTGGAATTCGCCGACGAACTCCCGGATCTTCCGGATGACCTGGCCGAATCGGCCATGGAGCCGGTTCCGGAGTGCCAGTCGCCGCTGTTCCTGCACGTCGACGCCGATGATCGTCAGCGGGTGCGGCTGTATTTCAGCGCACCCCCGGAGGCCCCGACCACCCGCGGTTTCGCGTCGATCTGGGCGGCGGGCCTCGACGGCCAGCCGGCCGATGTCATCTTGGGCGTTCCGGAGGATTTCGCCGCCAGCTTGGGTCTGGCCGCGCTGATCAGCCCGTTGCGACTGCGTGGGATGTCGGCGATGTTGACCCGGATCAAGCGGCGGCTGCGTTCGCCCTGAGGGGCGCGTGGAACACGTTCGGCTGTCTCGCCTTACACTGCCTGAGATACATTCTTAAAGACATTTCTTAAATATGCCGTCAGGAGGGGCAAGTGGCGAACCATGCCAGCACGAAGATCTCCAAGGTGCTCGTCGCCAACCGCGGGGAGATCGCAGTCCGGGTGATCCGCGCCGCGCGCGATGCCGGCCTGTCCAGCGTGGCCGTGTACGCCGAGCCCGACGCCGACGCGCTGCACGTCCGGCTTGCCGATGAGGCGTTCGCCCTGGGCGGGCAGACGTCGGCCGAGTCCTACCTGGTGTTCGAAAAGATCCTGGACGCCGCGGCCCAGTCCGGCGCCAACGCCATCCACCCCGGCTACGGCTTCCTCTCGGAGAACGCCGACTTCGCCCAGGCCGTCATCGACGCCGGGCTGATCTGGATCGGGCCGAGCCCGCAGTCGATCCGCGACCTCGGCGACAAGGTCACCGCGCGTCACATCGCGGCCCGCGCCAAGGCTCCGCTGGTGCCCGGCACCCCGGACCCGGTCAAGGACGCCGACGAGGTGGTCGCGTTCGCCAAGGAGCATGGTGTTCCGGTGGCGATCAAGGCCGCCTTCGGCGGCGGCGGTCGCGGCATGAAGGTGGCGCGCACTCTGGAGGAGATCCCCGAGCTGTTCGATTCGGCCACCCGTGAGGCGATTTCGGCCTTCGGCCGCGGTGAGTGCTTCGTGGAGCGCTACCTGGACAAGCCGCGCCACGTCGAGGCGCAGGTCATCGCCGACCAGCACGGCAACGTAGTCGTCGCGGGCACCCGCGACTGCTCGCTGCAGCGCCGCTTCCAGAAGCTGGTCGAGGAGGCCCCGGCGCCGTTCCTGACCGACGCGCAGCGCAAGGAGATCCACGAGTCCGCGAAGCGGATCTGCAAGGAGGCCGGCTACTACGGCGCCGGCACCGTGGAGTACCTGGTGGGCCAGGACGGCCTGATCAGCTTCCTGGAGGTCAACACCCGGCTGCAGGTGGAACACCCGGTCACCGAGGAGACCTCGGGTATCGACCTGGTGCGCGAGCAGTTCCGCATCGCCAACGGCGAGACCCTCGACATCACCGAGGACCCCGAGCCGCGCGGGCACTCGATCGAGTTCCGGATCAACGGCGAGGACGCCGGTCGCGGCTTCCTGCCCGCCCCCGGCCCGGTCACCCGCTTCGACCCGCCGACCGGCCCCGGCATCCGGATGGACTCCGGCGTGGAGACCGGTTCGGTGATCGGCGGCCAGTTCGACTCGATGCTGGCCAAGCTGATCGTCACCGGCGCGACCCGCACCGAGGCGCTGGAGCGCGCCCGGCGCGCCCTGGACGAGTTCCACGTCGAGGGCCTGGCCACGGTCATCCCGTTCGACCGGGTGGTGGTCCGCGACCCGGCCTTCATCGGCGACGAGAACGGCTTCACGGTCCACACCCGCTGGATCGAGACCGAGTTCGAGAACAACATCGAGCCCTTCACCGGCGGTGAGCCCCTCGACGAGGAGGATGTGCAGCCGCGGCAGAAGGTGGTCGTCGAGGTCGGCGGCCGGCGCCTGGAGGTGTCGCTGCCGGGCGACCTGGCACTGGGCGGCGGCGGAGCCGGCGGTGCCGGTGGCGCCATCCGCAAGAAGCCCAAGGCCCGCAAGCGTGGCGCCCATGGCGGCGCGGCGGCGTCGGGTGACGCCGTGACCGCGCCCATGCAGGGCACGGTGGTCAAGGTCGCCGTCGAGGAGGGCCAGGAGGTCGCCGCCGGCGAACTGGTCGCCGTCCTGGAGGCGATGAAGATGGAGAACCCGGTCACCGCCCACAAGGACGGCACCATCACCGGTCTGGCGGTGGAGGCCGGCGCGGCCATCACCCAGGGCACGGTGCTCTGCGAGATCAAGTAGCTTCTTCGCGCACAACGGCCCGTGGCATCTGCGATGCCACGGGCCGTTGTGCGCGCGGGCGATCTTCCGGTTCGCCCGCGGCGCGCGCTGGATCTGCCGGTGGTGGTGACCGCCGTGGGAGGCATTGGCGGCACAGTTGCGCCCGACGAACATCGATGTCCTTCGCACCGGACATCGCGACAGCGCCGCGACCGCGGGTTCGTCGACACCGAACCCGCCGGGAAATCGGGCGCCACCTTATTGGAACTGCGCGCGAAAACAGAGCACGTATTCCCCGATAGTGTTCGATAGGACGCCCGACGATACCTTCGCCTACCCTCAGGCATGTGAGATGGCTTCTGCAACAACCGCGCCGGATCCGCGCCGGCCACTCCACGTCGAGCAGGCCGAAAACGTCGCGGTGCGCGAACGGGTGGTCCGCAACGCCATGGCCGCTGACCTGCTGCGCCGTAAGCCACACCCAAGGGTCCGGCATGAGGTTGGGCTGACGCCCGGCCGGTGACGGGCTCGTCGCTGCTGACGATCTGAAACTTAAGGTTTCCCTAGGTTTTTCCCGAGTTTGTCACTTAACCCTTTACCAATCGGAAGCCGTGTCGGTAACGTCTGGATTCTCCGGTTGAGTTCACAGCCGCCATGAACGTCACCGCGTTTTAAGAGGTCGGAACAACTACGCTGACGTGATCCAACAGCACGATTCGTCGACTGATGGAGCCACCAGAATGACTACGAGCAAGATTTCGGACAACGCTTTCGCCACTCCCGCAACGGAAGCCGCGCACGCTTGGCAGAGCCACACCGCCAATTTCACCGTGCATTGGGGCAGGACCGGAGCGGTGATGGCCGCGAACGGAGAGGTCGACGCCGCCAACGCCGCCCCGTTCGCCGACTATGTCAAGCGCTGCGCTGATTGCTGCGAATGGCTGATCCTGGACTTGTCCGCGTTGACGTTCATTGGCACAGTGGGTTTTTCGGCCCTGCAGTCGATCAGCGCCCGGTGCTCCAGGGCGCGGATACAACTCATGGTGATACCCGGCCTGGCACTGACCACCGTACTGCGGATCTGCGATCCCGACTCACGCCTTCCGCTGGTGAGCTCGCTGGAAGCCGCCCTGGCCGCCGTGCAGAAGTCCGGCCGGCCGCTACACGCCGTGCGGTGAGCTAGGCGGGCGCGGCTTCGCCGGCGGAGCATCGCGGAGTGCTCGGCAACTCGCCACGGCTGCTCCTGCCAATCGGCAACTGCTGTGCGGGCGCCTACGCGTGGGAGCGCGCCCGAGCCATCGCGTCACCGGAGCCATACCCTCCCTGAGCTCTCGACGCACGACAACAGGTTTCACTCGTCTGCGAAGTGGGAACTTGAACGGGTGCATAAGGAGGACGGGATGAGAGCAGGCGGGTTTCTCGGGGTCGCCGTCCTGGCGTGGTTATCAGTCGGGGTCTTGGCCACGTGGCAGCGTGACTACTTCAGCGCGGGCCAAACCAATTGCGCCACCGCTGGAACGATCATACTGACGACGCTGGCCGGTCCGTTGAACTATTTCGGCGTGAATCCCATCGTCACGGATTGCCATCTACCGGAAGCGCTTTCGCCACCATCTTCAGCCTCCGGCGGAGTTCATACCGCAATCCTCCTTGAAGGGAAGGTTTGACCCTCCTCCCGACGAAAGGCCTGCGGCGCGCTGACGTCGGATGACAGGAGCAATGCGATGAGTGCCGCCGATGACGACGACCACGGCTCCTTCAGACACATCGCACTGTTCTATCGGTCATCCCAGGAGTATCTGGATTACCTGGTACCGTTCGTCGCCGACAGTGTTACCGCCGGCCTCCCCGTCTTGGTGGCGGTGCCGGAACCGAACCTGTCGCTGCTGCGCGCGGCCATCGGCGATCTCGCGGGATCAGCCGAGCCGGTAATCCTGGCGGACATGAGCACGGTGGGACGCAACCCCAGCCACATCCTCGGCGGTGTGTTGGGTTCCTTCGCCGATCAACACCCGTCGGGCCCGGTCCGGATGATCGACGAACCGGTCTGGAACGGTCGCTCGAAGGCGGAGTACGCGGCATGCGTACAACACGAGGCCCTGCTCAACCGGGCATTCGACGGCCGGGACATCACTGTGCAGTGCCCCTACGACGCAACGCATCTGGACTCCGACAGCCTCGCCGAAGCCGAGATCACCCATCCGCGCCTGTGCGATGCCGGACGCGCGGACAGAACCAGCCCTGGTTTCGCCCCGGACAGCGCATGGGCGCGCTACAACAAGCCGCTGCCCAGCAGTACGACCGCGGCGAGCTATACGCTGCACGGACTCACCGACCTCGCCGGTGCCCGGGCATTCGCGGCCAGGTACATCCGCTGGTTCGGCTTCTCCCCCAGCGGTATCGCCGATATGCAACTGATAGTCAATGAGCTGACATCCAACGGTCTGCAGCACGGGCGGGGCCCGTGCACGCTGCTGCTGTGGGAGGCGAACGGGCAGTTGATCTGCCAGGTACGCGACTCCGGTCACCTGACAGACCCGATGGCCGGTCACCGGTCGATCATCCGCGACGGCGCTCACGGACGCGGCCTGTTCGTGGTCAACGCGACCGCGGACCTGGTACGCGTTCACGCCGCGGCGACCGGGACAACGGTCCAGGCAAACCTTCGGATTCGGAGGTCGGCGTAATGGCAGATAACCGGCCTGCAGAGGCCGGTTCAGTCCCGGCCGAAGGAGTAGCGTGAGATGTCGATGCCTGAGTTCGAACCCAAGTACGCCGAACTGCAGTCGATCTACGACATCTCGAATGAGTTCTTTGAGCTGTTCCTAGGTCCGACTATGGGCTATACCTGCGGGTTTTACGAGCAGCCGGACACCACCCGCGACGCGGCGCAGAACGCCAAATTCGACCTCGCACTGGGAAAACTCGGGTTGCAGCCGGGCATGACACTGCTCGATATCGGCTGCGGCTGGGGAGGTGGTATGCGGCGCGCCCTCGAAGTATTCGACGTCAACGTCGTCGGACTGACGCTCAGTGAGCGGCAACGCGAATACGCAACCGCCAAGCTGGCAGATGTCCCCACCCGGCGAACCGTGCAGGTACGCCTGCAGGGTTGGGAAGAATTCGACGAGCCGGTGGATCGCATCGTGTGCATCGGCGCCTTCGAACATTTCGGTCACAACCGCTACCGCGCCTTCTTCGACATGGCCTACCGCGTCCTGCCGGCCGACGGGGCAATGCTGCTGCACACCATCACCGCGATCACCCAGGATGACGCCCAGCGATTAGGCCTCCCGCTGACCATGAGCATGGCCCGGTTCAACAGGTTTGTCATGACCGAGGTCTTTCCCGGCGGTCAACTGCCCACCATGGCAATGGTCGCCGACCGCGCGATCGAAGCCGGCTTCATCGTCACCCGTGCCCACGAGATCGGAACCAACTACGTACGTACTCTGCAGGATTGGGCCGCCGCGCTGGCCACCAACAAAGACCGGGCAATCGCCGCGCAGTCCCAGGAGGTATACGACCGCTACGACAAGTACCTCAACGGGTGCGTGAAACTGTTCCGCGACGGCTACGCCAGCGTGCATCAGTACACCCTGGAGAAGGCGCGTCGCCGGTAGCCGGCACCGTCAGCGATGTCGACGCGTCCGGCCGGCCGGACTCAGTTCCCGGAGTCCGGGGTACTCGTGGACGTGCTTCCCTCGACCGTCGTGGTGGTGGAGGTGGTCATCGGCACGCTGGTGGACGAGGTGGCGACGGTCGTCGTGACCGCCTCGGGGTCGGGGTCCGCGTTCGCCGGACCAACGAAGCCCGGGGCACCTGAAGACCCCGACAGGACGGCGAACGCTGCCGCCGTCAATGCTGCGATCGCGGCCGTTGAGCCGAACCGCTTACCCACAATCTGAATTCGCGCGCCCATGGTGTCCTCCGGGTTGATCGTTGACGCTGATCGTTGACATCGCGCCTTTGCGGGCGCGTGAAGGTGTTTACCCCCGAGGTTCTGGCATAAACATCGCAACGGATACCCGGCCACAATATTTTTAACCTCGCGGTGGTGGCTCGCATCTAGTCCTATCAGCGACAGCCCATTTTGCTGGAACCATTCACCCCACGAGTCACAGAACGGCTCCCGGGATCGTCGTCGAATTCCATCGCACGAAGTGCGGCGAGATTGTGGGCACTGAACAGCCTCGCGCCTTCCGCAGGCGACGGCTCTGACTCCCGTCCACGGCTCGCCTGTCGGCGCCCGGAATTTGGCTCATACTGTTTGAGTACGAGAAGGCGGGTGCTCGGTGGCCGGGGATGTCAACGCTCAGTTCGCGACGCCGTTGGGCGACGATTCCGAGGAGAACAACGACCTCGACCTGGTGATAGGAAACGGCGAACCCCAGCGGGTGGGCCGTTTTCGCTACTGGCTCGGTGAGCGGCGCTGGGAGTGGTCGGACACGGTTGCCCGGATGCACGGCTACGAGCCGGGAACGGTACAACCCACCAGCGAGCTGCTCCTGCAACACAAGCACCCGGAGGATCGCCCGCAAGTCGCCGAAGTGCTGGAGCGAGTCGCCCAAGGCGGGCGATTCAGCAGCCGGCACCGGATCATCGACACCTCCGGTCAGATCCGCTGGGTCATCGTGGTGGGCGATCGGATGTTCGACGACACCGGAACGGTGAGCGGCACGGCGGGCTTCTACATCGACGTCACCGACGTGTTGCAGTCCGACGTAACCGCCGCGGTCTCCGAGGTAGCCGAGTCACGGGCGGTGATCGAACAGGCCAAGGGCGTGTTGATGGCCGCCTACGGCATCCCCGCCGACCGGGCATTCGATGTTTTGGTCTGGCGCTCGCAGGAGACCAACGTCAAGGTGCGGACCTTAGCGGCCCGTTTCCTCGCGGCGCTGAGCGGTGGTTTCAGCCCCGACGCGGTGTCGCTGGTCGACCACACGCTGCTCACCCTGACCTGAACCGCGCCGGCCCACGCGCGGGGGCAGTGACGGGAAGCCGGGCGCTCCGACGGGAATCCGCGCGTCGTGCTCACGGCCCCGGCGCACACTGCGCCTGGATGACCTGCTCCCACTCTTGCAGGAATCGGTCCAGCCCGAAATGCTCCGTGGCGTAGTCTCGGGCGGCCGTGCCGACCACCTCGGCCAGATAGCGGTCGGCGACCAACCCGCTCAGCGCGGCCCGAAGGGTGTCTAGGTCGGCACTGACCACGCCCGCCTCCGGAGGCACCACCAGCGGCGCCATGGTCGAGGCCACCGCAACCACCGGCATGCCGAGGAACATGGCTTCCAGTAACGGCACGTCCAGCGACGTCCAACGCGCGGTGTGCAGGTAGACCCGACGATGTGCCAATTCCTTCATCAGCAGGTCTGTCGGCAGACTGCCGTGCCCGATGACCCCTGGCCGGCGGTGTAACGGATCGTTGAGGCCTTCGGCGCCGATCCCCCAGACGTCGACCGTCGCCGCGTCCCCGAACTGGCCCAACAGGTCGGCGCCCACCGTGCGCCCCCGGCGCAATGGTTCGTCGATCACCGCACCCGCGGCCGCGACGTCGCCGGTGTACAGGTGCCCGGGGTCGGCGACCCCGTGGGTGATGACCATCGTCGGTGCGCGGCCGTTGTCCCACATCAGCCGGTTGTAGTCGGTGACATGGATCAACGGGATATCGTCGCGTTCCCCGATGGGATGCGGGCTCTCCACCACGAAGGGGCGCGGCGTGTTGTGCTCGACGTATACCGCCGGCACGTCGATTCCCGGCCGGCGGCCCGACAGCCGCGCAGTCAGCTCCAGTTCGTGCGGACGCTGCAGCACTACCAGGTCGATGTCTTGATCGCGCAGCTCGTCCATCCGAATCTCCTGCGCTGTCGGCCAATCACGACCGCACAGTCCGCGGCCGTCAGGATCGTGCGGAGTGTCGACCGGAATGAGGTAGCGGTGGCCGCCGACAACGAACGAGTCCATCCAGGAACCGTGCACGTGCCAGATGAGCACCGAACGACGGTTGGTCTGCGAAAACGCCATACCCGCTTGTTGCCCGCACGGAGGCCGCCTAAACGTCGAAAAAGTTGGCGACCTGGTTTGCTGCAAGGAAATTCGGATTGGGCTCTGCCATCAGCCCCGTGACCGAATCGTTGCACGCCTCGGAGAATCGGCGTAGGTTCGGTGGCAGGTTGAGTTCACAGCCACCCGGAAGACGCGTCAGCCACGCAAACCAGGGAGGCCCACTCCCGAGCTTGTCATCCGTGAAGGTGAAATCGCATCGACGCGATCCAACAGTACGAATTTCGACTGATGGAGTAATCGAAATGCCCGCATTGAGAGCGACCGGGTCGCTGTTTCCGGCCCCGCGAATAGATACCGCACCGCCGACCGATAGCTGGAAGAGCCACACCGCCCGTTCCGTCACCCGATGGGGACGTTCGGGCGCGGTGATCAGCGTGAACGGCGAACTCGACGCCTCCAACTCCGGTCAACTGGCGGACCACGTGCAGCGCTCCTCCAGGTTTTGCGAGTGGCTGATCCTTGACCTGCACGCTCTGGAATTTATTGGTACTACTGGCTTTTCGGCGCTCAAGATGATCACCGGCAGGTGCGCCGACACCAATGTCTACTGCACGATGGTGCCCGGCGTTGCGGTAACGCGCCTGTTGCGGATCTGCGACCCCGCAGGCGCGCTGCCCACCACGGCGTCGGTGACAGACGCGCTGGCCGGCGTGCAGAGCTTCCGGCCTGCCCTCTGAACGCGCTCATCTGCCAAAGGGAGCCCCAGTCACAGCAGCGTTTTCGTGGCCCCGTAGTCGCCCGGCGGCGAAGTCGGCCGCCTGGTCCACCATCGTGCCGTCCGCGGCATAACTGTCGTGTGCGGCGAAGTTGACCCCGTCGGAGCAGACCGCATCCTCCGGGGCGCACAACTGCATGGTCTTGGCCTGGTACAACGGCCCGATCACGATCTTCGGTTCGTTGAGGAAGTTCATCGCCCGCTCGTTCGGCATGGCGAACAACACCACCGCGGCAACATGATCGGCGACGTTCGGATCCAACGGCTTGGGCACGGTCGCCGGGTCGACGTCATCGGGCACCTGGGCCGAGGTGACGAAACCCATCACCGCAGCACCCTGGGAATAACCACCCAGCACCATCTTGGTTTTAGGGCACTCGGTCGCCCGCGAGACGACGTGCGCGCCCGCGTCCCGAATACCGTCGACACCGGTGTCCCACTGGTCGGTGGCCGGATAGTTCACCGCGTAGACAGCTGGCGGAACATCGTTCACACGTGCACCCAGCGCCTTGACGAACGCCTGCCCGGTCGGCCCGATTCCGGGCGGTTCACCGGTGCCGCGCGCGAACACCACTTCGGTGTCGGGGCACGACGCCTCCGGCGCGGCCGAGACTTTAGGGGGGAAAAGGATTGCGGCGCTGACACCGGGTGCCACGATCAGTGCAGGGACAAGGGAGCAGACGAGGTCACGCGCGGGCATGTCGGTGTAGGTGCCCACATCGGCCTCGGCTCAAACCCATTATTTCAATTGATTTTTTGTGATTATTTGTCAGCGCCGGTCTATGGACAACGGCCACCCACGTTCGAAAAGTACTGACCGGCAGGCCGAGTCGGCGGGATCAATACCAGTGGCGTCGGCCGCCGACCGGGCGCCCGACCAGCCCCAGCAGCCAGAACACCGCACCGATCACCAGCAAGGCGACCCCGATCGCCCACAGGAGATAGACCCCGAACACCAGCCCCAGGATCAACAGGACCAGACCGAGCCCGATCATGACGGGTCCAGGGTCTTGAGTGTCGTCACTGTCATGGTGGGGGGTTACCCATGCCAGGATGCCGCGAAACCCGGGCAGCGGGTATCCCGCTCAGCGTCAGAAGGCGACGAACAGTGCCAACAGGTCGATCGCCAACAGTGCCCAGCCCGCCAGTGGGACAAGGAATCCGCGCGGTAGTCGGGCTGTGAAGAACGAGGCCAGGACTGTCAGTCCGGCGATGACCGGGGCGCCGTAGTACAGCACGCCGAACAGGACTCCCCCCGGTCCGAGGCCAGGGCATTCGACGGTACTGCAGGCGGCGGCGCTCATCACCGCCCCCACCGCAAAGGTCATCACCAGGGCGGCGCCGACGATGGTCAGCACGGCCAGAACCCAATTGATCCAGAACCGGGCAGGATGGGCGCCGGTCCCACGCGGTATCGGCATCGGCTCTCCGGTCACAGCGCCACCTCCCCGGCTGCCTATGCGTGCACCATCGTCACGTATCGGTGGTTTGAGCCATCAGTCAATACTTGTCGCAGGTCTTCGAGATCGGGCCAATCAGATTGACGAACTCCGCGGCCTCCGGGACGCCCTGGGCCTGTTGGAGCATCTCTTCGCGCTGCTGCGGCGGCGCTGCGAGGAAATTCTGCAGGAAGGACTGCGCCATCGGTGCGGCGTTGAACTCTGCGGCCACCTTCGGTGACTGCGCGTTCATGGCGGCCACCACCTGCGAGTAGTTGCATGTGGTGCTGATCGCCGGGTTCTGGGACCACAGGCCCGGCTGGCCCGGCTGAACAGGCTGACTCGGCTGGGCAGGTTGCGGTTCGGCGCTCGCCAGCCCGGTGCCGGCCGCCAACGCCAGTGCGAATCCGCCGGCGAAGGTGGCGATTCTGGTCAAAGATGTTGTGCTCATTGGTGTAGCTACCCTTCAGTCGCTGCCGGACCGGATCGGTGACGGCACCGCAGTAGGCTTGCCGTTTTCGCCGGGGCTAAACCACGGTTTGCCGTGTGGCCTCAGTGGGTATCGGACGAAATGCTGTGATTGCACGGATACTCACCGCAGCGGGCCTGTGCGGCTCGATGCTGCTGCCCTGGCCCGCCGGCGATGCGGTCGCGTCTAGCTGCCCCGATATCGAGGTGATCTTCGCTCGCGGCACCGCTGAGCCGCCCGGCGTCGGGTGGATCGGCCAACAGTTCATCGACGCACTGAGGTGGCGCGCCGCCGGCCGGCCCATGGACGTCTACCCGGTCGACTTCCCGTCCGTGCCCGACTTCGCTCCCACCACTTCCGGGGTGGCCGACGCGAGCAGCCATATCCGGGACACGGCAGCAGCCTGCCCCGCGACTTCGATGGTGCTCGGCGGGTACTCGCGGGGAGCCGCCCTCATCGGCTACGCCACCGAGCCCGCGGCTGCGGGGTTCGGAGTTCCCTTGCCGCCCGAAGTGGCCGGCCACGTCGCCGCGGTTGTGCTGCTGGGCAAACCGTCCGACGCCTACTTGGGCTCGATCGGCGCACCGCCGGTGAAACTCGGCCCCGGATACGCGGTCAGGAGCATCGACCTGTGCGCGCCCGGCGACCCGATCTGTTCGGCGGGCGCCGACGGCGCCGCGCACGCCGCCTACGCCGCGAACGGTATGACCACGCAGGCGGCGGACTTCGCCATCGCACAGCTAAGGCCGCCAGAAACGCTTTCAGATCAGCCGATTTGATGGCGATCTGCGCCGTCGCGCGGACCGGCTCTACTGAAGCTGTTCCCGCATCCGGGCCAGCGACTTGGCCAGCAAGCGTGATACGTGCATCTGCGAGATACCGACCCGCTCAGCGATCTGCGTCTGTGTCATCGACTCGAAGAACCGCAGCACCAGCACGGTGCGTTCCCGCTCCGGAAGTGCGTTGAGCAAGGGCCGCAACGCCTCTCGATCATCAATCCGGACCAGGCCGGCGTCGATATCACCCAGGGTGTCGGCGATCGACCGGGCGTCGTCCTCGTCGGACTTGCCGCCGCTGTCGATCGACAACGTGTTGTAGGAGCTGCCCGCAACCAATCCTTCGACCACCTCGTCGCGGCTGATCTCCAACTCCTGAGCCAGCTCTGAGGCCGTGGGGGCGCGGCCGAGACGTTGTGACAGTTCGGCCGTCGCCACCCCGAGCCTCAGGTGCAGCTCTTTTAGCCGGCGGGGCACCTTGACCGACCAGCTGTTGTCGCGGAAGTGCCGCCGGACTTCACCCATGATGGTCGGCACCGCGAATGAGACGAAATCCGAACCGGTCTCGACGTCGAATCGGGTGACGGCGTTGACCAGCCCGACCCGCGCGACCTGGACCAGATCGTCGCGCAGCTCGCCACGACCCTCGAAACGACGTGCGATGTGGTCGGCCAGCGGCAGGCACCGCTCCACGATCTTGTCCTTGCGGTTGCGGTAATCAGCCGATTCGGAATCGTATTGCGCGAGTTCGCGAAACAGGTCGCCGACATCGGAGTACTCCGAGCCGGACTGTGAGCCACCTGGGGCGGCGCGCCGGGTCACCGCCCGGCTTCCGCCCGTCGGGTTGTCAGGGTCACTCCGAATACCGCGACCGGGCTTCCGCTTTCGTGACCATCGCGGAACGTCCGCACATCGTCCACCAGCGACGTGAGCACGTGCCAACTGAAACTTCCCGGCGACAGCACTTCGGCGCCGTCGCAGGCGGCCGAGGCCTCGATCGTCACATCGTCGTCATGCGGATCGATAACCACTGTCAACGTCGCATCCGGTGTCGCGCAGCGGATCAGCAGGGTACACAGCTCATCGATCGCCAGTCGCAGGTCGGCTACTTTGTCGACGTCGAGGTCCTCGAATGTGGCGATCGCACCGACCAACATGCGTACCACCGCCAGACTCTCGAGTCGCGGGGTCACCCGCAGTTCGACGGCCCGTTCGCTGCACGGCCGTGGGATCCGCGCGCTCTGAATGTCGGTCATTGAGCCTCCCGGCGAAATCGGACCGAGACCACTGCTGCTGCTGAGCGCCAATCGACTGGTCACGAACGTCACCTGCCCGCACCGTCGCAGGTGCCGCTGTGACTCGCAATGGTCAACAGCGCATGACCGGCTGCCCGGAGATCAGTCATGGGGGTGTCTATACCCGGTCACCAGCGCATTCAACCATCAATTTCGACTATTTTCGACAGTGAGACGCAAACGGCCCGGCTGGAAAAACCAACCGGGCCGCTTGACATCTCAGGGTCAACTGGTGGAGTGCTGCCGATGCACCTCAGGGTGGGCCAGGTGCCACTCATGATTCACCTTGCCGATCCGGCGATGTTCGATGACCAGCCACAGTGCGCCCAGTGCGGCGGCAATCACCGCGACGGCGGCCACCTCCACACCCTGGCGGTCGTGTCCGGTCCCGAACGCGGTGAGGCAGGCGATCCCGGTGACCATCCCTACCACCAGCAGCGCATAGCCAGGCCAGCCCATCACGTCGATGACGGCGCGGCCGGCATGCGGTCGAGTCGTCCGGACGTGGTCAACAGGGTCGTGAAATGTATCGCCCATTTGCAGTTCCTCTCCTGAATCGTCCGGCCAATCCGGAAGGCGTGCCCAGGAGATTGTCTTCGGTAAGTCCGACCTGCGCCCGCCCGAAATCTATCGTAGGCCGATGTGTTGCGTTTCAGGTTCGCTTTCCAGATGCTTCACAGGTATCTCGCAGTAAATCTGTGACCTGCGCGTGATCAGCCCATACCGATGATCGGTGGGGCGCTCATCATCAGGACGAACAGCATCAATGACATAAGGAACCAGCCGGCGCCCTGCCAGCCCCACCAGGTGCCACGTGCGCGCCACACCTGATAGGTCCGCAGGAATGCCCGCAGGCCGCCACCGGCCAGGATCGCCGGCCCGCCCAGACCGAGCACCGTCCGGTAAGGCCGCCCGCACGCAACGGTGGCCGACACGGGGTCGCAGGAACCGGCCCAGAATGTCGCCAGCACAACGAACATCACACCGGCGGCGGTGATCACGCCGGCGAATCGAATCGCCGTGCGCACCTCCTCGTCCTCTTGCCCCAACCGGTCGCCGCCGGGACCGGACAGTGATGGCGTGCGGCGTTCCATGTCCCCCACCGTCCGCGCTGAAGAACTCTGCGTCAAGGCGATTCACGTTTGGGGTGTCGCACACGAGTCGATCCCCGACCAAGCCGGTCGAGCGAACTCAGAATTTGTCGCAGGTGCTAGCCAGCGGGCCGAAAAGCGCGACGTACTGGGCGGCGTCCGGCGAGTCCTGGGCCTCATCGACCATCTGTTGTCGCTGTGGCGGCGGCGCGGCGAGGAAATTCTGCAACCAGGACTGCGCGGCCGGCGTCGCGTTGAACTGTGCGGCAATCCCCGGTGACTGCTCGTTCATGGCAGCCACGACCTGCGAGTAACTGCACGTGGTGTTGACGGCCGGATCGGTGGCCGGATCGGCGGACGCCACTGCCAGGCCGGCAGTCAGCGCCAACGCGGCGCCCCCGCTCGCGGCGGCCAATCTCGTAAGGCCAGACATCACTCGGCCACCTCTCCTTTTTCGGGCGCCGGACACTCACCGGCGGGCTCGCCGAGGGGTTCCCGTTTACCAGGGCAGCCAAACTCCGCTCCCCGCAGCCGCTCCTGGCAGATACCCGCCAACGTGGAACACAAAACCGCAGTACCCGGCATCGCGGCCACACAGTTGGCACCATGGCTGGGTGAGCCCAGAAACCCAAGCCCCGCTGGCCCGGTTCTCGGCGCTGACCCGGGACTGGTTCACCGGCACCTTCACCGCGCCCACCACCGCGCAGGAGCAGGCCTGGTCCGCGATCGCCGACGGGCACAACACCCTGGTCGTGGCACCCACCGGATCCGGCAAGACGCTGGCCGCTTTCCTGTGGGCGCTCGATCAGCTGGTCGCGCGGGGCTCGGAATCGGCGAGAGCCACCCGGGTGCTGTACGTGTCGCCGCTCAAGGCCCTGGCGGTCGATGTCGAGCGCAACCTGCGCACCCCGTTGGCCGGAATCGGCCGGGTCGCGGAGCATCGCGGCCAGCCAGCGCCTGCCATCACGGTCGGGGTGCGCTCCGGCGACACCTCCCCCGCGCAGCGCCGCGAGCTGGTCGCCAAGCCGCCGGACATCCTGATCACCACCCCGGAGTCGCTGTTCCTGATGCTGACATCGGCAGCGCGTGAGGCCCTGGCCGGCGTCCAGACGGTGATCATCGACGAGGTGCACGCGGTGGCCGGAACCAAACGCGGCAGCCACCTGGCAGTGTCGTTAGAGCGCCTCGACGCACTACTGGACACCCCGGCCCAGCGCATCGGGTTGAGCGCCACCGTGCGACCGCCCGAAGAGGTCGCCCGGTTCCTGTCCGGGCAGGCGCCCACCAGGATCGTGGCGCCGCCGGCGGCAAAGACATTCGAGCTGACCGTGCAGGTACCGGTACCCGACATGGCTAGCCCGGCCGAGGGCACCATCTGGCCCGAGGTCGAGGAGCGCATCGTCGACCTGATCGAGTCGCACCACTCCTCGATCGTCTTCGCCAACTCACGCCGGCTGTCCGAGCGATTGACCGCGCGGCTCAACGAGATTCACGCGGATCGTCACGACGACGACCCGGACGGACAGGTACCACTGGCGCGGGCCCACCACGGCTCGGTGTCCAAGGAGACCCGAGCCGCGGTCGAGGAGGACCTGAAAAGCGGACGGCTGCGGGCGGTGGTCGCCACCTCGAGCCTGGAGTTGGGCATCGACATGGGTGCGGTCGATCTGGTCATCCAGATCGAGGCGCCGCCGTCGGTGGCCAGCGGCCTGCAACGCATCGGGCGGGCCGGGCATCAGGTAGGTGAGATCTCACGGGGCGTGCTGATTCCCAAGCACCGCACGGATCTGATCGGTTGCGCCGTCTCGGTGCAGCGGATGCTGGCCGGCCAGATCGAGACCCTGTCGGTGCCGGCCAATCCGCTGGACATCCTGGCCCAGCACACTGTTGCCGCGGCCGCTCTGGAGCCGTTGGACGCCGACGCCTGGTTCGACACCGTGCGGCGCAGCGCGCCGTTCGCCACCTTGCCGCGCAACGTGTTCGAAGCGACCCTGGACCTGCTCTCCGGCAAGTACCCGTCGACCGAGTTCGCCGAGCTTCGGCCCCGTCTGGTCTACGACCGCGACGCCGGCACCCTGACCGGCCGGCCCGGCGCGCAGCGGCTGGCAGTCACCTCCGGCGGCGCGATCCCCGATCGCGGACTGTTCGCGGTGTTTCTGGCCGGCGCCCAGAAGCCCTCCCGGGTGGGCGAACTCGACGAGGAGATGGTCTACGAATCCCGGCCCGGCGACATCATCTCGCTGGGCGCCACCAGCTGGCGTATCACCGAGATCACCCATGACCGGGTGCTGGTCGCCCCGGCCCCCGGCCAGGTCGGCCGGCTGCCGTTCTGGCACGGCGACGGGGTCGGCCGGCCCGCCGAACTGGGTGCCGCGGTCGGCGCCTTCACCGGTGAGCTGGCCGGGCTCGACCGGGAGGCGTTCGACGCTCGTTGCGCAAGACTGGGTTTCGACGACTACGCCGTGGACAACCTGTGGCGACTGCTCGACGACCAGCGCTGCGCCGCAGGAACCGTCCCGTCCGACACCACCCTGGTGGTGGAACGGTTCCGTGACGAGCTCGGCGACTGGCGGGTGGTGCTGCATTCGCCCTACGGGCTACGGGTGCACGGACCATGGGCGCTGGCGGTGGGCCGGCGACTGCGGGACCGCTACGGCATCGACGAGAAGCCGACCGCCTCCGACGACGGCATCGTGGTGCGGTTGCCCGACATGATTCCCGACGCCGATACCGGTCCGCCCGGCGCGGACCTGTTCATGTTCGACGCGGACGAGATCGAGCCGGTGGTCACCGCGGAGGTGGGTGGCTCGGCTTTGTTCGCCAGTCGGTTCCGCGAATGTGCGGCCCGGGCGCTGCTGCTGCCGCGCCGAAACCCCGGCAGGCGCACACCGCTGTGGCAGCAGCGCCAGCGAGCGGCCCAATTGCTCGATGTGGCACGCAGATACCCGACGTTCCCGATCGTGCTCGAAACCGTGCGGGAGTGCCTGCAGGACGTCTACGACGTGCCGGCGTTGACTGGCCTGATCGAGCGAATCGCGCAACGCCGGGTGCGGGTGGTGCAGGTCGAGACCGCCACGCCGTCGCCGTTCGCGGCGTCGCTGTTGTTCGGTTACGTCGGCGCATTCATGTACGAGGGAGACAGTCCGCTGGCCGAGCGCCGCGCGGCGGCTCTGGCACTCGATCCCACCCTGCTGGCGCAGCTGCTGGGCCGGGTCGAGTTGCGCGAGCTGCTCGATCCCGACGTAGTCACCGCGGTGGCCGCCCAATTGCAGCACCTGACCCCGGAGAAGGCGGCCCGCGACGCCGAGGGCGTGGCGGACCTGCTGCGGCTGCTGGGCCCGCTCACCGCCGACGAGGTGGCGGCCAGGGCCGGTGCAGTGGACGTGTCGGGCTGGTTGGAGCACCTGCTGGCCGCCCGGCGGGTGTTGACGGTGTCGTTCGCCGGGCATCACTGGTGGGTGGCGATCGAGGACATCGGCCGGCTGCGCGACGGCATCGGGGTGGCGGTGCCGCCCGGGGTGCCGGCCGGTTTCACCGATCCGGTCACCGACCCGCTGGGCGAGTTGCTGGGCCGCTTCGCCCGCACCCATGGGCCGTTCACCACCGGGCAGGCCGCGGACCGGTTCGGGTTGGGCGTGCGGGTGGCGGCAGACACGCTGGGCCGGCTGGCCGCCGACGGACGGGTGGTGCGCGGCGAATTCGCGGACCTGCCGGACACTTCGGGCGATCAGTGGTGCGACGCCGACGTGCTGCGGATTCTGCGGCGCCGGTCGCTGGCGGCGCTGCGTTCGGCGATCGAGCCGGTGTCGACCCCCGCCTACGCGCGTTTCCTGCCGTCCTGGCAGCACCTCGGCACCCACGGCGCCGCCGGTGCCGAGGGGATCGCCGGGCTGGCCGGGGTGATCGAACAGCTGGCGGGGGTGCCACTGCCCGCATCGGCGATCGAGCCGTTGATCCTGGGCCCACGGGTGCGCGACTACTCCCCGGCGATGCTCGACGAGCTGCTGTCCACCGGGGAGGTGCTTTGGTCGGGAGCGGGTGCCCCGGCCGGCAACGCGCCCGCGGCGGACGGCTGGATCACCTTCCACACCGCCGATTCGGCGCCGTTGACGTTGACCCAGGGAGCGCAGATCGAATTCGGCGACCCGCATCGGGCGATCCTGGATGCGATGGGGGGCGGCGGTGCGTTCTTCTTCCGCCAGCTCGGCGACGGCGCGAACGAGGCCGAGCTGAAAACCGCGCTGTGGGAGCTGATCTGGGCCGGTTGGGTCACCGGCGACACCTTCGCTCCGGTGCGAGCGGTGTTGGCCGGCACCCGGCGTGCCACGCCGGCGCACCGCACCAGACGTCCGCCCCGACTGAGCCGCTACAGCGTCGCGCACGCCGCCTCCCCCGCAAGCGGGAGGTACCCCCACCGGGCCACCGATCCCGCCGTGGCCGGACGCTGGTCGATACTGCCCGCGCCGGAACCGGATTCGACACTGCGTGCCCACCACCGGGCAGAGCTGCTGCTGCATCGCTACGGGGTGCTGACCCGCGGCGCGGTGGCCGCCGAGGCCGTACCCGGCGGATTCGCCAACCTGTACAAGGTGCTGACCGCGTTCGAGGAGGCCGGGCGATGCCAGCGCGGTTACTTCGTGGAGTCGCTGGGCGCCGCCCAGTTCGCGCTCGCCTCGACCGTGGACCGGTTGCGCGGCTACCTCGACGGTGTCGACCCGGCCCGGCCCGAGTATCACGCGGTGGCACTGGCCGCCGCGGACCCGGCCAATCCGTATGGCGCCGCACTGAGTTGGCCGGCACATCCCGGGTCGGCCCGGCCGGGCCGCAAGGCGGGAGCCCTGGTGGTGCTGGTCGACGGCGCCTTGGTGTGGTTCGTCGAGCGGGGCGGGCGGTCGCTGCTGAACTTCGCCGCTGGCGAGGACGCCGTCGAGGCGCAGCGGGCCGCCGCGGGTGCGCTGGCCGGGCTGATCGCCGACCGCCGGGTGGACGGGTTGTTGATCGAGCGGGTGGACGGCGTCACGGTGCTGGAGTTGCGCGACTCGCCGACGCTGGCGGCGCTGTCGGGCGCCGGGTTCTCCCGTACGCCGCGCGGATTGCGGCTGCGCTGATGCCCGAGGGCGACACCGTCTTCCACACCGCCGCGGTGCTCGGCGCCGCATTGGCGGGAAAGATCCTGACCCGCTGCGATATCCGAGTCCCCCGCTACGCAACCGTCGACCTGACCGGTCAGCGGGTGGATCAGGTCATCAGCCGGGGTAAGCACCTGTTCATCCGGGTGGGCCCCGCGAGCATCCATTCGCATCTGAAGATGGACGGCAGTTGGCGGCTCGGAAATCAGCCGGTCGATCATCGGGTGCGAATCATCCTGGAGGCCGACGACGTTCACGCCGTCGGCATCGATCTGGGAACGCTCGAGGTGCTCGATCGTGACCACGACGGCGAGCCGGTCGCCGATCTGGGCCCGGATCTGCTTGGCCCCGACTGGGATCCGGACACGGCCGCCGCCAACCTGCTCGCCGATCCGCAGCGCCCGTTGGCGGCGGCGCTGTTGGATCAGTCCGTGCTGGCCGGTATCGGCAATGTCTACTGCAACGAATTGTGCTTCGTGGTCGGACGGTTGCCGACGACGCCGGTCGCCGCACTGGCCGATCCGGTCCGGTTGGTGTCGCGGGCCCGGGAGATGCTGTGGGCGAATCGGCTGCGATGGACCCGCTGCACCACCGGGGACACCCGGCGTGGCCGGCAACTGTGGGTATACGGCCGGGCCGGGCTGCCGTGCCGGCGCTGCGGCACCCGCGTGGACTTCGACCGCGGCGCCGAACGCATCAAGTTCTGGTGCCCGTTGTGCCAGCAGTGAGGTCAGATGCCACCGGGTCCTCCCCAGCTGCTGGGGCCGCCGCGAATGTGACCGCTCCCGCCACCGAGGCCACCGCCGCCGGTCGGGCCACCGGGAATCTCACCCTCACCACCGGTCGGGCCGCCGGGGGCTTCGGGGCCCGGGTACTCGGATCCGGGCTCACCTGGGACAGGCTCTGGCGCCATCGGCTCCGTGGTCGTGGTGGTGGTCGTGGTGGTTGTGGTCGTCGTCGTCGTGGTGGTGCTGGTCGGCGCTTCTTCCTTGGCGCCGCTGCAGCCTGCCGCCACCAGCATGGCCGCGCTGCCGAGCACCGCGATCGTCATCCTGCCGTGTGCATTCATCAGAATCAGACTCCCCTCTGCTTCTGTTTCCGTCGTACGTGGCTGTACCCGGGTCGGTCACGGCTGAAACGCGCGCCGGCTCGTGAAGGAGCGCAGGCATCCGGTGAACGGATCCTCGAATTCCAGTCGCACCGCCAGCAGCCGCAGCGGGGCGGAGAAGTCGTCGGGGGCTACCTCGACGACCTTCGGATACAGCGGATCGCCGTCGATCGGCAGACCTAGCGAAGCCATGTGCACCCGTAACTGGTGGGTGCGTCCGGTTCGCGGTGTCAACCGGTAGCAACGATCACCCAGCTCCTCCACGAAGGTCTCGGCGTTGGGTTCACCGGCTTCCTCTCGGGCCTGCAGACAGCCACGCCGTTTGACGATCCGGCTGCGGATCAGCTGCGGAAACTCGCCCACCGCCTCGGCGGACGACCGGGCCAGGTACTGCTTGCGCACCGCGCCGCGGGCGAACAGCGTCTGATAGGGCCCGCGTAGCTCGCGGCGGGTGGTGAACACCAATACCCCGGCGGTGAGCCGATCCAGTCGATGCGCCGGACTGAGCTCGGGCAGGTCCAGTTCGCGCCGGAGCCGCACCAGCGCCGTCTGGGCGACGTGTCGGCCCCGGGGCATGGTCGCCAGGAAGTGCGGCTTGTCGACCACCACCAGGTCCTCGTCGCGGTGCAGCACCGGGATGGCGAAGGGGACCGGCACCTCCTCGGGCAGGTCCCGGTACCAGAAGATGTGGGCGCCGGCCGGCAGCACGGTCGTTTCGTCAACGACGACGCCGTCGGCGGTCACGACCTCGCCGGCGGCCAGCTTCGCCGTCGCGACGGTGCCGAACCGGGCCCGCAGCTCATCGGCCACCGGCCCGCCGTGCAGTCGCAACCGGGCCGGGCCGAGTCCGTCGCGCACCGGCAGCGGGGCGGGACGTCGGCGGGAAGCCATGGCCCCAAGTATGACCATGGCCCGCAACGACACATCGGCCACAACCGTCGGGGGTTGTGGCCGATGTGTCGTTATTTGGTGCGGGCTACCTCACTCAGGTCAGGCCGAGCATATGGAAGATGTCCAGGCCGGCCAGGAAGTCGGTCACCGTGGTGTCGTCAGTCACCGCGGTGGCCCCCGGTCCCAGCAGGGCGGTCAGCAGGGCGCCCAGGGTCTCGTCGCCCAGAACTCCCGTGCCGTCCGGGTTCATGATCGTGCCGCCGAGCTTGATGTTGTCGACGAACGTGTCCCAGCCCGCGGCCAACTCGGTAGAGCTGATACCCAGCAGGCCGCCGATGGTGGCATTGCCCAGCGTCTGCCCGCTACCGATCACCAGATCGTTCAGCGTGTCAGTCGGCTTGATCCCGAGGAACTCGGTGAGCAGGCTACCCACCGTGTCCACCGGCGACAAGTTGAGGAACGGCAGGTCCAGCAGGCCGACGTACGGGCCGAACCCGAGGGCACCCAGTACATCGCCGATGCTCTCGTTGGCGCCGGTACCGCCGATGAATCCACCGATCAGCGAATCGATCGGTACCGTCCCCAGCGGAATTGCGGTGTTGTTGGGGCCGGCGATCATCACGGTGGCCAGTAATCCACTGATGTCGGTGGAGAGCAGATGTCCGGTGGCGTCGTCGAGCGACAGCGGGTTGGGGCCAGGGTTCAGCAATGACAACAGGGCACTCAGCTCCGAGGCGCTGTTAATGGGATTGGCCGCCGTGCCGAACGCGCCCAGCACTTCACCGATGTTGCCGAACTTCAGGGTGTCCAGCAGGTTCTGCAGACTCTCGGTGAAAGTCGGGAACGGGGTGGCGGTCAGCATGATGTCGTGTTGCACCGAGGCGGTGAGGCCTTCGGTAATCGTCGGCGCTACGACCGTTCCGCCGAATAGAACCGCACCGGCTAATGCGGTACCGGCCGCGAGTGTGCCGGCTTTCGCCAAAAATCCACGCGTCTCCATCGGCGCGGCAACAGCGTAAATAGTGGACATATATCAGCCCCCTTCAGAGTTCGAACAAAATGACGGTGTGATGCATACAACGTTCATTAACTTATGTGGCACTCAGCCTTGTGTCAACGGTTACATGGATTAATTTTCTCGCGTCAGCAACCCATATTGCCAGGAACTTCCCAGCTCAATAGCAAGACAGCAAAACCCGGGTACTACCAGGTCCGCTCCAGCGGACAGCGGAAATCCCGCCTTTTCGTAAGAAACTTACTCAACAATTTTCAGGCAATCCGGTCACGGAGCCCGCACTTGACTGGAACGTAAATATTCATGGGCGTTAACATCCGTAAAAATCCGTCAAACGGTATGCAATTGATATCGCCGAAATACCGTCCCATTACGGCAGTGTGCGAAATACGCACAATAGGGCGGGCGACTATCGCACCAGGCGCGTCTATTTGTCACGCTGCAGTCGAAAATAAAGGACACACCCCGCAGCCGGTCGGCTGCGGGGTGTGGGGGCAGGAGAGCTGCTCGGCTACCAGTTCAGCAGACCGAAGGCCTCCAGGATGTCGGTGATCGGCGTGTCGCCGGTGATCGCCAGGGTGCTGCTCTCGGGCAGGAAGCTGGCCAGGAACGTGCCCAGCGTCTGGGTGCCCCAGGTTTCGCCGGACGGATCCAGCAGCGTCCCGCCGAACGGGAGGCCGTCGAGGTACTGGTCCCAGGGTTGAGTGGGCGTCAGACTGAACAGCTGGGCCAGGGTCGCGGCGTCCATCATCGTGGTCGAACCGGTGCTGATGGGCAGGATGTGCAGGTACTCGCCCAGCGTCCAGGCGGTGTTCGGCACAACCGTGGCGGTGGGGTTGATGAGACCAACAAATTGGGTGATATCGGTGGTGGGCTTGCCCAGGATGCCGCTCAGCCAGTCGACCAGTGAGCTGTTGGCAGTCAGATCGGGATGGGTGTTGACGCTGAGGATATTGCCGCACGACAAGGTGCAGTTGAGGATGTTCAGGTTCGGCAGGCCCAGCGTGGTGATCATGCCCGCGTACTGAGTCAGCATCGAGCCCAGGCCCACCGCATTGGCCAGGTCGGTCAGCGAGTGCGTGCCGGCGCCGGCCCCGAGAGCGACGTTCACCAGATCCCCGAGGTCGACGTTGCCGATCGGCACGCCGTTCACCATCCACACGCCGCCGGCGCCCAGCAGCGATGGGATCGCGGCATTGGCGCTGTAGAGCGGCTCGGTGATCGATATCCCGAAGATATTGCCGACACCGGCCAGGGTCGTGCCGTCCGGGTTGAAGGCGGCCAGCATGTCCGAAACGTTCGAGGTGACGCTGAGCGGTGTGGTGGTCCCGGGTACGTCACCCAACGCGGCGAGCACCTGGTTGAGGTCACCGACGCCCATGGTGTTGAGCAGGTTCTGCAGACTCTCGGCGAACGTCGGGAAAGCCGTCAGCACCACGCTGTGGTTTGCCGGGGCCATTGGCGCGCCGGCGATCTCCGGCCCGACCGTCCCGACCCCGAGCAGACCGGCACCGGCCAGGACGGTGGCCGCGGCCAGTGCGGCACCCTTCGACGCGCCCACAGGTGGGCCCGCAGCCATGAAGTGAACCGCCATTCCCCGCCCCTTCCCCCACCGGAATCGCTGATGCGATCCCGCTGACTAGGGAAAAAATAATGTCCTTCCATGGAGGCGTCAAAGCATTTGTTAATCCCAATGTCAGGCAAAATGCATGGGAAGCCCGCCCGAACCATGGTCATCGGTCCTGAAAAACAGTTCAGTTAAGCGGAACCGGCTCCAGAATCTCGGTTCGCGCCTCTGGGGCGCTCGCCCGCAACGCATCCGCCGACTCATCGTCGGGCTGCTCCTGCGACAAGATCTCGGCCTCCACCCGGGCGGCGTAGTTGGCCACCTCCCAGTCCACGGCGGCGTCATCCCAACCCAGCACCGGCGCCATCACCTCGGCGACTTCGCGGGCACAGTTCACCCCGCGGTGGGCGTACTCGATGGAGATCCTGGTCCGGCGGGCCAGCACGTCCTCCAGGTGCAGAGCACCCTCGGCGACGGCCGCGTAGGCGACTTCCACCTTCAAGTAGGTGGGCGCCTCGGCGATCGGGTCCAGCAGCTCTGGCCGGCCGTCGGCCACCGCCAGCACCTTGTGGATCAGCTCGCCGTAGCGATCCAGCAGGTGACGCACCCGATAGGGGTGCAGGCCTTGGCGGGCACCGACGTGCTCGGCCTGATTGACCAGCGCAAAATAGCCGTCAGCGCCCAGCAGCGGCACCTTCTCGGTGATCGACGGCGCCACCCGCGTCGGGATGAATTCGGCGGCGGCGTCGATCGCGTCGGCACCCATCACCCGGTAGGTGGTGTATTTGCCGCCGGCGATCGCCACCAGGCCCGGCGCCGGCACCGCCACCGCGTGCTCGCGGGACAGCTTGGAGGTGTCGTCGTTCTCCCCCGCCAGCAGCGGCCGCAATCCCGCGTACACACCCTCGATGTCGGCGTGGGACAGCGGATTGGCCAGCGCGGAGTTGACGTGGGTCAGGATGTAGTCGATATCGGCCTTGGTCGCCGCCGGGTGCGCCAGATCCAGGTTCCAGTCGGTGTCGGTGGTGCCGATGATCCAGTGGGTGCCCCACGGGATGACGAACAGCACCGACTTCTCGGTGCGCAGGATGATCGCCGCCTCCGAGACGATGCGGTCCCGCGGCACCACGATGTGCACGCCCTTGGAGGCCCGCACGTGGAAGCGGCCACGCTGGCGCGACAGCGCCTGGATCTCGTCGGTCCACACGCCGGTGGCGTTGACCACGACGTGCCCGTGCACCTCGGCGACCCGGCCGTCCTCGGAGTCACGGATCCGGACCCCGGTCACCCGGTCGCCTTCGCGCAGCAGCGCGACCACCTGGGTGGAGGTCCTGATGACCGCGCCGTAGTGCGCAGCGGTGCGGGCCACGGTCAGGGTGTGCCGGGCGTCGTCGACGACCGTGTCGTAGTAGCGGATCCCGCCGATCAGCGCGCTGCGCTTCAACCCGGGCGCCAGCCGCAACGCCCCGGCTCGGGTCAGATGATGTTGCGGAGGCACCGATTTGGCGCCGCCCAACTGGTCGTAGAGGAAGATGCCGGCCGCCACGTAGGGGCGCTCCCAGTACCGGCGGGTCAGCGGGTACAGAAATGGCAGGGGCTTGACCAGGTGCGGGGCCAGTGTGGTCAGCGACAGCTCGCGTTCGTGCAGCGCCTCACGCACCAACCCGAACTCCAGTTGCTCGAGGTAGCGCAGGCCGCCGTGGAACATCTTCGAGCTGCGGCTCGACGTGCCGGCGGCGAAGTCGCGGGCCTCCACCAGGGCCACCTTGAGGCCGCGGGTGGCGGCGTCCAGAGCGCAACCCGCGCCCACCACGCCGCCGCCGATCACCACCACGTCGAACTGTTCCGCGCCCAGCCGCTGCCAGGCCTGTGCTCGTTGATCCGGGCTCAGCGTCGCGCCGTCCCAGGTGTCGTCGATCTCGGGGCTGACCACGTCTGCCAGGCTACGTGGTCGACTCGTCGGTTCTTCGGACGCCGAGCGTGAAGTTGGCTTCACGGCGCGAGGAGCTTGTCACACGGGTCACGGATCGGGTTGACGCTGAATGAAGTCGGCCATGCCAGGAACCGTGAAGGCTACGACACCGTGTTCGGGAGCGAATATGAGCCCCTTGGCAATCAGGTTTGCACGTACCGGCCCGAAACTGTTGACACTTCGTCCGAGCCGCGCAGCAACGTCTCCAGATGCGCTGCCGGTGTCACCGTCGTCAGCCATCGCCCGCAAATAGCGCTGCTCAGCTCGAGTTGCGCGGTCCCAGCGCGCACGGAAGAACCCACTGTCGAGAGCGGCTCGTCCCCGCGCCGCGCCTACGCGGGCATCGGACAAGGTGAGTTCCGGTCCGATCGCCTCGTTCCAGGTCTCCTGCCCGAACTGCTGAAGGAAGTACGGGTAACCAGACGTTTCTTGCACGATCAAGGTGACGGCGTCGTCATCCCACCGCGCACTCTCAAGCTCCGCAGGCTTGACAAGGGCCTTTCGCGCCAGAGTCTGGTCGAGCTGTTCGATGCGTTCGAAAACGAACAGCCGCTCCGCATACGACTTGGCCTCGGCCAGGACCCGCGGCAGGCTCGGCAGCCCGGCGAGCGCGAAAGTACAGGCCCAGCCACGTTGCCCGGCGATGTGCGCAACGGAGCAGACGGCGGCAAGTTCTTCGGGCGTGAGATCCTGCGCCTCGTCAATGAGTATTGCCAGCCCGACGCCTTCTTCCTCCGCCGCCTCAGACAGGTCCAGGGCCAGCTTATGCAGATCGGTCTCGAACATGCCGGTGTCAGCGCCACCACCTCCCGCGGATTCAGTGAGGTCGAGACCGAATGTCCAGGTGCCGCCGGTGTCGTAGGACGCTTTGAAACTCAGGGCCGTCTTGAGGCCTTTCAGCAGCCGCTTACCTGCCGATGGACGCGCCAGGTCCGCCAGCGGGGCGTGGAGCGCCTCCCCGAGCGCCTCTCGCAGCGACTTCCCGGTTCCGGCTTCAACCTGGGCGACGATCCAGTTCCGATCGCGAGCAATGCTGAAGAATCGAGTCAACAGAACCGTCTTACCCACGCCGCGAAGGCCGTACAGCACTAACGGTTGCGCGGTCCGGCCGGCTTCAATGCGATCGAGGGCAATCCGCCAGCGGTCCAACTGGCTGTCGCGACCGACCAGCGCCGCCGGTAACCGACCCGCACCAGGCGCATACGGATTCAGTACCGGGTCCATCGCGCCTCGTCCTCCCGACGTTTCTAGCCAAGTATAGCGATGAATAGCATTTCGCTATACGGACACATATATCGCTATAGATCGTGCATTTCCGAACCCCGCTCGTCCTGCGGTTCCCCGGGCCACCAGCTCCCGGTCGGCAGGGGCCGCGCCCATCCGCCGAGCGTGTGCTCAGTGCGAGATCCGCCGACAGATCTCGCACCGAGTACACGTTCGGCGCAGGGTCGGGGCGTCAGTCCAGATCGTCGTGTGTCATCAGCCGGCGGGCGGCCTCGGTGAGCGAGCCCGACAGCGACGGGTACACCGCCAGCGTCTGCGCCAGGTCGGCGACGGTGATCCGGTTCTGCACCGCCAGCGCGATCGGCAGGATCAATTCCGAGGCGATCGGCGCAACCACCACGCCGCCGATCACCGTTCCGGTGGCCGGCCGGCAGAACAGCTTGAGGAAACCGTGGCGCATCCGCGACATCTTGGCCCGGGCGTTGGTCTGCAGCGGCAGCATCACGGTGCGGGCCGGCACCGTGCCATCGTCGATCTGGGACTGCGGCACCCCGACCGCGGCGATCTCGGGCCGGGTGAACACCGCCGCGGCCACCGTGCGCAGCCGGATCGGCTGTACCGCCTCGCCCAATGCGTGATACATCGCGATCCGGCCCTGCATGGCCGCCACCGAGGCGAGCGGCAGCAGTCCGGTGCAGTCGCCGGCGGCGTAGATCCCGGCCACCGAGGTCCGCGACACCCGGTCCACCGGCAGATAGCCCCCGGGCCCGAGTTCGATCCCGACCCGGTCCAGGCCCAGCCCCTCGGTGTTGGGCACCGACCCGACCGTCATCAGGGCGTGACTGCCGGCCACGGTGCGCCCGTCGGTCATCGTGACCAGCACCCCGTCTCCGTCGCGAGCCACCGAGGCGGCCCGGGCGTTCTTGACCAGCGTCACGCCGCGTTCGGCGAAGGAGCGCTCCAGGACCCGGGCGGCGTCGGGATCCTCATGCGGCAGCACCCGGTCGCGGCTGGCCACCACGGTGACGTGGACGCCGAGTTCGGTGTAGGCGTTGGCGAATTCCGCGCCGGTCACCCCGGAGCCGACGATCACCAGGTGTTCGGGCAGGGCGCTGAGGTCATAGAGCTGACGCCAGTTCAAGATGCGCTCGCCGTCCGGCTCGGCGCCGGGCACCACCCGCGGGCTGGCGCCGGTCGCGATCAGCACCACGTCGGCCTCGATCACCCGCCGGCTCCCGTCGTGTTCGGTCACCTCGACCCGGTGATGAGCCAGGCCGTGATGTTTGTCGGTCAGCTGCGCCCGACCCGCGATCACCTCGACGCCGGCCGCGACGAGCTGGGCCTTGATGTCGTCGGACTGCGCCGCTGCCAGCGTCTTGACCCGGTCCTGGATCTTCTCCAGCTCGATCTCGGCATCGGTGAAATGGATGTCGAAGCCCAGGTGGGGGGCCCGGCGCAGTTCGGTGCGGACCCCGGATGAGGCGATGAAGGTCTTGGACGGCACGCAGTCCCACAGCACGCAGGCACCACCGATGCCGTCGGAGTCGACCACGGTCACCGTGGCGGCCTCCGAGCCGCGGGCCGCCGCCACCAATGCCGCCTCGTATCCGGCCGGGCCGCCGCCAAGGATCACAATGCGCGTGGAGGGAGAAGTCACAGCTACTAACCTATCGGCGACGCGACGTTTAAGCTTTCTGCCGTGCCGCTCTACGCCGCCTACGGGTCAAACATGCATCCCGAGCAGATGCTCCAGCGCGCACCACATTCGCCGATGACCGGGACCGGCTGGGTGCGCGGCTGGCGACTGACGTTCGCCGGCGAGGACATCGGGTGGGAAGGCGCCCTGGCCACCGTGGTCGAGGACCCGGAGTCCAGCGTCTTCGTCGTCCTCTACGACGTGACGTCTGAGGACGAGAAGAACATGGACAGCTGGGAAGGCTCGGACTTCGGCATCCACAAGAAGATCCGCTGCCGAGTCGACCGGGTGGACGGCATCACTTCGGATCTCACCGACGCCGCACCGACGCCGGTGCTGGCCTGGCTGTACGTGGTGGACGCCTGGGAGCGCGGCCTGCCGTCAGCACGCTATCTGGGGGTGGTCGCCGAAGCGGCCCAGATCGCCGGTGCACCAGACGAATACGTACGCAACCTACGCACCCGCCCGGCCCGCAACATCGGGCCCGGCAGTTAGCAAGCCTCGACGGAGGAGAGGCGAAGCTGGACCGCCGAATCAAACCCGGAAGCTAGCTCGCGCTCGCCTGCGCCCCGGCCTGATCGACTATGCCGGCCATCACCTGCACCCCGATCGCGAGCGCCCGCTCATCGAGATCGAACGTCGGCTGATGCAGGTCCAGTTGCGGCCCGGCGCCCGGCCACACCCCGAGGCGGCCCATCGCGCCGGGTACCTGCTCGAGGTACCAGGAGAAGTCTTCACCGCCGCCGGACTGCCGGGTGTCGGCCAGCACCCCGGGGCCGATGGCCTCGATCGCGTGGGTGAGCATCCGCGTCGACACCTCTTCGTTGACCACTGGCGGAACCCCGCGGTAGTAGTACAGCGTGTGGTCGATGTTCAGCGGCGCCAGCAGCGACGCCACCGCGTCCTCGACGATGCCCTGCATCGCCACCCAGGTGTCGCGGCTGGCGGTGCGCACTGTTCCGGCCAGCCGGCCGGCCTGCGGAATCGCGTTGGCGGCCGCGCCCGCACTGACCGCGCCCCACACCATCACGGTGCTGTTGCGCGGGTCGATGCGCCGCGACAGCACCCCCGGCAGCCCGGTGATCAGGGTTCCCAGCCCGTAGACCAGGTCGGAGGTCAGGTGCGGTCGTGAGGTGTGCCCGCCGGGGCCGTTGACGCTGATCTCGATGGTGTCGGCCGCTGACGTGATCGGTCCCGCGATGGTGGCCACCCGGCCGACTTCCAGGCGCGGATCGCAATGCAGCGCGAAGATCCGGCTGACCCCGGTCAACACCCCGGCCGCGATCGCGTCGATCGCTCCGCCCGGCATCAGTTCCTCGGCCGCCTGGAAAACCAGCCGCACCCCGACCGGCAGCTCCGGCGCCGAAGCCAGCGCCAGCCCGGCCCCCAACAGGATCGCGGTGTGGGCGTCATGGCCGCAGGCGTGCGTCACCCCGGGCACCATCGAGGCGTACGGCGCCCCCGTCTGCTCGGCCATCGGCAGCGCGTCGATGTCGGCCCGCAACGCGATCCGGGGTACGCCCTCCGGGCCGAAATCGCAGGTCAGCCCGGTGCCCGACGGGAGGACCTTGGGGTTGAGGCCGGCTCCGGCCAGGCGTTCGGCGATGAACTGGGTGGTGGCGAACTCCTGGCGGCTCAGCTCCGGGTGGCGGTGCAGGTGCCGTCGCCAGACCACCAGCTCGTCGGCATTGGCGGCCAGCCATGCCTGAGCGGCATGGGACGCGGCAGCTGCAGGCATTAACGCAGTATCGCACCGCAGCGCACGGCTAAGCTCAGGGGCTGTGACGGTTCCGCTCGCAACCCAGGCGGCGGGGGTCGTGGCCCGGCGCACCGGCGTCGACAGCCACGACGTGGCGATCGTGCTCGGTTCCGGGTGGGCGCCCGCGGTGGCGGCCCTGGGCAGTCCCACCGCGAGCCTGCCGATGGCCGACCTGCCCGGATTCAGTTCACCGACCGCGGCAGGACACACCGGCGAAGTCGTGTCGATGGCGATCGGCAGCCACCGGGTGCTGGTGCTGGTCGGCCGAATCCACGCCTACGAAGGCCACGAGCTGGCCGACGTGGTGCGCCCGGTGCGCATGGCCGTCGCGGCGGGGGCGAACACCGTGGTGCTGACCAACGCGGCCGGCGGTCTGCGCGACAGCTTCGAGGTCGGCCAGCCGGTGCTCATCAGCGATCATCTGAACCTGACCGGACGATCGCCGCTGCAGGGCGCGCATTTCGTCGACATGGTCGACGCCTACACCCCGGCGCTGCGTGCCCTGGCCATGCAGGTCGACCCGACGCTGGCCGAGGGCGTCTACGCCGGAATGCCCGGCCCGCAGTACGAGACTCCGGCGGAGATCCGGATGCTGCGCACCCTGGGCGCCGACCTGGTGGGCATGTCGACCGTGCACGAGGCGATCGCTGCCCGGGCGGCCGGCGCGCAGGTGCTGGGCCTGTCCCTGGTGACCAACCTGGCAGCCGGGATCACCGGCGAGCCGCTCAGCCACGCCGAGGTGCTGGCTGCCGGCCGGGAGTCGGCGGCCCGGATGGGTGCGCTGCTCGCCGACGTCGTGACCCGGCTGTGAACCCCGAGGACTGGATCGCCCACGACCCCGACCCGGTGACCGCCGCCGAACTCAGCACGTGCAGCCCCGGCGAGTTGGCGGCCCGCTTCGCGGCCCCGCTGCGATTCGGAACCGCCGGCCTGCGAGGCCCGGTGCGGGGCGGCCCGGACGCGATGAACCTCGCCGTGGTGCTGCGCGCCAGTTGGGCGGTGGCCCAGGTACTCATCGCGCACCGACGCGCCGGCTCCACGGTGGTGGTAGGCCGCGACGCGCGCCACGGCTCTGAGGATTTCGCGATGGCGACCGCCGAAGTGCTTGCCGCCACGGGCTTTTCGGTGCTGCGTTTGCCCGATCCACTGCCGACACCGGTGGTGGCGTTTGCGGTACGCGAGACCGGCGCCGCGGCCGGCATCCAGATCACCGCCTCGCACAATCCGGCCGCGGACAACGGTTACAAGGTGTACTTCGACGGCGGCGTACAGATCGTCTCGCCGATCGACGCCGACATCGAAGCGGCGATGGCCTCTGCTCCCCCGGCTGATCAGATCGCCCGACGCCCCGTCCCGCCCGGCGGAGAGGAACTGTTGGCGCGCTACATCGGGCGGGCCGCGATGGTCCGGCGGCACCGCGGGCAGGTCCGAGTGGCACTGACCCCGCTGCACGGGGTGGGCGGAGCAACGGCGGTCGCGGCGTTGCGCGCCGCCGGTTTCCGTGATATCCACACCGTGACAAGCCAATTCGATCCGGATCCGGATTTTCCCACGGTGGCGTTCCCCAATCCGGAGGAGCCCGGTGCCGCCGATGAGCTGCTGAAGTTGGCCGCCGACACCGGCGCCGACATCGCGATCGCCCTGGATCCCGATGCCGACCGGTGCGCCGTCGGCGTTCCGGGTTCGGACGGCTGGAGGATGCTGACCGGCAACGAAACCGGCTGGCTCCTTGGCGATTATCTGCTTTCACGACTTTCACCCGGCCGGACGGCGGACGCGGTGGTGGCCAGCAGCGTGGTCTCGTCACAGATGCTGGCGGATATCGCACAACATCATGGGGCTCGCCACGTCGAGACGTTGACCGGGTTCAAGTGGCTGGCGCGCGCCGACATGCCGCCCATCGGGCAGCAGGGCACGGTCCTGGTCTACGCCTACGAGGAGGCGATCGGTTACTGCGTCGACCCGGATGCAGTCCGCGACAAGGACGGCATCAGTACCGCGGTACTCGCCTGCGATCTGGTGGCGGCGCTGCGCGACCGGGGCACTTCGGTGATCGGGGAGCTCGACGAGTTGGCCCGCCGGCACGGCGTGCACGTCACCGACGCGGTGACGCGCCGGGTGGCGGACATCGACGAAGCGGCCGAGGTGATGACACGGCTGCGCGCCGCCCCGCCGGGCATGCTGGCCGGTTTCACCGTCGCCGCAACCGATCTGCTGTACCGCCGCGGTCCGGTCACCGACGCGTTGGAGTTCACCGGCGAGCGCGACGGCACCTCGGTGCGGGTGGTGGTGCGACCCTCGGGCACCGAGCCGAAGCTCAAGTGTTACCTCGAGGTCGCGCGGCCGCCTTCGGATGACCTTGCCGGGGATCGCGCCGAGGCACAGCGGGTGCGCCAGGCCGTCGCCGACGCGGTGCGCGCCTGGTAGCTCAGCGCGGCCCGAACTGCCGGTCGCCCGCATCCCCCAGGCCAGGCACGATGAAGGCGTCGTCGTTGAGCCGCTCGTCGACCGCCGCGGTGAACAGCCGAACCCGGGGCTCGGTTTTCTCCAGCGCCGCAACGCCATCCGGCGCGGCCACCACGCACAGCACGGTGATGTCGGTGGCGGCGCGCTCACCCAGCAGTCCCAGCGTGTGCACCAGTGAGCCGCCGGTGGCCAACATCGGGTCCAGGACCATGACCGGCCGGTCGCTCAGATCCGCCGGCAGCGACGCCAGGTACGGCACCGGAAGGTGGGTGGTCTCGTCGCGGGCCACGCCGACGAACCCGACCTGGGCTTCCGGGATCAGCGCGTGCGCGGCATCGACCATGCCCAGCCCGGCGCGCAGCACCGGCACCAGCAGCGGTGGCCTGGCCAGCCGCGCCCCGACGGTGTCGGCCAGCGGGGTGCGCACCCGGACCGGTTCGCGGACTGCGTCGCGGGTGGCCTCATAGACGAGCATCCAGGTCAGATCGCTCAGCGCCGACCGGAACGTCGCGCTGTCGCTGCGCTCGTCGCGCAGCGTGGTCAGCCGCGCCGCGGCCAGCGGGTGGTCGACGACGCGCATTTCCACGCCTGCGACCCTACGGGTCATGCGCCGAGGAAGTTGAGGATCTCGAAGACCACGGCGCCCGCCTCGAGCATCGGCGCAAGCGAGATCAACGGTTCCCCGTTGAATACCGCGTCCGGTCCGAGCCATTCGATGACATCCAGCGACACGGCCAACTCGTTCCACGCACCCAGCAGATAGGCGTCCACCTCGTTGGTGAAGTGGTAGCCGGCCAGCAGCGCCTCGACGAACGAATCCGGCAGCGGATCTCGTCCGGCGAAGCCGAGCAGGTCGTTGACCGGGTCGACGAAGCTGCGCACCGCGGCGTACTGCAAGCCGGCCAGCATCTGCAGCGGATCCATCCGCGACACGAACCCGGCCACACCGGATCCCTCGGCCAGTTGACCACTCGCGGTGACCGCCCAGGGCCCGACGGCGTTGGTTCCGTTGACGCCGACAAACGGGTCGCCCGGATTGCCGTATCCCCAGTCGATGACCAGTTTGAGTCCCGGCGCCAGGGTGTCGCCGATCACCTTGCCGACGTCGCCGAGGGCATAGATCGGCCAGAGGATCGGCAGCTGTTGCGGGATCAGGTAGAAGTCGGTGTCGCCGATCCTGCCGAGATCGACTGTGTCGGAGAGGTTGTCGAAGTCGACGTAGGAGAAATGCACCGTCGCGGTGCCGATCAGCGCGTTGATCATGGCCAGCAGGTTGCCCGGATCCTGCGGGAAGTTGGCCAGACCGTCGTATTCGCCGGTGTAGATGTCGGTGTCGAATCCGCTGGTCGGCGTAGGCCCGATGCTCAGTGGGATGCCCAAGAACGGCAGGTGCACCGGCTGGTCGCCCAGCAGTGGATACGCGGGGAAGCGGGTCAGGACTCCCCCGAGCGGATTGTTGGGGTTGCCGACGAGCACGAAGTGCAGATTGTCGGGGTCAAGACCGGCGCCGCCGGAAGCCCCCGCGAGCAGGTTGATCATCTCCTGGGTGGAGATGGTGGCGCTCTGCGAGTAGCCGAACACCGTGACGTCATCGCCGTCCCGCAGTTGCGGCTCAAGAGCGTTGTGCAGGATGTCGACACCGCGGGCCACCGACTCGGCGAAGGTCAGATAGGGGTTCGGCGGAGGCAGGCACACCAACGGGCAGAACTGTTCGGGGGTGACCAGGGGCTCGAACCGGTAGCCGGGGAACGTCGGTTGCCCGGGGAACCACGGCGAGGCGGGCTGCAGGAACCGTTGCAGCACCGCCTCCAGGTAGCCGCCGACCGTGGGGTCGGGAATGCTGGTCGGCCCCATGATCCAGCCCTCGGCCCCCAGCAGCGCCACGTCCTGCTGGGAACCCTGCCAGGGCTGCACCCCAACGGTGACCGCCAGCACCGACGCCGCTGCGAGCAGTACTGCCCCCAGCGGACGCCGGCGGGACACCGGATCAGGCGTCGAAGTAGTTGACGATGCTGAAGCCCAGTCCGACCAGGTCCAGCAGCGGCTGCGCGGAGATCAGCGGCGCCCCGTTGAAGATGGCGTCCGGCCCCAGCACGTCGAGGACGTTCCACTGGGTCGCCAGGTCCTGCCAGCCGGTGAGCAGCGCCTGGTCCAGGCCGATCGTGAAGTTGTAGCCGGTCAGCAGCGTGTCCACGATCGACTGCGACAACGGGTCCTGCCCGGCGAAGTCCAGCAGGTGGTTGATGGTGTTGGTCAGGCTCTGCACGCCGGCGTACTGCATGCCGGCCAGCATCTGGAGCGGGTCCATCCGCAGCAGGAACCCGGCGACACCGGTGTCGTCCGACAGGTGGCCGGTCGCGGTGACCGCCCAGGGGCCGGCCGCGGCGATCGGGTCGACACCGTTGACGGTGATGCCGGCGCCCGGGGCACCGGGGTTGCCGTAGGACCAGTCGATGGTCGTCTTCAGGATGGGCGCCACGGCGTCAGCGACGAACCTGCCGATGTCGCCGAGCCCATAGAGCGGCCCCAGGATCGGCAACTCAGCGGTGGGCAGCATGTAGAAGTCGTTGGCCCCGATCGAGCCGAGGTCGATCGCGTTGCCGAGGTTGTCGTCGAAGTAGGCGCCGTGCACCGCCATAATCCCCATCAGGGCGTTGAGCACGGCCACCAGGTTGGTGAATTCCCGCGGGAAGTTCGACCAACCGTCGTACTCGGTGCTGTAGACGCTGGCCGAGAAGTCGGTCGGACCCGCGCCGATACCGACCGGAATGCCGAGGAACGGGATGTGCTGCATGCCCCCGTCCAAACCGGCGGAAAAGTCCAGCCGGCTCAAGATGCCGCCGATCGGGCTGTTCGGGTCACCGATCAGCACGAAGTGCAGGTTGTCCGGGTCGTAGGAGCCACCGGGCGCGTCGGCGAGCAGCTTCTGCATCGCCAGGGTGGAGACCACCGCGCTCTGCGAGTAGCCGAACACCGTGACGTCCTCGCCGGCCTCGAGTTGCGGGCGGATGGCGGCGTCGAGGCTGGCGGCGCCCACCGCGAGCGAGTCCGCGAAGTTCAGCTGCGGGACCGGCAACGGCTGGCAGACGATCGGGCAGAACTGTTCCGGGGTGACCAGCCCTTCGAACGTGTAGTCGGGGAACATCGCCTGCCCGGAGAACCACGGCGCTGTGGGCTGCAGGTAGAAGGCCCGCACCACATCCATGTAGTTGCCGATGGTCGGGTCGGCCTGGCCGGTGCCGGTCATGATCCAGCCCTCGCCGGCCAGCAGCGAGATGTCGGCGACCAGCTTCTCCAGCCGGAGCGCCAGCGCCGGAGGCAGCAGCGCGGACACACCCAGGACGGCGGCGCACAGCGCGGCCAACATTGTTGCCGCCAGCGGATGCAGTCGCTTCGCCGTCATCACAGACCTCCTGGGTCGTCTCGTCGCGCCATTTGCCGAACTGTGTTCCGCCTAATAACCAGACACATCTTTGTCAGGCGAATTTAAGGATTCAAGGGTTTACCTTGAATGAGAAAACGGGCGTTGTCAAATGGAATGCGCAGTGCTCAACTGCCGGCGTCCGACGAGCGTTATGCGCCGAAGGTGTTGAAGATGTCGAAGCCCGCCCCGACCAACGCCAGCAGCCCGTCGCCGGGGATACCCACCCCACTCAGCACGGCGTCGGGGCCCAGCACATCGCCCAGGTCCAGCGAATTGGCCAGGCTGGTCCACCCGTCGAGAATGAACTTGTCGACCGAGTTCACCAGGTCGTAGCCGGTGATCATCTGCAGAAAGTCGGTGATGCCGCTGATGGTGCTGATGTCACCGGCCGACAGGGCGCCCCCGCTGGCGGCGGCCGCGACATTGGCCCACGGACCGACCAGGCTCTGGATCAGCGCGTTCTGGGTACCGGCCAGCATCTGTAGCGGGTCCATCTTCGAGAACAGGCCCATGGTCCCCGAGCCGTCATAGAGCTCTCCGGTCGGGGTCATCGCCCACGGTCCCCCGGCCACCCCGAACGCCTGCTGGTAGGGGCTGCCGCTGATGAACTCGCCGGCCGGAATCCGGTAGAGCCCGTTGACGGCCGGATCTCCGGCATTGCCGTAGCCCCAGTCGATGGCCAGCCTGGCCCACGGGGAGAAGAAGTCGCCGAAGAACTGTCCGGGAATCCCGCCGTTGTACATGAACTGCAGGATCGGGAGATTCTCCGGAATCATGAAGAAGTTGGCGTCGCCGATGGTGCCGATATTGATGGCAGCGGCCAACTGGTCGGCGCTGTAATCCGGGTAGTACGGGTGCACGGTGGTGATGCCGATCAGGGCGTTGATCACGGCCAGGATGTTGGTCGGGTCCCGCGGGAAATTGGCCCAGCCGTCATATTCACCGGTGTAGATATCGGTCGATATGTGCTCGGTGGGAGTGGGCGCCAGGCTCAGCGGGATATTGACGAACGGCAGGTGCTGATCGTCAGGGAACTGGAACCGGTCCAGAATTCCGCCGATCGGGTTGTTGGGGTCGCCGATCAGAACGACGTGCAGATTGCCCAGCTGATCCAGGGTCGGATTGCCCGCGGTGCCGGCGTTGGCGATCAGGTTGTTCATCTCGATGGATGCGATGGCGGCGCTCTGCGAGTACCCGAACACCGTGACGTTGTCGCCGGCCAGAAGCTGCGGCTGGATCGCCTGATTCAGCTCGCCCACGCCGGCGTTCAGCGATTGGCCGAAGTTGAGCGGCGGCTGACCGGGAATGCACACGAACGGGCAGAACTGCTCCGGGGTGACCAGGCCCTGGAAGTCATAACCGAGAAACGTCGGCTGACCGGGGAACAGCGGCGACGACGGCTGCAGGTAGTTCGCGAGGATCTGACTGATGTAGGGACCGACGGTGGGGTCGGGCACACCTGTGCCGCTCATGATCCAGCCCTCGTCGGCCAGCAGCCGCAGTCGGGCGGTCAGTTGGTCCAGCCCGTACCCGAGCACCGACGACACCATCGACGTCACGCCCAGCACGACGGCGCACAGCACCGTCAACACCATCGCGCCCAGCGGGCGTAACCGTTCTGTCGTCATGACGGCCTCCCCGACCCCCGAGCTGTGTCCTGGCTCACAGTTCCCAGCGATACGACCCTAACCATCTGATGAATATCGCGCCAATACCCACCACAGAGAATTCAGGATTCTCAAATTGGACGGCAGGGTCGCCACGCCGCTGATCCCGGCGCTAATCCCGGCTCCCGAGCCCTGGGGGTGCCTCGTTACTCTGTGCCGCATGGCAGCTGACCTCGTACCGATCCGCGTTGCAGTGACCGCTGGTGACCGCTACACCCTGTGGGCGCCGCGCTGGCGCGACTCCGGCGACGAGTGGGAGGCGTTCCTCGGCAAGGACGAAGACCTGTACGGCTTCGCCTCCGCCGCCGACCTGACGGCCTTCGTGCGGACCAACACCGACAACGACTTGGCCGATCATCCGGCCTGGCAGGCACTGACCGAAGCCAACGCCCACCGGCTCAACCCGCGCCGCAGCCGCCAGTACGACCTGATCGCGGTGGAGGAACTGCTCACCGAGAAGCCGACCGAGAAGTCCGTCCGGAAGGTCGCCGACGCGATGGAAGTCGTCTCGGCGATCGGATCGGTCTGCGACCTGACCACGGTGACGAAGTTCTTCAACGGCAACCCCAGCCTGGGAACCCTGGCCGGCGGCGTCGACAACTTCAGCGGCCGCGCCGGCCGCAAGCGGTGGAACGCCATCGCCGAGATCATCAACCGCAGCTGGGGCAACGTGCTGGCCGCGGTCGAAGAAGTGATCAGCACTCCCGACGTCGACGCCGCCGCGTCGTCGCGCGCGGCCGACGAACTGGCCGCGGAAGCCCCGGCCGAGCCGGAGCCGCCGGCCCCCGAAAGCACCGACGAGACCGAAGCCACCGAGGGCGCCGACCCCGAGGCGACGACGACGGACGCGCGGGCCACCGGTGATCGGGTGGTGCTCGGCGACGACAAGAACTTCTGGACCAAGGTCGGCATCGACCCGATCCGGATCATCACCGACAACGGCACGTTCTTCTCGCTGCGCTGCTACCTCGGCGACCAGCCGGTGTTCCTCGGCCGCAACGGCCGGATCAGCGTGTTCGGCTCCGAGCGCGCCCTGGCCCGCTACCTGGCCGACGAACACGATCACGACCTGTCGGACCTGAGCACCTACGACGACATCCGAACCGCCGCCACCGACGGCTCACTGTCGATCGACATAACCGACGACAACGTCTACGTGCTGTCGGGGATAGCCGACGACCTGACCGATGGACCGGACGCGGTGGACCGCGAGCAGCTCGAGCTGGCCGTCGAGTTTCTGCAGGACGTGGGTACCTACGCCGAAGACGGCGTGGTCACCGAAACCCTCAAGCCGGACCGCCCGCTGGGCCGGCTGGTGAGCTATGTGCTCGACCGCGAATCGGTGGCCGAGCCCCAACGCCCGTTCGCGCCCGCAATCAAGGAATGGGAACAACTCGAACAGTTCATGCAGTCACGACTGCGGCGCGAGTAACACGCGATCAAAGCTTTTTCACAGGTTGCCGCGGGCACACTAACGTAAACGGCGCCCTGTATGTGACTGCTTGCGGATATCGCAGGGAATTCACTGGAATTGCAGCATTCATTTGCTCGATTTCATTGCCGAGTGCCCGTATCCCCGATAACATCTGGCCCGATAACCTCTGGCCGGGCCGTGTGGGTTTGTGGCCCTTCCCATTCGAAAGGACTACACATGCACAAGGCGACGCAACGAGCCGCAGCACTGTCCGCCGCAGTCTTGGGGATCGCGCTGATCGGCACCGGTTGCAGCACGACCAAGGAGAAGACCAGCGAGGCGTTGAGCTCAGCCAGCTCCGTCGCATCCTCGGCGAGTTCGGTGATCTCGTCCGCGGTCAGCGGTCCGGCCGAGGAGAGCGGCGCGGCCAGCTCCACCGAGATGACCGGCGCCGACGGCAAGGAATACACCGTCTCCGGCCCGATCCTGGCCAAGCTCGACTCCCTGGACGCAGCCGCCAAGCAGGACCTGGGCGAGCCGACCGGTGCCGAGCAGAAGAACCCCGACGGCGGCACCTACCAGCAGTTCGACGGCGGTGTGATCGTTCACACCACCCGTTCTTACGTGGTGTGGGGCAAGATCCGCGACAAGTGGAACGAGCTGGGCGGTTCGCAGGGCAAGCTGGGTTACCCGACCAGCGACGAGACCACCAACGCCGACGGTTCCAAGCAGACCACCTTCGAGCACGGCATCGTGAGCTGGAAAGACGGCGACACCGAAGCCACTGTCACCGAGCACTGATCCGACTGACGAAGGCCGGGCAGTCGCAACCGCGATTGCCCGGCTTTCGCCGTTTCAGCCGACCAGCACCGCATAGCGCGGCTTGATCACTTCTTCGATGATCTCCACGCGCTGGTCGAACGGAATGAATGCGGACTTCATCGCATTCACCGTGAATCGCTGCAGATCGATCCAGCCGTAACCGAATGTCTCGGCGAGCACCAGCATCTCCTTGCTCATGGTGGTGTCGCTCATCAACCGATTATCGGTATTGACCGTCACCCGCAGTCTGGCGCGGGCCAGCAGATCGAACGGGTGCTCCGCGATGCTGTCGACCGCGCCGGTCTGCACATTGGAGCTCGGACACAATTCCAGCGGGACCCGCTTGTCGCGCAGGATCGCCGCCAGCCTCCCCAGCCGCACGCCACCGTCGTCGTCGACGGTGATGTCGTCGGTGATCCGCACCCCGTGCCCCAGCCGGTCGGCACCGCAGAACGCGATCGCCTCGTGGATGGACGGCAGCCCGAACGCCTCACCGGCGTGAATGGTGAAGCGCGCGTTGTGGTCTCGCATGTACTCGAAGGCGTCCAGATGCCGGCTCGGCGGGTAGCCCGCCTCGGCGCCGGCGATGTCGAAGCCGACCACGCCCTTGTCGCGGAACCGGATGGCCAGCTCGGCGATCTCCCGGGATAGCGCGGCGTGGCGCATCGCGGTGACCAGGCAGCGCACCGTGATCTCCCGGCCGACCGCAGCGGCGGCGCGCTCCCCGTCGGCGAAACCGGCCAGCACCGCGTCGGTCACCTCGTCGAAGGACAGTCCGCCTTCGATGTGCAGTTCCGGCGCGAAGCGCACCTCGGCGTAGACCACCGCATCGGCGGCCAGGTCCTCGACACATTCCCGGGCCACCCGGTGCAGCGCGTCGGCGGTCTGCATCACCGCCACGGTGTGGCTGAACGGCTCCAGGTAGCGCTCCAGCGAACCGCTGTGCGAGCGGGTGCGGAACCAGGCGGCCAGCTCATCGGGGTCGGTCGCCGGCAGCCCGTCGTAGCCGACCCGCCCGGCGATGTCCACGACGGTGGCCGGGCGCAGACCGCCGTCCAGATGGTCGTGCAGCAGCGCTTTGGGGGCTTTACGGATCGCCTGCAGGTTCAGTGGAGTGCTCATGCCTTCATTCCCGGGTCTGCGGCGATGATCAGCGGCCGCGATACCAGCGGAGTATCCGCGGCACCGAGGATGCGATAGCCGCCGTCCAGCTCGGCGCACGCCGGCCCGAATCGCTTCGGAGTGTCGGTGTACAGCGTGAACAGCGCCTCTCCGGCACGCACCGGATCACCCGGACGCCGATGTATCCGCACACCGGCCCCGGCCTGCACACCCTCGCCGGGGCGAGCCCGGCCCGCTCCCAGCCGCCACGCCGTCATACCCACCGCCATCGCGTCGATTTCCCCCATTGTGCCGTCCCGGGGTGCGGTGATGGTCTCCGAACATGCCGCCACCGGCAGCGGCACACCCAGGTCGCCGCCCTGCGCGGCGATCATCGCGGTGAACCGGTCCATCGCGGTGCCGTCGACCAGGGTGGCGGCGGGATCGCACTTGTCCAAGCCGGCCAGGGTGAGCATCTCGGCGGCCAGCGTCAGGGTCAGCGACACCACGTCGGCGGGACCACCGCCGGCCAGCACCTCCAGCGCTTCGGTGACCTCGATGGCATTGCCGACCGCGGCTCCCAGCGGGGTGTTCATGTCGGTGAGCAGGGCACGAGTCGGCACGCCGTGCGCCGCACCGAGTTCGACCATCATGTCGGCCAATTCCCGGGCCTGCGTCGGGGATTTCATGAACGCGCCCGATCCGACCTTGACGTCCAGAACCAGTGCTGCGGCGCCCTCGGCCAGCTTCTTGCTCATCACCGAGCTGGCGATCAGCGGCAGCGACTCCACCGTGGCGGTGATGTCGCGCAGCGCGTAGAGCTTGGCGTCGGCGGGCGCCAACGCGCCGGCGGCGAAGATCGCCGCACCCACGTCGGTCAACTGTTCGCGCAGCCGCGCCGTCGACAGCGCCGCATCGAAGCCGGCGATGGACTCCAGCTTGTCCAGGGTGCCGCCGGTATGGCCCAGGCCGCGCCCGGAGGCCTGCGGAACCGCCGCACCGCAGGCCGCGACGACGGCGACCAGCGGCAGGGTGATCTTGTCGCCCACCCCGCCGGTGGAGTGCTTGTCGACGGTGGGGAGCCGGTCGTCCTGACGGCGCAGGTCGCGCCAGTCCATCCGCTCCCCCGAGGCGATCATCGCCGCGGTCCAGCGGGCGGTCTCGTGGGCGTCCATGCCGCGCAGGAAGATAGCCATCAGCAGCGCCGCCATCTGCTCGTCGGCGAGGCGTCCGGCGGTGTAGGACTCGATCAGCCAGTCTATGGCGCCGTCGGTCAGCCGGTGGCCGTCGCGTTTGGCGGCGATCAGCGTCGGTGCGTCGTAGCTCTGGTTCACGCCCATGCGTCGGGTCCGAAGGCATCCGGCAGCAGTTCGCCGAGCGTCCTGGCACCGGCCGGGTGGTCGATCAGGAGCTCGGCCCCGCCGTGCTCGAGCAGCACCTGGCGGCAGCGACCGCACGGCATCAGCAGCTTGCCGGCGGCATCGGTGCAGGACAAGGCCACCAGCCGGCGGCTCCGGCCGGCGCCGGCCGCGTGCAGGGCGCAGACCACCGCGCACTCGGCACAGAGGCCCAGACCATATGAGACATTTTCCACATTGCAGCCGGTCACCACCCGGCCGTCATCGGTCAGTGCGGCGGCACCGACCCGCAGCCCCGAATACGGCGCGTAGGCGTTGGCGGCCGCAGATATGGCCTTGTGCCGCAACGTATCCCACTCGATTTCGACGGCCATGTCAGCCCACTCCGTTTCGATCTGAGCGCACCGAATCACCCCATCAACCCGTCTGGCCGGCCGAAAATCAGGGTAACCGCAGGCCGTTGCTACTCGACGGTAACTACGACGTGGTCGTTTCGGCCCTGTGATTGGGTTTAGAGTCCAAACCGAGGTTATTGACAGATGGCGTTGCGTAGCGACCGTCAGCGCGGCAAAGCCGGGCGAAACGGGTCACTACAGATATTGGAGGCGCTGATGACGGCGGATGCGACTGGTTTGCCGGGAACGCGGGCAGACGCTCCGCGAAGCCGGCGGCAAAGTCTTTACAAGGGCGATCCCGGAATGTGGGCGTTCGCGCTGCACCGGATCACCGGTGCGACCATTTTCTTCTTCCTGTTCGTGCATGTCCTCGACACGGCGCTGGTCCGGGTGAGCCCGCAGGCCTACACCGAGGTCATCGCGACCTACAAGACGCCGCTCGTGGGCCTGATGGAGCTGGGCCTGGTGGCCGCGGTGCTGTTCCACGGCCTCAACGGCGTCCGGCTGATCCTGATCGACTTCTGGTGGCAGGGCTGCCGCTGGCAGCGCCAGATGCTGGTGGCGGTCGGCGTCATCTGGCTGGTGGTGATGGTCCCGGTGGTGGTTCGGATCGGAATGCACATGGCGGAGCGATTCTTATGAGCACACCTGACCTGCAGCTCGGACGCGGTGGGATAGCCCCGGTACGCGGCCCGGACCGTGACCGCCCGGCCAGCCTGGGCGACCCGCGTGCGCCGTTCCGGCACTCGGGGATGGCCAACTTCGAGAAATACACCTGGCTGTTCATGCGGTTCTCCGGCGCCGCACTGATCTTCCTGGTGCTCGGGCACCTGTTCATCATGCTGATGTGGCAGGACGGTGTGTACCGGATCGACTTCAACTACGTGGCGGAGCGCTGGCGCTCGCCGTTCTGGCAGGTCTGGGACCTGAGCCTGCTGTGGCTGGCCCAACTGCACGGCGGCAACGGCATGCGCACGATCATCGGCGACTACACCCGCAGCGGCCGTAGCCGGTTCTGGCTGATGGCCCTGCTGGCGGTGTCGATGATCTTCACGCTGGTGCTGGGCAGCTACGTGCTGCTGAGCTTCGACGCGAACATTTCTTGACGGCAGATCTCCTACGAACGGGTGATATCGCGGTGATTCAGGAACATCGATACGACGTGGTGATCGTCGGCGCCGGCGGCGCCGGGATGCGCGCGGCCGTCGAGGCGGCGCCCCGGGCCCGCACGGCGGTGCTGACCAAGCTCTACCCCACACGCAGCCACACCGGCGCTGCCCAGGGCGGCATGTGCGCGGCGCTGGCCAACGTCGAGGACGACAACTGGGAGTGGCACGCCTTCGACACCGTCAAGGGCGGCGACTACCTGGCCGACCAGGACGCGGTGGAGATCATGGCCAAGGAGGCCATCGACGCGGTGCTGGACCTGGAGAACATGGGCATGCCGTTCTCCCGCACCCCGGAGGGCCGCATCGACCAGCGCCGCTTCGGCGGCCACACCCGCGACCACGGCAAGGCGCCGGTGCGCCGCTCGTGCTACGCCGCCGACCGCACCGGTCACATGATCCTGCAGACGCTGTACCAGAACTGCGTCAAGCACGATGTGGAGTTCTTCAACGAGTTCTACGTGCTGGACCTGGTGCTCACCGAGACCCCGTCGGGTCCGGTCGCCACCGGTGTGGTCGCCTACGAGCTGGCCACCGGTCAGATCCACGTCTTCCACGCCAAGGCGATCGTGCTGGCCACCGGCGGTTCCGGCCGGATGTACAAGACCACCTCCAATGCCCACACCCTGACCGGTGACGGCATGGGCGTCGTCTTCCGCAAGGGACTTCCGCTGGAGGACATGGAGTTCCACCAGTTCCACCCGACCGGCCTGGCCGGCCTGGGCATCCTGATCTCCGAGGCCGTGCGCGGCGAGGGCGGCCGACTGCTCAACGCCGACGGCGAGCGATTCATGGAGCGCTACGCCCCGACGATCGTCGACCTGGCGCCCCGCGACATCGTGGCCCGCTCGATGGTGCTCGAGGTGCTCGAGGGCCGCGGCGCCGGGCCGAACAAGGACTACGTCTACATCGACGTGCGCCACCTCGGTGAGGAGGTGCTGAACGAGAAGCTGCCCGACATCACCGAGTTCGCCCGCACCTACCTGGGCGTGGACCCGGTCAAGGAGCTGGTGCCGGTCTATCCGACCTGCCACTACGCGATGGGCGGCATCCCGACCACGGTCACCGGCCAGGTGCTGCGCGACAACACCGCAACGGTGCCCGGCCTGTACGCGGCCGGCGAGTGCGCCTGCGTGTCGGTGCACGGCGCCAACCGGCTGGGCACCAACTCGCTGCTGGACATCAACGTGTTCGGCCGGCGGGCCGGTATCGCAGCGGCCGAGTACGCCAACTCCCACGACTTCGTCGAGCTTCCGGAGAACCCGGCCGACATGGTGGTCAACTGGGTGGGCGACATCCTCTCCGAGCACGGCAACGAGCGGGTCGCCGACATCCGCGGCTCCCTGCAGCAGTCGATGGACAACAACGCAGCGGTGTTCCGCACCGAGAAGACCCTCAAGCAGGCGCTGAGCGACATCCACGCGCTCAAGGAGCGCTACTCCCGGATTACCGTGCACGACAAGGGGAAACGCTTCAACTCCGACCTGCTGGAGGCGATCGAGCTGGGCTTCCTGCTGGAGCTGGCCGAGGTCACCGTGGTGGGCGCGCTCAACCGCCAGGAATCCCGCGGCGGCCACGCGCGCGAGGACTACCCCAACCGCGACGACGTCAACTACATGCGCCACACCATGGCCTACAAGGAAGGCCCCGACCTGATCGCCGACATCCGGTTGGACTACAAGCCGGTGGTGCAGACCCGCTACGAACCGAAGGAACGGAAGTACTGATGTCCGAAACTGGTTCAGCCTGCTGCTCGTCCGAGGGCGGATGCTGCTCGCCGGGACCGTCGAGCACGGCACCGGCGGCGCTGGTCGACACCGCCCCCGCCGGTGACCCGCCGCTGCCCCCGGTGCCCGAGGGTGCGCACATGGTCACGCTCAAGATCGCCCGGTTCAACCCGGAGAACCCCGACCAGTACGCCGCCACCGACGGCTGGCAGAGCTTCCGGGTTCCGGCGCTGCCCACCGACCGGCTGCTGAACCTGCTGATCTACGTCAAGAGCTACCTGGACGGCACGCTGACCTTCCGCCGGTCCTGCGCCCACGGGGTGTGCGGCTCCGACGGCGTGCGGGTCAACGGCAACAACAAGCTGGCCTGCAAGATGCTGATGCGCGACATCCTGCCCAAGAAGCCCGGCAAGGAACTGACGCTGACCATCGAGCCCATGCGCGGGCTGCCGGTGGAAAAAGACCTCATCGTCAACATGGAACCGTTCATGGACGCCTACAAGGCGATCAAGCCGTATCTGATCACCTCCGGCAACCCGCCCACCCGGGAATGGATCCAGAGCCAGGAAGACCGGCACCGCTACGACGACACCACCAAGTGCATCCTGTGCGGCATCTGCACCACCAGCTGCCCGGTGTACTGGAGCCAGGGTTCCTACTTCGGCCCGGCGGCGATCGTCAACGCCCACCGGTTCATCTTCGACTCGCGTGACGAGGGTGCGGCCGAGCGTCTGGATATCCTCAACGAGGTCGACGGGGTATGGCGCTGCCGGACCACGTTCAACTGCACGGACGCCTGCCCACGTGGCATCGAGATCACCAAGGCGATCCAGGAGGTCAAGCGGGCGTTGATGTTCGCCCGCTGATCTTCCTCTGCTTTCCCCAAGGCCGAGCGTGAAGTTGATTTCACGCTCGGCCTTCGGCGTTCTCGTGGCTTCACGCTCGGCCGGGGCCCGCTCAGTGAGATGCGGCCCTCGGTCCGGTCCCGGCCGCGTGATAGGACACAGGGATGCACTGGTACACCGGAAACACCGTCTACGACTCCGTCCTGACCGCAGCGTTCGCCTTCGCCGCGTTCGTGATCGTCGGCGGGTTCTTCGGCCAGAGTTCTTATGGCCGGTTCTCGACGACGAAGCTCGGCTTGAACCTGAACCCCAAGTTCGGCTGGTGGCTGATGGAGATCCCGGCGACCGTGGTGTTCCTGGTCGCCTATCTGAGCGGGCCGGCCCGCTTCGAGCCCACCTCGCTGGTGCTGGCCGGGATCTGGGCGCTGCACTACGCCAACCGCGGCTGGTTCTTCCCGTTGGCGATCCGCCAGGTGCCCGGTAAGCGCAGCACCTTCAACATCTCGGTGGTGGTGATGGGCATGCTCGTCACGTCCATGCACGGCTACCTCAACGGTGCGCTGTTCAGCCACGACTACTTTCACCAGTACGGCACCGACTGGCTGACCGACCCCCGGTTCCTGATCGGCCTGACGATCTACCTGTGCGGGTTCGCGCTGATCGTGAACTCCGAGTCGATCGTGCGCAACCTGCGCGACAAGAACAGCCCGGGCGGCGCCGAGTACCGGATCCCGTTCGGCGGCGGCTTCCGGTTCGTCACCAGCCCGGCCTACTTGGGCGAGATGACGGCGTGGACCGGTTTCGCGATCCTGACCTGGGCGCTGCCCGGCGTCGCCATCCTGCTGATCACCGCCGGAAATCTGATCCCCCGGGCGCTGGGCACCCACCGGTGGTATCAGGAGAAGTTCGTCGACTACCCCACCGACCGCAAGGCACTGGTCCCCTTCGTGATCTGAGGCCCATGCCGGCTCGTCACACTTCCGCGGGCTGTCCCGTCTAAGAGGTATGACTACGACACCTCGCATCGAACCGCTGCCCCCGAAACGCACCAACATGCTGGTGCGCGCCATGTACCGCTACGCCAAGCGCCGCTTCGGTGAGGTTCCCGAGCCGTTCGCCGTCGCCGCGCATCATCCCCGGCTGCTGGTGGCCAATGCCGTGCACGAAGGGCTGCTGCAGTCCGCGTCCCGCAAACTGCCCGCCGGGCCGCGGGAACTGGCGGTGTTCTGGACCGCCCGCACCGTCGGCTGCTCATGGTGCGTGGACTTCGGATCCATGCTGACGCGACTCGAGGGCCTGAACGTCGATCGGCTCAAGCAGATCGACGACTACGCCACCTCGTCGCTGTACAGCGACGACGAGCGGGCCGCGATCGCCTACGCCGACGCGATGACCACCAACCCGCATAACGTCACCGACGAACAGGTCGCCGACCTGCGGGACCGATTCGGCGACGCCGGGGTGATCGAGCTGACCTACCAGATCGGCGTGGAGAACATGCGCTCCCGGATGTACGTCGCACTGGGTGTCACCGAGCAGGGCTTCAACTCGGGTGACTCCTGCCGGGTGCCGTGGGCCACCGGAGATCAGCCTCGCTGAGCAGCAGGGGCGATCTCGAGGTAGGTGATCGCAATCCCCGTCGCGGCGCTGCCCTTGTCCAGACTGCGCTCAAGGATCCGCATCGGCGTGCTCCAGTTGGCGGCGATCACCTGCTCGGCGTGAGGGTGTTCGGATTCCGGCAGAATCCTGGCGACCCCCGCCACCGGCTGCCCCTTGGGCCTGCCGCGCAGACCGCTGGGCACCACAACGACGTTCGGATTGTTCCGGATCCGTTTGACCTTGCCGGTGGAGGCGTCGGTGCGGACATAGATCCGGCCGTCGGCGACACCGTGGTTGATCGGGCTGGGCATCGCCTCACCGGAGCGCTTGAACGTCACCAGGACGATCTGGCGGACTGCGTCGAAGCCGGTGAAATCCGTGCCGGTGGGGGCGCCGATGTCGAAGACGGCGCGGTCGCGCACCTTGTCCATAGCGCGAAACATCAACGCGCTCAGTCTCTGTACGGCCGACATGTCACCCACCGATCGACTCACGCAGCGGCGTGCCGCGGAACTTGTCCGGGTTGGCGACATCCCAGATCGCCACCACCCGGCCGTCGCGCACCGTCACCGCGGTGACGCGGGGCAGCAACTCGGCGAATCCCTCGGCACCGGGCGCCCCGGGCGTATAGGTGCCGAGTTCCCCGTTGACCAGCGCGAGCTGTTGGGCACCTGCCAGAGTCGGGCCATAGCGTCGCGCCAGACCGAACAGGAACCGGGCCACCTTGTCCGCACCGTGGATGACCCGCGCGGCGGTCGGAGCCCGGCGGTTGGAGTCTCCGGTGAAGGTCACGTCCGGGTGCAGCAGCGCCACCACCGCGTCCAGATCACCGGACGCCATGGCCGCCATCAGGGTGCTGACGACCTCGGCGTGGCCCGGATCGGGTTTCGGCGCAGGATCGGCCGCGACGGCTTTACGGGCTCGCGACGCGAGCTGGCGGGCCGTGGCCGCGGTGGTGCCCAGTGTTGCGGCCACGTCGTCGAACGGCACCGCGAACCCGTCGTGCAGCACGAACGCCACCCGCTGATCCGGATTGAGCCGTTCGAGCACCACCATCGCGGCGAACCGGGCGTCTTCGCCGGCCACCACCGCCGACAACGGATCATGAGCGTCGATACCGGTCACCACCGGCTCCGGCAGCCATTCGCCGACGTAGGATTCCCGCCGCCGCGACGCGGACCGCAGCCGGTCCAGCCCGAGCCGGCTGACCACCGTCGTCAACCAGGCCCGCAGATCGGCGATGTCGTCGCGCTCTGTCGCGGCGTAGCGCAGCCAGGCGTCCTGCACGATGTCCTCGGCGTCGGCGAACATCCCGGTGAGCCGGTAGGCCACCGCCAACAGATGCGGCCGCAACGCCTCGAAGTCGTCCACCCGGGCCGTCATCACACCAGCCTAGGCGCGGGGATTGCTCAGCGCGGTGCGTCGGCTCCGGGCCGCAGACCCACCAGCGCGATGACGCACACCGCCAGCATCGCGACGCTCAGGCTGAAGAGACCGAAGTCGACGAGGTTCTCCTGCCACACCGCCCCGCGGTGACCGGCCCCCGCGATCGGCGTCGTCCGTCCGGTACCGAAGATCGCCGCGGCCAGGGTGCTGGCCCAGTTCACGTAGGTGCCGTAGAGCGCCAACCAGAACAGCGCGGTCAGCCAGCGCGCCGAGAGCCGCAACCGGCCCCACAGCAGACCGAGCGTCAACAGGAACAGTCCGTTCATCACGCCTTCGAGGTGCGACGACAACCCCATCCGGGGGTTCTCCAGCGACCCGCTGGCGATTCCGGTGAGCAGACCCAGCAGGAACAGGAAGATGCCGTGCCACAACAACCCCCGGCCCTTGTCCGCACTCATCATCGGCCGAGAGTAGATCCCGGCAACGCCGCGGGACGGCCGAACGCGGCAATCGTTGCGGCCGTGGCCCTAAAGTCGCCAACATGAGCCGCAAGCCGCGCATCGACCCCGTTCGCTGGCAGCCGCCGCCGTCGCGCCCGCTGCCGCCACCGGATCCGACACCCGCGCTGACCGTGGTCGAGATCCCGGGCACCGCGCCCGAAGACGTCGTCGTCGACGCCACCGGCACCATCTGGACCGGGGTCGAGGACGGGCGGATCGTCGCGGTCGGACCCGACGGCACCGCGCCGCAGGTGGTGGCCGACACCGGCGGGCGCCCGCTGGGACTGGCCGTCACCCGCGATCAGCGGCTGTTGATCTGCGACAGCCACCGCGGCCTGCTGCGCTTGGACCCGAAGACCGCACAGCTGGAGACCCTCGTGGCCGAGGTGTCCGGACGGGCCCTGACGTTCTGCTCCAATGCGGTCGAGTCTGCTGATGGCACAATCTATTTCACCGAATCCACCGACCGCTTCCGGTACGAGTACTACAAGGCCTCGGTGATCGAGGGCCGCGGCAGCGGATCGTTGATGCGGCTGGGGACCGACGGGCAGGTGGGTGTGCTGGCCTCCGGCCTGCACTTCGCCAACGGCGTGACGCTGACCGCCGACGAATCGGCGGTGGTGTTCGCCGAGAGCACCGCACGCCGGCTGTCCAAGTACTGGCTCACCGGACCCCGCCGCGGCTCCATCACCCCCCTGGTGACCGCGTTGCCCGGCCATCCCGACAACATCTCCACCGGGCGCGACGGCCGGATCTGGGTGGCGATGGTGTCGGATCGCAACGCGCTGTCGGACTGGCTGAGCCCGCGCGCACCGGTGTTGCGCTCGCTGTTGTGGCGGCTGCTGCCGTATCGCTGGCTGCCGGACGTGAATTCGGGGGCATGGGTGGTCGGGTTCGACGCCGATGACGGGCGGGTGCTGAGCCAGTTCCGCAGCACCGATCCGAGGTTCGGGATGGCGACCGGAGTGGTCGAGACCGGTGACCGGCTGTGGCTGGGCCGGATCGGCGGGCCGGGTCTGGCTTATTTCCGGCTGTAGCCTCCTGCTGTAACTTGCGTATCACCAGCCACAGCGTGGCTTCCCGGTTTCACGGCGCCGTTCGCCTACCCTGCACACACGATGACTTTTGCACGCTCGGTATCAGCCCTGGTGGCGGTGGGTTTTCTCGTTACCGCCGCTCCCCTGGCGGCGGCTGATCCCACCCCGGGACGGGGCGCCGGGCCGGTCAACTGCCCGTACAAGGTCAGCACCCCGCCGGCGGTGGACGCCTCGGAGGTCCCGCTGGCCGGAGATCCGCCGCTGCCGTTGCCGGTCCCGGCCACCCCGGTCGGCGGTCAGGCGCTGAGCGGCTGCGGGATCGTCGCCGCACCCGACACCCCGCCGGTCCCCGGCGAGATCTCCGCCGAGGCGTGGCTGGTGGCCGACCTGGACAGTGGCGCGGTGATCGCCGCCCGGGACCCGCACGGCCGGCACCGGCCCGCCAGCGTCATCAAGGTGCTGACCGCGATGGCATCGCTGAACGAGCTGGATCTGGACCGGGTCGCCGTCGGCACCCAGGACGACGCCAACGCCGAAGGCACCCGGGTCGGCGTCGGCCCCGGCGGCAACTTCACCGTGAACCAGCTGCTGCACGGGCTGCTGATGGGCTCGGGCAACGACGCCGCCCACGCCCTGGCCGCCCAGCTGGGTGGTATGCCGGTCGCGCTGGAGAAGATCAACACCCTGGCGGCCAAACTCGGCGGCTACGACACCCGCGCCGCCACCCCGTCCGGACTGGACGGGCCGGGTATGAGCACCTCGGCCTACGACATCGGACTGTTCTACCGCTACGCCTGGAACAACCCGGCGTTCGCCAATATCGTCGCGACCCGCACCTTCGACTTCCCCGGCTACGGCGACGTACCCGGCTACGCCCTGGAGAACGACAACCAGCTGCTGTACAACTACCCGGGCGCCCTCGGCGGCAAGACCGGCTACACCGATGACGCCGGGCAGACGTTCGTCGGCGCGGCCAACCGGGACGGACGGCGGCTGGTGGCGGTGCTGCTGCACGGCACCCGGCAGCCGATCGCTCCCTGGCAGCAGGCCGCCCAGCTGCTCGACTACGGCTTCGCCACCCCGCCCGGCACCCGAGTCGGCACCCTGATCGAGCCCGACCCGGCGCTGGTGGCGCCCCGGGCCCCGGCCGAGGGACCGAACCCGCAGGCCCTGGCGCTGGTCCCGGCCGACGACACGGTGCCGGTGCGGGTCGGGGTGGGCATCTTCGGCACGATTGTGGTGTTCGCGCTGATCATGGGCGCCCGGGCGGTGAACCGCCGGCCCGGCGCAGGGTCGACCTGGTGATCAGGGCCCTCAGGGTTTTCGGCTGGCTCACCGGCCTGCTGCTGATCGGGCTGGGGATCAGCCGGATGGCGTTCTCCCTGGATTCCATTCCCGACGGCCAAGACGTCAACGCGACCGTGGACAGCGAGACCCGGGCCGCCGGCGCGCTGTTGATCGGCTTCGGGGTCGGCTACCTCGAGGCGTTTCGGCGCTCCCCCATTCCGGCCGGGGCGGTGCGCCTGCTGGCCGGCACCATGGCGCTGCTCGGGGTGTCCCGGCTGATCTCGATGACCAACGCCGGCATGCCGCATCCGGCCTTCACCGTCGCCTGCGTCGTGGAGTTCGCCGCGGCCGCGCTGACCTACTGGTACGCGACCCTGGCCGACCGCCCGCTGCCGCACTGAACGATCACGCCCCGGCGTGCACCACGATTCCGCGAATGTTCTTGCCGTCCCGCAGATCCTGATAGCCCTGATTGACGTCCTCGAGACGGTATCGGGTGTTCACCAGCTCATCGAGCCGGAGCTGACCGGCATCGTAGAGTCGCAGCAGGCGCACGATGTCGTACTGCGGGTTGGCCGAGCCGAACAGCGATCCCCTGATGGTCTTCTCCATCAGCGTCAGCATCATGCCGGAGACGTGCACCGTCAGTTTCTCCGGGCTGGCCAGGCCGACCACGATCACGGCGCCGCCCTTGCCGACGACGTCGAACGCCGCAGAGATCACTTCCTCCTCGACGGTGCCGACGGTGACGATCGCCTGATCGGCGCCCTGCCCCCAGGACAGCTCGTGGACCTTCTCCGCGGCTTCGCTGGCCGATGAGAACGCGTGGGTGGCACCGAATTTCAGTGCCGTCTCACGTTTGAACTCCACCGGGTCGACCACCACGACGTACTTGGCGCCCGAGTGCAGCGCACCCTGCACGGCGTTGATGCCGATACCGCCGACACCGTAGATCACCGCAATGTCACCGGGCCGGACATTGCCGGCGTAGGTGGCCGCACCCCAGCCGGTGGGCACCCCGCAGCCCACCAGCACCGCGGTCTCCAAGGGCAGCCAGTCATCGATCCTGACCACCGAATGCTCGGAGATGACGGCGCGCTCGGAGAACGTGCCCAGCATGCACATGGCACCGAATTCCATCCCGGCGCCGCGGAATCGGAAGGTACCGTCCGGCATGCACCCGTCCAGGATGGTGGCGCCCAGGTCGCACAGGCTCTGCCGGCCGGTGGCGCAGTAGCGGCAGGTGCCGCAGCTGGGGATGAACGAGCACACCACGTGATCGCCCGGGGCGACCTTCGTCACCCCGGGACCGACGTCTTCGATGATCCCCGCGCCCTCGTGCCCGCCGACGATCGGATAGCGCGGCGGTAGGTCACCATCGGTCAGGTGCAGATCCGAATGGCACAGTCCGGCAGCCACATACCGGATCAGCACCTCCCCCGGGCCGGGGCCGTCGAGATCGAGCTCCATGATCTCGAACGGCTTGCCCGGCTCCAGAAGCACTGCCGCAGTGGTTTTCACAGCGCCGAACCGCCCATCGCCTGCGCCAGCGTGTCGTTGAGCTCGGACAGCTGCGCCCACAGGGTGTTGGTCAGTTCCGTGCCGTCGGTCGCGTTCATTAACGCCACCGACAGGTCGTCACGGGCGTTGAGGAAGCCGGCGGAGACGCTGGTGGCCGGGTCGAACAGCGCATCGTTGAGGATGGTGCCGAACGAATTGAAGCTGGCCATCAGGTTCGACGAGTCCGACCAGTAGTCGGAAGTCTGCATCGCCGCGAAGGTCTGCTCGGTGAAGTGCTGCAGTTGCAGGCCGGCCAGCACACTCGGCAATTCGACGTCCTTGATCGCCAGCGGCAGGTTGTTCAGCAGTGCGTTGAAGCTGCCCTCGGGGTGGGCCAGCACGTTGTTGAACACGCCTGCCCAGTTGGGCCCGAGCTCCGCCGACGTCATCCGGTCGAACACCGAAGGCACCCCGTCCTGGCCGCCGAACAGCTTGTCGAACGTGTCGTCGCCGATGGCGGCCTTGATCTGGCCGATCTGCAGGTTGTCCCACAGCCAGTTGATGTTCGACGACTGGTGGAAGGAGTAGCCGTATTCGAGCAGCCGCTCCTGGGCCAGCGCGGCGTACTGCTCCGGGGTGACCGTCGGCATGTCCGCCGGCAGGTAGTCCTTGACGTCGGAGATCGGCACCACGGTGGTCTCGATGTTGGGGTTGGTGATCGTTCCGGTCACGTCCTGCCAGCGCAGCAGGACACCGCCATTGGTCAGGTCGCCGATGTTCACCCAGTTCGCGTAACCCGGGTTCTCGTTGCTGAGGATGTAGTAGGTGTAGCCGTCGTTGCCCTGGAAGATCTGGGTGCTGTTCAGGCTGCCGGTCACGCTGGCGAACGGAACGTACTGTCCCCATTCGTTGGTGACCTGCAGGCCGTGGTAGCCGGCTTCGAGCTCGGGCACCTTGAGCACCAGCGCCTGACCGGGTTCCAGCGCGAAGTTGCCCATGCTGCTGACCTGGCCCGGCAGCGTCAGTCCCGGGACGTTGGCGGCGGTGTCACCGAGCTTGCTGAACTCGTTCGGGTCGTTCAGCAGCGGGTACTGGATCTGGTGATAGTAGGTGTCGGACATATTCACCAACGGCAACACCTTTCCGGTGATGCCCAGTATCGTGCCGATCTGGCCGTCGTTGAGCCACGGAACGCTCTGCTCGGCACCGTCTTTGACGATGTGGACATCATTGTGGATCTGGCCCCAGTCACCGACGGTGTCGCGCACCAGCAGCGAGGTCGCGCCGGCGCTGCTGAACCAGTTGACGCCGTTACCCGGGTCGGTGGCGCTGACGACGATGGTGTAGCTGCCGTCCGCGTTGGGGGTCGCGTTGGCGAAGCTGAAGCTTGCCATCGGGGCGAAGTTCGACTGCACGACGCTGCCGGAGTAGGTGGCCAGACCGCCGCCGATGGAACCGTCACCGGGGTGCACCGTGATGGTGTAACTCCCGTTCGGGTCCAACGGCATCAGGCCGTACTGGTTGTCCGGGTTGCCGTAGATCAGGTACGACTGCGGGTCGGCGCCCGAGGCGTTCCACATGAACGGGGCCGCCGTGTAGGCGGTGCCGTTGATCTGGGGGAACTCAGGCAGGCCCGGGAATTTGAGCGTGCCGGCGTTGAACTGGGACAGAATGATCGACAGGGTGGTCGCCGACATGTTCTGCACGTACTGCGGCAGCATCCCGTCCGACGCCCCGTGATTGATGAAGCCGAACAGCGGGCTGTTGGCGTCGAAGTCCGCGATGTTTGTCTGAGCCTGCTCCAGTGCCGCGACAGCGCCCTGCAGGGCGGCGGCCTCGGCCGCTGCATGCGGCGCCGTCAGCGCCATGGCGAGCCCGCCGGCGGCCATGCTGCCCGCCACGCTGGCGACGCGAACCAGCCGGCGGGAGTGCCGACGGCGTTCCTCACGCGTGACGGTGGAGCGGTTGGTGACTGCGATGTGTGCCATGAGACTTTCTCCAAGGGGTATGAAGGGTTGAAAGGTTTGATCTGAGTTGGTGTTTGGTGTCTGTGATGTGGCGATAGGACTACCTCGCTACGGATGCCCGCACGGCCGGGCGGTCGGCACTGAACTGCAGCGCGCTGTCTTCGACCGGCCCCGTGCGTAACCGTTCGACGTCTTTCTCGTAGGCCATCTCGGCTGTCCACGGCCCGGTTGTGCCGGCGCGCGGGAACTGCGCGACGCCGCGTTGCACATAGCCCGAGCCCAGGTCGAGCAGCGGCACCCGCGGCATTGCCGAGTCGTCGAGAACCGGTTCGACGGCCTGGTGACCGTGGGCGTCCATGTGGTCGAGCAGTCGGCAGAAGTGTTCGCAGACCAGGTCGACTTTGAGGGTCCAGGAGATGTTGGTGTAGCCGAAGGCGAACACCAGGTTGGGCACCCCGGACAGCATCATCGACTTGTAGACCGTCGTATCCGCGGGATTGACCGGCTGATCGTCGATGCTGAGCGCGATCTTGCCGAAGGCCGACATGGCCAGTCCGGTCGCGGTCACGATGAGGTCGGCGGCCAGCTCCCGTCCCGAGGCCAGCCGGATGCCGGTCGCGGTGAACTTCTCGATCACATCGGTGACCACACTGGCCCGCCCGGTCGAGATCGCCTTGAACAGATCGCCGTCGGGGACCATGCACAGTCGCTGGTCCCACGGGTCGTAGTGAGGGGTGAAGTGGGTGTCGACGTCGAAGTCCTTGGGCAGCTGACGGCGCACATTGGCGATCAGTAGCCGGCGCATCAGCTCCGGGGCGCGCTTGCAGGCCTTGAAGATTCCCCGGCCCAGCGCGATGTTCTTGCGCCGGATGATCGGGTTGGCGCGCTTGGGCCCGAGCACCTTGTTCAAGATGTTCGCGACAGGATCCTCGGCCGGAATCGAGAACACGTAGCTGGGCGAGCGCTGCAGCATGGTGATGTGGTCCGCGCGACCGGCCATGGCCGGGATCAGCGTGACCGCCGTTGCGCCACTGCCGATCACGACCACCCGCTTGCCGGTGTAGTCCAGATCCTGCGGCCAGTGCTGCGGATGAACCACCTGCCCGCCGAATTCTCCGAGCCCGGCGAACTCCGGCGTGAAGCCCGCGTCGTAGTCGTAGTAACCGGTGCCCAGGAACAGGAATCGTGCGGTGAACCGCGCTGTCGCGCCGCTGCCGGTGTGCTGCGCGGTGACGGTCCAGCGGTGCTGTTCCCGGGAGAAGTCCGCGGTCAGCACCCGGTAGCCGAACCGGATGTGTTCGGCCAGCTCGTTGTCGGCGACCACCTGCCGCAGGTAGTCGATGATGAGGGAGCCGTCGGCGATCGCTTTGCGGTGCGTCCAGGGCGCGAAGCTGAAGCCGAAGGTCGCCATGTCCGAGTCGGAGCGAATCCCGGGGTAGCGGAACAGGTCCCAGGTGCCGCCGATGGATTCCCGGCCGTCCAACACCGCGAACGAGGTACCCGGCCGGTGGGTCTTGAGGTGGTAGGCCGCGCCGATCCCGGAGATGCCGGCGCCGACGATGAGGACATCGAAGTCCGCGGCCTGGTTCTGGCTGGCAGTCGTGATTGTCACGCATATCTCCTCTGAACACCGGGTGTGGCGTGGTTCACGTTAAAGTCGCATCAACCGAGCGCGGTATGTACGTTCGCTCAGATCTTTTGCGGATATGTGTGCGGTGGCACACTCAACGCATGAGTTCCCCGCCGCGCCTGCCGCTGCCCTCCGACGTCGTCGCGCTCATGGGTGACGTGGCCGAACAAATGCTGTCCGAAGTCGACGAGCTGGTCGCCGAGATGGACGCCGCCGAGATCGAGCTGTCCCCGTTCCTGGGTGCTGACGCGGCGCTGACCGCGGAGATGTCGGCGAGTAACCGCGCCAACCTCACGCGGGTGATGACCATGTTCGCCCGCCGCGACGACCGCCCGGCGCCCTTCGACGTCCCGCTCGAGGCCCTCGACGTCGCCCGAACCATTGCCCGCCGCGGCATCGGCATCGACGTACTGTTCCAGTCCTACCGCCGCGGACAGAACGTCGGCTGGCAGCGCTACATGACGCATGCCGCCCGCATCGTCCCGCCGGGCCCACTGCTCATGCAGCTGCTGGACGCCTCCTCGCAGCGCATGTTCGAGTACGTCGACCACGTGGTCAGCCACGTGATCGCCGAAGCGCAGCGGGAGCGCGAAGAGCTACTCGGCGGTGCGCTGGCCCGCCGCGCCGAGACGATCCGGTTGATCCTCGACGATGCCCCGATCGACAGCCGGCGGGCCAGCGAACAGCTGGGCTACGAACTGGGCCGGCACCACACCGCGCTCGTGCTGTGGGCGCCGCCCCCGGGTGAGATCCAGGGCGCGCTGGAGTCCGCCGCCGGTGTGCTGGCGCAGGCCGCCGGCGCGCGCCGGCCGCTGACGCTGCCCGCCGGAACGTCCACCTTGTGGGCGTGGCTGAGCAGTGCGGACGCCCCGGCGCTGGACGCACTGCGGGAGGCGATCAATCGAGTCCATCCCAATCTCCGCGTCGCGGTGGGCCCCACCCGGCAGGGTATCGGCGGATTCCGCCGCACCCACACCGCCGCCCTGGCCGTCCAGCGGGTGCTCGCGGCGCGTCCCTCCGGGGCCCGGATCGGGCTCTACGACGAGCTGGAGGTCACCGAACTGGCCGCCCAGAACCTCGACCGCGCAGCCGAATTCGTGGCCACCACGCTCGGCCCGTTGGCCGCCGACGACCCCAGTGCCGAGCGCCTGCGCGAGACGCTGCGGGTGTTCCTCGACGAAGCCGAGAACGCACCTCGCGCCGCGGCCCGCCTGCACGCCCACCGAAACACGGTGCTGCAGCGGGTGGCGCGGGCCACCGAGCTGCTCGGTCATCCGCCCGGCACCCGGCGCCTGGCGGTCGAGCTGGCATTGGAACTCGCCCACCAGATCGGCCCCCGGGTTCTCACCCGATCCTGATCAGCTGCACGTCGATCCCCTACCGTGAGGCAGATGGGCCGAATCGCCGAACTGCGACGCTCCTCCCCGCTGGCGTTGCTGGTAGGGGTGGCCGCCGCCAGCGTCGGGGTCATCTACGGCTACGACCTGTCCAATATCGCCGGCGCCCTGTTGTTCATCGAGGCCGACTTCGGGCTGTCTTCTGCTCAGCAGGAGATGGTGACCACCGCGACGGTGATCGGCGAGATCGGCGGCGCCATGGCCGGCGGGTGGCTGGCCAACGCGATCGGCCGGAAGCGCTCGATGATCTCGGTGGCCCTGGGATACGCGGTTTTCGCGTTGCTGGGAGCGGCGGCGACGTCGGTGTCGACGCTGACGGTGGCGCGGTTGCTGCTCGGTATCACCATCGGGGTGTCGGTGGTGGTCGTCCCGGTGTTCGTGGCCGAGTCGGCGCCGGCCGACGCCCGCGGCGCGCTGCTGGTCACCTACGGGGTGGCCACCGTGATCGGGATCATCGCCGGTTACCTGTTCGCCTATCTGCTGGCCGGCACCGGCAATTGGCGGGCGATGCTGGGTTTGGCCGCGGTCCCCGCCGTGCTGGTGACCCTGCTATTGGCCCGAATCCCCGACACCGCCCGCTGGTATCTGCTCAAGGGCCGCCGCGAGGACGCCGAACGCACGCTGCGGCAGGTCGAACCGAGCATCGAGGCCGCGCAGCGCGAGCTGGCCGAGATCAGCCGGACTCTGGCAGAGGAACGGGCCGGCGGGGTCGGTGTGCTGCGCGAGATGCTGCGGCCGCCCTACCTGCGAGCGACGCTGTTCGTGGTGACACTCGGCTTCTTCATCCAGATCACCGGGATCAACGCGATCGTCTACTACAGCCCGCGGCTGTTCGAGAAGATGGGCTTCGAAGGCGATTTCGCGTTGCTGGTCCTGCCGGCACTGGTGCAGGTCGCCGCCCTGGCCGCGATGATCGTCTCGCTGGCGATCATCGACCGGGTCGGCCGGCGGCCGATCCTGCTGTCGGGGATCGCGGCGATGGTCGCGGCCAACCTGCTGCTCGTTGCGGTGTTCGCCGCCGGCGAGAAGTTCGGCGACGCCTTGGCGGCGGTCAAGTTCGGCGGGGTGCTGCTGTTCACCGTCGGCTACACCTTCGGGTTCGGTTCACTGGTGTGGGTGTACGCCGGGGAGAGTCTGCCGGCCCGGATGCGGTCGATGGGGGCCTCGGCGATGCTGACCTCGGATCTGGTGGCCAACGCGATCGTCGCCGCGGTGTTTTTGACCATGCTCACCTCGCTGGGCGGCGCCGGGACGTTCGTGGTGTTCGGGGTGCTGGCCATGCTGAGCCTTGCGTTCGTGTACCGCTACGCCCCGGAGACCAAGGGCCGGCAGTTGGAAGACATCCGGCACTTCTGGGAGAACGGCGGCCGCTGGCCAGCCGAGGACGCCCGGGACGCTGGGGCCCTGGTGCCGGACAGCGAGGCGTCGGCATGAGCGTCATCGCCGCCGGCGCCGTGGTGCTCGACGGCCGGGTGCACCGGCCCGGCTGGGTATCGGTGGCCGACGGGCGGATCACCGACTGCGGATCCGGGCCGGTTCGCGCGGACGCCGAGTTCGGTGACGGCGTGCTGGTGCCGGGCTTCGTCGACATGCACTGCCACGGCGGCGCCGGCGTCTCCTACGCCGACGATCCGGACCGCGCGGCGGCACTGCACGCAGCGCACGGCACCACCGGCGGCCTGGCCAGCTTGGTGACCGCCTCGCCGGAAGCCCTGCTGGCACAGGTGCGCACGCTGGCTGCCGCGACCCGGCGCGGTGTGGTGGACGGCATCCACCTGGAGGGGCCGTGGCTGAGCGGGCTGCACTGCGGTGCACACGACCGCGGACAACTGCGCGCCCCCTCCGACGCCGAGGTCGATGCGCTGCTGGTCGCCGGCGACGGCACCATCCGGATGATCACGCTGGCACCCGAGTTGCCCGGCGCCATCGCGGTCATCCGGCGCTTGGTGGATGCGGGAATCGTTGTCGCGGTGGGACATACCGACGCGGGCTACGAACTGACGCAGCAGGCGGTCGACGCCGGTGCGACGGTCGGCACGCATTTGTTCAACGCGATGCGAGCCCTGCACCATCGCGAGCCGGGACCGGTTCCCGCGCTGCTGTCCGATCCCCGGGTGACCGTCGAACTGATCGCCGACGGCGTGCATCTGCATGCCGGCGTGATCCGGCACGTCGTCGCCACCGCCGGCCCGGACCGGGTCGCGCTGGTCACCGATGCGATGGCCGCCGCCGGTGTGAGCGACGGCGCGTTCACCCTGGGCGGGCTCGACGTCGACGTCGACGACGGGGTGGCCCGGCTGCACGGCACGACGACGATCGCCGGCAGCACCGCCACCATGGACCGGCTGTTCGCCGCCGCGGTACGACTGTTCGGGACAGACGATGCGGCCCTGGCCGACGCCGTGCGCATGACCTCGTCCACTCCGGCGCGCACCCTCGGGCTGCACCGGGCCGGCGTCCTGGCCGCCGGCCGCGACGCCGACCTGGTTGTGTTGGATCGGGATTGGCGGGTCTCGCGGGTAATGCGACGTGGCGCCTGGCTCGGATAAGCTGCGGTGATGAGCGAACCGACCGTCACCCACGACAACCGGCAGTACCAGATCACCGTCGACGGCCAACAGGCCGGATTCGCCGACTACATCGAAAACGGCGATCAGCGGATCTTCCACCACACCGTGATCGACAAGGCGTTCGGCGGCCGCGGCCTGGCCGGCATTCTGGTCGGCGAGGCCCTGACCGACACCCGCGCGGCCGGCAAACGCGTGGTGCCGGCCTGCTCGTTCGTGGCGGGCTACATCACCAAGCACCCGGAGTTCGCCGACCTCGCCGACCCGGTCACCGAACAGACCGACGCCGCGATTCGCACAGAGCACGACTGATCGTGACGCGGGTACTCGTCAACAAGCAGTCAGCCTCGGTTTACCGGGCCTACCTTGACGCCGCAGCCGAGGTGCGGACCCGGGCCGAAGAAGCCGGATTGTCGCGGACGGTCCTGGAGCTGGTGAACCTGCGGGTGTCGCAGATCAATGGGTGCGCGTTCTGCCTGAACATGCACAGTAAGGCGCTGCTGGAGACCGGTGACACCGTGCAGCGGATCGCGGTGCTGCCGGCCTGGCGAGACACCCAGCTGTTCTCCGACACCGAACGGGCTGCCCTCGAGATCGCCGAAGCCGTCACGTGGATCTCCGACGCCCACCTGGACGACGATGAGTACACGCTGCTGCGCGAGCACCTCACCGACGATCAGGTTTCGCTGTTGATCTGGTCGGCGATCACGATCAACGCGTTCAACCGGGTATCGATCATGAGCCGCTACCCGGTGCGGGCCGAGAAGTAAGAAACCGCGTCACCCCTCTGGGGTTACCGCGCGGTCGGCCTTCCTGATGTAGTTCAAATTTGCATTACCTAGTCGATGTGGCTATGGTGGTGTCAACAAGGCCGGTTTGCAGGAGTAGTACCTTCCTCGGCCGTTGTTGATTCAGATGCGTACGACTTTTCGCCCGAGACGAGGTGCCCGATGTCCGCCGCAGTGTCCGACCAGAAGTCGTCCGACCAGAAGTCGTCCGACCAGAAGTTGTCCGACCGGCAGGCACGCGCTTGGGGCGCCTACATCGGGAGCAGCATTCACCTCGAGACCCGGCTCGACGAGCTGCTGCGCGAGCGGACCGGCCTCACATTGATCGACTATCACCTGCTGATGCTGCTCGCCGCGGCCCCGGACCAACGCATGCGAATGAGCGAGCTCGCCGATCGGATGGTCTTCTCCCGCAGCCGGATCACCTACCAGATCGATTCGATGACCAAACGCGGTCTGGCCGTACGCGAATCAGCACCCGACGACCGGCGGGGCTACCGCGCGGTACTCACCGCCACCGGCCTGAAGACCCTCCAGCAGGCGACGCCGGAGCATGCCTCCTCGGTTCGCGAGCTGTTCCTCGACGACTTGAACGCCGAGGAATTGGCTTGCGTCGAGCGCGTCTTCAGCCGGCTAGGTGACCGGCTCAGCGACGAACGAAAGGTGCGATCATGACATTCACTCCCGCCGAACTGGCCTACCTGCGCGATGAGCCGATCGGCCGGCTCGCCACCGTCGGACCCGCCGGCGACCCGCAGATCAGGCCGGTCGGCGTTCACCTCGGGCCGGACGAGACGACCATCGACATCGTCGGCCACGCCCTCCCGAAAACCCAGAAGTGGCGCAACGTGATCCGGGATCCCCAGGTGGCCTTCATCGTCGACACCGTGATCTCGGTACAGCCACCGCAGGCCCGCGGCATCGAGGTCCGCGGCGTCGGCACCGTGCTGCCGGGAGCCGGCAGCACCGAAGGCGGGCTGTCCGGCGACATCATCCGGATCACCCCCCGGCGGATCGTGGCCTGGGGCCTCGACTCCCCGGGCACCACCGCCCGCGACGTCAACCGATAACGAAAGGAACACACCATGACACACAAGATCGACTGGGACGACGCCTACCAGCAGCCGCAGGCCCCCGCGTGGAACATCGGTGCGCCGCAACCGGAATACGCCGCGCTGATCGCACGGCCGGGGACGGTCCGCGACGATGTGCTCGACGCCGGGTGCGGCCACGCCGAACTGTCCCTGGCACTGGCCGCCCGCGGTCACACCGTCGTCGGCATCGACCTGTCCCCCACCGCCGTCGCGGCCGCCACGGCTGCCGCCGCCGAACGCGGCCTGACCACCGCGACATTCGCCGCGGCCGACATCACCGCGTTGACGGGCTACGACGGCCGGTTCTCCACCATCTTCGACAGCGGACTGCTGCACGCCCTGCCCGACGAACTGCGGGAGAACTACCTGCGGGCCATGCACCGTGCGGCGGCACCGGGTGCGACGTTCTACATCCTGGCTTTCGGCGCGGGCGCCTTCGGAGACCATGAGGGGCCCGGCCCCACCCAGTTCACCGAAGAGCAGATCCGCGAGACCGTTTCGGCCGTCTGGCAGGTCGACGAGGTCCGGCCGGCACCGCTGTTCGCCACCACGGGAGAGCTGCACGGCAGCCCGGATTCAGGGACACCCGGGAGCATCCAGATGCCCGGCTTCCTGGTGACCGCGCACAAGTAGCACCGACGAGGGCCGCCAGTCAGGTGCGCAGGGTGTCCGCCGACGTCGCCGCCCACGCGGTGGCGAACAGAATGAGCCGGGCGGTGACGTAGGCGAACACCAGCAGGCCCAGAACCGGCCCGAAGACCGCCCCGGCCGGGCCGTTGATCACCGACTGCAGATACACCGAGCCGGCCTGCTTGAAAAGTTCGTAGCCGACCGCGGCGATGGCGCCGGCCTCCATCGCGCTGCTGAAGCTCACCGACTCCCGGGGCAGCCGGGCGATCATCCAGGTGAACAGCAGCCACGACACCGTCGCCGCCATCAGCAGCGACGCGACCCGCAGCAGCCCGCCCAGCAGGGTGAAATCGGGAACCCCCAACCAGCGCAGCACGTTTCGCATCAGCTTCGGGTCGGACAGGGCGGTCAGGGCGATGGTGGCCAGCATGGCGCCGAAAGCCCACACCATCACGAGCAGGTCCGAGAGCTTGGATGAGACGAAACCCTGCTTGTCCGAACGGGTCTCCCACATCTCCGACAGCGCCTCGCGCAGGTTGGCCATCCAGGTCAACCCCACCCAGGCGGCGGTCGCCAGGCCGATCACCCCCACCGAGGCGCGTGAGGAGATCGCGGCGTCCATCAGGGTGACGAGCTCGTTGCCGAACTCCCCGGGAATGGAGTGCTTGATCCGGCTTTCGATCCCGTCGAGCACCTCGGGCCGTCGCGACAGCAGAAACCCGCCGACGGAGAACCCGACCATCGCCAGCGGGAACAGCGCGAAGATCGTGTAGTAGCTCATCCCGGCGGCGAAGAAGTTGCCCTGGCAGTCGTCGTAACGTTCCTGGGCCCGCACCACGTGATCGAACCAGCCGTACCGGGCGCGCAGCCGGTCGATGACGCCCGGCTTGGACCGGTCGGTCTGGTCGGTCACGGCTTACTCATCTCGCCGCTGGAAGGAGTCCCACCCGGTCGTACACCCGCTGCAGCGTTGCGGCGGCCGCCGCGCGGGCCCGGCTCGCGCCGGCGGCCAGCACGGCCTCCAGCTCGGCCGGGTCGGCGAGCAGCTCATCCACCCGGGCTTTGATCGGGGTGACGAATTCGGCGACGGCCTCGGCGGTCTCCTTCTTCAGATCGCCGTAACCGCGCCCGGCGTAGCCGTTCACCAGGGACTCGACGTCCGAACCGGTGACCGCGGCCTGAATGGTCAGCAGGTTCGAGATGCCGGGCTTGGTCTCCGGGTCGAAGCGGATCTCGCGCTCGGAGTCGGTGACCGCCGAGCGAATCTTCTTGGCGCTTTTCCCCGGATCGTCGAGCAGGCTGATCAGGCCGGCGTCGGTGGCCGCCGACTTGCTCATCTTGGCGGTCGGGTCCTGCAGGTCGTAGATCTTGGCGGTGGCTTTGGGGATCATCGGCTCGGGGACAACGAAGGTGTCCGGGAATCGCGCGTTGATGCGCTGCGCGACGTCGCGCGCCAGCTCCAGGTGCTGGCGCTGGTCCTCCCCGACCGGGACCACTTCGGTGTCGTAGAGCAGCACGTCGGCGGCCATCAGCACCGGATAGGTGAACAGGCCCACGGTGGTGGAGTCGGCACCCTGCTTCTGCGACTTGTCTTTGAACTGCGTCATCCGCGACGCCTGCCCGAAACCGGTGAAACAGCCCAGCACCCAGGCGAGTTCGGCGTGGGCGGGCACGTGGCTCTGCACGAAGACCGTGCTGCGGGCCGGGTCGATGCCCAGCGCCAGATACTGCGCGGCCGTCACCAGTGTGCGGCGCCGCAGCGTCTCCGGGTCCTGCGGAACGGTGATCGCGTGCAGGTCGACGACGCAGAAGAACGCCTCGTGACCGTCCTGCAGGCTGGTCCACTGCGCGACCGCGCCGAGGGCGTTTCCGAGGTGAAGGGAGTCGGAGGTCGGCTGAGCGCCGGAGAAGACGACGGGACGGGATGCGGGAGTGCTCATGATTGCTCGATCCTGTCACGCCCTCGGTGCGGCGGGCCGTGGTGACCGGGCATTGGTAACAGAGCACCTGCTCTGTTACCGTGGCCGACATGCCCCGCCCGCGCGTACACGACCCCGATCGGGTGCTGGACGCCGTCGAGTCGCTGGCGGCCCGCTCCGGCCCCGCCGCGGTGACGATCCGCGCGGTCAGCGAGGCGGCCGGCGTCTCCAACGGCGCGGTCTATCACGGGTTCGGGTCGCGAGCCGGGCTGGTGGGTGCGGCCTGGCTGCGCGCCGCACGGTGCTTCCTGACCGTGCAGGGCGAGCTGGTGAGTGCGACGCCGGAACCGGCCGATGCGGTGATCGCCGCCGCCGACGCCCCGGTGGCCTTCGCCGAACGTCACCCGGACGCATCCAAGCTGCTGTCGGCGATCAGCCGCGACGAACTGCTCGACGACGAACTGCCGACCGAAATCGCCGAACAGCTGCGCCACGTCGACGCCGAGCTGATCGGATTGCTCATCCGGCTCGCCGTCGCGCTGTGGAACCGCCGCGATGCCGCCGCGGTCGACACCATCACCACCTGCGTCGTGGACCTGCCCACCGCGATTGTGCTCAGCCGCAGCCGGCTGCGCTGTGCCACCGCCCGAGCCCAACTGCACGCCGCCGTACGCGCCGTGCTGTCCGTCGGACCAACTGAGAAAGGATCCACCCCATGAAGCTGACCTATGACGACAAGATCGCAGTGCTGGACCTCGGCGACGACGAGAACCGGTTCTCCCCCGGCTTTCTCGACGAGATCAACCGGATGCTCGACGACGTGCTGGCCGCCGACGCGCAGGGCCTGGTGACCACCGCGGGCGGCAAGTTCTACACCAACGGCCTGGACCTGGACTGGCTGATGGCCAACGGCGACCGCACCGACTGGTACGTCGGCCGGGTGCACGCCCTGCTGGCGCGGGTACTGACGCTGCCGATCCCCACCGCCGCGGCGGTGGTCGGCCACGCATTCGGGGCCGGCGCGATGCTGGCGATCGCCCACGACTTCCGGGTCATGCGCGCCGATCGCGGCTTCTTCTGCTTCCCCGAGGTCGACATCCGGATTCCGTTCACTCCCGGGATGGCCGCGCTGATCCAGGCCAAGCTCACCCCGCAGGCTCAGGTGGCGTCGATGACGACCGGCCGCCGGTTCGGCGGCGTGGACGCGCAGCAGTTCGGGATCGTGGACGACACCGCCGCCGAGGGTGCGGTGACCCCGACCGCGACCGAGTTGCTGCGGCCGCTGGCGGGCAAGGATTCGGGCACGCTGGGCGCCATCAAGAACACCATGTTCGGCCCGGCGGTGGCGGCGCTGACGGCATCCCACTGACTCTGCGCGCACCAGGCAAAAGTTCGAGTAACCCGCCTGGTGGACGCAGAATCGACGCCCTAACGTGGTCCAACATGCGGACCAGAGTGCGCGCTGACCGATGCCCCGGCGTGCTGCGCCCTTGGGTGGCCGACGACGGGCTGCTGGTGCGGCTGCGCCTGGTCGGCGGCCGGCTGCCGGCAACCGCACTGGCCCGGTTGCTGCAGGTCAGTGCCGAGTTCGGCGACGGCTCGGTCTACCTGACCAAGCGAGCCAACCTGCAGCTGCGCGGGTTGGCCGGGCAGGACGGTGCGCTCACCCCCGATGCGGTGGCGGCCCTGGAGTCGACCGGGCTGCTGCCGTCGCGCAGCCACGAACTGGTCCGCAACATCCTGGTCTCCCCGCAGACCGGCTACGCCGGCGGCCGGGCAGACCTGCGGCCGGTGGCGACTGAGCTGGACGCCCTGCTGTGTGCCGATCCACGCCTCGCCGCGCTGCCCGGCCGCTTCCTGTTCGTCCTCGACGACGGCCGCGGCGACCTGGTGGATCGATCGGCCGATGCCGGCCTGGTCGCACTCAGCAGCACCGCGGCGCAGCTGCGGATCGGCGAGCACTGGGGACCGGTGATCGGCATCGACGACGCTGCCGCCCGGCTCGCCGCACTGGCGGGTGTGTTCCAGGAGGCCCGCGGTGGGCGCCCGGATGCGCCCTGGCATATCCGCGAACTCGCCAGGCCCCCACAGCCCCTGCAGGCCGGAGCCGCCGCCGACCCGCGCATCCCGGCCCCGTCGGGTCCGTTACCGTTTGGCAGCGTGCCCGGCGGCACCCACCTGCGTGTGCCCGACGGCCTGCTCGCGCCGGATCAGGCGCGGTCGCTGTTGGGGTACGCCGAGCTCGTGGTGACGCCGTGGCAGGGTGTCTTCATCCCCCAAGCCCAGGAGGCGAATCGGTGAGCAGGCCCACGCGCCCGTCTCGGCACTATCACTACATCGCCGACGGACCGGCCATCTACGTCGAGTCATTCGCGACCATCCGCCGCGAATCCGACCTGTCGCACATCCCCGCCAGCGCCGAACGGCTCGCGGTGCGGATGATCCACGGCGCCGGCCAGACCGACGTCGCCAAGGACCTGTTGATCCACCCCGACGCGGTGCCGGCCGGGCGCGCCGCACTCGACGGCGGCGCGCCGATCTTCTGCGATGCCCGGATGGTGGCGGTCGGGGTGACCGCCGGACGCCTGCCGGCCGGCAACGAGGTGCGCTGCTACCTGCGCGACGAACGGGTTCCGGCGCTGGCGCAGGAATGGGGAACCACCCGCTCGGCGGCAGCCGTCTCGCTGTGGGCACCCGAGCTGGACGGTGCCGTCGTCGCGATCGGCAACGCCCCCACCGCGCTGTTCCACCTGCTGGAAATGATCCTGGACGGCGGGCCGCGCCCCGCGGTGATCGTCGGTTGCCCGGTGGGGTTCATCGGCGCCGCCGAGTCCAAAGAGGCGCTGGCCGCACTGCACCACGATCACGGCATCGACATCCCGTTCGTGACCGTGCGCGGCCGGCGCGGCGGCTCGGCGATCACCTCGTCGGCATTGAACGCACTCGCCTCGGATGCCGAATGAGCGGCACGTTCTACGGGGTGGGCCTGGGACCCGGTGACCCGGAGCTGATCACCCGCAAGGCGGCCCGGATCATCGCCGACGCCGACGTGGTGGCCTACCACGCGGGGGTCAACAAGGCGTCGTACGCGCGCACCATCGCCGCCGACCTGATCCGTCCCGGTGTCGTCGAAGAGGAGCTGCGCTACCCGGTCACCACCGGCGTCACCGACCATCCCGGCGGCTATGCCGGGGCCCTCGCCGACTTCTACGAGGCCTCGGCGTCACGGCTGGCCGCCCACCTGGATGCGGGCCGCACGGTAGCCCTGCTGACCGAGGGTGATCCGCTGTTCTACGGCTCGTTCATGTACATGCACGATCGGCTGTCGGCCCGCTTCGACACCGAGATCATCCCGGGTATCCCGGCGTTCAGCGCCGCCACCGCCGCGCTCGGGATGCCGCTGGTGCGCCAGACCGACGTGCTGACCGTGCTGCCGGGCACCCTGCCGGAGCACGAGCTGGCGATGCGGCTGGCCGACACCGACGGCGCCATCATCATGAAGCTGGGCCGCACGTTCCCGGCCGTGCGGCGCGCCCTGGTCGCCGCGGGCCGGCTGGAACACGCCTACTACGTCGAACGTGCCAGCCATCCGCAGCAGCGCTGGCTGCCGGTGGCCAGCATCGATGAAGCGGAGGAGGCCGCCATTCCCTATCTGTCGCTGATCGTGGTCGACGGGGATTCCCGCAACGGGCAGCGCTCCCGGACCCCAGAAGACCAGGTTTCGGCGGTCGTCGAGCCGGTGCGCACCGCCGCCGAGCTGCTGGTCATCGGACTCGGTCCGGGGCCCGAGGAGTGGCTGACCGGCGAGGCGGCCGCGGCACTGATGACCGTCGACCACGTGGTGGGCTACGGCCCCTACGTCGCGCGGGTTCCGCAACGACAGGGATTGCAGCGCCACACCTCGGGCAACACCGTCGAGCTGGACCGGGCCCGCTTCGCACTGGACCTGGCGGCCCGCGGCGAGAAGGTGGCGGTGGTCTCCGGCGGGGACGCCGGGGTTTTCGGGATGGCGTCAGCTGTATTCGAGGCGGCCTCCGAAACCGGATCGGCTGAGCAGTATCAACATGTTTCGGTGCGGGTGCTGCCCGGGGTGTCGGCGGTGCAGGCGGTGGCCGCGGCCGCGGGCGCCCCGATCGGGGCCGACTTCGCCGTGCTGAGCCTGTCGGATCGGCTCAAGCCGTGGGCGGTGATCGAGGAGCGGCTGCGGGCGATCGCCGACGCCGATCTGGTGCTGGCCATCTACAACCCGGCTTCTCGTGCCCGGCCCGACCAGATCGCGATGGCCCGCAAGGTGTTGCTGGAGCATCGTGACGCGGCGACCGTCGTGGTGATCGGGCGCGACGTCGGCCGGGCCGAGGAGTCGCTGACCGTGACCACGCTGGGCGATCTGGACACCGACTCGATCGACATGAAATGCCTTCTGCTGGTGGGGGCGTCGTCGACCCGGGTGAACGGATCGGGTCAGGTTTGGACGCCGCGATGGGTTCGCTGACGGTTCATTTCGTCGGCGCCGGTCCGGGCGCGGCGGATCTGCTGACGGTGCGGGCGGCGCGGCTGCTGGCCGCCGCCGACGTGGTGCTCTATCCGGGCAGCTATCTGGACCCGCAGGTGCTGGAACAGTGCTCTGGCACAGCCGAACTCGTCGACACCGCCGACCTGGACCTGGATGCGATCGTGGGCCGCTTCGTCGACGCCCATCGGGCCGGCCTGGCCGTGGTGCGGCTGGTGTCGGGCGATCCGTCGCTCTACAGCGCGGTGTCCGAACAGACTCGCCGGCTCGATGCCGCCGGGGTGCCGTGGGACCTCACGCCCGGAGTCCCGGCCTATGCGGCGGCAGCGGCGGTACTCGGCCATGAGCTCACGGTGCCACTGGTGGCACAGTCGGTGGTGCTGACCCGGGTTCAGGCCTCGTCCACCAAGATGCCGGAGTCCGAATCGCTGGCCGCGTTCGCCGCGACCGGGGCGACCCTGGTGCTGCACCTGGCGATCACCCGGACCCGAGAACTGATGGTCCAGCTGGAATCCGCTTACGGCCCGGACTGCCCGGTCGCGGTGGTCTACCGTGCGTCGCAGCCCGATGAGTTGGTGCTGCGCGGGACGGTCGCCGATATCGCCGATGCGGTGGAGAAGGCGGGGTTGCGTTCGGCCGCAGTCATTCTGGTGGGCCGGGCGATCGCCGATCTCCCCGATCCGTGCGCCGGGGAGAGCCATCTCTACGACCCGGACCGGGATCGTTCAGGACCGGGTTAACGCCCACTGGGTGACCGCCCGGCCCGGCGTCCAGCCGGTGAAGGACCCCAGCGGCGCGGCGTGTTCGACGTGGATGCGGGTCAGCTCGCCACCGTGTTCTCGGTAGTCCGTCACCAGCAGTGCCTCGGTTTCGAGCGTGACAGCGTGCGCCACCAGTCGCCCGCCGGGCCCCAGTGCCGCCAGGCAGGCCGCCAGTACCCCGGGCCGGCTCAGGCCGCCGCCGATGAAGACCGCGTTCGGCGCGGGCAGGTCCGCGAGCGCCTGCGGGGCCGGGCCGTGCACCACTTGCAGCGCGGGCACCCCGAGGTTGCGGGCGTTGCCTGAGATGCGCTGCGCCCTTTCCTGGTTCGCCTCGACTGCCACCGCCCGGCAGGTCGGGTGGGCGCGCATCCATTCGATGCCGACCGAGCCGGCGCCCGCCCCGACGTCCCACAGCAGCTGCCCGGGCGCCGGGGCCAGGCGCGCCAATGCCGAGGCCCGCAGGTCACGTTTGGTCAGTTGCCCGTCGTGGTCGTAGGCGTCATCGGGCAGCCCCGGCGCCCAGCCGGTCAGCAGGGGCCCGGCGAGTTCGACCGCGACGATATTGAGCCGGGGCATGTCACCGGTGAACGTCTCAGCGGTGAGTTCGTGCCGGGACTCGGCCGCACCGCCCAGATCACCGAGCACCACCATCCGGCTCGCCCCGTAGCCTCGGTCGACCAACAGCGCCGCCAGCCGCTCGGGCGTCGTCTCGTCGGCGGAGAGCACCAGCACCCGCCGTCCCGGCGCCAGCTCGCGCAGCACCGCGTGCACGTCGCCGGCCCGGATCACCGCGACGGATTCCGCCGGCCAGCCCAGCCGGGCCCGGGCCAGCGTCACCGAGGAGACCGCCGGAACGACGGTTACCTGGTCGGCACCGAACAGCTCGATCAGCGTGCTGCCCACTCCGGACAGCAGCGGATCGCCGGAGGCCAGCGCCACCACCCGCTGCCCGGCCAGGCCGTCGAACAGCGCGGGCAGTCCGGCGCGCAGCGGAGTGGGCCAACTGTGGCGCTGTTGGCCGGCGACCGCGGGCAGCAGGTCCAGGTGCCGCGGTGCACCGATCACGACGTCGGCGGCCAGCACCGTCTCCCGCACCGGCCCGGGCAGCCCGGCCCAGCCGTCGGCGCCGATCCCGACAACGGTGAGGCGATGAGCTGGTATGGGCACGGTGTTAGGGTATCGGCGCGAAGTGCCAGGGAAGTCGGTGTGACTCCGACGCAGGCCCGCTACGGTGTTCCGCGACGCATTCCGGGTGATCGGGAAGCGTCTCGGTCAGTCCGAATACCGGCTTCGCGTTGCCAACACACGTTGGTCATCACGAGCGGAGCCTCAATGCAACAGCTGTACCCCTTTCCTGCCGTCCTCGGCGGCGACCCGGACGCACCGGGCGGCCTCGACGACATGGCGCTGGCGCTTGTCCTGAGCGCGATCTCCCCCGGTATCGGCGGTGTGCTCATCCGCGGCGAGAAGGGCACCGCGAAATCAACGCTGGTTCGCGCGCTGGCCCAGGTGCTGCCGCCCATCGACGTGGTGTCCGGCGACCGCTTCTCCTCCGATCCCGCTGAGGCGCACCCGCTCTCCCCGGACGGACCGTTCCCCGCCGACGCCGACGTCGAGACCCGACCGGTGCGGCTGGTGGAGCTGCCGGTCGGCGCCACCGAGGACCGGGTGTTGGGCTCGATCCACCTGGAGCGGGCACTCGGTGACGGCGTGGTGGAATTCGAGCCAGGGCTGTTGGCCCGCGCCAACCGCGGCATCCTCTACGTCGACGAGGTCAACCTGCTCGCCGACCACCTGGTGGACCTGCTGCTGGATGCCGCCGCGATGGGACGTCTGACGGTGGAACGCGACTCGGTGTCGGTCACCCACGCCGCACGATTCGTGATCGTCGGGACCATGAATCCCGAGGAGGGCGAGCTGCGACCGCAGCTGCTCGACCGGTTCGGGCTCACGGTCGAGGTCTCCGCGCCGCGCGATCCGGCGTTGCGGGCCGAGGCGGTGCGACGGCGGCTGGCCTTCGACGCCGATCCCGACGGTTTCGCCGCGACGTACGCCGCGACCGAGGAACGGCTGCGGGCACGGATCCGACAGGCGCAGCAACTGCTGCCCCGGGTGCTGCTCACCGACGCCGCGCTGGTCAAGATCGGTGAGATCTGTGCGGCGTTCGACGTGGACGGCCTGCGCGGCGACATCGTCTGTGCGCGTGCCGCGGTCGCCCATGCGGCGTGGCAGGGCCGCGACGCGGTCAACATCTCCGACCTGCGGGTGGCCGCCCGGCTGGCACTGCCGCATCGGCGCCGGCGCAAACCGTTTGACGCGCCGGGACTCGATGAGGCGGAACTCGACGAGCTGCTGCCCCCGGAGGATTCCGGCCCCGAGCCCGATCCGGATGGTCCCGAGCCGGACGGCGGGAATGCCGCCCCGCCCGATCAGGGCGGCCCGGCGCCGACGGGGGGGTCCACGTCGACGGTGGGCGCCGATTCCCCCTATCGAGCACGGCTTTTCACCGTCGACGGGGTCGGCACCGGCAGCGCGGGGCGGCGCAGCCGGGCCCGCACCAGTTCGGGGCGACGGATGGGTGCCACCGCGGCGAACGTCGCCGGCGGGTTGCACCTGTTCGAAACGCTGCGGGCCGCCGCACCGCATCAGGGCGCACGGGGCCGGATCGGCGGCCGAATGATCCTGCGGGCGGACGATCTTCGTCGCGCCGTCCGGGAGGGCCGGGAAGCCAATCTGGTGCTGTTCGTCGTCGACACCTCCGGGTCGATGGCCGCGGCCGAGCGGATGCGGCACGTCAAGACCGCGATCGCCTCCCTGCTGCTCGACGCCTACCGCCGCCGGGACCGGGTGGCGGTGGTGACGTTCCGCGGCACGCAGGCCGAGCTGGTACTGCCCGCGACGGGGTCGGTGGAGATCGCCGCCGTCCGACTCGACGACATACCCGCCGGTGGGCGCACCCCGCTGGCCGAGGGTCTGATCGAAGCCGGCGAGGTGATCCGCCGTGAACGACTGCGCGACCCGGCATGCCGACCGCTGCTCGTGGTGCTGACCGACGGCCGGGCCACCGCCGGCGACGATCCGGTGGCCAGGTCCCACCAGGCCGCGACTGCCCTTGCCGAACAGGGCTTTTCGACGGTGGTGGTGGACTGCGAGAACGGCCGGATGCGCCTCGGGTTGGCGCGCACGCTCGCCGATCAGCTACGGGCCGAATACGTCCCGCTGCCTCAGGTGAGCGCCGAGGCGTTGACCGAGATCGTGAAGGGAGCCGCCTGATGCCGCAGGGACAACCGTTGACGGTGCCCGACGACAACCTGACCACCCGTCAGCGCCGCAATCGCCCGTTGCTGATGGTGCACACCGGCGACGGCAAGGGAAAGTCCACCGCCGCGTTCGGGATGGCGCTGCGCGGCTGGAGCCAGGGCTTTGACATCGGGGTGTTCCAGTTCGTGAAGTCCGCGAAGTGGCGGGTCGGCGAGCAGACCGTACTGGAACGCCTTGGCGCCCTGCACGAACAGACCGGTGAGGGCGGACCGGTGCAGTGGCACAAGATGGGTTCGGGCTGGTCGTGGAGCCGCAAGGCCGGCGACGTCGAAGATCACGCCGGCGACGCGCTGGCGGGGTGGAACGAGATCAAGCGCCGCCTCGCCGAGCAGAGCCACGACCTGTACGTGCTCGACGAGTTCACCTACCCGATCAACTGGGGCTGGGTGGACATCGACGACGTCGTCGAGACACTGCGCAACCGGCCCGGGCATCAGCACGTGGTGATCACCGGCCGTCGCGCCGACCCTCGGTTGATCGAGATCGCCGACCTGGTCACCGAGATGACCAAGATCAAACATCCGATGGACGTCGGCCAGAAGGGTCAGCGCGGCATCGAATGGTGAGTGTGGTGGGCACTTCCCTGCCCCGTCTGGTGGTGGCCGCACCGGCATCCGGGCACGGCAAGACCACCGTGGCCGTCGGGCTGATGGCGGCGCTGTCCGCGCGAGGACTGCGGGTCAGCGGGCACAAAGTCGGCCCGGACTACATCGACCCGGGCTATCACGCACTGGCGACCCGGCGCCCGGCCCGTAACCTCGACCCCTACCTGGTCGGCGCGGATCGGATCGTGCCGTTGCTGCTGCATGGTGCCTCAGGCGCCGACGTCGCCGTGATCGAAGGCGTGATGGGGCTTTTCGACGGCCGACTCGGCTCGGGCGGTGAGGCCTCCACCGCCCACGTCGCGGCGCTGACCGCGAGCCCGGTGCTGCTGGTCGTCGACATCTCGCATGCCTCCCGGACCCACGCCGCGGTGGTGGCGGGCCTGGCCGGCTTCGACCCGGCGGTGCGGATCGCCGGGGTCGTGCTCAACAAGGCCGGCAGCGCCCGGCACGCCGACGAAGTCGTCGCGGCATTGGGCCCCATCGGCATTCCGGTGCTCGGGGTGTTGCCCCGCGATGCGGAGGTCGAGACGCCGTCGCGGCATCTCGGGCTGATTCCTGCCGCCGAGCGCGACGAATCCGGTGCCGTACTGGAGCGGCTGGCCCAGTTGTTCGAACAGCATGTGAACCTCGACGCGGTGACCGCGCTGGCGAGGCAGGCCCCGGATGTGGCGGGCGCGGTGTGGGATCCGTGTGCCGAAGTGCGCGCTGCGTCGCCGGGCCGGCCGGTGGTGGCGGTCGCCGGTGGGCGGGCCTTCACGTTCGGCTACACCGAGACGTTCGAGTTGCTGCGCGCCGCGGGTTGCGAGGTGGTCTGCGTCGACCCGCTCACCGACTCGGCCCTGCCGGCCGGGACCGCCGGAATCTATCTGGGCGGCGGGTTCCCGGAGGTTTACGCCAGCGAATTGGCCTCCAACACGGCCTTTCTCGGCGCGATCCGGGAGGCTGTTGCGGCGGGGGTGCCGACCGTCGCCGAATGCGGCGGGTTGGCCTACCTGTGCCGCAGTGTCGGCGAGGTCGCCGGGGTCGGGGCGCTGGCAGCAGGCGCGAAGATGTCGCCGCGTCTGACCCTGGGCTACCGCAACGCCACCGCACCGGCCGACAGCCTGCTGGCGCGGGCCGGCGATCAGGTGACCGGACATGAATTCCACCGCACTCGTGTCACGTTCGATCGCCCGGCCGATCCCGCGTGGCAGCTGCCGGAGGGCCCCGATGGTGTCGCCGGGCCGAGCCTGCACGCGTCCTACCTGCACACCCACTGGGCCGGGTATCCGCGGCTGGCCCAGCGGTTCGCCGACGCGGTACACGCATTCACCGGACCGGATCTGCACCATCACGGCGATGTCGAGGCTCGGCCCGGTCTGCTCGACTTCGCGGTGAACGTCTACGCCGGCCCGCGTCCGGACTGGCTCGATGCCGCCCTGCACGCCTCGCTTGACGACGCCGCCTCGTATCCGGATTCCGCTGCCGCCCGTGACGCGCTGGCCGCCCGGCACGGCCTTCTCGGCGCCGAGGTGCTGCCCACCGCTGGCGCCTCCGAGGCTTTCGATCTGGTGGCCCGGCTGCGGCGGTGGCGGCGGCCGGTGGTGATCCACCCGCAGTACACCGGGCCGCATGCCGCGCTGACCGCCGCCGGGCACAACGTGGATGTTGTGCTCTGTCACGCCGCGGACGATTTCGCGCTGCACCCTTCCGAAGTGCCCGACGACGCCGACCTCGTCGTCGTCGGAAACCCGACCAACCCCACCGGGGTCCTGCACCCCGCCGAGACGCTGCGCCGGCTGCTGCGACCCGGCCGGGTGGTGCTGGTCGACGAGGCGTTCCTCGACGCCATCCCGGGTGATCCCGAAACCCTGTCCGGGGAGCGGCATCCGGGGCTGTTGGTGAGCCGTAGCCTGACCAAACACTGGTCGATTCCCGGCGTCCGGGCCGGGTATCTGCTCGGTGATCCCGGGTTGATCGCCGCCGCGGCAAGGCTACAGATCCCCTGGTCGGTGTCGGCGCCGGCACTGGCCGCAATGATCTCCTGCTCGGATGAGCGGGCGTTGACCGAAAGTGATCTTCGGGCAAAGCAGTTGGCTTTGTGGCGCTCTGATCTGGGCGCGGCGCTCATCGCTCGCGGCGTGCCGTTCGTCGCGGGTGCGGCGCCCTACGTGCTGGCCCGGGTCGGTGACGGCGTGCATACGGCGTTGCGGGAGAACGGGATAGCGGTGCGGCGTGCCGACACCTTCCCCGGCCTGGACGCCACCTGGGTGCGGATCGCGGTCCGTCCACCGGAGTGGACCGATCAGCTGTTGTCCGCCCTCGACCGGGCACTGCGGTGATGCCGGCCCGGGCTCTCGGGCTGATGCTCGGCTACGGCGCCGATCAACTCTGGGGCGATCCGCGCCGCCTGCACCCGGTCGCCGGGCTGGGTACGTGCGCGCAGTGCTTGGAGCGTCGGACTTATCGCGACAGCCGGGTTCGCGGCGTGGCCCATGTTCTGGTGCTGGCCGGGGGTGCCACCGGGCTGGCGTATCTGGCCGAGCGTTCGGCTCGGTATCCGTTGGCGCGCACCGCCTTGACCGCCGCGGTCACCTGGGCGGTGCTGGGTGGGCGCTCGCTGGAGCGCGAGGCAATGGCGGTGCACGAGTTTCTGGACGCCGGGGATATCGAACGGGCTCGCGTGCGGGTACGCAATCTGGTCGGCCGCGACACCGCCGCGCTGAGCCCGGACGAGATCGCCCGTGCCGTGGTCGAATCCGTCGCGGAGAACACCTCCGACGCGGTGGTTGGCTCTTTGCTCTGGGGTGCGGCGGCGGGGGTTCCGGGCCTGGTGGCACACCGCGTCGCCAACACACTGGACGCCATGATCGGCCACCGCAACGCTCGTTACGAGCGGTTCGGTTGGGCGGCGGCTCGTTTGGATGATGTGCTGGGACTGCCCGCTTCCCGGATGAGTGGCACGCTGACCGTTGCCACGGGCCCGGATCCTGTCGGCGCACTGCGCGCCTGGCGCCGCGATGCCCGGCACCATCCCAGTCCCAATGCCGGGGTGGCCGAGGCCTCCTTCGCCGGCGCCTTGGGCCTGAAACTCGGTGGCGTCAACATCTACTACGGGAACAGGCGTGAGGACCGGGCCCTGATGGGTGACGGGCGGGTGCCGACACCACCGGACATTCCCCGGGCGGTCCGGTTGGCCCGGCGGGTGGGTGTGGGTGCGATGCTCAGTGCGGTGGCGTTGTGTCTGGCTGGGCGCAGGAGGTAGCCGTGTCGAATCCCGACGGCGTCGAGTTCTCGGCGGACGGCGCGCGGGTGGATCGCGACTGGCTCTGGAATGAGCTTGTCGCACAAACCTATTGGGCGAAGTACCGGACCCGCGCCATGTTCGACCGTCAACTCGACCACGCATGGCGGGTGGTGGGCGCCTACCGGGCCGACGACGGAGCGATGATCGGTTTCTGCCGGGCGTTCTCCGACGGCGCGGCCATGGCCTACCTGGCCGACGTGTATGTCGCGCGTTCGGAGCGGGGCCGCGAGATCGGCAAGGGATTGCTCCGGGCGATGATCGACGAAGGCCCCGGACGCGACTTTCGCTGGATGCTCCACACCGGCGACGCGCATGGTCTGTACGAACAATTCGACTTCGCCGTCCCCGATGCGACGTTCATGGAACGCCGGCCGCGGCTGCCGCACGTTCGGGACTGACCCTGGTGTTATCCCCAGTTGCGATTTCACTCACCGGAGTCGGGTTCCGATCTGGCGACGCTGGAGGCCGCGGCCGTCTTGCGCATACTGGCGCGGGACGTCGTGTTCGCCAGCAAGTTTCAGGAATTACTCTCGGTTGCTCGCTCCCATTTCGAGGGTGGCAATTGACTCGATTTCGATGGGCCTTGGCAGCACAGTAGATACGCTCAGTCCACACAGGAGGTCGACCATGCCCTTATACCGTCCATTCACCTGGGTCGTTCTCGTGGCCCAGGGTCCGTTCGTCATCTGGATGTGTGTCGCCATCAAACGTGGGCTAGCCGATATGTCCAACTGTTCAAGCGGCATGTGGCCCGAGTTATGCCAAATTGCTGCGGAAGTCGCGGCGGGAATCTACCCCTTGTTCGTACTCCTCATCTGGGCGCTTGTCGATGTCATTCTCGGCGTCTTATGGAGGGTGACGGCCATTGATGAATACGAGTAGTCCGAGCACTAACGGAGATGCTCACTCCTGCAGCGCGACAACGCGGTGACCGCGATGCCGCTCAGGACTCGGCTCTGATCAGCTCGATCACCGGGATGACCCGATCGGTGCGCTCCCGGTACTTGGCGAAGCCGGGATAGCGCTCGGCCCGGATCCCGTAGAGCCGGTCGTGTTCGTCACCGGTGACCTCGGCGGCGGTGACCGGAAACGACTCGGTGCCGGGTTGGCCCGCAGGTTCTGGAGGTAGCCTCAACCTCCAACCCGGAATGAGCTTGGCATCAGCTGTCACGCCGTTGCCGGGTGTGCGTGCGGCTTAGCCGTGGGGACCGCAGTGAACTGTAGCGGCCGTTGTCGGGACTGGCACTGGGCGACGCGACCGATGAATCGAAATCCGCTGCAGCTCAGGTTGATATGACCGCTGCTACGGAACCGAACGGTCGTCGAGTAGTTCTCATAACCCGATCATGTGCCCGGCCGCCGACAGCAACCTCAGCCGCGGTCGATCAGCTCGACGGCATGGGCCTGCTCGCTCGACCGCACGCAGCCGGCCGCCGTGGATTTCAACCGCCATGTCGTGACCAACCCGTCGGGTCCGGTCAGCTCGCCGACGCTCAGTGCTTCGCTGATGAGGCCCCGGACGCGCGGTTCGTCGGTGGTTTCGGCCGCAAACAGGACCCGCAGCACTACGTCGTCGCCGACGACCCGGTTGGCGACGTGGTGCGGCGCCAGCGGGCACGGCGGCGGGTGATCCCAGCTCCCGCACAGCGCTTTGGCGATGGCTCCGCCGGGCGCGTTGGGACTGCCGCCAGGTTGCATCACGATGACCGCCTCGTGGACGTAGGCACAGCGAACCACGGTGCGAGGTTATCCACAGTTTGGGGTTTGATCCACAGCTGGGCTTTTTCTGGGGCTGTCATCTGAGGGGTTGTCGGGGCTGGTTCATAGCGTCGAGGTATGGCAGCAGGTTTGGGTGCGGTAGCGGCGCGACAGCAGATCTGTGCTGCTTTCGATGCCATTGACGCGGCCCATGAGCTGTTGCGCGAGACCTCGTCGGATCTGGTGGGCAATGACTTTCGGATCGAGGTCGCCGACCGGTTGGAAACCCAGAACCGCGTCAATCGGGGGTTGATGTACCGGATCTTCGGGGAGTTGGCCGACCCTCCCGATGGCCAGGGCTCGATCACCTCGGCACGCGCCGCCTTATGGAAACGACTGCGCATCACCCCACGGGAGATCACCCGCCGCTTCAAGCTGGCCGCCCGCATCCGAGCCCGCCGCTCCCTGACCGGCGCCGACATTGCCCCGGAGTTACCGGCCCTGGCCGAGGCCGTCGAATCCGGTGCGGTCGGTGAGGATCACATCCGGGCGATCTGTGAGGCCGTCGATGTGCTGCCCGCGGCGGTGGCGCCGGAAGAGGTCGCCAAGGCCGAGCAGAGGCTGGTCGAGCACGCCACCGGCGTGGATGCCGGGGTGGTGGTCAAGCTCGGGCAGCGTATCGCCGACCACCTCAACCCCGATGGGCGGTTCAGCGACAAAGACCGGCAACGCCGGCGCGGCCTTACACTGGGCCGGCAAGGTCCCGACGGTATGTCGAAGCTGTCAGGGCTACTGGACCCAGAAGCACGCGCTCACTTCGAAGCCGTAGCCGCGGCGGTACGGCCCGGACACCGGGTGCCCAACGGGCCCGACACCCCGGTCAGGGACGAGCGCAGTTGCGCCCAGCGCAATCACGACGCCTTCAAGCTCGCCATGTCCACCGCGCTTTCTTCGGGCAAACTCGGCACGCACCGCGGGCATCCGGTCACCGTGATCGTGACCACCACTCTGGCTGAACTCAACCAAGCCGCCCACGCCGCCATCGACCAGTCGATCCCCATGCCACCCCCGGCGCTCACCGGCGGCGGATCCCGGCTACCGATGCGGGATCTGATCCGCTTGGCCGCCAACGCCATCCACTACCTGGCGGTCTTCGACGACCACACCAAACGCCCGCTCTACCTGGGCCGACAAAAACGTATCGCCACCGCCGGCCAGCGGTTGATCTGCTACGCCCGCGACCGGGGTTGCACGCGGCCCAACTGCCTGGTGCCCGGATATCACTGCGAAGTCCACCACGCGAACCCCTGGGCGCGAGGCGGGCGGACCAACGCAGACGAACTGTTCTTCGCCTGCGGCCCCGACCACACCGACGCCTCCGACGGCCGCCAGCAGACCGCCGTCACCAAATCAGGACGCTTGGGCTGGACCGACGGCACCACACCACCGCAGATCAACCACGCCCACCACCCGGAAGAACTCCTCCACGGCGACCCCGACCCACCCCAGACCGACGTCGCCTGAGCACGCTCAGGACTTAAGTTCTGGTCAGCTCGATGACCGGGATGATCCGCTCGGTGCGCTCCCGGTACTTGGCGAAACCCGGATAGCGCTCGGCCTGGATCGCATACAGCCGATCGTGTTCGGCGCCGGTGATCTCGGTGGCGGTGACGGGATAGCTTTCGGTGCCGACCTCGACGGTGGCCGATGGATTCGCCCGCAGGTTGTGATACCAGCTCGGATGGCGGTCGCTGCCCGCGTTGGAGGCGAACACGATGATCCGCTCCCCCTCGGGCAGATACATCATCGGACTGATGCGCTGCTGTCCGGATTTCGCCCCGACGGTGGTCAACAGCAGCACCGGCGCCCCTTCGAACGGCCCGCCCAGTTTTCCACCGCTGCTGCGGAATTCAGCGATGTTGCGGGCGTTGAAATCCATCGGCTCCATGACTGCTCTCCCTAGTCGATACCCACGAAATGTTCGATCACCGGTGGGGACGCGTAGAAATGGTGCAACAACTCCCGCCACCGCGGGAATTCCGGCGACTTGCGGAATCCCTCGGTGTGAGCCTCCACGCTCTCCCACTGCACCAGCAGCAGATAGAGGTTCGGCGACTCGACCGAACGGGACATCGAAATCCCCAGGAATCCCGGTTGCGCCGCGATCAGCGGCCTGGCCTTGGCGAACGCGGCTTCGAACTCGGCCTCGCTGCCCGGACGGATCGGCAGTACTCCATGCTCCACAATCACGCCTGCCAGTCTGCCGGACGCGGTGTGTCGAGGATTACCGCCCCGCCGACTTGTGTGTGACCGAAAGACACAGATACGTTGTCTGCAACCGGCCGACACAGATACTCCGAAGGCGGCGATATGGGTGCTACAGCGGCGGCAGTCGTCTTCTGCTGGCTGGGCATGGTCCTGGCGATCTCGTTCATCGAGGCGCCGTTGAAATTCCAGGCGCCCGGGATCACCCTCCAGCTGGGATTGGGTATCGGCCGGCTGGTGTTCCGGGCTCTCAACGCGGTCGAGATCGCGCTGGCGAGCCTGGTGATGCTGGCCGTCGCCCTCGATCCCCCCGGCCCGGTTCCGCTGACCGCGCTCGGCGTCTCGATCGCGGTGCTAGCTGTTCAGTCGCTGCTGGTCCGGCCCCTACTTCGCCGCCGCTCGGATGCGGTGCTGGCTGGCACGGTCGAGCCGGCGGGCGGGATGCGCGAGCGCTCGCACGCGCACTACGTCTACGCCGGACTGGAAGTGGTCAAAGTCGCCGCGCTGCTGGCCGCGGGCATTGCCTTACAGGTCGGCTCATTCGCCGGCTGACACCCAGGCGAGGGCCCGATCGACCTCGTAGACGGTCAGCACACCGGCCGGCCGCGCGGGCCGGCGCACGATCACGACCGGCAACCCGAGCTCCCCGGCAGCCAGCATCTTCGGCCAGGTGTATTCGCCCCCGGAGTCCTTGGTGACGACGACGTCAGCGCGGTGGCCTCGCAGCAGAGCGAGTTCGCCCGGCAGCGCGTAGGGCCCCCGGTCTGAGACCACGGTCCAGTTGGGCGGCACGTCGATCGAGGGCGGGTCGACGACGCGCGCCAGCACCGCCGCGTCGGCCAGCGCCGGCAGGTAGGCCGCCAACTGTTGTCGCCCGATGGTCAGCACCGGCCGTCGACCCAGCTGGGCTGCGCGCTCGGCGGCCTGCTCGTGGGAGTCGGCCCAGTGCCAGGACGGCGCGGCCCGCTCCGCCCAGCCCGGCCGCTCCAGTCGCAGCAGCGGACGCCCGGCGGCGGCGCAGGCTGCGGCGGCATTGGCCGACATCGTTGTCGCGAACGGGTGGGTGGCGTCGACGACGACGTCGTAGTCCACCAAAGCCGCACGCAGACCGTCGATTCCACCGAATCCACCGATCCGCACCGCACCGGCGGGCAGCCGCGGATTGGCGACCCGGCCGGCCAGTGACGTGGTGACGTCGACGCCCGCGTCCACCAGGCGGTCGGCCAACGCCCGGGCTTCGGCGGTGCCACCGAGCAACAGCACGCGGGTCATGGCGCCCCCGGCGGCAGAAACGGCAGTCCGTTCGGCGACCCGCCGTGCGCCAACGTCGCCAGCGCTGCCACGTCCAGGTGCTGCTCGATCAGATCGGCCAGTAGCTCGAGCCGGCGCTCCCGCGCGGCCGGGAACGACACACCGGACGGCTCCAGCCCTAGAGTTTCGGACAGGAACGCGGCGCGCAGCGCGTCGCCCTCGAAACTTCCGTGCCGCATGGTGCCGAACACCTGCCCGGCGCGGGCTCCGCCCGGATACTCCTCGGTGCCGTCTCCGAGGCTGACGCGACCGTGATGTATCTCGTATCCACCGTCCGACAGGCGTAGCACTTTATCTGCGCCGAAACATGTTTCGACATCCAGCAGGCCCAGACCGGCGACCTCGCCCGGCCGGCCCTCGATACCTTCGGGGTCGCGGATCACCCGGCCCAGCATCTGGAACCCGCCGCAGATCCCCAGCACCGGCCTGCCTGCGGCAGCGTGCGCCGCAATCGCGGCATCCAGCCCGCGCACACGCAGCCAGGCCAGATCGCTGATGGTCGCTCGGGTTCCGGGCAGCACCACCAGATCCGCATCCGACAGCCCGCGCGGATCGGCGGCGAACACCACATCCAGATCCGGTTCCAGGCCGAGTGCATCAAGGTCGGTGAAGTTGCTGATCCTGGGCAGTCGAATCACCGCGACACGGCGCGCCCCGGCCCTCCTCGAGCGCCTGCCGTCCAGGTCGAGTGCGTCCTCGGAGTCCAGCCACAGACCCGGATGCCACGGCAGGGTGCCGAAAACCCTGCGGCCGGTGACGCGTTCCAAGTCGGCCAGACCGGGCTCCAGCAACTGCTGCTGCCCGCGGAACTTGTTGACGATGAAGCCCGCCACCAGGTCCTGATCCTCGCCCGAGAGCAGCGCGACGGTGCCGAAGAACGCCGCGAACACCCCGCCCCGGTCCACGTCGCCGACGACCACCACCGGCAGCCGAGCGTGCCGCGCCAGGCCCATGTTCACGTAATCGCCGGCCCGCAGGTTGATCTCGGTCGGGCTGCCGGCACCCTCGGCGACGATCACGTCGTACCTCGTGGCGAGGTCGTCGTAGGCGCTGTGCGCGGCCGCAGCCAACTCCGCTCGCCCGTGCATCCAGTTCGAGGAGGACAGCGAGCCCCACGGCCGTCCCATCAGCACCACATGGCTGCGCTGGTCACTACCGGGTTTGAGCAGCACCGGGTTCATCGCGGGCTCGGGAACAGCTCGCGCCGCCAAGGCCTGAATCCATTGCGCCCGGCCGATTTCGGTACCGGTGCCGTCGGCCGCGACACACACCATCGAGTTGTTCGACATGTTCTGCGCCTTGTACGGCGCCACTCGCACCCCGCGCCGCGCCAGTGCCCGGCACAATCCGGTCGCCACCACGGTCTTTCCGGCGTCGCTGGTGGTTCCGGCGATCAGGAGCCCGGCCATCAGGGCCGCCGCACCAGCAGAACGTCCATCACCCAACCCGCGTCGGCCTTCGCGGCGCGGCGGCCGGCCGCGATCTCGTCGACGACATCGGCGACCCGGCCACTGACCAGCCGTTCCCCTGCCGCGCCGAGGTTGGCGCCCCACCAGATCGTCCAATCGGCCAGATCGGCCAGGTCGAGCCCCTCCGGATTCAGCATCGCAACGATGTTGTCCTGACCGGCGGCAACGGCCTCACCCAGCCGGCGCCCGGTGGTGATGTGCACCGGCCGGCCCACCTCGTGCAGCACAATCCGGTGCCGAGCCGCCAGCAGTTGCGGGGCGCTGATGCCCGGCAGTACGTTGTAATCTAGTTCCACCCCAAGGGCTTTCACCTGCTCGACGATGCGGATCGTCGAGTCGTACAACGCCGGATCGCCCCACACCAGAAAGGCGGCGGTGCCGCCGCGCGCACCCAGCACCTCGGCGTAGCGCGCCGCCCGGGCGGCATGCCAGTCGGCAACGGCCCGCGCATAGCCCGGCCCGGTCAGATCCGATGACCGATCGCGAGGTGGATCGGCGACCGCGACGATCGGAGTCGAGGCGGCGTAGGTGTCGACGATGGATCGCCGCAATGCCAAAAGGCCGTCGTCGGAGGACTTCTCGGATGCCACCACATAGTCGACCGATCGCAACGCCTCGACGACCTCCGGCGTGACGTGCTGCGGCCCCATTCCGACACCGAGAATCCAAACCTGCATACCCATCAGCGGTCCTCCAGATCCCCTTCCACATCCAGGTATGCCTGCTGCAGCGCCGCCATGGTCTCAGGATCCGGCTGCGCCCACAGGCCCCGGTCGGCGGCCTCCTTGAGTCGCTCCACGATGCCCTGCAACGCCCACGGGTTGGACTTGTCCAGGAACTCGCGGGTTTCGGGGTCCAGCACATACTCGGCGGCGAGCTTCTCGTACATCCAGTCGTGCACCACCCCGGCGGTGGCGTCGAAACCGAACAGGTAGTCGACGGTGGCGGCCAGCTCGAACGCACCTTTGTAGCCGTGCCGGCGCATCGCCGAGATCCAGCGCGGGTTGACCACCCGGGCCCGGAACACCCGGGCCGTCTCCTCGGCCAGCGTGCGGGTGCGGACGGCATCCGGTGACGTCGAGTCCCCCACGTAGGCCTTCGGGTCGGCTCCGGTGAGTGCACGCACGGTCGCGATCATCCCACCGTGGTAGACGAAGTAGTCGTCGGAATCGGCGATGTCGTGCTCGCGGGTGTCGATGTTCTTGGCGGCCACCTTGATCCGGCGGTAGTTGACCCGCATATCGTCAGCAGCCGGTGCACCCTCCAATCCGCGACCGTAGGCGAACCCACCCCAGGTGGTGTAGACCTCGGCCAGATCCTTGTCGTCGCGCCAGGTTCCGGATTCGATCACCTGCAGGATGCCGGCCCCGTAGGAGCCGGGCGCCGACCCGAAGACCCGGGTGGTGGCCCGGCGCAGGTCGCCGTGATCGGCCAGGTCGGCGCGGGCATGCGCCGCCACGAAGTTCGCCTCGTCCGGCTCGTCGAGGGTCGCCACCATCTGCACCGCGTCGTCCAGCATCGTCACGACGTGCGGGAAGGCATCCCGGAAGAATCCCGAGATTCGCACCGTCACATCGATTCTGGGCCGGCCGAGCTCCTCGCATGAGATCACCTCGAGCCCGGACACCCGCCGGGACGCCTCATCCCACTCGGGACGCACCCCGAGCAGAGCCAGCACCTCGGCGACATCATCACCGGAGGTGCGCATCGCCGAGGTGCCCCACACCGACAACCCCACCGACTCCGGGTACCCGCCGGTGTCATCGAGGTAGCGCCGCACCAGTGAATCGGCCATCGCCTGCCCGGTCTGCCACGCCAGCCGGGACGGCACCGCCCGCGGGTCGACGGTGTAGAAGTTGCGTCCGGTGGGCAGCACGTTGACCAGGCCGCGCAGCGGCGACCCGGAAGGACCCGGCCGCACGAACCCCCCGTCCAGCGCGTGCAGCACCGAGTCCAGCTCGGCCGAGGTGCCGGCCAGCCGCGGAACCACCTCGGTGGCGGCGAATCTCAGCACCCGACTCACCTCGGGGTCGGGATGCAGCGAGTCGGCGGCCGCGGCATCCCAACCCGTCGCCTCCATGGCTTCGATGAGTTGCCGGGCGCACTCCTCGATCTCGTCGACCGTGGCGGCCGGAGCGTCCTCCTTGAGCCCCAACGCGGCACGCAGCCCGGGCACCGCGTGGTCCACCCCGCCCCACACCTGCGGGGCCCGCAGGATCGCCAGCACCAGATTCACCCGCTCCGGGCCGGCCGGGGCACCGCCGAGCACGTGCAGGCCGTCGCGGATCTGGGCGTCCTTGATCTCGCAGAGCCAGCCGTCTACGTGCAGCAGGAAGTCGTCGAACTCCTCGTCATCGGGCCGCTCGTCCAGGCCCAGATCGCGATGCATCTCCGCGGCCCGCATCAGGTTCCAGATCTCGCCGCGGATCGCCGGCAGCTTGGCCGGGTCCATGGACGCGATGTTGCCGTACTCGTCGAGCAGCTGTTCCAACCGCGCGATGTCGCCGTAGGACTCCGCACGCGCCATCGGGGGAATCAGATGGTCGACGATGGTGGCGTGCGCCCGGCGTTTGGCCTGGGCACCCTCGCCGGGATCGTTGACCAGGAACGGGTAGATCAGCGGCAGATCGGCGATCATGGCGTCGGTGGCACAGGAGGAAGACAGCGCCGCGGTTTTACCGGGCAGCCACTCCATCGAGCCGTGCTTGCCCAGGTGGATCACCGCATGTGCACCGAAACCATGTGCCAGCCAACGGTATGCGGCCAGGTAGTGGTGGCTCGGCGGCAGATCCGGGTCGTGGTAGATCGCCACCGGGTTCTCCCCGAACCCGCGCGGCGGCTGGATCATCAAAACGATGTTTCCCGATCGCATTGCAGCCAAAACGATCTCGCCGGCATCGTTGACGAACAGTTTGCCCGGCGCCGAGCCCCACGCCTGCGCCATCGCGTCGCGCAGGTCGTCGGGCAGTTCGGCGGTCCACTGCGCGTACTGCTGCGCGGTCACCCGCACCTGCGCGTCGGCCAACTGCGTCGCGCTCAGCCAGTCCTCGTCTTGGCCGCCGGCCTCGATCAGGGTGTGGATCAACCGATCCCCTGCCTGAGTCTCGTCAGCAACATCCAGCACCCCGAAGCAGTCTCCGACGTCGTAGCCCTCCGCCGACAACCGCTGCAGCAGCCGCACCGCCGACACCGGGGTGTCCAGTCCGACCGCGTTACCCACCCGGGAGTGCTTGGTGGGATAGGCCGACAACACCAGCGCCAGCTTCTTGTCGGCATTCGGGATGTGGCGCAGCACCGCGTGATTCACCACCACTCCGGCAACGCGTGCGCAGCGCTCAGCATCGGCGGCGTAGTGCGGCAGCCCGTCGTCGTCGATCTCCTTGAACGAGAACGGGACCGTGATGATCCGGCCGTCGAACTCGGGAATGGCGATCTGGGTGGCCGAGTCCAGCGGGGTCACGCCGTCGTCGTTGGCCTCCCAGTCCGCCCGCGACGACGCCAGGCACAACCCCTGGAACACCGGGATGTCCAGCGCGGCAATCCGTTCGATGTCCCACGCGCCGTCGTCGTCGCCGGCGCTGACGGTCGCCGTGGCGTTCATCGCGCCGCCGGCCGCCAGCATGCAGACCACCACCGCGTCCAGCGTCCCCAGCGCGTCGAAGAGGTCGTCGGGGGCGTTGCGCAGCGAGGCGGCGAAGATCGGCACCCCGACCGCCCGGCCGGTCGCGTCGATGGCGTCGGCCAGGGCGTGGGCGAAACCGGCATTGCCGCTGACTTCGTGGGCCCGGTAGTACAGCACCCCGATCCGCACCGCGTCGGAAGCCGCTGCTGGCCGCTGGGCGTATCCCCACTCCGGGATCACCGCGGGCTCCTCGAAGCCCTCCCCGGTCAGCAGCACCGTGTCGCACAGGAAAGCGTGCAGCTGAGCCAGGTTGGCCGGCCCGCCCTCGGCGAGATAGGCGTGCGCCTGCGCGGCCAGCCCGATCGGGACCGTCGAGCACTCCATCAGCTCGGCGTTGGGTGATCGCTCCCCGCCGAGCACCACCAACGGCAGGCCGGTCGCCCGCAGCAGCGTCAGCTCATCGGCGATCTCGGCCGACGAGCCCAGGATTCGCAGCACCACCACGTCGGCCCCGTCGAGCACCGGTCCGATGTCATGGCGCGCGGGGTTGCCGAGCCGGTAGGCGGCCCCGCTGGCCCGCGCCGACAACAGGTCGGTGTCAGAGGTGGAGAGCAGGGCGATACGCCGGACATCAGACATCCACGATCCTCCTCGGGGTTCGCGCCCCATACAGTCGGTTGCCCCGCGGCCGTATCTGGCTCGAGACGCTGTACCGATCGCGCTGACCTGCTGCGCCCGGCTGCCGCCGCGCTTGCAGTCACCGCACGCGCCCCTCACAGTGGCGGAACCGCCCCGGAATTGAAGCGGCGGTCCCAGCCTCGGCTCGCCTTCACCGCCCCTTCGGGCCAACTCCGACGAGCCTCGCTGAACCGCCGGATTCGCACCGGGTTCCTGACGCCACGAGACGGCGGCCAGCCTAACCCAGTAGGCCGTGCAAGAATGGCGCCGGTAAGGCGATGACAACACAGTGAGGAAGCCGGTGAGAGTCCGGCGCGGTCCCGCCACTGTCATCGGGGAGTGACCCTCATCAGCCACGGCCCGCAACATGTGGGGCTGGAAGGCGAGGCGAGCAGTGATCCGAAAGCCAGGAGACTCACGTCATCGCGTCCTGCGAACCGGGGCGGTGTACCCCGAGGAAGCTGATGCACGCCCATGTCCCGTGCGCTGCGGGTAGTCCTCGCGTTGGCGCTGGTCACTTCGCTGGCCGGCTGCTCAGCCGAGCACGCCCTGCCGTCCCCCGACGCGCGTCCCGGCTGCATCACCGACTTCGATGCGGCCGCCGACTACTTCCCGGACAAATCGACACTGTCCGAGGCCACCAACTTCCGGATCGAGTACCACCGCAGCTACCAGGTCCTGACCGTTGAACGTCCCTATCTCGGCGGCAAGCCGGTGTCGTACGTGCTGGTGCGCTGCGGCGCGCCGGCCCCGGCGCTGTCCGGCGAACTGGCCCACGCCCAACAGCTCACGGTCCCGGTGCGCAGCCTCTACTCGGGCTCGACGACCCATCTGGCGATGATCACCGAACTCGAGGCGGCCGACGTGGTCACCGGTGTGGCCGGCCCGGCCGCGGTCGCCGACCCGCAGATCCGCCGCCGCATCGACAGCGGTGCGATCGTCGGCTATGCGCCCGGCGGGCAGGTCAACGTCGAGACCGTGCTGCACGCCGGCCCCGACGTGCTGGTCACCCAGGGGATGGACGACCCCGGCTACCCGAAGCTGCGCGATGCCGGGATCCCCGTGGTCGCCGACGCCGAATGGCTGGAGGCCACCCCGCTGGGTCGCGCCGAATGGATCAAAGTGTTTGCGGCACTGACCGGGACCGAACGCCAGGCCGGGCAGGCCTACCGGGCCGTCCGCGACCGCTACCGGGAACTGACCGCCCGGGCCGCGGCCGCCAAGCCCGTCGACGTGCTGGTCGGCACCATGTATTCGGGCAGCTGGTCCATGCCCACCGGCACCAGTTATGCCGGCCGCCTGATCGCCGACGCCGGCGGCGTCTACCCCTGGCTGACCTACACCGGCGCCGAGAACCGGCAGCTGAACTTCGAGTCGGTCTACGCCCGCGCCGGAAGCGCACCGCTGTGGCTGGTCACCGACGGTTGGAAAACCTTGGGCGACGCGGTATCCCAAGACAGTCGGTACGGCGAACTGGCCGCGGTCCGCAGCGGCCAGGTGTGGTCGGCGGGCACCACCTATTGGGAACGCGGCACGGCACGACCGGATCTGCTGCTCGGCGACCTGGTCGCGATCCTGCATCCCGAACTGGCCCCGGGGCATGAATTCGAGTTCTACCGTCAGGTGTCGCGGTGAAGGCGCGCACCACGCTGGTGCTGACCGGGCTGGCCGTCGCGGTGCTGGTGCTGGTGCTGCTGGGTCTGGCGCTCGGGCCGGTGCGGGTGCCGCTGGCGGACACCGTCCGGGTCCTGTTCGGCGCTGAGGCCTCCGATCCGCGCTGGCAGGTGATCGTGGCGAACATGCGGCTGCCCCGGGTGCTCACCGCGCTGGCCGCCGGGGCCGCGCTCGGGGTCGCCGGGCTGCAGCTGCAGACCCTGTTCCGCAACACCCTCGCCGATCCCTACATCCTCGGGGTCAGTTCCGGCGCCAGCCTCGGCGTCGCGCTGGTGGTGCTGCTCGGCGGTGCGGCCGGGGCCGGATTCGCCACCGGCATGGCCGGAATCGGCCGCGCCGGCGCGGTCATCGCGGCGGCACTGGGCGCCGCGGCGATGCTGACGCTGGTGCTGACGCTGTCCCGCTGGACCCGCTCGGCGGCGACGCTGCTGCTGATCGGGGTGATGATCGGCGCGGCCAGCACCGCGCTGGTGAGTCTGGCGATGGTCTATGCGGACCCGCAGCGGGTGCAGCAGTTCCTGCTGTGGGGGCTGGGCAGTTTCGCCGGAACCGGCTGGGGCGATCTGCGCCTGCTGCTGCCGCTGGTGGCGGTCGGTCTGGCCGCCGCGGCGTTGACGATCCGGCCGCTCAACGCCCTGCTGCTCGGCGAGAGTTACGCGGCCACAATGGGTATCAACGTCCGCCGGGCCCGAGTGATCACGGTCGGTTCGGCATCGCTGCTCGCCGGTGTGACGACCGCGTTCTGCGGGCCGATCGCCTTCATCGGGCTGGTGGTGCCGCACGTCGCCCGCATCGCCGTCGGTACCTCCGATCACCGGGTGGTGGTACCCGCGGTGACATTGCTGGGTGCTGTGGCCGCGCTGGCGTGCGGCATCGTCAGCCAGGTACCGGGCAGCGACCTGGTCATTCCGATCAACGCCGTCACCGCGCTGGTCGGGGCCCCGGTCGTGATCACGGTGCTGCTGCGGGCCCGTCGCGGATCGGGGATGCCGTCGTGACCCCGGCGGTCGTAACACCGACCACCGTGACGCCGGCCGTCGAGCTGGCCGGCCTGGCGATCGGATACCGCCACCGGCGACGCATCGCCACCGTGGCGACCGGGCTCACCGCGCAGGCCCGCCGCGGCGAGCTGACCGTGCTGATCGGGCCCAACGGCGCCGGCAAGTCCACCCTGATCCGCACCCTGGCCGGGCTGCAGCCGGCGCTGGGTGGCCGGGTCCTGCTCGACGGCGCCGACCTGACCGGGCTGCCCCGCGACGAACTGGCCCGCCGGGTCGCAGTGGTCTTGACCGAGCGGATCGACCCGGGCCTGCTGTCGGCGCGGGAACTGGTGGGGCTGGGCCGCATTCCGCACCTGGGCCTGGGCGCCCGGTTGCGCCCCGCCGACGAGCAGATCGTGGACTGGGCGCTGGCGGCCACCGGCGCCCAGCACCTGGCGTCGCGGCCGGCCGTGGAGCTCTCCGACGGGGAGTGCCAGCGGGTCCTGACCGCACGCGCCCTGGCTCAGCAGCCGGGTCTGCTGGTGCTCGACGAGCCGACCGCGTTCCTGGACGTGTCCTCGCGGGCCGGGCTGTTCGGCCTGCTGCGCAAGCTGGCCCGCGACCAGCAGCTGGCGGTGGTGCTCAGCACCCACGACCTGGAATTGGCGTTGCGGGTGGCAGACCGGGTGTGGCTGCTGGATCCGGCGGGCACCCTGGTCGATACGGTCGGCGAGGAGCTGATGCTGTCGGGGCGTATCGGCGCGATGTTCGACACCGACACCCTGCGCTTCGACCCGGCCAGCGGCATGTTCGCGTTCGGTACCGAGGATGGCGGGGGCCGGCGTGCCCGCATCGAGGCGCCCGAACCGCTGCGCGCCGCGCTGATCCGGGTGCTGTCGCGGGAGGGCTGGGAGACCGGCGGCCCTGCCGAGAACGCTGAAATCGTAGTCACCGCAACTGCTCCCGAGGCGGTCACCCTGCGCTACGCAACGGGCACCACGGTCAGCGCACTGCGGGACCTGCCGCAGCTGCTGCGCGCCCTGCCCGTGGACTCGCACCGCTCCGCGCCCCAGGATCGGGTGGTCTCGGCGCTGGCCGAGTTAGCAACCATCAGCCCGTATTTCACGGCGTCGGTGGGGCCGCTCGAGGGGGGTGGCTGGCGTCCGGTCGCCCAGCTCTATACCGACGACGCACTGCTCTCCCGGGTCGTCGACAACGTCGGGCAGCGCATCGGTGCGGCGGATCTCCGGGTTGCGGTGTCCACGTTCTTCCTGGGATTCGCGGCGCGGCTGTGGTCGATCGGGCTGGGTGCCCTCGCCGAGCACGGATTGCTGCTCAAGCTGGACCCCGACCAGCTGTGGTACGCCGAATCCAACGGCACTGTCCGACTGCACCTGCCGGATCCGGCGGCCTGGCATGGTCCGCCGGACGACAAACGCATGGCAGACCTGGAAACGCTGCTGGCCGACCAGATCCTGGACAGACACCTGGCTCCCCTGGCCGCCGCGGTGCGCCGGCTCGGCCCGATCTCGGCCAAGCTGCTGCGCGGCAATGCCGCCTCCGCCGCGCTGGGAGCCGCCCGGGCCCTGGGAACCAAGCCCGGCTGGGATCTCGCCCGCAGGTTGTGCGACGACGAACGGCTCACCGACACAATTTGTTTCGACGATTCCGGCACCGACTATCGACGCACCACCTGCTGCCTGTTCTACCGCACGCCCGGCAGCGGGTTGTGCGGCGACTGCGCACTGACCCACAAACCCGAACTCACCGAGAACAGAGAGGCATCCTCATGAGCGAGAACACCATCGCGGGCACCGTCGTCGCCGATCCCCCGATCGTCGACACCGAAGACCGTGGCCGCGAACAACTGTGGCCGTTGCCCACCGATCAGCAGAGCCTGCTGGATCTGCTGCACCTGTGCTTCGACGAGTACTGGGACGAGATCTGGTTCGGCATCATCATGCAGGGCGCCGCCTGGGAGGTGGCCGCACCCAACGCACCGCGCAAGATCTCGATGCTCGACGGCTATGCCACCGTCGACTTCGGCCGCTGGCACTTCCACCTGTGCATCGGCAAGCACCGCGCCAGCGGCTCCGAGCTGGGCCGGATTCGCCGCTGCACCCGTGCCGAGCTGTACCGGCGAATCGGCAAGGACGGCAACGCGCAGTCCTGGGGCGTGCGGCTCTACAACGGGCGCGACGAGCAGATGATGACCGTGATGCTGCCGAACCCGTTCCTCACCAACGACCAGCAGATGCGCGAGGAGCCCGAGTGGGGCCAGCTGGAGTTGTGGGACAAGCTCCGCGACAAATACCTGGGACTGGGACCGGACCCGGTGGACCGCAGCGGAAATCGGATCCGCTGCGGCGGCTGACCCGGGTCCGGTCCAGGCCTGGCCCGGTCTAGTCCGGGACGGCCGGCCAGGTGTTGGGCATCATCGGGCTGACCGCGCCACCGCCGAATCCGTCATCGGCCAGTGCGGTCAGCCCGGCCGGACGCGCAGCACCCACCCGGTGCGTGGCGCCGGCGAAACCGTGTGCCCCGGCGCCCCGGTCCGAGGCCGCCGCCCCGACCGGCTCCGGCACCAGATCCTGCTCCAGATCCATGTACTCGTGGCCGCGCCCCCGCATCCCGACCTTCGCCCGGCGCCGGCTCCGCTGCGGAGCAGCCACTTCGGCCGGTTCGTCCGCGGGAACATCGGCACTGTGCGGCTTCGGCGCCGCCTTCCTGCGGGCACTGGTACCCGAGGCCCGCCGAGCACCCATGTCCAGGCCGCCGACCAGGTACATGTAGGCCGGCATGGTCACCGACGGCGGTCCCGCCGGGGTGGGTGGCGGTGCAGCCGGCGGCGGGGCGGGGGCTGCGGCCGGCGCGGGCGCCGGGGCGGGTGACGGAGTCGGCGCGGGTGCGGGAGCCGGCGCGGGGGCCGGCGGTCCCGCCATCACCAGCCCGGGTGACGGGGTTGGCGCCGGCGGCACCGCGGCGGCCACCGCGTGATGTGCCAGCGCCCCGATGCCCAGGCCGCCGAGCACCCCGACCGGAGCGAGCACGGTCGTGGCGGCCAGCGCCGGTAACAGCACCGGGAGCAGCGCCGTCTGGGTGATCAGGTAGTTGAGCGCCTGAATGGTGTTGCCGATCGTCGAGGTGACGATCTCGACCATCGCCATCGGTATGACCAAGGCCAGGCCCTGCGGATTGAACAGGGCGGTGTACATGATCGCGATCAGGTCGTCGATGATGACGATGCTGGTGAACGCGATGTAGGACCCCGGGTCCAGCGGCACCGAGAAGATGTACGCCAGGTTCCCCGGGTTGAAAAAGCTCAGCGGGTTGCCGGTCCACGCCAGCCACGACCCGGGCACCCCGGGCGGTGGCAGCAACGACGATCCGTTCTGAAGGGCGGCGAAGAACTTGGCCAGCGGGTCCGCGAGCCCGGTGAAGCCGATCCTGTTGAAGAACTCGGTGAGCTCCGCATACAGCGGGTACTGCCCACTGTCGGGGTAAGGCGGATGCGGGACAAGGCCTTCCAGCCATTTCGCGAAGTCGAGGAACCACTGCGGCGGCTCGGGCGCTGTCGCGTCCGCACTGCCCGGCGTCTTGAGAACCACTGGGGCCGGGTCGCTTTGCGGCGCCGATGCCACCGACGCGGTGGCGGTCGCCTCGTAGACGGTCATCACGGCGGCGGCCTGAGTCCACATCCGCGCGTAGTCGGCCTCGTTCAGCGCGATCGGAATCGTGTTGATACCGAAGAAGTTTGTGCCCACCAACACCGCGTGGGTGGCATGGTTGGCGGCCAACTCGGCCAGCGTCGGCATCGTCGCCAGCGCGCTGGTGTAGGCCGCCGCGGCGGTCTGCTGCGCAGTGGCCGTCACGGTCGCATCGGCACCGGCACGCAGCAGCCACGCCAGATAGGGAGCATGGGCGGCCACGAACGCCTCGGCCGATGGCCCCTGCCAGGCACCGGCCTGGACAGCGGCCAACAGGCTGGTCAGTTCGTCGGCGATCGCCGTGTACTCGACGGACAGGGAAGTCCAGGCTGCCGCGGAGGCGAGCAGTGGGCCGGCACCGGGGCCGGCGGACAGCAGGGACGAATGGATCTCAGGGGGCGACGCCACCCAGATAGGCGCAGTCAAAGGAATCAGCTCTCTCGGGGTACACCGCCCCGGGCCGCAGGACGCGACGACGTGAGTGTCCTGACTCTCGGATCAACGCTCGCCTCGCCTTCCAACTCCGCTAAGAGCCGTGGCTGTTGAGGGTCGCTCCCCGATCACAGTGGCGGGACCGTGCCGGATTCACACCGGCTTCCTGCACCATCGTTGCCTTACCGGCGAATTATCGCACGCTAGGTCTTCTGCCTGCCGTACTCGGGCATCCAGGTGCCCGGCGTCATCGGCGTGATGGCACCGCCGCCGAACGCGTCCCCGGCCAGTGCGGTCAGCCCGCTCGGCAGGACCCCGCTTGGCAAGATGTCGTCCTCCAGATCCATGTACTCGTGCCCGCGGCCGAGCATGTCGGCCTTGGCCTTTCGGCGCCGGCGGGCCTTGGCCTTCTCCTCGGCGACGGCTGTCTCCGCGGGCGCCGCGGCGGCGTCGGGTTCCGGGGCCTTGCGGCGGCGGGCACCGGTGCCGGCGGCCCGGCGGGCCTGCTGGCTCAGGCCGGCAACCAGGTACATGGCCGACAGCGCGTCTCCCGGGGACAGCGGCGGGGCGGGCGGCGGGGGCGCTGCGGGTGCGGCGGGTGCCGAGGCAGGAGCCGGCGCAGGCGCCGGGGCGGGGGCCGGCGCGGGAGCCGGGGCAGGCGGGGTGGGCGCCACCGTCAGGCCGGCGAAGGGCGGGGGCGTCGGGATCAGCGGAACCGCCGGCACGGCATGCAACGCGGCCAGACCCGACAGCCCCGCCAGCCCGGCCAGCGGTGCGGCGGCCAGCGGTGCCAGCGCGGTGGTCAGCATCGGCAGCACCATCGGGATCAACACGATGGCCTGCTCCAGCAGCGTCTTGAGCAGGGCGATGACGTCGGTGATGATCGTGCCGATCGCCTGGACCGCGGTGAACATCAGGGTCGAGGCGATGGTGCCCGGATTGCCGGAGGCGAACGCCGCGGTGATGTCGAAGGCGATGTAGGCGAAGGTCTGCGACAGGTAGGCGGCGAACGAGCCGAAGTCCATCGGGTAGCCGAGCGCGAACGCGATGTTGTAGGGGCTCAAGAAGCTCAGCGGATTGCCGGTGAAGGTGAGCCAGGGGTCGAACCCGGCGAAGATCGACTGGAAGTAGGGGTTGGCGGCCAGATCGTTGATCATCGGCTGCAGCACGTTGTTGTAGAAGTCGGTGTAACCGCTGTTCTGCAGCCAGTCCATGATCTCGTTCTGCCGGTCCGGCGGCAGCGGCGGCTGGCCGGCGTCGGCGGAGCCGGCTTTGGCGATCACCGGCGCGACAGGGCTCTGCGGGCTCGACGCCACCGCCGACCCGGCGACGGCCTGATAGGTGGCCATCACGGTGGCGGCCTGCAGCCACATCCGTCCGTAGTCGGCCTCGTTGAGCGCGATCGGGATGGTGTTGACGCCGAAGAAGTTGGTGCCCACCAGCACCGCGTGGGTGGCGTGGTTGGCGGCCAACTCCCCCAGCGTCGGCATCGCCGCCAGCGCGCTGCTGTAGGCGGCAGCCGCGGACTGCTGCCGGGCTGCCATCGCCGCACTGTCGACGCCGGAGTGGATCAGCCAGGCCAGATACGGCACGTTGGCCGCCACGTAAGCCTCGGCGCTCGGGCCCTGCCACACCCCGGCCCGCACCGCACCCAACAGCGCGGTCAGCTCGTCGGCGATCTCGGCGTATTCGGCGCTGAGCGTGGTCCACGCCGCCGCCGATGCCAGCAGCGGACCGGCGCCGGGGCCGGCCGACAGCAACGTGGAATGGACTTCCGGTGGGGAGGCGATCCAGATCGGAGCGGTCACGTTCGCCAGCTCTCTCGGGGTGCTCCGCCCCGAATCGGAGGTCGCGACGACGTGAGTGTCTGGCTCTCGGGGGCAGCACCCCGATGACAGTGGCGGGACCGCGCCGGATTCGCACCGGCTTCCTGCATCGTCGTCGCCTTACCGGCGAATTGTCGCACGCCGGGCATCTTCATCAGCGCCCAGCGTGAAATTGGCTTCACGCTCGGAGTGCGAGCGTGAAACCAACTTCACGTTCGGCGCCCGACGTCAGTCCTTGGCGTCGATCGCCGCGTTCAACGCCGCGCTGGGCCGCATCACCGCCGAGGTCAGGTCGTGGTCCGGCGCGTAGTAGCCGCCGATGTCCACCGCCTTGCCCTGCACCACGTTCAGCTCACCCAGGATGACGTCCTCGTTCTTGTCCAGCGTGTTCGCCAGCCCCGCGAAGTGCTTGGCCAGCTCGGCGTCCTCGGTCTGCGCGGCGAGCTCGTCCGCCCAGTGCTTGGCCAGGTAGAACTGGCTGCCGCGGTTGTCGATCTCGCCGGTCTTGCGCGACGGGCTCTGGTTGGCGTCCAGCAGCTTGCCGATCGCCGAGTCCAGCGTCTCGCCCAGGATCTTGGCGCGGGCATTGCCGGTCTTGGCACCCAGGTCGTCGAAGCTGGCGCCCAGTGCCAGGAATTCGCCGAGCGAGTCCCAGCGCAGGTGGTTCTCCTCCACCAGCTGCTTGACGTGCTTGGGGGCCGAACCACCCGCGCCCGTCTCGTACATGCCGCCGCCGGCCATCAGCGGCACGATCGACAGCATCTTGGCGCTGGTGCCCAGTTCCAGGATCGGGAACAGGTCGGTGAGGTAGTCGCGCAGGATATTGCCGGTGGCGGCGATGGTGTCCTGACCGCGGATCAGCCGCTCCAGGGTGTACCGCATGGCCCACACCTGCGGCATGATCTGGATCTCCAGGCCCTCGGTGTCGTGGTCCTTGAGGTAGGTCTTGACCTTCTTGCGCAGCTCGGCCTCGTGCGGACGCTCGGTGTCGAGCCAGAACACCACGGTCATGCCCGACGCCCGTGCCCGCTGGACGGCCAGCTTCACCCAGTCCCTGATGGCGGCGTCGGTGACCGTGCAGAGCCGCCAGATGTCGCCGGCCTCCACGTTCTGGGTCAGCAGCACCTCACCGGTGGCCAGGTCCACGATGTCGGCGACGCCGGCCTCGGGGACCTCGAACGTCTTGTCGTGGCTGCCGTACTCCTCGGCCTTCTGCGCCATCAGCCCGACGTTGGGGACGGTGCCCATGGTGGCCGGGTCGAACTGGCCGTGGGTCTTGCAGAAGTTGATGATCTCCTGGTAGATCCGGGCGAACGTCGACTCCGGGTTGACCGCCTTGGTGTCCTTGGTCCGTCCATCGGCGCCGTACATCTTCCCGCCAGCCCGGATCATCGCCGGCATCGAGGCGTCCACGATCACGTCGGACGGCGAGTGGAAGTTGGTGATGCCGTGCGCCGAATCCACCATCGCCAGCTCCGGCCGGTGCTCCCGACAGGCGTGCAGGTCCTCGATGATCTCGTCGCGCTGGGAGGCCGGCAGGGTCTCGATCTTGCTGTACAGGTCGACCATGCCGTTGTTGACGTTGACGCCCAGGTCGTCGAAGAGCTTCTGGTGCTTGGCGAATGCGTCCTTGTAGAACACCTTGATGGCGTGGCCGAACACGATCGGGTGACTGACCTTCATCATGGTCGCCTTGACGTGCAGGGAGAACATCACGCCGGTCTTGCGGGCGTCCTCCATCTGCTCCTCGTAGAACTCGCACAGCGCCGCCACGCTCATGAACATCGAGTCGATGACCGTGCCGCCCAGCAGCGACACCTTCTCCTTGAGCACAATCGTGTTGCCGCTCTTGGTCGTCAGCTGCATCTTGACGTCGCGGTCGCGGTCCAGCGTCATCGACTTCTCACCGTGGTAGAAGTCGCCGTGCTTCATGGTCGCCACGTGAGTGCGCGAAGCCTGTGACCACTCGCCCATACTGTGCGGGTGCTTGCGCGCGTACTCCTTGACCGCCTTGGGCGCACGACGATCCGAGTTGCCTTCCCGCAGTACCGGGTTCACCGCACTGCCCAGACACTTCGCGTAGCGGTCGTGGGTGTCGCGGTCCTGCTCGGACTTGGGGTCCTCGGGGTAGTCCGGCAGCTTGAAGCCCTTGCCCTGCAGCTCTTTGATGGCGGAGACCAGCTGCGGCACCGAGGCGCTGATGTTGGGCAGCTTGATGATCGTGGTGTCCGGCAGGTGGGTCAACCGGCCGAGTTCGGCCAGGTTGTCCGGCACCCGCTGCTCCTCGGTCAGGCAGTCGGGGAAGGCGGCCAGGATGCGGGCCGCCAGCGAGATGTCACTGGGTTTGACGTCGATACCCGCGGGCCCGGTGAAGGCCTGCACGATCGGCAGGAACGAGTACGTCGCGAGCAGCGGCGCCTCATCGGTCAGCGTGTAGATGATGGTCGGCTGGTCGGCGCACATGGCTGTTCTCCCGGCGTCAGGTTCGTGGCGAACGACTTGTGCCGCGTGGTACACGGCCCGATCAGTATCTCGTATCCCGGCGGCGCGCTCACCGCCGGTGAGCAGGTGGCGACACCTGCTCGAGATGAGATAGGCTGCGACGAGGTCATGAGTGCCAGCGCTAAGCCCCGGCTTGCTGGCCGGCAACCCTCCAACCGCGGTGGGGTGCCCCGGGTGATTGACCGGGTTGAGTAGCCACCGTCGGCTATCCGGCAAGCGCGGGTCCGCCACAACGGGCCCCCCGAGTAGACAGGGGAACCTGATGCGTGCCTCGATTGGCCTGCTTGTCCGTTGTTGTCGTCGCTGAATCCACGCTGAATCCATTCCAGATCCATTCCAGCGACACCTCCCCCAGAAAGCATTTACCTATGACCGCCGGTAACAACTGGTCGTTCGAGACCAAGCAGATCCACGTCGGCCACGCCGGAGACCCCGAGACCGGGGCCCGGGCACTGCCGATCTACCAGACCACGTCGTATCTGTTCAGCGACACCGACGAGGCCGCCGCCCGCTTCGCGCTGGCCGAGCCGGGCAATATCTACACCCGGCTGACCAACCCGACCAGCGCGGTCATCGAGGAGCGCATCGCCGCACTCGAGGGCGGTGTGGGGGCGACGCTGCTGTCCTCGGGACAGTCCGCCAGCACGTTCGCGATCTTCAACCTGGCCGGCGCCGGCGACCACATCGTGGCCAGCCCGCGACTGTACGGCGGTACCTACAACCTGTTCCGCTACTCGCTGCCCAAGCTGGGCATCGAGGTCAGTTTCGTCGAGGACCCCGACGACCTGGAGTCCTGGCGGGCGGCGGTGCAGCCGAACACCAAGGCGTTCTACGCCGAGAGCATCTCCAACCCCAAGATCGACGTGCTGGACACCCCGGGGGTGTCCGCGGTGGCCCACGAGAACGGGGTGCCGCTGATCGTCGACAACACGATCGCGACCCCGTACCTGATCCAGCCGATCAGCCAGGGCGCCGACATCGTCGTGCACTCGGCCACCAAGTACCTGGGTGGGCACGGCACCGCGATCGCCGGCGTGATCGTCGACAGCGGCAACTTCGACTGGACCCAGGGCCGCCATCCGAGCTTCACCACTCCCGACCCCAGCTACAACGGCCTGGTCTACGCCGACCTGGGCCCGCCGGCATACGCGATCAAGATCCGCGCCCAGCTGATGCGCGACTACGGGTCGGTGGCCTCGCCGTTCAACGCGTTCCTGATCGCCCAGGGCCTGGAGACGCTGAGCCTGCGGGTCGAGCGCCACGTCGCCAACACCCAGCGGGTCGCGGAGTTCCTGGAGGCCCGCGCCGACGTACTGAGCGTCAACTACGCCGGGCTGCCCAGCTCGCCGTGGTACCAGCGCGCACAGCAGCTGGCCCCCAAGGGCGTCGGCGGTGTGCTGTCGTTCGAGGTGGCCGGCGGAATCGAGGCCGGCAAGGCCTTCGTCAACGCGCTGAAGCTGCACAGCCACGTCGCCAACATCGGCGACGTGCGCTCCCTGGTCATCCACCCGGCTTCCACCACGCACAGCCAGCTGTCCGGAGACGAGCTGCTGTCCACCGGCGTCACCCCTGGCCTGGTCCGGCTGGCGGTCGGCATCGAGGGCATCGACGACATCCTGGCCGACCTCGAACTCGGATTCGCAGCGGTGGCGGAACAGCTCGGCAACTCCTCGGCACTGGCCGCGCATTGAGGCGGCCCTGAGGTGACGATCTCCGACGTGTCGACGCAGATGCTGCCAGCCCCGGGAGAGACCGGGGTGGTCGGCATCGGCTCGCTGCGGCTGGAGAACGGCGCGGTGCTCGACGATGTCAGCATCGCCGTGCAGCGTTGGGGTGAGCTCTCGCCGCAGCGCGACAACGTCGTCATGGTGCTGCACGCACTGACCGGAGACTCGCACGTCACCGGCCCGGCCGGGCCCGGGCACCCCACCGTGGGCTGGTGGGACGGGATGATCGGTCCGGGCGCCCCGATCGACACGAACCGCTGGTGCGCGGTGGCCACGAACGCACTGGGCGGCTGCCGCGGATCGACCGGTCCGGGATCGCTGGCCCGCAACGGAAAACCTTGGGGCTCAAGATTTCCCACGATCTCGATTCGTGACCAGGTTCAGGCCGACATCGCCGCCCTGGCAGCGCTGGGCATCACCGAAGTGGCGGCCGTGGTGGGCGGCTCGATGGGCGGCGCCCGCGCGCTGGAGTGGATGGTCGGCCACCCGGATCGGGTGGGCGCGGGCCTGCTGCTGGCCGTGGGAGCTCGCGCGACCGCCGACCAGATCGGCACCCAGAGCACTCAGATCGCGGCGATCAAAGCCGACCCGGACTGGCAGGGCGGCGACTATCACGGCACCGGCCGCAGCCCCGACGCCGGACTGGCGATCGCCCGGCGCATCGCGCACCTGACCTACCGCGGCGAGGCCGAACTGGATCGGCGGTTCGCCAACACCCCCCAGGACGGCGAGAACCCGGCCGTCGGCGGCCGCTACGCGGTGGAGAGCTACCTGGGGCACCAGGGCGGCAAGCTGGTCGCCCGGTTCGACGCCGGCAGTTACGTGACCTTGACCGAATCACTGTCCGGCTACGACGTGGGCCGCGGACGGGGCGGGGTGGCGGCGGCGCTGCGGAGCTGCCCGGTGCCGGCCGTGGTCGCCGGGATCACCTCCGACCGGCTCTATCCGCTGCGGCTGCAGGCCGAGCTGGCCGATCTGCTGCCCGGCTGCGATGGGCTGCAGACACTCGACTCCGACTGCGGTCACGACGGCTTCCTGCTGGAGACCGACCGGGTCGGGGCACTGATCCGCCAGACCCTGGACTTGGCAGGCCCGGCCGGAGACCACCACCGGTGAACCCGTCCCGGGAGGCCCGGCACGACCGATCGCTGTCGTTCGGTTCGCAGGCCGCCGCCTACGAGCGGGGTCGGCCGTCCTATCCCCCGGATGCCATCGACTGGCTGCTGCCGCCGGGTGCCCGTGACGTCCTCGACCTGGGTGCCGGTACCGGCAAACTGACGGCGCGGCTGGTGGAGCGCGGCCTGGACGTGGTGGCCGTGGACCCGATCGCCGAGATGCTCGAGGTGCTGGCCGCGGCGCTGCCGGGGACCCCGGCCCTGCTCGGGTCCGCTGAGCAGATCCCGCTGCCCGACAACAGCGTCGACGCGGTGCTGGTGGCCCAGGCCTGGCATTGGTTCGACCCGGCCCGGGCGATCCCCGAGCTGGTGCGGGTGTTGCGGCCCGGCGGCCGGCTGGGGTTGGTGTGGAATACCCGCGACGAACGGTTGGGCTGGGTCAAGGAACTCGGCGCGATCATCGGCCGCGAGGACGCCCGCGACGTGGTGGACGCCGGGGTGAGCCTGCCCGAACCGTTCGGCGACATCGAAAGCCACCAGGTGGAGTGGACCAACTACCTGACCCCGCAGGCGTTGATCGACCTGGTTGCCTCCCGCAGCTACTGCATCACCTCACCGGACGCGGTGCGCACCAAGACGCTCGACCAGGTGCGGCAACTGCTGACCACCCATCCGGCGCTGGCCGGCCTGACCGGGTTGGCGCTGCCCTACGTCACGGTGTGCATGCGGGCGACGCTGCACTGAGACTGACTAGCCGCTGAACAGGTTGGCGAAGCTGTCGGCGATCGATTGCAGCCCGCTGACGATGGTCATCAACTCAAACCCGATGGCCGTACCGGCCAGCCCGATGTCGGCGGCGACCGGCATACCGATGGCGTTCACCAACGAGGTCAGTAGGTCATCGCCGGACGCGAATGCGTTGAGGAACAGGCTGATGTTGTAGGCGGGCATGGTGGTCAGCAATGCGTTGATGATGTCCGCCGTCGGCAGCAGCATCGAATACAGCGACGAGGCCGCGCTGGTGACAGCGTTGACGACGTCGGTGAAACTGGGCAGCACGAAGTCCGCCCCTGAGGTCAAGGCACCGAGCGCATCAGCCGTACTCCCCAGCGACAGATGCCCGAGATCATCGATGAAGGCCTCGAATCCGTGCTGCGCTCCCTGCGCCAGCGAGTTCAGCAGCGCGACCAGGTCGATATCCGGCGGGAACACCCCGAAGGTGGTGAGCTGATTCGCCGGGCCCATGTCCCAGCCGCCATGTGTCAGCACCCCGTCGACATAGGTGTCGACGTTGCCGTAACCCAGGTCGATCAGGATCCGGGTGACCGGGTCCAGCAGATCGTTCAGCGCCTGACCGATCACCGGGATGCCCAGCAGCGGCTGCAACAACGGCAGTACGTCGGTGGGAATCATGTAGTAGTCGGTGTTGAGGGCGGCCGAGACACCGTCGGGCAGCGTCAGGGGCCCGTCGTAGTTGGTGGACCCCAGCAACAGTTGTGCGCTGTCGATGGAATCCGGCCGGCTGTAGCCGGGGCCGTGCACGAACGCGATCCCCAGGATGGCGTTGAGGGTCGACAGGAGGTTCAGCGGATAGCGCGGGAAGTCGGAGAAGCCGTCGTATTCCGCGATGTAGATGTCGGTCGCGTACGGGGTGTCGGGCGTGGCCCCGTAGAAGTCGATCCCCATGGACGGGATGTACAGCGGGACTTCCGGAATGGCGAAGCGGGACAGCAGGCCACCGTTGGGGAACATCTCGTTGGCGATCAAGACGAACGACAGCTGATCCGGGTCGGGCGCACCGTTCATGGCGACCAGGTTGTTCATCTCCAGCGAGGAGAGCACGGCGCTCTGCGAGACGCCGTAGACCACCAGCTTGTTACCGGCCTGCAGGTGGTCTCGGATCGTCGAGTCGAGGATCGCGACGCCCTGGTCCACCGAGGTGTCCAACGGCAGGCTCTTGACCCCGGTGCCCGGATACAGGCCCTCCGGGGTGAACACACCCTTCATGGCGTAGTCGCCGTATCCGAGATGCCCGAGATACTTGGCGGCCCCATTGAAGTCCCAGGGCCCGGGAACGGGCGTACCGCTGCCGCCCATGATCAGCGCCACGTTGTCCAGCAAGGCCACGTCGGCGACTACCGTTCGTGCCCCGGACGCCAGGGCCGGCGTCAGCGTCGTCGGCGCGCACAGCACCGCGGCACCGGAGACGGCGACGGCCGCAACACCCAGTGAGCGCAATGAACGACTCAACTGCATCTCCAAACTCCTGCCGGCCGAGGGATCAGGCGGGTTTCACCACGACGTCGACGCTGGTGGCCCCGGGGTCTGACGCGATAATGAGCACCGAGCCCTGGGAGACGACGTGCCCGCCGGTCACGCTCACCTGGTAGCCGTCCGGGTACGCGGTGACCGGCATCGCGATCTGGGTCTGCGCACCGGCGGCGAAGCTGCCGGAGCCGCCGGCCATCGCGGTGGAGTAGCTGAACTGGAAGGTGCCGTCTCCACCGGAACTGACGGCGTCGAACGACCATGCGCCCGGGGTGCCGGCGATCACCTGCGGGTAGGGCTGGGCGAGCATCGCCAGCACCGGTTGGTTCACGTTGTCACCGGTCGGTGGCAGGGACGGGTCGTAGACCAGCGACCCGCGGCCGCCACCGGTGGTGGTGATGTCGTTGAGGTCGGTGTACTCCCACTTGGTCCAGCCGATCTGAGCGTGGTTGGCGGCGGCCATCACCCCGGTCAGGCCGAACGGGTTGTTGCCGAACTCGCTCAGGAAGACCGGCATGTCGCGCGCGTCCGCGTAGTCCAGGGAGTGACCGATGATGCTGTCGGCCCACGCCTCGCAGCCGAAGCCGATCTGCGCGACCACCGCCTGCAGGCAGTAGCTGTGGAATGAGAAGGCGGTGTTGTCGTCGTCCACCGTGCCCAGGTGGGTGGGCATACCCACCACCGAGGAGATGTTCGGTTCGTAGAACACCGGGGTGTTCGGGTCCACCGACCGGATCGCCGACGCCAACTGGTTGTAGAACGGCGTGAGGGTCTGCTCATCGAAGTGCGGGCTGCCGAAGGCGATCGACCCCACCTGCGAGCCCGGCCACGGTTCGTTGATCAGCTCGTAGCCGGCCACGCTGGACTCGCCCTTGAAGTAGTTGGCCACGTGCTGCCAGGACTGCGCGTAGTGATTCTGCAACCCGATGCCGTCGGACGCTTTTGCGTTGGACCAGAACGCATCCCAGGCATGGTTCTGTGCAGGGTTGAGCAGGTAGTTGACGGGGAAGCCGTAGTCGGGGTTGTCCAGGCCACCGGTCTGCGTCGCCCACTCCGGTGCGCCCTCGCCCCCGAACGTGCTGCTGTACAGATCCTGATGGAAGTCGAGGATGCTGCGGATGCCGTGGCGGGCCAGGGTCTGCACCGTCTCGTTCACCGAGGCGAGGTAGTCGGAGTCGTAGACGCCGGGTTCGGGTTCCACCCCGGCCCAGATGACGCCCACCCGCACCACGTTGAAGCCGTTGGCGGCCAGGAACGCCGCATCGTCGTCGCTGAAGCCATCCGCGCCCGGCTCGAACGGCGGGATCTTGTACACCTGGTTGACGCCGTGCAGCAGCACCACCCGTCCGTCGTCGTCGGTGAACCAGTGGCCGTTGGTCGACAGCCCGGTATAGGGGTCGCCGGCCGGGGCACCGTCCAGGGTGCCGTAATGCCCGACCGCGCCGTGCACGCCGAACATGCCGGCGATGCCACCGGCCCCGCCCAGGGCGGGCAGGCTGCCGATGCCGCTGTAGACGCCGTCACCGGCATCACCACCGGCACCTCCGACACCCATCAGGGTGCCGCCGGCACCACCGTCCCCGCCGCGGCCACCGTCGGCGCCACTACCCCCGTCGCCACCGTGGCCGCCGTTGCCGAAGATTCCGGCCGCACCCCCGGCGCCACCCGCACCGCCGGAGGCGGTGTTGTCCCAGCCGGCACCGCCGTCGCCGAACAGCCAGCCCGCGGCACCACCGTCGGGGTTCGCTTCGGTCCCGGCGGCGCCGTCGGCGATCATCGCCCCCCAGCCCATGGCCTTGCTGATGTCGTTGAGCCCGTCCAGGATCGGCGTCGGCCCGGCGCTGTTGATCCAGCCCTCGATGCCGGCGTGCAGCGGCGTGTAGATGAGCTGCTGCAGCGACATCGTCGCCTCCGCGATACCCACACTCGACGATCCGGCGATCACGCCGTCCCAGTGCGCGGGGTCGAAGAACGCGTCCCAGGCAGCCGGACTCCCCAGCGCATCCCAGTCCACACCGCCGGTGGCCACGTCCAGGAACGGTGCCACCGCCTGGTCGAAGAGGTCTTCGAACATCTCGGCACCCGCCGGGGGCGGGGCGGCCACACCGAACGTGATGGCCACACCCACCGCGGCGCTCAAGGCGATCGACCGACCGAAACCACTGCCGCCGCGGTACCGAATCATCTGCGACTGCCTCCATATGATGAATTTTGGCTGAGCGTTGCGTCTGATCGGCATGAGAATACTTGGATCGCCGGCTGATGATCGCGGAATCGAGCATCTGGTCCCGGGCCCAACGACCGCACTGTGCGCCAAGCGTGACCTGCTCGTGTCACCGGTGTGACTGCGCTGCTGCACTGTTGTTACCGAGGGCCGTCATCGAGCTGCCCGCAATCGCAACGGATGGGGGACCGAGATGGGGCGCGACTGGACGAGACAGGCGATTCCGACTGTGACGGCGGTGTTGGCGGCCGGCGCGGTATGGACGGGCGTGATCGTCTCGGTGGGGTTGGCGGCACCGTCGCACGCGAGTCCGGTGGACACCTCATTTCTGTCCGATCTGGCCGGGGCAGGGGTCCCCGTCGCCGACCCGGGCGCGACGGCCGCACTCGGCCAGTCCGTCTGCCCGATGCTGACCGAGCCCGCCGGCACCGCTGCCTCGGTGGCGGCCCCGGTCGCCGGCGGCCTGGGCGGCGGTCCCACCATGTCTCCGGAGATGGCGAAGCTGTTCACCGAGATCGCGGTGCAGGTCTACTGCCCGCAGATGCTGTCGCAGCTGGCCAGCGGCCAGGTGCCGGAGCTGCCCCAAATCCCCGGAATGTCCGGCGGAATCCCCGGCCTGCCCGGGGGGATCCCGGCTATCCCGGCCATCCCGGTCGCCTAGCGCCGACATATCGGCTGGTCCGGCTCGGGTGTACCTGCTTTTCGGGCCGAATCACATTGCGGGACAAGCCCGGCTGTGAGCATTGGTTCACCGGATGTTTACGCAAGCCTCTGTTTGGCCCGGCTGACAGCGGGTATGCCGGTTCGGCCGGCCGGGGAGGGCCGGCCGGGGAGAGCGCGGGCCTATGGGTGGCACCGACAGGTCCCCGCCGGACCGAAAGGCTATCCCCCATGGCTGAACGCCTGATCCCGCATTTCGCCAACGTGCAAGCCCACTACGACCTGTCCGACGACTTCTATCGGCTCTTCCTCGATCCGAGCCAGACCTACAGTTGCGCCTACTTCCGGCGCTACGACATGACGCTGGAAGAAGCCCAGCTCGCCAAGATCGACCTTTCGCTCGGCAAACTGGGACTGCAGCCGGGGATGACGCTGCTCGACGTCGGCTGCGGCTGGGGCGCCACCATGCGACGGGCCGTCGAAACATACGACGTCAACGTGGTCGGATTGACGCTGAGCAAAAACCAGGCCGCCCATGTGCAATCGATGTTCGACACGATGGACACCCCGCACACCAAACGAGTGCTGTTGGCCGGTTGGGAACAGTTCGACGATCCGGTCGATCGGATCGTGTCCATCGGGGCGTTCGAGCACTTCGGCTACGACCGCTACGACGACTTCTTCGCGATGGCCCACAAGGCGCTGCCCGACGACGGCGTGATGATGCTGCACACCATCTGTGGCCTGTCGCCGCAGGAGATAGTCGAACACGGCATGGCGCTGACCGCCGAGCTGGCCGACTTTCAGATATTCCTCATGACCGAGATCTTCCCCGGCGGTGAGCTGCCGTCGATCGGCCTGGTCAAAGAGCATGCCGTGAAGATGGGGTTCACGGTGAGCCGCATCCAGTCACTGCAGCAGCACTACGCGATGACCCTCGATCGCTGGGCGGAGGCGTTGGAAACGCACGAGTGCGAGGCCATCGAGCTTCAGTCCGAAGAGGTCTACGAGCGCTACCTGCGTTACCTGACCGGCTGCGCCGAGGAATTCCGGACCGGCCGCTTCGACGTCAACCAGTTCACCCTGGTGAAGTAGCCAGACCGCCAGAACCCGGCGCCTAGCTGGTCCCCAGCGGGTCGATGGTCGCTGCGGTATAGAGCATCACCGTCGACATCGTCGTCATGGTGGCGAAGTCCAGCCCGCGGTCGCGCAGCACCAGCAGACCGGCCCGGTCCTCGGACAGCACCAGCCGCAGCGCGGCGGCCACCCCGGTCCCGATCCCGATCAGCAGCGCGCCGCGACGCCAGAAGTTGGCCCCGGCCAGCACGAACGCCGCCACGAAGATCAAGCCCACCGTCACGATCGGCCACTGCCGCGCGACGGTCGCACGGACCCGGGTCAGCGGACTCACACCGTCGCCTCTACCCGTTCCACGACATTGGTCAGCAGGAACGCCCGGGTCAGCGGGCCCACCCCGCCGGGATTGGGCGACACGTGGCCGGCCACCTCCCAGACATCCGGGTGCACGTCACCGACGAGTCCGGCGTCGGTGCGGCTGACGCCGACGTCGACGACGGCCGCTCCCGGGCGCACCATGTCGGCGGTGAGCATGTGCGGTACCCCGACCGCGGCGATGATGATGTCCGCCTGCCGGGTCAGCGCGGGCAGATCCCGAGTTCCGGTGTGGCACAACGTCACCGTGGCGTTCTCCGAGCGGCGGGTCAGCAGCAGCCCCAACGGGCGCCCGACCGTCACGCCGCGGCCGATCACCACGACGTGGGCACCGGCGAGCGGCACGTCGTAGCGGCGCAACAGGTGCACGATCCCGCGCGGGGTGCACGGCAGCGCCGCAGCGGTGCCCAGCACCAGCCGGCCCAGGTTGGTCGGGTGCAGCCCGTCGGCGTCCTTGGCCGGGTCGATGCGCTCGAGGGCGGCGTTCTCGTCCAAGTGCCCCGGCAGCGGCAGCTGCACGATGTAGCCGGTGCACTCCGGATTCGCGTTGAGCTCGTCGATGGTGTCGTTGAGCTGCGCAGTGCTGGCATCGGCCGGCAGGTCGCGGCGCAGCGAGGTGATCCCCACCTTGGCGCAGTCGGAGTGCTTGCCGCGCACGTAGGCGTGCGAGCCCGGGTCGTCGCCGACCAGGACGGTGCCCAGTCCGGGAGTGCGGCCCGCGGTGGTGAGTTTGTCCACCCGGGCCTTGAGGTCGACGAAGATCTCGTCGCGCGTTGCCTTGCCGTCCAGTGTGATAGCACCCACGGGCGACATTCTCTCATCGACTCCGGCCGGGGTGCGTAGGCTGCCCGTCATGCCTTCCGCACCCGACATTCTCAGCCCCGCCAAGCTCGGTCCGGTCACGCTGCGAAACCGGACCATCAAGGCGGCCACCTTCGAGAACCGCACACCCGATGCGCTGGTCTCCGACGACCTCATCGAATACCACCGGGTGGTGGCGGCCGGCGGGGTCGGGATGACCACGGTCGCCTACTGTGCGGTCTCCCCCGGCGGCCGCACCTCCGGCGACGGACTGTGGATGCGCCCGGAGGCTGTGGCCGGGCTCCGGCGACTGACCGACGCCATCCATGCCGAGGGCGCCGCGGTCGGCGCACAGATCGGCCACGCCGGCCCGGTCGCCGACGCACGCTCCAACAAGGCCCGCGCGCTGGCCCCGGTGCGGTTCTTCAACCCGATCGGAATGCGGTTCGCCAAGAAGGCCGACCGCGACGACATCGCTGCGGTGACCGCCCAGCACGCCGACGCCGCCCGGTTCGCCGTCGACGCCGGCTTCGACGCCGTCGAGATCCACCTCGGCCACAACTATCTGGCCAGCTCATTCCTGAGCCCGCTGATCAACCGCCGTTCCGACGAGTTCGGCGGGTCGCTGGCCAACCGCGCCAAGGTGGCCCGCGGGATCGTGCAGGCCGTCAGTCGCGCGGTGAACGGTCAGATCGCGGTGACCGCGAAACTGAACATGACCGACGGGGTACGCGGCGGCATCAGCCTGGACGAGTCGCTGACCACCGCGAAGTGGCTGCAGGACGACGGCGGCCTGGACGCCCTGGAACTGACCGCCGGCAGCTCCCTGGTCAACCCGATGTACCTGTTCCGCGGAGACGCCCCGGTCAAGGAGTTCGCCGGCGCCTTCAAACCCCCGATGAGCTGGGGCATCCGGATGACCGGCAACAAGTTCATGCGGAACTACCCCTACCGGGAGGCCTACCTGCTGGACGACGCCCGGCTCTTCCGCGCCGAGTTGACCATGCCGCTGATCCTGCTCGGCGGCATCACCAACCGCGAGACCATGGACCTGGCGATGTCGGAGGGCTTCGAGTTCGTCGCGATGGCCCGCGCGCTGCTCGCCGAACCCGACCTGGTCAACAAGATCGCCGCCGACCGGGCGACCCGGTCGGAATGCATCCACTGCAACCGGTGCATGCCGTCGATCTACCGGCGTACCCACTGCGTGGTGACCGGCGCGCCGGATTCGTACCGCTGACGGTCCTGCGCCGCTCCTGTGCCGGTCCGCGCCGACTCGCGATGCGATGACGCAGTCGGTACATGACGCCGTCGCGCTAAAGTTAATCCGATGAGTCACCCAGCCCCGCCGGTGCTGACCGTGCGCTACGACGGGTCGCAGGGCACGTTCTCCGCAGGCCACGACGTGGTCATCGGACGCGACCTGCGCGCCGACATCCGCATCCCGCACCCACTGGTTTCCCGTGCCCACCTGCTGCTGCGCTTCGAGCAGGGCCGGTGGCTGGGGATAGACAACGGCTCACTGAACGGCATCTACGTCAACGGCCAGCGGCTGCCGGTCGTCGACATCCGCGACGGCCAGACCATCAACCTGGGCAACCCGGATGGGCCGCCGGTCTCCTTCGAGGTGGGACGGCATCAGGGGCAGGCCGGCAGGCCTCCGCAGACCGTCTCGATCCAGTTACCGCCGCCGGGTATCGCGCGCCCGAGGCCGCCCCAGCAGCAGGGCTGGCCGTCACCTGCTCAACCCGCGCAGTACCCCGACCCGCGTTCGGGTGGGCACCCCGGCGTCGGCCAGCCGGCGCCCTTCCGGCCCGGCCCCGCGCCGTACCAGCCGCAGCACCCCACCCACCAGCAGCCGGCATACCCGGCCCCGGACTCCGCACTGCGGCCCGGCTATCAACCTTCCGCCCGGCCGCCCGTCGAACCTCCCGTCGAGGCGTTCCCGCCGCGGCAGCCGTCCACCCGGATGGCGCCGGTGGCCGCCAAGCCGCCGGAGGCCGGCAACATCGCCACCCGGATGATCGACATCCTGCGGCCCTCCTCCAGTTCGGCGCCGGACGCACCGGCCGGTGCGCTGACCATCGGCCGCTCCACCGACAACGACGTCGTCATCTCCGACGTGCTGGCCTCCCGGCATCACGCGATGCTGATCCCGACCCCGCTGGGCACCGAGATCCGCGACAGCCGAAGCATCAACGGAACCTTCGTCAACGGTGTCCGGATCGGCTCGGCGATCCTGTCCGAAGGTGACCTGGTCACGATCGGCAACGTCGACCTCGAGTTCACCGGCGGCACCCTGCTGCGCCGCACCGAGGTCGCGTCGCGGACCGGAGGGCTTGAAGTTCGGGACATCTGCTTCGACGTCGAGGGCGGCAAGCGACTGCTCAACAACATCTCGCTGACCGCGCGGCCGGGCACGCTCACCGCGATCATCGGCGGCTCGGGTGCCGGCAAGACGACGCTGTCGCGGCTGATCGCCGGTTACACCAAGCCCACCACCGGCACGGTCACCTTCGAGGGCCACAACATCCACACCGAGTACGCCTCGCTGCGCAGCCGGATCGGGATGGTGCCGCAGGACGACGTGGTGCACCGGCAGCTCACCGTCAACCAGGCGCTGGGCTACGCCGCCGAACTGCGACTGCCGCCGGACAGCACCAAGACCGACCGGGACCGGGCGGTAGCCCAGGTACTCGAGGAACTCGAGCTGACCAAGCACGCCGACACCCGGGTGGACAAGCTCTCCGGAGGTCAGCGCAAACGCGCCTCGGTGGCCCTGGAACTGCTGACCGGGCCGTCGCTGCTGCTGCTGGACGAGCCGACCTCGGGCCTGGACCCGGCACTGGACCGCCAGGTGATGCTGATGCTGCGCGGGCTGGCCGACGCCGGCCGCGTGGTCATGGTGGTCACCCACTCGGTGTCCTACCTGGATGTCTGCGACCAGATCCTGCTGATCGCCCCCGGCGGCAAGACCGCGTTCTCCGGCCCGCCCAAAGAGGTGTTCGGGGCGATGGGCGCCGACAACTACGCCGACATCTTCGCCAACGTCGGCGCCGACCCCGACGAGGCCAACCGGCGATTCCTGGAACGCGACGGCGGCCATCAGCGCGCAGCCTCCGCGGTCGCCGAGACCCCGCCCGCCGACCTGGGCAGTCCGCCGCCGGAGAGTCTGCGCAAGCAGCTGTCGACGATCGCGCGCCGGCAGGTCCGGCTGATCGTCTCCGACCGCGGTTACTCGATCTTCCTGGCGGTGTTGCCGTTTATCGTGGGCTCGTTGTCGCTGACGGTGAAGGGCAACGGCGGGCTCGGGATGCCGGGGCCCGACGCACCGACCGAGCCGCAGTACATCATGGTGCTGCTGATCATCGGCGCGGTCTTCATGGGCACCGCCCTGACCATCCGAGATCTGATCGGCGAACGCCCGATCTTCAAACGAGAACAGGCCGTGGGCTTGTCGACGACGGCCTATCTACTGGCCAAGGTCACGGTCTTCTGCGCGTTCGCCACGGCACAGGGCGCGATCGCCACCATGATCGTGATTGTGGGCAAGGGCGGGCCGACACAGGGCGCCGTCATGTTCGGCAGCGCCAATTTCGACTTGTTCCTCGCGGTCGCCGGAACCTGTGTGGCCTCGGCGATCCTCGGGCTGGCCATGTCGGCGTTCGCGCAGTCCAACGAGCAGATCATGCCGATGCTGGTGGTCTCGATCATGTCGCAGCTGGTGCTGGCCGGCGGCATGATCCCGGTGACCGGGCGGGTCGGGCTGTCGCAGGCCGCCTGGGTGACTCCGGGCCGGTGGGGTTACGCCGCGGGCGCGTCGGCGATCGACTTCAACAAGCTGGTCAACGTGCCGCAGATCCCCAAAGACCACCTCTGGGATCACACCAAGGGCATCTACCTGCTCGACTTGGCGATGCTGGCGCTGCTGTCGGTGTTCTACACCGTGGTGGTGTGGTGGAAGATCCGGCTCAAGCGCTGACCTCAGTGCTCGTCAGGATCGCCGTCGAGGCGCAGCCCGTGGGCGGCCGCGTACGCCATCGCCTGGGCGATGTCGATCCGTGCGCCGATCAGCGACGCGGTGGTCCACAACGTCGGGTCGACCCGGGCGCCACGTAGATCCGCCTCGTCGAGCTTGGTGCCGACGGTGCGGGCGCCGGTCAGGTCAGTGCCGCGCAGTTTCGCCTTGCGCAGGTCGGCCTCGACCAGATTCGCCTCCCGCAGTCGGCAGTCACTCAGGTCGACCGCACGCAGATCGCTGCCGCCCAGCGCGGCCAGCGTGAAGTCCACGTCTTGCAGGATCAGCGGCCGCATCCGGCACTGGGAGAACAGTGAGCCCAGCATGCTGCACTGGAAGAACTCACTGTGCCACAACGAGGTCCGCTCGAACCGACAGTTGCGGAAGGCAGATCCGCGGTGCCGCGACTCGGCGAAATTGACACCGCTGAAGTCACATTCGTCGAACACCACCCGCTCGGTGCGAAGCCGTGAGAAGTCCTCGTCGCGGAAGTCGTGGCCGACAAATTCCCGGTCGGTCCACTGCGGCGCATCGCTCAACCGTGTGAGGCCAGGCTGGCCAGCGCGTACTCGCTGATCGCGATCAGCGCGTCCCGGGCCGAGTGGCGGTCGCGCGCATCGACGGTGATCACCGGGATGTGCTCCGGCAGCGCCAGTGCCTTGCGCACCGCGGCGGCGGGATAGCGTGGTGCACCGTCGAATTCGTTGATCGCGATCAGAAACGGCAGGTTGCGGTGTTCGAAGAAGTCGACCGCGGCGAAGCTGTCCTGCAGCCGGCGGCAGTCCGCCAGGATGATCGCACCGATCGCTCCGCGCACCAGGTCATCCCACATGAACCAGAAGCGCCGCTGGCCCGGCGTACCGAACAGGTAGAGCACCAGGTCGTCGGCCAGGGTGATGCGACCGAAGTCCATCGCCACCGTGGTGGTCCGCTTGTCGGGGGTCCCGTCCAATGTGTCGACGGCCGCCGAGGCGTCGGTGACCAACGCCTCGGTGCGCAGCGGCATGATCTCCGAGACCGTGCCGACGAATGTGGTCTTGCCGACCCCGAACCCGCCCGCGATGACGATCTTCGTCGACGCTGGATCCTTGGCGCCGCCCGGCCTATCCAAGCGCTCGTAGGCCACGGAGCGTCCTTCCTATCAGTTCACGGCGTTCATCCCCGGTGGACGACTCTGTCAGCGTGGGGCGCACCCGAAGGTATCCCGAGGCGACCAGATCACCCACCAGGACGCGCGCAACGCCCAGCGGCAGGTCCAGCCGGGCGGAGATCTCGGCGACCGACGGGCCCGCCTGACACAGTTCGACGATCAGGCCGCGCGGGTCGCTGACCGGCCACTGATTCGGGTGCGCCCGCCGTTCGGTCTGCACCGGAGCTTCCAGCGGCAGACTCACATCGGTGTGGGTCCGGCCGGCGGTCAGCGTGTACGGCCGAACCAGGTTGGCCTCAGTTTCCGGATGTTCGGGAGTGCCCATCACCATTCACCGGCGCCTCACTGTCGGCCGCCCGGAGCCGACGCCGACCGGCGTGATGACTGCACCACCGAGCCCACCCGTTCCACCAGAACCGCCATCTCGTAGCCGATCTGGCCGATATCGCAGGAGGAACTCGCCAGCGTCGCCAGTTGCGAGCCGTCGCCGACGCGCATGAGCAGCAGATAGCCGTGCTCCATCTCCACCACCGACTGCAGCACCCGGCCGCCCTCGAACAACTGCGCGGCCCCCGATGCCAGGCTGGCCAATCCGGACGCCACCGCGGCCAGCTGGTCGGCTCGTTCCCTGGGCAGGTGTTCGCTGGCCGCGACCGTCAAACCGTCGACCGACACCAGCACCGCGTGCGAGACCCCCGGCACCTCGCGGGCGAAGTTGGACACCAGCCAGTCCAGCGAACCCTCGGGGGCACGCCGCTGTTCACTGTGATCGATTGGGAAAGTCATTGCTGATCGGGTCCCTGGTCGGTGTTGAGGCCAGTCTCGAGGGCGTTGTCCCGGGCGTGCGATCTCGCCGCCTGCACGCCGCCGAAATGGCTACTGATCGAGGCGCGGATAGCCGCGGGATCCCGTTCCGGTGCCTCATGGGCCGGCCGGTGGGGTACGCCGTTGGATGCTACCGGTTCGTCGGTGCCGCTATGACGGTGCGGCGGGGTATCCGGATCCTCGCCCTCCGGTGCGCGGTCGGGTTCGGCCGAGCCCGGAACCAGCCGGGCGCCGGGCTCGCGAACCGGCAGGCCGTGCTCGGTGTGGGCGACCACCGGCACATTCTCCGCCTCCGCGGCGACCGACCAGCCACGGTCCCACACCGACTGCCAATCCAGGTCGGCGCGCAGTCCCGGCTCGTTGGGGTCGTTGCCCACCGACTCCGAGAGCATCCGTTGGTAGATCGTGTCGGTGTCGGGACCGGTGTCGGGCTCGGTGTCGGGCTCGGGCTCGCTGGGCGCGCCGCCGAGTCGCGTACGCGCCGTGAAGAACGCCGAAGTGTCGGCCGGAGAAGTGGTCCCGGTGGCCCACTCCGCGTAACGATCCGGCTCGGCGGCGGGTTCTTCGACTTCTTCGGCGTGGCCCGCGACATGCTCCTCGGCCTCCCACCACGGCTGCGGCAGATCGCGGCGCACCCGTTCGGCGCCGGTGTCGGTCCCAGGGGACGCGGACTGCACCGGCTGTTCGGCGGGCATTCCGGTGATGCCGCTGGAACCCGGGGTGCGCCGCGGCAGCAGCGAGACGACAGGGCCGGGCTCGGCGGCGTCAGGATGCTCGTACGGGTCGTATTCGATGTATTGCTCATGCTGGTCGTATTGCTCGGGCTGCTCGTACTGGCCGTACTCCCCGGCCTGCTCGTACTGGCCATATTGCTCGGGCTGCTCGTACTGGCCGTACTCCCCGGCCTGCTCGTACTGGCCATATTGCTCGGGCTGCTCGTACTGGGCGTAGAGCTGGACCGGCGGTGGTATCGGCGCGGATTCCTCGACTGCCCGGTCGATCAGCAGGTGCGACGGCAGATAGATCTCGGCGGTGATGCCGCGCGACCCCTGCGACGCCGGGAACAGCCGGACCTCGATCCCGTGCCGGTGCGCCAGCCGGGAGATCACGAACAGCCCCATGTGCCGGGCGTTCTCCGGGCTGAACTCGCCGCCGGCCGCCAGCCGCATGTTGGCCATCCGAAGATCGGCGTCGGTCATCCCCAACCCGACGTCGACGACCTCGACCACCACCCCGCCGTCGTTCTCGAAACCCGCGACCACCCGCACCGACTCCGTCGGCGCCGAATAGCGCAGGGCGTTGTCGATCAACTCGGCCAGCAGATGGATACAGTCCGCCGCGGCCGAGCCGATCACCATGATGTCGGGCACCAGGACGGTCTGCACCCGGTGGTAGCCCTCCACCTCCGATGCGGCCGCACTGATCAGCGTCGCCAGCGGAGTCGACCGGCCCCGCTCATGCGGCACCCGCGCCCCGGCCAGCACCAGCAGGTTCGCGCCGTTGCGCCGCATCCGAGCGGCCAGGTGGTCCAGACGGAACAGGCTCTCCAGCCGGTCCGGGTCGTCCTCGTTGCGCTCGAGGCGGTCGATGAGCGCCAGCTGCTGGTCGACCAGGGACCGGTTGCGTCGCGACATCGTCTCGAACATCTCGTTGACCAGCCGCCGCAGCCGGGCCTCGTCGCCGGCCAACAGCAGTGCCTGCGCATGCAGCTCGTCGACGGCGTGGGCGACCTGGCCGACCTCCTCGGTGGTGTAGACCGGCAGCGGGTCGGGCTCGCGTTCGTCGCCGGCGCGCACCCGGGCGATCTCGTGCTCGAGATCGGTGTGAGCGACCTGCAACGCGCTGTCGCGCAGGGTGCGCAGCGGCCGCACCAGCGAGCGCGCCACCAACCAGACCACCAACAGCGTGACGATGAAACCGGCCAGCACCAGCATGATGTCGCGGGTGGCCGCGGCGCGCCGGTCCGCGGCGCGGTCCTCCACCGCCTTCGTCACCGCCCCGGTGTTCTCGCTGATCACTCGCGCGGCAATCTGATCGGTGATGCGGATCGACTCGCGCAGCACCGGATTGTCGGGCAGCACCTGCTCCGGGTCGGACATGATCGTCAGCCGAGTCACCAGCTGCTGCTGCAGACTCTTGGCGTCCGGGGAGTCGACGCCGAGCACCTCGCTCATTCCGAACAGCGTCGACGGCTCGGTGCCGGCCAGGGTCATCATCGAGGTACGCAGCTCGGGGTCGGGAAGCTCCCCGCCCCGATTGACCAGCAGCTCCTGCATCATCATTTGGCCGCGTGCGCCGACCGCACGACTCAAGCCCTGGGTCTGCGCCCGGATCCGCTCACTGTCCAGCCGGACCGACCCGACGATGGCGTCCTCTGCGGTCAGCAGGATCGGCGCATAACCGGTCACCTCGTCGCGCAGACCGACTCCGGTGGTCGACACCAGATCCAGCAATCCCTGGCCGCGCTCGATCAGCGTGCCCACCCCGGACCGCACATCGGTCGCAAGGTCGGTGTGCGTCAGCCGCGACTGCAGCTCGAACTTGCGGTTCTCGAAGTTCTTCCGGGAGCCCTCGGTGTCGCCGTCGGACGAGACGGCCACCAGCGCGTCGCCCAGGGCTGACATGTAATTGGTGATCGCCGGGACCATCTCGGTGCGGTCGGCGACCAGCCGAAGCCGGTTGGCCTCGGTGAGTGCACTGGAAACCCGCAGCCCACCGAAGAGCCCGGCCAGCACCATCGGCAGCAGCGCGATCGCCAGCACCTTCCACCGCACCGGCCAGTTGCGCACCGACCATCGCGGCGGGCGTTTGACCGCCGCCGCGTCCGACTCTTCGTCACGGTCATCTGGGGCCGAGTCCACCCCGTCCGGGTGGTCGAAGAGTGTCACCGGTCGGCGGCCGGCTCACCGACCGCTCGGCTGAATTTCACCGTTTGCGCCTCATTCATCGGATTTCCGGGACACCGCAACCCGCTTTGCAGGTGGCGTGATCAGGGGCATAGCAATTCGACGAGTATGCCAGTCCGTCGCAGGCCTGACCAGAATTTTTACTGAACAGAACACGTTCCGAGACCTGCGCGTGTCTTGGTGAACTCCGGTCGAGCAAACGGTGCACCGGGCTGTCATCATCGACAGATGATCCGGGTGCTGTTCTTCTCACCCCGCATTCCACCCAATACCGGCAACGCGATCCGGATGGTTGCGGCCACCGGCGCGGAACTGCATCTGGTGGAGCCCATGGGCTTTGATCTGTCCGAGCCGAAGCTGCGACGAGCCGGATTGGACTATCACGACCTGGCCTGGGTGCGGGTGCACTCGTCACTGCCTGCGGCGTGGGAGGCCCTGGGCTTATCGAGTGGGGCCAGGGTGTTCGCGTTCACCGCTCACGGGGGCACCCCGTACCACGAGGTGCGCTACTCTCCCGGCGATGTGCTGATGTTCGGCCCCGAACCCACCGGGCTGGATGAGGAGACGCTCGCCGACCCGCACATCACCGCGCAGGTGCGCATCCCGATGCTGGCCGGGCGGCGGTCACTGAACCTGTCGAACGCCGCCGCGGTCGCGGTCTACGAGGCGTGGCGCCAGCACGGATTCGCCGGCGGGGTGTAGGGATCTGAACAGCGCCGCAGGTCGGTGGTGCTGTGCCCGCCCGTGAACAGCTGCAACGCAACGACTTCACGAGGAAGGCTCACGCGGACAGCGGCGACGAGACGTCGCCCGGCACTGCGTAGTCCGAGCGCCATCACTGGCGGGGCCGAGAGTTCCGCCACCAACTCGTCCAGGGACTGCGTCAACGGCACTTGCCGACACTCGGCCACACCATGTACCGTTCGATCAATACCCATACCCCCTATGGGTATGTATCGAAAGCAGTTCGCGCTGCCAGTGCAACACCTGATGCGCCAGGCCGTTAAGCCCCGAACCGTACGAACCACGCCCCCGAAAGGAACATGATGGGAATCTTCCGCACAGTCGGCACCAAGATCGGCGAGCACAAGCGCCGGGTTGCCGGCGTCTTGGCCTTCACCGGCATCGCGGTGGCAGTTTTCGTCGCCGGAGCCTGGGCCGGGTCCTCCGGAGCGCTCACCCTGGGCCCGACCCCGGCCGTGGTGTCCCACGCCACGCATTCGCCCGCGACCAACGGCCATGAGTCCGATGGCTCGTGCTGCGACAAGCCGATGCCCCGTGGCGAGATGCCCGCCGGCGAGATGGGCCCGAACATGAAGAAGCACGATGAGATGCGCCACGGCAAGATGGGGCCGGGCAAGTCCATGGGGCCGGGCAAGCCCATGCACAAATCGGACAAAAATGCTGCAGCAAGCCATGATTCGTAATCGGGAAGCGAGTCATCATGCTTGACACCATCAACGGCCTGCCGGCGCATCCGCTGCTGGCGCACCTGGTCGCGGTCCTGGTGCCCGTGACCGCCCTGCTGGCCGTGCTTGCCGTGCTCTGGCCCGCCGCCCGTCGCCGCATCGGCGGCGCCGCGCTGTTCGTCGCCGTGGGAACGCTGGTGGCGGTCCCGCTGACCACGACAGCCGGCAGCTGGCTCCAACCCCGGGTGATGATGGGCGGCGAAGTCCTCCAGCATCACGCCACGCTGGGTGGTCAGCTCCTCATCTGGTCCGCGCTGCTCACCGTCGCCATGATCGTGTGGTGGGCGCTGCATACCCCGCTGTTCACCGCCGAGGTGGGCACGCTGTCGCCCACGGTACGTCGCATCGGTGTGGCGCTGAGCGGAGCGGGCACGTTGGTGTTCGCGGCCGTGTCGACCTGGCTGGTAGTCCGCATCGGTCATACCGGCGCCCAATCGATGTGGGGCGGAATGAGCTGCTGACGACCGATGCTGAGTTCACTTGGCCCGGAACATGGTTGGTCCACTCATCCGAGCCCGGACCTCACCAGCTGTCCCAGTGCGCCAACTGCTCGGCCGGCAGCCGCTTAGCCGGCTTGAAGTCGGTGCCCTTGGTGTAGGCGATCGGGAACAGTCCGCCCTGGCTGTAGTCGTCGTACGGGATGCCCAGCACCTCGGCGGCCTGCTTCTCGCCGTCACCGAGCAGGTGCAGCGTCGTCCAGCAGGAACCCAGTCCACGGTTGCGCAACGCCAGGCAGTAGCTCCACGCAGCGGGGAACAGCGACGCCCAGAACGATGCGCCGAACCCCAGCGACCCCGTCTCCGGCTTGCCTTTCAGACAAGGGATCATCAGCACCGGCACGTCCTGCAGGTTCTCGGCCAGGTATCGCGCGGAGCCGCCGACGAACTCCATCCGCTCGCCACGTACATCGCCCTCGCCGTAGTCGGGCTTCGGCTGGCTCAGGTAGGGCACAGCGTTGACGCGGTAGATGTCGGCGAGCGCCTGCTTCTTGACCGGGTCGGTGACGAACATCCACTGCCAACCTTGAGCGTTTGATCCGGTGGGCGCCTGCAGGGCGATCTCCAGGCACTCCATCAGCACCTCGCGCGGTACCGGCTTGTCGAGATCGAGTCGCTTGCGAACCGATCGGGTGGTGGTGAGGACTTCGTCGGCGGACAGGTTGAGGTTCATGGATGGAGGCTACCGTCGGGGGGCTACCGGAAATCCCGGGAGCGCGAACTCACAGCCAACTCAAGAGAGCCCAGCCGGTCGGCGAGCACGGTGACCGCCCCGCTGGCGTTCTGCACCCGCCCGCGGATCAGCAGGGCCGCCGCGGTCTGCGCCAACCGGCGATGCCGCGCCCACACTCCCGGCGTGCACAGCACGTTGACCATCCCGGTCTCGTCCTCGAGGTTGATGAACGTCACCCCGCGGGCGGTCGACGGCCGCTGCCGGTGTGTCACCGCCCCGGCCACCAGGACCCGGGTGCCGTCGGGGACGGCGGTCAGCCGCCCAGCCGGGATGACCCCGACCGTGTCGAGGTCGGCGCGCAGGAACTGGGTCGGGAAGCTGTCCGGGGAGACCCCGGTGGCCCACACGTCGGCAGCCGACAATTCGATCTCGCTCATCCCGGGCAGGGCCGGAGTGTGCGACGGCACCCCCACACCGGGCAACCGGTCAGGCCGCTGGCCCGCCGCCGCCCCGGCCGCCCACAGCGCCTCGCGGCGCGACATGCCGAAGCCGGTGAACGCCCCGGCGGTCGCCAGCGCCTCAGCCTGTGGGGACGAAAGCTGAACCCGGGCAGTCAGATCCAGCATCGAGGCGAACGGCCCCTGGGTCTCGCGGTCGGCCACCAGTCGTTCGGCGAGGTCGACACCGATACCGCGGACGGCGCCCAACCCGATTCGGACCTGCGTGCCGGCTTCGGCCAGCGTGGCGTGCGCCAGGCTGGCGTTGACGTCCGGGCCGTGCACCACGACCCCGTGCCGGCGGGCGTCGGCGACCAGCGACTGCGGCGAATAGAAGCCCATCGGCTGCGCCCGCAGCAGTGCGGCGCAGAACGCCGCCGGATGATGCAGCTTGAACCAGGCCGAGTAGAACACCAGCGACGCGAAGCTCATCGCGTGACTCTCCGGGAACCCGTAGTTGGCAAAGGCTTCCAGCTTCTCGTAGATCCGGTCGGCCACCGCTCCGGTGATGCCGTGACACTGCGCCATGCCGTCGTAGAACCTGTCCCGCAACCGGCGCATCCGCTCCGGAGACCGTTTGGAGCCCATCGCTCGGCGCAACTGGTCGGCCTCGCCCGCCGTGAACCCGGCGCAGTCCACCGCCAGCGTCATCAGCTGCTCCTGAAACAGCGGCACTCCCAAGGTCTTCCGCAGTGCACGTGCCATGCACGGATGCTCGTAGGTCACCGGGTCGATGCCGTTGCGGCGACGGATGTAGGGGTGCACCGACCCGCCCTGGATCGGCCCGGGCCGGATCAGTGCCACTTCCACCACCAGGTCGTAGAACTCTCGTGGCCGCAACCGCGGCAGGGTGGCCATCTGCGCGCGCGACTCCACCTGGAACACCCCGACCGTGTCGGCGCGGGCCAGCATCTCGTACACGGCCGGTTCGGACAGGTCGATCGCCGCCAGGTCCACCGCGATGCCCTTGTGCTGGGCCACCAGGTCGATCGCGTAGTGCAGCGCGGAGAGCATGCCCAGCCCCAGCAGGTCGAACTTCACCAACCCGATTGCCGCGCAGTCGTCCTTGTCCCACTGCAGCACGCTGCGGCCGGGCATCCGGGCCCACTCCACCGGGCATACGTCAGCGATCGGGCGATCGCAGATCACCATGCCGCCGGAGTGGATGCCCAGATGCCGGGGCAGGTCGGCGACCTGGGCCGCCAGGTCGATCACCGGCTCGGGGATGTCTTGGGTATCAGCGCTTTCGGGGCTGGGCGCACCCCACCGGCTCAGCTGCTTGCTCCAGGCGTCCTGCTGCCCCGGCGAGTAACCCAGCGCGCGGGCCATGTCCCGCACGGCGCTGCGGCCCCGGTAGGTGATGACGTTGGCGACCTGGGCGGCGTGGTCACGGCCGTACTTGTCGTAGACGTACTGGATCACCTCTTCCCGCCGATCCGACTCGATGTCGATGTCGATGTCGGGCGGGCCGTCGCGGGCCGGGGACAGGAACCGCTCGAACAGCAGCTCATTAACCACTGGGTCGACCGCCGTTATACCGAGGGCGTAGCAGACCGCGGAGTTGGCCGCCGACCCCCGGCCCTGGCACAGGATGTCACTGCGCCGGCAGAACTCGGTGATGTCGTGCACCACCAGGAAGTAGCCCGGAAAGCCCAGCTGGGCAATGACGTCCAGCTCACGCTCGATCTGGGCGTAGGCGGCCGGCGCGCGTTCGGGCGGGCCGTAGCGGCCCACGGCCCCGGCCCGGGCCAGCTGTCGCAGCCAGCTGTCCTCGGTGTGTCCGTCCGGCACGGCGAACGGCGGCAGTCGCGGGGCGATCAGTGTCAGCGAGAACGCGCACTGCTCGCCCAGCTCGGCCGCCGCCGGCACCGCCGCCGGGTACGTCGCGAACAACCGGGCCATCTCCGCGCCGGAGCGCAGATGCGAGCCGCCCAGCGGGGCCAGCCGGCCCGCGGCGGAGTCCAGCGACTGGCGTGCCCGCACCGCGCCCAGGGCCATCGCCAATCGGCCCCGGTCGGGCCGGGCGAAATGCGCGCCGGTGGTGGCGACCAGGCCCACCCCGAACCGGGGCGCCAGGCCGGCCAGCGCCGCGTTGCGCTCGTCGTCGCACGGATCAAAGTGCCGGGTCAGCTCGATGCTGACCCGCGCAGCCCCGAACCGGTCCACCAGGTCTGCCAGCGCGGCGGCGGCCGCATCCGGGCCTCCGCCGGCCAGCGCCTGACGGACGTGGCCCTTGCGGCAGCCGGTCAGGATGTGCCAATGCCCGCCCGCCGCCTCGGTCAGCGCATCCAGATCGAAACGCGGCCTGCCCTTCTGGCCGGCCAGGTGCGCGGCGGCGATCTGCCGCGACAGCCGCCGGTAGCCCTCCGGGCCGCGGGCCAGCACCAGCAGGTGCGGGCCGGGCGGGTCCGGGTCGTCGGTACGGGCCACCTGCCCCAGCGACAGTTCGGCACCGAAGACGGTGGCCATACCGACCTCGGCGGCGGCCTCGGCGAACCGCACCACCCCGTACAGACCGTTGTGGTCGGTCAGCGCGATCGCCCGCAGGCCCAGCCGGGCGGCCTCGGCGGCCAGCTCCTGCGGAGTGCTGGCCCCGTCAAGGAAGCTGTACGCCGAGTGCGCGTGCAATTCGGCATAGGGAACCGTCCGCTCCGACGGCCGATACTGTTCAGATTTCGGTGAGGCCGACGGGACACGATCGGCCGACACACCGGCCGGTTGACCGGTGTGACGAGGCTTACCATCTAGAACACGTTCCATTTCCGCCCAGCTCGGCGGCCCGCTGCCCCATCCCACACCCACCAAGTTATCGAACATGTGTGCGATTCGCTTGCGCTGGGATGTGAAAAAGAACTTTGATCCACTAATCTGTGTCAGATTCAGGCACAAGCGAAGGGGCCACTGCTTTTATGTTCGGCGTTGTCAGACGCGCGTGGCTACCGCTTCTCATCGTGGTTGTCATCGTGGTGGGGGGGTTCGTGGTGCATCGCATTCGCGGCTATTTCGGCGGCGATGACAGCGGCAGCAGCGCGGCACCGTTCGAGGACACCAAGCCCTTCCACCCCAAGATCGTGGTCTACGAGGTCTTCAGCCCGGACGGGACCTACGCCGACATCAACTACCTCGACCTGGAAGCCCTGCCGCAGCGGGTGGACGGCGCCGGTCTGCCGTGGTCGTTGACCCTGTCGACCACCAACCCGGCGGTGAGCCCCAACATCGTCGCGCAGGGTGACGGCAGCACCATCGGCTGCCGAGTCTTCGTCGACGACGTACTCAAAGACGAGCGCATCTCCACCAGCCCCGTGAGCGCCCAGACCTTCTGCATTGTGAAATCAGGATGAGCAAACACATCAGCGACGACACCCCGACCGAAACGCTGCCGGCGGCGCAGCCCCCCCATCGCGGTGCCATCGCGACCTGGATCCGCCGGCTCGCGGTGCCGATCATCCTGATCTGGCTGGGCCTCACCGTGTTGGTGAACGTGATCGTGCCGCAGCTCGACGAGGTCGGGGCGATGCGCGCGGTGTCGATGGCCCCCAGAGACGCCCCGTCGATGATCTCGATGATGCGTATCGGCAAGACCTTCGACGAGTTCAATTCCGACAGCTCGGCGATGGTGGTGCTCGAAGGCGACCAGCCGCTCGGCGACGACGCGCACAAGTACTACGACGAGCTGGTCACCAAGATGGCGGCCGACACCGAGCACGTCGAGCACATTCAGGACTTCTGGAGTGACCCGCTGACCGCGGCCGGGTCGCAGAGTCCGGACGGCAAGGCCGCCTACGTGCAGGTGTACCTGGCCGGCAACATGGGCGAGACGCTGGCCAACGAGTCGGTTCAGGCCGTCCAGCAGATCATCGCCGACACCCCGGCCCCGCCCGGCGTGCACGCCTACGTCACCGGCGGGGCCGCGCTCAACGCCGATCAGCACATCGCCGGTGACAAGAGCCTGAAGATCATCACCTCGCTGACGTTCGTGGTGATCATCGCGATGCTGCTGAACTTCTACCGGTCTATCGGCACGGTGCTGCTGGTGCTGGGCATGGTGGTGTTCGAACTGGCCGCGGCCCGCGGCATCGTGGCTGTGCTCGGCTTCTACAACATCATCGGGCTGTCGACGTTCGCGGTGAACCTGCTGGTGACGCTGGCCATCGCCGCCTCGACGGACTACGCCATCTTCCTGCTCGGCCGCTATCAGGAGGCGCGCTCGCTCGGCGAGGACAAGGAGTCGGCCTTCCACACCATGTATCACGGCACCGCGCACGTGATCCTGGGGTCGGGGTTGACCATCGCCGGAGCGACCTTCTGCCTGTACTTCACCCGATTGCCCTACTTCAAGTCGCTGGGCATTCCGCTGGCGATCGGCATGGTGGCCGTGACGTTCGCGGCCCTGACCTTCGGCGCCGCGGTGGTGGCGGTGGCCAGCCGCTTCGGGATGCTCGAGCCCAAGCGGGGGATGCGGATCCGCGCCTGGCGGCGGCTCGGTGCGATGATCGTGCGCTGGCCGGGGCCGGTGCTGGTGGCCACCACCACGGTCTGCCTGGTCGGGCTGCTCACCCTGCCGGGGTATGAGACCAACTACAACGACCGCCAGTACCTGCCGGACTACGTGCCGGCCAACATCGGCTACGCGGCCGCCGACCGGCACTTCTCCCAGGCCCGGATGAGTCCGGAACTGCTGATGATCGAGACCGATCACGACCTGCGCAACCCGGCCGACTTCCTGGTGATCAACCGGATCGCCAAGCGGGTGTTCGAGGTGCCGGGTATCGGGCGGGTGCAGACCATCACCCGGCCGCTGGGCACGCCGATCGAGCACACCACGATCCCCTTCGCGATCAGCATGCAGGGCACCACCCAGCAGCTGAATATGAAGTACCAGCTCGACAGCATGAAAGCCATGCTGAAGATGGGCGACGACATGCAGGTCTCCGTCGACAGCATGAAGGCGATGCTGGAGGTCACCCGTGAGATGTCGGCGACCACCCACAGCATGGCCACCAAGATGCACATCATGCTCGGCGACATTCAGAAGCTGCGCGACGAGATGGCCGACTTCGACGACATGTGGCGCCCGATGCGCAGCTATTTCTATTGGGAGCCACACTGTTTCGACATCCCGATCTGCTGGTCGATCCGGTCGATCTTCGACATGATGGACGGCATCGACGCGATGACCGAGGACTTCGAGTTGGTGCTGCCCGACATCGACAACCTCGACCGCCTGATGCCCAAGATGCTCGAGATCATGCCGCCGATGATCGAGACCATGGAGAACATGCGGACCACCCAGCTGAAGATGCAGTCCACCATGGAGGGCCTGCAGCTGCAGATGGAGAAGATGATGGAGGGCCAGAACGCCATGGGCAAGGCGTTCGACGACTCCAAGAACGACGACTCGTTCTATCTGCCGCCGGAGGCGTTCGACAACCCCGACTTCAAGCGCGGCATGAAGATGTTCCTGTCCCCCGACGGGCACGCGGTGCGGTTCATCATCAGCCATGAGGGCGACCCGATGTCTCCGGAGGGCGTCTCGCATATCCAGCCGATCAAGCACGCCGTGCACGAGGCGCTCAAAGGCACCCCGCTGGAGGGCTCCAAGGTCTATCTCGGCGGCACCGCGGCCATGTTCAAGGACATGAAGGACGGCTCCGCGTGGGACCTGATGATCGCGGGCATCGCCTCGCTGTGCCTGATCTTCATCATCATGCTGCTGATCACCCGGGCGGTGGTGGCCTCGGCGGTGATCGTCGGCACGGTGCTGCTCTCGCTGGGCACGTCATTCGGGATCTCGGTGCTGGTCTGGCAGCACATCATCGGGCTGCATCTGCACTGGATGGTGCTGGCGATGAGTGTGATCATCCTGTTGGCGGTGGGCTCGGACTACAACCTGCTGCTGGTCTCCCGGATGAAGGAGGAGATGCACGGCGGGCTCAAGACCGGCATCATCCGCGCGATGGGCGGCAGTGGCTCCGTGGTGACCTCGGCGGGCCTGGTGTTCGCCTTCACCATGATGTCGATGCTGGTCTCCGACCTGCGCGTGATCGGTCAGGTGGGCTCCACCATCGGCCTGGGTCTGATCATCGACACCCTGGTGATCCGCTCGTTCATGACACCGTCGATCGCCGCGCTGCTGGGCCGCTGGTTCTGGTGGCCGCAGCGGGTTTACTCCCGGAAGCCGCGGGTACCGCGGCTGCCGGAACCCGCCAAGGTCAGCGAGCCGGCTCCCGTCGGCTGAGGTGGCCGCCCGTCGTCATGACGGCGGGCGCACCACCAGCACCGGCGCGTGCGCCGACTGCACCACCGCCAGGCTGACCGAGCCCAGCAGCATGCCGGTGAAGCCGCCGCGGCCGTGGCTGCCCACCACCACCAGCTGAGCCTCCTGCGACTGCTCGATGAGTTGATCGGCGGGCCGGTCGCCGACCACCACCCGGCGCACCGTGACATCGGGGTACCGCTCCCGCCAGCCGGCCAGCCGCTCGGCCAGCGCCAATTCGCCGTCGGACGCCATTGCGGCCATGTCGATTCCGGGGAAGTCGAGCATGCCGGTGTCGTGCCAGGCGTACACCGCCACCAACTCCACTCCGCGCAGCGACGCCTCTTCGAACGCCAGCGCCGTCGCGGACTCCGACACCGGGGAGCCGTCGATGCCGACCACCACCGGCGCCTCGGCGGGGTGCGGGGGGCCCTCGTGGATGACCGCGACCGGGCAGTGCGCGTGGCGGACCAGCGACGAGCTGACCGAGCCGAGCAGGCTGCGGCGCAACCGGCCGTGCCCGCGGGACCCGACCACCAGGCGGGCGACGTCGCGGCTGGCGTCCACCAGCATCGGGACCGTTGAACCGACGACGGTCTGCGCTTCGATCCGCTGTCCGGGGCCGAGGTGGTCCTCGGCGACCGTGACCGCCTCGCGCAGGTGGCGTTCGCCCTGTTCACGCTGCCACTCGGTGTAGCCGGGCGGCATCGGCGTCTCGGGGAATGTCATCACCACCTGCGGCGCCAGCACGTGGACCAGGCTCAGCTCCATGTTGTGCAGTACGGCGGTGTGCGCCGCCCAATCGACCGCCGCGACCGACGACGGCGATCCGTCCACGCCGACCAGGATTGTGGGCTTCATCCCTCCACGCTAATCGGTGTGACACGGTGGTGACTATGCCCATCACGATCGACCCGCGCCGCCACGACGCCGTGCTGTTCTGTTTCGACGGCGCCGTACCGGCGGCGCTGACCGAGCGGCTGCAGCGGGCCGGCGTACGCACCGCGTCGGTGTCCTCGCGTTCCGGCCTGGTGTCCGCCGCCGACCGGTTGGCGGTGCTGCCGGGCCGGTGTGTGGTGGTCGTCGACTCCGAGTCGAGCGTGATCGATGCTCGCAGTGCCGGATTCGCGTTGGTGATCGGTGTGGGATGCGACGGGGGCGACGCGTTGGTGGCCGACCCGGACGAGATCGCGGTGCGCACCGGCGATCGGCCGATGTCGACGCTGCCGGATGCGATGACGGTCTTGGCGCAGCTGTCGCACCCGGCGGTGTTCTTCGACTTCGACGGCACCCTGTCCGACATCGTCGACGATCCCGACGCGGCCCGGCCGGTCGACGGCGCGGTGGATGCGTTGGCCGCGTTGGCCGCCCGGTGCCCGGTCGCGGTGCTGTCCGGCCGCGACCTGGCCGACGTGCGGGCACGGGTGGGTCTGGACGGAATCTGGTACGCCGGCAGTCACGGCTTCGAGCTGACCGGTCCGGACGGCACCCACCACCAGAACGACGCCGCCGCCGGTGCGGCGCTGATGCTGGCCGGTGCGGCCGGGTCGCTGACCGAGCAGTTGGGCGCAATTCCGGGAATCATGGTGGAGCACAAGCGTTTCGCAGTCGCGGTGCACTACCGCAACGCGGCCCGGGACCGGGTCGGCGAGGTGCTGGCGGCGGTGCGTGAGACCGGGCGTCATCGCGGCTTCCGGGTGACCACCGGCCGCGAGGTGATCGAGCTGCGCCCGGAGCTGGACTGGGACAAGGGCCGCACGCTGCACTGGATTCTGGACCGGCTGGGTCCGGTGACGCCGGTGTTTCTCGGCGACGACATCACCGACGAGGACGCGTTCGACGCGGTGAACGACCTGGCGGGGGTCGGGATCATCGTGCGGCACACCGACGACGGCGACCGTGCCACCGCGGCCCGGTACGCGTTGGACAGCCCGGACCGGGCGGCCGCGTTCACCGCGCGGCTGGCCGAGCGACTCGCGGCGGGTTAGGCATCTTCCTTGGCCATCCGCAGCCCGGTGGCCAGGCCGTCGATCCAGATCGACACCATCAGCTCCACCACCGGCGGGTGATTGGACGGCATGAACATCTTGGTGAGTTTGCCGACCCGGGCGTGGGCCAGCCTCTGAAAGTCACGGTCGTCCAGTTCCGGGAACTCCAGGTACTCACTGCCGATCTGCGCGGTCTCAGCGGCCGTGTAGGCGTCCATGACCACAATCCGATCAGGCGCGGCAGCGTTACGGAAGGGACTGAAGTCCCCTCACGCCCAGCGCCCCTCAGGCCCGGTACTCCACCGCACCGTCGTCGAGCACCACCCGAGCGTTGGCGCCGTCGGGACCGGATGCCTCGGTGCGGAACACCGCCCGGCCCGGCTCGGTGCGCCAGATCGAGGTGGTCAGCGTCTCCCCCGGGAACACCGGGTCGGTGAAGCGCGCCGCGATCGCACTGACGCGGCCGGCGTCGCCGCCGCCGAGCTCGGCGACCAGCGCACGGCCGGCGAAGCCGTAGGTGCACAGGCCGTGCAGGATCGGTTTCGGGAACCCGGCCAGCGTCGTGGCGAACCACGGGTCGCTGTGCAATGGGTTGCGGTCGCCGGAGAGCCGGTAGAGCAGCGCCTGGTCTTCCCGGGTCGCATACGCGGTGCGCGAGTCCGGGGCCGAGTCGGGGATCTGCGGTGCGACCGGGCGCTGCCCCGGCTCCCCGCCGAAGCCACCCGCCTTGCGGATGACCACGGTTACCAGCGTCTCCACCACCGGCTCTGCGGTTTTGGGGTCGGCGCCGCGGGCCCGCAGCATCACGACGGCGTTCTTGCCCTCCCCCTTGTCCTGGATGTCGGCCACCTCGGACACCACCTGCAGGCTTCCGGCGGCGGGCAGCGGCTTGAACAGCCGCACCTCTTGGGAGCCGTGCAGCAGCAGCGCCGGGTTGAAGGTGCCGATCTTGCCGGCGGCCGCAAACCCCAGGCAGCAGATGACGGCGTAGGTGGGCAACACCTGCTGGGCGATGTCGTGGCTGTTCTCGGTGGTGAAGGCGAGATCTTCGGTGCCGGCGCCGACCCCGAGCGCATAGAGCATGGTGTCGCGATCGGTCCACTCGACCAGCACCGGATCGGTGGTCACGCCGATGGCTGTCGGGTCCAGTGCCATGGGGGTCTCCTTCGGTCGGGGATTCGCCGCCACCATTTCAGCAGAACCGGCTGCGTGGGCACCACCGACACGGCAGGCTGTCGCCATGGGGAACATGGGGAAACGCACCGGCACGGTGCTCGCAGTGTTGGCGGCCGCACTCGCCGCGGTTCTGGTGCTCGGGGGCTGCTCGGGACCGCCGCAGCCCCGCACCATCACCCTGACGCTGATCCGCCACGCGGAGTCCGAAGCCAACGCGGCCGGGATCATCGACACCACGGTGCCCGGTCCGGGACTGACCGAGAAGGGCCGCGCCCAGGCGCAGGAGCTCGCGAATCAGCTCTCGCACAACCGCTACGACGGTGTGTACGCCTCCTCGATGGCGCGCACCCAGGAGTCCGCGGCCCCGCTGGCGCGCGAGTTGGGCCGTGAGGTGCAGATCCTGCCCGGCGTGCGGGAGATCAATGCGGGCTGGTTCAACGACAAGCCCGGATCGGTGGCCAACTCGCCGTATCTGCTTGCCCCGCAGGCCTGGATCCGCGGTGATCGGACCGCTGCCATCCCGGGCTCGATCGACGGTAACCAGTTCAACGAGGATTTCACCGCCGCGGTGCAGCGGATCTACGACAGCGGCGACACCAAGCCGGTGGTATTCGCGCATGGGGCGTCGATCATGACGTGGACGCTGATGAACGTCCAGAATCCCCGCGACGAACTGATGACCGACCACCCGCTGCCCAACAATGGCCGGGTGGTGCTCGTCGGCAATCCGACCACCGGCTGGAAGATGGTGGACTGGGACGGGATTCGCGCGTTCTGATCGGCGCGGGCCGATGAGCACGTCTGAGGGCTCCGAAGCTCCGGCCGGTCTGACCGACACGGGACGCGTGGAGGCGTTCAGTGACGGCGTCTTCGCGATCGCGGTGACCCTGCTGGTGCTCGACCTCAAAGCACCCGAGCACGCCCCCGGGCAGCTGTTGGAGGGGCTGATCCGGCAATGGCCGGCGTATCTGGGCTACGTCGCGTCGTTCGGCTACGTCGCGGTGATCTGGCTCAACCACCACCAGGCGTTCACTGCGATCAAACAGGTCAATAAGGGCGTACACCTGGCCAACATCGCCCTGCTGTTCACCACGGCGCTCATCCCGTTTCCGACCGCGGTGCTGTCCCGGGCGTTCATCGACGGCGCCGACGCCCACGACGCGCGTACCGCGGTGGCCCTGTACGCCGGCATTCTGGCGGCCATGTGCGCGAGTTGGCTGCTGCTGTTCGACCAGGTCAGTCGATGCCCCGACCGGCTGGTCGCGGACGAGGCGGATCCGCGCATGTTCGCCGCCCAACGATTTCGGTCGATGACCGGGATCGCCGCCTACCTGGCGGCGGGCGTGATCGGCGTGGTGTGGTCGCCGATGGTCGCGCTGGCGGTTTTCGTCGTGATGCCGGCCTTCTACGCGACCAATATCGGCGGATATCGGACGGCGCGACCCAACTCACCATTGACGTAGCCGACCCGAGCGACCACCATGGCCGCATGCGTTATGTCGTTACCGGCGGTACCGGGTTTATTGGACAGCGGGCGGTGACCCGAATTCTGGAGCACAACCCCGATGCTCGGGTGTGGGTACTGGTGCGCCGCGCATCGCTGGGCCGTTTCGAGGCCCTGGTCTCTGCGAACGGTCCGGCGTGGGAGGAGCGGGTCAAGCCGCTGGTCGGTGACCTGACGGCGGAGAACCTCGGGTTGACCGATGCGGTGCTCGCCGAGCTGGGCAGCATCGACCACGTGCTGCACTGCGCGGCGATCTACGACATCACCGCCGGCGCCGCCGAGCAGCAGGCGGCCAATGTCGAGGGCACCCGCGCCGTGATCGCTCTGGCGAAGCGGCTCGACGCCACCTTGTCGCACCTGTCGTCAATCGCGGTGGCCGGCGACTACGCCGGCGAGTTCACCGAAGACGATTTCGACATCGGTCAGCGGTTGCCGAGCCCGTATCACCAGACCAAGTTCGAGGCCGAGCAACTGGTGCGCTCGACGCCGGGACTGCGGTACCGGGTGTACCGGCCGGCGGTGGTGGTGGGCGATTCGCGCACCGGCGAGATGGACAAGGTCGACGGGCCGTACTACTTCTTTCCCCTGCTCGCCAAGCTGGCGGTGCTGCCCGGGCTCACCCCGATGGCCGTGCCCGACACCGGGCGCACCAACGTCGTCCCGGTCGACTACGTCGTCGACGCCCTGATCGAGCTGATGCATGCGGACGGTTACGACGGTCGCACCTTCCACCTGACCGCGCCGAAATCGATTGGGCTGCCTGAGATCTACCGGGCCGTCGCGGCCGAGGCCGGACTGCCGCGACTGCGCGCCAAGCTGCCCGGCGCCGTGGCCGCCCCGGTGCTCAGCGTCGGTGGGCGCGCCCGGGTGTGGCGCAACATGATCGCCACCCAGCTGGGCCTGCCCGCCGAGGTGCTCGACCTGGTGAACCTGCGGCCGACGTTCATCGCCGACGCCACCCGCACCGCCCTGAAAGAGGCCGGCGCGGCAACCGCCGAAGTCCCCGAGTTCGCCGACTACGCGCCGAGGCTGTGGCGCTACTGGGCGCAGCACCTGGATCCGGACCGCGCCCGCCGTGATGACCCGGCCGGACCTCTGGTGGGGCGGCACGTGATCATCACCGGGGCGTCCAGCGGTATCGGCCGGGCCTCGGCGATCGCCGTGGCCGAGCGCGGCGGCACGGTGTTCGCGCTGGCCCGCAGCGCCGGCGCCCTCGACGATCTGGTGGCCGAGATCCGCGCCGGGGGCGGGCAGGCCCACGCGTTCACCTGCGACGTCACCGACTCGGCGTCGGTGGAGCACACCGTCAAGGACATCCTGGGCCAATTCGGCCACGTCGACTACCTGGTGAACAATGCCGGCCGGTCAATCCGCCGCTCGGTGACCAACTCCACCGACCGACTGCACGACTACGAGCGCACGATGGCGGTCAACTACTTCGGTGCGGTGCGCATGGTGCTGGCACTGCTGCCGCACTGGCGGGAGCGCCGGTTCGGGCACGTCGTCAACGTCTCCAGCGAGGGGGTGCTGGCGCACAGCCCCAAGTACAGCGCGTACGTGCCGACCAAGGCGGCGCTGGATGCGTTCGCCGATGTGGTATCGACCGAGACGCTGTCGGACCACATCACGTTCACCACCATCCACATGCCGCTGGTGGCCACCCCGATGATCGCGCCGACCGGAAAACTGGTGCCGATGGGTGCGATCAGCGCCGAGCACGCCGCGGCCATGGTGGTGCGTGGCCTGGTCGAGAAGCCGGACCGGATCGACACCCCGTTGGGCACCCTCGCCGAGGCGGGCAACTACATCACCCCCGGATTGGCCCGCCGGATGCTGCACCAGCTGTACCTGGGCTACCCGGACTCGGCCGCCGCCCGCGGCGTGACACCGGCCGAACCCGTTGCGGCGCACTCGACTCGGCGTCACCCGAAGCGGCCGTCGCGGGCGATCCCCCGGGTGCGGGTGCCCCGCCCGATCAAGCGGGCGGTGCGACTGGTGCCGGGCGTGTACTGGTGAACCCGCGCTCGTGACGCTGCCCGTCTTCGCCGACTTCGACACCGGCGTCGACGACGCGGTCGCGCTGGTGTACCTGCTGGCCAGCCCGGATACCGAACTTGTCGGGATCGCGTCGACCGGCGGAAACGTTGCGGTGCAACAGGTCTGCCGCAACAATCTGGCATTGTTGGAGCTGTGCGGGGCGGCAGGCGTCCCGGTGTCCAAGGGCGCCGACGCGCCGCTGAACGGCCCGATCCACACCGCGGAGAACATCCACGGGCCGCAGGGGCTGGGGTACGCCGAGTTGGCGCCCGGCACCGGCCGGCTCACCGGGCACGACGCCGCCGAGGCATGGGTCACCGCCGCGCGGGCCCACCCGGGTCAGCTGATCGGTCTGGTCACCGGCCCGCTGACCAACCTGGCATTGGCACTGCGGGCCGAGCCCGCACTGCCCACACTGCTGCGCCGGCTGGTGATCATGGGCGGCGCGTTCTCCGGCGAACGGTCCAGCCGGGCCGAGTTCAACATCGGGGTCGATCCCGAGGCGGCCGCCGAGGTGCTCGCCGCCTGGGCTGCGGTTGCGCCACAACGGCTTCCGCTGGTGTGCGGACTGGATCTGACCCGGCACATCGCGATCACGCCGGCGATCCTGGCCCTGCTCCCGGCACCGGCCAACAGCCCGGTGGTCCGGGTGCTGGACGACGCACTGCGGTTCTATTTCGAGGCCCACGACGCCCGGGGCCATGGCTACCTGGCGTATCTGCACGATCCGCTGGCCGCGGCGGTCGCGCTGGAACCCGAGCTGATCACGACCCGCACCGCATCGATACAGGTAGAGCTCGCCGCCACGGCGGCGCGCGGGCGGACGATTCCCGACTGGGATGCCGCGCAGCCCAACGCGCTGGTCGGTGTCGGCGTGGACCCGGCGGAGTTCTTCGACCGGTTCGTGCAGCGGGTCGGCGCATTCGCCCGCCGGCTGGGCGGATAGTCGCCCCAGCCCATCCCGCCGTTCGGCGCAGCGGGTGGTGACGCAGCGGGGATGACGCAGCGGGGATGACGCCGGGTTCACTCGTACACCCCCTCCAGGTACCAGCTCCGCAGCCGGTAGCACAGCAGCAGCGCCGCGCCGGTCTCGTGGCTGCCCGGTGCGCCCTCCAACAGCGCCTGAACCCGGGCGGTGCGTCCCGATCCCGGCCCCTCCCGCTGCGGATCCCACCACCGTTCGTCGACCGGCCAGGGCCCAGCCCACCAGCGCAGCCGTTCGTCACGGCCCCGGGCGACCAACCACGCCGGGTCGGCGGTGAACAGTCCCCGGCCGGTCACCCGGATCGGGTTGCGTTCGGCGTCAAGCAGTTCCACCGGATCGTCGAGCAACACCGACGGCGACGGTTCGGGAAGCCGGCCGGGCCACGGCTGACGCGGGTCGGCCAGCGGCACCGGCTCGTCCCCCAGCGGGGTCAGGGTGATGCGCTCGGCCGGGCCGCGGCCGCCGGAGAGCACCGGCACCCGCACCGCCTCGGGGCCGAGCAGGCCCTGCACCCGCACCAGTGCCCGGCGGGCGCGCAGTCGGTCCTCCTCGCCGAGCCCGCCCCACAACGGCAGCTGCAGCGCCTCGGTCGCCGAGAGCACCTCCACCGGCTGCAGTCGCAGCAGCGTCACCGGGCCGGTGGGCCGGCCGGAGGTGACCCGGCTGTTCAGCCAGCCGTCCAGTTGCCAGCGCACCCGGTCGGCGGTGGCGTCCTCGGTCAGCGGCTCGGCGCACCGCCACACCCGGGTCAGCTCTTCACCGGTCTCAGTGACGGCGTGAATGGCCAGCCGGGTGCAGCCGACACCGGCGGCCATCAGGGTCCGGTGCAGCACTCCGGCCAGTGAGCGGCCGGCGAACGCCGCGGCGTCGACCCGGTCGATCGGCGGGTCGCAGTGCAGCACGGCATCGAGATCCGGTGTCGGCTCCCGCCCGGACGGCCCGCGTTCCGGCTCGCCGCGGGCGAACCGGTGCGCGATCAGCGCATCGGGACCGAACCGCGAGGTCACATCCGGACGTGGCAACGCGGCGAACCGTCCGATGGTGCGAATCCCCAAGCGCCACAACAGGTCGACCAGGCCGTCGCGTCCGGGGCCGGACAGGCTGGGTTCGGCGGCCAGCTGCCGGATCGACAGTCCCGACAGGAATCGGGCATCGCCCCCGGGTGCCACCACCGCGCCGGCGCGCGCGGCCAACACCGCGGTGGAGAGCGAATCGGCGATCCCGACCTGGCATTCGACATCGGCCGCGGCCACCGCGTCGACGAGACGTTCGGCAGCCTGCTCCTCGGAACCGAAGGCCCGGACCGCGCCGCGCACCGACACCACCAGCAGGCCGGGCCGCAGCACCTCGGCGTGCGGCACCAGCTCGTCGACCGCGGCCAGAACCGGCTCGAACAGTCGGGCGTCGCGGTCGGTGTCCGCGGCCGCCACGTGCAGCGCCGGGCAGCGGGCCGCCGCCTCCCGGCGCCGCAGCCCGCGCCGCACCCCGGCCGCGCGGGCGCCCGCCGAACAGGCGACCACCCGGTTGGCCAGGGTGACCGCGACCGGCGCGGTGGCCGGCAGGCCCGCCGCGGCCGCCGCGGCGACCGCGGGCCAATCCATGCACCACAGCGCGAGCACTCGAGAATCGGCCATGAGAAGACCCGCTACCCGGCCCTGGTTCGCCCGGCCGCGCGTCCGGCGGCCCGCACCTCGAGCCGCACCGCGCCGATCCGCCCGAACCCGGGAACCGACGTGCAACCACCCGTCGTCTCATAGCCGCTCACCCGGGCGTCCAGCTGCAACGCCGCGCCCTGCCAGTCGCCGCCGGAGACCAGTAGCGCGCAGCCCCGGTGGCGGGCCCGGGCCAGCACCACCCGGGTGCGCGCCGGTGGCACCGACCGGCCACCCAGGCCGAGCACCACCAGATCCAGGCCGTCCATCAGCACCGTGGCCACTTCCACCGGATCGTTGCCAGGATCGGGGATCACCGCGAGCCGGCTCAGGTCGGCACCCATCTCCGCCGCGGCCAACAGCCCGGTGTCCGGCTGGCCGACGATGGCCGCGTTACCGCCGGCCGCCGTCACCGCGGCCACCATGCTCAGCCCCAGCGAGCGGGCCCCCGACAGCACCGCCACCGTGCCGCGCGGCAGCCCGGCGGGCAGTACGTCGGCCAGCAGCGACGGGACCGGCAGCACGGCCTCGAAAACCGGGTCGGCCGGGGCCGCTGCGGCGGATACCCGCCGGCCCGCACCCACCTTCCCGGACACCGCCGCCATCTGCCGACGCAACTGTTCCAGCTGGTCAGCGCGATTTTCTCCGGAGCTACGACGTTGCTCCAAATCCACAGCCGCCGTCATGATCGCCTCCGGGAAACTCGAATCCGTTCGAAACTATGTTCGATTGATCCGAGTGAACACTCCCCCACCGACAACCGTCAAGCCGGGCAGCCCGAGGGCGCATCAATGGCCCCGCGCGTCACATCCGCATCGCGTTTTCCCGGGGCCGTCAACGAGTGTGCGGTTTGGTCGGCCGGAACCGCGAAAAGCCGCCCAAAGCGCACACTCGACGAAACGGGAAGCCCCGAAACCTACTCCCACTCGATGGTGCCGGGCGGTTTGCTGGTGATGTCCAGCACCACGCGGTTGACCTCGGGCACCTCGTTGGTGATCCGAGTGGAGATACGCTCCAGCACCTCATACGGCACCCGGGTCCAGTCGGCGGTCATGGCGTCCTCACTGGACACCGGCCGCAGCACGATCGGATGCCCGTAGGTGCGGCCGTCGCCCTGCACCCCGACCGAACGAATGTCGGCCAGCAGCACCACCGGGCACTGCCAGATCTGGTGGTCCAGACCGGCGGCGGTCAACTCCTCGCGGGCGATCGCGTCGGCCGCCCGCAGTGTCGCCAACCGCTCGGAAGTGACCTCGCCGACGATCCGGATGCCCAGACCCGGGCCCGGGAACGGTTGGCGCGCCACGATCTCCTCCGGCAGCCCCAACTCGCGCCCCACCGCGCGCACCTCGTCCTTGAACAGCAGCCGCAGCGGCTCGACGAGGCTGAACTTCAGGTCATCGGGCAGTCCGCCGACGTTGTGGTGGCTCTTGATGTTCGCGGTGCCGGTACCCCCACCGGACTCCACCACGTCCGGATAGAGCGTGCCCTGCACCAGGAACTCGACTTCCCCTTCAGAAGCGTGATCACCCAAGGTGTCGCGCACCGCGCCCTCGAAGGCCCGAATGAACTGCCGCCCGATGATCTTTCGCTTGCCCTCCGGGTCCGACACCCCCGTCAGCGCGTCGAGGAAGGTGTCCGCGGCATCCACCGTGACCAGCCTTGCCCCGGTGGCGGCGACGAAGTCGTTCTGCACCTGCTCACGTTCCCCGGCGCGCAACAGCCCGTGGTCGACGAACACACACGTCAGTCGATCCCCGATGGCACGCTGCACCAGCGCCGCCGCCACCGCGGAGTCCACCCCGCCGGACAGCCCGCAGATGGCGTGGCCGTCACCGATCTGCTCGCGCACCTGCTCGATCAGCGCATCGGCGATATTGGCGGGCGTCCACCGTGCGTCGATGCCGGCGAACTCGTGCAGGAACCGGCTGAGCACCCGCTGCCCGTACGGGGTGTGGAGCACCTCCGGGTGGTACTGCACCCCGGCCAGCCGGCGGGCCCGGTTCTCGAACGCGGCCACCGGGGCGCCCGCGGTGGAGGCGACCACCGCGAAACCGTCCGGCGCGGCGGTCACCGCGTCGCCGTGGCTCATCCACACCGGCTGGGCGCCGGGCAGGCCTGCATGGAGTTCCCCGCCGGTCACCTTCAGCTCGGTGCGGCCGTACTCACTGGTTCCGGTGCGCTCGACGGTGCCGCCGAGTGCGTCCGCCATGGCCTGGAAGCCGTAGCAGATGCCGAACACCGGAACGTCGAGGTCGAACAGGGCCGGATCGAGCCGGGGGGCGCCCTCGGCGTAGACGCTGGACGGCCCGCCGGACAGCACGATCGCCAGCGGATTGCGGGCCTTGATCTCCCCGATGGTCGCGGTATGTGGGAGGACTTCGGAGAACACCCGCGCCTCCCGGACCCGGCGGGCGATCAATTGGGCATACTGCGCGCCGAAGTCGATGACCAACACGGGGCGAGACGATGGTGATGACACCGCAAAGAGTCTAGTGGCGGCAAACTGCGCCGATCCGACGGCAGGCATGGTGGAGTGGAACACGAGCCTGAGTCGGAAGGGAGCCTGACTGTGTCAGAGCTGCTCGGCCTGCCCGGATCGGTGCGCGCCTGCCTGTTCGACCTCGACGGAGTGCTCACCGACACCGCCAGCGCACACACCAAGGCCTGGAAGGCCATGTTCGACGCGTACCTGTCGGCACGCTCCGAACGCACCGGCAGCCCGTTCGTCCCGTTCGACCCCGCAGACGACTATCGGCGCTTCGTCGACGGCAGAAAACGCGACGACGGAGTGCGCTCGTTTCTGGCCAGCCGCGGCATCGTGCTGCCCGACGGCGCCGACGACGATCCGCCCGACGCCGAGACCGTGCACGGCCTGGGCAACCGCAAGAACATGGCGTTCCGCATGACTCTGGAGACCGACGGCGTCGACGTGTTCGAGGGATCGCGCCGCTACCTGGCGGCGGTCACCGCGGCGGGCCTGGCCACCGCGGTGGTGTCGGCCAGCGCCAACGCCGGAGAGGTGCTGGCGATCACCGGCCTGGCGAAGTTCATACAGCAGCGCGTCGACGGCGTGACCCTGCGCACCGAGAACATCGCCGGCAAGCCGGCACCGGACTCGTTCCTGCGCGCGGCGCACCTGCTCGGTGTCGAACCGGGCGAGGCCGCGGTGTTCGAGGACGCCCTGTCGGGGGTGGCGGCCGGGCGGGCCGGCGGGTTCGGCTACGTGGTGGGCGTCGATCGGGTGGGCCAGGCCGAAGACCTGCGCAGGCACGGCGCCGACATCGTCGTCACCGATCTGGAGGAACTGTTGTGAAGGCAAGCCGATGATCCCGCCGGACTACTTCCCGATCGAGCCGTGGCAGATCCGTGAACCCCGGCTGGACCTGGATCTGCTCGGACAGACCGAAGCCCTGTTCACGTTGTCCAACGGGCACATCGGCTTACGCGGCAACCTCGACGAGGGCGAGCCGTACGGCCTGCCCGGCACCTACCTGAACTCGTTCTACGAGGTGCGGCCACTGCCCTACGCCGAAGCCGGGTACGGCTATCCGCAGGCCGGGCAGACCGTCGTCGACGTGACCAACGGCAAGATCATCCGGCTGACGGTCGACGACGAGCCGCTGGACGTCCGCTACGGCGAGCTGGTCGACCACGAGCGCATCCTCGACATGCGGGCCGGCACCCTGACCCGCCGGCTGCACTGGTGCTCGCCGGCGGGAAAACAGGTCAAGGTGCACTCGACCCGGCTGGTGTCGCTGGCCCAGCGCGGCGTCGCCGCCATCGAATACGTCGTCGAGGCGGTCGACGAATTCGTCCGCGTGACAGTGCAATCCGAGCTGGTCGCCAATGAGGACCAACCGCCGACCAGCGGCGATCCGCGGGTCGCGGCGATCCTGGAGAACCCGCTGGAAGCCGTCGAGCGCGAGCGCACCGAGTCCGGCGCGGTGCTGGTGCACCGCACCCGGGCCAGCGAACTGATGATGGCCGCGGCTATGCATCACGAGATCGAGGTGCCCGGCCGGGTCCAGGTCAACACGATGGCGATCCCCGACGTGGCGGCAACCACCGTGGTGTGCGGTCTGCGCGCCGGGCAGAAACTGCGGATCGTCAAGTACCTGGCCTACGGCTGGTCCAGTGAGCGGTCCCGTCCCGCGCTGCGCGATCAGGCGATCGCGGCGCTGACCGGCGCCCGTTACAGCGGCTGGCAGGGGCTGCTCGACGCCCAGCGGACCTACCTGGACGAGTTCTGGGACGGCGCCGACGTCGAGGTCGACGGCGATCCGGACTGCCAGCAGGCGGTCCGCTTCGCGCTGTTCCACCTGCTGCAGGCCAGCGCGCGCGCCGAGCGCCGGGCGATCCCCAGCAAGGGCCTGACCGGCACCGGCTATGACGGGCATACCTTTTGGGACACTGAGACTTTCATTCTTCCGGTGCTGACCTACACGGCGCCGCACGCGGCGGCCGACGCGCTGCGCTGGCGGGCGACGACGCTGGATCTGGCTCGTGAGCGGGCCGCCGAGCTCGGGCTGGCCGGGGCCGCGTTCCCGTGGCGGACCATCCGGGGCCAGGAATGCTCCGGCTACTGGCCGGCGGGCACGGCCGCCTGGCATATCAACGCCGACATCGCGGCGGCGTTCGAGCAGCACCGGGTCGTCACCGGCGACGGGTCACTGGAGGCCGAATGCGGTCTGGCGGTGCTGGTCGAGACCGCCCGGCTGTGGCGGTCGCTGGGGCACCACGACCGGCACGGCGTGTGGCACCTGTCCGGGGTGACCGGCCCCGACGAGTACACCGCGATCGTCCGGGACAACGTGTTCACCAACCTGATGGCCGCCCATAATCTGCGCACCGCCGCCGAAGCGTGTGCCCGCCATCCCGACGCCGCGCACGAACTGGGGGTCACCACCGAGGAGATGGCCGGCTGGCGGGATGCCGCCGACGCCGCGCACATCCCCTATGACGAAGAGCTGGGCGTGCATCCGCAATGCGAAGGTTTCACCTCCGCCGCGGAGTGGGACTTCGACGCCCGCACCACCTATCCGCTGCTGCTCCACGAGCCCTATGTTCGGTTGTACCCGGCCCAGGTGGTCAAGCAGGCCGATGTGCTGCTGGCAATGCATTGGCGCAGCCACGCTTTCACTCCGGAGCAGAAGGCCCGCAATGTCGACTACTACGAGCGCCGCACGGTGCGGGACTCGTCGCTGTCTGCCTGCACCCAGGCGGTGCTGTGCGCCGAGGTCGGACACCTGGAGTTGGCCCACGACTACACCTACGAAACGGCATTCGTCGACCTGCGCGATCTGCACGACAACAGCCGCGAAGGTCTGCACCTGGCGGCGCTGGCCGGGACCTGGATCGCACTGGTCGCCGGGTTCGGCGGCCTGCGTGACGACTCCGGCGTGCTGTCACTGAATCCCGCTCTGCCGGAAGGGATCTCGCGGCTGCGGTTTCGGTTGCGCTGGCAGGGCGCTCGGGTGACGGTCAGCGCCACCGACACCGAGGTCACCTACACCCTGCGGGACGGCCCCGAGAGCCGGCTGACCATCAAACATGCCGGCGAGGAACTCGAGCTGAACACGCAGTCACCGACGACAGTGCCGGCCCGCCGGCGGGAACCGCTGCTGGCCACCCCGACGCAGCCGCCCGGCCGTGAGCCCAACCACCGGCGGGAGGTCGCGCGGTGATGCCTCAGGCGATACCGGAGGACCAGCGCAACGCGCCGACGGCACTGTCGGGCACCGCCGGGTTCTTCGGTGCGATCGGTTCCAGCCGCCGGTAGGACTCGCCCTGGGCCGGCCGCAGATCGGTCTCGCCCTTGTTCGGCCACAGCGACGCGGCCCGCTCGGCCTGCGCGGTGATCGACAGCGACGGGTTGACGCCGAGGTTGGCCGAGACCGCCGCGCCGTCCATCACCGCCAGCGTCGGATACCCGTACACCCGCTGGTAGGGGTCGATCACGCCGTGTTCGGGACTGTCCCCGATCGCCGCGCCGCCCAGGAAGTGCGCGGTCAGCGGGATGTTGAACAGCTCGCCCCAGGTACCGCCGGCCACCCCGTCGATCTTGGCGGCGATGCGACGGGTGACCTCGTTGCCGACCGGGATCCAGCTCGGGTTCGGCTCGCCGTGGCCCTGCTTGCTGGTGTAGCGGCGGAAACCGAGCTTGCCGCGCTTGGTGAAGGTGGTGATCGAGTTGTCCAGGTGCTGCATCACCAGGGCGATCACGGTGCGCTCGCTCCACTGCTTCGGGTTGAGCAGCCGCAGGATGTGCTTCGGGTCTTCGCGGCCCTGGCTCAGCAGTTGCTTCCAGCGCGGCACATCGGTTCCCTGCGGACCCGTGCCGTCGGTCATCAGCGTCTGCAGCAGACCCATCGCGTTGGAGCCCTTGCCGTAGCGGACCGGTTCGACGTGGGTGTCGGAGGTGGGGTGGATCGACGAGGTGATCGCCACCCCGTGGGTCAGGTCCAGATCCGGATTGACGTTCAATGTCGCCGCGCCGACGATCGATTCGGAGTTGGTGCGGGTGAGCACGCCCAGCTGCGAGGACAGCTTGGGCAGTTTTCCGCTGTCGCGCATCTTGAACAGCAATCGCTGGGTGTTGTAGGTGCCGGCGGCCAGGATCAGGTGACGCGCCGTGAAGCTGCGGTGACGCCGTCGCGGTGAGAGTCCGGTACGCGCGGTACGCACCCGCCACAGCCCGTCGTCGCCCTGCTCGAACCCCGTCACCGTCGTCATCGGATGTACTTGTGCACCAGCCGATTCCGCCAGATACAGGTAGTTCTTGACCAAGGTGTTCTTGGCGCCCCAGCGGCAGCCCGTCATGCACTCGCCGCACTCGATGCACCCGGTGCGCTTCGGGCCGGCGCCGCCGAAGTACGGGTCGGCCACCGTCTTGCCGGGCGCCTTGTCGCCGTCGGCACCGAAGAACACCCCGACCGGGGTGGCCACGAAGGTGTCACCGACCCCCATGTCGTCGGCGACCTGCTTGACGATCCGGTCGGCGTCGGTGAACGTCGGGTTCTGCACCACGCCGAGCATCCGCTTCGCCTGGTCGTAGTGCGGCATGAGTTCGGCGTGCCAGTCGGTGATGTGCGCCCACTGCTTGTCGGCGAAGAACGGCGCGGGCGGCACATACAGCGTGTTGGCGTAGTTCAGCGATCCACCACCGACCCCGGCGCCGGCCAGCACCATCACGTTGTTGAGCAGGTGGATGCGCTGGATGCCGTAGCAACCCAGTTTCGGCGCCCACAGGAAATCGCGCAGGTGCCAGGAGTTCTTGGCGAAGTCCGCGTCGGCGTAGCGGCGTCCGGCCTCCAAAACGCCTACGCGATACCCCTTCTCGGTAAGGCGCAGCGCGCTGACACTGCCGCCGAAACCCGAGCCGATGATCAGGACGTCATAGTCAGGTTGCATCGGACAAGTATGCACCAGCCGGTACCGGCGGTAGCAGGGTCGTCGAGGCTACATTTCGTCGCGATTTTCGTCGCCGGAGGACGAAGACCCGGGAGCGATCAAGACCCGACGGTCAGCCCGACCTTCTGGAATTCCTTGAGGTCGCAGTACCCCGCCTTGGCCATCGACCGGCGCAGCCCGCCGACCAGGTTCAGCGAGCCGAACGGGTCGTCCGACGGGCCGTCGAGCACCTGCGTCAGGCCGGGGCGCTCGCCATAGGCGACCTGCATCAGGGCACCCCGCGGCAGCGACGGGTGGGCGGCCGCCGAGGGCCAGTACCAGCCGTCGCCCTGCGCCTCGGCCGCCGCCGCCAGCGGCGTGCCCAGCACCACCGCGTCGGCGCCGCAGGCGATCGCCTTGGCCAGATCACCGGAGGTGTGGATGTCGCCGTCGGCCAGCACGTGCACGTAGCGGCCGCCGGTCTCGTCGAGGTATTCGCGGCGCGCGGCGGCGGCGTCGGCGATCGCGGTGGCCATCGGCACCGAGATGCCCAGCACCTCATCGGAGGTGGTCACCCCGGCCGTCGAGCCGTAGCCGACGATCACCCCGGCCGCGCCGGTGCGCATCAGGTGCAGCGCGGTGCGGTGGTCGAGCACCCCGCCGGCCACCACCGGGATGTCGAGCTCGGAGATGAACGTCTTGAGGTTCAGCGGCTCGCCGTCGCTGGCCACCCGTTCCGCGGAGATGATGGTGCCGTGGATGACCAGCAGGTCGACGCCGGCGGACACCAGGGCCGGGGTCAGCGCCGCGGCGTTCTGCGGGCTCACCCGTACCGCGGTGGTCACCCCGGCCTGGCTGATGCGCGCCACCGCGGCACCGAGCAGTTCGGGGTCCAGCGGCGCGGCATGCAGCTGCTGCAGCAGCCGGATCGCCGCCGCGGGCTCGGGTTCCTTGGCCGCGACCTCGATGACCTGGGCGATCTTGGCTTCGACGTCGGCGTGCCGGCCGATCAGGCCTTCGCCGTTGAGCACGCCCAGACCGCCGAGGCGGCCCAGCTCGATGGCGAACTCCGGGGAGACCAGGGCGTCGGTGGGATGGGCCAGCACCGGGATCTCGAACCGGTAGGCATCCAGCTGCCAGGCCGTCGACACGTCCTTGGAGGAGCGGGTACGCCGTGCCGGGACGATGTTGATGTCGTCGAGTTCATAGGTGCGACGGGCGGTACGGCCCATGCCGATCTCAACCATGTCACGCATGCAGGGTCACCCTTAATCTCTCCGCGAAACCGACATTTTGCAGCACAGTTGCGAGAAGCAGCCTGCACAACGTCGGTTTCGGCGCTTAACGGACGTAGTAGTTGGGCGCTTCGACGGTCATGGTGATGTCGTGCGGGTGGCTTTCCTTCAGGCCCGCGGCGGTGATCCGCACGAACTGCGCCCGCTGCAACTGCGCGATGGTCGCCGAACCGGTGTAGCCCATCGCCGCCCGCAGACCGCCGGTGAGCTGGTGGATGACGGTGCCCAGCGGGCCCCGGAACGGCACCCGGCCTTCGATGCCCTCGGGCACCAGCTTGTCCTCGCTCAGCGCGTCGTCCTGGAAGTAGCGGTCCTTGGAGTAGGACTTGGCCCCGCCCCGGCCCTGCATGGCGCCCAGCGACCCCATGCCGCGGTAGCTCTTGAACTGCTTGCCGTTGACGAAGATCAGGTCACCCGGTGACTCGGCGGTGCCGGCCAGAAGCGAGCCGAGCATGGCCGTCGACGCACCGGCGGCCAGCGCCTTGGCGATGTCTCCGGAGTACTGCAGCCCGCCGTCGGCGATCACCGGCACGCCGGCCGGGGCGCAGACGGCGACGGCCTCCATGATCGCGGTGATCTGCGGGGCGCCCACCCCGGCGACCACGCGGGTGGTGCAGATGGAGCCGGGGCCGACCCCGACCTTCACCGCGTCGGCGCCGGCCTCGACCAGCGCGGCGGCCCCGCTGCGGGTGGCCACGTTGCCGCCGACCACCTCGACCCGATCACCGACCTCGGCCTTGAGCTTGCCGACCATGTCCAGCACGCCGCGGTTGTGGGCGTGCGCGGTGTCCACGATCAGCACGTCCACCCCGGCGTCGGCCAGCGTCATGGCCCGCACCCAGGCGTCGTCGCCGACGCCGACCGCGGCACCGACCAGCAGCCGGCCGTCACTGTCCTTGGTGGCCAGCGGGTGCTGCTCGGTCTTGACGAAATCCTTGACGGTGATCAGCCCGGTCAGCTTGCCGTGACCGTCGACGATCGGCAGCTTCTCGATCTTGTGCCGGCGCAGCAGGCCCAGCGCCGCATCGGCGGAGACGCCCTCCTGCGCGGTGATCAGCGGCACCTTGGTCATCACCTCTGCGACCGGCTTGTTCTCGTCGACCTCGAAACGCATGTCCCGGTTGGTGATGATCCCGACCAGTGAGCCCTTGGCATCCACCACCGGCAACCCGGAGATCCGGAACCGGGCGCACAGCGCGTCCACCTCGGCCAGGGTGTTCTCCGGCGAGCAGGTGACCGGGTCGGTGACCATCCCGGCCTCGGAGCGCTTCACCGTCTCCACCTGCGCGGCCTGCTCGGTGACCGGCAGGTTGCGGTGCAGCACGCCCATGCCGCCGGCGCGGGCCATCGCGATCGCCATCCGGGCTTCGGTGACGGTGTCCATCGCGGAGCTGACCAGCGGCACCTTGAGCGAGATGTTGCGGGTCAGCAGACTGGACGTGTCCGCGGTAGCCGGAACCACGTCGGAGGCCGCAGGAAGCAGCAGGACGTCGTCGAACGTCAGACCCAGCATGGCGATCTTGCCGGGGTCGTCGCCACCGGTGGGCGCCGCATCGGAGAGCTCGCCGACCGAACCGGTGGAATTGGAACCGGTCATTTGGGCACTGACTTCCGTTTTGGATAACCAACGGCCATCTGGGAGCCTCCACTACGCAGCCGGGGTGAGAAACCCCATCTTAATCGCGGCGCTTGAGTGCTTTCGGCCGCACCACCCTTGAAGGGGGCGCAGACGCGCCTCACCTGCCGCTGGCATTCTGTCGAGGCGACTGCGTACCCTGATGGGCGTGCATGACCACTTCCCACCCGGTTTGCCGCCCGACCCGTTCGCCAACGATCCTTACGATCCCTCCGCAGAGCTGGACGCCGTCGAACCGGGCCAGCCGCTGGATCCGCAGGAGCGGACCGCGGTGGAAGCCGACCTCGCGGACCTGGCGGTCTATGAGGCGTTGCTGGCCCATCGGGGTATCCGCGGGCTGGTGGTGTGTTGCGACGACTGTCAGCAGGACCACTACCACGACTGGGACATGCTTCGCGCCAACCTGCTGCAGCTGCTGATCGACGGCACCGTCCGCCCGCACGAGCCGGCCTATGACCCGGAGCCGGACACGTATGTGACCTGGGACTACTGCCGCGGCTACGCCGATGCGTCGCTCAACGGGGCGACGTCGGAGACCGACGGCTACCGTTAATCAGGGCCGCTACCAATTTCCACCGCGGTGGCGCACCAGCTCTGCGGCGTCGTCACGCAGCTCGCGTAGCTCCTCAGCTGTCCGCGTAGTGCTGCCGATATCGGCCAACATGCACGCGAGCGCCCATCGCAGGGGAATCAGCCCCAGCCGATCGGTGTCCTGCAGCGCGTCCTCGGCCACGCCCCGCGCTCGATCGAGGTTCCCCGCACAGCACAGCGCTCCGGCCAGCACCACCTGACTTTTCACCCGGTGTCGCACCATGCCTTCGCTCACGAGCTCGCACGCCTGCTCGGCGTGGCGCACCGCGGTGGCTCCGTCGCCGGTGACCATCGCCAATTCTGCGGTCACCCAGTGCCGACGGACCGCCAGGCGCGGCGGGGCGGTGGACGGCTCCGGCGCGGCCCGGTCCAGCAGTGCCGCCGACGCCGCGAAGCGCCCGATCCCGAGAGCGTCCGCGGCCAGCCCGACCAGGGCATCGGCGCCGGCCTCCGGGTCGACCTCATGGTCGCCACGGGCCAGCACCAGGGCCCGGCCGTCGAGGCCGCGGGCGCGCCGGTGATCGCCGAGTTGACGCAGGAACGATCCCCGGGTGCTGTGGGCCAGCGAGGCCAACGGGCCCGCCGGTGTCTCGCGCAGCAGCTCAGTCAGCTCGGACGTGGCGATGGCGTAGCGGCCCTGACCGCCCGCGGCCACGGCACGCAGCCAGCGTTGACGTGGGGTTTTCGCGGCGGGCAGCGGCCAGCGGCCGGGTTCGGCACCGAACGCGGCAGCGGTCAACGCGGCGTCTGGATCCTCAGTCATCGCTGCGCGACGTTACGCGGCGGGGCCACCACCGCGTCGTCCCACCCGGAAAGGCATCCGCTCTCAGGGAATGTCCACCACCTTTGGACTGCCATTCTTAATAATTACGTTGCCCTAACTTCAGATGCTTTGGCTACGGTCCCCACAGCGCCGGACACCGCCGGCGCTGTTTTACGCGCACCACCAACCGTGACACCGCTCAACGGCCGCGTTACGACCCGGCCGATCAGCGTTTGGAGAGGGGCTCTCATGCCACAGGTTGAGCAGCTGCCCGGCCGCAATGCGGACGTATGGGACTGGCAACTCCGCGGAGCCTGCCGCGGCCTGGACTCGTCGGTGTTCTTCCCGCCCGACGGGGAACGCGGCCGTGCCCGGGCACAGCGAGAACAGACCGCCAAACAGTGGTGCCGAAATTGCCCGGTGATGCAACAGTGCCGTGCACACGCCTTGGCCGTCGGTGAGCCCTACGGCATCTGGGGCGGCATGTCGGAAGCCGAGCGGAACGCCGAGCTGCGCTGCAACCTGCGCCGCAGCGGCTAACCCTGCCGGGTTCGCTCGCCTCGGGTTGTCGTACCCGTCGGGTTGGATCGCGGGTATGCAACCTGCTCCCGGCATCCTGTTCGGCATCGCGGCACTAGTCGCCTCACTCGGGATCGGACTGGCCGCCAGCGCCGGTGCGGACCCGGCCGACTGCTTCGACCAGCGGCTGTGCGGGGATCTGAGCGACGTCTACTACTGCCCCGACACCGGGAAGGTGGTGGGCGCGTTCGCCCCCTGCCCGTCGCTGGTGACCGGTCCGTACGCGCCGGGTGGGTTGCGGCCCAACCAGGGTCTGACGCCGCTGAACTGAGGGTGCATGGCCGCCGCGGTCTTACGCTCGGGCCCGGTCACGGCGGGGCCGCGGAGGCCCCCGTTCACCAAATCAGCGAACGCGCTCTCAGCGTGTGATAAGCAACAGCGATGAGAACACGGGGGTTGTCAGTAAAGCGCGCAGTCGCACAAGTCTCCATCGCCGGCATGGTGGTTGCCGGCGCCGGCGTGGGGATCAGCCAAACCGTCCACGCCGCGGCGACCCTGCTGGCTTCCACCGGTCCGCTGGCGGGCAGCGTGACTGCCCTGATCCTCGGTGGAACCACCCAACCGACGCCGTCACCCGAATACGCACGGACCGTCGAGAACCTGTTCCTGAACCCACTGGGATTCAACGGCGGCTCCGTCGGCTCGACGGTCTGCTACATGGACGGCACCGACCCGTGCAGTGCCCCACTGCAGGTGCTGACGACTCCCGAACTGCTCCAGCAGGGCCCGAGTAGTCTCACGGCCGCGTCGGCCATCGTGCTGGCCGTGCAGAACCAATTCGACGCCAACCCGGGCGCATTCGACGCCGAGCACCCGCTGACGATCTTCGGTTACTCGCAGAGCGCCACCGCGGAGTCGATCGCCATGACCCGACTCGACGAATTGGGCATTCCCCTCGATTCACTGCACTTCGTGTTCATCGGCGACCCCTCCACCCCCGACGGCATCTGGCAGCACTTCGAAGCCGCCATGGACGCGACGTTAGGGACCGAGATGACCGACTGGCTGCTCACCACTTTCGGCATAACCGAGATCCTCGGCAGCCTGACGCCGAATGACCTCTATCCGGCAACCATTTACGGCCTGCCCGGTGATCCGATCTCCAACTTCGTCGACGTCTACGCGGACAAGGGCCTGTGGGGTGCGCTGCTGGACGTACTTTGGCCGCATGTGCAGTACTTCGGGCTGACGCCGGAGCAGGTCGCGGACGCCACCACCTCGGTCGACGGCGCCCTGACCTACGTCAACATCTCCGATGACGACATCAACGGCTTAGAAGCCTGGATCAGTGCGGTCTTCTCCGGCGGGGCGGCCAACAGCGGGCTGTTCGAGAGCGTGTGGGATTCTCTGCAACTGCTGTTCAACAACTTCTTCTGAGTTCTGGTCAGCACGGACCGCCCACGGTGACTCCCGCGGCCTTCTCCAACACCTTGACGATCGAGGTGAAATCGGACTCCGGGCCCTCCTCATGCAACGTCGACTCCCACATCCCGGCCACCGCGTCGGCCAGCTGCGTCGGGAGGTCCAAGGCCTGCGCTTCGAGGTAGAGCCGCACGTCTTTGACCATCAGACTGGTGGCGAATCCGTAGTCGAAGGTGCGCGGCAGCACCGCTTTCGGAAACTTGTCGCGACTGGCGTGCGTTGCGCCCGAGCCGGCGTTGAGCACATCGAGCATCACCTGCGGGTCGAGGCCGGCTTTGACGCCCATGGGTTCTCCTACTCGATGCGTGATGCCGTGTTGCCCTGATGAGAACCCTAGACTCATAAAAGAGAATGTGATAATCACATGTGTACGTATTCGGGAGGGGCGCTATGGGTCAGCTGATTCGCCATGTGGGTGATCCGATGCGGCCGGATGCGCCGGCCGGCACTGCAGGGGTGAAGGCCGCGTACCGCGCTGTCGCCCACCTCGCCGCCGTCGGCATGGTCGTTGCGGCGACCGGTGCGGCGATCAGTCAACCCGTGGGTCCGCTGCAGTCCGTGGCGACGCTGCTGGCCACCACCGGCCCGCTGTCGGGCAGCGTGACGGCACTGATCCTCGGAGGAACCGGTCAGCCGACGCCGTCACCGGAGTACGCACGCTCCGCCGAAGCTCTGTACCTGAACGCGCTGGGCTTCAACGGCGGTTCGACGGACTCGATGGTCTGCCACATGGACGGCACCGACCCGTGCAGCGCCCCGCTGCAGGTGCTGACGACACCGGAACTGTTCCAGCAGAGCAACGCTGCCGATGCGCTCAAAATCGTCCTGGCTGTGCAGAACGAGTTCGCGGCGAACCCGGGCGCTTTCGACGCCGACCATCCCCTGACGATCTTCGGCTACTCACAGAGTGCGACCGCCGAATCGATGGCCATGACCCAACTCGCGGCCGCCGGGATCCCCACCGACGCACTGCACTTCGTCTTCATCGGCAACCCCTCCGCCCCGAACGGTGTCTGGCAACACCTGGAAGCGGCGATGGATGCGACGTTGGGCACCAAGTTCACCGACTTTGTGCTCAGCTTCACCGGCATGGACACCAGCATCGGCAGCTCGACACCGAATGACCTGTACCCCACCACCATTTACAGCCTGCCCGACGATCCGGTGGCCAACTTCGTGGACTCCTATGCCGCCAACGGGCTGTGGGGTGCGCTGCTGAACATCTTCGGCCCGCACGTGGAGTACCTGGGGCTGACACCGGAGCAGATCGCCGACGCCACCATCACGGTCGACGGCATGCTGACCTACGTCGACATCAACGACGCCGACATCAACGGCTTCGATGCCTGGCTCAGCGCACTGCTCGAGCACGGGGTCGCCAACAGCGATCCGCTGCAGAGCGTGTGGGACTCACTGGTTCTGCTCTTCACCAACTCGTACTGATCCGGGGGTGAGTCACGGGCGCTCCGGGACCCCGTAATTGGACTAAGTCCGGTTCCCGCTGCGCGCGTACGGCTGGGTCTCGGCTCCGGCCAACGCAATGAAGTTCGCAATCGGGACGATGTCGTAGGTGTAATGCGGGGCGCCGGGTCCAGCCTGGACGAACAAGCCGGCATTGACGATGGCCTCGATTATCGGGATGAGTTCGAGCCCGACGGTGGCAATCACGCCGACGAGCTCCAGGATGATCTGGAAGATGTCGGCGCCGGTGACGTTCTGGACGATGTCGTAGATGTTTGTCTCGACCACTCCGGTGGCGAATTCAGCAGTCCATGGATTGCTTCCGACCGGACAGTCGGCGTAGAGGTCGTCTCCGTTGCCGATGGTGTTGACGAATTCTCCCCAATAGTGCGTGACGGTTTTGCTCACCGGCACATAGACCGCGGGCCGAAGGTCGTCGGGGCCCGCGATACCGCCGGTCACCACACCGTCCACTTCGCCCGGATCCGGCCAGCCGGCGAAATCATTTCCCGAAGCGAATCCGGGCGCCCTGCAGGGGTTTCCCCACGTGGCCACTGCGACGATGTCCGGCCAGCGGGCATGGCATTCCCCGCTCGGGTTGACCACATGGTCTCTCATGAAGTGCGATACCACGATGGCGCCCTGGCTGTATCCCAAAAGAATGATGCCCTGCCCCACCGGATTTCCCGGCGGATAGACATCATTGACGAGTCGGATCAGTTCTCGCACACCGTCTTCGACCGACGGACCCATCGGGAAGGAGGCGGCGGGATAATTTCCTACCGGCTGCCAGAAGAATGGACCGCTGTTTCCGGTGGCCACACCAGGCAGAGCGTTTGCGACAGCAGCCGGCTGGGGCGGGGTCTGGTCCCACATATTGGTGCCGGTCCCGCTGACGGTCATGACCACGTGCTGAGCCATTTCTGCTCCTCGACGGTCGAAGGAGTCGGAATTTCGGGTACCCGGACGTACTTTCAAAGTTACGCCGCGGGTGGCGACAACGCGATGAGCTCTGGTGGGGATGTAGCTCTGTCGGTCCGGACAATCGCAACACGGGACCAGGCCGCCAATGCCGTCGCTGGGTCGGAAACGGCACCACGATGGCGGCCCCGTACATCGCCCACGAGTAGCTCGGCCCGTGGCGATCCCGGGCCCACTGGCAGAACCGGTCCATCGAGTCAGCTCGCGCCGACCGCAATCACCTCATCCACCTCGAGAGCCCGTTCGGCCATCTCTGCGTGTGCCTTGTCCAGCGCCTCGGCCTGATCCTCATCGGCCTTCATCAGCACCTCGATATCCAAGCCGGCCATCTCGAGCACACCCATGTCGCGGAAGGCCTTCTGCACCTTGTCGCCCCACAACCCGATGTCCTTGACGATCGGCACGATCCGGCTGAACAGGTGCGAGCGGAACTGCACCATCAGCGGCGACGCGTCGACCCATTGCGCACACTCCTGGACGTCCATGCCGAGGGTCTCGAAGACCTCCTCGCCGCGGAACCGGTCGCGCATCAGATAACAGGCGTCCACGACGAACTCTTCGCGGTCCTTCCGCTCGGCCTCGGTCAGCGCGGAGTAGTAGTCCTTCAACGAGATTCGGCCGAAGGCGACGTGCCTGGCCTCGTCCTGCATGACGTAGGCGAGCACCTGCTTGGCCAGCGAGTCCTGCGCCGACATGTCACGCAACACCCCGAAGGCGGCCAGCGCGAGCCCTTCGATGAGGACCTGCATGCCGAGATAGGGCATGTCCCAGCGCGAGTCGTGCAGGGTGTCGCCCAGCAGTGCGGTCAGGTGCTTGTTGATCGGGTAGACCAGGTCGACCTTCTCCTGCAAGAGCCGCGAGAACGCCTCGACGTGCCGAGCCTCGTCCATGGCCTGGGTGGCCGCGTAGAACTTCGCGTCCATGTCCGGGACGACCTCGACGATCTTGGCCGCGCACACCATCGCGCCCTGCTCCCCGTGCAGGAACTGCGAGAGCTGCCAGGCCTGGAAGTGCTGGCGCATCTCCGCGCGACGGGCGTCGTCTGCGGCGTCCCACATCGGGCTGCCGAACAACGGGTGGAAGTCGTCAGGCAGCGCGATCGGGTTCATCGGGTCGACGTCTTGCGCCCAGTCGATGCGCGATTGGGCATCCCACTGCTTGTCCTTTCCCTTTTGGTACAGGGACAGCAGCCGGGCGCGCCCGTCGTCGTATTCCCACGTGAAGCGCGCGTCGCCGGCACTGGTGACCTCCCACGAGTAGGGCGCGGGCACCGCCGTGTACTTGTCCCTCGTGGTCATGAACCGCCGCCTTTCCACCCGACACGACCAATGGCCATGTGTCGTCTATCACATTGCGCCGTGTGTGGCGGCACGTCAATCCCGGCGGGCCGGGTGCGCCTCTCGCGCGCCGGACGTGGCGACCCGGAACACCTCGGTCTCGCCGGCCACTCCATTGAGCTGTGGTCATGAAGTCGAGGATGGCCGAGGCCAGCGGCTCGTCGATCTGAAACTCGAGGTCGTCCGGGGCGCCCAAGACCGCCAGAGCACCGTCACCGAGGAACTTGTTGCGTGCCACCAGCGTCGACCACGGCGGGCACGTCGATCCCGAACACCCCCGGCCGACGGCCGAACTCCGAGTTACGTCGCTGCCGCCTGCGCCGCCGACCAGCTGGGCGCGCGTTTGTCGATGAAGGCCTGGACGCCCTCGAGCGCGCTCGGGTCCATCATGTTGCAGGCCATCGCCGCGACCGCATCCTCATAGGCGGACTCGATGCCGACTTCGATCTGGCGGTAGAACACAGCCTTCCCCATCGCGATGGCGACACGCGGCTTGGCGACAATGCTCGCGACCAGCGCCTCGACCTCGTCGTCCAGCGCCCCTGGCGCCGCCACGCGGTTGACCAGCCCTAGGGCGCAGGCCTTGTCGGCAGAGACGAAATCGCCGGTGACGAGCATCTCGAAGGCGGCTTTGCGTGGCACATTGCGCGACAGCGCCACCCCCGGGGTCGCGCAGAAGAGCCCGACGTTGACTCCGCTGACCGCGAAGCGCGCTTCGCGGCTCGCCACCGCAAGGTCGCACATCGCGACGAGCTGGCAGCCCGCAGCAGTCGCGAGACCATGGACACGCGCGATCACCGGCACCGGCAGGCGCTGGATCGACAGCATCACCGCTGTGCACTGCGCGAACAGGCGCCGGTAGTACTGAAGCGACGGCTCGGTACGCATCTCCTTCAGGTCGTGGCCGGCGCAGAAGGCCTTGCCGGATGCCCCGAGCACGACGGCGCGCACCGCCTCATCGTTGGCGAGGGCGTCGACGGCCTCGCCGAGCGCTGCGAGCATCGCCTCGGACAGCGCGTTGAAGGCCTGTGGGCGGTTCAGCGTCAATGTGACGACGCCGCGATCATCGCGGTGTTGCAACAGCAGCGGTTCTTCCATCGCGTTGGCCTCCCTCGATTGCCGCGGCGCTGTTGACGGGCACACTGAACTTCCCCGTCATGTGGATGTCTTTGGGACGCTAGCACCGACCGCGAAAGCCGGTGGGGTTGTTCACCTTGACGTAGACAGACGTAGACAACAGCGCCCCCGGCCCATCAGGACCGGGGGCGCCGTCGCAACTACTACCTAGTGGGCGTGCCCGTGGTGTCCGTGCCCGGCGTGCGCGTCGACCTCGGCCGGCTTCTCCACCACAGCCGTCTCGGTGGTCAGCACCATCCGCGCCACCGAGGCGGCGTTGAGCACCGCCCAACGGGTCACCTTGACCGGGTCGACGATGCCGTCGGCGGCCAGGTCGCCGTAGGTCAGCGTCGCGGCGTTGAAGCCCTGCCCGGCCGGCAGCTCGGCGACCTTGTTGGTCACCACCGCGCCGTCCACACCGGCGTTGGTGGCGATCCAGTACAGCGGTGCGCTCAGCGCGGCGGCGAACACGTCGACGCCGGTCGCCTCGTCACCGGTCAGCGAGGACCGCAGCTCCTTCAGCACCGCACGGGCCTGAAGCAGGGCGGTGCCGCCGCCGCTGACGATGCCCTCCTCGACCGCGGCCTTGGCCGCTGCCACCGCGTCCTCGACCCGGTGCTTGCGCTCCTTGAGCGCGGTCTCGGTGGCCGCGCCCACCTTGATCACTGCGACGCCGCCGGCCAGCTTGGCCAACCGCTCCTGCAGCTTCTCCACATCCCATTCGGAGTCTGCCGCGTCGATCTCGGCGCGAAGCTGCTTGATACGAGCGGCGATCGCCTCGGCCGTGCCGGCGCCGTCGACGATCACGGTGTCGTCCTTGGTGACCACCACCCGGCGTGCCGTGCCAAGCACGTCGAGGCCGGCCTCGCGCAGTGTCAGGCCGACTTCCGGGTTGATCACCTGGCCGCCGGTGACGATCGCGAGGTCCTCCAGGAAGGCCTTGCGCCGATCTCCGAAGAACGGCGCCTTGACCGCAACGGCCTTGAGCGTCTTGCGGATCGCGTTGACCACCAACGTCGACAGCGGCTCACCCTCGACGTCGTCGGCGACGATCAGCAGCGGCTTGCCCGCCTCGGCGACCTTCTCCAGCAACGGCAGCAGGTCCGGCAACGAGCTGATCTTGTCCCGGTGCAGCAGGATCAGCGCGTCTTCCAGGACGGCTTCCTGGGCGTCGAAGTCGGTGACGAAATACGCCGATAGGAAACCCTTGCTGAAGGTGACGCCGTCGGTGATCTCCAGCTCGGTGTTCAGCGTCGAGGACTCCTCCACAGTGACCACGCCGTCGCCGCCGACCGTGGACATCGCTTCGCCGACGAGCTCGCCGATCTGCTCGTCACGCGAGGACACGGTGGCCACCTGGGCGATCGACTCCTTGCCGGTGACCGGGGTGGCCGCGGCCAGCAGCGCCTCCGACACCGCGTCGGCCGCCTTGGCGATACCGGTGCCCAGCGCGATCGGGTTGGCGCCGGCCGCGACGTTGCGCAGCCCGCCGGAGATGATGGCCTGCGCCAGCACGGTGGCGGTGGTGGTGCCGTCGCCGGCCACGTCGTTGGTCCGGGTGGCCACCGACTTCACCAGCTGGGCGCCGAGGTTCTCGAACGGGTCCTCCAGGTCGACCTCGCGGGCCACGGTGACACCGTCCATGGTCACCGTCGGGCCGCCGAACGCCTTGGCCAGCACCACGGCGCGGCCACGTGGACCCAGCGTCACCCGCACCGCGTCGGCGAGTTTGTCCACGCCGGCTTCCAGTGCCCGGCGGGCGGCCTCGTTGAACTCAATCTGCTTGCTCATCGCTCTTCTTTCGTTACACGAGCGCCGCCCCGGACATCACCCGTGAAAACGGGGATCTCCGGGGCGGGCACGGTGATTGCTTGTGACTACTTGTTGACGATCGCCAGCACGTCGCGCGCGGACAGGATCAGGTACTCCTGGCCGCCGTACTTGATCTCAGTACCGCCGTACTTGCTGTAGATAACGACGTCACCCTCCGCAACGTCGAGCGGAATCCGCTTGTCGCCGTCCTCGTCCCAGCGGCCGGGGCCGACGGCGACAACGGTGCCTTCCTGCGGCTTCTCCTTGGCGGTGTCGGGGATGACCAGACCGGAAGCGGTCGTGGTCTCGGCCTCGTTGGCCTGAACGAGGATCTTGTCCTCGAGTGGCTTGATGTTCACGCTCGCCACGATTGGAGCCCTCCACATGTGTCTGGATGCGACCCGGCACCTGCCGAGCCCATCGGAACGTACTTACTTAAGGTGTTCGGCATTCGTGCGAGCCCTCACGTCGTCGTCGCGGGTGCCGAGCAAGGTATCGACCGACTGCCGTCTAGCACTCTATACCTGAGAGTGCTAGCACTCAAGGGTGGTCTGTGCCGTTATGCCGAGCGTGAACACCTCGCCGGCAACAGCACCCCCGGCGGTCACATCCCGACTCCCGCGGGCCCGTCAATGCGGCCGAAGGAAATCTGCGCAGATATTTCTTCAGAAGATAACTGCGCGTAAGATTTTCGACGATTCGTGAATAAAAATCTTCTTAGCAATACCTGATACATCCCTTTGGTCGGGGAGGTTGGCGATGGCTGCTCAGCGTCGTCCGCAGCGCACTCGGTGGTCGCGCATCGCCGAGGCGCATCGCCGTCGGGCAGTCGGCCTGGTCGGGGTTTCCGGAGCGTTTCTGTCGTTCGGTCTGATGCCGTTGGCCGCCGCGCCGGCCGCGCACGCCGACGATTTCGATGTGATGGTCGACCAGATCATCAATTCCCTTGTGGCACTGTTTAATCCAGGAACGACATCGGATCCCGACGTCGCGGCGGCTGATCCGTTTGCGACGCTGGCGTGGCCCGCCGCGTCCTCGGATGATCCGATTCCGGTGTGGATCGATGAGGTGGTCTACCAGCCACTGCACACCCTGGAGCAGGACTGGATCACCAGCCCGGTCGGGAACGAAGTCGACAACGAGATCAACACCCTCACGGGTGTCTTCTTGATCGGCGACGGCGCCGACGGTACTGCCGCCCACCCCAACGGTGGAAATGGCGGATTGTGGTTCGGCGACGGCGGGGCCGGCTACGACCAGACCGAGGCCGGGCTGGCCGGCGGAAACGGCGGCAACGCCATCGGCACCGGCGACGGCGGGCACGGCGGGGATGGCGGGGCCGGCGCTGATGGCGGGGCCGGCGGCAACGCGGGCACCGTCGGCGACGGCGGGATCGGCGGTGACGGCGGCGCCGGCCTGGCCGGGATCAACGGGACCACCGGCACCGACGGCATCGGCGGCAATGGCGGTAGTGGCCTGGCGGGCGGGAACGGCGGGGCCGGTGGGCTGGGCGGATCGGTCGAAGGCCTGGGCGGTGCCGGCGGCCACGGCGGCGCCGGGGGTGCCGGGGGCGACGGCAGCGACGGCCTGAACGGCGTCAACGGGTCCTTCACCCTGGGCGGAAACACCAGCGTCAACGGCGGTGACGGCCGGGGCGGCGGTGACGGCGGACAGGGCGGAGCCGGCGGGAACGGTGGTAACGGCGGCGGCGCCAGGAACGCCTTGGGCGTTGCGGGCCGCAACGGCGACGGCGGGGCCGGCGGATCCGGCGGCAACGCCGGCGCACCCGGCAACGGCGGCAACGGCGCCAGCGGCGGGATCATCGGCAACGGCGGAAACGGCGGAAACCCCGGCGATGCCGGTGCCGGCGGGGCCGGCGGTGCGGCGGGCACCGGCGGCCTGTCGGGCAGCGGCCAGAACGGCGGTGCCGGCGCGGACGGCGCCGCGGTCATCAGCGGGGGCAACGGCGGAAACGGGGGAACCCCCAGCGTCGAGGGCAACGGCGGGACGGGCGGCAACGGCGGCTCGGTCGGCAACGGCGGCAACGGCGGCAACGGCGGCAACGGCGCCAACGCCTTCAACGGCCGCGTCGGCAACGGCGGGGCCGGCGGAAACGGCGGCGCGACCGGCAACGGGGGCAACGGCGGAAACGGCGGCAACGGCATGGCCGGCGGAAACGGCACCGGCGGCGTCGGCCCGGGCGCATCAGGCGGCCGGGGCACCGGCGGTGGGACGGGCGGAACCGGCGGCGCCGGCGGCCTGGGTGGCTCGATCTCGGGGCACGGCGGCGACGGCGGCACCGGCGGCCAGGGCGGGGCCGGCGGTAACGGCGGCAACGGGGTGGCCGGTGCGGCCGGTGTCTCGGGCACCGACAACGGCGCCGGTCAGGCCGGCGGCAACGGCGGTAACGGGGGCAACGGTGGGTCCGGCGGGACCGGCGGCAAGGGCGGCGGGGTAGCCGACGGCGGGTCGGGCAGCGCGGGCCGCAACGGCGCCGGCGGGGTCGGCGGGGCCGGGGGTGACGCGGGTACGGCCGGCGACGGCGGTATCGGCGCGGCCGGCGTGGTGAACGTGGCAGGTTCCGGCGGCTTGCTCGGGGCCGGCGGTGACGGCGGCACCGGCGGCAACACCGGCAGTGCGGGTTCGGGCGGCGCGGGCGGCGCGGCCGGTACCGGCGGCTTGTCGGGCAGCGGCCAGGTCGGCGACACCGGCACGGTCGGCGCCGTGATCACCAGCGGCAATGGCGGCAACGGTGGGACCGGTTTCACCGCGACCGCGACCGGGCAGACCGGCGGAACCGGTGGGGCCGGCGGCAACGGCGGCGACGGAGCCCGCGGCGGCGACGGTGGAGCCGGCGGAGCCAGTGGCGGCGTTGCCGCGGGCGGGTCGGGCCATGCCGGAGTCAACGGCGACGGCGGGGCCGGCGGCGTGGGCGGGAACGCCGGCAGACCCGGTAACGGCGGCAACGGCGCCGACGCCAACATCTTGTCCGGCAGCGGCGGCAACGGCGGCAACGGCGGCAACCCCGGCAGTGCCGGGGCCGGCGGCAATGGCGGCGCGGCCGGCAACACGGCCGGTTCCGGCGGCAGCACCGGGGCACACGGCGCTGCCGGCACCGCGGTCACCGGCGCGGCCGGCAACGGCGGTAACGGTGGGGCGGGCTTCAGCGCCATTGTCCCGGGCGGCAACGGGAGCAACGGCGGCAACGGCGGCAACGGCGGGTCGGTCGGCAACGGCGGCAGCGGCGGGGCCGGCGGCAACGGCAAGGCCGGCACTGTGGGCGCGCAGGGCAGCGACGGCGACGGCGGCACGGCCGGCAACGGCACCAAGGGCGGCGACGGCGGCAACGGCGGCAATGGCGGCCTGGGTGGCTCGACATCGGGTAACGGCGGGGCCGGCGGGGGCGGCGGTCTCGGCGGCAACGGCGGTGACGGTGGTCGCGGCGGCAACGGCGAGTCGGCCACCACTTTCACCGATGCGCAGGCGGGAGGCACCGGCGGCAACGGCGGCATCGGCGGTCACGGCGGCGCCGGCGGCGCCGGCGGCACGGCCCTGGGGTCGGGCAACGGCGGGACCGCCGGTAGCGGCGGCGGCGGCGGGCAAGGCGGCAACGGCGGGGTCGGCGGCATTGGCGGGCAGGGCAACGGTTCGCCCATCACCCCTGGCGCGGGCAGGAGCGGTGCCGGCGGCGCCGGTGGCCGCGGCGGTGCCGGCGGCGAGGGCAACGACGGCGGAACCGGCGGCTCGGCACTGGGGTCGGGTACCGGCGGTAACGGCGGTCTGGCCGGCCCCGGCGGGGCCGCGGGAAACGGCGGTAACGGCGGTGCGCCCGGGGCCAATCCCGATACCGGGGCTAAAAACGGCGGCGGCAATGGCGGCCCGGGCGGCACCGGCGGCCTAGGCGGCAATGGGGGCGCGGGCGGCTTCTCGAACTCCGGCCCCGCCGGCAACGGCGCCGCGGGCGGCACCGGCGGGGCCGGTGGTAACGCCGGCAACGCCGGTCCCGGTCGGCGCTTCCCCGACCTCCCCCTCACCGGCACTCCCGGCACCGGTGGTGCCGGCGGACAGGCCGGAGCCGGTGGCGTCTCCAACATCGGCAAGGGCGGCAACGGCGCCAACGGTGGCGAGGGCGGTAAAGGCGGGAACTCCGGCCTCTGCAACATGCCCAGTCTCTACGCCGACTCCCCGGGTGGCGACGGCGGGGCGGGCGGTGCCGGCAGCTCGGGCGGCTTCGGCCTACCGCGGGGCGCCAACGGCGTTACCGGCGCCCCGGGCGCCACGGGCCTCGACTACTACGACGCGTACGTCCAGGCGAGCGCGGTAGCGATGGACCAGGCCGAGCGGAGCAACCCGCTGGCGTCCTACAGCACCCTGCTCGGCATGGTGCGGGACATGATCTGCCCCAACTAGCGCGGCGGCTACCCGCTTGACGTTACGTCACCTGCGCCCGGATGACCGGCAGGCCCGGGTTGGTGGCCACGTCCAGCGGCGACGGCGCCGCTCCGGCGGCGATCAGGTGCGCGGCGAACGACGCGATCATCGCCCCGTTGTCGGTGCACAGTCGCGGCGGTGGCACCCGCAGCGTCAAACCTGCTGCTGTACAGCGTTGTTCGGCGAGTTCCCGCAATCGCGAATTGGCGGCCACCCCGCCGGCGATCAGCAGCGTGCCGACCCCGAGGTCGGTGGCCGCACGCACCGCCTTGGCGGTCAACACGTCGGCGACCGACTCCTGGAAACCGGCTGCCACGTCAGCCGGCGAATAGTCCGGGGTCTTCTCGACGTAGCGGGCAACAGCCGTCTTGAGCCCCGAGAAGCTGAACACGTACGGGGCGTCGCGCGGGCCGGTCATCCCGCGTGGGAACGTGATCGCCTCGCGGTCCCCGGTGCGGGCCAGCTCGTCGAGCACCCGCCCGCCGGGGTAACCCAGCCCGAGCAGCCGGGCCACCTTGTCGTAGGCCTCCCCCGCTGCGTCGTCGACGGTGCTGCCCAGCTCGACGATCGGCTCCCCCAGCGACCGCACGTGCAGCAGGTGGGTGTGGCCGCCGGAGACCAGCAGGGCCACGCACTGTGGCAGCGGGCCGAACTCGTAGACGTCGGCGGCCAGGTGCCCGCCCAGGTGGTTGACGGCGTAAAACGGCACCCCCCAGGCCGCCGCATACGCCTTGGCCGCGGCCGCACCCACCAGCAACGCCCCCGCCAGGCCCGGCCCGATGGTGGCCGCCACGGCGTCGGGACGCCTGATGCCCGCCTTGTCCAGTGCCCGGCGCATGGTCGGACCGAGTGCCTCCAGATGTGCGCGCGACGCGATCTCGGGCACCACCCCGCCGAAGCGGGTGTGCTCCTCCACGCTGGAGGCCACCTCATCGGCGAGCAGCGTCAGGGTGCCATCGGCTTCCAGGCGGGTGATGCCGACACCTGTTTCGTCGCACGAGGATTCGATCGCCAGGACGACGGTCATTTGATGGCCTCTCGTCGCATGGTGTAGGCGTCGGCGCCGTTGCGGTAGTAGCGTTTGCGCACGCCCATCTCGACGAACCCGACATCGCGGTACAACGCGATCGCCGGGGCGTTGTCGGTGCGGACCTCCAGATAGACCACCCCGCCGCCGGAGTAGTCCAGCAGGTCGGCCAGCAGCCGTCGACCGACACCGCGACCCTGGTGCGCCGGGTCCACCCCGATGGTGTGCACCTCGAATTCGTATGGGGCGGTGCGCCCCAGCCGCGCGATACCGGCGTAGCCGACCAGGACGCCACCGACGCGGGCGCCGACGTAGTGGCTGTCGCGAGCGGCGATCGCCCGATGGAAGGCCTCGGCCGGCCACGGGTCATCACCGCCGAACAGCTGCGCCTCCAGTTCGGCGCAGCGTGGCGCATCGGATTCGACCAGCGCGCCGAAGCTGACCGGAACGGCCGATGCCGGCGGCTTGGCGTCTGGCCGGCGCAGGTACAGCGGCACCGGCGCCGCCGGCTCGGCGCTCCAATCCCGCACCGCGGCAACCAGTCCCGCCGGATCCGGGCAGGAGATATCGAGCACCGGAAGGTCGAACAACTCGGCGTGCGCGGGTGAGCCCGCCACCGCCACCGCGTCACCGGGGTCGACGTCCGCCGGGGCACCGACTCCCGGTCCGGCGGTCCGAACCCCGTCGCGGTAGCGCGCCCAGTAGACCTCGCGGCGCCGCGCGTCGGTGACCACCAGGGTCGCGCCGCTGGTGCGCACCCCGATCGCGTCCAGACTGCACACCCCGTAAACCGGGATGCCCAACGCGTGCCCGTAGGCGGCCGCGCTGGCCATCCCGACCCGCAGACCGGTGAACGGCCCCGGCCCGCAGCCCACCACCACCGCGCTCAGATCGGCCATGGTCAGCCCGGCATCGGCCAGGGCGGCCAGCACATTCGGGGTGAGTTGCTCGGCGTGCGCGCGAGCATCGTGCGTGACCCGCTCGGCCAGCACGGTGCGACGACCAACCTCGTCTAGGGCCACCAGGCCCGCGGTCACTGCGGGGGTGGCGGTGTCGATGGTCAGGATCGCCCGAGTCACGGTGTGTGCCACCGCCACGTCGCGGTGCGCGTCTCGGACTCCGAGCCACGGTCCAGCCGGATGTCCAGGTGTCGGTCCGAGAGCCGTTCGGCCAGTCCCTCGCCCCACTCCACGACGACGACGGCATCGTCGAGTTCGGTGTCGAGGTCCAGTGAGTCCAACTCCGCCAACAGATCCAGACTCGACTCGTCGAGCAGCCGGTACAGGTCGACGTGGATCATCGCCGGGGTGCCGGGCCGGCGCGGCCGGTGCTCACGGGCCAACACGTACGTCGGCGAGGTGACCGGACCATCGACATCCAGCGCCACGGCGATCCCCTTGGCCAGCACAGTTTTTCCCGCCCCGAGCGGGCCCGACAGCACCACCACGTCACCGGCCCGCAGCTGTCCGCCCAGCCGGGTTCCCAGCGCGACGGTGTCCTCGGCGGTGGCCAGGGTCGCTTCCTGCTGCTCAGGCACGGCGCCCCGCCTTCCGGCGCAGCCGACGGGTCAGCCCAACCCGGCGCGGCGTCGCCCGCTCCACTAACCGAACCAGCGCCTCGTCGATCACATCGGGCTCCTCCAACTGCACCAGATGCCCGGCCCCCGGGACGATCACCAGCTCGCAGTCCCACAGCGTGGCCGCCATCGCCCGCGAATAGCCGGCCGGGGTGAGCAGGTCGTGATCGCCGCAGGCGATCAGGGTCGGGATGTCGGCCAGCGTTGCCAGCGCGGCACTTTCGTCGTGTACTTCGAGAGCATGCAGGAAACCCACCATGGTGGGGACCGGGGTGGCGTGCATCATCTCCTCGGAGAAGGCGACCACACTCGGGCTGATCTCGTCGGTGCCGTAGGAGGCGGCACGCAGGATCGGTGCGATCACCCGACGGGCCGCACCGCGGCCGCGGTGCACCAGCTTCGGCGCGTAACGCACGCTGAACTGCACCGCCTCCAGCGCCGGATTGCGCAGGATCTCACCCAACGGAGACCGTGAAACACCTTTGGCCGCAGACGATATCAGCGCCGCTCCGACGATCCGGCTGCCGTAGCGCTGGGGAAACTGCCGGGCGTGTGCCAGCACGGTCATGCCGCCCATCGAGTGCCCGACCAGCACCACCGGGCCACGCGGAACCGTCACCTGCAGCACCGCCTCCAAGTCGCGGCCGAGCCGCGGCACGGTATAGGTCTCCGGCGGGGCGGCGGCGGAGTCGCCGTGGCCGCGCTGGTCGTAGAAGACCATTCGGACCTGGTCGCCCCATTCGGCGGTCAGCCGTGCTCGCTGAAAATGGAAAGACCCCATCCGCAGACAGAATCCGTGGGCGAACACCACGGTCAGCGGCGCGTCGCGCGGTCCGGTGTCGCGCACCGCCAGTTCGACGCCGTCGTCGGTGACCACCACTGAACTACGGTCGTGGTCCAGGACCTCGAAATCCTCTGCGACATAAGGGTCGTCGGCGGTGGTACGCCGGGTCACCGACCGGGCGATGGTGGTTCCGGCGATGGTGCCGACAGCGGCGATCCCGGCCGCGCCCGCCAGCAGGCCACCGGCCCGCCACCTGCGCCTCCTAGCCGACATCGGCGCCGGCTCCCCGATACGTCCGGACGACCCGCCCGCGCGGACTGTTGACCACCTCGTAGTGGATTGTTCCCAGCGCATCGGCCCAGTCCTGGGCCAGCGGCTCCCCGGCCGCTCCCGACCCGAACAGCACGACCTCGTCCCCCTCGGCGACATCGACGGGTCCGGGACCGAGGTCGATCACGAACTGGTCCATGCACACCCGCCCGACATTGCGCCGGCGCCGGCCGTTGATCAGCACGTCGAACCGTCCACCCAGCTGGCGGAACACCCCGTCGGCATAGCCCATCGGCACCAACGCCACGGTGGTGTCGGCCGCCGCGACCCAGGTGTGCCCGTAGGAGACGCCCTCCCCCGCTTTGATCGAGCGAACAAACACCACAACGGACTTCAGAGTCATGGCCGGAATCAAGCCCATGTCGCCGCGCTCCGGCATCGGACTCAGGCCGTAGACGGCGATCCCGGGACGGACCATGTCGTAGGCCAGGTCGGGCCGGGTCATCGCCGCGGCTGAATTGGCCAGGTGGGCAACCGGGAACTGGACGCCGTGTTCCCGGGCGGTCACCAGCATGTCGGAGAACCGCCCGGCCTGGATGTCGTTGACCGGGCTGTCGACCTCGTCGGCGCAGGCCAGGTGCGACATCAGCCCGCGCAACCGGATCGCGTCGTCGGCGACGGCGCGGCGCAGCGCGGTCAACAGCTCCGGGAAATCGGCGGCGCCGACCCCGTTGCGGTTCATGCCGGTGTCGGCCTTGACCGTCACAGTCGCGGTGCGGCCGGTGCGGTCCACCGCGTCGAGCAACTCCGCCAGTTGCCGCACCGAGGAGACCGCGATCTGGACGTCGGCCACCAATGCCGGGGCGAAGTCGGTACCCGGCCCGTGCAGCCATGCCAGCACCGGGGCGGTGATGCCCGCTGCGCGCAACGCCACGGCCTCGTCGACGGTGGCCACCCCGAGTTCGGCCGCACCGGCGGCCAGCGCCGCGCGGGCCACCTGGGCCGCGCCGTGACCGTAGCCATCGGCTTTGACCACGGCCATCAGCCCGGCGGCCCCGGCATGGTCGGCCAGCACCCGCACGTTGTGGGCGATGGCGTCCAGGTCCACCAGCGCTTGCGCGAGCAGGCCGGAAGTTCGGGATACGGCAGTCATGTCACCGTCAATTGTCCCAGAACCCGCGCGATACCCCCGCGCCCGCGCCCAGTGTGCGGTTCAGTTCACTCGACGGCCGTTATGCGAACCACAACGCACACTCGACTCCAGACCGCCCCACATCAGTGCGAGAAATGCTGCTGTTCGTCGTAGTGCCCGCCGGGTTTGACCCGGTCCAGGGCGGTCACCGACTTCATGATGTCGTCGAACAGCGCCCGGGCCAGATCCGCCGACAGCCCCTCGCGCACCACGACTCGCAGCACCGCGACGTCCTCGGCGCCCTCGGGCATGGTGTAGGCCGGCACCTGCCAGCCGAAGGTGCGCAGCTCGTGGGACACGTCGAACTCGGTGTAGCCGCGATCCCCGGCCAGCCGGCAACTCACCACCGGGATCGCCGAACCGTCGCTGATGACCTCGAAATGCTCGGATGCGGCCAGCTGATGCGACAGCCAGCGCGCGGTGTCGGACAGGGTTCGCATCACCTCGGTGTAGCCGGCGCGGCCCATCCGCAGGAAGTTGTAGTACTGGCCGACGACCTGATTTCCGGGCCGGGAGAAGTTCAGGGTGAAGGTGGGCATGTCGCCGCCCAGGTAGTTGACCCGGAACACCAGTTCGTCGGGCAGATAGTCGGCGGCCCGCCACACCACGAAGCCGATGCCCGGATAGGTCAGCCCGTACTTGTGGCCGCTGACGTTGATCGACACCACCCGCGGCAGCCGGAAGTCCCACTTGAGGTCGGCATGCAGGAACGGCACCACGAACCCGCCGCTGGCCGCGTCCACGTGGACCGGCACGTCCGGCCCGCCGCCGGCGGCGAGGGCGTCCAGCGCCGCGCAGATCGCCTCGATGGGCTCCAGTTCCCCGGTGTAGGTGGTGCCCAGGATGCCGACCACCCCGATGGTGTTCTCGTCGACGGCGCCGACGACCTGCTCGGGGGTGATCACATACCGGCCCTGCGCCATCGGCAGGTAGCGGGGTTCGACGTCGAAGTAGCGGCAGAACTTCTCCCACACCACCTGGACGTTGGAGCCCATCACCAGGTTCGGGGTCCGGCCCTGCCAGTCCCCGATCTTTGCCCGCCAGCGCCACTTCATCGCCAGCCCGCCCAGCATCACCGCCTCGCTGGACCCGACGGTGGACACCCCGATGGCGCTGGACGGGTCGTCGTCGCGCAGGTTCTCGGCATGGAAGAGGTCGGCGACCATCGACACGCAGCGCTGTTCGATGGCCGCGGTGGCCGGGTACTCGTCCTTGTCGATCATGTTCTTGTCGAACGACTCCGTCATCAGCGCCGACGCCTCGGGGTCCATCCAGGTGGTGACGAAGGTGGCCAGGTTCAGCCGGGAACTGCCGTCGAGCATCAACTCGTCGTGGATGAAGCGGTAGGCGGTCTGCGGGTCCATCGGATCGTCGGGCAACCGCAACGCCGGGACCGGCGAGGTGAACATCCGGCCGGTGTAGGCCGGGGCGATGGTGTGCGCGGGCACGGACGGATGGGAATGGGTCACGACGACTCCTCTACAGCTGGGCCAGGGCGGTGCGGATGTGGGCCAGGATGCGCGAGGCCGACGTCGGGGTGTCGCCGGGTCCTGGGTCGGCGGCCGAGGCGGCGGCGGCCCGGGTGTGCACGAACGCGGCGGCGGCAGCGGCCTGCGCTGGGGGCAGCCCCGATGCCAGCAGCGCGCCGATCATGCCGGACAGGACGTCGCCGGACCCGGCGGTGGCCGCCCACGATCCGCCGGCCGGGTTGAGGTAGACCGTGCCGCGGTGTTGATGCGGCGGTCCCAGCTTCGCCTCTCCTCCGTCGAGCCTCGCTGAACCGCCGTGTTGATGCGGGTCGGCGATGACGGTGACGTTGCCCTTGAGCAGAACGGTGGCCCCGAAGCGGTCGGCGAGCTCGCGGGCGGCCCCGACCCGGTCGGGTCCGGGCGGGTGCCCGGCCAGCCGGGTGTATTCGCCGGCGTGCGGGGTGAGCACCGTCGGCGCCGTTCGGTTGACGACGAGATCGGGGTGCGCGGCCAGGATGGTCAAGGCGTCGGCGTCGACGATCACCGGCAGGTCGGTGCCGAGCGCGAACCACAGCGCGGCGGCCGCGTCGCCGTCGGTACCCAGGCCGGGTCCGACCACCCAGGCCTGCACCCGCCCGGCCGCTGCCGGACTGGGCGCCGCCACCACCTCAGGCCAGTGCGAGACCACCTGCGCAGCAGCGCTTCCGGTGTAGCGCACCATGCCGGAGGTGGCTGCCACCGCCGCCCCGGAGCACAGGATGGCTGCACCGGGGTAGGTCGCGGAGCCGGCCAGGATGCCGGTGACGCCCTGGGTGTATTTGTCGTCGCGCGGGCCGGGTGCCGGCCAGAGCGCCTCGGCGTCAGCAGCCTCGAAGCCGTGCATCTCGGTGGGCGGCAGATCCAGTCCGATGTCGATGAGCTCGACGCGCCCGCACTCGCCCAGCGCGTGAACGGGTTTGAGGCCGCCGAAGGTGACGGTCAGTGCCGCGCGCACCGCGGGGCCGTCGGCCGCGCCGGTGTGCGGGTCCAGACCACTGGGGATGTCGACGGCCACCACGGGCACAGCCGCCTCCCCCGGTCTTTCCAGAGAGGCGAACACCTCCGCGGCGTTCGGCCGCAGTGCGCCGTGCCCGGAGATCCCGACCACCCCGTCGATCACCAGGTCCGTGGCGGCCGGCACGGTGTCGACGATCCGGCCGCCGGCCTGGATGAACGCGGCAAGTCCCTTGGCGTGGGCGCGCTGCGGGTTGAGCAGGATCGCACTTGCCGCCGCGCCGCGCCTGCGCAGCAGGGTGGCCGCCCAGAGCGCGTCGCCGCCGTTGTCGCCGGAACCGACCACCGCGCACACACTCCGGCCGGCCACCCCGCCGGTACGGGCGGCCAGTTCCCGGGCGATCGCTGTCGCCAGTCCGAACGCCGCCCGGCGCATCAGCACCCCGTCGGGCAGGCTCGCCAGCAGCGGCGCCTCGGCGGCACGGATCACCTCGACTGTGTAGTAGTGCCGCACGGTGACCTCCCTCGCGATCCCAGGCTAGTGGGCCGGGCCCGACCTCGGGTGTAGGTCGACCCGCGCCGGGTGGTGACGGGTCAACGGGTAACAGCACAACCCGATCGCCAGGGCGGCGGCGTGGCCGATCGCCGTGAAGTCGGGGTTGATGACCAGGGGCACCGTGAAGATGACGATCAGCCCGGCCAGATAGGCCCAGCGCCACGGCCGGCGGATCCGGTAGGTGAGCACGGCCATCACGCCGACCAGGAAGTAGCTGACGCCGATGTCGCGGGCGTAGGTCAGCCGCTCGGATTCGCGGTGCAGGTGAATCAACACGTACAGCGCGCCTTCGCTGACATAGGTGGCGCCGATGTGGGAGATCAGTCCGACCATCAGCCAACGCAGGTGTCCCAGCCAGTGCTCGGCGGGCGCCAGGAACAGGGTGAACAGCACCAGGTACGGCGACCAGTCCTTGCCGTCGATCCACAGCAGACTGGAGACCAGCACCTCCAGGGGGTCGGTGGCCAGGTGATGCAGGTTGGTGGACTGCTCGACGAGCATGGTGTGCAGATGACGGCCGACCATGTGCTGGATGACGGTGGTGATCGCCAGCGCCGCCAGCCACAGGTAGGTCAGCGGAGCGGTGTGTACGAAATGCCACGCCGCCGCCAATCGGGCTTTGACGGTCACGGCGTACAGCGTCGCACAGATGGCCGCTCTTGATCGGCGACAACGCCTCGCGTATCGTCCGAACCAATTTCGCAACGCGCAGTAGCGAATCGATCGAAAGGGCCTCACTTGGAGCGCAATCGCTACGCCGGGGAGCCATTCACCACGTCGGACTCCGACATCGCCGCCGCCCTGGAGCAGGTCAGTGTCCCGACCCTGTTGCTGTCGTGTGTGCACATCACCGGCGACGCCCGCTTCATCCGGGAGTTCAAGCAGAACGGGATCTTCCTCAACGAGATCCAGGGATTCATGTCCGAGGAGGACAAGGCCCGCGCCCGCGCCGAAGCGCTGGAGGTGATCGTCGACTACCGCGACCGCGGCTGCCCGCAACCTGAGCCACTGCCCGCCGAACTGGTCAAGGAGATGATGGACTGGGCGGCCTGCGAGATCGTGCCGGACGCTTACCTGGGCCTGCTCGCCGAGGAACTCGACCTCGAAGGCGTCGACCCGCGCCGCCCCGCAGCGCTGGGCCAGTCCCACGCCAAGGACCTGCCGGTGGTGGTGGTCGGCTGCGGCGAATCAGGAGTGTTGGCAGGAATCCGGTTGGCGCAGAGCGGAATTCCGTTCACCATCATCGAGAAGAACGCCGGCCCGGGTGGAACCTGGTGGGAGAACACCTATCCGGGCGCCCGGGTGGACGTCGCCAACCACTTCTACTGCTTCAGCTTCGAGCCCAACAACGGCTGGGGCCACTACTTCGCCGAACAGCCGGAACTGCGGGCCTACTTCACCGACCTGGTCACCAAACACGATCTGGACCAACATATCCGGTGGAACACCGAGGTCACCGACGCCACCTGGGATGACGCCGACGGAATCTGGACTCTGAGCGTGCGCGGCGCCGACGGCACGGTGTCGGCGATCCGGGCACGCGCGGTGATCACCGCGGTCGGCCAGCTGAATCGACCGCACCTGCCCGACATCGACGGCGCCGACAGCTTCAGCGGGCCGTCGTTCCACTCCGCGGCCTGGGACCACAGCGTCGACGTGACCGGCAAACGGGTAGCGCTGATCGGGGCGGGTGCCAGTGGATTCCAGATCGCCCCGGCAATCGCGGAGAAAGTGGAGCACCTCACGGTGTTTCAGCGCACCGCGCAGTGGATGTTCCCCAACCCGATGTATCACGACGCGGTCGGCGACGGAGTGCGCTGGGCGCTGGAGCACCTGCCGTTCTACGCCCGCTGGTACCGCTTCCTGTTGCTGTGGCCCGGAGCCGACAAGGGCCTGGAAGCCGCCCGGGTGGACCCGGACTATCCCGACCAGGATCACGCCGTCAGCGAGATCAACGCGATGGCCCGACTGATGTTCACCGGCTGGATCACCGACCAGGTCGGCGACGACCAGGAGCTGCTGGCCAAGGTGCTGCCGGACTATCCCGCGACCGGAAAGCGCACCCTGCAGGACAACGGCACCTGGCTCAAGACGCTCAAACGCGACAACGTCGAACTGAACCGCACTCCGATCCGCAGGATCACCCCGCACGGCGTGGAGACCGAGGACGGCGTCCACCACGACGTCGATGTGATCGTGTACGCCACCGGTTTTCGGCACACCGACGTGTTGGCGCCGATGCGTGTCACCGGCCGCGACGGAACCGACCTGCACGAACTGTGGGGCAGCCGGCCGTACGCATACCTGGGAATCACCGTGCCGCAGTTTCCGAACTTCTTCCTGATCTACGGGCCCGGCGCGCATCTGGCGCACGGCGGCAGCCTGATCTTCAACTCCGAGTTGGAGATGCGCTATATCGACGCCTGCCTGGCGCGCCTCGCCGACGAGCGGCTGCATTCCATCGAGCCGACCGCCCAGGCGGCCGCCGAGTGGCATCAGGCCACCCAGGACGCGATCAGGAAGACGGTGTGGGCGCACCCGGCGATCAAGCACTCCTACTTCAAGAACGCCGACGGTGAGATCCACACCGTGAGCCCGTGGCGGCTGGACGAGTATTGGTCGGCGGTACGCGAACCGGACTGGTCGCAGTTCGTCGTCAGGCAGGGAGGCCAGGCATGAGCGGCGTCGTCGTCACCGGTGCCGCATCGGGGATCGGCCGGGCGTGTGCGGAGGCGCTGGTCGCCGACGGACGCCGGGTTGCGTTGTGGGACATCGCACCCGGAGTCACCGACGTCGCCGAGAGCTTGGGTATGCCCGGCGCGGTGGTCGACGTCTGCGACGACACCGCACTGCCGGCCGCGGTCACGGCCGCAGCCGAAGCCCTCGACGGCATCGACGGCCTGGTGCACGCCGCGGGCCGGGTGTTGCCCGAACCGGTGGGCGCCTACACCGGCGAATCCTGGGACGCCGTCATGGATGTCAACCTGCGCGCGCAGGCGATGCTGGTGCAGTTGATGCTGCCGCATCTGGAGGCCGTCGCCCGGGCCGGCGGCGACCCCGCGGTGGTCGGCATCTCCAGCATCGAGGCGCTGACCGCCAACCCGTTCATCCCCGCCTACTGCGCCTCCAAGGCCGGCCTTTTGGGGATGACCCGGTCGATGGCCGCCCAACTGGGCCCGGCCGGTATCCGCCTCAACGCCGTCTGCCCGAGGTTCATCGAGACCCCGATGCTGCAGATCGCCCTCGACGTCGAAGAAGTCGCGGCCGGCTTCGTGGCCGCCGCGCCGCTGGGACGCATCGGCCAACCGGCGGAAGTGGCGCAGGCAGTGGCGTTCCTGATGTCGCCGCGGGCGTCATTCATCACCGGCACCCAGATCGTCGTCGACGGTGGTGTCACCGCCCGGCATCCCTAGCGGGAGCTGCCCTTTCGCAAAAGGGAGGCCTGCAGTTCCGCCATGATCTGGTTGACCTCGTCCTGGCTTGCCGGCGGCGGGGGCTCGGGCAGCGGCCCACGCCATTCGGCCAGCACCGCAAGGTCACCGTCGATGAACTGCCGGCGGCATTGGCTGCGCTGGATCTTGCCGCTGGAGGTGGTGGGAATCGACAGCGGCGCCACCAGCACCACCGCGGATGCCTCGATGCCGTGATACCGGGTGATGGCAGCACGAACCGTGTCGATGACGCCGTCCAGTTCGGTCGCGGCCGGGTCGACCTCCTGCACCACCACCAGCTGTTCGATGGCGCCCTGCACCGGTGTGGTCGCCATGACGGCACCGCGCCCCGACAGCAGCATCGGATGACTGTCCTGCACGGTGGCCTCGACGTCGTTGGGGTAGTAGTTGTGGCCGTCGATGGAGACGAGGTCCTGGACGCGTCCGGTCACGAAAAGTTCGCCGGCACACAGGAAACCCAGATCCCCGGTGCGCAGGAAGGGCCCCTCACCGGTGTCGGCGACATACCCGGCAAAGGTCTGTGCGGTCTCTTCCGGCCGTCCCCAATAGCCTTGGGCCACACTGGGTCCGGCGACCCAGATCTCGCCGATCTCATCCGTCCCGCACGACTGGCGGGTCACCGGATCGACGATGACCACCCGTTGTCCATCCTGGGGAGGACCGCAGCCCACCACGGCTGCAGCGCTCGGGTCATCCGGCGCGACGTCGACGGCGCGATGCTCCCCCAGCGCGTCGCGGTCCAGGTGTCGCACCCCGGGTGCGGCGGAGTCCGCTTGACCGGAGACCAGCAGGGTGGCCTCCGCCAGTCCGTACACCGGGGTGAACGCCTCCAGCCGGAAACCTGCCGGGGCGAAGGCATCGGCGAAGGCCGCCAGCGTCGACGCACGCACCGGTTCCGCACCGATCATGGCGATGGACAGACCGGACAGATCGAGCGCCGCGCGCTCGGCCGGGGTGCTGCGTTCGACGCACTTGTCGTAGGCGAAGCTCGGTGCCGTGGTGATGTAGGCCCGATGTCGGGACACCGCTTCCAGCCACCGCATCGGGCGCTTGATGAAGGCGGCCGGCGACATCAGCACCGCACTTGCCCCGGCGTACATGATCTCGAGGATCACGCCGATCAGACCCATGTCATGGTGCGGCGGCAGCCAGTACACCCCGACCCCCGAGTCGTCACCGTTCCAGGCTCGGCGGGTCACCTCCAAGTTGTGCATCAGGTTCCCGTGCGACAGCACCACACCTTTCGGTGACGTGGTGGAACCCGACGTGTACTGGATCATGGCCGTGGAACCCGGATCGACGGCCGGGGCCACCCAGCTGTCGGGATCGGCGGTGACCGCGTCCTCGATCACGCACCACCGCAGGGCCCGCCCCTCGACCAGAGCATCGACTCCGGCCTTGATGTTGGCCTGGGTGTCGGCGGTGGACAGCGCAAAGCCGGCTTGTGCATCGGGGATGACCACCGCCAGGCGTGGCGCCATCTTCTGGTGTACCGGCACCGCGACGGCGCCGGCGTAGAGGCAGCCGAAATAGCCGGCGATGAAGTCCAGACCGGGACGAACCAGCACCAGTACCCGCTGGCCCGCGGCGCCCTGCTGTTGCAGGGTGGACCCGATCGCTCGGGCCCTGGTGTCGAGCTCACGGTAGGTCAGCTCGCTCCGGTCTTCTTCATCTCCGTTGTAGGAGAAGCTGAACACGACCTTGTCGCCGTATCGTTCGGCCTGCCGGCGCAGAAGCTCCACCAAGGTGGGTGTCGACACCCGCATCTCCCTCTGACATGTCACGACCCGACCGTCGTGCCGATGTTCCTCGATTCAGAACAGACTTTAAAAGAGGTCGCTCCATTGGAAGCCGGCGATCGCGTCGCTCACCTGGGTCCACAGGTCGGTGCCGGCGAAGTCGGTCGCCTCGCCGGCACCCGCGCCACCGAAGTAGTCATCGGGGACGGTGGGGAACTGGACCCCGGCCCACGGCGGCAGGACTGGGCTGGTGGGGGCACCCTTGCCGTCGCCCGCCTCGTTCCAGCCCGCGCCGAGCAATTGGGCGGTCAGTTCCGAGAAACTCAGCCACGCTCCTATCGGGCCGACCGCGTGGCCCTCGAAGCCGAGGCTGCCCAGAACCGGAACACCGAGGATGTTGATGCCGAGGCTGTTGATCATCGAGCCGCCGACAACCGGCACCGATGCCGCGACAGCGCCGGTGGAGTCGAACACCTTCCACGGCGCATGGGCCACTTCCCCACCGGTGAGCAGCCCGCCGAAGGCGAACTCCAGGTTGTCGATCTGCATGGGCGCCGGCAGCAGACCGGCGTCGTTGATCGCCGGCAGCAGGAAGTTGAGGTTGAGGGTGGCACCGTTGAAGTAGGCGCCGACCATGTTGGCGATGATCTCGGTGAAACTGTCACCGTCGCTGATGCTGTTCGACAGCGCGACCCACGGGGCGATGGACGGGCCCAGCGCGCCCATGATGACGCCGCTCAGCGGCGACGACATGAAGTCGAGGATCGAGTTCACCATGCCGGCATCGATGTCCGGCGGCAGGAAGCCGGGAAGCTGGCCCAGCAGCAGGTTGTGGTCGCTCGCGATGGTGAAGGCCGTCGTTGCGGCCTTCGTCGCGTCGTCGGCGTTGAGCAGATCCCAGGACGAGAACACCGTCTTGATGTTGTCCTGCATCTGCTCGGCCACAGCGGTGACGTTCGTGTCGTTATTGATCAACAGCTGCATGAAGCCGACCATGTTGACCAGGCTCTGCTGGAATCCCACGCCGGGCGCCAAGCCGTAGTTGTTGACCAGCTGTGAGAGGTTGGCGGACCCGGCGTTGAAAGCGTCCTCCCAGGCACCGGTGAGCTGGATCGCCGGGGCCTGGACATTCGCGACCCCGGGCAACGGCACCGCCACCGGAGGCACCGCGATGAGGCTGGCGCCCGCAATCGCGATACCGGCGGTGACATAGGGCTGAAGGGCTAACTGCACGGCCATCTCCTTAGTGGTTGGTGATCTTCTGGTCTTCAGAGCGCGGGGCTATCCGGGCTGGCCGTCGGTGCCGGCGGTGCCGGGGGTGCCGGTGCCGGTGGCGGCGCCACCGGTTCCAGCGGCCCCACCGGCCGCACCGGTGCCGGCTGCACCGCCGGCACCTGCGTCGCCGGCCGTGCCGCTGGTGCTCGCACCGCCGGCACCACCCGCGGCGCCGTTGCCGCCGTTACCGCCGGTGCCGCCGTCGCCGCCGTCATAACCGTTGCCGTTGGCGCCCGGGGCGGTACCGCCGTCGCCGCCGTCGCCGCCCTTGCCGGCATTGCCGCCCGCCCCACCCTTGCCTCCGACGCCACCGGTCCCGGTGTTGGCGCCGCCGCCGGCACCACCCTTGCCGCCGACACCACCGGCACCGCCGTTGCCGCCGTCGGTCCCGGCCGCCTGCAGATGGTCGGCACCGGCAGCGCCGGCCGCGCCAACACCACCGGCACCGCCGGCTCCGCCGACGCCACCGTTGCCGCCTGCCCCGGTGTTCCCGTCGGTACCGCCACCGGTGGCCTTGCCGCCGGCACCACCGTCACCGCTGTGCCCGCCGACCCCACCGATGCCGCCATTACCGCCGGCCAAGCCCTTGCCGGCCGCGTCGACGCCACCATGGCCGCCGACACCACCGGCACCGGCGGCACCACCGGTTCCGCCGGCGCCACCGTCACCGGCGGTACCGCCGTCCGAGGCGCCACCGACACCACCGGTACCGGCGTTGCCGCCGGCCCCGCCGGTACCGCCGTTGGCACCCGCGGCGGTCGCGGAACTGGTGCCCGCCGCTCCGGCGCCACCGACGCCACCGTTACCGCCCTTACCGCCGTGACCACCGTCACCGTTGGTGGCGGTGGTGCCGCTGCCGGCGCCGCCCGTACCTGCCTTACCGGCCTCGCCGCCGGCGCCTCCTGCCCCGCCGTTGCCGGCATTGCCCCCGGCCAGGCCATTACCGGCCGCGTCGACGCCACCCTTGCCACCGGTACCGCCGGCGCCGCCGACACCACCCTTGCCGCCGGTACCGGCGTTACCGCCGGTCCCGGTGTCCGAACTGCCGCCGTTGCCGCCGGTGCCACCCGCGCCGCCGGTACCGCCGTCCAGGCCGTTGCCGCCGGCTCCTGCTGCGGGCGCGACGCCGTTGGCGCCGAGGACGCCGTCGGCGCCGGTGCCACCGTTGCCACCGTGGCCGCCGTCGGCTCCGTTGGTGCCGTTACCGCCGTTACCGCCGTTACCGCCGGCCAGGCCGGTTCCGGCCGCGCCGGTGGTGCCGTTACCGCCGTTGCCGGCGTGGGCGTCGGTCAAGGCACCGGCCGTGGCACCGGAGCTGTTGCCGCCGTTACCGCCGTTACCGCCGCCGGCACCGCCGTTACCGCCGGCGCCACCGATGTAGGTGCCGTCACCGCCGTCCCCGGCATTACCGCCGGCACCGCCGACGCCGCCGAGGAGGCCCTTGGCCCCGCCGGCCCCACCGGCACCACCGGCACCACCCCAGCTGATCACGCCATTACCGGTGGCCCCGTCGGCGCCTGCACCGCCGGCACCACCGACACCACCGGCACCACCGGCAATACCGGCACCACCGCCGGCACCGCCCGCGCCACCGGCGCCGGCGTGGCTGAGGACGGTGCCGGTCGGAGCAGTCGTGACGGAACCATCGTTGGCCCAGCCGGTCGCGGCACCACCGTTACCGCCGCTACCGCCGTCGCTGCCATCGCCCTGGAGGCCAGCCGCGTTGGCGCCGGCACCGCCGGCACCGCCGGCACCGCCCTGGAATGTGCCGGTGCCGCCGTTCCCGCCATTGCCGCCGGAACCACCGACACCGCCGTCACCGCCGAAGGTCTGAATGGTGTTGCCGCTGGCGAGAGCCGAACCGCCGTTCCCGCCGTTCCCGCCGGCGCCGCCGGTACCTCCGGCGCCGCCCCTGGCTCCGGCAACGGCTCCGGTGGCGTCACCGCCGTTGCCGCCGTCGGCGCCGCCGCCGCCGGTACCGCCATTGCCACCGAGGTTGGTGCCGTCACCGCCGGCGCCACCAACACCACCGGTGCCGCTGGGGCCGTCGGCGGCAACGCCACCGTTACCACCGGTGCCACCGGAACCGCCGGTCAGGCCTTCGCCGCCGGCGCCGCCGACTCCACCGTTGCCGGCGGTACCGCCGGTATTGGTGGTTGTCGGGTCGCCGGCGGCGCCGCCGTTACCACCCGCGCCGCCGCTGCCACCTGCTCCAAGGAAGGCGCCGCTGCCATCGGTGGCCGCTTCACCGCCGGCACCACCGGCACCGCCGTTGGCGGCTACCCCGATCTGGCCGCCCTTCCAGAAGTTGCCGCCGGCCGAACCGCCGTTGCCGCCATGACCGCCGGCACCACCGTTCGGGTTGGCTGCGGTCCCGGCAGCACCGGCACCACCGGTACCGGCCTGTCCACCGTTGCCGCCGTTGCCATAGCTGAAACCACTCCGCGTGCCGCCGGCCCCGCCGTTGCCGCCGTTGCCGCCGATCCCGGTGCCGTTGTTGTCAAAGCTGCCCGCGAGGCCGGCCGCGCCGGCGCCACCGACACCGCCGTTGCCGAAGAACCAGGCAACAGCCTTACCGCCGGCACCACCGTTCCCGCCGTCCGGGTCGGCTGCGGTAGCGGCCCCGCCGGCACCGCCGGCACCGCCGTTGCCCATATACGTGCCACCGATACCACCGACGCCGCCGTCCACGCCGGCGCCGCCGTCACCGCCGGCTCCACCGTTGCCGATTCCGAGCGCGTTTCCGCCGTCCCCGCCAGCAACGCCCGCGATGTTGCTGTCCCAGCCGGCCCCACCGTCGCCGAACCACAATCCGCCGGCCCCACCGTCCGGGGAATCGACCGTTCCGGCGGCGCCGTCGCCGATCAGGTACTGCCCGGCCATGGTGTTGATGGCGCCGTTGACCATCTCACCGAGCGGGTTGTTGATCCACAACTCAAGGCCGGTGTGCAGCGGGGTGTAGAACCATTGGTCGATCAACGTCGTCATGTCGAAGCCGCCCGCGGCGGCCAGGCCGATGTCGGACGAGAAATCCAGGCCCGATGCGGCGTCCGCCGGGGTGAACCAGTCAGTGAGCCAGTCGAAATCGAAGAGGTCCCCGTCGGCCTGTGCCTGCGGCGCGGTTGCCAGCGGGGCCATCCCGAACGCCAAAAACGCAGCCATCGTGCTACCGGCACCGACCATCCGGTGACGGCTCCGCCCGCTCCCACCCTGAGGGTTGCGATGACTGTTGGTGTGACGACGGCTCATGTGCGAACACCTCATTCTGTGAACAGACCTATCCGGCAGTTGAGATCTCTCAGAGAGGTTATTAACTTAACTTGAGTTCGAGATTTCGAGCAACGACTTCCGCGAATTTGCCCGAAAATTTTTCAAGATCGACAACACGACGCGCTCCGGTACGGTTTCCGGGCAGGCTCGCGGGCAGGACATACGACCTTGTTATCGCAGGTGAAGCACCACTCCGGCGACCGCCGGAGCCGTGCCAACGACCGATCGGCGACCCGGCGGCGTTGTCAACGATCGGCGCAACTCGGCATCCGAGATGGCTCGGGTGTTTTGCGTATTTTGCCGGTTCGTCCCAGTTGACCCGGTCTCGCGGGCCACCCTCAACTCACAGCCAAAATCAACAATTTCTCAGCTTCAGGATGACCAGCGGTCACTGACCATCCGGACCAACCGGTCAGAAGGTTGCGAAAAAGAGCGATTCTCGTTGTTGCCGGTAGGTAATTTCGCGGGCCTCCACTTGGCGGAATTGGCCGACCGCCATGCGGCCCGCCCACCCGGCCCGGCATCCGTGACGGGTCGTCAGAACACCCAGCTCTGCGGCGCGGCTATCACGAAGCCGTGGGTCGCCACCGGTCCGCCGACCGCTCCGCCGGCCTGCTGGGGTTCCTTGAGCACACAGACCAATTCGGTGGACGGCGGAACGCCGCAGACCATCGACTGGATGGGCGAGAGATTCCAGAACACGATCTTGTGGCCCACCGGAAGCATTGCGGCGGGCGGGGTTCCGGCGACCAGAGCATCCGGCGGGGCCTCGACGAAACGTGCCGGCGCGCTTCCCTTCCCGTAGATCCCGGGCAGCTCTACCGAGCCGGCGTCCGGCGGCGATCCCGGAATGTTCCCGGTGCAGCTGATGTCATGGGTGATCCTGCCGTTCCACATCTTGCAGACCAGCCCCGAGTCGGTGGCGAAGACCAGGCTGGACACCTTCTGCAGATCGCCGACGGAACCGGGCAGCGGACCGCTGTCGTCGATCAGGGAGTCCACGTCGGGGACCGCCGGCGCCGCACCGGCATTCGGAATCGGGATGAGCAGTGCCGCCGACATGCCCGCCCATACCCATACCGATGCCCACCGTGCCACGAGAAACCCCTGATTCGCCGTAAGCATTCAACCTACGAGCAGCGTGCACGGAGGTCAACGTCCTGACGAGTCGCTATCCGACAGTGGTCTTTTCAACCGGCTCCGGTTTCAGGTCGCGCCACCAGCAGTAGATGAACAGCAACATCGACATCACCACCGCGACGATCACCCAGAGCGTGACCGTGGCGTCGATCCAGGATCCGATCGGGGGCGCGTCGGGCAGCGCGTTTCGCAGCGGAACCACCGCGAACAGCATGGCCGCGTACCACGTCGTCATCGGCGGCTGGAATTTGCGCCGACCCAGGAATGTGAGCACCGCGACGATGACCGACACCGCGGCCAGCGCGACCAAGACCCCCATGACGACGGCACCGAACGCCAGCGTGCTCGGAGACCGGTGCAGCGTCACCCGGTACGGGCCGCCCGGTGCGCCGTCGCTGGGAATGGCAAGCTTCCAACCCGCGATGTGGTCGACGAATGTCGGCGAGATCCGTTCCGGCACTGCGGAGTCGCCGCGGAGGATATCGACGGTGATCGGCCCGGTCTGGTAGTGATCGAAGGGCCACTTCGCCGAGTTACCGGAGACGGTCAACGGGACCGGGAACTCACCGGGCACCATGCCCTTTATCCAGCTGCGCTTGGTCGGCGTAACCGCGGAGTGCACCGCGATGCTGAGATCCTCGGTGAGCCCATGGGTGGCCGAATCGAGCAGTTCAGGCCCCGGGGTGATGGCGACCTTGCCGGTCAGCGTGCCTTTCACCGTCTGGAGATCCTCGAGGTCGATGGTCACGGTCGTTCCATCGGACGCCGCCTGACCTTCGGTGAGTTGGAGCGGGCAGCCGCATCCCGCTTTCTCGTAGAGGGCGACGGTGACGACGTAGGAGGCGATGAAGAACACCGCCATGGCGAGGATCAGGAGCAGCCTGGGCCGGTTGGTCTGAACGGCAGGATCAGTGTTGGACAAGCCTGTTCTCCCTCACTCGCGTAGCCCCCGCGGTAGAGAGTGTCAGAACACCTGGCTCTGCGGCGCCGAGATGACGAATCCGTGCGTCACCGGCGGGCCGCTTTTGGAACCGTTCTCGCGGGCGGCTCTGAGCACGCAGGCCAACTCGGTGCCCTGTGGAATGCCACAGACCAGTGATTCGGTGGGCGAGAAGTCCCAGAACACGACCTTGTGGCCGATCTGCAGCATGGTCGTCGGAACCTTCGCGGGATCACCGAGAAGCCCGTCCGGCGCCATCGGCAGAAACTGCGCCGGGCCGCTGCCGTCGGCGTAGACGGTCCCAAGCCGCACACTGCGGGTTCCCGGCTGCGCTCCCACGAAATTCCCGGTACAGGTCACGCTGTGCGTCACTTTCCCGCGGCTCTTGCGGCAGGCCATACCAAAGGGAGTGGTGAACGCCAGGTCCGGGATTCCGGTGAGGTCGCCGACGGCGCCGGGCAGCGGCCCGCTGTCGTCGATGAGCGGGCCGAGGTCGGGAACATCGTTCGCCGCAACCGCATTCGGTACCGGCGCCAGCACCGCCGTCGCGGCGCACACCAAGGCCAACAGTTGTCGCACTGAGAACTCCCGCTACTCGACGGTGACCGACTTGGCCAGGTTGCGTGGCTTGTCCACATCGTAGCCCCGGGCCTGCGCCACCCCGGCGGCGAACACCTGCAGCGGGATGGTCGACAGCAACGGCTGGTAAAGCGTTGACACCGCGGGAATTTCGATCAGGTGATCGGCGTAGGGCCGCACCGTCTCGTCGCCCTCCTCGGCGATCACGATGGTGACCGCGCCGCGGGCCTGGATCTCGCGGATGTTGGACAGCAGCTTGGAGTGCAGCATCGCGGCGTTCTTCGGCGACGGCATCACCACGATCACCGGCAGGTCGTCCTCGATCAGCGCGATCGGGCCGTGCTTGAGCTCGCCGGCGGCGAAGCCCTCGGCGTGCATGTAGGCCAGTTCCTTGAGCTTGAGCGCGCCCTCGAGGGCGACCGGGTACCCGACATGCCGGCCCAGGAACAGGATGCTGGACGACTGTGCGTACTGCCGGGCAAGGTCGGCGACCGCTTCCATGGTGTCGATGACCCGCTGGATCAGCTCCGGCATGGACTCCAACTCGTGGTACTCGCGGGCCACCTCGTCGGGGTACTTGGTGCCGCGGGCCTGCGCCAAAGCCAGGCCCACAATGTAATTCGCGGTCACCTGGGCCAGGAACGTCTTGGTCGCGGCAACACCGATCTCCGGTCCGGCCCGGGTGTAGAGCACCGCGTCGGCCTCCCGCGGAATCTGCGAGCCGTTGGTGTTGCAGACCGCCAGCACCTTGGCCTTCTGCTCCTTGGCGTGCCGTACCGCCTCCAGGGTGTCGGCCGTCTCGCCGGACTGGGAGATGGCGACCACCAGGGTGCTGCGGTCCAAAACCGGATCGCGGTAGCGGAACTCGCTCGCCAGCTCGATCTCCACCGGCAGCCGTGTCCAGTGCTCGATGGCATATTTGGCCAGCAGGCCCGAGTGGAATGCCGTGCCGCAGGCCACCACGAACACCTTGTCGATCTCGCGCAGCTCCTGATCGGAAAGCCGCTGCTCGTCGAGCACGATCCGACCGAGGTCGAAGTGCCCCAACAAGGTGTCGGAAACCGCCGCAGGCTGTTCGGCGATCTCCTTGAGCATGAAGTACTCGTAGCCGCCCTTCTCGGCGGCCGACAAGTCCCAGTCGATCTTGAACACCCGGGCGTTCTCGGTGTCGTCGTTGCCCTCGAAGTCGGTGATGCGGTAACCGTCCGCGGTGATCACCACCACCTGGTCCTGCCCCAGTTCGACGGCATCCCTGGTGAATTCGATGAACGCGGCGACATCGGACCCGATGAACATCTCGCCGTCGCCGACGCCGACCACCAGCGGGGTCGACCGACGCGCCGCCACAATGGTGCCGGGCTCGCCGGCATGGGCGAACACCACGGTGAAGTGTCCCTCCAGCCGGCGCAGGACCGCCTGCACCGAGGCCACGAAGTCCCCGGCGGTGTCGCCGCTCCGGTACTGGCGGGCCAGCAGGTGGACCGTGACCTCACTGTCGGTCTCGCTGGTCAACTCCACGCCGTCGCGCTCCAGCTCGGCGCGCAGCGCCGCGAAGTTCTCGATGATGCCGTTGTGCACCACGGCGAACTCGGACGCCGCGTCGCAGTGCGGGTGGGCGTTGGCGTCGGTGGGCCGTCCATGGGTGGCCCAGCGGGTGTGGCCCAACCCGGTGCCGCCGGCCAACAGGGCGGGATCGGTCGCGGCCAGTTCGGCCTCCAGATTGGCCAGCCGACCCGCACGGCGACGGATGGTCAGCTGACCGGCGCAATCCAGGACGGCGATTCCGGCGGAGTCATAACCTCGGTATTCCATCCGGCGCAGGGCCTCGACGACGACGTCGCGAGCGGGCCGTTGCCCGACGTAGCCGACGATTCCACACATAACTGTTCAGGGTAGTGCAACGACGGTCGGCTCCCATAATTCGTGCAGGTCAGCGGGATAGAGCATGGTCCGGGGAGCAAGGTGCACTTGGCCTGATGCCCGGTGGGTTACCGTCATCGGGTGGCCACGATCAAGCGCCTGTACACCACTTTGACCCGTCCCGGCCCGCACCGTGTGCTGCGGGGCGATCTGGCGTTCGCCGGGCTGGCCGGCGTGGTGTACACCCCGCAGTCCGGCTACCGCCTTCCCGCGGTGGCGTTCGGCCACGACTGGCTCACCGGCGCCGATCGCTACGCCTGCCTGCTGGAGCACCTGGCTTCGTGGGGCATCGTGGCGGTGGCTCCCGACACCGGGCGCGGCTTGGCGCCGTCGGTGCTGGACTTGTCCGCCGATCTGGGCCGCGCCCTGGAGATCGCCACCGAGGTCCGGTTGGGGCCCGGCCGTATCAGCGTCGACCGCAACCGGATCGCCGTGGCCGGTCACGGCTTCGGCGGTTCGGCTGCGGTGTTCGCCGCCGCCGGCTCGTCGGTGAATCCCAAAGCGGTGGCGGCTATCTTCCCGACCGTCACCGCACCGCCGGCCGAGCAGGCTGCGGCTGCCCTCGACGTGCCCGGTGTGATCCTCAGTGCGCCCGGCGACGCGAAGGCGTTGCGCTCCAATGCCGTCGAGCTGGCGCACGCCTGGCGATCGGCGACACTGCGGGTGGTCAGCAAGGCGTCTTCGGCCGGTTTGCCGCAGGGCCGCCGGCTGACCGGGTTCTTCGGCTTGCCGACCTCGGATCGACGCACCCAGCGCCGGGTACGGGCGCTGTTGACCGGCTACCTGATGGCCCAACTGTTGGGCGACAAGACCTTCCGGGACTTCGCCGATCCGCTGGTGGCCCTGCCCCGAACCGAGGCACTCGATGCCCTGCCGGAGCCGGTGAGCCCGGAAGAGAAGATCGCCGCACTGTTCGGGTAGTCGTATGAATAGCAACGGCCGCCGGGTCCTCTGGACCCGGCGGCCGTTGCCGTTTCTGCGTGGCTAGCCGCCCGCGCCGGTGCTCCCACCGGTGCCCGCGGTACCCGCGGTGCCATCCGGCGTGCCGGTGCCGGCCGCGCCTCCGGCGCCACCCTTGCCCAGGGCACCACCGGCACCGGGAGTCCCGGTGCTCGCTCCACCGGTACCACCGTCGCCACCCTGGCCGCCGGTGGCACCGTTGCCGCCCGCAGCCCCGTTGGTTCCCGAACCGCCGGCGCCACCGACACCACCGGCCGCACCCGCACCGCCCTTGCCGCCGTTAGATCCACCGGTGCCCGCTCCACCGGTGCCGCCGTTACCACCGGTGCCCGCCGCGCCACCGTTCCCAGCGGTGTGGCCGGCTCCATCAGCCGCACCACCGGCACCGCCCTTGCCACCGGTGCCACCGCCACCCCCGGTGCCGCCGGCACCGGTAGCGCCGGTGTTACCGGCGGTGTTGCTGCCACCGACGCCGCCGATTCCGGCGGTGCCACCGGCTCCACCGGCGCCGCCCTCACCGCCGGCGAGGCCGTTGCCGCTGGCATCGACACCGCCGACACCGCCCGCGCCGCCGACACCGCCGGAACCACCGAACCCGCCGACACCACCGGCACCGGCGCTGCCGCCGTTCGAGTGGCCACCGGCACCGCCGATGCCACCCTGGCCGCCCGCGCCGGCGTCGCTGCCGTTACCGCCGGCCGCATTGCCCGAGCTGCTGCCCGCCGCACCGGCGCCACCGGCACCGCCCCGGCCGCCGGCGCCACCCGTGCCGCCGTTGCCGTCCGCGCCAGCCGTTCCCGCGGTACCGCTGGCGCTGGCTCCGCCGGCACCACCGGCGCCCGCCTCACCGCCGATGCCACCGTTACCGCCGAGGCCACCGACCAGGCCCTTGCCGGTGGCATCGACGCCACCCGCACCGCCGGTGCCACCGCTGCCACCGACGCCGCCGTTACCGGCCGCTCCACCATTTCCACCGTTACCGGTGTTCGAGGCCCCACCCGCGCCGCCGGCGCCGCCGATGCCGCCGGCACCGCCGTTACCACCGGTGCCCGGTAGGTCGGTAGCGGTCCCGGCCGTACCTGCTGTGCCACCAACGCCGGTGGCGCCGTTACCACCCTTGCCGCCGTTACCACCGTTGCCGGCGTCGGCGTTACCGCCCTGGCCGCCGGCGCCACCGGTGAGACCGCTGCCGCTCGGACCGACGCCGCCGTTGCCGCCGTTACCGCCGTTGACCGCACCCTTGGCGTCCCCGCCGTTACCGCCGTCGGCGCCGAACCCGCCGTTGCCGCCGTTGCCGGCATGGCTGGCCGCCAAGCCCAGATCGTTCGTCGGGATCTGGACACCGCCGCTGTTGCCACCCTTGCCGCCGACGCCGCCGATCGCCCCGCCGCCGCCGTTGGCGCCGTTGCCGCCGTTGCCGCCCGACGCGGTGCCGCTGCCGCCATCGCCGCCCGTGCCACCGACCCCAAAGCTGCTGGTGCCACCGTTACCGCCGTTGCCGCCGGTGCTCAGCCCGGTCTCCAGACCGCTGCCGCCGGCGCCGCCGTTACCTCCGGCGCCGCCGGTTCCGGCGGTCGATGTCGCGCCACCGCCGCCGTTGCCACCGTTGCCGCCCGCGCTGTAGACCGTGCCCGGCGTGAAGTGGCTGCCGTTGACGTCCTTCCAGCCGGTGCCGGTGCCACCCGCGCCGCCGTCGCCGCCGTTGCCGGAGACCCCGGCGCCGGTCAGGCCGGTGCCGCCACCGGCGCCGCCGTTACCGCCTTGGGCGTGGTTGCCGGCTAGCAGTCCGCCACCGGCGCCGACCGTGCCGGTACCGCCGGCACCGCCGTTTCCGCCGGTGCCGCCGTGCCCGCCGGAGGTCGCACCGCCGGCACCACCGTTACCACCGTTGCCGCCGAAGGTCTGGACGGTGTCGTCATCGGTGCCGCCGTTACCAGCGGCACCACCATTGCCGCCGGCACCGGAGTTGCCGCTGGCAGTTACACCGCCGGCCCCGCCGTTGCCACCATTGCCGCCGACGCCCTGGACACCGGTGGCGCCGCTGGCGTCACCGCCCGCGCCGCCATTACCGCCGACGAGGCTTTCGTTGTACGCAGTCGACGCACCGGCAGCACCGCCGGTACCGCCGTTGCCGCCCTTCGCGACGCCGTCGCCGCCGTTGCCACCGTTACCTGCCGCACCACCGACGCCGTCCCCGGCGTCGGCACCCCTGCCGCCCGTGCCGCCGTTGCCACCGGTCAGGCCGGCGCCGCCGTCACCACCGTTGGCGCCGGAGCCGGCGACACCGCCGCTGGTGCTGCTGGTGGGCGAACCGTCTCCGCCGCCGGCGCCACCGTTGCCGCCATTACCGCCGTTACCGAGGTAGTTGCCGTTGCCGTCCTGGAAGGCATCGCCACCGCTGCCTGACGCACCACCGTTGGCACCCGTGCCGGCCTGGCCGCTCTGCCAGAAGTTGGTGCCGGCCGCGCCGCCGTTGCCGCCGTTGCCGCCGTTGCCGCCGTTGACGTGATCGACGGTGCCGGCCGCGCCGTTACCACCGGTACCGGCCAGACCACCGTTGCCGCCGTTGCCGTAGGTGTAGCCACCGCGGCCGCCGGCACCGCCGTTGCCGCCACTGGCTCCGTTGCCGGTACCGCCGTTGGCGTAGCTGCCGTTGGCCCCGATACCACCGGCACCGCCGGAACCACCGGTGCCGAGCAGCCATGCCACCGCGTCACCACCAACGCCACCGTTGCCGCCCGTGATGGTCTCGGCGCCGGCACCGCCGGCGCCACCGTCGCCGCCGTGGCCCATGAAGATCGCGCCCATGCCGCCGTTACCGCCGTCGGCACCGATACCGCCCGAGCCGCCGTCGCCCCCGTTGCCCAGGAAGCCCAGCGCGTTGCCGCCGTCGCCACCGGCCTCGCCCGCGACATCACTGTTCCAACCGGCACCGCCGTCACCGAACCACAGCCCGCCGTCACCACCGTTGGGGTTGAGTGCGGTGCCGTCGGTGCCGTCGCCGATCAGGTACTGCCCGGCGAAGGTGTTGATGGAGTTGTTGACCATCTCGCCGAAGTCACTGTTGATCCAGGCCTCGAGACCGGTGTGCAGCGGCAGGTAGAACCACTGGTCGAGGATGGCGGACATGTCCATGGCGTCCGCCGAGCCGGGAAGTTCGAACAGTGCGATACCGGCGTCGGGGGTGGTTTCGGCCGGGAACATGTTGGTGAGCCAGTCGAAATCGAACAGGTCACCGTCGGCGTGCGCCGACGGTGCGGCGGCCAGCGGAGCCATCCCGAAGGCCAGGAATGCAGCGACCGTGCTGCCGGTACCGACGATGCGACCTCGGCGCTGCGTCCCGGCTTTGCTCTGTGAGCCCGGCTGACTGTTGATGTGACGACGATTCATGTTGCGAACACCTCTCCTGTGAACGGCTGGCAATGGAAGTTTTTGATGGGCCTGAAGGGCAGCGATCAGAATCCGAGCGAGTCCAGGAGACCCGAGAAGTCGAAGTCGGTCGCCGCACTGCTGCCGCCGTCATCGAATTCGGACAGGGTCGGGAAGCCGAGGTCGACACCCGGCGGAATCACGGGCACCTCGGGGAGAGTGGTCTTGCCGTCCCAGCCCGTTCCCCAACCCAACTGCGCACCGACCACCTGCGACAGGCCGATCCATGCCCCCAGCGGGCCGATCGCGTCGCTTTGCAGGGTGACGTTGTTGAGAATAGGAATGCCGCTGAGGCCCAGACCGATGCTGTTGAACATCGAACCACCGACGGCATCGACCGTGGTGACCGTGTTCCCGTCGGCGTCGACCACATCGATCGGGTTCGCACTGACGTGACCGCCGGTGCTGAGCAGCCCGCCGAACGCGATGTCCATGTGGGTGACGGTCATGGTCTCGGGGAGCAGACCGGCGCCGTTGATGGCCGGCAGCAGGCTGTCGAGGTCGAGGGTGGCACCGTTGAGGAAGCCGTTGAGCCAGCTGGCCATGATCTCGTTGAAGCTGTCGCCGTCGCTGATGCTGTTCATCATCGCGACCCAGGGGGCGATGGACGGACCGATCGCACCCATCATGACCGCACTCATCGGAGAGCCCAGGAAGTTGATGATCGGTGTCAGCGACTCAGCCTGGTCCGGCGGCAGGAAGCCGGGGACCTGGCCGAAGATGAGGCTGTGGCCGCCCAGGAGTGAGCCGTCCATGGTCTGGTGAATCACCGAGTTCACGGTGTCCTGGTCAGCGTTCATCAGCGTCATGGACGACAGCGCCGCCTTCAGCTGCGTCTGAATCTCACCCATGACCACGTTGATGCTCGACGGGTCGTCCTGGATCTGCTGCATAAACCCGTTGAGGTTGGCCATGGCCTGCTGGGAGCCGACAAAGGGAGCCACCAAGAAGCCACGGGTGAGCTGGTTCAGGTTGTCGGACGCGGTGTTGAAGACGTCAGTCCACGGCGTCGACGGATCACCCAGCGGGCTGCTGTCGGCGGTCAGGGACATTTCGGGCCAGGTGTGCACCTGGGGCAACGGGGTCACCGCGGGGGTAGCTGCGACGAGGCCGGCGCCCACGATCGCAACACCGGCGGTGACGTAGGGCTTGATGGCGTGATGCACGACCGTCTCCTCAATGTAGTGGTGGCCACCATGGCGATTGCCTGTGTCCGAAGTCTCTACCAGAGAGTAACCTTGGAGCATCATTAAGACAAATTGGAACATCTGTTGTCAGAATCCGAGCAACGGCCTGGACTTGTAATAAATATTGACGCGCAGCTCAATTACGCTGTTTCGGCACCGCAGCAGGCATTCCGGCCCGACCCACGCCCCCACGCCGGCATGCTCGCTACCCACAATTAGCTTATTTATAACTGATAATCTACTGAGTGGTAATTTCTTGAGCGTCCGCGGTCCGCTCTTCCTAATAACTCGACGACGGAGCCTCCGCCGCGAACTGCCGCAGCGAAAGCTCCCCGTCGTGGGCGTGTTAGCTAGACGCCCAGGCCGAACAAGTCGCCGAAGTCGAATCCACTGAGCAAGTCGACGTCGGCTACGCCGGCACCGGGGTCGACGCCGACCGGCTCCAGCGGCGGCAGCTCACCGGACAGCCACTGGGCCACGATGTTCTGCATCATCGCGAACGCCCCCAGCGGCCCGATTCCGTTCGCCTCCAGGTCGAGCGTGCCCAGTACGGGCACACCGGTGAGGTTGAGGCCCAGGGCGTTGAGGATCGAGCCACCGACACTGCCGATCAGGCTCTCGCCGTCACCGCCGTCGGTGACGCCGTTCACCGAACCGGGGCTGAGCAACCCGCCGAACGCCAGGCTGATGCCGTCGACGCCCATGCCTTCCGGCAGCAGACCCGTGTCCGCAAGCGCCGGCGCCAGTGCGTCCAGATTCAAGGTGGCGCCGTTGAGCATCCCGTTGACCATGTTCGCGGGAATGTTCACCATCTCCTGCAAGGCGGCCGTCAGGTCCGGGGTGGCACCGTCGGCGCCGCCGAGGTTGGTACCGATGGCCTCGATGCTGTTGATCAGCGCCACCATCGGGCTGATCGACGGGCCCAGTGCGGCGAACAGCTGACCGCTGAGCGGTGACGCCGCGAAGTTGACGAGCGGCAGCAGATCCTCGGGCAGCGCAGGCTCGCCACCGGTCAACGTTCCGGCCGGGTCGGTCAGCACCATGTACATCACCGCGTGCAGGTCATCGAGCGTCTGCGGGGCCAGCACGTTGAGGAAGCTCTTCTGGTCCCCGGCCAGGAAGGTCAGCGCGGCGGTGAGCTGGTTGAAGTCCAGCGCGCTGAAGTCCGCGGCCTTGAGCGCGTCGCTCAGAGCGCTGGAGGCGTCGGATGCGGCGGCCTGGACCGCGGTGAAGTTGTCCTTCGCGGTGTCGAATGCGTCCGTCCAGGCCTGGCTGAAGTCGATGTCGCCGAGCTCGACCCCGGCGGTCAGAGCCACCTCGGGCATCGGCTGGACCTCGACGGCGGAAGCGGCGGCCACCGGGGCGACTGCGACCATTCCGGCTCCCAGCACCGCGATACCCGCGGTGACATGGGGACGAAGGGACTGGCGCATCGGCATCTCCTGAAAGTTCACGTGTGGGCGCGTCGAACATAAGTCGACTCATGCAACGTAACTGATACGGAACTGAGAGGCAACGCGGGGTATTCGAATAGGAAATCCGCTCCGATCGGGCCGGGACCGCTCGACTCCCGTCAGGCAGGACGCCCAAAGACACCAAAGACATGCAGATCACAGTTGATTTCCAGTGTTCTCACATTATTTGACGACCAGAAAGTTACATTTTATCGCCGCATGTCCATTTTAGTGAAATGACTTCTAATATTAGGGAACGCTGAGAAATTTTGTCGCGCGAGAGGGTGCGTTATGGGCGGCATGCGACCCAATGAGAACGGGCGCATTGACCGCGGTCTTACCGCTCTCACCCAGGCGAGGGCGCCCGGGGTTGCCTCGCATCACCCACCCGAACGGCAGCCGGCAGCAGTCGATATGTTGGGTCCTCGCTCGGGCACAGTGATCAACAACGATCCGCACGACGGCTGAGGTGAAGACATGCCAGCGAACACCCATCCCACCCTGGTCGACCTCCTGCGCCATCAGGCCGACCAGCACGGCGACAGGCTCGCGTTCACGTTCACCGTGGATGGGGAGAGCGAACAGGACCGGTTGACCTACCGCGAACTCGATGCGAAGGCGCGAGCGATCGCCGCGAACCTGCAGCGCGCGGGCGCAACCGGGCGCCGGGTACTGGTGATCTGCCGGCCCGGATTAGACAGCGTGGCAGCATATTTCGGCTGCCTGTACGCCGGAGCGGTGGCGGTACCGGTGCAGGACCGGCTGGTTCGGCTGATGACGATCGTCCCCGATGCGCGCGCCGCGCACGTCCTGGCCGACGCCGAGACCCAGACCCGCGTCAAAGCCGCCGTGGACGGCATGGTCCGCCGGCCACTGCAGTGGTCACTGCCGGGAGCGCCAGCCGAGGACGCCGCGAGTTGGACCGCCCCGGACATCCACGCCGGCACCACCGCGATGATGCAGTACACCTCCGGATCCACTCGCGCGCCCAAGGGCGTGGTGTTGACCCACGCCAACCTGATGGCGAACCTGGCCGCCATTCACGCGGCCTGGGGCGGAACGGAAAACGACATCGCGGTGTACTGGCTGCCGCAGCACCACGACATGGGTCTGATCGGCGGGATCCTGGCGACCGTCTACGTCGGGTGCAGCACCGTCCTGCTGTCGCCCGCCGGCTTCATCACCCGCCCAATCCGCTGGCTGGAGGCCATCTCGCGCTATCGGGGCACCATGACCGCTGCACCGAACTTCGCCTACAACCTGTGCGTCGAACGCAGCACCCCCGAAGAGCGGGCAGCCCTGGATCTGTCCAGCCTCGCCACCGCGATGAACGGCGCAGAACCGGTGCACGCCGAGACGCTGCGGACGTTCACCGAGGCGTTCGCCCCGTCCGGGTTACGTCCCCAGGCGTTGATGCCGGTGTACGGACTGGCCGAGGCCACCCTGTTGGTATCGGGCGGTTCCGAGCACGACACCTCGCTGATCCGCTGGGTCGACCGGGGCGAGCTGGGCGCGGATCGAGTTGTCGACGCCGACCCCGAAGCCGCGACCGCGGTGAGTCTGGTGAGTTGCGGTCGGCCCCGGGGCGATCAGCGCATCGTCATCGTCGACCCGGACACCCGCCGACAGCGTGGCGCTGAGGAGATCGGCGAGATCTGGGTCGCGGGGCCCAGCGTCGCCGCGGGGTACCGCGGCAAGCCCGAAGACACCGAGAAGACGTTCGGGGCGCATGTGGCCGACACCCGCGAGGGCCCGTTCCTGCGCACCGGAGACCTGGGCTTCCTGCACGACGACGAGCTGTTCATCACCGGACGCTGCAAGGATCTGATCATCCTGGCCGGAAATCACCTCTACCCCAACGACATCGAGGCGACGGTGCAGTCGTGCCACCCGGTGCTACTGGCCGGCCGCGGCGCCGCCTTCTCGGTCACCTCGGAGTCCGGCACCAGCGAGCAGCTCGTCGTGGTCCAGGAGGTGGCCCGCCAGCGGATCCAGGAGAGCGATCTGGCGCATCTGGTCGCTGCCGCCGGGACCGCCCTCGGCAAGCACCACGGCGTCGTGCCGCATCGGTTCGTGCTCGTCGATCAGATGACCATTCCCACCACGTCCAGCGGCAAGATCCAGCGCGACCGCTGCCGGCAGATGTTCCTCGACGGCGAGTTGGCGGCGTTGTTCGACTGGACCGCCCCGACGCCGGATGCCATGGATCAGCAAGCGGTGGCCCAGCGGGCGGCGCTGATTCAGCAGGCGGTGGCCCAGCATCAGTTGAAGACGCACGGGGGCTGAGGCACAAACGACCACGGTCGCCGAGTCCGGGTGGACTCGGCGACCGTGGTCGCTTTCAACTGTCGGCTAGGTGCCGGGCTGGCCGTCTGTGCCCGGAGTGCCGGGGGCGCCGTTGCCGGCACCGCCGGACCCGAGGCCTCCGGCGCCGGCCGCCCCACCGGCCCCGCCGGGACCACCGGCCGCGCTGTCGGCACCGTCACCGCCGTTGCCGCCGGTGGCGCCGTCACCACCGTCACCGCCGGTGTTGGTAGCGCCCTGCGCCGCACCGCCCTTACCGCCGGCACCGCCATGGCCGCCGGCACCGCCTGCCCGGTCGGCGCCGTCAGCTCCAGCGGTGCCCGAGGTGCTGGCACCACCCGCTCCACCGAGACCGCCGTTGCCGCCGGTGCCACCGACCCCGCCGTTGCCGCCGTCGAGGCCGTCACCGGTGGCGTTGGTGCCGCCGGTGCCGCCGGCACCGCCGGCGCCGCCTGCGCCGGCCAGACCACCGGCACCACCGGCACCGCCAAAGCCGTCCGCCGAGGTGCCGCCGGCGCCGCCCTTGCCGCCGTTGCCGCCATCGCCGGCCGCGCTGCCGTTGCCGCCGACCGCGTTCGAGTTGTTGACGCCGGCCGCGCCGGCCCCGCCGACCCCGCCGCTGCCACCGGCACCGCCCTGACCACCGGTGCCATCGCCGCCGCCGGATCCGGCAGGTCCGCTGGTGCTCGTACCGGCCGCGCCACCGGTGCCGGCCGCGCCGCCGACCCCGCCGTTACCGCCGTTGCCGCCGTCCATGCCCTTGCCGCCGGCCCCGCCGTCGCCGCCTGCACCAGCGGCTCCACCGGTGCCACCGGCTCCACCGCTGCCTGCTGCACCGGTGCCCGACGTGCCGCCGGCCCCGCCGTTGCCGGCGCTGCCGCCGTTGCCGCCAGTGGTGCCGTTACCGCCGGCCGCGGTCGCCGAGGTGGCGCCGTCGGTGCCGTCGGTCCCGGCCCCGCCGTTGCCGCCGGCACCGCCTGTGCCGCCTGCGCCGTCGAGTCCGCCCGTTCCCGCCGCGCCCGCGGTGCCGCTGGTGCTCGTGCCGCCTGCGCCGGCCGCGCCTCCGGCACCGCCCGCAGCGCCCTTACCGCCGTTACCGCCGGCCAGTCCGTTGCCATTCGCATCGGTGCCGCCGTGACCGCCGGCCCCGCCTGCTCCGCCGGTGCCACCGGTCCCGCCGTTACCGCCCTTGCCGCCGTCGCCGGAGACCGCGGCACCACCGGCGCCGCCCTTGCCTCCTGCGCTGCCGGCCGAGCCGTCGCCGCCGTTACCGCCGGCCTTGCCGGTAAGCGCGGTGCCGGCGGTGCCGTCCGCTCCAGCCACACCGGTGCCGCCGTTACCGCCGTCACCGCCGTCGCCGGTGCCCGTTGCCGCGCCGCCGACGCCGCCGTCGCCGCCGGCGAGGCCGTCACCGCCGTTACCGCCGTCGGCAGTGCCGGCGCCGACACCGCCCTTGCCGCCACCGGCCCCGCCGTTACCGCCGTGGCCGGTACCGGCCGCCACGCCCAGCGGGTTGCCGGCCGCCGCCGTCGCGGTACCGCTGCTCGCGCCGCCGTCACCACCGGCCCCGGTGGTACCGCCCGGGTTACCGGCGCCACCGCCGGCACCGCCGTTACCGCCGTTGAGCGTGCCGGTGCCGCCGGCACCGCCGGCACCGCCGTTACCGCCGTTCGAGGTGCCGCCGGTGAGCCCGGCTCCGCCGTCAGCGCCGGCACCGCCGGCACCGCCGTTACCGCCCACACTGACACCGGTGCCGGCACCGTTGCCGCCGGCACCGCCGGCCCCGCCATTACCGCCGACAGCACCCGTGAAGCCGGATCCGCCGCCGCCGTAGCCACCCGCGCCACCGTTGCCACCCATGCTGTAGACACCGGTCCCGTTGTTCCAACCGGTGGCGCTACCTCCGGCGCCACCCTTGCCGCCGTCGCCGCCTGCGTACTGACCGCCACCACCGCGGCCGCCGGCACCGCCGGCGAACGTGCCGGTACCGCCGGCACCACCGTTGCCGCCGACACCTCCGGGGCCCTTGCTGCCAAACCCGCCGCTACCGCCGTAACCGCCCGCACCACCGGTGGTCTTCACGGTGTTGTCGGTGGTGGCGCCGGCACCACCGGCACCGCCGGCACCGCCGGTACCGGCTGCCCCGGTGCCATTGCCGCCGCCGCCGCCGCCACCGCGACCGCCGGCACCACCGACACCCGCACTGGTCGCAGAACCGGTGGCGGCACCGCCGGCACCGCCGGCTCCACCGTTGCCCGCGTTGTCGGCTCCGAAGCCGCCGCCGCCCTGACCGCCGGCACCACCGGCACCACCGCTGATGCCCGCCCCGCCGGCACCGCCGATGCCGCCGTCAGCTCCGGCGCCGGCCTTCGCCCCGTAGCTCAGTCCGCCACCGCTACCGCCGTAGCCGCCGCTGCCGCCGTTGCCGAGGAAGGCGCCACTGCCGTCCTTGGCCGCGTCACCACCGGCTCCGCCGGCGCCACCGGCGGCGCTGGTTCCCATCTGGCCGGCCCCACCGAGGGAGCCGTTGAACTTTTCACCGCCGACGCCGCCGGTGCCGCCCTGGCCACCGGCACCACCAAAGCCGCCGTTGACGTGGGTGGCGTCACCGGTAGCGGCGGCGCCGCCGTTACCGGCTGCGCCGCCCGCGCCACCGTTTCCGCCGGCACCGAAGGTGTAGCCGCTGCGGCCGCCGTTACCGCCGGTGCCGCCGGCGCCGCCACCGCCGCCGTTGAAGCTGCTGGCGAGGGCACTGGCCGTGCCGGCCGCGCCGTTACCGCCGTCACCACCGGCACCACCGTTGCCGCCCGTGCCGAAGAACCAGGCCACCGCCGCACCGCCGTCACCACCGGCGCCACCACCGAAGCCGGGAGTGATGGCAGCGCCGCCGGCGCCACCGTCACCGCCGAGGCCCATGAACCAGCCACCGGCACCGCCGTCACCACCGGCCGCACCGGCGCCACCGTCACCGCCGGCACCGCCGTTGCCGATCCAGCCGAGCGCGGAACCGCCGTCGCCGCCGCCAACACCGGCCGCGTCGCTGCTCCAGCCGGCACCGCCGTCGCCGAACCACAGGCCACCGTCGCCGCCATCGGGATTGAGCGCCGTACCGTCGGCACCGTCACCGATCAGATACAGCCCGGTCATGTTGTTGATGGCACCGTTGACCATCTCACCGAACGGGTTGTTGATCCACAGTTCGAGCATCGAGTGGATCGGGGCGTAGAAGAAGCTGTTGAGCAGATCCGACGTGGTGTCCGCCGCCGGGAAGGCGTCCCAGCTGAAGTCCGCCGGGGCGGCGTTCGGCTGGAACATGTCGGAGAGCCAATCGAAGTTGAACAGATCTTCGGCGTCGGCCTGCGCCGACGGCGCGGCCGCCAACGGGGCCATGCCGAACGCCAGGAACGCGGCGACTGTGCTGCCCGCGCCGGCCACCCGGTTGCGGCGCTGCTGGCCGGTCCCGGGCTGAGCGCCACGCTGGCTGCTGGTGTGACGACGAATCATTTTCGAACACCTCTCGTGTAAACAGTCCTGTTGAGCGGTTGTGACTTCTCAGTTCGGGTCATGCGAAGTTCTGGCTGGATTGGCTTAGGGGTTCAGGGCGGCGATGGCGTCCATGAAGGCCGACCAATCGCCCGCCTGCGCGCTACCGCCGGTGCCGCCGTCGTCGAAGAAGTCGGTGGGGACGATGGGCAGGGAGAACCCGGCCAGCGGCGGCTCCATGGGAGGCGGGTTACCGTTCTTGCCGTCCCAGTTCCAGGGGGACCCGCCCATCAGACCGGCCATGGCCTGCTCCCAGCCCATCAGGGCACCGAGCGGGCCGACCGCTTGGCTGTTAACGGTAAGCGTGAGCGGCACCCCCAGGAAACCGGACGCGTCGATGGCCAGGCCGACACTGTTGAAGATCGAACCGCCGACCGCGGGCACCGCGTCGACGATGTTGCCGGACGCGTCGTAGTACGTGTAGTCGGCGTTGGCCACCGAGCCCGGGGTGAACAGCCCACCGAACGCGAAGTCCAGATGCGAGATGGTGCCCGGCGGCACCACACCGTCGAGCATCGGCAGGATGAAACCGAGGTCGAGGGTGGCGCCGTTGAAGAACGCGCCGGTCATGTTGGCCAGGATCTCGTTGAGGCCGTCGCCGTCGTTGATGCTGTTCATCATCGCGATCCAAGGGCTCAGCCCGGGCCCGAGCATGCCCATGATCATGCCGCTCATCGGTGACGCGATGAAGTTGAGGATCGGCAGGATCGCGTCGGCATCGGTACCGGGCGGCAAGAAGGCCGGCAACAACTGAGGCAGGAGGGTGAACAGCAGCGAGTGACCGAGGGTGAAGGTGGTCAGGTCGGCGCCCCCACTGAGGGTGTGCAGAACCGTCGTCACCGCGATGGGGTCGTCCGCGGCGACATTGAGCAGGGTGTAGCCGTTGGTCACCGCGCGCAGCTGCTCCTGCATCTCGTTGACCACAACGGGGATCTGCGACGGATCGTCGAGGACCTGCTGGATCCAGGCCTGGGTATTCGCCATGAACTGCTGCGCCGCCACCTCGGGAGCAGCGCTGTAGTTGTTGGCGAGCACCGTGAAGTTCTCGGCCGCGGTGTTGTACTGCGCGATCCACGGCGCCATCGCGTCGGTCAGCGCGCTGGTGAGCGCGACATCCCGGAAAGTGGGGACGTTCGCCAGCGGCGTCGTTACCGGCGTGGCCGCGATCAGGCCTGAGCCGACAATCGCGATACCGGCGGTGACGTAGGGGCGAAGGGTTTGCTGCACAGCCATCTCCTTTTGTGAGGTGCCGCCCTGGGCAATCGCCCTGATGGGCCGTGGCGCCGCCGTGATTGCTCTTGAATTCACACATATTTCACTGATGTGAAACGGAACACTAACCGTGAAGGAGCTGAGACACAAGCTTTTGCGTTAATTAAACTTCGGCGTGTTTTCCAAGCCCACTGACGCCTACCCGGGCATCAAGGCTCGTCAGCTATGAGTACAGACTGAGATTAATCGGGAGACTTGTTCCCAATGCCACCCACGACCCTGAGATTTCTGGTAGTAGACACCGCTGCTAGTGGCCATGCGGTGCACCGCGGTCTTCTCGGCGTGTCACGCGGTATTTCGGGTCTCCGCCGCGAGGTGGCGGGGACCATCGCCCACGGCACGATCGCCCATCAGATCCGGTGGAATCGCCGGTCGCGCACCGAAACGACCACGGTCGCCGAGTCCGGGTGGACCCGGCGACCGTGGTCGCATTTTGAATTGGGCTACGTGCCGGGCGTGCCGGCTGCGCCGGTGTTGCCGGCGCTGCCGGCCGTGCCGTCCTTGCCCGGCGTCCCGGTGCCGGTGGCGTCACCGCCCGAGCCCGCCGTGCCGGCCCCACCGCCGGTGCCACCGGCACCCGCAGCACCGCCGGTGCCGTTGCCGGCTCCGCCGGTGCCGTGGCCGCCGCCATTGCCGCCGGTACCTCCGTTGCCACCGGTGCCACCGTTACCGCCGTTGTAGCCGTCTCCGGTGGTCGGGTTGGTGCCACCCGCACCACCGGGCCCACCGGCGCCGCCGGTACCGCCAACACCACCGGCACCGCCGTTGCCACCGGTACCGGTGCTGGAGGCTCCGCCGACACCGCCGGTGCCACCGGTGGCGCCGACCAAGCCGTTGCCGCCGTTTCCACCGGCTTTGGGGGTGCTTCCCAACACGGGTTGGCCCGAGTCGCCGTTGGGACCGGCGGCACCGGTACCGCCGGAGCCACCGGTGCCGCCTGTGCCCCCATTGCCTGCCGCCGCCGCACCACCGGCACCGCCGTCACCGCCGTTACCCGAGGTGATGCCAGTGCCGCCGGTACCAGAGCCGCCACCGGTACCACCGGTACCACCGGCGCCACCGTCGCCGCCGTCGACCGTGCCTTTCGCCGTGCCACCGGCACCGCCGTTGCCACCAACACCGCCGGCGCCCTTGAATGAGGTGCCACCTGCGCCGCCGTCGCCGCCATTCCCGGCGTGGCTGGGCTGCAGCCCCAGATCGTTGGTCGGGGTCGTCACACCGCCGCTGTTGCCGCCGGCGCCGCCGGCCCCGCCGGCCCCGCCGTCCGCGCCGCCCGCAAGCCCGCTATAGGCGATACCGGCATTGCCTCCGCCACCACCATTGCCGCCGGAGGCGGTTCCGTCACCGCCGGCACCACCCGCACCGCCGGCTCCGGTAACAGTGCCGCTGGCGCCGCCGAGGATGGTGCCGCCGTCGCCGCCGTTGCCGCCTCGACCGCCGATGCTGACGACTCCGGTGCCGGTTGCACCGTCGCCACCGGCGCCACCGTTACCTCCGGCACCGGACAGCCCGCTGCTGCTAGTGCCGCCGCTCCCACCGGAGCCACCGGCGCCGCCCTGGCTGTAGACGGTGCCCCCGTGTAGCCAGCCGGTGCCGGTGCCACCATCGGCGCCGTTTCCGCCGGTACCGCTGGTCCCGGTGCCGTTGGAGCCGCCGCCACCACCACCGCTGCCACCGGCGCCACCGGTGTAGGTGCCGGTGCCGGCCGCGCCGCCGTTACCGCCGACGCCACCGGCGCCAGTGTTGGTGGAACCGCCGTAGCCGCCGTAGCCGCCTTGACCACCGATGGTCTCGACGGTGTTGTCATTGCCGATACCGGAACCCCCGGTGCCACCGACCCCGCCAGCCCCGCCACTACCGCTGTCGCTGCCGCCGCCGTACCCACCGACACCGCCGTAGCCGGCGACACCAACGGTGACGTTGCCCGCGTTACCGCCGACGCCGCCGTTACCGCCGGTGTTGTTCCCTTCGGAGTCGCCGCCCCATCCGCCGGCGCCGCCCACACCGCCGACGATCCACGGCTGGGCGGGGTCGCCACCCAAGCCGTCGCCGCCGTTGCCGCCGGCCCCGCCGTTGCCGCCGATATTGCCGTCGCCGCCGGTCCCGCCGCCGCCGCCGTCACCCCCCGTGGTGAGGAAGTCACCGTTGGCGTCTTTGGCCGCGTCGGCGCCGGCACCACCGGCACCGCCGTCCGCACCGTTTCCGGCCTGCCCGCCGGCGCCGAAGAACGAGCCCGAATAGTAGTTGGAGCCGCGGATCCCGCCGACCCCGCCGTTGCCGCCGTGACCGCCGTAACCTCCGTTGGCCCCGGTGTTGGCGGCAGCTGTCCCGCCGTCGCCGGCGGCACCACCGGCACCGCCCTTACCACCGTCGCCGAACATGTACCCGCTGCGACCACCAGACCCGCCGTTGCCGCCGGCACCGCCGTTGCCCGCGATCGACGCGGCAGTGCCCGCGGCACCGTTAACGCCGGCACCACCCGCGCCACCGGCGCCACCGTTACCGAAGAACCAGGCTGCCGAGGCACCTCCATCACCACCGTCACCACCTACGCCGCCGGCAGCGGTCGCCGCACCGCCGGCACCGCCCACACCGCCGTTGCCCATCCACCAGCCGCCTGCGCCGCCGTCGCCGCCGCCCGCACCGACACCGCCGTCACCACCCGCACCGCCGGTGCCGAACATCCCGAGGGCGTCGCCACCATTACCGCCGGCCACCCCGGCCTGCGTACTGTCCCAGCCGGCGCCGCCGTCACCGAACCACAACCCGCCGTCACCACCGTTGGGGTTCAACTCGGTGCCGGCCAAGCCGTTACCGATCAGGTGCTGGCCGGTCCAGTCGTTGATCATCCCGTCGATCGAGATACCGAACGGGCTGGTGATCCAGAGTTGGGCGGCGGCGTGCAGCGGCTCGTAGAACCACTGGTCCATGATCCCGGTCCACGAGAGGGCATCGCCGGCTGCGCTACCCGGGGCGAACAACGCATCGAAGTCCCAGGTGGCCGGGGCCGGAGCGGTGTCGGCCACCGACCACGAAGCCAGCAGACTGTCGATGACATCGCCGAAATCGTCGGCCCGCGCGGTGGGCGCCGCGGCTAACGGGGCCATCCCGAAAGCCAGGAAAGCCCCCACCGCACCGGTCGTGCCGACCATCCTCCTGCGGTACCGCGCTCCGGTGTTACCAGGCTGGCTGTTGCTGCGACGACTCATGTGCGAACACCTCTCCTGTGAAGCGGTTCTGTTAAGCAGTGCTGAAGGTTGTCAAGGGCTTTCGGAACAGCGGGTGTACTGGATCAGAAGTCGGCGCCGGGGAACATGTCTTGCAGCGCGGCCATGATGTCTGATGCGGTAGCCCCACCCGCTCCGCCGTCATCCATATCCGGGAGGGTTGGGAAGTCGATCCCGGGCCACGGCGGGCTGACAGCGACAGCACCCTTGCCGTCCCAGCCGGAGCCCAGCAGCGCCCCGACGGTCTGGCCCCAGGCCTCCATGGCCGCGATCGGGCCGACGGCGTGACTGTCGATGCTGATCGTGAGGGGAACCCCGAGCGCGCCGGTAGTCAAGGTGAGGCCGAGGCTGTTGAACATCGAGCCGCCGACCGCGGGGACATCGACCAGATTGCCGGCCGCATCGGTGACCTGATAGGGGCCCACCCCCACGTCACCAGGGGTGAGCAGCCCACCCAACGCCAAATCCAGGTGGCTGATTTCGGTGCCGGCCGGCAACAGGCCGGTCTGCGCGATCAGCGGAAGCAGGAAATCCAGGTTGAGGGTGGCGCCGTTGAGGTAGCCACCGACCATGTTGGCCATGATCTGGTTGAGGCCGTCGCCGTCCTGGATGCTGTTCATCATCGCGACCCAGGGGGCGATGGACGGACCCAGGTTCCCGATGATGATGGCGCTCAGCGGCGAGGCGAGGAAGTCGACGAGCGGAGTCGCAATAGGCGCCAAGTCGGCCGGCAGGAACTGCGGCAGCAGCCCGAAGAGCAGGTCGTGGCCGAAGGCGATGTTATTGATGTCAGAGATGTCAGTCCCGCTCAGCGTGTGGACCGCCACCGTGCCGACGGTGCCCTCCGCTCCGTTCAACCCGAAGCTCCCGGTGGCGTTCTGCAGTGTGTACCCGGTCAGCACCGCGTCCAGGTTGTTCTGCATCTGCTGCATCACGTCCGGGATCTTCGTCGGGTCGTCGATGATGCTCTGCCAGAACTGGGTCTGGTTGGCCAGCATCTGCTGGAAACCCACGCCCGGGGCCAACAGGAAGTTCTGGGTGAGGATCGTGGAGTTCCGTGACGCTTCGTTGAACACCTCGTTCCACGGCGCCATCAGGTCCGGCAGGGTTCCGCCCGCGGTGAGCGCGACGCTCCGGAAAGTGGGGGTGTTCGCCAGTGGGGTCACCACTGGGGTGGCGGCAATCAGGCCGGAACCGACGATCGCGATGCCGGCGGTGACATAGGGGCGAAGGGTTTGCTGCACAGCCGTCTCCTTTGTGAGGTGCCGCCCTCGGCGAACGCTCGAAAAAGACCGTGACGCCGCCGTGTTGCTCCTGGATTCACGCTTGTTTGTTGATGTGAAATAGGACACTAACCGTGAAGTAACTAAGACACAAGGATTTGAACCCGTTAAATTTTCGCGTCGTTTTCAGTGTTCACAGCTTTCTCACAACTGTTGTCTGCGTTAATTCTTTTCGTCATCCATGAGTAAACACTGAGACCGTTCGGGAGACTTGTTCCCAACATGACGCACTATCCTGAATTTTTTGGTATAGAACCGGGCTGCGGATGGCTGTGCGGTGCACCGCGGTCTTCTCGCCGCGTCAGCCTTCATCACGCAGGAGTACGTGGCGCACTCCCCGGACGTCCTGGTATGCCATACGGATGCGGATCGGCGTACAGCTGGGCTACGCAGGTGGCCCCCAGGACTTCCAAGACACGGCCGAACTGGTCGTCGAACTCGAACGGGCCGGCAGCGACGCGGTCGCCGTCGCCGAGGCGTACTCGTTCGACGCCGTCAGCCAGCTGGGCTATCTGGCGGCCAAGACGTCGCGCATCGAGCTGGTCTCCGGCGTCCTGCCGATCTACACCCGCACGCCGGCCCTGCTCGCGATGACGGCGGCCGGGCTGGATTTCGTCTCCGACGGTCGGTTCCGGCTGGGCATCGGCACCTCCGGGCCGCAGGTGGTGGAGGGCTTCCACGGGGTGCCGTTCGACGCCCCGATGGGCCGCACTCGCGAAGTGGTCGAGATCTGCCGGGCGGTGTGGCGCCGCGAACGGGTGTCCTATGACGGTCGGCATTATCAGCTTCCGCTGCCGGGCGGCACCGGACTGGGAAAACCACTGAAGATGATCAATCATCCGGTGCGAGAACGGATTCCGATTTCGATCGCCGCCTTGGGACCCAAGAATGTCGAACTGACGGCCGAGATCGCCGAGGGTTGGCAGCCGGTGTTCTTCTACCCCGAGCGAGCCGCCGACGTATGGGGCGATGCGCTCCGAGCCGGCGCCGCCAAACGTGCACCGGAGCTGGGGCCGCTGGACGTGATGGTGGGCGCGTCGCTGGCCATCGGCGAGAACGTCGACGACCGGCTGGCGTGGGTCAAACCGCAGCTGGCGTTGTATATCGGCGGGATGGGCGCGGTGGGCCGCAACTTCTACCACAACCTGGCTACCCGCTACGGCTTCGGTGAGGTGGCCAATCACATCCAGGAGCTCTACCTGTCCGGACGCAAGGCCGAGGCCATCGACGCCGTGCCCGACGAATTGGTCCGGCAGACCTCGCTGATCGGACCGCGTGGATTCGTCGCCGAGCGGATCGCCGCATTCGCCGAAGCGGGCGTGACGACGCTGCTGGCCGGCCCGCTGGCCACCGAACCGGGCGAGGCGCTGCGCTACATGGAGGAACTGCGCGCGCTGGCGCCGGCCTGACGCCGCCCACCCTCGCGGACCTAACGCGCCCTCGCGGACCTAAGGCGGAGGGCCGCGTGTGGTCCACGACACGCCGCGGGTCAAGATAGGGCCCATGGATTTCACTCCCACAGTGACAACGCCCATCGCCCAAACCCTGGTCGAACTGCTGCAACGTCAAGCCGAGCGGTTCGGCGACAAGGTGGCGTTCAGCTTCTCCTACAACGGTGACGACGAAGGCCGCAGCGAGGTCAGCTTCCGTGAGCTGGACCGGCGCGCACGGGCGATCGCGGCGAACCTGCAGCGCCACGACGTCACCGGGGAGCGGGTGCTGGTGCTGGTCCGCCCGGGTCTGGACTTCATCGCCGGATTCTTCGGCTGCCTGTACGCCGGCGCCGTCGCAGTCCCGGTCCACCAGAAGCTGGCACCGCGCCTGCAGGTGGTGGTCCCCGACGCCGCCGCGAAGTTCGCGCTCACCGCCGGCGAATCCCAGCAGGCCACCCGTGAGGCCGTCGCCGGGATCCCCGGGGCGCCCGAGCACTGGTTCTTCACCGACGCCGGCGCCGACCCTGACACCTGGGTGGCCCCTGACATCAACATCGACTCCCCGGCCGCCATCCAGTACACCTCGGGTTCGACCCGCTCCCCCAAGGGTGTGCTGCTCAGCCACGGCAACGTGCTGCACAACTGCGATGCCATCCGTCAGGCGTGGAACGGCGACGAAAACGCCAAGGGCGTGTTCTGGCTGCCGCCGCACCATGATCTGGGTCTGATCGGCGGCATCCTGTCCATGATCTACATCGGGGCCAGCACCGCGCTGATGTCACCGACCGCGTTCATCAAGCGCCCGATGCGCTGGCTGGAACTGGTGTCCGCCCATCGCGGCGTGATCACCGCTGCGCCGAACTTCGCCTACGACCGGTGCGTGGAGACCAGCACCCCCGAAGAGCGTGCCGCACTGGACCTTTCCTGCATGACCGTCGCAATGAACGGCGCCGAGTCGGTGCGCGCCACTTCCCTGGCGAGCTTCGCCGACGCGTTCGCGCCGGCCGGTTTCCAGCTCTCGTCGTGCTATCCGGTGTATGGGTTGGCCGAGGCCACCCTGTGCGTGTCTGCCGGATGCCCCTCCGGAGTGCCGGGGGTGCGCTACCTCGATCGCGTCGCACTGGAACAGGACCGGGTCGTCGACGTGGCACCGGAGAATCCCGCCGCGGCGACATTCGTGGGTTGCGGTCAGCTGCGTCAGGCGGACGTCGCCATCGTCGACCCGGTGACCCACCAACCGTGCGGTCCCGACGAGGTCGGCGAGATCTGGGTCGCCGGACCCAATGTCGCCCTCGGCTATTGGAGACGTCCGGAGGAGACTGCGGCGACGTTCGGGGCGAGGCTGGCTGAGCCGGGCGACCCGGCGCGTGGCCCGTTCCTGCGCACCGGAGACCTCGGATTCCTCTGCGCTGGTGAGATTTTCACCACCGGTCGATGCAAGGACCTGATCGTGATCGACGGTCACAACTACTACCCCAACGACATCGAGTTCACCGTGCAGCAATGCGACCCGGTGCTGGTGTCGGGCCGGGGGGCGGCGTTCGCGACGGATGCACCACCCGGTGGTGTCGAGCAGCTGGTCGTCGTCCACGAGGTGGACAGCACCCGGATCGCCGAGACCGACCTAGACGCGGTCATCGGCAAGATCCGTACCGCGGTCGCGACGCACCACGGGATCGCCGCCGACGCCGTAGTCCTGGTGCACCACGTGTCGCTGCCCACCACCTCCAGCGGCAAGATTCAGCGCGGCCAGACCAAGCAGAACTTCGTCGACGGCACTCTGGCGGTGGTCGCCGAGTGGCGCACCCCGACCGAGGAGCTGTCGCTGGAGCAACTGCAGGAGGCAGCGAAAATCGTTTCGACGCTGCAGGCTTGGGGATCCCGCCCGGGCTGAGGCGAGGATTCAGCCGGGGCCCAACGGATTGATCCAACGCAGGCCGGGGAACCGCTGAAAATCCGGGTCGGCCGACGCTAGTTCGACCCCGTGTAACCGCCAACCAATCCGCGACGTAGCGCTACGCGTCGGGGCCACTCAACGGATTCTCGGTAACCCTGGGGTGGGTGACGATGCGAAGAAACGCACCGATCGCCTGCCACGGCAGACCAACCCCTTCAGTCCCACTCCTACCGTGCGATGCGGGTACTGAGTTCCCGGGGCGCCGGCCCATCATCATGCGTAGCACTACGCATGCACATGCCTCACGCTAATTACTGCCCTACCTGCGGTAACTCCTCGGCGGCCGACTCGCACGGGGTCTTGGGCTGGACGTCGGCCGGCGGCGCGGGAGCCGGTTCGAGCGCCTCGGTATCGACGGATTCGGCAGCGGGTTCGGCTTCGGGGGCCGCCGACTCCGGGTCCGCTATCACCCCGGTCTCGTCGGCCAACTCGGCCTCCGCGGGATCCTCGGCATCGGTGTGCTCCGCCGACTCCGGGTGGGGCTCGGCCTCCTCGGGTTCTTCGGAGTCCTCGGCGTCCTCGGCGTCCTCGGCGTCATCAGGACGATCGTCGTCCCAGGCGTCCTCATCGAACGGGCCGCCGAATGGCTCCCCGGAGCCGGAATCACCAAACGCGTTGGCCAGCCGTGGAATCAGCCCTCCCAGACCGCCGAGCCCGCCCAGACCACCACCCGGCAGTCCGCCCGAGGGCAGGCCCAGGTCACCGGGCATGCCCAGCCCCGGCGGCACGCCGAGATCGGCCGGAAGGTCACCAAGCGGCGGCTCGGCGGGTGCGATGGCCGCGGGCGCCGCCGGGGCCACGACCCGCTCCCCCGGCACATCCACGCCGTCCAGCGGCACGCTCACCGGCACCGACTCCGGCGGCACGGACACCGGCGCCGCCGGCTCGTCGAGCTGGGCAACCGGCCCGAGCTCGCCCGGGATCGCGAACATGGTCCCCGGCGACGGGTCGGCCGCTGCAACCGCAGCCCGGTAGGCCGCCTCCGCCCCGCCACGCGCCGACCGCAAGGACGAATCCCATTCGCCTCCAACGTCGTTGACCACATGCGGCATCACCTGCTTGTCGACGACCTCGACGGCGTGCTCATCCGCGGCGCCAGAGTTCACCGCGTGTGCGGCGGCCAGCCACGGCGGACGCTGCGCGCCCACCCGCTCGTCCACCGCCAGCACCGCGGCCACCTTGGCGTCGACGAGGCGCCACAGCTCATCGCGCAACACCGCACATCCGGCGGCGGCCGCGCGCAACCGGGCCGTCAGCTCCGCACCCGCGTCACAGTGCCGGCGCAGGAACTCCGCGGCGGCCTCGGCACCCGGCCCCCGCCAGGCCGCGGCCAGATCGACGAGTTGCCCACGCTGGCGGCGCAGCGCGTCCTCTGCCGCCTCGGCCAGTGCTCCCAAAGCGGCGCAGTCGGCGTCGAGCAGCCGCAGATCCAGGCCGGCGTGGCCGTCGTAGCGGTCGGCGAGCTGCCCGTCGTAGCCGGTCAGATCCGGCTGCCGATAGCCCCGCCGGCTACAGGCCGATACGTATATCTGCGTGTGTGCCACCGCGTCTCGGCCCTCGGCCAGCCGCGCGGACACGTCGTACCGCTGCGCCACCTCAACCGACCCGATCCGCCGCGGACAGCTCGGCGTGCGTGTAACGCGCCAGCCCGGCTCGCAGTGCTGCGGCGATCTCGGTGGTGGCCCGCGACCAGCGCGTCAGCTCCGGCGCCCAGCCGTCCAGCGCACGGCGCAGCGACTCCCCCGCCGCGACAAAGTCACGCCCGGCGAAACCGCCGTCGAATACCAACCCGCCCAATCGGATTCGCGTCGCGGTATCGATATCTGCGGCGGTGGCGTCGAGGCAGTCCGCCACCAGGCGCAGCGCGGCGGCGTCGAGGTACAGCTGTTGTCGTCCCATATGGGGTAGGACGGCCGCGGGCCCGTCGCGGTTCCCGGCAATCGCGGCAAGAATCAGCCGCCGCGTACCGTCTCGGCGACGCTGGCCGCGATCTGACGCGCGGTGTCTTCATCGGCGGCTTCCACCATCACCCGAACCAGCTGTTCGGTTCCTGAGGGACGCAACAGGATTCGTCCGGTGTCGCCGAGCTCCTCGGCGGCGCGCTGAACTGCGGTGCGCACCGCCAGACGCCCCACCGCGGCGACCTTGTCAGCGACCTCGACGTTGATCAACACCTGCGGCAGGGTGCGCATCGCCGAGGCCAGGCCGGCCAGCGGGGTGCCGGTCTGCGCCATCCGCGCCATCAGCCGCAGGCCGGTGATGACGCCGTCGCCGGTGGTGGCCAGCCCGGGCAACACGATATGGCCGGACTGCTCACCGCCCAACGTGAAGCCACCGGCCCGCAACTGCTCCAGCACGTAGCGGTCGCCGACGTCGGTGGTGTGCACGTCGATCCCGGCGTCCCGCATGGCCAGGTGTAGCCCGAGATTGCTCATCACCGTCGCCACCAGGGTGTCGCCGGCCAGCTCACCGGCGTCCCGCATCGCCAGCGCCAACACGACCATGATGGCGTCGCCGTCGACCACCTGACCGGCGGCATCCACCGCCAGGCAACGGTCGGCGTCGCCGTCGTGCGCCAGGCCCAGGTCTGCCCCGTGGTGCAGCACCGCGGCGCTCAACGGTTCCAGGTGCGTCGAGCCGCAACCGTCGTTGATGTTGAGCCCGTCGGGGTCGGAGTTGATCGCGATCACGGTGGCGCCGGCGGCCCGGTAGGCCCGCGGCGCCGCCTGGAAGGCCGCGCCGTGCGCGCAGTCCACCACCACGGTCAGGCCGTCCAGGCGGGTGCGGTTGGATTCGCCGACGTGGCGCAGGTAGCAGTCCAGGGCGTCCTTGGCGTCCACCACGCGGCCCAGACCTGCGCCGATCGGACGTAACCCCGGGCCGGCGGCCACCAGGTCTTCGATCTGGTCCTCGGTGGCGTCGTCGAGCTTGTGCCCGCCGGGGCCGAAGAATTTGATGCCATTGTCGGGCATGGGGTTGTGCGACGCGGAGATCATCACCCCGAAGTCGGCTTCATAGGCGCTGGTCAGGTAGGCCACTGCCGGTGTCGGCAGCACCCCGGCCCGCAGCACGTCGACGCCCTGGCTGGTCAGCCCGGCGATGACCGCGGCTTCCAGCATCTCGCCGCTGGCACGCGGGTCGCGGCCGACGACGGCCACCCGTCGCTCGGTGCCCTGGGAAAGCCGCTGAGCTGCGGCGCTGCCCAGCGCCACTGCCAGCTCCGCGGTCAGTTCGCGGTTGGCAACCCCGCGGACTCCGTCGGTGCCGAAAAGTCGACCCATAACTATCCTTTATCGCCGCGAGCGTGCGGGTTGCCGGCCCGACACGCCGGTGTCACGCCGGAAACCCGCACCCTCGAAAGCAAGCCGGGGGCACCTTCCGCTTGCGGAAGGCACCCCCAACTCGCTGCCAGAATGCAATCGCAGATCAGCGCTTGCTGTACTGCGGAGCCTTACGGGCCTTCTTGAGACCGTACTTCTTGCGCTCGGTGGCCCGCGGGTCACGAGTCAGGAAGCCGGCCTTCTTCAGCGCCGGACGGTCTTCCGGCTGCACCAGGATCAGCGCGCGAGCCAGCGCCAGACGCAGCGCACCGGCCTGGCCGGAGGGGCCGCCGCCGTCGAGGTGGGCGTAGACGTCGAAGCTGTCCACCCGGTCCACGGTCACCAGCGGAGCCTTGATCAGCTGCTGGTGCACCTTGTTCGGGAAGTAGGCCTCCAGGGTGCGGCCGTCCAGGTTGAACTTGCCGGTGCCGGGCACCAGACGCACCCGGACCACGGCCTCCTTGCGGCGGCCGACGGTCTGGATCGGGCGGCCCAGGTCGTGCGGCTCGTAGACCGGCGCAGCTTCCTCGTGAACCTCTACGGTCTCGACAACCTCAACAGTCTCGTCGACCTCGGGGGCCTCGGTACCTTCAAATGCCGTCTCGGTCATTGCGCCACCTGCTTGATTTCGAACGGGATCGGCTGCTGAGCGGTGTGCGGATGCACCGGCCCGGCGTAGACGTGCAGCTTGCGCTGAATCTGACGCCCCAGCTTGGTGTGCGGGATCATCCCGAGGATCGCCTTCTCCACGACACGGTCGGGACGGGTCTCCATCAGCTCACCTATGCTGCGCTTGCGCAGCCCGCCCGGGTAGCCCGAGTGGCGGTAAGCCATTTTCTTCTGCAGTTTGTCGCCGCTGATGGCGACCTTGTCGGCGTTGATGATGATGACGAAGTCACCGCCGTCAACGTTCGGCGCGAATGTCGGCTTGTGCTTGCCGCGCAGCAGGGTTGCTGCCGCAACGGCGAGCCGGCCGAGCACCACGTCGGTGGCGTCGATGACATACCACGAACGTGTGGTGTCACCAGCCTTCGGCGCGTAGGTGGGCACAGCGCTTACCTCTCGTTATTCGGGTTGCTACCCGGTTCTTGCGGATCCCGGAGCGAGCCGGGTGCCGGTCCGGCGTGTAATGCGGAGTGGTTCTCGGCGACCGACGTTGACCCGAGTACCCGCTGTGCCCAAATAGGCACCGCACGCCAACGGTGCAGCTTACCGGCGGTGATCCGGGTGGGTCAAAACGGGGACGGGGCGGTTACGCCGCGTGCTACCTCTTCTGCCGTGCCTGCTACAAAACCCGAGATCGACGGATTGGCTATTCGCCGACCGGCGGGAACGGCGTGAGCAGGTTCGCCCGGAGGCAAGGGGAATCTTGAGCCGGTGTGGCCCCGTCGGCTCTCCTCCGATCGGGGCCACACCGCGTTCGGGGGTGGTCTCTCCTACCTCCCCCAAGCTCCCGCAGCACGCCGGTCGGCGTCGGCGACGTCCGCCGCGCCGTCGCGCACCGCCCTGCCCAGGTCGAACAGGATCTGGTTGAGCGCGCTGACGGCGTGCTGCCATCGGAGCTGCTCGGCGTGATAGGCCCCGGCCGCCTCCCGGGTCCACACCTGCTGCAGGGGCGCGATCTGAGACCGCAACTCCTCCAGTGCGCCGTTGAGCCGGGCGGCCGTGGAGTGGATCTCCTGGCGGACGGCGTACTCGATTTCGTCGAAGTTGTACGACAGTGCCGCATCCATGGTCGGCCCCTCAGATTCCGTCACCGGCGGCGGCGATGTGGTGCGAGTGGGTCTCGGCGACCTCACGCAGTGCGCGCTCGTTGAGGCGGATGGTCTCGGCGATGCGCGCCAGCGCGTGGTGCAGGCTGAGCGATTCGGCGTTCCAACGATCCAGCACGTCCTGGAACCGGGCTGCCGCCAGACCGGACCAGACCGACGGCGGCACGGCACGCATCCGGCCGACGAAGGCCTGCAACATGCCCCGGATTTCCTCGTTGCGGGCGTCGGTGGCCGCGGCGACGGCGCGCATGACGTCGAAGTCGGCACTGAGTGTGGTGGATGTGCTCACATCTGCCCCTGTCGTTGGATCGCTGTTATGTGGTTCGACTGCGACAAGGCGCGTTCGGTTCCATCCGATTGCGGCAACGTTCCCCTTGCCACCGAATGAGATCAAGAACAGAATCCGCTAAACAGCGCCTTAAGGCGCCAAGGAGGGGAAATGCGAGCTGCTGTTCATGGGTGTCTGGCTACCGGCATCGTCGTCTCCGGTCTGATCGTCTTGCCGCCGGCACTCGACACCCAGGCCCGCGCTGTCCAGCTCACCAGCGTCGAGCAATCACTCGGGGACGGCACCGCGCTGATCATGGGCGCCAGCGGCGTGGCGACACCCAGTCAGGGGTGGTTGAACGCCTTCGACAAGCTGTACCTGCAACCGCACGGGTTCACCGGGGACCTACAGCCGGTGACCACACCAGAATCGCTGTATCCGTTCACCGGCCCGTTCAGCATGACGTTCGACAGCTCGGCGGCCCGGGGCCAGCAGATCATCCTGGATGCGATCAAAGCGCAGATCGCCGCCGGCGGCGTCACCCCCGAGAATCCCGTTGTGGTGAGCGGTTATTCGCAGAGTTCCACGATCGACTCGCTGTTGATGTCGCGCCTGGCCGCAGAAGGTGTGGACCCCAAGGACGTGCACTTCGTGCTGCTGGGCGACCCCAGCAATCCCAACGGCGGCATGCTGGAACGCTTCGCGGTCCCGGAGGGCAACACTCCCGACGCCACCAGCCTGGGCCTGACGTTCAGCGGTGCGGCACCTTCGGATGTCTCTCCGACCAACTCCTACACCTACGAATACGACGGGTTCGCCGACTTCCCGAAGTACCCGATCAACTTCCTGTCCGTTCTCAATGCCTATCTGGGCATCGTCTTCAACCACATCGCCTACCTGGGACTGACACCGGAGCAGATCGACAACGCGATCCAACTCCCGACGTCGGCGGACTCGCTGACCAACTACTTCATGATCGAGTCGGCCAGCCTGCCGCTGCTGGACCCGCTGCGACTGGTTCCGTTCGTCGGCAATCCGCTGGCGGATCTACTGCAGCCCGCCCTGTCGGTCTTGGTCAATCTGGGCTACGGCAGCATCGACCACGGCTGGTCGCCGGGATTCGCCGACGTGCCCACTCCGTTGGGGTTCCTGCCACCCCAAAGCGTCCTGGACCAGGTTCCCGAAGCGCTGATGAACGGCCTGCAACAAGGGGTCCAGGACGCGTTCAACACGTTGATGAATCCGGCCAACTACCAACTGATCTCACCACAGACGATGGACTACGTACTCGGGCCGATCATCAACTCCGCCATAGCCGCGTTCAACCTCGACGGATCACCGGACGACATCTCGAACTACCTCTCGATGTTCCTGTCCGGCGCCGCGAACTGGTTCACCCAGGGCTTCGGGGAGTTGTCGTTCACCCACACCGGCCTCCCGCCAATCGACATGGCCAGCGCGTTGTTGTTCACCCTGCCCCCGCTGGCCCTGGAACTCTTCAACACCAATATGGCCGCGGGCAACCCGCTCGACGCGATCGGCGAACCACTGGCGGCATTGGTCGGACTGGCCCCGCTCATGCTGGTGGGGGCGATCTTCTAAACGTTGCAGTGCGACGGCGCGAGCGTGCACAAATGCACGATTCTGCGCGGCGTGTTCTGTACAAACCTGCACGCTCGCGGCAAGAGGGACGGTCCACAAAACGACGCGATCGCCGGGCCCCGTAAGGGACCCGGCGACCGCGCCGAGGGGTATTGAGGCTAGCCCGGGTTGCCCGGGTTGCCGGGGTTGCCGTCAGCACCGACCGGGTCTCCGGCGCCACCGGGGCCGGCGACACCGGCCGGGCCGGCCGCACCACCGGCACCAGTGGTACCGGCGGCCCCGTTGCCGGCTCCACCGTTGCCGGCCGTGCCGGCCGCGCCGCCGGCACCTCCGTCACCGCCGTCACCGCCGTTGCCGCCGGCCAGACCGGCGCCGGTGTCGGGGTTGACACCACCGGGACCACCGGCGCCGCCATAACCGCCGCGGCCACCGGTCCCGCCATTGCCGGCGTTGCCGCCGACACCGTTCTCGGAGGTGCCGCCGTTGCCGCCCTGACCGCCCGCGGCGGCGTTACCGCCGTCGCCGCCGTCACCGCCGGCCACCTTGCCGGGGGCACCGGTGAGCGGGTTGTTACCGGTCGAGCCGGGTACACCGTCGGAGCCGTTGCCGCCGACACCGCCGTTACCGCCGTTGCCGCCGTTGACATTGCCGGCGCCGTTACCGCCGTTGCCGCCGGTACCGCCGACGGCGGCCACGCCGGTGCCCTGGGCGTTGCCGCCCGCTGAGCCGACGCCGCCGTTGCCGGCGTGGCTGGGCCCGATGCCGAGGGTGTTGGTGGGGGTTTGCACACCACCGCTGTTGCCGCCGTTGCCGCCGTTGCCGCCGGCGCCGGCAGCAGCATTGGTGGTTGTACCACCGAACCCGCCGGTGCCGCCGTTGCCGCCGGAGGCGGTGCCGTTGCCACCGTTACCACCGTCACCACCGTTGCCGCCGGCACCGCCGTTGCCGCTGGCCCAACTATCGGTGTAGCCGCCGTTGCCGCCGTTACCACCGATGCTGACCACGCCGGGGCCGGTCGCACCGTTGGCACCGTTTCCGCCCTGACCGCCGTCGCCGCCGCTGCCGATGCCACCGGTGAGGATGTTGACGGTGGTCGAGCCGCCGGCCCCGCCGTTGCCGCCGTTGCCGCCGATGCTCCAGATGACGCCGTCGGCGTCCTTCCAACCGGTGGCGATGCCGCCGTCGGCGCCGTTGCCGCCGGCCCCGCCGTTTACGGCGCCGGCGCCGGCGCCGCCGCCGCCGCCGTCACCACCCTTGAAGGTGCCGATGCCCGCGGCCCCGCCGTCGGTGCTGGCCCCGGCGGTGGCGCCGGCGCCGCCGGTGCCGCCGTAGCCGCCTCGCCCGCCGATGGTCTTGATGGTGTTGTCGTCGGTGGCGCCGTTGCCGCCCGCGCCGGCCTGGCCGGCGTCACCGCCGGTACCGGTCACGCTGGCACCGCCGGACCCGGCGGAGCCGCCGTTGCCGGCGACGCCGGTCATCCCGACCGCGCCGGTGCCGTCGCCACCGGTACCGCCGTTGCCGCCGTGCCCGCCGGTGTTGTCGCCGAGGGAGTTGCCGCCGTAGCCGGCGTAGTCGCCGGCGGAGCCACCGATGATGCCCGCGCCGCCGTCACCGCTGTCGGCGCCGTTGCCGCCGTGCGTGCCGTCACCACCAAAGCCACCGATGCCGCCGGCCCCGCCGTTGCCGAGGAAATTGCCATTGGCGTCCTTGAAGGCGTCGCCGCCGTTGCCGCCGGCCCCGCCGTTGCCGCCGTCACCGACCTGGCCGGCCTGGCCGTAGAACGGGGCGTTGTAGAAATTGGAGCCGCGGGCGCCGGCCGCGCCACCGGTGCCACCCCGGCCCCCGCCGTACTGGCTGGCGCCGGCACCGGCGCCGCCGTTGACGTGGTCGGCGGTGCCGTCGGCGCCGTCACCGCTCTTGCCGCCGGCGGCCCCGGCCCCGCCGGCACCGCCGTTGCCGAACAGGTAACCGGAGACGCCGCCGGTGCCGCCGTTGCCACCGCGGCCGCCCTGGGTGCCGTTGCCGGTGCCGCCGTCGGCGAAGCTGCCCTTGGCGCCGTCGCCACCCTGGCCGCCGGCGCCGCCGGCTCCGCCGTTGCCGAACATCCAGGCCATCGCCGCACCGCCGTCACCACCGGCGCCGCCATTGAGGAAGCCGACCGTCCCGGCACCGCCGGCGCCGCCGTCGCCGCCGTGGCCCATCCAGACCCCGCCGATACCACCGTCACCGCCGGCCGCACCCGCACCACCGTCACCACCGTCGCCGCCGTTGCCGAAGCCGATCGCGTTACCGCCGTTGCCGCCGGCAACCCCGGCCACATCGCTGGACCAGCCCGCCCCGCCGTCACCGAACCACAAACCACCGTGGCCGCCATCGACGGACTCCGCGGTGCCATCGATACCGTCACCGATCAGGTACTGCCCAGCCATCGTGTTGATCGCACCGTTGACCATCTCCCCGAACGGGTTATTGATCCACGCCTCGGTGAGCATGTGCATCGGCGAGTAGAACAACTGATCAAACAAGTTGACGGCGTTGAAGTCGCCCATCAGACCAGACAGATCAAACGCCTCAGCCGAACCGGAAACATCAACGTCAGCGGCCGGAACCATCCAATCGAAACTGAACAGGTCCTCGAAGAAGTCCGCCTGAGCCGCCGGCGCCGGCGCCAACGGCGTCACACCGAACGCCAAAAACGCCGCCACGGTGCTGCCAGCACCAATCATCCGATTACGCCGCGATGCGGCCTTGCTGTGAGTCATGCGCGAATGCCTCTCGTGTGAAAGTCGATTAGGGATAGCAGGTTTCGATCTGGCGGGGGTTACAGACCCAGCCCGCCCAGCAAGTCGGCGAACCAGTCGCCGGCCGCGGCACCACCGGCACCGCCATCATCGAGGTCAGTGATCAGCGGCAGGTCCGTTCCGGCCAGCGGCGGGGTCACCGGCACCGCACCCTTGCCATCCCAGCCAGAGCCCAACAACGCGCCGACGGTCTGACCCAGACCCAGCATCGCCCCCCACGGGCCGATCGCATTGCTGCCGATGTTGAGGCTGCCGATCACCGGGGCGCCGGTGAGCTCCAGGCCGACGCTGTTGAGGATCGAACCGCCCACCGCGGGCGTCTCGGCCACCACCTCGCCGTCAGCGCCCAGCACCTGGTAGGGGTCGATGGCCACGTGGCCACCGGTGAGCCACCCACCGAACGCGATCTCCAAGTGCCCGATCCCCATCCCTTCCGGCAACATGTCGCCGGCGGCCTCGTTGATCATCGGCAGCATGCTGTCCAGGTTCAGGGTGGCGCCATTGAGCGAGGCGCCGAACACGTTCGCCAGGGTGTCGGAGAAGCTGTCGCCATCATTGATGCTGTTGAGCAGCGCGACCCCCGGGGCGATCCACGGCCCCAGCGAGCCCATGATCAGCCCGCTCAGCGGCGAGGAAGCGAAGTGGATGATCGGCATGAGATCCGCCGGGAACATCCCCCCCATCAGCGACGACAACGGCCCGGCGAACAGGTCATACCAACCCATCGAGAAGGTCGACACATCGCCCGCGGCCAGGGTGTGGCTCATGACGATCTCCAGGGTTTCCTGGCTCGGGTTGGCCAACGTGTACCCGGTCAGCAGGCCATCGAGATTGTGCCGAATCTGCTCGGTGACATAGGTGAGGTTCGTCGGGTCATCCAGCAGCTGCTGGGCGTAGTCGTTCTGGTTGGCCATGAACTGCTGAAACGCGATGCCCGGCGCCAGGTAGTAGTTGTTGAGCAGCTGCGTCATGTTCTGCGACGCCGCGTTGAACACCTCATCCCACGCGCTGGATGCCGTCAGCGCCACATCGTGCACCGTGCCCATCGCGGGCAGCGGCGCGACCACCGGGGTGGCGGCGATCAGGCCGGCGCCCACGATCGCGACACCCGCGGTGGCGTAGGGGCGGATAGTTGTACGCAAGGGATGTCTCCTCAAGGTTGTGGCGACTGCCAGGGGTTGGGATTCAGCGCTAGCTGACGCACGCGTAAGGGTCAGGATGATCGCAGGTGTTTCTCAGGTCGATGCTGGAAATAATGGATGCGTGACGCCTGAACTGCGCAAACGCTAAGATCATCAGCTATCTCATTCAGCACGCACTAAGGCTATCCGCCGTTTGTAAGTCGAGTTAGGACAATTTTTCGCGGGTTTGGACTATCGTCGGCCGAATGCTTAGGACGGCTAGATTGGTGCGTGCGCGCGCCGGCGTGCACGTTTACGAATATCCGATCGACCCACAGACGCCGCCGGTGGTGGTGGCCCGCGTCGGGCGGGAACGGCTCTGCGAGCACGGTCAGATCCACAACTTCCCGGCCCTGTGGTACGACCGGGCGACCGGGGTCGTCTACGTGGTCGCGCTGGGCGCCACCGTAGATCCGGCGGGGGTGGAAAGCACCGACGACGGTGTCGCGGTGTTCTTCGATCCAGCCGCGGTCGGCGCCGACCCGACGTCTCCATGGCTCACCTGGCGCTCACATCCGCTGTTGCGTCTGTTCCTGCACGAGCGGGACGGCGGGCTGCTGCGGTTGGAGGTGCCTGCCGCCGAGCGTCCGTCGTTCGTCGCCACGCTCGACGCGATGAAATCGGAACTCGTGAACCGGCGGGAGGGACACCGCGAAACGGTGTCGGCGCTTCTGACCCTGTTGCTGGTAAGGCTCACCCGAGCGGCCGGCGACACCGTCGGCGAGCCGCGTCACGGCGACGAGCCGCTGCTGGCCGAGGTGTTCGAAACCATCGACCGGCGCTATACCGAGCCACTGTCGCTGCGCGACGTCGCGCGTGAGGTCTCCGTATCGGCGGGACATCTGACCACCGTCGTACGCCGCCGCACCGGCCGCACGGTGCTGGAGTGGATCACCCGACGCCGGATGCGCGAAGCCCGCCGCCTGCTGACCGATACCCGGCTGTCGATCACCGAAATCGGCGCGCGGGTCGGACTGCCCGACGCGGCCTATTTCACCCGGCAGTTCCGCCAGGAACACGGCGCCTCACCGAGTCAGTGGCGAAAGGCTCCTCCCATTTGACGTTCTGTGACACCGGGATTCAGGTGACGGCATGGGCGGAGCGCACCGCCTGTTCGCACACCGGGCGCAGCGCGTCGTCGCCACCCGGCCCGCTCTGGCAGCCGATGCCGATGCGCACCGCACCGTCGACCACCACCGCCCACTGGACGTGATGCCTGTCGCGAACCTCCCGATAGGTGACCGCGGGACGGCCTGCGCTGCTGCCGGCCGGATCGAAATCAACGAATACCCCTGGTGTTTCAACATCGGCGAGCTGCAGGGCCTTTTGCAACGGCTCGACGATGACCGCCAGGGCGTCGCCGGCCGCCGGCGCCTGGGTGAGGTGCAGCACCAACTGCGGGTCGGTGGGCGAGGCCACCTCCACCCGCGCCGATCCGGGCCCACCGGTGACCCGGCGCACCGGCCAGTCCGCCGGCACCTGTACCGCCACCCGGCCCTCCACCAGATACGTAACCGCGATCGAGGGTGCCGCGTCGTGGTGGACCCGTAGGCCCAGCCCGACGACACCCAGCGCGGCGGCGATGGTGACCAGCCTCATCCGGCCGCGGGTGCGCGCCGGTTCGCACGTGGGTTCTGGAGCGGTGTCCGGTTCTGTGGCTGCCGGCAGTTCCTCGACCACGGTCACTGACGCCGCACCCCGCAGCTTCTCGGCGATCAGTGCCGCCAATGCCCCGGCCCCGCCGGCTGCATCGATCACCACCGTGGCGGGGCGCTCGGCAACCACCCGGCGCGCCACCGCAGCGGCCACCTCGCCGGGCGGGCCGACACGAGGCTCGGCAACGGTTTTGGCGCCGGTGATGGCGACCAGACGACCCGCGATCTCCACGACGACGCCGTGGGTTGTGCCTGCCAGCACTGCCGCCCGCGTCCGGGTGGTGACGTCGCCGGCCAGGCCTCGTGCCGCGGCGGTGACCAACTGCACCCGCCGGGCCGGCCACCACGACGGGTGGATTATCTCGATCGTCGCGGTGAGCTCGAGGCAGGCCAGCACGCTGCGCAACAGCTCCGGCAGCTTGACCGGCTGTCCGTCTACCAACGCGACCGGGTCGTCGATCCACTCCAGTGCCGCCGCGGAACCCGCTGATTCAACCGCGCCGCAACATAACCGACGGACAGTCGCCGGACCGACCTCGATGACGGCCCGGTGCGTCACGGTTCCCAGGCCACCTGGATGAGCCGCTCACCATCGGCACGGGTCACCAGGACCCCGCGCCCCGGCGGCAGCGGCCCCGGTCGGACCGAACCGATCATTGGTGCGTCGCCGGGGTCGCCGCTCATCACCAGCCCCATCGCGCCCAGATCGCCCAACGCGGCCAACACCGGCTCGTACATCGACCGGGCCGCCCCGCCGCTGCGGCGGGCCACCACCAGGTGCAACCCGAGATCACCTGCGTGCGGCAGGTATTCCAGCAACGCCGTCAGCGGGTTGCCGGCGGCGGTGGCCACCAGGTCATAGTCGTCGACCAGGACATACAGCTGCGGCCCGGACCACCAGGACCGATCGCGCAGTTGCTGCGAGGTGAGATCCGCACCGGGCATCCTCGCGCTCAGCCGGTCGATCAGTCCCGGCAACAGCGCGCTCAGCCCGGGAGCCGACATCGCGTAGCCGGCCAGGTATTCGGTCTCCACGACGCCGAGCAGACCGCGCCGATAATCAACGACCAGCAGTTGTGCCTGTTCGACGGTGTGGGTCCGCATCAGTTCTCGGCACAGGGTGCGCAGCGTCGCGGTCTTGCCGCATTCATTGTCACCCAGGACCAGAAGATGCCGCTGGCGCTCGAAATCGACTGCGACAGCGCCCAGTCCGCGTTCATCGATGCCGAGCACCGGTTGGTGGCCGACCAACCGGGTCAGCGTCGCTCGCTCCACCACGGTCGGCAGCACTCCGATCGGCGGTACCACGGCATTGCCGCGCAATGGTTCCCAGCCATCGGGGAGCGCCACCAGCATGTGCGAGCCGTCGGAAGTCAGGCCGCGCCCGGGCCGGTCCCGGGGCACCCGCTGGGCCTGCCGGCGATCCAGTTCGGATTCGGCCGGATCGCCCAGCCGCAGCTCGATCCGGGTGCCGATCAGGTCGCGTAACGCGGGTCGTACATCGGTCCACCGCGATGCCGACAACACGACATGCACGCCATAGGACAGACCCCGTCCGGCCAGGGTGACAATCCTTGCCTCCATATCGAATTCGCGGCACAGACCGGGCCACCCGTCGATCACCAGGAACACATGATCGGCCGGGCCGCGGTCGCGCCGCGCCTCCCGCCGTTCCAGGATCGCCTCCATCTCGGCGACGGTGCGTCGGACCAGGTCGGATTCCCCACGACCGGCCACCGACCCCACCTGCGGCAGCCCGCCCAGCGCGCTCAACGCTCCACCGCCGAAGTCCAGGCAGTAGAACGCCACCCGAGTCGCATCGTGGGTGGCGCTCAGCGCGGCGATCAGGGTGTGCAGCGTCGTCGACTTGCCCGACTGCGGGGCGCCGACGACCGCGACGTGCCCGGCGGCGCCGTCCAACCGGACCGACAGCGGGGTGCGCCGCTGCTCGAACGGCCGGTCGACGACGCCGATCGGCACGCTCAGGTCGGGGTGCTCGCCGCCGAGCAGCTCCCCTAATTCCGGCGATGCCCCCAGCGGCGGTAGCCACACCCGCCGTGCCGCCGAGCCGTGGCCGTCCAGTCGCGCCAGCATCGCCTGCAGCACAGTGCGTCTGGGCGGGTCGGCTTCCGTCGCGGCTGGAACGCTCGGGGCCGCGGTGAAGCGTCGCGCCTCGCGCTGGGCCGGCCGGGGGACGGGGCACGCCCCGGAGACGAACGCCGCCTGGAATCGGGTCACATCGCCGTCGGCGGTCCGCAGGAATCCGGCCCCGGGAATGCTGGGCAGCTCGTAGGCGTCCGGCACGCCGAGCACGAGCCGGGATTCGGCGGCCGACATGGTCTTGAGGCAGACCCGGTAGGACAGGTGCGATTCCAGGCCGCGCAGCCGACCTTCCTCGAGCCGTTGGCTCGCCAGCAGCAGATGCAAGCCCAAGGAGCGGCCCAGCCGGCCGATGGCGACGAAGGTGTCCAGGAAGTCGGGGTGCTGGTCGAGCAGCTCGGAGAACTCGTCGACGATGACCAGCAACGCGGGCAGGGCGGGCAACGCCGGGGGGATCAGGGCCCGGCGGGCCGCGGTGTAGCCGGTGATACCGGACACGCCCGCCGCGCGCAACAACTCCTGACGCCGGTGCATCTCACCCGACAGTGCGTCGCGCATCCGTTCCACCAGGGGCGCCTCGTCGGAGAGGTTGGTGATGACGGCGGCGACGTGGGCGGTCTGATCGAATTCGAGAAAGGTTGCCCCGCCCTTGAAGTCGACCAGGACCAGGTTCAGCTCCTCCGGGGAGTGTCGGGTCGTCATGCCGAGCACCAGGGTGCGCAGGAACTCCGATTTGCCCGAGCCGGTCGCGCCGACACAGAGTCCGTGCGGACCGCTCCCCCGCTCGGCGGCTTCTTTGATGTCCAGATGCACCGGGTTTCCGTCCGGATCGGTGCCGACCGGCACGCTCAGCCGACCGGGTGTGCGAGCCCATCCGGCGACCGGGTCGAACCGATCGATGTCGCCGATGCCCAGCAGTTGGGCCCAACCGCCCGCGCCTCCGCTGTTGGACTCTGCCACCCGGTGCCCGGCCAACCGCTGCGCACACACCACCGCATCGGCGACGCCGAGGAAGTCCGGTCGGCCGTGTTCGCCAACCAGCAATCGCCGCACGGCACCGGCGCCCCCGGCGGCGTCGACCACCGACAACCCCGCATGATCGTCGACGACCACGACCGCGCGCCGGCCCGTCAATGCGGCTTGGGCGGCGGGCAGGTCGGGGTAAATCTGGTGGTGTGGCAGCCACTTCAGCCAATCCCAGTGGCCTGCCGAGGCGGTGTCGACCACCGCGATCGACACGGTGTCCGGGCCGTGCAGGGCGGCCAGTTGGCACAACATCGCGCGCAACAGCCCACGCGCCCGATCGCCGTCACCCACCAGCAGTAGCGGCGGCGCCCCCAGCAGCGGCACCGCGATCGGGACGTCCGGCACCGTCACGTGGGTTTCCAGGAAGCGGCTCAGCGCCGCATCGGTGACCGGGTCGGTGTGCTGGCCTCGATCCTTCGGTGGAGCCACCAGTCGGGTCACCAGGGCGGCCGGCCCGATCCCCGCCCGGACCCGGCCGAAGTCGGTGTCGCCGGTCCGCCGCTCCCACATCCGGGGGCCGCCGGCCAGCATCCACAGCACCTCCGGGTCAGGATGCGCCCAGCACAGCGCCGACTGCTGGGCCGCCGCTGTCGCGGTCACCGAATCCCGCAGCCCGGCCAGGTAATCCAGGTAGATGTCGCGGTCGTCGTCGATATCGCCGGCGTGACCTCGTTTTCGTCCGGCCAGCGCGGCCGCCACCGCCGAGGCGAGCATCATCAGGGGCAGCAACGCGAAGACCGGACTGCGGGTGAGCGGGGATCCGGAACGGTACATCACGGCGGCCGCGCCGAGCATCGCGACCGTCATCACCACCGGCAGCAGCCGGGTCAGCGCCATCCCGGATTCCGGGGCCGGCACCGATGGTGGTGCGACAACCGCGATTTCACCGGATTGCGGCATTTCCGGCCGGCCCGCGATGCGTCCGTGCTCGGTCATCGGCACACCGTAAGCAGCCCGGAATCGACCGGCAAGTCAGCTGTGGAAGACCGAAAACGTCCGGGCCCGCAGCGCGCTAGCGTGCGCCCCAGGCAGAGACGAAAGAAGGAGGCCCAAGGTGCTGGCTGCGGATTCGGGACTGCGTCGGGTCGCGGTGCACTCCGATGCCGGGCACGCCGATCTGGCACTGCCCTCGGGGGTGCCGGTCGCAGCACTGATCGCCTCGGTCGTGGACCTGCTGCCGCACCGGCCCGGCCAGCCGCTGCGGCCATATCGACTCGCCCGTCCCGGCCGGGCGCCGCTGGATGGCTCGAAGACACTGGCGCAGCACGGTATCCGCGATGGAACGGTGCTTGTTCTGACCCGCGCCGAGGACACGGTGACCGAGCCGCGGTTCGACGACCCCGCCGAGCAGCTCGCGGCTACCGTGCGGGCGGCAACACGCCCGTGGACGCCGTCGGCGCGCCGCCTGGCCGCCGCGTTGACGGCGTCGGGCCTGGCCGGGGTCGCCGGGTTCGTTGCGGTCCCCGGCGGCCCCGGCGCCCCGAATGCGTTGCTGGCGATCGCCGCAGCCGGCACCGTGGCGTCGTTGACGGTGCCGTCGAGCGGTTGCGGCGCGGCGGCGCGCGCCATGCTGTGTTGCCTGGCCGGGTTGGCGGTGCTGACCGCTGTCGCCGGGATGGCCTGTGCGGTATCCGGAATCTCGGCTCGAACCGTGGGTGCGGCGGCGGGTGTGGTCGCGGTCGGTGTGGCCCGGGTGGCGGGCCGGGTCGCGGTCATGGTGCGCGGCCCGGTGGGTGAGACGCACGACCTGTTGACCGGCTTGGTGGCCGGCGCTGCGGCGACGATGGTGGTGGGCACGGCCGGTATCGCCGTCGGGGAGCCGGTGCCCGGGGTGCCGCGGTTCGTCGGTGTGGTGTTCACGGCGGCGGCCGGCGCGGCCCTGATGTTGCGGGCCCGCTCGCATACCGACGGCCGGCAGATCGCGACGCTGCTGGCAGCTGGATTCGCCGCGATCGGGATCGCCTTGCTGACAGTGGATCCCGGGCTGTGGCCGGCGGTGGTGGCCGTGACGCTGGCTGGGACCGCGCTGGTCGCCGGTTTCGCCGCGCCGGCCGCTTCCGCACCGGTCCGGCGCGGCGCCGAAGTGCTGGAAAGCCTGACGCTGGGCTCGCTGGTGCCGCTGGCCTGCTGGGTCGGCGGTGTCTACGGCGCCGTTCGCGGGCTGGGCCTGGGCTGAGGCGTGCGGACCCCGCGTATCGCCCGAGTCGTAGGGGCTGCGGTGATCGCGGGGACGACACAGTGTGTGCCCCCGGCCAATGCGGTCGCGCCACCCCCGATCGACAGCACCCGGCTGCCCTCCCCTGCGCCGGCCGCGCCCGCGCACCGCACCCTGCAGCGGGCGGTTTGCACGGTGCCGACGCTGGATCCGGGCTTGGTCCCCACTCAACTCGACGGGCTGGACCTGCCAGCGGTCTGGGCCCTGGCTCGCGGGGCGGGCCAGCGGGTGGCGGTGATCGACACCGGCGTCACACCGCACCGGCGGCTGCCGGCGTTGGTGGGCGGCGGCGATTACGTGTCCACCGGCGATGGCACCCAGGACTGCGACGGGCACGGCACCCTGGTCGCCGGAATCATCGGGGCTGCGCCCGATCCGGGCGCCGACCGGTTCAGCGGTATCGCACCGCTGGCCACCCTGATCGGTATCCGTCAGTCCAGCAACAGATTCGGCGCGGCCGACGGGCCACCGGGCGTCGGCGACGTCGAGACCCTGGCCAAGGCGGTGCGCACCGCGGCCGACCTGGCCGCGTCGGTCATCAACATCTCGTCGGTGGCCTGCCGGCCAGTCGGCTCCGGCCTGGACGATCGGGCGCTGGGCGCCGCTCTGGCCTATGCGGTCGAGGTGAAGGACGCCGTCGTGGTGGCTGCCGCCGGCAACGCCGACGACGGATGCGCCGCCGGCGAGCCGATGATCGTCAGCCCGGCCTGGTACGACGACTACGTGCTGACCGTGGGTTCGGTGGACGCGCACGGCGCACCGTCGGCGTTCACCCGGGCCGGTCCATGGGTCGACGTGGCCGCGCCCGGCGAGGCGGTGCTGTCGCTGAGCACCGTCGGCGACGCGATGGCCACCGCCACCGGCGGCACCAGCTTCGCCGTGCCGGTGGTCAGTGGCTTGGCGGCGCTGATCCGGTCCCGCCACCCGGATTGGACCCCGCGGCAGGTGATGGACCGGATCAAGGCCACCGCGCACCACCCACCGGGTGGCCGGGACGACTTCGTCGGCGCCGGGGTGATCGACCCGCTGGCGGCGGTCGGATCCGAGGCGCCCGGCCCGGTCAAGCCGGCCACCAGCGCACCGATCATCGCGCCCGCCGAGCCGGCCCCCGAACCCACGGTCTCCGGGTTGCGCGCCGCGGGTACCGGTACCGCCGTGCTGCTCGTCGTCCTGCTGGCCTCGATCACCGGTCGGGTGGTGGCCGGGATACGACGTCGCCGACCGACAGGGCCTGCTGCCGTCCCAGCAGCGGACCGGCCGGCAGCCCGGCCAGCATCGGCCACGGGACCGCGGTAGGCACGGCCGGCAGCCCCAGATCGCGTGCCGCCCCGGCATCGGCGACGGTGAACCGCTCCCCGGTCTCGGCGATCAGGTAGGCGGCGCCGCCGGGCTGACCACTGGCCCCGGCGCCCCGCACGAAGGCACTGCGGCCCGGCGGCAGGTACACCGCGTCCAGGGCGGGACCCGGCCCGTCGGCCTGGGCCAGTACCGTCGGCGCCGCACCGGCCGGCAGCGGCGGGCCCACCCCGGCCGACAGCGTGATCCCGGCCGCATCATCGGTACGCCAGTGCACGCACAGCGTCACCGCGGGGGCAGGCAACACCGCTAGGCGCTCGCCAGAATCTGTGAGCTGCGCCGGCGGGGCCTCCGGCACCGCGTTCAGCAGTAGCCCCGACACCCGCCGCGGCGGGGCGGACTCCAGCACCGGCTCGGCCGGGTTGACCGGAATCCGCCGTCCGGACCGCAGTAGATAAGCGGTACCGGACTCGGCAACGACCGCCACCGCCTCCGGTGGCTCGATGAGCACGGACGCCGGCGGCTCGATCCCGGCGAGCAGGGTGGTGCCTCCGGCGCCGTCGTCGCACAGCGACCACGTGGCGTTCGCCTCCAACGCCGGGCCGAGCGCACTGGGGGCACCCGGGATGCCCAACGGCGGTCCGCGCCGGGTCCGGCCGATCGCCGTCCCGGCCACCGGCCGCGGGTCGGCGGCGGTGCCGGCGATCAGGCGGGCCGAGGCCAGGTTGGACACCGGGTGCACCGTGTCGCCGATCCGGACATACAGCGCCCCGGAGGCGCGATCCAGCAGGATCGGCGCGTCGCCGAGGTCCGGTTGCGGGCGCACCACGGCCAGCACCACGGCACCGGCCAGCGCAAGCACACTGACCAGAGCTCCGGCGGCCAGTGCGTTCCCGCCAGGCGCCGGGGCGCCGGCCGGCTGCCCGCATCGCAGCGCACGCTCCATCCGGCGGGCCAGGTATCGGTGGGCGCTGACCTGCAGCCTTGTCGCGGAACGTCTCGTCATGCGCCTCCGTCTCCAGTGCCGCCGACGCTAGCCGCGGGCCGGGCGACGGGTGCCCGGCCATCCACAGGGCTGGCCATTCCGAAAATCGGTTTCGGTACGATTTCCCCCATGCGTTTTCTTCGGTTGAACGGCATTTTTTCGGCGGTGTTGATGGCGGGCGCGCTGCTGATGGTCCCGGCGGTGGCGCCGAGTGCGATTCCCTCGGCGGCGGCCTACGACTGCCCCGACGTCGAGGTGATCTTCGCCCGCGGCACCAGCGAGCCGCCCGGCGTCGGCCGGGTGGGCCGTGCGCTCATCGATTCGCTGCGCCAGCAGACCTCCAAGAAGGTCGACGAGTACGGCGTCAACTACCCCGCCGGCCGGCTGCAGCTGGGCGGCGGCGACGGTGCCAACGATGTGATCAAGCGCGTCAAGGCAGCGGCCGACGTGTGCCCGGACACCGAGTTGGTGCTGGGCGGATATTCGCAGGGCGCCTCGGTGATCGACATCGTCACCGGCACCCAGGTGGGCGGTATCAGCTGGGGCAGCCAGCTGCCCGCTCAGTACGCCAACCAGGTGGTGGCAGTGGTGGCGTTCGGCAACCCCGCGGTCCGCAGCGGCGGCCCGATCAGCTCGCAGAGCGTGCTGTTCGGCTCCAAGGCCCTCGACCTGTGCAACCCCGGCGACCCGATCTGCCACGAAGGCCCCGGCAACGAGTGGACCGACCACACCGACGGCTACATCCCCGCGCTGACCAGCCAGGCGGCGAACTTCGTCGCCGGCCGGCTGCGGGCCGCCGGGCCGTCGGCCGGGCCGCTGCCGCTGGCGCCCTGACCTGCACCGACAGGGTTAGTTAGCTCATCAAGCCTTTGCTTCGCTAAGATCTTTCCCTGTGAAGGCATACCGCATCCTGGCGGCCGCCGCCGTCGCCGCAGCGCTGCTGATCAACCCGGCCCCGTCGTCCATGCCGACCGCCTCGGCCGACGGCTGCCCCGATGTCGAGGTGGTGTTCGCCCGCGGCACCAATGATTCGCCGGGTCTCGGCCGGGTCGGCGACGCGTTCGTCGGCGCCCTGCGTGGGCGGACGTCGCGGTCAGTCGGTGCCTACGCGGTGAACTACCCGGCCAGCTACGACTTCGGCCGGGCCGCCGACGGCGCCAACGACGCCAGCGGGCACGTCATGTGGATGGTGGAGAACTGCCCGGGCACCCGCCTGGTGCTCGGCGGCTACTCCCAAGGTGCGGCGGTCATCGACATCATCGCCGCCGCCCCGGTGCCCGGCTTCGGGTTCACCGCGCCGCTGCCGCCGGAGGCCGCCGACCACGTCGCGGCGGTCGCGGTGTTCGGCAACCCGTCGAGCAAGATCGGGCAGCCGCTGACCAACAGCCCGTCCTACGGGTTCAAGACGATCGACCTGTGCAACGACGGCGACCCGATCTGCTCGCCGGGGCGGTTGTTCTCCGCGCACTCCGGATATACGCCCGGCATGACCAATCAGGCCGCCTCGTTCGTGGCCGGCCTGCTGTAGCTCAGCGCGTACGGATGTCCCGGGTGATCACGGTGCGCGCCGCTAGCTGGTCGTCCGGCGGGTAGTCGACCCCGACCAGAGTCAGGCCGCGCGCCGGTGCGGCGGTGAAGTCGCTGGAGCGGCGGTCGGCGCTCAGCAGATCGGCGCACCAGGCGACGCTGCGCCGGTGTTCGCCGACCGCCAGCACGGCCCCGACCAGCGAGCGCACCATCGACCAGCAGAACGCGTCGGCGGTGACGTGCGCGGTGACCAGATCACCGTCGCGCACCCAGTCCAGCCGCTGCAGGTCGCGGATGGTGGTGGCGCCCTCACGATGACGGCAGAACGCCGCGAAATCGTTCAGCCCCAACAGGTTCTGTGACGCCTGCGCCATCGCCTCGACGTCCAGGGGACGCGGCCAGGCGGTGACGTAGCGGGCCTGCTGCGGTGTCACCCCGTAGGGCGCCGTGGAAAGCCGATAGGCGTAGTGACGCCGCAGCGCCGAGAACCGCGAATCGAAATCGGGCGCCGCTCGCCCCACCCGGAGCACCCGGACGTCGACCGGCAGGAACCGCGCCAGTCGTCGCGTCAGCGCCAGAAATTCCGGCTCGTCGGGCCGCTGGCCACGCGAATAACCGTGCCGGACCGCATCTTCGGGGATGTCGACGTGAGCCACCTGCCCGGTCGCGTGCACGCCGGTGTCGGTGCGGCCGGCTCCGAACACTCGGACCGGAACGCGAAACACCGTCGCCAGCGTCTCTTCGAGAACGCCGGCGACGGTGCGCTGTCCATTCTGTACCGCCCACCCGGCGAAATCGGTGCCGTCGTAGGCGATATCGAGCCGAAGCCGAACTTCGGCCCCGGACTCAGGACTCGTCAGTGGCTTCGGTGGCCTCGGGAGCCTCAGCCTCAGCGGCTGACTCCTCGACCTGCTCGGCCTCGACCTCGGCCGACTCTTCGACCTTCTCCTCGACCTTCTCGGAAGGCTTCTCAGCAGCCTTCTCGGCCTTGGCTTCAGTCTTAGCGGCCCTACGTGCCTTCTCGGCCTCGGAGGTCACCGTCTTCTCCCGGACCAGCTCGATCACGGCCATCGGGGCGTTGTCGCCCTTGCGCGCCTCGACCTTGATGATGCGGGTGTAGCCGCCGTTGCGGTCCGCGAAGTGCGGGCCGATCTCGGCGAACAGCGAGTGCACCACGTCCTTGTCACGGATCTTCTTGAGCACCTCACGCCGGTTGTGCAGCGTGCCCTTCTTGGCGTGGGTGATCAGCTTCTCCGCGTACGGCCGCAATGCCCGGGCCTTGGGCTCGGTCGTCTTGATCCGGCCGTGGGTGAACAGCGAGGTGGCCAGGTTGGCCAGCAGCGCCTGCTGGTGCGAGGACGACCCGCCGAGACGGGGACCCTTGGTGGGCTTGGGCATTGCGACTTCTCCTAAATGGGGCCGGCCCCCGTATCAGGTAGGGCCGGGACGGAATTCTTTTAGAGCTGCTCGGTTTCGGCGTAGTCCTGCTCGTCGTAGCCGGTGTCGGCCGACCAGGTGCCGGTGGCGACGTCGTAACCGGCGACCTGCGACGGGTCGAAGCTGGCCGGGCTGTCCTTGAGCGACAGACCGAGCTGGTGCAGCTTCACCTTGACCTCGTCGATGGACTTCTGGCCGAAGTTACGAATGTCGAGCAGGTCGGACTCGGTGCGGGCGACCAGCTCCCCGACCGTGTGCACACCCTCGCGCTTGAGGCAGTTGTACGACCGCACCGTCAGGTCCAGGTCGTCGATCGGCAGCGCGAACGAGGCGATGTGGTCCGCCTCGGCCGGCGACGGACCGATCTCAATGCCCTCGGCCTCGATGTTCAGTTCCCGGGCCAGCCCGAACAGCTCGACCAGGGTCTTGCCGGCCGAGGCCAGCGCGTCCCGCGGGCTGATGGAGTTCTTGGTCTCCACGTCCAGCACCAGCTTGTCGAAGTCGGTGCGCTGCTCGACACGGGTGGCCTCGACCTTGTAGGTCACCTTGAGCACCGGCGAGTAGATCGAGTCGATCGGGATACGGCCGATCTCGGCACCCGACACCTTGTTCTGCACGGCCGGGACGTAACCGCGGCCGCGCTCGACGATCAGCTCGACCTCGAGCTTGCCCTTGTCGTTGAGGGTGGCGATGTGCATCTCGGGGTTGTGCACCGTCACGCCGGCCGGCGGAACGATGTCACCAGCGGTGACCGCACCCGGGCCCTGCTTGCGCAGGTACATGGTGACCGGCTCGTCCTCCTCGGACGAGACCACCAGGCCCTTGAGGTTCAGGATGATGTCGGTGACATCCTCCTTGACGCCGGGGACCGTGGTGAACTCGTGCAGCACACCGTCGATGCGGATGCTGGTGACCGCCGCGCCGGGGATCGACGACAGCAGGGTGCGACGAAGCGAGTTGCCCAGGGTGTAACCGAAACCCGGCTCCAGCGGTTCGATGACGAACTGCGACCGGTTGTCGGCCACGACCTCTTCGGACAAGGTCGGACGCTGCGAGATCAGCATGGTGTTCTTTCTCCTTCTGGCACCCGCTATTTGATGCCATCCGAGGGTTCCGCGCCCGAGAGCTCGGGCACGATGGGGTTACTTCGAGTAGAACTCGACGATCAGCTGCTCGGCGAGCGGCACGACGATCTGAGCGCGGTCCGGGAGCTGGTGGATCAGGATGCGCTGCCGCTCCCCGACCACCTGCAGCCAACCCGGGATCGGGCGGTCGCCCACGGTCTCCCGGGCGATCTGGAACGGCACGGTGTTGATCGACTTGTCCCGCACGTCGATGATGTCGTACTGCGACACCTGGTAGCTGGGCACGTCGACCTTCACGCCGTTGACGGTGAAGTGGCCGTGGCTGACCAGCTGACGGGCCATCCGACGGGTCCGGGCCAGCCCGGCGCGGTAGACGACGTTGTCCAGCCGGCTCTCCAGGATGCGCAGCAGCTCCTCGCCGGTCTTGCCGCCGCGGCGTACCGCTTCCTCGTAGTAGCGGCGGAACTGCTTCTCCATCACGCCGTAGGTGAAGCGAGCCTTCTGCTTCTCCTGCAGCTGCAGACGGTATTCGCTCTCCTTGATCCGCGCGCGGCCGTGCTGGCCGGGCGGGTAGGGACGCTTTTCGAACGCCTGGTCTCCGCCGATGAGGTCGACGCCGAGCCGGCGGGACTTACGGGTGGCGGGTCCGGTGTAACGAGCCATGTTGTTTCTTCTCCTCGAACCCGACTAGACGCGACGGCGCTTGGGCGGACGGCAGCCGTTGTGCGGCTGCGGGGTGACATCGGAAATCGCGCCGACCTCGAGGCCAGCGGCCTGCAGCGAGCGGATCGCGGTCTCACGGCCCGAACCCGGACCCTTCACGAACACGTCGACCTTCTTCACGCCGTGCTCCTGCGCCTTGCGGGCGGCGTTCTCGGCGGCCAGCTGCGCGGCGAACGGAGTGGACTTACGCGAGCCCTTGAACCCGACGTGACCCGACGACGCCCAGGCGATGACATTGCCCTGCGGGTCGGTGATCGTCACGATCGTGTTGTTGAAGGTGCTCTTGATGTGCGCGGCACCATGCGGGATGTTCTTCTTTTCCCGCCGCCGAGTCTTCTGGCCCTTCTTGGGCCCGGTCGCTTTCTTCGTTGCCATGGGTCTTACCTGGCCTTCTTCTTACCGGCGATGGTGCGCTTGGGGCCCTTGCGGGTGCGCGCGTTGGTCTTGGTCCGCTGGCCGCGCACCGGCAGGCCGCGACGGTGCCGCAGGCCCTGGTAGCAGCCGATCTCGATCTTGCGGCGGATGTCGGCCTGCACCTCGCGGCGCAGGTCACCCTCAACCTTCAGGTTGCGCTCGATGTAGTCACGCAGCTGGGTGATCTGCTCGTCGGTGAGATCCTTGGTGCGCTGGTCCTTGTCGATACCGGTCGCGGCCAGGATTTCGTTCGAACGGGTACGGCCGATGCCGTAGATGTAGGTCAGCGCGATCTCCATACGCTTATCGCGCGGCAGGTCGACGCCCACTAGTCGTGCCATGGGTGGCATTCCCTCTTTCGTAGCGGAGGTGTTGGTCCCAGCCCGTTCCCGGCCGAAACAGCTCCGGGGCCCGGCCTCCGATCCGGGCGTTGCCGAGCTGGCCCATCTCTAAAGATGCCAGCCAGCTCAGTGGTACTGGGAGGTCTGCATTCAGTTGTGGTCGGGGTGCTGCTCGGGGCTATCGCCTGGCCAGATGCCGGCGATAGCCGCTAGCCCTGGCGCTGCTTGTGGCGCGGGTCGGAGCAGATCACCATGACCCGGCCATGCCGACGGATCACCCTGCACTTGTCGCAGATCGGCTTGACGCTGGGGTTCACCTTCACGGCTGCTGTGGTCCTGTTCTAATCGCTGGTTGACGTACTGGGGCGCTTGGGGAGCTACTTGTACCGGTAGACGATGCGCCCGCGGGTCAGGTCGTAGGGCGACAGCTCCACAACCACCCGGTCCTCAGGCAGGATCCGGATGTAGTGCTGCCGCATCTTGCCGCTGATGTGGGCGAGCACCTTGTGGCCGTTCTCCAGCTCAATGCGAAACATCGCATTGGGCAGTGGCTCGACCACTCGACCCTCGACCTCGATGGCACCGTCTTTCTTGGCCATTGCTCTCCGGCGATCCTCCGTGTCTGGCTTCCCTGGTGTGTGCATGCGCCCGCCACGGCACAGCGTCGACTACGACTACAAAACGTGGGCCGGTGGCAGGAAATTCCAGGTAGAACGCCAAGAATCTCAGACTGGACACGCCAGAGTCGATGCGGACGCCGCACCGTCGTCCCACGATACCCGTTAACAAGCCGGGCGCCAAAATCGTCGATGACCATCGCGCCCGAAGCCGGCTGAGGTTATCCACAGTCGACCGTTTCTCCACAGATTGCCCCCACTCGGCCCTTCCGACGGACCCGGGCGGTCGGCGCCGACATAAAATTCGAACATGCATTCGATCAACTGGGGCGACGTGACCGCAGTGTTCGACGCCCTGGACACGGCCATGAATCGGGTCCTAGACCTGCCGCTCGATTCGCTCAGCACCGCGGAGCGCTTCGCGGTCCTCGGCCGTTGCGAGAAGCTGCGTTGTCGGCTGCCGGCCGTCGAACACGACGTCATCAATGCCTTGGCCCGTCAAGCCACCATGGCCGAGCTTGGCGGCAAGCTCTCGCATGCCCTGACCGATCGGCTGCACATCTCCCAGGCCGAAGCCGGACGCCGGATCCAGACCGCCCAAGACCTAGGCCGTCGGCACGGAATCACCGGCGAGCCGCTGCCCCCCGTACTGGCCGCCACCGCGGCCGCGCAGCGCAGCGGCGCGCTGAACACCGATCACGTCCGGGTCATCCGCAACTTCTGGCATCAGCTGCCCGGGTGGGTGGACAGCGCAACGCGTGACCAGGCTGAAGCCGACCTGGCCGGCCACGCCACCGGATTCGGCCCCGAACAACTCTCGGCGCTCGCCGACAAGGTCGCCGACGCGATCAACCCGGACGGCAACTTCTCCGACGAAGACCGCGCCCGCAGTCGCGGCCTGACCCTGGGACCACAGAACGCGGACGGCATGAGCGCGCTACGGGGCTATATCAGCCCGGAGCTGCGCGCCACCCTGGAAGCGGCGCTGGCCAAACTGGCGGCACCCGGTATGTGCAATCCCGAGCAGCCCGAGCCGGTGGTGAGCGGCACTCCCGACCAGGACGCGATCGACTCCGACACCCGCAGTGCGGCCCAGCGCAACCATGACGGGCTGTTGGCCGGCCTGCGCGGGCTGTTGGCCTCCGGTGACCTCGGCCAGCACAACGGGCTGCCGGTGTCGATCATCGTGACCACCACGCTGGCCGAATTGGAGGCGGCCGCCGGGATCGCTCGCACCGGCGGTGGCTCCCGGCTGCCGCTGTCCGACGTCATCCGGCTGGCGTCGCACGCCCGCCACTACCTCGCCATCTTTGACGGCGCCAAGCCGCTGGCGCTGTACCACACCAAGCGGTTGGCCTCCCCGGCCCAGCGGATCATGTTGTACGCCAAGGATCGTGGCTGCACCCGCCCGGGCTGCCCGGTGTCGCCGTTCTACTGCGAGGTCCACCACACCAACGAATACGCGAAATCGCGGCGCACCCGCATCGACGAACTCACGCTGGCATGCGGCTCAGACCACAAGCTGGTCGAACCGGGCGGCTGGACCACCCGGATCAGAGCCGACGGAGAGGTCGAATGGATCCCGCCGCCGCACCTGGACCACGGCCAGCCCCGAATCAACGCGGTCCACCACCCGGAGAAGCTGCTGCGCCACGAAGCTCCCCATCAAGGCGAAGCTCCCCATCAAGGCAACGAAGACGATCCCCGGCGCCGGTCCGGTTAGGGTTGAGCCCATGCGTCTGCTGGTCACCGGTGGCGCCGGGTTCATCGGCGCCAACTTCGTACACAGCACGCTCGCGCAGCGCCCCGACACCGAGGTGACGGTGCTCGACGCGCTGACCTATGCCGGCACCCGCGAGTCGCTGGCCCCGGTGGCCGAGCAGATCCGATTGGTGGAAGGCGACATCACCGACGCCGCTCTGGTGGCCGAACTGGTCGGCGAACTGGATCCGGACACCGATGCGGTGGCGCACTTCGCCGCCGAAACCCATGTGGACAACGCGCTCGCCGACCCCGAGCCGTTCCTGCGCTCCAACGTGATCGGCACCTTCACCGTGCTGGAGGCGGTCCGCGCCCATCGGGTGCGGCTGCATCACGTCTCCACCGACGAGGTCTACGGCGAACTGGCCCTCGACGATCCGCGGCGGTTCACCGAGACGACCCCGTATCACCCGTCGAGCCCGTACTCGTCGACCAAGGCCGCCGCCGACCTGCTGGTGCGGTCCTGGGTGCGTTCCTACGGGATTCACGCGACGATCTCGAACTGCTCCAACAACTATGGGCCGTACCAGCACGTGGAGAAGTTCATCCCGCGTCAGATCACCAACCTGCTGACCGGGCGCCGGGCCAAGCTGTACGGCAGCGGCGCCAATGTGCGCGACTGGATCCACGTCGACGACCACAACTCCGCCGTCTGGCAGATCATGACCGGCGGCCACGCCGGCCGCACGTACCTGATCGGCGCGGACGGTGAACGCGACAACCGCAGTGTGCTGCAGGCGATTCTGCGGCTGATGGATCACGACCCGGACGACTTCGACCACGTCGCCGACCGTCCCGGCCACGATCTGCGCTACGCGATCGATCCGTCGGCACTGCGCGACGAGCTGGACTGGAAACCGGATCACACCGACTTCGAGGCCGGGTTGCGCGCCACCATCGACTGGTACCGCGCCAACGAATCCTGGTGGGCGCCGTTGAAGGACGCGGCCGAAGCCCGCTACACCGAGTTGGGCCGCTGACATGGCATTTCGTGAACTGGCCGTCCCGGGAGCGTGGGAGCTGACCCCGGCGCAGCACGCCGATTCCCGCGGTGTGTTCTTCGAATGGTTCACCGACCGTGAGTTCACCGCGTTCGCCGGGCACAGCTTCGACCTGCAGCAGGCCAACTGCTCGGTGTCCGGCGCCGGGGTGCTGCGCGGCCTGCACTTCGCCGAGGTGCCGCCCGGCCAGGCCAAGTACGTCACCTGCGTGTCGGGGGCGGTCTTCGACGTCGTCGTCGACATCCGGGTCGGCTCACCGACATACGGCCAGTGGGATTCAGTGCTGCTGGACACCCGTGGCCGCCGATCGATCTACCTGGCGGCCGGATTGGCCCACGGATTCCTTGCACTGCAAGATGATTCGACGGTGATGTACCTGTGTTCGGCGGGCTATGACCCGCAGCGCGAGCACACCATCTGCGCCACCGACCCGGCAATCGGCATCGACTGGCCAGCCGATCACCCGCCGGTGCTCTCCGAGCGGGATGCGGACGCACCGTCGCTGGCCGAGGTCCGCGCCGCCGGGCTTCTGCCCAGCTGGGAGGCGGGTTAGCGGCGACGTACGGGCAGCCGCAGCCGCCACCGCACCAGGCCGGTCCAGACCGCGCCCAGCAATCCCAGGATGATCATGTCGGCCAGCCACCACCGGCCCGCGTGCGTCCACAGCTGGTCGTGCGAGGCCAACGGGTCCACAGCGGTCAGATCGACGGTGCTGGCACCGGCGGCGAAACCCCACCGCGACGGCAGGTACCAGGAGATCTGGTTCAGCCCGAATCGGTCACTGATCGGGAACATGCCGCCGGAGAACACCAGCGACACCATGATCACCACCACCAGCATCGGCAGGATCTGCTCGGTCGATTTGGCCAGCGACGACAGTCCCAGCCCGATCAGCGCCGAAACGATCGCGGTGAGCGCCAGCGCCAGATAGAGCTCGACGATCGGGCTGCCCAACAACACCGAACCCTGAGTGGGCGCGCCCTTTCCGGCGATAACGATCGCGGTCAGCACCGCGGTCTGCAGCAGCGCGGCGGTGCTGTAGACCGCCACTTTGGCGGTCAGGTACGCCGAAGCCGACAAGCCCACCGACTGTTCTCGGCGGAAGATGGCGCGTTCTCCCACCAGATCCCTGATCGTCAGCGCCGTGCCCATGAACGCCACCGAGACCAGCAGCACCAGCAGGATCTCCGATGCTTCGTCGGGTGAGCCGCCGCGCACATCGGCCACCCCGAAGCCAGTGGTGCCGGGGACGACCAGCGCAAGCGCGCCGAGGATGAACGGCAGCAGCACCAGGAAGGCGAAGTAACCGCGATCGGCCACGATCAGCCGCACCTGACGGCGGGCCACGCTCGAGATCTGCCGGTAGCCGCTGGTGCGGGCCGGGCTACCGGCCGGGCCGGGCTGCTCGGGAGTGCCGGCGGGCGATCGGGTGGGTATCCGCGTCGCCTGCTCGCGGACCAGAAAATCGCGGTGGGCGCCGTCGGGATCGAGGCTGACGAACGCGAAGATGTCCGCCCAGTCGGTGCCGCCCATCGCCGCGCCGATACCGCTGGGCGGGCCGGCGAACGCGGTCTTGCCGCCGGGGGCCAACAGCAGGACCTGGTCGCACATGTCCAGGTAGGTCAGCGAATGGGTCACCACCACAACCACCCGGCCGGCGTCGGCCAGCCGGCGCAGCATCGTCATCACCTGGCGGTCCAGCGCCGGATCCAGGCCGGAGGTCGGCTCGTCAAGGATCAGCAGCGACGGTCCGGTGAGCAGTTCCATCGCCACCGACGCACGTTTGCGCTGGCCACCGGAGAGCTTGTCGACGCGCGTGGCGCGGTGCGGGGTCAGCTCGAGTTCCTCGATCACCCCGTCGACGACGGCGCGCCGGTCCGCGGCGGAGGTGTCCGGTGGCAGCCGCAACTCAGCCGCATACCCCAGCGCCTGTTCGACGGTGAGCTGGCGATGCACCACGTCGTCCTGCGGAACCACCCCGATTCGCGAGCGCAGCGACGCGTACTGAGCGTGCACGTCGTGGCCGTCGAAGGTGACTCGACCGAGGCTGGGTTGCGTTGCGCCGCCGAGCAACTTGATCAGGGTGGATTTCCCCGCCCCGGACGGCCCGATCACCGCGGTCAGGGTGCCGGGTCGCGCGGCGAACGAGACGTCGGTGATGAGCTCGTGACCGTCGATGGACAGGCCGAGCTGATCGGCCTGGACCCCGCCGGAGTCGTGGGTGACGGGCCGAACCGTGAGGGTGCCGCCGGCGACGGTGAAGTCGGTGTTACCCAAGGTGACCACGTCACCGTCGTGCACCCTGGCCCGCTCCACGCACCGGCCGTTGACGAAGGTGCCGTTGATACTGGCGTTGTCGACGATCTCCAGGCCGGATGCGTCGGACACCAGCGTGGCGTGCAGCCGGGACACCAGTGGGTCGGCGACCACGATGTCGCTGTCCTGCCGGCGACCGATGCGCACCACCCGATCCGCAGACGCTGCCGGGATCGACACGGTGGGTGATTCGTCGCCGATGAATGTGGGCTGTGTCAACGTCTCACCGCCTCATCGGTTGGCCGCCATCCCCCGAACGCTGGGGTGCCCTGGCACCCTAAACCGTACTGGCCGGCGCTAGGTGCCACCTGTGAAGGCGCGCCGGGGAGATCGGTCGCATTCGCCTACAACGAGTTGGTGCTGAGGTCCAGCTGAACCACGGCGCAGCGCACGTCGTGATTCAAGGTGTGAGGACATCGCGGATCCTCGTTGTCGGCGCGGGCGTGGGCGGCATCTCCGTTGCGCGGGGACTGCTTCGCGACGGACACGAAGTCACCGTCTTCGAGCAGGGTCCTGACGTGCGGGCGGCCGGTGGCGCGGTGACCATCTGGCCCAATGGAGCGACCGTTCTTCGTCAGCTGGGCGTTGCGATGGACGGCGCCGGTCAGCGACTGTCCACCGTCAGAGTCGTGACGTCGGCGGGCCGTCCATTGGCCACGCTGGACCTGACCGCCATGGCCGACCGGCTGGGCGCGCCCGTTCGGATGGTTCCCCGGCGGGTACTGCTGGAACGGCTGCTGGACGGCTTCCCCCGCGACCGCATCCGCTGCGGCGCCCGGCTGGTCCTGGTGCACTCCAACCACCAGGGCGTGCGCGTCGGCTTCGACGACGGCAGCTGCGCCGACGGCGACGTGCTGATCGGTGCCGATGGACTGCATTCGCGGGTACGCGACGTCGTCGGGGCACGCCACGCCAACCCGACCGGCTGGTGCAGCTGGCAGGGACTGGCCACCCTGCCCGACGTCGCCGACACGGACGTCGCGCTCATCGCCATCGGCGAGCACGGGAACCTCGGTCTGTGGCCGGCCGGCGGCGGCGAGGTCCAGTGGTGGTTCGACCTGCCGTGGTCGTTCGACTTCTCCCGGCCTGAGCACCCGATCGAGGTGATCCGGTCGCAGTTCGCCGGATGGTCCGACTCGGCGGATCGGGTCCTCGCCGCCCTGACCGAGGACGATCTGGCGTCGTCTCCGTATCCGCATTTCCGGCATCCGATTCCGCCGCTGGGCCGCGGCGCGCTCACCCTGCTCGGCGATGCGGCACACACCATGCCGCCGACGCTGGCCCAGGGCACCAATCAGGCGCTGCTCGACACGATGGTGTTGCGTCAGGCGTTGTCGAACGTCGGCCGCGCCGCACTGCCGGGTGCGCTGCGCACCTACGAGCGGAGCAGGAGGCGACGGGTAGCGACGGTGTCGCGGGTGGCGTCACTGCCGGTGTCCCACGGCGAATCCGTGCTGCGGCCGGCGGCGCTGATCCCGGATCGGTTCCACACCTGGGCGCTGACGATGTTTCTGCGGTGGTCGAGCCACCGCCGGATGGCCACCGCAATCAGCGCCGCGATCAGCAGGCGGTGACGATGAGCCCGAATGATCCGGTACGGGTCCGCGGCGAAATCGACGCGCCGGTGCGCTGGCTGTGGTTGCTCAAATGGTGTGTCCTGGCCGCCCCGCACTACCCGATCCTGATCGGGCTCTACCTGGTGTATCCGCTGCTGACTCTCGTTGCGGGCGTGGCGATCCTGTTCACCGGGCGGTTTCCGCGGCCCATCTTCGACTTCAATGTCGGGGTGCTGCGCTGGTCGTGGCGGGTGATGAATTACCGGTTTCCGATGAACGCCACCGACAAGTACCCACCTTTTGCGCTGGCGTCTCGGCCCGACTATCCCGCCGATCTGCAGGTCGCCTATCCCGAACGGCTCGGCAGGTGGGCGGTGCTGGTGAGGCTGCCGTTGGCGCTGCCGCAGATCCTCGTGTGCTGGGCGATGGAGCCGCTGCTGCAGGTGCTGTGCGTGATCGCCGCGGGGTGGTTGCTGTGCATCGGGACGGTGTCGCCGAGCCTGTTCGACCTGTTGCTGGGCATCGTGCGCTGGCGCTACCGGGTGGCCGTCTATGTGTCGCTGATGCGTGAGGAATATCCGCCGTACCGACTGGATATGGGCAGCCGATGACACACGGTAATCCATTGTTCCCGTACGTGTATCGACTCGGTATGCCGGTCTTCGACCGGTTGTTCTATCGCCGCTATCGCCGGGCGGCGATGAGCCATGCGAGCGGCCGGTTGCTGATGCTGGGCCTGGGCCCGGGCACCGACCTGCTGTTCATTCCGCCGACGGTGACGTCGGTTGCCGCGGTGGAGCCGGTGGCGGCGATGCGGCGGATGGCATCGGCGCTCGCGCGCCGGCATGGCGTCAAGGTCAACATCGTCGATGGGATCGGCGAGTCGATTCCGTTCCCGGACAACAGTTTCGACTCTGTACATGTCGGCCTGGTGTTGTGCTCGGTGGACGACGTCGCGGCCACCCTCGCCGAGATCCGCCGGGTGCTCACGGCCGATGGCCGGTTGGTCGTGCTGGAACATGTCCGCGGCGACGGCACCATGGGGCGATTCCAGGACCTGATCGCCGGACCGTGGTCGTGGCTGGCGTCCGGATGCCGGCCGAACCGGCGCACCATCGACGCCATTGCCGCAGCCGGGTTCGACACCACCACCCTGCGCCCAATCCCGCGCACCCTGGTGCCACCGCCGTGTACCCCACATCTGCAGGGATTCACCACCGTGAGAATGGAATTCAGATGAACCGTTTATTCGCCCTCGCCACCGCTGCCGGTGTAGTCCTGCCCGTCGGGCTCAGCCCGTTGGGCGCCATGAGCACCGCACCCGACGGTGCTCATGCCGGCGTCTCGACGACGGACACCGTATTGGCCAGTCGCACCGACGACCTGGGCCTGCTCTCGGCCACACCGTTGGACGGGTTCCAGTTCCCGGACCTGACGTCCCTCGGGTCAGAACCCGTCGACGGGATCTCGGACCCCGACTTCATAAGCAATATTCACGATCTCGGCATCCTCACCCTCACATCGGCGGCCGACCCGGACGATAATTACATTGCGTTCGCCATCCAAACACCACTGTTCACCGATATTTTGACGTCCGGCGCCGACCCCGAGGGGACCTTGGGCTTGGGCGACGCGAGCATCGGCCTGGCCGGGGCAACGGTGAACACCTTCGAGAGTTCGGCCTTCCCGTTCCTCGATAGTTCGTTCACCCTTCCCTTCCCGGATCCGTTCGCCGATCTGTTCACTTTGCTTGTCCAGCTGGGCTTTTAGGCCCTATTCAATGCTGACGGCCGCGATGATGTTCAGCCGCGCCACCCGCCGAGCCGGCGGCAGCGCACCCAGCAGGCTGATCACCAACGCGCCGAGGGTGAACCCCAGCGCCATCGGGCTGGGCCGGAAGGTGACGGCGAAGTTCATGATGTCCGCGCTGACCAGGCTGTAGAGCCATTGGTCCAGCAGGCCCAGCAGCAGCCCGAACCCGCCGCCGACGGCACCGATGCCCACCGCCTCGGCCAGCACCATCCGCACGGTGAACCGGCGGCTGGCTCCCATGGCCCGCAGGACCCCGAGCTCGCGGCGCCGCTCCAGCACCGACAGCGTCAGCGTGTTGAACAGGGCGACCGCGGCCACGACCACCACGATGACCAACACCGCATTGGCGATGAACATGCTCTGGTGCAGGGGCGCCTCGAGTCCGGCCAGCGCCGCGTTGCCGTCGTAGACGTGGTTGGGCGCGGGCACCACCCGACGGACCTCGTCCACCAGGTGCCGGCGGTCCACCCCGGGAGAGCCGGTGATCTGCAGCGTGGTCGCCACCGGCCGGTCGAACCACGCCCGCAGGTGTTCGAGGCTGATCCCGACGGTGCCGATGACCGTGGAGAAGTACGGCACCAGTGCCAGCACCGTCGTGCGCCGCGGGCCGTGCGGCGTCTGCATCTCCAGCTGATCACCCACACCGACATGCAGCGTCTTACCGAGATTCGCCGACAGCACCACGCCGCGGCCGGTGAGCACCTCCTCGCGGAGCGGCGGGGCGAGCGCGCGGTACAGCGGATCGTGGGTTCCCGGCGCGAACCCGTCGAGTAGGACGCGGGTACCGCCGACCACCGCGAACCCGACGGCGCCCTCGGTGACCCGTGCGACACCCGGGACCGTGGCCACCTTGTCTGCGAGATCACCCGGCAGCGGGTCGGTGGGATAGCTGTCGGGCGGATCGGCGCTCACCCACACGTCGGCTCCCGCGGCCGGCGCGAAGACGCCGCGCGCCGAGGAGACCATGTCGGCGTTGGTGCCGGTGATCATCACCGTGGTGATCACTGCGATGAGCACGGTCATGACGGTGGCCCACACCCGCCGCGGAGCACGCTGAATGGTCGCGGCGGCCAGTGCCCCAACGGTTCCGAAGATCCGGGCCGTGGCTGCGGTCGCATTCACGATCGGCGTGGTGAGCGCGAATCCGAGCGTGATCTCGGCGCAGAACAGCGCGATCATGGCCGCGAAGGCCAGGGTGCCCGGACGCCCGAGCACCAGTGCGATCGACAGCGCGAAGACCGCGAGCGCCACCACCCCGCTCCCGACGCGCAGCCAGCGGGGCACGACGTCGGCCGCCGACACGCCGGCCGGCGCCAGGGCCTCGATCGGCGCGACCTTGTAGACCTGCCGGGTGGTCATCGCGGCGGCGGCCACACCGGTGAGCACGGTCGCCGCCAGCGCGGCCGGAATGGCGTAGCCGGGCAACAGGTATTCGACGCGGGCCTCCAGGCCCTGCGTTATCGCCGGCGGCAGACGTCCGATCGCCATCCGACCCGCGAATATTCCGGCACCCGCACCCAGGAGGCCGCCGATCAGCCCGAGGATCGCGGCCTCGGCCAGCAGGTCGCGCACGATCATGGCGCGCCGGCCCCCGATCGCCCGCAGCATGGAGATGACCGGCCGGCGCGCGGTGATCGCCATGGTCATGGTCGTGTAGATCAGGAACGCGCCCACCACCAACGCGACCGCCGCGCCCATCAGCGCCATGTAGTTCATCAGCTTGACCCCGTCGCCGGCCCGAGCCGCCCGCAGGCTCGGGTCCGCGACAACGGCCCGGCCACCCACGGCGGCGGTGACCGCGGCACGCACGGCTGCCAGGTCGGCGTCGGGTTTGATGGTGATCAGCAGCGAGTCGAGTTGCCCTGTGCGTCCGGTGACGTTCTGCGCCAACGCAAGTGGAGCCAGCACGTAGTGGCCGCCGTTGAGGTCGGCGAGCTGCTTGCCGGCCAACACCTCGGCGACGACCACCGACCCCGAACCCAGCTCGAACGTCTCCCCTGCGGCATGATCGACGCCCGGCCCGACCCGGACACCGTTGGGTTGCTGTGCCGCCGGCGGTGCGCCGACGGCGCTCTTCAACGCACCTTCCAGCGCGGCGCTGCTCGCATCCGCGCCGAACAACAGCACCGGGCCGGCGGCGGTGGCCGCCGACGTCCGGATCATCGGCGCCGCGGTCGCCACCCCGGGTACCGCGGCGACCTCCGCGACGATGCTGTCGGGGAATCCCGCGTCGGTGATACCCGAGACCTCCAGGGATGCGATGCCGGCGATCTGATCGGCCAGCCGATTCACCGATCCGGTGATGGACCCGAAGATGCCGAAGATCGCCACCAGATACAGGGCCGAGACCGCCATGACGGCGATCGAGGCGGTGGTGCGCCGTCGGTGTACGGCGAGTTCACGCACGCTGAACACCCGCAGCCGGCTCGCGGCGGCCGTCACCGTGGCCGGTCTCATCGCGCGACCAGCGCGGCGTCGGAACCGACCCGACCGTCCTGCAGGGTGATCACCCGATCGGTGGCCGCCGCGGCATCGGCGTTGTGGGTCACCATCACCACCAGCCGCCCGCGTCCGCCCTCGTGCGCCACCTCGGCGAGCAGTTCGAGAATCGCTGCGCCGGTGGTGGAGTCGAGATTCCCGGTGGGTTCGTCGGCGAGGATCAGCGCCGGGTCCATCATCAGCGCTCGCGCCACCGCAACGCGCTGCATCTGGCCTCCGGACAGTTCCGCGGGCCGGTGCTCGGTGCGGTCGCCGAGACCGACCCGGTCCAGTAGCCGCACCGCATCGGCTCGGGCTCTGCCCATCCGGACACCGTCGAGCAGCGTCGGGACCGCCACGTTCTCCCACGCCGACAGGGTCGGCAACAGGTTGAAGAACTGGAAGACGAACCCCACCCGATGATGGCGGAACCGCGACTGCGCCTCGTCGCCGAGTCGGCCGATCTCGTCGCCGTCGAACGCGATGGAGCCGGCATCCGGGCTGTCCAGGGCGCCGAGCAGGTGCAGGAGCGTGCTTTTGCCCGCCCCCGACGGCCCGACGATCGACACGAACCGTCCGCCGGTCAGGCGCAGGCTGATCCCGTCGAGTGCCCGCACCGTCTGATCGCCGACCCGGTACTCGCGCACCACATCGCGCAGGTCGATGGTGAGTGCGCGCTGGTCACGTCGTCTGCTCATGGTCCTCCCGCGGGGCCGCGCACCGCCGATATGAATACAACGAGTCCGGCACGCGAACGGTTCGAAAATGACTGCCGCCCCCCTCGCATTTACTAGGATGTCCTAGTATTCTGGGGGTCGGGCCGGTTCCGGCTCACCACCACAGTCACGGGGATGACGCATGACAACACAGATCTCGCACTTCATCGACGGCAAGCGGGTCGCGGGCCGTTCGCAGCGCACCGCCGACGTATTCGACCCCAGCACCGGAGCGGTGCAGGCAAAGGTCCCACTGGCCGACGCCGCCGAAGTCGACGCCGCCGTCGCCGTGGCCGTGACCGCCCAAAAGGACTGGGCCGCATACAACCCGCAGCGCCGGTCCCGGGTGCTGATGCGCTTCATCACCCTGGTCAACGAGAACATGGACGAATTGGCCGAGCTGCTCTCCCGCGAGCACGGCAAGACCGTTGACGACGCCCGCGGCGACATCCAGCGCGGCATCGAGGTGATCGAGTTCGCCATCGGCATCCCGCACCTGCTCAAGGGCGAGCACACCGAGGGCGCCGGCCCGGGCATCGACGTGTTCTCGCTGCGCCAGCCGCTGGGCGTCGTCGCCGGGATCACCCCGTTCAACTTCCCCGCGATGATTCCGCTGTGGAAAGCCGGCCCGGCGCTGGCCTGCGGCAACGCGTTCATCCTCAAGCCGTCCGAGCGCGACCCGTCGGTGCCGGTGCGGCTGGCCGAACTGTTCACCGAGGCCGGCTTGCCGCCCGGCGTTTTCCAGGTCGTGCACGGCGACAAGGAGGCGGTGGACGCGCTATTGAACCACCCCGACATCCAAGCGGTCGGTTTCGTCGGCAGCTCCGACATCGCCGAGTACATCTATTCGACCGCCACCGCGAACGGCAAGCGCGCGCACTGCTTCGGCGGCGCCAAGAACCACATGATCGTGATGCCCGACGCCGACCTGGACCAGGCGGTGGACGCGCTGATCGGCGCCGGATACGGCAGCGCCGGCGAGCGCTGCATGGCGATCAGCGTGGCGGTGCCGGTCGGCGAGGAGACCGCCGACCGCCTGCGCGCCAAGCTGGTCGAGCGGGTCAACCAGTTGCGGGTCGGGCACAGCCTGGACCCCAAGTCCGACTACGGGCCGCTGATCACCGAGGCGGCCCTCGCCCGGGTCCGCGACTACATCGGCCAGGGCGTGGAAGCCGGCGCCGAATTGGTGGTCGACGGCCGTGAGCGGGGCAGCGACGAGCTGACGTTCGCCGACCAGAGCCTGGCCGGGGGCTATTTCATCGGACCCACCCTGTTCGACCACGTCACCACCGACATGTCGATCTACACCGACGAGATCTTCGGCCCGGTTCTGTGCATCGTCCGGGCGGCCAATTACGAAGAGGCCCTGGCATTGCCGTCCGAGCACGAATACGGCAACGGGGTGGCGATCTTCACCCGTGACGGCGACACCGCCCGCGACTTCACCTCCCGGGTGCAGGTCGGCATGGTCGGGGTGAACGTGCCGATCCCGGTGCCGGTTGCCTACCACACCTTCGGTGGCTGGAAGCGATCCGGTTTCGGCGACCTCAACCAGCACGGCACCGCATCGATCCAGTTCTACACCAAGGTCAAGACCGTCACTCAGCGCTGGCCGTCGGGCATCAAGGACGGTGCCGAATTCCACATCCCCACAATGGGATAACGACCGAAACAGTGAATACCACCATGGACGAAGAAGAACGGGTGATCGTCGAGACCGCGGCGGCGTTCGCCGAGAAGCGGCTGGCCCCCTACGCACTGGAATGGGATGCCACCCACCACTTCCCGGTCGACGTGATGCGCGAGGCCGCCGGTCTCGGGATGGCGGCGATCTACTGCAACGAGGACGCCGGCGGATCAGGTCTGCGCCGCCTGGACGGGGTGCGCATCTTCGAACAGCTGTCGATCGCCGACCCGGTGATCGCCGCCTACCTGTCGATCCACAACATGTGTGCCTGGATGATCGACAGCTACGGCACCGAAGAACAGCGCAAGACCTGGGTGCCGCAGCTGGCGTCGATGGACTCCGTCGCCAGCTACTGCCTCACCGAACCCGGGGCGGGCTCGGACGCCAGCGCCTTGAGCACCCGCGCGGTGCGCTCCGGTGGCGACTATGCGCTCGACGGCGTCAAGCAGTTCATCTCCGGCGCCGGCGTCTCCGACGTGTACGTGGTGATGGCCCGCACCGGGGACGACAGCCCACGGGGCATCTCGACGTTCATCGTCGAAAAGGGCACGCCCGGACTGAGTTTCGGCGCCGCCGAGCAGAAGATGGGCTGGAATGCCCAGCCGACCGCTCAGGTGGTCTTCGAGGGCGTGCGGGTGCCCGCCGAGGCGATGCTGGGCGGACCCGAAGGTGAAGGCATCGGCTTCTCGATCGCCATGAACGGCCTCAACGGCGGCCGGATCAATATCGCGGCCTGCTCGCTGGGCGGCGGCCAAGCGGCGTTCGACAAAACCGGCAGCTACCTGGCCGACCGAGAGGCATTCGGCAAGCCACTGCTCGACGAGCCGACGATCCGGTTCACCCTCGCCGACATGGCCACCGCGCTTCAGACCTCCCGACTGCTGCTGTGGCGGGCGGCGTCCGCGCTCGACGACGGCTCCCCCGACAAGGTGGAGCTGTGCGCGATGGCCAAGCGCTACGTCACCGATGCCTGCTTCGGTGTCGCCGACCAGGCCCTGCAACTGCACGGCGGCTACGGGTATCTGCGCGAATACGGTCTGGAGAAAATCGTCCGGGATCTGCGGGTGCACCGCATCCTGGAGGGCACCAACGAGATCATGCGGCTGGTGATCGGCCGGGCCGAAGCCGGTCGCGTCCGGTCCGGCCAGTAACCAGTCAGCAGCAGCGTAAGGAGCACACATGCCGGGAACTCGCACGGTCGCATTCCTCGGGTTGGGCCACATGGGTGGGCCGATGTCGGTGAACCTGGTCGCCGCGGGTCACACCGTGCGCGGCTTCGACCCGGCGTCCGCGGCCGGCGAGACCGCCGCGCAGCACGGGGTGATCGTCTGTGCGAGTGCCGCCGAGGCGGTGGCCGACGCCGACACGGTGGTCACCATGCTGCCCAACGGGGACGCGGTGAAGAGCTGTTACGCCGAGATCCTCACCGAGGCCCGGCCGGGAACCCTGTTCATCGACAGCTCCACCATCTCGGTCGCCGACGCCCGTGAGGTGCATGAGCTGGCCGGCTCGCACGGGATGGCCCAACTCGACGCTCCGGTGTCCGGCGGGGTCACCGGCGCGGTGGCCGGGCGGCTGGCGTTCATGGTCGGCGGCGACGCAGACGCGGTGCAGCGGGCCCAGGCGGTGCTGGAACCGATGGCCGCCAAGATCATCCATTGCGGTGGGACGGGCGCCGGCCAGGCCGCCAAGATCTGCAACAACATGGTGCTGGCCGTCCAGCAGGTGGCGGTTGCCGAGGCGTTCGTGCTGGCCGAGAAGCTCGGACTGGCCGACCAGGCGCTGTTCGACGTGATGACCGGGGCGACCGGCAACTGCTGGGCGCTGCACACCAACTGCCCGGTCCCCGGCCCGGTGCCCACCTCGCCGGCCAACCGGAACTTCGAGCCGGGGTTCGCCACCGCGCTGATGAACAAGGACCTGGGACTGGCGATGGACGCGGTGACATCGACCGGCTCGTCCGCCCCGCTGGGCAGCCACGCGGCGCAGATCTACCGCGAGTTCGCCGCCGAACACAGCGCCGAGGACTTCAGCGCGGTGATCAACCAGCTGCGCGGCAGCTGAGCGACTGACCTGCGACTACTTCGCGATTGCCATCAGCGCGCCCGGCCTTAGCCAGGCGATGATCTTCACGAGCGTGGCGTCATCAATCGCCACGCAGCCCGCCGTCGGCCCGCCGTCGGTGGTGTGAAAGAAGTAGGCGGAGCCGTCACCGGGTGTGCGGGTCTTGTTGACGCCGATGACCACCGCATGCCGGTACTGCGGGATGTTGAGGTTCTCGCTGGCCGCCGTGTTGAACGGACACTGGGCTTTCTTGCAGACCTGCATGGTGTTGTAGGTCGGACTGCCCGAGTCGCTGTCCCACCAGTGGTCGGACCCGACCTGCACATACGGCAGGCCGCCGCCGGGATTCGGAGCGGTGCCGAACGCCGAATCGAGGGTGTAAAAGCCCATCGGGGTCGACGGCTCACCCTCCTTGGTTTGCGGGGTGATGCCCGCCGAGCCGACGTGTGCCGGAATCCCGGCCGCGACCGCCTCCCAGCCCGCGGCAGTCCGCTGATAGACGTCGACCTTTGCGGTCGAATGACCCACTCCCACAACCGAAACGACCTGGGTGGCGTTGCCGACCGCGTTCCCGAACCACGGTTCGACGACGGCCGCGGCAAGCGGCGCGGTCAGCGACGTCACGCCCATCGCACACAGAGCTGCGCACAGCAGAATCACCAGTCGACGCACCACGTCATGGTCGATGACCGGTGGCGTCAGCGTCAACCAACCGGTGCCGTGATCAACCAGCTGCGCGGCAGCTGAACCGGGCGACCACCCGCTGCGCCTGCAACTCGCGGCAGCCGTTGGCCTGCAGACCGTCGTAGCCGGCCATCCCGGCGAAGATCGCCGGCAGGCCGATTGCCGAGGCGATCCGGGCGCCGGCCTCGGACCCGGCGATCACCAACGTCTCGCCCGCGACGATGCCCAGCTCCCACAGCGCCAGCCGGTAGAGCTCGGCGTCACCGGCCGGGCCGGTCAGATCGTCGGCACTGATGACCGTCTCGGTCATGCCGTCCCCGATCAGTTCCCGCACCCGCGCCTGCACCCAGTCGCGCGGTCCCGCGCCCACCACGGCGACCCAGATACCGGTGGCGAACAGGCTCAGCACCAGGTCGACCAGCCCGGAGCGGGTCTCGCCGTCGGCGTCGGAAAGCGCGTCGATGTCGAAGATCACCGCTTGTAGTGGGTAAACCTCGGCATCCGTCGGCACCTGGTCCCACCAGAACGAGCGGCCGGCACTGGTCCATGTCGCGAGCTCAGTTGTGATCTGCATAACAACAGGGTGCCGAAAACAGGCACGTCCGTCCTCCCCCATTGGGGGGATTCGGACGGGGTAATCGGCGGCTGTGCCATTTCGGCGGTCCCGGCATCCGCCGAACCGCCTGCGCTTACTCGGCGGTCCCGGCTTCCGCTCACCTCCGCCGTCCCTTCGGGCCAACTCCGGCGAGCATCACCGAACCGCCTGCGCTTACTCGGCGGTCCCGGCTTCCGCTCACCTCCGCCGTCCCTTCGGGCCAACTCCGGCGAGCATCACCGAACCGCCTGACAGGGGCCCTATTGTCTTGCTATGCCCGTGCGACTGGTCCTCGTCGACGACCACGAAATGGTGATCGAGGGGCTGCGAGCCATGCTCACCGCCTTCGCCGACCGGATCGACGTGGTCGGGCAGGCCGTCAATGCCGAGCAGGCACTGTCGGTTGTCGCCGACACCAACCCCGACGTCGTGCTCTGCGACGTGCGAATGCGCGGCGAGAGCGGCCTGGATCTCTGCCTGGCGCTGCGGGAACGCGACCCGGAACGCAAGGTCGTGATGCTCTCGGTCTACGACGACGAGCAGTACCTGTTCGAGGCGCTGCGCGTCGGTGCGACCGGCTACCTGCTCAAGAGCATCAGCAGCGACGATCTGGTGCATCAGATCGAGTTGGCCCACCGCGGGGAGACGGTGATCGACCCCGGCCTGGCGGCCCGGGCGGCCGGCACCGCGGCGCGACTGCAGCGCGACGAGTTCTGGCCCGGCGCCCGCCAGGGCCTGACCCAGCGCGAGAGTGAGATCCTGGCCTACATGGTCAGCGGGCTGTCCAACCGCGGTATCGCCACGAAGCTGGTGATCGGCGACGAGACCGTCAAAAGCCATCTGCGTTCGATCTACCGCAAGCTGGGCGTCTCCGACCGCACCGGCGCGGTGGCCACAGCACTGCGCGAAGGCATCTACCGGTGAGCTCCGCCGGCGGAAACCGCTCCCGCGCCCGCAAGCCCGGCGCGGTGCGCGACTTCGTCGATGCCAACCATGAGCTGGCCCTGCTGCGAGAACTCATCCAGGCCGCCTCCAGCGGGCCCGGGGTAGAGCCGCTGGCCGCTGCGGCAGCCCGGATGATCACCGCGGCCACCGGCACCGATGTCTGCTTCGTGCACGTCCTCGACGACACCGAACGGTCGCTGACCCTGACCGGCGCCACCCCGCCGTTCGACACCGAGGTAGGCAAGATCCGGCTGCCCCTGGGGTCGGGGGTGTCGGGTTGGGTCGCCCGCCATCGCGAGCCGGTGGTGATCAGTGACGACAAGGAGGCCGATCCGCGTTACCTGCCGATCGAGTCGCTGCGCGGGCGCGACTTCACCTCGATGGTGTCGGTGCCGATGGAGACCGACCCGGGCGGGCTGGTGGGGGTGCTCAACGTGCACACCGTGACGCGCCGCGAATTCACTCCCGGTGACGTCGAGTTGCTGCGGGTGATCGGCCGGCTCATCGCCGGCGCCATGCACCAGGCCCGGCTGCACCGGCAGCTGGTGGCCCGCGAACGTGCCCACGAGCTGTTCGTCGAGCAGGTGATCGAGGCGCAGGAGATCGAGCGGCGCCGATTGGCCGGTGACATTCACGACGGCATCTCCCAGCGGCTGGTGACGCTGTCCTACCGGCTCGATGCTGCCGCCCGGGCGGTTGGCCATGATCCGGACGAGGCGTCGGCGCAGCTGGAGGCCGCCCGCGAGCTGGCCGGGCTGACGCTGCAGGAGACCCGGGTGGCGATCAGCGGGCTGCGGCCGCCGGTGCTCGACGATCTGGGCCTGTCCGGCGGGCTGGCCAGCCTCGCCCGGTCGATCCCGCAGCCGCGCATCGAGCTGGAGCTGGACGAGACGCGGCTACCCGAGCACATCGAGCTGGCCCTGTACCGGATCGCCCAGGAGGGCCTGCAGAACGTCGTCAAGCACGCCGGGGCGACCACGGTGCGGCTGCGATTCACGGTTGCCACCGACCCCGACACCGCACGGCTGGAGATCGTCGACGACGGCGTGGGGTTCGATACCTTCGAGCACCCGGTGGGTGGCGATGACATGGGCGGCTACGGGGTGCTGTCGATGGCCGAGCGCGCCGAACTGGTGGGTGGGCGGCTCAACATCCGGTCGCGGCCCGGTGCGGGCACCGCCGTCATCGCCACCATCCCGATCCCTTCGCCGACAACGCGAGAATCCGCCGGTTAAGGCTGATCGCTAGAAGTCGCCGGCGTTACGCCGCAACGTCTCGATCACCTTCGACAGGGTGCGGGATTCCTGCGCCGACATCCCGATGTCGGAGAACACCTCGCGGTTGAGGCTGGCGGTCGCGTCCGCCACCGTCGAACGGCCACGAGCGGTGATCGACACCAGGGTGGTGCGGCCGTCGGTGGGATGCGGCAGCCGCTCCACCAGGCCGGCGGCCTCCAACCGCCGGATCGCGTGCGTGACGCTGGTGACGTGAACCTGCAGCCGGTCGGATGCCTTGGTGATCGGCAGCGCGCCGGAGCGGCTGAACGCCAGCAGTCGCAGCAGCTCGAACCGGGAAAAACTCAAGTCGTAGGGCCGCAGGGTCGCCTCCACCCGAGCCAGCAGGATCTGGTGCGCCCGCATCACCGACGTCACCGCCACCATGCCGTCGGCGACCTCACCCCAGCCGGCCCGCTCCCAGTTGGCGCGGGCCAGTGCGATCGGGTCGGCGTCGTCGGGAGGCGAAGCGGGCACGCCCATTCTTACCGCACGTGCCGAAGACACGCGGGACAGACGCGGGTCAGAGCGTCAGGATTCGGGGTCCGCCGTCGGTCACCGCGACGGTGTGTTCCCAGTGCGCGGAACGCGACCCGTCGGCCGTGACGACTGTCCACTCGTCTTCGAGGATGACGGTCTGGTCGGTGCCCAGCGTCAGCATCGGCTCGATCGCCAGCACCGACCCGACCACCAGTTGCGGCCCGCGGCCCGGCGACCCCTCATTGGGCAGGAACGGGTCCAGGTGCATCTCGCGGCCGATGCCGTGGCCGCCGTATCCGGCGACGATGCCGAACCCGCGTTTGAACTGCATCGCGGCGGCGCGGGCCGCCGTTTCGATGGCGTGCGAGACGTCGGTGAGGCGGTTGCCGGCAACCATCGCCGCGATCCCGGCCTCCATCGCCTGGCGGGTCGCCGCCGACAGATCCTCGTCGGCGGTCTTCAGCGTCCCGATTCCGAAGGTGACCGCCGAATCGCCGTGCCACCCGTCCAGGATCGCGCCGCAGTCGATGGACACCAGGTCGCCCGGCTCCAGCACCTCGCTCGCGGCCGGGATACCGTGCACCACCCGGTCGTTGACCGAGCTGCAGATCGACGCCGGGAAGCCGTGGTACCCCAGGAACGACGGTGTCGCACCCGCATCCCGGATCACCGATTCGGCGACCTCGTCCAGTTGCAGGGTCGATACCCCGGCGGCAGCGGTCTCGCGCACCGCAGCCAGTGCGGCGGCGACGACGGCTCCTGCCGCGGCCATCGAGTCGAGCTCACCCGGGCTGCGATGCGGCACCACCTTGCGCCGCTTCGGCAGTCCGATCACTTAACGACCCAGGGCGTTCAGTGCGCGGGAGAACACCTCGTCGAGCGTGCCGAGGGCGTCCACCACGTGCAGTTCGTGCTCGTCCTGGTAGTAGTCCAGCAGCGGCGTGGTCTCTTCGCGGTAGATCATCATGCGGTTGTGGATGACCTCGGCGGTGTCGTCGGCGCGGCCGCGCTCCTTGAGCCGCTTGAGCAGTTCGCTCTCGGTGACCCGGAACTCCAGCACCGCATCCACCTTGGTGTTGCGGCGTTCCAGCATGGCGTGCAGCGCCTCGGCCTGCTCCACCGAGCGGGGGTAGCCGTCCAGGATGAAGCCATTGGCGGCGTCGGGCTGGTCGAGCCGGTCGTCGACCAGCGCGTTGGTCAGCTCCGGCGGCACCAGGTCACCGGCGTCGAGGTATTGCTTAGCCTGCCGGCCCAGTTCGGTGCCCTCGGCGATGTTGTGCCGGAACAGGTCACCGGTGGAGATCTGCGGGACCCCCAGCTTCTCGGCCAGCTTCACCGCCTGGGTGCCCTTACCGGCTCCCGGCGGTCCCAGCAGTACGACTCTCACTTGAGGAACCCTTCGTAGTTGCGCTGCATGAGCTGGCTCTCGATCTGCTTCACCGTGTCAAGGCCGACGCCGATCATGATCAGCACCGCGGTGCCGCCGAACGGCAGGTTCTGGACGGTGCCGGAGTTACCCATCTGCAGGAACAGGTTCGGCAGAACCGAGATGACACCCAGGTAGATCGAGCCCGGCAGGGTGATCCGGTTGAGCACGAAACGCAGGTAGTCCGCGGTCGGCCGGCCCGGCCGGATGCCCGGGATGAAGCCACCGAACTTCTTCATCTCGTCGGCACGCTCGTCGGGGTTGAACGTGATCGATACGTAGAAGTAGGTGAAGAAGATGATCAGGCCGAAGTACACCGCGATGTAGACCAGGTTCGACGGGTCGGACAGGTAGGTGCTGACCGCCTTCTCCCACCAGCTGTTACCCGCACCGCCACTGCCGCTGTGCACCAACTGGGTGACCAGCTGCGGAATGTAGATCAGCGACGAGGCGAAGATGACCGGGATAACGCCGGCCTGGTTGACCTTGAGCGGCAGGTACGTCGAGGTGCCGCCGTACATGCGCCGGCCCACCATCCGCTTGGCGTACTGCACCGGGATACGGCGCTGGCCCTGCTCGACGAAGACCACGCCGACGACGATGACCAGCGCGGCCAGGCAGACCATGGTGAACACCAGGCCGCCGCGGGAGTCCAGGATGGTCTTGCCCTCGATCGGAATGCGGGCGGCGATACCGACGAAGATCAGCAGCGACATGCCGTTGCCGATTCCGCGCTCGGTGATCAGCTCACCGAGCCACATCACCAGCACCGCGCCGGCGGTCATCACCAGGACGATGACGATCAGGGTGAAGATGCTGTGGTCGGAGATGATGTCGTGGCGCAGGCTGCAGGTCTGCAGCAGACCGCCATTGGCGGCCAGCGCCACGATGCTGGTCGCCTGCAGCACCGCCAGCGCGACCGTCAGGTAGCGGGTGTACTGCGTCATCTTGTTCTGGCCGGACTGGCCTTCTTTACGCAGTTCCTCGAAGCGCGGGATGACCACGGTCAGCAGCTGCACGATGATGCTCGCGGTGATGTACGGCATCACGCCGATGGCGAACACCGTCAACTGCAGCAGCGCGCCGCCGGAGAACAGGTTGATCAGCGAGTAGACCTGTGCGGCCTCACCGCCACTGACCTCTTTGATGCACTGCTGCACATTCTGGTAATCGACGCCTGGCGAGGGGATGGCGGCTCCCAGCCGGTACACCACGATGATCCCCAGCGCGAACAGGATCTTGCGCCTCAGGTCGACCGTCCGCAGTGATGAGATGAAAGCCGAGAACACTCTTCTCCTCCTGCGCAGCCGAGGTCCGGTCGCGGCGTGCCAATGGGCTGGAATGTTTCCAGCCCCGGTTAGTCCTGGGGTGGTCCTGCGTTTTCGCGTCGACACACCGGCCGACCATGATGCGACCACGCGTGCCTGTTTAGGCGCGTCAGCAGTCTACGAGACTAACAGCTTCATCCGGCGGGCCGGGCCTGCCGTAGGACGCCGCTGTCAGCGAACCGTCAGATGGAAAGCGTACAGTCGGCGGCGGCTCGTTAAATCGGCTAACTAATCTTCCGGCGCTTGGCCGCCGGCGTCCGCAGGAGGTTCGAATATGAAACGCACCGGCCGATTTCCTGGAGACACCTGGGATCTGGCCTCCAGCGTGGGCGCCACCGCCACCGCGGTGGCCACCGGCCGCGCGATGGCCACCCGCGGCAACGGCACTGACCGGCCACTGATCAACGATCCGTTCGCCGAGCCCCTGGTGCGCGCGGTCGGGATGGATTCGTTCACCCGGCTGGCCACCGGCGAGCTGAAGGTGGCCGATCTCGGTGACGACGGCCAGCTGGGTATCGCCCGGATGGCAGACAACATGGCCGTGCGCACCCGGTTCTTCGACGACTTCTTTCTCGCCGCCGGCGCGGCGGGCATCCGGCAGGCCGTCATCCTGGCCTCGGGACTCGACGCCCGCGCCTACCGGCTGGATTGGCCGGCGGGCACCCGCGTATTCGAGATCGATCAGCCCGAGGTGATCGCGTTCAAGACCCGGGTGCTGGCCGAGCAGGGGGCCCGGCCGACCGCCGACCGCCGAGCCGTCGCCGTCGACCTGCGCGACGACTGGCCCGCAGCTCTGCTAGCGGCGGGCTTCGATCCGGCCCAGCCGACCGCCTGGAGCGCCGAGGGCCTCCTGGCCTATCTGCCCGCCGACGCACAGGACCGGCTGCTGGACACCGTCACCGCCCTGTCGGCGCCGCAGAGCCGTGTCGCGATAGAGAACATCGCACAACTCGACGCGGCCGGCGAGCAGGCCGCGCGCCGGCGCATGAAGGAGTCAGCCGCCCGGATGCGCGACCACGGCGTCGATCTCGACCTCACCGAGCTGATCTACTTCGGCGAGCGCAATGACGCCGCCGAGTATCTCGCCGAACGCGGCTGGCAACTCGACAGCCGCACCGTCAACGAGCTGTACGCCGCGCACGGGCTGCCGCAACTCGACGACACCGACGGTCACGCCGGGCTGACGTATGTCAGTGCGGTCCTGGGAGGAGGACGCTGATGGCACCCACCGGCGGCGCACGATCCCCCGGGGACAGTTGGGACCTGGCGTCCAGTGTGGGCACGACGGCGACAATGGTCGCCGCCGCCCGCGCACTGGCCAGCCGGGAGCCCGACCCGCTGATCGATGACCCGTTCGCCGCGCCGCTGGTGCGTGCGGTCGGGATCGACTTCTTCACCCGCCTGCTCGACGGTGAACTCGAGCCCGCGGTGGCCGAGGAGGCCGGCGCCGCCGCCAGGCCGATGACCGACGTGATGGCCGTGCGGACCCGGTTCTTCGACGACTTCTTCCTGGACTCTGCCGCGGCAGGCATCCGGCAGGCCGTCATCCTGGCCTCCGGGCTGGATTCGCGGGCCTATCGGCTGCCATGGCCGCAAGGCACCGTCGTGTACGAGATCGACCAGCCGGAGGTGATCGAATTCAAGACCCGCACGCTGGCCGACCTCGGCGCCGAACCCACGGCGCAGCTTCGCACGGTGGCCGTCGACCTGCGCGACGACTGGCCGGCCGCGCTGCGCCGCAGCGGGTTCGACGATACGAAGCCGACCGCGTGGAGCGCCGAGGGGCTGCTGGTCTATCTACCGCCGGAAGCGCAGGACCGACTGTTCGACAACATCACCGCGCTGAGCGCGCCGGGCAGCAGGCTGGCAACCGAATACCACCCCGACGGCGCCGCCACGCTCAGCGACTCGAACCAGTCGGTGGCCCAGCGCTTCGCCAAGCATGGGCTGGACCTCGACTTCGCAAACCTGGTCTACGCCGGTGAACGCCGGCCCGCCACGGACTACCTGACCGAACAGGGCTGGCAGGTGCGCGGCCGCAGCCGGCTCGAGGTCTTCGCCGGCTACGGCCGCAGCTTTCCCGACACCGAGCTCGTGGCACGGCTGCGCAATTCGGTCGCGATCGAGGCCATTCGCACCTAGGCCTAGGCCAGGTCGAGGGTGCCCAGCAGCCCGTCGAACGAGAGGTTGTGGTCCCCGCCGAGCAGTCCCCACACGTCGGTGAACTCCGCGGAGCCCGCCGGCAGCGGCGGGTCGGTGGGCTGGATGACTCCCGCCCCGGTCATGTACGCGATCGCCCGGCCCAGCTCGTCGGTCACGTTGACCACTGCCCCACCGACGGTGTTGACCACCCACTGGACGCCCTCGGCCAGTGCACTGATCAAGAAGATGTCCTGGTCGACGATCGTCTGCAGGTATTTGCTGATGTCCTCGACCACTCCGTTGAGGTAGTAGGGGACGGACGTGACGGCCGTGCGGATCGCGAGCGTGATGTCATTGCCGATGTTCGGGTAGCCGAACATCGCGATCGCGTCGGTCAGCGACTGCTTGAGATCGACGGGGTGGACGATGCCGTCCAGGACGGTCGGGTTGTCCGCCATCGAGACACCGTCGAAGTCCGAGCGCATCGGGATTCCGAACAGCGACAAGATCGTCGGCGTGATGTCAGCGATGGAGTAGTTCAGGTTCTGGCTGCCGGCGTTCGCATGATCACCGGCTTGGTCGAAGATGACGAACTGCGTCGTCTCGTTGGGCGACTGGAAGCCGTGACCGAAGCCCAGCGACTGCTGGTGGCCGTGGTCGGTGGTGATGATGACCGACCAGTCGTCGCCGGTGATCGCCTTGACCGCGGCGATCGCGGCCAGGATCTCCTGGATGTTGACGCCGGTGTTCACCACAGCCTGCGCGTATTCGCTTGACCCGCCGCCGAATTCGTGTCCGGCTTCGTCGACCTGAACCTGGTAGGAGAACAGGAAACTCGAGATGTCGCCCGGGTTGTTCTCGGTCGCCATGATCTGGGCGATGGTCTGCGCGGTGACATTCGCGTCGGTGTCGGCCCAGCTGTTGGTGAAGGGAACGAAGATGCTGTTGTCGACCGGGTGGCTGCCCGCGCCGGCGATGCCGTTGATGTAGTCCCAGTCGGCGATCACCGAGGTGTTGATCTCCGGCTTGTAGTACTCGATCATGTTGAACACCGTCGGCCACTTGTCGTAGGGCTCGGGCCGGAACAGGTTGTTGACCACGCCGTGCTTGTCGTCCCAGACCCCGGTCAGGATCGTCGACCACGACGGCCCGGAGATCGTGGTGTGGTTGACCTCGGTCGCGGCTCCGGTGATGCCCTGATCCATCGCCGTCTTGAAACCGCTGTCGTCGTTGTAGGCGTGTTCCAGGATCTTGGAGAGGTTGACGCCGTCGACACCGATCAACAGCACATGCTCGGCGGCCAGCAGCCAATCGGCGGTCAGCGCCGAGAGCCCCGCCGGCGCCCCCACTGCCGCGCCCGCACCCGCAACCAGGCCGGCGACGACCGCACCACTCAGAAACTGCTTGATAGTTGTCACGATCGATGTCCCTCGCCGGAGTTGAGCGGATTAACTGGCCGTGATGCTAGCAGAAACCCAGGGAAAACTCAGGTTCTTCCGTTATTACGCTAATTTTTTCTATATCGCTATTGAAGAAATCCAGGAGCCGGTAAAACCACGATTCGGCGATAACCAACCGCCGACGGCGGTATAACCGCACCGATGGTGCTCAGAATCAAAGTTTCACCGGACCTGATCAGCGGCGGCGTCGACGAGGGCTACGGCAGGGTCGCCGACGCGTTCCGCGCTAATCTCGCCGGCGGCCGTGAGGTCGGCGCCGCAGTTTCGGTGTACCGCGACGGTGTCAAAGTGGTCGACCTGTGGGGCGGGTACCGCGACGGTGTCGCCTTGGCCCCCTGGCAATCGGACACCATGGTCAATGTCTTCTCCAGCACCAAGGGTGTGGCGGCCCTGGCCATCGCGTTGGCGGTGTCGCGGGGACTGTTCGGCTATGACGACAAGGTCGCAGAGCACTGGCCGGAGTTCGCCCAGGCCGGCAAGGGGGACGTCACTGTCCGCCAACTACTCGGCCATCAGGCCGGGTTGTGCGCGCTGCGGCCCGCACCCACCCTGGCCGACGTCGCCGACCCGGACCGATTGGCGCCCATGCTCGCCGCACAGAAGCCATTCTGGGCACCGGGCACCCGGCACGGCTATCACGCGGTCACGCTGGGCTGGTATGAATCCGAGCTCATCCGTCGCACCGACCCGGCCGGCCGCACCCTGGGCCGATTCTTCGCCGACGAAATCGCCGGCCCCCTCGGATTGGACCTCCATATCGGACTGCCTATTTCGGTGTCGCGCGACCGGGTCGCGCTGTTGCACCAGTGGAAACGGGCGGAGTCGCTGCTGCACCTCAATGTCATGCCGGCCGCCCTGTTGGCCGCGTCCTTCAACCCGTTCGGCCTGTTGGCACGGGCGAGCGCCTTGCCACGCGACATCAAACCCTGGGATGGCGACTACAACCGAGACGACGTACGCGCCGTGGAGATCCCGTCGGCCAACGGGATCGCAACGGCCTCGGCGATCGCGCGGCTCTACGGCGCCGCGGCAACCACAGATCCCGCGTTGCCGCTGAGCACCGGTGTGCGCGAAGCACTCACCGCGATGCCGCTGCCCCCAAGCCGCGGTGAACGCGACAAGGTGCTGGGCGTCGAGGTCCTCTTCTCCCTGGGGATGTCCAAACCGGCGTTCGGCGCAACCTTCGGTTCATCGGATAAGGCTTATGGCACACCGGGTTTCGGCGGAAGTTTCGGATTCGCCGACCCCGATACCGGTGTCGGTTTCTCCTATGTGATGAACCGTCTGGGCTTTCACCTCTACAGCGACCCTCGCGAACTCGCGCTGCGCCAGGCGCTGTTCCGCGACGTGCTGGGTGCCAGACCGCAGGCCTGACCGTTACATGTGCTCCGGGCAGTAGTGCGCCGTCGAGATCGCGGCGAACTGCGCGGCGGTCTGCACGCTGAATCCGGGGTTGGTGGTCTGCACGGCGACGACGGTGTCCATCGGGGACAGTCCCGCGTCCATCAGCTGGCACACCGCGCGGCCGGCCGTCACGGTGGCCTGGTCGTTGCCGGTGTGGCTCAGTCCGGCACCGGTAAGGGTGGCCAGGAACTGCCCGTCGACGCCCGTGGGCGCGGCGTGGGCGGGTGCGGCCAAGCCGACCATCGCACTCAGACCCGCCAGCAGCAGTAACCGTTTCATGCCTGTAAGTCTGGGTGGAGCTCGTTACAGGCTCGTTTCCGAGCTTTTTCTGTCGGGAAAGGGTTTTGTTGATTCTGTGTTACGCGCTCACCAGCGCGACTCCCCCAGCCACAGCACCTGGACGCCGTTGACCGATCGTTCCGCCTGGTCGACGATCCCGGCCAGCGACCGCATCAGCAGGCTGCCGACGGCCTCGGTCAGCCCCGCCGCGGGCTGGCTGGACTGGCGGGGCCGGACGAACTCCCACAGTGAGGAGCCCGGGTAAGACACGGTGCGGACCTGCGCATCCTCGTCGAGCCCGGCCAACAGCTTGGCCCGGCGGATCGCGGTGCGCAGTCCGCCCAGTTCGTCGACCAGGCCGCGCTCGGCCGCGTCGGCGCCGGTCCACACCCGCCCGCGTGCCACCGCGTCCACCACGTCGGTCGACAGGTTGCGGCCTTCGGCGACCCGCGCCACGAAGTCGTCGTAGAACAGGTCGGTCAGCGTTTCGACCTGACCCTGCTGTTCCGCGGTGAACGGGGCGTTGCTCGACCAAGCGTCGGCGTTGGCGCCGGTGCGCACCGTCTCGGTGCCGACGCCGAGACGATCTTTGAGCTCGCGGGCGACCAGCTTGCCGGTCACCACCCCGATCGAACCGGTGATGGTGCCCGGGTTGGCCACGATGGCGTCGGTGCCCGCGGAGATGTAGTACCCGCCGGAGGCGGCGACCGCCCCCATCGACGCCACCACCGGCTTGCCGGCCTCCCGGGCCTGCTGCACCGCCCGCCAGATGGTCTCCGATCCGGTGACGGCCCCGCCCGGACTGTCCACCCGCAGCACGATCGCGGCGACGTCGTCGTCGGCGGCGGCCTCGCGCAGCGCCGCGGCGATGGTGTCGCCCCCGACGTTGCGATTGCCCAACGGCGACAGCTGCGGCCCGCCGGTGCCGCTGACGATCGCTCCGGCCACCGTCACCACGGCGACCGCAGGCTTGTCTTTACGGCCCGGCAGGGAGGGCGTCGCCGAACGGTCGGCCGTGGCGCGGGCGTAGCGTGTCAGGTACAGCCTCGGCGGCGCGTCCGCGCTGTCCGCACTGACATGCGAATCCCCTTGGCCGCCTGCGAGTTCGGCGATCCGATCGTAGGCTTCGTCGCGGAATCCGATCCGGTCGATCAGGCCCGCCGACACCGCGTCGTCGCGCAGCAGCGGCGCCCGGTCGGCCAAGGCATCGATGGCGGCGGGATCGACGTTGCGGGATTCGGCGACGGCCGCTCGGACCTGGGCGTGAAGACTTTCCACCAGCGCGGTGTCGGCTTCACGGTGCGCGTCGGTGTAGGAGTCCTGGGTGAACATGTTGGCGGCCGACTTGTATTCGCCACGGGCCACGAACTGGGCCTCGATGCCGGCCTTGTCCAGAGCGGCGCGCAGGAACGTGGCGTTGGTGGCGAAGCCGATGAGTCCGAGCATCCCCGAGGGCTGCATCCACACCTCGCCGAACGCCGACGCCAGGTAGTAGGACAGCGTGCCCGGGTAGGTCTCGGCCCAGGCCAGGGATGGCTTGACGGCGGTGAAGGCGGCGATCGCGGCCCGCAACTCCTGCACCGCCCCGGGCGCGGCCGCCGAAAGTTGCACTCGCGCAATCAATCCTGCCACCCGAGGGTCGTCGGCCGCGCGGTGGATCGCGTCCACCACATCGCGCAGCACCGGCGGCTGCCCGCCGGACCGGATCAGCGCCAGCGGATCGAAGGCGCCGGTCTCATGCGGGAGCGTCTGCAGGTCCAGTTCGAGTACGACGCCGTTGGGCACGCCGTGGTGCCGGGCGGTGTCGATGCGACGGGCGACGCCGCGCAGGTCATCAAGGCCGGGCACCCCGGACAGCAAGGTGAACATGACGCGAGCCTACCGGCGCTGCACGATATGCCGAGGAGACGGAATATCGAGGTGCCGCTACCGCCGGGCTTGACTCGGCAGTCCAGCTTCGCCTCTCCTCCGTCGAGCCTCGCTAACCGCCGGGCTTGACTCGGCAGTCCAGCTTCGCCTCTCCTCCGTCGAGCCTCGCTAACCGCCGATGACGATGAGGTGGCTGGGGGCACCGGCCCCACCTGCCCCGCCGGTGTTGCCGGTCGGCGGGTTGCCCGGCTGGCCCGCGGTCCCGGCCGCTTCCCCGCCGTCGCCGCCGGTGCCACCCGTCCCGCCGACACCGCCGTTGCCGCCTGCGCCGCCGGTACCGCCATTGCCGGAGAAGGCATTGACCAGGCCGCCGCCGGCTGCACCGCCGTCGCCGCCGGTGCCGCCGTTGGTGCCTGCCGCCGTGCCGGAGCCACCCTTGCCACCCGCCCCGCCGTCGGCTCCCGCGACGAGACCGACACCGGCAAGGTTGTTGCCGCCGGTGCCGCCGGTCCCGCCGGCACCGCCGGTACTGCCCGCCGTGCTGCCGGCCGCGCCACCGGTGCCACCGGCACCACCCGCGCCGCCCTGTAAGACACCGACGAGGTTGCTGCCACCGGTGCCACCCATGCCGCCGGCACCGCCCACACTGCCGACCCCGCTGCCGGCGGCGCCACCGGTGCCACCGGCGCCACCCACGGCGCCGGTTGCCGCACCCAGGACGTTGGTACCACCGGTGCCGCCCATTCCGCCGGCGCCGCCGATGCTGCCGTCGGCGTTGCTCGCCGCGCCGCCCGTGCCGCCGACGCCGCCCTTGCCACCGCCGACGGTTCCGGCCAGGCCGTTTCCGCCATGACCGCCCTGTCCGCCTTCGCCGGCGATACTGCCGGCTTGGTTGGCGGCACCACCGCCGGTGCCGCCCGTGCCGCCGGTGCCACCACCGCCGCCGACCACGCTGACAGCCGAATCGCCGCCGGCACCGCCATCACCGCCCGCGCCGCCGACCCCGGCAGCGCCCTGGCCGGCTCCGCTGCCGCCGCCGACTCCTGCCACCCCGCCGCCGCCACCTCGACCGCCCTGGGCACCGGCACCTGCGACCCCGGCGAGAACACTTCCGCCCTTGCCGCCGACACCGCCGACGCCGCCATCACCGCCTGCGCCGTTACCGCCAGCCACTCCACCGTTGGCGGTACCGCCGACACCGCCAACGCCACCTGCGCCCGCATCGCCGCCCGTACCGCCGGCACCGCCGCCCAGCGCGCCGAGCAGGGCGGCCGTCGCGTCGCCACCCTTACCGCCGGCGCCGCCGGTACCCCCGGTGCCACCGGCGCCACCGACGCCGGAGTTGAAGCCGTCTCCGCCGGTGCCGCCGGTACCGCCCGCACCGGCCTGGCCGCCGGTACCGCCCGGGCTGCCGTTGAGTAGGCCGTCGGGGCCGGCCACGCCGGCAACACCGGTACCGCCCTGACCGCCGGTACCGCCCGCGCCGCCGTCGCCCTGTTGAGCGCGGTTGGTGCCGTCGGTTTCCAGGCCGCCCTGGCCGCCGGTACCGCCGGTGCCGCCCTTCCCACCGGTGCCACCCGCCAGCGTCGAGGTCCCGTTGGTCCCCTGCGCGCCGTTGCCGCCGACACCACCGTCGCCACCGACACCGGCGTGCCCGTCGCCGCCGGTGGTGCCGCCGGTGCCGGACGCGGCCTGGTCGGCGCCGGCGCCGTTGAGGCCGCCCGCGCCCGCTGTGCCCGCTGCGCCACCGTGGCCGGCGTTGCCGCCGGTGCCCCCGGTACCGCCCGTACCGCCGTTGGCGCCGCTCAGTGTCGGCGAGCTGAAACCGCTGCCCCCGGTACCGCCCGCGCCGCCGTTGCCGCCCAGGCCGCCGTCACCGGCGTTGCCACCCTGGCCACCGGCGCCGACGTTGCCGTTGGTGCTGCCGACACCTGCGGCGCCACCCTGGCCGCCGGTCCCACCGCTACCGCCGGTGCCACCGTCGATTCCGTCGCCACCGGTACCACCGACGCCAGCGGCGGCAGTGGCCGTACCAGCCGTACCGGTGCCACCGGTGTTGCCGTTGGACCCGGTAGTGCCGGTCGCGCCATCACCGCCGACGCCGCCTTCACCACCGTTGCCGCCGACACCCTGAATCCCGGTGGCACCACCCGTTCCGGAAGCGGCCGGGTCGAGGCCGGCCCCGTTCAGGCCGCCGGCACCGGCGGTACCGCCCGCACCGCCCTGCCCACCGGTGCCACCCGCGCCACCGATGCCGCCGTTGCCGCCGGCCAGTCCGGTCTCTCCGAGTTGGTCGTAGCCCGCGCCACCGGTACCACCATTGCCGCCGGTTCCGCCCTGGCCACCAGTCCCGCCGTTACCACCGATTCCGCCGGCACCCACGACGCCGTCAGTGGACCCGGTGCCCGCCGCACCGCCCTGGCCACCCTTGCCGCCGTTGCCTCCCGCCAGGCCCTGCCCGCCGGTGTGCCCGGCCTCGCCGGTACCCCCGTTGGGATCAGTGCTGTCACCGGCCGTACCCGTGACACCGTCGGTACCGGTCGACCCGATCCCGCCGGCGTTGCCGTTGCCACCGTTGCCGCCGACGCCACCGTTGCCGCCAACGCCCTGGGTACCCGCCGTGCCACCAGCACCCGTAGCGGCCTGGCCGCCGGCACCACTACCGCCGGCACCACCAGCGCCCGCCGCACCACCTGCGCCGCCGGCACCACCGGCGCCGCCGACCGCGCCGTCACCACCGGACGTGCCCGCAGCCGCTGTCAGATCTGTCGCGGCGTCATAGCCATTGCCACCGTTACCGCCGGTGCCGCCCGTGCCACCGGTACCGCCATTGCCACCGACACCACCGACACCACCAAGACCCTGGGTGCCATCAACCGAACCCTGACCACCCGCGCCACCATTGCCACCCGAACCACCGGCGCTACCAGCGCCACCGGTCTCACCGACACCACCGGTCTCACCGGCCGTACTCACCGACGTCGAGGTGCCGTCGTTGCCGTCACCGCCGGTATCACCGACCCCACCGGTTACCCCATCGAAGCCGCGACCACCCACACCACCATTGCCGCCATCACCACCAACACCCCGCGCGCCATCAAAACCACTGGCCGCACCACCCGCGGTCAGACCACCCGTGCCGCCGGCACCACCATCACCACCGGCACCGCCGTCCTGACCGATGCCACCGGCCACCCCGGCCTGCGTCGAGTCGGCACCGACAGCACCATCGGCACCAGTGCCACCCTTACCGCCGGCACCACCGTGACCGGCGGTGCCATCGGTGCCACTGGCGGCCTGCACCCCGCCCGCACCTATACCGCCGACGCCACCGGCCGCGGCATTGCCACCCTTGCCACCGGCACCACCGGTAGCGCCGGCCTCCCCAGCCTTCACTCCATTGCCACCGGCCGCGCCCGAGGAACCGTCACCACCGGAACCGCCATTGCCGCCCACACCACCAGCACCCTGATCACCGACCTGACCGGAAGCACCCGAACCCGCCTGACCGCCCGCTCCGGTTCCACCGGCACCACCAGCGCCCGCCGCACCCCCGGCACCACCCGCGCCGCCCGCACCACCGAGGGCACCGTCACCACCGGACGTACCCGCCGCCGCAGTCAGATCCGAAGCCGCGTCATAGCCCTTGCCGCCAATGCCACCCACACCACCGGTGCCACCGGTGCCACCATTGCCACCGACACCACCGACACCACCGAGGCCCTGGGTGCCATCGACCGAACCCTGACCACCCGCGCCGCCATTGCCACCGGAACCGCCGGCGCTGCCTGCCCCACCGATCCCACCGACACCACCAACATCACCGGCCGTACTCGCCGACGTCGAAGTGCCGTTATTGCCGTTACCGCCGGTATTACCGGCCCCACCGGTTACCCCGTCGAAGCCGCGACCACCCACACCACCATTGCCACCGGCGCCACCAACACCCTGGACGCCATCGAGACCACTGGCGACCCCGCCCGCGGTCAGACCACCCAGCCCTCCGGCGCCACCATCGCCGCCCACGCCACCATTGCCACCGCCGCCACCGGCAACCCCGACCTGCGTCGACGCCAACCCGACCGCACCGTCCGCACCATTCCCGCCCCGACCGCCGTCACCCCCTCGCCCCGCGACGCCATCACTACCGTCGCCGGCGCCGCCACTGCCGCCCGCACCCGCGTTGCCGCCGTCACCGCCTGCTCCGCCGATCATGCCGTTCGCGCCCGGAGCCACACCGGCGTCACCGATCGCACCCGCGGCGGCATTGCCACCAGAACCGCCGTCACCGCCGGCGCCTAACAAGCTGCCGTTGCCACCCAGGCCGCCGTTGCCGCCGCGGGTGCCCGGCGCCGCGTTCGGATCACTGGCGGCGTCGTAGCCGTTGCCTCCGTCACCGCCGTTGCCCTGCTGACCGGACGGGCCCTTACCCGCCTGCCCGTCCGACCCAGGTGTCGAACCGGATCCACCCCCACCGGCCGCGCCGGCCTTACCGACCGCGCCGCCGTCACCGCCGTTGCCGGCATCCGGATGTGCGGCGTCACCGTCGACCCCGCGGCCGCCGTCGGCGGCCACCCCCGCGTCGCCGCCGTTGCCACCGGTGCCACCGATGCCCTGGGTGCCGTCGGTCGCGCCGTTGATGCCCGCACCGCCTGCGCCGCCGGTACCGCCGGCGCCGCCCGCCGCACCGCTGCCGGCCGCGCCACCGGCACCGCCGTTGCCGGTCCCGCCGTTCGCGAACGTGCCGGCTGCACCGGCGACACCGTCGCCGCCGTCGCCACCGTTGCCGCCGCTGGCCCCGGCGCCGCCCTGGCCGCCGCGATGGCCAGTGCCGGAACCGACTCCACCCGCACCGCCCGCACCGCCGACCTGACCAGCGATGCCGTCCACACCGGCCTCGCCCGGCTGAGTACCGGAAGCGCCGTTTCCACCGATCGCACCCGCGGTGCCATCGCCACCGTTGCCGCCGTCACCGCTACCGATGGCGTCGCCACCATTTCCGCCGCTGCCGCCATTGGCGCCGCCGCTGCCGGCGTCGCCGCCGTCGCCCTGCTCGGTGCCGCCGTCACCGCCATCACCGCCGCTACCGCCGGTGCTGCCGCCGATTCCGGTGCCATCACCGCCATCACCGCCGTGACCGCCGTCGCCGTTCGCGCCGGCGTCACCGCCGGCACCCCCGTTGCCACCGCTGCCGATGCCCTGCCCGGCGCCGCCGTTCCCGCCGGTCCCGCCGTTGCCGGCCTCGGTGCCACCCGCGCCGCCGGCCCCACCTTGTCCACCGGCGGCATCCTCACCGCCACCGCCGCCGTTCCCGCCGGCCCCACCGTTGCCGATGGTTCCACCGCTGCCTCCTGCGCCACCGGCGCCGCCGGCCACCCCGGGAGTCGTCGAAGTGAAGCCATCACCGCCGGCACCGCCATGGGTCTGGTTGGGAACCGGACCCGATCCGTCGGCCCCGCCGGTACCCGCTTGGCCGGTGCCCGCGGCCCCGCCGGTTCCGGCTGCACCGCCGGCGCCACCCGCGCCGGTCTTTCCGGCGTCACCCGCGTTGCCGCCGGCACCGCCATCTGGATGATTCGCATCCCCGTCCACGCCGTCGCCGCCGGTACCCCCGGCCGCGGCGTTACCCCCGGCCCCGCCGTCGCCACCGTTGCCGTTGGCGCCGGCCGTACCGGTCGGCGAGGTTGCCGCTCCCCCATTGCCGCCGATCCCACCGGCGCCGCCGGCACCACCGTCGCCACCGGCTTGTCCGTGATTGCCCGCATCACCGGAGGCCGCGCCGTTCGTCCCGGCCAATCCAGCGACTCCGTCACCGCCCTGGCCGCCATGGCCGGCATTACCACCGGCACCACCGTTGGCACCGGTGCCGCCCGCACCGCCGCTACCGCCGGCGCCACCGCTGCCGCCCGAAACGCCCGGGCCCGCGTCAGGATCGGCGGCCTGGTCATATCCGGCCCCGCCGTTGCCGCCGACACCGCCGGCGCCGCCGTTGCCGTCGGCCCCGTGGGTGGTGCCGTCGGCTTCCAGGCCGCCCTGACCACCATTGCCGCCGGCGCCACCGCTGCCGCCGGCGGTCCCGGCCGGGTCGGCAGCCGTGCCGGCGACACCGTCAATCCCGTTGCCACCCTTGCCGCCGTTGCCGCCGGCCCCCGCCCGACCATCGGCGCCATCGGCTGCCGCCACTCCGCCGCCGCCCAGTCCGCCGACGCCGCCCAGGCCCGCGTCACCGCCGTTTCCGCCATTGGTTCCGGCGGTGCCATTGGGGTCGGCTGCCGTGCCGGCAACACCGTCCGCACCGTCGGCACCGGCACCTCCGTTGCCGCCCGCCCCGCCGACCCCGCCCGCACCGTGCACGCCGCCGGTACCCGTACCGCCGGACGACCCGAAGAACGTGGCGCCCGTACCGCCCGCGCCGGCCTGCCCGCCGGCTCCGCCGCTGCCGCCATTTCCGCCGTTGGTCGCATTGCCACCATTACCGTCGGCGCCGTCGGCGAAAGTGCCTGCAGCCCCGTCGAAGCCGTTGCCGCCCGCGCCCCCGGTACCCCCGTCACCGCCGGCACCGCCGTTGCCGCCGTTACCGAGCCACGTCGAACCGGCCCCGCCGTCGCCGCCTCTACCGCCCGCGGTACCGGCACCGCCGTCGCCGCCGTTCACCCCAGCGGTCGAGGAGGACGCACCGCCGGTGCCGGCTAGACCCGCCCCGCCCTTACCGCCGTTGCCGCCGTTGCCCCACGCGCCCATGCCGAAGAAGTCCTGCGCCTGACCCGACGACCCGCCATTGCCTCCGTCACCGGCCGCCAGCATCGCCGTTGCGGCGCCGCCGGCGCCACCATCGCCGCCGTGGCCCCACATCTCGCCACCATGACCGCCGTTGCCACCGTCGGCACCCAGACCGCCTGCACCACCGTCACCACCGTTGCCGATACCTCCGGCGTGACCACCGTTACCACCGGTGATGCCATCGAGATTCGACGACCAGCCGTGGCCGCCGTCGCCGAACCACAGCCCACCGGCCTGACCATCGGGATCCAGCGCGGTACCGTCGGCGCCGTTGCAGATCATCCCGCAGAAGTTCTCGGTGAACGGCGCGAAGATCTGGTTGATCACGCCGTTGACCTGCGACCCGAAGTCTGAGTTGATCCAGTCCTGCAAAGTTGCATGCAACGGCGTGTAGAAGTAGGTGTCCCAGAACTGGGCCATCTCCATCCCGGTTTCATCAGCCGGCCCGGGTAGGTCCCAGGCCGAGCCGGTCCACTCGGGCGTGAGCGCCTGGGAGTCGGGGCCCAGACCGAACCAGCCCAGGAAGTCCTCCAACCCGAAGTCCGCGTGGGATTCCGGTGCTGCCGCCAGGGGAGTCATCCCGAAGGCCAGGAACGCGGCCACCGCGCTGCCGGCACCGATAGCGCGACGGGGGGTGCCGCCGCGACGCCCGTTGGAGACAGACCGACCACCCATGTGCCAGCGCCTTTCACGAACCACGCCCCGGTCGCGTGACTTTCGTCACGCCCTCTTGGGATTGTTATATAAGCCTGTGAGACACATAGCAAGCATTAATTTTCATAGCCGTCAAAATAACGGAACGCAAAAACCCCCGACACGCTGAGCGTGCGGGGGTTTTTGTCCGGGCAGTGAGGCCTACAGCTCGGTGGCCGATCCTCCGGCTGCGGCGATCTTGTCGCGAGCGCTACCGCTGAACTTGTGCGCGGTGATGTCGGCCTTGACGGTCAGCTTGCCGTCGCCGAGCACCTTGACCAGCGTGTTCTTGCGGACAGCACCCTTGGCGACCAGCTCGTCGACACCGATGGTGCCGCCTTCCGGGAACAACCGGTTGATGTCGCCGACGTTGACGACCTCGTACTCGGTGCGGAACCGGTTGCGGAAGCCCTTCAGCTTGGGCAGCCGCATGTGGATCGGCATCTGCCCACCCTCGAACCGGACCGGCACGTTCTTCCGTGCCTTGGTGCCCTTGGTGCCGCGACCCGCGGTCTTACCCTTGGAACCCTCACCACGGCCGACGCGGGTCTTCTTGGTGTTCGACCCGGGCGCGGGGCGCAGGTCGTGCAGCTTGATGGTCATTCTGCTTCCTCCACTTCCACCAGGTGGTGGACAACCCGGATCAGCCCACGGGTCTGGGGGTTGTCCTCACGCACCACCGACTGGCGGATCTTGCGCAGGCCCAGGGTGCGCAGGCTCTCGCGCTGCTTCCACCGGGCGCCGATGGTGCCGCGGACCTGGGTGATCTTCAGGTTTGCCATGGTTACGCCGTGCCTTCCCGCGCCGCGGTGGCAGCCAGCGCTTCGCTCTCGCGACGGGCCTTGAGCATCGCGGCCGGCGCCACATCCTCGATCGGCAGGCCACGCCGGGCCGCCACCTCTTCGGGACGCTGCAGCATCTTCAGCGCGGCAACGGTGGCGTGCACCACGTTGATCGCGTTGTCGCTGCCCAGCGACTTCGACAGAATGTCGTGCACGCCGGCGCATTCCAGCACGGCACGCACCGCGCCACCGGCGATCACACCGGTACCCGGGCTGGCCGGGCGCAGGAACACCACACCGGCGGCGGCTTCGCCCTGCACCGGGTGCGTGATGGTGCCGCCGATCAGCGGAACCCGGAAGAAGCCCTTGCGGGCCTCCTCCACGCCCTTGGCGATCGCGGCCGGCACTTCCTTGGCCTTGCCGTAGCCGACACCGACCATGCCGTTGCCGTCACCGACGATCACCAGCGCGGTGAAGCTGAACCGGCGGCCACCCTTGACCACCTTGGACACCCGGTTGATCGCGACGACGCGCTCCAGGTAGTTGCTCTTTTCGCCATCGCGGCTATCACGGCCACCGCGACCGCCGTCCCGGCCACCACGGTTGTCCCGATTGTCGCGCCCGTCGGTACGGGGGGCGCTGCCCGTGTCGGGACCCGTCGAGGAGGCCCCTGTCGGCTGCTCCGCCATCATGCGGTCCTTCCAGTCATCTTCGAGAAGTCAGTCATCAGAACTTCAACCCGCCCTCGCGCGCCGCATCGGCCAGCGCCGCGATCCGTCCACCGTAGGTGTAGCCACCCCGGTCGAACACCACGTTCTCCACGCCGGCGGCCTTGGCCCGCTCGGCGATCAACTGGCCGACCCGCACGCTGTGGGCCTTCTTGTCGCCGTCCACACCCCGCACGTCGGCCTCGATCGACGACGCCGCCGCCACAGTGTGGCCGGCCAGGTCGTCCACCAACTGGACGTGGATGTGCCGCGCGGAGCGGTGCACGACCAGACGCGGACGCTCGGGGGTGCCGGCGATCTTCTTGCGCAGCCGCGCGTGCCGGCGAATCCGGTGTGCGCGACGGACTTCCGAGACGTTCTGCCCGACGGGCTTGCGGTCCGCGGTGCCTGCTTGTGATTGCGCCATGACTACTTACCTGTCTTTCCGACCTTGCGGCGAACCTGCTCACCTTCGTAGCGCACGCCCTTGCCCTTGTAGGGGTCGGGACGGCGCAGACGACGGATGTTCGCCGAGATCTGACCGACCTGCTGCTTGTCGATGCCCGAGACCGAGAACTTGGTGGGCGTCTCCACCGCGAAGGTGATGCCCTCCGGAGCCTTGATCAGCACCGGGTGGCTGTAGCCCAGGGCGAACTCCAGGTCGCTGCCCTTGAGCACCACGCGGTAACCCACGCCGAAGATCTCCATCTTGCGGACGTAGCCCTCGGAGACGCCGGTGACCAGGTTGGCCAACAGGGTGCGGCTCAGGCCGTGCAGTGACCGGTTACGCCGGTCGTCATCCGGCCGGGTCACCACCAGGGCGCCGTCATCGTCGCGAGCGACGTTGATCGGCTCGGCAACGGTGAGCTCCAGGGTGCCCTTGGGCCCCTTGGCCGATACGTTCTGACCATCGATGGTCACGTCGACCCCGGCGGGAACCGGGACCGGCTGCTTACCAATACGCGACATGTCTGCTACTCCCTCACCACACGTACGCGAGGACTTCGCCGCCCACGCCCTGTCTGGCCGCCTGACGGTCGGTGAGCAGACCTGAAGACGTGGAGATGATCGCCACGCCCAGGCCGCCGAGCACCCGCGGCAGGTTGGTCGACTTCGCGTAGACCCGCAGTCCGGGCTTGGACACCCGGCGCAGACCGGCGAGACTGCGCTCCCGGTTCGGGCCGTACTTGAGGTTCACTACCAGCGCCTTGCCCACCCGGGCGTCTTCGACGTGGTAGTCGGTGATGTAACCCTCGCGCTTGAGGATCTCGGCGATGTTGGCCTTGATCTTCGAGTGCGGCAGGGTCACCTCGTCGTGATACGCCGAGTTGGCGTTACGCAGACGGGTCAAGAAGTCCGCGATCGGGTCCGTCATAGTCATTTAGCGCTGCTCCTCCGCCGTCACCAGCTGCTCTTCTGCACGCCGGGCAGTTCGCCCGCGTGCGCCATCTCGCGAAGGCAGATCCGGCACAGGCCGAATTTGCGCAGCACCGCACGGGGACGGCCACACTTGTTGCAGCGGGTGTAGGCGCGCACCGCGAACTTGGGCTTGCGGGCCGCCTTGTTAACCAACGCCTTCTTCGCCATCAGGTCACTTCTCCTTGAACGGAAAGCCGAGTGCCCGCAGCAGCGCTCGTCCTTCATCGTCGTTCGTCGCCGAGGTGACGACGGTGATGTTCATGCCACGCGGGCGGTCAATCGAGTCCACGTCGATCTCGTGGAACATCGACTGCTCGGCCAGCCCGAAGGTGTAGTTGCCGGAGCCGTCGAACTGCTTGGGCGACAGTCCGCGGAAGTCGCGGATACGCGGCAGCGCGATCGAGGTCAGCCGGTCCAGGAACTCCCACATCCGGTCACCGCGCAGCGTCACGCGGGCGCCGATCGGCATGCCCTCGCGCAGCTTGAACTGGGCGATGGACAGCCGGGCCTTACGGATCTCCGGTCGCTGACCGGTGATCAACGCCAGGTCGCTGACCGCGTTGTTGATCAGCTTGGCGTCCCGGGCGGCTTCGCCGACGCCCATGTTCACCACGACCTTCACCACGCCCGGGATCTGCATCACGTTGGCGTAGTTGAACTCTTTGTTGAGCGCGTCGCGAATCTCTTCGCGGTATTTCACCTTCAGCCGGGGCTGGATCTTCTCTGCCGTAGTCATCCCTAGATGTCCTTGCCGTTGCGCTTGGAGACGCGAACCTTCTTGCCGGACTCGGCGTCCACCCGGTAACCGATCCGGGTGGGCTTGCCATCGGAGTCGACGACCATCACGTTCGACACGTGGATGGCGGCCTCCTGCGTGACGATCCCGCCCGAGGACGCGCCGGCCTCGTTGGCCGAGTTCGCGACGTGCTTCTTGATCCGGTTCACGCCCTGGACCAGAACCCGGTTACGGGTCGGGAACGCCTTGAGGACCTTGCCCTTGGCGCCCTTGTCCTTGCCGGCAATGACCAGCACCGTGTCGCCCTTGTGGACCTTCATTTACAGCACCTCCGGGGCCAGCGAGACGATCTTCATGAACTTCTTCTCGCGCAGCTCGCGGCCGACCGGCCCGAAGATGCGGGTTCCGCGCGGGTCGTTGTCGGCCTTGATGATCACCGCGGCGTTCTCATCGAACTTGATGTAGCTGCCGTCGGCACGGCGACGCTCCTTAGCGGTGCGCACCACGACGGCCTTGACGACATCACCCCGCTTGACGTTGCCGCCCGGGATGGCGTCTTTGACGGTCGCGACGATGACATCACCGATGCCTGCGTATCGTCGCGACGAGCCGCCGAGCACCCGGATGCACAAGATCTCCTTGGCGCCGGTGTTATCGGCGACCTTCAACCGCGATTCCTGCTGAATCACCAGATCTCCTCAATAATCGAGTCGACGCTCGGCATGGCGGTGCCAGCCGGAGTCGCCCCGGACGTGCGTGGTCTTGCAGTTCTTACGGAACCGATGAGCACGCAGGGTCAGCTTTCGCTGGCCGAGGTCTGCTCACGGCAACCCCTGAAGTCTAGGCGACAGGGCTTCCAGCACCAAATCGGTGCTGTTCGGGCGTCTCAACCCGCCGGGGAATCAGCCCGCCACGCAGCGAAACCCGATATGGCTGGTCGCGGTGTCCTGCGACTGCGGCGAACGAGCCGTGGCCCGGTACCGGTGGCAGTACTCCGGTGCGCACAGGTGCGATCCGCCCTTGAGGGTCTGACTGACGGCCGGATCGGCCGCGCCGGCGGGCGCGCAACAGGACTTCGGGGGTGCCAGACCGTCTTGGAGCCGGTGATGGGGACTGAACTCGGTGGCGGTCCACTCCCAAACATTGCCGATCATGTCGAGCAGACCCCATTCGTTCGGCGGGAACGTTCCCACCGGTGAGGTCCCGGCCCAGCCCAGCGCGCCGTCGTTGCGATAGGGAAAGGCGCCCTGCCAGGTGTTGGCCATCAGCGCGCCACCCGGCTTCTCCTCCTCACCCCAGGGATAGGTACCGCGGCCTCCGGCGCGCGCGGCGTATTCCCACTCGGCTTCGGTCGGCAGGCGCCGCCCGGCCCACCGGGCGTAAGCCGCCGCATCGGGATAGGCGACCTGCACCACCGGGTGATCGTCGCGCCCCGCCAGATCGCTGCCCGGGCCGAGCGGATACCGCCAACTCGCGCCGGGAACCCACCGCCACCACTGCCGCCAGTCACGCAGGTCGACCGGCCCGGCCGTCGGGGTGAAGACCAACCCGCCCGGTTCGGCGTCATAACCCGGATCAAGGTCCTGCTCGGCGACAGTCACATAGCCGGTGGCGGCGACGAATTCACCGAACTGCCCGTTGGTCACGGGGTGGCGTTCGATCGCGAACGGCGCCACCGTCACGGTGTGGATCGGGGCCTCTTCGGGATAGAAACTCGTCGACCCCATCCTGAAGGTGCCGCCGGAGATGTCGACGAGTTCGGTCAGCATCGCCTCAGTCCCGCGAGAATGCCGCCGCCAGACTCCTTTTCACGTCCAGGTACGGCTCACCGCTGACGTCCACGGCGACATCGGCGATGGTCCCCCCGGTGAAGCCGAACGGCGCCCGGTACGCCGACGAGACCGCCTGCCCGGTGTTGCGCCCGACGCTCACCCCGCCGCCGGCCAGCGCGAACGCTCCCGGCTGGATGATCATGTCCGCCATCGTGGCGACCACCGCGTCGTCGATGTACAGCGAACCCTCGCCGACCGGCGTGTGACTGCCCTCGACGGTGCCGCTGCGCGCGAAGCGCACCCCGAACGTGTGCTGCCCCAGCGGAATCGGATCGGGTGAGGACAGCCACTGTTCGCGTTCGCCGAGGAAGTTGTAGACGTAGTGCAGCCGGCCGTCGGCGACGAACAGCACATGTCCACCGTGCCGAGCGCCCTGCTTGAACAACACGCCCTCGGCGGTGGCGGAGGACACCGTGACTCGCGCCAACACCGTGAAGGAGCGGCCGCGCAGCTCGACGCAGGCCCCCAGCGGCACCTCGGAGGTATGCGGGTAGTAGGTGTAGCTGGTGCGGTCGCCGGACAGGTAGGGCCGCTGCCTGCTGGTCATCTCGAAGATGTTCAGGTCGGCCAGCGGCAAACCCTGGTACTTCTCGGCTTCGGCGAACCACAGCTCCCGGAGTTCCTCGAGCTTCTCCGGATGCTCGGCGGCCAGATCCCGGCATTGACTGCGGTCGTCCTCGATGCGGTAGAGCTCCCAACGGTCGGCGTCGAAGTGACCCCAGCCGGACGGCGTCGCGGCGTGGACGGTGTTGGCGAACCAGCCTCGGTGCCAGATCCCACGGGTGCCGAGCATGGAATAGAACTGGGTGTGCTTGCCGGTGTCGGCAGCCGGATCAGCAAGCGCGGCTTTGAAACTGACCCCCTCCAGCGGTCGTTGCGGAATGCCGCGCACGGTCTCGGGAGGGTCGATCCCGAGTAGGTCGTAGACCGTCGGGGTCACGTCGCACACATTGACGTAGGTGTCGCGCACCTCGCCGCGGGCGGCGATTCCGTTGGGCCAGCTGACGATCGCGGGGTCGGCGATGCCACCCTCGTGCGAGGCATAGCGCTTGTAGAGCTTGTAGGGCGTGTTGAACGCCATCGCCCACCCGATCGGGTAGTGGTTGTAGGTCTGGGGGCTGCCCAGCTCGTCGAAGAGCTTCATCGCCTCTTCGACGGTGTCGATGTAGCCGTTGAAGAACTTGTTCTCGTTGGGAGACCCGTTGGGGCCGCCCTCGCCGCTGGCGCCGTTGTCGGAGATCACCACGACGATGGTGTTGTCGAGTTGTCCGGACTCCTCCAGGTAATCCAGGATCCGGCCGATCTGGGCGTCGGTGTAACTCTGGAATCCGGCGAACACTTCGGCCATCCGGGCGAACAGGCGCTTTTCGGTGTCGTCGAGGCCGTCCCACGGCCGCACCGTGTCCAGCGTCGGCCAGGGCTGACCGTCGGCGCTGGTCGCATCGAGGTAGGGGTTGATCTCCGAGAGCTCGGTGTCCGGCGGCACCAGGCCCAGCTTCTTCTGGTTGGCCAGCACGATCTCCCGGTACTGTTCGTAGCCCATGTCGAAGCGGCCGGCGTAGCGATCGGCCCACTCGGTGAACACGTGGTGCGGGGCATGGCCGGCGCCGGGGCAGACATAGCCGAACCAGGGCTTCCCGGGCGCGATGGTCTGCGCGTCACGGATGAATTCGATGGTCTTCTCGGCAATGTCCTTGGACAGGTGGTAGCCGTCCTCCGGGGTGGCCGGCGGCGCCACCGGGTGGTTGTCGTAGACCAGGTCCGGATACCACTGGTTGGTCTCGCCGCCCATGAACCCGTAGAACCGTTCGAACCCGCGCTGGGTCGGCCAGTGCCGCCGAGTGGCGGCCATGTTGGACTCTTCCATCGGAGTCAGGTGCCACTTGCCGACGCAGAAGGTGTTCCAGCCCCGCTCGGCGAGCACCTCGGACAGCAGTGCGGTCTCGAACGGGATGCGCCCACTGCAGTTGGGGAAGCCGTCGGTGAACTCTTCGATGGTCGCCATACCGACGCTGGTGGCGTTGCGACCGGTCAGCAGTGCCGCTCGGGTCGGGGAACACAGTGCGGTGGTGTGGAATTGGGACAGCCGAACGCCGCGCTCGGCGATCCGGCTCATCGTCGGCATCTCGACCAGCCCGCCGAAGCAGTCCCAGGTGGCGATACCGGTGTCATCCCAGACCAGGTAGAGCACGTTGGGTGCGCCGTCGGGGGCGCTCGGCGCCGCGAACGGACCCCAGTCCGGTTCGGAATCCCTGATGTCGACGTCGATCTTGCCCTGGAAGTTGTTCAAACCCGCGCCACTCACCATTACCCACTTCGCTGTCGGCCCCCGGATCGGGTGCGAGACTACCGGCTCGGGCGACGACTCCGGGTTCTTTCCGATCGTACGGCGACCTCACTTCGCGCGATCGGGTCGTCGCGCCAGACGCCGGAACATCAGGTGACCGATACCACGGCCCTGGGATGTTTGGCGTCCGCCTCGAATGGCAATCCACGCCGACGGCGCAGTCCAGAAAGATCAGTAGTCCACAAAGATCATCGGGGGGACCATGAGGGCGCAGCACACGTTTGGGTTGAATCTGTCCTGGCTGCGCGTCACCACGGTCTTCCTCATCGACCTGGCGATCCTGGGGATCGCGAGGCACTGGCCCGACCAACTCGGCTCGGCCACCCGCGCCTGGTGGCCCGGGGTCGGGCTCGTCGCCCTGGTGACGGCGGCAGCACTGATCACCCACCGCCGGATGCCCCTGACGACCGTGGCGGCAGCGCGGGTGTTCGATCGATTCGCCGATCCGGTGACCTTGTTGACCGAGGGGCGCACGGCCGCTTTCGACCATCGGCGCCGCTACAGCCGCGAAGTCGTCGGGGTCCGCGAATACCGGGGCCGGCTGGTCACCGTGATCGCTGTGGCGGCGCCGCCGGCGGAGATCAACGGGCGGCACCGCCGCGGCCCACAACCGGCGACGGCGCTACCTGCCGGACTTGTAGCCGCCAACCTGCGGCAATTCGACGTCCGGTTGGACGGCATCGATGTGGTGTCGGTGCGGACCGGCGAGAGCGCCGGCGATGACACGGACGACGAAGCGGCAAGCCCGCAGATGCCGTCCGCGCCGAGCCAACACGACACCTGGCTGATCCTGCGCATGGATCCGATGCACAACGCGGACGCGGTCGCCGTCCGCGATTCGGTGGCCGCCACCCTGGCCGCCGCCACCGAACGGCTGGCCCACAACCTGCAGGAATGCCACCTCGACACCCGAGTCCTGACATCCGAAGAGTTCGACGAGGTCGACGCCGCGGTGTTGGCCGGCCTCCAACCCACCCGGATCCGCCGGCGACGGCGCCGGTTGAAGCAGAACCAACGCAAGGGGCCCAAGCACTACGCGGCCACCTTCTGGATGTCACCGCGCGACATCGACTCGGAGAACCTGGAGCAGTTGTGGGAGCCCACGGTCGACACCACCGCCGTCACGGTCCGGTTGGCATCACGAAACAGCCGCACCGAAGTGTCGGTGTTGGTGCGCTACCACAGCGCCAGCCGGCTACGCCGAAATGCCTGGGCCGGACTGAACAGACTCAACGGCAGGCAACTGACCGCGCTGCGCAGCAGCCTGCCGACACCGATGCGCAGGACCCTGGCCGTGCCCGCCCGCGTGATGAACAGTGAAGAGACGCTGCAGGTTCCGCTCGGGCTGACCACCCGGCGACCGCTGGCGCGGGTCAGAATTCCGGCGTAACCCGGACACGACCCCGAACGCGACAAGGCCCCGCGATATGCGGGGCCCCGTCGTTACTACGGCGTCGTACTACTTGGCCTTCTCCAGGATTTCCACCAGGCGCCAGCGCTTCGTCGCCGACAACGGGCGGGTCTCCATCAGCGACACGCGGTCGCCGATGCCGGCCGTGTTGTTCTCGTCGTGCGCCTTGACCTTCTTGGTGGTCCGGATGATCTTGCCGTACAGCGGGTGCTTCATACGGTCTTCGAGCTCCACGACGATGGTCTTCTCCATCTTGTCGCTGACCACGTAGCCGATCTGCGTCTTACGGCGGCCCCGCGGCTTCTCCGTGCGCGGAGTGTGCTTGGGACCCTTCTCCGCCGCGGCGCCCTTGGTCTTTGCAGCCTCTGCCATTACGATGCCTCGCCTTCAGAACCATCGGGACCGGACGCCAGGCCCAGTTCCCGTTCGCGCAACACGGTGTAGATGCGCGCAATCTGGTGGCGCACCGTGCGGAGCCGACGGTTGTTGCTGAGCTGCCCGGTCGCCATCTGGAAACGCAGGTTGAACAGCTCTTCTTTGGATTCGCGCAGCCGCTCGACAAGCTCGTCGGCGTTAAGCTCGCGCAGTTCGCCGGCGGTCACTCCCACTGCCATCAGAACTGCTCCTCTCGGGTGACGATGCGCGCCTTGATCGGCAGCTTGTGGATCGCCCGGGTCAGTGCGGCGCGGGCGATTTCCTCATTCGGGTAGCTCAACTCGAACAGCACCCGGCCGGGCTTGACGTTGGCGACCCACCATTCCGGGGAACCCTTACCCGAACCCATCCGGGTCTCGGCGGGCTTCTTGGTCAGTGGGCGGTCCGGGAAGATGTTGATCCAGACCTTGCCACCACGCTTGATGTGCCGGTTGATGGCGATACGGGCGGACTCGATCTGCCGGTTGGTGACGTAGGCGTGCTCCAGTGCCTGGATGCCGAAGTCACCGAAGGTCACCGCGGTACCGCCGCTGGCGAGGCCGCGCTGTTTCGGGTGGTGCTGCTTACGGTGCTTGACCTTGCGGGGGATCAACATGATTAGCTCTCCGTGCTCTGCGTTGCTTGCGGCTCAGCGGCCACTGCACTCTCGACGACCGGCTCCGCAGCAGCGGTGGTCTCGGTGCTCTCAGCGGCTCGCCCAGCGTCGGTGCTGGTCGCGGTGGTACCGGAGGCGCCGCTGCGACGCGGGCGGGTACCGGTCGGACGCTCCCGGCGAGGCCGGTCCGCCGACGGTGCCGCAGCGGCCAGCTCGCGCTTGCCACCGACGACGTCGCCCTTGTAGATCCAGACCTTCACGCCGATCCGGCCGAAGGTGGTCTTGGCCTCGTACAGCCCGTAGTCGATGTCGGCGCGCAGCGTGTGCAGCGGCACCCGACCCTCGCGGTAGAACTCCGAGCGGCTCATCTCGGCGCCGCCGAGACGACCCGAGCACTGCACCCGGATGCCCTTGACGTTGGGCTGGCGCATCGCCGACTGGATCGCCTTGCGCATCGCACGGCGGAACGCCACGCGGTTGCTCAGCTGCTCGGCGACGCCCTGGGCCACCAGCTGCGCCGTCGACTCGGGGTTCTTCACCTCGAGGATGTTCAGCTGCACCTGCTTGCCGGTCAGCTTCTCCAGGTCGGCCCGGATCCGGTCGGCCTCGGTGCCGCGGCGGCCGATGACGATGCCCGGCCGAGCGGTGTGGATGTCGACACGAACGCGGTCACGGGTGCGCTCGATCTCGACGTCGGCGATGCCGGCGCGCTCCAGGCCGGTCGAGAGCAGCCGGCGGATCGCCACGTCTTCCTTGACGTAGTCCGCGTACTGCTTGTCGGCGTACCACCGCGACTTCCAGTCGGTGGTGATACCGAGGCGGAAGCCGTGCGGGTTGATCTTCTGGCCCATTACTCTGAGCCCTCCTTCGCGTCGGACGTCTCAGGCGCCTTCTTGGCTTTAGTCGTCTCGGCGGCCTTCGGCGCCGCAGCCTTCTTGGCGGGCGCCTTCTTGGCCGCCGCCTTTTCGGTTGCCTTAGTCGCCGGTGCCTTCTTGGCCGGTGCCTTCTCTGCGGCGGCGGCCTTGCTGCCCTGCGCACGACGCGCCCGGGCTGCGCTGGCGGACTGCGCCGAACCGCCACCGGACACCGGCCGGCTCTCCACCACGACGGTGATGTGGCTGGTGCGCCGACGGATCCGGTACGCACGCCCCTGGGCGCGCGGCTTGATCCGCTTGGCGGTCGGGCCTTCGTCGGCGTAGACGGTGGCCACCACGAGGGTGGCCGGGTCCAGGCCGTCGTTGTTCTGGGCGTTGGCGGCCGCGCTGGCGATGACCTTGGCCACCGGCAGGCTGGCCTGCTGCGGCGCCCAGCGCAGGATGTCCAGTGCTTCGGACACCGACTTGCCGCGGACCAGGTTGATCACCCGGCGCGCTTTGCTGGCCGAGATACCCACATAGCGGGCCACGGCGACAGCGGACGGAAATTCAGTGGTGGCACTCACCGGCGCTTAGCCTTCCGGTCGTCTTTGATGTGTCCCTTGAAGGTGCGCGTCGGAGCGAATTCGCCGAGCTTGTGCCCGACCATCGACTCGGTGACGAATACCGGGACATGCTTGCGGCCATCGTGTACGGCGAACGTGTGCCCGATGAAATCCGGGATGATCGTCGACCGACGCGACCAGGTCTTGATGACCTGCTTGGTGTTCTTCTCGTTCTGTGCGTCGACCTTCTTGAGGACATGGTCGTCGACGAACGGGCCCTTCTTGAGGCTGCGTGGCATCGTTTTCCCTCCGCTTCCCTAGCGCTTCTTGCCGGTGCGCCGGCGTCGGACGATGAGCTTGTCACTGGGCTTGTTCGGCCGGCGGGTGCGACCCTCCGGCTTACCCCACGGGCTGACCGGGTGCCGGCCGCCGGAGGTCTTACCCTCACCACCACCGTGCGGGTGGTCGACCGGGTTCATCACCACACCACGGACGGACGGGCGCTTGCCCTTCCACCGCATGCGGCCGGCCTTACCCCAGTTGATGTTGGCCTGCTCGGCGTTGCCCACCTCGCCGACGGTGGCGCGGCAGCGCACGTCGACACGACGGATTTCACCCGACGGCATACGCAGCGAGGCGTAGGCGCCTTCCTTGCCCAGCAACTGAATGCTGGAGCCGGCCGAGCGGGCCATCTTGGCGCCGCCACCCGGCCGCAACTCCACCGCGTGCACCATGGTGCCCGCCGGGATGTTGCGCAGCGGCAGGCTGTTGCCGGGCTTGATGTCGGCGTTGGGGCCCGACTCCACCACGTCGCCCTGCGACAGACCCTGCGGGGCGATGATGTAGCGCTTCTCGCCGTCCAGGTAGTGCAGCAGCGCGATGCGCGCGGTGCGGTTCGGGTCGTACTCGATGTGCGCGACCTTCGCGTTGACGCCGTCCTTGTCGTGGCGACGGAAGTCGATCACCCGGTAGGCACGCTTGTGGCCACCGCCCTTGTGCCGGGTGGTGATCCGGCCGTGGGCGTTACGCCCGCCCTTGCCGTGCAGCGGTCGAACCAGCGACTTCTCCGGGTGGGAGCGGGTGAGCTCGGCGAAATCGGAGACGCTGGCACCGCGACGACCGGGGGTCGTCGGCTTGTACTTGCGGATTCCCATGTCAGTTAGGTCTCTCTCTCACTCCGGTCAGGCCGGTGCGGCGAACAGGTCGATCGGCTTGCTGCCGGGCGCCAGGGTCACGATGGCGCGCTTGGTGTCCTTGCGCTTGCCGTAGCCGGCCCGGGCACGCTTGCGCTTACCCGGCCGGTTCGCGGTGTTCACCGACGCGACCTTGACGGAGAAGATCTTCTCGATGGCGATCTTGATCTGCGTCTTGTTCGAGTCGGGCCGCACCACGAAGGTGTACACGTTGTCCTCGATCAGCCCGTAGGACTTCTCCGAGATGACCGGCGCGAGGATGATGTCGCGGGGATCGGTGATGGTCGCCATCAGGCCGAAACCTCCTCGGTTGTGGCGGTGTGAGCCTCGATGTAGGCGTTCAGGGCCTCGACGCTGAACACCACGTCGTCGGCACGCAGCACATCGTGGGTGTTGAGCTGGTCCGGGGACAGGATGTGCACACCGGGCAGGTTGCGCACGCTCTTGGCACCGGTCTCATCGGCCCGGCCGATGACGATCAGCACCTGCTTGCGGTCGGTGATCGAACCCAGGAACGCCTTGGCGCTCTTGGTCGACGGGGTCTGCCCGCTCACCAGTTCGGTGACCGCGTGGATCCGGCCGTTGCGCGCCCGGTCCGACAGTGCACCGCGCAGGGCGGCGGCGATCATCTTCTTCGGGGTGCGCTGGCTGTAGTCGCGCGGCTTGGGGCCGTGCACCACACCACCACCGGTGAACTGCGGGGCGCGGGTCGAGCCCTGACGAGCCCGGCCGGTTCCCTTCTGGCGGTAAGGCTTACGGCCACCGCCGCTGACCTCACCGCGGGTCTTGGTCGAGTGCGTGCCCTGACGAGCCGCGGCCAGCTGCGCGATGACCACCTGGTGCATCAGCGCGATGTTGGCGGGAGCGTCGAACAGCTCGGCGGGCAGCTCGACCGAGCCGCTCTTCTTGCCGTCCGGGGTCTTGACGTCAATCTTCAGTGCTGCTTGCTCTTTGGCGGCCATTACTTCTCACCCTTTTTGATCGCGCTGCGGACCAGAACCAGCCCACCGTTGCGGCCCGGAATGGCGCCCTTGATCAACAGCACACCGTTCTCGGCGTCCACCTTGTGCACCACCAGGTTCTGAGTGGTGACGCGGTCGTTACCCATCCGACCCGACATCCGGGTGCCCTTGAACACCCGGCCGGGGGTCGAGCAGCCGCCGATCGAACCGGGACGGCGGTGCACCGCCTGGGCGCCGTGTCCGGCGCCCTGGCCGGCGAAGCCGTGCCGCTTCATGGTGCCGGCGAAGCCCTTGCCCTTCGAGGTGCCGGTGACGTCCACGAAGGCGCCGTCGACGAAGATCTCGGCGGTCAGCTCCTGGCCGACCTCGTAGCCGGCCGCGGCGGCCTCGTCGTCGAGACGCAGCTCGGCGAGGTGACGGCGGGGGTTCACACCAGCGGCGGCGTACTGACCGGTGACCGGCTTGTTCACCTTGCGGGGGCTGATCTCGCCGTAGGCGAGCTGCACGGCGCTGTAGCCGTCGCGCTCGGGGGTACGGATGCGGGTCACCACGTTGGGCCCGGCCTTGACGACCGTGACCGGCACGACCTTGTTGTTCTCGTCGAACACCTGCGTCATGCCCAGTTTGGTACCCAAAATACCTTTGCGTGCCATGGTTTTCGGTGCTCCTACTGAATGTTGACGTCGACGCTGGCCGGCAGATCGATGCGCATCAGAGCGTCAACGGTCTTCGGCGTGGGATCGAGGATGTCGATCAGGCGCTTGTGGGTGCGCATCTCGAAGTGCTCCCGCGAGTCCTTGTACTTATGCGGCGACCGAATGACGCAGTAAATGTTCTTCTCGGTCGGCAGCGGCACCGGGCCCACCACGCTCGCACCGGTGCGGGTGACGGTCTCGACGATTTTGCGCGCCGAGGCGTCAATAGCCTCATGGTCGTAGGCCTTGAGCCTGATGCGGATCTTTTGTCCCGCCACGCTTCTATTCCTCACTCCTGCAAAGGGGGTCCGTTTCCGAACCCGGTGCGCCCCCGCGCGCCGGGGCCCGCTCGAGCCCGTACCGACACTGCGTTGGACGCTGCCGCCGCTGTTTACCTGTCGTGGTCCACCGGTCCCCGCGGTCGGGCGTGTCGCCCGTACACGGCCCCGCGCACGGTGAAAAATCCCCGTACTGCGAGAGTGTGACCGGATGCGCCCGGGTGGACGCTGGTCGTATGCCCAGCCAGGGGCAAACCCGGCTCAGGCGAACCTGACCAGTATGCCCCAGATCAGGTCATCGGCCAAATCCCAGGTCGTATCGCCATCGGGCCGGCCGGCCACCGGCCGCGGGGCCGCCGGACAGCCGACCTTACCGACGGGTAAGGTATGCCGGCATGAGCGGATCTACCAGCACATATCAGATGTGGCGACGTCTTTCGGGCGTGGCCGGCGGCACCCGGTTGTTCTCCGCCGCGGCGATGGCCCGGGTCCCCTACTTCGCATCCGTGCTGCCGCACGTGGTCCGGATGGAGCCCGGACTGGCCGAGGTACTGGTGCCCAAGTGGCCGTTCGTCTACAACCACCTGCACACCGTGCACGCGATCGCGTCCTGCAACGCCGCCGAGGTGGCGATGGGGATGTTGATGGAGGCCACCGTGCCGCGCAGCCACCGTTGGATCCCCAAGTCGATGAACGTGTCCTACCTGGCCAAGGCGACGACGTCGCTGCGCGCCACCGCCCGGCTGGACGCGCCGGACTTCGCTGCCATCACCGAAGGAACCGACGTCGTGGTTCCGGTCAGCATCACCGACCGCAGCGGGGCCGAGGTGGTGCACGCCGACATCACCACCTGGGTGACCCCGGCCTGACCCGCACTCCCCTGCCGAACGTGAACCCAGCTTCACGCTCGGCGCAAGGGTTACCGAATGCCCGCCCAGAACCCGCACTCGTGCTCGGCGGCGTAGTCGGTGACAATCCGGCTGCCGTCGGTCCGCAGTGACATCCACCTGCGGTCGGTCCCGGTCCCGGCCACGGGCCAGTCGGGCTGGCCGACCCCGACCGGCGCACCGGAGACCACGAACCCGGTCCAGTACTCGACCATCTGGTCGGACAACCGGCGCTGCGACGGATTCAGGGGCGGGGCGCCGCCGATGTCGAACAGATAGCGCATCTCCAATGAATGCGTGGCGCCGACCGGGAACGGCACGTGCTCGAACAACTCAGGCGCCGGGGCGTGCGGGTCGTCGAATTCGTAGGCGTACACCGGCGCGCCGCCGGCCAGCCCATCGGCCATCCGATCGGCCACGCAGGCGAAGATGCTGTCGGTCGCCGCGGCCGCGTATGCCAATGAGGTGCTGCCGCCGAACCGTGCGGGTTGATAGCGGTCGGCCACCGCGGGGCTGTCGCCGGGTCCGAAGAGGTCCTTGAGCTCGTCGGGATATTCCGCGGACGTGATCTCCCGGCCGACCCGCAGATAGCGCAGCGCCACGAACAGGGTGAACTCGTCGCGGTTGATACCCAACAGCACCGGCACCGCGGCGGCCTGGCCATCTTGGCCATCGTCGAACGCCCGCATCGGATCGGTTGGCAGCGAAGGGGTTCCGATCACCGGGCCGCTGAGGTGATCGGTGCCGAACCGGGCGTACCAGAGCGGCTTGGTCAGCCGGTCGGCCGGCAACGCCCGCAGGCAGGCGGCTATGCCCGAGGGGTCCCGGTCCCCGTAGTCGGCGCAGCCCACCGACTCGGTGTACTCGCGGCTGATCCGCCGGGCCTCGGGCACCTCGACCTGGGCCTGGCACGGCCCGCTCTGAATGATCGCGGACCGGAACAGTCCTTTCGACTCCGGTGCGGCCAGGTGGTCGCAGACCGACATGGCCCCGGCCGATTCACCGGCGACGGTCACCTTCGCCGGGTCACCGCCGAACTCTGCGATGTTGTCTCGCACCCAGCGCAGCGCCGCCTGTTGGTCGGCCAGCCCGTAGTTGCCGGCCTCCCCCAGCGCGGGGTCGGCCAGGAAGCCCAGCGCTCCCAGCCGGTAGTTGATGGTGACGACGATGATGCGGCCGCGGACCGCGAGTCGTTGCGCGTGATAGATGTCGCCGGCGCCGCGCATGAAGCTGCCGCCGTGGATCCACACCATGACCGGCAGCGGTTCGGCGGCCGACCCGGTCGGCGTCCACACGTTGAGCGTCAGGCAATCCTCGCTGATCGGGTCCACCTCCGCGGCATCCGGCTGGATGCACCACGGCCCACGCTTAACAGCGTCGCGCACCCCCGGCCAGGCCGGCATCGGCGCCGGCGGCTGCCAGCGCAGCGGGCCGACCGGTGGTGTCGCGTAGGGAATCCCCTGGAACAGCCGGTGATCCGGGTCGACGGTCCCGCGCAGCAACCCGGCGGCGGTCCGCACCACCTCGGCGTTGAGCCCGACCGCGCGGGCCGGGACACCCGGCTGTGACGCCGCCCCGTCCGAGCGGGCGCACCCGGCGGCCAGCACCGCGATCACCCCCAGTGCGGCGGCGCCCGCCCGCAGTCCCCGGCGCCGCCTTGATCCGGTCAACATGACCGATGAGCCTAATCGGCCCAATGGTGACAAACCGCCACCACGACGAGTGAATCTCACCGACACTGATCCAAAGCTGACACTTGTCAAGAAATCCGCGGGCGAGGAGTCGACGTTGACTACACCGATCACTGATGACGCCGCCCGGGTGTTCGCCGATCCGACCGCCTACACCGACGAACCGCGGCTGCACGCGGCCCTGACCCATCTGCGGGCCAATGCACCGGTGTCGTTGGTGGATCACCCGCCCTATCGTCCGTTCTGGGCCATCACCCGGCACGCCGACATCATGGCGATCGAGCACGACAACGTGCTGTGGATCAACGAACCGCGGCCGGTGCTGGCCCCCGCCGATGCCGACGATCTGCAGCGCTCGCTGCTGGACGCCGGCATGGGGCTGCGCACCCTGATCCACATGGACGACCCGCACCACCACAAGATGCGCACCATCGTTTCGGACTGGTTCCGTCCCAAGGCGATGCGGGCGATGAAGACCCGGATCGACGAACTCGCCACACGCTATGTCGACAAGATGGCGCATATCGGCCCGGTCTGCGACTTCGCCCAGGAGATCGCGGTCAACTACCCGCTGTACGTGATCATGTCGCTGCTGGGCCTACCGGAATCCGATTTCCCCCGGATGCTCAGACTCACCCAGGAACTGTTCGGCGGCGACGACGACGAGTACCGACGCGGCTTAACTCCCGAGAAGCAACTGCCGGTGCTGCTGGACTTCTTCGACTATTTCGCGGAGTTGACCGTCGCACGGCGCGCGCAGCCGACCGAGGATCTGGCCTCCACCATCGCCAACGCAACCATCGACGGGGCGCCGCTGTCCGATATCGACACCGCCTCCTACTACGTCATCATGGCCACCGCCGGCCACGACACCACCAGCGCAGCGATCAGCGGCGGCATGCGGGCACTGATCGAACACCCCGATCAGCGGGAACGGTTGCGCGCGGATCTGAGCCTGATGCCGACCGCGGTCGAGGAGATCATCCGCTGGGTGACCCCGGTCAAGGAGTTCATGCGGACGGCCACCGCCGACACCGAGGTGCGCGGGGTGCCGATCGCCAAGGGGGAATCGGCCTATCTGTCCTATGTCTCGGCCAATCACGACGAGGACGTGTTCGACGACCCGTTCACCTTCGACGTCGGGCGCGACCCGAACAAGCATCTGTCGTTCGGCCACGGGGTGCACTTCTGTGTGGCCTCCGCACTGGCCCGGATGGAGATCACCAGCTTCTTCACCGCGCTGCTGCCACGGCTGGAGGCCATCGGACTGGCCGGCGTGCCCCAGTTGGCCGCCACCACCTTCGTCGGCGGTACCAAGCACCTGCCCGTCCATTACCGGCTGCGCTTCTGATCACGCAGCAGCGACGCAGCCCGATGGGCCAGCATCGCGATCGTCGCGTGCGGTCCCCGGCTGGGGATCTGGGGTAGCGCCGAACCGTCGATCACCCACAGCGCTTCGACGCCGCGCACCCGGCAGCGTGCATCGAGCACCGCGGACTCATCGTCGTCGGCGCCCATCGGCGCACTGCCGCACAGGTGCTGGGACGTCGACCAATGCGGTGGCGGGGCATCGCCTTTCGCACCTACGATGTCCTCCACCAGGCTCAATCCGCGGCGCAAGGCCGCTGCGTCGGCAGGTTCGATGTCGTAGCGGTGTTCGATCCGCGGCTGCACCCGCGGGTCCGCGGAGACCAGCGTCAACCTCCCCCGGCCCCGCGGCCTCATCAGCGCCACCCCGATCTGAGGCGGCTCCGCCGGCCCGGATTCACCGAGCAACGTGCCGAAACCACTGGTGTAGGGCCGGATCTCGACGTCATCGTGATGCAGCACCGCCTCGAGCACCGGGCGGCCCCCCGTCCCTGGCCAGTCGGTTGCGACCAGCCACTCCGGGTGGTCCACACACTGCGCCCCGACCGGCAGCACGGAGTGCACCTCGATGCCCAGCTGCCGCAGCATCGCGGGCTGTCCCACGCCGGACAGCATCAACAGGTGTGCCGACTCGATCGCCCCGGCGCACAAGATGATTCGATCTGCGGACAGTCGCAGCGGGCCGCCGGGCCCGATCGCATGGACTGCCACGGCCCGACCGCGGTCGATCTCCACCCGGATCGCCTGGGTCTCGGTTCGCACGGTCAGGTTCGGCCGGTCGAGAGCGGGCACCAGGAACGCGGCACCCGGGCCGGTACGTACGCCGGCAGCAGTGATGTTGAGCGGCACCGCGCCCACCCCGGACTGTGGAGCCGTCGTCGCGTCGTTGAGGTCGGCGAGCCACTCGAACCCGGCACGGACCGCAGCATCGATGAATCGTGCTGTTCCAGCACATATTTCACTGCTACGGCGAACCGGTATCGGACCGGAGTCGCCGTGCTGGGCCCCGGCGAAGTCGAGGTCGGTCTCGATGGCCCGGAAGGATTCCAGCACCTCGGGCCACGACCAGCCCGGCAGCCCGCTGTCGAAGTCTCCCGGCAGCCCCCGGCAGAAGTAGCCGCCGTTCACCGCGCCGGAACCACCGACCGTGGCGCCGCGCGTCAGTCTCGCCGCTTCCCCGGGGCGGCCGGTCAGCTCGGACTCATAACGCCGCACCAGCCGACTGTCGGCTCCGATGGGCAACACCGTGGCGTCTGCGGCCTGCGCCGCCAGCGCCGGGTCGGCCAGCCCCACCCCGGCCTCCAGCACCGTGACGGTGCAGGCCGGATCGAACGAAAGCCGTTCGGCCACAATCGACCCTGCACTTCCAGCCCCCACCACCAGGGCGTCGCTGTGCAATTCCGGACCGACCAAGGCGACCTAGCTGCGGATCTGCGGCTTGAGTGCGGCCAGGTTGCCCTCCCGCAGCACGCCGCCCCACAGGCCGGCGCCGTAGGCGAGGTCGTCGACCCGCTTGAGCAGCAGGTAGGCCGGCAACCCCAGTGGCCGGACGTCATCGCCGTCCAGCCGCGCGTGGCGCAGCCAGTCCACGAATCCATCGCAGATCGCCGCCACCAGCACCACCTGACGGCAGCGCTGCGACACCAATGCCGCCAGCAGTGCGATAGGCCAGTAGTGCCGGCACAGCGCCGAGGCGATCTGCAGCCCGGCGGCAGCCAGGCCACGCAGTGTGACCGCCAGTACGTCTGCGGGGGCGGTCTCCGGACCGCGCATCGCCTTCGCCACCCGGTGGCCGGTCAGCGCGGCGATCGCCATCGAAACCAGGTAGCCCAACACGGACCCGAGCGCCATCAGCGCCCAGCCCGCCAGCGCCCAGCCGGAGATCACCATCGGAGCAGTCTTGCCCGGGTGCCGCGCCGACAGCGGTGCCGCCGAGCCGCCGTAAAACGCTTTGCGCGCAACCCAATCGCGCGGTGTGACGCGGTGTTCGTGCGCTACCAGCGCGATCGGCTCATAGCGCAGCCGGCTACCGGAATCGACCAACCGCCAGCACAGGTCGACGTCTTCCCCGGAGCGCAGTTCCTCGTCGAAGCCGCCCAGGTCGTGCAGCGCCGAGCGGCGGCAGATGATCGCCGCACTCGGAACGTAGGCGACCTTCCCGTAGGGAACCACGGGTGCCTCACAAGCGCCCAGATCCAGCGACGAGCGGATGGCCTCATACCGCGCGACCAGGTGGTCACTGTCGGCCATGCCGACGATGCGCGGGGCCGCCAATGCCACGGTGGGGTCGCAGAAATGCCCCAGCAGCGCCTCCAACCAGCCTCGGCGGGGCACCACGTCGGAGTCCAGGAACGCCACGAAGTCCGTCTTACAGGCCGCCAGCCCGGTGTTACGCGCGGCGGCAGGCCCCCTGTTCGTCGGGTGACGCAGCACCTCGACATCACAGCAGTGCGCCGACGTCAGATCCTCCGCGCAGACCGGGATCCGGGATCCGTCGTCCACCACGATGACCTTCAGTCCGCGCAGCGAAGCAAGCAGCCGCTGGAGGCCGGCGATGTTGTCCCGCACCGGAATAACGACCGTCACATCCCGATGCGACGGGCCGCCGGCCGGGCGCGGATGGGCGACCGTGGCGTCCAGCAGGGTGCGGGCCAGTTGCGCGCTGACCGCGTCACGTACCTCGAGCCGGCCGTCGGACAGCAGCGACTGGGCCGCCGGCGCCAACCGGAGCAGCCTGGTGGGCGAGCCGCCCAGCAATGCCGATCCGCGGCCCAGTACCCGGACCCGTCGGTCGACCTGCACGGCGAAGCCGTCGGGCAGCCGGGTCATTGGAGCATTCCGTTCGGTCCGGGCGCCCAGGTGTCGATCACCGCGACGCCGGCATCGACCATCTCGGCCAGGATCCGCCGCCCCTCGTCGGCGCTGGCGGTGGTGGGGTCGCCCAGCACGCCGACCGCACTGACCGCCGCGACACCGCCTCGGCGCATCGCCGGCAGCAACTCCGCAAGCGGGGCACTGTTACCCGGCTGCGCCTGGGAGATCCTCACCTCGTCCGGCGAAAGATACAGCAGCAGCGATGTTTCGGTGTGGCCGGCGTGCGCATCCGCCCCCTGAGCGGCACACGCCAGCCAGGCGACGTCGCGGTCCTCGAAGCGCAGCCGGCGTACCGCTTCGGCGAGCGCGGGAACGTTCCCGCCGTGGCCGTTGACGAAGACCACGCGCTGGGCCCAGCAGCAGGCCGAGCGGCCGTACTCCACCAGCAGCCGGGTCAGCGCGTCGGTGCCGATCGAGATGGTCCCGGGGAAGCTCTGGTGCTCCCCGCTGGCGCCGTAGGCCACCGCCGGCGCCACCGGCCAGTCCTGCCCGGGCCGCGAGGAGGCCAGCCGGTCCGACATCGCCCGGGCAAGCGCCTGCGCGATCCGGGTGTCGGTGTCCAGCGGCAGATGCGGACCGTGCTGTTCGGTCGACCCCACCGGGACCAGAAGTGTCACCGATTGGCCAGGTAGCTGGCTCTGTAGCTGGCTCGACGTCGAACTACCGAGCTCGCCACGGACCGCCATCGGTCGATGGTAAGCGAATTCACCTGTCGTACACCAGTTGTTGACGGTTCTGACAACTAAAAAATTTGCCCGGCTGCCCGCGAGGCCGCCCCGGCTGTTCACGTCCGTCTCGCCCGCCACGGGCGTATCAGGTTTTGACCGCCGACTTCACGGGTCGGCGCGTCGACCGAGCTAGCCGGCGCCACCGGACGGCACGCCGAGCGTCCGGGTGAAACCGGCCGGAATCAGAATGTCGTCCGGCGACAGATCATGCACCGAGGCCCGCCCGAGCCCCATCAGGGCCGAGTCGATGCCGCCGCGCAGGATGTCCAGAACGTTCTCCACCCCGGGCTGGCCGGCCGCGGCCAGACCCCAGAGATAGGCGCGGCCGATCATCACCGCCCGGGCACCGAGCGCAAGCGCCTTGACGACGTCACTGCCGCGCCGGACGCCGCCGTCCAGCAGTACCTCGATCTGGTCTCCCACCGCCTCGGCGATGGCCGGCAGGGCACGGATGCTGGCGGGCGTACCATCCAGGTTGTTACCGCCGTGGTTCGACACCGAAATCGCCGAAACACCGGCATCCACAGCCCTTTTCGCGTCATCGACGCGCATCACACCCTTGAGCATGAACGGCCCACCCCACAGCTCGCGCAACCAGGCGATGTCCTCCCAGGTGGGCGGCGGGGTGCCCATCCACTCGCCGTAGGCCTGGAAGAACGGCGGGCCGGGTTCGCCGCGTCGCGCCTGGTTGGGCACCCGCAGGGTCGGCGGACGCATGGTCTTGGCCCACTGCAGGAACCACCGGGGCCGGGTCACGGCCTCCGGCATCATCTTGATCATGGTTTTCAGATCCATTTTTTCCGGGATCGTCGGACTGCCCCAGTCCCGGCCGTGCGAGAAGCTCCAGTCGGTGGTCGCGATCATCCCCACCGCGCCGGCCTCCCGGGCCCGTTCCGCCCGCTCGGCGATCGCGTCGCGCCCACCCAGCCAGTAGATCTGGAAGAACGTCTTGGGGTTGGCGGCGATGACCTCTTCCATCGGCTTGCTGGCGAACGACGACAGGCCCATCGCGGTGCCACGGGCCGCCGCGGCCCGCGCCACGGCGACCTCACCGTCGGGGTCAACCGCCTGCACACCCGTCGGGGAGATCATCACCGGCAGTGAGAGCTCTTGTCCCATAACCGTTGTCGACAGTTCGCGACTGGCATGCGCGCCGACCACGTGCGGGGCGAATCCCAGTTCGCTGAAGGCCGCCACATTGTCACTGACCGTCAGGCCCTTTTCGCTGGCTGAGATCAAGGAGGAGTATGCGGATTTGGGAAGCCGCTTGCGCGCCCGCTCCTGGGCGATGGCGACGGTTTCGAACCAGATATCACGAGACATGCGTCAGACGGGACTTTCATCGCAGAGCCGCTTGGGCGGCTTGGTGGGGACGGGCGCAGGCAGCAGCGTCAGGGATCGCGGTGCGCTGCTGCGCTTTCCGCGCGAGTGGTCGCTGCTGGGACGGGGCTTGCTCCGCTCGCCGGCCAGCGCCTCCTCGCCGAACCCGCGAACGCACTCCGGATCGGGCCCGTCCATCGGCAGGCCGGTGAAGAACTTGGCGGCCATGCAGCCGCCCCGGCAGGTGTCGAACAGCGGGCAGCTGGCGCAGGCGCCACCGGCCTTCGGGTTGCGCAGCTCCTGAAACAGTTCGGAGTGCTTCCATACGTTGTCGAAGCCGCCGTCGGTCAAGACGTTTCCGGCCAAGAACTCGTCGTGGATGGCGAACGGGCAGGCATAGACGTCGCCCACCGGGTCGATCAGGCAGACCACCCTTCCGGCCCCGCACATGTTCAGCCCGGCCAACGCGCCGGATTCGCCCAGCGGCGCCAGGTGGAAGAACGAGTCACCGGTCAGCACGCCCTCACCTTTGGCGACCAGCCAGTTGTACAGCTGCTTCTGCTGTGCGGCGGTGGGATGCAGGTCGTCCCAGACGTCCACGCCCCGGCCCGATGGCCGCAGCCGCGTGATCCGCAGGGTGGCGCCGTATCGCTTTGCCAGCTCCGCGAAGTCGTCGAGCTGGTCGATGTTGTGGCGGGTCGCCACGACGGAGATCTTGGTGTCGGCGAAGCCGGCCGCGGCCAGGTTCTCCAGCGCCCGGATCGCCATGTCGAAGGAGCCTTTGCCCCGGATCGGGTCGTTGACCTCGGCGGTGGCCCCGTCCAGTGAGATCTGCACGTCGACGTAGTCGCTGGCGGCCAGTTTGGCGGCCACCTCAGGGGTGATCCGCAGGCCGTTGGTGGAGAACTTCACGCCGACGTGATGGGCGGTGGCGTAGTCCACCAACTCCCAAAAATCGTCTCGGACAGTGGGTTCCCCGCCACCGATATTGACGTAGAACACCTGCATGCGTTCCAGCTCGTCGATGATGTCCTTGCACTGTTGGGTGGACAGCTCACGCGGGTCACGCCGGCCCGAGGCGGACAGGCAGTGCACACACGCCAGGTTGCAGGCGTAGGTGAGCTCCCAGGTCAGACAGATCGGCGCATCGAGGCCGTGTTCAAAGTGCTCAACCAGGGTCGGTGCGACGGCTGGGGCGCTCACGGAGTCTCCTTGGGCTCGGCTGGGATCAGGATCTGGGACGCCGCCAGGACGCCCAGGGCACGCAGGTAGGCCGGCTCCGCCGCGGCGTCGATCCCGGCGGCGCGGCAGGCCGCCCGGGCGTCGGGATGTTCGGCCAGCGAGTTCACCAGCGTGACCATGGTCAGGGTCTTCAGGAACGACAGTTTGCGCGTTCCGAAGTGGTACAGCAGCGCGCCGAAAGACTCAGGCCGGACCGACACCTGCGGATGCAGGCGCCAGCCGCGATCCGGATCGAAGATGTCCCCCACGTCGGAGACGCGCGCCGCTCCTGCGGCGGCGGACACGGTCAGTAGACCCCGCACATCCCGTCGATGGACACCTCTTCGACCAGGCTCTCGGTCACGATCTCGGAGGTGGTGTCGTTCTGCTGGTTCTGGTCCATGACGCGGGCCTCTCTCACGTTCAGGTTCGACAATCAGCTGTCGTGTCGGTCACAATCTCGGACAGAATATGGCATCGAGTGCCGTAAAGGAAGGGGGGCGGTCAGATGGGCGGTATGCCGGTACCGCAGCCCCGCGCCGGTCGGCGCCGTTCCACCACTCGGCAACACATCTCCGACGTGGCGATCGACCTGTTCGCCACCCGAGGGTTCGATGAGGTCAGTGTCGATGACGTCGCACGGGCCGCGGGTATCGCCCGCCGCACCCTGTTCCGGTACTACGCCTCCAAGAGCGCCATCCCGTGGGGCGATTTCGACGCGCACCTGCAGCAGCTGGGTGAACTGCTCGACGGCATCGATCCCGCCGCTCCGCTGGGCGACGCGTTGCGCGAAGCGCTGTTGGCGTTCAACACTTTCGACGCGGGTGAGACCGCCCGGCATCGTCGCCGCATGCGGGTGATCCTGCAGACCGACGAGCTGCAGGCGTATTCCATGACGATGTACGCGGGCTGGCGCGGCGTGATCGCCGGGTTCGTGTCGCGACGGGTCGGCGTGGACTCGACCGACCTGCGTCCGCAGACGGTGGCGTGGACGATGCTGGGAGTTGCGCTCAGCGCCTACGAACGTTGGCTGGGCGACGAATCACTGGAACTGCCCCAGACTCTGGGCGAGGCGTTCGACGCCATCCGCGGCGGCCTGGACTGACCGGCGCCCCTCAGCCGGCGATGTCGCGGTAGGCGGCGACGACCGGCTCGAGTTCGTCCGGGGTGGCGCCGTGCATGATCACCGCGTCGGCACCGTAGTCGAACTCTTGTCGAACACGCTCCGCACAGCGGCGCGCCGGCCCGGTCGCGGCCGGCTCGAGCCATTCGTCGGGGATCAACGTCGCGATGTGTTCGATCTGCGCGGGCGTGGCCTTGTGATCGATGCCTCCCGCGACCGAGGTCACCACCGGATCCGCCCGGAATCGTTGCAGCACCAAGGGATCCCAGTTGTTGGTGCGCACCAGCAGATCGCCGTAGCCCTGTAGGTAGGTGGCCAGCCGGGCGACGGTCTTCTTCAGCCGCAGCTCCTCGGGCAGGTGATCGCCGACCGTGGCGAAGCACGACCACACCCGCACCGTGTCCGGGTCGCGCCCGGCGCGCTCCGCGGCGTCCTTGACGGTTCGCACGCAGCGGCCGAGGGTTTCCGGGGTGAAGTAGGTGTGCAGCACGACATCGTCGAACAGCCGGCCGCCCAGCGCCAGGGTGTTGGGGCCGAAGGCGACCAGCGCCAGCCGGATGTCTTCATCGAAGTCGGGGTCCAGCGCCAGCACCGGGTAGCGGCCCATCGGGCCGTCATGGTTGATGATGACTTCACCGCGCCACAACCGTCGCATCACCTGCGCCCAGTCGGCCATCTGCGCCGTCGTCACCGCCGGAATGCCGAACCCGGCGTAGATGGCGCCGATCCCGCGCCCGATGCCCAGGGTGAAGCGGCCACCGGACAACCGGTGCAGTGTCGTCGCCCATGACGCGGTGATCAGCGGATGGCGGGTGTTGTGATTGGTCGCCGCCGTCGCGATGCGCATCGTGCCGGTGACCGCGCATGCCGCACCGGCCAGCGACGAGGCTTCCTTGACGTTCCAGCGCTCGGAGATGAAAGCGGTTCCGAAGCCGAGTTCTTCGCCGCGGCGGGCCTCGTCCACCAGCGTGGCCGGGCCGTCCCCACCGGCCCCTGCCAACAGGTAATAGCCCAGCTCGTCGAGCACACGTTGGTTCATCGCCTGACCACCTCTCGAAGAAATCGCTCCGTCTCGGCCTGCACCCGCCGGGAGAAGATATGTCCGGCATGGCCGCCGTCGTGCCAGTAAAGCCGACCGCCCCACCGATCATGCAGTGCCACCGCAGGTTCCGGATACGCCATCCGGTCGTGCCGCGCCGCCACGATCAGCCGACGCTCGGCCGGTGGCGCAGGATCGGTTTCCAGCAGATCCACCACCGACATCAACGCTGCGGCGACCTCGGAGCGCAACGCGTCACAGACGGCGAGCCCCGCCGGGCCCCACCGCCACAGATGATGCGCGATCATCGAGTTGAGCCCGGCGATCGGGGTGTACACCGCCACGGCATCGACTCCGGTCTCCAGGTGGGACACCAGCGCGGCGACCGGGCTACCCAACGACACACCGGCCACCGTCACGGCGGTGGCCTGCGGCGCCACCCATCGCACCACCGCGCGGACTTCGGAGATCGCGCGCATCATCCCGGCGACATTGGCCAGCGGATCATGCCCGGGATAGGGCGGCCAGGCGTGGCGGCGCACACCGTGGCCGGGCTGCACCGGCAGCGCGACGTTGAAACCCAGCCGGTACAACCGCCGCACGCGTGCCACCAGCAGGTCCGATGAGTTGCCTTGGCCGGCCCCGTGCACCCAGACCAGCCAGGGCCGCGGAGCACCCTCATGGCGGCACACCTGCACGACGGCCGTCGCCGGGGCGCCGAACTCCGCCAACGACTCAGGCAACCGGGGATCGTGGCGGTAGCTCAGCTGCTCGACGGTCAGGCCCGCCAGCCGGCGCCGTTGAATTGCCGCCACCCGCAGGGGGTTCGGTGCGGTGTGCGCCGCGTCGAGACCCAGTCCGGACAGCTCTTCGGCGGCTGCCACGCACCCGGACAGCGGTCGCGCCAACGCCGGGGCCGGCGCCAGCAGCGTCATCCCGGTCAACGTCAGCTCGTCGATCAGCACCTCCCCCAGCTGGCGCAGCCCGCGCGGCGAAGCCACCGCCCAGTCGGAGGATCCGCGCAGCGCGTCGACCGACCGGGGCAGCACCCCACCTAGCCCCCGGATGATCTGCGGTACGCGTTGCGCCGATGCCATCGCCATCACCCCAGTTCGAAACCGCTGTAGCCGGCCGCCGCGATCTGGTCGCAGCGCCGCCGGTACTCCGGAATACCTCCGGTATAGCCCATGTACATCCGCTTCTTGCCGGGGACGTTTCCGCCGTTGTACCAGGAACTGCACGTCGGGTGGGTTAGCACCGTCGGCGCGACCAACGACGTGGTGTGCTCGATCCACTCGGCCTGCGCGGCCGGCAACGCCTCGATGGAGCGGTACCCGTTGGCCCGCAGATAGTCGATGCAATCACCGATCCATTCCACGTGCTGCTCCAGCGCGGCGACGAAATTGGTTGCTGCGCTTGGACTACCCGGTCCCTGGACGGTGAACAGGTTCGGGAACCCGGTGACTTGCAGTCCCAGATAGGACACCGGTCCCTCATCCGCCCAGACGTCGCGAAGCAACACGCCGTCGCGACCGCGGACGTCGATGCGGCTCAGCGCGCCGGTCATGGCGTCGAAGCCGGTGGCGTAGACGATCACGTCGAGGTCGTAGTGGCCTGCCGCGGTGCCGATACCGGCCGGTGTCACCGCGCTGATCGGCTCGGCGCGTAGATCAACCAGTGTCACGTTGTCGCGGTTGAAGGTTTCGTAATAGCCCTGGTCGATGATCGGTCGCTTGCAGGCGAACGGGTGCGTCGGCACCAGCGCTGCCGCCGTCCGCGGGTCCCGGACGATTCGGGCGACGGCTTCGCCGTACAACTGCGCCGCCAACCGATTGGCATCCATGTCGAAGAAGAGGTCGCCCCAGTTCAGGGCACCCATCACCCCGTGCTCCTGCACCGCACGGAGTTGCTCCTCCCGCGAGGCCGACTTCAACGGCGGCCGGCTCAGCATGTCGAGCAGCACCGAGAAGGCCGACAGCCGAGCGGCGCCGACCGGATGCTCCCGCTGGGCGGCACGGATGCTTGCGTAATCGGCTTTCAGCGCGTCCAATTCCCCTGGCGCGAAGGCGCGGACCTGCCAGGGCAGCGTGTAGGCCGGCGAGCGCTGGAAGACATGAAGGTGCGCGGCTTCTCGCGCCACTACCGGGATCAGCTGGACGCCGGTGGATCCGGTGCCGACAACGCCCACCCGCCTGCCTGTCAGGTCGACACCCGATCGGGGCCAGCGGCTGGTGTACAGCGACGTCCCGCCGAACCCGGCCATCCCGGCGATATCGGGTTCCAGTGGCACCGAGAGGATTCCGGAGGCGGCGACCACGAAGGGCGCAATGAACCGCTCGCCGGTCCGGGCGACCACTGTCCATGCCGCGGCGGCGTCGTCGTAGGTCATCGCGGCGACCTCGGTCTCCAAGGCGATGTCGCGGCGCAGATCGAGCCGGTCAGCGACGAAGTTCAGGTACGCCTCGATCTCCGGTTGGGCCGGCATGGTCTCGGTCCAGACCCATTCCTGCTGGATCTCCTCGGAGAAACTGTAGGAGTATTCGATGCTTTCGATGTCGCAGCGCGCACCCGGGTACCGGTTGACCAGCCAGGTCCCGCCGACCGCATCGGCCATCTCCAGCACGCGGGTGCGCACTCCGAGTTCGCGCAGTCTGTGCAGCGCGTACAAGCCGGAGAATCCGGCCCCGATGACCAACGCGTCGAAGTACCTCGCGGCACCGTCCCCGCCGGGGCGGGACGTGCCGGCGGCTGCCACGGGCTGTGTCATGCTGCGCTGACCTCCTGTCGGTCCCTTCGCGGGTTCCGCTACCGATAGGGTTACGGTACGGTATTCAGTCGGGCCCCTGCGAGAGGACACCGATGAAGGTTCCGTTCACCTGGAAGGTCACCGGCTGGTTCATGATCGGCTGGTCACCCGAGTTCGAGACGGGCAAGACCCGAGCGCTGCACTACTTCGGCGAGGACATGGTCGCCTACCGGAGCGAATCCGGTGAGCTGCATGTGATGGAGGCGCACTGCAAGCACCTCGGCGCCCACCTCGGTCACGGCGGCAAGGTGATCGAGGACCGCGTCGAGTGCCCGTTCCACGGCTGGCAGTGGGGACCCGACGGCTGCAACAAGTTCATTCCGTACCAACCGGATCGGCCGAACAAGGCGCTGCGCCTGCGGGTGTACCCGGTCGTCGAGCAGCACGGCTGCGTGTTCATCTGGCACCACCCCGACTCCGCCGAACCCCAGTGGGAGATGCCGGACATCTTCGGCAAGTTCCCCCAGTTCACCACCGGGCCCCAGGACTACTACCGGGCCTATCCGGAATTCTCCCGGCGCTTGGAGGGCGAGCCGGTGCATCCGCAGATCGTCGCCGAGAACGCCGCCGACAGTGCACATTTCCAGTACGTGCACCACGCGACGGTGACCCCGCGGGTGCTGGACTGGAAGATGGCCGAGCGCGAGTGGCACTTCGTGGCCGGTTTTCCGGACGCCGACAGCGACGACCCCGATGCGATGGCGCTGCGCTTTCACTCGCACCTGTTCGGTCTCGGCGGGGCGATCAGCATCTTCGAAGGTGTGCAACAGCACCGGCTGATCTTCACCTGCACACCGGTCGAGGAGGGCCGCTCCGATCTGTTCTATTCGATCTGGTGGCCCCGGCTTCCCGGCGACGACTCCGAGACTGCACCGGACGAGATCCGGGAGCGCGTGGAGAGGCAGTTTCTGACCACGGTCGAAGACGACCTGGGCATCTGGCGCTACCAGCGCTACATCGAGCATCCGGCGTTGGCCAAGGCCGACGCGAAACCATTTATGACGCTGAGGAAATGGGCGACGCAGTTCTACGATGTACCGGCGGAAGAGACAGTCGGCACGTGACGCTGGAGGAGCTGGTCACGCCCGAGCACACCGCGGTCATCACCCAGGAGCTGCAGGGCGCGGTAGTGGGGCCCGAGGCCGGTCTGCCGATGCTCGCCGATGCGGCCCGTCACGAGGCGCTGCCGAACATCACCCGCCTGCTGCCGGCCGCCAGAGCAGCCGGGGTGCAGGTGGTGCACTGCCTGGTGCACCGCCGCCCGGACAGCCGGGGCTCCAATCGCAATGCCCGGCTGTTCGCCGCCGGCCGCCGCGCCGTGGACATCACCCCGGGCAGCGCCGGCGCCACCCTGCTGCCCGAATTCGGCCCGGAGCCGACCGACCTGGTGCTGAGCCGATGCCACGGGGTGGGGCCGATGGGCGGCACCGAATTGGATGCGGTGCTGCGCAATCTCGGGGTGACCACCGTTGTCGCTGTGGGGGTCTCGTTGAACGTGGCGATCCCGAATCTGGTCATGGATGCGGTCAATGCCGGCTATCGGGTGGTGCTGCCCCGTGATGCGGTGGCCGGTGTGCCCGCCGAATACGGCGCCGCGGTCATCGAGAACACCCTGTCGCTGCTGGCGACGATCACCACCACCGAGGAACTGGTGCGCACATGGCGCCCCTGACCCAGTTCACCGTGCCGGCCGTCACCGCCGCGGTGGCCGCGGCGATCGGCGACCGCGACTTGGTGGTTCAGGGCGACAAGCGCCTCAGCTACGCCCAGGTCGTCGACCGGTCCAACCGGCTGGCGTCCTACCTGTATGCGCAGGGGCTCGGCTGCCACACGCCACGATCGCAGCTGGCCGCCCACCAAAGCGGTCAGGATCTGCTGGGCATCTACGCTCACAACGGCAATGAGTTCGTCGAGACGCTGCTGGGCGCCTTCGCCGCCCGGGTGGCACCGTTCAACGTCAACTACCGCTACGTGCGCAACGAATTGGCTTACCTGCTGGCCGATTCCGGTGCGACCGCACTGGTGTACCACGCCACGTTCGCGCCGACGCTGGCCGAGGTACTGCCCGACCTGCCTCGGCTGAAAGTGCTGATCCAGATCGCCGACGACTCCGGCAACGCCCTGCTCGACGGTGCCGTGGACTACGAGGCGGCGCTGGCCGACAGCTCACCACAGCCGCCACCGGTGCAGCCCTGTCCCGATGACCTCTATGTGCTCTACACCGGTGGCACCACCGGGATGCCCAAGGGTGTGCTGTGGCGCCAGCACGACATCTTCATGGCGTCCTTCGGTGGCCGCAACCTCATGACCGGGGAACCGATCGGTTCGGTCGACGAGGTGGTGGCACGCTGCACAGCCGGTCCGGGAACCACGTTGATGATCCTGCCGCCGCTGATCCACGGCGCCGCCCAGTGGGCGGTGATGATGGCGATCAACACCGGGCAAACCCTGGTGTTCCCTTCCGTCGTAGACCATTTCGACGCCGACGATGTGGTGCGAACCATCGAGCGGGAGAAGGTGATGGTAGCCACGGTGGTCGGCGATGCGATGGCCCGGCCGCTGATCGCCGCGGTGACCAACGGCGATGCCGACGTGTCGTCGTTGGCGGTGGTGGCCAACGGCGGGGCTCTGCTGACACCGTTCGCCAAGCAGCGGATCGTGGAGGCCTTACCGGGTGCGGTGGTCATCGACGGGGTCGGTTCGTCCGAGACCGGCGCGCAGCTGCATCACGTGTCGACCCCGGGGTCGGTCTCGACCGGGACATTCGCCGCCGGGCCGGACACCTGCGTGGTGGCCGAGGATCTCGGCTCGGTGCTGCCACCCGGCCACGACGGCCTGGGCTGGCTCGCGCAACGCGGTTTCGTCCCGCTGGGCTACCTGGGCGATGCCGCCAAGACCGCCGCGACGTTCCCGACCGTCGACGGTGTGCGCTACTCCATCCCCGGCGACCGGGCCCGGCACCGGGCGGACGGATCGATCGAGTTGCTGGGTCGCGACTCGGCGACGATCACCACCGGGGGCGAGAAAGTCTTCGCCGAGGAGGTGGAGACCGCCATCGCCTCGTATCCAGACGTTCTCGACGTGGTGGTCGCGGGCCGGCCGAGCGAACGCTGGGGGCAGGAGGTGGTGGCCGTGGTCGCCCTCGCCGCTGGAATCCCGGCATCCGACGCCACCGCCGCCGAACTCATCGAGCACGCCGCCGGATCACTGGCCCGCTACAAGCTGCCCAAGGCGATCGTGTTCCGGCCGGCGATCGTCCGCAGCCCGGCCGGCAAGGCCGACTACCGCTGGGCGCGCGAGCAGGCCGAGCTGGGCTAGCGTTTCTTCAGCCGTCGACGAGTCTTGTTTCGCGCGCGCCTCAGCATGATGTCGGTGTAGCGCTGCATCGACGGCTTGAACGGCGGTGCGGCGGTTCCGGTCAGGCTGAACGGCAGGTCGGATCCGACCACAGTTCGGTAGTGGCTGAAGGCGTCGAAGCCCGCCTTACCGTGGTAGGCGCCCATTCCGCTGCGGCCGACGCCACCGAACGGCGCGTCGGACGGAATCATTTGCGCGGCAAAATCATTGCGGGCCACTCCACCGCTTCGAGTGCGGCGCACGAAATCCCGGAACTGCGAGCCGTCCGGCCCGAACCAGTAGGCCACCAACGGAGCGGGCCGCGCATTGATCTGCTCGATCGCCCCATCGAGGCTGGTATACCCCTGCACCGCCAGCACCGGTCCGAAGATCTCCTCCTCGGTGATGCGCATGCTCGCATCGACGTTGCGCACGATGGTCGGGGCGATCTTGCGGGTGTCACGGTCGGGCAACACCTCTCCGTCGGGCACGACGGCCTCCACCAGCGCCCCACGTTCGGCCGCGTCGTCGATCAGGCCCAGCACCCGGTCGAAGTTGGCCTCGTTGACACTGGAGCAGTAGTCGCCGTTGGCGATGATGGTCGGGAACATCTCCCGCAGCGTGGAACGGGCGGTCTCGACGAACGCCTCCACGTCGCGTTCGGGCACCAGAACGTAGTCGGGGCACACACAAACCTGGCCGCCATTGACCATCCGCGCTGTGGCGATCCGTTTCGCCGAGCGGGCGACGTCGGCGTCGGGGGCGACGACGACGGGGTTCTTCCCGCCCAATTCCAAGGTCACCGGAACCAGGTTGTCGGCCGCGGCGCGCTGCACCAGCGCGCCCACCGAGGGTGATCCGGTGAAGAACAGGTGGTCGAACGGCAGTCCCGCGAACTCGGCCGCCACCGCAGCCCCACCGGTGACGACGACGAGTTCGTCGTCGGCGAAGTAGGACGGCGCGAGTTGCTTCATCAATTCGCCTGTGTTCGCGGTGATCTCCGACATCTTGATCATCACCCGATTTCCCGCCGCGAACGCCGCCGCCGCCGGCACCACCACCAGCTGAAGCGGAAAGTTCCACGGGCCGATGATCCCGACCACGCCCAGCGGGCTGGGCTGAACCTCGGCCCGTAACCCGGCCAGTCGCGCCGCCCGCATCAGCTTCGGCGACCGCATCCATTGCCGGACATGGGATCTGGTGTGTTCGATCACCGGGATCATGCCGACCAGCTCGGTGGCCAACGATGCGGCCCGTGACCGGGTGCCGAAATCCTGCGCCATCGCGTCCACCAGGGCATCGGTGTTGTCCAGTACCAGGGCCAGCAACCGGTCGATCCGGTTACGCCGCACCGCCGCATCGGGAGGCCCGTCGGCGACGAACGATTGCCGTTGCTTCTCCAGCAGCGCGACCAGATCCGTCACGACAGGTCCAACGGCCCGGTTTCGGCCACGGTGCGCAGCTGGCCCAGCTCGACGCCCCGGTCGGCGGCCGCCTCGATACACGCGGCGACGTCTTTACGCATAAACGGCGCAACGACTTTGCCGAAGTTCTCCACTCCCCCGGCCGACTGCACATATGACGCGGCCCGGCTGCCGCCGCTGCAGTGCTCCAGCGCCGCGAACAGACTGGTCTCGGGCACTCCGAGATTCTTCGCCAAGTCGACCGCGCCGGCGACGAGTTGCGCATTGGAGGCGAACAGCACGTTGTTGATCAGTTTGAGGTTGAGCGCGGTGCCGAGGGATCCCGTGGTTATCACCGGGTCGGCATAGGCGGCCAGTACGGGCTGGGCACGGGCCACCGCGTCGTCGGGCCCGCCGAGCAGCACCGTCAGCTTTCCCGCGGCGATGTCATGGGCGCCGCCGCTGACCGGTGCATCGACCAGCACCGGGCCGGGATACTGCGCCATCAGATTGGTCAGCGTGCTCACCGTTCCGGTGGTGTGCGAAACGACGACCGTGCCCGCCTTGGCATTGGCCAGCAGCCCGTCGGGCCCGGTGGCGACCTCGATCAGCTGGGCGTCGGAGAACAGGCAGCTGATCACGATGTCGGCGTCGCCGGCGACCGCGGCGACCGAATCCACCGGCACCGCGCCGGCCGCCGCCAACCGTTCGCGCACCTCGGGGCGGCGGGCGTGGACCTGCACGGAAAAGCCGGCGCCGACGAGGCGCCCCACCATCGGCTCACCCATCTTTCCGGCCCCGACAAACCCGATGACCTGGCCCGTTGCTCTCATTCTCGGCTCCTCACGGCGGCTTTCGGCTTTCCGGTAGCGCCAACCGTAGCATTGTCGACCGGCGCCGAATTAGTTACAGTCATGCTTACTGTCGCCTTTTCGGGTTCATCAGAGGAAGCCATGACCGTAGCCAGCCCATCGACGTCACCGCACCCCTACCATCGGATCGACATCTCCGAACCCAGCTTCTGGGGCAACGACTTCCGCAGCCGCGACGACAGCTTCGCCACTCTGCGCGGCGAACCGGGCCTGACCTGGCACCGGCCCATACCGGCCGTCTTCCCTCACCAGGAGACCGGCTACTGGGCGGCGACGCGGCACGCCGACATCAAATTCATCAGCCAGCACGAAGAGCTGTTCTGCTCCAGCGAAGGGGTCAGCGTCGACCCGATGCCGGCCGAGATCCAGCGCAACATGACGTTCTTTCTGGCGATGGATCCGCCCGACCACACCCGCTACCGCAAGCTCATCAGCTCGGGATTCACCCCCCGCCAGGTCCGGCGTATCGAGGACCAGATCAAAGTCAACGCCCGCACCATCGTCGACGACCTGCTGGCGCAACTGCGCACCGGTGAGCAGATCGACTTCGTCGCAAGCTGTTCGGGACAGCTGCCGATGCGCACCATCTCCGACATGATCGGCATCGATCCCGCCGATCAGGAGAAGGTCGCCTATGCCGCCGAGTGCCTTTTCAGCGGCAGCGACGACGAGTACGCCTCGCTGGAGGAGCGGGCCGTACACGTGATGACGCAGCTGGGCGTGCTGTCCAATTCCGGCATCGAGCTGGCCCGGCGGCGCCGCACCGAACCGCATGATGACCTGATGACCGAGCTGGTCAACGCCGAGGTCGACGGCCACCGGCTCACCGACGAAGAACTCGGCTCATTCATGGTGCTGCTGGGCTCGGCGGGCAACGACACCACCAAACAGGCCACCACCCACGCGTTCAAGGCGCTGATCGATCATCCCGAACAGCGCGCCTGGCTGCTGGCCGACTTCGACAACCGGATCGGCGCCGCGGTCGAGGAGTTCGTGCGCTGGGCGACACCGGTGCTCGCCTTCGCCCGCCACGCAGTGGTGGACACCGAGGTGGCCGGGACCACGATCAAGGCCGGCGAGAAGGTCGCACTGTTCTACTGTTCGGCCAACCGCGACGAGACGGTCTTCGACCGGCCGCACGAATTCGACATCACCCGCAGCGCCAACCCGCACCTGGGGTTCGGCGGTGGCGGCGCGCACTACTGTCTGGGCACCCATGTGGCCCGGATGGAGCTGCGGCACCTGTTCTACGAGTTGCTCAGCCGGCTGCCGGAGGTGACGCTCGGCGAGCCGGAGTACCTGCAGAGCACCTTCGTGCACGGCATCAAACGGATGTCGATCAGCCTCGCCTGACACTGGCGCCCAGACAGGAGAACTCCATGGAAAGCCAGGTTGACGTCACCGACGCCGCGTTGGACAAACCGACCGGCTACCTCCGCGACCCCTATCCGTACTTCGAGGGCAAGCGCCGCCAAGCCGGTGTCTTTCCCGGCACGGTCATGGACTACTCGAAGACCCCGGAATCGCTGCGACCCGAGACGCAGTTCGCCGCCGTCTCGTTCGAGGCGGTGAACCAGGTGTTCCGCGAGTCGGATTCGTTCAACTCGCATATCTATGACGTCACCATCGGCCTGTTCCTGGGTCCGACCATTCTGGCGATGGAGGGCGAGAAGCACCGCAAGCACCGCAATCTGGTGTCCTCGGCATTCAAGCGGAAGTCTCTGGCGCACTGGGAACCGGCGGTGGTGCGGCCGGTGTGCACGGCGCTGATCGACGAGTTCGTCGACGCCGGCAGTGCCGATCTGGTGCACGACTTCGCCTTCGAGTTCCCCACCCGGGTCATCTCCAAGCTGCTCGGCCTGCCCGAGGAGGACCTGCCGTGGTTCCGGCAGCGCTCGCTGGAGTTGATCAGCTACACCGTGGACTACCAGAGCGCGTTCAGTTCGTCGGCGGCACTGAAGGATTACTTCCTGACCCAGATGGACAAACGCAAGTCGCATCCGACCGAGGACATCATCGGTGATCTGGTCACCGCGGAGGTCGACGGCGAGAAGCTCACCGACGAGGCCATCTATTCCTTCCTGCGCCTGCTGCTTCCGGCCGGGTTGGAGACCACCTACCGGGCCACCAGCAATCTGCTGTACCTGTTGCTGACGCATCCCGAACAGTTCGCCGCGGTGCGCGCCGATCATGACCTGATCGGCGCCGCCATCGAGGAGGGCCTGCGGTACGAGACCCCGCTGACCACCGTGCAGCGCACCGCCATTCGCGACACCGAAGTGGCCGGCGTCGCCATTCCGGCCGGCGCGGTGGTCGACGTGTGCATCGGTTCGGCCAACCGGGACGAAACCCGGTGGGAACGCCCGGCGGAGTTCGACATCTTCCGGAAGTGGATTCCGCACATCACCTTCGCCGCCGGTGAGCACACCTGCATGGGCCTGCATCTGGCCCGGATGGAGATGCGGGTGGCGATGGAATGCCTGCTGGACCGGCTCACCGATATCGCACTGGTCACCGACGGCGACCCGCACATCTACGGCCAGCCGTTCCGCTCGCCGCGCCGACTGCCCGTGACGTTCGCCGCGAACGCCTGACGACTCGTCACGCCCCGCGCGGCCGGCGGTATCCGATCGTCTTGGTCTCCAGGTACTGCGAGAACCCCTCGATCCCGCACTGCCTGCCCACACCGCTGCTCTTGTAGCCGCCGAAGGGGGCGTCGGCGCCGTAGTACATCCCGCCGTTGACGCCGATCGCCCCGGTGCGCACCCGCCGGGCGATCGCCATCGCGCGTTCGGCCGACGCCGACACCACCGCACCGGCCAGACCGAAGGGGCTGTCGTTGGCTATCCGCACGGCATCGTCGTCGTCGGCGAACGGCAGGATTACCAGCACCGGTCCGAACACCTCGTGCTGGGCGATGGATGCGCTGTTATCGACACCGACGATCACCGTGGGCGCCACGTAGTGCCCGCCCGCCAGATGATCCGGCAGGTCGTCGAATGCACCACCGCCGGTGGTGATCTCGGCGCCGTCGGCCGCGGCCTGCATGCAGGCGTCCAGCACCCGCTGCCTGGCCTGCGCGCTGATCAGCGGACCGACCAGTGTCTGCGGCTGCGCCGGATCGCCCACGGTCACCGCCGCGAACGCCACGGTGACCATGGCGACGACCTCGTCGAACAGCGAGGCGTGCACCAGCATTCTGGTGGTGGCGGCGCAGGCCTGCCCGGCGTGGACACACACTCCGACCGCGCCGGGGATTACCTTGGCCGGGTCGGCGTCATCCAGCACGATCATCGCTGACTTACCGCCCAACTCCAGGAAGGTGCGCTTCATCGAGTCGGCACCCTGGCGGGCCAGCAGCTTGCCGACGGCGGTCGACCCGGTGAACGAGACCATGTCGACCCGGGGATCGACGCCCAGCAGCGCCGCGACCTCGTTGGATTCGGTGGGCACCACGTTGACCACCCCGGCGGGGATGTCGGTGTGCTCGGCGATCAACCGGCCCAGCCGGGTGGCGTTCCACGGGGTGTGCGGGTCGGGCTTGAGCACGACGGTGTTGCCGGCCGCCAGCGCCGGCCCCAGCTTGTTGAGGATCACCTCGATCGGGAAGTTGGACGGGGTGATCGCGGCGACCACACCGACCGGTTCCTTGACGACGGTGCGCACGTTGCGGTCCCCGAACAGTCCCCCGCCGTCGAGCATCCGCTCCCACTCGAACTCGTCGATCAACCGCGCCGGGTACCGCAGCCCGTCGGTCAGCGGCCAATCCAGCTGGGCCAGTTGGGTTGTCATCACCGGACAGCCGGTTTCGGCGATCAGTTCGGTGCGCAGATCCTCGCGTTCGGCCTCCAGCGCCGACTGGAGTTGTTCCAGGCAGCGCCTACGCAGCGCGCGGTTGGTCGACCAGTCGGTGTCGTCGAAGGAGCGCCGGGCGGCGCCGATCGCCCGGTCCATGTCCGCGCTGTCGGCGTTGGCGGTGGCGCCCAGGATCCGGCCGGTCGCCGGGCTGACGTTGTCGAACTGGGCACCCGCGGCGGCCCGGACCAGTTCGCCCGCGATCAGCATTCGCGATTCGGCGTTCGCAGCGGCACGTTCACCGATTTCCACACTGGTGATGACCTGCTGCACGACGTCGCCCACCTGACCTCCAGCTATTTCGGATGCCCAACCGTAACCATTACAGTAGAATACTTCAATTGGCTCTCACGGGCGGCAGGAGCGCACTGAGTTGATCAAGGTCATGGACGGCTTCCGGGTACTGGAGGTCGCGCAGTACACGTTCGTCCCCGCCGCCGGAGCCATCCTGGCCGACTGGGGCGCCGACGTCATCAAGGTCGAGCACCCGGTGCGCGGCGACACCCAGCGCGGGTTCATCCGGATGGGCGGCTTCGAGCTCAACCCCGACCGCCATCCCCTGATCGAGCATCCCAACCGCGGCAAACGCAGTGTGGGCATCGACGTGTCGACCCAAGCCGGGCAAGAGGTGCTGCACGAACTGGCCGCGTCCGCCGACGTGTTCTTGACCAACTACCTTCCGGCCGCGCGGCAGAAGAACAGGTTCGATGTGGAGCACATTCGCGCCGCGAACCCGAACATCGTCTACGCCCGCGGCAGCGCGTACGGCGACAAAGGCCCCCAACGCGACGTCGGCGGGTTCGACGGCACCGCGTTCTGGACCCGCAGCGGGGTCGGCCACGCCCTGAGCCCCGAAGAACTCGGAGCGCCGATCTCGCAGGGCATCCCGGCCTTCGGCGACTCGATCGGCGGGATGAACATCGCCGGCGGGATCGCCGCCGCGCTGCTGCACCGCGAACGCACCGGGGAGGCCCTGGAAGTCGACGTCTCGCTGCTGTCCACGGCGTGGTGGGCAGCCGGTGCCAGCGTGACGCAGGCCATGGACACCGGCGAGACCATGCGGGCGCCGATGCCGCAATCCGGTGGCTCACCGGCGAATCCGTTCCTGGGCAACTACACCACCTCCGACGGCGGCACCATCAACCTGTGCATCGTCAGCCCGACGGGCTACATCCGGGACACCTTCGAGCACTTAGGCATTCCCGAGGCGGCCAACGACCCGCGCTTCGCCGAGGTGCTGGCGCTGATGCAGAACGCCGAGGCGGCCAGCAGCCTGATCGTGGATGCCATCGGCGCCAAGCCCTTCGAATACTGGCGCGAGCACCTCAAGACCATGAAGGGCCAGTGGGCGCCCTTCCAGAGTCTGGTCGACCTGGCCTCCGACGAGCAGGCCATCGCCAACGACATGATCACCGAGGTCGATGCCGCCGACGGCGGGGCGCCGTTCAAGGTCGTGCGCGGTCCGGTGCAGTTCAACGGCGAGCCGCTGCAGACCACCCGCGCCCCACAGGCTTCCGAGCACACCGAGGTCGTGCTGATGGAGCTCGGCATGGACTGGGACCGCATCGAAAAGCTCAAGGAGTCAGGCGCTATCGCTTAACCCGGTCTTCCCCGTCGTATTTTCTGGCCGCATCGAAGTTGAAGTTCGCGATCGCGGTCGACACACCGCTGCCGATCGGGCCGAGGGTGTCGAACAGGCTCGCGCTTCCGGTCGCCACTCCCGCGTCGCTGTAGTGGGTCAGGGCCGCCAACCCGATGTAGGGGCCGACCGGCAGCCGGCTCAGGGTCAGGGTGTAGTCGGCGTTGATGAAGGCCAATCCCTTGGTGCTGAAGTTCGTCATCGAGGCGGTGACGTCGACGGCCATCGCCGCCCGCACGAACGGCGTGAGCTCCTCGCCGTCGACGAGGTCACGGATCTCACGCAACCAGGCGTAGCGCGGCCCGGAGTGTTGCCACGGAAAGCGGTCGCCGTCGTCGTTGCCGTAGGTCCGGATGAACATCGGCACGGAATCGTCGAAGCGCACCGGTTCCCTCGGGAGCGGCGGCAGCGTGACGGCGGTGCTGAAGAACTCACCGTCGGGCTGGGTGCCACGCCGCAGATACAGCGCCGAGGCACGGGCCACCAGCTCGCCGTCTTGCGTCATCGCGGCGTCGATGGCCCGCATCCGCGACCCCGCCCGGATCACCGACGCAGTGACCCGCAGTGGTGCACTGGCCACCCGGCGCAGGATCTCGACGGTCAGCCGCGCCGGTTGCAGATCGTCGTCTGCCGCATGGTGCTCGATGGCGCGGGCCAGCAGACCGCCGATCACCTGACCACCGAGCGTCGGCCCCCACCCGCCGTGGGCGATGGGGTTGGGCACCAGGTCGTTGTCACGACGAACCACGAACGGGATCATGTCTTGCTGCGTTCCAGGTAGCACCGTGCGGCGCCGCGGATCGCCTGCTCGGTCGGTTCCGGGTGCCAGCCCAGTTCTCGGGTGGCCTTGCTGTGGTCGGCGGGAGAGGTCAACGCCATCAGTCGTGCACCTGTCGCGGTGAACGCGAAGTCATGACGCAGCAGAACCCCAAGGGCCCCGACGAGGTGCCCCACCACCTGCAGCACCGCCATCGGTATACCGATGCGCGGCGGTGCGGCCCCGACCGCTTCGGCTGCGATGGTGAACATCTCGCGTTGGGTCATGTACCGCTCGGAGATGATGTACCGCTCGCCGATCCGTCCCCGCTCCGCGGCCAGCAGCATTCCCCGGGCGGCATCGTCGATCCCCACCACCTCAGAACCCACGCCCCGCGCGTACGCCGGCATCCGGCCCAGCGCCGCGAGCTGAACGAGCGTGCCCTGCCGCGGCTGCCAATCAGGCGGGCCGTACGGATTGGACACGTTCGTCACGACGGCCGGCAGGCCGCGGTCGGCCACGTAGGACAGCACCAGCCGCTCGGCTTCACGGCGCGAGGCGATGTATCCGCTGCCCTCCTCGGCCCAGTTGAACGGTGTTCGTTCGTCCACCGTTTCGCCGTTGCGGCCCACCGCGATAGTGCCGATGGTGCTCAGGAACACGAACCGCTCGAGCTGCGCCTCCACAGCTACGTCCAGGACATTGCGCAGACCTTCGACATTGGTCCTGAACAAGGGCGCGGGATCACGAAGCTCCGCCCTGGTGTCGACGACGCAGTAGTACACGACATCGCGGTCGGCCATCGCGGCGGTGACCGCCTCGGTGTCGAAGATGTCTCCGTAGCACCGCTGGACGTCGAGTCCGTCGATCCCCTTGGTGGAGCTCGACCGGCGCAACAACACGCGCACGTCGTCGCCGCGCGCGGCCAACTGCCGGGTGACGCAGGCACCGACGTTTCCGCTGGCGCCCATGACGAGGGCTCGCCGCGTTGTCACTGATTCACTGTCCACATAGCGTCCGGGTCCGTAGTTGGCCAACTTCCGCCATTGTAGGTTACCGTAAGACTTACAGTTAGTAGACCCGTAACGCGGAGGGCCCATGCCGAAAGCGCTCGCACCCGATATCTCGACGTGGCCGGAGGCGGACCCGCAGCTGATCGCCAGCCGGTGCGGGGACTGTGATGCCACGGTGTTCCCGGCGCAGCCGCGCTGCCCGCGCTGCAGCGGGGACCGGATGAGCCAGGCCCTGCTCCCCCGCAACGGCACCCTGGTGGCCTGGACCACCCAGGGCTTCCCGCCCGGCCCGCCGTATCTGGGCCCCGGGGGGAAGGACTTCATCCCGTTCGGGGTCGGCCTGGTGCAGCTCGGTGATGTCATTCGGGTGGAGGGCCGGCTGACCGAAAACGACCCGGAGAAACTGCAATTCGGCATGCCGGTGGAGCTGACCATGATCCCGTTCGCGACCGGCGCCGACGGCGACGAGATCATCACCTTCGCGTTCCGGCCGGTGAGCTCATGAACGACGTCGCGATCATCGGGGTGGGCCTGCATCCGTTCGGCCGCTTCGAAGGCAAGTCCGCGATGGACATGGGGGTGGACGCCATCTTCGCCGCGGTCACCGACGCCGGGGTGGATTGGAAAGACATCGGCGCGGCTACCGGCGGTAGCTGGACCATCGCCAACCCGGATGCGATCGTCGGCATGGTCGGGCTCTCGGGCATCCCGTTCACCAACGTGTTCAACGCCTGCGCCACCGCGGCCAGCGCGGCCAAGGTCTGCGCGGACGGTATCCGATTGGGCGACTACGACATCGGGATCGCGGTCGGGCTGGACAAGCATCCGCGAGGAGCGTTCACCGAGGACCCGGCGCTGGTCGGGATGCCGCGCTGGTACGCCGAGAACGGCCAGTACCTGACCACCCAGTACTTCGGTATGAAGGCCAACCGCTACCTGCATGATCACGGTATCTCCCAGCGGACGCTGGCCAAGGTCGCGGCCAAGAACTTCCGCAACGGGGCGCTGAACCCGAATGCGTTCCGCCGCAAGCCCATCTCCGAGGAGGAGATCCTGGGTTCACCGATGCTGAACTATCCGCTGACCCAGTACATGTTCTGCGCCCCGGATGAGGGCGCAGCCGCGGTGGTGATGTGCCGCGCCGACATCGCCCACCGCTACACCGACAAACCGGTATACCTACGCGCGGTGGAGGTGCGCACCCGCCGCTACGGCGCCTACGAGGTCAACACCACCTTCGCCCCGGTCACCGAGGACCTGGCCCCCACCGTCTACGCCGCGCGTGCCGCATTCGAAAAGGCCGGTGTGGCACCCGAGGACGTCGACGTCGTGCAGCTGCAGGACACCGATGCCGGCGCGGAGGTCATCCACATGGCCGAGTGCGGATTCTGCGCCGACGGCGACCAGGAGAAGCTGCTCGCCGACGGCGCCACCGAGATCTCCGGGTCACTGCCGGTCAACACCGACGGCGGGCTGATCGCCAACGGCGAACCGATCGGCGCGTCCGGACTGCGCCAGATCCACGAATTGGTGCGCCAGCTGCGCGGCCAGGCCGGCGAGCGCCAGGTCCCGGGCGAGCCGAAGGTGGGCTTCGCCCAGCTCTACGGCGCACCGGGCACCGCGGCGGCCACCATCTTGACCCGCTAGCGACAAGGCGGCTCCCCCATGACCCAGTTCCGTGACGCACCGATCTTCGATGCCGACCAGCACATGTACGAGACCCCGGAGGCCTTGACGCAGTTCCTTCCGGAAAAATATTCGCGGGCAGTCCAATTCGCCCAGATCGGTCGTCAGACCAGAATCATCATCAACAACCGCGTCAGCGACTTCATCCCGAACCCGACCTTCGAGCGGGTCGCCGCGCCCGGCGCCCACGAGAAGTTCTTCGCCGGCGAGAACGCCGAGGGCCTGACCCTGCGCGAGATGCAGGGCCCCGCCATCGAAGCACCGGCGGCCACCCGTAACCCCGTCGACCGGGTCGCCGAGCTGGACCGCCAAGGCGTGGTGGAGGCGTTGAACTACCCGACGCTGGCCAGCCTGGTCGAGCACTCCAGCGCCGAAGACCCGGAACTCACCCTCGCGATCATTCACGCGCTGAATCAGTGGATGGCGCAGCACTGGTCCTACAACTACCAGGGCCGAGTGTTCTCCACGCCCATCATCAACCTCTCGGAGGTCGACGGCGCCCAGCGCGAACTCGACTACATCCTGTCCCAGGGTGCGGCGGTCGCACTGATCAAACCCGGCCCGGTCAACGGCATCGGTGGCTGGCGCTCACCGGCGCTGGGCGAGTTCGACCCGTTCTGGCGTGACGTGCAGGCCGCCGGGCTGCCGATCGTGTTGCACGCCAGCTACCCGCCGCTGGATGACTACGTGAACCGCTGGGAGCCGCCGCACACCCAGAACTTCATGGCGCAGAGCGCCTTCCGCTGGATGGTGCTGGGCCATCGCGAGATCGCCGACATGATCACCGCCTTGATCTGCCACGGCACCCTGACCCGCTTCCCCCAGCTGCGCATCGCCAGTGTGGAGAACGGCAGCTCGTGGATCGCGCCGCTGTTCAATGACTTCGGTGAGCTGTACAAGAAGATGCCGCAGAACTTCCCCGAGCATCCGCACGAAGTGTTCCGGCGCAACATCTGGGTCAGCCCGTTCTGGGAGGGCTCCGTCTCCGATGTGGTCGAGACCGTCGGCTGGGACAAGGTGTTGTTCGGATCGGACTATCCCCACCCCGAGGGCCTGGCCGAACCGAAGGGCTTCTGGCGCTACGCCGAAGGCATGGACGTCCGCCGCACCTACGACTTCATGGGCGACAACGCGCGCCGGTTCATGGGGCTGCCCATTGCCAATCCGGACCCCGATGCCGCCGAGCCGCCGGTGGCGGCGGCGAACGCCTGAGGAATCACCTCATCAGCACCCGAGCCAATCGCCCCAGCACCCCCCGGATCCGCGGCGACAGATAGACCGCGATCAGCCCGTTGAAGACATCCTCGCGCAGTCGGGTCAGCACCGAAGACTTGATCCGCCACTCGCCGTCGGCCTTTTCGTAGGTTTCGGTGTAGTGGCCGTAGCCGCGCAGGTTGACCCCCGGCCCGAACCGCACCACGTCCTCCAATGCCCACACCCCGCTCGCGGTGGTGGGCGAGGTCAGCTCGATGTCGGGCGCATGCACCTGATGGACGGTGGGCTGCGAGCGCAGGCTCTTGCGGGTGAACACCACGAATTCGTCGGCGCCGTGGATGACTTTGCCACCCGCCCGCGAGGTGTCGCTGAGGAAGTCGTCGGTGAACAGGGTGCGCCAGGCCACCCAGTCCTTGGTGTCCAGATACCGGCAGTAGCGGGACTTCAGCCGTTTGATCGCCTCGATCTCGGCCAGCGCGCCCCCGTCATCAACCATGATCGCCCCCGCCGACCGGTTCGTAGCGCAGCATCGTGACATCGTGTTCCGGGTAGTCGCAGAACACCGGCTGCACTCGCATTCCGACCACCAGATCGGCTTGATCGACATTGACCAGCTCGGTGGAAAACCTTGGCCCCTCGTCCCATTCGACGATCGCCAGCAGCTGTGGCACGGCATCGGTGAAATGCGGGCCGACCGGTCTGCGGGCCACCGTGAAGGAGTACAGGGTGCCCAACCCGGAGATCTGCCGCCATTCCAAGTCGTCGGCCAGGGTGAGCGGCGCCCGGACCCGCGGGTAGAACACATAGCTGTCGGTCGACGGCGAGTACTGGATGACGATGCGATGTTCGGCCAGCGCATCCCAGAACGGCGCGGTGGTCGGCGTTTTCACCGGCATCGGGCGTTCGAACGTGATCATCGACGCTCAGTCTCCTTCCAGGATGAGGGTGGTCTGCTCGGACAGGATCCCGCCGTTGCCGGAGACAAAAGCCCGGTTGCAGTCGGTCACCTGCGCCGTACCGGCCCGGCCCATGATCTGGCGCGTCGCGTCGCAGACGTGATGCATGCCGCCGGCCAGGCCGGCCTGTCCGAACCCGAGTTGACCGCCTGCGGTGTTGAGCGGGAAGTCACCGCGGAAGGTCAGGTCGTGGTCGGCGACGAACTGCATGCCTTTGCCCTTGTCGCAGAACCCGGCGTCTTCCAGCGACAGCAGCACGGTGATCGTGTAGCAGTCGTAGATGGAGACCATGTCCATGTCCGCGCGGGTCAGGTCCGTCATCGCGAAGGCGGTGTCGGCGGCCTCGGCGATCGGAGTCGCCAGCAGGTCCTTGGCGTAGGTCGGGGTCTTGAACGGCACATGTTCGCCGAATCCCTTGATCCACACCGGGCGATTCCTGGCCCGCTTGGCGATATCGGCGGAGGCGATCACCACGGCGGCGCCACCGACGCAGGGCATCACGATCTCCAGCATGTGCAGCGGGTCGGCGATCACCGGGCTGGCCAGCACGTCGTCGACGGTCAGCGGGGTGTCCTTCCAGATGGCGCCGTCGGTGTGGTTGGCATTCACGCGCTGGTCGACGACGATCTTGGCCATCGCCCGCTCGTCGTAGCCGTAGACGGCGCCGTAGCGGGTCGCCACCTGCCCATAGGGTCCGTTCTGCCCGAGATTGCCGTACGGGATCTCGAATTCCGCCTGCGGAGAACCGTACTGGTTGCTCGATGAGCCGAAGAACATGGCGTCGACCAGTGGCTTGGGCTTGCGCTCCGACATCGGGGTGATATAGCGGGCCGGCAGCGCGCACAGCACCACATCGCAGATCCCGAGCTCGATCGCCGCCGCTGCCCGCCACACCATGGCGGCCGCGCTGGCGCCACCCAGGTCGACGATCTCAGCGAACCGCGCCGGCACGCCGAGGTATTCGGCGATGGTCGACGGCACGAAGATCTCCGACTCGCCCAGGTGCGAGGTGACGATACCGTTGACGAGTTCGCCGGACAGGCCGGCGTCGTTGAGCGCGGCCGCACTCAACTCGGCCCATTGCTCCAGCGTGAACGGCGCCGGAGCCGCCTTGTTCATCCGCTCGGGCGGCAGTTCGACATAGCCGACGATCGCGGCATCTCCACGTAATCCCATCTGCGGTCCTCTATCTCCGATCTGCGGTCACTTGCGGGGTAGGCCGAGAATCATCTGGGCAATGACGTTCAACTGAATCTCATTGGTGCCGCCGCCGATCAACTCCGCGGGCGACAACAGATACGGTTCGACGACGGCCGGATCGGATTCGGCGGCCATACCCAGGCGCCCCGCGGTGGCCAGGGTGGCTTGGAAGGTGCGGCGCAACAACACGTTCATCGCGACCTTGGCGATGCTCGACGCCGCCCCGTTTCCCTGGCCGTCGAGCAGCCTGATCGTCTCCCGCACACCGAGCGCCTTGATGGCATTGCTGTAGGCGTCGAGCTCACCCAATGCCCGCATCGCGTCGTCGCGCTGTCGGCCCGGGGCCGCGGCGATCCGCCGCAAGGCCAGAGCTCGGTCCTGCTCGACGTATCCACTGATGGCAGAACGCTCCTCAGCCATGGTGGCCACGGCGAGCTGCCAGCCGGCGGTCGGCTCTCCGAGCAGCATCTCGTCGGGGACGAAGACATCGGTGAGGAACACTTCGTTGAAGTCGGCGTCCCCGGTGACCTGCACGATCGGCTGGACTTCGATTCCCTCCCAGGACATGTCCACGATGAAGTAGCCGATACCGCGATGCCTCGGCGCGGCGGGATCGGTGCGGGCCAGCAGCGCCCCGTAGTCGGCACGTTGGGCACACGATGTCCAGATCTTGTGACCGTTGACGCGCCATCCCCCGTCGACCTTGACCGCGCGCGTGGTCAACGAGGCCAGGTCCGATCCGGCGCCGGGCTCGCTGAACAGCTGGCACCAGGCGAGTTCACCGCACTGGGTCGGCGGGATCAGCCGCTGTTGCAGCTCCTCGGAGGCCGCCCGCAGTAGCGACGGCAGGATCCATTCGGCGATTCCCAGCGACGGCCGGATCAGGTCGGGTCTGTTGGCGAACTCCTCGGCGATGATCAACTGCTGCAACGGTGTGGCGTCGATCCCCCAGGGCGACGGCCAGTGCGGGGCGACGAGCCCGGCCAGCGCGATCGCGGTCCGCTGCGGTCCGGTCTCGAAGTGCGGGTAGTCGCCCTGGCGTCCGGGACCGTCGTTGCGCAGCGCATTCGCGGCGTCCAGCACCGCTGCGATATCGGCTCGGAACTCGGCATCGGCGCCGCCGAGATCGACGTGGAAGTCCCGCTGTTGCGCGGTCGTCAGCTCGCCGAGGCGCCGTGCCCAGCCGGGGGCGGCACCGATCGAGGCGGCGACGCTGGTGGCACGCCGCCAGTACAGGTGCAGGTCGTGTTCCCAGGTGAAACCGATGGCGCCGAACATCGTCAGGGTGTCCAGGACGGCGTCGGGACACGGCGTGATCGCCATCAGCGCCGCGGTGGCGGCGGCCAGCTGATGTTGTTCGGCGGTATCGACGGCCGCCCGGGCGGCGTCCCAGGTGGCGGCGCTGGCCAGTTCGCTGTTCACCAGCAGCATCGCCGCCCGGTGTTGCAGGGCTTGGAAGGTGCCGATCGGCTTGCCGAACTGCTCGCGAGTGCGCAGGTGTTCAGTGGCCGCCTCGACGCACCACGTGGCGATACCGGCGGACACCGCTGCGGCAAGCCCGACAGCGAGCCATTCGGCGCGGCCCGCGTCGATGCCGGTCAACACCTCGGCGGCCGTCACGCGATAGCCGGTAAGAGTGATCGAGCCCAGGTCGGTGAGCAGATCGGTGCCGGCGATCGGCGCGACCGTCACCTCCGGCCGGGCCAGATCCACGGCCAGCCAGATCGCCGCACCGCCGCTGCCCTCGGCGCAGACCAGCGCGAGCCGCGCCGAGCACGCACCCGAGATCAGTTCGGCGACACCGTCGACCAACCATCCGTCGTCAACCCGGCGGGCGATCAGCTTCGCGTGCTGCGGAAGCACAACGGTCGCCGGCGCGCCGCCGACGAGTTCGCCCAGCAACCCGTCCCGGGCCGGCGTCGCATCGGCGAGCAACCCGACCGCGCCGGCGGTGATGGTGGCCAGCAGCGGCCCCGGCAGGCACACCTTTCCCGCTGCTTCCAGAACGCAGGCCGCGTCGAGCAGGTCGCCGCCTTGCCCGCCGCATGACTCGGGCAGGTGGATGGCGTGGAACCCGTTGACCACCAATTCTTCCCACCAGATCGGTAGGTCTCCGGCCGCCAGCGCGTCGAAGGCCTTGCGGGTGTCGGCGATCGGTGCGTGCCGCGCCGCGAAGCGCCGCAGCGACTCGCCGAGCGCCCGCTGTTCGACGGTGAGTGCCACGCTCATGAGTCGGCCACGCCCCTCATGCCCGGATGAACATCGAAACTGCTCAGCATGCGCGTCTGGGTGAACACCCGCCGCGCGATGCGCCAGCCGCCCGGCGTCCGCACCAGATCGTCGCGGTATTGGCCGACCGCATCCACCCACTGCGTGGGATCGGCGGCCAGGGCCTGCACGGTGTGCACATAGGTCACCGCCGTGGCGTTCTCACCGACGACGTCGATGACCATGTTGTGCAGCATGTGCTTGGTGTCGCTCATCGCCTCGTGCACACCGGCCATGAACTCGGTGATGGAAGCCGCATCGTTCCACTGGCCGATCTGGCCGTAGTCGGCGTCGACGTCGTCGGTGAAGCAGGACCGGAACAGCTCCCAGTCCTTGGTGTCGATCGCGGTCGCATACCGCAGCAGCACCTCGGTGATGTCGGCTTTCGCCTCGGCGTGGTCGGTCATGCTGGATCCTTCCTTGCCGCCCATAGCGATTCGATGCGTGCGGCGGTGTCCTGTACGGCAGCCCCGAGATCACAAACCTCGGCCGGGGTCATCGTGGCGAACGGGGACGCACCCACCGACATGGTGACGGTGCCATCGGCGTCGTGAATCGGCGCGGCCACGTTGGCGATCCGGTGCTCGGCGCTGTCGAGCTCACCGGGCAGGTAATCCACGATGGTCAGGTCGGCGAAGGCGCTCGCGAGCCGCGCGGTGATCTCATCAGGCTCGCCTTCGGCGGCCAGCGCCTGCAGCGCCGAGTACACCCGGACGTATTCCCGGCTCATCCGTTCGATCGCGTAGCCGCGGGTGCGCACCTCGTCGAGGACCTCGCCCAGCCGCCGGCGGAGCTGCGGCGAGGGGGCGCCCAGGCCACCCAGCCACTCCTTCCTCACCTGCGAGCCGGCCTCGGCGACGAACTCCCGGCAGAACGGGGCCACGATCGGCATCCGGAATCCGACGCTGACCGGCGGTGCGGCCAGTGACTCGCCGACCGCGTCGGTCACCACCACCGTCGGCCCCTGCCGCGCGCCCAGGACAACCTGCATGCCAACGGAATCGGAGAGCCGCTGCAACTCCGGCCGGAACGCCTGCTTGTTGACCGGCCGGGTCAGTGCGGCCAGTGCCGGCCCCCACGAATAGCCGCCGAGGTGCCGGTCACGCACGATCCACTGCCGCGCCGCCAGCGTGGTCACAATCGCGTGGCAGGTGCCGTGGCTGATGTGCAGGATGCGGGCGATCTCCGTCAGCGTGAAGCTGCGGTCGGGATCCGATGCCAGCAGTTCCAGGATCCTCATCACCCGCTCGGTCGGCGGTGATGTGACGGCGCGGCCCGCCTCGCCGGTATTCGCGGTCATATCACGCGTTTCCGGCGGCCAGGCGGGCGCGCTCTTTCATCGAAGCGACCACCCCACCGTCGTTGAGAATGTCGGTGCCGGTGAGGTAGCCCGCCTTGGCGCTGGCGCAGAAGGCGAGCAGATCCGCCATCTCTTCGGGCTTGCCCCACCGCGGCACCGCGGCGTCGGCGACCAGCGCACCGGCACCCGCCTCGGCTTCCAATCGGCCCATGTCGGTGTCGATCGATCCCGGTGAGACCGAGACGACGCGCAGCCCCCGGCCGTTGAATCGCTCGGCCTGCGAACTGCTGTACCACCGGACGAATGCCTTGCTCACCGCGTAGGCAAAGCCGGAGCGGGCCTGCTGCGGGATCGGGTCGCAGACCGCGGCCATGGCGGCCAGGAAGGCGTGCTCATCGGTCAGCGCCAGCGGGAATTGTCTGGCCGGGATCAGCTCTTCGGGCAGTAGATGCGCGGCCATCGATGCCACGTTGACGATCACCGAGCCCTCGCCGGCGGTGTCGTAGAAGACTTCGTTGACGTTGAGCGTGCCGATTGCGTTGGTGCGCATCACGTAGTCGGCATCACCCATGCTCGGGCTGACTCCCGCGGTGTGGATCACCGACGTGATCGGGCCGATCGCACCGGCCATCCCGAACAGTTCGGCAACGGCATCCCGGTCGGTGACATCGCTGTTGATGACCGCGGCGCTGATGGCGAGGTCGTTGAGCGCGGCGGACGCGGCGTCGAGCCGGTCTTGCCGCACGTCGCACAGCACCACCGCGTGGTCGCGACCGACGACCTTCGCCGTGGCCAGTCCCATGCCGCCGGCACCGCCGGTGATCACCGAAACCGTCGGCATGACTCCTCCTGCCTCACTTGCCCATTGCGGCGGTGATGGCCTGTGCCATGAATGCCACCGACTCGTTTCGGCCCTGCGAAGCCAGTAGTTGCGCCATCCCGGCGACCTGCTCGCCGACGTACACCGTCGGCCCGCCGGTGAGGTTGTCCAGTGCCACGGCCACCGCCTGCTCGGCCGGAGCGGCCCCATCGGGAACCTCTGCCGTCGAAGCGATCTGCCCGCGTTCGCATTCCAGCCGACGCAGCGCCGGGGTGTCGGTCTTACCGAGGATCAGGCCGATCACGTCGACACCGGTATGCCGCAGCTCGCTCCAGAGCGCCTCGGCGAACACCATGCCGAAGGCCTTGGACGCGCCGTAGGCCACCATGTTGGGTCCGCCGACGAAGCCGGCGCCCGAGCCCACGATCACCACGGCGCCCGCGCCGCGCTCCACCATCGGCGGTACGAGGGTGTGGCACAGCCGCATCGGCACCATGCAGTTGCGCTGCACCATCGCCTCTGCCGCTGAAATACTTTTGGCGAGAAAAGGTTTGAAGTCCGGATCAGCTCCGGCGCAGTACACCAGGAAACCGATGGCCAGATCGGCGGTCGCCTCAATCAGAGCATCCGCCGCCCCAGGCTCGACGAGATCGACCGCCACCGTGCGGGTTTGGACGCCGTGCTGCGCTGCGATACCGGCAGCGACCTCGTCGAGCAACGCCTGCCGGCGCGCCACCAACACCACATTGAGGCCACCGGAGGCCACGGCCTCGGCGAACGCCGCGCCCACTCCGTCCGAGGCGCCGACGATCAGTGCCCACGGCCCGTACCTGCCAAGGTCCGTCGTCATACTTTCGAACGATACGTCGAATAATCGACGTCGACAAGAGCGAGATCGACCGCTATGCCTGTGCCAGCTGCTTGTCGGCGAACCTTCGCGCCCATTCCGCCCGCGGCCGGATGGAGACGTCGACGTCGGTCGCCGTCGCGCGCAACGCACCCACGCATCCCTGCTCACGGGCGATGTGGGCGAACGGGTCCCAGCCGAAGAACCGGCAGGAGTTCTCCCAGGTGATCTTGTTGATGTCGGAGTCGTCGGCGCCGGCGGCCTCCAGCTCGGCGAGCACCTGCTCGGGGGCGTCCGGCCAGAAGCAGTCCGAGTGCGGGTAGTCGCATTCCCAGGCGATGATGTCGATGCCGATCTCGTGGCGCAGCTTCAGCGAGGTCTTGTCGGTGACGTAACAGGCCAGCGAGTGCTCCCGGAACACCTCCGACGGCAGCTTGTCCCCGAAGTCGCGGCGCAGCCACTTCTGGTTGGTGTAGTGCCGGTCGCTGCGGTCCAGATAGAACGGGATCCAGCCGATCCCGCCCTCGGAGAACGCGAACTTCAGGTCCGGGTAGTTACGCATCGCCGGACCCCACAACAGGTCTTGGGCGCACATCGCCGAGATCTGGGTGGCCAGGATGATCATGTTGTCGATCGGCGCGTTGGGGGCCATGCTGATGGCCCCGAAGCCGGTGCCGATGTGCAGACACATCACCACGCCGGTCTCCGACAGCGTCCGGAACACCGGGCCCCAGTACTCGTCGTCGTGGTAGCTAGGCAGGCCCTCCAGGTGCGGCAGCTCGGGCATGGTGACCGCCCGGCAGCCCTTGGCCGCCACCCGCCGGATCTCGGCGCACATCGCCTCGGGGTTCCAGGTCGGCAGGATCGCGATCGGGATGAAGCGGCCCGGGTAGGAGCCGGCCCACTCGTCGATGTGCCAGTCGTTGTAGGCCGACACCATCACCAGGGTGACGTTCTCCCGGGTCATGTTGAGGTGCCGCGCGGAGAATCCGGTGAAGGTCGGGAAGCACATCGAGGCGAGGATGCCGTTGCGGCTCATGTCACGGACCCGCTCATGCACGTCGTAGACGCCGGGGCGCATCTCGGCGAAGCCGGCCGGGTCGCGGCCCCACTCCTCGGCCGGCCAGGACACCACCGCGTTCAGGCCGCTGACGCCCTGCGGCCGGCCCTGGTACATCCACTGGTCGACACCTTTTTCGTCGGTGACGACGATCGGCGCCTCTTCCCGGTACTTGGCCGGGACGTGCCGCAGGAACATGTCGGGCGGCTCCACCACGTGGTCGTCGATGCTGACCAGGATCAAGTCGTCGATATTCATGCATCTACTAGTACCCTGGAAAACCGTGACCGTCTCCGCGCGATCGGCCATAGAGTTTGCAGAACCGGCCAATATCGATCTGCGTCGCGGCGGCCGTGCGCGGGCCGGCAGCTACCTCTATGAGGGCCGGCATCTGATCACCGGCTGGCACTCCCACGACATGCACCAGATCGAGTACGCCGTCGGCGGCGTGGTCGAGGTCGAGACCGCCGCCGCGCACTACCTGCTGCCGCCGCAGCAGGCCGCCTGGATACCGGCCGGCCTGCGGCATCAGGCCACCATGCGTCCCGAGGTACGCACCGTGGCGGTGATGTTCGACCCGGAGCTGGTCCCGCTCGCCGGTGACCGGGCGCGCATCCTGACCGTCTCGCCGCTGATCCGGGAGATGATGCTGCATTCCGTGCGCTGGCCGATCGAGCGGGCCGACGGCGACACCGTCTCCGACGACTTCTTCTCCACCCTGGGGCATCTGGTCTCCGAAGCGCTCGACCACGAGGCGCCGCTGAGCCTGCCGATCTCCGATCATCCGGTGGTCGGCGAAGCGATGGCCTACACCAAGGCGCACCTGGCGTCGGTGACCGCGGCGGAGGTGTGCCGGGCGGTCGCGGTCTCCGAGCGCACCCTGCGCCGCCAGTTCGAAACGGTGATCGGCATGTCGTGGCGGACCTACCTGTTGCACGCCCGGATGCTGCAGGCGATGGCGCTGCTGGCCGCCCCGGATCAGGGCGTGCAGCAGACCGCGTCGGCGGTGGGGTTCGACAGCCTGTCAGCCTTCACCCGGGCGTTCACCCGATTCGCCGGCGAGACGCCGTCGGGCTACCACCGCCGGATCACGACCTCCTGAACTACGACGTCTTGACCACCGGCGGCGAGTAATTCGGCTTGCCCAACCCGAGTACGTACTGGGCGATCATGTTGCGGAACACCTCCAGGGTGCCGCCGTAGATACCCACCAGCGGCGCGAACCGGAAGACATAGTCCGCGGCCCCGTCGTCGACGGCGCCCTCGGTGCCGATCGGCAGCGCCGACGCGCTGCCCAGCAGATCCATCAGGTCCGGCGAGACGTCGCGCATGGCCTGCGCCAGTGCGACCCGCCCGAAAATGGACGGCGCCGAAAGAGATGCCTCCACCCGCGCGGCGGCCCGGCCCAACCGGTAGGCCACCGACCGGTCGGCGACACTGCCCGAACGCCCGGCAATGGCGGCGGCCTTGTCGACGGCCACGGCCATGAAGTTCGCCTGGTGCATCATGATCGAGACGTCCTGCAGCCCATCCGGATTCGCGTCCACCGCACCGTGTTCGACGTTGAGCGGCTCGCGCAGCACCGTCCAGCCGCCGTTGACCTCCCCCAGCCGGTAGCGGTCGTCGACGCGGACGTCGCTGTAGTACACGATGTTGGTGCGATCGCCGTCGACGGTGCGCAGCCCCTGGATCTCGATCCCCGGTGAGTTCAGCGGGACCAGGAACATGGTGAGGCTCTTGTGTTTCCGTGCCTCGGGATCGGTATTGGTGATCAGGAAGACGTACTGGCAGTTGTGCGCGCCGGTGGTGAACATCTTGGAGCCATTGATAATCCAAGTTGACCCATCCCGCACCGCCCGGGTCTTGCAGGTTGCGACGTCGGATCCGCCTTCGGGTTCGGTGTAGCCCAGGCAGAGCCGGACGTGCCCGCTGAAGACACCGGGCAGCACCTCGTCGCGCAATTCCGGTGATCCGAACGACGCCACCGAGCGGGCCACCATGGCGGTGGTCCCCCAGGTCACCCACGGGACGTGGGCCCGGCGCTTCTCGAGCTCCCAGATGCGCCGGCGCACCCGGGGGAAGCCGCCGTCGGCCTCGGTTTTCCACTCGGCCTCCAGGTAGCCCGCGGCGCCCAGCGCCAGGTGCACACCTTCGTCGAAGTTGTCGCCGGTCTCGCGGTCGCGGCGTTTGACGTCCTCGGTCACGTGGGTGGCCAGGAAAGTGCGTACCTCGTCGAGGAAGGCCCGGTCGTCGTCGGTGAGATGCGGTCGGGAGAAGTCCATGGTCGGTGTCCTATCCGGCTGTGGTGTCGGCGGTTTCGGGGGCGGCTGTCTCACGAGCGGCTGTTTCTCGAACGGCGACGAGCTCGGCGATGCGGCAGGCCCCGGCCCCGGGGTCGCCGCCGGCCAGCGGCCAACCACGCGCCCGCACCAGGTACGCCGTCGCGGCGGCTTCGGCCGACACGCCCAGACCACCCTGAATGTGAACGGCCATGGTGGCGGCCTTGGCCGCCTCCTCGGCCATGAACACGAACGCGCAGTCCGCCAGCTCCGGGCGTTCGTCGGGTTCGTTGTCGAGGAACCAGGCCGCCCGGTAGGCCAGGTTGCGTCCGCTCGCGACGGTGATGGCCATGTTGGCCAGTGGATGCGAGATGGCCTGCAACGTGCCGATCGGCACGCCCAGGGTGTAGCGGGTCTTGGCGAACTCGGCGGCGATGGTCATGGTCTGTTCCACCATGCCCACCAGCGCGGCAGCGGTCAGCAGTCGCCATTCATCCAGTGCCCGCTGGTATTCCGCCAGCGCCGCGTCACCGCCGGCCACCACGGTGCGGGTGTCGGCGGCGGCCGGGTCTATCCAGGCCATCGGCAGCCGGCCGATGTTGTCGACGGTCGGCGGCCGGGTGTCGAAGGTCAGCCGAACCACGTCGTCCCCGTCGCGGATGATGATCGCATCGGCGATCGAGCCGGTGGGCACCAGCCGGGCGCCGGAGGCATCGCCGTGCTGCGGATCCAGTGCCACCAGCTGCCTGCCGCTGACGAGCTCGGGGTCCACCGCACCGAGCCGGCTCAACAGCCTTGCCGCACAGACGTGGTCGATCCAGGGCACCGGAGCCAGTGCCCGGCCGATCTCCTCGGCGACCAGGACCAGATCAACCAGGGTGGCACCGTCGCCGCCGACCGATTCCGGCAGTGCCATGCTGGTCGCGCCCATCGCGCACAACCGCTCCCACAGGCTCTTGTCGAATCCGGATTCCTCTGCGGCCCTGACGGTTTCGATTCCGCAATGGCTGGTGAAGAACTGCTTGTAGGCATCGCGGACCGCTATGTGGTCCTCGGTCAGGCTGTAGTCCAGCCGGCGCAGCTCGAAACGATCCATTGCTCATTGCTCCTTGTGGTCGCCGAAGAAGAATTCGTGCGCGTTGTTGTAGAGGTAGTTGTCCAGCACGTCGGGCGGCAGATCCAGGGCCAGCGCCTCGGGCACCACCCGCTCCATCCGCAGCACCGGCCAGTCGGAGGCGAAGATGATCTTGTTCGACCCGCGGGTGCGCAGGTAGTGCAGCAGCGCCTCCGGCAGGCGTTTGGGTGACCACGCCGAGGTCATCAGCCGCAGGTTGCGGTACTTGATCAGCATCCGGATCGCGACGTCCCACCACGGGTCGGCGCCGTGGATCATGCACAGCCGCAGTTCCGGGAAGCGAACGCAGACCCGATCCAGGTGGATCGGATGCTGCACCTCGCCGGGGATCGGCGGTCCCGGGATGCCGGTGTTGACGCACAGCGGCAGATCCAGCTCGGCGCACTTGGCGTAGAGCGGGTAGTACACCGCATCGCTGGGCGGATACTGACCGTCGCCCCAAAAGCTCGGTCCCACCACCGCGTAGACCACCGGCAGGTCGTTGACGACGGCGCTCAACTCCCGCAACGCGGGTACCGGCCGCAGCAGGTTCATCCCGCCCATCGCCAGCACGAACCGATCCGGCCTGGCCTCCACGAACTTTCGTGCGGTCACCGACGGTTTGGCCAGGTTGTCCATCAGGACGGCCTGCCTCACCCCGTTGGCATCCATCTCGTCGAGCAGCGCCGACATGTCGGCGGGTTCGAACATCGACTTGGCGCCCTTGAAGTAGTCGTCGCGGGTGGTCGTCATCCAGGACGGCTGTTCGCTCTCACCGAAGTGCACGTTGACCAGACAGTCGATGGCTCTCATGACGCTGTTGACACCTCTTCATTCACTTGGCTTTTCGCCCAGCGGTAGTCGGCCTTGCCGTTGCCCAGCCGTCGCACTTCGGCGACCACGATGAACTCCTTGGGCACCTTGAATCCGGCCAGCGATGTTCGGCAGTGCGCGTCCAGTGCTTCGTCGGTGCTGCCCGCTTCCGGGCGCAACGCCACCAGCGCGACCAGCTCCTCGCCCCATCGGTCGCTGGGCTGGCCCACCACCAGCGCGTCCGCCACTCCCGGGTGGGCTCGCAGCACTTCCTCGACCTCCTCGACGAACACCTTCTCCCCGCCGGTGTTGACCACCAGGGAGTCGCGCCCGAACAGGCGCAGGGTTCCGTCGAGTTCGATCGACGCCCGGTCCCCGGAGATCACCACCCGCCGGCCGTCGATCTCGCCGAAGGTGCGCCGGGTCGCGTCTTCGTCGCCGAAGTAGCCGAGCGGTATCCGGCCGGTGCGCACCGCCCAACCGATCTCGGGCTCACCGGGATTCAGGAATCGGCTGCGGTCCCGCGAGATCACGCATCCCCCGTCGCGCAGGTCGAATGTGTCGCGACGGGCATCGCGCTGGCTGCGGCCGAACCCCAGGTTCCCGGTTTCCGAGGAGCCGAAGCCGTTGATCAGGGTGAGCTGCGGCAGGTATTCCAGCAGCGCCGCCTGATACTTCGGGTTCGTGGCGGCGCCACCGGTGCCGATGGCGTTCAGCGAGGACAGGTCGTAGCCGCCTTGGTCAAGACGGCCGAGTTCGGCGACCAGCGGCGCCGCGTACGCGTCGCCGACCATGGTCATCAACCCGACCCGCTCCCGCTCGACGGTCTGCCATGCCGTGCGGGCGTTGAATCCGGTTGCGGTGTCGTAGAGGATCACGGTCTGGCCGCTCAGGATCGCCGAGAACGCGGTCCACAGGCCCGCGGCGTGCATCAGCGGTGACAGCGCGAACCAGGGCGGCCCCCCGTCACGCACCTTCTGATGGATTTCGGCGGCGCTGGCATGATCGGCGCCGACCATCGACGAGACGTAGATGTCGCTTTGCCGCCACAGCACGGCTTTCGGCCGCCCGGTGGTCCCGCCGGTGCAGATCATCATCAGGTCGTCGGGCGATCCGGCCGCCGCACTGCCGGCGGGTGCGCTCGTCAGCGCGTCGTCCAGTGGCACCGCGCCCGCGATCTCGGCGGCGTCGGTGCCGTCGTCGATCGAGATCAGCAGTTCCACACCGGCCGCCGCAACGACGTCGGCGAACTTCGCCCCCAGTGACCGGTGGTAGATGACAGCGCGGGGGCGCAGATAGTCGAGCAGTTCGGCCATCTCGGCGGGCGCGTAGTAGTGGTTGACGTTGACCGGAACCGTCCGCGCCTTCAGGCAGCCGATCACCATGTCGGGGTACAGGTCGTTGTGCATGAGCAGCGCGACGCGGTCCTGGCCGCACTCCCAGTCGCGCAGGTCTGCACGCTCACGTCGCACACCGAACCCACGGCCGGCCAGATAGTCGGCCAGCCCGCTGCTGCGCTCGGCCGACTGGGCGAATGTGCTTCGGCGTGCTCCGCAGACCGTCATGACACGGTCGGGGACGGCCTGGGCGATTTCGTCCAGGACCGCGCCGATGGTCCACTCGACCATGGGTCAGCGCCTCAGGCCGCCGAGGCCACATTCACCCCGAGCAGATCCAACGCGTTGTCGCGCATGATCTTTCGAACATCCGCGGCGTCGAATCCGGCCAGCTCGGTGGCGAATGACAGCGGTGATTCCAGCCCCTCGCCGTGCGGCCAGTCCGAGCCGAACAGAATTTTGTCGACGCCGATGGTCTCGGCCAGCAGCGGCAGATCGTCCTCGTAGTAGGGGGCGATCCAGACGTTGTTGCGCAACTGCTCGACCGGGTCTTCCGGGAAATGCCGGGGCTGGCTGTTGGCGGCCTTCTTGAGCCGTTTGACCAGCCGGTGAACGAAGTACGACCCGTTCTCGATGCTGGCCACCTTGAGTTCCGGGTGCCGGGTGAACACGCCGTGCACGATCATCGACGCCATCGTGTCGTGAATCGCCCGGTCATCGAGCAGGACGGTGTCCAGCGGGTCCTTGGCGCCGAATCCCTCGAACGTCGACTTGCCGCCCCACATCGCCGCGATGTGCAGATATCCGCTGTCTGACAGATGGAATCCCACCGGAACGCCGGCTTCGGCCAGCCGGGCCCACACCGGATCGTGGCTGGGGTCACCGAGCGAGCGCGGCTTGATGACCCCGGGTACCGGTGCGGGCCGCACCAGCACCATCTTGGCGCCGTGCGCCAGTACGAAGTCGACTTCGTCGAGCGCCGCGGCCGGATCCGCCAGCGAGATGATGGGTGCGGCGATGATCCGGTGGTCGGGCCGGTCGAAACCCCAGTCCTCGTCGAGCCAGCGGTTGAACGCATGGATCGATGCCGTCGACGCCTCGATGTCGCCCTTGAGCCCCTCCTCCACGCCGCACGCGAAAGTGGGCAGCATGAAGACCGTTTGGATGTCCTGGGTGTTCATCACCGCCACCCGGGCGTCGCGGTTCTGGTACTCCGGGTGTTCGGACAGGCGCTCGACTTTCATCAACGAGGCCGGATCGACGCCCTCGGGGATCTCGCCCCGGAACAGCAGGTCCAGACAGCCCGGCACGATGATCGGGTCGAAGGTGGGGTTGGGGATGAAGTGGTTGACCCGGTCGCCGATCACCGCCTGAGTGCGCTTGCCGTCGGTGAGCATCTGCACCCCGCGAGCTTTGAATTTCTTGTCCAGGTGCCGAGTGAACGCGTCCAGCGGTTCGTAGTAGTGGTTGTCCACGTCCACGGCCTGATAGCCCAGTATCATCGTGTTCATTCCTTTCTCACTGCAGCGGCGGGAAGTTCGGCGGCCGCTTCTCCAGGAAGCTGACGACACCCTCGATGAGGTCGGGCCGGGTCAGGGATTCGTTCATCAGCGCCTCGGCTCGGGCGCTGACCGCGGCGACGTCGTCGAGGGCGTCGCGGTAGGCCTGCGCCTTGATCACCGCCAGGGACACCGGCGAGCAGTTCGCGGCGATGTCCGCGGCGTAGGCCATGGCGCGGTCCAGCAGCTGCCCGGGTTCGACGACGTGGTTGACCAGGCCGAGTTCGCGGGCTTCCTCGGCGAGGAAGGTCCGCCCACTGAGCAGCAGATCCATCGCCGCGCCCCAGCCGGCCAGCCGGGGCAGGATCCAGGAGATTCCGTGTTCGGCGATCAGGCCGCGGCGCGCGAACGAGGTGGCGAATTTGGCTCCGGCAGCGGCGAACCGGACGTCGCACATCAGCGCGTGGGTGAGCCCGATTCCGGCACAGGCGCCGTTGATCGCCGCGATGACGGGTTTGCGCAGTTCGGTCAGGAAATAGGGATGACGCTTTCCGACCAGTTGTGCCACAGCGTTTTCCGACAGCTTCTGCGAGTCGCCACCGCTGTCCTGCAGATCGCCGCCCGAACCCAGGTTCGCTCCGGCGCAGAATCCCCGGCCGCTGCCGGTCAGCACGATCGCCCGCACCTCGGGATCGGCCTCGGCCCGATCGGTCGCGGCATGCAGGCCGGCCGCGATGTCCGCACCCCACGCGTTGAGCCGGTCCGGGCGATTGAGGGTGATCAGCGCGACCCCGGCCGATGCGTCGTACAACACGGCATCGTCGGCAGCAGTCATCGAACCCGCACCTCCTCGCCCCGGACAGCAATCTGAATTACTCATACTGTATATCTTTCGGTATAGCGTTCGGGGAAGGGTCAGATGAAATCCGAGCCGCCGTCGACGTTGACGTTGGCCCCGGTCATGTAGCCGTTGCGACGGGAGGCCAGAAAGGCCGCGACCGCCCCGACCTCGTCCGGCAGGCCCGCCCGTGGCATCTGCGCCGGATGGCCGAAGTGCTCGGCGATGGCGTCCATCAACCGGTACGGGTCGGCACCGTCCACTCCGACCGAGGAGGCCCAACCCACCAGCGCCTCGGAGGCGACGCTGCCGGGCGAGACCACGTTGACCAGGATCTCGTCGGGTGCCAGCAACAGCGCCAGATTCTTCGAGACGCTGTTGACCATCGCTTTGGCGGCGGTGTAGGCGGCCAGAACGGTGCTCTGGCGTTGCGTCGACTGCGCGGAGAAGTTGACGATCCGCGCCCACTGTGCGTTGCGCAGCAAAGGAAGCGCGGCCCGAACGGTGTGCACCATGCCCATCGCTCCCTGGTCGATGGCCCGGCGCCACTGCTCGTCGGTGAGATCGTCGAAGGTGCCCTGCACATCGGGCCCGGTCGCGTTGACCAGGATGTTGAGTTGACCGCCCCAGCGCTCACCGATCTCGGCGAAGACCTCCTGCACCCGTGTCTCGTCGCAGGCGTCGGCGACCAGTCCGATCGCGTCGGGACTGCCGCGCCGAGTCAGGTCGTCGGTCGCGCGATCGAGGTCGGCCGCCGTGCGCGCGACGACCGCGATGCGCGCGCCGTCGTCGGCCAGACAGCGTGCGGTCGCCAACCCCATCCCGCGGCCGCCGCCGACGACGACGGCGCGCGCATCGCGCAGGCCCAGGTCCACGCGTCAGCGCGGCTGGAAGCGTTGTGCGCCGTCGATGCGCACCACTTCGCCGTTGATATAGGTGTTTTCGAGCAGGTGCTGAGCCAGGTTGGCGTACTCGTCGGGGGTGCCGAGCCGCTTGGGGAACGGCACCGTCTCGGCGAACTTCGCCAGCATCGCGTCGGTGGCCCGTTCCATCGCCGGCGTGCGAATGGTGCCCGGCGCGATGCTGTTGAGCCGGATACCGACCGAGCTGAGGTCGCGGGCGCCGGTCAGCGTCAGTGCGATCACCCCGCCCTTGGCCGCCGAGTACGCCGACTGCCCCACCTGCCCTTCGTAGCCGGCGATCGAGGCCGTCATCACGATCGACCCCCGTTCGCCGTTGGCGCCGGGCTCGGTGGCGGCGATCTTGGCCGCCGCCAAGCGGAGCACGTTGTAGGTGCCGGTCAGGTACAGCCCGATGGTCTTGGAGAACCCGGCCATCGGCGCGGGACTGCCGTCGCGGGCGACGACCTTGTCCACCACGCCGAAGCCGCCGTGGGCGATCACCGCGTAGCGCAGGGTGCCGAGTTCGTCGGCCGCCGCCAGCGCCGCCTGCACGTCGTCGTCGTTGAGCACATCGGTGCGGACGTAGACGGCCTTGTTGCCCAGCTCATTCGCCAACTTGGTGGCCTTCTCATCGGCGACGTCGGCGATGACGACGGCCGCGCCGGCTTCGTGCAGCCTGCGGACCGTGGCCTCACCCAGGCCGCCGGCGCCACCGGTCACCAGGACTACGTCACCTGCAAAAGACATGTTTTCTCCTCACGTTGATCGGGTCAGGTTTCGATTCGGGCGGTGAAGCTCAGGTGCCGGTCCAGTTGGGCGCGCGCTTCTCGGCGAACGCGATCGCGCCTTCCTTGGCGTCGTGGGACGTGAACACCGGCGCAATCAGCTCGTTCTGCTTGTGCCACATCTCTTCTTGGGTCCAGTCGGTGGACTTGACCATGATGTCTTTGGTCACCGCGACGGCGAGCGGTCCGTTGGCGGTGATCTGTTCCGCCAACTCGATGGCTCCCGTCAGCGCTTCGCCCGGTTCGGTCAATACGTTGACGAAACCCCACACCTCGCCCTGCTCCGCGGTGAAACTCGCACCGGTGAGCGCCAATTCGAGTGCCTTCTGGTAGGGGATCCGATGCCGCAACCGCAACAGGCCTCCGCCGGCGGCCACCAGTCCACGTTTGACCTCCGGGATGCCGAACTTCGCACCTCTGGCGGCCACCACCAGGTCGGTGGCCAGCACCAGCTCGGTGCCGCCGGCGACGGCGTGGCCCTCGACGGCGGCGATGATGGGTTTTGTCGGCGGACGCTCGGTGAAGCCCAGGCCCCGTCCCGGGACATACGCCAGCTCCCCGGTCGCAAAAGCCTTGAGGTCCATACCCGCACAGAAATTACCGCCGGCTCCGGTCAGCACCGCCACCGACAGTTCCGGGGTTTCATCGAGTTCGTCGCAGGCCGCGGCCAAGCCTTCAGCGACCGCCTTGTTGGCCGCATTTCGGGCTTCCGGCCGGTTGATCGTGATGACGAGAATCCGACCGCGCCGCTCGCGCAGTACCGGTTCAGACACAGCTCCACCCCTCAGCTGTTGTGGCAACAGATACCATAATGCTTACCATATGATTTACGGTAAAAGAAGATCAATCCCCGGCGACGACGGCGGGTACAGGTAGGTTTAACGGCTAGGTTCAACGGCGAAGAATCCGGCCGTGTCGACCAGAACTGGAGGTACCCGCAGTGGCAAAGCAGCCCGTCGCGGAGAAGCGTCAGCGGCGCGAACGCGGATCCATCAACCCCGACGACATCATCGACGGCGCCTTCGAGCTCGCCGAGAAGATCGGCGTCGACAACCTGAGCATGCCGTTACTCGGCAAGCATCTCGGTGTCGGCGTGACGAGCATCTACTGGTACTTCCGCAAGAAGGACGAGCTGCTCAACGCGATGACCACCCGGGCCCTGCGCCAATACACGTTCGCCACCCCGTATGTGCAGGCCAAGGACTGGCGCCAAACCTTGAGCAACCACGCCCACACCATGCGGACCACGTTCCTGGGCAACCCGATCCTGTGCGATCTGATCCTGATCCGGGCCGCCCTGAGCCCGCGGGCCGCGCAGCTCGGGGTTCAGGAGGTGGAGCGGGCGATCGCCAGCCTGGTGGAGGCCGGACTTTCGCCGCAGGACGCCTTCGACACCTACTCGACGATATCGGTGCACATCCGCGGATCGGTAGTGCTGCGAAGGCTTTACGAGAAGAACCAGGCCTCGGACGCCGAGGGCCCGTCCGGCTTCGAGGAGGCGCTGATCATCGATCCCGAGCTCACCCCGCTGCTGGCGCAGACCAACCGGCAGGGCCATCGGATCGGTGCGGCCGACGACGCCAACTTCGAATACGGCCTCAACTGCATCCTCGACCACGCCGAGCAACTGATCGAGGCCAACAGCAAGCCGTCGCGGCGCCGCTCCCGCGAGACCTGATGGTGGCGTCCCGCTAGACCTCGATCACCACGGCGCCGCCCTGGCCGCCGCCGGCGCACATGGCCGCCACCCCGATACCGCCGCCGCGCCGTTTGAGCTCGTAGAGCAGGGTGGTCACCATCCGGGCGCCGGAGGCGGCGATCGGGTGGCCGAGGCTGCAGCCGCTGCCGGAGAAGTTCACCAGCTCCTCGTCGATGCCGTATTCCTTGCACGCGGCGATGGGCACCGAGGCGAAAGCCTCGTTGATCTCCCACAGCGCGACGTCGCCGACGGACAGCCCGGCCCGCTGCAGCACCTTGCCGATCACCTTGACGCCGCCGAGCCCGGTGTCACGCGGCGCGACACCGACCGAGCCCCAGGCCCTGACGGTGCCCATCACGTTCAGCCCCTTGTCTCGCGCGTAGTCCGCGTCGACGAGCGCGACCGCGGCCGCGGCATCGTTGGTGCCGCTGCTGTTGCCGGCGGTGATCGAGAATCCCTCGATCTCGGGGTGCAGCACCTTCAGGCCCGCCAGCTTCTCGGCGGTGGTGTCACGGCGCGGGAACTCATCGACACTGAAGTCGATCACCGACCCGTCGGGCAGTTCGACCTTCAGCGGCACGATCTCGTCGACGAACTTGCCGGCGTCGATCGCGGCGATCGCGCGCTGATGGGACCGCGCGGCCCAGGCGTCCATCTCCTCGCGGGTGATGCCCGCCGCCTGCGCGGTGTTCCAGCCCACCGTGATCGACATGTCGCGGGTGGGCGCATCGACCGTTTCCGGGTGCGTGGGCGGCATCCAGGGCTCGATGAACTTCAGCTCGGGCCCGGGGACCCGCCACTTCGTCAGCGGTGTCATCGACAGTGACTGCACGCCACCGGCGATCAGCACCCGCTCCATGCCGGAACCGATCTGGGCGGACGCGTTGCCGATCGCGGTCAGGCTGCCCGCACAGTGCCGGTTGACGGATTGCCCGGGAACGTCTTCCATGCCGCAGGCCGCAGCCGCGTAACGTGCCAGATCCCCACCGCCGTAATGCGACTCGGCGAAGATGATGTCGTCGATCGCGGCCGGGGCGATGCCGGCCCGGCGAACCACCTCCGGCAGCACCGTGGTGATCAGCGTCTCCGGCGGCGTGTTGACCAGGGTTCCCTTGAACGAGCGTCCGATGGCCGTCCGAACGGCACCGACGATGACAGGAGTAGGCATGTTCAGACCTTACATTAATCGTTGTTTTTGTAAAGGCTCGGCTCCGCTACGTGAAAGTGCTCGTCACGCAGCCGAAACGCCTCCCGGGTTCCGTGCTGCGCCCGGGTCTTGACGAAGTTGAACTCCCCCGGCGCGAACTGCAGGTTGGTGCCGTAGGCGTGGAACAGGTAGCTGGCCACCTCTTCGCCCTGATACGCCTGACTCTGCTCGACGAGCCGGAAGGCCTCCTTGGCGATGACCACTCCGTCGGCCGGCATCTTCGCGGCCTTGCACGCCCAGTACCGCGCCCGCGCTGAAACCTCTGCGGGATCGCAGGTTTCGGTGAACACCCCCAGGTGCTCGACCGCCGCGGCGTCGATGATGTCGCCGGTCAGCAGCAGCCGCCGCGCCAGTACCGGCCCCAGGCGATGGAAGAACATGTGCAGGCTGCCCAGCGCCGGACCCAGGAACCGGGTCGCCGGCATGCCGATCCTGGTGTCGCGGGCGATCACCGAAATGTCGGTCATCAGCGCCATCTCGAAGCCGCCACCCAATGCGTAGCCGCTGATCTCCCCCACCGTGACCTTCGGAAAGCCCATCAGATTGTGGTAGAAGCCGAACGAACGGCGATCCACCGCGAGGCGGCGGCGCTGACTCGGTCGGCCCTTGTCCGCGGATTTCTCGCCGCCCTCGCCGTACCAGCCGTATGCGTTGTTCATATCGGCACCGGTGGAAAACACGCCCTCGGCGCCGCGCAACAGCACCACGACGACGTCATCGTCATCAGCGACCCGGTCCAGGAAGCGAGCGATCGAGTCGCGCATCGCGGCGTCGTAGGAGTTGCGCCGGCCCGGATTGTTCAGGGTGATCGTGGCGATCCGCCCGTCGGGATCGACGTCGAAGAGCACCCGGTCGTCGCCTGCGTCGCTCATCGCTGGGGCTCCTCACGTCTGCGGCCGAATCGATTGGCACTCACCTGCTCCGGCGGCATCGCCGCAGTGGTCACCTCGCCGGTACACAGCACCTCGCCGCGATACGACAGCCGCGCGGTGGACGCGAGTCCCCGCTCGACCTCGGTCCGCGCGATATCGAAGTCCAGTTCGGTGAGCACGGGCGTCGGGCGGCGGTAGGTGACCAACAGTGATCGGGTGCGCCCGGCCAGGCCTGCCGCGCAACTCTGATGCTGGGTCACGCAGTCGAAGAACACCCCGAGGAAGCCGCCGTGCACCAATCCCGGCGGCCCTTCGTAGGCCAGGCCGAATGTGACTCGCCCGGAGGCCGTCTCGGCATCCAGGTGGTCGAACTCATACTCGGGAAAGCAGGGGTTGTACGACCCGACGTCGAACGCGTGGTTGAGGTAGACCCGGCCGCTGTCGGCCGACTCGAGGCGGGGTGTCGCGTCGACCGGGGCAGCCGTAGCCAGTTCGCGCTCCCAGTCGGCGAATCGCGCCACCATGTCATCGACCACCGGGTGGGGGTGCTCCAGTGCGAGCAGCAGTCCGGTCAGTCGCCGCATGGCACCGGCCGCCGCGACGGTCTGCGCATGCGGCGATTCACCGAACCGGCCGGCGCCGCCGTCGACTGAGGCGCCCGATATGCCCGTGCCGCCCGAACCCGTCATACGCCTCTTCTCCACCGAACGCGCTAATCGTATAGCCTACTGTAGCTATAACGATATAGCTTTGAAGGGTGGTTACCACCGTGGCCGATTCCCCCGATGCCGGGTCAGTGACGGTGCTGCGTGACGGACCGCTGCTCCGGCTCACCCTGGCCCGGCCGGATCGCCGCAATGCGCTGAGCCCGCCGATGACCGCCACGCTGGTCGAGGCACTCACCGCGGCGGCCTCCGACGACACTCTGCGCGCCATCCATGTCCGGGGTTCCGGCGACGACTTCTGTGCCGGCTCGGATTGGGTCGCCGCCAATGCGGGTGACCGGCGTCCCCGCACCGGCGATCTGGTCCGGCGTATCCCACAGGCCGCCCACCGGGTGATCGAACTGCTGCACACCATCGCGCTGCCGGTGGTGTGCAGCGTGCGGGGCCGGGCAGTCGGATTGGGCTGCAACCTGGCGCTGGCCGCCGACTTCACCATCGCGGCGACCGACGCCGTCTTCTGGGAGCCGTTCCTGGCCCGCGGATTCAGCCCCGACTCGGGCTCCACCTGGCTGTTGCCGCGGCTGGTCGGGCTGGCGCGGGCCCGGCGGATGCTGCTGCTCGGCGAGAAGGTCGACGGCGCCCGCGCCGAGGAATGGGGGCTGATCCATCAGGCGGTGCCACCGGCCGAGGTTGACTCAGCCACCGAGGAACTGCTGGCGCGGTTGGCCGACGGACCCACGGTCGCCATCGGTCTGACCAAGCAGGCGCTGCACTACGGGCAGGCGGCGACGCTGCCCCAGGCCATGACCCAGGAGCTGTTCAATCTCGAACTGAGCTGCCGAACAGCGGATTTCAAAGAAGGTCTGGCCGCGTTCGGACAGCGGCGCCCACCGGAATTCACCGGCCGCTGAGAAGGAAAAGGACCGCCGATGCCGACGTTCGACACCATCGATTACGAGCTGGCCGGGCACACCGCCACGATCACCCTGAACCGCCCGGAGGCACTCAACGCGCTGAGCCCACACATGGTCACCGAACTGCGGGCCGCCTACGCCGAGGCCGAGAACGACGACCGGGTGTGGCTGCTGATCGTCACCGGCAACGGGCGGGCGTTCTGCACCGGTGCCGACGTCAAGGAGATCCCCGGCGACGGCAAGGTCATCAACGAACGGCCGTACCTGTCGACCTACGAGCAGTGGGAGGCCCCGCAGGAGGGCACCCCGCCGTTCCGGACCATGGCCAAGCCGGTGTTGGCGGCGATCAACGGAATCTGTTGCGGCGCAGGACTGGACTGGGTGACCACCGGCGACATCGTGATCGCCTCGGACCGGGCGACCTTCTTCGATCCGCACGTCTCGATCGGATTGGTCGCCGGACGCGAGGTGGTGCGGTTGGCCCGGGTACTGCCCCGCTCGGTCGCCCTGCGGATGGCGATGATGGGCCGCCACGAGCGGATGGACGCCCACCGCGCCTACGAACTCGGCATGATCAGCGAAGTCGTCGACCACGACCGTCTGCTGGAACGCGCCCATGAGATCGCCGACGTGGTGAACTCCAACGCACCACTGGCCGTGCGCGGAACGCGCCTGGCGATCCTCAAGGGACTGGATCTGCCACTGCACGAGGCGGAGATGCTCGCCGAGGCGTTCCGGGAACGCAACCTGCACACCGCCGATTCCCTGGAGGGCCCACAGGCGTTCGTGGAGAAGCGGGCGCCGGAATGGCAATGCCGATGAAAGCGATGAAGCCGATGACCTTCGAGACGATCCTGCTCGACGTCGACCCCGCCGACCACGTCGCCACCATCACCCTGAACCGGCCGGAACGGCTCAACGCGTTCAACCGCACCATGTGCGAGGAGATGATCGCGGCCTGGCGCCTGGTCAAACACGACGAGTCCGTCCATGCCGTGGTGCTGCGCGGCGCCGGGGATCGGGCGTTCAGTGCCGGCCTGGATGTCAAGACGCCCTACGGACAGCCCGACAACGTCTGGAACCACGAGGATCCCGGCGAGGCCCTCAGTCCCAAGTGGCAGAAGATGTTCAAACCGGTCATCTGCGCGGTGCAGGGCATGTGCACGGCGGGTGCGTTCTACTTCGTCAACGAGTCCGATGTGGTGATCTGCTCGACCGACGCGACGTTCTTCGACTCCCACGTCTCGGCCGGGCTGGTCTGCGCCCTGGAGCCGATCGGGCTGATGCGCCGGATCGGGCTGGGTGAGACGCTGCGGATCGCACTGGCGGGCAACGACGAACGCGTCGGCGCGGACACCGCATTGCGTATCGGTCTGGTATCGGAAGTCGTAGCACGCGAACACCTCTGGGCACGCGCCCACGAGATCGCGGCCGGTATCGCGGCCAAGCCGCCGGCGGCGACGCAGGGCACGGTGAAGGCGATCTGGGAATCACTGGACAAGCCGTACCGGGCCGCACTGGACCAGGGCCTGATCTACACCCGGCTGGGCAACCCCCTGGGCAAGGCCGAACTCGACGCGCAGCCACCCCGGCCGGCGGTCCCGCCACGGATCCGTTGATGGCGCATCCGCTGAGCCAGCGCATCGCCGCGGTGCTGGATCTGGCACCCCGGGCGCCGGCAGTCGAATACGAAGGCCGGTGGTACACCTGGACGCAGCTGGGCGACATGGCGCGGGCGATCGCCGCGGTGACCGAACCCGGCGGTCGGGTCGGAATCCTGTTGCGCAACCGGCCGGCCCACGCGGCCGCCCTGCTGGGGGTGTTGTTGGCCGGGGGTTGTGTGGTGGTGATCAATCCGTCCCGCGGCGGCGACCGCACCCGCGCCGATATCGCCGCACTTGACCTGCCGGTGATCATCGGTGAGCCCGATGATCTGGCCGCCCTGGTCACCGCGACACCGTCCACCACGATGGTGGCCGTCACCGACGTGACCGGGCAGCCGCAGATCACCCAGGCCACCGCACCCCGTGCGGATGCCGGGCGACCCGGTGTCGCGGTCTGGATGCTGACCAGCGGAACGACCGGCCCCCCAAAGCGCGTCGACCTGCGCTACGACATGCTGGCGCACAGTGTGATCGGCTCCCCGCAGCCACCGGAACAGCCGCGCACCGGGGTCGCGATCGTCAACTCGCCACTGGTGCACATCGGCGGCGTCTACCGGATTCTGCAGTGCGTCGCCGAGGCGAGATCATTTGTGCTGCTGGATCGGTTTGATCTGGATCGGTGGGCGGCCGCGGTACGCGCGTATCGACCCAAGGCGGTGTCACTGGTCCCGGCAGCGCTGCGCATGGTGCTGCACTCCACGCTGACCCGCGAGGACCTCTCCAGCATCCGCGCCGTCACCTCGGGAACCGCGCCGCTGTCCGCCGACGACGCCGACGCGTTCACCACCAGGTTCGGTATCCCGGTGCTGACCTCCTACGCTGCCACTGAGTTCGGCGGCGGGGTGGCCGGCTGGTCGCTGAGCGACTACCAGCAGTTCTGGAAAGACAAGCGTGGCAGCGTGGGCCGGGCGAGCCTGGGGGCGCAGCTGCGGGTGGTCGGCGACGACGGTGCGCCGCTCGGCCCCGATCAACCTGGGCTGCTGGAGGTCAAGCCGGGCCAGCTCGGGCCCAACGCGGACTGGATGCGCACCACCGACCTGGCCCGCATCGACACCGACGGCTTTCTGTGGATCCTGGGCCGGGCCGATCAGGCCATCATCCGCGGCGGGTTCAAGGTGATGCCCGACGATGTGCGCGTCGCACTGGAGGCGCATCCGGCGGTCAAGGGCGCTGCGGTGGTAGGGCGCGCCGATGATCGCCTCGGCCAGACCCCGGTGGCGGCGGTCGAACTGCGCTCCGGGGCCCACACCGACGCCGGCGCCCTGGTGGAATTCCTGGGCACCCGGCTGGCGCGCTACGAAATCCCCACCGCCATCGCGATCGTCGACGCCATCCCGCGCACATCCTCGGGCAAGGCCGACCTCAACGCCGTGCGCCAGCTGATCGGTGCGCAGGGTGAGCATGTCCGCTGACACACTGCCGCAGATCTGGCGTGCCCAGGCCGGGTCGCAGAGCCCCCTGCTGATCTGCGACTCCGAGCGGATCAGCTACGCGCAGGCCGACCACCGCTCGGCGTTGTTGGCCCGCCGGCTGATCGCCCTCGGGGTGGGCCGGGGCAGCCACGTCGGGTTGCTGTATCCCAACGGGGCGGCGTTCGTGGTCGCCATGCTGGCCGCCACGCGCATCGGCGCGGTGGTGGTCCCGTTTCCCACCTTCGCCACCGTGCCGGAACTGCGTTTCCAGCTCAGCCACGCCGATGTGCAGGTGCTGCTGACCGCCGAGTCCTACCGTTCCCACGACTACCGGAAGCGGATCTCCGAGGCGCTCGATGACGTCGCCATCGATTGCGGTGAAGTGCTTTTCAGCCTTCATGCTCCGCAGCTGCGCCGGGTGATCTTCGACGCCGACGGGCCGTGCGCCGACATCGCCGCTCCCGAACTGCTGACCGCGCTGGAGACCGACGTCGACGGCAGCGATCCGTTGGTGATCATCTACACCTCGGGCTCGTCGGGAACCCCCAAAGGTGTGCTGCACACCCACGCCGGACTACTCGGCCATCAGCGCTACCTCAACGAGTTCTGCGGAATCACGTCCGCTGACATACATTTCAGCAACTCGCCGTTCTTCTGGGTCGGGGGCTTCGCGTTCGCGCTGTTGGGCACCGTGCTGGCCGGATCGACCCTGCTGTGCTCCAATGCCACCGACCCCGGCGAAACCCTGGATCTGCTGGAGGCCGAGAGACCCACCTTGGCAAACGGTTTCGCCAGCGGCGTCGCCGGACTCATTCACCACCCGAGCCTGGGTGCACGGGATCTGTCGAGCGTGCGCCGTGGCAACCTGTACCCGATCATGGCGCCCGACGTGCGGCCTGACGACCCCGGGTTGCGGCACGGCATGCTCGGGATGACCGAGACCGGCGGCCCGGTGCTGCTCAGCGATGACGTCACCGACCAGCCCGAGCACCGGCGCGGCAGCTTCGGCAAGCCGGCGCCGGGGATCGAGTGCCGGGTCGACGACGGCGAGCTGTTGATCCGCGGGCGCCATGTGATGCAGCGCTATCACCGGCGCAGCCGCGAGGAATGCTTCGACGCCGACGGCTGGTTCCACACCGGGGATCAGGTCCGCACCGATGCCGACGGCTTCTACTACTTTCTGGGCCGCCGCGACGCCATGATCAAGACCGCCGGCGCCAATGTCTCCCCGGCCGAAGTGGAGCGCGCGATCGCCAAGGCCACCGGCGGCGTCACCGCCCACGTGATCGGCATTCCCGACCCGGACCGCGGCCAGGTGGTGGCGGCCGTGCTGGTGGGGGCCGGCACCGACACCGGTGCACTGCGCGAGCTGCTGCGCGCGGAGCTCTCGGCGTACAAGATCCCCCGCCTGTTCACCACGGTGGCGCCCGGAGCGGTTCCACTGCTGTCCAGCGGCAAAATCGATCTGCGCCGACTGGCCGACCTGTTCGCGGCGGTGCCGAATGCCTGACGCCACAACGATCGACGCATTGATTCGCTGCCGTGCCGCCACCTACGCGGACAAGCCGGTGGTCATCGATTCCGATGGCCGACTCAGCTACGCCGGCCTGGACACCTCGTCGTGGGAACTGGCCGCGGTGCTGGTGCAGGCCGGTGTCGGCAAGGGCACCCGGGTGGGGTTGATCATGCCCAACAGCGCCGCCTGGGTCCGTACAGCGATCGCCGTGACCCGGATCGGCGCTGTGCTGGTTCCGCTGAGCACCTTGCTGACGCCCCCGGAGCTGCGCGCGCAGCTCCGCGCCGCCGCGGTGCAGTTCCTGATCGGCGTCGAGGAGTTCCGGGGCCACCGGTACTTCGACGGACTCCCCGATGAACGCTCAGTGGATCTTCCTGCGCTGCAACAGGTCTGGCCCACAGGATGCCTGGCCGCGGCCGCCGCGGGACCCGGCCCGGTCCGGGTGCTCGACGCGATGACCGAGTCGGTGACACCCAGCGATCAGCTGGTGGTCATGTTCACCTCCGGAAGCAGTGGCCCGCCCAAAGGGGTGCTGCACTCCCATGGCAGCGCCCTGGGCGCGGTGGCATCAGGCCTGACCGCCCGCTGCATCGATTCCGACACCCGGCTGTACCTACCGATGCCGTTCTTCTGGGTCGGCGGATTCGGCGGCGGGGTGCTGTCGGCACTGCTGGCCGGGGCGACCCTGATCACCGAGGAGGTCCCGAAACCGGAGACCACCTTGAGTCTGCTGGAATCCGAGCGGGTCACGTTGTTCCGCGGCTGGCCGGATCAGGCGCAGGCACTGGCCAGGCACAGCGGTACCACCGACCTGTCGGCGCTGCGACCCGGAAGCCTGGAGGCGCTGCTGCCGCCGAAGTTGCGCGCTGAGCCTGGGGCGCGGGCCAACCTGTTCGGGATGACCGAGAGCTTCGGGCCGTACTGCGGCTACGCCGCCGACACCGACCTGCCGGAAAAGGCTTGGGGCAGCTGCGGGCAACCGTTCGAGGGCATGGAAGTCCGGATCGTCGACCTCGAGACCGGCGCTCCGGTGCCCACCGGAATGATCGGCATGATCCAACTGCGCGGACCGCACATCCTGCGCGGTATCTGCGGACGCACTCGGGAGGAGACCTTCACCGTCGACGGCTACTACCCCACCGGCGACCTGGGCCGCCTCGACGAGGACGGATTCCTGTACTACCACGGCAGATCCGACGACATGTTCAAAGTCAGCGGCGCCACGGTGTACCCCGGGGAGGTGGAGAAGGCATTGCGGGCCATCGACGCAGTGACGGCGGCGTCCGTGACCAGCGTGCCCGACGGCGGCCGGTTCCGTGTCGGCGCCGCGGTGTCCGGTGACGGACTGACGGTCGACTGGCTGCGCGAGCAGGCCCGCTCGCTGTTGAGCGTATTCAAGGTCCCCACGGTGTGGCTGCTCGTCGAGCACCCCGACGCCATCCCGCACGGACCGACCGGCAAGGTCGACAAACTGCGACTGCGGGAGATGCTGGCGGCGGGCTTGCACACCGCCAGCACAAGCGTGAACCATCAACGGAGGGAAAGAAAATGACCGGTCGACTGACCGACAAGGTGGCATTCATCACCGGCGCGGCGCGAGGACAGGGCCGCGCGCATGCGGTGCGAATGGCCGCCGAGGGCGCAGACATCATCGCGATCGACCTGGCCGGCAAGCTGCCGGACTGCGTGCCCTACCTGCCGGCGACCCCGGAGGATCTGGCCGAAACGGTGCGACTGGTTGAAGCCACCGGCCGGCGCATCATCTCCTCGGTGGTCGACACCCGCGACTACAACGGACTGCGCGAGGCCGTCGCCGACGGGGTGGCGGCCCTGGGGCGGCTGGATATCATCGTCGCCAACGCCGGTGTGGCCGCCCCGCAGGCGTGGGATGCCATCACCCCGGAGAACTTTCGCGACGTCATGGACATCAACGTCACAGGCACCTGGAACACCGTGATGGCCGGTGCGCAGCACATCATCGACGGTGGCCGGGGCGGGTCGGTCATCCTGGTCAGCTCTGCCGCCGGAATCAAGATGCAGCCGTTCATGGTGCACTACACGGCCAGCAAGCACGCCGTCACCGGGATGGCCCGCGCGTTCGCCGCCGAGCTCGGCAAGCACTCGATTCGGGTCAACAGCCTGCATCCGGGCGCGGTCAACACCCCGATGGGCACCGGCGACATGATGGCGGCGTTGAACAAGGCCAACGAGACCAACCCGCAATTGATCCACATGGTCACACCGTTTCTGCCCGACTGGATAGCCGAGCCCGAAGACATCGCCGACGCGGTGTGCTGGTTGGCCGGCAATGAGTCGCGGCTTGTCACCGCAACGCGGATCGCCGTCGATCTGGGCTCCACGCAGTACTGAGCTGGGATCGTCGCCGAAGTATCACCCGGCGACCAAATCGACCACACCCCATTTCGAGTGATCCACCGATAGATCCGGCTACACACAACTATGGTGAGCTGGCTAACACCGCCAGCAGCGTCCAGGTGACAACAGAAATGAGGGACGGCAATGAGCCGACTGCTGAGGCATTGCGCCACGATGTCGGCGCTTGCCCTTGCTGGGACATCAGTATCGCTGATCGGACTCGCTTCGCCCGCCGTCAGCTGGGCTTATCCCGCAGATGGCTGCGGCTACGGTATGTACTTCAACACAGAGACAAATCAGTGCGAGCCCGGGGGCGTAGACCCGCATCCGATCATCGGACCCGCCGGACCGCTCGGCGTAGGACCCGGCGGACCCGCCGGACCTGGTGGCGTTGTCGGCCCCGTCGGTGTCGGTCCGGTCGGTCCCGGTCCGGTCGGTCCCGGCCCGGTCGGTCCCGGCCCGGTCGGTCCCGGCCGACGCTAGTCCTGCTGCCGGGCAACCCGCTCCTGGTGGATGTGCACCAGTTCCCGGAAACCCAGCCGGTGATACTGCGGAACCGGCTGAATCCCCCACACGTCCCGGGCGGTGTCCTTGCCCTCGGCGCCTTCGGGAGGACCGAGCGGCGGGTAGGGGTGCTTGCACTCCAACGTGTCGTCGGAGAATCGGTTCTTGAGCAGTTCGCTGCAGATCTGGGTGAGGCTCAGCGTCGGGTACCCGTAGTAGACCGCCATGAACGGCAGGGTGAATGCCCCCTCGATGACCAGGGCGACCAGGCACACCAGGGTGGCTCGCTTGATCCACTTGTGCATCCGGGCGTAGTACGGCGTAGTACCCGGCGGCAGGTCTTCGGCGACAGAAGTGTCCATCGTTGCGCTCCTTTATCAGTCGGTGAAGATTTCCCGATTCACGGTGTGTAGGTACGGGATTGCCAAGAACGGGGTGATGTAGAAGATGTCGTAGAGCCACCAGCCGATCACCGGGAACACCACACCGGCATAACGCACGTCGGCGTACATGGTCATGTTGAACACGTAGCCGACCCAGATCACCACGCCCATCCAGCAGGTGATGATCATCCACTGATGACCCCATCGCTTCATCTGCAGAAAGCCGATCGCCGCGGCGCACCGCATGGAGAACACCGTGAGGATCAGCCCCACCACCCAGGCTTTCTCACCGGGGGCCGCCGAGCCCCCGACCCACAGCTCGTTGTAGTGCCAGAAGTAGCTGGCGTCGAACATGCCACCCCAGCCGACCATCAGCACCCGGTTGATCAGGGTGTGGTTGCCGATCATGTCCAGGGCCCAGCCGAGGCTGTTGAGGAATCCGTCGATCAGCACCAGGTACCCGATCAACGTGACGATCATCGGCCGGACCGACAGACCGGCGCGCGTGGCTTCGCGCTGCAACCAGACTCCGCGCATGAAGATCGGGAAGCCCACCAGCCCGGGCACCCACATGCCCATCAGCGCCGCGCCGGCGATCATCCAGCGGTCGGCCCGCCACTGGGCGGCACGGGATTGCTCGTGATGCTCTTCCAGACCGAGCGAGTCCGCGCCCGCAACGGACGTCATAACGACCACCAGCCGCGGGCGAAGGACATGTAGAGCTGGATGCCGAACATGATGGCCAGATAACCGTAGATGAAGATCTGAAAGACGATCAGCGCTCTTTTGCGTTTCCGTTCCTGCTGGTCCATGTCTGCGACTTCCCTTCCTAGTGAGCCTGTCTCGGGGTGAGGAAGACTCCGGCTGCGACCTCGCGCAGGCCGTCGTGAATCCCCCCGTCGGTGGTGAGCGGGGCGAGGATGCAGGCCTCGGCCGCTTCGATCTCGGCAGCCCCGTCGGCCACCAGTTGCGCCGCGCTGACCAACGCCCGGGTGGACGGCGGCTCGAAGTGAAATGCCTGATCTGCGTTGCGAAGTGCGTCGGCGCATGCCACGAGGCGATCCGCGACCGACGAATCGACTCCGGTCTCCGCGACGATCACGGCTGCTTCGCGATCCGGCGGCAGGTAGCCCATCGCCAGCGTGGCGAAGCGTTGCCGAAACGACGGCTTGAGCTCCTTGAGCGAGCTGCGGTAGGCCGGGTTGTAGGAGCAGACCAGCATGAACGTCTCAGGGGCGGTGACCACTTCGCCGGCACGGTCCAGATACAGACTGCGCCGGTGGTCGGTCAGCGAGTGCAGGATCGCCAGCGAGTCGTGCCGTGCCTCGACGACTTCGTCCAGATAGCAGATCGCCCCCGCCTTGACCGCCTTGGTCAGCGGTCCGTCGTTCCACCTCACATCGCCACCGGCCACCATGAACCGGCCGACCAGGTCCGAACTGGTCAGGTCGTCGTGACAGCTGATGGTGACCACCGGGCGCCCCAGCAGCAGGCCCATGTGTTCGACGAGCCTGGTCTTGCCGCAGCCCGTGGGCCCGGTCAGCATCACCGGAATGCGTCGCCGGTAAGCCCTTTCGAACAGCTGCACCTCATTGCCGTTGGCCAGGTAGGTATCGGTTCTCATCGTGTCCCGTCCTTCGTTGTGGGTCCATACGGAGTCGGTCATGCGGCGACCAGTTCACGGTGCACGTGGGCCAGCACGCGCGGCAGTTCCTCGATGCGCCGGATGCGCCGAGAACAGCGCTCGCCGAACACTTCCGGCAGCGGATCGACCCGGACCGGGCCGACGCCGACGTAGTACACGCAGACCCCGGCCTCGTTGGCTTCGTCGACCGCGTGCGCCACGTCGGCCCAGGCGTACCGGCCCTCGTAGCCCTCGTCGGACATCAGGCCGTCGCCGATGACGATCAGCAGCCGCCGCTGCGACGGTTGCGCGATCAGTCGATTGGTCAGATGACGCAGCGGAGCACCCAGCCGGGTGTAGCCGCCGGCCAGCAGCCCGAGGTCGCTGGGCGCCACCAGCCTGCGATCACCGAAGTCCTTCAGGCAGTGCACCGCCACGTGATGGCGGGTATTGCCGGTGAAGGCGAAGACGCCGTGTCGTTGATGGGCCCCCGTCATCGCGCCTGACAGCGCGTCCGCGCAGGCCAGTTCCAGGCGGAAGAGCCGGCCGCCGTGCACCCCCAGCGATGAGCTCGCGTCGAGCAGCAGCGCGGTCGTCACGTCCCGGCCCGCCGGCAACAGCTCCCGGAATACCCGCGGTTCGTCGCATTCCCCGGTCAAGGTGTCGAGATGATGGCTGACGTAGGCGTCGACGTCGAGGTCGGAACCGTCCTGTAACCCGTTGGTCATCGCCCGAACCGTGCTCTGCTCGAACCACTTCCGCAGATCCATTCGGGCCACCGTGTGCCGGCGACGTCGGGTGGTCCAGGGGTGTTCGACGACGGCGACATGGCCGGGCAGGAACCTGCCGGTGTGCGCGTTCCATTCGGGATACGGGATGCCCGGCCGCCGCCCGGCGGAGGTATAGCCGTCGTCCTCGTCCGGCCTGCTCGGCGGCGGCAGGCTGGTGTTGCGCACCCCGCCCTCACCGCCGACCGGTACCGAATAGGCCCGGGGTCGCCGTTTCTGCGTGCTGGACCACGGCATTCGGCCGATACGCCGTATCGACTCAGCGAGGGTGCCGGACGCCGTCCATGTCTTCGGCAGCGTCCCCACCAGCGGATGCCAGGCCAGCTCACCCCGGGTTCGCGCCAATTCGATGGCGCGGTCGAACATCTCGGTGGCCTCCAGGCCTGGATCGCAGGGCTCGAGGCCGGCCAGCTGGCGTTGCAGTTCGGGCAGCAGACCGGGCCATCGTCGGGCCACCCATCCCATCGCCACCTGTGCCTCGACCAATGTCAGGGCCTGCAGCTCACGCGAAGTCAGCTCCGCCAGGCGGTATGCGGCGATCCGCTCCTTGGACGGTGAGCATTGCAGCGCCACACCGCAGGTCAAGGTCCGGCGGGTCCAGTCCGGCGGCACCGGGTGTGGCACCTCGACGTTGGACAGCGTCGAAGTCACGCCGAATCCGCGTTCGGCACCGGTCACCAGGCGTGCGCCGTCGCGACGCCGATCGCTCAGCGCGACCGCGGTGACCGCGCAACTGCTCTCCAACTCCAACGGGTTCACGTCGCGGACTCGACCGCGGTTCAGAAGGTTCCGATGGAGTCGAACATCCAGTACCAGAACGCGATGATCAAACCGGTTCCGCCCCACGCGGCGACGTAGCGGAGAATCTCCCAGATCCAGGCCATCAGAATTTCCTATCGTTGCTCTACTCCGAGAAGATCTCCCGGTTGACGGTGTGCAGGTACGGGATTGCCAGGAACGGGGTGATGTAGAAGATGTCGTAGATCCACCAGCCGATCACCGGGAACACCACACCGGCATAGCGCACATCGGCATACATGGTCATGTTGAACACGTAACCGACCCAGATCACCACGCCCATCCAGCAGGTCACGATCATCCACTGCTGACCCCACCGCTTCATCTGCAGAAAGCCGATTCCGGCGGCGATCCGCATGGTGAAGACGGTCAGGATGAGTCCGACCTCCCAAGCCTTTTCGCCCGGTCCCGCGGCACCGCCGATCCACAGTTCGTTGTAGTGCCAGTAATATCCGGCGTCGAACATCGCGCCCCACCCGTTGAGCAGTACGCGGGCCAGCAGGGTGTGGCTGGCCATCATGTCCAGCGCCCAGCCCACGGTGTTGATCGCGGCATCGATGACGACCAGGTAGCCCAGCAGCGTGACCAGCATCGGCCGCACCGTCAGTCCGTCGCGTTGAGCCCGGCGCAGCAACCAGATTCCACGCAGGAAAAGCGGGAGGCCGAAGATGCCGGCGGCCGCCGTGCCGATGAGCAGGCCGCCGGAGATCAACCACTTGTCAGCGCGGCGTTGTGCGGCCCGCGACAGGTCCAGATGCTCGTCGAGCCCGAGTCCGTCGCGCGGATGCTGTTGTGCGGTGCGCAATCGTCATCCCCCTCGCCATGGCGGCCGCCTATGACGGTAGGCATGTCACTGACTTAAGTCAATGATTTTTGGGGTTTGGTCAGCGCTGCACGCGCAGGCCGCGGATCGTCCTGGTGAGGTAGTCATCGACCAACTCCTGCCGGTTCGGCCAGTCGTGGGTGGTGATCAACAGTGCGTACAGGCCCAGCAGGAAGAACACCGCGCTGTTCATCGCGATGACGTCGTCGTCGATCTCGCCGGCGGCCCGCGCCGCTTCGATCCGCTCGGCGACCAAGACGATCAGCGGATGGTCCTGCCCGCCTTCGGACGGCGGGCGGGTCGGTGAGAAATGCAGCGCCAGGAAGTCGGTGAACAACGCCTCCCCAAGGCGACGCTCCAGGTCCATGATCATCCGCACCGCCTCGGCCAGGGCGTCCGAAACATCTTGGTGGGTACGGAGATACTTCCGAAGCTGCTTGGCGACTCGCTCCTCCTCCCGATGCTCCACCTCCAGCAGCACATGCTCCTTGGTGGGAAAGTGGAAGAAGAACGTGCCATGCGCGACACCGGCGGCGGCCACGATGGCACCGACGTCGGCCTGGGCCATCCCGGCGCGCTTGAACTCGGCGGTGGCCGCGCCGAGCAGGCGCTCGCGCGTCTGCAGACGCTTGGTCTCCCGCGCCGTCATCTTGTCCGGCTTGTCCGTCACCGCCATGCCTGGATCCCTCTACTGCCCGACTTGCCGTCACGTGTTGTCAGCGACAGTACCGCCTCGGGGAAGCTCGATCCGCAAGGCGGTGACTCGAGTCAGTGATTGTGGGCAGCGCCGGTGCTCACGCCATCGCTTCGTGATCGCCCGCCCGCTGGTCGCGGAACCATTCGGGTAGCCGGTCTGCACGCCGGGTCACGGTCAGCGGAATCGGCCCTTCGGGCAGCCAGGGCTGCGCGTCGGCGGCGTCGGCCACCCTCCAGGTGCCGCGCTCGATCTCCCCCAGTGCGGCATCGACCAGCCGGTAGCGCTGGACACCACTGCCAAAAACCTCCGATTCGACCATGACGACGACGAGTTCACCGGGGGCGTAACCGACCCGGCTCTGGATTGCGCTGACCAACTGCTCGTTGTGCAGGTGTCCCTCACCGAAGCTGAAACCGATCATCGAGCCGCACTGGAACTCACCTTCGCGCACCGTGCGGGTCTCGATGTCGGACACCCGGGAGAGCAGCACCGAGAACTCACCGCGGCCCTGCGGGTTGAGTGAGCGGAAACCGATGAACCGCTGCATGGTGGCCTCCGCCCACGCAGGCTCGTAGCCGCCCTGCACGAATTGGTCGACCAGGTTGCCGCAGGGGCGGGTGACGCGGTTGAGCTTCTCCTCAGCGCCGGGCGCGAACGCCCAGAGACTACAGGCCCAGTTCCCGGCGTACTGGCGATAGGACCACAGAAACGACACCTTGTCGGGGCGGATGTTGCCCAGCACCGGCAGGAACAACACGATCGGCGCGACCACCAGCACCAACCAAGGCGGGGACATGTCGGTGACGGCGTAGCCCTCCCACGCCGGGAACCCCAGGAACAGGAACGCCGCCGCATAGATGAACACGACGTTCCATTCCAGCGGTACCGCCAGCGGGAACGTGGAGATGATGAACGCGTGCATCGACCACACCAGCACGATCGCCACCACGGTGAGGGTCTTGTTGGTGGAGAACAACAGGATCAGTGGGGCGCCGAACTCCAAGATGGTGCCCAGGCCGTGGGCCATCAAGTGCGCTGTCGGCGAGGGGCGCAGGTCCCGTGGGGGGTCGCGGTAGACCGCGCGCCGAAACCACTTGGGGGTCCAGGGCGCGTTGCTCACCATCGGTGAGACCACATGGGAGAAGTGTTTGCCCAACTTGGAGAAGGCCGCGCCCGTCCACGACGCCACGATCAGCAACTTCAGCGCGATGATCATGTCGGTGAAGGGCAGCACCATGAAGAAGATCAGGGCCCACAGGTACTGATCGGAGCGGGCGGACAAGAACGCGGTCTTGTCCCGCAACCCCAGCAGCAGCAACAGGCCGACCGCGACCCCCAGCAGCATCGGATCGACCAGCCCGGAGGTATCGCCGGGCAACCGCTGCGTCAGCGATGCGCTGGGCACCCCGGGCAGCACCAAGGGCACCACCAGGCTGATCAGCACCGCGACGTAAAGCCCGACATCTCCCCAGGTGCGTCGGTCCCCGCCGGTACCCGAAAGCCACGGCCACGGGGGTTGTCTGATGGTGTCGGGTTTCAGCCAGAATCGGTAGCCGCCCGTCATCGGCTTGACCCGGCCCATCAGCGGCCCCCACGCACCGGCGATCCCCAGGATCTCGCAGAGCACGATCCACAAGATCACCTTCTGGTAGACGATCGGCTGGTTCCACCACTCAGCGATCCGCCAGAACGGCGCCACACCGGGCGAGGTCGCGGTCGCAATGATCGCGCCGCCAAGGGTGAAGAACACAAATAGCTTCACAAGGTAGATGCAGTGCACCATCTTCGGTGCGCCGAATCCGTTCTCGACCCAGTCGATGGCGGTGAACTGGAGCCGGTCCCGCAGCGGTCTGCGCAGCAACTCCTCCGGGTCGATATCGGGCAGATAGGGTTGGGTGAATCCCATCTGAGGCGCTCCTTACGTTCTCGACGATTGGTCTGCGGATCCCGCCCGGATCAGGCGGTGGAGGTCGCGGCTGACTGCAAGGATTTGCGCAGCGCCGGTTTGTCGATCTTTCCGATCGGGTTCTTGGGCAGCTCGTCACAGATCGTGATCACCATGGGCAGCTTGTATTTCGACAGATTCTTGCGGGCGTGCTCGGCGATGGCATCGACGTTCAGCTCCGCCCCGGAGTTGAGGGCGACGAACAACACCGGCTCCTCGCCGTAGACCGCACTCGGCCGGCCCACCACCGCGGCCTCGGCGACCTCGGGCAGCCGGTAGATCACGCCCTCGATCTCCTTGGGGTAGATGTTCTCCCCGCCGCGAATAATCATGTCCTTGGCCCGGTCGACCAGCGTCAGGTAGCCGTCGGCATCGAGGCGGCCGATATCACCGGTGTGCAGCCAGCCGTCGACGATGGTCTTGGCGGTCTCCTCGGGGCGGTTGAGGTAGCCGCGCATCACCGTCGGCCCGGCGATGAGCACCTCACCGGCCTGCCCGGCCGGCAGCGGATCGCCGGCGGCGTCGACCACCCGCACGGCCTGACCTGGCAGCGGCAGCCCGACCGTCCCCGGCTTGCGCACGCCGTCGAGCGGGTTGATGGTGCTCGCGCACGTCCCCTCGGAGAGCCCATAGCCCTCGATCAGCGGTATGCCGTAGCGGGACTGGAACTTCTCCAGCAACTCGACGCTGGCCGGTGCCGCACCGCAGACACCGAACCGCACCGACGAGGTGTCCGGGCGCACCTGCGGCGGCAGATCGGCCAACATGGTGTAGATAGCCGGCACCGCCGAGAAATAAGTCGCCCGGCTGGCTTCGACCCGGTCGAAGAACGTCGTCGGGCTGAACCGGCCGGCGATGGTGACCTGTCCCCCGGCCAGCAGGGGGGACAAGGTGCCGGCCATGATCCCGTTTGCGTGGAACAGCGGCAGCACCAGCAGGCTGTGATCGGCGTCGGTGAGCCGCATCGCCTCGATCATCATGGCGCACATCGCGGCCACATTGGCGTGGTCGAGCATCACCCCCTTGGGTTTCCCGGTGGTGCCGCTGGTGTAGATCAGCAGCGCCAGCGCGTCACCGGCCGGGTCTGCCGCCGGGCCGGCGGCCGGCGGGTGGTCGGTGAGTTCGCGGGCAGTCAGCACCCTCGGCGCGGCGGCCTCGGCACCATCCGTGCCCGCGTTGTCGATGATCAACACCCGTGCGCCCGCATCGGATACCTGGTAGCCGGCCTCGGAGGGCACCAGCGCCGGGTTGACCGGAGTCACCGTCGCGCCCAGGCGCCACGCGGCGAACAAGGCCACCACGAAGGTGCTGATGTTGGGCAGCATGACCGCCACCACATCGCCGGCCGAAACACCGCGTGCGGCCAGCGCACCGGCGGCACACCGCACTGTCTGCGCGAAGCGCCCGTTGTCGAGGACGACGCCGTCATCGGCCAGACACGCGGCGCGCGGGTTCCGCCCGGCCCGCAGGTCCGGCAGGGCTGCAAGGTTCATCGACCACTCCTGGCTCAAGGCTTCGAACTGCCGTCAGAGTAAGTGGACGTGATGGTTCTCACATCATGGTCGAGCGACGAACTTCACCTATCGTGTTGTCGATGACGAACAAAGACCCGGCCCCCGACCGCGGAGTCGCCGTGGTCACCGCGCTGCTCGGGTCCCGGATGACGGAGGTCACCCGGTCCGTCTACGACACCCTGGCTGCCGAGGTCGCCGAACTGCGCGACGACCCGCATCTGCTCGACCTGATGTACTCCAGCGTCGAGAGCAACGTCGAAACCATCTTCGACGCCCTGCAGCACGACATCCCGTTGGAACGCATCCAGCCGCCGACCGCTGCCCTGGAGTACGCGCGACGACTGGCCCAGCGCGGTGTGCCGGTACCCGCCCTGATCCGCGCCTACCGTCTCGGCCAGCAGGCGCTGCTGAATCTGGTGCTCGCAGAAATCCGCCGGTCCGGACTCGATCCCGGGGTCAACCTGGAGGTTTTCGGTCAGATGACGACGACCGTCTCCAGCTACATCGACTGGATCTCCCAGCAGGTCCTCGCCACCTACGAGGCCGAACGGGAACGCTGGCTGGAGAATCGCAGTCACATCCGGGGCGAGCGGATGCGCGCAATACTCGACGGTGAAGAGACGAACATCGACCGGGCCAGCGCCGGGCTCGGCTACCCGCTGCGGGCAACCCATCTTGCGCTCGTCGTGTGGCTCCGTGAGCAAGACGGCTCGCCGACCAGGCTGGCCGACCTGGAGCAGGCGGTGCGTGCCGTCGCCGAATCGTTCGGCGGCCAGGCAGGCCCGTTGTTTGTGGCCGTGGACCGGGTCAGTGGGTGGGCCTGGATTCCGCTGCGCGATGCCATCCCGGGCGGGCCGGCGGTCACCGCCGGCATTGAACGGGCACTCGCTGATCGCCCAGCCAGGCTCTGCATCGCCGCCGGAATCCCGCTGCCCGGCCTGGACGGGTTCCGTCGGTCTCATCGTCAGGCACTGCAGGCACACGCCGTAGCCACCGCCGCCGGGCGATCAGCTCGCCGCGTCACCACGGCCGGCACCCCCGGGTTGCGAACGGCCGCCCTGCTCAGCCAAGACCTCGAACAAGCCCGAGGGTGGGTGCTCGACGTCCTCGGCCCCCTGGCAACCAACACCGACACCGACGCACGGCTCCGCGCCACCGTACGAACCTTCCTGCGGCACGGCAGCTACAAGACGGCGGCCGACGAGCTCAACCTGCACTTCAACACGGTCAAATACCGGCTGCGCCGCGCCGACGAACGTCGCGGCAGGCCGATCACCACCGACCGTCTCGACGTCGAACTCGCGCTACTGGTCTGCGACTGGTTCGGCAGCACCGTCCTGCGCCCACCCAACCGATGAATATGCGGACAATCCAACCGATTACGGGCGCTGCAGCACGTCCGGCCGCCCTCACCCCTGACCCACCGCCAGTTCCGCCGCGATCAGCGCCCGAATGTTTTTCTTGCAGCGTCCGCACACCGTGCCGGCACCGGTGCACTCACCGACCTGCTTGGTGGTCAGGGCACCGGCCTCGATGGCGTCGATCACCTGCTGACCGGTCACTCCGACACACAGGCAGACGTACATGACCGCTCACGCCCCGGCGTCGATCTCCAGCTGCCCCTTGTCCACCTTGCCGGTGGCGTTCAGCGGCAGCCGGTCCACGAAGCGCACCGATCGCGGAACCTTGAAGCCGGCCATCCGGTTTCGGCTCCAGGCGATCAGATCGGCCTCGGAGACCTCTGCCTGGGTCACCACGAAGGCCCTGCCCACCTGCCCCAGCCGCTCGTCGGGGACGCCGATCACCGCGACCTGCGCGACGGCCGGATGCTCCAGCAGAAAGCCCTCGATCTCGGCCGGGTAGGCGTTGAACCCGCCGACGATGAACATGTCCTTCATGCGGCCGACGATCCGCAGCCGGCCGGCGGCATCGAGCGTTCCGACGTCGCCGGTGTGCAGCCAGCCCTGGGCGTTGATCGCCTCGGCGGTGGCCTGCGGGTCGTCGAGGTAGCCGGCCATCACGTTGTAGCCGCGCACCAGAACCTCGCCGTCGTCGGCGATGCGCACCTCGATGTCCGCGCAGGCCCGGCCGGCGGTGGTCGCGATGTCCTCGAAGGAGTCACCGCGCCGCGAGGCCGTCACGGTCCCGGCCTCGGTGAGCCCGTACCCGGTCATGATCGATTGGAACGGCAGCTCGCTGCGGATCCGCCGGATCAGGTCCACCGGAATGTCCGCGGCACCGGTGACCGCGGCGCGCAGTGACGACAGGTCACGCCCAGCGGCGCCGCCCAGCAACGAGTGGTACAGGGTCGGCGGCCCGGGCAACATCGTGATGCGTTCGCGTTCAATGATTTCCAGCACGGTGTCGACGTCGAACACCCGCACCGGGTACATGGTGGCGCCCCGTATACAGGAGGCGATACAGCCCGCCTTGTAGCCGAAGGTGTGGAAGAACGGGTTGACCATCAGGTAGCGGTCACCCTCGCGGAGGTCTGCCAGGTCGCACCATTCGGCATAGAGCCGCAGGTTCTGCTGATGGCTCATCATCACGCCCTTGGGGCGGCCGGTCGTACCCGAGGTGAAGATGATGTCGGCGACGTCGTCGCCGTCGACCGGCACGTGCAGCGGTGACCCGCCGGCCAGGAATTCCGATTTCAGGTCGATCACCCGAACGCCGGCCGGGGCGGTGAAGTCCAGTCCCAGAAAGCCCTTTTCGATCAGCACCACCTTCGCCCCACTGCGGCGGATGATGTCGTCGGCCTCGGAGGGCTTGAAGCGGGTGTTGACCGGGACCAGTACGCCACCGGCGGTGAGCAGACCGAACGCGGCGATGATCCATTCCGCGGAGTTCGGCGCCCAGATCGCGACACGGTCGCCTTTGGAGATGCCGGCCGCGGCGAATGCCCCTGCCGCGCAACGGACCCGGTCGGCCAGCTCGGCGAAACTCAGCCGCACCGGGCCGTCGGCGATCGCCTCGGCGTCCCCGAAGCGATCGCCGGCGCTCAAGACCATCTCGGGGATGGTCTGCCAGCGTGGCACTCCTAGACGGTGACGAGGCGACCGAGGTTGCCGCCCATGATCTTGGCCTGGTCGTCGACGGGAAGGTGCGACAGCGCCGTCACGTAGTGTGTCGGCTCGGCCAGGCCCTCGGGGTGCGGCCAGTCGGATCCGTAGAGCACCTGGTCCACACCGATCAGGTTGATCAGGTCGTCGATGCCGTCTTCGTAGAAGGGGCTGACGTAGATCCGGCTCTTGATCTCCTCCATCGGGTTGCCCATGAAGGCTTCGGGCGCCTTCTTGTACACCTCGGCCATGGAGTCCAGCAGCGGGGTCATCCACTTCGACCCGGCCTCGACGATGCCCACCTTGAGCTTGGGGTGGCGGAACAGCGCGCCGTGAATCACCCAGGACGCCACGGCGTCCTGGATCGGACGCCACTCGTTGAGGATCTGCATGGCGTTGGTCTGGAACGGCAGCATCTCCTGGGTGGCGCCGTCCCACTCCGAGGTGTAGCGGGAGTAGCCGCTGTCGGAGGAGTGCATGCCGACGAACACGTCGTACTCGACGCACTTGCGCCAGAACGGGTCGAACTCGGGCAGCGCGAAGGACCGCGGCCCGCGGAAGCCGGGCACCGGCGCCGGGCGGATCAGGATGGCGCGAGCGCCGCGCTTGACCGCCCAGTCCAGCTCCTCGATCGCCTTCTCGACGATGGGCAGGGTGATGACCGGCGTGGTGAAGATCCGGTTCTTGTAGTTGAAGCCCCAGACCTCGTCGAGCCACTGGTTGAGCGAGTGGATGATGACGTGGATCGCGACCGGGTCGTCGCGCAGCCGCTCCTCGATCAGGCTGGCCAGGGTCGGGAACATCAGCGAACGGTCGACGCCGAGCTCATCCATCAACTCCAGGCGCGGCCCGGGCTCGAAGAATGCCGGAATCGACTTCATCGGCTCACCGAACAGCTCGCGCTTGCTCTTGCCGTCGGGGTTGCCGAACTTGAAGTACTCCTCCCAGGCACCCGGCTTGGCCACCACCGAGAACGTCGGGTTGGGGATGTACTCGCTGATCTGGCCGCGGATGGCGATCTTTGTGCGGCCGTTGATCTCGACGTACTGAACGATGTCCTTGTACTCCTTGGGCAAGTACTTGGTCATCGCCTCCGGTGGCTCATAGAGGTGGTTGTCCGCGTCGAACAGCGGGAAGGGGATCTCGACGCGGTGTGACAGTTGACCCATGAAACGCTCCTTTTCAGCTTGCGAGAATCATATTCTCATATCGGTGTCCGGGCAACCTCTCCGGCCAGGTGCTGGCGTACCAGGTACTTCTGCACCTTGCCGCTGGCGGTCCGCGGAAACTCATCGACCGCGTGCAGTTCCTCCGGCCACTTCTGCCGCGCCACACCGACGCGCTCGAAGTGCTCCCGCAGCTCGGGCATTCCCGGCAATTTGCACCCCGGCCTGAGTCGAACCACCGCGGCCGCCCGCTCCCCGAGCCGGGTGTCGGGAACCGCGACCACCACCGCCTCGGCGACAGCCGGCATCCCCAACAACACCTCTTCGACCTCCACCGCGCTGATGTTCTCGCCGCCGCGGATGATCACGTCGGCCTTGCGATCGGTGATGGTCAGGTACCCATCGGAGTCGAGCACGCCGACATCTCCGGTGCGGTACCAGCCGTCGGCGTCGAACGCCGCCGCGGTCAGCGCATCGTCGGTGTAGCCCAGGCACAGGTCGGGGCCGCGACTCAGGATTTCGCCGTCGGGGGCGAGCCGAATCTCCACACCGGGCCGCGCGTCACCGTCGGTGAACAGTCGCTTGCCCTCCGGGGCGCTCGGACCCGAGCCGGAGATCGACGGATGTTCGGTGCTGCCGTAGGACCGGAACACGAAGATCCCCAGGTCGGCCAGCCGGCGGGTGACCGCGGCGGGCACCGTCGACCCACCGAGGCCGACATGGCGGATATGACTCAGATGCTCGGTGGTGAAATCCGGATGATCGAGCAGACTGGTGACGAAATACGGCGGTCCGCCCCCGATCGACACACCCTGGGCGGCCATCAACGCCAGCACCTGCGCGGGATCCCAGGTGTCGGCGAGGTCAATCGGCGAGCCCTCCAGCACCGGGATCAGGAAGGCGCCGACCATGCCGATGAAGTGCCCGACTGGGGTTGCGGTGAGCTGCCGGCCACGATCCTTCGGGTAGTTGGCGAGCAACTGGCGCGTCTCGCAACACAACGTCTGGTGGCTGTGGATGACGCCCTTGGGCTGCCGGGTGGTGCCCGAGGTGAAGGCGATCAGCGCCGGAGCACCGGGGTCGGTGGCCAACGTGCCCACCATGGGCTCATCGGCGAGCAGGTCATCGAAATCGCGGCCCACCACGCTCGCCCCGCTCCCACCCACCACCCCGACGATCGGGACATCGGCGCTGAGTTCCGGGGCGAAACGCATCCGGCCGAACTGCTCGGCGGTGATGAACACCTTGGGCCGGCTCGCGGTCAGGATGTAGCCCAGCTCCCGGGGGCCGTAGAAGTGCACAACGGGCACAACCACCGCACCGAGGAACGACGCCGCCCAGAAGGTGGCCGCGGCCTCCATCCAGTTGGGCAGCTGGAACGCCACCACGTCACCCGGTCCAACGCCGCGCTCGCGCAGCCCGGCCGCCAGCCGGCGGGCGACACGCTCGACCGCGCCGAACGTGCCCCGCCACGGGCGGACCGCCGAATGGACCTCGAAGTGGATGTCGGTGGCCGCGGACAACCCGGTGCTGAGCACGTCACCGAGGGTTTCGCGGGTCCACCATCCCTCTGACTCGTAGCGGCGCACCAGATCGGCAGGAATCTTTCGCATCTTGGCTGCGATGATATTCTCCATTTTCGAGAATGCCAATATCGTGAACGGAGAGCCATGGCCGGGGCAGAGCTGAATGTGCAACTGGACGACGGCCTCGCCGTCATCACCATCGACCGGCCGCAGGCCCGTAACGCCATCGCCCCCGAGACCATGGAGCAACTCGACCGGGCGCTGGATGAGGTCGCCGGAGCGCGGGCACTGGTCATCACCGGCGGTGGGGATCGGGCGTTCGTCTCCGGAGGAGACCTCAAGCAGCTCGCCGCCATCCGAACCGAGCCCGACGCGGCCGCCATGGCGTGGCGGATGCGCACGCTGTGCGACCGGATCGCGGCGTTCCCGGCGCCGGTGATCGCCGCCATGAACGGTCACGCGCTCGGTGGGGGCGCCGAGGTCGCGGTCGCCGCCGACATCAGGATCGCCGCCGCCGACGTCAAGATCGGGTTCAACCAGGTCTCGTTGGCGATCATGCCGGCCTGGGGCGGCGCCGAACGCTTGGCCGCACTGGTCGGACGCAGCCAGGCGCTGCTGCTGGCGGGCACCGGCACCATGCTGGATGCCCCGGCGGCCGAGCGGATCGGGCTGGTGAACCGGGTGGTGCCGCGGGAGTCGTTCGACGCCGAATGGCGGGCGCTGGCACGCTCGCTGGCCAATCCTTCGGCGGCCGAGATCAAACGGGTCATCGACGGCGCGTCACCGGACGAGGCGGTGGCCGCGTTCGCCCGGCTGTGGGTCTCCGACGAGCATTGGGCGGCCGCCGATCAACTACAGCAGCGCAGGGCACCGAACTAATGCGCCGCCGGCTCCGACAGCAGTGCAGCACCGGGGACCGGCGGCGGCTCGCCCTCCAGTCGATGCAGCCAGCGCTCGACGAACTCGACCGTCTCGGCGTGACCGAGAGTCATGCCCAGCGCCTCCTGTTCGATGATCAGCATCCGCGACGCACTGGTCATCAACACCATCAACACCGTCGGCGGAAACTCCCCGGTGTCGATGCCGTAGCGCCTCAGCATCCCGGAGACCGCCTCGATCTGCTCCGCGCGAAGCCGCTCCGCGTAGCCGGCGATCTCGGCCCGCAGCGCCGCACGCTGATTGGCCAGCGCCATGAACTGCATCGTCAGCGCGGTTCCGGCCGGGTCGGTGTTGAAGCGCCACAGCGCCCACAGCGGCTGCGGCGACGCGAGGACCGCGGCCTGATCGGCCAGCCCCTGATCGCCCCGCCGGCGAAACACCGCCAGGAAGAGGTCGTCCATGGTGCGGAAGTAGTAGTGCACCAGTTGGTGCTTGAGGCCGGCCTGCTCGGCCACCCGGCGGGAACTGACCGCGTTGGCACCGACCGTCACCAGAAGCTGTTCAGCGGCATCGAGCAGCAGCGTCCGATTCTTGGCGTCCGGGGCCCCAATCCTGCGCTGCCCCTTACCCGAATCGGACATCATGTGCACTCCGCATCGTCACAATCCACCTTTACACGTCTCGCGGCCAGCGTAATGCCGCCCAACCCTTGACCCCCCAACCCCGCCCATGCTAAGCAGGTGCCCAGCACTTGTCAGGCAGTTCAGTAGAGAGGTCCACTCTTGTCCTCCCAGACGACTCACTTCGACACGATCGACTTCTTCACCGATCAGACCCTGGTGCCCGACCCGCACCCGTACTTCGATCACCTGCGGGCCAAGGGTCCGGTCACCCCGCTGGGCGTCTACGACGTGATCGCGGTGACCGGCCACGAAGAGGCCAACGAGATCTACCGCGACTCCGACACCTACTCCAACCTGGTCGCCGTGGGCGGGCCCTTCCCGCCGCTGCCGTTCACCCCCGAGGGCGATGACATCAGCGAGCAGATCGAGGCGCACCGCCACCTGATGCCGATGACCGAACACATGGTCACCATGGATCCGCCGATGCACACCAAGGCCCGGTCCCTGCTGAGCCGGCTGCTTACCCCGAAGCGGCTCAAGGAGAACCAGGACTTCATGTGGCAGTTGGCCGACCGCCAGCTGGACTACTTCGTCGACACCGGCAAGTGCGAGTTTCTGACCGAATACGCACGGCCATTCGCGCTTCTGGTGGTCGCCGACCTGCTCGGCGTGCCCGATGAGGACCGGCCGGCGTTCCAGGAGGTGCTCGGTGCGCCGCAACCCGGCGCCCGCATCGGCGCGCTGGACCACGAAGAGCTGGCCCACGACCCCCTGGCCTGGCTGGACGACAAGTTCAGCCGCTATCTCAATGAGCGGCGCGAGAATCCGGGTGCCGACGTGCTGACCGACCTGGCCACCGCCACCTACGAGGACGGATCGATCCCCGAGATCGGCGACGTCGTCAAAAGCGCCACCTTCCTGTTCGGCGCCGGGCAGGAGACCACCACCAAGCTGCTCAGCGCCGCCCTGCGTTTCCTCGCCGAGGACCCGGACCTGGTCGCGCAACTGCGCGCGGACCGCAGCAAGATCCCGAATTTCCTCGAGGAGACGCTGCGGATGGAGAGCCCGGTCAAGACCGACCCGCGACTGGTCCGCAGGACCACCACACTGGGCGGGGTCACCTTGAAGGCCGGCACCGTCGTGGTCATGTTCCCCGGGGCGATCAACCGCGACCCCCGCAAGTTCGACAACCCCCACGAGTTCCGCATCGACCGGCCCAACGTGCGCGAGCACCTGGCGTTCGCTCGCGGCACCCATACCTGCCCGGGTTCACCTCTGGCACGCGCCGAGAGCCGAATCTCGTTGGAACGCATCCTGGATCGGATGACCGACATCCGGATCGACGAGCGTGTGCACGGCCCCGCCGATGCTCGACGCTTCACCTTCGAGCCGACCTTCATCCTGCGCGGACTGACCGACCTGCACCTGGAGTTCACTCCGGTCGCAGCTCCCGTCCCTGCCACCCTCTGACCGCAGCTCTCACCGACACCAGGGACGCCACGACCATGACCGTGACCACCACCGAAGAAGCGCACTACGACCCGTACAACATCGAGCTCAACAACGATCCCTACCCGATGTTTCGCCGGCTCCGCGAAGAGGCGCCGCTGTACTACAACGCAGAGCACGACTTCTACGCGCTGAGCCGGTTCGATGATGTCCACGCCGCGTTCACCGACTACCAGACGTTCAGCTCGGCCAAGGGCGCCATTCTGGAGATCATCAAGTCCGGCATGGAGATTCCGCCGGGGATCATCGTGTTCGAGGACCCGCCGATCCACGACATCCACCGGAATCTGATGGCCGGTATGTTCAGCCCGCGCCGGATGAACGCGCTGGAATCGCAGATCCGGGAGTACTGCGCGCGCTGCCTGGACCCGTTGGTGGGAACCGGCAAGTTCGACTTCGTGGGCGACCTCGGTGCCGAAATGCCGATGCGGGTGATCGGCATGCTGCTGGGTATCCCCGAGGACGACCAGAAGCACGTCACCGAGCACGGCGACGCCACCATCCGCACCGAACCGGGCCAGAAGATGACCGACAACCCGGACGGTCCGATCGCCACCGGTGACGTGTTCGCCGACTACATCGACTGGCGCGCCAAGAACCCCTCCGACGACCTGATCACCGAGCTGATGAACGCCGAGTTCGAGGACGAGCACGGTGTGCGGCGCAAGATGGGGCGCGAAGAACTGCACCTGTTCCTGACCGTGCTGGCCACCGCCGGAAGTGAGACCACCACCCGGCTGATCGGTTGGGCTGGAAAGGTTCTGGCCGAACACCCGGACCAGCGACGGGAGATGGCGACCAACTTCGCACTGATCCCGCGGGCGGTCGAGGAGCTGGTCCGGTACGAACCGCCGGCACCCCACGCGGCCCGCTACGTGACCCGCGACATCGAGTACTACGGCCAGACCGTGCCCGAGGGTTCGGCGATGCTGCTGCTGATCGGCGCCGCCAACCGGGACCACCGCAGGTTCCCGCCGGACGGCGACGTGTTCGACATCCACCGGGAACGCCGGCCGCACCTGGGATTCGGGCAGGGCACCCACTTCTGTGTGGGCAACGCGCTGGCCCGGTTGGAGGCGCGGATCGCCCTCGAGGAGATCCTCAAGCGCTTCCCCGACTGGGACGTCGACCTGGCCGCGACGTCGATCTCCCCGACGTCGACGGTGCGGGGCTGGGTCTCGATGCCGGCGATCATCCCCTGAGCCCACTCCCCCACCTACCCGAGTTCCTCCAACACTTGAAAGAATTGAGGTTCCCATGACCGGACGCGTAGAAGGCAAGGTCGCATTCATCACCGGCGCGGCACACGGCCAGGGCCGCAGCCACGCGGTGCGGCTTGCCGAGGAGGGCGCCGACATCATCGCGATCGACGTCTGTAAGCCGATAGTCGAGAACTCGCCCATTCCGCCGGCGACGCCTGAGGAACTCGCCGAGACCGTCGATCTGGTCAAGGCGCGCGGCCGCCGGATCTTCACCGCCGAGGTCGATGTGCGCGACTTCGACGGCCTCAAGGCCGCGGTGGACGCCGGCGTGGAGGAGCTGGGCAAGCTCGACATCATCGTTGCCAACGCCGGCATCGGCAACGGCGGCGACACCCTGGACCAGTGCAGCGAACACGACTGGCAGGAGATGATCGACATCAACCTGTCCGGTGTGTGGAAGACCGTCAAAGCCGGTGTGCCGCACCTCATCGCCGGCGGCAAAGGCGGCTCGATCATCCTGACCAGCTCGGTCGGCGGGTTGAAGGCCTACCCGCACTGCGGCAACTACGTGGCCGCCAAGCACGGCGTGGTGGGCATCATGCGTTCGTTCGCCGTCGAGTTGGGCCACCAGAACATTCGGGTCAACACCGTGCACCCGACCCATGTCAGCACCGGGATGATCATGAACGAGGGCACCTGGAAGATGTTCCGCCCGGACCTGGAGAATCCGGGCCCGGACGACATGGCGCCGATCTGCCAGCTGTTCCACACCCTGCCCATCCCGTGGGTGGACGCGGTGGACATCAGCAACGCCGTGCTGTTCCTGGCCTCCGACGAGGCGCGCTACATCACCGGTGTCACCCTGCCGGTTGACGCGGGCAGCTGCTTGAAGTAACGGGTCTGGTCGTGGTGCTGCCGTCCGAGGGGTACGGCGGCACCACGGCTAGCCGGGAGCGCTGCCGATCACACCAGTGGTGGCCAGCTCCTCGATCTCGGCATCCGAGAAGCCGATTTCGCGCAGCAGCTCGTGGTTGTGCTCGCCGAGCAGGGGGGCGGGCCGGCGGTGGAACCGCTTGGGCCCGTGCGTCGGCCGCGCGGGCAGCGTGCTGTGCCGCACCGCCGGATTGACCGGATGGTCGACCACCTCGAAGAAGCCGCGGTGCTGCAGCTGCGCCAACTCGCCCTGCCGATGCGGCTGTATCGCCTTGGCCACCGGCACCCCGGCCGGCCACAACGCCTCGACGATCTCGTCGCCGCCGCGCTCGGCACACCACTGTGCCAGCCGGGCGTCGATGAGGTCGTGGTGCTTGCGGCGCCCAGTATGGGTGGCAAGGACCGGGTCGCCGGCCCAATCCGGCCGGCCCAACGCCTCACCGAGTGCGGCCCACTGCTCGTCGGTGGCGATCGCGATGGCCACCCAGCTGTCGAGACGGCCGAACTCGTCGATATCGGCGGTGCGATAAAGGTTTTGCGGGGCGGCGGTCGGTCCGCGGTTGCCGTCACGCTGTAGCAGCGCGCCGTACGCCGAGTATTCGATGACCTGCTCGGCGGCGATGTTGAGTGCGGCGTCGACCATCGCCGCCTCCACCAGCAGGCCCTGCCCGGTGCGGCGGCGATGTTCCAGCGCGAGCAGCACCGCGTTGAGCGCGTGCACGCCCGCGTTGGGGTCACCCACCGAGTACGGCTCATACGGGTTGCGCTCCGGGAATCCGGTCAGCCAACTCACCCCGGACGCGGCCTCGATGACATAGGCGAACGCCGGGTTGTCCCGCCACGGACCGTCCAGGCCGAAACCGGGCATCCGCACCATGATTGCGCGAGGCTGCAGTTGCCGGACGGTGTCGAAGCCCAGCCCGATCTGCTCGAGGACCCGCGGGGTGAAATTCTCCACGATCACATCGGCGGTCGCGATCAATTTCCGCAGCACGGCCCGGCCGGCCTCCTGCTGCAGGTCGACGGTGAGGCCCTTCTTGTTGGTGTTCAGCGCCGAGAAGATCGGTGAGCATTCCCACCACTGCGGTTCGCTGACCGGAATCCCGGCGATCAAACGGGTTCCGTCCGGCCGGCGGGCGGACTCCACGTGGATGACGTCGGCGCCGAGCATCGCCAGCGGGTGCGTGCAACTCGGGCCGGCCCAGAACGTGGTCAGGTCCAGCACCCGCAGACCGGCGAACGGCAGGATCTCGGCGCGGTCTTCGCCGACCGGAGCCGGTCGGGCCGGCAGCGCCGAGGACCGGTAGTGCTCGGTGTGCTCACCGAGGCGCGGCGCGGGCCCCGGCGGCCGGAGCTCGGCGGGTTCCAGCCGGTAGGGTCGGGCGGGTTGGGTGAAGCCATCGGGGTTGGTGACGAACGAGCGTCGCTCCACGAAGTGGTCGAGTCCGGTGACGTTGGCGCCGTTGGCAACCGGGGCGTTCGGGATACGGAACGCGGTCGCCAGTTCGCGGATCTCCTGCACGGTCTGCTCTTTGACCCAGGCGTAGATCTGCTCGGCCTTCTCGTTGGCCTGCTGGGTGATCGACAGCGGCGAGTCCTCGTCGATCCACTCCGGATGCCCGGTCATCGCGCACAGATCGAACCACTGCTGGGCGGTGCCGCATCCGACGTCGACGAGGCCGTCTTTGGCCGAGGCGATGCCGGGGACGGTGAGCTTGCGGGCGTCACGCCAGGGCCGGCCGAGCATCTCGAAGTAGGTGACCGGGAAATAGGTCAGTCCGAGGACCGCGGTCTCCAGCATCGACAGGTCCAGCAGCTCTCCGGCGCCGCCATTGCCTCGGGCGTACCAACTGGCCAGCGTCATCGCACTGGCATACGCCCCGGCGAGGTATTCGCCGACCTGTCCGCCCACGAATGCCGGTGGCAGATCGGGTGATCCGCGCCCGATCCCGAAGACCCCGCCGGACCAGGCCTGCAGGGTGAACTCGGTGGCGGCCCGGTCGCACCACGGCCCGTCCAGCCCGAAGGGCGTGATGGCGGTGACGATCAGGTGCGGGTGGTCCCGGTGAATCCGCTCGGGCGCGAAATGTTCGGCCACCGTCGAGCCGCGCGACCACACCACCGCATCCGCCCCGGCCAGCAGTTTCTCGACGAGCTCGGGCGCGGCCGGGTCGCCGATGACGCTGTGTTTACCACCGGCCAGGAAGCTGAACAGGGCTCCCCCTGCACCCGCCCCGGAGGCCGACCAGGACCGCAGCGGATCACCCTGCGGTGGCTCGACTTTGATGACGTGGGCGCCGCCGTCGGACAGCAGCCTGGTGCAGTAGGCGCCCGCGATTCCGGTGGACAGATCGACGACGGTGAAACCGTCCAGCGGCATCACCGGTTAGCTGTCCTTGTTGCGACTGGATTTGCTCAACCGGAAGTCCGGGGGGAACTTGGCGTCGTTGTCCTTGACCGCACCGGACAGGCCGGAGTCGATGGCCTCGTCGAGCATGAGGTCGTCGGCGTCCGGGGCGACGCCCGAGCCCATCGATTCGAAGAATGCCGAGAGCAGACTGCCCATGTACTCGCCCTGGTGCTGCTTGTAGACCTCGAAGAACATCTTCTGCATGAACACCGTGTCCACCGGCCGGTTGCGCGCACAGGCCAGCGCATATTTGGCCACTTCGTCTTCCAGCTGGTCGCGGGGCACGACCCGGTTGAGGAAGTTGCACTTGTCCATGTCGGCGGCGGTGAACGGCCGCCCGGTGAACACCATTTCGGAGAACTTGCGCAAGCCCATCATCTGCACCCAGGTCCACATCCGCGGGCCCCAGCCGTAGTAGCGGAACGACGGATGCCCGAACAGTGCGTCATCGCTGGAGATCACCAGGTCGGCGTCGGCGGCCTGGTAGAAGTGCCAGCCGTAGCAGTAGCCCTTGGCCTCGACGATGCTGATCTTCTTGAGTTCCTGCAGCGGCCGGTTACCGGCTTGGACGTTGGCGTACCACGCGCTGATCGTGGCGCCGTTGCGGAAGGTGCCCTGGGGTGGGTAGTTGACATCCATGCCTTCCAAACGCAGCTCAGCTAGGCGCTTTTCGGGCTCATCGACGCCTTCCATGAACTCGGGCAGGTCGGCACCGCTGCCCAGATCGGCTCCGACACCGCGGATCACCACCACCTTGACGTCGTTGTCGACACTGGCGCCACGCAGCAGATCCGCGTAGCGCAGCCGTGCCGCCGACGTCGGCGCGTTCAGGTACTCCGGCCGGTCGAAGGTGATCGTGGCGATCTTGGTGTCGGGGTCCTTGTGGTACCGGATGATCTCTTCGGCCGACGGCCGCGCGGATTCGCCCATGTCACTTCACTTCCGGCCGCAGTGGACTGGTGGACAGCACCTCGTGGCCGCCCTCGGTGATCAACACCGCTTCGCGGGCGAACACCGCACCCACGCCGGGCTCGAACACGTATCCGGTGACGGCCAGCGCCATGCCCGGCTCGAGTTGTTCGGCTGCCGCCGTTGCCGGAAGTTGCGCCGACACCACCGGTGGGTCGAACCCGAGGCCGAGTCCGTGCGCCACCGGTACCGGCGGCAGTGGTTCGCCGGCGGCGGCGTAGGCGTCCAGCAGCTCGCTGCCTGCCACGCCCGGCCGCATCCGGTCGGCCAGCTTGCCCCACAACACATCCCACCGTCGGTACAGGCCTTCGGTTGCCTCGGTGACCGGTCCGACCGGATAGGTCCGGCCCACCTCACCGACGTAACCGCAGGCCAGCACACCGGCGGAGAACGCCACCAGGTCACCGGTCCGCACCCGGCCGCTGCCGGCGACCCGGCGCCACGGGTGTTCCCGCGACGTCACCCAGGCCACGTCCTGGGTGGCCGGGGTGCTGTAGCCGCCGGCGGTCATCGCCTCCAGCAGCACACCGGTCAGGGTCTGCTCGCTGACGCCGGGCTCCAGCGCGGCCACCGCGACGGCCATCGCAGACTCGGCGACCTGCACCGACGTCCGCAGTGCGGCCACCTCGTCGGGTGTCTTGATGCGGCGCGCGGCCCGCATCGCCAGTTCCCCGTCGACCAGCTCCGCCTTCGGGAAGGCCATCGGCAGCAGCTGGGCGAACAGCGGCGACATCGCGTCGGTGCCCACCCGCCGGGCGGTGGCCGCACCGTCGATGCGCGCCAGGTTCGCGATGGTGTTGGTGGGGTTCCAGGAGATGCCGTAGAGATTCTCGTGCGGAATGTCTTCGGGCACACCCTCATCCCAGGTGCTGAGCAGATGGATCGCCCCGGTGGCGCGCACCAGCACGCAGGTGGGCCCGAACGGGCGAGTGCCGGCCACCCAGAGCTGTGGCGCCCCGGTGATGTAGCGGACGTTGGCCTGCCGTCCCAGCACCAGCACATCCAGATCGTGGGCTTCCATCTGCGCCAGCGCGCGTTCGCGCCGCCCGCCGCGCAGCGCGACGGAGTCCGGCAGAACCTCGGCAGTCATCGTCATGATCCTTCCCCGTAGGGCGTATACGGGTAGTCGGTCAACGCAATCCAGCCGTCCTCGGTGACCACGACCACTTCTTCGCCGCGGTAGCCGCCGGTGCCGTCCTCCCACACCACCGGCTCGAGCACCAGCACCATCCCGGGCTCGAAGGCGAAGTTGTTGTCGAACTCGTCACCCAGATCGGTTCCGATCATCGGCATCTCGGCGGCGTTCACCCCGATACCGTGACCGAGGTAGAAGTGCGGCAGCCAGGGCCGGGTTCCATCACCGTTGGCCGCGATCGCCGCCCGGGCCAGGTCACCGGAGGTCACTCCGGCCCGCAGCACCCCGCGCACGGCGTCGAGGATCTCCCGCCACTTGCGGAACTGGGCCTGCTGCCGGGGCGTCGGGTCGGTTCCCACCACCCAGGTGCGGCCGAAGTCCGAGCAGTACCCCCCGTAGGTGATCGAGACGTCGGTCCAGAGCACGTCGCCGGCCCGCAGCTCGCGTTCGGTGGACAGCAGCGGCAGCGCCAGGTCCCCGTGGGTGGTCCACACCCCGGATTCACGGGTGTCGGGCATGACCTGCCAGATCGGTTCCAGCATGCTGGCGCTGGCCCCCAATTCGAAGGCGTGCCGCAGGAATTGGGCCGACAGGTCGATCTGGCGAATACCGGGAGCCAGTGCCGCCTGCACGTCGACCATCGCCTCGTCGGTGATCCGGCAGGCGGTGCGGATGCAGGCGAGCTCGTCGACGGTCTTGATCATCTTGGCGGCGCTGACGACCTGGGACGCGTCCACCGGCCGGCCGCCCGCAAAGAGCCGGTCCTTGGCACGGCGCATCGCCCCGGTGCACTCGTCGATGCCGATCACCGCGTTACCGGGGATCAGCTCGGAAAGGACCCGGGCGAAATGCTCTACACCCTCGTCGAATTCGAGGTAGACCGGGCCGTGTACGTGGTCGGCCGGCAGGTCGGACTCACCGCTTGCGCCCTCACGGAACGGCAGGAACAGATGCGGCCACTCGTCGGCGGCGAGCACGACGGCCACCGGACGTTCGACGTGCGACAGTCCGGCGTCGCCGAGCCGCCAGCTGGTGCCGGTGGCGTAGGTGACGGCGTTGTTTCCCAGCAGGATCAGCGCGTCGACGCCGCGGTCGGCCATCGCCGCCCGTAGTCGCGCCCCGGTCTCCCGGCGCAGCCGGGCCCGGTCCGGGACGTCGGGTATCTCGATGCCCCCGATGGTTGCGGTCGTGGATGTCGGTGCGGTCATCACAGCCCCAGGAATCTTTTGATGTTGCTGCCGACCACCTTCGCCGCGTCCTGCGGCCCCAGGGTCGCCACGACGTTGGCCAGTGACTTCTCCGAGTAGCCGAAGGTGCTCTCGTTGTGCGGGTAGTCCGACGACCACATCACCTTGTCCACCCCGATCTGGTCGATCAGCCGCAGGCCGAGCGGGTCGACCATGAACGACGCACTCATGTGGGTGTCCCAGTAGTGCCGGATGTCGTGCTGCAACTGGTGGGTGAACATGTGCTGGTAGGACGCGAGCAGGTGCTCGGCGTCCTGCAAAGCGGTGGGCACCCAAGCGATCCCGCCTTCGAACCAGCCGACCCGCAATCCGGGGTGGCGGTCCAGAATGCCGGAGAAGATGTACTTGGCGAACTGCTCGCGGAACGAGTCGACATTGACCATCATGCCCACCACGACACTGTTGACCTCGCACGGCGTCTTCGGCGGGGTCTCACCGATGTGGTGGGTGATCGGCAGCCCGGCCTGCTCGATCTCATCCCATACCGGATCCATCACCCGGGCGCCGAAGTCGATGATGTTGCCCTCGTCATCCTTACCGGGATTCAGCGGCAGCAGGAAGGTCTTGAGCCCCAAGGATTTCAGCTCTTCCAGGGTGCGCCGGGTGCCGGCGGGGTCCCACCAGTTGATCAGACCGACACCGTAGAAGTGGCCGTTCGAACGTTCCTGCAGCTCGGCCATGTACTCGTTGTAGATGCGGAAGACCCGCTCCCGCAGTTCCTTGTCGGGGAAGTGGAACAGTGCCAGGACCGCGTTGGGGAACGCCAGTTCCTTGTCCACGCCGTCGGTGGCCAGCTCCGCGATACGGGCCTCGATGTTGGTGCTGGCCGCGCCGGCCAGGTCGTCGTACTGCATCAGTACCGCCGAGAAGTCGCCCGGCAGGAACGACTGCCCCTTGCGGCCCACCATGTAAGCGCCGTCCTCGTACCAGATCCGGGGCGCCTTGTCCTTGAGGTCCTCGGGGAACCGCTCGAAGAAGATGTCGTCGGCGATCGAGATGTGGTTGTCGGCGGAGAACACCTCGGTTCCGGCCGGCAGGCCCACCCCGCTCAAGCCGCCCCCGGCCTGGCCGTGACGGTCTTTGGGCGCACCGTAACCACCGGGCGGATAGAACGCGACGTCGCGAGTTGATGTGCTGGACATGTCAATCCACTCCAATCGGGCGGGTTACCAGGTGACGGGGAGTTCGTAGACGCCGTAGGCGAGGCGGTCGTTCTTGAACGGGATCTCATCGACCCCGACGGCGAGGCGAAGCGTCGGGATCCGACGGAACAGGGTGCGGAAGGCGATCACCATCTCGGCGCGGGCCAGCTGCTGCCCCACGCACTGGTGCGGGCCGAATCCGAACGCCATGTGCTGGCGGGCCGGCCGGGCCAGGTCGAGCAGTTCCGGCTCGGGGAAGACGGTGCCGTCCCAGTTGGCCGGCGCCAGGTCGATGATGATGCCGTCGCCGGCCCGGATGGTCTCCCCGCCGATCTCGATGTCCTCCAACGCGACTCGGCGCTGGCCGGTGTGGATGATCGACAGGTAGCGCAGCAGTTCCTCGACCGCGTTGGCGATCGCGGCGTCGTCGTCGCCGCGGAAGACCGCGGTGCGCTCGGCGATCTTGTCGGGCTCACCCAGCAGCGCCACGATGCCCAGGCCGATCATGTTCGCGGTGGTCTCGTGGCCGGCGATGAGCATCCCGGTGCCCAGTTGGGTGGCCTCGCGCACCGACAGGTCACCGTCTTTCACCCGCTTGCCCAGGTCGGTGACCATGTCGTCGGCCGGTTCGGCCATCCTGGCCTCCAGCAGCCGGACCAGGTACTTGGACAGTTCGGTGGCGCCCTCGGCGAGGTCGTCGGAGGTGGCGTTGCGGTCCACCCCCATGGTGGCGTGCTGCTGGAAGAACTCGTGGTCCTCATACGGCACGCCGAGCAGTTCACTGATCACCAGCGACGGGATCGGCAGCGCGAAACCCTCGATCAGGTCGGCCGGCTGCGGTCCGGCCAGGATCGAGTCGATGTGCTCGTCGGTGATGCGTTGCGCGACCGGGGTCAGCGCGTCGACCCGCTTCATGGTCAATGACGGCGACAGGATTCGGCGGTACCGGATGTGCTCGGCGCCGTCGGTGGTGAACACCGACTTGGGCCGGTGATCGACACTGGCGCGCATCATCTCGTTCCAGTGCGGGAAGCCGGGCTGGTGGTCGTCGACGCTGACCCGGGGGTCGGAGAACAACGCGCGGACGGCGTCGTAACCGGTGATCAGCCACGGCGTGCTGCCGTCCCAGATCCGCACCCGGCTCAGCGGCGCCTGCGCGGCCAGCGCCATGGTCTGCGGCGGCGGTGCGAACGGGCACCGGCCGTCACGGCTCATGGGGTACTCCGGTGTCGCGGTGGCCGCGATGGTGGTTGCGTCGGTCACGCTCTACTCCTCGACGATCTTGATAGCTCCGGACGGACAGACTGCGGCCGCCTGACGAACGGCGTCCGCCAGTTCTTCGGGCGGGTTCTCATCGAGCACGACGACGACGCCGTCCTCGTCGCGCTGGTCGAACACGCGGGGTGCGAAGCCGACACACTGCCCGGAGGACGCGCAGATGTTCTGGTCTGCGGTGACTTTCATTTCGAACCTCCCGTGACCGGGGCGCGCCACAACCCGACGATCGCGTCGATCAGGTTGGAACTCGCCTCATGCCAACTGGTTTTCGGCTTGCCGCCCCCGGCCAGCGTGCGTTCCCAGTCCGCGCAGGTGTGCATCAACAGGTTTCGCGCCATCACGTTGCGGGCCTGGCGGACCGGGGCCGGAAGGTCCGGTAGGCAACGGTTGATGCCCTCGATGACCTGCACCAGGGACGGCGAACTGAGCGCGTCCTGGACGACGATGTCGTGGTAGGCCGGGTCGGCCATCACCTGCGCGGCGAACCGCGCATACCAGGTCGGGTTGCCCAGCGCAGCAAGATGATCGGTGAGCGGCCGGACCAGACACGACACCCAATCGCGCAGTTCGGCCGAATCCACGGCGCCGACGACCATCTGCTCACGTAACAGCTCGACCGGCGCCCGGTGGCGGCGCTCGATCTCTCGCACCAGGTCGGTTTTGGTGCCGAAGTGGTAGCCGACCGCGGCGTTGTTGCCCTGGCCGGCAGCCTCACTGACCTGACGGTTGGAGACCGCGAACACCCCGTGTTCGGCGAAGAGCCGTTCGGCAGCGGTCAAGATCGCGTCCCGCGTGCTGTTGGCCCGCTCAGCTCGCACGGCCTTGTCAGCGGTGGTCACCACGCCAGTCAATCGCGGATCACCAATTAAGTCAAGCGATTGATTTAATTTGTCTGACCCTCGGGCCGGCGGCGCCGGATGGCCTTGCCCGCCACCGTCCCGCCGTCCACCGGCAACACGACACCGGTCACATAGCGGGATCGATCACCGGCGAGATACAGCGCGGCCTCGGCGACGTCGTCGGGGGTGCCTTCACGCTGCAACGGCCGATCGGCGCGCATGGTCTCGCGGATGCGCTCCTCGAACTGCCGGAGCTCGGCGGCCTCGGTCTCCGTGGACGCCGACTTCAACAGCGGGGTGGGGATGTTGCCGGGGGCGATCGCGTTGACCCGGACCTCATAGTGCGCCAGCTCGATCGCCGCGGACTTGGTGAACTGGATGACCGCCGCCTTGGAGGCGCGATAGGTCATCACTCCGCCGCCGGCCTGAATTCCGCCGATCGAGGTCAGGTTGATGACCGAACCTCCCCCGCGGGAGGCCATGTGCCGGGCGGCGTCCCGGGTGCCGGCCATCACCCCGAGCACGTTGACCGCCATGATCTTGTGAAAGTCGGCCAGGTCGTCGTCGAAGAAGCGATTGTGCATGGTGCCGGAGATCCCGGCGTTGTTCACCATGATGTGCAGGCCGCCGAAGTGCTCGACGGCGACGTCGACCAGCGCGCCGACCTGCTCCTGGTCAGCCACATCGGCTGTGCGGAACAGCGCGTTGGCACCCAGTCCCGCGGCCAGGCCGGCGCCACGCTCACCATCTCGGTCTGCGATGACGACCCGAGCTCCTTCTGCCACGAAGCGTTCGACGATCCCCCGACCGATTCCCGATGCCCCGCCGGTGACGACGGCTACTTTCCCCGCTAGTTCATTGGCCACCAGGAGAGTTAATCCATCCCAGGATTGTTAAGTCAAGCGATTGATTTAACTAGTAGGCGGTACTGCCCCGCTACCGTCGTCGTGTGAGCAAAGCGGTCGACCCGGCGCGAGGCGCCGTCGCACGGACCTCGCTGCGCTACGCCGCCGGACTGGCGTCCGCACATCTGCTCAGCGTCGCCGAAGTGCTGATCGTCGTGGTCGCGCTCCGCAGCCACACCCCCGACAACCCGCAGTTCTCGGCGAACTACGTCGGCACGGCGGTGACACTGTCGTTGCTGTCCACGCTCACCGTCCTGATCGGCGGGGCACTGATCATCGCCCGATCACTGCGGTGGTTCACCCGCGACGACATGCCCACCCCCACCCAGCGGATCGCCGCGGTGAACATCATCCGGGACCAATCGCTGCTGCTGGGTGCGGCCTGGGCCACCGGCGGCGCGCTCTTCGTCCTGCTCGAACGCCGCGGTGGGGCCGGCATCGCGGTGGCGACCATCCTGGCCGTCACGCTGGGCGGTGCGGCCGCGACCGGGACCGGAGTGCTGTTCAGCCAACGCAGCATCCGTCCGATCATCGCCGCCGCGACCCGCGGCTTCGACGGATTTCTGACCGCTCCCGGGGTGCTGTCCCGACTGATCAACATGTGGTTGCTGTCCAGCGGACTGCCCAGCCTGACCATCGCCGCGCTGATCATCTTCCGGACCAACGGCTGGTTCATCCCCAAGACCGCATCGGTGGAGATACCCGTGCTGGTGCTGTCACTGGTCGCGGTGATGTTGGGCTGGCGAGGCATGGCCCTGGTCTCCCGCTCGATCGCCGACCCGATCCGCGAAGTCGTCGACGCGATGGCCGAGATCGAGCACGGCCGGATCGGCACCCTCGTCGATGTCTATGAGCGCTCCGAGATCGGCCGTCTGCAAAGCGGATTCAACCGGATGGTGGCCGGGTTGCGCGAACGCGACCGGCTGCGTGACCTGTTCGGCCGCTACGTCGGCACCGATGTCGCGCGTCGCGCAGTCGAGGACGGCGCCGCGCTCTCCGGTGAGGTAGCCGAGGCCGCGATCCTCTTCGTGGATCTTGCCGGGTCCACCCAGCTGACCATGAGCCGGCCGCCGCAGGAAGTCGCCGACGTGCTCAACGACTTCTTCCGGATCGTGGTCGGCGCCGTCGACGAACACGGTGGGCTGATCAACAAGTTCCAGGGCGATGCGGCGCTGGCCGTCTTCGGGGTGCCGTTGCGCAACGACGCAGCGGCATCAGCGGCGTTGGAGACCGCGCGCTGCCTGGCCATCCGGTTGCGCGACCTGCCGGTGGTCGACTTCGGTATCGGCGTCTCGGCCGGTTCGGTTTTCGCCGGGAACATCGGCGCCGAGAACCGCTACGAGTACACGGTGATCGGCGATGCGGTCAATGAGGCCGCCCGGTTGGCCGACCTGGCCAAGTCCGTCGATCAGCGGGTGTTGTGTTCGGCCGCCGCCATCGAGCGCTCCGACGAAGCCGAAGGCAAGCAATGGGTCTCGCACAGCTCGGCGGTGCTGCGCGGCCGCTCCGAGCCGACCCGGATCTCGACTCCGGTATCCCGCGCGACTCCGCAACAGTAGAGCCACCCGCGACCTAGACTCGACCGGGTGACCGCGCCTGTGCCGGCCGATGACCGGCTGGAGATCTCCGCGCTGCTCTACCGCTATGCGCGGGCCGTCGACGGCAAGGACTGGGCACTGTACCGCTCGGTGTTCACCGACGATGCCGTGATCGACTATTCCTCGGCCGGCGCCATCAGTGGCAGCCGCGAGGAGGTCGCCGATTGGCTCTCGACCGGCTTCACCGCCATCCCGATGTCCATGCACTACATCATAAACATCGAAATACTGTCGTACACCGGTGATTCCGCGACCGTTCGGGCCATGTTCTACAACCCGATGCAGCTACCGGGGATGGCCGAACTGAGCTACTGCGGCGGCTACTACCACCATGAGCTCGTCCGCACCGCCGACGGCTGGCGCAGCGCCACCCTGCGCGAGGAGAACGTCTGGTTCAGCAATCCCCCGCCTCGCACTTAGTCAGGCGTCGGCACAGAAGTCCAGCAACAGCTCGTTGACCTGCTCGGCCTGCTCGATCTGCGGGCAGTGGCCGGCGGCGTCGACGACGACAGAACGTCCCTGCGGGATCTGGTCGGCGATCTGTTTCGACCAGCCGGGCGGCAGCAGTTTGTCGGCGGCACCCTCGATCACCAGCGTCGGTACCGAAATACGTTCGTAGGCGCGGCTGCTCGACACCGGTGGCGGGGGCTCGGCGCCCGGCCGGCGGAACCGGGCCGCCGCCACCGCCTCCCAGGCCCCGGGCGTGGTGCTCGACTCGTAGCGCCGCCGCACGTAGTGATCGTCGGCGGGGTAGGCCGGATCGTGGAACAGTGCCTCGACGATCCGGCGCATCGCGGGCACCGTGGCGTCGTAGTCGTAGAGCGCGGCCATGTGCTGGTTCTGCTGGATCTCGCCGCCGCCGCAGATGGCGACCAGCCGCCGCACCGGCAGCAGCGGGGCATCCGAGGTGGCATCGACGAGCAGCATGATCGCCCCCATCGAGTTACCCACGAAATCCGCCGATTCGACGCCCATCTCGGCGCAGAACCGGGCGAGGTGGCGGATGCGCATCCCGCGCCCGTCGTTGAAGTCGATGACCTTCGCCGACGCCCCGAAGCCGAGCAGGTCCGGCGCCACTACCCGATGCCGCTGCGCCAGCACGGCGATATTTCGCTCCCAACCGATTTCGGCGCTCGCCCCGAATTCGCCACCGTGCAGCAGCACCACCGGTGGGGCGGCCGGATCGCCGGCGTCGAGGTAGGACGTGCTCAGGCCGTCCACTGCGACGGTCTTGCGCGCAACCAGCAAGGTCGGCTCCTCAGTTCGGGTTCAGCGGGCCGGTCGGACGGGTCGTGGTGGCGTGCACCAGCAGTTCGGCCAGTTCGGCGGGTCGGCTCAAGAACGGTGAGTGGGAAGCGTCGATGGTCAGCGGTTCGACGCCGAGTCGCTCGCAGACCACGTCGGCGAGCCAGCGTGGATAGGCGCGATCCTGTTCGCAGCGAATGAAACTGCGCGGCAGGTCCGCGGCCCAGAAGCTCGGCACCGAGACCGGCGCGACGGTGGTGTCCCCGAAGCGTTCCGGCCCGAGTCGCTCGAAGGCCCACCGCAGCGTCTCGTCGTCGCAGTCGTGGTAGAAGTACTGCCGCGCACCCTCGATGCTGCCGAACGTCATCGCGCCGTCGTCGGCGAAGTGCAGATGCGACAGCATGTCGCCGGCCGCGGTGTCGAAGAACTCCGCGTCCTGGCTGCCCATCGTCATCGCGTCGGTGTAGCTGTAGCCCTCGCGGGGCAGGGCCGCGGCCAGATAGACGATGTGGCGCACCAGTTCCGGCGCGGCATCGGCACCCAGGGTGGCGTCGAATCCCCCGCCGGAATGCCCCACCAGCACATCCCCGGACTGCAGCACCGAGGCGACGGCCTCCCGGCGGTTGACCAGGGTGGACTCCTCATCCAGGCGTGCACCGTGGCCGGGCAGGTCGATGGCGATGCCGTGGTGGCCGAGTTTCTCCAGCTCCGCGATGGTGCGACTCCAGCACCAGCCGGCATGGAATCCGCCGTGCACGAACACGAATCTCATCGCTGCCCCGCTCTATTTGATGGCGATCGGGTTCACCGGTGATCCGACCCCGCCGGTCACCCGCAACGGTGGTGCCACCAACTGGAATTCGTACACACCGTCGGCGGCGCAGTCAGCGGCCAGCGCTTCCAGGTCCCAGTACTCCCCCAGCATCATGCCCATGTCCCGCAGGCACAGCATGTGCATCGGCAGGAAGGTGCCCTCCACGCCGGACACCGGGTCCTCGACCATCAGGTTGTCGGCGGCCACCGCGGCCACCTGCCGTTCGTGCAGCCAGGTGGCACACCGCCAGTCCAGACCGGCGCCCGGCTCGGCGCCGTCACCGGTCGCAGAAAACCTTGCCCACCAACCGGTTCGCACCAGCACGATGTCGCCGGGCTCGATGCTGACCTGCTGTGCCCGCGCGACGTCGTCCAGTTCGTCGCAGGTGATCGGGCTCCCCAGCTCCAGGAAAGTGTCGGCGCCGCGGTGGGCGACCACATCCAGCAGCACCCCGCGGGAGGTGATGCCCTTGGCGTCCACCTTGTCGATGCCGCAGTGGTAGGCGCCGAAACTGGTGACCGAGCTCGCCGGGAATCCGTTGTACAACTGGTCGTCGTAGTAGACGTGCGACAGTGCATCCCACTGGGTGGCCGCCTGCAACGGCATCACGATCATGTCGTCGTTGAACCGGAACGGGTTGTCCACGAAGAATTCGCTCACCTGCTGCGCGACGACATTGCGTGCCCACGGCGGGCCGTAGCGGGCCAGGGTTCGGGCGTCACCGCCGTCGACGGTCATGGTGTGAATCGGATTGTGCCGGAATGCGAACGCACCCTGCGGCCCCGACGAGCCGAAGTCGACCCCGAGCGGAAAGACTTTGCCGTGCCGGACCAGGGCGGCGGCTTCGGCGACCTTATCCGGCGTGATGAGGTTCAAGGTGCCCAGTTCGTCGTCGTCCCCCCAGCGTCCCCAGTTGCGCACCTGATCGCCGATCCGGCGGAACTCGGTCAGGCCGGCCATGGCACTCCTGCGTTTCCGAGCGTGGCGGCGGTGCGGGCGGCGATATTGCCGCCGTCGACCCAGAGCACCTGACCACAGATGTAGCCGGCGGCCGGGCTGTTCAGGAATACCAGCGGGGCGGCCTGTTCGGCCGGGCTGGCAACCCGTCCCAGCGGCTTGGGGATGTCGTCGAGAAAACCCTGCCCGTAGCTGCTGCGCAACTGGTCGAGGATCGGGGTTTCGGTGACCCCGGGGGCGGTGCAGTTGATCCGGATACCCTGCGACGCCAGCCGGCCGGCATTGACCATCCCGTAGAGAATGATCGCCTCCTTGGACAGTCGATAGCCGCCGTCGGCGAGCGCCTCGGGATGCGCCCGACACCAATGCAATCCGGCGGTCATGGTGTCGGTGTTCAACAGACCCGACGTGGTCTCGGCGTTCTCCAGGTAGGACGCGGCGGCCAGCGACGAGACATTGGCGATCGCCGATCCCGCCGGCATCGACGGCAACAGTGCCTCGGTGAGATGGCGGGTGCCCAGGAAGTTGATCGCGACCACCAATTCCGGATCACCGATGCCCGAGGACACCCCGGCGACGTTGAACAGCGCGTCTACCCGGTCCGGGCCGGGCCGGCAGATCGCCTCCACGGCCTTGTCGATCGACGCCGGATCGGCCAGATCGATCGGGTGGAACTCGTCGACGTCCCCCGCGGGTCGCACCCGGTCCAGGCCGACGACGTACGCCCCGAGCTCGTGAAGCTGGGTCACCAGTTCCGCGCCGATTCCCGACGCGACACCGGTGACCACGGTCCGTCGACCGTCATAGCTGCACAGCCCGGCGCGCGGGGTCCCAGCGGTTGTCATCACCGTTGGCCGCGTTCCCGCTCTGCTCGTTCTTCTTTGGCACGCTGCGCGGCCTGCACCCGGCCCTCGTTGATCTCGGCCATCGCCTCGGGAATCTCGGTGGCGGTGAACTTGTCTCGGCCGGTGGGCAGTCCACCGAACGAGTAGTCCTCGTCGAACGCGGGAGCAGTGGACTTCGGCCGGCGGGCCTCCAGCTTCTCCAGCACCGGAGCCAGCCTCTTGGCCTTGTCGGCCACCGCCTTCTCATCGCGCTCGATGAACTCCGGCAACACCTGGGTCCCCATCAGCTCGATGGTCTCCATGGTCGCCTCGTGGCTGCGCGGGTTGAGCAGCAGGATGATCTCGTCAACGCCGCTTTCCTCGTAGCCACGCAGGAATTCTCGCACCATCGCCGGGGTTCCGATGGCACCTCGGCCGGGTCCGTAGGCCAGCGTCGGATCCTTCTCGACCTCTTGCAGGTAGCGTTCCCACACCCCGGTCCGCCCGGGTGTGTGCTGGCCGGTCATGTAGTAGTGCATGATCCCGAAGGAGAAGAAGCCGCCGCCGACGCCGAGACGGTCCAGCGCCTGCTTCTCGGTCGGGGCCACCATCATCGACAGGTCGCCACCGATCGCCAGGATGTTCGGGTTCACCTGGGGGGTGGCCGGGACACCTATCTCTTCGAGTTGCTTGTAGTAGCCGTTGACCCGCTCGGCCAGCGGTCCCGGGCCGGTGTAGGCGAAACTCAGTGCGCCGATGCATTTCTCGGCGGCCATCTGGATCGACGCCGGCCGGGTGCAGGCCACCCAGACCGGCGGGTGCGGCCGTTGCAGGGGTTTGGGGACGACGTTGCGGGCCGGCATCTGCACGTGCTGGCCCTCGAAGCCGGTGAAGGGCGTCTCGGTCATGCAGCGGATCGACACCTCCAGCGCCTCCTCCCACTGGGCGCGCTTGTCGGCCGGGTCGATACCGAACCCGCCGAGCTCGGCGATCGAGGACCCCTCCCCCGTACCGAACTCGACACGGCCGCCCGACAGCAGGTCCAACGTGGCCACCCGCTCGGCCACCCGGGCCGGATGGTTCACCACCGGCGGCAGGTGCATGATCCCGAAGCCGAGCCGAATGTCCTTGGTCCGCTGACTGGCGGCCGCCAAGAAAATCTCGGGTGCGGTGGCGTGGCAGTACTCCTCGAGGAAGTGGTGCTCGGTGACCCAGACCGTCGAGAATCCGGCCTTGTCGGCGGCTTCCACCTCGTCGAGGCCGTCTTGAAACAGACGGTGCTCGTCGTCGTCGGACCACGGCCGGGGCAGCGCGAATTCGTAGAACAGTGAGATCTTCACGAGTTACCTCCTGGGAGATTGGTTGCGGCTTGGGTGGGGCTCGATTGGTCGCGGTCTGCGATGTGCTGGGCGGCGACGTAGCCGAATGTCATCGCCGGGCCGATGGTGGCGCCGGCGCCGGCGTAGCTGCGGCCCATCACCGCCGCCGAGGCGTTGCCCACCACGTACAGGCCGTCGATGACGGTGCCGTCGGCGCGCAGGGCGCGGGCGAATTCATCGGTGCGCAGGCCGCCGGAGGTGCCCAGGTCCCCCAGGATGATCCGGAACGCGTAGTACGGCGGTTTGCCGAGCGGATGCAGGTTGGGGTTGGGCAGCGTGGGGTCGCCGTAGTAGTTGTCGTAGACGCTGTCACCACGGTTGAAGTCGTCGTCGTGGCCCGCCTTGGCCAACTGGTTGAACCGTTCGGCGGTGCTGTGCAGCCGCGCCGCCGGAACACCGATGGCGGTGGCCAATTCGTCGAACGAGGCGCCGGACTTGACCACCCCGGAGTCCAGCCAGGCCTGCGGCACCCGGCGGCCGGTGGGCACCGGGGCGCCCGGAATCTTGGGGATGGGCAGGTGACCGGCCACCACATACCGGTTGAACGACCGTTGATCGGTGATGAGCCAGCACGGGATGTGCTCGACCCCGGATCGCTGGCCGTCGATCATCGCGTGCGCGAAGTCCATATAGGGCGCCGCCTCGTTGACGAACCGGTCCCCGGCGGCGTTGACGATGAACTGCGACGGCATCATCCGCTCGTTCAGCATGAACTGCAGGCGGCCGTCGGGCCAGCACAGCGCGGGGAACCACCAGGCCTCATCCATCAGGTCGGTGTCCGCACCGGCCCGCATCCCCGCCCGGATCCCGTCGCCGTCGGCCAGCGGGTTGCCGAAGCTCCAGTCGTGCTCCAGCACCGGCTGGTGCTCGCGGCGCCAGGCCAGGTCGTGATCGAAACCTCCGGTGGCCAGGATGACACCGCAGCGAGCCGAGATGCGTTGCGGTGCACCGTCGCGTTCCACCAGTGCGCCGATGACCGCCCCGGACTCATCGGTGATCAGCTCGGTCATCGGGGTGTCCAGCCACAGCGGGATGCCGCGCTGCTTCATCGCCAGGCGCAGTCGCGCCGACAGCGACTGGCCGATCGCGGCCATCCGGTCGCCGAAGACCCGGGCGCGCAGCATCCGCCACAGCAGCTTGACCAGCACCGCCTTGCCCCGCCAGGACTGCCGGACCTGGTAGAACAGTCGGAGGTCCTTCGGTCCCAGCCAGATTCCCTTGGGCGCCAACGCCAGTGGCGCCAGCAGATGCTGTTCTTCGTCGCCGAGCCCGCGCAGATCCATCGCCGGCACGTTGATGGTGCTGCCCAACGCCGATCCCCCCGGCAGCTCCGGGTAGTAGTCGGCATAGCCGGGCTTCCAGACGAACTCGAACCAGTCACTGGTCTGTTCGAGGAACTCCATCATCTCCGGCGCCGAATCCACGTACCGGCGCAGCCTGGCCTCGCTCACCAGACCGTCGGTGATCGTGCGCAGGTAGGCCACCACCCCGTCGGGGTCGGGGCGGTAGCCCTCGCGACGTTGCGCCGGCGCACCGGGCACCCAGATGCCACCCCCGGACAGCGCGGTGGATCCGCCGAAGAACGCCGACTTCTCGATCAGCAGGGTGTCCAGACCGCGGGCCTGCGCAGCCAGCGCGGCAGTCATGCCGCCACCGCCCGAGCCGATCACCAGGACGTCCACGACGTGTTCGGCGGCCGCTGTCATCGCTGCTCCACAGGTAGTGCGGTTCGGGTGGCGAACCCGGCGATCAACTCCGGTGCGGCCCGGTAGTAGCGGTTGTCGGTCCGGTATTCACCGGCTGCGGCCATCGCGGCGAATGCGGCTACCCAGGTGCGGATCTCGTGCGCGGAGTTACCGCCGGCGTCGGTGATGTACCCGTTCGTCCAGTCGTCGAAGTCGGCCAGCGCCCCGTTGTCGACGATGTCCAGGAACCGCTGGTCGAAGTCGGGGTTCAGCGGGGCGATCGTGCTGCGGCCCGCGGCGAAGTCACGCGCCGCGGCGATCACCGTGTCCTGGCGGGCGGCACGCTGTTCGGGGCTCATCGGGGCGCCGTGCACGATCCGCTCGCGCACCTGCTCGGTGGCGGTGGCCAGGGTGGGCAGCGGCGGATCATGCGACAGCCCACCGGATCCCAACACCAGGACCCGCCGGTCGAGGGTGGCCAGGTAGTCGCCGATTGCGGCGCCCAGAGCACGCGCCCGGTGAATCGGTCCCAGCGGGGCGGCCACGGCGTTGATGAAGATCGGGATCACCGGGCGGGCCGTGGCGTCGCCGAACAACCGCTCCAACGGCTGCATCACGGCGTGATCGACATCCATGGCGGCCGAAACAGCAACATCCACACCGTGTTCCAGTACCGCCGCGGCACATTGTTCGGCCAGATCCGCGGCGACGTTCAAGGCGCCGGCATAGGTGCCGTAGTCACCGACCCCGTGCGCTGCGGTACCGATGCAGAACGGCGGCATCAGTCGATAGAAGAACCCGTTGTAGTGGTCCGGCGCGAACACCACCACCAGGTCGGGGTCGAAGGCGGCGACGAAGCGCCGGGCGTCGGCGATCGCGGCCTCGACGTCGGCCATCAGATCAGGGGGCGGTCCCGGCAGATTCAGCAGCGGGCTGTGGGACATGCAGCACAGGGCCAATGGCATCGGCGTGATCACCCCCTTGCGCGGTCAGGGACAGCACGTCAAAGAGCCGGGCAGAGGTCTCGCCGGCGCGCTGGGCGATGCAGGCCGCGGCGATGCAGCGGTCCGGGCGCAGGAACAGCACCGACTCGGCATGCCGGTCGAACCACGCCTTCAGCTCACCGGTGCGATCACCGACGATGGTGACCGCCGGGTCGTCCACCGCTCCCGGCGGCGTCCAGTGCAGTTGAGTCAGCGGCCGCACGGCGACGAAGGCGGCCCCCAACGCCTGCCACCGCCCGAACGCCTTGTCCCCGAGCAGGGTGCGGGGATTGTTGTTCCAGGCCAGCACCGCGAAACCGGTGCCGAGGACGTCGTCGAGCAGCAGGCCCGAGCCGCTGCGGGTGTCGACGCGGGGCTGGATGAACAGAGTGCCCGTCGGGGAGTCGGGGCGGCGAGGCTGGTCATGGGCGACCGCACCCTGCTCGTAGCGCGGCATCGGCTTGAACCGCATCTCGAGCACGTAGCGCTTGAGGCTCGGCACCGCCGAGGCCGCCCGGATCAGCCCGTCGCGCAGCGCGGCGACGCGCCGGTTCGTCGGCGAGATCACCCGGCCGACCATCGTCGACAGGTCGATCATCGCGCGGGCGTGCTTGCGTCGTTCGGTGTCGTAGCTGTCCAACAGGTCCGCATCCGCCTGACCGCGCACCACCGCGGCCAACTTCCAGCCCAGGTTCGCCGCGTCCCGGATGCCGCTGTTGTAGCCCTGCCCCTGCCACACCGGCATCAGATGCGCCGCATCGCCGGCCAGCAGCAGCCGGCCGCGACGGAACGCCCCGGCGATCCGCGAGTGATGGGTGTAGACCCGGTGCCGGATCACCTCGACGTCGCGCGGGTGCGGCACGAACGGGGCGAGCATGGCCGCCACGAAGTCCGGGTCCTGCGCCTGTTCGTCGGTTTCGTCGGGGTGGATCATGAACTCGAAGCGCCGGATGCCGTGCGCGATCGAGATCGAGGCGTAGGGCCGCGCCGGGTCGGCGCCGACTTCGCTGTTGGGATGCCCCAGCGGGTCGTCGGCGAGGTCGATGACCAGCCAGCGGGTGGCCGAGGTGGTGCCGTCGAAGGACACCCCCATCAGCCGCCGCGTCATGCTGCGGCCGCCGTCGCAGCCGACCAGGTAGCGTGCGCTCACCTCGGCCGGTTTCCCCGGATCGCCGCCCAGTTGCACGGTGACGCCGTCGGGCGTCTCGACGCAGCCCGTCATGGGCCGGCCCCACAGCACCCGGACGTGGTCGAAGCGTTCCAGGCCGCGCAGCAGTTCGGCGTCGACCAGGGGCTGCACGAATCCGTTGCGTTTGGGCCAGCCGAAACACGCGTCTGCGGGCGCCATCTCGGCCAACAGCCGGCGGCGGCCGTCGTAGAACCGCAGGATCTGGTTGGGCACGGTGTGCGGCAGGACGGCGTCCGCCAGGCCGATCGCCTGGAATGTGCGCAGCGACTCGTCGTCGAGCCCGACTCCCCGGGGATAGTCGATGAGTGTGTCGCGATCCTCGACCACCAGGGTGCGAACCCCTTGCAGCCCAAGGATATTGGCTAATGTCAGGCCCACCGGTCCGGCACCGACGACGATGACGTCGACGTCGGTGGGTGCGCCGGCTTCGGGGGCCGGGCCCGATTTGGTCGTCACGCTAGCGCCCCAACAGGAATTCCAGGTGCAGGCGGTTGAAGGTCTCCGGGTCCTCGTACTGCGGCCAGTGGCCGCAGCCGGCCATCAGCTCGAACCGGGCGCCGGGGATCATCGACGCGATCCGCTTGCCCTCCTCGACATCGGCCGTCGGGTCGTCGCTGGTCCAGACCACCAGGGTCGGGGCGGTGATCCGGCCGTACTCGGCCGGGCCGAGTAGGTTGCGGGCCCGGATCTGCGGGTCCTGCAAGGCCATGATGTCGCGCATCGCATCGACGAATCCGGGCAGCTGATAGATCCGCTGACGGCTCGCCACGATGTCGTCGTAGTCCTTGGACTTGTCGGCCATCAGCCACTTGATCCGGGCCTGGACGGTCTCCCAGGTAGGGTTCTCGACGGCGGCCATCGACAGCGTGATGATCCGCTTCATCACCTCCGGATCAGCCTGGGAGCCGCCCGCGGTGTTGAGCACCAGGCGGTCGATGCGGTCCGGGTGGCCGATGGCGGCGCGGGCGGCAACCCAACCCCCCAGGGACTCGCCGCTGATACTCGCCCGCTGAGCGCCGATGGTGTCCAGCACCGCCATCAGGTGCGTCACGTAGTGCGCGATCTCCAGCGGATGCCCGGGCTTGTCGGTGTAGCCATGGCCGAGCATGTCGATCGACCAGGTACAGAAGTGCTCGGCGTGCGCGGCGAGGTTGCGTACGTAGGCTTCGGCGTGCCCGCCGGACCCGTGCAGCAGCACCAGCGCGGGCAACGCCGGGTCACCGGCCCGCAGGTAGCGGGTCCGCACTCCCGCGGCGTCGAGATAGCCCTGCGTGAATGCGACTCCCTGCAGGTCACTCCAGATGCTCTCGAAGCCCGGCACCGGCCACCTCGTCCCCGTCGTCGAATGGTCGGAAATGTATGGAAATGTCATTTCCGTTTTACGATAGTAATACGTGCTTTTATCGCACACATATGTACGTTATATTCAAGAGCATCACTCTCCACGGGATGGATGTCAAGGAGTTCGCGCAGATGCCGACCGCCACCGCCGACAACGGCGTCGCTCCGGGTTCGCAGACCCTGGCCAGGGGGCTGGCCGCACTGCAGGCGGTGGCCGCCACTCCCGACGGCCTGACCATCGCCCAGATCGCCGACCGGGTCGGCGTGCACCGCACCATCGCCTACCGCCTGCTGAACACGCTGACGAGTTTTCGGCTGGTGGCCCGGGGCGAGGACAGTCGCTACCGCTCGGCGGCCGGACTGGCCGTGCTCGGCGCCTCGTTCGACAACAACGTGCGTCAGCTGAGCCTGCCGATCCTGCGCACTCTGGCCGACGAACTCGGGTCCACCGTGTCGCTGCTGGTGGCCGAGGGCGATCAACAGGTGGCGGTCGCCGTCATCGTGCCCACCCAGGTCGGCTACCAACTCGCGTTCCACGAGGGCAGCCGTCATCCGCTCAACCGCGGGGCGGCCGGGATCGCACTGTCGGCCGGTATGCCGGCGCACGCCGACGAACGCGAGATCGTCGGGCAGACCCGCAAACTCGGTTGGGTCGTCACCCACGGCGAGATCGAACCGGGGCTCTACGGGCTCGCGGTTCCGGTCCGGCGCCGGCCCCCGGCACCGGCCACCTGCATCAACCTGATCTCGCATCGCGAAGACGTGGTGCTAGGTGGTCGCGACGCGGTGCTGGCCGCCGCGGACCGGCTCTCGGAGATCCTCAGCTGAATCAGCCACTGCCGCAGCGGCCGGAAAGGAAGCCCGCCATGCCAACTGGTGCGCATCCCGATTGGGACGAGCCCGAGTGGGACAACACTGTCGATGTGGTCGTGTTGGGCACCGGCGGCGCCGGGCTCACCGCGGCCCTGGCCGCCGCGATCGGCGGCGCGTCGGTCGGCCTCTACGAGAAGGCCGCCACCGTCGGGGGCACCACCGCGGTCTCCGGCGGTATCGCCTGGATCCCCGCCCACGACCGGGCGCCCGGGCTGACCGTCGACGCCGCGTTGGACTACCTGCGGGCACAGTCCTTCGGCGCCATGGACGACGAGCTGGTGACGACGTTCGTGCGCAGCGGTCCGGCGATGGTCGAGTTCGTCGAAGCGCACAGCGACGTCCGGTTCGAGGTGGCCACCGGTTTCCCGGACTACAAGCCGGAGTTGCCGGGGGGACGTCCGTCCGGCGGGCGCTCGCTGAGCCCGCTGCCCTACGACCTGTCCCGGCTGGGATCGTGGCGCGACCGGATCACGGCGTTCCCGGCCGACTACAGCAATGTCGGATTCGATGCCGAGACCCGGGCCCGGCTGCATGCCGACGTAGCGGGGTCAGACACCGCAGGCGATTTGTGCGTGGCCGGCACCGCGTTGATCGCCGGGCTGCTGCGCGGCGTGCTCGATGCCGGTATCACGCCCCAGACCGACTGTCGCGGCGTCGAACTCATCGCCCGCCCGGCCGGGGAACCGGCGGGCGTGGCCGGGGTGCGCGTTGAGGGTGAGCACGGCTCGACCCGGGTGCGGGCCCGGCGCGGTGTCGTTCTGGCCAACGGCGGCTTCGAGTGGGACAGCACCCTGGTGGAAGCCTTCCTGCGGGGCCCGATGCGGGGGGCGGTGTCGCCACCGAACAACACCGGCGACGCGCTGCGCATGGCGATGGCACACGGCGCCGACCTGGCCAACATGGGTGAGGCGTGGTGGGTGCCGATCGTGCGGATCCCCGGTGACACCATCGACGGCCGGCAGCGCAGCCGCAGTGTCCGACTCGAGCGCACCCGGCCACGCAGCATCATCGTCAACCGGGCCGGCCGGCGGTTCGTCAACGAGGCCTGCGACTACAACTCGATGGCCGGTGCCTTCCACTACCTGGACCCGCGCGGCGGATACGTCAACGATCCGGCCTGGATCGTGTTCGACGCCGAGCACCTGCGCCGCTACGGATTCCTCGGCACCGCGCCCGGCGAACGGGTGCCGGACTGGTTCGCCCAAGCCCCCGACCTGGCCGGCCTGGCCGCCAAGACCGGCATCGACCCGCAGGGGCTGGCGAGCACGGTGGCCGCCTGGAACCGCGGGGTGGCCGCGGACCGCGATCCCGAGTTCGGGCGCGGCGCCAGCGCCTACGACGGCTACTGGGGCGACGACCAGGCGGCCACACCGGCCGGCCGCACCCTGGGTCCGCTCGACACCGCCCCCTACTACGCCGTGCCGTTGTCAGTCGGCTCGATGGGCACCAAGGGTGGGCCGCGCACCGACGGCGACGGGCGCGTCCTGCACGTGAACGGGCACCCGATTCCGGGCCTGTTCGCCGCGGGCAACGCGATGGCCGGAGTGACCGGCCGGGCCTACGGTGGAGCGGGCGGCACCATCGGCCCGGCGATGGTCTTCGGCTTCCGGGCGGGGCGGGCCGCCGCCGGGTCGGCGATCGCTGGGGAGAGCGAGCACGGAAATGCTATTCTCATTCATTAAGAATCAGAATCTTGGAGGGTGGTGCTGCAGCCCGTGAAAGCCCCGGTCCCGCACCCGGCCGCACTGGCCCTGCTGGTCAGCGCCGGCCTGCTGACGGCGGCCCCGACGGGCGCCGACGAACCGGCTGCGCATCACGTGCGCTACAGCGTCAGCGCAACCCAGACCGCACAGGCGCTGGTCTACTACCGCGAGGTCCAGCCGCCGAACTTCGGCGAGTACAGCCACAACCCATATCAATACAGTCCGCGTGCCGACGTCACCATCGGACCGAACCAGCCCTGGATATTCGACACGACGCTGGCCGACCCGCAGGACTGGGCGATGGTGGTGGTGTCCCTTCCCGGGCTCCATAAGGAGCTCGCCGCACCCGGGTTCGTCTGCGAACTGCGCGTCGACGATGTGGTCGTCGCGACCGATGCCGGCACCAAGGGTGCGCTCTGTTCGATGCGGACCTGGTGAGATACGCCGGTGCTACCGTTTTGGATCGGTCCTGCCCGGGCCTTCCGGTAGAGCACCTTGTCAGACTTGGGTGGACAACGGACAGGAGGCGCTATGCCGTCGCGTGATCCGGCGAAACCGGACGCCACCATCAAGGACGCGCTGACTCTGGCGGAGGCCGAGGCGCAGGCCGCCGAGGCCGAGGCGGAGGCCGCCCGGGCACGCGCGAACCTGCTCAAGCTGCAACGGGACAGCGCGCAGGCCGAGGTGGCCGCCGAGGAGCCCGAATCCGACGCTGATGACGCTGGGGGCGCCGAAGACGTCGCCGAATCCGACGCCGAAGACTCTGAAGCCGGCGGTAAAGACGGCGAAGACGGCAACCCGGACAGCGCCGAGCCGAACGAAACGCCCCGCGGTCTCGGCCGCATCTGGAAGCAGCTGCCGTGGGTGGCGGCGACGCTGGCGGTGCTCGCCGTCGGCGGACTCGTCGTAAGCGATGTGCTGATGACCATCCAGCACCGCGGTGTCGCGCAGCGCCAGCACCAGGCCGCCGAGTACGCCGCGGCTGCCCGCCAAGGCGTGGTGACGTTGATGTCACTGAACTACGAGACCGTCGACGACGACGTCAAGCGGATCATCGACAACTCGACCGGCGAATTCAAGAAGGACTTCGAGACCCACGCCGAGGATTTCATCAAGACGGCCCAGGCGGCGAAGACCATCACCGAGGCGACCGCGACCGTCTCGGGCGTGGAGTCGATGTCGGCCAACGAGGCGGTGGTGCTGGTGGCGGCCAGCACCAAGGTCACCAATAGGGCCGGCGCCAAGGACGAGCCGCGCAGCTGGCGCCTTGCCGTACACCTGACCCGCGAGGACGACCAGGTCAAGATGTCGAAGGTGGACTTCGCGACATGAGCCGATCCGACGAGAACGACGTGACAGCTGAGACGGCCGCCGAAGAGTACGCGTCTTTGGAGCAGAACCCGCCCGCCCCGGCCGAACCCGTCGAACCACCCGTGTCACGCACACGTCGGGTGGCGATCACGCTCGCCGCGCTGTTGGCGGTCTCGGTCGCCCTGACCTGCTGGCTCTACTTCGGGACATACCGGGCCGACCAGCGGCTCGGGGTCGAGGCCGAGCAGGCCGCCATGGCCGCAGCAGCCGACGGCGCGGTCGCCGTCCTGACGTACTCGCCGAAAACGCTGGAGAAGGACTTCGCGGCCGCCGAACGGCACCTCACCGGCGACTTCCTGTCCTACTACACCGATTTCACCCAGAAGGTGGTCACCCCGGCGGCCAAGCAGAAGGAAGTGCAGACGATGGCCTCGGTGGTCCGCAAGGGCATCGTCAGCCTGCAGCCCACCCACGCCGAAGTGCTGGTCTTCATCAACCAGACCACGATCAGCAAGTCGAATCCGGACGGCGCCTTCTCGATGAGCAGCGTCAAGGTGGGGCTGGAGAAACACGACGGCCGGTGGCTGATCTCCTCATTCGATCCGGTCTGACCGCGGCGCTACATGCGCACCAGGGCGAACGTCCAGGTGTTCATGCCCGGCGGTCCGTTGAAACAACCCACGTCGAAACGTGATTCGACCACACCGGACAGCGTGTTGGCGTCCCAGGTGTAGGTGTCGCGGGTCGGCAGGTACTGCCCCATCGGGCAATGCAGGCCGTCGCCGACGTCGCTGCTGAACGAATACTGGCCGTCCACCAGCCGGGCGGTGCCGCCGTAGTAACTGCGGCCGAAGAAATGCGGCCGGTCGATCGCGCTCACCGTCACGCAGCCGGGCGGCAGCTCGTCGAACTTGCCGGGCGTCTCGCACGGGTAGGCCGCCCACACCCAGGAGGCGTCGGTCCAGCGGTTGCTCAGCACCTCGTAGTTGCCGTAGGGCATGTCTGCCGCGGCCCGGGGCGCCATGACGGTGGAGACGGCCAGCGCGGCGAACGCCGCACCGACAGCGACTCGAAACATTGCTTACTCCCTCACCTGTTCAAAACCACTGGGGCACTATAGATCCCCGCGGCGCCATCTGGTCTCGCCGTCCGGGATGCAGGTCAAAAACAGGCCGTCGGGCGCCTGGGCCACCTCGAAGTCATAGGCATCACATTTGCTGCCCTCCTCCTTGACGCCGTGCATCTCCGGGGATCGGAACCAGCGCGGCTCATAGCGGCGCGGCGAGGTGCAGAACACCAGCCGGCCCGGCAGGGTCGAGGGCCCTTCGACAGCGGACCCGAAGACGAAATAGGTGGTGTTCGAGCACGGCGCACCCTGCACGACATTCGGCATGATTCCGGGTGTGCACGCCGGGACGTCGCACTGCGGCACGAAGGGCTCGGGGGCGGGATCCGCGGAGGACGGGCCCGCTGTCGCCAGTGCGCCGGCAACCGCGGCCACCGCGACGGCCGCGTGCGCCAGCATCCGGAGTTTCTGCATGATCTCTCCCACCGCTACAACCGCTGAACGGTCAACGGCATCTGAACCACCGTGGGCTGGTTACGCCCACAGGCGCCCGAGACGCCGATCGTCCTGTCGTAGCCGACAAGTCGGTCGATGTTCAGTTTGTCCCACTGCCCGTTGGCATCACTGCCCTGGAACTGGTAACGCTGCTTGCCCGACGAGGTGGTGCCGTCCGGACAGGTCTGCCAATCCGGGTGGAACCGGTCGACGATCCAGCGCGAGGTGCGGAACTCCAGTGGCGCGCTCCAACCCGCGTCACTGCTGACCTGGCCGGTGCACTCGTGGGCGTTGGTGCAACTGGAGCTGAACGTCCACACCGACACGACGGTCCGCTCGTCCATGAAGACCTCGTTGGTCTTCGCCATGCCCCCGTTGGAGACGACGCGGTAGGGGCCGTTGAGCTCAAAACCCAGTCCGGCCTGCGCCGGCGGTGCGGTGATCGCCCCGGCGATCAGCACCGCTGCCCCGACGATGAGTTCCACTGCACGCATGATCTGCCCTCCTTCACCTCAGTTCGGCATCAGGTCGGTCCATGACTTGGCCGCGGAACCGGTCACCAAGTTCGTCTGCTGTTCGTAGCGCCCATCGGGAGTCAGGTACTTACCGGTGTTCGGGTCGTAGGGCACCGCCGCGACCGACGGCCCGGATCCGCCGTCGGCGTGCCCCGACGGCGCGACGCCGGGTGTCGGCAGGGGTGTGGGCCACACGTCCGGCGGCGCCGGCACCGGTGGACGCGGGGCATCCGGCGGAGTCCCGGATCTGATGGCACCCGGCGGCATCGGGGTGCCCTCGGTCGGCGCGAAGATCCGGTCCCCGAAATCCACCCGGTCGTCGACCGGGACGCCCTGCTTGATCAGGTTCGGGTCGAACGCACCCGGGCCGGTCAGGTGCGGGCGCATCGCGATCGGGACGAATCCCCTGGGGTCATCGCAGAGCTCGACGGTCGGCGCCCGCTTGCCCGGATGCTCGATGCAGGGGAAGTTGCGGGCACCGCGCACCGAGGTCGGCGAGTCCTGCGGCAGCTTGCAGTACAGCCCGTCCGGGGTGTCGATGGTGGTGGTGTCCGCCGGGGACCGCCACGACGACGGCGGCAGGAACCCGACCGTGCAGGGGTTGGGGTCACCGAACGTCAGCGTGAAGTCGCCCTGCGGCAGACCGGTCGCATTGTTCTTCGGCAAGCCGAAAGACTGCTGCGCCGCAATGTATCCGGGCAGCAGCACCAGCAACTGTTCGATCGCCGGGTTGTAGGCCAGCAATACCTGCCCGACGGTGTTCATGTTCGCCAGCAGGATCGGCAGCGTCGGCTTGAGATCCTGCATCAGACCGGAGACTTCGTCGGCGAAGCCGGGCCCGCGCTGCAGGATGGCGCGCAGTTGCGGATCGTTGACGGCGACCTGTTCGGTGATCCCGGCCATGCTGCGAGCGAAGGTCCGGATCGCATCGGTGCTCTGGTGCTGGGAGTCGAGCAGTCTTTCGCCGTCATCGATCAGGGTGCGCAGCCGACCCGAAACACCCTTGGCGTCGCCGCTGATGGTGGCTGCCGAGTCCAGCAGGGACTGGAAGTCGTAGCCGGCGCCGTCGAAGGCCAGGTAGGTCTCATCGAGCAGGTTGCTGACCTTCTCTTTGGGAATGCTGTCGACCAGCGCGCTGACCTGATCGAGCATCGGCCCGACCTGTTGCGGCACTTCGGTGTTCGACGCCGCGATCACCGAGCCGTTCTCCAGGTACGGCGCTCCGTCGCTGCGGGGCAACAGGTCGACATACTGCTCGCCGACCGCCGAAACACTGCGCACGGCGGCGAGCAGGTCCGCCGGCACTCGAGGGGATCGGTCCAGCGACAGCGTGGCGCGCACCCCGGCCGGCGTCAGTGCGACATCGGTGACCGTTCCGATCTGCACCCCGTTGTAGGTGACATTGGCGAACCGGTATAGCCCGCCGGTCTCGGGCAGGTCCAATTTGACCGTCACGCGGCCGATCCCGAGCATGGTCGGCACCCGCATGTAACCGAAGACCATCGCACCCACGCCGATCACCGAGGCGACCAGGAACAGGATCAGCTGGATTCGGACGAACCGCGTCAGCACCTACCTACCGCCTTCCGGAGCAGGGGCGGCCGGCGCGGAGTTGACCGGCGCGGGTTCTTGCGCCGAGGACTGCAGGACCGGTCCTTGCAGCGGATCGTAGGAGTAGTTCAGGTACCACGGATCACCGGGCGCTGGAACCAGTTTGGTGTCTTCATCACCCCACTGGGTGCCGGCGAACAGCGACCGCTTGAGCCGCGGCTTGGTGAGGTCGAAGATCGCGAACAGGTTCAGGAAGTCGCCCCGCACGGCGCGCTCGATGGCGTTGGGCCCGTAAGGGAAGGCGCTCGCGTAGGCCACCGCGGCATTGAGGTCCGGGCCGATGTCGGCCAGCGCCTCCAGTGCCGGTTCCAGGTGGACGAGGTCGGAGACCAGTTGGCTGCCGGCATCGTCGACCAGACCCGCCGACAGATCGCCGAATTTGCCCAGTTTGGTCAGCGCGGTGGTGAACTTGGGCCGCTCCTTGATCAGCACGTCGATGGCCGGGGGGATCTTGTCCAGCGCGCGATCGATGGTGTCGCGCTGCCCGGCGAAGGTACCGGCCACCCGGTTCATCTCTTGAAGGGCCACAACGATGTTGTCGCGCTGCCGGTCCAGCGCCGCGGTGAAGCGGTCCAACCGGACGAGCAGGTCGCGGATGTCGTCTTCGCGGCCCGCCATAGTGGCGCTGAAGTTGTGGATGATGTCACCGATCTGGCCCAAACCGCCGCCGTTGACCAGCACCGCCAGCGACGACAGCGTCTGCTCGGTGGACGGATACGTCGAGGAGTCACTCATGCCGATGGTCGCGCCGGAGGCCAGCCGCCCCGACGGAGCCTGGCCCACCGGCGGATTCAGCGCCAGGTGCATCGACCCCAGCAGGCTGGTCTGCCCCACGGTGGCCACCGCGTTGGCCGGGACTTCGACACCCGGGTTGACCGCGATCTCGACGTTGGCGTGCCAGTTGGTGACGGTCATCTTGCCGACGCTGCCGATCACCACGTCGGAGAGCATGACCGGTGAATTGGATTCCAGGGTCCCGACATTGGCCAGTTCGACACGGAAGTGCTGCGCCCCCGGACCGCGGCCCTGGACACCGGGCAACGCTATCGAGTTCGCGCCGCCGAAGGCGCAGCCGGTGGCGGTGCAGGCGATCAGGCCGGCTAGCGCCAGACCCCGCCGCAATGACTTCAGACCGATCATGGCGCGGGCGCTCCTTCCGCGGGCAGCGGCGAGCCCGGCGGCGGCCCCGGCTGTGGTGGGCCGCCCGGCAACAGCATCCCGTCGAAGGTGGTCGGGCTCGGCAGGGGCGCCCCGGGGAGCAGCGGTGGCGTCGCCGCGGCGGGCAGGCCGTCCGGCACCAGCGAGCCGCGCGGTTGCGGTGGGTCGGTCCAGCCCGGCGGTTGCGCGACATCGCCGTTCAGACCGGTGTAGGCGGAGATCGACGGTGTCTGTTCTGGGAGGTCCGGCGGATGCTGATTGTGCGGCATCAGTGCCGGGTCGGTGTAGATCAGCTTGTCCGGGCTGCCCGACTTGGTCAGGTACGGGGCTATCGGCAGCGGAAATCCGTTGAAGTTCAACAGGCGCATGGCCGGCCCGAGGTAGTGCGTGCACAGCTTGCCGGTCTCGGCCGCTGTCACGTTGCCGACGCCGCCGATCATCGCGCAGATCGCCTGCACGGGGTTGGAGAAGTTGGCGAATGCGAACGACCCCAGCGGGGTTCCGCTGGTGACGTTGTACATGTTGAGGGTGTTGGCGATCGCGTTCGGGGTGATGTGCAAGATGTTGCGGATCGCGTTCTTGGAGTCGGCCAGCGTCTGGGTCACCTTCGCCAGGCCGTCTACCGCTTCGACGGTCTCGGCGCGACTGCCCGCCACGAAATCCTTCACTTTGTCGATGGCGCCGGCGAATTCGTTGAGGGCGGAGTCCAGGCTCGAACGGCTGTCGTTGACCACGCTGGTCAGTGTCGCCAGCCGTGATTCGAACACCACGATCTGCTGATCGCTGTCACGCATCGCGGTCACGAAGGTCTGCATGCCCTCGATGATGTCGACGATGTTCCCGCTGCCCTCGGCGAAGATCCGGGCCACCCCGGACAGTTGCGCCAATGTTTCGCGCAGCTTGGCGCCGTTGCCGTCCATCGCGGCGGCAGCGGTGTCGATGAACCGCGCGGCCGAGGTCTCGTCGATGCCGCTGCGGGGACCCAGCTCGGTGGCCAGCCGGTTGAGTTGGGTCTTGACCTCGTCCCACTCCACCGGAACGGCGGTGCGCTCCCGCGGTATCACCGCGCCGTCTCTCATGGTGGGGCCGTCACCGCGGTGATATGCCGGGGTCAACTGCACGAAGCGGGCGGCCACCAGGTTGGGTGCGACGATGACGGCCTTGGCGTCGGCCGGGATCGGCACCTTGCGGTCCACTCGCAGGGTGAGCTTGGCCTGGGTGCCCTGCGGTTCGATGCGGTCGATGGTGCCGACCTTCACCCCGGAGATCCGGACCTCGTCGCCGGCGTAAATGGCGGTGGCGGTGGGGAAATAGGCGCTGATCGTGGTCGGCTTCAGCACCGTCTGCCGGACCAGGGTCGCCGCACCCGCGAGCAACGCCACGGCCAGCAGTGCGGCCCCGGCGATCTGCAGTGGTTTTCGAGTCGTCATCGCGGCGGTAGGTCTCCTGGTTGCGGAATCCCGTTGACCGGGAACGGCAGCTCGGCACGCGGCCCGGCATTGTCGGCCGGCTGGCCGGCATCGACACCGCGCCGGAAGCCGAAGGCATAGTCGAAGAACGGCTGGAACAGCTGCGGCAGCATCAGGTTCGGCACATAGGCGCTGTAGTAGGCGCCGTTGGACACCGTCTCGCCCTGGGTGAGTTCATATTTGGCCAGGCCGGGCAGGGCCTTGGCCAGGTTGTCGCGGTTCTTCACCAGGATCTTGTTCAGCGAGTTGATCTCGTCCAGCGTCGGTTTGAGCTGTTCGTTGTTCTGATCGACCAGTTCGGACAACTGCCGCGACACCGCCGAGGTACTGACGAGCAGGTTGACGATCGCCTGCCGGCGGGTGTTGAGCACCTCGACGAGGCTGTTGGCGTCCAGGATCAGCGTGTTGATCTGCTGGCTGCGTTCGGAGAACACCCCGGTCACCTCGGCTGCGGACTTCAACAACTCGGCGAGGCTTTCGTTGCGGTTGTTCAGCGAGCGCGACAGCCGGCTCAAGCCGTCGAAGGTCGGGCCCAGCCGCGGGGCGATCTGGTCGATCGTCTCCGAGAGGGTGTCCAACGAGCGGTTGAGCGACTCGGTATCGGTGCCGGCCGTGTTGGAGGTCAGCTCACCGACCACGTCGGTCAGCGAGTACGGCGACGAGGTGCGGGTGACCGGGATGACGTCGAGCGGGTGCATCTTGCCGCTGCCCGCCGGCTCCACCGTCAGCACCCGGTCACCGAGCAGCGATCCGGTGCGGATGTGCGCGGCGGTCTGCAGGCCCAGCGGATACTTGCCGGCCATCGAGAACGTCACCAGGGCGTCACCGTCGTCGAGCCTCACGTCGGTGACCGAACCCACCTTGATCCCCGACAGCGTGACGTCGTCGCCGGTGCCCAGCCCGCCGGCCTCGGTGAACTTCGCCTGGTAGCGCACCGAAGTGGCCCATTGCAGCAGTTGTTCGGGTTGCAGTCCGATCGCGACGACGAATCCGATCAGGATCATGCCGATCAGGCCCATCCGGGCCAGTTGCGCACCACGGTATTTCAGCATCGGCGGCCCCCGTGCTCTGGTGAAGCGCCGCGCAGCACAGTGGTCAGTCGGTGTCGCTGCATCGACCCACCTCCTGCTTGATCCACGGGAACACCGCCGTGCGGCCCTGGGTGTCGCTGACCCGGATCTGGACCGCGCACAGGTAGTACTGGATGAACCCGCCGTAGGCGCCGAGCCGAATGGCCTTGCGGTAGTTCTCCGGCGCTTTCTGCAGCGACATGTCGAGACCGGCTTGGTCGGCGTTGACGGCCTTGGCCAGCCGGTTGGTCTGCGCAATGGTGTCGGTGAGCGGATCACGTGCTTTGCCCAGCAGATCGGCCAGCGACGAGGTGCCGCGGTCCAGCGCCGTCACCGCCGTACCGATCGGGTCGCGGTCGGCGGCCAGTCCTTCGACCAGCTTGCCCAGGCGGTCGATCGCCCCGGACAGTCGCTTGTCACCGCTGGTCGCGGTGGCCAGCACCGCACGCAGTTGGTCGATCAGGGATTCGATCACCTGGTTGTTGTCGGCCAGCGAGTTGGAGAACGACGACGACTGCGACATCAGCGAGTCGAGGGTGCCGCCCTGGCCCTGCATGATCTGGATCAGCGACGCGGTGAGCGCGTTGACGTCCTGCGGGTTGAGCCCCCGGATCACCGGCTTGAGTCCGTTGAGCAACAGGTCCAGGTCCAACGCGGGTGCGGTCCGTTCCAGCGGGATCTGGGCCCCGGCCGGCAGCAGGCGGGTCGAGCCCGGCCCGTCCGCCAGCTCCAGGTAGCGGTCCCCGACCAGGTTCAGGTACCGCACCGCGGCCTGGGTGCCGGTGGTCAGCGCGATGTTCCGGTCGGCCTGGAACTTCACCAGCACCGTGCCGTCCGGTCGCAGGGCCACACCGCCGACGGTGCCGACCCGCACCCCGGCGACCCGCACGCTGTCGCCCGACTTCAGCCGGGACGCATCACTGAACACCGCGCTGTAGCCGGTGGTCGGCCCGGTGCGCACCTCGGCGAAGATCGCGAACAGCAACGCCGTCGCCAGCAGCATCACCACGGCGAAGCTGCCGAACTTCAGGATGGTTCCGGCGGTGCCCCTCATCCCGGCATCCCGACCTGGGCGGTGTTGCGGGGCGGGCCGCCGAGCGGCCCGAACAGCGCCTGCTTGAGACCCTCGGAATTGAGCAGGATGCCCTGGTTGCCGTACTCGTAGGGGTCGGCCCCCACGTCGCCGATCAGGGCCGGCACCCGGAACTCGGGTGGAACGTCGGGCAGGCCCAGTTCCGCACAGTAGGACCGTTCGGCGGTGGCAGCCACCTTCGGCAGGTGATCGGGATAGCGGTAACGCTCCCGGCCCAGGGTGAAGCTGGCGGTGATCACGATGCCGGGCACGGTGAACGGAGGCGACTTGGCGAACGGCACCAAGCCGCCGATCGAGCAGCCGAGGTGCTCGTGGTACTTGTCCACCAACTGCGCCGTCGGCTCCAGATCCCGGGTCAGGTCGGTCAAGGCCTGCCGGTTGTCGCCCAGCACCTCATTGCCGGTGTCGGCCAGCCCGATGGCACTGAGCAGGAAGGTGTCCAGGCTGTTGTGCTCCTGTACGATGCTGTCGCTCATGACGGCGGTGTTGGCGAGGGTCGCGGTGAGATCCGGCGCCGCGTCGGCGTAGGACGCGAATACCGGTGCCATGGTGGCGGTCTCGCGCTCCAGGGTGCCCAGGCTGGGTTCGATGTCGGCGAGCAGCTTGTCGAAGTCGGTGAGCGCCTGCCCGATCTTGTGGCCGCGGCCGTTGAACGCCGTCGAGACGGCGCCCAACGTCTCGTTGAGCTTCTTCGGGTCGATCTTGTCCAGCACCCGCACGAGTTGCTGGAACACCGTGTTGATCTCCACCGTGACGTGTTGTCCCGCCAGGGTCTGACCGGCGTGCATCCGGGTCGCGGTGGGATCCGGCGGCTCCACCAGCTCGACGAACTTGGCGCCGAACACCGTTGATGAGCCGATGCGAGCGGTGGCGTTCGCCGGAATCAACCGCAGCTGATCGGGCTGCAACTCCAGCCGCAGGGCCGCGGTGCCGTCCGGCAGGGTGTCGATGGCCCCGACCTTGCCCACCTGCACGCCGCGCACCTTGACCTTGGCGTCGGGGTACATCACCAGACCGGCTCGTGGCGACAGCACGGTGATCCCCACGGTGCGGGTGAAGCTGCCCCGGAACAGGCCGATCGGCAACCCGACCAGGGCCACGATGACCGCGACCGTCGCCAGCCCGATCAGCGGCCGCACGTAGGCCGGCTGCGCCCGCCGCTCCCCGATGGGCCGATGCCGGCCCGCGGCGGAACCCCGCTGGCCCGGAAGTTCGTCCCGTTCCAACGGTGGATCTGCAGTCGCCCCGAGAACCATTACTCAGCCATCACCTCGACGTCAGCGCGACCCATCGCTACCGGTCCCCTTCCACGATGGTGACTGCCGAGACCGCCGTCGGTCCCCCGATGTTGTGCGCCAAGCCAATCCGAGCGCCGTCGACCTGATTGACCGCCGTTCCCCGCAACTGCTCGAAGAGTTCTACGCACTGTGCCACACCGGTGGCGCCCGGCGGGTGGCCTTTGGACTTCAAGCCACCGCTGGGGTTCACCGGCAGTGCGCCGCCGACGCTGGTCACCTCGGCCTCCAGCAGCTTGTGTGCCTCGAACCGGTCGGCGAAGCCGAGATCTTCGTAGCTGATCAGCTCCACACCGGTGAAATAGTCGTGTACCTCGGCGACATCGATGTCGGCGGGCGTCAACCCGGCCATGGCGAACGCCTGTTTCGCGGCGCGCACCGTCGCCGGAAACGTCGTCATGTCGCGCTTGTGCTGATGCATCACCGAGTCCAGTCCCAGCCCGACCCCGCGGATCCACACCGGTCGATCGGTGAAGCGGTCGACGACATCCTCGCCGGCCAAAATCAGGGCGGCCGCGCCGTCGCTCTGCGGTGCACAGTCGTACACCCCGAACGGGGTCACCACGGTGGGTGCGTCGAGCGCCTGTTGGGCGGTGATCTCGAATCGCAGCCGGGCGCGGGGGTTGTTCACGCCGTGCCGGTGGTTCTTGACCGCCACCATCGCCAGGTGCTCGCGGCTGGCCGGCGACTCGTGCAGGTAGCGCCGCACATGCAGCGCGAAACCGGCCGGGGCGACCAACCCGAGCGGATAGTCCCAGGCCATGTCGCGGGCGGTTCCCTCCCAGGCCCACAGCATGTCCTTGGTGGCGTTCTCCCGCAGCTTGTCCGCACCCATGACCAGGGCCACGTCGATCGCCCCGGAGGCGACCCCGAACAGGGCATTGCGCACGGCGTCGTTGCCGGTGGCACAGGAGTTCTCCACCCGGGTGACCGGCAGATCCGGCAGCCCGAGGCTGTCGGCGAGGATCCCGGAGGGAAACCCGTCGGTGGTGCCGAGCGCTCCGAACCAGGCCGCCTGGACGTCGGTCTTGGCCAGCCCCTTGTCGACGCTGGCGGCGCAGTCGGCGAACGCCATCGGCAGCAGGTCCTTGATGCCCAGGGCGAAATGCTCACGGAACGGGGTCATCCCCGCACCGACGATCGCGACACGCTTCACGCCACCGCCTCCGGTTGCTGCGCCGGCTCGAACGGTTCGAAGGCATAGCCGTAATCCGGGACCCCCGAGCGCACCGCGACGCGGCGCAGCACCATCCGGCCCCGGTCGCCGATCCAGACGCCGCCTGCCGGGGCGCCGGTCACCTTCACCAGTGCGCGGACCGCGACGTCGTCGAGTTCCACGATGACCAGCGAATACGGCGTCAACAGCCCGGGCACCGGCATCTGCACCGTGACCTCGGTGTAGACCGTGCCGACCCGCGGCAGCTCGACCAACTCGTAGCTGGTGCTCAAGGCGCAGTCGTCACCGACCCGGTAGCGCGGGGGGAAGTCGAGTTCGTCGCTGCCGGGCTGCTTGCCGGCCTCCCAGCGGACCTTGGCCTCGAAGGCGCGCTCGTAGGCGGCGAGCGAAATCGGCAGGTCCGCTCCGGGGGTGCTCACGTGGTCGGGAAGCGGCCGGGCCACCGGTTCGCGGCGGTGCACCCGCACTTGAGTTTCGGGGGCCTCAGGCCCCTCGGCGACGATGATCCCGGACAGGTTGGCCTGCTCGACGGCCAGCAGCGGACCCGGCGTGCGGGTTTCGGCGAGCGTTGCCAGCGCGAACAGCCCCGAGCTGGCGCCGATGGTGGGCAGCGGATCCGGATCGCCGCTGCACATCTCGGCGGCCCGGGCGTGTTCCAGCCCGGCCAGCATGACCGGGGTCTGGACCCACGCCGCGCCCAGCGACGCCACCACGCCGCGCTCGTGCAACAGCCGCGGGTCGCCGTAGTCGTGCACCACCCCGGCATTGCGGGTGCGCACCGGCAGGCTGCGCGCGATGCGGGCCGCGGTGCGGATCCGCAGCCCGTCCTCGGCGGTCAGCACCGCGACCGCGCCCGCCCCACACGGCGGTCCCAGCTTCGCCTCTCCTCCGTCGAGCCTCGCTGAACCGCCGGCGGGGTCCACGTCCGCCCCGATGATCAGGGTGCGCGGCCGCGCCGAACTCAGAGCGTCCAGCGCGGCGGGTGCGCCGCCGAGTCGTTCGACCACCTCCAGCTCGGGGTCCAAACCCAGGCCCGCCAACAACACCGCCGCGTTGCTGCTCTCGGTGAGCGGGAGATCGCGGCTCACCAGCACCAGTCGCTCGACCGCACCGCCGTCGGTCAGGGCGGCCCGGCCGGCCTCGACGGCCATGGTGATGGCGTCCTCGTCGTCACCGGCGACACGGCGCACGGGCACACCCCAGCACGGAAGGTACGTGCCAATCGAAGCAACGTGCGGCATCGCGATCCCCTTGCCCCTACCCGATCGCCTAGGTGACCGCGCCGAGGGTTTTGAGTTCGATGATCCGGTCCCAGTCCAGGCCGAGGTCGACCAGGATCTCGTCGGTCTGCTCGGCGAACCCGGGGGCCGGACCGGTTTCGGGGGCGGCGACATCGAACTGGACCGGGTTGGCGACCAATTCGAGCTCACCGGCCCGCACGATGTATTCGTTGGCGCGGATCTGCGCGTCCTGGGCCGCCTGCAGGGTGTCCTGGACCGGTGCCCACGGGCCGGCCAGGGTGGCGAAGCGCCCGCTCCACTCGGGCAGCGTCCGCTTGGCCATCGCCGCGCGCAGGATCTCCACGGCGGCCGGGGTGTGCTCGGCGAACGACTGCGCGGTGGCGAACCGTGGATCGTCGATGTAGTCGTGCAGTTCCATGTGTGTGCACACGTCGGCCCAGAACTTGGTGGGCTGCATCATGACAAACGAGATGTAGCGCTCGTCGGCGGTCGCGTAGACCCCGACCAGCGGGTTGATCGGCGAGCCGTGCACACCGGGCGGCTGCTGGATCAGGCGCTCGCCCAGATGACTGGTCAACGCGACGGTGTGGCCCATGGCCCACAGGCCACTGCCCAGCAGGGACACGTCCACCACCGACGGCTCACCGGTGCGCTCGCGCTTGAACAGCGCCGCCGCGATACCGCCGGCCAGGTTGGTTCCGGAGATGGTGTCGCCGTAGGCCGGTCCGGGCGGGCCGATCATGCCTTCGATACCGGGTGGGGTGATGGTGGCGGCGGTACCGGCACGACACCAGAAGGCGGTCATGTCGTAGCCGCCCTTTTCCGATTCGATGCCGCGGGGGCCCAGTGCGCTGCCGCGGGCGTAGACGATCTTCGGGTTGACCGCGCGGATGTCCTCGACGTCCATGGCGAACTTGCGGCGGTGACCGGGAAGGAAACTGGTCAGGAAGACGTCTGCACGCTTCGCCAGTTCGAGCAACACCTCACGGCCCTCGGCCACCGAGATGTCCAGGCCGATACTGCGTTTGCCGCGGTTGGCGTGCTCGATGTTGGGGTTGGGGTCGCCCTCGACCCGCAACATGCCGGTCTGCCGCAGCCCGCGCTGCGGATCACCGGTGACCGCGTGCTCGACCTTGATGACCTCGGCGCCCCACTCGGCCAGCACCGCGCCGGCCGACGGGACGAAGCCGTACATCGCGACCTCGAGCACCCGGATGCCCTCCAGCGGCTTCATCCGGCCTGCCCGGCGGCCGGCGTGGCGAATGTCTTGGACTCCAGGAACTCCTCCAGGCCGGCGACGCCCATCTCCCGGCCGATGCCGGACTGCTTGTATCCCCCGAACGGGGCGTCGGGACTGAAGTAGTTGCCGCCGTTGATCGAGAACGTTCCGGTCCGGATCCGGCGGGCCATGGCCACCGCTCGGTCCTGTCCGCCGAAGATCGCGCCGGAGAGCCCGTAGATGGAGTTGTTCGCGATGCGCACCGCATCCTCGTCGTCGTCGTAGCCGATCACGGTCAGGACCGGCCCGAAGACCTCCTCCTGAGCGATCTCGCTGTCCGGGTCGACATTCGTCAGCAGTGTCGGGGTGTAGAAGAAGCCGGGGTCGACCTTCTCGCCGCCGGCCACCAGGGTGGCGCCGGCGGCGACCGCGCGCTGCACCATGCCGTCGACCTTGTCGCGCTGGCGGGCGCTGATCAGCGGGCCCATGTAGGTCTTGGGGTCGGTCGGGTCGCCGTAGCGCACGTGGGAGAAGTTGGTCTTGATCAGCTCGACGATCTCGTCGTGATGACTGTTGGGCACCAGCAGTCGTGAGGTCAGCGCGCAGCCCTGGCCGGCGTGCGTGACCATAGAGAACGAGGCGAAGACCGCGGCCATGTTGAAGTCGGCGTCGTCGAGCACGATCGCCGCGGACTTACCGCCCAGTTCCAGGAAGACGCGCTTGAGTGTCCCGCTGGCGGCGGCCATGATCGCCCGCCCGGTCGGGGTGGATCCGGTGAAGGTGACCATGTCCACGTCCGGATCGGTGGTCAGCACCGCTCCGACCTCGGGGTCCGACGAGCTCAGTACATTGACCACCCCGGCCGGAATGTCGGTGTGGTTGGCGATCAGCTCGCCGAGGGCCAGGGTGACCAGCGGGGTGTCGGGCGCGGCCTTGAGCACCACGGTGCAGCCGGCGGCCAGCGCGGGGGCCAGCTTCGCCAGTGCCAGTTGGTTGGGATAGTTGTAGGCGATGATCGCGGCGACGACGCCGGCGCCTTCCTTCTCCACCCAGCGGTGGTGCAGCATCCCGCGACTCTCGATGTTGCCGAGGTCTTCGGTCATCGGATAGTCCTCGAGCAGATCGGCGTAGTAGCGCACGATCGCGATCGGCCCGTCCAGTTGTGCGCCCTGGGTCAGCGCCGCGGTGGCGCCGACCTCGGCGATGGTGAGCTCGGCGAACTCCTCGCGGTGTTCGACCAGAGCCTTGTGCAGCTGATCGAGGCAGCGGATTCGCAGTGCGGTGTCGGTGGCCCAGCCGCTGGTGTCGTAGGCCCGCCGCGCCGCTGCGACGGCCTCGGCGGCCTGCTCGATGGTCGCCTCGGGGGCGTAACCCAGCACTTCTCCGGTGGCGGGGTTGAGCGACGCGAACGTGCGGTCGGCATCGACCAGCTTGCCGTCGATCAGCAGCCGCCGCCCAGCGACCTGCCCAGGGTCGGTACCACCGGTGCTGGTCCCTGCCGTGTCCTGCGATCGCATCCAAGCCTCCCCGCCGGGTAACTACGTTCTCATGTGCGGCGAATCTTACATCGCGACAGTGAGAATTCAAGGGGAGCACGAATACCGCCGACACCGCCCTGCGGCATCGTCGGTCGGCTACCGTTCGACATATTCCCTGCTGAGGGCCGGTCTGCGCGATCCTTGCCAGAAACGGCCCTGCGAGAGTACGATTCTCATCGTTCGGGAAGGGGATTCTTTGTGACCGAGACGGGCCTCGTGAGGACTGCTGTCGTGACCGGGGGCGCCTCGGGCATCGGCGCGGCGGTGGTGAACCGTCTGCGCGCCGCCGGCCATCGCGTGGCAGCCATCGACCTCAAACCTGGCGACCAGGAGTTGGCCTTCGCCGCCGACGTGACCGATCGCGGGCAGATCGACGCCGCACTGACCCAGATCCGGGACCAGCTCGGCCCCGTCGAGATTCTCGTCAACGCCGCCGGGCTGGACGGCTTCAAGAAGTTCAGCCATATCAGCTTCGAGGACTGGCAACGCGTCATCGACGTCAACCTCAACGGCGTCTTCCACACCATCCAGGCGGTGCTGCCCGACATGCTGGCCGCCGGCTGGGGGCGCATCGTCAACATCTCCTCGTCCAGTACGCATTCCGGCACTCCCTATATGGCGCACTACGTCGCGGCCAAGTCCGCCGTGAACGGACTCACCAAGACCCTGGCGCTGGAGTACGGGCCGAACGGGATCACCGTCAATGCCGTGCCCCCCGGTTTCATCGACACCCCCATGCTGCGCAACGCCGAGAGCCGCGGCTTCCTGGGCGACATCGACGACAACATCGCCCGGACTCCGGTGCGCCGCATGGGCAAACCCGAAGACATCGCAGCGGCATGCGCATTCCTGGCGTCCGAGGAAGCCGGTTACATAACCGGGCAGATCCTGGGCGTCAACGGCGGCCGTAACACCTGACACTCCCCGCACCGAGGTGTGCGACAACGAAAGGAACAACCGTGGGACGCGTTGCCGGAAAGGTCGCATTCATCACGGGCGCAGCCCGCGGACAGGGTCGTAGCCACGCGCTGCGCCTGGCCGAAGAAGGCGCCGACATCATCGCCGTCGACCTGTGTCAGGACATCGAGACGATCGGCTACCCGATGGCGCGGCCCGAGGACCTCGAGGAGACCGCCAAACTGGTCGAGAAGACCGGCCGCGGCATTGTCACCGCACAGGCCGACGTGCGCGACGCCGCCGCGCTCAAGACCGCTCTCGACGCCGGGATCGCCGAGTTCGGCAAGCTCGACATCGTTGTCGCCCAGGCCGGTGTGGCCGGCATGAAGGGCAACCCCCCGCTGCAGGCGTGGATCGATGTCATCAACACCAACCTGATCGGCACCATCAACGGCATCCAGGTCTCGCTGCCGCACCTGGGCGAGGGCGCCTCGATCATCGCAACCTCATCGGCGGCGGCGTTGATGGACGCCCACCAGAAGGCCAACCCGGGCGCCGACCCGGGCGGGATGGCATACATGACCTCCAAGCGGCTGATGGCACAGTACGTACACGACCTGGCCACCGAGTTGGCGGTACGCGGCATCCGCGCCAACGTCATTCACCCGACCAACTGCAACACCGACATGCTGCAGAGCGAGCCGATGTACCGGTCCTTCCGGCCCGATCTGGAGCACCCGACCCGCGCCGACGCCGAGCCGGTGTTCTACGTGCAGCAGGCGATGAAGGTGCCGTTCATCGAGCCCGAGGACATCTCCAACGCGGTGCTCTGGCTCGCATCCGACGAGGCCCGCTACGTCACCGGCATGCAGTTGCGAGTCGACGCCGGTGGATATCTCAAGTGGTACGACTACCACGTCTGATGGCCAACGACACGGATTCGCCCGCCTTGGATAGGAGCAGCATGAAAGTTTGGGTCGACCCGCAGCGCTGTCAGGGCCACGGCCTCTGCAAGATGATCGCACCCGACTCGTTCGAGCTCGATGACATCGACGGACACTCCACCGCGGTCAGCGAGATCGTCGCCGCCGACCAATACGACGTGGTCCGCGAAGCCGTCCGGTCCTGCCCGGAACAGGCCATCATCCTCACCGACGACGACAGTTAGTAACAAGGGAGACAACGCCTTGAGCATCGACGAAGCCGTCACCAACAGCGCCCACAAGAAGGAACGGGCCTACCACTTCGACCGGCACACCCCGGAGTATCGGCTGAACTTCTCCTCCATCACCGAGGAGATGCAGGACAAGTGCCCGATGGCCTGGAGCGACACCTACGACGGGCACTGGGTCGCGGCCGGCGCCCAGGAGGTCTTCGAGCTGGCCCGCTGCCCGCACGTGTCCAACGACCACGACATCCACAATGAGCGGCGCGGCTACCAGGGCATCTCGATCCCGCCGGCCAAACGCGCCCAGGCCCGCGGCGGCGTGCTCGAAATGGACGGGGATGAGCAGCAGTTCTACCGTGACCTGCTCAACCCGTATATGTCCCCGGCCGCCATCAAGCGCTGGATCCCGTTGATCGACGACGTCACGCGTGCCGCCATCAACGAGAAGATCGAGGACGGACGCATCGACTTCGTCGATGACCTGGCCAACATCGTTCCGGCCGTCTTCACCCTGGCGATACTCGGTATCCCGCTGAAGAATTGGACGATCTACTGCGAGCCGGTGCACGCGGCGGTGTACACGCCCGAACACGACCCGGACTCGGTGCGGGTCGCCGAGATGCACCGCCAGATGGGCCTGGATCTGCTCACCAACTACGTCGAGATCAAGCAGAATCCGCGACCGGGCATCGTCAGCGCGCTCGCCCAGGCCCAGCGCAACGGCGAACCGATTCCCGACATCGACGGCCTGTCGATGGTGGGCGTGGTGATCGGGGGTGGCTTCGACACCACCACCGCACTGACCGCGCACACCCTGGAGTGGCTGGCGAGCAACCCGGAGGAACGCGAGCGGTTGAGTCGCGAACGCGACAAGCTGTTCAATCACGCCACCGAGGAGTTCCTGCGCTACTTCACCCCGGCACCCGGCGACGGGCGCACCTTCTCAGAAGATGTCGAGGTGGCGGGCGTGCAGGTCAAGGAGGGCGAACGGCTGTGGCTGTCGTGGGCGATGGCAAACCGCGACCCGTCGGTGTTCGATGAGCCCAACCGGCTGATCATGGATCGAAAGGGAAACCGGCACTTCAGTTTCGGCCTCGGCGTGCACCGCTGCATCGGCTCGCATGTCGCACGTGCGGTGTTCCGGTCGATGGTGACCGCGGTGCTCGATCGGATGCCGGACTACCGCTGCGACTCCGACGGCGCGGTGCACTACGACACCATCGGCGTCATCCAGGGCATGCGGCACCTGCCGGCGACCTTCACCCCCGGCAAGCGGATCGGGCCGGGGCTTGATGAGACGCTGGAGAAGCTGCAGCGGATCTGCGATGAGCAGCAGGCCGCCCGGCCGATCACCGAACTCAAGGACACCATCGTCATCGACTAGGTCCCCGCTGCGCGAGCAGACGCGAAAGCCCCCATTTCACCGTCGAAATGGGGGCTTTCGCGTCCGCTCACCGGTTCAGCCGAACCCGGCGATGACGGTCTCCCCGAACTCGGCGATCGACTCCGGCGCGGGATTCGAGAACCAGACGTAGAACCGCTGAGCGCCTTGGTCGTGCAGGCCGCCGAAGTGGTCGATGAGTTTCTCGGCACGTCCGCACACCAGTCCGGCTCCGAAATGACCGTAGCGGCGCAGGGCTTTGCTGGTGACGGCCTCGGCGTCGCCATCTTCGCCGATGAAGCCGACCATCTGCTGCACCGATGCACGCGCGTTGCCGATCTGCGGCACCAGGCTCGGCAGGTCGTGGACGTGAGTTGCGGGCAGGTTCCACCAATCGGCATGGCGGCGAACCAGTTCCAGCATCCGGGGCCCGCGGCCGCCGAGCAGCAGTGGAATGGGCCGGCTCGGCGCGGGTACCTGCGCCGCTTCGTCACCGGCCCAATAGCGCTTGAGGTCGATCAAGGTCCGTTCCAGCGCGGTGACCCGGTCGCGTGCCGTGGCGGTACCGAAGCCGAACTTCACCAGCTCGTCGGGCATCGATCCAGACCCGAGCCCCAGTTCGAACCGGCCGCCGGAGACCTCGGCCAGGGTGACGGCCTGTTTGGCCAGCACGGCGGAATGACGGAACGGGTCACAGAGCACCAGATGGCCGATCCGCAGCCGTTCGGTTCGCGCCGCGACCCAGGTGGCGAGCGTCATCGCCTCCCAGATCGGGCTCGCCGGCGCCATCGGTGTCTCAAGATGGTCGAGGAACGCCACCCCGTCGAAATTGCTTGTCTCAGCAGTACAGGCGCGCAGCGTCAGCTCGTCGACGCCGAGCCCGACCTGTGGCAGGAAGAGGTACCACTCGATCACGGTCGCCTCAGCCGCGGGGCAGGCCCAGTACCTGCTGGGCGACGATGTTGCGGTGGATCTCCGAGGTGCCCCCGGCGATGGTGCCCGAGAAACTGCGGGCGTGCCGTTCGAACCAGCTGGCGAAGTAGCTGTCGAGGTTCATCGGCGCGTAGGGCCCCGAGTTCGCGGGGTGCACCAGGCCTGACGTCCCGGCCGCGTCCAGGGCGTGGCCGGAGGCGAACATCTCGGCTTCCGATCCGAGCAGCTTGAGCACCGACAGTGCGGGCACGTCTTCCTCGCCGCGCGCGGCCCGGGCCAGCGCCGCCGACCCCATCAGCCGCAGCGCCTGGTAATCCATGACCGCCGTAGCGAATTGGTCGCGTTGCAGCTCCCCTTCGGGGCGGAAGTCGGCGATGACATTGTCCAGCCGGTCGGCGAAGCCCAGCCACATCATGGTGCGCTCGTGGCCGAGGGAGCCGTTGGCCACCCGCCAGCCGCCGCCCCGCGGGCCGACCAGGTTGGCCGCCGGCACCCGCACGTCGGTGAAGAACACCTCGTTGAAGTCTTTGTCGTCGATCCCGCAGATGGTCGGGAACGGCCGGCACACCACCCCCGGGGTGTCGGTGGGGATCAGCAGCACGCTGATGCCCTTGTGCTTGGGCGCGTCGGGATCGGTGCGCACGAACGTCAGCAGCACATCGGCGTCGTGTGCACCGGAGGTCCACACCTTCTGGCCGTTGACGATGAAGTCGTCTCCATCGCGATCGGCCCGGGTCCGCAGCGACGCCAGATCCGAGCCGGCGCTCGGCTCGCTCATGCCCAGCGACGCGGTCATCTCGGCACGCAGGATCGGCACCGCCCAGCGCTGCTTCTGCTCATCAGTGCCGAACGAAAGCAGCGAGGCCGCAATGATGTTCACGCCCTGCGGATTGAAGCTGTGATAAATCCGCCGCCGGCACAGCTCCTCCAGGTGCACGAACTGCTGCAGCAGAGTCGCATTGCGGCCGCCGAATTCGGGTGGATTTCCGGGCAGCAACCAGCCGTTGTCGAACAGCAGCCGCTGCCAGCGGCGCGCCCAGTCCGGCATGTGCGACACCGATCGGGGACGCTCGGCGGTGTCGGCCTCGTCGGGCAGATTCGCATCGAGGAAGGCCGCGAACTCGGCGCGGAACTCCTCGACCTCGGGATCAAAGGTGAGCTGCAAGGTATTCCTCGGCAATCGCCGCGCGGTGCTGGGCCGCGCCGCCGAGCATCAGCTCACCGGCCTTGGCCCGCTTGAGCGCGAACTGCAGGTCGTTCTCCCAGGTGAATCCCATCGCACCGAACAGCTGCAGGCCGTGCCGGAATACGACGGACTGGCATTCGCCGGCGGCCGCCTTGGCCATCGCCGACGCCATCCGCCGCCGCGGGTCGTCGGCGGCGATCGTCAGCGCCGCGAAATACGCCAGCGCGCGGGCCCGTTCGATCGCCACGTGCATGTCGGCCGCCTTGTGCTGGACGGCCTGGAACGACCCGATGGGCACGCCGAACTGCTGACGGCCTCGCACGTGTTCGAGCGCCAGATCGAGGATGCGCTGGCAGGCACCGACCATCGTCATCGCCATCCCGGTCAGCGCGACATGCCTGGCCGCCTCGACGTCGACACGTATCCGGGCACTGTCGGGAAGCTCAACCCCGGCGAAGGACAGGTCGGCCACGTGCAGTGTCGGGTCGAAGACCGCCACATTGCGGATCGTCACCGCGGTGGCGTCGACCAGGAAGACTCCGGCGTCGGTGACCACGGCCAGCCGGTCGGCCCGGTCGCCGTCGAGCACGTGCAGGGCGGTCCCGTCCAGCACCCATCCGGCGGCGTTACGGTGGGCGGTCACACCGCTGTAGACCGCCGCGCCTGTCGAGCCGTCCGGGCGATGATGCTCACCGACCAGCGGAGCGAACTGTGTCATGGTGGCCAGAAACGGGGTCGGGTCGGTGGCGCGTCCCAGTTCTTCGAGGACGATCGCCAACTCCACCGCGGTCTCGGGTTCGTGCAGTTCGGTCCAGCCCAGATCGACATAGACCTTCCACAGCGGGTCGATCAGCTCGTGCGCTCCGCCCTCGGCCACACTGCGCACCAGCGACGGCGAGCACTGCTTGCCCACCACGTCGCGCACCGTGCCCTGCCACAGTCGCTGATCCTCGTCGAACTCCAACAGCATTGCAGTCACCTCCTCCACACGCCGGTCGAGAATAACATTCTCGCAATCGAATGTAACGATCTCAAACTGAGATATCGTGCTGTCCAAGCGTATCGCGAGGTCCGCCGCTCCGCGACGGCGTCTACCTGCCGCAGTCCGGCGAACCGTTGATGAGAATCCAATTCTTGCATACCAAGAACACAGCTATACAATGGGTGTCGTCGACACGGCGAAGGGCGGCGTAGATGATCGAACACCCGGACGGCACCCGGTCTCCCGTCATCGACGCCAGCGTGCACATTTTCGCGGCGTCGAACTCCGATCTGCGCGAGTTCCTGCGGGAGCCCTACCGCAGCCGGGGCTTCCCCGACTACGAGATGGACTGGTACGGCGCCCCGGGCGGTGAATACGCGCCCGGCACCGACGGGCCCGACCGCCAATACCCCGGTTCGGACCCCAATGTGGTCGCCCGGCATCTGTTCACCGAGCGCGGTGTCGACGTCGCGGTGCTGCACCCGATGACCCGGGGCGTCATGCCCGACCGGCATCTGGGGTCGGCGATCGCCGCGGCGCACAACGAGATCCTGGTGTCGCGCTGGCTGGACCACCCCGAGCACGGCGAACGCTTCCGCGGCACCATCCGGGTCAATCCCGATGACATCTCCGGCGCGCTCCGTGAGATCGACCGGTGGAAGGACCATCCCCGGGTGGTGCAGATCGGCATCCCGCTGCAATCCCGGGAGTTGTTCGGCAAGCCGCAGTTCTGGCCGCTGTGGGAGGCGGCCATCGACGCCGGTCTGCCGGTCGCGGCCCACATCGAGGTCGGCACGGGTATCGCCGCGGCCCCGACGCCGTCGGGTAACACCCGCACCTACGAGCAGTACGTCAGTTTCATGGCCTGCAACTACATCTATCACCTGATGAACATGATCGCCGAGGGCGTCTTCGAGCGGATGCCCGAACTCAAGTTCGTCTGGGCCGACGGCGGCGCGGACCTGCTGACGCCGTTCATCTGGCGGATGGACACCTTCGGCCGGCCGCACCTGGAACAGACGCCGTGGGCGCCGGAGATGCCCAGCGACTACCTACCGGGGCACGTGTTCTTCGTGCAGGGCGAGATGGACGGTCCCGGCGACACCGACTTCGCCGGTGAGTGGTTCGGATTCACCGGCAAAGAGGACATGGTCATGTACGGATCGAGCTACCCGCACTGGCAGCTCAACGAACTGACCGTGCCGAGCGCGCTGCGCGCCGAACAACGCGACAAGTTGTGCTGGCGCAACGCCAGCGGGCTCTACGGCATAGAAGTGCCTGCCGTCCCGACCGTCGCGGGCGCACACTAGATAACAGTTGGGATCAAGGGAGATCACGATGTCTGTGACAGCCACCGAGCGCAAGCCGGCAGCGGAGCGGATCGCCGTCCGGTGCGTCGACTCCGACGTTCATCCAGTACCCCGCCGCGGCGAACTGGCCCAGTACATTCCGGAGCCGTGGCGCAGTAAGTATTTCCTGCCCCGCCGGGTCGGTGAGCTCATCTACTACGACGCACCCGACTATGCGCACGCCTTCGCGATGCGGGTCGATGCGTTTCCCGCCGACGGCGAATTCCCGGGCAGCGACCCGGATCTGGCGTTCAAGCAACTGATCATGGACGCCGGTTCGGACTTTGTGATCCTGGAGCCCGGCGCGTATCCGGCACGTATCCCCGAAGCTCAGCAGGCGATGTCGTCCGCACTCAACGACTGGCAGGCCAACCACTGGCTGGACGCCAAGAACAACTGGCATCAGCGCTGGCGCGGATCGATCTGCGCGTCCATCGAGGACCCGTTCGGTGCTGCCGCCGAGATCGAGAAGTGGGCGGGCCACCCGTATATGGCGCAGATCCTGATCAAGGCCGAACCCCGCCCGTCGTGGGGCGACCCGAAGTACGACCCGATCTGGGCGGCCGCCACCAAGCATGACATCACGGTCAGCTGCCACCTGTCCCGCAGCCACCACGAAGAGCTGCCGATGCCGCCGGTCGGGATGCCCAGCTACAACCACGACTTCATGGTCACCTACTCGCTGCTGGCGGCCAACCAGGTGATGAGCCTGATCTTTGACGGAGTGTTCGACCGGTTCCCGACGCTGCGGATCGTGTTCGTCGAGCACGCCTTCACCTGGATCCTGCCGCTGATGTGGCGGATGGACGCCATCTACGAAGCACGCAGATCGTGGCTGGACATCAAGCGCAAGCCCAGCGAATACGTCAAGGACCACATCAAGTTCACCACCCAGCCGCTGGACTACCCGGAGGACAAGACCGAGCTGACCCGGATGCTCGAGTGGATGGAGTGCGACAAGATCCTGTTGTACTCCTCGGACTACCCGCACTGGACCTTCGACGACCCGCGCTGGCTGGTCAAGCACCTGCCCAAGGCGGCCCGGGAAGCGGTGATGTTCCGCAACGGCCTGGCCACCTACCACCTGCCCGACACCGTTCCGGCCCTCGAGGGACAGGTGCGGGTGTTCTAGGATGAGCCAGGACGAACAGCAGCCCCGGCTGGCCCAGGGCCGTGAGCACATTGTCGCCACCGTCGATGAAATCCCCCCCGGCACAAAAAAGCTCGTGCCGATCGGGCATCACGGCGTCGGGGTGTACAACATCAACGGCACGTTCTATGCGATCGCCAACTTCTGCCCGCATCAGGGCGGCCCGCTGTGCTCCGGCCGGTTGCGCGGACGCACCGTCGTCGACGAGACCGCCCCCGGCGACGCCACCATGGTCCGCGACCTGGAATACATCTACTGCCCCTGGCATCAATGGGGTTTCGAGCTCGCCACCGGCACCACCGCGGTCAAGCCCGAGTGGAGCATCCGCACCTATCCGGTTCGGGTGGTCGGCAACGACGTCCTGGTCCAGGCCTAACACAGGAGTAATCGGTGGCCTCTGTCGAAATCAACGGTGGAAACGTCGTCTACGAAATCCTCGGCGACACCGGTGATCTGATCGTCCTGACACCCGGGGGACGGTTCTCCAAGGAGATCCCCGGACTTCGCCCGCTGGCGCAGGCACTGGTCGACGGCGGCCACCGGGTGCTGTTGTGGGACCGGCCGAACTGCGGGGCCTCCGATGTGCAGTTCTACGGCCAGTCCGAGTCGCACATGCGCGCCGAGACCCTGCACGGACTGCTCACCGCACTCGACACCGGGCCCTGCATTCTGGCCGGCGGGTCCGGCGGCGCCCGGGATTCGATGCTGACCACCATGCTCTACCCCGAGCTGGTCACCAAGCTGGTGCTGTGGAACATCGTCGGGGGTATCTACGGCACCTTCGTGCTCGGCTCCTACTACATCGTGCCCAACATTCTGGCGGTCCGCGGCACCGGAATGGACGCGGTGGTCAACATCGCAGAGTGGCGTGACCGCATCGAGGAGAACCCGAACAACAAGCAGCGGTTCCTCGCCTTCGACCGCGACGCATTCCTCACGGTGATGCTGCGCTGGTTGGGCGCGTTCGTGTCCAAGCCGGGTCAGACCATCCCCGGAGTCGACGACGAGATGTTCGATGCCATAACGGTTCCCACCCTGATCATCCGCGGCGGCGAGAATGACCTGGACCACCCCAAGCGCACGTCCTTGGAGGTCAGCTGCCTGATCAGGGGTTCCGAGCTGATCGACCCGCCGTGGCCGGAGGATGCCTGGGAGCGGGCTTCCGAGGACCGTGCGTCGGGGAAGGTGAAACACTTCAACATGTTCGACACCTGGGTACAGGCCGCCCCGGCGATCCTGGAATTCCTGGGCCGCTGATGAACTCAGCGACTGTGGATGTGGACTTCGCAGTTCAGCGATGCCTCCAGCGCGGTGTGGATGCGGCTCTCCCCGACCCGCTGCAGGTCCGGCTCGGCCAGCGTCACCTTCACCACGTCGAGGCCGTCGGCTCCGGGCGTGCGGACGACCTCACCGGTCAGCCCCAGACCGGCCAGCACGCCGTGTACGTCGGCATCGGTGCCCCGGCTCAGATAGGTGACCACTCCGGCCGCGGGAACGGTACCGAATGCGCTGGCGCACAGCCGCATCCCGATGTCGATGACGTCCGCCTCGGCACCGGTGATCAGCAGCCGGGCCTGACGGCGACCCACCGGCATCGCCGCAACGCTGGCGTCAACCACCTCGGCACCGGCGCCGTCGGCCAGGTCACGCAGCGTTGCCATCCCGGCCGTCAACTGCTCGGGGGTCAGCTGCCCGGTCGGGTCGACGTCGATGCGCACCACCGCTGTTCTCACGTTCGCGAGCCTAGCCAAATGAGGTGGCAATGACGACAACTGCTGCGAATCCGGCGATCTCGATCGCCTTCTGGCCGGATTGCACACCTCGCCTGCTGAGCCGGGGTGTCGAGGACGGCGCGAGCTACCTGGCCGGCGGTGGCTACCGTGAACTCACCGACGCCGAGGAGTTTCTCGCCGAGGTGAAACGCAGCGGACTGCTGGGTCGTGGTGGGGCGGCATTTCCGCTGGCGGTCAAACTAGCTTCGGTGCGCGAATCGGCGGCGCGGCGCGGCTTGGAGGCCGTGGCCATCGCCAACGGCGAGGAGGGCGAGCCGGCCTCGGTCAAGGACCGCTGGCTGCTGCGCAACCGCCCGCATCTGGTGCTCGACGGCCTGCGGCTGGCGGCGGCGACCGTAGGCGCCACCCGCGGCTACGTGTATGTCTCCGATCCGGCAGCGGCCCGCGGTGTCGAGGCTGCGCTGAACGAGATCGGCCCGGAAACCCTTGGTGGGCTGGCGGTCAGCGTGTTCACCGTGGGCCCCGGGTATGTGGCCGGTGAGGAGACCGCCGCCATCCGCGCGATCAACGGCGGCCCGGCCAAGCCGACCGACAAGCCGCCGCGCCCCTACCAGAAGGGCGTCGCGCAGCGCCCGACGCTGGTCTCCAATGTCGAGACGCTGGCGAATCTTCCGTACCTGGCCCGCAACGGTGCCGCCGCGTTTCGCTCGGTGGGTACCGCGTCCTCGCCGGGCACCTTCTTGGCGACGGTGTCCGGTGGCGGACAGCCGCCGGTGCTCTACGAATTGCCGCACGGCACCGTGCTTGCCGACCTGCTCGGCGCACACGGGGTTCCGCTGGACCGGGTACGTGGGGTTCTGATGGGCGGCTACTTCGCGGGGCTGCTGAACCGCGACGTGCTCGAAGTGACCCTGGACCATGACACGCTGCGCGCGGGCGGCAGCGGCCTGGGCTGCGGGGCGATATCCGTGCTGACCGACGACTGTCCGGTCGCGGTGGCGGCGTCGGTGCTGGCCTACTTCGGGCGGGAGAACGCCGGACAGTGCGGGTCATGCTTCAACGGCACCGCGGCCATGGCGGCGGTGGCCGAGGCACTGCGCGACGGCGTGGCGACCACCGAAGACGTTGAGCGACTGCAGCGCTGGGCCGGGGTACTGCCCGGACGCGGCGCCTGCGGCACGCTGGACGGCGCCACCAATATGGCAGCGAGCTTTCTGACCCAGTTCCCGGAGTTGGTCGCAACCCACCTGGCCGGCACATGTGACACCTGCCGCGGCGGCGCATTCCACGCCGAACGTCCGTACGCGATCGAGGAGGTACCGGTATGAGGATCCGGCTGGATCGCACGCTGTGCGACGGGTTCGGCTACTGCGCCAAGCACGCACCGAAGTATTTCTCGTTGGACGACTGGGGATATGCGTCCATGACCGGCGACGGAACGGTGGCCGCCGGCGACGAGGACGATGTCATGCGGGCGCTGATGGACTGCCCGATTCACGCCATCATCGAGATCAACGAGGAAGGCGACGACATATGAGCACCCCCGGACGCCCGCTGCCCACGATCACCCCGGAGAACGAATTCTTCTGGACCGCAGGCGCCGACGGTGTACTGCGACTGCAGGAGTGCGGTGACTGCTCCGCGCTGATCCATCCGCCGCAGCCGGTATGCCGGTACTGCCGGGGCACGAACATGGGGGTGCGTGACGTCTCGGGGCGGGCCACCCTGGCCGGGTTCACCGTCAACCACCGATTCAGCCTGCCCGGCATGCCGGCACCGTATGTGGTGGCGCAGGTGGCCATCGACGAGGATCCGCGAGTCCGGCTGACCACCAACATCATCGACTGCGACCCGGAGCGCCTCGAGCTGGGCCAGCAGGTCGACGTGACGTTCGAACAGCACGACGACGTGTGGCTGCCGCTGTTTCGCCCGGCGCCCGGCAACACCGGTTCCAAGCCGCTGCCCGACGACGAGATCGCGCCGCAGGACTACGCCCGGCACGTGCGCCCGATGGTGACGACCGACAAGTTCGAGGACAAGGTCGCGCTCACCGGGATCGGCATGTCCACGCTGGGACGGCGTCAGATGGTGGACCCGCTGTCCCTGACCGTGGCGGCGTGCCAGGCGGCCGTCGCCGATGCCGGGCTGAGCCTGGACGATATCGACGGCCTCTCAACGTATCCCGGAGCCGGCCTGCCGGGCCCGTTCGGTGAGGGCGGGGCGACCGCGGTCGAGGCGGCACTGGGTCTGCGACCCACCTGGCACAACGGCGGTCTTGAGACGTTCGGGCCGGGTGGCTCGGTGATCGCCGCCATGCTCGCGGTGGCCACCGGGCTGGCCCGCCACGTCTTGTGCTTCCGCACGCTGTGGGAAGCCACCTACAACGAGCTGATGAAGCAGGGCAAGATCATCCCGCACGGTGGGCGCACCACCAGTTGGCAGATGCCGTTCGGCGGTGTCTCGGCGGCGCACACCCTGGCACAGAACGCCCAGCGACACTTCCACCGCTACGGCACCACCCGCGAGACACTGGGCTGGATCGCGCTGAACCAGCGGGCCAATGCCCAGCTGAACCCGACGGCGATCTACCGCGATCCGATGACCATGGACGACTATCTGTCCGCTCGGATGATCACCACACCGTTCGGGCTCTATGACTGCGACGTGCCCTGCGACGGCGCGGTGGCGGTGATCGTCTCCGCCGTCGACGCCGCCCGTGATCTGGCCAAGCCGCCGGTGCTGGTGGAGGCGGTCGGCACCCAGATCATCGAGCGGATCGACTGGGACCAGAGCACGCTGACCCACGAGCCGCAGGTGCTCGGCCAGGCCGCCCATCTGTGGTCGCGAACGTCTTTGCGCCCGTCCGACGTCGACGTCGCCGAACTCTACGACGGGTTCAGCTTCAACTGCCTGTCCTGGATCGAGGCGCTGGGCTTCTGCGGCATCGGCGAATCCAAGAGCTTCCTGGACGGCGGCGCCAACATCGCCCGGGACGGGGTGCTTCCACTGAACACGCACGGCGGTCAGCTCTCCCACGGTCGCACCCACGGGATGGGGCTGATCCATGAGGCCGTCACCCAGTTGCGCGGCGAAGCAGGAGAGCGGCAGGTGGCCGGCGCGCGGGTTGCGGTGGCCAGCAGCGGCGGACTGACACCGAGCGGGGTCATACTGCTGCGGGCCGACGCATGAGGTCCGATCTGTGAGCACAGCAGTGCGTCCGCGGATGGTCAACGCCGGCGGCGTCCCGATGTCGGCGCTGGTGGCCGAGGTGCCCGATCCACACGCGGTCGTGGTCGCACTGCACGGCGGCCGGACCACCTCGGTGTATTTCGACTGTCCGGGACAACCGCAGTTGTCCCTGCTGAGAACCGGTGCGGCGCTGGGCTACACCGTGATCGCCCTGGACCGGCCGGGCTATGGCTCCTCGGCACTGTATCCGGAGTCGATAACCGAACCTGCACAACGCGTCGAGCTGGCCTACCGGGCCGTCGAGGCGATCCTCGCCGACCGGGCGAGGGGCGCCGGCCTGTTCGTGCTCGGCCATTCCAACGGCTGCGAACTGGCACTGCGAATGGCAGCCGATGACCGGGGCGCCGATCTGCTCGGGATCGAGCTGGCCGGAACCGGACTGCGTTATCAGGATGCCGCGCAACAGGTCCTGAGCACCGCCCGGCCCGACAGCAGGCCGGTCGGTCTGCGTGAACTGTTGTGGGAGCCGGCATCGCTGTATCCGGAGGCGGTCCAACGCGGCCTCACCAACGCACCGGCGGGCGCACCCTATGAGGCCGCCATGGTGATGGGCTGGCCGCGCACCGACTTCCCGACACTGGCCGGCCGCGTTCGGGTTCCGGTGCGGTTCACCTTCGCCGAGCACGAGAAGATCTGGCAGTCAGACCCGGAGGCGCGGCGCGACATCCGCGCCATCTTCACCTCCGCGGAAAGTTTCACCAGCAACGACCAGACCGGGTCCGGACACAATCTCAGCGTGGGATTCGGCGCCCCGGAATACCACCGGTCGGTGCTGTCATTCGTCAACGAGTGCGCGGCCGCCGCTGCGGCCGAACGGGATTCGGAGGTCAGCTGATGCGCGTCGGTTTCATCGGGTTGGGCAGCCAGGGCGCGCCGATGGCGCGACGCATCGTCGAGGGTGGATACCCGACGACGCTGTGGGCCCGACGGGACGGCACGCTGGAGCCCTTCTCCGACACCGAGGCACGGGTCGCCGACTCTCCCGCGGAGCTGGGCAGCCAGAGCGACCTGGTCTGCCTGTGCGTGGTCGGCGACGCCGACGTCGACGAGGTGGTCCGCGGCGAGAACGGTGTGCTGTCCGGACTGCAGTCCGGCGGCGTCATCGCGATTCACTCCACCGTGCATCCCGACACCTGCCGTCGACTGGCAGAACACTGTGCAGAACGGGGTGTTTCGGTGATCGACGCACCGGTCAGCGGTGGTGGCCCGGCTGCCGCGGCCGGGACGCTGTTGGTGATGGCCGGCGGCGAGGCCGACGTCGTCGAGCGGTGCCGACCGGTCTTCGAGACCTACGCCAACCCGGTCGTTCACCTCGGCGATCTCGGCTCGGGCCAGCTGACCAAGCTGCTCAACAATCTGTTGTTCACCGCCAATCTCGCCACCGCGGCGACCGCCCTGGCCCTGGGCGAACAACTGGGGGTGTCCACCGATCGGCTCGCCGAGGTGGCGACCCGGGGCAGCGCGAACAGTTTCGCACTGAACAGTATTCGGGGCTCCGGCGGAACCCTGGACCGGCTGGCCGGCCTGGCGGGGGCGCTGCTGCAGAAGGATGTGCGACTGGTGGCCGATCTCGCGCAGCGGGCGGCGGCGGCTCCGGGGGCGGTGCTCGACGCCGCCGATGCGGCGCTCGCCCTGATGGAGCACCCCCGGTGACCGCCGTTGAAAATGGGCCTGTCAACGAGTTGCCGAATGCCTTACAGTATTGGAAATAGTCGATTGTCCGAGCGCCGGGATTCGCATCGCCCTGCGCACTGAGGAGGTTCGATGACCAAGGCGGAGCTCATCTTCGACCCGTTCTCCGAGGCGTATTACGACAATCCGTTCGACACGTATCGGCGGATGCGCGAGGAGGCGCCGCTGTACTACAACGCCGAGGAGGACTTCTACGCGCTGACGCGCCACGAGGATGTGGCAGCGGCGTTCAAGGACTTCGAGACCTACTCCTCGGCCCGCGGCTGCGATCTGTCGATGGTGCGCTCGCCCGAGGCTCCGCCGAAATCCATCATCTTCATGGATCCGCCGGATCACCGGCACATGCGCAGCCTGCTCAACAAGGCGTTCACGCCCCGCGCGATGCAGGCCCAGCGCGCCACGGTCGTCGAACAGGTCGAGCGATTTCTGGGCGACGTCGACCCCGACCGATTCGACGTGGTGCAGGACTTCTCCGGTCCGTTCCCGGTGGAGGTCATCACCCGGATGGTCGGGGTTCCCGACGAGTACCACCAGCAGGTGCGGCACTGGATCGACGCCTCACTGCACCGGGAGCCGGGCCAGGTCGAAATCAGCGAAGCCGGCATGAAGGCCACCATCGATACCGCGACCTATTACTACGGGCTGGTGCAGGAACGCCGCGCCGAGCCGCGCGACGACATGCTCAGCAGGCTGATCGCCGCCGAGATCCCCGGCGAGGACGGCCAGATGCGGCGCCTTGACGACATCGAGATCACCGGTTTCGCCACACTATTGGGTGGCGCCGGCGCCGAGACGGTGACCAAGCTGATCGGCAACGCCGCGGTCATCTTCGCCCGGCAACCCGACCAGTGGCGCAAGTTACTCGATGACCGCAGCAAGATCCCGGCGGCCGTGGAAGAACTGCTGCGCTATGAGGGCCCGGTGCAGTACAACGTCCGCTACACGCTCAAAGAGGCGCAGGTGGCCGGCGGGACCATCCCGGCGGGCAAGCCGGTGTTCCTGATCGCCGCCGCCGCCAACCGGGATCCGGATGCGTTCACCGATGCGGACACCTTCGACATCGACCGGGATCAGACCGAGGCGCAGCACCTGGGTCTGGGCTACGGGATTCACAGCTGCCTCGGCGCGGCTCTGGCCCGGATGGAAAGCGCTATCGCACTGGAGCATCTGCTGGATTTCATGCCGCGCTACGAGGTGGACTGGTCCGGCCTGCAGCGGGTCAACATGCAGAACGTCTCCGGATTCAAGAACGTTCCGGTCCGCGTGTTGCGATAGGAGTGTCGATGACCAAGCGACGGCAGGTGGTGGTCGATTACGGGCTGTGCGAGGCCAACGCGATCTGCATGGGCATCAACCCGGAGATCTTCGACCTCGACGACGAGGACACCTTGCACATTCTCAAGCCCGATGTCACACCGGAGACCGAACACGACATCAGTGAAGCGGTCCGTCGGTGTCCCCGACAGGCTTTGTCGATCGTCGAGAGCGACGACTAACGCGCCGGGAACCCGGACAGGATCACCGCGTTGCAGTCGGCGGCGGCCTGTCGCAACTTCACCGCTTTCTGGTAGCCCTCGGAGTGATACCAGGCGCGGGCGGCTTCCACGGTTTCGAATTCCAGTACGACGGTTTGATTTCCGTGCCATTCGCCTTCCAGCAGCTCATGCTGGGTGTCGACGGCCAGGATCGTCGCACCGCCGGATGCCATCGTCGGCCCGGCAGCCTTGCCGTACGCGACCATGCCGTCCGGGTCGTTGATCGCCTCGGTCACAATGACATATCCCTTGGGCGCGTTGGTCATCAGCTCTCCTCAGTCGGTGCGTCGGTGACATCGTCGATGGCGTGTTCGGGACACTGCTTGATGGCGTCGCGAACGGCGTTCTCGAACTGGGGCGGCACCTCATCAACGGTGACCTCCGAATACCCGTCCGCGTTGATGGCGAACACCTCGGGGCAGATCGTGGTACAGATACCGTGCCCGGCACAGCGATCCGGGTCGACCCAGGCTTTCATCGCGCCCCCTCCCCCACCGCAGTGAACTCCAGGTTGAGTTCGATCAGCCCACGCAGGATATAGGTCGGTATGTAGCGGAATCGGCGGGCGCCGGCAGGACCGTGCGACTCCTGGGAGATGGTGATCTCCGAGGTGCGATCCAGCAGGCGCTCGATCGCGATCCGGGTCTCGGCCCGGGCCAGCGGCGATCCGGGGCAGCTGTGGATACCCCGCCCGAAGGTGATGTGCTGGCGCGCATTGGTGCGAGCCGGATCGAAGGTGTCCGGATCGGTGAAACGGCGCGGATCACGGTTGGCCGCGGCGCTGAGCACCATCAGCGTTGTGCCGGCCGGGATATGGACCCCGCCGATCTCCGCGTCGACCCGGGCGAGCCGGAAGTCACCCTTGACCGGGCTCTCGAAACGCAGCACCTCTTCGATGAAGTTCGGGATCAGACTGCGGTCGCGGCGCAGGCGCTGCTGGATGTCGGGCCGCTCACCGATGGTCTTCAGCGCGGATCCCAACAGACGCACCGTGGTCTCCTGGCCGGCCGAATAGACGTTGGTGGCAACCCGGGCCGCATCCATCGGCTCGGGAACAGAACCGTCCGGGAAGGTCGCCTCCGCCATACCGCTGAGCACGTCACCGCGCGGCGTGGTGCGACGGTCGGTGATGTACTCGGCGAACTTGGCGTAGAGGAACTCCAGCGGGCTGTGCGCCAGGGCTTTGGCGTCGGTGCTTCCGATCCCACCGCCGACGTTGTGGTGCATGTTGTTGACGAAGTCGTCGCGGTCCTCGTCGGGCACGCCGAGCAGGTCGGCGATCACCAAAAGCGTGAAGGGCGAGGCGAATCCGCCGATGAACTCACCGGAGCCCGACGCGAGGTAATCGTCGAGCACCTGATCGGCGAGCTCCCACATCGCGTCTTCGTTCTCCTTGAGACGCTTGGGCGTGATCAGCCGCATCAGCAGCGCGCGATGGTTGGTGTGGGTGGGCGGGTCCAGGGTCGGCAGCTGGTCGCTGAACGGCAGTTCGTCGCGGTGTTTGTCGATCAGTCCGGCCACCGTCTCGCCGCCCAGATCGCCGTCGAGCGGCACCGGGAATCCGGGGAACGGGCCGGTCACCGCGATACAGGAGGAGAACGTCTCGGCGTCGCCGGCCACCGCGCACGCCTCATCCCAACCGGTCACCATCATCACGCCATGATGCGGTTCCGGGGTGATCGGCGACCGCTCCCACAGCGCGCGCAGGTATGGGTACGGGTCGTCGACCACGCCCTGGTCGGTAAAGAAGTCGATCACATCCGGATCCGTCACGACCCGCCTCGCTCTCTCCGATGCATGTATTGCTCTCAAAGATGAGAATGCAATTCTCTGCCAATGACAGACTTCCATACGCCCCAAGGCGCGTCAACGCCGGCGCGTCACCGATGCGGCATGGACCGGGGTGACGCTCAGCTGTTGGCCCGGGCGGCTTCGGTCAGCGCGTTCGCCTGACGCTGGCCCTCCTTGTGGTGACTCAGCGCCCGAATCGAGACGTCGTGACCCTGCGCGGCGGCCCGCAACGCACCGACCGTCGCCTGCTCGCGGGGAATGTGGGCGAACGGGTCGAAGGAGTACCAGCGCATCGCGTTCTCATGGGTCATCTTGTTGATGTCGTCGTCGGCGACGTTGTTGGCGGTCAACACCTCCCACAGCTCCTCGGGCGCTCCCGGCCACATCGAGTCACTGTGTGGATAGTCGGCCTCCCAGGCGATGTTGTCGATGCCGATGTCGTGCCGCAGGTTCACTCCGACCGGATCGGAGATGAAGCAGGTCAAGAAGTGCTCCCGGAATACCTCGGAGGGGATCTTGCCGCCGAAGTCCTGGCCGGTCCACGTCGAGTGCATCTCGTAGGTCCGGTCCGCCCGTTCCAGAAAGTACGGAATCCACCCGGTGCCGCCCTCGGACAGGGCGATCTTGAGATCCGGGTACTTCTTGATCGGCCGAGACCACAGCAGGTCCGCGGCGGCCTGCACGATATTCATCGGCTGCAGGGTGATCATCACGTCCATCGGCGCGTCGGGCGCGGTGATGACCAGCTTCCCGGACGACCCGATGTGCACGTTGAGCACCATGTCGTTGTCGCACAGCGCCTGCCACAACGGATCCCAGTACTCGTTGTGGAAGCTCGGGTAGCCCATCGCGGCCGGGTTCTCGGTGAACGTCAGTGCGTGCACCCCCTTCTTGGCCACCCGCCGCACCTCGTCCGCACATTTCTGGGCGTCCCAGATCACCGGTAGCGCCATCGGGATGAAACGGCCCGGGTATGCGCCGCACCATTCGTCGATGTGCCAGTCGTTGTAGGCCCGCACCAGCGCCACCGAGAAGTCCGGGTCATCTGTGGCGAACAGTCGGCCGGCGAAACCGGGGAAGGACGGAAAGCAGATCGACCCGAGGATGCCGCCGGCGTTCATGTCCTTGACCCGCTCGTCGACGTTGTAACAGCCCGGCCGGATCTCGTCGAGGCCCTGCGGCTCCAGGCCGTACTCCTCCTTGGGGCGTCCGGCGACCGCGTTGAGCGCCACATTGGGGATCACCACGTCGCGGAACTGCCAGCTGTCCGAGCCGTCCGGGTTGTGCACCAGCCGCGGCGCGTCATCGAGGTACTTGCGCGGCAGGTGCTTGGCGAACATGTCGGGCGGTTCGACGATGTGGTCATCGACGCTGACCAGAATCATGTCGTCCTTGTTCACGGCCTTCTCCGATCCGGGCCGGCGCTGCGGGGCGAGCCCAACGACGTTTGACATGCGGCGTCTGACATGAAAACTATCTTCCCGCTTTCAGAGAATCAACATTCTGACGTGTCTGACGGCCCGGTTCGCCCGACGCATCGTCGGCGACACCGCGGAGCACCCCGGAACAACCGTCCCTAGCTGCAAGAACGGCCGAGTGTTGACCAAATGAGCAAAACATGGAAATCTGTTGGTCAAATATGAGAACGTGATTCTCATACCGAGGAGGAACAGATGCGCCTGACGCCGCTGACGGAGTCCCAGTGGGACGACGAGGAGGTTCAGCGTGCCCTCGCCCAGGTGTTGACCGCGGACCGGCGCAACCCCCGCGGTGCCGGCAGCGCTATGACCATGCTGGCCCACCACCCGAAGCTGGCCCGGGTATTTCTCAAGTTCAACGTCGAACTGCTGTACCGCGGAACGCTCCCCGGACATCTGCGTGAGCTCGCGATCCTACGGACCGCCTACCGCCGGAACTGTGAGTACGAATGGGCTCACCACGTGACGATCGGCAAGGAAGCCGGCCTCACCGACTCCGACATCGAAGACCTGCAGCACGGCGCCGGCCGCGACGAACTCCACCAGGCGGTCGTCAACGCGTCCGACGAACTCGACAAAGAGTCCCGGCTCTCGCCGGCCAGCGAGGCGGTCCTGTCCAAACACCTGGACGAGCACCAGCTGATGGAACTCGTCTTCACGGTCGGCTGCTACAGCATGTTGGCCATGGCCTTCAACACTTTTGGTGTCGAACTCGATCAGAAACCCGAATCAGGGAGGTAAACCCGTGGCACATTTCCCCAAGCCCGCAGCAGGAAGCTGGACTCAGGCCTATCCCGACCTGGGGACCGACCCGGTCGACTACAAGAGTTCCACCGACCCCGAGCACTACGCGCTTGAGCAGAAGGCGATCTTCAAGCGCACCTGGCTCAACGTGGGGCGCATCGAACGGCTCCCCAAGACCGGCAGCTACTTCACCCGGGAGCTCCCCTCGGTCTGCCAGGGCACCTCACTGATCATCGTGAAGGGCAAGGACGGGGTGGTCCGGGCGTTCCACAACATCTGCCGGCACCGCGGAAACAAGCTGGTGTGGAACGACTTCCCCAATGAGGAGACCGAGGGCACCTGCCGGCAGTTCACCTGCAAGTACCACGCCTGGCGCTACAGCCTGGACGGCGACCTCACTTTCATCCAGCAGGAGGGCGAGTTCTTCGACGTCGACAAGAGCCAGTACGGCCTGGTCAGCGTGCGCTGCGAGGTATGGGAGGGCTTCATCTTCGTCAACTTTGACGACAACGCCGAGCCGCTGAACGAATATCTTGGGCCGCTGGGCAAGGGCATCGAAGGATACCCGTTCCACGAGATGACCGAGGTCTACTCCTACAAGGCCGAAATCGGTAGCAACTGGAAGCTTTTCATGGACGCTTTCACCGAGTTCTACCACGCGCCGATCCTGCATCAGGGGCAGTACACCAAGGAAGAGGCCGCCAAGATCCAGCAACACGGCTTCGAGGCGCTGCACTACGAGCTGTCCGGGCCGCACTCGGTGATCTCCACCTGGGGTGGGCAGTCGCCGCCGGCCGACCTCAACATGGTCAAGCCGATGGACCGGACGCTGCGCAGCGGATTGTTCGGGCCGTGGGACAAGCCGGACATCGAAGGCCTGGATTCGCTTCCACCGGGAGTGAACCCGGCGCGGGCGCCGAAGTGGGGAATCGACTCGTTCGTGTTCTTCCCCAACTTCATGGTGCTGCTCTGGGAGCCGGGCTGGTACCTGACCTACCAGTACTGGCCGACCGCCGTCGACAAGCACATCTTCGAGGCGAGCCTGTACTTCGTACCGCCGCGCAATGCGCGCGAACGCCTGGCCCAGGAGTTGGCCGCGGTGACCTTCAAGGAATACGCGTTGCAGGACGCCAACACCCTGGAAGCCACGCAGACCATGATCGGCACAGGCGTCGTCGATAAATTCCTGTTGTGCGACCAGGAGATTCTGCTGCGTCACCTGCACAAGACCGCCAGCGACTACGTCGCCGAGTACCTCAAGACCGAGTCCGACAAGATGACGAACAAGGAGCACGCCAATGGCGCTACCTGCTGACTTCGCCGACCTGCAGCCCCACATCGACTGGGACCTGGCGACCGAACCGGAGCGTTACGCCAAGCGGTTGGCCTCGACCATGGCCGAGATGCAGACGTTCTACGACGCCGCCTTCCCCCGGTTGCAGGACGCGATCACCTACATGGACAAGTTCGATCTGGACGATCTTCCCGAAGATGCCCGCACGCTGATGCATCTGATGCAGTCTCTGGTGATGGTGTCCTTTCCGATCGAAGCGTGGAAGCAGCCCCGGGTGCCCGACAGCGGCGCGGCCTGGATCGACATCATCAGGGAACCGGTCGTCTGACGGTGCTGACGCTCAAGGCGGCCGGGCTGCTCGACGTCGACTCCGGTGAGATCATCCGGCCCGGTGTCATTCGGGTCGAAGGTGACCGGATAGTCGGCGTCGGCGGTTCGCCGTCCGATGCCGACGGGGAGGTGCTGGATCTCGGCGACCTGATCCTGCTGCCCGGGCTGATGGACATGGAGGTCAACCTGCTGATGGGCGGCCGGGGCGAAAACCCCGGCCTGTCCCAGGTTCAGGACGATCCGCCGACCCGGGTGCTGCGCGCGGTGGGCAACGCACGGCGCACACTGCGAGCCGGCTTCACCACGGTGCGCAATCTCGGATTGTTCGTCAAAACCGGCGGATACCTGCTCGATGTGGCGCTGGGCAAGGCGATCGACGCCGGCTGGATCGAAGGGCCGCGCGTGGTGCCGGCCGGTCACGCGATCACCCCCACCGGCGGGCACCTGGATCCGACCATGTTCGCCGCGTTCATGCCCGGCGTGCTGGAACTGACCGTCGAGGAGGGCATCGCCAACGGTGTCGACGAGATCCGTAAGGCGGTGCGCTATCAGATCAAGCACGGCGCTCAGCTGATCAAGGTGTGCTGCTCGGGCGGCGTCATGTCGTTGACCGGTGAGGCGGGCGCGCAACACTATTCGGATGAGGAGCTGCGGGCGATCGTCGACGAGGCACACCGGCGCGGGCTGCGAGTGGCCGCACACACCCACGGCGCCGAGGCGGTCAAGCACGCGGTGGCCTGCGGGATCGACTGCATCGAGCACGGATTCCTGATGGACGACGAGGCCATCAAGATGCTCGTCGACAATGACCGCTTCCTGGTGACCACCCGCCGGCTGGCCGAGGCGATGGACGTCTCCAAAGCCCCACCGGAACTACAGGCCAAGGCTGCCGAGATGTTCCCCAAGTCCCGCACCTCGCTCAAGGCGGCCTACGAGGCCGGGGTCAAGATCGCCGTCGGCACCGACGCGCCGGCCATCCCGCACGGCCGCAACGCCGACGAACTGGTCACCCTGGTCGAATGGGGCATCCCGCCGGCCGCCGTGCTCAAGGCGGCGACGGTGACCGCAGCCGAGTTGATCAACGCCGACGACCGCGGCCGGCTGGCCGAAGGACTGCTCGCAGACATCATCGGTGTGCCGGGAGATCCGTTGTCCGACATCACCGTCACCCGCAACGTTGCGTTCGTCATGAAAGGCGGCAAGGTTTATGTCAACAAGAACTGACGACCTGGTCGAGATCCAGCAGACCCTGGCCCGCTACGCGGTGACCATCACCCAGGGCGACATCGACGGGCTGGTGGCGGTGTTCACCCCGGACGGCACCTACAGCGCGTTCGGCGAAACCTATTCTCTGGAACGGTTTCCGGTGCTGGTCGAGGCCGCGCCCAAGGGCCTGTTCATGACCGGCACCCCGGTGATCGCGCTGGACGGCGACAGCGCGACCGGCACCCAGCCGCTGTGCTTCATCGACCACGCCAGCCACGACATGCGGATCGGCTACTACAACGACACCTATGTGCGCACCGCCGACGGCTGGCGGCTGCGGACCCGCAAGATGACGTTCATCCGGCGCAGCGGCACGCACGATGCCGGACGTCCGCACGCCATCGGCCGGCCCGAAGCCCAATGACGATGACGGCGCCAGCCGGAGGAGCGCTCGGGCCAACAGCACCCGACATGAATGTCGCCCAATTCCAAGCAGATCTGCGTTCCTGGCTCGACGACAACGACCTGAGCCCCGGACCGGACAACTCACTGCAAGGACACCTCAAGCAGTTCGCCCGGGTCTCAGCCGCCCTCTACGAGGCCGATTGGATGCGCTACGGCTGGCCTGTCGAAGCCGGCGGGCTGGGCGGTCCGGCGATGCTGCGGGCCGTCGTCGGCGAAGAGGTGGTCGGCCGTAGGCTGGCCGAGCCCGGGCCGTACTCGATGCTGGAAGTACTGGCGCCCACCATGATCGACTACGCGCCACCGGAACTGGCCGCAGAGATGTTGCCGCGGCTGCTGTCCGGCCGCGAACAGTGGTGTCAGGGCTTTTCCGAGCCCGGTTCCGGCAGCGACCTGGCATCACTGAGCACCCGGGCCACCCCGCGCGGCGACCAGTGGGTGATCAACGGCCAGAAGGTCTGGACCAGCTTCGCCCAGTACTCGCACCGCTGCATCCTGCTGACCCGCACCGGGGAGGCCGAGACCCCGAATCACCAGGCGATCACCGCGTTCTTCGTCGACATGGACACCCCCGGTATCGACGTGCGCCCGCTGTGCACCATGCACGGCGTCGACGAGTTCTGCGAGGTGTACTTCGACGATGTCGTCGTCGACGGCTCGCGGATGCTCGGCAAGCCCGGCGACGGCTGGCAGCTGGCCATGGACCTGCTGCCCTATGAGCGCTCGACGTGCTTCTGGCAGCGCATCGCCTACCTGTACGCGCGCTTCGACGCGCTGATCGCCGAGGTGAAGCGCCAGGGCGCGACCGTCGACAACGAGCTGGGTGCGGTGTTTCTGGCGCTGCACACCCTGCGCTGCCGCTCCCGCGCCACCCAGCACCGGCTGGCCGACGGCGGGCGGCTGGGCCCGGACACCTCGATCGACAAGGTGCTGCTGGCCAGCGCCGAACAGTTGCTCTATGACACCACGCGCGACCTGCTGCCGGGCCTGATCGAGCTGGACGAGACGCAGTGGCGCTCCGAGTACCTCTACTCCCGGGCGGCCACCATCTACGGCGGGACCGCCGAGATCCAGCGCAACATCATCGCCCGCCGACTGCTCGACCTCGGAAAGGAGTGACGATGACCATCGGAATGGATGCCGCCTCGATCACTCTGCTGGAAGACACCCTGCGCAAGACCATGGCCTCGGCGTCCGGCGCCGCACTGGATCAGGCCCTGGGCGAACTCGGTTGGGCAGAAATGCTTTCCGAGGATCCGGACATGGCGATCCCGCTGGTGTTCCGGCTCCTCGGGGAGACCGGGGCGCACGCCTCGGTACTCAACGACGTGATACTGGAGACCATCGGCGGCCTGCCCGGCGGCACTCCCCCGCTGCCCTATGCCGGCGGCAGTTGGGTGATCTGGGAACGCAGCGAACGCGAGGGCAATCCCGTCCTCGGCGGGCTGCCGCTGCGCGGAGTGCCCGGCGGGGAACAGATGCGACTGGGTGAAGCGCGCCGCGCAGTGGGGTGGTGGCTGGTCGGATCGGCGCGGGCGATGCTGGCCCTGGCCCGACAGCACGCATTGGACCGGGCGCAGTTCGGTAAACCGATCGCCTCCTTCCAGGCCATTCGGCACCGGCTCGCCGAAACCCTGGTCGCCATCGAGGGTGCCGAGGCCACCCTCACCGTGCCCGTCGTCGACAGTCCGGACCTGACCGCCATGCTGGCTAAAGCCGCCGCGGGCAAGGCCGCGCTGACCGCGGCCAAGCACTGCCAGCAGGTGCTCGGCGGCGTCGGCTTCACCGCCGAACACGATCTGCACCGGCACATCGAACGGGTACTGGTGCTGGACGGACTGCTCGGCAATGCCCGTGAGTTGACCCGCCAGGTCGGCGGCGGTCTGCGCGCCCGCGGTTCGGCGCCCCGGCTGGTGCAGCTGTAAGCCTCTGGTCCGGCCGTCACCGCCGCCAGGTCCGCGCTAGCCCCGGGGCAGTCCCAGCACCCGCTGCGCGATGATGTTGCGCTGAATCTCCGAGGTTCCGCCGGCGATGGTCCCGGAGAAACTGCGCAGATAACGGTCGAACCAGCTGCTGGTCGCGTGGTCCTCGTTCATCGGCGTGTAGACCCCCGAGGTGGCCGGATGTGCCAGGGCGCCAACACCGGCCGCGTTCAGCGCATGCTCGGCGGCGGTCTGCACCGCCTCGGAGCCCAGCAGCTTGAGCACCGACAGTCCGGGGACGTCCTGCTCGCCGCGAGCCGCCTGGGCCAGTGCCACCGAACCGAGCAGCCGCAGCGCCTGGTTGTCCATCAGCAGGGTGGCGAAGTGGTCGCGGTCCAGCGGCCCGGCCGGACGGAAGTCGTGGATCAGATCGCGCAGCCGGTCGGCGAAGCTCATCCACAGCAGGGTGCGTTCATGTCCGAGCGATCCGTTGGCCACCCCCCAGCCACCGTTGAGCGGACCCACCAGATTCTCCACGGGCACCTGGACGTCGGTGAAGAACACCTCGTTGAAATCGATGTCATCGTGCGCGCACGCCGAGGCGAACGGCCGCCGCACCACGCCGGGTGCGTCGGTCGGGATCAGCAACACACTGATGCCCTTGTGTTTCGGGGCGTCCGGGTCGGTCCGCACGAACGTCAACAACACATCGGCGTCGTGGGCGCCCGATGTCCACACCTTCTGGCCGTTGACCACGAAGTGGTCCCCGGAAAGCACCGCGCGGGTCTGTAATCCGGCCAGGTCCGAGCCGGCGCCGGGCTCGCTCATGCCCAGCGACGCACTGATCTCGGCCCGCAGGATCGGCACCGCCCAGCGCCGCTTCTGTTCCTCGGTGCCGAACGACAGCAGCGACGCCGCGATGATGCCGACCCCCTGCGGGTTGAAGCTGGGGTAGATCCGGCGCCGGGACAACTCTTCGGAGTGCACGTACTGCTGCAGGATCGTGGCGTTGCGGCCGCCGAACTCCGGTGGGTTGCCGGGCAGCAGCCAACCGTTGTCGAACAGCAGTCGCTGCCAGCGGCGCGCCCATTCCGGCACGTGCGAGCAGGACCGGGAGCGTTCGATGGTGTCGGCCTCGGCGGGCAGATGCTCGTCGAGGAACGCGGCGAACTCCGCCCGGAAATTCTCGATATCGGTATCGAAGGTGAGTTGCACCGACACTCCTCGGTTCGGGCGCCCCGGGATGTCCCGATCCGGATCGGCTCGGATGTTGCGAGTCCGCTTCCATAGACGCAGTAATGAGAATATCATTCTCGGATGGAGAAGTTGCGATCTCAGAAGCGTCGGCCGTCTGCCGGTGCGGCGCGTCGCCCGTCGATTACCGTCCAGTACAGTTGCGCTATGTCTCGGCCACCCCACCGTCCGGAGTGCCGGTGACCAGTCCGAGTGAAGAACCGGCCTGGAAGCAGCGCGCGGTCGAACGCTCCATCAAGACCGCGAAGATTCGCGCAGCGCAGCGCGTCCAGCGCTTTCTCGACGCCGCTCAGTCGATCATCATCGAAAAGGGCAGCACCGACTTCACCGTTCAGGAGGTCGTCGACCGCTCCCGCCAGTCACTGCGCAGCTTCTACCTGCAGTTCGACGGCAAACACGAGCTGCTGCTGGCCCTGTTCGAGGACGCCCTGAGCCGCGCGGCCGACCAGATCCGCGCCGCGACGGCCAACCACAGCGATCCGATGGAACGCCTCAAGGTCGCCGTGGAGCTACTCTTCGAGTCGTCGCGCCCGGACCCGGCCGCCAAGCGTCCGCTGTTCTCCGATTTCGCACCCAGCCTGCTGCTGACCCACCCGACCGAGGTCAGAATCGCCCACGCCCCGCTGCTGTCGTTGCTCGCCGAGTTGACCGAACAGGCAGCCGACGCCGGCCAGTTGCGCCCCGGCGCCAACCCCCGGCGAGTGGCGGCCATGATCATGCAGACGGTGCTGTTCAACGCTCAATCCAGCCCCGCCTCAACCGATCCGGCGGTCAACCCGCTGACCGCGGACGAGGTCTGGGACTTCTGCGCGCACGGCTTCGGCCGTAACTGACCCTCACCCCCACCAGCGCGCCCGATCGATTCGGTAGGCGCGCGGATTCGTCGTGCCGGTCCGCGGCCGCGACCAACCCTGACATCGCGCGACCAACCCTGGACATCGGATGACGAAGCGCATACTCTCATCTGCGAACGTAATTATCGGTAAACGAGAAGAGGATTTTCCATGTCGGTGCAGACGGTGTTGGATGACATCCGGAAGGTCCCCGGCACCGGTGACGTGATCCCGATCATCGATCCGGCCACCGAAGAGCAGATCAGCGAGTTCACCGACTGCGGGCCCGAGGCCGTCAACGACGCGGTCGCCCGGGCCAAGGCCACCGCCGAGTCCGGCGTGTGGTCAGGCATGGCCGACTACGACCGGGCCCGGGTGTTGTGGAAGATCGCCGACCTGATCGACGAGAACGCCGAGGTGCTGGCCGAACTCGAGTCCATCAACGCCGGCATCCCGGCCTCCCAGGCCGCGATCATCACCAAGGTCGGCTCGGAGTGGTTCCGCTACTACGCCGGCTGGTGCACCAAGATCGACGGCATCGCGCGCGACGTGAACACCGGCGGCCTGACCGGCATCGAGTCGCACCAACACGTCTACACGATGCGCGAGCCCTACGACGTTGTGGGACTGATCTTCCCGTGGAACGGGCCGGTGTTCAACTTCTGCGCCAAGCTGGCACCGTCGCTGGCCGCGGGCTGCAGCAGCGTCGTCAAGCCGGCCGAGGAGACCCCGCTCTCGGCGTTGGTCCTGAACCGCATCCTGCATGAGGCCGGGGTTCCCGACGGCGTGGTGAACATGGTGCTCGGCTACGGCCACACCGCCGGTGCGGCGATCACCGCGCACCCCGACGTCGACAAGGTGGCGTTCACCGGATCGACCGAGGTCGGTCGGGAGATCGTCCGCGCCTCGGCGGCAAGCAATCTCAACAAGGTGACCCTCGAGCTCGGCGGAAAGTCCCCGGTGCTGATCTATGACGACGCCGACCTGGACATGGCCATCAGCATGGCGGCGTTCGGCACCTTCGTGCACTCCGGGCAGGCCTGCGTGTGCGGTTCGCGCATCTTCGCCCAGCGCGGTGTCTACGAGCGGGTCGTCGAAGGCATCGCCAACATGGCCAACATGATGCAGCTCGGCGGCCCCAAGGACGAGGGCGTCATGGTCGGTCCGCTGATCAGCCAGAAGCAGCTCACCCGGGTGCTCGGCTACCTCGAGCAGGGCAAGGCCGACGGCAACGAGCTCGTCACCGGAGGCCACCGGCTGGACCGCAAGGGCTACTTCGTGCACCCGACCGTGGTCACAGGCGTCGACCCCGACTCCAGCCGGCTGTTCCAGGAGGAGATCTTCGGCCCGGTGGTCACGATCCTGCCGTTCGACGACGACGACGAGGCGATCGCGTTGGCCAACAACAGCACTTACGGACTGGCCGCCACAGCCTGGACCACCAACCTCGGCCGGGCACACCGACTGGCCAAGCGGCTCAAGGCCGGAACCGTGGGACTGAACTGCCAGATGCAGTTCGACCACTCGATGCCGTTCGGCGGCTACAAGCAGTCCGGCTGGGGCTTGGAGTCCGGCAAGGCCGGCATCGAGACCTACCTGCAGACGAAGATCGTCTGGACCCAGATGTAGCCGGGATCGACGACATGGCACGCACGCCGAACACCCCGTATCGGATCGTCCAGTGGACCACCGGCAACGTCGGAAAGAGCGCGGTCAGGGCGATCGCCGCCAGTCCCGACTACGAACTCGTCGGGCTCTTCGCGTGGTCGGCCGACAAGTCCGGCCGGGACGCCGGGGAGCTGGCCGGCATCGCGCCGCTCGGCGTCACCGCGACCCACGACACCGCGGCACTGCTGGCGCTCAAACCCGACTGCGTCGTCTACAACCCGATGTGGATCAACGTCGACGAGCTGGTGGAGATCCTGTCCGCGGGCGTGAACGTGGTGACCTCGGCGTCGTTCATCACCGGGCACAACCTCGGAGGTGACCGGGACAGGCTCGAAAAGGCCTGCCGCGACGGCGATTCCACCCTGTTCGGCTCCGGCGTCAGCCCGGGCTTCGCCGAGTTGCTGGCCATCGTCGCGGCGACGGGCTGCGACCGGGTCGACAAGGTGACCATCACCGAGTCGGCGGACACCACGCTGTATGACTCCCCCGACACCGAACGTCCGGTGGGATTCGGCACCGCGATCGACGACCCCGGCCTGGCGCCGATGGCCGCCAACGGGACGGCGGTCTTCGCCGAAGCTGTCCGACTGGTGGCCGACGCGATCGGCGTCGAACTCGATGAGATCACCTGTGTCGCCGAATACGCCCAGACCACAGCGGATCTGCCGATGGCATCGTGGACGATCCCGGCCGGTCACGTGGCCGGTGTGTTCGCCAGCTGGCGGGGCATCGTCGACGGGAAGACGGTCATCGACATCAATGTCCGATGGCGCAAGGGTCAGACGCTGGAGCCGGACTGGCAGATGGACGGCGACGGCTGGAAGATCACCATCGACGGACGCCCTACGGTGAACATGCAGGTCGGCTTCACCCCGCCGCAGGACATGATCGAAAACGCCACCAGCATCGACGATTTCTTCGAGCTCGGCCACATCATGACGGCGATGCCGCCGATCAACGCCATTCCGGCCGTGGTCGCCGCCGAGTCCGGCATCGCCACCTACAACGATCTGTCGTTGACCCTGCCGCGCGGCCGGGCTCACCAGAGATAGATCACCAGCACCGACGCCCACAGCAGCACCTGCCAGACATCGGTGGCGCGGCGCAGCCAGATCGGCGCCGTTCGCACCTCCATGAAGTTGCTGATAATCAACCGGGCCTTGACGGCCGACAGCGCGATCACCAGGCAGGTGATGGGAATGCTGGGTTCGACATGCCTGCCGGCGTGCCCCGGCGAAAGCCGCCAGGCCAGTGCGGTGATGGCCACCAGCACCAGCCAGGTGAGGGTGGTCAGACGCTCGGGCCGGTGGGCGAACATCGACTGTGGCTGTGCGGTCACGCCAATTCACCTCATCACGTAGAGCAGTGCGAATATCACGACCCAGAGCAGATCGACCATGTGCCAATAGGTCGCGCCCTGTTCGACCATGCTGACCCGGGCCCGGCGCGGATTGCGCAGGTCGCGGATCACCACGCCGAGAATGATCAGGCCCAGGGCCACATGGAACAGGTGCACCCCGGTCAGGACGTAGTAGAAGCTGAAGAAGGTACTCGAATTGGTGTATCCCGCTTGGATCTCAGCGGCCCATTCATAGACCTTGATGACCGCGAACAGCACACCGCAGAACATCACCCCGCGGACCAGGCCGATGGCGCCGCCCCGATTTCCGGCCCGGGCCGCGTGCACACTCTCGACGATCAGCCACGAGCTGGTGATCAGCACGATGGTATTGACGACGCCGAGGGTGATGTTCAGGTGCTGTTGATCGGCCAGGAACTCCGCGGGCGCCTTCGCCCGGAACACCATGTACGCCACGAAGTAACAGCCGAAGATGAACAGATCACCCAGCACCATGAACCACATGTGCCCGTCACCGGGCAGGTGAGTCGACGGGCGCCGCCGGCCGCCGGCCTCCACCCGACGCCGAGTTCGTTGGTCCGTCATGAATGCGCCCCCAGCCACTACAGTCAGACGATCGGTGGTGAGTCGACGGGCTCGCGAGCGCCCGTCACCTGTAGGAATGCGATCAGCGCCGCCAACCAGACGCAGAACACCACGACCGCGATGTAGAACGTGATGATCCCGTTCCAGGCGAACGCACCGGAGTCGAAGAGCCACATCTGGCTGGCGATCACCTCGGTGACGATCTGCCAGATACTCACGTAGGCAAACCATTTGGGGAAGATGTTGTTCTTGTCGTAGAAGATCGCGATGGCCAGGCTGAAGTATGCGGCGGTGAAGCAGCCCAGCGAGCCGTTGTAGGACAACATTCCCAGGTCGTAGAAGAACCGCACCATCTCCGGGTCACGGTCCGGCCGGAACGCCCCGAGCGAGTAGCACAGGATCACCATCTGGAAGCCGGGGACGGCTCCGACCGCCATCCCGCCGATGTAGGCGTACGCCAGCACCGAGCCCGATGTCATCCGCATCATGTGGTAGCCGACCAGGCCGTTGGAGATCGCGGCGCCGCCGGTGATGGCCAGCAGCAACACAAAACCGAAGTGCATGCTGGTCGCGTGCTGGGCGAACCAGGCCTGCATCGCCTCCGGGCCCACGTCGGGCCGGGGCGGCGGCGTCACCCGGCCCAGCAGGCACACCCCCAAGCCCATCAGCCCGTAGAACACCACGAAGATCCACCACACCAGGCGCACATCGGGTTTGCCCGCATCGGGCGGCGGGGTGGCTGCGACGTCGTCGCCGTAGAGCAGGGTGGCGATGTTCACCGCAGCACACCCTCGGCAACGCCCTGCCGGTACAGGGCATCTCGTAGCGCGAAGAACATCGCGAACACGAATACCGCGAACGCCCCGTTACGCACCCAGAACGAGATGAGACCGTCCCAGGCCAGCGGCCCGGTTTTGAACACGATCGCGGCGACCGACGGCAGCATCGCCAACGCGGTGACCACGGACAGGTGGGCCACCCAGCGCGGGAAGACCGGACGGGGACCCCGGTCGGCGTAGACCGCACACGCCAGCATGGCGAACTGCCCCACGATCATCCCGACCGGTGCGATGAACGACATCCACGCCAGATCGTTGAGCGCCTCGATCACCTCGGGGCTGCGGTCCGAACGAAACGCCGCCACCCCGAAGAAGATATTGGACAGCGCGAAAAGCGTTGCGCCGCTGACCACCGCGGCCAGGTATCCGTAGGCGAACACGTGACTCTGGGTGGACATCCGTTTCATCTGGCCCACGATCAGCACCAGGAACGGCACGATCATGATGCCGCAGAGGTTGAATCCGACCATGCTGAGCCGGATCCACGACCGGTGTTGGTCGTAGAACTGCGCCACCTGCACCGCGGACATGGTCGGGGACATCGGCGGGAAGAACCCGGGGAAGGTTGCGAACAGCACGAGCAGCACCGCGCCGACCGCCGGGCCGGACCACAGCAACACCAACTGGGCGCGGAATGCGGCGGCCTGCGGTGTCTCCTCCGCCTCGGCGAGTATCTGCATGGCACTCATCCCCTTCCACCCCTAGCCGATCGGCTATTCGAAAGGTAGCCGATCGGCTATTCGACGGTCAACGCCTGGCGGCGAAGTCATCTGGGCTCGATGAACCGCTTGGTGAGGCGGAGCAATTGAGTGCGCAGGATGTCATCGTCGATGTCCCCCACCAGGGGATGCATCACCCCGACGGCGATGGCGCCCGACAGCATCGCCGCCGACACCACGGCGTCGTCGCCGGCCTCACCAACCAGCACCCCGTACAGCCGCGCGATGAACTGTTGGAAAGGCCGGTGTTCGGCCAGCAGCCGGACGATCACCGGATCGAACTGCAAAGTGCTGGCCACGCCACGCCGGCGCACCGTCATGTCGATGACGCCCTCGAGCAACAGTTCCCGGGCCCGCGGTCGGCTCTGCTCGGCTTCGGCGGCCTCGAGAGCCTCCTCCAAGGCCCCCAGCTCTCGCTCGGTGAGCGCGACCACGATCTCGTCCTTGGTCTTGAACTGGTGATAGACCGCCGCCTTGGTAACCCCGATCATGTCGGCGATCATCTGCAGCGACGTACCGCCGACACCGTTTTCACCGATCAACTGCAGCGCGGCATCGAGAATGCGGGTCTGCGCCGCGCTGCGGGGGATGAAGCGGAACCCGCTTGCGGCGGGGGTGACGGCCATGCGACGAGACTAGCCAATCGGCTAGTCCGCTAACAGTCTCTCCGCGGCGGAGTACGGATCGGCTTCGCCGTCGGCGACGCGCTGCGCGAGCCGGTCCAGTTCGGGATGGCTGCGCAGCCGCGTCTGGGCCAGCGACAGAATCTGGGCCCGCGTGCGGGCCAGCCGGCGTTCGCGACTGTCGGTGCGATGGTGCGCGTCGATCGCCTCCACCAGATCCGCGACGCCCTCCCCCTGCGAGGCGATCATGGTGAGGATCTGAATTCCCGCGGGATGCAACTCGGCCCGCAGATCACGCACCGTCTGGGCCGCACCCTCGCGGTCGGCTTTGTTCACCACCACCACGTCGGCGATCTCCAGCAGTCCCGCTTTGGCGGCCTGAATCGCGTCTCCGGCACCGGGATTGAGTACGACGACCGTCGGATCGGCCATCGCGGCGACTTCGACCTCGGACTGCCCCACCCCGACCGTCTCCAACAGCAGCACGTCATAACCAAGGGCCGCGAGCAACCGGATGGCCCCGGGAACCGCCGCCGACAGACCGCCCAGGTGGCCACGCGCGGCCAGCGAGCGGATCAACACCTGGGGATCCTGGACATGCGCGGCCATGCGGATGCGATCACCCAGCAACGCCCCGGAACTGAACGGCGATGACGGGTCGACCGCCAGCACCGCCACCCGCATGCCCTGTTGTCGATAGGCTCCGACCAGCGCTCCGACCGTGGTCGATTTGCCCGCACCCGGCGGACCGGTCACCCCGATCACTCGGGTAGTGGCGGGCGGAAGCGCATCGAGCACCTCAGCGCGCCGATCTCCTTCGACCATACTGAGCAGCCGGCCGGTGGCGCGGATCGAACCGGTCCGCGCCGCGGCGAGCAACTCGGCGACCGTCATCGCAGCATCAGTTCTTGTTCGCGGTGAGCCGATCGATGATGTTCGCGAAATCGTCGGTCCTGAAGGATTGGTCTTCGGCCATGTTCGCGAAATCCAGGGTGGCCAGCACGGCTCGTTCCAGGTGGATGTTGAGCAGTCGTTTGGTGCTCTCCACCGCCTGGCGGGGCAGTTCGGCGATCCGGCCGGCGCAGGAGATCGCCTCAGCCAGCGGGTCTTCCACGACGTGGTTGGCCAAGCCGAGTTCCGCCGCCCGGGTGGCCGGGATGCGGGCACCGGTCAGCGCGTACTCCTTGGCCAGCAGCAGGCTCATCTGCAGCGGCCAGGTCAGTGGGCCGCCGTCGGCGGCGACCAGGCCCACCTGGACGTGGGGATCGGCCAGGTAGGCGGTCTCGGACATATAGACGATGTCGCTCAGCGCGACCAGGCTGCAACCCAGTCCGACGGCGGGACCGTTGACCGCGGCGATCACCGGGGTCCGGCAGCGCGCCATGCCGAGCACGATGTCCCGGCCGTGGGCAATCGTCTTGGCTCGCAACTGTTCGTCGTTTCGCAGCTCGTCGAGATAGCTGAAATCTCCTCCGGCGGAGAAGGCCCGGCCGCTGCCGGTCAGTACCGCCGCCCGCGCGTCGCGGTCTTCGGCCAGCCGCGGCCACAGCTGCGCGAGCCCGGTGTGCAGCGCGTCGTTGACCGCGTTGAGCGCGCCGGGCCGATTGAGGGTGATGATGCGCAGCGGCCCCTCGGCGCGGACGTCGATTTCGGCAGGCATGTCATACATTTTCTTCAAACTCCCAATCCCAGGATTCGGCCGGCGATGATGTTCTTCTGGATCTGCGAGGTTCCGCCCATCACACTCTGGGCGCGACTGTAGAGGTAGGCGCTGAGCAGGTCGGGATCATCGGTCCCACCCACGGCCAGCGCGGCGTGGCCGACGGACTGTTCCACCCAGGTCATCAGCAGCTTGTCCAGCGAGCCCTCCGGTCCGTGACTGAGCCCGTCGAGTTGCTCGGACAGCCGGCGCCGCACGTGCAGCCGCAACATCTCGGTCTGCACGGCCGCCCAGGCGAGGTCCTCGGGAATCTCCATGCCGGCGCGGTCGATCCGTCCTGCCATCTGGCGGACCAGCTTGCCGTAGCGCGCGGAGTAACCCAGCGTCGAGGGCTCGCGCTCGTGGCCGACCACCGTCATCGCCAGCTTCCAGCCCTCCCCCGGCTCTCCGACCATCTGGCTCGCCGGCACCGTGGCGCCGTCGAAGAGCACCTGGCCGAATTCGGTGGTGACACCATTGATCATTCGCAGCGGCCGCTGCTCGATACCGGGTTGGTGCATCGAGATGATGAACGCCGAGATACCCCGGTGCCGAGGGGCGTCCTTGTCGGTACGGGCCAGCAGCAGGCACCAGTCGGCGACATCGGAGTAGCTGGTCCAGATCTTGTGGCCCTGGATTATGTAGTTGTCGCCGTCGCGAGTTGCGGTGGTGGTCAGCGAAGCCAGGTCCGAGCCGGCGCCGGGCTCGGAGAAGCCCTGACACCAGCGTTGTGTGCCGTCGATCATGCCGGGCAGGAAGCGCTGCTGCAGTTCGGCGCCGGCGTGCCGGCCCAGCCCGACGACCAGATATCCGAGGCTGGGCCGCGGCGGTGCTCCGGCTCGCGCCAGCTCCTCGTCGACGATCACGTCGTAGACCGGCGGCAGGTCCTGCCCGCCGTACTGGCTCGGCCAGGACACCCCGAAGAACCCGGCAGAGTACAGCGCCTGATGCCATTCGCCCTGACGCGTCCAGTATTCGTCGTCCCCGGCTGCCGGGAACGTACTCGCATTGCGGCTCAACCAGTCCCGCAACCGATCGCGGAACTCGGCTTCGGGCGCGGAGTCACGAAAGTCCATCGGCGATCTCCTTCATCGTCACCGGCCACAGACCGGTGGACACCAGCGCGCGCCGCAGATAGACGTGCGCCAGGCAGTCCCAGGTGTTTCCGATACCGCCGTGAACCTGGATCGAGGTCTCGCAGACGGTCCGGGCGGCGCGTGCGCAGTAGATCTTCGCGATGCGGGCGGCGTGTACCGCCTCGGCGCCGGCTGTCTCGTCGACCGACCAGGCGGCGTGCCGCAACACGCTGATCGAGCCTTCGATCAACGCCAGACCCTCGGCCAACAGGTGGCCGACGGCCTGATAGGAACCGATCGGTTTGCCGTACTGTTCGCGGATCTTGGCGTAGTCGCATGCCAGTGCGTGTGCACCGCGCGCGGTGCCGACCAGGTCGGCGCAGGTGGTCACCAAAGCCAGTGCCTGCCAACGCAATGCCTCTTCGGCGGGCAGTTCCCCGACCGGCTGCGGAGCCTGTGTCAGGCCGGCGCCGGCCCTGGTCAGGTCGGCGCCGGCCTGTACCGCGGCCAGCGGCGCGGTCAGCACGACGCCGTCGCGCACCATCACCGCAGCGACCGCACCGTCGGCCTCGATGGCCCGGTCCCCCACCGCAACCGTGTGTGGGCCGGATCCAAGGCTGACATGGCGTCCGAGATCATCGGCGAGCACGCGACCGAGGAACGGCACGTCGACCAGGCCCCGGCCGAACTCCTCGGCGACGACAGCCACCTCGACACCGGACGCGCCGTCGGTGCGCAGCGAGCGCCAACCGGTCTGGGCGACAGTGCTCTCCAGCCGCTGCACCCGATTGGCGTCGTCGAGATCGGCGACGGAGCCCAGACCCAGGTCATCGGCGAGTTTGGCCGCGGCATCCCGCAGCTGTCGCTGTTCAGCAGTCAGCCGGACATCCATAGGCGCTCCTTAAGAACTCGACGCAACAATTTCCCGGACGGCAGCCGGGGTATCTCGGGTACCACCACCACCCGGCGAAGGCGCTTATACGACGCGAGCCGCTCGCCGACCAGCGTCGCCAGTTCGTCCTCGCCGACCGGGGTGCGCAGTGCGACCGCCGCGACGACGGCTTCCCCGTCGACCGGGTCCGGTACCCCGAACACCCCGCAGTCGATGACGGCCGGATGCGCGTGCAGCACCGCTTCGATCTCGGCGGGGGCGACCTGAAAGCCGCGGACCTTGATCATCTCCTTGGCCCGGTCGGTGATCCGCAGCCAGCCGTCACCGTCGAGGTAACCGATGTCACCGGTGCGAAACCAGCCGTCGCGCAAGACTTCCGAGCCTGCGTCGGCCGGCAGGTAGCCGACCATCAGCGAGTCGGACCGGGCCAGGATCTCACCGACCTGGCCCGACGCCACCGGGGCCGCGGTGTCGGCCTCCACCACGCGTACATCCACCCCGGACACCGGGCGCCCGACTGTGTTCAGAACCGCGTCGTCGAGCACCGCACCGTCGAGCGGGCTGCACGCGATCACCGGCAGCTCACTGGTTCCGTAGGCCGGAACCCAGCGCACCCCGGCGCGACGGGTGACGGTGTCGGCGACCGCGGCCGTCACCGGAGTGGCGCCCCACACGATGAACCGCAGCGAGGACAGGTCGAACGACTCCAGGTCCGGGTGTGCGGCCATTGCCAGCGCGATCGGCGCGACCGCCATCTCCACCGTGATCCGGTCGGCCTCGATCGAGGCCAGCATCGCATCGATGTCGAATCGGCGGTGCAGCCGCAGCCGGGCCCCGACGTGCAGGGCGGTGAGGATGTTGAGCAGGCCCAGGATGTGCGACGGCGGTGTCATCACCTGGATCCGGTCGGCGGCGGTCAGGCGCAGCGCATCCCGCCAGTGCCGAACCGCGGCACGCAGCGAATCGTGGGTGTGGCGAACCGCTTTGGGCAGCCCGGTGGTGCCGGAACTGAACACCAGCAGGGCGTCGGCGTCACCCGGCGGCGGGTCGCCGATCAGCTCGCCGGCGGGTACCGGATCGTCCAGCCGGCGCATCGCCATCAGTTCGGCCAGCACCGGGTGGTCGCCGAGTGCGTGTTCGGGCCGGGTCAGCGCAAGGGCGTGCGCCACCTCGTCGCGTTTCCAGGAGGGGCTGATCAGGACGGCCGCCGCACCGAGGCGCCAGATGGCGTGCAGTGCGACGACGAACTCCGGCCGACTCGACGCCATCAGGGCCACCCGCCCACCGGCGGTCACCCCGCCGGCGGCCAGCACCGCGGCCAGGCCGCCGGACCGCGCGTCGAGTTCCGGCAGCGTGTACTGCCGGTCCTCGAACACAAGCACCGCGGTGGGCGATCCGGAAAACATTTGAGAACATCCTATCGGTTTGAGAGAATAATATTCTCACTTGCGAAGAACGCAAGCCGTAAGGAGTGCACATGACGGCCACGCAGATGTTCCAGCGGGCAACCGTGACGCGGGTCATCACCGAGACCGCAGACGCCCGCACCTTCGTGCTGGCCCCCCACGAGGCTCCGTTCCACTACCGGGCCGGCCAGTACTGCACGCTGCGGGTACAGGTCGGCGACGAGGAGCTGTACCGGTCCTACTCCATGTCCAGCGCTCCGGAGACCGACACCGAGCTGATGACCACCGTCAAACGGGTTCCGGGCGGCCGGGTGTCGAACTGGCTGCTGGACAACGTGACCGAAGGACACGAGTTGACCATGACCCGCGCGACGGGCACCTTCTGCCTGGACTCGACGGACGCTCCCCTGTTGGGCTTCGCCGGCGGCAGTGGCATCACGCCGATCCTGTCCCTGGCCAAGAGCGCCCTGGCCACCACCGACCGCGCGGTGCGGCTGTTGTGCGCCGACCGGGACTCCTCGTCGGCGATCTTCGACCACGCCCTCGCCGAGCTCGCCGCCCAGCATCCCGGCCGGCTGTCGATCCAGCGCCATCGCGACACCGAGCACGGACTGCTCGACACCGCCACGGTGGCCGCGTTCGTGGGCGCCGACACCGGTGCGGACTGCTACCTGTGCGGCCCGGAGGGCTTCATGGCGGTGGTGCGGGCCGGCTGGCCCGGCCCGGGACGGCTTTTCGCCGAGGACTTCGATCCCGCCACCCCGGCGGCAAGCCCGCCGCCGGCCGACGCCGGCGCCGCCGCCGCGCTGGAGGGCACCGTGACGATCCACCTCGGACGAAAGACCGCATCGGTGCCCCGCGTCGCCGGCGAGACGCTGTTGGGCAGCGCCCGGCGGGCGGGCCTGGCACCGCCGTTCTCCTGCGAGGCCGGCAATTGCGGCACCTGCATCGCCCAGATCACCGACGGCAGCGCGACCATGATCGCCAACACGGTGCTCGACGACGACGAGATCGCCGACGGCTACATCCTGACCTGCCAGGGTGTGCCGGAGGGCGGCTCGATCACCGTGCACTACGAGTGATTACGCCCCGTATCCCAGCGTGCTCTTGACCTCCAGGTACTCCTGGAAGCCCGCGTCACTCCACTCGCGGCCGTTGCCGCTGCGCTTGTAGCCGCCGAACGGTGCGTTCAGATCGAAGGCGTGGTTGATCGCCACCCAGCCGGCCCGGATCCGGCGGGCGATTGCCCGCGCGGCGTCGATGTCGACGCCCGAGACGTAGCCGGCCAGACCGTACTCGGTGTCATTGGCGATCTCGACGGCCTCGTCGAGGTCGTCATAGCCGAGGATGCACAGCACCGGGCCGAAGATCTCTTCGCGCGCGATCGTCATCTGGTTCGTCACGCGCGCGAAGACCGTCGGCCGGACGAAATAACCGGTGTCGAGCCCGGCCGGCCGGCCGGCGCCGCCGGCGGCCACGGTGGCACCCTCGGCGATGCCCTGCTCGATCAGGCCCTGCACCTTGGCGAACTGCGCCGCTGACGCCACCGGGCCGATCGCCTTCGGATCGTCGGGGTCGCCGACCTTCACCTGTTCGGCGACCGCATGGGCGATCGCGATGGCCTCGTCCATCCGGGAGTTCGGCACCAGCATCCGGGACGGCGCGTTACAGCTCTGCCCGGAGTTGACCATCATGGTCGACACCCCGGCGGTGACGCTGTCGACGAAGGCGTCGTCGTCGAGCACGATGTTGGCGCTCTTGCCGCCCAGCTCCTGGGTCACCCGCTTCACGGTCGGCGCGGCGTTCTCGGCCACCGCGACGCCGGCGCGGGTGGAGCCGGTGAACGACACCATGTCGACGTCCGGGTGCCGCGACAGCGCCACCCCCACTCCGGGGCCGTCACCGTTGACCATGTTGTACACGCCGGCCGGAACACCTGCGGCGTCCATGATCTCGGTGAAGATGTAGGCCGAGAACGGCGCGACCTCAGAGGGCTTCAGCACCATGGTGCAGCCGGTGGACAACGCCGGGTAGACCTTCACCGCGATCTGGTTCAGCGGCCAGTTCCACGGGGTGATGAGACCGCATACCCCGATCGGGTCGCGCTCCACCAGGGTGTCGCCGCGCTGCTCACTGAACGAGAAGTTCTTCAGCGCGTCGATCGCCGTGACGAGGTGACCGACCCCGAGATTGACCTGGACCCCGGCGGCCAGGCTGGGCGGTGCCCCCATCTCCTCGCTGACCGCGTCGGCCAGGTCGCCGCTGCGCCGTTGGTATTCGGCGAGGATCGCCTGCAGCAGATCCAGCCGCTCGGCCCGGCTGCTCTGCGACCAGCTGTCAAAGGCCCGCCGGGCCGCCGCGACCGCCAGGTCGACGTCTGCCGCCGTACCGAGGGAGATCTTGCCGCAGACCTTCTCGGTGGCCGGGTTGTCGACGTCGAGCGTCTTCGCTTCGGCCGGGTCCACCCACCGGCCGTCGATGTAGAACTGGGTGTATTCGCGCATCACAACACTCCTTCGACTACTGGGATTTCTCGGGTCGTTCCGTTTGGGCCATCGCGAAGCTGTACCGGATGTGGTCGGCGTGACCGTCCGGCACCACCGGGAAAATCACCGGCGCACCGATGTCGCGGACCTCGGCGATCCGGTCGCCGACCTCCTCGACCGTCCACGACGGCTGGTACACCCCGGGGCTCTCGGCCACCACCGCCCGGGCCACCCGCCCGGCCAGGGCGATCAGTACTTCCCCTGTCACCGAGCAGGATTCGTGCGCGAGCCAGCCGACCACCGGCGCCACCAGTTCGGGTTCCATCGGCGGGTACGCCGAGGTGTCGATACCCTCGGCCATCCGAGTCACCGCCGCCGGGACCACCACGTTGCACCGGACGTCGTGGGCTGCGCCCTCCAGCGCCGCGACGTTGCTCAGCCCGATCACGCCGGCCTTCGCGGCCGCGTAGTTGGCCACGCCGGTGTTGCCGTAGATTCCGCCGATCGAGGAGGTCAACACAATGCGACCGTAGCCTGCGTCACACATGGCACCGAAGGCCGCCCGCACCACATGGAACGCGCCACGCAGGTGGACGTCCAGGACCGCGTCGAAATCCTCCGAACTCATCTCGCGCAACGGGGCCCGGCGGACGTTTCCGGCATTGTGAATCAGGACGTCGACCCGCCCGTAATGCTCCAGGGCGGCGCCGATGATCGCCTCGCCGCCGTCGGGTGTGGCCACCGACGCGGTGCAGGCCACCGCGTCGCCGCCGGCCCCCCGGATCTGTGCCGCCACCTGCTCGGCCGGATCGTCGCGGGCGCCGTCACCGGTCAGGTCGGCCCCGGTGTCGTTGACGACCACGGCAGCACCGCGGGCCGCCAGTAGTTCGGCGTAGACGCGGCCCAGGCCCCGCCCGGCACCGGTCACGACGGCGACGCGGCCGTCGAAGCTCAGACCTGCTGGGTGGGTTCGGCTCAAGCGAACGGTTCCTCGCCGGCGAGTTTGGTGCGGTGCAGCATCCGGCCGGAAGCGGGATCGTAGGGTCGCGCCCGGTGCAGCGTGCCGGTGTTGTCCCACATCACCAGGTCGCCTACCGACCAGCGGTGCCGGTAGACGAACCGCGGCTGGGTGGCCCAGTCACGCAGCCGCACCAGGGTCCCGGTGCTCTCGGAGTAGTCCATCCCCACGATGTGGCTGGCGGTGCAGCCCAGGATCAGCGACTTGCGGCCGGAGCGGTGCGCCCACACCAGCGGCAACTCGCGCTCACCGATCGCCATCATCTGACGCAGCGTCGCGAACTCCGGCTCGGGGTCGTAGTACAGCAGGGAGTTCCACGCCGAATGCATCGCCCGCAACGACGCCAGCCGCTGCTTGTCGTCGTCGGGCAGATCGTCGTAGGCCGCGTAGGTGTTGCAGAACTCGGTGTCCCCACCGCCGTCGGCAGGCAGCACCTTGCTGCACAGCAGCGAGGCCAGGATCGGCACCTCGTTCATCGTTCCGTCCAGGTGCCAGTAGAACGAACCCTTGAGGTAGTCGGCCTGCTTGTTGACGGTCGTGTCCAGCGTGACGTCGTAGACGGCCTCGCCGTCGCGTTCGGGCGCCAGCGTTCCGAGTGTCTCAGTGAACGCGACCTGTTCGGCGTCGGAGAATCCGACCTTCGGGAACACCAGCACACCCCGCTGTTCCAGTAGCTCCCGGATGGCGCCGGCATGGGCACCGCTCAGCAACGCCGCCTTGTCTGCGAGGACTTCGGTTCCGATGCGCTCGGTGAGATCGCGGGTGGTCAGTGTTGTCGTCGATGCCGTCATCGCAGATCCAGCCCTTTCATGTCACCCGCAGCGCGCCAGTCACGCAGCAGGTCTTCGAATGCATAGAATCCCGGCGAGTACACCTCACCCAGGAACGAGCGGCTGGCGTCGCCGAATCCGCGGCCCTCGTTGTTGTAATACCCTGGCGTGCAAGATAGGTCGAACGCCGAGTTGTCGAATGCCAGCTCCCGGATGGTGTTCACCCAGCCGTCCTGCCCCTCCTGACTGGGTTCGACGACCGTCGCTCCCCGCTTGAGGGCCTCGGCGATGACGTAGGCGATGTGCTCGGCCTGCTGTTCGAACATCGCGGTGGTGTTGGCCGACACGCCGCCCTGGATGAAGCCGGTGTGGAACTGGTTGGGAAATCCGCGGCTTGTCATCCCGTGCAGGGTCGCGAACCCGTCACGCCAGTGGTCGAACAGCGATACCCCACCGCGCCCCTCGATGACGTCCATCGCGTACCGCCGGCTGATCTCCGTAGAGATCTCGAAACCACTGGCGAAGATGACGCAGTCGACCTCGTACTCAACGCCGCCCGCGACAATGCCCTTCTCCGTGAGCTTTTCGACACCCTTGGATTCGGCCACGTCGACCAGCGTCACGTTGGGCCGATTGAACGCGGGCAGGTAGGTGTCGCTGGAAGTCGGGCGCTTGCACATGAACCGGTAGTACGGCTTGAGCACCTCGGCGGTCTCCGGATCCTCGACGATGTCGACGATCCGGCGGCGCAGCCGCTCCATGATCTTGTAGTCCTCCTCCTCCCGCATCGCCATGATCTCCTCGACGCCGAGCGCCGTCGGGTCGGGGCTGGCGCCGATCCGCGCGGTCAGGTTGCGCCCCAGCTCGGTCCAGAAGTCGCACACCAAATCGGGCGCGTCGAACACCACGCCCTCGAACGGCGACCAGCGGTGGAAATTGCGCTTGCGTTCGGCCTGCCAACCCGGCTGCAGCGACGCAGCCCACTGCGGGTCGGTGGGCTCGTTGCCGCGGAAGTCCACCGACGATGGTGTGCGCTGGAAGACGTAGAGCTGCTTGGCATCCCGGCCCAAATGTGGGACCAGCTGCACACCAGTCGCGCCGGTGCCGACCAGAGCCACGCGCTTGTCGGCCAGCTTGTCCATGCCACCGTCGGCATCACCGCCGGTGTAGTCGTAATCCCAGCGGGCCGAGTGGAAGACATGGCCGCCGGCGGTCATGAAGTCCTTGATGCCCGGGATGCCGGGCAACTTGGGCCGGTTGTAGGAGCCCTGCGCCATCACCACGAAACGCGCCCGCAGCTCGTCGCCCCGGTTCGTCGTCAGCTGCCACCGCTTGATCTCCTCGTCCCAACAGGCGGTGCGCACCTGGGTGGAGAAGATCGCCCCGTCGTAGAGGCCGAAGTGCTTCCCGATGTTCTGGCAGTGCTGGAAGATCTCGGCGCCGTCGGCGAACTTCTTGGACGGGATGAAGTCGAGCTCTTCGAGCATCGGGACATAGCAGTACGCATCGTTGTCGCACTGGATTCCGGGGAAGCGGTTCCAGTACCAGACGCCGCCGAAGTCGCCGCCCATCTCGATGACCCGCACATCGGCCACGCCGGCCTTCTTCAGGTAGGCGCCGGACAGCAGTCCGGCGATGCCACCCCCGAGGACCACGACCTCGATGTCGGCGTCGATGGGCTCTCGCGGCGTGACCGCGGTGTGCGGATCGACCTCGGCGAACTCGACGAAATCATCCTTGAGTTCCAGGTACTGACTCGAACCCTCGGGGCGAATGCGTTTGGCCCGCTCTGCGGCGTACTTGCGCCGCAGCGCATCGATATCGAAGTCGTCGGGTGTGCCGGTCGGGGCGCAGTCGGTCATCGGCTGTTTCCTTTTCCGATCTGCTCGGGCGCACCGGTACCCATGTACTTCGCCAACTGGTGGTGCAGGTTGACGATCGCGCGCTCCCGGTACGGGTTGGGCTTGGCGCCTTGGTAGCCGAGAGATTTCATACCCTGCTGCACCGCGGCCATATTGGAGAAGTCCTGCGGCAGCACCGACCGCCAGCCCGGGTCACCCACCGGGGTGTGTTCCCACTGGGTGTGCGGCTCTTCGCCTTTCGGGAAGAGCTCGAACACCGAGACCTCGAAGATGCACTTGTCGGGGTTGTAGCTGGGGTGCGGCCGCGCGCTGTAACAGAGTGCGCTGGTGAGGCCCTGACCGATCTGGAAGTTCGGGAAGATCTGCCAGGCGGTGCCGGCTTCTCCGAGCACGTCGGGGTCGATGATCGGCCAGACGACCCCGCGAGCCTCGTCGTCGCGGCGCGCCGAGGCCAGCCAGTGCGCCAGCACCTGATCGGCCGGGGTGCCCTCGGGCAGCTCGTCGACCAGACGTTTGGCGGCATTGACCAGGGTCGCCGTGGTGGTGGCGTTGGTCTCCTCCATGGTGTAAACCTGCATCTCCGCGGTCGACACCCGTGGGTCGTCACCGATGCCCAGTCGGATCTTGGACTTGGTGGCCTCCAGGTCATCCGGCGCGTCGTAGCCGATGTTGCTGTGCCTGCCCTGCGCCCGGGCCCAGCCCTTGAACTCACCGAACCGGTTGAACTCCGGATGGGTGGTGTAGACATGGTAGGTCTCGTTGAAGGCCTCCAGGGCGACCTTCCAATTGCAGTCGAACTCAACCCATTTGCGCCACTTGTAGCGCATGTTCTCCAGGCCGAACGGTTCGAGGACCTTGGCGGCGGGAAACAGGTAGTCAGCCAGCGATTCGCCGTCCGGATCCATGTTGATCCACAGCCAGCCGCCCCAGGTGTCGACGCGCACCGGCCGCAGGTGAGTGTTCTCCGGCGTCAGGGTGCCCTGCCAGTCATCCTGCTCCCGGATGTGCGTGCAGGCTCCGTCGAGATCGTAGGTCCAGCCGTGGAAGCCGCAGACGAACGACTTTCGGGTGCGCGCGCAGGCGTTCTTAGCGCCTTCGGGGGTGTCGATCAGCCGGCGACCGCGGTGCATGCACACGTTGTGATGGGCCCGAAACTCCGAGGGTCCGGTGCGCACCACGATGATCGAGTCGTCGAGGATGTCGTAGGTCAGGTAGCTGCCCACCTCCGGCAGGTCTTCGATCCGGCCGGCCTGCTGCCATACCTTGCGCCACAGCCTGTCTCGCTCGGCCCGGGCGTAGTCGCCGCAGGTGTAGGCCTCGACGCCGATCGTCATCGGCTGCGAAAGCTCCTCGGCACCACCGGTGTTCGCATTCGCCATCACATCCTCCTCATCGCGGCGCGGAATGCTTCATCCTTGAGGAACAGCGAAGTGTTGTCGGCGGCCAGGTGGCTCCACCGGAGGTCGAGCCCGCCGTCGACCAGCAGCGTCTGCCCGGTGATGTAGCTGGACAGCTCGGACAGCAGAAACAGGATCGGCCCGGCCTGCTCCTCGGGGCGTCCGCGGCGCCCCATCGCGATCGCCTGCCGGTCGCGCTCGGGATCGTCGTCGACGTACGTGCCTGAGGCCGCCGTCTCGGTAACGCCGGGGGCGACCGCGTTCACCCGGATTCCGTCCTGCGCCAGCTCAACCGCCATGGTGCGGGTCATCGCGACGACGGCGGCCTTGGCGGTGCCGTAGGCGATGTGGAACGGCGCGGTGTTCATCCCGCTGATCGAGGAGATCGAGACGATCGAGCCGGGAAGCCTTTGGGCGACCAGCTCGGCGGCAACCGCGCGGCTCATGAAGAACGCGGTTTCGAGGTTGTGCGCGAAGATCTCTCGCCAATCCGACCGCGCCACCCGGGTGGACGGCATCCAGGTCGCCGGTGCGGCGCCGCCGGCGACATTGACCAACCCGTAGAGCCGGCCGTCGGCGCGGTGCGCCGCGTCGAGCACCGCGCCGATTCCCTCATCACTGCCGGCATCGGCTGCCACCGGCACCACCGCCAAGCCCTGGTCGATCAGTGGCCCGATGTGCTCGTCGAGGTTCTCCGCCGAGCGGCTTACCGCGATCACCGTGGCGCCGGCTCGCGCCGCCATCGCGGTGACCGCCGTTCCGATGCCTCCGCCCCCGGCGCCCGACACAACCACAACCCGGCCCGCAAGGCTCACGAGGCTGGAGAGATCCGCCATGACTCGCTTTCTCCTGGCACAGCCAGCAGATCCGCAGTGTCCCTGAAAAGTTCAGTGATCGGATTGCGGATTTGTCCGGACAACATATGTCATTCTTCGTTCAAGAGAACACTATTCCGCAGCACCGTACGCAGAGTCAAGGGACGACCGGACCGGCCGGCGGTTTTATTGTCTGGACTAACGCGTCGGCACGTAACCGATCGCGAGAGGTGGGGTTTGGCTCCGTCACCGCGGCGATGGCCGCTGGCCCCGCCCGACGGGCCCAACGGCCGCGGCGGCGTGTCGGCGGCGGCCGGACACGCCTCAGGCAAGTCGTGAGCCACGATGGAGACCCCCGTCGCGCGTAGACAACTTTGATAACACGTGTTATCAAAATGGACGATAGGAGACACAGATGCCGTCCAGTCAGCGCCGGGGCCGTTGGTCTGGGGTCCCGCTGGCAGAACGCCAGACCCTGCGCCGCGATGAGTTCATCGCCGCCGGGGTGCAACTGCTCGGCGACGAACACGGACCCAAGCTGACCATCCGGTCGGCCTGCCGCGCCGCCGCGCTGACCGAACGGTACTTCTACGAAAGCTTCACCGACCGTGATGAGTTCGTGCGCGCCGTTTACGACGACGTGTGCACGCGCGCGATGGCGGCGCTGTTGTCGGCCCACACACCGCGGGACGCCGTGGACCGCTTCGTCGCCCTGATGGTCGACGACCCGGTGCGCGGCCGGGTGTTGCTGCTGGCCCCGGAGACCGAACCGGTTCTGACCCAGTCCGGCGCGGAATGGATGCCCACCTTCATCGAGCTGTTGCAGCGCACACTCACCCGAATCAACGATCCGGCACTCCAGCAGATGGTGGCCACCGGGTTGATCGGCGCCCTGACCGCGTTGTTCACCGCCTACCTGGACGGGCGACTGGTCGCCAGCCGCACGCAATTCATCGAATACTGCGTCAACATGCTGCTCAGCACGTCGACCACCGAGCGGTAAAGCCAGGCCGAAGACACATCCCGGGACACACCCGCCAAAAACTTGATGCTACCGACGGACACAGATATATTGCCTGCAACTAGCGGACACAGATAACTGGGAGCTGCCATGGCGCGCGAATGGACTGAACTGGAGTTGCTGCACGAGCTCGAGCCGGTCGTCGAGGACGCCGTCAACCGGCACTTCTCCATGACCAAGGACTGGAATCCCCACGACTACGTCCCGTGGGCCGACGGCAAGAACTACTACGCCCTCGGCGGCCAGGACTGGGACCCCGAGCAGTCGAAGCTGTCCGAGGTCGCCCGCACCGCGATGGTGCAGAACCTGCTGACCGAAGACAACCTGCCGTCCTACCACCGCGAGATCGCGATGAACTTCACCATGGACGCCCCGTGGGGCACCTGGGTGAATCGGTGGACCGCCGAGGAGAACCGGCACGGCATCGCGCTGCGCGACTACCTCGTCGTCACCCGCAACTGCGACCCGATCGAGCTGGAGACGCTGCGGATGGAGACCGTGAACCGCGGCTTCAGTCCCGGCCAGAACCAGCAGGTCTCCGGCGACCTGTTCGCCGGGAGCCTGTTCGACTCGGTCGTCTACGTGACCTTCCAGGAGCTGGCCACCCGGATCTCGCACCGCAACACCGGCAAGGCCTGTAACGATCCGGTCGCCGACCAGCTGCTGGCCCGGATCTCCCATGACGAGAACCTGCACATGATCTTCTATCGCGATGTCAGCGCGGCCGGTTTCGACATCGCACCCCAGCAGGCGATGTACTCGCTGCACCGGGTGTTGGCCAACTTCCAGATGCCCGGCTTCGTGGTCCCGGAGTTCCGCCGCAAGGCGGTGATCATCGCGGTCGGCGGTGTCTACGACCCGCGCATCCACCTCGACGACGTGGTGATGCCGGTGCTGAAGAAGTGGGGCATCCTCGAACGGGAGTTCAGCGGCGAAGCGGCCCGCTACCAGGACGAGATCGGCAAGATCGTCGCCGACCTCGAAGAGACCTGCGCGAAGTTCGAGGTGGCCAAGCAGCGCCGGATCGAACGGGAGGCCAAGGTAGCCGAGAAGCGCGCCGCGAACGCCGCCGCGAAGGTGCTGGAGCCATCGGCGCCGTAATCGCGAAGCAGCAACCGCTGCGGATCGGTTCGCATCTGCTCGCCAGCCCCGTGGTGCTGGCCCCGATGGCCGGTGTGACCAACGTCGCATTCCGCACGCTCTGCCGCGAATTGGAACAGTCCCGGGCCGGAACGGTCAGCGGGCTGTACGTGTGCGAGATGGTGACCGCCCGAGCCCTGGTGGAACGCCACCCGGCCACCCTGCACATGACGACGTTCGCGCCGGACGAGACGCCACGCTCGCTGCAGCTCTACACCGTCGACCCGGACACCACCTACGCGGCGGCGAAGATGATCGCCGACGAAGGCCTCGCCGACCACATCGACATGAACTTCGGCTGCCCGGTGCCCAAGGTGACCCGGCTCGGCGGCGGGTCGGCGCTGCCCTACAAGCGCAGGCTGTTCGGCAACATCGTCGCCGCAGCGGTTCGCGGTACGGCAGGCACCGACATTCCGGTCACGGTGAAGTTCCGGATCGGCATCGACGACGCCCACCACACCCATCTGGACGCCGGGCGGATCGCCGAGGAGGAAGGGGCCGCCGCGGTGGCCCTGCACGCCCGGACCGCGTCGCAGCGCTACTCGGGCACGGCGGATTGGGAGCAGATTGCCCAGCTCAAGGCGCATGTTCGCACGATTCCGGTGCTCGGCAACGGCGATATCTTCGAGGCCGGCGACGCGTTGGCCATGATGGCGGCCACCGGCTGCGACGGGGTTGTGATCGGCCGGGGCTGCCTGGGCCGGCCGTGGTTGTTCGGTGAGCTGTCGGCGGCCTTCGCCGGCCGCCCGGCGCCCACACCACCCACCCTGGGCGAGGTCGCCGACATCATCCGCCGCCACGGTGAGCTCCTGGCGTCGCATTTCGGCGAGGACAAGGGCATGCGCGAGATACGCAAGCACGTCGCCTGGTACCTGCACGGCTTCCCGGCCGGCTCGGAGCTGCGGCGCAGCCTGGCGATGGTAACCACCCTGGGCGAGCTCGACGCGCTGCTGAAGCAGCTGGACGGATCGATCCCCTTCCCGGCCGCCGCCACCGGGCCGCGCGGCCGGCAGGGATCGGCGGCCAAGGTCGCCCTTCCCGACGGCTGGCTGGCGGACCCGGACGACTGTGCGGTCCCCGTCGGGGCGGACATTATGCACTCGGGTGGCTGAAATGAGACGTTCTCGACATCGCGTGTCCAGAAAAGTCTCAGTAGTATAAGTAGCTTGTCGCCCCCTGCCGGGGGTTGTCCCTGCGGGGACATACGCAGTACGGAGACCAAAGACGATCGCCCGTACTGCGCTGACGTGCGATCGACGCGCGTCAGTCCCGAAGACTCGGAGGCCCCTGAGGACATGAGTGACGGCGATAACGCCACTCCTGGCCGCTGGGTGCCAGATGGCCGGGACGACGGTGACCATCAGCTGATGACGATGACACCGCCCGGACCCGCGCCGTGGGAGCGGTGGCAGGCCCCGACCCAGGACGCCCCTGCCGCGCCCCGCCGGCGAAGCGCGTCAGGCCGCCGACGCGGTGGCGACGGTTCGGTGAGCGTGGCCGACCTGATCGCCAGGGTCAATGCCGACGCTCCGCCGTCCGGCGGCCGCAGCCGGCGCCGGGCCGCCCCGGATCCGGACCCGGCTGAGCCGGTATTCACGCCCGAAGCCGAGCCCGAAGCCGAAGCCGACCGCCGGTCAGCCGTCGAGGCGCTGGACGCTTTGGCCTTCACCGCAGAGCCGGCCGAGGTGGCCTATCCGTCGGAGCTGCCCGACCTCGACCACATTCACGGCACCCAGCCCGGCCCGCTCAACCACGCACCGGTCGACCACGCCCCCGTCGACTACGCCCCTTTCGACGCCCCTTTCGATGACGCCGATTGGGACGGGTTCGCGCCCACCACCGAACTGCCGGGTTCATTCGGCGGTCCCAGCTTCGCCTCTCCTCCGTCGAGCCTCGCTGAACCGCCGGACATCGCGCCCGAGATTCCGCCGGTCCGAGTGGACCCGCGCCGGCGCGCCGAACCGGAGGCCGACGAACCGCGGAGCCACCACGGGGCGCTGATGGCCGGTCGGCTGGTGGCGGCCATGATGGCGATCCTGGCCCTGGTGCTGACCGGTTCGGCCTGGGAGTGGAGCACCTCGAAGAACCGCAGCCTCAACCACATCAGCGCACTGGACCCCGATTCGCACGACATCCTCGACGCGGCCGGCCAGTACGGCGACGAGAACTTCCTGATCGTCGGCGCGGACACCCGCGCCGGCGCCAACAGCGATATCGGTGCGGGTAGCGCTGAGGACGCCGACGGCGCCCGCTCCGACACCATCATGCTGGTGAACATCCCGGCGAACCGTAAACGCGTCGTAGTGGTGTCGTTCCCGCGCGACCTGGCGATCACGCCGATCGAGTGTGAGACCTGGAATGCGGCGACCGGCGCCTACGGCCCGATCTATGACGATGAGACCGGCACCTACAGCTCCGACACCGTCTACACCGAGACCAAGCTCAACTCCACCTATGCCTTCGGCGGACCGAAGTGCTTGGTCAAAGAGATCCAGAAGCTCTCCGGGCTGGCGATCAACCGGTTCATGGCGGTCGACTTCGTCGGATTCGGCAAGATGGTCGACGCGCTGGGCGGCGTCGAGGTGTGTACCCCCAGCGCACTGTACGACCTGGTGCTGGGCAGCGTCCTGGAGAACACCGGACGCCAGCGGGTCAACGGCGCGACCGCACTGAACTACGTACGGGCCCGTCACGTCACCACCGAGGACAACGGCGACTACGGCCGCATCAAACGCCAGCAGCTGTTCCTGTCCTCGCTGCTGCGCTCGCTGATCTCGACAAACACCTTCTTCTCACCGACCAAGCTCAACAACGTGGTCAACATGTTCATCGGCGACAGCTCGGTGGACAACATCACCACCAAGGACCTGGTGAACCTCGGCCAGTCACTGCAGAAGGTCGCCGCCGGACACATCACCTTCGTGACGGTGCCGACCAGTGAGACCGACGAGAACGGCGACGAGGTCCCCCGGATGGACGATGTCCGGGCGCTGTTCGACGCCATCATCAACGACGACCCCCTGCCCGGCGAGAACGACCACAACGCCACGTCGATGCCCACCACGGCCACCAACCCCTCCGCCACCCCCACCCAGTCCTCCGCCGGGACGCCCACCACGGCCACCAAGCCACAGAGCGAGCAGGTGCGGGCCGTCACCACCACTCCCGCCGACGTCAACGTGCGGGTATCCAACGCCACCGAGCAGTCCGGCCTGGCGGCGGCCACGTCCGAAAGCCTTCAGCAGTGGGGCTTCGACGTCGACAGCGCCGACGACTACCCCGGCACGGTCAAGACCACCAAGGTGCTGTTCTCCCCCGGCAATGAGCAGGCCGCCGCCACGGTGTCCTCGGCACTGTCAGGCGCCCCGATCGAGCGGATCAGCGGGCTGGGCAGCATTGTGCGAGTCGTGCTGGGTTCGGATTTCCGTTCCGTCAGCAAGCCGGCAGCCAGCGGCTCGCAGATCAGCGTGCAGGTCAACCGCGGCGCCAGCGTCGAGCCGACCGAGCTGCCCGAAGACCTCACGGTCACCAACGCCGCCGACACCACCTGCGAATAGGGCCGCCAGCGGCGCTGCTACCGCCGCCTGCGATCGCCCCTCACGCTAGTCTTGGTGCTATGCGCACCGCCTATCACGAGCAACTCTCGGACCTGGCCGAACAGCTCGGCACCATGTGCGGCCTGGCGGGGAGGGCCATGGAACGCGCCACTCAGGCGCTGCTGCAGGCCGATCTCGTGGTTGCCGAACAGGTGATCACCGATCACGAGAAGATCGCCGCGATGAGTGCCCGTGCCGAGGAGAGCGCCTTCGTACTGCTGGCATTGCAGGCGCCGGTCGCCGGAGATCTGCGAGCCATCGTCAGCTCCATCCAGATGGTCGCCGACATCGACCGGATGGGCGCACTTGCGCTACACGTCGCCAAGATCGCCCGCCGTCGGCATCCGCAACACGCACTGCCCGAAGAGGTCAACGGATATTTCGCCGAAATGGGCCGGGTGGCAGTGGAATTGGGCAACAGCGCCCAAGAGGTGCTGCTGTCACGTGACCCGGAGAAGGCCGCCCGGATTCGCGAGGAAGACGACGCGATGGACGACCTGCACCGGCATCTGTTCTCGGTGATGATGGACAAGGAATGGCGGCACGGGGTGGCGGCGGCCGTCGACGTGACCCTGCTGGGCCGGTTCTACGAACGGTTCGCCGACCACGCCGTCGAAGTCGCCCGCCGGGTCATCTTCCAGGCCACCGGCAAGTTCCCCGACGAGAACACCCTGCCCTCACCCGAGTAAGGCATCTATCGCCCGGTAGATGCGCTGCTCGCTGACCGGGCGGGGGGTACCGAGCTGCTGAGCCCACAGACTCACTCGCAGCTCCTGGATCTGACGGCCGATGTCCCGCACGTCGTTGTCGCGGCGGCGCGCAGCCGGCAGCACCGCCAGCAGTTCGTCGTAGGCGTCCTGCACCGCCTGCACCCGGGCCATCCGGTCCCGGTCGGCCTGCAGGGCGCGGGGCAGCTGTTCCAACCGGCGACGAGCCGCAGTGAGGTACCGCGTGAGATCGGCCAGGTGGGCGAGCCCGGTGGCCGTGACGAACCCGGGCGCCAGCAGAGTCCCCAGTTGACTCCTGATGTCGGCGATCGCCTCGGCGTGGCCGGACGGGGGTTGTGCGGGCAGCGCCAGCTCGGTCTCCCGGGCCGCGGCCAGCACCTTCTCGACTCGCCCCACCACGTCGGTGGTGGCCGGCACCAGGGCAGCGGCGACCCGGCTGCGCAGCGCGGCGAACTCGGCGCGGGTCCACACCGACGCCGGTGCGAGCGCAGCTGTCGCGGCGTCGGCGCAGTCGTTGAGCAGCGCCGCCAACGACCCGTCCGGGTTCGCCTTGAGCATCAGCCTGGTCTGCGAACTCAACTGACGCTCAACGGCTTTGACCGGTGACGCCACGGCGCAACGCACAAGCCGGCGAATCCCCGGGCCGAGCTCGGACCGCTGCTGCGCCTCGGTGGCGAACACCCGCAGCTCCACGGTCTCACCGGCGTCGACGAACGCCGGGAAGCCGTGTACGGCGCGCCCGGCCACCACCCGCTGCACGTTCCGCGGCAACGCCTCCAGGTCGTCCGGCCAGTCGCGCAGGCCGGTGCGTTCCAGCTCGGCGCCGACCGCGTCGGCTACCGCGTCTCGGGCTGAGGAGGCCAGGTGATCCTGCAGGGCCGCAAGATTTTTACCGCGGGCTATCTCGGTGCCGTCGGCTGCCTCGACCGCGAACGTCACCCGCAGGTGCGCCGGCAGCTTGGCCAGGTCGAAGGCGTCGGCCGCCACCAGCACCCCGGTGCGGCGGCGCAATTCGGCGGCCAGCGCCTCCAGCAGCGGCCCGGTGGCCGACTCGATCGCGGGCAGCACCGCACGGGCGGTGTCGGGTGCGGGAACGAAGTTGCGCCGCAGCTCCTTCGGCAGTGACCGGATCAGCGCGGTGACCAGTTCTTCGCGCAGCGCCGGTACCTGCCAGGCGAAATCGTCGCCGCCCAGGCGGGCCAGCACCTCGATCGGCACGTGCACGGTGACCCCGTCGTCGGCTGCCCCCGGCTCGAACCGGTAGGTCAGCGGCAACGCGACATCACCCGCCGCCCAACTGTCGGGCCGGTCGGCGCCGAGCGCCTCGCCGGTGCGCAGCAGCTCATCGCGGGTGAACGTGAGCAGCTCGGGTGTGGCCTGCCGTTGCTTTTTCCACCAGCCGTCGAAGTGCCGCGCCGAGACCACGTCGGCGGGAATCCTTGTGTCGTAGAGGTCGTAGACGGTGTCGTCGTCGACGATCAGGTCGCGGCGCCGGACCCGGTCTTCCAGCTCCTGCAGGTGGGTGCGCAGCGCGGCATTGTCGGCGAGGAATCGGTGTCGGCTCGCCCACTCCCCCTCCACCAGGGCGTGCCGAATGAACAGTTCGCGGGCCACCGCCGGTGCCACCCGCGCGTAGCCGATCCGGCGACGCGCCACCAGCGGAAGCCCGTAGAGCGTCACCTTTTCGAAGGCCATCACCTCGCCGCGCTTGGCGTCCCAGTGCGGTTCGCTGTAGCTGCGCAGCACCAGGTCTGCGGCGACCCGTTCAACGGCTTCGGGCTGGATGCGCGCGGCGGTCCGCCCGAACAGGCGGCTGGTCTCCACCAACTCGGCCACCATCGTCCAACGCGGCGGCCGTTTGGCCAGCACCGAACCGGGCGCCAGCACGAACTTCGAGTTGCGCGCCCCGACGAACTCGCGGCCGTCGTCGCGCCGCATCCCGACGTGCGACAGCAACCCGGCCAGCAGCGCTGCGTGGACGGCCGCCGGCTGGGCCGGCTCCCCGGACTCCCGGATGCCGATATCGGCTGCGATGCCGCGCAGTTGTCCGACCAGATCCTGCCATTCCCGGATCCGCAGGTAGTGCAGGAACTCGTTGCGACACATCCGACGAAACGCACTGCCGCTCAATGCTTTACGCTGATCAGAAAGGTACGACCACAAGTTCAGATAGGCGGTGAAATCCGAATCGTCGTCGACGAACCGGGCATGCTTGGCCCGGGCGGCCTCCTCCCGGTCGGCCGGCCGCTCCCGCGGGTCGGGAATGGTCAGGGCGGCCGCCAGCACCAGCACCTCACGCACGCAGCCCTCGGCTTGGGCCGCCAGGATCATCCGGCCCAGCCGCGGATCCACCGGCAGCCGGGCCAGCCGGCGGCCGACATCGGTGATCGCACCCTGCGCGGTGAACGCGCCGAGCTCGACCAGCAGCGCGACCCCGTCGCGGATGCTGCGCGAATCGGGTGGGTCGAGGAAGCCGAAGTCCTCCACCGCACCGAGTCGCAGCGACGCCATCCGCAGCAGCACCGCGGCCAGGTTGGTGCGCAGCACCTCGGGATCGGTGTAGCGCGGGCGGGTGTCGAAGTCGACCTCGCTGTAGAGCCGGATACACACCCCGGGCGCGGTGCGGCCGCACCGGCCGCTGCGCTGCGCGGCGGAGGCCTGCGAGATGGGTTCGATCGGCAGCCGCTGTACCTTGAGCCGGCGGCTGTAGCGGGAGATCCGCGCGTTGCCCGGGTCGATGACGTAGCGGATTCCCGGCACGGTCAGCGATGTCTCGGCGACGTTGGTGGCCAGCACAACACGCCGCCCGGCGCGTGCCGGGGTGAACACCTTCTGTTGTTCGGCGGTGGACAGCCGCGCGTACAGCGGCAGGATTTCGGTGTTGGTCAGCCCGCCCAGGGCTTCTGCGGTGTCGCGGATCTCGCGCTCGCCGGACAGGAACACCAGAATGTCGCCGGGCGGTTCGGCCGACAGTTCGTGCACCGCGTCGACGATGGCCTCGATCTCGTCGCGGGTCTCGGTGCGGATGATCTCGTGATCGGGATCATCGGGGTCCTCACCGGCACCACCGCTGACCGGCAGCTCCAGCGGGCGATAGCGGATCTCGACCGGGTAGCTGCGGCCGGACACCTCGACGATCGGCGCGCCGCCGCCATGCCCGCTGCGCCCGTGTTCGGCTCCGCCGCTGCGCCCATATTCGGCTCCGCCGAAGTATGCCGCGAAGCGCTGGGGTTCGATGGTGGCCGAGGTGATGATCACCTTCAGATCGGGCCGCCGCGGCAGCAACTCCCGCAGGTAACCGAGCAGGAAGTCGATGTTGAGGCTGCGTTCGTGGGCCTCGTCGATGATCAGGGTGTCGTAGCGCAGCAGCCGGCGGTCCCGCTCGAGCTCGGCCAGCAGAATGCCGTCGGTCATCAGCTTGATCAACGTGCGGTCGGACACCCGGTCGGTGAAGCGGATCGCATAGCCGACCACGTCGCCGAGCGGGCTGGCCAGTTCGTCGGCGATGCGCTGGGCAACCGTGCGGGCAGCCAGCCGGCGCGGCTGCGTGTGCCCGATGGTGCCGCGGATGCCGCGGCCCAGTTCCAGGCAGATCTTGGGCAGCTGGGTGGTCTTACCCGACCCGGTCTCGCCGGCCACCACCACCACCTGGTGGTCCCTGATCGCGGCGGCGATCTCGTCACGACGCGCGCTGACCGGCAGGTCGGGGTAGCTGATCGTCGGCACCGCGGCCCGCCGCGCAGCGACCAGCCGCTGTCCGGTGGCGAACTGGTCGGCGAGCCTGTCCAACTGCCCGGTAGGGGCCTGCTTCAGTCTCCCACCGAGCCGCGCGGCATCCCGGATCGTCAGTTCGCCGAGCCTCTTACGCAGCTCGGCAACGGATGGTTCTGCCACTCCGCGAAGAATACGGACAGTCGAATCTCTCATTTTTACGCACCTGCATGCTGTTACGCTCTGCCTAGCCCAAGCCGTATTCGGTTGTGGCGGTTCACGGCCGATCCGGTGATGCGGCGGATGTGTCTGTCAACTCCGACCTCGCCCGAAAGGCCACCACATGAAGCTGAACGGCTACGGCGCAGCGCTGGGCATGCTGGCGACCGGTGCGCTGGTCCTGTCCGGCTGCGGCAGCGACACCGCTTCCCAAGCCTCATCACCGGTCAGCGACTGTGGCGGCGCCGAAACGCTGAAGGCGAGCGGGTCGACGGCGCAGCGGAATGCGATGGCCAGATTCGTGAAGGCGTTCACCAGGGAGTGCTCGGAGCAGACGGTGGACTACACCCCCAACGGCTCCGGGGTCGGAATCCGGGAATTCATCGGCGGCCAGACCGACTTCGCCGGCTCCGACGTGACGCTCAGCGCCGACGAGTACACCCAGGCCGAGCAGCGCTGTGGTTCCCCCGCATGGAATCTGCCGGTGGTTTTCGGTCCGATCGCCATCGCCTACAACATCGCCGGGGTCGACCAGCTGATTCTCGACGGCCCCGCGGCGGCAAAGATCTTCAACGGCGCCATCACCAGCTGGGATGACCCGGCGATCCAGGCCCTCAACCCCGGCACCGCACTGCCCGCCGCCCCCATCCACGTGGTGTTCCGCAGCGACGAATCCGGCACGACAGACAACTTCCAGCAGTACCTGGAGGGCGCGTCCGGCGGCGCCTGGGGCAGGGGTGCCGGGAAGACGTTCAACGGCGGCGTCGGCGAGGGAGCCACCGGCAACGAGGGTGCCGCGGGCGCGATCAGCGCCACCGAGGGGTCGATCACCTACAGCGAGTGGTCGTTCACCCAGGCCAAAGATCTGCACACCGCGCGGATCGTCACGTCGGCCGGCCCGGATCCCGTCGCGATCAGCGTTGAATCGGTCGGCAGGACGATCGCCGGCGCCACCATCACGGGGCAGGGCAACGACCTGGTGCTGGACACCGCGTCGTTCCACAGGCCGAGCCAGGTCGGCTCCTACCCGATCGTGCTCGCGACGTACGAGGTGGTCTGCTCGAAGTACCCCGACGCCGAGGTGGGCACCGCGGTGCGGATGTTCCTCAAGTCGACCATCGGGCCCGGTCAGTTCGATTTGGACGAGAACGGTTACGTCCCGATCCCGGATGCTTTCCGCCCGCGCCTGATGGCCGCGGTCGACGCCATCCGGTGAGCCCACGCGGCCGGTCGTCGTGGCTGCGTGCCCTATGAGTCGGCGGTCAGCTTGACCACCCGATTATTGCCGCGGTCAGCCACATAGAGCACGCCGTCGCCGCCGACCACCACCTGCAGCGGGGTGTTGAGTCCGGTGAACGGCAGCTTGGTCTGGTTGGTGGTTCCGGCTTCCAGCTTCATCACCTTGTGGCTCTCGTGATTGGTGACGTAGACGTTGTCGTCGCGGTCGACTGTCACACCCCACGGCGAGGACAGGCCGGTGAACGGCAGATCGGTCTGGGTATCCGACCCGACGCTCAGCCGCACCACCCGATCGTTGTCGGTGTCGGTGACATAGACGTTTCCTGCGCTGTCGACGGCCACGTCGTCGGGGTTGCGCAACCCGGTGAAAGGCAGCACGACCGGCTGGTCGGACCCGGCCGGCAACTTGACCACTCGGTTATTACCCCGGTCTGCGACGTAGACGCTGCCCTGGGCATCGAGCACCAGTCCCTCGGGATAGTTGAGCCCGGTGAACGGCAACTCGGTCTGTTCGCCGGAGTCCGCCGCCAACTTCACCACTCGGTTGTTGAAGTCGGTGACATAGACCGAACCGTCGTTGGCTACCGCCACCCCCTGCGGCTCGTAGAGGCCGCTGAAAGGCAACACCTCCGGTTCACTCGATCCCGGCGCCAGCTTCAGCACCCTGCCGTACATGCTCTGGTTGGTGATGTAGAGGTTGTCGCCGCTGTCCAGCGCCAGGCCACCGGGGGAGAGCCGAAAGGTCAGGCCGTCCAACGGCACGATGCTCTGTCCGCTCGCCGCACCCGCACCCGCACCCGATTTGTGGGTGATCGCGTACCCTCCGGCGGCACCCGCGACGGCCAACACCAGCGCCGCTGCCGCGGCCGGCAGCAGCCACTTGCGCCGGCTTCCGCGCGATGCCGTCGGGGCGGGCAGCGGGTTGGCGAACGGCGGGTTCGGGACCCCCTGGGCCGACTGTGCCCGACTCCGGTCGTCGACCGACACCGGCCGGGCCATGGTCCCGTCGAACTCTCCCGGTTGACCGTTACCGCCGGGGTATACACCGCTGGCCCATTCGGATCCGCCGCCGGACGCGGCGCCGACAACGCTGACCGGGCGGTCGGAGTTCGCACCCTGCCGCACGATCAGGGCGGCCCGATGCTGCTCCGCCACGGTCAACGCGTCGTGCGCCGCGTGGGCCAGGTCCCCGGCACTGCTGTAGCGGTCCCACGGATTTCTGGCCATGCCCCGGGCGACCACTTGGTCCAAGGCGATCGGCACGCTGCCGGGCCGCAGCTGGCTGGGCCGAGGCGGGGAACCCATCAGGTGGGCCGCGATCAACTGTTCGACACTGGTCGCTCGATACGGCGGCACGCCGACCAGACACTCGCTCAACACGCACGCCAGTGAATAGATGTCTGAGCGGTAAGTGACCTCGTCCGCGCTGAACCGTTCCGGCGCCATGTAGTTGTAGGTTCCCACCGTGGTACCGGTCTGGGTCAATCCGGGATCGGTCGCGGCACGCGCGATTCCGAAGTCGACCAGGTAGGCGAAGTCGTTGCGGGTGATCAGAATGTTCTCCGGCTTGACGTCGCGATGCGTCACCCCGTTGCCGTGCGCCGCGTCGAGCGCCGCGGCCACCTGCTCGATGATGGCCACCGCTCGTGCCGGATTCAGGGGACCGTACCGCCGCAGTACGGCGGCCAGATCATCACCCTGGATCAGCTGCATCTCGACGAACATCTGCCCGTCGATCTCGCCGTAGTCGTAGATCGGCACCACATGCGGATCGGCGATCTGCCCCGCCGCATTGGCCTCGCGGCGCATCCGGTTCCGGAACAATTCGTTGCCGGACAACCCCGGCGTGATCAGTTTCAGGGCGACCGACCGATTTTTGCGGGTGTCTTCGGCTACGTAGACCTCACCCATCCCGCCGCGCCCCAGCAGCCGCAGCAGCCGATAGTGCCCGAACTGCGTACCCGCCCGCGAATCCGCCTCACGACTGTCCACAACGCTCCCTTCACCCAGTGACATCGATGGCACTGACGTGACTTGCGCTGCAGCACGGCCGCAGCCACTGCCTACTTGAAGAGTAGGTTAACGGAAGGTTACCGATCAAACTTAAGGAATGGCTGCGTAACTGGTCAGAACGGAATTCGGAGAGACCGCGAGTTCATCTCAACAACCACTTACCACCGGTTACACCCGACGCCGGTCGACTACGTGATCGCGTTGATCGCAGTACGCAATTTCGATTGGAACGAATCGGGCAACGGGATATAGCCGTACTGATCCAGATCCTGCTGACCGGGTCCGATCGCCGCTTGCATAAATGCCTTCACCGCCTGCCCGTTCGCAGAGTTGGGATACTTCGAACAGACGATCTCGTAGGTCACCAACACGATCGGATAAGCACCGGATTCGGTCGGTTTGTAAAACGACGACGTGTCGACCACCAGATCGTTGCCCTCGCCAATAAATTTGGCTCCGGCGATGGTCTTTTCCACCGAATCGGTGGAGATCGTCACGGCTTCCGGGCCCGCCGAGGTGATGATTCGGGCCATCTTCAACTGCCGTCCCACCGCAAAGGACCATTCGTTATAGGTGATCGCCCCCTCGGTGCTGCGCAACAGGGCCGAGGTGCCGTCGTTACCCGTGGCGCCGGCGCCGACGCCACCGGTGAAGGCCTTGCCCACGCCCCTACCCCAGGCACCGTTGGATGCGGCGTCGAGATACTTCTGGAAATTGTCGGTTGTCCCGGACGCATCAGAGCGGAACAGCACATGGATCGGCTCGGCCGGCAGCTGAACATTTTTGTTGAGGGCCTTCACCGCAGGGTCGTCCCAGCTGGTGATGGTGCCGTTGAAGATCTTCGCCAGCGTCGGCCCGTCCAAGTCGAGATCGCTGACCCCACTGATGTTGTACGTGACGGCGATCGGACCGAAGACCGTGGGCAGATGCCATGCCGGTGACCCGCACCGGGCCGCCACCCGTTGCGGCTCGCCCGTCGACGGATCCAGCGGCGAGTCCGAGCCGGCCAGCTCGGTGTGGCCGCTGGCGAAGTGCGCCACCCCTGCGCCGGACCCGTTGGCCCGGTAGTCCAACGTGTAGTCCGGACACGCCCGGATATAGGCGTAGACGAATTGCTCTATCGCGTGCGCCTGCGCCGTCGACCCGCTGGCGAGCAGCTTCTTCTTACCCCCGCACTGCACCGATGACGCGGAAGCGGAGTCCGACGAACCCGAGTTGGCGCCGCAACCGGCGACCAGCAGCAAACCGGTCGCCAGCAGGCCCAATGCGACGCCGAATCGTTTGGACTTCACCACGTTCCTCCCGAAGGTCCGGATCACCAAACCATAGTGCATAAAGGTGTCAATGCTGCCGAGTCTGGGTGCTGCGGAACCGTCCGGCCGGTCCGATGGTGGCGCGCTCGCTAGCCGAACCGACCCGAGATGTAGTCCTCGGTTTCCTTGCGGCTGGGGTTGGAGAAGATCTTCTCGGTGCCGTCGATCTCGATCAACCGGCCCGGCTTGCCGACGTCGGCCAGGTTGAAGAACGCCGTCTGATCGCTCACCCGCGCCGCCTGCTGCATGTTGTGGGTGACGATGACGATGGTGTACTCCTGCTTGAGCTGGGCGATCAGCTCTTCGATGGCCATCGTGGAGATCGGGTCCAGCGCCGAGCAGGGCTCGTCCATCAACAACACGTCGGGTTGCACCGCGATGGCCCGGGCGATACACAGCCGCTGCTGCTGCCCGCCGGACAGACCGCCGCCGGGCTTGTCCAGCCGGTCCTTGACCTCGTTCCACAGATTGGCGCCGCGCAGCGAGAACTCGGCCGTCTCGTCGAGCGTCCGCTTGTTGCGCTTACCCTGCAGCTTCAGCCCGGCCACCACGTTGTCGCGAATCGACATGGTGGGGAAGGGATTCGGGCGCTGGAACACCATGCCGACTGCCTTGCGCACGCCCACCGGGTCGATCCCGGGGTGGTAGATGTTCTCGCCGTCCAACAGCACCGAACCCTCGATCCGGGCGCCGGGGGTGATCTCGTGCATCCGGTTGAGGGTGCGCAACACGGTCGACTTGCCGCATCCGGACGGCCCGATGAACGCGGTCACGCTGCGAGGTGAGACCGACAGCGTCACGTCGGCAACGGCGTGAAACGCGCCGTAATAGATATTGAGGTCGGTCAGGTCCAACCTTTTAGCCACCGTGCAGCTCTCCTATATTCATGGCCCACCGCTTCGCGCTGGAGTGCCGACAGACTAGATCTTTTTGGGCGCGAATACGCGTGCTCCGAACCTGGCCGCGATATTGAGAATCGCGATCAGGACGATCAGCGTCAGAGCAGCCCCCCACAGACGGTCAGTGGGAACCGCGCTGGTGCCCGCGCCTGCCGACGTCTGGTCGTACATCATTCCCGGCAACGATCCCATGAAGCCGTGGAACATATCGAAATTCATCGCCTGCGAGTAACCGACCAGGATCAGCAGCGGCGCCGTCTCGCCCATAACCCGGGCCAACGCCAGCAGAATCCCGGTGATGATCCCCGACAGCGCGGTCGGGATCACGACGCTGACGATGGTCTTCCACTTCGGCGCGCCCAGTGCGTAACTGGCCTCTCGCAAATCCATCGGAATGATCCGGAGCATCTCCTCGGTCGCCCGCACGATCACCGGAACCATCAGCAGCACCAATGACAGCGACACCGCGAAGCCGGAACGATGGAAGCCCAGCGTGGCCACCCACAGTGCGTAGACGAACAGCGCCGCCACGATCGACGGCACCCCGGTGAGGATGTCGACCATGAATGTCGCGAGCTTGCCGAGTCGGGTGCCGGCGCCGTATTCGACGAGATAGATCGCCACGAAGACACCGAGCGGGATCGACAGCGCCGCACAGACCAGGCCCTGCAGCAGGGTCCCGACGATCGCGTGATAGGCGCCACCGCCGGACGCGAACGCCGTCATACCGGCCTGCGAGTGGGTCCACCAGTCGCTGGAAGCGACTGTCGCCCAACCGTAATCGATCACCGAGTACATCACCCAGACCAGCGGCACCAGCGCCGCTCCCATCGCGAGGGTGACCAGTACCGTCGCAATGTTGTTGGCCACCCGGCGCCGCAGGCTCACCGCGCCGAAGGTGCGCTCCTTGACGGGCCGGTCCAGCAGGGCGGTCATGAGTGCACCTTCTGTGAGATGGCGGCACGCGCCAACGCGTTGACGATCAGCGTCAGTACGAACAGCACCAGGCCGGCCGCGATGTAGGCCCCCGCCTTGTACTGGTCGTTGAACTCCGATGCGGTGGCGGCGATCTTGGTGGCGAAGGTGGAGCCACCGTCGAACAGTGACCAGCCGAACGCCTTCTGGGTGGCCCGCAGAATGATCAACAACGCGACCGTCTCACCGAGCGCGCGACCGAGCCCCAGCATCGCGGCGCTGATGTAGCCCGACCGCCCGAACGGCAGCATCACCATCTTCACCACCTCCCAGCGAGTGGCGCCCAGCGCCAGCGCGGCCTCGATCTGGCCCTGCGGGGTCTGTGCGAACACCTCCCGGGTGACCGCGGTGATGATCGGCAGGATCATCACCGCCAACACGATCCCGCCGGTGAAGATGGTGCCGCCGCCGGCCACCGATGCGTTGCCCGTCGCGAACAGGAAGAACCCGCCGAGATTCTGGTTCAGCCACTCCGCGGTGCCCCGCAGCTGCGGCGCGAGCACGTACAGCCCCCACGCCCCGTAGATGATCGACGGCACGGCGGCAAGGAGCTCGACCATGTACGACAGCGGCCCGACCAGGCGCCGCGGTGAGTACTCGGCGAGGTAGATGGCCACCCCCAACGCCACCGGCATGGCGATCAGCAGGGCGAACACCGAGACGAACACCGTCACCCGTAGCAGCTCCGCGATGCCGAAATGCATGGCGGAGGTGTCGGTGGTGATCCAGTTGCCGGCGTAGGTGAAGAAGTTCTCCTTGTTGCGCTGCAACGCCGGGACGGCGCGCAACAGCAGGAAACCTCCGACAGCGGTGATCAACACGATGATCAGCACGCCGGAGCCTTCGGCCGCCAGGCGGAACACCCGGTCGGGCAACCGGCTCCCGGCGGAGCGCATCGGCTTCGGAGTCACCGGCGACTTAGTAGTCACCGGTGACTCCGAAGCATTAGAACCAGACGACTCGTCGACGCTGGACACCCCCATTCGGTTGCGCAGGTCGACTACTGAATCGCGTCAATCGCGACACTCAACCGCCGCTTGAGCTGGTCGGGCAACCGAACATATCCCGCATCCGCCAATCCGTCCTGGCCGCTCGTCGATGCCACCTTCAGGAAGGACTTCACGGCCGCCGAGGTGTCCGGGTCGTAGCCCTTGGAGCAGACGATCTCGTACGTCACCAAGACTAGCGGGTAGGCGGCGGCCTGCTTCGTCCCGTAGAGCGACCGGAGGTCCAGTCGCATGTCGTTGCTGTCCTCGGAGACGAAGTTGGCCGACTGGATCGCGACACCGGCCGCCTCGTCGGTCGCGGCGACCACGCCGGCGCCGGAGTCGATCATGGCCGACCGCAGGTCCGCCTGGTCGGCGAAGCCCTTCTCGACATAGCCGATGGCGCCCGGGGTGCTCTGCACGGCCTGCACCACCCCGGCCGACTTCTGGGCGCCCTCGCCGACGCCGCCCTGGAACTCACTGCCCTCGCCCTTGGTCCAGGTCTGCGGAGCGGCGGCGCTGAGGTACTTCTGGAAGTTGTCGGTGGTGCCCGAGGAGTCCGACCGGTAGATCGGCGTGATCGGGGCCGCCGGCAGTTCCACACCCGGGTTCAGTGCCGCCAGCGCCGGGTCGTTCCAGGTGGTGATCGCACCGCTGAAGATGCGGGCCAGCACGTCGGCGTTGAGCACCAGGTGGTCGACCCCGTCGAGGTGGTAGGCCATGCTGACCGGACCGAACACCAGCGGCAGATGCCATGCCGGGTTACCGCCACCGCAGCGGTCGGCCGCCGTGGGGACCTGAGCGTCGGACAGCGGCGAGTCGGAGCCGGCGAAGTCGACGTGGCCGGCGATGAACTGCTCACGCCCCGCACCGGATCCGGTCGGGTTGTACGACAGGTTCTTACCCGGGCACTCCTTTACCCAGGCCTGGTTGAACACCGCGATGGCGTTCTGCTGAGCCGTCGAGCCCTCGGCGGTCAGGGTGTTCTTTCCGCCGCACTGGGCGGAACTCGATGCCCCAGCGGCGGCTCCGGTGGTGCTCGGGCCGGTGTTGTTGTCGCTGCCGCATGCGGTCAGCCCCAGTCCTGTGACCGTGGCCGCCAACAGGGCAAGACCCGCCGTACTGGATTTCATCGTTCCTCGTTTCCTCGCACCGGTTGAAATTCCCTCGGAACCTAAACGTTACCCATGGATGGCGTCCGCATGGCAGGTGAACGCGTGGTGAATAAATCGACCAGTGGTCAACCGCGATCAACCCCGTAGGCGGTATCCACGTTGTGCACGGCAAACCCCAATTGTTGGTAGGTCCGCAACGCCGCCGCGTTGTCCGCCTCAACGTAGAGCAACACGGTCGGCGAGTCGACGTGGGCGAGCCGATCCGCGAGGTAGGCCAATCCCACTTCGGTGAGCACGCGCCCCACCCCGCGGCCCTGCGCAGCAGGATCGACCCCGACGACGTAGACCTCTCCGACCTCGCCGACCTCGCCGACCTCGCCGGCGCCCTCTCCAACCTCTTCGGGGGGTTCGGCACCGGGGTGGATCTTGGTCCAGTGGAAACCCAGCAATGTCCCCTGGGCTGCCTCGTCGAACGCCAGGAACAGCCCATGCGGGTCGAACCACGCTTCGGCGCGTCGTTCGGCCAGCTCCGTCGCCGTCCAGCCGCCCTGTTCCGGGTGCCATGCGAAGGCCGCGTTGTTGACCCGCAGCAACTCGGCGTCGTCGGTGGCCCCGGCGTAGGTGCGGATCGTTATGCCGGGCGGAATCGACGGGTCGGGCACCGCATGCAGCGACCGGCGCATCTGGAGCAGCTCACGCACCGGGACCAGCCTCAGCGCCGCGGCGGCGGCCCGGGCCGCCGGCAGGTTCCCGTGCGCCCAGAACCGGTTGCGGCCCTCGGATTTCTCCAGCGCGGCGCGGGCCAGCGCGCCACCGATGCCACGCCGGCGGGCGTGCGGGTGCACCACCAGCTCCGCCATCGGCGCGGTGTCTTGCGCGCCGGCGTTCAAATTCAGGTAGCCCAGCACGACGTCGCCGTCGGTGGCCAGCAGATGCCCGGTGCGGCCACCGGCGAGCTCGCGCAGTACCTGGTCGCCGACCGGGGCGATGCCGTCATGGTCGGCGGCGGCGGAGATCAGCTCACGAACACGCTGCTGCTCGACTGCGGTGAGTGCGGCGTGCCATTGCGGCGCGGTCACTGGTTGGCCAGCGACTCGGGTGCCCCGTCATCGGCGGCTGCGCCGTCGGCGTCCTCGATCGCGTCCCGTTCGTCCAGCTCGTCCTCGGAGCCAGCCGACGGCTTGCCCCGCACCGGCCGGACGGCCTTGTAACCGACGTTGCGGACCGTGCCGATCAGCGACTCGTATTCCGGCCCCAGCTTGGCCCGCAGCCGCCGGACGTGCACGTCCACGGTTCGGGTGCCGCCGAAGAAGTCGTACCCCCACACCTCCTGCAGCAGCTGCGCGCGGGTGAAGACCCGGCCGACGTGCTGGGTGAGATATTTGAGCAGCTCGAATTCCTTGTAGGTCAGGTCCAGTGGCCGACCGCGCAGCCGCGCGGTATAGGTGCCCTCGTCGATCACCAGCTCGCCGAGCGTGGTCTTACCGGTGGCCTGCTCGGCGGACGGTGAACCCTGCCGTCCGGTCAGCAGCCGCAGCCTGGCGTCGGTCTCGGCGGGCCCGGTGCCCGGCAGCAGGATCTCGTCGATCCCCCATTCGGAGTTGACGGCCACCAACCCGCCCTCGGTGACCACCGCCACCACCGGCACCGATCCCGCCGTGCTGCTCAGCAGCCGGCACAGCCCGCGAGCGCCGGCCAGATCGATGCGCGCATCGACGATCACCACCTCGACCGAACCGGCCTCCAGCAGCGCAGAAACCTCCGCCGGCGCTGTCCGCACGGTGTGTGCCAGCAGCGACAGCGACGGCAGCACCGCATCAGGGTGCAGGTCAGCGGTCAACAGCAGTAGCTCCAACGAGGCCTCCAGCGTCCCAGGTGAACTAACGATAGCGTGCGACCTGCCAGAATGGCCGGGTGCGCAGGGTGCTTATCGGGATATCCGCCGTGATTGCGGCTCTGGTGGTTGTCGTCGGCGGAGTCGATTTCGGGACCAGTGTCTACGCCGAGTACCAGCTCTCCCGGGCCGTGCGCCGGGCCGCGGATCTCGGATCCGACCCGTTTGTGGCGATCTTGGGGTTCCCATTCATTCCACAGGCACGGCGCGACCACTACAACGAAGTGGAGATCAAGGCCCCGGCCGTCGCGCAGCCGATGATCGGTAAAGCGATGCTGGAGGCCACCATGCATTCGGTCGACCTGACCGATGCGACCTGGCGCTTCCGGCCCGGCGCGCGGATCCCGGTCGCCAAGCTGGAGAGCCGGATCATCATCGGCTCGGTGTATCTGGGCCGTTACCTGGGCATCCGCGACCTGATGGTGGAGGCACCCCCCGCCGAGACCAACGACGCCACCGGCGGCACCACCGAGTCCGGGGTCTCCAGCAGCCACGGGCTGGTGTTCACCGGGACGCCGGAGGGCTACGGCAAGAGGGTCAGCGTGGCGGTGGACCTGTCGATCGCCGGCGCCGACCGCAGCACCCTGGTCATCACCCCGACCGGGGTGCTCACCGGTCCGGACACCGCCGACGAAGACGTTCCCGACGATGAACGGGCCGCGGTGCTGGCGGCGTTCCACGGCAGCCTGCCGCAACAGCGCCTGCCGTTCGGGCTGACCCCGACCAGCCAGGGCGCCCGAGGGTCCGACGTGATCATCGAGGGCATCGCCGAGGACATGACGGTCACCCTGCCGGAGTTCCGCCAGCCATGAGCATCATCGCGATCGTCGGCGGCCTGGCGCTGGCGTGCGCGATCGGGTGGTGGCTGAACCGCCGGGCCGGAGTGCTGCGGGAACTACCGCCGACGCCGGCGGGCGAGGTGGCCGATTACCCCGGCGACACAGCTGTCGCCTTCCTCGAGCTGGAGCCCGGTGTCCCGACCGTGGTGCATTTCTCAGCGCCGTGGTGCGGCCCCTGCGCGGGCCTGCGCCGCGTGGTCGAGCAGGTCTGCGCCGAGCTCGACGGCGTCGCGCATCGCGAGATCGACATCGACGCCGACCCCGCTGCCGCCCGCAGGTTTTCGGTGCTGTCGCTGCCGACCACGCTGATCTTCGACGCCGCCGGACAGCAGCGCTACCGGGCGGCCGGCGTCCCCACCGCCGCGGATCTGCGGTCGGCGCTGAAACCGCTATTGGCTTGATCACCCCGACATTGGGTAGGCTGTGCGTCGTGTTCGCCCGCCTTGAGCTTGTGCTCACCAAGCGCCGCGCAGTTGACCTGTGCCGCACCGCGGGCTGCTGCTGTTGTCGCTGTCGCTGAGACGCGCGTTTTCGCGTCGCTCTAGGAGTGGCCCGGTGCAAATCCGTGGCATGTCTCCTCCAGCCAATCGCCACGACAGCCAGGGAGCACCAATATGCCGAATTCCAACACCACACCGGTAGATGTCCGGGGACCCCGGTTCACCGCCTGGGTCACCACCGCCGTTCTCGTCGGCGTCCTGCTCATCTCCGGGTTCAGCCTGGTCGGCGCGACCGCCCTCCTGGCCGCCCAGGCCGTCGTCTTCGCGGTCGGCGCGCTGGCGGGTTCCCGCCGCAACCCCTACGGGATGCTGTTCGCCCGGTTTGTGGCGCCGCGGTTGTCGCCGGTCACTGAGCGCGAGCCGGTGGCGCCGCTGCGCTTCGCCCAGCTCGTAGGCCTGATTTTCGCTGTGATCGGGGTCGCCGGTTTCGCCACCGCTCCGTCGGTGGGGCTGACCGCAACCGCGCTCGCATTGACGGCGGCCTTCCTCAACGCGGCCTTCGGCATCTGCCTGGGTTGTCAGCTCTACCCGCTCGTCGTGCGCCTGCGCGCCACGAGCGGCATGACCGCTGAGTCCCCCGCGAAGTCGTTCGCCTCGAAGTAGACGGAAAGGATCCTCGCCATGGCACGCTCCGACGTCCTGGTCTCGACCGACTGGGCTGAGGGCAATCTCGACGCACCCAACACCGTCTTCGTCGAAGTCGACGAGGACACCAGCGTCTACGACACCAACCACATCCCGGGTGCAATCCGGCTGGACTGGCGCAAGGACCTGCAGGATCCGGTCCGCCGCGACGTCGTCGACGCCGCGCAGTTCTCCAAACTGCTCTCCGAGCGCGGTATCGCCAACGACGACACGGTGATCATCTACGGCGGCAACAACAACTGGTTCGCCGCGTTCGCGTACTGGTACTTCAAGCTCTACGGCCACCGCGAAGTCAAGCTGCTCGACGGCGGCCGCAAGAAGTGGGAGCTCGACGGTCGTCCGCTGTCGACCGAGAAGGTCAGCCGACCTGCGACGTCGTACACCGCTCAGCCGCTGGACGAGTCGCTGCGGGCCCGCCGCGACGAGGTCGTGGCCGCGATCAACACCAAGAACCTGGTCGACGTCCGCTCCCCCGAGGAGTTCTCGGGCAGGATCCTGGCGCCGGCGCACCTGCCCCAGGAGCAGAGCCAGCAGCGCGGTCACATCCCGAGCGCGATCAACGTGCCGTGGAGCCGGGCGGCCAACGAGGACGGCACGTTCAAGTCCGACGAGGCACTGGCCAAGCTGTACGCCGACGCCGGCCTGGACGGCGAGAAGGAGACCATCGCGTACTGCCGGATCGGTGAGCGTTCGTCGCACACCTGGTTCGTGCTGCGCGAGCTGCTCGGACACCGCAACGTGAAGAACTACGACGGCAGTTGGATGGAATACGGCTCCCTAGTGGGCGCCCCGATCGAATTGGGAAGCTGATATGTGCTCTGGACCCAAGCAAGGACTCGCTTTGCCGGCCAACGTCGACCTGGAGAAGGAGACGGTGATCACCGGCCGGGTGGTGGACAGTTCCGGACAGACCGTCGGCGGCGCCTTCGTGCGGCTGCTGGACTCGTCTGACGAGTTCACCGCGGAGGTCGTCGCGTCGGCCACCGGTGATTTCCGGTTCTTCGCCGCTCCCGGCAGTTGGAGGGTGCGTGCGCTGTCCTCCGCCGGCAACGGCGACGCCGTGGTGGCCCCCTCCGGGGCGGGCCTCCACGAGGTCGACATCAAAGTCGCCTGACGACTCGCGATAGACTCCCTCTCGTGGTGTTGTTCTTCGAGTTGATGCTGGTGGCGGCCACTGGGCTGATCACCTGGTTCGCGCTGTACACGCTCTATCGGCTGATCACAGACGAGATGTGAGTGCCCCAGGCGATGACGTCGACCGTCCGGTCATCCCGGGTTCGGGCGACCGGGCGGTAGCCGCCGCCGCGGAGCGGGCACAGCAGACCGCAGCACGCAATATTCCGGCCTTTGAGTGGTCGGCGGATCTGCCGGTCTCCGACACCGCCAACCTGCGCGAAGGTGCGAATCTGCACGACGCGCTGTTGGCGCTGTTGCCGTTGGTCGGGGTGTGGCGCGGCGAGGGCGTCGGCCACAGTGCCCACGGCGACTACCGGTTCGGCCAGCAGATCGTGGTCTCTCACGACGGCGGCGACTACCTGAACTGGGAGTCGCGGTCCTGGCTGCTCGACGATGCCGACGGCTTCACCGAACGGTCTCTTCGCGAGACCGGATTCTGGCGGTTCGTCAGTGATCCCGGCGAACCGGGACAGCCCCCCGACGAATCGCAGGCCATCGAGTTGCTGCTGGCGCATTCGGTCGGCTACGTGGAGTTGTTCTACGGGCGCCCGCACGGCCCGGCGTCGTGGGAGTTGGTCACCGACGCCTTGGCGCGGAGCAAGTCCGGGGCACTCATCGGCGGCGCCAAGCGGCTCTACGGGATCGTCGAGGACGGCGATCTGGCTTACGTCGAGGAGCGGGTGAACGCCGACGGCGAACTGGCTCCGCATCTGTCGGCCCGGCTGACGCGCTTCGTCGGCTAGCGGGCCACCGCGGCGTCCACCAGCGCGGTGAACTCGGCATCGGGCACCTGCGGGCGCAGCGACCTACCGTCCAGGGTGTGCACCCGCGCGGCCAGCGTGATGCTGGAGACCAGCCAGATATCCTGCGCGGCAAGCAGATCCGCCGGACGTAACGGCATGTAGTCACACTGGTAGCCCGCGGCGCGTGCCACCTCGAACAGGGCCTCCTGGGTGGTGCCGCGCAGGATCGGCTGCGACGACGGCGGGGTGATCATGCGCCCCGGTTCGACCAAGACCACCGAGGAGCGCGGGCCCTCCAGCACGTAGCCGTCTGAGCTGATGAAGATGACGTCGTCGGCGCCCAGTTTCGCGGCGTGCCGCAGCGCCGCCATGTTCACCGCATACGACAGGGTCTTGGCGCCGGCCAGCAGCCAGGGCAACGTCTGCCCCTGCACGGCAACACCGCGGTCCAGGGTCACCGCTGCCACCCCCGCCCGGCGGGCCGCGGCGATGCGATCCGGCAGCGGCGTGATCATCACATATGCCGTCGGCCCGGAAACACTTTCCCGGCCGCGGCTGTAGATCATCCGCAACGCGCCCTCCCCGCCACGCTTCCACTGCCGCACCGCCTCCTGCACGGCACGCCGCCACGCCGCGAGGTCGGGGGCCGGAAGCTCCATCAGCTCGGCCGAGCGGGCCAACCGCTGCAGGTGGGCATCGAGCAGACATGCGGCGCCGTCGCGCACCAGCAGGGTTTCGAAGACACCGTCTCCGCGCAGCACCGCCAAGTCGTCGGCGTGCAGCAACGGGGTGTCCGAAAGCGCGGGCCCACCCTCCAGGGTGACGATCGTCACTGCGGTGTCTTCCAGATCGGCGTCCGCGGCCATGGACCCTGAGCGTAGCGGCTCCGTAGAGTTGACACGTGGCCGCAGTCCCCGCCCCCGATCCGGGCCCCGACGCCGGCGCGATCTGGCACTACGGCGATCCGTTCGGCGAACAACGAAGTGCACAAACCGAAGCCGTGCTGGTGGATCGATCGCACCGGCCGGTGCTCGCCGTGCGCGGCCCGGAACGCAAGTCGTGGCTGCACACCCTGTGCACCCAGCATGTCGCCGAACTGCCCGACGGCGCCAGCACCGAGAACCTGATCCTCAACGGCCGGGGCCACATCGACCATCACTGGGTTCAGACCGAACTGCACGACACCACCTACCTCGACACCGAGCCGTGGCTGGGCCAGTCCCTAGAGACGCACCTGCGCAAGATGGTGTTCTGGGCCGACGTGACCATCGAGCCGGCGGATCTGGCGGTGCTGTCACTGCTCGGCCCCCGGCTGGCCGACCAGGCGGTGCTGGACGCATTGGGCGTGGCCGCGCTGCCCGGGCAGACCGCGGTGCCGCTCGGTGATTCGGGCGCCTTCGCGCGCCGGGCGCCGGGAACCGACGTGGTGGACCTGCTGGTGCCGCGCGCCGAGAAGGACCATTGGCAGCGCGCGCTGACCCGAGCCGGGGTGAAGCCCGCCGGGGTGTGGACCTACGAGGCCGAGCGGGTCGCGGCCCGGTGCCCGCGGATCGGCGTGGACACCGATGAGCGCAGCATCCCGCACGAGTTGAACTGGATCGGCGGGCCCGGTGTCGGCGCGGTGCACCTGGACAAGGGGTGCTACAGCGGCCAGGAGACGGTGGCCCGGGTCCACAATCTGGGTAAGCCGCCCCGGATGCTGGTGCTCCTGCACCTGGACGGATCGGTGGACCGGCCCTCGACCGGCGATCCGGTCACCGCCGGCGGTCGCCCGGTGGGCCGGCTGGGCACCGTGGTGGACCATTTCGAACTGGGCCCGATCGCGCTGGCGCTGCTCAAACGGGGCCTCCCGGCCGACACCCAACTGTCGACCGGCCCCGAAGGCGAGGTCAGCGCGGTGATCGATGCCGAATCGATGCCACCGCCGGATGTGCGGGGTGCGGGGCGGGTCGCTGTGGACCGGCTGCGCGGCCGGGTTTGATCTTGGGTTGACAGTCGTCACACCGCACAGGCCAGGGCGGCGGTCGCCCAGACGGCACGGTAGGCTGTCGGCAGGACATAAACACACTCAGATCGGAGCCGCCTGTTCGTTGGGCCGCTCCGTTATTGCGCGAGGGGGTCCCCCGATGGGCCGCGGCCGGGCTAAGGCGAAACAGACCAAGGTTGCTCGAGAGCTTAAGTACAGCTCACCGTCGACCGATTTCAGTCAGCTCCAACGGGAGCTCGCTGGGTCTGAGGTCAACGACTCCGACGGAGACGACTCGTGGAGCGACAGCGATGATTGGCGTCGCTGAGCACTGAGGTGTAACCACCTCCGCTGGAACCCGGCTTAATCGCCGTTCCGGCGGTTAGAACCTCGGGTGCTGGCCGACCAGCTTGGCGCCGAAGTCCTCTGCTGTGTCGTTGGCGGACTTACCGGCCTTGCCGGCCTTGGCCACCGTCCCGAGCGGCCAGCAGGCGACGTGGCGGGCCGTCAGGATCGCCAGGGCCCGATCGGTGTCCTCGGGCGCGACGATCGCAACCATGCCGACACCCAGGTTGAACGTCTTCTCCATCTCTTCCCGGGCGACCCGGCCGCGCTGCGCGATCATCGCGAACACCGGCGCGGGCGTCCAGGTTCCGCGGTCCACCTCGGCGGTGAGCCCGTCCGGGATGACCCGGGCCAGGTTGCCGGCCAGGCCGCCGCCGGTCACGTGGCAGAAGGTGCGAACCTTGGTCTCTGCGGCCAGTGCCAGGCAGTCCTTGGCGTAGATCCGGGTCGGCTCGAGCAGTTCCTCCCCCAGCGTGCGGCCGAACTCCTCGACGTGGCCGGCCAGGTTCATCCGGTCGATGTCGAGCAGCACCGCACGGGCCAGTGAGTAGCCGTTGGAGTGCAGGCCCGAGGCGCCCATGGCGATCAGCACGTCGCCGGGGCGGACCCGGTCGGGCCCCAGCACGTCGTCGGCCTCCACCACGCCGACGCCGGTCGCGGAGATGTCGTAGTGGTCCGGTTCCATCAGGCCCGGGTGCTCGGCGGTCTCCCCGCCCAGCAGCGCACAGCCGGCCTGGACGCAGCCCTCGGCGATGCCGGAGACGATCGCGCTGATGCGTTCCGGCACGGTGCGCCCGACGGCGATGTAGTCCTGCAGGAACAGCGGTTCGGCGCCGCACACCACCAGGTCGTCGACCACCATGGCGACCAGGTCGATGCCCACGGTGTCGTGCTTGTCCATCGCCTGGGCGATCGCCAGCTTGGTGCCCACCCCGTCGGTCGACGACGCCAGCAGCGGCTCGCGGTAGTCGTTGCGCAGGGCGAACAGCCCGGCGAACCCGCCGAGCCCGCCGCGCACCTCCGGCCGCGTGGCCCGGGCGGCCAGCGGCTTGATCAGTTCGACGGCGCGGTCGCCGGCGTCGATGTCCACCCCGGCCGATGCATAGGTGACACCCGGGGCGCTCGATTGTGCTGCAGGATCCGTCATCGCGGTAAAGGCTACCGTGCGCGCGCTTGCCGCGGTCAGGCCCTATTGTGTCGGACCTGGTTGAACGGCACGCCCCGGTCGGCGGCGTATTCGCGGGGCAGGCCCAGCATGCGCTCGGCGATGACATTGCGCGCCATCTCGTTGCTGCCGCCGCCGAGCGCCACCGTCTGGCGCGACAGGTAGCGCTGCCCGACCTTGAGTAGGTGCGCCTGATCGTCGACCACGCCGAGCGGACCAGCGACTTCGGTGGCGGTGTCGACCTCCAGGAAGGTCACGTCGGAATGGAAGAGCCGAATCAGCGAGCCCGCCGACGGCGGCAGCGCGCCGCTGCGCATGGCGCTGCCGACATGCTCGACGAGGCCATCGCGCACCATCCGCCGGGCCAGCACCCGGCCGATCTTGTCCTGGATCAACGGGTCGGCGGCTGTTCCGGCCGCGACGGCCAGCGCCAGGAAGTCCCCGGCGGCCATCTCGGTGCGTTCCGGGCCCCGGCCGCTGGCGAACTCCGAGCCCTGGCCGACAGCCCGGCGTTCGTGGAACAGCAGCCGCGAAGCCACGTCCCAGCCCTTGCCGACCTCGCCGACGACCGCATCGTCGCCCAGACGCAGACCGTCGAAGAACTCTTCGCAGAACTCGTTGGACCCGTCCACCTGCTCGATTCGGCGCAGCGTGACACCGGGCGCATCGATCGGCATCAGGAACATGGTCAGCCCGTCGTGCTTGGGCACGGTGGCATCGGTACGGGCCAGCAGCAGTCCGTAGTCGGCGGCGAACGCACTGGTGCTCCAGGTCTTGGCCCCGCTGATCACCCAGCTGTCCCCGTCCCGGTCGGCGCGGGTGATCAGCCCCGCCAGATCGGATCCCCCGCTGGGTTCGGAGAGCAGCTGGACGAGTACCTCGTCGCCGCGTAGCGCGGCATGGATGTGCCGGCGCTTCTGATCTTCGCTGCCGGTGTCGAGCAGCGTCGCACAGCAGATGGTGAAGGTCGGGACGTTGAGAATCAACGGCATCTCGAAGCCGTCCGAGGCGACATCGAAGGCCTTCTGGTAGCCGATGTCCAGCCCCAGACCGCCGTACTCACGCGGGAAGCAGATCCCGGCGAATCCGCCGTCGTAGAGGCGGCGTTGCAGTTCGCGGGCGCGCTGCCAGGCGCCATCGTCGTCCCGCCCGTTGCGCAGCGGGCGCTGGGGATCGAGTCGGGGCATGTTGGCGGCCAGCCAGGTGCGCGCCCGGCCGGCGAACTCCTCGACGGACAGCCCGGTGGCGGCGGTCTGGCTCATGCGGCCGGCTCCGTTGCGCTCGCGGCCCGGAAGATGGCCTGATGATGTTCGGCGGCCGTGCCGAACAGATTGGCGTACAAGGTGATTCGCCGCAGATAGACGTGCAGGTCGTGTTCCCAGGTGACACCGATGCCACCGTGCAGCTGGACGCATTCCTGGACCAACAGTCCGGCGTGTTCCCCCAGATAGGACTTGGCCGCACCGGCCCACAGCGCGGCATCCGGCGTGCGTGCGGCCATCTTGTCGAGGGCGCCGGCCACGATCCCGCGACCGGCGTGCAGCCAGAGGGTCATGTCGGCGAGCCGGTGCTTGAGCGCCTGATAGGACGCCAGCGGCCGCCCGAAGCTGTATCGGTCCCGGCACCATTCGATGGTCATGGTCAACACGGTGTCCAGGATTCCCACGGTTTCCGCGCACATCAGGGCGATGGCGACCTGGGTCTGGCGGTCGATGAGTTGCGGTGTTTGTGCCGCGCCGCCGACGACAGCCGTCGGCTCGATCTCGACGTCGTTCAGCTCGATTCGGGCGTACTGCTTGACCAGGTCGAGGCAGGGCTGCGCAACCACGGTCACGCCCGGGGCGTCGGCGCCGATCAGGAACTGCCGTAGTGCCCCGTCGTCGGTGCGGGCTCCGACGAGCATCAAGTCGGCCTGCGCGCCGGCCTCGACCCGGTCCTTGACGCCGCGGAGCCGATAGCCGTTCGACGTGGCCGTGGCGGTGACGCTCGGCTGGTGCGGGCGAAAGGCCCGGCCCGGTTCATCGGCCGCCCAGGTGGCCACCAGCTCACCGGAGGCCAGCGCCGCGATGGTCTCGGCGTGGGCGTCCCGGTCCTCGGCGTCCACCAGACCGGCCAGCACGGTGCTCACCGGGTAGAGCGGGCCAGGCCCCGCCGTGCGCCCGATCGCTTCGGCGATCGCCGCCAAATCGTGCAGCCCACTGGCCGAGGCACTGCCGCCACCGAGCTCCTCGGGCACCAGCAGCCCGGCCCACCCCAGCTCGGCGGCTTGAGCCCACCACTGCCGATCCCAGGAGCGATGCTGGGCGTGCAGTGCGCGCTGGTGGCTCAGCGCCGCGTGCTTGTCCAGGAAGGCACGCGCGGTGTCGACGAACAGCGCTGCCTCTGAAGATGATTCGATCACCGTGCCTCCTGGCTGCTACTTCGGACCGTCATCGAATCGGCTCGTCGCCGAGCACCGTGGTGCGCAGCATCTCGCGTGGTGAGTCCGCGGCATAGGGCGCGGCGCGATGCAACACACCGCGGTTGTCCCAGATGACGGTGTCACCCGCGGTCCAGCTGTGCGAGTACACCTTGCCGGCGGCGGTGGCGCGGTCGAGCAGTTCGGCGAGCAACGCCCGCCCGGCATCGCGATCCATGCCCACGACGTAGTCGGCCGAGGCGCCCAGCACCAGCGACTTGCGGCCACTGCGATGGTTCCACACCAGTGGATGCTCACGGGTGGGACGAGACCTCCAGCGCGCCAGTTCCTCCGGTGCCGGATCGGGGGTGACACGCCGCTGGGACGCCTCCAGCGAATGCACCACCCGCAGCGAGCCGAGGCGCAGCTTTTCGTCGTCGCTCAGCGCGTCATAGGCGGCATAGGCGCTGGCGAACTCGGTCTCGCCGCCGCGCTCGGCCGGCCGCACCGCCGACAGAACGGTGGCCTTCTGGGGGCATTCGTCACCCAGCGGCGTGCAGCCATCGATATGCCACACGAAGGTGGCACGCAGATACGCCGCCGCCGAGTTCTTGGCGGTGTCCAAGGTGACGGGGTATATGCCCGCCACCGGATGGTGGCCGTCGGCGGAGTGGTCGATATCCCCCAGCTGCCGGCAGAACGCGACCTGGGCGGCCGGATCGATTCGCAGGCCCCGGAAGACCAGGACACCGTTGTCCTCCAGCGCCTGCAGCACCGCGGCACCCAGACCGCCGTCGGCGGCCAGCCGATCCGGGTCGACGTCACGCACCTCGGCGCCCACCGAGGCGGTGAGTTTGTTGATGGTGAGCAGACTCATGGTGGCGTCCGTCCTTTCGGGAGTCAGGGCGTGGGTCCGCCGGTGCGGATCATCACGGCGTCGGCGGCGTCGACCGGGGCGGGTTGGTGCATGATCTCCACCGCCATCGCGACCATGATCAGCGAATAGATCAGGTGCAGCAGGTTCAGTGCCTCATCGGGCAGTTCATCGAGGGCGAACTTGTCGCAGTAGTCGATCGCCTCTTGAAGCCGCGGGAAGAACGCGTCGTAGAAGCGGTGCAGGTCGGCCATGCTGCTGGCGACCCGCTGATTCCAGCGCTCGGTTTCGGTTGTCAGACACCAGATTTCGCTGAACTCTTCGAGCTCACAGAAGGCACTCGGCAGCCGTTTCGACGTCACCGCACTACCTCTGCATGGTCCGCGACCCAGTCGGTGACCACCTTGTGCAGGTGACGGACCAGGATCTCCTGATCGTTGAGCGGGAACTCGTCGAGGATGCCGTACTCCAGGGCTGCCTGGGTGCCGCCGAGCATGCCGGCATCCTGCAGCGCGAATTCCTTGAGCACCACCGCCGCAACCTCGTGTTCGATGCGCTCGCGAACACTGCGGGCGGGATGGAAATAGGTGAACGCCTCGAACCGATGCGTGTTGTAGGAGGTGGGCCAATACCGGTACACCAGATACCAGCCGCCGTAGATCAGGATCTCGGTGTTGGGGAAGATCTGGAAGTTGCTGATCCCCCAGGGTTCGATCCCACCCGGGTTCACCCCGGCGGGAATCTCGCCGATGTCCGGGGTCTGCCACGGTCCGACCAGCCCACTGCGGGTGGCCCGCTCGATCGGATACATGTATTCCGGGGGCAGCAGCCAACGGCGACGGCCCGCGGTGGAGACCAGCCGGTGCGGGCCGTCGAGTTGGAAATGGCCGCAGGTGAATCCGGCATCGGGATCGCGCACCGCCGCCGGTACCTGCTGGGAATGCAGCGCCGGGACGTGGTAGTACTCCTGAAACGCGTCGGCGAAGATCTTCCAGTTGCTGTTGTTGTGGGCCACCCAGTCGTAGCGTTCGGTCAGCTTCTCGAACGGGTAGCCGTCGAGGCCGGTGATCATCGGCCCCAGGAACTCGCGCAGGCTCTGGCGCGGCTCGGCGGCGAAGTTGACGAAGACGAAACCGTTCCAGAGCTCGCAGTGCACACCGACCAGTCCGGCGCCGGACGGCTGGGCGGGCGTGCCGTTGAGTTCGTAGCCGCAGCCACACCGGTTGCAGGACAGCGCATCTACGGTGCCACTGATCGCGCGTCCGGTCGAGTCGGCCCCGACCAGCTGGTGCCCCCTGCGGCGGCACCGGTTGCGGAAGGCGCGGATGGTGTCATCGCGATCGCGCACCAGAATGAGCGCGGCGCCGACGACTTCGATCTCTTTCGTCACGTAGCTGCCCGGCCGGGGAATCTCCTCGACGCGGGCGAGGTTGAGCCAGGCGCGTTTGAACACGGCTTCCCGTTCGAGTTCGAAGAACTCCGGCGACGTGGAATCGGCGAAGGACACCGGCCCGGTACCCAAGTCGGGGTAGTGCTCGGTCCAGGACCCCTGTGGCGGCCGGCCCGTTCGCATCATCGAGACCTCCCCGGTCACAGCACCGCCCCGCCGTTGACGCCGAGCACTTGGCCGGTGATGAACCCGGCCTCGTCGGAGCACAGGAACGCGACTGCCGCAGCGATATCGGCGCCGGTCCCCAAGTGACCCATCGGGATATTGGCGGCGATCTGTTCGTTGGGCGGCAGAAAACCGGCAGCTTGCGACTGGTGCTGCATCGGTGTCTCGATTCCCGACGGCGGGATGTTGTTGACGGTGATGCCGTGTGGCGCATATTCGCGGGCCAGCGACTTGGTCAAGGTGATCACCGCGCCTTTGGACGCCGCGTAGTGGGCCGCGAACGGCGAGCCGCGTTGCGCGCTGGATGACGAGATCATCACGATCCGGCCCCATCGGTGGGCGATCATGTCCGGCAGGGCGGCCTGGCAACAGTGAAAGGTCCCGGTCAGGTTGACGTCGAGGACGCGCGCCCACTCGGCGGAAGTGATCGCGGTGAACGGCGCGTAGCCGAAGACGCCGGCACTGGTGACCAGAATGCCGGGCGGGCCGAGTTCGTTGCGAATCCGGACAAAGGCCTCATCGACCGCGGCACGGTCGGTGACATCGACCTCGATGCCCAGAACCTGCCCGCCGCTGCCGCGCAGTTGCGCGGCGAGCTGTTGTGCGGCCGGGCCGTTGATGTCGAGCACAGCCAGGCGGTTGCCGCGCCGAACCAGCTCACGACTGGTCGCCTCGCCCATCCCCGACGCCCCGCCGGTCACCACGGCGACCCGGCCCGTGGCATCGATCTCGTTCGGCACACCGGCATGTTATCAAGTACTTGTCATTATCTTCAAGGGTCGGGATCCGGCGCCGGCCGGCCGGCTCAGGAGTCGACTCGGTCAGCGAACGGGGTATGCCCGGTGCCCTGCTCGATCACCCGGGTGAGCAAGGCGCGCAGCGCCTGCTGTTCGTCGTCGGTGAGCACCCCGAAGACCCGGGCGTGCGCGGCAAGGGCGTCGCTGAGCACCGCCGAGGTCACCGCCCGGCCCTCATCGGTGAGATACGCCTGCAGCATCCGTCCGTGCTGCGGGTTCGGCTTGCGCTCGACGAGCCCGCGGCGCTCCAGCGCGGTCAATGCCAACTGCACACCCTGCGGGGTGATCAACAGCCGCCGGGCCAGTTCGGCGCCCGAGAGCCCCGGTTCATTGGCCAGCTGGCGCAATAGGCCGATCTGAGCGGTACTCACGCCGTGTTCGCTGATCGCTTCGTTGACGGTGGTGAGCGAGAAGTAGAAGGCCTGCTTGAGCAGCCACAGGATATTGTCGGTGAATTCCATACCGTCTCTCCCGCATACCGTTTACCGATCCGCTGCGCGGGTCAGCCGCGCTTGTGAATCTGTCCGTCCTTCATGACGAACCGTACGTCAAGCGTGGCGGCGATGTCCCGGGTCGGATCGCCTGGAACCGCGATGATGTCGGCGAGGTAGCCCGGCGCCAGCCGGCCCAACTCGTGGTCCGCGTCGATGAGTTCTGCGCTGGTGAGCGTGGCCGCCCGCAGTGCCTGCACCGGTGTCATACCGCGTTCGACGAGCGCACACAGCTCCATGGCGTTGCGGCCGTGCGGGATGGCCGGCGCATCGGTGCCGCATGCGATGCGCACGCCTGCAGCGATTGCCCTGGGCAGCATGGCCTTTGCGCGGGGAAAGACTTCAGCGGCCTTCTTGCGCAACTCCGGCGCTATGCGATCCACCGCCATCGCATCGGTGAGGTAGGTGGTGGAGACCAAGAAGGTGCCGTGGTCGACCATCATCGCGATGGTCTCATCGCTGGCCAAAAAGCCGTGTTCGATGCAGTCGATACCGGCGCGGATGCACGCCTGGATCGCTGTGTCACCGACCGCATGGGCGGCGACTCGCACACCGGCCCGGTGGGCCTCGTCGGCGATCGCGGCGAATTCGGCGTCCGAGTACTGCTGAGCACCCGGGGATGTGCTGTGCGACATCACTCCCCCCGACGCGGAGACCTTGATCAGCTTGGCGCCGTGACGAATCTGGTAGCGCACACAGGCGATCACGTCCGGGACACCGTTGGCGATCCCCTCGGCTACCGACAGCGGCATGATGCCCGGCGCCAGGCGCTGGAACACCGTCGGATCCAGGTGACCGCCGTAGGGCGTGACCGCGTGGCCGGCCGGGTAGATGCGCGGCCCGGCGTGCCACCCTTGGTCGATGGCGCGTTGCAGCGCCACATCGAGCAGATAGCCACCGGTTTTGACCATCAGTCCCAGGTTGCGCACGGTGGTGAATCCGGCATCCAGCGTGGTGCGGGCATTCACCGCACCGCGCAGGGTCCGGTAGGCCGGATCGTCCTGCACCCCGTGCATGGGCGTCGGCAGGCCCTCGGGGGAACCGGGCCCACCGATGAGCAGGTTCAGCTCCATGTCCATCAGACCGGGCAGCAGCGTGACATCGCCGAGATCGATGTCGTCGATCGGATCCGGTGGCAGCTCAGCAGGATTGATCGAGGCGATACGGTTGCCCTCGATCACCACCACGGCAGGAGAACGCACCTCACCGGCGTCGACGTCTACCCAGCGCGCGGCGCGCAGGATGCGGGTCTCGGTCACGGAACGGGCTCGGCGATGCAGTCGATCACCGCGCTGGCGGTGTTGGGAACCTGCGGCTGCTTCCAGGATTCGGCGGGAAACGACACCGTGACCATCGAATACAGCAGGTGCATCAGATGCAGCACATCGTCAGGCAGATCGTTGAGGCTGAACTTGTCGCAGTACGCCAGCGCCTCCTCGGCGCGCTCGGTCACGGCATCGTAGAAGGCTTGCAGCTCGGCCATGGAGCTGCCCAACCGCTTGGCGTAGCGCTCCGGTTCGGAGGGCAGACACCAGTCGGCGAACCGTTCCAGGTCGGCGAAATCAGTGGGCAGCAAACCGGTCATCGCTGATCACACCCCCGCGGTCTTGCGTTGATACTCCTCGATCCAAGCGGCTGTTTCCCGGTGGAAGTGCCGAATCAGGATCTCTTGGTCGTTGAGCAGGAAGTGCCGCACCGCCCGGGTCGCGATCATCGTCTGGGTGGCCTCCAGGGTGCTGGCGTCCTGCAGTCCGTACTCCTTGAACGACACCGCCGACAGCTCTTGGGCCACTCGCTCTCGCGGCGTGCGCGGCTGCGGAAAGTACAGCGTGCCCTCGAAGATGTGACTGTCGTGCGAGGTGGGCCAGTAGTGGTAGGTCAGATACCAGCCTTGACCCCAGAACAGGATGGTGAAGTTGGGGAACAACTGAAACGAATCCAGGCCCCACGGGTCACATCCGGCCGGATTCAAGCCGGCGGGCATCTCGCCCAGGTCCGGCTTGTCCCAGGGGCCGAACAGCCCGCTCTGACAGATCTCCTCGATGGGCTTGCGCATCTCGGCCGGCATCTCCCAGGCCCGCACCCCGGATGTGCTCACCAGCCGGTGCGGACCTTCGATCCGGTAGTGCGGCGCTTCGAATCCCGCTTCCTCGGCGGCCCGGGTATAGGCCGTCGGCGTCTGATTCCCGTGCAGGATCGGCGCGTGGTAGAACTCCTGGAAGGCATCCAGGTAGAGCTTCCAATTCGCCCTGACCTCAGAGCGATAGCACCACCGCGACGTCATCGAAGCGAACGGATAGCCTTCCAGCGCGGTGACCATCGGCCCGAGGAACTCCCGCAGCGATTGCTCGGGTGTCGGCGCGAAGTTGACGAAGATGAAGCCTTCCCAGACGTCGCAATGCACCGGCACCAGCCCGTACCGGCTCTTGTCGAAGTCGAAGAACTCTTCCTCCTGCGGAACGTGGGTCAGCGTGCCGTCGAGGTCGTAGCGCCAGGCATGGTATTTGCAGACGAACTGACGACACATTCCGCTGGTGTCCTCCAACGGCATGTCGTTCCATACCAGTTTGTTTCCGCGGTGCCGGCACACATTGTGGTAGGCCTTGACATCGCCAGATCCCGTGCGCACCAAGATAATCGAGGTGTTGGCGACCTTGAGTTCCTTGGTGAAGTAGCTTCCCTTCCGCGGAATCTGCTCCACCCGGCCAACATTGAGCCAGGCCCGCTTGAAGATGGCCTCCCGCTCCTGCCGGTAGACCTCCGGGTCGATGGAGTCCTCATAGGACACCGGTCCGGTGCCCAACTCGGGATAGTGCTGTGTCCAACTGCCTTCAGCAGGCTTGGGGAAACGCGCCACGGCCACTCCTGTTTGAACGGGGCTTCAGCAGCGCCGACGCTAGCGACCCGCCTCGTCAGTGTCAAGTAGTTGATATATTCGGCGGCGGGTAGCCATTCGGGTTTTCGGGTGCCCACTCAGGGCCGCTGGGCCGCCGTGACATTGTCGGCATCGGCCTGCAGCGCGGTATTGGCCAGCATCTGCTCGACCACGTTCTTGCCCAGGGCGCTGTCGCCGGGCAGTTCGATCGGGTAGTTGCCGTCGAAACAGGCGCTGCACAGCCGGGTCCGGGGCTGCTCGGTGGCAGCGATCATGTCCTCCAGGCCGACGTAGCTCAGGCTGTCGGCGCCGATGGCGCGGCGCACCGCTTCGACCATCTCGGTCTCGTCCTCGACGGCGTTGGCGATCAGCTCGGCCGGCGAGGCGAAGTCGATGCCGTAGAAGCAGGGCCAGCGCACCGGCGGGGAGGCGATCCGCACGTGCACCTCGATGGCGCCGGCCTCACGCAGCATCCGCACCAGGGCGCGCTGGGTGTTGCCCCGCACGATCGAGTCGTCGACGACGATGAGCCGCTTGCCGCGGATGATCTCGCGCAGCGGGTTGAGCTTGAGCCGGATACCCAACTGCCGGATGGTCTGCGAGGGCTGGATGAAGGTGCGCCCGACGTAGGCGTTCTTGGTCAGGCCCTGCCCGTAGTCGATACCGGATTCCTGGGCGTAGCCGACGGCTGCCGGTGTGCCGGACTCCGGCACACCGATGACCAGGTCCGCGTCGACGGGGTGTTGGCGGGCCAGCCGGCGGCCGATCTCCACCCGGGTGGCGTGTACCGAGCGCCCGCCGATCGTGCTGTCGGGCCGGGCCAGGTAGACATACTCGAATACGCAGCCCTTGGGCGTCGGGTTGGCGAACCGGGTGGAACGCACCCCGTCGGCGTCGATGGCCAGCAGCTCGCCCGGTTCGATGTCGCGGACGAACGAGGCGCCCACGATGTCCAGCGCCGCGGTCTCCGACGCGACCACCCAGCCGCGGTCGAGCCGGCCGAGCGACAGCGGCCGCACGCCCCACGGGTCGCGGGCCGCGTACAGGGTGTTCTCGTCCATGAACGTCAGGCAGAACGCGCCGCGTGCCGTCGGCAGCAGCTCCAGCGCCGCCTGCTCCAGGGTGGTGTCGGCCGCGCCGTGCGCCAGCAGCGCACCCAGGATGTCGGAGTCGGTGGTGGCCACACCGGGGCGGCGGGTGTCGATCAGCCCCAGTTCGCGGGCGCGGCCGGCCAGTTCGGCGGTGTTGACCAGGTTGCCGTTGTGGCCCAGCGCGAGCCCGGTGCCGGCGGCGGTGTTGCGGAACACCGGCTGGGCGTTCTCCCAGGTGGTGTCGCCGGTGGTCGAGTATCGGCAGTGTCCGATCGCGACGTGGCCCGGCATGGCCGCCAGCGTCTGCTCCTCGAACACCTGACTGACCAGACCGAGGTCCTTGAAGACCAGCACCTGCGAGCCGTCGCCCACCGCGATGCCGGCGGCTTCCTGGCCGCGGTGCTGCAGCGCATAGAGGCCGAAATATGTGAGCTTGGCTACTTCTTCGCCGGGAGCCCAGACACCGAATACACCGCATTCTTCGCGGGGTGAGTTCTCATGATCTTCAACCTGCTGGTCAAGCACGTTTTCTCTGCTCCGTGAGTGCGGGCGAAGGTGACGGGCATCAGTCTACGGTCAATCGGCGTCGAGTTTCACCAACGGCAGCCATTCGGCGATCTCGGCGGCCCGCGAGCCGGACAGTCGCAGCTTGGCGTCCGCGGTCGCCGCCGCGGTGGTGAGCAGCCCGGCGGCCAGCAGCAGCCAGCTGCGCGGGTCGGTCTCGACGACGTTGGGCGGGGTGCCGCGAGTGTGCCGTGGGCCGGCGATGCACTGCACCGCGACGAACGGCGGAACCCGCACCTCGACGCTGGCACCCGGTGCCACCTCGGCCAGGGTGCGGGCGGTGAGGCGCACCGCGGCGGCCAGCTGGGTCCGATCCGGGGCGGGCAGGTTCTCGTCGCGCAGCCAGGCGGCGAGCGCCAACACCGCGGCGCGGGTCTGCGCCGGGTCGAGACGTGGGCGAGCGCTCATGCCTTCATCGTCGCAGAGCCCGACGATCGATCGTGCCCTACTCCGACGGCCCGTCGAGGGTGCGGTTCAGGCAGCAGAATCGCGTAAATCCCGCCCAAAACGCACACTCGGCGACCGGTACCTAGGAGTGGACTTCCCGGGGCTGGTGCAGCGCGGCCCGGATCCGCTCGGTGTCGCCCGGCGTCCAGCCGTCCGGCGGCACCACCGCCACCCAGCCGTCCAGGATCGTGTCCGCGTAATTGTGGCCGTGCCCGGTCGGCATCGATTCACCGTGCGCCAGGTCGGCGCTGACCTGCCAGAACGTCACCACCGGATACCAGCGCATGGAGGCGGTGCGGTCCTCACCGGGCGGCTCGGTCAGCCAGTCGGGCCGGGCGAACAGCAGATCCGGCGACCACCAGACCACCGGGTCGGAGGCGTGCTGCAGAAACAGCACGCGGGTGCCGATCCACGGCGCTGCGGCGGTCCGGGCGATCTCGGCCGGCAGCGTGCCCTGGTCGAACCGCACGGTGCGGCCGTTGTCGTACCGCGGCAGGGCCGCAGTGGTGCCGGGGTCGCGCCGCACCAGCAGGGCCCGCCACAGCGAGCTGGCCTGCGGCGGACCCACCCACAGCACGGCGTCGAAACCCGTCTCGGCGATGTCGGGCAGCCAGTCGAACGCGGCCTGGCCGGCCATCGCCCCGAGGCTTTCGCCGTAAAGAACCAGCTTGGGCCGGTGGTCGACCGGCAGGCCTCGCCAGCGCTCGGCGATGGTCTGCACCAGCATCCGGCCGGAGTCCGTCGACTTGCGCTGGTCGGCCAGGAACGAGATCCAGCTGGGCAGGTAGGAGTACTGCACGCCGACAATGGCGGTGTCGCCGTTGTAGAGCATCTCCACCGCATCCGCCGCGGCCGGGTTGACCCAGCCGGTACCGGTGGTGGGCACCACGACCAGCACCCGGCGATCGAAGGCGTGCGTGCGCTCGAGTTCGTCGACCAGCAGCTCCATCCGCGCCCGGTCGTCGCCGGCGCTGTGCAGCCCGGCATACACCCGGATGGGTTCGCGGGCGGGCCGCCCGTTGATCCGGGTCAGCTCGGCGGCGTGCACCCCGCCGGCGACGAAGCTGCGGCCCTGACTTCCCAGGCTGTCCCACGGCGCCAACGACGCCGGGCTGCCGGAACGCTCCGGTTGCCGCGGCTGGACCACTCCGGGTTGGGTGTCGCTGTTCTCGGGCTGGAACACCACGCTGGCGCCGGCGAAGAAGCCGCGGATCAGCACACCGTTGATCAGGCTGACCAAGAGGACGACGACGATCGAGGTGCCGATGAACAGGGCCACCTCACTGTGCAGGTGCCAGCGCCGTACCAACAGTCGCGCCAGCAACCGGCTGGCGTCGATCAGCGTCCGCACCGTGGCCACCAGCGCGGCGGCGACGCCGATCGCAACGGCCAGGGTGCGCAGGTAGCCCAGCGTCCCCGGGCCTTCGATACCCAGCAGTTCCGAGACCTGCCGCTGCCAACCGGCGGCGGGGATCAGCATCAGCACGCACGCGGCGGGCGACACCACCACGACGGCCGCCTTCAGCGCGAACAAGACCCCACGCGACGGCGGCCACCAGCCGGCGCCGCGCAGCACGAAACGGTTCAGCGCGGCGCCGACCGCCACCCCCAGTCCGTAGCCGAACGCGGCGTTGATCCCGCCGATCAAGCCCTGGAACAACCAGTCCCGCGGCAGGAGCGAAGGGGTCAGCGACAGGCAGAAGAACAACGCGCCGAAGCCGACCCCGACGAACCGCAGGCGCAGCAGGCTCCACGCCCACACCAACAGCGGGTGCCTACCGCGGGGTGTCGCCGTGGTGGTCCCCATACCGGTGCGGCTAGCCGAACATCTCCGGCAGCACCGCCTCGGATGTGCTGCGCAGCTCCTCCAGCGACACGCTGAACTGACCTTGAACCTCGACCGCGCCGGAACCCTGATCCACCACACCGATCCGGACGACGGGCAGCCCGCGCGCCTCGCACATGGACCGGAACCGGCTCTCCTCAGTGCGCGGCACCGCGACCACCACCCGGCCCGCCGACTCGGAGAACAGGAAGGTGAACGGGTCGGCATCTTCGGGCAGCAGTATGCGGCAACCGGTTTCGCCGGCGAGGGCCGATTCCACCACGGCCTGGATCAGACCGCCCTCGCTCAGGTCGTGCGCCGCCGAGACCAGGCCGTCCCGGGAGGCCGCGCGCAGTACCTCGGCGAGCAGCTTCTCTCGCTCCAGGTCGACCTTCGGCGGCAGGCCGCCCAGGTGGCTTCCGGTCACCTGGGCCCAGATGGAGCCGTCGAACTCATCACCGGTGTCACCGAGCAACATCAGGGTCTCCCCCGGCTCGACGCCGAACGCCGTGGGGACACGTCGGCTGACGTCGTCTATGACACCGAGCACACCGACCACCGGGGTGGGGTGGATCGGCGTCGCGCCGGTCTGGTTGTAGAAACTCACGTTGCCGCCGGTCACCGGAATCCCCAGCGCCGCACAGCCGTCCGCCAGTCCGCGGACGGCCTCGGCGAACTGCCACATCACCCCGGGGTCTTCCGGGGAGCCGAAGTTCAGGCAGTTGGTGACGGCGATCGGTGTGGCACCGGTGACCGCAACGTTGCGGTACGCCTCGGCCAGCGCCAACTGCGCACCGGCATACGGGTCCAGCTTGGTGTAGCGGCCCGATGCGTCGGTGGAGATGGCGATCCCGCGCCCGGAGGCCTCGTCGATGCGCAGCATCCCGCCGTCGGCATGCTCGGCGAGCACGGTGTTGCCCCGCACATAACGGTCGTACTGCTCGGTGATGAACGCCCGGCTGCACAGGTGCGGGCTGCCCAGCAGCGCAAGCATGGTCGCGCGCAGTTCGTCGCCGGTGACCGGTCGCGGCAACTTGTCGCTGCGGTCGGCGTTGAGGGCGTCCTGGGTGTCCGGGCGCGCGACCGGGCGCTGATAGATCGGGCCTTCGTGGGCCACGGTGCGCGGCGGTACGTCGACGACGGTCTGTCCGTGCCAGGTGATCTGCAGCCGGTCGCCGTCGGTGACCTCACCGATCACGGTGGCCAGCACGTCCCACTTGCGGCACACCGCCATGAAGGCGTCGACATTCTCCGGGGCGACGACGGCGCACATGCGCTCCTGCGACTCGCTGGAGAGCACTTCGGCCGGGGTCATGCCCTCCGCCCGAAGCGGAACCTGCTCCAGCGCAATCGCCATGCCGCCGTCACCGGCCGACGCCAATTCTGATGTGGCACAGGACAGTCCAGCTCCACCGAGATCCTGGATGCCGACCACCAGCTTGGCGGCGTACAGCTCCAGGCAGCACTCGATGAGCACCTTCTCGGTGAACGGGTCGCCGACCTGAACCGCCGGCAGCTTCTTACGGCCCGAACCGCTCTCGTCGCCGCCGAAGGTGTCCGACGCCAGCACCGACACCCCACCGATGCCGTCGAGGCCGGTGCGCGCCCCGAACAGGATGATCTTGTTGCCGGTGCCCGACGCGAACGCCAGGTGCAGATCCTCCTTCTTGAGCACCCCGACGCAGAGCGCGTTGACCAGCGGGTTGCCCGCGTAGCACTCGTCGAAGACGGTCTCGCCGCCGATGTTGGGCAGGCCCAGGGAGTTGCCGTAGCCGCCGATGCCACGCACCACCCCGTCGAGCACCCGGCGGGTGTCGGGAGCGTCGGCGGCGCCGAACCGCAACTGGTCCATCACCGCGACCGGGCGGGCGCCCATCGCCATGATGTCGCGCACGATGCCGCCCACCCCGGTGGCCGCACCCTGGTAGGGCTCCACGTAGGACGGGTGGTTGTGCGATTCGACCTTGAAGGTGACCGCCCAACCGTCACCGATGTCGACCACGCCGGCGTTCTCGCCGATGCCGGCCAGCATCGACTTGCGCATCTCGTCGGTGGTGGTCTCGCCGAAGTAGCGCAGATGCACCTTGGACGACTTGTAGGAGCAGTGCTCGCTCCACATCACCGAGTACATGGCCAGCTCGGCGTCGGTGGGGCGGCGGCCCAGGATGTCGCGGATGCGCTGGTACTCGTCGTCCTTGAGACCCAACTCGGCGAACGGTTGCGGGTGATCAGGCGTGGCAGCGGCGTGTTCGACGGTGTCCAGCGTGGTCGGGGGCGTCACGGGCACAGTCTATGGCACCGATTTCGGCTCAGTCCGGCGCGAGGAACGCGCTCAGCGCCGCGGCGTAGGAGGCGACGTCGCGGGCACCCATCAGTTCGCGTGCCGAATGCATGGCCAGCTGCGGAGCGCCCACGTCAACGGTGGGAATCCCGGTGCGCGCGGCGCTCATCGGGCCGATGGTGGATCCGCACGGCAGATCGGCGCGGTGCTCGTAACGCTGCAGGTCCACCCCCGCCTGGGCGCAGGCCAGCGCGAACGTCGCGGCGGTGCGGCCGTCGGTGGCGTAGCGCAGGTTGGGCTGCACCTTGAGCACCGGACCGGCGTTGATAGCGATCTGATGCCCCGGTTCGTGGCGATCCGGGTAGTTGGGGTGGGTGGCGTGGGCCATGTCCGCCGACGCCAGCGTGGAGGCCGCCAGCCGGCGCAGCAGATCCTCCCGGCTCCCGCCGGCGGCCAGCGTGATCCGCTCCAGGACGGTCACCAGCAGATCGGACTGGGCGCCGTGGGCCGACGTCGATCCGACCTCCTCGTGGTCGAACAGCGCCAGCACCGGAAGGTAGCGGCCCGGTCGCGCCGCTATCAGCGCCTCCAGCCCGGCGTAACAGCTGGCCTGGTTGTCCAGCCGCGGCGCGCTGACGAACAACTCCCCGACTCCGGTCAACACCGCGGGCGCCAGGTCGTGGGTCATCAGGTCGAAGCCCAGCACATCGCTCGGTTCCACCCCGGCGCGTTCGGCGACGTAGCCGAGGAAATCCGGTGCGCCACCGGCCCCCCACACCGCGTTGACGTGACGTTGCGGGTCCAGCGCGACCGCCTTGCGATCGTCGGCGAGGTGGATCGCCAGCTGCGGAACCCGCAGGATCGGCTCGTCGATACGGACCAGGTGATGGAGGATCGTCGCGCCGCTGCGCACCGAGAGCCGCCCGCTGATACCCAGCTCACGGTCCAGCCAGGAGTTCAGCCAGGCTCCGCCGTAGGGCTCCAGTGCCACCAGTTGCCAGCCCGCCACCTCACGGGCCGGATGCTGTTTGACCCGAAGGTTAGGGCTGTCAGTGTGCGCGCCGACGATCCGGAAGGCGGTGGCCGGGTTCGTCGCTCCGCTGTCCCAGGCCACCAGTGAGCCGGAACGGACGATGAAGTACCGCCCGGGCGCCCCCGGCCAGCGGTCGGTCTCGGCAAGTTCGGTGTAGCCGGCGGACCGGAGTCGCTCGGCGACGGTGGCGCAGGCATGAAACGGCGACGGTGAGGCGTCGATGAACTCGCATAATCCAGTTGCGGTGCCCGCCATGCAGACCAGTGTTTCCTATCCGGGCCCCGTCCGGGGCGTTAGGGTCGACACTGTGCCGTCTGTTCAGCCCGTCACCGTTCCCCTGACATCCGCGGCCATCTTCCTGGTTGTCACCATCGACGAAGGCGGTGCGGCCCAGGTACACGACGCACTGCCGGACCTGGCCGGAATGGCCTCTGCCATCAGCTTCCGTGACCCGACCAAACAGCTGTCGCTGGTGACCTCGATCGGCTCGGACGCCTGGGACCGCTTGTTCGCCGGGCCCCGGCCGGCGCAGCTGCATCCCTTCGTGGAGTTGACCGGCCCCCGCCACACCGCACCGGCCACCCCGGGCGATCTGCTGTTTCACATCCGCGCAGAGTCGATGGACGTCTGCTTCGAGCTGGCGCGGCGAATCCTTCGGATGCTGAGCGGCGCGGTCACCGTGGCCGACGAGGTGCACGGGTTCCAGTTCTTCGACAATCGGGACCTGCTCGGTTTCGTCGATGGCACTGAGAACCCGATGGGTGGCGACGCCGACGTTGCGGTCCAGATCGGCGACGAGGACCCTGACTTCGCCGGCGGGTCCTACGTGCACATCCAGAAGTATCTGCACGACATGACCGCCTGGGACGCACTGCCGGTCACCGAACAGGAACGGGTGATCGGCCGCACGAAGGCCGACGACATCGAGTTCGACGACGCGGTGAAACCGGCCAACTCCCACATCGCGCTGAACGTGATCACCGACGACGACGGCAACGAGCTGGACATCGTGCGCGCCAATATGCCTTTCGGATCGGCCAATTCAAGCGACCAGGGCACCTACTACATCGGGTATTCCCGCAGCCCGGAGATCACCGAGCGGATGCTGCGCAACATGTTCTTCGGCGACCCGCCCGGCAACACCGACCGCATCCTGGATTTCTCCACCGCGCTCACCGGCGGACTGTTCTTCACCCCGACCTCGGACTTCCTCGACGATCCGGCGCCACTCCCGGGAGCACCGACGCCGGCCCCCTCCGAGCCCACCGGCACGAATGCAGAGGGCTCACTGAACATCGGCAGCCTGAAAGGAACCGCGCAATGAACAACCTGTACCGCGATCTCGCCCCCATCACCGAATCCGCTTGGGACGACATCGAACAGGAGGCGACCCGGACGTTCAAGCGGCATATCGCCGGGCGCCGGGTCGTCGACGTCAGCGAGCCGGCCGGCCCGACGGCGGCCGCGGTGGGCACCGGGCGGCTGACCGGTATCGGCGCCCCGGCCGAGGGCGTGCAGGCAGATCTGCGCGACAGCAAACCGCTGGTGCGCCTGCGGGTTCCGTTCACCCTGTCGCGTGAGGAGATCGACGATGTGGAGCGGGGCTCCCAAGATCCCGACTGGGACCCGGTGAAGGCCGCCGCCAAGAAGCTGGCATTCGCCGAGGACCGGATCATCTTCGGCGGCTACCCCGCCGCCGCGGTGGAGGGCATCCGCAGCGCGAGCTCGAACCCGGCGCTGATGCTGCCGGAGGACCCGCGCGGCATCCCGGACGTGATCAGCCAGGCCCTCTCCGCGCTGCGGCTGGCCGGGGTGGACGGCCCGTACTCGGTGTTGCTGTCGGCCGACACCTACACCAAGGTCAGCGAGACCTCCGACCACGGCTATCCGATCCTCGAGCACCTGCGCCGGCTGGTCACCGGCGACATCATCTGGGCCCCGGCCATCGACGGCGCGTTCGTGCTGACCACCCGCGGCGGTGATTTCGATCTGCGGCTCGGCACCGACGTGGCGATCGGCTACCTGTCGCATGATGCCGAGGACGTGCAGCTGTATCTGCAGGAGACGCTGACGTTCCTGTGCTACACGGCGGAGGCCGCGGTCGCGCTGAACTGCTAGCGGACCGGCCGACGCCCTGAACTGTTCGGTGGCGCCGGCCCACGCCGGGGCCTACCGTTACTGCGTAGCGGACCAGCGCACTTCCCGGCGGGAGGTTTCATGGCCAGATACCGGGTGGGCTATCTCGTGGGCAGCCTCTCACGGCAGTCCATCAATCGCAGGCTGGCCAACGTGCTGATCCGGGTGGCGCCGTCGGACTTGGAGTTCATCGAGATCCCCATCAAAGACCTGCCGCTGTACAGCCCCGACTACGACGACGATTTCCCGCCCGCGGGCCGCGCACTCAAAGAGGCGTTCGCCGCCGTAGACGCCGTCCTCTTTGTCACCCCCGAGTACAACCGCTCGATCCCGGGCGCTCTGAAGAACGCCATCGACTGGGCGAGCCGACCGTGGGGTGAGAACTCGCTGACTCACAAGCCGTCCGCGGTGATCGGAATGTCGCCCGGCAAACAGGGCACGGCAATCGCCCAACAGAACCTGCGCAGCGTGCTCGGCTACCTCAACTCGCCCCAGATGAACGCCCCCGAGGCCTATCTCCAGTACCAGTCCGACATCTTCACCGACGACGGCGAAGTGCTCGATGCGGGCACCGCGAAGTTTCTCCGAAAGTTCATGGCCGAGTTCGATGCCCATGTCACGCGGGTGCTGACCGTGCTGCCGCCGAGAAGCTAGTCATGGCCGGATCGGTTACGCCAGACGACGCCATTGCCGCGATCCGGGGCACCGGTGGCGCGCAGCCCGGTTACCGCGCACTGCACGCCAAGGGCACCCTGTACCGGGGCACCTTCACCGCAACCCCCGAAGCTCAGCGACTGTGCCGTGCACCGCATCTCGACGGCTCGCCGGTGCCCACACTGATCCGCTTCTCCAACGGGTCGGGCAACCCGAACCAGCGCGACGGGGTGCCGGGTGTGCGCGGGATGGCGGTGAAGTTCACCCTGCCCGACGGGTCGACCACCGACGTCTCGGCGCAGACCGCCCGGTTGTTCGTCTCCAGTACGCCGGACGGGTTCGTGGAACTGCTGCGCGCGATGCGACCCGGCCTGGCCGCGCCGATCCGCATGGCCGCCTTCCTGGCGACCCATCCTCGGGTGCTCGGCGCTTTGCCGGTTCTGCGGGCCGCCAACCGGATACCGGCCAGTTACGCCACCGTCGAGTATCACGGGCTGCACGCGTTCCGCTGGGTCGACGCCGACGGCGGTGCGCGATTCGTGCGCTATCACCTGTCCCCCGCCGCGGGAGAACAGTTTCTGTCCGCATCGGCGGGCCTGGCGAGGGGCCGTGAGTTCCTCACCGAGGAGCTCAACGGCCGCCTGGAGGCCGCGCCGGCACGGTTCGAGTTCCGCGTGCAGATCGGCGGGCCGAAGGACTCGACCGTCGATCCGTCGGCGCCGTGGGCGAGGGGCGAGTTCACCACGGTGGGCGCGCTGGACATCACCGGCCTGGACACCGAGCGCGAGCACGGCGACGACATCGTGGTGTTCGATCCGATGCGGGTGACCGACGGCATCGAGCCGTCCGACGACCCGGTGCTGAGGTTCCGCAGCCAGGCCTATTCGGCGTCGGTCAAGCTGCGCACCGGTGTGGATCGCGGTCCCGCCGCGCCGCCGGCCTGACCCTCGGCGACGGGCTCAGACCGACAGCACCGCGTCCAGCGCGGAGTAGAACAGCCCCAGCCCGTCGTCGCTGGGCCCGGTCAGTGCCTCGATGGCGTGCTCGGGGTGCGGCATCAGGCCGACCACCCGGCCGTTGGCCGAGCTCACCCCGGCGATGTCGCGCAGCGAGCCGTTGATGTTGTCGAGGTAGCGGAAGACCACCCGGCCCTCGCCCTCCAGCTCGTCGAGCACCGCCTCGGAGGCCACGTAGCGGCCCTCGCCGGACTTCAACGGCACAAGCAGGTCGGCGTCGGCGTCGAACCGGGAGGTCCACGCGGTGTCGGTGGAGGCCACCCGCAGCCAGACGTCGCGGCAGACGAAGTGCAGGCCGGCGTTGCGGGTCAGCGCTCCGGGCAGCAGCCCGGCCTCGCACAGCACCTGGAAGCCGTTGCAGATGCCCAGCACCGGCATGCCCGCACCGGCCGCCCTGATGACCTCACCCATAACCGGGGCGAACCGGGCGATGGCCCCACAGCGCAGGTAGTCGCCGTAGGAGAAGCCGCCGGGTACGACGACGGCGTCGACGCCCTTGAGGTCGGCGTCGGCATGCCAGAGGCTGACCGGTTCGGCTCCGACGAACCGGACCGCGCGGGCGGCGTCGACGTCGTCGAGGGTGCCGGGAAAGGTGATGACGCCGACCCGGGCGCTCACCGCGTCTCCCGGCTCACGGTGAAGTCCTCGATCACCGTATTGGCCAGCAGCGATTCGGCGATCTCGGCGAGCGCGGCGTCGTCGATCGAGTCGTCGACCTCGAGCTCGAAGCGCTTGCCCTGGCGCACCTCCGACACCCCGGCATGCCCGAGCCGGGAAAGCGCGCCGACGATCGCCTGACCCTGCGGGTCGAGAATCTCGGCTTTGGGCATCACGTGCACAACCACCCGGGCCACGCGCGCTCCCTACTGTTGACGGGGACTCGGTCGGGTCAACAATACCGATGCCCGTCCGCGGCGCCGGAGCGCACAATCGAAGCCATGCGACTGACCCACTTCGGCCATTCCTGCCTGCTCGCCGATTTCGGCGACACCACGGTGCTGTTCGACCCCGGCAACTTCTCCCACGGCTTCGAGGGCATCACCGGACTTTCGGCCATCCTGGTCACCCACCAGCACCCCGACCACGCCGACGTGGCGCGGCTGCCGGCGCTGATCGACGCCAATCCGGGTGCCGCGCTCTACGCCGACCCGCAGACCGCCGCCCAGCTGGGCGCGCCGTGGCAGCCGGTGCATGTCGGGGACGCGTTCTCGGTCGGGTCGCTGCGGGTGCGCGGGGTGGGCGGGGTGCATGCGGTGATCCATCCGGAGCTGCCGATGATCGACAACATCTCCTACCTGATCGGCGACGCCGAGCATCCAGCCCGGCTGATGCACCCCGGTGACGCGCTGTTCGTGCCCGGCGAGCCGGTGGATGTGCTGGCCACCCCGGCGGCGGCGCCGTGGATGAAGATCTCCGAGGCGGTGGACTACCTGCGTGCCGTCGCGCCGCGCGCCGCGGTGCCGATCCACCAGGGCATCATCGCGCCCGACGCCCGGGGCATCTACCACGGCCGTCTGGCCGAGATGGGCCGCACCGACTTCCAGGTCCTGCCGGCCGAGAGCGACGTCGCGTTCTGAACTCATTCTTTGAGAGGGTTCGTTGACAATTGCGGGTGCGGGCCCGAATCATGATCGCCATGAGCGACCAACTCAACGAACTGGGCTACTACGCCGTGACTCGCCATCCGGCCGACGCCAAGGTGGTCTTCGCCGAGGCCCGCAAGGCCGAAGAGCTGGGGCTGGGCGCCTGCCACGTCGGTGAGCGCTTCACGGTCAAGGACGCCGCGGTGCTGTCCGGCGCGCTGGCGGGCTGCACCACCGAGCTGGGTATCGCGCCGTCCACCAACCACCACACCCGCCATCCCACGGTTACCGCAACCGTCGGATCGACCATGCCCGCCCTGACCGACGGACGCTTCGCGATGGCGTTCGGCCGCGGCATGGGGGCCTATTGGCAGGCCGTCGGGCTGCCGGTGGTGACCGCGGCCCGGCTGCGCGACTTCTTCTCCATCCTGCGCCGGTTGTGGGACGGCGAAACCATCCTCAACCACGACGGGCCGGCCGGGAAGTGGCCGGTGCTGCGCCACGCGAACGGCTTGGCCGACGCACCGCCCATCGGTTTGGTTGCGGTGGGACCCAAGACGATGGAACTGGCCGGGGAGATCGGCGATTTCGTCGTGCTGCACACGTTCTTCTCCGACGAGGCCACCGCGGCGTCGGTGGCGGCCGTGCGCCGCGGCGCCGAACGGGCCGGCAAAGATCCCGACAGCGTCCGGATCTGGGCCTGCCTGGCCACGGTCAGCGACGACCTGCCCGCCGAGGACCGGCTGCGCCGCCGGGCCGGGCGGCTGGCCACCTACCTGCAGGCCTACGCCGACGTGCTGATCGCCGCCAACGGCTGGGACCCGGCGGTGTGGGAGCGGATGCGGGCCACCGAGCTGTTCGCGAACGCCGCCGCGGCCGGGCCCATCGACGCCAGTGCGTCGGTGGACACCCTGGAACAGATCGCCGAGTTGATCCCCGACGAATGGCTGGCCGCGGCCGCCGCCGGGTCACCCGAGAACTGCGCGAAGACCATCGCCCGACAATTCGACCTGGGCGTGCACTCGGTGATCATGCACGGAGCGACCCCGCAGGAACTCGCCCCGGTGGTGGCGGCCTATCGCACCGTCCGGCCGCAGTTGCGCCGGGCCGTGGCGGTCAACCCCGGCCGATTCGCCTGACCCGCTGCCGAATTCGATGAGCGAACCCGGTCAGGCGGCCCGCGCGCTGGAGCAGTGGCAGGCGCTGATCCCGGCCACGCAGTCGGCGGCCGGCACCCGGCTGAACAAGCGCGGCCTGCAGACCCGGGCACGCCTACTCGACGTCGCCATCGAGATGCTGGCCGCCGGGGACAGCGAACCGGTCTCGGCGAACCGCATCGCCAAGCAGGCCGACGTCTCGTGGGGCACCGTGCAGCACCAGTTCGGTGACCTCGACGGCCTGTGGCTGGCCGTGGTCACCGAAATCCACACCCGCAGTTGGTCCCAGGACGGGGGTCCGTGGCCCGCGCTGACCGGATCATTGGCCGAGCGGCTCGAGGCCGCCATCGACTCGGTCTGGATGTATCTCGAGACCACCGAGGGACGCGCGCTGACCGCACTGCGCAACTGGCTCCCGCCGCGCCGCGCGGATGTCCTCGCCGAGTATCCCCGAACCGCGGGGGCGCTGGCCGCCCGCGAGCATGACTGGATTCAGGGTTTCGCCTATCTGATGGACGGCCTCGACCTGGACCCCGACAAGCTGCACAACGTCCGGTGCCTGCTCCCGGCCGCCGTTCGCGGCCTGTCCAGTGAGCGGGAGATCGGCTTCAGTACCGAACTCGGCGTCGCCCGCAGGACACTGGCCCAAGCCCTGTCGGCGTACCTGAGCTGACTGGCCGTCGGTCAGGCGATGTCGCCGGCGGCCGCGCGCCCGGCGGCGCGGCCGGAGAAGATGCACCCGCCCAGGAACGTGCCCTCCAGCGCCCGGTAGCCGTGCACCCCGCCACCCCCGAAGCCGGCGACCTCGCCGGCGGCGTACAGCCCGCCGATCGGCTTGCCATCGCCGCCCAGCACCCGGGCACCCAAGTCGGTCTCCAAGCCGCCCAACGTCTTTCGGGTCAGGATGTGCAGCTTGACCGCGATCAGCGGCCCGGCGGCCGGGTCGGTCAACCGGTGCGGGGCCACCACCCGGCCCAGCCGGTCACCCAGGTAGGTCCGGGCGCCGCGGATCGCGGTGACCTGACCGTCCTTGCTGAACCGGTTGGCCACTTCGCGGTCTCGCGCGGTGACCTCGGCCTCGACCGTCGCGTAGTCCAGCGGCACCACGTCGGGCAGGTCGTTCATCGCGGCGACCAGATCGCGCAGCGAATCGGCATGCACGAAGTCCACCCCGCGGTCGACGAAGGCCTGCACCGGCGGCGGTGGCCCGGAACGGGCGCGCGAGGCGACCAGCTGACGCAGGCTGCGCCCGGTCAGGTCCGGGTTCTGCTCCTGACCGGACAGCGCGAATTCCTTCTCGATGATCTTCGCGTTGAGCACGAACCAGGTGTAGTCCTGCCCGGAGCGGGCGATGTGTTCCAGCGTGCCGAGGGTGTCGAAACCGGGATACAACGGTCCGGGCAGTCGCACACCCGCCGCATCCAGCCACAGCGGCGACGGGCCGGGAATGATCCGGATGCCGTGCCCCGGCCAGATCGGGTCGTGGTTGGTGATGCCCTCGGTGTAGTGCCACATCCGGTCCCGGTTGATCACCCGCCCGCCGGCCGCCTCGGTGATCCCGATCATCCGGCCGTCGACGTGGGCGGGCACCCCGGCCAGCAGCTGAGCGGGAACCCGGCCCATCCGCTCCGGCCAGTTCTGCCGCACCAGATCGAGGTTGCCGCCGATACCGCCGCTGGTCACCAGCACGGCTGACGCACGGAATTCGAACTCCCCCAAGGTGTCCCGCGACGACGCCACTCCACGCGGCGCGGATGAAGGTTCCAGGACGCTGCCCCGCACCCCAGCCACCCGGCCGTCCTCAACGATCAACTCGTCGACCCGATGCCGGTGGGCGAACCGAACTTTCGGGTGGTCCCGCAGCCGGCTCGCGAAGATCTCGACCAGGGCGGGGCCCGTTCCCCAGGTGATGTGGAATCGGGGCACCGAATTGCCGGGCCCCAGTGCCCCGTAGCCGCCGCGCTCGGCCCAGCCGACCAGCGGGAAGACCTTCAGCCCGCGGGCCCGCAACCAGCTGCGCTTCTCGCCCGCCGCGAAATCGACGTACGCGTGCGCCCACTGCCTCGGCCAGTGGTCTTCGGGCCGGTCGAAGCCGGCGTTGCCCAGCCAGTCCTGCAACGCCAGCTCGTGGCTGTCGCGCACGCCCAGCCGGCGCTGCTCGGGGCTGTCGACGAAGAACAGTCCGCCGAAGGACCAGAATGCCTGCCCGCCCAGGTTGGCGCTGTTCTCCTGATCGACGATCAGCACCCGCCGACCACGTTCGGACAGTTCGCAGGCCGCCACCAGGCCGGCCAAACCCGCTCCGACGATGATCGCGTCGGCGTCAGCCTTACCGCTCATGGCGTCCGAGGGTAGCGAGTCAGGCGGTGAGCCCGGTAGCCACATCGGCCGGGGCGACCGGCCAGTGGTAGCGCTCCGGCCGGCAGCCCTGGCCCAGCGCGGTGTCCACCGCATCGAGCATGGCCGCCACCACAGCGGGATCACCGAGCTGACGGGCACCCACCGACAGGCGGACCATCCCGCCACGGCGTGCGATGCGGTCGCTGGTCGCCACCACCATCCGGCACCACCAGGGCGCGCTCAGAAAACCGGCTCCGATGCCCACCACTCGGGCCCGCACGGTGCGGTCCAGCACCAGGTCGGTCACCCCGTGCAGTCCGGCGAGCAACCGGAATCCATTGCGGGGCAACGCGGTCACGGTTCCCGCAGACACCGTCCAGCCGGGTGCGGCGAACAGGCGGGTCCGCAGTCCCAGGTGCTCGAGCACCCGGTCGGCGCCCAGCAGCCGCAGGTTGGCCTCGTGGGCGGGCAGCGTGGCGAATTCGCCGCGTCGCTTCTTGGTCGCGGCCTCGTCGAAGCCGTACAACACGATCGCGGCACCGTCGGCCCGCCGCTGCCGCAACCAGTCGGCGGTGTCCGGGTCGCGGTCCAGCCGGTAGTCGGCACCCAGCCTCGGTGCCACCAGCAGTGACACCGGCACCCCGCGGGAGTCCAGGTGCGCGCAGAAAGCCTCGGCATCGGCGCAGCTGCGTGCAGCGATCCCGGAGACGGAGACGATCAGTTGTCCGGTCACGCCACCAGTGTGGCCACCGCAGGTGTCCGGTCGGTGACATCGAAGAAGATGTCAGATAGCGCTACGGGGCCATCCGACGTTGGCTGTGGTCGGCGGGGTCGGTGGTGTTTTCCGCGATCGCCCGCAGTCGGGCCAGGTCACGGGGGTGCAGATCCGGCGCTTCGGCGAGGGAGTCGAGCAACAGGTCGGCTTGTTCCTGCAGCGCCGGAAGGTGTTCGGGCCGGCCCATCCGTTCGACGTGGACGATCAGCATTCGCACCACCCGCAGGATCGTCGCCGCCACCAGCGGCTGGGCGGGCGCCACCTGGCGGAGCTGGTCGAAGCCGTGCGCGATGTATTCCTCGTCGTCGAGATCCCAGGGCCGCAGCAGCACTCGTCCATCCGGACCGGCCACCGCCCGCGACCGCGGCGGCACCGACAGCTGCCGGCGCAGCAGGCTGCCGACCCGCAGCGTCGCCTCCACCGCGGTGGTGGGGTCGTTGATGGCCGAACTGAGCGCACGCAACCCGATGTCGACCAGCTGGCGGAAGGCGAAGTCGACGTCTTCCTGCATGGTGCGGCTGCCGCTGACAACGATCGCCCGGGACAGCTTGTGCTGCAATCGATCCGGATGATCCGGCGCCGGCCAGATCGTGACCAGTGGCTGACCCCGGTGGATGTAGGCGCCGACCCGAGTGTCGAGCCGAATCGTGGTGTTCGGCGGGACCACGGCCAGCAGCCGCTCGGTACGAACCTGGCTGACCCAACCGTTGCCGGGCGAGTCCAGCCGCAACGCGTCCGGTGGCGCCTCCATATTCGCGACGTGGGCCGGCTGCTCGTCGGCGGCGGCGGCCGCAACGGCACCGATCACCATCGAGCCCTCCGCCGCGATCTCGCGCACCACCTGCCCGACCTCCAACCGGTGGGCCAGGTGATCGATGTGGGCGATGATCGTGATCACGGTGCCGATCGTGAGCACCACCGCAACCGTCACGGTCAACGGCGGCGCGGGCACCGGCGAGGACCCGTCGAGGTCCGGCAGGCTCAGCACGCAGTACACGAACGACGCGACCAGCAGGCCGATCACGACCTGGCTGAGCCGGTCCCGGATGAACCAGCGCATGACCCGCGGCGACAACTGCGAACTGGCCAGCTGCAGGCTGACGATGGTCAGCGAGAAGATGACCCCGGCGGTGGTGATGGTCGCTCCGGCGATGGTGGACAGCAGCGTGGTCGCCACCCCGCTGTCCATCTTCAGCAGAAAGCGCGGCGACGGGCCGATACGTTTGTCGGCCGCCCGTGTGATGACGGCCAGCGCCATGCCGCCGATCACGATCACCAACGGCAGCGCGAACAGACTCTCGCGAAACCGGTAAGCCAGTGCCGCCGCCCGCACATTCGGGAAGCGTTCCGAGCGGGTCTGCATCAGGCCGGCAGGACGGCCTCGATGGCGGCGATCACCTCGGGCGCATCCGGCACCGTGGTGGGCCGGAACCGGTTGACCACGGCACCGCCCGGGGCCAGCAGGAACTTCTCGAAGTTCCACTGCACGTCACCGGCGGCGCCATCGGCATCGGCGGTCTTGGCCAACTCCGCATACAGCGGGTGCCGGTCGTCGCCGTTGACGTCGGTCTTGGCCAGCAGCGGGAAGGTGACCCCATAGGTGGTGGAGCAGAAGGTCGCGATCTCCTCGGGTGTTCCCGGTTCCTGGCCCATGAACTGGTTGCACGGCACGCCGAGCACCGTCAGCCCGCGGCCGGCGTAGTCCTGCGCGAGCCGCTCCAGGGCGCCGTACTGCGGGGTGAGCCCGCATTTGGAGGCGACGTTGACGATCAGCACGGCCCGGTCGCTGTAATCGGCCAGTGAGGTGGGCTGCCCGTCGAGGGTGGTCAGGGGGATATCGGCGAGGCTCATGGCCGCGACGTTACCCGCTGACAGTTGTGGGGGTCGCGGCGTACGGTCATCGCAGGCGCACACGTTGCTGGGAGGCCATCATGGCACCATTGATCGCCCTGTTCGTGGGAAGTATCGCGGCCCGGATCGCCGGTTGGCTCGGCGTCGATTACGTCGGCAGCTGGGTAAGCGCCCTGGCCGTAGGGTTGGCCGTGATGTTCGTGGTCACCGGGGTGGCGCACTTCGTCTCCCCGCTGCGAACCGATCTGATCGCGATCGTGCCGCCGCAGCTGCCGCGGGCCGGGTTGCTGGTCACCATCACCGGGGTGCTGGAACTGCTGGGCGCGGTGGGTCTGCTGATACCCGGCACCCGGGTGGCCGCCGCGGTGTGCCTGTTGGGACTGATGCTGGCGATGTTCCCGGCCAACATCTACGCGTCGCGGATGCCCACGCCGCCGCAGTCGATGACCACCGAGTTGTCGGTGCGGATCGCCGAGGAGGTCGTCTTTCTGGCTGCGGCGCTGGTGGTCGTGATCGGTTCCCTCTAGCCCGCGGCGTCGGTGCGCGCCGCATCGCAGCCGGCCGTCGCCAGCAGCCAGGCGTACTGGAACGCGATCTCCTTCCAGCGTTCGTAGCGTCCGGAGATTCCGCCGTGGCCGGCGTTCATCTGGGTCTTCAGCAGCACCGGGTTGGCGTCGGTCTTGGTGTGCCGCAGCGCGGCCACCCACTTCGCGGGCTCCACGTAGTACACCCGGGTGTCGTGCAGCGACGTCATCGCCAGGATCGGCGGATAGTCCCGGCCGGCGACGTTCTCGTACGGCGAGTAGGACTTCATGTAGAAGTAGACGTCCTTGTCGTCCAACGGGTTTCCCCACTCGTCCCATTCGGTGACGGTCAGCGGCAGCGTCGGATCCAAGATGGTGGTCAGCGGGTCGACGAACGGGACCTGTGCCACCACTCCGGCGAACAACTCGGGCGCCAGGTTGGTGACGGCTCCCATCAGCAGCCCACCGGCGCTGCCGCCCATCGCCACCAGGCGCCCGGGCTCGCAGACTCCCGCGTCGATCAGGTGACGCCCCACGGCGACGAAGTCGGTGAAGCTGTTCTTCTTCTCAAGCAACTTGCCGCGCTCGTACCACAGCCGGCCCATTTCGCCGCCGCCGCGGACGTGCGCCACGGCGAAGACCATGCCGCGGTCCAGCAGGGAGAGCCGGGAGATGGAGAACTGCGGATCTTCGCACATCTCGTAGGCACCGTAACCGTAAAGCATTGTCGGAGCAGGTAATTCGATTCCGGCCCGGTGCACGATCGACACCGGGACGCGGGTGCCGTCCGGCGCGTAGGCCCAGTCCCGGTATTCGACGTAGTCATCGCGGCGGTACTCGCCCAGCACCGGTTGTTCCCGCAGCAGGGTGCGTTCACCGGTCGCCAAGTCGATGTCGTAGATGCGCACCGGGGTGATGAACGACGTCGCGCCCACCCGCAGCTTGGGACTGTCCCAGTTCGGGTTGGTCGCCAGGCCCGCCGACATCAACTCGGTGTCGAAGGTGATCTCTTGCGGCGCTTGGCAATCGCCGGACGCGTCGATCGGCCACAGCTGAATGCGGGGCAGTCCCTCAGCCCGGTATCCGACGACCAGGTGGCGAGCGAAGGCGTCCACCACATCCAGTCGCACGTCGTCGCGCCCGGCGATCAGGGTCTCTTGCGCGGTCGGGTCGCCCACCGGGGTCTGCACCAGCGTGAAGTTGACCGCACCGTCGTTGTGCAGCATGAGGAATCGGTCTTCGCCGCCGAGGATCGCATGCTCCACGGAGTACTCGACGCCTTCGCGGCGGGGCAGCACCACGGTGAACTCCGCCTGCGGGTCGGCCGCGTCGGCGTAGCGAACCTCGGAGGTGATCGACGAACCGGCCGCGATCAGCACGTAGGCGTCACTGCGGGTGCGGCCCACCGACAGCCAGAATCGTTCGTCGTCTTCGTGGTAGACCTGCTCAGCGGTCTGGTCGGCTCCGATCTTGTAGCGCCACACGGTGTCCGGGCGCCAAGCCTCATCGACGGTGATGTAGTAGACGGTGCGGTTGTCGGTCGCCCAGGTCACCCCGGCACCGATCCCGGCGATCTCGTCGGCGAACAGTTCACCGGTGGACAAGTCCTTGAACCGCAGCGTGTACCGCTCGTCACCGACCACGTCGACGGAGTAGGCCAGGATGTTGCCGTCCGGGCTGATGCTGGCAGCGCCGAGCGCGAAGAAGTCGTGCCCCTGGGCCTCGACGTTCTGGTCCAGCAACACCTGCTCGCCGGGGATCTCGGTGGCCTCGTCCAGCCGGGGCGGCGTCCAGTCGTCGGGTTGGCCGGCCGGACAGCGGCATTGCACGCCGTACTGCTTCCCCTCGAATGTGCGCGCGTAGTACCACCAGTCGCCGCGGCGCGCCGGTACCGACAGGTCGGTCTCCTTGGTACGGGCCTTGATCTCGTCGAAGATGCTCTGCCGCAACTGTTCCAGGTGCGCGGTCGCGGCGTCGGTGTAGGCGTTCTCGGCTTCCAGGTGAGCGATCACCGCGGGGTCGGCCTTGTCGCGTAACCATTCGTAGGGGTCGACGAAGACGTCCCCGTGATGGGCGCGGGTGGAGTCCACCCGCTTGGCCGAAGGCGGTTCGGGCAGCGTCTGCGATACGTCGGTCATGCTCCGGGGCCGACCCAGTCGCCGAAGGAAAGTCCTGAAATACGTTCGTAGGCTTCGATGTAGCGGGCGCGGGTGGCATCGATGACGTCCTGCGGCAGGGCCGGGGGCGCGGCGGTGCCGGCGCGGTCCCAGCCGGATTCCGGGCCGGTGAGCCAGTTGCGCACGAACTGCTTGTCGAAACTCTCCTGCACCACGCCGGCCTTGTAGTGGTCGGCCGGCCAGTACCGCGACGAGTCGGGGGTGAACACCTCATCGGCCAGGACCAGGTTGCCGTGCTCGTCGACACCGAACTCGAACTTGGTGTCGGCGATGATGATGCCCCGGGTGAGCGCGTGGTCGGCGGCCTGCACATAGGTCGCCATGGTGCGGTCGCGCAGTTGACCGGCCCGTACCGGACCGACCAGGTCGATCACCTGCACGAACGAGATGTTCTCGTCGTGTTCGCCGATCTCGGCCTTGGTCGCCGGGGTGAACAGCGGGTTGTTGAACTTGCTGGCCTCCACCAGTCCCGGCGGCAGGGCAGTGCCGCACACCGCGCCGGTGCGCTGGTAGTCGAGCAGGCCCGAGCCGGTCAGGTAACCGCGCGCCACGCACTCGATCGGCATCATCTCCAGCCGGCGCACCACCAGCGCCCGGCCCAGCACCTCATCGGGGATGCGCGGATCATCCGGTGGGCCGGCCAGATGGTTGGGGGCGTCGACGAGGCCGAAGAAGAAGACACTCATCGCGGTCAGGATGCGGCCCTTGTCCGGAATCTGGCTGTCCAGGATGTAGTCGAACGCCGAGATTCGGTCGGTGGCGACGAACAGCAGATGCTGGTCGTCGATCCGATACAGTTCGCGGACTTTGCCGCTGGCCAGGTGCTGGTAGTCAGAGAGCGCGGGACGCGACATTGCGTCAGCCTAGCGGCGATCGCAAGGACGACGAAGTCGGGCGAAGCGGGTCGCCGCCAGCGGCACAGCGGCGATCGCAAGCACGACGAAGTCGGGCGAAGGCGGGGCCACCGCCAGCAGAACTGCGGGTGGCAGACAGTCGCCCCCCACTGCGGCAGAGTGAGCCACGCAGCATCTACAGTAAATTGTTATGCGTCTCACATCGAACGCACATCTGGTGCCGGCCTGAGGGAACGTCCGCCAATGACCCACGCACGTGTCGCCCAGACGAATCACCGACCGCATCGGTCCACCAGCCGCACCCGACTGGCCGGTGCGGCTCTGGTAGCCGGGGTTTCGTTGGGATTCGGGCTGTCACCGGTCAGCGCCCCGACCGCCCACGCCGAGGTCATCGACGACGTCTTCGATCAGTTTCTGGCCGGGATCGCCGCCGACTGGGGCGGCCCGTTTGCGGCATCGGCAGGCGCCTTCGACCTCTCCGACTGGTTCCAGCAATCGATCTACCTTCCGGTTCACCACGGACTCGAGCAGTGGCTGGACACCGTGGCCGGCCAGCAGGTGGCCGAGTTGCTCAACGGGTTCGGCTCCCATGTGATCGGTGACGGCACCGCCGGCACCGAGGACGACCCGAACGGCGGTGCGGCCGGTTGGCTGTTCGGCGACGGCGGTGCCGGCTGGGACAGCGACCAGGCCGGGGTCGCCGGCGGCGCCGGCGGCGCGGCGGGACTTTTCGGCAACGGCGGGGTCGGCGGCATGGGCGGCGCCGAAGCGACCGGTGGCGCCGGTGGGGCCGGCGGCTGGCTGCTGGGTAACGGCGGCGCCGGCGGCCACGGCGGTGAGGGCGGCAACGGCGGTGACGGCGGCAACGGCATCGGGCTGTTCGCCGCAGGCGGCCACGGCGGTGACGCCGGGGACGGCGCCAGCATCTGGTCCACCCCCGGCTATGCACGACCCGCCCTGGGCGGGGCCGGCGGCAACCCCGGGGTGCTGGGCACCCACGGCGCGGTCGGCGCCTTCGGCACCCTGGCCGGCGGCCCGCCGACCGGCAGCGGCGCGTTCACCACCGCGGGCACCTGGCTCACCGACGCCGACGGCCGGGTGCTGATCCTGCACGGCGTCAACGAGGTCAACAAGGGTGCGCCCTACACCCCCGAGGCCAACCACTTCGATGCGCAGCACGCCGCGTACCTGGCCGCCAACGGCGTCAACGCGGTGCGGGTCGGGGTGATCTGGGCCGGGGTGGAACCCAGGCCCGGCGAGATCGACTACGACTATCTGGCGTCGATCAAGGCCACCGTGGACCTGCTCGCCTCGCACGGCATCGTCAGCATCATCGACATGCACCAGGACCTGTACAGCGACACCATCACCGGGATCGGTGACGGGGCGCCGGAGTGGGCGGTGCAGACCGGCGATGCGATCAACATCAACTTCGGCTGGCCGTGGAACTACCCGCTCAACGGCGCGGTGAACCATGCCTGGGATGCGTTCTGGTCCAACTCCGCAGCCCCGGACGGGATCGGCCTACAGAATCACTATGCCGGGATGTTCCAGGCCGTCGCCGGCTACTTCAACGGCAACCCCCACGTCGCCGGCTACGAGATCATGAACGAACCCTGGCCGGGCTCGGGCTATCTGTCGACCGCGTTCGGCAACCCGTTCTTCGACACCCAACAGCTGTCGCCGTTCTACGACCAGGTGACCGCGGCGATCCGATCGGTCGACCCGAGCACCCCGATACTCTTCGAACCCAACACCCTGTTCGGCAACCTGCCGGTGCCCACCCACGTGACCCCGCCGGACGACCCGAACACGATCTTCGCGTACCACAGCTACTGCCCCTGGTTCGCAGTCCTGGGCAGCGACATCGGCTGCTCGGCGTACGAGAGCTTCATCGCGGATCAGGCCGCCGCCTACGCCCAGACACACGACCTCCCGGCGATGCTCACCGAGTTCGGAAACACCACCGTCCCCGGTGTCATCAACGGCGGGACCGGCGCCGCCGACCAGCACGGATTCGGCTGGTTGTTCTGGGATTACAACAACGTGCTGGTCGGCGACATGGCACACCCGCCTGCCGGTGACAACATCGCGACCGACGCGATGACCGCGCTGGCCGCGCCCTACCCGCAGGCCGTGGCCGGCATCCCGGGCACCTGGTCGTTCACCGACGGCAACTTCGCATTCAGCTACTCCACCGAGATGGCCGACGGCTCAGGTCAGTTCGCCGCCGGCACGCACACCAACATCTCGGTACCGACCAGCATCTATCCGGACGGCTACCAGGTGGTGGTCACCGGCGGGCATGTTGTCTCGGCCGCGAACGCCCCGGTGCTGGTGATCGCCTCCGACGGCGGCGCAGCCACCGTCACGGTGACGGTGACGCCCAACAACTGATGGCCGCGCAGCACCCCCGGGACGGCTCCGGGTGTGCTGGGATCGGTTTCATGACTTCCCGGTTGCTGCCCTACGCCACCTCCCCCGGCCGCCTGTTGGCCCAACTGTTCAGCGACGTCGTCGTCGCGGCGTGGACCTCGCTGTGGGTGCTGGTCGCGCTGGCCGTGCACGGCGCCGTCGCCACCATCGCCGGGGTGGGCCGGCAGTTCGAGCGGGGCGCCAATGGGGTGGCCGAGAGCCTGTCCTCGGCCGGGCAGAGCGCCGACCGTATTCCGTTGGTGGGCGACGCGGTGAGCAAGCCACTGACCGCCGCCGGCGAGGCGGCGGTCGACATCGCCGGCGCCGGCCACGACCTGAACACCACCGCCGGCTGGCTGGCCTACCTGCTGGCGGTGGCGGTCGCCGCACCGCCGATCCTGGCGGTGGCGATGCCGTGGCTGGCATTGCGGCTGCGGTTCTTCCGACGTAAGCGGGCGGTGCTGGCGCTGGCCGCCACACCGGCCGGGATCGAGTTACTGGCCTTACGGGCGCTCGCGACCCGACCGCACCGCGCGCTGACCGCGGTCAGTCCCGACCCGGTCGGTGCGTGGCGGCATCAGAACCTGGCCGTCATTGCCGAGTTGGCCGCCGTCGAGCTGCGATCGGCCGGGCTGGCCCGGCATCCCCGATCGAGGGCCCCGGCGAGCTAGGCTGCCGCTGTGAACCTCGAGAAGGTGGTTTTCGGCTTCTTCGTACTGCTGGCGGCGACATTGAATTTCGGGTTCTTCGTGGGCGATGTCGGCGATCCGGTCATCCACAACGCGTGGGAGCTCTTCCTCGCCCTCATCGTCGCCTTCATCACCTCGATCCTGAAGTTCGGCGACCGCACCCAGCTCGGTGCGGTCCATCTGGCGACCAGCCTGGTCGCGCTGCTGCAGCTCGTCGCCGCGGCCGGGATGTGGGTCTACTACACCCAGGTCTCGATCTACGGCCTGGACCAGCATGCGACGGCCAGCGTGGTGTCGCTGTCGGGCGGGGCACTGCTGGCCAACATCGTGTCCGTCACTCTGCTGGTGGTCGAAACGGCCTCGTTCAGGCGTCGCTAGCCGCCGAAAGCCGCCCTTGACCGATGCCGAATCCCCTGCAGCTGTTCGCGTTCTGGACCCGGCGATCGACCAAGCCGCGGCCCAAGCCGATCCGGGTTCCGACGACGGACCAGACCACCGAAGTCATCTTCTTGTTCATGCGGCGGATGCGTGCGCCGTTTATCGTCGTCATCGCCAACTTCAGCATCTGCACCACCGGTCTGATGCTGATGCCCGGCGCCGACGCGCAGGGCAACCCCTACCGGCTGACCCCCTTCGACGCCTTCTACCAGATGACGATCACCTTGACGACGGTCGGCTACAGCGAGGTCCCGCACGCCTTCAGCTATCCGCAGCGGATGTGGCTGTCGATGTCGATCTACCTGGTCGTGATCAGCTGGGCCTTCGCCATCGGTGTCTTCCTCTCGGTCCTCAACGACACCGCGTTTCAAGATGCCATCGCCGCGCAGCGGTTCCGCCGGCAGGTACGGCGGATGGTCGAACCGTTCGTCATCATCGCCGGCTACGGCCAGGCCGGTCGGGCCGTCGGCGCCGAACTGGACGAACAAGGGCGCCGGTTCGTCGTCATCGACAAGCGGGAATCCAGGATCGCGGCGGTGGTCACCGAGCAACTCAGTTCAGATGTCCCCGCGATCGAGGGCGACTGCGCCATCCCACCCCTGCTCGGTGTGGCCGGTCTCGCCCACCGCGACTGCGAGGGCGTCCTGGCCCTGACCGACGATGACGACGCGAACCTCGCGGTGGTGATGGCGGTGGCGCTGCTGCGGCCCGAGGTGCCGGTGTTCGCCCGCTGCAGCGACCCGACGATCCAGGCCCGCATCGAACGCTTCTCCCCGGCCGGGATCATCAACCCCGGCGACCGGTTCGGCGAGTACCTCGCCTTGTCGATCCTCCGTCCGATCAACCACCAGCTGCTGCGCTGGCTGATGGACAACGACGAGGATCAGCTACCACCGCTGCGGCGGGGCCTGGCCGCCGGCCGCTGGGTGGTGTGCGCCGACCCCGAGTTCGGCGACGAGCTGACTCGCGATCTGATCGCCAGCGGAGTGGCCGTGGACCTCGCCGACGCAGCCGACGGTGACCTCGACATCGCCGACGCCATCGGGTTCATCGCCGGGACCGGGAACGACACCACGAATATCGCCATCGCCGAGCAGGCCCGGTTGGCCAACCCCGATGTCTACCTGGTGGTCCGTCAGCAGACGGACACCAAGAAGGCCCTGCTCGACGCACTGCAGATCGACTCGGTGTACATCGCCACCGAACTCGTCGCCCGTGAGGTCCTGGCCCGGACCCTCACCCCGGTGTTCTGGAGCTTCGTCGAGCACACCTTCGGGCGTGATGAGGCATGGGCCACCGAGGTGCGTGACCACCTGCAGGAATGCTGCGGACGCCGCACCCCTCAGCGCGGGGTGATCACGCTGTCGCCCGAACAGACCCCGGCGATCGCCGACTGGCTGCGGCGGGGGGAAACCCTGACGCTGACCGACCTCGTCCGCCGGCCCGACGACCGCGACGTGGCCTTGCCACTGGCTGTCCTGGTCCTGCTGCGTGACGGTGTGCCGACGTTCATGCCGGCCCCGGAGACCGCGCTGACGCTGGGCGACCAGGTGCTGCTGGTCGGCAAGTCCGACGGGCTCTCGCAGGTGCGGGATATCTGCCACCATCCGACCACGGTGGAGTACCTGGCTACCGGCCGCGATGTTCCCTTGACCTGGGTTTGGGCCAAACTGACCGCTCGGTCCCGCCGCGCCGCCGCAGCACGGGCCAACTGACGGCTCTCGCACGCAGCAGCCCGGCTACCGCCACGATCACCCAGGCCGTCAACGCATTCCAGAAGAACACCAGAGACACCGTGGTCAGGGCGGGCGTGTGCAGCTCGGTTGCCATCGCTGCGGTGGCCACCGCGTACATCCCCAACGGGAACACCAGCGCCCACCAGGCGCCGGTGAACTGCAGGACCGCCGGGCGCCGGTTGACCCGATGCAGCATGAAGTAGACCAGCGGCGGGATCCACCCGCTGGCCAACGCCCACGTCACGACCGTCACGGCGCGCACCGGCCCGGCCAGCCAATCCGCCGTCACGCCGTAGATGGAGTGACCGGCCAGGGTGGCGATCGCCAACGCCCCCATCAGGATCCAGTCATCCGGCTCGAAACCCTCACGGTCCTTACGCTCGTCGGCGGTGCGCCACAGGATGAGCCAGGTCATCACCAGGTAGACCGCCATCGCCAGCAGCCAGATCGCCAAGGCCACCACCGCCCACCCGCGATCACCGGTGTGACGGGCTACCTGCGCGACGACGATCGCCAGGCCCGACGTGCCGACACCGGCCAACTCCCAGGAGCCGCGGGCCGCAGTGTGCAGCGAGGCCAGCCCCCGCGAAGCCATGCTGCGGCAGGTCAGGACGGTCAGCACCAGCCACGCCGACAGCGCCACCACGCCCAGGGCCCGTACCACCACGGGGTGGGCGAACAGTCGGGAATCCAGCACCGCGCATGCGGCAACGAAGGTGAACAACCGCAGCGTGACGTCGGGGTCGCGAAGATCCCATCGACTGATCGAGCCGGCGGCGACCACCATCAGCACCGCCATCGTGGCGGTCGCGATCACGCCCAAAGCCTCAGAGAGCCAACGGTAGTGGTGATTCTGCGCGGCGATCGACAGGATTCCGGTGGCCATCACCACCGCGAAGACGTCCGGTGCCGGCCGCCGGATCATGGCCCGGAACGCCCTAGTTCCACCATCATGTGCCGCATTCCGGTGTGCCGGTTGCTGCGAGTCCATTCCACCGGCGCCACCACCGCCACCTCATCGAACCGGCCGAGCAGCTCCTCATAGAGCACCCGCAATTCGAGTCTGGCCAGATGTGCACCCAGACAGAAGTGCGCACCATGTCCAAACCCGATGTGCGGATTGGGTTTCCGGGTGATGTCGAACTCGCCCGCCCGGTCGAACACGGCGTCGTCGCGGTTCGCCGAGCCCTCCCACACCAGCACCTTGTCGCCGGCCTCGATCGTCTTACCGCCCAGTACCGTCCGGCGGGTGGCGGTGCGCCGTTTCGACGGAGCCGGCGACGTCCAGCGGATGATCTCCTCGATCGCGGTCGGCAGCAGCCCGAGATCGTCACGCAGCAAACGCAATTGGTCGGGCTGCTGGGCCAGCGCCAGTATCCCCCCGGCGATGGCGTTGCGGGTGGTCTCCGCGCCGGCGCTGAACAGCAGCTGGAAGAACAGATACACCTCGAGGTCGCTGAGCGCCGGATCGGTCGAGTTGGCCACCACCGACAGCATGTCGTCGCCCGGTTCGGCGCGTTTGGCCGCGATCAACTCCTGCCCGAAGGTGTAGACCCGGTTACCGGCGTCCTCGATCGACAGCCGCGACACCACCGCAGCGCGCGAACCGCGGAAGTCGAAGCTGGGTTCGATCGCCTCGAACAGCCAGTGCCGGTCGGCCTCGGGGACCCCCAGCAGTAGGCAGATCATCTGCATCGGCAACTCGGCGGCGATGTCGACCAGGAAGTCGAAGGGCACCCCCGGCTCGATCTCGTCCAGCAGCGCCCGCGCACGGCGCCGCAGGTCTTCTTCGACACGGCGGATCATCCGCGGCGTCAGCCCGGAGCTGACCAGCCGGCGGACCTGCGTGTGCCTCGGCTCGTCCATCATGTTCAGCAGTTGACCGGCGATCGGCAGGTCCTGCAGCACCGTGCCGCCGTAGGCGCGGTCCCCGCCGGTCACCGACGAATAGGTGTCCGCGTCCCGCAGCACCTCAAGGGTCTCGGCGTGGGTGGCCACCGACCAGAAGCCTTCGCCGTCCGGGGTGTGCGCGGTCGGGTCGTGCCAGAACACCGGCGCGACCCGGCGGTGCAGCGCGAACAGCTCGTGAGGGAAGCCGTCGGCGAAGTTGTCCAGATCGGTGAAGTCGACAGCTGCCAGCCGCTGGACGTCCATGCGCGTTACAGGATCGCGCCCGGGACGTAGCCGGCCGCCGTCGGATACCGTTCCAGCAGTTCTTGCACCGCCGCAAACACCCGATCGACCTGGTCGGCGGCCGCCCCGGTGAACGCCTGCCGGTCGGCGACGGCCGCCTCCAGCGCGGCCCTGTCCAACGGCAGCCGGTCGTCGGCGGCCAGCCGGTCCAGCAGGTCGGGCTCGGCGCCGCGTTCGCGCATCGCCAGCGCGACGGCCACCGCGTGCTCCTTGATGACCTCATGGGCGGCCTCCCGGCCCATCCCGGCACGCACGGCGGCGATCAGCACCTTGGTGGTGGCCAGGAACGGCAGGTAGCGGTCCAGCTCGCGGGTGATCACCGCCGGGTAGGCGCCGAATTCGTCAAGCACGGTCAAAAACGTCTCGATCTGCCCGTCAACGGCGAAGAAGGCGTCCGGCAGCGCGACTCGACGCACCACCGAGCAGAACACGTCGCCCTCGTTCCACTGCGCGCCGGCCAGTTCGGCGGCCATCGACGCGTAGCCGCGCAACACCACCTGCAGGCCGTTGACCCGCTCGCAACTGCGGGTGTTCATCTTGTGCGGCATCGCCGAAGAACCCACCTGGCCTTCGGCGAAGCCCTCGGTGACCAGTTCGTGGCCGGCCATCAGCCGGATGGTGTGCGCCAGCGAGGACGGGCCGGCCCCGAGCTGCACCAGGGCGGAGATGACGTCGTGGTCCAGCGAGCGGGGGTAGACCTGCCCAACGCTGGTCAGCACCGCGTCGAAGCCGAGGAAGTCCGCGACCCGGCGTTCCAGCTCGGCCAGCTTGGCGGTGTCGCCGTCGAACAGGTCGAGCATGTCCTGGGCGGTGCCCATCGGGCCCTTGATGCCGCGCAGCGGGTAGCGCGCGATCAGCTCGCGTAACCGGGTCAGGGCGATCAGCAGTTCCTCGGCGGCGCTGGCGAACCGCTTGCCCAGGGTGGTGGCCTGGGCGGCGACGTTGTGGCTGCGCCCGGCCATCACCAGCTCGCGGTTGTCCTGGGCGCGCAGCGCCAGCCGGATCGCCACCGCAACCCCGTGGTGGTGAACCAGCTGCAGGGACTGGCGGATCTGCATCTGCTCGACGTTCTCGGTCAGATCCCGGCTGGTCATGCCCTTGTGGATGTGCTCGTGCCCGGCGAGTGCGTTGAACTCCTCGATGCGGGCCTTGACGTCGTGGCGGGTCACCCGTTCCCGGTCGGCGATTGACGCCAGGTCGACATCCTCGAGCACCCGCTCGTAGTCGGCGAGGACGTTGTCCGGCACCTGCACACCCAGTTCGGACTGGGCGCGCAGCACGGCCAGCCACAACCGGCGTTCAGCGACGATCTTGGCCCTCGGCGACCAGATGTCGGTCATCGCGGCGCTGGCATAGCGGGTGGCCAGCACATTGGGAATGCTCACGAGGACCTACCTTATCGGCATCTAGAGTGCGCGCAGGATGTCCTCGACGCGGTCCTTGGCGTCGCCGAAGAGCATGGCGGAGTTCTGCCGGAAGAACAGCGGGTTCTGCACGCCGGCGTAGCCCGATGCCATGGAACGCTTGAAGATGATGACGTTGTCGGCGTCCCACACGGTCAGCACCGGCATGCCCGCGATGGGGCTCGACGGGTCTTCGGCGGCGGCCGGGTTGACGGTGTCGTTAGCGCCGATCACCAGGACGACCGACGTGTTGTCGAAGTCCTCGTTGATCTCGTCCATCTCCAGCACGATGTCGTAGGGCACCTTGGCCTCGGCCAGCAGCACATTCATGTGCCCCGGCAGCCGGCCGGCGACCGGGTGGATGCCGAAGCGCACGTTGACGCCGCGGTCCCGCAACTTGCGGGTGAGGTCGGCGACCCCGTACTGGGCCTGGGCCACCGCCATGCCGTAGCCCGGGGTGATGATCACCGAGTCGGCACCGGTCAGCAGTTCGGCCACCCCATCAGCGGTGATCTCGCGGTGCTCGCCGTAGTCCTTGTCCTCGGCCGGGCCGGCCTCGATGCCGAAGCCGCCGGCGATCACCGAGATGAACGAGCGGTTCATCGCCTTGCACATGATGTAGGACAGGTAGGCACCCGAGGAGCCCACCAGCGCACCGGTGATGATCAGCAGGTCGTTGGAGAGCAGGAAGCCCGAGGCCGCCGCCGCCCAGCCCGAGTAGCTGTTGAGCATCGAGACCACCACCGGCATGTCGCCGCCGCCGATCGAGGCCACCAGGTGCCAGCCCAACGCCAGCGCCAGCACGGTCACGACCACCAGCAGCCACAGGTTGGGTTCCATGCAGAACCACACCGTCAGAGCTACGAACGCCACCAGCGCGCCGATGTTGAGGAAATTCTTGCCGGGCAGCATCAGCGGGTTGGACTTCATCCGCCCCGACAACTTGAGGTTCGCCACGATCGAGCCGGTGAAGGTGACCGCACCGATGAACACCCCGATGAACACCTCAGCCGAGTGGATGCCGAACATCCCGGTGGCCGCCAGTTCCCGGGCGGCCTCCCCGCACGGGCGGTTCTCGACGTGCAGGTAGCCGTTCCAGCCGACGAGCACAGCGGCCAGACCGACGAACGAGTGCAGCAGTGCGATCAGCTCGGGCATGCCGGTCATCTCGACGACCTTGGCCCGCCACAGGCCGACCGCCGCACCCACCACGGTGGCCCCGATCAGCAGCCCCAGGCCGATCGGCCCGATGCCGTGGTGCACGGCGAGCGTGATCGTCGCCGCCAGCGCCACGGTCATGCCGACGATGCCGAAGTTGTTGCCGGCCTTGGACGTCTCATGCTTGCTCAGCCCGGCCAGCGCCAGGATGAACAACAGGGCCGCGACGATGTATGCCGCCGACGCGGCGGTCTGCACAGATAACATTTGCGGGTCTACTCCAACTATTTCAGGCGTCCGGGGCGCAGGCTCTAGCTGCGGGAGAACATCGCCAGCATGCGGCGGGTCACCGCGAAGCCGCCGAAGATGTTGATGCTGGCCAAAAGGATCGCCGCAGCAGCCAGCGCCGTGATAGCCGGATCATCGTGGCCGATCTGCAGCAGCGCACCCACCACGATGATTCCCGAGATCGCATTGGTCACCGACATCAGCGGTGTGTGCAGCGCGTGGTGGACGTGGCCGATCACGTAGTAGCCGATCACGATCGCCAGCGCGAACACGGTCAGGTGCACCTGCAGGGCGGCCGGCGCCAGCGCGACCAGTGCGAACAACACCGCCGCGGCCGAGACCACCATGCCCAACCGCCGTCCGGCCGACATCGGCGCCTTGGGCGACGCGGTGACCAGCGGGGCTGCTTCAGTGGCCTGGGCCGGGGCGGCCGAGACCTGCACCGGCGGCGGCGGCCACGTCGACGCGCCGTCGCGCACCACGGTCATGGACCGCTGCACCACGTCGTCGAAGTCCAGCACCAGCTGGCCGTCCTTGCCGGGCGTCATCAACTTCATCAGGTTCACCAGGTTGGTGCCGTACAGCTGCGAGGCCTGGGCGGCCAACCGGCCGGCCAGGTCGGTGTAGCCGACGATCGTCACCCCGTTGTCGGTGACGACAGCCTGATCCTTGACGGTGCCCTCGACGTTGCCGCCGTTGGCCGCAGCCATGTCCACGATCACACTGCCCGGCTTCATCGCCGCCACCATCTCGGCGGTGATGATGCGCGGCGCCGGCTTACCCGGGATCAACGCGGTGGTGATGATGATGTCGACTTCGGCGCACTGGTCGGCGTAGAGCTGCGCCTCCCGGGCCTTGTAGTCGTCGCTCATCTCCTTGGCGTAGCCGGTGGCCGACACCTCGGTCTCGGTGGATTCGATCGACAGGTACTCCCCGCCCAGCGAACGAACCTGATCGGCGACCTCCGGGCGCGGGTCGGTGGCTCGCACGATCGCTCCCAGGCTGCCGGCCGCACCGATCGCGGCCAGGCCGGCGACTCCGGCTCCCACCACCAGCACCTTGGCCGGCGGCACCTTGCCCGCGGCGGTCACCTGGCCGGTGAAGAACCGGCCGAAGACGTGCGCGGCCTCGACCACGGCGCGGTAACCGGCGATGTTGGCCATCGAGCTCAGCACATCCAGCGACTGCGCCCGCGAGATCCGCGGCACCGCGTCCATCGACAGCGCGGTGATGGGCCGGCGTGCCAGGTCTTCGACCAGTTCGGGCTTGAGCGCCGGCGACAGCAGGCTGATCAGTGTCGCGCCCGGTTTCAACGCGTCCAACTGCTCGGTGGCCGGAGCGTTGACCCCGAACACGATGTCGGCCGCGCGGGCATCACCGATGGTCGCGCCGGCTTCGACGAAGGCCGCGTCGGTGAAGGACGATCGGACGCCGGCGCCGGCGTCCACCACTACGTCGTAGCCAAGCTTGATCAACGCAGCGACCGTCGTCGGCGTCGCCGACACACGCGTCTCACCGGGCTGTGCCTCGGATAGGACACCGATAATCACGTAGCTCTCCGCATTCGCTTCTCGTGGGCGTTTTCTTCCCCTTGTTACCGGCCAGTAGCAAAGCTGCAGCGACAAAGGGGTCGCAGCAGCATACCGTGGGGACTTCTCAGGCCGACACCGCGCGCTGGTCCACCGGGGCCAGCATGTCGATTACGTCGATCACCGCCGTGCGGGCGGCGACCCGCGGACCCTGCCGATCGTCGACCAGGGCCGCCATCACCGCGCCATCGACCATGCAGACCAGCGCGTATGCCATCTCGACCCGGGTGATCCGCCCCGAGCGCTCGATGGCTTCGGTGACGGCACCGGAGCGCTGGTGCAGGATGCGACGCTGGATTTCGCGCAGTTCGGGCTGCCGCGCGCAGACGATGTAGCGCTCGTATCGGGAGATCAGCTGCTCGGCGACCTGCGGGCCGTCTTCTTCGCCCACCAACAAGTCGATCAACATGTCCGCGGTCGTCTCGGCGCTGCGCCGACGCCGGGACAGCCCGGCGATACGGGCGCGCAGCTGGGCGACCTCCAGCATCCCGATGTGCTCCACCGCACTGGCGATCAGCTCGTCCAGCGACGAGAAGTAATAGGTAGTCGACGCCAGCGGCAGGCCGGCCCGCTGCGCCACCGCGCGATGCCGCACCGCCTCGAACCCGCCCTCGCGCAACAGATCGGCGGCAGCACTGATCAGTGCGTACCGCCGGCGCTCCCCCTTGGGTGTGACTGCTGTCATCACGTCTAGAGATGCTGCCAGCACTGGTATCGCGGAGCGGGCGTTTCCGGCTTTTCCGACAAACGGCCCGGCTGGCATGATATGCGCCATGCCGGAGTTGAGCCGACGGGCAGCGCTGCGCCTCGCGATGAGCGCAGCGGGGGCAGGTTTGCTGATCGGCGCTCGACCGGCATCGGCGGCCCCACCGCAGGCGGCGCCGACAATGACGACGGGGGCGTTCGATTCGGCGGCCCGCGGCGGGATGACCACCAATTGGGCGATCGCCCGGCCGCCGGGCCAGACGGGAGCGCTGCGCCCGCTGATCGCACTGCACGGCAAGGGAAGTGATGCTTCGACGGTGATGGCCGGCGGGGTGGAGCAGGGCCTGGCCCAGGCGGTTGACGCCGGGCTGCCGCCGTTCGCGGTGGTGGCCGTCGACGGCGGCGGCAGCTACTGGCACCGGCGCGCTTCCGGCGAGGACTCCGGCGCCATGGTGACCGATGAGTTGCTGCCGCTGCTGGCCGATCAGGGCCTGGACACCTCGCGGGTGGCCTTCCTCGGCTGGTCCATGGGCGGCTACGGCGCGCTGCTGCTGGGCGGTCGGCTGGGTCCGCGCCGGACGGCGGCGATCTGCGCGGTGAGCCCCGCCCTATGGCTGTCACCGGGAGCGGCGGCACCGGGGGCATTCGACGGCGCGACGGATTTCGAGGCCAATTCGGTGTTCGGGATGCCGGCACTGGGTTCGATCCCGATTCGGGTGGACTGCGGCAACAGCGACCCGTTCTATGCGGCGACGAAGGCGTTCATCGGGCAGCTGCCCAACCCGCCGGCCGGCGGCTTCTCCCCCGGCGGGCACGACGGCGGGTACTGGAGTTCCCAGATGCCCGCCGAATTGACCTGGATCGCTCCGCTGCTGACCGCCTGAACACCGAACGCATCCCTATTGGGTGTTTCTCAGGAAATATCGCCAATTCAGCCTCCGGCTGTTCCATAAGCCGGTCATGACGTCCCGTAGTTCTGCCGTGTTGTCGCAAGATAACCCCGTAATTTCCAGGACTTTGGAGTAATTTCCCCGATTTACGGCGTTGCAAATATCTTGTGTGACAAAGACCACTCTGCGAAAATTTGTCAGCGTACTCATAAGTAACCCACCTGTTGCTGAGCGAGAGCCGAACAGATTGGAAGGCTCTGATGACGAATCGACGTATCCAGGCGGCCACGGTTGCCGCAACCATGGGTGGCGGACTGCTGACTGCAGCGTTTCTGCAGGCCGCGGTCGCTGCCGCCGCACCCGGGACCGATGCCTTCACCATCGACGGCACCACTTTCGACCCCATCAATCTGTCCGGCGGCGCGGGGTTCAACCCTGTCCTTCCGATCAGCCTCGCCCCGCCGCTGATGAGCCTCGGTGGCGGAACGGTGAGCTTTTTCGGCAGCACGCTTGACCTGTCGCCGCAGAGCTTCGATGTGTACAACGGCACCGATTCACTCGGCAGCATCGACACCAACGAAACCGTCACGAACCTGCTCGGTCTGCCCAACACCGAGTTCACCGTCACCGGTGTCACCGGCGATGCAGCCGGCCTGCCGGCGCTGGGGACGGTCTATGACGTGCTCAACCTGGGCGGCGGCTTCTACAACGTCTACACCGCGACCCCGGGCGGGGGCGGCAAAGTCACCGACACCCTGGTGACCCCGTTCGGCAACATGAACCTGGACGCACTGTTCGCCGGCGTCAATGCCGCCGTCCCACTGCAGCCCGGCGACGCCTTCACCGGTCTACAAGCCGGTGACAGCAGCCTCGGCGAGGACGCCTTCACCATCGGCAGCACCACCTTCAACCCGTTGACGACGGACGGAGCCGAAGGCTTCAACCCCGTCGCCGCCCTCGGCGGCACACCGCCGCTACTGAACCTCGGCGGCGGCATACTGCTGGGATCAGTCGCCCTCGCCCCGCAGGAGTTCGACGTCTACAGCGGCGTGGGGACCAGCGCCACCCAGGTGGGCACCATCGACACCGGTGTGTCCGCGACGAGTCTGCTGGGCATGGCCAACACCCAGTTCACCGTTCTGAGCGCCACCCCTGCCGGTGCGGATGCGTCGGGCCTGCCGGCGACCGGAACGGTCTACGACGTGCTCAACCTCGGCAACGGCTGGCAGAACGTCTACACCGCCACCCCGGATGTCACCGTCGACGGCACCGTCACTCCCGGCACCGTCACCGACACCCTGGTGACGCCGTTCGGCAATATGAACCTGGACTCGCTGTTCGGCGGGATCAACGCCGCCAACCCGCTGCACCCGGGCGACGCCTTCACCGGTCTACTCGTCGGCGACAGCACTATGCCCGACGCCTTCACCCTCGGCGGCTTCAACTTCGACCCGACGCTGGCGGACGGCACCGAGGGTTTCAAAGACGTCCCCGCCCTGCTCGGCATTGCCCCACTGCTGAGCCTGGCATCCGGGCAGATCCAGAAGTACGACACCATTCCGCTGAACCTGAATATTCAAGACTTCGACGTCTCCAGCGGTAGCGGGTCAAGCACCACCGATCTGGGCACCATGACTGCCGCGACGGGTGTGACGAACCTGCTGGGGATGACCAACACCGAGTTCACCATCCAGACTGTCACCGCCGCCGATGGCGTGGAGGCCTCGCAGCTCCCGGAGATCGGCACCGTCTACGACGTCTTCAACTTCGGCGGCGGCTGGCAGAACATCTACATCGCCACCCCCGGCGACGACGGCACCGTCACCGACACGTTCGTGACGCCGTTCGGCAACATCGATCTCAGCTCGCTGTTCGACTTCAACGCGGCAAACCCGCTCGATGCGGGCGCCGCATTCACCGGCCTCGATGACGTGGGGTCCGCACTCTCCTCCTGGGATCCCTTGTCGTTCTTAGGTTTCTGAGCCCATCCGAACAGATTGGAAGGCCTTGATGACGAATCGACGCATCCAAGCGGCCGCTGTTGCGGCTACGGCGGGCGGAGGACTGCTGACCGCAGCGATGTTGCAAGCCGCGGTCGCCGCCGGCGCACCCGGCACGGACGCCTTCACCATCGACGGCACCGTCTTCGACCCCATCACGGCGGCCGGCACCCCGGGCTTCGATCCGGTCGGCCCGCTGAACATGGGTCCCCCGCTGTTGGCCCTCGGCGGCGGGACGGCTCTCGGCGTCCTGCACCTCGCCCCGCAGAGCTTCGATGTGTACAACGGCAGCCAATCGCTCGGCAGCATCGACACCAACGAAACCGTCACCAACCTGCTGGGCTTCGCCAACACCGCGTTCACCGTCCTTGACAGCACCCCCGCCGACGGGGGCGATGCGGCGGCACTACCCGTGGCCGGGACGATCTACGACGTGCTCAACCTGGGCGGCGGCTTCTACAACGTCTACGTCGCCACCCCCGGCCAGAACGGCACCGTCACCGACACCCTGGTCACACCGTTCGGCAACACCGACTTGAGCTCACTGTTCACCAGCAACGCCGCCAATCCGCTGCAACCCGGCGACGCGTTCACTGCGCTACAGGCCGGCAACAGCAGTATCGGCACCGACGCCTTCAGCATCGGCGGCTTCACCTTCAACCCGTTCAGTGGGTCCGGCGACAGCGTGACCGAGGGTTTCACCCCCGTGGACCCCATCGCCAGCGCGCCGCCGCTGCTGAACCTCGGCGGCGGCCAACTGGTATTCAGCCTGGCCTATCCCGGAATTCAACCGACCGCCTTCGCCCCCCAGGACTTCGAGGTCTACAGCGGCAGTGGATCGACTGCCACCGAACTCGGCACCGTCAAGACCGCGGTCGACGTCGCGAATCTGCTGGGGATGACCAACACGGAGTTCATCGTCCAAGGTGTCACCCCTGCCGACGGTGTGGAGGCCTCGCAGCTGCCGGTATTGGGATCGGTCTATGACGCCTTCAACCTCGGCGGCGGATGGGTGAACGTCTACACCGCGACGCCGGACGTCACCGTCGACGGCACCGTCACCCCCGGCACTGTCCACGACACCCTGATCACGCCGTTCGGCAGCATGAACCTGGACTCGCTGTTCGACGGGATCAACGCCGCCAACCCGCTCGACCCGGGCGATGCTTTCACCGGGCTGCAGGTCGGCGACAGCAGCCTCGGTGACGACGCCTTCAGTCTCGGCGGTTACGTCTTCGACCCGTTCACCGAGTTCGGCTCCACCCGGACCGATGGCTTCCACGTCATCCCCTCGCTGCTCGGCGCTGCACCGCTGCTGAACATCGGCGGAGCCACGGTGGGTATTCATGGTGCGGGTGCGCCGATCAACTTCTCGCCGCAGGACTTCGACGTCTACAGCGGCGCAGGGTCAGGCGCCACTGATCTGGGCAGCGTCACCACCAGTGTCAATACCTCGGACCTGTTGGGCATGGCCAATACCGAGTTCACCATCCAAAGTGTCACGGCCGCCGACGGTGTTACGGACGCGCAGCTGCCGACGGTGGGCACCGTCTATGACGTCCTGAACTTCGGCGGAGGCTGGCAGAACATCTATATCGCGACCCCGGGCGCAGACGGCACCATCACCGACACCCTGGTCACCCCGTTCGGAAACGTCGACCTGAGTTCACTGTTCGACATGTTCAACGCAGCCAACCCGCTCGATGCGGGCGCCGCATTCACCGGCCTCGATGACATGGGAGCCGCGCTCGCATCGGATCCACTGGCGCTCTTCGGCTTCTGAACATCGACCAGCTCATCCGATCCGCTACCACCGAGTGGTCCGGGCTCCGGCGGCCCGGGCCATTCGGCATCGGCGGTGATGAGCACGCCGCTACTGGCAGAGCTGGCCCATTTCGGCGATCCTAGAATCGAGGTCGCGCCCCAGCTGTTCGTGTTCGGAATTCGGTTGCCCGACAAGATAGCTGACGTTCAGATGCTCAAGTGCGGCGGCCATCCCACTGGCGGCGGCGGTGACGTCCGACGGCGCCGCCGGGCTATCTGCCAGTCGGCCACGCAGGTATGCCGCACCTCCTGTCAGGGAGAGCCTCGCGTTGGCGGCCACCGCGAGTTGGCCGATCGGGTTTTCCGGGTCGGGGTTTATCAGATGCATGTTTTTGGCGACCGCCTGACGCGCGATCAGCGCTGCGGCGCAGACGTCCGATTTCGCATCAGCGACTTGCTGTTCGGAGAAGTGAGCCGAAGTGCTCGATGCCGGACGCCACAAGCCGGCCACCACGATCCCACCGACTGCTCCGGCGGCCAGCCCGATCGCTGCTGCTGCCAGTAACGACCGTGGACCTGATCTCAGTGATGCGTTGTCCTGCCGGGGTTTTGCTGCCCGAGCACGTTCCGACGCCTGGTTCTGCTTCGCCGACTCCGCGGAGTCCGGCTGAGCTTGATCAGCCATTGGGCCATGCTACCCCGGCGTTGATCAATTTTGCCCGGGAAAATACCGTGACCCGTCAGATCCGGATCTTCCCCTCGGAGGCGGAGAGCGCGATGTCGGTGCGGAAATGACTGCCCGGCAAGCGGATCGATTGCAGGACCCGGTAGGCGTCCGCACGCGCCGCTCCCAGATCTTCACCGATGCCCACCACCGACAGCACCCGGCCCCCCGAAGAGACCACCGCCCCGTCGTCGCGACGCGCGGTTCCGGCGTGCAGTACGCCGTCGGCCTCAGCGCCGACGATCGTGTCGCCCACCCGGGGCCGGCCCGGGTAGTTCTCGGCCGCCAGCACCACCGTCACCGCCGCGCCGTTGCGCCAGCGCAGCGCACCGAATTCGCTCAGCCGACCCGTGGCGGCGGCGTGCAGCAACTGCCCGAGCGGCGACTCCAGCAATGCCAGCACCGCCTGGGTCTCCGGATCGCCGAAGCGGCAGTTGAATTCGACCACTGCCGGGCCTGTCGACGTCATCGCCAGACCCGCATACAGCAGACCGGAGAACCGGCTGCCACGCCGGGCCAGTTCGGCCGCAACGGGTTCCACGACATCGGCGACGATACCCGCGGCCGCCTCCCGGGACAGCCACGGCAGCGGGGCGTAGGCGCCCATACCGCCGGTGTTCGGTCCGGTGTCGCCATCGCCGACCCGCTTGAAGTCCTGCGCGGGAAGCAGCGGCACCACCGTGTTGCCGTCGACCACGCAGAACAGCGACAGCTCGGGGCCGTCCAGAAAGGATTCCAACAGCACCGGATGCCCGTCATCGAGCAGTCCGGCGGCGTGCGCCCGTGCCACGGAGCGATCCGCGGTCACCACCACACCCTTGCCGGCGGCCAGCCCGTCGTCCTTGACCACCCAGGCCGCCTCCCCGGCGTCCGGACCGAACCGGCCCAGGGCGGCATCCAGGTCGGCGGGGCTGTCGACGATCTCGCTGCGGGCGGTGCGTACCCCGGCGGCGGCCATCACGTCCTTGGCGAACGCCTTGGAGCCCTCGATGCGGGCGGCGTCCTGGGACGGTCCGAAGCAGGCGATCCCGGCGGCCCGCACCGCGTCGGCCACACCCAGCACCAACGGCACCTCCGGCCCGACCACCACCAGGTCGGCCTCGACCTCCCGGGCCAGCGCGGTCACGGCAGCGCCCGAGGTGATGTCCACGTCGCGCTGGACGGCGATCGCCGCGGTGCCGGCGTTACCGGGGGCGATCACCAGGTGATCGACCTTGGGGTCATTGCGAAGGGCCAGCAGCAGCGCATGTTCCCGGGCGCCGGAACCGATCACCAGAACACGCATAGACCCTGCTCCCCGCTCTCCACTTCGCTGCCGCACATCAGCCCTCAGCCTAAATGAGGCACCGCATCGGGCGTATCAGCCGCCCGCCACCATGGAATGCAACTCTGCGACCGACCAGGGTGACGAGCGGTGGTGATCGCGGTAACCCAGTACCGCGGGGATGGGCCGGTCGAACCGGCCGACAAAACCGCCGGATGCCAGGAAGACCGATCCGGTCACGGTGGCGGCCAGGTCACTGGCCAGATAGGCGTAGAGCGGGGCCACGTAACCGGCGGGAGCCGGATCCAGGGAGGCCTGCATGGTGAACTCATCCAGCAGCCCCCGGGCGTGCAGGTCACGGATGTGCTGTTCGTAGTCGGTTCCGGTGGACAGTCGCGTCTTGGCGCCCGGACAGACGACGTTGGCCCGTACGCCGTACTCCGCAAGCTCGGCCGCCAGCGCCACCGTCAACCCGTTGATCGCCGCTTTACCGGCGGGATAGCCGGTGCCGCCGTAGTCACCCAGATACGCCACCGAGCCGCTGTTGATGATCGATCCGCGGCGTTGCTCGGCCATGATCGGCGCGGCGGCCCGGCAGGTGTGAAAGACCGTGCCCAGGTGGGCGTCGAGCAGGTCGTGGAACTCGGAAGCGGATATCGACAGGATCGAGGACCCCCGCGGCTCGGCGACGCCGGCGCAGTTGACCAGAACGTCGACGCCGCCGTATTCATCGCGACACGCCGTCATCAGCGCCGCGGCGGTTCCCTCGACATTGGCGGCCCCGGCCACCCCGACGGCCCGCCCACCCGAGCCGGTGATGGCCTCGACGGTGGCATCCACCGCGTCGGTGTCCCGGCCGTTGACCACCACCCCGGCGCCGCACTCCGCGAGCAGTTCGGCGACCGCCCGGCCGATGCCGCGGCTGCCGCCGACCACGACGGCGCCCCGCGCGGCGAGCAGGGCCTCGGTCATTGGCCTTTCTGCTTATCCAGCACGGCCGCCACGTTGGCCTTCTTGTCCTCGCCCTTGCCCTCGGCGGCGGCCTTGTTGCGCTTGGCGATCACCTTCTCCACCACCGCGTTCAGCCCGGATCCGCGTGGGAAGCCGACATAGTGCGTGATGAAGATGGCCATCTCACGCAACTCGTCCTCGGTCAGCTCCCCATTGTGCAGCGCGGCATTGACCTGGATCTCGGCCAGGTCCTTCTCCCCGACCGCGGTGACCACGGTCAGCGTCATCAACCGCTTGTCGCGCATGGAAAGCCCGGGTCGGCTCCAGATTCGGCCGAACAGGTGATCGGCGGTGAGCGCGAAGTACTCGCCGGGCATGTCGGGCATCTCCCAGGCGTAGACCTCGTTCATCTTGGCCAGGCCGGTACGGCGCAGTTCGTCCATCAGATCTCTCCTAGTCCTTGTCGTGCGGCACGCCCAGGCCGGCGGCGAGCTCGGCCAGCGCCACCTCGGCGAGCGGGAGGTCGACTCCGGTGGCCTGCCCCAATCCCAGTGCGAGACTGAGGTCCTTCTCCCCGAGTCCGCGGGTGTGAGTGAACGGGCCGCGCAGGAAATGGTCCGCCGGCAGCGGCGCCGTCGAGTCCAGCAGCATGATCGCGCCGGGACCGCCGGTGAGCGCATCGGTGTGACGCACCACCCGGCCCAGCGCCTGCAGATCCAGCCCGGCCGCCTCGGCCAGCTTCATGGCTTCGCCGGCCGCGGCATAGGCGGTGAACGTCAACATGTTGCGCGCCAGCTTCATTCGGGTGCCCGCGCCGGGCTCACCGGCGTGGATGACCAGCGACGCCCAGCACTTGAACGCCGGCTTGATCTGCTCGTAGACCGCGCGTTCGGCGCCCACCATGGTTGCCAGCTGGCCCTTCTGGGCGGCACCGGCGCCACCGCTGACCGGTGCGTCGATGACGTGAATGCCCTGGGGCTTGAGCGCAGCGGCCAATTCGGCGGCGGTGGTGTCGGCGATCGTCGAGTGGATCGCGATGATGGTGCCCGGCTTGGCGTTGGCCGCCAGTTCGGCGACGACCTCGCGCACCTGGGCGTCGTCGAGCACGGTGACGCTGATGATGTCGGCTGAGACGGCGACGTCGGCGACACTGCCGGCCTGCCTGGCCCCGGCCTCGGTCAGCGGGGCCATCGCTTCGGCCCGCAGATCGAATACCGTGACACCGCCGGGCCAGTCGAGAAGTCGCTGGGCCATCGGCGCGCCCATGTTCCCGAGCCCGATGTAGCCGAGGCGAATGTCGTTGTCGCTCATGACCGGATGATCTGTCCGCCGTCGACGTTGAAGATCTGTCCGGTGATCCAGGACGCCTGATCCGACAGCAGGAACAGACACATCGGAACCAGGTCCTCAGGCGTGCCCATTCGGGCCAGCGGCAGCTGCTGCACCATCTGCTTGACGATGGCCTGCGGGGTGGTGGTCCGGTTGGCCTCGGTGTCGATGGGGCCGGGCGCGATCGCGTTGATCCGGATGTTGCGCCAACCCAGCTCACGGGAGAGCTGCTGGGTCAGGCCGTTGATCCCGACCTTGGCCAGCCCGTAGAAGTTCGCGTAAACCCATGCCGCGGTGGAGGACTGGTTGACGATGGCGCCGCCACCGCGCTGAGCCATGTGCTCGTAGACGGCCCGGGTGCAGATCAGCGCGCCGTCCAGATTGACCCGCATGAACTTCTCGTAGTAGTCCCACGGCACGGTCAGCAGGCCGTCGAGCTTCATGCCGCCGAAGATCGCGGCATTGTTGACCAGGTAGTCGATCCCGCCGAATTCGGCCACCGTCGCGTCGGCCATGGCCTTGGCCGACTCCGGGTCGGAGACGTCGACGGAGACCGCCAGCGCCTTGCCGCCGTCGGCCACGATCTGCTTGGCCACGTTCTGCGCGCCGTCGACGTTGATGTCGGCGACCACCACCGCGGCGCCGTCAGCGGCCAGCGCCTGCGCGTACGCCTGCCCGATCCCGCCGCCGGCACCGGTGACGATGGCCACCTTGTCGTCGAATTGCCCCATCTGCGCCTTCTCCTTTGAATCTCTAGATGTCCGTCAGTTCGCGGCTGTCGCAATGGCTTTGATTTCCAGATACTCCTCGAACCCGGCGACACCCATCTCCCGGCCATTGCCGGACTGCTTGTATCCACCGAACGGCACGTCCGCGGAGTACCACACCCCACCGTTGACGTTGACCGTGCCGGCGCGCAGCCGGGCGGCCACCACGGCAGCCCGCTGCGCGTCACCGCCGTAAACGGTTGCCGACAGTCCGTAGGGTGAGTCGTTGGCGATACGCACCGCGTCGTCGTCGCCGTCGTGGGCGATCACGGTCAACACCGGACCGAAGATCTCCTCGCGGGCCACCCGCGCCTCGTTGGTCAGCCCCGCGATCACCGTCGGCTCGATGAAGAAACCGGCGGGCTGATCGGCCGGCCGCCCCCCGCCGCACGCGAAACTGCCGCCCTCGGCCAGCGCCAGATCCAGGTAACTCTGGACCCGGTCACGCTGGCGCGCCGAGATCACCGGCCCGCAAACGGTTCCGGGTTTCGATGGGTCGCCGGCCTTGATCGAGCCCATGGTGCCCGCCGCGATGGCGACTGCCTCGTCGTAACGGTCCCGGGGCACCACCAGGCGGGTGGTGATCGCGCAACCCTGCCCGGCGTGCAGGCACACCGAGAAGCCCGCCACCGAACAGGCCGCGGCCAGGTCGGCGTCGTCGAGCACCACGAACGCGGACTTGCCACCCAACTCCAGGAACACCTTCTTGATGGTGGCGGCCGCATCGGCCATCACGCTGCGGCCGGTTGCCGTCGATCCGGTGAACGAAACCATGTCCACCCGAGGGTCTTTGGCGAGCATGGCACCGAGTGTGTGATCGGTGGAGGTGACGATGTTGACCACGCCGGCCGGGATGTCGGTGTGCTCGGCAATCAGCTCACCGAGCACGGCAGCCATCCACGGAGTGTCGGGTGCGGGCTTGAGCACCACGGTGTTGCCGGCGGCCAGCGCAGGACCGAGTTTGGCCAGGTTGATCTGGTGCGGGAAGTTCCACGGGGTGATCGCGCCGACGACGCCGACCGCCTCGCGCACCACCGAGCGCCGGGTTGGAATGCCCAGCGGGGCAGCCTGCCCGAGATCCTGCGCCCACTCGTAGTTCTCGGCGGTGTCCGCGGCGAAGCCGAGGTCGGAGATCGGCCCTTCAAGCTGAGCACCGGCGGTGAGCATCCGCGGTGCCCCCACCTCGGCGATAGTCAGCTCCCGCAGTTCTTCCACATGCTCTTGCAGCACGTCGCGCAGCTGACGCACGCAGCGCACCCGCAGCTCGGTGTTGGTCGACCAGTCGGTGTCGTCGAAGGCCCGCCGGGCGGCCTCGATGGCCCGGTCCATGTCGCCGGCGTCGGCGTTGGCCGCCTCACCGAGCACCTCCTCGGTGGCCGGGTTGACGGTGGCGAAGGCGCCGGCACCGCCCGCGGCCAGTTTTCCGTCGATGAGCAGCCGGCTCATGCCGTCGGCCAGTAGCGCCATCAGTCACTCCCAAAGAAATTGGACACATGTCTGTTATTACCCGGTCGAACCCTAACCACAGAATCCGCGCTCCCGCAACCCAGGGCGCCAACAATCCTATTTTTACTGCGAACTTGCCCGCCTCGTCCACGATCAGCTATCTTGGACAAGTGTCCAGTGAATCGGTGGCGGCAGTCACATCGACTGATGCCGCCCCGCGCAACCGTCGCCAGGAGGAGACCTTCCGCAAGGTGCTGACCGCCGGCATCGAGATGCTGCGGGAGAAGTCCTACGCGGACCTCACCGTTCGCGCGGTCGCCGCGCGCGCCAAGGTCGCCCCGGCGACCGCCTACACCTACTTCTCGTCGAAGAACCACCTGATCGCCGAGGTGTACCTGGACCTGGTCCGCCAGGTCCCCTTCTTCACCGACGTCAACGAGCCGATGCCCAAGCGTGTCAACCAGGCACTGCGGCACCTGGCGCTGGTGGTGGCCGACGAGCCCGAGGTCGCAGCGGCCTGCACGGCGGCATTGCTCGGCGGCGGCGGTGAACCGGCGGTCCGCACCGTGCGCGATCGGATCGGCGCGGAGATCCACCGCCGCATCACCTCGGCCATCGGCCCCGGCGCGGAGCCCCAACTGGTCGCCGCCTTGGAGATGACCTTCTTCGGAGCCCTGGTCAACGCCGGCAGCGGCGCGTTCACCTACCACCAGATCACCGATCGGCTGGCCTATGTGGTCAGCCTGATTCTCGAATCAGGAGCCCATTGATGCGTCTGCAGACTGTGCCTTCCGAGACCTCCGGACCACCGATCCTCAACCCCTACGACTACGACTTCCACGAGGACCCGTTTCCGTACTACCGGCGGCTGCGCGATGAAGCCCCGGTCTATCACAACGAAGAGCTGAACTTCTGGGCGATTTCGCGCCATCAGGATGTGCTGCACGGTTTCCGCGACAGCGATGCGCTGTCCAACCGCGACGGGGTCTCCCTGGACCCGGTCTCCCGCGGACCGCATGCCCAGCTGGTGATGTCGTTCCTGGCTATGGACGACCCGCAGCACCTGCGGCTTCGCACCCTGGTGTCCAAGGGTTTCACCCCCCGCCGGATTCGCGAACTCGAATCACAGGTGGTGCGGCTGGCTCGCCAGCACCTGGACAGCGCGATCCATCCCGGCGCCGACGGCACCTGCTCGTTGGACTTCATCAACGACTTCGCCGGCAAACTGCCGATGGACGTCATCTCCGAGCTGATGGGTGTGCCGGAAGCCGACCGGGCGCGGATCCGGGCGTTGGCCGACGGGGTGCTGCACCGCGAGGACGGGGTGACCGATGTCCCGCAGTCGGCGGTCCAGGCGTCGATGGACCTGATGGTCTATTACAACGAGATGATCGCCGATTTCAAGAAGACCCCGGCCGACAACCTGACCTCGGCGCTGTTGCAGACCGAGGTCGACGGCGACCGGCTCGGCGACCAGGAGATCCTGGCATTCCTGTTCCTGATGGTGATCGCCGGCAACGAGACCACCACCAAGCTGCTGGGCAGCTCGATCTACTGGGCCCATCGCAACCGCGAGCAGCTGGCGACGGTCTTCGCCGATCACTCCCGAATCCCGCTGTGGGTCGAGGAAACGCTGCGATACGACACGCCCAGCCAGATCCTGGCGCGCACCGCCGCACAGGACTACACGCTGCACGGCACCACCATCCCGGCCGGCGCGGTGGTGCTGCTGCTGCCCGGCTCCGGAAACCGCGACGAGCGGGTCTTCGACGACCCCGACGCCTTCCGGATCGGACGTGACATCGGCTCCAAGTTGCTCAGTTTCGGCAGCGGCGCCCACTTCTGTCTCGGTGCGCACCTGGCCCGGATGGAGGCCCGGGTGGCGCTGTCCGAACTGTTCGACCGGATCAGCGACTACGAGGTCGACGAAGCCAATGCCATCCGGGTGCATTCATCCAACGTGCGCGGCTTCGCCGAACTGCCCATCACCATCAAGGAGGCTTAAGTGCCACGGTTCGATCCACCCCCGGCCCGCCGGCCCGCCATCGTCGCGGGGGCGTCCTCGGGAATCGGTGCCGCCACGGCAGAAGAGTTGGCGCGCCGTGGTTTTCCGGTGGCCTTGGGCGCCCGGCGCACCGAGAAGCTCTCCGAGCTGGTCGACAAGATCCGCAGCAACGGCGGCGAGGCGGTCGCATTCAACCTGGATGTCACCGACGGCGACTCGGTGAAATCTTTTGTGGCACAGAGTATCGACGCACTCGGTGAGATCGAGCTGCTGGTCTCCGGTGCCGGTGACATGAACCCCGGCCGCATCCACGAGATCAGCACCGAGGCGTTCAACGACCAGATCCAGGTCCACCTGATCGGCGCCAATCGGCTGGCCACCGCGGTCCTGCCGGACATGGTCGCCCGCCAGCGCGGCGACGTGATCTTCGTCGGCTCCGACGTGGCCTTGCAGCAGCGCCCCCACATGGGCGCCTACGGCGCCGCGAAGGCCGCGCTGGTCGCCATGGTGCACAACCTGCGAATGGAGTTGGAGGGCACCGGGGTGCGCGCCTCCATCGTTCACCCCGGCCCGACCCTGACCGAGATGGGCTGGAAGCTGTCCGCCGAGCAGGTGGGCCCGATGCTGGAGGACTGGGCCAAATGGGGCCAGGCCCGGCACAGCTACTTCCTTCGCCCGCAAGACCTGGCCCGGGCCATCGCGTTCGTCGCGGATACCCCGCGCGGAGCGCACATCGTCGACCTGGAGGTCCAGCCCGAGGCTCCGCTGCGCGACACCGCCACCGATCGTCAGCACCTGCAACTGGGTGAGGAAGGAATGCCGTCATGACCCGCGACATCGACGATGCCACCAGCGGAGCTCACGTAGCCGGTGGAGAAGGAGTGGCGCCAACGGCGCTGGCGACCGAGGTTCCCCGGGTCTCCGGGGGGCAGGCCGAACACGGCCACCTCGAAGAGTTCCGCACCGATCCGATCGGGCTGATGCAGCGGTTGCGCGACGAATGCGGAGACGTCGGCTGGTTCGATCTGGCCGGCCGCAAGGTGGTGCTGCTGACCGGAGCCGAGGCCAACGAGTTCTTCTTCCGGTCCACCGACGACGAACTCGACCAGGCCGCCGCCTATCCGTTCATGACCCCGATCTTCGGCAACGGCGTGGTGTTCGACGCGCCGCCGGAGCGGCGTGCCGAGATGCTGCACAACACCGCACTTCGCGGCGACCACATGAAGCGCCACGCCAGCACCATCGAACACGAAGTGCGTCAGATGATCGCCGATTGGGGCGAGACCGGTGAGATCGACCTGCTGGAGTTCTTCGCCGAGCTGACCATCTACACCTCGACGGCCTGCCTGATCGGCCGGAAGTTCCGCGAGGAACTCGACAGCCGGTTCGCCGAGCTCTACTACGAATTGGAGAACGGGACCGACCCGCTGTGCTACGTCGACCCCTACCTGCCGATCGAGAGCTTCCGGCGGCGTGACGAAGCCCGCGTCAAGCTGGTCGAATTGGTGCAGGGCATCATGAACGGCCGGATCGCCAACCCAGAATCGGACAAGCGGCGCCGGGACATGATCGACGTCATGGTGTCGATCCCCGACGAGGACGGCAACCCACGGTTTTCCGCCGACGAGATCACCGGGATCATCATCTCGATCATGTTCGCCGGGCATCACACGAGTTCGGGAACGTCGGCGTGGACGCTGATCGAGATGCTGCGCAATCCGGCGGCTCACGCCGCGGTGATCGCCGAGCTCGACGAGCTGTACGCCGACGGCAGCGAAGTGAGTTTCCATGCACTGCGCCAGATTCCGAATCTGGAGAACGTGCTCAAAGAGACCCTGCGCCTGCACCCGCCACTGATCATCCTGATGCGGGTCGCCAAGGATGAGTTCGAAGTCTGCGGGTACCCGATCCACAAGGGCGACATGGTGGCGGCCTCACCTGCGGTCTCCAACCGGATACCCGAGTCCTTTCCCGAGCCCAACGAGTTCGTGCCCGAGCGCTACAACGAGCCACGGGAGGAAGACGTCATCCACCGCTGGACCTGGATTCCCTTCGGAGCCGGCCGGCACCGCTGCGTGGGGGCGGCATTCGCCACCATGCAGATCAAGGCGATCTTCTCGGTATTGCTGCGCGAGTACGAGTTCGAGATGTCGCAGCCGCCGGAGACCTACCGCAACGACCACTCCAAGATGGTCGTGCAGCTGGCTCGCCCGGCCAAGGTCCGCTACCGCCGGCGCACCAAGGCGTAGGAGGTCGCACCGATGGGCCGTTATGTCGTCAAAGTCGACCTGGACCTGTGCCAGGGCCACGCCATGTGCGAACTCGAGGCTCCCGACTACTTCCGGGTGCCCAAACGCGGCAAGGTCGAGATTCTCGACGCCGAGCCACCTGACGACGACCGTCGCCAGATCGAAGCTGCCGTACGTGCTTGCCCCACAAGAGCTTTGTCCATCCACGAGAAAGAGGACTGAACCATGCCGGCCTTCCCCCGAGACGAACTCGAAGCCTGGGTCCAACGCTGGCTGGACGCCAACCGGGATGCCGAGCGCAACGGCGACTGGCGGCCACTGGCCGACTTCTACACCGAAGACGCCACCTACGGCTGGAACATCGGCCCCAAGGAGGACGTCATGTGCGTCGGCATCGACGAGATCCGCGACATCGCCCTGGGTTTGGAGATGGAGGGCCTGGACAACTGGCAATACCCGTATCAGCGGGTGCTCATCGACGACCGCCAGGGCGAGATCGTCGGCTTCTGGAAGCAGGTCGTCACAACCGGTGACGGCGCCGACGACCAGCGCGAGATCCACGGTTTCGGCGGCAGCTGGTTTCGCCTCACCGAGAAAGACGGGTCGCCGCTCATCGAATGGCAGCGCGACTTCTTCGACTTCGGCCATGTCTCGGCCCTGTACATGGACCTGATCAAGGCCGGCAAGCTGTCACCGGGCATGCAGAAGCGCATCGAGCGCAGCATGGCCGGCGAGAAGTTGCCCGGCTACTACCCGCTGGGCCAAGCCCCGGTGCCGCTGTGGTGACGTCAACACAGTCCTGTCCGTTCGGTCCGGGTTTCGACTTCACCGATCCGGATGTCCTGCTGGACGGCATGCCGATCGCCGAGTTCGCCGAGCTGCGCAAGACAGCCCCGGTGTGGTGGAACGAGCAGGCCCCGGGCAGCAACATCTTCGACGACGGCGGCTACTGGGTGATCAGCAAGCACCAGCACATCCGGGAGATCTCCCGCGACAGCGACGTGTGGTCCACCAACGCCAAGGGCGCGGTGATGCGGCTGCCCGAGGGGGTCACCGCCGATCAGCTGGAGCTGACCAAGGCGCTGTTGATCAACCACGATCCGCCCGAGCACACCCGGCTGCGAAAGCTGGTGTCGCGGTTGTTCACCCCGCGGTCGGTCGCCGCGTTGGAAGAGAAGCTCGCGCACTCGGCCCGTGAGATCGTCGCGGCCGCCGCGGTCAAGGACAGCGGCAACTTCGTCGACGACATCGCGATGAAGCTGCCACTGCTGGCGATCGCCGATCTGCTCGGGGTCCCCGAGGCCGACCGGGAGAAGCTGTTCCACTGGACCAACTCGATCATGAACACCGACGACCCGGACTTCGACGTCGACCCGACCATGGCCAACGCGGAGTTGATGGGCTACGCGTACACCATGGCCGAGCAACGCCGTAACTGCCCGGCCGACGACATCGTCACCCGGCTGGTTCAGGCCGACCTGGACGGAGAATCACTGGGCGAGACCGAGTTCGCCTTCTTCGTCATCCTGCTCGCGGTAGCCGGTAACGAAACCACTCGCAACGCCATGACCCACGGCATCAACGCCTTTGCCGAGAACCCCGACCAGTGGGAGCTCTACAAGAGCCGGCGCCCGGAAACCGCCGTCGACGAGATCGTGCGCTGGGCGACCCCGGTGCACTGCTTCCAGCGCACCGCCAAGGTCGACACCGAGATCGACGGTGTGTCGATCAAGAAGGGCCAACGCGTGGGCCTGTTCTACAGTTCGGCCAATTTCGACGAGGACATCTTCGATCAGCCATTCAGCTTCAACATCCTGCGCGACCCCAACCCGCACCTGGCGTTCGGCGGTCAGGGCACGCACTATTGCATCGGCGCCAATCTTGCCCGCATGGAGATCCGGCTGATCTTCGACGAGATCGCCAGCCAGCTACCCGACATCACCAAATTGGCGGAGCCGCAACGACTCCGGTCCGGATGGATCAACGGTGTCAAAGACCTCCACGTTTCCTACCACGGTTCGCCGTGAACCCCTTCCGCTACCCCCCGTCGCGCTATAGGCTTTTAGCGGTGTGCTTCCCGCCGTCCCACAAGTTCACGCCGTCCCACAAGTTCACGAGGAAAGCAGGTCTTTAGGTGAAGACAAAGGGTGCGCTGCTCTGGGAGTTCAACAAGCCATGGTCGGTCGAGGAAATCGAGATCGGTGACCCGCAAAAAGACGAGGTCAAGATCCAGATGGAAGCGGCCGGGATGTGCCACTCCGACCACCACCTGATGACCGGTTCCATTCCGATGGCGGGCTTTCCGGTGCTCGGCGGCCACGAGGGCGCCGGCATCGTCACCGAGGTCGGGCCCGGGGTGGAAGACCTGGCCCCCGGAGACCACGTGGTGCTGTCCTTCATCCCGTCCTGCGGCAAATGCCCGTCATGTCAGGCCGGGCTGCGCAACCTGTGCGACCTGGGTGCCGGGCTGCTCAGCGGTGTCGCGGTCAGCGACGGCACCTTCCGGGTCACCGCCCGCGGCCAGGGCGTCTACCCGATGACGCTGCTCGGCACGTTCTCACCGTGGATGGTGGTGCACAAGACCTCGGTGGTGAAGATCGATCCGTCGATTCCGTTCGAGGTCGCCTGCCTGGTGGGCTGCGGTGTCACCACCGGCTACGGGTCGGCGGTGCGCACCGCCGACATCCGCCCGGGTGAGGACGTCGCGATCGTCGGCGTCGGCGGTGTGGGGATGTCGGCCCTGCAGGGCGCGGTCAACGCCGGCGCCCGCAACATCTTCGTCATCGAACCGGTGGAGTGGAAGCGCGATCAGGCGCTGAAATTCGGTGCCACCCACGTCTACCCGGAGATCAACGCCGCGATGGGCGGCATGATGGAGGTCACCGGCGGGCTGATGGCCCGCAAAGTGATCGTCACCGTCGGCGAGGTGCACGGCGCCGACATCGAGAACTACATGATCCTGACCGCCAAGGCCGGAACCTGCGTGCTGACCGCGATGGGTTCCATCCTGGAAAACCAGGTCACGCTGAACCTGGCGATGCTGACCCTGTTGCAGAAGAACCTGCAGGGCACCATCTTCGGCGGCGGCAACCCGCAGTACGACATCCCCCAGCTGCTGTCGATGTATCAGGTCGGCAAGCTGAACCTGGACGACATGGTGACCCGTCAGTACAAGCTGGAGCAGATCAACGAGGGTTACCAGGACATGCTGGACGGGAAGAACATCCGCGGCATCATCCGCTACACCGACGCCGATCGCTAGCGCGACGGAGTCGGGCGCAGCGGGTCGGCGTTAAGGCCGAGCCGATCGCTAGCGCGACGGAGTCACCAGTTGACTCTGCGTGTGCCAGGCGACCTACTCGCACTTCTGCCTGGTACCCGCAGAGTCGACGAAGGCTGGGCGACTAGCCCGATGTGGCGGGCCGGAACACCAGACTGGCCCTGAGCCTGGTCCGGTTGCCGACCATGCCCAGGAAGTTGCCCTCTACGGCGAACTGCTTGCGGGTGACCGTCGCCTCGGTGGTCAGTCGCACGGCGCCGTCGTCGAGTGGGGTGACATCGACCTTGAGCGGCAGTGGCCCGGTGATCCCTTTGACGGTCAGCTGGGCATCCAGCTGCGCGGTGTTGCCGCCGGCGGACTGCCCGCCGTTGACCACGACGGTGATATCGGGGTACCGGTCGCTGTCGAAGAAGTTCGACCGCCGCAGGTCATGGTCGCGGGTGCCCAGGCCGGTGTCGACCGAAGCGGCCTTGATGTCGATACGGCCGGTCACGGTGTTGGCGTCCTTGATCTCGCCGCTGCCGGTGAAGTCGGTGAAAGCGCCACGCACCTTCAGCGCGCCCCACATCGTGCCGTTCTCGAACTTGATGTGCGACTGACCGGTATCCAGACTCCAGACGCCGACCGCCTTGGGGCTGCTGAGAAATGTTGCGACAGTCGACATCTCATCTCCTCTACCTGTTGCGTGGCGAACCCGCGATACCGGTACCGGCTCGCTGTCGATAATACGCAGCGGCGGCCGTTAAGTCCGGCACTCGGCGCATATGCTGATGCCCATGACCACTGTCTTCACCAAGATCATCAACGGGGAGCTGCCGGGCCGATTCGTCTACGAGGACGACGACGTCGTCGCCTTCCTGACCATCGAGCCGATGACGCAGGGACACACCCTGGTGGTGCCCCGCGCCGAGATCGACCAGTGGCAGGACGTCGACGGCGCTGTTTTCGCCCGGGTGATGGCTGTCGCGCAGCGGATCGGCAAGGCCGTGTGCCGGGCGTTCGACACCGAGCGCGCCGGCATGATCATCGCCGGGCTGGAGGTCCCCCACCTACACGTCCACGTCTTTCCCACCCGGAGCCTGTCCGACTTCGGTTTCGCCGGTGTGGACCGCAATCCCTCTGCCGAGTCGCTGGACGAGGCACAAGACAAGATCACCGCGGCTCTGGTCGAACTTCTCTGAGGCTCAGCCGATCTCAGCGTGCTCTTCAGCAGGCTCGGCTGGTATCCCGGTAAGCCGCGGAATCGTGACCCGGAAGGTGCAACCGGCACCGGGTGGAGATTTCACCGAGACTGTGCCGTCGTGCGCCCGGGTCAGCGAGTCGACGATCGAAAGCCCCAGACCGGTGCCGCCGCTGGTTCGCGCCCGTGACGAGTCCGAGCGGAAGAAGCGCTCAAAGACCCGCTGCACATCCTGTTCGCTCATCCCGGGCCCCTCATCGACGACCTCGAGTACCGCGTCGTTGCCCTCGGTGCCGACCCGCACGGTGATCGCAGCACTGTCCGGGGTGTGTTGCAGCGCGTTGGACACCAGGTTGCTCAGCACCTGCCGCAACCGGTGTTCGTCGCCGAGCACCTCGGGGGTGCCCGGACCGTCGAAGACCTCCAACTCGACGGTGCGCTCCGGTGCGATCGCCCGGGCGTCGTGCACGGCATCGGTGGCCAGCACCAGCAGATCGACCCAGCGCCGTTCCAGGGGGCGCTGGGCATCCATCCGGGCCAGCAACAGCAGGTCCTCGACGAGCAGCCCCATCCGGCGCGCTTCGCTTTCGATACGCGACATCAGCAGCTCGATGTCGCGGGCCGCGCCCTGCCGATAGAGCTCGGCGAAACCGCGGATGGTGGTCAGCGGGGTGCGCAGTTCATGGCTGGCGTCGGTGATGAACCGGCGCATCCGCTCCTCGGAGACCCGTGCGTTATCCGCCGACGCCACCGAGGACGCCACCGCCTGCTGAATCTGCGCGAGCATTCCGTTCAGTGCCAGCGTGAGCCGGCCGACCTCGGTGCGCGGATCGCGCTCGGGCACTCTTCGGTCCAACTGGCCGGCGGCGATCGCGGCCGCGGTCTGCTCGACTTCCGTCAACGGTCGCAGGCTCCGGGTGACGACCACATATCCGGCGCCACCGAGCACCAGCAGCACCCCGACGCCGATCGCCACCCGCGACCAGGCCAGATATCGCAGGGTGGCGCGGGGATCGGACAGGTCCCTGGCCACGGTGATCAGCCTGCCGTTCTCGCCGTGCACCGACAGCGCCCGCCAGTGCACACCCGACCCGTCGACCGAGCCGATCGTGATCGGCACCGGGCCCACGTCGTTGTCCGGCGGCAGCAGCGGTTCGGCGTTCTGGTCGTTGATGACGGTCCAGATGCTGCCGTCGGGGTCGACGTCGCGGACGTAGAAGCTGGTCGGCGGCCGACCGGGATTCGGGTCCCCTCCGGCGGCCACCGGAACCCGCGGCCGCTGCTCGAGCGCCCAGCCGTGGGCGGCGTCGATGAGGGTCTCGTCGATCCTGCTGATCAGGCGGTGACTGAGGATGGCGGTGACGGCGTATCCCTGCGCCAGCAGCCCGAAGGCCACCAGCGCCAGAGTGGCCGCGATCAGGCTGACCCGCAGCGGCAGCGCGGTGTTCAAGGTTCTGACCTTGCCCATCACGGGCGGGTGTCGATCACCGGGGCTCACGCAGCACATAGCCCACCCCGCGCAGGGTGTGCAGCAGACGCTTCTCGCCGGTGTCGATCTTGCGGCGCAGGTAGGAGACGTAGGACTCCACCACATTGACGTCACCACCGAAGTCGTAACGCCAGACGTGGTCGAGGATCTTCGGCTTGCTGAGCACCGTCCCGGCGTTGATCACGAAGTACCGCAGCAGGGTGAACTCGGTCGGCGACAGCGACACCGGTTGGCCGCCCTTCCACACTTCGTGGGTGTCCTCGTCGAGTTCGATGTCGGCGAACGTCAGCCGGGAGTTGCGGGGCTCCCCGTCTCCCTTGCCGGCCCGTCGCAGGATGACCCGCAGTCGCGCCACCACCTCCTCCAGGCTGAAGGGCTTCGTCACGTAGTCGTCGCCGCCGAGAGTCAGCCCGGTGATCTTGTCCTGCAGCGAGTCGCGGGCGGTCAAGAACAGTGCCGGGGCATCGATACCGTCGGCACGCAGCCGGCGCAGCACGCCGAACCCGTCCATCCCCGGCATCATCACATCCAGGATCACCGCGTCGGGCCGGACCTCGCGCGCCCGGTCCAGCGCCGCCGGACCGCTGGAGGCCGTGTAGACCTCGAACCCCTGGAATTTCAAGCTGACCGACAGCAACTCGACGATGTTGGTTTCATCGTCGACGACCAGAATCCTGGCCTCCGGTGCAGCGTCTTGTGCGGTGGTAGCTCCCATGACGTTAATTTGCTCCCAGTCGAGTGAACATCGCCTGAACACCGGCTGTGTGTTGGTTGTCAATCAAACCAACTGATACCGATGCCGGATCGCCCCTAGACTGACCGGATGGACCTGGCCAAGCAGTTGATCGCCGTGGCGACCGCTCCCGCACGGATCGGCCTGTCGATCGCCGATGCTGGCCTCGGTGTCGCGGGTGCGGCACTCGGATTGGCTCGGCAGACGCTCGGAGAATCCCCCGGCCAGGGTCCAGCCAACTCGATGGCGCACATGCTGGGCCTGGAGGACACCATCGCCCGGGCCAACCGGCTGGCCAAGTTGATGGACGACGACGCACCGCTGGGCCGCGCGCTGGCACCGGGCGGCCCGGCGGACCGACTGCTGGCACCGGGTGGCCTGGTGGACCAGCTGACCGGGCCAGGCGGCGTAATCGACCGGCTCACCGCCGAGGGCGGCGGGATACAGCGGGCCCTGCAGCCCGGCGGCCTGGTGGATCAGCTCACCGACGAGGACGGGCTGATCGAACGACTGCTGGCCGAGGACGGCCTGGCCGACCGGCTGCTGTCCGAAGGCGGGCTGATCGACAAGCTGACCGCCCGTAACGGGCCGCTGGAGCAGCTCGCCGGTGTCGCCGACACCCTGAGCCGGCTGGCACCGGGGATGGAGGCACTGGAGCCGGCCATCGAGACCCTGCAGGAAGCGGTCATCGCGCTGACCATGGTGGTCAACCCGCTGAGCAACATCGCCGAGCGCATTCCGCTGCTGCCGCGCCGGTCCAGCCGGCGCCCGTCGTCCCGGCCGGTGCGCTCGCAGCGGGTGATCGACGCCGACGTCGCGGGCACCGAGAGCCCCTGACCCGCCTTACCGCCCCGCCGAGCGTGAAGGTGGCTTCACGTTCGGCGACCGGTTCCCGTTAGGCTGGCACCGCTAGACCCGCCTCCTTAGCTCAGTGGTAGAGCGTCGCTCTTGTAAAGCGGATGTCGTCGGTTCAATCCCGACAGGGGGCTCCAAGATCCTCCGCGACTAGTTGTACTGACCTGAGAGGTTGGGTACGCGGCTGGCGGGTGGTTGGCCTCTGAGTGCGGTGTGGCCGCGGTGGACTCTTCTATGTCTTGTCAAGCGGCTTGGGGGTTGGCGTTGGGCTCGGCGTGGAGGCTTTCGAGGTTCCGGTAGAGCTGGCGGGCTAGGTAGCGCTTGAGGCAGCGTCGGATTTCCTTGGTGGTGCGTCCTTCGGCGCGGCGGCGTTCGACGTAGGCCCGGGTTTCGGGGTCGTGGGTCATGCGGGTGATGACAGCCATGTGCAGGGCGCGATTGAGGCGCCTGTCGCCGCCGCGGTTGAGTCGGTGGCGGATGGTGTTGCCCGAGGAGGCGGGTATCGGGCTGACGCCAGCCAAGGCAGCGAACGCCGCTTCGGAGCGAATCCGGCCGGCGTGCGACCAGGCGGTGTAGGCGACCGCGACGGTGACGGGGCCGATGCCAGTCTTGTCCAGCAGTGCAGCGGCCTTGCTGGTGTGGATGAGATCGATGATCTGTGCCTGGTTGGCCGCGAGTTGCTCGTTGAGAGCGACCACTCGCTTGGCCATCCGGACTGCCTCGGCGCGGGCGGTGCTTGTGGCAACGTCCTCGGCCCGGGTGCGCCAGCGGGCGACCTCACCAATCTGGCCGGCAGTCAACGGCTTACGGGCGTCGATACCCAGGGTGGATACGCGCAGCAACGCGGTGAGCGCGTTGACGGTCGCGGTGCGTTCGGTTGTCATGTGTTCACGAGCAGTGACAAGAACCCGCAATGCCGCCCGTATACCGTCGTCGCTGCGCGGCCTGCGCAGTTGCTCAGGCTCAAGGGACAAGACTGCGGCTGCGATCCTGCGGGCATCGAGGGGGTCGGACTTGCCGGCACCGCGATGGGCCCGTGCGTCCATTCGAGCTGCCTCCACGACCTCGAAGCCGGCTCGCTTCGCTGCCGAAGCCAAATGGGCTCCGTAGGTGGCGACGCCTTCGATGACCCACAAGGTGGCCATCTCGCCATCGGTGCGGCGCGCGGCCCAGGCGACAGCCCGGTCCATGCCCGCAGCGGTGGCAGGGAACTGCTCAGTGGCGACCAATTCGCCGGTGGCCGCCACCAACACGGCCAGGGTGTGAGTGCGGGCGTGGGTGTCCACCCCGATGACGAACGGGTGGGCATGCGCAACGATGGTCATAGCGGCGGGTTTCCTTCCAGAGGCGGGACAGATCCGGCCGCCAACACGGCCGGCGCCGGCCTGGATGGAAGTCACTTCGGAACAGCACTGTGATGAGCCACGATCCGCCTTCGGCGGGGACGGGCAGTCTTCTGATCAAGTCACCGAGGTGGAGCCGGGTCAGCGTCGGCCGCCCGCCCCGGTGCCGGACAAGTCCACCGAAACGCACCCGCGGGGCAAATGATTGTATGAGTCACAACCCAAGGCGAGACGACCGTCGCTAACCCTGCCAGCCAGTCCCAGACCAGCCACCTGAAGACTCACAGTGATTGTAGGTGTGTAGCCACCGTGGGTATTCGGCGCAGCGTTCGGCATCGCTGGTGTAGAGCTGGGCGTAGGCCCATTCGTCGGCCAGGGTGCGGTGGAATCTCTCCACTTTGCCGTTGGTTTGTGGGCGATAAGGCCGGGTCCGGCGGTGCTCGATATTTCCGAGCCCATCCCGAAAGACGTGTGACCGGTAGCAGGAGCCGTTGTCGGTCAACACCTTTCGAACGGTGATGCCTTTGCTTGCGAACCACTCGTTGGCGCGTTGCCAGAAATCGGCTGCAGTCTGCTGGCGTTCGTCTGCCAGCAGTTCGGAAAAGACCAGCCGGGAGTGGGCGTCGAGGGCGCTGTGGATGAAGTGGTATCCGCGCAGTGGCTGGTGATACTTGTTCGTCGTGCCGGTCTTGTCCGCTTGAGCGTTGTGGCGGCCGGTGGTGCGGCCCAGCATGCGCCAGCCGCCGCCGGCGGGGATCTTGCCGATCTTCTTGACGTCGACGTGCACCAGATCGCCACACGCGGCCGATTCCATGCGGCGCACGACACGGCCGGTGGGCCGATCCAGCCAGCGCAGTTTGGCCAGTCGGTAGCGGGTCAAGACGCGGTGCACCGTGGAGGGGTGCAGGCCCAGCAGGTAGCCGATCCGTGCGGGACCCCAACGCCGCAGGACGCGGATCTTGATGATGCGCCGTTCGGTACGCGTCGGCGTCTGGTTCGGGCTGTGATGTGGGCGTGAGCTGCGGTCGGCCATTCCGGTCTCGCCCAGCTCGCGGTAGCGGCCTGCCCAGCGTGCCGCCGTGCTCACCGCGACTT
>NZ_CP084029.1:4081089-4177100 GCF_020181615.1 [Mycobacterium] crassicus
GGCATTATGGTGGGACACGAAGACCTCCGGTGGTGAGTGCGTTTCCTAGACAGCTCGCACTTCACTCGGAGGTCTTCGTCATGTCACCACGCCACGCCGTCTCTAACGTCCGTGGTCAGTACAACTAGTCGCGGGTCAGGTACTCCAGCACCACCCGGGTAAAGGCGTCCTTGGCCTCGATCATGGTCCAGTGCCCGCAGTTGGGGAACACGTGCACCTCGGCGTCCGGGATGGTCCGCATCGGGATCAGCGCCATGTCCAGCGGGCTGACCCGGTCGTCGCGGCCCCAGGTGACCAGCGTCGGCGTCTTGAGCCGGTGCATCATCGCCCAGGGCAGCGGCCCCTTGGACGCCTGCATCATCTTCACCATGCCCGCGAAGGCTTCCTTGCCGTACATCCGCCGGGCGCTGGCCAGGGTGTCGGGGTCGGTGGCCAGTGCCCACCGCTCCTCGATCAGTTCGTCGGTGACCACCGACGGGTCGTAGACCATCGAGTGCAGCCAGCGCACCAGCGCGTCGCGGCTGGGGTTGTCGACGAAGTCCTGCAGCAGCCGGATGCCCTCGGCCGGTCCCGGGCTGAGCAGGTTGGTGCCGATGCCACCGATGGTCACCAGCTTGCTGACCTTGTCGGGGTTGCCGATCGCGTAGCCGATGCCGACGCCGCCGCCCATCGAGTTGCCGACGATGCTGAACCGGTCCAGGCCCAGTGCTTCGACGAAGGTCGGTACCGCGCCGAACGCAGTCACCATCGGGTGCCCGCCGAAGTCGTCGCTGACCCCGAACCCGGGGAACTCCAGCACCAGGCAGCGGAAGTGCTCGGCGAACGCGGGCAGCACGCCGCGGTAGTTGCGCCATCCGGTCACGCCCGGCCCGGAGCCGTGCAGCAGCAGCAGCGTGGGCCCATCACCGGCTTCGTGGTAGCGCAGCACCCCTTGCTCGGTGGTGACCTCGCGCAGGGTCTCGTCGTGGCTCAACTCGGCCGGCATATGTCTCCCTCAAAGATCCCGAAACTCTTTAGACACGCTAACGCCGGACGCTGCCCGTCACGGTGCCGGGGTCGGGATCTTGCCTGCGCTCGCCCCGCCGTCGACGGCCAGTTCGGCTCCGGTCATATACGCCGAGGCATCCGAGGCCAGGAAGGCGACGACGTCGGCGACTTCGGCGGGCATCCCGACGCGGGTCAGCGGTGCCCCGGGATGTCCGCCCGGCCCGGGCCGGATGCCCAGGTGCGCGACCATCGGGGTGTCGATCATGCCGGGATGTACCGAGTTGACTCGAATCCCGTAGGGCCCCAACTCGATCGCGGCGACCTTGGTCATACCGCGCAGTCCCCATTTGGACGCCCCGTAGGCGCTGTAGCCGGCCAGGCCCTGCAGCCCGGCCTGTGAGGACACGTTGATCACCGAGCCGCCGCCGGTCGCCCGCATCGGCTCCACCACCGCCTTGACGCCCAGAAACGCCCCGATCAGGTTGACCCGCAGCATCGCTTCGAAGCCCGCGGCGGACTGCTCGACGAGCGGAACCGACTGGCAGATCGCGGCGTTGTTGACCAGTACGTCGAGGCGCCCGAACTCGCTGACCGCAGTCTCGACCACGGTCTCCCACCCGGCCTCGTCGCCGACGTCGTGCCGCACGAACCGCGCCCCGAGTTCGGTGGCGATGCCCTCGCCCTCGTCGACCAGCACGTCGGTCAGCACCACCTTCGCCCCCAGCGAGGTGAACAACCGGGCCTCGGCGGCGCCCTGCCCGCGTGCTGCCCCGGTGATGATCGCGACCTTCCCGGTCAGGTCGATTCCTGCCACCGGCCTAGTCCCCGTCCTGGTCGATGCCGGTCAGCATGATCTCCGACACCCGGCGCGGGAACTCGGTGAACTTGGCCATCAGCGTGATGCTGCGCGGCAGGATCACATGCCGGCGGTTGCGTTCGATGCCGTTGGCGATGGCCTCGGCGACGACGCGGGGCTCCATCGCGGGGGCGGTCATCCGGAACCGTTCCGCCCGCTCGATGGTGCGCCGGGCCGGGCCGAACGCGCGGATGTGGTCGATCATGTCGGTTTTGACCTCACCGATCTGCACCAGAGTGGTGCCCACCGGTTTTCCCCGCAGTTCGGCACGGATGCCGGCGGTGAAGTGGCTCAACCCGGCCTTGGACGCGCCGTACAGGGTGACACCCGGCCCGGTGGAGATGGCGCCGAACGACGACACGTTGACGATGTGGCCTCGGCCCCGGCTCAGCATGCGCGGCATCGCCTGACGGCACAGTTCCATCGGGGCGGCCAGGTTGACCTGCAACAGTTCACGCATCTGCTGCGCGCTGGTCTCCGGAAACCGGCCCACCCGGTCGATGCCGGCGTTATTGATCAGGACGTCCACCGGGCCGTCGGCCTCGACGCGGTCGATCAGTTCTTCGACGGCCTGCGGGTCACCCAGGTCGGTGGGGTAGGCCGTGCCGTCGAGCTCCTTGGCCAGGATCTCCAGTGCCGCACCATCACGTGCCACCAGCGCGACGTCGGCGCCGCGCTCGGCCACCACCTCGGCGATGCTGCGGCCCAGACCACGGCTGGCGCCGGTGATCAAGACCCGAGAGTTCCTCAGTTGCATGGCGATCCTTCCGATAGGGCCGCGCGGAGGACCGCGCAGACGTCGTCGCTGGCTTGGGCGGCGAAGGGCAGATGGTCCGCCAGATTGAAGAAGCCGTGGAAGCCCTGCTCGTATCGGGTGAAGCTGGCCGCCACGCCGGCGTCCTGAAGCCGCTGGGCGTACTCCTCGCCCTCGGCGCACAGCGGGTCCAACGCTCCGGTGACGACGTGGGCCGGCGGCAGGCCGGTGAAGTCGCCGAGGATCGGTGAGGCCAGTACATCGGTCCGGTCGCCGCCGCGGCCCAGGTACTGCTCGGTGAACCACTGCATGTGGGCGGCGGTGAGGGTTCCGCTGCGGGCGGGCCGGGGACCGGAGGCCGGCGCCTGCTTGCGCCGCTGGTCGACGACGGGATAGATGAGCACCTGGAACGCGATCGCCGGCCCGCCACGGTCGCGGGCGAGCATGGCCACCACCGCGGCCAGGTTGCCGCCGGCACTGTCACCGGCGACCACGAACCGCTCCGGGTCGCCGCCGAGTTCGGCCAGGTGGGCGGCCACCCACTGGGTGGCCGCCCAGGCGTCGTCGATCGCGGCGGGGTACGGCGATTCGGGAGCCAATCGGTACTCGACCGACACCACGATCGCTCCGGCGCCGTTGGCGAGCCGGCGACAGCAGGAGTCGTGCGAGTCGAGGTCGCACAGTACGAAGCCGCCGCCGTGGAAGTAGACCAGCACCGGCAGCTGCTGCCGGGGTGTGCCCGGGTCGAGGGGGAAGTAGATGCGCACCTGCATCGGGCCGGCGGGGCCGGGAATGTGGCGCTCGTCGACCCAGCCCACCGGGACGGGTCTGGCCGGTCGCCGGCTGGCTTTCAGGCTGGCCCGCACCTCCACGGCGTTGCCGTCCCCGGCGGCGATGGATGCGAAGGCCGCGTTCATCCGGTCGGCCAGCTCGGTCTGCATCGAGGCGATATCGCTCACGCAGCGCAACGTAGGACGCCGGCGCCGCCAGCAAATCCCAATGTCTCACTGTGCGAGACAACGTGTCGGGCCGGGCACACCGCAGGCATACAAGTGAACCGGACCACATCACTGCGACAGCGAGTGGAGCGACAAATGCGGCGTCTGACCGGCGAGGACAACAGCTTTCTGGCGTGGGAGAACGCCGCCCAACCGCAGCACACGGTCAAGGTGATGGTGCTCGACCCGAGCCGGGGGCAGCGGCCGCTCACCTTCGAGGCGGTCAAGGCGATGGTTCCGGGCCTGGTCGACCGGGTCGAGCCGCTGCAGTGGCAGTTGCTGATGCCCCGGTTGCGGCTCGGCCGGCCCTGGTGGGTGGCCCGGCCGCGCATCGACGTCGAGCACCACGTACGGCAGATCACCCTCGCGGCGCCCGGGGGCGATCACGAACTGGCGCTGGCGATCGACGTGATCTTCCACGACCGCCTCGACCGCAGCCGCCCGGCCTGGCAGCTGTTCTACATCGACGGCCTGGCCGACGGCAGGATCGCGCTGATCTGGAAGATTCACCACGCCGTCGCCGACGGAACGGCCTCGCTGCGCATCCTGGAGGCACTGTGCGGCACGGACACGGCCCCGCCGACTTCCCCGCGCGACGAGCGACGGCCGGCACCGTGGCACTGGCTTCCGCTGGTGGCGCGCCATCAGCTCACCGCGGCACTCGGCCTGCCTCGGGTGGTGGCCCGCACCGTCGCGGTGAGCCGGGTCATTCTGCGGCGCCGCCGCGACGGCAAACCGGGCTACGCCGCCGCGTTCGCCGCACCCGGGGCCCGCTTCAACGCGCCGCTGACCGCGGAGCGCCGCTTCGCCTTCCGCGGCTGCGACATGACCGTCATCAAGGAAGTCGCTCGGGCCCGCGGAGTGACGGTCAATGACGTGTTCCTGACCGTCTGCAGCGGCGCGTTGCGCGCTTACCTCGACCGGCACGGCGAACTGAGCGAGGAAGCGCTCACCGCGGTGGTGCCGGTGTCGATGCGCCCGCCCGAGGGCGACCCCTGGGGCAACAAGGTGGCCCGATGGAACGTCGCACTGGCCACCGACATCGCCGACCCGTTCGAGCGGCTGAGCGCGATCGCGGCGGCGACCCGGACCGCCCGCGAGGTTCAGGCCGAACGCGACCTGTGGCTGCAGCACGACTGGATGGAGTACTGGCCGCTGTTCTGGTTCTACTCGCGTGCCCTGCCGCTGATCGGCGAGCGAACCACCCACCGGCCGACGTTCAGCCTGATCGCATCGAATATGCGCGGGCCGCAACAGCTTTGCTTTGCCGGTACGCCTGTCGAGCGGTTGATCTCATCAGGCCCGCTGGTGTTCCCGATGGGGTTGAACTTCACCGGGTGGAGCTACGAGGGCCAGCTGACGATCGGGGTGTTGAGCTGTGGGGCGCACGTGCCCGACCCCTGGCAGATCGCCGACGGCCTGCCCGCGGCACTGGCCGAGCTGGCGAGTGCCGCTTCAGCGGTCGAGATCGTCGAACAGTCGCAGTGCCAGCCGGCATCCGGTGTGGACGTCGCGCCACAAGCGGGCGACCGGGTCTGAGGAATCCAGCGCGTGGCCGCGGCTGCTGCCCAGAACGCGGTCGGCGGCCTCGCGCGCCCGCACCGCGGCCTGGCGCTGGGCCCGCGCCGCGGTCGGCGGGTCCTGCGTCAGCGACGCGGCGATCTGCAGCGTGGCGGCGTCGATGTCGGCGGCGGCCCGGGCCGCCTGCCGGGTCGACACCGTCAGATCGGCAGTCTCCGCGCTGCCGTAGGAGGCGGCCAGCTTGTCCTGGACCTGGGCGACGTGCACTCGCCACAGTCCGTCGGCGGCACCGGCCACCGCGGCGGCCGCCGCAGCACCGGTGATCACGGCGGCACCGTCGTCGCGCGCCGGGAAGACCCGCTCGTCGGCGACGGGCAAGGCCGTCACCGTCAGGTCGGCGAGCCCGGCGTCGGGCAGCCCAGCAGGTTCGGTGGGCGCTACCGCCGCGACTTCGGCGCGCGGCACCAGTACCAGACGGTCGTCATCTGCTGCAAACAGCAGCCAGTCCGCTACGTCGGCGCCGGCGACATCGCACCACTGACCGGTCAGCCGGCCTCGCTCCAACCGGCCGCCCGGGCCTGGGCCGATCGCGACCCGGGCTCCGGCGTCGGCGCCCCAGATGTCGGTTCCGGCGTGATCGGGCAGGGCGCCAGCCCAGTAGGCCGCCGCGTTGGCCATCGCGCAACGCCAGCCCGCGGACCCGTCCTGTGCGGCAGCGGCCGCCACGGCGGCCACAAATTCTCCGGCAGGCATAGATTGACCGCCGAATCGCCTGGGCTGCAACATCTGCCAGGCACCCATGGATATCTCCTCGCGGACGTGCGGCCAGCGCCACAATGAATGCTATCCACGACACGAAGGGCGGCGCGCATGGCCGAAGGCGTGTTGGCGGCGGTTCGGCCGCTGTTGCCGGCGATAGCCGCGGCCGCCGACAGGGTCGACCGGGACGGTGCGGTGGCCTCCGACACCGTCACGGACCTGCGCGACGCGGGCGTGTTCGCGCTGCTGCAACCCGAACGCTTCGGCGGGCATCAGACCGATCCGGACAAGTATCTGGGGGTGGTCGCCGAGATCTCGGCGGCCTGCACCTCCACCGGATGGCTGGCCGCCGCACTGGCGGTCAACTCCTGGCACCTGGCCCTGTTCGACATCGCGGCCCAGCACGAAGTATGGGGTGAGGATCCGGGTGCGCTGATCTGCTCGGCCTACGCGCCCACCGGCCGCTTGGAGCGGGCGGGCGACGGTTTCCGGCTGTCGGGGCGGTGGAGCCGCTGCGCCGGAGTTGAGCACGCCTCCTGGCTGATCGCCGGGGCGCTGGTGGTCGGGGCGGACGGCGCCGCGGAGGACTTCACGGTGGCTCTGGTGCCCCGCGAGCACTACACCGTCGAACCGACCTGGAACAGTCTGGGGCTGCGCGGGATCGGCGCGCACGACGTGGTGGTGTCCGGCGCTCCCGTTCCGGCCCAACACTGCTTCGGCTGGGTCAGTGAGGCGCAGCGGACCACACTCGCACCGCTGTACCGCCTGCCGCAGCCCACGCTGTACACCCACGCCGGCACCGCACCGCTGCTCGGCGCCGCCGCCGGCGTGCTCGACGCGCACCGTGATCAGATGTCGAACCCGCTGGGCGTATTGGCCATGGCGGCCGCGGGACTGGAGGTGTCCACCCTGCAGATCCATCGCAACCTGGCCGATCTCGGCGAATGTGCCCGGTCGGGCGCGATCCCCGACGCCGAGCTGATGCTGCGGGCGCGTCGCGATCAGGTGCTGACGTTCGAGCGGGCGATGCAGGCGGTCAAGCGGTGCATCGAGCAGGCCGGCGCCGCCGCGGACGCCCGGCTGGACCGGGTCTGGCGCGACATGCAGACCGCGCGTTTGCACGCCGCCAACGACGTGGAACGGGTGTTGACGGCGGTGGGGCAGTTCGCCTTTGGGCTGCCCGTCGACGACCTCATCCTGTGAGGCGGTCAGACCCAGGCGTCGGCAGAGATGGTGCGCAAAACCCGGGACAGCATGCTGTCGGTCTCGGCCTCGCGCTGCTGGCCGTCGGCCGGTGTGGACCCGCTCAACTCGTGGGAGATCCGGCCGGCGGCGCGCATGACGAATGGCGCGGTGCGCTGCAGTCGGTGCATCGGCACCGCGCCCGTCAGCGACAGCCCGGCGATCACGCCGTCGCCCGCCCGGATCGGTGCGGCGACACTGGACAGGCCCACCGCCAGTTCCTCAGTGTCGTAGGCCAGCCCGTGTCTGCTGCGAATCCGGGCCAGTTCGCGGTGCAGGGTCGCCCGGTCGCCGATGGTGGCCCGGGTCCGTTTCGGCAGCCGGTCGCCGACGAGCGCATCGACATCCTCGGCCGGTAGTCGCGCCAGCAGCGCTTTGCCCAGCGCGCTCGCGTATGCCGGGGTGCGGCCGGCCACCCGGGTCGGTACCAGCGCGCCACCGTCGCCGGCGACTTTGTCGAGGTAGACCACGTCGGCACCGAGCAGCACCCCGAGGTGCACCACCAGCCGGGTGTCAGCGTGCAGGCGGGCCAGGGTCGGCGAGGCCACGCCGCGCAGTTCGGCATGGTCGACGATCTGCGCCACCGGTAGCGGTGAGGAGGCCATGCCGTAGCCGTCGGGCCGATGCTGCACCAGCCCGGCTGATTTCAGCTGGGTCAGGATCCGATGCACCGACGAACGCGGCAGCCCGGTGCGGGCCGCCACCTGGTCGAGCCGCAGCCGTTTGCCGGGCTCGTCGAACAGGTTGATGATCAGCGCCACTCGCGCCACCATCGACGTGGCATCCATATGCGGGCATTATCCCCGCGACGTCACTGCCCCATCACGTATTTCACGGTGGGTCCCGCGGTCCAGCCGCCATCGACGGCGATCTCCGCGCCGGTGATGTAGGCGGCCTCGTCGGACAGCAGGAAGCTGACGGCCCCGGTGATCTCCTCGGGCAGGCCGACGCGGCCCATCGGGGTGTTCGGGTAGTTCCCCTCCCCGGGCTGGATGCCGACCTGCGCGGTCATCGGGGTGTAGGTCATGCCGGGATGCACCGAGTTGACCCGGATGCGGTCGCCGGCCAGTTCCACCGCCGCGATCTTCGACAGGCCGCGCACACCCCACTTGGAGGCGCCGTACCCGGCGGTCAACGCCAGACCCATCAACCCGGCGGCCGACGAGATGTTGACGATGGACCCGCCGCCCGCGGCTCGCAGCGGCGCGATGACGGCCTGGATGCCGTTGAACACGCCCACCAGGTTGACCTCCAGCACGCTGCGGAAGTGCGCGGCGGGCTCGTGCTCGACGAGTTGCCCGGTCGCCACTCCGGCGTTGTTGACCAGCCCGGTCAGCCCGCCGAACTCGGTGACCGCCGACTGCACCGCGGCTTCCCAATCGGCCGGGTCGGTGACGTCGAGGTGGACGTAGCGCGCGGCCTCTCCGAGTTCGGCGGCCAGCCGTGTCCCGTCATCGTCGAGGACGTCACCGATCACCACCCGGCCGCCGCCGGTGACGACGTGCTGGGCGAACGCGGCACCCAGGCCGCGTGCACCGCCGGTGATCAGGACGACTTTGCCGGCCAATCGGGCCGTGTTGGTGAGCATGACCATAGCTTCGGGGCGCGTGCGCCCCACGTCACAGCCAGTCCCACCCACCGAGACATCCGGTGGGAGGGCCTGTCGACAGTTCATAACGTCCTCGGTCATGGAGACGAACGTGGACGTCGTGGTGGTCGGGGCGGGTTTCGGCGGCCTGTATGCGCTGCACCGCCTGCGCGGCGACGGACTGAGGGTGCGGGTGTTCGAGGCTGCCGACGGGGTGGGCGGCGTTTGGTATTGGAACCGCTACCCGGGCGCGCGCTGCGACGTCGAGAGTGTCGACTACTCCTACTCCTTCGACGCTCAACTGCAGCAGGACTGGGACTGGACCGAGAAATACGCCACGCAGCCGGAGATCCTGCGCTACCTCAATCACGTCGCCGACCGCTTCGATCTGCGCCGCGACATCTCGTTCGGCACGCGGGTGACCAGCATGGTGCTCGACGAGACCACCCTGGCCTGGCAGGTCCGCACCGACTCGGGCGAGGTCGTGACCGCCCGGTTCTGCGTGCTCGCGGTCGGGCCGCTGTCCAATGCCAATATCCCGGCGATCGACGGGCTGGAGTCGTTCGCCGGCGAGACCTACCACACGGCGCATTGGCCGCACGGCGGCGTGGACTTCACCGGCAAGCGGGTCGGCGTGATCGGCACCGGTTCCTCGGGCATACAGGTCATCCCGCCGATCGCCGCACAGGCCGGCCGGCTGGAAGTGTTCCAGCGCACCGCCAACTACAGCATTCCGGCTGGGAACGCGCCGCTGGACGAGGCGACCCGCGCCGCGCAGAAGGCCGGCTACCCCGAACGCCGGCGCCTGTCGCGGGCCAGCGGCGGCGGCTCGCCACACGAGCCGCACCCGTCCTCGGCGCTCGAGCTGAGTGCCGATCAGCGCGACGCCGCCTATGAGCGACGCTGGCAACTGGGCGGCGTGCTGTACTCCAAGACCTTCCCCGATCAGCTGGTCACCTTGGCGGCCAACGACACCGCACGCCTGTTCTGGGAGAACAAGATCCGCGCGATCGTCGATGACCCGGCGACGGCCGAACTGCTGATCCCGAAGGACCATCCGATCGGCGCAAAGCGAATCTGCACCGACGACAACTACTTCCAGACTTTCAACCTCGACCACGTGCACCTGGTCAACCTGCGCGCCACCCCGATCGAGCGGATCGACGAACACGGCATCTGCACCACCGAGGCACATCACGATCTGGATGTCCTGGTGTTCGCGACCGGCTTCGACGCCATGACCGGGTCGGTCGCCAAGATCGACATCGTCGGGCGCGACGGCACCCGGCTCAACGACGCCTGGGCGCAGGGCCCGTTGACCTACCTGGGGCTGGGCGTCCCCGGTTTCCCCAACCTGTTCAACCTGACCGGACCGGGCAGCCCGTCGGTGCTAGCCAACATGGTGCTGCACTCCGAGCTGCATGTGGATTGGGTTGCCGACGCGATCGCCTACCTCGGTTCGCACGACGCCGCGGGGCTGGAGGCCCGCCCCGACGCGGCCGCCGACTGGGGCACCGAGTGCGCCCAACGGGCAGCAGAAACCCTGATGACGCAGGCGAATTCGTGGTACCTGGGCGCCAACATCGCCGGGCGGCCGCGCGTTTTCATGCCGTTCGTCGGTGGTTTCGGCACCTACGGCGCGATCATCTCCGACGTGGCGGCCGCGGGCTACAAGGGATTCGACGTTGTCGAGGCGGACCCGAACGGCCTGAACCGCGTCACATGATGGCCCTTTAGGTCCCGGACGAAAGCGTTCCAATGAGCGAGCAATGATCACCTGACGGCGCGGTGCGCGCCCTATCGTGCCTCTTCTGAGGCCCCACCATAGCGGGGCTGTTTCAGGGCGGATGCCTTGAGAGAAGAGGATCGATGTGTTTATCCGGCGCGGTACGCCAAGCCGTCCGTTAACTCAGCTGGACCAACATCACCGGCGCGAACGCATGCTGGCCGCCGCATCGCGCCAGGCCGTCAATGGCTACGACGCGGTGCAGATACGAGCTGTAGCGGACGCCGCTGGGGTATCTGTCAGCTCTGTATATCACTACTTTCCATCAAAGGACGGCCTGCTGCTGGAGTGCTTATACGCCTGGTTGTGCGAGTTCACGCCTGGCGAAGCGCCCGCTACCATCGGCGTGAGCAAGCCGCATCACCGACTGTTACGCATTCTCGAATCGCTTACTGGTGAACTGTCATTGGCACCACGACTCGCAGATGCCATGGCCCGCGCCTACTTGAATGCGACTGGAGCAGCTTCGAGGAAAGCCGACCTGGTGCGGGACCGGCTGATTCAGATCTTCACTGACGCCCTGCAGCACGAGGAACCCGATTGGCCCGACCACAACCACCAAGTGGCGGCACTGGTCACGGATGTGTGGATCGCGAATGTCCTTGCGGTTGCCCAAAGTCGGACCACCACGCGGGACCTGCTTCGGCGCCTCGGGCACGCTCTCTCCGCTATCAGCGAAAATGCCGACCAACGCCGTCATGCCGCGATTATTTCGCGGCCCGCTCCCGCTGGATCTCCAGGGCGATGTCGATGAGCTGGTCCTCCTGGCCGCCGATCAGCTTGCGCTGCCCGGCCCGGTGCAGCAGCTCGTGAGCGGGCACACCGTAACGCTCGCCCTGGCGCACCGCATGCTTGAGGAAGCTGGAGTACACCCCGGAATAACCCATGATCAGCGCGTTGCGGTCCAGCACGCACTCGGCCGGCATCACCGGGCGCACCACTTCCTCGGCGGCATCGGCGATGTCGAAGAAGTCGATACCGGTCTTGATCCCGACCTTGTCGAACACCCCGATCAACGCTTCGACCGGGGCGTTACCCGCACCCGCACCGAACCGGCGCACCGAGCCGTCGATCTGCTTGGCACCGGCGCGCACCGCCTCCAGAGAGTTAGCGACACCGAGCCCAAGGTTCTCGTGACCATGAAAACCCACCTGAGCGTCGTCACCGAGCTCGGCGACCAACGCCTGCACCCGATCGCGAACACCTTCGAGCACCAGCGCACCGGCCGAGTCGACCACATACACGCACTGGCAGCCGGCATCAGCCATGATGCGGGCCTGGGTGGCCAGCTTCTCCGGGGACACGGTGTGGGCCATCATCAAGAACCCGACGGTCTCCAGGCCCAGCTCGCGGGCCAGCCCGAAGTGCTGGATGGAGACATCGGCCTCGGTGCAGTGGGTCGCGATCCGGCAGATCACCCCGCCGTTGCCCTGCGCCTGCTTCATGTCTTCCTTGGTCGCCACGCCAGGCAGCATCAGGAAGGCGATCTTGGCGTCGCGGGCCGTGGCCGCCGCGAGCTTGATCAACTCCTGATCGGGAGTCTTGGAGAACCCGTAGTTGAAGCTGGACCCGCCCAACCCGTCACCGTGGGTCACCTCGATCACCGGCACTCCGGCGGCGTCGATCGCGGCGACGATCGCCGAGACCTCCTCGGGGGTGAACTGGTGCCGCTTGTGATGGCTGCCGTCGCGCAGCGAGGTGTCGGTGATCCGCACATCGAAGATGTGGTCGCTCATTACGCTCCTCCAGCCTTTGCTGCCGCCATCTCGCGGGCGATCTCCTCGCCGACCTTGGTGGCGGCGGCGGTCATGATGTCCAGGTTCCCCGCATAGGCGGGGAGGTAATCGCCGGCACCCTCGACCTCGACGAACGTGGTGACCACGGCACGCCCGCCGGAGTTCAGCGACGGCTCGTCGAACTGCGGCTCGTTGAGCAGCCGGTAGCCCGGCACGTAGGTCTGCACCTGGGCGACGACATCCTTGATCGACGCGGTGATCGCGTCACGGTCAGCATCCTCGGGGATCTGGCAGAAGATGGTGTCACGCATGATCATCGGCGGATCGGCGGGATTCAAGATGATGATCGCCTTACCGCGCTCGGCACCACCGATGGTCTGCACACCCGCCGAGGTGGTCTTGGTGAACTCGTCGATATTGGCCCGCGTGCCCGGCCCGGCCGACACACTCGCCACGCTGGCCACGATCTCCGCATACGGCACCGTGCCGCCCTGGGCTTTGACCGCGCGGGTAACCGCATACACGATCGGAATGGTGGCCTGGCCACCGCAGGTGATCATGTTGACGTTCGGCGCATCCACATGCTCATGCAGGTTTGCCGGCGGAATCACCGCCGGACCCACCGCGGCCGGAGTCAGGTCAATGGCCCGGATGCCGGCGGCCTCGTACTTAGGCGCGTACGCCTTGTGCACGTAGGCACTAGTGGCCTCGAAGACGAAGTCCGGCTTCTCATCCAAGGCCAGCAGCCAGTCCGCCCCCTCAGCCGAAGTCTCCAGACCAAGCTTGCGGGCTCGGGCCAAGCCCTCAGACTCCGGGTCGATACCGATCATCCAGCGCGGCTCCAGCCACTCCGAACGCAGCAGTTTGTACAGCAGGTCGGTGCTGATGTTGCCCGACCCGACAATCGCCACCGAGACTTTAGCAGCCATGTCAACCTCCTTTACTTGAAAATCATTCGGACGGGGATCAACGGTCATCGAACTCAGCGTTTGGACCGCCCATAACCGAGGAAACGCACCAGGTAGCGAGGCAGACTGTTGACGGGCACGGCGACCGGCCAGGAATCGGCGCGGAAGTAGGAATCAGAGCCTCCGTCCACGAAAACGACGCTGCCACACATAAAGTCAGCTGCGTCGGAGAGCATGAACAACATCCAGTCGGCGAGCTGGCCTGCGTCGCCGTAGCCTCCTACCGGTACCGGAAACGCCTTGACCGACTTGGCTTCTTTCGGATTGGCTAGCTGTTCGGCCAGCAGAGGGGTCATGATCGCCCCCGGAGCGAGCACGTTGAGGCGGATGCCCACGCCGGCCCAGTCTCCGGTGACCGCGTGGCGGCGCACCCAGCGCGACACCGCGATCTTCGACGCCGCATAGATGATGGCCGCCGAATTCTTGCCGAAGAGCTGGACCGCGCGCAGCGCTTTGTCCACGTCACCGGCGAGCAAGGCGCGGATCGCGCGGCGAGGTACCAGCGGTGTGGTCGTAGTCGAATTGCTTCCGATGACAACCACCTTGGCCCGCTGGGTACGAGCCAGAGCCGGCCGCAAGGCTGTCAACAAGTCGACGACGCCGAAGTAGTTGACCTGGGCGATCAAACGTTGCCGTCCGCGTATCGGGCCCAAACCAGCTGCAAGTACGGCGCCGTCGAGAATGCCGCCTGAGTTCTCCAGCGCGCCTTCGGCGGCCGCCTGGCGTCCCTCCGCGGTCGACAGGTCAGCCCGTATCTCCGCGTCTTGGATATCGATGCCGATGACGGTATGCCCGGCAGCTCGAAGCTTTTCGGCGGCCTGATGCCCCATGCCCGATGCCGATCCAGTCACTACGTACGTCCCCAATGAGCACCTCTCAGTATCGTTAACCGTGATTCGGGCCGCCGGTGAGAAGAGCTCTCCTCATCCAATCCAAGGCTCGACTCAGAGACGTTGGTGCACTCGGGACGTCTGAGATGTGCTTCATCTCCCCTGTCGCTGGGTGCTGCCGGCGTCCACCGGAAGGGCGACGGCCGTGACGTAGCGGGCCTCGTCGGACACCAGGAACAGGCACGCATTGGCCACGTCCACTGGTTCCACCCACGGAATGTCGAGCATGTTCATCGCCTTGGCTGCGTCGGCGAACTCGTCTCGTGTGGGTGGCCGCTGCAGGTCCGGACGAAAGGCGCCCCGCACAGCATCGTTCTGAATGAGTGGAGTGTCGACATTCGTCGGATGGACTGTGTTGACCCGAACACGGTGCGGGGCTAACTCATTGGCAAGACTGCGCATCAGCCCGACCATTCCGTGTTTGGCCGCAGTGTAGTGGGCGACACCGGACAAACCTCGGAGCCCAGCGATGGAGCTCACCAGAACCATTGCACCACCTCCGCGCGCGATCAGGTGCGGTGCGCTCACCTGACAGGTATGGAACACGCCGGTGAGATTGACGTCCAGCATTGCCCGCCAGGCTTCTTCCGGCAGGTCGACCGCAGATCCGCGGGAAGTGATTCCCGCGGTGGCGCAGACGATATCGAGTCCGCTGTGCCGGCTGACTGCGTTGTCGACAGCTGCGCGCAGCGCCTCCTTATCGCGTACATCCGCCACCGCCGCTGTCATCCGGCCGCCGACGGCGCCTACCTGGCGGACGGTCTCAGCAAGGTCCTCGGGGGTGGAGTGCGGCACCCGGGCCGTATCGATCGGACCGCACAAATCAATGCCGATGATGTCGGCGCCCTCTTGGGCGAACCGCACCGCCTGCGCCCGCCCGATTCCACGGGCCGCGCCGCTGATCAGCGCGACCTTTCCGGCAAGTCGAGGAATCGTCATGTCTTCTGGGTCAATCCGGCATCGACCACCAGCTGAGCTCCGGTGATATACCGGGCGTCGTCGGAGGCCAGGAACACCGCGGCGTTGGCAACGTCATGCGGCTCCACCCACGGCACACTGAGCAGATTGCGCGCCGTCAGGATCTTGACCGCGTCGGCTTCGGTCGGATTATCGAGGTCGGGGCAGAGCCGTCGGTAGGTCGCTTCGTTGCGGACCAGCGGCGTGGCCACCGCGCCGGGGTGCACGGTGTTCACCCGGATCCCGTATGGGCCCAGTTCGTTGGCGAGTGTGCGGGCCAGTCCCACTGCAGCATGCTTGCTGGCGGTGTAGTGCGCGGTATCAGCCGGACCACGAATTCCGCTGGTCGAATTGATGATAACGATCGAACCGCCCGGCCTCAGATGTGGTGCGGCGGCCTTGACGGTATGCCACACACCGGTGAGATTGACATCGAGCGCGTCCTGCCAGACGTCGTCGGGCAGTTCCCAGACCGGAGCTCCGGGAGCGTGGACTCCGGCATTGGCGATCACGATGTCCAGACCGCCCAGTGCTGTCACGCCGGCATCGACGGCAGCCGACAACGAAGGAAGATCCCGGACATCGGCGATGCCGGTGAAGCATCGCCGTTTCTCATCAACCAGTACTGTCGCCATCATTGCCAGATCGTCTGCCGCGCTGCATCGGTCAATCGCGATAATGTCTGCGCCGGCCGCGGCAAGCCGCTCGCAGTGGGCACGGCCCGTACCACGCGCAGCGCCCGTGACCGCGGCGACTTTGCCGGCCAGGTTCGGCATCAGGGCGCCTTGAGCAGGGCGAATCCCTTGTACCCCGCGTCGGCAACCTCGGCACAAATATCGAGGTAGGTTGCGAAGCCGCCGATGAAAAGCATGAATACGCGGGGCTTTCCCGGCACGTTGGCCCCCACATACCATGAGTTCGCCTTGGGAAAGAGGGTGGCGTCGGCTCGCTGATTGCATTCGGTAACCCAGGCATCGACGGCAGCGGAGGTGGCTTCCATGGCCGCGTAACCATGCTTGTCCAGATAGACGATGGCCTCGGAGATCCACTGGATGTGTGCCTCAGCATGCAGAACCATATTGGCCAAGACCGCCGGCGCTCCCGGCCCGGACACCAGGAACAGATTGGGGAATCCGTCGACACCGAGACCGAGGTAGGTGCGCGGGCCGTGCGACCAATCATCGACCAGCTTCTGACCCCCGCGACCGACGATATCGATCTTGGCCAGGGTGCCGGTCATGGCGTCGAAACCGGTCGCCAGGACGAGGGCGTCGAGGTCGTAGTGCACCTCGGACGTCGCGACGCCCGATTCGTCGATCGACTCGATCGGGGTCTTGCGAACACTGACCAATGTGACGTTCGAGCGATTGAACGTTTGGAAATAGTTGGTGTCGGTGCAGATTCGCTTGGTGCCGATCGGATGATCATTGGGTATCAGCAGTTCGGCGACTTCGGGGTCATCGATCACCGCCCGAATCTTGCCTTCGTAAAACTTTCGAGCCTCCTCATTAGCCTCGATGTCGATCATCTGGTCAGCGAAAGTCTTGGAGAACAGCACCCCGCCCAGCTGCCAGCGTTCCTCGAAGGCCGCCCGGCGCTCTTCGGGACTGGCTTGCATGGTCAACTTCGGGTGTGCCACATGCGGCGACCCTCCGCCACTGCGCCAGGACAACCGGCGCCGTTCGCCGTAGGTGGCCTTGGCGTGTGCGATCTCCTCGGCGGTCAACGGGCGGTTGCCCGCGGGCACGCTGTAGTTCGGGCTGCGCTGGAAGACGACCAGCTGCGCGGCCTGTTCGGCGATGAGTGGAATCGACTGCACACCCGAGGAACCGGTCCCGATGACGCCGACCCGCTTTCCAGTGAAGTCCACTCCTTCGTGCGGCCAGTGCGCGGTGTGATAGATCGGGCCGCCAAAGGTCTCCAGCCCCGGGATATCCGGAGTCAAGGGTGAGGACAGCGGCCCGGTGGCCATCACCACGAAGCGCGCGACGACGGTTTCTCCGTTGTCGGTAGCGATCGTCCACCGCATCGAGTCCTCGTCGAGAACGGCCGAGACCACCCTGGTGTTGAACGTGATCCCCGCCCGCAGGTCCAGCTTGTCGGCGACCCAGTTGATGTAGTCGAGGATCTCGGACTGGGTGGCGTACTTCTCGGTCCAGGTCCACTCCTGCTGCAACTCATCGGAGAACGAATAGCAGTAGTCCAGGCTCTCGACATCGCAGCGCGCTCCCGGGTACCGGTTGTAGTACCAGGTCCCTCCGACTTCGGGTGCCGCTTCGAAGACGCGTACCGACAGCCCCTGCTGGCGGAACCTATGCAGGGCATACAGGCCACCGAACCCCGCACCCACCACGATGACGTCGACATTGCTTTCGGTCGCGCTGCTCACGGCGGCCACCGTAGGCGGTCACCGAGGATTCCGGCGCCGACACTTCCCGGTCAACGGGCATCGGGAAATTTCTCCCGGCCACCGGTGATGTCGGTCCGGGGAATTCCCTCGCCCGCTCACAATGTCGGCCATGACCGATGCAGGATCTGCCGGCCGAGCCGGGGACGGCACACGCGCCGCAGCACTGACCGTCACAGCCATCATCGAGGAAAGCCGCGACGCGAAGTCGGTGGTGCTGGCGATTCCCGAAGAGCATCAGGACCGATTCGACTACCGACCGGGGCAGTTCCTGACGGTGCGCGTACCAAGCGCCCTAACCGGGTCGGCCGCCCGTTGCTACTCGCTGGCAAGTTCTCCGCACACCGATGCCGCGCACAAAGTCACCGTCAAGCGTACGAATGGCGGATACGTATCGAATTGGCTGTGCGACAACGTTTCCGTCGGCGACACCATCGAGGCCCTTCCGCCGTCAGGGCAATTCACGCCCGCGGATCTGGACGCGGATTTTCTGTTATGGGCGGCAGGAAGCGGCGTCACCCCAGTGATGTCGATCCTCAAGTCGGCGCTGGCTGCCGGCACCGGACGGGTGGTGCTGTGCTATGCCAACCGCGACGAGAGCTCGGTCATCTTCGCGGCCGAGTTGCGAGACCTGGCTGCGCAATACGCCGGTCGGCTCACAGTTCTGCACTGGCTCGAGTCGATCCAGGGCCTGCCTACCCGCGCTCAGATGGGCGGCTTCGCCCGGATGTTCACCAGCTACCAGTCATTCGTATGCGGCCCCGAACCGTTCATGGCGGTGGTGAAAGAAGCGCTGAGCGAGGCGGGCGTGCCACGCGAGAACATTCACCTCGAAGTGTTCCAGTCACTCACCGGTGACCCATTTGCTGAAGTCGCGATCGAAGATTTCGCCGGCGATGCCGAAGCGGCCGACGCGGAGGTCACTCTCGACGGGCAAACCCATCGCCTCTGTTGGCCCAAGTCCCGCAACCTGGTTGACGTGATGCTCGCAGCGGGCCTCGACGTTCCGTTCTCCTGCCGGGAGGGCAACTGCGGCTCGTGTGCGGCAACGGTAGTCGAAGGACAGGTCGATTTGGGCAATGCCGCGATCCTCGAACCCGAAGACATCGCCGAGGGGTTGTTCCTGGCCTGCCAGGCACGTCCGTTGTCCGACAAGCTGCATGTCGAGTTTTGATCCCGAGGGTGAATGTCGTCCGCTCACCGGGACGAGGCCGGCAACCACGCACTCCCCACGTCCACCATCGTTGGCATGACTAAACGGGTGATCGACCGCATCGCGGAGCTAGCCGACCAGCTGCGCGAGCAAGCCGAAGAAGCCGAGAAGATCGGCAAGCTGACCGACAACACTGTCAAGTCGATGAAGGAGATCGGCAGTATTCGGCTGTTGCAGTCGAAGAAGCACGGCGGGCTGGAGGTGCACCCCCGTGAGTTCGCCGAAACAGTGATGGCGACCGCCGCCCTGGATCCGTCCGCGGGGTGGATCAATGGCGTGGTCGGCGTTCACCCCTACCAGCTCGCCTACGCCGACCCTCGAGTCGGCGACGAGATCTGGGCAGACGATGTCGACACCTGGGTGGCTTCGCCCTACGCACCACAAGGCGTTGCCAAGCCGGTTGAGGGTGGTTACCTCTTCAACGGCCGTTGGCAGTTCAGTTCGGGCACCGACCACTGTGACTGGATCATTCTGGGCGCCATGATCGGCGACGCCGAGGGAAAGCCGTTGATGCCCCCGCAGATGTTGCACATGATCCTGCCGCGCAAGGACTACCAGATCGTCGAGGATTCCTGGGACGTCGTGGGATTGCGCGGCACCGGTTCCAAGGACGTCATCGTCTCCAATGCCTTTGTGCCGAGCTACCGCACGATGGACGCGCTGGAAGTTATGGACGGCACCGCCCAACGCGAGGCCGGAATGACCGAGGCGCTCTATTTGATGCCCTGGTCAACGATGTTCCCGCTGGGCATTTCTTCTGCGACTATCGGCATCGCCGAGGGTGCCTTGGCCGCCGCGCTGGATTACCAGCGCTCGCGGGTGAATTCCAGCGGTGTTGCAATCAAGGATGACCCCTATGTGATGTTCGCGATCGGTGAAGCCGCCGCCGACATCAACGCAGCTCGTCAGGAACTCCTGGCCAACGCCGACCGGATATATGACATGGTTGCCGCCGGCAAGGAGGTCTCGTTCGAGGATCGAGCGGCTGGGCGCCGCACACAGATTCGCGCGGTATGGCGCGCGGTCTCCGCGGTCGACGAACTCTTCGCCCGGTGCGGCGGAAACGCGACGCGGATGGACAAGCCCCTGCAGCGGTACTGGCGCGATGTCCATGTCGGACAGGTGCATGCCATCCACGCCCCGGGAACGGTCTATCACGCCTCGGCACTGAGCTCGCTCGGCGTGGACCCACAGGGCCCGCTGCGGGCAATGATTTAGGGGACGCCCAGTGAGCCTGATCAAGAGCCTCGGCTACGTTACGGTACAAGCCACGGACATCGAGAAATGGCGCCACTTCGCTTTCGGCGTACTGGGTTTCGCCGAAGGCAGCGGACCAGATCCGGACTCGCTCTACCTGCGGATGGACGAACGCGCTGCCCGGATCGTGGTATCGCCGGGTGAGACCGACAAGATCGTCACCGTCGGTTGGGAGGTGCGCGACCATGCAGACCTGCAGACGCTCGCGGACTCCCTCGAGGCCGCCGGCATCCCGTACAAGCAGCTGTCACTGGCCGAAGCAGACACCCGCCGTATTGAAGAGGCCATCGCCTTCGAAGACCCCGCCGGCACCTCGCTGGAGGTTTTCCACGGGCCGGTTCTAGATCACAGCCCGGTCATCACGCCGTTCGGAGCAAAGTTCGTCACCGGCGATCAGGGCCTCGGGCATGTGGTGCTGCCGGCTCTCGATGTCAATGGCTCGTTTGAGTTCTACACCGAGGTATTGGGGTTCAAGTCACGCGGCGCCTTCCGGGTGCCCGTTCCGCCGGAGTTCGGACCGGTCCGCGTGCGCTTCCTGGGTATCAACCAGCGTCATCACAGCCTTGCGCTGTGCCCGGCGGCGACGCTACGCGACCCCGGGCTGATCCATCTCATGGTCGAGGTCGACACCCTCGACAGTGTCGGACAGGCGCTTGACCGGGTCGCCGCGGACGGATTCCAACTGTCGTCGACGCTTGGCCGGCACACCAACGACAAGATGGTGTCGTTCTACGTCCGCGCGCCCGGGGACTGGGACATCGAGTTCGGCACCGAGGGCATGCGAGTCGACGACACCTATTACACCGCCGAAGAGATCACGGCCGACAGCTACTGGGGTCATCAGTGGGTGGACGACCTGCCCGCAGCGATGCGTCCGTGACGTCCGACATCGCCCCGGTCGCCGTCGCAGATATCCGCAGCTGGGACCACGAGGCCGATGTCGTCATCGCCGGGTTCGGGGTGGCGGGTGCCGCTGCCGCGGTGGAGGCCGCCCGCACCGGCGCGGAAGTTCTGGTGCTCGAACGCACCGCCTCGTGGGGCGGGGCAGCGGCGATGGCCGGTGGATTCATCTATCTCGGCGGTGGGACGGCGCTGCAGAAGGCTTGTGGCTTCGAGGATTCGGTCGACAATATGGCCGCATTCCTGAACGCGGCCATGGGTCCGGGGGCTGACGAGACGCGTATTGCCGACTATTGCGCGGGCAGCGTGGCCCACTTCGACTGGCTCGTCGAATGCGGAGTGCCGTTCAAAGCCGAGTTCTTCGGTGAGCCCGGCTGGGAGCCGTTGGGCGACGAGGGCCTGATGTACTCCGGCGGCGAGAACTCCCATCCATTCAACACGATCGCCACCCCCGCCCCGCGCGGCCACGTTCCGCAGATGGCCAATAAGAAGCAGGGCGAGGCCAGTGCCGGCTACATGTTGATGAAGCCGCTCGTGGACACCGCAACCGCAGCCGGGGCCCAGGCGCTCTACGACGTTCGCGCTCAGCGCCTCATCGTCGAATCCGACGGGCGCGTCGTCGGCCTGATCGCGCGCCGATACGGCACCCAGATCAGCGTTCGCGCCCGCCGCGGAGTTGTGCTGGCCACCGGAAGCTTCGCCTACAACGAGGGCATGGTGGCGCAGTTCGCACCGCGGATCGCCGGCCGACCGGCGGCATCGGTGGAGCAACATGATGGCCAGTCGATCCGGATGGCGCAGGCCCTCGGCGCCGACCTTGCCCACATGGACGCCACCGAAGTCGCAATCTTCATCGATCCGCAGCAGTTGGTGCGCGGGATCCTGGTCAACGGTCGCGCTCAGCGGTTCGTTGCCGAGGACACCTACCCCGGCCGGGTCGGACAGCTGACGCTGTATCACCAGGACAACATCGCCTATCTGATCCTCGACGACGCGGCCAACGAAGCGGCGATGGCCTCGGTTTCACCGAAGCTCATGATGCGTCCGCCCACCTGGGTGGCCGACTCCGTCGCCGATCTCGAATCCGAGATGGGGTTGCCCCCCGGTGCGCTGCAGGCCACGGTGGCGGCGTACAACGAGGGCGCTGCGCGCGGCGTGGACCCGTTGCTGCACAAGAAAGTCCAGTGGCTCAAGCCGATCGGCTCACCCGTCGGCGCCATCGACCTGCGGGAGTGCACCGGCGGATTCACCCTTGGCGGGTTGGCCACCACACTCGACGCCCAGGTGCTCCACGTCAGCGGTGAACCGATCCCGGGCCTGTATGCGGCTGGGCGGTCGGCCGCCGGTCTCGCGGCGTGGGGCTATGCCAGCGGTGTGTCACTGGGCGACGGCAGCTTCTACGGCCGACGGGCCGGACGCAGCGCGGCCCGGGCCTGACGACACCCGCAACCTGCGACGCACAGCGCCGGACAGGGGTTGCCCTGAGGTACCGACGCGCAGCCCGTCGCGCCATTCCGCAGGTCGGCGAAACCCTGGCGTCGGGCCCGCGGATGTGCGGGCGCTCAAATTCAGCCGGAAGTGTGACAACAGCGACACCCATGTGGTAGATATATGATCATTAGTCATATGCCTATTAGGCATGTACCGGAGGATTCTCAATGCCCGCGACAGCCGCATTACCCGTGACCGCCGCCAAGGATGCGCCCAACGAAACCCCCAGCGCCGTGATTGATCGGGTATCCCTGGTTCTCGACGCGTTCGACGGGCCCGGCCGCCTGACCCTGGCACAGATCGTGCGCCGGACTGGGCTCCCCCGATCGTCAGCGCACCGCATGCTCGAGCGTCTCGTCCAGCTCCGGTGGCTTCGCCGCAGCGGCCGGGACTACGAACTGGGCATGCGCCTTGTCGAGCTGGGTTCCCTGGCGGTACACCAGGATCGCCTGCACAAGGCCGCGCTGCGTAGATTGCACGAACTTCACGCCGCGACCGGCTTGGTGGTTCACCTGGCCGTCCTTGACGGTCCCGACGTCGTCTACATGGACAAGGTCGGCGATCGCATGGCCGCGGCAATCCCGACCCGTATCGGTGGCCGCCAACTGGCGCACTGCACGGCGGTGGGGAAGGCCATGTTGGCGTTTGCAGACGAGCGCGACATCGACGTCTTGAACTCCGACCGGCTCCCCCGTCGGACCAAGTATTCGATTTCCACCCACGCCCAACTCCGTAGCGAACTACTCAAAGTCCGCTCTCACGGCTTCGCGTTCGACCGGGAGGAGTCGCTGCCCGGCTTCGGCTGCGTCGCGGCACCGATCGGCGACCCGGGCGAGGCGGTCGCCGCGATCTCGATCTGCGGGCCGATGAACCGGATAAAGCTGGACCAGCGGTTGGTCGCTCCGGTGCGTATCGCCGCGATGGGCATCTGGCAGGCGGTCGACTCCGGGCCAGTGCGAGTGTCCCCAACCCTGCAGCAGATGCGACCGCTGCGCGGCGGCCCGACCGCTCGCGGCGGGGCCCTGCAGCTCGCATGATGCTGGATTCGCAGATCGCGAGGATCATCGAAGCGCTCAACGTGGGATTTCCGCCGGTGCACACGATGACCGGCGCCGAAGCCCGAGCCGCCATTCGCTCGCGCTTCACTCCTGCGGCCGAGCCCAAACCCGTGGCCCAGGTGCGTGACCGAACTATCGCAGGACCGGAAGGTCCGCTCGAGATCCGGGTCTACCGCCCACGTGCTGCAGACACCAACTCGGTTCCGACCCTGGTGTGGGCCCACGGTGGCGGGTGGGTGTTCTGCGACTTGGACAGTCATGACGACCTGTGTCGAGACTTTGCAAATCAGCTTCCGGCCGTAGTCGTTTCCGTGCACTACCGGCGGGCGCCGGAAGAAGGACGGTGGCCCGCCGCGGCCGAGGACATGTACGCGGCCACCGTTTGGGCGGCAGACCACATCGTCGAACTCGGCGGCGACCCGAACCGGCTCCTCGTCGGCGGCGACAGTGCCGGCGGCAATCTTGCCGCGGTCACCGCATTGATGGCACGCGACCGCGGCCGGCCGCACTTGGGAGCTCAACTGCTGCTGTACCCCGTCATCGCTGCCGATTTCGACACGTCGTCTTATCAGCAGTTCGGCCGCGGTTACTACAACCCCAAGCCCGCATTGCAGTGGTACTGGGATCAATACGTGCCCACCGTGGCCGATCGGTCCAACCCGTATGCGTCCCCACTGCAGGCCCCGGACCTGTCCGGTCTGCCGCCGACGGTCGCGGTAATAGCGGGCCATGACCCGTTGCGCGATGAGGGCCGCGCCTACGCCGAGGCGCTATACGGTGCGGGTGTTCCCACCGTGGTGCGCTACTTCGAAGGCGGCGTGCACGGCTTCATGACCATGCCTGCGCTCGACATCTGCAAGAGGGCCCGAGCCCAGGCATGCGCGTCACTGACTGAGCTCCTGGACCCGCCCGTCACGACGTAACGGCCGGGCCTTCAGACGGCATGATCAGGGCCTCGGCTTGGCCATAGCGCTGTTCTGGGTCGAGGACGCAGTGCGTGCGCGTGAAGACCGTAACCATGCACTTGTTGTTGTGGTCGCAGCGGCTGCGTACCCCGGGATCCTCGATCATCCGGTTGACCAGATCGGGCTCGCGCAGCAGCGCTCTGCCCATCGCCATGAAATCGAATCCCTCGCGCATCCCGACTTCCAGGTGCTCACGGTTGGTGATGCCGCCGAGAAGAATCAGCTTGGTGTTCTCGATGACCGGCACGAACTGGCGTGCCGCGGAAAGCATGTAGAGATCTTCGTAGGGATAGCTGCCCATCGCCCACTTCCCCATCACCCGTACCCCGGGACGCAGCGCCGGAGGCATCACTCGGGCGAATTCACGTACCGGCACATCACCCCGGAACAGGTACATCGGTTTAAACACCGACGAGCCCTGCGTCAACTCGATGGCATCCAGCGTCCCATCGACATCCAACAGCTGGGCGGTGCGCAACGCCTCATCGATCCAGATGCTGCCCGGCAAGCCGTCGTCCATGTCCAACTTCGCGATCACCGCGATCCGCCTGCCCACGACGTCGCGGACTCGCTGCGCGATCTCCCTTACGAACCGCGAGCGACCGTCGATGTCTCCCCCGTATTCGTCCTTACGCCGGTTGATCAGCGGGCTCAGGAAGGAACTCGGCAGATAGAGGTGGCCGAAATGCAGTTCTACCGCATCGAAGCCCGCATCGACGGCCACCTGCGCCGCCGCGCCGAATTGATCTATGACGGTGAAGATCTCGTCACGGCGAATCTCGCGGCAGTAGGCGAACGACGTGGGATTGACGAAGCGGCTGGGCGCCACCGCGGTAACGCCGGTCAACTTCTTCTGTGCCACCACGCCGGCGTGGCCCAGTTGCGCGGAGATGGCGGCGCCAGTGTCATGTACCGCGTCGGTGAGCTTCGTCAGGCCCGGCAGCGCCTTGGCATCCATCACGATCTGCCCCGGTGCACTGGCCCCCTGCTTGGACACACAGCAGTACGCGACCGTGGTCATGCCGACCCCGCCCTTGGCAAAGCTGCGGTGGAAATCGATCAGATCATCGGTGACCAACCCGTCGGGCGAACGGCCTTCGGATGTCGCGGCCTTGATGACGCGATTGCGCAGCCGGACCGGACCGAGCTGAGCGGGGGCGAACGGATTCGGGCTGAGATCGTTCATCGCCTAACCGTCCTCGCTGCCGGTGGGATCCGTCAACGCCTGTCTCCCGGTGTCCGGGACTGCTGCCGGACTCACGGCGGGGCCGCCCCTAGCCTCGTCTGCATGGCTGACGGTGAAGTCTTCGTCATCGACCGGATCGTGACCAGGCCCGGGCTGGCGCGACGATTCATCGATCGCTATCTCGCGGAGTACGCGCCCGGCGCCCGGGACCGCGGAATGACACTGCAGAGCGTGCTCGTCAGTCCACCCATCTGGTTCGCCGATGAGTCGAACACGATCACGATCACCTGGTCACTGCCCGGCCCACTGGCCTGGTGGCAGATGACCTGGAAGGGACGTCCGGATCCCGCGTTGGGGCAATGGTGGTCGGACATCGGCGAATTGGTGGCGGAGCGCAGCCGCTCGGTGGCGGCCGCAGCCGGTGACGTCGACGCACTCTGCGAGATGAATGCGGCGGCCGATGTTTAACGTCACACGACTACTCGACGTCCAATCCGGCGAACGCGACCGGGCGCTCACCGCCCTCCGCGCGGTGGCCGAACGCAGCGGAGCTCTGCGATGGATCGTCGAACCGACCGATTCCGGCTCACGCAACGGCGGGGATGTGTTGGCGCACCTGCGTTTCCCCGACGAATCAGCGTGGCGGATCGCCGAACCGCAGCTCGCGGCTGCGCTGACCGACCCAGCGATCACCCGAGTCAACGGCGCGACGTATCAGGGCACGCCGATCGTCACCGGTAAGCCCGCGACGGTGTACCGGACGCTGCTGCTGCGGGTGCAGCCGGATACCTCGACGCAGACTCTGACGCGGTTTGAGTCGGAGCTGAAGTCGATGCCCGACTATGTCAGCACCATGTGCGCGTGGCAGCTGAGCCGGGTGACCGAACCGACCGGCCCCACCGCGTGGACGCATGTGTTCGAGCAGGAATTCACCGATGTGGCCGGGTTGATGGGCCCGTACCTGATGCACCCGATCCACTGGGCGGTGGTGGACCGGTGGTTCGACCCCGAGACCACCGAGGTGATCGTTCGCGATCGGGTGTGCCACAGCTTCTGCGGGATCGACCGCGCCGTCCTACAACCGTGACGGCCTGCCGGAGATCACAGTCCGGCGGGCAGGATGTTGGGATTAGCGGCCGTGGGCGGTTCCAGCGGCGGGAGCACCGTGGCACCGTCCAGGCTGTGCACGGCGAGCTGCTGGGACCAGGGGTAATGCAGGCTGAACGCGATGAGGCCGGTGCGCTCGGCGGCGGGTAGGTGGCACATCGCCAACACCGTTTCGGCCAGGTACTCCACCGGCTCGGTCGGGAACGAATCGGGTATCAGGCTGGCTGCACCCGGTGTCCGGATCGCGCTGGACGGTCCCACGACGTTGACGGCGATGTTGGAATCCACCAATTCAGCCGCGACCCCCTGGGTGAACCGGTGCAGCGCCGCTTTCATCGACGCGTAGATCACATCCCCGGACGACTTGTTGTAGTCGCGGTAGGGCCGCACCGGAGCCAGACCGGTGACGGATCCGATGTTGACGATCCAGCCCGCGCCTTGACGGCGCATATGTGGAATCGACTGCTGGATCAGCACAAACGGCGTGCGCAAATAGTGTTCGACCGTGCGATCGAAGGTCTGCATCGGCATGGTCTCGATAACCGAGTAGTCGGCGTATCCGGCGTTGTTGACCAAGATGTCGATGCGGCCCGTCCGCTCGACCACCTCGTCGATCAAGGCGGCACGCTGCTGGCTGTTCTCCAGGTCTGCGGTCACGCCGAATGCCTTGCCGCCCGCTGCCTCGATCAGTTCGACGGTCTCGGCGATCGTGCCCGGAAGAGCCTCCGTGTGGCCCGCACGGGTTGACGGCGACATCCGGTGAGAGCGCGCTGTCACCGCTACCGTCGCCCCTTCCGCAGCCAGTCGCTGAGCGACCGCCCGCCCGATTCCTCGACTACTTCCGGTCACCAATGCGGTTCTGCCGCTGAGCAATCCGGTCATCGGAGGACGAAATCTCCCTCAATCGGAGCACGGTGACTCTGCCAGACGTCGATCAGCCGGAACGGGAAGGCGGTGACAATTCGCCCGCCACCGGAGCGGTAGTAGGTGTGTGCAGTGGGCGTGTGGCACCACACGGTGTCCGCCATCGCCCTGTCGATCTCGTCGACATAGCTCTCGAACGCCTCCGGGGTGACCTCGATGGTCCGCACACCGCGCTGCGCCATCAGCTGGAGGCACTCCATCACATAGTGCACCATCACCTCCACGCCGAAGTTGTGCCCGGCTCCGTGACCCGGGCTGTAGTTGGGCGCCGACGAGACGAACATGTTCGGAAAACCGGGAACCATGCCGCCCCGGTAGGCACTCGGACTGTCTCCCCAGACGTCACTGAGCTTGATACCGTCGCGGCCCCGGATATCGACCGTCGACAAGAAATCGAGGTGATAACCGGTGGCGTAGATGATGACGTCCAGATCGATCTGCCGGCCGTCCTGCGTGACGATCCCACGCACGTTGACCCGCGCGGGCTCGCTGGCCTCCACGTCGACGTGCGGCTTGGCCAACGCCGCGTAGTAGCCGCCGGGGTCACGGATGATGCGCTTACCGTAGGGCGCGAAGTCGGGGGTGACCTTCTTCGCCAACTCCGAGCCGGCGCCGAATACCCGGTCGATGTAATCCAGGCACATCCGCAGCAACACGTCGTTGGCCGGTGAGATCGACAAGTGGTCGGCCGCCCAATCCGGATCCCGCACGATCACCGGATAGTTGTTGTCGGCGGTACCCCAGAATGACTTGAGCCGATTCCAGTTGGCGTAGAACGGGATGTGGGTGTTGAGCCAGCGGCGGTACTCGGGCACGTCGTCGGTGAGTCGCTTGCGCGGCGCCACCCAGTGCGGCTGACGTTGGAACACCGTTAGGTGCTCGACGTCGCCGACGCAGGCGTCGACGATCTGCACCGCGGTGCATCCCGCGCCGATGATCGCCACCTTCTTGCCGCGCAGGTCCAAGTCCGGGTCCCACTCGGCGGAGTGGATGCTCACGCCGGCGAAGGACTCCTTGCCCGCAAGTTCGGGCCACCGTGGGCGGTTGAGGTAGCCGACGGCCGGAATCACCGCATTGGCATAGCTGACCTCACGGGTGCCCTCGGGGCCGACAGAGTGGATCTGCCACAGCCGGCGTTCCTCGTCCCACCACAGCGCCTCTACCTCCGTGCTGAATCGGGTGTGGTCCCGCAGGTTGTTCTGGGTCGCGACCGACTCCAGGTACTCCTGGTACTCAGCGCCTTGCGGGTAGTAGCTCGACCATCCAGCGTTGATGTCGCGCGACAGCGAGTAGTAGGCCGACGGCGTATCGACACCGATGCCCGGGTAGACGGCGGTGTACCAGGTGCCACCGACCTCGTCGTTGCGGTCGATGATCTCGTAATCGATTCCGGCATCAGCGCATTCCAGCGCGGCGGCCATGCCCGCGATCCCGGCACCGATGATGACCACCTTGAAGTCCGTCGGAAGCGCGGCGGTCCGAGGCAGCACCGGCTGCGAGGGATGGAAGCCGCCCTGCTCCAGCAGCAGGCCGACATACTCGCCACTTACCGCTGTACCCAGCGCCAGTGGCGCGATTCGGGCAAACAGCGCCGGGTCGTCGCTGGGCAGCGCACCAGCCGGACGCGGTTGGTCGAGCGCTGCCATCACCGCATCCACCAGCACCTCGCGGGTTTCGACGTCGGTGACGCCGATCTGCTCGGGCGGGTCGGGTTCGAACGAGATCTTGGCGGCGAACCGGTCGACGACGGCGGGATCGCCGGTCAGTTGGGCCAGCACCGCAACCAGGACTCCGGCGTCGGCCTGGAGCAGGTAACTGCGCAACTCGGCGGGATCCGAGCCCGTGTGGTCGGCCGTCACGGTCGCATCGGTCGTCATCGAACCTCCTTGCTCGTGCCCCGAGTATGTGGCCCTCTCAGGCGATCCACCGGGCCCATGTCTACTGAGCGGGACGCCGCTTGCCCGCAGCCGGCGCAGCGGGCCTACAGTCCGGGCATGACCGAGCTCGATGCAGTCCTCGCTTCGGCGCGCAGTCACGCGCTGGGTGACATCCCGCGACGTTCAGCCCGCAAACAACCGGACAACATCGCCGTGATCGATGGCGATGTCCGTCTGACGTTTGCCGAATTCGAGCGCTTGGTCGATCGTGCCGCTGCGGCGTTGCAGGACAACGGCTTCGGACCCGGGGACCGTGTCGCGGTTCTGGCGCACAACTGCTGGCAGTACGCGGTGCTGGCGTTCGCGACCGCTCGTGCCGCCGTCGTGCTGGTGCCGATCAACTTCATGCTGACGGCCGAAGAGATCTCGTTCATCCTGGACCACAGCCAATCCGCCGGCATGATCGTCGAAGCCGATCTGGTCCCCACGGCTCGAGCCGCGATGCAGCTCGGTGGGCGCGTGCGTACCATCGCGGCGATCACCCCGCCCGGGCAGACGCTGCCGCCCGGTTGGGATGACTTCGATCACTGGCTCGCAACCTCATCAGCGGCTCCGGCGCCGTATGTCGCCGACGATCAGATGATCCGGCTGATGTACACCAGCGGGACCGAGGCGCATCCCAAGGGCGCGATGCACTCGACTCGTAGCCTGATGGGCAACTACATCAGCTCGATCATCGCCGGCTCGATGGAGGGCACCGACGTCACCGTCCACTCGCTGCCGCTGTATCACTGCGCGCAGCTCGACAACTTCTTGATCCCGGCCCTCTACCTCGGTGCTACCAGCGTCATTCTCCCCCGCCCGCAACCCGAAATGGTGCTGCACACAATCGAAAAGTACGGTGCCACTAGCTATTTTGCTCCACCGACGGTGTGGATATCGCTGCTGCGGTCCCCGCTCTTCGATTCCGTGGACCTCTCCAGCCTGCGCAAGGGATACTACGGCGCCTCGGCAATGCCGGCCGAGATCCTGGCCGAGATGCGTGAGCGACTGCCCGAACTGCGCCTGTGGAACTTCTACGGTCAGACCGAGATGGCGCCGCTGGCATCGGCTCTGGGACCAGAAGACCAAGACGCACACGCCGGAGCGGCGGGCCGACCGGTGATCAACGTGGAGACGGCGATCCTCGACGACGAGGGCACCCCGGTTGGCCCCGGCGTGGTGGGTGAGATCGTCCATCGAAGCCCACACCTGATGCTCGGCTACCTCGACGACGAGGTGAAGACCGCGGAAGCTTTCCGTGGCGGCTGGTTCCACTCCGGCGACCTCGGCTACTACGACACCCACCGCCTACTACGCGTAGTGGACCGTAAGAAGGACATGATCAAGACCGGTGGCGAGAATGTCGCCAGTCGCGAAGTCGAGGAAGCCATCTACCGGCACGCCGGCGTCGAGGAAGTGGCGGTGTTCGGTCTGCCACACCCGCGCTGGGTCGAGTCGGTGGTCGCCGCCGTGGTGGTCCGCGACGGCATCGTGGTCACCGAAGACGAGCTCATCGAGCACTGCCGGGCTCATCTGGCCGGATTCAAAACCCCCAAGCAGTTGTTCTTCGTCGACGCGTTACCCAAGAACCCGAGTGGAAAACTGTTGAAACGCCTCTTAAGAGAGAGGTTCAACGTCGAGGAGATCACCACCGGAGGATAGCGGCTCGATCGCTGCGGTAGGCCGCAGAACGCATCGGGTCCGATCAAAGATCGTCACCATACAGCGGTTGCAGTGCGTGCACAGCGAACGACTTTCCGGGTCAGCGTCGACCCTCCTCACCAGGCCCGGGTCCCGCAGAAGAGCTCGGGCCACCGCCACGAAGTCGAAGCCCTCCTTCATGGCCAGATCCATGCTGCGACGGTTGGTGATGCCGCCGAGAAGGATCAGCGGGATCGTCAGCTCAGACCGGAACTGACGGGCCAGGTCAAGCAGATAGAGCTCTTTATAAGGGTATTCGCGCAAGAACCCCCGGCCCACCGTCGCCAACAGCCAGCTCAACGGCCGGGGGAAGACGCCGGCGAACTCGGCGCGGGGAGCCCGGCCACGGAAGTAGTACATCGGATTGAGCAGCGAGCTACCCACCGTCAGCTCAAGTGCGTCCAGCGCACCGTCATCCTGCAACCATCGACCGATCTGCAGGCCGTCTTCGATGCGCAGGCCACCGGGAAAACCGTCTTCCATGTTCAGTTTCGCGATGACGGCAACGTGATTTCCGACCGCTGCTCGGACCGCCACGGCGATCTCTCGGGCCAACCGCGCACGATTGGCGAGGTTGCCACCGTAGCCGTCGCGCCGCCGGTTCAGCAGTGGACTGAAGAATGAGCTGACGAGATAGTTGTGTCCGAAATGCAGCTCCACCGCATCGAAGCCGGACGCAGCCGCCACGGCCGCCGCTGTGGCGTGGTCGGCGACGATCCGAGCCAGGTCGTCGACATCAGGACGGCGGCTGGATGCCATCCCGAGTGGACTGAACAGCCTGCTCGGGGAGACCGCAGGCAGCCCGTTGGACCGGGCGTTCGCAACCGGACCGGCGTGCCCCAACTGTGCGCACACAGCGGCGCCCTCAGCATGGACGGCATCGGTTAAGCGCTGCAGCCCGTCGACTGCCTCCGGTGTCATGAGGATCTGATCCCGTTCGGTTCGCCCCTCCGGCGACACAGCACAATAGGCCAGGGTTGTCATCCCGACGCCACCGGCGGCGAGAGCACGATGGAACTCGATCAGGTCGTCGGTGACGGCGCCGCCGGGCGTACGCGCTTCGAATGTCGCCGCTTTGATGACGCGGTTCCGCAGCGTGACTGGCCCAAGCGCCGCCTCGCCGAACACGTCGGTAGCCACGGTGTTCACGGCTGCGCCACCGGCGCGGAGAGCCCCGCGGTGATGAAATCCCGCAGCGCGTGCACCTGCCCATCGGTCAGTCGACGGTCGCCGGCGAGAGGGTCACCGAACTGCACGAAGATCAGCTCGAACGCCATCATCCACCGGCGTGCGGCATCTCGCTCACTCAATCCAGCCACCTGGGCGGACAATATGCGCGCCCACGGTGTCACCGTGAACCACTTTTTCGTCCAGGCGATTTCATTGCGGGCCAACAGCAGGCGCGCCAACAAGTGCAGGTACAGCCGCCCTGCAGGATCGGCAGCCAGCGTCGCAATCGGATTCACCACGATCTGGACTGCGGTATCGATAGGCATCACATAGCCGGCCGAAACCTCAGGCAGCGCTTCTGCCCACAGGGGGCCCAAACGGGCCTCCAACAGCGCCGTCACCAACCCCACTTTTGATCCGAAATGATAGTGCACCGCAGCCGGATTCACCCCGGCCGCGGCACAGACGGCACGGACCGACACCGCCTCATAGCCGGATTCGAGTAGCAGTCGTTCGGTCACGTTCAGCAGATTCTCGCGGGTGGAGGTCTCGGTACCGGTCATAGCAGCATTAGATCAGACTTCAATCATTGATTCAATCAGTGATTGACCAAGTGGTCGCGCCAACCACCACTGTGATCTGGTTCGCGCCTGCACTGACCGCTGGGCGGGAAACACCGTGGGCTGCCGACCGGGCCACGGATAGCCTGCGGCACGGGCACTGCGCCAGCTCTGGCTTGCGACGGCACCACCGAAGCAGTCGTCTGAGATCGAATCTTATTTCGGATGAAGGGAATTCACCTGTGAGCCCAAGTAGGCAGGCGGGACGCATCGCTCGGTTCGATGAACCTGGAAAGCCGTTCGAAATCGAGACCGTTCCAGTCCCCGAAGTCTGCCCCGGCCAGATCCTGATCAAAGTGACCCGGGCCAACATCTGCGGTTCCGACGTGCACGCCTGGCACGGAACTTTCGCCACCCGCGGCCTCGGCGGTCAACTTCCCACGGTTCTCGGCCACGAAATGGTCGGATCGGTGGCCGAACTCGGCGAGGGCGTCACCGCTGATTCCAACGGCAGGCAGCTCAGTGTCGGCACGCGAGTGGTGTTCCCGTACTTCTTCTGCTGCCACACCTGCCGCAACTGTCTCGCTGGTCGACGCAACGCCTGCCTGAACCTGAAGATGGCGATGCTGGGCCGCGCCGATCAACCGCCGTACTTCGTCGGCGGCTATGGCGACTACTTTCTACTACCGGCTGGCGCGGTGGTCTACACCGTCCCGGACTCCGTTTCCGACGAGATCGCGGCCGGCGCCAACTGCGCTCTGTCTCAGGTGATGTACGGGCTGGAACGGGTCAACCAGCAATTGGGCGAGAACGTGGTGGTCCAGGGCGCGGGCGCGCTCGGCCTGTATGCCGTCGCCGTCGCCAAGGCCCGTGGCGCGGCCAGGGTGATCGCCATAGACGGCATCCCGGCGCGACTCGAACTAGCCAAGGCGTTCGGCGCTGACGTTGTCATCGACATCACCGAGGTCACCACTGAGAAGGAACGAGCCCAGCTCGTACGCAAGTTGACTGACGGGCAGGGTGCCGACGTGGTGGTCGAGGTGGTCGGTCACCCTTCGGCGATCGACGAGGGACTCAAGCTTCTCGGCCAGTTCGGCCGTTATGTCGAGATCGGCAATATCAACATCGGCAAGTCCTTCGAATTCGATCCGTCACGTTTCGTCTTCGGTAACAAGACCATGGTCGGGGTGTCGCTCTACGACCCGGCCGTACTGTCTCGGGCCCTGGACTTCCTGGCCGAGTATCAGCACAAGTTGCCGTTCGAACGGCTAGCCGCCGCCTGCTACTCACTCGACGACATCAACGATGCCTTCGCAGCTGCTGAAGACAAACACGATGTCCGGGCCAGCATCGTCCCGTAGAACCACAGATGAGCGGAAGACAATCATGAGCAATAGCCACGACTACACGCGCACCAAGCTCTTCATCGACGGGCAGTGGGTCGACCCCGACGGCACGGGAACAGTCGAGGTGATCGACCCGGCAACGGAGAAGGTGTGCGGTTGTGTCCCTAGCGGTTCCGAAGCCGATGTCGACACCGCGGTCGCCGCAGCCCGCGCTGCTTTCGATCCGCTGATCAGCGTCACCGAGCGGCGTGAGCGTCTCGACGCGGTGATCACCGCCATGGAGAAGCGGCTGCCCGATATCGCCGAAACGATTACGCGCGAGATGGGCGCCCCGATCCGGATCGCGCAGAGCGTACAGACCCAGGTGCCCCTTGCCGTCGCCCGTGGGTTCGCCAATGCCTTGGCCGCCTTCGAGTTCGAGGAGAAGATCGGCAATTCTCTGGTGGTGCGGGAGCCGTACGGCGTGGTCGCGGCAATCACGCCGTGGAACTACCCGCTGTATCAAGTGGTCGCCAAGGTGTTGCCCGCCATCGCGGCCGGTTGCACTGTCGTCCTCAAACCGAGCAACGAAGCTCCCTTGTCGGTGTTCGAGTTCGTTGACGCCCTGGAGGCCGCGGGCCTGCCTCCGGGGGTGGTCAATCTGGTATCTGGACCCGGCCGGATCATCGGCGAGCAACTGTCGAGCCACCCCGATGTGGACTTCGTCTCGTTCACCGGCTCCACCTCCGTCGGAAGCCGAGTCGGGGAACTGGCCGGCAAATCCATCAAGAAGGTGGCTCTGGAACTCGGTGGCAAATCCGCCAACGTGATCCTCGACGGCGCCGACTTCGCCACCGCCATCAAGGTGGGTGTCGGGAATGCCTTCCTCAACGGCGGCCAGACGTGCATGGCGTGGACCCGGATGCTCGTGCCGCTGTCCCGCTACAGCGAAGCATTGGAGCTAGTGGCGGCTGCGGTTTCGAAGTACACAGTCGGGGACCCTTGGGACTCGGGCACACGGCTCGGTCCATCGGCCTCGGAATCTCAGTACCAATCGGTGCTCGGCTTTATCGAGCGCGCGCCGCGCGACGGCGCCCGGCTGGTGACCGGGGGCAGCCAGAAGCTGCGCGAGGTGGGCTACTACGTCGCCCCCACGGTCTTTGCCGACGTCCACCCGGACTCCGAACTGGGCCAAGAGGAGGTGTTCGGGCCGGTGCTGGCCGTCATTCCATTCCGCGACACCGACGAGGCGCTGCGCATCGCCAACGGGACGCCCTACGGCCTATCCGGTGCCGTTTGGGCGGCCGACGACGACACCGCGATCGCATTTGCCCGCCAGGTAGAGTCCGGTCAACTCGACATCAACGGCGGAAGGTACAACCCCGCAGCACCCTTCGGGGGCTACAAGAAGTCCGGGATTGGGCGCGAACTGGGCCGTATCGGGTTCGAGGAGTACCTGCAGATCAAGTCGCTGCAGCTGCCCTAACCCGGCACTTCCCCACACCGCGCCCCAGCAAGAATCGAGGTACTCCAATCATGAGCGTGACCGCCGGGCCGTTGGCCATCACCTCCGAAGGCGCCGTGCAGCTTTGGACCATCAACCTGCCCCACCTCGGCAATGCCATCACCGACCAGGACTTCATCACCGCCTTCGAGGACGCAGTCGGGGCCGCCAATTCTGATACCAATGTCAGGGCGGTGATCCTCACCGGTGAGGGAAAGATCTTCTCTGCCGGCGGCAACGTCAAGGACATGGCCAACCGTGAGGGCATGTTCGGCTTGGAAGCGATTGAGCAGCGTTACGCCTACGTCGACGGAATACAGCGCCTGCCACGAGCACTGGCTCGCCTGGAGGTTCCGATCATCGCGGCGGTCAACGGCGCGGCGATTGGCGCGGGCTTCGATCTGGCCACGATGTGCGATATTCGAATCGCCTCCGAACGTGCCTCCTTCGCCGAGAGTTTCGTACAGATCGGCCTCATACCCGGCGATGGCGGCAGCTGGTTTCTACAACGGGCGATCGGCTATGAACGGGCCGCCGAGATGACACTGACCGGAGATCGCATCGACGCGGCGACCGCGCACTCTTGGGGGCTGGTCAGCAGAGTGGTCCCCCACGACGAACTCATCACCGCAGCCAGAGAACTCGCGGAGCGGATAGTCAAGAATCCGCCGCATGCGCTGCGGATGGCCAAGCGCTTACTGCAAGAATCGCGGACCGGCTTGCTGGAATCCACGCTGGCCATGGCCGCAGCCATGCAGCCGCTGGCGCATGGCGACGCCGAGCATGAGCGACGGATCTCCAAATGGCGGAGCGTCTGATGGCACTGCCCCGCCTCGTCCCCGCGGCGACCCCGGAGTCAGCGGAAACCGCGGCGCTACGAGCGGAAGTCCGGGCATTTGTCGCCGAACAGCTCGCAGCAGGCAGTTTCACCCCGGCGGTGGATGCCTGGCTGTGCGGCTGGGACGAGGACTTCACCAAGTCGCTGGCTTCCCGGGGTTGGTTGGGCATGACTGTACCGAAAGAGTATGGCGGCCATGAACGTTCATTCCTAGAGCGATTCGTCGTCACCGAGGAGCTGCTGGCAGCCGGTGCGCCGGTGGCCGCACACTGGATCGCCGATCGGCAGATCGTACCGGCACTGCTGAAGTACGGTACCGAAGCGCAGAAGCGAGAGTTCCTACCGAAGATCACGGCCGGTGAGTGTTTCTTCGGTATCGGCATGAGCGAGCCAGACTCCGGCTCGGATCTCGCCAGCGTCCGGACCCGTGCGGTGCAGGCCGACGGCGGTTGGAACTTGACGGGGACGAAAGTATGGACCTCGGGAGCACACCGGGCCCACGCATTCATCGTGCTTGCTCGCAACGCGCCGGTCGATCCCGCCGACCGACACGCCGGACTCAGCCAGTTCATCGTGCGGCTTGAGGATCCCGGCGTCGAAGTACGTCCCATCATCTCGATGAACGGCGGCCACCACTTCAACGAAGTCATCCTCGACGACGTATTCGTACCTGACACCATGGTGTTCGGTGGTATCGGCGAAGGGTGGCACCAAGTCACCTCCGAACTGAGCTTCGAGAGGAGCGGGCCCGAGCGACTACTCTCCACCTTCCCTCTGCTGGCCGCTTCCGCGGAAGGTATGGCCAGCAAGGCGATCCGCCGCGATGCCGATCTGGGCCGTCTGGTGGCCAGGGTCGCGGGGTTGCACCGGATGTCCACTGCCGTCGCCGGAGCACTGGAACGACGTGAGCCCGCCGACGTCGCAGCCGCTGTAGTCAAGGTGCTCGGCACGACTACCGAAGGCGACATCGCCGACTTCACCGACCTACACACCGGTGACGATTCAACCAGCGGCTCCCAGTACCAGGAACTGATCCGGTCTGCGGTGGATCAACGTCCCGGCTTCACGCTGCGTGGCGGCACGAACGAGGTGCTGCGCGGCGTGATCGCGCGCGGATTGGGGCTACGATGACCAACACTCAAGCCAGGGACACCGCTATCGATCTCGACCTGGTCAAGATGATGGACGCGGTGTTGTCGGAACACCGCGAAACTCATCCTCGCAGCGCACAAATCACTCGCGACACCGGTTTATGGTCGAACCTGGACCAATTGGGACTGGTCCGGCTGTCGGGTTCGGAACACTCCGGGGGAAGCGGTGCGGGCTGGTATGAGGCCGCTGAGCTGATCACCGCGGCGGTTCGCCACGGTGTACGCGCTCCGTTGGCCGAACATGATTTATTGGCATGCTGGCTGCTCGAAGCCGTCGGCGCCCAGGTCGACGGAGCCGCTCGCACCGTCTGCATCCTCGATGAGACCGGCACTGCAACCGCAGTGCCGTGGGCGTCGACGGCCGACCGGATCGTGGTGCTCTGGCACGACGGACCGGGCTACCTGATGGCCGATGCGGATTCCAAGTGTCTGCGAATCACCCCGGGCGCCAACATTATCGGTGAGCCTCGCGACACCGTCACTGCCAAGATCGCCGCGCTGAGCGGGTCAACGATCTCCACCGAGCTGGTTGCGCAACTGCGATTGAAGTCGGCGTTGGTGCGCGCGATCCAGGTCTGCGCGGCTTTGGACAGTATCCTAGAGCTGTCAGTCGAGTTCGCCACGGCACGAATTCAATTCGGCCGACCCTTGTCGAAGTTCCAGGCTATCCAGCACCTGATCTCCGATATCGCCGCGGAATCCGCTCTCGCGCGCGCGGCCAGCGAAGCTGCCCTGGCAGCGGCGGTCGGCAGCGACTGGTCGGCACCAGGCTTGGGATTCCTGGTCGCCGTGGCGCGATCCTGCGCCGGTCACGCCACGTCCGTCGTGGTCCGAAACGGCCACCAGATCTTCGGCGCCATCGGTACCACCGTCGAACACCGGCTGCACGAGTACACCCGTGCCGCACTGGCCTGGCGTTCGGAGTTCGGATCTGTCCGACATTGGGACGAGGAGGTGACGCGTGCTGCGCTGGCCGCCGGGTCGTCCGGTCTGTGGAACCTGATAGCCGACTGACCCGATGTTCCACTGACCGGTTACCACTGTGCCGCAGCCGGCCGATCGGCGGTTGACTTCAAGGAGCACTGGTTTCCGCACGCCAAACTTGGGAGACATGTTCCGTGAGCACTGACAACACCATCTCGCTGACCGAGCTGCAGAACTTCATCGGCGAGTTCTGGTACCACTACGACGAGGCTGACTACCCGAAGATGGGCGCCGCTTTCGCCGCGGATGCCACCTACCTCAGCCGAAGTGACTCCGGCGCGTGCCCCTTCGAAGAATCCCTCGCCGCTGACCTGACCGGTGCGGCGAAGGTTGTGCCGTGGCTCATCGAACATCGCGACGCTAGTCCATACCCCCTGCGTCACCACACCACCAACCTGCACATCACCCACCACGATGGCGACGTCACCTACGCGCGCTTCTACATCTTCGTCAACCAGGTCACCAACTTCGTTCCATTCGCGGTGTCCAGCGGAGTCACGGAGGTCGGCGTTCGCCGTGGGGGCAGCAGTCCCAGCGGGCTTGAGTTCACCAAGATGTCGGTCATCCTCGATGTCACGAACTCCGAACCATTGGTCGGCAGCGGGCTTCCCGGCGCCGAGAACGCCTCGGCGAACACCTGACCCAGTGGGCACCGGTCCCTTGAATGCACGCGACATCTTCGGTGGCGGAGTCGCCGTCATCACCGGAGCCGGCGCCGGTATTGGCGCCGGCCTGGCCCGTCACGCTCACCGCCTGGGGATGTCTGTAGTCCTTGCCGATATCGACGGCGCTGCCGTTGCAGCATTGCGCGACGAGATCGTCGCCGACGGCGGCGCTGCCGTCGACCTAGCCTGCGACGTCCGCGACCCCGAAGCGGTGGCGGCCCTGGCGGAACGCACCTATCGCGACGTCGGACCGGTACGGCTGCTGATCAACAACGCCGGCGTGGAGCAGTTCGGCTACCTGTGGGATACGCCGGTGGCCAATTGGAACCGGGTGATGGACATCAACGTCAGCGGCGTGTTCCATGGCGTCCGAGCCTTTCTACCCAGGATGATCGCCGCGGAAGCCGCGGCCTGGATCTGGAACCTGTCGTCGATCGGCGGAGTGGCGACCGTTCCGCTGCAGGCCCCCTACATCGTCAGCAAACACGCGGTCCTGGCGTTGACCGAATGTCTGCGCCTGGAGGTCCAGCTAGCCGGTCATGACGACCACATTCATGTCCAGGCGGTGCTGCCCGGTGCGGTGAAATCCAACATCTTCGAGGCAGCAGGTGGCGTGAGCGCTGACCTTGCCGGCGCCGATGTCGATGCGGCCGACTCACAACGGGACGCGATGCTGGCGATCAAAGCTGGCGCGATGGACCCCCTCGATGCCGCCGAAGTTCTCTTCGAACAGTCCGCACACGGCGGCTTCTACCTGTTGACCCAGCCCGAGCAGGTGCGTTCAGCGATGACCGAGAGGGCCGAGTCGCTGAGAACCCTGACGCCGCCGCAGTTGCGCAACAAGGGCCGCTTCGAATCCGCCGAACACTAGGAGCCGCACCGTGAACGGGCCGCACCACGCCGCGCTGGATCCCGACGCAGCCGCCAGGGTTGCGGCGTTCGACCCGCCGGTACCGCTCCGGGAACGTGGCCTCGACGCGGTACGCGCGTCTCTGGAATCCGCGCCTTTGCCCCCCGATATGCCGGAGATGGCCGACATCATCGACGCCGAGGCCGCCGGGCCGGGCGGCCCGATTCCGCTGCGGATCTACCGTCCGCAGCTCGGCGAGGCGCCGTCGCCGGTGATCGTCCACCTCCATGGCGGCGGACTGGTCATGGGTTCCAATCACTCATTCGAGCCGATGGCCCGGGCGATGGCAGCCGCGAGCGGTGCTGCGGTGGTCGCCGTCGACTATCGATTGGCGCCGGAGAATCCTTCGCCCGCACAGTTCGAAGACGCGATGGCAGCCACCGAGTGGACAGCTGCCCACGCGGCGGAGCTGGAACTGGATCCGCGCCGACTGGTCGTCGCCGGCGACAGTGCCGGCGGCGGGGTCGCCGCGGCAGTCGCCTTGGCAGTCCGGGACCACGGCGGCCCCCCGATCTTCGCTCAGGTTCTGATGTATCCGGGCGTCGACCGGGACATGGCAGCGGCGTCGATAATCGGCCAGCCGAAGGCCCCGATGCTGACCCACGACGACATCGTCTATCTGCACGAACTCGCCGACCTCGGAGCGAGTTCCTCCCACGACGTCCGCCGCGTCCCGGCCTACGCCACCGACTTGCACGGTCTTCCGCAGGCGATCATCGTCACCGCTGAACTCGACCCGATCACCGACTGGGGTGAGCGCTATGGCGGCCGCCTCCGCGATGCGGGAGTACAGACCACGATCACCCGCTACCCGGGCATCTACCACGGCTTCCTGATGAGATCGGATGCGACCGCACGCGGACGGCTGGCGATGGCCGAGATCGGGGCTCTGCTACGCGCCAAATTCGCCCACCCCATGCCGTTTTAGGCGGTTCAACTCTGCAACTAAGGGCCGACTAGCGTCCCGATGATTGGACACCAGGGGTTCGGGATAGCGCTGGCGCAGCACACAATCGACCACAGCAATGGGCGTGCGGTTCAACGCCGGAACTGAGAAAAGGAGTCCCTGTGATGCTCACCGAAGAGCGGCGAATGGAGCTTTCCGAAATCCTGCGCCCCGCTTCGCCACCTCGTGAAGTTGCCGATGTCTACACCGAAGGCCAGCGCGAGCGACTCCTGGACGTGGTCCGCAAGGACGGGCCGTGGAGCTTGATCATCGCCCAGCACTTCGCTTCCCCGGAAGAGCTCATCGCCACCATGAGCGGCAAGTTTCCGGAGGGGTTCACTCCGACGCTAGACCTGTTCTTGACGCCCACCTTTCGCGGCTTTCTGGCAAATCACGGGACAGTGCTCTACCCGGAGCTGCACGACTGCTTCTACAACGCCGGGTTCTTGGACATGGCCAAGTCGTACTGGAACGCTAAGTACGCCAAGCCCCAGATGATGTTGTTCAATATCAACGGCCCATGCGCCAATCGCGACCCGGGACACCTCGATTCGCCGAGCTTCCGCGGAGTGCGTTACGAGAACGCCCCGACCTGGCTGGTCAGCGTGATGGGCAAGTCCGGGTTGTTCACCGATTATCTGATCAAGATGGCGCAGGTCATCACCTGGTTCTCTTTGGATGACGCCAGCGGGTTCACCTATTGGCCCGACGGCCCGCTCAAGGCGCCCAAACGTATTCAGCCGCCGGTGTACAACCGGGGTGTCGTGGTGCAGAACGAGATGCTGGTCCACCGCGGCGAGGCAAACGGTCCGCTCGAACAGCAGGTGCCCGCCGGACTGGCATTCGACACGATGTTCGCCGGTGACCCGGATTCCCGCGACCACTGGGTGCTCAAGAACGGCGACGACGTCATCGCACGCCATCACACCAACGAACTCCGCTTCCTGGTGCACTGGTCCTCTGAGGTCTACCAGGACTACGACGAGCTCAAGAAGAACATGGACCACTCCGACGATCTGACGATCGACAAGGCCATCGACATGATGGTCGATGACTTGAGCAAGAAGGGCTACAAACTCGACATCCCGAGCGAGCCGCTGCACGACGCCGCGTTCATCGGCGCACTCAACGCGGGCTACGACCTCGGCGGCCCTGCGGTGTACCCGCAAGAAGCGCCGTTGAGCGCATTCCAGTTCAGCTGAGCCGCCACGCGTTCCGGTGTGGTGCTTTACGGTGTGGTCCTGCCTGGGTCGGCAGGACCACACCAAAGTCAGTCACCAGCGGTTACGCAGGGGCGGCCGGCGCCTTCGCCAACTTCAGCACCCTTCTCGCCTCCTGACCTTTGGCGATCTTGATTGCAGCTTCACGAGGGTCGGGTGCCACTGCCGCAAGTCGGTGATTCTCTTCACCACGCGTGTAGGTCCACACGCAAAATGGCTCGCCCTCTTTGAATTTGAGGTCCGGCGGCGGAATGTTGATGTCGAGCTTGCAACCGGGAAAGAACGGCGCCGAGATCCGCTGTTCAAATGTGCAGTTCATGAAGGCTCGAGCCGGCGGGTACAACCCTTCGTCCATGTACCTCTGCATCACCTCGCAGCGGCGCATGTTGAGGACGACGTAGTCCGGGTTGATGACAATGTACTCGCCGCCGTAACCCATGGTTCCGTCGATACTCATACAGGCCATCTTGAGGTAGTCAACGACATGCACGGGTTCGATATTGAGGACCTTGGACAGCTTGGGGTACTGGTAGTCGATGATCATTTGGTACATGTCCGGGAGAGCGAGCCAAACGTCCTCTTCGGGAATGATTTTCGTCCATTGGTCAATGAAGTAGTTGTGCCCTTTGAGGTACTGGTCCCAATAAGTCCGTATCAGTCGGAGCAACGCAGGCTTGGCGAGGTCCTCAGTTTGGACGTCGAACGGAATAGCTTGGTACTGGGCGTCTTTCCAGTCCCAACCTGGCGGCGCGATATATCTGCCCATGGGCATCACCTGACGCAAGCCGGCGCGCGATACACGGGCGGCAACGTCCATGGCGGCATTGACGCCAACCTTCTCCGCGTAGGTGGTGACGTGCGCGTACGTTGTGAAGTTCAGAGTGTCTTCGAAGACGCGAGCCAGCCCCAGGAGGAAATCCCTGGAGAAGTCCTGGATGTTGCCGACTTCGCCCGTGAAGTCGTGCGTGTAGTCGTTGTAGTTCAATTCTTCAACCGCTTCGCTCATCGAGCTCATTCCTTTCTTCGAGATTGCGGAGCAGGCAGGCTCCGCTCGCACCGCCACCGGGTGTCGATCGCCGTGCACGCCCCCGAACCGGGGATGGCATATTCTGCATACTTGGCAGTTTCTGTCATCTCTAAATCTAGGTGTGGCCGCCCAGACTGATGGCACGAATCCCACTCAGCGGGAGGGTGCGTGCGTACCGGCCGCACGGGAGAATGCGGGCCGCTGCGATTACGATGACCTGGGAATATGTGCAACTCGCCAGAGCAGAGGAGCGGTGCGTGAGGAAACTGACGCTCACCGAACGGCGGGGCGAGGAACTCCGCATGTCCATCGCGTTGGCCGCACGCGACATCTTCCTCGCCGACGGCAACACATCGGCGACGGTGGAGCGGATCTGCGATGCGGCCGGAGTGGCGCCACGCACGTTTCACCGGCATTTTCCGGTCAAAGAAGACGTCGTCATGCCGTTGTTGCGGGGTTTCGGTGACCTAAGCGTAGAAGTTCTCCGTAACGCGCCCGCATCCAGCAACAGCATCGACACACTGGTTGAAGCATTCTGTACCGAGGTCCCCCGCCGTGGTCACGTCGAGGTTGACCGTCAATTTCTGGCGCTGATCATCTCCAATCCCCAATATCGCCTCCGGTGGTTGGACTGGGGAGAAGGCTTGGTGCAGCCGATCTCTGAGTTCCTCAGCGCGCGCTACGACCTCGGCGACGATCCGTTCATCCGAGAGCTGCCTGCCCACCTGTTGGTGCAAACCTGCCGGCAGGCCTACATGTATTGGGTGTCCAGCGGCGACTTCGCTGAATTGAAGCGCGCGGTGCGTGCGGGTGCCACGATGGTTGTCACAACATTGTCCCCCCGGTGAAACCGGACCTTTTTCTTTGGCGGCGATCAGAGCTCGTCGAGCACCGGTAACGAACCCACGCCGACAGCCTCCTCAATCGAAGCGCGCAGGCGTGCGCACACCAGGAAGGTGCCCGGCCTCAGGGCCGTGCCGTGGACCGAGGGATGCTCGCCCACGCTCTGCCGTTCCTGGCACCGGGCCATGGCAGCGCCGTTCCACTGCACACTGGTCTGCTCCCAGCTGCTCTTGCGAGCCAGCACCCGCGCCCCGCATGACCCGCAGGTCACCGGCAACATCGGTGCATCGTCGAGCCGATTATCGGGACGCGTCATCGTGTTTGACCAAGCCCACTAGACGCGGCAGGCGGTTGCTGGCGAGGTTGTCCTCGACCTCGGCCAGCCACGCCTCGCGGGGACGGGTGGTGTCGATCTCGAACTCGAATCGGTCAACCATGTCCGGGGCGACATCGTCGACGTCGACGTAGAACTGCTCGTACCACCGGCGCACCTGGTAGACGGGTCCGTCCTCTTCGCACAGCAGCGGATTGTCGATCCGGGCTTTGCGTCGCCAGATGGCCACGTCCTGCTCGAAGCCCATCTTCACGAAGTCGCCAAGAGCGACGGCCATCTGCATCGCGGCATCCTCCGGCAGACCCTCCGATTTCTCCACCGTGATGCCGTATTGCAGGACAAACGAATTCGCGTCAATCGGGTAGTGACAGTTGAGCAGAACCGTGCGTTGGTCGCTGTGCTCGTAGTGGTAAGTCAGATCGTCGATCATGAACGAGGGCCCGTAGTAGGACGCCACCGACGTCGTTCCGAGAATCGCAGCTCCCTCACCAGAGCCGAGATCCGGTCGCGCTTCACTCTTGTAGTACTGCGTGGCGACGTGGCCCTCGAACACGTTCTTGAAGCCGGTGGGAAGTCCGCCGTGAATGTAGAAGAAGTGCGCCATGTCAACGATGTTGTCGATGATCTCGCGGCAGTTCGTGTTGACGATCGTGCTGTACCAATGCCAATCGGTCCACTGTTCGCCCCCGACACCTTCGATGCGCGGAATCGTCACATCGGGTGGCGGCGCCTTCTTCTCCGGGTCGTTCCAGGCGAACAACATTCCGTCCTGCTCCATGGTCGGCCAGGTTGCAGTACGGGCCAGCTTGGGAACCCTTCGGCTGTAAGGAATTCTTTTGCAGCGGCCGTCGCCGCCCCAGCGCCAGTCGTGGAACGGGCAGGCGATCTCGCTACCCTTGACCTCACCGTCGGATAGATCGCCACCCATGTGCCGGCAGTAGGCGTCCAGGACATTTATCTTGCCGTCCTCGCCACGGAATACCACCAACTTGCCGCCGAAGGCATTGATCGAGTGCGGTTTTCCGTCGCCCAGATCACGGGTCAGCCCGAGGCAATGCCAGCCTCGCGCATACCGTGCCGGCGCGGCCTGCGCCTCGATCTCACGGACCTCTTCGGAGCAGTTGTGCTCTGACGGTGTCATTCCGGCCATCCTCGCTGTTCATCGCTTGTGAGAGTCGTTGTTGTTGTAACACCGCCACACTCATTGGACGACGTGGTGTTCCACTGACCGGGCACAGCGGGGCACATGTGGTGACTATTGACCCCAGAATCAGTCGGTGACCGATCCGCATAACATCACTGTCGACCTACTCGTCGTTGGCTCCGGTACCGGGATGGCAGCAGCACTGGCCGCAAACGAGGAGGGGCTTTCCACACTGATAGTGGAGAAGACCTGCTACGTCGGGGGGTCGACGGCGCGTTCGGGTGGCGCGTTCTGGATGCCGGCCAATCCGATACTTGCCGAGACGGGTTCTGACGACACCCTGGCGGCGGGACGCGCCTACCTCGACTCGGTCATCGGGGAGGCGTCAGCCCACGAGCGTGCACACACCTTCCTCTACTACGGCGGACCGACGGTCCAGATGTTGCGGCGCACCACTCCCATGAAATTCCAGTGGGCCAAGGGCTATTCGGACTATCACCCAGAGAAGCCCGGCGGCAGCGCAGTCGGGCGGACCTGCGAATGCCGCCCGTTCAACACCGCGGTGCTCGGCCCGGAGTTGGCGCGGCTGCGTCCCGGCGTGATGAAGTCGTCGTTTCCCATGCCGGTGACCGGCGCTGACTATCGTTGGCTCAACCTGATGGTCCGGGTTCCACGAAAGTCGTGGCCTCGGATCCTGCTTCGCGCCTTCCAGGGCATCGGGGGGCTCGCTTTGCGCAGGCGATACGCTGCGGGCGGTCAGGCATTGGCAGCAGGCATGTTCGCCGGTGTCGTGCGCGCCGGTATCCCGGTGTGGACCGACTCCCCGGTCTCCGATCTGCTTGTCGAGGACGGCCGGGTTGTCGGTGCCGTTGTGAACCGCAGCGGCAGCACGGTGACCGTTACGGCTCGGCGTGGTGTCGTGCTGGCTACCGGCGGTTTCGACCATCGCATGGACTGGCGACACAAGTTTCAATCCGAACGGCTCGCCGAGCATGCCAGCCTCGGCGCCGAGGGGAATGTCGGCGACGGCATCCGCCTGGCCCAAGACTCCTGCGGCGCCGGCACGGCGCTGATGGACCAGGCATGGTGGTTTCCGGCCTTTGCGCCGCTGCCCGGCGGCGCGCCGACGGTGATGCTCGCCGAACGTTCCCTTCCCGGTTGCCTGCTGGTGGACCAGAACGGGCAGCGATTCATCAACGAAGCCATCGACTACATGTCGTTCGGACAGGAACTGCTCGAGCGCGAACGTGCGGGAAACCCGGTCGAGGCCATGTGGATGATCTTCGATCAGAAGTACCGCAACAGCTATGTCATGGCCGCAGAACTGTTCCCGCGGATGCCGATCCCCACCACGTGGTATGACGCAGGTATCGCGCACCGGGCCGACGATCTGCCGGCACTGGCGCGTGCGATCGGTGTTGATACATCGACCTTCGGCGCCACGCTCGATCGCTTCAACCGGTTGGCCGCCGCAGGCGTGGACACTGACTTCGGTCGAGGCGCGAGTGCATACGACCGCTACTACGGTGACCCGACCATCGCCCCGAATCCCAACTTGCGTCCCGTCGACTCCGGACCGTTCTACGCCGTCAAGGTGGTTCTCAGCGACCTGGGAACCTGCGGCGGACTTCGCACCGACCTCCGCGGGCAGGTGCTGCGTGAGGATGGATCAACCATCGACGGGCTCTACGCCATCGGCAATACCGCTGCCAATGCCTTCGGCGCAAGCTATCCGGGGGCTGGTGCAACGATCGGTCAGGGCCTGGTGTTCGGATACATCGCCGCGCTGCACGCGGCCGGTAAGCTCGAGTGAGCCGGCCGCTCGGCCGCTATGCCTGATCGTCTTCCGCGGCGATACGCCGCTCAACTTCGTACCAGTAGTCGCGCACCGGGAACTTGGTACCGTCTTTGCCGCCCTTGGCAAAGATCTCGTCGACCTCGTCCAAGTCCTTGATCATCTGTAGTGCCAGTTCCCGTTCAGCCGCGTAGTAGTCCTCAGACCAGCGCAGCGCCAGTCGAGCGTAGGACCAGGCAGGCTCCTCACCGGTCCATCGGGCCTCGGTTGCCGCCGCTCGATGCATCTGCTCGACGTGGGCGACGTGCGCGGTGAGAATCTCCCGGAGGCGGCCAGGATTCATCAGGTGACCGAAAATGACCCGCAGCAACGGGTTGTGCTTGAGGGTGGGAGGTTCAACGGGTTCCTCGTTGGCCCACCTTGTCACCGCGGTCAGTCCTGAATCGGTGATCTGGTACATCCGTCGACTGCGAACCCCGGCGTCGACACGGGATGTGACCAACCCATGTTGCTCAAGCCGCTTCAACTCCGAATAGATCTGACTGTATGCCGGACTGGGGTAGAAGAACCGGATGGTCCAGTTGAACCACTTCTTGATGTCATAGCCGGAGAGCTCGTCTCCGCCCGAGAGCATCCCCAACAGCGCCCACCCCGTGGGCGACACGCTCCAGGCGTCGCGGGCATTGTCGGCGGTTTCGGTCACCGAATAAGGCTAACAACGACAGCCTTCGCGGAAACGTCACGGCTACCGCTGACCGGGATCCCGCGTTGCACCGGCGGGTCCGCAGGACCGACAGTGAAAAGCAGAGGAATTCGCCCACGCGAGGAGACGCATGTCCGCCAACACCACCCGAACACGACCCGGCGCCCTGCTTGTACCGCTTGCTCCAGAGATGCGTCACGTACTCGGGCACTTCTGTACCGGTGTCGCCGTCATCACCGCACATGACGGATGCAGTCCGCTCGGTTTCACCTGCCAATCGGTTACGTCGGTATCACTGGACCCGCCATACGTGTCGTTCTGTCCGGCCAAGACCTCGAGCAGCTGGCCGGTGATCCGCGACGTCGGCCGGCTCTGCGTCAATATCCTCTCCGAACATCAGGTGGGCGTGGGCACACAGTTCGCCGCTCGCGGCGGCGACAAGTTCAGCGGGATCACCTGGTACCCGGGTGTCAACGGGGCGCCCGCATTGGACGGAACGCTCGCCTCGATCGAGGCAGATGTCGAATTCGAACATGACGCCGGCGACCATACAATTGTGATCGCACGGGTGACCGGTTTACGGGCCCACCAGGAAAGCGGTCCCCTGCTGTTCTACCGGGGCGGCTTCGGTGGTTACAGCGGCTTCGTCGGTGGCCGCCATGGCTGACTTCGATTCGGTCTTCGATGTGGTCGTCGCGGGTTCCGGCGGCGGCTTGGCGGGCGCCTACACCGCAGCGCGTGAAGGGCTTTCAGTACTGCTGGTGGAGGCTACCGACCAATTCGGCGGCACCACCGCGTACTCCGGTGGCGGTGGGGTCTGGTACCCGTGCAATCCCGCGCTGCAACGTGCCGGCGCCGACGACACGATCGATGACGCCCTGCAGTACTTCCATGCGGTCGTCGGCGACCGCACTCCGCGCGACCTCCAGGACACCTACGTTTGCGGTGGTGCAGCATTGATCGAATACCTGGAGCAGGACCCGGGATTCGAATTTGTGGCCTTCCCCTGGCCGGACTACTACGGGTCCGTTCCTGGCGCCCGCGCCGACGGCTACCGCCACACGGTCCCGGTGCCGCTGTCCGATCAAGAACTCGGCAGCTACCGCGGATCGGTGCGCGGGCCCCTCGATGCCGAACGCCTCGGTAGCCCCGCCCCGGATCTGCTTACCGGCGGCCGCGCACTGGTCGGACGGTTCCTGGCCGCACTCGACAAGCTTCCGAATGCCCAGTGCTGGCGAAATGCCCCGCTCACCGAGTTGATCGTCGAGGAAAGCACCGTGGTCGGTGCAGTGGTCGAGCACGACGGCAAGACCGTACGGGTTCGGGCCACGCGCGGGGTACTGCTTGCCGCAGGAGGTTTCGAACAGAACGCGGCCATGCGTGCGCAGTACCGCGTGCCCGGCAGCGCACGGGACACCATGGGCGCACCCGGCAATGTCGGGGCCGCGCACCGGGCCGCTATCGCGGTCGGGGCCGATCTCGATCTGATGGACCAGGCATGGTGGTCGCCGGGGATGATTCACCCCGACGGACGGGCGGCATTCGCGCTCTGGTTCACCGGTGGCATCTTCGTCAACCACGATGGCCGCCGATTCGTCAACGAATCTGCCCCCTACGATCGGCTCGGCCGGGAGGTCCTGGCGCAGATCGATTCCGGCCGGACGTCGTTGCCGTTCTGGATGATCTACGACAACCGGACCGACGGTATTCCACCGGTCAGCGCCACCAATGTGTCGATGGCCGGCGCCGCCGAGTACCACCGAGCTGGCCTGTGGCATACGGCAGCCACTCTCGACGATCTCGCCAAGACCATCGGCGTTCCGAGCGCCCACCTGACGGCAACCATCGACCGATTCAACAAACAGGCCGCGGCCGGCGTAGATGAGGACTTCGGCCGAGGAGACGAAGCCTACGACCGCGTGTTCACCGAGGGCGCCTCGCCGCTGGTCCCCATCGACACACCGCCGTATCACGCTGCCGCGTTTGGGCTTTCGGACCTGGGCACCAAAGGTGGATTGCGGACAGACGTACATGCCCGGGTGCTGGCCGCTGATGGTTCCCCGATTTCGGGTCTCTACGCGGCCGGGAATACCATGGCGGCCGTCAGCGGAACCACCTATCCCGGTGGCGGCAACCCGATCGGAGCGTCCATGTTGTTCAGCCATGTCGCCGCGCTCGACATGGCCGCGCCGGAGATCGACAGGTGAGCCGACGCATCACCCCGGACGAGGTGCAGCTCGACGAGGCCGTCTTCGGTCCGTTGACCCAGTCGCTGCGTGAACTCATCGATGTCGCGATTCGTAGCGAAGCCGGTGGGGCCGACGCCCTCCGGGCACACGAGCTGATCAAGGAAGCCACCGCACTGCTCAGTGCACGGCTGGATCCGAAACCTTTCGGTGTTCCCAGCACCGGCGATGGCGAATACCTGCCGTGGGGCAACGTGGCGATGGGACTGCGCAATGCAATCGCCCCTCCGCTGATCATTCAACGCGACGACACCGACAGATTCGCAACGGATCTGGTTCTGGGTGCGGCCTATGAAGGCCCGCCCGGGCAGGTCCACGGCGGCATGTGCGCGCTGGTGCTCGACCACCTGCTGGGTGCGACCGCCCATCGCCCCGGAGCACCGGCCTTCACCGGCACATTGACTCTTCGCTATGTCGCGCCCACGCCCCTGGGCCGGTTGCGGGCTGAGGCCTGGATAGACCGTGAGGAGCGCGGAAAAACCTTCGCGGTAGGCCACATGATCGATGCGCAAGGTGTCGTCACGGTGCAGGCGGAAGGGGTCTTCATCAGACCGAAGGTAAGCGCCTGACCTATACCGGGTCTAGTGCGGAGACACGCCATTCGTTGTCGACTTTGGCCAGGCTCACCACCACGCAGCTGGCGGTCAGTGCGGGCTCTGGACGTTCACGGCTGACCGTCTCCTGGTTGAGGAACACCAGCACCTTCGCGTCGTTCGGCCGGATCTCCATCAAGCCCGCATTCATCACCTGGGCGGTCGCCTTGATTCCCTTGGTACGCACGGCCGGTGCGACGACATCGGTGGTGAACTTGCTGTAGTAGGTCAGGAATTCGCCGGACATCAGGACCCGGGACCGCTCGATGTCTTGATCGAGAGTCTCGGGCCCATACGACAGCAATGCCACCGTCGCCGACGATGCGGCGCGAACGACCGCGTCGCCCGCCGCATCACCGGACTGCTGAATCGGACGGTAGGCGGTCACATAGAGCATTGTCGCCAACACCGCCGTCACCGCCAGGATGAGACCGAGGAAAAACGGCTTGGGGCGTGCGGCGAGCAGCGCTTTGGTGCGGCCGACCACCCCGGGGGTCGGCACGACGAGCAGCTCGTCGGCGTGTGCCCGAATATCGGCGTCCTCGGCGCATTGGGCAGCGGTGGCTTCGGCAACCGTCACGGTACGAACTCCACTTTTGACATCTTGATCTGGTCTCCTTCCCGCCGCAGGTCGACGGTCAGGCGCCACCTTCGGGGGGATTCGTCGGCGCCAGCGGCGTTGGTCACTGTGGACGAGGCCGACACCAGGACAACAGCGGAGTCCGGGCTCATCGATTCGACCGCGGCGGCCATCGCCGTGGCTTTGGTGGTCACCTTGGCATCCTTGGCAACTCTAGTGAAGTCGTCTGCAGCGTCCAGGAATTCATCGCGGAAGGGACCTGTCGAGTTGTCGACGATTCGCTGCACGCTGCCCTGGGGATCATTGAAGTCAATCGACATCAAGGTCACCACGGCCTGGCGCGCCGCGGCGACGAACTCAGCACGGTTACGCTCGTCCGCCTGCGCCGTCCGCTGAGATCTGAGCATCCACGCGCTGGCCGCGAGCAGGACGCACGCACACAGCACGATGCCGGCGGTGGCCAGCTGTCCCCACCGGCGTCCAGAAAGGCGAGCTCGGGTGCGCGTACGCCACGACGGATTACCTTCCACGGCAGCGGCCTCGGCGCGCGACGCTGGGCGAGGCACCTCAGAGACCGAGTCGGGAGTGTGCGCATGCTGCTGCAATCGGATAGCGCGGGCCCGCGCTTGGGCTGCCACGGCCTCTGCCGCGGCAGCCTCGGCTTCGGCCTGTTCCACAAGTGCGACGACGTCCTCGGCAGTCGATTCACCAGAATCGACTGCCGGGTGCGGTGCGGGGGACTCAACCCCACCCCGCATGATCACGGTCTTCCCCATAGCGCCCACCGGTTTCCCTTCATCGCCGGGTCGGACCGGCAACGGCCGACGACGGCACCCTAAAACCGGCCGGCCGCGTTATCGGGGCAGCTTCCCATCCAGTGGGCCGTGTTACAACAGGCCCGGACCGCCGGCGGCGGTTGATCACCAGTGACGCAACGCGCACAGTGCGCCCTTCGGGCCGTCGGCGGTGGCGACCACAGCCCCGTCCACCTTCAGCTCACATCGGAATCTGGGTTCTCCCGGCGCACGGCCACTGCTGGCCGTCACCATCGCCCACCGCTGCGGGTCCACCAGCGTCGCGTGCAGCACCCAGGGCGTTCCAGGGCCCACTTCCACCCGCACTTTGGGACTGAATTGGTAGGGGTTGTGACTGTAGTCGGCCCATGTCGGCGGATCGGTGTCCCGGTAGTAGATGTCTGCAGTCACCGGAGATTCGGCGCTCACGGTGTAGACGACTTCGTGCGGCGCGGGTGGATCCGCGTGCGCCGGCACAGCGAGGAAGCCAGCGGCGATGAGCACTGCCAACAGCACCGTCCTAGCCATCACCGCGGCTCCATCGCGGGGCGCCGTTCTTCGACTGACAGCTGAGAAACAGTCCGTCAGGGGCCTGCGCCACCCAGTTCTCGTATCCGGCGCAGCTTGAACCCAGTTCTTTGATGCCCGCCATCGACGGGGACCGGAAGTATCGCGGCTCGTAGCGACGCGGCGACCCGCAGAACACCAATCTGTCCGGCTGGATAGATGGCCCCGCGACGGCCGTTCCGAAGACGAAGTAGGCGGTGTCCTGACACGGCTGCCCCAGAACCACACCCGTGGTCAGGCCCGGCACACACGACGGATCGTCACAGGAGACCGGGTCCGCCCCGGCGGGGGCCGCCACTGTCAAGGCCGCAGCCAATACCGCCGCAGCCAATACCGCTCTTCGCCGCATGCTTGGGGACTCTGTCAGTCTGCTGCGATTCTGCAACGTTGATGGTCCACTCAGCGGACATCTTGCCTTGCTGCCGACGGGGGGCGGTGTTTACTTCGGACGCTGCAGTCTCCGTGCCCTAGACCACTCCGAGGAGCATGCCATGCCACGTGGGCCCGCACTCGCGGTCGCCGTCGCTGCGGTGGCGCTGGGAACGACGACGACTTCCGTTGTTGCGCAGGCCGATCACCCCGACTGGGGCCTCAACGGCACTTACACCGCCGTCTCCAACGGCGAATGGGCGCGCAAGAATGAAGTTTTCTACGATCAGGCCAGCCGCCGCAGCATCTGGACCATCAGCACACAATGCAGCTACCCAGGCGAGTGCACCGGGACGGTGCGTAGCGACGAGAGCTGGACAGCGTCGATCTACCAGAGAAGTTCGGTGTGGTACGTCAAGCGGCCCATCGACAACTGGGTCCCGTGTCCGGACGGCAGCACCGCACCGGGACTGCAGACCTTTCGATTCAAGGCGATGACACCCGAAGGCGCGAACGCGGACCCAACGTCGACCACGCTGGTCGGCGAAGACACCACCACCGGACCCAGCGGCGCGTGCGGGGTGAGTAAGCCCGTGTACATCAACATGCCGTTCAAACTCACCCAGATCGGTTGAATCGGTCAGTCCTTCGATCCCAATTTCATTTCGGCAGCATGTCTTCCCAACTCTGCGGCACCGGACGGACCAGGTCCGATTGGCTGTACACCTTGCCGTCGGGTGCCGCAAACTGCCCGGTCCGCGGGTTGTAAGTAGCAAACGCCACAGCGGGGCCGCGGGTGTCCGTGGCGTAGCCGCTCGGTACAGCAGGGACAGATCCCTCCGGGGCAGCCGGCCTTTCAGCCGGCGGTGCCGGATCGCCCTTGGTGGTGTCCGGAGCGGTCATCGCCGGGACTTCGGCTGGGCCAAAGATCTGCTCCCCGAAGGTGATCCGATCATCGGGGGGAACACCCTGCGCGATCAGCGCAGGATCGATCGGGTACGGGCCGGTGACGTGCTGACGCATGGCCAGCGGCTCAAAAGGCTTGTCGCTCTCACAGATCTCGACCGTCGGTGCGCGCTTGCCGGGCTGAGCCATGCATGGGAAGTTCCTGGCGCCGCGAACCCCAATGGCCGAATCCTGCGGCAGTTTGCAGTACAACCCGTCCGGCGTATCCACATCGCTCAGGTCCGCCGGTGAACGCCATGACGACGGCGGCAAGAACCCCACCGTGCATGCCGGTGGGTCGCCGAGAGTGAGGCTAAACTCCGAAAGTGCCATGCCCGTTGGGTTATTCAGGGACGACCCGTAGGACTGGGTGGCGGCCAGATACGGTGGCAACAACACCAGCAGCTGCTCGATCGATCGATGGTAGACGAGGCCGATCTGGCCGACCGTGGTGAGATTGGCCAACAGCAGCGGCAGTGTCGGCTTGATCTGCGACAACAGACGAGACGCTTCGTCTGCTGCGCCAGATCCGGCGCGAAGTATGGTCCGAACTTCCGAATCACGAGCTTCCACTTGTCGCGTGATCCCAGCCAGGCTGCGCGCCCAGGTCCGGATCGCGTCTGCACTCTCGAGTTGGCCCTCCAGCAGCGGCCGACTGTTGTCGATCAACTTGCGCGTGCTGTCAGCGGCCGCGTCGAGCCGGGCGGCCAATGTGCTCGACGACTCGAACAGTGAGCCGAGGTCGTTGCCGGTTCCATTGAGCGCCTTGAAGGATTCGTCGAGTACGACCCCCAGCGTGCCGGTGGGAATGCTACCCACCAACTCGCTCATCTGATCGAGCATCGGACCGACCGGCCTCGGCAGCGACACGTTGTCAGCGGTGATAATGGAACCGTTTTCGAGGTAGGGACCGGCGTCAGTGCGCGGTACCAAGTCCACGTATTGCTCGCCTACCGCCGATACGCTTCGCACGTTGGCCTGCAGGTCTGCGGGAATCCTCGGCGAGGATTTCAGCGACATCGACACTTGTGCGCCGAAGCGGGTTGGCCGGATGTCGGTGACCTTGCCCACTTCTACGCCTCGATAGGTCACGTTCGAGAACTTGTACAAGCCTCCGGTGGTCGGCAGTTGAAGCTTCACCGAGATGCGGCCGATGCCCAGCAGGACCGGTGCCTGCATGTAGGCGAAGACCATCGAGCCGACACCGATCACCGAGGCGATTGAAAAGATGATCAGCTGTCTACGAACGAAACGGGTCAGCATCAGCTTCCGCCCTGGGCCGGTGTGGACGACTCCTGGCCGCCTTGTGGTGGTGATTCGTCGGTTTCAACGGTGGTCAGGGGTGGCAGGGTTGCCACCTCGGCCGGGGGCGGTCCCAGGGGGGCGTGCAGCGGGTCCCGCGTATAGGTCGAGTACCACGGGTCCCCGGGGGCCGGCACCATGGATGTACTCACGTCACCCCACCTGGTTCCGAGCAATATTCCCTTCTTCATGCGGGGAATGGTGAAGTCAAACACTATGAACTGATTCATGTAGTCGCCGCGGATGCCGCGGTCGATGAATTCCTGCGTGTAGGGGTAGGTGGGTAGGTAGGAGATTGCGGTGGTCAGGTCCGGCCCGATGTCGGCCAGGGCGCGCACCGTCGGCTCGAGATTCTCCAAGTTGCGGACGATGTCGGCCTGCGAGTCGTTGATGAGTTGGTTTGCGGTAGAGCTGAAGTCGCCCAGCTTGTCCAATGCACTGACCAGTCGCGGTCGTTGCCTGTTCAACACCTCGAGTGCGGGAGGGATCCGATTCAGTGCGCCGGTCAGAACGTCGCGCTGGCCGGCAAACGTCGCTGCCATCCGGTTCAGCGACGAGATCGTGGCGATGATGTTGTCGTGCTGACTGTCCAGAAGCGTGACCACCGTGTTCATCCGGGTCAGCAGATCCCGGATCTGAACTTGCCGTCCGTCGAGCGCCGCGTTGAAGTTGTGGACGATGTCTCCGATCCGAGTGAGGCCACCGCCGTTGACCACGATCGACAGCGACGACAGGGTCTGCTCGGTCGATGGGTATGTCGAGGACTTGGACAACGCAATGGTCGCGCCCGGGTCCAGTCGCCCGGTGGGCGCCTCGCCCAGGGGCGGGTCCAGGGCGAGGTGCATTGATCCCAGCAGGCTGGTCTGACCCACGGCTGCGACCGCGTTTCCCGGAATGACTACGTCGGGCCGGACCGAGATCTCGACGTCGGCCCGCCAATTCTCGACGGTCATCCTGCGAATCGCTCCGACCACCACATCACTGACCATCACCGGTGAATTCGATTCCAATGTACCGATATTCGCGACTTGGACGTGGTAAATCACTGCGTCGGAACCGGTCCCGACCGTGCCCGGAAGCGGCAACGAGTTGAGTCCGTCGAAGGAACAACCGGACGTGATCAGAGCCGCGCAGCAGGTTACGGCGGCCAGCCTGCGGATCGACATGGTCTTCGTCACGGCGCACCTTCCTGAACTGACAGGCCGGCTCCGGGTGGCAACAGCAGCTCGGTGACATCCGATGCGGCCGGCACCGGTGGTGGCGCCACTCCGGGCGGAATAGGCGCACCCGGATACAGGGCCGGGTGCCGGTGCGCGGGCAAGCCGTCGGGCGCGTAGGCCCCCGGCAGATGCGCTGGATCAGTCCACCCCGGTGGAGGTGGAACGTCACCGGTACCCGTGTAGGCCGACACCGCCGGCGGGGTCTCCTGCGGTCCGCGGTCGGTTCCCCCGGCCCCGGGGGCCAGCGCGGGATCGGAATAGATCACGTTCTTCGGAGCGGGCCCCAGGTAGGCGTTGAAGGGCAGCGGCAAATAGTTGAAGTTCATCAGGCGTAGTGCCGGCCCTAGGTATTGCGCGCACGCCCTACCCGACGCCTCCGCGGTGGCATTTTCGACAGCCGCGATCGCCGAACAGATCGTAGCCACGGGATTCGCGAAATTGTTCATCGCAAAAGATCCCCGGGGACCACCGGTGTCCGGGTTGTAGATGTTATAGCCATTGACCAAGGCATTCGGCGCCGCGTGCAACACGTTTTTGACCACCATGCTGTTATCGGAGAGCACTTGCGTCACATTCGCCAGTCGCTCGATCTGTTCGACGGCCTGGTCACGCGAACCCGCGATGAATCGCTGGATCTTTGCGACGACGGCCGACAGCTCGGTGATAGCCGAGTCCAGATCGGAGCGGCTGCCGTCGATCACGCTCGTCACATCGGCAAGGCGATCCTGGAACTCGACGATCTGGGTATTGCTGTCACGCAGTGCGGCGACAAAGGTCTGGAGATTGGTGATCACCCCGACGATGTCGCCACTGCCCTTGCCCAGAACCCGGCCGACGTCCGCCAGCTGCGTAATGGTCTGACGCAGCTTGTCACCGTTACCTGCCATGGCGCCAGCGGTGGTGTCGATGAAACGTCCCAGCGAGGTGCCCGACACTCCGCTGGACGGGCCCAGGTCGGAGGCGAGCCGGGTGAGCTGCTCTTTGATCTCGTCCCATTCGACCGGGACGGCGGTCCGGTCTTCGCCGATCTCGGCGCCGTCGGGCAGGGTGGCCCCACTGGCCGCAGGACTCGACTCATAGGCAGGCGTCAGCTGCACATAGCGAGCCGACACCAGGTTGGGCGCCACGATGATCGCCTTCGCATCCGCGGGTACGAGCACATCACGGTCCACCGCGAGGACTATCCGGGTGCGAGTTCCCAACGGCTCGATGGACCTGATGGTTCCCACCCGCACACCCACCACGCGGACGTCATCACCGGGATAGATAGCCGTTGCCGATTTGAAGTAGACGACAATCGTCCTGGGACCCAGCAACTTCTGATAGCCGACGAATAGCACAGCAACGGCCAACAGTAGTGCGATACCGCCGGCGGCCAGCTTCTTTCCCCGACTGTCAAGCGCTGACCGGACACTCATCGCGATCCTCCGGGAATCCCGTTGTAGGGAAACGGGAATTCGGCGCGCGGGCCGGCGTTGTCGGGCGGCTGACCGGCATTGACTCCGCGGCGGAATCCGAGTGCGTAGTCCAGGAACGGCTGGATCGCCGGCCCAGGAAGCAGATTGGACGCAAATCCGTTGTAGTAGAACCCGTTGTTGACGGCCTCGCCTTGCGTCAGCTGGTATTTGGCCAGGCCTTTGAGGGACTTCTCCAGATTGTCGCGGTTGCGTTCCAGCATCTGCGCAACCTTGTTGAGTTGCGTGAGTGTGGGTGTCAGTTCCTGCTCGTTGTCATCGACGAGACCGGAAAGCTGTTGTGCCACCGCGGAGGCATTGGCAAGTAGATCGACGATCGCGTGGCGGCGGTCCTGCAAGACAGCGAGCAGGTCGTCGGCATTGAGGATCAGCCGGTTCACCTGCTCGCTGCGTTCGGACAGGATTCCGGTGACACTGGCGGCGGACGCGAGCAAGCCGCTCAACGATTCGTTGCGGTTGTTCAGCGACTTCGACAATCGGCTCACCCCGTCGAAGGTGGGGGCCAGTTGAGGTGCCAGTCGCTCGATGGTCGCCGACAACGTGTCCAAGGATTGGTTGATGCTCGCGGTATCGGTCGCCGCCGTGTTCGCGGTGAACTCCCCGAGCGCGTCCGTCAGCGAGTACGGCGAGGCGGTCCGGGCCAATGGGATGACGCCGCGGGCGCCGATACTGCCGGAACCGCGCGGCTCGATAACCAGAACCCGCTCACCGAGGAGTGTTGCGATGCCGATGTGCGCTGTGGTGTCCACGCCGAGTCGGACCCGGCTGTCGACGGCGAAGCTGACCAGTGCCTTGCCGTGGTCGAGGGAGACCCCGGAGACCGTGCCGACATTGACGCCCGACACCTTCACGTTGTTGCCGGCAGACAGCCCGCCGGCCTCGGCGAACAGTGCCTGGTATCTGATCGAGGTCGCCATCGCCAGGAGCTGCTTGGGCTGCAGCCCGACCATGATGATCAGCGCGACCAGTACGACGCCAACGAATCCCAAACGAACAAGCGATGATTCACGGTATTTCAGCATCAGGGTTCTCCGCACCTTCCGGTGTTCTGGATTACCCACGGGAAGTGAGCGGTACGGCCCTGCAGATCGGTCACCCGAAGCGAGACGCCGCAGATGTAGAGGTTGAGCCAACTGCCGTACGAGCCGAGGCGAACCAGCTTGCGATAGTTCTGGGGAGTCTTCTGCATCAGCAAGTCGAGTCTGGCCAGGTCGGTCTCGTTCGCCACCAGCGGGGCCAGTCGGGTCAGCTGATCAACCGTTCCCGACAGCGGCCGGCGGGCCTGGGTCAACAGTCCGGCCAACGAGGCCGTCCCGTTGTCCAGTGCGGTGATGGCGCTGCCGATCGGATCGCGTTCGGCGGCCAGACCGCTCACCAGACGCTCGAGGCCATCGACCGCACCGGAGAACTGCTTTCCGTCCTTGGACAACACCGCCAGAGTGTCGTCGAGATTCGCGATGAGCTGCTCCACGATGTGTCCGTTGTCGGCCAACGCATTTGTGAAAGAAGAAGTTCTGGTGAACAACGACTCGAGGTCACCGCCCTGTCCCTGCAGGATCTGGATCAATGAGCTGGTCAGGGAGTTGACGTCGTCGGGGTCGAGGCCCTTGATGACGGGCTTGAGACCTCCGAGCAGCAGGTCGAGGTTCAGGGCCGGCTCGGTCCGGTCGAGACCGAAGCGCGATCCCGCCGGCCGGATCTTGGTTGATCCCGGATCGTCGATGAGTTCCAGGTAGCGGTCGCCGACCAGATTCAGGTAGCGCACGGCGACCTTGGTGCTCTCGGTCAGCCGCACGTGGTCGTCGGCGTCGAAGGCCACCAGAACGGTGTTGTCGGGTTGCAACGCGATCTTGCGTACGGTGCCGACGCGAATACCGGCGACGCGCACCGAGTTTCCCGCTTTGAGGCTGGAAGCGTCCTGGAAGACCGCCGAGTAGGCGTTGGTGGAACCCGACCGGTACTGGCTGAAGATCGCGAGAAGAACAGCGGTCAGCATCACCATGGTCACACCGAACGCACCGAACTTGGCGGCCGTCTTTCCGAGGCCGCTCATCCGGGCTGACCTATCTGTCCGCCGTTTCGTGGCGGTCCGTCGATCGGCCCGTACAGCAATTGTTTGAGTCCGTCGGAGTTCAGCAGAATCCCCTCGTTGCCGTATTGCGCGGGGTTGGCGTTGACGTCGGTGATCACGAACGGTGGCTGCTTTTGGAAGCCGACCTTGGGGAGGTCTGTGCACTGGGGTCCGCCGGTGGCGGCGACCTTGGGCAGGTTCTGCGGATACCGGTAGCGCTCTTGCCCGAAAACCACGGTCTGCAGGAGCAGACCGCCGGGCACCGGTGTGCCCGGCGCCTTGGCGAGCTCCACGGCACCGCCCAGCCCACAGGTCAGCGCCTCATGGTATTGGTTGGTGAGGTCTGTGGTCGGGCCGAGCAGGTGCATGACATCGGTGATTGCCTGCCGGTTGGTACCCACGACGTCATTGCCCGTGTCGGCCAGGCCGATTGCGCTGAGCAGCAGCGTGTCCAGGTTGTGCTGTTCGCTGACGAGCGTCTGGCTCATCCGGGTCGCTGCGGCGGCAGCGGCGCTCAGGTCAGGTGCCGCATCGGCATAGGCGTTGAACACGTCGGGCGCAACGGCGAGTTCGCGTTCCATTGCTGGCAGGCTCGGATCGGTTCGCGCAAGGAACCCATCAAGGTCGCTCATCATCTGACCGATCCGCTCCCCCCGGCCGTCCAGGGCGGTGGCCAGCGCGCCCAGCGTCTCGTTGAGTTTGGTGGGTTCGATCTTCTGCAACACCGAGGACAGTCGCTCGAAGACCGAATTGACCTCGACCGTGACATGGTCTGCGTCCAGCACCTGACCGGTCTGCAAGGAGTGTTCCGAGGGCTGGTCCGGCGGAACCAGATCGACGAACTTCGACCCGAACACGGTGGACGAGGAGATGCCGACGCGCACGTTTGCCGGAATGACGTCGAGGTAGGACGGATTCATAGCAAGATGCAGCGCGGCACGCCCATCGGGTAGCGGTTCTATTGACTTCACCGAGCCAACTTGGGCGCCATGTAGTTTCACCTTCGCACCGGTGTCCATGACCAGACCGGCGCGCTGCGAAAGCACGGTGACGGGAACCGTCTTGGTGAAGCTGCCCCGGAAGAATCCCAGCGCTACCGCGACGGTGGCCACGACCACCGAAACGGAGGCCAACCCCAACAGAATTCGACGTGCCTTCGAAGTCATCGCCATCAGTGCTACGCCGCCCCTAGCCCGACAAGTTGAAGTTGCCGTCGGAGCCGTAGACCGCCAGCGACACCAACAGGGTCACCGAGATCACGACGACCAGTGAGGTCCGCACGGCGGTGCCCACGGCCACCCCTACTCCCGAGGGCCCCCCGGAGGCGAAATAGCCGAAATAGGTGTGCACCAGCAGAACCGCAATAGCCATCAGGATCGCCTGGAGAAACGACCACAACAGATCTGTCGGATTGAGGAACGTTGCGAAGTAGTGGTTGTACAGGCCTGCCGATTGTCCGAACATCACCACGGTGGTCAGCTTGCTGGCAACGAAAGACAAGATCACGGCAATCGAATACAGCGGGGCGATCGCCACCATTCCGGCCGCAATGCGGGTGCTCACAAGGTATTCGACGGCACGGATGCCCATGGTCTCCAGTGCGTCGACCTCTTCGTTGATCCGCATGGCGCCCAACTGAGCCGTCACGCCGGCACCGAACGTGGCCGCCAGACCGATCCCGGCCACCACCGGCGCCGATATCCGCACGTTGATGAACGCGGCCAGAAACCCGGTCAGGGCTTCAATGCCGATGTCGCCGAGCGAGCTGTAACCCTGAACCGCCAACGTTCCGCCGGCGGCCAGCGTGAGAAATCCGACGATGACGACGGTCCCACCGATCATCGCCAATGTGCCTGCCCCCATGCTGATCTCGGCGATGAGGCGGATCACTTCACGGCGGTAGGTCGATGCCGCGTGTGGCACACCGCCCAGAGCACGCCCGTAAAACGCGGTGTGATCGCCGATCCGGCCGATGACCTCGAGAGGTCTGTTGAGCTCCCGCGCCAACTGCGGGTGAAGCACGCGTAAGCCAGCCATCGCCATGTCCCGGCTAGTCCGAGGTCATCTGGATGCCGATGGCGGTCACCACCACATTCACCACGAACAGCGCCATAAAGGCGTACACCACCGTCTCGTTGACGGCGTTCCCCACCGCTTTGGCCCCTCCTCCGCTGATGGTCAGCCCGCGATAGCAGGCGACCACTCCGGCGATCAGGCCGAACAGTGCCGCCTTCACGCACGAGATGATCACTTCCGGAACCCCGGTAAGCAGCGTGATCCCTGCGGCGAATGCCCCGGGGTTGACACCCTGAATGAAGATCGAGAACGTGTAGCCGCCGAGGATCCCGATGATCACCACCAGGCTGTTGAGTAGTAGGGCGACGATGCCCGAGGCCAGCATCCGCGGCGCTACCAGCCGCTGAACCGGGTTGATACCGAGCACCTCCATGGCATCGATCTCTTCGCGAATGGTGCGTGATCCCAGGTCTGCACACATCGCCGTCGCCCCGGCGCCGGCCACGATCAACACGGTGACCATCGGTCCGACCTGAGTGACCGCGCCGAACGCCGCCCCGGCTCCGGACAGGTCCGCGGCTCCGAGCTCACGCAACAGGATGTTCAGAGTGAAGCTGACCAAGACGGTGAACGGGATGGCGACCAGGACGGTGGGCATCAGTGACACCCGCGCCACAAACCAGGACTGCTCCAGCAGTTCTCGGCCTTGGAAGGGGCGCCGGAACAGGAACTTCACCGCATCGGCCGACATGGCCAGCAGTCCGCCGACTGCCTGCATGGTTCCGGCTCCGCCGGTACCGAGCACCCGCAATCCGGACGACCAGCGGTCCTGGGCACTGTTCACCATGTACCGCAAACCCTCCACTGGTGGTTCGACCGAACCCTGTCACCGATCCGCCCGGCTCGGCGGCAACAGACACGTTGGCAGCCAAAAGTGTCCGCCGACACACGGTGTCCCACCTACCGGGAAGCGTCGCGGCGCCAGGGCGGCTCGGACGGGAACGTAGCCTGCTGTCCAGACGCGTCACGGTCCACCACAGCGACAGGAGTTCCCCTGTGTCACTGCCCGTCGAGCCCTCATCCGGCCTTTCGCGCTACGTTCACCGCCGAGTACTGATCACCGGGGCGGGGTCCGGCATCGGTCAGGCCTGCGTGCTACGGATTCTGGCCGAAGGCGGCCATGTGGCCGCCGCCGACATCAGTGGTGACGGGTTGGCCGACACCGTCGCCAAAGCCGGCCAGCTCGCAAGTCGCCTGTCGACAGTGGTGATGGACATCCGTGACGAACAGTCGGTCCGCGCCGGCGTGGCCCAAGTCGTCGAATCGCTGGGCGGCCTCGACACGCTGGTCAACGCCGCCGGAATACTTCGTTCATCCCATTTGTCACAGACCACCCTGGCCGACTTTGAAGAAGTGATTCGGATCAACCTGATCGGCACTTTCCTGGTCACGCGCGAAGCCATCGGCGCGCTTCACGAAGGCAAAGGGCCATCAGTGGTCAACTTCAGCTCGACGTCCGCGCAATTCGCTCACCCATACATGGCCGCCTATGCGGCGTCCAAGGGCGGCGTGCTGTCGATGACGCACGCCTGGGCGATGGAATTCGCCAAAGCCGGCATCAGGTTCAATTCCGTGCAACCCGGCTCGATTGCGTCGGGCATGACTGATGGCTCGGGCATGTCACGCCAAAGCGTCGGCCCGGGCCTGCCTCAGGACGCCGACTTCACGCTGTTCGGAAAAGTAGCGCCGATGCTGCCGCTCGATGGTGGCGCGATCTTCGCCAACCCCGATGCGGTCGCCGGCGTGGTGGCCATGTTGGGGAGCGACGACGCCTACTTCGTCACCGGTACCGAAGTCCGGATCGACGGCGGCTCCCATATGTAGGGGACGCTCCGCAGCGCCAGCCAGTTACCACCGATGGAGGAAAGAATGAAGGCCACGGGTCTACTGTGCGCGCTTTCGGCGATGGCAACGGCTGGAATATTCACTTCCCCCCCAAGCAATTCCGAACCGTTCTTTTCCAACTACCAACTCCTCCTGACAGACCGCTACGACTTCCACACCTGGGCTTGGGCGGTATCACACTGCATACCGGCAGCGGATGACTGCGCGCATATCCAAGCGGTGCCCATGCCCGTGGCCAAAGCTTTCGAATACGCCGGCGACGCCCACCTCGCCGAGGGCCGCTACACGCTGGCTGTCGATCTTCCTGATGGATTGCGTTGCGGTAACGTCTATTACGGTCCCGTCATCCCCACGCATGACGTGTATTCCTGGGACGCGGCCTCGCTACAAGGCACCTTGACGTCCTCGTTTGAGGTCGGCTGCAATGGAACACCCGGTGGAGTCCTGAGCTACCCGTTTACGTTAACGCGGCTCTGATGGGCTCGGAGCAGCCGGCCTGACGGCTACGGCTACTACGACGGCGCCCGAAACGACCTCATCCGCAGCAGGTACCGCGGCACCCCCGCGATACCGAGACTGCGTGGCCAGTCATCGCTGCGGAAATAGGCGTCGGTGCCCCCGTCGACGAAGATGACACTGCCGCAAAGGAAATCGGCGGCGTCCGAAAGCATGAACAGCATCCAGTCGGCCAACAGTGCGGGGTCCCCGTAGCCGCCGACCGGCACCGGGAACGACTGAACGGCCTTGGCCTGCTGCGGTATCGCCAACAACTCGTCGAGCAGTGGAGTCTGGATCGCCCCGGGCGCTAACACGTTGAGCCGGATCCCGGCTGCGGCCCACGCCGGAGTCACCGCGTGCCGGCGTGCCCAGCGGGTCACCGCGATCTTCGATGCCCCGTAGGCCATCGACGGCGCTGCCGGCCCGAGCAGCTTGACCGTACGCACCGCACGCGCCGTCTTGCCGGCGAGCAGGGCACGCACAGCTCCACGAGGGACGGCGGGGATGGTGGTCGACGAATTGCTGCCGATCACCACAACTTTGGCGCGTTCCGTGGCGGCCAGCGCCGGCCGCCACGCCTCCAGCAGGTCCACCACCCCGCGGAAGTTCACCTCGAAGATGGTTCGGGCCATGCCGGGCCCCGGCTTCGGGCCGAGACCCGCCGCCAGGACGGCGCCATCGAGACGGCCCCCGCACTGGGCCAGCACCTGCTCAGCGGCGGCGGAGCGTCCGGTCGGGCTGGACAGGTCCGCGATGACGTCGGCGTCGCGCAGGTCGACCCCGATGACGGTATGACCGGCCGCCCGCAGCTTGTCCGCAGCCTGGCGTCCCATGCCGGATGCCGAGCCGGTTACCGCGTAAACACCCACGAGACGTCCTCCTCTGGCCGTTGCCCTCCGTCATACAGACATACAGGGCAAGGTAGGCATCATGCACATCGGATTCATCGGACTCGGAAACATGGGCAGCGGCATGGCCGCCAACCTGCTCAAGGCAGGTCACGCCGTCACCGCCTACAACCGGTCACCGGCCAAGGTAGCCGCCCTGGCACAGCAGGGCGCCACGCCGGCACGCACGGTGGCCGACACCTGCCGCGGCGACGTGGTGCAGACCATGCTGGCCGACGACGAGGCCGTCGAGAACGTCACGCTCGGCCCGGACGGCATTGTGGCGTCGTTGCCGCCCGGGGGCACCCACATCTCGTCGAGCACCATCAGCGTGGCGCTGGCCCGTCGGCTCACCGCCGCGCACGCGGAAGCGGGCCAGTCCTATATCGCCGCACCCGTCTTCGGCCGCCCTGACGCCGCCGCCGCGGCAAAGCTTTTCGTGATCGCGGCGGGCGCGCCGGCGGCACTGGACCTGGCGGCGCCGCTATTCGACGCGGTCGGTCAGCGCACCTTCGTGGTGTCCGAGCAGCCGTACACCGCCAACCTGGTGAAGCTGTCCGGCAATTTTCTGCTGGCCACCGTCATCGAGTCGCTCGGTGAGGCGATTGCGCTGGTGGAGAAGGCCGGGGTGGACCCGGTGACCTACGTCGACATCCTCACCTCGACGCTGTTCAACGCTCCGGCGTATGCCACCTACGGCGATCTGATCGCCCGCAAGAGCTTCGAGCCCGCCGGTTTCGCCGCCACCCTCGGGCTCAAGGACGTCCGGTTGGCGTTGCAGGCCGCCGAGGAGCTGACCGTCCCGCTGCCGCTGGGCAGCCTGCTGCGCGACCGCTTCCTGACGTTGCTGGCCAACGGCGGCGGGCAACTGGACTGGTCGGCGATCACCACCCTGGCGAAACGCGACGCGGGAATCTAGCCCTGAACCACCCCGCGCAGCCCGTCGGCCCCGAACGCCGGCTCCAGCATCGACGAGAAGTCCGGGCCGCGGCGCAGCATCTGCCCGCCGTCGACGTTGATGACCTGACCGGTGATGTAGCCGGCCGCATCGCTGAGCAGGAACAGCGCCAGATTGGCGACGTCTTCCACCTCGCCGGGCCGCGGCAGCGGCGTACAGACGCGGTAGTCCTCACTGAGCTCGGGCGAGTCCAGGATCGGGGCAACCAGCTCGGTGCGGGTCAGGCCCGGGCGGATGCTGTTGACCCGCACCCACGAGGCACCCAGTTCGTCGGCGGCCAGCTGCATCATGTGGTCCAGCGCCGACTTGGTCGGGCCGTAGGCACCGAACCAGCGGTGGGTGTTGCTGGCCGCGATCGAGGAGATCCCGACGAACGAGCCGCCGCCTCCGCGCACCAGCGCCCGCCCAGCGTGCTTGAGCACGTACATGGTGCCGTTGACGTTGAGGTCGACCGTGCGCCGCCACAACTCCGAGTCGATCTGGGTGATCGGGCCGATGGTCTGCGAACCGCCGGCGGCGTGCACCACCCCATGCAGGCGACCGTGCTTGGCCACGGCGGCCTCGACCGCGGCGATCACGCCATCCTCGTCAGTGACGTCGGCGGCGAAGTGGCGAACCTGCCCGCCGAGCTCGGCGGCCACCTCCGCCAACCGTTCGGCGCCCCGGCCGACGATCAGAACATCAGCCCCGGCGGCAGCCAACCCGGCGGCCACGGCCTTGCCGATGCCGCTGCCACCCCCGGTGACCAGGTAGCTTCGGTCTTGGAAGGAAAGCTGCACACCGACCCCTCACGTCGAAACTGGAACACGTTCTACGTATGGAACCACGTGCCCGGCCTCCGCCGAGTGTGAAGCCAGGTTTACGTACGGCGAGAACGACGGGTGGCGCCTCGGTCAGGGTTGGTCGCGGCGCGCCACGGCGGTGGGCCCGGCGGTGCGCCAGTCCTCGACATCGGGCGGCAACCCCAGCGGGGCGCGATTCTCGTTGTGGGCCGACCAGTGGGCGTGGCCCAGCTGATGGATGTGGAAGCCGTGCCGCAGCGCCTCGGTGAAGCCCATCGCGTCGGCGGCGCCGTTCACCGAATCCTTGATCAACAGGGCGGCCATGGTCGGCAGCTTCGCGATACGCCGGGCGAACTCCAGCGTCTTGTCCGCCAGCTCGTCCACCGGAAACACCTTCGACACCATGCCCAGCCGGTGCGCCTCGTCGGCGTCCAGCGAGTCCCCGGTCAGCAGCAGCTCCTTGGCCTTGCGGGGGCCGAATTCCCACGGGTGGGCGTAGTACTCCACCCCCGGCATGCCGAGGCGCACCCCGACCACGTCGGAGAACCGGGCGTTGTCGGCGGCCACGATCAGGTCGCAGGCCCAGATCAACATCAGCCCGGCGGAGATGGCGTTGCCCTGCACCTGCGCGATGGTGATCTTGCGCAGGTCCCGCCACCGGCAGGTGTTCTGGAAGAAGAAGTGCCACTCCTGCAGATACGTCTTCTCCACGACCGGCTCGCGGGTGGCGCCGTGGGATTGGAACGTCGGGTGCTGCGCCGGTCCGGGACGCCGCTCGAGCAACGTGGCTTCGGACCCCAGATCGTGGCCGGCGGAGAAGTTCTTGCCCCGCGCGGCCAGAATCACCACCCGGACGGTGTCATCGGCCTCGGCGCGGCCGAATGCCTCGTCGAGCTGCACCAGCAGGGTGCGATTCTGCGCGTTGTGCACGTCGGGGCGGTTCAGCCAGATCCGGGCGATGCGCCCGTCGTCGAGCGTTTCGTAGTCCACCAGATCGCCGGCCTGCTCCGGTTTGCTCTGTGCTGTCATAGCCTCCGCCTCTTAGTCGCCCCGCATCACAGGCTACGGCGGTCGATCTGGACTTCCCGGCTCAGGTGTGACACGCGGCGCACTTCGCTAGAGTCGACTTATGGCTGCTAAAACCGAACACGCCGACATCGAGGACGTGGAACCGCTGGCCGACAACACCGCGAGCCAGGCCCGCCGAGTGGTGGCCGCCTACGCCGAGGACGCCGACGAGTGTCGGGTGTTCCTGTCCATGCTGGGGATCGGGCCGGCGACCCCCGAGAAACCCGGGTCCTAAATGCCGGAGCCGGCGAGCCGGGCCGCGCCGCCGCATCAGGCCGGAGATTCCGATTTCGTCGTGGTTGCCAACCGGCTGCCGATCGACATCGAGAAACTGCCCGACGGTACGACCGCTTGGAAGCGCAGCCCCGGCGGACTGGTCACCGCACTGGAGCCGCTGCTGCGTAAGCGCCGCGGCGCCTGGGTCGGCTGGCCGGGCAGCCTGGACGGGCCCGACGAGCCGATCGACGTCGAAGATCTGCGGCTCCATCCGGTCGCCCTGAGCGCCACCGATATCGCCGAATATTACGAGGGATTCTCCAACGCAACGCTGTGGCCGCTGTACCACGACGTGATCGTCAAACCGATCTACCACCGGCAGTGGTGGGACCGCTACGTCGACGTCAACCGCCGGTTCGCCGAGGCCGCGTCCGCGGCCGCCGCGCCGGGCGCGACGGTCTGGGTGCAGGACTATCAGCTGCAGCTGGTGCCCAAGATGCTGCGCACACTGCGCCCGGACGTCACCATCGGGTTCTTTCTGCACATCCCGTTCCCGCCGGTCGAACTGTTCATGCAGCTGCCGTGGCGTGCCGAGATCGTCGACGGCCTGCTCGGCGCCGACCTGGTGGGCTTCCACCTGGCCGGCGGCGCCCAGAACTTCCTGTTCCTGGCCCGCAAACTGGCCGGCGCGGACACCTCGCGGGGCACGGTCGGGGTACGCAGCCGGTTCGGCGAGGTGCGCCTGACGGACCGCACCGTGCGGGTCGGCGCCTTTCCCATCTCGATCGACTCCGGCGAACTCGATCGCAAGGCACGTGATCGCGGTATTCGGCGGCGCGCCAAGGAGATCCGGGCCGAGCTGGGCCACCCCCGAAAGATTCTGCTGGGCGTGGACCGGCTGGATTACACCAAGGGCATCGACGTGCGGCTCAAGGCGTTCAACGAGCTGCTCGCCGAGGGCCGCGCCAAGCGGGAAGACACGGTGCTGGTGCAGCTGGCGACGCCGAGCCGGGAACGGGTGGAGAGCTACCAGCTCCTGCGTGACGACATCGAACGCCAGGTCGGCCACATCAACGGCGAGTACAGCGAGGTCGGCCACCCGGTGGTGCACTATCTGCACCGCCCGGTCCCGCGCGACGAGTTGATCGCGTTCTTCGTGGCCAGCGACGTCATGCTGGTCACCCCGCTGCGCGACGGGATGAACCTGGTCGCCAAGGAGTACGTGGCGTGCCGCAGTGACCTGGGCGGCGCCCTGGTACTGAGCGAATTCACCGGCGCCGCAGCGGAATTGCGTCAGGCCTACCTGCTCAATCCGCACGATCTGGAGTGCGTCAAGGACGTCATCGAGGCGGCGATCAACCAGACCGACGAGGAAGGCCGCCGGCGCATGCGGGCGTTGCGCCGTCAGGTGCTGGCCCACGATGTGGATCGTTGGGCCCGCGCCTTCCTCGATGCGCTCGCGGAGTCGGCACCGTAGCTCTACCGGCGCCCGGACTCAGCTACACAGGTGAACGGGGTTGTCCTGGCAGGTCAGCGGGTAGTGGATGACCGGGTTCGGCAGCGGCGAGACGTAGGTCAGCGTGAACGGATGCGTCTTCAACCCGGGCTGCATGTCGCACACGGCGGCGTGCGACTGGGTGTAGGTGCCGTTGAGCGAGGTGTCGAACTGGTACATCTCTTCACTGCCGGCGGTTTTACCGTTCGGGCATTTCATGCCGGCCAGCAACGGCATCCGGAAGGACCACCGGCCGTTGGACAGCCGATAGGCCCCGGCCTGCCCCGGCGGGCCGTCGCTTTCCACCTGCAGTTTGCAACCGATCGCCAACTTCAGGGGCACCCGCCCGTCACCCACGGTCGGGACGCACAGCGGGTAGATCTTCCACGTCGCCGTCGTACCGGCCCCGCTGTAGGTGTAGACGCCCTCGAGGGTGCCTTCCGGCGCCGCGTCGTCGTCGGCGCCGGCGTGCCCGGCCAGCCCGGTGGCCACCGTCATCGCAACCGCGAAGGCCATCAACCCGCGAATGCGTTTTCTCATGGCGCTCATCCTCTCAGCTAGATCGGCACGATATTGCTGATCAGCCACTTGCGGTCGACCTTGCGGTAGTCGACCCGCACGCGGCTGCCCTCGTACAGCTTCTCCTTGGACTTGGCCGTCGTCATGGTGCGGTTGATGAAGACCAGCACCGAACCGCTGGTCCGCTTCGCCTCTTGCACACCCACGCCGGTCACGTTGACCTGGTTCACCAGCTGCTTCTCGCGGGCCTGCGGAATGATCTCGTTGACGACGCGGGCCTCGAACTCGCGGCGGTAGTCGCCGGTGAACATCGGGTACGTCTCGGTCAGGCTGCGTTCCACCGTCTTGAACTCGAAGCCGAGCACCTTGGGAATCTCGTCGGTCGCCAGTTCGATCAACTCCGCACTGGCCGCCTGTTCACCGCGTGCCTCGACCCGGCTCCAATACAGCGATCCGGCCGTGGCGCCGAGAGCCACGAACACTCCGAGGATCCCTGCCAGAGCTGCCGATACCAACCAGCGCTTGTTCATCAACTGCTACCGTCCGGCCATTTGAGGTCGTATGCGGTCATGTTGCCGGCATCATCCTCGTGCACGATCAGCCGCAGCGCGTACGGCTGCGACGGCTTATTGACACCGTCGACGTCGGTGGCGGTCGCCCGCATCGCCACCAGCACCGAAGCATTGCCGGCGATATCGTCGATGCGTTCCAGGGCGGCGGCGTTGATGACGGCTTCCGAGCTGTGCTTGGTCTCCCGCAGTATCGCCTTGAGGTTCTCGGCGTTGGCGGCCATGGTGTCGCGCAGCGGACCACTGGTGCCCGCCACGAAGCGATTCACCTGCTCGTCGATGGTGTCCGGGGTGTAGGTGTACATGTTGAGCACGGTCTGCACCGCGGTGTCGACGAATCGCTGGTCGCGGCGCTGGGTCGCGTCGGCGTGCCGGTGCTGCACCGCCAGGGCGGTGACCAGCCCGCCCAGCACGATGGTCGCCGCCAGGCCGGCGGAACCGGCGACGACGGCGGTCTGCCGGGCGTTGGGCCGGCGCCGCGGCGGCGGGCCGAGGGGGCGTGGCGCCCGCGCGGCCGGCCGGCTGGGCACCGGCACCGGCACCTGCACCGTGGCGGCCTCGACGGTGTCACCGGCCGGTCCGGCCGCCCGGGAGGCCCGACGCCGGTTCTTTGTCTCGTCTGGGCCCGCCTCGTCGGGATCGGTCACGTCTGCCTCGGCTCGAGCATCAGGTCGGCCCAGTTCTCGGCGGGCAGCCACCTATCGGCCCCGGAGACGAACACTCCGGCGTCGCCGGCGGGGTCCACGAACTTCCCGGTGCGCTTGTCGTAGCTGCTGTAGGCGACCGCGTTGGCCTGGGCCTCGGCCGGCAATGGCCCGGGGGCCGGGTCCCGGTTGTAGGGCGGCAGGCCACCATTGCCTCCGGGGCTAGTCGGCATGTTCTGGTCCGGCGGGGCGTAGTACGGCCACGGCGCGGGCGCGTTCGGCCCGAGCTCGTTCGGCGGATACGGCAGCGGGTACGGCGGGTTCGGTGCCGGCCCCGGGCCCGCCGGCACACCCGGCGGCAACTGCACCACCGGCGGTCCGGGGTCGTAGTCCTGCGACGGCGGGATGTAGGGGAACTTGTTCATCGGGTTGTACATCCGCGGGTCGGTGATCGGGGTGTCGTACGGGACCGGCGGGCCGCGCCATGCGTTGCTGCCGATCGGGACGAAGCCCTTCGGGTCGCGGCACAACTGGATGGTCGGTGCCCGCTTGCCCGGGTACTCCATGCACGGGTAGTTGCGAGCACCGCGGACCGCGACCGAATCGTTCTGCGCCGCCTTGCAGTACAGGTCCTTCGGCAGTTCACGCACCGTCTCATCGGCCGGTGACCGCATCTCGGTGAACGGCAGGAATCCGACCGTGCACGGCGGCGGGTCGTGCATGTCGATCTTGAAGTCGAGCTTGGCGCCCTCGTCGATCGGCACCCCGCCGGCCACCGTGAGTAGTGCCGCCGTCAGCGCCGGGAAGATCACCAGCGCCTGTTCGATCGAGCTGCGGTAGATGACCCCCACTCGGCCGAAGTTGGCGATGCTGGCCGCCAGCGTCGGGAACGATGCCCGGATGCCACTGAACGTGGTGTTGGCTTCGTCGGTGACGCTGGGCAGAATCTGCAGCACTTCCCGCAGTTGCGGGTCGGCGTTGCGCACCTCGGTGGTCACCGCCGCCAGCGATTTGGTCAGCTTCTTGATGTCGTCGCCGCTGCGGATCTGGGCGTCCAGGAACGGCTCGACCTGATCGATCAGCCCGGAAGTGGCGTCGTAGTTGGCGTTGGCCTCGTCCACCAACTGCCGGGACGACGCGATCATCCGGGCCAGCTCCGGTCCCGACCCGTTGAATCCCTCGAACGCGCTCCGCAGCAGATCGCGAAGGCGACTGTTGGCGACGCTGTTGACCAGGGACTGGGCCTGGTCGAGCATGCCGGAGATGTCCTGGCCGATCGCGGTGCGGTCCTGGCCGATCCGGGCGCCGTTGCGCAGCGATCCGGCTGCCGCAGTCCCGGCCGGCGGGACCAGGTCGATGTACTGCTCACCGATCGCCGACATGCTCTTCACGGTGGCGCTGACATTGCCCGGGATCTTGGTGCTGCTGTTCAGCCGCATCTGGGCGTCGACCCCGTGGTCGCTGAGCTCAACCGACTCCACCCGGCCGACGGTCACCCCACGATAGGTGACGTTGGCGGCCTTGTAGATTCCGCCGCCAGCGATGAAGTCGGCTGTGACCTTGTAAGTGCCGATACCCAGCCGGCTGGGTGCGTGCAGATACAGGATCGAGATCGCGCCGACGGCCAGCACGGTGACCACGGCGAAAATCCCGAGCTGGATTCGGACGAGACGAGTCAGCATTGATCAGTCCCCATAGTTCGGAGCCGAGCCGGGCGGGATCTTGAACGGGTCGGCGGCCTGCCCGGACAGATTGGCCAGCTGCCCGATCAAGAAGTCAGGTGGGTTGATGACGTCGTACATGTGCGGCATGTTCGGGTCGAAACCGCCGGTGGTGAACACCGACTCGCCGAGCCGGCGCAACGTCAGGTCGAACGTGGTGTAGACGTTGAGGAAGTCACCACGCACCGCGTTGCGCAGGTACATCGACGGGAACGGGAACGTCGGGATGAACGGGAACGCCGTCACCAGCGCATTAGCGTTGTCGGCGAACGCCTTGACGACCGGGTACAGGTCCTTGATGTCCGCGGCGAAGTCCTCTTTGGTCTCGGTCATGATCCGCGATCCAACCGTCGCCAACCGCTGCAGCGCCCCGAAGGCGTCGACGATGTTGGCGCGGTTGTCGTTGAGCACCGCCAGCGCGGCGGGCATGGTCTCCAGTGCCCGCGCCAGGCTGGGGGCACTGCGGGCCAGCGTCGACCCGACCCGGTCCAGTCCTTCGGCGGCGGCGATGATGTCGCGGGCTTGGCGGTCCAGCGATGTGGTGAGCTCGGCCAGCCGGGGCAGCAGCCCGGCGAAGGTGCCCGCACGGCCGGCGACCGCCGCGTACGCCTCCTCGGTGATGTCTTGCAGCGCACCGAGATTGCCCTGGTTGACCACGACACCCAGCGACGACAGCACCTCTTCGGTGCTCGGATAGCGTCCTGTCCGGCTCAGCGGGATCTGATCGCCGGGGGCAAGTCTGCCGACCGGTGCTTCGTCATGAGGTTCGGACAGCTCGATGTGCTGGGACCCCAGCAGGGAGGTCTGCGCCACCTTCGCGATCGCGTTGGCCGGCAGTGCCACATTGCCGTCCAGCGATAGCTTGACCGCGGCGTAGAAAGTGCCGTCCGGCTGTTGCACGGCGGCGAGGCCGGAGACGCTGCCCACGGTGACGTCGTCGACCATCACCGGCGAGTTCTGCGGCAACGTGGTCACATCCGGTAGTTGCACCGTGATGGTGTAGGAACCCCGACCATGGCCCGCGGTTCCGGGCATGTTCAGCGAGTTCAGCCCACCGAACTGGCAGCCGGACAGCATCAATACGCCGGCACCCAGTACCGCACCGCGCCGCCCGGCCCGCCTGACGGCGTGGGCTACAGACTGCACGCTCATCGGCCCTCCCGTGGTGCGCCTGCACCGGGTTGCTGCGGGCCGGTCGGACCGGGCGCCGTGCCCAACTGCCCCGGCTGCGGCAAGAACAGCTGGGCCATGTCGTCGTGGCTGGGTGGCGTGACACCCGGAGCCGGCATCCACTTCAGGTACGGCACCGGCGTCTGAGACTTGGCCTCGGTCTCCGGGGTGTCGTAGATGATCTGGCCCTTGTAGGCGGTGATCGAGTTGATCGGGTGGAACAGGAACGGGAGGAAGTTCATCGCCCAGCGGCGCATCACCGGCCCCATCCGCTCCTTGCAGATCTCGGCCCGCTTGAAGTTGTCCGGGATCGAGCCCACGTCGAACACGCCACCGCAGATGAACTGCACCGGGTTGGCGAAGTCGGGCAGCGACAGCAGGCCGGAGAGCGAACCCTGCGCGGGGTTGTAGATGTTGTAGAAGTTGGCCAGGCCGTGCGGGGTGATGTGTAGCACCTGCTCGAACTTCTCACTCTGATCGCTGAGCACCTTGGTGAAGTCCGCCAGATTGTTGACCTGGGTGATCAACGCGTCGTTGTTGTCGTGCAGGAAGCCGCGCACGTCTCGCAGCGCCTGGTTCAGGGTGCCCAGCGTGGCGTCCAAGTCGGTTGAGCTGTCGGCCAGCACCGCCGACACCGCCGCGACGTGGCCGGTGAACTGCACGAGCTGTTCGTTGCTGCCCGACAGCGCATCGACCAGCACGTGCAAGTTCTTGACGGTGCCGAACAGGTCGGTGCGCGAGTCCCCGAGCCGACCGGCAGTCGCCGACAGCTCCCGCAGTGCGCTATGGAACGAGTCGCCGTTGCCGTCGAAGGTGTCGGCGGCCTGGTTGACGAACGAGCTGATCGCACCGTTGAGCTTGCCCTGTCCGGGCGCCAATTGCGCGCTGAGCTGGGTCAGCTCCTGCTTGATCTCGTCCCACTCGACGGGCACCGCGGTGTGGTTTTCATCAAGCACTGCGCCGTCGGCCAGCTTCTCGCCGCCGGTGTAGGCCGGAGTCAGCTGAATCACCCTCGCCGACACGATGTTCGGCGCCATCAGCACCGCGCCCACGTCGGCCGGCAACGGCACGTCCTTGTGCACCGACATGGTGATCTTGACGTTCTCGGCGCGCGGTTCGATGGACTCGATCCGGCCGACCGGAACCCCGACCACCCGAACGTCGTCGCCCGGGTACAGGCCCACCGCAGAAGCGAAATAACCGGTGATCCGGTAGCTGCGCTGTACGGGCAGCACCACGTACACACCGGCGGCCAGCAGTCCGGCCAGCGCTGCGGCAACCAGAATCCGCAATGTCGGGCGCCTCATGGCGACTTCGGCTTAATCACGGTTCGCTCGGAGAGCATTCCGCGCAGGTAGTCCGCCAGGCTGTCCGGGATCTTGCCGGGCTGGAAGAAGATGTCGAGCATCACCTCGGACATGGTTGGCGGCGGCAGCCCGTACAGGTTGATCTGGAAGCCCGGCCCGGAGGCCACCACCTCGCCGAGCGTGGTGGCGTAACCGGGCAGCCGGTCCAGCGCGCCTGCGATCCGCTCCTTGCGTTCGATCATGTTGTCCAGCACCAGGTTCAGCTTCTTCAGCGTCGGCCCGATCTCCTTCTGGTTATCGGTGACGAATCCAGAAAGCTGCACCGACACATCGTCGATGCCGCCGATCAGCGCGCCGAGCGCCTGGCGGCGCTCATCCAGTGCGGCGAACAGCTGGTTCCCGTCCAGCACCAGCCGGTTGACCTGGGCGGCCCGCTGATTGAGCACACCGGTCACCGACTTGGCGTGGGTCAGCAGCTGCCCGAGCGCTTCGTCGCGTCGGTTGATGCTGCGCGACAGCGCCGTCACCCCGTCCAGCGTTCCGCGCAGCTGCGGGGTCGCGTCGCGCATCGAGTCGGTGAGCACACCGAGGGCCTCCTCGAAGCGCGGCTTGTCCAGGTCGCGGACATTTCCGCCGAGGTCCTGCAGCGCGTTGTTGAGGGTGTAGGGCGCCCGGGTGCGCTCCAGCGGGATCACCGTGACGGAGCCGGCACCGGCGGGACTGACCGACAGCGCCTTCTCGCCCAGCACGGTGTCGGTACGGATCGCGGCCAGCGACTGATCGCCCACCCGGATCATGCGGTCCACAGTGAAGTCCACCTTGGCGCTGGCCCCGGCCAGCGACACCTTGGTGACCTTGCCCACCCGCATGCCGGAGACCGTCACGTCGTTGCCGGGGATCACGCCGCCGGCGTCGGCGAAGTAGCCGTGGTAGTTCTTGCCCTGCGGCCAGAACGGCAGGCTGGTATAGCCGAATGAGACCAAGACCAGGCATGCGATCAGCGCGATGCCCAAAGTTCCGGTGCGAACCGGATTTCCGCCGTCATTCCTTGACAGGAGAGCACCTCCCCTTGCTGGTGTCGTTCTGGCCGCCCATGGGCAGGATGATGTCACTGCCGGCGGGTCCGTTGAGCTTCAGCGAGACCGTGCAGTAGTTGATGTTGAAGAACGAGCCGTAGGCGCCTAGCGCGTTGAGCCGCAGGTAGTTCTCTTCCAGCGGATCGATGACCGCGTTGAGTTCGTCCTTGCGCCTGTCCAGCACGGTGGCCAGCGGCCGGGCGTTCTCGATCACGCCCTGCAGCGGCCGCCGGGTGCGGCGCAGCGTGTCGGTGAGGTCGGTCTCGACACTGGCCAGCGGGCCGATCGCACCGGCGATCGCGTCCTTGCCCTCGGCCAGACCGCTGATTAGCTGCTGCAGCCGATCGACGGTGGCGTCGAACTGTGCGCTCTTGTCGTCGACGGTGGCCAGCACCGTGTTGAGGTTGGTGATCACGTCGCCGATCAGCTGGTCGCGGGAGGCCAGCGTGGTGGTGAACGAGCTGGTGCTGGCCAGCATCTGCGTCAGTGCCCCGCCCTGGCCCTGCAACAGCTCGATGATCGCATTGCTGATCTCATTGATCTTGGTGCCGTCCAGGCCCTTGAGCACCGGGCGCATCCCGCCCAACAGCGCGTCCAAATCCAGTGCCGGCTGGGTGTGCTCCCGGCCGATGGTGCCTCCGGGCGGCAGCTTACGCAGGTCCCCCGCCCCCGATGCGATCTCCAGGTACCGGTCACCGACCAGGTTCTCGTACCGGATCAGCGCGCGCGTCGTGTCGTAGATCTGGTAGCGCTTGTCGACGTCGAAGGTGACGGCGACGCTGTTGCTCGGGGTCAATTCCACGCGCTTCACCGTGCCGACCGGAATTCCGGCGATCCGCACGTCCTCGCCGCCCTTGAGCCGCGACGCGGTCGCGAAATCGGCATGGTAGGTGTGCTTGGACGCGAACCGGAACTCGCCGAACACCACCACCAGCCCCACCGACACCAGCAACATGGCGAGGGTGAAGATGGCGACCTTGATCGTGGTCCCGCGAGTGTTCATCAGAACTCATCCCGTTCCGCGTAGGCGCCGTTGAAGAGGAACTGCGCGGTCGACGGTGCATCGAACTGCACCTCGGTGTTCGGCTGGAACGGGATGTAGGCGTTGTCGGTCACCAGGAACGGGGACCGGAACCAGGAGCCGCCGTACTGCTTACTCGGGATGTCCGGCAGGCCACGGCAGTTCGGGCCGCCGGTCGCGTTGGCCACCGGCAGGCTCTCCGGGTAGGTGTAGGCCGGCGCGCCCGGAAGGAAGTTGGACTGTACGTACAGCGCCGGTTTCGTGCCGCCGATCGACGGGCCGAACTTCTCCATCGCTCCCTTGATGCCCTGGAACAGGCAACCGAACTCCGGGGAGTATTCGGCCAGCAGGCTGCCCATCGCGCGGAACCGCGTGATGCCGGCGATGAAGTCGTCGGCGGCCGGGGCGATGGTGTCGTAGCCGTTGTTGGCCAGCCCGGTCGTGGCCAGCAGCGCCGTGTTCAGGTTGTCGCGCTGGTCGACCAGGGTCTTGCTGATCGTCGGCACATTGTCGAAGGTCCTCGCCAAGTCGGGGGCAGCGTCACCGTAGATGTTGCCGACCACCGCGGTCTTGGCGAAGCCGGACTGCAGCTGCGGCAGTTTGGGATTGAACTTCTCCAGGTAGCCGTTCAGCCCGGACAGCAGCGCGCCCAGGTTGTCGCCGTTGCCCCGCAGGCCCTCGGCCAGCGCGCTGACCGATCCGTTGAGTTGCACCGGGTCGATCTTGTCCAGCAAGTCGGTGAGCTTCTGGAACAGCGTGTTGATTTCCAGCTGCACCTCGGTCACCGGCACGGTGGCGCCGTTGCGCAACACAGTGCCCGACGGCTCCGCCGGCGGGACGAACTCCACCGACTTGGCGCCGAAGACGGTGTTGCCGGCGATGTGCACGGCGGCGTTCGAGGGGATGTAGTGCATGGCGGAGCTGTCGATGGCCAGGGTGAGCTTGGCTTCCTTGCCCGCATAGCTGATCGTCTTGACCTTGCCGATCTGGATGCCGCGGTACTTGACCTTGGCGTCCTGCTCCATCACCAGGCCGGCGCGCGGCGAGGTGACGATGACCTTGTCGGTCGAGCTGAAGACCGATACATAGGACAAGTAGGTAAAGGCGGTGGCGGCGAGCAGGATTGCACCCAGGACTGCCGCGGCAATCCGTACCTGGGTACGCCTCGATCCCGTGTGCTCTTGCATCTGCCTTGCTATCCCGAGAGGTTGAAGTTGCCGGACCCGCCATAGACGGCAAGTGAGATGAACAAGGTAATGACTACCACAACGACCAGTGACGTCCGGACGGCTTGACCGACGGCGATACCGACGCCCACCGGACCGCCGGCCGCGTTGAAGCCGTAGTAGGTGTGCACCAGCATCACCGCGATCGACATGATGATCGCCTGCAGGAATGACCACAGCAGGTCGGTCGGGATCAAGAAGGTGTCGAAGTAATGGTCGTAGAGCCCCGGCGACTGTGAGTTGATGAACACCGTGGTGGACCGAGCGGCGAAGAACGCCGCCAGCACCGACAGTGAGTACAGCGGGATGATCGCGATCAATCCCGCCACCAACCGGGTGGACACCAGATAGGACACCGCGTGCACCGCCATCGATTCGACGGCATCGATCTCCTCGGCCACCCGCATGGCGCCCAGCTGGGCCGTGGTGCCGGCGCCGATGGTGGCGGCCAGGGCGATCCCAGCGACCACCGGTGCCACGATCCGCACATTGAGGAACGCCGACAGGAAGCCGGTCAACGCCTCGATGCCGATGTTGCCCAGCGATGAGAAGCCCTGTACCGCGATCACACCGCCGGAGGCCAGGGTCAAGAAGGTGGCCACCCCGACTGTGCCGCCTATGATCGCCAACGCGCCGGTGCCCATGGTGATCTCGGCGATCAGCCGGACCGTCTCCTTGCGGTACTTGGTCAGCGCGTTCGGGACGTAGCGGATCGACTCGGCGTAGAACAGGGCCTGCTCGCCGAAGTCGTCGACGGCCTTGGGTGCCCATCGGAACATCCGCCGGAACTTCAGTGTGGCGTCGTAACTCATTTCACCAGCACCCGGACACTGATCGCGGTCATGACCACATTGATCACGAACAGGCAGATGAAGGCGTAGACGACGGTCTCGTTGACCGCGTTGCCGACACCCTTCGGGCCGCCCTTGGCGGTCAGCCCGAGGTAGCAGCCGATCAGCCCAGCGGCCGCACCGAACAGCAACGCCTTGATCTCGGCCATCACCAGCTCCCCGAGCCCGGTCAGCACGGTCAGCCCGTTGATGAACGACCCCGGGTTGACGCCCTGCAGGAAGACGGAGAACACATAGCCCCCCACCAGGCCGATGGCACACACCAGCCCGTTGAGCAGCAGCGCGACGAACGTCGACGCCAGCGCCCGGGGCACCACCAGCCGCTGGATCGGGTCGATGCCCAGGACTCGCATCGCGTCGATCTCTTCGCGGATGGTTCGGGCGCCCAGGTCGGCACAGATGGCGGTGGCGCCCGCACCGGCCACCACCAGCACGGTGACCACCGGCCCCAGCTGGGTGATGGTGCCGAACGCGGTCCCGGCGCCGGACAGGTCGGCGGCGCCGATCTCACGCAGCAGGATGTTGATGGTGAACGCGACCAGCACGGTGAACGGGATGGCCACCAGCAGAGTCGGCACCAGCGACACCCGCGCGATCATCCAGGTCTGGTCGAGGAACTCACGGTACTGAAAAGGCCGGCGGAACATCGCCCGAAAAGTCGCCAGCGACATCTCGACGAAGCCACCCACGGCCCGGGCCGGAACCGTGAGCTGTTCGATCAAGGCAAGTCCTTCCCTTAGGTCGGGCAGCCTGGCCGCCGGTGGTCGCAAAACTGTATCCGGCCACGTCGTGAAGTTGACGTCATTCGCGCATTTCAGACGCCGCCCGACGTGAGCCGGATCATACTAACTAGAACACGTTCGCAGTGTCAAAGACCACGTTAAGCTGGGCAAAGTCCGTTATTTTTCCTGGTCAGATCGATTGTGACGCACACCTCGCTGAAACGCGTTCTAATCGGTCGCCATCAGCTCAGAGGCCGAGAAGGTCCGCCCCGGGTCGCGACCGGCGAAGTAATTCGCCAGCGTGTCGGAGAGCCCGGCAGGGTCCCATGCCTGACTGCCGGCGCTGAACTTCCGTTCCACCGTCGGCGCGGCCATCAGCGTCACCTCAGGTCCGTAGACCACGAAGACCTGTCCGCTGACCGAGGCCGAGGCAGGCGATGCGAGGAACCGGACCAGGGTCACCACGTGCTCGGGCGACAGCGGGTCGACCTCGCCTTCACCGACCTTGGCCTCGCCGAACACATCGGCGGTCATCGCGGTGCGGGCCCGCGGGCAGATCGCGTTGGCGGTAACGCCGTAGCGGCTCAGCGCCCGGCTCGCCGACAGCGTCAGTGCGGTGATCCCCGCCTTGGCCGCACCGTAGTTGGCCTGCCCGACCGGGCCCATCAACCCGGCCTCCGAAGAGGTGTTGATGATGCGGCCGTAGACCGTCCCGGCTTCGGCGTCCTTGGCCTTCTGGCGCCAGTAGGCGGCCGCATTGCGGGTCAGCAGGAAGTGCCCGCGCAGGTGCACCGCGATCACGGCGTCGAAGTCGTCGTCGGACATGTTGAACAGCATCCGGTCCCGGGTGATCCCGGCGTTGTTGACGACGATGTTCAGCCCGCCCAGGCCGTCGGCGGTGCTGACCAGCTCGTCGGCGGTGGACCGCTGGCTGATGTCACCGGCCACCGGCACACCCTTGCCACCGGCCGCGGCGATCTCGTCGATGACGTCCGAGGACTCCAGCGCAGGAGCGATGTCATTGACCACCACGGTCGCTCCGGACCGGGCCAGCCCGACCGCCTCGGCCCGGCCCAACCCGGCGGCCGCGCCGGTCACCACGGCGACCTTTCCGGACAGATCGATCGCGTTGTCGTTCGCAGTCATGTAGCGCTCCTGTTCATCACCGGCGCGCTCTTCGTCGCCGGCAGTTATGAATACCTCTAGTTGCCTGCCGGCGAAAGGTTAGTCGTCGACCCGCCGCAACGCTGCCCGGGGGCACTCGGCGATGGCCTGCATGGCGTGGGCTTCGCGGTCCGCGGGCACCGGTGCGATCTTCACGACGGCCTGCTCGTCATCGTTCAGTTCGAACAGGTCGGGGTCGATTCCGACGCAAATCGCGTTGCCCTCGCAACGATCCAGATCCACCTCAACGCGCATCACAATCTCCTGTAGAAAGCCTGCGTCGGCCGGTCATTTCCGGCCGCCATCGTCCGCTACTGCCAGCATACGATCCAACCGCCCGCACACGCGACGAGCTAGAGTCGTTGGACCCCGAGACTAGAACGTGTTACAACGAGCTATCGCAATGAATCTTATCGTGACCACGATCACCACCGAAGGACGACCCGATGCAGATCAGTTACACACCCGCACAAGAAGAGCTGCGTCAGGAACTGCGGTCCTACTTCACTACGTTGATGACCCCGGAGCGTCGTGAGGCACTGAGCTCGACGCAGGGTGAGTACGGCACCGGCAACGTCTACCGGGAGACCGTCGCCCAGATGGGTAAGGACGGCTGGCTGACCCTGAGCTGGCCCAAGGAGTACGGCGGCCAGGCGCGCTCGTCCATGGAGCAGCTGATCTTCACCGATGAGGCCGCGATCGCCGGGGCCCCGGTGCCGTTCCTGACCATCAACAGCGTGGCCCCGACGATCATGGCCTTCGGCACCGAGGAGCAGAAGAAGTTCTTCCTGCCCAAGATCGCCGCGGGTGAACTGCACTTCGCGATCGGGTACTCCGAGCCGGGCGCCGGTACCGACCTGGCCTCGCTGCGCACCACCGCGGTACGCGACGGCGACGACTATGTGATCAACGGCCAGAAGATGTGGACGTCGCTGATCGCCTACGCCGACTACGTGTGGCTGGCCGCGCGAACCAACCCCGAGGCCAAGAAGCACCGCGGGATTTCGATGCTGATCGTTCCCACCACCGCCGAGGGCTTCTCCTGGACACCGGTGCACACCATGGCCGGACCCGACACCAGCGCCACCTACTACCAGGACGTCCGGGTGCCGGTGAGCAGCCTGGTCGGCGAGGAGAACGCGGGCTGGAAGCTGGTGACCAACCAGCTCAACCACGAACGAGTCGCCCTGGTGTCGGCGCAGCCGATCTTCCTCGCCCTGGGTGAGGTGCGCGAGTGGGCACAGAACACCAAGAACGCGAGCGGCGGCCGGATCATCGATTCCGAATGGGTGCAGCTCAACCTGGCCCGGGTGCACGCCAAGGCCGAGGTGCTCAAGCTGATCAACTGGGAGCTGGCCTCGGCCTCCGACGCCGCCCCGTCCCCGGCGGACGCCTCGGCGGCCAAGGTGTTCGGCACCGAGCTGGCCACCGAGGCCTACCGGCTGTTGATGGAGGTGCTGGGAACCGCCGCCACCGTGCGCCAGGACTCCCCCGGCGCTCTGCTGCGCGGCCGGGTGGAACGCATGCACCGGGCCTGCCTGATCCTGACCTTCGGCGGCGGCACCAACGAGGTGCAGCGCGACATCATCGGCATGGTCGCTCTCGGCCTGCCCCGCAATCGCTGATCTGACCATCCCATCTGGAGGGCGTAAAACTCATGGACTTCACCACTACCGAAGCGGCCCAAGACCTCTCGGGCCTGGTCGGCACCATCGTCGACGCGGTCTGCACCCCCGAACGCCAGCGGGAGCTGGACGGGTTCGAGCAGCGTTTCGACACCGACCTGTGGCGCAAGCTGGTCGACGCCGACGTCGTGTCCAGCGCTGCCAGTGAGTCGCTCGGCGGCGGCGGGTTCGGCGTGCTGGAGCAGTCGGCGATCCTGACCGCCCTGGGACGCCAGCTTGCCGCGGTGCCCTACCTGGACTCGGTGGTGCTGGGTTCCGGGGCGCTGGCGAAGTTCGGCTCCGCCGAGCTGCAGCAGGCCTGGGGCGCTCCGGCGGTGGCCGGCGAGAAGATCCTGACCGTCGCGCTGGACGGCGACATGGGCGAGGGGCCGGTGCGGGCCGCCTCGTCAGGTGCCGGCTTCCGGCTGACCGGCAGCCGCACCCAGGTCGCGTTCGCTTCGGCGGCCGACGCCTTCCTGGTGCCGGCTGAAACCGATTCCGGCACCAGCGTTTTCCTGGTGGCCGCCACCGACCCCGGCGTGACGGTGACCCCGCTGCAGACCACCGGGCTAGGCAGCGTCGGACACCTCGACCTGTCCGGGACCGAGCTGGAGGCCGGCCGGCTGGTCGGCGGCGCCGAGGTGCTCGAGTACCTGACCCTGCTGGCCGCGCTGGGACGCAGCGCCTACCAGTTGGGGGTGCTGGAGCGCGGCCTGGCGCTGACCGCCGAGTACGCCCGCGAGCGCGAACAGTTCGACAAGCCGATCGGCAGCTTCCAGGCGGTCTCGCAGCGGCTGGCCGACGGCTACATCGACGTCAAGGGGCTGCGGCTCACGTTGACCCAGGCGGCGTGGCGGGTCGGCGAGGGGCTGCCGGCGTCCACCGACGTGGCCACTGCCGCGTTCTGGGCCGCTGAGGCCGGGCACCGGGTGGCGCACAGCATCGTGCACATCCACGGCGGGGTCGGCATCGACATCGACCACCCGATCCACCGCTACTTCCTGGCCGCCAAGCAGACCGAGTTCGCCCTCGGCGGCGCCACCGGACAGTTGCTGTCCATCGGCCGCGAACTGGCCGAGACCCCGGTCTAGGGCGGTCCGGACCTGCCGGGCCTTCACAGGTCCGGCAGCGGCAGCTCCATGTTCGGAAACGTCAGCCCGCCGTCGACCTCGAGGATCTTGCCGGTCAGGTAGGCCCCAGCGGGTGACGCCAGAAACACGGCGGCAGCAGCGATCTCGGCCGGCTCGCCGAGCCGGCGCAGCGGCGTGACGTTCTCCATCGGCGTGCGCAGCTGCTCGTTGGCGGCCACGATGTCCAGCGATGAGGTCAGGATCGCCCCGGGGGCGATCCCGTTGACCCGGATTCGCGGGCACAGGTCCGCGGCAGCCAGTCGGGTGTAGTGCGCCAGCGCACCCTTGGCCGTGCCGTAGGCGGCGAAGCCCCGCCCGGCCATCCGCCCGACCGCGGAGGTGATGTTGATGATCGCGCCGCCGCCGGCATGCGCGAGCATCAACGGGACCGCGGCACTGGTCAGCGCATGGGCGGTGCCGACGTTGAATTCGAACGCCTTGACCAGATCTTTCGTGGACGTGTTCAGCAGAGGGCCGGGCACGGTGCCGCCGACGTTGTTGACCGCGATATCCAGCCGGCCGAATTCGGCCACCGCGGTGCTAGCCAGTCCGGCAACGGTTTCCGGCTCCGCGAGGTCGGCCTCGACCACGTGGGCGCGACGGCCGACGGCACGAACCTGCTCGGCGACCGACTCCAGTTGCGACCGGGTGCGGGCCGCGATGACCACGTCGGCACCGGCCTCGGCGAACGCCACCGCGATCGCCGCGCCGATCCCGCGTCCGGCGCCGGTGACGACGGCGACCCGGCCGTCGAGCCGGAAACTGTCCAGGATCATCTGCTCTCCATATCCACTGGGTGACCGGCGGCGAAGTCGGCAGCCGCCGGCTTTCGGTAGCGCTGCTGCGGGTCGAGCACGCAGTGCGTCCGCCCGAATACCGTCACCATGCACTTGTTGCAGTGATTGCACCGGCTTCGCACCGACGGGTCATCCATCATTCGGCGAATCAGATCGGGTTCACGCAGCAGCGCCCGGGCCATCGCGACGAATTCGAAACCTTCTCGCAGGCCGGTGACCAGATGATCGTGGTTGGTGATGCCACCCAACAGGATCAGTTTGGTGCTGCGCATCAACGGCACGAACTGACGGGCAGATTCGAGCATGTACAGATCCCGATAGGGGTACTGGCCCATCATCTGCTTGCCGAACATCCGGACCCCGGCTTTCAGCGGCTGCGGCATCACCGCGGCGAACTCGTCGACCGGCACGTCGCCGCGGAACAGATACATCTGCCGCAGAACCGATGAGCCCTGGGTGAGTTCGATGGCGTCGAGATTCGCATCCTGGTCCAGCAGTTGTGCGGTGCGCAGCGACTCGGTCAGCCAGATGCTGCCGCGGACACCGTCGTCCATGCTGATCTTGGCGATCACCGCGATCTTGTCGCCGACGGTTTCCCGGACCCGGCGGGCGATCTCCCGGACGAACCGGCTGCGGTCATCGATGCTGCCGCCGTAGGAGTCCTTGCGCCGGTTCAGTTTCGGGCTCAGAAATGAGCTGGGCAGATACAGATGGCCGAAATGCAGTTCCACCGCGTCGAAGCCCGATTGCACGGCGACGTCGGCCGCTGCCCCGAACTGGTCGACAACCCTGGCGATCTCAGCGGTCGAGATTCCCCGGCAGTACTGCATGCTCGAGGGGTTGAAGTACCGGCTCGGCGCCATCGGGGTGGCGCCGGTGACCTTCTTGGAGGCCACCACACCGGCGTGGCCCAACTGCGCCGAAACCGCCGCGCCGCCTTCGTGCATGCTGTCGGTGAACCTGCGCAGTCCCGGTATCGCATCGCGGCTCATCAGGATCTGGCCCGGCGCGCTGGCACCCTCCGGTGCGACACAGCAGTAGGCCAGCGTCGTCATGCCCACCCCACCGTCGACGTAGCGGCGGTGGAAGTCGATGAGTTCTTCGGTGACAAGGCCTTTCGGCGACCGGCCTTCCGAGGTCGCCGCCTTGATGATCCGATTGCGCAGCCGCACCGGACCGAGGGTCGCCGGTGCGAACGGGTCGGGAGTTGCGTCGTTCGCCATGGCCGCGAGTCTGCGGCCGGTGCGAACGCAGGGTCAATCGCCGATACCGGTGAGCGAGATGGGCACGCGTATCACCGGTTGTGCGGGACCCCACTGATCAGCCCGCCGTCGACGACGAATTCGGCGCCGGTCGCATACGACGAGTCGTCACTGGCCAGGAAACACACGAACTGCGCCAGTTCCTCGGGCTCGGCGGGCCGGCCCAGCGGGATCGGCAGCAGGTCTTCGGCGATGCCCTCGATCATCGGGGTCCGGACCATGCCGGGGTGGATCGAGTTCACCCGCACGTTGTAGGGCGCGAGTTCTTGCGCCGCGGATTTGGTCAGGCCACGCACCCCGAATTTCGACGCGACATAGCCGTGCGAGAACGGGCTGCCGCGCAGGCCTTCAATCGACGAGATGTTGATGATGGATCCGCGGCGCCGGCTGACCATCGTCTTGGCTACGGCCTGGATTCCCAGGAACGTTCCGGTGAGGTTGATGTCGATGATCTGCTGCCATGCCGAGAGTTCGTAGTCGTGCAGCGGCCCGCCATTGACGATTCCGGCATTGTTGACCAGGACGTCGAGCGAACCGAACTCCCCGACCGCGGTGTCGACCGCGTCGCGCCATTGATCGGGCCGGGTGACATCCAGGTGCACGAAGCGAGCTGCCTCGCCGAGTTCTTCGGCGGTGGCCGTGCCGGCGTCATCGAGGAGGTCACCCAACACCACCGCAGCGCCTTCGGCGACCAGCAGCCGGGCGTGCGCGGCGCCCATCCCGCGAGCGCCGCCGCTGATCACCGCGACCCGACCGCTCAGGCGTCCGGTCGTCGACATACTCAACTCCCGCGCCGGTGCGAGTGGGAATGGATCTGCCACACCGGGTCGGCGCAGGCCAGCGCTTCGGCCGCCAGCTCACGTTTGAGCACCTTGAAGGTGGCGGTGCGGGGCAGATCCGCGCTGACCCGCACGTGGACCGGCCACTGTTTAGGCCCGAGATCACCCTGCGCGGCAAGGAACGCGCGGAACTCCTCCGGGTCGAAGTCGGCCTCGGGTACCAGCACCAGGGCGGCCATCACCTGGTCGCCCACCACCGGGTCGGGAATCGCGTAGACGGCGGCCTCGGTGATCGCCGGATGCCGTAGCAGCACCTGTTCGATCGGTGCGGTGCCGAGGTTTTCGCCATCGACCCGCAGCCAGTCGCCGAGCCGTCCGACGAAGTACACATAGCCCTCGTCGTCGCAGTAGGCCAGGTCCCCCGTGCGGTAGACGCCGTCCAGCATGCGTTCGGCGTCGGCACCGGGGTTGTTGTAGTAGCCCTCGAATCCGCCGGCGCCGGAACTGTTCACCAACTCGCCGGTCCGCCCGGGTCCGCAGCGCTGCCCGGTGTCGACATCGACGATGTCGACACCGTCCGGAAGCGGACCCAACGCGCCGGCCGGGGTCTCCGGCGTGCGGCCGATCGACACCCCGCCCTCGGTCGAGCCGTAACCGTCGGCGACGACACAGCCGAACCGCCGGGCGAAGCGTTCGATGTCACGTGCACCGCCCTCATTGCCGTAGACCGCGCGGAGCGGATTCTCGGCGTCGTCATGACACTCCGGCGTGGCCAGTACATACGCCAGCGGCTTGCCCACATAGTTGGCGTAGGTGGCCCGGTAACGGCGGATGTCGGGGAGGAACTGCGACGCGGAGAACTTGCGCCGCAAGGCGATCGAGCCGCGGCAGGCGGCGGCCACCGCCCAGCCCACCAGGATCGCGTTCGAGTGGAACAACGGCATCGCCACGTAGCAGACATCGTCGGAGGCCAACGCGAACTGGTCGACGATCATCTGACCGGCGAACGCGACCTTGCCGTGACTGCACCGGACCGCCTTCGGATCCCCGCTCGTCCCGGAGGTGAAGATCAGCATGAACAGGTCACTCGATGCGGTGTCGGCGAAGCTCACCGGCGCGTCGCGGTGGGCGGCCACGGCACCCGCCCAGGACGGCGAGTCGACGTTGATGTGCGGTATATCTCCCAGCGCCGCGGCTGATTTGGTGTCGGCCAGAACCAGTTGGCAGTCCGCCTGTTCGATGTCGCGGACCAGCGCCGCACCGCGGCGCACGGAGTTCAGGCCCACCGGGACGATGCCGGACATGCCGGCCGCGGCGAGCAGCGCCGAGAAGAACGGGGTGTTCTCCAACAGCACCCCGACATGTGGCGGCCGCGCCGGGTCGAGGCGCTCACTCAGCACCGCCGCGATCGCCGCGGCGTGCCGGAGATGATCCCGCCAACTGGTGAAGGTTCCTTCGAAGTGGATTCCGCGGTCCTCGATCTCGGCCAATGGCGCGAGCAGGCCTGTCACGGTCGGCAGTTCGCCGGTCATGGCGGGACTCAACGGGTTTCCTCCTGAGGGTCGGGTTCAGGGTCGGCGCCGCTGCGCCGGACACCGATCGCGGTGATGATCTCCAGCGCGCCCACCAGCATCAGCACCGGTCCGGCCAGCATTGCCAGCGCTGCCGGCGTGGCGGGCCGAACCGCGAGAATCAGGTTGCCGCAGAGCAGCACGACCAGGCCGGCCAGGCCCTGCAGTCCGTGCGACGGCATGGCCTTGTTCATCAGTGTCGCGTTCTGCCAGGTGAGTCCGCGCACGATCATCGCCAGGGCGGTCCACAGCGCGATCAGTGCCGGGGCCATAAACGCCTTGTTGAGGCAGAGCGTGCCGAAGATGACGTAGCCGTCGGCGGCCAGCAGGGCCAGCACCCTGCTGCTGCCGAGGTGGCTGCCGAACGGGACCGGAAGCTGGCCGATCCCCGACAGGATCAGATAGCCGCCGAGGAGCGCCGGAACCAGTCGTTCTGGCACCACTAACAGCGAAATTCCCACTGCCACTGCGAGGATTCCGATGGACAGTAGCGCGGGCCACGCATAACGGGCGAGCCGGTGCTGCGGCTCGGGCGGCGTCGGCGGGGGCGTGATGATGGGCGGCATCAGCTGAGTCATATGTACGTTCTTCGTACAGTAGTACGCATAACGTTCAGTATGAGTCGGCTCACAGCCGAAGTCAATCGGGAGCTCGGCACACCGGGCGACGCCGGCCCGCTATGCCCGATCGGCTATAGCCGACAACGAATTCGGCATTTTACGCACCGCGGCCCGCCATCAGATGCTTGTCGCGAAGGATGGGAGACAACCGTGAACTTTGCGGCGTTACCGCCGGAGGTGACCTCCGGATGGATGTACTCCGGGCCGGGAGCCGCGCCGATGCTCTCGGCTGCGGCAGCGTGGGACCAGCTCGCCGTCGAACTCGGCTCGGCCGCAGCGGACTACCAAGCGGTGATCGGCCAGTTGATCGCCGACCCGTGGCAGGGCCCGGCCGCCACCGCGATGACCACCGCCGCCGCCCCGTACGCCCAGTGGATGAGCACCACCGCTGAGCAGGCCCGCGAGATCGCCGCCCAGGCCCGCGCCGCAGCCGCGGCCTATCAGGAGGCGCACGCCGCGGTGGTTCCGCCGCCGGTGATCGCCGCCAATCGGGCAAACCTGCAGTCGCTGGTTGCCACCAACATCGTCGGGCAGAACACCCCGGCGATCACCGCCAACCAGGCCGCCTACGGACAGATGTGGGCCCAGAACGCCACCGCCATGTACGGCTACGCCGGAAGTTCCGCCGCGGCGACAACCCTGTCGCCGCTTGCCGAACCACCGCAGAACACCGACCCGGGCGGCCAGGGCAACCAGGCTGCTGCGGTCGGCCAGGCTGTGGCTCACAGCGGCAGCTCCCAGGCGTCGAACATTCTGAGCTCGATGGCCAGCGGCAACCCGCTGCTCGATTTCCTCACGCAGATCAACAACTTTCTGGCCAACAGCCCGCTGTATCAGGCGGCCAACTTCCCGCTCCAGACCCTCGGCGGCGCCATCTCGGTCGCGGGCACACCCATGTTCCTGGCGATCTCGCCGATCTTCTACGTCATCCCGGCGATCTTCTCCTGGTTCCCCGCGATCGTCGGCGGTACACCGTTGGCGTTCACCATCTCCGACGTGTCCGGGTCCGCGATGGGGTCGACCCTGGTCAGCACCGCCGCCGGGCAGGCCGCCGCCGGCGGCGGGGTCTCTGCCGGGATGGGGCGGGCCGCCGGCATCGGCGGCCTGTCGGTGCCGCACACCTGGGACACCCCGGTCAAGCTCGCCTCCACGGCCACCGCGTTGCCGGCCGGCGCCGGCACGGGCGGCTTGCACGGTATGCCGCCGATCGCCAGCGTGGTCAACGCACCACGGGGCGGCGCCGGTGCCAACCCGCGGAATACCCTGCGCAGCAAGATCGTCGGAGAGCTGGGCGGGCCCGCCTCCGGTGGCGGCCAGGGCACGCCCGACCTGGTGAACCCGTTGACCGACAAGGAACGCGAAGAACTCGACGGCCTGCGCGCCGAACTCACCGAACTGGTGATGGAACAGGACGCGGTGACGCGTCTGATGAACCAGGCATTCCAGGCGTGAGCCCGGTGAGCTTCGCAGCGCTGCCTCCCGAAGTGAGCTCCGGGTGGCTCTATGCCGGCCCGGGCGCCGACTCGATGCTGTCGGCCGCCAACGCCTGGGATCGGCTGGCCGGCGAACTCACTTCGGCCGCAGCCGAATACCTGTCGATCATCACCAACCTGGCCACCGAGCAATGGCAGGGGCCGGCGGCGGCGGCCATGAGCGCCGCAGCCGCCCCCTACGGCGAGTGGATGACCACCACCGCGGAGCAGGCCCGCCGGGCCGCCACCCAGGCCCGGTCGGCCGCCGCGGCCTACCAGGCGGCGCACGCGGGCGTGGTGCCACCGCCGGTGATCGCCGCCAACCGATCGAACCTGCAGACGCTGGTGGCCGGCAACGTGATGGGACAGAACTCGGCGGCGATCGCGGCGAACCAGGCCGCCTACGCCGAGATGTGGGCGCAGGACGCCACCACCATGCACACCTACGCCCAGGCCTCCGCAGCGGCCGCCACCACGCTGACACCGTTCAGCCCGCCAGCCCGGCACACCGATTCGGCCGGGCAGAGCAACCAGGCCGCCGCGGTCGCCCAGGCGACCGCGCAGAGCGGCACCACCGGGGGAAACTCGTTCGTCGACTTCCTTTCTCAGATAAACGGTTTCCTGCAGAACAACCCGCTGTATCACGCCGCCGACGAACCGATCACGACGCTCGGAAAGCTGTTGGCCACGCTCGGTGCCCCGGGTTACCTCGGTATCGCGTCGCCGATGCAGATGCTCGGCCCGGTGTGGCACTCGTTCTTCCCGCACATCGCCGGTGGCGCCGCCGCAGCCGCCACCATGTCCGAGGTGTCCGGCACCGGCTTGGGCCAGACGCTGGTGAAGGCGGCCACCCCGCAGCTCGGCGCGGGCGCCTCGGCCGGCCTGGGCCGCGCCGCGGCGGTCGGGGGACTGTCGGTGCCGCAGAGCTGGGCGACACCGATCCGGCTGGCCTCGGCCGCTTCACCGCTGGCGTCCGCCGCCCCGGCACTGGCCGGGGCACCAGCAGCCGGCATGGGCGGGGTGCCGATGGTCCCGGCGCTGATCGACAAGCCCGGCAAACCCGGCGAGGTCACCGGTCCGCGAACGAAACTCGTTGCGCAGCTGGGCAACCAGGCCGCACCCGGCCTGCCCCGCCGTCGTACATCCGGGGTTGCCGGCCCGCTCAACGATTCCGAACGCAACGAACTCGACAAGCTCCGGGCGATCGTCGCCGACCTGACCAACCAGCGCGACAAGGCTGCCAACTCGATCAAGGAGGCCATTGCGCCATGACGATGGATTTCGCAACGCTGCCGCCGGAGGTGACCTCCGGCTGGATGTACACCGGACCCGGTTCCGGCCCGATGCTGTCGGCGGCGGCGGCCTGGGACGGGCTGGCATCCGAGCTCAGCACGGCCGCGGCCGGATACCGGTCGGTGCTCTCCGAGCTCACCGACCACCAGTGGCAGGGCCCGGCGTCGGCATCGATGAACGCGGCCGCGGCCCCGTATGCCGCCTGGATGTCCGCCACCGCCGAGCAGGCGCAGCAGGCCGCCGAGCAGGCCCGGTCCGCGGCCGCGGCCTACGAGGCCGCCCACGCCATGACCGTTCCGCCGCCAGTGATCGCCACCAACCGCAGCCTGTTGGCATCGCTGGTGGCCACCAACATCCTCGGTCAGAACGCCCCCGCGATCGCGGCCACCCAGGCGCACTATTTCGAGATGTGGGCCCAGGACGCCACCGCGATGTACACCTACGCCGGCAGTTCGGCGGCGGCGGCAGCGTTGGCGCCGTTCAGCCAACCCGCGCAGGCCACCAACCCGGCCGGTCAGGGCGGCCAGAGTGCCGCCGTCGGGCAGGCCGCCGCGCAGAGCGGCTCGACCCAGGTGTCCAATGCCCTGCAGTCACTGTCCACCGGTGCGGCCCAGGCCACGACGGGTACCGACCCGGTCTCGCAGTGGCTGATCAACATGTTCGATTCGCCCACCGTGGTGCAGCTCGAGACGCTGTTCGGAAACCTGGCTCCGGTGTCGTCGATGTCCAGCGGCCTGGCGGTCTGGGGCGATGCCGGCGCCTTCTCGCTGATCCCACTGGTCAACGCCTGGGTGACGCAGTTCCAGTCGGCGCTGGGCACCGGGGCTGCCGCCGCGGCCGCCTCGGTGGTCTCGGATGTGTCCGGTGACGCCATGGGGGCGACGCTGGCCGGTTCGGCCGCCCCGGCCGGCTCGGGCGGCGGCAGCGGGATGTCGGCCGGGCTGGGGCGCGCCACGTCGATCGGTGGGCTGTCGGTCCCGGGCAGCTGGGATGTCCCGAAGATCAAACTCGCGTCGATGGCGACCCCGCTCGTCGAGGGCCCGGTCGGGACGGGCGGCATGTACGGCGGCGTCCCGCCGATCGGCAGCATGGTCAACGCACCCAAGGGCGGCACCCCCGCGCTCAAGGAGGGCCCGCGCAGCAATCTGGTGCCCGGTCTCACCGGGACGGGCGCCGGCGGGCAACAGGCGGGCAGTCGCTGGACCGAGTTCGACCCCAACAACCCCACCGAGGGCCCGCTCAGCGAGCGCGACGAGCTCGAAGGCCTGCGCAAAGCCGTGGGCGAGTTGGGCAGGCAGCGTGACATTCTGCGCGAGCAGGCCGCCATCCTGCTCAACAAGGCGATGCAGCGGTAGCCTCGATTATGTCCGCACATCTGCGACAAATCCTGACCGCGCTGGGACTGGGTTCCGGTACCGTCGCCGCCCTGCTCGCCGCGCCCGGTGCCGCCGCCCAACCGTCCGGCGGCACGCTTCCGTCGAACTGCCTGCCCGGTGTGCACGGGCAGCTGGTGTACTGCGACGAGGACGTCAATCCCGACGGCAGCTGGGTGCGCTGCACCCAGCCGAAGCCCACCTCGATAACGGTGTTCGGCGGCGCCGGCGGGTACCTGCCGGAGGGCCCGCCGGACTGCAGCCTGGTCACGCCGAACGCGCTGCCGGCCGGATCACCGCCGTATCACATCGGCTACGGCGGCGAGGCGACCGGCCGGGTGTGACCGGGCCGCGTCAGGAGAGCTTCGTCAGGTCGAAGCGGCTCGGCATCGGAGTACCGCCGCACGGGGTGCCCTCGGGCTGAAACTGCCCGATCAGCGTCTCTGGGTTGACTGTATAGCGCAGTGTCGCAGGCATTTTCGTTCTGGTCATGATGTAGGCGTTACCGGGGCAGTCGACGCCGGGGTCCGAGTAGCGGAAGAACACCCAGTACGGACCCTCCCGGTGCGCGTCGGTGTTCGTGCCGCCCGTGGCGGTGGTGATGTGGCGGCAGTCCTCGCCGCACGGGCGGACGGTCCAGGTGGTCGAGAAACCCTTGGTGTAGCCCTGGGCCGGCGCGTTGAACGCATAGGTGCCGCTGAAATCGTCCGCGTGCGCCGCAGGCGCCACCACGATCGCAAGACCGCCGGCCATCAGCACCCCCGCCAGCAATATCGAACGTTTCATGCCTGCGCTCCAGTCTGATCAACCGAGGGTTTTGGTCAGCGAGAAGGCAGTCGGCACCGGGGTGCCGCCGCACGGGGTCCCCACCGGCTGATATTGCCCCAGCATGGTCTCCGGGTTGATGCGGAATCGCATGGTGGTGGCCAGCTTCCGCTTGGTGAGGTTGTAGGAATTGCCCGGGCACTCGATGCCGGGGTCGACGAACCTGTCGAACACCCAGTAGGTGCCGTCTCGGTGGGCGTCGGCGTCGGTGGCCCCGCTGGAGCTGATGATGTGGACGCAGTCGTCGCCGCAGGGCGCGACCGTCCACACCGAGGAGAACTCGCCGGCACCGTCGGCCGTCATAGGCCGGTAGGCGTACGTGCCGTTGAAGTCGTCGGCGCCGGCGGTCGCGGCGCCCGCAAGGGCAAGCCCCACCAGTGCCGCACCGACGATCATGGTTCTCACACGCCCGCCCCGATCTTGGCCAGCGTGAACGTGGTCATCCGTGAAGCGCCCCCGCAGGGAGCGCCCTGCGGTTGCAGTTCGCCCCTGAGCGTGGCCGGGTCGACCCGGAACTCGACGGTCGCCGGCATCAGCTTGTGGTTGTCACAGAGGATGCCGGCGTCGTCGTACCGCTGGAAGACCCACCGGCCGCCGACCAGGTGCGCGTCGGTGTCGGTAAGACCCGACGAAGTGTTGACGTGCACGCAGCCGTCCCCGCACGGAGTGACGGTCCAGGTGGTGGCGAACGGGTTGCCGTTCGTGCCGCCGGAGTAGGAGTAGGCGTACTGGCCGCCGAAGGCCGGTACCGCCGCGACTTCGGCACCGGCCTGAGCCGCCGCCGCGAGAGCGGCGGCGCAGGCCAGCGCGAGAGTGGCTGCAGTCGATGCGGCGGTCTTCACGGTCAGGCCCAGCTGGAGCCGACGGAGGCGTCGGTGTTGGCCATGTTGTTGCCGGCCGTCTGGACTTTTTGGCCGTGGGCGTTGGCCTGCTCGTAGATGACGGCGAAGTTGCGGCCC
>NZ_CP084029.1:4177200-4217524 GCF_020181615.1 [Mycobacterium] crassicus
GCATGGTGACGATGTTGCGAAACGCGGTCTGCATCTGACCCATGGTGTCCATCGAGGTCCGCTCGGCCAGACCACCCCAGCCCGCACCCGAGATGTTCGTCGAGGACGCCCACATCCGACGCGCCTCGTCCTCCACCGTCTGGGCGTGCACATCGAAACGGCCCGCCATCGCACGCATCGCGTCCGGGTCCGTCATAAAACGTGTAGGCATGTTCTTTCTCCTTCTCTAGATGGTTGTTTCGGCTATCCGGCGGCGGCGGCGTTGGCCGCCTCGGTGGCCGCATACGAGCCCGCACTCGTGCTGAGCATCGCCACGAACTGTTCATGGATGGCCGCGGCTTGGGCACTGATCGATTGGTAGAGCTGGGCGTGGGCGGCGAACTGGGCCGCTGTCAGCGCGGAGACCGGGTCGGCCGCGGCGGGCACCACGCCCGTCGTGGGGCTCGCGGTGGCGGCGTTCACCGCATTGACCGACGCACCGATCCCCTGCAGGTTGCCCGCCGCCGCGGAGAGCATCTCCGGCTGTGTCGTCACAAACGACATGTGTTCATCCTTTCTCGATAACTGTTGTTGGCCTGCGGTTGTCAGCAGGCCCGACTGGGGGTGACCCGGGGGAGCGCGTCGGGCAGGTGACACTGCTCGACGGCCAGCTCCCGCAAGGTGGTGATCAACGCCTCGGCACCGGGGCTCGCGGTGCGCCCGGTCGCGGTGGTGACGGTGATCGCGTTCTTGACCGACAGTCCGATGGGCAGCGGACACAGGCCGGGATCGTCGTAGCCGACCGAGGCGGGCAGCAGACCGACCAGGTCGGCGTCGTGCAGCAGTTGCCGCACCGCCAGCGGAGAGGTCACTTCGATGCGGTTCTCCGGTAGCGGCATGCCGTGCCGGGCGAACAGGTGCTCGACATCCCGGCGCAGGCCGGTCTCCACGCCGGGGATGACCCAGGGCTGTGTCTGCAGCTCGGCGAAACTCACCGCGGGCCGCAGCGCCAGCGGGTGCCCGGCACGGGCGAACACCCCGACCGGTTCGGTGTAGAGCGGGGTCTGGGTCTCGGACTCGTTCACCGTCAGTCCGCGCCGCCCGACGATCAGATCGAGCCGGCCGGCACCCAGCTCGACCGACAGCGCCTCCGGGGCGTTCTCCCGGATCACCACACTCAACTGGGGGCGTTCCACCTTCAGTCGCGCGATCGCCCGCAGCAGCAGCTCGTTGGCCCCGCCCGGGTCGGTGCCGACCACCACGGTTCCCCGGTGCGCGTCAGCCAGTTCGGTGACGTGCCGGCCGGCCTGGGTGAGCTGAGCGAGTACGGCGCGGGCATGGCGGGTGAAGGTCTCGCCGATGAGCGTCGGGGTCACCCCGCGCGGACCGCGCTCGTAGAGCGATACGCCCAGAATCGCTTCGAGATCACGCAGCGTCCGGGTCGCGACCGGCTGGGTGATGTGCAGCGCGGCAGCCGCGGCGATCACGCTGCCGTGGGTGGTCAGCACATCCACCAGCACCAGATGGCGCAGTTTCAACCGGCCGTCCAGCAGCCGCGGCTGGTCCATCAGAATTCCCGGCCCAACTTGCTGTACGCATTTCGTACGTTCGTTCGCATAGCGACCAGTATGAAATCGTTCACATTCAATGTCAATACGCGGCGCGGCTCACATTGCGCGGACGCGAACTGTGGCGCCCGCCATGGGTTGACAGCGATGTGACGCACTCCATACTGTTCGCTATACGTCTGATGGTACGTATAGCGAACACCGGGAGGTTCTCAATGAAGGTCACCCTGCTCGCGGCGGCCGCCGTCGCCCTGGTCGGCACCGCAACCTTCGGCCTGTCCGGCAGCGACGACGCGGCAGGCTTCACCGGCCGCTACGCCTACCTTGCGGCCGACTCCGGCAACACACCGTTCGCCACCACCTGGACCGTCACGTCCTGCGGCAGCGGTTGCGTGCACATCACCACCGCGTCGGGATTGACCGACACCGACGCGCACCTGGAAGGCTCGGAGTGGGTCTTCTCCAAATACGACGAAGCCGGAATCCGCTGCGACAACCGCAAGGTCTTGCCGGCCACCATCCGGTTCTCCGTCGACCCGGAATCGTTGCAGGGGAAGTTGCAGCCGCAGGGCGCGCCGTGCGGCGGCGCCTCGCGGGAGAGCAGGTTCACCCTCACCAAGCTCACCTGACTTACCATGGCCAAACGATGGCAGTGCAGCGCGATGACCTCGAACCGGCGTCGGCCTCCGGCGACTATGTGCAGTCGCTCGCCCGCGGGCTCAGCGTCATCCGCGCCTTCAGTGACGAGAACCCGCGGCAGACCATCAGCGACGTCGCCCGGCGCTGCGGGCTGTCCCGGCCCGCGGCCCGCCGGTTTCTGCTCACGCTGGTCCAGCTCGGCTACGTCGCCACCGACGGCTCGCAGTTCTGGCTGACGCCGCACGTCCTCGAACTCGGGTCCAGCTACCTGTCCAGCCTGTCGCTACCCGACCTGGCCCAGCCCCATCTGACCGAACTGTCGGCGGCCATCAACGAGTCCTCGTCGGTCGCGGTACTGGACGGGTTCGACATCGTCTACGTCGCGCGGGTGCAGGTCCGCCGGATCATGGCGACGACGATCGTGGTCGGTACCCGACTGGCCGCGCCCGCCACCGCCATGGGGCGGGTTCTGCTGGCCGGCCTGCCGCCGGACAAACGTGACGAGTGTATGCGCACGATTCCGCTGGTGTCCTATTCCAGCGGCACCCCCGCTTCGCGCAAGGAACTGACTGCCGAGGTCGCGCAGGTGGCCCGGGACGGCTTCTGCATCATCGACCATCAGACCGACTTCGGGCTGCGTTCGGTCGCGGCCCCGATACGCGATCGCAACCAGAACACCGTTGCGGCGGTGAACGTTTCGGCGGCCTCGATGACCTACTCGGCCGAACAGGTCCGCACTGAGCTGTTGCCCCAGGTGCTGGCGACCGCGGAGAAGATCAGCATCGACATCGGTCACACCGAGCTCGGCCTGGTCAACCTGCCCAGCTAACGCAGCGCCTGCGAGGTCCGGGCGGCCGCTTCGGCGACCAGCGGCACCACTCGTTCGATCGGCACCGAGTTCGCCGCACCGGCAAGACAGATCGCCGCGACCGGGCCGTCGGCGCCGTGGATGGCCGCCGCCACGCTGGGCAGCTCCACCCCGACGAGCATGCGGGTCCGCGCGCCGCGGTCGATCGAGATGCCGTGCGCGCGCCGGATGTGGGCCAGTTCGAGGTGCAGAGTCGTCAGGTCCCAGCGCGCACCGCCGCCTGAGTGCGTCAGCTGCCGGCCGAATCGGGCGTCGATCTCCTCGGGCGGCAGCCACGCGAGCATCGCTCGCCCGCCGGTGGTCAGGTAGGCCCGCTGCCGGGTGCCGACCTTGGACGGCAGGGTCGCCGCGAAATGCCCGCCGATCTTGTCCAGGTAGACCTCGTCGGTGCCCTCCAGCGCCGCGAGGTGCACCACCAGCCCGGTCCGCAGATGAAGTTGGTGCAGGTGCTCGGCGGCCGCCTTGCGGATCTCGCCGTGCAGCCCGTCCTGGCCGCCGAGGCCCAACGCCCGCGAACCCAGGCTGTATTGGGCTCCGCGGTACTCCAGCCACTGCAACCCGACCAGCTGGCGCAGAATGCGGTGGGTGGTCGACCTCGGCAACCCGGTACGCGCGACGACCTCGTCCAGGTTCAGCCGTGCCGTCGGCCGCTGTTCGAACGCGTCGAGGATGAACGTCACCCGCTCCACCATCGAGGGTGGGGTCAGCTCTTGGCCCTCAGCTCCGACGGGCCTGGTCATCCCTCGAATTTAGCAGTGCAGCGCATCCCCCGGCGTCACCTTGAAACCGGGAATGCCCGACAGCGGCATGGTGGCGTCGTACGTGCGCTGATAACCGGTGTCGCTGATCTTCCAGCCGTCGGCCGTGCGCCGATACTGATCGTGGTAGAAGGCGGCACCGATCAGCATCAGGTCGTAGTCGGGCATGATCACCCGGTCCTGCAAGTACCAGATACCCGATGCGGTGTCCGGTCCGGTCAGGGTGATCTCCGGATGGTTGACCCGGTGCTCGCTGATCACGTTGGCCGGCAACGAGGACCGCATGAAGTCCACCAGCGAGTCGCGGTCGGTGAACTTGTGCTCGGTGCCCATCGACTTGCCGTAGTCGGCGGTGACGTCCTCGGCCAGGGTTGCGGCGAAGTCGTCCCAGTGCTTGGTGTCCAGCGCCCGCAGGTAGCGGTATTTGACCTGCTTTATGGCCTCGATGTTCTCAAGATCGCTCACGCCGTCCATTGCAGCACAGCGGCCGCGCCGGCGGCGCTGTATCTCATCCAGCGAGATGGCCGGCGCGCGAAACCACCTTTGGGGTGACGATGTTCGGCGTGACTGATCTGTCGAACTACGGGCCGTGGGCGGTGATCGCCGGTGGGTCCGAGGGTGTCGGCGCCGAATTCGCCCGCCGGCTCGCCGCCGCAGGAATCAACCTGGTGCTCATCGCACGCAAGCCCGGGCCGCTGGAAGACACCGCCGCGGACTGTCGCGGCCATGGCGTCGAAGTACGCACGCTGGCAGCCGATCTCACCGACGCCGCCGCGGTAGACCGGGTGATCGAGGCGACCGCCGACCTCACTGTCGGCCTGCTGATCTACAACGCCGGCGCCAACACCTGCAGCGAGGAGTTCCTGGACGGCGAGCTGGCCGACTTCGCCTCGGTGATCGACCTGAACATCACCACCTTGATGAGGCTGGTCCAGCACTACGGCCGCGGCATGAAAGAGCGCCGCGCCGGCGGCATCCTGATGGTCGGGTCGATGGCCGGCTACCTGGGCTCGGTGCGTCACACCATCTACGGCGGGGTGAAGGCGTTCGGCCGGATCTTCGCCGAGGGGCTCTGGCTGGAGCTGCGCGAGCACAATGTGCACGTGCTGGAACTGGTGCTGGGGGTGACCCGCACGCCGGCCATGGCGCGGGTCGGGCTGAACTTCGACGTTCCCGGGATGAAGGTCGCCGAGCCGGCCGACGTCGCCCGCGAGGGTCTCGAGCAGCTGCCGCACGGGCCGGTGTTCATCGCGGGAGGCAACGGCGCCGACGTGGAGCGCCGCAACAACCCGGACCGGGCCAAGGTGGTGCTGGGCACCCACCGCTTCATGCAGCAGCTGATCGGCGGGGGCTAGTGCGGCTCGGCATCTCCACCCCGGTGGTGGTCCAGACCCCGGGCGTGGCGTCGGCGTGGGAGCGCGACGCGGGCATCGACGACGTGGTGCGCATCGCCAAGGCCGCCGACGAACTCGGGTTCGACTACGTGACCTGCTCCGAGCACGTCGCGGTCCCCGGCGACCAGGGCGAGGGCCGCGGCTTCGTCTACTGGGACCCGGTGGCCACCCTGGCGTTCTTGGCCGCCCACACGTCCCGGATCAGGCTGGCCACCTCCATCGTGGTGCTGGGCTATCACCATCCGCTGGAGATCGCGAAGGCCTACGGCACGCTGGACCGGATCAGTGGCGGCCGGGTGGTGCTCGGGGTCGGCGCGGGCTCGATCGAAGCAGAGTTCACCATGCTGAACGCGTCCTGGCCGGACCGCGGTGCCCGCGCCGACGACGCCATCCGCGCCCTGCGCGCTTCGCTGTCCGACCCACGCCCGAGCTATGACGGCGAGTTCTACCGCTTCAACGACGTCATCGTGGAACCCTGTGCCGTGCAACCACACCTGCCGATCTGGGTGGGCGGGCGCACCCGTCGCTCGCTGCGACGCGCCGTCGAGCTCTGCGACGGCTGGATGCCTTTCGGACTGGGCCGCCGGGCACTCGCGGAAATGCTTTCCTGCGTGGATATTCCGGATGGCTTCGACGTCGTGTTGGGGCCCGGGCCGTTGAACCCGCTGGGTGACCCTGCCACCACCGCACGACGGCTGCGCGCGCTGCGCGATGTCGGTGCCACCATCATCAACTGCTCGATCGACGCGGAGTCCGTCGAGCACTACTGCGACCAGTTGGCGGCCCTGCGGGCGCTGGCCGACAACATCGAACTGGAGAACCCATGACCGACCGACTCGCCGAACTGGAGGCCCGGCTGGCCCTCATCGAGGACGAACGTGCCATCGAGCGAATGATCGCCTCCTACGGCCCGCTGGTGGACGCCGGCGAAGCCGACGCCACGGCGCAGCTGTGGGCACTCGACGGCAGTTACGAGGTGGAGGGCTGGTCGATGGACAGCCGCGCCGAGGTCGCCGCGATGGTGCGCTCTCAGGCCCATCAAGGGCTGATCAGCGGCGGCAGCACGCATTTCCTGGGCCCGGCCGTGGTGACCGTGGATGTGGACGACGCCGTCGCCGTCTGCGAATCGATCCTGGTGGTGCGGCACCAGAAGAAGTACCTGGTGGCCCGCGCCGGGGTACATCACTTCCAGCTGCGCCGGCTCGACGGCCGCTGGCAGATCGTCCGGCGGATCACCCGAACGCTGGACGGCGACGAGGAAGCACGCCGGCTCCTTGCGGCCGGCGTCGCCGGAATGAACGGAGGAACCCGATGAGGTTGGACGGCAAGGTCGCGATCGTCACCGGCGGTGCGGGCGGCATCGGTCGCGGCATCACCCGAGCGTTCGCCAAGGAGGGCGCCCGGGTACTGGTGGTCGACATCAACGAGACGGCCGGGCACGCGCTGGAAGCCGAACTCGGCTCGGCCGTCAGCTATCTCAGCGCCGACATCTCCGTACAGGCCAGCGCCGCGCGGATCCGCGACGCCGCCCTGGAGCGGTTCGGCTCGGTGGGCGTGCTGGTGAACAACGCCCACGCCTCGCGGCAGGCGCCGCTGCTGACGAGCACCCAGGAGATGTTCGACCTGTCGTTCTCCACCGGCTTCTACCCCACCCTGTGGCTGATGCAGGCCTGCCACGAGCAGCTGAAGGCCACCGCCGGTTCGGTGATCAACTTCGCCTCCGGTGCCGGTATCGAAGGCCAGCCCACCCAGGCGTCCTACGCCGCAGCCAAGGAGGCGATCCGGGCGATCAGCCGGGTGGCGGCCAATGAGTGGGCGGGCGACGGCATCAACGTCAACATCATCTCGCCGCTGGCACTCACCGAAGGCGTGCAGGCCTACCTGGCGGCCAACCCCGGTATCGAGGACAGGCTGCTGGCCGGCACCCCGATGCACCGGTTCGGCGACCCCGAGGCCGACATCGGCCGCGTCGCGGTGTTTCTGGCCAGTGACGACGCCCGCTACATGACCGGACAGACACTGATGGTCGACGGCGGCACCATCAAGCTGCGCTGATCCCCTGCCCTACGCTGGCGCTATGTCGACACCGGTGTTACCCGACGCGACCGCCAATGTCACCGAACTGCTGACCCCACTGGCCGCGGTGGACGACCGGGGCGTGTATTTCGAGGACTCGTTCGTCAGCTGGCGCGACCACATCGCGGCCGGAGCCCGGCTGGGCGCCGCGCTGACCGCACGGCTCGACCCCGACAAGCCGCCGCACGTCGGTGTGCTGCTGGGCAACACCCCGGTGTTCTCGACCGTGCTGGTGGCAGCGGCACTGACCGGGCTGGTCCCGGTGGGATTGAACCCCACCCGCCGGGGCGCCGCTCTGCAACGGGACGTGGCGCACGCCGACTGCCAGCTGGTGCTCACCGACAACACCGCCGGGGTGGACATCGCGGGCGCGATCGATGTCGAGTCGCCCTCGTGGGCTTCGGAGTTGGCCGCTCACGACGGGACGCCGGTGACATTCCGCGACGCCGACCCCGACGATCTGTTCATGCTGATCTTCACCTCCGGGACCAGTGGTGACCCGAAGGCGGTGCGCTGCACTCAGTGGAAGGCGGCGTTCCCCGGGGTGATGCTTTCGCAGCGTTTCGGCCTGGGTACCTCGGATGTCTGCTATCTGTCGATGCCGTTGTTCCACTCCAACGCGGTCATGGCGGGCTGGTCGGTGGCCGTGGCCGCGGGCGCGTCCGTCGCGTTGCGGCGCAAGTTCTCCGCTTCGGGATTCTTTCCGGATGTGCGGCGTTTCGGTGCCACCTACGCCAATTACGTCGGCAAGCCGCTGTCGTACGTGCTGGCCACCCCGCCGCAGCCCGACGACGCCGACAATCCGCTGCGGATCCTGTACGGCAACGAAGGCGCGCCGCGGGATCTGGAGCGGTTCGCGACCCGGTTCGGCTGCACCGTCGTCGACGCCTTCGGATCCACCGAGGGCGGGGTGGCGATCGCGCGCACCCCGGACACCCCGGCCGGTGCACTGGGCCCGCTGATCGACGGGAACGCGATCATCGACGTCGACACCGGACAGGAGTGCCCGCCCGGGGTGGTGGGCGAACTGGTGAATCTCAATGGGCGAGGCCAATTCCGCGGCTACTACCGTGATCCTGACGCCGAGGCGGAGCGGATGGCCGGCGGGATCTACCACACCGGCGACCTGGCCTACCGGGACGAAGCCGGCTACGCCTATTTCGCCGGCCGGCTCGGCGACTGGATGCGCGTGGACGGCGAGAACCTGGGCACCGCACCGATCGAGCGGATCCTGTTGCGGCACAATGATGTCGCCCATGTAGCGGTGTATCCGATCCCGGACCCCGCGGTGGGCGATCAGGTGATGGCCGCACTGGTGTTGACCCGCGGAGCGTCGTTCGACGCCGAAGACTTCCGCACGTTCCTGGCCGACCAGCCCGATCTGGGGCCCAAGCAGTGGCCGTCCTATGTGCGGGTGACCGCCGAGCTGCCGCGCACCGAGACGTTCAAGGTGCTCAAGCGGGTGCTGTCCGCCGAGGGCACCGAGTGCGCCGACCCGGTTTTCCTCATCGCCGGCCGCTGAGGCCGCAGCCCGTCAGCCCCCGGGCGGCTCGAGTCCGGACCTTTCGCGAACCCATCGTGCATGCACGAACGCAGCTCATAGTCCACTCGGCCGTTATTTAGCCACGCTACTTAATCTGGGTTGGGTCAACATCCAGAAGAGGAGTAACGCCCATGTGCTACGACGCATTCGGTAGTGGGCCCGGCTTCGGTTGGCCCGGATTTGGTCATGGCCCGGGACACGGGCACTGCGGCCCGGGACACGGCGATTCGGGATTCGGCTTCGGTCACGACGGACCGGGATTTGGTTTCGGCGGGAGTGACTTCGGCTCGCGCAGGTTCGGACTTAAGCGCGTGGCATTCGGCACGCTGGCGCTGCTGCTCGACGGTCCCGCCGATGCCGCCCAGATCGTGGAGCGGGTCTCCGCGGCCAGTGGCGGCGCTTTCACCCCGCCTCGGGAGGTCGTGGACCTCGCGTTCGGCCTGCTCGCCGGCCGCGGTCTGATCACGTTGGACGGCGACGTGGCCACGCTGAGCGAACTCGGCAAGAACTTGTTGAGCTGGCGCGGCGTGAGCAGTGAGACCGCCCACGCGTTCCTGGCTCGGGCCGGACAGTTCGGCGACGTCATCAAGATCCGGTGGGGCTTGGTCGAACTGGCCGGTTTGGCCCGCAAGATCTTCTTCTCGGGTACTGACGAGCAGAAGGCCAAGCTCACCGAGGCCCGGACCGAAATTCTGGCAGCGATCGACAAAGCGAAGAAATCGCTGTACAGCGCACTCGCTACGTAACGGCCGACCCGCTCACCGGCCCGCAAGACACTCGGGCCGATAAGCGGTGGGTGCCCGCCAAGCAGGTGGGCGCACCGAGCGGCCACCGCCGTTTCGGCCGATCTGCGCGCAATACTGAGGCAATGCCTGTTCGCCGAGTGCTCGTCGCGGCCCTGGCCGCTGCCCTGGCCCTGGCCTCCCCTGTTTCGCCGGCCTCCCCCTCCTCCGCAGCCCCCGCGGACCTACAAGCCAGCTTCGCCCAGTTCGCCGGCACCATTCCCGCCAGCATCGGCATCGCCTACGCCCCGGTCGGACAGAACGGGGCGGGCACGCTCGGCAACCTGCAGAACGGCGTCGCCTGGTCGACCATCAAGGTGCCGCTGGCGATCGCCGCGATCCACGCCAACAGCCCCAACGCGCAGGACCTGGCCGCCAGGGCCGTCACCGCCTCCGACAACGACGCCGCCGAGAAGTTGTGGTCCCAGCTCGGGCCGGCACCGCAGGCCGCCCAGCAGGTGCAGGCCGTCCTGCGAGCCGGCGGCGACACCGGCACCGCGGTCGAATCCCGGCGACTGCGGCCTGAATTCAGCGCGTTCGGCCAGACCCAGTGGCCGCTGGCTCGCCAGGCCGTGTTCGCCGCCCACCTGCCGTGCATGCCCGTTGCCGCACCCGTCTACAGCCTGATGCGCAACACTGTCCCCGATCAGCGTTGGGGTCTGGCCGGCATCGACGCCCCGACCAAGGGCGGCTGGGGTCCCGGCCCGGGCGGCGGCTACCTGGTGCGGCAGTTCGGCGTGGTGGGCACACCGAACGGCCAGCTGGCAGTGGCACTGGCCGCCCAACCGAACAACGGCAGCTTCGATTCCGGCGTGGCCGCACTCAACCAGATGACCGATTGGCTCAAAGCCAATGCCGCCCAGCTACCGGGTGGTCGCTGCGGGAGGTAGGTTGGCCCCTAACCGCTTGTTACCCGCGAGTAGGAGATCGCCATGTCCGCCCCATCCGCCGCAGACTTCGACCGGCTGCGTCAACTGGTCGCCATCGACGACCCTGACAGTCGTCCGACCAGGACCATCGACGAGGTCTTCACCGGCAAGCCACTGACCACCATCCCGATCGGCACCACCGAGGACGTGACGGCGGCGTTCGCCAAGGCCCGTGCCGCACAGCAGCAGTGGGTAGCGCGCAGCGTCAAGGAGCGCGCCGCGATCATCGAGCGCTACCGCGACCTGGTGATCGCCAACCGGGACTTCCTGATGGACGTCTGCCAGGCCGAGACCGGCAAGGCACGCTCAGCGGCCCAGGAAGAGATCCTCGACATCATGCTCAACGCGCGCTACTACGCGCGCCGGGCCACCAAGCTGTTGGCCTCCAAGCGGGTACCGGGGCTATTGCCGGGCATCGTCAAGACCGTGGTCAACCACCACCCCAAGGGTGTCGTTGGTGTCATCTCGCCGTGGAACTACCCGATGACGCTGTCGATTTCGGACGCCATCCCCGCGCTGCTGGCCGGCAACGCGGTTGTGGTCAAGCCGGACAGCCAGACCCCCTACTGCACGCTGGCCAACGCCGAACTTCTCTATCAGGCGGGTCTGCCCCGCGACGTGTTCGCGGTGGTCCCCGGCCCCGGCTCGGTGGTGGGCACCGCGATCGTGAATCAGTGCGACTACCTGATGTTCACCGGGTCCAGTGCTACCGGCCGCTCCCTGGCCGAGCAGTGCGGGTCCCGGCTGATCGGGTTCTCCGCGGAACTGGGCGGCAAGAACCCGATGATCGTCACCAAGGGCGCCAACCTTTCCGAAGTCGCCAAGGCCGCCACCCGTGCCTGCTTCTCCAACGCCGGACAGCTGTGCATCTCCATCGAGCGGATCTACGTCGAGCGCGACGTCGCCGACGAGTTCGCCGCGAAGTTCGCCGAGCAGGTGCGCGCCATGAAGCTCTCGAACGCCTACGACTTCTCCGCCGACATGGGCAGCCTGATCTCCGAAGACCAGATCAAGACCGTCTCGAATCACGTCAACGACGCGAAAGTCAAGGGCGCCAAGGTGATCGCCGGCGGCAACGCCCGCCCGGACATCGGCCCGCTGTTCTTCGAACCGACCGTGCTGACCGACGTGACCGACGAGATGGAGTGCGGGCGCAACGAGACGTTCGGCCCGGTGGTGTCCATCTACCCGGTCGACACCGTCGATGAGGCCATCGCACGCGCCAACGACACCGAATACGGTCTCAACGCCAGCGTGTGGGCCGCCAGCAAGGCCCAGGGTGAGGCGATCGCCGCGAAGATCAAGTCCGGCACCGTCAACGTCGACGAGGGCTACGCGCTGGCCTTCGGCTCCACCGCGGCACCGATGGGCGGGATGAAGGCCTCCGGGGTGGGCCGGCGGCACGGCGCCGACGGCATCCTCAAATACACCGAGTCGCAGACGGTCTCCACCGCCCGGATCCTGAACTTGGACCCGCCGCTGGGTATCTCGGCTCCGCTGTGGCAGCGGCTGCTGACCCCGATGATCCGGGTGGTGCAGGCACTACCTGGCCGTTAGCTGAGAGCAGCCTGTAGCCCCTTGTAGGGCTGTGCTGAGAGGTTTAGCGTCGCTTTCGCAGGCCGGCCCTGCGAAGGAGGCGGACATGCACGCATTTCGGCCCTATCTGACCACCGCGATCGCAGTTCTGGGCGCCGGCGTCGTCGCCGCCCCCACCGCGGCACCCGCGGTGGGCGCCCAAACCACACCGGTCCGACTGACCAGCGGCGAGAACATCGCGTTCGTCGTCGGCGGCAGCGGGGACCCGATCCCGTCGGACGCCTACGTCGAGACCAACAACACCCTGTACGTGCAGCCCAACTTCCCCGGCTACGTCCCGCAGGCGTTGTTCACCCCGGAAGGCAACTACGCGCTCTACACCGGGGTCAAGAGCCTGACGCTCGATGAGTCCGAAGCCCAGGGCGCGACGATTCTCAAGGACGCGATCGAAAAGCAGGTTGCCGCAGGCAATCACGTCGCAGTGCTCGGCGACTCGCAGAGCTCCACCATCTCCTCGATGGTCATGAGCGAACTCGCCGCCGACCACATCTCCAAAGACGATGTCGGGTTCGTACTGTTGGCCGACCCCAACCAGCCCGACGGGGGGCTGTTCGAGCGGTTGACCGGGGTGACCATCCCGAGCCTGGGAATCACGTTCAACGGCGCCACCCCCGACGACCTGTACCCCACCACCATCTATATGCAGGCCTACGACGGGTTCTCCGACATCCCGCGCTACCCGATCAACTTCCTGGCCGACCTGAATTCGATTCTGGGCATCAAATTCGTACATCCGACCTATCAGGGGCTGACCGCCGAGCAGCTGGCCTCGGCGGTCAAGCTGGACACCGTCGGGGACACCGCCACCACCTACTACGGGATTCCGCTGCAGGACGAGACGGTCCCCTATCTGCCACTGCTGCAACCGCTGCTGCTCATTCCCGGCCTCGGCAAGCCGCTTGCCGACCTGCTGCAGCCGATCCTGACCCCGTTGGTGAACCTGGGGTACGGCGACCCGGACTCCGGGTGGGACACCGGTCCGGCGAACGTGCCCACCCCGTTCGGGTTGTTCCCGGCCACCGACATGGTGACCAAGGCCTTCGACGAGGCGGCGGCCGGCGTGCCGCAGGGGATCCAGGCGTTCACCAACGACCTGGGTTCGCTGGATCTGTCGCACCTGTCGAGCTCCGCCGCCCCGGATCCGTTGAGCAGCCTCAGCCTGACCGATGTCGTGAACTCCCTGACCGCGGCGTTCTCCACTGCGTACGCGGCGCTGCTGCCGACCGCCGATGTGATCACCGCGGTCACCACCACCATTCCGACCTATGACCTGCAATGGTTCACCGACGCCCTGCAGTCGGGCAACCTGCTGGAGGCGATCATGCAGCCGATCGCCAACAACACTTACATGTACACGCTGGCCGCCGGCTTCGAAGCCTTCGCGCTGATCAGCACCGCGGACTCGATCAGCGCCGACCTGTCCGGGATTTTCCCCGGCTAGCGGCCCGCTCCAGATCTGCCAGCGCCGACTCGATCGCATCGGCCATCTCGTCGATGTCGTCGGCGACCTCCGGTGTGGTCACGAACCCGAAGTCCAGCGAGTCGCGGTAGGAGAAGCAGGTGATGTTCAGTGCCACGTCCATGACCGGCGGGCCGAGCGGCACCAGCGACTCCAGTTCCGCCCCGGCCATGTAGAGCGGGAACGACGGGCCCGGAACGTTGGAGACGACGAAGTTGATCGGGGCGATCCGGTGCGACAACCCGGTCGCGGTGTAGGCGCGCGCGGCGAGGTGCAACAGGCCGGGCGGGGTGGTGTCGGTCAGTCCCATGATCTGATGCGCCGACAATGCCTTGGCCATCTGCTTGGCGCTCTGAGTGTTCTCGTGAATCATCTTGAGCCGCTGGGCCGGTCCCTCGACGTCGGTGGCCAGCGACACCGTCATCGAACTGACCTTGTTGCCGATCTCGCCCTGACTGTCCTCGGTGCGGGTCGACACCGGGATCTGGACGACCAGCGGCTTATCCGGCAGCTCGCCACGCTTGCTCAGGTAATCCCGGGCGGCACCGGCGACCATCGCGAGTACCACGTCGTTGAGCTTGACCCCGTAGGCATCCTTGACGGCCTTGACCCGGTCGAGTTCGACACGGGCGCCGGTGATCCGCCGGTGCGGCGACACACTGTTGTTGAACCGGGTGACCGGCGCGTCGAAGTAGCGCGGCGGCTTGCGGGCCACTCCCAGCCCGATCGTGGCGATCTGCTGGCGCAGGGTCTGCTGCAGCAGCCGACCGATCCGAAACGGTGTCATTACGGCGACGTTGACCAGCGCCCCGAGCGCGCGGCGCTCAAAGCTGGGAATGCCGATCCCGGCCAGCGAACCAACCGACTCCGGTTGCGGCGGACGCGGTTCCGGCGTGACGTCGAACATGATCTCGGCCAGTCCCGCCCCGGACACCCCGTCGATGATCGCGTGGTGCATCTTCGTCAGGGTGGCGATCCGGCCGCCCTCGACGCCCTCGATCACCCAGAGCTCCCAGAGCGGCCGGGACCGGTCCAGTTTGTAGGACATCAACCGGCCCACCAGCTCTTCGACCTCGCGCCGCCCACCCGGGGCGGGCACGCCGATGCGTCGCAGGTGGAAGTCGATGTCGAGTTCGTCGTCCTCCACGAACCACGGCCGGTCCAGCCCCAGCGGGTCGCCGCTGACCCGCCAGCGCAACTGCGGTAGTTGCGGCAGTCGCTCGATCAGCAGCCGGCGGACCAACTCGAAGCTGTAGTCAGGCGCGTTGCTCGGATCCAAGATCGCCAGGCCGCCGATGTGCATGTGCCAGCCCGCCGTCTCGGCAGACCAGAACGCCGCATCTACTCCCGAAAGTCGCTGCATCGACCGAGATTAGCTCAGGCGATGGACCGCCGGGTGTGGCTCGCCGTTAAAAACGGCTAACTGTCGGCCACCACATGCTTGGCGTGCACCTCGTCGGCCGGCCGCGCTTCGGTCTGCTCCTTGGCCCAACGGTAGTCGGGTTTGCCAGCCGGTGAGCGCTTCACCTCGTCGACGTACCACAGGCTGCGGGGAACCTTGTAGCCGGCGATCTCGGTGCGCGCGCAGGCGTTGATCTCCTCCAGCGACGGCCGGGCGTCGCCGCGAGCCTGCACCACCGCAGCGACGTGCTGGCCGTAGCGGGGGTCGGGCACCCCGACCACCAGGGCGTCGAACACGTCGGGGTGGGTCTTGAGCGCCGCCTCGACCTCCTCGGGGTAGATCTTCTCGCCACCGGAGTTGATCGACACCGAGCCACGGCCCAGCATCGTGACACTGCCGTCGGCCTCGACCTGCGCGAAGTCGCCGGGGATGGCGTAGCGCACCCCGTTGATCGTGCGGAACGTCTCGGCGGTCTTCTTCTCGTCCTTGTAGTAGCCGACCGGGATGTGACCGCGCTTGGCGATGATGCCCCGCACGCCCGAGCCCGGCTGGACCTCGTTGCCGTCCTCGTCGAGCACCACAGTGGTCTTGTCGATGGTGACTCGCGGGCCGCCGGTGTGGGCCTCGCCCTTGGCGACGATGCTGGTGCCGCCGAAACCGGTCTCCGAGGAACCGATGGAATCGGTGATGATCCGGTTGGGCAACAGCTCCAGCAGCCGTTCCTTGATGCTGGGGCTGAACAGCGCCGCGGTCGAGGCCAGCAGGAACAGCGAGGACAAGTCGTACTCGTTCTCGGCGCCCTGTGCCGCCAACAGCGCGTCCAGCAGCGGACGCGCCATCGCGTCACCGGTGAAGAACAGCAGGTTGACCTTGTGGTCATGGATGGTGCGCCACACCTGATCGGCGTCGAATTCCGGCGCCAGCACCACGGTTTGACCGCTGAACAGCGACATCCAGGTCGCCGACTGGGTGGCGCCGTGGATCATCGGCGGGATGGGGTGGCGGATCATCCCCGGGTTGGCGGCGGCGGCCTTGGCCAGGTCGTACTCATCGGCGACCGGCTCACCGGTGGCGAAGTCGGTGCCGCCGAACAAGACTCGGTAGATGTCCTCGTGGCGCCACATCACGCCCTTGGGGAACCCCGTGGTGCCGCCGGTGTAGAGCAGGTAGATGTCGTCGGCGCTACGCGGCCCGAAGTCCCGCTCGGGCGAACCCTGCGCCAGCGCCGCCTCGAACTCCACCCCGCCGTAGCGCTGGTAGTCCAGATCGGAGCCGTCCTCGACCACCAGGATGGTCTTGACATTGGGGGTGTCGGGCAGCACGTTGGCGACCCGGTCGGCGTACTGGCGCTCGTGCACCAGCGCGACCATGTCCGAGTTGTCGAACAGGTAGCGCAGTTCGCCCTCGACGTAGCGGAAGTTGACGTTGACCAGGATGGCGCCGGCCTTGACGATGCCGAGCATCGCGACGACGATCTCGTTGCGATTGCGGCAGTACAGGCCGACCTTGTCGTCCTTCTTGACGCCCTGATCGATCAGGTAGTGAGCCAGCCGGTTGGCCTTCTCCTCCAGCTGCGCGTAGGTCAGCTGCTCGTCGCCACAGATCAGGGCGACCCGATCCGGTACGGCGTCGATGGCGTGTTCTGCTAAGTCAGCGATGTTGAGAGCCACACCACACAAACTAGAACGTGTTACATTTCGTTTTCAAGTCGAGGACCCATCCCCGAAAGGCGGACGCCGGTGAGCGAGTCGTCACAACAGCCCCACGCCCTGATTGAGCAGCGCGGACACACCCTGATCCTGACGCTCAACCGGCCCGAGGCCCGCAACGCCTTGAGCGGCGAAATGCTGGCGATCATGGTCGATGCCTGGGACCGCGTGGACAACGACGACGAGATCCGCACCTGCATCCTGACCGGCGCCGGCGGCTACTTCTGCGCCGGAATGGACCTCAAGGCAGCCAACAAGAAGGCGCCCGGCGACTCGTTCAAAGACGGCAGCTACGACCCTTCACGCATCGACGGGTTGCTCAAGGGCCGCCGGCTCACCAAGCCGTTGATCGCCGCGGTGGAGGGCCCCGCGATCGCCGGAGGCACCGAGATCCTGCAGGGCACCGACATCCGCATCGCCGGCGAGAGCGCCAAGTTCGGCATCTCCGAGGCCAAGTGGAGCCTGTACCCGATGGGCGGCTCCGCGGTGCGCCTGGCGCGCCAGATTCCCTACACGATGGCATGTGACCTGCTGTTCACCGGCCGGCACATCACCGCCGCCGAGGCCCTGGAGATGGGCCTGATCGGACATGTGGTGCCGGACGGTTCCGCGCTGGACAAGGCGCTGGAGATCGCTGAGCAGATCAACAACAACGGCCCGCTGGCCGTGCAGGCGATGCTGCGCACCATCCACGAGACCGAGGGCATGCACGAGAACGACGCCTTCAAGCTCGACACCCAGATCGGCATCAAGGTGTTCCTGAGCGAAGACGCCAAAGAAGGGCCGCGGGCGTTCGCCGAGAAGCGCAAGCCGGAATTCAAGAACCGCTGATGCAGGTCGCGGTCACCGGCGGCACCGGCTACCTCGGCGCACACACCGTTCGGGCACTGCTGGAAGCCGGACATTCGGTGCGCCTGCTGGTGGCCCCGGGCTGCGGTGACGAGCCCGTCATTCCCCGGCTGCGCGAATTGGGCTCCCTGGAGGTGCTCGACGGCGACATCCGCGACACCGGCGTGGTGGCCGCACTGCTGGACGGCTGCGACTCGGTGCTGCACGCCGCCGGGGTGGTCGGCACCAACGACCGGCAAGAGAAGTTGATGTGGGACATCAACGCCCATGCCACCGAAGCGATCCTGACCCGTGCGGTGGCCGCCGGACTGGACCCGGTGGTGTCGGTCAGCTCCTACAGTGCGCTGTTCCCACCGCCGGACGGTGTGATCGGCCCGAACTCCCCCACCGTGCCCGGGCGCAGTGCCTACGCCCGCACCAAGGCCTACGGCGAGCGGGTGGCCCGCCGGCTGCAGGATGAGGGCGCCCCGGTCGTGGTCACCTACCCCTCCAGCGTGGTCGGCCCGGCGTTTCACACCGCGCCCGGCGTCACCGAGCGGGGCTGGGCGCCGATCGTGAAATACCGGGTGGCGCCGGTGGTGCGCGGCGGCATGGCGATGGTCGACGTCCGCGACATCGGTCGGGTGCACGAGGCGCTGATGCGGCCCGGCCGCGGCCCGCACCGGTATCTGTGCGGCGGGATCATGGTCGGCTTCGACGAGATGATCACCGCGGTGGAGCAGGGCCTGGGTAAGCGGGTGCGCCGAATCCGGGTGGCCCCCAGCGTTTTCAAGGGAATCGGCCGGGTAAGCGATCTGGCCAGCAAGTTGTTGCCGCTGCCCGAGTCGCTGAGCTACGAGGCGGCCTGGCTGCTGACCTCGGCCACCCCGACCGACGACTCGGCCACGCTGGCCGACCTGGGCCTGGCGTGGAGTTCGCCGACCGAGGCGATCATCGAGTCGCTGCGGGGTTAGCCCCGGCCCCTTCTCGCCCTTTCCCGGCGAGCCCCTTCTCGCCCTTTCCCGGCGAGCGTGGAACCATTGCGATTTTCCGGCCGGATTTTCGCAACCAGAACACGTTCGGCGTAGGTGTCGGGGGTCGTTGGCAGACTCCCGCCATGGTGACACCGTTCCTGGGCAGCGAGGCCGTCCGCGCCGGGCGGCTGACGCCCTACGCATTGCGGAGCCGCTTCGTCGCCATCCATCCAGACGTGTATGTACCGGCCGGAACGCGGCCCACCGCCGTGTTGCGGGCCCAAGCCGCCTGGCTGTGGTCACGGCGACGCGGAATCGTCGCGGGCCAGTCGGCCGCCGCGCTGCACGGCGCGAAATGGGTCGACGATCACGCGCCGGCCGAGTTGCTATACGACTGTCGTCGACCGCCCGAGCACATCCGCACCTGGTCGGACCGCGTGGACGATAATGAGGTCCAACTGATCGGCGGGATACCCGCGACCACACCGGCCCGCACCGCATTGGACCTTGCCTGCCGTTATCCCCAGGTCAGGGCCGTCGCGGCCATCGACGCGCTCGGGCAGGCCACCGACCTAAAGATCGTCGACGTCGAGTTGCTGGCCGAGCGATACCGGGGCCGCCGCGGAATTTGCGCTGCCCGAACTGCGCTGCCGCTCGTCGACTCCGGTGCCGACTCACCGCAGGAGAGCAAGCTGCGGCTCCGTCTCATCCGGGCTGGCTATCCGCCGCCGCAGACTCAGATCCCGGTTTACGACGAATGGCACCAGCTTGTCGCGGTGCTGGACATGGGGTGGGAGGAGATCCTCGTCGGCCTCGACTACGAAGGCGAACATCACCGCACCACTCCGAGGCGATTCAACCAAGGCATCCGACGCCACGAGACGGTGACCGGGCTCGGCTGGATCGACCTGCGGATCACCCTCGAAGACACCGAAGGCGGCATCCTCGCCCGCGTCGCGGACGCCTGGGCGCGACGAGCGTGTACTCCCAGCGATTTTCGCGCGCGATTTCCGCGCTGACTACACGCTCGACTACGCCAGCACCGGCTTGGTCGGGGTGAACACCACCGGCATCGCCTCCGGGCCGGACACGAAGTTCGCCGGGCGCAGCGGCACCTCGGCTCCATCCGCCAGTCGCAGGTCCGGTAGCCGCTGCAGCACCCGCTCGGTCATCAGCGAAAGCTCCAGCCTGGCCAGTTGATTGCCCATGCAGAAGTGGGTACCGAAGCCGAAGGACAAATGACTGTTGGGGTCGCGCTTGATGTCGAACCGATCCGGGTCGTCGAACACCGCCTCGTCGAAGTTCGCCGATTCGAACAGCAGCATGATCTTCTCGCCCTGCTTGAGCTGGGTGCCGTGGAACTCGGCATCGGCGGTCAAGGTGCGGCACATGTTCTTCACCGGCGAGGTCCAGCGCAGCATCTCCTCGATGGCGCCGGGCAGCAGGCTCGAGTCGGCCCGCAGCATGTCCCACTGGTCGCGGTGGCGCATCAATTCCCCGGTTCCCCCCGACAGCGTGTGGCGGGTGGTCTCGTCGCCGCCGATCAGGATCAACAGGGTCTCGAAGATGATCTCGTCGTCGGTCATCACCGCGCCGTCCACCTCGGCGTTGACCAGAACGGAGAACAGGTCGTCGGTGGGTTCGGCACGACGTTGCGTGATGATGCCCCTGGTGAATTCGGTCCAGCCGGCGAACGCCTCCATCACCGCCTGAGCCGTCGCCGACTCCGGATCCAGGTGTGAACTCTGCCCCTTGACCAGGTCATCGGACCACTCCAGCAGCATCGAACGGTCTTCGGGCAGGACGCCGAGCATGTCACCGATCACCGCCATCGGCAGCGGCGCAGCGATATCGCGGACGAAGTCGCACTCCCCGCGCTCGCAGACCGCGTCGATCAGCGTGTCGCAGAGTGTCCCGATTGAGGGCAGCTGGGCATGCACCCGCTTGCGGGTGAAGCCGGCGTTGACCAGTTTGCGCCGCACCAGGTGCTCCGGGTCGTCCATGTCGATCATGTAGGGCATGCCCGGCTGGTCGGGCCGGATGCCACCGGCACTGGAGAACAGTTCCGCGTTGCGCTCGGCCTCGATCACCGCGGCGTAGCTGGCCGCGGCGGCCTGCCCGTTGCGGTCCCGGAACACCGGTTCGTGTGCGCGCATCCATTTGTAGGCGGCGCGCGCCCCACCGTCGGAGTAGAAGGTGCCGTCGGTCAGGTCGACGTCGGGCTTCGTCGTCGCCTTTGCATCGGCCATTACCTCGGTCATCAGCATCCTCCGGATTACAGTGGGCGTCATGGCTCTTTCGCAGCACACGATCGCTGGCACTGTGCTTACCATGCCCGTCCGCGTCCGTCAGGCAGATGTGCATTCCGCCATGTTCTCGGTCCCGGCGGACGCCGCGCAAGCCATGATCGACTACAGCGGACTGCAGGTCTTCCAGCATCGACCGGGACAGGCCGTGGTGAACCTGATGCTGGCCCGCTACCTCGACGGCGACCTCGGCCGCTACCTCGAGTTCGGTACCGCGGTGATGATCAACCCGCCGGGGTCGACGGCAAGCGGCTGGCGGGCGTTGGGTGACGCCGGGGCTTTCATCCACCACCTGCCGGTGGATCAGGAGTTCACCCTGGAGGCCGGGCGCACCATCTGGGGCTTCCCGAAGATCATGGCGGACTTCACCGTTCGCGACGGCCGGCGGTTGGGTTTCGATGTGGCCGCCGACGGCCAGCACATCGCCACCATGAAGTTCGGCCGTGGGCTGCCGGTGCCGGGCCTGTTCACCTCGAAGCCGCGGACGCTCAAAGCGTTCAGCCACCTCGACGGTGTGACCCGGGAAATTCCTTGGGGCATGAAGATTTCCGGGGTTCGCGGGGCGATCGGGGGCGCCAGCCTCAAGCTGGGCACCCACCCGTACGCCCGCGAGCTGGCCGCGCTGGGCCTGCCCAAGCGGCCGATGATGTCGTCGATCGTGGGCCACGTCGACATGACGTTCGGCGACGGTGAGGTGATCGGCCGCTAACGCCCCTAGATCTTGGCGTCCCGCCCCTCCCAGTACGGGTCGCGCAGCTTGCGCTTGTAGAGCTTCCCGTTGGGGTCGCGCGGCATCTCTACGATGTAGTCAATTGACTTGGGCAGCTTGAACTTCGCCAGCCGCGCCGCCGCATACTCCATCAACTCGGCGGTCAGCGCGTCATCGCCGACCACGCCCTCGGCGGGCTGCACGACGGCCTTGATCGCCTCGCCCCAGTCCTCGTCGGGCACTCCGAACACCGCGACGTCGAGCACCTTCGGGTGGATGATCAGCTCGTTCTCGATCTCGGCCGGGTAGACGTTGACCCCGCCGGAGATGATCATGTTGGTCTTGCGGTCCTGCAGGAACAGGTACCCGTCCTCGTCGAGGTAGCCGACGTCGCCGACGGTGAACAGGTCACCGGCGCGGTTCTCCTGGGTCTTCTTCTCGTCGTTGTGGTAGGCGAAGCTGGATCCGCCCATCTGCATGTAGACGGTGCCGACCTCACCGGGCGGCAGCTCGTTGCCCTCGTCGTCGAGCACCTTGACCACCGAATACGGCCACGCCTTGCCGACCGAACCGGGGCGCTCCAGCCACTCGGCGCCGCTGATCTTGGTGCCGCCGCCCTCGGTGGCGGCGTAGTACTCGGTGATCACCGGGCCCCACCAGTCGAGCATCTGGCGCTTGACCTCCGGCGGGCACGGCGCGGCACCGTGAATCATGTTGCGCAGCGACGACATGTCGTAGCGCGCCCGCACGTCGGCCGGCAGCGCCAGCAACCGGCGGAACTGGGTGGGCACCATGTGGCTGTGGGTGACCTTGTGCTTCTCGATCAGCGCCAGCATCTCCTCGGGATCCCACTTGTCCATCAGCACCACCATGTGGCCCAGCTGGATAGAGATGGCCGAGAAGTTCAGCACCGCAGTGTGATACAGCGGCGAACCACAGATGTGCACGTGGTTGTCGAACGGCACCAGGTCATACAGCGCGAAGAAGCCGGCCGAGGCCACCGGCACCGCGTCGGGGTCGGCTCCGGTCAGCGGACGCTTGACGCCCTTGGGTTTTCCGGTGGTGCCGGAGGTGTAGAGCATGGCCGCACCCATGGTGCGCACGTCGGGCCGGCCTTCCTCGTCGGCACCCAGCGCCGACAGCGGGGCGAAGCCGTCGATGTGGCCGACGGCGAACCGCCGGTCGGCGGCCAGGCCGGCCTCGTCGGCGGCGATCGTCGACGCCTCGGCGAACCGCTCATGGGCGACAAGGGCTTTGGCACCACTGTCGGCGAGGATGTAACCGATCTCCGGCCCGGTCAGGTGCCAGTTGATCGCGACGATGTAGAGCCCGGTCTGCATAGCGGCGAAGTACACCGCCAGGGTGTCAACGGTGTTGGGCAGCACCATCACCAGCACGTCGCCGGGTTCCAGACCCAGTGCCTGCAGGCCCCGCCCGTAACGGTCGGCGCGGGCGGCCAGTTCGCCGTAGGTCAGCTGGCCCCCCAGTACGTCGACGACCGCGGCGGCGTCGGGGGTGTCACGGGCGATGTTCCACAGGCCGGCTTCGCTCATCCGGCCAATCTAGAACGTGTTCTAGCCGGGTGGCAAGGCGGGCGTACCGGCGCGGATCGCACGCAGCATGTAGTTGGTGGCCACCACGTGAAGCCTGGTGCCGATGACCAGGGCACGGTAAGCGCGGCCGTGGATCCCGGGGAACGCCGCGTAGCTGCGGGCGTGCACCAGGGTGCCTCCGCCGGGGGCGTCGGTGAGCTCGAAGACCAGTCGGTAACGCGAGAACCGATGCCGCCCCACCAGACTGATCCGCCGCTGCTCGATGCTCTCGGCAACCGCGAAACCCGCCCGGGGTTGCGGGCCGAGCAGCACGAGCAGCGGATTGCGTTCGCCGCTGCGCAACAGAGCCGCGGTGTACCGCTGCAGCGCGGCCCATACCCGATCTCGCGGCGCGTCGACCCGCACCACGTGCTCATCGATGTACGGCAGTTCGTCGGCCACGCGAACCGCGCTAGATCAGCGAAGCCAGCTGCTGCACCTGGGCGGTGTCGCGGGCGGTCACCACCATCATGGTCACGCCGGCGGCCTCCCACACCTTGATCTGCTTACGCACATAGTCGATGTCGCCGACGATCACGGCGTCGTCCACCAACTCGTCCGGGATGACCTTGGCCGCCTCGTCCTTGCGATCCGAGCGGAACAGCTTGGTCACGTCGTCGACGACCTCGGAATAACCCATCCGGCGGTAGACCTCGGCGTGGAAGTTGGTGTCTTCGGAGCCCATCCCGCCCATGTAGAGCGCCAGGTAGGGCTTGATGCCGGCGAACGCCGCGGCGCGGTCGTCGGTGATGACCACCTGGGCGGTCGCGCAGATCTCGAAGTCCTCGCGGGTGCGCCGCGCGCCGGGCCGGGCGAAGCCCTCGTCGAGCCACTCGTTGTACATGCCGGCCAGCCGCGGCGCGTAGAAGATCGGCAGCCAGCCGTCGGCGATCTCGGCGGCCAGCGCGATGTTCTTCGGGCCTTCGGCGCCGAGCATGATCGGGATGTCGGCGCGCCGCGGGTGCACGATCGGCTTGAGCGCTTTGCCCAGCCCGGTGCTGCCCTCGCCGCTCAGCGGCAGCGGGTAGTGCGGACCAGCGCTGGTTACCGGGGCTTGCCGAGCCCACACCTGGCGCAGGATGTCGATGTATTCGCGGGTCCGGGCCAACGGCTTGCCGAAGCGTTGGCCGTACCAGCCTTCGACGACCTGCGGGCCGGATACGCCGAGCCCGAGGATGTGCCGTCCGCCGGAGAGGTGATCCAGCGTCAACGCGGCCATCGCGCAGGCGGTCGGAGTGCGCGCCGAAAGCTGCACCACCGAGGTGCCCAGCCGCAGCCGCTGCGTGGACGAACCCCACCAGGCCAGCGGTGTGTAGGCGTCCGATCCCCATGCCTCGGCGGTGAAGACGGCGTCAAAGCCGGCGTCCTCGGCCGCGGACACCAACTCTGCGTGGTTGGTCGGCGGCTGCGCGCCCCAGTACCCCAGTTGCAATCCCAGCTTCATCGGCGAATTCCTCCTAGCCTTCTTGCTCATACTGTTAGAACCTGTTCTACTCGATGCCGTGATCGCCAGCGAACACCGCTCCGCCCTGACAGACCAGCCGGAACCACCGCTGTCCGCGCCCCTGAGATTGTCTTTCGACTACACCCGTTCGGTGGGCCCGGTCCTCGGTCAGTTCTTCACCGCCCTGCGCGAGCGCCGCATCGTCGGGGTGCGCGGCACGGACGGGCGGGTGTATGTGCCCCCCGCTGAATACGACCCGGTCAGCTACGAACAGCTCAGCGAGATCGTACCGGTGGCCGCTGTCGGCACCGTGGTGTCGTGGTCCTGGCAGCCCGCCCCGCTGGAGGGCCAGCCGCTGGACACCCCGTTCGCCTGGGCCCTGATCAAGCTCGACGGCGCCGACGTGCCGCTGCTGCACGTGGTTGCGGCCGACAGCCCCAAGGCCATCAGCGTCGGCACCCGGGTGCACGCGCACTGGGTCGACGAGCCGGTCGGCGCGATCACCGACATCGCCTACTTCGCGATCGGCTCGGAAGAACCCGCCGCCGAGTCCGCCGCCAGCGCCGACGATCGCGACCCGGTGTCGATGGTGATCACCCCGATCCAGCTCGAGATCGAGCACAGCGCGTCGTACCCGGAGACCGCGTACCTGCGCGCCCTCAAGGAGGGCAAGCTGCTGGGCGCCCGCACCACCGGCCCGGACGGACAGAAGGGGAAGGTCTACTTCCCGGCCCGCGAAGCCGACCCGGCCACCGGCCGACAGCTCACCGACTACGTCGAGCTGACCGACACCGGCACCATCACCACGTTCGCGATCATCAACATCCCGTTCCAGGGCCAGAAGATCAAACCGCCCTACGTGGCCGCCTACGTGCTGCTCGACGGCGCCGACATCCCGTTCCTGACACTGGTTTCCGAAATCGACGCCCACGATGTACGGATGGGCATGCGGGTGCAGGCGGTGTGGAAGCCCCGCGAGGAGTGGACCTACGGCATGGAGAACATCGAGTACTTCCGGCCGACCGGGGAACCGGACGCCGAGTACGACACCTACAAACACCACCTGTAAGGGGTACCCGCCAGATGAGCACTCGCGATGTCGCGGTGGTGGGTTTCGCCCACGCCCCGCACGTGCGCCGCACCGACGGCACCACAAACGGCGTCGAAATGCTGATGCCGTGCTTCGACCAGCTCTACCGCGAACTGGGCATCGAAGTGTCCGACATCGGATTCTGGTGTTCGGGATCCTCGGATTACCTTGCCGGGCGGGCATTCTCGTTCATCTCGGCGATCGACTCGATCGGTGCCGTTCCGCCGATCAACGAATCTCACGTGGAGATGGACGGCGCGTGGGCCCTGTATGAGGCCTACATCAAGGTGCTGACCGGCGAGGTCGACACGGCGCTGGCCTACGGCTTCGGCAAATCGTCGGCCGGGCAGCTGCGCCGGATCCTGGCCCTGCAGACCGACCCCTACACCGTCGCCCCGCTGTGGCCGGACTCGATCGCGATCGCCGGGCTGCAGGCTCGGCTCGGGCTCGACGGCGGCCAGTGGACCGCCGAGCAGATGGCCCGGGTGGCGCTGGACTCGTTCGCAGCCTCCGACCGGGTGGATTCGGTGGAATCCTCCACCAGCCTTGACGAGTTGCTGGAACGTCCGTTCTTCGCCGACCCGCTGCGGCGGCACGACATCGCACCGATCACCGACGGCGCGGCGGCCATCGTCCTGGCCGCCGGCGACAAGGCCCGCGAAATGTGCGAGAACCCAGCCTGGATCACCGGTTTCGAGCACCGCATCGAGTCACCGGTGCTCGGCAGCCGGGACCTGACCCGCTCACCGTCGACCACCGTCTCGACCCGGGTGGCCAGCGGCGACGACATGCCCGCGGTGGACGTCGCCGAGATCCACGCGCCGTTCACCCACCAGCAGTTGATCCTCACCGAGGCGATGCGACTGCCGTCCCGAGCGAAGGTCAACCCGTCCGGCGGAGCCTTGGCGGCCAACCCCATGTTCGTTGCGGGCCTGGAGCGCATCGGTTTCGCCGCGCAACACATCTTCAACGGTTCAGCGGGCCGGGTGCTGGCGCACGCCACCAGCGGGCCGGCGCTGCAACAGAACCTGGTCGCGGTGATGGAAGGGCGGGACAAGTGAGCAAGGGGCTTGCCGCGGTGCTGGGCACCGGACAGACCAAGTACGTCGCCAAGCGTCACGACGTGTCGATGAACGGCCTGGTGCGTGAGGCGATCGACCGCGCCCTGGCGGACTCCGGTTCGACGTTCGCCGACATCGACGCGGTGGTGGTCGGCAAGGCACCGGACTTCTTCGAGGGCGTCATGATGCCGGAGCTGTTCATGGCCGACGCCGTGGGCGCCACCGGTAAGCCGCTGATCCGGGTGCACACCGCGGGGTCGGTGGGCGGTTCGACCGCCATCGTCGCCGCCAGCCTGGTCAAGTCGGGCAAGTACCGCCGGGTGCTGGCGATGTCCTGGGAGAAGCAGTCCGAGTCCAACGCCATGTGGGGCTTGAGCATCCCGGTGCCGTTCACCAAGCCGGTCGGCGCCGGTGCGGGCGGCTATTTCGCCCCGCACGTGCGCGCCTATATCCGCAAGTCCGGCGCACCGCTGGACACCGGCGCCAAGGTCGTGGTCAAGGACCGGCTCAACGGCGCCAAGAACCCGCTGGCGCACCTGCACCAGCCCGATATCACCGTGGAGAAGGTGATGTCGTCGCAGATGCTGTGGGACCCGATCCGTTTCGACGAGACCTGCCCATCCTCCGATGGCGCCTGCGCGGTGGTGATCGGCGACGAGGCCGCCGCTCAGGCCCGGGTCGACGCGGGTGAGCCGGTGGCCTGGATTCACGCCACCGCGCTGCGCACCGAGCCGCTGGCCTACTCCGGGCGTGACCAGGTCAACCCGCAGGCCGGCCGGGACGCGGCGGCCGCGCTGTGGAAGGAAGCCGGGATCACCAGCCCGATCGACGAGATCGACGCCGCGGAGATCTACGTGCCGTTCTCCTGGTTCGAGCCGATGTGGCTGGAGAACCTGGGCTTCGCACCGGAGGGTGAGGGCTGGAAGCTCACCCAGGCGGGCGAGACCGCCATTGGCGGCAAACTGCCGGTGAACGCCTCCGGTGGCGTGCTGTCGTCCAACCCGATCGGCGCATCGGGCATGATCCGGTTCGCCGAGGCGGCGATCCAGGTGATGGGTAAGGCCGGCGACCACCAGGTTCCGGGCGCCCGCAAAGCACTCGGGCACGCCTACGGCGGCGGCTCGCAGTACTACTCGATGTGGGTGGTCGGCAGCGAGAAGCCCAGCAGGTCAGCCAACTAGATGAAATACACCTGCAGCGTCGCAATGGGTCCGATCGACCAACTGGTCGCCTTGGCCCGCACTGCCGAAGAGGTGGGTTTCGACGCGATCGCGCTGCCCGACTCGCTGTTCTACATGGAGAAGGCCGCCGCGGACTACCCCTACACCCCGGACGGCTCGCGGATGTGGAACGCCGAGACCCCGTGGGTGGATCCGCTGATCGCCGCCGCCGCGATGGGGGCGGTCACTTCGACGCTGCGGTTCTACACCAACGTGCTCAAGCTGGGCTCACGCAACCCGCTGCTGCTGGCCCGTCAGGTCGGCTCGGTGGCCAACCTCACCGGTAACCGTTTCGGTTTCGGCGTCGGAATCGGTTGGGCTCCCGAGGAATTCGAGTGGTGCGGCGTCCCGTATGCCCGCCGCGGCGCTCGCGTGGACGAGATGATCGAGGTCATCAAGGCCGTGCTGGGCGGCGGGATGGTCGAATTCCACGGCGAATTCTATGATTTCGACCGCCTGCAAATGAGTCCGGCGCCGAGTGCGCCGGTGCCGTTCTACGTGGGCGGGCACACCGCGGTCGCACTGAAGCGGGCCGCCCGGATCGGTGACGGCTGGACGAGCGCGATGATGACCGGCGCGCAACTGTCCGAGACCATCGCCCAACTCAAGTCGCTGCTCGCCGAGCACGGCCGCGCCGACACGCCGTTCGAGTACCAGGCGGTGTGCATCGACAAATTCGGCGTGGGCGGCCACCGCGAGCTGGCGGCAGCCGGAGTCACCGACAACATCGTGATCCCTTGGCTGGACCCGGATTTCGGGGGACTCGGCTTCGACGCTCCGTTGGCCGCCAAGCAGGACTCCCTCAAACGTTTCGCCGACACCTATATCCACTCCGGCTGGCAGGAGAAGTAAATATGAACATCGAACACCCCGCTCATCTGGCCGGTAAGCGCTCCCGGGACGCGGTAGCGGCCCGCGACAAAGAGGCCTGGCTGGCGAACTTCGCCGACGACGCGATCGTGCAGGACCCGATCGGCCCGTCGCACTTCGACCCGGAGGGCAAGGGCCACCGCGGCCGTGACGCGATCTCGGCGTTCTGGGACAACGCGATCGCGAGCACCGACAAAATCGAGTTCAACTTCTCCGACACCTTCCAGTGCGGCGACGAGGAAGCCAACACCGGAAACATCACAATCACCATGGGCGGCCACCAGATCGTCACCGAAGGCGTATTCACCTATCGGGCCAACGAGCAGGGCCAGCTGGTAGCGCTGCGCGCCTACTGGGAATTGGACCGGGCCGCCAAGACCGCCCGCAAGATCTAGCTGGGCTGTACCGGCTCCATGCCGGCGCGGTAACGCTGCGCGAGGTCCTGGTAGTACTTCGGGTTCGCGTCGATCCACATCTCGGCACCGGTCCCGGCCAGCGGGCCCTTGACCAGGGCCGGGGAACCGACCACCAGTACCCCGTCTGGGATCTTGGTACCGGCGAGCACCGTCGACCCGGCCGCCACCAGGCTGCGACTGCCGATCACCGCGCCGTCGAGCACCGTGGCGTGGTTGCCGATCAAGGCCTCTGCGCCGATATTCGCTCCGTGCACCAGACACATGTGCGCCACCGTCGCACCGGGGCCGATGTCCACCGGAACACCCGGCGGCACGTGCAGCACCGAGCCGTCCTGGATGTTGGCGCCCTCGCGGACCACGATGGGCGCATCGTCGGCACGCAACACGGCACCGAACCACACCGACGCGCCGGCCGCGATGGTGACGTCGCCGATCAGGGTGGCCGTCGGTGCGACGAAAGCGGTGGGGTCGATCCGCGGTGAGCGTCCGTTGAACGAGAAGAGCTGCATCGTTCAGATATACCGCATGACCAAAGTCCCTGATCCAGCAGCCGTTATTGCGCAACCCCGGGGCAAAACTGTAACGTGTTCTAGTTAGAATCTAAGGGTTGGAGGCAACAGGTGAGCACTGACAGCGCTGAGGTCGGCGTCCGCGAAATCGACACCGGAACTTTGCCGGATCGCTACGCCCGGGGCTGGCACTGCCTGGGCCCGGTCAAGGACTTTCAGGACGGTAAGCCGCACGCGATCCACGCGTTCGGCGCCAAGCTGGTGGTGTTCGGCGACTCGCACGGTGACCTGCATGTACTCGACGCCTACTGCCGGCACATGGGCGGCGATCTGAGCCGCGGCACCATCAAGGGCGACGAGGTTGCCTGCCCGTTCCACGACTGGCGCTGGGGCGGCGACGGGCGCTGCAAGCTGGTCCCGTACTCCAAGCGGACCCCGCGGGTGGCGCGCACTCGCTCGTTCCCGACCGATGTGCGCGGCGGCCTGCTGTTCATGTGGCACGACCCGGAGGGCAACCCGCCGCCGGACGAGGTGCGGATCCCCGAGATTCCGGAGTGGTCCAGCGGTGAGTGGACCGACTGGCGGTGGAACTCCATGGTGATCGACTCCAACTGCCGCGACATCATCGACAACGTCACCGACTTCGCGCACTTCTTCTACATCCACTACGGTCTGCCCACCTCGTTCAAGAACGTCTTCGAGGGCCACATTGCCTCCCAGTACCTGCACAACGTCGGGCGCCCGGACATCCCGGGCCTGGGCACCGCCTACGGCGATTCGCAACTGGACTCGGAAGCCTCGTACTTCGGGCCGTCGTTCATGATCAACTGGCTGCACAACAGCTACGGCGGCTTCAAGGCCGAGTCGATCCTGATCAACTGCCACTACCCGATCAGCCAGGACCAGTTCCAGCTGAGCTGGGGTGTCATCGTGCAGAAGCCCAAGGGCCTGGACGAGGCGACCACCGACAAGCTCGCCGACGTGATGACCGACGGTGTCAGCAAGGGCTTCCTGCAGGACGTCGAGATCTGGACCCACAAGAGCCGGATCGAGAACCCGCTGCTGGTCGAGGAGGACGGTGCGGTCTACCAGCTGCGACGCTGGTACTCGCAGTTCTACGTCGACGTCGCCGACGTCACCCCGGAGATGACCGATCGCTTCGAGATCGAGATCGACGCGACGGTGGCCAACGAGAAGTGGAACGCCGAGGTCGAAGCGAACCTGCGGGAGCAGGCCGAGGCCGAGGGCGAATCGGTCAAGGCCGAGTAGCAGCGCCGTGGCCCAGGAGCTTCCCGACGTCCCGGGAGTCGAAGAGCTGGCCCGGTCCATGCTGGTGCTCTACGGCCCGCATGACGACCACGACGAGCCCGCGGCCGCCGACTCCGGCCCCGACACCCGGTACGCGCGGCAACCGCTGTTCCCGGTCGACCCGGACCGCTACGAAGCGATACGCGCTGCGACCGAACGGGATTCGGAGCGCTATCTGAACTCTGGCCTGGCGCCGGTGGAGTGCCGGCACTGCCGGGCCACCGTCGAGGTGAAGAAACTCGGGCCGGGATACACCTCGGTGCAGTGGAATTCGGCTGCGCTGAACCAGTGCGCGTACTTCACCGCCGAACGCGAGGCCGGCCACGCAAGCAGCCGTAACCGCGGCTGCCCGAACCTGGCCAAGAGCATCAAGCACGCGGTCGCCGAGGGTCACTTGGAGGAGCGGTCCAGCGCTCCCCCGCCCGGCGACGGCATCGACTGACTCACAGCCCGGCGAATCGCTCCTGAACCTGCTCGGTGGTCAGGCCGTAGTCCTCCAGCGCGTAGTGGTGCTTCGGTGCTCGCGGACCGGTCTGGCTGGCCGCGTAGTCGTCGGTCATCGCCTGACGGGCCTCATCCGACAGCGGCATTCCGAACCGGTCGTAGATTCCGGCCGCGGTGCCCAGCGGATCGGCGACGAAGTCCTTGTAGTCGATGTCGCAGAACTGCGCCGGATCATATTTGGCGCGTTGGGTGTTGAACAGCTCCAACCCGCGGGCCCAGGTCTCCATCTCGTCTGCGCCGATCTGCGCGCCGACGAAGGTGTTGGACTGGCCTTCGGTGGTGTGCTGAGCCAGTGAGCACATGGACGCCAGGATGGTCGCGGGCGGCCGGTGGCACTGCACGATGAGCGCATCCGGGTAGACCGCCATGATCGCGTCGAGCGCGAACAGATGACTCGGGTTCTTGAGCACCCACCGCTTGCCCGGGTCGTTGAGCCCGATCAGCTGCAGGTTGCGGCGATGCCGCCGGTACGACGGCGTCCAGTCCCGCTCGGAGAGCCAGCGCGAGTAGCTCGGCAGGTGCGCCAGCGTCTCGTAGGACACCGAGTGCAGCGACTGGCGCAGCAACTGCCAGCACTCCTCCAGTCCGTCGGCGGTCATGAAGTGCAGCCCGGTGTAGTCGGGGTTCTCCTCGTGGTGCCTGGCGAACTGGGCGGCCATCTGCTGGTACACCGGGTTGGATTCCCAGGTGTCGCGTGGCGGGCGGGGCTGCGGGAACTCGGCCAGCCACATCTCCAAGCCCTGATGGGCCGGGTCGGCACCCAGCAGTCGGTGCAGCGCGGTGGTGCCGGTGCGGGGCAACCCGGTGACGAACACCGGCCGCTCGACGGCGACGTCGACGTACTCGGGGTGCTGGTTCCAGCCGGCTTGCGAGAGCAGCCGGGCCACCAGCGCGCCGCGCAGGAAGAACCGGTTCATCTTGCTGCCCAGCTCGGTCAGATCGGCCTCGCTGCGGTAGGAGTCCAGCAGCACGCCGAGCGCTTCGCGGTAGTCGTCGTCGTCCGGACCGAAGTCATCGAGGCCGACCATCTTGGTGGCCGAGGCGTGCAGATCCTCGACGGTGCCGACATCGATGCGGCCGGTGTGCTCGGTCATCAGTTGTGGTACTCCCCGCAGTTGACGTCGATAACCTGGCCGCTGATACCGCTGGCCAGATCGCTGGCCAGGAACAGCACCGCCGACGCCACCTCGTCCTCGGTGGGCAGCCGCCTCAGGTCGGAGTTGGCGGCGGTGGCCGCATAGATCTGCTCGACGGTAGTGCCGTACTTGCCGGCCTGGTGGGCAAAGTAGCCCTGCAGGGTGTCACCCCAGATGTATCCGGGTGCAACGGAGTTGACGCGGATGCCCTGCTCGCCCAGTTCGGATGCCAACGACTGCGACATCGCCAGCAGGGCGGCCTTGGCCATCTTGTAGGCGCCGTACTTGGGCTGCGAGTGCCGGATCACCATCGAGTTCAGATTGACGATCGAGCCGTTGGCCGCGGCCAGGGCCGGCGTGAAGCCCTGGGTCAGGCGCAGCGCGCCGAGCCCGCTGAGCTCGATGGCGTCGCGGATGTGCTGGAAGCTGGTCTGCGCCAACGGCTTCATCGACGGCACCCGGAAGGCGTTGTTGATCAAGACGTCGATGTGGTCGAACTCGGCCGAGGCGGCCTGCACCAGGTGCGCTACCTGGTCGTCATCGGTGATGTCGGCCGGGACCACCAGGGCGCGGCGCCCGGCGGCCCTGACCTTCTTGGCCACCTCTTCCAGGCGATCCGCGCTACGCGCGACCAGCACCAGGTCGGCGCCCTCGGCGGCGAACCGATTGGCCATCGTGCTGCCGAGCCCCGGCCCGACCCCACTGATCACCACGACTTTGTCCATCAGCATTCCGGTCATCTTCACCCCAGCATTCTGTTAGCGATCTGGTGCTGCCGCTGGGCGATACGCGCACGCCAAGCATCTTGCGTGATCTTGTTGTCGTTGTAGTAAGGCAGTGCCGACGCCACCTTGTCGATGTCGACGAGCTCGACGGTCGGGCCGTCGGCCTCGGTCAGCTCGCGGGACACCCGCTGCCAGCGGAACTGCAGGAAGCCGCGGCGATGCCCCAGGGTCTCGACCCAGTTGGTGACGCCCGGGTTGGTGTCGGAGACCACGATCCGGATTTTGCCGTCCGGATCCGCTTGCGCCTGAACACCGTTCAGCGACGTCTGGTGGTTGATGTAGTCAAGCGAGATGTACCAGAGGCTGCCCAGCTGGAATCCCAGGTAGGGCGCGTCGGTCACCGGCAGGGTGATCACCAGGGCCTGATCGGGCGCCAACTCGTAGTGCCCGGCCGACGAGTACTGGGTGGCCAGGCCGCCGGGGGTGAGCCGGGGCGCCACCATCGTGTTGACCGGCAGGTTCAGATAGAACCACTGCGGGAACGCCAGCCAGGTCTTGACCCGGTTGATCAGTTGCTTTCCCGCTGCCGCGTAACGCTTCTCAATGAGCTGGCGGGTCAGCGGCGGCGGCGCGGTGCCTTCGGTGTCGGTACGGGCGATCGAGAGCGTGCCACGCTGTGCGGCCCAGTCGTTGTAGACCTCGCGGATCACCAGTTGCGCCGGCTTGGTCGGGCGGAACCGCCAGGTGAAGCTGCCGTCGGCCGCGACGTCGAGTTCGCGGTCGTCGAACGCCGCTTCGCTGGCCGGCACGTTGTCGTCGGTGTACTCACCGCCCAGCAGCTGGAAGCTCAGGTCGGTGGTGCTGCCCCGCCGGCCGGTGACGACGTAGTCGTGGTCGGCGCGCACGACGGTGCCGAAGTACAGCGTGTCGGGGTTGTCCAGACCCATCTTGGTGAACGGCCCGGTACCCGACATCAGGAACGGGTGGTCGCGTTCGGAGTTGAACGCCGCGTGCACACACGCTTCGACACCGCCGGCCAGATACTGCAGACCTTCGAGTAGGTCGGCCTCGGTCTCGATGTGCGGCGCCGCGGCGACCAGCTTCTCCGCCTCGGCGATCGCGGCCGAAAGTGGCTCGGAGTACATAGCCCGCGCACCTCACTGATCATCGGTTGGTCCATTATTGAACCGAATCGGTAGATATCTTGAACCGACTTTAGACGGTCGCGGTACCATGCGGCAATGCCGGCACCCCAACAATCCGCGCGGTCGTCCCCTCCCGCCGACCGAGTGGTGGCCGTTCTGGACTTTCTGGCCCGGCACCCCGACCAGCGTTTCGGCCTGTCCGAGCTGGCTCGCCGGACCGGCCTGTCCAAGTCGACCTGCCTGGGAATCGCCACCACGCTGACCGACGCGGGCTACCTGCTGCGCGACGATCCGGACAAGACCTACCGGCTCGGGCCCGGGCTGATCTCACTGGGACGCGCCGCCCAGCAGTCGCTGCGGGTCGGACCCGGGGCCCGCGAGCAACTGCTGCGGCTCTCCGAGGACTTCTCCACCTCCGCCGCACTGAGCGCGGTGGTCGACGATCGAATCACGGTGCTGGAGTTGGTGGCGGCACCCAACGCGCACCTGGGCGTCCAAGCCGGCCAGAGTTATCCGTTCGCCCCGCCGGTCGGGCTGATGTTCGTGCTCTGGGACGACCGCGCCCTGCGGGACTGGCTGGCCCGCCAGCCCACCATCCCGCTGCGCTCCGAGAGCGAGCGGCTCGAGCGCGTCGTCGCCGAATGCCGGGCAGACGGATACCTGGTCGAGCGGTTGACCCCGGGCGGCCAACGCCTCTACGGCCTGATGGCGGGCCTGTCCAGTGACCTGCCCGACGAGTTGCGGGCGCTGCTCGGCGAGTTGGTCTCCGATATCGGAGAACGGGTGTACCTGCGTAGCGAGGCCGGCAGCCGGGGACGCCACGACATCAGCGTCATCTCGGCGCCGGTCTACGACGATCACCAACGCCAGGCGATGGTCGTGTCGCTGCATGCCCAGCGGGCGCTCACCGACTCCGAGATCACCCGGTGGGCCCGTGGGCTGCTGCGCACCGCCGACGCGCTCACCGCGCAACTCGGCGGCACCAAGCCGAAGCCGCTGTTAGGTTCGGCGCCATGACCCTGTCCGTTGCCGACCAGCTGGAGCTGTCCGGGCTGGTGCACCGCTACGCCGGATACGTCGACTCCCGCCGATTCGACGATGTGGCCGAATTGTTCACCGCCAACGCAGAACTGATCCTGCCGAAGCCGCCGGAACACCTCGAGCCGTGCGTGCGTCACAACGGCCACGCCGGCGTGCTCGACGCGATGACCGCCCTGGCGGGAGTCACCCGGACCCACCACGGCATCCTCGGTGAGTTCTACACCGGTGGCGCCCCGACCTCCGCTGATGTGGCAACCGGATCGATCACCGGTGTGGCACATCATTGGATCGACAACGGCGGGCAGATCACCGACCACGTGTGGTACCTGCGCTACAGCGACGTATATCGGCGCACCGATCAGGGCTGGCGGATCGCGGTGCGCACCTTGTCGATCGACGCCATCGAAACCCGGCCGGCACGGCAGGTGCGTTCATGACCGCACCCGAAAAGCCCCAGATATCCCTGCAGCTGCGGACTTTCACCGATGATCCGAAGCACGACTGGGGTGCCACCCTGGCCTTGGGCCGCGCAATGGATGCCGCCGGAGTGGATCGCGTCGTCGTCTCCGACCATGTGGTGTTCGGCGAGAATCCGGAGGCCTACGCCGATCCCCGGCTCGGCGGGATCACCGGCGGCCGCCAGCCGACCGGACCCGACGGCCAGTGGCTGGACCCGCTGATCGTGCTCACCGCGTTGGCGGCCACCACCACCCGTATCCGGCTCGGCACCGCGATCCTGCTGGCGGCGTTGCGTCGCCCGGCGGTGTTGGCCAAGCAGTTGGCCACCCTGGATGTGTTGTCGGGCGGGCGGCTCGATCTCGGCGTGGGCGTCGGCTGGCAGCGTGAGGAGTACGAAGCCGCGGGACTGCCGTTCGAGCGCCGCGGCCGGCTGCTCGATCACACCCTGGAGGTGTGCCAGACGCTGTGGACCGAGCAGCGCAGCAGCTATCACGCACCGGAGTTGTCGTTCGAGAACATCCATCAGATGCCCAAACCCACTCGGCCGCGGGGAGTTCCGATCTGGGTCAGCGGCACCGTCAACGATGCCGTGGCACGCCGGCTGACCCGGTTCGGTACCGGCTGGATTCCGTGGGGCGCCGCGATAGCCGACCCGGCCGGCAGCATCGCGGCGATGAAGGACCGCATCGCCGGCCTCGGCGGCGACCCGACCGGCCTGCAGGTGCTGGGCCACGCCAAAACCGTCAAACGCCCCGACGGCTCGCTCGACACCGCGGCCACCGCGGCGTCGGCGCCGGCATTGGTGGCCGGCGGCGTCACCGATATACGAGTCACCTGCTCATTGCCGCGCGACACCGACCGGGCAACCGATGTGCTCACAGAACTCGTAGAGGCGTTCCACGCTGCCACCGATTAATCCGCCACCGAACAGGGAGCCCCATGGAGAAAGTCATCATCGTCGCGCGCAAAGCCGATTTCAGCGAGGACTGGTGTCGGCGGCTGCGCGGTCCGATCGCCGACGAACTGCTGGCGCTGGGGCTGCCCGGGGTCGCGGTGAACGTTCGTGACGAACCGGTGCGCGATTCCATGTTGCAGCTGACCACCTTGGACCCGCCGGCGGCCGCGGTGATCAGCCTGTGGACCCAGCAGTACTACGGCGAACAGGTCCGGGCCGCCATCGCGCTGCTCGAAGGCGAATCCGACTCGGCGGCAGCCTATCTGGTGACCGAATCCACCCCTATGCCACCTCCGGACCCGGGTGACGGGCAGCGCACGCCGGGGCTGGCCAACGTGGCTTTGCTACGCCGGCCCGCCGATCTGGATCAGGCGACCTGGCTGCAGCGCTGGCACCTCAACCACACCCAGGTCGCGATCGACACCCAGGCGACCTTCGGCTACACCCAGAACGTGGTGGTCCGCGCGCTCACCGACAACGCGCCGGTGATCGACGGCATCGTCGAGGAACTCTTCCCCGACGGGGCGGTTTCCGATCCGCTGGTGTTCTACGGTGCTGCCGACCAAGCCGACCTCGCCGACCGGGTCGGCAAGATGGTCGCCAGCGTCAGCGCGTTCGGGGCGAACCAGAACCTCGACACGGTACCGACCAGTCGTTATGTGTTCCGGTCGCCGTTCGTCAGATGCACTGCTGCGACAGGGTGATCAGCGCCTGGCGCACGTGCGGGTGGCGTTCGAGATAGGACAGCGCCGGGTTCGGAGCTCCGGGGTCTTCCTGCCGTCCTTTCGCGTCCAGCTCGGCCCGGACGTCCGGGTGCCGGTTCAAGTAGCCGTCGACGCCCTCGCCGAACGTCTGGTCGCACTGCGGTGCGGCGTTGGCCACAGGTGCCAGCACCCCGGCCATGCTCAGCAGGCCAACTGCAATCGCTCGCGTAATTGCGTTCATCACTCGACGGTACGCCCGTGCTCAGTTCACGCTGGCCAGAGCGAACGGCAGGACCTGCGGCGCACCGGCGGCCCGCAACACCCGGGCCGCCAACGTCAACGTCCACCCGGTGTCGGTCACGTCGTCGACCAATAGCACCGGGCCGGTGCCCGCCGGTAGGTCCCCGGGCGGCTGCCAGGCTCCCTGCAGGGCGGCGACCCGATAGGCCGAGTTCGCCGCGGTGCTCGCCCGCCGGCCCGGCGCATACCGCAGGGTGCCCAGGTGAGTCAGCCGACCCAGTTCCGCGAGCCGCTCGGTCAGCGACCCGATCAGCACCGGATGGGTGGCCGAATCCAGTCCCATCACCGCGGTCGGCCTGGCCTGCCAGTCCCAACCCGCCAGCACCGCCACCGCCGCACGCACCACCTGATCGGGTACCTGCTGATCCGGCTCTTCGAGCAGACGGCGCAGCCGGGCACCCCAACCCAGGTCGGTGAGCCGGCCGACGACCCGGCCCGCTTCAGGACCGTCGGTGATCCGCCCGGACAGTTCGACACCGAGTTTGGCCAGCCCGGTCGGCCACTGTCGGCGCGCAGCGATCTCCACACCGGGACGCATCAATCGCTCCCGGGTGGCTGCGGTGGCCGCGGCATCGACCTCGGCGCCAAACCGCGCCCCGGCGCAGTTGTCGCACCGCCCGCACCGTTCGCCGGCGTCCAACCGCGGGTCGTTGAGCTGGGCGCGCAGGAAGGTCATCCGGCAGCCGTCAGTGCTCTGGTAGTCGAGCATGGCCTGCTGTTCGGCCCGGCGCAGCTTGTCGAGATTGCGGTACCGCTGCTCGTCGTAGGTCCACGGCTGCCCGGTGCCCAGCCAGCCGCCCTTGACCCGGCGTACCGCGCCGTCGACGTCGAGGACCTTGAGCACCATCTCCAAGCGCGATCGATTCAGGTCGACCAGAGGTTCGAGTGCCGGCGTGGACAGCGGCCGGTCTTGCGACAACTCTCCGATCACCTTGCGCACCAACGCCTCCGACGGGAATGCCAGCGAGGCGAAGTAGCGCCAGATGTCCTGGTCCTCGGCTCCCGGCAGCAGGATAACCTCGGCGCTGTCGGTGGAACGCCCGGCACGTCCCACTTGCTGGTAGTAGGCGATCGGCGACGACGGCGCACCCAGGTGGATCACGAAACCGAGGTCGGGTTTGTCGAACCCCATGCCCAGCGCCGAGGTGGCGATCAGCGCCTTGACCCGGTTGGCCAACAGGTCGGCCTCCAGTTGCTCCCGGTCGGCCGCCTCGGTGGAGCCGGTGTAGGCGGCCACCGCGAACCCCTGCGCCCGCAGGTCGGCGGCCACGTCGTGGGCTTGGGCCACGGTCAGCGTGTAGACGATCCCGGAACCCGGCAGCTCGTTCAGGTGGGCGCCGATCCACGCGGCCCGCTGCGCCGGGCCGCCGGCGGTGACCACCGACAGCCGCAGCGATTCGCGGTCCAACCCGCCGCGCAGCACCAGGGTGTCCTGGTCGGCCGGGCCACCGACCCCGAGTTGGCCGGCGACATCGTCGACCACCCGATCGTTGGCGGTCGCCGTGGTCGCCAGTACCGGCACATCGGCACCCAGGTCGGCGATCAGGGTGCGGATACGCCGATAGTCCGGCCGGAAGTCGTGGCCCCAGTCCGAAACGCAGTGCGCCTCATCGACCACCACCAGCCCGACTCCAGCGGCCAGCGCGGGCAGCACCTCATCGCGGAACTCCGGATTGTTGAGCCGCTCGGGACTGACCAGCAACACATCAAGATCGCCCGCGGTCACCCGGCGCTGCACGTCGGCCCAGTCGGTGACGTTCGAGGAGTTGATGGTGGCGGCGTGCACCCCGGCCCGCTCGGCGGCATCGACCTGGTTACGCATCAGCGCCAGCAGCGGCGAGACGATCACCGTCGGCCCGTGCCCGCGCGCCCGCAGCAGTTTGGCCGCGATGAAGTACACCGCCGACTTGCCCCACCCGGTGCGCTGCACCACCAGGGCACGACGGCGCTCCACCACCAGCGCCTCGATCGCCGCCCATTGGTCGTCGCGCAGCACCGCGTTCGGGCCGGCGAGCTGTTCCAGAATCGCCTGGGCTTCGGCGCGGTCAGGGGTGGTCATCACGTCATCATGCCGGGCCACCCCGACAGCTACCCGGCCAACTACTTGGCGGCCTGCTCCCGCTGGATCTCCAGCGCGATGTCGATGAGCTGATCCTCCTGGCCGCCGATCAGCTTGCGCTGGCCGGCCCGGTGCAGCAGTTCGTGGGCGGGCACGCCGTAACGCTCACCCTGGCGCACCGCATGCTTGAGGAAGCTGGAGTACACCCCGGAATAACCCATGATCAGCGCGTTGCGGTCCAGCACGCACTCGGCCGGCATCACCGGG
>NZ_CP084029.1:4217624-4333787 GCF_020181615.1 [Mycobacterium] crassicus
CTTCCTCGGCGGCATCGGCGATGTCGAAGAAGTCGATACCGGTCTTGATCCCGACCTTGTCGAACACCCCGATCAACGCTTCGACCGGGGCGTTGCCCGCACCGGCGCCGAACCGTCGCACCGAGCCGTCGATCTGCTTGGCGCCGGCCCGCACCGCCTCCAGGGAGTTGGCCACGCCGAGTCCGAGGTTCTCGTGCCCGTGGAAGCCCACCTGGGCGTCGTCACCGAGTTCGGCGACCAGCGCGGCCACCCGGTCCCGGACGCCTTCGAGCACCAGTGCACCGGCGGAGTCCACCACGTAGACGCACTGGCAGCCGGCGTCGGCCATGATACGGGCCTGGGCGGCCAGCTTCTCCGGGGTGACGGTGTGGGCCATCATCAAGAACCCGACGGTCTCCAAGCCCAGCTCGCGAGCCAGACCGAAGTGCTGGATCGACACGTCGGCCTCGGTGCAGTGGGTGGCGATCCGGCAGATCGAGCCGCCGTTGCCCTGCGCCTCCTTCATGTCTTCCTTGGTGGCCACCCCGGGCAGCATCAGGAAGGCGATCTTGGCGTCCTTGGCGGTCTGCGCGGCGAGGGCGATCAGCTCCTGATCGGGCGTCTTGGAGAACCCGTAGTTGAAGCTGGATCCGCCCAGGCCGTCACCGTGGGTCACCTCGATGACCGGCACTCCGGCCGCGTCGATGGCGGCCACGATCGCGGCGACCTCGTCCTTGGTGAACTGATGGCGCTTGTGATGGCTGCCGTCGCGCAGCGAGGTGTCGGTGATCCGAACGTCCCAAATACCGGTCATTTCGCGCCTCCAGCCTTTGCCGCCACCATCTCGCGGGCGATCTCTTCGCCCACCTTGGTGGCGGCCGCGGTCATGATGTCCAGGTTGCCCGCATACGGCGGCAGGTAATCACCGGCGCCCTCGACCTCGACGAATGTCGTGACCACGGCACGGCCACCGGAGTTCAGCGACGGCTCGTCGAACTGCGGCTCGTTGAGCAGCCGGTAGCCGGGCACGTAGGTCTGCACCTGCTCGACAACGCTGAGGATCGACTTGGTGATCGCGTCGCGGTCGATGTCCTCGGGGATCTGGCAGAAGATCGTGTCGCGCATGATCATCGGCGGGTCGGCCGGGTTCAGGATGATGATCGCCTTGCCCTTTTGGGCACCGCCGATGGTCTCCACCCCACGCGAGGTGGTCTTGGTGAACTCATCGATGTTGGCCCGGGTGCCCGGTCCGGCCGACACCGACGCCACCGACGCCACGATCTCCGCGTAGGGAACGGTGCCGCCCTGCTCGCGCACCGCACGCGTCACCGCGTAGACGATCGGGATGGTCGCCTGGCCACCGCAGGTGATCATGTTGACGTTCGGGGCGTCCACGTGCTCGTGCAGGTTCGCCGGCGGGATCACCGCCGGGCCCACCGCGGCCGGGGTCAGGTCGATGGCCCGGATGCCGGCGGCCTCGTACTTGGGCGCGTACGCCTTGTGCACATAGGCGCTGGTGGCCTCGAACACGAAGTCCGGCTTCTCCTCCTGGGCCAGCAGCCAGTCCGCCCCCTCGGCCGAGGTCTCCAGGCCGAGCTTGCGGGCTCGGGCCAGGCCCTCGCTGTCGGGGTCGATACCGATCATCCAGCGCGGCTCCAGCCACTCGGAGCGCAGCAGTTTGTACAGCAGGTCGGTGCTGATGTTGCCCGACCCGACGATCGCGACACTTGCCTTGGATCCCATGGCAGTCTCCTTCTACTTGAACGAAAGGTGCACCGGGCCGAGGTGGTCGAATTCAGCGACGAATTCGTCCCCCGGTCGGGCGTCGATAGCGCGGGTGCACGATCCCGGCAACACGATGTCACCGGCTTTGAGCCGGACACCGAAGCTCTCGACTTTGCGGGCCAGCCAGGCCACCGCGGTCACCGGGTTGCCCAGCACCGCGTCACTGCGGCCCTCGGCGATCACCTCGCCGTTGCACTTCAGCGTGGCGTTGATGTTCTTGACGTCGACATCGGCCGGGGAGACCCGGCCCTTGCCCAGCACGAATCCGGCCGACGAGGCGTTGTCGGCGATGGTGTCGCAGAGCTTGATCTTCCAGTCGGTGATCCGGGTGTCGATCAGCTCGATCGACGGCACCACTGCTTCGACGGCCGCGAGCACGTCGTCCTCGGTGCAATCCGCACCGGGCAGGTCCGCACCGAGAATGAAGCCGACCTCGACCTCGATCCGCGGATACAGGTAGTTGGCGGTGGGCACCGGGGTGTCCTCGAACACCTGCATCTCGTTGAGCAGATGCCCGTAGTCGGGTTCGTCGACACCCATCATCTGCTGCATGGCCAGCGAGGACAGGCCGACCTTGTGCCCGACCACCCGGGCGCCCTCGGCGATCCGCTGGCGGATGTTGATCAGCTGGATCTCGTAGGCATCGACGACGTCGATGTCGGGGTGCGCCGCCGTCAGCGGGGAGATGGGCACCCGACTGCGCTCGGCTTGCGCCAAGTCGGCGGCGAGTTCGTCGCGGATCTGGGCGCTGAGCATGGTGCGAGTTCCCCCAAGGTGTCGTGGGCCGGTAGCGGCAATTCTATAACGTGTTCTAGTTGACTGGACAGTCGCACTCCGGCCATCGGGACAGGCGGCCCTGGAGCCAACGGAGGGCCGGCGGCGTGATCGCCACCGGCCCCCGCCGAAAGCCGTGAACCGTGAGACTACGCCTTACCGGTGTAGTCGACCTGCCAGTGCTTGATCCCGTTCAGCCAGCCCGACCGCAGGCGCTGGGGGCTCTCCAGCGGCTTGAGGTCCGGGATGTGGTCGGCGATCGCGTTGAACATCAGGCCGACGGTCATGCGCGCCAGGTGGGTGCCGATGCAGTAGTGCGCACCGGTGCCGCCGAAGCCGACGTGCGGGTTGGGGTCGCGCAGGATGTTGAACTGCTTGGGCTCGTCGAACACCTCGGGGTCGAAGTTGGCCGCCCGGTAGAACATCACCACTCGCTGGCCCTCCTTGATCAGGGTGCCGTTGAGGTCGTGATCGCGGGTCGCGGTGCGCTGGAACGACGTCACGGGGGTGGCCCAGCGGACCACCTCGTCAGCGGTGGTCTCCGGGCGCTCGGACTTGAACAACTCCCACTGCTCGGGGAATTCAGTGAAGGCCATCATGCCCTGGGTGATGGAGTTACGCGTGGTCTCGCTACCCGCGACCGCCAGCAGGATGATGAAGTAGCCGAGCTCGTCGTCGTTGAGCTTCTCGCCGTCGATGTCCGCCTCGATCAGCGTGGTCACGATGTCCTGACCGGGGTTCTGCCGCTTCTTCTCGGCCAACTGCAGCCCGTAGGTGATGATCTCCAGCGCGGAGGCCGCCGGGTCGTAGTGGGAGTACTCGGGGTCGTCGTAGGACGTCATCTGGTTGGTCCACTCAAACAACTTGCCGCGGTCCTCCTGCGGCACCCCCATCAGACCGGCGATGGCCTGCAGCGGCAGCTCGGAGGCCACCTCCACCACGAAGTCACCGGAACCCTTGGCCAGCGCCTCCTTGGCGATGGCCTGCGCGCGCTGCTCGAGCTGGTCGTGCAACGGCAGGATGTGGCGCGGGGTGAAGCCGCGCGAGACGATCCGGCGCAGCCGGGTGTGCCGCGGCGCGTCCTGGTTCAGCATCAGGATGCGCTGTGCATCGATCGCGTCGCGGGTGATGTCGTCGTTGAAGCGCGGGATGGCGGTGTTGACCTCGCTGGAGAACACCTCGTCCAGCCGGGACACCTCTTTGACGTCCTCGTGGCGGGTGACGGCCCAGTAGCCGCCGTCGTTGAAACCGCCCACGCCGTCCGGCTGCTCGATCCACTTGATCGGCTCATTGGTGCGCAGCGCGGCAAGCTCCTGGTCCGGAATGCGTTCCGCGTAAATCTCGGGATCGGTCGGGTCGAAACCCACGGGACAAGTGGGGATTGTGGGGCTGGCCACGATGTCAACTCCTTGCTCAGGGCGTGTGCAACACGACAGATACTAGTGCCAGTAAAACATGGTTCCGCCGCAGACGAAAGGCAGGAAAGGGTCCTCGCCGGTCATCAAACTGAAACGCGTTCTACCGAGTGGTGAATTAGGCCGGAAGCGGCCGCCCCGGCGGGCAACCGCAGGATAGCGCGCCGCCATCCGGGCTCCCCCGGCACCGATACCACCAGCCAACTGGCGTCCGGGCGGGGCAATTCTATAACGTGTTCTACATGGCCGAACAGGAGTACGACGTCGTCGTGGTCGGAAGCGGTGGCGCCGGTATGGTCGCCGCCCTCACCGCCGCCCACCAGGGACTGTCAACCATTGTGATCGAGAAGGCCGCCCACTTCGGCGGCTCGACCGCCCGTTCCGGCGGCGGTGTGTGGATCCCCAACAACGAGGTGCTCAAGCGCGCCGGGGTCAAGGACGACGCCGAAGCCGCCCGCACCTACCTGCGCGCCATCATCGGCGACGTGGTCCCGGCGGAGAAGATCGACACCTATCTGCAGCGCGGGCCGGAGATGATGTCGTTCGTGCTGAAGAACTCGCCACTGAAGATGTGCTGGGTTCCCGGCTATGCCGACTACTACCCCGAGCAGCCGGGCGGCAAGCCCACCGGTCGCTCGATCGAGCCGAAGCCGTTCAACGCCAAGAAGCTCGGCGCCGACATGGCCGGCCTGGAGCCGGCCTATGGCAAGGTGCCGCTGAATGTCGTGGTGATGCAGCAGGACTACGTCCGGCTCAACCAGCTCAAGCGCCACCCCCGCGGCGTGCTGCGCAGCCTGAAGGTCGGCGCCCGCACCATGTGGGCTCAGGCCACCGGCAAGAACCTGGTCGGCATGGGGCGCGCACTGATCGCGCCGCTGCGTGTCGGCCTGCGCAACGCCGGGGTGCCGGTGCAGCTCAACACCGCACTGACCGATCTCTACGTCGAGGACGGCGCGGTGCGCGGGGTTTACGTCCGAGGTGCCGACGAATCCGCTGAGCCGCAGCTGATTCGGGCCCGCCGCGGGGTGATCCTGGCCAGCGGCGGTTTCGAGCACAACGAGCAGATGCGGGTCAAGTACCAGCGCGCTCCGATCACCACCGAGTGGACAGTAGGAGCGAAGGCCAACACCGGTGAGGGAATCCTGGCCGGCGAAAAGCTCGGCGCCGCACTGGACATCATGGAGGACTCGTGGTGGGGCCCGACGGTGCCGCTGCCCGGTGCGCCGTGGTTCGCCCTGTCGGAGCGCAACTCCCCCGGATCGATCATCGTGAACATGTCCGGCAAGCGGTTCATGAACGAGTCGATGCCCTACGTCGAGGCCGTCCACCACATGTACGGCGGCGAGTACGGGCAGGGCGCCGGCCCCGGTGAGAACATCCCGGCCTGGCTGGTGTTCGACCAGCGTTACCGCAACAACTTCATCTTCGCGGGATTACAGCCCGGACAGCGTATTCCGAAGAAGTGGCTGGATTCGGGTGTGATCGTCACCGCCGACACCCTGGAGGAGCTGGCGACCAAGACCGGCGTGCCGCCGGCGTCTCTGGTCGCGACCATCGAGCGGTTCAACGAGTTCGCCCGCACCGGTGTGGACGAGGACTTCCACCGCGGCGAGAGCGCCTACGACCGTTACTACGGCGACCCGACGAACAAGCCCAACCCCAACCTGGGCCAGATCGCGCAGGGGCCGTTCTACGCGGCCAAGATGGTGCCGGGCGACCTGGGCACCAAGGGCGGAATCCGCACGGACGTCAACGGTCGCGCCCTACGCGACGACAACAGCGTCATCGAAGGCCTTTACGCCGCGGGCAACGTCAGCGCTCCGGTGATGGGTCACACCTACCCGGGCCCCGGCGGCACCATCGGACCGGCGATGACGTTCGGTTACCTGGCCGCTCTCGACATCGCTGGCTCACAAACTGAGAGGGCATGAGACATATGCCGATCAAACTCGACGAGGCCTTGGGTGCGGAGTTCGGCGCGGTCGAATTCTCCTGGACCGCAACCAATGTTCAGCTCTATAACCTGGCGTTGGGCGCCGGGTCGGACCCGATGGATCCGCGCGAGCTGAGCTATGTCGTCGACGGCACCCCGCAGGTGCTGCCGACATTCGGTTGCGTCGCGGCGTCGTTCAACGACGTCAACCCGCCCAAGGTGAGCTGGCCCGGCATCGAGATCGACCTGGCCAAGATTCTGCACGCCTCCGAGAAGGTGATCGTGCCGGCGCCGCTGCCGGCCTCCGGCAGCGCACGGGCCATCAGCCGGATCGTCGACGTCTGGGACAAGGGCAAGGCCGCCGTGGTCGTGCTGGAGACCAACGTCACCAGCACCGACGGCACCCCGCTGTGGACGCAGCAGCGGTCCATCTTCGCCCGCGGCGAGGGCGGCTTCGGCGGCGAGCGCGGCCCGTCTTCTTCCAGCGAGTTGCCGGATCGGGCACCGGATTTCGAGATCGACATGCCGGTCTCGCCGCAGCAGGCGCTGCTCTACCGGCTCTGCGGCGACCGCAACCCGTTGCACTCGGACCCCGGCTTCGCGGCGGCGGCCGGTTTCGACCGTCCGATTCTGCACGGCCTGTGCACCTACGGCATGACCTGCAAGGCGGTCGTGGACAGTGCGCTGGACGGTGACGCCGGTGCGGTGCGCTCCTTCGGTGCGCGGTTCGCCGGGGTCGTCTTCCCGGGCGAGACCCTGCGGGCCCGACTGTGGAACGACGGCGCGCGGGTGGTGGGCACGGTAGTGGCCCCCGGCCGCGACGACGCCGCCGTGCTCGGTGACGTGGAGTTGGTTCGCGCCTAGGGGATCAGGGGCACGAGCTCGGCCAGGGCGTCTATCGCTCCCGGGAACATGTTCACCAGGTTGAGGCCGTTGAAGAAGATGGCCTCCGCCACGGGCGCAACGATGCCGAACCCGATTCCGAGTGGGATCAGCGCGGTGGCCGCCGCCAGCGCCTCTCCGATTCCGCCGAGCAGATTGCCGTCCGCGGCCTGCTCGGTGAGGAAACTGACCGCGACCGACGGCAGCGTGGTCAGCAGGGCGTTGAACGTGTCGGCGATCGGCAGCAGGGTCGCATAGTCGTTGGACACATTGGCGATGAAAGCATTGAAGATCTCGGTCGGCGACGAATCCCAGGTCACATTCGACAACGCCCCGGGGACGGCGTTCTGCAACAGATCCAGGCCCACATGCAGGATCTGGCTCCACGACGGATCGGGGTCACCAACGGTGCCGCCGACCACCCGGTAGACGGTTTCCAGCAGCGGCTGCAGCGCCGGGGTGTCCAGGATCGAGCCGAGCTGATAGGTCGCCGGGTCCTGTAAGTCGTTGATGGCGTTGCTGATTCCCTGCTGCACACCGTGGCCCAATGCGGTGGCGACATCCGCCCAGTTGAGATCGGCGGGGAACAGCCCGAAGGTGGTCGGCGAGCTGGCGTCGGCAATCTCGCACCAACTGTCGCTGATGCAGCCATAGCCCAGGTTCACCAGAATCGAGGTAGCCGGCTGCAGCAGGTCGTAGAGGGGTTGGCCGATCACCGGCAGAAACTGCAACGGCGCCAGCAGCGGCAGGCTGTCTGCCGGAATCATGTAGTAGTTGGTCAACCCGCCTTCGGCGGTCTGCAACTCGATCGCACCCTGAATCTGCTCGGATGTCAGGCCAAGGTATCCGCCGTGCGAAAATCCCATGCCGAGAAGGGCGTTGAAGTCCGCGAGGATGTTGATCGGGTAACGCGGGAAATCGGCGAACCCGTCGTACTGGATGGTGTAGATGTCGGTCGGGTAGAGGTCGGACGGCGTGGCACCACTGAACGTCAGACCGAAGCTGGGGATGGTGGGACTGGCGCCGTCGATCGGCACATTGAAGCGTTCCAGAATGCCGCCGTCGGGGTTTGACGGGTTTCCGAGCATGACGAAGTGCACAAGATCGCTCGGCACGCCCTGCGCGGCGAGCAGCGACATGGCCTGTGTCTCAACGGTTGCGCCCTGCGAGTAGGCGAAGACCACCACCGGGTTGGCCGCATCGACATGCCCGCCGGCGATCTGCTGGGTGATCGCGTCGGCCAGAATCCGGCCACCCTGGGCGAACGACTCGTCGGTGGTGAGGTTCTTGATCCCGGTCAGCGGCCATAGCGACTCGGGAGTGACAACGGGTTGCAGCGTGCCGTCGAAGCCGCGCGGCGCCAGGTAATAGGTGTTGGCGGCATCCACGTATCCCGCGGGCGGCACCGGCAGGCCGCTGGCACCCACGACCAGCGCGGTGCCGTGCCCCAGCGGGGAGTCCGCGGTATCGGCCACGGCGAGTCGAATCGCCCGCGCGGTCGAGTCCGACGGTGCAGATTCCGCAGCGGGCGGCGCGGCCAGTCCCGCGCCTGCCACGGCGACACCGACGGCGACGCAGATTCGGAACAACCAGCCCATCGCGACCTCCCGCACTCCCGCCTGCGGTCGTCTGAATAGAACGGTACCGTAACATTGTCGAACGGCGGAAAGCAACGGTGGCGTAAACTTTTGACCGTTATGGACTCAACCCGGCCGCGACGCAAGTACTCGCCTCGTCTGACGCGGGACCAGCGCCGCGAGCACTCGCTGGATGCGGCGCTGGAGGTTCTCAGCGGGTGCGCCTTGCACGAATTGAGCATGGAGGCGGTCGCCGCCGTCGCCGGAGTCGCAAAACCCGTTCTGTACACCGCATTTCGTACCCGCGCCGAACTGGTCGATGCGCTGCTGAGGCGAGAACTCGGACACGGCATCGCCGAGGTTCGCGCAGCGATGCCCGCCGACCTGGCGACGCTGGGACCTACCGGCGCCTACACCGCGACCATCGGTGCGTTTCTGCAGGCGGTGCTGAACAACCCGGCGCGCTGGCGACTGATCCTGACCGTTCCGGACAGCGCGCCGTACGACTACCGCGACTCGCTGCGCAGCTCACGTTCGGCCGTACTGGCTCAATCCGAGGAACTCGCCCGCGCCGCAACCGCTTTCATGCCGCAGTTGGCGCGCCTGGACCCGGTGCTGCTCGGCCACACCATGCTGTCGTTCGCCGAGATGCTGGGCCGGATGGCCGCCCGCGACCCACACACCTATCCGCGCGAACGCCTTGAGAAGTTCGTCGCCACCATGCTGTCGATGGTGCCGGCCGAAGACGTGACGGCCTAACCCAGGATCAGACCCGACGTCGGAACGCCGGTGCCGGCCGTGACCAGCACATGCTCCACACCGGGCACCTGGTTGACCGACGTGCCGCGCAGCTGACGCACGCCTTCGGCGATCCCGTTCATTCCGTGCACGTAAGCCTCACCGAGCTGGCCGCCATGGGTGTTGATCGGCAGCCGGCCACCGAGCTCGATGGCCCCGCCCGCGATGAAGTCCTTGGCCTCGCCGGGACCGCAGAATCCCAACTCCTCCAACTGGATCAGCGTGTACGGCGTGAAGTGGTCGTAGAGCACCGCGGTCTGGATGTCGGCGGGCTTCAGACCGGACTGCGCCCACAGCTGCTTGCCCACCAGACCCATCTCGGGCAGCCCGAGCTCCTCCCGGTAGTAGGAGTACATGGTGAACTGGTCGGTCCCGGCCCCCTGGGCGGCCGCCTCGATGATCGCCGGGCGGTGCTTGAGATCGCGCGCTCGCTCGGGGGTGGTGACCACGATCGCCACCCCGCCGTCGGTCTCCTGGCAGCAGTCAAGCAACCGCAAGGGCTCGGCGATCCACCGTGAGTTCTGGTGATCCTCAATGGTGATCGGTTTGCCGTAGAAGTGCGCCTTGGGATTGGTCGCCGCGTGCTTGCGGTCAGCCACCGAAACCACACCGAAATCGGCACTGGTGGCGCCGTATTCATGCATGTACCGCCTGGCGACCATCGCCACCGAAGCAGCCGGAGTGCTCAGGCCGTGCGGGTAGGACCAGCTGTACTCGACGCCGCGGGAGTCGGCGTTGACCGTCAGCCCGGTCATCACCTGGCCGAACCGGAACTCCGAGCGCTCGTTGAAGGCGCGGTAGGCCACCACGACTTCGGCGACGCCGGTTGCCACCGCAAGGGCTGCCTGCTGCACCGTTGCCGCGGCCGCACCGCCGCCGTAGCCGATCTGGGAGAAGAACTTCAGCTCGCCGATCCCGGTGGCACGCGCGACGGCGGTCTCCAGGTTGGAGTCCATCGTGAAGGTGACCAGACCGTCGACATCGGACGGCTTCAGTCCGGCGTCGTCGAGGGCGTCGAGCACTGCCTCGGCGGCCAGCCGCAGTTCGCTGCGCCCTGATTCCTTGGAGAAGTCGGTCGCCCCGATACCGGCGATCGCGGACTGTGCTGAAAGCATGCCTGGCATCAACGCTCCCCGATGGTCAGTGTGGCAGTGGCGATCACGTGGTCACCAAGACTGTTGTTGCCGATCACCTTGACCGTGACGAGGCCATCCTCGACGGCAGTGACCTCACCGCTGAAGGTGACGGTGTCGTAGGCGTACCACGGCACGCCCAGCCGCAATCCGATCGAGCGGATCACCGCATTCGATCCGGCCCAGTCGGTGATGTAGCGCTGCACCAGGCCGGTGTCGGTGAGGATGTTGACGAAGATGTCCTTGGATCCCTTGGCCTGAGCCTTGTCCCGATCGTGGTGCACGTCCTGGTAGTCGCGGGTGGCGATGGCCGTGGACACGATGAACGTCGGATCGCCGTAGATCGCCAATTCGGGCAGCTTGGTGCCCACTTCGATGTTCGAAACGCTCACGCCTCCACCTCCCAGGCATACAGGGTCCACGCCGGACCGGCATCACTGGCGGGGAAGTCGAGATAGGTTGCCCGAACGGGCATTCCGATCTTCACCGCGGCAGCGTCGACGCCGCGCAGCTCACCGAGCATCCGTACGCCCTCCTCGAGTTCGACCAGGGCGATCACGAACGGCAGGCTGCGGCCCGGCACCTTGGGCGCGTGGTGCACCACGTAACTGAACACCGTGCCCTTACCCGAGGCGACGACGTAGTCGGTTGTCTCGGTCTTGTCCTTCCAGACCGCCGGGACCGGCGGGTGCTGCAGGCTGCCGTCCGGGCGGCGCTGGATGCGCAGCTCGTGTTCAGCCACCCCGTCCCAGAAGTACTTCGAATCCCGCGACCACGACGGTCGCATCATCTTGGTGGGGTCCAGATCCTCGGGCGCAGAGACAGACTCAGCTTTGTCGCCGGGCAGGAACTTCAGGATGCGCCAGATCATATCGGCGACGTTCTCTTCACCGACCCACCAGCTGATCTTCTGGGTGATGAAGTAGCCCTCCCCCAGACCGGTCGACTTCGGCCCGACCACGTCGGTGATCTCGGCGGTGACGCTGACCTCTTCGCCGGGCTGCAGGTAACGATGATAGGTCTGCTCGCAGTTGGTCGCGACCACCCCGACATAGCCCGCGCCGTCGAATAATTCGATGATCTTGCCGAGCGGGTCGTCGTCGGGACGCACCCCGCCCAGGCCCATCATGGTCCACACCTGGATCATCGCCGGCGGGGCGACGATGCCGGGGTGACCGGCCGCCCGGGCGGCATCCTCATCGACGTAGATCGGGTTGTCGTCGCCGATCGCGTCCACCCAGTGGCGAATCATCGGCTGATTCACCGGATCCCGACCCACCCGCGGCTTGCTGCGTCCGAACGCCTTCAGTTTCTCGATACCGGCTGCAAGGTCACTCATCGCGGCACCCTCGGAACTTTCAGCCCGGATGCGGCGATCATCTCGCGCATCACTTCGTTGACCCCTCCCCCGAACGTGATGACCAGGTTGCGCTTGGCTTGAACGTCCAACCAGCGCAACAACTCGGCGGTCGCCGGATCGGCCGGGTTGCCGTAGCAGCCGACGATCTCCTCGGCCAGCCGGCCGGCGTACTGGATCCGTTCGGTGCCGAACACCTTGGTGGCAGCAGCGTCGGCGACATCGATGATCTCGCCGGCCGCGGCGACCTGCCAGTTCAGCAGCTCGTTGATTCGGAACATGGCGTGGATCTCGCCGAGGCCGCGCTTGACCGCGTCATGCGAGATCGGCGCGACACCGTCGCTGCCGGGTGTGGCGGCCCAGGCGTGCACCTTGTCGTAGATGGCGCCGAACCGGCCGGCCGGGCCGAGCATGACCCGCTCGTTGTTGAGCTGGGTGGTGATCAGCTTCCAGCCGCCGTTCTCCTCGCCAACCAGCATGTCGGCCGGAACCCGCACATCGGTGTAGTAGGTGGCGTTGGTGTGATGCGCACCGTCGGACAGGATCATCGGGGTGAACGAGTACCCCGGGTCCTTGGTGTCGACGATGAAGATCGAAATCCCCTTGTGCTTCACCGCGTCCGGGTCGGTGCGGGCGGCCAGCCAGATGTAATCGGCATCGTGCGCGCCGGTGGTGAACACCTTCTGCCCGTTGATGATGTAGTGGTCACCGTCGCGGACCGCGGTGGTCCGCAACGAGGCGAGGTCCGTGCCGGCTTCGGGCTCGGAGTAGCCGATCGCGAAATGCACTTCGCCGGCCAGGATCGCGGGCAGGAACTTCTTCTTCTGCGCCTCGTTGCCGTACACCTGCAGGGTCGGCCCGACGGTCTGCAGCGTCACTGCGGGCAGCGGAATGTCGGCGCGCTGCGCCTCGTTGACGAAGATCTGCTGCTCGATCGGGCCGAAGCCCAGTCCGCCGAACTCCTTGGGCCAGCCCACACCGAGCTTGCCGTCAGCACCCATCCGCCGGATCACCGCCCGGTAGGCGTCATTGTGCCGGTCGCCGGCCATCGACTCGGCCTCGTCCGGCGAGATCAGGGTGGCGAAGTATTCCCGTAGCTCGGACTGCAGCTTGCGCTGCTCCGGGTTCAGATCGACGAACATTGCGCTCCAAGGGTTTCGAGGCGATTCGACCGTCCGCCGAGCAGGCGGCTCAGGTCCTTGATCGAGGAGTAGTAACGGTCCATCGGATAGTCGATGTCCATACCCATACCGCCGTGCAGGTGATGGCAGATCTGCATCATCGGCGGCGCCTGCGAGACGATCCAGTACCCGAGCACCGCGAGGTCATCTGTGGCATCGAGGCCGTTGGCCAGCCGCCACGCCACCGACGTCGCCGCCAGGGTGAGGGTTCGCGAGACGATGTAGACCTCCGACAGCTGCGCGGCCACCGTCTGGAAGGTGGACAGCGGCCGACCGAACTGTTCCCGGCTGCCGACGTAGTCGGCGGTGAGCCTCAGCGCACCGGCCACCAGACCGGACGCGAAGGAGCCGGCCATGGCCAGCACCAACTGATTCACCCGGTGCACGGTCGCGCCGTCAAGTACCTGGTCCACCTCGGCGTCGGTGAAGACCACCACGTACTCGTCGCTGTGGTTGGAGGTCGGGGTCTTGGTCAGTTGCACCCCGGCGGCCTTGGCCGAGATCACCGCGACACCGGCGTCGGCGGTGACCAGGATCCACTCGGCCTGCTCAGCGTAGGGCACACCGATCTTGGTGCCGGACAACCGGTTACCTGCCAGGGTGACCCCGGGCTGTTCCGGCAGCGCCACAGCCGGTTCGTCGAGCGCGGCGGTGAGCACCGCACCCTTGGCCACGCCCGCGAGATAGCGGTCCTGCTGGGCGTCCGAGGCCAGCTCCAGCAGCGGCACCAGCCCGAACCCGAGGGTGGCCAGCGCGGGGCTGATGGTCCCGTGGCGACCGATCTCGGTGAGCGCCGTGGCCACTTCGGCCAGGCCCACACCGTCGCCGCCAAGCCGCTCCGGCACCGCGAGCGCCGTCACTCCCCCGGCGACCAGCGCTTCCCAGCTGTTGTCCCGGTCCAGCACCGACGTGACCACGTCGGCGACTGCCTGCTGTTCCGGATCTGGACTGAAGTCCACCCGAATCTCCTTAAATCTAGTGAGCCACCGGGCATTTGCCGGTGTAGTCCATCTGCCAATGCTTGATGCCGTTGAGCCACCCAGATCGCAACCGCTCCGGGGCCGCCAGCGGCGCCAGGTCCGGAACGTTGTCGGCGACCGCGTTGAAGATCAGGTCGATCGTCAACCGGGCCAGGTGTGTGCCGATGCAGTAGTGCGCACCGGTGCCGCCGAAGCCCACATGCGGGTTGGGGTCACGCAGGATGTTGAAGCGCTGCGGCTCCTCGAATGCCTCTTCGTCGAAGTTGGCCGAGCGGTAGAACATCACCACCCGCTGGCCCTTCTTGATCTGCGCTCCGGACAATTCGTAGTCCTGAAGCGCGGTGCGCTGGAAACAGATAACCGGCGAGGCCCACCGCACGATCTCGTCGGCGGTGGTCTTGGGGCGCTCGGACTTGAACAGCTCCCACTGCTCGGGGTGCTCGGAGAACGCGATCATGCCGTGCGTGATCGAGTTGCGGGTGGTCTCGTTGCCGGCCACCGCCAGCATCACCACGAAAAAGCCGAACTCGTCATCGGAGAGCTTCTCGCCGTCGATATCGGCGTTGATCAGCGTGGTGACGATGTCTTCGCCGGGGTTCTCCGCCTTGTCCGCGGCCAGTTGCATCGCGTACTGGATCAACGCGACCGACGAGGCCTGCGGGTCGATGTCGGCGTATTCCGGGTCCTCGCTACCGGTCATCTCGTTGGACCACTGGAACAGCTTGTCCCGGTCCTCCTGCGGCACGCCGAGCAACCCGGCGATCGCCTGCAGAGGCAGCTCGCAGGACACCTGCTCGACGAAGTCACCGGTGCCGGCCGCGGCGGCCTCCTTGACGATCGCCTGGGCGCGCTCGTTGAGTTCGTCTTGAAGCCGCCCGATAGCCCTCGGGGTGAAGCCCCGCGAGATGATCCGGCGCAGCCGGGTGTGGTGCGGTGCGTCCATGTTGAGCATCACGAACCGCTGAACCTCGATGTTCTCCCGAGCCATGTCGTCGGGGAACCGCGGGATCACACAGTTCTCGAAACTCGAGAAGACGTCGCTGCGCAGCGACACCTCTTTGACGTCGGCCAGCTTGGTGACGGCCCAGTAGCCGCCGTCATTGAAGCCGCCACCCTTGCCGGGGGCTTGCTCGATCCAGCAGACCGGGGCCGCGTCGCGCAGCTGCGCGAACTCCTCCTCGGGGATTCCCTCGACGATGACGTCGGGGTTGAGGAAGTCGAATCCATGGGGAAGCGTGGACATGGCGATACTCACCTTCTTGTTCGTTAGACAGCTCAGCGCGCGGCGGACTTGCCGGTGTAATCGACCTGCCAATGCTTGATCCCGTTGAGCCACCCCGACCGCAACCGCTCGGGCGCGGCCAGCGGGGTCAGGTCGGGAATCTGGTCGGCGATCGCATTGAACATCAAATTGACCGACATCCGCGCCAGGTGGGTGCCGATGCAGTAGTGCGCACCGGTGCCGCCGAAGCCGACGTGCGGGTTGGGGTCGCGCAGGATGTTGAACTGCTGCGGCTCGTCGAACACCTCGGGGTCGAAGTTGGCCGACCGATAGAACATCACCACCCGCTGCCCGGCCTTGATCTGCACCCCGGACAGTTCGTAGTCGCGGGTGGCGGTGCGCTGGAAGGAGGTCACCGGGGTGGCCCAGCGGACCACCTCGTCGGCGGTGGTCTCCGGGCGCTCGGACTTGAACAGCTCCCACTGGTCCGGGAATTCGGTGAACGCCATCATGCCCTGGGTGATGGAGTTGCGCGTGGTCTCGCTGCCGGCCACCGCCAACAGGATGATGAAGAACCCGAGCTCGTCGTCGTTGAGCTTCTCGCCGTCGATGTCCGCCTCGATCAGCGTGGTCACGATGTCGTTGCCCGGGTTCTGCCGCTTCATCTCGGCCAACTGCAGCCCGTAGGCGATGATCTCCATCGACGAGGTCGCCGGGTCGAAGTGGGAATACTCCGGGTCGTCGTACGAGGTCATCTGGTTGGTCCAGTTGAACAGCTTGCCGCGGTCCTCCTGCGGCACCCCCATCAGACCGGCGATCGCCTGCAGCGGCAGCTCGGAGGCCACCTCCACCACGAAGTCACCGGTGCCCCGGGCCAACGCCTCCTTGGCGATACCCTGCGCGCGCTGCTGCAGTTCGTCGTGCAGCGGCAGGATGTGGCGCGGGGTGAAGCCGCGCGAGACGATCCGGCGCAGCCGGGTGTGCCGCGGCGCGTCCTGATTCAGCATCAGCAACCGGCCGACGTCGATGTTCTCCCGCTCGATGTCGTCGTTGTAGCGCGGGATGGCCCCGTTGATCTCGCTGGAGAAGACATCGTCGAGCCGGGACACCTCTTTGACGTCATGGTGACTGGTGATGGCCCAGTAGCCGCCGTCTTTGAAACCGCCACTCTTGTCGTCCGGCTGGTCGATCCAGGTGATCGGTGCGCCGGCCCGCAGTTCGGCGAACTCCACGTCCGGGAGCCGCTCGGCGTAGATCGCCGGGTCGGTGAGGTCGAACCCAGGCGGCAGCTTGACACTCGACATCGGCAGACTCCTAATTGCAACGCGTTCTAGTAGCAGTAAAACATGGCCTCACCTGAGAACAAAGGCCTCCAGGCATCGTCGCTTGTCAGACTAATGAAACGTGTTCTAGCCTGGCCGCATGGGTAATCCAGTCATCGTCGAAGCCACTCGCAGCCCTATCGGTAAACGTAACGGCTGGTTGTCCGGCCTGCACGCCACCGAACTCCTCGGGGCGGTGCAGAAGGCATTGGTCACCAAGGCCGGCATCGACGCAGGCAGCGTCGAGCAGGTGATCGGCGGCTGCGTCACCCAGTTCGGCGAGCAGGGCAACAACGTCACCCGGCAGTCCTGGCTGGTCGCCGGACTGCCCGAGCACGTCGGCGCCACGACCGTCGACTGCCAGTGCGGTAGCGCGCAGCAGGCCAACCACCTGATCGCCGGGTTGATCGCCGCCGGGGCCATCGACATCGGCATCGCCTGCGGCATCGAGGCGATGAGCCGGGTCCCCCTGGGTGCGAACGGCGGCGGTGCCCGCGCCGCATCCTGGGACATCGACCTGCCCGACCAGTTCACTGCGGCTGAGCGGATCGCCAAGCGCCGGGGCATCACCCGCGCCGACGTGGACGCGCTCGGGCTGCGGTCCCAGCTGCTGGCCAAGCAGGCCTGGGCCGAGGGCCGGTTCGACCGGGAGATCTCCCCGATCGAGGCCCCGGTGATCGACGAGAACAAGCAGCCCACCGCGGAGCTGACCACGATCAGTCGCGACCAGGGCATGCGCGACACCACGCTCGAGGGCCTCTCGGCACTGAAGCCGGTGATCGAGGGCGGCATCCACACCGCCGGCACCAGCTCGCAGATCTCCGACGGTGCCGCCGCGGTGCTGTGGATGGACGAAGACAAGGCCAAGGCCCTGGGCCTCAAGCCGCGGGCCCGGATCATCAGCCAGGCTCTGGTCGGTGCCGAGACCTACTACCACTTGGACGGTCCGGTGCAGTCCACCGCGAAGGTGCTGGAGAAGGCCGGGATGAAGATGGGCGACATCGACCTGGTCGAGATCAATGAGGCGTTCGCCTCGGTGGTGCTGTCCTGGGCCGCGGTGCACAACCCGGACATGGACCGGGTCAACGTCAACGGCGGGGCGATCGCGCTGGGCCACCCGGTGGGCTCCACCGGCAGCCGGTTGATCACCACCGCGCTGCACGAACTGGAGCGCACCGACAAGTCGACCGCGCTGATCACCATGTGCGCCGGCGGTGCGCTGTCCACCGGCACCATCATCGAGCGCATCTAGTGGCAGCGGTAGCCGAGCCAGACCGCATCGCAGCTGCGCAGGCCTATATCGACGCGCTGGTCAGCCACGATTCCTCCGCGGTCCGGTTCAGCGACGACTGCACCCGCATCGAGGTCGGCCTCAAGACCGGATTCTCCGGAAAGCACCTGCACCGCAGCCTGAATCGCGGGCCGCAGTTCAAGCTGATCTCGGCGGCCACCCTGCCGAAGTACAGCATTGACGGCGACGAGGTGCGGGCGGTCTACGACATCATCACCAAGCCGTCGCTGTTCGGGATTCGGGTCTGCTCGCATGTCGACGAGGTGTTCCGGATCCCCGCCGACAGCCCCGACGGCACCGCCACCATCCACCACATCCGCGCCGGCATCCGCCCCTTCATCCAGCGTTAGGGGTTTCCGACGTGACCACGCCAGAGAAGCCGAAGGCACTCGACTCGCCGATCACCGGCACCTTCATCAAGTGGATGTCGCGGGCCAACACCGTGGCCTACAAGGCGACCGGCGGCCGGATCGGCGGCAAGTGGCGGGTGGGCAGCAAGCGATTCGGCAAGGACGTTCCCGACGTCGGCATCCTCACCACCATCGGGCGCAAGACCGGCGAGCCCCGCGAGACCCCGCTGCTGTTCCTGCGCGAAGGCGACCGGGTGATCCTGGTGGCCTCTCAGGGCGGGCGCGCCACCAACCCGATGTGGTACCTGAATCTCAAGGCAAACCCGCAGGTGTCCTTCCGGATCCGCAACGAGGTGCTGACCCTGCGGGCCCGGGACGCGGCCGAGGCCGAACGCACCGCCTATTGGCCGAAACTCGACGCGATGTACCCCGACTTCGTCAACTACCGGGCCTGGGCCGCCCGGGAGATCCCGATCGTCATCTGCGACTGACTCGCCGAACCCCAACGCCGCCATGCCGCATGTTGCGGCCGACGGCCGGACGTACGCTTGGCCGTAACACCAGGAGGTTATGGCGATGGCACACGAGCCGGCCGGTGTGGAGATCCACGCCCGCAACGTGACGTTCGACTGGTCGCAGACCCCGCTGCACTGGATCAAGGGTGAACCGGTCGCCTCGGTGGTGACGTGCATGCTGCACCTGCTGCTGCCCGAGGGGGAGCGGTGGTTCTGCGAGGTGTTCAACGAGGCGCTGCCGTACGTCAAGGACGAGGACCTGGCCCGCACCATGCGCGGCTTCATCGGCCAGGAAGCGATGCACGCCGAATCGCACGACAAGGCGGTGACCGAATTCCTGGAGGCCCGCGGCATCGACACCGCCCCGGCGCTGCGCCAGTACGAATACTTCTTCCGCCGACTGCTGGCGCCGCGCAGCCAGCGCTTCGCCCGCACCCGATACAACGACATGGTGCAGCGGCTGTGGCTGATCGCGGCGGTCGAGCACTACACGGCGATCCTCGGTGACTTCGTGTTGAACTGCGCCTGGGACGAGTACGACATCGACCCGACGATGGCCGATATCTGTCGCTGGCACGGCGCCGAGGAGATCGAGCACCGCAGCGTGGCCCACGACGTCGCGAACTACTTCCACCCGGGCTATCTGAACCGCTGCCGCGCCATGGTGGTCGCACTGGTCTACCTGGTCCTGATGATCCACCGCACGATCGGTTTCCTATGCCGGTCCGACTCCAGCCTGAACCACTCGTATTTCGGGCTGTGGCGCGAATACCTGCGCGGGTCGCGTCGCAACATCCTGCCCAAGCTGCGCAACGTGGGTAAATACACGCTGGTCTACTTCAAGCCGTCCTTCCACCCGGACTCGATCGGCTCCACCGCCCAGGCCGTGGCCTACCTGGCCACTTCACCGGCGGCGCGGGCGGCGGCGAGTTGAGCGAGTCGGGTCAGGGACACGACGCCGCGGCATCACGGTTCCGGCCGCTCGACGCCATTCCCACCGAGGTGCCGCCGCACCTGTACGGGCGGTGGCGCCACGACCCGCTGCTGCGGTTCTCCAATTTCCTGGCCCGCATCGTGTTTCCGACCTTCAGCGTGCTGATGCGGCGCCACCGACTCGAGGAACCCGACCGCACCCGGGAACTGCTGGTGACCGCCCGCGAAATCGTGGCGCACGACAAAGATGTGGTCGCGCTGACGCTGACGGCAGTCGACGGCGAGCCGCTGCCCCGTTGGACGCCCGGCGCACATCTGGATCTGTTGTTGCCGTCGGGCAAGATGCGGGAGTACTCCCTGTGCGGGGATCCCGCCGACGCCGACCACTACCGCATCGCGGTGCGCCGCATCCCCGACGGGGGCGGCGGATCGATCGAGGTGCACGAGACACTGCACCCGGGTGCCACGGTACGGATCAAGGGCCCCCGTAACGGTATGCCGATGGCCGTTCCCGGTCACGGCTCGTCGGCGCAGCACATCCGATTCGTGGCCGGCGGCATCGGGATCACCCCGATCCTGCCGATGATGCGGGCGGCGCAGCGGCTGGGACTGGACTGGTCGATGATCTACACCGGCCGGTCCGCCGACTCCATCCCGTTCATCACCGAGGTGAGTGCGTTCGGCGACAAGGTGGCGGTACGCACCGACGACGTGCATGGCCTGCCCAGTACCGCCGATCTGATCGGGGACACCACGGTGCCGACCGCGGTGTATGCGTGTGGCCCGCCGCCGATGCTCGAGCTGCTGCGCCACGGCCTGATCGGGCACACCGACATCGAACTGCACTACGAAAGGTTCTCCGCGCCACCGGTGCTCGACGGCAGGCCGTTCACGGTGACCCTCGCCAAAAGCGGTACAGAAGTGCAGGTCGGTGCCGAGCAAACCGCGCTGGCCGCGATCCTGCAGGTCAACCCGGCCACTCCCTACTCGTGCAAGCAGGGATTCTGCGGCACCTGCCGGGTGCGGGTGCTCGACGGCGAGATCGATCACCGTGATCGAACGCTGACCGCCGCCGAACGCGCCGACGGCGACATGCTGATCTGCATCTCTCGCGCCGCGGGGGAGCATCTGACGATCGACCGCTGAAGCTGTTCGCGGACCTGGCCGCGGTGGCGGGTGCGTATGCGGAATTCGCGCCGAGATCTACGACACCGGCTACACCGCCGCAGTCAACGCCCTCCGAGAGGCAATGCCACAGAACGGCTTTGAGCGCCTATGGGCCGGGTGAATGGAATCACCGGCGGCTGCGCGACGTGTCACACCGGGACGGACTCGGGCTGAACCCGTGCCCACGTCTTCCAATGCAGGGATTCCTCGGCGTTCAGTTCCCGGCCGAACAGGGTGGTAACGGCGGCATCGTGCTCCAAATAGAGCTCCTCGTTACGCCGCCACGCCGACAGGTAACGATAGAACGGCAACCACGGGTGCAGATGGTGGATCAGGTGGTAATTCTGCGACAGCATCAGCGGAGCCATCAGCCATTCCATCCCGCCCCGAAGACGGCTGGCACGATACCGGTCCTCGCGCTGCGTGACCTTGATCCCGTGGTGCGGTAGCCAGTCGAACGCCCACCCGATGATGAAGAGACCGAGGCGCTGCGGGATCAAGACGAGCTCCGCGAGCAGCCAGAAGTGGTCGGTCAGGATCGCGGCGACGGTCATAGTGACCGTCAGCGAGAACAGCACCGACGTTTCAGCGAGCTCGGCAACCGGACGCCGCCAGGAATGGCGTATCCGCCGCCAGAGCGTGCGGACGTACCAGGTCGCGTTGAAGAGATCCAGCAGCACCCAGCGGATGGGTAGCTGCCAGGTGGGCGCGTGGGTGGCGAACATGTCCGGATCGCGCTCAGGGTCGTTGGTGTGGCGGTGATGCTCTCCGTGGACGTAGCCGAACGCCGGTAACGAGAACGGCAGCACCACCAACAGCCAGGCCAGTCGGCCAACCACCGCATTGACCCAGCGCACCGAGCAGAACGAGCGGTGCAGGGCTTCGTGCGCCACCGAGAACATCACATAGGTGACCAGGGTGCTCAGCGGGATGACAACCCAGGCCGGGAGCGATCCACGGACCGCACCTACAGCCACCCAGACGAATACCGCTATGCCGCCCACCGCAAGCCCGAAGGTCGGCCAGGCGAAAGTAGGTATGCCCTCGCCGGGGTGTGGGTGCCGTCGACGGACGCCGGTCGCTCGCGGGCTGTCCGCCGCCTCAAGCACCGACACGAAACCTCCAACAGCTGGAGACACAAATACCACGGGCGCACAACCCAAGAACAAAGTGAAAGATTACTTTGCCTCCCGATGAGGGCTGGGCGCCTATGCCTCACTGTCGAGCAACGGAATCATCACATTCTTGATGCCAGCCAACGCACATTACCACCGGTGTCCCAGCGGCGCCTCGCCCGTCGGCGCACCTGCCCCGTAGACCCGCGCCGGCGTCCGCGATCAGGCCCCGTAGACCGGCACCGGTGTCCGCGACTGGGCCAACAGGTCGGTGACGACCGGCCCCAGCTCGGCCGGGTCCCATTTGGCGCCCTTGTCGATCTCCGGCCCGTGCGCCCAGCCCTCGGCGACCCGGATCTTGCCGCCTTCGACCTCGAAGACCTTGCCGGTCACGTCCTTGGACTGCACGCTGCCCAGCCAGACCACCAGCGGGCTCACGTTCTCCGCGGCCATGGTGTCGAACGCCGCGTCCTGGGTGGCCATCATGTCGGCGAACACCGTCTCGGTCATGCGGGTACGGGCCGACGGCGCGATGGCGTTGGCGGTGACGCCGTAGCGGCCCATCTCGGCGGCGGCGACCAGAGTCAGCGCGGCGATGCCTGCCTTGGAGGCGCTGTAGGTGGCTTGCCCGACGCTGCCCTGCAGGCCGGCGCCCGAGCTGGTGTTGATGATGCGGGCGTCGACAGTCTCGCCGGCCTTGGACTTGGCCCGCCAGTATGCGGCGGCGTGCTTCATGGTGGCGAAGTGACCCTTGAGGTGCACCGCGGTGACGGCGTCGAATTCGTCTTCGGTGGCGTTGGCGAACATCCGGTCGCGCACGATGCCGGCGTTGTTCACCAGGACGTCGAGGGTGCCGTAGGTGTCGACGGCCTGCTTGATCAGGGCCTCGGCCTGGCCCCAGTCGGCCACGTTGGAACCGTTGGCGACGGCTTCGCCCCCGGCGGCGACGATCTCGTCGACCACGTTCTGGGCGGCGCTGCCGCCGCCGGCCGGCGAACCGTCCAGCCCGACGCCGATGTCGTTGACCACCACCCGGGCGCCCTCGGCGGCGAAGGCCAGCGCATGCTCCCGACCGATTCCGCCGCCCGCTCCGGTGACGATGACCACGCGGCCGTCAAGAAGTCCCATGAGTGTTTTCTCCTTATTTGTTGGCGCTGGATGCGTCGAGGTAGGCGGGGTTCTCGCCGCCACCGTGCACGGTCAGGCTGGCGCCGCTGACATAGGACGCCAGGTCAGAACTCAAAAATGCTGCGGTCCAACCTATTTCGGACGGCTTGGCCAGCCGGCCCAGCGGCACGGTGGCTCCGACGGCGGCCACCGAGTCGGCGTCGCCGTAGAACAGCTCGGACTGCTCGGTCTGCACCATGCCGACCACGATCGAGTTGACCCGCACCTTGGGCGCCCACTCCACGGCCAGCGACGTGGTGAGGCTGTCCACCCCGGCCTTGGCCGCGCCGTAGGCCGCGGTGCCCGGCGACGGTCGGCGCCCGCTGACGCTGGTGATATTGACGATCGAGCCGCCACCGTCCTGGGTCTGCATGACGGCGTTGGCGTGGGTGGACACGTACAGGGCGGACAGCAGGTTCAGTTCGATGATCTTGCGACTGAAGTTGGCCGACGCGTCGGCGGCCAGCGCGAACGGAGAGCCACCGGCGTTGTTGACCACGGTGTCGATCCGGCCATGGGCGGCCACGATCGCCTCGATCATGCCGCGGACCGCGTCGTCGTCGCGGACGTCGCAGGAGTGGAACTCATAGGGCGATCCGTCCACCGGACGTCGGGCACAGGTCACCACCGTCGCACCCTGATCGGCGAAGACCTTGCTGATACCGGCGCCGACCCCGCGCACGCCACCGGTCACCAGCACCACCTTGCCGGTCAATCCGAGGTTGATAGCGGCAGCCGCAGAGGCAGACATTGTGCTAGCGTACCAAGCAAGTGCTTGCTCAGGTACATATGGCCCCGAATACGACAGGGAAATCCGCTAATGCCGATCACATCCACAACCGTCGAACCGGGGATCGTCGCGGTCACCGTCGACTACCCGCCGGTCAACGCCCTGCCGTCGCGGGCCTGGTTCGAGCTCGGCGAGGTCATCACGGCCGCCGGCAATGACATGTCCACCCACGCGGTGATCCTGCGCGCCGAGGGCCGCGGCTTCAACGCCGGTGTGGACATCAAGGAGATGCAGGCCACCGAGGGCTTCACCGCCCTGATCGACGCCAACCGCGGTTGCTTCGCGGCGTTCAAGGCCGTCTACGAGTGCGCGGTCCCGGTGATCGCCGCGGTCAACGGCTTCTGCGTCGGCGGCGGCATCGGCCTGGTCGGCAACGCCGACGTGATCGTGGCCTCCGACGACGCCAAGTTCGGCCTGCCCGAGGTGGAGCGCGGCGCCCTGGGTGCGGCCACGCACCTGTCCCGGCTGGTGCCGCAGCACATGATGCGCCGGCTCTTCTACACCGCGGCCACCGTGGACGCCGCCACCCTGGCCAACTACGGGTCGGTGCACGAGGTGGTGCCGCGCGCCGAGCTCGACGAGGCCGCGCTGCGGGTGGCCCGTGACATCGCGTCGAAGGACACCCGGGTGATCCGGGCCGCCAAGGAGGCCCTCAACCTGATCGACGTGCAGAAGGTCAACTCCAGCTACCGGATGGAGCAGGGCTTCACCTTCGAGCTCAACCTCTCCGGTGTCGCCGACGAGCACCGCGACGAGTTCGCCGGTACCGAGAAGGGGAAGAAGTAATGGCGGATAAGGTCACCACCCTCGACGACGCCGTCGCCGAGCTGCGCGACGGCATGACTATCGGCATCGGCGGCTGGGGTTCCCGGCGCAAGCCGATGGCGTTCGTGCGCGCCATCCTGCGCACCGACGTCAAGGACCTGACCGTGGTCACCTACGGCGGACCGGACCTGGGCCTGCTGTGCTCGGCGGGCAAGGTGCGCCGGGCCTACTACGGTTTCGTCTCGCTGGACTCCGCGCCGTTCTACGACCCGTGGTTCGCCAAGGCTCGCACCACCGGTGCCATCGAGGCCCGCGAGATGGACGAGGGCATGCTGCGCTGCGGGCTGCAGGCCGCCGCGCAACGGCTGCCGTTCCTGCCTATCCGCGCCGGGCTGGGCAGCTCGGTGATCGACTTCTGGGAAGGCGAGCTCAAGACCATCACCTCCCCGTACCCGGTCGAGGGCGGACACGAGACGCTGGTTGCGATGCCGGCGCTGAACCTGGACGCCGCGTTCGTGCACATGAACCTCGGCGACGCCCGCGGCAATGCCGCCTACACCGGCATCGACCCCTACTTCGACGACCTGTACCTGATGTCGGCGCAGCGCCGCTTCCTGTCGGTGGAGAAAGTCGTGTCCACCGAGGAACTGGTAGCCAGCACGTCGCCGCAGACCCAGGTGATCAACCGGATGATGGTCGACAAAGTGGTGGAAGCCCCGGGCGGAGCCCACTTCACCATCGGCGCAGCCGATTACGGACGCGACGAGAAGTTCCAGCGGCACTACGCCGAAGCCGCCAGGTCCGACGAGACCTGGGCGGAGTTCAAGGCCACCTACCTGTCCGGCAGCGAGGACGACTACCAGACGGCGGTTAAGGCATTCGGAGCGGAGGCACAAGCATGACCGACTCACCCACTCGCGCCGAGATCTGCGCCATCGCATGCGCCGAGCTGTTCCGTGACGCCGGCGAGATCATGGCCAGCCCGATGGCCACGGTGCCCTCGGTCGGTGCCCGGCTGGCCCGGCTCACCTTCTCCCCCGACCTGGTGCTCACCGACGGCGAGGCCCGCATCCTGGCCGACACCCCGGCGATCGGCAAGGTCGGGCCGCTGGAAGGTTGGATGCCGTTCAACCGGGTCTTCGAAACCCTGTCGTGGGGCCGTCGCCATGTGATCATGGGCGCCAACCAGATCGACCGCTACGGCAACCAGAACCTGTCGGCGTTCGGGCCGCTGCAGCAGCCCACCCGGCAGATGTTCGGGGTGCGCGGCGCACCGGGCAACACCATCAACCACACCACCAGCTACTGGGTGGGCGCGCACTCGTCGCGGGTGTTCTGCGAGGCCGTCGACATCGTCTCGGGCATCGGCTACGACAAGGTCGACCCGGCCAACCCGGCGTTCCGGTTCTTCAACCTGGGCGGGGTGGTGTCCAACCTCGGGGTGTTCGACTTCAACGGCCCCGACCACCAGATGCGCGCGGTCTCACTGCACCCCGGCGTCACCGCCGACGAGGTCGCCGAGAACACCGCGTTCGAGGTGCACGGCCTGGGCGAAGCCGCGACAACCCGGTTGCCCGAGGTCGAGGAGCTGCGGCTGATCCGCGAGGTCATCGACCCGAAGTCGCTGCGGGACAAAGAAGTACGGGCATGAGCCGGATCAAGACCCCGCTGACCGAGCTGGTCGGTATCGAACACCCGGTGGTGCAGACCGGGATGGGCTGGGTGGCCGGCGCCCGACTGGTCTCCGCCACCGCCAACGCCGGCGGGCTGGGCATCCTGGCCTCGGCGACCATGACGATCGACGAGTTGGCCACCGCCATCGCCAAGGTCAAGGCCGCCACCGACAAGCCGTTCGGGGTCAACATCCGTGCCGACGGCGCCGACGCCGGCGACCGGGTGGACCTGATGATCCGCGAGGGCGTCAAGGTGGCGTCGTTCGCGCTGGCCCCCAAAGCCGAGCTGATCGCCAGGCTCAAAGAGGCCGGCTCCGTGGTTATCCCGTCGGTCGGGGCGGCCAAGCATGCCAAGAAGGTGGCGTCCTGGGGCGCCGACGCGGTGATCGTGCAGGGTGGCGAGGGCGGTGGCCACACCGGCCCGGTCGCCACCACGCTGCTGTTGCCGTCGGTGCTCGACGCGGTTGCCGGTACCGGAGTGCAGGTGATCGCCGCCGGCGGCTTCTTCGACGGCCGCGGCCTGGCCGCCGCACTGTCCTACGGCGCGACCGGCGTCGCGATGGGCACCCGGTTCCTGCTGACCAGCGACTCCACTGTTCCGGATGCGGTCAAGCAGCGCTACCTGGCCGCCGACCTGAGCGGCACCGTGGTTTCCACCCGGGTCGACGGTATGCCGCACCGGGTGCTGCGCACTGAACTGGTGGAGAAGCTCGAAAGCGGCTCGCGGGCACGCGGTTTCGGCGCCGCCATCCGCAACGCGGCGAAGTTCAAGAAGATGTCGCAGATGAGTTGGCCGACCATGGTCCGTGACGGACTGGCGATGCGGCACGGCAAGGAGCTCACCTGGTCGCAGGTGCTGATGGCCGCCAACACCCCGATGCTGCTCAAAGCCGGTCTGGTGGAAGGCAACACCCAAGCCGGAGTGCTGGCATCAGGTCAGGTGGCGGGCATCTTGGACAGCCTGCCGTCCTGCGCCGAGCTGATCACCTCGATCGTCGACGAGGCGGTCGAGCACCTCCGGAGCGCCAACTCCTTCATCGTTTAGCCCCGAACGGGAACCTCACGACGCGACACGCGGTGACAGGCGTCGTGGGTTTCCCGCTCGCGGAGGGTCGGGCCCGGCCGGACCAACCGGCGGCGTCGCGACCACAATCACGCCGCCCGCGCCCGCTGCCGCGCCGTCAGCTTGACACCCCGGGGAACGTAGACGCCCGGGTACACCGGTAGGTACAGCAGCCGCATCACCCGCTCCGGAATGAGCCTGTCGGCCAACGCCTCGGCGCCCAGGAACGGCCAAGCCAATTCGTCCGCAGCCGGAAGCCTGCCGGAAGGCGACGACCTGGGGCGACACTGCTGCACATGCCGCTCCACCGGCCATCACCAGTCGCCGAGTGGGAATCTCACGACGCAACACTCCGCAGCAGCGTCGGGAGATTCCCACTCGGCGCAAAGGTTGCGAAAGCTAGACCTCCACGACCATCAGGGTGTGTCCGGTCGGGTCACGGAACCAGAACATCGGCGGCACCGGCTCACCCATCCGGGCCACCTCGGCGTCGACGTCGACGCCGAGCTCGCGCATCGCGACGTGCGTGGCGTCGATGTCGGCGGTGTTCAGTGTGATGCCGGTGTCGGCAGGCACCACCGCCCCGCCCTGCTCCGCACAGGACGACGACGGCGGCGGCGCCAGCGCGATGCCGGTCGTGCCGGTCGGCGGGTAGACCTCGATCCAGCGGTAGCCGTCGCCCATATCGATGTCGGTGCGCTTCTCGAAGCCCAGCGACTCGTAGAACGTGACGGCCTTGTCCTGCTCGGGTGTCGGCAGGATAACCAGGCCGATCGTGGTCAGGCCGGTCTTGGTGGTGATCATGCTGCTCCTTCTCGGTTGGGATTTTCACTTCCGTAGGCTCGGGCGATCTCCGGCGAGCTCGCCCAGCCGCTATAGGTGGGGTACTGCGGCCAACCGTCGGGTGAGTCCTGCCACTGCTCCCGACGCCCGTACGGCAGGACGTCGATCAGGGCGAACATGTGGCTAAGCTGCTCAACCCCACGGCTGGTGGTGTGCCAGGTTCGATAAACCGTGTCACCTTGGCGCAAAAAGACATTCACGGCGAATCCGCCGCCCGGCGGGGCATCCATGTCAGCACCGAACGGACTGTCGGCGCTGCTGTACCAGGCCATCTGGTTGCCGACCCGCCGCTTGTAGGCGATCACTTCATCGATGGCCCCGGTGGTGACGATCACGAATCGCGCGTCGTAGGCGTCCAGAAACTCCAGGCGGGTGAACTGCGCACTGAAGCCGGTGCACCCGGAGCACTGCCATTGCTGACCCGACGTCCACATGTGGTGGTAGACGATCAGCTGATGTTTGCCGTCGAACACGTCGACCAGCCGAATCGGCCCGTCCTCGCCTTCGAGCACATAGTCCGGCAGCTCGACCATCGGCAGGCGGCGGCGCTGCGCGGCGATCGCATCAAGTTCGGCAGTGGCCGCCTTTTCCCGGACCCGCAACGCCTCCAATTCACGCCGCCAAGTGGCCTGGTCCACGGTGGGCGGACTACCCCAGATCAGTGTCACAATAAAACCCCTTTTTTTATGTGTACGCCGTCCACATTCGCTATGTTGACACCGTACACTTCGACTGCAGGGAGTTGTCAACCCGTGACCAGGACCGGTTACCACCACGGCGATCTGCGCGCCGCGCTGATCGAGTCGGGCCTGCAGCTCACCCAGGTCGGCGGCCCGGAGGCACTGACCATCCGGGAGGCGACCCGTCGCGCCGGCGTCTCGCCCAACGCCGCATATCGCCACTTCGCCGACCGCGAGGCCCTGTTGCGGGCCGTGGCCAGCGCCATCCAGGACCGGATGGCCGCGCGCATGCTCGAACCGGCCACTACCCGCAGTTCGGCGCAGTCCAGGGCGCGCAGCCAATTGCGCACGGTCGGGCTCGGTTACATCGAGTTCGCGCTGGATGAGCCGGGCTGGTTCGCAGTCGCCTTCTTCGGCGGTTCGGATCTGAGCACGCTCAACGGCGACGGGGTGGCGCCACCGTTTCGCGCCCTCGTCGACGCCCTCGACGCGATGGTGGATACCGGTGCCCTGCAACCAGACCAGCGCATCGGAGCCGAGTGGCCATGTTGGGCGGCCGTCCACGGATTCGCCGAACTGGCCCTGCACGGGCCGCTGCGCGGCACCCCCCGACACGACCTCGAGGCACTGGCGCAACGCACCGTCGACTGCATCATCGCCGGGCTGGCACAGTAATCACGCCACCCGGCCGAACACCGGAACGGCTCAGTCGATGCCGGCGGGCAGGTGGATTCCGTTTCCGACCGCAAGCACGAATAAGGTCAGGTCACGGATGAGGTCGTCGATCGACCGCGGGGTATCGCTGGCTTCCAGGAAGTCCACGATCAGCTCGAACACTCCCCCAACCGTCGCAACCGCCATCGCCCGGAAGTCGACGTTCGCGCTGGCCGGCGCCTTGCTGCGCCAGAACGCCTCGAGGAAGTTGGCGGCCCACCCACGGTTCTCCCTCCGCTGGGCCTCGACCCGTGGCGAGATGCCGGTGCATTCCCGGAACGCGACCACCGCCACCCGGGCGTCGTCGACAAACGCATGGGCCATCACAGCGAGAAGGCGCCGGACGGTTTCCGATTCCGCCTCGTCAGGGGCGGTGTGCGCCAGTTCCTCCTCGACAAGCCCCTCGATTCGGGCGGCGGTCTCCCGCATCAGCGCGAGGTAGCAGTCCTCTTTGCTGTCGAACAGTTCGTAGAACGCCTTGTTGCCGACATAAGCCGTCTGGCAGATCTGCTCGATCGACGTATTGACGTAACCTACCTGCGCAAACAGCTCGAACGCCGCGGCCAAAAGCTGGTCGCGACGCTGAGCCCGTCGCTGGTCGGCGTCCAACCCACGGATCTTGCGCCCCCCGCGCGCCGACGCTGTCATTCCACCCATAAGTGGAGAGTTTAGTCTCCGAGTCGCTCGATGATCGTGACGTTGGCGGTGCCGCCGCCCTCACACATTGTTTGCAGGCCGTAGCGACCGCCGGTGCGCTCCAGTTCGTTGAGCATGGTGGTGAACAGTTTGGCGCCGGTGGCGCCCAGCGGGTGACCCAGCGCGATCGCCCCGCCGTTGGGGTTGACCTTGGCCGGGTCGATCGGGAATTCCTTCATCCAGGCCTGCACCACCGGAGCGAACGCCTCGTTGATCTCGACGACGTCGATGTCGTCGATGCTCAAGCCGGTCTTGTCCAGGGCGTAACGGGTGGCCGGGATCGGGCCGGTCAGCATGATCACCGGGTCGTCCCCACGGGCGCTGATGTGGTGGATCCGTGCGCGGGGCTTGAGACCGTGCGTCTGCACTGCGCTTTCGGAGGCCAGCAGCACCGCAGCCGATCCGTCGCAGATCTGGCTGGACACCGCAGCGGTCAGCCGACCACCCTCGACCAGAGTCTTCAGACCGGCCATCTTCTCCAGGGTGGATTCGCGCGGGCACTCGTCGACCCGAAAACCGTCGACATCGATGATCTCGTTGTCGAAGCGGCCCTCGGCGATCGCGGTGAACGCCCGCTGGTGGCTCTGCAGCGCGAAGCGCTCCATGTCCTCGCGGGAGATGTCCCAGCGCTCGGCGATCATCTCGGCGCCGCGGAACTGGGAGACCTCTTGGTCGCCGTAGCGCTCGAGCCACTTCTTCGACTCGTTGGTCGGTGAGGTGAAGCCGAACTGTTCGCCGACGACCATCGCCGACGAGATCGGAATCCAGCTCATGTTCTGCACGCCGCCGGCCACGATCAGGTCCGCGGTGCGCGACATGATGGCCTGCGCACCGAACGAGATCGCCTGCTGGCTGGAACCGCACTGCCGGTCGACCGTGACCCCGGGCACCCCCTCGGGGAAGCCGGCCGCCAACCATGCCAGCCGGCCGATGTTGCCGGCCTGGCCGCCGATGGCGTCCACACAGCCGGTGATCACGTCGTCGACGGCGGCCGGATCGACACCGACCCGGTCCAGGAGACCGCGAAATGCCAATGCACCCAAGTCGATCGGGTGGATTCCGGCCAGCGATCCGTTGCGCTTGCCGACGGCGGTGCGAACGGCGTCGATGACGTAGGCCTCAGAAATCTGTGCAACGTGAGTCATTTTCAATTTCCTTCTTTGGTAATTCCGCCCAGAACGATGGCGAGGTACTGGTTGCCGACTTGTTCGGCGGTGAGGTTTCCACCGGGCCGGTACCAGCGCACCGACACCCAGGTGGTGTCGCGGATGAAGCGATAGACCAGGTCGAGGTCGAGATCGGGCCGGAAGTAGCCCTCCTCGACACCCTGTTTCAGCACGTCAACCCACATTTTACGCTGCTGCCGGTTGCGTTCGTCGACGTAGGAGAACCGTTCTTGAGCCGACAACCGCTTGGCTTCGTCCTGGTAGATGACGACCTGGGCGTGCCGGTGCTCGATGGCGTCGAACGAAGCCAGGAACAGCCCCTTGAGGCGGTCCAGCGGATTGGCGTCGGTGTCGATGATCTGCTGGTATCGGGCGAACAACCAGTCCAGGAAATCGCGCAACACCTCGTCGACCATCTCCTCCTTGGAGGAGAAGTGGTGATACAGACTGCCGGACAAGATCCCGGCGGCGTCGGCGATGTCGCGCACCGTGGTGGCACGCAGGCCACGCTCGGCGATCATGGCCGCCGCCAGGTTCAGAAGTTCGTCACGGCGCGTCATGGCATCAGGCGCGCTGACTGGAGACCGAAATGACCTCGCCGGTCAGGTAACTGGAGTAGTCGCTGGCCAGGAACGCGATGGTGGTGGCGATCTCCCACGGCTCGGCGGCCCGGCCGAAGGCCTCGCCCTCGGACAACCGGTCGAGCAGTTCGGCCGAGCTGGTCTTCTCCAGGAACTTGTGCCGAGCGATGGACGGCGAGACGGCGTTGATCCGCACCCCGTATTCGACCGCCTCGATCGCGCTGCACCGGGTCAGTGCCATCACGCCGGCCTTGGCCGCGGCGTAGTGCGATTGGGAATGCTGTGCGCGCCAACCCAACACGCTGGCGTTGTTGACGATCACCCCACCGTGGTCCACGCCCCGGAAGTACCGCAGGGCGGCACGGGTCGCACGCATCACCGAGGTGAGCGTGACGTTGACAACCCGGTCCCACTCGTCGTCGGTCATGTCGATCACCGGGGTCTCTCCGCCCAGCCCGGCGTTGTTGACCAGCACATCGAGCCGGCCCATCTTCGCCACGGCCTCGTCGAACAGCGCGTCGACCGCGGCGGTGGAGGTGACGTCGCAGACGACGCCCTCCACCCGGCCCAGCCCGAGGGCGGCCAGTTCGTCGCGGGTCTCACCGAGCCGACGCTCGTGGTAGTCGGAGACGACGACGTCGGCGCCCTCGAGCAGCGCCCGCCGCGCGGTGGTGGAGCCGATGCCGGTGCCGGCCGCAGCGGTCACCAGCACGGTCTTGCCTTTGAGCAGCCCGTGTCCGGCGATCTCTTCCGGCGCTTGCGTCAGGTTCATCCCTTTGCCTCTCGGGGTAGGCCGAGAACCCGCTCGGCGATGATGTTGCGCTGAATCTCGTTGGACCCGCCGTAGATGGTGTCCGAGCGGGTGAACAGGTAGAGCCGCTGCCACTCGTCGAACTCGCCGTCGGCGAGCACCATCGAGTCGCGGCCGATCACGTCCATCGCCAGCTCACCCAGGTCGCGATGCCAGTTGGCCCACAACAGCTTCGAGACGTTGTCCTGACCCGGCTGCTCGACGTCCATGGTGGCCAGCGCGTAGGACCGCATGGCGCGCAGGCCCACCCAGGCCCGGGTCAGCCGTTCGCGGATCAGCGGGTCGTCGGCTGCGCCATTACGCTGCGCCAGCTCGGCCAACGAGGAGAGCTCCCGGGCGTAACGGATCTGCTGCCCCAGGGTGGACACGCCGCGCTCGAAGGTGAGCGTGCCCATCGCCACCTTCCAGCCGTCGCCGGGCTCACCGACCACCAGGTCGGCGTCGGTGCGGGCGTCGTCGAAGAACACCTCGTTGAACTCCGAGGTGCCGGTCAGCTGCACGATCGGCCGGATCTCGACGCCGGGCTGGTCCAGCGGCACCAGCAGGTAGGACAAACCGTTGTGCCGCTTGGAGCCCTTCTCGGTACGGGCCACCACGAAGCACCACTGCGAGAGGTGCGCCAGTGACGTCCAGACCTTTTGACCGTTGATCACCCAGGCATCGCCGTCGAGCACCGCGGTGGTGGCCACATTGGCCAGGTCGCTGCCGGCACCCGGCTCGGAGTAGCCCTGGCACCACAGCTCGGTCACGTTGCGGATTCCCGGCAGGAAACGCTGCTGCTGCTCGGGCGTGCCGAAGGCGATCAGGGTCGGCCCCAACAGCTCTTCGCCGAGGTGGTTGACCTTGTCGGGCGCGTCGGCTTTGGCGTATTCCTCGTAGAACGCCACCCGGTGCGCCACCGACAGACCGCGCCCGCCGTGCTCGACCGGCCAACCCAGGCAGGTCAGTCCGGCGTCGGCAAGATGGCGGTTCCACGCGGCACGTTCCTCGAACGCCTCATGCTCGCGCCCCGGGCCACCGAGGCCCTTGAGCTTGGCGAACTCGCCGACCAGGTTGTCAGCCAGCCACGCGCGGACCTCGGCCCGGAACTCCTCGACTGCTTGCACCCCTGTAGGCTAACCTACCAAGCACTTGCTCGGCTACGAGTCGTCGAACCCAGGGAGTCCCGATGTCCAGCCACCCGCGGACCACGCCTGCGGCCCTGGACCACATCGCGCGCACGCTCCCCGACCATGATGCGCTACTCACCGACGATGTCGGGCTCACTTACAGCCAACTGCGCGACGAGGTACGGCGCGCCGCCGCCGCACTGATCGCCCTCGGTGTCCAGGCCGGCGACCGGGTCGCATTGTGGTCGCCGAACACCTGGCACTGGGTGGTCGCCTGTCTGGGCGCCCAATATGCCGGCGGCGTGTTGGTTCCGCTGAACACCCGCTACACCGCGTCGGAGGCCACCGACATCCTGGCCCGCAGCAAATCGAAGGTCCTGGTCGGGATGGGGCGTTTCCTCAAGGCCGATCGGCTCGCCGAACTGGACCGCACCGAGCTGCCCGATCTCAAGCACGTCGTGCGGATACCCATCGAGGGCCCCGAGACGGCCGATCTGTCGTGGGATGACTTCATCGCGGCCGGCGCAGATGTCCCCGACGGTGAGGTCGACGCGCGCGGGGCCGCGGTGGGCCCCGACGACCTCTCCGACATCCTGTTCACCTCCGGCACCACCGGGCGCAGCAAAGGTGTGCTGTGCGCGCACCGGCAGTCGCTGGCCGGGCCGGCCGCCTGGGCGGCGTGCGGGCAGATGAGCGCCGACGACCGCTATCTGTGCATCAATCCGTTCTTCCACAACTTCGGCTACAAGGCCGGAATCCTGGCCTGCCTGCAGACCGGGGCCACCCTGATCCCGCAACTGACCTTCGACCCGGCCGGTGCGCTGCGCGCCATCGCCGAGCACAAGATCACCGTGCTGCCCGGGCCGCCCACCATCTACCAGACCCTGCTCGATCATCCCGAGCGTGACCGCCACGACCTGAGCTCGTTGCGGTTCGCGGTGACCGGGGCCGCCACCGTGCCGGTGGTGCTGATCGAGCGGATGCAGACCGAACTCGACATCGACATCGTGCTGACCGCCTACGGCCTGACCGAGTCCGGCGGGTTCGGCACCATGTGCCGGGCCGACGACGACGCCGTCACCGTCGCCACCACCTGTGGGCGCCCGATCGGCGACTTCGAGCTGCGGATCATGGGCGCGGAGCAGGCCGGCGATGCCGGCGAGGTGCTGCTGCGCAGCGACAACATCATGCTCGGCTACCTCGACGATGCCGAGGCCACCGCGGCTGCGCTCGACGCCGACGGTTGGCTGCACACCGGGGACGTCGGCACCGTCGACGAATCGGGCAATCTGCGAATCACCGACCGGCTCAAAGACATGTACATCTGCGGCGGCTTCAACGTCTACCCGGCCGAGATCGAGCAGGCGCTCGCGCGCCTCGACGGGGTGGCCGACGTGGCGGTGATCGGCGTTCCCGATGAACGGATGGGCGAAGTGGGGCGGGCGTTCATCGTCCGACGTCCCGGCTCGGAGCTGGATGAAGCAACGGTGATCGCCTACGCCCGTGAGCATTTGGCGAACTTCAAGGCACCGCGATCGGTGACCTTCACTGACTCCCTGCCGCGCAATCCCGGCGGCAAGGTGGTCAAGCCTGAGTTGAGAGAGTGGGCCTGATGGACCTGAATTATGACGACGAGACCGAGGCCTTCCGGGCCGAGGTGCGCGACTTCCTGGCCGCGAACAAGGACAAGTTCCCCACCGAGTCCTACGACACCGCTGAGGGTTTCGAGCAGCACCGCCGCTGGGACAAGGTGCTTTTCGACGCCGGCCTGTCGGTGATCGCCTGGCCGAAGAAGTACGGCGGGCGTGACGCCACCATGCTGCAGTGGGTGGTGTACGAGGAGGAGTACTTCCGCGCCGGTGCGCCCGGCCGAGCCAGCGCCAACGGCGCCTCGATGCTCGCGCCGACGCTGTTCGCGCACGGCACGCAGGAGCAGCTGGACCGCATCCTGCCGAAGATGGCCTCCGGCGAGGAGATCTGGGCGCAGGCATGGTCGGAGCCGGAGTCCGGCAGTGACCTGGCGTCGCTGCGTTCGACGGCCACCAAGGTCGACGGTGGCTGGAAACTCAACGGGCAGAAGATCTGGAGTTCGCGCGCCCCGTTCGGCGAGCGCGGCTTCGGGCTGTTCCGCTCCGACCCCGAGGCCCAGCGTCACCACGGCCTGACGTACTTCATGTTCGACCTGAAGGCCGACGGGATCACCGTGCGCGCCATCGAACAGCTCGGCGGCGAGACCGGCTTCGGCGAGATCTTCCTCGACGACGTGTTCGTCCCGGACAACGACGTGATCGGCGAGCCGAACCAGGGTTGGCGCGCGGCCATGAGCACCTCGAGCAACGAGCGCGGCATGAGCCTGCGCAGCCCGGCCCGCTTCCTGGTGGGCGCGGAGAAACTTGCCGCACTCTGGCGCGACCACGGCGCCGACCCGGTGTTCACCGACCGGGTGGCCGACGCCTGGATCTCCGCACAGGCCTACCGGTTGCAGACGTTCGGCACCGTGACCCGGCTGGCTGCCGGCGGCGAGCTGGGCGCGGAATCCTCGGTGACCAAGGTGTTCTGGTCCGATCTCGACGTGGCACTGCACCAGACCGGCCTGGACATCCGCGGCGCCGACGGTGAACTCGCGGACGCCTGGACCCATGGTTACCTGTTCTCGCTCGGTGGCCCGATCTACGCCGGCACCAACGAGATTCAGCGCAATATCATCGCCGAGCGGCTGCTGGGCCTGCCCCGGGAGAAGAAATGAAATTCGATCTAGACCAAGAGCAGCGCGACTTCGCGGCCAGCATCGACGCCGCCCTGGGTGCCGCCGACGTGCCCGGCGCGGTGCGCACCTGGTCACAGGGCGACACCGAACCGGGCCGGCAGGTGTGGAATCAGCTGGCCGAGCTCGGCGTCACCGCGCTGGCCGTGCCGGAGGAGTTCGACGGCATCGGCGCCCACCCGGTGGACCTGGTGGTGGCCATCGAGGCGCTGGGCCGCTGGTGCGTGCCCGGGCCGGTGGTGGAGTCGATCGCGGTGGCGCCGATTCTGCTGGCCGGCTCACCTGACGCCGGTTCCCAGCTGGCCGGACTGGCCGCCGGCGAGCTGATCGCCACCGCGGCACTTCCGCCGCACACCCCGCGGGCCCTGGATGCGCAGGTCGCCGACCTCGTTCTGCTGGCCGACAACGGCCAGACCGGCACGGCACAGGCCGGCACCCGCCACGCCTCGGTGGACCCCAGCCGCGGCGTCTTCGATGTCACCGCCACCGGATCGACCTGGGAGGCCGACACCGCCCGCGCCTATGAGATGGGCGCCCTGGCCACCGCCGCGCAGCTGATCGGCGCCGGGCAGGCCATGCTGGACACCGCGGTCGAATACGCCAAGCAGCGCACCCAGTTCGGCCGGGTGATCGGCGGCTACCAGGCCATCAAGCACAAGCTGGCCGACGTGCACATCGCGCTGGAGTTGGCCCGCCCGCTGGTGTACGGGGCGGCGCTGTCGTTCGCCGATAACTCTGCCGACACCGCCCGCGACGTCAGCGCCGCCAAGGTGGCCGCGTCGGATGCCGCCCTGCTGGCCGCGCATTCGGCGCTGCAGACCCACGGCGCTATCGGCTTCACCAGCGAGTGCGACCTGTCCCTGTGGCTGCTGCGGGTGCAGGCCCTGCGTCCGGCCTGGGGGGATCCGACCGCTCACCGGCGGCGAGTGTTGGAGGCGATCTAAGTGGCCCGTAACGACGAACGCGATCTGCTGCGCCAGACCGTGGCCGCACTCGTCGACAAGCACGCAACCCCCGAAGCAGTACGGGTGGCGATGGAATCCGAGCGCGGCTACGACGAGACCCTGTGGCAGCTGCTGTGCGAGCAGGTCGGCGCCGCTGCCCTGGTGGTGCCAGAGGAGCTCGGCGGTGCCGGCGGCGAACTGGGCGACGCCGCAGTCGTTCTCGAGGAACTGGGCAAGGCACTGGTGCCCACCCCGCTGCTGGGCACCATCCTGGCCGAGCTGGCGCTGCTGGCCGCGCCCGAGCCCGACGCCGACACTCTGGAGAACCTGGCCGCCGGCGCCACGATCGGAACCGTGGTCTTCGACGACGGCTACACGGCCAACGGTGATATCGCCGATGTCGTGATCGGTACCGATGGCAGCCAACTCAGCCGATGGACCGAATTCAGCGCCGAGCCGGTGGCCACCATGGACCCCACCCGGCGCCTGGGCCGGGTCACCGCCACCGCCACCGCGCCCATCGGGGACGACCCGGGCATCGCGGACTACGCGGCAATCCTGCTGGCGGCCGAACAGATCGGCGCGGCGTCCCGCTGCCTGGACCTGACCGTGGAATACACCAAGAGCCGCGTGCAGTTCGGCCGACCGATCGGCAGTTTCCAGGCGCTCAAGCACCGGATGGCCGACCTGTACGTGGCCGTCTCGGCCGCCCGCGCGGTCGTCGACGACGCCATCGCCGAACCGTCGGCGACCTCGGCCGCGCTGGCGCGCGTGGTCGCCAGCGAGGCGTTCACCAAGGTGGCCGGTGAAGCCGTCCAGCTGCACGGCGGCATCGCGATCACGTGGGAGAGCGACATCCAGCTGTATTTCAAACGCGCACACGGTAGTTCGCAGCTGTTCGGCCTGCCGGCCCAGCACCTTCGTCGGTTACAGGCCGAGGTACTGTAGGGCAACGTACGGTAGCGGCATGTGCACCCGCTTGGTTTACCTCGGTCCCAACGGCAACATCATCACCGGACGGTCGATGGACTGGAAGCTGGATTTGGCGACCAACCTGTGGTCGTTGCCACGTGGGGTGAAACGCGACGGGCGGGCCGGGGCGAACTCCGCCACGTGGACTGCGAAGTACGGCAGCGTAGTGGCCACCGGCTACGACATCTGCACCACCGACGGTCTGAACGAGGCCGGGTTGTCCGCGAACCTGCTGTGGCTGGCCGAATCGGTCTACCCGAAATACGACGGCAGCCGGCCCGGCCTGTGCATCTCCATCTGGGCGCAGTACGTGCTGGACAATTTCGCCACCGTGGCCGAAGCCGTCGACGCACTGAGCGCCGAACCGTTCGAAGTGGTCACCGACGGGGTGCCCGGCGAGAACCGCCTGGCCACCCTGCACCTGTCGATGTCGGACGCCACCGGCGACAGCGCGATCGTGGAATACGTTGACGGCAAACAGGTCATCCACCACGGCCGCCACTACCAGGTGATGACGAACTCACCGACCTTCGATCAGCAGCTCGCGGTCAACGCCTATTGGGAACAGCTCGGCGGCACCGTCATGCTGCCGGGCACCAACCGCGCCGCCGACCGGTTCGCCCGAGCCTCGTTCTACGTCAACGCGATCCCGAAATCCGAGGATCTCAAGATCGCACTCGCCTCGGTGCTCAGCGTGGTGCGCAACGTGTCGGTGCCGTTCGGTATCTCCACACCGGGCGAGCCCAACATCTCCTCGACCCGCTGGCGCACGGTCGCGCACCATACCCGCAAGCTGTACTTCTTCGAGTCGGCGTTGACGCCGAACGTGTTCTGGGTGGATCTGACCAAGCTCGACTTCGCCGAGGACGCAGCGGCTCGCAAACTCACCCTCGGTTCCGACGACAGCAACATCTTCGCCGGTGAGACCTCGGCGGAATTCGGCGTCGCCGAGCCATTCACCTTCCTGGCGCTGAACACGTGAGCTCGGCACGCCGCGGTCGCCGACTGGTGGCGTCCGCACCGTCGGGCGGGCTGCTCGCCTCGATACCGGACTCCACCCGGTTCCTTCAGCACGTCATGGCAGGGTGAATACCGTGGCTCCCAAGACCAACCCTCTCGACCGGTCGGCGCTGCGCGCCGGCATCCCGCCGTTCCACGTGATGGACGTGTGGCTGGCGGCCGCCGAACGCCAGCGCAGCCACGGCGACCTGGTCAACCTGTCGGCGGGCCAGCCCAGCGTGGGCGCGCCCGAACCGGTGCGCGCCGCGGCCGCCGAGGCGCTGCGGGCAAATCAACTCGGATACACGGTCGCATTGGGCATCCCGGAGCTGCGCACCGCCATCGCCGGCTCGTACGCCGAGCGCTACGGGCTGAGCGTCGACCCCGACGACGTGGTGGTGACCACGGGATCCTCGGGCGGTTTCCTACTGGCGTTTCTGGCCGCCTTCGACGCCGGCGATCGGGTGGCGATCGCCAGCCCCGGATATCCCTGCTACCGCAACATCCTGACCGCGCTGGGCTGCGAGGTCATCGAGATCCCGTGCGGGCCGGAGACGCGCTTTCAGCCGACCGCGGCGATGCTGTCCGAGATTGAAGGGCCGCTGGCCGGGGTGATCGTCGCAAGCCCGGCCAACCCCACCGGAACCGTCCTGGAGCCGGCGGAGTTGGCCGCGATCGCCACCTGGTGCGACAACGCGGGTGTGCGGTTGGTCAGCGACGAGGTGTACCACGGTCTGGTCTATGAGGGCGCCCCGCAGACCAGCTGCGCCTGGCAGACATCACGCAACGCGGTGGTGGCCAACAGCTTCTCGAAGTACTTCGCGATGACCGGCTGGCGGCTGGGCTGGCTGCTGGTGCCGCCGGCACTGCGCCGCGCGGTGGACCGGCTGACCGGCAACTTCACTATCTGCCCGCCGGTGTTGGCCCAGTACGCGGCGGTCGCCGCGTTCACCCCGGAGGCGATCGCCGAATCGGACGGCCACCTGCGTCACTACGCCGCCAACCGGGAGCTGCTGCTGGGCGGGCTGCGCGACATCGGTATCGAGAAGTTGGCGCCTACCGACGGGGCGTTCTACGTCTACGCCGACCTCGCCGAGCACACCGACGACTCCCTGGCGTTCTGCGCGCGCCTGCTGGCCGAAACGGGGGTGGCGCTGGCGCCGGGCATCGACTTCGACACCGAGCGCGGCAACACCTTCGTCCGGTTGTCGTTCGCCGGCCCGACCGCTGACATCTCGCAAGCCCTGCATCGCCTCGGCAGCTGGTTGCCGCTCCGGTAGGTTTACTCACAAGCCCGAACCACCTGATCGAAGGGACCCCAGCTATGCGCACAACCACGACCTCTCGCCTGGCGATCGGCGCGACAGCCGTCGGCATCCTCGGTGCGGTGGCCGCAGCGACGGCGGTGACCCACACTCCGGCCGCCGACGCCGCACCCGGAGCCTGCACGGCTGCCGGGCTGTCCACCACGGCCAGCGGCGTGCTGAGCCAGGCCGGTGGCTTCCTGAACGACCACCCGGAGGCCAACGATGTGCTGACCGCCGCGGCCACCATGCCGGCGGATCAGGCCAAGTCCTCGGTGCAGGGCTACTTCATCGGGCACCTCGACCAGCTGAGCACCCTGCAGGGCATCGCCCAGCCGCTCACCGACCTGAAGAACCAGTGCGGGATCGCGGTCTCCCCGACCCAGCTGGCCATGCTGCTGGAGACCGTCAGCAAGTAGGTCCAGCCGATGGGCCTGTCGATCAGCGAGCACGAACGGGCCGCGCTGGCCAACGCGGCCGGTTTCGGTCTGTTCGCCGCGATCACCGGGCGCCGGTCGCGACGGTTCCCGGCCGGCGGCGCCATCCCGGCCGGCCCGTTGGCCTACGCCAGCCGTCGTCCGGTGCAGCCGCTCTCGGAGGTCGAACGGGCGTTGCTGCTGTCACTGATGGCCGGGGTCACCGGCTGGCACGACGGCATCGCGCACCATCCCGGCTACGCCCCGGCGCTGCCGAACTATCCCGGCAGCGCCACCGGGCGGGCGATGCCGTCGGCGGCGGGCTTTCACACCAGCCAGCTGTTCTTCACCGACGACACCGGCTGCTATCTGCTGCCGAACCGCGATCAGCCGCCGCGGGAGTTCGCCGGTATCGAGGACTGGATCAGCCATACCGCGGATTCCTATGTGCGGCTCTCGGATTCCCGGTTGGAGCTGCCGGCCGAAGAGCCCTACATGGAGGGCCACAACACCTGGATCGGCAATCATCCAGGCAGCCTGCTCGCTTTCGGCGCCGCCGATCTCGCCGAGCATCTGCTGGAGAACCTGTGGTTCTTCGCGGCCAACGGCTACCGGATCACCGACGACATCAACGGCCGCGATATCCCCGGACTGCAGGGGTTTTCCGGGCTGGCGCACGCGGACGATCCGATTCCGCTGTCGTTCGTCGAGCAGTACAGCCTGACCGAGTCCAGCGCCGAGTTGTCCATCGCCGCCCACAACGGGGCGCTGGGGCTACAGGCGATGGGGCTGGGCGGCTGGATCTTCGACGGACTGGACCGGCTGTCGGTGCTGGGCGGCTCCGGTGACCCGCGGGCACCGGGCTTCGGCTTCGTCGCCGACCACGACCCACGCTGGCCGTTTCCCAATGTCACCGGGCTGCCCGGACATTTCGAGACGCTCAGCCCACCGCATGTGGCCTCGGTGGCCGACGGCGTGGACAAGCTGGTGGCCCGAAAGTTCGGCCCCGGCGGCCCGTTTCACCCCGAAACAGCCGGCCCGTGGGCGGAGACGTCTCGGGTGCGGGCTTCGGCGCTGCCACCGGACGGCATCGCGGAGCTTGTCACGCTGCAGGCGTCGTACATCTACGAAACCTTCGGCAAGCTGCCCGGCACCGTCCCGACCGTGCATGTGCTGATGTACCTGCAGGCCCAGCACCTGGACACCGATTTCTACGACGAGTTCTATGGCCCGGGAGCGTATCTGCGCAGCCACGCCGAGCACCAGCGATGCTGGCACGGTTCATGACCGCCGGCGAACTCCCCCGATGACCGTGTAAACCAGCCCCACCGCCAACAATGCGAACTTGGTAAGTGCCGCGCTGCGGGCAAGCCGGGCGTTGGTGTCGACGTCAACGCCGTCGAGCGCTTTGAGCAGTGCCACCCCCTCGATCGCATCGCCTGCCACCGCACCGATCGGCAACAGCCGCAGCGCGATCGGATGACCGTGACGACTGCGCGCACGCTCGATGAGCAGCAGCGCCAGGGTCCCGTAGGTGAGCATGTAGCCGAAGTCGAGCCACAGGGACCAGCGCGCCCACCGACGGCCCTCGGATCCCCAGTCGGTCATGATCTCTTGAGCGCCTTCGGCATTGCCGGCCAGCTCAAACGGGATGATGCCGGGGCCACCCGTCTTGCGCATCCCGCGCTCCAGCACCAGCATCACCGCGGCATAGGCGAGAGTCGCCGCCGCCGACCAGCTAAGTCGTTTCACCCGGTGCATGGTAATCGAGCGGCTGGTCGATTACGCCGGCTTCAGCGCCGACCGTCAGCTAGATTGCGGTCCATGAATCGGGCGGATGTCACCTTCCTATCCGCTGGAACACCGTGCGCGGGCTGGCTCTATCGTCCGAGCGATGCCTCCGGCGACATACCGTGTGTAGTCATGGCGCACGGCTTCGGGTTGACGCGCCAGGACGGACTGCCCGGCTACGCAGCGGCGCTGACTCAAGCCGGGGTCGCGGTGCTCGTCTATGACCATCGCTATCTGGGTGATTCGGAAGGTGAACCCCGGCAACGTATTCGGACCTCAGAGCAGCTCGAGGACCGGTTGGCTGCGATTGCCTTCGCCCGAACGCTCGATGGGATTGATCCCGACCAGATCATCCTGTGGGGCTACTCGCTCAGCGGTGGAACCACGCTGGAGGCGGCCGTCGCAGATCAACGCGTGGCCGGCGCGATCCTGCTCTGCCCCTTCCTCGACGGCAGGTGGCGGACACTCCACGGTCTGAGAAGACAACCCGGCAATGCACTGTGGCTGATGGTCCAGGCAGCCCGGGATGCCCTGATACCGGTGGCCGCCGCCCCCGGTGGCCGCGCCGGACTCACCTTCCCCGGTGAGCTGGAGGGATTTCTGTCAGCTGTGGCACCCGGTTGGCGCAACGAAGTGCACGCCGGCCTGGCGCTGCCGTTACCGCTCTGGCGTCCGGTTGCCCGGGCGAGAAAATTCACCTGCCCGGTGCTGATTCAGGCCGGCGAACGAGACATCACAGTATCGGCGCGGGCCATCGATCGCGTCGCCCAGCGGGCACCCCGGGCGACCCGGAAGAGCTACGACGTCGACCACTTCGAACCGTTCTACGACGGTCATTCGTCCCAGATCATCGACGATCAGGTGGGCTGGCTCAGAGCTCTCTCACAAGCCTGATGCCACCACCGCCGGCTACAGCCAGGTGTCGTCGGTGGTGGCGGTGAGGAAAGCCTCCAGGTCGTCCCGCCACTGCGCCGGGGTGGTCTTCTCCGGCTCGATGCCGGTGTAGTCGCCGCGATAGAACAGCAGCGGCCGCGGCTTCACCTCGGGCAGGTCCGAAAGAGATTGCACCGCACCGAACACCACGAAGTGGTCGCCGCCGTCGTGCACCGATGCCACCGTGCAGTCGATGTGGGCCAGCGAGTTCGCCAGGATCGGCGAGCCCAGCGCCGACGGTTCCCAGTCCACCCCGGCGAACTTGTCCGGCTCGCGGGAGCCGAACCGGGCGCAGACGTCCTTCTGCTCCTCGGCCAGGATGTTGACACAGAACTTGCCGCTGGACTCGATGGCCTGCCAGGACCGCGACTGCTTGGTCGGGCAGAACAGCACCAGCGGCGGGTCCAGCGACAACGCGGCGAACGACTGACAGGCGAACCCGACCGGCACACCGTCATCCACGGTGGTGATGATCGTGATGCCGGTGCAGAACTGGCCGAGCACGTTGCGGAACGCGCGCGGGTCGATCGGAAGGTCGTCAGCCACCGCTACTGCATACCCACGGTGAAGTCATGGCCCCACAGGCTGACCGCCGTGCTCTCCCTGGCGATCCAGTCGTCGTCGTCGACTTCCAGTCCCTCACAACCGAACTCGATCTGGAATCCGCCGGGCGACTTCATGTAGAACGACAACATCTTGTCGTTGACGTGCCGGCCCAAGGTCGCCGCCATCGGCACCTTGCGGCGGTAAGCCCGGTCCAGGCACAGCCCGACGTCGTCGGCCTCGCCCACCTCGACCATCAGATGCACGATGCCGGTCGGGGTGGGCATCGGCAGGAACGCCAGGCTGTGGTGACGCGGGTTGCAGCCGAAGAACCGCAGCCACGCCGGGTCGCCGTCCGCCGGGCGGCCCACCATCTGCGGGGGCAGCTTCATCGAGTCACGCAGCCGGAAGCCGAGCACGTCGCGGTAGAAGTGCAGCGCCTCCGCATCGTCCTTGGTCGAGAGCACCACGTGCCCCAGTCCCTGTTCCTCGGTGACGAACCGGTGACCATAGGGGCTGACCACCCGACGGTGCTGCAGCGCCACACCGTGGAACACCTCCAGGTGGTTGCCGGACGGGTCGTCGAACACGATCATCTCGTCGACGCACCGCTCGGCCAGCTCAGCCTTGGTCGCCTCCTTGTAGGGCGTGCCCTCGGCCTCCAGTCGCTGCCGGATCTCAGCCAGCCCTGCGGCGTTGGCGCACTCCCAGCCGGACACCAGCAACCGGTCGGTGTCACCGGGCACGATCACCAGCCGGGCGGGGAACTCGTCCATGCGCAGGTACAGCGCACCCTCGGTAGGACCGGAGCCCTCGACCATGCCGAGGACCTTCAGCCCGAAATCACGCCAGGCCGCCATGTCGGTGGCTTCGATGCGCATGTATCCCAGCGAACGGATACTCATTGGCAAAACCTTCCGCGAGTTCGTCGGTGTCCCAGCCCGGTCCAGTCCGATCAGACCATAGTGTCGCCGGGCGGCAACCCGAACTCGTGGTTGCCGAAGATCATGTACGCCCGCTCCGGGTCGTTGGCCGCGTGCACCCGGCCCGCGTGCGCGTCACGCCAGAACCGCTGCACCGGAGCGTCGTTGGACAGCGCGGTGGCACCGGCGGCCTCGAACAGCCGGTCGATCGACGCGATGGCCCGGCCGGTCGCGCGCACCTGGTCACGCCGCGCGCGGGCGCGCAGGTCGAACGGCACCTCTTCGCCGGCCGCCAGCAACGCGTACTCGTCGGCGACATTGCCGATCAGCTGCTTCCAGCCGGCGTCGATGTCGCTGGCCGCCTCGGCGATACGGACCTTGGCGAACGGGTCGTCCTTGGCCTTCTCGCCGGCGAACGCCGCCCGGACCCGCTTGCCCTGGTGCTCGACGTGCGCGTCGTAGGCGCCGTAGGCCATGCCCATGATCGGGGCCGAGATGGTGGTGGGGTGGATGGTGCCCCACGGCATCTTGTAGACCGGCGCGGTGTTGGTCGCGTAACCGCCGGCGCTGTGGTCGTTCATGGCCTTGTAGGACAGGAAGCGGTGCCGCGGCACGAAGGCATCCTTGACCACGACGGTGTTGCTGCCGGTGCCGCGCAGTCCGACCACGTGCCAGACGTCGTCGATGCGGTAGTCGGAGATCGGGATCAGGAAGCTGCCGAAGTCGACCGGCTTGCCGTCCTTGATCACCGGACCGCCCAGGAACGCCCAGGAGGCGTGGTCACAGCCCGACGACCAGTTCCAGGCGCCGTTGACGATGTAACCGTCGGCGTTCTCGGTGACGACGCCGGCGCCCATCGGGGCGTACGACGACGAGATCCGCACGTTGCTGTCCTCGCCCCAGACGTCTTCCTGGGCCTGCTGGTCGAACAGCGCCAGGTGCCAGTTGTGCACGCCGATGATGCCGGCAACCCACCCGGTGGAGCCACAGGCACTGGCCAGCCGGCGCACCGCCTCGTAGAAGATCGTGGGGTCGCACTGCAGACCGCCCCACTGCTCGGGCTGCAGCAGGCGGAAGAAGCCGATGTCCTCGAGCGCCTTGACGTTGGCGTCGGGCAGCCGACGCAGGTCCTCTGTCTCCTGGGCGCGCTCGCGCAACTGCGGAAGAAGGCCGTCGATAGCTGCAAGCACCGACTGCGCGTCACGCTGTTGAATGGACGTCACTAGATTGCCTCCCAGGAGTGTGCAGGTTCAGGCCCGGTTTTCCAACCAGTCCAGAGTGAGATTAGAACACGTTCCGATTTGTGTCGAGTGCGGTGTTCCTGCGGCTGGTAGCGGTACCGGACCGGTTTTCTGTAACCTGTTCTAGTTATGACCGACGATGAGGGGCATGCCGTGACGGACACCATTCCGGACGAACCGCTCGGTAGCCATGTCCTGGAACTGCAGATCATCGACGTCGTCGCCGAGACCGATGATGCGCGCTCGCTGGTATTCGGCGTGCCCGACGGACCCGACGATCCGGAGATCCCCGCGCAGCGGTTGAAGTACTCCCCGGGGCAGTTCCTGACGCTGCGCATCCCCAGCGACCGCACCGGCTCGGTAGCCCGGTGCTACTCGCTGTGCAGCTCGCCATTCACCGATGACGCGCTGACGGTGACCGTCAAGCGGACCGCGGACGGCTACGGGTCGAACTGGCTGTGCGACCACGCGAAAGCCGGGATGCGGGTGCATGTGCTGGCTCCCTCGGGCACCTTCGTACCCAAGTCACTGGACACCGATTTCCTGCTGCTGGGCGCCGGCAGCGGGATCACCCCGATGATGGCGATCTGCAAGTCGGCGCTGTCGCAGGGCAGCGGCCAGGTGACGTTGATCTACGCCAACCGCGACGAGCGATCGGTGATCTTCGGCGCCGCGCTGCGCGAGCTGGCCGCCAAGTACCCCGACCGGCTGACCGTGGTGCACTGGCTGGAGTCGGTGCAGGGCCTGCCGAGCCCGGCCGCGCTGGCCCGGCTGGCCGCCCCCCACACCGACCGCGAGGTCTTCATCTGCGGGCCCGGACCGTTCATGGACGCCTCCCGGGACGCCTTGCGCATCCTGAACGTCCCGGACGCGCAGGTGCACCTCGAGGTGTTCAAGTCGCTGGACAGCGACCCGTTCGCCGCCGTCAAGATCGACCTGCACCCGCAGGATGCGGAAGGCGCAGCCGCCGAGCCCCCGGCCACCGTCACCGTCGAACTGGACGGCGAAAAGCACGAGCTGACGTGGCCGCGGCACGTCAAGCTGCTGGACCTGCTGCTGGACAAGGGCCTCGACGCCCCGTTCTCCTGCCGGGAGGGCCACTGCGGCGCCTGCGCCTGTGAGCTGAAAAAAGGCAAGGTCAGCATGGAGGTCAACGACGTGCTGGAACCCCAGGACCTCGCCGAAGGACTGATCCTGGCCTGCCAAGCCCATCCCGAGACCGATTCGGTGGAAGTGACCTACGACGAGTGACTCAAAGCTAGGTTGGTGCGACATGAAGCGGTTGTTGATGATTCCGGCAGCTATGACGCTGTTGGCGGCGCTGATCCCGTCCGCGACAGCCTCCGCGGCCAGTGATACCAAGACCACGCTGTTCCCGGTGAACGAATTCGATCAGCTGCAGACCCACAGCTTCGTCGACTGCAGCGCTCCGCCGCTGTGCCGCTTCACCGTCGGGGTGCAACGGCAGACTCCGGACGGAATGGCCGGGTTCCCACCGGACCTGTGGGCCCGCCAAAGCACCGAGATCCGCTCGTCGAAGCGCACTGCCTACCTGGACGTGCACACCGACGGCGGTGAGGGCTGGTTCAAAGACCGCGGCGGGCCAGGCACGAAGGTGTTCAAGGACGGCACCGGAGCGGTGATCCAGTCGATGTACTACGGCGAGGGCCCGCCGGAGAAGTACCAGACCAACGGCAGTATCGACGTCCTGGAATACGCCACCGGCCGGCCCAAGACGGACGCCAACGTGATCGTCTGCACCCATATTCAGGTGGTCTACAGCGGGGTCAACCTGACCACGCCGTCCACCTGCGCCCAGACGGTGTTCTGACGCGCACTCGCTGACGCGCCGGTGAACTCCGCCGCAGCTCCGATCTGGCGCAATGCTCCGGCGGACTGTGATATTTCATTAACAAGCTATTAACAGAATGCGGGGGGAGAATTCTCCCCATTCCGGACTAGCGTAAATCCCGCCTGAGGGCAAGCTTAACGTTTCTGTGTGAATACTGTGTGGCCGCAGCTTCGGTCAGAATTCGCCGTTAAGTAAAGGGGTTACGGACATGGCTCGCCGCAATCACGTTAGCCCGAAACACAATTCGCGCAGCTGCAGGCCACACCGACGGCGTCGCGTTGTCGGGCTCGGTGCGTCCGTTGCGGCATTTCTGGCATTCGGGCTGACGGCCCCGAACGCCCATGCCGATATCGATTTCACAGACCCCCTCGACCTGCTGTTCGGTATGGACGCCACCACGGCTGTGGGCGGCGCCGCGACAGCCGATCCCGGCGACCTGGATTCGTGGTCAGCCGATCTGTTCAACGGCATCTCGGCACTGGACCCGACGTTCGCGGCGGACATGGCCGCGATCAACTCCTGGCTCGAGGCCAACTGGATCAACACCCCGCTGGGCGAGTGGGTTGACGGGCAGGTCAATGCCGCGGCCACGACGCTGGGCGTTGGCTGGCTGATCGGCAACGGCGCCGACGGCACGGCCGCCCATCCCGATGGCGGTGCGGGCGGCCTGCTGTTCGGTAACGGGGGAAATGGCTACAGCTGGACCGCCGCCGACGATCCCGCCGGCACCACGCTGGCCGGTGGAGCCGGTGGCGACGCGGTCCTATGGGGCAACGGCGGAGACGGCGGCAATGGGATCGACGGCGGTGCCGGCGGCGATGGCGGCAGCGCCGGCTGGATCTACGGCAACGGCGGTGGCGGTGGCAACGGCGGCGACGCTGTCGACAACGGTGCCGGCGGCGCGGGCGGCAACGGCGGAGACGCCGGCTGGCTCTCGTGGTTCAGCAACGGCGGCGCCGGCGGCAACGGTGGTGCGGGTGCGGATGCCACCGCCGGCCCAACGGTTGCCGCGGGCCACGACGGTTCAACCGGCAGCAGCGGTGGGGCCGGGGGCATCGGCGGCACCGGCGGTAACGGCGGGTTCCTGTTCGGTAAGGGCGGCGCCGGCGGTCTCGGCGGCAACGGCGGAGGCGGTGGAACCGGCGGCGGCGGTGGCGACGGGATCGCGGGCATCGCAGGCGTGAACAGCGGCGTGGGTGGCGACGCCGGCAACGGCGGCACCGGGGGCGGCGGCGGTACCGGCGGCAACGGCGGAGCGGCCGGAAAGGCCGGCTTGCTGTTCGGCACCGCCGGCACCAGTGGCGACGGCGGCAACGGCGGCGCCGGTGGCAATGCCGGGACGGGCGGCACCGGTGGTGCGGGTGCGGCCGGCGATGCGAGCAACGCCGACGGCGGCAACGGCGGCCACGGTGGTGATGCGGGTACCGCCGGTGGTGGCGGCGCCGGCGGTGCAGCGGGCGGCACCGGCGCCAACGCCGGCACTCAGGGCAGCAACGGCGCGGCGGTGACCAGTGGTGGCGACGGCGGCAAGGGCGGCGACGGGTTCACCTCCACCACAGCAGGGGCCTCCGGCGGCAGCGGCGGCACCGGCGGAAACGGCGGCTCGTTCGGTAACGGCGGGGCCGGCGGCAAGGGCGGCGACGGGGTGGCCGGTGCCGTCGGCGCCAACCCCACCGCGGCGGGCGCCGACGGTGGCAACGGCGGTACCGGCGGCTCCGGCGGTGACGGCGGGGCCGGCGGTCAGGGCGGGTCGGTCTCTGGCAACGGCGGTGCGGGCGGCGCGGCCGGCAACGGCGCCAACGGCGGCAACGGCGGCAACGGCGTGGCCGGCGCCAACGGCGGCAACGGCGTGGCCGGCGCCAACGGCGCCAACCCCGGCGACAGCGGCGGCACCGGCGGGTCCGCCGGTAGCGGTGGTACCGGAGGCGACGGCGGCCACGGCGGATCCGGCGGCACCGCCGCACACGGCAACACCGGTGCCGGCACCGCCGGCGGCAACGCCGGCTCGGGTGGCAACGCCGGAACCGCCGGCAAGGGCGGCGACGGCCTCGCCGGCGGCAACGCCACCACCGCCGGGTCCGGCGGGCAGGGCGGTGCCGGCGGCAATCGCGGCGCGGCCGGGACTGTCGGTATCGGCGGCACCGGCAACGGCGGGCAGGCCGCCAGCGGGCAGGCCGGCGCGGCCGGAAGCACCGGCGGCGACGGCGGCGCAGGCGGCAACGGCGCCACCGGCCAGGTGGTCGACACCGGCGGCGGAGTGATGGCTGCCCAGAACGGCGGCGCGGGCGGGGCCGGCGGCGCGGCCGGGGCCATCGGCAACGGCGGAGCAGGCGGCACCGGCGGCACCGGCGGCACGGGCAACGGCGCCGACTCGACCAGCGCCGGGGTGAGCGGCGGCGACGGCCTGTCCGGCGGCAACGGCGGTGACGGCGGTAAAGGCGGCGCCGGCGGGACCACCTCCGGCGACGGCGGAGCCGGAGGAAATGCCGGCAGCGGCGGAAACGGCGGAAACGGCGGCGCCGGCGGCACCGGGGCAGTCAACGCATACTCCGGTGACGGTGGCGATGGCGGTAACGCCGGCAGTGGCGGCACCGGCGGCACCGGCGGCACCGGCGGCAACGCCACCGCGGGCGCCGGCGGCGGCGGTGGCAACGCCGGCTCAGGCGGCAACGCCGGCAACGGAGGCAACGGCGGCGGCGGTTCCGCCGACGGCACCTCCCTCTCCGGCACCGCCGGCTCCGGCGGCGACGGCGGCAACGGCGGCGACCGCGGCGCGGCCGGAGCGATCGGTAGCGGCGGCACCGGCAGCGGCGGCCCGGCGGCCAATGGGCAGTCCGGTGCGGCGGGCAGCACCGGTGGAAACGGCGGCAACGGCGGCAACGGCGGCAACGGCCCCGGCGGTGTCTCCGTCCCCCAGGGTGGCGGCAAAGGCGGCAACGGCGGCAACGCCGGCGCTGTCGGTACCGGCGGCACCGGCGGCAACGGCGGCAATGCCGGCCGCAACGTCAGTGGTTTCGGCGGTGTCGGTGGCAACGGCGGCGACGGCGGTGACTCCAGCGGTACCGGCAATCTCGCCGGGACCGGCGGCAATGGCGGGACCGGCGGGGTTGGCGGCGCCGGCACTTCCGGCGGCGACGGCGGCAACGGCGGCAACGGCGGCGACGGCGTCAACGGCGGCCTGAGCAACCACGGCGGCAACGGCGGCGCCGGCGGCATCGGGTATGCCGCCGCCACGTCCGGTGCCGGCGGTGCCGGCGGCGCCGGCGGCAGCGACGGCGGCGGCACGGGCGGTGCCGGTGGCGCCGGCGGTAGCGGCAGCAGCCTCACGAACCTCAGCTCGGGCCGCTTCGGCGGCGGCGGGGGCGGCGGCGGCGGGGCCGGCCAGCTGGGCGGTACCGGTGGCGTCGGCGGCAACGGCGGCAACGCGGCGAGTGACGGCCACTATGGCAATTACGACGGCGGCGGCGGCACCGGTGGCCTGGGCGGCATCGGCTCCGGTGTCGGCAGCGTCGGCGGCAACGGCGGCCACGGCGGCAATGGCGGCGTCAGCGGCACCGGCACCGGCTACACGTTTGGCGGGTCCGGCGGCACCGGCGGCACGGGCGGCACGGGCGGCTACGCCAGCAGCGGCGGCACGGGCGGCGTGGGCGGCAACGGGGGCACCGGCGGCGCCGGCGGCGCCGGCAGCAGCGTTTTCGCGCAGGGTGGCAACACCGGCGGCGGCGGTGGCGCCGGCGGGACCGGCGGCACCGGCAGCGGTGGCGGCACCGGCGGTGCCGGTGGAGCGGGCGGCACCGGTGGTGTGGGTGGCGCGGCCGGCAGCAGCACCGGTTCCCTTGCTCCCGGTGTTGGCGGCAGCGGCGGCGCCGGCGGCAACGGCGGCCCCGGCACCGCACCGGCCAATCCGGGTGGGGTCGGCGGCGTCGGCGGGGTGGGCGGCAACGGCAGTCCCGCCCCGAGCCCTGGCCTCCCCTCCATCAACGGCGGCCCCGGCGGCCCGGGCACCAACGGCGGCCCGAACGGCGCCGCCGGCAGCCCCGGAACGCCGGGCACGAACGGGTAGTTACCCGCGCGGCAGCCCCAGCAGCCGTTCGGCGGCCAGCGTCAGCAGGATCTGTTCGGTGCCGCCGGCGATCGACAGGCACCGGGTGTTGAGGAAGTCGTGTACCTCGCGCCCGGCCACCGCGCCAGCGCCGGCGATGACGTCCATCCGGTACTCGGCCAGCTCCTGGCGGTAACGCACCCCGATCAGCTTGCGCACCGAGGACTCCGAGCCGGGGTCCTGCCCACCGACGGCCAGCTGGGCGATGCGCTGATCCAGCAGCGAACCGGCCTGGGCGGCGATGATCAGCCGGGCCAGCCGGTCGTCGGCGGCGGTGTCGGAGTCCCGGTCGGCCAATGCCTTGAGCAGCTCCTCCATCGGGTTGCCCAGCGCGGTGCCGCCTGCGATCGCGACCCGCTCGTTGGCCAGCGTGGTCCGCGCCAGCCGCCAGCCGTCGTTGACACCGCCGACCACCATCTCGTCGGGGACGAAGACGTCGTCGAGGAAGACCTCGTTGAACAGGGCGTCACCGGTGATCTCGCGCAGCGGCCGGATGTCGATGCCCTCGGCGGTCATGTCGAGCAGGAAGTAGGTGATGCCCTTGTGCTTCGGCGCGTCGGGATCGGTGCGGGCCAGACAGATGCCCCACTGCGAATCGTCCGCCCGTGACGTCCACACCTTCTGCCCGGTCAGTCGCCAGCCGCCGTCGACCTTGACCGCCTTGGTGCGCAGCGCCGCCAGGTCGGAGCCGGCGCCCGGCTCGGAGAACAGCTGGCACCAGAAGATCTCACCGGTCAGGGTGGCCGGGATGAACCGCTCGATCTGCTCGGGCGTGCCGTGCTCGAGGATGGTGGGCGCGGCCCACCAGCCGATCACCAGGTCGGGTCGTTCGACACCGGCCGCGGCCAGCTCCTGGTCGATCACCAACTGCTCGCTCGCACCGGCGGCGCGCCCGTAGGGCACCGGCCAGTGCGGGGCCAGCAGACCCGATTCGGCCAGCGCCGCCTGGCGCCGCTCGACCGGCAGCGCCGCGATCCGGGCCGCCTCCGCGGCGATGGCGGGCCGCAGGTCGGCGATGGCGGTGTCCTCGCCGAGGTCCATCTCCAGCCGGCGTCGCACCCCGGCCCGGGTCAGCGCGGCCACCCGGCGCAACCAATGCTCCGCCCCGCCCAGTGCCTGCCCGATGCCGTAAGCGCGGCGCAGGTACAGGTGCGCGTCGTGTTCCCAGGTGATGCCGATGCCACCGAGCACCTGGATGCAGTCCTTGGCGTTGGCCTTGGCGGCGTCGATGCAGATGGCGGCGGCGACCGCGGCGGCGATCGAGAACTGCTGGTCGTCGGGGTCCGAGGCGGCGCGAGCCACATCGGCGGCGGCCACGGCGGCCTGGTCGGCTCGGCACAGCATTTCGGCACACAGGTGCTTGATGGCCTGGAAGCTGCCGATCGGCCTACCGAACTGTTCGCGCACCTTGGCGTATGCCACGGCGGTGTCCAGCGCCCAGCGGGCCACACCGGCCGCTTCCGCGGACAGCAGAGTGACGGCCAGGTTCTCCACCCGACCGCCGGCCTCGAGCACCGTCGCCGGCGCGGCGGACAGCGTCACCTTCGCCAACGGCCGGGAAAAGTCGGTGGCGGTCAGCGGCTCGACCTGTACCCCACCGGCGCGGGCGTCGACCAGCACCCACTGGGCACCGGCCGGCAGCAGTAGCAACCCGTCGGCGGTGGCTCCCAGCACGCGCTCAGCGGTACCGGACGCCTGTCCTGCAGCGGCGTCAAAGTCGACCGCGGCGGCAGCGATAGCGGTGTTGATGGCCACGCCCGCGGCACGCTCGCCGTTCGCCAGGGCCTCGGCCAGCTGCGGATCGGTGACAACCATGGTCGCCAGCGCGGTACTCGCGACCGGCCCGGGAACCAGCGCCTTGGCGGCCTCGTCGACCATCGCGCACAGGTCTTCGATCCGTCCGCCGGCTCCGCCGTGCTCCTCGGCCACCGCCACCCCGAACAGGCCCAGCTCGGCCAGGCGGGCGAAAACCGGTTGCCAGGCATCGGGTTCGCCCAGCTCCACCGCCCGAATCGCCTCGGCTGTGCCCGCTGCGGCAGCCCAGTCGCGAACCAGCTCACGGGCGGCGAGCTGTTCGTCGGTGATGGTCACGGACACGCTGGGCTCCTAGATGTCATAACGAACTTCGATGTCGGCGAGTGAGGAAGGCCACCCCGCTCACTAGAACGTGTTCTAATAGTGCCAGCGTCTGACCGTCAAGTCGAACCGTTGTGGCAGGACACGTAGCGTCCCGCCGGTGTTGGAGGTGGGAGATTCACCCAGGCGATGCGTATCGTTACTGGCGAGTAGGTCTACTGAAGGAGCCGGACACCACATGTCGTCAGCAGCCGACAGCAATCCGGGCCGCGGATCGGGCACTCAACCGCGTGAGGTCGTCAACGTGGCTGTGCTGACCGAATCCGACCTCGGTTCCGAGGCCCAGCGCGAACGCCGCAAGCGCATCCTGGACGCGACCCTGGCGATCGCCTCCAAGGGTGGGTATGACGCCGTGCAGATGCGCGCGGTGGCCGACCGTGCAGACGTCGCCGTGGGCACCCTCTACCGGTACTTCCCGTCGAAGGTTCACCTGCTGGTCTCGGCGATGGGCCGAGAGATCGAGCGCATCGAGACCAAGATCGATCCGGCGATGTTCGCCGAAACCACCCGGCACCAGCGGCTCAACTTGGTGGTCAGCAAGCTCAACCGCGCCATGCAACGCAACCCGCTGCTCACCGAAGCCATGACCAGGGCGTATGTCTTCGCCGACGCATCGGCGGCCGGCGAGGTCGACCACGTGCAGAAGCTGATCGACTCGATGTTCGCCGGCGCTATGAGCGATGGCGAACCGACCGAGGAGCAGTACCACATCTCCCGGGTGATCTCGGACGTGTGGCTGTCCAACCTGCTCGCCTGGCTTACCCGGCGAGCATCGGCCACCGACTTCAGCACGCGGCTGGACCTGGCGGTCCGGCTGCTGATCGGCGACGACGACCGCCCCACGATCTGATCGGGCTCGCCGATGCGCGTCAAACTCGGCCGTCCCGACCTCGCCGGATACGCGCATCGCTTCACGGTGCCCGCCGCTGCGCCGGACGCACCGCTTTCACTGACCTGGTTGGGCGTGTCGACGCTGCTGATCGATGACGGCTCATCGGCGCTGCTGACCGACGGCTACTTCTCCCGCCCCGGTTTGGCGCGCGTGCAGTTCGGCAAGGTGGCCCCCTCACCTGCCCGGGTCGACGGCTGCCTGGCCCGCGCCGGGGTGCACACCCTGGCGGCCGTCATCGCGGTCCACACCCACATCGACCACGTACTGGATTCGGCGTTGGTCGCCGACCGTACCGGCGCAGTGTTGGTCGGTGGTTCCTCGGCCGCCAACGTGGGCCGCGGCCACGGCCTTGCCGAGGATCGCCTGGTGGTCGCGGTGCCGGATCAGCCGATCACGTTGGGCGCCTACGACGTCACCCTGATCGAGTCGCGGCACTGCCCGCCGGACCGCTTTCCCGGTTCGATCACCGCCCCGGTCACGCCACCGGTACGGGTGACGGCCTACCGGTGCGGTGAATCGTGGTCGGTGGTGGTGGTGCATCGCCCGTCGGGCCGGCGCGTGTTGATCGTCGGCAGCGCCGGGTTCGTTCCCGGCGCGCTGGACTCTCACCGCGCCGACGTCGTGTATCTGGGTGTGGGCCAACTCGGTTTGCAGCCGCGGCAATACCTGGTCGACTACTGGTCGGAGGCGGTGCGCGCAGTCGGCGCCAAGACGGTTGTGCTGACCCATTGGGACGACTTCTTCCGGCCGTTGTCGAAACCGTTGCGCGCCTTGCCTTATGCCGGCGATGACCTCAACTTTACGATGCGGGTTCTCGATGAGCTGGCCGAAGCCGACGGAGTCGCGCTGCACCTGCCCACGGTGTGGCGGCGTGAGGATCCGTGGGGCTGACATCGGCTCTTGCACTGCTGCTGCTCGCTGTGGTGCTGGGGTTCGCGGTGGCCCGTCCGCGGGGCTGGCCGGAGGTTTTCGCCGCGGTGCCGGCCGCCGGGATCGTGGTCGCCACCGGAGCGATCTCCGTGCACGACGCGGCCGCCGAGGCCGCCGGCCTGCTGCGAGTCGTGGCCTTCCTGGGTGCGGTGCTGGTACTGGCGCAACTCTGTGACGACGAGGGCCTGTTCGAGGCCGCCGGTGCGGCGATGGCCCGCGCCGACATCGGCCCACCGCAACATCTGCTGCGCCGCGTCTTCGTGATCGCCGCGGGCCTGACCGCGGTGTTGAGTCTGGACGCGACGGTGCTGCTGCTGACCCCGGTGGTACTGACGATGGCCCGTCGCCGCCGGGCGCCGATCCGCCCGCACGCGTATGCGACCGCGCACCTGGCCAACACCGCATCCCTGCTGCTTCCGGTGTCCAACCTGACCAACCTGCTGGTGTTCGGCCAGGCCGGCCTGTCCTTCGTGAAGTTCACCGCGCTGATGGCGGCCCCGTGGCTGGCCGCCACCGCTGTCGTGTACCTGATCTTCCGGTGGTTCTTCCGTGCCGATCTGCGTGCGGCACCGGTGCACCGCCACGCCGGCCCGCCGCCTGCGGTTCCGGTGTTCGTGCTGGTGGTGCTGGGCTTGACGCTGGTCGGTTTCGTGGTCGCCGAGACGGTCGGGGTCGCTCCGGCCTGGGCGGCGTTCGCCGGTGCCGCGGTTCTGGCGGTCCGCGCGTTGGCGCAGCGGCGCGCCACCCCGGCCGGGATCCTGCGGTCGGCCAATTTGGGGTTTCTGGTGTTCGTGCTGGCCCTGGGCGTGGTGGTCCGCGCCGTCGTCGACAACGGCCTGGGCGATCGAATGAGCGCAGTGTTGCCGGAGGGCTCCGGGTTGGCGGCACTGCTTGGTATCGCTACGGTCGCCGCCGTACTGGCCAACGTGGTCAACAACCTGCCGGCGACGCTGGTGCTGGTGCCACTGGTGGCACCCAGCGGCGCGGTCGCGGTGCTGGCGGTGCTGATCGGTGTCAACATCGGCCCCAACCTGACCTATGTCGGCTCGCTGTCGAATCTGCTGTGGCGCAGGGTGTTACACCGATACCGTGTTCCGGCCGGGGTCGGCGAGTACACCCGGCTGGGGTTGTGCACGGTTCCGGCGACTCTGCTGGTGGCGGTGCTGGCGCTGTGGGCGAGCGCGAAGCTGATGGGTGTCTAGCCCGCCGGATAGGCCCGCGGCAGCGGCATGCCCAGCTCGGCCAGTACCGCGCGCAGCCGGCTCGGGTAGTCGGTGATGAGCCCGTCGACCCCGGCGGCAATCTGCAGTCGCATGGCACCGGGGTCGTTGACCGTCCACGGGATCACGCGGAGCCCCGCGGCATGCGCGCGGTCCACGAAGGCTCGATCGACCACCGAGTAGTCCGGGGACACGATGTCGGCGCCCACCGACACGGCGCCGGCGATCGGATCGGCACCCTCCTCCCACAGTGCGACAAGGGGAATCGCCGGTTCGGCGGCGCGTACCAGGGGCAGGGTCGTCCAGTCGAAGCTCTGGATCTCGACGGAATCGAGCTTTCCGGCGGCGCGCACCGCGGCCAGGATCACCTCGACGATCTGCCGCTGATTGTCGGCGTCGACCTTGGTCTCGATGTTGTAGCGGACCGCGGTGTGACCGGCCAGCGCGAAGACCTCCGGCAAGGTGGCGATCACGTTGCCCCGCACCACTTCCGCATTCGGGAACTGCGGCAACAGCCTGCCGCAGTCCACGGTGCGCACCTGGGCCAGGGTGAGGTCGCCCACCCGCTTACCCACGTAGGGGTATTGCGGGTCACCGGCGAACGCCGGACCGGTGTCGGTGCACTTCTCCGGCTCGATCACCGGGTCATGCCAGACCAGCGGCTGGGCGTCACGAGTCAGAACGATGTCCAATTCCAGTGTGCTGACACCCAGTTCAAGGGACTTGGCGAAGGCACGCAGCGAACTCTCGGTGGTTTCACCGCGGCCACCGCGATGCGACTGCAGATCGAACCCCGCCGGCAACGCGTGTGCGGACGTCATCGGACCCACCATCGCAGCCGCCAGCACCAGGGCAACGGCGGCGCCACGAATCACCGTCGCTGACGGGCGATCTCGGCCAGCACTACCCCGGCAGCCACCGATGCGTTGAGCGACTCGGTGGGTCCGGACATCGGAATCGAGACGATCGCATCGCAGTTCTGCCGGACCAGCCGGGACAGCCCCTTGCCCTCGGAACCGACGACCAGCACCAGCGGGCTGGTGCCGTCCAACTCATCGACCACAGTGTCGCCGCCGGCATCCAGGCCGACGATCTGCAGGCCGCGATCTGCCCACGCCTTCAGAGTCTGGTTCAGATTGGACGCGCGCGCGATCGGAACCCGCGCTGCCGCACCGGCACTGGTACGCCAGGCCACCGCGGTCACCGATGCCGAACGACGCTGCGGGATCACCACGCCGTGTCCGCCGAACGCCGCCACCGACCGCACGATGGCGCCGAGATTGCGCGGGTCGGAGATGTTGTCCAGCGCGACCAGCAGCGGCGACGCGACATCACGCCGCGCGGCGGCCAGGAGGTCGTCAGGATGGGCGTACTGATACGGCGGAACCTGCAGCGCGATGCCCTGATGCAGACCGTTGGTGGTCATCTTGTCCAGATCCGACCGCGGCACTTCCAGGATCGGCAAGCCTGAATCGGCTGCGCGGGTGACTGATTCGGTCAGCCGCTCGTCCGCTTCCGCACCGAGTGCGACGTACAGCGCGGTGGCGGGAATCCCGGCGCGCAGACATTCCAGCACCGGGTTACGACCCAGGACGGTTTCACTCTCGTCGGTGCGCTTGGCGGTCCGGTACGCCCGCTGCTTGGCCGCGCGCTTGGCGGCCTTGGCCGCCGGGTGATACTCCCGCTGGTGCGCCGGCGGGGTGGCGCCGCGACCCTCAAGCCCACGGCGACGCTGACCGCCGGAACCGACGGTTGGACCCTTCTTGGTGCCGGGCTTGCGTACTGCGCCTTTGCGTTTGGAGTTGCCGGCCATCTATGCGGTTCCCTCCACCAGCAGCGACCACTGCGGACCGTCTCCGGTGTCGGTGACGTCGATACCGGCATCCTTGAGCCGGCCCCGGATCTCGTCGGCCAGCGCCCAGTCCTGTTCGGCGCGAGCGGTCGCCCGGCGCTCGAGTTCTGCGCGCACCAACACATCAACCGCCGCCAGCGCCGCCGACGTCTCGTCGCGCGACTCCCAGCGCTCGTCGAGCGGGTCGCAGCCCAGCACGTTCATCATCGCCCGGATGGCACCGGCCGCGGCCAGCGCACCGTCGTGGTCACCGGAGTCCAGCGCCCGGTTGCCCTCCGCGCGGGTCCGGTGCACCTCGGCCAGAGCGATCGGCACCGCGAGGTCGTCGTCGAGAGCGGCGGCGAAGCGGTCCGTCCAGGTACCCGGAACCACCGCGCCCACCCGACTGCGCACGCGGTGCAGGAAGTCCTCGATACCGACGTAGGCGTTGACGGCGTCGTGCAGGGCGTTCTCGGAGAACTCCAGCATCGACCGGTAGTGCGCGCTGCCCAGGTAGTACCGCAGTTCGGCAGGCCGCACCCGCTCCAGCACCGCGGACATCGACAGCACGTTGCCCAACGACTTGCTCATCTTCTCGCCGCCGAGGGTGACCCAGCCGTTGTGCAACCAATAGTTCGCGAATCCGTCTCCGGCGGCACGACTCTGAGCGATCTCGTTCTCGTGGTGCGGGAAGACCAGGTCCATCCCGCCGCAGTGGATGTCGAATTCGGCGCCCAGGTAGGACCGGGCCATCGCCGAACACTCCAGGTGCCAGCCCGGACGACCCGGGCCCCACGGCGTCGGCCAGCTGGGTTCCCCGGGCTTGGCGCCCTTCCACAGCGTGAAGTCGCGCGGATCGCGTTTGCCGGTGGCAACACCCTCGCCTTGATGCACGTCGTCGATCCGGTGACCGGACAACTGGCCGTACTCGGGGTAGCTGAGCACGTCGAAGTACACGTCGCCGCCGCCGGCGTAGGCGTGACCCCGGTCGATCAGCCGCTCGATCAGCTCGACCATCTGGGTGATGTGCCCCGTGGCGCGGGGCTCCGCCGACGGCGGCAGCACACCCAGCGCCTCGTAGGCGGCGGTGAACTCTCGTTCGTAGGTGGCGGCCCATTCCCACCAGGGCCGGCCCGCCGCGGCGGCCTTGGTCAGGATCTTGTCGTCGATGTCGGTCACGTTGCGCACGAAGGCGACGTCGTAGCCGCGGGCGGTCAGCCAGCGGCGCAACACGTCGAACGCGACACCGCTACGAACGTGACCGATGTGGGGAGCCGCCTGGACGGTCGCACCGCACAGGTAAATGGACGCATGGCCAGGCCGCAGCGGAACGAAGTCACGAACGGCGCCGGTTGCCGTGTCGTGCAGTCGCAGGCTGGGGCGATCGGTCACGACGGGCCAGCTTACCGGGCGGCGGACAGCCCACCGTCGTCACTGCGGTTCGGGAACCCTCGCACCCGGTTCTATCAGGCAGTTACCAGGTGAGGCCACCTCTTGCCACATGTGTGGACAGGCGGTCACCAGTGGCATATATTGCGGCTGTGAGTAATCGTCTGGTGGCTGTCTCTGGCGCGCTTCTTGCTGCGGCCGCAATCGCATCGTCCGGCACTGCGTTCGCCGATGAGCCGAACCAGCAGGGCCAGCCGCAGCCCCAGCCCGCAGAGGTTGTGGCTGCCACAGCTCCGGCCCCGGCCGAGCAGCCGGCGGAGGCCGCAGGCATTCCGGCCGAGCACCAGGAGGCGATGCAGGACGCCCAGGCCGAGCAGCAGCGCCAGCAGGCCGAGCAGCAGGCCGACCAGATGGGTCAGACCGCCTCCACCGCCGGCGCCAGCGCCAGCACCGCCAGCATGGCTGCGATGGGTCCCCAGATCGGCATGCAGATGGCGATGATGGCCCCGATGCTGGCGATGTACGCCCCGATGATGGGTATGCCCCTGTTGACCTCCGGCCTGGGCAGCCTGGGTGCGGCCAACGGCGCCGGAACCGGTGCGCAAGCCGCCACCGAGGCCGCCGGTCAGGCCGCCGCGTCGCTGCCCTTCGACCTGGGCCACGACCTGACTCCTAACCTCGACCCCGGCATCGTCACGGACTCGCTCGCCGGTGTGGGAGGCGACGCTGTCAGTGGGTTCGCCGGTGCCGGTGCTGACGCCGCTGCCGCAGGTGCCGACGCCGCCGCTGTGGGTGCTGACGCTGCCGGCGCGGGTGCTGACCTTGCCACCCACGTGGCCGGCGAGACTGCCGGTACCGTCGGGGACGTCGTCGCTCAGGGCGCCGGCGACATCGGTGCGGCGGTCGCCACCGAAGCCACCTGCTCGGTCCTCGGCGCCATCTTCGGCATCTGCTGACCCCGCTCCGCACGGACTAGCGGCGAATTAGCGCGGCACCACCAGCGCGGTAGCCACCGCAGCCAGTCCCTCACCACGCCCGGTCAACCCGAGCCCATCGGTCGTAGTCGCCGACACCGAAACCGGCGCCCCAAGCAGGTCTGAGAGCAGTTGCTGCGCCTCGGCTCGTCGCGGCCCGACCTTCGGCCGGTTACCGATGACCTGCACCGCGGCATTGCCGATCGTGAATCCGCTGTCTGCGAGCAGCCCACGCACATACCCGAGCATGACGGCACCGGTGACCTGCGCCCAGCGTGGATCGTCAACGCCGAACACCGTGCCCAGGTCCCCCAACCCGGCCGCCGAGAGCAGCGCGTCGCACAGTGCGTGCGCGGCGACGTCGCCGTCGGAATGTCCGGCACAGCCGTCGGCGTCGGCGAACAACAGCCCCAGCAGCCAGCAGGGGCGCCCGGGCTCGATCGGATGCACGTCGGTGCCCAGGCCGACCCGCGGCAGCGCTGTCATCGGCTCAGCACCGCCTCGGCGAGCATCGCGTCCAGCGCGGTCGTGATCTTGAAGGCCAGCGGGTCACCCTCGACGACCTGGACCTGGCCTCCGACGTGTTCGACCATCGACGCGTCATCGGTGAACTGCACGCCCGCCCCGGCCTGCTGATAGGCCCGCAGCAGCAGTTCGGTGGCGAATCCCTGCGGGGTCTGAACAGCCCGCAGGCCGGCCCGCTCCGGCGTGCCCAGCACCACCCCGTTGGCGTCCACCGCCTTGATGGTGTCGGACACCGGCAGGGCCGGCACCACCGCGCGGTTCCCGGCGCGCAACGCCTCGACGACGCGGACCACCAGGTCCGGTGGGGTCAACGGTCGTGCGGCATCGTGGACCAAAACGAATTCGGGTGCTTCGGCGCCTTCCGAGGCGCTTTCCAGCGCCAGCCGGACCGATTCGACGCGGTCAGCGCCGCCGGCGACGACCGTGGCCGTGTGGCCGAGGATCAGTTTGGCCTCATCGGTGCGATCCGGCGGCACCGCGACCACGACTTCATCGACGACTCCGGATTCCCGCAGACCGGCGACAGCGCGCTCGACCAGCGTCATCCCGCCGAGCAGAAAAAAGGCTTTCGGAATTCCCGCCCCGAGTCGTACACCCGACCCCGCGGCCGGGACCACCGCTACCGTGTTGGCCACGGATTTTCCTGACTGTTCAGGAGGACGCGGTCACGACGCCGCGGCCAGCACCTCGTCAAGAATGATCTCCGCCTTGGCGTCGTCGGTGTTCTCGGCCAATGCGAGTTCGCCGACCAGGATCTGGCGCGCCTTGGCCAGCATTCGCTTCTCGCCGGCCGACAGGCCACGCTCCTGGTCGCGACGCCACAGATCACGAACGACTTCGGCAACCTTGTGCACGTCGCCGGAGGCGAGTTTCTCCAAGTTTGCTTTGTATCGGCGCGACCAGTTGGTCGGCTCCTCGGTGTGGGGGGCCCGCAGCACCTGGAAAACCTTGTCAAGGCCTTCCTGGCCCACAACGTCACGCACGCCGACATATTCGGCATTGTCAGCGGGAACTCGAACGGTGAGGTCGCCCTGCGCCACCTTCAGGACCAGATACTCTTTTTGCTCACCTTTGATGGTCCGGGTTTCGATAGCCTCGATTAACGCTGCACCGTGGTGTGGATATACGACGGTGTCTCCGACCTTAAAGATCATCTGAATTGAGCCCCTTTCGCTACCCCATCCTAACACGTCGCCCAGACACCCGACCAACAACGGCGCAGGTCAGGGGCCATCGCAGCCCCAGAGGGGGCTTGACACCCAGGCGGAAGCGTGCATCCCGGGGCCGGGCCGGGGCCGCTGTGGCGCCGCCTGAAGTCCGTTGTGGGCCACCGGCAACCCTGAGCTACCGCCGTGTCGAAGTTGCTACTACAGTGCATAGTCACTAGCCGTGACAGCGCTCTCGCACGCTCGCGTGAGTGCCGTCCCGACCGCCGAGCAGGAGACCGCACGTGAACTTGTTCAACAAGGCCGTCAACAAGGCTGCGATCGGCCTGATCGCGGCCGCGGCGCTCGCCGGATGCAGCGCCGGGCAGATCTCGCAGTCCGCCGACCAGGCGTCCGCGGTCAACGGCGCCGCAGCCTCGTCCGGTCACCTTGCGCTGCGTGACGTGCGCATTCAGGCGGTGCAGACCAGCGACATGCTGGAGGCCGGCAACACCGTCGACCTGGTGTTCGTCGCCGCCAACCAGTCGCCGGACAAGGGCGACGAACTGACCGCGATCAGCACTCCGGTCGGCAAGGTGTCGGTGACCGGCAACCGGTCGGTGCCCCCCGGCGGCACCCTGGTCGTCACTGCCCCGGCCGGCCCGGACCTGCCGACCGCCCCCGCCTCCAAGGCGCTGCCGGAAGTCACCGGCGCCAGCAACGCGGCTGCCACGGTGACCCTGGACGAGTCGATCAGCAACGGGCTGAACTACGAGTTCACCTTCAACTTCAAGAATGCGGGCCCGATCCGTGTGGCCGTGCCGATCTCGGCAGGCATTCCCTCGCACCGCTGACCCTCGCGTCGTAGGCCGACGCTGTCGGTCCCACCGGCTACGGTCAGCGGGTGGCCAAGGCTCGTTCGCTCTATCGCTGCTCCGAATGCGGGAACACGACCGCAAAATGGGTGGGTCGCTGCCCCGAGTGCGGCGGCTGGGGCGGCATCGACCCGGTGGCGGAGGCGGCCGTGCCCGCGGGTGGCTTGCGCCCCGCGGCGCCCGCGCGGCCCGCGGTTCCGATCAGCTCGATCGCAGCGGGCCGCTCCCGCCCCGAACCGACCGGAGTAGCCGAACTCGACCGGGTACTCGGCGGAGGGATAGTCCCCGGCTCGGTCACGCTGTTGGCAGGAGATCCCGGGGTCGGCAAATCCACGCTGCTGCTCGAGGTCGCACATCGCTGGGCATCGGCCGGGCGGCGGGCGCTGTACGTCTCCGGTGAGGAATCCGGCGGCCAGATCCGGCTGCGCGCCGAACGCACCGGATGCAGCCACGACGAGATCTACCTGGCCTCCGAATCAGACCTGCAGACCGTGCTGGGCCACATCGAGGCGGTGCGGCCGACGCTGGTGGTGGTGGATTCCGTGCAGACCATCGCAGCAGCCGACACCGACGGGGTGGCGGGCGGGGTCACCCAGGTGCGCGCCGTCACGGCCGCTCTGACCGCGGCCGCCAAGGCCGCCGACGTCGCGCTGATCCTGGTCGGTCATGTGACCAAGGACGGCGCGATCGCCGGTCCCCGATCACTGGAACACCTCGTCGATGTGGTGTTGCACTTCGAAGGCGACCGCCATTCGGTGCTGCGGATGGTGCGGGCAGTCAAGAACCGGTTCGGGGCCACCGACGAGGTGGGCTGTTTCCTGCTCCGCGACAGCGGTATCGAAGGGATCGCCGACCCGTCCGGGCTGTTCCTCGAGCAGCGCAGCGAATCGGTGCCCGGCACCGCGATCACCGTCGCACTGGACGGCAAGCGCCCGATGATCGGCGAGGTGCAGGCCCTGCTGGCCACCCCGGCGGGCGGATCACCGCGCCGCGCGGTCAGCGGCATCGACCACGCCCGGGCCGCCATGATCACCGCCGTGCTCGACAAGCACGCGCAGCTGCCGATCGCCGCCGCCGACATCTACCTGTCCACCGTGGGTGGCATGCGATTGACCGATCCCTCAACAGATCTGGCCGTCGCGATCGCCCTGGCCTCGGCCTACGCCGGTCTGCCGCTGCCGGCGACCACCGTGGTGGTCGGGGAGGTGGGTCTGGCCGGCGACCTTCGCCCGGTCAGCGGTATGGACCGGCGCCTGATCGAGGCGTCGCGACTCGGTTTCACCACCGCGCTGACGCCCCCGGGCGCCCCGGCCAACGTGGGCGGCCTGCGCACGCTGGCGGCGGCCAATATCGTTGCGGCCCTGCAACACCTGAAAGACATCGCCGACCATCGCAGCAGGCAGGCACCGCCGCAGTTACTGGATCGGTCCTAGCGCTCAGTTACCCGGCGGCGGCGCATCCGGTGCCGGGACGTCCGCAGGCGGCGGCGGCGCATCCGGCGACGGCTCGGTCAGCATGAATGGCACCGTCGCGGAGCGCAGATTGCCCAGTTGGACGACCAGGTTGTAGGTCCCCGGCCCGATCGGCTGGCGCGGCAACGGGCATTGCGGCGCCGAACCCATGCCGGTCCAGGTCACCGTGGTCGTCACCTGCTCACCCGGGTCGAAGGTCTTGACCAGGGTCTCGTTCGACGGCGCGCAGTCCAGGTTCGACCACAGCCGCTGGTTGTCCAGTGAATAGACGTAGGCGGCCAGTACCGCGGCCCCCACATCGCGCTTGCAGGCGACCAGACCGATGTTGGTGACCACCATGGTGAACTGGGGCTGCTCGCCCACCGCGTACTGCGGACCGGTGATGCCCTTGACCGCCAGCGTCGAGTCGGGGCAGTCGTCACCCTCCTTGAGCACCGGGGGCGGGATCACCGCGGCGGTCGGAGTCGCCGAAGGCGGCGGCGCCTGCTCGGCCGGTGCCACCACCGGAGTCTTGACCTCTTCGGGGGCGGCACCGTGCGGCTTGGCTTGCTGCGCGGTGGCCGTCTTGTCGCCGGTAGCGTCGGCACCCGCGCTGCTGCGTACGACAGCGAAGACGATGAGCGACACCACGCCGATCACTGCGACCGCGATGCCCAACGCCAAGCCGCGGCGTCGCCAATAGATCTGCGAAGGCAGCGGACCCTGCGGTTCCAAATCGATCACGTTCTCACGGTAGGACGCGCTCACCGAGAGTTGTCCGACCCTTCGCGGCGTGTCGTTGCCTCGTTGTGACCTTCGGCGACTATTCGCCGATGTCGCCGAGATACTCGCGGGCCTGCACCCGCCCGTCCGCCAGGTGGTAGGTGGCACCGACGATCGCCAGCGTCCCGGCCTCGATCTGATCGGCGATGACGGCGGACCGTGCCGCCAGCTGCCTCACGGTCTCGTTGACGTGGTAGGTCTCGAACTGGTCGACACTGCGCAGGCCTTCCCGCCGGCCCACCAGGATCGACGAGGCCACCCGTTCGGTGATATCACGCAGGTAGCCGCCCGGTACGGCACCGTCGTCGAGAGCCTCCAGCGCGGCTTTGACCGCCCCGCAGCTGTCGTGGCCGAGCACGACGATCAGCGGCACGTCGAGCACCGCCACCCCGAACTCGATCGAACCGAGCACCGCCGCATCGATGACATGGCCGGCGGTGCGGACCACGAACATGTCGCCCAGGCCCTGATCGAAGATGATCTCGGCCGCCACCCGGCTGTCGCCGCAACCGAACACCACCGCCGTCGGCTTCTGGCCCGCCGCCAGACTGGCGCGGCGTTCGATGCTCTGACTGGGATGCGCGGGCTGTCCCGCGACGAAGCGCTCGTTACCCTCCTTGAGTGCTTTCCACGCTGAAATCGGGCTTGTATTGGGCATGCCCAATATTCTGCACGGGCGAGGGCTCCGGCGCAGGATGAGGATCCCTCCGGACGACCTGATCGGCTGGTTCGACTCCGCCGAACGCGACCTGCCCTGGCGGGCACCCGGTATCACGCCGTGGCAGATCCTGGTCAGCGAGTTCATGCTGCAGCAGACCCCGGTATCGCGGGTCTTGCCGATCTGGCCGGACTGGGTGACTCGCTGGCCGACACCGTCGGCGACGGCGGCCGCCACCGCGGCAGATGTGCTGCGGGCCTGGGGGAAACTGGGTTATCCACGGCGGGCCAAACGACTGCACGAATGTGCGATCGCGATCGCCCGCGACTTCGACGACGTGGTCCCCGACGACGTCGACGTCCTGCAGCAGCTGCCCGGGATCGGCGGCTACACCGCCCGGGCGATAGCCGCCTTCGCCTACCGCAAACCGGTTCCGGTGGTGGACATCAACGTGCGACGCGTGGTCGCCCGGGCCGTGCACGGGCGCGCCGACCCCGGTGCACCGTCGGCGAATCGTGATCACGCCGATGTGGCTGCGCTGCTGCCCGACGCCGACCGGGCCGCCCGGTTCTCCGCGGCGCTGATGGAGTTGGGTGCCGTGGTCTGCACAGCCAGAGCACCGAACTGCGCCATGTGCCCGCTGCGATCGTGTGCGTGGCGGGAGGGTGGATTCCCGCCTGGCACAGCACCGAAGCGCCCGGCCCAGCGCTACGCCGGCACCGACCGTCAAGCGCGTGGCCGCCTACTGGATGTACTGCGGGACAACGAATTCCCGGTATCACGAGCCGAACTCGACGTGGCGTGGCCGGTTGACACCGTGCAGCGTGACCGGGCCCTGGCCTCACTGTTGGCCGACGGCCTGGTGGAACAGATCACCGACGGCCGGTTCGCGCTGCCCGGTCAGGACAGGAACGACTCGACGGCTTCGCGGTAGACCTGCGGCGCGTCGTCGTGCACCAGATGACCGGCCTGCGGGACGAACAGGTAGGTGCTGTCGGCCCCGATGCGATGCATTTCGCGCATCTGCCCCGCCGGGGTCACAGAATTGCCGGCCTCGATCAGCAGCGCCGGCGCCCGCACCGCGCGCCACTGACTCCAGTAGTCGCGAGTGCCCCATTCGGCGGCGATCTGCACCCAGCGTCCCGGTTGACCGTGCAGCCGCCAGCCGGTCGCGGTCCGGTCGAAGGCTTCCAGGAAATACCGCCCGGCCACGTCCCCGAATTCGGCGATCACGTCCTCGGCACGGGTGAATTCGACGGGCAGCGCATGCGCCCAGGGCTCCCACGCGCCGGTGGTGAGCCCGCGAAAGTCCGGTGCCATGTCCTCCACCACCACCGCCGTGACGAGCTCGGGACGCTGCCCCGCCAGGCACCACGAGTGCAGTCCCCCCATCGAGTGCCCGACCAGTCGCACCGGCTCTCCCAGGGACTCCACCGCGGCGGCCAGGTCGGACACGAAGCGTTCGGTGGAGATCGGATACGGATCTTCGACGTCGCGACCGCGGTGCCAGGGCGCGTCGTAGGTGTAGACCGCCCCCAGCCGGGACAGCCACGACTGCTGCCGCGCCCAGGTGCTGCCGCGGCCCATCAGCCCGTGAACCAGGACCAGCGGGGCGCCCTGTCCGCCGCGATAGGTCAGCAGCTCGCTCGACGCGGTGTTCACCCGGGGCACGGTAGCCTAGCCGCATGTCAGTGGTGAAGATCAACGTCATCGAGGTCCCCGAAGGAGCCGGTCCCGAGGTCGAGAAGCGGTTCGCCGACCGGGCAGACACCGTGGCGAACACCCCGGGCTTCCTGGGCTTTCAGCTGCTGCGACCGGTCAGGGGCGACAACCGCTACTTCGTCGTGACCAAGTGGGAGAACGACGACGCATACGAGGCGTGGGTGCGTGACCGCTCGGAGGCCGCGCACGCCGGCTACGGCGCGCCGCTGTCCACCGGCGCCGCCAACCTGGAGTTCGAGGTCGTGTTGGACGTGGCCGGAACCGCCGGAACCGCCACCCGGGCGTAGCCCGTGCGGCGCCCCCTCGCGGCCTGGAGGACCGCTGTAACCCTTGCCTCCCTTGCAGCGTTGGCCGCCGGCTGCGCCCCCTCCCCCGCGTCGCCCGCGGATCCGGGCGCAGGCGAGGTGACGATCTCCACCAAGACACCGCCCGGCCTGCGTGCCAAGCAGACCATGGACATGCTGAACTCCGACTGGCCGATCGGACCGGTCGGGGTGGCCACCCTGGCCGCACCGGACAAGGTCGAGCAGGTGGTCACGACCATGGAATCGCTGTGGTGGGACCGCCCGTTCCACCTCGACAGCGTCGACATCCGGGCCGGCGCGGCCACCCTGCACCTGACCACGTCCTACGGTGCCCGTCAGGACATCCGGCTGCGGACCGATGACAACGGCATGGTGGACCTGTTCAAACCGACCACCGAGGCACCGCCGATCCACTCCTGGCACGACGTCGACACGGTGCTGAGCCGGACCGGCGCCCGCTACTCCTACCAGGCTTCGCGCATCGAGGGCGGCGGGTGCAAACCGGTGGCCGGCACCAACACCGGCCAATCCCTGCCGCTGGCGTCGATCTTCAAGTTGTATGTGCTGCTGGCGGTGGCCAACGAGGTCAAGGCCGGGACGGTGTCCTGGGACGACCCGCTGACCATCACCGGCCGGGCCAAGGTGGTCGGCTCGTCCGGCTTGGAGGAACTGCCCGAGGGTGCGCACGTGTCGGTACGCAGGGCTGCCGAGAAGATGATCGCCACCAGCGACAACATGGCAACCGATCTGCTGATCGACCACGTGGGCACCCACGCCGTCGAGCGGGCGCTGGTCGCCGCCGGACATCACGACCCGGCCAGCATGACGCCGTTTCCGACCATGTACGAGTTGTTCTCGGTGGGCTGGGGGAAGCCGGACCTGCGTGCGCAGTGGCAGCACGGTTCGCCGCAGGAGCGAGCAAAGTTGTTGCAGCAGGCCAAATCACGGCCATATGAACCGGATCCGATCCGAGCCCACGTCCCGGCCTCGGCGTACGGCGCGGAGTGGTACGGCAGCGCCGAGGACATCTGCCGGGTGCACGTCGCCCTGCAGGCCGGGGCGGTGGGCCGGGCCGAGCCGGTCAAGGAGATCATGTCCGCGGTCCGCGGTATCGACCTGCCCCGCGCCGACTGGCCGTACATCGGGGCGAAGGCCGGTGGCCTGCCCGGCGACCTGACCTTCAGCTGGTACGCCCTGGACCGGGCCGGGCAGCCCTGGGTGGTCAGTTTCCAGCTGAACTGGCCGCGTGATCACGGCAAGAGCGTCGGCAGTTGGATGCTGCAGGTCGCCAAACAGGCATTCGGCCTGCTGCCGGTCTAGAGCTCGTCTGGCGCCGAAACGGAATCTGGCGACGTGACCCGCCGGGCCAACGTCGCCAGATTCACACTCGTCGAGAATTACTCCGCGGCAGGAGCGCCTGCCTGCGCCAAGTCCGCCTCGGCCGTCGGCTTCGGACTGCCGGCGAAGGTGAAGACCGCGTCCTCGGTCGCGCCCTCCCCGTCCCAGTTGTCCACGTCGACGGTCACCAACTGACCGGCACCGATCTCGTCGAACAAGATCTTCTCGCTCAGCTGGTCCTCGATCTCGCGCTGGATGGTGCGCCGCAACGGACGCGCGCCCAGCACGGGGTCGAAACCGCGCTTGGCCAACAGAGACTTGGCCTTGTCGGTGAGCGCGATGTCCATGTCCTTGGCCCGCAGCTGCTTGGCCACCCGGCCGATCATCAGGTCGACCATCTGGATGATCTCGTCCTGACTCAACTGGTGGAAGACGATGATGTCGTCGATCCGGTTGAGGAACTCCGGCCGGAAGTGCTTCTTGAGCTCGTCGTTGACCTTCTGCTTCATCCGCTCGTAGTTGTTCTCCCCGCCGCCCTGGGTGAAGCCCAGCCCGACCGCCTTCGAGATGTCGGAGGTGCCCAGGTTGGAGGTGAAGATCAACACGGTGTTCTTGAAGTCCACCGTGCGGCCCTGACCGTCGGTGAGGCGGCCGTCCTCGAGAACCTGCAACAGGCTGTTGTAGATCTCCTGGTGCGCCTTCTCGATCTCGTCGAACAGCACCACCGAGAACGGCTTGCGCCGCACCTTCTCGGTCAGCTGGCCGCCCTCCTCGTAGCCGACGTAGCCCGGAGGGGCACCGAACAGCCTCGAGGCGGTGAACCGGTCGTGGAACTCGCCCATGTCGATCTGGATGAGCGCGTCGTCGTCGCCGAACAGGAACTCCGCCAGCGCCTTGGACAGCTCGGTCTTACCGACTCCGGACGGGCCGGCGAAGATGAACGAGCCCGACGGCCGCTTCGGGTCCTTCAACCCGGCACGAGTACGCCGGATGGCCTTGGAGACAGCGCGCACGGCATCCGTTTGCCCGATGATCCGCTTGTGCAGCTCGTCTTCCATCCGCAGCAGGCGGGTGGTCTCGGCCTCGGTCAGCTTGAACACCGGGATGCCGGTCCAGTTTCCCAGCACCTCGGCGATCTGCTCATCGTCGACCTCGGCGACCACGTCGAGATCACCGGAGCGCCACTGCTTTTCGCGCTCAGCCCGCTGCCCGACCAGTTGCTTCTCCCGGTCTCGCAGGCTCGCGGCCTTCTCGAAGTCCTGCGCGTCGATCGCGGACTCCTTCTCCCGGCGAGCGTCGGCGATCTTCTCGTCGAACTCGCGCAGGTCCGGCGGCGCGGTCATCCGGCGGATCCGCATCCGGGCCCCGGCCTCGTCGATCAGGTCGATGGCCTTGTCCGGCAGGAACCGGTCGTTGATGTAGCGGTCGGCCAACGTCGCCGCCGCCACCAGCGCGGAGTCCGAGATCGACACCCGGTGGTGTGCTTCGTAGCGGTCCCGCAGGCCCTTGAGGATCTCGATGGTGTGCTCGACCGTGGGCTCGCCGACCTGCACCGGCTGGAACCGGCGCTCCAGGGCGGCGTCCTTCTCGATGTACTTGCGGTACTCGTCGAGGGTGGTGGCACCGATGGTCTGCAGCTCACCGCGAGCCAGCTTGGGCTTGAGGATGCTGGCAGCGTCGATCGCGCCCTCGGCGGCACCGGCCCCGACCAGCGTGTGCAGCTCGTCGATGAACAAGATGATGTCGCCGCGGGTGTTGATCTCCTTGAGGACCTTCTTCAGCCGCTCCTCGAAGTCGCCGCGGTAACGGCTGCCGGCCACCAGCGAACCCAGGTCCAAGGTGTAGAGCTGCTTGTCCTTCAGTGTCTCCGGAACCTCGCCGGCCACGATGGCCTGCGCCAGTCCCTCGACCACGGCCGTCTTGCCGACGCCGGGCTCACCGATCAGCACCGGGTTGTTCTTGGTGCGCCGGCTCAGCACCTGCATGACCCGCTCGATTTCCTTCTCCCGGCCGATCACCGGGTCGAGCTTGCCCTCCACCGCCGCCGCGGTCAGGTTACGACCGAACTGGTCGAGCACCAACGACGTCGACGGTGAGCCGGACTCACCGCCCCGGCCACCGGTGCCGGCTTCGGCGGTCTCCTTGCCCTGGTAGCCACTCAGCAGCTGGATCACCTGCTGGCGCACCCGGGTCAGGTCCGCGCCCAGCTTGACCAGCACCTGGGCCGCGACGCCCTCGCCCTCACGAATCAGGCCGAGCAGAATGTGCTCGGTGCCGATGTAGTTGTGGCCGAGCTGCAGCGCCTCGCGCAGGCTCAGCTCGAGCACCTTCTTCGCACGCGGCGTGAACGGGATATGTCCGGACGGCGCCTGCTGGCCCTGGCCGATGATCTCCTCGACCTGGCTGCGCACCCCCTCCAGGGAGATGCCCAGCGATTCCAGCGACTTGGCGGCGACGCCCTCACCCTCGTGGATCAGGCCCAGCAGGATGTGCTCGGTCCCGATGTAGTTGTGGTTGAGCATCCGGGCCTCTTCCTGAGCCAGAACGACAACCCGACGGGCACGGTCGGTAAATCTCTCGAACATCGGCGGCTACCTGCGCTTCCTCACCATCGGTACTTGCTGGGCCTCGGCTCGGCCCGGCGTACCTGCCGTCCACTGTAGTGGGCGGCCGAGCGCGCTGTGACCTGCCTTGCAGTGCGTACTTAATCGACCCGCGCCGGCGGCAGGCCACGAAAGGCCTGGCACCGGATACAAGAGACCAACGGCCGAACCCCGGATTGTGATTCCGGGAGCTCACCGGGTTCGCCAGAAGCGAAAACCGACTTGGGTTACGGCCTAAGTGGCGGCGTGGAATGCGTCGATGATGTCGGCCGGGATACGGCCACGAGTGGACACGTTGTGCCCGTTGCGGCGGGCCCATTCACGGATCGCCGCACTCTGCTCACGGTCGATCGTGCCGCGACGGCCACCACCGGTCCGCCCGCGCCGACGACCCCCCACTCGACGACCGGCGTCGGCCCACTTCTTCAAGTCGGCGCGCAGTTTTCCGGCATTCTTGCTCGAAAGATCAATCTCGTAGGTTACCCCGTCCAGTCCGAATTCAACTGTTTCGTCGGCAGCACCCTCACCATCGAAATCATCGATCAAGGTGACGGTCACTTTTTTCGCCATTGGAACCCCTTGGTTAGCTTTCCTGTGCGGAAACTGTACGCAAGCCGGAATCGACCCCGATGACTAATCTGCCATAAAAATACGGCCGCTACAACACAGCAGGCAGTGGCGTCGTTCAGTTGCCGTGACGGCGAACAATCGGGAACAAAACCGTGTCTCTAATTGACAGACCGGTCAATACCATCAGCAACCTGTCAATGCCCATTCCGGTGCCGGTACAGGGCGGCATCGCGTGTTCCATTGCGGTCAGGAAGTCCTCGTCGAGTACCATCGCCTCGTCGTCGCCGGCCGCTGCGGCCCGGGCCTGAGCCGCAAAGCGGTCACGCTGCACCACCGGGTCGATGAGCTCCGAGTAGCCGGTGGCCAACTCGACACCGCGCATGTACAAGTCCCATTTCTCGGTGACCCCGTCAATTGTGCGGTGCTGGCGGGTAAGCGGACTGGTTTCAACCGGGAAATCCCTGACGAAAGTCGGGGCATCCAGGTCATTGCCGACAGCGTGCTCCCACAGCTCCTCGACCAGCTTGCCGTGGCCGTAACCGCGATCCTTGGGAATCTCCACATCCAACTGATCCGCGATCGCCCACAGGTCGGCCACCGAGGTCGCCGGGGTGATGTCCTTGCCGAGTGCGGCCGACAGCGACGGATACATTTCGACCGTCGCCCATTCGCCGTCAATGTCGTAGACGCTGCCGTCGGGCAGGGGAAGTTGCCTGGTGCCGATCACCTCATCGGCGACTTCTTGAATAATTTCGCGGGTCGCCACGGCAGAGTCATCGTAGGTGCCATAGGCCTGGTAGGTCTCCAGCATCGAAAACTCGGGCGAATGGGTGGAATCGACACCTTCGTTCCGGAACACGCGATTGAGTTCGAAGACCCGATCGAACCCGCCGACAACGCACCGTTTCAGGAACAGTTCGGGCGCGATTCGCAGGTAAAGGTCGGTGTCTAGGGCGTTCGAATGGGTGATGAACGGCCGGGCCGCCGCTCCGCCGGCCAATGTCTGCAACATCGGTGTTTCGACCTCGAGGAATCCACGGCGCTCCAGGGCATTGCGTACCGCACGAATGACTGCAATGCGCTGACGGGCCACGGTGCGCGCCTCGGGGCGGACGATCAGGTCGACATAGCGCTGACGAACCCGGGATTCCTCGCTCATCTCCTTGTGCGCGACCGGCAGCGGCCGCAGCGACTTGGACGCCATCTGCCAGGTGTCGCCCAGTACCGACAGTTCGCCGCGGCGTGAGCTGATCACCTCACCGTGCACGAAGACGATGTCGCCGAGGTCGACGTCGGCCTTCCACGCCTCCAGGGACTGCTCTCCGACACTGGCCAGGCTGATCATCACCTGCAGTTGGGTTCCGTCGCCCTCCTGCAGGGTGGCGAAGCAGAGTTTGCCCGAGTTACGGGCGAACACCACCCGGCCGGCGACACCGACGATGTCACCGGTGGTGCTGTCGGGGGCCAGGTCCGGGTAGCCGGCCCGGATCTCGGCGAGCGTGTGGGTGCGGTCCACCGCCACCGGGTATGGGTCACGGCCTTCGGCAAGCAACCGCGTCCGCTTGTCACGGCGGATTCGGAACTGCTCGGGAAGGTCGGGGTCTGGGATATCGGCGGAGCTCACGACGTGCCAGCTTAATCAACCGTCGGGCGCTCAGCGCGCAGGCCGGAGCTTGCCCCGCTGACTGTCCCGGTTGCGCTCGAAGACCAGCCGCAGCCCGTCCAGGGTGAGGTTGGCGTCGTAGTGGTCGACCGTCCCGAGATCGGGCAGCAACAGCGGTGCGGCATGCCCGGTGGCCACCACTGTCCCGTTGTCAGCGAAGTCGGGCACCTCATCACGGACGCGGCGCACCAGGCCGTCGACCAGCCCGGCGAAACCGAACACCGCGCCGGCCTGCATGCATTCGACAGTGTTCTTGCCGATCACCGAACGCGGGCGGGTGAGTTCGACCCGGCGCAGCCCGGCGGAGCGGGCCGCAGCCGCGTCGGACGAGATCTGGACCCCGGGTGCGATCGCACCGCCGAGGAACTCCCCCTTGGCCGACACCACGTCGACACAGATCGACGAACCGAAGTCGACGACGATGGCCGCCGTCTTGAATTTGTGGAAGGCCGCCAGGCTGTTGACGATCCGGTCTGCGCCGACTTCCTTGGGGTTGTCCACCAGCAACGGGATGCCGGTGCGCACACCCGGTTCGATCAGCACGGCGGGCACCGACGGCCAGTACTGATCCAGCATCAGCCGCACCTCGTGCAGCACCGACGGCACCGTCGACAGCGCGGCCGCACCGGTGAGCTGTTCGCTGTCGTCGCCGATCAGGCCGTCCAGGGTAAGGGCCAGCTCATCGGCGGTGATCTCCGCTTCGGTGCGAATCCGCCACTGCTGCAAGACGTTTCCGTGCTCACCCGACCCGGAGACCAGACCGATGACGGTGTGGGTGTTGCGAACGTCGATAGCCAGCAGCACGGCTACCGCACGCTTCTGGGGGAAAGCAGCTCCGCAGCGTTGTCGGGTACGAAGGCCGGGTCGGTGCCGAGGTCGACCTGCCTGTTGTCGGAGTCGACGAAGACGATCCGGGGCTGGTAGCGGTGCGCCTCGGCATCGTCCATGGTGCCGTACGCGATCAGGATCACCAGATCACCGGGGTGAATCAGATGTGCTGCCGCACCGTTGATTCCGATGATTCCGGTGCCCCGGTCCCCGGTGATGGCGTAGGTGACCAGCCGGGCGCCGTTGTCGATGTCGACGATGGTCACCTGCTCGCCCTCGATCAGGTCGGCGGCCTCCATCAGATCTGCGTCGATGGTCACCGAGCCGACGTAGTGCAGGTCGGCCTGGGTCACCGTGGCACGGTGAATCTTCGACTTGAGCATCGTCCGAAACATCAATTCCTCCGAGTTGATACGTGATATCCGTCCGAACCGGCCTCTGAACCGGCAAACGCCTCGTCGGCGGGGGATCCAAGTGTTATGGCCGCGTTGTCGAGCAGCCGGGTCGCCCCGACCCGGGCCGCGATCAGCAGCCGGCCGGGCCCGTCGGAGGGCGCCGGCTCAAGACCAGGGCCCCGCACCTGCAGATAGTCCACTTCGACCGCGGATGACGCGGCCAGCACCGCCGTAGCGGCTTCGAGCACGGCGGCGGGCCCGTCGGGCGCGGCGTACTCACCGGCGGCCAGCGCCGCCGACAGCACCGTCGCGGCCTCGCGCTGTGCGGGGTCCAGGTAGCGGTTGCGCGACGACATCGCCAGCCCGTCGGCTTCGCGCACCGTCGGCACTCCCACCACGGTCACGTCCAGGTTGAGGTCGGCGACCATCTGGCGCACCAGCACCAGCTGCTGGTAGTCCTTCTCCCCGAAGAACACCCGATCTGGCTGGACGATCGACAGCAGTTTGCACACCACCGTGAGCATCCCAGCGAAATGCGTTGGGCGCGCGGCACCTTCGAGCTCGGCGCCCAGCGGTCCGGGGTGCACCGCGGTGCGCGGGCCGGCCGGGTACATCGCCGCCGCGGTCGGGGTGAAGGCCAACTCGACGCCTTCGGCGCGCAACAGGGCCAGGTCGTCGTCGAGGGTGCGCGGGTAGGCGTCGAGGTCTTCGCCGGCGCCGAACTGCAGCGGGTTGACGAAGATCGACACCACCACCACCGAGCCGGGCACCCGCTGCGCGGCCCGGACCAGGGACAGGTGGCCGTCGTGCAACGCACCCATGGTGGGCACCAGCATCACCCGGCGGCCGGTCGCGCGCAGCGCCCGAGTGACCCGGGCGATCTCCTCGGGCCGGGCATAGACGTTGAGCCCACCGCGGTCGAAGGTGGGCGCGTTCGGCCTCACCGGGCCAGCACCGTCAGGACATCGTCGGCGGCACCGGCGCGGTGTGCGGTGCGCAGCGCGTTGGTGCGGTACGCCTCGGCCAGGTCCGCGTCCACACCGGCCAGGGCGTCCAGGTGACGGGCCAGGGTGGCCGAGTCTCCGCGGGCCACCGGCCCGGTCAGCGCGGCCCGGCCGTCGCGCAGGGTGTTGGCCAGCGCGGCCCGCACCAGTGGTCCCAGTACTCGTTCGGCAATGCCGTCGGGGTCGTCGATGCCGAGGCGACTCGGCAGGGCCGCCCGCAGCGCCGCCAGCGCGTCGTCGATCACGGTGACCACGTGGTTTCCGCCGTGGCACAGGGCTGCGTGATACAGGGTGCGAGCGGACTCGTCGACCCGGAACGGCACGGCACCGATCTCGCACGTCAGCGCCTCGGCGACGGCGTAACCGATCTCGTCCGCGGCGGTGATGCCGAAGCAGCTGTCCGAGAGCCGGTCGATGTCCTCATCCGAGCCGGTGAACGTCATCGCGGGGTGGATGGCCAGCGGCAGGCAACCCTGCTCGGTCAACGGCGCCAGCACGGCGATCCCGGCGGCGCCGGAGGTGTGGACGACGATCGTGCCGGGGCGCACCGCGCCGGTGGCGGCCAGGCCGGAGACGATGCCGGCCAGTTCGATGTCGGGCACGGCCAGCAGCAGCAACTCGGAGTCGCCGGCGACGTCGTGAGCCGCACGCACCAGGGTGTCGGGCAGCCGTCGCCGCGCCCGCTCCCGCGACTCCTCGGAGATGGCACTGCACGCGACCACCACGTGCTCGGCGCGCTCCAACGCCACGCCCAGCGCGGTGCCGACGCGGCCGGCCGAGATGAGGCCCACCTTGAGCCTGGCCGGCCGTAATCCGTCGAACTGCACCATGCAGACGACCTCACAGGTTCTCTTGGTTCGTTCCAGTCCCGCGCTGCGGGTACCGGACGGTCGCCGCAGAGTCTATCCCGCTCGAACCCGGTCCGGACAGTGACGTTGGTCGCACATGGCGGGGTTACTCCGCGCGACGGCGACGACGACGGCCTTCGGTGGGGACGGTCTGCAGCCGGGCCAGCAGGTCAGCGACCGACTGGCCGCCGGTGCTCGGCTCGCCGTCGGCGCCCGTCTCGGCGCCGCTGGAATGCCGCGACACGACCGGCGTGCCCGATTCCGGCTCCGGGGTGGGAGTGGGAGTGAGGACGGGTGCGGGGGGCGACGGCTCCACCGGGGTGGGCTGGGCCTGGCTGCCGGCCACGTCCTCCGCATGCCGACGGTCTGCCCGCCGGCGGCCCCCTCCCTCGGGGGCGACCGCACCCGAATGGCGGCTGTGCCGGGCCGGGCCTTCGGCGCTGCGGTCGGGTGCTCCCGCCGCGTGTGCGCCCGCCGGCTGGTTCTCGGAATGCCTGCTCTCGGTGGCACCGTGCCTGCCGGACCCCCCGAGCGTGTCGGGGATGTCCGGGGACCAGTTGCTTCCCGGGGCACCCGACGGGAGCCATTCCCCTTCCGCCCCAACGGGTTGCCAGGTCGGGGCCGGGGCCGGGGCCGGGGCCGGGGGCGCGGCGGCCGCAGCCGGGGCCGGGGGCGCGGCCGGGGCCGGGGCCGGGGCCGCAGCCCACGGCTGCTGCGATGGGGGCTGCTGCGGCGGGGCGGGCGGTGGCGGGACGGGCTGCGGCGGCTCGGGTTCCCGGCGGTACTCGGGTTCCCGGCGGGGCTCGGGCGGGCCGAAGGGCTGCGGCGGTTGCGCCCAGCGGCCCGCAGCCGGCTGCGGCCGCTGGGTTTCGTCCGCGCCCCGACGCGGGCCCTCCTCGCCGGCCCGGCGATGCGAGCCGCGGTAGTTGTCGCCGGGCGCGGCGGGCCCGCCGGTGTCCGGCGTCGGCGGGGGCATCGAAGGTGCCTGAGGTACCGGAATCGTGCCGGTGGGTATCCGCACCTCCGGAACATCGATGATCGGGTTCTCGGCGGTCTGAGTGACCGGATCCTCGGGGTAGTACGCCGGGCCGGCCGGCGCGACCCGGGCGCCGGCGTCCGATTCCCCGCCGGTGCGCGCCCAGTCACTGTAGGCACGGACCGTGGTGCGCTCCTGCTCCAGCGCCGGCCGGTGGCTCAGGTCGGCGTCGAAGAGGATCTCCAGGTTGGTCCGCAGCGCGGACAGCTCGGTTCGCAACGCCGCGACCTCGTCGGCGGCCTGAGCCCGCAGCTCCGAGGCCAGCTCGCGGCGCAGCTGCGACTCCACCGTCAGCTCGTACTCGCGCCGCGCCGAGATCTCACGATCCAGCTGCAGGTCGTAGACCAGCTTCAGGTCACGGGCGCGGGCCTGGTCCACATCGCTTTGCCGCCGGTAGATCACCGACACGAATGCCGCCGCGACCGCGGCCCACAGCGCCACGATGACGGCGAGTTTGAGCAGCTCGACCCGGCTGGTGAACACCAGCGCCGAACTCGCCGCGATCGCGAGGATCAGCAACGCCGTCATCAGCGTCCAGCCCGGCCTGCGAGCGCCACGCCGACCCGGGGCGCGGGACAGGACCGAATTCATCTGCGCCGCCCCACCTCGTTGCTTCGTCTCCCGGGCAGCGGCGCGGCCAGAGGCACCCCTACCGCATCGTTGCCGGCCCGCATTGCCCGACTGTACCTGGACAAAGTCATTCCGCGTGTCGCCCCGCTCCGGCGATTCTCACCCGGGTTGATTTCCGTTCAACGGCCCGGACCGGCCGGAATCCTGGGGTGACTTACAACAGTTCTCCAACCACAACGCGGCGACGAGTAGAGCCAGCGCGCAGGCGGCGGCAACCACCGCGCCACCGGTGTCCTCGGCGGCAACCTGCAGCGTCGACCGCTGCCGCAGCAGGTAACCGACCACGCCGAGCCAGAAGCCGAGCACCAGTGCACCCATCCAGGCCGACGCCTTGGCGACCACCACGGTGCGGGCCACCGCCAGCGGATGCAGCCACCCCGGCCCGGCACCGATCTCGCCGTCCTCGATCTTCGATCGGACGTAGCGACCCCAGGCCGCCTCGGCGATCGCGACCACCAGCAGCGATATCCCGGTCCACACGGTGATCGGCGGGAACCAGCGGTACAGCAGCCCGAGCGCCAGGTAGCTGACCACAGCCACGACCGCCGCCCCGGCGGTCACGTCTCGTCTGCGGGTCGGGCCCATCAGCCGTCTCCGGCCGGCTTGGACCACTCCCGCCGCTCCAGCACCAGATCGGTCAGACGCGGTCCGGTGCGGTCGGCGGGCTCCAGTTCGTTCAGCAGATCCGCCACCGCGCACCGTTGGCCGGTCACGGTCAGGCGCGCATCCGGCTCGACCGCCAACCACGGCACCATCACGAACGCGCGCAGATGGGCCAGCGGATGCGGCAGGGTCAGTCCGTTGTCACGGGACAGCAGTTCTGTCCCGCCGGGTTCGTCCGACGTGATGTCGCAGCAGCTGATCACGTCGATGTCCAGGGTTCGCGGTCCCCAGCGTTCGCCACGCACCCGGTCCGCGGCATGCTCCAGCTCGTGGGCCCAGCGCAGCCAGCCCGGCCCGTCGACGGCGGGGTCCTCGACGATCAGCACCGCGTTGAGGAAGCGGCCCTGATCGACCGCGCCCCACGCCTCGGTCTCGTACACCCCGGACACCGCACGCACCGCCGCGCCGAAGCCGTCGACCGCCGACTGCAGCCGGGCCAACCGGTCCCCGAGGTTGGAGCCGATGGACAACACAGCGCGCGTCATGCCGGGATCACCGTCCCCCGTCTATCGCGCCGCGACCGCCGCGCCACCACCGCGACATCGGTGAAGGTGAGCGGGATGGGGGCGTGCGGCTTGTGCAGCGTCACCTCCACGGCCTGAACCCGCGCGTCGCCCATCACCTCGTCGGCGATCTCGGCGGCGACGGTCTCGATGAGGTCCCGCGCCGGGCCGGCGACGATGGCCGCCGCCCGCTGGGCCAGCACTCCGTAGTCATAGGTGTCCGCCAGTGCGTCGCTGGCCGCCGCGACGGTCAGATCCATCCAGACCGTGATGTCGACGACGAAGTCCTGTCCATCGGCCCGCTCATGGGCGAACACGCCGTGGTTGCCGCGAACCTGCAGGCCGCGCAACTCGATCCGGTCAGTCATTGCTCGTGCCCCCTTCGCTCCAGGCTTCAGTCCAGGCTTCCAGGACCTTAAGCGCGTCGACCGAGGCCCGCACGTCATGCACGCGCACCCCCCAGGCTCCGTGTAGTCCGGCCAGCGCCGAAATCACCGCGGTGGCGGTCTCCCGCTCGTCCGGGGGCCGCGCCGTACCGTCCGCCCCGGACAGCAGCGTACCGAGAAACCGCTTGCGGGAGGCCCCGACGAGAACCGGGATGCCCGTGTCGACCAGTTGCGGCAACGCGTGCAGCAGGGCCCAATTGTGTTGCGCTGTTTTGGCGAAGCCCAGTCCGGGATCGACGATCAGATTCGCCGGATCCACACCGGCGGCCACAGCGGCGTCGACCGAGGCGAGCAGATCAGCGCGGACCTCGGCGGCGACATCGCCGCCGTAGCGGGGCACCCGGTGCGGGTCGTCGGGGTCCACCGGTCGCCAGTGCATCAGCACCCACCTGGCCTCCGAGGAAGCCAGCAGTGGCGCCATCGCCGGGTCGGCGCGGCCACCGGAGACGTCGTTGACGATTCGGGCACCGCAATCCAGCGCGGCCCTTGCGACGTCGGCGTGCATGGTATCGATGCTGACGACAACACCTTGGGCGACAAGGCCTTTCACAACCGGAATGACTCGCTGCGCTTCGGCCCGCGGATCGGCACGCACCGCACCGGGGCGGGTCGATTCGCCCCCGACGTCGATGATCGCCGCGCCCTGCGCCGCCAGCGACAGGCCGTGTTCAACGGCACGATCGACGCTCAGGTAACGCCCGCCATCGGAGAACGAGTCGGCGGTGACGTTGACCACCCCGACAACCTGCACGCGGGTCGGGCTCACCTGCGCCGGATTAGTTCCAGAGCTTCGGCGCGCGAGGCGCTGTCGGACTTGAACTGGCCGCGCACCGCCGACGTCGTGGTGACCGCGCCGGGCTTGCGCACGCCCCGCATCGCCATGCACAGGTGCTCGGCCTCGACCACCACGATCACTCCGCGCGGGTTGAGTTTGCGCATCATGGCGTCGGCGACCTGAGCGGTCAACCGCTCCTGCACCTGCGGCCGCTTGGCATACAGGTCGACCACCCGCGCCAGCTTCGACAGGCCGGTGATCCGGCCGTCGTCGCCGGGGATGTAGCCGACGTGCGCGACACCGTGGAACGCCACCAGGTGGTGCTCGCAGGTCGAGTACAGGGGGATCTCCCGGACGATCACCAGTTCTTCGTGCTGTTCGTCGAACGTCGTCTCCAGCACGGTGTCCGGGTCGGTGTAGAGCCCGGCGAACATCTCCTTGTACGCCCGAGCCACCCGCGCCGGGGTGTCGAGCAGACCCGCCCGGTCGGGGTCCTCCCCCACCGCGAACAGCAGTTCGCGCACGGCCGCCTCGGCGCGCGCCTGATCGAAGACTGTCGAAGTCATAGTCGATCCGCTTTCTCAGTCGCCGCTAGGCGGTTGGGGCCGGTTCTGTTCGGCGCCGCGCCGGTCGCCGGATTCACCCGGTGATACCGGTGGGGCCGGCGGCTGGCCGGGCACAGGATAGGGCTGGTACGGCGGGTAGGACTGGGCGGGTGGGTAGGACTGGGCGGGTGGGTAGCCCTGCTGCGGGTAGTGCTGGGGCGGGTACCAGTAGCCAGGTTGCTGTCCCGACGGCGGCCAGCCGGGCGCATGCCAGCCCGCCGGGGCACCGTAGTCGGGTTGGGTGCCCGGCGGCACGGCGTCATCACCGGCGGGCGTGCCGTTGCTGCCGTTGGGGCTGTGGCCGGCGCCTGCCGCGTCGCGGGACGCCTGGGCGATGGCAGCCTTGAAGGCCGGCTCGGGCATCGGCGGCGGCCAGGGCTCACCGCGCTCGATGGCCAGCTCGCCGGGGGTTTTGATCGGCGGCTTGTCGGACGGCACCCGACCACCGAAGTCGTCGAACGCCGTCAGCCGGGGCCGCTTGGCCACATCGCCGAAGATCTTCTCCAGATCGGCGCGGTGCAGCGTCTCCTTCTCCAGCAGTTCGCCCGCCAGCACGTCGAGCACATCGCGGTACTCGGTCAGGATCTCCCAGGCTTCGGTGTGCGCGGCCTCGATCAGCTTGCGGACCTCGTCATCGATGTCGCGGGCCACTTCGTGGGAGTAGTCCGGGGTGGTGCCCATGGCGCGGCCGACGAACGGATCGCCGTGCTCGCTGCCGTAGCGGACCGCACCGAGCTTGGCGCTCATGCCGTACTCGGTGACCATGGCGCGTGCGACCGCGGTGGCCTTCTCGATGTCGGAGACCGCGCCGGTGGTCGGCTCGCGGAACACCAGTTCCTCGGCGGCGCGCCCACCCATCGCGAACACCAGCTGGGCGATCATCTCCGAGCGGGTGCGCAACCCCTTGTCCTCCTCGGGCACCGCGACCGCGTGCCCGCCGGTGCGGCCGCGGGCCAGGATCGTCACCTTGTACACCGGGTCGATGTCGGGCATCGCCCACGCCGCCAGGGTGTGTCCGCCCTCGTGATAGGCGGTGATCTTCTTCTCGTGTTCGCTGATGATCCGGCCCTTACGCCGGGGGCCGCCGATCACCCGGTCGACGGCCTCCTCCAGCGCCGCGCCGGTGATGACGGTGCCGTTCTCCCTTGCGGTCAGCAGCGCCGCCTCGTTGATCACGTTGGCCAGGTCGGCGCCGGACATGCCGACGGTGCGCTTGGCGAGCCCGTCCAGGTCGGCGTCCGGCCCGATCGGCTTACCCGCCGAATGCACCCGGAGCACGGCCCGCCGGCCGGCGATGTCGGGGTTGGTCACCGGGATCTGGCGGTCGAACCGGCCGGGTCGCAGCAACGCCGGGTCGAGGATGTCAGGCCGGTTGGTGGCCGCGATCAGGATGACCCCGGCCCGCTCCCCGAAGCCGTCCATCTCCACCAGCAGCTGGTTGAGCGTCTGTTCGCGCTCGTCGTGGCCGCCGCCCATGCCGGCACCGCGCTGGCGGCCGACGGCGTCGATCTCGTCGACGAACACGATGCACGGGCTGTTCTGTTTGGCCTGCTCGAACAGGTCGCGCACCCGGGAGGCGCCGACGCCGACGAACATCTCGACGAAGTCCGAGCCGGAGATGGTGAAGAAGGGCACGCCGGCCTCACCGGCCACCGCGCGGGCCAGCAGCGTCTTGCCGGTACCCGGCGGGCCGTAGAGCAGCACGCCCTTGGGGATCTTGGCGCCGAGCGCCTGGTAGCGGCCCGGGTTCTGCAGGAAGTCCTTGATCTCGTAGAGCTCCTCGACCGCCTCGTCGACGCCGGCGACGTCGGCAAACGTGGTCTTGGGCATGTCCTTGCCCAGTTGTTTGGCCTTCGATTTACCCATGCCGAAGCCCATCCGGGCGCCGCCCTGCATCCGGGAGAACATCACGAAAAGCCCGATCAGCAGCAACATCGGCAGCATGTAGATCAGCAGCGACCCGAGCACGCTGCCCTGGTTGACGACGGTGTTGATCTCGGCTTTCTTGCTGGTCAGCGCGGTGAAGAGCGGAACCGCGTACCCGGTCGGATACTTGGCGATCAGCTTGTCGACCTTTTCGGCCTTATCGGCCCGGCCGGGTTTGGCCGATGCGCCCTTGTCGGACACCTCCGCGCTGGTCAGCGGGTTCTTCAGGGTCAGCCGCAGCTGTTGCTCCCGGTCGTCGATCTGCGCGCTCTTGACGTTCCCGCTGTGAATCTGGGCCACCGCGACCGAGGTGTCGACGGGCTTGTATCCGCGAGTGTCATCGCTGAAATAGAAGAAGGACCAACCGAGCAGCAGAACCACTGCGATCGCGGTGATGGTGCGGATGACGTTTTTGCGATTCATCAGACATCGGCCGTCCTCGGCCAAATCCTTCCAGTACATGCAGCTGGGCATGTTCAGGCTACCGTCCCGCGGGTTGATGCCGGGCGATCCCTTCTCGACTCCGTCCCGGTTGTGCTTTGGTGAGACCGTGGTCGATACAACCCAGCGCCTTGTCGACACCAACGGCGTGACCCTGCGGGTCACCGAGGCCGGCGACCGCGGTGCCCCGGTGGTCCTGCTGGCACACGGCTTTCCGGAACTGGCCTACTCCTGGCGGCACCAGATTCCGGTGCTGGCCGACGCCGGCTTCCACGTGCTGGCGCCCGACCAGCGGGGCTATGGCGGTTCCAGCCGTCCCGAGGCGGTCGAGGCCTACGACATCCACGCGCTGACCGCGGACCTGGTGGGCCTACTCGACGATGTCGACGCCGACCGTGCGGTCTGGGTCGGCCACGACTGGGGCGCGCCGGTGGTGTGGAACGCCGCGCTGCTGCACCCCGACCGGGTGGCGGCGGTCGCCGGACTCAGTGTGCCGCCGACACCGCGGCCACAGCAGCAGCCGACCGAGGCGTGGCGGCAGATGTTCGGCGACAACTTCTTCTACATCCTGTACTTCCAGCAGCCGGGTGTGGCCGACGCCGAACTCGACTCAGACCCGGCCCGCACCATGCACCGCATGCTCGGCAGCCTGAGCCCCACCGACCAAGCGGCAGCGCTGCGGATGGTGGCTCCCGGACCGGAGGGCTTCATCGACCGGCTGCCCGAACCGGAGCGGCTGCCGAGCTGGATCAGTCAGGCCGAAGTGGACCACTACATCGACACCTTCACCCGGACCGGCTTCACCGGGGGACTGAACTGGTATCGCAATTTCGACCGCAACTGGGAGACCACCGCGCACCTGGCCGGCGCCACCACCGACGTCCCCGCGTTGTTCATCGCCGGAACCGCCGACCCGGTGCTGGCGTTCACCCGACGCGACCGGGCCACCGAGGTGGCCGCCGGCCCCTACCGCGAGGTGCTCATCGAAGGAGCCGGCCATTGGTTGCAACAGGAACGGCCCGACGAGGTCAACGCGGCCCTGCTGGAGTTCCTGAGCGGGGTGGCGCTGTGACGCCGCTGCGGTTCGGGGTCTTCATCACCCCGTTCCACGCACTCGGGCAATCCCCCACCGTGGCACTGGAATACGACCTGGATCGGGTCGTCGCGCTGGACCGGCTCGGGTTCGACGAGGCATGGTTCGGCGAACACCACTCCGGCGGCTACGAGCTGATCGCCTGCCCCGAGGTGTTCATCGCGGCGGCCGCCGAACGCACCAAGCACATCCGGCTGGGCACCGGGGTGGTCTCGCTGCCCTACCACCACCCGCTGATGGTGGCCGACCGCTGGGTGCTGCTGGATCATCTGACCCGGGGCCGGGTGATGTTCGGCGCCGGACCGGGCGCACTGCCCACCGACGCCCACATGATGGGCATCGACCCGGTCGAGCAGCGCCGGATGATGCAGGAGTCCCTGGAGGCGATCCTGGCCCTGTTCCGAGCCGAGCCCGGCGAACTCATCACCCGGTATTCGGACTGGTTCACGCTGCGCGACGCGGCACTGCACATCCGGCCCTATACCTGGCCTTACCCGGAGATATCCACGGCGGCAATGGTTTCCCCGTCAGGCCCCCGACTGGCGGGCGCGTTGGGCACTTCGTTGCTGTCCCTGTCTATGTCGGTGCCGGGCGGATTCGCCGCGCTGGAGACCGCCTGGGAGGTGGTTCGCGACCAGGCCGCCAAGGCCGGCCGCGACGAGCCGGACCGGACCGACTGGCGGGTGCTGAGCATCATGCACGTCGCCGACACCCGTGAGCAGGCCGTGGACGACTGCACCTACGGGCTGCAGGATTTCGCAAACTATTTCGGCGCAGCCGGATTCGTCCCGCTGGCCAGCACGGTGCAGGGTTCACCGCAGTCGCCGCGGGAGTTCGTCGAGGCCTACGCCGCGGCGGGCAGCTGCTGCATCGGCACCCCCGACGACGCGATCGAGCACATCACCGACCTGCTGGAACGTTCCGGCGGATTCGGCACCCTGCTGCTCCTCGGCCACGACTGGGCCTCACCGGAAGCCACCTATCACAGCTATGAACTGCTGGCCCGCAAGGTGATTCCACACTTCAAAGGCCAGCTGGCCGCGCCCCGCGCATCACACGAATGGGCCAAGGGCATGCGCGACACCCTGTTCGGCCGGGCCGGCGAGGCGATCAAGAACGTCATCGTTGAGCACGCCGCCGAGCAGGGCAACGGGCCGCGTTGATGCGCGCGGCGGTGCTGCGCGACGGGCGGATGATCTACCGCGACGACGTGCCCGAGCCGGCGCCCGGCCCGGGCCAGGTGCTGGTCGAGGTGACCGCCTGCGGGATCTGCGGATCGGATCTGCATTTCGCCGCGCACGGCGATCAGGTGCTGGCCGCGACCAGATCCATGGGAGGCAGCCGGGCAGCCGAGGCGGCGGTCGACCTCGGTGCCGACATCTTCATGGGTCACGAATTCAGCGCCCGGATACTGCAGGCCGGGCCCGACACAGACACCTTTCCGGCCGGCACTCCGGTCACCTCAATTCCGATTCTGTTGGCCGCCAAGGGAATCGAGCCGATCGTCTACTCCAACACCACGATGGGCGGCTACGCCGAGAAGATGCTGCTGTCGGCGCCGCTGTTGATGCCCATCCCCAACGGCCTGGACCCCAGATACGCCGCGTTGACCGAACCGATGGCCGTCGGACTGCACGCGGTCAACAAGTCCGGCATCACCGCCGACGAGACCGCACTGGTGTTGGGCTGCGGCCCGATCGGGATCGCCATCATCGCCGCACTGAGCATCACGGGCGTGGAAAATATTGTGGCTGCAGACTATTCATCGACACGACGAGACCTGGCAGCGCTGATGGGCGCGCACCGGACCGTCGACCCCGCCGACGGATCGCCGTTCGACACGGTCAGGCCGAAGGTCATCTTCGAGGCGGTGGGCGTGCCGGGCGTCATCGACGACGTGCTGCGGCGCACCCCGTCCGGCAGCAGGCTGGTGGTCGCGGGAGTGTGCATGCAACCCGACACCGTGCACCCGTTCTACGGGATCGCCAAGGAGATCAGCGTGCAGTTCGTACTGGCCTACGAGCCCGCCGAGTTCGCCGCGACGCTGCGGTCCATCGCCGAGGGCCGGATCGACGTGGCGCCGCTGATCACCGGGGAGGTTGGACTCGACGGCGTCGGCGCGGCGTTCGACGACCTGGCCGACCCGAACCGGCACTGCAAGATTCTGGTCACGCCCTAATACCAATCAAGCCTTGGGAAAGGCACCCGCGTCGCGAAGCTGTTGCGACCACGGACCCACCAGTTCGACCAGCTCGGCCAGGTCGTCACCGAGGTTGGCGACGATCGGGGCGCAGACCGCATCGGTGGCCGTCTCGATCGCCTCGCGCGCGGCCCGCCCCGCCTCGGTGAGCACGCCGTCACGGGCCAGGCCCCGCTGCGCCAGCCGAGTCTCGCCGGCGGTCAGATCGTCGTCGCTCCAGGCCCTGCTCCGGACATAGCTGCGCGGCGCAAACCCCCGGTAGAGCTCAGTGAGCAACCCGATCTGCGCCCCGTCGAATCCCTCTGCGGCCCAGGCGTTCACGTGCGCATCACCGCGGTACTCGCGTAACTGGTCGGCCAGCTGCCAAGCCCGGGCGAGCGGCTCTTCCGGCAGTCCCTCGGCAACCAGCCCGGCGAACAGCGGTTTGCCGGCCACCGCGAGCCCGTCGACGGCACGACCCAGCAGCTGCACCGCGCGGCCGAGGCCGTCCGGGGCGTCGCCCAGAACCCGGCGCAGCTGGGCCAGCGCGCCCTCGGCACGGGCCGCGCGCAGCCTCGACGCATCGGTGAGCGTCCAGCCGTACTGGACCGCCGGTACCACCACCGCCGGGTTGAACACCCCGAAGGTCGCGGCGATCACCTCACCCGGCGCCTGCCCCAGTGCCGCGCCACGGCTGCAGAAATACGCGGGACCGTCCGGCATCTCGACGTCGCCGGATTTGCCTGGGCTGGGCCGAAACCCCAGTGCGGCGTAACCGCGGTGACATTCCGGGGAGAAGTACACCTGCCCGGCGAAGGGCTCGATGGCGCGGGACAGTGCTCTCGACGGCGCGTCTGTCATCTCATCAGTGTGCCGCACCGATGTTCCCCGGAGTTGCTGAGCAACTCCGCTAGGGTGCGAGGCATGCCGACACACAGCGCCCGGACGCCTCTCCGCTGGTCGATGACGCTGGCCCTGGCCGGTCTGGCCACCGTCGCGATCGCCGGGTGCGACTCGACGCCGGGCGGCATCGTGGACATGGCCCGTCAGGTCACCGTGATCGGCTCCGGCGAGGTGCAGGGCGTTCCGGACACGCTGACCACCGAGGCGGGCATCGAGTTCGTCGCCGGCGACGTCACCAGCGCGATGAACCAGACCAGTGAGCGTCAGCAGGCGGTGATCGAGGCACTGGTGGACGCCGGGGTGGACCGCAAGGACATCAGCACCACCCAGGTCAGTCTGCAGCCGCAGTACGGCAGTTCCGAGCTCGGTGGGTCGACGAACATCACCGGCTACCGGGCCGGCAACACCATCCGGGTCAAGGTCGAGCGCGATTCCGCCTCCCAGGTGCTGGCCGTGATCGTGCGGTCCGGCGGGGACGCCACCCGGATCAACGGGGTGAGCTACTCCATCGAGGACGATTCGCAGCTGGTCCGGGACGCCCGGGAGCGGGCCTTCAATGACGCCAAGGACCGCGCCGAGCAGTACGCGCACCTGTCCGGTCTGCAGTTGGGCCGGGTGATCTCGATCTCCGAGGTGGCCGGCGCTTCTCCGCCGGCGCCGGTGGGGATGCCGATGCCCCGCGCGATGGCCGCCGCGCCCCCGATGGAGCCCGGCCAGCAGACCGTGGGTTTCTCGGTGACCGCGATATGGGAGCTGGTCTGAGCTTCGCGCGGCCGGCGTAGGACTGGCGCGCCGCCGCTTGTCACACCCCCGGACTACGCTCGAACATATGTTCGGGATTGAGGCGGGGTCGCTGGTCAGGCTTGCTGATCGGATGTGCGCGGCTACCCGCACGGAGAATCAGGCCGCCGGTGCCCGCCTGGTGGCGATCGGTGAGCTCGATGTGTTGATGCTGCGGCATTACGGCGCGCGCGAAACCTGGTGCAGCGACACCGCCGCGGCGATCACCGGCGAGATCGCGGCCGCGATGCGGATCAGCAGGAATTGGGCGGACAGCTATCTGTATTACGCCCGTGCCCTACGTCTGCGGTTACCGAAGGTCGGGGCCGTGCTGTGTGCGGGCGATATCAGCTATTCGGCATTCAAGACCATCGTCTACCGCACAGATCTGATCACCGACCCTGAGGTGCTGGCACGCGTCGATGCCACCCTGGCGGCCCGCGCCGTGCGCTGGCCGGACATGACCCGGGGCCGGTTGGCCGGTTACGTCGACAAGATCGTGGCCACCGCCGACCTGGATGCACTGCGGCAGCGCCGCGAACACCAGGCCGGCCGGGAGGTCTCGTTCTGGGGTGGCCAAGGCGGCATCAGCGAGATGGGCGGGCGGCTGTTCACCGTCGACGCCGAGGTGCTGCGGGCCCGGCTGGACGCGTTGGCCGCCACCGTGTGCGCCGCTGATCCGCGCACCCGAGATGAGCGCCGCGCCGACGCGTTCGGCGCCCTGGCCGCCGGTGCGCAGCGCATGCAGTGCCGTTGCGGGCGCGAAGACTGCGCTGCCGCTGCACCGGTGCCCAAACCGGTGGTCATCCATGTGGTGGCCGACCAGGCCAGCGTGGACGGCTCCGGGCGGGCCCCGGGAGTGCTGCTGGGCGCCGAGGAACTCATCCCCGCGGAATTGCTCGCCGAGCTGGCCGAATCGGCGCGGTTGCGTCCGGTGGTCCAGCCTGTGCAGGACGGTCCCGAATCCGGCTACCGGCCATCACAAGCACTGGCCGATTTCGTGCGGTGCCGGGACTTGACGTGTCGTTTCCCGGGCTGCGAAGAGCCGGCGATCAACTGCGATCTCGACCACACCATCGCCTACGCCGACGGCGGACCCACCCAGGCCGCCAACCTCAAATGCATGTGCCGCAAAGATCACCTACTCAAAACCTTCTGGGGCTGGCGCGACCAACAACTGCCCGACGGCACCATTATCTGGACATCGCCGGCAGGCCAGACCTACGTCACCACCCCCGGCAGCGCCTTGCTGTTCCCGCAGCTGTGCACCCCGACCTCGGAGGTGGCCACACCTGACGTCGGCGACGCAACCCTCGACTGGGACCGCGCGGTGATGATGCCACGGCGCCGCCACGGCCGGGCCCAAGCCCACGCCCGCTATGTCACCGCCGAACGCCGGCAGAACCAGAAAGCCCGCGAAGCCCGGCAGTCCGCCGCGGCACTGACACACACCAGCTATCCCGACGACCACCCACCGCCCTTTTAGCGGCGCTCAGCTCTGATAGACCCGCGGATCCAGGGTGCCGATGTAGGGCAGGTCGCGGTAACGCTCGATGTAGTCCAGGCCGTAGCCGACCACGAAGTCGTTCGGGATGTCGAAGCCCACATAGGTGATGTCGACGCCGGCGCCCACCGCTTCGGGTTTGCGCAACAGCGTGCACACTCGCAGGGACCGGGGCCTCCGGGTGGCCAGGTTGCGCAGCAGCCACGACAGCGTCAGGCCCGAGTCGACGACATCCTCCACGATCAGCACGTCGCGGCCGCTGATGTCGCGGTCGAGGTCCTTGAGGATGCGCACCACCCCCGACGACGAGGTGGACGAACCGTAGGAACTGACCGCCATGAACTCGAACTGGGTGGGCAGCGGGATCGCCCGGGCCAGGTCGGTGACGAACAGCACCGCGCCCTTGAGCACCGTGATCAGCACCAGGTCGCCGCCCTCGGCGGGGTCGCGCCCCTCGGCGTAGTCGGCGGCGATCTGCGCACCGAGTTCGGCGGTGCGGGCACGGATCTGCTCCTCGGTCAGCAGTACCGATTTGATGTCGCCCGCATACGATGCGGGCGTCTCCCCCGGCGAGATCGCAGCCACCAGCACAGCGTGCCATGCGCGATGTTCGACATCCAACTGCAGCGGGCAAGATCACCCTCGAAGCTCAGACCGGCTCCCGGCGCAACCGCAGCAGGCCGTCGCCGCGCACCGCGAACAGTCGCTCGCCGCGCAGGTCCGATCCGATGGCCACCCCACCCTGCCCGCGCCATGCGGTGACCAGCCGATCCACCGCCCGGATCTGCAGGTCGGTCAGCCCCCGGCCTCCCCCGGCCAGCAGCCAGCGCCGGACCACTGCCAGGCGCACCGGGCCGGGCAGCGCCGCCAGCGCAGCGGCGTCCAACGCGGCACCCACGGTGGCGCCGGGCAGCGCCTGTTCAGCCAGCACGTCGATCAGCTCGGTGTTCTCCCGCAGTGCGATCGCGGTGCGGGCCAGGGCCTGAGCCACCCCGCCCCCCAGCACGTCCTCCAGCAGCGGCAGCACCTCCACGCGCAGCCGCGCCCGGGTGAAGCGGGGATCGCCATTGTGCGGATCGAGCCACGGCGTCAGCCCCAGCTCGACACAGGCGCTGCGGGTCAGCTCGCGCCGCACATCCAGCAGGGGCCGGCACCACGGCGGGTCGTGCGGGCGCATTCCGGCCATCGAGCGAGGGCCCGAGCCGCGGCCCAGCCCCAGCAGCACCGTCTCGGCCTGATCGTCCAGGGTGTGACCGAGCAGCACCGGACGCTCGCCGCGGGCGTCGGCAAGGGCGGCGTAGCGCGCGGCTCGGGCCGCCGCCTCCGGGCCGCCCTCGGCCCCGACGGTCACCGTGGTGATCACTGCGTCAACGCATCCCAGTTCAAGTGCCTGTTGCCGAGCGGTCTGGGCCACCTGCGCCGAGCCGGCCTGCAGGCCGTGGTCGACGATAAGTGCCGTGGTGGGCCGAATTCCGGCGGCCACCGCGGTCAGGGCCAGCGAGTCGGGTCCACCCGACAGCGCCACCGTCCAGGGCGCCGCCCCGGGCAGGTACTGCTCGGCGAACGCCAGCACCGCGGCACGCAGCGCGGCTACAGCACCCGGTCGATCCACCGCTGCGGCTCTTCGATCTCGGCGGGCAGCGGCAGCGTCTCGGGTCCCGTCCACACCGCGTTGAACCGGGTCATGCCGACCCGGTCCACGACGGCGTCGACGAAAGCCTTGCCGCGGGTGTACTGACTGAGCTTGGCGTCCAGGCCCAACAGCGCGCGCAGCAGACGTTGCAGCGGCGGCTGACTGCGCTGACGGCGTTCCTCGAAACGGCTTCGGATGGTGGCCACCGACGGCACCGCCGTCGGCCCGACCGCATCCATCACGTGGTCGGCGTGACCTTCCAACAATGTGCCCAACGAGAGCAACTGGTCCAGCGCGGTGCGCTGCGTCTCGGACTGCACCGCGCGCACCAGGCCCAGGATTCCCGACGGGCCGGCTTCATCGTTCTGGCGTCCACGCAGATAGTCGGCCAGCCGGCCCACCACCTGGGTGACGTCCGGGCCGCCGTCGCTGGTCAGCACCGCCAGCGTGTCCGACATATAGCCGGCCAGCCACGGGTTGACGCTGAACTGCACCCGATGGGTGACCTCGTGCAGGCACACCCAGAGCCGGAAGTCCGCGGGTGTGACCCGCAGCTGTCGTTCGACGGCGACCACGTTGGGGAAGACCAGCAGCAGCTGCCCCGGCACCCCCGCGGGATCAACACAGAACGGGTCGTACTGGCCGAGGATGCCCGAGGAGACGAACGCCAGCAGCGCCCCGGTCTGCGCCCCGGCCAGGTGCCCGCTGAGGAAACCGCTGGGCCGGTCAGTGCCGCCGGTCATGACCCGCATCGACTCGGCGGCCGCGGCGATCCACTGCGACCGGTCGACGACCCGGGCCTCCGGAATCGAAGCCACCGGACCACCCAGCCCGGTCACCTCCCGCACCAGCGGTTCGGCGGCCCGGGCACACCGGTACAGGTCGTCGACGACCTGGCCGCGGGTGTAGTCGGTCATCGGCGGCGCGGGGCGCGCCAGCCAGCCTCCGACGGTCGCGGCGAACCCCCAGTCCACCGCCTGCCCGACGTCGAGATCGCTCATGTGCATCCGCAGGTCCTCAGCACCGCGGCCAGCGAGTCGATCGCGGTCCGCCCGGTCGGCCCGGCGTCGTTGGAGATGAACGCGAATGTCAGCACCCGGCGGTCCCGGTCGGTGACGACGCCCGCGAGTGCGTTGGTGCGGGTCAGCGAACCGGTTTTGGCCCGCAGCCAGCCGGCCGCACCGCGCCCGGTCTTCGGGTTGAGGAAGCGGTCGGACAGCGTCCCGCTGCCGCCGGCCACCGGCAGCATGTCCAGCAGCGGCCGCAGCTCCGGCTGGTCGGGCCCGGCCGCAGCCTGCACCACCGCGTCGAGCGTCCTGGCCGACAGTCGGTCGTCGACGGACAGGCCACTCGAATCCATCAGGGTGGCCCCGCTCATCGAGATGTGTGCGGTGGCCAGCCGGTTGGTCACCGCGTCGACCGCACCGGCGAAGGAACGCGGCCGGCCCATCGCCGCCGCCACCTCCCGGGCGATGCACTCGGCCATCACGTTGTCGGAGGCGTTCATCATCTCCCCCAGTCGCACCACCAGCGGCGCCGAAGAGACCGAGCCCAATTCGCGTCCGGTCACCGAGGCGTTCGCGATGCTCACCTTGTCGGTGTCTACGCCCAGCGCGGCGGCCAGCGCCTGGCCGGCGTCCAGGGCGGGCGTCAGCGACCGGCGGGATTCCACCGTGGTCGGCTGGATTCGGCCGCCGTCGACCATTACCGACTCGATCGGGGCGATGTCACCACCGTCGATGTCTTCCGGGTCCCAGCCCGGCGCCAGGCTCGGGCCGCTGAACGCCGACACATCGACCTGAACCTCGGTGGCCGTCACCCCGCTGCGGCGGACCTGATCGGCCAGGTCGCTGATCCTGGCGGCCTCCCGGTACCAGGTGTCCTGCCCGACCCCGGCGGTCGACAACGTCGGGTCACCTCCGCCGACCAGCACCACCACCCCGGGCTGGTCGCCGGAGATCACCCGGGTGGTGACGCGTGCGCCGCGGTCCAGGGCCAGCAGCGCGGCGGCCGCGGTGAGCACCTTGTTGGTCGATGCCGGCTGCATCGGCAGGTCTTCCTGCTGCGTCCACAGCGCCTTACCGGTCAGCGCGTCGGTGATCCGGCCGGTCAGCCGGCCCAGGTTCGGGTCGGCCAGGGCACCTGCCATGGCTGCCGTCAGCGCACTGCCGGTCGGCACCGGGGTGTCGTCGGCGACCGGGACAACCCCGGGCTTGGCGGTCGCCACCGGCGCCGGCGGCACCGCATGCGCACCGGCATCGGACTCGTCCGGGAGCACAACCGCGGCCACCACCACGACAGCGGCGGCCAGGGCCAGGACCCCGGCCGCGATGCCCAGATGAGCGCTGCTGTGTCGCCACCGATTGGGGTGCATGTCTCTCCTGCCTGTCGGGGCCAATTGTGCCGGACGGGCGGGGTCCGGGCGTGAATCCGGCCCGCTCTAGACTGTCCCGGTGCAATTCGACGTGACCATCGAGATCCCCAAGGGCCAGCGCAACAAGTACGAGATCGACCACGCCACCGGCAGGGTCAAGCTCGACCGGTACCTGTACACGCCGATGGGCTACCCCGCCGACTACGGCTTCATCGAGGACACCCTCGGCGAGGACGGCGACCCGCTGGACGCGATGGTGCTGCTGCCCCAGTCGGTGTTTCCCGGCGTGATCGTCGAGGCACGCCCGGTCGGGATGTTCCGGATGACCGACGAGGCCGGTGGCGACGACAAGGTGCTGTGCGTGCCGGCCGGTGACCACCGGTGGGACCACATCCAGGACATCGGTGACGTGCCGGCGCACGAGCTGGACGCGATCAAGCACTTCTTCGTGCACTACAAGGACCTGGAGCCGGGCAAGTTCGTCAAGGCCGCCGACTGGGTGGGCCGCGCCGACGCCGAGGCCGAGATCGACCGGTCGGTCGAGCGGTTCAAGACCTCCGGTCACTGACCCCGAGCACATCCAGCATCAGGTCGAGCTGGATGGCATACAGCGCTCGGGGATCGGTCAGGGTGTCCTGTCCGTATCCGCCGAACACCTCCAGGCTGACCGCACCGACCAGCGCGGACCACACCAGGAAGCATTTCGCGACGACGGCGTCGTCACCGGCGAAGCCGAATTCCTCGCGCACGCGATCGAAGTCCGACGACAACGGCTGCGCGGCAACACTGTTCGTCGCCGCGATGTCCCCGGATTCGATTCCGGCCGCCACCGCACCGAAGAAGGCCCCCACGACGCGGGTGCCCGGACCGACGGTCTGGTCGGCGGGCGCGTGATAGCCCGGCACCGGACTGCCGTACAGCAGCGCCCACCCGGCCGGATGCGCTGACGCCCAATCCCGCAGCGCGTGGCCGATCGTGACAAGGTCCTCGCGCCACGCGGCCGACGACGCCGATGCGCGGGCCCGGTCCACCGCGTCGGCCAGATCCGAATAGGCGTCGACCAACAGCAGGGTGAGCAACTCGTCGCGGCTGGCCACATATCGGTAGACCGCCGACGACACCATGCCCACATCGCGGGCGACGGCACGCAACGACAGCCCGGCCGCCCCGTGCGTGCGCAGGTGGCGGCGGCCGACCTCGATGATCCGCGCCTCGATGCGCTCCCGCGACTGCTGCCGTTTGCCCACGGCACCAGTCTGACAGATTTGCGAGCACTGCTCTTGTTTATCCGGCCGCGCCGTGCCACGATCTGACCATGGCGCATTACGAGCCGCCGAGCACGGCCGAAAGGTTGGGCAACGCGCTGATCCGCCGGCTGGCCGAGGTCGGGATCAGCATCGCCGGCACCCGCGCGCTCACCGTGCGGGGCCGCAAGTCCGGCAAGGACCGCAACGTCGTGGTCAACCTGTTGACCGTCGACGGTGCCGACTATCTGGTGGCGCCCCGCGGCAACACCGAGTGGGTCCGCAACGTCCGGGCCGCCGGAGAGGTCCGGCTGGGACCGCGATGGCACCGGATACCGGCCCGGGCCGTCGAAGTGTCCGACGACGACAAGCCGGAGTTGCTTCGCCGCTACCTGCAGAAGTGGCACTGGCAGGTCAAGGGTTACGTGGGCGGACTGACACCGGATTCCAGCGATGCCGAACTGCGCGACGCCGCACCGTCGTTCCCGGTCTTCTCACTGCGCTGACGGCGCCTCGCGGGTCCGGTACAGACTGGCCGCGGTCGTCAGCACCAGCACCCCCACCACGACCGTCAGGCTGATCGGGGTGGGAATCTCCGGGACATCGAAATGGCGGCCGGAGTTGATGAACCACAGGTCGTTGGTGTGCAGGGCGTGCAACACCATCCGCACCCCGATGAACCCCAGGATCACGGCCAGCCCCTGGGACAGGTACACGAACCGGTTCAGCAGCTTGCCCAGGATGAAGTACAGCTGACGCAGGCCCATCAGGGCGAACACCGTGGCGGCGAATACCAGGTAGGGCTGGCGGGTCAGCCCGTAGATGGCCGGGATGGAATCCATCGCGAACACCAGATCGGTGGTGCCCAACGCCAAAGCCACCAAGAACATCGGGGTCATGGCCCACGCGCCCGAGGAATCCCGGACGAAGAACCGCACGCCCGCCCAGCGGTCGGTGGCGTTGAAATGCGTGCGGGCGAAACGCACCACGACGTTGTTGCCCCCCGAGCCCCCGCCACTGGTGTCCTCCACACCGCCGTGGCGCAGCAGCTTCACTGCGGTGTAAGCCATGAACACGCCGAACAGGTAGAACGTCCACGACAGTCGTTGCGCGGCAACGCCGCCGAGGACGATGAACACCGTGCGGAACAACAGCGCCATGACGATGCCGACGAACAGCGCCTCCTGGCGATAGCGCCGGGGCACGTTGAAGCTGTTCATGATGATCACGAAGACGAACAGGTTGTCCACCGACAGGCTGTACTCGGTCAGCCAGCCGGCGAAGAACTGCATGCCGTACCGCGCGCCGTGATGTACCCAGACCCAGACGCCGAACGCCACGGCCAAGCTGAGGTAGAACGACAGCCGGGTGACGACCTCCCGGATCGTCGGCTCGTGCGGCCGGCGGGCGACGATGAACAGGTCGAACCCGAGGACCGCGGCCAGTCCCCCGATCGTCACCAGCCACTCCAACAGCGAGGGGTCCAACGGCGGCCTCCGGTCGTCGTGTTCACTGGGCCGACCGACCGTACCCCGCGGCCCGCTTAGTATTTTCGCCGTGGTGACCGATATCGGTGGCGCTGGATCCCCAAGTGGGCTCCCCACCGGCCCCGTTACCCGGTCCAGTGTGGCCCGGGTCGGCACCGCGACGCTGCTCAGCGCGCTCTGCGGCTACGCGGTGCTGTATCTGGCGGCTCGCGACCTGGAGCCGGCCGGATTCTCGGTGTTCAGCGTGTTCTGGGGTGCGTTCGGACTGGTCGCCGGCGCTGCCAACGGCCTGCTGCAGGAAACCACCCGGGAAGTCCGATTCGCCCAGGAGATCGGACCGGGCCCCACATCGTCGCCACACACCCGGCCGCTGTGGGTGGCCGGACTGGCCGGGGTGGTGGCCGCAGCGTTGGTCGCCGCCGGCTCGCCGCTGTGGAGCGGCCACGTGTTCGTCGACGCGCGCTGGCTGTCGGTGGGGCTGCTGTGCTTCGGGCTGGCCAACTTCGCCGTGCACGCCACCATGCTGGGCATGCTGGCCGGCACCAACCGGTGGACCCAGTACGGGGCGCTGATGGTCACCGACGCGGGCATCCGGGTGGTCGTGGCCACCGCCACGTTTGTGATCGGCTGGGGGCTGGTCGGTTTCTTGTGGGCCACCGTCGCCGGTGCCATGGCCTGGTTGCTGCTGCTGATCGTGTCGCCCGCGACCCGATCGGCGGCCCAGCTGCTGACTCCGGTGGGTACCTCGGCGTTCCTGCGCGGTGCCGCGCATTCCATCACCGCGGCCGGGGCCAGCGCGATCCTAGTGATGGGCTTTCCGGTGCTGTTGCAGGCCACCTACGGCGAACTGGGCGCCGAGGGCGGGGTGGTGGTGCTGGCGGTGACCGTTACGCGGGCTCCGCTGCTGGTGCCGCTGACCGCCATGCAGGGCAACCTGATCGCGCACTTCGTCGACCAGCGCGAGCGGCGGCTGCGGTCACTGATCACCCCGACGGCTGCGGTCGCCGCTCTGGGTGCGCTGGGCGCGGTGGCAGCGGGCCTGATCGGTCCGTGGCTGCTGCGCACGGTGTTCGGGCCGGACTACCACGCCAGCGGGCTGCTGCTGGCCGGACTGACCACCGCAGCAACGGGGATCGCGCTGCTGACGCTCACCGGCGCGGCGACGGTGGCCGCGGCGCTGCACCGCGCCTACGCACTGGGCTGGGTGGGCGCGACCGTGACGTCGACGCTGCTGTTGCTGCTTCCGCTGGACCTGTCGACCAGAACCGTGGTCGCCCTGCTGTGCGGTCCGTTGGTGGGAATCGCCGTGCACCTGACCGCGTTACGCGCGGCTTCCTGAGCCGGGGCGTGTATTTTTTAGGGATCGATACCAGGTCAAAGATCCCTTACCCGGACGTCTGGATCGTCGTCCCGGCCTTCGGCGAGGCGGCCGTCATCGGCGACGTGATCGCCGGCATCCGGTCGACTTTCGACAACGTCGTCTGCGTGGACGACGGGAGTGCCGACGACACCGCCGCGATAGCCCGGCGCGCCGGCGCCTTTGTGGTGCGCCATCCGGTCAACCTCGGCCAGGGCGCGGCCATCCAGACCGGGATCGAGTTCGCCCGTCGCCGGCTCGGCGCCCGACTGTTCGCCACCTTCGACGCCGACGGCCAGCACCGGGTGGCCGATGTGGTGCGCATGATCGAGCGCCTCGACGCGGCCGATCTCGACATCGTCATCGGCACGCGGTTCGCCGCGCCCGCAGCGGCCGCCGCCGTGCCGCCGCTCAAAAGGCTGGTGCTGCGCACCGCGGTGTGGCTCAACCCGCGGATCCGGCGGCTGGGGCTCTCCGATGCGCACAATGGACTGCGGGTGTTCAATCGGAAAGTCGCCGACGGCCTGGATCTCACCATGACCGGCATGAGCCACGCCGGCGAGTTCATCGCGCTGATCGCCGAGAACCATTGGCGGGTAGGCGAAGAACCGGTTGAGGTGCTCTACACCGAGTACTCCAAGTCGAAGGGCCAGCCGCTGCTCAACGGGGTCAACATCATGTTCGACGGGATGCTGCGCAAGAGGATGTCGCGGTGAACTGGATAAAAGTTCTGCTGATCGCGGCGGTGGTGTCGCTGCTGATCTATCTGTTGCTGTCACGGCGCTCCGCGCAGTCGCGGGCCTGGGTGAAGGTCGGCTACCTGATGTTCGTGGTGGCCGGCATCTATGCGGTGCTGCGCCCGGATGACACCACCGTGGTTGCGAATTGGGTCGGGGTGCGCCGCGGCACCGACCTGATGCTCTACATCCTGATCATCGTGTTCGCGTTCACGACCCTGAGCACCTACATGCGATTCCGCGACCTGGAACTGCGGTATGCGCGGCTGGCCCGGGTAGTCGCGCTGGCCAATGCTCAGCCGCCGGAACCGCCGGAACCTCTGGAACCGCCACCGTCGCCCCCGAAAACACAGTAATTCCGCGACAATTGGCCCACCCGTAACAATCGGTTTGCCGTTTGGCCTGCTGCGGCCGTCACTCTGAGGCTCATGAGGGCGACCGAAGTCCTGGCGGAGCCACTGGCCGAAGTCACAGCCATTCTGCTGACGGTACCGATAGTCGAGTTGTACGCGCTGCTCTGGCGTGCCGGTGTTCTCGAGGTGGAGCTTCCCGCGTCGAAGCGTCGCCCGGCCGAGGTGCCCGCGCTTCGGCCGGCCGGCTGACCGGCCGAAGCAGCCGGCTTCAGCGCACCAGTTCCAGTTTCGTCGTCTTCTTCGCAGCGGTCTTCTTGGCGGGAACCTTCTTGGCGGGAACCTTCTTGGCGGCCGCCGTCTTGACGGGGGCCTTCTTGACCGCCGCCTTCTTGGCGGGGGCCTTCTTGACCGGCGCCTTCTTGGCGGGGGCCTTCTTGACCGCCGCCTTCTTGGCGGGGGCCTTCTTGACCGCCGCCTTCTTTGCCGGCGGGGCCGCGAGTTCCTTGACGGGTGCCACAATCTCCTTGGCGGGGGCCGCAATCTCCTTGGCGGGGGCCGAGAACCGGCTCGCCACGGCCACCGCGGCGGTGGCCGCCGCGGCCGTGCCGATGCCCTGAGCCCAGCCGATCGGGCCCACCGGCGTGCAGCCCAGCAGCTGGCTCACCCCGGGTGTGGAGACCATCGCGGCGAACAGTACGAAGGAACCGGCCGCGGTCGCCAGCACCAACGGGGCCCGCGAATCGACCACGGTCTGACCGAGTTCGGTGGTCACCAGCGAGATCAGCGCCACCGTTGAGGCCCTTTGCGGCAGACCGCTCACCGAGGCCATTGCCCAGGCGGCGGTGCCCGCCGCCGCGGTGACCCCGCCGCGGAACGCCACCGCCCGCCACAGTTTGCGCTCGTCGAGTCCGGGCACCGCGTCGCCGATCGGGCCGGCCGGAGTGCTCACCGCCACGGCGGTGGCCGGCAGCGCGTCGGTCAGCGTGTTCATCAGCAGCAGCTGCCGGGTGTTCAGCGGCGAATTCCCGGTGATCGCAGTGCCGATGACCGAGAACATCACTTCGCCTGCATTGCCGCCCAGCAGCCCGGAGATGGCCAGTTGCACGCCCCGCCACAGTCGCCGGCCCTCGTCGATCGCGTCGACCAGCGCACCGATCTTGCCGTCGGTCAACACCACGTCGGCGGTCGCGTGTGCCGAGTCGCTGCCGTGCGCAACGACCCCCAGCCCCACCGTGGCGGCCCGGATCGCTGCGGCGTCGTTGGCGCCGTCACCCACCATCGCCGACACCCGACCGGCACGCTCGAGGGTCTGGACGATCTGCACCTTGTTCTCCGGCGACATCCTGGCGAAGATCACCCGCTCGCAGACCACCCGCTCTTGTTCCTTGCGGTTCAACGCATTCCACTCCGAGCCGGTGATGACCTCCTCGGGGGCGACGGTCACGCCCATCTCGGCGGCGATCGCCGTGGCCGTGATCGGGTGGTCACCGGTGATCATCCGGATGTCGACGCCGCGGGCGGCCAGATCAGCCAGCAGCTGCGGGGCATCGGCCCGGGGCGTGTCGGCCAGGCCGAGGAAGCCGATCAGGGTCAGGCCCGAGGCGCTGACCTCCACGAGCCGGTCGGAATCCTCCCGGACCGCGCCCACCTGGGCGGCGGTCAGCTTGCCCTGGGCGACCGCGATCACCCGCAGCCCCTGGGCCGCCATCGCGGCCACCTGCTGCTCGACCCCGGCGCCGGCGTTCTTGCAGGCGCCCAGCACCACTTCCGGTGCGCCCTTGACCAGCAGCTCCGTACCCAGGACCGATGCCGAGAAGGCCCGACCGGAGCGGAACGGCAGGTGCGCGTCCGGTTGGGTCCACGGCCGGGTGCCGGCCGCGGCCGCGGCGCCCTCGACGATGGCCTGATCGGTGGCGTGCGCATGCGCCGCACCGTCGGGAGCCGGCGCCGCCTGCGCGGCGGTACCGAGCACGTCGTCATCGGTGTATCCCGCCAGTGGACGCACCGTGGTGACCCGCAGCCGGTTCTCGGACAGCGTTCCGGTCTTGTCGAAGCAGACCACGTCGACTCGGCCGAGCGCCTCCACCGACCGCGGGATCCGCACCAGCGCACCCGATTTGGTCAGTCGCTGCGACGAGGCGTGCTGGGCCAGGGTGGCCATCAGCGGCATGCCCTCCGGAACGGCGGCGATCGCGACGGCGATCGCGTTGCCGAGCGCGACCCGCAGCCCGCCCTGGCGCAGCAGGCCGAGCGCACCGACCGCCACGCCGCCGGCGGCGCTGTACGGGAAGGTCCGGTACATCAGCTGGGACAAATGGTGCTGCAGTCCGACGTCCGGCAGCTCGCCGGAGGCCAATTCGGAGGCCCGACGGGCCTGGGTGTCGCCGCCCACGGCGGTCACCATCGCCAGCGCCTTGCCGGCGATCACCGTGGTGCCCGCGTAGAGCATGGAACTGCGCTCGGCCAGTTCGGCGCCGGGAGTCGGGTCCAGCTGCTTGCCGACCGACAGCGATTCGCCGGTCAGCGAGGACTCGTCGACCTCGACATCGGACACCTCGATGACGCGAGCGTCCGCGGGCACCACCTCGTTGCTGCGCACCTCGATCAGATCGCCGGGCAGCAACTGTTCGGCGACGATGTCCTGGTAGCTCGGGGTGCCGTCGGCTCCGATCAGCACGACTCGCGCCGGCGGGGCCTGTTGGGCCAGCAGGATGTTCAACCGGCTCTCGGCCCGCAACCGCTGGTAGGCGGCCAGCATGGCATTGCCGGTGAGCACCGTGCCCACCATCACGGCGTCGATCGGCGAACCCAGCATGGCGGTCGCCGCCGAACACAGCGCCAGGATCGGCGTCATCGGGTCGGACAACTCCTCGCGCACGGCGTGGAAGTACGGCCAGAACATGCCCTGCGCCTCCGCGTCGACCGGCGCGCGTTCGGCCAGCGGGAGCACGGTGTCCGGCGTCAACAGCTCGCGCGCCTGCTCGACCGTCATCGCGTGCCACTCGTAGGCCGGGGCCGGCCTGGGCGCCTGCGCCCGCAGCACCCGGCGGGCCAGCAGATACCCCGACAGCATTCCGGCGCCGGCACCGACGGTCACCGGGCCGGGGCCGCGGCTCGGTCCCGCCCCGACCCCGGGGATGGTCGCCCGAACCCCGCGGACCAGCAGCAGCCCGGCGATGGACGACGCCCCGATCGAGATCGCGACCCCGCGCTCGGTGGCCGTTCGGGCGGCCGGCAGCGCGCGCAGCACCTGCCATGCGCCGGCCAGGTCGGCCAGCAGCAGGTCGGCATAGAACGGCGGTGGAGTGTCGGCGTGCTCGCTTGTCGGCATGACACCCAGCGCCAGATCCGCCGTCGCCAGCGCCTGCGCCGCCGAAGTGGACAGCACCGCGACGGTGCGGCCGGCCTGCTGCAGGTCGGCCACAGCCGCGGCCAGTGCGCCGTCGAGATCCTCACCGGCAACCGGCCGGATGTCGTCGAAACCGGGGCGCAGCTCGCCGAGGATCTCGGTGTCGACGGTGACCAACTCCGCGCCGGAGGCACGTGCTTCGAGGACCACCGCCGAGGCCAGCGCATGGTGCGCGGGCAGGATCAGCGCGTCGACCGGCTCCTTACGGGTCACCCCGCGGACTGTCATGCCGGGAACCCGGTGCCAGCCCGGGCGCAGTCCGGGCTTGTCGAGCAGGCTCTGCGCGCTGTTCCAGGCCTTCGGCAGCTCGTGTTCGCTCGCTCCGCGGATCTGCACCACCCGGCGTTGTTCACCGGTCAGCGCCCGCGGGTCGATGACCACGGTGTCGATCTTGTCGAGACGGCGCAGGCTGTCCGGCCGCAGCGGCAGCACTCCGTGCACGTCGGCCAGTCCCTGGCCCAGGGTCGCGGCGAACGATTCGGCGCTGGTGCGCACCGCTTTCGGTGACGTGGCCAGGATCGCACTCGAGGTCATGTCCAGGTTGCGGGTCAGCGCGCCCACCGCCCCGGCCGCGACCACCTGCGCCACCGCGGTGCGCTTCAGGTAGCGCTCGGCCGCGCCGTCCGGCCGCGGGACAGGCCGCGCGGTGGGGTGCACATCGGGGTGTTCTGCGTAGCGGGCCAGCTCCGGCTCGTAGCGATTCCAGGCCAGCGCCCCGGCGCGGGTCTCGGAGGCTTTCAGGCCCTCGACCATCATGTCCACCGCCAGGATCGCCGGGGACATGGTGATGACATGCGATCCGAGCGAGACCAGGGACAGCACCCGGTCGGTCTTCGCCGGGCCGATCCGGCTTTCCAGCGCGTTGCGGACCAACGGCTGATAGCGGGCCACCGACGCCGCAGCATCGAAGATCTTGGGCGCGGCCGGCCACCGCAGCGCACTGCCGACGGTTGCGATCGCCAGCCCCACCGCATTGGCGCCCACCATCGCACCCTTGGTGGCCAGCAGCAGTCCGTCGCCGGGCAGTGCCGCGGTGTCGGTCGCGGTCAGTTCGACATTCTTTTCCACGGACTCCACGACCGCGCACAGGTCCCCCAGCGAAACGTGCTCGCCGATCTCGACCACCACCCGCGACAGCGGACGGTTCAGCCGCACCGAGGTGACGCCGGGCTCGGCCCGCAGGGCTTCCAGAACCTCGGCACCGATATCCACGCCGTCGGGGTCGTCGAGCCCGCGGACCTCGATCCAGGCCCGGCCCGCGCCGCGCCAGCTGCGCCGGCTGGTCAGATCGGAGCTCTCACCGGCCAGGATTTTGGCGCCTTCGCGCAGCGGGATGGCGGCGAGGTCCAGGCTGGCCGATGCGACGGCGCCGACCGCGTCCAGACCGAAACGTCCGAGCGAAAACACGTCCATGGATTGCCTCCAGCGTCATAGCAGCGCTGGAGGTCTCTTCCGCCGGTCACCGGCTCGCAGTACCGGCCGCCCGGTTGACGGGCGACGTGATGACGACACTGCGAATTGGGGAATACTCCCCTCCGACCGGCCAGTATGCCACAAATCTCAGGCGGTCTTGGCCTGCCGGAAGTACGCCACGGTGCGTGCCACCCCGTCGGCCAGCGTGACCTGTGGGCGCCAACCCAGCACGTCCGCGGCCCGCGAGATGTCCAGGCAGGACCGCTTCAGGTCACCGAGGCGCGGCGGGTGGAACTCCGGATCGTCGGGCGCGCCGACCGCGGCGGCCACCGCCGAATGCAGTTGCCGGTCCGAGGTTTCCACGCCGGTGCCGACATTGAACCGCTGCCCGTCGCCGTCCGGGCCGGAGGCTCGCACGAAGGCGTCCACCACGTCGTCGACGAACACGTAGTCACGGGTGTTGGAGCCGTCCCCGAACACCTTGGTGGTGCTGCCCTTCAGCAGCGCCTGGGCGAAGATCGCCACCACCCCGGCCTCGCCGTGCGGATCCTGGCGCGGGCCATAGACGTTGGCCGGCGCGATGTGGGAACACTGCAGCCCGTAGAGGTGCCGGAACGTGTTGAGGTAGATCTCGCCGGCCACCTTCCCGGCGGCATACGGCGAAGCGGGATCAGTCGGGTCGGTCTCGCTGGTCGGGTAGCGCGGCGGGGTTCCGTAGATCGACCCGCCCGAGGAGGTGTGCACGATCTTGCGAACTCCCGCAGCCCGCGCCGCGTCGGCGAGCCGGATGGTGCCCACCACATTGACCGAGGAATCGAAAGCGGGGTCGGCCACCGAATGCCGCACATCGATCTGGGCGGCCAGGTGGAAGATCACCTCCGGCTGGTGCTGCGCCAGGATCGCCTGCAGGTCGGCGGCGACGATGTCGGCCTCGACGAAGCTGAAGCCGGCGTCGTCGGCCAGATGCTCGATGTTGACGGCTCGGCCGGTGGCGAAATTGTCCAGCCCCACGACGTGGTGCCCGTCCGCCCGCAGGCGGTCGACCAACGTCGATCCGATGAATCCGGCTGCCCCGGTGACCAGTGCTCGCACCGGCCCACCATACCGACAGGTAAGAAAGACGGATGCGCCCACGGATGACCGCCCTGCCCTGGGTCTGTTGGGCGGCGGTGGCGCTGATCGCCGCGCAGCTGGTGGTCCGGGCGGTGGTGGCGTTCGGCGGCTACTTCTACTGGGACGACCTGATCCTGGTCGGCCGGGCCGGCACCCACGATCTGCTGTCGCCGGCGTACCTGTTCGACGATCACGACGGCCATGTCATGCCGGGGGCGTTTCTGGTGGCCGGGGCACTCACCAAGCTGTGGCCGCTGCAGTGGGCAGCGCCGGCGGCCAGCCTGGTAGTGCTGCAGCTGCTGGCGTCGCTGGCACTGCTGCGGGTGTTGTGGGTGATTCTGGGCTGGCGGCCGCTGCTGCTGGTGCCGCTGACGTTCGGGTTGTTCTGCCCGCTGGGGTTGCCGGCGTTCGCGTGGTGGGCGGCGGCCTTGAACTCACTGCCGATGCTGGCGGCGCTGGCCTGGGTGTGCGCCGATGCGATCCTGCTGACGCGCACCGGGAAGCGGCACTACGCCTACACCGGCACGCTGGCCTACGCCGGTGGCCTGATGTTCTTCGAGAAGGCCGCGGTGATCCCGTTCGTCGCGTTCATGGCGGCGGCGCTGCTGGGCTACGTGTCCGGTACCCCGCTGCCCAGCGCGATCGCCGGTGCGTGGCGGGCCGGGGCACGGTTGTGGACGGCGATGCTGGCGGTGACCGCGGGGTGGATCGCGGTCTATCTGGCGGTGGTCAACCAGAAGCGGTGGAGTTTCGACCTGGACATGACCCGTGACCTGCTCCTGCGCTCGGTCACCCACGGCATCGTCCCGAGCCTGGCCGGTGGCCCCTGGACGTGGGCCCGCTGGGCGCCGGCCTCACCGTGGGCGTTGCCGGGACCGGTGGTGATGGCTCTGGGCGCTCTGGTGCTGGCCGGACTGCTGGCGGTGTCGCTGGCACGCAAGCACCGCCTGTTGCCGGTGTGGCTGGCCGCGGCCGGCTATGCGGTCGCCTGCCAGGTCCCGATCTACCTGATGCGGTCCTCGGCGTTCACCGCGCTGGAGCTGGCTCAGACCCTGCGCTATCTGGCCGATCTGCTGGTGGTGCTGGCGATTCTGGGTGCGATCGGGCTGTGCGCGCCGAACCGGGAGTCGTCGCGGTGGCTCGACGCCTCGCCGGCCCGGGGTGTGGCGGTGGCCGGGTGGGTGGTCGCCTTCACGGCCAGCAGCCTGTATTCGACGGTGACGTTCCTGGCCAGTTGGCGCGACGACCCGGCACGGGCGTATCTGCGCAACGCCCAGCACGACCTGGCCGCCGCGCGCGCCGACTCCGATGCGCCGCTGCTCGACCAGGAGGTCGACCCGCTGGTGCTGCAACGGGTGGTCTACCCGGAGAACCTGGCCAGTCACATGTTCGCGTTGGTTCGTGACCGCCCTGAATTCGCTTCGGCGACAACGCACTTGCGGATGTTCACCAGTACGGGCAGGTTGACCGACGCCAAGGTGACCTGGGTCCGCACCCTGGTGCCCGGACCGGTACCGCGGTGCGGCTACCTGGTGCAGCCGGACCAGCCGGCCACCCTCGGGCTCGACGGCCCGCTGCTGCCGGCCGACTGGACCGCCGAGATCAACTACCTGGCCAACGTCGACGGCGCGATGACGCTGTCCCTGTCCGAAGGCCCCGACGTGCGGGTCCGGGTGCGTCCGGGCCTCAACCGGATCTATGTGCGCCTGCCCGGCGCCGGCCACAATGTCACCGCTCGCGCCGATACCGCGGCCCTGTCGGTGTGCATCGCCGCCGGCCCGGTCGGGTACGTGGCGCCGCTGTGACGGGGCGCGGCGTGCTGCCCGGCGGGTCCGGTGACCGCGCGGTAGCTTCTACAGACGTGCCGATGCCGCAAGTCCCGTCACGATTTTTGTGCGCGTCGGCGGCTGCCTCCCCCCGCACCCTGATCGACATCCTGTACGCCACCGCCGCGCGTTTCCCCGATGCCGCAGCCGTGGACGACGGCAAGGTGGTGCTGACCTACAGCGAGCTGCTCACCGACATCGAGGACAGCGTCGCGTGGCTGGCCGCCCGCGGCATCGGTCGCGGCGACCGCGTCGGCATCAGGATGCCGTCGGGCAGCTACTCGCTCTACACCGCCATCCTGGCGGTACTGGCCGCCGGCGCGGCCTACGTGCCGGTCGACGCCGACGATCCCGTCGAGCGCGTCGAGCTGGTGTTCAACGAGGCACAGGTGGCGGCGGTGATCACCGAGAAAGGCCTGGCCCGCGGCCCCGGCTCGTCACGCGGTTGGCAGGCGACGGCACCGTCGGTTGGTGACGACGCCTGGATCATCTTCACCTCGGGTTCCACCGGTACTCCGAAGGGCGTGGCGATCACGCACCGCAACGCGGCGGCGTTCGTCGACGCCGAAGCGCAGTTGTTCCTGCAGGACAACCCGATCGGGCCCGGCGACCGGGTGCTGGCGGGGCTGTCGGTGGCATTCGACGCGTCCTGCGAGGAGATGTGGCTGGCATGGCGGTACGGCGCGTGCCTGGTGCCCGCCCCACGGTCGCTGGTGCGCAGCGGCATGGACCTGGGGCCCTGGCTGGTGGCCCGTGACGTGACCGTGGTGTCGACGGTGCCCACGCTGGCCGCGTTGTGGCCGGCCGAGGCGCTCGAGGCGGTGCGGCTGCTGATCTTCGGCGGCGAGGCCTGCCCGCCGGAGCTGGCGGCCCGGCTGGCGTCGGGGACCGAAGATGCGGGCCGCGAGGTGTGGAACACCTACGGCCCCACCGAGACCACGGTGGTGGCCTGCGCCGCGCAACTCGACGGCACCGACCCGGTCCGCATCGGGTTGCCGCTGGCGGGCTGGGATCTGGCGGTGATCGGTGCCGACGGGGAACCCGTGGCCGTCGGCGAGGTCGGCGAGCTGGTGATCGGCGGTGTCGGTCTGGGCCGCTATCTCGATGCCGACCGGGACGCCGAGAAGTACGCGCCGCTGCCGGCCCTGGAGTGGCCGCGGGCCTACCGCAGCGGGGATCTGGTGCGCCTGGAGAACGACGGGCTGGTGTTCTGCGGTCGCGCCGACGACCAGGTCAAGATCGGCGGCCGGCGTATCGAGCTGGGCGAGGTGGACGCCGCGCTGATGGCACTGCCCGGGGTCAGCGGGGGCGCCACCGCGGTGCGGACCAGCGCAGGCGGAACGTCGCTGCTGGTCGGCTATCTGGCCAGCACCGACCCGGATTTCGATCTGGCCGAAGCGCGCGCGATCCTGGGCCGGCAGCTGCCCGCCGCGCTTGTTCCGCGGCTGGTGCTGGTCAACGAGCTGCCCACCCGCACGTCGGGCAAGGTGGACCGGGACGCCCTGCCCTGGCCGGTGGGTCCCGAATCCGGGGCCGACGAGTTGTCCGCCCTGGACGGCGAGGGCGGCACCTTGGGTTGGCTGGCCGGGCTGTGGCGTGAGGTGTTGGGCACTCCGGTCGAGGATGAGCGGGCCGATTTCTTCGCCCTGGGCGGCGGATCGCTGCAGGCTGCCCAGCTGGTGGCCGCGGCACGGCAGCGCTACCCGCAGCTGACCGTCGCCCAGCTCTACGACCGGCCGCGGATCGGGTCGCTGGCCGGATTCCTCGACGACATGGGACAGACCGATCCGGCGGCCGTGGGACCGGAGGCGGTGCGGGCGGTGCCCGCGGTGCCCTGGACGACCCAGGCCGCGCAGGTGCTGTTGTCCGTGCCGTTGGCCACCCTGGCCGGCCTGCAGTGGGTGACCTGGCTGGCGCTGGCGAACAACGTGGCGTCGGCCTGGCATCCGCAACCCTGGCTGGCACGGCTCGACTGGTGGTGGGTGATCGCCGCGTTCGTGCTGTTCGTCACCCCGGTGGGCCGAATGGGTATCGCCGTACTCGGGGCCCGGGTACTGCTGACCGGCTTGGCGCCGGGGACCTACCGGCGCGGCGGCCCGGAGCATCTGCGGGTCTGGATCACCGAACGTCTCGCCACCGCCAGCGGCGCCGAAAACCTGGCCGGCGCACCGTGGTTGGTGTACTACGCGCGGGCATTGGGCAACGACATCGGGAAGGGCGTCGACCTGCACTCCGCCCCGCCGGTGACCGGGATGTTGACGCTGGGCAACCGCTGCTCCATCGAACCGGAGGTCGACCTGTCCGGGCATTGGGTCGACGGCGAGTCGTTCCACGTCGGCCCCATCACGATCGGCAACGACGCCACCATCGGTACCCGCACCACGTTGCTGCCGGGCGCCTCGGTCGGTAAGGACGCCGACGTAGGCCCCGGTTCGGGGGTGATCGGCGAGGTGAAGAAGGGCCAGTACTGGACCGGCTCGCCGGCGGTGAAATCCGGTAAGGCACACCACCCCTGGCCGGATCACCGGCCGCCGCGGCGGCCGGCGTGGGTGGCGATGTACGGGCTGACGTCACTGTTGATGGGCGGCCTGCCGTTGCTGGCGCTGTCCGCCGGGCTGGCCGTGCTGGGCTGGGCCGCCCGTGACGCCGCCACGCTGGGAGCGGCGATCGGCCCGGTGGCGTTGTGGACCCCGGTGGCGGCGTTGACCGCGCTGGGCGGCTACGCCGCGTTGACCGTCGTCGGGGTGCGGTTGTTGTCGATCGGCCTGCGGGAGGGCTACCACCCGGTGCGCAGCCGGCAGGGCTGGCAGTTGTGGGCCACCGAACGGCTGATGGATGCCGCCCGCGACTACCTGTTTCCGATCTACGCCAGCCTGATCACGCCGTGGTGGCTGCGGTTGTTGGGGGCGAAGGTCGGCGAAGGCACCGAGATCTCCACCGCTCTGCTGATCCCGAAATTCACCGTGATCGCCGATGGGGCCTTTCTCGCCGACGACACCATGGTCGCCTCCTACGAGTTGGGCGGCGGCTGGATCCACGTCGCGCCGGCCACCATCGGCAGGCGCGCGTTCCTGGGGAACTCCGGGATCACCCAACCGGGCAGAAAAGTCCCCGACAAGGCCTTGGTAGCGGTGCTGTCGACGGCACCGCACAAGGCCAAGACCGGCTCGTCATGGCTGGGCAGTCCGCCGGTCCGATTGCGCCGCAAGGCCGTCGACAGCAGCGCCACCGAACGGACGTTTGAGCCGCCGTTGCGGCTCAAGGCGATGCGCGCCGTCATGGAGACGTTCCGGCTGATCCCGGTCATGGTGACCTTTGCGATCGGCGTCGGGGTGCTCGTCGCATTGCAGTGGGGAGCAACACAGTTCGGCTACAAATGGGCGGCGCTGGGCAGCGGCGTGACACTGCTGGGCGCCGGAGCGGTGGCCGGCGGCATCGCGGTGGTGGCGAAATGGCTGACCGTCGGCCGGATCCGGGCGACCGAACACCCGCTGTGGTCGCCGTTCGTGTGGCGCAACGAGGTGTCGGACACCTTTGTCGAGACGGTGGCCGCGCCGTGGTTCGCCCGCGCCGCCACCGGCACCCCGGTGATCAACCTGTGGTTGCGGGGATTGGGCGCCACCATCGGACGCGGGGTGTGGTGCGAGACGTACTGGCTGCCCGAGGCCGACCTGGTGACCCTCGGCCCGGGTGCGACCGTCAACCGCGGCTGCGTGGTGCAGACCCACCTGTTCCACGACCGGATCATGGCGATGGACACCGTCACCCTGGAGGCCGGTGCCACCCTCGGGCCGCATTGCGTGGCGTTGCCGGCGGCGCGGCTGGGCGCAGGCGCCTCCGTCGGCCCGGCCTCGCTGGTGATGCGCGGCGACCAGGTCCCGGCGGCGACCCGCTGGCAGGGCAACCCCATCGCTCCGGCGGCGGAGGTGTCGGCGCCGTGAGCAAGCCCGTCAAGAAGGCCGCGCCCGTTCTCGACCCCTACCTGCCCGGCAGCGGCAACACCGGCTACCGGGTGTCGCGCTACGAACTCGACCTGGAGTACAAGGTCGCCAGCAATCGACTGTCCGGCACCGCGACGATCACCGCGGTCACGCTGACCACGCTGCGCAGCCTCACCCTGGACCTTGCCGATGCGCTGTCGGTGTCCAAGGTGCGGGTCAACGGCCGCGCGCCCGTTCGGTTCACCACCTCGAACGCCAAGCTGCGGGTCACGCTGGCGGCCCAGTTGCCGGCCGGGGCCGCACTGGTGATCAGCGTCCGCTACTCGGGCTCCCCGGGACCCAGCGAAACCCTCTGGGGCGAAGTTGGTTTCGAAGAATTGTCGGACGGGGCGCTGGTCTCCGGGCAGCCCAACGGCGCACCGTCTTGGTTCCCCTGCGACGATCACCCCGCGGCGAAGGCCAGCTATCTGATCCAGATCAGCACCGACAGCCCGTACCGCGCGGTCGCCAACGGCGAACTGGTGTCGCGGCGGGTCCGGGCGGCGCGCACCACCTGGACCTACGAGCAGCCCGAGCCGACGCCGACCTACCTGGTCACCCTGCAGATCGGCCAGTACGTGACCCACCGCGTGCCCGGGTCCGCGGTACCGATCAACGCGGTGCTGCCCGCGCGGCTGCGGCCCGAGTTCGACCAGGACTTCGCGGACCAGGCAACGATGATGGAGCTGTTCGTCCGACTGTTCGGGCCGTATCCGCTGACCGCCGGCTACACCGTGCTGGTCACCGATGACCACCTGGAGATTCCCTTGGAGGCACAAGGGATTTCGATCTTCGGCGCCAACCACTGCGACGGCAGCGGCGGCTCGGAACGGCTGATCGCCCACGAGCTGGCACATCAGTGGTTCGGCAACTCTGTGACGGTGCGGCGCTGGCGCGACATCTGGCTGCACGAGGGGTTCGCCTGCTACGCCGAGTGGCTGTGGTCGGAGCATTCCGGCGGGCCCAGCGCCGGCGAGTGGGCGCAGCACTACCACCAGAAGCTGGCCGCGTTGCCGCAGGATCTGCTGCTGGCCGATCCGGGGCCGGCCGACATGTTCGACGACCGGGTGTACAAGCGCGGCGCCATCACCCTGCACAAGCTGCGCGGCCAGCTCGGCGACGACGACTTCTTCGCTCTGCTGCGGGATTGGACGACGCGCCACCGGCACGGCAACGCCAGCACCGACGACTTCACCGGCCTGGCCGCCAACTACGCCGCGGTGTCACTGCAGCCGTTGTGGCGGGCCTGGCTGTACTCCACCGCGCTCCCCCCGCTGTAGCGCGCGGTCTGCCGTCTGGGCAGATATGCGTTTCATATGAGTACCGGTTGTCAGGTTGCCCGCTGTTCGCTGCCGAAAATACCGTTGTTCATCGGCAATGTTGTTCGCAGAAGGGTGGTCTGAAGTCAGCGCGTCGCGATCGGGGAGGAGCCGATGAACTTTGCAGCGTTGCCACCAGAGGTCAACTCTGCGCTGATGTACGCCGGACCAGGATCGGGCCCCATCCGAGCCGCCGCCACCGCCTGGAAAACCATGGCCACCGAACTCGAAAACGCCGCCAACTCCTACCGCACCCTGATCACCGGACTCACCGACGAAACCTGGCAAGGACCCGCCGCAGTCGCCATGGCCACCGCCGCAACACCCTACGCAGCCTGGATGCACACCACCGCAACCCAAGCCGCCCAAGCAGGCACCCAAGCAGGCGCCGCCGCAGCCGCCTACGAAACCGCCTTCGCCATGACCGTCCCACCCACCGTCATCGCCGCCAACCGCACCCAACTGGCCACCCTGACCGCCACCAACCTCCTCGGCCAAAACACCGCCGCCATCGCCGCCACCGAAGCCCACTACACCGAAATGTGGGCCCAAGACGCCACCGCCATGTACGGCTACGCCGGCAACGCCGCCACAGCCACCCAACTCCCCACCTTCACCCCACCCCAGGCCACCACCAGTGGCGCCAACCCAGCTGACGACAGCTCCGGCTCATACGCCGGCGCGGGCGAGGAGGGCTTGCTGCTCGACATACTGGTCGCGCTCCTCGAGGTGGACAGCATCGCGCCCTTCGAGGGCGGCGGCGCCGGACTGGAATTCGGTGGCCTGGCGATCGAGGCCGCCAGCCTCGCGCCGTTCGCCGGGTTGGGCTTCACCGGTGACCTCGGCGCCGCCAGCGGTCTGGGTCTGATCGGCCAGACCGTGCCCCCCATCGGGGGTCTGGTTCCGGCGGCCGGATTGCGATCGGTCACCGGGCGGGTCGGGGCGACGTGGGCCGCCGTGGGTAAGGCCGTGCCGCTCGGCTCCCTGTCGGTACCGCAGGCCTGGGTCGCCGCCACCCCCTCGGCGCTGCGCGAAATCACTTTGGTGGCAGCACAATCCGGCACCGTTGCTGCAGCGACCGGCGCTACTGAGATCCCGTTCGCCGAAATGGCAATGGCCGGGATGGCCGGCCGCGGCATGACCGCCACCGCCGGCGGCCCCGGACCCGGCCTCCGTCCGCCGATGACCACCCAGCCCAACCCCGCCGCACCACCCAAACCGGCCGAAGAATCCCGGGTGGCACCAGAACCGGTGACCGGAGTCGAGATTCTCGCCGAGCTGCGGGGTCTGGCGGAGCTGCGGGACGCCGGAGTTCTGACGACCGAAGAGTTCGACAAACAGCGCGAACGCGTTATCGCAGATTTCATCGACGAGTGATGTTCGATCAGGGAGGTTGACAGATGTCTTACGTTGTTACGCAACCGGAGTCATTGTCCGGCGCGGCAGATGACCTGCAGGGGATCGGCTCAGCGGTACAGGCTCAGAGCGCCGCCGTGGCGGCCCCGACCACCGCGATGGCGGCCCCGGCCTCCGATGCGGTCTCGACATCGATCGCCGCGTTGTTCAACGCCAACGGCGCGCTGTTCCAGAGCGTGGCAGCACAGGCCGCCGCGGTCCATCAGATGTTCGTCAACACACTCAACGGCAGCGGCACTGCGTATGCGACCACCGAGGCCGCCAACGTGCTCGCCGCCCACTGAGCCGCCGGGGAGGAGCCGATGAACTTTGCAGCGTTGCCACCAGAGGTCAACTCTGCGCTGATGTACGCCGGACCAGGATCGGGCCCCATCCGAGCCGC
>NZ_CP084029.1:4333887-4424548 GCF_020181615.1 [Mycobacterium] crassicus
CGCCACCGCCATGTACGGCTACGCCGGCAACGCCGCCACAGCCACCCAACTCCCCACCTTCACCCCACCCCAGGCCACCACCGGCACCGCCAATCCGGCCGCGGCCACGTCCGACAGTGCGATCTCGCCGGGTCTGGCGTTCGATCTGCTCGGCGCGGTCTTCGAGGTGGGCAGCGTCGGGCCCTTCGGCGGCATCGGCCTGGGCGGCGCTTTCGGCGGCCTGGCGATCACCTTGGGCGAGCTCGCTTTCCCGGAAGAGGGCGCGCTGGGCCTGGGCGCGCTGGGCGCCCTGGACCTGATCGGCCAGACCGCGCCCACCGCCGTGGGTGAGCTGGGATCGGTGGGCGGTCGGGTCGGGGCGACCTGGGCCGCCATGGGCAAGGCCGTGCCGCTCGGCTCCCTGTCGGTACCGCAGGCCTGGGTCGCCGCCACCCCCTCGGCGCTGCGCGAAATCACTTTGGTGGCAGCACAATCCGGCACCGCCAGCACAGCCGCCGCGGCCGCCGCGGGAGCCACTGAGATCCCATTCGGCGAAATGGCACTGGCCGGCATGGCCGGCCGCGCCATGACAGCCACCGCCGGCGGCCCCGGCCCGGGACGCCGGACACAGCCGACCCAACCCAACCCCACCGCACCACCCAAACCGCCTGACCATCCCGAAGAACCGGACAAGCCGGCGAGACCGAAGGCGATCGGCGTCGTCGCCGAACTTCGTGCACTGGTCGAGCTGCGGGACTCGGGCGTTCTGCCCCAGGAGAAGTTCATTCAGCGCAAGGAACGCCTGCTGGGCGAGTAGAACGTGCATCCGAGGTGGAAGATGAGGACCGATGGCGGATAACTCGGACCACCGCGGTCCGCGCAAGGCGATCCTCGGGCAGCTGCCGCGGATCCATCGGCCCGACGGTTCACCGATCCGGGTGCTGCTGGTCGACGACGAACCGGCGCTGACCAACCTGGTGACGATGGCCCTGCACTATGAGGGGTGGGTCGTCGACGTCGCCCACAACGGCCGCGATGCCGTCACCAAGTTCCACAGCGGCGCACCCGATCTGTTGGTTCTGGACATCATGCTGCCGGACATCGACGGGCTGCAGATTCTGCAGCGGGTCCGCGAGTCCGACCCCTACACCCCGACGCTGTTCCTGACCGCCCGCGACTCGGTCACCGACCGGGTGACCGGCTTGACGTCGGGCGCCGACGACTACATGACCAAGCCGTTCAGCCTGGAGGAGTTGGTGGCCCGGTTGCGCGGGCTGCTGCGCCGGGCCAGTCAGCTGATGCCGCCGGTGGACGAGGTACTCACCGTCGGCGACCTGACCCTCGACGGGGCCAGCCGGCAGGTTACTCGCGGCGGTGAACCGATGTCGCTGACCACGACCGAATTCGAGCTGCTGCGGTTCCTGATGCGCCACCCGGACCGGGCACTGACCCGCGCCGAGATCCTGGACCGGGTGTGGAACTACGACTTCGCCGGCCGCACCAGCATCGTCGACCTGTACATCTCCTACCTGCGCAAGAAGATCGACGGAGCCCGCCCGATGATCCACACCGTGCGCGGGGTCGGATACCTGCTGAAGCCGCACCCATGACGGACTCGGCCAGCTCGCCCCCAAACCCGCCCTGGTGGCGCCCTCGGGCGCTGCGCCGGCAGTTGGTGCTGGGAGTGTCAGCCGTGGTGACGGTGGTGTTCGTGGCCGTCGGCGTGGTGTCGGTGCTGAGCCTGCGCACGTTTGTGACCGCGACCAGCGACGCCGACGTGTCCGAGTCGCTCAACGCGTTCAGCCATTCCTTCGCCAAGTACCGCCGGGTCGAGAACATCGCCGGCCGCGACGGGACGTCGACGATCGGGCAGGCCATCCTCGGTTTCAGCGATCAGACCCCCGGGAACGTGCTCGCGGTGCTGCGCGACGGCGAGGTGATCGCCTCGGCGGTGTTCACCGTGGAGGATCCCTATCCCGCGCCCGCCGACGTGGTCGCCGCCATCACCGCGCATCACCGGCGCAACGGCCCGCCGGAGACCATGGAACTGGGCAGCCTGGGTTCCTACCGGGTGGAGACCCGCGTCGTGGACGACGACGTGCTGTTCATCGGCGGGTCCATGCGCCTGGCCAACCGCACGGTAGCGCGTCGAATGGCTTCCGCCGCAGGGTTTTACGCAGTAGCGCTGCTGTTCACCGCGGGGCTGACGATCACGGTGGTCAGCTACGCGTTGCGACCGCTGCGCCGGGTCGCGACCACCGCCGCCGCGGTGGCCGCGATGCCGCTCACCGACGGTGACGAACGCATCACCATCCGGGTGGACTCCGACGACGTCGACCCGGACAACGAGGTGGGTATCGTCGCCGGTGCCCTGAATCGCCTGCTGGACAACGTCGACAGCGCCTTGGCCTACCGCAGTGCGGCCGACCGTCGGATGCGGCAGTTCATCACCGATGCCAGCCACGAACTGCGCACCCCGCTCGCGGCGATCCAGGGCTACGCCGAACTGACCCGCCAAGACAGTTCCACGCTGCCGCCGACCACCGAATACGCACTGGCCCGCATCGAGTCCGAAGCCCAACGGATGGCGTCGCTGGTCGAGGAGCTGCTGCTGCTGTCGCGGCTCGGCGAAGGCCAGGACCTGCATATCGAATACGTCGACCTGTCCGACCTGGCGCTGGATGCGGTCAACGACGCGGCGGCGGCCGCACCGGGCCACCACTGGGTCAAGAAGCTGCCCGAGGCGCCGGTGTGGGTTCGTGGCGACCGCGCTCGACTGCACCAGGTCCTGACCAACCTGTTGAAGAACGCCTGGGTGCACACACCGTCCGGGGTGACCGTCACGACCGCCATAACCGTGGACCGCTCGCCGGTCGGCGGGCCGACCGCGGAGTTGACCGTGGCCAACGACGGCCCCGGTATCGACCCCGAGATGGTGCCGCACCTGTTCGAGCGGTTCGTTCGCGCCGACAAAGCCCGTTCCGGCCGACTCGGCAGTACCGGGCTGGGGTTGGCGATCGTCGCCTCGATCGTCGACGCGCACCGCGGGACGGTGGACGCGGAATCCACCGAGGGCAACACGGTGTTTCGGGTTCGACTGCCGGTGGTGGAGCCGGTCGTAACCGGATCGGACTCCTGACCTGGTTCGCGGCGACGGGGTTCGGGGCGCTCTAGGGCACCACTGATGCGCTGGCCCGGACACCGCCGTGGCAGGGTGGAGGCAACATGATTGCCGACGTCGCCCTGGAACGCTCGCTACATCAGGAACCGCCGCGGCGGGAAAGGTCGATTGATGGGCAGGATCTACAACAACGTCACCGAGCTGATCGGCCATACGCCGCTGGTGCGGCTCAACCGACTGACCGCGGGCCTGGGCGCCCAGGTGGCGGTCAAACTCGAGTTCTACAACCCTGCCAACAGCGTTAAGGACCGGATCGGCCTGGCGATCATCGACGCCGCCGAGAAATCCGGCCAGCTGCGCCCCGGGGGCACCATCGTCGAGGCCACCAGCGGCAACACCGGCATCGCCCTGGCGATGGTCGGCGCCGCCCGCGGCTACAAGGTGATCCTGACCATGCCGGACACCATGTCCACCGAGCGGCGGGTGATGCTGCGCGCCTACGGCGCCGAGATCGTCCTGACGCCCGGCTCCGAAGGCATGGCCGGCGCCGTGGCGAAGGCCAAGCAGATCGTCGCCGACAACCACAACGCCCTGTTCGCAGACCAATTCGCCAACCCGGCCAACCCGGCCATCCACGAGCGGACGACCGGCGAAGAGATCTTCAAAGACACCGACGGCGCCGTCGACATCTTCGTCGCCGGGATCGGTACCGGCGGCACACTGACCGGCGTCGCACACGCCCTCAAGGCGCACAAGCCCGAGGTCCAGATCGTCGGCGTCGAACCCAAGGACTCGGCGATCCTGCACGGCGCCGACCCCGGTCCGCACAAGATCCAGGGTTTGGGCGCCAACTTCGTGCCCGAGGTGCTCGACCGCGACTGCTACGACGAGATCATCGACGCGGAGTTCGACGACGCGATCCGGGTGGCCCGCGAACTGGGCACCGAGGAGGGGATTCTCGGCGGCATCTCGGCCGGCGCCAACGTGTGGGCCGCACTTGAGCTGGCCAAACGCCCCGACAACGCCGGGAAGCTGATCGTGGTTGTGGTCCCCGACTTCGGCGAGCGCTACATCTCGACGCCGCTGTTCGAACACATTCGGGAATGATCACACCCATGAGTGTGTGGACGACGCTGCGCGAGGACCTGCGCAACGCGCGCGACCATGACCCGGCCGCGCGCGGGGACCTCGAGAATGCCCTGGTCTATTCCGGGCTGCACGCGATCTGGTCGCATCGAGTCGCGCACCGGCTGTGGGCCAGACCGGGACTGCGCGGGGTGGCCCGCGTGCTGGCTCAGGCCACCCGGTTGGCCACGGGCATCGAGATCCATCCCGGCGCGACCATCGGGCGGCGGTTCTTCATCGATCACGGCATGGGCGTGGTGATCGGTGAGACGACCGAGATCGGCGATGACGTCATGGTCTACCACGGCGTCACCCTCGGCGGCCGCTCGCTGAGTCACGGCAAGCGCCACCCGACCATCGGCAACGGTGTCACGGTGGGCGCCGGCGCGAAGGTCCTCGGCCCGATCACCGTCGGTGACGGCAGTGCTATCGGCGCCAATGCCGTTGTCACCCAGGATGTTCCGACCGATTCTATCGCTACCGGAATCCCGGCCGCGGTGCGTCATCGCACCGAGAAGCAGCGGGAGCCGCTGGTGGACCCGACCAGCTACATCGACCCGGCGATGTACATCTGACTCAGCTCGGGCGAGGGTCCTGCGCGGAGCCATTCCTGCGTGGAGCCACCTAGGAGAATCGAACTCCTGACCTATTCATTACGAGTGAATTGCTCTACCGACTGAGCTAAGGTGGCGCGCCCGACTCGAACCGGGCCGGGTCAGTCTACAGGTCGTTCCGCAGGGCTCCTCCGATGGTGGCGACCATGGCCCCCACCGCGAAGCGGGGCTTGACGTTGGCCGCCAGCGCCTCGCGGCATTCGAGCACCGCCTCGATACAGCGCAGTTGCGCAGCCGCGGGGGCGTGGGCGGCCAGCGCGGCCACCGCATCGGCCATATCCGGATGGTTGGGCCGGACGGCGCCAGCCCCCGATGCGACCAACAGCGCGTCCCGAAAATAACTGGCCAGGTCGATCAGGGCCCGGTCCAGGGCGTCCCGCGAAGCCCGGGTCTGGCGGGATTTCTGCCGGCGCTCCAGGTCCTTGATCACCCCGGCGGTACCGCGCAGCGTCCCGGCGGTGCCCTTGCCGGTGCCCCCGGCGCCCAGCGCGGTGCGCAGTTCCTCGGTCTCGGCCTCGGACCGCCCAGCGGTCAGATCGCGGGCCTCGGACTCCGCGGCGGCCACCAGCTCGTCGACCGCGGTGAAGGCCCGGGACGGGGTCGCGGCGTCACGCGCCAGCGCCAACGCCCGCTCGCGGCGCTGGCGGGCCTCCGGATCGGTGGCCAGCCGGCGAGCCCGCCCCACATGCCCGCCGCTGACCGCGGACGCCCAGGCGGCCGTCGCGGCGTCCAGGCCGTCGTTGTCGATCAACACCTGGGCGATCGCGGCCGGTGGTGGTGTCACCAGGGCCACATGACGGCACCGGGACCGCAGCGTGATGGCGATGTCCTCCGGATCGACCGACGGGGCGCACAACAGGAACACCGTCGAGGGCGGCGGCTCCTCGACGACCTTCAGCAGCGCGTTGCCCGCACCCTCGGTGAGCCGGTCGGCGTCCTCGACCACCACGATCTGCCACCGGCCGGTCCCGGGCCGCCGCGACGCCATCTGCACGATGGCCCGCATCTCGTCGACCCCGATGGACAACCCCTCGGGCACCACCCGCCGCACGTCGGCGTGGGTTCCCGCCATCGCCGTGGTGCAGGCCCGGCACTGCCCGCAGCCGGGGCCGCCCTCGGCGTCGTCGGCGGTGCACTGCAGGGCCGCGGCGAAGCACAGCGCGGCGATCGACCGGCCCGACCCCGGCGGGCCGGTGATCAACCAGGCGTGTGACATACCGCCTGCGGTCAGGCCGCTGTGAGCTGCGCCATGCCGGGACGCGCGGGCGGCGGCCAGCAGCTCGGCTTCTACCGCCTGTTGGCCTACCAATCGCGCGAAAACCCCGGACATCATCGGTCACAGTAGTGGGTCACACGGACATGAGGACTCCGGCTTTGCCGGCCCGCCCGATACGGTGTTCTGGTGAGCACCACCAGGACCCTGGGCGGGCGGATCAGCCGATTCGTCCGCTGGGTGGTCAGGACACCCTGGCCGGTGTTCACGCTGAGCATGTTGCAGGCCGACATCATCGGTTCGCTGTTCGTGTTCGGCTTCCTGCGGTTCGGCCTGCCGGAGGAAGACCGGATCAACCTGCAGGACCTGCCGCACACCAACCTGATCATCTTCGCGCTCACCCTGCTGTGCCTGTTCTGCATCGGCTTCACGGTGAGTACGTCGTTGCTGATGCCGGTGTTCCGCTGGCAACGCCGGGAGGCGCGGCTCACCGGCCCCGACCCCGACACCTACCCCGAAGCCACCGAACTGGCGCGGTCCCGCGCGTTACGGATGCCGTTCTACCGGTCGCTGATCAGCATCGGCTACTGGACGGTGGGCGGGGTGGTGTTCGTCGTCATCAGCTGGCCGGTGGCCAAGGACGTCATGCCGGTGGTGGTCACCGCCACCGCACTCGGTGCGGCGGCCACCGCGATCATCGGTTACCTGCAATCCGAGCGGGTGTTGCGCCCGGTGGCCGTCGCGGCGCTGCGCGGCGGAGCGCCGGAGAATCTGCGCGCGCCCGGGGTGATCCTGCGTCAGCTGCTGACCTGGTTGCTGTCGACCGGGGTCCCGCTGGTGGCGATCGTGGTGTCGGTACTGGCCGGCAAGGCTTCCCTGCTCAACGCCTCACCGGACAAGCTGTTCACCCCGATCCTGTTGATGGCGCTGGCCGCGCTGATCATCGGGCTGTCCGGAACCGTCCTGGTGTCCATGTCGATCGCCGACCCGCTGCGCCAGCTGCGCTGGGCACTGGGCGAGGTGCAGCGCGGCAACTACAACGCGCACATGCAGATCTACGACGCCAGCGAGCTCGGCCTGCTGCAGGCCGGGTTCAACGACATGGTGCGTGATCTGGCCGAGCGGCAGCGGCTGCGCGACCTGTTCGGACGCTACGTCGGCGAGGACGTGGCGCGACGCGCTCTGGAGCGCGGCACCGAGTTGGGCGGCCAGGAACGCGACGTCGCGGTGCTCTTCGTCGACCTGGTGGGCTCCACCCAGCTCGCCGCGACGCGGCCGCCCAGCGAAGTGGTCAACCTGCTCAACGAGTTCTTCCGGGTGGTGGTCGAGGCCGTCGGACGGCACGGCGGCTTCGTCAACAAGTTCCAGGGTGACGCCGCGCTGGCGATCTTCGGTGCGCCCATCGAGCACCCGGACGCCTCGAGCGCGGCGCTGGCCGCGGCCCGCGAACTGCACGACGGACTGTTGCCGGTGCTCGGTTCGGAGGAGTTCGGCATCGGGGTGTCGACCGGGCGCGCGATCGCCGGCCACATCGGGGCCCGGGCCCGCTTTGAGTACACCGTGATCGGTGACCCGGTCAACGAGGCCGCCCGGCTGACCGAACTGGCCAAGCTGGAGGACGGCCACGTGCTGGCTTCGGCGGTCACGGTCAGTGGCGCCGTCGACGCCGAGGCATTGTGCTGGGAGGTCGGCGAGATCGTCGAGCTACGCGGGCGCGCGGTCTCCACTCAGCTGGCGCGGCCGCTGAAACTTGCCGTGGCCGAACCGGTTCCGGCAGCAACAGACGGGGCCGCGGCGGACTGACTCAGGACTTGGTGGCCTTCTTGGCCGGCGCCTTGCGGGTGGTCTTCTTAGCCGCAGTCTTCTTCGCGGCGGTCTTCTTGGCGGCCTTCTTGACCGGGCCCTTCGCCCGCCGGTCGGCGAGTAGCTCGCCGGCGCGCTCATCGGTGATCGTGGCCACCTCGTCGCCCTTGCGCAGGCTGGCGTTGGTCTCGCCGTCGGTCACATACGGCCCGAAGCGGCCATCCTTGATCACCATCGGCTTGCCGCTCGCCGGGTCCGCACCCAGCTCGCGCAGCGGCGGGGCCGCAGCCGATTGGCGGCCACGGCGTTTCGGTTCGGCATAGATCTTGAGCGCCTCGTCGAGGGTGATCTCGAAGATCTGCTCCTCGGTGGCCAGCGACCGAGAGTCGGTGCCCTTCTTCAGATACGGACCGTACCGGCCGTTCTGCGCGGTGATCTCATCACCGGTGGCCGGGTCGGCCCCGACCACCCGCGGCAGCGAGAGCAGCCTCAGCGCGTCGTCGAGGGTGACCGTCTGCAGGTCCATGCTGCGCAGCAGTGAACCGGTGCGCGGCTTGGGTCCGGTCGGCTTCTTGCCCTTCTTGGCCGTCGCGCCGGATTCGTCGTCGGGCGGCGGCGGCAGCACTTCGGTGACGTACGGGCCGTAGCGGCCGTCCTTGGCGACGATCTCGTGCCCGGTCGCCGGGTCCACACCGAGCGGTCGGCCCTCCTGCGGGGTGGCGAAGCGTTCCTCGGCCAGCGCCAGGGTCAGCTCGTCCGGCGGCAGCGAGTCGTCCAGGTTGGCCCGTTGCGGGGTCGGCTCACCGTCGTCCCCGGTGATCATGCGCTCCAGGTACGGGCCGTTCTTGCCCACCCGGACATAGACCGGTCGGCCCTCAGCGTCGTCGAACAGCTTGATCGAGTTGATCTCGCGGGCGTCGATCCCCTCCAGGTTCACCCCGACCAGCTTCTTCAGCCCGCCGGCCCGCGCGATCGAGTCCTCGACCCCGTAGTCGCCGCCGAAGTAGAAGTTGTGCAGCCAGTCGGTGCGTCCCTGGCGCCCGGCGGCGATCCCGTCGAGCTCGTCTTCCATCGCCGCGGTGAAGTCGTAGTCGACGAGCCGGCCGAAGTGCCGCTCGAGCAGGCCGATCACGGCGAACGCCACCCAGGTCGGCACCAGCGCGCTGCCCTTTTTGTAGACGTAGCCGCGGTCCTGGATGGTCTTGATGATCGACGAGTACGTCGACGGTCGTCCGATGCCCAGCTCTTCGAGCGCCTTGACCAGCGAGGCCTCGGTATAGCGGGCCGGCGGGTTGGTGGAGTGCCCGTCCGGGGTCAGCTCGGCGGCGTCCACCCGCTGGCCCTGGGTGAGCTGCGGCAGCCGGCGCTCGGCGTCGTCGGCTTCACCACCGGCCAGCTCGTCGACGGTCTCCACGTAGGCCTTCAGGAAGCCCGGGAAGGTGATGGTGCGGCCGCTGGCGGCGAACGTCACCTGCTGAGACCCGGACCGACCCCCGATGCGCAGGCTCAGCGTGGTGCCGCGGGCATCGGCCATCTGCGAGGCGACGGTGCGCTGCCAGATCAGCTCGTAGAGCCGGAACTCATCGCTGCCCAGCTCGTTGCGCACCGCGTCGGGGGTGGCGAACGTCTCACCGGCCGGCCGGATCGCCTCGTGGGCTTCCTGGGCGTTCTTGACCTTGCGGGTGTACTGCCGCGGCGACGGCGACACGTACTCCTCGCCGTAGAGCTGGCGGGCCTGGCTACGGGCGGCATCGATGGCGCTGGCCGACAAAGTCGTGGAGTCGGTACGCATGTAGGTGATGTAGCCGTTTTCGTAGAGCCGCTGGGCGATGCTCATCGTCCGCTCGGCGGAGAACCGCAGTTTGCGGCCGGCTTCCTGCTGCAGCGTCGAGGTCATGAACGGCGCGTAGGGCCGTCGGGTGTAGGGCTTGTCCTCCACCGAGGTCACCGACAGCGCCGCACCGCGCAGCCCCGCCGCCAGCGCACCGGCCGCGGCCTCGTCGAGCACGGTGACTTCGGCGGGCTTCTTCAGCGCACCCAGCGAGTCGAAGTCGCGGCCGCTGGCCACCCGCAGCTCGTCGACGGCGACCAGCCGGGCGGTGAAGGTGGGCGGGGACGCCGTCGGGTCGGACACGCTGGCGTCCAGTTGCGCGACCACGTCCCAGTAGGAGGCGCTGCGGAACGCCATCCGCTCCCGTTCGCGCTGCACGATGATGCGGGTGGCCACCGATTGGACCCGGCCCGCCGACAGCTTCGGCGCGACCTTCTTCCACAGCACCGGGCTGACCTCGTAGCCGTACAGCCGGTCCAGTACCCGCCGGGTCTCCTGCGCGTCCACCAGGTGGAGGTCGAGGTCTCGGGGGTTCTCGGCGGCGCTGCGGATCGCCGGCTCGGTGATCTCGTGGAACACCATCCGCTTGACCGGAATGCGCGGCTTGAGGGTCTCCAGCAGGTGCCAGGCGATCGCCTCGCCCTCCCGGTCACCATCTGTGGCCAGATAGAGCTCGTCAACGTCTTTGAGCAGGCCCTTGAGCTCGGTGACGGTGCTCTTCTTGTCGGGACTGACGATGTAGAGCGGCTCGAAGTCGCCGTCGACGTTGACACCGAGGCGCGCCCACGGCTCAGTCTTGTACTTCGCCGGCACGTCCGCGGCATTGCGCGGCAGGTCCCGGATGTGTCCGCGGGAGGACTCGACGACATAGTTACTGCCCAGGTAACCGGCGATTTTCCGCGCCTTGGTGGGCGACTCGACTATGACGAGCCGCCGCACGGGTGAGTCCTTATCGCCATTGCGGGCACCCACCGTTTTAGAGTCAGCCAACTGCGCTTACGCTCCACTTCTGTCCGCACCTGCAGTTCGCGCCGCCGGTGGACAACTGACAATCTCGCACTCGTGACTGTGCAGATGCAAACCGGCATTCAGCCACGAATTGTCTCAGAGTTCACCCGGGTGACCCGGAATCGGCGTCTCGACACGCGGCCACTGACTCAACGCCTCGGGATCGTCGGGTGATTCCCCGACGTTCTCCACCAGCCGCGACAGCCTGCGACGGCCGGTGATCCGCAGTGCGGGCCGGTTGCCGCGGGTACCGATCAGCGTGGGCGCGATGCCCACCCGCATCAGGGCCGAGGCCAGCGGCGCGAAGGTGTCCGGCGCATGCGGGTCCAGGCCCAGCAGATACCGGTCGGCCTCCGGCGCGCCGGCCGCCAGCGTCCAGGCCCGCAGCTCACGCGGGCCGGGCAGCCATCCCGGCGGCACCGTCTTCACGGCACCGCGCGTCCACTGATCGGCCAGCAGCCGAAGGCGGGGATCCACCGCGGTGCGTACCAGCGGTGTGTCCTCTTCGGTTCGGGTGATCTCCGGTGCCAGACCGGCATCGGCGATCAATTCGGCCAGCGCCACGGCCCGCCACTGCCGATCGACTACGACCGACAGCCGCGCACCGCCACCGGCCACGACGATCTGCCCCGGACCCGCCAGCACCCCGGTGAGGTCGGTGACGCTGGGCGGCACCGACTCTGCCGAAAAGAAGGAAAGCTGACTCACGTCACCGACAGTAAGCCGGGTCGCGATCGGATGGGTTCCGGGGCGGTCTCACCGGCCCGAAACGAAACCCCCCGGCCTTGCTCCGTTGGCGGGAGCTGCCCGGGGGGTGTCGTCAAATTCCGTTGCTCAGACGGCGCGGACGCCCGTGGCCTGGGGGCCCTTGGGGCTCTGCCCAACCTCGAACTCCACCCGCTGGTTCTCCTCGAGGGTGCGAAAGCCGCTTCCCTGGATCTCCGTGTAGTGGACAAACACGTCAGCCGAGCCGTCCTCTGGTGCGATGAAGCCGAAGCCCTTTTCCGCGTTGAACCACTTCACAGTTCCCTGTGGCATTTGTCGATCTTTCCTTACTCTTCTTGCTCGGTGCGGGGCACCGTTGTTCGGGGCACCGCATTTCGCTACCCCGGGCCTGTTCCGGCCGCCGTACCCTTGCGGTCAGCCGGTGTTGCCACCGACCACTCCCCCGCGGGAACTGCGGCCGCAACCACAGATCCTGCGAAGGCTTTACACGAACACAGAAGCTACGACCGCCCATCAGTCAACCATGTTCAGCCCGTCGAGGACAGACTGCGGTGCCCGAATCGTTAAGGACTGGTAGATGACGGTGAATTTCGGCGGTGAATTGCTTACCGCGGCATTGGCCGGCACCGAACCGGGTGAACGCCCGCTGCGTCACGTCGCCCACCTGCCCGCAGCGGCGGGCGTGGCGAGTTCCTGGCCGGACTGGGCTGCATCAGACGTGATCGGCGCCTTCACCGGACGCGGGATCGACGCACCCTGGTCGCATCAGCGGGCCGCCGCCGAACTGGCGCACGCCGGGCAGGACGTGGTGATCAGCACCGGCACGGCGTCGGGCAAGTCGCTGGCCTATCAGCTCCCGGCCCTGAACACCCTGGCGGCGGACCCGCGCGCCCGGGTGCTGTACCTGTCGCCGACGAAGGCGCTGGGCCATGATCAGCTGCGCGCCGCCCACCAGCTGACCGCGGCGGTGGACCGGCTGGGGATGCCGAGCACTGCGGTGGCACCGACCGCCTACGACGGCGACACTCCCGCTGAGATCCGCCGGTTCGCCCGGGAGCGGTCCCGCTGGGTGTTCTCCAACCCCGACATGATTCATCTGTCGATGCTGCGCAACCACGCCCGCTGGGCGGTGTTCCTGCGCGGGCTGCGTTTCGTGATCGTCGACGAGTGCCACTACTACCGGGGGATCTTCGGCTCGCATGTGGCGATGGTGCTGCGACGGCTGCTGCGGTTGTGCGCGCGCTACGCCGCACCGGGAACCCCGGCCTCGCCGGGGCCGACGGTGATCTTCGCCAGCGCCACCACCGCCGCGCCGGGTACCAGCGCGTCGGCCCTGATCGGCCGGCCGGTCGCCGAGGTCACCGAAGACGGCTCGCCGCACGGCGCGCGCACGGTGGCCCTGTGGGAGCCCGCCCTGCGCACCGACGTGACCGGGGAGAACGATGCCCCGGTGCGGCGCGCCGCCGGCGCCGAGGCGGCCCGTGTGATGGCCGACCTGGTCGCCGAGGGTGCGCGCACCCTGGCCTTCGTCCGGTCGCGCCGCGGGGCCGAGGTCACCGCACTGGCCGCCCGCACCCGGCTGGAATCGACCGCACCCCAGCTGGTCGACAAGGTCGCCTCCTACCGTGCGGGCTACCTGGCCGAAGACCGCCGTGCCTTGGAACGTGCGCTGGCCGACGGCCAGTTGTACGGCGTGGCCACCACCAACGCCCTGGAGCTCGGGGTGGATATCGCCGGGTTGGACGCGGTGGTGATCGCCGGCTTCCCCGGCACGGTGACGTCGTTCTGGCAGCAGGCCGGCAGGTCGGGCCGGCGCGGCCAGACGGCGCTGATCGTGCTGATCGCCCGGGACGACCCGCTGGACACCTATCTGGTGCATCACCCTGCCGCGCTGCTGGACAAGCCGATCGAGCAGGTGGTGATCGATCCGGCCAATCCCTACGTGTTGGGGCCCCAGCTGCTGTGCGCGGCCGCCGAGCTGCCGCTGACGGTCACCGAGGTGCAGGAGCTGGGTGCCGCGCAGGTGGCGGACGCTCTGGTTGACGACGGGCAGTTGCGCCGGCGCTCGGCGAAGTACTTCCCGGCGCCGGGACTCGATCCGCATCCCGGGGTGGACATCCGGGGTTCGAGCGGCGGGCAGGTGGTGATCCTGGAGGCCGACACCGGCCGGATGCTGGGCAGCGTCGACGGCGGGCGGGCGCCGGCCACGGTGCACACCGGGGCGGTCTATCTGCACCAGGGCGAGAGTTATGTGGTCGACTCGCTGGACACCGAGCGGCAGATCGCGTTCGTGCACGCCGAGGACCCCGGCTATGCGACCTTCGCGCGGGAGATCACCGACATCGACGTGACCGGCGAGGGCGAACGGACCTGGTTCGGTTCGGTATGCCTGGGCCTGGTTCCCGTCACGGTGACCCGCCAGATCGTCGGCTACCTGCGCCGGCTGCCGACCGGGGAGGTGCTGGACTTCGTCGAGCTGGAGGTGGCGCCGGCGATACTGCCCACCACCGCGGTGGTCTACACCGTCACCCCCGAGGCGCTCACCGGTTGCGGGATCGCCGAAGCGCGGATTCCCGGGGCGCTGCACGCAGCCGAGCACGCGGCGATCGGGTTGCTTCCCCTGGTGGCCAGCTGCGATCGCGGTGACATCGGCGGCCTGTCGACGGCGCTGGGGCCGGACGCCATGGGCGGGCTGCCCAGCGTGTTCGTCTATGACGGCTATCCGGGCGGCGCCGGGTTCGCCGAGCGCGGATTCCGTTCTGCGGCAATCTGGTTGGACGCCACGGCGGCGACCATCGAATCCTGCGAGTGCCCGCACGGGTGCCCGTCGTGTGTGCAGTCACCCAAGTGCGGTAACGGTAATGATCCGTTGGACAAGGACGGTGCGGTGCGGGTGCTGCGGCTGGTGTTGGGCGCGCTGAGCTCGTGAACGACTGCGGGAGTCGGCCGACCCCCCGAACGGCCGACTCCCCCGAGCCGGCGGAAACCCGCGACGAACGGTCGAAAAAAGCGATCCGTTCCCAAACCCGGCACAAGGCCGGACGCGGCCGTAAGTTACCGGCTGTACCGGACGGATGCAACTTGCAAACCGACCGTGTGACCGGTTCGGGGCCGGCGAAACCGGACGATCCGCCGCTGTCGATGCTGGTAGAGAACCGCTGGCCGTAAAATCTGCGATATGGCCCACGATTGGTTGCTGGTGGAGACGCTCGGCGATGAACCGGCAGTCGTCGCCCAGGGCCGTCAGGTCAAGAATCTGGTGCCCATCTCCCAGTTCCTGCGCCGCAGCCCGCACCTGGCCGCGATCCAGACCGCGATCGCCGAGACCATGCGGACCGGGCAGAGCCTGGCCAGCATCACCCCCCGCAATGATCGGGTGATCCGCACCGAGCCGGTGGTGATGTCCGACGATCGGGTGCACGGCGTGCACGTCTGGAGCGGACCGCCCGACGTCGAGCCGCCCGAGCGCCCGATCCCGGGCCCGCTCAAGTGGAACCTGACCCTGGGGGTCGCCACCGACACCAAGGAGTCGCTGGCCAATATCGGCAAGGACCCGGAAGTGGAGGCCACCCACGGGCGGGTGTTCGCCGAGGAGTTGCCCGCCCGCGACTTCAGCCCGAATGAGAACAAGGTGCTGGCGCTGACGATCCGCGCCGAGCCCGGCCAGACCATCTGCAGCAGTTGGGATGTCACCGATTTTCGCGGCGAGTTCGTCCGGGTGGGTTTCGTGGCGCGCAACGCCTGGGAGCCGGCCGGTGGCGGGCGCGAACACCTGGTGTCACGCGGAATGAACTGGCGCGGCCAACTCGACGGTACGGTGCAGCGCCCCGATTTTCTGGCGCAGCAGATCCTGCACGGGTTGGCCCAGCCCGGCATGCACCGGGCCATGGTCGACATGACCGACTGGCGGCTGCTGAAGTGGCTGGACGACCCCTGCCCGTTCTACGACTGGCGCGGCGCGGTGGAGGCGCCGCGGGTCCATCCCGACGACGAAGCCCTGATCGCCGGGATGGCAGCCGATTTCACCGCCGGCCCGACGGTCGGAGTGCTTCGACTGCGCCACCCGGGCGGCGGCTGGGAGCCGGTCCACGTGACCGTCAACCGGGTGGAGATCGACGAAGGCACCTACGCCGGTCTGGTCGCGATGCGCCTGCCCACCGAGAGCGAGCTGGCCGACGCGGGCTTCGGCCCGGTTCAGGAGCCGTGACGGGCGGCGATCTGACGGGCGGCGAAGTCGGCGGCCTGGTCTGCCATCCCGTTGGTCACGTACGCGCTGTGCGCGCCGCGATTGAGGCTGCCGGCCTGGCAGACCGGGTCCTCGGGGGCACACAGGTCGATGGTCTTGCCGGCAAAGGCGGAACCGATGGCGATCGGCGGGGCGTCACGCTGGAGCAGGTTGACGATGTTGGCCGACGGCTTGCCGAACAGGGCGACGGCCGCAACGTGATCCGACACCGCCGGCGCCAACGGTCCGGCCAGCCCGGCAGGCAACGCGTAGCCGGCGGGGACGGCGTCGCTGGTGACATAGGCACTCACCGCCGCGCCCTGGGAGTAACCGCCGAGCACGATGTCGGTGGCCGGGCAGCGGGCGGCCATTTCGTTGAGGTGGTTGCTGACGTCGGCCACCCCGTCGACGGCGCGGGCGAAGTCCACCGAGGCGGGATAGTTGACCGCGTAGACCCCGACGGTCTGGCCGGGCAGTCGGCTGCGCAGGGCGTCGACGAACGGGGTGCCGACCTTGCCGATGCCGGGACCCTCGAAGGTGCCCCGGGCGAAGACCACTTCGACGTCCGCGCAGTCGCTGGTCGTGATGGCGTTCGGAGCGGCCGAGGCCGTACCGGTTCCCACCGCGAGCAGGGCAGCGGCACTCAGGGCGGCGGCGGCGATTGCGCACAGCAGCCTTCGGACGTTGCTCATGATCTTCCCCTCAAGATGATTTGCACAGTACAAATCATCGAAACCCTGACGATCGTTAGTTTATTCCCTAGAATGTTAACTATGACCGATCAGACAGTGAACAATGATCTGTCGGCACCGAACGAACTGCTCAGCCCGCTGCTCGACTACCTGGCCCGTCGGCTGCGCGCCGAGATCGAAGCCGACCTGAGTCCCTTCGGCCTCAAGATCCGCCACGTGGTGGCGTTGACCGTGTTGCGCGACCTCGGCGAGCGCGCCCAGTCGCAGATGTCCGAGGCACTGGGCATGGACGCCACCGGCATCGTGGCGCTGCTCAACTACCTCGAGGCCCAGGGCCTCATCGAACGTCGCCGCGCCGCGCAGGATCGGCGACGCCACAACGTGGTGATCACCGGGGCCGGATGTCGCCGCCTCGCCGAGGTCGAGCAGGCCATCGCCGGCCTGGAACGGCGGATGTTCGGCCTCAGCGACCGGGAGACGACCGCGCTGTATCAACTGCTGCAGAAGGCCACCGCGTCGGCGGCCGGCGGCCCCGAGGAATCCGTCACCGCGGAGGACTACCCGCGTTAGCGGTGGTCGCAACCGCGGCGGAGCCGGGCGCTGCGGGCCGCCGCCTTCAGGCCGAGCGCGACGGCCCGGCCCGCGCCGTCGCCCTGACCGGCCCCACCCACCGGCCCGGCAATGCCACAGTCACGGTGACCACCACGTCCAGACCGTCCACCGCGCAGCCGAAGTCACCGACGCGCGTCATCCGGCCGGCCAGTCGCTGCGCCGCCACACAGGCGGTGTCGGGTCCAGCGGGGACCCGGGCCGCCCCGGCCAGCGCCGCCAGATCGGCGGCCGCCTGAGCCCGGTGCCGCGCGATCACCACCTCCCCCAGCAGGAACCCGCCGCCGGTGAGCGCCAATAGTGCCGCGACCATGGCGGCGGCAACCACACTGGCCGCCCCGGTCTCACTTCTCTCACTTCGCCGGTTCACGACGGTTCCAGGGCCGACTCCGCCTCGGCGCTGACCGGCAGCCCCGGCAGCAGCGCGATCCGCGCGGTGACCGTCGCGACCACGAATCCCCCGTCGGCACGCAGCCCGATCGCTGCGCCGTCGGGGGCGATCCGGCGTGCCACCGCCATCGCCCCCGGGGTGTCTCCGCGGGCCGCGGTCCTGGCGGCCTCCCGGGCGGCGTCGACACAGCGAATCTGCGCGGACACCGCACTGATCCCGGCCAGGCACAGCACCAATACCGAGACCAGGGCGGCCAGTGCGAACGCCGCCTCGACCGTGCCGGCACCTGCATCGTCGGCAAGCCGGACACGAGTACTCAACGCCCGTCACACCTTGGTGTTCAACGCACGCCCGATGACCCGATTGAGCGCCGAGACGATCGAGTCGCCGGTGACGACGGTGTAGAGGATCGCGCCGAAAGCGGCGGCCGCGATGGTCCCGATCGCGTACTCGACCGTCGACATACCGGATTCGTCGGTTGCCAGCACTAGCACCCGGAACTGAATGACTCGAAATATGTTGCGCACCTGTAATACCCGTGTCCTCACCGGTCCTCCTCCATCATCACCCGTCAGGGTTTTCGCGGTCTGTCCGCGAAGCATCTCCCGCCTCACAGCAGGCCCGACCGCAGCACGTCGCCGGCAAGCCCGGCCACCACCGGCACGATGCCCAGACACACGAACGCCGGCAGGAAGCACAGCCCGAGCGGGCCGGCGATCAGCACCCCGGCCCGCTCGGCGGCGGCCGTGGCGGCATGACCGGCGTCATCACGACACTGCGCGGCAAGCTCTCCGAGTCCGGCGGCCAGCGCCACCCCCGACGTCCCCGACCGCCGGGCCAGCCGCAGCACCGCGGTCGTCGAGGGGTCGAGAACGCCGGTGATCAACTCCGGCGGCAACCAGGCGATACCCGGATCGGCACCCAGGGCCAGCAGATCCGCGCCCCGGCGCAGCACCGCCGACAACTGCGGCGGCGCCGATCGGGCAGTGGCGACGGCGGCGCCCGACACCGGCATCCCCGCAGTCAGGCAGAGCGCGAACACCTCGAGGCCGGCCGCCAACGCCAGTGCGTCGGTGCCCGGCACCGCCCGCGCCCGCACCGGGCGATCCCGCTCGGGCATTCCGGCCCGCCCCCGTACCGTCGACGGCCCGGCCGCGACCAGGACGGCGCACGCGAGCAGCACCGCGGCGGCGCTCACGGGCCGGCCCCGGCGCGACCGGTGATCCGGTCCGACCACAACAATCCGGCGCAGACCAGGCACACCCCCACCACCGACAGCACCCCGCCGGATCCGCCGAGCAGGAAACTCAGCGGCCGCGCTCCGAGCAACTGGCCCAGCAGCACACCGAGTACCGGCAGGCAACCCAGGATGGTCGACGACGCCCGGGCACCGGCCATCCCGGCGTCAGCTCGCGCCGAAAACCGTTGCCGGGCAACGATGTCATGTTGCGCGGCCTGCATCAGGGTGGCCACCGCCAGACCATGGTCGCCGCCGAGGCCCCAGTAGACCGCAAGCCGTTCCCAGTGTGCGGGCAGCGCCGAGGAGCGCGCCGCATCCTGCAGGCCGGTGGCGACGTCGGCACCCAGCCGGGCCCGCGCGACCACACCGTGCAAGCCGGCGGCCACCGCTACATGGCGGGTCTCGGCGGCAGCAACGGCGAAGGCGCGCACCGGATGCGCTCCGATTCGCAACTCCCCGGCCAGGATGTCGAGCGCGGTTTCCAGGGCGCGGGCTTCCTCCCGTGCACGGCGGTCCCGCAGGCGGTGACGGTGACGCGCGGCGGCGGTGGCGCCGAACACCGTCCCGGCCACGCAGGCGCTGGCCGGCAGGGCGAGCACAGCCGCCGCGCCGCAGCCGCCGACCACTGCCGCCACGGCCCACCGGCCGGCCCGCGCGCGTCGGCCCCGGCGGCCAGTCGGTTCGAGCCGCCGGCGGGGTGCGACACCCAGCAGGGCCGCCGCGGCCAACGCGAGCGCGGCGACAGCCGGGCCGGTCACTGGGGCATCCGATCTCGCAGCAGCACACGGAATTCGGAAACGTGATCGGTCAGACCCCGTGCGATCTGCCACACCGGTGCGGCCTGCACCCGCCCGGCGGCGGCACGGCGCAGCAGCGAGATCTCGGTGAGCCGCCGCCGGCCGTCGCGATCGCGCCCGACATGGAGGAGCACCTGGCTGCTTTATCAGAGGTTTAACACGTTCTATTGGTCAATCAGCGTGTTTACCTGCACATTAATCATCGTATACATGTATCCTCTTAGGTATGGTTGGCCAAACATTTTCCAAGTTTGCACGGCGTGGCGCGCCGGCCGATGTGGGATACCGGGGTAAAAATTCACCCCATGGACCTACACGACAATCCACAACTGCTGGTGGAGAAGTTCGTCGAGCAGCATGCTCTCGTGTTGGGCGAAACGCATGGCGATCTGTGTGCGAGGTTGGCGGAGGTTCCGGACCGGTACGTCGATCAGGGGAACGATCCCCGAGGAATCACCGTGTCATGCACGCTGCTGGAGACGTTGCTGTTCTCGAGGTGGCGTCGCCAGACCGAGGACTCGACTTTGAAGGCGATCAAGGGCAACGGGTTTGGGATTGTTCTGGTCGACGGGAAGGGGTCTCGTATCGGGGTGCGCAAACATCCACGCAACTGGGACGGCAGCCTGCTCGAATCGGTGGAGTATGTGCCCGGCGAGCATCAGCTGAGTATCGAGGAGGAATTGGGGTACCCAATCGGCGGCGGGGATGGCATTCCGGAGCCTCCCGGGTATCGGCAATACGTACTGTGGTGGCCAGGCAATCTGGGCTTGGGTGGTGCGGTCTTGGCTGCGGGCATACTCACCGACAAGGTTCAGGTACTCTACGCCAGCACTCCGCTGCCGCCACCGATCATGGAGCAGCGTGCGAAAACGGCACCCACCATGGATCCGTTCACGCAGGCTACCGAGGTTGCAATGCCCGGAAAGCGGCGCCGGGACGAGGACTTCGCGGATGCCGACGGCGTCACCGAGGAGACACTGAACGAAGCGCCGCCGGAATCGTCGTAGCCCTCGTGCACACTGCTGGGTGCATGCGGGGCTCCCACTCGGGTGATGTTGAATCGAGCGCACGATGATCGAGGTTTTTGGTGCACGGGTCCGGCAGGCCCGGCTATTGCGGCGCATGACGGCAACTTCTGTGGTGGGCCTGGTTGGCTGGAGCAATGCCCGCCAGACGAAGATCGAGAAGTCTTCGACGATCATGTTGTCCGTTGATGAGGTTGCGGGGCTGTCGGAGTTGTTCCGCTTTCCTGCACGGTTTTTCAGCTCGGAACCGCAGTCTCGCGTATCGGCGGGTGAGTTGCTTTTCCGGGCGCCAAAGTCGATGACTGTTGGCGAGCAGGACTTCTTGGCGACGTTCGCTTCGCTCGCCGGCGATTTTCTCGGCGACCTGGATGAGCGGTCGAAATTGCCTCATGTGAAGGTCCCGTCGATCTGCGGCAAGGATCATCACCGGCCGAGCGCGGTCCAGGCCGCAGGGTGGCTGCGCGAGGCGATGGGGCTAGAACCTCATGAGCCACTGGATGATTTGATGTATGAAACTGAGCGATTGGGTGCACCGGTGATCGTCCGGCGGCGCACTCCGGGTGAGTGGGAGAGCGAGTTCGCGGCCACACCGGGGAGAGCGCGTGACGAGAAGCACTTGGGTTATTCGAGTTGGGTGGGACGACACCGGGATCGCCCGCTCGTAGTGTTGCGCGAATCCGAGTCGTGGGAACGGACCCGATTCACCGTTGCCCATGAGTTGGGGCATTTGGTGTTGCACAGCCGTGGGCACTGCTCGGTGAACTCGGGCGAGGAGTTGGAGGCCAACCGGTTCGCCACCGAGTTGTTGGCGCCCGTCGCCGCGCTGGCGCCGGAGTTGCCACAGGTGATGTCACTGTTGAACCTCAAACCGCTCAAGGACAAGTGGGGCTTGTCGTTGGGTTCGCTGATCATGCACATGCGTGACTCGGGATTGATCGACGCTGATCGCGCAAAAATGCTTACCACACAACTGTATTCACGGATCAATCCTGAGACTGGGCATACCTGGGGTATGACGGAACCCGGATGGAACGAACGTGACCCCGAGCGGCCCAGGCTGCTGCGCAAGTGGGTGGAACGCTGCTACGGGGATGCCTCGGTGCCGATGCTGGCCGCACGCGAGTCAATGATATTTCCATCGGATCTGCTCGAATGGTTCCTGGCTACGCAACGGCCTTCACCTGCATCTGACAGGCGCCCGATGGCTGCCGTCGGGATGCGCGGTGCTAGCGGATCAGCCCCGGAAGAGCGGCATCAAGTGGTCCGCCTCGACGATTTCCGTCGCGGTAAAACTCCATGAACGGCGCGAGAGGCTGCTGAACGTGGCGCGGGTGCAGCGGCTGTGTTTCCCGGACCGGCCTGATACCTACACGGTGGTCGGCGCCGATCGGCTACCCGTTGCACCTGCCCGAGAGTACTTGCGGTTCCTCGCAGATCAGGGCGCGTCTCCAAATACGGTGCGTGCCTACGCATACGGGCTATCGGCGTGGTGGACGGTGCTCGAACACACCGGCGCGGCCTGGGATGATTTTCCCACTAGCCTGTTTGGCGAGTTCCTGTGTTATCTGCGGACTGGGGATCTGCCGGGCATGGTCCGTATCGGTGAGCCCGGGCCTGGGATGGCCGAGTCGTCGTTGCAGCCGCGGGGGGCTGCGGTGTTGTCGATGTACCGGTACTTCGCCGACGCCCACGATTTGACCCGCCCGTACCGCCGCTTGTTTTCCTCCCACGCCCGATCCTCGCGGCGCCGCTATGCCCCCACCCTGGCTGGTGTCGGACCGCGACGTGATCAGGAGGTGCCTGTGCACCGCCGGCGTGCACCCAATCGCAGCGAGACGCCGGTGTTGTTGCCCGATCAAGTCAACGCCATCCTGGATGGCTGCAGTGTGCAGTCGCCGTCGGGTGAGTGGACCGGCAGCGAGGCGGGTTTGCGTGACCGGTTATTCTTCGCCGTCCTGGCCGAGACCGGAATGCGAATAGGTGAAGCATTATCTTTGCGCCACAATGATTTCCATATCACCGGGGGTGAGACTCCGTCGATTCTGGTGGCCGGCCGCGACGATCACCCCCATGGGGTACGAGCCAAGTCCGGTGCACGCCGGATCTACATCGGCGATGATCTGGTAGCCCTCTACAGCGAGTACGTGTGGCAGCTGATCGGGTGGGCCGCCGACGTCGCGGTTGCCGATCTGGCGTCGCACTTCGTGTTCGTCAATCTGGCACGCGGCCAGCGCTATGCACCGTTGCGCCCGGAAACCGTCTACGACAAGGTGGACACCCTCACGGCCGCCCATGCTGATGTGTTGCCGCAGGACTGGACTCCTCACTGGCTGCGCCACACCCACGCTACAGCTCTGCTGTTGTCTGGGGTGCCTGAACACGTGGTGATGCGCCGTCTCGGCCACGCCGATGTGCAGACCACGCTGTCGATCTACGGGTGGGTGACCGCCGACGCCGAGATGCGCACGGTCGCGCAGTGGAAGAGCTTCGTCGCCGGCTGGAAGGTGAGCCATGACTCAACCCCGTAACAGTCACGTCGATTCTGCAGGATCCGCGGCGGCCACCGTGTGGGATCGGCAATGGCAGCAGGTCCCTGAATCGTGGCGAACTTTGCACTACCGCATCGACGCTGCACCGTTCGACGCCGTGTTCGTGCGCAACCAGCGCTACCTGAACAATCCCGACGGCCACGACTTCACCCCCGCCGATGTCCCAGAACGCTTTCGCCAAGAAATGGCGTGGTGGGTGTGGTTGTGCGGCCACGAAGGAATCCGCAAGATCGAGCCGTTCCTGCTGAAGTGGACGGCCGTCGCCTTGACCGACGCCGCCGCCGAGCACCAGCAGCGGTATCACCGGCCTCCAGTGAGCATTGCAGACCTCGCGGCCGAGGATGTCGTACGTCACGCCGTGGTGCGCTTTGAGCGCCGCAACGCCCGCCTGCCCTCCGCGGGGGCTCGGCGCCAGGTCGTGGCCTTGATCGAGCACCTGCATCTTTACGTATCGGTGCGCTGCACCGATGCCCCGTGGTGGGCCCATGACATCTGGGATCTACGGGCTGATCCCCGCATACCACAGCGCGAACATGAACCCAGCCATGACCAAGTCGTCAAACTTGCCGCGATCCACCCGCCCTGGCTGCGTGAGGGCGTGCGGTTCTGGCTGCGCACCTCCATAACCGCGGAATTGCTGCGCTGGTCATCGGTAGCCGATCGTGCTCGCAACATGGCCAGGCACCTCGGCCCGTTCTTGGCCGCCCGCAACATCAGCACCCCACTGTTGGCCGATGACCGCGCCGCCCTGCGGTTGTTGTTCACCGAGTTCTCCAACTACCTGAAATCCCCATCCGCACAGTTCAAACCAGACCGGCCGTTGTCAGCATCCGCGGTGGACTCGACCCAGTCGCAGGCCCAGGTGTTCTACGCCTTCATGGTTGATCACGCCGAGGAAGCCGCTGCGGCGACCGGCGACCCCCGGTGGGCTCAGATCACCGACACCTACACGCGTCTGTGGGGCGCGGCGTTTCGAACGCGCCGCGCCAACCGGCAGCGGGAGCTGACGTGGTTCTCCACGTCGGAATTGCAGCAGATGCTGTGCTACCTCGATGTGCTGGCGGCCGATCGCGGTATGCCGGTGGCCATCACTCACCCTGATGCAACGATCTCGGTTGTCGCCGGCCTCGGAGACCCGCAAGCCGCGCGCGTCTGGCTGCTGCAGGCGCTGACCGGACGCCGAGCCTCGGAGATACTGATGCTCGACTTCGACCCTCTGACCGCTATTCCCGGCCCGGAACGCCCCACAGATTCCGATGACCCCAACGCATTCGTCGCCAAGTTGCGCTACCAGCAGACCAAGGTCGACGGGGTACTGCCGTCGATCCTGGTTGAGAAGGCGGTGGTCAACGTGATCACCGAACAGCAACAGTGGGTTCGCCGCCGCTACCCTGGGCTGAGCCCGAAGTACCTGTTCCTCGGACTGCGCCACCAGCATCAGGGCCACCGGGCCCGCACCTACCAGTCCTACGGTGTGGCACTGAACAAACTCGACAAGGTTCACGGCCTGGCCGACTCGGCCGGGCGTCCGCTGCGGTTCAGCCAGACCCATCGGCTGCGCCATACCCGGGCCACCGAGTTGCTAAACGACGGCGTTCCCATTCACGTGGTACAGCGATACCTTGGGCACGCATCCCCTGAGATGACCCTGCGCTACGCTGCGACGCTTGCTGCAACAGCTGAGTCAGAATTCCTGCGGCACAAGAAGGTCGGCGCACACGGCACCGATATCGCAATCAGTCCATCCGATATTTATGACATGACTCAACTGGCGGCCCGCACGGATCGGGTACTTCCCAACGGCGTGTGCCTGCTTCCTCCGCTGAAGAGCTGTGACAAAGGAAATGCTTGTCTGTCATGCGGGCATTTCGCCACCGACGCCACTCATCTCGACGAATTGATCGCGCAGCGCGCCAAGACCGTCAACTTGATCGAGGTCCGCCGCGAACAGTACCGGCGACGTAGCGGGCGGGAACTCACCGACGACAACGTGTGGATTCACGAACGGCGCCGGGAGATCGCCTCTCTGGACGCGATCATCGAGCGTCTGCACACCGACACCGAGGGCCTCGCGAACGGAGCCAGTGTGGGCGGTGCTGGTGCCTCAAACCGGTTGCCGCTGTTGAAGGTCAAGACCCGCGGCAGCCACGAATCTGTTCTACGCAAAGCCGACCCCAACGCACCCGGATGAGGCAACGCCCCCCTCCCCCTTCGGATAACGCCCGCCGCGCCCTGGCCGACTACCGTAAGAACATCTCCCAGACCAAGCGCCGGGATATCGAACGCGCCATCAAACACCTGCGCAAGACCAACGCCATCATCAACATATCCACCGTCGCTGCCCGCGCCGGCGTAGAACGCAAGACCGTCTACAAGCACCGCGACCTCGTCGCGATCATCGACGCCTACCGACGCCAGCCGCCTTCGCTCGACGCCGCGACGGGCCGCGAGAGCACCGTCGTAGCCGCCCTACGTGCCCAACTGGTCGCCAAGGACGGTGAGATCCGCGCACTGAGAACCAAGCTTGCCGAACAAGAATCGACAATCGCACTGCTCTACGGACAACTCGACGCCGGAAACGGTGCAGGGGGCGGCGGCTAATGGGTGCCATCGCAACAACGGCTTGGGGCACCGCCTGCACTTCACTCGCGATTCCAGCCATTGTGGCGCCGAAACCACGCACCCGTAGCCGTAATCCCCCAATCTGCGGCGGTTACAGGGTGCCTGTGTCGTAATACGGATCGCTCAGGCGGGCCTGACGGTGTGGAGGTGGGATAGAGCGCGGCGTGTTGGGCCACCAGCTGGCTTCGCGCAGGAGTGTGGCGATGGCGGGGACGGTGAGGGTGCGAACGAGGAATGTGTCGAGTAGGAGTCCGCAGCCGATGATGAGGCCGACTTGGATCATGATCGCGATGGAGCCGAACATCAGTCCGAACATGCTGGCGGCGAAGATGATTCCGGCCGAGGTGATGACCGAGCCGGTGCGGGCGACGGTGCGCAGTACCCCTACGCGAATGTTGTGTTTGGATTCCTCCCGCAGCCGTGAGACGAGCAGCATGTTGTAGTCGGCGCCGACGGCTACCAGGATGATGAAAGCCAGCAACGGGACGGGCCAGGCGATTTCGTAGCCGAGTCCCCATTGGAAGACCAGCACTCCGATGCCCAGTGAGGCCAGGTAGTTCAGCACGACCGTCCCCAGCAGGTATAGCGGGGCGAGCAGGGCGCGCAAGAGCAGGATGAGGATGAGTCCGACGATGACCAGGGTGCTGATGGCCAGTTGGGTGAAGTCAGCCGACAGGAGCCGTTGGATGTCGGAGTTGACGGCGGGGAACCCGGCAACGGCGATAGTGGCGTTGGCCAGGGTGGTGTTGGGGCGGGCGGTGTCGGCGGTCTCGACGATCTGGCGGGCGAGGGTGATCGCCTGCGCGCTGTAGGGGTCGTAGCTGGATTCGACGACAAAGCGGGCGGTTTTGCCATCGGGTGAGAGGAATTGTTTGGCAACGTCGGTGAATTGACGGTTATCGAAGGCACTGGCGGGCAGGTAGAAACCGCTCGCTGCGTCAGAGCCGGCGCTGGCGCGGGCCGAGTTCTGCAGTTGGGCGGCGACCTGGCCCATCCGAGCCAACATTTCGATGTTGCTGTCGGCCAGGGCGTGCACACCGGCGGCCAGCGCTTGCGCCCCGGAAGCGAGTTGGCCGACGCCCTCTTGGAGCCGGCCGATGTTGCCGGCCGGGTCCGCGGGATCACCCTGAGTTCCGAAGGCCTTGTCAAGTGCTGCGGCAGCGGCTTGTATGTCGGCAAGGGTGCCAGCAATGGTGGCGTCGGTGTCAGGGTTGTAGCGATCGCCGAGGGTGGCGACTTCGGTGAAGAATCCGTTATCGCGCAAACTCACCAGGATCCGGACCTGGTTACGGATTTGCGCGCATTGCGGCGTGGTGGCACACCACTCGGAAGTGTTCAGGCCATCGACGAGGGGGGCCAGCACGGCGAGGGCGGTTTCGGCTTGATCCGCCCGCGACCGCAGCCCGGGGCCGGATTGGATGGCTTGGTCGACGGTGGGTGCGGAGGCCGAAAGTTCTTGCAGCAACGGTCGAGATGACCACAGCAGGGTGTCACCGGATTGGGCTCGGGCCAGTACGCCCGACAGCGGGGTCAAGATCGCGTGCAGGGCGGCATCGAGCTGGGCCAGGCCGCCAGCGAGTTGATCGGCGCCGTCGGTGAGTTGAGTGAGGTCGCCTTTTCGTGCGTCGCCATCGGCGACGGCGTCGGCCATCTTGTCGCCGATCTGCCTGTTCTGCCAAGACAGTTGGGCTTGTTCGAGACGGGTGCCGGTGGGGCGGGTTATCCCGATGACTTTGGTGACCCCGGATACTTGGGCGACCCGGGAGGCCATCTCGTCGAGGTCGGCCAGACCTTTGCTGGTGCGCATGTCGTCGGGGTTCTCCACGACGAGAAATTCGGTGATGACGACGTCTTTGGGGAAGTGGCGATCCAGCAGTTGGTAACCCTGGTTGCTGGCGGTGGTGGCAGGCTGGCCTTTGCGGTCGTCGTAGCTGATCTTCATCGTGGTGGCGATGGCCGAGAGGGCCAGCAGGATCACCAGGCTCACGGCCAACAGTGGCACCGGCCGGCGGACCACCGCGACAGCGACACTGTTCCAGTAGCGGCGGGTTCGATCGGATTTCGGCTCGCCGATTCCACGGCGGGCGGCCAGCGCCAGCACCGGCGGCAACAGGGTCACGGTGGCCAGGAATCCGACCAGCACGGCGACCGCGCAGGCCGGGCCGAGCCCGGCGAAAACACTGAGGCGAGCGAAAACCATGGCAAAAAAGGCCAGCGCAACGGTGGCCGCCGAGGCCAGGATCACGCGCCCGATGCTGGCGGTGGCATGAATGACGGCCTGATCGGCGGGGACATGTGCGCGGCGCTGTTCGTGGTAGCGGCTGATCAAAAACACCGTGTAGTCGGTGCCCGCCCCGAGCAGGATCACGGTCATGAACGCCACGGTGAACTGCGAGACGGGCATGCCGCTCTCGCCGAGGACAGACAGCACACCACGGCCGACGGCCAGGCTGACCCCGATCACCAGCAGGGGCAGCAAGGCGGTGAACACCGACCGGTAGACAATCAGCAGGATCAGTGCGATCAGCGCGGCGGTGGCGATCGAGATCAGCAGCAGGTCGTGTTCGGCGGCAGCGATCTGGTCGTTGAAGGTGGCCGCCGGGCCCGTCACGTGCACGGTCGTCGGTGAACCGGCGAATAAACCGGCGGCGATGTCGCGCACGGCTTGGACGGATTCGGCGGCCTTGGGGTCACCCAGGGTGCCGGCCACACCCACCGGCAGATACCAGGCTTTGCCGTCATTGCTGGTCGCATGCGCCGCGGTGACCGGGTCGGCGAGCAGATCTTGAACCAGCAAGACGTGGTCGGTATCGGCGCGCAGCTGCACCACCAACTGCTCATAGCGGTTGCGCACCGGCGCGGTTAAGCCGTCGGGGTCTTCCATCGCCACGACCAGCATCGTTTTGGAGCCCTGTTCACCGAAGGCCGCGCTCATGCGGTCCACGGTTTGAAACGACGCGGCGTCGCGGGGGATCAGGTTCACCGATTGCTGCCGTACCACCGTTTCCAGCTGCGGGAACACCAGTGCAAGCAGCACGGCGACGGCGATCCAGCCGCCGATGACCAGTGCTTTATGACGCACCGTGAACCCGGCCAGTGTTGCTAACCGGCTGCTGTACTCACTGGATTGGCCCGGATCGGCCACCCCGTTGCGGGCCCGCACAGGCAGGGTTGCCGTGCCCGCACCGCCCGGGTTGTCCGCACTCACCGCGCCTGCGCCCACGAAAGACGCTGCCGCCGGTCACAATGACTCGGCTGCCGGCGATGACGAAGATCCTTAGTTGGGGGTCGTTGCACCGGCATTGTCGTCCTCGTCGTAGGGGATGTCATGGCGGACCACCTTGACCCTGCCGTGCGGCAGGCACGCCATGTAACCGTGGTGTTTGCCGTAGAGCTCCCAGGCGGTGGCGCGCTCGTTGGCGCTGACCTCGATGCGCAGGCCGTTGGAGAAGCTCAGGAGTAGCCGACCGGAATCGTCGTGGCATGCCTTCGTGCACACCGCACCCGCCAGATCCAGTAGCGGACGTTGGTGGGCGGCGACCTCGCGCGGGTCGATGAGCACTTCCTCGGCCGGAAACTCACCGCTAGCCGGCAGGGCAAGCCACAGCAGGCAACTGATGACTACCTCGTTGGCGTCATCAAAGCTCAACACCAGATCACCCTGCAACGACATCCGCTGCACGGTGCAACCTTCGATCCACGTGGTGTACATCGCGCACCTCCGTCGACGCCCAACCGGTCTGCACTGAAATGGTACGGCAAGTAGCGCTGCGCTACTAGTAATAGCGTTACGGGTTGCGGGTCAGGATTCCGGATCGCTCGGCGCCCCGTTGTCCCCGAGCCGCCGAAGAAGATGTTCGAACGCTGCTACGTCGCCATAGGCGGCGAAGTGATCGGCGGTGACCACGACGAACACCGCATTTGCGGTGAATCGGGTGGCCCCCTCGGGGTCGGTGCCGGTTGCGCCGATGTGCAGCACGCGGCCTTCCCGGGAGGCAATGTGCGCGGTGATGCGGTGGGATCGATGCAGCACGACCGGCTGGAGGTATTCGACGGTCAGGCTGCGTGTCACAGCGGGCGCGCCGGCAATCCACAGCGCGAACCCCAGCACGTCGTCGCAGGCGGCGGCGACCGCCCCGCCGTGCGCCAGACCGGGCGCGCCGACGTGGCGTTCGTCGAAAGTCACGTCCGCGTACACCGTGTCGCCGCTGCGGTAAACCACCAGCTGCAGACCGTGCGGATTCTGCGGTCCGCAACCCATACACGTCCGAGTATGTGCGGGCAGCAGCTCAGGCCGTGCCGCACCCGAGCGGCCGGACGCGACATCGTGATGCGGTGAGTGATCGGCCACCAACGACACCTTCGGTACACATAGTTTCGCTGCGCTACCGTTGGTACGGTACCCGTTACGGGCGGTGACGCGGGTAATTGGTCGGGAATCTGGAATGAGGCGAGGGGTGAGTGGGTGTGAGCAGCGAGCAGGTACCGCCGGTGCCCGATGACGACGATATTGACCCCCGCCGGACCCGGTCGCGCAACCGCTTGCTCGACGCCGCGACCGCGCTGCTCAGCAGCGGTGGCATCGAAGCCGTCACCATCGAGGCGGTCACCAAAGCTTCCAAGGTGGCCCGCACCACCCTCTACCGCCATTTCGGCAGCTCATCGCAGTTGCTCGCGGCCACCTTCGAGCGACTCTTACCTCAAGTAACCCCACCCGGGCCGGCCAGTGGGACATTGCGCGAACGACTCATCGAACTGCTCACCCGACAGTCTGCGCTGTTCGCCGACGCCCCAGCACACATCACCATGCTGGCCTGGCTCGCCCTGGGCCCGACCACAATCGATCACGCCAGCACCGAACATGCCCCGCAGGCGCTGCGAGCGCGGGTCATCAACCAATACCGGCAGCCCTTCGACGCCATCCTGCAAGACATTGAGGCCGCTGCTGAATTCGACGGCCTGGACCCGGATCTCGCACTGTGCCAACTCATCGGACCACTCGCGTTCGCACGAATGACCGGCCTGCGATCCATCACCGCACACGACTGCGCCCGCATCGTCGACGACTTCCTGGCCACTCACCGGACCCAGGAAGCCCAATCCGCAGTTCCACAGCCCGACGGTCAAAGGGGCACAGACGACAACCGCCCGGGGTGAGCCCTCTCCCGGGGCGCAATCAGTGCAACCGGGCAGGCGACAGGAGAAACGGGCCGGGATGGCAGCCGCGCAATCCCTAGGCGGGCACACCGTGCGATTCAATCGTTCCCGATTAGGCTGATCGGCACGGGACGCACCTAATCGGTAACAGTCATACACACATGCTCGCGACACCAGATAATACGGCCGCCGCCAACTGGCTGTGCAGACCGGCACGGTCCAGCCCGCCGAGGGCGGCCAGCGCTTCCAGACGGGCCGGCACCTCGGCCGGACTGTTGGCGTGCACCGTGCCGGCGCCCCCGTCGTGCCCGGTGTTCAGGGCCGCCAGCAGATCCACCACTTCGGCGCCCCGGACCTCGCCGACCACCAGCCGGTCCGGCCGCATCCGCAGCGCCTGCCGGACCAGCTCACGCAGCCCCACCTCACCCGCGCCTTCGACATTGGCCGCGCGAGCCACCAGCCGGACCAGATGCGGGTGGCGGGGTTGCAGCTCGGGGGCGTCCTCGACGCAGACCAGGCGCTCACTCGCTGGCACCGCCCCCAGCATGGCCGCCAGCAGCGTGGTCTTGCCGGCGCCGGTTCCACCGGAGACCAGGAACGCCAGCCGGGCGGCGATGATGTCGGCCAGCAGCGCCGCCGCCACCGGCGCGATGGCACCCGCCGCGGTCAGCGCGGCGATGTCCTGGGTGGCCGGCCGTAACACCCGCAACGACAGGCACGTCCCATCGAAGGCCACCGGCGGCAGTATCGCGTGCAGCCGCACACTGAACTCGCCGGTGCCGATACCGCCGAGCCGGCCGTCGACCCACGGTTGCGCGTCGTCGAGCCGGCGCCCCGCGGCCACCGCCAGTCGTTGGGCCAGTCGGCGCACCGCCGCCTCATCGGCGAATCGGATGTCGGTGCGCCGCAGGCCGGCTCCGTCGTCAACCCACACCGCATCGGGTGCGGTTACCAGGACGTCGGTGGTGGCGGGCGCACACAACAGCGGTTCGAGCACGCCGGCGCCGGTCAACTCGGTCTGCAGCACCCGCAGGCTGGACAGCATCTCGGTGTCGCCGAGCACACCGCCGGATTCGGCCCGGATCGCGGCGGCCACCGCCTCCGGCCGTAACTCCGCCCACGCCTGCGCGGCCAGCCGTTCGCGGACCCGATCGATCAACGAATCCCTCATGCTGCCGGCGCCTTTCGGCCAGGCAAGACCTGCAGAACCCGGGCTGCCGCAGCGGCCAGCGCGGATCGCCGCGGCAGCCGCAGGCCGGCGTGTTCGAGCTGCTCGATCAACCGGGTTTCGGCGCGCAGCGTCGCCAGCAAAGGCAACCCGATGATCTCGGCCACCTCGGCGGCACGCAGCCCGCCGGGCGCCGGACCTCGCACCACCAGACCGACATTGGGGTTGGTCGCGCGCAGCCGCGGTGCGAGCGCAGCACCGGCCGAGCACGCCCGGACGTCGCACGGACTGACCATCACCACCAGGTCCGCGGCGCTCAGGGCGGTCTCGACCGGGTCGGTCAAGGCGCGGGGCAGGTCGCAGATCACGGTGATCCCGCCGCGGCGGCCCGCGTCCACGACAGCATCCACCGCGCCGGCCTCGATCTCATGGGCCTGGTCACCGTTCCGGGGACCGGACAGCACACTGACCCCACGGTGTCGGGGCAACGCGGCTCGCAGGGCCGGCCAGGTCAACCGCCCGCTCTGCCGGGTCAGATCGCCCCAGCGCAGGCCGGCGACGTTCTCGGTGCCGGCCAGCAGGTCAATGCCCCCACCCCAGATGTCCAGGTCGATCAGCAGGGCATCCCCGGCGTTCTGGGCCAGCGCCGTCGCCAGCAGCGATGCGCCGGCTCCGCCGCGTGCGCCGATCACCGCGACGGCCTCGCCACGGCGGGCCCCGTCACGTACCCCCTCGGCCGCTTCAGCCAGCTCGGCCACCAGCTCGTTGCCGTCGGCGGGCAGGGTCAGGACTCGCTGCGCCCCGACCGCGACGGCGGCCTGCCAGCCGGCCGGGGTGGGCTGGGCGTCGGTGAGCACGATGACATGCGCGCGGCGCGGTAGCCGGGCCGGGGAACAGCGAGCGGCTGCGGCTTCGTCGAGCACCACCGCCGCGGCCGCGGCCCAGGCCTTGCGACTGGGCACGGTGACGCCGAGATGGATCACCCGCACCCCCGCGGCCGCACCCACCCGGTCCAGCTCGTCGCGCAGTGCGGGTTGGGTCACGAGGGCCAACAGGCCGGTGGTGCTCACCCGCTCACGGTGGCGGGACGCGACCGCTCGAACCAGCCGAATTCGGCCGATTGTGGATGAAAAACCCGACTGGTGACAAACCAACGGTATGTACCACGGATAAAACGATCCAAATTGGATGATTTAACCGTAATTGGAACACGTTCCATTCGGAAAAATGGTGTTCCAGCGAAGAAAATACCCCGGAAAAAAGGACGACCCCCGCCAGGGGGGGAGGAGGCGGAGGTCGTCGTGTATCAACCCCGGGGGGTCGGGCCGATACACCCTCAGCATAAGCCGAGTGATGCCACTATACACACGACAGGGCGGTCTGGCGCAAGTGTCGCGGCCAAATGCCCCACTTCGTTCCGATGGCCCTGAAGTGCTCTTTCCGGCATAGCGCCGGGCCGGACCAGGCTCCGGACCTATGCTGTACCGGTGACGGCTTCCGACCCGGACACCCCGCAGCCGCAGTCCCTGCAGCCACCGCCGGCCACCGCGCCACTGGACCCCCGGACCCGCACCGCAGCCTTCCTGGACCTCGATCACACCGTGATCGCCAAGTCCAGCGCGCTGGCCTTCAGCAAACCTTTTATGGATCAGGGGCTGATTAACCGCCGCACCGTTCTCAAGTCAAGTTACGCCCAATTCCTCATGCTGCTGTCCGGCGCCGACCACGACCAGATGGAGCGGATGCGCACCCATCTGACCAACATGTGCACCGGCTGGAACGTGGAACAGGTAAAGGCGATCGTCAACGAGACGATGCACGACATCGTCACTCCCCTGGTGTTCGCCGAGGCGGCTGAGCTGATCGCCGACCACAAGCTCTGCGGACGGGACGTGGTGGTGGTCTCGGCCTCCGGGGAGGAGATCGTGGCCCCCATCGCCCGGGCGCTGGGGGCCACGCACGCCATGGCCACCCGCATGGTCGTCGCCGACGGCAAGTACACCGGCGAGATCGCGTTCTACTGCTACGGCGAAGGCAAAGTGCAGGCCATCCGCGAGCTGGCCGCACGCGAGGGCTACCCCCTGGAGCACTGCTACGCCTACTCCGACTCGATCACCGACCTGCCGATGCTGCAGGCCGTGGGCCACCCCTCGGCGGTGAACCCCGACCGCGGGCTGCGCAAAGAGGCGATCGCCAATGGGTGGCCGGTGCTCACCTTCTCCCGTCCGGTGTCGCTGCGCGACCGCATCCCTGCGCCGTCCGGCGCCGCCGTGGCCACCAGCGCGGCGGTCGGGATCAGCGCCATCGCGGCCGGGGCACTGACCTACTCACTGCTGCGCCGACTCATTCCCTGACCGATCCAGCAAACACCGGCGGTCACAATCCGATGACACCGGACACGCCGTTTGCGATTGGGCCTTGCTGTGGCCTGCATCACGTAGTACAAAGGAAGCACGGAAGGCCGGTGAGGCCAAGATCGATCCGGAAGAGAAGGATCGATCTCCTGAACCGAACTTCCCAGTACGGATAGCGGTACCCACGCGGAGCCACAGCCGCGAAGATGGCAGAAGTGTTGTGGGCCTGCGTAATTGCGATACGTGTTCGGATTTGCCAGCCCTTTGGGTGGGGTTGCCGCCGAATAACACCGCAGGAGCGCCGAGGCCGCCCACGCAACCCACGTTGGACGCTTGGTAACCGTGAACCGTACTAGCGGGCGGCGGGCCGATTCCATCGGAACGCCGCCCGCTTCGCTATTGCGGTGCAGCTATCGGATCAGCGCTTGGCGCCAGCCTCAGCAATCCCCAGGGCATCCAGCGCGCCGGCGTGCATCGCACCGCAGCACAGCAGCAGCCACTGGGTGACGCCCGCTGTCGACCCGCCGGCGAAATCACGTGCCGCCTGGCGGTACTCGCCGGACTTGCGCATCCAGGTCACCTCCGGCACGCCCAGCCCGCGCCGGTCCAGCCCGCTGGCAATCGTCACCAGCCGGGCCGCACCCCGGGCAACCACGCCGTCGGCACTGCCGAACGGCGCGAGCGTCAGCAGTTCGCCGTGCACCACCGCAGCGAACACCGGCGCGGCCACATTGGTGCCGCCGGTGGCCAAGTCGGCGAGCATCTCCAGCCGGCGGCCGACCTCCGCGCCACCCTGCGGCCGGCCGAGGTGATCCTCGTCGACCAGGTCGGCGGCGGCCAGCACGTGCAGCCGGGCCAGCGCCTGCAGCGGGGCACGCCGCCACACCTCGACCAGGGAGCCCTGGCCGCCCTCCAGAGCCTGGGCCACCCGCAGCGCCCCGGCGAACACGGGGTTCGCCGCAGCGGAGGCATCCACGCTGGTCGGGCCCCCATCGAGCACTGATGATGCCCGGGCCGCCCGCAGCGACGCCTCCGCGGCGCTGACCGGCCAGCCGCGCACGTTGGTCTTATGGCGCAGCGCGCGGGCCAACTCGTCGCGGACCTTTTCACTGGCCTCAGCGACACCGGGCAACTCAAGCAGCGGGGCCAATGGATCGTCGGTGGTGATCACGGGCTGTGACACTACCGCCGGGTTGATTAGGCTCCATACGGTGAGCCGGATCTCAGACACCGCAGCTGCCCCTTCACCGTCGTCGTACCCGCCTTCCGCCGAGTTCGTGGCGCAGGCCAATTCGGGTCCTGAGCTGTATCGGGCGGCTGAGGCCGATCGCCTGGGATTCTGGGCGCAGCAGGCCAATGAGCTCAGTTGGGCGACGCCGTTCACCGAGGTGCTGGATTATTCGCGGGCGCCGTTCGCGCGGTGGTTTGCCGATGGCCGGCTCAACGTCGCCTACAACTGCGTGGACCGCCATGTGGAGGCCGGCAACGGGGATCGGGTGGCGATCCACTGGGAGGGCGAGCCGGTCGGGGATGCCCGCTCGATCACCTACGCCGAGTTGCTCGCCGAGGTGAGCCGGGCCGCCAACGCGCTGACCGCGCTGGGATTGACCGCCGGTGACCGGGTGGCGATCTACCTGCCGATGATCCCCGAGGCCGTCATCGCGATGCTGGCCTGTGCGCGGTTGGGCGTGCTGCACACCGTGGTGTTCGCCGGGTTCTCCGCGCACGCGCTGCGCTCGCGTATCGACGACGCGCAGGCCAAGGTCGTGATCACCTCCGACGGGCAGTACCGGCGCGGTACGGCCGCGGCGCTCAAGCCCGCGGTGGACGAGGCGCTGAGCACCGGCGGCACCCAGGAGACCGTGGAGCATGTGCTGGTGGTGCGCCGCACCGGTGACGATGTGGCGTGGACACCGGATCGGGACCTGTGGTGGCACGAGGTGGTCGGTGCGGCCGCACCGGAGCACGCGTGCGAGGCCTTCGAGGCCGAGCAGCCGCTGTTTCTGCTGTACACGTCCGGGACCACGGGCAAGCCCAAGGGCATCGTGCACTCCAGCGGTGGTTACCTGACCCAGGCCGCCTACACCCACGCCCTCGTCTTCGACCTCAAGCCCGAGACCGACGTGTTCTGGTGCACCGCGGACGTCGGCTGGGTCACCGGCCACACCTACGCGGTGTACGGGCCGCTGGCCAACGGCACCACCGAGGTGATCTACGAGGGCACCCCGGAGTACCCGGACCAGCACCGGCACTTCCAGATCATCGAAAAGTACGGTGTGACACTGTATTACACCGCTCCGACGCTGATCCGCACTTTCATGAAGTGGGGGCGTGAGGTCCCCGACGCCTGCGATCTGTCCAGCCTGCGACTGCTGGGTTCGGTCGGTGAGCCGATCAACCCCGAAGCCTGGCGCTGGTACCGGCGGGTGATCGGCGCGGACGCGGTGCCGGTGGTCGACACGTGGTGGCAGACCGAGACCGGCGCGACGATGATCTGCCCGCTGCCCGGGGTGGCCGCGGCCAAACCGGGTTCGGCGATGACCCCGCTGCCCGGGATCTCGGCGCGCATCGTCGACGACCACGGCGATCTGATCGCACCCGCCGACGGCTCGGCCGAACCGGTCACCGGGTACCTGGTGATCGATGAGCCCTGGCCGGCGATGGCGCGCGGAATCTGGGGCGACGACCAGCGTTTCATCGACACCTACTGGTCGCGATTCGCCGAGCAGGGCTGGTATTTCGCCGGGGACGGCGCCCGCTACGACGCCGACGGCGACATCTGGGTGCTGGGCCGGATCGATGACGTGATGAACGTGTCCGGGCACCGCATCTCCACCGCAGAGGTGGAGTCCGCCCTGGTCGGCCATGACGCGGTCGCCGAGGCGGCCGTGGTCGGGGCGATCGACGAGCAGACCGGCCAGCGGATCTGCGCGTTCGTGGTGCTGGCCGCTTCGCACAGCGAGGTCGGCGGCACGATCGTCGACGAACTGCGCCAGCGGGTCACCGTGGAGATCTCACCGATCGCCAAGCCCCGCAACATCCACGTCGTCCCGGAACTGCCCAAGACCCGCAGCGGCAAGATCATGCGGCGACTGCTGCGCGACATCGCCGACGGCCGCGAACTCGGCGACACCTCAACCCTGGTGGACCCCAGCGTGTTCGACGCCATCCGGGCAGCCGACTAGGAAACGGCCTAGCCGATCGGCACGAATCCGGCGCCCGGCCGGTCCTTCTCGGCCAGGTCGCCCAGCACGGCGTTGATCGACACCACCACCGCCGGCGTGTGCAGCGGAATGTACTTGACCACGCAGGTCGGCAGCGCCTCGCTGAACGCCCCGTGGATCATGCCGACCAACAAGTCGTTCACCACCACGGGCCCGCCGGAATCGCCCGGCCGCCCGCACACCTGCATCACGATGGTGCCGGGGTCCTGACCCGGGCCCCAGGTGACGCCGCAGGAGTTGCCGGTGGTGCGGCCCTGCTTGCAGGCAATCTGGCCGAAGCTCGGGTCCGGGCCGATGCCGCTGATGACGAAACCACCGAAGTTGGGCACCGGCGTCACCTTGGCGGGGTCGAACTCGATCACCGCGTAGTCCAGGCCGTCGTTACCGGCCACCATGTGACCGACGATGCCGTTGCCCTCCGCCCCCTCCGCGGCGACCTCGGCGCCCGGGCCGCCGCAGTGCGCGGAGGTGAAACCGATCAGGGCACCCGTCCTGTCGTGGCCGATGGAGGTCAGCGTGCACAGTGTGTCCCCATCGACCACAATGCCGGCACCGCCGCCCAACACCACCTTGTCGTCGGCGGCGACTCGGCCGGCAGGGGCGGCCAGTACGGCCAAGGTGGCGCAGATCGCCCACGTCAGCAATGCCGTCATGGCACGCGGCAACCAGCGGTGTGCGCTCCGCACAGCGGCTCTCCCGTCGATCAACTCCGCCCCCCCGTCTGTGAAAAGACAGCTTATCGTGGAGCCGGCCCGTCAGGCCCGTAGCTTTACGGGGTCACGTGTCGGGGGCGCTGACGCATGGCAACATTAGGCCGCGACGACAGCGAACGGGAGGACAGCCAGTGAGCAAGGCCGATCGCAGGAATGCATCACGCGGCTCGAACAGAGCGAAGGCGGACCGCAACGGGGTACCCAACACCCTGGCGACCATCCCCCTGGCCGATCCGCATGCCCTGCCCGCCGACCCCTCCCTTGGTGAGCTGGTCAAGGACGCGACCGCGCAGCTGTCGACGCTGGTACGCGCGGAGGTCGAACTGGCCCGCGCCGAGATCACCCGCGACGTCAAGAAGGGCCTGACCGGCAGCGTCTTCTTCATCGCGGCCCTGGTCGTGCTGTTCTACTCCACGTTCTTCTTCTTCTTCTTCGTCGCCGAACTGCTCGACACCTGGCTGCAGAGCTGGGCCGCCTACCTGATCGTGTTCGGCATCATGCTGGCGGTGACGCTGGCCCTGGCCCTGCTGGGATTCCTGCGGGTCCGGCGTATCCGGGGACCACGCCAGACCATCGAGTCGGTGCGCGAGACCCGCGATGCGCTGCGTCCCGATCCGGAGCGGTTGCATTCGTCGGGTCCGCACGCACTGGGTAGCCATGACGGCAGGCCGACGACCGATCCCTCGGGCTGGTAGTGCCGCCACCGGATCCGTCGATCACCCGTATCGACGGGCCGTGGCGCCATTGGGACGTCCACGCCAACGGCATCCGCTTCCATGTCGTCGAGGCGATACCGGACGACGCTGACGACATCGACGGTCCGCCGACCGCTCGACCCCTGGTGATGCTGCTGCACGGGTTCGGCTCGTTCTGGTGGACCTGGCGGCACCAGTTGCGCGGCCTGTCCGGTGTCCGGGTGGTCGCGGTCGACCTGCGCGGCTACGGGGGCAGTGACAAGCCTCCCCGCGGATACGACGGCTGGACCCTGGCCGGCGACACCGCCGGCCTGGTGCGCGCCCTGGGACACACCTCGGCGACACTGGTCGGCCACGCCGATGGGGGTCTGGTGTGCTGGGCCACCGCACTGCTGCACCCCCGGCTTGTGAACGCGATCGCCGTGGTGAGCTCTCCGCATCCGGCGGCGCTGCGCAAATCCGCACTGACCCAGGCCGATCAGAGACGAGCGCTGCTGCCGTGGTTGTTGCGTTATCAGGTGCCGTTCTGGCCGGAACACACCCTGACCCGACGCGGCGGCGCCGAGATCGAGCACCTGGTGCGCAGCAGGGCCGGCGCGAAATGGCAGTCGAGCCAGGATTTCTCCGAAACCATCGGCCACCTGCGCACCGCGATCCGGATCCCGTCGGCGGCGCATTCGGCGTTGGAATATCAGCGCTGGGCGGTGCGCAGCCAACTTCGCTCCGAAGGCCACCGGTTCATGAAGGCACTGGATCTACGCACCCTGACGATCCCGCTGCTGCACGTGCGCGGCGACGACGACCCCTACGTGCTGGCGGACCCGGTGGAACGGACCCGGCGCTACGCCCCGCACGGCGAGTACGTATCACTAAGCGGTGTAAGTCATTTCGCCCATGAAGAGGCGCCCGAAGAGGTCAACGACCAGCTGATGCGATTTCTGCGGCGGGTCTAGCCGCCTCACTCCCCGCCGACGCAGACCTGGGTGGAGACCGGTTGAGTGTCAGCGACGCGGACAAGCTGGCTCGCCACCTCATCGGCGGTCATCACGAACCCGGTGTCGGCGTCGTCAACCGCCGCGCCGAACACCACACCGAGCACCCGGCCTTCCATGTCGATCATGGGGCCACCGGAATTCCCTTGCTGCACAGTGCCCCTGATCGTATACACCTGACGGGTGACGGTTGCACTGCGATAGATGTCGGGCCCTTCGAGGTTGATCGTGTCGCGGACGCGGGCCGGTGTCGCCTCGAAGACCCCACCGCCCGGGTAGCCCAGCACCAGGGCGTCGGTGTCGGCATCGGCCGAACGGGAGGCGAATGTCAACGGCGGCAACGGCAGATCCGGCACAGCCAGGATCGAGATGTCCTCCTTGGGGTCGAAGGAGATCACCGTGGCGTCGAAGGACCTGGTCCCGCTCTCCACCGAGACGCTGTCCGAGCCGGCGACCACGTGCGCGTTCGTCATCACCCGGTTGGGAGCGATCACGAACCCGGTGCCCTCCAACACCTTCTGACAGTTGGGCGCCACACCGCGGATCCGCAGCACACTCGGCGCGGTGGCCTCCACCACCGGGCTGGCGGCCAGGGCCGGGTCCGGTGCGTCCACCGCGGCGATCGGGGTGCGGCTGAACGGTTCCAGCACAGCCGGCAGCCCGGAGTCGTCGAGCACCGCCGACAACCGCCGCGGCACGTTCTTGAGCCAGCGCGGCGCGAGGTCGTCGACCTGGCGCAACACCTGTGAATCGTTGACCGCGGCAGCCAGGTTCGGCTGGTCGGATGCCGTCAGCGGGGTGGCCAGCAGCCAGGCGGCGATCAGTACCACCACCAGTTGCAGCGCCACCCCGATGATGGAGTCCACTCCCCGCACGCCGGGACTGCGGATCGCTCCGCGCACCGCCCGGCCCAACACCACACCGGCGACCTCACCGATGACGACCATGGCCAGGATCAGGAACAGCGCCGCGAACAGCTTCAACCGGGCGCCGTCGACGTGTTCGATCAGGTGCGGGGCCAGCAGCACGCCAGCCATCGCGCCGAGCGCAACGCCGACGAAGGACAGCAGCGAGCCGAGCGCACCCGAGCGCCAACCGGAAACCGCGGCAACGAAGGCGATCGCCAGCACGGCGATGTCGAGCCACTGCGACGACGTCATATTTCGCCTTCTCCTCCAACCAGCGCCATGGCCTCGTCCAGCCCGCGCACCTCGCTGGTGTCCCAGGGCTGCGCCCAGCCCGCGACGTCCAGCATCGCCGAGATCACCTGCGCGGTGAAACCCCAGACCAACATCTCGTTGAGCCGAAACGCGGGCATGGCCCAACGCCGACTGCGCGCATCACGGTAAACCATCAACCGGTTCTCGGGGTTGATGAATGCCCGGACCGGAACCCGTGCCACAACAGCGGTCTCGGCCTGGTCCACCACGGTCACCGGCCCGGGATCCTCGGAGTAGGCCAGCACCGGCACCACCTGGAACGCCGAGGGCGCGATGAAGACCTTCCCCAAGACCACCAGCGGGTGCACTCGGCTCGGGTCGATTCCGGTCTCCTCGTTGGCCTCCCGCAGCGCGGTGGCCACCGGACCGGCGTCGCCGGGATCGACGGCCCCGCCCGGAAACGCCGCCTGGCCGGCGTGATGGCGCAGCGTGGAGGCCCGCACCGTCACCAGCAGGTCGGCCGACTCCGGCAGAACGCCCAGCTCGGTCGACGGCGGACCGGAGAACAACACCAGCACCGCCGCGTCGCGCCTGGTACCGGTGATGGTCGCCTGGGCGTTGGCCGCCTTGATCGTCGCGCGCACATCGACGGGCAGCCGGTGCAGGTAGGCATCGGGCAACCGGTCTGCGTTGTCGACCAGCGGGCGCAGCCAGGACGGGGCGTTCCCAGCGCTCACGGCGCCTCCCTCTCCTCGACGGCGGCGGCGATCTCCTCGACGGTGGCGAAGGGCTGCGGCAGGATGCGGGCAACGCTACCGTCCGCGGCCAGCACCACCGTGGCTGGCATCACATTGGGCACTCGCAACGCGGCGGCCACCCGCCGGCGGCCGTCCTGCAGGGTGGGCAGCCGCACCCCCAGTTCGGCGAGCAGCGCCAGGCCCGCGGCCTCGTTGTCGTCCTGGTGGACCGTCACCACCGTCACGCCCGGCCCGGCCCGGCGCTGGTACTCGGCCAGCGCCGGCAACTCGTCCCGGCACGGCCGGCACCAGTACGCCCACAGGTTCAACACCACCCGGCGGCCGGCGAGCATCCTGGCCACGTCGACGGGCTCGCCGTCGGCGGCGCATGCCACGGTGACATCGCGCAGGGCGGGTGGACCGGCGCCGTCCGGTGCGACCCGGCAGGGCGGCAGGTCCGCACGCTGACGCAGGACGTTCAGGTCCTGGCCGGCGGCCACGGGCGCGCTGGATCGTTGGGAGCCCGGCGCCGTGGCGGTGGTGTCACGGCGCATCTCGATCACCAGGCCGGCGACCAGGGCGGCCGCCACCGCCAGTACCGCCAGGGTCCATCCGGTTGACCTGTGCATCCGCACTTACCCGCTCGAGGACCGCTAGAGCCCGGCCAGGGCCAGCAGGTGTTCGGTTTCGGGGCCCTTGACCAGCGCGGCGGCCTCGGTCGGGTTGGTGGGCCCGAGCCCGAACGACGGGCAGTCCTTGGCCAGCACGCACACCCCGCAGGCCGGTTTGCGGGCGTGGCAGACCCGCCGGCCGTGGAAGATCACCCGGTGACTGAGCAGCGTCCACTCTTTGCGCTCGATCAGCTCACCGATCGCGTGCTCGACCTTGACCGGGTCCTCCTCTGCGGTCCAGGCCCAGCGCCGCACCAGCCGCCCGAAGTGAGTGTCGACGGTGATGCCCGGTACCCCGAACGCGTTGCCCAGAATCACGTTGGCGGTCTTTCGGCCCACCCCGGGCAGGCGCACCAGTTCGTCCATCGTGTCGGGCAGCTCCCCGTCGAACCGCTCGACCAGCGCCTGGCCCAGTTTGATCAACGAGGACGCCTTGTTGCGGTAGAAGCCGGTGGGCCGGATGAGCTCTTCCAGCTCGGTCCGGTCGGCCTGCGCGTAGTCCAGTGCGGTGGGGTACCGGGCGAACAGCGCCGGCGTCGTGAGGTTCACCCGCACGTCGGTGCACTGCGCCGACAACACCGTCGCCACGGCCAGCTCCAGCGGCGTGGTGAAGTCCAGTTCGCAGTGGGCATCCGGAAACGCCTGCGCCAGGGTTCGATTCATCCGCCGAGCACGCCGCACCAACCCGGTCCGCGTCTCCGTCCGGGCAACGCGGGCGCCCTTGTCCACTGTCACCTCCGACAGGGTACTAATTCGTGACCCCAATGAGACCTTGCCCAGGTTTACTGTCACCTTGTGTCCTGGCTGCTGATCACCGCCATCCCGACGTTGCTGATGCTGGCAGCGGTCGGGCTGGAGCGTATCGAGACCGGGTTGAGCCAGGTGGAGACGACGAATCCGCAGTTTCCCCCGACTCAAGGCGCAAATCGTGTGTAGCGTTGGCACATCGCTGGCCACCTGGCTCTAGACTCAGATAGCTAGCCGGGTAGAGGCTGGTGCTTGCGCGTTTCAGACCGTCATCAAGACCATCTAAGGGGCAACGTGGACGAGATCCTGGCCAGGGCCGGAATCTTCCAGGGAGTTGAGCCCAGCGCCGTCGCCGCGCTGACCAAGCAGCTTCAGCCCGTGGACTTTCCGCGGGGACACACCGTGTTCGCCGAAGGGGAGCCCGGTGATCGGCTGTACATCATCGTCTCCGGAAAAGTGAAGATCGGCCGCCGGTCGCCCGATGGTCGGGAGAACCTCCTGACCATCATGGGGCCGTCCGACATGTTCGGTGAGCTGTCGATCTTCGACCCCGGACCGCGGACCTCCGGCGCGACCACCATCACCGAGGTGCGGGCGGTCTCGATGGACCGCGACGCCCTGCGGTCGTGGATCTCCGATCGACCCGAGATCGCCGAGCAGCTGCTGCGGGTGTTGGCCCGCCGACTGCGGCGCACCAACAACAACCTGGCCGACCTGATCTTCACTGACGTGCCCGGCCGGGTCGCCAAGCAGCTGCTGCAGCTGGCCCAGCGGTTCGGCACCCAGGAGGGCGGCGCCCTGCGGGTGACACACGACCTGACCCAGGAGGAGATCGCTCAGCTGGTCGGGGCATCTCGGGAGACGGTGAACAAGGCGCTGGCCGACTTCGCCCACCGCGGGTGGATCCGGCTGGAGGGCAAGAGCGTGCTGATCTCCGACTCCGAGCGGCTGGCAAGGCGCGCCCGCTAACTCTCCCCCCGCGACCGTGCAGCGTCAGGTGGCCCGCAAGTAGTCCAGCTGGGCCTGCACCGACCACTCCGCGACGTCCCACAGCTCCTCGGCGACGTCGGTGTAGACGTGTTCGACGACTTGGCGTGTGGTGGCGTCGTCCCCCAGTGCGATCAGGGCCGAGCGCACCTGGTCAAGGCGCTGCTCGCGATGCGCCAAGTATCCGGCGGCCACCACGTCGATATTCGCCAGCTCCGGCCCGTGCCCGGGCAGCACCGTGCGCGAACCCAGCCCGCGCAGCCGCTGCAGCGAGTCCAGGTAATGCGCCAGGTCGCCGTCTTCGGCGTCGATCACGGTGGTGCCGCGGCCCAGCACGGTGTCGGCGGTCAGCACGGCGTCGTCCAGGACGAACGACAGCGAGTCCGCGGTGTGGCCGGGTGTGGCGAGAACCTTGATGCGCAGTCCCGCCGCGTCGATCACCTGACCGTCGGTCAGGCCGCCACCCATCCGACGCTGGAATCCACTGCCGGCCGAGTACACCGGCACGCCGGTCGCGTCGGCGAGCTTGTCGATGCCGTCGGTGTGGTCGAAGTGCCGGTGGCTGATCAGCACCAGCGCGATCTTGTCCGCTTCGGCAAGCCTGCTGATGTGTTCGTCGTCGTCGGGTCCGGGGTCGACGATCACCACCTCGTCGCTGCCCGGCCCACGCAGAACCCAGGTATTGGTGCCGTCCAGCGTCATCAGGCCCGGGTTGTCGGCCAGCAGCACCGACGCGGTCTCGGTGACCGGTCGCAGTTGCCCGTAGGCGGGATGACTCAGCGGCACGCCTACCCGATTTCCACTATCAGCTCCACCTCAACCGGGGCGTCCAGTGGCAGCTCCGAGACCCCGACGGCCGAGCGGGCATGTGCGCCGGCTTCGCCGAACACCTCGCCCAACAGCTCGGAGGCGCCGTTGACCACGGCGGGCTGCCCGTTGAAGTTCGGTGCCGATGCGACGAAGCCGACCACCTTGACCACCCGGGTGACCGCGTCGAGCCCTACCAGGGCGTCCACCGCGGCCAGTGCGTTCAGCGCACAAACCCGGGCCAGCGCATAGGCGTCCTCCGGGTTGACGTCGGCCCCGACCTTGCCGGCGCGGGCCAACTTGCCGCCGACCATCGGCAGCTGCCCGGAGGTGTAGACCAGGTTGCCGGTGCGGACCGCGGGCACATACGCCGCCAGCGGTGCCGCAGTCTGCGGCAACTCGATCCCGAGTTCGGCCAGCCGTGCCCGCCAGCTCATTTCGGGCGTTTCAGAAAGGCGATGAGCTGCTCACCGGACGGCCCCGGGAGCACGGAGACGAGCTCCCAGCCGTCCTCGCCCCACTGATCGAGGATCTGCTTGGTGGCATGCGTGATCAACGGGACGTTGGCGTACTCCCACACCGTGCGCTGGCTCATGTGAGCGAGCTTATCGCTAGCGGAGATGAGCGTTTGGTTAGCATGCAGTGGTGACAGCCACATCCAGCAGCGAGCCTGCTCTCGGCTGGCCTTCGCGATTGACGAAGGCCCGGCTGCATTTCGTGACCGGCAAGGGCGGTACCGGCAAGTCGACCGTCGCGGCCGCGCTGGCCCTGTCGCTGGCGGCCGGCGGACGTCGGGTTCTGCTAGTGGAAGTCGAAGAGCGACAAGGTATTGCGCAGCTCTTCGACGTACCGCCGCTACCCATCAGCCCGGTCAAGGTCGCGACCGCTGAGGACGGCGGGCAGGTCGATGCGCTGGCGATGGACATCGAAGCCGCGTTCCTGGAATACCTCGACCTGTTCTACAACCTGGGGATCGCCGGGCGGGCGATGCGGCGCGTCGGTGCGGTCGAGTTCGCGACCACCATCGCGCCCGGCCTGCGCGACGTCATCCTCACCGGCAAGATCAAATACCACGTGATCCAGACCGACAAGAACAACAAGCCGGTCTACGACGCGATCGTGGTGGACGCGCCACCGACCGGCCGGATCTCCCGGTTCCTCGACGTCACCAAGGCGGTGTCGCAACTGGCCAAGGGCGGTCCGGTGCACTCGCAGGCTGACGGCGTGGTGAAGCTGTTGCACTCCGATCAGACCGCGATCCACCTGGTGACGCTGCTGGAGGCCCTGCCGATGCAGGAGACCCTGGAAGCCATCGACGAGCTGCGGGAACTGGATCTGCCGATCGGCAGCGTGATCGTCAACCGCGACATTCCCGCGCACCTGGAACCCGCCGATCTGGCCAAGGCCGCCGAGGGCGCCGTCGACGCCGACGCGGTCCGGGCCGGCCTGGCCGCCGCGGGGATCACGCTGACCGACGACAACTTCGCCGGTCTGCTGACCGAAACCATCCAGCACGCCACCCGCGTCAGCGCCCGGACGGAAACGGCCGAGCAGTTGCAGCAGTTGGACGTGCCGCGCCTGCATCTGCCGACGATCACCGACGGAGTCGACCTCGGCAGCCTTTATGAGCTCTCCGAAATTCTCGGCCAACAGGGGGTTCGATGACACCCGGTACGACCGGCAAGCCGCTGGCGCTGGACTTGGCGGCAATCCTGACCGACACCTCCAATCGTGTGGTGGTGTGCTGCGGCGCCGGTGGCGTCGGCAAGACCACCACTGCCGCGTCGATGGCGCTGCGGGCCGCCGAATACGGCCGCACCGTGGTCGTGCTGACCATCGACCCGGCCCGCCGGCTGGCGCAGGCGCTGGGCATCGACGACCTCGGCAATAACCCGCAGCGGGTGCAACTGCCCGCGGAAGTGCCCGGTCAGCTGCACGCGATGATGCTCGACATGCGCCGCACCTTCGACGAGATGGTGACGCAGTACTCCGGCCCGGAGCGGGCCGAGGCGATCCTGGGCAACCAGTTCTATCAAACGGTCGCCACCTCGCTCTCGGGCACGCAGGAGTACATGGCGATGGAGAAACTCGGCCAGCTTCTCGCCGAGGACCGCTGGGACCTGGTGGTGGTCGACACCCCACCGTCGCGTAACGCCCTGGACTTCCTGGACGCACCGAAGCGACTGGGCAGCTTCATGGACAGCCGGCTGTGGAAGTTGCTGCTGGGTCCCGGACGGGGCATCGGCAAATTGGTCGCCGGTGCGCTCGGCCTGGCGATGAAGGCCCTGTCCACCGTGCTGGGTTCGCAGATGCTTTCCGATGCAGCGAATTTCGTACAGTCCCTCGATGCCACTTTCGGCGGCTTCCGGGAGAAGGCAGATCGCACCTACGACCTGCTCAAGCGCCGCGGCACCCAGTTCGTGGTGGTGTCGGCAGCCGAGCCCGACGCACTGCGGGAGGCGTCGTTCTTCGTCGACCGGCTCTCCCAGGAGCACATGCCACTGGCGGGCCTGATTCTCAACCGCACTCATCCGATGTTGTGCGACCTGCCCATCGAGCGCGCCATCGACGCGATCGAGACGCTGCGGGAGCCCCAGGTCAGTGCGTCGCTGCCGGAAGGAACGAGGGCGCTCACCACTGCGGCGCTGCAGATTCACGCCGAACGCGGCGCCACCGCCAAGCGTGAGGTCCGGCTGCTGTCGCGCTTCACCCACGCGAACCCGCGGGTTCCCATCGTGGGGGTGCCGTCACTGCCGTTCGACGTCTCCGATTTGGAGGCGCTCGGCGCGATCGCCGATCAGCTCACGGCGCAGAAGTAGGACGCAGAAGGTAGGACGCAGCGGCGCGTCAGCCCGCGTCGCGCTGCTTGCGCTGGGCCGCGAAGTACTCCCGCCAGGAGGTCACCTCGGGGTGCTGCTTGAGCAGTGCCCGGCGCTGCCGCTCGGTCATACCGCCCCACACGCCGAATTCGACGCGGTTGTCCAGGGCGTCGGCCAGACAATCGAGAACCACCGGGCAGTGCCGGCAGATCACCGCGGCTTTGCGCTGCGCGGCCCCGCGTACAAAGAGTTCATCGGGGTCTGCGGTGCGGCACAACGCCTTGGCAACCCAGGCGATCCTGCCCTCGTCCTGCGATCCTCGCAGGACGGTCCTGGCGACTGCAGTCGCCGGAATGTCGGTGTTGTGAACCGCTGGCCGTGTAACAGACACTGACGATCCTCCGTCCCGGCCGCCCCCGCAGCCACCTATTCAACATCAACGTCGACCACCATGGCGACCACCATTGCGATCTACGCCACATCGTGTCATCAGTGTTACCTGAATCGCACTTGCTGTCCAAGTTAGGTGGTCAGGTGGCATCTGCGCAACAGGTAGGAGCCCCCTTTTTTGGGACAACCGTGCAGTCCGATCATGATCGGGGCCACTTCGGGCCGCTGCGATCCATCCCGAGCCGGTGTTTTCTGGCACCAACAGCAAAGCCCGGATCCGGGTTCGGGGTCTTCGGCGAGCGACATCTGATACCGACGCTAGGGTGTTAACCATGTCGGAGCGTCCCCCGACCGGCCCTGCCGTGTTCAAGCTGGCCGGGTGCTGCCTGCTCGCTGCCGTGTTGCTCGCGGCACTGCTGTTCCCGGTCGCCGGTGGAATCGGCCTGATCTCCAATCGTGCGTCCGACGTGGTGGCCAACGGATCGGCCCAGCTGGTCAGCGGCGACGTGCCCGCGGTGACCACCATGGTCGACGCCAAGGGCAACACGATCGCGTGGCTGTATTCGCAGCGCCGCTTCGAAGTTCCCAACGACAAGATCGCCGACACGATGAAGCTGGCGATCGTGTCCATCGAGGACAAGCGGTTCGCCGAGCACAGCGGTGTGGACTGGAAGGGCACGCTGACCGGCCTGGCGGGCTACGCCTCCGGCGACGTCGACACCCGCGGCGGGTCGACCCTCGAGCAGCAGTACATCAAGAACTACCAGTTGCTGGTGCTGGCCCAGACCGACGCCGAGAAGCGCGCCGCCATCGAGACCACCCCGGCGCGCAAGCTGCGTGAGATCCGGATGGCACTGACTCTGGACCGGACGTTCAGCAAGCCGCAGATCCTGACCCGCTACCTGAACCTGGTGTCGTTCGGCAACAATTCGTTCGGCATCCAGGACGCGGCGCAGACCTACTTCGGCGTCGACGCCTCGGACCTGAACTGGCAGCAGTCGGCGCTGCTGGCCGGAATGGTGCAGTCGACCAGCACGCTGAACCCCTACGACAATCCCGAGGGCGCACTGGCACGGCGAAACCTGGTTCTGGACACCATGATCGAGAACCTGCCGGCCGAAGCCGAGGCGCTACGGGCGGCCAAACACGAGCCGCTGGGCATCCTGCCGCAACCCAACGAGCTGCCGCGCGGCTGCATCGCGGCCGGCGACCGGGCCTTCTTCTGCGATTACGTGCAGGAGTACCTGGTGCGGGCAGGAATCAGCAAGGAACAGGTGGCCCGCGGCGGCTACGTGATCCACACGACGCTGGACCCCGACGTGCAGGGCCCGGTCAAGCAGGCGATCGACAGTTTCGCCAACCCGAACGTGCAGGGCGCCGCCAGCGTGATGAGCGTGATCAAACCCGGCAGCGACGGGCACCCGGTGTTGGCGATGGCCAGCAACCGCACCTACGGGCTCAACGCCGACCTCGGCGAAACCATGCGACCGCAACCGTTCTCGCTGGTCGGTGACGGCGCCGGGTCGATCTTCAAGACATTCACGGTGGCCGCCGCCCTGGAGATGGGCATGGGCATCAGCGCCGATCTCGAGGTGCCGGGCCGGTTCCAGACCAAGGGCATGGGCAGTGGCGGCGCCAAGGGCTGCCCCAAGGAGACCTGGTGCGTGGTCAACGTCGCGCCCTACCGGTCGCCGATGAACGTCTCCACCGCGCTGGCCACCTCGCCCAACACCGCGTTCGCCAAGCTGATCTCGCAGGTCGGGGTGGGGCGGACCGTCGATATGGCAATCAAACTGGGGCTGCGCTCCTACGCCGATCCCGGCACCGCCCGCGACTACGACCCGGACAGCAACGAGAGCCTGGCCGACTTCGTCAAGCGGCAGAACCTGGGGTCGTTCACCCTGGGCCCGATCGAGGTCAACGCACTGGAGCTGTCCAACGTCGCCGCCACCCTGGCGTCCGGCGGCGTCTGGTGCCCGCCGAATCCGATCGACAAGGTCTTCGACCGCAACGGCAACGAGGTGGTTGTCGCCACCGAGGCCTGCGACCGGGTGGTTCCCGAGGGATTGGCGAACACGCTGGCCAACGCGCTGAGCAAGGACATCGCCGGCGGCGGCACCGCGGCACCCGCGGCGGGCTCGGTGGGCTGGGACCTGCCGATGGCCGGCAAGACCGGCACCACCGAGGCGCACCGGTCCTCGGGCTTCATGGGTTTCACCAACCGCTACGCGGCGGCGAACTACATCTTCGACGACTCCAGCTCGCCTGGCGACCTGTGCTCATTCCCGCTGCGGCACTGCGGCGACGGCGACCTGTACGGCGGCAACGAACCGGCCCGGACCTGGTTCGCCGCGATGAAGCCGATCGCCACCGACTTCGGCGACGTCATCATGCCGCCGACCGACCCGCGCTACGTCGACGGCGGACCCAACTCGCGGGTTCCCTCTGTCACAGGCCTGGATGTCGACGTAGCCCGCCTTCGACTCAAGGAGGTCGGGTTCCAGGTCGCCGAGCAGCCGAACTGGGTCAACAGCAGCGCCCGCTCCGGAGCGGTCGTCGGTACCTCGCCGAGCGGGCAGACCATTCCCGGCTCGATCATCACCATCGATATCAGCAACGGCATCCCGCCACCGCCGCCACCGCCACCGGAGGGCATGCCGCCACCGATCGGTTCGACGGTCGTGGAGATCCCGGGACTGCCGCCGATCACCATTCCCCTGCTGCCGCCCCCGGCGCCGCCGCCGTAACCACGGTGGCCCGGTGCGGGCGCAGTAGTCTGAACCCCATGGCCCCATCACCCGCCCTGACCCGGTCCGTTATCGCCGCATCGGCGGCACTCGGGCCGGCGGCACTCGCCATCGGCTACGGCGCGATCATCGAGCGCAACGCTTTCGTGGTGCGTGAGGCGACGATGCCCGTGCTGGATCCCGGCTCATCGCCGCTTCGGGTGCTGCACATCAGCGACATCCACATGCGCCCCGGCCAACGCCGCAAACAGGCCTGGCTGCGGGATCTGGTCCGGTTGGAGCCGGACCTGGTGGTCAACACCGGCGACAACCTGGCCCACCCGAAGGCGGTGCCGGCGGTGGTGCAGGCCCTCGGCGACCTGCTGTCGGTGCCGGGAGTGTTCGTCTTCGGCAGCAACGACTATTTCGGGCCGCGACTGAAGAACCCGGCGAAGTACCTGACCAAGCCGACGCATCGCGTCTACGGCACCGCGCTGCCCTGGCAGGATCTGCGAGCGGCGTTCACCGAGCGCGGCTGGCTGGATCTGACCCACACCCGCCGCGAGTTCGAGGTGGCCGGTCAGCGGATCGCCGCGGCCGGCGTCGACGATCCACACATCGAGCGGGACCGCTACGACACCATCGCCGGGCCGGCCGACCCCACCGCCAATCTGCGTCTGGGCCTGACCCACTCGCCGGAGCCGAGGGTGCTGGACCGGTTCTCCGGCGACGGCTACCAGCTGGTGATGGCCGGCCACACCCACGGCGGGCAGCTGTGCGTGCCGCTCTACGGCGCCCTGGTGACCAACTGCGGCCTGGACCGCTCCCGGGTCAAGGGACCGTCCCAGTGGGGCGCCCACATGCGGCTGCACGTCTCGGCCGGCATCGGTACCTCGCCGTTCGCGCCGGTGCGATTCGCCTGCCGCCCCGAGGCCACACTGCTCACGCTGGTTCCGGCGCCGACCGGCGGCGACGACTCACGCCTCACCCGCGACTTCACGCAGCCTTCCGTATCGGCCCGTTGACCACCCTGACGGCCGACCACGGGCATCCGCGCCGCTGGGCCGACAACGCGATCCGGCTGATCGAGGCCGACGCCCGGCGTAGCGCCGACACCCATCTGCTGCGTTACCCGCTGCCGTCGGCGTGGGCCGCCGATGTCGACGTGGCGCTGTATCTCAAGGACGAGACCACCCACATCACCGGCAGTCTGAAGCATCGGCTGGCCCGCTCACTGTTCCTCTACGGGCTGTGCAACGGCTGGATCGCCGAGGGCACCACGGTAGTCGAGGCGTCATCGGGGTCGACGGCGGTTTCCGAGGCCTACTTCGCCGCCCTGCTGGGGCTGCCGTTCGTCGCGGTGATGCCGGCATCCACCAGCGCGTCGAAAGTGGCGCTGATCGAGGCACAGGGTGGGCGCTGCCACTTCGTGCAGCACTCCGGGGACGTCTACGCCGAAGCGGAGCGGATCGCCGCCGACACCGGCGGGCACTACCTGGATCAGTTCACCAACGCCGAGCGGGCCACCGACTGGCGCGGCAACAACAACATCGCCGAGTCGATCTTCTCCCAGATGCGCGACGAGGCCCATCCGATCCCGGCTTGGATCGTGGTGGGTGCCGGTACCGGCGGCACCAGCGCGACCATCGGGCGCTATATCCGGTATCGCCGGCACGCCACCCGGCTGTGCGTGGTCGACCCCGAGTTTTCGGCGTTCTACCCGGCCTACGAGCAGTGCCGGTACGACCTGATGCTCGAGGAGTCGTCGCGCATCGAGGGCATCGGGCGCCCGCGCGTGGAGCCGTCGTTTCTGCCGGGGGTGGTGGACCGGATGGTGGCGGTGCCCGATGCGGGCTCAGTGGCGGCGGCGCGGCACGTCAGCGCGGTGCTGGGCCGACGGGTGGGTGCTTCGACCGGAACCAACATCTGGGGGGCGTTCGGACTGCTGGCGGAGATGGTCGCAGACGGCCGCAGCGGGTCGGTGGTGACCCTGCTGGCTGACAGCGGGGACCGTTACACCGACACCTACTACTGCGACGACTGGCTGGCTCAGCAGGGCCTGGACCCGACCGGCCCAGCAGCGGTGCTGGCCGAGTTCGAGCGGTCCTGCCGTTTCGCGCCTGCGTGAGCCCGCTCTTCAGCGGTATCGGGATTGGTGGCCACGAGCCACAGCGCAGCCAGAGCGAAGAACCCGGCATACACCGCGCCGCCCAACAGCGTCATGATCTGACTCCTTCAGCACTAAACCTTATTAGCCAGTCTGCCTAAGTCCGTCTATGATTGCGAACTTCCCACGCCCAAATGTGGGGCGTCTCATGGCGTCGTGGACCCAGTGACCTGCGCCGCGATAGCCTTGGGCTGGGCGTTTGGCTAGCAGCCGGGGCGGTGCGATACGCTGTCGTGGCTTCACACGGGGTGTGGCGCAGCTTGGTAGCGTGCTTCGTTCGGGACGAAGAGGTCGCAGGTTCAAATCCTGTCACCCCGACTCAGGTTGTTGCAGGTAGAGGGCTCAGACCGGTCAATTCGGTCGGGGCCCTTCGCTGTTGGGGTCCACAGTTGAAATCCCCGCTGAGCGCGGCCCGCCAAGACCTGCACCGAACCCGCCACTACCGGGTCGCGTAGGTTCTTAGAGAACCGAATCCACGAACTTTTGCGCAGCATTCAACGAAAGTCATCATGTCCGAGGATCAGAACACAGACGTTCCACCGAATCACCTCTCCATCGATCCGCGCAGCGCCTTCTACAACGAAGAGGTGCTCCGCCGCGACGTGGGAGTTCGCTTCAACGGCGCCGAGAGAACCAATGTGCACGAATACAACGTGGCCGAGGGTTGGGTGCGTGTGGAAGTCCCGACCGCCAAAGATCGCCGCGGAAATCCGATGGTCGTCAAGCTCAGCGGCACGGTCGAACCTTATTTCCGCCCAGCGGAATAGCAGATCCTGTCACCCCACCATGTGAGAGCAGCCCTGACCTGGGATAGCCCGGCCGAGGCCGTTTTGCGTCAGAAGACCCGTCTCGACTGCGGATACCGGCCTAGGCTGGAGTCGTGATGGAAGTAGTGCTCCCGTGGGTACTGCCGATCATCGCGATCCTGATCATCGTCAGCATCCTGATCGCGCTCTCGGCACACTTCAACCACGACTGAGTGGGACGAGCCACTCGGCGACCACGATGCCGGAATCCGGCCATCGCAAGTGCCGCCGTGTTTCTAGGCCGTCGGCGCCCAGCGCCAAGTCCGGGTCGATTCGCCGCCCAGCGCCCGGGCCGTGTTGACCAGACCCACCATCGAGAACGCCTGCGGGGTGTTGCCGACCTGGCGCCCGGCTACGGTGTCGTATTCCTCGCTGAGCAGCCCGACATCGTTGCGCAGGCCCAGGAGCCGCTCGAACAGGGCGCGGGCCTCGTCGCGGCGTCCGATGCCGTGCAGTGCGTCGGCCAGCCAGAACGTGCACACCAGGAACGCACCCTCGGTGCCGGGCAGCCCGTCCACCGAGCCCTCGTCGGCCTGGTAGCGCCTCAGGAATCCGTCACTGGACAGCTCACGCTGCACCGCCTCGACCGTCCCCACCACCCGGGGGTCGTCCCACGGCAGGAAACCCACCCGCGGGATGAGCAGCAGGGCCGAATCCAGGCCGGCTGAACCATAGGACTGGGTGAAGGTTCCGCGCTCGGCGTCGAAGCCGTTCGCGCAGACGTCGGCGTGGATGGTGTCGGCCAGCACCCGCCACCGCTCGGCCGGGCCCGGCCGCCCGTGGGTCTCGATGGCGTGCACCGCGCGGTCCACCCCGGCCCAGGCCATCACCTTGGAATGCACGAAATGGCGTTGCGGGCCACGGACTTCCCACAGGCTGGCATCGGGCCGGTTCCAGTGGCCTTCGAGGAAGTCCAGTAGGGCGCGCTGGATGTCCCAGGCGGTGTCCTCGCATTCCAGCCCGGAGTCCAGCACCAGGTTCAGCCCGTCGAGCACCTCGCCCCAGACGTCGAGCTGGAACTGCCCGGCAGCCGCGTTGCCGACTCGCACCGGCGCCGACCCGGCATATCCGGCCAGCCAATCCAGCGTCTGCTCCGGCAACCGGCGGGTGCCGTCCAGGCCGTACATGATCTGCAGCTTGGCCGGGTCGCCCGCCACCGCACGCACCAGCCATTCCCGCCAGGCCTTGGCTTCAGCGACGTAGCCGGTGCCCAGCAATGCCTGAAGGGTGAAGGTGGCGTCCCGCAGCCAGCAGTACCGGTAGTCCCAATTGCGGACCCCACCAATGACTTCCGGCAGAGACGTGGTCGCGGCGGCGACGATCCCGCCGGTGGGGGCGTAGGTCAGCGCCTTGAGTGTGATCACCGCGCGGCGCACCGCGTCGGCCCATTGGCCCTCGTACCGGCACTGGTCGATCCAGTTCTGCCAGAACGCCTCCGTCTTCCCCAGCGCGCGCATCGCCTCCGATCGCACCGCGTCGGGCAGCAGATGCGACGGTGTATGGGTCAGCACGAACGGCACCTTCTCGCCGGCGGACACCTCGAATTCCGCTACGGTGGTGAGGTTTTCGCCCCGGGTGGCCACCGGCGTGGTCAGACAGACGGTATCCGGTCCGGCCACCGCGATCAGCCCGTAGTCGCTGCGGCGCATCCAGGGCACCACATTGCCGTAGTCGAATCGGATCACCAGGTCCATCCGCATCGATACCCGGCCGGACACCCCCTCGACGATCCGAACCACGTCGGCGGCTTTACCGCGCGGCGGCATGAAGTCGGTGACCCGTACCGTGCCGTCGGCGGTGTCCCATTCGCTGTCGACGATCAGGGTGTCGCCGCGGTAGCCGCGCCGGGCGGCCGGGCCACCACCGGCTGGGGCGATACGCCAGTGACCGGCGGATTCGTCGTGCAGCAGCGCCGCGAAGCACGCCGGAGAGTCGAAGCGGGGCAGGCACAGCCAGTCGATGCTGCCGTCGCGGCCCAACAGCGCCGCGGTGTGCAGGTCACCGAGCAGCGCGTAGTCCTCGATCGGCGCCGATCCCATCGGGCGATCGCTAGAGGCGGTCCTTGACCGCGGCAGACAGTCGGGAGCCGTCGGCCTTGCCCGCGGCAATCGCGGTGGCCGCCTTCATCACCTGGCCCATGTGCTTCATGTGCGGCCGCTCCCCGAGTTGTTCGGCCACCTGGGCGATCGCGGTGTCGACGACGTCCGCCAGTTCCGCCTCAGTGAGCGGCGCCGGCAGGTACTCGTCGATGATCCGCGCCTCGGCGTGCTCCTCGGCGGCGAGCACACCGCGGCCGTTCTCGGTGTAGATCGCGGCCGCCTCGGCACGCTTTCGGGCCTCGCGCGCCAGCACCTTGAGCACGTCCTCGTCGGTCAGCTCGCGGGCCTCCTTGCCGGAGACCTCCTCGGTTTGGATCGCGGCCAGCAGCATCCGCAAAGTCGCGGTGCGCATCTTGTCCTGTGCCTTCATCGCCGCGGTCAGGTCGGCCCGCAACTGAGATTTGAGTTCCGCCATGCCGCATAACGCTACGCTCGGCCATATGGTGAATCCGCCACCGCCCGGCTACCCCGGCCCCGGCTTTCCCCCGCCCGGCTACGGCCCGCCGCCCGGTTACGGTCCGCCGCCCGGTTACGGTCCGCCGCCCGGTTACGGGCCGCCGCCACCCGGGTACGGCCCCCATCCCGGTTACGGTCCGCCCCCGGGTTACGGCCCGCCCCCGGGTTACGGCCCGCCCCCGGGTTACGGCCCGCCCCCGGGTTACGGCCCGCCCCCGGGTTACGACTCCCCGCCACCGGGTTTCGGCCCGCCACCCGGTTTCGGCCCGCCACCCCCGGGCTATCCGCCGTATCCCCCGGCGCCCGGCTACGGCCCGCCCCCGGGTTATCCGCAGCCTGAACTCAAGCCCGGAGTGATCCCGCTGCGCCCACTGAGCCTGACCGACATCTACAACGGGGCGGTCGGCTACGTCCGGGCCAACCCGAAGGTCGTGCTCGGCCTGACCGCGATCGTCGTGGTGGCCACCCAGATCATCAACGGGATCGCCCAATTCGGGCTGATGTCAGCGCTCGGACCGTCGCGCACCGGTTCGTCGCCCGACGAGATGACCCTGGGTGACGTGGGGCCGTGGATGACCGCGATGGTCGGCGCCGGCATCGTCACCGGACTGGGCACCGTCGTGTTGACCGGGATGCTCACCGCCGTCGTCGGGCGCGCGGTGTTCGGCTCACCCATCACCATGGGCGAAGCCTGGGCGATCGTGCGAACCCGCTTCGCGGCGTTGATCGGCCTGACCGCCCTGCTCGGGCTGGCCGCGGTGTTGTTGTTCGGCGTGGTGGCCATAATCATCACCGTCGCCGGGGGCACCGCAGGACCGGGTGCCGCGGTGCTGGTCGGCCTGCCACTGGTGTTGGGGCTGATCGCGGCGCTGGGGTTCGGCTACGCCGTGCTGATCTTCGCGCCGACGGTGATCGTGCTGGAACGCCAACCGGTGATGGAGTCAATCCGACGGTCATATGCCTTGGTGCGCAACAGTTTCTGGCGGGTACTGGGGATCATGATCCTGACCGGCCTGATCGCGTCCCTGGTCAGCAGCGCGGTGGCGTTCCCGTTCGACATCATCGGGATGGCGATCAACCACGGCGCGGACGCCACTCTCGGCGCAGCGCAGCTGAGCGTGTTCGCCCGGGTGGGCGCAACCATCGGCCAGATCATCGTGCTGCCCTTCACCGCCGGTGTGGCGGTGCTGCTGTACACCGATCGCCGCATCCGGGCCGAGGCATTCGATCTGGTCCTGCGGACCGGGGCGATGAACGGGCCGCACCTCGCCGCGTCCACCGACGGCTTGTGGCTGACCCGGCCACTGGGGTGAAGGCGGCGTTGTGGCAGGCGTCGACATCGACAGCGACACCGCCCGCGAGGCCGCGGAACGGGAACTGAGCAAACCGATCTACCCGCGGCCGTCGCCGAAGCAGCAGTTCATCGACTTCATCGAGTCGCTGGTGCGACGGCTGGTGATCAAGGGCGCAGAACTGCCCGGCGGGTGGTTCACCATCAGCCTGCTGCTGATCCTGCTCGTGGCGGCGGCGCTGGTCGCCGTTCACGTCGGCCGCCGCACCCTGCGTGACCGCCGCCGTGATCGGCCGCTGTTCGGCACCGCAGCGCTCAGCGCCGCCGAACACCGCGCGACCGCGCAGCGCTGCGCGGCGGCGGCGGATTGGGCCGAGGCGATCCGGCACCGGTTGCGGGCGGTGGCCCGCGAACTCGAGGAGACCGGGGTGGTCCATCCCGCCCCGGGACGTACCGCCACCGAACTGGCCCGCGACGCCGGTGCGGCCCTGCCCGGGCTGACGGGCGAGTTGTTCCGGGCGGCTGAGACCTTCAACGACGTCAACTACGGCGAGCTGCCGGCCACCCCGGACGGCTACCGGATTGTCGCCGAGCTCGACGATCAGGTGCGGGCCACAGCGCAGCGGCGGCAACACCGGTGACGACGACGCGGCGGACGTGGCTGTGGGCGGTGTTGGCCCTGGCGGTGATCGTGGTGGTTGCCGCGGTGGGCACCTACCTGGGCAGCCCGCGGCCGGGTGGCCGGATGGATGCGAACGCCACCGGACCCGACGGCGCGCACGCCCTGGTGACGTTGTTGCGCGACCGCGGTGTCGAGGTGGTGGTCGCCGACACCGTCAGCGATGTCGCCCGCGAGGCACGCCCGGACACACTGGTGCTGGTGGCCGAGACCCAGCGCATCGCCGGCCCGGATGCTGGGGCGCTGTTGGACCGGTTGGCTCAGGTTCCCGGCGACCTGCTGTTGGTGGCGCCCGATGCCCGGGCCCGTAAGGCCCTGGCCCCGGCGATCCGATCCGGGCCACCGCGGGCGTTCACCGCCGAACCCGATTGCCGGATGCGGGCGGCCGAACGCGCCGGGTCGGTCGATCTGCGCACCACCGCGACATACGCCGCCGAGCACGGCCAGCCGGTCCGCAGCTGCTACGAGGGTGCACTGGTGCGCTACCACAGCGGCGATCGGACCGTCACGGTGATCGGCAGCGCGTCCTTCATGACGAACACCGATCTGGCACGTGCGGGCAATGCCGCGCTGGCGATGAACCTCGCCGGCGCGCGGGAGCGCCTGATCTGGTACGCACCGCAACGCATTGAGGGCGGAAAAGCCGGAACCGCAACGATTTCCGATCTCATCCCATCCGGCGTGCGCTGGCTGGTCTGGCAGCTGTGCGTCGCGTTGGCACTGGCGGCGCTGTGGAAGGGCCGCCGGCTCGGACCGCTGGTGGCCGAGCCGCTGCCGGTCGTGGTGCGCGCATCGGAGACCGTCGAGGGCCTGGGTCGGCTCTACCGTTCGCGGCGGGCCCGCGACCGCGCAGCGGCGGCGCTGCGCACCGCCACACTGCGGCGATTGGCCCCCCGACTGGGCCTGGGGCCCGCACCGGATCCCGGCATCCTGATCGCCGCGGTGACGCAACGTATCGGCGGGCACCCGGACCTGCTGTGGCACACCCTGTTCGGGCCCGCTCCGGACTCCGACGACGCCCTGGTGCGTCTGGCAAACGCACTCGACGACATCGAAAGGCAGGTCACCCACTCGTGACACAGAATCCCCCACAGAATCCGGCGGCCGCGGCAGCGCGCGAAGCCCTGATGGCGGTGCGCACCGAAGTCGCCAAGGTGGTGGTCGGTCAGGACGCCGTGGTCAGCGGACTGATGATCGCCCTGTTGTGCCGCGGCCATGTGTTGCTCGAAGGTGTTCCGGGCGTGGCGAAGACGCTGCTGGTCCGCACCCTCGGCGCGGCGTTGCGGCTGGACTTCAAACGCATCCAGTTCACCCCGGACCTGATGCCCGGCGACATCACCGGCTCCCTGGTGTACGACACCAAGACCGCACAGTTCGTGTTCCGGCCCGGCCCGGTCTTCACCAACCTGCTGCTGGCCGACGAGATCAACCGCACTCCGCCGAAAACCCAAGCGGCCCTGCTGGAGGCGATGGAGGAACGCCAGGTCAGCGTGGACGGCACCGCCGAACCGCTGCCCGACCCGTTCATCGTGGCGGCCACCGCGAACCCGATCGAGTACGAGGGCACCTACCGGTTGCCCGAGGCACAACTCGACCGGTTCCTGCTCAAACTGAATGTGCCGCTGCCGGTACGGGATGCCGAGATCGACATCCTGGCCCGGCACGCCCGGGGTTTCGACCCGCACGACCTGTCCGCGGTCACTGCGGTGGCCGGCGCCGAGGACCTGGCGGCCGGACGCGACGCGGTGCGCCAGGTGCTGGTGGCCGACCAGGTGCTGGGCTACATCGTCGACGTGGTGGCGGCGACCCGGCACTCCCCGGCCCTGCAGTTGGGGGTCTCACCCCGCGGGGCGACCGCCCTGCTGGCCACGTCGCGGTCGTGGGCGTGGCTGTCCGGGCGCAACTACGTCACGCCCGACGACGTCAAGGCGATGGCCCGGTCCACGCTGCGGCACCGGGTGATGCTACGCCCGGAAGCCGAACTCGAGGGCGCCAGCACCGACGGCGTTCTCGACGGCATCCTGGCCTCGGTTCCGGTGCCGCGCTGGTGATCCTGACCGGTCGCGCCGCGCTGATCGCGCTGATCTGCGCCCTGCCCGTCGCGCTGGCCCCGTGGCCGGCGACGGCGTTCGCGGTATTGCTGGCCGGTCTCGGAATCGCGGTGGTGATCGACGCGGCGCTGGCCGCCGACCCGGCCGTGTTGCGCTTCAACCGCTCCATGGACGGCGCCGTCCGGCTGGGCGAGTCGGTGCCGACCACCCTGTCGATCATCAACGGCGGCCGCCGGTTACGCGGCCAGGTGCGCGACGCCTGGCCGCCCAGTGCATGCGCCGCGCCACGCGCCCACCCGCTGGACCTACCCGCCGAGCGGGAGCACCGAGTGGTCACCGTGCTGCGGCCGAGCCGTCGTGGCGACCAGTGCGCCGCCCGGGTCACCGTCCGTTCGATCGGCCCGCTGGGCCTGGCCGGGCGTCAGCGCTCCAGGACCGTTCCCGGCCAGGTGCGGGTGCTGCCCCCGTTCCTGTCCCGCCGGCACCTGCCGGCCCGATTGGCCCGGCTGCGGGAGATCGACGGGAACCTGCCCGCACTGGTCCGCGGTCAGGGCAGCGAATTCGACTCCCTGCGCGAGTACGTCGCCGGCGACGACGTGCGCTCGATCGACTGGCGGGCCACCGCCCGGCGCGCCGATGTGGTGGTGCGGACCTGGCGGCCCGAACGCGACCGGCGGGTGGTGATCGTGCTGGACACCGGCCGGACCGCAGCCGGCCGGATCGGCGTGGACCCGACCTCGCGCGATCCGGCGGGCTGGCCCCGGCTGGACTGGTCGATGGACGCGGCACTGTTGCTGGCGGCGTTGGCATTACGTGCCGGCGATCACGTCGACCTGCTCGCCCACGATCAGGTGACCCGGGCCGGTGTGTTCGGCGCCTCCCGCACCCGACTGTTCGCCCAACTGGTCGACGCGATGGCGCCGCTGCAGCCGGCCCTGGTCGAATCGGACGCCACGGCGATGCTGGCCACGCTGTCGCGGCGGGCGCGCCGCGACAATCTGGTGGTGCTGCTGACCGATCTGAATGCCTCCGCCCTGGAAGAGGGCCTGCTGCCAGTCCTGCCGAAGCTGACCGCCGAACACCAGGTGATCCTGGCCGCGGTCGCCGATCCGCGGGTGGAACGCCTGGCTCAGGGGCGCGCCGACGCGGCAGCGGTCTACGACGCGGGTGCTGCGGAACGCTCCCGCAATCAGCGGCAGGCGATAGCGGCCCGGTTGCGTCGCGCCGGAGTGGACGTCATCGACGCCCCGCCCGACGAGTTGGCGCCGGCGCTGGCCGATGCCTATCTGGCGATGAAGGCCGCCGGGCGGCTCTAACTGGTGGGCACCACGTCGGGGGCGTCGGCGATGTCGCCGGTCTCGTCTGCGGCGACCGCCTTGCGGCCGAAGTGCACCACGTAGCCCAGAAACACCGCCTCGGCGAGCACCCCGATGCCGATCCGCAGCCACGTCGGGAACGCCGACGGAGTCACCATCGCCTCGATCAACCCGGATGCGCCCAGCACCACCACCAGTCCCACCGCGACCGCGACGACAGCCCGGCCCTGCTCGGCGAGCACCTGTCCGCGGGGCCGGTCGCCCGGGGCGATCACCGTCCAGCCCAGCCGCATCCCCACCGCGCCGGCCAGGAACACCGCGGTCAGCTCCAGCAGGCCGTGCGGGATGAGCAGGCCCAGCATGAACCCGCCCCGGCCGGCCTGGAACATCAAACCGAGTCCCACCCCGAGGTTGGCGGCGTTGGCCAACAGCAGCGCCGGGATCGGCAGACCCAATAGGACGGCGAACGCGATGGCGCGCGCGGCAACCCAGGCGTTGTTCAACCAGACCTGCAGGGCGAAGGATCCGGCGGGATGGTCGCTGTAGTACGCCTCGAAGTCGTGATTGACCAACCTGTCGATCTCCGCGGGAGTGCCGATCACCGCCTGCACATCGGGATTGCCGGCCACCCAGCAGGCGATGACCGTGGCGACCGCCAGGAACACGACAGCGGTGCCCAGCCACCACCGCCAGGCCCGGTAGGCGACCACCGGGAACGACACCGTCGCGAACCGGACGAACTCCGAGGCCAGCGGCGCGTGGGCACCGGTGACGGCGGCCCGCGAGCGCGCCACCAGGGTGGACAGCCGGCCGATGAGCGCGGCGTCCGAGGATGACGACCGCAGCATCGACAGATGCGTGGACACCCGCTGATAGAGCTCCACCAGTTCGTCGACCTCGGCGCCGGTCAGCCTGCGACGCTTCTTGACCAGCGACTCGAGTCGATTCCAGGCGGGGCGATGGGTCAGCACGAAGGCGTCGACATCCACGCCGTCGAGCCTAACGTCGGAACTCATCGCCGTATCGGATCGCGGGTAGCGTCTGCTCTATGTCCAACCGCAGCCCTGAGCTGGTGACCGGTGACGCCGTCGTCCTCGACATCGCGATCGCGCAGCTGCCGGTGCGGGCGGTCAGCGCGCTGATCGACATCACCGTCGTCATGGTGGGCTACGTCTGCTCGATGGTGCTGTGGGCGACCACCCTGGGCCGCTTCGACGGCGCCCTGACCGCGGCGATCATGATCGTCTTCGCGGTGCTGCTGCTGGTGGGCTATCCGGTCGCGATGGAGACCGCGACCCGGGGCCGGTCGCTGGGGAAGATGGCGATGGGCCTGCGGGTGGTCTCCGACGACGGTGGCCCGGAACGCTTCCGGCAGGCGCTGTTTCGGGCGCTGGCCGCGGTGGTGGAGATCTGGGCCCTGACCGGTAGCCCGGCGGTGATCTGCAGCCTGCTGTCACCTCGGGGCAAGCGGCTGGGCGATATCTTCGCCGGCACCATCGTGATCAGCGAGCGCGGGCCGACGGCGGCGCCGCCGCCGTTGATGCCGCCCGGGCTGGCCTGGTGGGCGTCCGCACTGCAACTGTCGGGGCTGCGGACCGAATCCGCGGAGCTGGCAAGGCAATTCCTGGGCCGTGCGGCACAGCTGGACCCGCACACCCGGCAGATGATGGCGTATCGGATCTCCGGTGAGGTGCTCGCGCACATCTCACCTCCGCCGCCCCCGGACGCCCCGCCGGAGCTGGTGCTGGCGGCGGTGCTCGCCGAGCGGCATCAGCGCGAGCTGGCCCGGTTGCACTCTGGGGTTCCCTACTCTGCTTTCCCGCCCGCGCCCGGACCGTGGGCGCCCCCGGGTACCGGAGGTTTTGCCCCGCCGCGCTGAGCAACCGCACGATCAACCGTTGCATCTCGATAGTTCCCGATATATCGTCAACATATCGGGAGTGATGGACGCTCCCTTTCGAGAGCATTGAGGTGACGAATGAACATCCCCTTCGGTCCGCCCGGCGGACCCTTCACAGAAGGCCCCGGCCACCCCGGCGGTTTCGGATTCGGCCCAGTACGCCGGCAGGCCAGGCGCGAGTTCCGCAGGCAGTTACGCGACCACGTCGGTGAGCATTGCGGCCCAACGGGATTCGGAGTCGGCTTCGGCCCGAGTTTCCGGCGCGACTTCGGCCCGGGTTTCGGCCCCGAATTCGGCGGTCCCGGCTTCGGATTCGGTTTCGGTCCGGCCGGGCACCGGGGCCACCGGCGTGGCAATCGCAGCCGGCGCGGCGACGTGCGGCTGGCCATCCTGGCGCTGCTGAACGAGCGTCCGATGCACGGCTACGAGATCATTCAGCAGATCGCCGACCGCAGCCAGGGGCTGTGGCGCCCCAGTCCGGGATCGGTGTACCCGACCCTGCAGATGCTAGTCGACGAGGGATTGATCAGCGGCAGCGAAACCGACGGCAAGAAGCGCCTTTTCGAGCTGACGGAGGACGGCCGCACAGCAGCCCGGGAGATCGAGGTCCCGCCATGGGAGGCGATCGCCGACGGTGCCGACCCCGGCCAGATCAGTCTGCGCACCGCGATCGGCCAGCTGTTCGGTGCGGTGATGCAGGCCGGCCAGGCCGGCACTCCGGAGCAGCAGCAGCGCGTTGTCGACATCGTCAACAGCGCCCGTAAGGAGATCTACGGGATCCTCGGCGAAACGGACTAGTAGTCAGCAGCGACCAAGGACGCGTTGCAGCGCGGTCTTCTCGTTGGCTGAAACCCACAGTCCGTAAACGGTTTTGACTGTGATCTGACGGGCCACGAATTCGCATTCGAACGCGACATTGCCCGGCAGCCAGCCGGCGGCGTCGCGGAATGCCTTGTCGAAGTTGGCCTGTCCGCTGACGGCCAGCAGGTTGCGTGGATCGTTGGCGAAGTCGCGGCGCCGGGCGTCATCCCAGGACCGCGCGCCCTTGTACCAGGCGTCGGCCAACGACACGAGATGGTCGACCTGCACGGCCTCGGATGTCTCCGGGCCCCGGACGAATTCGATGGTCTGACCCGAGTACGGGTCGTGCAGGACGCCGCGCTGCACCAGGCAGGTGCCTCGGCGCAGGTGGACCTCCGTCAGGTCGCGGCGCAGGATGTCATCGCGGGTATTGCAGCCGTTGTGGCCGAATTCGACGTTGACGTCGTCGCTCCAGCGCTCACCGAATCGGTGGCGTTTGAAGTCCTGCACCCGATCCCAGCCCTTGATCGGCAGTGCGTCGAGCATTCGGCGGGCGGCGTCGTAGGCAGGATCGCGCGGCGCAGCGCTCGGCGTGGGCGGAGTCCACGTCGGCGACGGACCCGACGGCTGGGAGAACCACCCGGCCTGCTGCCACCACGCCCAGCCGACGGCGGCCACCACGACCAGCGCGACCACCGCGCCGGGCAGCACGCGCCTACGTCGTCGGACCATTCTCAGGACAGCTCAACCCAGTCCAGCGTGCGCTGCACGGCCTTTCGCCATCCGGCATAGCCTTCGGCGCGCTGGTCGTCGGACCAGTTCGGGGTCCAGCGCCGATCCTCCCGCCAATTGGCGCGAAGATCCTCGGGCCCCTTCCAGAACCCGACGCCGAGTCCGGCCGCGTACGCCGCGCCCAGTGCCGTGGTTTCGGCCACCACCGGTTTGACCACGTCCACGCCGAGGACGTCTGCCTGGATCTGCATGCACAGGTCGTTGGCGGTGATACCGCCGTCGACCTTCAAAACCCCTAGGTGCACACCGGAATCGGCCTCCATCGCCTCGGCCACGTCCCGACTCTGGTAGCAGATAGCCTCCAGCGTGGCCCGGGCCAGGTGCGCGTTGGTGTTGAAGCGGGACAGCCCGACGATCGCGCCACGCGCATCCGAGCGCCAGTACGGCGCGAACAGCCCGGAGAACGCGGGCACGAAGTACATCCCGCCGTTGTCAGAGACCTGGCGGGCGAGACTCTCGACCTGTGTGGCGCCGCTGATGATGCCCAACTGGTCGCGCAACCACTGCACCGCCGAGCCGGTGACCGCGATCGAACCCTCCAGCGCATAGACGGGCTTGGCGTCGCCGAACTGGTAGCAGACCGTGGTCAACAGTCCGTTGTCGGAACGGACGATCTGCTCACCGGTGTTGAGCAGCAAGAAGTTTCCGGTGCCGTAGGTGTTCTTCGCCTCACCCGCCGACAGGCACACCTGGCCGACCATGGCGCTCTGCTGGTCGCCCAGAATGCCGGCGATCGGCACCGCGCCGCGCAGCGGTCCGGTGCTCGCGGTGACCGCATGCCGGCGTCGCATCGACGACGAGGTGATGCGAGGCAACATGGCCCGCGGAATCGCGAACAACGCCAGCAGCTCGTCGTCCCAGTCCAGGGTCTCCAGGTTCATCAACATGGTGCGGCTGGCGTTGGTGACATCGGTCAGGTGCACGCCGCCGCGCGGCCCACCGGTCAGGTTCCACAGCACCCAGCTGTCGCACGTGCCGAACAGGGCGTCGCCACGTTCGGCATCGGCGCGCACACCCTCGACATTGTCGAGAATCCACTGCAGCTTGCCGCCGGAGAAGTAGGTAGCCGGAGGAAGACCCGCCTTACGCCGGATCACCTCGCCGTGGCCGTCGCGCTCCAATGCTGCGGCGATGTGGTCGGTGCGAGTGTCCTGCCACACGATCGCGTTGTGGTACGGCTGGCCGGTCCTGCGGTTCCACACCACCGTCGTCTCGCGCTGGTTGGCAATGCCCAGCGCGGCCAGGTTGGAGGCCTGGATCTTCGCGGTGTTGAGTGCTGAGACCAGCACCGCCGCGGTGTGGTTCCACAGCTCGAACGGGTCGTGCTCCACCCAGCCGGCGCGCGGCAGGATCTGCTCGTGTTCGAGCTGATGACGGCCGATTTCGGCACCGTCATGGTCGAAGATGATGCAGCGAGTGCTGGTGGTGCCCTGGTCGATCGACGCGACGAAATCGGCCAACTCTGACTCCTGTCTGTGCCGATACGAGCTCTGCGACGAAGCTGCGCGTCCATCATGAACCACCCGGTCCGCATCGGATGCACATCCGAATAGTTAGACATTCTTCAGAAGCCATCAGACACTGTTTATGCGCACGATCGCATATTTCCATGTGCTCCCGGTAGATCTCGTATTGGTGAACAAACGGTGTCGGTCCGGTGACTGGCGCGCGACACACCCTCGTCGTCGTGGTCTGGCGCGTGCAGGTCGATAACTGAATTCGGAGGAGCAATGGACGTCGTTCTCGGTGTGGCACTTGGATCGACCGCACCCGCCACCATCCACACCGTACTGGTCTGCGGTGCGAACGGGGACGGCCTCATCCTGGAAGAGCACACGATCGACGTGCCGACCGAGTCCGGCCCGGACAGCGGGGATTTCGCGGCCGTCGATGCGGCGATCGCCGCGATCCTGGGAGCGCGCGCGGCCGCCGACACCGCCGGGAACCGCCTGGTGTCAACCGGGGTGACGGTGACCGACCCGACCACCGCCGATGTACTGGCGTCGAAGCTCGCGGCCACCGGCTTGGACAGCGAGGCGAACATCGCCCTGATCTCTCCGTCGCTGGCGACGGCGAGCCTGGCCCACAAGATGGGCAGGGCGATCAACTGCGATCGCATGGGACTGCTGTCGGTCGAGGCGGCCGATGCAACCCTGGCCGTGGTCGACTGCGGCGACGGCGCCGTCACCCGGATCTTCCGTCAGTCCCTGCACGACGGCGATGCCACCGCCGTGGTGGACACTGTCGGCGACCTGCTCAACACCCCCGAGACGTGCCCGGACGGCCTGCTGCTGATCTGCTCCGGTGGTGATGCGGCCATGATCAGGCCGAGGCTGGAGGCGTCGGTCCGCCATGTGGTGAGCGCGCCCCGTGATCCCGAGGCGGCACTGGCTCACGGCGCAGCGCTGGCCACGGCACAGTTGTTGGAAGCCTCCCAGGGGGACACCTCCGCACTGGCCTATACCCAGGAGGCCGACCCCGACGCCATCATCGCCGGTTACTACGACATCCCCGGTCATATCGCCGGTTCTGGAGCCGGTTTCGCGGCCAATGATCTGGCCTACAGCGCCGTTCCCGACGAACAGGCCGACGCCGAGACCGAGATCTTCCACGCCGCGCCTCAGCCGACGCGGCGTCCGTTGCTGGTCGCCGGTGCGGCGCTGGCCTCCACAGCCTTCGCGGCCGCGTCGGCCCTGATGGTGTCGCTGGCACTGGACATCACCCCCAACCTGGTCGCGCTGAGCCCGGATATCGGTCGGGCACTGTCGTTTCCGTTTTCGCCACCGAATCTGCAGGTGCCCGCGGGCCAGCCGTCCGGCGGGCAGCCTCCACTGCTGGGTCAGACCCAGTGGGATTCGCTGCCGCTGCCGCCGGTGACGTTGCCGCCCAGGCCTGATCTGCCGACTCCGGCACCGCTGGATTTCCCGGCCGCACCGGATCTGCACGCTTCGCTGCCCGCCGTGCCGGTTGCCGCGCCGGTGTTGGCCCCGGCGCCGGTCTTCACCCCGGCCCCGGTGTTCACCCCGACCCCGGTGTTCGGTCCACCGTTGCCGACGATGCTCCCTGCGTTGCGCGCCCAACCGGTGCACCACATGGCACATCCGGCGAGCCCACCGGTCCTGTCGGGACTGCCCGATCTGTCGTTCTTGCTCGGGCTGCCGGCCAAGAAGCCCACTCCCCCCAGTTCCGCACCGAAGCCACCGGTCGAGGTTCCGACCCCGCCCGTGGTCAAGCCGGACCCACCGGACGTCAAACCTGATCTGCCGGTGATCAAGCCGGATCTGCCGGTCATCAAGCCCAACCCACCCGTGGTCAAACCCGACCTGCCAGTGATCAAGCCCAACCCACCCGTGGTCAAACCGGACCTCCCGGTCATCAAGCCCGACCTGCCGGTCATCAAGCCCAACCCACCGGTGGTCAAGCCCGACCTGCCGGTCATCAAGCCGACTCCCCCGGTGGTCAAACTGCCGGACCCGCCGGCTCAGGTTCCGGACCTGCCGGCCGTCAACCCCAATCCGGGGATTCAGCTGCCGGACCTTCCGGTCAAGGTGCCCGACGCGCCGGCCGTCAACCCGAGCCCGGGATTCCAGCTGCCGAATCTGCCTATCCAGCTGCCGAATTCAGCACCCCCGGCCGGACTGCCCGCACCCCAGGCGCCCGCGCTGCCGTCACTGCCCGCACCCCAGGCGCCCGCGTTGCCGTCACTGCCCGCACCCCAGGCGCCCGCGCTGCCGTCACTGCCCGCACCCCAGGCGCCGTCGATGCCCGCACTACCGGCATTCCCGGCACCCCAGGCACCGGCCCTTCCATCGCTGCCCGCACCCCAGGCACCGTCGATGCCCGCCCTACCGGCATTCCCGGCACCCCAGGCGCCGACAATGCCCTCCTTGCCCGCGCCCAGCGCACCCTCGATGCCCAAATTGGGGGGTGGCGGCCTGTTCGGCGGCAGCCCGGGTGGCGGCCTCTTCGGCGGCAGCCCGGGTGGCGGCATCTTCGGCGGCAAGCCCGGCGGCGGGCTGTTCGGCGGCGGCAGCTCCGGTGGCCTGTTCGGCGGCGGCAGCAGTGGCGGCCTGTTCGGCGGCGGCGGAGGCGGCGGCCTGTTCGGCGGCGGTGGCGGCGGATTGTTCGGTAAGTAGCAGATCCCGCCGACCGGCGTATGTTGGCGGCCATGAGCTCCGAGGTCATGGACTGGGACAGCGTCTACCGCCAGCAAGGCATCTTTGAAGGGCCGCCGCCGTGGAACATCGGTGAGCCACAGCCCGAGCTGGCCGCCCTGATCGCGGAAGGAAGGATCGGCCGCGAGGTGCTCGACGCCGGCTGTGGTGTGGCCGAACTGTCGCTGGCCCTCGCCGAGCAGGGCTACACCGTGGTCGGAATCGACCTGAGCCCGACAGCGGTGGCGGACGCCGGGCAGGCCGCCCAGGATCGCGGTCTGCGCAACGCGAGCTTCTTCCAGGCCGACATCACCTCGTTCGACCAGTACCCGCCGGGCTCCGAGGGCCGATTCAACACGATCATCGACTCGACCCTGTTCCACTCACTGCCGGTCGAGGGCCGGGACGGCTACCTGCGGTCGATCCACCGGGCCGCGGCGCCGGGTGCGCACTACTACGTGCTGGTCTTCGCCAAGGGTGCGTTCCCGCCAGAGGCAGCCGAAGGCAAGCCGAACGAGGTCGACGAGGACGAGTTGCGGGCTGTGGTGGGCAAGTACTGGGAGATCGACGAGGTGCGGCCGGCTTTCATCCACGCCAGCATGGGGCCGATCCCGGACGAAGCGCTGGAGACGCTGCCCTTCGATCTCGATGAGCAGCGCCGCGCCAAGATGCCGGCGTTCTTGTTGAGCGCGCACAAGACCTAGCCCAGAACGGGCATTCTGCGACTACCCTCGGCTTGTGGCACCGAATATGTCGGGCAAGGTCGCATTCATCACCGGAGGTGCGTCCGGCATCGGCGCCGCGTTGGCTACCGAGTTGACCGGCCGAGGTGCCGAGGTCTGGATCGCCGATCGTCAGACCGGCCCGGCGCAGGAACTGGCGCAGCGCCTCAACAGTATTGGCGGCAAGGCTCACGCGATCGAACTCGATGTGCGCAGCTACCCGTCGTTTGAGAGCGCTGCCGCCGCGGCGGCGGCGCAATCCGGGCGGATCGACTACCTGTTCAACAATGCGGGCATCGGCGCCGGCGGTGAGATCGACTCGTACACGCTCGAGGATTGGAACGACGTCTTCGATGTGAACCTGCGCGGTGTCGTGCACGGCATCCAGGCGATCTATCCGATCATGATCCGGCAGCGCTCCGGCCATATCGTGAACACCGCCTCGATGGCCGGTCTGGTCGCCAGTCCGGGGCTGGGCAGCTATACCGCCACCAAACACGCTGTCGTCGGAATCTCGAAAGCCTTGCGCCTGGAGGCGGAACGCCACGGTGTACAGGTCTCGGCACTGTGCCCGGGCGCGATCCGGACCCCGATCCTCGCCGGCGGAAAGTACGGGCGGTCCAAGGGCATCAGCAGCGAGCAGCAACGCAAATTCTGGGAGCCGATGCGGCCGATGGCACCAGAGGTGTTCGCCGAACGCGCCCTTCGTGCCGTGTTGCGCGGAGACGCCATCATCGTGATACCGACCTGGTGGAAGGCGTTCTGGTATCTGGAGCGTCTCTCACCGGCGTTGTACATGCGGGCCGCACGACGCTCTCTCAACCGCGTACGTGAATTGACCTCGGGCTCACCTCACGACGACGCCAACTCGTAGCAGTAGCGGCTGGTGGGGATCGAGTCCAGGTTGACGTGCGCCCCGAACCGGGTCACGCTCTCGATCATCAGGCCGAGGCGACGCCGCAACTCGGCATCGTCGCCGCCGCTGCCGTAGAAGGCGTGCGGATCGGTCATCGCCGCCATCGGGAACAGTTCTTCAACGAGCGCGTCGACCCGTTCGCCGCCGCGGACAGCCCGCAGCACTCGGTTCTGGATGTACCCGAAGGTCGCCTGGGTCTCGATGGCCACCGCGGTGTGCTGTCCCTGCCAGCGGTGCAACCACTCCTCCGGGGTGAGATCGGCGGGGATGCGCAGGAGTCCGATCTGGGCCAGCGCCGGGGCACGCTGCCCGTCAGCAACCGGCGGCGGCACCAATCGCACCGTCTCCTCGACCTCCCAACCCACGCAGCGGTCGGCGACTCCGGACAACAGCTCAGATATCGCCGACGGCTCGGCCTCGGTCCAGACGCTGACCACCGCATTCACCGGCGTGTCAAAGGCGTTGATGCGCAGTCGTGTCGGGGCGACATCGGCGTCGTCCACATTGACCTGCAGCCGGGTTGCGCCGGCCGCGCGGATCGATTCGCGCAGATCAGGCGTGTGCAGCGTCCGATCGAGATCCGGGCCCCACAGCGCGTACATGAATTTCACGGTTTCACCTTCAATCGCATCTCGGTCATGTGGTCGTGTCGTCGAGTCGGACCGCGAGTATTACGCCCGATCGTGCGGTGCCGGTGTCCTTGGGTGCCACCGAGGTCGACGCACAGATGTACAGCGTTCGGCGGTCCGGGCCGCCCAGCTCGCAGGCCACCGGGAACCAACTCCCGGTATCGATGACATGCATCTCTGTACCGTTGCGATCCACGCAGACAACGGCTTTAGAGTTCGGTGAGGCGAACCACACCGCATCGTCCAGGTCTGCGCATATCCCGTCGGGAACCCGCCGCCCGAGGTCCGCGAACACCTGCTGGTCCGACAGGGTGCCGTCCGGCTCTCTGCGAAAGCTGGTGAGGCGGCGGGCAAGGGATTCGGCGACGATGAGCCGGGTCCCGCCATCGGTCAGCGCCATGCCGTTGGGCACCAACACATCACCGGAGACCACCCGGGCCACACCGTCGGGGTCCACCATGACGAGTTTCGTCGCGGTGGGGGTGCCGCCGTCGTAGTAGTCGAAGCCGATATCACCGATGTAGGCGCGGCCGGCGTCGTCAACCAGCATGTCGTTGCTCGGCCCGCGGTGGTACGGCGACAGATCGGCCACCGTCGTCGTGCGTTGGCCGTCGTAGCGCAGCAGCGTCCGGTTCAGCATGGACACCACCAGCAGGTCGCCGTCCGGTGTCCATCCCAGGCCCGAAGGCTGGCCGTCGACATCAAGCACCGGTTCGCGCTCATGCCCCGGCTCCAGCCGGAATACGGTGCCCGCGTGCTGATCGGAGAACCACAGGGCTCCGTCGTGCCATCGCGGGCACTCGGGGAAGACCAGACCCTCGGCGACTACCTTCACTTGATCGCCGAATCGCGGAGCGCCTGGCCCAAAATCGCTATTCCCCTGCGTAGTTCGTCGTCGTCGACGTGGCTGTAGGCCAGCCGCAGATAACCTGCCCCGGCGTCCGCGGCGGTGTCGATCATGAACCGCTCTCCAGGCCGGAATGCCACGCCGCCCTGCGCCGAGCGGCGCCGAACCTCCTGCCAGTCAACCTGATCGGACAACTTGATCCACAGATAGAAGCCGCCCTCTGGTACCTCGAATGTCACCCACGGGGCGCAGTGTTCGCGGACAGCCGACACCGCGACGTCGAGTTTGCGGCGGTACACGTCGTTGGCGCGTTCGATCTGCTTGTCGAAGCCGCCGGACGAAACAAACTGCGCCATCGCCCGGCACATCCACAGACTTATGCCCAAATCCTGTCGCACCGAACCCATTCCGGAGATCAGATCCTCCGGTCCGGTCATCCACCCGATTCTCAGCGCCGGCGCTACGGTCTTGCTGAAACCGTGCGACTGCAGCACCCTGCCCGCGGTGTCCATCGACAGCAGCGTGGGAATCGGCTCACCGTGATAGCGCAGGTCGCCGTAGATGTTGTCCTCGATGATCAGGAAATCGTATTTGTCGGCCAGCTCCAGGATGCGCCGGCGCCGCGGCTCGGAGGTCGACACGCAGGTCGGAAGCTGGAAGGTGGCGACGATGTACAACAGCTTCGGAACCACCCCGGCGTCGGCCATTTCCCTCAGACGCGCCTCCAGCGCGTCGGGGTCGAGCCCGTCCTGATCTATGGCCACGGGCCGGATATCGGCACCCCGCATCTTGGCGTATCGCAGCGCGTAGGGAAACGTCGCGGCCTCCACCAGCACCCCGTCGCCGGGGTTCACCAGCGCATTGATCGCCAGGGCGATGGCCTGCACCGAACCACACGTGATGATCAGATTGTCCGGCCCCAGGTCAGGGCGCGCATTGCGGTCACCGAGCCAGCGCGCCAGCTCACGACGCAGGTGCAGGCTGCCCAGGATCAGCTCGCTGTAGCCGGTGTTGCCGTAGACGATCCGGTCACCGGGACCGTCGACGTCCAACGACACGTATTCCAGGGCGCGTGCCCCGTCGCGCTTGAGGACGTCACTGTGCAGGTGGTCAAGCTCGGCTATGGGGAACGTCTCCGCGGACGGAATCCCCTGATCGAAATTGAAGGTGACCGGTACCGGAGCCGCCGGGGGTACGACGGGTGCCGCCCGGGCGATATCAGACAAAAATCTCTGAGCCTCAACCATGTTGTACGACTCCTTCCGGTATTGAGCGGCGGCACATTTACAGTTGGGTTCGATGAGTGAGGCTGTCGAAGTTCCCGGAAGGCGTCCCGCGGTACAGCACCGTAGCCAGGTGACGGCTTCCCGTGTGGTCGACGCTGCGCTGGAAATCCTGGCCGAGTCGGGAACGCAGGGTTTGACGATCGCCGCGGTCAGCAAGCGCTCGGGCGTGTCCAATGGCGCCATCTACCATCGCTTTGCCGATCGTCGCCAGTTGCTGGTCGAAGCTCACGCCCGGTTCTTGAGCCGCCTGGGCGAATCGAGCGAATATCGGGTGGCGCCGTGGTATTCGACCGCGGACAGGCAGACGTTCGTGGCCGGCTTCGTCGCCATGTTCCTGGCTGCCATCGCGGACAATCGCGCACTGCTCTTCGCGTTCGTCAGTCTCGGTCGCGATGATCCGGAGATGTGGGCGGCTGGGGTCGTGTGGAGTCGTTCCTTCGCGCGAGACTTCAGCGCTGTGCTGACCGGGCGATTCGGGTGCAGTGCTGCCGCCACCGATACCGCGTTCCGAGTGGTGTACTCCTACGCATTCCTGCCGGCGGTGTTCGGAAATGACGAAATCACCTCGGTGGCAATGGACTCCACCGATCGCGCCGAACATCTGACCACCGCGGTCGAGGCCATCTTGGATCGTCACTGACACCCTTCCGGCAAAACAGAGTGCTCGCTCCGATTTCTAGAACACGTTACAACTCGGCGGCGTTTGCGCGCAATACCCGTGCGGGAAGATCAGGGCCCTCACTTCACGGCGAGTGACAAGCCGAAATCGCCTGCGGGGTCGGTCCACCATCGCCGGCGTTGCAGTCCGGCGGCGGCCAATTCCGCGGCCACCTGCTCGGGCCGGAACTTGCAGGACACCTCGGTCAACATCTCCTCCCCGGCCGCGAAGTCGACCGCCATTCCCAGTTCGCCGATGACGACATGCTGATCGCTCCGGGCCCGCAACCACATCTCCATGCGCTGCTCGTCGGGGTTCCACCGCGCGACATGCGCGAACGCGTCCAGGTCGAAGTCGGCGTCGAGCTCCCGGTTCACCACCGCCAGGACGTTGCGATTGAAATCCGCTGTCACCCCGGCCGCGTCGTCGTAGGCGCGCACCAGCCGCCCGGTGTCTTTGACCAGATCGGTGCCCAGCAGCAGGCTGTCGCCGTCGTGCATCACGGTCGCGAGCGCAGCCAGGAAGTCGGCGCGCGGCCCGGGCGTCAGGTTGCCGATCGTGGAGCCCAGGAACACGAACAGTCGGCTGCCCCCGTCGGGGATCTCGGCCAGGTGGTGTTCGAAGTCGCCACAGACAGCCTGCACCCGCACCCCGGGATAGTCCCGGGCGATGACCTCCCCCGCCGTCTCCAACACTCCGGCGTCAACGTCGAACGGGATGAACCGGCACAGCAACCCGGCGTCGCGCAGCGCATCCAGCAGCATCCGGGTCTTGGCCGAGGTGCCGCTGCCCAGCTCGACCAGGGTGTCCGCGCCGGACAGTGACGCCACTTCCGCCGAGCACGAGCGCAGGATCTCCGCCTCGGTGCGGGTCGGGTAGTACTCGGGCAGCCGGGTGATCCGATCGAACAGCTCACTGCCGACCTCGTCGTAGAACCATTTGGGCGGCAACGATTTCGGCTGCTGTCGAAGCCCGTGGCGCACGTCGTCGCGCAGTGCGGCACGGGCGGCGTCGTCGGCCAGGTGGTTGGACAGGGATACCGTCATCGAGTTCCTTCCAACGCAGTGACACTGACCTCGCCGCCGTGGGCGTCGACCAGATGGCGGTCCGGGATATCCACCCAGCGGGGATCGTCGTCGTAGGGCTCGCTGGCCAGTACCACGCCGTCGGCACCGTGCAGCATGGACAAGCTGTCCCCCCAGGTCGTCGCCAACAGCCGGGAGCCGTTGGCGGCCAATACGTTCAACCGAGCGTTGGGATCGGCGGCACCGAATTCGGCGACCAACTCACCGAGTGCCTCCACTCCGCGAGTGAAGATCGAGGCGGCCAGTATTGCGCTGTCACAAACAGATTCCGCCCCAGAACAGGTCGGCAGCACAGCGGTGTCCACCACACCGTTGTGCGACAACAACCAGTGACCGTCGGTGAACGGCGCGGTGGCAGAAGCCTCGATGGGCATCCCCACGGTGGCCGATCGCACCGCGGCCACCACGCAGTGACTGGTCAACACCGGAGCCACCGACGCGAATGAGGCGTCGCCCCACAGCGGCGCCGGACTGCGCCACCGGCGCGGCACGGAGCCCTCGGGGAGATCGAAAAACCCCGCCCCCCAACCGTCGGCGTTGAGCAGTCCGTGCTTCTGACGGCGCGGCGCATAGGACTGCACCACCAGGCCGTGCGGCGGCTCCAGCATCAACTCAGCCAGTGATCGCGGCCTGCCCAGCCATGCCAGGTGTCGGCACATCAGGCGTCCCAGGCCAACCGCACGCCGGCGAAGATCTGTCGCCGGTAGGGGTGATCCCAGTTGCGGAAGCTGGGTCGCAGGATCTCCGGTGCGACCGCCCACGATCCGCCGCGCAACACCCGGTAGTCACCGCCGAAGAACGGTTGCGAATAGCGTTGGTAGATCATCGGAGTGAAACCGGGCCACGGTTTCAGCGACGAGCTGGTCCATTCCCAGACATCGCCGAGCATCTGTTCGGCGCCGTAGGCCGACGCCCCGCCCGGGTAGGCCCCCACCGGAGCCGGGCGCAGTGCGTCGCCGCCGAGATTCGCCAGCTCAGGCGATGGTTCGGCGCTGCCCCACGGGTAGCGGCGGCGGGCGCCGGTGTCCGGATCCCACGCACAGGCCTTCTCCCATTCGATCTCGGTGGGCAGCCGGGCGCCCGCCCAGTTCGCATATGCCTGCGCCTCGAAGTAGCTGACGTGCTGGACCGGTTCGTCGTCGGGCAGGTCCTCACCGCGACCGAAGCGGGTTCGGCTGGTGTGGTCGGGACTCCAGAACAGCGGCGCGCTCAGCCCCGCCCCGATGCGGTGTCCCCAGCCGCGTTGCGTCCACCACCGCGCGTCCCGGTATCCGCCGTCGTCGATGAACGCCCGCCATTCGCGGTTGGTCACCGGAACCCGGCCTATCCGGAACTCCGCCACCTCGACGCGGTGCGCGGGCCGCTCGTTGTCCAGCGCGAACGGTTCATCGGCCGCGTCGACTCCCAGCACGAACTCACCGGCCGGCACCAGCACCGAGGTTCCGGCCAGGCCGGGCCGGACGGTGGGCAGCGACGCCCCCCGCCCCAGCAACGGTGTGCCGGTGCGCAGGCCCAGTGCCTGCAACATGGTCTCGTCGTGCTGGTGTTCGTGGCTGAGCACCAGCCCGAACGCGAAGCCGTCCCTGAGATCGCCGGAGTCATCAGGCAGGGCGTCCAATTCGTCGAGCACCTTGGATCGCACAGTGGCGCAATACTTCCGGGCCTGATCCGGCGCAAGGAGCGGCAGGTCGACGCGACTGGCCCGCGGGTGGGTGAACGCGTCGTAGAGACCCTCGACGTCCGCCGGCAGCATCCCGGGCCGGGCCGGATCCCCGGCGCGCAGCAGCCACAGTTCCTCCTGCTGACCGATATGGGCCAGGTCCCACACCAGTGGGCTCATCAGCGGGTCGTACTGGCGGTGCAGTTCGGCGTCGTCGAAGTCGACGAGCGCCAGCGTGCGGTCCCGTGCCCGGGTCAGTGCACCCGCCAGCGTCTCGGCGGTCGTCACGACTGCCTCCCCGCCAGCCTTGCCACCGTCTCGGTGACGCCGGTGGCGGCGACCTCGTCGGCGACGTCGTCGGCCGGACACCGGCCGCGGTCGACCATCTCGACCAGCCGTTCCATCCCGTCACGCAAGGATGCCGGCGCGTGGTCGGCCACCAGACCCACGCACCGTGCGGCGGCGGCGTGCAGGCGCGGGTCGGCCAGGCCGATCCGCGCCGCGACATCCCAGGCGGTCGCCACGGTTTCGACGGCTTCGGCGGCGCCGTCGGCGGCAGCCGGGTCGTCGAGCAGGGTCGCCAGGGTGAACACGATCGCCGGCCACAGTGCGTCGTCGACGCTGTCGAGGTAGCGGATCTCCAGCCAGCCGCGCGGGCGCACGGGCGGGAACAGTGTGGTCAGGTGGTAGTCGAGGTCGCCGATGCCGGCCCGGCGGCCGCCCAGCAGCACCCGCCCGTCGGCCCAGTCGGCGAACGGCACGTAGCGGCTGACCGGGATCGCCTCCGGGGTGTGCACCAGCATCACCGGCGCCTTCAGCGCGTAACGCGCCCAGTCGGAGGCCGGGTCAGTGCCGTCCAGGCCCAGCACCGGGCCGCAACGTGCCGAGTCCAACCGGCTCCACACCCGCTGCCGGGTGGACCGCCAGCCCGAGAACTCACCGCGCAGCAGCGGCGAGTTGGCGGCGATCGCGACCATGGTCGGGCCCAGCGCATGCGCCAGCCGCACCCGGTCCGCCCAGCCGGAACGCGGGCCGGCATCCAGGTTGAGCTGGACCGACGCCGTGGACGTCATCATCGCCGCACCGGCCGAGCCGGTGTGGCTGGCCGCGAAGAACTGCTCCATGGCCGCGTAACGCTCGCCGGGGTTGATGCGCTCCGTCGGCCGCAGCGGGTCGGCACCGAGCTGCACCAACCCCAGCCCCGCGTCGGCGAAAGCCGAGCGCAGCACCGTCTGATCGGCGGCCATCGCCTCGATCGCGGCGACCGCACCGGCCAGCGGCGGGCTGGACAGTTCCACGGCGCCGCCGGGTTCGACGGTGACCGCACTGCCGCCCGGCAACACCGGCAACGACTGCAGCACCTCGGTGATCTCGGCCCAACCCGGGCGCCGACGCGGATCAGCCGGGTCGAAACAGTGTGCCTCGATCTCCAGGCCCACCCGGCCCAGCGGCGTATCGGTGAGACAGCGGTCGGTCAGGTATTCGGCGGCCTCGGCGGCGGACAGTTCCGGCTCCACGAGGCAAGGCTCATCGGAGCGGCACCCTCGCGTCGCCCCGGCAAGCGCCATATTGCTCCTCCGCCTGTCGATCTTCCCGACGCTACCGGAGCCGTCCGACAACCGGACCGGCGATCATTGGCCGAGAGTGTTCTGCATCGCTCCTGCCAGCACATTTACTGCCGGACCGGCATTACCGGACTGGCAGACCTTGGCCTGCAACAGCACGTTCGCCCGCAACCTGGTCTGGTTGAAACACCGCCGGTCGGTCTCAGCCTCCTGCTTGGTCCAGGCAGCGTCGGCTGCCGCTGCCGGCCCGCCGTCGAACGTCCACACCTGCGTGATGCCGTTCTCCAGATGCATCGCGGTGGTGCGACCCGAACAACCCGCGGTGCGGTCGGCGACCCGATGGAACGCCGCGGCGGCAGCGTCGTTGGTGGCGAACACCCCGATCGCCTGCTTGACGAAGTGCCGCTGGTCGTTGGCCGACGTCTGGGTGACAGCGCTGTTGAACGACGCCAGGTCGGGATCGTTGTAGACCTCAGGCAGGCCGATGTCGGCCCAGTTGTTGCAGGCGGGGTCGTCGACCCAGAAGGCCTGGAACGGCGCACCGGACACCGATTCCCAACCCATCGGGGCACCGACGATGTTGCCGACCGATCCCTTCGGCAGCACCGCGTAGGACACCACACCCGGTTCCGACGGCCCTGCCGCGACCACCGGGGCGGCCATGAGCGCCATACCCAGGCCGCCCGCCACCAGCACCGCCGTGGCCCGCACGCTAGACCTTCGCCACGACGGCGAACTCCACGTTGCCGCGGGTGGCCCGCGAGTACGGGCACACCTCGTGGGCCTCGGCCATCAGATCCTCGGCCACCGCCTGCGACACCCCCGGCAGGTAGCCGGTGATGGTGCCGGTCAGGCCGAACTGCTCGGTGGCGACGTCCTTGCCCAGGGCGGCCTCGACGGTCACGTCGGTGGCGTCGTCCAGTGCGACGGCGGAGCGGCGCGCCACCAGTCGCAGGGCGCCGAGGAAACAGGCGGCGTAACCCGCGGAGAACAGCTCCTCGGGGTTGGTGCCGTCACCGGTGCCACCCAGCTCGCGCGGCGGGCGGGTGTCCATGTCGATCCGGCCGGTCGCCGAGCGCACATGCCCGTCCCGGCCGCCACCGGTCGCAGTGGACTCGGCGGCGAAAACCACTTTGATGGCCATGGGCTCGATCATGCCAGTTCAGCAGGCCCGGAGTCAGGCGAGGTTGGCCCGCACCCCGGACTCCACCGCGCGGCCCAGATCGGGGTCGACGTTGTGCCAGTACTCGAACACCCGGGACAGCACCGGTTCGCGCACTCCGTCCGAGACATGCCCAATGATGTTGGCAACCAGACGTTCCCGTTGAGCGTCGTCGAAGACATCGCGGAACAGTGCACCGGCCTGGCCGAAGTCGTCGTCGGCCGTGCGCAGCGTGTAGGCCGCCCGCACCATGTCCCCGTCGGCATGCCAACGCACCTCGGCCGCGCGTGCCGGGTCGGCGATCGGCCCACCGACCGAGTTCGGCGCGTACACCGGATCGGACGCCAGACGAACCCGCATGGCGCCGTCCTTGGAGTAGGTGTGCACGTCGTTCTTCGGCGCGTTGACCGGCAACTGGTTGTAGTTGGTCCCGATCCGGGCACGGTGTGCGTCGGCATAGGAGAACCCGCGGGCCAACAGCATCTTGTCCGGGCTCAGGCCGGTGCCGGGCACGGTGTTGCTGGGCTCGAACGCCGCCTGCTCGATCTGGGCGTGGTAGTCGGTGACGTTGCGGTCCAAGGTGAATCGCCCGACGTCGATCAGCGGGTAGTCGGCGTGCGGCCAGACCTTGGTGAGGTCGAACGGGTTGAGTCGGTAGGTCTTGGCGTCCTCGAACGACATGATCTGCACCTTGACCGCCCAGCTCGGGTACTCGCCACGCTCGATGGCCTGGTACAGGTCGCGCTGGTGGTAGTCGCCGTCGGTGCCGGCCAGCCGGTCCCCCTCGGCCTGGGACAGGTGCTCGACGCCCTGGTCGCTGATGAAGTGGTACTTGACCCAAGAGATTTCGCCGGCGGCGTTGATCCAGCTGTAGGTGTGGCTGCCATAGCCGTTCATGTGCCGCCAGGATTTCGGCAGACCCCGGTCCCCCATCAGGTAGGTCACCTGGTGCGCCGACTCCGGGGTGAGCGACCAGAAGTCCCATTGCATGTGGTGATCGCGCAGATTGCTTGCCACCAGGCGCTTTTGCGAACGGATGAAGTGCTGGAACTTCATCGGGTCTCGGAAGAAGAAGACCGGGGTGTTGTTGCCGACGATGTCGAAGTTGCCCTCGGTCGTATAGAACTTGAGCGCGAAGCCGCGGACATCGCGCCAGGTGTCGGGGCTGCCGCGTTCCCCGGCGACGGTGGAGAACCGGGCCAGCATCTCGGTTTCGGCTCCCTGCGCGAACACCGCTGCCCGGGTGTAGGCGCTGACGTCGGCCGTCACCTCCAGACGCCCGAATGCCCCGCCGCCCTTGGCGTGCGGTTGACGTTCCGGGGTGCGCTCGCGGTTGAACATCGCCATCTGCTCGAGCAGGTAGTGGTCCTGCAGCAGGATCGGGCCGTCCGGGCCGACCGTCAGCGCGTCGGAGTCGCTCGGGGCCGGGGCGCCGGCCTCAGTGGTGGTGTGGTGCTCGGTCATCGGTCTGTCTCCTCCTCGGTGGGTAAGCACAACCGGCGGGGCCCCGAGTCCCGGTGGGAGTTCGGGGGTTCTCACCCGCTCCGGCCCGGCTAGCGGTGCGGTGGAGCCATTGGTGGGGTCATTGGTGGGTGCATTGGTGGGTGCATTGGTGGGGCCATCGGCGGGTGCGGCGGCGGTCCACCCGGGCCACCCGGCCCGTTACCCGGACCTGCCGGGCCGAAGCCGGGCCAACCCGGGAAGTTGCCCGGGCCGGGGCTCCCGTAACCCGGGAACATCGGCGAGGGACCGTGATGCATCATGCACGGCCCGTGATGGTGGCCCCGCCAACCACCGTCGGCCAGGTAGGCGCCCCCGCAGGCGATCACCGCGGCGACGAAGACCGTCCCGGCGACGATCACCACCCACGCGGCGACCTGGTACAGCCGATTCGGCTTGGCCGGCGGGGCAGGCGGCGGCGGTACTGGTGGTGGGCTGGGCTCTGACGACTCGGTCATACCGCCCCATCATGCCGGAGAACGACGCCGGCCGCCGCTCCTTCGGGAGGGGGCGACGGCCGGGTGTTCGTGGCCGGGCTGGTTAGCGGCCCGGCGCGGGTGCCGGAGGCTTGGTCACCGACGGCGGAAGTTCGCCCGGTCCCTCACCTTCGGGGCCCTGCATCATCGGACCCGGCCCCCGGTGCGGACCCTTGTGGAACATCGCGCCATGGTGATGTCCGTGGTGGCAGTGGTGGCCGCGCATGCCGCCGCTGGCCCAGACACCGGCGAAGAAGATCGACGACACGATGAAGACGATCCCGGCGACGATGGCGACCCAGGCGGCCAGTCGGTATACCCAGTACGGCTTGGGCCCCGACGGAGCCGGCGGCGCCGCGGGTGCAGGTGTGGGTTGCGGTGTTTCGCTCATGCTAGGCATCATGCTCGGCCAAACACCTGGCACCGCTAGGTGCCGGCTATGCATCAGCTATGAGCGTCGGGCCAAACCGGCTGAATCCCAGCAGTCACCGTCATCACACGTCACGGGTGGTTCGACGTCGACGCGCGCGCCACGGGCGAGCTTCAAGTTCACCACGGCTGGAACAGGTGACGAGATACCCACAGGACGAGGAACGCGGACATGCACCCGATGCACAGCAGATGGTCCCGGCAGATGGACCGGGCCAGGCGGGTCTGTTCGGCCGCACTGCCCGAGCGGTTGCCGAGCCGAACCGCGCTCGGAACCGTATGCAGCAACGCCAACAGGATCGTGGGGACGGTGAGTGCGACCGAGCTCATTATCAGCCAACTGGGATCATGCCCGCCGGTGGCACGGAAAGCCAAGGAGCCCAACAGTATTAACATCACCAATGCGATCAGATGCCCCATCGGCCGCGAGGTGGTCGTCGCTCGGTGGTAGTAGCCGGCGATGGAAGCCAGGACCGGTTCGGGCAGTTCAGCACCGGCGCCACGGTGGGCGAGAATCTGAACATCGAAGATGAGATCCATCCACAGGACGGCAAGTAGGAACCCGCCGCAGGCGGTCAGCAACGGTTGCGTCACGCTCACCGCAGCTCCATCCGGTGACCGTACCAGCGTCGATCGCAACCGGGCCGCGGCTCCAGTGCAGCCAGCAGTTGCTCGGCAGAAATCAATCTGCCGACCAGGGCTTGAACGGGTTCACCGCGAACTGGATCACTCGATACGGCGCCCGATGCCGCGGCTCGGTGTTCCACTGGCTGACGAACACCCGCAGCTCATCCAGCGTCGATCCTGGCGAGATGTAGCCGCCATAGGGCTGCGCCAACCGGTTGTCGAACGGTGACGGCAGGGCTTCGACGGGCTCGACTTCCGGCCAGTCGGCGTGCTGCACCACCGTGGTCACCGGCGCGGTCCCCAGCCCGGGCGGGTCGTAGGCCACCCGCACTTCCATGTTGCCGGTGGTGCCGTTGAAGTACGACAGCACCGGTTTGCCGTCGACCTGGCGCAGGCTGAGCTCGCCGATCTGGTCGTTCCACAGCGGCGTCGGCTTGTGCCCCCAGCCCGCTCCGGCCGCCCAGCCCTGCCACGCCGATCGGTCGGTGAACCTGCCCGGGGCGACCCGGTATAGCGTCACCGGCGAGCTGCGGTCGAAGTTGTTGGCGACGATGTACACCCAGCCGGTGACCGAATCCGGCGTCGGGACCGGATCGTAGTAGCCGCTGATCTGGGACTGGCCGGAATCCTGGTAGCCGGCCTGACGCACCGATCCCGGAACCGTCCGCCAACCCGGTTGCGCCGGATCGGCTTTCACCAGCCGGGAGGTCTGGGGCACCAGCATCTTGGCGGTGGTCACCATCAGGTAGTTGGTGCGGTTGATCGAGATCACGCCGGCCGGCAGCTGCGTGGCCCCGGGCGGCGCCGGGTCGGCCAGCAACGGCTTGTCCACCCCGACCACTCCGGTGTAGCGGATCCCGTCGGAGTCGTCGACCGAGTCCGGATCGACCCGTAGCGCGATCGGCGAGTACCAGCCCCCGTAGCCGACGCCTTGGCCGGCGAAGCTGTCCCCGCAGATCTGCAGCACCGCGCTGGGGAACTCCATGAACTCGCACAGGTCGGTGGCGCCGATGCCGTAATCACCGGTGAGCGTGCCGGTTCCGGCACTCGGCCCGATCCGGACCACCTGGCCTTCGGCCAGCGGCCACAGCACCGGATGCGGGACGGGCGCGGGAGGTTCGGCGTGAACCGGCCAGGCCGGGGTCAGCAGTACCAGGAGCGCACACCCCGCCGAGCGTGCACGCAGCGCGAAATCGGCGACGACTTTTCGCAGTGGTTGCACGTTCGGCGCAGGGCGGTGTCTAAGACGCAGCCAGCAGCTCGGCGATCTGAATCGTGTTGAGCGCCGCGCCCTTACGCAGGTTGTCCCCGGAGACGAACAACGCCAGGCCGCGCCCGTCCGGGGCCCCGGGGTCGACCCGGATCCGGCCCACCAGGGAGTCGTCGGCGCCGGCGGCGGCCAGCGGGGTGGGCACGTCGACCAGGGTCACTCCCGGTGCGCCACGCAGCAACTCGGCGGCGCGCGCCGGCGAGAGGGGCCGGGCGAACTCGGCGTTGATCGACAGCGAGTGGCCGGTGAACACCGGCACCCGCACGCAGGTGCCGCTCACCGAAAGCTCTGGGATGCCCAGGATCTTGCGGCTCTCGAAGCGCAGCTTCTGGTCTTCGTCGGTCTCGCCGGAGCCGTCGTCGACCAGCGAACCGGCCAGCGCCACCACGTTGAACGCGATCGGCGCGACGTACTTGTTCGGCGCCGGGAAATCCACCGCACCGCCGTCGTGCACCAGACCTTCGGCGCCGTCGGAGACCGCCCGCACCTGCTCGGCCAGCTCCTGCACACCGGCCAGCCCGCTGCCGGACACCGCCTGGTAGGTCGAGACGATCAGCCGGGTCAGCCCGGCCTCGTCGTGCAGCGGCTTGAGCACCGGCATCGCGGCCATCGTGGTGCAGTTCGGGTTGGCGATGATGCCCTTGGGCAGCACCGCATTCCGCACGTCTCGCTCGAAGTTGACCTCGGAGACCACCAGCGGCACATCGGGGTCTTTGCGCCACGCCGAGGAGTTGTCGATCACGGTGGCCCCGGCGGCGGCGAAGCGCGGCGCCTGCACCTTCGACATGGTCGCGCCCGCGGAGAACAGCGCGATGTCCAGGCCGGCCGGGTCGGCGGTCTCGGCGTCCTCGACCTCGATCTCGGTGCCACGGAACGGCAACTTGCGCCCGGCGGAACGCGACGAGGCGAAGAACCGCACCTTCTCGGCCGGGAAGTCACGCTCTTCGAGCAGGGCGCGCATCACCTGGCCGACCTGGCCGGTGGCGCCGACTACACCGATGGCCACCATGTCAGCGCCCCGTCCCGGCATAGACCGTGGCCTGCTCGTCGCCGCCGAGACCGAACGCCTCGTGCAGGGTGACCACGGCCTTGTCCAGGTCCGATTCGGCCACCAGCACCGAGATCCGGATCTCGGAGGTGGAGATCAGGTCGATGTTGACGCCGTTGTCGGCGAGCGTCTCGCAGAAGGTGGCCGTGACGCCCGGGTGGCTGCGCATCCCGGCACCGATCAGCGACACCTTGCCCACCTTGGGGTCGTAGAGCACTTCGGTGAAGCCGATCTCGCCCTTGCGGGACTCCAGCATCGCCACCGCGCCGGGCCCGTTGTCGCGCGGACAGGTGAAGGTGATGTCGGTCTTGCCGTCCTCGACCTTCGAGACGTTCTGCAACACCATGTCGATGTTGATGTCGGCGTCGGCGATGGCGCGGAAGATCTTCGCCGCGTAGCCCGGCAGGTCGGGGATGCCTACGACGGTCACCTTGGCTTCGCTCTTGTCGTGGGCAACTCCGGTCAGGAGGGCGTCTTCCATGGGGATGTCCTTGATCGATCCGGAAACGATGGTGCCGGGCTTGTCCGAGTAGGAGGACCGGACGTGAATGGGCAGGTGGTAGCGGCGGGCGTACTCCACGCAGCGCAGCATCAGCACCTTGGCGCCGCAGGCGGCCAGTTCGAGCATCTCCTCGAAGGTGACCTGGTCCAGCTTCTTGGCGTTGGGCACGATGCGCGGGTCGGCACTGAAGATGCCGTCGACGTCGGTGTAGATCTCGCAGACGTCGGCGTTCAGCGCCGCGGCCAGCGCCACCGCGGTGGTGTCGCTGCCGCCGCGGCCCAGCGTGGTGACGTCCTTGGTGTCCTGGCTGACGCCCTGGAAGCCGGCGACCAGCACCACCTGGTCCTCGCCGAGGGCGGCCTGCAGCCGGCCGGGCGTGACGTCGATGATCTTGGCCTTGCCGTGCACGCCGGTGGTGATCACCCCGGCCTGCGACCCGGTGAACGAGCGGGCCTGACAGCCCAGCTCCTCGACGGCCATCGCCACCAGGGCGTTCGAGATCCGCTCCCCGGCCGTGAGCAGCATGTCCAGCTCACGAGCCGGCGGCTGCGAGCACACCTGTTGGGCCAGGTCCAGCAGATCATCGGTGGTGTCGCCCATCGCCGAGCAGACCACGACGACGTCGTCGCCGGCCTTCTTGCTCTCGACGATGCGCTCGGCGACGCGGCGGACCCGCTCGGCGTCAGCTACCGACGATCCACCGTATTTCTGCACGACGAGCGCCACTTTTCGTCCCTTCCGTGGGTGGGCTTGTCCCAGGATAGGGGAAACCGCTTCGGGCGTTGAAGCTGCGCCCGGGGCCGTTTCCGCAATACCCGCCCAAGCGCGTAAACTGCACGGTGTGCAGCGGGTGCTCCTTCTCGGACGCCGCGGCGGGGCCTGATCCAGACCGGCCTCCCGTCGCGGGTGTTTGCGATGCGCCGGTCTGAAGTCCCCTGAGAACCCCGGAGCAATCACCGTGAACAGTTTTTCCCAGCCATCACCCGACGCGTTCAGGTCAGGCCGCGGCATCACCAAACCCGTCGGGCCCCGCAGTCCCGGCCAGCCGTCCTGGAACGCCCAGCGCGGCTCGGCGATGCCGGTCAACCGCTACCGCAGCTTCGCCGACGAGGTCCAGAACATCACGCTGCCCGACCGCACCTGGCCGGACACCGTCATCACCAAAGCCCCGCTGTGGTGCGCAGTGGACCTGCGCGACGGCAACCAGGCCCTGATCGACCCGATGAGCCCGGCCCGCAAGCGACGGATGTTCGACCTGCTGGTGGCCATGGGCTACAAGGAGATCGAGGTCGGCTTCCCGTCGGCCAGCCAGACCGACTACGACTTCGTCCGCGAGATCATCGAGGACGGCGCGGTCCCCGACGACGTCACCCTGCAGGTGCTGACGCAGTGCCGCGACGAGCTGATCGAGCGCACCTTCGAAGCCTGCCAGGGCGCCCCGAACGTGATCGTGCACTTCTACAACTCCACCTCGATCCTGCAGCGCCGGGTGGTGTTCCGCGCCGACCAGGCCGCGGTACAGGCCATCGCGGTGGCCGGGGCGCGCAAGTGCCTCGAAGAGCAGGCCAAATACCCGGGCACCCGGTGGCGCTATGAATACTCGCCGGAGTCCTACACCGGGACCGAACTGGAGTACGCCAAGGCGGTCTGCGACGCGGTCGCCGACGTCATCGAGCCGACGCCGGACAACCCGATCATCTTCAACCTGCCGGCCACCGTGGAGATGGCCACCCCGAACGTCTACGCCGACTCGATCGAGTGGATGAGCCGCAACCTCAAGCGGCGCGACTCGGTGATCTTGAGCCTGCACCCGCACAACGACCGCGGGACCGCGGTGGCCGCGGCCGAGCTGGGATATCAGGCCGGGGCGGACCGGATCGAGGGCTGCCTGTTCGGCAACGGCGAGCGCACCGGCAACGTCTGCCTGGTCACGCTCGGGCTGAACATGTTCTCCCGCGGGGTGGACCCCCAGATCGACTTCTCCGACATCGACGAGATCCGCCGCACGGTCGAGTACTGCAACCAGCTGAACGTGCCCGAGCGGCATCCCTACGGCGGCGACCTGGTCTACACCGCGTTCTCCGGCAGCCACCAGGACGCCATCAACAAGGGTCTGGACCAGATGAAGATCGACGCCGATGCCGCGGACTCTGACGTCGACGACATGCTCTGGCAGGTGCCCTACCTGCCGATCGACCCGCGTGACGTGGGCCGCACCTACGAGGCGGTGATCCGGGTCAACTCGCAGTCCGGCAAGGGCGGCGTGGCCTATGTGATGAAGACCGATCACGGGCTGGTGCTGCCGCGCCGGCTGCAGATCGAGTTCTCCAAGGTGATCCAGCAGCTCACCGACGGCGAAGGCGGCGAGGTCACCCCCAAGCAGATGTGGGACGCCTTCGCCGACGAGTACCTGAACCCGATCCGGCCGCTGGAACGCATGCACCAGCGGCTGATCGCCGCCGAGACCGACAACGGCACCGACCGCATCGAGGCCACGGTCCTGGTCGACGGAGTCGAGACCGAGATCACCGGTTCCGGCAACGGCCCGCTGGCCGCGTTCGTCGACGCGCTGGCCCAGGTCGACGTGCACGTGCACGTGCTGGACTACTCCGAGCACGCGATGAGCGCCGGCGAGGAAGCCCAGGCCGCGGCGTATGTGGAGGCGCAGATCGGCGAGAACGTCGTCTGGGGTGTGGGCACCGCGCCGTCGATCACCACCGCGTCGCTGCGGGCGGTGGTCTCCGCGGTGAACCGCGCGGCCCGAATCGGCTGATCTGTGGGCGGCTCAGACGCCCACGTGAGCGGGCACCCAGTGCTGCGGCAGAGACCACCTACGGGCGCCGGACCCCGGCGGGCAGGCGAACGGCTCAGACAGCCGCATCGTCGCCCCGCCGGGGTCCGTCAACCACTCAGGGCCAGAGCTCAGAGACCCCATCCCTCCATGGACTTCTTGAAGGGAACGGGCTTGCAGTCCCGGAAGGCATTGATGTCATAGTCGGGATCTGCCATGACTCCCCAGATCTTGCGGCGCTGCATCCCGATCGTTCCCGCGTCATATATCGGGAGAACGACGGCTTCGCGCAGATACCTCTCGAGTGGATACTCTTTGTTCAGCGAGTTTGTGCCGGTGACCTGCATACACTTGAAGACGGTGTCGAACAACAGTTCACAGGCAAACACTTTGGCCATGGCGCCGAACGCCTGACCTTCCTCCTGATACATATCCAGATAGTGTGCCGCCTTCCAGCAGAGGTAGCGACTCGCTTCAATCCGCATCTGTATATCGGCGAGCATGTAGCCGACGGCCTGATAGTTGATGATCGCCTTGTCGCCGGCGGCGGTATAGGTTTTCGACCAATCCATAGTCCATTCCAACGCCGAGCGCGCCACCCCGACGGCGGCGATACCGGCAACGGGGCCGGACCAGGTGAAAGCCTTGGAAATCACCAGGTCGCCGTTTCCGATCGCAAAAGCGTTTTCCTCGGGGACCCGGCAGTTGTCGAACTCGATCCAGTTGTTCTGGTTGGTCCGGTGGCCCACCTTGTCAATGGGTGGCTTGAACTCCATGCCCGGGGTTCCGCGCGGGACCAGCACGCAACTCAGACCCTCTTTACCGCCCTTGTTGCGATCCGATCGCACGATGAACATGTTCACGTTGGCCCCCTTGAGGTCCCATCCGCCTGAGCTGCTCGGCCAGAACTTCGATCCATTGAGCACATACTCACCCGCACTTTTATCGAACTCCGCTGTCATCTGCAGACCTGCGGAATGGGTGCCGGGGTGATCAAAATTGGCCGTACCGTTGGCCTCACTCACGTTGTAGCCGGCAATGTATTCACCGGTCGGATCGCTGGTGGCCTCGGTAAACCACTTCTTCTTCTGCTCCTCCGAGCCGAACCACATCAACGGCATGAGCGCCAGGCCGTTCACGAGAAGAATGCACCCGAAACCGGGGTCCACCGCGCAGATCTCTTCGGAAATGATCTGGACATCGAGATTGGTCGCTCCCGAGCCGCCATACTCTTCCGGCAGAAATCCGAAGGCAAAGCCGAGCTTATAGGCCTCGGCGTACACGGGCTTCATCATCGCGAATGCCCGTTGTGGGTCAGACTCCGCATCCGCCTTCAGCGCAACCGGCGCAAGAAGATCTCGAGAGAATTCTCGTGCGGTCTTCTGTAGCTCTTTTTGCTCCCTAGTCAGCGTAAAGTCGATGGCCATAGTGTTCCCTTCGCTGGACCGGCTGATTGGCCTTATTTCTGGTCGCTTATCAGCGTAGGGTTGTCGCTTCGGTGCTCGATGTCCCACGATGGGACATTTCGGGACGCGAGTCGGCTTCGTTCCCAAGGGATTTGAGGCCGCGGACGGCTTCGTCGGCACCGAACATCGGTGGGTCCGGCCATCGAGAGCGAACAGGCACCGCTCGTTCAGTGGCGGGGTTGGTTGGGCCGCTTCCTCTTCGCCGCTCGTTCCTCGCGGCGCATCGTCAGTGGCGGGGTTGGATTGGCCCCTTCCCCTTCGCCGCTCGTTCCTCGCGGCGCATCGTCAGTGGCCGCGCGCCACCCAGTCGTCGTAGTTGACGAGTTCGTCGCCGATGCGGGTGCTGTCGCCGTGTCCGGTGTAGACGACGGTGTCGGCGGGTAGTTTGCCCAGTCGCCCGGAGATCGAGGCCAGGATGGTGGGGAAGTCCGAGAAGGAGCGGCCGGTTGCTCCCGGGCCGCCGGCGAACAGGGTGTCACCGCTGAACACCGCACCCAAGTCCGGGGCGTGCCAGCACACCGAACCCGGTGAGTGGCCCGGGGTGTGCAGGGCGTGTAACTCGATGCCGCCGGCGGTCAGTCGTTGATCATCGG
>NZ_CP084029.1:4424648-4425131 GCF_020181615.1 [Mycobacterium] crassicus
AGATCGAGGCCAGGATGGTGGGGAAGTCCGAGAAGGAGCGGCCGGTTGCTCCCGGGCCGCCGGCGAACAGGGTGTCACCGCTGAACACCGCACCCAACTCCGGGGCGTGCCAGCACACCGAACCCGGTGAGTGGCCCGGGGTGTGCAGGGCGTGTAACTCGATGCCGCCGGCGGTCAGTCGTTGATCATCGGCGACCGCACGAAACTCGTTGTCCGGATGCGTCATCTGCCACAACATCTGATCGGCGGGGTGCAGCAGCACCGGGGCGTCGAAGACCTGACCCAACTGCGGGGCCACCGTGATGTGGTCATTGTGGCCGTGCGTGCACACCACCGCCACCACCGTGCGTCCACCGACCGCCTCGATGATCGGGGCGGCGGTATGTGCTGCATCGAAGACGATCACCTCGGCGTCATCCCCAACAATCCAGATGTTGTTGTCGACGTCCCAACTGCCGCCGTCGAGTTCGAAAGTGCCACTGG
>NZ_CP084029.1:4425141-4477626 GCF_020181615.1 [Mycobacterium] crassicus
GCACCACGGTTCCGGCCAGATCCCGGGCGTAGAACGCCTGCTTCCAGGTTTCGGGGCGCCCGACCGCGTCGATCACCACGTCGGCACCGAAACCGTCGGTGAGCTCGGCGATGGCCTCGACCACATCCTGAGTGCGGGCGTTGATGGTGTCGGTGGCACCGAAATCGCGGGCCCAGTCCAGCTTGGTGTCGTCGGTGTCCACCGCGATGATCCGGCGGGCACCGACCAGGGCCGCCCCGGCGATCGCGGCATCACCGACCCCACCGCAGCCGATCACCGCCACGGTGTCATCACGGGTGAGGCCACCGGTGTTGATCGCCGCACCCAGACCGGCCATCACCCCACAACCCAGCAGCCCGGCCACCGCCGGATCGGCGGCCGGATCGACCGTGGTGCACTGTCCTTCATGCACCAAGGTCTTGTCGGCGAACGCCCCAATACCCAGCGCCGGGGTGAGCTCGGTGCCATCGGTCAACGTCATCGGCACCGAGGCGTTGAAGGTGTCAAAACACAGGTGCGGGCGGCCACGCTTGCAGGCCCGGCACTGCCCGCACACCGCACGCCAGTTCAAGATCACGAAGTCACCGGGGGCCACCGCGGTCACCGCCGAACCCACCGCCTCCACCGTGCCGGAAGCCTCATGACCCAACAGGAACGGATAGGAGTCATTGATACCCCCGTCCCGATAGGTCAGATCGGTATGGCACACCCCGCAAGCAATGACCGCAACCACCACATCATGAGGCCCAGGATCCGGGATCACGATCTCAGTCACCTCGACCGGTTCACCCATTTTCCGGGAGATCACGCCGCGCACAGTCTGACTCATCGTGTCCGACCTACCGGCCGTTCCCACCGCTGCGACACCATCAGCACAACCTCGGCCTCCTCGCCGCTCTGAGAGATTGACCAGCCGCCCAGCACGCTTCGCGGATGGCGTGACTGATGTTTACCGTGCTGCCCGCGGGGATCGCAATGCATTGGCCTATCCCAAATTGGGACACACTCCGGCGGTAGCGACGGCTGTACAGTCAACTGATTGAGATCAATTCGCCCGGACGAGAAGCCAAGTGCGCCAACCACGCTCGCTACACCCCCGGCCGCCGGCGCCGTCATCGCGAGTAGGTCGAGCAGCCGCCGACCCCCTTGGCGCACACGCCCCCATGCGGGCCGCCCGCCCGCTCGGCTCCGCACCCGCAGCAGCCCACGCACGCAAGTGTGATCCACGTCTAAAATTAGCGAGAATGTGATTTATCCAATATAAAGGAGTATGCGTGTTTTAAGTGAGGAACAGTGACGGCCCCCGCTTCCGACCCACCGCCGCATGTGACCGCCGCAAGTGATGCGCTTTCGCTGCGTGCCGGGTCAGGCGTACCGGGGGTTTCCGACCTGATCGCGGCGTCCTGGGAGCGCAGCCGGGACGCAGGCGTAGATGCCGCCCAACCGCACAGGTCGTTCACCGACGACATCAACACCGGATCTCTGCTGGTGCGATGTGCGCAGCCCGTGCTCGAACAATTGGAGATCGACACCGCCGACCTGCCACTGGTCATCGCCCTGTCCGACAAGAAGGCCCGCATCGTCCAGCGGATCGACTGCTCATCGGTGGTCGGACAACTGCTCGACCAGGTCCAGTTCGCTCCCGGATTCGACTGCTCGGAGGCCGCCCTGGGCACCAACGGCATCGGAACCGTCCTCGAGGCAGGCCAACCGATCAGCGTGGTCGGATCGGAACACTTCACCGAGAACCTGCGAATGTTCGCATGCACAGGCGCTCCCATCATCGACCCGGTCACCAGGCGCATCGAGGGCGTCCTGGACATCACGTCACTGGCCCAGGCGTGGAGTCCACTGATACCCACCTTGATCAAGAACGCCGCAAAGGACATCAGCCGCAACCTGCTGCTCGACCGCAACCAGTCCCAACGCGCGATATTCGAGACCTACCTACGTGTCGCCGCCCGATCGGCTCGGCACGCGGTCTTCGCGTTCGGCGACACGCTGTTCATCGCCAGTCCCTGCGCCCAACAGATGTTCGACGCCAGCGAGCAACAGGTACTCCGAGAGCACGCGACCTTCCTGATGACGCACAAGGAACACGCGGGCGACACACTCGCCCTGCCCGGCCGAAAACGCCTCGTGCACCTCTGGGGAACTCGCATCTTCGCCGGCTCGGAAGTCGCCGGCATCGTGGTGACGGCCGAATTGGTCAGCTCTCGCCGCACCGGATTGGCCGGCGATTTCGCCGCGCAAGCGTCACCGCAGATCGGGGTGACGGCCCCGCAGCCCGCCGAGATCGCAGATGCGCCCTTCTGCTCACATGGCTCCCTGGCCGGCGGCCGATCGCCGGCGTGGGTTCGAGCGTGCGGCGAACTACGCGCGGCGCTTGAGAACAAACAGCCGGCACTGCTGGTCGGGGAGACCGGTGTGGGCAAGTCCACCTTGGTTATTGAGCTTTTTCATTCGATCTATCCCAACGCGCACAGCATTGCGGTCGACGCGGCACAGATCGGGGCAGAGGTCACTCCATCGGATATCAGCTCGCTGGTGAGCAACCGGAGTGAACCCACCCTGCACATCGTGCGTGACATCGATCAGGCGAGCCCGGACGAGGTTGAAAAGCTCGAGGAATACTTCTCGGTGGTCGAATCGCTCGACGGGCCGGCGTGGATCGTAGCGACCGTGTCGCAGTCCCCGCCCAGCTCAGACTTGCCCTGCTGTGAACTGCTGAGTCATTTCGACACCACCATCACGGTCCCGCCACTGCGATGCCGCACCGATGATCTGCCGGCCATCACCGCGACACTTCTGCACACGATCGCGCCCAAACACAAGATCCGTGTCAGCCCGGCGGCGCAACGGCTCATCTCCCGATACTCGTGGCCACGCAACATCTCTCAGCTGCGCGAAGCGCTGGCACACGCAGTTCGTCGACGTCCGGTCGGTGAGATTCAGGACGACGATCTGCCCGGCTATTGCCAGACCGGCTCGCGGCGCGCCCTGACCCCTCTCGAAACCATCGAACGCGATGCGATCGTCGCCGCCTTGCAGAATGTGGCGCACAACCGGGTGGCCGCCGCAACACAACTGGGAATGTCACGCTCCAGCCTGTACCGGAAGCTGAAGACCTACGGGATCACCGCGTAGTCCGTGAGATCGGACATTCGCAGTACCGCGACTGTGTCGACGACACCGGCTGGGAGAACTACCGGCCGTAGTCCTCGGCGACCGGTGCGAGGGACAGCTGGCTGGTGGCCTCGCGGATGTACTCACCGATCTGGCGCAACGACCGGACGGCCTCGGGCACTATTGCCCCCGCGAGCTGGAACCCGTGCACCTGACCGGGCCATACCCGCAACTGGACCGGTACCCCGACGGCGGCCAACCGGCACGCGGCCAGCCGGGCATCGTGGAGCAACACCTCGGAATCGGACACATGGATCAACGTGCGGGGCAGGCCGGGCTTGATGTGCTCGAGCGGTTCGTAGATCGCCTCGGACTGACCGTTGCGCCGGGCCGCCTTCGTGATCAGATCGACGAGCGCGTCGAACGCCTTGGCACCGAACATCGCATCGGTGTGAATATTGGGGTGCGCCTGCTTGGCGGCCTTGGCGATCTGCGTCAGCGGCGACATGGCGACCATGGCCGCGGGTCGCTCACCCTCGTCGAGTAGCCGCTGGGCCAATGCCAGGCACAGGTAGCCGCCGGCGGAATCACCGGCCAGCACGATCTGGCCGGGCTCATACCCCTGGTCACGCAGCCACCGGTAGCCGTCGTAGCAATCGTCGATCGCATCCTTCACCGAGTGGGCGGGAACCAGTCGGTAGTCGACCATCAATACCGGTGAATCCGCGTAGTGCGACAACGCGGCGACCATCCGTCCATGCGTGTCGGGACCACCCGTGATGAAGGCGCCACCATGCAGGTACAACACGACACGTTCGGCGCCGGCGGCGGGCAGCACCCCTGGGCCGCGGACCAACCGGGCCGCGCAGCGGGGTAACCGAACCGTGCCGTGCATGCTGCCCGGCGCGGGCGTGGCGCCCCGCGCGACGAAATTCACCACACCCCATGGCCACGGCGCATTCGGAAGGTGACTGCCGATCGCCAAGGTGGGCCGGATGGTGGCCCGGGCGGCGAGCCCCACGAGCCGACCCGCGAGGCTGGGACCGTCCTCCACAACCTCCCGCAGAAGCGGTGAAAGCACCCCTTTGACACCGCGGGTGCGGGTGCCGCGGTCGTCGATGCTGATCAGAGTTGCGATGATCTTTTCCGTTCGTGCAATGCCCCTACCAGGAGCGTTGTGCCATTCGTCACTACTGCGCATCAGTGTCACGGATATCACCCGCCCCCGAGTGTCCCAATTTGGGACACGGCAGCTTGAACGTGAGGCAGATCACGATCAGAATGTGGTTGCGGGCCTCTGGGAGTTGAGGGGGCGGTGATGCGCGGGGATGGTGCCCCAGACCTGCGGGTGGCAGCCGCCCGCCTTGGCTTTCTGGAACACGGCAGGTCCGCAGTGGCGGGCGTCTCCAACCTGGTGGTCGCGTCGTGGGAGCGCAGCCAGGCCGCCGGGGTAGACGTGAGTGAACCGCGCAGTTCGTTCATCGACGAATTCGATACCGGATCCCTGCTGGTGACCTGCGCCCAACCGATCCTCGACCAATTGGCCGACGACGTCGCCGACTCCCCGCTCGTGGTGGCCCTGACCGACAAGACCGCCCGCCTCGTCCAACGGGTTGACTGCTCGGCGGAGGTTGCGCGCATGCTCGACCGGGTGGAGTTCGCGCCCGGATTCGACTACGCGGAGTCGACCATGGGCACCAACGGGGTGGGCACGGTCTTCGAGGCGGGCCAGCCGGTCAGCGTGGTCGGCCCGGAACACTTCACCGAGAAGCTGCGGCAGTTCGGGTGCACCGGTGCCCCCATCATCGACCCCATCACCGGACGTATCGAGGGCGTCCTGGACATCTCGACACCTGCCAGCTTGTGGAACCCCTTGGTGCGCACGCTGGTCAAGACCGCCGCCAAGGACATCAGCCGCAACTTCCTGCTCGACCGCAGCCAGGCCCAGCAGGCCATCTTCGACACCTACCTGCGCATCAGCGGCCGGTCGGCCAGACAGGCGATCTTCGCGTTCGGTCACTCGGTGTCGATCGCCAACTCCGTCGCCCAGCAGATGTTCAACGCCGACGAGCAGCGGCTGCTCTACGAGTGTGCGACGTTCCTGATGACACACCGCGACTCCACGACCGACTCGTTCCCGCTGCCGGGCAGAGAGCAGCCGGTGCGTCTGCGGGGGACCCGTGTCGTGGTCGGCTCGGATGTCGTCGGCGTGGTGGTCGTCGTCGATCCGCTACCGGGCCGGCGACCCGGACCACCGGCGGCCTACCCACAGCAACTGCTGCCCCGACTCGTGTCGCCGACCGAACCGGCCACAGAGGTGCTGGTCGAGCCGTTCAGCTCACCGACGTGGGTGCGGGCCTGCGACGAACTGCGGGATGCGCTCCGGAAGAGAAAACCTGCGCTGGTGATCGGCGAACCCGCCGTCGGGAAGGCCACCCTGGTGACGGAGCTGTTCCACGCGGAGTACCCCGGCGCCTGCCGTGTCACGGTCGACGCGGCCCGATTCGGGTCCGAGCGACCACCGCCGAACGTCCATACGCTGCTGAGCAATCCCGATGAGCCGACACTGTGCATCGTGCGCGACCCCGATCAGGCCGGCCCGGACGGCGCCGAACCGCTCGAGGAGTTCTTGTCCGCGGTCGAATCTCTGGGCGCGGCCGTCTGGTTGGTCGGCACGGCGTTCTCGTCCACCCAGGACATGCCGTTCGGTCCGTGGCTCGAGCACTTCGACACCACGATCACCGTGCCACCGCTGCGCTACCGTACCGACGACCTGCCCGCCGTCACCGCCGAGCTGCTGCGGGAGATCGCACCGGAGCACCGGGTGCGGCTCAGCCCGGCAGCCCAACTGCTCATCGCCCGATACTCGTGGCCTGGCAACCTCGCTCAACTGCGCGAGGCGCTGGTGCACGCTCTTCATCGGCGCCCGGTCGGCGAGATTCGGGAGGCTGATCTGCCCGGCTACTGTCACACCGCCTCCCGCCGCACGTTGACTCCGATCGAAGCGGCCGAACGCGACGCGATCGTCGGAGCCCTGCGGGACGTGAACGGCAACCGGGTGGCCGCCGCGACGCAACTGGGAATGTCGCGTTCCAGCCTGTACCGGAAGTTGAGGACCTACGGGATCACCGCGTAGTCCTGCTGCGGGCCGACCCCTTAGAACAGTGAAATCTGCTCACCGGTCGGCCCGGCGTCGGTGAATTCCTCGATGCCGGTGCCTTGGACGACTCCGCCCACCCCGCCGACGCAGGCCATGAAGTGCGTGTCGGTGACCATCGGCACCCCGAGTTCCCGCGCCTGATATCCCTTGCCCTGTTCGGCCCGGTCGTCGTTGCAGATCACCAACGAGGTGTTCATGTCCACGACGTCGCTGTAGGCCAGCCCGGCGTGCAGGATGCGTTCGACGAGTTCCTCGTGGGTGCGGGTGCATTCGGCCGACAGCGCCACCCGCATACCCTGCACCAGCGGGCGATCCCGCTGGTAGCGCCCGGGGTTGAGGTAGGCGCACGGCATCCGCGCCGCCAGCGCCTTCAGCGGCCGCAGTTCGTCATGGGTAATCCGGCCGTTTGGCCAGCGCCGCCGGGTCACCGGCCGTACCGGCAGCCACACATCGCGTTCCCGGGCCCGCTGCAGCGCGGGCACCAGCACCCCGGCCAGCACGCGGGCGTCGTCGAGTGCGTCGTGCGCCCGGGTCTGCACCACACCCCAGTGCGCGGCCAGCGTCTGTAACCGCAGGTTGTCCAGGCCCAGGTCGAGGCGTCGGGCCAGCTCCAGGGTGCACATCACCGAGTCGACGGGCAGTACGGCGCCGGCCATCTCGGCCTCGGCCGCCAGGAAGGTGTAGTCGAAAACCACGTTGTGCGCCACCAGGGTGCGACCGGCCAGCAGCTCGACGACTTCACCAATGACGTCGGCGAACTGCGGCTGTCCGGCCAGCATCTCGGCGGTCAGACCGTGCACATGGGTGGGCCCGGGGTCGGTCCCGGGGTTGACCAGATGCGACACCGAGCGCTCCACCTGGCCGTCGGCGTCGAGGGCCAGCGCGGCGACACTCAGCACCCGGGCCTGTCCGGGCCGGAACCCCGACGTCTCGACGTCCACGACCACCCAGCCGTCGCCGGGATCTCGGGCCGGGCGCCCCCACAGCGCACTCATGCCACTGAGGATGGCACGCCGGGCCGGCCGAGGCCCGTCCGCCGTCGGCCGTGTCGTCAACTTAAACTTCCGTGGTGATCAGCGCCCGTGGACGACTCGCCCTGGCCGCCGGAGCGAGCGCCCGCTGGGCATCGCGGGTGACCGGCCGCGGCGCGGGCGCCATGATCGGCGGCCTGGTCGCGATGACCCTGGACCGCTCGATCCTGCGCCAGCTCGGCGCCGGGCGGCGCACCGTCGTGGTGACCGGCACCAACGGCAAGTCGACCACCACCCGGATGATCGCGGCCGCGCTGCGCGATCTGGGCCCGGTGGCCACCAATGCCGAAGGCGCCAACATGGACGCCGGGCTGGTGGCGGCACTGGCCGCCGACCGCGACGCCGGGCTGGCCGCCCTCGAGGTCGACGAGATGCACGTCCCGCACGTGGCCGACGCGGTCGCGCCGGCGGTGGTCGTGCTGCTCAACCTGTCCCGCGACCAGCTGGACCGGGTCGGTGAGATCAACGCCGTCGAGCAGGCGTTGCGGGGCGGCCTGGCCAGGCATCCGAACGCCGTGGTGGTGGCCAACTGCGATGACGTGCTGATGACCTCGGCCGCCCACGACAGCGCGCACGTGGTGTGGGTCGCCGCCGGCGGGCGGTGGGAAGGCGACTCGGTGAGCTGCCCGCGCAGCGGTGAGGTGATCGAGCGCGACGGGGCGCACTGGCGCTCCACCGGCGCCGACTTCGCCCGGCCCGAACCACAGTGGTGGTATGACGACGAGGCGCTGTACGGGCCGGACGGGCTGGTGCTGCCGATGCGGCTGGCACTGCCGGGTGCGGTCAACCGCGGCAACGCCGCCCAGGCCGTCGCCGCTGCGGTGACGCTGGGCGCCGACCCGGTCAAGGCGGTGGCCGCGGTCTCTGCGGTCGATGAGGTGGCCGGCCGCTACCGCAGCGTGCAGGTCGGTCAGCACACCGTGCGGATGCTGCTGGCCAAGAACCCGGCCGGCTGGCAGGAAGCACTGTCGATGGTCGACCCCGCTGCCGCCGGAGTGGTGATCGCGGTCAACGGGCAGGTGCCCGACGGCGAGGACCTGTCCTGGCTGTGGGACGTGCGCTTCGAGCATTTCGAGGGTGTTGCGGTGGTCGCGGCCGGGGAGCGCGGCACCGACCTGGCGGTGCGGCTGGGGTATGCCGGTGTGCAGCACACGCTGACCCACGACACCGTCGCGGCGATCGCGTCCTGCCCGCCGGGGCAGGTCGAGGTGGTCGCCAACTACACCGCGTTCCTGGCCCTGCAGCGGAGGTTGGGCGTCTTATGACCGTGCGGATCGGGCTGGTGCTGCCGGACGTGATGGGCACCTACGGCGACGGCGGCAACGCGGTGGTGTTGCGGCAACGTCTTGCGCTGCGCGGGATCCCCGCCGAGATCGTCGAAATCACGCTGCGTGATCCGGTGCCCGAGTCACTCGATGTGTACACGCTGGGCGGCGCCGAGGACTACGCACAACGGCTGGCCACCCGGCATCTGATCCGGCACCCGGGGCTGCAGCGCGCTGCCGAACGCGGGGCACCCGTGCTGGCGATCTGCGCGGCCATCCAGGTGCTCGGGGCCTGGTATGAGACCTCGGCCGGGGAACGGGTCGACGGGGTGGGCCTGCTGGACCTGACCACCTCACCGCAGCAGGAGCGCACCATCGGCGAGGTGGTGGCCACGCCTTTGGTGACCGGCCTGTCGGCGCCGCTGACCGGCTTCGAGAACCACCGCGGGGGCACCGTGCTGGGGCCCTCGGCAGCCCCGCTGGGTGCGGTCACCAAGGGTGCCGGCAATCGGGCCGGTGACGGGTTCGACGGCACGGTGCAGGGCAGCGTCATCGCCACCTACCTGCACGGGCCGTGCCTGGCCCGCAACCCCGAGCTGGCCGACCTGCTGTTGTCGAGGGTGGTCGGTGAGCTGGCGCCGCTGGAACTCCCCGAGGTGGAATTGCTGCGCGCCGAGCGACTGGCCGCGCCGCGGCGAAGCTGACACTACGTTTGCGGCTATGACCGATCAGAGCACCGTTGCCCAAGCCGCGATCGGAATCTCGCAACGGCTCTACGGCCGGCTGGCCGACACCGCCGGCGTCATCGAGGAGCTGGTGGCCAAGGAATCGCCGGAGCTGACCGGTGACCCGGCCCTGCTGGAACTACTGCACGCCACCGTGGCGGCCAATGTCGACACCTACTTCACCGCGATCCGGCACAACATCCCGGTGGCCGATATCGCCGCGCCCGCCGTCGCACTCGAGCACTCCCGCCGGCTGGCGCAGCGCGGAGTGCCGGTGAACGCCCTGGTGCGTGGTTACCGGCTGGGCCACTCGATCGCGCTGCAACTGGTGCTCGAGGAGATCCGTGCCGCCCAGTTGGATCCCGACCTGAGTCTGAGCGTGCTCGGGCAGATGTCGACGCTGATGTTCGGCTACATCGACGAAATGTCGCAGCAGGTGGTCGCCGTCTACCAGCTGGAGCGGGAACGCTGGCTGGAGAGCCGAAATGCTGTGCGCGCGTTGCGGGTACGCGAGATCCTGTCCGGGGACAGCATGGATGTCGATGCGATGACGACCGCGATCCGTTACCCGCTGCTGCGAACCCACGTCGCGATCGTGGTGTGGTACCCGGAGTCGGGCGGCGACCGACTTTCCGCCGCAGAGGGTTTCGTCAAGAACCTCGCGGAATCACTTGCGGTGCACGGCGCGCCGTTGTTCATCCCGGCCGACAACACCACCGGATGGGCCTGGCTTCCCCTGCCGTCGGCCGAGGTGCCCGATGTGGTGGAACAGATCCGCGGCTTTGCGCTGGCCGCGGCCGACGAACCGTGGGTCGCGATCGGCGATCCGATGCCCGGGGTCCAGGGCTTCCGCCGGTCGCACCAGCAGGCGCTGGCGGCACACAGCCTGGCGGTCGCCTCCGGATCGGCCCGGGTCAGCGCGGCGGGCGATCCGGGCCTGTCCGCCGCGGCACTGCTCGGCGGCGATGTCGAGGCGGCGCGGGCCTGGGTCGGCGAGGTGCTCGGCCCGTTGGCCTGCGCCACCGACAACGATGAGCGGTTGCGCGACACCCTGCGGGTGTTCCTGCGGACCGGCTCCAGCTTCAAGGCAGCCGGTGAATTACTGCACTTCCATGTCAACACCATGAAGTACCGCATCCAGCGGGCCGTGGAACGCCGCGGCCGCCCGATCGCCGACGACCGCCTCGACGTGGAGATCGCGCTGCTGCTGTGTCAGTGGTACGGCGCGGCGGTGTTGTCCCCCTTGTCTCCCGGAGACCAATAGCCGCCCGATTTCCGGCTGCCCGGGACGAGCGACCACCGGGCTCAGATACCTAACGTCGAGGTCATCAAAGCTATGACCAGGCGAAAGGTTGACATCGATGAGCACCGAAGTGGCCGGCGGACCGGCGATCTGGCAGGACAAGAAGCGTCATCTGTGGCTGTTGGGCCTGGTCGTCCCGACCATGCTGTTCCTGATGTTGCCGTTGGTCTGGGCGCTTAATCAGGCCGGCCTGCACACCGCGGCGCAACTGCCGTTGTACATCGGGCCGATCCTGCTCTACGTGCTGCTGCCGGCGCTGGACCTGTGGATCGGCGCCGACGGGCAGAACCCCCCGGATGAGATGATGGCGGCGCTGGAGAACGACAAGTACTACCGCTACGCCACCTACGCCTACATCCCGTTCCAGTACGCCAGCGCCATCTTCGGCGCCTACCTGTTCACCGCCTCGGACCTCGGCTGGCTCGGGTTCGACGGGTCGCTGGGCTGGCTGGGCAAGATCGGGGTGGCGCTCACCACCGCGACCGTGGCCGGGGTCGGCATCAACACCGCCCACGAGCTGGGCCACAAGCGGGAGTCGCTGGAGCGGTGGCTGGCCAAGATCACCCTGGCCCAGGTCTGCTACGGCCACTTCTACGTCGAGCACAACCGCGGGCACCACGTGCGGGTGGCCACCCCGGAGGACCCGGCGTCGGCACGGTTCGGCGAGACGTTCTGGGAGTTCCTGCCGCGCAGCACCTGGGGCGGCATCCGCTCGGCGTGGGAGCTGGAGGCAGCGCGGGTCCGCCGGACCGGCAAGAACCCCTGGGACCCGCGGACCTGGTGGGGCAACGACGTGATCAACGCGCTGGTGATGTCGATCGTGTTCTGGGGCGTGCTGATCGCGGTGTTCGGTGTGGCACTAGTCCCCTACGCGCTGATCAACGCCTTCTACGGTTCGTCGCTGCTGGAGTCGGTGAACTACCTGGAGCACTACGGGTTAGTGCGCCAGAAGCAGGCCGGCGGCCGCTATGAGCGCTGCACCCCGCAGCACAGCTGGAACTCCGACCACATGGTCACCAACCTGTTCCTCTACCACCTGCAGCGACACAGCGACCACCACGCCAACCCGACCCGGCGCTACCAGACGCTGCGCAGCTTCGACGACTCGCCGAACCTGCCGGCCGGATATGGGGCGCTCATTGGGGTGACCTACTTCCCGACGGTGTGGCGCAGGCTGATGGACCACCGGGTGCTCGAGCACTACGCCGGTGACATCACCCGGGCCAACATCTCGCCGCGCCGCCGGGAGAAGATCCTGGCCCGGTACGGGGCGTCGGAAAAGACGGCCGCCTGATGGCCCGCTACGGCTGCCCGGGCTGCGGCTACGTCTACGACGAGGCCGTCGGGGCGCCCCGAGAGGGGTTCCCCGCCGGCACCAGCTGGCAGCAGATCCCCGACGAGTGGTGCTGCCCGGACTGTGCGGTACGCGAGAAGTTTGATTTCCAACCGATGGGAGTGAACTCATGAACGACTACAAACTGTTCCGGTGCCTGCAGTGCGGCTTCGAGTACGACGAGGCGCTGGGTTGGCCGGAGGACGGCATCAACCCCGGCACCCGCTGGGCCGACATCCCCGAGGACTGGAGCTGCCCGGACTGCGGCGCGGCGAAAGCCGACTTCGAGATGGTGGAAGTGGCCCGGCCATGACGGGAACGGTGATCGTCGGTGGCGGGCTCGCCGCGGTCCGCACCGCCGAGCAGCTACGGCGCAACGGCTACACCGATCCGATCACGATCGTCGGCGCCGAAGACCGTCCGCCCTATGACCGGCCGCCGCTGTCCAAGCAGATGTTGCGCGGCGAGGTGGACGACGTCGCTTTGAAGCCGGCGGGTTTCTACGACGACAACGGGATTGCGTTGCGGCTCGGGGTTGCCGCCCGTGCCGTCGATGCCGCGGCCCACACCGTGACGCTGGCGAACGGGCAGGTGCTCGACTACGACCAGTTGGTGATCGCCACCGGCCTGGTGCCGCGGCGCATCCCGGCGTTTGGCGACCTGGACGGCATCCACGTCCTGCGGTCGTTCGATGACTGTGCGGCACTTCGGGATCGGGCTGCGACGGCCCGTCAGGCGGTGGTGATCGGCGCCGGCTTCATCGGCTGCGAGGTGTCGGCCAGCCTGCGCGGTGCGGGCGTGGCGGTGACGCTGATCGAACCGCAGGCCACGCCGCTGGCCTCGGTGCTCGGCGAGCAGGTCGGGGCGTCGATCACCCGACTGCACCGCGCCGAGGGCGTCGATGTGCGCACCGGCGTGGGGGTGGACTCGGTGTCCGGCGTTGCGGCCGTCGAGTCGGTGACACTGTCCGACGGTTCGGTGATCCCGGCCGATCTGGTGGTGGTCGGGATCGGGTCGCGCCCGGCCAGCGACTGGCTGGCCGACAGCGACATCGCGGTGGCCGACGGCGTCGTCTGCGACGGCGTCGGGCGCACCAGCGCCGTCGATGTCTGGGCGCTCGGCGACGTGGCGTCCTGGCGGGACGGCACGGGATCCCAAGCCCGGGTCGAACATTGGAGCAACGTCGCCGAACAGGCGAGGATCCTGGTGGCAGCGATGCTGAGCCTGGATGCGATCCCCCGCCCCGGCGTGCCCTACTTCTGGAGCGACCAGTACGACCTCAAGATCCAATGCCTGGGCCACCCGCGGGTTGGCGACATCGTGCATCTGGTGCACGACTTCGATGAGCAGGCCCGGCGGTTCCTGGCCTACTACGAGCGCGACGGAGTCCTGACCGCGGTGGTGGGCGCGGGCATCCCCGAGCAGATCCGCACGGCGCGCGGCAAGATCGCCGCGCGGGTGCCGATCGCCGAAGTGCTGCAGCCGGTTTAGGGGCGCCAGCCGCGGGACCGCAGGGCATCCCGGGTACGTCGGATGACGTCATCGGCGTCGTCCTCCTTGATCACCCGAATGTTGATCCAGCCCAGGCGTTCCAGCTTGCGCTGACGCTTGTGGTCCCTGACGTATCGCGGACGGTCCTTCTGGTGTTGCTCCCCGTCATAGTCGGCGGAGACTTTGTAGTCCTCCCACCCCATATCAAGCCAGGCGAAGGGCCAATAACCCCGCTCGATCACCGGGATCTGGGTGGTCGGCACGGGCAGGCCCGCATCGATCACTAGCAACCGCAGCCAAGTCTCCTTGGGCGAGGCGGCGCCGGCGTCGACCAGCGGCAAGGCCGCCCGCAGCTTGCGCAACCCGCGGGCGCCGCGGTGATGCTTGGCCAGCAGCAGCACGTCCTCGGTCGAGAACGGGGTGGCCCTGGCCAGGGCGTCGAGGTGGGCCACCGCGTGGCCTCGGGGCAGGTGGCGGCCCAGGTCGTAGGCGGTGCGCGCGGGTGTGGTGACCTGGATGCCGGCGACCTTGGTCATTGCGTCTGCAGCCAGGGTCTCGTCACGAACGATCAGGCCTGATTGCGAGCGGGTGTTCTGCGCGATGAGTTCAATGTCCGCATCGGCGTCGACCCACTCGGCCCCGTGCAGGGCCGAGGCCGCTACGCCGGCTATCACCCCTTTGCGCCCGGAGGCGAGCCAGGCCGCCGTCACACGATCACGCAGCGTCGGCGTCGTGTCCTTGGCCAGGTAGACGCCGCGATAGAGCGGGTGATACCAACGCTGCAGTTCGTGACGGGTCAGGTGGCCCGCGGCGACCGCTTCACTGCCGACGAAGACCCTCTCCATGGCGGGATGGTGCCAGTCAGCACCGACACCTTCCCGAGACTGACGTTTTGCAGGTGTCTACTCGCACTTTCCCTGCAAAACGTCGGTCTCGCGGGGAGAAATGGGTGTGCGTCAGGCCATGGCGCGGCGGCCGGTGAAGGCCCGCCCCAGGGTCAGCTCGTCGGCGAACTCCAGGTCACCGCCCATCGGCAGCCCGGACGCCAACCGGGTCACGCTCAACCCCGGAATATCGCGCAGCATCCGCACCAGGTAGGTGGCGGTGGCCTCGCCCTCGGTGTTGGGGTCGGTCGCGATGATGACCTCGTTGACGTCGATGCCGTCGATGCGCTCCCCGACCCGATTCAACAGCTCACGCACCCGCAGCTGCTCGGGGCCGATCCCCGACAGCGGATCCAACGCGCCGCCGAGCACGTGGTACCGGCCCCGGAACTCCCGGGTGCGCTCAATGGCGGCGACGTCCTTGGGTTCCTCGACGACACAGATCTGGGCCAGGTCCCGGCGCGAGTCCGCGCAGATCCGGCAGCGTTCAGCGTCGGAGACGTTGCCGCACACCTCGCAGAACCGCACCCCGTCGCGGACCTTGGTCAGCACCGCGGTGAGCCGGTCGATGTCCGACGGCTCCACCGACAGCAGGTGAAACGCGATCCGCTGGGCGCTCTTGGGACCGATGCCCGGCAGCTTGCCCAGCTCGTCGATCAGGTCCTGGACCGGACCCTCAAACACCTAGGCCCCCGGCATGCCGAGCGCGTTGCCCATCCCGCCCGCCAGCGGGGAGAGCCGCTGCTGAGCCAGCGTCTGCGCCTTCTTCGACGCGTCGGCGAGCGCGCCGACGATCAGGTCCTGCAGCGTGTCGATGTCCTCGGGGTCGACGACCTTCGGGTCGATCTGCACCGCGAGTACCTCGCCGCTGCCGTTGGAGGTGACCTTGACCAGGCCGTTTCCGGCTTCCCCGTGCACCTCGGTGACGGCCAGCTCCTGCTGCGCCTGCAACAGTCGCTGCTGCATCTGCTGAGCCTGGGCCAGCAGCGCCGACATGTCGGGCGGGCCGCCTGGGCCTCCTGGTTGCATGACACTCCCCTTGCTTCGGTGGTCTCGACTTGGTTGCGGCTTGGTTCCAGCTGGAGACCCGGTGCGTGTGAGATCCCCAGCGTAGTCGGCGCGAGCCTACGTTGGCGGCGTGCGTGTACCTGTTATCTCGCGTGTCGGCATCGCGATCACCACCGGCCTGCTGGTGGCCGCCGCGGTGCCCGGCGCCCCGTTGTCGTCGGCCGCTCCCGGCAACATCGCCGGAATGATCGTGTTCCTCGATCCCGGGCACAGCGGCGTCAGTGACCCCGCCAGCATCGGGCGCCAGGTGACCAACGGCCGGGGCGGCACGAAGAACTGCCAGACCAGCGGCACCACCACCAACAGCGGCTATCCCGAGCACAGCTTCGCCTGGGACACCACCCTGCGGATCCGCCAGGCCCTCAACTCCGCCGGGGTGCGCACCGCGATGTCCCGCGGTGACGACAACGGGCCGGGTCCGTGCGTCGACGCGCGCGCCGCGATGGCCAATTCCCTGCACCCCGACGCCATTGTGTCCATCCACGCCGACGGCGGGCCGGCCGGCGGCCGCGGATTCCACGTCAACTACTCGGCGCCGGCCCTCAACCCGGCCCAGGAGGGCCCGTCGGTGCGGTTGGCCCAGGTCATGCGCAGCCACCTGCAGGCCGCTGGCATTCCGCCGGCCAACTACATCGGCACCGACGGTTTGAAGGGACGCGCCGACCTGGCCGGGCTGAACCTGGCCGAGTACCCGTCGATCCTGGTCGAGTTGGGCAACATGAAGAACGCAGCCGACGCCGCCCTGATCGAGAGTCCGGCGGGCCGGCAGCGCTACGCCGACGCCGTCGTCCGCGGTATCGCCTCATATCTGAGCAGTCAGGCGGCGCTTCCTTGATCACTTTGCGGGCCGTTCCTGCATAAGGAACGAAGCGGTGACTTCACCTCCGGTGTCAGCCAGGATACGGGGCACCAACCACTCCGCAGGGAGCGTCGATCACTGTGTCGAAATCACTAAGGCTCATGGCGAACCGGGTCGGAGTCGACGATGCCATATACGAAGCGATCGCCCTCGCTGACCGAACGATTCAAGCGGTAAAACACATTCCGGACGGCGGCGATCCGATCACAGCACTCACCCCGATACCCAGAGAAGCTCGCTGAATATGGAATTGCCGGTCAGCGAATCCCCGATGTGTGACGGCGTGCGGTATGAGACCTTCGACGTTCCGGTCGTCGGCGGCAACCTGAGGGTCGGCAGTTGGGGCGATGGCGGTCCGGTGATCCTCGCCGCACACGGCATCACTGGAAACCACCTCCATTTCGGTGAGCTCGCCAAGCAGCTCCAGCCGAACTTCACCGTGGTGGCCCCGGACCTACGCGGGCGAGGACGCAGCAGTGATATCGCGGGACCCTTCTCGATGGCAGACCATGCGGACGATCTCGTCGCCGTGCTCGACTTCTTCGGGGTCGAGCAAGCCACCGTCATCGGCCACTCGATGGGCGCATTCGCCGCGGTGGTTTGTGCCGAGCGCCACCCGGGCCGGGTGCAAAGCCTGGTTCTGATCGACGGCGGCATACCGCTGGATCTCGGGGCGATCGCCGGCCTGCCGACCGAGCAGTTGCTCGCCAACCTGATCGGACCCGCGATCGACCGCCTACACCGCACCTTCGAATCGCTGGCGGCGTATCTGGATTATTGGCGGCAACATCCGGCGTTCACCGACACCTGGGACACCCGTATCGAAGAGATACTCGCCTACGACCTCGGTGGTCGTCCCCCGACGCTCCGGTCGACGGTGCGTGCGGAAGCTGTCATCGCGGATGCGGAAAGCGAGCTGGACAGTGAAGCTTTCGATCGCGCACTGGCGCAGCTGGCGGTACCGGCGATCCTTTTCCGCGCCGAGCGCGGAATCCTCAATCAGGCACCACCGCTCTACTCCGATAGTGCCGTCGCGGCCTGGGCCGAGGCGGTACCGAAGCTTCGCAGTGTGACCATTTCCGCCACGAACCACTACACGATCCTGCTGACCGAGCGTGGCGCCAAGGCAGTGTCCGACGGCCTGCAGCAGTTCCTCCGATGACACGTCGATGCCAGTCGCCGACTTCGGGTGTCTGCCGAGCTCATCTAGGCGCCGGCCGCGTCATCAAAATCTGTTGCTGCCGTGGCAGACTCGCGCGCCAATCCTGAAATGGACCGCGGTGAGAGGGAAGGTTGATGAGCATACCGACAGCCAGGACGCGCCATCGCGTCGTCGTCATCGGGAGCGGATTCGGCGGGCTGACCGCGGCCAAGGTCTTGAAGCGGGCCGACGTCGATGTCACCCTGATCTCGAAGACGAACAGCCATTTGTTTCAGCCACTGCTCTACCAGGTGGCCGCTGGGATTTTGTCCGAGGGCGAGATCGCCCCCACCACCCGTCTGGTGCTGCGTAAGCAGAAGAATGTTCGGGTGTTGTTGGGCGACGTCGAGGCGATCGACCTGACCGCGCAGACAGTGACATCGAAATTGATCGACATGCACACGGTGACACCGTTCGACAGTCTCATCGTCGCCGCCGGCGCCCAGCAGTCCTACTTCGGCAACGATCAGTTCGCCACCTTCGCGCCGGGCATGAAGTCGATCGACGACGCCCTGGAGTTGCGCGGCCGGATCCTGGGTTCGTTCGAGGCGGCCGAGCTCACCACCGACCAAGTCGAGCGGGACCGCCGCCTGACGTTTGTCGTGGTCGGCGCCGGGCCGACCGGAGTGGAGTTGGCGGGCCAGATCGCTGAACTCTCAACGCGGACGCTGGCTGGGGCATATCGGACCATCAAGCCGACCGACTGCCGGGTGATTCTGCTGGACGCCGCGCCCGCGGTGTTGTCGCCGATGGGCGAGAATCTGGGCCGCAAGGCCCAGCGCCGGCTGGAGAAGATGGGCGTCGAGGTCCAACTCAGCGCGATGGTCACCAACGTCGACTACTGGGGCATCACCGTTCAAGACACAGACGGCAGCGAACGCCGCATTCCCTGCGCATGCAAGATGTGGGCGGCCGGCATTCAGGCCAGCCCGCTCGGCAAGATGATCGCCGAGCAATCCGATGGAACCGAAACTGACCGAGCGGGAAGGGTTCTGGTGGAACCCGACCTTACCGTCAAAGGGCACCCACACGTCTTCGTCGTCGGCGATCTGATGGCGGTTCCCGGCGTTCCTGGCATGGCGCAGGGTGCGATCCAGGGAGCGACCTATGCGGCCAAGACGATCAAGCGTTCGCTCAAGGGCCACGACGATCCGGCTCGCCGCAAGGCGTTCAAGTACTTCGACAAGGGCAGTATGGCCACGGTGTCGCGGTTCAGCGCCGTGGCCAAGGTCCGCAAACTGGAGTTCAGCGGCTTCATCGCATGGCTGGCCTGGCTGGTGCTGCACCTGTACTACCTGGTCGGTTACAAAAACCGATTGACCACGATCATCGCCTGGCTGATCGCCTTTGCCGGCCGCGGTCGTGACCAGATGGCCATAACCAGCCAGATGATCTATGCCAGGGTGATATTGACCAAGGCGGGCCCGCACGCGCAGGGAGCCCTTGCGGCATTCGAACGCGCCGAACACCGCGAGCAAGCCGAAGCAACCGGACGCCCCGGCACGGGGTAGCGGCGGGCGTCGCCCGAGTTCCGGTGTTCCACTACACGGAACAAACAACACCGCCGGTTCGAGCCGCGACATATGGTCGGTTGCAGTTGTGCTCGTCATCGAACAGGAAGGCGTGGATATGCCGCTGGTCGAGGTCACTCTCACCGAAGGGCGCACCGCCGAACAGATCCGGACTCTGATTCACGAACTGACCGGCGCGGTGGAGCGGGCAGTTTCCGCCCCGGCCGCCAATATCCGGGTGGTGGTCCGTGAAGTACCCCCAACGCACTGGGCCGCCGGCGACGTCACCATCGCAGAGCGGCGCGAACGCCAGGCCCGAGCAACGGACACGCCTGGCCCCACCGATTCGTAAGGGAGCATGTCATGACGGCGGCATCCTCGTTCGGCCACATCATCGATGGCGAAGAGATCGACTCCCTCGACGGTGCGACGTTCGACAGCGTCGACCCGTGGACACGTGAGCCGTGGGCGCAGGTCGCCTTGGGCGGCAAAGCCGACGCCGACCGCGCAGTAGCCGCGGCCCGCAAGGCTTTCGACGAGGGACCGTGGCCGCGGATGGGGTTCAACGAACGCGGCGCGATCCTGCACCGGCTGGCCGATCTGATGGAGGAACACGCTGACGAACTCGGCCTGGCCGACACCCGGGACATGGGCAAACCGATCACCCAGTCGCGTGGCAACGACGTCCCGAGGTCGGCGCTGAACTTCCGGTTCTTCGCCGACCACGCCCGGATGTCGACCGCTGAGGTGTTGCCGATGGACAGCGGTCATCACACTTACAACACGTTCGCGCCGGCCGGCGTGGCCGCGGCGATCTCGCCGTGGAACTTCCCGTTGATGCAGGCGACCTGGAAGGTCGCACCGGCGTTGGCCTGGGGCAACACCGTGGTGCTCAAACCGGCCGAGGACACCCCGACCTCGGCGACCATGCTGGGTCGGCTGGCCAAGGAAGCCGGCATGCCGGCCGGTGTGCTCAACGTGGTGCACGGGTACGGCCCGGATTCCGCCGGCCAAGCACTCACCGATAATCCCGCGGTCGACCGGATCACCTTCACCGGCGATTCCGGCACCGGCCGCATCATCATGCGAGCCGCCGCGGCGAATCTGACCCCGGTGAGCATGGAACTGGGAGGCAAAGGCGCCAATGTCGTTTTCGCCGACGCCGATCTCGACAACGCCGTCGACTGGTCGATTCGTGCGATCTACACCAATACCGGTCAGGTCTGCCTTGCGGGCAGTCGGCTGTACGTGCAGCGCCCGATCTACGACGAGTTCCTGTCGCGCTTCGTCGCGGCGGCCGAGGCGATGGTCATCGGCGACCCGAAAGAGGAAGCCACACAGATCGGTCCGCTGGTCTCCGAAGAGCACTACCGCAAGGTGAAGTCGTACGTCGATCTGGTGCCCAGCGAAGGCAAGATGATCACCGGCGGCCTGGGCGACGGTTGGGTGGTCAAACCGACGGCGGTGGTGGATATCGCTCCCGATGCCCGCTTGTGCCGCGAGGAGATTTTCGGCCCGGTCGTGGTCATCACCCCGTTCGACACCGAGCGGGAGGCTGTCGAGCTGGCCAACGACACCCGGTACGGCCTCAATTCGATGCTGTTCACCGACAACCTGCACCGGGCACACCGAGTTGCCGGCTTGTTGAAGGGCGGCAGCGTGTGGGTCAACTGCTTCTTCATCCGCGACCTGCGCGCACCGTTCGGCGGGTCGGGCGATTCCGGGGTCGGTCGAGAGGGCGGCAATTTCAGCCGCGAGTTCTTCACCGAACCGAAGGCCGTCATCATGCAACTGGCCCCGTAATGACCATGGAGTACCAACAGCCGCGAGGAGGCTCATCATGACCGAAAAGGACACGGCATCAGCCGGTTCGGCTATACCGTCGTTCGAAGAGACCACTGATCGCATTCGCGCGATCAACGAGAAGATCCTCGAAGCCGGCAAGAGCGCCGGGAGCGCGTGGCTGGACGCGTACGAGAAATCGTTGACCAATCTGTTGGCCTTCGAGAATCAAGCCGCCGGGGCCAGTCAGTCGGACTGGATTGCCGCCCTTGCCAAGGCCCACACCGATTTCGTCGCCAACATCACCAGCGCGTACACCCAGGCCGCACGTGAACTGTTGAAATGACGGGCTAATCCCCGTGTTCGGTGAGCAGGGCAAGCGCGTCGGCCACACTCAGATCATCGCGATCTTTGGCCGGAGCCCAACGCTCGAGCGCCGAGGCGACACCGAGCGCCAGACCGGCGGGTAACCCGGAGCCCTGCAGGGTGTCGGCGATCTCGCGCATCTCCGGTGCCCACCGCCAGGCCTTGGCGGCCACCTCGGGAAACTGGTCGACGTCGGCCAGTGGCAGGCTACGCAGCAGATCCGCTTCGCGCGTGAGGAATTCGTCGACACCATGCACGCCGGCCAGAGCGTGCGCGACGGCGGCCAGTACCCGGCTGGCCTTCTGATAGGACGCATAGGCCATCTTGAGCGCGGAGGCGCGCCCGATCCCGCCGGGCAGCACGACCACCTCCAGGGCGGTGCCGTCGAACAGGTCGGGTATCCGGTCGGCATCACCGGACAGGTACAGCCGGGTGGTGCCCCAGCGGTCCGGCGGCTCTCCGATGATGCCGCCGTCCACCACCCACGCTCCGGGCAACAGCGCGGCGATACGGTGCATACGGGTCGGGGCAATGGCGTTCGCGTCGACGTACACGCCTGTGTATCCGGCAACCGCGCGCGCCACGTCTTCGGCATGTGCCGGCGGGCAGATCGACAACACGACATCTGTGCCATCCAGGGCAGTTGCCAAGTCGGCGTGCTCCTCGAGTCCGGCGTCACGCGCGCGCTGCCGGGTGGCAGCACTGCGACCCCCGCCGACCCATCGCACCGTCGCGCCGCCGGCGACGGCCTGCCGACCGACCTCGGCGCCCATTCGTCCCGGGTGCAACAACGTCACAATGTTCATCGGCTCGGAACACTGATGCGTAGTCGATCGGGAGTTGGCGCTGACGCGCGAGTCGCGGTCGCGCCGGCCAGCGCCACTATAGGAACCGTGGTCGTGTCATCGCGGCTTCGCTGGACTGTCTGTGGACCCGCTCGTCGTGTCCGATTTGACGGAACAGGTCGGCAAGAGAGGCGAAGGCGCCGTAGTCACCGGCAAAACTCGACTCGAAGGGTTCATTCTCCCATTCAGGATGTTCCGCGACGAGGGTCATGTATTCGTGTTCGGCGTGGTCTTCGAAGTCGGCGTTGAGTCGGTGGGACCACGACGGCCGCACGACGAACAGCAGCCAGGACACTTGGTAGTAGACGAACGCGATCGCCTGCGGGATCCAGTAGTACTTGATGCGCGCCTCGGTCACCCCGCTGCGGCCGATCAGTTCCTCGAGAATCAACAGGTGCCATTGCTCGTTGTCCTGCTGCGCACGCGACTCAGCCACCCGATCGTAGATGCGGCGCGCAAAGTCGGTGCGCCCGTGCATGTGGGTGATGGCGATATAGGCCACTTGCTCCCAGGACTGGTAGGGAACTCGTGCCACCAGTTCGAGCACCTTGAACTTGCTCAGCGTCCTGCGCCTGCCATAGAGCGTGTCCAGGGTGAAGAAGAGTATGCGGGCCAATATCCCATAGCGGCGGCGGGGGCTGGCCAGCGTTTCATGTTGGGCTCGAACAAGAGCGGCGTGACCCAGGTGGGGTGGCTGCGCGGAGTGGTCGATCTCGAACGCACGGTCCGTCATGGCCATCTCCTCCCCGTCAAGCGGTTGGCGTCCGGCGCCTATCGGGCATCGTCCGCAGGCTATTCGGGTAGCGGCGGGGACGCGAGCACTGTTCCGTCGATGGGAACGCGCGATACCGGCGGCGTTGAGGCGGGGCTACGGCAACGCTGTCCTGCCGAGGGCGCCCCAGCCTGTCCGCTACCGAGTCATTGGTTGCTGGGAGGCCCCTTCCTTGTCGACCGATTACCGGCTGTCGGCGTCGACCAGCTCCCTGCCGCAGTCGAATTGCTGCTGGCCGAGACCATGCGCGGCTGACGGGGAGCCCGGCGGTGCCGGCGACGTCAGTGCTCGCTGCCGCACAACTACCAAAAACCGCAGCTGCCACTTGTTCCGATAGGAGGAATGACAGCCGGTGAGTGGCGGCCGGTGGCCTTAGGTTGGGGTGAGCCGTACCACGCCAGCTGAGGAGGATTTGTGGCCAAGTGGGATGAAGCGAGTGTTGCCGCCGAATTGCTCGCCTGCGAGGCGGAGCGCCGTGATCGCGAACCATTTACCGACGAATGGCCGGAGCTCGACGTCGATACCGGCTATCGCATCCAGGATGCGAACCTGGCCAAGCGGTTGGCCCGGGGCGAGAAGCTGGTGGGCGTGAAGCTGGGTCTGACCAGTGCGGCCAAGCAGAAGCGGATGGGTGTGTACGCCCCATTCGTCGCGTGGCTCACCGACGACATGATCCTCGACGAGGGCGCCCCGGTGCCGCAGGCCAAGCTGATCCACCCGCGGATCGAGCCGGAGATCATTTTCGTGATGAAGGACCGGCTGGCAGGCCCGGGTGTCACCCGCGAATCGGCGATGGCCGCCGTCGAGACGGTCTCGGCCGGTGCCGAGGTGATCGATTCCCGGTACAAGAACTTCCGCTTCCGTGCCGGTGATGTGGTCGCCGACAACGCATCCAGCGGGGCGTGGGCGACCGGCTCGGTAGTGGTCAAGCCCGAAGACATCGATCTGCTGAATGAGAAGGTCGAGGTCTACGTCGACGGCAAGCTCGAGCACACCGGCACCGGCGCCGACGTGCAGGGGCACCCCGGCGAGGCGCTGGCGCTGGCCGCCAACGACCTGGCCCGCCGTGGGTTGGCCATCGAGGCCGGCCAGATCGTGCTGACCGGCGGTATCACCGACGCGGTCTTCGCCCCGCCGGGGTCGACGGTGACCTGCAAGTTCTCCACCCTGGGCGAGGTAACCATCGAAGGCGGCAAGTGATGCCGTGCAGCGAGGCGATTAGCAGCGAGAAGGGAAGTTAGCAAAGTGCACGAGCACAAGGAGATCAAAGTTCGGCAGCTGCCGAATTTCATCAACGGCAAGTTCGTCGAGACCGGGAATACATTCGACGTCTTGTACCCGATCACCGGTGAGGTCACCGCCCAGGCGCACGCCGCGGGCAAGGCCGAGGTGGACGCGGCGGTCGCGGCCGCCCAGGCGGCCCTGCACGGCCCGTGGGGCAAGATGTCGCAGGCGGAGCGCTCCAAGATGGTCCGTGCCATCGCCGACGGCGTCAACAGACGGTTCGACGAGTTCCTCGAAGTGGAGGTCCTCGACACCGGCAAGCCCTACTCGGTCGCCAGCCACGTCGACATCCCTCGGGGTGCGGCCAACTTCGAGACCTTCGCCGATGTGCTCCGCGAGAATCCCACCGAGGCATTTCGGATGGACACCCCGGACGGCCTGGGCGCGCTCAACTACGGGATCCGCCATCCCCGCGGCGTTATCGGCATCATCTCGCCGTGGAACCTGCCGCTGCTGCTGATGACCTTTAAGGCCGGTCCGGCGCTGGCCTGCGGCAACACCGTGGTCGTCAAGCCGTCCGAGGTCACCCCCTCGTCCGCCACCCTGCTCGGCGAGGTCATGAACGAGGTCGGCGTGCCGGAAGGCGTCTACAACGTCGTGCACGGGTACGGCGAGACCGGCGCGCTGATCACCTCGCACCCCGACGTCGACGGCGTCACCTTCACCGGTGAGACCGTGACCGGTTCGATCATCCTGAAAGCGATCGCCCCGACGCTGAAAGCCTCCTCGATGGAGATGGGCGGCAAGAACGCCGGCATCGTCTTCGAGGATGCCGACCTCGACCTGACCATCAAGGAACTGGGCCGGTCGTGCTTCCTCAACACCGGCCAGGTCTGCCTGGGCACCGAGCGGGTCTACGTCCACCAGTCGATCTTCGACAAGGTCGCCGACCGGCTGGTGGACTACGCCAAGAACGAGCTCAAGTACGGCTACCCCGATGAGGAGTCCACCAACTTCGGTCCGGTGGTCTCCGACGAGCACCGCGACAAGGTACTGAGCTACTACAAGCTCGCCGAGGAAGAGGGCGCCGAGGTGCTGTACGGAGGCGGCGCGCCGACGTTCGGCGACGAGCGAGACGGCGGTTCCTGGGTGGAACCCACCATCTGGAAAGGTCTCGCCCACGACAGCCGGGTGGTCACCGAGGAGATCTTCGGACCCGCCGTTGCGCTGATCCCCTTCACTGACGAGGACGAGGTGATCAAGCTCGCCAACGACACCGACTACGGTCTGGCGGCAACCTTCTTCAGCACCAACTCCTCCCGGGTGCACCGGGTCGCCCCGCAACTCGAGGCCGGAATCGTCTGGGTCAACAGCTGGTTCCTCCGCGACCTACGCACGGCCTTCGGCGGCATGAAACAGTCCGGCATCGGCCGCGAGGGCGGCGTGCACGGGCTGGAGTTCTACACCGAGATGTCCAACGTCTGCGTCAAGATCTGAAGCCGGCGCCCTCCAGCCCTGGTCTCCACCCGCGACCGAAAGCACGGTTCCGGTGATGTACGACGCCTCGTCGGAGGCCAGGAAACAGATCGCGGCCGCCTGTTCGTCAAGCGTGCTGTAGCGCCTCATCAGTGACGATTCGATGGTCTGGTCGATGTGGGTCTGGAACCAGCCGCGCTCCAACTCGGTACGGGGTTCGGGGGTGCCGCGACCATCGTTGTCCCGGGCCCGCAAACGCGTCCCGTCAACGGATGTGACCAACCGGTACCCCAACACAGACCGCTTGCTTGGTGCTCAGATGTTGCTTTGATCGGGCGGAACTTGGGCTGCGACGGGCTCGGCGTCCGCTGCACCGCCAACGAAGCGGCGGCAGCCGAGGGTGTACGCGGTCATCGACAGCGCACCCATCGCGTAACCATCAACCAGCACATCGGTGGTCGATCGGTCACTGGCCGCCAGGCCGGCCAGGTAAAGCAGCGGAATGAAGTGGTCCGGTGTCGGGACCGCGACCGCAAAATCCGGGTGGGATTGCAGTCCGGCAAGATCGGCTGGGCTCGTCGTCATGAGCTCGCGAGCAGCGTCGTCGAACGCCCGCGCCCATCGGTAGCCGGTATCGGGCCGGCGCCAATCTATTCGGGCCAGGTTGTGCACGATATTGCCGCTGGCCAGCACCAGCACTCCCCGATCCCGTAGCGCGGCCAGCTTGGCGCCGAGGTCAAGGTGGTAATCGAATTGCTTTTGCGCGTTGACCGCCAGTTGCACCACCGGAATGTCCGCGGCCGGAAACGCGTGAACCAGCACCGACCACGCGCCGTGGTCAAGGCCCCAGCTGTCGTGGTCAAGGCCCACCCAGGCCGGTTTGACCAATTCGACGATCTCGCCGGCCAAGTCGGGGTCACCCGGCGCCGGGTACTCGACCGCGAAGAGTTCGTCGGGGAATCCGTAGAAATCATGGATGGTCCGAGGTTGCGCCATCGCGGTGACCGCGGACGCGTTGATGTACCAGTGCGCGGAGATCATCAAGATCGCCCGCGGGCGGGGAACGCTCGCTCCGAAGTCGCGCCATGCCTCGGTGTACCGATTGTGTTCGATGGCGTTCATCGGGGTGCCGTGACCGAGGAAGGCCGCCGGCATCCGCACCGGCTTTGCATCGGCGGTGGACGTCATCGGCATCCCGTCACGGTTGTGGACTACCCCCGAATGTAGACCTGCAATCGCCGGACTTGGCCGTCATCCCGGCGCATCCATTGAGCCCAGTACACGCACCGAATCGGGCAGTGTTTACCGCTAGGCGGAACAGCGCTGAACAACGGCCACGACGGTCTCTACTCTCGGTAGTGTGCTGGCCCAAATCCTCGGTCGGCTTGGTCACGGCTGCGTAAGCTGAACGCCGAGGCAAGCTGATGGCCGAATACGACCCGTTGGTAACTCGACACGACATGATGGGCGATGTCGCCGCCGAGTTGGTGTCGGCTGGCTTAACCGAACCGCAGGAGATCGGCCGCGGCGGCTTCGGCGTGGTCTACCGCTGTGTGCAGGTCTCGCTGGATCGCACTGTTGCCGTCAAGGTATTGACCGCGGATCTTGACCAGGAGAACCTCGATCGGTTCATCCGCGAGCAACGCGCCATGGGCCGACTGTCGGGGCACCCGAACATCGTGAATGTTCTACAGATCGGTACGACTGCGAGCGGACGACCGTTCCTGGTGATGCAGTATCACCCGCACGGCACGCTGGACGCATTAATCCGCAAGCACGGTCCGCTCGACTGGAGCCGGGTGTTGCGATCGGGCGTCAAACTTGCCGGAGCGTTGGAGACGGCGCACGAAGCCGGCGTCCTGCATCGTGATGTGAAGCCGGCGAACATCCTCTACACCGAGTACGGCGAGCCTGCGTTGACCGATTTCGGTATCGCGAGGGTCGCGGGCGGCTTCGAAACAAGAGCGGGTTTGGTCGCCGGGACACCGGCGTTCACCGCACCGGAAGTGCTGTCGGGAGCGATACCGTCGGTGGCGTCGGATTTGTATGGCCTGGGTGCGACGTTGTTCTGCGCGCTGACCGGTCATGCCGCGTTCGAGCGCCGCAGTGGCGAGTCGCTGATTGCGCAGTTTGTCCGACTCTCGAGTGCGCCTGTTCCCGATCTGGGCAAGCTCGACATTCCCGATGCGTTGTCGCAAGCCGTCGAGCAGGCGATGGCCGCGGATCCAGCGGACCGGCCGGCATCGGCCGCCGAGTTCGGCGCCGAGTTGTGCGAGATCGGCAGGCGCATCGGCATGGGCGGCGAGGCGATGGCGTTGCGGCTGGATGCGGCCGCGGACGCGCTACTGACCGGAGCCGCCCCGAGCACCGCGGTCAGTGGGCTACGCAGCACTTTCAGTAAGTTCACCGTGCCGCCCACCCCCCCGGCCAAGCTTCGCCCCCCGCGTAGTCCGCGGGCGCAGGTCCCTCGACATCGGTTGATCGATGCGTTGCGCACGGGAAAGCAGCGGCGGCTCACCGTGATTCACGCGCCGTCCGGCTATGGCAAGAGCACGCTGGCGGCGCAGTGGGGGGAAGAACTGGCCCGCGAGGGCGTACCGGTGGCGTGGCTGACCGTCGACGACGATGACAACAACGTGGTGTGGTTTTTGGCGCATCTGCTCGAGTCGATTCAGCGGGCCCGCCCGGGCCTCGCCACCTCGTTGGGCCAGGTGCTCGAAGAGCAGGGTGATAAGGCCGGCCGCTACGTTTTGACCACGCTGATCGAAGAGCTGCACGACAGCGATGAGCAGATCGCGTTGGTGATCGATGACTGGCAACGGGTGTCGGATGCCGAGACCATCGCAACGCTCGGTTTTCTGCTCGAGAACGGCTGCCATCACCTGCATCTCATTGTGACCAGCTGGTCGCTTGCCGGGCTACCGATGAGCCGCCTGCGAATTCTGGATGAGTTGACCGTGATCAGCGCCGATGATTTGCGTTTCGACGTCGTCGAGGCCAAGTCGCTACTGGACGATGTCGACGGCTTGCGACTGTCAGCCGACGACATCGAGGCGTTGACCACATCGACCGAGGGATGGGCCGCCGCACTGCAATTGGCGGCACTGTCCCTGCACGCCGGCGGCGATGCCGCCAGCCTGGTGAGCCAACTGTCCGGCGCCAACGACGTGATCGGCATCGGCGAGTTCCTCGGCGAGAATGTGCTGGATACGCTGGAACCCGAGATGGTCGAGTTCCTGATGGCGACCTCGATCACCGAGCGGACCTGCGGTGGGTTGGCATCAACACTGGCGGAGGTACCCCGCGGGCAGGCGATGCTCGAGGAGGTCGAGCGGCGTGGCCTGTTCCTGAAGCGCATCCCCGACAATCCGACGTGGTTTCGCTTCCACCATATTGCTATGGAGTTTCTGCGCCGCCGTCTCGATCGGGACCGGCCCGAGCGGGTCGAACAACTTCACCGTGCCGCCTCGAAGTGGTTCGCCGAGCACGGGGATCTCAACGAAGCCGTCGATCATGCGTTGGCCGCGGGCGAAGTCACCCTGGCGGTCGACTTGGTCGAACAGGACAGGACAACCCTGATCGAGCAGGCGAAGATGGCGACCTTTCTCGGGATCATTGCAAAGCTGCCGCCGCGGTTGGTGGTGACGCGAGCACGGCTGCAGCTCACCATCGCCTGGGCCAACATGCTGCTGCAACGTCCGGTGCCGTTCTCCGCCGCGCTGAAGCGCTTCAAGGCTGCCTTGGATCACGAAAACCTCTCCGAGGCAGCACGCGCGGACCTGCGGGCCGAGGCCGACGCGCTACGCGGAGTCGCGGGAGTCTTCGCCGACCGGACCGAAGGGGTAGACACATTGCTTGTCGAAGTGCTGTCGAGACCGGACACCTTGCATCCGCGGGTCGCCGCGGTGTCCGGAAATGCCGCCGCGTTCGCGGCGATCTACCGCTTCGATTTCGACGCCGCCTACCGCTTACTGGAGTGGGCGGGTGATTATCACCAACTGGTGGGGCCGCAGAGCGGTGTCTACGCGCGTTGTTTTGCCGGCATCGCCGCGCGGTATCAGGCCGACATTCCTCGTGCCCGCGCGTACTTCCGGGAGGCGTTCGAGATCGGCGCCGGACTGGGACCGCGCTCGCACGTGCGGTTGTTCGCCGGTGCGCTTCTGGGCCAACTGCTTTACGAGGCCGACGAATTACCCGAAGCCACACGCCTGCTCGACGAAAGCTATGAGTTCGGGTCCGACGGTAGCGGTGTTGACTACCTGACTGCGCGATACGTGACCAGCGCGAAAATCAAAGCAGCACAAGGCGAGCACACCGCGGCGATCGACCGCCTGGCGGCCGGGATAAAGGTCGCAGACGAGTCGGGGTTGCCGCGGCTTGCGGCCGCCATCAACAACGAGCGGATCAGGCTCGGTATCGCGATCGCGCCGCAGGTTGCCGACCGGTTGCGATTGCCTCGCGTCATTCCGTCCGATGATGGAATCGCGATGATGACAGCTGAACTCGATGAGGATTCAGCGATTCGTCTACTGTCTGCCGGCCATTCGACCGATGCCCACGACCAAGCCTGCCGACGCGCCGACGAACTGCTGGCAGGAATCGACAGTACGCGCAGACCGCTTGCGGCCCTGAACGCCGAACTGCTGCTGGTTGAAACACTGATCGCGACGGGAAGACAGCACGATGCCGAAACCAGGTTGACCGATCTGACTGCACGTTGCACAGAACTTGGATTGTCGCGCTTGTTGATCGACGCCGGACTGTCTCGATGACCTCGGCGGAGGTTCCGGAGCTGACCGTTCGGTATGACGGATCCGATCACACGTTCGGGGCGGGCGACGAGGTGGTCATCGGCCGTGACAGCCGCGCTGACCTGCGCATCGCGGATCCGTTGATCTCGCGCGCGCATCTACTGCTGCGGTTCGAGCAGGACCGGTGGGTCGCGGTTGACAACGACAGCCTCAACGGGATGTTCGTGCGCGGTCGGCGGGTGCCCACTATCGACATCGAGGACGGCCTGCACATCAACATCGGCAGCCTGGTGGGGCCGCTGCTGACTTTTGGGGTGGGCAACCAGCACGGGTCAGCCGAGGACTCCGCCGCGTCGGCGGTGTCCGACATGGCGCAGCAGGCCAACTCGCAGCTCACTGCGATCGGCCCGGCACCTCGCCGTGGTCGTCACACGAAGTTGGATCTTGTGACCAGTTTGCGCAAGATCGGCCGGCCCGTCGGGTCGACGGAGCCCACGGGTCTGGTCAACATCGGTCGGGCCGCCGACAACGACATCGTGGTCCCCGATCCGTTGGCCTCGCGTCACCACGCGACGTTGGTGCCGACCGCGGCGGGTATGGAGATCCACGACGCCCACAGCATCAACGGCACATTCGTCAACGGCGTAGCGGTCGATCAAGAGTTGCTGCACGACGGCGACGTGGTGACGGTCGGCAACGCAGATCTGGTGTTCTCCGATGGCACGCTGATCCACCGCACCGAGACCGAAACAGCGACCCGTACCGGTGGCCTCGGGGTGCACAGCATCGGGTGGACCATCGCGCCCAACAAGACGCTGCTGGACAACATCTCGTTTGTCGCCCGCCCCGGCACGCTGACCGCGGTGATCGGTCCATCCGGCGCCGGCAAGAGCACGCTGGCCAAGCTGATCGCCGGGTACACCGCGCCGACCCTCGGAACGGTGATTTTCGAGGGTCACGACATTCACGCCGACTACGCTTTGTTGCGCAGCCGGATCGGGGTGGTGCCCCAAGATGACGTGCTGCACTATCAGCTCACCGTCAGCCAGGCGCTGGGCTACGCCGCCGAACTGCGGCTGCCGCCCGACACCAGCAAGGCCGAGCGCCGCGAAATCGTCACGCAGGTGCTCGACGAGCTGGATCTGACCGTGCATGCCGACACGCGGGTCGACAAGCTCTCCGGCGGCCAGCGCAAACGCGCCTCGGTCGCGATGGAATTGCTGACCCGACCGTCGCTGCTGATCCTCGACGAGCCGACATCGGGTCTTGATCCCGCGCTGGACCGCCAGGTGATGACCATGCTGCGGCAACTGGCCGACGCCGGGCGGGTGGTGCTGGTTGTGACGCACTCGCTGTCCTACCTCGACGTGTGTGATCAGGTGCTGCTGCTGGCGCCCGGCGGCAAGACAGCGTTCTGCGGGCCGCCAAATCAGATCGGCCCGTCGATGGGCACGACCAACTGGGCCGACATCTTCACCGCCATCGGCGCCGATCCCGACACGGCGCATCTGCAGTTTCTTGAGCGCGTCAAACCTCCACCGCCCCTGCCGGAAGGCGAGAAGCCCGCCGCGTTGGGCGGACCGGGCCGCATCAGCCTGCGGCGCCAGTTTTCCACGATCGCGCGTCGCCAGGTCCAACTCGTCACTGCCGATCGGGGCTATTTCACCTTCTTGGCGGTGCTTCCGTTCATCTTGGGAACGCTGACGCTAATGGTCCCGGGCAATGCGGGGTTTGGGCTTGCCGACGTGCGCGGTCCCACCCCAAACGAGCCGGTGCAGATCGTCATGCTGCTCAGCATCGGCGCCGCCTTTATGGGGGCGGCGCTGACCGTTCGGGATCTGGTCGGTGAACGGGTGATCTTCCGCCGCGAGCAGGCCGCCGGCCTGTCGGCCTCGGCTTATCTGGTCGCCAAGATAGTCGTCTTCAGCATGGTCGTCTCGGTGCAAACGTTCGTATTGTTCGGCATTCTCACCATCGGCAAAGGCACACCCCCCTCCGACGCGGTCGTTCTCGGCGATCCGACATTCGAGCTGTATGTCACTCTTGCCGCCACCGCCATCGTCTGCGCGATCATGGGTCTGGCTCTGTCCTCCGCCGCCAGCTCACAGGATCAGATCCTGCCCATGCTCGTCGTGACCGTCATGTTGTCGTTTGTGTTCTGCGGCGGGCTCATTCCCGTCAGCGACCGTGTCGTTCTCGACCAGCTGTCCTGGCTCGTACCCTCCCGCTGGGGTTTCGCCGCCTCTGCCTCCACCGTTGATATCCCCAACGTTGTCCCGCTGACACCGGCCAACGAGACCCTGTGGACGCACAGCCCCAAATGGTGGCTGTTGGACATGACGGCGCTGCTCGTCCTCGGCGTCGTTATGGCAATGTTTACCCGGTGGCGGCTCCGGCTGAAGGCTATCGCCGGGCCGAAGCCAGCCGGCCCGGCCAAACGATTGGCTGTGGCTGCGGGTCGAAAAATCAAGGGCATCACGCGGCCTCGCGCGACCGCCACCCTGCCGGGCAGGCGCAACTACGCCAGAATCATCTATACGTGCGTGTTGGTCGGGGTCCTGGTCGCGTTAGCGGCAGATTTGATATTTCTGATGTCGCGATCGCACCGTTACGTGCCGCCGTCCCCTACCTCGCCGGTGCCGCCGCCGACCTCGGCTGTGGTGGCGCCGCCCCCCACCACGACTGTGGCGGTGCCGCCGCCGACCACAACTGTGGCGCCGCCGCCCCCCACGGCTGTGGTAGCGCCGCCCCGCACCACAACTCCGGTGCGGCGGGCTCCGACACAGTATCCGGTGACGCCGGTGCCCGAATCTCCACCGGCGCCCGAATCTCCACCGGCGCCCGAATCTCCGCTATTCCCACCGCCCCCTCCTCCGCTGGCGCCAGCGCCCGAAGCCACACCCGGCTGAAGCGCAGCCTCGTTCGCCAGAGTCCTGGTCGGCCGGTTCGCGATCGATCACGTTGGCCAACCGCCCTGGCGTGCCGTCAGAGCTCTTCGTAGGTCGCCGGATCCTGGCCGGCGATGCGCCCGTCGGAATGTCCGAGCGCGGTGATCCGCCCAACTTCCTCATCAGTCAATTGGAAAGAGAAGAGATCCAGGTTTTCTCGTTGCCGGCTGGGCGAGGCCGCCTTGGGCAGTGGGACAGCGCCTAGTCTGACATGCCAGGCCAGCACGACTCGGCCGGATGATACGCCATGAACCGCGGCGATTTCGGTGACTACCGGATTGTCGAGCAGGTCATTGCCGCGGCCGAGCGGACTCCAGGCCTGCGTCACAATTCCATGTTCGCGGTGATAGGCAAGCGCCTCGATCTGGGGGAAATACGGGTGCATTTCGATCTGGTTCACTTCTGGGGTAACACCGGTTTCATCAACGAGTCGCTTCAGATGCGCCGGCAAGAAGTTGCTCACACCGATATGACGCACCAAGCCGCACTCCCTGGCTTCGATTAGCGCCCGCCAGGCCTGGACGTAGCGATCCAGCCGGGGCAGCGGCCAGTGGATCAGGTAAAGGTCGATCGAGTCGAGGCCGGTCCGGTAGACGCTCTCGGAGATCGTGTCGATTGCCTCTTCGTACCCTTGATGGCGTCCCGGCAACTTCGAGGTGACGATGAGTTGCTCGCGGGCCACACCACAGTTGCGGACGGCGGCGCCCACTGCGCCCTCGTTCTCGTAGTTGAACGCGGAATCGAGTAGGCGGTAGCCCGTGTGAATGGCGGTCTGGATCGCCTCCACACCCGCGGCGCCGTTGAGTAGGTATGTACCCAATCCGACCACCGGCAGTGAGAGCCCGTTTGCAGTTTCGATTGTCGGGACGTTCATGTCTGCACCAACCTTCCATAAGGGACCGTCGACTCCAGATGCCTGGCCGGTGGCGTAGAAGGGTGCCTCATCCTATCGTTACGTCCGCGATTCCGGAGACAAAAAGCCTTGACGCGGTGCCGATTTGGCAAACACTCACTCGACAGACGCCTGCACGGGCGGCATCGCACGCCCGATCGTTTGCATGTTAACTAGAGATCAGTTAATCTGCTAAATATCCGATCACGCCATCCGCCCCAAGGAGAAACGATATGCCAACCCCAACCACGTTCGAAGAGACCGCCAAGCGGATCCGCGAGGTCAACGAGAACCTGTTCGGCCTCGTCAAAGAATCCGGTCAAGCCGCGCTCGACAGCTACGAGACAGCGGTGCAGAGCCTGGTCGAGTTCGAAAAGGCCGCCACCGGTAGTACCCAGATCGCCTGGGTCAAAACCGTCACCAACACTCACGCGAAGTTCGTCGAGGACATCACGGGCGCCTACCTGCAGATCGCGCGCGAAGCCCTGAAGTGACCCCGGCAGCAAAAAATGGGACCCCCGGAAGGGGGTTCCATTTTTTTCTGCCCGACCGACCGATAGCCGTCTTTCAGTTAGCGTTGACTCCGTGCAGAACAAGACACCCCAGAGCCTGCTGGGGGGCATCATCAGGCAACAGCGGGAGTTGGCGGCGATGCCGATGCGCCATTTCGCGAACGCGGTCGGCATCTCGAATGCGTACCTGTCGCAGATCGAGCGAGGCTTGCGTGCGCCGTCCGATGCGGTGCTGGAAGCGATCGCCGACTCTCTCGACGTATCGACCGATGAGTTGTACGACCGGGCCGGTTTCGTCAGACCACCCAAAGCAGGTGAGCAACCCGAGCCAGACCTGGCGGCGGCTATCGACTCGGCGACCGAACTCACCACCGCGCAGCGACGAGCGATGGCAGAGATCTACCGGGGGTTTGTTGCGGCAAACCATGTCCGGCGGTCACCTCAGCATCAAGCAGAGTGACCCTGTCGGCACGGCAGAATGGCCGCGGCCTCCGTCCCAGGCTGGAACGGAGGCCGCGGCTTGCGCAACTGATTGCTACTTGAGGATGTCGCGCATGGCGTTGACATAGAAGCCGCTGATGTCCTGCACGAACTTTGCCTGCATGTTGGCCAATGTCGAGACCCATTCAATTTGACTGTCGCCCGCGATCTTGGACTGGAAGTCCACCAGGGACTGCAGTGCATGCTCGTACGCGTCCAGTGACGCCTGGCCGGCCTGCTTCGCGGAGTCAATCAGCGTCTCGTTGAGGTCGCGGATGCGCGCGACACCCTCCTCGACGGCGCCCGCGTCCAACGCCGTGGATTTGGCCGTCTTGCTCGTGGTTGTCATCGTGAACTCCTTCTATCGTTGTGGCGGCTTTGACATTTGGCTGCTCGAACAGCCTGTTAGCAGGTTAGCTCAAAGCTAGCTAATTAGCAAACGCGGGCGGGGCCGCCACCGTGAGCGACGCCAACGACGGTCCCGCCATCCTGCCTCGAAGCGATACGCGGCCGGCGCCGGTGTTCCGCCACACGGAACCCCCACGCCACTGCCGCCGGCTTCGCTGAATGCATCACCCTCGCTGATTTCCAGGCGCTGGAGGTCTGACGAGATCCGCGCTCCCACTACATCAGTCGATCAGCGGTCTTCGTGCGGAGGCGCGGGGGCGAGGACGATACCGAGGCGGACGCTTGACCAGGGCAGATCGCCGAGATCACGCCCATCGGGGGTGGGAACACCCGGTGGCCGGCGATCGAATTCCTTGATCAGCGAATCCTTGACGCCGAACACAGCATCGCGGTCTATGTATTCGTCGCCGGCGACGAAGATGTGGGTGACCAGGGTCCGCAACCCTTCAGCAGTGACCATGACGTGCAGGTGGGCCGCCCGCATCGGCGAGCGCTGCACCGCTGCCAGCAACGCGCCGACCGGGCCGTCGTGCGGAACCGGGTACGGAACGGGTGTCAGACACCAGAAGCGGTAAGCACCGTGCTCGTCGCTGAACAGGTAACCACGGCCGGCAACGCGACCGTCGGGGTATTGCACATCGTAGTAGCCGTCCGCGTCGGCCTCCCACACGTCGATCCGGGCGCCGGCAACCGGATTACCGCTGATGTCGGTGACCGTGCCCTCGACCCAGCACGGCTCGCCCGCGGCGCCGGCGGCGATGTCGCCGCCGATCGGGATATGTGGAGCGTCATCAACAAAGAACGGGCCGAATACCGTTGCCTCGGTGGTGTTCGCATGCGCCTCGTTGTTGACGGCGATGGTCTGCATCGAGGCGCCCAGCACATCGGAGAGCAGAATGAACTCCTGACGCCGCTCATCGGTGATGTCGCCGCAATCGGTCAAAAACTTGATGGCGGCATCCCATTCCTGCTCGGTCAGCCGTACGTCCCGGATGAAGCCGTGCAGATGACGAACCAGGGTTTGCATCAGCTGCCGCAGCCGCGGGTCCGGAGTCTCACCGAATGACGCGACCACCCGGTATACCAGGCTCTCCTCGACTTCCCGCTGTTCGGACGTGAGCTCGGCCATGGTCACTCTTCCCTTTCGTTGGCGACTGTCCTGGGGTCGCTGCCTCGCCATGCCGCATACAGCAACCGGCGCAGATTCTCCGCGGTGACCGGGCGGGGATTGCTCGCGGGGACCGCCTGCCTGATGATCTCGACCGCGTCGTCGATGTCGGCGGCGTCAAACCCGTAATCACCGAGCGCCCGCGGCGCGTCGAGTTGCTCCCGGAGCCGCTCCAGGCCGTCGATTGCGCTGGGGACCTCGAGGGCGGCCGCGATCCGTGCTGCTGCTTCTGGGGCAGCAGATGCGTTGAACGCCAGCACGTACGGCAGTACGACGGCGTGGGTTTGGGCATGCGGCAGGTTGTAGGTACCGCCGAGAACGTGGCAGATCTTGTGGTGAAATCCCGAGCCGGCCGACGAGAACGCCACCGCCGAGAGGTAGGCACCGTACAGCGTGTACTCGCGTCCACTCAGCCCCATCGGGTCCGACACCACCTGCGGCAACCCGATGCGCAAGGCGCGGATCCCCTCCTGCGCCAGGGCCCGGTCGATGGGATCGGAGTGCGGGCCCCACATCGCATCCACCGAGTGCGCGATCGCGTTCAATCCCGAGGCCACGCTCACCGGTACCGGCAGGGTGCGCGTCAACTCCGCGTCGTAGATGACTGCCCGGGGCAGTACCCGGGGGTCGACACCGGTACTCTTGCGGTCGCCTTCGGTCAGGCCCCACATCGCGGTGGCCTCCGACCCGGCATAGGTGGTCGGGACCGCAACGATCGGCAGCCCGCTGGACAGCGCGATAGCTTTGGCCAGCCCGGTCGCCGAACCGCCGCCGATACAGACCAGCGCGTCCACCCGATGTACCGCGGCCGCGGCGCGGGCCCGCTCTGCCACCTCTGTCGGTACGTGCATCGCCACCTCGTTGTGCTGGTGCACGACCGGCAGGTCGGTGACGATCTTCTCCGAGCGCGCCGCCTCGGCCGGGGACGCGATCACCATGACCCGTTCGGCACCCAGCCGCTTGACCTCGCCGGTAAGCATGGCCGCTGCCGCGCCCGCACCAAAACAGATTCGCTGCGGCAGATTTTCATGCTCAAACAGCATGGCTGGCAAGCCGTTTCACAGCCTACAGCTCAGCCACCCGGCGCCGCGCGCCCGGCGAGACGATCGGCAAACCGAGCCGCCGGCAGAATCAGATATCGAGGTCGCCCACCAGACGCCGGGCGGCAACGATGACAAGGCGAGCGTTCGACTCAATTCGGTCCTCCAATTCCGCCGATGTCGCCACCAGTGATATCGCCGCAACAGCTCGGCCCGTGCGGTTGCGAACGGGTGCAGCGACTGACGTGATGCCAAGAGCGGCCTCCTGGGCATTCACTGCGTAGCCACGTCGCTTGGTCTGTTCCAGTGCCGCGTTGAATCCGGCGAGGTCACGGATCGATTTCGGTGTCCAAGCCGGGAATCCCGCCTCGCGTCGTGCGTTGGCGACCAGCGGATCAAACGCGGCGATCGCCTTGCCGGAACTGCTCACGTGCACCGGCATGCGAGCGCTGATGCGGGCCATCGCCGGGTATCGTCCCGGACCATGCATGCGCTCGATGTAGATGACATTCGCTGCGTCCGGCACCGCGAGATGGACGGTGAATCCGGTCCGCTGACGTAGATCTTCCAGAATCGGCCTAGCCCGCGGCCTGATCGGTAACCGACTGATCGTGAGTTGGCCCAGTTCATGTAGGCGCAGGCCCAGTTGGTAGCGGCCGGTCTCCGGGTCGCGCGCAGCGAACCCGCGGTCGCACAGACTGGTCAGCAGCCGATGCGCGGAACTCTTGGAGATTTCCAGCCGGTCGGCCAAGTCGGTCACGCCGAGTTGTTCGTCCCGTTGGAAACAATCCAGTAAGTCGAGTGCATTGAGCACCGACTTCAAGCCACCGTCTACAGCGCGACGGGCACGGTTAAAACTCGCCTTCATCGAACCTCTGCAGTCAACTCTAAACCTCTGACCACGGTGGCGGCACCCGGTGCGGAATCGCACGTCAAGCTCGCCGCGACCGCTTGGGACTTCGGTCTGGTGAACCGCACTAGCGCCGACTCCGGCCCGGTGGTAGCACCGTTCTGATTTTCTGTGAAATCGCCGCCGCGGTCAGCTGGAGCGGTTTTGCGTAGTAGCGCCAGTCATCTTCTCGGCTTGGCTCTTGCTGGCAGACGATGGCGACGGCCGCGACGACCTGACCGCAGGGGCCACGCACAGGGACCGCGATCGATGCGACACCGATCTCACGCTCGTCCACGGTGTGCGACCAGCCTCGAGCCCGAACCATGCACAGTTCACGACGAAATTGAGCCGGATCGGCGATCGTGTGTGCTGTTGGGGCGTCAAAGTGATACGCCGCCAACAAAGCGCCCAATTCGGCATCGGGGAGGTACGCCATGATCGCTTTGCCGCAACTGGAGTAATGCGCGGCCAGTCGAGTGTTGTAGGCACTCGTCGGATGCCGGCCGTTGCGCTTCACGAGTTGCTCGATATGCACCACTTCGGTGCCGTCCAGCACGCCCAGGTGCACCGTCCGTCCGGTCCGTTGGTGGAGGTGCACCAAGTTGGGCATAGCCGCCTCGTGCAGTTGCAACGGTGCGGAGGCCGCCGCGGCGAGGTCGATGGAGACCAACGAGAGACGATATGTCCGGGTTCCCGGATCGTGCTCCAGCAGACGCTCCGCGACGAGCGCGGTGAGTATCCGGTGCACGGTGCTCTTGCTGAGACCGAGGTCGCGACTGAGTTGAGTCACTCCTCGCGGGCCGGGACTATGACTGAACGCCGTGAGCACCCGAGCGGTGTTCTGCGCCGACGACATCCGCTCCAAACCGCGCTCCAAGGTACTGGTCACGTGGTCTCACCTGCCGACCAACGGACAAAGACGCGGACCGGCGACCGGTGGAAGCGATCGCATCTCGGTGATGTAGGCGCGACGGATGGTGGCGACTGACCCGCCGTCGTTTGACGCGTCGCTATCGCGTCGTGATATACCGTGACCGACACCACATTGACGATAGTCCGAAGACGGGTTAAACACCTCGGCGTTCCGCTATACGGAACAAACGCCGGGCGATACCCGACACCGTTAGCCGTGACGACCATGCTCAACTCAACCGCGCAGTCGGCATCGTGAGACGAAGGCCAACCTCCGGCGGGATCGTTCACAGATCACCCCCGGATACCGGCGTGGTTCCGGTCGGCGGAACGACCCGCCGGCAGAACCACCACTTGCTACCAGACCGCTGACACTCGAACGAGGCGTCCAGCACGCAACCCGGTCGCCGGGCGGACAACGTCGATGACGACCTTTTCGACTCCGTGCGGCTCGAATGATCCGAATAGCGGGGCAGATTCCGCCATGAGGAACACTTCGTTGTAGAGGCCCGAAGGCTGGCGCATGGTGTGGCTGTGGTCACTCCCACTGTAATTGCCGAACTCGCAGACGTGCTCTGGAACGCAGACAACACCTGCGTGCCGGTGGAGCCGCTGACGGACGGCAACCCCGAACTCGACATCGATGACGCGTATGCGATTCAGAGCCGCAACATCGATCGCCGAGTCGCAGCCGGGGCGCACATCCAGGGCCGGAAGGTGGGACTGACGTCGCGCACCATGCAGGAGTTGCTCGGCGTCGACGAACCGGACTTCGGCGTCCTGCTCGATGACATGTACGTCGAGGACGGCGACGAGATAGCACTGGCCGAGCTGGTTCAGCCGCGGGTCGAGGCGGAGATGGCGTTCGTACTCGATTCCGATCTCACCGGTCCTGGCGTCACGACGGCGAACGCGTTGACGGCGATCGGCGGTGTACTGCCCGCTATCGAGATCGTCGACAGCCGGGTGGCCGACTGGCGTATCAAACTCGTGGACACCGTCGCCGACAACGCGTCATCGGGCAAGCTGGTGCTCGGCGGGCGGATACGCAAGGTCACCGAGCTGGACCTTCGGCTGATCGGAATGGCGTTGAGCCGCAACGGCGCCGTCATCGATACCGGGGCCGGGGCGGCCGCGCTGGGAAACCCGGCACGCTGCGTCGCCTGGCTGGCGAACAAGCTCGCCCAGTTCGAGATCACGCTTCGAGCCGGTGAAGTGGTGTTGCCCGGCGCGGTGCACCGGATGGTGACCGTCGCACCCGGCGATGTATTCCGGGCCGACTTCGCCCACCTGGGTGCGGTCACCGCACGGTTCTCCAACAACTCCGAGGTTTCCTCATGATCGATCCCAGCCAGGTGGCCGAAGAACTCTTCGTGGCCGAGCGCGAGCACAAAGCCATCGATCCTTTCACCGACGCTCATCCAGACTTCGATCTGGAGGCTGCTTACGAGACGCAGCGGCTCGTTGTGCAGAAGAAGGTCGATGCCGGCGACCCCCTGGTCGGTGCGAAACTGGGCCTGACCAGCCGCGCCAAGCAAGAGGCCATGTCCGTGTCGGACCCGTTGTACGGCAAGGTCACTCGCTCAATGCTGGCGCCCTACGGCGAGCCCGTTGATCTGAGCCAGCTGATCCAGCCGCGGGTCGAACCCGAGATCGCCTTCCTGCTGGGTGCGGAGTTGGGGGGTGGCGCGACGGTCACCGAGGTGCTGGCGGCGACCGAGGCCATCTTCGCAGGGATGGACGTCCTGGATTCACGCTACCGGGACTATCGGTTCACCCTTCCCGATGTGGTCGCCGACAACTGCAGCGCGGGCAAGTTCCTGCTCGGTCCCCGCGCGCTGTCGCCGACCGATCTCCCCGACCTCGGGCTGCTCGGGTGTGTGTTTCGCAGCGACGGCGAGGTGGTCTACACGGCGGCGGGCGCCGCCGTGATGGGGCACCCCGCGGCATCGGTGGCGTGGCTGGTCAACCGACTGGCCGAACGCGGCGAGTCGATCCCGTCGGGCTCGCTGGTTTTTTCCGGCGGGCTCACCGCACCGATCCCGCTGCGCGCCGGTCATTCCGTCACTGCCGAGTTCGATGGGCTCGGCACCGTCGAGGTCTACGCCTGACCGGCCGGTCCGGCGTTGAACAGGAGAGAAAATGGTTGAGATCGCGTCGAAGACCATAGAACCGGTCCGCAACACCTTCCAGCACCTGATGGACCGGTTCGGCGACAAGCCGGCGACTCGGTATCAGGAGGGCACCTACAACATCCAGGCGATGGAGAATTTCCATTACCGGCCGCTGTGGGATCCGAAACACGAAATCTATGACCCCGATTTCTCCGCGGTGAAGCTCACCGACCCGTACAACTACGCCGACCCCCGGCAGTACTACTACGCGACATACGTGGAGAACCGGGCCCGTCACCACGAGTCGTTCGGCCAGGATTTGAAGTACATCGAGGAACGCAATCTGTTCGCGCGGCTGCCGCAGAACTGGCAGGGGCTGGTGACGCGACTGGTTTTGCCGTTGCGGCACTACGAGTCCGGCGGCCAGTTGGTCTTCATCAATGCCAATCGGCTGGCGTGGGGCACCTCGATTTCCCAACCGTGCGGGCTGGCGTCGATGGACCGGGTCGGTAACGCCCAATCATTGAGCATGGTGGGCCTAGCGATGGGCGGCGGCGCACCCGACAAGCTGGCCGAGGCAAAGCAGTGCTGGCAAGAGCAGCCCAGTCTGCAGGAGGTGCGCCGACTCGTCGAGGAAGCTCTCATCGAGGAGGACTGGGTCAGCGGGGTGCTCGCCTACGAGTTGACCGACGCCCAGTTGTACCCGCTGCTGTTCCAGCACCTGGATGATCGGGCCCTGTTCCGCGGCGCGATGGCGTACAGCCTGATGGCCCAGCACTTCAGCCGGTGGCACATCGACAATCAGAAGTGGATCACGGCATTGCTGAAGGCATGGGTGGCCGACCCGCAGTACGGCGAAGAGAACCGTAAGGCGTTGGGCGCCATGGTGGATCGATGGTATCCGCAGTCGCAGGAGGCGGTCCGCCTGCTGGCCAAGGATATCGAGCACAACTTCGGCTCGACGTCGATCGTGTCGGCGGCCACCCGCTATGCGTCCGAGTTGGCGACGACGCTGGAGAAGATCGGCATTCCGCTGACCGCACCGGGAGGGGTTCGGTCATGACTCGCGCAGCGCAAATCACGGAGGAGTGGCGCCCATGACTGAGCCCAGAACACAACGGATCCGCAACGTGTCCCTCGATTTGCAGGACAACGACGCCTCCCGCCCGATCATCGATGCGATCGAGCGCGACAACCCCAACGTGGAGCTCAAGCGGATGCCCGGGATGGTCAAGCTCACCTCCCCCGGACACCTGGTCATCCGGCGCCTCACGGTCGAGGAGATGAGCGGCCAGGAGTGGGATACCGAGGAATTGCAACTAGTGATCATCTCGTTGTCCGGCAACATCGACACGGATGAGGACCAGATCTTGATCAAGTGGGACCGGTAGGAGAGGAACAACATGGCTAAGGTATCGATGCGAGAGCGCTACCAATTACTCACTCGCGATCTGGACTGGGCACCCTCGTATGTCACCGAGAAGCAGCTCTACCCGCACATGGACTTCGAGGGCATCAAAATCCACGACTGGGATGCCTGGGAGGATCCGTTCCGGCTGACCGTCGACGCGTACAGCAAGTACCAGACGGAGAAGGACAAGCGGCTCTACGCGACATTCGACAGTTTCGCGCAGGGGCAGGGACACCTGTCAGTCAGCGACGCGCGCTACTTCGCCGCTATGAAGCTGTTCCTGTCCGGCGTCATGCCGCTGGAGTACAACGCCCACCGCCACTTCGCCTATCAGGCAAGGCATCTCAGTGGGCCGGGCCCGCGGATCGCGACGTTGTTCCAGAGCATCGACGAGTTGCGCCACACCCAGACCGAGATTCACGCACTTTCGGCGGTTAACAAGTACTACGAGGGATTTCACTCGCCGACGAAGATGTTCGACCGGTTGTGGTACCTCAGCGTGCCGAAGTCGTACTTCGAAGACGGACTCTCGGCCGGGCCGTTCGAGTTCATGGTCGCGATCTCGTTCAGCTTCGAGTACTTCTTGACCAACCTGCTGTTCGTACCGTTTATGAGCGGTGCCGGCTTCAACGGCGACATCTCGACCATGAGCTTCGGCTTCTCCGCGCAAAGCGATGAGAGTCGACACATGACGCTCGGCCTCGAGGTGATCAAGTTCATGCTCGAGCAGGACGAGGACAACGTGCCGATCATCCAGGACTGGATCGACAAATGGTTCTGGCGAGGCTACCGGCTGCTGACGATCGTCGCCTACATGCAGGACTACCTGCTGCCCAAGAAGATCATGAGTTGGAAAGAATCCTTCGAGCTTTACCTCGAAGAGCAGATGCTCGGCGGGTTGTTCCCCGACCTGGAGTACTACGGCATCCGTCCGCCGCGGCACGTCGAGCAGGCCATCGTGGAGAAGAACTACATGAGCCATCAGGCCGGCTGGACCTTTTACTCAATGTCGCATGCCGCCGGGTTCAGCACGACGATCCCGACGCAGGCGGAGCTCGACTGGTTCTCCGAGCAGTACCCGGACACGTTCGACCGCTACTACCGACCACTGTGGGACAAGGCCGCGAAAATGCAGGCGGACGGGAACCGCTTCTTCGCCGGCGGTCTGCCGCAGCTGTGCCAGGTGTGCCAGGTCCCGATGTTGTACACCGAGATGGGCGACCCCACGACCAACTGCCAACGGCACAGCACCTACCAAGGCGAGCGGTACAACACCTGTTCGGATGGCTGCCAATGGATCTTCGAGCGGGAGCCGGAGAAGTACATCCAGGCGTGGTTGCCGGTGCATCAGATCCTGCAGGGCAACTGCGGCGGCACGGAGATTCCCGACATCCTCAAGTGGTGCGGCATCCAGGAACACGACGGCGGTGAGTACACCACCTCGGCGGATTACGAGCGGTGGACGAAATGGCAGTCACCGGTGGGGGTGCGGGCATGACCGTCAAAGCCATCGGGCCCTACGAGTTCCCCGCGAAGGACCGGCAAGAGATCTTCGGCGACGACCAGTTGGTCTGCGTGCACTGGGACGACAACATGTTCTACTACGCGGGAGCAACCTTCCGGGTTCCCCGATCGATGAAGTGGTCGGATTTCAAGTCCCAGATGATCGACCCGTGGGCGGCGGCCGACCCGGACTATCGTCCGGACGCCGCCACCGACTGGCGCCGCGATGACGAGCCGATCGACCCGAAACCCGACGACACCATCACCGACCTGGGCATCGTGCACAAAGGGTTGATCAGGTTCCGGGTGAAGTGATGGCACTGCTCCGCATGCAACCCGGCAACGTCGAGTTAACGGTTCACGAGAATGAGTCGATTCTCGACGCGATCATTCGCGGCGGCTACACCTGCCGCTTCGGGTGTCGCCGCGGCGGCTGCGGACAGTGCAAGGCGGACTTGGTCTCCGGCGAGGTGGAGTATCGCAAGAAGGTCGCCGACTCCGTGCTGAGTGAAGAGGAACGGGCCGACGGGGTGGTGCTGACCTGCCGGACCCACCCGGTCTCCGATGAGGTCGTGCTGCAGATGCGTCACACCGAGAAGTTCAAACTGTTCGTCCCACTGGCCTACGCCATGGGGCAGGTCGAGGTCACCGCCCACAAGCTGAAAGCTGCGGGAATACATATATCGCTTCAGGTCAATTCAGATGCCAAATAGGGAGAAGCCGCCATGGCGGTAAACCGACTCGGTTACGTGCACGCTCGTGTCACCGGGGCCGATTTCCCGGCCATCACCGGGACCACCGACCGGTTCACCAACGCATTCACCTGATCCACCACAGAACCACACAAGTTAGGAGGCAGCGCGATGGCAGTAAACAGGCTCGGTTACGTGCACGCTCGTGTCACGGATCTAGAAGAAGCCATCGGCCACTACAGCAACACTCTGGGCCAGAGGATCGTCGAGCAGCAGGACGGCAGGGTCTACCTGAAGTCCTGGGACGAGTTCGACCACCACTCGGTGGTGCTCGAAGAGGGTGGGGTGGGCCTGGTCAAGCTCGGCTTCAAGGTGCAGACCGACGACGACCTGGCCGGCTACGAAAAGCGCATCACACAGTTCGGCGCGACCACCGAGCGGATGAGCAAGGGCGAGAACCTCGCGGTCGGTGACGGCTTGCGGGTGGTCCTGCCGTCCGAACACGTTGTCGAGTTCTACACCGAGATGGAATACCTCGGCACCGAAACCGGCACGTGGAACCCGGATCCGTGGCCCCGCGACACGCGGGGAGCCGGGGTGCATCGGCTGGACCACGCGCTGATCGCGGCGGAGGATCCCGCGCTCGTCGAGCGCTTCTTCATGGAGTGCCTGGACTTCCGACCTGCCGAACGGCTGATCAGCGATCCCACCGAACCCGACCTCGTCGGCAGCTGGCTGTTCTGCGGACAGAAGGCGCACGACCTGGCGGTGATCAAAGGGGAGAATGGCAAGCTGCACCACTGGGCCTACTGGCTCGACGACTGGAATGACGTGCTGCGCGCAGGTGACATCTTCTCGATGGACGAGGTGTCGATCGATATCGGCCCGACGCGGCACGGTATCACCCGCGGCAAGACCATCTACTTCTTCGACCCGTCGGGCAACCGCAACGAGGTGTTCACCGGCGGCTACATCACCGGGGCCGACTTCCCGACCATCACCTGGACCACCGACCAAATCGGTAAGGCGATCTTCTACGTCACGCGAGAGCTCAACGACCGGTTCACCAGCGTATTCACCTGACCAAGCACGGGAGGACGAGACACTGCCATGACCGAGACATTCAATATCACGGTCGAACCACTCGGCCGCCAAGTACAGTGCCGCGCCGACCAGGACATACTCGATGCGTGCCTGCGGGAGGGTGTCTGGCTGCCGCATGCATGCACGCACGGTACCTGCGGGACGTGCAAGGTGCAGGTGCTCGAGGGCGACGTCGAGCACAACGACGCTTCCACCTTCGCGCTGATGGATTACGAACGCACCGAGGGCAAGACGCTGATCTGTGTGGCGACCCCGACCTCGGATGTCACCCTTGAAGCCGACGTCGACGTCGAGGAAGGGGTGGAGTTCCACCCGATCCGGGACTACACCGGGACGGTGGCCGCCATCGAGGATTGTGCGCGCGGCACCCGCCGGTTGTTGATCGACCTGGATCAGGACATGGTGTTCAACCCGGGGCAATACGTTCAGGTCAGCATCCCCGGGAAGGGCGTGCACCGAAGCTGGTCAATGGCTAATCCGCCCGGCGAGCCGAACCGGGTCGAACTGCAGATCCGCAACACCCCGGGTGGTCTGGCGACCGAAGGGTGGGTATTCAAGGACCTCGCCGTCGGCGACAGGCTACAGCTGGTCGGCCCCTACGGGCGGTTCTTCCTACGCGAAGCTCGCGATAAGCCGATGGTTCTCATCGGCGGAGGCACTGGGCTCGCCCCGCTCAAGTCGATCGTCCGCCATGTGCTGGAAACCGGTTTGCCCCACCGACTGTACCTGTATCAGGGCGCGCGGACCGAAGCAGACCTGTACGACGTCGACTTCTTCCGCGACCTCGAGAAACAGTTCGTCGAGCAGTTCACCTACCGTCCGTGTCTGTCTGACGAGGAGGTCGACGGCTACGGGCATGGGATGGTCACCGACGTCGTGGCCAGCGATTTCGACACCTGCCGCGGCCATACCGCCTACCTGTGCGGACCACCGCCGATGGTGGAAGCGGCGATCAAGACGCTGATGAAGAAGCGACTGTTCCCGCGCGACATCTACCGTGAGGACTTTTTCGATGCATCCGACAAGGCCACCGGCGGCGTACGCAGCCCGCTGATAAAGACGACCTGACGTGCACTGGAAACGAATACCACAGCCTGACAAGGAGATTTGATGACGAGCGTCGTGAGCCAGCGTGATGTCGTCTTCACGCCGTTCATGTTGCGGGTGCGGGATGCCGTCAACGGGACGTCGCCAGAGCCGACCAAACTGCGGTTCGAGCCAAGCGGCACCTGCTCGATCGCCGCGGCGGTCGATGAATGGTTCGGGCTGCGGACGTACGCGGAGCACATGATCTCCGAGGCGAATGCGATGTTGGACGCCGACGCAGAGCGCATCGAGCTGCGCGACGAATGTGGCACCGGTGTACTGGCTTTCGAGCTGAGCTGGCGGGGGCGTCGGCTCCGGCTGTCGATTGACATCGACCCGCCGGGACACACCGCACGACTTACGACCGGCGACGATCACCATGCCCAGACCGAAAAGCCTTCGGACATCAGGGCGCTCGACGACATCATCATCGACATGTTGATCCAGGCCGGGGAAGCGGTCGATGACACATGACGGATGACGAACGACCCGAAATCGGCGAGTCGGTAGTCGCCGCCGGTATCCGGACGAACTACCTGACAGCCGGCACCGGCGAGCCGGTGGTGCTGATTCACGGCTCGGGGCCGGGGGTGACGGCCTATGCCAACTGGCGGCTGACCATCCCGGACCTGGCCAAGCAGTTCCGTGTTCTCGCCCCGGACATGGTCGGATTCGGCTACAGCGAGCGACCCGACGACGTCAGCTACGACGTGCAGACCTGGGCCGATCAGGTGGTGGGCTTCCTAGATGCCCTGTCAATCCCGAAAGCATCGTTGGTAGGCAACAGCTTCGGCGGGGCGATCGCACTGCGGGTCGCCACCGGGCACCCCGACCGGGTGGACCGACTGGTGTTGATGGGCAGCGTCGGCGTACCGTTCCGCATCACCGCAGGACTGGATGCCGCCTGGGGATATGAGCCGTCGGTGGAGAACATGCGGCGACTGCTCGACGTGTTCGCCTATTCTCGTGAGCTGGTCACCGACGAGCTGGCACAGGTGCGCTACGAGGCGAGTATCCAGCCGGGCTTTCAGGAGTCGTTCGGTTCGATGTTCCCGCCACCGCGGCAGCAGCACGTTGACGCGATGGCGACGCCGGACGATGCGATCGCCAAGCTCACCCACGAGACGCTCATCATTCACGGCCGCGACGACCAGGTGATACCGCTGGACACCTCGTTGCGACTGTTACAACTCATCAACCGCTCGCAGTTGCACGTTTTCGGCCGATGCGGGCACTGGACACAGATCGAGCACAGCGTGCAGTTCAACCGACTTCTCGACGAATTCCTGGCTGGCTGAGGAGGAAACATGGGCACCGTAATGGCGGCTTTAGACTTTCACGGCGACACCAAAACGTTGAAGGAATGCTACGACAAGGCCCTACGCCACATCGTGGATATCTCACCGGCGCGCCCGGTGATCCACCTCGCGGTGCCACGCGACTACGGCCTTATGGTGTGCGACGTCTGGGACTCCGAAGATGCCATGCGGGCATTCGAACACAACCCGGAGATCGCCAAAGCGATTGCGGCAAGCGGCTTGCCGGAGCCGACGCGCCGGGTCTTCGAAGTACACAATCTCGGCTGGCCGATATCGGCAATGCCGCTGTATCGGTGAGTGGACGAGAGCGAGGCAGGAAGTCATGGCCGTAACGAATAAGACCACCAAGGCGAGCACCGGCACCCGTCGCCGTCGTAGCGCGACACCCGCACCAGATCGTGACCTGTATCTGCGCATGTTCCACACCATGGCGCTGCACCGGGCGGTCGAGGACCGGATGACCAGCATGTACCGGCAGGGAGAACTACTCGGTTCGTTCTACTCCGGGAACTGGCACGAGGCGATCGCGGTGGGGACCGCGGCGGCATTGCGGGACAGCGATTTCCTGGCCCCACTGCACCGCGACCTCGGCGCACACCTGTGGCGAGGAATGGATCCCCGTGAGGTGATGGCCAGTTTCATGGGCAAGGCCACCGCGCCGACCGGCGGCCGGGACGGCACCCTGCATTACGGGCGACTCGACCTCAACATCTACAACCCGCCGAGCCACATTCCGGACAATTACCCGGTGGCCACCGGTGGGGCGTTCGCGTTCAAGTACCGCGGCGAAGACGGCGTCGCGCTGGCGTACTGCGGCGACGGTTCCACCGGGGCCGGCGATTTCCACGAGGCACTCAACATCGCCGCGGTTCTGGAACTGCCGTGCATCTTCATCGTGGAGAACAATCAGTACTCCTACTCCACGCCGCTGCGCCTGACGTCGAGGTCGAAAGACTTCGCCACCAAGGCGATTGCCTACGGTATGCCGGGCGAGAAGGTCGATGGCATCGACGTGGTCGCGGTGTACGAGGCGACATCGAGGGCCGTCGACCTGGCCAGGTCCGGTGGCGGCCCGTCGCTGATCGAGGCCACCACCATGCGCATGCACGGCCACGCCGAGCACGACCCGGCGGACTACGTGCCGACAGAGCTGCACGCGGAGTGGGCAAAACGTGATCCGGTCGACGTGTTCGCCGCGCGGTTGCAGGAACTGGAATTCGCCACCGCCGACGACATCGCGAAAGTCAAAGCAGAGGTGCGGCAGCTCGCGATCGACGCCCGCAAACAGGTGCTGGCCGACCCGATGGCAGAGCCCGATGATTTGGAGGCGCGTGTCTATGCCAACTAAAACCGCCACCACCAACGGCGACGTCAGCTATCTCGACGCGGTGAGCCAGGCGCTGGCCGCCGAGATGGATGCCGACGAGAACGTCTTCCTCATCGGAGAGGACGTCGGACAGTTCGGCGGCGCCTTCAAGGTGACCCAGGGCTTCCTGGAGAGGTTCGGCGAGCGACGGGTCGTCGACACCCCGATCGCAGAGTCGGGTTTCACCGGGCTCGCCGCGGGCGCGGCGCTGCTGGGACTGCGCCCCGTCGTCGAATTCCAGTTCGCCGACTTCATCTCGTGTGCATTCGATCAGATCATCAATGTCGTAGCGCGCCACCACTTCCGCACCAACGATCCGATGCCGATCACCTTCCGCTGCCCGTTCGGGGCTCGGCTGCGCGCCGGTCCGACACATTCGCAGAGCATCGAATCCTACTTCGCGCACGTGCCGGGATTGAAGATCGTCGCGCCGGCGACGGTGGCCGATGCCGGTGGCCTGTTGATCAGCGCGATCCGGGACAACAACCCGGTGCTGTATCTGGAAAGCAAATACCTCTACCGAAGGATCAAGGCGCCGCTGTCGCTGGACCCGGTCCCGATCGGCTCGGCCAAGGTGGTCCGGGAAGGCGAACACGTCACCCTCGTCACCTACTCGGTCGGCGTGCATCAAGGACTGGAGGCCGCCGAAGAGCTGGCAAAGGAGGGGATCTCCGTCGAGGTCATCGACATCCGAAGCCTGGTTCCGCTGGATGTGGAAACGATTGCCACCTCGGTGCGCAAGACCGCGCGCGCCGTCGTGCTGCACGAGGCGGCACGCCGGCTCGGCTACGGCGCCGAGATCAGCTCTGTCATCACCGAGGAGTGCTTCTGGTCGCTCGATCACCCGGTCGTGCGGATCGCGGCCAAGAACACGCCCATCCCGACCAGCCCCGCCTTGGAGGACGACGTCGTACCGCAGACCGCGGAGGTCATCCAAACGCTGCGCAAGGTGGCGACGACATGAGCGGCGGGAGCGACTACGACGTCGTGATCATCGGTGGTGGCCCGGGCGGGTACGCCGCCGCGCTGTACGGGGCATCGGCCGGGCTTTCCATCGCGCTCGTCGAAGACGACGCGCTCGGCGGCACCTGCCTGAATCGGGGGTGCATCCCGGCGAAAGCACTGCTGCAGACCGCCGAAGTGCACCGGACCGCCAACCACGCCGGCGATTTCGGCATCGTCGCCGACGGTGTCAGCACGTTCAGCGCGGACTGGTCGAAGGTTGCCACTCGCACGACCGGGATCGTCGACCGGCTGGTCGGCGGATTGGCGGGTTTGATCAAGCGACGCAAGGTCGACTTGGTCACCGGGCGAGGGCGGCTGACCAGCTCCGGCGGGGTCTCGGTAGACGGCAAAGAGCTGCGCGGCAAAGCGGTCATCATCGCGACCGGCTCGGTGCCGCGCAGTATTCCGGGTTTCGAGTTCGACGGCGAGCTGATCGTGAGCTCCGACCACAGCACCCGCAGTTCGAGCCTGCCGGAGCGGGTCGCGGTCATCGGCGGCGGTGTCATCGGCTCGGAGTTCGCGTCGGTGTACACCGACGTCGGGGTCCAGACCACACTGCTGGAGGCGCTGCCCGGCGGTGTCCTCCCGATCGGTCCGGACCCGGAGTTGGCCGGCATTCTGAGTAGGGCGCTGGTCAAACGCGGGACCAAGATTCACGCCCAGGCGATGGCGAGTCCGCCGGAGAAGTCCAATGGCGGACTCGTTCTCGGATTCGAGACGAAGGACGGCTCGGAGAAGATCGAAGTCGACCAGGTTCTGGTGGCGACCGGACGACGTCCGGTCACTGAGGATATGGGCTTGACCGAGGCTGGAGTTCGAGTCTCGGACAAGGGTTTCATCGAGGTCGACACGACGACGATGGCAACCACGAAGCCGGGTGTCTATGCGGTCGGCGATGTCGTCGACACTCCCGGATTGGCACACGTCGCCTACGCGGAGGCGATCGTGGCGATCAAGGCGATTCTCGGTGAGAACCCGCTGCCGGTCGACTATGACCGGGTCCCGTGGGTGGTCTATACCCATCCGGAGGTGGCCTGGGCCGGCTACACCGAGGCAGCGGCCAAGGCCGCGGGGTACGACGTCGTCGTACACAAGCACAAGTTCGCGGGCAACGGCCGCGCCATGATCATCGGTGACACCGACGGCCTGGTGAAGATCGTCGCCGAGCGAAACGGGCCCCTGCTGGGCGCCCACATTGTCGGCCCGTGGGCAAGCGAGTTGATCTCAGAGAGCTATCTGGCGATCAACTGGCAGGCCTTACCCGAGGAAGTCGGCGCGTTCATCCACGCGCATCCCAGCCTGTCGGAGGCGGTGGGAGAAACCATGCTCGCCCTGACCGGACGATCGCTACATGGCTGAACGGGAGCAATGATGGCAGACGACGTGCACGAGGTGACCATGCCGAAACTCGGTGAGACCGTCACCGAGGGAACGCTGTCCAAGTGGCTGAAGTCGGCCGG
>NZ_CP084029.1:4477726-4550489 GCF_020181615.1 [Mycobacterium] crassicus
ACCGTTCCGATCGGCACCCCACTGGCCAAGATCGGCCCAGCCGGCGCGGCCACCGGCGGCTCGCCGGCACCCGCACCAGCAGCACCGGCGCAGGCGGCACCAGCACCGGTACCCGCCGGGCCACCCGCAAACGGAGCACCGGCCGCGGACGTGCACGAGGTGACCATGCCGAAACTCGGTGAGACCGTCACCGAGGGAACGCTGTCCAAGTGGCTGAAGTCGGCCGGCGACGAAGTCGCCTTCGACGATCCGCTGTTCGAGGTGTCCACCGACAAGGTCGACTCCGAAGTCCCCAGCCCCTACGACGGGATAGTGCTGGAAGTGCTTGTCGCCGAAGGCGACACCGTTCCGATCGGCACCCCACTGGCCAAGATCGGCCCAGCCGGCGCGGCCACCGGCGGCTCGCCGGCACCCGCACCAGCAGCACCGGCGCAGGCGGCAGCGCCGCCGCCAGCCGCCCGGGCCGCTGCGCCCTCGGGCAACGGCGAGCGCCGGCTGTTGTCCCCGGTCGTCCGGCGGCTGGCGGCGGAGAATGACCTCGACCTGTCCACCGTCGCCGGGTCCGGCGCGGGCGGCCGGATCAGGCGTGAGGATGTGCTGGCAGCCATCGCCGCTGCGCCCACCAGGGCACCGACCTCGGCCAGACCGGCCCCGGCCGCCCCGCCGGCCCCGGCCGCGCCAAAGCCGGCGCCGACCGCGGCGCCGGTGGCGGGCGACCGCGAAGAAGTGGTGCCGCTGTCCCGGATCAGGCTGGTGACCGCCGACCGGATGGTCCGGTCGAAGCAGATTTCACCGCACGTGTGGACCTCCGTCGAGGTCGACCTCCATCGCATCGAGGAGATCCGCCAGCGGCACAAGGCCCGGTTCCGTAAGGAGGAGGGGGCGTCCCTCACCTACCTGCCGTTCATCGCGCGCGCCACCTGTGACGCGTTGCGGGTCCACCCCGCGGTCAATGCGTCGGTAGATCTGGCCAGCAAGACGCTGACGCTGCACCACTACGTCAACCTCGCGATCGCCGTCGACCTGGACGAGCAAGGCTTGATGGCGCCGGTGATCAAGGGTGCCGATGCGCTGAACCTGCGCGGGATGGCGCGGGCTATCAAGGCCGTCGGCGACGGCGCGAAGGCCAAGACGCTCGCGGCCGATGACTTGTCCGGTTCCACCTTCACGCTCACCAATCCCGGGCCCCTCGCGAGCTACGCCTCGGCGCCGATCATCAACCAGCCGAACGTGGCAATCATGTCCACCGAAGGTGTCTCGCGACGGCCGACCGTGGTCGGTGACGCGATCGCCATCCACCACATGTGCATTCTCGGGTTCTCCTATGACCACCGGGCGTTCGATGGCGTGACGGCGGCACGGTTCCTGTTGTATGTCCGCGACGCCCTTCAAGACAGGGATTGGGAGGGCGAACTGGCATGACCAGAGCGACATCCGGCGGTTCAGCGAAGCTGGAACCGCCGCATGGATCTAGCGATTCCGGTGCCCCGGTGCGCCCGGGTCTCCCGGTGCCGGATATGACGGCCGCACTCGAAGCGGTCGCTGCGCTCGCCCCGGAGGCCGGCTTGGTCGCCGATCCAGATCCGGCGCTGTTCGGGCAGGCGCTGGCTGCCGCCGTCACCGGCGTGGCGCGCAACCCGCGCCGGAGCGCCGCGCTGACCCTGCGGCTGGCCGGCGAACTGGCGGGCACGGCGGTCGCCGCGGTCAGCCGGGTGTTCGGGGCCTCGACCGCCGGTCCCCTGCCGGTAGATCCGAAGGACCGGCGGTTCGCCGATCCTACCTGGGAGGACAATCCCTACTATTTCGCGATCCGGCAGGCCTATCTGGCACTGGGCAAGTACGCCCTGGACTTGGCGGAGGCGGCACAGCTCGAGCGGTCCGCCGCGGCCAAGGCCGAACTGATCCTGGGGGTGTTGGTCGATGCGCTCTCCCCCACCAACTTCCTGCCGACCAACCCGGCGGCGGTCAAGCGGGCGTTCGAAACCGGCGGGCGCAGCATCATCGACGGCCTGCGGAATTTCACCGACGACCTGATCAACAACGGCGGCATGCCGCGTCAGGTGGACACCACGCCGTTCGAGGTGGGACGCAACTTGGCGGCAACCCCCGCCAAGGTGGTGTACCGCAGCGACCTCATCGAGGTACTCCAGTACCTGCCGCAGACCGATCGGGTACACCAGATTCCGATCCTCTGCAGCCCACCGTGGATCAACAAGTACTACGTCATGGACCTGGCCCCCGGGCGCAGCTTCATCGAGTGGGCGGTCCAACGCGGCCACACCGTGTTCGCCATCAGCTATCGCAATCCCGACGCCGCCATGTCCGGTACCACGATGGACGACTATCTGATCGATGGGCCGCGCACCGCCTTGGATGTCGTCTGCGAGACCACCGGATCGGACACCGTCCACGTTGTCGGCCTCTGTCTCGGCGGTGCGATGACCCTGATGACGGCCGCCTACCTGGCCGGGATCGAAGACCGCCGGATCGGGTCGATCACGCTGCTCAACACGCTCGTCGACTTCGCGAATCCGGGTGCCCTGCAAACCTTCACCGACGCCCCGACCGTCGCCAAGCTGGAGAAGAAGATGGCCAAGAAGGGCTATCTTGAGGGCAGTGAAATGGCTGGGACATTCGACCTGCTGCGGGCCAACGACTTGATCTTCAACTACGTCGTCTCCAACTGGCTGATGGGCAAACAGCCGCCCGCCTTCGACATCCTCGCCTGGAACGCCGACTCCACCCGCATGCCCGCCGCGATGCACTCATTCTATCTGCGGTCGTGCTACGTGGAGAACCGGTTCGTCAACGGTGAACTCGAACTCGCCGGACGCCACCTCGACCTGGCCGACATCAAACAGCCGCTCTACATCGTCGCCGCCATCAACGATCACATCGTGCCCTGGCAGTCGTCCTACGAGACGATCAATTACGTACCGGGGACGGTGCGGTTCGTGCTGTCCAGCGGCGGGCACATCGCCGGCATCGTCAACCCGCCGAGCCCCAAGGCCTGGTACATGACGGCCGACGGCACTCACCCCACCTCGGAGGCGTGGCAGGCCAACGCCGAGAAGCATGCCGCGTCATGGTGGGAAGACTGGGCGAACTGGGCCGGCGAACATGGCGGCCCGATGATCGATCCGCCCACGATGGGTAGCGACACCTACCCGGTGCTCGGTGACGGGCCCGGCGAATACGTCCAAGGCTGACCTATGGCCACCGTGGTACCGATCGACGAATTCGTCGCAGACGCTGGATATCCGGGTAGTCCCGACCGCACCGAAGATTCGGCACCACAGCTCATCGAACCGTATTCGCGGTTTCGTCCCGAGGACCAGAGCCGCTTTTGGTTCCTCGACTTCCATTGGCCGCGTGGGCTCACCCCGATGGGTCTGATCAGCATGACCGACGGCTACGCCTGGGCAACCCAATACGCCGCGCAGGCCGTATCGCTCCCGTCCGGACGAGGCATCACCGTGCGCAGCGCGGGAACGCACACATACGCCGCGGAGATCCCACTTGACCCGACGGTGGACAAAGCCGACCGACTGGCTCGGTTCGCCCGGCTCCTGCCGCCCTTCATCCGGGATTTCAAGCAGGTCTGGCACGACTATCGCACCGAGATCGAGGCGGACTGGCAGCGCCTTCGTGATGTCGATTTGGCCCGTCTGCCGCGGGCAGAGCTCGGCAATTTCCTGCGGCGGGCCCGCGCTCAGCATAAGCGGACCTGGGAGATCCACTTCGAGCTGATGTATCTGCTGCTGGCCCACTACCTGGGTTTTCGGGGAATGTGCACCGAATTGGGCATCGATCCTGTCGAGATCAGCAAATTTCTCGAGTGCGGCGAGACCCGGATCATGGCGACCGACCGCGAGCTGTGGCGGCTGGCCGCGGCCGCCCGCGATGCCGGACTCGGCTCCATCTTCGCGGCCACCGAGCCGGAGGAACTCGCGGTGACGCTCACCAAGGCGGGGGGCAAGGCGACGGGATGGCTGACAGGGTTCCGGAGCTTCCTCGACACTTACGGGTGGCGGACCGAGGGGATCGGCGACATCGCGCTGCCCAGCTGGGTCGAGGATCCGACATCACCGTTGGGCACCATCAAAACCCTCCTGCACAAGGATGCGGACCACGACTTCAGCGCCGCGCGGACGGCCGCGAGGGACGCCAGCGACGGTGCGATCGACGCGGCCCGATCAAAGCTGACCCGCGAGGAGCAGGCCGCGTTCGACGCCGGGCTCGCTTCCTGCCAGGCGGCTAATTTCGCCTGGTGGAACGAGGAGCACGATTTCTACATCGATCTACGCGCAACATTGCCGATGCGCTGGGGGTGTCTGGCCGCCGCCGAAGCCATCGGCACGGACGAACCGGACGATACGTTGTTTCTGTTCTGGCCGGAGCTGATGTCGATTCTCGACGGGGCGGCCGACTTCCGTGAATTCAAGAGCATCATCGGTGATCGCCGGCAGTACTTCGACCACTGGAGCGAGCGGCGAGCCACGATGCCCAAAGTGCTCGGTACCATGCCCGACACCGTCAGCGATCCGGTCATGATCGAGATCTTCGGGATCAACAAGCATTTCCTGCATGCGGTACGGGCGGCGGGCTCAGGCGCCTCGGTCAAGACGCTGACCGGAGTACCGGCCGCCCGGGGTAGCGCCCGCGGACCCGCCCGGGTGCTGAGCAACGCCGACCACCTGCACCGGATCCTGCCGGGCGAGGTGCTGGTGTGCGAGTCGACCTCACCCAACTGGACTCCGGCGTTCGCGAAGATCGCGGCATGTATCTGCGATGCGGGCGGCTCGCTGTCGCACGCGGCCATCGTTGGTCGTGAATACGGGGTGCCGACGGTCACCGCGGTCGGCGTCGGGACGGAGCTGATCCGCGATGGTGACGAGGTGGAGGTCGACGGCTCGACCGGCACCGTCACCATCTTTCGACGCAACGACGGCTCCGCTTCATCAGGGTCGACGTGACCGGGTTCATCGCCTGGCTCGACGAGCTGGACCCGGCGACGGCGATCGCGGCCACCGGAGCCAAGATGGGCCGGCTCACCGAACTGTCCTACTTTGGTCTGCAAGTGCCACGCGGATTCACCGTCACCGTCGAGGCATACCAACACCATTTCCCCGAGTCCGGGCTGGAAGATTTTGTCGATGAACAACTTTCGACGACCATCGCTGACGACGATCGGCTCGTCACCGTCGCATACACCATCCGCCAGAAAATTGAGCAGACTCCGGTGGAACCCACCCTTGCCGCAGCCATCACCGACGCCTACGACGAGTTGTCCTTCCGCTGCCGCGAGATCAATCAGCGTGTCGCGGTGCGCAGCTCGGCGACCGGGGAGGACAGCGCCCAAGCCAGCTTCGCCGGAATCTTCGAGACCTACCTGGGGATGTCGGGCGAGGCTCAGGTGCTGGCAGCGGTACGCCGGTGCTGGGCCAGCCTTTTCTCCGCCCGGGCGCTGTCCTATCGTCTTGAGCGCGGTCAGTCGCATCAGGACATGCCGATGGCGGTCGGCGTCCTAGAACTCGTGCCGGCCCGAATGTCCGGCGTGGCATTCTCCATCCACCCGGTGTCCGGCAAGCGCGACCGGATGGTGATCGAGACCAACTGGGGCTGGTGTGAATCCATAGTTCAGGGTGTCGTCACACCCGACCGCGTCGAAGTGGGCAAGACCGACCGGCGAGTACTCACCTACGACCTCGCGGACAAACGGATCGTCTCGGCCTTCGACTACGCCAAAGGCGAAGTCGTCGAGATGGACATGCCCGCCCGCTTCCGTAAAGCCCGAGTCCTCGGCGAGGAGGAAATCCGCGCCATCGTCGACGCCGTCTGCCGGATCGAAGATCACTACGGGCACCCGGTGGATGTGGAATGGGTGATCCACCAGAACCGCCGCAGTGGCGAGCCGGTCTTCATAGTGCAGACCCGACCCGTGACGGCTACCGGCGAATCCGACGGAGCACAAGCACAGAAACCCGCGGCACAGTGGGATCCGGGTGCCTACGCCGCCAAATATGCGTTCGGCGGCCAGCCGTGACGTTGCAGGCGCTGGTGCTCGATTTCGGCGGCCCGGTGATAGTCACCCCGTTCGAGGTTGTGCAGCGCTTAGAGCGCCGGCTTGGCGTGCCCCCCGGCACGTTCAAGTGGACAGGTCCCTTCGATCCGGCTGCGGATCCGTTGTGGCGCAAGATGATGGCCGACGAAATCACCGAGGTGGAGTACTGGGAGGCTCGGGCCGAAGAGGTGGCCGCGGTAACCGGTTGCCCGGGTTTTCACGCGGTGATGGCGGAGCTGTACCCAGCCGACGAGATCAACTCGTTCATCCGTCCGGAGGCGAGCGAAACAGTGCGACTGGCCAAAGCGGCGGGCCTCAAGAAGGCGGTGCTGACCAACGACCTCGCGAGGTACTACTCCGACGAGACCATCGGCCAAATCTGTTTGCTGAAAGATATCGATGCGGTGATCGACCGTTCCGCGGCGGGGGCGCTCAAGCCCGACCCCGCCGCGTACCGCACCGTCCTGAACGTATTGCAGATTCCGGCCGCGGCGGCGTTGTTCGTCGACGACCAACCGCGCAACGTCGACGGCGCCCGGGCAGTCGGCATGCCGGCCGTATTCTTCGACGTAACCCGGCCGTCGGAGAGCTATCGGCAGGTTGTCCGTTCGCTCGGCCTCAGCGCGGTGGATGCGACACGGGAGGGCTGAGTTACCGCAGGTCGTCCACGATGTAGACATCCCGCAGATTGTAGGCCGGCGAGTCGGGCCGGTGCATCGATACGCCGTAGCTGTCGGCACGAAAGCCCCAGTCGAGCATGGTGCGATACGCCTGGCTGCGCCCGACGTTGACGCCGGCTTCCACCCGCTGCAGAGCGTGTTGTGCTGCCAACGCTTCACACGCCGCCAGGATGCGCCCGAAAACGCGTTCCGCGCCGGGTCCGGGCCGCGCGGCGGCGAACTTGACATAGCAGATCTGCACGCCCGCTTCGGTTCCCGCACCCAGGTGACACACCGCGAAGCCGTCGAGCGACGTTCCGCCCCACAACAGAATCGTTTCACCGAGTTGCTGCTCATGAACGGACCGGATGTCGGAGCCGACGTCCAGTCCGTCGTAGATCGAGTCGGTCAGGTCACGGCAGGCGTCGATGATCGCTACCCGCTCGCTGTCGGTGGCTTCCGAGTAGGAAGTGAACGGCGCGGACTGCACCATCGGCGGCTTGGCGAGCAGCGCGGTCAGGAAACGCGGCCAGAACCCGAACTTCTGGTAGAGGTGGATGTGGCCCGGACTCTGCGCGAACGTGAACAACCCAACAGCGCTCACGTCCCAAGAATCGATCAAATCAGTTGTTGCGCACATCAACTGCTGCGCGATGCCCTGGTTCCATAACGTGGGTTCGATGGTCAACGGTCCGACAAAAGCGAACGCGCCCCACCTGGTCGCCAGGTTCGAGCCGACCACTGAGCCGTTCAGTTCCGCAGCGAGGCACGCGCTCGGGTCTGCCGGCCACCGTGTCCGGATGTACTCGCGGCCGGGCCAGAGGTTCTCCGGGTCCGCGGCCCCGAGAAACGTGGCGAACGCCAGCCGACAGATGGCACTCGCCGTCGTCAGCTCGGATTCGCGCAGCGGTCGAATCACCGCGTCGACGATCGGCACCTTCTACCTCGGTCAGGTGTAGTAGCGGAATACCAGGTCGGCGACACAGCACGGCTTCGGTTCGTTCTCCACCTCGAAGGTGACCCGGTAGATGGCCTGTGCTCCGCCGGTCACCTCGGTCACCTCTGGCAACTCTGCATGCATCCGAATCCGCGCACCGACCTTCAGCGGAGCGGGAAACCGAACCTTGTTCAGGCCGTAGTTGAGCACGACGTTGAATCCCGACACCGTGCACACCGACCACAGCAGCCCCGTCGACATCCCCAGGGTCAGGAACCCATGCTGGATGGTGGTGCCGTAGGGACCGGTACGGGCACGGTCCGGGTCGACGTGAATCCATTGCTCGTCGCCGGTCAGCCGAGCAAAGGTACTCACGTTCTCCTGGGTGACATCCACCCAGTCACTGACGCCGAGCTTCGTCCCCGCTCGCTCCCGTAGCCCCGCCAGACCCGCAATCACGATCGGCTCACTGTTTTTCGTCGTCGACGTGTCGAGACTCATCTGTCCACCTCCCGGTAGCCATCATCCCCCAGCCGAGCCGATCACTTCAGCGAGCTTTCCGGCCAGCGGAACGCGGCGTGGTCATCGATCGACTGGCGATGAAAGGTAGGGGGCGGGTACCGATTCCCTGACGGAAGGTGGGGCCAATGACTGACGTGGTCGACGTGACCGAGGAGCGGAACATCAACTTCGCTGGCGCGCACCGGGCGCTGAGCGCAGCCCTGCAAGAGGCCTCCACATTGCAAGTTGCCTTCTGCATCGCCGTGGTCGACCGCGCCGGCAACCTGGTCGTCTATGGCCGGATGGACGGTGCGGCCCTGTTGTCGGGTCAGATCGCCCAGGACAAGGCGTATACCGTCTGCGCGTTCAACGGACTGCCGACCCACGAATGGTTCGAGATGATCAAAGACGAACCGGCGTTGCTGCACGGCATCGTCAAAACGGATCGGCTGATCGTGTTCGGCGGCGGCATTCCGATTCGGGTCGGGGGAGAACTCGTCGGGGCAGTCGGCGTCTCGGGTGGGACCGCGGACCAGGATCGCCAGGTCGCGGAGGCTGCGGCAGCCAGCATCGCCTGAAATTCAGATGGTCCATCCCGCGTTTAGCGGGCGGTCCAGCCGCCGTCCATGCATAACGATGTGCCGTTGATCAGAGCGGCTGCCTCCGAGCACAGATAGACTGCCAGCTCGGCGACCTCCTCGGGCTCGACAAGCCGTTTCACCGCACTTTCGGCGAGCATTACCTGGTCGATGACTTCGGATTCGGGGATGCCCCGGCTCTTTGCCTGCGCCGCAATCTGCTTCTCCACCAATGGTGTACGCACGTACCCGGGGTTGATGCAGTTCGATGTGACACCCTTGGGTCCGCCCTCCAGCGCCGTCACTTTCGACAGGCCCTCGAGTCCATGCTTGGCTGCGACATAGCCGGCTTTGAACGGTGACGCGCGCAGCCCGTGCGCCGAAGAAACATTGACGATGCGGCCGTAGCCGGCCGCGTACATCCGCGGAAGTGAGCGCTGGATGAGCCGAAACGGCGCTTCGACCATCAGCCGCAGCAGTGCGGTGAACTTTTCCGGCGGGAACTCCTCGATCGGTGCGATGTGCTGGAAGCCCGCGTTGTTCACCACGATCTCGCCCGTCAGGTCGAGTTCGTCGAGCACCCGAGCATCCGTCAGGTCGGCCGCGTAGGCGGTTCCACCGATCTGCTGGGCTGTGGCGGTCGCGGCGGCCTCGTCGAGGTCGACCACCGTCACGGTGGCGCCCGCCTGCGCCAGCCTGATCGCGCAGGCGCGCCCGATACCGCTACCACCGCCGGTCACTACGGCCGTACGCCCGGTCAGATCAACACCGGCGGCTGCGCCGACGGAGGTCACGATCGGTGCGCGATGTCCGCGAGCACCGGTGCCCAATGATCTTGCAGCGCATGGCGGCCCATGAAAAGACCCAAATGCCCGGCAGAGGCCAGTCGACGGGTGACATCCTCGGAGGGAGTCGAGACGTACTCTTCGAGCGCCCAAACCTGTTCGGCTGGCGTGATGTGGTCCCGGTCCCCGGCGATCATGTAGATCGGACAGTCGATGCGACCGAGGTCGACGGTCTCGCCGGCCACCCGCAGAGTTCCCTTGGCGAGCTCGTTTCGGGCGAAGATGTGCTTAACCACCCAAAGATAGAAACTGCCGCTCAGGTCCTGGGTGTGCTCGAACCAGTCGGCGAATTTAGCGTAATGCGCAAGCTGCTCGCGTTCGTGCGCGTCACCGAACAACTGGGTCAACCGCTGGAACTCACCGGCAGGTTCCATCGCCTTGAACCCGGCAAGCTGGTACTGGCCCGGCCAGATGCCGCCGTTGCGGGCCACCATCATCCGGTGAGCGGTGACGCCACGGTTCGGGCTCATCAGGGTCAGCCACTGCTGCGCCTGCGCTTTCCCCCGTTTTGTGTTGATCGGCGCACCGGCAATAGTCAAGGTGTGCACCGTCTCCGGGTACATCGCCGCGTAGATCGCCCCGAGCCAACCACCTTGGCAGTCGCCCACCAGGTTCACCCGACCGCCGAGGAGGTCAGTCGCCTCGCGTACGACCGCTACGTAATCCTCGATAGTGGTGTCTTTCGTCTCCTGAGTGGCGCCGATCCAATCGAGGGCGGCCACCCTGCCGAAGCCGGCGGCCTGAATGGTCTGGATCTGGCTCTGCCCGTCGGCGAAGTCGACGACACACGAGTCGTGGCCCGCTTGCGGCGGCAGCAGTAGCACCGGCACAGTGGTCGACTCCGGGTTTTGGCTGAAGTCCCGCAGCCGCGCGATCGGCCACTCCCGGGTGATGTCGTGCTCGGTCGTCCATGTCGGTGGTTTCCGCACGAAAGCCGACTGCACCCAGTCATTGACCGAATTGAACATATCGGTGGGAGCGGCACTGCGCTCGACTGCCGAAATCATGAACCGGGCGGCACCGACTGCGAAGGCCATCGAAAGCTGCGCAGGCATCCTCGCGTACGTGTTGACGATACCGCCCTCTGCCAGGCTGTCTTGCCAGGTGCGGCCCAGCGCTGTATGGGTTCTCATTCGGCCAACATACGTGACAACGAACGGGAATGCCCAAGCTCACCGCAATGCGGAACGCGACCGGTCGGGTTCAAATATGAGGTTGTTCCGCTGGGCGGAACAGTGGGAATTCTGCGAGGTCACAGATCGAGTCGCTGCCACCAGCACCTCACCGAAACACGCCGGGTCGTTGAGAAAAATCGTGTGGTCACCGGGTAGCTCGAACACTTTGGCGTGCGGGATGGCGCGGGCCAGGCGGTGCTGTCGACTGGGCGGCACCAACTGGTCTGCGGTGGGGATGAGCACGGCGGTGGGCACGTCGACCTCTGCGATCCACTCGTGCGAGGTGAACTCGACTGCCGACTCAACAGCCGACATGGCGGCAGGCAGGCTCGTTCTGGACAGCTGCGCCCGGGCCCAGGCCCGCGTGCTGCCATCATGGATCTGCCCCAGCAGGCTGCCGTCCAGACATTCAGCCGTGGCGCCCTTGGTAAAGGGATTCAGGTACAGCGCCGTTGTCATCGCCGGCAGGTAAATCGAGGTGAGTTTCTCCAGCCATGAGCCCTGGACGTTACGGGCGGTAGCGCACAGTACAAGCCCGGACACCAACTGCGGGTGTCTGCGCCACAACAGTTGCGCGACCATCCCTCCCATGGAGTAGCCCACCGCGGTGAACCGTTCGATGCCGAGTACTTTAGCCAGCACCGCGATGTCGTCCGCACTGTCTTCGATGCGGAACCGGGTGCCATCAAGCGGAATCCCGTCACCGTGGCCGCGAAGGTCGGGCGCCACAACGCGGAAGCTCCGGCCGAGCCGCTCAAGAACACGAGACCAGGACAATTCGGCGGTCATCGTCACGCCGTGCAGCAGCACGAGCGTCTCCGCATCAGGCGGGCCGGCACACTGCCACACCGCCGTAGTACCCCGTCCCGGGAGATCAACCGCGCTGACCCAAGGGCTCAGCGGCGTGGTCGCCAAGCGTCGGACCACATTGTCCTCCCTCGGCGGCCGATCTGAACGAGCGCGCAACACAGGTCACTGTGCCACACAATCTGTTTATGATACCTGTCACATCCGCCGAAGCCCCGGACGCCATGCCAGCCGCCAGACATCCGGCGACCCGAACGACAGTCAGCGGGCCGACACCTTGCGAAATCGCGAGAGAGCCAGTTTAATTCGGGATAAGAATCCCTAGATTCCTTGGGATAAACTACCTTGGCTAGGCACCGATGAACACGACTGTTGCTGACCAGCCAGCGGAGACCCTGGACCGCCGTCGAAGCGTGACGTTTCGGTTTCTTGCCGCTCCGACCGACGTTGCATCGTTCGGTGGGCCCGTTCACGCCGGTCGAGTTTTGGAGTGGATTGACAAGGCGGGCTACGCATGTGCGGTCGGCTGGAGCCGGTCGTACTGCGTGACGGCTTACGTCGGCGACGTCCGTTTCACCCGGCCGATCGAATCCGGTGAGCTCGTCGAGGTGACTGCGACCGTCGTGCACACCGGACGATCCAGCATGCACCTGCTGTGCTCGGCCGCCGCCGCCGACCCCACCGACGGCATCTTCCACGAAGCATGCGTCTGCCTGGTCATCTTCGTCGCGATCGACGACGTGGGCCGTTCGCACCCCGTCCCGGCTTGGATTCCGGTCACCGACGAGGACAAGGCCCGAGCTGCCGACGCCGAGATGGCGATCGGACTGCGTGCCGATATCGAGCAATCGATGGCCACGCAAACCTATACTGACGATTCCACCGCCACCCGCATCACCACCCGGTTTCTCGCCGCACCGACCGACGTCAACTGGGGCGGAAAGGTGCACGGCGGCACCGCGATGCATTGGATCGACGAGGCCGCCAATTTATGCGCCATGCGGTGGAGCGGTAGGTCCACCACCTCGGCCTATGCCGGCGGTGTGCGGTTCTACCGGCCGATGCAGATCGGGCACCTCGTCGAACTCGAAGGCCGGCTGCTGCACACCGGGGACCAGACGATGCATGTTTCGGTCCATGTCAGGTCGGGCGACCCGCGCACGCTGGACATGAGTCTGACGACGCACTGCCTGACCGTGGTCACCGCCCTCGATGACGACGGCCAGCCAACGGAGGTGCGTCAATGGGAACCAACGACGCCCGAGGATCGGCGGCTCAACTCCCATGCACAGGAACTCGTTGCCCTCCGCAAGCAGGTCATCGGGTCAGCACTCTTCGGCGTAGCGCCACAGCCGGACTAAGCGCTGGAGCTACCCAGCCGAAGAGCGTTGGCGCGCAACGCTATTTACGAATGATCGGCGTTGTCAAGTGGTGCCGCCGGGCCGGTGCAGCCTCAGTCGCGCCCAAGATCTGCGGTGTGGCCGAGCATGCCGGGTCCTCCGCCACCCTCCTGGCTTGTCGCCCCACGCCTCAGGATTTGCGGCGAGCCAACGGTGGCTGCGGACGGAGAACGGGATGTGGCACAGGTAAGCCACGTTGACCACCATGATCACGATGTAGGGATACCGGACGGCGGCCACCACGGCTACCACCAACAACGCCGACACGACCGCTACCAGACTCGGTCGCATCGTGACGGCGGGCAACTTCCGCATCGGGAGATGGCTGACCACCAGCGCCGAGCAGCCCACCAGCCAGCCGGTCAAGAACCATTCGTTGACCCACCAGCCGTCGCCGAATTGCACCTTGGCAACCAGCGGGAGGATCGCCATGCCCGCTCCGGCCGGGGCCGGCATGCCCACGAAGAACTCTCGGCTGTAGGCGGGCAGGGATCCATCGTCGAGCAACGCGTTGAATCTAGCCAGCCGCAAGGCGATACACGCTGCGTACAGCAGCGCCACGACCCAGCCCGCCGGGACATCCGACAGCAACGACACATAGACCACCAACGCGGGCGCTACGCCGAAGTTCACCGCGTCGGCCAGCGAGTCGATCCGCTTGCCCGCCTCCGACGCCGCATCCAGCATGCGGGCCACCCGACCGTCCAAGCCATCCAGGACCGCAGCTACGGCGAGCAGCACCACCGCGATGCCCGGCCGGCCGTCCAGCGCAACCTTGAACGAGGTCAGCCCGGCGCAAATGGCCAGCACGGTCATCGCGGTGGGCACCATGTGCAGGACCACCGCTCGTCTGGTGCGGGGTTGGACGCTCACACCGGGCCCGCCGACCGTTGGTACGCATCGGGTCGAACCCGATTGCCGGCGCTCAGGCCTTCTCTGACCGGCACGGTTACCCCCGCCTGCAGCCGCTTACCGACGGCGGCGCGTTGCTGGAACGTTAAGTCGACCGAAACGAATCATTCAACGGGAGTTCCGCCCTGCGGAACGCACTGACACCTGCGGGCCGGGCAGGCTCGACACTGGCAAAGACGGTGAAATCCCTTCGAGCCCAATTCACGTCTCCTTGAGCTCCTACCGAAAGCGGTGCAACAAGCGATGACCACGATCAAAGAACACTCCTCCACCACCACCGGCAAGCTGAGCCTGGCTCAGATCCTCGAGATCGTCGCCACCGGTGCGGGTTCGCAGCTTAGGTTCACCGCCTACGACGGCAGCACAGCAGGACCCGACGACGCCACCATGGGGCTGAATCTGCTGACCCCGCGAGGTACCACGTACCTTGTCACCGCGCCCGGCGAGCTCGGCTTGGCCCGCGCCTATGTATCGGGTGACATGGAACTCGATGGCGTGCACCCCGGAGATCCGTACCCGCTTCTCAAGGCACTGACCTACACGCTGGATTTCAAGCGCCCGTCGCCGCGGGTGCTGACCAACATCATCCGGTCCATCGGCTTCGATCGTCTGCAGCCGGTCGCGCCGCCGCCGCAGGAAGCCCTGCCCCGGTGGCGCCGTATCGTCGAGGGGTTTCGGCACAGCAAGTCGCGGGACGCTGGCGCCATTCACTACCACTACGACGTATCCAACCGCTTCTACGAGCTGATGCTTGATCCGTCGATGGCCTACAGCTGCGCGCTGTATCCGACCGCCGATGCGACGGTGGCGGAGGCGCAGGAGAACAAGTTCCGGCTGATCTTCGACAAACTACGCCTGCAGCCCGGCGATCGGTTGCTCGATATCGGTTGCGGCTGGGGCGGAATGATTCGCTACGCCGCCCGCCGCGGGGTCCACGTCATCGGTGTCACGCTCTCGGCCGAACAGGCCAAATGGGCTCGAAAGGCGGTCCAAGACGACGGGCTGAGCGAGCTCGCCGAGGTGCGCCACTGCGACTACCGCGACATCCGTGAGGCGGGCTTCGATGCCGTGTCGTCGATCGGGCTCACCGAGCACATCGGCGTGGGGCAATATCCCGCCTACTTCGGCTTCGTCAAGTCCAAGCTGCGCGTCGGCGGCATGCTACTGAACCACTGCATCACCCGGCCCGATAACAGGACCAAGTTCGACGCAGATCCCTTCCTGGACCGCTATGTCTTTCCTGACGGCGAGCTGACCGGTTCGGGGCGCATCATCACCGAGATCCAAGATGTCGGCTTGGAGGTGTTGCACGAAGAGAACATCCGCCACCACTACGAAATGACGCTGCGCGACTGGTGTCGCAACCTGGTGGCGCGCTGGGACGAGGCCGTCGCGGAGGTGGGGCTGACGACTGCCAAGATCTGGGGCATGTATCTGGCAGGGTCGCGATTGGGCTTCGAACACAACGTGATTCAGCTGCATCAAGTGCTGGCGACGAAGCTCGCCGACCGTGGAATCGACACCGGCCTGCCGCTGCGGCCGTGGTGGCGCCCCTGACCGGCGCCTTACGGCCGGGTGAATTCCGGGTGTCCCGGTTGACATCGCCGCACGTGATACTTAGGTTAGGCTCTGCTTTGCTCAGGGGGAGCAAAGTCGCACATCAGTGCAATCGGGGACGGGGGAGATTTTTCATGTCTGAAATTCGTCGGGGTGCAAGACAGCGCGGCACCCGCACGATGCTGGGGGTAGCCGCCGCGGCCGGCGCGTTCATGGCGTTCGGCATGGCACCGGCGGCCCATGCCGACGGCGAGCTGGACGGGATCTTCGATCTGCTGACTCCGGCCGGCTTCACCGGCGGCGAGCCCGATGTGGTCATCCAGGACCTGAGCACGGGCCTCGCCCCTGCCGAATTCGCACTGCCCGCCGAAGGCGGCCTCTTCGGCGGACCGATCGACTACGCCCAGCTGTATGACCAGTTCTTCTACATGCCGATGCACGACCTGGGACAGGCGTGGCTCACCAGCCCGTTCGGCAGCATGTTCGCCGACGCCCTCAACCAGATGTCCGGCCAGTACCTGATCGGTAACGGCACCGACGGCATTGACGGCGGCACCCTGGCGCAGGCGGCCGGCGGCAACGGCGGGCTGTGGTTCGGCGACGGCGGCGAAGGCGGAACCAGCGCCGATGGGATCGGTGGCGTCGGCGGTAACGCCGGAAGCTTCGGCAACGGCGGTGACGGCGGCGCGGGCGCCAGCGGCGTGCCGCTGCTGGGTGGAGCAGGCGGAAGCGGCGGCGACGGTGGCGCCGGCGGAACCTTCCTCGGCCACGGCGGGATCGGCGGCGCCGGCGGCAACGGCGCCGCAGGCCTGACGACCGCGCTGTTCGGCGCCGGGCACGACGGCGGGGCCGGTGGCAACGGCGGAGACGCGCGCGCACTGTTCTTCGGCAACGGCGGGGCCGGCGGCCTCGGCGGCAACGGTGGGGCCGGCCTGTCCGGGGCTCCCGGTGTGCTGGGGCTGGTCGGCTCGGCCGGCGGTGCCGGCGGTGCCGCCGGCCTGGGCGGCAACGGCGGCGACGCCGCCCGCTTCGGCGACGGCGGGATCGGCGGGGCCGGCGGTAACGGCGGTGACGGCGGAATCGGCGGCCCGGGCGTGCTGCCGGCCGACGGGTTCGCCGGCGGCGGCGGGGGCGCGGCCGGTAACGGTGGCGTCGGTGGGGCCGGCGGTTCGCTCTACGGCAACGGCGGAACCGGCGGCATCGGCGGCAACGGCGGCGTGGGTGGCACGGGCGGCTTCGGTTTCCTGGGCGTGCTCAACCAGCCGGGCCTGATCAACGGTGACGGCGGCAATGGCGGCTCCGGTGGAGCGGGCGGTGCGGCCGGTGTCGGCGGTGCGGGCGGCACCGCGTCGGCCGGTCTGGGCGGCAACGGCGGGGCCGGTGGCCTCGGCGGTGGCGGCGGCAAGGGCGGCGCGGGCGGTCTGGGCGCCATCGGAGTTCTCGGGATCGGTACCACCGGAGCCGGCGGCGACGGCGGTAACGGCGGTGCGGCCGGTGTCGGCGGTGCGGGCGGCAACGGGGGTGCCGGCGGGGTCGGCTCGTCCGGCGACGGTACCGGCGGAGCCGGTGGCCGCGGTGGCGCCGGCGGCGGCAGCGGCAGTGGCGGCAACGGCGGGCTCGGTGTGGTCAGCGTTGGCGGCCAGGCCGGTGGCGACGGCGGCAACAGCCCGATCGGCGGGGCCGGCGGCGACGGCGGCGACGGCGGGGCGAACGGTGGCGCGGCCGGTGCAGGGGGCGCCGGCGGCGCCGGTGGCACCGCAGGCACCGGTGGCCTGGGCGTGCTCGGGCCCGGGGGTCTGCTGGGGTCGGGCGACCCCGGCACCGCCGGCGGCAACGGCGCGGCCGGAGCCAACGGCACCGCGGGCTGACACCGAATCTAAGCGGCCGCCGGCTGACCCTGGGTCAGCCGGCGGCCGTTTCGTCTGAGTGCGGCTACCGCACCGGTGATTCCGGTCGTCGCGCGAAGGCCGGCGCCCGCTCCGGGCGCACCCCGACGCCGACGAAATAGGCCGGAATCGCCGCCAGCCAAGGGAGTTTGGCCATGACAACACCCAGGCTGGCCGGGGGGTTCAGGTCTTTGCCGCGCAGGATCGGGGTGAGCCCGCGATGCAGCACCCGCTGCGCGGACTGCGTGACGACGGTGGGAAACGCCCGGCGCCGCTGCACGCCCGCCAGGTCCCGCTGGGTCACGTGTCCGCGCCGCAGCGGTTCGGCCAGGATGGTCGCGGCGGCCACCGCGTCCTGTACCGCCAGGTTGATGCCGACCCCGCCCACCGGGGACATCGCGTGCGCGGCGTCGCCGATGCACAGCAGCCCGTCGACGCTCCAGTGCCGCAACCGATTCACCCGCACGTCAAGGTGTTTCACGTCGTCCAGGCTGCGCAGCGCCGACACGTCGGCCTCCGGGATGAGCTCGAGGACCTCCCGGCGGAACGCCTCGATGCCCCGCGCCCGCAGCGCCGCGTCACCGCCCTTGCTCCCCAGGTAGGCGACCTGAAAATAGCCCTCCCGCGGAATCATGATCGCGGCCCGGCCCGAGCCGAGGCGCGGCAGCAGCGTGGGTTGCGCATCACCGGAATTGGGTAGGCGAAACCACCACACATCGAAGTTCACCGGAAACTCACGTGCACTCAGGCCGGCCTCCTGGCGCGCGACCGAGGTCCGTCCGTCGCAGGCCACCGTCAGACCGGCACGCAGTTCGCCGGGCCCGTCGGGACCCCGGTAGCTGACGCCGACCACCCGGCCGTTCTCGTGCACAAGGCCGGTGACCTCGGTGCTCATCCGCAGGGTGAAAGTCGGCTCACTCTGGGCGGATTCGGCGAGCAGGTTGAGCAGATCCCACTGCGGCACCATCGCGACATAGGGGTATGGCTGGCGTCGCAGCCGGCCGAAGTCGACCATCGTCACGCTGCGCCCGGCCACGTCGAGAGTGACCTGGTGGATCTGGCTGTGCGCCAGCGTGCTGAATCGGTCCCACAGTCCGAGCTCCCCGAGGAGTCGCAGCGTGGTGGGGTGCACGGTGTCGCCGCGGAAGTCACGCAGGAAGTCGGGGTGCTTCTCCAGCAACGTCACCCGAACGCCGGCGCGGGCCAACAGCAGGCCGAGCACCATCCCGGCGGGACCACCGCCGACGATGGCGCAGTCGGTCGAGTCCGTCATGGCTCAGTCACCGCCTATACGGCGGGCGCCCAGTTCGTTCTGCAGCAGCTCCAGCGCTACCTCTTCGGGGTCGCGGCGCGGCGCGGGGTCCGAGCCGTCGGTGTCCCGGGCGACCTCGGCCAGCATGGCTTCCTCATCGGCCCGCCGCGCCGAGGCCGGATCGAAGGCGGGTGCCGAGGACGACGACGCGGCCTCTGCCGGGGGTCCACCGGCCTCGCAGCGCACCCGCCAGTTCACCCCCAGGGCGTCCTTGAGCGCCTCGATGATGACGTCGGCGTTGCGCTGTTCGGACAGCCGCCTGGCCAACGGCGCCGACTCGTGGGTCAGCACCAGGGTGTTGCCGTCCACGGTGCGCACGGTGGCGCCGGCCAGCATCACCTCGGTGGTCCGGCTGCGCTGGCGCACCTTGTCGCGCACCGTGGGCCACATCGCGCGCACCGCGGCGGCGTCGGGCTCGCCCGGTACTGCTGCGGCAGGTGCCGGCGTGGGCGCCGGTTCGGGCGGCGGCGCCGGCTCTGGTGGCGGGGCGGCTTCGGGTTCGGGCGGCGGTTCGGGGGCCGGTTCGGGTGGAGGTGGCGGTGCGACAGTCGGGGCGGGCTGGGGCACCGGATCCGGCGTGGGGGCCGACGCGGGCTTGGACGCCGGTGCCGGCGTGGGCTCGGGTGCGGGTGTGGGCTCGTGCTCGGGTGCGGGGGCCTGAGCGGGGGCCTGGGACCGGCGGGTGAACTGCTTGCCGGCCGGGGGCGCCGAGCGATCCGGAGCGGACGGCGCCGGCCGGGCCGACGCCGCAGGAGGCGACCCCGGGATCGACATGTCCAGCCGGCCCTCGATGCGCTCCACCCGTTGCAGCAGGGCGGCTTCGGTGTCGGCGGCCGACGGCAGTAGCAGCCGGGCGCACACCACCTCCAGCAGCAGCCGCGGGGCCGTCGCGCCGCGCATCTCGCCGAGGCCGGCGTGCACCACCTCGGCGTAGCGGGCCAGGGTGGCCGGGCCGAGCCGAGCGGCCTGCTCGTACATCCGCTCCAGCATGTCCTCCGGCGCGTCCACCACGCCCTTGGCCACCGCGTCGGGAACCGCCTGCAGCACAATCAGATCGCGGAACCGCTCCAACAGGTCGATGGCGAACCGCCGCGGATCGTGCCCGGCGTCCACGACAGCCTCAACCGCGCCGAACACCGACGCCGCATCCCCGGCCGCCAGGGCGTCGACCGCCTCGTCGATCAGGGCGACGTCGGTGGCCCCCAACAGGCCCAGCGCCCGCTGGTAGTGAACGTGGTTGATCCCGTCGGCGTCCTGCTCCGAACCGGCCAGCAACTGGTCAAGCACCGACAGCGTGTCGCGCGGCGAGCCGCCGCCGGCGCGGATCACCAGCGGGAACACCGCGTCGTCGACGGCGACGTGCTCCTGCTCGCAGATCCGCCCGATCAACTCGCGCATGGTCCGCGGCGCCAGCAGCCGGAACGGATAGTGGTGGGTTCGGGACCGGATGGTGGGCAGCACCTTCTCCGGCTCGGTGGTGGCGAACACGAAGATCAGGTGGTCCGGCGGCTCCTCGACGATCTTGAGCAGCGCGTTGAAACCCGCGGTGGTCACCATGTGCGCTTCGTCGATGATGAAGATCCGGTACCGCGACTGGGCCGGCGCGTAGAAGGCCCGGTCCCGCAGGTCCCGGGTGTCGTCGACCCCGCCGTGGCTGGCGGCGTCGAGTTCGACGACGTCGATGCTGCCCGGTCCGTTGGGGGCCAGTGCCACGCACGAGTCGCAGGTCCCGCACGGCGTGGGCGTGGGGCCGGCGGCACAGTTCAGCGAGCGGGCCAGGATGCGCGCCGACGACGTCTTACCGCAGCCACGCGGCCCGGAGAACAGGTAGGCGTGGTTGATGCGGCCCGCCGACAACGCGGTGCACAGCGGTTCGGTGACGTGCTCCTGCCCCACTACTTCGGCGAAGGTTGCCGGCCGGTACTTGCGGTAGAGCGCCACGCAAGGGAGGTTACTTGCTCGGGCCGACGACGGTGCAGGCCCGGCTGACAGCGCGCTAGGGCTTCGGTCGGAGATAGCCCAAAGTGTTGTACGCGGGGTTGAAGTCACGCCAGTTCAACGTCACGAACAACCGGCCACCGGAGTTCTGCTCGGCCGTCTCGTACCGGAACAGGAGACCGTTTCGTTCTCCGCCTTCCAGGGCTGTGACCACCGCGGCATGGCCGTGTTCGCTCACGAACCCACCGGGGCCGTAGACGACGATGTCCCCGACATGCGGCTGGTTCGTACCGCCGGCAAACGGAACCTGCTCAAAGAATTGAGCCAGCCCATTGGTCGGGAAATGCTCGTAGAGATCGAAGGCATTGCCGCTGGGATCTCTATTTCGCCACGGGAAGCCCAGCCCCTGAATGTATTGCTGGATAAGCGGATAGCACTGGCCGTCGCCGTACATCACCGGATTGCCCAGCGCGGCCTCGGCAGCGGCGTTTCGGTAGACGTCCAGCGCCGCGGTGACCTTGGCCTGCAGTGCGTCGGCTTGCGGCGTCTGCACCGACGGCTGCTCGACCGGATCCGCCCGGCTCGGGGCGTACGCCGCGGGAATCTGGCCCAGCCCGACGATGCCAAGCGCCACCACTGCGACGCCCCAGACATTCGCCTTGATCGCCATTCTTGGCAATTTAACAGCCCCGTGCGTCGCCGAGCGTGAAGGCGCAAAGGCGCAAAGCGCGCGTCAGGTCAGCGCGTCAGGTCAGCATCGACTCGGCGGCGGCCAGCAGCGCGCAGGTGGCCAGACCGTCGACGGCGTCGCGCAGGTCGTCGGTCGAGGGGAACGACGGGGCGATGCGGATGTTCTTGTCCTCGGGGTCCTTGCGGTAGGGGAACGACGCCCCGGCCTCGGTGACCGCGATTCCCGCCTCCTTGGCCAGCGCGACGGTGCGACGCGCGGTGCCCGGCCAGACGTCCAGGCTGATGAAGTAGCCGCCCTTGGGGTCGGTCCACGACGCGATCTTGGTGTCAGCGAACCGGTCCGCCAGAATCTCGGCGGCCAGCGCGAACTTGGGCGCCAGGATCTCCTGGTGGCGGCGCATGTGCAGCCGCACCCCGTCGGCGTCGCCGAAGAACCGCAGGTGCCGCAGCTGGTTGACCTTGTCCGGCCCGATCGACCGCTTGCCGGCGTACTGCAGGTACCAGGCGATGTTGCCCAGTGAGCCGCCGAAGAAGCTGACGCCGGCACCGGCGAAGGTGATCTTCGAGGTGGAGGCGAACACGTACGGCCGGTTCGGGTTGCCCGCGGCGGCGGCCAGCCCGAGCACGTCGATCTGGTGCGGGAATTCGGTGGTCAGGGTGTGCACCGCGTAGGCGTTGTCCCAGAACAGCCGGAAGTCGGGAGCGGCGGTCTTCATCTGCACCAGCCGGCGCACCGTCTCCCAGGAGTAGGTGATGCCGGTCGGGTTGCCGAACACCGGCACCGTCCACATGCCCTTGATCGCGGGGTCGGCGGCGACGAGTTCCTCGATCAGGTCGACGTCCGGGCCGTCCTCGCGCATCGGGATCGGGATCATCTCGATGCCCATGGTCTCGGTGATCGCGAAGTGCCGGTCATAGCCGGGCACCGGGCACAGGAACTTGACGGCCGGCTCCTGGCTCCAGGGCCGCGGCGAGTCCACGCCGCCGTGCAGCATCGAGTAGACGACGACGTCGTGCATGAACTCGAGGCTGGCGTTGTTGCCGGCGATCAGGTTGGGGACCGCGATGCCGAGCAGCTCGCCGAAGATGGCCCGCAGCTCGGTCAGCCCGTGCAGGCCGCCGTAGTTCCGGGTGTCGGTGCCGTCATCGGCGCGGTAGTCGCCGGCCCCCGGCAGGCCCAGCAGGCCGTTGGCCAGGTCGAGCTGCTCGGGCGCGGGCTTGCCGCGGGTGAGGTCCAGCGACAGCTTCTTGGCCTGTAGCTCGGCGTAATCACGCTGGTAGCTCTCGTGTTGAGCGACCAAGTCGGCACGGCTGAGGTTCTGCAATGACACTGCGTCCCTTTCCAAGCGCCGACCACCCGGCGAAGGCCGGAAGACATAAGGGGACCCCGCGCACCCGCCAGAGCCCATTGACCCTTGCTGCCTTCCGGCCCTGGGGGAGTTCACAGGATAGACGCCGCGCGGGGTCCACAGGCGAGTCTAGCGGTGGTCGCGAGCGCGACGAAGTCGGGCGCTGCGGTCCGCCGCCATCGGATCGAGCGGTGGCCGCGAGCGCGACGAAGTCGGGCGCTGCGGGCCTCCCCCACCAGGCCGGCATCCGCCGGGGACGACGAGCGCGCGGCCGCGATCTGGTCTCCGCTACCATTGCCGACGGAGGATTCGCCTAGTGGCCTATGGCGCTCGCCTGGAACGCGGGTTGGGTTAATAGCCCTCAGGGGTTCAAATCCCCTATCCTCCGCACCCGATTCGGGTGCGACCGGACTGCGGTACTAGAGCTCCGGTCGCACCCGAATCATCCGTTGACCAGTAAGGGAGATGGCGTGAGTCGCACCGTCACCACGGTTTGGCACGCGTCGCTCTCGACCCTCGCCGCCATCTTGTACTTCTTGTTCGTGCTGCCCCGGTGGTGGGAGCTGACCGGCTTCGCCCCGCACACGCTGGGCACCGTGATCCGGATCCTGCTCGGGTTGCTGATCGGCGCGACCGCGCTGCCGGTGCTGAGCGCCCTCAAGCAGGCGCGCAAGCCGGAGTACGGCACGCCACAGCTGGCGCTGACGCTGCTGACCGGCTCGATCGTGGCCCACGTGGCGGCCGGTTCACTGCTGGTGGCCACCGCGATCAGCGAGATCTGGCTGTCGCTGGACAGCGCCGGGATGTGGCAGTTCGGCCTCTACGGCGCCGCCGCGGCGATCACGCTGCTGGGGATCGGCGCGTACTACCTGTCGTTCGTCGCCGAGATGCCGCCGCCGCCGCCCAAACCGATCAAGCCCAAGCAGGAGAAGCAGCCGAAGAAGCGGCCTTGGTCACGCAAGAAGGCCACCGCCGAGGAGTCCGGGGACGAGGAGTCCGAGGACGACGAAGACGCCGGTGAGTCCGAAGCCGACGAAGACGCCGACGAGGGCAGCGACGACGAGACCGTCGAGGCTGAGACCGACGTCGAGGAGCTCGTCGACTCGTCGGGTGAAGAAGCCCCGGAGCCCACGTCGACCAGCACCGAGAAACTGCGCCCGTCCGGCAAGCGGCAGACGAAAACCGGCGAGTAAGGCCAAGCCCGCCGGGTTACCCTGTGCCGCATGGCCGAGAACCCGCATCAACTCGGCGCTTTCGCCGATGCGGCACGGGCCCGCGAATCGCAGCTGGCCAATCGGTTGGCCACCTCAGTCGCCGCCGATGAGAAGTTCCAGGCGATCCTGCGCGACGCCGTCGCAATCAACCGGAGTGCGCGGCAGCGCCTCGACGCCATCGAAGCCGAGATCCGGAGCGCCGCGACCACCTGGCCGGCCCTGGACACCCCGGCCGGCGCCCGCCAGTTCCAACGGTTCCTGACCGCCAAGACTCGCGAGATCCACCGGGTCGTCGACGACGCCACCCGGGACAGTGCGCAGAGATCGCGCCTGGTCCGCGCCCTGACCAACCACTACAAGTTCGGCGACGACGACCAGAATCCGCGAATCCGACTGGTGGACAACGAAATACCCGCCGACGCCCCGGATTCACATGATCCCGTCATCGACGGGGCGGGCAGCACACCGGTGCAGGAGAAGCAGGACGGCGCGCCTTACGATCTGGGTGCCACGATCCCGGGTACCGGCATCGTCATCACCGGCGACCCCGAAACCGGGCACCCGCGGATACACATCCCCGGGCAACCCGACATCGACAACCCGTTCCCCGTCGACGACGGCTTCCGAGCGCTGCCGACCGGTACAGCCGTCGGTCCGGACGGCCAGCACTACGCCTTTTACAGCGTTCGGCCCTATGGACCCGACACGTCCCCGGACAGCTTCATCGCGCCTGAGTCACGGGTACAGGACCTGGCCCACCCGGCGACCGATCTGGGCCCGCTGCTGGGCACCACCATCGGCTCGGACGCCAAGGTGGGCATCTCGCAGGCCAGCGGGGTCTACGACGCGGCGTCCGGCCGGATGATCATCGTCGGGAATGTCGGCCAGGACGGCCCGCGGGCAATGTGGCAGTCCGATCCCGTCCGCCCCGGGGCCGCACCGAATTCGTGGATGGACAGCCTGCATCAGGTCGGCACCTTCGACAATCTTGGCGCGGCCAACCGGGAGAACCAGATCGCGTCGCTGCCCCAGGGCGGTTACCTGTTGACCAGTGCGAGCGACGGTGGCCAGGTGGTGGGTGTGACCGCGGGAAGCCCGCAGGGGCTGCTCCAGGCGCCGTCGCACGACCTCACCGGACCCGGGTTCATTCCCAGTCCGGGCAATCAACCGGCCGTGCCGTACGGGCCGAGCGTCGTCAACATCGAGACGCTGCCGAACGGCCAGGAACAGGTCACCATGCGCGTCAGCACCTGGCCGACCCCGGAGGGTTGGCCGGTGGGCAAGGATGCCCCGCCGCCGCCCTATCACCCGCGGACCTACACGACGAAATTCAACATCAACCCCTGAAGCCGGTAAAACGGCCAGGACGGCTAGAACGCGGAACTTCCCGACGGCCGCAGCATGAACCCGTGATGCCCGAGCGAGTTGTCCAGGCAGGCGACGAGCTGGTCGGCGCCCACCGCGCACGTCACATTGCGATAGGACACCTTCTGCCCGACGCCCAGGAAGGCGCCGTTGGAGAACTGGCGACCGCAGCCCGTCGATTCCCGGTTCAGGCGCAGGCCCGCCGCACCCTGGGATCGCACGGTCCCGATCACGCACCCGCCGGGCACCGTCTCGCCGGCGGCCAGCGGTGCGCTGGCCAGGCCCGGCATGTCACCGTCGCAGATGATGGCCTGTGACGAGCCCGCCGGGACGCCATCGGCGGGGGCGTCGAACTGGCAGGCGATGTTGTAGGGCGTGGAGAAGTTCAGCCACCGCCCGGGCCCCTTGGGGCCGGTCGTGATGTAGTCGTCGGCCGAGACCGCGGTGAAGTCGTCGAAGTCCGGGAACCCGGCGGGTTGCGCCCCCGCGGGCGCGCCGGGCAGCCCGACCAGCATGCCGACGGCCATACCGGCGACGGCCAGCACGGGCATGAGTCGACGACCGCTGGAACGGTTCATCCGGCCCCTCCTGGTCAGGGCTTGGGCGCCCAGTCCCACACCGACATGTCGTCGCGCGGATATTGGCTGCAGGCCTCGGTCGACTTGGCGACGACGCCCTTGTTGTTGAAGAAGATCTTGGCGTGGTTGGGCCAGGACACGGTCAGCGGGTCGGCGAAGTTGGTCGCCAGTTCCTCGGAGTAGGCCCGGCGCTGCTCGGGGTTCAGCGAGAAGAACCAGTGCATCTTGTCGATGGCGGCCTGCTGCACCTGCACCGGCTTGTTGTGCATGTCGATCATGTAGCGCTCGTAGTAGATCGGCGACAGGTCGCGGCTGGCGGCCAGCATCTGCTCGGCGCTGCAGTCGGTGCGGATCACCCGACGCGGGATCGGAAAGTCATCGGTGGCGTCGGCGGAGGCGGTGGCAGGGAAGAGTGCGGCGGCGATACCGGCGACAGCGGCCAACGCAGCCCCCACGCGGATCGGGCGGTGCTTACGCATGAATCCCACTGTAGCCATTACCCCGGACCTTTCCCTATGCCAGTTTTCGACACCGGCAGCGTTGTTGAAACCGCTGTGCCGGGTGAAGCGGATGAGGCGGATGCGGCGGGAATCATCCACGGGACCATCCGAACTCAAAGATCGATGCTACATAACTTTAGCCATGCTACCTAATTAGTCTGAGCTGGTCGGCGCATGGGATCGCTCACAGTCGACCGCCGAATGTGTCGCCCCCCGAGGTCCTGCGCCACCCTCAGTGGGACGGCGAGGCGATCTCCTCGGTAACCGGATCCGCGGTGCCGGCACGTGCCGCAGCGGCGACCTCGCGATGCCGCTCGGCCTTCCCGCCGACGTGCGGCAGCACGTTGATCGGCCACCAGAACCACCGGCCCAGCAGCGCCGCGATCGACGGCGTCATGAAGGCACGCACGATCAGCGTGTCGAACAGCAACCCCAAGCCGATGGTGGTGCCGATCTGCCCGATGATGCGCAGGTCGCTGACGGCCATCGTGGCCATGGTGAAGGCGAACACCAGACCGGCCGCCGTCACCACCTTCCCGGTGCCGCCCATCGCCCGGATGATGCCGGTGTTCAGCCCGGCATGGATCTCCTCTTTGAGTCGGGAGACCAGCATCAGGTTGTAGTCCGACCCGACCGCCAGCAGCACGATCACCGACATCACCAGCACCAGCCAGTGCAGTTGCATGCCGATGAGGTACTGCCAGACCAGCACCGACAACCCGAACGACGCCCCCAGCGAGAGCGCGACGGTGCCGACGATCACCGCCGCGGCGACCAGCGCCCGGGTGATCAGCAGCATGATGACGAAAATCAGGCACAGCGAAGCGATTCCGGCGATCAGCAGGTCGTAGTTGGAACCGTCGTGCATGTCCTTGAACAGCGCAGCCGTCCCGCCGAGGTAAATCGTCGCGTCCTCCAGCGGCGTGCCCTTGAGCGCCTCCTCGGCCGCCACCCTGATCTTGTCGATATGCGAAATGCCTTCCGCCGTAGCGGGATTACCACGGTGCGAGATGATCATCCGGACCGCCTTGCCGTCCGGTGAGATGAACATATTCATCGCACGCTTGAAGTCCGGGTTCTCGAAGACCTCCGGCGGCAGATAGAAGGAGTCGTCGTTCTTCGACTCGTCAAACGCCTTGCCCATCGCGGTGGCGTTGTCGCTCATCTCGTCCATCTGGGTGAAGATGCCGGACATGGTGCTGTGCATCGTCAGCATCATCGTCTGCATCGTCTGCATGGTGTCGATCATCGGCGGGAAGGTGCTCAGCATCTGCGGCATCAGCTTGTCCATGTCGCCGAGGTGGCCGACCATCTTGTCCATGCTGTCGCTCATCGCGTCGACGCTGTCGACCATGTCGAACGCCGAGCGCAACGAGAAGCAGATCGGGATGTCGTAGCAGTGCGGTTCCCAGTAGAAGTAGCTGCGGATGGGCCGCCAGAAATCCTCGAAATCGGCGATGTGGTCACGGATGTCGTAGATCTGACTCTGTAGGACATCCATGTCCACCACCATCTCGTGGGTGGTGTTGGCCAATTGGCTCATGTAGCCGAGCATCTGGCGCATGGTGGCGATGGTCTCGCCCATCGCGTCGGCCTGGATCAGCATGTCGTCCATGCGCTTCTTCTGGAACCCCATGGTCGCCACCTGGCCGGCGTTCTGCATGCTGATCTGGAACGGGATCGAGGTGTGTTCCAGCGGGGTGCCCTGCGGACGGGTGATCGCCTGCACCCGGGAGATTCCGACGACCTTGAATATCGACTTGGCCAGTTTGTCGATGACCAGGAAGTCCGACGGGTTGCGCAGATCGTGGTCGGCTTCGACCAACAACACCTCCGGCATCATCCGGGACTGGGAGAAGTGCCGGTCGGCCGCGGCGAAGCCCTCGTTGGCCGGGATGTCGGTGGGAATGTACTTCCGGTCGTCATAGGCCGGTTGGTAGCCCGGCAGCGCCAGCAGGCCGACGGCCGCGACGAGCAGGGAGGCGATGAGGATCGGTCCGGGCCAGCGAACGATGGCCGTACCCAACTGACGCCAGCCGCGGGTGCTCATCTTGCGCTTGGGCTCGAACAGGCCGAACCGGCTGCCGACGGTGATCATCGCCGGGCCCAGGGTCAAGGCCGCGGCCACCGAGATGAGCATGCCCGCCGCACAGGGGATGCCCAGCGAGACGAAGTAGGGCATGCGGGTGAAGTGCAGGCAGAACAGCGCGCCCGCGATGGTCAGGCCGGAGCCCAGGATGACGTGGGCGACTCCATGAAAAGCCGTGTAGTACGCCGTTTCCGGGTCTTCCCCGGCTTGACGGGCTTCGTGATAGCGGCCGATCCAGAAGATCGCGTAGTCGGTGCCCGCGGCTATCGCCAGCGAGACCAGCAGGTTGACCGCGAAGGTCGTCAATCCGACCCAATGGTGGTAGCCCATGAACGCCACCACGCCGCGGGCCGCGGACAGTTCCAGGAAGACCATGGACAGCAGCAGGATCACGGTGGTGACCGACCGGTAGACCGCCAGCAGCATGGTCAGGATCACCACGATGGTGACCGCCATCATCTTCAGCATCGACTTGTCGCCGGCGTGGTTCATGTCGTTGGCCAGCGCCGCGGTGCCGGTGACGTAGACCGTCAGCCCGGCCGGTTTCTCGACCGAGTCCACGATGTTGCGGACCGATTCGACGGAGTCGTTGGCCGCCGCCTGGCCGATGTTGCCGACCAGGTTCAGCTGCACGTAAGTCGCTCTGCCGTCGGCACTCTGGGCACCGACCGCGGTCATCGGGTCGCCCCAGAAGTCCTGGACGTGCTGCACGTGATCGGTGTCGGCCTTGAGCTTTGCGACTACTTCGGCGTAGTACTCGTGCTCGGCGTCGCCGAGTTCGTGATCGGCCTCCAGCACGATCATCGCGGTGCTGTCGGAATCGGACTCCTGGAAGACCTTGCCCATCCGGGTCATGGCCTGCATGGCGGGAGCGTCGGTCGGGCTCGCCGACACGGCGTTCTCTTTACCGATCTGCTCCAGCGACGGCACCATGGTGCCGAGCACCACGATCAGCCCCAGCCAGGCCAGGATGATCGGCACAGACAGCCGGCGGATGGTGCGCGCGAGGAACGTCCGATCAGGAGGTCCGCCGGCGCCTGGGATCGAAGGACTCATGCCGCCTTCAGCAGGCAGAACGTGTAAGCGTTCACCTCGTTGGAGATGCGTTCAGCCTTGACTTCCCCATCCACGATGATCCGGCAACCGATGCTGTTGCTGTCACCTTGCGCCATAATGCTTCCCACCACTGCGGGCAGGGTGGTGACGATCTCCAACTGCCACGGAAGTGCGGCGTCCTCGACGCGTTGCGGTTCGGAGTTGACGTCGAAATAGCTGATGTCCGCGACTGTTCCGGGCGGGCCGAAGATCTCGTAGGTCATCCGCTTGGGGTTGAAGGGCTTGGTCTCGTCGACCTGGCCGTCGGAGTACGACGGGCGTTTCTCAGATCCGAACAGGCCGTGGATGCGGGTCACCGCGAAGCCGGCAACGCCGACCACGGCCAGAATCACCAGGGGTATCCACACCCGGTTCAGCACCTTGAAAATCGGAGTCCCCTTCACCAATCACCTTTGGGTACCCTAACCCAAGTCCACGTGCGTAAACGCACGCTACAGCACTGCTGCGGACCGCTGCAACGCACATTATGTGCGTTATCCTCGGCCTGTGCGTCCGGCTACCTTCCAGCGCGCCCGCAGCGACGAGAAGAAGCGCCAGCGGGCCGAGGCCCTGATGGAGGCGGCGCGATCGGTGGCCCTGGAGAGCGGCGTCGCGTCGGTGACGCTGACCAAGGTCGCAGGCCGGGCCGGGGTGCACTACTCCGCGGTGCGGCGCTACTTCAGCTCGCACAAAGAGGTGCTGTTGCGGTTGGCCGCCGAGAGCTGGGAGCGCTGGTCGGCCACCGTCTGCGCAGCGCTGAGCGAACCCGGACCGATGACACCGGCGCGGGTCGCAGCCACCCTGACCGGCGGACTGGCCGCAGACCCGCTGTTCTGCGACATGCTGGCCAACCTGCACCTGCACTTGGAACACGAGGTCGACGCCGGGCGGGTGGTGGAGGTTCGGCGCGAGAGCACCGCAGCGGGCCTGGCCATGGCCGACGCGATCGAGCGGGCCCTGCCCGGCCTGGGTAAGGAGGGCGCGCTGGACCTGCTGCTGGCCTCCTACTCGCTGGCAGCGCCGCTGTGGCAGATCTCCCACCCGCCGGAGGATCTCGCCGACGCCTATAAGAACGAAGCGTTGGAGTCGCAGATGCCGCCGGACTGGAATCTGGACTTCACCACCGCGCTGACCCGGCTGCTCACCGCCACCTGCGTCGGGCTGCTGAAGCCGTCAGCCTGATTTCTCCCGGCTGGGCTGCACCCGCTTGGGTTCGCCCGGCATCTTCGGATAGTTCGGCGGGTAGGGCAGGTCACCGAGGCCGCGGGCCTCGTCGGCGGCCACCAGCTGCAGCAGCGGCTCGAGGGACTGCTCGCGGTCGCCGATGGTGCGCCAGGGATCGCCGCGTCGCGCGATCAGGTCGGGAACGGTGGCCAGGGTGTAGTCGTCGGGGTCCGCTTCGGCCAGCTCGTCCCAGGTCAGCGGGGTGGAGACAGTGGCGATCGGTGTCGCCCGCACCGAATACGCCGACGCCATGGTGCGGTCGCGGGCGTTCTGGTTGAAGTCCACGAAGATCCGCGCACCGCGCTCTTCCTTCCACCAGGACGACGTGACCGCATCCGGCGCGCGTCGCTCGACCTCACGGGCCAGCGCGATCCCGGCCCGGCGGACCTCGATGAAGTCCCAGTCTGTCTTGATCCGCAGGTAGACGTGCAGCCCGCGGCCACCGGACGTCTTGACGTAGCCGACCAGGCCGAGCTCGTCGAGCAGCGGGCGCAGCACCCCCAGCGCGACCGCGCGGGCCTCGTCGAAGCTGGTGCCGGGCTGCGGGTCCAGGTCGATGCGCAGCTCGTCGGGGTGGTCGGTGTCACCGCAGCGCACCGGCCAGGGGTGAAAGGTGACGGTGCTCATCTGCACGGCCCACAGCACGTCCGCGGGCCGGACGACCTTGAGGACGTCGGCGGTGCGGCCGGAGGGGAACGTCACCGAGCAGGACTCCAGGTCGTCCGGGTGGCCCCGCGGCAGCCGCTTGGAGTAGACCTCGGGGCCATCGATGCCGTCGGGGAAGCGCTGCAGATGGGTGGGCCGGTCCCGCAGGGCGGCGAGCAGTGGCCCGTCGGCCGGATCGGTCACGGCCAGGTAGTAGTCGGCCAGCGCTCGTTTGGTGCCGGCCGCACCCAGCCGGGGGAAGTAGACCTTGTCGCCACTGGTGAATCGGACGCCCGCGCCGTGGACGTCGAGCTCTTCGGGGCCGGCCACCCTCAGGTCTCCAGTACGTCGGCGAGGTCGTAGTTCAGCGGCACCTCGAGCTGGTCGAAGGTGCAGCTCGCCGGATCACGGTCGGGACGCCACCGCAGCAGCTTCACGGTGTGCCGGAAGCGGCTGCCCTCCATCTGGTCATAGGCGAACTCGGCGACGCGTTCGGGCCGGATCGGGACCCACTGCTTGTCGGCCGCGGAGTTCCACCGGCTGGCCTCGCCGTCGTGGACGTCACCGAGGCGCAGCGGTTCCAGCTCGGCCAGGAGCTTGAGCCGGTCCGCGTCGGTGAACGCCGACGAGCCGCCGACCATCATCAGTTCGCCGTCGGGGCGGTACAGGCCCAGCAGCAGCGAGCCGATGCCGACGCCGCTCTTGTGGATGCGGTAGCCCATCACCACGCAGTCGGCGTCGCGCTGGTGTTTGACCTTGACCATGTCGCGTTTGCCCGGCAGGTAGGGCCCGTCGGTCCGCTTGGCGACGACGCCGTCCAGCCCGGCCCCCTCGAACGTGGTGAGCCAGCGGGTGGCCTGTTCGGGGTCGGCGGTGGCGCGGGTGACATGGCAGCTGCGGCCACCGGTTATCAGGGCGGCCAGCGCCTCCCGGCGCACCCGGAACGGCTCGTCGAGCAGCGACGCCGAACCGGTGGCCAGCGCGTCGAAGCCGATGAACCGGGCCGGGGTCTGCTCGGCCAGCATCTGCACCCGGCTCTGCGCGGGATGGATTCGCTGACTCAGGGACTCCCAGTCCAGCCGGGTCCGTCCGCCGATCTGCCGCGGCACCACCACCTCGCCGTCGAGCACGCAGCGCGGGGCGATCTCGGCGCGCAGCGCCTCCAGCAGTTCCGGGAAGTAGCGGCCCAGGGGTTTGCCGGTTCGGGACTGCAGCAGCACGTCGTCGCCGTCGCGGAACACGATGGCGCGAAAGCCGTCCCACTTGGGTTCATAGGACCAATCCCCGCTCGGAACCTTGGCCGCAGCTTTGGCGAGCATCGGATCCACCGGCGGCACCACGGGCAGGTCCATGGTGTCCATGATGTCGATGAAAGCTGCCGAACGCCGCGAGACCGACGTTTTGCAGTCAAAGTGCGAGTACATCCCTGCAATAAGTCGGTCTCGACGCGCCAGCGACAATCAGCGGCGCAGGAACTCCACGATGTGGCGGGCCAACTCCTCGCCGGCGTCCTCCTGCAGGAAGTGGCCGGCGTCGTGGATCACCGGGTGGGCGCGCCCGCGCGCGCCCCGCATCTCGCGCTGGAAGATCGGCGCCATCGCCCCGGTGATCGGGTCACCGTCACTGAACGCCACCAGCATCGGGGTGTCCGAGGCGCACAGCGCGGCCCACGCCGCCCGGTTGGCCGGCGCGGCGGGGTCTTCGGGGGTGGTGGGGATCAGCGACGGCATGGTCCGCGGCCCGACGCAGTAGCTGTCGTCGGGGAACGGGGCGTCATAGCCGGCCCGTACCGCGGCGCTCATCGGCTGGCGGCACCCGGACTGCACGAACCAGCCGACGTCGATCGTCGGCGCGGTCTGAATAGCCTCGCGGAAACGCCACCAGACCTTCGGCATCGGGATGTCACCGGTGGGCAGGCCGGTGTTGGCCACCACCACCCGGGCGAAGCGGTCGGGGTTCTCGGTCAGCACCCGCAGCCCGATCAGGCCGCCCCAGTCCTGGCAGACCAGCGTCACGCCCTGCAGGTCGAGGACGTCGAACGCCAGTGCCCGCATCCACTCCACGTGCCGGGCGTAGGTGTGGTCGGCCGCACGGGTCGGCTTGTCCGAGCGCCCGAACCCGACCAGGTCCGGGCAGATCACCCGGTAGCCGGCCTCGGCCAGGAGCGGCATCATCTTGCGGTACAGATACGACCACGACGGCTCGCCGTGCAACATCAGGATGGGCTCGCCGTCTTCGGGACCGTCGGCCACCCAGGCCACCCGCAGCGTCCCGCCGTCGTCGTCGCTCAGATCGCAGTACTGGGGCTGGTAACCGAAATCCGGAAGGCCGGCAAATCTGTCATCGGGGGTGCGCAGCGTCTGCATGACGTGACGATACCGCGCGGGTATATACCCCCGGGGGTGTTTATGATAGGCTGCGATCAGCCAATGAAGGAGGACTCATGTCCGTCGCAATGAGCACATCGGTGACCGGCGCCGATTTCGACACGGTCACCGCCAAGACGCGAGAAGCACTGAAGGACAACGGCTTCGGGGTGCTGACCGAGATCGACATGCAGGCAACACTCAAGGCCAAACTCGGCGAGGACATGGAGCGCTACCTGATCCTGGGCGCCTGCAATCCGCCGCTGGCGCACCGGGCCGTGACGGCCGAGAAGCGCATCGGAGTGCTGCTGCCGTGCAACGTCGTGGTCCGCGAAGATCCGCAAGACTCGGCGACGGTGCACGTCGAGGCGATGAATCCGCAGCTGATGGCCCAGGTCATCGACAACCCGGAACTGGCCGCGATCGCCGACGAGGTGACCGCGAAGATCCGGGCCGTCGTCGATACTGTGGCTGATGCACTGCGCACCGCCTGAGAGGAACCGCTGATGTGTTACCCCGTGCCCTGTCGGGTCTGCGGCAAAACCACCTGGGACGGCTGCGGCGACCACATCGCCGACGTACGTGCGCAGGTTCCGCCCGAGCAGTGGTGCGAGGGGCATCCCGACCAGCAGCAGCCCCGGTCGCGTTCCTGGTTCCGGCGCTAGGCAACGCCCACGGCGCGTTCCAGCTCCTCCAGCGCGGTGTCCAGGTGGCCCAGTAGCCGTTGCAGGTGCGGGACCGAACGCCGGCAGCCGACCAGCCCGAAGTCGAGGTTTCCGGCGTTGCTGACCACCGTCATGTTCAGCGCCTGCCCGTCGAGGGTGATCGACAGCGGATAGTTGCCGTCCAGGCGGGCACCCCGCCAGTACAGCGGCTCGGCCGGGCCGGGCACGTTGGAGATCACGATGTTGAACGGCGGGCGCGCCGACGAGACGAAGCCGGGAACGGCCGCCAGGGCCAACGGGGCCATGTTGGCCGCCGACAGGGCCAGCGCCTGGGTGCGCGGCAGCTCGCTGAACACCTTTTTGTTGCGGCGCATCGAGTCGCTGATGGTCTCCAGCCGCTGCGCCGGGTCCTTGAGGTCGGTGGCCAGGTTGCACAGGATGGTGCCGACCATATTGCCGCCGGAATCGGCATCGGCCTCGGTGCGCAGGTTCACCGGAACCATCGCCACCAGCGGATGGTCCGGCAGCGCCTGATGCTCCTCGAGGTAGGCGCGCAGTGCGCCGGCGCACATGGCGAGCACCACGTCGTTGACGGTCACCCCGGCGGCCCGCTTGATCTCGATGACGCGGGCCACCGGCCAGGACTGTGCCGCACACCGGCGCGCCCCACCGATCTTCACGTTGAGCATGGTCCGCGGCGCTTCGAACGGCAGCGTCAGCTGCTGTTCCAGCAGGGCCGCACGCGCCAGCTTCACCGTTGACGGGCCCAACGCCGCAACGCCTTTCGCCAGACCGGTCAGCTCCCGCAGCCGCGACGGGGCATCGGGGCGCCGGTGCGACGGCGGCCGCAGGGACCACGGGGCGCGCAGCTCCGCCTCGCGCGGATCGGCCGACAGGGTGCGACTGAGCAGCCGCAGCAGTGAGACCCCGTCGATCAGGGAGTGGTGGATCTTGACGTACACCGCGAACCGGCCGTCGTTGAGGCCCTCCACCAGTTGGGCTTCCCACAGCGGGCGGTGCCGGTCGAGCAGGCTGCCGTGCAGCAGGGAGGTCAGCTCCAACAGGTCGCGCACCCGGCCCGGCACCGGCAGCGCCGAGCGCCGCATGTGGTACTCGATGTCGACGTCATCGTCGAAGGCCCAACCCACGTTCGCGATCCCGCCGAGCAGGGTCGCCGGACGCTTACGGAAGGCGGGCTGCAGATCTCGGGAGGCCAGCAGTCCCTGGTAGATCTCACCGACGAACTCCGGTCCGGCGCCCTCCGGCGGCTCGAACAGCATCAGGCCGCCGACATGCATGGGATGCTCGCGGCTCTCGCCCAGCAGGAATACCGAATCGAGCGGTGACATCAGCTGCATCGATCTATTACACCCCGGCGGACACACCAGCGCTTGCTAGGCTTTTGCGGTGCGTCGCCGGACCGTCGTCTGTCTCGCCTCGGCCGCGTGCTTCGTGGCAGCGGGTGTCCTAGCGCCGCTCTCCCCCGCCGACCCCGGTGTGGCCGGTAAGACGGTGTTTCTGGACCCCGGGCACAGCGGCGCCAACGACGCATCGATCGCCCGCCAGGTGCCCAACGGACGCGGCGGCACCAAGCCGTGCCAGACCAGCGGCACCGCTACCGACGACGGCTACCCCGAGCACAGCCTGAACTGGGACGTGACCAATCGGATCCGGGCCGCCCTGGACGAGATGGGCGTGCACACCGAGCTCTCGCGGGCCGATGACACCTCGGTGGGTCCGTGTATCGACGCCCGGGCCGCCGCGGCCAATGCCGCGCACCCGGACGCGATCGTGTCCATCCACGCCGACGGCGGGCCCGCGTCGGGCCGCGGCTTTCACGTCAACTATTCCAGCCCGCCACTGGGCGACGCCCAGTCCGGCCCGGCGGTGCAATTGGCCCGCGCTGTCCGGGATTCGTTGGCGGCCGCGGGAATTCCCGAATCCAGCTACCTCGGCGCCGACGGCCTGTACGGGCGGGCGGATCTGGCCGGGCTGAACCTGGCCGAATATCCCGCAGTCCTGGTCGAACTGGGCAACATGCGCAACGCCGACGACGCGGCGCAACTGGAAAGCCCTGAGGGCCGGTCGCGGTACGCCGCCGCCGTCACCCATGGGATCGTCGCCTTCTTGAGCGGGTAACCATGTCGCGCAAGGTTTTCGCCCTGGCCTGCCTGATGTTGGCGTTGGCCGGCTGCGCCGACAACACCCCCACCGTGGTGGCCGGCCGCGCGGTGTCGATGCTGTACGACCCGGGCCGGGTCGGTGGACTGTCCGCTGCCGAGGGGCCCAGCGGCCCGCGCGGCGACCTCCCACCCGTCACCGCCCGGGTGCAGAACAGCGACGGCGGGCAGATCGACCGGCTGTCGCTACTGGCGATCGACGACATCGAGGAGTTCTGGACCCAGCACTACGCCCAGTCGCTGCACGGGACCTTCGAGCCGGTGTCGGCGCTGGTCTCCTATGCCTCGACCGACCCGAACACCCCGGAGGTATGCGGCGCCGACGTCTACCGGCTCCCGAACGCGATGTACTGCCGGCGGATGGACACCATGGCCTGGGATCGGGCCAAGTTCATGCCCACGGCCCGAAAGTATTTCGGCGACATGGCAATCAACGGGACATTGGCCCACGAGTACGGGCATGCCCTGCAGAACATGGCCGGCATCGTGAGCCCGCTGACCCGAACCCTGGTGCGTGAGCAACAGGCCGACTGCTTCGCCGGGGTGTACCTGCAGTGGGTGGCGTCGGGCAGTTCGTCGCGCAACCGGCTCAGCACCGGTGACGGGCTCAACCATGTGCTGGCCGGGCTGATCGTGATCCGCGACCCGGTCTCGACCATCGACAACCCGATATCGATCGACGACGAGCACGGCACCGCCCTCGACCGAGTCGGCGCGTTCCAGACCGGGTTCGACGGCGGTGCGGAGATGTGCGCCGAGATCGACATGGGTGAGATCCGCAAGCGGCGCGGGAATCTGCCACGCTCACTGTTCGATTCGGAGAATCCGCAGAGCGACATCACGCTCGACGAGCCCGTCTTGGCCACCCTGATGGAGCAACTGGGCCAGATCTTCGCCCCGGCCAACCCACCGAGCCTGTCCACGACGGGTCGCTGTGCGAACGGCCGTCAGCCCGATCCGGTGGCGTACTGCCCGGAGTCCAACACCGTTGTCGTCGACCTGCCCGAGCTGCAGGCGATGAGCGCACCGTCGGATCAGTCGACGCTGGCGCTGCCGCAGGGCGACAACACCGGACTGTCGGCCGTCACGTCCAGGTACGCCCTTGCGGTGCAGCGCGAACGCGGGGCCAGGCTGGACTCGGCGTCGGCCGCGCTGTGCACCGCGTGCCTGACCGGGGTGGCCCAGCGCCAGATGGCCGAGCCGATGACGTTGTCCTCCGGTGGTGGCGGCCTGACGCTGGCCGGCGGTGATCTCGACGAGGCCGTGACCGGGCTGCTGATGAACGGCGTGGTGGCCAGCGATGTCAATGCCTACACCGTGCCGGCCGGTTTCACCCGGATCCTGGCGTTCCGGTCCGGGTTGCACGGCGACATCGACGGATGTTTCGGGCGGTTCCCGTGACGGGTGAGCCGCGATGAACCGCCGACCGGAACCGCCGCGAGACGACTGGGGTCGCACGCAGCCGGCGCCGCGGCGCCCGCCCGTCCCGCCACGGCGCCCGCAGGCTCAGCCGCCGCGCCCACCGGCACAACCGCCGCAACCACCGCGCCGGCCACCACCGCCGCGCCCGCCGGCGCAACCGCCGCGCCAGCCCGCGCAGCCGTGGTACCTGGAGGTGCGGCGGCCTCCAGCTCCGATGCCGTCACCGCCGCCGATCCCCCCGCCCGCCCCTGCTCCTGCCCCTCCGAATCAGGTTGCCGCGCAACGGCGGTCGAATCGGGCACTGCTGATCGGCGCCGGCGTCACCGGGCTGCTCGCCCTGGCGGTGCTGGTGACCCTGGTGCTGCGCGGCGTCATCGGCGGGTCAGGTCCGGTCGAGCTCGACGTCATCCAGGCCCAAGACGGTGTCCGCTGGGTGCTCACCGACCCGATCAACGGCTACGGCCGCGACGACGTGGGTGACGTCCGCTGCAACAACGGGGTGAATCCGGCGGTACGCAAGGGGCGGACGTTCACCTGCGAGGTGACCGTCGACGGCAACCAACGCCGGGTGCTGGTGGAGTTCGCCGACAACGCTGGGACCTATCTGGTGGACCGGCCGCGATGACGGGCGGGACCTGCCAAAGACGCCGACCAGCAACTTTGTCAGCGACCCTGATTCGCAGCGCGGAGAACTACACCGCCCGAGTATCCAGACGGTGAAGTTGAGAGAACTCGATGAGTGCGGCACCCAGCAGCCGGACAACGATCTGCCCACCCGACACATTCACATCAAACGAGCCCGCGGTCTCGACGTACCGCCTTCTCTGCGAACTAGATGTCGTAATCGCGGATCGTGAAAACCCCTCCGACGCTATTCGACGGGTACCAGCGTCACGCGACCACGAGGCCCGTCACAGCGAATGGAGTACCCGTATACATCAGACTTGACGCCGCCAAACACAGCACACGACCAGTCGGCGATGGCTACACTGCTGCCGCCCTGGCGGATGGCTGGATTGGTTGACACTTCATTGATCAGACTCTGTGCGGATGCACAATCGAGCTGCGAGTCGTTCCAAACATGGCTTAGTCCCGCTGGTGTGTAGGCTCCACAATCCTGGCCCGAGGTGCCGTAACCGGGGGCCGCAAACGCGATTGACGTCAGCAGGAGCGCGACAACTCCAGGCCAGGTAAACCTTCGCATTCAATTCTCCTCTAGTCGCATGTATACCCAATACGACGTCAACGCCACGCAAATCGATACATGTGGCCCGCGAATCAGGCAGGAACCATACCCGCGATGTTGCGGGCTACGTGCGGAACCGTTCGTGCGCCACGTTGCGGTTCGACGGCAATCTGCCATATCGCGATCCGCCACGGCTTCTCACCTGGTGCTGCCTGCACACGCTCATCTGAGCCAGGAACCGGTGGCGCTACCTCAGCGCCTACAGCCAGGATGCTTTGACTTCCGGGCATGACAACCGCACCAGACATCCCCTGGTATCCCGTGGCACCCTGAATGCTTCTCAAATCGAGTCGATGCCAATGCATAGCATCCTCGGAAGCCCATAGGGCAGGATCCATGTCACGCTGATCACTGGTGTCGTCGTCGCCTACCGCTACCCACATCCCATGGAGGTAGACCACGTCGTTCACCCGTTGCGAGTGGTCAACTCTCGCAAATCCCTCCGCTTGATCCCAGTCAATCCCATTACTAGAAACCCAGATAGCGCCATCGGTGTTGAAGGCATTATCGGCCTCCGAGAGATTTACCGAATAACGGGGGTCGGTCGTTCGATCAACACCAACCGCTATCCAACGCTTATTTAAATATTTGACGGATTCCACTTCCGTGGTAGCCCGGGCACCGAAATCATGCACGGCTTGCCAGTCACCTTGTCCCGTTTTCAGCCAGGCAACCGCATTTTCCGTGTTGTTGCCCACGAGTAATTTCTTTTCGTCATGCTCCTGATATCCCGTGTACTTCACGGCAGGAGGAAATTGAAGATCCGTCACAGCTTCAACAACATCCATGCCCGGACGCAATCGCCAAACACGACCACGTGGAATTCCGTCGTACGCATTATCCTGGCCCACGATCAAGAATCCATTACTCGTCGGCGCAATTGCACGCATATGGCGATGCGCAACCCGCCCATCCGCCAAAGCCACTCCGCCCTGGAGCTCATGGTCATGGTTCAGGCGAGACCACGAGAATCCATCCTGCGATTCCCACAGTGCGGCGTCCAGGTACGCATCACCACCACCGTCTGGCCGAAAATAGCCCACAGCGACATAGCGACCGCCATCCCGCACCACCCCGTACGCAACCATCCTTCCCGACGGGAAGGGTTGCACAACGGTCACGCTGTGAAGGGCTTCAACGGTGGTTACTGACCATGTCTGAAAAACCAGGACGCCATACCATGCCAGGGCGGCCGTAAGAACGGAGATGAACAACGTATCGAATAACGCTAGTCGATCAAATTTGCCACTCGGCGTCCCGTTGTTTCGTAGAAATCCCGATACCTGCGGGAACACAATGGAGAACAGATAGCCGATGACTGCGCCGATGAGTACGCCACCGATCGTTCCACCAAAGAAAAGCCAACCACCTGCAATACATGCAGCGAGAACAGCGCTGACACCACACGCCCTCAACCCGTAGCGTCGAATAGTTCTCCAGCCACCCACACGACCTATGACACGCGCGAAAGCCGAAGTTGGGCCCGTCGTCACACTAATTGCCTCCTGTCGTTGCCAGCACAAGCGTCCATATCAGGCCACCGACGCCGTTTCCAATGCCCGGCCGGTCCGGCAACCGTGTTAGTCCTGACACCTGATCAACCACAAATGACACACCCCGAATCCGCGGCTACGTCATATACATGCCCGAACGTTATATCACCAGGTACGCCCCAGATTCCGGCTATTCGAAGTTGAGGGCCATGGCCTTTCAGCGACGATCAGCGATGGCAGGAACTACTTCCCTCATCCGAAGCCGAAAGACAGTAGGTTCGCCGGGCAGTGGGCGAGCCAAGGCGACGCAGGGCCGCTTGACGACGATCCCGACAAGGGCCGGAAGCGATGGACACGGCACGCCGAAAAACTCGTCCAAGCGGCTACTATCGCGGGTCCCACAAAAAACCCCGCTACCTGCATAAACAGGGCGGGGAATTTGGCGGTGGCGGAGGGATTTGAACCCTCGGACGGGGGTTACCCGTCACACGCTTTCGAGGCGTGCTCCTTAGGCCGCTCGGACACGCCACCGCGGGACAGCGTACCCAACAACCGGGCTGTCATCCCAATCGCTGCCGCGCGAAGAACTCCTCCAGTGGTTCGGCGCACTCGGCGGCCAGCACTCCACCGCGTACCTCCGGGCGATGGTTGAGCCGCCGATCGCGCACCACGTCCCACAGTGAGCCCACCGCCCCGGTCTTGGGTTCGAAAGCCCCGAACACCAGGCGGGCCACCCGGGCGGCCACCAGCGCACCTGCGCACATGGTGCACGGCTCCAGGGTGACGGCCAGCGTCGCTCCGGTCAGCCGCCAGCCGTCGCCGAGCAGCGTGGCAGCGGCCCGGATAGCCAGCAGCTCGGCGTGCGCGGTCGGGTCGCCGAGGGTTTCGCGGGCGTTGGCGGCCCGGGCCAGCACGGTGCCGTCGGGTCCCACCACCACCGCGCCCACCGGCACGTCGCGGGGGCCGGCCTCTCGGGCAGCCTCCAGCGCCAGCCGGATCAGCTCGTCATCGCCGGGCAGGCCGGTCACCGATGGCGTCGCGGCAGCGCCGCGGTGAGCTGCTCGTCGAAGCCCATCTCGCTGGCGATCTGGTGCAGTTGCTCATCGACGGCCGCATCGGACTCGTCGAGGATGACGCCGAGCACCGCGGAGGGCAGTCCGATGTCGGACAGCAGACCCAGGTCGCCCTCCTCGAACGGGTCGGAGTCCTCCAGGTCGTCGACGTCGATGTCGGCGTCCAACTCCTCGAGCACCTCGTCGGCGAGGTCGTAGTCCAGCGCGGCCGTCGCATCCGAGAGCAGCAACCGGGTACCGGCCGGGCCCGGGCGGATGATCACAAAGAACTCGTCATCGACGTTGAGAAGGCCGAAAACCGCTCCCGCGCTGCGTAGCTCGCGCAGCTCCGTCTCGGCGATCGACAGACTGGTGAGTGACGCGGCACGCATCGGCGTGCAGCGCCACTTGCCGTCTTCGCGCACAACAGCCACCCCGAACCCGGCCAGCGTCTCCGCCGACCGGCCCTGTGCGGACGCGCCCTGTGCTCCCATGGGCGCCTACGGTAGTCGCCGTTTACGCCCTTGACCAGCGTGTGCCAACCTGGACAGGTGGCGGCAAGCGCAGTGAAAACACCGGTATGTGTGCTGGGGCTCGGCCTGATCGGCGGCTCCGTGCTGCGTGCGGCCGCGGCGGCCGGGCGCGTGACGTTCGGCTACAACCGCTCCGCGGACGGAATGAACGCCGCCCTCGCCGACGGATTCGACGCCACCGCCGACCTGGAGTCGGCCCTGACCCGCGCCGCGCAGCTGTCGGCGCTGATCGTGCTCGCCGTGCCGGTACCGGCGCTGCCGGCGCTGCTCGAGCAGATCCGCCGGCTGGCCCCCGACTGCCCGCTGACCGACGTGACCAGCGTCAAGGCCGCCGTGCTCGACGATGTCACCGCGGCCGGTCTGGCCGAGAAGTTCGTCGGCGGGCACCCGATGGCCGGCACCGCACACTCCGGCTGGCCGGCCGGGCACGCCGGGCTCTTCGAGGGCGCGCCCTGGGTGATCAGCGTCGACGACCACGTGGACCCGACGGTGTTCGCCACGGTGCTGGACCTGATCCTGGACTGCGGTTCGGTGGCGGTGCCAGCCCGCTCCGAGGAGCACGACGCCGCCGCGGCCGCGATCTCGCACCTGCCGCACCTGCTGGCCGAGGCGCTGGCGGTCACCGCGGCGGACGTGCCGCTGGCGTTCGCGCTGGCCGCCGGATCATTCCGGGACGGCACCCGGGTCGCCGGGACGGCACCGGATTTGGTGCGGGCGATGTGCGAGGGCAACGCGCCGCAACTGCTGCCGACGCTGGATCGCGCGATGGCCCTGCTCGCCGAGGCGCGCGAGTCGCTGGCCACCGAGAGCTCGGTGGCCGACCTGGTCAACACCGGCCATGCCGCCCGGACCCGCTACGAGAGCTTCCCGCGCAACGAGATCGTCACCGTGGTGCTCGGCGAGGACGACTGGCGCCGGGCACTGGCCGCCGCCGGCCGGGCCGGCGGGGTGATCAGATCCGCGCTGCCAACCCCGGATAGTCGATGACGAATCCGTCGGCGTCGACGGCCAGCGTGACGCCCGCCGGGTCGGTGCCCGGCGTGCGCACCGTGATGCCCTCGCCGGGTCCGGTGCTGCCGTAGCTGGCCTCCGCGGCGGTCACCGTCATCTCGGGAAGGCCCAGGTAGATCGTCGGGAGGGTGACCTGCGCCGCCCGCTGGTGCAGACGAGCCCGCCGAATCGGCAATGTGTTGAAGAACGGGCTGAAGACCATGTCGACGTCCAGGGCCCCGTCATAGCCGGCCCGGGACTGCCCGCGGGCATCGGTGACCAGCCACATGTTCTCTTCGTCGCGGGCCACCACCAGCTGGCGTTCCCGTTCGGCCACTGTGACGGTCAGGCCCAGTCGCTTGGTGGCCCCGGACTCGTCGGTCTGCAGGTCGTAGTAGACGCCGAACGCCACGTGTTCGTCGGTGGCCGCCGCCACGATCCGGCCGTTGGCCCTGATCCGGTTGCCGGACAGCTGTATCCGCACCGACTCCATCTGCGATGCGTCGGGGGCCCGCCAGGTCAGGATCGCCGGCCACGTGCCGGAGGGAGCTGCGCTCACCGAACCACCGTAAGCGACCGGCCGTCGATCCGCAGCCTCCTGGCCTGGGTGCCGAAACTGGCCGGAACTGGTTCATTTGTGCGCGTGAACCGGCAAGATGGCACCCATGAGCAGCGACCCCGCCGTGCCCGTCGACCCCGCGCAGGGCAAGACCGACGCACCTCCGCCGCCCCCCGCCGCAATGCCGCTGACCCGAGCTGGCGCCCTGTGGAGCGCGCTCATCGGCGGTTTTCTGGTTCTGATCGTGCTGCTGGTGTTCGTCACGCAGAACACCGATCCGGTCGATCTGACGTTTTTGGCCTGGCAGTGGAGCCTTCCGCTGGGGGTGGCGATCCTGTTGGCCGCCGTGTGCGGCGGACTGGTCACCGCGCTGGCCGGCACCGCCCGGATCTTCCAGTTGCGGCGCGCCGCAAAGAAGTCGCTGGCCGCGCGGCGTTAATCCTCGAACTGCCGCTGCTGGTTGCGCGGCAGCAGGTCCCAGACGTGTTCGGTGCCGTTCGTCGACGCCACCGCGGCCTGCCCGGAGCGCGAGTACAGCAACCGGGTGATCGACACGTAGTCGATGGGAAACGACAGCAGTCGCGCCGTGCCCAGAATCTGGTGCAGCGCCACGTTGATCACGCCGCCGTGGCTGAACACCGCCACCGTCTCGTCGGCGCCTGCCGCGGCCACCACGTCGGTCAACGCGGCCGCGACGCGCGCGGTGAAGGCCTCTTCGTCGACCCCGGCGGGCAGCTGGCCCTGGGCCATCCGGGCCCAGTCCTGCGGGCGTTCGGTGCGCAGTTGCTCCACGGGCAGGTAGCCGGCCAGCTCGCGGTCGTATTCGGCCAGCCGTTCGTCGATGTCGACGGATAGGCCACGCTCGGCGGCAAGCGGTCCGGCGGTCTGAACCGCGCGCCGCTGCGGGCTGCTGACCAGCCGGGTGATCGGGAAGCGCGCCAGCGCATCGGGCAGGCGCTTGGCCTGCTGGACCCCGGTCTCGGACAGCTCGGGATCCGAGCCCTGGCCGTATTCGCTGCGCAGCGGCAGCGCGTGGCGGATCAACAGCAACTGCACCATGTCAGCCTATGGCCCGCGTTCGGGCCGGTGTCACGGGGTGACGATGTTGAAATTCGGATCGCCGGCATCGAGCACGGCCAACAGCTTCGGCAGTGCGTTCCGGTCACCGGAGACCGCCAGTTGCTCGGTGCCCAGCAGCGCCGCCAGCAGCGTCAGCTTGGTGTCCGCGGTGACGGTGGCATCCGCGCTGGCCGGATCGGGTGCGGCCTTGCGATAGACCAGCACGCCGTTGCGCAGGGTGAGCCGGTAATTGGCGCGCAGGTCGGCGAACGTGACGTCCAGGGCCAGTTCCAGGTCCCAGGCGCGCGGCCCGTCGACCCGGATGGCCAGGCTGTCGAAGAGCTGCTCGGGGCTGAGCTGGGACAGCATCGCCATCGAGCTGACCTGTCCGGCGGTGCCGAACACCCCGCTGCGCAGTTCGGTGGCGCCGGACAGGAAGAAGTTGCGCCAAGTGGCGTTCTCCGCCCCGTAGGCCAGCTGCTCGCAGGTGTCGGCGTAGAGCGCGCGGGCACCGGCATGATCGGGTTCGGCGAACACGGCGTGGTCGAGCAGTGTTGCCGCCCAGCGGAAATCGCCGTCGTTGAACGCGTCGGCGGCCAGCTCCACGACGCGGTCCACCCCGCCGAGCGCCGCGGCGTAACGGGTGGCCAGGGCCTCCGGCGGGTGCGGCCACAGCCGGGCCGGGTTGCCGTCGAACCAACCCAGGTACCGCTGGTAGACGGCCTTGACGTTGTGGCTGACCGAGCCGTAGTAGCCGCGGGCATGCCAGGCCCGTTCCAGGGCTGGGGGCAGCTCCAGCTGCTCGGCGATCTCGACGCCGGTGTAGCCCTGGTTGAGCAGCCGCAGCGTCTGGTCGTGCAGGTAGGCGTACAGGTCCCGTTGCAGCGACAGGAATTCGGCGATCCGCTCGGCGCCCCAGGTCGGCCAGTGGTGCGAGGCGAAGACGACGTCGGCCCGCCCGCCGAAGGTGTCGATGGCCTCGGTGAGATACCCCGCCCAGGCCCGCGGGTCGCGCACCAGCGCGCCGCGCAGCGTCAGCAGGTTGTGCTGGGTGTGGGTGGCGTTCTCGGCCATGCACAGCGCCTGGAACCGCGGGAAGTAGAAGTGCATCTCGGCGGGCGCCTCGGTACCGGGCGCCATCTGGAATTCGATCTGCACCCCGTCGACGGTGTGGGCCTCACCGGTGGTGGTGATGGTGACCGTCGGGACGATCACCGCCACCTCCCCGGTCGAGGTGTTCTGGCCCAGCCCGCAGCCGACCTGGCCGTGTGGGCCGCGATCGAGCACGGTGCCGTACATGTAGCTGGCGCGCCGCAGCATGGCGGTCCCGGCGTAGACGTTCTCGGACACCACGTGCTCGATGAAGCCCTCCGGGGCGATGACGGCAACTCGTCCGGCGTCGACGTCGGCCTGCGAGGTGACCCCCAGAACACCGCCGAAATGGTCGGCGTGACTGTGGGTGTAAATCACGGCTTTGACCGGGCGGTCGCCGCGGTGGGCGCGGTACAGCGCCAGCGCGGCGGCGGCGACCTCCGTGCAGATCAGCGGGTCGATGACGATGATGCCGGTGTCGCCCTCGACGAAGGTGATGTTGGAGATGTCGAAGCCGCGCACCTGGTAGATGCCCTCGACGACTTCGTAGAGCCCCTGGCGGGCCGCCAGTTGGGACTGCCGCCACAGGGCGGGATGCACCGACGTCGGCGCATCACCGGCCAGGAAGGCGTAACTGTCGTTGTCCCACACCACCCGGCCGTCGGCCGCGGTGATGGCGCACGGTTTCAGCGTGGCGATCAGGCCGCGGTCGGCATCCTCGAAATCCCTTGTGTCCCCGAAGGGCAGTGTCTTGAGATGTTCGGCGTGCGCGGTCTCCACCGCGGTGCTGACCGGCCGGTGCTCCATGGGCACCAGAGTGCCATGCGACCGGAGGCGATGGCACCCCGACAAGGGGGTGGCTACAGCGGCAGCCGGACGGTGAATTCGGTGTTGCCGGGGACGCTGGTCACGCCGATCGTCCCGTGGTGCGCCGCGACCACCGCGGCGGCTATCGCCAGGCCCAGCCCGGTGCTGCCGCCCTTGCGGGACCGGGAGGTGTCACCGCGGGCGAAGCGCTGGAAGATCTCCGGCTGGAACTGTTCGGGAATGCCCGGTCCGTCGTCGGTCACGCTCAGCACCGCGTCGGCACCGTCGACCCCCAACCGGATGGTGACCACGGTGCCCGGGCCGGTGTGGACGCGGGCGTTGGTGAGCAGGTTGGTCAGCACCTGGTGCAGCCGGGCCGCATCGCCGGGAACCGTCACCGGCTCGTCGGGCAGATCGAGCCGCCACTGGTGGTCCGGGCCGCCGACATGGGCGTCGCTGACGGCATCGACCGCCAGCCGCGACAGGTCCACCGGCTCGTGTTCCAGCGGCCGGCCGGAATCCAGCCGGGCCAGCAGCAGCAGGTCTTCGACCAGGCTGGTCATCCGGTCGGATTCGGACTGCACCCGGTCCAGGGCGTGCGCCACGGCTTCAGTTTCGTCCGGAAACCGTTGCGCCAGTTCGGTGTAACCACGGATCGCGGTCAGCGGGGTGCGCAGCTCATGGCTGGCGTCCGCGACGAACTGGCGCACTCGCGTCTCACTGGCCTGCCGCGTCGCCAGCGCGGCGGCGATGTGGTCGAGCATCCGGTTGACCGCCGCACCGAGTTGACCGACCTCGGTGCGGGGGTTGGTGTCGGGTTCGGCGACCCGCACCGGCAGCGTCGCATCGCCGCGGTCCAACGGCAGGCCGGCGACCTCACCGGCGGTCTGGGCCACCCGCCGCAGCGGGGTCAGCGCCCGCCGGATGACGACACTTCCCGCCGTCGCCGCGGCGGCCACCGCGACTAGGGTCACCAGTCCGAAGATGAGCAGCACCCGCACCATGGTGGCGTCCACCGCCGCCAGCGGCAGACCGGTGACGATCGTGCCGCCACCGTTGCGGGCCGGCGTCGCGACCACCCGGTAGCGTCCGACGCCGTCGAGGCGCCGGGTCACCGGCGTATCGACGGTGGTGATCTCAGCCAATTCCGTTGTTGCCGAAGGGCTCAGCGACTCTCGCAGCCCCGGAGTGCTCAGGTAGCCCGCCTCGACGCCCGGGCCTTCGCCGATCACCACACCGACCATCCCAACCGGCTGCCCGGGGGCGTCGAGGAAATCCGGTCCCGGTCCGGGCCGGGGCCGGTGGTGGCGGTGCCACGTCGGCGGGGGCGGCTGGCCGTGCAGTCGCGCCGAACGGCGTGCGGAGTCGTGCAGCTGACGGTCGACCTGGCTGACCAGGTACTGGTACAGCGCCAGTTCGGTGACCGCGCCGATCCCCAGGCAGGCCACCGTGAGCAGCACGATCTGACCGGCCAGCAACCGCGCGCGCAACGACCACGGTCGCCGGGCACCGGCGCGCAGCGACCTACCCAGCCGGCTTGAGCACATATCCGGCACCGCGCAGGGTATGGATCATCGGCGGCCGACCATTGTCGATCTTCTTGCGCAGATAGGAGATGTAGAGCTCGACGATGTTGGCCCGGCCGCCGAAGTCGTAGTCCCACACCCGATCCAGGATCTGCGATTTGGACAGCACCCGCTTGGCGTTGTGCATCAGGTAGCGCAGCAGCTCGAATTCGGTGGACGTCAACGTGATCGGATCACCACCGCGAGTCACCTCGTGGGAGTCCTCGTCCAAGACCAGATCGCCGACCACGATCTGGGCTCCGCTGTCCGCGGTGCTCACCCCGCTGCGGCGCAGCAGCGCCCGCAGCCGCAGCACCACCTCCTCGATGCTGAACGGCTTGGTGACGTAGTCGTCGCCGCCGGCGGTCAATCCGGCGAGGCGGTCCTCCAGCGCGTCCTTGGCGGTCAGGAACAGCACCGGAAGCCGCGGGTTGACCTCACGCAGTCTGGGCAGTACGTCCAGGCCGCTCATGTCGGGCAGCATCACGTCGAGCACCACGACGTCGGGGCGTTCGGCCTTCGCGGCGGCGATCGCCGAGGCGCCGTCACCGGCGGTCGCGGTGCTCCAGCCCTCGTAGCGCAGCGCCATGGCCACCATCTCGGCCAGCACCGTCTCGTCGTCGACCACCAGCACGGTGATGGGCTTGCCATCGGCGCGCGCCATCACGACACGTTCCACCGATCCCCGAGGCTCAGTCATCGCGCTCCAGTATCTCGCTAGTCCCGATATCGTCGTCGAATGGCACGCACCCCGCAGGAGATCTTCGACCACCACATCCACGCCCTGGTGTCTCGCGACGTCGAGGCGTTGCTCACCGACTACAACGACGATTCCGCGCTGATCACGCCTGCCGGCGTGGCGAAGGGCGTGGCCGGCATCCGGGCCGCGTTCAGTCAGCTGACCGACGCGCTGGCCGATGCGGTGTTCGACATCAAGTCCCAGACCTACCACGGCGACGTCCTGCTGATCGAGTGGACGCTCGACTCGCCGGGCTTCCAAGTCGAGGGTGTGGACACCTTCCTGTTCGGCGACGACTCGATCCGGGTGCAGACCATCTCCCAGTCGGCGCGCCCCAAGGGCTGACGAATGGACCTCGAACCGGTAGCGCAGTGGATGTCGAGCCGAAAACTCGGCGAGGGCCCGCTGGAAGACGTCACCGAACTGTCCGGCGGAACCCAGAACATCATGCTGCGGTTCACCCGGTCCGGTCGCAGCTATGTGCTGCGCCGCGGCCCGCGGCACCTGCGCCCGCGCAGCAACACGGTGATGCTGCGCGAGACCCGGGTGCTGGCCGCGCTGGCCGGCACCGACGTGCCGCACCCGCCGCTGATCGCCACCTGCGACGACCCGGCCGTACTCGGTGAGGCGGTGTTCTACCTCATGGAGCCGGTCGACGGGTTCAACGCCGGCGAGGAACTGCCCGCCCTGCACGCCGGCGACCCCGCGATTCGGCACGAGATGGGACTGTCGATGGCCGACGCGCTGGCCCGGCTCGGCGCCGTCGACCACCTGGCAGTGGGCCTGGCCGACTACGGCAAACCGGACGGCTTCCTGGAACGGCAAGTGCCGCGCTGGCTTTCGGAGTTGGACTCCTACCGGCAGTTCGAGAACTACCCCGGCCCCGACCTACCCGGCATCGACGAGGTGGCCGGCTGGCTGCAGGCCAACACACCGACGTCGTGGCAGCCGGGCATCATGCACGGCGACTACCACGCCGCCAACGTGATGTTCTCCCGCACCGGACCGGAACTGGCGGCGATCGTGGACTGGGAGATGTCGACCATCGGGGACCCGCTGCTGGACCTGGGCTGGCTGCTGGCCACCTGGCGCCAGGACGACGGGTCCAGCGTGTTCAGCCACACCCTGACCGGCATGGACGGGCTGGCCTCGACCGGCGAACTGCTGGAACGGTACGCCGCCGGCAGCTCCCGCGATCTGTCGCATATCGGCTGGTACACCGTGCTGGCCTGTTTCAAGCTGGCCATCGTGATCGAAGGAACGCTGGCCAGAGCCTCGGCGGGCAAGGCACAGAAGGAAGTCGGCGACCAACTGCACGACGCCGCCGTGTGGCTGTTCCAGCGCGCGCTGACATTGACGGAGGGCTGACAGATGACCGAACACCTCGACACGGTCGACCGGATCATCGCCGAAGACACACCCCGGCTGATCGAGGTGTTCAAGGACCTGCACCGCAATCCCGAACTGGGCTTCGCCGAAGTGCGCACCGCGCGGATCATCGCGCAGGCGTTGACCGATCTCGGGTTCACCGTCACCACCGGAATCGGGCGTACCGGGGTGGTGGCGACACTCGACAACGGCCCCGGCCCGGTGGTGATGTACCGCGCCGACATGGACGCGCTGGCCATGACCGAAGCCACCGGGCTGGACTGGGCCAGCCACGACCCGATGGTCGGGCACATGTGCGGTCACGACGCGCACGTCACCTGGATGCTCGGGATGGCCCGGGTGCTCGCCAGAACAACCGACATCTGGTCGGGCACAGCGGTATTGATCGGCCAGCCCGCCGAGGAGCTCATCAGCGGCGCTGCGGCCATGATCGAAGAGGGGCTCTACGACGTCGCACCCAAGCCCGAGGCGTTCATCGCCATGCACACCACGCCGGTGCCGGTGGGCCTGGTCGCCGCCGTCGAGGGTGAGCGGATGGCCGGCACCGACCAACTCGACATCGTCTTCCACGGCGTCGGCGGACACGGCTCGATGCCACAGCTGGCCAAGGATCCGGTGCTGATGGCCGCGCAGGCCGTCGTCGGCTTCCAGGGCATCATCAGCCGCACCGTCGCGCCCAACGAGACCGCGGTGCTGACCGTCAGCTCGATCCAGGCCGGCTCGGCCTACAACGTCATTCCCGACCGGGCCCTGCTGAAGGTCAATCTGCGCTGGTTCAACCCGCACGTGCGCGAGCAGTTGCTGACCGGGATTCGGGCGATCAGCACGGGCATCGCCCGCAGCTGGGATATGCCCGACGAGCTGCTGCCGACGATCACGATGGCCGGCGGCTCGACCCCGCTGGTCAACGACGCCGCACTGACCGGCCGGCTGGCCACCGCCCTGGGCGGGATACTCGGGGAGCACAACGTCGTGAGGCAGCTGCCGGCGGTGACCGGTTCGGAGGATTGCCACCTACTCAAGGGGCCCCACCAGGACGTGCCGTTGAGCTATTTGATGGTCGGGGTGGCCGACCCGCAGGTGTACGCCGACGCCGCCGCCGGGGGCCGGCTGTTCCCCTACGCCCCGCACTCTCCGGACTATCTCGTCGACCTCGCCGCGATCCCGTTCGGTACCCGAATCGCCAGCCTGGCAATGCTGGAATTACTCGCGTGACGACGTAATATTGGGCAGATTTCGCACCACAACGACACCCAAGACGTTGTGCTGTCTACCAAGACGAGCTAAGGTTTATCCCTGTGGACGATCGTCACAAAGACCCAACCGTCGTACTGCCCTATCTTGTCGGCAGGCCGCTAGGAGCGACCGAGGTCTACGAGGCCTTCGGGTACCGCAAGTCCGCTTACTACAAAGCGGCCCACGAGGGCCGGCTGATCAGTGCCGACAACCTGATCCGAGTCGCCCGGTACTTCGGGTTGAACCCCGTTGATCTTCAGGTGCGCTTCGGCCTGATCGAGCACGACGCAGTCGCGGAATACCTCGAGAACTCGTCGCGATCACTGCGCCTCGGTGACCTGAAGGCGGATCTGGACAAACCGCCCGTCTAAAAGGACGCCCGGGAAGTACCGTCGACGCATGACGTCGGCCTTCATCGGTGCCACAGTGCTTGTGGTGCTCTACAGCCTATGGGTGCGCCGCGACACCTGGTGGTCACGCTGGGAGATCGGGATCAGCTCGGGCATCGCCCTGGAAGGATGCGCCCTGGTACTGCTGTCGCCTTGGGCGGCGCAGACCCTGGGGCCGTGGCTGCACCGGTCCGCGGGGATCTGGAACCTGCAGCAACTGGCCGGCCACATCTGCATCGTCATGGCGATCGCGGCCAATGTCTACCACGTGATGGGGCGCCTGGCTGATTTCGACCAGATGCGAACGCTGTACCGCCAACAGGTGAAGTGGCCGGCCAGGCTGGTCGTGCCGGCCATGGTGGCGGCGTTCATCGTCGCCGACGCAGACTATCGTCCGGACGGGTTCTCGACCGACGAGTCCGGCGGCTGGTCCGACGTCTACTGGGTGCTGCTGTGCGGACTGTTGCTCTACCTGTCCGCCTACGCCATGCGGCTGCTGCTGATGGTGCGATCCGATCCACGCGCCAAGGAGACCATCGAGCTCTATACCGCCTCGTCGGCGTTCGCGCTGACGGCGATTTTTGCGCAGCTGAGCACGACCTGGACCGACACCGATGTGAGCTCGCTGGTCTGGTTGTGCGTCTGCGTGTCCGTGGGCATCTTCGCCTACGGCTCCGCGCGTTCCTGGCGGGCCAAGGCGGCGTGGTTCACGGCCGGCAGCCGCCCGATAGCGCAGAACAACCCCCCGCAACCGTTGTCGTGAGGGCCGACGATGGTATCGGGGCTCATCGTCGCCACCCTGGCGATCATCGTCTATAGCCTGTGGGTTCGCCGCGACACCTGGTGGTCGCGCTGGGAGGTCACCGCCACCTTCGCCGTGGCGATGGAGGGTTGCGCGCTGCTGTTGATGTCGCCGTGGGCCAGCGCCGCGGTCGGCACGGTGCTGCACCAGGCCCTGAAAGTGTGGAATGTGCAACAGATGCTCGGCCATCTGTGCCTGATCGCCGCGGTATCGGGCAACATTTATCACATGCTGGTCCGCCTGGCCGATCCCGAACAGGTGCGCTCGTTCATGCGCCGACAACTCATGGTGCCGATCTGGCTGGCCATCGCGATCATGGTGCCGGTCTTCCTGCTCTCCGACCAGGACTACCGGCAGGACTTCTTCTCCGCGCCCGCCACTGACGCCTGGATGGTCGTCTACCAGCTGGTGGGCTGCGCGGTGGTGCTCTACCTCAGTGCCTACGTCAGCCGGCTGATGCTGGCGCTGCGACACGATCCGCGGGCCAAGACCACCATCGACCTGTATCTGGTGTCGATGGCGTTCGCCACCGCGGCGTGTCTGACCGTGATCGGCTCGGCCTGGGTCGACGGTGACGACGCCGCCCCGGTCATTTGGACCTTCATCTGCCTGTCGGTAGGTATCTTCGCCTACGGTTCGGCACGATCGTGGCGGGCGAAAAGTTCGTGGTTCACATCCGGGGGTGACACTGTGGTCGGTGCGAAATGATTTCCGTATTCATCACGACCACGCTGGCGGTGGTCGTGTACAGCCTGTGGGTGCGCCGGGATACCTGGTGGTCGCGCTGGGAGGTCGCCGCCACCTTCGCCGTGGCGATGGAGGGGTGCGCGCTGCTGTTGCTGTCCCCCTGGGCCGGGTACACCCTGGCACCGATGCTGCACCGCTACCTGCGACTGTGGAACGTCCAGCAGTTGCTCGGAACGATCTGCATGATCGTGGCGGTGACGGCGAATACCTATCACATGCTCGTGCGGCTCGCCGACCCCGATCACGTGCCGCCGATCATGCGCAAACACCTGCTGGCGCCGTTGGGACTGAGCATCGTGATGATGGTGGCCACCTTCGTCAAGACCGGCCGCGGCTACGAGCCGGACATGTTCGCCGACCTGGTCGGTGACGGCTGGCAGACGGGCTACGAGGTGGCGGTGTGCGCGATAGCGATCTACCTGAGCTGCTATCTCAGTAGGTTGATGCTGTTGCTGCGGCACGATTCGCGGGCCAAGAAGACCGTCAACCTGTATCTGGCGTCGATGATGTTCGCGGTCGCGGCCTGTCTGATCGGATTCGGATCGATTTGGGTCGACGCCTACGCCGGGACGGCGATCTGGGCCTGTATCTGCCTGTCAGTGGGGATCTTCGCCTACGGGCTGGCACGGTCCTGGCAGGCCAAACAGGCCTGGTTCTCACCGGAAGCCCGGATGAACCGGTGATGCGCGACGCATCTTGAGTGCGCCCGAAGGGATTCGAACCCCCAACCTTCTGGTGGGAATAGCGCGTACACCGACGTACCTACGAGTTCGCTAATGTGTTGCGGCGCAAGCGATCACCGATGTGTATCGTACGGGCGTGTACACACAAGTATGCGGCGTGTCGCGAGCGTTTATGCGGGGAAAGTACGGAGTAGCGGCAAACGGTGTGCGCGTGGGCTACTGCGGACGCCCTGCCGACGGCCGCGGCGGCGGCGGTCGGCGCCACAGTGCGGCCATGAAGCGACGGTCGCCTAGGCTCGGTTCAGCACGCGCATCACGGGATCGCAGATGAAGACCTTGGCGCCGTACGCGAAGGTGCCGCGCATCTCGCGAAGAACCCCCAGTTCAACCAGGGTTTGTATGGCCTTCTTGGCTGGTGGATACGTGACGTTGTGAAGCGCTGCCACCCGCGGAATCGTAATGATGGGGTAACCCAAGAGGCTGTTCACCACTGCGTTGACGATGCCGCGCGCCTTGGCATCGATCAGCTTCTGGCGTAGGTCCGACTGGAACTCCAGCAACTCCTCGATTCGGGCGACGCCATCTTCCGCCTGATGGTGCACGGCCTCGCAAAAAAACCTCACCCACGAGTCGAAGTCGCCCGACTTGCTTACGTCGAGTAGTAGGTCTTTGTATTCGTCTTTGCGGTCCTCCAACCAAGACGAGAGATTCAGCAGGGGGTAGGTCAAGGCGCCTTCTGTGACCAGTTGGAGCGTGACGATCAGCCGGCCGAGGCGACCATTTCCGTCCGAGAACGGGTGAAGGGTCTCGAACTGATAGTGGGCCATCGCAATTTTTATCAGCAGGGGGTAGTCGTCTTCAGCATGAATCCACTTCTCCCAGTCGGATACGCCCTCGACCAGAAGATCACCGTGCGGCGGCGGGACAAAGCGCGAAGCCTCGATGCCCCTGGACCGCTCGCCGATGTAGACGTTCGACTCCCTAAGGCGGCCTTTGTCCCAACCATCTCCGCGAGTCCCGTCAACCAGCGTCGCCTGAAGTTGCGCAATGACATTGAGGCATATCGGCTTCGTCTCGATGAGCTGGAGCGCTAATTCGGCAGCATGGACATAATTGAGTACTTCACGGACCTCCGCCCTCCGGTTAGCCTCCTCGACGTAATCAGCCTCAAGCACTTCTTCCAGAGTGGCGTGCGTTCCTTCAATCGCGGAGGTGCTCTGCGCCTCACGTCTGAGTGCTGGTCGGACTAGGAGCCCTGGCTCGGGCAGTCTCTTTACCGCAAAGTCGAGGCGTCCCACGGACATGCTCGCTTGGTCGGCCAACTTGTGTGCCCCCATGGACAACTCGATGCTGGCCGGCAGTGCGACTGGGACGAACGCGAAGTGCTTGTAGTCACGGTTGAGGAAGGCGTCATGGCCGGAAATCGGTACGAGACGCCCTACGGGCGAGTGCTCGAAGTCTTCTACCTGCACAAATATACCTTTCGGCCACTTCGTACACTCAAAGGCACGACCGTTATAGCTTGGCTCACCACCAACTGAGGCGATTATAGTTTTGCTCGAAAAACTATAATAGATGATCTGGACGGTATAGCTTCGCCGTTCATCGACGCAGTTTCCCTGGCTGGGGCGCGACGATCCCAACCTTCGTAACAAAGGTGAAGCTGCCTTACGCGAACGCGGCTCTCCCCGTCCTGCTGCGGTTGCGGCGACGATTCTCCGAGCTGGTGTACAGCGCCAGGGTGGCGGCGACCAGTGGTTGAATCGCCACGGTCAGGCCACGGCGACCCCAACTCAAACCCGTCGGCGGCTCTTGCGGCGGGCTTATCGCCATGCAGAATCCAGCACCATGGAGGAACAGCCGGGGTACCCCCGCCCCGATGACGCAACCGCTCCACCGGAAGAACTGGTGACCACCATGGACAAGCGGAAGATCGACCCAGCTGCACTGCACTTCGACGACGACACCGTCGTCGAGGACATCGATCTGGCCTACGAGGTGATCATTGTCGACGGCGAGCGTCTGACCGACGAGCGAGCTGACGCGATCGTGGCCGACGTGCTGGCGAAGGCTCGAGCACGGAACCGATGACCCCCGGGCCCCCTTGCCGGCCATCCGTCAGACCACCCCAGAATCCCCAGACCCCGTACACATCGCGAGCAAGACTGCGCGGCCGGGGTCAGGTCGGCCGGCCGCGGCCGCGATGCCGACCCGCCCCCTCTGCCTCGGATTCGCTCGGCGAGGCGGTCCTGGCCAACCCCATCAGGAAACCAGGACCGCCTCGTGAGCCACGCCTTGGCCGGGGTTGGCCAAGTGGGGTCTCTATGTGGGGGGTGGGCTGTCGAGGTGGTCGAGTAGCTCGCGCTCGATCAACTTCGCCGCCTCGTCAAGGTCGCCGGCCAAATGAACGAGACTCCCGGCCGCCATGCTGAGGTAGAGACCAGCGAGCCGCATGATGCAGTCGAGGCAGCCGCCGAGCTCGGTTCTTGCACCAGCAGGACGGCCGGAAGCTGGACGCGCCGGCGCACACGGTCACCCTGCCTGCGTTCGGCGTCGCGGTGCTCACCGAGCTGTACGCGGTCACCTGCCCGACCGGGGCCGTGCTGACCAACCGTGACGGCGGTCTGGTGTCGGCATCGAATATCGCTTCATCGCTGCGGGAATCGCTCGCCGGCCATGAGCATCTGGCATGGGTGACGCCGAAGTCGTTCCGCAAGACGACAGCGGCCGTGGTGCGCGACGGCCTGGGCGTGGAAGCGGCGCAACGGCAGCTCAGCCATAAGCAGCTGGCGACTACCGAGGTGCACTACGTGCAGCGGGTGACGGCCGGGCCGGATACCCGCGCTGTGCTGGATGAATGGGCCAGCAAACCGACCGGCTGACCCAATGTGCGGGGAAAGTACGGGATATCGAGGTTTGGAGTTTGCCAGCAAACTACGCAAAGCCTCTGACCTGCAATGTAAGTGCGCCCGAAGGGATTCGAACCCCCAACCTTCTGATCCGTAGTCAGATGCTCTATCCGTTGAGCTACGGGCGCATATCTTCAGTTGTCGGTCGAGCAAGCTCGGCCGTTGCGGAGGCGAGAGGATTTGAACCTCCGGTCCCCCGTAAAGGGGACAACTCATTAGCAGTGAGTCCCATTCGGCCGCTCTGGCACGCCTCCTCGAACTCGTTGAGGGTACCGGATCACTACCCCAGCTCTGAAACCGCGGGGTTGATGCGGGGCTAAGCGTCCTCATCGGCGCACATATGCTGTGGTCCGTGACCGCCCGACTGCGCCCGGAGATCGCCGCACTGCCGGCCTACGTCGAAGGCAAGACGGTGCCGGGCTCGATCAAACTGGCCAGCAACGAGACGGTGCTCCCCCCACTGCCCAGCGTGACCAAGGCCGTCGAAGACGCCCTGGCCGGGATCAACCGCTACCCGGACAACGGCTACGCCAAGCTGCGAGCCCGACTGGCCGAGCACGTGGGGTTCGGACCCGAGCACGTGGCTGCGGGCGCCGGTTCGGTGAGCCTGTGCCAGCAGCTGATCCAGATCAGCACCGGCGCCGGCGATGAGGTGGTGTTCGGCTGGCGCAGCTTCGAGATCTACCCGCTGCAGGTGCGCACCGCCGGCGCAGTGCCGGTGCAGGTTCCGCTGCGCGCGCACACCTACGACCTGGACGCGATGCTGGCCGCCATCACCGACCGCACCCGGCTGATCTTCGTCTGCAACCCGAACAATCCCACCTCCACCGTCGTCGACCCCGACGAGCTGGCGCGGTTCGTGGCCGCGGTGCCGCCGCACATCCTGGTCGCCATCGACGAGGCCTACGTGGAGTACATCCGCGACGGCATGGCCCCCGACAGCCTGGGACTGGTCCGCAGGCATCCCAATGTGGTTGTGCTGCGGACGTTTTCGAAGGCCTACGGGCTGGCCGGGCTGCGCTTGGGTTATGCGGTCGGCGATCCCGAGATCATCACCGCACTGGGCAAGGTGTACGTGCCGTTCACGGTGTCCACCGTGGCGCAGGTCGCCGGGATCGCCTCGATGGACGCCGCCGACGAACTGCTCGACCGCACCGACGCGGTGGTCGCCGAGCGGGTCCGGGTCTCCGCGGCGCTGCGCGGGGCCGGCTTCGAGCTGCCGGATTCACAGGCCAACTTCGTCTGGCTGCCTCTGGCCGAGCGCACCGTGGACTTCGTGGCCGGCGCCGCCGAGGCCCGCATCGTGGTCCGCCCCTACGGCGCCGACGGGGTCCGGGTGACCATCGGCGCGCCGGAGGAGAACGACGCGCTGTTACGGTTCGCTCAAGGCTGGATCTGAGGAGGAACGCCATGCACGCCACCGCCACCGCCACCGTCGCAGCACCCGCATCCCGGGTGTGGGCAGTGCTCTCCGACTACGAGGGCATGTCCTCCTGGGCGCCTGGGCTGAAGATCACCGTGACTCGGCCCGGCACACCCGAGCCCAACGGCGTCGGCGCCCAGCGCCGCATCCAGGCGGTGCCGGGGATGGCGCCCCTGGTGGAGGAGATCATCGCGTTCGAACCGGACCAGCGGCTGAGCTACCGCGGCGTCTCGGGCATCCCGTTCCGCAACTACATCGGCGATGTGGCACTCCGGTCGACGGGTTCGGGCACCGAGATCAGCTACACCATCAGCGCCGACAACCGCCTGCCCGGCGTCGCCGCGGTTTTGGCGAACGGGCTGTTGTTCGGCCTCAAGCGCGCCGTCAACAAGGCGGGCTGAGTCCATACCGCCGGGTTTTCGCCCCCGCCGAGCGTGAACCTAGGTTCACGCTCGGCGGGGGCGAAAACCCGGCGGGGCGAAAACCCGAGAAAGGTCGGCACATGAGTGACGAACTGGCGCGCAAGACATTCGCCGCGTTCAAGGAGCGCACCGGCACCATCGCCGACGCCGAACTCGACGAGTTCTGGGCAACCCTGCCGCCGGCCACCATCGAGCAGATGATCGGCGACTGGCGCGGCGGCGAGTTCATCACCGGCCACAAGATGAACGGGCTGCTGGAGAAGGCCCGCTGGTTCGGCAAGAGCTTCCGCTCGGCTACCGACGTGCAGCCGCTGGTGTGCCTGGATGACGAGGGCAACAAGTTCTCCAACGTCAAGCTCGGCAAGGGCGAGGCCAGCCTGTGGGCCGAGGAGTTCCGCGGCGAGGTGGTGGCCACCATGGTCTACGACGGCCAGCCCACCCACGACCACTTCAAGCGGGTCGACGCCGACACCGTGCTGGGCATCATGAACGGCAAAGGAGTCCTGGATTTCCAGGACGGGGTGGGTCGCTACTTCTACTTCTATCTGGAGCGCGTGTAACCGGCCCGGTCGTGGTCGGCGGCGGCGCGGTCGAGTAGCTCGATCAGCTCCGGCTCGTCGCGAACCAGCTGCCCGCCACCCGGGTCCAGCGCGAGCAGCTGATCGCACTCGTTGATCAGCATCGTGAAGATGCGCTCGCGCTCGGCGTCGCTGCGGTCGTCCTCGGAGTCCAGGTAGGCGGTGGCGTAGCGGGTGGCGTTGGCGATCGCGGTCTGGGCCCGGCCCCGGCGGCTCAGCAACGAGACGGCCACGGTGACCACCAGTACGCCGACGATCACCAACAGCGACACCCCCGTGCCGATCTCGACGACGTCGACCGGTTCGCCGCCGTTGATGAACGGCACATTGTTCTCGCGCAGGGCGTGCAGAATCAGCTTCACCCCGATGAACCCGAGGATCACCGACAGGCCGTAGCTGAGGTAGACCAGGCGGTCGAGCAGACCACCGATCAGGAAGTAGAGCTGCCGCAGACCCAGCAGTGAGAACGCGGTCGCGGTGAACACGATGTAGGTGTTACGGGTGAGGCCGAAGATCGCCGGGATCGAGTCGAGTGCGAACAAGACGTCGGTGCCGGCGATGGCGATGATCACCAGCAGCATCGGGGTCATCGCCCGACGGCCGTCGAGAGTGGTGAAGAGCTTGTCGCCGTCGTAATGATCGCTGGTGCGGATGACCTTCTTCGCCAGCCAGATCACGGGATTATCGGCTTTGCGGGCCTCTTCGCCGCCCTCCGGCCGCAACATGCTGCTGGCCGTCACCAACAGGATCAGCCCGAAGAGGTAGAAGACCCAGGCGAAGGTGTTGATCAGCGCGGCGCCCAGGAAGATGAACCCGGTCCGGGCGACCAGCGAAAAAGCGATACCGAACAGCAGCACCTTCTGCTGATCCTCCGGCGGCACCCGGAAGCTGGCCATGATGATCAGGAAGACGAACAGGTTGTCGACCGACAGCGCCTTCTCGGTCACGTAGCCCGCGAAGTACTCCGAACCCGCATCCACACCGCCGAGGGCGAACATACCGACGCCGAACAGCACGGCGACGCCGATGTAACCGGCCGACCAGACCGCGGCTTCGCGCAGCGTCGGAACGTGCGCCCTGCGGACGTGAAAGACGAAGTCGAACGCGAGCAATCCGACGAGGCCGACGATCGTCAGCCCCCACACCCAACCGGCAACGTCCATGTGTGATCCAGGCTAGGCAACTTGGACGACGCCGGATTGACCAGCAGGTTGCGGAGTTATGACCGTCCGGTGAAGGCGATCAACCGGTCCAGGGCCGGCGCGGAGTCGGCGATCTCGACGGGCGGGTCGAACCCGGCTGTCGCCCGGCCCGCCGGGGTGAGGATCTGCTGCGTCCGGTCCAGCACGTACTGGGCCAGCGGTTCAGGCACCTCGAGGGTGCGGCCCGTCGACGTCGCGCAGTCCCAGGCGTGTACCAGGAACTCCAGCGCCAGAATGCCCACGGCCACCTTCGCCGGCAGTTCGTTGGGGCCTAAGGTGACGGCGCCGTCCAGGCCGCGGCTGCGCCAGGCATCCAGGGCGGGCCGGCCCGCGGCCAGGATCTGGGCTGCCGGCGAGTCGCCCGCGGCGCCGGCCGGAAACTCTGCCCCCGCCGCACCACCGAGGACGGTGACCGAGTTCAGCAGGTGATCGGTCAACTGCGCGACGTCGAACTCCGAACACGGCGTGGGTTTGGACAATTCGTCGCTGCCGATCCCCCGCAGCACCGGCTCCAGCACCGCCCACGCGGCTTCAGCGGCGGCGAGTTCGTCGGCCGGGGGCACGTCGGGGCCGGGTCTCAGATCAGGGCTCATGTCCCCAGGCTACGGTTTCAGGCTATGACTGAGTCGTATGAATCCGTCACCGTCGAAATCAAGGACCATGTCGCCCAGGTCACCCTGATCGGGCCGGGCAAGGGCAACGCGATGGGCCCGGCGTTCTGGTCGGAGCTGCCGGAGGTATTCGCCAAGCTGGATGCCGACCGCGATGTGCGGGCGATCGTGCTGACCGGTTCCGGCAAGAACTTCAGCTACGGGCTGGATGTGGCCGCGATGGGCGGCACCATGGCCCCGGTGCTGGCCGAGGGGGCGCAGGCCCGCCCGCGTTCGGAGTTCCACGCCCAGATCCTGCGGATGCAGAAGGCCACCAACGCCGTCGCCGACTGCCGCACCCCCACGATCGCGGCGATCCACGGCTGGTGCATCGGCGGTGGGGTGGACCTGATCGCGGCGGTGGACATCCGCTACGCCTCGGCCGACGCCAAGTTCAGCGTGCGCGAGGTCAAGCTGGCCATCGTCGCCGATATGGGCAGCCTGGCCCGCCTGCCGCTGATCCTGTCCGACGGCCACCTGCGTGAGCTGGCCCTGACCGGCCGCGACATCGACGCAGCGCGCGCCGAGAAGATCAGCCTGGTCAACGACGTCTTCGCCGACGCCGAGGCCTGCCTGGCCGCCGCGCACGCCACCGCCGCCGAGATCGCGGCCAACCCGCCGCTGACCGTCGAGGGCATCAAGGACGTACTGGATCAGCAGCGCATCGATGCGGTGTCGGCCAGCCTGCGCTACGTGGCCACCTGGAACGCGGCGTTCCTGGCGTCGAAGGACCTGACCGAGGGCATCTCGGCGATCTTCGCCAAGCGCAAGCCCGAGTTCACCGGCGAGTGACCCTGCTGACCTGGGGACTGCTGGCCGGGGCGATCGGCTGCGAGGTGGCTGCGACGTTGTCGCTGCGGGCCTCCGACGGCCTCACCCGGTTGGGTTGGGTGGTCCCGGTCGGGGTCGGTTACTTGGTGTCGTTCGTCTTACTGGCGTTGGTGCTCAAACGCGGGATGCCGGTCGGGGTGGCCTACGGGGTCTGGTCGGGCGTCGGGGTGGCCGCGACCGCGGCACTGGCCCGATACCTGTTCAACGACCCGTTCACCGCGGTGATGGCCGGCGGGGTGGCGCTGATCGGCGCCGGGGTGTTCCTACTGGAGTACGGGGCCCACGCGTGACGGATACCGGCAAAGTGTCATTCGCCCAACCAGCGCTGGCCGACCTGATCGCCACCCTCGATGTCGAGCAGACCGACGAGCACCACTTCGTGGCCACCCAGCTCGACAACCCGCACCACCACATCGTCGGCGGGCACATCGCGGGCCAGGCGCTGATGGCGGCCAGCCGCACCGCTCCGGGCCGGGTGCCGCACAGCATGCACGCCTACTACCTGCGGGCCGGTGACGCCAGCCGACCGGTCGATCTGCAGGTGGAGGTGGCCCGCGACGGCGGCACGCTGTCGACGCGGCAGGTCACCGCCCGCCAGGACGGCCAGATCCTGCTGGAAATGCTGTCGTCGTTCACCACGGCGGTCGAGGCACCCGAGTACCAGCAGCCGATGCCCGATGTGCCCGACCCGGATTCGGTGCTGCCCGCTCAACAACAGCTCGCCGACTACGCCGACGAGCTGGGCGGCTACTGGGTACAGCCGCACCCGTTCGACCAGCGCTACATCGACCCGCACCCGCGGGCGGCCCTCGAGCTCGACGAGCCTTCGCCGCGGATCCGGTTGTGGTGGAAGCCTTGTGAGCCGGTGCCCGCCGACGCCGCGCTGCACAGTGCCCTACTGACCTACCTGTCCGGCACCAAGATGGTGGAGACGGCGGTGGCCATGCGGCGGGGCACCCCGGCCAGTGCGTTCAACGCGCTGATCGACCACGCGCTGTGGTTTCAGCGGCCCGTTGATTTATCGGATTGGGTGCTGTCCGACCAGTTCTCGCCCAGCGGCATCGCCGGGCGCGGCCTGGCGACATCGACGATGTACAACCGGGCGGGGCAGCTGGTCTGCGTCGCGACCCAGGAACTCTATTTCGGCCGGGGCAAGGGCGAGGAGCGACGACGGTGACATCCGAGACACCGAAGATGATGACGCCCGACGGGAAGATCCGCGTCCCGGCTGACCTCGACGCGGTGACCACGGTCGGCGACGAGGATTCCTCTGACCTCGATCCTGCTGCGATCGAACGGATCTGGCAGGCGGTGCGGCACTGGTATGCCGCTGGCATGCACCCGGCGATCCAACTGTGTCTGCGGCACAACGGCCGCGTGGTACTCAACCGCGCGATCGGGCACGGGTGGGGTAATGCCCCCACCGATCCGGCCGATGCCGAGAAGGTCGCCGTCACCACCGACACCCCGTTCTGCGCGTATTCGGCGGCCAAGGCGATCAGCTCGACGGTCGTGCACATGCTCGTCGAACGCGGATGCTTCTCCCTTGATGACCGGGTGACCGACTATCTGCCCGACTACGGCCGGAACGGCAAGGCCCGCACCACGATCCGTCAGGTGATCACCCACAGCGCCGGGGTGCCGTTCGCCACCGGGCCGCGGCCGGACGTACACCGCGTCGACGACAGCGACTACACCCGCGAGCAGTTGGCGAACCTGCGGGCGATCTATCCGCCGGGGTTCACGCACATGTACCACGCCCTGACCTGGGGACCGTTGGTGCGCGAGATCGTCTCGGCCGCCACCGGCCGCAACATCCGCGACATCCTCGCCGAGGAGATTCTGGATCCGCTGGGCTTCCGGTGGACGAATTTCGGTGTGACGCAAGCTGATGTTCCCCTGGTGGCGCCGAGTCACGCGACCGGACGTCCGCTGCCCGGGCCGGTGGCCGCGGTGTTCCGCAAGGCGATCGGCGGCACCATGCACCAGATCATCCCGTTCACCAACACCCCGCTGTACCTGACCAGCGTCATCCCATCGTCCAACACCATCTCGACGGCGTTCGAGCTGTCCCGGTTCGCCGAGATCTGGCGCCGTGGAGGTGAACTCGACGGGGTGCGGGTGGTTTCGCCGGAGACCATGGCCGCCGCGACGGCCCAGTGCCGGCGGCTGCGCCCGGACGTGGCGACCGGGCTGGTGCCGCTGCGCTGGGGAACCGGGTACATGCTGGGCTCGAAGCGATTCGGCCCGTTCGGCCGGGGCGCGCCTGAGGCGTTCGGGCATATGGGCCTGGTCAATGTCGCGATCTGGGCGGACCCGGCGCGTGGCCTGGCCGCCGGGCTGATCTCCAGCGGAAAACCCGGCAGTGATCCCGAGGCCAAGCGCTACACCGCGCTGATGGACCGGATCGCGGCCGAGATCCCCAGTACCCGTTGACTCTGCGCTCACCAGGCAGAAGTTCGAGTGCGATGCCTGGTGGACGCAGAGTGAACGGGGTTAGCTGTGGTTCCTACAGCGGTGACGGCGGCTGAACCGGGCCCTGGACCGGATCTATGCCGCAGGCCGACGCGAACTGCTGCGGGGTCAACCCGTCAGCGGAGTTCATGTCGCACCGCCCGAACGGCGGACAGCCCTCCGGAAGCCCGCCGCCATAACCGTTTCCATCGGTGTACTGGTGGGCGACCTTGCCCGGATACGGCGGATTGGCACCGTAGGCGGCGATGATCAGCCGGATGCCGTCGGGTTTGGTGGGCCACATCCGGTTGAGGTCACCGACATTGCCGTAACCGATTATCCGGGAACGGTTTCCACACCAGTCGGCCAGATTCCAGTACAGCCGATTGATCGGGTCGGACTGGTTGCCGGCCGGATTGCCGCCGGACTCGACGTCGAGCATCAGCGACACCCGCGGGTGCAGGCCCCCGTTCGCGGCGAACATCGCCTGCACCGTCGCGGCATTGGACTGCCACGTCCCCGGCCGCACGTAGGTATAGACGATCCCGAACGTCAACCGGCCGTCGTCAAGTGCGGTGCGCATCCAGGCGTAGTTGCGCGCGAAGTTGTGGTCACGGTAGGTGCCGTCGCACACCCGGATCGACAACACCCGGTAGGGGTATGAATCATCTACCGGCACCTGGAATTCCGAGACATCGGCGAAGATCGTGTTGATTATCACGCGGCGGTTGCGTGCTTTCTGAAGTGTTCGGTCAGGAGTTCGGCCAGCCGTTCCGGCGCCTCGTCCGGGATCCAATGACTGACCCCTTCGAGCGTACGCAGTTCCCAAGCGCCGCTGACGAATCGCTGGGACAGCTCATGGCCCTTCCGGCCGACGGCGGTGTCGCCGTCACTCCACACCTGCAGGGTGGGAACCGTAATCTTGCGCCTCAGGACGGACGGCTGGGTCAACGGCATGCCCCGATACCAGTTCAGCGCTGTCCGGGCGCCGCCGAGCCGATGGAGCTCAGCCAGGTCTCTGGCAGCGTTCGCCGGCGTCTGCCCGGTGCCCCGAAGGCTGCGTTCTAAAAAGCCGGACTCGTCGCTCATCAGCCGTTCCGGTATCCACGGCAGCTGGAAGAACAGCATGTACCAGGATTTGAGGGCCTGGGTGCTGCGCGACATCGACTGGATGAAGGCCAGCGGATGCGGTACCGATACCGCGGTCAGGGTCCGGACCAGGTCGGGACGCGCGGCCGCGACGCCCCAGGCGACGGCAGCCCCCCAATCGTGGCCGACCAGGTGCACCGGTCCGGCGCCGGCGGTTTCGATCAGGGCGACGGCGTCGGCGATCAACTCGGACAACCGGTAGTCGCGGCGACGCCGCGGCAGGGCTCCCGGCGTGTAGCCGCGCTGATCCGGGGCCAACGTCCGAAAGCCTTGTTCGTTCAGCAGTTCGGCCACCGATCCCCATGACACCGAAGTCTGCGGGAAGCCGTGCAGCAGCACGACCGGGGCCCCATCCCGGGGGCCGGCGTCCCGAACGTCGAAAACCAGTCCCTGTCGCGCGAAGGTGCTCAATCTGGTCATGACGTCATCCTCTCAGTCCTCGCCGCCAAGGGTTGATTGACAGTCTCCCCCGGTCTCACCCGATCATTTCTATAGTTGATCGATGGAGTTGCGACACATCAAGTACCTGCTGGCAGTCGCCGATCACCAGAATTTCACTCGGGCGGCCGAGGCACTGCACGTCTCCCAACCCACGCTCTCCCAACAGATCAGGCAACTCGAGCACGCTCTCGGGGTGGAGCTGTTCGACCGCGCCGGTCGTGCCGTCCGGCTCACCGACGCGGGAGCGGCCTACGTCCACCATGTCCGTCTGGCGCTGCGGGACCTGCAAGCCGCCGAGCGGGCCGTGCACGACGTACAGGACCTGTCCCGCGGCAGCCTGCGAATCGCGATGACACCTACCTTCACCGCGTACCTGGTCGGCCCCCTGATACAGCGATTTCGCGCCGACTATCCCGGCATCGGACTGACGATCCTGGAGACCAATCAGGATCACATCGAGGCCGATCTGCTGGCCGATCGACTCGATCTCGGCATCGGTTTCGCCGGCCACCACGCCGCCGGTATCGAGGCCCGGACATTGTTCACCGAGACGCTGGGTCTGGTGGTCGGGTCCGGCCATCCGCTGGCGACGGCGTCGCATCGGGTGACGATCTCGGAGTTGGCCGACGTGCCGCTGGGCCTGCTCAGTTCGGACTTCGCCACCCGGTTGCACGTGAACTCTTATTTCGCGGAATACAAGGCGCCGCACTATATCGCCATCGAAGCGAACTCGATGAGCGCGTTGTTGGAGCTGGTGCGGCGCAATGTCGTCACAACCGTGTTGCCGGATGCGATCACGAGCGAACACACCGACCTGCATCCGGTGGTCTTGGATCCGTCGCTGCCGATCCGCACCGTGCAACTGCTGCAGCGCGGCGGCATCTACCAAACTGCCGCGGCGCGGGCGTTCAGCAGCACCCTGGACGCGGTGGTGACCGAACGGCGTTGCCCCTCAGGCAAGTATTGGTCATACCAATAGCTCCCGATGGATCTACGTATTGGACAACGTCTGCGCCGGCTCCCATGCTGAATGTCATCTGAATGAACACTTTTCAAACAGATGGAACCGGCAATGCAATTTCTGAAGTTCAACCTGATCAACAAGCACGGGGTCTCTGACCACCGTGGCGAGGTGTTGATCGCCCCGTCCGAAATCGAGTCGGTGCGCTCCTTCATACACACCGACCACATCCTGTCCCATCACGAAGTCGGCGCGGTCATCACGACCAAGACCGGTGACAAGCACCACGTCTCACAACACACCAACGAGATCGCCGAGATGCTCCGCATGGCCGACGACCGCGAGAGAGGCTGGATTTCCGAACGATGACGACTGCCCTGGATTACGAGATCGTCGACCCACCAGGTTTGGCCCAACTCGAGGAGCGACTGAAGTTCGGGCGTCGCCGCAGTATCGCGGTCATCAACGCACCGCTCCATTCGCCGTTGCGCCTGCTGTCGGTCAGTCGCGCGAACCCGTACGAGTCCGATGTTGTCATCGCGTTCGCAACGCGACGGGTGGATCTGGCGTGGTTGAAACCCGCCTACCGGGCCGCCTACTCGCGGCGAACAAGTTGGCTCATCTATCCCGAGCCGACCCGCCCCGGAACAGACCTGCGGTGGGACTGGTTCCTGGCGGCGCTACGCCAGTACGGCGTCCACGTCGTCCAGCAGGTCTCCCTCGACAGAAACTGGTCGGCGGTCCAGTTGATGTCGAAACAGGCCGACGATCAGGAAGCGGACCTGGTGGGATATCCGGCAGACCCGGCTGTGGAGTCCGCGCCGGCCCAGCCCGCGACGATCACGACGTTATTCGGGTAACGCCGCTGAGCAGTTGCCGTGCACCATGCGGTGGCGGAGGTGCGGTGGCGGAGGGATTTGAACCCCCGGACGGTTTTAGCCGTCTCTCGCTTTCAAGGCGAGTGCATTAGGCCGCTCTGCCACGCCACCGCGGGAAATCGTACCGGGTCAGCCAGGCTGCCCGCTGCCGCCGTCGGTTCCGGGCTGACCAGGCGGGTTGCCGGTACCACCGGCGGCACCGGCGCCACCGGTGCCGCCCGCACCGGCCGCACCATGGGCGCCGTCGGTTCCACCCGTGCTGGTGCCGCCCGCTCCCCCGGCCGCGCCGTTGCCGCCGGTTCCACCGTCGCCACCATTGCCGCCGGGCAGGGTGGTGCCGCCGGCGTCGGTGCCGCCGGCACCGCCCTTGCTGCCCGCACCGCCGGTGCCACCGGTCCCGCCGGTGCCGCCGTTTCCGCCGTTTCCATCTACGGCCGTGCCACCGGCACCGCCCTGGCCGCCGTTACCGGCGGTGCCGCCGTCGCGACCGTCGCCTCCGGGTTCGTGCGGGGGGTGGGTGGCGGGTCCGCCGACCGAACCCGCGCCACCTGCTCCGCCGTTACCACCGCTGCCCGCATTCACGCTGCCCAGCGCGTTGCCGCCGGTGCCACCGGCACCGCCGGTGCCGCTGGCGCCGATGGTCCCGGTTCCGCCCGTACCGCCGTCCCCGCCGTTGCCGGCATGGCTGGGGCCGGCACCGTAGGGGTTGCCGGTGGGCATGGCGACGCCGCCGCTGTTGCCGCCGGCCCCGCCGGCGCCCCCGTTACCGGCGATACCGCCTTCGCCGCCGGTAAAGGGAATAGATGCGGTTCCGCCGGCACCACCGGCACCACCGTTGCCGCCGGAGGCGGTGCCGCTGCCGCCGCTGCCTCCGCTGCCGCCATTGCCGGCCGTGTTGCCGCCGGAGGTACCTCCGCCGCTACCACCGCTACCGCCGTTGCCTCCCACGCTGACCACTCCGGCCCCGGTGGCGCCATCACCGCCGGCCCCGCCGGCGCCCCCGGTACCGCCGGCTAAGGGGGCGTAGCCGATGATTCCGGAGCCGCCGTCACCGCCGTTGCCCCCATAGCTCCAGATGGTGCCGGCCCCGTCGTTCCAGCCGGTGCTGGTGCCGCCGTTGCCACCGTTGCCGCCGCCGTCTCCGCCACCACCGCCGTTACCGCCGGCGTAGGTGCCGGCGCCACCGTTGCCGCCGGCGCCGCCGGGGAGCTTTCCGCCGATGAAGCCGGCGGCACCGCCGTTGCCGCCGATGGTCTTGACCCCGGCGTCGTCGGTGGCGCCGTTGCCGCCGTTACCGCCGGCACCGCTGGCACCGCCCATGGCGAAGCCGCCGCCGCCGCCGTTACCGGCCTGGCCGGCGGTGGCGTCTCCACCGTTGCCGCCGCTGCCACCGTTACCGCCGACATAGTTCCAGTCGCTGCCGCCGTCGCCGCCGCTGCCGCCGTTCAGGCCTGCGCCGCCGTTACCGCCATTGCCGCCGCGAGCGCCGTCGCCGTTACCGGCATCGCCGCCGTAGCTGCCGTTGCCGCCGTTACCGAGGTAGTGGCCGGTGGCGTCCTGGTAGGCGTTGCCTCCGTTGCCGCCGTCGCCGCCTTTGCCGGCCGCACCGGCTTGTCCGACAGTGCCGTACATGGGGCTGGTGTAGATGGACGATCCTCGGGCGCCGGCGTTGCCGCCGCTGCCGCCGCTCCAGCCGCCGTTGCCGCCGTCTCCGCCGTTGACGTTCTCGGCGGTGCCGGTGGCGCCGTTACCGCCGGCACCGGCGTCCCCGGCATCGCCACCGTTACCCGCGTTGCCGAACATGAAGCTGCTGCGTCCGCCATTACCGCCGTTGCCGCCATTGCCTCCGCCGGTGCCGTTCCCGTCACCGCCGCCTGCGTAGGTGCCTGCAACGCCGGCCGCGCCGGCCGCGCCCAGGCCACCGTCTCCGCCGTTGCCGAAGAACCAGGCAGAAGCGTTGCCGCCGTTTCCGCCGTTGCCACCGTTGGCCACGGAATCGGTTGCGACACCGCCGGCACCGCCATTCCCGCCGTTGCCCATCCAGATGCCGCCGGCACCGCCGTCGCCACCGTCGGCACCCGCACCACCGTCACCACCGGTGCCGCCGTCCCCGAGCCAGCCGGGCGCATTGCCGCCATTGCCACCAACTACACCGGCTTCGGTACTGTCCCAACCATTTCCGCCATCGCCGAACCACAGACCGCCGTTTCCGCCGTCGGGGTTCGTTTGGGTACCGTCGGTACCATCACCGATCAGATACTGCCCGGCCGAGGTGTTGATCCAGCCGTTGACCATCGCCCCGAAGTCACTGTTGATCCAGGTCTCCATCGAGGTATGGATCGGATCGTAGAACCACTGGTCGAGCATGGTGGTCCAGTCGAAGGCGCCCCCCTCGGCCGGTCCCGCAGCCAGCCACGCCGAGGAATCGAAAAGATCAGCGATCCAGTCGAACTCATCGGCCTGCGCCGCCGGTGCGGCGGTCAACGGGGCCATTCCCAAGGCTAGGAATGCGCCGACTGTGCTAGCGGCGCCAATCACGCGCTGGTGACGACGAGCCATCTTAGATCTACCTCTTTCATGGGAAATATGCTGTGGGATAACCGGTCTAGCGATTCCGGGGACGACTGGGAGGGTCAGCCGGGTTGCCCGCTGCCGCCGACGGTGCCCGGCTGGCCGTCGGGGTTGCCGGTGCCGCCCACTCCCCCGGCGCCGCCTGTTCCGGCCGCGCCTGCTGCGCCGTGGTTCCCGCCTGCGCCGCCGGTACTGGTGCCGCCCGCGCCGCCGGCCGCGCCGTTGCCCCCGGTTCCACCATCGCCACCGTCGCCGCCGGGCAGGGTGGTGCCGCCGGAGTCGGTGCCGCCCTTGCCGCCGTTGCTGCCGGCGCCGCCGGTGCCACCCTTGCCACCGGTGCCGCCGTTGCCACCGTTGCCGTCTACGGCCGTGCCGCCGGCACCTCCCTGCCCGCCGTTGCCGGCGGTGCCACCGTCGTGGCCGTCGCCGCCGGGTCCGTGTGCGGGGTTGGTCGTGGGTCCACCGACCGAACCGGTGCCGCCCTGGCCGCCGTTACCGCCATTGCCGGCGTTGACGGTGCCTTGCGCGTTACCTCCGGTGCCACCGGCACCGCCGGTCCCGCTGGCGCCGACGGTTCCGGATCCGCCCATGCCGCCGTCCCCACCGTTACCGGCCTGGCTCGGGCCGGCGCCGTAGGGGTTGTCGGTGGGCACGGTGACACCGCCGCTGTCGCCGCCGGTCCCGCCGGCTCCACCATTGCCTGCGGTGCCACCGGTCCCGCCAGTGATGGGGACAGCTGCGCTACCACCGCGCCCGCCGGCTCCACCGTTACCGCCCGACGCGGTGCCGGAGCCTCCGTGGCCGCCGACGCCACCATCGCCGGCCGCGGCCCCACCTGTGGCACCGCCGCCGGTACCACCGGTACCGCCGTTGCCGCCGATGCTGACCACTCCAGTGCCGGTGGCGCCGTCGCCGCCGGCGCCACCGTTGCCGCCAACGCCCGCGCCCACATCAACTCCGCTGCCGGCGGCTTGGCCGCCGTTGCCACCGTTACCGCCGTGGCTCCAGGTGGTGCCGGCTCCGTCGTCCCACCCGGTGCTGGTACCGCCGTCACCACCATTGCCGCCGGCATATCCAGCAATGCCGGCACGGCCGCCGGCACCGCCGTCGCCGCCGGCATAGGTACCGGAGCCACCCCGGCCGCCGGTGCCGCCACTGACCGCGGCACCGCCCCGGCCGCCGGCGCCACCGTTGCCGCCCATCGTTTTGACGCCTGCGTCGTCAGTGGCGCCGTTGCCGCCATTGCCTCCGTTCCCGCTGTGGCCGCTGTAACCGGTACCGCCAAGGCCGCCGTCACCACCCCGTCCGGCACTCGCGTCTCCGCCGTCGCCGCCAGCTCCGCCGACACCTCCGCTCCTGCCGCCTGCGGAAACTCCAGCCCTTCCGCCCCAGCCGCCGTCACCGCCGTTGAGGCCGTTGCCGCCGCGGCCCGCGTCGCCGCCGTCGCCACCGATGTTGCCGCTGCCGGCGTACCCGCCGTCGCTGCCGGAGCCACCGTTGCCGAGGTAGTTGCCGTCGGCGTCTTGGTAGGCATTGCCACCGTTTCCGCCGTGGCCGCCGTCGCCGCCGTCACCGGCCAGTCCGGCCTGGCCGTACATCGGACTGGTGTAGATGCTGGACCCACGGCCGCCGCCGATGCCGCCGTTGCCGCCCATGTTGCCCCAGCTGGCATTACCCCCGTCCACGTGCTCGGCGGTGCCGGTGGCGCCGTTTCCGCCGGCGCCGGCTACACCGCCGTTACCGCCGTTGCCGCCGTTGCCGAACATGAAGCTGCTGCGCCCGCCGGCCCCGCCGTTGCCGCCGGCGCCGCCGTTGGTGCCGTTGCCGTCACCGCCGTCGGCGAAGGTGCCTGCGGCACCGTTTGCGCCGGCGGCGCCGAGGCCGCCGTCACCGCCGTTGCCGAAGAACCAGCCGGAGGCGTTGCCGCCGTTGCCGGCGTTGCCGCCGCTGCCGGCGGCGG
>NZ_CP084029.1:4550499-4587168 GCF_020181615.1 [Mycobacterium] crassicus
CTTCAGAGCCGTCGGTGCCATCACCGATCAGATACTGCCCGGCCGAGGTGTTGATCCAGCCGTTGACCATCGCCCCGAAGTCACTGTTGATCCACGTCTCCATCGAGGTATGGATCGGATCGTAGAACCACTGGTCGAGCATGGTGGTCCAGTCGAAGGCGCCCACGTCGGCCGGCCCGGCAGCCAGCCACATCGAGGAGTCGAAAAGATCGGTGAGCCAATCGAATCCATCGGCCTGCGCCGCGGGTGGGGTGGTCAGTGGGGCGATGCCGAATGCCAGGAATGCGCCGACGGCGCTGGCGGCGCCGACTGCCCGGGAGTGGCGGCGCGTAGTGGTGTGATGACTCATGTGCAGGGATACCTCTCTAAAAGGTTGGGGGATTGAGGGGTTTGGTGGGTCAGAGTCCGAGCAGGTCGCCCAGCCAGCCGAAGGCGTCGGTCGCCGAGGCGCCGCCGTCATCGAGCAGGGGCAGCTCCGCGCCGGCCAGCGGCGGCGTCACCACCACCGGGCCCTTGCCGTCCCAACCCGACCCCAACAGCGCGCCCACGGTCTGGCCCCAGGCCTGCCACGCGGCGATCGGCCCGATCCCGGCACTGTTGAGATCCAGGGTGCCCAGTACCGGGACGCCACTGAATTCGATTCCGACACTTTGGAAGATCGAGCCACCGACCGCGGGAACCGCGGCAGCAACCTCACCGCCGGGACCAAGGACCTGGTACGGACCGACCGCCACCGCGCCCGGGGACAGCAGCCCACCGAAGGCGATGTCCAGGTGGTCCATGTTCATCCCGGCCGGGAAGACCCCGAACCCGTTGATCATCGGCAACAGTGCGTCCAGATTCAGGGTGGCGCCGTTGAAGAAGGCCCCACCCATGTTGGTCAGGGTGTCGCCCAGGCTGTCGTGGTCGGTGATGCTGTTCATCAACGCCACCCACGGGCTGATCGCCGGGCCGATCATGCCCATCAGGACCGCACTGGCCGGTGAGCCCAGGTAGTCGATGATCGGCATGATCATCGCCTGGTCGACATCGGGCGGGATGTAACCGCCGATCTGACCGAACATCAGCTGATGGGTGCCATCCATGGTGTGGTTGAGCACCGTGGAGTGGGTCGCGTCGGTCTCGTTCTGCAGCGCCCAGCCGGAGATCACCGCGTTCAGATGCAGCTGGACCTGCTCGTTGACGTCGTTGGTGCTGCCCGACGGGTCGTTGGCCAACTGGCCCCAATAATCCATCTGATTGGCCCAGAACTGCTGCATCCCCACCCCGGGCGCCAGATACCAGTTGTTCAACAGGCTGGTCATGTTCGCCGATGCGGCATTGAGCACGTCATCCCACGCACCGGTCAACGCCACCGCCGGGGACTGGACGTTAAGCAGGGCGGGCACCGGCGCAGACACCGGCGTCACCGCGATCAAGCCGGCACCGGCGATTGCGACGCCAGCGGTGGCGTAGGGGCGAATGGTGGCTCGCAAGAGAACTCCTTCGGGTATGTGATGCGCAACACGGCCTGGAAACGAAGCTGAGCCTAGCTGAGAGATGCATGTCTTGTATACATGAAAATAGAACTTGTTCTAAAATCCCTGAGTTCGCCCTTGTCGCCCTCAGCGCGGTCGTCCGTCTGCAGTGGGACAATCTCGCTCTACTGCCAGCCATCTACATAATAAGTGCAGGTAGAACGTCATATATTTTGCGTTGAGTAGACGTCGCGTCAGCTGGCGAATGCTATGGCCTTACCGGGTGCCACGCCAGCTTGTCTTCGAAAACATGTATATACGAAGCAAAATTATGGACGGTAAAAATGAAAGACAGTTCGGTATCGTAGAAAACAGACCATATCTCTCAGGTTAAGTTCATAAGCGCCACGTATGCCGGAGCGGCACCGCGGCACCGCGGCACCGCGGCAGCAGGGCGATCTGACTGCGGTCGAGGGCCCGTCAACCGAAGTTGCGACGGCCTCCAGCGCCAACGACGTTGGGCCGGTTACGGCGCGCCGCGAGCCCCTGGCAGGCCACGGAATCGGTAGCGTCGGCTGACGTTTTCACCTGGGAAAATCGCTACGATACTGTTCACGTAGAAAGTGCCGTCTCGTCAGGATGTGTGGTCTTGAGGGTTTTCATAATCCCGCGTGGCGCAGCAACTTTCGTTGATGCGACCCCGTTCCGTGCTGAGTTTCGCGAAAGTCCCAGGTGAGCCCACTCCATGCCCAAGAAGTACGGAGTCAAAGAAAAAGACTTGGTCGTCAATCACATCGTCGATCTGATACTGGCCGGGGAGTTGCGCACCGGCGACCGCGTCAACCGCGATGCGATCGCGGCGGTCCTGGGCGTCAGTCGGCTGCCGGTGCAGCAGGGAGTGGATCAACTCGAGCACGACGGCCTGTTGGTGAGCCGGTATCACCGCGGTGTTTTTGTCGAGCGGTTCGACGAGGCGGCGGTGTTGGAGCAGCACGAGTTGCACGGGGTGTTGAACGGCATCGCGTCGGCGCGGGCGGCCACCAACCCGACTCCCCGGGTGCTGGCCGAACTCGACTCGGCTTTGCGGACCCTGCGAGCCAGCAACGAGCCCGGGGCGTTTCAGGAGGCGGCCTACGCATACCGCCGCATCATTGTCGAGGAGTACGCCGGCCCCCAGCTGCAGGCGGCGATCGTCGCGGCACGGGTCTTCGCGCCACGTGGATTCTGGGGGAGCTACCCAAGGGGCAACGAGGAGTTCGGCCACACGTACGACGCGGAGACAGCTGCGATCCGCGGGGGTGATCCAGATGCCGCACGGGCAGCGAATCTGGAGCGCGCGGATCTGCGGGCGAAGGTGGTTGTCGCCGAGTTGATCCGGCGAGGCGTGCTGTAGCGACGGTCGCCGGGCCCTGCGGGGACCCGACGACCGTCGCCGATCTTGCTGAGTTGTCAGCCGGGCTGGCCGGCGCCTCCGTCGGTGCCGGACTGCCCGTCGGGTGTGCCGGTGCCGCCGGTACCACCGGTGCCACCCGCGCCCGCGGCGCCGGCTGTTCCGGAGGTCCCGTTGGTGCCGCCGGTGCTGGTGCCGCCTGCGCCGCCGGCTGCTCCGTTTCCGCCGGTTCCGCCGTTGCCACCGTTACCGCCGGCCAAGGTGTTGCCGTCGGAATCGGTGCCGCCGGTGCCGCCGTTGTGGCCTGCGCCGCCGGCGCCGCCTGCGCCGCCTGCGCCGCCTGCGCCGCCGTCACCGGAGACCGCGCTACCACCGGAACCGCCCTTACCGCCGTTTCCGGCGTCGCCGCCGTTGCCGCCGTTGCCGCCGGCAGCGTGCGGGGGGTTGGTGGCAGGCCCACCGGCGTAGCCTGCGCCTCCGCTGCCGCCGGCCCCGCCGTTTCCGCCGTTCACGGTGCCCTGCGCATTGCCGCCGGCGCCACCGTCCCCGCCGGTTCCGCCCGCGCCCATGGTGCCCATGCCTGCGGCGCCGCCGTTGCCGCCGTTGCCGGCGTGGCTGGCACCCTGGCCGTACGGGTTGTCGTTGGGCATGGCGACACCGCCGCTGTTCCCGCCTGCGCCACCGGCCCCGCCATTGCCGGCGGTGCCACCCGCACCACCGGTGACGGGGACCGCCGCGGTACCGCCTAGGCCGCCGTTGCCGCCGTTGCCGCCGGTTGCGGTGCCAGAGCCGCCGGCGCCGCCGGCGCCGCCGTCGCCGGCGGCAATCCCGCCGGAGGCACCACCGCCGTTGCCGCCGGCGCCGCCGTTTCCGCCGATGCTGACCACGCCGACACCGGTGGCGCCGTTGCCGCCGTTGCCGCCGGCGCCGCCCTGGCCGGCGGCAACGTCGGCGTTGCCGGCACCGCCGTTGCCGCCCTTGCCGCCGTCGCCACTGTGGCTGTAGGTGGTGCCGTTGTGTTGCCAGCCGGTGCTGGTGCCGCCGCCACCGCCGGTGCCGCCGTCACCACCGCGGTTGTTGGCGTTGCCGCCGGCGCCGCCGTTGCCGCCGGCGAAGGTGCCGTTGCCGCCGTTGCCGCCGTCGCCGCTGCCGCCGCTCCCAAAGGCTGAGCCGCCGGCACCGCCGTTTCCACCGAAGGTTTGGACGGTGGCGTCATCGGTGGCGCCGTTGCCGCCGTTGCCGCCGTTGCCGCTGGCGAGTCCGCCGCTGTAGGCGCGGCCACCGTTGCCGCCGTTACCCGCGTGTCCCGCGGTGGCGTCGCCGCCGTTGCCGCCGTCGCCGCCGCTACCGGGCAGGGTCCCGAAGATGGCGCGGCCGCCGTTGCCGCCGGTGCCGCCGTTGCCGCCGTTGAGGCCGGTGCCGCCGTTGCCGCCGTCGCCGCCTTGGCCACCATCGCCGGCGGGCTGCACGTTGTTTCCACCGCCGTACCCGCCGGCGCCGCCGTTGCCGCCGTTGCCGAGGTAGTTGCCGTTGGCGTCTTGATAGGCGTTGCCGCCGTCTCCGCCGTCGTGGCCAGCACCGCCGACCCCGACCTGACCGGCCTGCCCGTAAGCCGGACTGGTGTAGATGGTGGAGCCGCGACCACCGGCGAGGCCGCCGTAACCGCTGTAGGCCTGCCCGGCGCCGTTGCCGCCGTTGCCGCCGTTGACGTGGTCAACAGTTCCCGTGGCACCGTTGCCGCCGGCCCCGTTGTTGCCGCCGGCCCCGCCGTTACCGCCGTTGCCGAACATGAAGCTGCTGCGTCCGCCGTTGCCGCCGTTGCCGCCGAGGCCGCCGTCGCCGCCGTCGCCGGTTCCGCCGTTGGCGTAGGTGCCGGCGGCACCGTCTACCCCAGCCGCGCCGATCCCGCCGTTGCCGCCGTTGCCGAAGAACCAGGCTGAGGCGTTGCCGCCGTTGCCGCCATTGCCGCCGGCGAGAGCGGTGTCGGTAGTCGCCCCGCCGTTTCCGCCGTTTCCGCCGTTGCCCATCCAGATGCCGCCGGCGCCGCCGTCGCCGCCGTGGGCGCCGGTGCCGCCGGTGCCACCTGCGCCGCCGTCGCCGAGCCAGCCGGCGGCGTTGCCGCCGTTGCCGCCGTCGACGCCGGCTTCGGTGCTGTTCCAGCCGTTGCCGCCGTCGCCGAACCAGAGGCCGCCGTTGCCGCCGTCGGGGTTGAGTGCGGTGCCGTCGGTGCCGTCGCCGATGAGGTATTGGCCTGCGGCGGTGTTGATCCAGCCGTTGACCAGTTCGCCGAAGTCACTGTCGATCCAGGCCTGCATGCTGGTGTGGATGGGGTCGTAGAACCACTGGTCGATCATGGTGGTCCAGTCGAAGGCGCCGACTTCGGCCGGGCTGGCGGCCAGCCATGCCGATGAATCGAACAGATCAGTGATCCAGTCGAATTCGTCGGCTTGGGCGGACGGTGCGACGGTGAGCGGGGCCATTCCGAAGGCCAGGAATGCACCGACCGCACTGGCGGCGCCGACCGCCCGGTAGGTGCGTCGGGTGTTGGTGTGGTGACTCATGTGCGGGGATACCTCTTTCAAAGAGTTGCGGGTAAAGGGCTTTGGGTGATCAGAGGCCGAGGAGGTCGCCCAGCCAGCCGAACGCGTCGGTGGCTGATGCACCGCCGTCGTCGAGTAGGGGCAGTTCCGCGCCGGCCAGCGGCGGGGTCACCACGACGGCACCCTTGCCGTCCCAACCCGAGCCCAGCAGGGCGCCGACGGTTTGACCCCAGGCTTGCCAGGCGGCGATGGGTCCGATGGCGGCGCTGTTGAGGTCGAGGGTGCCCAACGCGGGAACCCCACTGAATTCGATGCCCACGCTTTGGAAGATCGATCCGCCGACGGCGGGCACCTCGGCCGCGACTTCGCCACCGGGGCCGAGGACCTGGTACGTCATCCCGTTCGCGCCCGGGGATAGCAGCCCGGCGAATGCGAAGTCCAGGTGGTCCATGCTCATGCCGGCGGGGAAGTAGCCCGAGGAGTTGATCATCGGCAGCAGGGCACCTAGATCCAAGGTGGCGCCGTTGAAGAAGGCTCCGCCCATGTTGGCCAGGATGTCGAAGGGGTTGTCGCCGTCGGTGATGCCGTTCACCAGGGCGATCCACGGGCTGATCATCGGCCCGATCGACGCCATGAACAGTGCGCTGGCCGGTGAGCCCAGGTAGTCGATGATCGGCATGATCATGTCCTTGTCCACATCCGGTGGGATGTAGCCGGCGACCTGGCCGAACATCAGCTGATGGGTGCTGTCCATGGTGTGGTTGAGGATGGTGGCACGGGTTTCGGCGGTGGCGTCCTGCAGCGCCCAGCCGGAGAGCACCGCGTTCAGGTGCAGCTGGATCTGCTCGTTGATCTCATTGGTGGAGCCGGACGGGTCGTTGAGTAGCCGATCGGCGTAGTCCATCTGGTTGGCCCAGAACTGCTGCATTCCGACCCCGGGGGCCAGGTACCAGTTGTTGAGCATCGTTGTGATGTTGGCCGAGGCGGCGTTGATGACGTCCTGGACCGCCCCGGTCAGCGCGACCGCGGGGGATTGGACCTCGGGCAGGGCGGGAAGCGGCGCGTCCAGCGGGGTGACCGCGACAAGACCGGCCCCGACGAGTGCCACACCGGCGGTGGCATAGGGGCGAAGCATGGCGTGCAAGGGGACTCCTTCAGGTATGTGATGCGCAGCACCGTGACGAACGAAGATGAGACTAGCTGAGAGACAGCTAGTTTGTATACAAATAACTAGAACATGTTTCAAGAGTCCGAAATAATCTATGCGATGCCTGCCCCGCAGGCGTCTGGCGGCACCGCGTTTATCGCTACTGATGGAAGCGAAATGCCTGGTATTACTCGGTAGTAACCAGCGGGGAAGCGCTTGAGTGGACGGCCGGGGCCACCGGTGGCGAGAGAGGACGATATATGCATTAGATATAAAAATACTTGGTGAGAATGACCCGTGTTAGCTCGATCTGGATTCACTCTCACAGCTAGAGCCTCAGGATTAAGACAGATATTTGACGGGTTCGGGCAGGGTTCTCGGGCGGACCGGTATCGGTGCCGCAAACCTGTTTCATGTCGGGAGGTGAACAGCTAGCGTGATCGAGAGCCGGGGCGGAAGGAGGGGGATGTCTCGGGCGGATCGCATCTTCCAGCCAGGCGGATGAGCACATCGTTCGTCAGGCCACTGGCCGATATTCGCGCGACAGACGTCGCATTCGGCGGTGGTAAGGCGGCCAATCTGGGGGAGTTGGTCGCTGCCGGGCTTGCTGTGCCCGATGCGTTTGTCATCGGTGTCCCGGCCTACGTGACCGCGGTGGCCGGGGGGCCGGTCGCGGACCCATCCGGTGACGTCCGTGACGCGATCGTCGCGCACTACCGGGCTATGGGCCACGACGTGGCGGTGGCGGTCCGTTCCTCGGCGGTGGCCGAGGACGGTGCCACCGCGTCCCACGCGGGGATCTTCGAGACGGTCCTCAACGTCCGGGGCGTCGCAGACCTGTTGGACGCGGTTCGACGCTGCTGGGCATCGGCGACTTCGTCGCGAGCACGTCGATACGCCGGCGCCCGGGGATTGGAATCAGAAGACTCCGGCATCGCGGTGGTGGTCCAGCGTCAGATCGCCTCCGCCTGTTCGGGCGTCGTATTCACCGCCGACCCGCTGACCGGGCGCTCGGACCGGTTGGTCCTTGAGTGCGTACGGGGGTTGGGGGAGGCCGTCGTGGCCGGACTGGTCACACCGGACCGCATCGTGGTGGACAAACATTCATTGGACATCGTGGCCGTTGAGCGCGGCAACCAAGAATCGGCCCTTGAGAGCGACTCCACCGCGACGGGTCTCGTGAGTCGGTCGCTGACGTCACGCGAGGGTGTGTGTCCGTCGTTGTCCGAGAGTCAGATCCGCGAGATCGCCCGGCACGCGTTGCGGATCGAGCAGTGGTACGGCAGTCCGCAGGACATCGAGTGGGCTTTCGACGACCAGACACGATCCTGGATCCTGCAAACCCGCCCGATCACCGCCTTCGACATGTTGGCCGCCCGCGCAGCCGCATTCGGTTTCTATGATCCGTCGCGCCCGACCGGAAGCCGTTGGACCCGCGCGAACATCGCCGAGGCGGTGCCCGGTGTGCCGACGCCGCTCACCTGGTCGGTGTGGAGCACCGGACTCAACGACGGCCACCGACAATCCCAGATTCAGCTCGGTGTGGTGGCCAAGGGTGACCACCGGCGCGTACCTGTCGTCAGTCTTGTCCGGGGCTGGCCGGCTCTGTCGGTGGATCTGCTGGTGAGTCAGATCGCTCAGGTACCCGGGATGGATGCGAGTGCGTTCAGTGAGCAGTTCTTCGGGGAGGCAGAACATGTGGCGCCGGCACCGGCACGGGTCCGCATCGCGACCGCGCTGCGGATGGCGACCCGTGCGCCGATCAATCTTGCTCTGCTGCAACGGCGCCTGCGCGCGGTGAGCGCTGCCTCGCGGCAGGCGTGGCAGCGCGACGCCTGGCGGCCGGTCACCGATCCGGTGGCCCTGGTGGTCGAGGCCGCGCAACGGTTCGGCGAGACCATGGTCGTGCACTCGATGCAGACCAACGTGTGTCAAAACCTCTACCAGGCCGTCGAACGCGTTGCCGGCGGCCGGGCGATAGACCTGGTCTCCGCAGACGGCGACCTGCCCGAAGCGCACCTGGCCACCGAACTCTGGCTGCTGGCCCACGGTCGGATCCCGCTGGAACCATTCCTTCGCCGACACGGCTTTCACGGACCCGACGAGGGGGAACTCGCCGCGCCGTCCTGGCGGCAGAACCCTGAGCCGGTGCTGCGGGCAGCGAGTGGAATGGCTGGTCGCGGTGATTCGTGTGATCCCCGTGCGGCATTGGACAAGCGGCGCGCGGAGCGGCGCGAGGCGGAGATACGACTGGGCGCCTCCGTGCCGCGTTCGCGCCGACGGATCGCCGTACAGCTGATCGCCATGGCCCGCCGAGCGGTCGTCGGGCGCGAGATCGGCAAAGTGGCATTCCTGCAAGACCTCGACGTCATCCGCCATGCGATCTCGTTCCTGGGCGATGACGCGGTCTGGCGCACGCTCGACGAACTCAAGTCGAAGGTGACTCCCACCGCGACTGATGTCGTTGCACGCCAACGAGTCCGGTCGGAGTTCGCCGCCCAGGAGCCACCGCTGTCGATCGTCGAAGGCCGGGTAGCGCCGGAATCTGTTGGTGATCAAGGACCGGAGCCGATGATCGCCGGTATCGCAGCCAGCCCGGGCCGTGCGCGTGGGCGGGCGCGGGTGGTGACGAGTCCCGTCGCCAATGCCGTCCTCGGCGCCGGCGATGTGCTGATCGCCCGCACCACCGACCCGTCGTGGGTGACGACGTTCATGACGGTGGCCGGAATGGTGCTCGATGTGGGTGCCACCATGTCGCACGCCGCGATCATCGCGCGAGAACTGGGGATCCCCTGTGTGATCGGGACGGGCAACGGCACCCGGGCGATCCCGGACGGTGCGCTGGTGGAGATCGACGGATCGGAGGGGGCCGTGCGGATCCTCGAGCTGCCGGCTACCGATCGATCCGGAAACGCTTGACCCGCGCCCCGGCTCCGGACGCCAGTTCGACACGGCTGCGCGGCACGCCGAAATGCTCAGCCAGGACCTTGATGACGGCGGCGTTGGCCTTGCCGTCAACGGCCTGCTCCCGCACGTAGACGGTGAGCTGGCCGTCGTCGTCGGTCTCCACCAGCGGGCCTTTGCGGCTGCCGGGTTTGACCTTCACGACGACGGTCTCGCTGGCGCTCATATTGACAGCATGCTATCAAGTTGACTTGATAGCATGCTGTCAATATGCGTACGACCGTGACTTTGGACGACGACACCGTGCAGTTGATCCGTCGGCGAATGGCTGAACGGCAGGTGTCGTTCAAGCAGGCGCTCAACGAGGCCATCCGAGACGGTGTCGCAGGCCGGCCGATACGGCAATTCACCACGCGGACCGCCGATCTCGGTGTTCCTTCGGTCAATCTGGACCGGGCCCTGCAGATCGCCGCGGACCTGGAGGACGAAGAGTTGATCCGCCGTCAGCGTCGTGGCGTGTAGCAGTCCATGAAGATCGTCGACGCCAATGTGTTGCTGTATGCGGTGAACACCGCAGCAGAACACCACGATGCCTCGGTGCGTTGGCTCGACCGTGCGCTGTCCGGGGCCGACACCGTCGGGTTCGCATGGGTACCGCTTCTGGCGTTCGTCCGACTCTCCACCAAGGAGGGTCTGTTCCCCAATCCGCTACGACCAGAGGATGCCATGAGCCGGGTCGCGGACTGGACTACGGCATCCACTGCCGTGATCGTCAACCCCACCGCCCGGCATGCCGACGTCCTCACCGAGATGCTGAGCAGGACAGGCTCGGGTGCGAACCTGGTCAACGATGGCCACTTGGCGGCACTGGCTTTTGAGCATCGGGGCCAAATCGTCTCCTACGACACCGATTTCAAAAGATTCGGGGTCGGCTGGAACCAGCCCGACGACTTGTTGTGAGGGTGGGCGAGCCCTAGCGGGCGACGATCACCGACGAGCCGTGCCCGAACAGGCCCTGGTTGGCGGTGACGCCGACCTTCGCCCCTTCGACCTGCCGGCCGGTGGCCTGACCGCGCAGCTGCCAGGTCAGCTCACACACCTGGGCAATCGCCTGCGCCGGAATGGCCTCGCCGAAGCACGCCAAACCGCCGGACGGGTTGACCGGAACCTTCCCGCCGATAGTGGTGGCGCCGCTGCGCAGCAGCTGCTCGCCCTCGCCCTTGGCGCACAGGCCCAGGTGCTCATACCAGTCGATCTCCAGCGCGGTCGACAGGTCGTAGACCTCGGCCAGGCTGACGTCCTCGGGACCGATCCCGGCTTCGGCGTAAGCCGCGTCCAGGATCTGGTCCTTGAACACCCGGTCTGATCCCGGCACTACCGCAGTGGAATCGGTTGCGATGTCCGGCAATTCGGGCAGGTGCTGTGGGTAGCGGGGGGTCACGGTGGACACCGCGCGCACCGACGGCACCCCGTCCAAAGACCCCAGGTGCTTCTTGGCGAACTCGGCGCTGGCCACGATCAGCGCGGCCGCACCGTCGGAGGTCGCGCAGATGTCGAGCTGGCGCAGCGGGTCGGAGACCACCGGGCTGGCCAGCACGTCGGCGACCGCGGATTCCTTGCGGTAGCGGGCATTCGGGTTGTTCAGACCGTGCCGGGAGTTCTTCACCTTCACCTGTGCGAAGTCCTCGGAGGTGGCGCCGTAGAGGTCCATCCGGCGGCGCGCCAGCAGCGCGAAGTACACCGGGTTCATCGCCCCGATCAGGTGGAACCGCTGCCAGTCCGGGTCGTTCTTGCGCTCACCGCCGACCGGGGCGAAGGCGCCCTTGGGGGTGGTGTCGGCGCCGATCACCAGCGCCACGTCGCAGAACCCGGCCAGGATCTGGGCCCGGGCGCTCTGCAGCGCCTGCGAACCGGAGGCGCAGGCGGCATAGCTGGATGACACCGGAACCCCGTTCCAGCCCAGCTTCTGGGCGAACGTCGAACCGGCGATGAAGCCCGGGTAGCCGTTGCGGATGGTGTCCGCACCGGCGATGAACTGGATCGCGGTGGCGTCCAGGCCGGCGTCGGCCAGCGCGGCACGAGCGGCGATGACCCCGTACTCGGTGAAGTCGCGGCCCCACTTGCCCCACGGGTGCATGCCCGCACCCAGGATGTACAGCGGCTGGGGGCTCATGCGTCCACCTTCTTCCACGCGTAGACGGTGCGCGTCACGCCGTCGTCGTCGGTGTAGAGCGGCATGGTGGCCAGCTCCATCTCCATGCCGACCTTCAAGTCCGCGGCAAGGGTGCCCTCGACGACCTTGCCCAGCACGATCAGGCCCTCGTCGGCCAGCTCCACCGCGGCGATCGCGAACGGCTCGAACGGGTCGCTCGGCGGGTACGGCGACGGCGGGAGGTACCGGTTCTCGGTGTAACTCCAGATCGTGCCGCGCCGCGACAGCGCGACCGGCTCCAGCACGTCGCCGTCGCAGGCCGGGTTGGGGCAGTTGTTCTCACGCGGCGGGAACACGTAGGTGCCGCACTGCGGACACTTGGCGCCGATCAGGTGGGGGAGGCCGGCGTCGTCGGTGGTGAACCACCCGTCGATCGCGGGCTGCGAGGCTACGTCTGGCACCGGTTCAGCGTACCCAACCGCGACCGCAAAACTGAAACGTGTTGCAATTCTGGCGGCGGCGACGGGCGCCCAAGCGCGGTGCATAGAGTTGGGTCCGTGAGTCAGACCAAACCGACGCTGCTGCTGCTGGACGGAAACTCGCTGGCATACCGGGCGTTCTACGCCCTGCCCGCGGAGAACTTCAAGACACGCAGCGGCCTGACCACCAACGCCGTCTACGGGTTCACCGCGATGCTGATCAACCTGCTGCGCGACGAGGCTCCCTCCCACGTCGCCGCCGCATTCGACGTGTCGAGGCAGACATTCCGCTCCGAGCGTTTCCCGGAGTACAAGGCGACCCGATCGGCCACTCCCGATGAGTTCCGCGGCCAGATCGACATCACCAAGGAGGTGCTGGCGGCGCTGGGCATCACCGCGTTGTCGGAGCCCGGCTTTGAAGCCGACGACCTGATCGCCACGCTGGCCACCCAGGCCGACAACGAGGGCTACCGGGTGCTGGTGGTCACCGGCGACCGCGACGCCCTGCAGTTGGTCAACGAGAACGTAACCGTGCTCTACCCGCGCAAGGGGGTCAGCGACCTGACCCGGTTCACCCCCGACGCTGTGGTGGAGAAGTACGGCCTGACCCCGGCGCAGTACCCGGACTTCGCGGCGCTGCGCGGCGACCCCAGCGACAACCTGCCGGGCATCCCCGGGGTGGGGGAGAAGACCGCGTCCAAGTGGATCGTCGAATACGGCTCCCTGCAGGGGCTGGTCGACCAGGTCGACACCGTCAAGGGCAAGGTCGGAGATGCGTTGCGCGCCAACCTGTCCACCGTGATCCTCAACCGCGAGCTGACCGACCTGGTGCGCAACGTGCCGTTGGCTCAGACGCCCGACACGCTGCGGCTGGTGCCGTGGGACCGCGAGCAGATCCACCAACTGTTCGACGACCTCGAGTTCCGGGTGCTACGGGACCGGCTGTTCGAGACGCTGGCTGCGGTCGAACCCGAGGCCGAAGAGGGTTTCGAGGTTCGCGGCGGGGCGCTGGAACCGGGCACGGTCGCGTCCTGGCTGGCCGAGCACGCCAGCGACGGTCGTCGCGCAGGGCTGGCGGTCATCGGCAGCCACCGCAGCTTCGACAGTGACGCCACCGCGCTGGCCCTGGCCGCCGCCGACGGCGACGGCGGCTACGTCGACACCGCGGCGCTCACCGCCGAGGACGACGTCGCGCTCGGCGCCTGGCTGGCCGACCCGGCCAAACCGAAGGCGCTGCACGAGGCGAAGCTGGCCATCCACGACCTGGCCGGGCGCGGCTGGACCCTCGCCGGTGTCACCTGCGACACCGCCCTGGCCGCCTACCTGGTTCGGCCCGGGCAGCGCAGCTTCAGCCTCGACGACCTGTCGGTGCGTTACCTGCGCCGCGAATTGCGCGCCGAATCCGATGAGCAGCAACAACTCTCACTGCTCGATGACACCGACGGCGTCGACGACCAGGCGGTGCAGACCGCGATCCTGCGGGCCCGAGCGGTCACCGACCTGGCCGGCGCGCTGGATGCCGAGCTGGTTCGCATCGACTCCGCGGCGCTGCTCGACGACATCGAACTGCCGGTCCAGCGGGTGCTGGCCGAGCTGGAGACCGCCGGGATCGCCGTCGACCTCGACCGGCTCGGTGAGCTGCAGAGCCGATTCGGCGACCAGATCCGCGACGCCGCCGAAGCCGCCTACGCGGTGATCGGCAAACAGATCAACCTCGGCTCGCCCAAGCAGTTGCAGGTGGTGCTCTTCGACGAGCTGGGCATGCCCAAGACCAAGAAGACCAAGACCGGCTACACCACCGACGCCGATGCCCTGCAGACCCTGTTCGACAAGACCGGGCACCCTTTCCTGGAGCACCTGCTGGCCCACCGCGACGTCACCCGGCTGAAGGTCACCGTCGACGGACTGCTGAAATCCGTTGCCTCCGATGGCCGTATCCACACCACACTGAATCAGACGATCGCGGCGACCGGCCGGCTGTCATCCACCGAGCCCAATCTGCAGAACATCCCGGTGCGCACCGACGCCGGTCGGCAGATCCGCGACGCGTTCGTGGTCGGTACCGGTTACGCCGAGCTGATGACCGTCGACTACAGCCAGATCGAGATGCGCATCATGGCGCACCTGTCGGGCGATGCGGGCCTGATCGAGGCGTTCAACACCGGCGAGGACCTGCACTCGTTCGTCGGGTCGCGGGCCTTCGGCGTGCCCATCGACGAGGTGACCCCGGACATGCGGCGGCGGGTCAAGGCGATGTCCTACGGCCTGGCCTACGGGTTGAGCGCCTACGGGCTGGCCTCCCAGCTCAAGATCTCCACCGAAGAGGCCAAAGAGCAGATGGACGCCTACTTCGAGCGATTCGGGCGGGTGCGGGACTACCTGCATGAGGTCGTCGAGCAGGCCCGCAAGGACGGCTACACCTCCACGGTGCTGGGCCGGCGGCGCTACCTGCCGGAGCTGGACAGCAGCAACCGGCAGGTCCGGGAATCCGCCGAGCGGGCCGCGCTCAACGCCCCGATCCAGGGCAGTGCCGCCGACATCATCAAGGTGGCGATGATCAACGTCGACACCGCACTCAAGGCCTCGGGGCTGCGATCCCGGATGCTGCTGCAGGTGCACGACGAGCTGCTGTTCGAGGTGGCCGACGGCGAACGCGAACCCTTGGAGGCGCTGGTGCGCGACAAGATGGGCGGCGCCTACGAGCTGAGCGTGCCGCTGGAGGTGGCGGTGGGTTACGGACGCAGTTGGGACGCTGCAGCGCACTAGCTTGTCGGACCCCGCCACTAGAATCGAAAATATGTTCGAATCGAAGTCGCTGGGCTCGCCGCCGGAGGTGATCGCCTGGTTCAACGAGCGGTTTGAGCGGCGTTATCCGTCGACGACGCCGGAGTCGGCGGCGCTGGTGGATCGGATCTGTGCGGCGGCGCGGGCGGAGAATCGGGCTGCGGCGGCGCATTTGGTGGCGATCGGGGAGTTGTTCACGCTGCGGTTGAGCCGGTGCGGCGAGACCGAGCAGTGGGCGGTGGATACCGAGGCGGCGGTGGCTGCCGAGGTTGCCGCGGCGTTGCGGATCAGCCAGGGGCTGGCCGCGAGCCGATTGCGGTATGCCCGGGCGATGCGTGAGCAGTTGCCGCAGGTAGCGGAGGTGTTTAAAGCCGGCGATATCGATCTGCGGTTGTTTCAGACGATCACCTATCGCGTTGATCTGATTACCGACCGCGAGGTGTTGGCGGCGGTGGATGCGGAGTTGGCGGTCAAGGTCGGGCGCTGGCCGTCGATGACGAGGAGCCGGTTGGCCGGAAAGATCGACAAGATCGTGGCGAAAGCCGATGTGGATGCGGTGCGCCGCCGCAAAGAGCGGCAGGCCGAACGCGAGATCGGGTTCCAGGACTATGTGGAGGGTGGTCTGTCGGAGATTCGCGGCAGTCTGTTCACCGTCGATGCGCGCGCCTTGGAGAAGGCCTTGGATGCCTTGGCCGCCACGGTGTGTGAACACGACCCGCGCAGTCGTGAGCAGCGGCGCGCCGATGCGATGGGGGCGTTGGCGGCGCGGGCGGATCGGCTGGGGTGTCGTTGTGGGCAGCCGGACTGTGTGGCAGGTGGGCGCCCGGCCGCATCACCGGTGGTCATTCATGTGATCGCCGAGCAGGCCACCGTCGACGGGACTGGTGATGCGCCGGGCTCGTTAGTCGAGGCTGATGGATTGGTGCCACCGGAGTTGATCGCCGAACTCGCCCGCTCGGCCCGGCTGGTGTCGTTGGTGCATCCCGCCGATGCCCCGCCGGAGCCCGGTTACGTGCCTTCCAAAGCGCTGGCGGATTTTGTGCGCTGCCGGGATCTGACGTGTCGTTGGCCAGGCTGTGACCGCCCGGCGCTCGACTGCGACATCGACCATACGATTCCCCGTGGCGACGGTGGTGTCACCCATCCGTCGAATCTCAAATGCTATTGCCGCACACATCATTTGGTGAAGACATTCTGGGGCTGGCGAGATCAGCAACTGCCCGACGGCACGGTGATCCTGACCTCGCCATCGGGGCAGACCTATGTCACCACCCCGGGCAGTTCCCTGTTGTTCCCGCGCTTGTGCGCACCTACCGGGGACCTGTCGGCACCGCAGCAACGCGACGACGACCGCTCCGGTGATCGCACCGCGATGATGCCCCGCCGTAGGCGCACCCGTGACCAACACCGCGCGGCCCGCATCGCCGCTGAACGCAGCCAAAACCGCAAGGCCCGCCAAGCCCGGCGCGCCGCAATCGACGCCGTTTGGTTCCCGAAATTAGCCGCCGGCATCGACCCCGACGACCCTCCGCCCTTCTAGCCGCGGTTCAGGATTCGGGTGGCGTCTTGCACCATCTGCGCCACGATGGCTCCCGCAGGGACGACGTCGTGGATAAGGCCGACGGCCTCACCGATCAGGATGTGGGCAATGTCGAAGTCCGCGGCGGCGAGCCCGGCCTGAAAGACAGCGATGGCCTCGGGCAGGTTGGCCAGCAAGTGGCTCTCGTCGCCATGCCAGCTCTGCAGGAACGCGTTGTGCAGCGCCCGCTCGTCGTATTGGGCAGGCCAATCGAGTTGTCGCACAAGGTCGTAGACGCGGGTGCGGACGGTGTCCTCACCGCTGGCTCGGATGACTCGCTCGCGTGCGTTGGGTGGTACGAGTGCCTCGCTGGCGGCCCAGAACCGTGTACCGATGAGGGCACCGTCGGCGCCGAGCGCCAGCGCCGCGGCCACCCCGCGGCCGTCGGCGATACCGCCCGCGGCCAGTACGAACGTTTCTGGGGAGCGCTCGGCTACCAGATCGACGACGGCCGGGACAAACGTCAGGGTCGAGCGGGTGGACATTCCGTGGCCGCCGGCCTCGGAGCCTTGGGCCACGATGACTTTCGTTCCCGCCCGCAGCGCGGCATGTGCCTGCTCAAGGGTCTGTACCTGGCAGATAAGCGGAACGCCCGCATCGCGGATGTCTCCGGCGAAGGCGTCGGGATCACCGAAGGACAGCATGATGGCCGCCGGGTTCCGGTTGAGTGCGACGGCGAGAGCCTCCGGCGCGCGGGCCAGGCTCCAGGTGATGAATCCGCACCCGACGCGCGCGTCGCCGGCGGCATCGAATTCACGCTGCACCCAGTCAGCGTCGCCGTAACCCCCGCCGAGCAGACCGAGTCCACCGGCATGGGTGACCGCCGCGGCGAGCCGGCCGCCGGAGGCCTGCGCCATGGGCGCCAGCACGATCGGGTGGTCGATACCGAAGAACTCGGTGAGGCGATTGCGCAGCGACACCGCGATGCCTCCTTGAGATCAGCGCCGTACCGGCAGGGGAGAGTGATAGCCGGCCATCGGGTGCAGCACCGGTGCCGCGGCCCGGGCCGCCACCACCCCGTAGGCATCCTCGTGTTGTCGGGCGAACACCTCTGGGTCGCCGAAGCCGCGGTCGATGCGGTCCCGCACGAAGGCCAGCTCGACGACCTGGGCGGCGAACTTCTTCACCGACTGGGCGGCCGGGCGCCCGCCGATGCGCTTGGCCTCGCGGATCGCCAGCTTGCGGCTGCGGATCGACCCCAGCCAGGTCTCCTCGTTCGGGCTGATCAGCCCGCTCATCACCATGCCGGGCAGCTTGGTGGCGACCAGGTGCTGTTCGTGGCGGCGGCTCACCATGGCCAGCACGACCACCAGGATGAAGATCGGAATCATCCAGAACACGTAGGTCACCAGGAACGCCTCGCCGCCGCCCATCGCCAGCGAGGCATTCCACAGGGCGTGCATGCCCACCGCCGCGAGGTAGCCGAGCAGGATTACGAACGCCTTTGCCCAGAACCCGCGGCGGCGCAGCGCGAAGAACACCCCGATGCCCGTCATCGTGGTGAACAGCGGGTGCGCGAACGGCCCGAAGATCAGCCGCGCGACGGCGACGGCCGCCATCTGGGCCGGTGACTCGGCCGGCGCGATGTAGACGATGTCTTCCATCCAGGCGAAGCCCACCGCCGTGACGCCCGCGTAGACCATGCAGTCGGTCAGTGAGTTCATTTCGTGCCGACGCCGGCCGGTCAGCATGATCAGCAGGAACAGGCCTTTGGCGGCCTCCTCGATGAACGGCGCCTGGATCGCCGCCTGGTCAAAGGTCTTCGACACCAGCGGTCTCACCGTGGCCACCGTGGACCCGAAGGTCTCCAGGCCCACCGCCAGAATCACCGCCACCGACGCGCCCCACAGGAACGCCAGCTGCAGCAGCCGTCGCGGTTCGGGCTCCCAGCGGTCCAACCACCGGTAGCACAACAGCACCACCAGCATCGCCATGCTCGACAGCACCAGTGCTGTCAGCGTTCCGCCCGGATTGGCCGCGGTGAACAACAGCAACAACAACCCGGTCAGGATGGCTAGCAGGATGATGACGAGGCGCGACGCTCCGACCTTGCGGCTCCGGATGGCAGGCATAGCGACGCAGCGTAGACCACCGGTTTGTCCAGCGTGCAACCCGTCGAGTAGCCTCAACAGGTAGTCCTCGACTAGTCGCAGACCAGTTCTAGGCCAAGATCGGGGGCCACCGCATGCTCAGGCGTGCGTGACTTCACCCAGTCCCTACTACCTCAACTTGTCCGGAGCATCCCAACACATGCCAAGTCCCACCGTCACCTCGCCGCAAGTAGCCATCAACGACATTGGCTCGGCCGAGGATTTTCTCGCCGCTATCGACAAAACGATCAAGTACTTCAACGATGGCGACATCGTGGAAGGGACGATCGTCAAGGTTGACCGGGACGAGGTCCTGCTCGACATCGGTTACAAGACCGAAGGGGTCATTCCCTCCCGCGAGCTGTCCATCAAGCACGACGTCGACCCCCACGAGGTGGTGTCCGTCGGTGACGAGGTCGAGGCTCTGGTCCTGACCAAGGAGGACAAAGAGGGTCGGCTGATCCTGTCCAAGAAGCGCGCCCAGTACGAGCGCGCCTGGGGCACGATCGAGGAGCTCAAGGAGAAGGACGAGGCCGTCAAGGGCACCGTCATCGAGGTCGTCAAGGGCGGCCTGATCCTCGACATCGGGCTGCGCGGCTTCCTGCCGGCCTCGCTGGTGGAGATGCGTCGGGTCCGCGACCTGCAGCCCTACATCGGCAAAGAGATCGAAGCCAAGATCATCGAGCTGGACAAGAACCGCAACAACGTGGTGCTGTCCCGTCGCGCCTGGCTGGAGCAGACCCAGTCCGAGGTGCGCAGCGAGTTCCTCAACCAGCTGCAGAAGGGCGCCGTCCGCAAGGGTGTCGTGTCCTCGATCGTCAACTTCGGCGCCTTCGTCGACCTGGGCGGCGTGGACGGCCTGGTGCACGTCTCCGAGCTGTCCTGGAAGCACATCGACCACCCGTCCGAGGTGGTGCAGGTGGGCGACGAGGTCACCGTCGAGGTGCTCGACGTCGACATGGACCGCGAGCGGGTTTCGTTGTCGCTCAAGGCCACTCAGGAAGACCCGTGGCGCCACTTCGCCCGCACCCACGCGATCGGCCAGATCGTGCCGGGCAAGGTCACCAAGCTGGTGCCGTTCGGTGCATTCGTCCGCGTCGAGGAGGGCATCGAGGGTCTGGTGCACATCTCCGAGCTGGCTGAGCAGCACGTTGAGGTGCCGGACCAGGTTGTCGCCGTCGGTGACGACGCCATGGTCAAGGTCATCGACATCGACCTGGACCGTCGTCGTATCTCGCTGAGCCTCAAGCAGGCCAACGAGGACTACACCGAGGAGTTCGACCCGTCGAAGTACGGCATGGCCGACAGCTACGACGAGCAGGGCAACTACATCTTCCCCGAGGGCTTCGACGCCGAGACCAACGAGTGGATCGAAGGTTTCGACAAGCAGCGCACCGAGTGGGAGGCCCGCTACGCCGAGGCCGAGCACCGGCACAAGATGCACACCACGCAGATGGAGAAGTTCGCCGAGGCCGCCCACGCCGAGTCTTCGCACTCCGGCTCCAACGGGTCGCACCGCGACGATGCTCCGGCCGGTGGCTCGCTGGCCAGCGACGAGCAGCTCGCCGCTCTGCGGGAGAAGCTCGCCGGCAACAGCGCCTAATCGCGCCTGGGCGCTCTGACGGGGCTTTGAAAGGGCGCAGATGCTGCGTATCGGTCTGACCGGCGGTATCGGCGCCGGTAAGTCGACGGTGTCGGCGACTTTCAACCGCCACGGCGGCGTCATCGTTGATGGCGACGTCATCGCTCGTGAAGTAGTGGAGCCCGGTACCGAAGGCCTGACCGCACTGGTCGAGGCCTTCGGGCCGGGCATCCTGCTTCCCGACGGAAGTTTGGACCGCCCGGCCCTGGCGGCGATCGCGTTCAGCGACGACGACAAGCGGGCCACCCTCAACGGGATCGTGCACCCGCTGGTGGCCCGTCGCCGCCAGGAGTTGATCGCCGCGGCCGGTGACGACGCGGTGATCATCGAGGACATCCCGCTGCTGGTCGAGTCGCAGATGGCGCCGATGTTCCCCCTGGTGATCGTGGTGCACGCGGATGTGGAAGTCCGCGTGGCCCGACTCCTGACCCATCGCGGCATGTCGGAGGATGACGCGCGGGCCCGCATCGCCGCGCAGGCCACCGAGCCGCAGCGCCGCACGGTCGCCGACGTGTGGCTGGACAACTCCGGTTCTCCCGATGACCTGGCCGCGCAGGCGCTGCAGCTGTGGGAGCAGCGCATCCTGCCGTTCGCCGACAACATCAAGGCCCGCCGTGCGGTGCCGTCGCCGACGACTCCGGTGCCGGCCGATCCGACCTGGGCCGATCAGGCGCAGCGAATCGTGGCGCGGTTGCGGACCACCTGCGGGCATCTGGCACAGCGCATCGAGCACGTCGGCCCCACCGCGGTGGCCGGGCAGGACGCTCCGGACGTCATCGATGTTGAGGTCACGGTGGAATCGGTCGCGGTGGCCGACGAACTCGTCGAGCCGCTGCTGGCGGCCGGCTACCCCCGCGTCAGTTCCGATGCTTACGCCTCCGCGGACCCGGGGCGGCCCACCACTGTTCGGGTGGTGACTGCAGAGGCCTGATCAGGCCATGCTGCTGATCAGCGCGCCGCACAGCATCGCGCCGGTGTGCGGGTCGTTGGTGTTGCCCCAGGTGTTGACGAAGCGGTCGCTCTTGACCGTGGTGACATCGTCGACCTTGATCTCGCAGTGCACGTTCGCCGTCGTCGGGAACCGCAGCCGGATCACCATGCCGGCCTTGCTCGGGTCGCTCATCACCGTGTTGGCCTCGAACGGCCCGCCGAACCCGTCGAGATCGGCGCTGGCGGTCTCGGTGTCGTTGCGCATGAACGTGACCACGCTGCCGGTGGTCCAGGCATCGACCCGCGCGATGTAGGTGACGTTGTGCAACTCCTCGGCGGCAGCTGCCGGTGCCGGGAGCAACTGACCGCAGCCCAGCACGGCCACAGCGGTCGCGATAGCGGCACTCAGTCTCAGGTTGACGTTCATCTCCACGAGGTTACCCGGCCCAGGAGAGTTGCATCCCGTAGTCGCTGAGCCAGCTCTGCAGGTCGTAACCGTGCGTGGCCAGGCCGTCGACGGCGTTCACGGCCCGCAGCACCGCCTGTTCGGCGGTGTCCTGGCTGAGCAGGCCCGCCCGCACGGCGGTCAGCAGCTCGTCGGTGTCGTCGAGTTCGACGCCCTTCCCGGTGCGCACCACCAGGTCCAGATAGTGGTCCTGGGAGTGCCAGCGCTCCGGCCCCGGGGTGTAGTCGCCGACGTCGAGATAGAAATCCTGGTCGCGTTCGTGGCCCGGGTTGAAGTGGAAGACGGTCGCCCGCAGCCCCAGCGTGGGCAGCAGCCAGGACTCCAGGTAGTGGAACTGTTCCCGGCCCGGGGTGGGACGGGCCACGTACAGGCCCCACGGCTGCACCGTGTAGACGTCGACGTCGCGTACCACCCCTTTCGGGTCGGTGTTGGTGTAGGCGACCAGATCGAAGGTCTCCTGCTTAGGCGGGTGCACCCGTTGACCGCCTCTCTCGAACCGCCGCTGTGCGGCGGGGTCGTCGTAGCCGGATGTCTGTCAGACACCCGGCTTACCCTGGGTTCGTGGCTTTCGCAACGGAACACCCCGTCGTCGCGCATTCGGAGTACCGACCTGCAGGTGACGCGGTCGACGGTCTGGTGCGCGCCGGCGGCCGTTTCGACGTGGTCAGCGAGTACCAGCCGGCCGGGGATCAGCCGACCGCCATCGCCGACCTGGAACGTCGGATCACCGCGGGGGAGAAGGACGTGGTGCTGCTTGGTGCCACCGGCACCGGCAAGTCGGCCACCGCGGCCTGGCTGATCGAACGGCTGCAGCGCCCCACCCTGGTGATGGCGCCGAACAAGACGCTGGCCGCGCAGCTCGCCAATGAGCTGCGAGAGATGTTGCCGCACAACGCCGTCGAATACTTCGTCTCGTACTACGACTACTACCAGCCGGAAGCCTATATCGCGCAGACCGACACCTACATCGAGAAGGACAGCTCGATCAACGACGACGTGGAGCGGCTGCGTCACTCGGCGACCTCCAGCCTGCTGTCCCGGCGCGACGTGGTGGTGGTGGCCTCGGTGTCGTGCATCTACGGTCTGGGCACCCCGCAGTCCTACCTGGACCGCTCCGTCGAACTGCAGGTCGGCGCCGAGGTGCCGCGGGACGGACTGCTGCGGTTGCTGGTCGACGTCCAGTACACCCGCAACGACATGTCGTTCACCCGCGGCTCGTTCCGGGTGCGCGGTGACACCGTCGAGATCATCCCGTCGTATGAGGAACTGGCGGTCCGCATCGAATACTTCGGGGACGAGATCGAGGCGCTGTACTACCTGCATCCACTCACCGGCGACGTGGTGCGCAAGGTCGACTCGCTGCGCATCTTCCCGGCCACCCACTATGTCGCCGGCCCCGAGCGCATGAGCCAGGCCATCTCCACCATCGAGGAGGAGCTGACCGAGCGGCTCGCCGAATTGGAGGGGCAGGGCCGGCTGTTGGAGGCGCAGCGGCTGCGGATGCGCACCAACTACGACATCGAGATGATGCGCCAGGTCGGATTCTGCTCGGGCATCGAGAACTATTCGCGCCACATCGACGGCCGCGGCGCCGGTTCGGCACCGGCCACGCTGATCGACTACTTCCCGGAGGACTTCCTACTCATCGTCGACGAGTCGCACGTCACCGTGCCGCAGATCGGCGCCATGTATGAGGGCGACATGTCGCGCAAGCGCAACCTGGTCGAGTTCGGGTTCCGGCTGCCCTCGGCGTGCGACAACCGGCCACTGACCTGGGAGGAGTTCGCCGACCGCATCGGGCAGACGGTCTACATGTCGGCCACCCCCGGGCCGTATGAGCTCAGCCAGGCCGGCGGGGAGTTCGTCGAGCAGGTGATCCGCCCCACCGGACTGGTGGATCCGAAGGTGGTGGTCAAACCCACCAAGGGCCAGATCGACGACCTGATCGCCGAGATCCGGCAGCGCACCGAGGCCGACGAGCGGGTGCTGGTGACCACGCTGACCAAGAAGATGGCCGAAGACCTCACCGACTACCTGCTGGAGATGGGGATCCGGGTGCGCTACCTGCACTCCGAGGTCGACACGCTGCGCCGGGTGGAGTTGCTGCGGCAGCTGCGGCTCGGCGACTACGACGTGCTGATCGGCATCAACCTGCTGCGGGAGGGCCTGGACCTGCCGGAGGTGTCGCTGGTGTCGATCCTCGACGCCGACAAGGAGGGCTTCCTGCGCTCCACCCGCAGCCTGATCCAGACCATCGGCCGGGCCGCCCGCAACGTCTCCGGCGAGGTCCACATGTACGCCGACAAGATCACCGACTCGATGCGGGAGGCCATCGACGAGACCGAGCGGCGCCGGGCCAAACAGGTGGCCTACAACGAGGAAAAGGGCATCGACCCGCAGCCGCTGCGCAAGAAGATCGCCGACATCCTCGACCAGGTGTACCGGGAGGTGGAGGACACCGAAACCATCGAGGTCGCCGGTTCGGGCCGCAACTCATCGCGGGGGCGGCGCGCCCAGGGCGAGCCCGGCCGAGCAGTCAGCGCCGGGGTCTTCGAAGGCCGCGACACCAGCAACATGCCGCGCGCCGAACTGGCCGATCTGATCAAGGACCTCACCGAGCAGATGATGAACGCGGCACGCGACCTGCAATTCGAGCTGGCCGCCCGGATCCGTGACGAGATCACCGATCTCAAGAAGGAATTGCGGGGCATGGATGCGGCCGGGCTGCAGTGACCGGCCGCCGAACCCAACCCTTTTCGCGTGTCGTAGGGATCCGTGATTGACTGCAAGCGGTGGTGGATCTGACTGAGGCGGCGGCGACCGATTCCGCTGTAAGCACAGGCAGCTGGCGTGAGCTGCTGGGCAGACGCTACCTGGGCACGTCGGCCGTGCTGGCCGGGGGCGTGGCCCTCTACGCCACCAACGAATTCCTCACGATCAGCCTGCTGCCCAGCACCATCAGAGACATTGGCGGCGAGCGGTATTACGCCTGGGCCACCACGTTGTACCTGGTCGGCTCGGTGGTCGCCGCCGCCGCGGCCAACGCGGTGCTGGTGCGCATCGGGTCCCGGTCGGCCTACCTACTGGGTGTGATGTCCTTCGGTGCCGGTGCGGCGGTGTGCGCGGTGGCCCCGCACATGGAGATCCTGCTGATCGGCCGGGCCCTGCAGGGTATGGGTGGCGGACTACTGGCCGGCTTGGGTTATGCGCTCATCAATGCTGTGCTGCCCAGTTGGCTGTGGACCCGCGCCTCGGGGCTGGTGTCGGCCATGTGGGGGGTCGGCACCCTGGTCGGGCCGGCGGCCGGTGGCCTGTTCGCCCAGTTCGGCATCTGGCGGTGGGCATTCGGCCTGATGGTGGTGCTGTCCGGGGTGATGTGCGTGGCGGTGACTGTGGTGCTGCGGGCCAGCCGCGGCGGCCACCACGACGAACCGATGAAGATCCCGGTGCGGTCCCTGCTGCTGCTCGGCGGCGCCGCACTGGTGGTGAGCACCGCCCAACTGCCGCGCAATCTCATCGGCGCGGCCGGACTGCTGATCGCGGGCGCCGTCCTGCTGGCGGTGTTCCTGGTCGTGGACCGGCGCTCGAGCGCGGCGGTGCTGCCGCCCAGCGCGTTTCACCCGGGCCGGGAGAAGTGGATCTACCTGACGCTGGGCCTGCTGATGGCCACCACGAAGGCCAACCTGTACATCCCGCTACTCGGTCAGCGCCTGGCCCATCTTGCGCCCGTGATGGCCGGGTTCCTCGGCGCCGCCCTGTCGACCGGCTGGACCATCAGCGAGATCGCCAGCGCCTCGGTCAGCAAGGCGCGGGTGATCGTCGGGCTGGTGATCAGCGGGCCGTTGGTGATGGCGGCAGGGTTGGCGGTCGTCGCGTTCGCCCGGATGAGCCGCTACAACCCGACCGCCGTCGGCGCGATCTGGGCACTGGCCCTGCTGGTCGTCGGTATCGGCGTCGGCGCCGGCTGGCCGCACCTGTCGGCGTGGGCCATGAGCTGCGTCGACGACCCCGCCGAGGGTGGCACGGCCGCCGCGGCCATCAACACCGTCACGCTGATCGGCGGGGCGTTCGGCGCGGGTATCGCCGGTCTGGTGGTCAACACCGCGATGAGCGCCGGCGAACCGGCAGCCCGCTGGCTGTTCGCAATCTTCGCCGCATTGGCCGCCGCGAGCTGTGCGGTCGCCTACCGGGCCAGCCGCGGCGCCGAGGAGCCGGTCGGCGCCACCTCCTGAGGGCTTTTACCGGGTGGACTTGATCACCTGGCTGAAGGTGAACTGCCAGCGTTCGACGACGTGGAAGCCCAGTTCGTGCAGCACCCGGCCGTCGGGTGTGCGGGCGAACCGCGAACCCGGCGGCAGCATCGCCGCGAGCTGATGGGCCGGCAGGCTGTGGTCGTGGTCGGTGATCGTCCAGATCGTCGGGCACCGGTTGAGCTGATCGGTCAGTGCCCAGACCGCGAGGTGCCCGTCCCAGAGCCGTCCCAGTTTCTGCCGATGCGGCCCCAGGCCGGGGTCGATCAGCTTGGCGAACGCAGCGGGCCGTCCGGCCGGCAGCGCCCGGATCGGGCCGGGCAACCACCGGGTGGTGTTGTCGATCAGCAGGCAGTCCCCGGCCCGGGCGTGCGTGTCGATCACGTCGGCGACCGCACTGTAGTCCCAGCCCTTTTCCTTGGTGTACCGATCACGCTGACCGACAACGTAATTGGGCGCCGCCGCAACCGCCAGCACCACCACCAGGCCGACCACCGCCCGACGTGAGCCGGCGATCGTGGTGACGGCGACCGCCAGCACGATCGCCATCGCAGGAGCGGTACCGATCAGATACCGCGGGTAGTAGATCGGACTCGCCGCCACCGAATAGGCCAGCGTGGCCAGCGTCGGGACCAGCATCCAGGTCGCGCAGAGGACCACCAGTCGGCGCGTGTCCGGGTCCGGCGCCGGGCGGGCACCGTGTCGAACGGCGACGACGGCAGCGGTGAGCACCAGCCAGGCCAGGATCGCGAACGCGATGCTCTGTTCGAAGTACTGCTCCTGCGCGATCTCGACGACGGTGGCGAGATTCAGCGGATGAATCCAGGCGACCTGCCGGATCTGGTTCTGGGTCAGCACCAGGAACGGGGCCAGCACCGCCAGCGCGACGCCGGTCGCGGTCGCCCAGCGCCGCCTCGCCGAGGGCGCGCGGCCCGACAGCACCACCGGGTGCGCCGCCACCACCAGCACCGTGAAGAGGTTCAGCAGTGTCGACGCCACGACCGCGGCGCCGTAGCCCGCCCACAGCGGCACGGTATTGCGACGTGCCGCACCGACGCACAGCACGGTGAGCCAGACCGCCGCGGCCGCCGCAAACGCGTACGGGCGGGCCTCGACCCCGGCCCACGTCACCCGCGGGAGTACGGCATAGAGCACGCCCGCGCACACCGACAGCTGCCGGCCGCTGAACTGGCGACACAGCACCACCACACCGCCGGCCCCGACGCCGACCGCCAGACAACTCGGCAGCCGCGACCAGAACTCGGTGGCCGGGAACACCGCGAACCAGCCATGCATGAACAGGTAATAGAGACCATGCACGGCATCGATGTGCGTCAGCAGTCGCCACAGCTCGGGCAGCGACCGATGCGTCGAGGCGGAGATGGTGGCCGCCTCGTCGAACCAAATGGACGGCCGACTCGCCCCGATGGCGCTGATCACGGTTGCTGCGACCGCGATCACAACCGCGTCGTGCGGGCGCCGCCACCGGCGGGCCGGGCCCGCCGTTGTGCTCACCGGTTCCCGGGTCGCAACCAGGCTCAACGGCGTGCGCTGTCGGTTCGGATGAGGCTGATGAGAACTCACGCTACTACCGCCGGGCACCTGGTGTCGGGTACGTCACCAGGGCCGCGAATCCTGATTCACGTCGCCGAACCGGCCCGGGTGTGGTGGACACGTGAGGCCAATTGCGCCCATCGGGGCCGCTGACGCGTTAATGTCGCCATGGCTTACTAGCGAATATTGCAACACATCACCGAGAGGGTTACGGATGAGCGGCTACAAGACCGTCGTGGTCGGTACGGACGGCTCGGATTCTTCGCTGCGTGCCGTGGACCGTGCCGCTCACCTGGCGTCCGAAGCGGGCTCCAAGCTCGTCATCGCCACCGCCTACCTGCCGCATGCGGACGACCCGCGGGCGACCGACGCCCTCAAGGATGAGGGATACCAGGCCTCCGGCAACGCGCCGATCTACGCGATCCTCAAGGAAGCCAAGGAGCGGGCGGTCAAGGGCGGGGCCCACGAGGTGGAGGAGAAGGCCATCGTCGGCGCCCCGGTCGACGCGCTGGTCGACCTGGCCGAGTCGGTCAACGCCGACCTGCTGGTGGTCGGCAATGTCGGCCTGAGCACGATCGCCGGGCGGCTGCTCGGTTCGGTGCCGGCCAACGTGTCCCGCCGTTCCAAGATCGACGTGCTGATCGTCCACACCACCGGCTAGGCCCAGGGGCTCCGCTACGTCGGGGTGTCGATGTGCCCGGGCGGCTGGAACGCGGGCAACGGGTGATCGTTGCCCAGCGTGAAACACGTGGATTGGGTGGCGTGCAGGAGGATCTGATTCACCTCCAGGCAGCGTTGCCAGGTGCTTTCGGCCTGAATCGGGCCATCGCAGAGGTGTTGATTCCAGCCCCACGGCTGACATCCCATGCTGTCCGGAGCCGCCGAGGCGGCAGGCGCCCCGATCATCAGGCCTGCGCCCAGTCCCGTGACGACTTGCGCCAAGGTGATCTGCAGTGGCACGACTGCGACGTTACCGGCCACCCGGAGATGCGACGTTATTGTCGCCGAACCTGTCGAAAGTCTTGCGACTCACATCGTCGGGCAACCGCACGCAGTTGCGAGATTGTCGGGTCTTGCCCGACCCTTCCGGGAACCCCGAATCCGTATGAGAGACTCGCGCCATGATTGCAAAATCCAAGTGGAAATCGTTTGGGTCAAACCTTCTCGTTGGTGCACTAGGCTCGTTGCTTGGAAATTTAATTTGGTGGATAAGCGGTTTGTACTTGCTGCAGCAAAATAATCTTATCTCGTTGAAAACCTTCTGGGTGTCTGTTATTACTCCTGTGGGCGTCATTGCGGTCGTAATAGCGATATGTGGCATGGTCTATTGGGATTACCGGCGTCTGGAAAAGAACGAAATGGATGGATTGATTCTTGTAAATATTTCCATGTCGGGCGCACACACGATCAATCGCCGGCCTGGTAACGACAAGCGGCAGGACGTTGCGCTAACGGAAACGGAACCTCCGGTCATATTCCCAGATTGCAACGCGTTCTTGCGGACTTATTGGAGAAAGTACGAGATGGAAATTGTTAGAGAGCTGAAGGAATTTGGCATCGAACCGAGGCTCATGAACGTCGGAATATTGATTCCATCGAACGTCTACCCGCCCGACCTTCCCTTTTCGGCGCCGTTGAGAACGCCGATGCGTTTGGATCCTGTCGAGGTGAGCGACGCCGCTCGATCCTTGTAAATCTATTTGAATATCCAGCAACTCTGGAAAGATTGCATATTTGTCTGTTGTCCCTGCTGGATCATCGGCTCGGCACGATTCGAAGGACTCACCAGCCCCGCTGGCGCCATTCGTCCAGATGGGGGCGTTCGGCGCCGACCGTCGTGTCATCACCGTGCCCGGGGTAGACGACGGTGTCGTCGCCGAACCGGCCGAACACCTTCGTCTCGACATCACCGAGCAGCCGTTCGAAGTCACCGGGCTGCCAGGTCTTGCCGATCCCGCCCGGGAATAGGCAGTCGCCGGTGAACAGTTGCGTCACGCCGCCGGTGGCCGCACCGTCCAGCGCCAGCGCCACCGACCCTTCGGTGTGGCCCTGCAGGTGAATCACGTCGAACGTCAGATCCCCGACCGTGATGGTGTCGCCCTCGGCCAGGATCCGGTCCGGCTTCACCGGCAGCGGCTCGGCGTCCAGTGCGTGCGCGGCCGTCGGTGCCCCGGTCGCCTCGGCGACCTCGGGCAGGGCCTGCCAGTGGTCGAAGTGCTGGTGGGTGGTGACGATCAGCGACACCGTGGGCGCCTGCTCGCGCACCAGGGCCACCAGGTTCTCGGCGTCGTTGGCGGCGTCGATCAGCAGGGTCTGGCCGGTGTTGGTGCACGTCACCAGGTAGGCATTGTTGTCCATCGGGCCCACCGACGTCTTGATGATCGAGACGCCGGGCAGCACGCGCCGGGCCGCGGTTCCTGGGGCGACATGCCCGGTGTAACTGTCGTCAACCGAGATCTGTGGGGTCATGTCCGCAACGGTACTGGCCCTGAGGCGGCTGTCGGTACCGGCACATAGCATGGAACCCGTGTCTGATCGGCTGATCGTCAAGGGTGCGCGTGAACACAACCTGCGCAGTGTGGACCTCGACCTGCCGCGGGATGCGCTGATCGTCTTCACCGGCCTGTCCGGGTCGGGCAAGTCGTCGCTGGCTTTCGACACGATCTTCGCCGAGGGCCAGCGCCGCTACGTCGAATCCCTGTCGGCCTACGCCCGCCAGTTCCTCGGCCAGATGGACAAACCCGACGTCGACTTCATCGAGGGCCTGTCGCCGGCGGTGTCCATCGATCAGAAATCCACCAACCGCAACCCGCGCTCGACGGTCGGCACCATCACCGAGGTGTATGACTACCTGCGCTTGCTCTACGCCCGGGCCGGCACACCGCACTGCCCGGTCTGCGGCGAGCGGATCGCCCGCCAGACTCCGCAGCAGATCGTCGACCAGGTGCTGGCCATGGATGAGGGGCTCCGCTTCCAGGTGTTGGCCCCGGTGGTGCGCACCCGCAAGGGCGAGTTCGTCGACCTGTTCGACAAGTTGAACACCCAGGGCTACAGCCGGGTTCGGGTCGACGGCACGGTGTATCCGCTCACCGATCCGCCCAAGCTGAAGAAGCAGGAGAAACACGACGTCGACGTCGTGGTGGACCGGCTGACGGTCAAGGAGTCGGCCAAGCAGCGGCTCACGGATTCGATCGAGACGGCGCTGGGTCTGGCCGACGGCATCGTGGTGCTGGAGTTCGTCGACCGCGAAGACGACCACCCGCATCGCGAGCAGCGGTTCTCCGAGAAGCTGGCCTGCCCCAACGCACATCCGCTGTCGGTCGACGACCTGGAGCCGCGCTCGTTCTCGTTCAACTCGCCCTACGGGGCCTGCCCGGAATGCGCCGGGCTGGGCATCCGCAAGGAGGTCGACGCCGACCTGGTGGTGCCCGACCCGGACCGCACCCTGGCCGAGGGCGCGGTGGTGCCGTGGTCGATGGGGCCCACCAGTGAGTACTTCACCAGGATGATGGCGAGCCTGGGCGAGTCGCTGGGCTTCGACGTGGACACCCCGTGGCGCAAACTGCCGGCCAAGGCCCGCAAGGCGATTCTCGAGGGCTCCGAAGAGCAGGTGCACGTCCGCTACCGCAACCGCTACGGCCGGACCCGCTCCTACTACGCCGAGTTCGAAGGCGTGATGGCGTTCCTGCAGCGCAAGATGGAACAGACCGAATCCGAGCAGATGAAGGAACGCTACGCCGGATTCATGCGTGACGTGCCGTGCCCGGAATGTGCCGGCACCCGGCTCAAGCCGGAGATCCTGGCGGTGACGCTGGCCGCCGGGGACTACGGCAGCCGATCCATCGCGCAGGTGTGTGATCTGTCGATCGCGGACTGCGCGGACTTCCTGGGCGCGCTCACCCTCGGCCCGCGCGAGCAGGCCATCGCCGGCCAGGTGCTCAAGGAGATCCAGTCGCGGTTGAGCTTTCTGCTCGACGTCGGGCTGGAGTACCTGACCCTGTCGCGGGCGGCCGGAACGCTGTCCGGCGGTGAGGCACAACGCATTCGGTTGGCCACCCAGATCGGCTCGGGTCTGGTCGGGGTGCTGTACGTGCTCGATGAGCCGTCGATCGGGCTGCATCAGCGGGACAATCGCCGGCTGATCGAAACCCTGGTGCGGCTGCGTGATCTGGGCAACACCCTGATCGTCGTCGAGCACGACCTGGACACCATCGCGCACGCGGACTGGATCGTCGACATCGGCCCGGCCGCGGGGGAGCACGGCGGGCGGATCGTGCACAGCGGCCCGTACGCCGAGCTACTGGCCAACCCCGATTCGATCACCGGCGCCTACCTGTCGGGCGCGAAAACCATTGCGGTGCCCGATGTTCGGCGTCCAGTGGATCTCCGCCGCCAGCTCGGGGTGGTCGGGGCCCGCGAGCACAACCTGGCCGGGGTCGACGTGGCGTTCCCGCTGGGGGTGCTCACCGCGGTGACCGGGGTGTCCGGCTCGGGCAAGTCGACGCTGGTCAACGACATCCTGGCGTCGGTGCTGGCCAACAAACTCAACGGCGCCCGGCTGGTGCCCGGCCGGCACACCCGCATCACCGGGCTGGACTACCTGGACAAGCTGGTGCGGGTCGACCAATCACCGATCGGTCGCACCCCGCGGTCCAACCCGGCCACCTACACCGGGGTGTTCGACAAGATCCGCACCCTGTTCGCGGCCACCACCGAGGCCAAGGTGCGCGGCTACCAGCCGGGCCGATTCTCGTTCAACGTCAAGGGCGGCCGCTGCGAGGCCTGCACCGGCGACGGCACCATCAAGATCGAGATGAACTTCCTTCCCGACGTCTACGTGCCCTGCGAGGTCTGCCACGGCGCCCGCTACAACCGGGAGACCCTGGAGGTGCACTACAAGGGCAAGACCATCGCCGAAGTACTCGACATGTCCATCGAGGAAGCGGCGGAGTTCTTCGAGCCGATCACCGGCATCCACCGCTACCTGCGCACCCTGGTCGACGTCGGCCTGGGATATGTGCGGCTCGGCCAGCCCGCGCCGACGCTGTCCGGCGGGGAGGCCCAGCGGGTGAAGCTGGCCTCCGAGTTGCAGAAGCGCTCCACCGGGCGCACCATCTACATCCTCGACGAGCCCACCACCGGACTGCACTTCGAGGACATCGCCAAGTTGCTGGTCGTCATCAACGGCCTTGTCGACAAGGGCAATTCGGTGATCGTCATCGAGCACAACCTGGACGTGATCAAGACCGCGGACTGGATCATCGACATGGGTCCCGAGGGCGGGTCCGGCGGCGGCACCGTGGTGGCCGCCGGCACCCCGGAGGAGGTGCTGGCCGTCCCGGAGAGCTACACCGGCAAGTTCCTCGCCGAAATCCTCGGCGCTCCGGTCAAACCCGCCAAGGCGGCCAAGCGGAAGCGCAAGGCCAGCGCCTAACGGCGGGCGTAAGCGCGGAGAAGCAGGGCGCTGCGGGTCGCGGCCATTCGCCGCTCATCATTAGCCGTCTAACCATCGCGCCCGTGGTCCTCGGTGCTGATCGAACCTCCGCTTGCTCTCCGGCTGAGTCGTGTGCCGTACCCGAGCACAATTCCGATGCTTTCGCACCGCAACCGTTGGCCAAGGGTGAGGAGCGCTCGGGCGCGTAGAGGCGTCAGATCTAACGTTCGGAGATCTCAATGCCGAGTAAAGCTGGTGCAGGGCCCGCAACAGCTGGCACCGCTAGAACCACTTTTGGCGGGTTCAGGGAAAAACCTTGACTCCCATGGAAAGCCCGGAGTCGTGTAGCTCGACTGCAGTGATTGATGGATCATCACCTCGGATGTCGAACAGCGCTACCGTCGCGACCGAATCGCCGGGATTGATATTCAAATCCTTCCCGACACCGTCACACCGCCGGCAACTGAATCCGCCCTTAGGGACTTCACCGGTTGGCCGGGAAGGCTCCCTCAGCAGGACTTGGTCGTCCGGGGAGAACGTCCACGGCACGTTGCTAGTGTTGGTCACATTCACCGTGACTTTGACCGGTTGGCCGACGCACGCGTCGATTTCGGCCACCACGAAGGCAAACTTTCCGTCCCGCACCTCCTGGCCGACGCGCCCCTCTTCGTTCCAATCACTGGCCAGATCAGAGAAGGACAGGCTCGACCGATTGTCATGCAACTCGCCCACGGTTGGGGGAAGGGGACAGGTTTTTTGTTCTTGGGTCCTGACTGTCACCGATAGGAGTGCGGCCAGGAGGCCACTGGCCACCACAAACAGCAGGAATGTCTTAGCAAGCGAGGCGTTTCGCAGCCACTCCAGGAGTGCGTTCTGCGGGTGTTCTAGTGGCGGTCCTTCGTGCGAGAGTCCCGATAGAGGGCTCGGGCCCGGTTGCTGAGGTTGGGGTTCTAACGGGCCCCATGCTGAACCATCCCAATAACGACGACCGTTGCCACCCGAGGGGTCGGGGTACCAACCTGGCGGTGGTGCAGGGGGTGTGGTCACGGCGCAGGACACTAACAGGTCATCCAACTTCGCGTTGATGGTGCGGAGGTTCGGGGCAGACGCGGGAGGCATGGCGATACGCGGATGCTCTGCCGACTCTCGTGCTTGAGTGCTCGGACCGCCACCAATTCGATTGACGTCATCACCAGCGACGGCACGTGGGACGTTTGAACGAGATCAGCCATCTCCAGAACTAACGATAGGCGACAACGGTTTTCAGGCGACTTCTGAGATTGGGTTGCCTGGAATGCTCCAAGCATCAGCGACTTCCTAGCAACGCGTCCCAGATCTAAAGATTTGAGACGTAAGGGGCACTTTGAAGACCGGTGCACTCAGCTACACCGTGTCCTTCGGCTTAGGTAGTGACGGATTCGCGACGTGTGACTTCGCGCCGTGTGGTCGTCCATGAAGCGACTGCAGCAAGCGGTGTGTCCCGCAGAGAGCGCGGCTACACGCCGATATCCTGCGTTTGTCGGAGCAGGAGCTGACCAGACATCAGCCATCAGTGGGCAAAGGATCCGATCCGCATCTGGGGGGAGTCGATATGTCGTCTGTTTCGCCAAGCAGTGCACTGTCACCTCGAGTCATGCTGGCTTCGGGTGTTCATGCTCAGCCCGGCGTATACGCCTTGCTGATTGGTTCTGGTGTGTCCCGAGCCGCAGGGATCCCGACTGGGTGGGAGATAGTCAAGGACCTCGTTCGACGTGTCGCAGTCGCTGACAACGCTGACGATAAGGAATCACATGGACTCGCGGAATCGGACCCTGAAAGCTGGTGGCAGCAGCACGGCGAAGGCGAACTCGGCTACTCATCACTACTCCACTCCCTTGCTTCTACGCCTGCGGCCCGCCAAGGCATATTGGCGAAGTACTTCGTGGCCAGCGACGAGGACCGCGAGGCCGGGCGGAAGGAGCCGACGGCAGCGCACAGAGCGATCGCGCAGTTGGCAAAAGCGGGCTGGGTCAAAGTCGTAATCGCAACCAACTTCGACAGGCTTGCAGAGCAAGCTCTCGATACCCTCGGCGTGACATATCAGGTGATCAGTCGGCATGAAGCAATACGGGCCGCAACCCCACTCGCCCATGGGATCGTCACCGTCATCAAGCTTCACGGCGACTGGACTGACCTGGACACGCGTAACACCATCGACGAGTTGAGCGCCTACCCGGAGCCGTGGACGCAACTACTTAGTCGCGTCTTCAACGAATACGGCCTACTGATTAGCGGCTGGTCGGCTGACTGGGACAAGGCGCTCGTCCATATTCTCGAATCGACCCCGAGGCGGTATCCGCTTTATTGGGACAGCAGGTCTTCGCGCGGATACGCCGCCCGCAACTTGCTGGCACAACACGGCGGTCATATCGTCGAGTCTGACGACGCGGACAGTTTGTTCACGTTGTTGAACGCGAGCGTGGAGGCGTTGCAGCAGTTGGCCGAACCGCCGCTAAGCACTGCCATGGCTATCGCGCGCCTAAAGCGCGCCCTCCCAAACCCATTGAGGCGAATAGAACTTCGCGACATGGTCCTCGACAGCGTTCACGGGGTATTCAAATCACTGGCAGGTAAAGTGCCCACAACCGCTCGCGATTGGGCGACGATGGATGCGTACTTGGACACACTTCTGGAGGCAACCAAGCCACTCCTTGCCTTGGTCGTTCAGGGCGTGCGGTACGACGACGGCTCTCACATAAACCTATGGGTCGAAGCACTGCAGTCCCTGCTTGACGGGCCGCCCGCAGCCCGGCAACCCGCGCAAGGAATAGTTCAGCAACCCATCGTTCAGACGGTCGAAGGACTTAGGAACTATCCCGCCTTGCTCGCACTGCGTGCCATGTCAATCGAGGCAATCGGCCAAGGAAGAGACGATCTCCTACTAGCATTGCTAACCATCCCGCAGTGGGATGATCCATTTCACTCTGGTCGGTCTACCGTGGCAGCCGACGTTCTACACCTCCTGAATGTCATTGATCGCGACTTTGCCGATGGTTTGCCGAGGTGGAACGGAGGGCGGTGGCAGTATCCGTCTAGCCACTTGTTGAAAACCGCGCTGGCCGACTTCTTCTCGGAAAATGGGATGGACTGGGCTAGATATGAGGACCTATGCCACGACGTGGAGTATCGGACGGGGCTCGTCCAGCATCTCCTGCCGCAGAAGCAGGGGCGCTACAGCCATGGCCCGAACGCGGGCGAGTTCGTTGGGGAGGGGCGATGGGTGCACGTAAGCAACAACTGGGACGACGTTGCGCCCTCCGCGGAGATGCGCTTTCGAAAAGCGATCGACCGTTTTGGCGATGGCGGTTGGAGAAAATTGCTAGCCCCGGAACAGTCGCTCGATGACACGTTGCTGAAATACCGGGAGATTCTCAAGGCTTACAACCGTCGTCTGTAAGGCGGATCTTCAGGCGCTTGTGTGCTTGGTAGAACTTCATTTCAACGCATCCGTGGTCCGTCGCCGAGCTGGTCTGGGCTAACGCAATTAACCGGATCTTATGAACGCTCTACCCATCGCTTATTCACCGATAATGACTGCGAAACACCGGGAATCGACAGGATTCAGTAGGCGCTTTGCGGACGAAAGCTATTGCGCTGCAACGTAGGACCAGTCGTGACCGGAACCTTCAGGACCTGTCGCGCCATAATCCATCGGTTGCTGGTTGGAACGCAGCCCGACCCGCCAGGCTTTTTCGGCTACTTCGGCGGCTTGTACGGACGAGGCTTGGGTGCGAGGGGGTCTGCTGCACGGATAGGTGACATCTGAGTTGGCTTGCCCTGTGGGGTGGGCTGGAAGGATGTCCTTGTGCCCAGGCCTTATCCGAAAGAGTTC
>NZ_CP084029.1:4587268-4774836 GCF_020181615.1 [Mycobacterium] crassicus
CGGTAACCCAATCCATTTCATCGGCCTGCGCCACCGGAGCCACCGCCACCGGAGCCACGCCGAACGCCAAAAACGCCCCGACCGCACTACCGGCAGCTAGCAATCGCCGGCGCTGCTGCCGGCTCTGCTGTCCGTTGCCCGAAGTGTTACGCCCTACAGCCATTTGGGTTTTCCTATCTGTGCTGGCCCACAGTTGTGCTAGCTCTGGTTGTCGTTTAGTTCTGGAACATCGGCGTGCCGTAGCCGCAGGATCAGCCGTAGAAGCCCAGCGCCTCGGCTATCTGCTGGGGAATGTCGTTGAGCCACTGCGGGATCATCCCGAAGAAGTCGGAATTGACATCGACTAGACCGAGGTCCGACAGGCCCAACCCGCTGAGCAGGTTGTCGATGGTGGTGGAGCCCAAGCCCAGACTGTCGAGCAGCGAGTTGATCGTCACGCCACCCAGGCCGAGGTTCGCGACGATGGTGTCCAGATCGTTGTTGTCCAGGCCAAGCCAGCCGAGGAAGGTGCCCACGGTCGGGTCGCCCAACAGGCTGGTCATGATGTCGGTGATGAAGCTGTCGAGGTACACCTCGTCGAGACCGAGACCGCCCAGCATGCTGCCGATCGAGTACGTGCCCAACAGGTCGTTGATGACGTCGTCGAGGTGCCTGTTGTCAAAGCCGAGATCGCTGAGTACACCGGCAATCGAGATGCCGCTCAAGCCCATTCGGTCGATGAACATGTCCAGGTCGATGTTGTTCAGACCAAGAGCGTTGAGCATCGACGAGATGTTCATGTTGTCCAGGCCGAGCGCATCGATCAGGCTGCTCAGTCCGATGCTGCCCATTCCCCAATCGGTGAACAGGGTCAGCAGGGTGGTGTCGCTCAGGCCCATGCCGTCGAGCACGCGCTCCAGGAGCTCCGACAGGGTCGGGTTGAAGCCCAGTTCGGTGAAGAACTGCTCCAGGGTGACGTTGCCGCTCAGGTTGCCCAAGCCGGTGAACAGGGTCTCCAACTGGTAGTTGGACAGGCCCATGGCCTGAACGGCCTGGCTCATCGTCATGTTGTAGAGATTCAGGTTCTGCAGGGTCTGCGCGACGGTGTTGGTCCCCAACAACGCGTTCAGCGTGGGGTTGCCGATCTTGTTGATCAGGCTGGCGTTCTCCGGAGAGAGCTCGGCCAGCGGCGTGTCGCCCATACCGGCAATCGACATCAGCTGGGTGAACTTGATGTCGGCCATGCTCATGGTCGGATCGATGCCGAGAGTGTTCTCCCCGACCGGCATGTCAGACAGCATTTCCCCGACGGTCATGTTGCCGAACTCGCCCATGAAGTCATTGAAGGTGGTGCCGGGCGGGAACATCGAAGCGAGCATTTCGAGCAGTCCGGTGTTGCCGGTGATGTCCGGCCCGAGGAAGCCGGTGTTGAGCAGGTCGATGAGCGTGTCGTTGCCCATCTCGCCCAACATGCCGCCGACCATGCTGCCGAGGGTCATGCTGCCGAGGCCCAGCTGCTCGAAGAAATCGGTCAGCGGGGGGTTGCCCAACGCGTCGGTCAACAGACCGCCGACGGTCCAGGACGGGTCGACAAAGCTGGAGAGCGTCTCGGTGCCGGTGGCACCGAGCAGGTCCTTCATCAGACCGCCCAGGGACTGGTCGGGGCCGCCGATGAAGTCCAGGATCAGCCCGGACAGCGTGGGGTTGCCGATGTCGGTCGAGTTGAGCAGCGCGATGATCAGGCTGGCCACCGAGTCGTCCGGGCTGATGCCGCCGAGGTCGGTCAGCAGTTCGGCAAGGGTGGGGTTGCCGATGCCCGCGTCGTTGAGCAGGTTGATCAGCAACTCGGACAATGACTCCTGGCCCACGCCGAAGTCGTTGAGCAGGTCCACCGGCGTCATGTGGCCGAAGCCGAGCTGGTCGAGGAGACCGATGATCAGGGTGTCCAGCGGCGTGTCGCCGATACCGGCCTGGGTGAGCAGGCCGGTGAGGGTCTCGTTGCCCATCCCGGTGGCATCGACGATGGTGCCGATGTCGATGTTGATCCCGAGCTGGCTCGTGGCGAGCAGGCCGTTGAACAGCGGAAGGCTGAAGCCGCCGATGTCAAAGCCGCTGTGGCCGTTGAGGAAGGCGTCCATCAGGATCGCCGGCGCACCGAACAAGGCGGACAGGGCCGCCATCGGGTCGCTGAAGTTGAAGATCTGGCCCCACAGATCCTGCATGGCGTTGAACATGGTGATCCACGGCCCGATTCCGGCGAGCATCGAGCTCATCCACATCGGCAGCTGGACCGAGATGTCGGCCGGGAAGGGCATCAGTTGCGCGTCGATGCTGGGCAGCGGGTTGGTGAAGATGTTGATGACGTCCGGGATGCCGGCCAGCGCCTGCTGCGGGTTGGTGAAGATGTGCTGCAGCAGACCCCACATGTCGACCGAGTTCTGGTTCAGCGCTTGGAGATTGGCCGCGGTGTGGGCGAACAGGTCGGTGTACGGCGAGAAGAAGTCACCACCGGCGGTAAGTGCGACGGCCCGCTGCTCGACGACCGCGAGCTGACGTTGCAGCTGCGGTGCGTGTGAGGCCGCGGCCGGGACCGCGACGAGGCCCGCCCCGACGATGGCCAGGCCGGTGGTGACGTATGGACGAAGCGTTTGCTGCATGATGCCCTCCCGGACGGAAGTTCCGAAGTTGCTGAGTCGTTCAGGCCGCTCGGGTCGTTTAAGCACCGAGCACCGCCGCGATCTGGTTGGGCAGGCCATCGATGAAGTAGGCCATCGAACCGAAGAATTCTTCGATCTGGGCGTTGATCACGGTGAGATCGCCCAGCCCCATGGAGGCCAGCAGTTCGTTGACGGTCTGCGTGCCGAAGTCGCCCAGCAGGGAACTCACGGTCATCGACCCGAACAGCGAGTCGATCAGTTCGTTCAGGGTCTGATCGCCCAGTCCCAGATCGATGAGCCCGTCGCTGATGGTCGTGGTGCCGAAGAACTGGTCGAACAGGTCGCTGAGGTTCTGGCCGCCGATGCCGAACTGGTTCAGCATGTCGTTGATGGTGCCGGTGCCCAGCGCCTGGCTGATGATGTCGTCCAGGTGCATACCGCCCACGCCCCCGTCGTCGAGTGCATTGTTGACGGTCTGGTCGCCGAAGAGCCCGTTGAGCAGTTCACTCATGGTCTGGCCGCCGATGCCCGCGTCGTTGAGCATGTCGACGATGCTGATGTTGGCCGGGACCATCTGGTTGATCAGATCGGTGAGGGTCGTGGAGCCCATCGGACCGAGCAGGTCGGCCAGCGGCTGGTCGGGCATCATCGAAAGGACCATGTCGTTCAGGGTCATGTCGGCCATGCCGGATCCGGCGAGCATGTCGATCAGCGGCATCGCGAAGTTCTCGCGGATCATGTCCGCCAGGGTCATCGTGCCCATGTCGCCGAGCAGCGCCGACAGCGGCGAGTCGAGCATGCCCTGGTCGGCCAGGATCGAACCGAGGGTCGTGCCGCCGAGGGCGGAGATCAGCGAAGTGTCGCCGCCCTTGTCCAGCGGGGTACCGCCGGTGGCAGCGATGAAGTCGTTGATCGTCAGGTTCCCGATCACGCCCATGCTCTGCAGGTTGCCGAACAAGGTGCCCAGTGACAGGTTGGTGAGACCCATCATGTCGGTCAGTTGCTTGACAGTGACATCGGCGAAGCCCGCCGCGTCCAGGACGTCGGTCATCGACGTGTTCCCCGCATCACCGAGGACGCTGACCACGATGTCGCCGATGTCGACGTTGGCCACGCCCGCCTGACTCAGCAGGTCATACATGGTCTGGTTGCCCAGGCCCAGGCCATTGAGCAGTGAGCCGATCACCTCGTGGGTGGTCAGGTCGCCGCCACCGAACGCGTCGATGATGGAGGCCGGGGTCTGCCCGCCGAGGCCCAGCGCGTCGACCGCGGTGTTCAGCAATCCGTTCAGCGTCAGGCCGTCAGCGCCGATCGTGCCGAGTAGGCCGCTGACCGTCGGGTCACCGATGCCCAGCGCGTCGAGGACGGTCATGCCGAGATCGGCCAGCTTGAGGTCACCCACCCCGAAGCTGTCGGTGATATCGGTGATCATCGGGTTGTTGAGGCCCAGCGCGTGGGTGAAGTCGATGACGACGTTGGCCGCCTGCAGGTTGCCGACGCCCAGCTGAGTGAAGATGTCCGACACCGTGGGGTCGCCGATCCCGACAGCGTTGAACAGGGTCATCGCCACGTCGCTGATCTGCTGGCCGCCGAGGCCGATGTCGTTGAGCAGGTCGACGGGAGTCTGACTTCCCAGGCCCAGGCTGCTCAGCAGGCCGGTCAGCATCCCGGAGATCTGCAGCGTGCCGATCCCGGTCTGGTCAAGCAGGCCGGCGATGGTCTCATCGCCGATCTTGATCCCGTTGACCAGGTCGGAAGCGGTGAGGTCGAGTTCCATGCTCTGGCCGTGGGCCAGGATGCCGTTCCAGGCGGGGACATGGATACCGGCGATGTCGAGGGTGTCGGTGCCGTTGAGGTAGGCGTTGAGCAGCACGGCCGGGGCGGTGAACATCGCCGCGAACGGGTCGAGCGGGTTGGTGGGGTTCCAGATCTGCTCGTTGATGGCGTGCATGGCGTTGTTGACCGTGACGAGCGGGCCGACCATGCCCAGCCCGATGGTCAGCAGCGGGGAGAGCATGACCATCATCGGGTCGCTGCCGCTGATCTCCGGCATGGGGTTGGTCAGGAAGTCGAACACCTCCGGCAACCGGGCCAGCGACGACGGGTCGGTGAGGATCTGCATGATCAGGTTGCCCCAACCGTTGTCAGACCCCATCGCGACCAGGTTGGTGGCGGTGTTGTTGAAGAGGTCGACATACGGGGAGAAGAAGTCCGGACCGGCGGTGAGCTGAACCGGACGGTGCTGGACCCTGTGAAGTTCCTGTCTAATCTCAGCATTGGGCTTCATGACGGCCGCCGGAACGGCCGCATTGACCGCTACCAGGGCGGCGCCCGCGATGACTACGCCGGGTGTGACATACGGGCGAAGCGCCAGCTGCATCATGCTCTCCTACTAAAACTGACAATGAAGGTTGCTTAAAGTTACATGAGATCTGACGTTTGTCCACACGTTAAATTTGCGAGGAGAAGTCTCCTAGAAATGCTGGTAAATGCCTCGTAGCGCGATATGGAACTTTTGGTACGGAAACCTATGAATACGATCACCGAGGTTTTTCTCATTTTTTTGTTAATGGCCAGTTCGCCACTCGCCTGGCCTGCCGCCGGCCCGCCGGGCCGCTAAGGTGGGGACCACCATGCCCGCACCAAACGTGATGACCATGCTGCAGCGGCAGGCTGAAGTTAATGGTGAAAAGTTAGCGTTCAGTTTCTTCCCAGACGGCCAAACCGAGCAGGGTCGGCTCACCTACCGAGAACTCGACGCCCGCGCGCGTGCCCTCGCGGCCGATCTCCAGCGGCGCGGAGCCGCCGGGAAGCGGGTGCTGCTGGCCTGCGAGCCGGGGCTGGAGAACGCCGTCGGGTACTTCGGCTGCGTCTACGCCGGCGCCATCGCCGCACCGATGAACGAGACCCTGTCCCGGCTCAAGCAGATCGCCGTCGACGTCCAGGCCGACTTCGCGCTGGCCACCCCCGACATGCAGGCCAGGGTGCGCGCCCCGATCGACGCGCTGACCACCGATCGCCCCCTGCAGTGGTGCACCATCGACTCCGGGCCGATCGCCGACGCCCCCGAGTGGGTCGAGCCGGACATCGACCCGGACGACATCGCGCTGATCCAGTACACCTCCGGGTCGACCAAGTCCCCCAAGGGCGTCATGGTCAGCCACAACAATCTGATGCACAACATGGAGGTCGTCCGCCGGCGGTGGAACGGCCACGACGGCGACGTGGCGGTCTGGTGGCTGCCCCAGCACCATGACATGGGCCTGATCGGCGGCGTCCTGGAGATGGTCTACGTCGGCGTCACCACGTACATGATGCCGCCGAACACGTTCATCAAACGGCCGCTGAGCTGGTTGGAGATGCTCTCACGGCACCGTGCCACCATCACCGGCGCGCCGACCTTCGCCTACGATCTCGCGGTCAAGACCACCACCCCCGCTCAGCGCGCGGCACTGGATCTGTCCAGCCTGACGCACGCCTGGATCGGCACCGAACCGGTGCGGGCATCCACCCTGCAGAACTTCGCCGAGGCATTCGCACCGGCCGGATTCCGGCTGGGTGGGATCCAGGCCGCCTTCGGTCTGGCGGAGTCGGCGCTGCTGGTCACGGCCATGCAGAGCCCGGAGGTCGCCGGCGCGCGCTACGTCGACCGCAACGAGCTGGGCCGCAACCACGTGGTCGACGTCCCCGCCGACCACCCCGACGCGCTGGCGCTGGTGGGCTGCGGTCGCGAGCTGGACGGGATGCGGGTGCTGATCGTCGATCCGGAGACCCGGCTGCAGTGCCCTCCCGACCAGGTCGGCGAGATCTGGACGTCCGGTCCGAGCGTCGCCCGGGGTTACTGGGGACGCCCCGAGGAGACCGCACGCACCTTCGGCGCGACGCTGGCCGACACCGGGGAAGGACCGTTCCTGCGCACCGGGGACCTCGGCTTCATGTGCGCCGACGAGCTGTTCGTGACCGGGCGGTGGAACGACCTGGTGACGATCCGCGACATCAAGTACTACCCCAATGACATCGAGGACACCGTGAGCGCCAGCGATGCGGCGCTGATGCCGGGGCGCGGCGCGGTGTTCACGGTCAAACCGAATCCGAACGCCGACGAGCAGCTCATCGTGGTACAGGAAGTGAATCGCAATTCCCTCGAGGCCGACCTCAGCGGCGCCGTCGAGGCCATCCGCGCAGCGGTCGTCGCCAAGCACGGGATCTCACCCAACGACGTGCTGCTGGTCGAACCCATGCAGGTTCCGACCACCACCAGCGGCAAAATTCAGCGCAGCGCGTGCCGGCAACGCTTCCTCGACGCCGGCTTCACCCCGGTCGCCGAGTGGCACGCGCCGACGCCCACCGGCACGGGCCCACGGCTGAATCTGGGCAAACTGGCCGATGCGATGCGGGTCTCGCTGCAGCAGCGGCAATCCCGGCGCGACTGAACAGCGACTGAATATCAGCCCTGACCCGGCCGGCCGGTTGCCCCGCGCCGGCGCGCAAGCCCCTGCACCGCCAGCTGCAGCAGGCCGCCGGCCAGCACGTTCTTGACGTCCGGGGTGTCATCCGGCTGCGGCGGCGCCTGCCACTGGACCAACGGCTTCAGTTCACCGGAGACATACTGCTCGCGGCAGGCGCTGCGCTGAATCTTGCCGCTGGTGGTGGTCGGTATCCGCATCGGCTTGAGCAGCACGACAGCCTGTGCGTCGATGCCGTGGTGGGTGCGGATCGCCGCCCGGATCGATTCGATCAGATCGTTCAGGTCGACCCCGACGGCCTCGTGGTGGTGCACCTCCTGCACCACCACCACGTGCTCGGGAGCGTTGCGCTGGGTCGGCAACTGGAACACCGCGCCGCGGCTGGGCATCAGCGCCGGATGGCAGGCCTGCACGGTCAGCTCGATGTCATTGGGGTAGTGGCTGTAGCCGCCGATGGTCATCAAGTCCTTACACCGGCCGGTGACGAACAGCTCGCCGCCGGCGAAGAACCCCAGGTCGCCACTGCGCAGGTAGGGCCCTTCCCCGGTGTCGGCCAAGTACGCATTGAAAGCGTGCTCGGTCTCCTCGGGCCGTCCCCAGTAGCCCACGCCGACGCTCGGCCCGGACACCCAGATCTCGCCCACCTCTTCGGGCTCGCGGCGCAAGCGGGTCTCGGGGTCGACGATCAGGGTTTCCTGCGTCTCCGCCTTGGCGCCGCAACCCACCAGGGGCACCGCCCCGGCGGCGTCGGCTGCCACCTCGACGACGCGTTCCTCACCGAGGCCGGGCCGGTCGAAGTGCCGGATCACCGGCACCGGCGACTCGGACATGCCCGTCACACCCAGGGTTGCCTCGGCCAGCCCGTAGGCGGGAATGAAGGCCTCGGGCCGGAAACCGGCCGGCGCGAACGCCTCGGTGAAGGACTGCAGCGTCTCGGCACTGATCGGCCCGGCACCGATCACGGCGATCGACAGGCTGGACAGGTCCAGGGCGGCGCGCTGCTCCGCGGTGGTGCGTTTGACGCAGGCCTCGTAGGCGAAGTTGGGTGCGGCGGTGATCGTCGCGCCGAAGCGCGAAATCGCCTGCAACCAGCGGATCGGGCGCATCAGGAACGCGCTCGGCGACATCAGCACGGTGGTGCGGCCGCCGTAGATGGTGCCGAGGATGCCCCCGACTAACCCCATGTCGTGGTACTGCGGCAGCCAGGACACCCCGCTGATCGGGCTGTTCATCACGGGCGCGTCATCGGCCGGGTTCAGGGCCCAGCGCATGACCTTCAGGTTGCTCAGGTAGTTGCCGTGGGTCAGCACGCAGCCCTTGGGCACCCCGGTGGAGCCCGACGTGTACTGGATCATCGCGACGGTGTCGGCGTCGACGTCCTGCTGCACCCAGGTCGCGCCGTCGTCGTCGAGCTCGTCCATCGCCAGCCAGGTCACCGATCCGTCGGTCAGGCCGGCGATGGCGGCCTTCATCTTGGCCTGGGTCTTGGCGGTCGCCAGCGCGAAGCGGGCATGCGCCTCGGGGACGACGGTCTCGACCCGCCGGATCGGCCAGTGCTCGTCGACCGGGACTGCGACGGCGCCGGCGTAGAAGCAGCCGAACAGCCCGACAACGCTGTCCACCCCGGGACGGCACAGCACCAGCACCCGCTCCCCGGCAGCGCCCTTGCGCTGCAGGCTCGCGGCGATCGCCCGGGCGCGACGATCCAGTTCGCGGTAGGTGATCCGGGCCTCTTCGATGTCGCCTTCCGGGCAGAAGATGAACGCGGGCGTGTCCTGGTGGCGCGCGGCCTGCTGTTGCAGCAGGTCCACCAGGGTGTCCAGAGCCAAAGGAGCCAAGGAAGTCGTGGATTCTGCCATCGTCTGATCTGCCATCTTCTGATCGGTCTCAAGGAGTTGTTCGGTGATCGCCCACAGCGTAGCGGGGATCACAAACGCGGCGGATCCGGGCGAAGCAGATCCCGCCCGTTGCCCGGCGTGATCGGTGGGCGACGAATCTGGACCATAGTGATCATCGCCCACCTCTGAGCGACAATCGACGTTATGTCAACCAACTACTTCCGGGTGACACCTCGCGAGCGTCGCGCGGGGCACCTCGAGTACCGGCGCATCCGCGACTTCGCCAGTCCCGCCAGCCGGGGCCGACTGGCCTGACATAACGAGGATTGTCGCTCAGAGGCGGGCAATCATCACACCCCGACTCCCCGGCTGCGGTGGCGAAGCTGCAGTGACCAAGCTGCGGTGACCAAGCTGTAGTGACCAAGCTGCGGTGGCCAAGCTGCGGTGGCGAATCAGCCCAGCGACGCCAGCGCCCGCACCAATTGGTCGACCTCGGAGCTCGTCGAGTAGTGACTCAGCCCGATGGTGACCGCTCCCCCGATGTCGTTCACCCCGATCACGTCCAGCACCCGCGACCCGGTGTTGGCGATCGCCAACACGCCGTTGTCGGCCAGTCGCTGCACCACCCGCTCGGCGGGCACCTTCTGCACCGCGAAGCTGACCACCGGGATGCGGACATCGGGCTGGCCGATCAGCATCACCAGCGGCAGCGACCGCAACGAGCTGAGCAGATACTCGAACAGCCGGCTCAGATACTGTCCCGCCGACCGCATCGAGACCGCCAGCCGCTCCGGCCGGCTGCCCCGGGCGGACTCGTCGAGCGAGGCCAGGTACTCGACACTGGCCACCACCCCGGCCAGCAGACCGAACTGGTGCAGCCCGACCTCCAGGCGCGCCGGACCGACGGCCAGCGGGTTCAGCGATACCGACCCGAACGTGTCGATCAGTCCGGGGTCACGGAAGACCAGTGCACCCACCGGCGGTCCGCCCCAGCAGGCCGCGTTCACCGCCACCACGTCGGCTTCGACGTCGTTGATGTCGATCAGTTGGTAGGGCGCCGCCGCGGAATGGTCGACGACGGCGACACCGCCCACGTCATGGACCAGCTTGGTGACCGGCCGCAGATCGGTGACCGTGCCCACCACCCCCGACGCCGACGGCAGCGCCACCAGCCGGGTCGACGGGTTGATCAGGTTCTCCCACTGCCAACTCGGCAGCTCCCCGGTCTCGATGTCGACCTCGGCCCACCGGATCTTGGCGCCGTAGCGGTTGGCCGCGCGCACCCAGGGCGCGATGTTCGCCTCGTCGTCGAGCCGGGTCACCACCGTCTCGTAGCCCAGGCTCACCCGTGACGACGCCGCATCGGCCAACGCGCTCAACAGCACCGCGCGATCGGGACCCAGCACCACCCCGGCCGGATCGGCACCCAGCAGGTCGGCCACCGCCTGACGGGCCGCGGACAACACCGCCGCACTGCGGCGGGCCGCCGGGTGCGGACCGGTGGCCGTCGCCAGCGATCCGCGGAACGCCGTCGACACCGTGGTCGCCACCGAGTCCGGGATCAACATGCCCGTCGGGGCATCGAAGTGCACCCAGCCGTCACCGAGTGTCGGGTGCAGTCCACGCACCCGGGCGACGTCATAGGCCATGTCAGCCACCTTAAAACTTCTCAAGATCGGGTGATCGGGGCAGGAGGGGATAACCGGATAGCTCCCCCGCCGCGCTGAGCCGTGTCACCTTGGCAGACATACTAGTGCAGTGCATCTGGGCTTCGGAATGATTGCCGCGCTACTACTGCTGGTGCTGCCCGGGACACTCGTCGGCGCCGGTGCGCGGCTGTCGTGGCCGCTGGCCGTCACGGTCGGACCGGCCCTGACCTACGGCTTGGTGGGCCTGGTCATCGTGCCGTTCGGCGCGGTGGGAATCCCCTGGAACGCGGGCACCGCGTGCGTGGCCCTGGTGGTGGTGGGCGCGGCGGTGGCCGGCTCGGCAAAAGGGTTGCGGGCGTTGCTGGCTCGCCGCCCCAGCATCCACGTGTCGGCCCCGGGATCGGACCTGGGGCCGACGCTCATAGTGGCCGCCGGAGTGTTGTTGGGCATGCTGCTGATCGGCTGGGCGGCGGTGCGCGGCATCGGCAACTGGCAGAGCATCCCCAGCACCTGGGACGCGGTCTGGCACGCCAACACCGTGCGCTTCATCCTCGACACCGGCCAGGCCTCGCCCACCCACATGGGCGAACTGCGCAATGTGGAAACCCACGCCCCGCTCTACTACCCGTCGGCGTTTCACGCACTGACCGCGGTGCTGTGCCAGCTGACCGGCGCCGCACCCACCACCGGCTACACCCTGGCCGGCCTGGTCTCGTCGGTATGGCTGTTCCCGGTCAGCGCCGCACTGCTGACCTGGGGCCTGCTGCAGCGGGTTTCGAGCACGGCGGTGACCGCGGTGTCAGCGGGCACCGCCGCGGCGCTGTCGGCGTCGTTCACCGCGCTGCCCTACGTCGAGTTCGGCACCGCGGCCATGCCCAACCTGGTGGGCTACGGGCTGGTGGTGCCGACGTTCGTGCTGATCACCGCCGTGCGCACCATGCGCGACCGCATCCCGGTGGCGGTGCTGGCGCTGGTCGGGGTGTTCTCGGTGCACCTGACCGCGGGCGTGGTGACGATGCTGCTGGCGACGGCCTGGTGGCTGTGCCCCAAGGACGGGGCGCTGTGGAACCCGCTGCGCGGCAAGCGGCGCGACACCCTGGCCCTGGCCGCGGTGGTGGTGCCGGCCGGGCTGCTGCTGCTGCCGCAGCTGATGAGTGTGCGCAGGCAGACCGAGATCATCGCCGGGCACTCGTTCCTCACCCACGAGGGCCGCAAGTCCGGCCTGCGCGACGCGCTGCTGCTGCACACCCGCCACCTCAACGACTTCCCGATCCAATACACGCTGGTCGGCCTGGCCGCCGTCGGGGCGGTGCTGCTGGTGGTCCGCAAGGTGTATTGGCCGCTGGCGTTGTGGGCGGTGCTGGTGGTCGCGGTGGTGCAGTCCTCGGCGCCGTTGGGCGGCCGGGTGGGCACCGTGCTCGGCACATTCACCCACCTGTTCTACAGCGACCCGCGCCGGATCATGGCGGCGATGACGCTGCTGCTGATACCGATGGCCGGGATCGGCCTGGCGACACTGGCCGCGCTGGTGACCAAGCCGGTGGGCGAACGGGTCCGACCGGCGCTGACCGCGGTGCTGCTGGCGGCGGCGACGATCGGGCTGGCCTGGCACTACCTGCCCCGGCACGCGTTCCTGTTCGGCGACAAGTACGACTCGGTGATGGTCGACGCCCGCGACCTGGAGGCGTACGCGCATCTGGCGGCGCTGCCGGGGGCCCGCGACACCGTGATCGGCAATGCCAACGTGGACGGCAGCGCCTGGATGTACGCCGTCGCCGACCTGCACCCGCTGTGGACGCACTACGACTACCCGCAGCAGCAGGGCCCCGGACCGCAGCGGTTCATCTTCTGGGCCTACGCCGACGACGCCGACACCGATCCGCGGGTGGCACAGGCCGTGCACGACCTCAACATCCGCTATGTGCTGATCAGCAGCCCCACGGTGCGCGGGTTCTCCCTGCCCGACGGACTAGTGTCACTGGATAAATCGCGGTCGTGGGCCAAGATCTACGACAATGGCGGAGCCAGCATCTACGAATGGCAGGGAGGTACAGCGCGGTGAGCACCAGCGGTAACGACGCAGACGATCTGGACAGCACGGACGGCGTCGAGATCATCAGCGGAGCCGACCCGCGGCTATTGGCCGCGGGAATACCCGGGGACTCCGGCTCCGACGATGAGCAGTCGCTGACCGACCTGATCGAGCAGCCCGCCAAGGTCATGCGGATCGGCACCATGATCAAGCAACTGCTGGAGGAGGTGCGCTCGGCGCCGCTGGATGACGCCAGCCGGGCCCGGTTGCGGGAGATCCACTCCGCCAGCATCCGGGAGCTCGAGGACGGCCTGGCCCCGGAACTGCGCGAGGAGCTGGACCGGCTGACGCTGCCGCTGCGCGAGGACGCCACCCCGTCCGACGCCGAGCTGCGGATCGCCCAGGCCCAATTGGTGGGCTGGCTGGAGGGGCTGTTCCACGGCATCCAGACCGCGCTGTTCGCCCAGCAGATGGCGGCCCGCGCGCAGCTCGAGCAGATGCGTCACGGCGCGCTGCCGCCCGGCCCGACGGTCGGCGGACCGGCTCATGACAGCGGCCAATACCTGTAGCCGACCTTGTCTGCCACCGAACCGCGCATCGAGACCCGGGACGCCTGGGTCGAATTCCCCATCTTCGACGCCAAGTCACGCTCGCTGAAGAAGGCGTTCCTCGGCAAGGCCGGCGGCGCCATCGGCCGCAACAACTCCAACGTGGTGGTGGTCGAGGCGCTGCGCGACATCACCATGTCGCTGGAGCTCGGGGACCGGGTGGGACTGGTCGGGCACAACGGTGCCGGCAAATCCACACTGCTGCGGCTTCTTTCGGGCATCTACGAGCCGACGCGCGGGTCGGCATCGGTGGTGGGCCGGGTGGCGCCGGTGTTCGACCTCGGGGTGGGCATGGACCCGGAGATCTCCGGGTTCGAGAACATCATCATCCGCGGGCTCTTCCTCGGGCAGACTCGCAAGCAGATGGCCGCCAAGGTCGACGAGATCGCCGAATTCACCGAGCTGGGCGACTATTTGGCGATGCCGCTGCGCACCTACTCCACCGGCATGCGGGTGCGCCTGGCGATGGGTGTGGTCACCAGCATCGACCCGGAGATCCTGCTGCTCGACGAGGGCATCGGTGCGGTCGACGCCGAGTTCTTGAAGAAGGCCCAGACCCGGCTGCAGAAGTTGGTGGAGCGCTCCGGAATCCTGGTGTTCGCCAGCCACTCCAACGAATTCCTGGCGCGGCTGTGCAAGACGGCGATGTGGATCGACCACGGCACCATCAAGATGACCGGGGGGATCGAGGAGGTGGTCGGCGCCTATGAGGGCCCGGACGCGGCCCGGCACGTGCGTGAGGTGCTGGCCGAGACGCAGTCCGAGGAAAAGGCGTGACCGGAACCGTCTACGCCGTCGTCGTCACGCATCGTCGGGTTTCGCAGCTGGCCGAGTCGTTGAAGGCCCTGGTCACCCAGACCCGGGCGCCGGACCATCTGATCGTCGTCGACAACGACAACGATCCGGCGGTCCGTGAGCTGGTGGACGGTGTGGCGGTGCCGTCAACCTACCTCGGGTCGCGGCGAAACCTCGGCGGTGCAGGAGGTTTCGCGCTGGGAATGCTGCATGCCCTGGCTGCCGGCGCGGACTGGGTATGGCTGGCCGACGACGACGGACGCCCGGCCGACTCGGGAGTGCTGGCGACGCTGCTGGCGTGCGCCGCCAAACACGGACTGGCCGAGGTGTCGCCGATGGTGTGCAACATCGACGACCCGTCCCGGCTGGCGTTCCCGCTGCGCCGCGGCCTGGTGTGGCGGCGCGAGGTCGGCGAATTGCGCAGCGGCGCAGCGGGTGAGGACCTGCTGCCGGGGATCGCGTCGTTGTTCAACGGGGCGCTGTTCACCGCCGACGCGCTCGATGCGGTGGGGGTGCCCGATCTGCGGCTGTTCATCCGCGGCGACGAGGTGGAGGTGCACCGGCGGCTGGTGCGCTCCGGCTTGGCGTTCGGGACGTGCCTGAACACCGCCTATCTGCATCCGTGCGGGTCCGAGGAGTTCAAGCCGATCCTGGCCGGCCGGATGCACACCCAGTACCCCGATGACGCGGCGAAGCGGTATTTCACCTACCGCAACCGCGGCTACCTGATGGCCCAGCCCGGCATGCGGCGGCTACTGGTCCAGGAGTGGCTGCGCTTCGGCTGGTTCTTCCTGGTGTCGCGGCGCGACCCGGCCGGGCTGGCCGAGTGGGTCCGGCTGCGCCGGCTGGGACGCCGGGAGAAATTCGTCAAACCCGAGGGGCAGCAATGAGTTTCACCGATGTGGCCGCGGAGTCCAAGAGTTTCGCGCGGGCACGCGACGATCTGGTGGACGGGTTCGGCCGCCGCGAGCTGTGGCTGCACCTGGGCTGGCAGGACATCAAGCAGCGTTACCGGCGGTCGGTACTGGGACCGTTCTGGATCACCATCGGCACCGCCACCACCGCGGTGGCGATGGGCGGGTTGTACTCCAAGCTGTTTCACCTCGACCTGGCCGTACACCTGCCGTATGTGACGCTCGGGCTGATCGTGTGGAACCTGTTGAACGCGGCCATCCTGGAGGGCGCCGACGTGTTCGTCGCCAACGAGGGACTGATCAAGCAGTTGCCGACACCGTTGAGCGTCCACGTCTACCGACTGGTGTGGCGGCAGATGATTCTGTTCGCGCACAACATCGTCATCTATATACCGATCGCGCTGATCTTCCCGAAACCCTGGTCGTGGGCGGATCTTTCGGTGATTCCGGCACTGTTCGTGATCGCACTGAACTGCGTGTGGGTGTCACTGTGTTTCGGGATTCTGGCCACCCGCTACCGCGACATCGCCCCACTGCTGTTCTCAGTGGTGCAGCTGCTGTTCCTGATGACGCCGATCATCTGGAACTACGAAACGCTGCGGGCACAGGGGGCGTCGCGCTGGATCGACGTCGTCGAGCTCAACCCGCTGATGCATTACCTCGACATCATTCGGGCCCCGCTGCTGGGCGCGCACCAGGAGCTGCGGCACTGGGCGGTGGTGCTGGTGCTGACCGTGGTCGGGTGGGCGGTGGCCGCGCTGGTGCTGCGCCAGTACCGGGCGCGGGTGGCGTACTGGGTGTAGGGGCTACTTCCCTTTCCCTCCCCGCCGAGCGTGAAGTCACCTTCACGTTCGGGCGCCGAGCGTGAAGGTGACTTCACGCTCGGCGGGGTCTCCCGTTCGTGTCCGGTACTACGGCGTGTTCGGGCCGTTGCTGCCGGTCGCCGTCGTGCCGTCCGACTGCGTGCCACCGGTGTTGACGATGTTGCCGTCGCCGCCCACACCGCCGATGTTGCCGGCTCCGGTGCCGCTGCCGCCGCTGCCGCCGGTCGCGGTGCCGCCGGTAGCGGTGGAGGGCGTCGGCTGGACGGCGCCGTCGTTGCCGAAGGCGTCGAGCCTGCTCGACCCGCCGAGGCCGCCGGTGCCACCGTCCAGGCCGTCACCGCCCTTGCCACCGGTCGACGTTCCGTTGGCAAGGTTGCCCGGGTCACCGCCGGTGGCGATGCTGGCCTTGCCGCCGTTGCCACCGGTGCCGCCGTTACCGCCGTTGCCGCCGCTGTCAGTGGTGGCGTTGCCGCCGTTACCGCCGGTCGCGGTACCACTGGCCGTGCCGCCGGGACCACCGAGCGATCCGCCGTCGGTGGTCTTGGAGCTCTGGATGTCCGCGCTTCCGCCGTTACCGCCGTGGCTGCCCACGCCGCTGGCGTTGCCGCCGTCACCGCCGGTCGAAGTGCCGTACGAGTCGCCGCCGGTGGAGCTGTAACCGACCTCGCCAGACTCCAGCTCACCGAAGCCGCCGGTGCCGCCGACGCCGCCGTCGGTGCCGGTGCCGCCGGTGCCGCCCTGGGCCACCGCGTCGCCGCCCGCACCGATCGAGCCGCCACCGGGCGCGTCCACCGCGAGGTAGCCGGCGCCGCCGTCGCCACCGACGCCGTTGTCGCCGAGACCACCGTTGCCGCCGGTGGCGCTGCCGGTGATGGTGCTGTCCGCGCCGACAGCCGAAGCACTGGCCGCGCCGCCCGTGCCGCCCGTTCCGCTGTTGGTGCCGGCACCGCCGTCACCACCGGTGACGGTGGTCTGGTCGATGACGGCGCCATCGGTGACCGTGATGTCGGCCGTTCCGCCGACGCCACCGCTGCCGCCGTTGGTCCCGGTACCCGCGTTACCGCCGGTCGCGTGACTGTTGGTGATCGCGCTGCCCGCGCCGACCGCAGACAGCGCCGCGGCACCGCCGTCGGCGCTCTCGCTGGCGTTACCACCGGTCACCGAGCTGCCCGAGATGCTGCCACCATCGCCGACGACCACCGTGGCGCCACCACCGACGTGGTCGCCGACGTTGTCGCCGCTCTGCACGGTCACGTCAGAAACGGCACCGCCGCCGTCGTTGACCAGCGTGTTGTTGGCGCCGTCCACGCCGTTGACACCGTTGGCGCCGCCGTTGGTGGCATTACCACCGGCCACGTTGGCGCCGTCGATGGTGCTGCCCTTGCCGCTGGCCCCGATGCCGGCGTAGCCACCGGTACCGCCCTGGCCACCGACACCGGTGGTGCTGCCCGCTCCACCGTCGCCGCCGCTACCGCCGGTCGCGGTGCTGTTGGTAACGGCGCCGCCATCGGCCTGGGTGATGATGGCGCCACCGCCGCCACCACCGCCGCCGCCGCCCTGGCCGGCGGTCGTGCCGGCCGCGGCACCACCGTTGCCGCCGTTGCCACCGTTGCCACCGGTCACGACGTTGGTGTCGTCGCCGCCGTTGATGGCGCCGCCGCTGGCTCCGGCACCGCCGTCGCCGCCGTCACCGGCGGTGCCGGTTCCGGCATTGCCGTCGCTGTCCGCGACCACCGCACCGCCGTTACCACCGGCGCCGCCGTGGCCACCGGTGAAGCTGCCCAGGCCACCGCCGCCACCATTGCCACCGGCACCGGCATTGCCACCGACGGTCGCGCCGCCGTCGCCACCGGTACCGCCGGAGCCGCCGGTGCTCAACACCGGGTTAGTGGCATCGGCGCCGACGGGTGCGCCGGTGCCACCGCCGCCACCCTTACCACCGGAGCCGGCCGCGCCGTTCTCGGAGGAACCACCGACGCCACCGTTGCCGCCGTGGCCACCGGCCATGGTGGCCAGCGTGAAGAACTCCGGGTTCGCAGTACCGGTGGTGTTGCCACCGGCGCCGCCGTCACCACCGTTGCCCGCGGTGTCGTCACCGGTCGCGTTGGCACCGGCGCCACCCTGGCCGCCGTAGCCGCCGTGGCCGGAACCGTCGCCGCCGACACCGCCGACGCCACCGTTACCGCCGGTGCCGTTGCCACCGTCGGCCGCCGATGTCACCGCACCTCCGGTTCCACCGTTACCGCCGGTGCCGCCGTAGACGCCCTGGCCACCGCCGCCGCCGGCACCACCGGTACCGGCGGCATAGCCGGAGCCGCCGTTGCCGCCGTTGCCGCCGAAGCCGCCGACCCCGGTCGCGTCGTCGTGCGCCGGGCTCAGGCCGTTGCCGACGAAGTTGCCGTTGTCATCGGTGAACGCGTCACCGCCGAGACCACCGGCGCCGCCGTCGCCGCCGTTGCCGATCCGGCCGAGGTCGCCGGCAGTACCGTCGGTGTGGCCCTCGCCGCCGCCGGTGCCGCCTGCCCCCACCGTGGCACCGGCCGCGCCGCCGTTGCCGCCGTTGCCGCCGATACCACCGGAGCCGCCGGAGCCGTTCTGGTCACTTGGCGAGAATTCCATGATCAGCTGACCGTTGGCGCCCTTGCCGCCGATACCGCCGACACCACCATTGCCGCCGTTACCGGTGGCACCGCCGTTGCCGCCGTTGCCGTTTGTCGCGTTGCCGCCCTTGCCGCCGTCGCCGCCTATGCCGCCATCACCGGCGTTGCCACCGGCTCCACCGGCCACCGTCGCGTCGGTCGAGTCGGCGCCGGTACCACCCGCGCCGCCGGTGCCACCGACACCGCCGGCGCCACCGTTGCCGGCGTTGCCCGAGACCGAGCCACCGTCGCCACCGACGCCACCGGCACCACCGGCACCACCGGCGTAGCCGTCGCCGCCGGACTCTCCCTGGTAGTAGCCGTTCCAGCCGTCCGCACCCTGCGAACCGGCACCACCGACGCCACCGTTACCGCCGTTGCCGTGATCGCCACCGTGACCACCGGCACCACCTGTGCCGCCGGCCACCCCGGTGCCGTCGTCGTTGAGGCCGTTGCCGGCGCCACCGATACCGCCGTTACCGCCGTTACCCGAGACCGTGGTCGGCATCGCGCCGTCGGCGCCGGCGGTACCCGCGGTGCCCGGTGTGCCGCCGAACAGCAGCCCGGTGGCCAAGCCGGCCGCGCCGCCCTTGCCACCGGCACCGACCGTGCCGAGGTTGCCACCGTTACCGCCGGCGCCGCCGTTGCCGCCACCGACCAGGCCCGTCGGAGCCGCGACGGCGGCAGCGGTGATTCCGACGCCGCCCTCGGTTGGCACGCTGCCGCTGCCCGATCCGCCATTGCCACCATTGGCACCATTGCCGGCCAGACCGGAGCCGCCACCGGCACCACCGGCACCACCGTTACCCGCGGCGCCCGCGGTGTGGAGACCGAAGAAGCCACCGGCGCCACCGTTACCGCCGGCGCCACCCATGCCACCGGCACCACCGGATCCGGCGTTGCCGCCGTTGCCGCCGACACCGCCGTCGCCCCCGATGCCGGTCGGCTCAGCCGCAAGCGCGCTGACGCCGGCGGCGGGACTGCCCACCTCCTGCGTGCTGTCGTTGCCGTTACCACCGACGCCACCGTCACCACCGTTGCCGCCGACGCCGCCGTTACCGCCGGCGCCACCGGTACCACCGCCACCGGATGTGCCGAACAGACCGGCCGCGCCACCGTTGCCGCCGATACCGCCGGCGCCACCGCCGAAGCCGTCCAGACCGGCGCCACCGTCGGTGCCCGCAATGCCGACCGCACCGTCAGTGCCGCCCGGGAAGCTCAAGCCGTCCATGCCGCGGTCGCCGTTGGTCCCGGTGGCGCCGTTACCGCCGGCGCCACCGGTGCCACCGCCGCCGCCGTTACCGAACAGGAAGCCGGCGCCACCGCCGTTACCACCGGCCAGTCCGGCCACGCCCGCCGCGGCGAGACCGTCGGCGCCGAATGCTCCCGCGCCGCCGTCGCCGCCGTTACCCATCAGGAAGCCGCCGGCGCCACCGGCACCGCCGGCCATGTCCAGACCAACACCGCTGCCGCCGGACCCGCCGTCGCCGAGCATGCCGCCCGCGCCGCCGTCGAGGTCAATCGAGCTGGCGTTGGTGAACGAGTAGGTACCACCCTCAACGTCGGCAACGGTGATCACATCGCCGTCAGCGTTGGTCAGGGCAGAGCCGTCCGCGCCGATCAGATCGCCGTCGGTGTTGAAGTACGCGCCGCTGCCGCCGTCGCCGAACAGGAAGCCGCCCGCGGTCGCGGCGTGGTACATCAAGTCGCTGCCGTCGAGGCTGACGTAGGCGTTGGCGCCGTTGGCGAAGACGCCGTCAATGCTCAACCCGCTGCTGATCAGCATCTCGCCGAGACTGTGCAGCGGCTGGTAGATCACCATGTTGATCGCGTTGGCGACCATGTCATCGAGCCACTGCAGCGGGTCGACCATCTGGTCGGCGGCCGAGCCCGGGATGTCACCGCCGAACAGCGCGCTGTAGTCGACGAGCGACGACTCCAGTGCAGAGGAGTCGAACCACGACGAGGTCTGGCTGAACAGGGTGTCGAAGAAGTCGTCGAACCCGTCGGCACGCGCCGGGGCTGCTGTCAGCGGCGTCATACCGAAGGCGAGGAATGCGCCCACCGCGCTCGTCGCGCCGATCGCGCGGCCGGCCCGGTGTTTGTTCTTCCCGAGGAAATTCTTCGTCGACATGATTTCTCCTTGAGGCGGCGGGACAGGCGGTTGACGCAAACGTAAAAACGTTTAGTGCGGTCTAAGGTAGCAGAGCAGGTTACAAACCGGAAGCCTTATCGAAACATGGTTTTACGGCATTTCGGGACCCTGATTGCACCGGTCAGAGCGATATATCCGGCCTGTTTGCCCAGGTAAAAATTCCAAGCGTGTAACGAACACCCCGTTTGAAGAACCTGATAGAGGTGGGCAAATCGATTATATGATCTAGCAATCTATTTGCTGACTTGCGGGAGGCAAGCGCTTGCTTGGGTCCGCTGTGCATACCCAAAAGCACCGGCTGTGGCGGTTTTCATGACCGCACTGGTGTGGGTATCGGCGCTGGCCGTCAGGCGACCGGAGAATTTACTGCCGGCGGAGATCTTCCTGCTCGGCGCTCTCACCACGCAGCCGATCGGGCAACGGCTGGGCACGAGGTCGCTCACCGCATTCCCGGCCAGGTGGTTAACTCCCACCGTTTGCAGGTGCCGGCCTCAGCAGCGGTAGGCGCCGATGACCTCGGGATCGGGGTCGACACCCAGGCCTGGCCCGTCCGGCACCGGGATCCGGCCATCCGTCGTCGCCAGCGCGTCACCATAGATCGAGGCCTGCTGGTCGAACCAGCGCCACTCGACCATCCCCTCGGCACCGCCCAGCGCAGCGGTCGCCTGGATCGCGGCCAGCAGTCCCGGGCCGTCGTAGAACGAATGCGTCATCACCGGCACGCCGTGGGCGGCGGCCAGCGGAAAGACCTTGCGCAGCTCGGTGACACCGCCCATCTTCGCCGGGCTGGGCTGCACGAAGTCCACCGCGCCGGCTTCCAGCAGCCGCTCGAATTCCAGGACGGTGCCGACGTTCTCCCCCGACGACACCGGCAGGCCGGTGCTGCGCCGTAGTTCGGCCAGGCCGCCGAAGTTCTCCGGCGGCCACAGCGGTTCCTCCAGAAACATCAGGTCGAGGGCGAGCAGGTCGGCGGCGACGCCCTGGGCTTGGGTCAGGCTCCAGGCGCAGCCGGCGTCGACGATCAACGCGATGCCGGGGCCGGCTTCCTCGCGTGCCGCCTGCATGGCGGGCAGCCCGGATTCGTGCAGTTTGATCGCACCGAATCCGTCGTCGACGACGCGGCGCACCGCAGCGCGAACCCGGTCCGGATCGGTGTAGCAGGCCAGGCTGGCGTAGCAGGGCAGGGACCGGGGTCGGTGGCCGGCACTGAGCAGCATGGCGATCGGGACGCCGGCGCGCTTGCCGGCGATGTCCCACAAGGCGATGTCCACCGCGGACAGCGCATAGGTGATGGCGCCGCCGCGGCCGAAGACGTGCAGTCTGCGTTGCACGTGGTCCATCAGCGCCGGGATATCGGTGGCGTCGCGGCCCAGGCACAGCGGGGCGACGAGTTCTTTGAGTGCCTGTTCGGCCAGGCCGGTGCCGTACAGGCCGAACGCCTCGCCCCAACCCACCACGCCGTCGCTGGTCGTGATCTTGACCAGCAGCGAGTCGGCCGCTTCGATCGGCGCACCCCACAGCGCGGCGCCGGGCAGGTCCGGTTTGAGCGGGATGCGCAGCGGAATCGCCTCGACTCGGTCGATGACGGCGGGCATGGCTTTCAGCGTAGGTCTTAAGCTTCCGGGGTGACCGAGACGACGCAGAGTCCGCTGCACCTGTCCACGCAGGTGTGGCGCTTTCTGGTCACCGGCGTGCTGTCGGCGGTGGTGGATTTCGGGCTGTACCTGCTGCTGTACCTGGGTTTCGGGGTCAAGGTCGACCTGGCCAAGGCGTGCAGCTTCGTCGCCGGCACCACCACCGCATACCTGATCAACCGGCGCTGGACGTTCCAGTCATCGGCCAGCAAGGGCCGGTTCGTCGCGGTGATGGCGTTGTACGCGTTGACATTCGCTGTGCAGGTGGGGATCAACCATCTGGTGCTGGATCTGCTGGACTACCAGCGTTGGGCGCTGCCGGTGGCGTTCGTGGTGGCGCAGGGCACCGCGACCGTCATCAACTTCGTCGTGCAGCGGACGCTGATCTTCCGGGCGCGCTGAGCGCTGCGCGGCGGGTGCGTCCGGTCAAGGACGCACCCGCCGCGGGCGACCGCGATCAGGGATTACTGGTGCCGTTGGTGCCGGGGTTTCCGGGCGCACCGGTGGCACCGCCGTTGGTGCCGTTGGTGCCGTCGGTGCCGTGGCCGGTCGCGCCGCCGAGGTCGCCACCATTGCCGCCGTCACCACCCTTACCGCCGTCGCCGGTGCCGTCGACTCCGGGGGCGCTGCCGTTGCCGCCGTCACCGCCGTTGCCGCCGGAACTGTCGTCGCCGACGGAAATCTGGCCATCGTACGGCCTGACGATGCCGATGCCTCCGTGGCCGCCGGCACCGCCGGTGGCACCGCCCGTGCCGTTGAGGCCGCCGTCGCCGCCGTTACCGCCGACCGAAGTGCCGTCCGTTAGCTGGGTGCCTGCGGCGGTCGGGTCGTAGGCATCTATCGAGCCCGACCCACCGTTGCCACCATCGCCGCCCCTGCCATCACCGCCGTTGCCTCCCGCCGCGTGGCCTCCGGTGACAGTCCCGTTCCACCCGGAGATGTACGAGTAGCCACCGTCACCACCGGTGGCGTCGCCTGCGGAGGCCGCACCACCGTTGCCGCCGGTGGCCGTGCCGTCAACGACGCCGGTAGCCCCAGCGGCCATCACCCGGGCGTAGCCGCCGTTACCACCGTTGCCGCCGTCGGTGGCGCTGCCGCCGGCACCACCGGTGGCGGCGCCGGTCGCAGCACCGCCTGGGGTGCCGATATAAATGGACTGCATGTCACCGGTCCCGCCGTAGCCGCCGATACTGCCGACTCCGGTGGCGTCGCCGCCGGCGCCTCCGGTGGCCGAACCGCTGACGCTGCCGCCCGGGCCCCAGGTGCTCAGATATCCATCGCCGCCGGCACCACCGATACCGCCGTTGCCCACACCGCCGACCCCGCCGGTGGCAGTGCCGGTGATGGTGCTGCCGGCACCCTCGGCGTGGACGCTCGCCTCGCCGCCGGACCCGCCGGTTCCACCGTTGCTGGCGGCACCTCCGAGTGCGCCGGTGACGTGCGTGTCGTGGACAGCGGCACCGCCGGAAGCGCGGACACCGGCAAGGCCGCCGGCGCCGCCGGTACCGCCGTTGACCTCGCCGGCCCCACCATTGCCGCCGGTCGCACTGGTGTTGGAGATGGTGGTACCTGACTGGTAAGCCATGAGGGCCGCATATCCGCCGACCCCACCGTCGCCGCCGACGCCCGCGGCGGTACCCGCACCGCCGGCACCGCCGGAACCGCCAGTCGCAGTGCTGTTGGTGATGCTGCCGCCCATGACGCCCGTGACGATGGCGCTGCCGCCGCCACCACCGCCACCACCACCGTGACCACCGGTGGTACCGGTGGCGGTTTGCCCAGCACCGCCTGCGCCGCCGTTACCCGCGGTCGCACCGTCACCGACCGCAACACCGGCGTGGCCCGCACCACCAGCGCCGCCATCGCCCGCCGTGCCGGTGTTGGCCCCACCGCCGTCGCCGCCGGCGCCACCGGTGCCGCCGGTGAAGCTGCCCGCGCCGCCCGCGCCACCCACACCGCCGTCGCCGCCGTTACCGGTACCGGTGCTCGCACCACCGATACCGCCGGTGCCACCGGAGCCACCGGTGGAAAACACCGTGCCGGCGTCACCGCCGGTGCCATCGGGAGTACCCCGGCCGCCGACGCCACCGTTGCCGCCGGTGCCGGCACTGCCGTCCTCGGAGGTTCCGCCGGCGCCACCGGTGCCGCCGGTGCCGCCGGTCGGCCAGTCGCCTTCGCCGCCCATGCCGTTGGCGCTACCGCCGGCGCCACCGTTGCCGCCGTTACCGGCGGTCTGGCTTCCGCTCGCTGCGCCGCCGACACCACCGTCACCGCCCTGGCCGCCCATGAAGTACGCGTCGGCGCCGATGCCGCCGTCGCCGCCGTTACCGCCGTGGCCGTGGTCGCCGGCGGCGCCACCGGCACCACCGACACCACCGGACATCGCCATGCCGTCCTCGTCGAAGCCACCGCCCTGGCCGCCGACGCCGCCGTTGCCGCCGTTACCCGATTCCTGCAGCGCACCCGTGTCGCCGGCGGCGCCGGCCTGGCCCTGCGAACCGGTGAAGATGCCGCTCGCGACGCCGCCCTTGCCGCCGACCCCACCGGCACCGGCGGTACCGATGTTTCCGCCCAGGCCCCCGGCGCCACCGGTGGCGCCGACACCATCCGCGCTGTCACCACCGGCACCACCGGCGCCGCCGTTGCCGGCCAGCCCCGCGTCACCGCCTAGCCCACCGGCGCCGCCGTCGCCGGCGTTGCCGGTGGTGTGAAGTCCGAAGAAACCACCCCGGCCCGCGTCACCGCCGTTGCCGCCCGCACCGCCGACCGCACCGGCCGCGCCGTCACCACCGCTGCCACCGGCGCCGCCGACCCCGCCGATGCCCTCGACGTTGTGCGCGCCGTCGCCACCGCTGCCACCGTTGCCACCGGCGCCACCGGCACCTGCGTTGCCACCGGCTCCGCCGACGCCACCGTTGCCGGAGACACCGAACATTCCGGCCTGGCCGCCGGCGCCACCGTTACCGCCGACACCACCGTTGAACCCGTTGCTGCCATTGGTGCCGTTGCCGCCGGCCACGCCGGCCTGCCCATCGGTGTTGCCCGGGAAGGTCAGGCCAGCCATGCCGAGGTCACCGGTCGCACCGGTCGCACCCATACCGCCGGCGCCACCGGCGCCACCGTTGCCGGCATTGCCGAACAGCACACCGGCGTCACCGCCGGCACCACCGTTGGCGCCGAGCCCGCCGGCCGCACCGACGCCGTCGAGGCCGGTCGCGCCGATGCCGCCGTTGCCGCCGTTGCCCATCAGCCAGCCGCCGGCACCACCGGCGCCACCGTCACCGCCGGTACCGGCCGGGCCGCCGAACAAGCCGTCGCCGCCGACGCCACCGTTGCCGAACATGCCCGCGTCACCGCCGGCCGACCCGCCAAAACCGGCGCCGCCATCACCGAACAGGAATCCGCCGTTGGTCGCGGCGTGGAAGACACCGTCGGTGTCGACGTAGGCGTCGGCGCCGTGGCCGAACACTCCGTCGATGACCAGGCCGCCGGCGATCAGGCTGTCCCCGAGGCTGTGGAGCGGGTTGTAGATCAGGAAGTTGAGGGTCTCGGCGACGAAGTCATCGAAGGCCTGCAGCGGATCGACCATGCCGCTGCCGGCGGCGCCCGGCATCGCCCAGGACCAATCGAGCGTCGCGGTCTCCAAGCTCGACGAGTCGAACCAGGTGGCCGACTGGGCGAACAGGTCGTCCCAGAAATCAGCGAAGTCGGCGTGCGCCACCGGAGTTGCCGTCAGCGGGGCCACCCCGAAGGCGAGGAACGCGCCCGCCGCGGCTCCTGCACCCAGCACCCGATTCCCACGACGACCTTTGGCCCCATTGCCACGCCGACCGACCATGCCGATTCTCCTCAGGTAAAAAACAGATAATTCATAACCGCTCCCGACAGGGCCAGAGGCTAACACCTTCCCGCTCCGGGCGGCTTGGGATCTCGGTTTTCCATTTGACCTGCATCAGGATGGCTGAACATGCCGCTTCCGGAAGATCCGGACGCGGAGAGCGACGCTGGGGTGGGCCTGAGAAAAAAAGGAGACATTCCCGCGAAACTCGATGTTGGTTGTAAACCTGCGGAACGCGTTCGCCAGGCGTCACAAAGACTGAGGTGTTCAGACAGGAATCAGGGTTGGCGCCACACCGTTCACTTCCGCACCCACCGGGGACCATGTGGGTGTTGTCGGATATCACCGGCGATAGCGCGGCGGGTGCGCGGAAAACACCGCGGCCCGGTCCATAAGGACCGGGCCGCAGCGGCTGTCGCGGGTGCTTGCGGGTTACCGCAATCAGTGGCTGGCGCCGTTGCTGCCGGCAGAGCCCGTCACACCACCGGGCTGGCCGACGCCGCCGGTGCCGCCAGCCTCGCCGGTGCCCGTTGCACCGTTGAATCCGCCGGTACCACCGCTACCGCCGACGCCGCCACTGCCGTCGCCGGCGACGGGGCCGCCGGCGCCACCGGTACCGCCGGCACCACCGGTACCCACGCTGCCGGTGACGGATGCGGGGTCAGACGGCGATTGCAGTTGGACATTGCCCCAACCGCCCGCACCACCGGCACCGCCAGTCGCACCGCCCGCACCGTTGAGGCCACCGTCGCCGCCAGCGCCGCCGATTGCGGTGCTGCCCGAAATATCCTTTCCTGGGGTTGTCACTTGCATCCACGCGCGACCGCCCAGACCGCCGTCACCGCCGTTACCGTCGCCGCCGGCGCCCGCGGTCAAGGTGCCGCCCGTGACGCTCCCGTTAAAGGCGCTCATGTTGGCGGAACCGCCCTTACCGCCGGTGGCGCCGGCAACACCCGCATCACCGCCATTACCGCCGGTGGAGGTGCCGGAAGCTTCTGCGCCAGCACCGCCGGCCAGGATGCTGCCGCGGTCACCGGCGCCGCCGTGACCGCCGTGGGTGGCGTTACCACCGCTTCCTCCGGTGGCGATACCGTGTGCGGTCCCATCGGTCCCGCCACCTTCTGACCTGGCGCTTTGAATGATGCCGGTAGCACCGTTGCCCCCGATGCTGCCGGAATTTGTACCGTTACCGCCGCTGCCACCGGTGGCTGTGCCGTAGGAGAGGCCACCCTGACCGTTGGACTCGAGCTCACCGAACCAGCCCTTGCCGCCGGTACCACCGTCGATCCCGTTGCCGCCGTTGCCACCGATCGCATGCGCCTCGAGACCGGCGCCACCGATGGAGCCGCCGGAACTGTCGACGACCAGCCAGGCCGCGCCAGCGTCACCGCCGGTACCCGCGTTACCGGTACCTCCGACGCCGCCGTTTGCGGACGCCCCTGTGATGCTGCTGCCGGCGCCGTTGGCGCCGGCACCGGCGGCACCACCGAGGCCGCCTGTACCGCCATCGATGCCGGCACCACCGGCACCGCCCTTGATGGTGGAGTCGGTGACATGGGCACCGTTGGTGACGACGACGGTAGCCGTACCGCCGCCGCCGCCCTTGCCGCCGTCGCTGTCACCGACGCCGCCGCTGCCGGCCGTCGCAGAGCTGCCGGCGATGGAGCTGCCGATGCCGTCGGCAAGGACCTCACCGTTACCGCCGTTGGCCGTGTCGGTGCCATCACTTCCGGTTGCGGGGCTGTTGGTAATAGCGCCACCGTTAGTCGCGATGACGAAGCCGTGGCCGCCGTCTCCACCGCTCCCGGCGTTGCCGCCGGTGGCGTCGCTGCCCGCGATCGAGCTACCGGCACCATCCGCGGTGATTGTGGCTACTCCACCTGCGCCGCCCGCGGTGCTGTTGCCCGCGGTGGCATCGCTACCGGAGACGGCGCCGTTGTCGGTGGCGCTCACGGTGGCATAGCCACCGAAGCCGCCCGCACCGCCGTCACCTGCAATTGCGGTGCTGTTGGAAATCGAGCCGTTGACCGCCTGCACTTCGGCGATACCACCGTTGAGGACGCCCGCTGTACCGCCTATGGCGGTACTGCCGGTTACGTTGCCACCGCTAGTTGGATCGCCGAGTCCTGTAATTCCTGCCGTGCCAGCAAAGACGTACGCCTGACCGCCGACAGCCCCGGTACCGCCATCAGTGGCGTCACCGCCGGCACCGGCTGTCGCGGTGTTCTCGGTGGCGATGCTGCCGTTCCCCCAAGCCACGACCCTGCCCTGACCGCCGGTACCGCCATGGCCGCCGTTGCCCGCCGCGCCGCCGTCGCCGCCCGTGGCTGTGCCGTCGGCCTGACTATTCTGCCCGAACGCCTGGACATTGCCGATGGTGCCATCGCCACCCACGCTGGCGGATCCGGTGGCATCGCCGCCGTTGCCGCTGTGGCCCGTACCGCTGGCGTGGGCCCCGGTGTTCAGGGCCGCCACCTGACCGGCGCTGCCGTTGCCACCGGTACCGCCCGCGGCACCGTTACCACCATTGCCGCCAATGCCCGAACCGTCTGCTACCGCACCGCTTCCGCCGGCGACGACACTTCCGGTGCCACCCTTTCCGCCGTGGCTACCGGCACCGTCGGCATTGCCACCGTCGCCACCAGTCCCGGTCCCGCTGGCCGCCCCGTCATTTCCGCCGATACCCGTTCGAACAAAACCACCTTGGATGTTGCCGCTGCCGCCGTCACCGCCGACGCTGCTGGCGCCATCCGCGTTGCCGCCGTGGCCGCCTGCGGCGTCGCCCGTGGCGGTGCCACCGGTACCGCCTTGCAGGCCCGCGCTGATCTCGGAGTAGCCACCCGCGCCACCGTGTCCACCGTTGACGCCCGCACCGCCGTCACCGCCGCCTGCGGTGGCGTCGATGACGGTGCCGCCCTGGCCCGCGCCGACAAGGGCGTCGCCGCCTTGGCCGCCGACGCCGCCGTGCGCGTCGCCCGCGCCGGCGTTACCGCCGGTAGCCGAGCCGTTGGTGATGGTGCTGCCTGTCCCGACGTTGGCTGTGACGTTGGCTGCGCCGCCATTGGCGCCGGTGGTGCTCGCGCCCGCGGCGCCGCCGTCACCGCCGGTGCTGGACGCCCCGGTGATGGTGTTTCCAGCACCCGCAGTGATGTAGCCGATATTTCCGCCACCACCAACGGCGCCGTTCCCGGTACCGGCCCCACCATCGCCGCCCTGGGCCGTACCGTCGGCCTTCGCGTCCGCACCGAATGCATTGACCTGACCACTCAGAGCGTTGCCGCCAGTACCGCCGGCCAGCCCCTTACCGCCGTCACCACCGGTCGCGGTGCCGGAAGCCTCCGAGCCCACACCACCGGACAAGATGCTGCCGTAGCTGCCCTTACCGCCGGTGCCTCCGCCGGTCGCGTTCCCGCCGTTTCCGCCCTGCGCGGTGCCGTGCGAGGTGCCGCCTACGCTTCCGCCTTCGGCACGAGCACTCTGAATGTTGCCGTTGCCGCCATGACCGCCCGTGCTGCCGGAACCGTCGGCGGTACCACCGTTACCGCCGGTGGCGGTGCCGTACGAAGTGCCGCCATTGCCACCGTCATTGGCGTTGCCGGTCTCCAGCTCACCGAAGCCGGCCGAACCGCCATGACCGCCATTGGTGGCGTCACCGCCGATACCGCCCTGGGCCACCGCTGAATTGCCGCCACCGCCGATGATGCCGCCGGCATGGTCGACCACCAAGTAGCCACCACCACCGTCACCACCGATGCTGCCCGCACCGTCGCCGCTACCACCCGCACCGCCGTTCGCGGTTCCGGTGATGGTGCTGCCGGCGCCGGTGGCGGCGGCGACCGCCTCACCGCCGACACCACCGGTGCCACCGTTGCTGCCGACACCACCATCGCCACCGGTGACGTCGGTGTTCTCGACGCTGGCACCGCCTATGGCAAAGATCGCCCCGCGCGCACCGTCACCTCCGGTGCTGCCGTTGATCCCGCCGTCGCCGCCGTTACCGCCGGTCGCCGTTCCGCCGGCCGTGCTGCCGACGCCATTAGCTGCGATGTAACCGGTACCACCGGTACCACCGTCGCCGCCGGCCGCGGTGACACTGCCGTGGCCACCCACACCACCGTTACCGCCGGTTGCCGTACCGCCCGCGGTAGCACCGAGACCCGAAGCGGTCACAGTGGCGCCGCCGCCGCCACCACCACCGCCACCACCGTGGCCAGGACCGGTCGCGTCGCTCGCCGCGCCGGCACCGCCGGCACCTCCAGAGCCACCGGTCGCAGTGCCGGTCGCATTAGTGCCCACCGAGCCGTAGCCGGCACCACCGGCACCACCGTCACCGCCGGCGCCATCTGCCTCACTACCGGTGCCGAGCCCACCGGTGCCACCGGTACCACCGGTGCCGCCCGCCTGGGCGATGGTCAGCGGTCCGACCGAGATCAGGCCGCCGCCGTCGCCACCCTTGCCGCCTTGGCCACCTTGGCCCGCCCCCGCGGTTCCGGCTGCACCGGCGGCGCCTGTGCCACTACCACTACCGTTCGCACCACCGAGGCCACCAGACCCGGCCGTACCGCCACCACCGCCGGTACCACCGTTGCCACCGTCGCCGGCGGTCGCGCTGATCAAGCCGCCGGCACCGTCACCACCGGTACCACCGGTGCCACCAGTGGCGTCACCACCATCGCCACCCTTACCACCGAGACCGGCCGTGGCAATGGTCCCGTTTGTCGAGGCCCCGGCTGCACCACCGGCACCACCCTTGCCGCCGTCGCCCGCGACACCACCCGTGCCACCGGTACCACCGGCCGTCCCGTCGTCATTACTGCCGGCCGTCGCATCGGTGCCCGCCTTGCCGGTCGCGCCGATGGCGTCACCACCAGTACCGCCGACACCACCTTCGCCACCGTTACCACCGGCAGCTCCCGTGCCCGCGGCACCCGCACTGGCGAACCAGCCGCCCGTGCCACCCGCACCGGCCTTGCCGGCGTCACCGCCGGCACCACCCGCACCACCGGTATGACCATCGGTGGCGGCAGTGTTCCCCGTGGCGTCGTCACCCGCGACCCCGGCACCACCGGCACCACCTTGGCCACCGGCACCGGCGTTACCACCCTTACCGCCGGCACCGAAGAAGGTCGAGCCCTTACCACCAGCGCCGCCATTGCCACCAGCGCCACCGTCGGCGCCGGCCGCACCGGCCACAGTCGCCGCGGCAGCCGCCGCGCCGGCACCACCATCACCACCGTTACCGGCCGTGCTGAAGAACCCCCACGTCGACGCGTCACCACCAGCACCACCGGCGCCACCAGCGTCGCCGCCATTACCACCATTGCCACCGTGGCTGAACCAGGAGAACGGGCCGGCAGCACCACCATCGCCACCAGCACCGGTGCCGAAGCCATCACCACCAGCACCACCATCGCCACCGAACAGACCAGCCTGACCACCATTACCACCAGCGAGGTTGCCGGTCGTCTCATCCCAACCATCACCACCGGAACCGAAGATCCAGCCACCAGCACCACCGTTGGGGTTGGTGGCGGTACCGTCCGCGCCATTGCCGAACGGCATCAGCCAGTTGATGGCGCCCCAGTTGAAGGCCGCCGCCGACCCCGGCAGGCTGGCGTCAGCCGCGCCGCTCCAGGCGTTCAGGTCCAGATCCGCCAGCACCGCATCCCAGGTGGACTGCGCCCCCAGACCGTCGAAGGCAGCCGTCCAACTGGCCGGGTCCAGGACCACCTGCCAGGCGTCCTGATCAGCGAAGTTAACGCCTAAGCCGTTGACAGCATCACCAAGTCCCTGACCGAGCAGATCGACGAGAACATCGTCGAAATCGGCGCGCGCCGGGGCAGCCGCCAACGGGGCCATCCCGAAGGCGAGGAACGCCCCGACGGCTGTACCAGCACCGATCACCCGGCTGTTGCGACGACCCTTGGAACCTGTATGACGGTGACGAGCCATGGCGTTCTCCCCTTAGTAGATACGTAACAGATCCATAACAGATCCTGTTGAAGGCGTAGGTTAACAGGAATTCTCAACCCGTCAACCCCCGTCCACTAACCCGGATTACGCCTCCATAACCTGCCATGACCTGCAAAAATAAGCTCGACATCTTGCAACAAGACCACTTTTTGCCTGTTTTTTCTCAGCAAAAAAAGTTGAGCGTAGGCACCCCGAAACGGGCGCCCGCGTTGGTCAGATGAGTGCGGCTAACCGGCGTTGGGACCGGATCCATTCAGGCCGCTACCGCGGTGACCGGCGCCCCCGCCGAGACCTACATGCCCGACGTCGCCACCGGTTACGACCGACACTGCCGATTCCGGATATTCGGGAGTCGTTCCAGCCGCCATTACCCTCGCCGTAGTTAATGACTGGACCGCCGAGCAACCCGGTCCGCCTGCTGGCCGTCGCACTGCGAGCTGCCACCGTTCCCGCCGGCCAGTGGGTGAGGGCCGACCCGAACGCCACCACGGCCCGGTCTTTCGACCGGGCCGGGTGTTCTCGAGGGGGTACGGGTTACGGCTTGTCGGCGCCGTTGGTGCCAGTCCAGACCACGCCGTCGGAACTGGCCCCGTCGCGATTGATGGTTTCGGCGAAGCCACCGGTACCGCCGGTGTTACCCGCGCCGGTGCCGGTGCCGCCGTTGCCAGCGGTCAGATGCCCATTGGTGTAGGAGCCCGCAGAGCCGGGGTTAGTCGGACCACCAGGGCCTGTCGCACCCACATGGACGTAGCCGGCCGCGCCACCCTGACCGCCGTCGATACCCTTGCCGCCGGTGCCGCCGACCACGGTGTTGCCGGTGGCGATGGCACCTGTACCCAGCGCGGTGATCTGCGTCGACGCCCCGGCGACGACGCCGCCGCCCTTGCCGCCGTTGATGCCCTCGCCGCCGGTAGCGCCGATCGCCGAACCGCTTGCCTCAGCACCGACACCGTCGGCAATGATGCTGGCCTTGCCACCGTTGCCACCCGTACCGCCACCGAGCACACCGGCGCTGGCCCGTCCGCCGTCACCGCCGACGACCGTGCCGTGCGCGGTCCCGCCGTTGCCGCCGGCATGGCCGCTGGCACTGTAAATGACGCCGCTTTGGCCGTTGCCGCCGACACTGTTTGAGCCGTCGGCATCACCGCCGCTACCACCGGTAGCCGTGCCGTACGAGAGACCGCCCTGGCCTCCGGACTCCAGCTCACCCCAGCTGCCGTTACCGCCCTTGCCGCCGTCGGTGCCGGTGCCGCCGTTGCCGCCGATCGCGGTCGCGTCGTTTCCGCCGCCGCCGATGGTGCCGCCGGCGTTGTCGACGACCAGGTACCCCGCACCACCGGCGCCACCGGTACCGGCATTGCCGACACCGCCGGTTCCGCCCTGTGCGGTACCGGCGATGGTGCTACCGGTGCCGTTGGCATTGGCGACAGCCTCACCGCCGACGCCACCCTGGCCGCCGTCCGTGCCGGCACCGCCGGTGCCGCCCGTGACAGCGGTGCCGGTGACGCTGGCGCCGTTGGTCGCGATGATGCCACCGGCTCCACCAGCACCACCGACACCGTCACCACCGGTGACGGAGCTATTGGTGACGCTGCTGGTGTCCTTGACGGTCACCGTGGCGCTGCCGCCGGCCCCAGTGACACCACCATTGCCGCCATCGACCTCGGTGCCCGACACCTGACCGCCGGTGACGGTCATGGTGGCCGTACCGCCGACTCCGGTGCCCGTGCCGGCATTACCACCGGTGAGGTGGGAGTCGGTGACGCTGCCGCCGCCGGTGACCGTCATGCTGCCCGAACCGCCGAGCGTTGTGTCGGTGCTCTGCCCCGCGGTCACAGAACTGCTGTCGACGTGGCCGCCGTCGGTCGTGATCCGTGCGCCCGGACCCTGCTTGTCGCCGGCGCTGTTGCCACCGACGACTTGACTGTTGGTGATGGTGTCGCCCTCGCCCTTGGCGACCATGACGGTGTCGGAAGCCGCCTTGCCGTTGGCGCCGGCATAGCCCGCGCCACCGTCGCCGCCGGTGGCGGTGCCGCCCGAGATGACCGAATCCTTACCCAGGGCCTGGATGTAGGTGTAGCCACCCTGACCACCCGTGGCCCCGGAGCCGGTGCCGTCACCACCGCTACCGGCGGTAGCGATGCCATCGGCCTTGGCGCCCTCATTCAGAGCCGCGACCTGGCCGCTGAAGCCGTTACCGCCCTTGCCGCCGACGTATCCGTTGCCACCGTCACCGCCGTGGCCAGCGCCGCTGGCCTCGGCACCAACTCCACCAGCGACGACACTGCCGCCACCGCCGTTGCCGCCGGTTCCGCCGCCGCTCGCGTTGCCACCGTTACCACCGCTACCGCCGGTAGCCGTGCCATGAGCGGTCCCGCCAGGGCCGCCCAGAACGCCGGAGGCGTAAGCCCCTTCGATGTTGGCGCTGCCGCCGTTGCCGCCCTTACCGCCAGCGCCGGTACCCACGCCGCCGTTACCGGCGGTGGCCTGACCGTAGGCGGTCCCGTCCTGACCGGCGGTGACCTGAGCGAAGCTTCCCTTACCGCCGGTACCGCCGGCGTCACCCTCACCACCGTCGCCGCCGCGGGCGATGGTGGGGGTGCTGTTGTCACCCACCTGGCCGCCGTTGGTGACGAAGGTGTAGCCGGCACCACCGTCGCCGCCGTGCCCGCCGGCCGTGCCCTCACCACCGGCGCCGCCGATGGCCTGCACCTTGCTCGGGTCACCGACAACACCGATCGTGCCGTCCGACGCCCGGACAAGCGCCAAACCGCCGTTTCCGCCGGTCCCGCCGCTGCCGTCCGCGGCACCACCGATGCCGCCGGTGGCGTTACCGGAGGTGTGCTCGTTAGTCCCGACGATCAGGCCGCCGTCGGTGATACCGGCATCGACGCTGGCCGCGCCACCGGCACCACCTTTGCCGCTGTTCACACCGACACCGCCATCACCGGCGTGGGCCGTGCCCTCAGTGATGGTCTGGGGCCCGTAAGCCCCGACGCTCGCCGCGCCGCCGGCACCACCGATGCCGCCGGTGCTGCCCGCGCCGCCATCGCCACCGATTGCATGACCATCGGTGACCGCGCCACCAGCCTTGGCGGTGACGGTGGCGCTACCGGCGATGCCGCCGATACCGCCGTTGGCGTCACCGGCGCCAGCCATGCCGGCCTCGGCGGAGCTCCCGCTGATGCTGCTGCCGGTGCCGTCGGCCGTGACAGTGGCCGCACCACCGTTCGCGGTGTCGGTACTAGATGTAGCCGTCGCGGAGCTACCGGAGATCGACCCGCCGTTGATGGCCTGCAACAGGGCGTTCCCGCCAGCGTGCCCTGCGGCGCCGTTGCCGCCGGTGACACTGCTGTCGGTGATGACGTCATTGCCGGTGCCGATCTGCCCGGGGTTCGGGCCGCCCGCGAAGATCTGGGCGCGCCCGCCCGCACCGCCATTGACCCCGTTGCCGCTGTCGCCGCCCTTACCGGCGGTCGCGGAGCCGTTGGTGATCGTGTCGTTATCGGAGTTGGTCTGCACGTACGCCTGGCCGCCGGCGCCGCCGTTGTTGCCGGCGCTGCCGGCACCACCGTCGCCGCCGACGGCATGGCCGTTGGTGATCGTGCTGTTCTCACCCAGGGCCCGAACCCAGCCGATTGAGCCATCGCCACCTCGACTGCCCCCGCCGTCGCCGGTGCCACCATTGCCGGCCTCGCCGGTGCCGCTGGCCTTGGCCCCGTCGATCAACGCCGACACCTGGCCGTTCTGACCGTTACCACCGGTGCCGCCGTTCAGGCCGGCGCCACCGTTGCCGCCATGGCCGATGCCGCTTGCCTCGGCGCCCTGGCCACCGGCCAGGATGCTGCCGTAGCTGCCGTTGCCGCCGGTGCCGCCGCCGGTGGCATCGCCGCCGTTGCCGGCGATCCCGATCCCGTGGGCGGTCCCGCCGGGCCCGCCGTTGGCGTTGGCCCCGGCGTTGATCGCCACCTTGGCGCTGGTGACATCGGCATTCCCGCCGGCACCACCCTTGCTGTCGTCATCGGTGGCGTTGCCACCGTGACCACCGGTGGCCTGGCCATATGACGTGCCGCCCTGGCCAGCGGTGACGTGCCCAAGGCCGCCCTTACCACCGACACCGCCATCGGTTCCGTCCCCGCCGTTGCCGCCGGTGCCCGTGGTGATGCTGGTCGGGTCGGTCGGGTCGCCGGTGACCTTGCCGCCGAGGGTGGCGTCCAGGTATCCCATGCCGCCTGCGCCACCGGTACCGGCGTTGCCGGCCCCGCCGTCACCACCCGTGGCGACACCGGTGACCGAGCTGCCGTCGCCATCGGCCCAGGCAAAGGCTGCGCCACCGGCACCGCCGATGCCGCCGTTGCTGCCGCGGCCGCCGGCACCGCCGGTGACCGTGGCACCAGTGACATCGCCGCCGTTGGTGGCCGACGCGGTGGCCGCGCCGCCGGCGCCGTCAGTGCCGGCAGCGTCGGTAACCAGGGCGCTCATCAAGCCGTTGGTCGTGGTGTCGGAACCGGCGGCGCCACCGGTCACGTGGGTGTTGGTCACGGTGCTGCCCGGGCCGTCGGCGTTCAGCGTTGCCGAACCTCCAACGGCGTTGTCACCACCGTCGGCGCCGGTTGCGGAGCTGCCGGTGATGGTGCCGCCGTCGCTTGCGGTCGCGTACGCGCCGCCGCCGGCCCCGCCGCCGGCGTTACCGCCCGTAACGGTGGTATTGCTCACCGTGCTGTTCGCCCCGTCAGCTGTGATGCTCGCCGCGCCGCCGGCCGCGCTGTCGCTGCCGTTGCCGCCGGTCACAGAGCTGTCGGAGATGGTGCCGCCGTTGGTGGCGCTGAGCAAGGCGTTGCCACCGGCCCCGCCGTCGCCGGCGTTACCACCGGTGACCGTGCTGTTCGCGATGGTGCTGCCGGCGTCGATGATCATCTGAGCGGTCCCGCCCGCGAAGTCAGCCGTGGCGCTTCCACCGCTGATCGTCACATTGGAGATATTGCCGCTGGCAATCAGCTCGGCGACGCCGCCGGTCTGACCGGCCGCACCAGGAGCGGTAGCAGTGCCGTTCCCGCCGTCGCCACCCTTACCGCCGGTCACGGTGGTGTTGTCGATGGTCCCGGTGCCGCCCACCAGGGCACCACCGCCGCCACCGCCACCGCCACCGCCGTAGCCCAGGCCGGAACCGGTGCTGGTCCAACCGGTGCCACCGGCACCGGCGTCGCCGCCGACCGCGCCGTCGCCCACCGCCGCACCGCGACCGCCCGCGCCACCGCTACCACCGGTGGCACCCACACCGCCGTTACCGCCGTTACCGCCGGTGCCGCCGGACTGCGGAACGATCCCGCCCATACCGTCGGCGTCACCGCCGCGACCGCCGTTGCCGCCGTCACCGCTGGTGCCCGCGTCCCCGACCGTTCCGTTGGCACCAGTGGTGCCACCGGTGCCACCGGCACCGAACGCCCCGCCGGCACCGCCGTTGGCGCCGTTGCCACCGTTACCCCCGTTGCCGGCCAGCACGCCGCCGCCACCGCCGAGGCCGTCGGCCCCATCGCCGCCCTTACCGGCATCACCGCCGGCGCCACCGCTACCGCCCGAGCCACCGGTACTGCCGGCAAGGCCGGTACCGCCCTTGCCGCCGCCACCACCGGCGCCACCGGCGCCGGCGTTGCCGCCATTGCCGCCCGCCGCGCCCGCGATGACCGCGTCGACGCCGTTGCCACCGTCACTGCCCGCGCCGCCGTTGCCGCCCGTGCCGCCGGCGCCACCACCAATACCGGAACCACCGGCACCGCCCGCGCCGCCCGCCGCACCGGCAGCACCGTTGGCGCCGTTGGCGCTGGGGGTGGTGATGTTGGGGCCGACGCCGGCGTTACCGCCGTCACCACCGACGCCACCGGCACCGCCGACACCGGTGGTGCTGTTGCCGCCGGCACCGCCGACGCCACCCACACCGGCGTTACCCAAGACCGCGCCGTTGCCGCGGTCACCACCGTCGCCGCCGCGCCCGCCGTTACCGGCGACGTCACCGTCAGCGCCCTTGCCGCCTGTGCCACCTCCACCACCGGCGCCACCGCGGCCCTGGGCCACCCCGTCCGCGTCGGCGCCACCGTTACCGCCGCGGCCACCGCTACCGCCCGCACCACCGTCCTGGGCGCTGTCGGCCGCGGCGCTGCCACCGTTGCCGCCCTTGCCGCCGGCGCCACCGGCGGCGTATGGGCCTTCGTTGACGCCGCTGGCGCCATCGCTGCCGCCGTCGGTTCCGGCGCCGCCGCTGCCGACTCGGCCACCATCGCCACCGTCGCCACCGTTGCCGCCGGCCAGGCCGCTGCCGGCCGGCGCGTTGGCGCCCGCGGAGCCGGCACCGCCGACACCTCCCATGCCGCCCTGGCCTCCGTTACCGCCGCCGACGCCGTTGATGCCCTGCCCGCCGGCACCACCGCTGGCGCCGGCCGCACCGGAGCCACCCTTCAGGCCGTTGCCGGCAGCGTCAGTGCCGCTGGCGCTACCGCCACCACCACCGGTGCCACCGATACCGCCGTTACCGCCGACGCCGTTCTCACCATCGGCGCCGCCACCGGTGCCCGCGCCGCCGGCCCCGGCGTTACCGCCGGTTCCACCGTCGGACGCAGCACCGCCGTCGATTCCGGTACCGACGTAGCCGTCACCGCCCGTGCCGCCCTTGCCGCCGGTGCCTCCGCTGCCGCCCTTGCCGCCGCCGCCACCGCTGTTGGCATCGGCACCGTTACCGCCGGCACCACCGACACCGCCGTTACCGCCGGCAGCGGCCAGGCCGCCAACACCGGCAGTCAGGCTGTCTTGGCTGACACCACCGTGGCCGCCCTGGCCACCGACGCCGCCATTGCCGGCAGCGCCACCGGTGCCACCGATCACGCCGTCACCGCCGATGCCACCGTTGCCGCCGGTGCCGGCCGCCCCACCGGCACCGCCGTCACCGCCGAGGTCCGAGCCCCAGCCGCCGCGACCGCCGTCGCCGGCCAGGCCACCGGCACCACCGGTACCACCGGTAGCGGCCTCGGACGCACCACCGGCGCCGCCCTGGCCACCGTCACCGCCGGCACCCGCGGTGCCGCCGTCCAAGGTGTAGTCGTAACCGTCATAGGTGTGGCCGGTGTTGTGGTTGTCCCCGGCCCACCCGCCGGTACCGCCCTTACCGCCGGCGCCACCGGTGCCACCGTTGCCGGTCAGGCCGGTCGCCGCGCCACCGTGGCCACCAGCGCCGCCCTGGCCGCCGGCGCCACCGAGTCCGGTGGTGTCACCGCCGTGACCGTTCTGGGCACCGCCCTGGCCACCGTTACCGCCGGCGCCGCCAGCACCACCGGTGCCGCCGTCACCAAGTGCGTTGTCCGCCCCGGCCGAACCGGCGCCGCCGTTACCGCCGGCGCCGCCATTGCCCGAGGACCGCAAACCGTTGTAGCTGTTCGTGCCGGTGTTGCCACCGTTACCACCGGCCGCACCGGCCTGACCGCTGCCATCGGCGTACTGGCCGAAACCGTCGCCACCGTCACCACCGGCACCACCGTCGCCACCCAGGCCGACTGCACCGCGCTCACCGGCAGCGGCGATGGTGCCATCACCGCTGTCGCCGCCGGCGCCACCGGCGCCGCCCTTGCCGATCAGGCCACCGGTGCCACCGTCGCCACCCTTGCCGGCAGCGATGTTCGCGGCGGCGTCACCATCGCCACCATCGCCACCACGACCACCGGTGCCGGCGGTACCACCAGCACCACCGGCGCCGCCCTGGCCGCCCTGGCCGTGCGAACCGGATCCACCGCCGCCCACGGCACCCGCTGCCCCGCCGGCGCCGCCGGCACCACCGGCACCACCGTCGGTGGAGTTACCGCCCGTGCCGCCCTTGCCGCCGGCCGCACCCGTCACACCGGAGTTGTCGGTACCCGCGGCGCCGTCGGCGCCATCGCCACCCACACCACCGGTGCCGCCCTCACCGCCGGCACCGCCGTTACCGCTGACACCGGAGATCACACCGCCGGCACCACCCGTGCCGCCGGCACCACCGGCACCGCCGGCACCACCGGCGGTGATCGCCGACTCGCCCGGGTTCGTGCCGCTCTTTCCGGCCGCACCGGTCGCACCCTTGCCACCGGCACCACCCTCGCCACCATTGGCGTGCGAGCCGCCGGCGCCACCGGAACCGCCGACACCACCGTTCTGTGCCACCAGTGAGGTACCGACCACACCATCGCCGGCACCACCGACGCCGCCCTTACCGCCATCGCTGTCCGCACCAGCGGCGCCGACACCACCAACGCTGCCGGCGCTGCCGGCACCAATGCCGGCCGCACCGACCTGGCCGCCAATGCCGCCGTCGGCACCGTCGCCACCCTTACCGCCGGAGCCGGCGTTGGTCGCACCGCCGCCACCAGCACCGTCGCCACCATCACCGGCCGTGCCGGCGTCGCCGCCCTTGCCGCCTGTGCCACCACTGCCGTTGACAGACGTGCCGTCACCGCCGGCGCCGCCGGCACCACCCGTGCCGCCCGCACCGGCGTTGCCACCGCGGCCGCCATCAGCATCACTACCGGCCGCGGCGGACGCACCCGCGCCACCGCTGCCGCCGAAGCCGGCGTTACCGCCCGCACCGCCGGTGCCGCCGACATAACCGGTGCCACCGGCACCACCGGAGCCACCGGCGCCACCACCGGTGCCGTCTTCACCGGCATCACCGGGATTGGCACCGGCCTGGCCGGTGTAGCCCTCGCCACCCTTGCCACCGACACCACCGTTGCCACCGTTGCCCGCGTTCGCGAGCGTGGTGCCGTCGGCTTCGGTACCACCCTGACCGCCGTTCCCACCGATGCCACCACTACCGCCGGCGCCGCCGTCAACACCCAACGCCCCGGCCGCACCGTCGTGGCCGGTCCCACCGGTACCACCGTCACCGCCGATGCCGGCCGTACCGTCGTCACCTGCGTCAGCCTGGCCGCCGCGGCCCACGCCACCGCTGCCACCGCTACCGGCATTGCCACCGACACCACCGGAGCCACCGGCATAGCCATCGAGATGCGTCTGCGTGCCGTCCGCACCGTCAGCACCGCGACCACCGGCACCACCGGCACCACCGGCACCACCGGCTCCACCGAGACCCTGCAGGCCATTCGTCATGCCCGTACCGCCGGCGCCGCCGGCACCACCGGCACCACCGTTGGTGCCCGACTCACCGGCACCACCGGTCGCTCCGTCGCCGGCACCCACGACAGCGTCGGCACCGTGCTGACCGGTGTAGCCCGCACCACCGCTACCGCCGTTGCCGCCGTCACCACCGGCGCCGTCGTCGGCGCGGGTATTTCCGTCGGCCTTCAGGCCGCCCTGGCCACCGGCACCACCGGTTCCACCGTTACCGCCGTTACCGCCGTCGACACCGAACGACCCGGCAACGCCCACGTAGCCGTCACCACCGGTTCCGCCTTCACCACCGACGCCGGCCGTGCCGTCACTGCCGTTACCGGCCGGGCCGCCCCTACCCGCGCCGCCGGTGCCACCGTGGCCGGCATTGCCACCGGCACCACCGGCACCGGCGTCGTAGCCATCGACATGCGTCTGCGTGCCATCCGCGCCATCAGCACCCCGGCCACCGGCACCACCCGAGCCACCTGCGCCACCGGCGCCACCGAGACCCTGCAGGCCATTCGTCGAGCCCGTACCGGCGGCACCACCAGCGCCACCGTTACCACCATCGGTGCCCGACTCACCCGCACCACCGGCACCACCCGGCGTCGTCGCGTCAACACCCGCGTCACCCGTGTAGCCCTTACCGCCCTTGCCGCCGTCGCCACCGTCACCACCGGCGCCCTGCGCGGCATGTGAGCCGTCGGTCTTCAAACCGCCCTGGCCACCGCTACCACCGGCACCACCGGCGCCGCCATTGCCGCCGGACACGCCAGCGCTGTTGGAGTCGGCGCCGTCAAAGCCCTTGCCACCGTCACCGGCGGCACCACCGACACCAGCGGTGCCATCGGCACCGTTGACAACCGGGCCGCGACCCGCGCCGCCGGTACCACCGTGGCCGGCGTTGCCGCCGGCACCACCGTCTCCACCGGCTTGACCATCGACATGCGTTTGGGTGCCCGCCGCACCCTGGGCACCCTCGCCACCGGCACCACCGGAACCGCCCGCACCACCGGCTCCGCCGAGGCCCTGCAGGCCATTCGTCGAGCCCGTACCACCGGCGCCGCCGGCACCACCGTTACCGCCATCGGTGCCCGACTCACCGGCACCACCGGACGTACCCGCAACCGTGGCGTCAGCACCCGCCTGACCGGTGTAGCCCTTACCGCCGGAACCGCCGTCACCGCCGGCACCACCGGCGCCCTGGCCGGCATGTGAGCCGTCGACATTCAGGCCGCCCTGGCCACCGCTACCACCGGCACCACCGGCACCGCCATTGCCGCCGGACGCACTCGAACTGGCCGAGTCTGCCCCGTCGTGGCCCTTGCCGCCCTGACCGCCGGCACCACCCTTGCCACCGACGCCGTCGGTTCCGCCGGCGGCCTGGACACCGTCGCCACTGAGCCCACCGCTACCGGCCTTGCCCGCGTTTCCACCGGCGCCACCGTTACCACCGGCGGTGCCGTCCACGTGAGACGCCGTGCCGTTGACACCGGCCGCGCCCGCAGCACCGGTACCACCGTTGCCGCCGTTACCACCGACGCCACCGGCCCCGGCCGCACCGTTGTTGGCGCCGACACCACCGACACCACCGGTGCCACCGGTGCCACCGGCACCACCGTTGGTGCCACTGGCACCCAGCGTCGATCCGTCTACACCCGTGAGCCCATGACCACCGCGACCACCGGCGCCACCGGCGCCACCATCACCCTGGTCAGCCCGGGTGCCGTCGGTCTCCAAACCGCCCAGACCGCCGTCACCACCGGCGCCGCCGGCGCCACCATTGGTGCCGTCGATGCGCCCGGTGGCACCGTCGACGCCGTCGAAGCCCTTGCCGCCGGCGCCACCCTTGCCGCCGACGCCGGCCGAACCGTCGGTGCCACCATCGGCCTGGCCGTCGCGGCCCACACCACCGGCGCCGCCCTTACCGGCGTTACCGCCGGCGCCACCGGCCTGGCCGGCCGTGCCGTCCACATGGGTGGCGGTGCCATTGACGCCGTCCGCACCCTGGGCGCCGTCACCACCGGAGCCGCCGTTGCCGCCCACACCGCCGAGACCCTGCTGGCCTGCGTTGGTGCCGGTACCGCCGACACCACCGGCACCGCCGGCGCCACCGTTGCCGCCGTTCTCGCCGGCCGCGCCGGCGGTGGCCCCATCCAGGCCCTCGTAGCCGTGGCCGCCCTTACCGCCGGCACCGCCGTCACCACCATCGCCGCTGGTAGCGCGGGTGTTGTCGGCGGTCAAACCACCGAGACCGCCATTGCCACCGGCGCCACCGGCCTGACCGGCCGTGCCGTCCGGGCTGGACTGGGTGCCATCGACACCGTTCTTGCCGTCGGCCCCGTCACCACCGTTACCGCCGATGCCGGCGGTACCCGCGGCGGCGCGCGTGACGCCATCGGCCTTCAGGCCGCCCGCCCCGGCGTTGCCGCCGACACCACCGTTGCCGCCGGCCATACCCGCAGCCGCGCCCGCGTCGGCGGCCGCGTCGTAACCCGCGCCACCGACGCCACCATTACCGCCCTTACCTGCGGCACCACCGGCTCCGCTGTTGGCGAAGGCCCCGTTGCCCGAAGAACCACCGGCACCACCGGTGCCGGCGTTACCACCGGTGCCACCGTTGCCACCCGCTCCGCCGTCTGGGTGAGCGGCCGTACCGGCCGTACCGGCGCCACCATTGGCACCGTCGGTGCCCGAACCACCGGCGCCACCGACGCCACCGCCGCCGTGCTGGCCCGCCACCGAGCCGGTGCCACCGGCGCCGCCGTCGCCACCGGCACCACCATTGCCGCCCGAAACACCCGCGCCGGCACTGGCAGCCAGCGCGTCATAGCCGGCGCCGCCCTTACCGCCGGCGCCACCGTCACCGCCGACGCCCTGCGCCGCGTGAGTGCCGTTGACCTGCAGGCCACCCTGGCCACCGTTACCGCCGACGCCACCGGCGCCGCCGGCCTTGCCATTGGGGTCCAAGGCCGTGCCCGCAGCGCCGGCAGCACCGTCCCTGCCGTCACCGCCGGCGCCACCGACACCGGCCGTACCCGAGGCACCGTGCGTGACGCCGTCAGCCTTCAGACCGCCCAGGCCCGCGTCACCGCCGACACCACCGTTGCCGCCGGCGGTGCCGGCCGCGGCCGTCGCATCGGTCGCCGCGTCGTAGCCCTTACCGCCGGCGCCGCCGCTGCCGCCCTTACCGGCCGTGCCCGCCGTACCGCTGCCGGCCGACCCGTTCAAGCCTTGACCACCCGCACCGGCCTGGCCGGCGTTACCGCCCGAGCCACCGGCCTGACCAGCGAAACCGTCTGTGTGCGTTGAGGTTCCGTCGGCACCCTTCGCGCCGTCGGTACCGTCGCCGCCCTCACCGCCGTTACCGCCGACGCCGCCGGCGCCCTCGGTTCCGGCCGCACCCGAGGCGCCCTTGCCCATGAACCAGCCGCCCTGACCACCGGCGCCGGCCTGGCCGGCCGCGCCGCCGTTACCGCCTAGGCCGCCATTGCCACCACTGGTGCCGTCCTCGCCGGCCGCAGCGCCGTTGACCCCGTCGATGCCGTCGCCACCGACGCCGCCCTTACCACCGTCACCGGCCGCGCCGCCCTTACCGCCGGCACCGAAGGCGTAGGAACCCCTACCGCCGGCGCCGCCGTTACCGCCCGCGCCACCGTTCTCGCCGGCGGCGCCGTTGCCGCCGAGCCCGGCAAGGTTGCCGGCCAAACCGGCCGCGCCGGCCAGGCCGTTACCGCCGGCACCGCCTGCGCCGGCCGTGCTGAACAGGCCCCACAGAGCGGCGTCGCCACCGATGCCACCGGCACCGCCTGCGGTGCCCAGGGTGACAGCCTCGCCGCCGTCACCACCGACACCACCGTGGCTGAACCAGGCGTACAGGCCCGCGGCACCGCCCGCTCCACCGGCACCACCGTCGAAGCCGTCGCCGCCGGCACCACCGTTGCCGCCGAACAGACCACCCTGTCCGCCGGCGCCACCGGCAAACACGTTGCCCGTGCCATCGGCATCCCAACCCGCACCGCCGTCACCGTAGATCCAGCCGCCCGCACCACCGTCGGGGTTGGCGGCCGTGCCGTCCGCACCGTTTCCGAACGGCTTCAGCCAATCGATCTCATTCCAACTGAACTCCACCGAACCCGGCAGGCTGTAGTCGGCCGCGCCGCTGAAGATATTCAGATTCAGGTCGGCCAGCACCGCGTCCCAGGTGGCCTGCGCACCGAATCCGTCGAAGGCGAGCGTCCAGCTGGCCGGGTCCAGGACCATCTGCCAGGCACCCTGATCACCGAAGTCCAGGGCGAGGGTGTTGAACGCCTCGCCGAGTTCCGGCCCGAGCAGGTCGACCAGAACGTCGTCGAAGTCCGCGTGCGCCGCCGGAGCCACCATCGGAGCCATCCCGAACGCCAGGAACGCGCCGACCGCGGTACTGGCGCCGATCACGCGGTTGCTACGACGACTGGCGTTCCGGCGGTAACGACCCATGCTGGATTCCCCTTAGCTATGACACAGCAGATTCCTAGCGGAAGCTGATGAGCGCTGAGGTTAACAGCAATTCTCCATACGTCAACTGCAGTGCACTAAATTGGATTACTGACCAGTAACACGGTCTGAGCAGGATAAATACAGCCTTGAACCTGTAATAATACTGGAGATCACCTGGGGTTTTACGGGTAAAAAAGACCAACGCGGCCACCCCGGAAGGGGTGACCGCGTTGGTCTGCTGAGAGCGACTAGCCGTTGGGGCCGGAGCCGTTAGGGCCGTTGCCTCCGTGGCCGCCGTCCCCGCCGAGGCCCATGTTGCCGCCGTCGCCACCGGCGCCGCCGGCGCCGCCGGTTCCGGTCGCCCCGGTGTTGGTCCAGCCGTCGCCGCCGTTGCCGCCGTTGCCGACCGGGCCGGTGGGGTTAGTGGCGTTGTTGCCGGCCGTCGCGGTGCCCGAGCCGGTACCCGCATTGCCGCCGATGGCACCCGGGTAGGCGACACTGCCGCCGTCACCGCCGTCGCCGCCGTTGTGGTTGGCGGCGTCGCCGTTGGCACCCTTGCCGCCGTCACCGGCCGTGCCGGTCGCGCCACCGTTGCCGCCGTTACCGCCGGCGCCGGTGGCGCCCGTGGTGCCGTTGGTCGCCGAACCGCCGACGCCACCGTTACCGCCGTTACCGCCCTTGCCGCCGATCGCGCCGTCACCGCCGTTGCCGCCGTTGTTGGCCTGGCCGGCAACACCGGACGCCATCGCGCCGTCGGCACCGTTGACACCGCTGCCACCGGTACCACCGTTGGCGCCGGAACCGCCGGCGCCGCCCTCACCGCCGTTGCCGGAGGTGGAGCCGCCGAGTCCGCCCGCGCCGCCCTGGCCGCCCGCGCCGCCGTCCTGGCCCTTGACGCCGGAGGCACCCGCTACCAGGCCGTTGGCGCCGGCCTGCCCGACCGTGCCGCTACCACCGGCACCACCGTCGCCACCGTTGCCGATCGCGCCGCCGTTGCCGCCCTTACCGCCGGCCCCGCCGGAGGCACCCGCGGGCGCGTTGCTGTCGTGGGACGGGTCATACCCGGCGCCGCCGTTGCCGCCGTTGCCGGACGGACCCACCGCGGGAGTGCCGGTTCCGCCGCCGGTGCCCGCCGTGCCGCCGGCTCCAGCGGTGGTGCCGGCCGCGCCGCCGCCACCGCCGGTGCCCGCGACGTTGCCCGGGTCACCGCCGTTGCCGCCGTTGCCGCCGTTCGGGGTGCCGGCGCTACCCGCCGCGCCGTTGCCGCCCTGGCCGCCCACGCCCGCGGTGCCGGCGTTGCCGCCGTTGCCGCCATTGCCGTTGGTGCCGACAGTGCCGTGCCCGGTGGTCCCGGCGTTGCCGCCCGCGCCGCCGGTTCCACCGGAGCCGGCCTCACCGCCGTTACCGCCGTTGCCGCCGCTGGCGCCGGCCACCGATCCGGTGCTGGCGTCATACCCGGCGCCACCGGTACCACCGGCACCGCCGTCGCCACCGGCACCGCCCTTGCCGCCGTTACCGGCGGTGTTGACGGCCAGTGCGCCGCCGTTGCCGCCCGCGCCGCCGTTGCCGCCGTTGCCGCCGGCCAGGCCTTCAGTGCCGTTGCCGCCGTTGGGGTTGCCGAAGGTGCCCGCGGTGCCGGCCGCACCGGTTCCGCCGACGCCGGTCTTGCCGTCGCCACCGGCACCACCGTTGCCGCCGTTGCCGATGTTGCCGCCGTTGCCGCCGGCGCCGCCCTGGCCGCCGCTGGTGCCGCCTGCCGCGTTGGTGTCGTTGGCCGCGTTGTAGCCGTCGCCGCCCGCACCGCCGTTACCGGCCGGGCCGGTCACGCCGGCGCCATCGACGCCGTTTCCGCCGTCGGTGCCACCGGTACCGCCGGTGCCGTGCGAACCGCCCGCACCGCCATTGCCCGCGGTGCCGGCGTTGCCGCCGTCGCCGCCCTTGCCGCCATTGACGGTCGCAGAGTCACCGTTGGCTCCGGCGCCACCGCTACCGGGGGTGCCGGCCTTGCCGCCCGCACCGCCGTTACCGCCGTCGCCGTTGACGCCCGCGGTGCCGTGCGCCGCGGTGCCGCCGTTGCCGCCGGCCCCACCGGCTCCACCGTTCATGCCGTCACCACCGGAGCCGCCACTGGTGCCGGCTGCTCCGGCCACCTGGGCGTCAACACCGGCCAGGCCGTCAGCGCCGGAACCGCCCTTGCCGCCGCCGCCGCCGAGGCCGCCGTTGCCGCCGTTGCCGGAGATCGAGCCGCCCAGACCACCGTCGCCGCCGCGACCACCGGCGAAGCCCACCGTGCCGCTGGTGCCGTTGATGCCGACCAGGGTGCCGTTGGTTCCGGCACCACCGGAGCCGCCGGCGCCACCGTCGCCACCCTGGCCCATGTTGCCGCCGTCGCCGCCCTTACCGCCGGCGCCACCGACGCCTGCGGTGTTGTCGAAGCCCGCGCCGCCCTTGCCGCCGTTGCCGATCGGGCCGGTCGGGTTGGAGCCGTGGTCGCCATCGGTGCCACCGTCGCCGGTGCCGGCCGCTCCGCCGTTACCGCCCAGGCTGGAGTCGCCGCCCTGACCGCCGTTGCCGCCGTCGAGGTTCCCGGCGATACCGGCCGCGCCGGTACCACCGTTGCCGCCGGCCGCGCCGTCGCCGCCCGCGCCACCGGAACCGGCCGTGCCCGCGTTGCCGCCGGCCCCTCCGGCCGCGCCGGCGTTGCCGCCCGTGCCACCGTCACCGGCCGTGCCGGCGTTGCCGCCCTGCTGGCCGGTTCCGGTCCCGGAGTTGGCGTAGCTGCCGTTCGAACCGGCCGCGCCGACGCCGGCGTTGCCGCCCCTGGCGCCCTGGCCGCCGGCTCCGCCGTCGCCGCCCTTGCCGGAGATCGAGCCGCCGAGGCCGCCCTGGCCGCCGTTGCCGCCGTCCCCACCGTTGCTACCACTGGTGCCGTTGTCGCCCGCGATCGTGGCGGCGACGCCGTCGGTGCCCGCGAGACCGCTACCGCCGGCACCGCCTGTGCCGCCTTCGCCGATGTTGCCGCCGTCGCCGCCCTTGCCACCGTTGCCGCCGGAGTCGCCCGCGGCACCGCCCGAAGTCGTCGGGTCGTACCCGGCGCCACCGGCACCACCGTTGCCGGCCGGGCCGGTCACATCCTGGCCAGCGGATCCGGCATTGCCGTTCGTGGAACCGGTGCCGGCCGTACCCGCGGCACCGCCCTGGCTGGAGTCACCGCCCCTGCCGCCGTTGCCGCCGTCGCGGTTGGTCGCGTCACCGTTGGCACCGGCACCGCCGTTGCCGCCCTCGGCGCCATCGCCACCGCTGCCGGCGTTGCCACCGGTACCGGTCGCCGCCGAGGTGCCGTTGCCGTTGGTGCCACCGACACCACCGTTGCCGCCGCTACCGCCCGCACCTGCCGCACCGGCGTTGCCACCGGCGCCACCGTTGCCGGTTCCGCTGTTCTGGAACGAACCGGCCGCGCCCTCCTCACCGGCGGCGGCGTCGCCACCGTCGGCGCCCGAGCCGCCATTGCCGCCGACACCACCGGTCAGCGTCGTCAGGCCGTTGCCTGCGTTACCGCCCTGACCGCCGCTGCCACCTGATCCGCCGGCCATGCCGGAGTTGCCTTTGCCGTTGCCATCGGTGCCGACGCCGTTGGTGCCGGCCACGCCGTTACCACCCGCTCCGCCGTCCCCACCGTTGCCGAGGTTGCCGCCGTCACCGCCCTTACCGCCGTTGCCACCGGAAGCTCCGTCCGCCGTGGCACTGAAGCCCGCGCCGCCCTTGCCGCCGTCGCCGGCCGGGCCGGTCACGTTCTGACCGGCAATGCCGTTCGCGGCCGTGCCGGTGCCGTTGCTGCCGCCGGTACCGGCGTTGCCACCCTGGCTGGAGTTACCGCCCTTGCCGCCGTCACCGCCGTTGAGGTGGGTCGCGTCGCCGTTGGCGCCGTCGCCGCCGGAGCCGCCCGTGGCGCCGTCGCCGCCGGAGCCGCCGACGCCACCGGCGCCGTGCGTGCCCGCCGTGCCCGCTTGAGCCGTACCGCCCGCGCCACCGGCACCGCCGTTGCCGCCGGAGCCCGCGGTACCGGCGTTACCGCCGGCCTGGCCGGCGCCGTTGTTGGTGCCGAGCACGCCGTCGGCGCCGGTGAAGCCCGCACCGGCGTTGCCGCCGGAGCCGCCCGCTCCACCCTGGCCACCGACACCACCGTTACCGGCGTTCGCACCGCCGGTGCCGCCCGCGCCGCCCTGGCCACCGTTGGTGCCGGAGACGCCAGACGTGCCGTCGACGTTCCCTGCCGTGCCGGCGACGCCGTTGCCTCCGGTGAAGCCGTTGCCGCCCGCGCCACCGGCGCCACCGTTGCCGTAGTTGCCGCCATTACCGCCGGCGCCACCCTGGCCGCCTTCGACGCCCGCGGTGCTGGAGCTGAAGCCGGCACCACCGTTGCCGCCGTTGCCACCGCTGGTCACGCTGCTGCCGTCGGAGCCCTGGTTACCGCCCGCGCCGCCGGTACCGCCGATACCGGCGCTTCCACCCGCGCCACCGGCTCCCTTGATACCGCCGTTGCCGCCGTTGCCGCCCTGACCGCCGTTGATGTTGGTCGCGTCTCCATCGGCGCCCTGGCCGCCGTTACCGCCGGCGCCGGCATTGCCGCCCCGGCCGCCGTCACCGCCGGAGCCGTTGCCGCCGTTGCTGGTCGCGCCGGTGCCGGCCGCACCGCCGTCGCCGCCCTGGCCGCCTGCTCCACCGGCACCGCCGTTACCGCCGTCCTGACCGGCGCCGCTGTTGAGGCCCTGAACACCCGCTTGGCCGCCGAATCCGAGGCCACCGGCACCGCCGGCGCCGCCCTTACCGCCGACACCACCGGTACCACCGGTCCCGGAGTTCGTGTTCTGCGCGTTGCCACCGGCACCGCCGACGCCACCCTTGCCACCGACGCCACCGGCACCACCGCTGCCGCCATCCGAACCACCGGCACCGCCGGCGCCACCGTTGCCGCCGTCACCGCCGGCACCGCCCTTGCCGCCGTGGCCGTTCTCCAGCAGGACGCCACTGTTGCCGCCCTTGCCGCCGTCGCCACCGTTGCCACCGTTGCCGCCGGTGCCGCCGTCGCCGACCGCGCCGGCGTTGCCGCCGAAGCCGCCGTTACCACCGGCGATCGACAGCGCCTTGAAACCCAGATCGCCTGCGTGGGCGGTGTTGTAGGCCGCGACGTCGAAGCCGTCGCCACCGTTCCCACCGTTCCCGCCGTGGTCGGCCTTCTCGCCGTCGGCTCCGCTGTCGGCGCGCTCGGTGGTCGAGCCGCCGTTCAGGCCGCCCTGGCCACCGTGGCCGATTGCGCCCGGGTTTCCACCGTCGCCGCCGTTACCGGCGGTGGGGTGCTCCGACGTGGCAGCCAAGCCGGCACCGCCATCACCGGCGATCCCGGCATCGCCACCGGCACCACCGACGCCACCGAGCCCGTTGACGCCCGCCGAGCCCATGCTGGTGCCGGCACCAGCCAGACCACCCTGGCCGCCTTCACCGCCGTTGGCGCCGTCGCCACCGGCGGCACCATTACCGCCGTTGCCGTTGCTGGCGGCGACGTCCCAGTCACCCTCGGCACCGTCGCCGCCGCGGCCACCGTTACCACCGGCACCGCCGACACCACCGACGCCACCGTTGCCGCCATTGCCGAACAGACCGGCTGCCTTACCACCGGCACCGCCGTTGCCACCGTTACCGCCGACGACACCATCGCCGCCCACGACGCCGTTGCCGCCGTTAGCCCAGAGCCCGGCGGCACCCGCGTCACCAACCGTGCCGGCCACACCGATCCCACCGGCACCACCAGCGCCGCCGGAACCGAACAACCAACCCGCTCCGTCGCCACCGTTACCGCCGGCACCACCGCCGTCACCACCGGCACCACCGGCGCCACCGACACCCATCCAGGAGCCGCCGGAACCACCGTCGCCACCGGCCAGGCCCGCCAGACCCGCACCACCAGCACCACCATTGCCGAACAGCCCGGCCGCGCCACCATCACCACCGGCGACACCGGCACCACCATCACCGAACAACCAACCGCCCGCACCACCGTTACCACCGTCAACACCGGCCACACCCACAGCACCGTTGCCGATGATGATCGAGCCCATACCAAAGGTGTTGTTGATAAACGTGTCCACCTCGATGCCCAGCGGACTCTCGATCCAGTCCACCAAACTGGCGTGCAACGGCGTGTAGAAGAACTCATCGACCATCGCCGTCAGATCAAACGAATCACCACTAGCCACACCGGCCGACGGGTCAAACAGTGCGGCCCAATCAAAGCCGGCCGAACCATCCAGCTCAGCACTCGGCCACGCCGCCGGGTTGAACAGGTCAAGCAGCCAGTCGAACTCACCATCGGCCTGCGCCACCGGCACCGACACGACCGGCGTCATACCGAACGCCAAAAACGCCGCCGCCGCCGAACCAGCACCCAGCACCCGACGACGCCGTCCCCCCATGCGCGCGCCGGTTCCGGCCTGCCGTGTGCTCTGACGCTTACCAGCCATCTACTTGCCCCAAGTCTTAAAGGTGGTACACCACAGGTGGACCGATGAACATTTTTAACGCGCTCTTAAGCTAATAGCAGGAGAGCTACTCGTCAATACCCATATCGAACACCAATACTTCGGTGCCAGCCTGACGGGTGTCAACATATATCCCCATTTCAGAGTGGTTATCGCTACGGCGCTTCGGGAACGTCTCGACGCGGGCAAAAAATGCTGAGACGTACCTGTATTCAGACATGCGGAAGCTGACCGAGCTGGGTAAACTCGGTCAGCTTCGTAATCTTGTGACGGATGTCCGTCTCCTCCGACGGACTATCGCCTACCCACCTGCCGTGCCGGGACTCCCGTCGCCGCCGTGGCCGCCGTCGCCACCGTTGCCCATGTCGCCGCCGTCGCCGCCGGCACCGCCCTTGCCGCCGGTACCGCCGCCGGGCTGGCTGTAGCCGTCGCCGCCGTCGCCGCCGTTGCCGACTGGGCCGACCGGAAGCGAACCACTGCTACCGCCCTGGCCAGTGCTGCCGGTTCCCGCAGCACCACCGGTCCCGGCGTTGCCGCCGGCTCCACCTGCTCCGGCAGCGCCCACGTCACCGCCGTCCCCGCCGTCACCGCCGTTCGGGTTGGCCGCGTTGCCCTTGCCACCATTGCCGCCGTCACCGGGCAGCCCGCCGTTGCCGCCGTTGCCGGCAGCACCACCGTTGCCGTTGGAGCCCGCCGTCCCGGTCGTCGACGCACCGCCGTTGCCGCCGTTACCGCCGTGCGCGCCGGTTCCGCCCTTACCGCCGTTGCCGCCGTCGCCGCCGGCACTGCCGCCGCCGTTGCCCTGGCCGCCGGCTCCGGCCAGACCGCCGGCACTGCCGCTGGAGGCCTGACCACCGGTGCCGCCGGCACCACCGTGGCCCGACGCCGAGCTGCCGCCGGCACCGCCGTCACCGCCCTGCCCGTACTGGTACGGCGGGGCGAACGTCATGGTGCCGCCGGAGCCGTTGCCGCCGTTACCGCCGTTACCGGCCGCCTGACCCGGTGCGGCAGCACCACCGGCACCGCCGTTGCCGGCAGCGCTGTTGGCCCCGCCGTTACCGCCGCTGCCGCCATTGCCACCGGCACCGGAGCCGGCCGCGTTACCACCGGCACCGCCTTCCCGGCCGACACCGCCCCAGCCGCCGGAGCCACCGTTGCCGCCGTTGCCGCTCAGGCCGCCCGCGCCACCGTTGCCGCCGACCGCGGTGGTGTTGCCACCGTTGCCGCCGATCCCGCCGGCACCACCGTTGCCGTTGGCGCCCAACGCATTACCGCCGACGCCGCCCGGACCGCCCCAGCCGCCCAGGCCGCCCCAGCCACCGTTGCCACCGTTACCGGTGCCGGTCGCGTCGCCACCGTTGCCGGCCACCGCGCCCGCGTCGCCGCCATTACCGCCGGCGCCACCGGCGCCACCGTTGCCAGCGACCGAGTCGCCACCCTTGCCGCCCTGGCCGCCGCCGAGCGCGTTGGTGCCGCCTGCGGCACCACCGTTGCCGCCGTTGCCGGTCCCGGTCGCGTCGCCGCCGTCGGCACCGCTGCCGCTGTGCCCGGCGTTGCCGCCGGCACCACCGGCGCCGCCGGTACCGGTGCCGAACGCCTTGCCGCCGACGTTGCCGCCGCCGCCGGAACCACCCGAACCGCCGGAGCCGCCGTTGCCGCCGTCACCGTTGAGCGCAGTGGAATTCGTACCGGCGACGCCGTTTCCGGCATTGCCGCCGACACCGCCGGAGCCGCCGACGCCGCCGTTGCCCGATCCGGTCGCCGCGCCGCCGACGTTGCCCCAGCCGCCGTTGCCGCCGTCGCCGCCGCTGCCGCCGGACTGGCCGACACCGTTGACGTCGGAGACGCCGGCCGAGCCGTTGCCGCCGAGTCCACCGGCGCCGCCGTTGCCGCCCGCACCACCGTTGCCGGTGCCCGCGCCGACGCCGCCGGCGCCGCCCTGGCCGCCCTGACCACCGGTCGCTCCGTCGGTTCCGGCGTTACCGGCCGCAACCGTCGCACCGGCGCCACCGAGACCGCCCGCACCGCCGGTACCGCCGGCCCCACCGTTGCCCTGGACAGAAACCGAACCACCGGATCCGGCGTTACCGCCTTGCGCGCCAACCGAACCCACGCTGCCGGCGCCGCCGGCGCCACCGTTTCCGCCGTAGCCCGCGTCGCCGACCCTGGCGTTGCCGCCGGCGCCGCCGCGGCCACCCACGGCATTCACGGCACCATCGCCGCCTTCACCGCCGTGGCCGCCGTTGCCGATGCTGCCGCCGGCACCACCGGTGCCACCGTTGCCACCGGCCGTTCCCGGTGCCGCATTCGGGTCGCCGGCCGCGTCGTAGCCGTTGCCGCCGTTACCGCCGTTGCCGGACGGGCCGGTGGCCGGAGTGCCGGTGGCACCGTTCGCGCCGTCGGCGCCGCCGGTTCCGCCGGTGCCGTGGGCGCCGCCCTGACCGCCGGTGCCCGCGACGTTTCCGGCGTCGCCGCCCTTGCCGCCGTTGCCGCCGTTGCGGGTGATGGCGTCGCCGTCGGCACCATTGCCACCGTTGCCGCCCTGCCCGGCGCTGCCGGCGTTGCCGCCTTCGCCGCCGTTGCCGTTGACGCCCGCGGTGGCAGCGCCGTTGACCGCGCCCGCGTTGCCGCCGGAACCACCGTCGCCGCCGGAACCGGCCTCACCGCCGTTGCCGCCGTTGCCGCCGTTGGCCCCTGCCGCAGTCGGGCTGAATCCGTTGCCACCGGTGCCACCGGCCCCGCCGTCGCCGCCGTCGCCGCCATGGCCGCCGTTGCCGGCCTTGTTGACGGCCAGCAGGCCGCTGGCCCCGCCGTTGCCGCCCTTGCCGCCGTCACCACCGGCGTCGCCTTGCAGGCCGGCGCCGCCGTTCGGGTTGCTGGCCGAGCCGGCAGCACCGGCCGCGCCGCTTCCGCCGACGCCGGTGGCCGCACTGCCGCCCTCGCCGCCGTTGCCGCCGTTGCCGGCCGAACCGCCGTTGCCGCCGGTGCCGCCGTTGCCGCCGTCGGTGCCCGGAGTGGCCGACGGGTCGGACGCCGCGTCATAGCCGTCGCCGCCGTTGCCGCCGTTGCCCGATGCGGTGCTGACCGGGGTACCGGCGCTGCCGTGGGTGCCGTCGACGCCGCCGGTTCCGCCGGTGCCGTGGGCGCCGCCCGCGCCACCGGTGCCCGCGACGTTGCCGGCGTCACCGCCGTTACCGCCGTTGCCGCCGTTGGGAGTGGTGGCGTCGCCATCGGCACCGTTGCCGCCGTTGCCGCCCTGCCCGGCAACCCCGGCGCTACCGCCGTTGCCGCCGTTGCCATTTGCGCCCTGGGCGGCCGCGCCGTTGGCCTGGCCGGCGTTACCGCCGGCTCCGCCGGTGCCGCCGGATCCGGCCTGACCGCCGTTGCCGCCGTTGCCGCCGCTGGTGCCGGCCGCAGCGTTGGAGTCGGACCCCGCGTCATAGCCGGCTCCACCGGTACCACCCGCGCCGCCGTCGCCGCCGACGCCGCCGGCGCCACCGTTACCGGCGTGGTTGGCCGCCAAAGTGCCACTGGCACCGCCGGTTCCACCCTTGCCACCGTTGCCGCCGGCCAGGCCCGAGCCACCCGCGCCGCCGTCGGGCTGAGCCGCTGTTCCCGCGGTGCCCACCACGCCGGTGCCGCCCACGCCGGTGGCGCCCGAGCCACCCTTGCCGCCGTCACCACCGTTGCCGTGCGAGCCGCCGGCGCCACCATTGCCGCCGGCGCCGCCGTTACCGCCGTTGTCGGCCGAGCTGGTCGAGGTGAAGCCGTTACCGCCCTGCCCGCCGTTTCCGGCCGGGCCGGTGATCGCGGTGCCACCGGCGCCATTGCCGCCGGTCGTGCCGCCGATGCCGCCGGTGCCGCGAGCGCCGCCGGATCCGCCGCCGCCGGCCGCGCCGACCTCGCCGCCCTTGCCGCCGTTACCGCCGTCGGGGGTGGTGGCGTCGCCGTTGCCGCCGTTGCCGCCGTTGCCCGCCGTGCCGGCGTTGCCGCCTGCGCCGCCCACACCGCCGTTGCCGTTGCTGCCCGCGGTGCCGGTGGTGGCGGCGCCGCCGTTACCACCCTGGCCGCCAGCACCACCCTGGCCGCCACTGCCGCCACTGCCGCCGCTCTGGCCGTCCGCGCCGGCAGCGGTGGCGTTGGCGCCATCGATACCGTTGCCGCCGTTGCCGCCGAGGCCACCACTACCGGCATTACCGCCGGCTCCGCCGTTGGCACCGGTACCACCGGCGCCACCGTTGCCGCCGGCGCCACCGTTGGTGCCGCTCTGACCGCTCGCGCCGCTGCCGGCACCACTCAAACCGGTGTACCCGTTGCCGCCCTTACCGCCGGCACCGCCGCTACCGCCGTTGCCGGAGGCCGCGTGCTGGGTGGTGCTGCCGGCCAGCAGGCCGCCCTGGCCACCGTTACCGCCCGTGCCGCCGTTACCGCCGGCGGTGCCGTCCGCGCCCGCGGACGTGCTGTTGGTTCCGTCAAAGCCCTTACCACCGGAGCCGCCGTTGCCGCCGGTGCCCGCATTGCCGTTGGAGCCGTTGGCCGCGGGGCCACTTGCGCCCTGACCGCCGGCGCCACCGGTTCCGGCGTTACCACCGTTGCCGCCCTTGCCGCCGGCGGTGCCGTCATGGTTGGCCGACGTGCCATCAATGCCGACGCTGCCGGCAGCGCCGTTACCGCCGCTGCCACCGTTACCGCCGACGCCACCCGCGCCGTGGTTTCCGTTTGTGGCACCGGTACCACCCGCACCGCCGTTGCCGCCCGCACCGCCGTTGGTGCCGCTGACGCCGTCCGCGCCCGGGGTCAGGCCGTTGCCGCCGGTGAATCCGTTGCCGCCCTTGGCACCAGCACCACCATCGCCACCGGTACCCGAGGCCGCGTGCTGGGTGGTGCTGCCCGCCAGCAGACCACCCTGGCCACCGTTACCACCCTGGCCGCCGTTACCACCGGCGGTGCCGTCCACACCCGCGGTGTTGCTGTCGGTGCCGGCTAGACCGGCCCCACCCTTGCCACCGTTGCCACCGGTGCCAGCGTTGCCGTTGGAGCCGTTGGCCGCGGGGCCGCTGGCGCCCTGGCCGCCGGCGCCACCGGTTCCGGCGTTACCACCGTTGCCGCCGTTACCGCCGGCGGTGCCGTCATGGTTGGCCGACGTGCCATCAACGCCCACGCTGCCGGCCGCACCGTTACCGCCGCTGCCGCCGTTACCGCCGACGCCACCCGCACCGTGGTTTCCGTTTGTGGCACCGGTACCACCCGCACCGCCGTTACCGCCGGCGCCACCATTGGTGCCGCTCACGCCGTCAGCACCCGGGGTCAGGCCGTTGCCGCCGGTGAATCCGTTGCCGCCCTTGGCACCAGCACCACCATCGCCACCGACACCGGAGGCCGCGTGCTGGGTGGTGCTGCCCGCCAGCAGACCACCCTGACCACCGTTACCACCCTGGCCGCCATTGCCGCCAGCGGTGCCGTTCACGCCCGCCGTGTTGCTGTCGGTCCCGGCCAGACCGGCCCCACCCTTACCGCCATTGCCACCGGTACCGGCATTGCCGTTGGAGCCGTTGGCCGCGGGGCCGCTGGCGCCCTGGCCGCCGGCGCCACCAGTTCCGGCGTTACCACCGTTGCCGCCGTTACCGCCGGCGGTTCCGTCGTGGTTGGCCGACGTGCCATCAACGCCCACGCTGCCGGCCGCACCATTACCGCCGCTACCGCCGTTGCCACCTGCGCCGCCCGTGCCCTGGTGACCCGCGGTCGAACCGGTACCACCGGCACCGCCGTTACCGCCCGCGCCACCGTTGGTGCCGCTCACACCGTCGGCACCCGGGGTCAGCCCGTTGGCGCCGGTAAATCCGTTGCCGCCCTTACCACCAGCGCCACCATCACCACCGAGACCGGTGGCGGCGTGCGTGATCCCATCGGCGTTCAGGCCGCCCGCGCCACCGTTGCCGCCGGCGCCACCGTCGCCACCGTCGGTACCGTCCACGCCGACGCCGGAGCCGTCGACCCCGGCCAACCCGGCCGCGCCGTTGCCGCCGGCGCCGCCGGCGCCGGCGCTGCCGTTGTCGCCGGCATTGCCACCCCGGCCGCCGTTGCCACCGGCTGTTCCGGCCACCGCGTTCGGGTCGGAGGCCGCGTCGTAGCCGTCGCCGCCCTTACCGCCGTAGGCGGCGCCGGTCGAGGCCTCGCCGCCGTTGCCCGCCAGGCCGTCCACGCCACCGGCACCGGCCTGACCGCCCGCACCGCCGATACCGGCCGTACCGGTCGCGCCGCCGTTGCCGCCGTCACCGCCGTCACGGTCGGTCGCCGTCCCGGCCGCACCCGCGCCACCGTTGCCGCCGACGCCCGAATCACCGCCGTCACCACCGGCGCCGCCGTTGCCGCCGTGACCGGTCGCGCCTGCACTGCCGTCGAAGCCGAACAATGAATGGGTGACACCGGCAGCCCCGGCCGTCCCGGCCACGCCGCCTTCACCACCGGCACCACCGTTGCCGCCGTTGGAGCCCGCGGTGCCGTCACCGCCGTCACCCGTACCACCGTCGGCGAAAGTGCCTGCCGCGCCGTCGGTTCCGTCGTCACCAGCGACGCCCTGACCGCCGGCACCACCGATTCCGCCGTCGCCGGCCGCGCCGCCACGACCGCCCGCGCCGTACAGCAGCGCCTTGGACGCCCCACCGGCGCCGCCGCTGCCGCCGTTGCCACCGTTGCCGCCCACACCGCCGTTGCCGCCGTCGACACCGGCGATGCCGACCGCGCCCACCGCACCGGCCAGCCCCTGGCCACCGTCACCACCGGCGCCGCCGAGGCCGAAGATCCACCCCAGCCCAGCGCCGCCGTCGCCGCCGTCAGCGCCGGCACCAGCGGAACCGCCCACGCCGCCAACTCCGAACCAGCTACCGCCGGTGCCGCCGGCACCGCCGTTGAAGCCGTCGCCACCGGCCCCGCCGGCGCCGCCGTTGCCGAACATGCCGGCCGCGCCTCCGTCGCCGCCGGCAACTCCCGACAGCGCGCCGTCATAGCCCGCGCCGCCGTCACCGAGCAGCCACCCGGCGTTGCCGCCATCCGGATTCAATTCGGTGCCGGCCGCGCCGTTGCCGATGATGATCGACCCGAACCCGAACCAGGTGTTGATGAAGTCGTCCACCGGCTTGCCGATGAACGGGTCCTCGATCCAGGACACCATCGCCGCGTGCATCGGCTCGTACAGGTACTGGTCCAGCAGACCGGTGATCCCGAACGGGTCACCCAGCGTGGCCGGCGCAACACCCGGATCGCTCAACTCGACGCTGCCGAACAGCTGCTCCCAGTTGAGATCGCCGGTGCTCGCGTCCGACCACGAACCCCAGAAGCTCGGGTCGAACAGGTCCTCCAGACCGAAGTCGGCCTGCGCGGCCGGCGCCATGCCGAACGCCAGGAAGGCGCCCACGGTACCTGCCGCGCCCACCGCCCGGCGCCCGGCGATGCCGCGGGTTGGGTGCAGTGCTGCGCTGCGACGCTTACGAGCCATTGGATCGACCTCTATCTGGATGAGTTGAGTTGAGTCAGGTGGGCAGCGGCTCAGCCGTGAACGCCGTCGGTGCCCTTGGTGCCGGCACTTCCGCCGGTTCCGGCCTGCCCTGCGGCGCCCGGGTCCGCACTGACGGCGCCACCCGCGGAGGCCGGTCCGGCCGCACCGGCAGCACCGGCAGCACCGCCGTTACCCGCCGCACCGCCGGTGCCTGCGGCGCCACCAACACCGTTGGTCCCGTTGCTGCCGATACCTTGGGCCACACCGGCGGTCCCGCCGACGCCACCGTTACCGCCGGCGCCGCCGTTGCCACCCGTGCCGCCGATCCCGCCGTTACCGCCGTCGCCGCCCTTGGCGTAGCCGGTGCCCTGGTAGTTCTCGCCGGCGCCGCCACCGCCGCCGTTACCGCCGTTTCCGCCGTTCTCACCGGCGCCGCCGTTGCCGCCGAGGCCACCGACACCGCCGTCACCGCCGTTGCCCGCGATCGTGCCGCCCTTGCCGCCGGCGCCACCGGCGCCACCGGCAGCGCCGGCCGTGCCGTTGGCACCGTTGCCGCCGTTGCCGCCGTTACCGCCGTGGCCGCCGTACGCGTAGCCGCGGGTTCCGCCGGTGGCGGCCTTGGCCCCGCCACCGGTGCCGCCGTCGCCGCCGTTCGCGGCCTGTCCACCGTTGCCGCCGTTACCGGCGGCTCCGGCCTTGATGTCGTTGCAGCCGAAGAAGTTCGCGCACTCCGCGTACGCGCCGCTGCCACCGGCGCCGCCGGCCTGGCCGGCCTGGGTGGCGTTGGCACCATTGCCGCCGGTACTGCCGCCCGCGGCCTGACCGCTCGGGGGCGTGTAGCCGGCGGTCCCGCCGGTACCGTTGCCGCCGGCGCCGCCGGTCCCGCCGTTACCGACGGTGCCGGCGTCGCCGCCCCTGCCGCCGATACCACCGATCTGCGCAGTGCCGTTGACCAGGCCCCCGCCGTTGCCGCCGATGCCGCCGTTACCGCCGTTACCGCCGGTGGTTCCGGTCGCGCCCGCCGCTCCGCTCAGCGCGTTCTGGCCGTTGCCGCTGTCGCCGCCCAGGCCGCCGGCCCCACCGGTGCCGCGGTTGCCGCCGTTGCCCCCCAGGCCACCCGAGCCCGCGGTGGCGTTGCTGCCGCCGCCGGCACCATTGCCGCCGGTACCGCCGTTGCCGGCGTTGCCGCCCTGACCACCGGCTCCGCCCTGGCCGCCGACGCCGTGGCTGCCGGTGCTGCCGTTCGTGGCCGTGCCGCCGACACCGCCATTGCCACCGGTACCGCCGGCACCACCGAGGGCACCGTTGCCGCCGTTGCCGCCCTTACCGCCGGTGATCCCGGTGCCCGCGGTGGCGTTGACGCCGCTGCCGCCGCTCATGCCGCTGCCGCCCGCACCGCCGACGCCACCGACGCCGCCGGCGCCGCCGTTGCCGGCTGCGCCGGACACCGCACCGCCGTTACCGCCCGCGCCGCCGGTACCACCGGCTCCACCGGTGAGCCCGGCCGTGCCGGACGTTCCGGCGTTGGTGGCGTTCACGCCGGCCTGACCAGCCGCACCGTTACCACCGACACCACCGTTGCCGCCGACGCCGATAGAGCCGGCGTTGCCGCCCTTACCGCCGTCGCCGCCCCGGGCACCCGCCACGGCGTTGGGGTCGGCGGCCGCGTTGTAGCCGTTACCGCCGTTACCGCCGTTGCCGGACGGGCCCACCGCGGCCGTGCCGCTGGCGCCGGTCGCTCCGTTGACACCACCGGTGCCGCCGGTGCCGCGTGCACCACCGCCGCCGCCGGTACCGGCGACGTTGCCCGCGTCGCCGCCGCGACCGCCGTTGCCACCGGTGGTGGTCGTCGCATCGCCGGCCGCGCCGTTGCCACCGTTGCCGCCCTGACCGGCCGTTCCGGCGTTGCCGCCGGCCCCGCCGTTGCCGTTGGCGCCCGCCGAGGCCGCACCGTTGACCGCACCGGCGTTACCGCCCGCGCCGCCGATACCGCCGGAACCGGCCTGACCGCCCTTACCGCCGTCGCCGCCGGACGCACCCGCCGTCGTCGCGTTGAATCCGGCACCACCGGTACCGCCCGCGCCGCCGTCGCCGCCGACGCCACCGACACCGCCGTTGCCGGCGTGGTTGACCGCCAGCGAACCACTGGCCCCGCCGTTGCCGCCCTTGCCGCCGTTGCCGCCGGACGCACCCGAGCCGCCGGCACCACCGTTGGGGTTGCCGGCCGTACCGGCCGCACCGACCGCACCGTTGCCGCCGACGCCGGTCGCGCCCGCACCGCCGACACCACCGTTGCCGCCGTTACCGGCCGAGCCGCCGGCACCACCGTTGCCGCCGACGCCACCGTTGCCGCCGTTGTCGGCGACGTTGGTCGGGCTGAACCCGGCACCACCGTTGCCGCCGTTGCCGGAGGCCGTGCTCACCGCGGTGCCGTTGGCACCGGTTGTTCCGTCGAAGCCGCCGGTGCCGCCGGTACCGTGCACGCCACCGGCGCCGCCGGTGCCCGCGACGTTGCCCGCGTCGCCACCACGACCGCCGTTGCCGCCGTTGGGGTTCGACGCGTTTCCGGCCGCACCGTTGCCACCGTTGCCGCCCGCGCCGGCCACTCCGGCGTTGCCGCCGGCCCCGCCGTTGCCGTTGGCGCCCGCCGTGGCGGCACCGTTGACCGCACCGGCGTTACCGCCGCCGCCGCCGATACCGCCGGAGCCGGCCTGACCGCCCTTGCCGCCGTCGCCGCCGGCCCCACCAGCCGTCGTCGCGCTGAACCCGGCACCACCGGTGCCACCGGCTCCGCCGGCACCGCCCGCGCCGCCGTTGCCGCCGTTGCCGGCGTGGTTGATCCCCAGCGAGCCACTGGCCCCGCCGTTGCCACCTTGACCGCCGTTGCCGCCGGACGTGCCGGATCCACCGGCGCCGCCGTTGGGGCTGGCCGCGGTACCGGCCGTACCGACCACACCCTTGCCGCCGAGCCCGGTCGCGCCCGCACCACCGGCGCCGCCGTTGCCGCCGTTACCGGCCGAGCCACCCGCGCCACCGTTACCGCCGGCACCACCGTTGCCGCCGTTGTCCGCCACCGTGGTCGGGCTGAACCCGGCACCACCGTTGCCGCCGTTACCCGACACCGTGGTCGCCGAGATGCCGTCGGCACCGTGGCCGCCGTGGACGCCGCCGCCACCCGAGGTGGATCCGGCAGCTCCGCCGGCGCCGCCGGTTCCGGCGACATTGCCGGCGTCGCCGCCGCGACCGCCGTTGCCGCCGTTGGGGTTCGCCGCGTTGCCGGCGGCGCCGTCGCCGCCGTTGCCGCCCTGTCCGGCGTCGCCGGCCTTGCCGCCGGCCCCACCGTTGCCGTTGTTGCCGACGGTTCCGTTGGCGGCACTGCCCGCGTTACCGCCGGCCCCGCCGATGCCTCCGGAACCGGCCTGACCACCCTTGCCGCCGTCGCCGCCGGTCCCACCGGCCACCGTCGCGGTGAAGCCCTTGCCGCCGACCCCACCGTTGCCACCGGCACCGCCGCCGCCGCCGATACCGCCGTTACCGGCGGTGTTGATGCTCAGCGAGCCGCCGGCGCCACCGTCGCCGCCCTTGCCGCCGTTTCCGCCGGAACCGCCCTGGCCACCGTTGGTGCCGTTGACGCTGCCCACCGCGCCGTTGTCTCCGAGCGGACCGTTGGTTCCGGCCGCACCCACCGCACCGGCCCCGCCGTTGCCGCCGTTGCCGTGGGCGCCGCCGTTACCGCCCGCGCCGCCGTTGCCGCCGGATTGTCCTGCCGCGGTGGGGGTGAAGCCCGCGCCGCCCTGACCGCCGTTGCCCGATGCGCCGAGGATCTCCGCGCCGTGCGCGCCGGTGACACCGGCGGTGGCCCCGGCCCCGCCCGCCGCGCCGCCGTTGCCGCCCGCGGCCGCGGTGCCGACGTCGCCGCCGTCACCGCCCTTGCCGCCGTTGATGTTCGAGGCATTGCCGTTGCCGCCGGCACCACCGTTGCCGGCCACACCCGCGTCACCGCCGCGTCCACCGGCACCACCGGAGGCGTTCGCTCCAGCTACACCATTGCCGCCGTTACCGGCGGAACCGCCCGCGCCACCGGCGCCGCCGGTGCCGCCCACGGCGCCGTCGCCACCGTCGCCACCGTTGGCGCCGTTGCCGCCGGCCGTCAGCGCGTTGGACCCGGTCACCCCGTTGCCACCGTTACCGCCCGCGCCACCGGCGCCACCGAGTCCGCCGGCACCGCCGTTGCCGGCCTCCGATCCGCCCTTGCCGCCGGCGCCGCCGATGCCACCGTTGCCGCCGACGGTGCCGTTGCCGCCGTCGGGGTTCACACCGTTGCCGGCGGCCCCGTTGGTTCCGGCCGCACCCGCTCCACCGGCACCGCCGTGACCGCCGTTGCCGTGATCGCCACCGTTTCCGCCGACACCACCGTTGCCGCCGGATTCGCCTGCGGCGGTGGCGGTGAACCCGTCGCCACCCACGCCGCCGTTGCCTTCGCCTGCCGTGCCGGTGCTGCCGGCCACGCCCGCAGCGCCGTTGCTCGACCCGGTGCCCGCGGTGCCGGCGTTGCCGCCGACACCGGTGTCGCCGCCGTTACCGCCGGCGGCGCCGTCGCGATGCGCAGCCGTGCCGGCCGCCCCGGCGCCGCCGTCACCGGCAGTGCCCGCGTCGCCGCCGCTGCCCGCGTTGCCGCCGACGCCCGTGGCGCCCGCGGTGCCGTGGGCCGCGGTGCCGCCGGCCCCGCCGCTACCGCCGTTGCCGCCGAGGCCGCCGCTACCGGCGTCGCCGCCGTTGCCGCCGAGGCCGCTGCCTCCGCCGTCGAAGGAGCCGGCCGCGCCGGTGACGCCGTCACCGCCCGCGCCGCCGTCCGCGCCGTGGCCGCCCCGGCCGCCGGCACCACCGTTGCCGGACAGCGCGCCACCCTTACCGCCGACGCCGCCGGCGCCGCCCGAACCGCCGTTGTGCCCGTCGGTGCCGTCGGCGTTGGTGGTGGTGCCGTCAACGCCGGCGACGCCGGTCGCGCCGTTACCACCGTTGCCGCCCGCTCCACCGTTGCCGTAGGCGCCACCGTCACCACCGGCACCACCGTTGCCGCCGGATTCCCCTGCAGCCGTGGGGGCGAAGCCGTCACCGCCCGCACCACCGTTGCCGCCGACACCGGTCGCGTCGGCACCGTCGACGCCGTGCTGGCCGACCGAGGCGCCCACGCCACCGGCTTGGCCACCGGCACCACCGACACCCGCCACACCGGTGTCACCACCGGCGCCGCCCGCACCACCGTTGAGGTGGCCCGCGATACCGGCCGCGCCCGCACCGCCGTTGCCACCGAGTCCGGCGACGCCACCGGCACCACCGTTGCCGCCGTCACCGGCCTCACCGGCGGCACCGGCGGAGCCGTTTGTTCCGAACCACGCGCTCTTGGCGCCACCGGCGCCGGCCGTACCGGCCACGCCGCCGTTACCGCCCGCGCCGCCGTTGCCGCCATTCGTGCCGTCGGTACCGTCGCCGCCGTTGCCGGTGCCTCCGCCGGCGAAAGTGCCTCCCGCGCCGTCAGTTCCGTTCGCACCGGCCACGCCCGCACCACCGACGCCACCGTTGCCGCCGTCACCGGCCGCGCCGCCCTTGCCGCCGGCGCCGAAGATCATCGCCTTGGACGCGCCACCGGCACCACCGTTACCGCCGGCACCACCGTTACCGGCCACGCCGCCGTCGCCGCCGTTGACACCGGCCACACCGACCGCGCCCGCAGCACCGACCAGGCCGTCGCCACCGACACCGCCGGCACCACCGATACCGAACAGCAAACCGAGCGCGGCGCCGCCGTCGCCGCCATCGGCGCCGGTACCGCCGACACCGCCCGCACCACCGATACCCATCCAGTTGCCGCCGGCACCACCGATACCGCCGTCGAAACCGACCCCACCGGCACCGCCGGCACCGCCGTTGCCGAACATGCCGGCCGCGCCGCCATCACCACCGGCGACCCCGGTCAGCGAACCGTCGTAGCCGGCACCGCCGTCACCGAACAACCAACCGCCATGGCCGCCATCGGGATTGAGTTCGGTGCCCGCCGCGCCGTTGCCGATGATGAGCTGGCCGAACCCGAACGTGTTGTTGATGAACGTGTTCATCTGGCCGCCGAACGGACTGTTGATCCAGTCGACCATCGCGGCATGCATCGGCTCGTAGAACCACTGGTCGACCATCGCGGTGATGTCGCTCGTGTCGGCCGCCGAACCGGCGGTCAGCGCGTCGGCCAGCTCATCACCGGTGAACAACTGGCTCCAGTCGATGCCCGAATCCCATGTGCTGGAGTCGAACAGCGCCGACCAGGCGCTCGGGTCGAACAGGTCGTCGAACCCGAAGTCCGCCTGCGCGGCCGGGGCCATCCCGAACGCCAGGAAGGCGCTGACGGCTCCGGCTGCGCCGACGGTGCGACGACGCGCGTTGCCGCGGTGAGCTGCGCTGGAACGGTTACGTGCCATGTGTTGCATGCCTATCTGCGTGGGTTTGGGATTGGTCGGGTCAGGTTCTCGACGTCAACTCCGGCGACCGCTAGCCGTGGTCGCCCGTTGCGCCTGGCGTACCGGGTCCGCCCGGATTGCCCGGGGCGCCGGTTGTGCCGTTGCCGGCGGACCCGGTCCCGCCGCCACCACCGACGGAGCCGTTGCCGACAGTGCCTGCGGCGCCGCCGCCGCCACCGTTGCTTGAGCCGTAGATGCCCGAGGCGCCGCCGCCGGTACCGCCCTTACCGCCGGTGCCGCCCTTACCGCCGTCGCCGCCGTCACCGCCGGTGCCGCCGGTGCCGTTCGCGCTGGTGCCACCGGTGCCACTGGCCCCGGCATTGCCGCCGGTACCGGCGCCACCACCGGATCCGCCTTCGCGTGAGCCGTAGACGCCCGAGGCATTGCCGCCGGCGCCACCCTGGCCACCGGTACCGCCGATGCCACCGTCACCGCTGTCACCGCCGGCACCGCCGTTGCCATTGGTGGCGGTGCCGCCGAGACCACCGGCGCCACCGAGCCCGCCGGTCCCTGCCTTGCCACCGACACCGCCGGCGCCGGCCTTGTAGACGGCGGTGGCGTTGAAGCCCTTGGCGCCGAGGCCGCCGGTGCCACCCTGGCCACCGGTACCGCCGTTACCGCCGGCGCCGCCGTCGCCGGAGACCGAGCCGCCGGCACCGCCGGCACCGCCTTGTCCGCCGGTACCACCGACCGCACCGCCACCGCCGATGGTGCCGGTGTAGCCGCCGCTGCCGCTGTCCTGGCCGACGCCACTACCGCCGGTGCCACCCTGGCCGGCGCTACCGCCGTTACCCCCGGCGCCACCGGTACCGACCAGCCCGGCGTCGCCGCCCTTGCCGCCGGTACCGCCGCCACCACCGACCGCACCGGCGCTGCCGTTGCCCATCGAGCTGTTGTAGCCGCCGCCTCCGGTCCCGTCGGTGCCCCTGGTCCCGGCCCCGCCGACACCGCCGTCACCGCCGGCACCGCCGTCGCCGTTGCCGCCGGCGGCCACCGAGCCGCCGGCACCGCCATTCCCGCCGGCGGCACCGCCGGAGCTGGTCCAGCCGGGCGTGCCACCGGACCCACCGTTACCGCCGCCACCGCCGACGCTGCCGGTGCGGTCACCGCTGGCCGTACCACCGGCGCCACCGTTGCCGCCGGTCCCAGCGGCTGCACCGGAAGTGTTGCCGACCGAAGCGAGCGCGTTGGCGTTGCCGCCGTTGCCGCCGTCGCCACCGGCGCCACCGATGTGGCCGGTGCCGCCGTTACCGCCGAGGCCGCCCTTGCCGGCCGCCCCCGCACTGCCCGGGATGCTGTGCGGGTTGCCGCCGCCGTCCGCCGATGCACCGCCGGTGCCGCCGTTGCCGCCGGCGCCACCGTTGCCGGTGACACCGGTCGCGCTCGGTCCGGTGCCGGCCGCTCCGCCGTTGCCGCCCAGTCCACCGTTGCCGCCGAGCCCGCCGGTACCCAAGGTCCAGTTATTCGTATCGGTGCGGCCGGCTATCCCGCCGGCACCGGCATTACCCCCGGCGCCGCCCTGGCCGCCGTCGCCGTTGACGCCATTGGCGCCGTGCACGGTGCCGCCCTGGGCCGTTCCGCCGGCTCCACCATTGCCACCGGCACCGCCCGCGGCGCCGGCACCGCCGTCGCCGCCGCGGCCGCCGTCCTTCTGAGTCGCGTTGCTGGTGCCGGTAGCGCCGGCACCGCCGTTGCCGCCGGCACCGCCTTCGCCGCCGTTACCGCCCTTGCCGGCGGTGTTGGCCGCCAACAGGCCGCCGTTGCCGCCCGCACCGCCGTTGCCGCCCTTGCTGCCGGCCGTGCCGGTGCCACCGGTGGTTCCCAAGGTGGTCGCCGCCGCACCGTCGCCGCCGGCCACACCGTTGCCGCCGGCGCCACCGTTGCCGCCGTTGCCCGCGCTGCCGCCGTCGCCGCCCTTGCCGCCGTTGCCGCCGACAGCGCCCGCGGTGGTCGGGGTGAAGCCGTTGCCTCCGTCACCGCCGTTGCCGGACGGCCCCTGAACGGCAGTGCCACTGGCGCCGTTGCCACCGGCGATTCCGCCGCCGCCGACCGTGCTGCCGGCCGCACCACCGGTGCCACCGGAGCCGGCGACGCTGCCCGGGTCACCGCCCTTGCCGCCGTTGCCACCGTTGACGGTGGTGGCGTTGCCGTCGGCCCCGCGTCCGCCGTTGCCGCCCTGGCCGGCGCTGCCCGCGTTGCCGCCCTGGCCGCCGTTGCCGTTGGCGCCGAAGGTGCCGTGGGCGGTGGTTCCGGCGTTGCCACCGGCGCCTCCGATACCGCCCGAGCCGGCCTGGCCGCCGTTGCCGCCGTTGCCGCCGTTGGTGCCGGCCACGGTCGGGCTGAACCCGGCGCCACCGGTGCCGCCGTTGCCGCCGGCGCCACCGTCACCGCCGACGCCGCCGTTGCCGGCGATGTTGATCGCCAGGGAGCCGCCGTTACCGCCGGCGCCACCCTTACCGCCGTCGCCGCCGCCGGTGCCCGAACCGCCGTCGCCGCCGTTGGGGCTGCCGACCGTGCCCGGCGTTCCCACGGCACCGTTGCCGCCGACGCCGGTCTTGCCGTCACCGCCCGCGCCGCCGTTGCCGCCGTTGCCGACGTTGCCGCCGTTGCCGCCCGCACCGCCGGTGCCACCGCTGGTGCCGCCGACCGCATTCGAGTCACTGGCCGCGTCGTAACCGGCACCACCGTGGCCGCCGTTTCCGGCCGGGCCAGTGATCGCCGTGCCGGCGTCGCCGTCGGCCCCGGCGTTGCCGCCGCTGCCGCCGGTTCCGACCGCACCGCCCTGGCCGGCCGTGCCCGCGGTGCCGATGTTGCCGCCGTCACCGCCCCTGCCGCCGTTGATGTTTGCCGCGTTGCCGGCAATACCGTCGGAGCCGTCGCCGGCCGTGCCCGCGTTGCCGCCCGTGCCTCCCGCGCCACCGGTGCCGTTGGTGCCCGCACTGCCCGAACCGCCGACGGCCACACCGCCGGCGTTGCCGCCGGCGCCACCGGAGCCGGCGTTGCCGCCGGAGCCGCCGGAGCCGCCGTTGTTGCCGTTCGCCCCGGGTGCCGTCACCAGGGCGCCGTCCAGGCCGTCGCCACCGCTGCCGCCGGAACCGCCGGCGCCGCCCAGACCACCGTTGCCGCCGTTGCCCGCGATCGAGCCGCCCAGACCGCCGGCGCCGCCCGCGCCGCCGTCGGTGCCGTTGCCGCCGCTGGTGCCCGAGCCGCCCGCCGCGGTGCTGCCGGCCGCACCGGTGAAGCCGTCACCGCCGGAGCCGCCGTTGCCGCCGTGGCCGTGGTCGCCGCCGTTGCCGCCCGCGCCGCCGGCGCCGCCGCTGACGCCCGAGGTGGCGGAGGTGAAGCCGTCGCCGCCGTCACCACCGTTGCCGCCGGTGGTCGGCGCGGTGCCGTCCGCACCGTGTGCACCGGCGTTGCCGCCGAGACCGCCGGTGCCTACTGCGCCGCCGGTGCCGCCGGTGCCGGCGGTCCCGATGTTGCCGCCGTTGCCGCCGTGCCCGCCGTCGACGTTGGTCGCGTCCCCGTCAGCGCCCCGGCCGCCGTCGCCGGCCGCGCCACCGGCGCCGCCCTGGCCGCCGGCCCCGCCGCTGCCGTTGTTTCCCACATTGCCTGTGCCGGTTGCGGTTCCGGCATCGCCACCGGCGCCGCCTTCACCACCGGAACCGCCCTGTCCACCGTTGGTGCCGTCGCCACCGGTGCCGTCGCCGTCGGCGTAACTGCCGGCCGCGCCGGTCATCCCGGCCCCGCCGGCCCCGCCGACGCCGCCCTTGCCGCCTACGCCGCCGCTGCCGGCATTGCTGTTGGCGCCGGTGCCGTTACCACCGTGGCCACCGACCCCGCCGGCGCCACCGTCGCCGCCCTTGCCGCCGTGACCGCCCAGCGCACCGCCCGCACCGCCGACGCCACCGTTGCCGCCGTCACCACCCGCGCCGCCGTTACCGCCGGACCAGCCACCGTTACCGCCGGGGCCTCCGGCCCCGCCGTCGCCTCCGGCGCCGCCGTCACCACCGATACCGAACAGCCCGGCCGCGCCACCGTTGCCGCCCATGCCAGCCCGCTCATAGGAGAACCGTGCGGTGTAGCCGACGCCGCCGTTGCCGCCGTTACCACCGTGGTCGGCCATCTGGCCGTCGGCTCCGCTGTCGGCACGCTCGGTGGTCGAGCCACCGTTCAGGCCGCCCTGGCCGCCGTGGCCGATTGCGCCCGGATCCCCACCCTGGCCACCGTTTCCGCCGTCGGGATGAGCACTGGTGGCATCCAGGCCGGCAGCGCCGTCACCGGCGATTCCTGCGTTACCGCCGCCACCACCGACGCCGCCGAGGCCGTGGACACCCGCTGAGCCCAGGCCCGCCGCGGTGCCCGCCGCACCGCCATTGCCGCCCTGGCCGCCCTGCGCGCCGTCGCCACCGCCGGCACCGTCACCACCATGACCGTTGCTGGCGTCCCAATCACCTTGGGCGCCATCACCACCCCGGCCACCGCTACCGCCGGCCCCGCCGACTCCACCGGCTCCGCCGTTGCCGCCAGTGCCGAAGATGCCCGACGCCTTGCCGCCGGCACCACCGTTACCGCCGTTACCGCCGACAACACCGTTGCCCCCGACGACACCTTCGCCGGTACCGCCGTTGGCCCAGACTCCGGCCGCACCGGCCAGACCCGCCGCACCGGCAGCGCCGATCCCACCGGCTCCGCCGTTGCCGCCGGAACCGAACAACCAGCCCACACCGTCGCCACCGTTACCGCCGGCACCGCCGTCTTCACCGCCGGCACCACCGGCGCCACCGACACCCATCCAGGAGCCGCCCGCACCACCGTCGCCACCGGCCAGGCCCGCCAGACCCGCACCACCAGCACCACCATTGCCGAACAGCCCGGCCGCGCCACCATCACCACCGGCGACACCGGCACCACCATCACCGAACAACCAACCGCCCGCACCACCGTTACCACCGTCAACACCGGCCACACCCACAGCACCGTTGCCGATGATGATCGAGCCCATACCGAAGGTGTTGTTGATAAACGTGTCCACCTCGATGCCCAGCGGGCTCTCGATCCAGTCGACCATGCTCGCGTGCAACGGGGTGTAGAAGAACTCATCGACGAACCCGGTCAGGTCGAAGGCGCTCCCGCCGGCCGACCCGGCCGACACGTCGAACAGCGCGGCCCAGTCGAAAGCGCTCCCGCCGGCCGACCCGGCCGACACGTCGAACAGCGCGGCCCAGTCGAAGCCGGCGTCACCCGCGTCGGCACCCGGGGCCACCGCCGGAGTGAACATGTCCAGCAGCCAGTCCAGCTCGCCGTCCGCCTGTGCCACCGGCGCCGACGGTGTCAGGCCGAACGCCAAGAACGCGCTCACTGCGGAGCCCGCCCCCAACAACCGACGACCAGCCCGAGTTACGTTGTGGCGCTTATCAATCACAGGAGGACCTCTATTACTTGAACTGGGATGGTTGATTCGTCGATCGATGGGGCTTAGCCGGTGGTTCCGGTTGACCCGCCAGTGCCGACGGTGCCGTTGACGCCGTCAGTCCCGGTGGTGCCGCCCGCACCACCAGATGCCGTCGAGCCGTCGGCGTTCTGGCCGCCGGCGCCACCGGCGCCGGCCGTGCCGCCGGTTCCGCCGGAGTCCGCGGTCCCTCCGGTACCGCCCTTGCCGCCCGTCTGGCTGCCGAACGCGCTACCGCGGCTGGTGTTGCCGCCGTTGCCGCCGTCACCGCCGTTACCGCCGTGACCACCGGCACCACCGCTGCCGCCGGCTCCACCGACTCCGGCCTGACCGGCGCCGTCGGCACCGGCCGCGCCCGCGTTACCGCCCTGGCCACCGACACCGCCGCTGCCGCCGTTACCGCCGTACCCGCCGTTACCGCCGTTACCGCCCTGGCCACCGACCGCGGAGGTGGCGCCGATCGGCGCCGACATGTAGGCCTGTCCGCCGGTACCGCCGTCGCCGCCGTCACCGCCGACGGTGCCGTCGCCGCCGTTGCCGGCCGCACCGCCGACACCACCGTTGCCGCCGACACCCGACACCGACCCACCGGCGCCGCCGGCTCCACCGGCACCGCCGTTGCCGCCGGTCACACCGCTGATGCCGTTGCCGCCGTTGCCGCCGGTACCGCCGGTACCGCCGTGCGCGCTGCTGGAGCTGCCGCCGACGTAGGCGTAGCCGCCGGTGCCGCCGTCGCCGCCGTCGCCGGCGACCCCGCCGTTGCCGCCGTTGCCGCCCTTGCCGCCGGTGGCCGTCTGGCCCAACGGCGCACCGGTGTTGGCCCGGCCGCCGGTGCCACCGTTGCCGCCGTCCTGGATGTGCCCGCCGTTGTTGGCGTTGTTGCCGACGGTGCCGTTGATGCCGCCTCCGGCCGTGCACGAACCGATGCTCACGGAGTTGCCGCAGTCGCCGCCGTTGGCGCCGTTGCCGGCCGACGGGCTGACCCCGCCCGAGGTCGGCGCGATCGGGTTGGTGCCCAACGCGCCCTTGCCTCCGGCGCCGCCGTCACCACCGTTGCCGTTGCTGCCGGCCGCACCACCGAGACCGCCGTTGCCGCCGTACTGGCCGACGTTGTTGATCACGCCGACGCCGTTGCCGCCCGCGCCGCCGGTGCCGCCGTTACCGCCGCCGCCGACCGCGCCGACGCCGCCGTGCGCGCCGGCGCCGAGGCTGCCGACGCCGCCGTCGCCGCCCTGCCCGGCCGTGCCGCGTTCGCCGCCCGTACCACCGTTGCCGCCGTTGCTCGCGCTGATGGCGGAGCCGCCGCCGACGCCCATGCCGCCCTGGCCACCGGTGCCGGCGTCACCGGCAGCACCGCCGCGCCCACCGGCCCCGCCGTTGCCGTTGACCGCCGTGCCGCCCTGACCACCGACGCCGCCCTGACCACCGTTGCCGGCGTCACCGGCGTTGCCGCCGTTCTGGCCCGCGATGGAGGCATTGAGCCCGGCGCCGCCGAGGCCGCCGGCACCGCCCACGCCGCCCTGACCGCCGACGCCGCCGTCACCGGCCACACTGCCGCCGGCACCACCGGTACCGCCGTTGCCGCCGAGGCCGCCGTTGCCGCCGTGCGTGCCGGTGCCCGAGGCATCGGTGACACCGGCCGCGCCGGTGGCACCCGCGCCGCCGTTACCGCCCGCACCACCGGTGCCGACCGTTCCGGCGTCGCCGCCGTTGCCGCCCTGGCCGCCGATCTGGACGCTGCCGTCCACCAGCACCTGCCCGGCGCCGCCGTTACCGCCGGCGCCACCGTTGGAAACTCCTGCCGCACCGGCCGCGCCGTTGGCCGCATGGGTGCCGTCGGCCCCGACGCCGCCGGCCCCTGCCTGGCCCGCCTGCCCGATCTCGCCGCCGTCGCCGCCGTCACCGCCGGTGCCGGCCACCGCGTTGAGTCCGCCGCCGGCACCGTCGCCGCCGCGACCACCGGTACCGCCGTTACCGGCCGCACCGCCGTTGCCGCCCGCGCCGCCCGCGCCCGACTGGCCGGTGGCGCCGTTCACGGCCGAACCGCCGGCCCCGCCGTTGCCGCCGGTACCGGCGTTGCCGCCATCGCCACCGCTGTGTCCGTCGCCGCCGTCGGTGCCGTCGCCCGCGGCGTCGGTGACGCCCGCGGTGCCGGCCACGCCGTTACCGCCCGCGCCGCCGCTGCCGCCTACGCCACCGCTGCCGCCGGCACCGCCGTTGCCGGAGGTGGTGCCGCCCAAACCGCCCGCACCGCCGCTGCCGCCGGCCGCGCCGTGGCCGCCGTGGCTGCCGTCGCCTCCGGCGTCGGTGCCGCCGGCGTTGCCGCTCGCACCCGCACCACCGTCACCACCGGCTCCACCGACACCGATCGCACCCGCGTTACCGCCGGCGCCACCGTTGCCGCCGGCCTGGGACGCGCCGTTGGACAGCACCTGTCCCACACCACCGGCACCACCGGCGCCGCCGTTGCCGCCGCCGACCGACGCCACTCCCGCGATACCGCCGGCGCGCTGGGTGGCACCGTCACCGCTGAAACCGCCCTGCCCGGCGGCGGCACCACTGCCCGCACTGCCGGCATTGCCGCCGGCACCGCCGTTGCCGGCCACCAGGTTCAAGCCGCCGCCCGCGCCGCTGCCGCCGACGCCGCCGTTGCCGCCGTCGCCGCCGCTGCCGCCGTTGCCGCCGATCCCGCCGATCCCGGCCTTGCCGGACGTGCCGTTGACCGCGCTGCCGCCGACACCGCCATTGCCGCCGGCGGCACCCGTGCCACCGTTGCCACCGTTGGCGCCCGTACCGCCGTTGCCGCCGGCCAGTCCGCTGCCGGCCGCGGCATCGATGCCGGCGGTGCCGGTCGCGCCGGTCGCGCCGTTACCACCGTTACCGCCGTGGCCGCCGACACCGCCGGCACCACCGTTACCGGCGATCGAACCGCCGGAACCGCCGGCACCGCCCACGCCGCCGATGGCGCCGTTGGCACCGTTGACGCTGTTGAACGAGCCGATTCCGCCGCTGGCGCCCGCGCCGCCGTCACCACCGCGGCCACCGTTGCCGATCGACCCGGCGCTGCCGCCGTGGCCACCCGCACCGCCGACCTGCATGGTGCCGTCGGCCAGTTCACGTCCGTCGCCGCCGCGACCGCCTTCGCCGCCGTTACCGCCGGCGCCCGCGCCGCCGGTGGCACCCGTCGCGCCGTTGTGGCCGGATCCGGCTCCGTTGCCGCCGGCGCCACCGGCACCCGCGGTACCGCGCTCGCCGCCGGTGCCGCCGTTACCGCCCGCACCGGCCGCGGCTCCACTGCCACCGCCGGTCCCGACACCACCGTTACCGCCGTTGCCCGCAGCGCCCGCGGCGCCGCCCTGGCCGCCGGCCCCACCGTTGCCGTTGGTCGCCGAACCACCGATACCGCCGGCCGCGCCGACACCGCCGGTGCCGCCGTTTCCGCCGGTTGCGCCGGCCGCGCCGCTGCCCGGGGTGACGAAGCCGGCGTTGCCGCCGTTGCCGCCCGCACCGCCCGCGCCGCCCTTACCGCCGACACCACCGTCACCGGAGGTGGTGCCGCCCGCGCCGCCGTTGCCGCCGACACCGCCGGCCGCACCGACACCGCCGGTCAGTCCGTTACCACCCGCGTCGCGTCCACCGGTCACACCGGTCGCGCCGCTGCCGCCGTTGCCGCCCGCGCCGCCGGTGCCGATCGCACCCGCGTTGCCGCCGTTGCCTCCGGCGCCGCCGGCCTGCACCGTACCGTCGGCCAGGATCTGGCCGTTTCCGCCGTTACCGCCGGCGCCGCCGATCGCGCTGCCCGCGGCACCCGCGGCACCCGCGGCGGCCTGGCCGCCCGCACCGACACCGCCTGCGCCGCCGCCACCGGCCACACCCGCGGCGCCTCCGCTGCCGCCGTTGCCACCGTGGCCGGCAGTCGCGTTCGCACCGCCACCGGCACCATCGCCACCGGCACCACCGGTGCCGCCGTCACCGGCCGCGCCGCCCGCACCGCCGACGCCGCCGACGCCCTGGCCGCCCGCAGTGCCGTGGGCCGCGGTACCGCCCGCACCGCCCGCGCCACCGACACCACCGGTGCCGCCGTTGCCGCCGACACTGCTGGTGCTGCCACCGTCGCCGCCGTTGCCGCCGCTGCCGGCGGCCGCATCCGTTCCGTCGATCCCGTCGGCGCCGTCGCCACCGGCTCCACCGGCACCGCCCACGCCGCCGGCACCACCGGTACCGCCGTTGCCCGAAGTCGAACCACCGGCGCCGCCCACGCCGCCGGCGCCGCCCTGGCCACCGACCGCACCGTTGGTGCCGTTGCCCGAACCGCTGGTGATCCCGGCCGCGCCGGTCGCTCCCGCACCACCGGTGCCGCCCGCGCCGCCGTCGCCGACCGCACCGGCGTTACCGCCGTGACCGCCGACGCCGCCGGACTGCGCGGTGCCGTTGGCCAGCAGCTGCCCGGCGCCACCGATGCCACCGGCACCGCCGTCGCCACCGGTGCCCGCCGCGCCCTTGGCACCTGCGTGCGCACCGCCGGCACCCTGGCCGCCGGCACCTCCGTTGCCGCCGGCACCGACCGAACCACCGTTGCCGCCGAGGCCACCGGCACCGGCCGCGGCGGCACTGCCACCACCGGCACCCGTGCCGCCGCGGCCACCGTTTCCGGCGTCGCCGCCCTCACCGCCGGCGCCGCCGACACCGCTGGCGCCCTGGACACCCGCGACGCCGTGCGCCGCAGCGCCGCCGGCACCGCCGTTGCCGCCCAGGCCACCGACGCCGCCCTGGCCGCCGTTGCCTCCGTTGAGGCCGGTCCCACCGGCGGCACCGCTGCCGGTGATCGCGTTCTGCCCGTCTCCACCGGTCTGCCCGTCACCACCGGCACCACCGATGCCACCGGTACCGCCCCCGCCGCCGGCACCGCCGTTGCCCGACACCGAGCCACCGGCACCGCCGGCACCACCGTTGCCCGCGACGCCGCCGGCGCCGCCCTGCAGGCCGTTTCCGTTGACGTCGACGCCGCCGGCCGCGCCCGCGAGACCGTTGCCGCCGGCACCGCCGACACCACCGTTGCCGGTCGAACCGCCGTCACCGCCCTTACCGCCGTTGCCGGCGACCTGACCCGGGTTCGTCGCGCTGAAGCCCGCGCCACCGTTTCCGCCGTTGCCGGTGACGGTGGCCGCGTCGCCGGCGCTGCCCGCCGCGCCCGCGACACCGCCGGTGCCGCTGCCGGCCGCGCCGCCCTGGCCCGCGGCACCGGCCGTGCCGACCTCGCCGCCGCGACCGCCGTTGCCGCCGTTGATGTGTGCGGCGGTTCCGGCCGCGCCGTTTCCGCCGTTGCCGCCCGCGCCGCTCTCGCCGCCGTCGCCACCGGCACCGCCGGAGCCACTGGAGCCGGCGCCGCCGAAGATGCCGCCGGCACCCGCGTTGCCGCCGACGCCACCGGTGCCGCCGACCCCGCCGGCGCCGCCGTTGGTCCCGTTGCCGCCGTTGCCGTCACCGCCGCCGGTGAAGGTGCCCTGGGTCCCGTCGGTCCCGGCCGCGCCCTCGGCTCCGTCGCCGCCGGCACCGCCGTTGCCGCCGGATCCGCCCTTGCCCATCCAGTTGCCGCCGCGACCGCCGGCGCCGCCCGCCCCACCGGTGCCACCGTCGACGTGCGCCACGGTGCCGGCCAGACCGACACCACCGTCGCCGCCGTTGCCGCCGAAGCCGAAGACCGAGCCGCCGTTGCCGCCCGCGCCGCCGGCACTGCCCTCGGCGCCCTCGGCGCCGTCGCCGCCGTGACCGAACAGACCACCGCCGTTGCCGCCGTGACCGGCGATCCCGGAGGTCACCGACCCGGCGTCGTGGATGCTGCCGGCGTCGCCGCCGTTGCCGAACAGCCAGCCGGCGCTGCCTCCGCTGCCGGTCAGGCCGTAGCCCTCGCCGCCGTCGCCGAGCCACAGGCCGCCGTTGCCGCCGTTGGGGTCGTCGACGGTGCCGTTGACACCGTTGCCGATCAGGTACTGACCGGTCAGGTTGTTGACGAAGTCGGCGGTCTGCATGCCGAACGGGCTGGTGATCCAGTTGTCGATGTTGGCGTGCATCGGCTCGTAGAACATGGTGTTGAACATGTCCGTGAACGGGTCACCGGCCGCTGCCGACATCGGTGCCAGCGCGGCTTCCCAACCGCCGTCGAGCTGCGCGAACAGCGGGGCCCAGGAGTCCACGTCGAAGATCGTCTGCCACGACGACGGATCACCCAGGGTGGCGAAGGCCTCACTGAGGCTGGAGCCGAAAAGGTCTGAGGCCCAGTCCAGTTCATCCGCGTGGGACGCCGGCGCAGCAGATATCGGACTCATCCCGAATGCCAGGAACGCACCCACCGCGGTTCCGGCCCCAGCGATGCGTTTGCGCCGCCGCGTCCCGGCTGCGTTCGCCGTCCGCCGTGCTGCACCTTCGCGCCTGCCACCCATTGCTGTCATCCGCCCTTGTTTTCGTGAAGTGATGGTTTGCCGAGGTCGTGTGGACCGGGTCAGAAGCCGAACAGGCCGCCGAGCTGTCCGATGCTGACCGAGATCAGATCGGTGCCGGCGATGCCCATGTTCGACAGCAGACCGTCGAGGTCCAGGCCACCGAGGCCCAGGCCGTCGATCACGTCGTTGACCGTCAGGCCATCCAGGCCCAGGGTGGCGACCAGCGAGTCGAGGGTGACGGTGCCCAGGCCCAGCGAGTTGGCGATGTCGTTGACCGTGACCCCGCCGAGCAGGCGCTCGAGAATCTCGTCCAGGTGGACGCTGTTGAGGTTCAGGTCGTCGAGCAGGTCGCCGACCTTGGTGCCGCCCAGCAGGCTCTCCAAGAACCCGTCCAGATGAATGTTGTTCAGGCCCAAGTCATTTGCGATCGAGCCGAGTGTCATTCCACCCAACACATGGTCGAGGTGGCTGCCGATGTCGACCTGGTTGAGGCCGAGGTTGCCCAGCAGCCCGTTGATCGTGACGTCCAGGCCCAGCCGGTCGATCACGGTGTCGATGTTCAGGTTGTTCAGGCCCCAGGAGTTCAGGATCGACATCAGCGACATGTTCATCAGCTGCGGGAGACCGTTGTGCACGACGTCGCTGAGGGTGACGTTGTCCAGCCCCAGGTTGTGCATGACCGTGTCGAAGGGGGTGCTCAGGTTCAGGCCGGTCAGGATCTCACTGAGCTTCTCGTCGGACACGCCGGTCGCCCCCAGCAGCTGGCCGAGGGTGATGTCGGACAGCGGGGTGCCGGGTGCCACGCCCAGGGCCGGAGCGCCGGCACTGTAGAGCCGCTGCAGGGTCTGCAACAGGCTGTTGGGCCCCATCAAGCTGTTGAGGGTCTGGTAGCAGGACACGTTGTACAACCCCGGCAGGAGGGGGCAGGTGATGTCGGGGATGGGGATCGCGCCGTTCGCGAGCTCGAGCAGGGTCTTGTCACCCACCCCGGCCTGCGTCAGCAGGTCGGTGAACTTCTGGTCGCCTGCCTCGGTGCCTGCGAGCAGGTCGCCCAGCGTCATGCCGGCCATCTGCGAGCTCTGCAGCACCTCCGAGATCGACATGTCGTAGCCGGCGCCCTGCAGGATCTCGATCACCAGGTCGCCGACGGTCATGCTGCCGGCAGGGCCGCCGCCCAACATGCCGCCCAGCAGTTCGTCGATCAGCTCGGCGATGCTCTGGTCACCGAAACCGGAGGCGTCCAGCAGCGGGGTGATCATGCTGCCGAGCGTCAGGTCCTGGCCACCGAACTGGCCGAGCAGGTCGGTGATGGTCGCGTCGGGGCCCACCGCGACGTGCACGAGATCCTTGAGCGCGTCGCCCAGGGTCAGGTCGCCGACGCCGAGCTGGCCGAGCAGGCCGGTGATGGTGGTGTCGGTCATCCCGGCGGCGTGCAGCAGGCCGGTGGCCAGCTCGCCGATCGACTGGTCGCCGAGCCCGAACTGGTCGAGCAGGCCGGCCAGGGTCGGGTTGCCGATGCCGGCCTCCCCGAGCAGCCCGGCCAGTACCTCGGCGATCGACTTGTCGCCCAGCCCCACCTGGTCGGCCAGGCCGGAGATCGTCGGGTTTCCGATACCCATCACATCGAGCAGGTTGGCCGCCAGGCCCGCGATCGGCTGGTCGCCGATCCCGAATTCGGACAGCAGCCCGGTGACGCTCATGTGGCCGAAGCCCAGGGTGTCGAGCAGGCCGGTCAGCAGGCCGCCCACCGACTGGCCCCCGACGCCGAACTCACCGAGCAGGTCCCCGAGTGTCTTGTTGCCGACGCCCGCCAGGTCCACCAACTGGCCCAGCTGCAACTCCACAGTCGCGGTGTGCGGTGCGACGAGCAGGCCGTTGAACAGCGGGATGGTCATCCCCGCCACGTCGACGCCGGCCGTGCCGTAGAGGAAGGCGTTGATGAGGGTGCCCGGAGCGTTGAACAGGATCATGAAGGCGTTGGCCGGGTCGGCGGCGAGCTGATCGGCGATCTGGCTCCACGCGTTGCTCACGGTGATGAACGGGCCGATCATCGCCAGCAGGCTGTGCAGCGTCGAGCCCAGCTCGATGTTGATCTGCGCCGGCAGCGGCACCGCGTTGACGGTGATCGTCGGCAGCAGGCCCCAGCTGGTCAGCAGGCCGGTCACGTCGTTCGCCGGGTCGGCGGTCAGCACCACCGAGTGCTGCTGGGTGAAGGGCGCCGCGATGGCGGGCATGGGCGCCGCCGAGGGTACGACGGCGATCATGGCGGCGCCGACGACGGCGACGCCCGGGGTCAGGTAGGGGCGAAGGGTCTGCAGCATCAGGTTCTCCGAATCGATTCCTGGTCGAGGGTGGGTCGGCTAGCCGCCGAACAGGGAGGCGAACAGGCCCCCGAAATCGCCGATATGGGTGTTGATCAGCACCATGTCCGACAGACCGAACTGGTCCAGCAGGTCGTTGAGGGTGTCGCTGCCCAGGCCCATGTTGGTGAGCAGCGAGTTCAGCGTCCCGTCGCCGAACAGGTCGCCGAGCAGCGTGTCGAGGTCCGTGGTGGCCAGCTCGAAGCCGCTGAGCAGGTCGCCGATGGTCTGCCCGCCCAGGAAGTCGCCGACCAGTGTGTTGAGGTCGGTGGTGGCGAATCCGAAACCGCCCAGCACCGAGCCCACGGTCATGTCGCCGAGCAGGTTGTGCAGCAGGGTGTCGAGGTGGGTGTCACCGAGGTCGGTGCTGCCGAGCAGTGAACCCAGCGTCTGGCCGCTGAAGATGCCGTCCAGCAGGTCGCTCAGGTGCTGGTTGCCGATGCCCGCGTCGTTGAGCAGCTGCCCCAGGGTGCCGGTGCCCAACAGGTCGCCGAGCATCTGGTTCAGGGTGGTGTCGCCGAAGCCCAGGTCGGTGAGCAGCTGGCCGAGGCTGGTGCTGCCCAGTCCGAAGCTGGCGACCAGCTCGTCGAGCGTCTGGTCGTTGAAGCCCATGCCGGTCAGCAGCGAGCCCACGGTCATGGACAGGTTCTCGGTCAGCAGGTCGCTGAGCTTCTGGTCGGCCATCGGCCCGAGCAGTTCGGCAATGGTCTGGTTGCCCATGCCCTGGCCCGCCAGGATGCTGTTGATCGTCTGGTCGTTGAACCCGTCGATCATGCCCTGGCCGCCGATCTTGGCGGCGACGGTGTCGCCGCCGGTGGCCCAGATCAGGTTGTTCAGGGTCAAGCCGCCGAAGCCCAGGTTGGTGAAGATCGTGCCCAGCGAGACCTCGCCCAGGTTGGCGGCGTCGACGATGTTCTGCATGGTCAGACCACCCAGGCCGGCGGCGTTCACCAGGTCGCCGACGGTGGTGTCGCCCAGTCCGGCGCCACCGAGGAAGTCGAAGGCCAGCGAGCCCACGCTGACGTCGCCCAGGCCCATCGCGTCGACGAGGTCGACCGGAGTCCGCTGACCGAGGTCCAGTGCGTCGAGCACCTTCGGCAGGATGTCGCCGACGGTCAGGCCGGAGATGCCCAGCGCGTCGAGCAGCTCCACCGGAGACCGCTGGCCCAGGCCGAGCCCGTCGAGCAGGTTGCCGGCCAGGTCGGCGACCGGCTGGTCGGCGAAGCCGAGCTGGCCGAGCAGGCCGGTGACGGTCGGGTCGCCGATGCCGGCCGCTTCGAGCACCGCCAGCAGCGCACCCGACACCGACTGGTCGGCCAGGCCGACATTGCCCAGCAGGTCACCCAGTGTCGGGTTGCCGATACCGATCGCGTCGAGCAGCTTGGTGCCCAGGTCGGCCACCGACTGGTCGCTCAGGCCGACGTTGCCCAGGATGTCGATCAGGTTCTTCTGGCCCAGGCCCATGGCGTCGAGCAGCCCGGTCGCGAGCTGCGCCGCCGGCTGAGTGCCGATGCCGATCGCGTTGATCAGGTCCAGCGGGGTCTTGTGGCCCAGTCCCACCCCGTCGAGCAGGCCGGTGACCATCGACCCGATCGGCAGATCGCCGATCCCGATCCCGGTGAGGATCGCGGTCAGGCTCTTGTCGCCGAGGTTCACCGTGTCCAGGACCTGGCTCAGGCTGATGTTGATGTCGAACGGCTGCGCCCCGACCAGCAGACCGTTGAACGCCGGGACGACGACGCCGAACAGGTCGATCGTGTTGGTGCCGTTGAGCCACGCGTTGAGCAGGGTGGCCGGCGCATTCATCAGGATGCTCAGCGTGTTGGCCGGGTCGACGGCGATCGCGGCCCAGATCTCGTTCCAGGCGTTGGTGACCGTGACGAACGGTGCGACCGACGACAAGATGAGCCCCAGCTCGGACGGCAGTGAACCAGAGTCCACGTGCTGACCAAGATTCGCCAGGTTGGCGGCCGTGTTGCCGAAGAGTTCATCCCACGTGACCAGAACATCGGACGAGGTGGCGGTGAGCCGGAGTTCCGGCTGCTGCACCGGAGCGAGCTCCGGCCGCGGCGCCGGCAAGAGGTGCGCATTGACCTGCGGAATCGGCACAGCCGTGACAGCGACGAGGCTGGCACCGGCCAGCGCGACACCCGTCGTGACGTAGGGACGAAGTATCTGCTGCATCGGCGCTTTCTTCCACCTCGGAGGACTTAACTTTTCGAGACAGTACATGAGCATCGTCACATTCCCAACATGGAATTCTCAGTTACAAGGTGACTTCGGAATAAGCTCACGTGTTGCGAGTTTGGAACGTCCCTGAATATTAATTAACTTGATCTCGGGGCCGGTCAGCCGCGGCGAGGCGCCTCAAAGGAGGGCCAATCCGACATCGCGTGTTGTCAAAAAAGCACTTGTGACCAGGGAAGCCGTGGTTAGGGCCGACGACAGCGGCCGGAACCGGCCGCGCCGACGGGCGATACCAGGCCGATATCCTGGGAACTCCCATTCGCGCGAACGAACACCGTTAGTTCGATCTGGATATCTACAGGCTTCTCACAGAAAAGTTACCTTGACCCGGCTCGGCTGCCACTTAGAGTTGGAAGATTGCTGCGGACAACTGTCCGCCAGAGTTCCACCAGAATCACGCGGTGACGGCCACATCCGTGGCGCCGTTGGGAGACAGATCACCGCCGGGCAGGTGCCTATTCCTTGCCCGCTACCGCCCTGAGCACACGCTCGAGCTAGTCCGGCTCGCGCCGCTGGCGCACCAGCCTGCCCACGAACCGGGCCAGGCCGAGCGCCGCCTGCTGCCTGGCCGCCAGGTCCGGATCCGGCACCGGGCCTTCGGCCTCCGGTGCGCTCCACTGCGCCACCGCCACCAGCTCACCCCCGGTGAACTTGTCCCGGCAGGCGGCCCGCTGGATCTTGCCGCTGGACGTGGTGGGGATGCTCATCGGCTTGACCAGGAGCACGTCATGCGCCTCGGTCCGGTGGTGCCGGCGGACCGCGTCCCGGATCGCATCCAGCACCGCGTCCAGGTCGGTGTCACCGGACCGGTGGCGCTGCATCTCCTGCACCACCACCAACCGTTCGGTGGCGTGGGGATCCCCGGGATCGCCGGTGATGGCGAACACCGCGCCGCGGCCGGGCAGCAACACCGGATCACAGTCGGCCACGGTGCGTTCGATGTCGTTGGGGTAGTGGTTGACGTCGCCGATGACCACCAGGTCCTTGCAGCGTCCGGTGACGAACAGTTCGCCGTCACGCAGGAATCCGCGGTCGCCGGTGCGCAGGAACGGGCCTTGAAACTCTTGGCCGGTGTCGGCCAGGTGCGCGGCGAAGGTCTGGTCGGTCTCCTCGCCGCGCCGCCAATACCCTTGTCCCACACTGGGTCCGGACACCCAGATCTCGCCGACCCCGTCGGGGTCGCACTCGATGCGGGTCTCCGGGTCGACGATGACGACCCGTTGCCCGCCCCGCGGCCGACCGCATCCGACCACCGCCGAGGCGGCCGGATCATCCGGCTCGGCGTCGGCGACCCGGTCTTGTCCGAGTGCCCCGCGATCGATGTGGGCGATCACCGGCGGCACCCGCACTCCCCCCTCCGATCCGCCGGACACCCCCAGCGTCGCCTCGGCCAGGCCGTACACCGGCAGGAACGTCTCGGGGGCGAACCCGGCCGGCGCGAACGCCTCGGAAAAGGCTTGCAGCGTCGCGGGATTCACCGGTTCACCGCCGTTGAGGGCAACCTGCCAGTCGGACAGGTCCAGCGCCGCCCGCTCCTGCGGTGTGCTGCGCTTGACGCACCAGTCATAGGCGAAATTGGGTGCCCCGGAGATGACGGCACGGTGCCGCGACATCGCTTCGAGCCAGCGCACCGGGCGTATCAGGAAGGCGCCCGGCGACATCACCACCGTGGTCGTCCCGACATACAGCGTCATCAGGACACCGCCGATCAGACCCAGGTCGTGATACTGCGGCAGCCAGGTCACCGAACCCACCGGGCGATGGAAGACCGGGTTGTCCGGCGCGGGATTCCAGGTCTGCAGGACGGTCTCGAGGTTGTGGATGAAGTTGCCGTGCGTCAGCACCACGCCCTTGGGCACCCTGGTGGTTCCCGAGGTGTATTGGATCGCGGCGACGGTCGCCGGGGTCACCGGCGGCAACGCCCAGCGCTCGGCGGCGTCGGCGACCACGTCGTCAGCGGTCAGTTCGTCGGTGGCGAACCACTGCAGGGGCTTCAAACCGCCCGCGGCCGCGGCGTCGTCTGCCGCGGACCGCATGGTGGCCTGCGTCTTCGTGGTGGCCAAGGCGATTTCGGCGCGCGCATCGGGCACGATCGCCGCGATCCGCGCCGACGTCCACTGCGCGTCCACCGGAATCGCGACAGCGCGGGCGTACAGGCAACCGAAGAAGGCGACGATGCTGTCCAGGCCCGGGCGGCAGAAGATCAGTACCCGCTGCCCGGCACCGCCATGTTGTTGCAGGCCGGCGGCGACGGCGCGGGCCCGACGATCAAGTTCGCGATAGGTCAGCCGGTCGCGTTCCTCATCGCCCTCCGGGCAGTAGCTGAACGCGACCTTGTCGCCGTGCCGCTCGGCCTGCTGCGACAGCAGGTCCACCAACGTAAATGCGCTGGGCTCTGTCATCGACATCGCCCAGCGCACCTAACAGATCGAACGGAATTACTGCTGCTGAATTACTGCGACTGGCAGAGGTTGTCGAGAACGTCGATCTCGCCGCGCAGCTGGTCGCGCAGCGGCTGCTGAACCGCGTCGTCGGGCGAGTGGCCGGCCAGGTAGTTGATGCTCAGCGCCTCCAGCGTGTCGGCCATGTCGCCGACGGCCGTGGCCAGATCGGCCGGCGCGGCCGGGTTGGCCTCCAGACGCTGGTGCAGGTACGCACCACCGGCGAACAGCGACAGCCGGGCGTTGGTGCCGACCGCCAGGTCGCCGGCCAGGTCACCCGGAACCGGGTTCTGCAGGTTGGTGTTGAACTGGGTCCCCTGCCGCACGACGGCCTGCGCGTCGCAGACCTTGCCCTTGGCTTCAGTGCGCTGGTCATCGGAGAACTTCTGACCGCTCGAGGGGTAGAACCATCCGAAGACCGCCAACACGATGCCGATCACAGCCAGCGCGAGCGCGGCGATCGTCGGCACCGACAGGGCCTGCGAAGAAGTGGAAGATTTCGGAAAACCCGGGGTCTTGGGCTTGGGGGCCTTGGCCGTGGAAGCAGATTCTGTGGGCGAAGTCTCAGGCATTGCGCGATCGTAGCGGTTGCCACTGCGAATAGTCACGCGCACCCGGGATCCGGCGCGTTGGCGGTACCCTCATGTGCGATGTTGAGCACCGAGTTACAGACCACCACGCGACGACTGACCGGCTGGGGACGTACCTCGCCGAGCGTCGCGCAGGTGCTGTCCACCCCGGATGTCGAGGTGATCGCCAAGGCGGTCGCCCGCGCGGCCGACGGCGGACCCACCAAGAATCGCGGCGTGATCGCCCGCGGCCTTGGCCGTTCCTATGGCGACAACGCGCAGAACGGCGGCGGCCTGGTCGTCGATATGACCGCGCTGAACCGGATCCACTCCATGGACGCCGCCACCGCGCTGGTCGACGTCGACGCCGGGGTCAACCTGGACCAGTTGATGCGGGCCGCGCTGCCGCTGGGCCTGTGGGTGCCGGTGCTTCCCGGTACCCGGCAGGTCACCGTCGGCGGGGCGATCGCCTGCGACATCCACGGCAAGAACCATCACAGTGCCGGCAGTTTCGGCAACCACGTGGTGTCGATGGAGCTGTTGACCGCTGACGGTTCGGTGCGGCACCTGACCCCGGACGGGTCCGAGTCGGAGCTGTTCTGGGCCACCGTCGGCGGCAACGGACTGACCGGGATCGTGCTGCGCGCGACCATCGCGATGACGCCGACCGAGACGGCGTACTTCATCGCCGACGGCGATGTCACCGCCGGCCTGGATGAGACCATCGCCTTCCACAGCGACGGCAGCGAAGCCGACTACACCTACTCTTCGGCGTGGTTCGACGCGATCAGCGCGCCACCCAAGCTGGGCCGGGCCGCGATCTCGCGCGGATCGCTGGCGACGCTGGACCAGCTGCCCGACAAGCTGGCCCGCAACCCGCTGAAGTTCGATGCTCCGCAGTTCTTCACCGCGCCCGACATCTTCCCGAACGGGCTGGGCAACAAGTACATCTTCGGGGCGATGACCGAGCTCTGGTACCGCAAGTCCGGCAGCTACCGCGCCAAGGCCCAGAACCTGACGCAGTTCTATCACCCGCTGGACATGATCGGTGAGTGGAATCGGGCCTACGGCTCAGCCGGATTCGGGCAGTACCAGTTCGTGGTGCCGACCGAGGCGGTCGAAGAGTTCAAGGGCATCATGTACGACATCCAGGCCAGCGGACACTACTCGTTCCTGAACGTGTTCAAGCTGTTCGGGCCGGGGAACCAAGCGCCACTGAGCTTCCCGATCCCGGGCTGGAACGTCTGCGTGGACTTCGCGATCAAACCCGGCCTCAACGAGTTCCTCAACGAGCTTGACCGCCGGGTGCTGGAGTTCGGCGGGCGGCTGTACACCGCCAAGGACTCCCGCACCACCGCGGAGAACTTCCACGCTATGTACCCGCGCATCGACGAATGGATCGCGGTGCGTCGCAAGGTGGATCCCGACGGGATCTTCGCCTCCGATATGGCCAGACGTTTGGAGCTTGTGTAGATGGTGTTCGACGCGACCGGAAACCCCCAGTCGATTCTGGTGCTGGGCGGCACGTCAGAGATAGGCCTGGCGATCAGTGCGCGCTACCTGCGCAACGCCTCGGCGAACGTGGTCCTGGCCTGCCTGCCCGGCGATCCCGGCCGCGACGCCGCCGTGGCCGCCATGGAGGCGGCCGGTGCGAAGTCGGTGCGGATCGTCGACTTCGACGCGCTGGACACCGCCGGCCACCCGGCGATGATCGACTCCGCTTTCAGCGACGGCGACATTGACGTGGCGATCGTCGCGTTCGGCATGGACGCCGACGCCGAGGAGCTCTGGCACAACCAGACCAAGGCCGTGCAGGTCGCGCAGATCAACTACACCGCAGCGGTGTCGGTGGGCGTGCTGCTGGCACAGCGGATGGGCGCCCAGGGCTTCGGGCAGATCATCGCGATGAGCTCGGTGGCCGGTGAGCGGGTACGCCGGACCAACTTCGTCTACGGCTCCACCAAGGCCGGCCTCGACGGTTTCTACCTCGGCCTGGGCGAGGCGCTGCGCGACGACGGGGTGCGGGTGCTGGTGATCCGGCCCGGCCAGGTGCGCACCCGGTTCTCCGCGCACGTCAAGGAAGCGCCGTTGACCGTCGACAAGGAGGACGTCGCCGAACTGGCGGTGACCGCTGCCGCCAAGGGCAAGGAGATCGTCTGGGCGCCAGGGGCATTCCGCTACGTGATGATGGTGCTGCGGCACGTCCCGCGAGCGATCTTCCGCAAGCTGCCCATCTGATGCGCACCGCGCTGGCCACCGTCGGTCAGATGATGCTGGCCGCCGCGGTGGCCGTCGTCGTCGCGGTGGTCGCGCTGGTGGCCATCTCCCGGGTGGAATGGCCGGCGTATCCGTCCTCGAACCAACTGCACGCGCTGACCACGGTCGGGCAGGTCGGCTGCCTGGCCGCCCTCGTCGGGGCCGGATGGCTGTGGCGGCGGAGCCGACGGGCGTTGGCGTGGCTGGCCGGCGTGGTGTTCACCGCCGCGTTCGCGGTGGTGACGCTGGCGATGCCGTTGGGCGCCACCAGGCTCTACCTGTTCGGCATCTCGGTCGACCAGCAGTTCCGCACCGAGTACCTGACCCGATTCACCGACAGCCCCGCGTTGGCCGACATGACCTACCTCGGGTTGCCGCCGTTCTATCCGCCCGGCTGGTTCTGGCTGGGTGGGCGGGCCGCCGCGTTGACCGGCCTCCCGGCCTGGGAGATGTACAAACCGTGGGCGATCACCTCGATGGCCGTGGCCGTGGCGATCGCCCTGGTGCTGTGGAACACCATGATCCGCTTCGAGTACGCGCTGGCGGTCACCATCGCCGGCGCCGCGGTGACGCTGGCCTACAGCTCCCCGGAGCCCTACGCGGCGATGATCACCGTGCTGCTGCCGCCGGTGCTGGTGCTGACCTGGTCGGGCCTGGGGGCCGGCGGGCGACTCCCCTCGCCGAGCGTGAAGTCCGCTTCACACTCGGACACCGACGGTGAAGCTGACTTCACACTCGGCACGGCCAACGGCTGGGCAGCGGTGGTGGGCGCCGGAATGTTTCTCGGGTTCGCGGCCACCTTCTACACCCTGCTGGTGGCCTACACCGCATTCACCGTGATCCTGATGGCGCTGCTGCTGGCGGCCATCCAGCGACGTCTCGACCCGCTGGTACGGCTGGTGGTGATCGGGGTGATCGCCTTGGCCATCGCGTCGATCACCTGGACGCCGTACCTACTGCAGGCCCTGGGCCACCCGGTCAGCGACACCGGCAGCGCCCGGCACTACCTACCCGGCGACGGCGCCGAACTGAGCTTCCCGATGCTGCAGTTCACCCTGCTCGGGGCGCTGTGTCTGCTCGGCACCCTGTGGCTGGTGGTCCGCGCCACCAAGTCGACCCGCGCGGCGGCACTGGCGATCGGCGTCGTCGGCATCTACCTGTGGTCGCTGTTGTCCATGCTGTCCACCCTGGCCCGCACCACGCTGCTCAGTTTCCGGCTGCAGCCGGCGCTGACCGTGCTGCTGGCCACCGCCGGGGTGTTCGGGTTCATCGAGGGCGCCCGGGCGCTGGGCCGCGCCGGCCACGGCTGGCACACCATCGTGCACCCGGCGGCGACCGCGGTGGGCCTGGTCGGCGCGTTGGCATTCAGTCAGGACATCCCCGAGGTGCTGCGGCCCGACATCACCGTCGCCTACACCGACACCGACGGCCACGGCGAGCGCGGTGACCGGCGGGCACCCGGCGCGGCCAAGTACTACGAGGCCATTGATGCCGCAGTCGCCGCCGCCACCGGCAAGCCCCGCAACCAGACCGTGGTGCTCACCGCCGACTACAGCTTCCTGTCCTTCTACCCCTACTGGGGATTTCAGGGCCTGACGTCGCACTACGCCAACCCGCTGGCGCAGTTCTCGGCGCGCTCCGCTGCCATCGAGGCCTGGTCCAAGCTGGAGACCTCCGAGCAGTTCACCCGAGCACTCGACGATCTGCCGTGGCCGGCGCCGACGGTGTTTCTGATGCGGCACGGTGCCGGCGACACCTACACCCTGCGCCTGGCCAAGGACGTCTACCCCAACCACCCCAACGTGCGGCGCTACACCGTCGAGCTGGATATGGCGCTGTTCGACGGGCCGGCATTCAGGGTGGAAAAGATCGGCCCGTTCGTGCTTGCCATCCGCACCTGACGAACGCGCTCGACCATCCCGATAGCATCTAGGCCCGTGACCGAAACGCGCGCCGACTACCGGATCGCCCGGACTGTCGCCGTCGTCGCCGGCATCCTGGGCACCCTGCTGGCGATCCTCACCCCGTTACTGCCGGTGAAGCAGACCACCGCCGAACTGAACTGGCCGCAGAACGGTGCCCTGGCCAGTGTGCAGGCACCGCTGATCGGTTACGTCGCCACCGATCTGAACATCAGCGTGCCGTGCCAGGTGGCGGCGGGCCTGACCAAGACCAAGACGGTGCTGTTGTCCACGGTGCCCAAGCAGGCCCCCAAGGCCGTCGACCGCGGACTGCTCATCGAACGCGCCAACGACGACCTGGTCCTGGTGGTGCGCAACGTGCCGGTGGTGGTCGCACCGCTGTCGCAGGTGTTGGGGCCGGACTGTCAGAAGCTGACGTTCACCGCGCACGCCGACCGGGTCACCGCCGAGTTCGTCGGCCTCAAGTACGGGCCCAACGCCGAGCACCCCGGCTCCCCGCTGACCGGTACCCGCAGCGGCTACGACTTCCGGCCGCAGATCGTCGGCGTCTACACCGACCTGGCCGGGCCGGCGCCGGACGGACTGGCGTTCAACGCCACCGTCGACAGCCGTTTCTCCAGCGCCCCCACGCCGCTCAAGCTGGCCGCGATGATCCTCGGGGTGGCGCTGACGATCATCGCGCTGATCGCCCTGCACGTTTTGGACACCGCCGACGGCAGCCGGCACCGCCGCTTCCTGCCGGCCCGCTGGTGGTCGATGTCACCGCTGGACGCGCTGGTCACGCTGGTGCTGGTGTGGTGGCACTTCGTCGGCGCCAACACCAGCGACGACGGCTACATCCTGACCATGGCGCGGGTGTCGGAGAACGCCGGCTACATGGCCAACTTCTACCGCTGGTTCGGCACCCCGGAGGCGCCGTTCGGCTGGTACTACGACCTGCTGGCGGTGTGGTCGCACGTGTCCACCACCAGCATCTGGATGCGGCTGCCCACCCTGGGTATGGCGCTGGCCTGTTGGTGGCTGATCAGCCGCGAGGTGATCCCCCGCCTGGGCCACGCCGTCAAACACAGCCGGGCGGCGGCCTGGACCGCGGCCGGCATGTTCCTGGCGTTCTGGCTGCCGCTGAACAACGGGCTGCGCCCCGAGCCGATCATCGCGCTGGGCATCCTGGCGACCTGGTGTTCGGTGGAGCGGGCGGTCGCCACCAGCCGGCTGCTGCCGCTGGCGATCGCCTGCATCATCGGCGCGATGACGCTGTTCTCCGGGCCGACGGGGATCGCCTCGATCGGTGCCCTGCTGGTGGCGATCGGGCCGCTGCGCACCATCTTGCACCGGCGTTCCAAGCAGTTCGGGCTGGCACCGCTGCTGGCGCCGATCGCCGCGGCGATCAGCATCACCGCGATCGTCATCTTCCGGGATCAGACCCTGGCCGGTGAGATCGAGGCCAGCACACTGAAGTCCGCGGTCGGACCCAGCCTGGCCTGGTTCGAGGAGCACGTCCGCTACGAACGGCTGTTCCTGGCCACCCCCGACGGCTCGGTGGCGCGCCGGTTCCCGGTGCTGGCCCTGGGGATCGCGCTGGTGGTGTCGGTGGCGATGGCGTTGCGCAAGGGCCGGATTCCCGGCACCGCGGCCGGGCCCAGCCGACGCATCATCGGGATCACCATCATCTCGTTCATCGCGATGATGTTCACCCCGACCAAGTGGACGCATCACTTCGGGGTGTTCGCCGGGCTGGCCGGGTCGTTGGGTGCCCTGGCCGCCGTCGCGGTCGGCGCCGCGGCGATGCGCTCCCGCCGCAATCGCACGCTGTTCACCGCGCTGGTGCTGTTCATCACCGCACTGTCGTTCGCCAGCGTCAACGGCTGGTGGTACGTCTCCAACTTCGGGGTGCCGTGGTCCAACGCCTTCCCCAAGTGGCATCTGGCGTTCGCCACCATCGGTGTCGGGCTGACACTGCTGGCGCTGCTGGTGGCGGCCTGGTTCCACTTCGTCAACGGTGAAGACCGGCCGCCGCGCTTCGCGGCGCTGTCCGGCTACCCGCTGGCGATCGCGTCCTGGGTACTGATCGTGTTCCAGGTGGTGTCGCTGACGGTTTCGATGCTCGGCCAGTACCCGGCGTGGACGGTGGGCCGGTCGAATCTGGATGCCATCCCTGTTCTGGGGGCGGGCAAGACCTGCGGGCTCGCCGACGACGTGCTGGTCGAGCAGGACCCCAATGCCGGGATTCTCTCGCCGGTGGATGCGCCGGCCGCCGATGCACTTGGGGCGACGTTCTCGATCGGGTTCACGCCCAACGGGATTCCCGCCGACGTCTCCGCCGATCAGGTGATCGGGCCGCCCGGACTGGGCAGGCTGGCCGATGACGACGCGCAGTCCGCCGCTGAGAACGCCGGCGAGGCGGGCACCGAGGGCGGCACCACGGCTGCCGAGGGAATCAACGGCTCCCGGGCCCGGCTGCCCTACAAGCTGGACCCGGCCCGGGTGCCGGTGCTGGGCAGTTGGCGCCCCGGCATGCAGATGCCGTCGCTGCTGCGCTCGGCGTGGTACCGGCTGCCCGCCGACCGGGCCGATGCGGGGCCGCTGCTGGTGGTGGCCGCCGCGGGCCGGTTCGACCGTGGCGAGGTCACCGCGCAGTGGGCCACCGACGCCGGCGCCGCGAACGACAAGCCCGGCGGCACCGTCGACTTCGGTGACATCGGGGCGGTCCCGGCGTGGCGCAACCTGCGCGCACCGATGTCGGCGATCCCGGCCGAGGCCACCCAGATTCGGCTGGTGGTCCGCGATGACGACCTGGCGCCTCAGCACTGGATCGCGGTGACCCCGCCGCGCGTCCCGCAGCTGCGCAGCCTGCAGGACCTGGTCGGCTCGTCGGATCCGGTGCTGCTGGACTGGCTGGTGGGCCTGGCGTTCCCGTGCCAGCGGCCGTTCGGCCACCGCAACGGGGTGACCGAGGTGCCCAAGTGGCGAATCCTGCCGGACCGGTTCGGCGCCGAGGCGAACTCGCCGGTGATGGACAACAACGGTGGCGGCCCGCTGGGGATCACCGAGCTGCTGGTGCGCGCGACCACCGTGCCCAGCTATCTGAACCACGACTGGTTCCGTGACTGGGGCGCCCTGCAGCAGTTGACGCCGTACTACCCGGCGGCGACGGTCGCGGAACTGGATCTGGGGACCGCGGTCCGGTCCGGGCTGTGGAGCCCCGCGCCGCTGCGGCACTGAGCGGTTTCCACGCGCCGCATCTGTAGCAGGCGTCGCCGCCCCATCTGCCCAGTCGTCACCGCCCCACCAGCCCCAGCCGTCACCGGACCACCAGCCCCAGCCGTCACCGGACCTCGGGCACGTGTTTGTTGCCCACCTCTGAGCGACAACGCGCCTGATGTCAGACCCCGGTGGCAGGGTCCGGTCATGACGAACGCGATAAGGTTGCGCGGCATCGAGCTGCGCTACGTGCTGACCCACTACCTGCAGCATCACGGCACGTGCAGCATCAGCGAACTCGCCGCGGAGCTGGACTCCCGAGGCTTCGCGGTTGACGGCCGACGGTCCAAGGCGATCTCGGATGCCCTGCGCTGGGAACGCGAGCGCGGCCGGGTGTACCGGCGCGGCCGGGGGCTCTACGGCCCGGCTTCGATGCCCCGCAGCACCGAGCACCGGATCCACCAGCGCGTGATGGCGCTGCGCTCCCGGGCCGCGAGCCACACCCCCGGCACTCCCCCCGGCCACGCGGGAACCGCCCCTCGACAGACCCGCCCCGGCCGCCCGCGATACGAACTCCTCCTCGCCAACGAGCCCCCTCCGCCCACCGACCTGACATAACACCCGTTGTCGCTCAGAGGTGGGCAATAATCACATATATCCCGGCCCCGGGACGGGTCCCCCGCATCGCAGAGCACGTCGCATAGCATCAGGGCTCGTGTCCTCCACCTACGACCAGCCCCAGCAGCGTTATCGGATCGCCCGGCTGATCGCGGTGGTCGCAGGCATCGCCGGCGTGCTGCTGTGCGGCGTCACCCCGCTGCTCCCGGTCAAACAGACCACCGCCACCATCGTCTGGCCGCAGGGCGGCCTCAATGCCGACGGCTACGTCAGCGACGTCACCGCTCCGCTGGTGTCCGGCGCGCCCCGCAGCCTGGACATCACCATTCCCTGCTCGGCGATAGCCACCCTGGGCGAAAAGGGCGGCCTGGTGCTGTCGACGGTGCCGGCCGGCGGCGTCGACGCCACCGCGCACGGCCTGTTCGTGCGGGCCAACAAGACCGCCGTGTTCGCCGCCTACCGCGACCACGTGGCCGCGGCCACCCCACGCACCAAAATCGCCGACTGCAGCGAATTGCACCTGTGGGCCAACGCCGGCGAAGTCGGCGCGGATTTCGTCGGCATCCCCGGCGCGGCCGGCACCCTGCCCCCGGAGAACAAGCCGCAGATCGGCGGCATCTTCACTGAACTGAAGATCGGCCCACAGCCCGGCCTGAGCGCCCGCATCGACGTCGACACCCGGTTCATCAGCGCACCCACCACCCTCAAGGCCGGCGTGATGGCACTGGGGGTGCTGGCGGTGCTGGCGTCGATCATCGCGCTGGCCGTCCTGGACCGCCGCCGATGCCACCGCACCCCGCGCAGCTGGCGGCACTGGTTGAAGGCCAACCCGATCACCTGGCTGGCCGACATCGGTGTGCTGGGCACCTTGGCGTTGTGGCACGTCATCGGCGCGATCTCCAGCGACGACGGCTACAACCTGACGATGGCGCGCAACGTCGCGCACGCCGGCTATGTGGCCAACTACTACCGGTTCTTCGGCGCCACCGAGGCTCCATTCGACTGGTACCCCTCGCTGCTGGGCCAGTTGAGCACGATCAGCACCGCCGGGGTGTGGATGCGGCTGCCCGCCACGCTGGCCGGCATGGCCTGCTGGCTGATCATCAGCCGCCGGATCCTGCCCCGGCTGGGCCGGCTGTCCGGCAACCGGGTGGCGGTGTTCACCGCCGCGGCCATGTTCGCGGCGGCCTGGCTGCCGTTCAACAACGGCCTGCGTCCCGAGCCGCTGATCGCGCTGGGCACGCTGCTGGTCTGGGTGCTGGTGGAACGCACCATCGCCACCCGGCGGCTGGTGCCCACAGCGCTCGCGATCGTGGTCGCGGTCTTCACCGTCACGCTGGCCCCGCACGGCCTGATCGCGCTGGCTCCGCTGCTGACCGGCTCCCGGGCCATCGAAGCGGTGATCCGCAAGCGCCGCGGCAGCGACGGTCTGCTGGCTCCACTGGCCGTGCTCGCCGCGGCCGCCTCGATGATCGCCGTGGTGGTCTGCAGGTCCCAAACCCTGGCCGCGGTCGCCGAATCGGCCCGGATCAAGTACGTGGTCGGTCCGACCATCGCCTGGTACCAGGAGTTCCTGCGGTACTACTTCCTGACCGTCGAGGAGAACGTCGACGCCTCGCTGACCCGCCGGTTCGCCGTGCTGGTGCTGCTGTTCTGCATGTTCGCCATGCTGGTGATCCTGCTGCGGCGCGGCCGGATCAACGGGGTGGCCAGCGGCCCGGCTTGGCGGCTGATCGGCTCGACCGCGGTGGGCCTGCTGCTGCTGACGTTCACCCCGACCAAGTGGGCGGTGCAGTTCGGCGGGTTCGCCGGGCTGGCCGGGGCGCTGGCGGCGCTCACCGCGTTCACCTTCGCCCGGGTCGGGCTGCACAGCCGACGCAACATGACCCTGTATGTGACCGCGCTGCTGTTCCTGGTGGCCGTGGCGACCTCGGGGGTCAACGGCTGGTTCTACGTCGGCGGCTACGGGGTTCCGTGGTTCGACATCCCGCCGGTGATCGCCAGCCGACCGGTGACCTCGATGTTCCTGGCGGCCTCGATCGCCACCGGTCTGCTGGCCGGCTGGCAGCACTTCCGGTTGGACTACACCGGGCACACCGAGGTGACGCCCAACCGGCGCAACCGGATCCTGGCGTCCACCCCACTGCTGATCGTGGCGAGCCTGATGGTGCTGCTGATGGTCGGCTCGATGGCCAAGGCCGCCGCGGGACGCTACCCGGCCTACACCACCGCCCGGGCCAACGCCGACGCACTCGTGTCGGGCTTGAGCAGCTGCGCCATGGCCGATGACGTGCTGGCTGAGCCCGATGTCAATGCCGGTCTGCTGCAACCGGTTCCGGGCCAGACCTACGGCGAGCTCGGACCGCTCGGCGGCTCCGACCCGTACGGCTTCGACCCCAACGCCGTCGACGAGGACCTGACCTCGCTGGCCGTCATCGCCAAGCCGGGCGTGCCCAACGCCGACGCCTCCCCCAACAAGCCCAGCGCCAACCAGAGCGACGCGGCGGGCACCGCCGGCGGCAAGATCCCCGACGACGCCCCGGACGGGGTGAACGGCTCGCGGGTGGCCCTGCCGTTCGGTCTGGACCCGGCCGTCACCCCGGTGCTCGGCTCCTACAAGGAGCAGGTCGCCGCGCACGCCACCTCGGTCTGGTACCGGCTGCCGGAGCAGTCGAAGGACCGGGCCCCGATCGTTGTGGTCACCGCCGCCGGCGCCATCTGGTCGCACGGCGAGGACGGCAAGCTCGACTACGGTCAGCCGCTGAAGCTGCAGTGGGGCATCACCGCCGAAGACGGGACCGTGAAGGCCCAGGGTGAGATGGAGCCGATCGACATCGGGCCGCAGAACTCCTGGCGCAACCTGCGATTCCCGTTGGCCTGGGCACCGCCGGGCACCGACGTGGTGCGCATCGTCGCCAACGACCCGAACCTGTCCACCGAGCAGTGGATCGCGTTCACCCCGCCGCGGGTGCCGGTGGTCAAGACCATCACCGAGCTGATGGGCTCGCAGACCCCGGTGCTGATGGACATCGCCGTCGCGGCGAACTTCCCGTGCCAGCGGCCGTTCACCGAGCACCTGGGCATCGCCGAGCTGCCGGAGTACCGGATCATGCCCGACCACAAGCAGACCGCCGCGTCGTCGAACCTGTGGCAATCCGCCGAGGACGGTGGGCCGTTCATGATCACCCAGGCCATGCTGTGGACGACCACCGTCCCGACCTACCTGCGCAATGACTGGTATCGCGACTGGGGTGCGGTGGAGGCCTACCACCGGTTGATCCCCACCAAAACCGCGCCCGATGCCGTCATCGAGCAGGGCACCGTCACTGTTACCGGCTGGAGCCGGCCCGGACCGATTCGAGCACTGCCATGACGCCGCCCGTGACCGACCGCGATCTGAAACTGACCCGCTGGGTGGCCGCCATCGCCGGCCTGGTCGGCTTCCTGCTGTCGGTGGCCACTCCGCTGCTGCCGGTGGTGCAGACCACCGCGACGCTGAGCTGGCCGCAGCACGGCGAGCTGAACAGCGTGACCGCGCCGCTGATCTCGCAGACCCCGATCTCGATGTCGGTGAAGGTGCCGTGTGCACTGGTGAGCGAGTTGCCCGCCGAAGGCGGCACGCTGCTGTCCACCGCGCCGGCCAAGGGCAAGGACGCCGCGCTCAACGGGCTGTTCATCAGCGTCACCGAGAAGCGGGTGGACGTCACCGACCGCAACGTGGTGCTGGCCACCGCGCCGCGGGCCAAGGTGGCAGGCCCCGGCTGTACCGACATCGAGGTCACCTCGTCGCACGCCGGAACCTTCGCCACCATCGGCGGGATCACCCAGCGCTACGGCTGGGCCGACCCGAACCTGCGCCCGCAGATCGTTGGGGTGTTCACCGACCTGGCCGGCCCGGCGCCGGAAGGCCTTTCGCTGACCGCCGACATCGACACCCGGTTCTCCACCAAGCCGACGGCGCTCAAGCGGGCCGCGATCTACGCGGCGATCCTGGCCACGGTGATCGCGGTGCTGGCGCTGTGGCGCCTGGACCGCCTCGACGGTCGCCGGATGCACCGGCTGATCCCGAGTCGCTGGCGGTTCTTCTCACTGGCCGACGTCGCGGTGGTGTTCGGGTTCGTCCTCTGGTACGTGATCGGCGCGAACTCCTCCGACGACGGCTACATCCTCGGAATGGCCCGGGTGGCCGACCACGCCGGCTACATGAGCAACTACTTCCGCTGGTTCGGCAGTCCGGAGGACCCGTTCGGCTGGTACTACAACCTGCTGGCGCTGATGACGCACGTGTCCGACGCCAGCATCTGGATCCGGCTGCCGGACCTGGTCGCCGGGCTGGTGTGCTGGCTGCTGCTGTCCCGCGAGGTGTTGCCCCGATTCGGCCCGGCCGTCGCGGCGAGCAAGCCCGCACTGTGGGCCGGCGGCCTGGTGCTGCTGGCGGCGTGGATGCCGTTCAACAACGGCCTTCGGCCCGAGGGCATCATCGCGGTCGGCGCACTGATCACCTGGGTGCTGGTGGAACGGGCGATCATCTCCGGCCGACTGACCCCGGCGGCGCTGGCGATCATCTGCGCGGCATTCACCCTGGGCATCCAGCCGACCGGGCTGATCGCGGTGGCCGCGCTGCTGGCCGGTGGCCGGCCGCTGCTGCGGATCCTGGTGCGCCGGCACCGCATTCACGGCACCTGGGCGCTGGTGGCGCCGCTGTTGGCGGCCGGCGCGGTGATCCTGACCGTGGTCTTCGCCGACCAGACCATTCGGGCGGTGCTGGAAGCCACCCGGGTTCGCACCGCGATCGGCCCGAGCCAGGCCTGGTACACCGAGAACCTGCGCTACTACTACCTGATCCTGCCGACCGTCGACGGTTCGCTGTCGCGGCGGTTCGGCTTCCTGATCTGCGCGCTGTGCCTGTTCACCGCGATGTTCATCATGTTGCGGCGCAAGCGCGTTGCCGGCGTCGCCAGCGGTCCGGTGTGGCGACTGATGGGCGTGATCCTGGCGACCATGTTCTCGCTGATGTTCGCCCCCACCAAGTGGGTGCACCACTTCGGTCTGTTCGCCGCGGTGGCCGGTGCCATGGCGGCGCTGACCACGGTGCTGGTCTCGCGACAAGTGGTGCACTGGTCGAGAAACCGCATGGCATTCGCGGCGGCGGTGCTGTTCATACTCGCGCTGTGTTTCGCCACCACCAACGGCTGGTGGTACGTCTCGAGCTACGGGGTGCCGTTCAACGCCGACATGCCGCGGATCGGCGGGATCACCGTCAGCACAATCCTGTTCGCCATGTTCGCCGTGGCAGCCGGATGGGCGGCCTGGTTGCACTTCGCGCCGCGTGACCGCGGCGAGGGCCGGCTGGCCCGGACGCTGACCGCCGCGCCCATTCCGGTGGCGGCCGGCTTCATGGTGTGCGTGTTCGTGGCCTCGATGGTGGCCGGGATCATCCGCGAGTACCCGACCTACTCCAACGGCCTGGCCAATGTGCGCGCGTTCGTGGGCGGCTGCGGGCTGGCCGACAACGTGCTGGTCGAGCCTGACCCCAACGACGGCGCGCTGACGCCGCTGCCCGGTGAGTACGGGGACCTGGGACCGCTGGGCGGTGTGGACCCGGTCGGCTTCACCGCCGGCGGGGTACCGGAGAAGGTGGTGGCCGAAGCACTGCGGATGCCGATCACCCAGCCCGGCACCGACTACGACTGGGACGCCCCGAAGAAGCTGAAGACGGCCGGCATCAATGGCTCGACCGTCCCACTGCCCTACGGACTGGACCCGGCCCGAATTCCGTTGGCCGGCAGCTACAGCACCGACGGCCAGCAGGAGTCCAAGCTGACGTCGGCGTGGTACTCCCTGCCCCCGGCCGATGACGGCCACCCGTTGGTGGCGGTGACGGCGGCGGGCACCATCGCCGGCAACAGTGTCCTGAAGGGCTACACCACCGGCCAGGACGTGCACCTGGAGTACGGGGTGCCCGGCCCGGACGGCGCGCCGGTGGCCGGCGGTCGACTGGTGCCCTACGACCTGTTCGGCGAGTGGCCGCGGATGTGGCGCAACCTGCGCTACCCGCGGGCGCAGATTCCCGCCCAGGCCGTCGCGGTTCGTATTGTGGCCGTGGACAAGTCGCTGAATCCACGGGACTGGATCGCGTTCACCCCGCCGCGTCTGCCCGAGGTGAAGACCATCCAGGAGTACATCGGCTCCGACAAGCCGGTGCTGCTGGACTGGGCGGTGGGCCTGGCGTTCCCGTGCCAGCACCCGATGCTGCACGCCAACGGTGTCACCGAGGTGCCGGAGTACCGGATCACCCCGGACTACAACGCCAAGAAGCAGGACACCGACACCTGGCAGGACGGGGTGAACGGCGGCTTGCTGGGCATCTCCGACATGCTGCTGCGGGCACACGTGATGGCCACCTACCTGAACTACGACTGGGGCCGGGACTGGGGTTCGCTGCGGATGTTCGACGTGATCACCCCGGCGCAGCCGGCGGAGTTGGAGTTGGGCAGCGCGACCCGCAGCGGCTGGTGGTCACCGGGCCAGATCCGCATCAGTCCGTAGCGCCGCTTTGGCGCGGGGCCCCGATCTGCGCGGGGCCCCACCGAGCGGATCAGAACAGGTAGATGACGAAGATCGTCGCTACCAACGCGATCAGCCAGCCGTCGGTGGCCCGCTTGAGCCAGCGCGGCGCGGTGTGGACCTCCATGAAATGGCTGATGATCATGCGCGACTTGATGAAGGTCAGCGCCAACACCAGCGCGGTGACCGGCACACTGGCCTGCGCGGTGTGGGTGATGTGCGCCGGCGCCAGCGTCCACGATCCGATGGTGATCGCCACCAGCGCGAGCCAGACCCAGGTCAACGACCGCTCGGTGTCGTCCCGATGTTGGCGGTAGCCCAAGACTTTCATGTTCACCTCATCACGTAGAGCAGGCCGAAGATGATGACCCACAGCAGATCCACCATGTGCCAATAGATCGCCGCCGATTCGACCACCATGACGCGGCGCCGGCCCGGGTTGCCCAGCTCCCGGACGACCACGGCCAGCGCGATCAACCCGATCAGCACGTGGACCAGGTGTACACCGGTGATCACGTAATAGAACGAGAAGAACAGGTCGGAGTTGGTGTGTCCGGCACTGATCTTGGCGACCCATTCGTAGCTCTTGAGGATCATGAACAACACCCCGCCGGCCGCTCCGGCATAGGCATGCCGAATCGCCGAGCGGTGGTTTCCGGCCCTGGCCGCCAGCACACAGCGGACCACGAACCAGGAACTGGTCAGCAGTACCACCGTGTTGATCACACCGATGTTGACGTTGAGATGCTGTTGAGCCGCGAGGAAGTCAGCCGGATTCAGCGTCCGGTAGACCATGAAGATGATGAAGTAGCCGCTGAAGATGACCAGATCGCCCAGCACCATGACCCAGATGTGGCCGTCGCCGGGCAGTCGGGCTCGCGTCGTGGTCGGGACGTCAAGTTGCAGCATGGGTTTCCTTCCGGTTTTCAGTCCAGGCCTGGCGTGTCGACCGGCTCCCGCACGGTGGCCGCCCGGAGCACGAAGATCAGCGCACCCAGCCACACCGAGAACACCACGACCGCCCACCAGAGGCTGAGCACCCCATTCCAGGCCAGCGGCCCGGAGTAGAACAGGAAGAACTGCGTGGCGATGACCTCGGTGACGACCTGCCAAATAGTCACGTAGCCAAACCATTTCGGGAAGACGTTGTTCTTGTCGTACAGGATGGCGATAGCCAGCACCACGTAGGCGGTGGTGAAACAACCCAGCGAACCGTTGTAGGACAGGTTGCCCAGGTCGTAGAGCCAGGCGATGAGCTCCGGATCACGGTCGAGCCGAAACGTCGCCGTCAGGTAGCAGACACCGACCAGCAGGAACCCGGGCAGCGCACCGACACTCATACCGGCGATGTAGCCGTAGGCGAACACCGACCCCACCGACATCCGTTTCATGTGGTACATGACCAGGCCGTTGGTGAGCGGGGCGCCGCCCAGCAGGATCAGCAGCAGCAGGAACCCGATCTGGATGGTCAGCTGATGTTCGGTGAAGAACGCGACCTTCCCGGCCGTCGAGACGTCCGGCCGCGGCGGCGGTGTCACCCGGGTCAACACGCAGATGATGACGCCGAAGACGGTGTACCAGACCGGGAAGAACCAGGTCAGAAAGCGCACATCGGATTTGCCGGCCGGAGCGCCGTCGGTTGTCGTGACGTACCGGTCAGGGGTCAGGAGGTTCACCCGGCCACCACTCCCTCGTCCGCCGCCTGGCGCAGTACCGCCCGGCGCAGCACGAAGAACATCACCACGACATAGACCGCGAATGCCCCGTTGCGCAACCAGAACGACAGCAGTCCATCCCAGGCCAGCGGTCCGGTCTGCCACACCGCGGCGCCGGCGGACGGCATGATCGCCACCCCGGTGGCCAGCGAGTAGTACCCGACCCAGCGCGGGAAGACCGGGTCAGGATCATCGTCGAAATGTACGGCGGCGGCCAGCAGCAGGAACTGGGCCAGCACCATCCCGATCGGTGCGATGAACACGATCCAGGCCAGGTCGTTGAGCAGCATGGTCAGTTCCGGGTCGCGGTCCGGCCGAAACGCCGCGACCAGAAAGAAGACGTTCGACAGCGCGAAGATGGTGGCACCGCTGACTATCGCGGTCAGGTAGCAGTAGGCGAAGATGTGGCTCTGGGTCTTCATGCGTTTCATCTGGACGACGATCACCATGAAGAACGGCAGCAGCATGATCCCGCAGAGGTTGAAGGTGATCTGGCTGAACCGGATCCAGTCGGTGTGTTCGGCGTAGTATCGCGCGACCTGCTCTGCGGTCATGGTGGGCGACATCGGGGGCCAGAAGCCGGGGAACATCAGCAGCGCGAGCACCAGGATGGCGCCGACCGCCGGTCCGGTCCACAAACTGACCCACTGGGCTTTGATGTTGCCCGCGCTGGGCGAGTCTTGAACTTCCTGCAGAATCTGCACCGAACCCCTCCGAAATGACTAGAGTCAACGCTCTTACGCTCGCTGTCGAGCTGCGATATGCCCCAGATGTCACCAGAAAGTCTTGCTACCCCCGGGTTTACGCCATCTGTACCGTAGCGGTCTATGTCTCGCATGCCAAGCATTTTTCTGATTTCAGTCAGTTAGCTGATGGTCTAGACTCGACCGAGCCCGTTCGCGAACCCGGAGGTGACTGCCTGTGCCCAACCAGAAGCCCGACAGTCGCAACCGCAAAGGCCCCCAGACCCGAGAACGGCTGCTGGGTGCGGCCACCGCTGAGTTCAAGCGCGCAGGCATGGCCGCCGCCGACATCGGCGCCGTGGTCGCGGCGGCGGGCGTGGCCCATGGCACGTTCTTCTTTCACTTCCCCACCAAAGAGCACGTGCTGCTGGAGCTGGAGCGCCGCGAAGAAGAGCGGATGGCCGCCGAACTGGCGCGGTTCTTCGCCCGCGAGCACGATGTGCGGGCCACCCTGGCACAGATCGTGCACCTGCTGGAGAAACTAGAACGTCGTCTGGGCAGTCATCTGTTCAACGACCTTCTGGTGCTGCACTTCTCGCCCACCCGTCCGCCGGCGGAGGTGTGGCCCACCCACCCGATGATCGTGGCGGTCATCGAGGAACTGCAGCGGGCCCGCGACCGCGGCGAGATCCCGGCCGAGGTCGACGTCATGCACAACGGCATCTCATTTCTGGTCGGGCTGTACGCCCTGCTCATCACGATCCCCGGGGCCAAGGAGGTCCGGGCCCCGGTGATCGAGGAATACCTGACCACCTACATCTACGGAATGCGGGTGATCAACCCCTGATCCGGGGGCCGCTCACACCGGCGAGTTGCGGGACGCCCCGATAGCCCGCGGCCATCCGCTGCTGCGGCCGGACGTACCTGTCGACGGCCCAGACCTCGTCGACCACCGGGTTTCGGCGCACTGTGACCGGCGGGGCGGCAGTCAGGGCCGAGAGCTCGCGTTCCAGCTCCCCCGGCATGCCCGGAATCCCCGTCCCCCGCAACGAGCACCCGGCCGTCTCGGGCAGGAAGCGCAACGCGAACAGACCGATGATCGCGGCCAACACCAGATAGCCGGCGGGAAACAGCTGCCACCCGGTGCGGTCGATGACCGTGTCGGCCACCATCGGTGCGGTGCCGCCGAACACCGCCACCGCCGCGTTGTCGGCGATCGCAAAACCCGCGTAACGCACCTGGGTGGGGAACATCGCCGGGAACGTCGCCGCCACCGTCGCCAACGGCGCCGCCAACAACATGCTGAGCACTGTGAAACCGACTACCGCCCAACCGAATCCCTGCCCCATCAGCCAGTACATCGGCAGCGCCAACACCACGAACGCCAGTAGCGAGCCGCGCCAGAGCGGCTTGCGGCCGATCCGGTCCGACCACGCCCCGGCGAACGGGATGCAGGCCATCATCGCCAGCTCCCCGATCAGCACCACCGCCGTCCGGCTGCGCTCATCCAGGCCGGCCGAGGCGTGCAGGTAGGTCGGCTGATAGGTCACCAGGGTGTAGTCGATGATGTTGAGCGCCACCAGCAACGCGACCGTCACCGCGATCGGTCGGGTGTAGTTGGTCAGCAGGTCCACCAGGCGGTCCCACGCCGATCCGGTGATCTCGTCGCAGGCGACGCATTCGGCGAACACCGGCGTCTCCTCCATCCGGCTGCGCATCGCCAGGCCTATCGCACCCAGCGGCAGCGCCAGCAGGAACGGGATGCGCCAGCCCCAGGCGGCCATCTGCTCATGGGACAGCATCGCCTCCAGCACCAGTACGACGGCGCTGCCCAGCACGAAGCCGCCCACCGCACCGAATTCCAGGAAGCTGCCGTAGGTGCCGCGTTTGTCATCGGGCGCGCTCTCGGCCATGAACGTTGCCGCGCCGCCGTATTCGCCCCCGGTGGAGAATCCCTGCACCACCCGCAGGGCGATCAGCAGGCCCGGTGCCCACCAGCCCGCAACGGCGTAGGTGGGCAGCACCCCGATCAGGGTGGTCGCCACCGCGATCAGCGCGATGGTCGCGACCAGCACCGATTTGCGTCCGAACCGGTCGCCGATCGGACCCCAGACCATACCCCCCAACGGCCGCAGCACGAAGGACACCGCGAAGCCCAGCATGGTTCCCAGGCTGCCCAGCGCGTCCGGAAAGAACGCCTCGGTCAGATAGGTCGCCACGACGGCATAGACGCCGTAGTCATACCATTCGGTCGCGTTGCCGACCGCCGACGCCATGATCGCCTTGCGCAGCACTCGGTTACGGTCTTGCGGGCGTTGCGGGTCTTGCGGGCGTTGCGTCGTTGCGACCTGCGCCGCCGGTCGCGGCGCGGGCAGCAACAGACTCATCGAGCCTCGCTATGGCACACGGTGTCCCCCTCATCACACCGTCGGAGGCTCGCTCAGCGATCCGCGCAGCCGGGAATCACGTTCCGGCCCCGGCTAATTGGAACCTCGGCGGATAGCCCTCTCATGGGATCGCCTGGGGGATAACACTAGTGATTCTGAGACAAAAGTGACTGGTGTTGCTCAAGCGTTACGCAACACTTACCCGGCCGAGACCGGTTATTCGGTGACGACCCGGAATCGGGCCTAACCCAAGGCCGCCAACGGGTCGCCGACCAGCGAGGCCCAGAACATGTCCGTCAGGCCCTGAAGCAGCTCCGGCACCGAGGGATTGTCGGCGTCCACAAAACCGACGTTGGCCGCCGCCGCCAGCAGGGTGGCCACCACGGGGCTGTCGATCATCGCCGGAACCTGGTAGGTCTCCGGGTTCACCAAGTCGGCGGTGAAGGCGTCCCAACCGGTCTGCGCCGCATTCTGCAGGGCGGTCGAGACCTCCGACCAGTCGAGGTTGGGCCCATCCGGTGACATGGCGGTCGGCACGTCGGCCGGGCCGTCGTTCCAGCCGTGCTCGATGTTGCCGTAACCCAGATTCACCAGAATCCGCATGGTCGGCTCCATCAGGTCATAGAGCGGTTTCCCGATGACCGGGACGAACAGCATCGGCCACAGCAGCGGGAGGTACTCACTGGAGATCATGTAGGAGTTGACCAGGCTGTCCGGGCTCGATTCCAGCAGGGTTGCCGAAGCGATCTGCTCGGGGGTCAGGCCCAGGTAGGCCAGGTGCTGGGTGACCATGCCCATGACCGCGTTGAGGCTCGACAGCAGATTCATCGAGTAGCGCGGGAAGTCGGCGTAGCCGTCGTACTCCAGGGTGTAGACGTCGGTCGGGTACAGGTCGCTCGGCGTGGGATTGCCGACGGTGACGTCGCTTTGCAGCAGCCACTCCGCCAAGCCGGGCAGGTCGAAGCCGGGCAGGATGCCACCGTTGGGATTCGCCGAATCACCGATCAGCACGAAGTGCACCGCGTCGCTCGGCACCCCCGCCTCGTGCAACTGCTGCATCGCCAGGGTCGTCAGGGCGGCGCTCTGCGAGTAGCCGAACACCGTCACCGGATGATCGGCGCCGATCTCTCCGGTCTCGAACAGGCTCTGCACCCTGGCCGTCAGAATCTCCGCGCCCTGGGCCAGTGAGTTGTCCAGAAGGTACGGCGATGCGGGGGTGGTCAGTACCTCGAGTTCGCCGGCAAACCCGTGCGGCTGAAGGAACAGCGACGCCACGGTCTCGGCGTACTGCTGACCCGGCGTCGGCATCATGCTGGGGCCCATGATCAACGCGATGTCGGATGCGGAGAGGCTTCCGCCCTCGGCGGCGGCCAACTGCACACCCACCGGGCTCGTCGCCGCTGCCGGCGCCGTCACCGCGGGGATCCCACCGAGAGCGACTGCCAACGCGGCGGCGCCCACCGCGGCTCGCACGCCGGGCGCGTGGCGGCGAGGCAAGGCCGTTACCGCATCGAACATCAGACTTCCTCGCCCCTGACCAAAGGACCTCACACCAGCGTGGCGCCCATCGGAGGTGATGATTTCAATCACACTCTGTTATGTCAAATTAAGGTACGACGAGGTTGGCTCCCGCATCTCACCAGGCAGAAGGCCCACACACGCCCAGAACGAAGGCTCCGCGGCGTGACGCACCCTAAGCGTTAACTTAGTGCGCTAAAGCCTAGATCGGCGTCAGACCGTGCTTGCGCTGCACCTTGGGATAGTTCTGCTTGTCGCGCAGCAGTCGCAGCGACTTACGCAGCAGCAGCCGGGTCTCGTGCGGCTGGATCACCGCATCGATGTAGCCCCGCTCGGCGGCGGTCCAGGGGATCGCCAGGTTCTCGTTGTAGCCGTCGATGAAGTCCTTCTTGATCGCCTGCGCCTCGGGCGTGGTCGGGTCGGGGAAGCGCTTCATCAGCAACTGGGCGGCCCCGTCGGCGCCGATCACCGCGATCCGGGCCGTCGGCCAGGCGAAGTTCAGGTCCGCCGACAGCTGTTTGGAGCCCATCACCGCATACCCGCCGCCATAGGCCTTGCGGATGATCACGGTCACCTTGGGCACGTCGGCCTCGACGATGGCGTTGAAGAACCGGCCGCCGCGCTTGATGATTCCGCTGGCCTCCTGCTCCACTCCGGGCATGGCGCCGGGGGTGTCGACGACGAAGACCAGTGGCAGATTGAAGGAGTCGCAGAACCGGATGAAGCTGGCCGCCTTGTCGGAGGCCTCGGTGTCCACCACCCCGGACATCTGCATCGGCTGGTTGGCGATCACCCCGACCGAGTGCCCGTCGACGCGGGCGAAGGCGGTGATCATCGCCGGCCCGCGCTGCTCGCCGATCTCGAAGACGTCTCCGTCGTCGAAGATCCGCAGCAGGATCTCGTGCATGTCGTAGGCGGTGTTGTCGTTGTCCGGCACGATCGCGTCCAGCTCCAGATCGTGCGGGGTGAGCTCCGGCTCCAGTCCGGGGTTGACCACCGGCGCGTCGTCGAAGTGGTTGGCGGGCAGGAACGACAGGTAGTCACGCACGTATTGGAAGGCCGCCGCCTCGTCCTCGACCACCTTGTGGATGTTGCCGCGCTGCGCCTGTACATCGGCGCCGCCGAGCTCGTCGAACGTCACGTCCTCACCGGTGACGTCCTTGATCACGTCGGGTCCGGTGATGAACATGTAGCCCTGGTCGCGAACCGCCACCAGCAGGTCGGTCTGGATGGGCGAATACACCGCTCCCCCAGCACATTTACCCAGAATGATGGAGATCTCCGGCACCAGACCGCGCAGCATCTCGTGGCGCCGGCCCAACTCGGCGTACCAGGCCAGCGACGTCACCGCATCCTGGATGCGGGCACCGGCGGAGTCGTTGATGCCGATGATCGGGCAGCCGACCATGGCCACCCACTCCATCAGCTTGGCCACCTTGCGGCCGAACATCTCCCCGACCGAACCCTGAAACACCGTCTGGTCGTGGCTGAACACCCCGACCGGCCGGCCGTTGATCCGGCCGTGCCCGGTCACCACGCCGTCGCCGTAGAGCGCGTTCGGGTCGCCGGGGGTCTTGGCCAGCGCTCCGATCTCCAAGAAGGTGCCCGGATCCAGCAGCGCGTGGATACGGTCCCGGGCGCTGGGGATGCCCTTCTTCGCGCGCTTGGCGACGGCAGCCTCGCCGCCGGGTTCCTTGGCCAGCTCCAGCTTTTCGCGCAGGTCGGCCAGCAATTGCGCAGTGGTCTTTGACGGGCGGGTGGGTGGGAACTCTGTAGTCACTGCTCTCCCTGGATACGGCCCAGCGCCTCGCTCATATGGGCGCCCACTTTGGCAATGTACGGCTCGTCGATGGCCTGAATGTGCTCGCCCCCGATGTGCACGATCTCCAGGTCCGAGATGTACTCACCCCAGCCGCCGTCGGGCTTACGGGTCGCGTATGCGGGCTCGAACACGATGGCGTCATCGTGGTAGCGGTCGGCCATGTACAAGGTGACATGCCCGTCGTACGGCTGAATCTCGATGGTGTCGAGCGCGCGGTTGTCCAGGTACGACGTGCGCTGATGCTCGATGATCCCGCCCGGGATCTGCACGCCGCTCTGCGCGACGACCTCGAGCACGAACTTGACCTGGCCCTCGTCGTCGAGCTTCTCCAGTTCCTCGTAGGGAATCTCGGGAACCTCGACGTTGAAGGTGCGCTCGGCGAACCGTGCGTAGCGGTCCCAGCGGGCCCGCATGCCTTCCTTGCTCTGGTCGATCGGCTCACCCGGCAGCACCAGGTCGATCAGCCCGACGTAGCGCACTTCGGCGCCGGCCTGCTTCAGCCCGATCGCACACGCGTAGGCCAGCGCCCCGCCCAGCGACCAGCCCGCCAGCACGAACGGACCGGAGTGCATCTCCAGCAGCTTGGGCACGTACTCGGCGGCGCGCTCCTCGATGGAGCCCTCCACCCGCTCGATGCCGTACACCGGGGTGTCGGCGGGCAGGCGCTTCATCAGCGGTTCGTAGACCACGGTCGAACCACCGGCCGGGTGGAACACGAACAGCGGGACCGCATTCGAGCCGTCCTTCGGCGCGCGCAGGGTACGGACGAATCCGTCCACCACGCCTTCCTCGAGCTGGTCGCGGACGATGGTCGCCAGGGCCTCGATGGTGGTCGCCGACTTCACGTCGTCGACGGTGACGATGCCCTCGGCTCGTTCAGAAAGCCGCTCAGCCATCTTGGCCACGGTGTCGTCGTCGACGGCGGGCAGCTCGTTGAAGATGCCGCCCGGCGACTTGCCGGTGACGATCGCCCAGGTGGCGAACGTGACCCGCTCGGCGGCGTCACGCGGGGGCACGTCGGCGCCCAGCGCCTCGGTCACCGCCTCCTGAGTCAGCACCTTGGCGGCCGCGGCAGCGGCGGTCTTGGTGCTCACACCGCTGGAGCCCGGGCCGGTCGGGTCCGTCGGCGGGGGCGGAACGGCCGGGCCGGCCGGGTTGGTCGGCGGCGGCGGAATCGGGATGTCCGAGGCAGGCGGCGCGGCGGCCGGAGCCGGCTCGGCGGCCGGTGCGGCTTCGGTGTTCTCGGCAGCCTTGGCCGCCGCGATCATCGCGGCCTGTTCGGCGGCGATCTCGTCCGCGGTCTGGGTCTTCTGGTGCTCGTGCAGCGCCTCGATCTCGTCGCGGTGCTCGACCGCGTAGCGGATCATCTCCGCGACGTTGTAGAGGTTCGCGTCACGAACGGCGGTCAGCTGGATCGGCGGCATGTCGAAGTCGTATTCGACCCGGTTCTTGATCCGCACGGCCATCAGCGAATCCAGGCCCAGCTCGATCAGCGGCACCTCCCACGGCAGGTCCTCGGGCTCGTAGCCCATGGCGCTGCCCACGATCGTGCCCAACCGGTCCGCGATGGTCTCGCCGGATTCCGGCGACCACTTGGCGAAACCGGCGGCCAGACCCGCTCCGGCGGTCAGGTTGTCGCGCAGGATCTCTGCATCATCGACCTCGGGCTCGACATGTGCCGCAACGGATTCCGTCGCGATCGCAGTACCGGCACCCACCGCGACCGGCAGGACTCCGGCTGCGCCCCCGCGTGACACCAGCGCGTCGTAGACCAGCGTGAACGACTCACCGATGCGCGAGTGCACCTGCACCGCCGCCCCGCCCGGGTGCCGGGTCAGCGTGGTCACCAGCCGGGAACCCTCGGCCGGTACCGCCCGCTGCTCGGAAGCCACCATGGCGGCGTCCGGAAGCACAGCTGCCGCAGCCGATTTCACCAGCGCGGCCAGGTCGGTCTCACCGCGTGCGGCGTACTCGAAGACGTGCCGGCCGTCCGGGGTCGCGACATGCGAGCCGGGCATCACACCGGTGGCGTCGCCGGAGAAGTGCGCGTCCAGCCAGTGCGGCTTGCGCCGGAACGGCGTCGGCGGAATGTTGGCGAACTCCGCCGGGCTGACCGGGCCTTCGACCTCACGCGGGAACAGGGTGCGGAAGTCGAGGTCGTGGCCGAAGACGTAGAGCTGCGCCATCGCCATGGTCATGGCGTCGACGTCGTCGGTCTTGCGGGCCAGAGTCGCGATCAGCTGGGCGTCATGCAGACCGGCGCTGGCTGTCGTCAACCCAACCTGCATGAGCGCCACCGGGTTCGGGGCCAGCTCCAGGAAAGTGGTGTAGCCGTTGTCGACCGCGTTGCGCACACCGTGGGTGAAGTAGACGCTGTGCCGCATCCCCTTCTTCCAGTAGTCCACATCGTGGATCGGCTCGCCGCCGGGCTTGATGTAGTTGCCCTCGTGCACGGTGGAGAAGATCGCGATCTGCGGCGTCTTCGGCTCGATGCCGGCCAGCTCGGCGGAGAACTCGCCCAGCAGCGGGTCCATCTGCGAGGTGTGCCCGGCACCCTTGGTCTGCAGCTTGCGGGCGAAGCGGCCCTCGGCCTCGGCGCGGGCGACGATCGCGTCGATCTGCTCGGGCGGCCCACCGATCACGGTCTGGGTGGGGGCGGCGTAAACGCACACCTCCAGACCGGGGAAGTCGGCGAACACCTCCTTGAGCTCCTCGGCGGAGTACTCGACGAGCGCCATGAAGCGGATGTACTCGCCGAACAGCATCGCCTCGCCCTCACCCATCAGGTGCGCGCGGGACGCGATCACCCGGGTGGCATCGGCCAGCGACAGCCCGCCGGAGAAGTAGGCCGACGCGGGCTCGCCCAGCGACTGTCCGATGACGGCGGTGGGCTTCGCGCCGTGGTGCTTGAGCACCTCACCGAGGGCGATCTGGATCGCGAAGATGACGACGTTGGAGGTCTCGATCCCGTACTCGTGCGAGTCGTCGAGGATCAGCTCGAGCACCGAGTAGCCGCGCTCGTCCTGGATCAGCGCGTCGACCTTCTCGATCCACTCGGCGAAGACCTTGTCGCGCAGGTAGAGGTTCTTGCCCATCTTGCGGTGCTGCGCACCGAATCCGGCCATCACCCAGATCGGCCCGTTGGTCACCGGGCCGTCGGCGGAGTAGACGTTCGGCTTCTGCTTGCCCTCGGCCACGGCGCGCAGGCCGGCGATCGCCTCGTCATGGTCGTGGGCCAGCACCACCGCGCGCGAGCGGCCGTGGTTGCGGCGGGACAGCGCCCGGCCGATCGCCGTCAGCGGGGTGGCGCGGCCCTCTTCGCTGTCGATCCAGTCCGCCAGCGCGGCGGCAGCGGTCTTCTTGCGCGACGTCAGGAACGCCGAGATGGCGAGTGGGATAAGCGGTTTGACGGGTTCTTCGGCATCCAGCTCGGCCAATGCCTCGTCGCGCAGCCGCAGCGCCTCATCGGTCAGGCCGGGCAACTCGTACTCCGGCTCGTCGCCGTAGTCGTGCGAGGTTTCGGGCGAGATGAACTCGCCGTACTCGTCGAAGCGCGGCGCCTCATGCTCGATCTCGGGTTCGGAAATCACCTCGGCGGCAGCCTCTTCGGGCTCCGGGTCTTTCGCGATCACGTCGCGCGGCAGGACCTCGCGCACCACCAGGTGCGCGTTCGCCCCACCGAAGCCGAATCCCGACACCCCGGCGACGGCGTACCCGCCGTAGCGCGGCCAGTCGGACGCGGTGTCGGCGACCTTCAGGTGGGTGCCGGCGAAGTCGATGTAGGGGTTCGGTCCGGTGTAGTTGATCGACGGCGGGATCTTGTCGTGCTGCAGTGCGAGCACAACCTTGGTCAGGCTGGCCGCGCCGGCTGCCGACTCCAAGTGGCCCACGTTGGATTTCACCGCGCCCAGCAGGGCAGGCTTGTCCGCGGCACGGCCGCGCCCGACCACCCGGCCCAGCGCCTCGGCCTCAATCGGGTCACCCAGGATGGTGCCGGTGCCGTGCGCCTCGATGTAGTCGATGGTGCGCGGGTCGATACCGGCGTTCTTGTAGGCCTTGCGCAGCACGGCGGCCTGCGCGTCCGGGTTGGGCGCCAGCAGGCCGTTGGAGCGGCCGTCGTGGTTGACCGCGGACCCGGCGATCACCGCGAGGATCTGGTCGCCGTCGCGGCGAGCGTCGTCCACCCGCTTGAGCACCAGCACGCCGCCGCCCTCGGCACGCGAGTAGCCGTCGGCGTCGGCCGAGAAGGACTTGATCCGGCCGTCCGGCGACAGCACGCCGCCGACCTCGTCGAAGCCGACCGTCACCAGCGGGGTGATCAGCGCGTTGACCCCGCCGACCACGGCCACGTCGGCCTCGCCGTTGCGCAGCGCCTGCACACCGGAGTGCGCGGCCACCAGCGACGACGAGCACGCGGTGTCGACCGTCACCGACGGTCCGCGGAAGTCGTAGAAGTAGCTCACCCGGTTGGCGATGATCGAGCTGGAGTTGCCGGTGATGGCATACGGGTGGGTGATGCTCGGGTCCGACAGCGCCAGGTTCTGGTAGTCGGCGTTCGACGAACCCATGTACACCGCGACCGCTTCGCCGCGCAGGCTCGACGCCGGGATACGGGCGTGCTCCAGCGCCTCCCAGGTCAGCTCGAGTGCCATCCGCTGCTGCGGGTCGATGTTGTCGGCTTCCATCTTCGACAGTGCGAAGAACTCGGCGTCGAAGCCCTTGATGTCGGACAGGTAGCCGCCGCGGGTGCGCGCCTTACCCACCCGCTCGGCGATCCGCGGCTCCTCCAGGAACTCCGACCAACGCCCCTCGGGCAGGTCGGTGATCGCGTCGAATCCCGCCAGCAGCTTGGTCCAGGTGTCCTCCGGGGTGTTCATGTCACCCGGGAAGCGAGTGGCCAGGCCGACCACTGCGATGTCGGCGACGTCCGCCTCGCGGGACCAGTCCTCGCCGGACGAGTCGTCGACCACCACCGGCTCGCCCTCGACGATCACGGTGGCCAGCGCCTCGATGGTGGGGTGGCGGAACGCCACCGTCGCCGACAGCGTCACGCCGGCGAAGTCCTCGATGTCGGAGGCCATCGCGACCGCGTCGCGCGAGGACAGCCCCAACTCGATCAGCGGGGCGGTCTCGTTGATCTTCTCCGGCGCCTGCGAGGTCGCGTTGGCCACCCAGTTGCGCAGCCAGGCCCGCATGTCGGCGACGGTCAGGTCGGTGCGGCTGGTGCCGCGCAATGCTGCGTCGTCGCCGTCGCCGGTAGCCATCTGCGGTGCCTCGCTCATCTGGGATTACGCCTGGTCGGGGAAGGAGTTCACAGTGGTACCGCCGCGCAGGCTGCCGTCCAGGTAGGCGGCCCGGCAGGCGCGGCGACCGATCTTGCCGCTGGAGGTGCGCGGCACCGTGCCCGCCGACACCAGCAGCACGTCGCGCACGGTCACGCCGTGGCGCACCGCGATCGCGGCCCGGATGTCGTCGGCGATCGGCTGGTAGTCCAGCTTGTGGGCGCCCACGGCCCGCTCAGCGACGATCACCAACTGCTCGGAGCTGTCGTCGGCGTCGTACTTCAGGCCGGTGTGCGGGTTGTCGAACACCTCCGCCGGCAGCTGGTTGGCCGGCACCGAGAACGCCGCGACGTAGCCGGCGCGCAGGGCCCGGCTGGCCTCCTGCGCCGAGTACTCCAGGTCCTGCGGGTAGTGGTTGCGGCCGTCGACGATCACCAGGTCCTTCACCCGGCCGGTGATGTAGAGGTCGCCCTGGAAGTAGGTGCCGTAGTCACCGGTGCGCACCCAAAGGCCGCCGTCCTTGGAGCCCTCGGCACGTGACGGGGTGGTCCGGGACTTCAGCACGTTCTGGAAGGTGTCGACGGTCTCCTCGTCGCGGTTCCAGTAGCCGACGCCCATGTTGTTGCCCTGCAGCCAGATCTCGCCGATCTGGCCGTCGGGCAGTTCCGCGCCGGTCTCGTAGTCGACGATCACCGCCCACTGGTCGACGCTGACCTTGCCGGCCGAGGCCTGGCTGACCGCGTTCGGGGCGTCCGCGGGGACCTCCACGAACCGGTTGGAGTTGTTGAGCTCCTCGCGGTCGACGTAGACGATCTTGGGCGACTCGTCCATCGCGATCATCGAGACGAACAGGGTGGCTTCGGCCAGTCCGTAGGACGGCTTGATGACGCGGTCACGCAGGCCGTAGGGGCCGAACGCGTCCATGAACTTGCGCACCGACGCCGCCGAGACCGGCTCGCTGCCGTTCATGATCGCCTTGACGTTGGACAGGTCCAGGGGCGGGTCGCCCTCCTTGGGCAGGCCACGGAGGGCGGCGTGCTCGAAGGCGAAGTTCGGCGAGACGGTGTAGCACTCGCCGGTCTCGCCCTCCTTGCGGGCCATCTCCCGGATCCAGCGGTAGGGCCGGCGCACGAACGCGGCGGGGGTCATGAACGTCATCTGCTGGCCCATCACGCTCGACAGCGTGATGGTGACCAGACCCATGTCGTGGAAGAACGGCAGCCAGGTCACCGCACGGTCGCCCTCGCGGCCCTGCAGCCGCTCCAGCAGCTGCACGACGTTGGTGGGCAGGTTCAGCTGGGTGATCTTCACGCCGGTGGGCGTGCGGGTGGAGCCGGAGGTGTACTGCAGGTAGCTGACCGCGTCCATGTCGGCCTCGGGCAGCACCCAGGTGGCGCCGACCTCTTCCGGCACCGCGTCGACGGCGATCACGCGCGGGCGGGCGTTGGCCGGGCGACTGCGCAGGAACTTGCGCACCCCCTCGGCCGAGTCGCTGGTGGTCAGCACCGCCGACGGGGTGCAGTCGTCGAGGACGGCGTGCAGGCGGCCGACGTGGCCGGGCTCGCCCGGGTCGAACAGCGGCACCGCGATCCGGCCGGAGTACAGCGTGCCGAAGAACGAGACCAGGTAGTCCAGGTTCTGACCGCACAGGATCGCCACCCGGTCGCCGGGCTGGGTGACCTGCTGCAGCCGGGCGCCGACGGCGCGGTTGCGGGCACCGAACTCCGCCCAGGAGATGTCGCGGGCCACGCCGTCGCGCTCGGTGGAGAAGTCCAGGAACCGATAGGCCACCTTGTCGCCGCGCAGTGCCGACCAGCGCTCGACGGTGCGCACCAGGTTGGCGTTGTCCGGGAACCGGATCTTGCCATCCTTGACGAAGGGATTACGGTATGCGGCCTGGGCTGCCGGGACCATGCAAAACTCCTGTCGCGAACAAACGTTCAATATGCTGCCGGGCGCATCTGGCCACCCCGAAGTGGTTCACCGCGCGGACCCGGGACCTCACAGATGTTAGCTGGGTTCGAATACCCGGCGACGCGATGCTGCCCCGCGGCCACCGGCCGCCAGCTCTTAAATTGTTCTTAATGTTAGAGGCCGGTGCGGCCCATGCCAAATCAAACGGTACCGCGTGTGACTCCCGTCTCCGGGTCACGCGACGGTCCCAGCTTCGCCTCTCCTTCGTCGAGCCTCGCTGAACCGCCCGGGTCACGCGACGGTCCCAGCTTCGCCTCTCCTTCGTCGAGCCTCGCTGAACCGCCCGGGTCACGCGACGGTCCCAGCTTCGCCTCTCCTTCGTCGAGCCTCGCTGAACCGCCCGGGCTTCAGCCGTGCGGTGGATGCGGCGCGTTCTCAACGAGGCCCCGCGCCCAGTTCAGCGTCCACTGGGTTGCGGACAGCCCGTCCTGGCTCCAGACGTCGGTGGTGCCGTACAGCGCGTGCACCGGCTGAGCGGCACCGCCGGCCAGCGTCGACAGGGTCGCCGGCAGCTTGCCCACGCTGAACGCCTCCTGCGGGGCCGCACAGATCAGATCACCGGGCGCGCAGATCTCATAGGTGCGCTGGTCGAGGTCGCCGAAACCGCCCTGGCGCGCACCGGTCATGGTCAGCCCCATCCCGGACAGGATCGGCAGTTCATGCAGGGTCACCTCGGCGCCCTGACCGGCCGGGCTCGGCGGCACGTCTATTCCCACGCCGGTCTGGCGGCGGCCGTCGGCGATCAGCGCCACGCCCAGCACCAGATCCTCCTCGACCGGACCGTCCCAGTTGCCGATCTTGCTGGCCACGTCGCCGGCGATCACCGCGCCCTGCGAGAAGCCGATCAGCACGTAGCTGGTCAGCGGGCACCGCGCGTTCATCTCGGTCATCGCCTTGATGGTGGCGCGGGTGCCCTCCTCGCGGCTGTCGTTGTAGCTCATCTGCTTATCGGCCGACAGCGGATTGTGGAACTGCGCGGTGTAGGGAACCGTGTAGGTCTGCACCCGGGCGGCGTCGAACTGTTGGGCGATCGGGCGGGTCACGGTCAGCAGCAGCGCCATCGGGAACTGGGTGGGGTCGAGCGGGTTGTCCGTCGGCGACGTCTCCCAGGTGCCGGGAACCGACACCAACTGCACATCCGGGCAGCTGGCGTCCTGTGAGGCCGGGCGCGGCTTCTTGGTCCGCGGCGGCACCGAGGCGGTGGGCGGGACGCCCTCCGACGGCGAGTCCGCGATCGGCGGTGAGGACGGGTGGCGAATCCAGATCACCACCATCACGGCCACCAGTGCGACTACCAGTGCCATCGCCCCGGCGGCCACCCACGCCAACAGGCGACGACGATCGCGCGGCGATTTACGCGGTGATTTCGTCGCTTTTCCGGGCGATTTCGCCGGTGATTTCCGGGGGGACTTCGGGGTCTTCTTGTTGGCCATATCGCCTATCACGGTACAGATCGACGGGTCGGCCTCATCGACTCTGCGTCCACCAGGCCCACTACTCGTACTTTCGTCTGCTGTACGCAGAGTCAACGGGTGAAGTGTGCGCTGGACGCATCGCTGGCACGATCCCGGCATGCGCGGATCGTGCAGCTGGCCGTTCGTCGGCTCCGAGGCGCTGGCCGCCGGTGCGGTCAGCTGGCATGAGCTCGGCCGTGATCACCGCGCGATCCTGCCCAACGTCTACCTGGACAAGCGGGTGAAACCCCGCCTGCGGCAGCGAATAGTCGCCGCCTGGCTGTGGTCGCATCGCCAGGCTGTGGTCGCCGGGGTGGCGGCATCGGCACTACACGGCGCCGACTGGGTGGACGACGACGCCGTCATCGAGCTGATCTGGCGCAACGCCCGGACGCCGGACGGCGTCAAGACGTATGCCGACCTGCTGCTGGACGGGGAGACCCGTTCGTGGGGCCCGGTGAGATTGACGACGCCGGAGCGCACCGCCTTCGATCTCGGCCGGCGCGGCCCGCTCGGCCAAGCCGTGGCCAGGCTCGATGCGCTGGCGCGGGCCACCGGGTTCAAGATCGGTGACGTTGCCGCGCTCGCCGCACGGCACCCGGGCGCCCGCGGGCTGCGCCAACTCGAGGTGGCGCTGGATCTCGTCGACGCCGGTGCCGGCTCACCCAGGGAGACCTGGCTGCGGCTCCGACTGATCACAGCCGGATTGCCGCGACCGCAGACCCAGATACCGCTGCTCCGCCCGAACGGCCGCTGGTACTTCCTGGACATGGGGTGGGAGGACATCAAGCTGGCCGTCGAATACGACGGCGACCAACACCGGACCAGCCGTCCACAGTTTGTCAGGGACGCCGAACGCCAGGAGTACATAGTCGGCGTCGGCTGGACACACATCAGGGTGCTCGCCGAGCACCGCGGCGACGACGTCGTCCGCCGGGTCCGACAAGCGTGGGAACACCTGACCAGGCGCTGACTCTGCGCCCACCAGACGATCTACTCGTACTTGTGTCTGGTGGACGCAGAGTCAACGGCAGTTACCGGCCGGCGCCGCTCTAGCGGATCGCGCCGACGATGTCGCCGGACATCGCCCCGAGCTGCGACGCCCACGAACCCCAGCCGTTGTCACCGGCGGAGAAGTCGAAATGGCCGTTGCGCCCGCGCACCTGGCGGTACTGCATGTTGAAGTAGCGGCCACTGCCGGCCGCCTCGCCCGGGTCGCCGATCATCGCGGCCGGGTTGGAAGCGCCGCCCACCGGGTTGTAGATCCACACCCGGGTGTTGTTCTGCGCCAGCAGGGTGGCGTGCACCGTCGGGTCGTGCCACTTCCAGCGGCCCAGCTGCGGGGCACCCCACATGCCGTAGGGGTCCACGCCGCCGAAGTTCTGCAGGCCGGCGCTGATCACACCGCTCTCGGTGGTGTGCGACGGCCCGAGGAAGCCCGACATCGAGCCGGCGAAGCCGAACCGGTCCGGGTGGAAGGTGGCCAGCGCCAGCGCGCCGTAGCCGCCCTGGGCCGCACCGACCACGGCGTGACCGCCCGGGGCCAGACCCCGATTGGCGGCCAGCCAGTCCGGCAACTCGGACGACAGGAAGGTGTCCCACTGCTTGCTGCCGTCCTGCTCCCAGTTGGTGTACATGCTGAATGCCCCACCGGCCGGTGCCACCACCGAGACACCCTTGCCGGCCAAGGTGTTCATCGCGTTGCCCGCGGTCACCCAGTTGCTCAGGTCGGGGTGGGCGTCGAAGGCGTCGAGCAGGTACACCGCGTGCGGGCCCTGGTTGAGGAAGGCCACCGGGATGTCGCGGCCCATCGACGGCGACGGCACCATCAGGTTCTCGAACTGAGCGGCCTGCGCGCCTGCGCCGACGACCGTGCCGCTGGTCCACATTCCCAGTGTCAGCACGGCCACACACAGCGCCCGCATCAACTTCGACAGTCCGCTCATACCCACCTCGTTCGTCGGGACAGATCAGTTGGGGGATCATCCGCTGGTCGCGCGCCCGGATCCCGCAAGGTAGTCAATCACACGGCACCAGCGACCAGGGCCGAAAACCACCGACGGCGGCGACCCCGGAAGGGTCGCCGCCGTCAGCGGTGATTCTGTGGCTACTAGCCCGAGGTGCTCTCGCCGCTCGTCGCGGTAGCGCCCAGGTGCGACTGCATGTCCGGCTTCATCGCCTGCAGCTGCTGGCCCCAGTACTCCCACGAGTGCGTGCCGTAGGCCGGGAAGTTGAACACCGCGTTGTTGCCACCGGCGGCGGTGTAGAGCTCCTGGAACTTCTTGTTGGCGCCGATCATGAAGTTCTGCTCGAGGAACACGGCCGGGATGTTGTCGCCGCCCAGCTCGTTGGCCTTGCCGTTACCGCAGAAGATCCACAGGCGGGTGTTGTTGGCCACCAGCTTGTCGACGTTGACGGTCGGGTCGTTGCGCAGCCATGCCGGGTCGTTGTCGTCGCCCCACATGTCGTTCTTCTTGTAGCCGCCGGCGTCGCCCATCGACAGACCGATCCAGCCCTTACCGGTGGACGGGTTGAGGTAACCCGACAGCGAGCCCGCGTAGGTGAACTGGTTCGGGTGGTAGATGGCCAGCGTCAGCGCCGACGAACCGGCCATCGACAGGCCGACCGCGGCGTTGCGGCTCCGGCTCACGCCGTACTCCGACGCCAGGTAGGCCGGCAGTTCGCTGGTGAGGAAGGTCTCCCACTTGTAGGTGGAGCAGCCCGCCTTGCCGCAGGCCGGCTTGTACCAGTCGCTGTAGAAGCTGGACTGGCCACCGACCGGCATGATCACCGAGATGCCGGAGTTCAGGTACCACTCGAACGCCGGGGTGTTGATGTCCCAGCCGTTGAAGTCGTCCTGGGCCCGCATGCCGTCCAGCAGGTACAGGCCCGGGGAGTCCTGGCCACCGCTCTGGAACTGCACCTTGATGTCGCGGCCCATGCCCGCAGAAGGCACCTGCAGGTACTCGACCGGCAGACCCGGCCGGGAAAAGGCGTTCGCCTCGGCGGTGTCGCCGACGACTCCGACCAACCCTGCGAGCATGGTCGCGCCGGCGGCAGCAACCATCAACCTGTCAAGCAACTTCATCCTGGGCATCCTCATTCGTATCGTTGCCGTCTCTGGCTCAATAACGTGGCCCGAGTCGGGCCCGATCTGCGCGCGCGAACGCGGCAGTGCCGGTGTAGTCAACCACAGATGTCCACTCCCAGGCCCCTGGGGTTCGGCCCTCCAGCCTGCAAAGCCCCCTGACACCGCCGGTTCCGGCGGCCGCCGCGCTGCGCTCAGCAGGCCATCCGAGCCGGTGAGGCCGGACGTGTCGGGTAGCTGTCGGCGCCGGGGCATGACGTCCATCACACTTCGGGCCCAGAACGGTTGCCGGCGGGCGCGAGCCGTCACGGAACGTCGGGCGACATCCCGGTGTAGGTCGGGCGGGTCGGCTCGGGTACGGCCAAACCGCAGCGGATCAGTTCGTCGCGCGGCACCCGTTCGATCCGGTACCGGGTGTAGCTCGCCGCGTGCAGCACATTGGACAGGAACCGGCGCGGGCCCATCGGGGCGCGCACCGAACCCAGCACCGCCGCGGTGTCGGGGCAGCGCAGGGCCGCCTCGGCCTGGGTGATCCAGTCCTGGTCCAGATAGCCCGGAATCAGCGGGAACCACTTGACCCACGGGCCGTCGGCCACCACCCAGTCCCGGAACAGGTCCTTGTCGTGGCCGATACGGCCGTGCTCCAGCCGTTCGGTGTGTGCCGCGATCGGGTTGGCCAACCCGATCTGGTCGAGCAGTCGGACATCGAGCCCGGTGTTCATGCTCAGCATGCCCAGGTTGGTGAAGAAGACGGTGTGTGGTCCGGTATCGCCCGGAACGGGATCGGTCGGGACGCCGATACCCGGGGGCACCGGCAGGATGACCGGGACGACGTCCCACTGGTCATAGTTGCCCGACGGCAGCAGCAGCGCACCGGCCGGCGTGGCCTCGATGGTGGCCAGCACGGCGCGCATCCGCGGATAACCGAGGTAGTCCGCGGCGGTCAGCGGGTGGGCGTTGCCGGTCGCCTGCGAGTAGAACCGGCGCTCGTCGACGATCCCGGAGTAGGTGACGCGGGTTGCGTCATCGCCCATCCCGGGTGAGTTGGCCGCCCACAACGCCCAGCCGGCAACGGCCAGCCAGAGCAGGCCGACCGCACCGCTGAGCGGGTAGCCGGCCTCCCGGCGGTAGCGCGCGCCGTCGGGCAGCAGCACCGGAATGACCGCCACCGGGGCCAGCATGCAGAACAGCGGAGCCAGCAGCACCCGACCGTGCATGAAGTCGCCGCCCTGACGAATCCAGTAGGCCCCCTGCAGGAAACCGCTGAGCACGAAGAAACAGACCACCACGCCGGGGCTGCGCACCAGCCGAGCCCACCGGCCGACGCCGCGCGGCACCGGCCGTCGGGGCGCATGTCGTACCGCCGAGCCCACCCACAGCGCCGCACCCAGCGCCGCCAACAACACGGCGGGCACCCACAGCGCGTAGGGGGCATTGAAATTCGCCAGGTAGATCATGCCCTGCGACCACTTGTCGCCGGCGGCATCCTTGGCCAGCGCGGTACCGGGCACCAGCAGCCCGTAGTAGCCCATCCGGAAGATCTGATAGGCCACCGGCAGCGCACCGCCGGCCACCACGATCAACATCCGAGACCGCCAGTCCCGCGCGGCGATCAGCAACATGACCAGCGCGCCACCGCCGATCAGCGCCAATTCGGGGCGCACCAGCACGCTGCAGCCCGCCACGAACGCCAGACATCCGGTGAACCAGGTCCCGCGAGCCCGGGATCGGGGCATGCGCAGCGCCTGCGACCAGCAGACCAACATCCACCACAGCAGGCCCAGGTAGGCCAGCACCAGACCGGCCTCCAGGCCGGAGGTGGCGAAGTCGCGCGCGGGCGGCACCGCGATGTAGACCAACGCCCCGGCCGGCAGCAGCAGCGCCCGGCGGCCCTGCAGGCCGGGCGCGTACAGCCGGGCGGCGCCCAGCATCAGCAGCGCCACCCCGGCCAGGCTGAGCACCAGCGCGAAGGCCAGCGAGACGTACTCCATGCGCAGCGGTCCGCCGAGCCAGCTGCCCAGATACATCAGATAGGTCCAGGCCGTGGAGGTGTTGGCCTCTACCCGTTCACCGGCGTTGAACACCGGCCCGTTGCCGGCCAGCAGGTTGCGCACGGTGCGCAACACGATCAGCCCGTCGTCGGAGATCCAGCGCCGCCGCCATGCGCCGACACCGAACAACAGCAGCACCACGGCCAGCCCGATCCACGAACTCAACCGCACCGACGGGCTGTAGGCGACCGCCGGCCAGCCCAGCGGCCGGACCCGGCGGCCCGGTGTCCCGCTGTGCGCGCGCTGGCTAACCGAAGGCGACGGCAGCACCGATTGTTCCGATCCACGCCAGCGCGGACAGCTGCAGCACCCGATCGTGGCGCAGAATGTCCTCCGCTTCGCCGGCCATGCCGCCGTCGACGTCGACCGCGTAGCGCAGGATCCCGACGATGATCGGGATGATCGACACCGCGAACCAGGAGCCGGAGCCGTTGTCGCGCTCGAACGCGAACAGGCTGTAACAGACCACCGCCGCGGTGGCCGCCAGCGTCCACACAAACCGCAGGTAGGTGCTGGTGTAGTTCTCCAGCGATTTGCGGATCTTGGCCCCGGTCTGCTCGGCGATCTGCAGTTCGGCGTAGCGCTTACCGGCCGCCATGAACAGCGATCCGAACGCCATCACCAACAGGAACCATTGCGAAAGCGGGATGTTGGCGGCCACACCGCCGGCGATGGCGCGGATCAGGAACCCGGAGGAGACGATGCAGATATCCAGCACCGCCTGGTGTTTCAGCCCAAAGCAGTACGCCAGTTGGATGGCCAGGTAGATCGCCATCACCAACGCCAGGTTCGGGGTCAGCCACCAGGAGATGGCCAGCGATGCGGCCGCCAGGACCGCGGCCAGGAGATAGGCCAGGGGCTCGGGAACCACCCCGGCGGCGATCGGCCGGAACCGTTTGGTGGGGTGCGCCCGGTCGGCCTCCACGTCGCGGGCGTCGTTGACCAGGTAGGTCGCCGACGCCGCCAAGGAGAACACCACGAATGCGATCAGCGACTTGCGCGCCAGGTCGGAGTAGTCGTAGTGGATGCCACCGCCCAGGGCGGCCAACGGCGCCGCCACCACCAGTACGTTCTTCACCCACTGGCGGGGCCGCATCGCCTTGATGATCCCGATGGCCAGGTTCGCCGGCGGGCCGGGCTGCTTCTCAGTCATCTGACGCTCCCGAATCGTCCAGTCCGCCCACTCGGCTCGTCAGGGCGGCGACGGTCGCGCCGACCGCGACGCCGGCAGCCACATCACTGGGGTAGTGCACCCCGAGCACCAGCCGAGACAGCGCCATCGGCGGCACCAGCACCGCCGGCAGCACCCACTTCGGCAGTCCGGCCGCCTGCCCCAACAGCACCGCCGCGGCGGTGGTGGAGGTGGCGTGCGCCGACGGGAAACTCAACCGGCTGGGCGTCGCGACATTAACCGCGATCGCCGGATGATGCGGCCGCTCGCGGCGCACCACCCGTTTGATCAGCACAGCGGCGGCGTGCGCGGCGAACGCTCCCGCCCCGGCGGCCAGCCAGGCCCGGCGCCGCCGCGGCTGGGCCAGCGCCCCGGCCGCCGACACCGCCAGCCAGCCCAGGCTGTGCTCACCGAAGTGCGACAACCCGCGCGCACCGGTCAGCACCCCGGTCCGGCCCGTCAGCGCGGACTGCACACCGACCAGCACGGCGTCCTCACCGTGCGGCGGCCCGACCGGCGCCAGATCCTCAGGCCGAGGCATGGTCGCGTCCCGAGTCCCGTGGGAACGACTTCTTGGGGAACACCGTCTCCCACTGCTGCTGGCTCGCCAGCGTCGGCAGGGCGCGGCGGTAGGACTGACGCAACGCGTCGAACCGGCGCGCCAATTCGTACTGGCGGCGCAGTGATTCGCGCAGCAGCGTGAACATCTTGTCCCGGTCGCGCTGCCGGTAGACCACACCGCGTCCGTCGGCGGTGGTGACGGTGACGCCGTCCTGGGTGCACAGCAGGAACCACCGGGCGTCCTGGGTCGGCACGTTGAGCTGCGGGCGCCGATGGTGCTCGGGCGCGGTGGCCTTGAGGTTGTGCAGGATGCCGCGGGCCAGCCGGTAGCCGATGGTCAGCGGCTGCACCGGCGGGCGCATCACCCGGCTGCGCCGCGACGGCGCCGGCAGCTCGCTGGCGGCCGGCAGCACCACGGCGTCGGGGTAGGTCTTGCGCAGCGCGTGGATGTCCGGCAGCGCCGACTCCAGGATCGAGAAGATGTGCTCGGGGCCGGCCATGAAGTCGTCCAGCGCCTTGTTCTGCACCGCCACCGTCGAATACTCCAGGCAGGCAAGGTGCTTCAGGGTGGCCTTGAGGTGGCTGCGGATCAGGCCGGTGATGTTGCCGTCCCAGTGCAGCGCCGCCACCATCAACCGGTTGCGCAGGTGGAAGTAGGCCTGCCAGTCGATGGCGTCGTCCTTGTCGCTCCAGGCCATGTGCCAGATCGCCGCCCCCGGCAGGGTGACGGTCGGGTAGCCGTGCTCGCCGGCCCGGATCCCGTACTCCGCGTCATCCCACTTGATGAACGACGGGATCGGCTGGCCGATCTCCTCGGCGACCGCGCGCGGGATCATGCACATCCACCAGCCGTTGAAGTCGACGTCGATGCGCCGGTGCAGGTCCGGGGACTCCGCCAGCGGGTCGGTGGCGAAGTTGTGGTCGTACTCGGTGTGCGGGGCGTTGGTCCACATGAAGACCCCGGGGTCGACGACCTCGCCCATGATGTGCAGGTGCGACGGCTCCTGCAGGTTCAGCATGTGCCCACCGATCAGCGTCGGGGTCTTGGCGAACCGGTTCAGCGCGAGCGCCCGCAGGATCGAGTCGGGCTCGATGCGGATGTCGTCATCCATGAACAGGATCTGTTCGCAGTCGGTGTTTTTCAGCGCCTCGTACATCACCCGGCTGTAGCCCCCGGACCCGCCGAGGTTGGGCTGGTCGTGGATGGACAGCCGGTCACCCAGCGCGGCGGCGGCCTCGGCGAAGTCCGGATGGTCACGAGCCTTGCGGGTGCCCTGGTCCGGGACGATCACCGCGCTGATCACGGCGTCGACGTCGGAGTCCGAGGTCAGGGCGCGCAGTGCGTTGACGCAGTCGTCGGGCCGGTTGAAGGTCGGGATGCCGACGGCGACGTCGGCCCGCCCGGGCGCTTCGGTCGGTGCGTACCAGCCGCCGCGGTGCAGGGTGACCGCGGAGTCGGTGGTGATGTCGAACCAGATCCACCCGCCGTCCTCGAACGGGTGCAGGCCGATCTCGAACTCGACTGCCGCGGGCGAGCCCGTCCCCTGGAAGGGCTTGCCGTCCACCGAGATACGGGCACCGGTGGCCTTGGAGCGGTAGACGTCGACACGGCCGGATCCGGTCAGTTCCAGGCGCAGCACCACCGACTCGAGTGTCGACCAGCGCCGCCAGTAGGAGGCCGGGAACGCGTTGAAGTAGGTCGCGAACGACACCTCCGACTCTTCGCCGATCTCCAGGCTGGTGCGGGTGAGCGGGTGAGCCCGGCGGTTGTTGGTGTCGGACTCCTCGATGTAGAGCTTGCGCACGTCCAGCGGCTCACCATGACGCGGCAGGATGATCCGCGAAAGTCGGCTCACCGCAACGGAACTCTCGTTCATGCCTTACTGCTCTCTCCCAGCGGCACCCCGTCGGCCAGATGCGGCGCCAGGGTGTTGTCGTACATGCTCAGCGCACTGGCGATGGCCATGTGCATGTCCAGATATTGGTAGGTGCCCAGCCGGCCGCCGAAGAGCACCTTTGCCGACTCGGTCTCGGACTTGGCGCGGGCCCGGTAGGAGGCCAGCAGCGTCCGGTCCGCCTCGGTGTTGATCGGATAGTAGGGCTCGTCGGTGTCGTCGGCGAATCGCGAGTACTCCCGCATGATCACCGTCTTGTCGGACGGGTACTCGCGTTCCGGGTGGAAGTGCCGGAACTCGTGGATGCGGGTGTAGGGCACGTCGGCGTCGTTGTAGTTCATCACCGGAGTGCCTTGAAAGTCCCCGCAATCACCCAGCACTTCGAGCTCGAAGTCCAGGGTGCGCCAGCCCAGCCGGCCTTCGGCGTAGTCGAAGTAGCGGTCCAGCGGCCCGGTATAAACCACCGGCGCGTCCGGACTGGCCGCCCGCAACTCGTCACGGACGTCGAACCAGTCGGTGTCCAGGCGAACCTCGATGTTGTCGTGGGCCGCCATGTTCTCCAGCCACGCGGTGTAGCCGTCGACCGGCAGCCCCTCGTAGGTGTCGTTGAAGTAGCGGTTGTCGAAGTTGTAGCGCACCGGAAGCCGGGCGATGTTGGCCGCGGGCAGCTGCTTGGGATCGGTCTGCCACTGCTTGGCGGTGTAGTCCTTGACGAACGCCTCGTAGAGCGGGCGTCCGATCAGGGAGATCGCCTTCTCCTCGAGGTTGGCCGCGTCGGCGGTCGCGATCTCGGCGGCCTGCTCGGCGATCAGCGCCCGCGCCTCGTCCGGGGTGAAGTAGCGGCCGAAGAACTGTGACACCAGGCCCAGACCCATCGGGAACTGGTAGGCCTGCCCGTCGTGCATGGCGAAGACCCGGTGCTGGTACCCGGTAAAGTCGGTGAACTGACGCACGTAGTCCCAGACCCTCTTATTAGAGGTATGGAACAGGTGCGCGCCGTACTTGTGGACCTCGATTCCGGTCTGCGGCTCCGCCTCGGAGTAAGCGTTGCCGCCGATGTGCGGCCGCTTCTCGACGACGAGTACACGCTTGCCGAGTTCGGCCGCCACGCGCTCGGCGATGGTCAGGCCGAAGAATCCGGAGCCCACAACGAAGAGGTCAAAACGAGCGGTCATCGGCGCCTAGGGTATCTGACCAGCGCCCGCCAGCATCGTCGGCGCCCCGCCACGTCGGCACGCACCTCAGGTCGCCGGTGCGCCGGCGCACCGACCGCGCCACGCGAGCACGGCCACCCAGCGCAAACGCCCCGTTTCGGCTCCCGAGCACTCCGTCGGTGCCCCGCGCCCCGAAGGACGCCGCGAGCCCCGAGGTAAGGGTTGGTCGCGGTTTCCTCACGATTCAATCTCATCACTCTTTTCACACCAGTCACACGCGTACCGTCGTTCACGTAGGACCAATGCAAGTGCAGTGAGCGCCCGAAGGCCCCCGCATCAGGGAGCCGGACGGCAAAACATATTGAGGAGACTTCCGTGCCGAACCGACGTCGACGCAGGCTCTCGACCACTATGAGCGCAGTCGCCGCCCTAGCGGTCGCAAGTCCGTTTGCTGTTGTCGCAGTATCCGAGCTGGCGGCCCGCAGCAGCGCGCCGCAGCACCGCGACTTCGTCGCGGCCGCATCGGTCGCCGACCTGCCCGGCGAGCTGATCTCGGCCCTCTCGCAGGGGCTGTCCCAGTTCGGGGTGAACCTTCCGCCGGTGCCGGGCTTCGGCGGGGCGAGTTCCGGGATGCCGATGACATCGCCGGGCATGTACCCGGGCTTGACCTCGCCCGGTCTGACCGACCCGTCGCTGGGCACCTACCCCGGCCTGACCTCACCGAGCACCTACCCCGGTCTGACCTCGCCGGGCCTGACCTCGCCGGGTCTGACCTCACCGGGCCTGACCTCGCCGGGTCTGACCGACCCGTCGCTGGGCACGCCCGGCGTGTCGACGACCTCCGGCCTGACCTCACCGGGCCTGACCACGCCGTCGCTGGGCACACCCGGCCTCACCTCACCCGGTCTGACCTCACCCGGCCTGACCTCGCCCGGTCTGACCTCGCCCGGTCTGACCGACCCGGCGCTGACCAGTCCGGGGCTGACCAGTCCCGGCCTGCTGACCAGCCCGGACACCGGTCTGCTGGGTTCCGGCGACCCGCTCACCTCTCCGGTGGGACTGGACCCGGGCCTGGACGGCACCTACCCGATCCTCGGCGACCCCTCACTGGGGATGCCGCAGAGCAGCGGTAGCGGCGGGGTCGTCAGCGACCTGATGAGTGCGGCCAACCAGTTGGGCGCCGGACAGGCCATCGACCTGCTCAAGGGTGTGGTGATCCCGTCCATCGCTCAGGCGGCACAGGGCGCCGGGCCGGCCGCCGCGGCCGTGCCCGCACCGCCGCTGCCGCTGCCGTAACCAGAGGAGCCTGTTTCCCTAACGGCACCGCAGAGTCAGTCCGCATCAGGCGGGCAGCGTGGGACTCTGCGGTGCCGTTAACAATCGGCAGGTCCAACCGAACGCGTGTCGCATCACTAACAACACAAGACACATACGTAACATCGGCACGTGCCAACCCGTCGCCCACCGCCGACGATCAAGCTGACCGCTACCGTCGCGACCGTGCTGATCCTGCCGTGGGCGCTGGGCTACGGATCGGGGTTCAATCCGACCAATCCTTCCGACACTCCCCCGAGCGCCGCCGCGACCAAGCTGAACCAACAACCGCTGCCCGATCTCGAACCGGGCGTCACCGTCCGCGAGATCACCCAGGATGAGCCGTTCACCATGGTCGCCCTCACCGGCGCCGATCTGAGCGGAACTTCGGCGCGGATCCGCGCCAAGCAGGCGGACGGATCCTGGGGGCCCTGGTACACCACCGCGCATGAGGTCAAGGAAGCCTCGCCGGTCCGGCCCTCCCCCGACGCTCCGGCCAAGGGCACATCCGCGCCCGGCCCGGACGGGACCGAACCGGTGTTCGTCGGTCGGACCACCGCCGTGCAGATCGCGGTGACCCGACCGGACCCGAAAGCCTCCCTCGACAAAGACAAGACCAAAGGCCTGGACAAGTCCGCGGCCACGCCGGCCAAGACGCCGGCCAAGACGCCGGCCAAGACGCCGGCCAAGACGCCACAGCAGCCGAAGTCCACCGCCGAGGCGGGCGCCGCGCCCAAGCCCGACCTGGGCTACCTGCCGGCGACGGCCGCGCAGCCCTTCGCCCAGAACATCTCGGCGGTGCTGATCACCCCGCCGAAGGCCCCGGCCAACACGCAGTGGAACCCGCCCAGCGCGGTGCTGGGACCGGGACAGCCGCCCAACATCATCCCGCGCAGCCACTGGGGTGCGGGCGCCCAATTCCGCTGCGGCAAGCCGGTGGAGAGCGGCCCGGTCCGCGCGGCGGTGGTGCACCACACCGCGGGTTCCAACGACTACTCCCCCGAGGATTCGGCGGACATCATCCGGGCCATCTACGCGTATCACACCCGGACCCTGGGCTGGTGCGACATCGGCTACAACGCACTGGTGGACAAGTACGGCCAGGTCTTCGAGGGCCGGGCCGGCGGCGTCACCAAGGGCATCATGGGCAGCCACGCCGGCGGCTTCAACAACAACACCTGGGGTGTGTCGATGATCGGCACCTTCGACGAGGCGCCTCCCCCGCCGATTCAGCTCGAGACCGTCGGCCGGCTGCTGGGCTGGCGACTGGGGCTGGACCGCACCGACCCCCGCGGCATGGCCCAGCTGACCTCCGCCGGCGGTTCGTTCACCCACTACGCCCGCGGCTCCTCCCTGAACGTGCCTGCGATCATCGGCCACCGCGACGTCGACGCGACCGAGTGCCCCGGTGAGCACGGCTACCTCGCACTCAACGAGATCCGGGAGATCGCGGCCCGCTTCGGCGAGCCCCCCGGACCCGAAGACATCGCCCGCGTGATGGAAGGCGGCGCCATCCACACCCGCTGGATGGAGTTGGGCGGTGCGGAGGGCATGCTCGGCGCCCCCACCTCGCCGGAGGCGATCGGCGAGGGCTCCACCAAGTACGCGACCTTCGAGCACGGCGCGGTGTACTGGTCACCCGAGACCGGCGCCCAGCCGATCACCGGCGCGATCTACGACGCCTGGGCGTCGCTGGGTTACGAGCGCGGGGTGCTGGGGCTGCCCACCAGTGCCGAGCTGGCCGAACCGGAGTGGGTGGGCCAGAACTTCCAGCACGGCACGTTGAACTACAACCGGGCCAGCGCCACCGTCATCCGGGTCGTCGACGGCAACGCCGAAGAGCTGCCGCCGCCCCCGCCGGAAGGCCCCCCGGTGCAGTTGGAGCGCTTCTCCCGGGTGATCGACCCGTTCGGAGTCGGCTAGCCCGTCGGCACCCTAGCCGCGCCACCAGCGTTCCAGCACCCGCGCCAGGCCGTCGTCGGTGTTGGGCGCGGTGATCTCGTCGCCGGCGGCCAGCACCTCCGGATGCGCATTGCCCATCGCCACTCCGTGACCGGCCCGCCGCAGCATCGGCAGGTCGTTGGGCATGTCGCCGAAGGCCACCACGTCCTGCGTGGCGATGCCGAGCGGGGCGATCAGCTCCTCGATGCCGGTGGCCTTGGTGATACCCGCCGGGACCACCTCGACCAGGCCGTTGTTGGTGGAGTAGGTGAGCTCCGCGGCGTCACCGATGTGCGCCGCCAGCTCTGCGGCCATGTCCGCGCTGGCCGCACCCGCCTGGCGGATGAGCAGTTTGATCGCCGGCTGCGACAGCAGGTCCTCGACGGACACCTCGGTGTTGTCCGGGTTGAGCCAGGCGTGTTCGTAGCCCGGGGAGCTGACGAACTGCGGCGTCGCCGCGTCGTGGGCGCGCTCGCCGATGCGCTCCACGGCCAAGCCCGCACCCGGCATGACCCGGCCGACCACGTCGGCCAGTTTGACCAGGTTCTCGGTCGACAGCGTCCGCGCCGAGACCACCCGGTCGGTGGCGGGGTCGTAGAGCACCGCGCCGTTGGCGCACACCGCCATCGGGGCGAAGCCGAGTGCGTCGACCACCGGGGCGATCCAGCGCGGCGGGCGTCCGGTGGCCAGGATGAAGCGGGCACCGGAGTCCACGGCCGCCCGCACCGCCTCCCGGGTCCGGGCGGTGATCTGCTCGGTGTCGTCGAGCAGGGTGCCGTCGACATCGCTGGCGATCAACGCCGGCGGTGAGATCCGGTCTGCCATCAACGCCTGCTCAGACCGGCCAGCGTTCGGCGCAACGGGCCGCCTTCGGCCCGCCGCAGCCGTTTGCGGTCCCGTTCGGCGAGCTCGGCTTCACGCAACTTCAGCGCCTCGGCCATGGTGGGCGCACTGCCGCCGAGTCGCCGCGGAACCCAGTACGCCCCGGCGGGGTGCGGGTATTGCAACTGTGCCTCCTCGAGCATCGCCGCCATCGTGTCACGCAGCTCGGCGGTTGTCGCCTCGACGTCGTCGGACGGCGTGATCGGCCGACCGATCTTCGTCAGCACCGGAACGTTGTTGCGCCACAGATGCTTCGGATGGTCCTTCGTCCACACCCGGTGGATGCCCCAGACGATGACCGGGATGATCGGCACTCCGGCGGCAAGAGCCATCCGGACCGCGCCGGTCTTGAACTCCCGCAACTCGAAGCTGCGGCTGATGGTGGCCTCCGGGTGCAACCCGACCAACTCGCCTTCACGCAGCCGTTGCACCGCCACGTCGTAGGCGCCGACCCCGGCGGAGCGGTCGACCGGGATCAGCTTGATGTGCCTGATCACGTAGCTGATCAGCGGCACCCGGGTCATCTCGGCCTTGATCATGAAGCGCAGCCGGCGGCCCCGCCGCAGGGCAGCGATCGATCCGGGATACCAGTCCAGGTAGCTGGTGTGGTTGAGGGTGAGCACAGCTCCGCCGTGTTCGGGAACGTTGTCCAGGCCGTCGAACGTCAGCTGCGTGCCGTTCGCGCTTACCAGCCGCGGCACCACGATCTCCAGGGTCCGGAAGAAGGGTTCAGCCATCCTCAGTGCTCCGCGCTCGGTGGGTGCGGCTGGCTAGTTCGGTCCCTGACCACCCGCACCTTTGCGCGTCCGATCAGCCTGCTCCCGCTGTTCCAAAACACTAGCCTCGTCCGGGGTGGGCGCGCTGCCGCCGAGTCGCCGTGGCACCCAGTACTCTCCGGCCGGATGCGGGTAATCCTGCTGCACCTGGGCCAGCATCGGCTCCATCTGCGCACGCAGCCGGGCATTGAGTCCGGCGGCGTCGCCGGTCGGCGCCAGCGACTCTCCCACCAGTACGGTGATCGGAATCCCACTGCGGATCAGTCGCGCCCGCGGGTGGTCCTTGGTCCACAGCCGGTGGGCGCCCCACACGATCAGCGGGACGATCGGCACCTGCGCCTCCAACGCCATCCGGGCGGCCCCGGACTTGAACTCCTTGAGCTCGAAGCTGCGGCTGATGGTGGCCTCCGGATAGACGCCGACCACCTCACCGGCGCGCAGCGCGGTCACCGCATGGCGGTAGGCGTCGGATCCGTCGCCGCGATCCACCGGGATGGTGCCGGTGTGGTGGATCAGGAAGTTGACCGCCCGCACCTGCTGCATCTCGGCCTTGATCATGAACCGCATCCGGCGGCCCCGACGATAGGCGGCCAGCGCCGCGGGCAGGAAGTCGACGTAGCCGGTGTGGTTGATCGCGATCACCGCGCCACCGCCGGCCGGAATGTGGTCCAGGCCGCCGAAGTCGAGTCGCGCGCCGGCGACCTTCACCGCAGCCAGCGCGCTCAGCTCCAGCGCACGAAAGACCGGCTGCATGCCAGGGCTATTCCGCGGCGCCCGTCGGGCTCGGCGGCTGTTTGCGTGCAGCGGCACGCTTCTCGGCCTTGCGCGCCGCCTCGGCGGCATCGAGTTCAGCCGCCTGGGCCGGAGTCGGGGCTCCCCCGCCGAGCCGATGCGGCACCCAGTACGCACCGGCCGGATGCTCCGGGTAGGCGTCCTGGGCCTGCTCGAGCAGGTGCTGCATTCGGGTCTGCAGCAGCGCCCGCAGGTCCTCGACGGGCAGCGTCGGCATGATCGGCTCGCCGATCACCACCGAGATCGGCACCTTGATGCGGCCCAACCGCTTGGGGTGGTCCTTGGTCCAGATCCGCTGGGCGCCCCACACGATGTGCGGGATGATCGGCACCTGCGCATCGATCGCCATCCGAGCGGCGCCGCTCTTGAACTCACGCAGTTCGAAGCTGCGGCTGATGGTGGCCTCGGGGTAGACGCCGACCAGTTCGCCGGCCTTGAGGTACTCGACCGCGGCGTCATAGGCGTCGGCACCGCGGGTACGGTCCACCGCGATGTGCTTGCAGCCCCGCATGACCGGGCCGGTGAAGCGGTTGTCGAACGTCTCCTGCTTGACCATGAACCGCACCCGCCGGCGCGGCTTGCCCAGGTAACTGGCCATCCCGGCGAACGTGAAGTCGAGGTAGCCGGTGTGGTTGATCGCGATCACCGCGCCCCCGGTGGCGGGTAAGTTCTCGGCACCGGTGACGGTGATCTTCAGCCCCTGGAAGCGCCACAGCGTGCGGGCAGTTGTCGCGACACTTCCGTACCAGGGCTCCACAGCTGTCCAGCCTAGGCGATCCGGCCACCGGGGCCGAGACGATAAGCTCGCGGGGAATCTCTTTTCAGCGTTGGGAGTAGCACTAGTGCAGGTCACCGCCGTCGGGCACGCCGGCTTCCGGATCGAGACCGCCGCGGGCAGCATCCTGTGCGACCCGTGGGTGAACCCGGCCTACTTCGCGTCGTGGTTCCCGTTCCCGGACAACTCCGCGCTGGACTGGGACGCCCTGGGCGACTGCGACTACCTCTACATCTCGCATCTGCACCACGACCACTTCGACCCACGGCACCTGCGCAAGCACGTCAACAAGGACGCGGTGGTGCTGCTGCCGGACTATCCGGTGCCGGACCTGCGCGGCGAGCTGGAGAAGCTGGGCTTCCACCGGTTCTTCGAGACCACCGATTCGGTGCGGCACAAAGTGTCCGGGCCCAAGGGCGAGCTGGACGTGATGATCATCGCGCTGCGCGCCCCGGCCGACGGCCCGATCGGCGACTCGGGGCTGGTGATCTGCGACGGCCAGACCACCTTGTTCAACATGAACGACTGCCGGCCGATCGATCTGGACGTGCTGGAGGCGTTCGATGCGATCGACGTGCACCTGCTGCAGTACTCCGGGGCGATCTGGTACCCGATGGTCTACGACATGCCGGCCCGCGCCAAGGAGGCGTTCGGCATCCAGAAGCGCCAGCGACAGATGGACCGGGCCCGCCAGTACATCGCCCATGTCGGCGCGACCTGGGTGGTGCCCTCGGCCGGCCCGCCGTGCTTCCTGGACCCGGACCTGCGCGACCTCAACGACGACCACGGCGATCCGGCCAACATCTTCCCCGACGAGATGGTGTTCTTAGATCAGCTGCGCCGCAACGGCCACGACCGCGGCTTGCTGATGATCCCCGGATCCACCGCCGGTTTCACCGGGGCGCAATTGGATTCACTGACGCACCCGGTGCCCACCGATGAGGTCGAGGCGATCTTCACGGGCGGCAAGGCGGATTACATCGCCGCCTACGCCGAGCGGATGGCCCCGGTCCTGGCCGCCGAGAAGGCATCCTGGGCCCCGGCGGCGGGGCCGGCGATGCTGGAGCCGCTGCGCGAACTTTTCGAGCCGATCATGGCCCGCAGCAACGAGATCTGCGACGGCATCGGGTATCCGGTCGAGTTGGTGCTCGACGGAGCCGGCCACCAAGAGACCGTGGTGCTGGACTTTCCCAAACGCCTGGTGCGCGAACCGATCGCGGGCGAGAAGTTCCGCTACGGCTTCGGTATTCCACCTGAGCTGGTGCGCACCGTGCTACGCGACGGCGAACCGGACTGGGTCAACACCATCTTCCTGTCCACCCGGTTCACCGCGTGGCGGGTCGGCGGCTACAACGAGTACCTGTACACGTTCTTCAAGTGCCTCACCGAGGACCGGATCGTCTACGCCGACGGCTGGTTCGGTGAGAGCCACGACGACTCGGCGACGATCACGCTGGGCGACTGGCAGGTTCAACGCCGCTGCCCGCACATGAAGGCCGACCTGTCGAAGTTCGGGGTCGTTGAGGGCGACACCCTCACCTGCAATCAGCACGGCTGGCAGTGGGACCTCAAGACCGGCCGCTGCCTGACCGCCAAGGGCCACGAGTTGCGCTGCGAGAAGCTGTGACCGGCACCTACGACGACGGCCTGGTGGTCCTGGACCGTCAGGCGATCACGTTGCGTCGCTATCACTTTCCGTCCGGTACCGCCAAGGTGATCGCTCTGTCGGCCGTTCGCGGCTACCGCGCCGAGCCACTGGGCATGCTGACCCAGCGGTTCCGGATCTGGGGCAGCTCGGATCTGCGGCGCTGGCTGCCGCTGGACGTCAAGCGCCCGTGGCGGACCACGCTGATCACCCTGGAACTGCAGGACAACCCGTGGCCACAGCCGGCATTCACCCCGGCCGATCCGGAGAGGTTCTGCGAGCTGCTCGACGAGTTGCTGGCCGACTGACCTAGCAGCGGTCGGCCAGCACCTGCTGGGCGGCGTTGTAGCCGGGGATGAACGTGATCCCGGGCCCGCCGTGACATCCCGCACTACCCAGATACAGTCCCTCCACCGGCAGCGGTTGTCCGACAAAGCCCCTGGCCCCGGGCCGGTTGGGACCGATCTGGTCCGGGTTCAACAGGCCGTGGCAGTAGTCGCCGCCGGGCGCGCCGAACATGGTGCCCATATGGCGTGGGGTGAAGGTGGTGTGCCGGGTGATGCTGCGCTCGAAATTCGGTGCCAGCCGGGTGATCTTGTCGATCACCCGCTGCCCCATCTCCACCTTCATCGCCCCGTAGTTCCCGTCGCCTTCGATCGGGAACCACAGCGCGAACGCCGACGCGGCGTGTTTGCCCGGCGGGGCCAGCTCGGGATCGTGCAGTGACGGGATCTGCAGCACCACGGTCGGATCGGCCGGCACGATGCCGCGGCGTGCGTCCTCCCACTGCTGCTGCACCTCCTCGGGTGTGCAGAAGATCCCCAGCGAGGCCTGCATGGCGGGATCGTTGAGCGCCTGGTAGGGCGCGCTGAACACCGGCGCCTCCTCCAGCGCGAAATGCATCTGCAGGTAGGAGCCGCGATGATCGGTGCGGGCGTAGCGGGCGCGGACGTCGTCTGGGACCGAAGCGGGGTCGAGCAGTCCGGTGACGGTGACGTCGGGGGCGATCGCCGACACCACCACCGGTGCGCTGACCGTGTCGCCGGGTTCGGTGCGCACCCCGGCAACCCGCCCGTCGGCGACCAGGATCTCCGAGGCGGCGGTGCGCAGCCGCAGCTGCCCGCCGAGTCCGGTGAACGTGTCGCATAGGTGCCCGGTGAGTGCGCCGATCCCGCCGCGCAGCTTCTTCATCAGCACGGTGTTCTCGTCGGGAACCCCCAGGCCGTAGGCCAGTGCCGCGGCACTGCCGGGGGTGGCGGGTCCGCGATAGAGCGTGTTGACGGCCAGCACGGTGAAGGACCCGCGCAGCGCGGCGTGCTTCTCCCGGTCGGGAAGGTAGCGGTCCAGCACATCGGTGACCGAACCGAACAGCATGTCGTCGATGGCGGATCGTTCGAATTCATTTGTCGCACAGGCATACATCTGGTCGAGCGTCTTCGGTGGACGCCCCGCCTCAAAGCGTCCAAGCGCCCGGGTGGGCGCCTGACTCCAGGCCAGCAGCCCGGCCATGCCGTTGACGGCCTCGGCGCCGTGCACCTCGCTGAGATGGGTGAACAGCTTCATCGGGTCGGTGTACTGGATCAGCGGGTCGTCACCGACACCGCGCATCGCCACCGACATGACCTCGAGGTCGATGCTGTCCAGGCCGTCCAGGCCCAGCTCCGCGCTGACCGCGGCCGACGTCGGGAACTGTACCGAGCCGGCGATCTCGAAGCGGTAGCCGTCGAACAACTCCACTGTCGAGGCCATCCCGCCGGCGTAGCGCCCGGCTTCCAGGCACAACGTGCGCAGTCCGGCGCGCTGCAGGATGAGCGCCGCGGCCAGGCCGTTGTGTCCGGCGCCTATGACGATCGCGTCGTAATCGGCCATCCATCCGCCCCTTCCCGTTTTCCGGAAACGCTGGCACCCGTGGATAGTTTTGTCAATATTGACGTAACTAGAGATTGCCCAGCGAGTCCAGCGCGGCACGGCACATCCGGGCCAGCTCGGCCAGCGAGCGGTCGGCACCCAGCATCCAGACCTCCATCGCGGCGAACACGGCGGCCGCGATGCAGCGGGCCGTCACGGCGATCCGCAGCGGGTCGGCTGGTTCGTGCGACGCGGTGGCCCGCAGCCGTTCGGCCACCGCGTCGGCGAAATCGGTCTCCACCTGCCGGATATGGCGCACGATCCGCTCCGGGTCGAGCTCCTCGGCACGCAGCGCGGCGATACGGGTCACCGCCTCGAGGTCGTAGGGGAATGCGAAGATCGCCGCCTGGACCGCCTCGATCATCGGCTCGGCCGGCGGCCGGGCGGCCAGGGCGCTGCGGAACCACTGCAATCCGGCGTCGTAGTCGGCGAACAGCAGATCGTGCTTGGAGGTGAAGTGCCGATAGAAGGTCCGCAGGGACACACCGGCGTCGGCGGCGATCTGCTCGGCGGAGGTGCCTTCCACACCCTGCGCCAGGAAACGAACCAGCGCGGCCTGGCGCAACGCTTCGCGGGTGCGTTCGCTGCGGGCGGTCTGGGGCGCTCTGGCCATGCCGGTAAACGTACCTCAGCGCCCGCGCGCCCATATTGTCACTATTGACAAAACTTGCGGCGCGTGATGAGACTGGCCGCATGATCTCGCTCATCGTGCATGCAGTGCTGGGCCTGGCGACGGTCTGGTGGATCGTGGCATCCAACCGCACGGTCTTCGCGAAACCCTCTGGGGGGAGCGCTTTCTCACCGCTGGAGATCGTGTACTACGTGATCGGTATCGCCTCGATCGCGCTCGGCTGGTACTTCAACATCCGCTTCGTCCAGGAATACGCGCACGGCGCCAACCACAATCCGATCTGGGGCGCGGGCAGCTGGACGCAGTACATCCAGCTGATGTTCACCAACCCGGCTGCCGGCTCGGCCAGCCAGGACTACACGATCATCAACGTCATTCTGCTGCCGCTGTTCACCATCGTCGACGGCTACCGCCGTGGGCTACGGCGCCCGTGGCTCTACTTCGTGTCGAGTCTGTTCACCAGCTGCGCATTCGCCTACGCCTTCTACTTCGCCACCATGGAACGCCAGCACCGGCACGCCCAGGCTGCGGCCTAGCAGGTCGTTGCAGGACCACCTCCCAGCACACCGCGATAGGCTGGCCGCGTCGAGGAGGAGGAATGTCGTGGCCAAGCCGGTGGCACCGCGCGGATCAGCGCGGGAGCGGGTGCTGCAAGCGGCATTGGCGCTGTTCATGGAGCACAGTGTCGGCGGCACGTCGATGCAGATGATCGCCGACCTACTGGGCGTGAGCAAACCCGCCGTCTACTACCAATTCCGGTCCCGCGACGAGATCGTCATCGCGCTGGTACAGCCGATGTTCGACGACATCGTCCGGGTCATCAAAATCGCCCAGTCCATGCCGACGCCCCAGGGCCAGCGGGACGTCACGGTCAGCGGCGTCGTCGAACTCGCCGTCCGATATCGCCGGCTCACGTTCCTGTTCTACGACCGCGCCGTGGAGTACGCCGTGCGGGCCCGCGAGGATTTCATGGCCTCCCATGAGGACGTCGCGGCAATCTTGCACGGCCCCGAGCCGGATGCGGCGACACGCATCATCACGACGACGATGCTGGCGGGGACCTTCACCGCCGCAGCCGATCCCGAACTCACCGACATCGACGACGAGGAGCTGCACGAGATCCTGCTGGCCACCGCGCGGCGGGTGATGGAACCGCTGAGCTGAGGCTCAGACCCGGCCGGCCCCGACGAGCTCGTCACGCGGATCGCGCCGCGGCGGCGCGGGCCACGGCGCCGGCTTGGGCCGCAGCCGCGGCACCTGCGGCCACCAGAACCACTTGCCGAGCAGCGTCGCGATCGACGGGGTCATGAACGCGCGGATGATCAGGGTGTCGAGCAGCAGGCCCAGGCCGATGGTGGTGCCGACCTGGCCGATCACCCGCAGTTCACTGATCGCCATCGTCATCATGGTGAACGCGAACACCAGTCCGGCTGCGGTCACCACCGACCCGCTGCCGCCCATGGCCCGGATCATGCCGGTGTGCAGCCCGGCGTGGATCTCCTCCCGCAGGCGTGACACCAGCAACAGGTTGTAGTCGGCGCCCACCGCCAGCAGGATGATCACCGCCATGGCCAGCACCATCCAGTGCACCGGCAGGCCGATGATGTGCTGCCACAACAACACCGACAGCCCGAAGGCACTGCCGAGCGACACCACCACGGTGCCCACGATCACCAGGGCGGCCACCACGGCACGGGTGATCACCAGCATGATGATGAAGATCAGGCACAACGCCGCGACCCCCGCGATCATCAGGTCGTAGTCGGAGCCCTCCTGCATATCCTTGAACATCGCGGCGGTACCACCGACGTAGATCTTCGAGCCCTCCCACGGGGTCGTCTTGATGGCCTCCTTGGCGGCGAGCTTGATCGCATCGATGTGCTCGATGCCGTCCGCGCTCAGCGGATCACCCTCATGGGTGACGATGAACCGCACCCCGCGCCCGTCCGGAGACACGAACATCTTCATGCCGCGCTGGAATTCGGCGTTGTCGAAGATCTCCGGCGGCAGGTAGAACGAATCGTCGTTGCGGGCCCGGTCGAAGGCCTCCCCCATCGCGGCGGGGTCTCCCTGGGCTTCCTGCGCCTGCTTGGCCAGCCCGCTCTGGGTGGCGTAGGTGGTCAGCATCATCGCCTTGGTGTTCTTCATCATCTGGATCATCGGCGGCATCAGCGTGAGCATCTGCGGCAGCTGTGCGGCCATCGCGTCCATGTCCGGAACGATCTGCTTGAAGCTGTCGGTCATGGTGTCCACGCCGTCCATGGCATCGAAGACCGATCGCAGCGAATAGCAGATCGGGATGTCGAAACAGTGCGGCTCCCAATAGAAGTAGCTGCGCATCGGCCGGAAGAAATCGTCGAAATTGGCGATCTTGTCGCGCAGTTCCTCAATGTCGGAGACCATCAGGTGCATCTTGCCCACCATGCGGCCCATGGTGGCGTTCATGTCCTCCATGAGCGCGATCATCTGGGTCATGTTGTCGATGGAGCCCTGCATCTCCTCGGCCTGGGCCAGCATCTCCACCGTGCGGTCGTCGTTGAACTTGCGGGTCATCTCCTGACTGACGGCCTGCATGCCCATCAGATAGCCGAACGTGGAGTGCTCCATCGGGATGCCCTGCGGTCGGGTGATGGACATGACCCGGGAGATGCCGGGTACCCCGGTGACCCGCTTGGCGATTCGCTCGATCACCAGGAAGTCCGCGGAGTTTCGCACGTCGTGGTCGGTTTCGATCATCAGCATCTCGGGGTTCATCCGCGCCGACGGGAAATGCCGGTCCGAGGCCAGGAAGCCCTGGTTGGCGGGCAGGTCGGACGGCATGTAGGCGCGGTCGTTGTAGCCGGGCTGATAGGCGGGCAGCGCGAGCAGGCCGATCAAGGCGGTCGCGGTGGCGGCGATCAGCACCGGTCCCGGCCAACGGCTTACGGCCGCACCGATTTTGCGCCAGCCACGGCCGCGGTTGGCTCGCTTGGGTTCCAGCAGTGTGCCGAACCGGCCGGCCACCGTGATGACGGCCGACCCCATGGTCAGGGAGGTGATGACGACGACCGTCATGCCGATGCCCAGCGGGATGCCCAGGGACTGAAAATAGGGCAGCCGGGTGAAGTGCAGGCACAGCGTGGCGCCCGCGATGGTCATACCCGAACCGAGCACCACATGCGCCGTGCTGCGAAACATGGTGTAGTACGCCCGTTCCCGGTCTTCGCCGGCCGCGCGGGCCTCTTGATATCTGCCGATCAGAAAGATCGCGTAGTCGGTGGCCGCGGCGATCGCGAGGGTCACCAACAGACTGGTGGCGAACGGCGAGAGTCCGATCAGGTTGTGATAGCCCAGCAACGCCACGATGCTGCGGGCCGACATCAGGCCGGTAATGACCATCACCAGGGCAAGCAGCACGGTGGTGATCGAGCGATACACCAGCAGCAGCATGGTGATGATGACGACGAACGTCAGGGACTCGATCACGTGCATGCTGCGGGTGCCGGCCTTGTCCTGGTCGGCCGCCAGCGCGGCCCCGCCGGTCACGTAGGCCTTCACACCCGGCGGTGCGGTGAAGCTGTCGACGGCCGCCTGGACCGCCTTGACCGATTCGTTGGCCAGCGCCTCGCCCTGGTTCCCGGCGGTATAGATCTGCACGTACGCGCATTTGCCGTCCGGACTCTGCGCGCCGGCGGCGGTCAGGCGGTCGCCCCAGAAATCCTGGATGTGTTCGACGTGCACGGTGTCGGTCTTGAGTTTGGCGAGGATCTCGTCGTAGTAGCGATGGGCGTCCGCACCCAGCGGCTCGTCGCCCTCGAGCACCAGCATGACCGAGCTGTTGGAGCTGAACTCCTGAAAGACCTCGCCCTGGCGTTTGACCGCGATCATCGACGGCGCCTCGTCCGGTGTCATCTGCACGGCGCGCATCTCGGCGACTTGTTCCAGCTGCGGAACGGTCGCGTTCGCCAGGACGATGATCGCGATCCAGCCCAGCATGATCGGAATGGCGAGGCGCCGAATCCATTTGGCGATCCCACCGGGCGGCGCCTGCTCGTTGCCGTGGACGAGGTGCTTGGTGTGCGTGCTCATGCGGATTTCACCAGACAAAAGGTCAGGGCGCTGACGCCGGTGGCGGTTCGTTCGTCTTTGAGCTCGTTGTCGATGCTGATCCGGCATCCCAGCGTGGAGCCTTTGCCCTGCGCGTACAGGTTGGGCGACACCGCTGACAGGGTGGTGCTCAAGGTCAGTGACCAGGGCAGCGTTGCGGCGTCGACGCGCTGCGGCTTGCTGTCGAGGTCGAGGTAGCTGATGTCGGCGGTCGCGCCGGGCTCGCCGAAGACCTCATAGGTGACGACCTTCGGGTTGTACGGCTTGGTGTCGTCGACCTTCGTGCTGATGAGGTGGGAACTGTCGGCGCCGAAGAAGGTACGCAGGCGCAGCACGGTCAGCGTCCCCAGCACCACCACCACGACGATGAGCAACGGCAACCAGGCCTGCTTCAGCAGCCTCATCGGGTGCCCCCTTCCACCGATTGCCTCTGGTTGAGCATGACCGAAAGGGAAGTTATACGATCATTAAAGTCGAATCAAGTGATATATCAATTAGTCTTGGGCGACACAGCTCACATCTGTGGGCGGTCCACCCGGACAGCAGGAGGCATGCGGTGGCGAAGGCAGTGACGACGCGCGGGTTCGCCCGCGATCGGGTGCTGGATGCGGCGCGGGCACTGTTCACCGAGCACGGGGTCGGTGGTACCTCGCTGCAGATGATCGCCGACCGGCTCGGGGTCAACACGTCGGCCGTGTACTACCAGTTCCGCTCCAAGGCCGACATCGTCGTCACCGTGTTTCGCCCGGTGTTCGAGGACATCACCCGCGTGGTCAGGATCGCCGCCGCCATCCCCTCCCAGGAGGTCCGGCGGGAGGCCACCATCAGCGGCATGATCGAACTGGCCGTTCGGCACCGCCGCACCACAGCACTGGTGCACACCGATCCCGCGGTCGCCGAGGTGGTCGAGGCCATCGGGGAATTCCGGGACGCCTTCCACAGCCTTCAGGTGATCCTGGCCGGGCCGGATCCCGACTCGGCGTCACGTACCGCGGTCGCCGTACTGGTGCCCGGGATCTTCGGCGCGGCAGGCGATCCCGACGTCTGCGACATCCCCGACGAGGAACTGCACCGACTGCTGCTGGACTGCTCGCGGCGACTCATCGCCGCCTAGAACGACCGACCTAGGATCCGGCCGGCTCCAGCACCTCCACGCCGACGTAAGGCACCAGCGCCTGCGGCACCCGCACACTGCCGTCGGGCAGCTGATGGTTCTCCAGAATGGCCACCAGCCAGCGCGTGGTGGCCAGCGTCCCGTTCAACGTCGCAGCGGTCTGCGGCTTTCCGCCTGAGTCGCGGTAGCGGGTGACCAGCCGGCGCGCCTGGAAAGTGGTGCAGTTCGAGGTCGACGTCAGCTCACGGTAGGCGGCCTGCGACGGCACCCAGGCCTCACAGTCGAACTTGCGCGCGGCCGAGGAGCCGAGATCGCCCGCGGCGACGTCGATCACCCGGTAGGGCACCTCGATCTGCGCCAGCATCTCGCGCTGCCAGCCCAGCAGTCGCTGGTGTTCGGCCTCGGCCTCATCGGGCCGGCAGTAGACGAAGCCCTCGACCTTGTCGAACTGGTGCACCCGGATGATGCCGCGGGTGTCCTTGCCGTAGCTGCCGGCCTCGCGCCGGAAACACGATGACCACCCGGCATAGCGCAGCGGTCCGCCGGACAGGTCCAGGATCTCGTCGGAGTGGTAGCCGGCCAGCGGCACCTCGGAAGTGCCCACCAGGTAGAGGTCGTCGGCTTCGAGCCGGTACACCTCGTCGGCGTGTGCACCCAGGAACCCGGTGCCGGACATGATCTCGGGGCGCACCAGGGCCGGGGTGATCATCGGCGTGAAGCCGTTGTCGACCGCCACCCGGATCGCCAGCTGCAGCAGGCCCAGCTGCAGCAGCGCACCACGGCCGGTCAGGAAGTAGAACCGCGATCCGGAGACCTTGGCGCCGCGGCCCATGTCGATCAGGCCCAGCGACTCGCCCAGCTCCAGGTGGTCGCGCGGGTTGTCGATCGCCGGCTGCTCGCCGACCACGTCGAGCACGGTGAAGTCGTCCACCCCGCCGGCGGGCACCCCGTCGATGACGACGTTGGCGATCGCCATGTGCGCCGCGGTGAACGTCGCCTCCGCATCGGTCTGAGCCGTCTCGGCGACCTTGACCTGCTCGGCGAGTTCCTTGGCCCGCGCCAGCAGGGCGGGGCGCTCGTCCGGCGATGCCGCACCGACGGACCGGCTGGCGGCCTTCTGTTCGGCACGCAGGTTGTCGGCCGCCGCGATCGCGGAGCGCCGTGCGGTGTCGGCGGTCAGCAGGGCGTCCACCAGCGCCGGGTCCTCGCCGCGACCCTGTTGGGAGCGGCGGACACGGTCGGGGTCTTCGCGCAGCAGGTTCAGGTCGATCACGGCGCAACCCTACAACCTGGGCCACCCCGGTCAGAGGTGTCACTATTCGCATCATTTGTCACGCTCGGACACCTGCCTGTCAGAATGGACCCGATGTCGAAGCCAGCCGACCAGGAAAATCCACCCGCCAAGCGGGTGTCCTGGCTGCGCACCCTCCAGGCGGCCGCGACCCGGCGCACCTTATTGCTGACCGCGCTCGGCGGGCTGCTGATCGCCGGTCTGGTCACCGTGGTTCCGGTCGTCGACGAAGGGCCCGGTGGGCTGCTCGGGCACCTGAAATCCGCGCCTGCGCCCGGAACGGGCGCCGGCCCCGGGCTGGGGATCGGCATCGGCAAGGGCAACGAGGCCGTCGACCGCGCCGCTGCGGGCGACTGCCTGACCTGGCCCGAGGACGACCTGGACGGGGCGACCGTGGTCGGCTGCGAGAGCGAGCACAAGTTCGAGGTCGCCGGGCCGGTGGACATGAAGATGTTCCCCGGCGCCGAGTACGGACCGGACGCGCCGCCGCCGTCGACCGCCCGCATCGAGCAGATCACCCAGGAGCAGTGCGAGTCGTCGGTGCGCCGCTACCTCGGCGCCAAGTTCGATCCGCACAGCAAGTTCGTCGCCAGCATGCTGTGGGCCGGCGAACGCGCGTGGCGCCAGCACGGCGAGCGCCGGATGCTGTGCGGGCTGCAACTGCCCGGCGTCGGCGGGCACCAGATCGCCTTCACCGGCAAGGTCGCCGACATCGACCAGTCCAAGGTCTGGCCACCGGGCACCTGCCTGGGCATCGATCCAGCCACCAACCAACCCAACGACGTCCCGGTGGACTGCGCGGCACCGCACACCAAGGAGGTCAGCGGCACCGTCAATCTGGCCGAGCGCTTCCCCGACGCGCTGCCGCCCGAACCCGAGCAGGACGCGTTCATCAAGGACACCTGCACCCGGCTCACCGACGCCTACCTGGCACCGGTCCAGCTGCGGGACACGACGCTGACGTTGACCTATGCCACCATCTCGCTGCCGAGCTGGTCGGCGGGCAGCCGCGAGGTGGCGTGCAGTCTCGGCGCCACCCTGGGCAACGGCGGCTGGGCGGCGCTGGTCAACAGTGCTCGCGGGCCGCTGCTGATCAACGGGCAGCCCCCGGTCCCACCACCGTCGATCCCGGCCGAGCGGCTGAGCCAACTGCCCGCAGGTAGCCAGCCGCGGTGAGTGTGCAGATGGATCCAGGCCGGTTCGACGACCTCGTCGGCGACGCACTGGACCTGATCCCGGCCGAGCTGGCCGCCGCCATCGACAACGTCGTCGTGCTGGTGGAGGACCGCAACCCCGAGGAGCCCGATCTGCTCGGCCTCTACGAAGGGGTGGCGCTGACCGAGCGCGACTCGAGCTATGCCGGGTCGCTGCCCGACACCATCACGATCTACCGCGGCGCGCTGCTGGAGATGTGCGACTCCGACGACGAGGTCGTCGACGAGGTCAGGATCACGGTGATCCACGAGATCGCCCACCACTTCGGCATCGACGACGACCGGCTGCACGAACTGGGCTGGGCCTGAAGGCTGCCCGCCGCGGCGCGCCGGAACGAAGTTGTCGGCGGGCGGTGCTATGAACGACGCATGGATGACCACTGCCGAGCCTGCCGGGCGGGGCTGGAGCACTGTCACGGCACGCTCATCCACCATGTGCTGCAGGCCGCCGAGTGCACCGAGGACGGCTGCCCCGGCGAGGTGCTGCCGCATTCATTCGCCCTGGACTGCGAGGCGGTCGGCTGCCGCTGCGCGCAGGTGTACGCGCTGGCGGTCTAGCCCATCGGGTCGGTGTCGGAGCGCAGCGCGTCACCGACCGGGTCCGCATCCGGTTCGGGGTAGAACGGCGGCGTCAGCGAGCCCCACTGCACGCAACTCCACCGGCCGTCGGTGATCGGGGCCAGCACCACGGCCTCGGTGTTGTTCAGGTGGTTTTCCAGCACGAAACTGCCCTCCACGCCGGCCAGCGCGGCCGCCGCCAGGCGGATCGCCGCGCCGTGGCTGACCACGACGATGTCGCCGGTCCAGTCGTCGTCGTCGAGGTAGCGCCTCCGCAGGTCGGTGACCACCGGCAGATACCGGTCCAGCACCTGCTCGGCCGTCTCGCCGCCGGGCAGCGCCACCCCGGGTTCGCCGGAGTGCCAGCGCTGATAGATCGCGTTGAACTCGGCGATCGCATCATCGTCGTTGCGGTTCTCCAGCGAACCGGCCTGCACCTCATGGATGCCGTCGAGTTCTCGGGCGGTCACGCCCAGCCGGCCGCTGATCTCGGCAGCGGTCTGGGAAGCACGGATGGCCACCGAATGCGCGACCAGCATCGTGCGCTGCGGCCCGCCGAGCGTGAAACCCCGGGCCTGGTCGCGGCCCAGCGGGGTCAGCTCCGAGCCGGGCGGGCGGGTGTCGAGCCGGCGGTCGACGTTGCCGTAGGACTGGCCGTGCCGGACCAGCACCAGCCGCCCGCTCACCTCGCCACCCCCTGTCGGCCATCCTGCCCGACGGGCCACGAGCCCAGGTACCGCACGTCGGCGCAGCCCTGGCGCAGCGCCTGCAGTGCGTCGGCGACCGTTCCGTCGTCGATGTGCCCGACACAGTCCAGGAAGAACAGGTAGGTACCCAACTCGGTGCGGGTCGGGCGGGACTCGATGCGGGTCAGATCGATTCCGCGGCTTCCGAATTCGGTCAGTGCGGCGGCCAGGGCGCCGGGCGCGTTGTCGAGGCGGAGTACCACCGAGGTCCGGTCGGCGCCGGTGCGCGCCGGCGGTGGCGCGGGCGTACCGACCAGCACGAAGCGGGTGCGCGCGTTGGGTTCGTCGATCACACCGGCGGCCAGTGTTGCCAGCCCGCGCTGCTCGGCGGCCAGCGCGGTGCTCACCCCGGCGTCGACCAGCCCGTCGCTGACCTGCTGCGCCGCAGCCGCATTGGAGTTCGCGGGCACCGTGCGGGCCCCGGGCAGATGCTCGGCCAGCCAGCGCCGCACCTGGGCGCCGGCCACGGGGTGAGCGGCGACGGTGCGGATGTCGGCCTCTGCCCGGCCCGGCGCGACCACGATCGAGAACGCCACATGCAGGGTGGTTTCGGCGAACACCTGTAGCGGCGAACCGGCCGCGAGTCCGTCCAGGGTGGGGGTCACGCCGCCTTCGATCGAGTTCTCGATCGGCACGCAGGCGTAGTCGGCGGCGCCGGTGCGCACCGCGTCGAGCGCGGCCGGGGTGCTCTCGGCCGGCACCGGTCGATGATCGGCGCCGGGAACCTGGCCGGCGCTGGTCAAGGCGAGCAGCGCCGCTTCGGTGAAGGTCCCCGCCGGGCCGAGATAGCTGATGCGGGTCACCGGACAACCCTATCGGCCGCCCGCCGTGGACGCGGCCGCCGCGGCCCCGGCGAGGCGCTGCCGGCACTGAATGGTTGCGCCGACGGGCATCAGTTATTAAGTTAGCCTTACCTCACTTACCGAAAGGGTGATCGATGGCCGTCAGCACCGCAGGAACCGTCCCGACGTCCGCGGAGCGGATTCGCAGCGCCTGCATCCGCGGTCAGGCACTACTGGCGATCGCCGACTCGGCCGACGCCGAGCCGGTCACCGCGCCGGTCTGCCACCTGTTGCCGGACGGATCCCTGGTGATCGCCGTCCCGGCCGGCGACCCGGTCGCCGACGCTGCCGACACCGAGTCCGGCGTACCGGCGATGCTCGAGTTGACCGACCATTCACCGTTGCGGCTGCGCGAACGGGTGCGCGCACTGGTCTGGATCCGTGGCCGGCTGCGGTCGGTACCGGAGCCCGAGATCGTCGCGCTGTTGGACCAGATCGCCGCAGCCGACCCGAATCCAGCTCTGCTGCAGGTGATCTCGCCGCGTTCCGCGGCCGGGCAATACCGCGCCGGGGACGGCGACATCGGCTACTCCCTGCTGCGCCTCACACCTGAGTCGGCCGTGCTGGCCGATACCACCGGGGCCGAGTCGGTTGCGGTGGACGAGTTGCTGGCGGCCCGGCCCGACCCGTTCTGCGCGATCGAGGCGCACTGGCTGCAGCACCTGGACTCGGCGCATCCCGAGCTGGTCGCCCGGCTGGCCACCATCAAGCTGCCGCCGCGGCTGCGCCGCGGACAGACCCGCCCCCTGGGCGTGGACCGCTACGGAATGTGGCTGCGGGTGGAGAACCTCGACGGTGACCACGACGTCCGGCTGAGCTTCCCGCGGCCGGTCGCCGACGTGCTGAGCCTGAACCGGGCGGTGCGCGCGCTGATGGGCTGCCCGTTCCTCAACGGACTGCAAGCCCGCCAACGGTAGCGCCACCAGTCCAGCGGTTCAGCGAGCCTCGACGAAGGAGAGGCGAAGCTGGAACCGCTGCACCAACCCAGCGGTTACCGTGTCGGGGTGACCGAGCCGGCGGCCCAGCGACACGCGCTGCGGCTGGAGATCGTCGTGGTACTGGCGGTCACCTACGGGCTCAGCGCTGTCACCGCCATGCTGCAGTTGGCCGACGCGGTACTGCGTGACCTCAGTGCCCAACGGATCGCCCTAAACCCACGCCGGTCCTACTTCGACGTCATCGACCTGGGCCTCAACGCCGCATGGGCGGTGCAGCTCATCGCCTGGGGCGCGTTGGCGGTGTATCTGTTGTGGCGCAGCGGATACGGCCCTGCCCGAATCGGGCTCACCCGGCTACCGCGGCGCTCCGATCTGGCCGGCGGCCTGGGCCTGGCGGCACTGATCGGCCTGCCGGGGCTGGGCCTGTACCTGCTGGCGCGCACCCTGGGCCTCAACGCCGACGTCGTCCCCGCGGCCATCAGCGACACCTGGTGGCGCGCCCCGATGCTGATCGTGATCGCCTTCGCCAACGGATGGGCCGAGGAGGTGATCGTCGTCGGCTATCTGCTGACCCGGCTGCGGCAGCTGCGGGTCGCACCCTGGGTGGCGCTGGCCTGTTCGGCCCTGCTCCGCGGGGCCTACCACCTCTACCAGGGGTTCGGAGCCGGCCTGGGCAACATCGCCATGGGGCTGGTGTTCGGCTACACCTGGCAGCGCACCGGCCGGCTGTGGCCGCTGATCCTCGCCCACAGCCTGATCGACACCGTGGCGTTCGTCGGGTACGCGTTGTTCGCCGACAAGCTCGGCTGGCTGCGCTGATCGCGGGCAGACCTCAGCCCGCGGCGCGCGTCACCGTGACGGTGACCGTGCTCGCACCGCCGTTGGATCCGATGACCAGCACCGAGGCGTTGTCCGCCGAAACGACCTGGCCGCCGGTGACGCTGACCTGGTAGCCGTTCGGGAACTGGATGTCGGGGATCGAGATCTTGGTCTCCGATCCGGCGGCGAAGCTGCCCGAGCCGTCGGCCATCGCCGTGGAGTAGCTGAACGAGAAGACGCCGTTGGAGAACGACCAAGCACTTGGGATTCCGGCGATCACCTGCGGGTAGGGCTGCGCCAGCGTCGCCACGATCGGCTCGTCCACGTTGTCGCCGGTCGGCGGCAGGGTGGGGTTGTACACCAGTCGGCCCGTGTCGTTGTAGCCCCAGTAGAGCCAGCCGAACTTGTGCGGGTCGATCGAGTTCAGCTGGCTGGCGATGGTGTCGATGTTGCCGGTGGCACCGAACTCGGTCACCACCCCCGGGACGCCGTAGTGGTCGACGTACCGCTGAGCGCCGTCCATCATCATCCCGTCCCAGATCGAGCAGCCGGTGGAGGTGCCACCGCCCAGGGCGTCGAAGATGCAGTAGTCGTGGAACGCGAAGACGGTGTTCTTGTCCTCGAGCCCGCCCAGGTGGGTCGCCGCGGTCGCGTTGCCGAACAGCACATTCGGCTCGTAGTACACGGTCGTGTTCGGGTCGACCGACCGGATCGCCGAGGTCACCTGGTCGTAGAACGGGGTGAGCGTCTCGCGGTCGAAGTGGGGGTTGCCGAGCAGGCTGGCCAACCACGGCGAGCCGGCCCACGGCTCGTTCATGATCTCGTAGCCGGCCACCCCCGGCGTGCCACCCATGTAGTCGGCGACGGTCTGCCACATCCGGGCGTAGTGGTTCTGCAGCCCGACGCCGTCGACCTTCTCGTTGGCCCAGAACGCATCCCAGGCCTGATTCTGCGCGGGGTTGAGGGCGTAGCCGAACGGGAACGGTGCGCTGGTGTCGTTGTCGTCGGGGTTGAACATGGTCGCCCAGTCCGGTGCGCCATGGCCGCCGATCTCCACGCTGTAGAGGTCCTGGTGCATGTCGAGGATGCTGACGATGCCGTGCGCCTTGAGGGTCTCGATGGTCTCCTTGACCGACTCCAGGTAGGCGAAGTTGTACACGCCGGGCTGCGGTTCGATCTGGTCCCAGTACAGGCCGAGCCGCACCGCGGTGAATCCGTTGGCGGCCAGGAACGCCGCGTCGTCGTCGCCGAAGCCGTCGCCACCGGGTGTGAACGGCGCCGACTTGTACACCTGGTTGACGCCCTGCAGGATGACGACCCGGCCGTCGTGGTCGACGATCCATTTGCCGGCGGTGCCGAGTTCGGCCAGCCCCTTCTCCGGGGCTCCGTCCAGCACGCCGAAGTGGCCGACCGCACCGTGAGTGCCCAGGGCACCGGCCAGGCCGCCGGCCCCGCCCAGGCCGGGCAGATCTCCCTGGCCCTGGTAGACGCCGTTGCCGGCGTTGCCGCCGTCGCCGCCACCGCCGAACCAGGCCGAGCCGTTGCCGCCGTCACCACCGTTGCCGCCGAGGTGAGTGCCGTCGCCGCCGGCGCCACCGGTTCCACCGACACCGAGCATCCACCCGATCCCGGCACCACCGGCACCACCGATGCCGCCGGTCACCCCGTCGCCGCCGGCGCCACCGGTCCCACCGACGCCCATGTACCAGCCGCCGGCACCGCCGATGCCCCCGGCGCCGCCCTCGCCGCCGGTGCCACCGACACCGCCGTTGCCGAAGAACCCGGCCGCGCCACCGGCGCCACCGACGCCACCGACCGCGGTGTTGTCCCAGCCGGCCCCGCCGTCGCCGAACAACCAGCCGCCCGCACCACCGGCGGCATGCTCCTGCGTACCGGCCGCACCGTCACCGATCATCGCGCCCAAGCCCAGCGCCCCACTGAGCTGGTTGAACCCGTCGACGATCGGCGCCATCCAGGAGCTGCTGACCAAGCTGTCGATGCCGGTGTAGAGCGGGGTGTAGACCCAGTCGTGCACCATCCCCGTCAGGTCCGGGGCCAACAGGCTCGGCGATGCGGCCGCCGCCCCGGCCAGCAGTCCGTCCCACTGCGCCGGGCTGAAGAACGCCTCCCAGGCGGCCGGGTTGAACACCGCATCCCAGTCCAGCCCGCCGGTCGTCACATCCACGAACGGCGTCAGCGCCTGGTCGAACACGTCGTCGAAGACCTCGGCGGACGCCACCGGTGCGGCGGTCAGCGGTGTCACCCCGAACGCCAGGAACGCCCCTACGGCCGTACCCAACCCGACGACGCGACGGTTCCGCTTGGTGTTCCACCGACGAGTCATCCTGGGTAGACCTCTTTCCGCGATGGTGGCGACAATCAGTGTTGTCAACATAACAATTTGTTGGGAATACCGCTAATATCACCTGAGAAAACAGGAGATTCATTCGGCAAATGGGGTGGGCTCAGCTCCAGAGTCGGTGGTGGCTGGCATAGAAATACGTATATCCGGTGGTCAGCGCACACACCAGGCTGGCGATCGCCAACATATAGGTACCGCCGGCGACCAGGCCGATGAATCCACCGATCCCCGCACCCAGGACAAAGGCCCCGAAGAGCAACAGATACCCCAGCCAGTCGGTGAGTTCTCCCCCGGCGTGGTGCCGCTCGATGCCCTGGCCCATTTTCACCAGCGTGCCGGTGACGTAGCTCAACGGGATCGACACCTCGCCGTGCTTATCGACGAAGGTGGCGTTGAGTGCGCCGATACCGAACGTCATCAGCACGATCGGGAAGAAGGGCAGCGGAAGCTCGGGGCCGCCTAACAGGGTGGCGTCGAGCACCGTGGCGAGCACCAGCGCCAGCGTTGTCAAAACCGTGGTGGAATACGGCCGCGTCGGCCAGAGATGGCGGCGGCACAACGACGCACTCACCACGCCGACGACGAACGCGACCAACAGCAGCGCGGCTGAGACCGCGAGCCAGGGCGATGCCGCTGCCCATTCGTCTTCGGCGTAATAGCCCATCACCGCGCGCTGGGCGTTGCCGGTCATGAAAGTGACGAAGTATCCCGCGGAATGGGTGAACGCGGTAGCGCCCAACAGCCCCGCCAGCCCGGCCAACACCCACGACAGTTTCGTCACGCGGTCATACCCGGGACGGGTACGACGCGCCTCGGGTGGCGGGGGCTGGGTGACTTGAGCAGGCTCAGCGCATCGCTCGCAGGAGATCTCGTCGGGCACCAATGTGTTCCTTCCACTCATTCAGATCTGTTGACTGCCTTGATATTCGGACGGGCGCAGACGTCATCCGCCCAGCTGTTCGAAGGCGGATTCGTCATTGGTGCAGCAGGAATCGCGAAGCGTCGGCACGGCGAATAACTCGACTGGTCACACCATTTTCGGGGCGTGCCCCGGTCATCGCCATGGTGTTTGACACCCATTTACGGGCGATGGTTTCGCGTATAGGCAAGGCCGGTCAGCGAAATCACCACCTCGCCGGAGACCGGCCCTCATGCGTAGATTGGGCAGGTGAACGGCGATCGCAGACCCGGCGGGCCGCAGCGCCCCTGGGGGCAGCAGCCGCCGCCCCGGCGTGAGCCGCCACCGCTACTCCACCGCTACCCGCACCAGTCACCGCCGCCGGCACCGCCGCGTCCGGCACCACCGCGTCCGGCACCACCGCTTCGGCCGGCGCCGGGTCCACCGCCGCCGCCGCCGACGCAACGGCGGGTGGCACCGTCGCGCACGGCCGGGTCCCCTCCGCCCAGATCCCGACCGCGCCGACGCCGATCCTGGCCGCGCCGGCTCGCGGTGTTCACGGTGCTGGTGGTACTACTCGGCGCGGCCGGCGTGATCGGCGCCGGCGCCTGGCTCGACACCGCACTGCAGCGCGCCGCGGTGTTCTCCGGTTACGCCGACCGGCCGCCGCAGGGGCGCGGTACGACGTGGCTGCTGGTCGGCTCCGACAGTCGCGCCGACCTCACCGTCGAGCAACAGCACGAGCTGACCACCGGCGGGGACATCGGCAACGGGCGCACCGACACCCTGCTGCTCATCCACCTGCCGGATCCGGGTTCGGACTCCCCTGCGACCGTGGTGTCGATCCCGCGGGACTCCTATGTGCCCATTCCCGGCTATGGCCACGAGAAGATCAACGCGGCCTTCACCCTCGGCGGGGCTCCGCTGCTGACCCGAACCGTGGAGCAGACCACCGGACTGCGGCTGGACCACTACCTGGAGATCGGGTTCGGCGGGTTTGCCGCGCTTGTCGACGCACTCGGTGGGGTCACGCTCTGCCCCGACGAGCCGATCGACGACCCGCTGGCCGGATTGAGCGTGCCGGCCGGTTGCCAGAAGCTGACCGGGCGGGCGGCCCTGGGTTATGTCCGCAGCCGGGCCACCCCACGGGCCGACCTGGACCGGATGGACCACCAGCGGTTGTTCCTGTCCGCGCTGCTGGCCCGCACCACCGACCCGACGGTGTGGCTCAACCCGGTGCGGTGGTACGCCGTGCCCCGCGCCGTCGCCCATGCGGTGACGGTGGACGCCGGGGCGGGCGTGCTGGACCTGGCCGCGCTGGGCTGGGCGCTGCGCGGGCCCACCACGATGCTGACCGTGCCGGTCGGCGAGTTCACCTACACCGATGCCGGTGACGCGGTGGTCTGGGACCACGCGGCGGCTGGGCGGCTATTCGACGCATTGAGCCGTGACGAGGCGCCACCAACCGGAGGCGATAATTGACTGGGATCGAATTAAAACACGCCGTCGACGGAATTTGAGCCTATCCTATCTTTACTTAGGCAAAGCTGTCCTGAGTAAGCCTCGCCTTGGATGCACACCCTGTCTGACCTGGGTAGTATGGCGATCATGACCGAGAACGACAACCATACTTCGAAATTCCACGCACTGCTGCAAGAACAGATCTACCACGAATTCACGGCAGCGCAGCAATACGTCGCGGTCGCCGTTTATTTCGATGGCAGCGATTTGCCTCAATTGGCGAAATTCTTTTACGCCCAGGCCGTCGAGGAACGCAGCCACGCGATGATGATGGTGCAGTACCTGCTCGACCGCGACATCGCCGTCGAGATCCCCGGCACGGACGGGGTCCGCAACCGCTTCGACACCCCGCGCGACGCCCTGGTGCTGATGCTCGACCAGGAGAACACCGTCACCGACCAGGTCAGCAGACTGGCCAGCGCCGCCCGCGACGAAAACGATCACCTCGGCGAACAGTTCATGCAGTGGTTCCTGCGCGAACAGGTCGAGGAGGTCGCCACCATGACCCGGCTGCTGCGGGTCGCCGACCGTGCCGGCCACAACATGTTCGAGCTGGAGAACTTCATCGCCCGCGAGGTCGGCACCCCGGCACCGGAAGCCGGCGCACCCCGGATCGCCGGCGGATAGTCCCCGCACTCACCTGCCGATCAGCCCGCCCGCAACCGCGCCTTGGTTCGGGCGGGCTGATTCGTAGCGATCCACGCGACGCCGACGTCCCGGCAGAAGTCGACGTCCTCGCCTTCGTCGACGGTCCAGCAGTACAACGCCCGGCCGCGAGCGGCCGCATGATCCACCAACTCCGGGTGCTCGCGCAGCGTCTCGATCGATGGACCGATGGCGGTGGCCCCGACCGTGGTCGCCGCACTACCGCCCAGGTAGCGGGCCGCCGAGCCGAGCAGCACGGTCGGCAGCATGGGCGCCGCCCGGCGGATTCGCCACACCGCCGCCGCCGAGAAAGACATGACCACCGCGCGTGACCGGCTCGCCGAGGCCGGGGCGGCGATCCCGAACCGCTGCAGCAGGGCGAGCACCTGGCGCTCGACCAAGGCGCCGTAGCGCACCGGATGCTTGGTCTCGATGAAGATCTTCACCGGCCGGTGCCAGTCCAGGACCATCGCCACCAGTGCATCGAGGGTGAGCAGACCGGTATCTCCATTGCCGGCGGCGTCCGGTGGGTCGGTCTGCGGGCCCTTGTGCCAGGCGCCGTAGTCCAGGCGCTGCAACTGCGACAGCGTCATCTCGCTGACCACCCCGGCGCCCGTGGACGTCCGATCCACCGTCCGGTCGTGCACGCAGACCAAGTGCCCGTCACTGGTCAGTCGCACGTCGCATTCGACGCCGTCGGCGCCCTCCTGCAGTGCCAAGTCGTACGCGGCCAGGGTGTGTTCCGGCCGATCGGCCGACGCGCCCCGGTGGGCGACCACGAACGGGTGCTTCACCACCAAGTCGTCCGGCCGCGCCATGGCCTTATGCTGCCGGTTCCCGCCCGTCGGACTCAAGAACCGCGGCCGGTGTCGCGCCGGCTCGCGTCCCCGAATCCAGCCCCGATTCCGGCCCGACCGCCCCCGTAGCCGCGGGCGGCGGTGTCGGCGCGGCGACTCGGTCGTCGGCGACCACCACCCAGTGGTGGGCGGGCCGTCCCATCGACCGTTGCTCGAATCCCTCGACCACGCGGGCCGCGGTCACCACCGCGGCCAGCCCGAGCAGGTAGGCGAACACCGTCGCCACCATGTTGTTGGCGATGCCCTGGGCGTTGTCGGTCCAACTGGTGGCGGTCGCGAAGACGGCGGCCGCGGTGCTCGCCGCCCACACCAGCCACCACCGCACGATGGTTTTGCGCAGCGCGGCCGTCCGGTCCTCGCGCTTGGCCAGTTCCAGGACGTAGACCGGCGCCCAGGCCAGGTTGACCAACGGCACCAGACAGCCGGCCCACAGCGCCCAGGCCGGACGCGACTCGGGCAGGTGCAATCGGGTGAAGGCCGCCGACCGGCGAGCGAGCAGCCAACGGGTCAGCACCACCGCGCAGTAGATCACCGCCGCAATCGCGGCGATGCCGGCCAGCCGGCCCAGCCAGACCGCGCCGTCGGCGATCACGGGATGCAGCAGCCTGGTGCGGTTGACGATCATCAGCAGATAAATCAGCGCATGCACCAGCGCAGCGATACCCAGCGCAGCGGTCGCGCCGCGGATCGCCTTCTCGATCGCCCGTGGCGGCGGCGCCGCACTCTCCGTTTTCTTTCCCTGCGCCGCAATCGGATTCGGCGCACCCATCAGCGTCCAACGCGGCATCACCGAGTAGCGCGGGGTGGGCCCGAGCGGACGTAGCGACCGGCGCCGGGGAGGCGGCGGGCCGGGGCGCACCGCGATCCAGCGGTAGCCCTGTCCCAGCCGGGGCGGCGACTCCGGGGGCGCGCCCTGCGGCACAGGGGGGCCCGCAGGCCCGGGCGCGGTCCACTGCAACTCGGCTTCCTGCTCAGGCGTCAGCGGGGCCCACAGCGCGCCGTTGCAGCGCGGGCACCAGGCCCGCCGCCGATCGCGCACGTTCCACCGCGTGCCGCACCGGGAGCACACCTGAATCACCGCACCAGCCTAGCGACGACCGCAAGGTCGACGGAGTCGACCGCTGCGGGTCGCCGCCATCAACACAGCGACGACCGCGGCGCCAGGCGCGAGACCTCCACAACGGAGTCGGTGGACAGCCCACCCCGCCGGGTCGGGACCCGGCCAGCAATCACCAAGCTATCCACAGTTTCCACAGGTTTATCCACACATCCACAGGGTGGCTATACGGGCGATGAGGTGCCTTTTGCGCGCCATTGAACACACCGGCTGTGGATAACGCGCCGCCGGTGGAGTGAGCTGACTAACAGCCCTGGGCGAAATCTCTTGATCCGCTAACCAGCTGCCGCCGGCCGCGCGATCCGCATTTCAAGCGAGAGGGGTGCATCGATGCGGGCGAGCCGGGCGGTACCGGTCGAATTTTTCCACTTGGCGGGCGAAGCGCTATGATCGTCGTCACAGATTGACTGTGATGCGCCTCACGGGGGTGGGCGCACAGTGAGGTTGGGGGCACAGGGATGTTGGTGGCGGCGAAATGACGGCACATCCGATGGGACCGCGACCGGTCGCTACGGCAACGGGCTGGTATCCGGGATCGTCGACCTACCGGCGTGGCTACCTGTTGGCGTCGCTGCGCGCCGGCCTGATCGCATTGGTGCTGCTGACAATCCTGCTTGCGCTCGTCCTGACCTGACGCGTTGCCGCCCCGGTCATCGCCGCAGGACGGTGCGACCCCTTGTTGCGGTACACCCGGCGTTGGAGCAATGTGGACCGAGGTGGCCCCACCACACCGCGTACGCGCCGGTGGTGGGGTACCGAAAGACCGTCAACGCAAGTCGACAATGATCAACGGTGATCGACACCGGATCAGGACTGTTTGAAGGAAGGAACCCCGTGGCCGACTACACCCTGCCCGACCTGGATTGGGATTACGGAGCCCTTGAGCCGCACATCTCGGGCCAGATCAACGAACTGCACCACAGCAAGCACCACGCCGCCTACGTCGCCGGCGCCAATGGCGCGCTGGCCAAGCTCGAAGAGGCCCGCGCGAACGACGACCACGGTGCGATCTTCCTGAACGAGAAGAACCTGGCATTCCACCTGGGTGGCCACGTCAACCACTCGATCTGGTGGAAGAACCTGTCCCCCAACGGCGGTGACAAGCCGACCGGCGAACTGGCCGCTGCCATCGACGACGCGTTCGGGTCGTTCGACAAGTTCCGTGCGCAGTTCACCGCCGCCGCCAACGGGCTGCAGGGATCGGGCTGGGCGGTGCTCGGCTACGACACCCTGGGCGGCAAGCTGCTGACCTTCCAGCTCTACGACCAGCAGGCCAACGTGCCGCTGGGCATCATCCCGCTGCTGCAGGTCGACATGTGGGAGCACGCCTTCTACCTCCAGTACAAGAACGTCAAGGCGGACTACGTCAAGGCGTTCTGGAACGTCGTCAACTGGGCGGACGTGCAGTCGCGGTTCGCGGCCGCCACGTCGAAGACCTCGGGGCTGATCTTCTAGCCGCATAGTCGCACTACCGACAGAGGTGGGGCATCGCGTCATTGACGCGGTGCCCCACTTGTCGTTTCCTCACCGATTCGTTATCCGGCGCCCCGTCGTGTCTCCTTGCACCTGTCCGGCCGTTGTCGCATGCTGCCAGGCAACCCACCCGCTGAAATGCAGGCGAGCCAGTAACGCGGAGGGTGCGCGATGGAGACGACAGGGTCCGGCCGGGCGATCGAAGTCGCCCCGTTTCATTCTCACGGCGAGCTGCACGGCTTCGTGGTCTTCGGCCGCTGGCCGGATTCCACCAAAGAGTGGGCGCAACTACTCGGTATCGCGGTCCGGGTCGCGTCCATGCCCGGATTACTCTCCACCACAACAGTGTTCGGCACCCGAGAGGAACTCCCTGACCATCCGGGCCCGGGCTCGGTCGGACTACTGATGGCCGAGGGCACCATTTCCGGCAGAAGCGCGATCGCGCCGGGATACTTCGCCGACCATCAGCCGTCGGCACTGCTGATGCTGCACCCGCCTTCGGAAACCATTCCCTCCCTGCCGGAGTGCCGGGGCGCGGCGTCGGGATGTGTACTGCTGCCCGGCCTGCCCTACCTGGGCCTGGAACACCGGGCAGCCTGGGTCGAGGCCGAATCCGACGGCACCATCACATCGATGGTGAGCCGGGTCGGTGTGGACCCGGTCAGCCACCCCGATACCGCTGTCCTGGCCATGCTCCTTGCCGCATAAGGCAATTCGAATCCACTGATCCGCCGGCCGGATCATTCGATTCGGATTCCCGAAATCCCGCTCGCACTGGCGCACCGGCCCGGGAGTCACTAGCCTCGGCAGCTGTCGAAAGGGCACGCCACATGCTTGCCGCCATGTTGATCAGCCTCGGGGTGGTCTTCCTCGCCGAACTCGGCGACAAGTCACAGCTGATCACCATGTCCTACGCGCTGCGGCACCGCTGGTGGCTGGTCCTGAGCGGCGTGGGCATTGCCGCATTCGCCGTCCACGGCATCTCGGTGACCGTCGGGCATTTCCTGGGACTGACGCTGCCCGCTCGGCCGATAGCCGCGGTGGCGGGGGTCGCCTTCCTCGGCTTCGCGGCCTGGACGTGGCGGGAGGGCAACACCGGCGCCGGCGGGGACGCCCCGGTCCGCGAACCGCGGTTTGCGTTGTTCGCGGTGGTCTCCTCGGTGCTACTGGCCGAACTGGGCGACAAAACGATGCTGGCGACGGTCGCCCTGGCCAGTGACCACAGTTGGCTCGGGGTGTGGCTCGGCGCCACGATCGGCATGGTGCTGGCCGACGCGGTGGCGATCGCGGTCGGAGTGGTGTTGCATCGCCGGCTGCCGGAGAACCTGCTGCACAGCGCGGCTGCGCTGCTCTTCCTGGCTTTCGGACTGTGGATGCTGCTCGACGAGGTGCTCGGGCAGCGCGCGGTGGCAGTCGCATCGATCGTCGTAGTGCTTCTGCTGGCGCTCGGCGCGGCGCTTCGGCAGGCCACGTTGCGCCGTTCAGGACAGGCTGCGGGAGACGATTCGGCAGCGCGGTAGCAAATTTTTCTGAAAATCGGACAGACGGTGCAAACTTCACTTCGCCGGAGGGCCGTCCAGCGCCGAGGACTGACTGTCCGGGTCTCGCACAGACTGCCGGCCACCTACGGCGACGGAATTGTGCTTGGTACGCCACAAAAACAGACACCGAAGCCACCGAAGCGGTCGATAACCGAGTGCGCGAATGCACCGCTTCAAATCAAGATCGAATTAGCCGGAGAATCACCCTTGGTTGTGTCGGTATCTATGGCTACGATGAATCAGCAAATCATCAGACGTGACGGCGAACCCCCCGCCGACCGTTTACCGACCGCCTGCCGACCCCCTGGAGGTCCTATCGATGAGCGCGACGTTCGCTGTCCGCTTGAACCGCCTTTTCGACGTCGTCTATCCGCCCGGACGAGGACCGCACACGTCCGCCGAGGTGATCGCGGCACTCAAAGCGGAGGGCATCACCATGTCTGCCCCCTATCTGTCCCAGCTCCGATCCGGCAACCGAACGAACCCGTCGGTGGCCACCATGGCCGCGCTGGCCAACTTCTTTCGGATCAAGCCCGCGTTTTTCACCGACGACGACTACTTCGCCAAGCTCGACACCGAATTGTCGTGGCTGGACAGTGTCCGCGACGCCGGTGTCCGGCGCATCGCGACCAATGCCGTCGGGCTGTCTCGGGAATCCCAGCAGGATGTGCTGGAGCGGATCGATGAGCTGCGCCGCAAGGAGCACCTCAGCGCCTGAGGTGCCGGCACCGCCATTAGGGTTGGCTTGATCGGTTCCAGCGAGACACCGGGAGGCGGCCGCGATGGGCCTGTTCAGAAAACGCAAGAGCCGCGCAACCCGGCGTGCCGAGGCGCGTGCCCTGAAGGCCGGCGCCAAACTCGAGGCACGACTGGCAGCCAAGGGCGAGACAAAGCGCTTCAAAGCCACCCAGCGCGCCGACGCCCGGGCCTTGAAGGCACAGCTCAAATCCGAGCGGGATCGCGACCGCACCACGCTCAAGGCGGCCGAGAGTCAGCTCAAGGCCGCCCGCGACGGGAAACTGCTGTCGCCCGCGCGCATCCGCCGGACCCTGGTGGTGTCCAGGATGCTGGCGCCCATCGTGGTGCCGGTGGTGTACCGGGCCGCCATGGCGGTGCGAGGGCTGATCGACGAGCAGCGAGCCGCCCGCCTCGGGATTCCGCTGGCCCGCATCGGCGAGTTCTCCGGCACCTCAAACACTGCCCGGCTTTCGGCGCGGATCGCCGGGGCGGAGAAGACGCTGCGTGAGGTGCAGGGCCGCAAGCCCAAGGACGCCGAGACCAAGCAGTTCGTCGCGGCGATCACCGACCGGTTGAGCGACCTCGCCACCGCCGTGACGGCCATCGAGACCATGCCGGGCGATCGGCGCCGGGTCGGCTACGCCTCGATCAGCGAGCAGCTCGACGGAATCGACGCCGATGTGATGGCCCGGCTGGGGTTGCCGTCATGAGCCTCATAGGCGCCGCAAGCCGGGCCTGCGCACTGGTCGCCGCCGTCGCCGTCGCCGGTTCGATCGCCGGTACGGCGCCGGCCTGGGCCCATGTACACGCCAGCAGTCCCGGCGCGGTCCGCGGCAACTTCGCGATGGTCACCTTCGAAGTTCCCAATGAGTCGCCGACCGGTTCTGCCACAACCGAACTCACCGTGACACTGCCCGATGTGGCCGCGGCGCGCACCGAGACCAAGCCGGGCTGGACCGCTCGGCTGGACCGCGACGCCAAGACCGGCGTGGTGCGGTCCGTCACCTGGACCGCGGCACCGGGCGCCGGCATCGGCGCCGACCAGTTCGGGCTGTTCCAGATCAAGATGAAACTGCCCGACACCGAGACCGTGGACTTCCCTCGGCGCAGGGCTATGCCGATGGGACCGTGGTGCGCTGGGACCAGCCGCCTCCACCCGGCGGCGGCGAGGCGGAGCACCCGGTGCCCTCGCTGCACCTGGCGAAGGGGCCTGCACAGGCGCCCGAACACCATGCCCAGCACCCGGCGCCGTCGGTCTCGGCAGCACCGGCACCGACCGATGAGTCGCAGGCCGATGCGCCGCGCGGCGGGCACGCCGACAACCCCGCCCGGCTGCTCGGCGGCGCCGCGCTGCTGGTCTCCGCGCTGGCCGCCGCAGTCGCCCTGAGCCGGCGGCGGCCATGACGCGGGCCGTGCGACTGGCCTGCGCGGGGCTGTTCGCGCTGGCCGTGCTGGTGACGCCGGTGGTGCCCCCCGGGGTGGCCGCCGCGCACGCCGTGCTGGTGTCAACGGACCCGGTCGGGGGCGCCGAGGTGTCCCGCGGGCCGGAACGGGTCAGCGCCACCTTCAACGAGCAGCTGCAGACCAACTTCGCGGCCATGACGGTGGTCGGTCCCGACGGGCACCTGTGGTCCACCGGCGAAACGCAGGTTCGCGGTGCGGTCGCCAGCGTCGCCGTCCGCCCACTCGGGCCGGCGGGCATCTACACCGTCAACTACCGCGTCACCTCCGCGGACGGCCATGTGGTGTCCGGTTCGTGGCCGTTCCAGCTGACGGTGGCCGGAACCGGCGAACCCGGGCCGGCGGTCTCCGACCACAGCGCCCCGACACCGCCGCTCCCCCGCCGCTACGCCGACCCCGGCGATGACCTGCCGATTTGGCCGTTCGTGGCCGGTGCGGTGGCACTTGTCGGGGCCGGTCTGTGGCTGAATCGGCGCCGGTCCTGATCGCTGCCGATCGGTGACCACCGGCGGATGCTGGCATGATGGGCAACGTTGCCGGTGTTGCCGAGTTGATCTGAGACCAGTACCCCGCAGAGGAGCCGCCGTATGACCGACCCGCAGGGCCAACCCGACCACGAATCCGCCACCGCGCCTGAGCCCGCCGAACCCGCCGCTCCTGCTGCGGCCGATCCGCCGGCCGCCCCGCCGCCGGAGGCACCGGCCGCACCACCGGCCAAGAAGGCCGCCCCGCCGGCCAAGAAGGCACCCGCCAAGGCCGCCAAGAAGGCTCCGGCTAAGAAGGCCGCCGCCAAGAAGGCACCCGCGAAGAAGGCTCCAGCCAAGAAGGCACCCGCCGCGGCTCCCGCACCCGCCGCCACCAATGGCGCAGGCAAGCTCACCGATGCCGCGAAAGAGACTGCGGCGCAGGCTAAGTCGACGGTGGATGCGGCCCGCAACCCGCTCGCCGTGGCACCGTCGCCGTCCGGGCAGTCGCCCGTTCCGCTGCTGGCCGCCGGCATCCTCGCCCTGTTCGGACTGCTGCTGCTCCGCCGGCTGCTTCACGCGCGCCGCGGTTGAGCCCGGCTGTGCCCGACGCCTTCCGGCCGACCGCCGATCTGGTCGATGAGATCGGTACCGACGTGCGCAGCTGCGACATCCAGTTCCGCCAGCTGGGCGGGCGTACCGAGTTCGCCGGCCGGATCAGCACCGTGCGCTGCTTTCAGGACAACGCCCTGCTCAAGTCGGTGCTGTCGAGTCCGGGCGACGGCGGGGTGCTGGTGATCGACGGCGCCGGGTCGCTGCACACCGCACTGGTCGGCGACGTCATCGCCGAGCTGGGCCGGGCCAACGGCTGGTCGGGGCTGATCGTGCACGGCGCCGTGCGGGATGCCGCGACGCTGCGCACTCTCGACATCGGCATCAAGGCGCTGGGCACCAATCCCCGCAAGAGCACCAAGACCGGCGCCGGTGAACGCGACGTCGTCATCGAACTCGGCGGAATCAGCTTCGCCCCCGGCGAGATCGCCTACAGCGACGACGACGGAATCGTGGTCGTGGGATAGCCGTGTCGCTGCCGACTCAGCCCGACAGCCTGGCAACCCGTTGGAACACGATCCGGCAGCGGGTGACCGCGGCATGTCAGGATGCCGGGCGCGACCCGGCGGAGGTGTCGATCCTGCCGGTCAGCAAGACGTTCGGCCCGGAGATGATCCGCTCGGCGGTGGACCTGGGCCTGCATCGGTTCGGCGAGAACAAGGTTCAGGAGATCCGGGACAAGTTCGAGCCGCTGGCCGACTGCGGAATCGACTGGGTGATGATCGGGCATCTGCAGACCAACAAGGCCGGCGTGGTGGCGCGGCTGGCCACCGAGGTTCAATCACTGGACCGGCCCAAACTGGCCGCAGCGCTGGACCGGCACCTGCGCGCCGAAGAACGCGTCATCGACGTGCTGGTGCAGGTCAAGACCTCTGATGAGCCCAGCAAGTACGGCCTGGAGCCCGATCGACTGCCGGCGTTTCTCGACGAGCTGGCCGGCTATCCCACGTTGCGGGTGCGGGGTTTGATGACGCTGGCCATCAACACCTCCGACCCCGAGACGGTCCGCGGCTGCTTCCGCCGGCTGCGCGAGCTGCGCCATGACGCCGCCGCACGCGGCCACCAACTGCCGCGGCTGTCGATGGGAATGAGCGGAGACTTTCCCCTGGCGATCGCCGAGGGCGCCACCGAGGTGCGGATCGGGACCGCGATCTTCGGGTCCCGACCCTACCCCGACTCCTACTACTGGCCCGAGGGCGGCTAAACGTTGACCGGTGCCCGGTGCTTGCTGAACTTCAGCGACTTCTCGTCCACCTTGCCGTGCCGGATCAGCCGCAGGTCCAGCAGATAGTTCTGCTTGAGCCGCCACGGGGCCTCCGAGCCGGACCGGGGCAGTTCGTCCATCGCCCGGCGGAAGTAGCCGGGGCTGAAGTCCATGAACGGCTCTTCCTTCACCGCGGCACCGGGGTGCTGCGCCTCGACCCGGTCGAAACCGTTCTCATCCATGTAGTTGAGCACCCGGCAGACGAACTCCGAGACCAGGTCGGCCTTGAGCGTCCACGACGCGTTGGTGTAGCCGAAGGTCACCGCGGCGTTGGGCACGCCGGAGAACATCAAGCCCTTGTAGGTCATCGCCTTGGGCAGGTCGATCGGCTCGCCGTTGCGCAGCAGTGACGCCCCGCCCAGCAGCTGCATGTTCAGGCCGGTCGCGGTGATGATGATGTCGGCGTCGAGTTCCTGGCCGGAGCTCAGCCGGATCCCGGTCTTGGTGAACGTGTCGATCGTGTCGGTGACGACGTCCGCCTTGCCGCTGCGGATGGTCTTGAACAGGTCGCCGTTGGGCGCCAGGCACAACCGCTCGTCCCACGGGTTGTACCGCGGCCCGAAGTGCTTCTGCACGTCGAAGCCTTCCGGCAGCCGGTGCTTGGCCATCGTCATCAGCGTCTTGCGCATGTACTTCGGGAACTTCCGCGCCAACTGGTACTGGAGGGTGCTGAAACCGATCGCCTTCCAGCGGTTGGCGAAGTGCGCCGCCTTGGTCGGCAGGAACCGGTTCGCCTGCACGGCGAACGGGTCGACCAGGGGCAGCGACCCGATGTAGGTCGGCGAACGCTGCAACATGGTCACGTGCCCGGCCCCGGAATTGGCCAGCGCGGGGATCAGCGTCACCGCGGTGGCACCGCTGCCGATCACCACGATCTTCTTGTCGACGTAGTCCAGGTCCTCCGGCCAGTGCTGCGGGTGCACGATGGTGCCCGCGAAGTCCTCGGCACCGGGGAACTCCGGGGAGTAGCCCTCGGCGTAGTTGTAGTAGCCGCTGCAGGCGAACACGAACGACGCGGTGATCTGCTTCTGCTCGCCGTTGTTGTCGACGGTGACCGTCCACTGGTTGTCGGCGTCGGACCAGTCGGCCGAAACGACCCGGTGCTGGTAGCGGATGTGCTTGTCGATGCCGTTCTCGGCGGCGGCCTCGTTGATGTAGTTCCAGATGTCCGCCCCTTCGGCGATCGAGTGCGCCGACCGCCACGGCTTGAACCGGAAGCCCAAGGTGAACATGTCGGAGTCCGAACGGATGCCGGGGTACTTGAACAGGTCCCAGGTGCCGCCGAGGTTCTCCCGGCTTTCCAGGATTGCGTAGCTCTTGTTCGGGCAGCGGTCCTGCAGGTGCCAGGCCGCGCTGATACCGGAGATGCCGGCGCCGACGATCACAACATCGAGGTGTTCAGTCATGGCGCCAGGTTATCAACGGTGTGTTGAGTCGGTCAACACCCTGTTGATTAAGTCGACATCGTGTAAAGTAGCCGCCATGGCCAGCCCGAATGCGACCCGTCATGGACGCCGTGGGACACGGCCGTCCGGCGACGATCGCGAGCAGGCGATCCTGGCGACCGCCGAACGGCTGCTGGAGCAGCGTCCGCTGGCCGAGATCTCGGTCGACGACCTGGCCAAGGGCGCCGGGATCTCGCGGCCCACCTTCTACTTCTATTTCAAGTCCAAGGATGCGGTGCTGCTCTCCCTGCTGGAGCCGCTGATCGCGGCCGCCGACTCGGAGTTCGTCGGGGCGGTGCAACGGCTGCCCACCGACCCGCGCCGCATCTGGCGCAGCGGCATCAAGGCGTTCTTCATGGCGTTCAACTCGCACCGCGCGATCGCCCGGGCCGGCACCGAGGCGCTGGCCACCAGCCCGGAATTCAAGGCGATGTGGAACGGCTTCATGCGGAAGTGGATCGAGCAGACCGCCGCGATGATCACCGCCGAACGTGAGCGCGGCGCGGCGCCGGTGACCATCGACGCCCTGAATCTTGCGACGTCACTGAATCAGATGAACGAGCGCACCATGATGGCGGCGCTGGTGGCCGAGGAGCCGTCGGTCCCCCACGAGATGGTGGTCGACACATTGACCCATGTCTGGGTCAGCAGCATTTACGGTCAGACTCCCTGAGGCCGCTCAGAACTGGGCGGCGCCGAATCCGGCCAGCAGGACCGCGAAGCCGCCGACCTCGCCGAAGATGAGCAGGACCATACCGACCCGCAAGAGCCAACCGGGCTTCTCAAATTGGTTTGTGGTGTCACGCAATGCGCCGTGCAGCATGTAGCTGCCGATCGCGGTCACGAAGAAGTACACCACCACCATCGCCGCGGTCAGGTTGACCCAGGTGGGCCAGCCGCTGAGTTCGACGAACACCGCGACCAGCAGGGTGGCGAAGGAGTACATCAGGGCCGCACGATGTGCGATGTCGACGTAGACATGGGCCTGGTGGTTCTCCGAGGTGGCGATCTGCTGGTACTTCCAGACGCCCAGCAGCAGCGCCAGCAGGAAGATCAGGCCGGCCGCCAGCAGCGTCACCTTGGTGTCGATTCCCAGAGCCATCAGCACACCGGTGAGCCTAACCCGACGGTGATCTTCGTTCGCCGGGCGGGGAAACGCACTACGCTCGGCTGAATGCGTTTCGCGTTCAAAACCTCACCGCAGAACACCACCTGGTCCGACATGCTGGCCGTCTGGCAGGCCGCGGACGATATCGACGTCTACGAGTCCGGCTGGACGTTCGACCACTTCTATCCGATCTTCACCGATTCCGCCGGGCCGTGCCTGGAGGGCTGGACGACGCTGACCGCGTTGGCCCAGGCCACCACCCGGTTGCGGTTGGGCACGCTGGTCACCGGCATCCACTATCGGCACCCGGCCGTGCTGGCCAATATGGCTGCCGCGCTGGACATCATCTCCGGCGGTCGGCTGGAGTTGGGGATCGGTGCGGGCTGGAACGAAGAGGAGTCCGGCGCCTACGGCATCGAGCTGGGCAGCCTCAAGGAGCGCTTCGATCGGTTCGAGGAGGCCTGCCAGGTGCTCGTCGGCCTGCTCAGCGACGAGACGACCGACTTCGATGGCCGCTACTACCAGCTCAAGGCCGCTCGCAATGAGCCCAAGGGGCCCCAGCGTCCGCACCCGCCGATCTGCATCGGCGGCAGCGGCGAAAAGCGCACGCTGAAGATCACGGCGCGCTACGCCCAGCACTGGAACTTCGTCGGGGGCACACCGGAGGAGTTCGCCCGCAAGCGCGACGTGCTGGCCGGTCACTGCGCCGACATCGGCCGCGACCCGAAGGAGATTCGACTGTCGGCGCACCTGCGTCTGGAGCCCGATCGCGACTACCGCAAGGTGGTCGACGATGCGGCGGCGCTCGGCGCGCACGGCCTTGACCTGGCGATCATCTATCTGCCGGTGCCATATGACCCGGGTGTCCTGGAGCCACTGGCCGAGACGATCCGGGACTCGGGATTATTAACCTCGGCCACGCGCTGACACCGGCCAGCAAACTTCCCGAGAGGCGAGCGTCTCCGCCGGACGCCGCCATGGGAGCCAGCTAGGTCGCGAAGCGCAACAGCTCGTCGGCCGTGATCAGTCGCTCGTGCTTGGCCGGAAACTCACGACTCCTGCGCGGATGACGCAGCAGTGACCAGGCCATACGGCCCATCCGGTATCGGTATATCGGGTTGATGTGCACGGCGCTGACCCCCGCCCTGGCTCGGACCAGATTGGAAAATGCGCACTGAGTTAACGCATCGTTAACACAGTGCGTACTGCCGACCATTAGACACCCGTTCGGTGGCAAACAACACACGACTCGCCGAATCGTGTTGCTTCTGTTGCATTTGATACCGAAGTGCTCAGGGAGGCTAGTGAATCGGTACCGCCGTCGGCGCGACCGGGGACGGCAGCGCGGTGGTGCCCATCAGGAACCGGTCGACACCGGCCGCAGCGGCACGGCCTTCGGCGATCGCCCAAACGATCAGCGACTGCCCGCGGCCCATGTCGCCGGCGACGTAGACGCCCGGAACCGCGGTGGCGAAGCCGCTGTCGCGAGCCACGTTGCCGCGGTCGGTGAACTCCACCCCCAGGCCGGTCAGCAGCGCCGACCGTTCCGGGCCGACGAACCCCATCGCCAGTAGCACCAGATCGGCCTCGAGTTCGAAGTCGGTGCCGTCAACCTTCTCGAAGCTGCCGCCCTGGCGCCGCACCTCGTGGGCGCGAAGGCCCGCCACCTGCCCGTCGCGGCCGATGAACTCCTCGGTGTTGACCGCGAACACCCGCTTGCCGCCTTCCTCGTGCGCGGCGCTGGTTCGCATGATCAGCGGATAGGTCGGCCACGGCGTCGAGGCGTCACGGTTCTCCGGCGGGCACGGCATGATCTCGAACTGGTGCACGCCGGTGGCGCCCTGGCGGTGCACGGTCCCCAGGCAGTCCGCACCGGTGTCGCCGCCGCCGATGATGATCACCTTCTTGCCGTGCGCGGTGATCGGCGGCTCGGCCAGATCACCGGCCTGCACCCGGTTCGCCCACGGCAGGTACTCCATCGCCTGGTGGATTCCGCCGAGCTCACGGCCCGGGATCGGCAGGTCGCGCCAGGCGGTGGCACCACCGGCCAGCACCACGGCATCGAAGTCGCTGCGCAACTGATCGGCCGTCACATCCACGCCGACGTTCACGCCCGTGGCGAACACGGTGCCTTCGGCGACCATCTGCGCCAGCCGCCGATCCAGGATGCGCTTTTCCATCTTGAATTCCGGTATGCCGTAACGCAGCAGCCCGCCGATGCGGTCGTCGCGCTCGAACACCGTCACCGCGTGCCCGGCCCGGGTGAGCTGTTGCGCGGCGGCCAACCCGGCCGGCCCGGAACCCACCACCGCGACCGACTTCCCGGTGCGCACCGACGGTGGAATCGGGTCCGCCCAACCTTCTTTGAACCCTCGCTCAACGATCTCGTATTCGACCTGCTTGATCGTGACCGGGGGCTGATTGATACCCAGCACACAGGCCGGCTCACACGGTGCCGGGCAGAGCCGCCCGGTGAAATCAGGGAAGTTGTTGGTGGCGTGCAGCCGGTCGAACGCCTCGCGCCAACGCCCGGTGCGCACCAGGTCATTCCACTCCGGGATCAGATTGCCCAGCGGACAACCGGTGTGGCAGAACGGGATACCGCAGTCCATGCAGCGGCCCGCCTGCTGGCGCAGCGTGTCCTCGGCGAACTCCTCGTACACCTCGTTCCAGTCGCCGAGCCGCTCGGAGACCGGACGCCGCTGCGGCAGGATGCGCAGGGGATATTTGATGAAACCTCTCGGATCAGCCATGAGCTGCCGCCATGATCGCCTCGTTCGGGTCGGTGCCGCTCTCCTTCGCCTCGGCGACCGCCGCGAGCACCCTGCGGTAGTCACGTGGCATCACCTTGACGAAGTGGCGGCTCTGGTTGAGCCAGTCGCCCAGGATCGCCCGGGCGGGAGCAGAATCGGTGGCCTCGGCGTGCTCTCTCAAGATGCCGCGCAGCCAGGTGAGATCGTCGGAGTCGAAGTCGTCGAACTCGTCGAGATCCACCATCTCGGTATTGAGGCAGCCGTCGATGTGCCGGTCGGGGTCGTAGAGGTAGGCGACGCCCCCGGACATGCCGGCGGCGAAGTTGCGCCCGGTACGGCCCAACACCACCACCTTGCCCCCGGTCATGTATTCGCAGCCGTGGTCGCCGACGCCCTCGACCACCGCCACCGCCCCGGAGTTGCGGACCGCGAATCGTTCACCGGCCACGCCGCGCAGAAACGCCGTACCGCTGGTGGCACCGAACAGGATCACGTTGCCTCCGATGATGTTGTCCTCGGCGACATAGCCGTCGGGCGCATCGACCGGTGGGCGAATCACGATCCGGCCGCCGGACAGGCCCTTGCCGACGTAGTCGTTGGCGTCGCCGAAGACCCGCAGCGTCATGCCGGACGGCACAAACGCCCCGAAACTGTTGCCGGCCGATCCGGTGAAGGTGATGTCGATGGTGTCATCGGGCAGGCCTTGGGCACCATAGGCTTTGGTGACCTCGTAGCCGAGCATCGTGCCGACCGTCCGATTGACGTTGGAGATCTCGGAGCTGAACCGCACCGGGGTCCCGGCGTCCAGGGCTTCGCGGCTCATCACGATCAACTGCTGATCCAGAGCTTTCTCCAGGTCATGGTCCTGGCCAGAGGTGCAGTACAGATCCTGGTTCATGAACGCCGAATCCGGCTCGTGCAGCACCGCTGCCAGATCGAGCTTGTGCGCCTTCCAGTGCGCCCGGGCCAACGTGCTGTCCAGCGCGTTGACCTGGCCGACGGCCTCGTTGATGGTGCGGAATCCCAGGGCCGCAAGGTATTCACGTACCTCCTCGGCGATGAACCAGAAGAAGTTCTCGACGAACTCGGGCCGCCCGGTGAAGCGCCGTCGCAACTCCGGGTTCTGGGTGGCCACCCCTACCGGGCAGGTGTCCAGGTGACAGACCCGCATCATGATGCAGCCCGACACCACCAGCGGCGCGGTCGCGAAGCCGAACTCCTCGGCGCCCAGCAGCGCGGCGATCACCACGTCCCGGCCGGTCTTGAGCTGACCGTCCACCTGCACCACGATCCGGTCCCGAAGACCGTTGAGCAGCAGCGTCTGCTGGGTTTCGGCCAGCCCCAGCTCCCACGGCGCCCCGGCGTGCTTCAGCGAGGTGAGCGGCGCTGCCCCGGTGCCGCCGTCATGCCCGGAGATCAGCACCACATCGGCGTGCGCCTTGGACACCCCGGCCGCCACCGTCCCGACCCCGTTCTCGGCGACCAGCTTCACGTGGATGCGCGCGGTCGGGTTGGCGTTCTTCAGGTCGTGGATCAGCTGTTTGAGGTCCTCGATGGAATAGATGTCGTGGTGCGGCGGAGGTGAGATCAGTCCGACGCCGGGGGTGGCGTGCCGAACCTCGGCGATCCACGGGTACACCTTGTTGCCCGGAAGCTGGCCGCCCTCACCAGGTTTGGCTCCCTGGGCGATCTTGATCTGCAGATCGGTGCAGTTGACCAGGTAGTCACTGGTCACGCCGAATCGGGCGGACGCGACCTGCTTGATCGCGCTGCGCCGCCAGTCGCCGTTCGGGTCGGGCTGGTAGCGGTCGGCGTGCTCGCCGCCCTCGCCGCAGTTCGACCGGCCGCCGATCCGGTTCATCGCGATCGCCAGGGTCTCGTGCGCCTCGGCGGAGATCGACCCGTAGCTCATCGCGCCGGTGGCGAATCGCTTGACGATCTCGGTCGCCGGCTCCACCTCGTCGATCGGAACGGGCGGCCGCTGGCCGGCTTTGAACCTCAGCAGGCCGCGCAGGGTGGCCAGTCGCTCACTCTGGTCGTCGACCAGCGCGGTGTACTCCTTGAACACCGCGTACTGGCCGGTGCGGGTGGAGTGCTGCAGTTTGAACACCGTCTCCGGGTTGAACAAGTGGTACTCGCCCTCGCGGCGCCACTGATATTCACCCCCGACCGGCAACTCGCGGTGGGCGCGCTCCTCGGGACGGTCCAGATAGGCCAGCCCGTGCCGGGCGGCGACATCGGCGGCGATGTCGTCGAGGGTGATCCCGCCGATCGGACAGAACAGGCCGGTGAAGTATTCGTCGAGCACGTCCTGGGAGATGCCGACCGGCTGGAACAGCTGTGCGCCGGTGTAGGAGGCCCGCGTCGAGATCCCCATCTTGGACATCACCTTCAGCACGCCCTTGGCGGCGGCCTTGGCGTAGTTGGCCACCGCCCGTTCGTGGTCGACTCCCTCGATAAGGCCCCGATCGAGCATGTCCTCGACGGACTCGAACGCCAGGTAGGGGTTGACGGCGGCAGCGCCGAACCCCAGCAACGCCGCCAGGTGGTGTACCTCACGGGCGTCGCCCGACTCCACCACCAGGCCCACCTTGGTGCGGCTGCGCTCGGCAACCAGGTGATGGTGCACGGCGGCGGTGGCCAGCAGGGACGGGATGGGGGCCAGCGTCTCGTCGGACTCCCGGTCGGAAATCACCAGGAAGGAGGCACCGTTGTCGATCGCCGCCGAGGCCTGCTCGCAGACCCGCTGCAGCGCCGCACGCAATCCGTCGCCGCCGTCGGCCACCGGATACCTGCAGTCGATGACGGCGGTGGACAGCCCGTGCGGGCCCCGCGCACCGATCCGCTGATCCGGGTCCAGCTTGACCAGTTTGGCCAGATCGGAGTTGCTCAGGATCGGCTGGGGCAGCACCACCTGGCGCCACGTGGGCTCGGCGGTGTTGAGCAGGTCGCCCTCGGGCCCGACGGCGCCCTGCAGGCTGGTGACCACTTCTTCGCGAATGGCGTCCAGGGGCGGATTGGTCACCTGGGCGAACATCTGCTGGAAGTAGTCGTAGAGCATCCGGGGCCGTGCCGAGAGCACCGCGACCGGGGTGTCGGTGCCCATCGATCCGATCGGTTCGGCGCCGGTGCGGGCCATCGGCGCGAGCACCAGGTTGAGCTCCTCGTAGGTGTAGCCGAACACCTGCTGGCGCAACAACACCCGGTGGTGCTCCATCCGCGGGGCATCCCCCGGCGGCAGCTGTTCGATCGGGATCAGCGCCTCGTCGATCCACTCCTGGTAGGGACGTTCCGCCGCCAGCGAGGACTTGATCTCGTCATCGGAGATGATCCGGCCGGCGGCGGTGTCCACCAGGAACATCCGGCCCGGCTGCAGCCGCTGCCGGTGCACCACGGTGGCCGGATCCAGGTCGAGCACGCCGGCCTCCGACGCCATCACCACGAGCCCGTCGTCGGTGACCCAGATCCTCGACGGCCGCAGACCGTTGCGGTCCAGCACCGCACCCACCAAGGTTCCGTCGGTGAAGGTCATCGAGGCCGGGCCATCCCAGGGCTCCATCAACGAGTCGTGGTACTCGTAAAACGCTCGGGTAGGCCCGTCCATGTTCTGGTGTCGCTCCCAGGCCTCCGGGATCATCATCAGCACCGCGTGCGGCAGGCTGCGGCCGCCCAGATGCAGCAGCTCGAGCACCTCGTCGAATCGAGCCGTGTCGGAGGCGCCCGGTGTGCAGATCGGGAACAGTTTGTCGGCTGTGCTTTTCGCGGTCACCGACCCCCCCGAATCCTTGGAGCCGAAGACGTCGGTGCGGATCAGCGCCTCCCGAGCACGCATCCAGTTCTCGTTGCCGGTGACGGTGTTGATCTCGCCGTTGTGCGCGATCCGCCGGAACGGGTGCGCCAGCGGCCAGGACGGAAAGGTGTTGGTGGAGAACCGGGAATGCACGATGCCCAGCGCGCTCTGCATACGCGGGTCCGCCAGATCCGGGTAGAACGCCTTCAACTGCGGCGTGGTCAACATCCCCTTGTAGCACAGGGTGCGACCGGAAAGGCTTGGGAAATAAATGGTTTCCCGACCCGGTCCATCCTGACCGGGGCCCTTGCTGCCCAGCTCGTGCTCGGCGCGCTTGCGAACGACGTAGGCGCGGCGTTCCAGGGTCATGCCGGATGCCCCGGCGAGGAACAGCTGCCGGAAGGTGGGCATCGCGTCGCGGGCCAACGCTCCCAGCGACGAGTCGTCGATCGGGACGTCACGCCAGCCGAGCACCTGCAACCCTTCGGCCTCGGCGATCTTCTCCACCGCGGCGCAGGCCGACACCGCCTCTCTGGCCGACTGTGGCAGGAAGGCTATCCCGGTTGCGTAGGAACCCTCAGCTGGAAGTTCGAAATCGGTTACCGCACGCAGGAATTGATCGGGCACCTGGATCAGGATCCCGGCACCGTCCCCACTGTGCGGTTCGGCGCCGGCGGCGCCACGATGTTCGAGGTTCAGCAGCGCGGTGATCGACTTGTCGACGATGTCGCGGCTGCGTCGCCCGTGGATGTCGACGACCATGGCCACCCCGCACGCGTCATGTTCAAACGCGGGGTTGTAGAGCCCTATCCGGGTGGATGCCATCAGCACCTGACCTTCGCACGTACCTGTCGCATCGGCGGAGGGTTCGACGATGCGATTCGGGAGTTCTGGTCCGTGCGACGTTGAACGGCTGACCTGTCTGAAAATTACCAGCAGGCATCGTCACGATATACCCGAATCCGCGGCGTGTGCCACCCGCTGCGCAAACGGTAATCCGGTGAGTATTGCGTTACTTCAGCGCAATAACCGGATCATGTTCGGGAAATGTGGACTGCCTATCGTCTGGCTGTCTGCATGCGAAGGAGACCACTATGACCGTCGATATCCTCAAGCTCGTCGCGGACGAGAACGTCGAATACATCGATGTCCGATTCTGCGACCTGCCGGGCGTGATGCAGCACTTCTCCATTCCTGCTGCAGCGCTCGACGAGAGCGTATTCACCGAAGGGCTGGCATTCGACGGTTCGTCGATCCGCGGCTTCCAGTCCATTCACGAGTCCGACATGATGCTGCTGCCCGACCCGGCCACGGCACGCATTGACCCTTTCCGGACAGCAAAGACGCTGAACCTGAATTTCTTCGTGCACGACCCGTTCACCCGCGAGCCCTACTCGCGCGACCCGCGCAACATCGCCCGCAAGGCCGAGGCCTACCTGGCCAGCACCGGGATCGCCGACACCGCCTACTTCGGCGCCGAAGCCGAGTTCTACATCTTCGACTCGGTGTCATTCGATTCGCAGATGAACGGCTCGTTCTACGAGGTGGATTCGGTCTCCGGGTGGTGGAACACCGGCCGGCCCACCGAGGCGGACGGCAGCGCCAACCGGGGGTACAAGGTCCGGCCCAAGGGGGGCTATTTCCCGGTGGCGCCAGTCGACCAGTACGTGGACCTGCGCGACACCATGACCACCAACCTGACCAACGCCGGCTTCACCGTGGAGCGCGGCCACCACGAGGTCGGCACCGGCGGCCAGACCGAGATCAACTACCAGTTCAACACGCTGCTGCACGCCGCCGACGACCTGATGCTGTTCAAATACATCATCAAGAACACCGCCTGGGCCCAAGGCAAGACCGTCACCTTCATGCCCAAACCACTGTTCGGCGACAACGGCTCGGGCATGCACGTGCATCAGTCGGTGTGGAAGGACGGCGAGCCGCTGTTCTACGACGACATCGGGTACGCCGGACTGTCGGACACCGCCCGGCATTACATCGGCGGAATTCTGCACCACGCCCCGTCGCTGCTGGCGTTCACCAACCCGACCGTCAACTCCTACAAGCGCCTCGTCCCGCATTTCGAAGCCCCGATCAACCTGGTGTACAGCCAGCGCAACCGCTCGGCGTGCGTGCGTATCCCGATCACCGGCACCAACCCCAAGGCCAAGCGCCTGGAGTTCCGCTGCCCGGACTCCTCGGGCAACCCGTATCTGGCGTTCTCGGCCATGCTGATGGCCGGAATCGACGGGGTCAAGAACAAGATCGAGCCGGCCGCGCCGGTCGACAAGGACCTCTACGAGCTGCCCCCGGACGAGGCCGCCAACATCCCGCAGGCCCCGGGCACGCTGGCCCAGGTGATCGACAACCTGGAAGCCGATCACGAATACCTCACCGAAGGAGGGGTTTTCACCCCGGATCTGATCGACACCTGGATCGGCTACAAGCGCGACCATGAGATCAACCCGATCAACCTGCGCCCGCACCCGTACGAGTTCGCGCTGTACTACGACTGCTGAGTACTGGCCAGGACTGCTGAGGACTGCTGACGCGGGGTCGCAGCGGTAGGGACGCGTTCGCGGTTAAGCTGCACAGTTGTTGGCCCAGCTGGCCGCGTCGCCGCCGTATGTCCCGAGGAGCCTATGAACCCCGACGACGACTTCCTGCGGAGTCGGCTGCCGCCGCAACAACCCCAACAGCAACAGCCCTGGGCGCAGCCGCCCCGGCAACCCGCCCAGGACCCGCGCTATCCATCTCCCACCCAGGACCCTCCCTACCCATCTCCCACCCAGGACCCGCCCTACCCACCTCCCGGTCCGGTGCGGCCGGTGCGACCGCAACCGGCCCGCGGCTGGCGGCGTGCCGTGCTGTCCGCGACGCTGGGGCTGGTCAACCTGGGCCCGTCGGCGGCCGAGCGTGAGGAGACCGCCTACGAGGCGGCCATCAGGGCTCTGCCGCGCGGCACCTACAAGGTGGGTGTCCTCGGAAAGGGCGGCGTCGGCAAGACGACGGTGGCAGCCAGTGTCGGTTCGGTGTTCGCCGCGCTGCGCCGAACCGACCACGTGGTGGCCGTGGACGCCGACACCGCGTTCGGTCGGCTCGGCAGCCGCATCGATCCGCGTGCCACCAGCTCCTACTGGGATCTGGCGGCCGATGCGGGCATGCAGTCGTTCGCGGACATCAGCAGCCGGGTGGGCGCCAACGCCGCGGGGCTGTACGTGCTGGTGGGTGAGCCGGCGGCCGGGCGGCGACGGATTCTCGACGCCGCGCTATACCGGGAGGCCACCCTGCGCCTGGACCGGCACTTCGCCATCTCGATCATCGACTGCGGTTCGACCATGGACTCGCCGGTCACCCAGGAGGCGCTGCGTGACCTCGACGCGCTGATCGTGGTCTCCTCGCCGTGGGCGGACGGGGCCGGGGCGGCCGCCAAGACCATGGAGTGGCTGGCCGACCGCGGCCAGGGCGGCCTGCTGCACCGCACAGTGGTGGTGCTCAACGACTCCGACGGTCACGCCGACAAACGCACCCGGTCTGCCCTGACCGCGCAGTTCCTCCAGCACGGCCAGGCAGTGGTCGAGGTTCCGTTCGACCCACACCTACGCCCCGGCGGGGTGATCGACGTGATGCAGGAGATGGCGCCGGGCACCCGCCGCAGGTTCCTGCACATCGCGGCGATCATCGCGCGCCACTTCGCGTCCCGCCCCCGGGGCCGGGACGCCAAGCCGGCGTCGAATCAGAGCACGTAGCGCACCACACTCTCGGCGACACAGGCCGGCTTGGCGCTGCCCTCGATGGCCACCGTGGTCGAGTAGGTCACCTGGTGGGCGCCACCACCCACATCGGCCACCTCGACCAGGGAGGTCTCGGCCCGGATCTTGGAGCCGACCGGTACCGGGGCCGGGAAGCGCACCTTGTTCAGCCCGTAGTTGATCGCCAGCTTGACCCCGTCGAGGCGGCTGATCTGCGCCATCAGCTGCGGAAGCATGGCCAATGTCATGTAGCCGTGGGCGATCGTGGTCCCGAAGGGTCCGGCGGCGGCCCGCTCGGGGTCGACGTGAATCCACTGGTGGTCACCGGTCGCGTCGGCGAACAGGTTGACTGCCTCCTGGGTGATGGTCACCCAGTCACTGTGGCCGATCAGCTCCCCCTGGCATGCGCCGAGTTCTTCGATTGATCCGAAAGTACGCATGTCCCGTCCCACTTTCTTCGCTAATCTGACGATTTCTAATCCGTTGCCACCGTGCCGCTTTGGCACAACCGGTCGATATCGTCGGGAGTCATCCCGAGGCGTTCGGCGAGCACCTGCCCGGTGTCGGCACCCAATTCCGGTGCCACGACCGCAGGCGGGTGGGCGCCGTCGATGGACGCCGGCAGCCCGGCCGCCAGATACTGCCCCACCCCGGGCTGATGCAGCGCCGCGAACATCGCATTGTCGCCCAGGCGCTCGTCGGCGGCCACCTCGGCGAAGCTGCGGTACCGGTCCCACAGCAGTGCAGTACCCGCCAGAGCGGATTCGACCTGAGCCGCAGTGCATTCGGTGAACCACCCGCTGAACAACCCGCTCAACACATCCCGGTAGCGGTAGCGCTGCCCCTCGTCGGAGAAGTCGATGTCCCGCGCCTGCGCCAGTGCGGCAATGACTTTCGTTGTTCCGGTCATCTCGGCCAGATCACGGAAATGCCGGTCGGTCAGCGTGACGATCATGAACACCGCCCCGTCGCTGCTGGTGAAACTCTGACCGTATTGGCCGTAGACCGCGTTGCCGATGGGTTCGCGCCGGGTTCCGTTCACCATCGCCTCGGTGAGAAAACCCAGTGCACTGGCGGTGCCCAGGGCGACGTCCTCGAGCGCCAGCCGGATCTGGCAGCCCTGGCCGGTACCTTCGCGACGATGCACCGCGGCGGCGACGGCCAGTGCGCCGTGCAGCCCGCACGCCACATCCCAGGCCGGCAGCACGTGGTTGATCGGCGCGGCGTATTCGCTGGGCCCGGTCACCAAAGGAAATCCGACCGCGGCATTCACCGTGTAATCAACCGCGGTGGAACCGTCGGCACGTCCGAGCACCTCGAGGTGAATCAGATCGGGTCGCAGCGCGGACAGGGTGTCGAAGGAAAGCCACTGCCGGCCCGCCATATTGGTGAGCAGCACCCCACTGTCGGCGATCAGGCGCTGCACCAGTTGCTGTCCGTCGGGGGCCCGCAGATCGACGACGACCGAACGCTTGCCCTTGTTGAGCCCGGTCCAGTAGATGGAGGTGCCGTCCTCGGCGATCGGCCAGCGGCGGTAGTCCGCGGCCCCGCCGACGGGGTCGATGCGCACCACCTCGGCACCCAGTTGTGCCAGCGTCATCCCGGCCAGCGGAACCGCAACGAAGCTGGCGATCTCGATGACGCGCACCCCGGCCAACGGACCCGCGGGGGCCGTCCCAGTCGGCTGCATTGCCTGCTCCTCGCCTCGACGATTACGTCGACTATATGCCTACCCGAATGCCCGCCCGGCCGGTTACGAGTCCGGGCCGAATCTCAATCGTTGCCGAACCGCGATATGAAAACCCGTGGCGGCGAACAGGACACGTCCCGACACCGTGTTTGACTGCGTGCAGCAGGGCAAAAGCAGGCATCAAGACCGCAGCTTGCGGATCGACCATTGGGATGGGAAACAGCTATGAAAAGCGTTGAGAAGTTGCGTCACGCGGCCAGTCGGCTACCGCGCCGGCTGGGGGTCGCGGCGGTGGGGGCCGTGTTGCTGGCCGGGCTCGTCGGCGTTACCGGTGGCTCGGGCGACGCATCCGCTTTCTCCCGCCCGGGGCTTCCGGTGGAATACCTCCAGGTGCCCTCGGCAGCCATGGGCCATGACATCAAAGTCCAGTTCCAGCCGGGCGGCGCGCACGCCGTCTACCTGCTGGACGGTCTGCGCGCCCAGGACGACTTCAACGGCTGGGACATCAACACCCCGGCGTTCGAGGAGTACTACCAGTCCGGCTTGTCGGTGGTCATGCCGGTCGGCGGGCAGTCCAGCTTCTACTCCGACTGGTATCAGCCGGCGTGCGGCAAGACCGGCTGCCAGACCTATAAGTGGGAGACCTTCCTGACCCGGGAACTGCCCGCCTGGCTGCAGGCCAACAAGAGCGTGTCGCCCACCGGCAACGCTGTGGTGGGGTTGTCGATGGCCGGCGGTTCGTCGCTGGTCCTGGCGTCCTACTACCCGCAGCAGTTCCCCTACGCCGCAGCACTTTCCGGCTTCCTGAACCCGTCCGAGGGCTGGTGGCCGACGTTGATCGGGATGGCCATGAGCGACGCCGGCGGGTTCAACGCGACGAACATGTGGGGGCCGTCGTCCGACCCGGCCTGGAAGCGTAACGACGCGATGGTGCAGATCCCGCGGCTGGTCGCCAACCGCACCCGGATCTGGGTCTACTGCGGCAACGGCACGCCGAACGACCTCGGTGGCAGCGACCTGCCCGCCAAGTTCCTGGAGAGCCTGACGCTGCGGACCAACCAGACGTTCCAGCAGAACTACCTGGCCGCCGGCGGCAACAACGGCGTGTTCAACTTCCCCGCGGACGGGACGCACGCCTGGCCGTACTGGAACCAGCAGCTGGTCGCGATGAAGCCCGACATCCAGCGGGTGCTGGGCGTCGGTATCGACCCGACCTGATCGAAGGTCGCCACACCGTCACAACCCGAGACCGGCGTTTTGCAGACCAAGTCCGTGAGCGGACCTGCCAAACGCCGGTCTCGGCGTTTCGGTTACGACAATCCGGTTACTGCCACAAGCCGCGGCGGTCGGCATAGCGATGGGTGTAGACGGTGGCCGCCGCGCAGACCCCCGAAGCGATGGCCAGCATCCAGGTACCGCCGGCGAACAGGCTGATGACGCCGCCGACGACCGCGCCGAAGGTGTACCCGCTGAAGAGCAGCAAATGCCCGAGCCAGTCGCGGATGCTGCCGCCACCGATGTGCCGCTCGATGCCCTGGCCCAGCTTCACCACGGTGCCGGTGACGTAGCTCAACGGAATCGACACTTCGCCGTCGCGGACGAACGTGGTGTTCAGCGCCCCGACCCCGAAGGCGACCAGCAGGATCGGCAGCAGGGGCAGCGGCAGCGACGGCCCGCCCTCCCGGATCCAGTCGACGAGGGTGGCCGCCACCAGCGCCACCGCGGTCAGTGCCAGCCCGCCGTGCGGCTGCGACGGCCAGACGTAGCGCCGGAACAGCGAGGCGACCACCACCCCGGCCAGGAACGAGAACAGCAGCGCCGCGGCCGAGATCGACAGCCACTGGTTGTCGTTGAAAACGCCCAGCACCGCACGTCCGGCGTTGCCGGTCATGAAGGTGACGAAGTAGCCCTCGGAGTGGGTGAAGGCCGCAGCGGCCAGCAGCCCGGCCAGTGCCGCCAGCACCCAGGACAGCTTCGTTTCGCTGTCGTAGTGCTCGCGTATCACGCGTTGGTGGCCCGACCTCAGCCGACCGGGCCGGGCACCAGGGTCACGGTGGCGCTGTGCTCACCGTTCGCCGGGCTGCGCCACGTCAGGGTGACGACGTCACCGGGGTGGCACTGGTCGAGCACATCGGTCAGATCGGTGGCCGAGTTCACCGGCCGGCCGTTGATCGACGTGATCACGTCATCCTTGGCGATACCGGTCCCGGCGGCCGGGGTGTCGGCGAGCACCGTGGCGACACGCGCCCCGCCGTTGTCGTCCACCACACCGACACCCATGAATGCCGTCTCACCGATGTGCACGGTGCTCGACGAGATACCGGCCCGGATCTGTCCGGCGATGGCCATCGCCTGGTCGATCGGGATCGCGTAGCCCTCGCCGCCCGGCTGGGCGAACTTGTAGTTGTCGCTGGCCGCGGTGTTCATCCCGATCACCTGGCCGGCGGCGTTGACCATCGGACCGCCCGAGTCGCCGGGACGGATCGGGGTGTCGGCCTTGATCATGTTGTTCAGCGTCTCGGTGGTGCCGGTCAGCTCGTCGGCGGCCGAGACGGTCTGGTTCAGGGCGACGACGCGGCCGGGCACCGCGGTGGGCGTGCCTCCGTGGCCGCCGGAATTACCCATTGCGACCACCGGGTCACCGACCGCCACCCGCGACGAGGTACCGATGTTGGCGGCCGGCAGACCGGAGGCGCCGCGCAGTTGCAGCACCGCCACGTCGTGGCTGCGGTCGAAACCGAGCACATCGACGTCGTAGCTCTGGCCATTGCCGACCGAGACCGCCGTCAGGCCGGTGGCCCCCGCGATGACGTGGTTATTGGTCAGCACCACGCCGCTCGGGTCCAACACGATGCCGGTTCCGGCGCCGACCGCGCTCTGGTAGTTCATCTGGGTGTCGATGTTCACCACGGCCGGACCGACCTGCGCGACCATCGCCCCCGGGTCGAGCGGCGGGGCGGGCAGCGTCGGGGCGGCCTGGACCGGCGCCACCAGACCCAAACCGACTGTGGCTATTGAAGCCGCCGCCACGCTGAGCAGCCACCACCGGCTAGGGCGATGCGATCCGCTCATCAGGGTTACCTCCTGCGGTCAGGTCACGCTCCGGGCGCCTCGCCAAATCCTCAGCACGTCGCCGGTGGGTACGTTGACGAAACAAACACGTCAAGCTTAGCGGAACCGTCAGTACCGGCCGCAAACGATAGGCTGACGTGATGGGCGGTGGCGACCCGCGGGCCCGGTTCGCGCGGGCCCGGGTGGGGCGGCTGGCGACCGTGTCCCCCGATGGCGGACCACACCTGGTGCCGGTGGTGTTCGCCCTGCTGGACGACGTGGTCTACACCGCGGTGGATGCCAAACCCAAGACCACCCAGCGACTGCGCCGATTGACCAACATCGAGCACAATTCGCGGGTCAGCGTGTTGGTGGACCACTACGACGACGACTGGTCGCAGCTGTGGTGGGTGCGGGCCGACGGGTCCGCGACGGTCCACCGCGACGGCCCGGTCATGCGTACCGGCTATCAGGCCCTGCGGGCGAAGTACCCGCAATACCAATCGATTGTGTTGGCCGGGCCGGTGATCACCATCGCCGTCGAGCGTTGGACGGCGTGGCAGGCCTGATTCAGCGGCACGGCATTCAACGGGACGGCGCCCTGCTGCGACGCAACGAGGTACTGTGCCGGCATGGCCAACCGGGATCACGGCGACCCGGGCGATGCGCCCTCGGTGCCGCCGGCGTTGGCGTCCGTGGCGAACGACACCCGACCTTCGGCGGCCGAAGAGGCCCGGACGCTCACCGCTGCAACCAATGCCGCCACCCTGGCGACCCTGACCGCTGACGGTGACCCGTGGGCGTCGCTGATCACCTACGGACTGCTCGACGGCGCTCCGGTGCTGTGCGTGTCCCATCTGGCCGAGCACGGCCGCAACCTGGCCCGCGACCCGAGGGCCAGCCTCGCCGTCGTGGAACCCGGCGCGCACGCCGATCCGCTGGCCGGCGGCCGCGTCACGCTGGCCGGGGTGGTCCACCAGCCCGGCGGCGACGAATACGCCGCGGCCCGCGACGCCTACCTGGCGCACGTACCGGCCGGCAGGTACTACATCGACTACAGCGACTTCTCGCTGTGGGTGCTGCACGTGCAGCGGGTGCGCTGGGTGGGTGGATACGGCCGGATGGATTCGGCCACCGGCGCGGACTACCTTGCCGCGCAGCCTGATCCGGTCTCACCGCACGCGGCCGGCGCCATCTCGCACCTCAACGCCGACCACGCCGACGCGTTGCTCGCGATGGCGCAGGTACTGGGTGGATACCCCGATACCACGGCGGCGACGTGCTCCGGCGCGGACCGCTACGGCCTTGATCTGAAGGTCATCACCGAACGCGGCATTGCCTACACCCGGGTCGGATACCGGCAGCCGATCGATTCGATCGCCGAGCTGCGCGCCGCCACCGTGGAATTGGCGCGCTCAGCCCGCGAGCAGAACCCGTAGCCGCGGCCCCGCTGCCCGCCGGGACGCAGACACCGGCGCCGTCGGCGCGGCGTTTTCGCTGAACTCCTTGTGTTGGGCGGCCGTTGAGGGAAGGGTGGCTATAGATCGATTGCCGAGACCAGGAGCGGCGCAGATGGCAGATAAGACGACCACGCCGAGAAACGGTGCCGCCCCCACCGCGGCCGATCCGGCCGCCATTCGCAACGTCGTGTTGATCGGCCCGCCCGGCTCCGGCAAGACCACCCTGGTCGAGGCGATGCTGGTGTCCTCCGGAGTGCTGCCCCGGGCCGGCTCGATCATCGACGGCAGCACGGTCTGCGACTACGACGACGTGGAGATCCGTCAGCAGCGTTCGGTCGGAGTCGCCTGCGCGTCGCTGGCGCACGAGGGCGTCAAGATCAACCTGATCGACACGCCGGGTTACGCCGACTTCATCGGCGAGGTCCGGGCCGGACTGCGCGCCGCCGACAGCGCCCTGTTCGTCGTCGCAGCCAACGAGGACATCGACGACGCGACCACGGCACTCTGGCAGGAATGCAGCCGGATCGCCATGCCGCGTGCGGTGGTGGTCACCAAACTGGACCACGCCCGGGCCGATTACCCCGCCAGCCTGGCCGCCGCGCGGGCAGCTTTCGGTGCGAAGGTGATGCCGCTGTACCTGCCGATCGGGGCCGACGGTTCAGCGAGGCTCGACGAAGGAGAGGCGAAGCCGGGACCGTCGCGTGAACCCGCCGGCCTGGTCGCGCTACTGACAACCGAGCAGTGCCAGGCGGCCGATGCCGAGCTGCGACGCGGCGAGCTGATCGAGGCGATCATCGAGGAGTCCGAGGACGAGTCGCTGCTGGAGCGCTACCTGGGCGGCGAACAGATCGACCAGGTGGTGCTCACCGGCGATTTGGAGCGGGCCGTCGCACGCGGTTCCTTCTTTCCGGTCATCCCGGCGTGCAGCAGCTCCGGCGTCGGCATCTCCGAATTGCTCGGGGTCATCACCGCCGGATTCCCCTCCCCACCGGAGCATCGGCTTCCGGAGGCCTTCACCCCCGACGGCGTGGAGCGCTCCGGTCTCAGTTGCGACCCGACCGGACCGCTGCTGGCCGAGGTGGTCAGGACGACTTCGGACCCCTACGTCGGCCGGGTCAGCCTGGTTCGGGTGTTCTCCGGAACCATCAAGCCCGACAGCGGAATTCATGTCAGTGGGCATTGCACCGGATTCTTCGGCGAGGCCAGTGGCCACAGCGACCACGACGAGGACGACCGGATCGGGGCGTTAGCGTTTCCGCTCGGGAGACATCAGCGGCCGGCCACCGCGGTGATGGCCGGCGACATCTGCACGGTCGGCCGGCTCAGTCATGCCGAGACCGGAGACACCCTGTCCGACAAGGCCGAACCGCTGGTGTGCAAACCCTGGTCGATGCCCGACCCGCTGCTGCCGGTCGCCGTCATCCCGCATGCCAAGACCGACGAGGACAAGCTGGCCGTCGGGTTGGCCCGGCTCGCCGCCGAGGACCCGAGCCTGCGAATCGAGCGGAACCCGGAGACCCACCAGACCGTGTTGTGGTGCATGGGCGAGGCGCACTCGGGCATCGTGCTCGACACGCTGGCCAATCGTTACGCGGTGGCGGTCGACACCGTCGCTTTGCGGGTGGCACTGCGGGAAACGTTCGGCACCAAGGCGAAAGGCCACGGTCGACACGTCAAACAGTCCGGCGGCCACGGGCAGTACGCCGTATGCGATATCACGGTGGAGCCGTTGGCACAGGGTTCGGGTTTCGAGTTCGTCGACCGCGTGGTCGGCGGCGCGGTACCCCGCCAGTTCATCCCCAGCGTGGAGAAGGGCGTCCAAGCACAGATGGAGCGGGGACTCACCGGGGTGAACGGGTATCCGGTCGTCGACATCCGGGTCAGTCTGCTCGACGGCAAGGCGCACAGCGTCGATTCCTCGGACTTCGCCTTCCAGATGGCCGGTGCTGCAGCGCTGCGCGACGCCGCCACCACCGGCCGGGTTCAGCTGCTCGAGCCGATCGACGACGTCACGGTACTGATACCGGACGACCTCGTCGGCACGGTGATGGGCGATCTGTCCGCCCGGCGCGCACGGGTGCTGGGCACCGATAAAGTCGGCTCCGACCGCACGTGTGTGAAAGCAGAAGTGCCGCAGACCGAGCTGATCCGGTATGCGGTCGACCTGCGCTCGCTGACGCACGGGGCCGGCTCGTTCACCCGCGGTTTCGCTCGCTATGAACCGCTTCCGGAGTCCGCGGCGGCGCACGCCGCCAACTCCGCATGACCGTGCTGAGACGAAAGGACCCTCAATGACGACAATCGCCGGACTGCCCGCGCACGTCCTGCTGCTGCACTCAGTGGTGGTGCTGGTGCCGCTCACCGCCATCCTGCTGATCCTGTGCGCGTTGTGGCCGGCGGCACGCAGGCGGCTGGTCTGGCTGGTGGCGGCCTTGGCCGCCGTCACGCTGCTGGTCACGCCGGCGACGGTCAGGGCCGGGGAATGGCTGGCCGACACCGGCAAGATCGACGGGTCACCACAACTCGACACCCACATGACCGCCGGCGAGTACGGCGTCTACATGGCCCTGGCCCTGGCGGCGGCCGCGACGCTGCTGGCCGGGCTGCACGTGGCCTCAGCCCGCGAACGAAGCGTGGCTCCGGTGGCTCGGATGGGGATCGTGGCCGTGGTGATCGCCCTGTCCGGCGGGGCGATGTTCGCCATCCACACCATCGGTGAATCCGGAGCCAGGGCGGCCTGGGGCAGCCTGCTCGCGCCCGCCGAGAGCCCCCAGAGTCCCTGAAGCTGCGCCAAACCCGTTTCGCTTGGCACAATGGTTGCCATGTATAGCGTGAGGCGGGGAATTTTGGCGCTGGCCGGCTCGCTGGCCTTGGTGATGGCGGGAACCGCCGGGGTCAGCCAGGCGGCACAGACATCACCGGAACGGGGGCTCGCGGTTGCGGCCATCGAGCCGGCTGCCGGTTCGGTGGTGGGGGTGGGTTACCCGGTGATCGTGACGTTCGCCGGGCCGGTCGCAGACCGGGCCGCGGCCGAACGCGGCATCCACATCGCGGTGTCCGACAAGGCGGCACACGGCACACCCCGCGGTCATTTTGAGTGGGTCAGCGCCGATGTGGTGCAGTGGATTCCGGACGGCTACTGGTCGCCGCACAGCAAGATCAGCGTCGACGCCCACGGGATGTCAACCGGATTCGAGACCGGTGACGCCGTGATGGCCGTCGCCGACATCTCCGAGCACACCTTCACCGTGAGCGTCAACGGCGAGGTGGTGCGGGTGATGTCGGCGTCGATGGGTAAACCGAAGCGCCCCACCCCGATCGGGTCGTTCACGGCACTGTCGAAGGAGCGCAGTGTCAAGTTCGATTCGCGCACCATCGGCATTCCCCTCAACGATCCGGAGGGCTACCTCATCGACGGCCAGTACGGCGTTCGGGTGACCTGGAGTGGGGTCTACGTTCACTCGGCACCTTGGTCAGTCGGTTCGCAGGGCTACGCAAACGTCAGCCACGGCTGCATCAACCTGAGCCCGGACAATGCCGCCTGGTACTTCGACAGCGTGCATCTGGGCGACCCGATCATCGTGCAGGCCTAAGGCGATACGCAGTCGGGCGCTGGGGCACTCCCCTACCTACGGGGTGGACCCACCCGACCTACGGGGTGGGCCCACCCGCTTGCGAGGGACCGGTCGCTGTTTGGCACAGCCGCACTCAGCAGGCGCCGAGCACCGCCGTCGGCATGTGCGCCACGTAGCGGTCGGCGCGCTGCTGCGGGCCCGCCTCCGACGGGGCGCCCAGGTGACGCAGCCGGCCGACCACGCGGCGGCTGGCCCGACGCACTGCCGATCCGTTGATCGGCGGAACAAAACGGGTGGAAGTAACGAAGGTCATGATTTTTCTCCTGCCGGGAAACCCACCGGCCGGCGCCACCCTTGCGGGATAGCAGTATTCGCTGTTCAGGCCTTCGCAGTTCAGGCCAGAGCGACAGCGCCGGGGACAATGGGGGACAAATTGGTTATCGAATCGGGATACGGCCCGTCACTGGGACTCACTTCGCCCTCACCTCCTTCCGGCCAAGACACACGGGGATGTCGTCACTGTTGGGTCCATTTTGGCATCGAATGCCGGGACCGTCAAACGTTAACGCGTTGAAGCGGTTCCGACGAACGCGGCGCCGCCGAGCGGAGCGGATGCTAAACCTATTGCGGCGGTGAGCAATTCACTCGCAATTCGGGACCTGACGCGAGCGGTGGGGGGGGGGGGGGGGGGGGGGGGGGGGGGGGGGGGGGGGGGGGGGGGGGGGGGGGGGGGGGGGGGGGGGGG
>NZ_CP084029.1:4774846-4871803 GCF_020181615.1 [Mycobacterium] crassicus
CCCCCCCCCCCCCCCCCCCCCCCCCCCCCCCCCCCCCCCCCCCCCCCCCCCCCCCCCCCCCCCCCCCCCCCCCCCCCCCGTCACGCGAGGTCAGAGCAGCCCGAGCAGCTCCAGGTCGGTGATGTACTTGACGATCACCGCCGGTGTCACGTGCGGGATGTCGTTCGCCGCACCGATTTCCGCCCGTTGCACCGCAGCCCGGAAGCGATCGGTCGCGGCGATCGATCCACAGATCGGCGGCTGCGGCTTCTGGTAGTTGTGCAGCAGCGGCAGCAGCGACGCCTGACGCTGCCGCTCGGGCAGCGCCCGCAGTGTGGTCTCGAACCGCTGCAGCCAGTCGCCGTAGTCGGCGATCCGCCGGATCGGGTAGCCGGCCTCGACCAGCCAGTCCACGAACTCGTCCATCCCCAGACCGTCGTCGTACGGGTTCATCACGTGATAGGTGGCGAACCCGTCACCGGCAGCGGCCCCGAGAGTGGTGGACGCCTCGGCGATGAACTCCACCGGCAGGCCGTCGTAGTGGGCACGCTGGCGCTTGCCGTTGGCGTCCAACTCGTAGAACGAGCCGGGAGCCACGCCGGTGGCGACCAGGCTGAACATCATCCGGGTGAACATGTCCGGCAGGTTGAGCTGGCCGGCGTAACCGGTGTCGGCCAGGATCATGTCGCAGCGGAACACCGCGACCGGCAGACCGCACAGGTCGTTGGCCTCCCGCAGCAGCACCTCCCCGGCCCATTTGCTGTTGCCGTAGCCGTTGGCGTAGCCGTCGTTGATGGCGCGCACCGGACTCATCACCCGGACATCGGCGTCCTCGGTGAAACTTCCCAGCGGGATCTGGTCGCCGACACCGATGGTGGAGAAGTAGGTGAACGGCTTGATCTTGCCGGTCAGTGCGACCCGGATCAGTTCCGCGGTGCCCACGGCGTTGGGGCCGAACAGCTCGCTGTAGGGCAGCACGTGGTTGACCAGCGCGGCCGGGTCGACGATGACGTCGACGGTGTCGGCCAGCCGTTGCCAGACCTGTTGCTCCAGGCCGAGATTCGACTCACCCTTGTCACCTGCGATGACCTCCAGATGCTTGGCGGCCAGTTCGGTGTAGCGAGCCAGCAACTGTGCGTCTCCACTGTCGAAGACGTTGTCCAGCCGGCGCCGGGCATCCTCGTCGGAGCGGGCCCGCACCAGGCAGATCAGCTTGCCGTCGGCGTCTCCGTACGCGGCATCCAATCGCTCCAACCACTCCATCGCCAGGTACCGGCCCAGGAAGCCGGTGGCCCCGGTCAGCAGCACGGTGCGCACCTGCTCAGACGGTCCGGTCAGCGACGGAGCCGCGGCCAGGGTGGCCTCGTCGAGGAACTTGTCCAGGGTCAGGTCGGCGGCGGCCACCTCAACTGCGTCGCGGCCGTGCACCGAGGCGAACGACGGCCGCTTCGAGCCCTTCCGCTCGTTTTCGATGTAGCCGGCGATCGAAGCCAGATCGCTTGCCGGGCTGACGATCACACCGACGGGGACGTCGACGTCGAAGATGTCGCGCAGCAGGTTGCCGAACGTCAGAGCCGACAGCGAGTCGCCGCCCAGATCGGTGAAATGGGCGTCGGCGGAGAGGTCTCCGGCCGAGGCACCCAACAGCGCGGCGGCGGCGCGACTGACGGTTTCCACCGCGGGCCGCTGCGCGCCGTGCCGGCGCAGCTCGGTCAGCTCGTTGGCCTGGCCTTCGGCCAGGTCGGTGTAGAGCCGCTCGAGGCGTTCGCCGTAGTGCGCCTTCAATTTTGGCCAGGCCAGCTTGCGGATACCGGTGAGCAGCCCGTTCTCCAGCGTGAAAGGCTCACCCTCGACGATGAAGTCGCGGGGCACCTCGTAGGACTGCAGGTCGGCGTCCTTGGCGACCTGCTGAAGCGACTCGGCGATAGCCGACTTGAGGCCGGGGCCATCGAAGCGTGCCAGGGCGTCCTCCGTCGGCACCACGACGGCCACCAGGTAGGGCTGCGCACTGTTGCCGTAGACGTAGATCTGGCGCACCAGAGGGCTGTTGCCGAACTCCGCCTCCAGCTTGGCCAGGGTGACGAATTCGCCCTGGGCCAGCTTGAGCACGTTGTTACGTCGGTCGACGTAGACCAGCTGGTCGGGGCCGACCTCGGCAACCACGTCGCCGGTGCGGTAATAGCCGTCGGCGTCGAACACCTCGGCGGTGATCTCCGGGCGCTTGTAGTAGCCGGGGAACAGGTTCTCGGTCTTGAGCAGCAGCTCACCGCGCGGGTGCGGCTGGTCCGTGCCGAAGTAGCCGAGGTCGGGAACGTCGGCCAGCTTGTAGTCGAGCACCGGCGGCCGCTGCACCTGGCCGTCGAACAGCACCATCCCGGCCTCGGTCGACCCGTAGCCGTTCAGCACGTGCTGCTCGGTGAGCTCCTCCACCCAAGTCCGCAGCTCCTCGGAGATCGGCGCGGAGCCGGTCATCGCAAAGATGCAGCGCCCGCCGAGCAGGTCGCGGCGCATCTGGGCGAACACCTGCGCCTCGGCGGCCTCCGGGTCGACGCCGGTGACTCCGTTCAATTCGCTTTGGAAGTGCTGGTAGAGCATCTCCCAGATCCGGGGCACGAGGTTCAGCTCGGTGGGCCGCACCAGCGCGAGGTCTTCCAGGAAGGTCGACAGGTCGCTGCGCGCACTGAAGTAGGCGGTGCCGCCGTTGCCGAGGGTGCCGTACAGGATGCCGCGACCCATGATGTGGCTCATCGGCATGAAGTTCAGCGTGATCGAGGCCGCACTGGTTCCGAACCAGTTCTTGGCCGACCGGACCCACATCCGCATCACGTTGCTCTGCGGGTACATCGCCCCCTTGGGCGCCCCGGTGCTGCCGGAGGTGTAGACGAGCAACGCCAGCGGGTTGTCTCGATCGTCGGCGGCGGGCTGGGCCGGCCCGGACAGGTTGCGGCCGCGGGCGAGCAGGTCGGCCAGCGGCTCGACCACGATCTCAGCACCGGCCAACCGCGCCCGGGCGTCCGCGAGCGCGTCGCGGTGGTCGTCAACCTGTTCGTGGTAGTCGAACACCACCAGACGGGTGGGCGCAGGCCCGGCCAGAACCAGCTCGACCGCATCCGACAGCGAGCCCACACTGGCGGCGATCACGCGCGGCTCGGTCTCGGCCACGATGGGTGCCAGGGTGCCGACGGCCGCGGAGGTCTGCAGCGGCACCGAGACGGCGCCGATCTGACCCAGCGCGACGTCGATCACGGTGTAGTCGACGCTGGTGAATCCCAGCACTGCGACCCGGTCACCGGGCCGTACGGCGGCGGCGACCAGGGCCGCACCGAGGGCGCGGACCCGTTCGGCCAGCTCGGCATAACTGATGGTGTCGAAGCGCGGCTGCAGCTGCGCGACGGCGCGACCGGTCACCGGGTCCGCGACGAACTCGACGGCGCGCTGCCCGAGCGCGGGCCGGTCGGCGTAACCGGCCAGGACGGTCCGCACCAGCGGAGCCAGGGTTTTTTGTTCTTCGACGGCGGCGACGACGGCCGGGTCGGGTTGGGCTGCGGCGAATTGGGGATCGGTGGCGGCCAGATCGGCGATGCGACGGGCCTTCTGTTCTTCGGCTGCGGTGGATGAATCGATGGACATAATCAGAACCTCTAAGGGGATATCGCTGAAGTGATTTTTTGGTGGTGCAACGCTGCACTCAACAGAAACTATGTTAGCAAAACTAAATGAAAAAATGCACCTCTGAACTGGTGTGATGTTGCACGCAGCACGGACCGACAGTGGTGTGCGACCCAGCTCAGCTGATCGATTCCTCCAGCCAGGGCAGCAGCCACTTCACGCCTTCGGGCGTCAGGTGAATACCGTCGCTGCGGACCCTGATGCCGTCCACCTTGGCGGCGTAGGTGCCGGCCGGCCCCAGCTTCTTGTTGAGGTCCATCACCGTGACCGCTTGGCGCCCACGGACCTCCCGGCGCAGCAGGGCGTTCCAGCGGTCCACCCGCCTGGGATCGTCCTCCGGCCACAGACTGCCATCGGGCCGCTCGCCGTAGCGGCTGTAGGGCACGGTCGTCACAACGACCCGGCTTCCGGCGGACTCCAGCACGTCGAGCGCACTGCGCAGTTCCGCCGTGAGGTAGGCGTCGAACGTCGGGTCGCCGATATGCGTCCACTGGCCCTCGTTCACCCGGTCCACGGTCTCCCAGCGACCGACGAACAGCAGCACGACGTCGGGCCGGTCAGCTCTGATCTGCCGGGCCCAGCGGGCCGGCCATCCGTCGCAGTCCGAACCCTGGTCGATGACCTTGCCGGCCCAGCGGTAGGGCCCGGCACGCACGATGCTGCAACCCACGACGGTGTGATCGATGAAGTCATAGCCGGGGGTGGCCGGCAGGTAGTGCATCACGGTCCACCCGATCGAGTCGCCGAACACCGAGACGGTGCGCGGCCGGTTGGGGTCGTGGTGCACCGGCCGCGGTGGGGGCTTGTGCCGGCTCGGGGGCGAGGGGGACACCGCCGCGGCCGCGGCCACGTCCGGGCTCAGCCCGGTCTCGGCGGAGGGCCGTTCGACGACCGGAACCACCAGTACGGTGACCGCCACCGCGGTGCCGCTGATGGCCGCCCCGAGCGGCAGCAGCGACACCTGCGACGGCCGCCAGTGCCGGATCGGCTCCTCGATGACCCACCAGGACACCGCGGCCACCGCCAGCGTGGCGGCGCACCGCACGGCGAACAGCACCCACCCCGACCATCCGGTGCGTTCGCCGTTGAGCACCAGGAACACCGGCCAGTGCCACAGGTATACGCCGTAGGAGATGGTGCCCAGCCACACCAGCGGGGACCAGGCCAGGGCCCGCGCCACCGGCCCGCTCTGGTGCAGCGCGACCGGCGCGATCACCGCAATCGCGGCGACCGCCACCACGGTGAGCAGCCCGCCGCGAAATTCCGCGGCGGTGCCGGTGGAGCGGTGCGCGGCCACCCCGAGCACGGCGAGGCCGGCCAGCGGCAGCAGCCAGGACAGCAGTCGGCCCCGGCGGCTGCGAACCACCGACCAACCGGCGGTCAGCGCCGGCCAGTCCCCCACCAGCAACGCCGCCGCGGCGGCGCCGATCAGCAGGGCCTGGGCACGGGTGTCGGTGCCGAAGTACACCCGATCCCGGGTGGTGTCGGACGCCAGCATCTCGGCGGCCGCCGCGGAAACCGCCGCGCCGGCGCTGGCCAGCAGGAAGACGGTCAGCCGTACCCCGCCGACCGTGGCCCTACCGTCACGGCGCCGGGCGCGGCCCGCCAGCGCCAGGGCGATCGCGATCAGCACCAGCGGCCAGACGAAGTAGTACTGCTCCTCGACACCCAACGACCAGGTGTGCTGCAGCGGCGACGGGGTGCCGGCCTCGGTGAAGTAGTCGGTGTGCTGGGCGACGAACCGCCAGTTGGCCACCCAGAAGAACGCGGCGATCGCATCCTCGCGCAGGCCCACCACCGCATCCGGAGGCAGCAGTTCGTGGGCGATCGCCACGGTCAGCACCATCAGCACCAGCGCGGGCAGCAACCGCCGGCCGCGCCGGATCCAGAAGCCGGTGAGGTCGATCCGGCCGGTCCGGCTGAGTTCGTCGATCAGCAGGGAGGTGATCAGGAATCCGCTCAGCACGAAGAACAGATCCACCCCGATGAACCCGCCCGACATCCCGGGGATCCCGCCGTGGTCGGCCAGCACCAATGCCACGGCGATCGCGCGTAGGCCGTCCAGGGCGTGAATGCCCGGCTTGCGCCCGCCCCGACGAGTCCGGTCGGTGGCACGCGCAGTGGTCAACCGGGCGGCACGCGGGGCCGGCGCTACCCAGCGGGGCTTGCCCGGGGTGCGCATCGAGGTGGCCCGGCGTGTCCGGTTCCCGGCCGTCGGACTGGTGTGATCCTGGCCGCCGTTGGCGCCGATTGGTCGATCCTCTCCCTGGTGGACCACCGAAATCTTAGGGGCGATCCACCGTCCTACGCCGATGACACGCTCGGCGTCAGAGAACCAATTCGGCAGTGCGCCACCAGATCAGCGCGATGAACAGGGCCACGAGCGCGGCGCTGGTCACGACCTGCACCTGGGTACGGCGCTCCGGCACGGGATAGACGTAGGCGTAGGCGACCAGCACGCCGGTGACGAGGCCGCCCAGATGCCCCTGCCAGCTGATCCGGGGGATCGTGAAGGTGAAGACCAGGTTGATGATGATGATCGCGGCCACCCAGCCGATGTCCATCCGCAGTCGCTTGCCGACGATCAGGGTCGCGCCGAACAGACCGAAGATCGCCCCCGACGCACCCACGGTGGTGGTGTTCACCGGCGCCAGCAGGTAGACCGCGACCGAACCGCCCAGCGCGCTGAGCAGATACATCGCGCTGAACCGCGCCCGGCCGAGCAGGCCCTCCAGCGGCGGACCCACCACGTACAGCGCCCACATGTTGAGCAGCAGGTGCATCGGGCCGTAATGCAGGAACGCCGCCGTCACCAACCGGTAGACCTGGCCGTCGGCGACCGCCGGCGACCAGATCACCCATCGGGTATCCGACGGTCCTGCCGCCAGTTGCGCAATGAACGCGAGCACGTTCACCGCGATCAGCCCATAGGTGATCACCGGCACGTCGTAGGCAGCCGGGACCCGCGACCGGGCTCGGCGCACCTGGGCGGAACCCGCCTGGGCACAGTCCACACAGTGCTGGCCGACGGCGGCACTGCGCATACAGTCACCGCAGATGTAGCGGTCACACCGGGTGCAACGCAGCGCAGTGGCCCGATCGGGGTGCCGGTAGCAGACGGTCATGGCTATAGCCTCTCAGAGCACTCTTCCCAGAGCGCTGCCGGTAGATTGCACGCTGTGGCACCTCCCGCACCGCGCAGAGCGTTCAATGACGTCGTCACCCGGTTCTGGAGCTTTGCGGCTCCGGCCTACGACGCCCAGTATCTGCAACACCTGGTCTATCGTCCGGCCCAGGACGAACTGATCGCCGCGCTGCGGGCCCACCGGCCAGCCCGGGTCGCGGATATCGCCTGCGGCACAGGAATTCTCGCCGACCGCATCGAACGCGAACTGCAGCCCGAAGCGGTCTACGGCGTGGACATGTCCGACGGCATGCTCAAGGCGGCCCGGGAACGCTCACCGAAGGTGCAGTGGCTGACCGGACCGGCCGAACAGCTGCCGTTCGACGACGGGGCGCTCGACGCGGTGGTCACCAGCTCGGCGTTCCACTTCTTCAACCAGCCGGCTGCGGTGCGCGAGTTCTACCGGGTGTTGGCACCGGGCGGAATGGCGGCGGTGACGGCGATGAGCCCGCGCCTGCCCGACCCGCTGAAGCAGCTCTCGGGGATCCGGTGGAACCCGGCGCAGCAGCCGACACCGAGCGAGATGCACGCCCTGTTCACCGATGCCGGGTTCACCGTCGCCGACCAGCACCGGGTGAAGCGTCCGGCCTGGACGCTGCTGGTCTCGGACCTGATCACCGTGGGCGTCAAGCCCTCAAGCTGACCCGATGACGGCGACCCCATGACGGCGACCCGCAGCGCGATCGCCGCTGGCCCCATGACGGCGACCCGCAGCGCGCGACTCCGTCGCGCTCGCGATCGCCGCTGGGTACCCTCGCCTGGTATGAGACCGATGAAGCTGGCCGGCACAGCGGCTGTCGCGCTGGCGGCATGCTGGGCGGCCGCCGGGGTCGCCGGGGCCGAGCCGACCCCCTCTCCCCCACCCGCGCCCAAACAGGTGATCGACGCCGACGGCACCTTCGCGGTGGGCAAGGACATCGTGCCCGGGACCTACCGCTCCGACGGGCCGCGGGACGGCAACGCCTGCTACTGGCGCCGGATGAACGGTGACAAGACCGTCGACAGCGCCATGACCAAGAAGCCGCAGGTCGTGCTGATCGAGCCGAGCGACACCACGTTCCGGACCGACCGCTGCCAGACCTGGCAGCTGACCGAGTGTCCGCCCACCTGCGCACCGGTACCGCAGCAGTCGGCGGGCCTGCCCGATGTGCTGAAGGGCTTCGTACCGCAGCCCCGGCCGCCGGCCCCGGCTCCCAGCGGCGGCTAGCCGACCGCCCCGATCCCCGCCGGCGACGAGGTCATGGCCGTCGGGTCGACGGCTACTTCTTCGTCAGCTGGTGCGGGCAGTAGGTGTTCGCCGCGATAGCCGCGAACTGCGCCGCGCCGTCGGTGGTGAAGCCGGGATTGTTGGCCTTCAGATCGGAGATCACCTCCAGGCCCGTTTCACCCCGGTCCACCAGGCCGCAGACCGTACGGGCGGCGTCGATGGCCTGGCTCGGGCTGCTGTAGGTGATTCCGGCGGCCCTCAGCGACTCCAGGAAGGCCGCGTGGTGGGGGGCGGCGTCATCGGCGCTCGCCTGAGAGCCGAATTCGGGGTCGGCGCGCACCGGCGCGGCCGCGGAAAGGGCCAGGACGGCCCCGGCAGCCAATACCGTAAGCAGCTTCATGGGCGATCCCTCCTGTTCGGTGGTTCGGGTTGCCGTTCGTCGAGGCTGTGGGTCAGCCGAAGGTGGATTTCGGCACCGTTACCGTGGCGGCGGCGTCGACGGCCTCTTTCGCGGCTTTCTTCAGGTGCACCGCGTGGAAGCCCGGCTTCTTCGACAGTTCCTCGAGCAGGTCGTCCAGGCCGTCCTCGTCGATCTGCCAATGCTGGACCGCATCCTTCTGCTTCTGCAACTGTGCCAGGACCTTATCGAGTTGGACCGGCGCCTGCCCCTTGCCGCCTTTGCCGACGGCCCCGCCGCGAACATTGGCACCGTTGATCAGTCGCGACCCCGGCGCGCCCAGGGCGCCGCCGGTCAGACTGCCCAATGCGGCCGGGTTGAGCACGTTTCCGATGCCGGCCAGCGGCGCCGCAGCGGCACCGGTCGTGGGCAACGAGGTGGCGGCCAGCCGGATCGCCGGGGTGGCGGTGGCCCAGCCCTGCGGCACCGACAGCCCCCCGACCGACGGAGCAGTTCCCACTCCGGCGGTCACCGCGCGGACCATGCCGCCGCTGATGCGTGAGCTCGGCCCACCTCCCAACCCGGCGCCCAGCGAGCTCATCCCGCTGCCGCCCAGCCCGGCCCCGAGCCCGGATTTGGGGAACTCCGGCAACTTCGACACCGGCTTGTAGAACGTCTTCAGCTGGACCATGCCGAAGTTGGGCCCGCTCAGCGCGAAGTTGGCGAGACCCCCGAACTTCATCACCGCCCCGACGGCGCTGAACGCACCCTCGTAGACCCCCGTGATCTCGGATGCGTCCCCGGCCGCGGCGAGGCCCGGCTGGGTCTGGTCGGCCGGGGTGGTGGTGGCCTGCGGCGGCGCGGTGAACGGCGTCAACCTGGTGGCGGCCGCCGTGGCGGCCTGGTACTGGAACATCGCGCCGGCGTCTTGCGCCCACATCTGAAAGTACTGGGCATCGGCGGCCGCGATCGCCGCGGTGTGCTGCCCAAAGGTGTTGGACGCCAGCAGCGCAGCCCGCAGGCTCCGGTTGGCGGCGATCACCGGTGGCGGGACCACGGCGGCCAAAGCCACCTCGAACGCGCTGGCCGCGGCGCCGGCCTGCACCGCCGATTCCTTGGCCTGCGCGGCGGCGGTGGACATCCAGTCCACGTACGGCGTCGCCGCGGCCATCGTGGCCGCCGCCGACGGGCCAACCCACGATTCGGCGGTCAGGGTGGTGAGCACCGTGCGGTAGGAGGTCATGGTGGACTGCAGCTCAGCGGCCAGACCTTCCCATGCGGTGGCCGCGGCCAGCAACGACTCGGCGCCCGGGCCGGCGTACATCTGACCGGAGGTGACTTCCGGGGGAATCAGGGTGAAGTCGATCACGGCACGCCTCTCCTAGTCCTCGGGCACCGGGATGACCAAGATGGTGGCCGTGGTCAACGCCTCGGTGTCGGGGGCTTTGTCGATCACCCGGGTGGCGCCGCCCGCGACGGACTGCACCGCGGTGCCGGCGACCGCACGGCCGGCCAGGCTCGACAACGCCATCTCGTTGAACATCGCGCTCGATGAGCCCTCGACGGCGAACGCCGAAGCGCTGGAGCTGACCGAACTGCTGGACAGCATCGCCGGCATCACCTTGCCGGCAGGCGCCGCGGTAGACCAGCTGGCCGGCACCGACAGCGAACCGACCATGCTCGCCTGCCCGGCGCTGGCCGCCACCGTGGTGGCGCCCGCCGAACCGGCGGCCGAGAGTGGCACCTGGTAGGAGATGTACCCGCCTGACAGCGGCCCCAGTGCGCCGGTGACCGGGGCCGGCCCGTTGAGCACGCTGATCACACCGGGCGGGTTCTGGGCCAAACCCACGAGCTGCCCGGCGATCAGCCACCCGCTGCCGAGGTTGGCGAGGTGACCGAGCGGCGAGTATGGCCCGGTCAGTTGGCCCAGGAACTTGGCGAAATCCGAGAGGCCGGACCCGAGATCGCCGAGAGACGTCCCGGCCTGCGCCGGGGACGGGCTGAGGTTCTGCAGAGTCCTGGGCACCGCCGACAACAGCTGGGACACCCTCGACGGGGCGGCCGAGGCGGTTCTGGCACCGGCAGCCTCCAGGGCCTGGGCGACGTCGGACGACCCGCCACCGGTATCGGTGGCCTCCGGCGCCGGGTTGAACGGGGTGAGCTGAGTGGCCGTGGCTGCGGAGCCGGCATAGGCGTACATGGCGGAGGCGTCCTGGGCCCACATCTCGGCGTAGAGCGCGTCGGTGGCCGCGATCGCCGGCGTGTTCTGGCCGAGCAGGTTGGTGGCGACCAGCGTCAGCAGCAGGCTGCGGTTGGCGGCGATCACCGGCGGCGGTACGTGTGCCGCGAAGGCAGCCTCATAGGCGGCGGCCGCCGAGGAGACCTGCATCGCCGCGTGCTCGACCTGCAGGGCGGTACTGCTGATCCACTCCGCATAGGGGGTGGATGCGGCCACCATCGCCAGCGCGGACGGGCCGTGCCAGATACCGGTCAGGTCGGTGATCACCGAACGGTAGGCGGCGGCCGCGGTGTGCAGTTCACCCGCCAGCGCCTGCCACGCACCGGCGGCCGCCAGCAAAGGCCCCGGACCTGCTCCGGAGTACATCAGGCCGGAATGGACCTCCGGCGGCACCGCTCCAAACTCCATCTCACCCGACCTCTGAATGTCGCACTTGCTGACGGTCACGCAGATGACCAGGGGATGAATTTACGGTGACTTGCTGGAAGGTAACCGGGAACAAGCTGTGAACGGTCGTGGAGATCCGTGTGGCTACCATCACATCGGGCAGGCTGACACGGCAACAGGCAACCCGCAACCGATAGGGCCCGGACGGCGGCGGCGAACTCAGGCCGGCGCGGCGTCCACCAGCAACCGGGTAGCGGCGTCGACCAGCGTTCGGATCACCTCGTCGGTGGTGAAGTCGCTGAGCCACAGGTTCGGCGAATCGGTGCGATGCAGCATCGCGACCCCGTGCAATGCCACCGACAGCGCGGCCGCGATCCGGTCCGAATCCGGATCCGAAGCGGCATCCGCCGGTTCAGCGAGGCTCGACGGCGGTTCGCCGCGGCAGGCCAGCAAAGCCCGGGTCACCGTGGCGAGGGCCTGGCGGGCCGCCGGCGGCGCTTGGCCGTCCTGGGTCATCAGCGCGTAACGCAGCGGATGCCGCTGTGCGAACGACACGTACACCCGGCAGCCGATCAGCAGCCGCTCACGGGGATCGGTGGCGGCCTGGACGTGTTCGGCGATCTCCTCGGAGACCCGTACCCAGCTGGACTCGGCGACGGCCTCGAGCACTCGATCCCGGTCGTCGAAGTGGGCGTAGACCGATGGCGCCGCAATACCGGCCTCTCGGGCGATGCTGCGCAGCGACACCTCGCCCTCACTGTCGGCACCGTCGATCACGCGGATGGCCGCGGACAGGATCTCGTCACGCAGCAGTGCGCCGTGGCCTCGCAGATTGCGTCGACGAGGGGTACTGGACACTCCGACATCCTAACGACTGTTAGTTGTTGGCACCTGCGTGCTGAACAACATCATGCGCACCAGTGTGAGCTGACACAATCTAACTTTACATGTGTTTCCTTATGGTCGTAAGGTCAGCGTTCATGAGCGCAATGCAGAGACTGCGGAGGCCGCTGGAACGGCTGTGGATCGTGTTGGTGATCGTCCCGGTCGCCGCGGTCGGCGCGTTGGTCATCTACCGGTTCCACGGTGTCTTCGGTTCCGAGGGCGCGGCGGCCGGCGGTAACAGCGGCGGCGAGATCGTCTCGACCGTCCCCAAGTACGTCACCTACGAGGTCTACGGCCCCGAAGGCACCTCGGGGATGGTCAGCTACGTCGACGAACGCGCCCAGGCCCAGGAGGCGACGTTTCACTCGCTGCCGTGGTCGTTGACCCTGACCACGACTTTGCCGAGCGTCTACGCCAACGTCATGGCCCAGGGCGACGGCCACGAGTTGGGCTGCCGGATCACCGTCAACGGTGAACTGCGCGACGAGCAGCAGACCGACGGGCATGCCGCCGCGACGTTCTGCGTGGTGAAGGCGGCGTGAGCGCCCGCCGCCGCGCCCCGGGCGCCGGGGCCCAGACGCCGCTGTACCCGCGGCTGATCCGTGCGCTGTCCATCCCGATCATCCTGTTCTGGCTCGCCGCGGCCGCGGCGACCAATCTGCTGGTCCCGCAACTGGAGATCGTCGGAGCGCGCAATGCGGTCTCCCTCTCACCGCAGGATGCGCCGTCGGTGCTGGCCATGAAACACATCGGCGAGAAGTTCGGCGAGTTCAGCTCCGACTCGGTGCTGATGATCGTGCTCGAAAGCGACTCCGAGTTGGGTGAGGACGCCCACCATTACTACGACCGGCTGGTGCAGACACTGGAGGCCGACACCGCACACGTCGAGCACGTGCAGGACTTCTGGGGTGATCGGGTCACCTCGGCGGGCTCCCAGAGCGAGGACGGCCGGGCCGCCTACGTGCAGGTGCACCTGGCCGGCAACCAGGGCTCGGCCCAGGGCGTGGAATCGGTCGACTCGGTGCGCGAGATCGTCGAGGAATCCGATCCGCCGCCCGGGCTGCGCCCCTATGTGACCGGTCAGGCCGCCCTGGTCGCCGACACCAACGAAGCCGGCGACGCGTCCATGATCAAGATGACCGGCATCACCCTGGCCGTCATCACGGTGATGCTGCTGGTGGTCTACCGGTCGATCGCCACCACCGCGATCGGCTTGCTCGTCGTCGTCACCGAGATGAGCGTGGCCCGCGGATTGATCGCGACGCTGAGCCACTTCCACGTCTTCGCGATCTCCACCTTCGTGGTCAGCATCCTCACCGCACTGGCGATCGCGGCCGGAACCGACTATTGGATCTTCCTGATCGGGCGCTACCACGAGGCCCGCAGCGCGGGCGAAGATCCCGAGACCGCCCAGCGCACCACGCTGTCCAGCGTCAGCCACGTCATCCTGGGCTCCGGGTTGACCATCGCCGGCGCCATGTTGTGCCTGCACTTCACCCGTCTGAACTACTTCAACACCCTGGCGGTGCCGTGCGCCCTGGGCATGTTCACCATCCTGCTGATGGGGCTGACCTTTGCCCCGGCGGTGCTCGCGGTCGGCAGCCGATTCGGCCTGCTCGACCCCAAGCGGGTGACCAGCGCCGGCGGCTGGCGCAAAGTGGGCACCGCCGTGGTGCGCTGGCCGGTGCCGATCCTGGCCGCCGCCAGTGCCGTTGCCGCCGTCGGTGTCCTGGTGCTGCCGGGCTACCAGACCAGCTACGACAACCGGCACTACATCCCCGCCGACGTCCCGTCGAACATCGGCTACGCCGCCGCCGAGAAGCACTTCAGCTCGGCGCGGATGAACCCCGACATGCTGATGGTCGAAGCCGACCACGACATGCGTAACCCGCGCGACATGCTGGTGCTGGACCGCATCGCCCGCAACATCTTCCGGGTGCCGGGTATCGAGCGGGTCCAGTCCATCACCCGCCCGCTCGGCCCGCCGATGGAGCACGGCTCGGTGCCGTTCCAGATCAGCGCGCAGGGCGTCACGATGGCCGAGAACCTGCAGTTCCTCAAGGCCCGTCTGGACGACACCCAGTCCATGGCCGACCAGCTCTCGTCGATGGTCGCGGTGATGGACCGGCTGCACGGGCTGACCGTGCAGCTGTCCGACGCCACCCACGGCACCGACGAGGCCGCCCACGACATGCAGGGCACGATGGAAGAGGTTCGGGACCGGATCGCCGACTTCGACGACGAGGTCCGGCCGCTGCGCAACTATTTCTATTGGGAGCCACACTGTTTCAACATCGGTGTGTGCAACGCGTTCCGGTCGATGTTCGACGCCACCGACGGCTTTGACAAGCTGGCGGAGAACACCTCGGCGTTGGCCGGCCAGCTGGACCGAGTCGATGCGATCACCCCGGAGATCGCCGACCAGATCCCGCCGATGATCGCCATCACCACCAACATGCGCGACCTGATGTTGACCATGCACAGCAGTTTCAGCCAGGTGGTGACGCAGTTGGAGCAGATGACCGACACCGCCGCGGTGATGGGCCAGGTCTTCGACGACGCCCGCAACGACGACATGTTCTACCTGCCGCCGGAGGCCTTCGACAGCCCCGACTTTCAGCGCGGGATGGAGTTGATGATGTCGCCGGACGGCCAGGCGGCACGCATTCTGATCACCCACGACACCGACCCCGCGACCGTCGACGGCATCTCGCACGTCGACTCCGAGCTGCAGGCCGCCAAGGAGGCCGTCAAGGGCACCCCGCTGGCCAAGGCGAAGTTCTATCTGGGCGGCACCGCTGCCACCTATGCCGACATCCAGACCGGCGCACACTACGACCTGCTGATCGCGGCGATCGCCGCCATCATCCTGATCTTCGTGGTGATGTTGCTGATCACCCGGGCGCTGGTCGCCTCGATCGTGATCGTCGGGACCGTGGTGCTGTCGCTGGCCTCCTCCTTCGGACTGTCGGTGCTGCTGTGGCAGTACGTGTTCGGTATCGAATTGCAGTGGCTGGTGATCGCCATGTCGGTGATCGTGCTGCTGGCGGTGGGCTCGGACTACAACCTGCTGGTGGTGTCGCGGATGAAGGAGGAGATGGGTGCCGGCCTGAAGACCGGATTGATCCGCGCCATGGGCGCCACCGGCAAGGTGGTGACCGCGGCCGGAATGGTGTTCGCGTTCACCATGATCGCGATGATCGCCAGTGACCTGCGGTCGGTCGGGCAGATCGGCACCACCATCGGGCTGGGCCTGCTGTTCGACACGTTCATCGTGCGCAGCCTGATCACGCCGTCGATCGCCGCTCTGCTCGGTCGGTGGTTCTGGTGGCCGATCAACGTGCACCGCCGGCCCGCCCCGCCGAGCGTGAACTCAGCCGCACGTTCGGACACCGAGCGTGAAGCCACGTTCACTCCCGGCGGGGAGCAGGCGACGGGAGCGCCGGTATTGTCAGCCCATGCTTGACGCGATCTACCGGGGCGCGCACGGCCGGATCAGCGCACTGGCCGCCGGCCTGAACGCAGACCAGCTACAAAGCCCGGTTCCGGCCACACCCGGCTGGACGGTGCATGACCTGCTGGCCCACCTGGTGGGCGGTGCCGCCGACGCGGCCGCCAACCGGATCGACGGCGCGCCGGGCGAATCCTGGACTGCCCGGCACGTCGCCGAACGGCGCACCCGCCCGGTCGCCGAACTGCTCGATGAATGGGAGACCGCCGCACCGACGGTCGAGGCCGCTTTGGTGGGCCAGAAGTTCGTCGGCGCCAATCTGGCCGCCGACGCGATCTGCCACGAGGCCGACCTGCACGAGGCCCTGGGACTGGCCCGCACCGATCGTGAGCACTGGCAGCCCCTGCTGAATGTGATGGGAAATCTTCCCGGCCGACGGTTGCGCGACACCGCGACGCTGGTGATCAGCGACAAGCTGGGACAGCAATGGCGTTGCGGCACAGGAGAAACCGTCACCACGCTGCGCGCCGACGGCTACGAGCTGATGCGCGCGCTGTTCACCCGGCGGTCACGGCGGCAGATCGCCGCCTGGGACTGGTCGCCCGCGCCATCCGAGGAGATGGTCGACAGCTTCGGCGCTTTCGGCCACCGCGACGACGACCAGCCGATCCCCGCCCCCTGACTCAGACCACGCAGGCGGTGAGACGCGGTGGGGCGAACGACACCGAACCCACCCCGCCGACGATCATGCCGTTGTCGGCCAGCGTCATGGCCGTCACGTACGAGCAGGTCTGAATCTCGGTCAGCCCGTTGAGATACACCACGTCGAAGGTGTAGGCGAAGTTGCGCACCAACTGCCCCGCGGTCCACGGCACGTCGACGACGAAGCCCAGCGACGATGCCGAGCGTGCCCCCAGTGCTCGCGGACCGGCTTCGCCGATGTGCGGCGTGATCGAGAACGGCACGCCGTCCCGTTTGGTGCCGGTCAGGCCGGTGCTGTTGATCCGATAGCCGGTGGCCGCAGCCGGCACCAACTCTCCGGGCCGGATGTTGGTGCTGAACAGGATCGAGTAGTTCGTGCCACCGACGACCGCAGTGGTGCTGAAGCTGGTCGAGGTGAACTCTTCGGGCAGTTGCACCACGCAGTTCTCGATCAGTTCGTTCGGGTCACCACAGTCCTGCGAGCCGGCCGGCACAGCCAGCGCCCGCGGCGCCGCGAGCGTGAAACCGAGGGCAGGCACCGACCAGGCGGCGCCGCGCACGAACATCCGTCGGGAGATCGCCGGGTTCAAACGGTTCAAGCGGTTCGCAATGTCCGTCATGCATTCGAGGGTACCGACCAGGCACGTTGGTTGTTGTTCGAAATTCGATTCAATGACATGCTCGCCAGGTGGTGTGGGACCGGTTGGCTGCTGCCGTAACCGGACGACGTTGCTGGCTGACAGCACTGGTTCCGCTTCTGATCGCCGGCGCGCTGATGGCCCTCGGCGGAGCAAACGGCGCTGCGGCCCGATCGCCGGTGACGCTGCCCAGCAGTTCGGAATCCGCCCGCGTCGCCGCGCAGCTCTCGGAGTTCGCCGATGGGGATCAGGCGGCCACGCTGCTGGTCGCCACGCGCAAAGACGGCCTGGCCCTGACTCCGGACGACCTGGCCGCCGTGCAGCAGGCCCGCGACCGGATGGCCCGGCTGCCGCAGGTGCTCCCCGGCCCGCCGTCACCGGTGTTGACCTCCGCCGACGGTCACGCGGCCCTGGCAGCGGTGGCGTTGAGCGCGCAGCTGTCCGGTTTCGAGCTCACCGACGCGGTCCAGGCGCTGCGGGCCGCCGCCGCTGACGGCCTGCCGGGGCGGCTGTCTACGCACGTCACTGGTGGGCCGGCCTTCGGTGCCGATATCGCCAATGCGTTCACCGGCGCCAATGTCACGCTGCTGGTGGCGACGGCGCTCGTGGTGGCGCTGCTGTTGATCATCACCTATCGCTCCCCGGTGCTGTGGCTGGCGCCGCTGATCGTGATCGCGTTTGCCGATCGGGTCGCCACCGTGGTGGGTACCGACGTCGCGCAGGCCGCCGGGGTGACGTTCGACGGCTCCACCTCCGGCATCACCAGCGTCCTGGTCTTCGGGGCCGGCACCAACTACGCGCTGCTGTTGATCTCCCGCTACCGCGAGGAGCTCCGCGCTGAAACCGATCACCGCGCCGCGCTGCGCCGCGCCGTGGCCGCCGCCGCACCGGCGATCCTGGCCAGCAACGCCACCGTGGTACTGGCCCTGCTGACCCTGATCCTGGCGGTCACCCCGAGTACCCGCAGTCTGGGCATCTGCGCCGGCTGCGGCCTGGTGGTGGCCGCGGTGTTCGTCCTTTTGGTACTGCCCCCGGTGCTGGTGTTGTGCGGACGGAAGGTGTTCTGGCCGTTCACCCCCCGGGCGACGGACGCTTCGGCCACCACGACCGGCCCCTGGCACCGAGTCGCCGACGCCGTCTCGCGTCGTCCCGCGGTGGTGTGCACAGCGGCGGTCGCCGTACTGGCGATGTCGGCGGCCGGGTTGTCGGGCACCGGGATCGGGCTGTCGCAGACCGAGCAGTTCCGGTTGCGGGCCGACTCGGTGACCGGATTCGACACCCTGGCCGAGCATTTCCCCGGCGGGGCCGCGGGTCCGGCCGTCGTGATCGGCTCCACCGCCCGATCGCAGCAGATTCAGCAGGCGATCACCGCCGTTCCCGGCGTCGTCTCGGCCGTCCCGACGGGCGAGTCCGCCACCGGCAGCACCCGGTGGTCGGTGGTGCTCGATGCCGCGCCGTCAACCGAGCGGGCGTTCACGATCGTTGCCGGACTTCGGGATTCGGTCCACGCGATCGACACGCAGGCACTGGTGGGTGGCGCCGACGCTCAAGCCCTCGACATCCGCGACGGCGCGGTGCGCGACCGGATGGTGCTGATCCCGCTGATTCTGCTGGTGGTGCTGGCGGTGTTGTTCGTGCTGCTGCGAGCCGTGGTGGCGCCCCCGGTTCTGGTGGCCGCGACGGTGCTCAGCGCGCTGGCGGCCCTCGGCCTGGGCAGCTGGGCCAGCCGGCAGGTCTTCGGGTTCCCGGCACTGGACAACAGCACACCGCTGTTCGCGTTCCTGTTCCTGGTCGCCCTGGGCGTGGACTACACGATCTTCCTGGTGACCCGTGCTCGGGAGGAGACGCCGGACTACGGCACCCGGATCGGCATGGTGCGCGCGGTGTCGGCCACCGGCGGGGTGATCACCAGTGCCGGCGTCGTGCTGGCGGCGGTGTTCGGTGTCCTCGGGGTGCTGCCGCTGATCGTGTTGACCCAGCTGGGGATCATCGTAGGTCTGGGCATCCTGCTCGACACGTTCGTGGTGCGCACACTGGTGATTCCGGCCCTGTTCGCGTTGATCGGCGACCGGGTGTGGTGGCCCGCCTTCCCCCGGCGCGATCGTAGATTGGTGCTCATGCCCGAGGAGACCGCCGCGCAGTTCGCCGATCGCGTCATGGACACCATCGACAGCGCCAGCCTGGCGTTGCTGATCAGCCTGGGCCACCAGAGCGGGCTGTTCGATGTGCTGGCCGGGCGGCCATCCGCCACCAGTGCGCAGATCGCCGAATCGGCCGGGCTCGACGAGCGCTACGTCCGGGAGTGGCTCGGCGGCATGACGGTCGCGAAGGTGGTCGACTACGACCCCGACACGAAGACCTACCGGCTTCCCGAGCACCGCGCTGCCGCACTGACCCGGGCGGCAGGTCTGGACAACCTGGCGCGCATCACCCAGTACATTCCGCTACTCGCCGAGGTCGAACAGCCGATCCTCGAATGCTTCCGCAACGGTGGCGGACTGGACTACGCGCAGTACCCGCGCTTTCACGCGGTGATGGCCGAACGCAGCGGCGAGGTCTTCGACCATGCGCTGATCGACGACGTACTGCCGCTGGTCGAGGGCCTGCCGGAGTTGCTGCGAGCCGGGGCAGATGTCGCCGATTTCGGCTGCGGCAGTGGGCGTGCGATCAATGTGATGGCGCAGGCCTTCGGCGCGAGCCGATTCACCGGGATCGACTTCTCCGCCGAGGCGGTCGGTCGCGGGGCGCGGGAGGCCGCCCGGCGCGGCCTGACCAACGCGACCTTCGAGAGCCAGGACCTGGCCGCGCTGGTCAGGCCCGAAACCTACGACCTGATCACCGCTTTCGACGCCATTCACGACCAAGCCCGACCAGATCGGGTGCTGGCGAACATCTTTACCGCGCTGCGCCCAGGTGGTCTGCTGCTGATGGCCGACGCGAAGGCCTCCAGCGACCTGGAGGACAACATCGGCGTCCCGCGATACACCTACCGTTTCACCGTGTCGCTGATGCACTGCATGCCGGTGTCGTTGGGCTTGGGCGGTGCCGGCTTGGGGACGATGTGGGGCCGGCAGGTCGCGGTGGCGATGCTGGGCGAGGCGGGGTTCACCGATGTGACGGTGTCCGAACTCGAGTCGGACCCGTCGAACTACTACTACCTGGCCCGGAAAACGGCGCGGTCCTAGGCGTCCACCCGCCGCCGCAGGGGACGCTGCCGCACGATCGTCGGCCACCAGAACCACGTCCCGTAGATCCGCACCAGGCACGGCACGATGAATGACCGCACGATCAAGGTGTCCAGCAGCAGGCCGATGCACACGGTGGAGCCGACCTGACCGATGGTGCGCAGATCGCTGGCGAGCATGGCCAGCATGGTGAAGGCGAACACCAGGCCCGCCGACGTCACCACCCCGCCGGTGCTGCCCAGGGCGCGGATCAGTCCGGTGTTGAGTCCGGCGCCGAGTTCCTCTTTGAGCCGGGCGATGAGCAGCAGGTTGTAGTCCGATCCGACCGCCACCAGGATGATGAACGTCAGGGGCAGGATCAGCCAGTGCAGATGCAGGCCGATCAGGTGTTGCCAGATGAGTATCGACAGCCCGAATGCCCCGGCGTAGGAGAACGCCACGGTGCCCGGGATCACCAAGGCGGCCACCAGGCTTCGGGTGATGACCAGCATGATCAAGAAGATCAGCACGAAGGCGGCGATCGCGGCGATCAGCAGGTCCGACCGCGAGTACTTCGCGATATCGGAGTTGTTCGATCCCGAGCCGCCGATGTAGATCTTGGCGCCGGCCAGCGAGGTCTCCTTCAACGCGATCTTGATGGCGTCGGGGAACTTCTCGACGTGCTCGATGCCCTCGGGACCCATCGCGTTGCCCTCATGGGTGACGATGAACCGGGCCGCCTTGCCGTCCGGTGACATCATCAGCTCCATCCCGGTCTTGATGTCCTCGTTCTCGAAGGCCGGCCGGGGAATATAGAAGAAGTCGTCACTGCGGGACGCGTCGAAATCGTTGCCGACGTTGATCATGTCGTCGAAGGTCTGGTCGGTGTTACTGGCCTGAATACTCGTGGGCCCGTAGGTGTTCACGATCAGGGCGCGCAGGGCGATCTGATCGTCGGCCATGATGTTGAGTTGCGCCACCATCTGCGGCAGCAGCGAGTCGACCACCTCCAGGGATCCCACCGCGTCCTTGATGTTTTCGGCGAGCTTGTCGACGTTGTCCATCATGTCCCATGTCGACCGGAACGCCCAGCAGATCGGGATGTCGAAACAGTGCGGTTCCCAATAGAAATAACTGCGCAGCGGCATCAGGAAGTCGTCGAGGTTGGAGATCTCCTCGTTCATCTGCTCGGTGAGGGCCTGCATGTCCTCCATCGTCAGGACGGTGGAATGCAGTTCGTCGGCCAGCTTCTGGGTGAGCGCGATGGTTGACTGCAGCACCTCAACGGTATGGCCCATGATCTTCGCCTGCTGGTCGGTGTTGGCGTTCTGCTCCCTGGTGAACGGCAACTGCTGCCCGTTGGCGCTGCCCTGTCCGGTGAACAGGTAGGGCAGCGAGGCGTGCTCGAGGGCGCGGCCCATCGGCCTGGTGATGCTCTGCACCATCGCCACGCCGGGCAGCCGGATCAGCGCCTTGGCAACACGATCCAGCGAGATGAAATCCGCCGAGTTGCGCATGTCATGGTCCGACTCGATCATCAGCATCTCGGAGAACAGCTTGCTTTTCGGGAAGTGCCGATCGGCGGCGGCGAACCCCAGGTTGGCCGCGGAGTCGTGCGGTTGATAGGTGCGGTCGTCGAAGCTGACCTGATAGGTCGGAACGAAGACCGCCCCGGCGGCCACCAGGGCGGCACTGGCGGTCAGGATCGGCTTGGGCCAGCGCACCACGCTGGTGCCGATCCGCCGGTAGAGCCGGGCCTTGGCCTTTTGCCGCGGATCGAACAGGCCGATCAGGCTGCCCACGCTGAGGATCGCCGGCCCGAGCGTCAGCGCCCCCACCACGGTGAGCACCATGCTGATGGCGACCGCCGGGCCCATGGTGTTGAAGTAGTTCAGCCGCGCGAAGCTCAGGCAGAAGGCCGCGCCGGCGATGGTGAGCCCGGAGCCCAGGATCACATGGGACACACCGCGATAGGCCGTGTAGAACGCCTCTTCGCGGCTTTCGCCGTTGTGCCGCGCCTCGTGATAGCGCCCCATCAGGAAGATGCCGTAGTCGGTGCCCGCGCCCAGTGTCAGCGAGACCACCATGTTCACCGCGAACGACGACAACTGGATGTAGCCGAAGTGCCCGAGGGTCGCGATCACCCCCTTGGCGGCCAGCATCAGGATCAACACCCCGAACAACGGCACCAGCATGGTGATGATGGACCGGTAGACCATCAGCAGCATGAAGATGATCAGGAAGATCGTCGCGATCGTGATGTTGTTCAGGCTCTTGTTGGCCGTCGCGACGGTGTCGGCGGCCAAAGGTGCTGCGCCACTGACATAGACCTTCAGCCCCGGCGGCGGGTCGGAGGTGTCCACGAGGTGGCGGACCGCGGCGACGGAGTCGTTGGCCTGCATCTGGCCGATGTCACCGGCCAGGCGCAACAACACATAGGCGGCCTTGCCGTCGAGGCTCTGGGCGCCGGCCGCGGTGATCGGGCGGCCCCAGGTGTCCATCACGTACTGCACATGCTCGGTGTCGTTCTGCAACGTGCGCACCAGCGCGTCGTAGTAGTGGTGGTCCGCCCCGCCCAGCGGGCGGTCGGCCTCCAGTACCAGCATGGTCATGCTGGTGGAGGTGGACTCCTGGAACTTCTCGCCGATCGCCAGCATCGCGGCCTGCGAGGGCGCATATGTCGGCACCATCGGCCCGGCGAGCTCCTCGGCGACCTTTTCCACCTGCGGCACAAAGGTATTCGTCACCGCGGCTAGCAGCGCCCAGAAGACGATGATCGGAATGGCCAGCACCCGCACCAGCCGGGCGGCCAACGGGCGCGCCTTGCGCTCAACGTTCACGCGGACTTGACCCGGCAGGTGATGTCGGCGTTAGCGCGGGCGTTGGTGTGCTCGTCGCGGATGATGTCGTCGACCAGGATCCGGCAGCCGACGTAGTCGCCGCGCACCTGCACCGAGATGCTGCCCGACACCACCGTCAGCATCGTGGTCTCGTCATGCCGCCACGGCAACGCGTCCAGTTCGACGGTGTGCGGGTGCCCATCGATGTCGATGTAGGACAGCAGCACCCCGTCCCCGGCGGAGCCGAACACCTCGTAGCTCAACGTCTTCGGCGTGAACTGTTCGGGCGCCTGCGGCGGGTTGACCGTCAGAACCGGCCCGGGAGCCGACATCTGGTGCACTTTCCACATGCTCGTCGCGCCGATACCGATCGCCACCAGCGCCACCAGCGGCAGCCAGGCCCGCGCCAGCAGCGACCGCGTGGGCCTCACCGCGCCACCGAAACCGGGAGGCGTTTCTTGAGTTTGGCGATCCGCAGCGTCTGGGCGGTCACGTTCAACGAGCCGAGCATCGGGATCACCCCGATGAACGTGCGCTCCGAGGGGGTTATGCCGTGCAGTTGCTCCAGGCTGCCGAGCACATAGAAGCAGCCCAGCGAAAAGATCGCCACGGGAATGCAGAAGGCCAGCGGGGATCGATGATCGGCGATCACCCGGTCGGCGAACTCATACTCCTGCGGCGAGAGCGGCTCGCCCTTGCGGACCTTGGTCAAGACCGCCTTGCGGGCTCCGACCCCCTCGCTGATCGGCAGGGCTGTCCGACTGCGCAGCCGCCGGATGTGGAAGAACACGCCGGTCGCCGACACCAGCAGCGTCAGGAAGGCGACCGCGGCCAGGTCTCCGAACAAGTGCCAGTTCGTGCCGAGGAAGTTCCAGTTCATCGCGACACCCGCCCCCCTATTCGTGGTGCACGCGGAGTGCGCGGAACCCACTGCTGGACATCAACAAGCCGACGAGGGAGACTATCCGGTCTGGTAATGAGACGTCAACGTCCTATAAACAGACGCGTCTGCCGCTATCATCGGGGCATGGACGTCGAGTGCCGGGAGCTCACCGGTTCGCAATCACGGACGCGGGCGGCCATCCTCGACGCGACCGTATCGGTACTCGCCCGGGACCGCACCGCCACACTGCCCGAGATCGCCGCGGCCGCCGAAGTGGCCCGTTCCACCGTGCACCGCTACTTCGCCGATCGGGATCGGCTGATCTACGAGACCACCCTGGACTCGATCCGCGTCATGAACGACATCATCGTGGCGGCAGCCACCGACGAGGGGCCGGCGATCGATGCGATGCGGCGGTTGATCACCACCCTCGTCCCCGAGGGCGACCGGATCGTGTTCCTGTTCGCCGACCCCGCGGTGCTGCGAGGCATTCCCGCCGAACAACTTCCGAACTCGACACCGATCCTCGAACTCATCATCCGCGGCCAGCAGGAAGGGACGTTCGATCCCGAGATCAGCGCGGAGTGGATCCGGATCGCGTTGTTCGGCCTGCTGATCAAGTCCAGCCGGGAAGCGGCGTACGACCTGATTCCGCGGCACAGCATCGTCCCGACCCTCATCCGGATCTTCGAACGCGGCGTGACTGCCCCGGTTTAGCAACTCAGATCACCCTCGGCGTGGCATCGTTATCCGCATAACAACGGTCTGTTGCCAGCCCTCCAGAGCTACTACGCTCTGTCGTAGTAGTTGCCCCGCAGCTCCGGGAGATCGCCCATGGACGTCGTTGACGTATCACGGTGGCAGTTCGGAATCACCACCGTCTACCACTTCATCTTCGTACCGCTGACCATCGGCCTGGCCCCGTTGGTCGCCGTCATGCAGACGGTGTGGGTGCTCACCGACAACGTCGCCTGGTATCGCCTCACCAAGTTCTTCGGCAAGCTGTTCCTGATCAACTTCGCGCTCGGGGTGGCCACCGGGATCGTGCAGGAATTCCAATTCGGGATGAACTGGAGCGAGTACTCCCGATTCGTCGGCGACGTGTTCGGGGCACCGTTGGCGATGGAGGGGCTGGCCGCGTTCTTCTTCGAATCGACGTTCATCGGGCTGTGGATCTTCGGCTGGAGCCGGTTACCGCGGCTGGTGCACCTGGCGTGTATCTGGATTGTCGCCATCGCCACCAACGTTTCGGCGTTCTTCATCATCGCCGCCAACTCGTTCATGCAGCACCCGGTCGGGGCGCACTACAACCCGCAGACCAAGCGCGCCGAACTGGACAGCATCATGGCGCTGTTCACCAACAACACCGCCCAGGCGGCGCTGTCGCACGCCGTCGCCGGCGCGTTCCTGACGGCGGGCACCTTCGTCGCCGCGGTGAGCGCCTGGTGGATGGTGCGGTCGCGGGCCGGGATAGCCGCCGGCGGCGGGGATGCCCAGGCCGCGGAGTCCGACGCCACCACCATGTATCGCCCGGCGACCATCCTGGGCTGTCTGGTCGCACTGGCCGCCGCGGCCGGGCTGTTCTTGACCGGCGACGTGCAGGGCAAGCTGATGTTCGTCCAGCAGCCGATGAAGATGGCTTCGGCGGAGTCGTTGTGCGACACCGCCACCGACCCGAGCTTTTCGGTGCTGACCGTCGGCCGGCAGAACAACTGCGATCACCTGACCCGGGTGATCGAGGTGCCCTACGTGCTGCCGTTCCTGGCCGAGGGCCGGTTCACCGGTGTGCAGCTCGAAGGGGTCCGCGACATCCAGCACCGCTACGAGCAGCAGTTCGGTCCCGGCGACTACCGGCCGAACCTGTTCGTCACCTACTGGTCGTTCCGCGCGATGATCGGCCTGCTGCTGGTGCCGGTGCTGTTCGCGCTGACCGCGTTGTGGTTGACCCGCCGCGGGCGGATCCCGAACCAGCGCTGGTTCGCCTGGTTGGCGCTGCTGACCATCCCCACCCCGTTCCTGGCCAACAGCGCTGGCTGGGTCTTCACCGAGATGGGCCGGCAGCCCTGGGTCGTGGCCCCCAACCCGACCGGCGATCCGAATGTGCGACTCACTGTCGCCCAAGGGGTTTCGGACCACAACGTCGGCCTGGTCGTCACCTCCCTGGTGATGTTCACGCTGGTCTATGCGGTGCTCGCGGTCATCTGGTTCTGGTTGATCAGGCGCTATGTCGCCGAGGGCCCGCTGGAGCACGACGCCGAACCCGCACCGCCGGTCCCACCCGGCGAGGACGAGGTCGCGCCGCTGTCATTCGCCTACTGAGACACCGAAGAAGGAGGTCGCGCGGTGGGACTGCAAGAAGTGTGGTTTGTGCTGGTCGCGGTGCTGTTCCTCGGGTTCTTCGTGCTGGAGGGCTTCGACTTCGGGGTTGGGATGCTGATGGCACCGTTCGGTCGCGTCAGCGCCGGTGGTAACCCGGAAGCGCACCGCCGGGCCGCGCTGAACACCATCGGCCCGGTGTGGGACGGCAACGAGGTCTGGTTGATCACCGCCGGCGGAGCGATGTTCGCCGCGTTCCCGGGCTGGTACGCCACGGTGTTCTCGACGCTGTACCTGCCGCTGCTGGTGATCCTGTTCGGGATGATCGTGCGGGCCGTCGCCATCGAGTGGCGCGGCAAGGTCGACGACCCGAAGTGGCGGGGATGGGCGGATCTCGGGATAGCCGCCGGATCCTGGCTGCCGGCGATTCTGTGGGGGGTGGCGTTCGCGGTCCTGGTCCGGGGTCTTCCGGTGGACGCCGACCACCACGTCCACCCGGCGTTCGGCGACGTGATCAATGCCTACACCCTGCTGGGCGGGTTGGCCACCGGCGGGCTGTTCCTGTTCTACGGGGCGGTCTTCACCTCGCTCAAGACCTTCGGGGCGATCCGCGATGACGCGCACCGGTTCGCCGCCCGGCTGTCGCTGCCGGTGACGGCGGTGGTCGCCGGCTTCGGGGTGTGGACCCAGCTGGCACACGGCACCGGGTGGACGTGGCTGGTACTGGGCGTCGCGGTCGTCGCCCAGCTGGCCGCGGTGGCGCTGGTGTGGCGTCGGATCTCCGATGGTTGGGCATTCACCTGCACCGCGTTGGTGGTTGCGTCGGTGGTGATCCTGCTGTTCGGCGCCCTGTATCCGGCGCTGGTGCCCTCCACCCTGGATCCGCAGTGGAGCCTGACGATCTACAACGCCTCGTCGACTCCGTACACGCTGAAGATCATGACGTGGGCGGCGGCGATCTTCGCGCCGCTCGCGCTCGTGTACCAGGGCTGGACGTATTGGGTGTTCCGGCAGCGGATCTCGGCCGAGCAGATTCCGCCGTCCATCGGGTTGACGAGGCAGCCGTCCTGAGCTCACGCGCCTCCCGGGCACCGGTGGACCCACGCCTGTGGCGCGCGTCGCCGGCGGTACGGCGTTTCCTGGCCGCATCGGTGTTGTGCGGGGTGCTGATCTCAGGCTGCGCGATCGCCTCGGCGATCGTGTTGGCCCGCATCGTTTCTGCTGTCATCACCGACCCCTCGACCCGCAGCGTCGCGCACTGGTCGCCCGTCCTGGCGGTCTTGCTGGCGCTGTGGACAGCGCGCACCGCGGCACACTGGTTGCAGGCGCGGCTGGGTCAGCGCGGTGCCAGTGCGGTGATCGCCGAGCTGAGCGGGCAGGTGTTGGCCGCGGTGACCGCGCGTTCCCCCGGGCGGCTGGCCGCCGAGCGGGACGACGCCGCCGTCGTGGTGACCCGGGGCCTGGACGGTCTGCGCCCGTACTTCACGGCCTACCTGCCCGCGCTGCTGCTGGCGACGATCCTGACCCCGGCGTCGGTGGCAGCGATCGCGTTCTTCGATCGACGGGCCACTGTGCTGGTGGCGATCACGCTGCCGTTGATCCCGATCTTCATGGTGCTGATCGGCCTGGCCACCGCGGAGCGGTCGACGGCGGCCCTAGCGGCCATGACGACGCTGCAGGCGCGGCTGCTGGATCTGATCGCCGGGCTGCCCACCCTGCGGGCGCTCGGCCGTGCCGCCGGCCCCGAGCATCGCATCGCCGAGCTGTCCGACGCCCACCGCCGGTCGGCCATGGCCACCCTGCGGATCGCGTTCCTGTCGGCGCTGGTCCTGGAACTGTTGGCCACGCTCGGGGTCGCGGTGGTGGCCGTCAGTATCGGGCTGCGACTGGTGTTCGGCGAGATGAGCCTGACCGCCGGGCTGACGGTGTTGCTGCTGGTGCCCGACGTGTACTGGCCACTGCGACGCATCGGGGTGGAGTTCCACGCCGCCGAGGATGGGCGCGCCGCCGCCGAGAAGGCCTTCGCACTGATCGGCGATCCGGCCGCCGAAGCGCCACGCGGACAACGGCGGGTAGACGCGCAGGGCGCGGTGATCGGCCTCGAGCGGCTCGGTGCGGCCGGCCGGGACGGTACTGCGCCGCACGCTCTGAGCGCGCGGATCGAGCCCGGCCAGGTGACGGTGTTGACCGGCGCCAACGGCGCCGGCAAGAGCACCACGCTGGCGGCGATCGCCGGGCTCACCGCGCCCACCTCAGGACGCGTCACAGTCGCCGGAGTCGCCATCGCCGATCTCGAGCCGGCGGCGTGGTGGCGTCAGCTGTCCTGGCTGCCGCAGCGTCCGGTGCTGATTCCGGGCACTGTCGCCGCGAACCTGGCCCTCTTCGGCGACCTGGCCGATGTCGAGTCCGCCTGCGTCGCTGCCGGTTTCGATGAGGTGATCGCCGACCTGCCCGACGGGCTGCAGACCGTGCTGGGGCGCGGCGGGGTCGGATTGTCGTTGGGGCAGCGGCAGCGGCTGGGCCTGGCGCGGGCGCTCGGCTCGACGGCACCGGTGCTGTTGCTCGACGAGCCGACCGCTCACCTGGACGCCACGACCGAACAGCGGGTGCTGGCCGCCCTGGTGCAGCGTGCGAAGTGCGGGACGACGGTGGTGGTGGTCGGCCACCGGGCGCCGGTGCTGGCGATCGGTGACCGGGTGATCACGGTGAGCAGCCGGCGGGCGGTGGCCGATGCACGAGCCTGACCTCCTGCGGGCCGGCTGGGATCTGCTGCAGCCGCGGCTGCCCCGTCTGCTGCTGGCCGGCGTGCTCGGGGTGTTGTCGCTGTGCAGCGCACTGGCATTGGCCGGGGTTTCGGCCTGGCTGATCACCCGCGCCTGGCAGATGCCGGCGGTACTGGACCTGACGGTCGCGGTGGTGGCGGTCCGGGCGCTGGCGATCTCCCGGGGCGTGTTGCACTACTGCGAGCGGCTGGCAAGCCATGACACCGCGTTGCGTGCCGCGGGCACCGCCCGCGCACAGATCTATCGTCGCCTGGCGCACGGACCGGCGGAGGCGGCGATGCGGCTGCCCAGCGGCGACCTGGTCGCGCGGGTCGGCACCGATGTCGACGCACTGGCCGACATGCTGGTGCGCGCCGTGCTGCCGATCGGGGTCGCCGCGGTGCTGGGCGTGGCCGCCACTGCGGTGATCGCGGTAATCTCCCCGGCGGCCGCCGCGGTGCTGGCGGTGTGCCTGCTGGTCGCCGGGGTGGTGACGCCGTGGCAGTCGGCGCGGGCCGCAGCGGCGCAGGAAGAGGTGGCCCGCCAACATCTTTCCGACCGCGACGTGTCGGCTCTGCTGGCGTTGGACCATGCGCCCGAGTTGCGGATCGCGGGGCTGCTGCCCGAGGTGATCGCCGAATCGCAACGCCGCCAGCGCGCCTGGGGTGCCGCCGTGGACGCCGCCGCCAAACCGGCGGCCATCGCCGCGGCCGCGCCCACCGCCGCGGTCGGGGCAAGTCTGCTCGGCGCGGTGGTGGCCGGGATCGGTATCGCCGATGCCGTCGCACCCACCACGGTCGCGATCCTGATGCTGTTGCCGCTGTCGGCGTTCGAGGCGACCACCGCGCTGCCGGCCGCCGCGATCCAGCTGACCCGCTCGCGTATCGCGGCGCGGCGACTGGTCGACCTGGCGCCGCCGGCGCCTCCCGTGCGGCCCGCGCCGCAGGCTCCCCGCATCGCCGCCCGGCGGCTCCATGCCGACGTGCGATCCGGGCACCACCGCGACCATGCGGTCCGGGTGCAGCTGGATCTGGAACCCGGAGACCGGCTGGCGATCACCGGTCCCAGTGGTGCGGGCAAGACCACGCTGCTGATGACCCTGGCCGGCCTGGTGGCACCGCTGGACGGCCAGGTCACGCTGGGCGGCACGGCGCTGGAAGCGCTCGATGAGCACGAATTGCGTTCCGCCGTGGGTTTTTTCGCCGAGGATGCCCATGTCTTCGCGACCACGGTTCGGGACAATCTGCTGGTAGCACGCGGAGACTGCGAGGACGACGAACTGGCCACAGCCCTGGAGCGGGTCGGTCTTCGCCGGTGGCTGGCCGGCCTGCCCGAGGGCTTGGCGACGGTACTGTCCGGCGGCGCCCAGGCGTTGTCGGCGGGCCAGCGCCGGCGGTTGCTGTTGGCCCGCGCCCTGCTCTCACCCGCCCGGATCGTGCTGCTCGACGAGCCGACCGAGCACCTCGACGCCGGCGACGCCGAGGATCTGCTGCGCGCGCTGCTTCGGGCCCCCGGCCTGTTCTCGACGGAGCGCACCGTGGTGGTGGCCACCCACCATCTGCCCGACGACACCGGGTGCCGGCAGCTCGACCTCGCTCTGGCGGTTGCCGCCGACCTAGCCGGCGCCGGGAGTCGGGATGCCGCCGCGGAGCAGCTCATTGGCCAGCGGGGTGTGGGCGGTCAGCCATAGCCGCAGCAGATGTCGCCGCAGACTCGGATCGTCGTCGTCGAGGTAGCCCTCGCGGGCATGCAGCACGGTGGTGTTGTTGAGCAGCTGCACATCCCCCGGCCGAAAGTCCATCTCGATATGAAACAACGGATCGTTGGCGATGGTCTCCACCAGAGCCAACGCCGCCAGCTGCTCGTCGGTCAGGCGTGGCGCGGAACTGTGCTGCTGTGAGTCGCGGATGTACCAGGCGATGAAGAAGATGCGCGGGACCCCACCGATGTCGATGATCGGTGGCAGCTCGAAGTAGGGCTGCTCACCCGGGCCTTCTTCGCCGTTGCGGCTCCACGGCATCGGGGCGTACATGACGTCGAGCAGATGCGGATCGCGGCGAAGCATCTCGTTGAAAATCGCGTGCGCACTGGCGATTCGGGATGCGCCACCGGTCTTGGCAGGACGCAAGCACAGCAGTCCGACCAGGTCGGAGCCGTCGCTGTGGAAATCTTGCGGCAGGTTGGTCCGGTATTTGCGCACCGTCGGCCCGGCGGGGATTCGTTCATCACGGATATGGGTGATGATGTTGCCGTCGCGGTCCTGCCCGACCGGTGTTCCCAGCAGCGCACCCAACCCGCGGTAAGCATGGGCGATCTGCTGCTCGGTGAGCTCATCGATCGGGAAGTTGCGCAGGCGCACGAATCCCGGCCCGTCGTGCAGAAGCTCCGCCCACTGCGCGGCGTGTGCACCGATCCGCCGGCCCAGATCGGCGCCGGCGCGGCCGTGGTCGATCAGCGCCTGTCTGTCGGTGGTGCTCAGCTCGAATGACCAGACCGACTCATCGGGGAAGTCCGCGCGCGTCCATACCGACGGTGAGTCATCGGGGACCGGGGATACCACGATGGTGCTCCTTCGCGTCGTGCTGCGCACGGTATCGGATCAGGCTGGGCCAGCCGTCTCGAAACGCTGGTCGGTGTAGCGGCGCAGGTTGGACAGGAACCGGCGAAACGCCAGGTTCATCAGCGGGCCGCTGATCGGCGAGGCCCAGCGCGCCGCGCCGGCCAGGCGGTTGGCCAGCGTCCAGGTGAGCCGGCACCCATCGGCGGTGGGTTCGATGTGGTAGTCCTCGACGAAGGCCGCCAACGACGACGTCGAGCTTGCGTTGAACCGAAATGCCATGTGCCGGGCCGGTTCCCAGGCCAGGAACTCCTCGTCGCCGATGATCCCGCCGCGCATGTCGACCATCCGGGTGGTGCCGACGCCGTGCGGTTCGGGGCTGGTCCAGGTCACGTTGGTGATGACACTGGCCCAGCGCGGCCAGGCCTCGGCGTCGGCGAGCACTTCCCAGGCCTGCTCGGGTGTGATGGCCAGCTCGACGCTGTTGCTGAACCGCTGCGGTGCACAGTCCACGAACCCGAGATCGACCTGCTCGCAGGGATACATCCGAGACAACTGTTGATTCCCTTCCAGTCCTGTCAGCGCGCCCCGCGCACCAGCCGGCCCGGCCGCGCGCCGGTGTCGGCCCCGTTGCGCCGGGTGACGGTGCCGCTGACGATCGTCGCAACATACCCGCTGGCGCCCTGCAGCAGACGACGGCCACCGGCCGGCAGGTCGTAGGCCATCCGGGCCGGATGCAGCGTCAGCGCGTCCATGTCGATGACGTTGATGTCGGCCTTCTTGCCGACCTCGATGGTGCCGCGATCGTTCAGCCCGAACAGCTGCGCGGTGTCCCGGCACTGTTTGCGCACCAGGTATTCCAGCGGCAGCCGCTCGCCCCGGTGCCGGTCGCGGGCCCAGTGGGTGAGCAGGTAGGTGGGGTAGGAAGCGTCGCAGATCATTCCGCAGTGCGCGCCGCCGTCGGACAGGCCCAGCACCCCGGCGGGGTGGGTGAGCATCTCACGGATCGCGTCGTGGTTTCCGTCGGCGTAGTTGAAGAACGGCAGCATCAGCATCGCGCCGGCGTCGCCCTCCAGCATCAGGTCGTACAGCGTCACCAGCGGGTCCTCGCCGCGGGCCGCGGCGATCGACGCCACCGAGCGCTCGGCGGTCGGCTCGTAGTCCGGCGGGTCGCCCAGGTCATAGATGCGGTGCAGCGAGTGCTGCACCAACGCGAACATCGCGTCGAACTGCACGGCGGGATCGGGCGGCAGGTCGTCTTCGGCCAGGATCGCGGCCTTCACGGCCGGATCGGCCAGTCGCGCGGCGAGTTCGGCACGGCTGCAATCGGCCTTCAGCCGGCGGTAGGTCGGCCGGTGGGTGAACGCGTGATGCCCCGGGAACCCCAGCAGCATGCCGAACGGCCGGGCCGCGATCTGCGGGTACAGCGCGCTGCCGGCCTGGTGGGCGGCCGCCGAGATGTCCAGCTGCTCGCGCCACAGGTTCGGGTCGGCGTCGACCTGGATCAGCGCGAACGACACCGGTCGGTCGATCTCCGCGCCGAGGCGCTGCATCCACTCCAGTTCCTTCTTGGGCGCCACGATGTCCTCGCCGGCCGCACCCTGCGGAGCGAGTTCGAACACCGCCTGACCGCCCGCCGCCATGGCCCGGCCCAGGCCGAACAGTTCGTCTTCGGCGGCGAACGTGCCCGGTACCGGTTCACCGTCCATGGCCCGGTGCGCCAGCGTGCGCGACGTCGAGAAACCCAGTGCCCCAGCCTCAACGGCCTCTTGCACCAGCCGGCTCATGGCCGCGATGTCGTCCGGGGTGGCCGGCTCGTTGCGGGCCCCGCGGTCACCCATGGCGTAGGCGCGGATCGCGCCGTGCGCGACCTGGCTGCCGACGTCGACGGCCAGATTCTGACTCTCGAGTTTGTCCAGGTACTCCGGGTAGCTCTCCCAGCCCCAGGTGATGCCCTCGGTGAGCGCGGTACCGGGGATGTCCTCGACGCCCTCCATCAGCTCGATCAGCCACTCCTCACGGCCCGGCCGAACCGGGGCGAAGCCCACCCCGCAGTTGCCGGTGACCACCGTCGTGACGCCGTGCCCGCTGGACGGATCCAGCAGGCCGTCCCAGCTCACCTGGCCGTCGTAGTGGGTGTGGATGTCCACGAATCCCGGTGCGACGATCCGGCCGGTGGCGTCGATCGTCTCGGCCGTCGCACCGGTCAACCCGGGATCGTCAGCTCCGGAGCGGCGCCGGACCGCGACGATCCGGCCGTCGGAGATCCCGACGTCCGCCAGGTAGCGGTCGGCTCCGGTTCCGTCGACGACGGTGCCCCCGGTGATCGTGAGGTCGTACATGGACAGCTCCTTCGATCGTGGCATCGGACGTGCCGAGAGCGGGTGTTGATCAATTTGTACACATCTCGATAATGTGTGCAAGTGCCTGGCGATCCGACGCTGCTCCCGACTCCACTGCTCGTCGCGGCCGCCGACACGCTGCGTCAACTCGGCCCGCGCCGGTTCAGCCTCACCGCGGTCGCCGAAACCGCCGGGGTGTCACGCGGCACGGTGCACAACACCTTGGGGACCCGCGACGCCGCCATCACCGCGGCCCTGGACCACCTGTCCGCGGCGTTCATCGCGACGCTGGCCGCCGAGGTCAACGAGCAGAGCACGCTGGCCGACCAGGTGGCCGCCGCGGCGGTGCTCATCTCGGCGCACCGCCGCAAGAAGGCGAGCACCCCGCGCGGCATCAACCAGGGTGTGCTGATCCTGCTGTTGGAACACGGCAACGAAGCGCTGCTGCGGCGTTCCGTCGAGTTGTGGACGCCGCTGGTCCGCGCCGCCGCTCGCCGCGGCGAAGTGGCCGCCGGGATCAACGCCGGCCGGGCCAGTGAATGGATCATGCGTGTGCTGTTCAGCTTCGAGCTGCTGCCGCCCATCCGGGTGGATCTGGACAATCCCCGCGCGGTGCGCCGCTTCGTCAGCGACCACATCGTCGCCGGCCTGGGCGGAGCGAGCCGCGACACCCAACAGGAAAAGGAGATTCCCGCATGACCGATTCCTCGCTGACCGGCAAGGTCGCCTATGTGACCGGGGCCGCCCGCGGGCAGGGCCGCTCGCACTGCGTCCGGTTGGCCCGCGCCGGGGCCGACATCGTCGCCATCGACGCCTGCGCGCCGGTGACCGAACACAACGGCTATCCACCCGCGACGTCCGAGGACCTCGCCGAGACCGTCCGACTGGTCGAGGGCGAGGGCCGCAAGATCCTCGTCGGGGAGATCGACGTGCGTGACCTGGCCGGCCAGCAGCGCATCGTCGCCGACGCGATCGAGCAGTTCGGCCGCCTCGACATCGTCGTCGCCAACGCCGCGGTCCTGAACTGGGGCCGGCTGTGGGAGATCTCCGCCCAGCAATGGCAGGACACCCTGGACATCAATCTGACCGGCCTGTGGAACACGGTCAAAGCCGTTGTCCCGCCGATGATCGCCGCCGGAAACGGCGGGTCGATCATCGCCGTCAGCTCCGCGGCGGGAATCAAGGCGGTGCCCGGCTGCGGCCACTACTGCGCCACCAAGTTCGGCGTTGTCGGCCTGACCAACTCCCTGGCCGTGGAGCTCGGCGAGTTCGGGATCCGGGTCAATTCGGTGCACCCCTACGGCACCGACACCCCGATGGGCAACGACACGTCGATCTACGAGATGCTGCGCGACCACCCCGGCTATATCCACAGTTTCTCGCCGGGCGCGCTGCCCACCGACTCACTCATCGCGCCCGATCAGGTCTCCGACATCGTGGTCTGGTTGGCCGGCCCCGAGTCCTCTTTGATCACCGCCGCCCAGATCCCCGCGGAAAAGGGCTACCTCAAGATCTGAGCCTCGCCTGCTGTCCTTTTCGCCGGACACCGATCGTCGGCGGTGCCATGATCAGCTGCAGTACACCATCGTTTTCGAAGTCCACGACGTTAGGGCGACAACATGGGCGAACGGGTAATCGACCGGCTGATGGAGATCGCCGACCAGCTGCGCGAGCAGGCCGGCGAAGCCGAGCGGATCGGCCGGCTGACCGATCAGACGGTCAAGGCGATGAAGGACGCCGGCTCGATCCGGTTGCTGCAGTCGGCCAAACACGGCGGGTATGAGGCGCATCCGCGCGAGTGGGCCGAAACCGTCATGGCCACCGCGGCGCTGGACCCGTCGGCGGGGTGGGTCAACGGGGTGGTCGGGGTGCACCCCTACCAGCTGGCCTACGCCGATCCGCGGGTGGGCGAGGAGATCTGGGCCGAGGACGTCAACACCTGGATGGCCTCGCCGTATGCGCCACAGGGCGTGGCCAAGCCGGTCGACGGCGGCTATATCTTCAACGGCCGGTGGGGGTTCAGCTCCGGTACCGACCACTGCGACTGGATCATTCTCGGTGCGATCGTCGGCGACGCCGACGGCGTTCCGGTCATGCCGCCTGCCATCTTGCACATGATTCTGCCGCGCTCGGACTATGAGATCGTCGACGACTCCTGGGATGTGGTGGGGCTGCGCGGAACCGGATCCAAGGACGTCATCGTCAAGGATGCCTTCGTCCCGAGCTACCGGACGATGGACGGCATGAAGGTGATGGACGGCAGCGCCCAGCGCGAAGCCGGCATGACCAATCCGCTGTATCTGATGCCGTGGTCGACGATGTTTCCGCTCGGCATCTCCTCGGCGGTCATCGGTATCACCGAAGGCGCGCTGGCCGCCCATCTGGACTATCAGCGGGAACGGGTGAGCGCCACCGGGACCGCGATCAAAGACGACCCCTACGTCATGTACGCGATCGGGGAGGCGGCCGCCGACATCAACGCCGCCCGCCAGGAGCTGTTGGCCAACGCCGACCGGATCTTCGACATGGTCGCCGCCGGCAAGGAGGTCAGCTTCGCCGACCGCGCCGCGGGGCGCCGCACCCAGGTTCGTGCGGTGTGGCGCGCGGTGGGCGCCGTCGATGAGATCTTTGCCCGCTCCGGCGGTAACGCGTTGCGGATGGACAAGCCGCTGCAACGGTATTGGCGCGACGCGCACGCCGGGCTCAACCATGCGATTCATGTGCCCGGGACCACGTTCCACGCCTCGGCGCTCAGTTCGTTGGGCATCGAGCCGCAGGGCCCGCTGCGGGCGATGATCTAAGGCGGTAACCCTACCCGCGGGCCGGCGCCATCCGCTTGAGGGCCAGCCCCCCTTCGAACGGCCGGTAGCCGAAGCCGCCCGGGGACACATATCCGGTGTCGCCCAACGGTGTCGCGACTTCGGCGACGGACGGCCCGATCTCGGCGGCGACCGGCGCCAGGGCATCCAGGTCGAACCGGTACAGCCGGGCCGCGTTGCCGCCGAGGATCTTGCGGCACTCGTCCTCGGACCGGTCATGCAGCGCCCAGCGGATGGCCAGTTTTGAGTGCGGCGCGAAACCCTCCTCATGCGGATAGTCGCTGCCCCACATGATGTGGTCGACACCCAGGTAGTCGATCATCGACGACTCGTAGGGGGTCAGCTCGCTGGCCAGGTACACATTCCGCCGGGCGTACTCGCTGGGCAGCAGGGTCATCTCGTCGACGGACGACCCACCGAACATCCCGTAGGTGCGGTTGTGCGCCTCGGTTTTCATCATCGGCACCATGACATCGAGCATCATCAGCTGTTGCTGCACCCACATGGTGCCCTGCTCGGTCGGCACGAATCGCAGTGTCGGGTACCGCTCGAAGACTCCGGCGAGGATCAGGTGGCTCAGGGTGCGCTGAGCCCATGACGCCATCTCGGTGATGAGCACCGGGTTGGAGGCCGGCTGGTCCATCGGCATCTCGGGGCTGCCGGCCCCGGCGTGCTGCACCACCGTCAGGTCCAGTTCCGCGCACAACGCCCAGATCGGTTCGTAGCGGGTGTGGAACAGCGGGGCCACCTGTGGATCACCCGGCGACACGGCCGGGACGAGCACCCCGCCGAAGCAGTCCTGCCCGGCACCCCAGCGAATCTCCTGGCACGCCAACTCGATGTCGTTGGGGAAGATCTGAATCAGACCGCGACGCCGGGCCGGGGCCGACGCGCAGAAGTCGACCTGCCACCGGTTGTGGGCCTGCACTCCGGCCCACCGCTTTTCGAAATCGTCACGGGTGCGGGGCAGGCTGATGGTGATGTTGGGGGTGGTCGGGAAGAACGGCGGAACGGTGTTGGGCAACAGCACCTCTGCGGCGACCCCGTCGGCGTTCATGTCCGCGATCCGCAGGTCGTGATCCCAGTTCCTGCTGGCGGTGGCGACGATCAGATCGTCGAACGGGCTGCTGTATGCCTTTGCCCAGGCGTCGAACTCGTCGTGCAGCCGCTCCGGCAGATACCGCCTGTAGTCGTAGAGATCGGCCCCGGCGTGGGTGTCGGTCGAGATGACGACGTAGCGATCCATCGTGGACTCCTCAGTTCTGCACCAGGTCGGGGATCGGCTCGGCGTCGGTGAGCCAGTGCCGGCCGACCGCCCGCGCCGCCTCCCACTTGGGGATGCTGATCGCGTCGTCCTGGCCGAGGTCCGCGGGCGTCGGGCCGATGCGCGCGGCCAGCGGGGCCAGCGCCGCGAGATCGAAGTGGTACAGCTCGGCTGCCGCCAGGCCGAGCATCTGCCGGGTCTCGTCGACCGGAATGTCCCAGAAGGACCGCCGCAGCCAGTCGAGGGTGTGCGGCCAGGTCCCTTCCGGGTGCGGGAAATCGTTGCCCCACAACATGTTGGAGACACCGATCTCATAGCGTCTGGCCAGCTCCCGGCGTTCGGTGGTGGTGGCCCCGATGAAGCAGTTCCGGTCGAAGTAGGCCGACGGCGGCATCGTCAGGTCGCCTTCCATGTGATGGCTCATCTTCTTGGCGGAGTGCTCCCGCAGGAACCGGGTGTCCATCAGCCACAGCAGATCGTTGGCCCAGAAGGCACCGCACTCGGTGACCCCCCAGCGCAGGCCGGGGAACCGCTCGAACACCCCCGACCACAACGCGAACCACAGCGGCCGGGCACCCCACCAGCGCACCTCGGTGACGTAGATGCCCAGGTGCCCGCCGTACTCCTCCTGCGGGGCGGGCCCGGAGTGGGTGTGCACCGGCATCTGCAGGTCTTGGCAAGCGGCCCAGACCTTGTCGTAGCGGCGGTCGTGGTACGGCGGGTACCCGACCCAGCGGGCCGGGATCAGGATCCCGCCCCGCAGCCCGGATTCCGCCGCGCGGGTGATCTCGGCGACCGCCGCGTCGACGTCGGCCAGGATCGGCACCACCGCGACCCCGGCGCGCCGCTCGGGGCTGTGGCTGCACAGTTCGGCGAGCCAGCGGTTGTGGGCCCGTGCCCCGGCCATGGCGCGTCCCGGGTCCAGGTCACCGGACTGGCCCAGGCCGGCCCCGAACGGGGCCCCGGCGACCCCGGTCACCGCGTCGGCGTCGGGGAAGATGACCTCGCCGACCACCCCGTCACCGTCGAGTTCCCGGTCCCGCAGCGCCACATCCCAGCCGCCGGCGATGCCCTCGCCGTGCTCGTCGAACCACTCCTGGGCGAACTCCTCGTCGATGAACCCGCCGGCCTGCGCCGCGGCGGTCTTCTCGGCCAGGTAGACCTCGAAGTCGTCTAGGTATTCGGGATCGACGTATTCGCGGTACCGCTCGGTCGGCAGTTCGGCGTGGGTGTCGGCGGAGATGATCGTGTACGGGTCCATAGCGGTCCTTTCGCTACCAGGTACGGATGGGGTCGGGTTCGAAAACGGTGCTGCTCGCATCGGCGGGTACGGCCAACAGTGGTTCGGCCACCTCGGCCACGGTCGGGCCGATCCGTTCGGTCAACGGCGCCAGCGCCGCCAGGTCGAAGCCGTAGACGGCAGCCGCGTTCCCACCGAGCATGGCCGCCACTTCGGCTGGAGGGACACCGGCAAAGGTGTGCCGCAACGCTTCCCGGGTGTAGAGACCGGTGCCCTCGTAGTGCGGGTAATCGCTGCCCCACATGATCTTCTCGATGCCGATCGCGTGCCGTTCGGCGCACTCCACGGGCCGCATGAAGCTGGCGCCGACATAGCACTGCCGGGACCAGTACTCGCTGGGCCGCAGGCTCAGCGAGCCGGCGGTGGGTCCGGCGAAGCGGGAGATCGCCGAACCGGGCCGCGCATAGCGGGCCGCCGCGACGTCGAGCGAGTCCAGTGTCGCCGGTATCCACCCGGCGCCCTGCTCGGTGAAGACCACGGTGAGGTCCGGATGGCGATCCAGTGCGCCGGAGAAGATCAGGTGCCACAGCGCCCGGTGCGCATACCAATGGGTCTCGTACACCCATACCGCGAATGAGCTGCCCCACCCGTCGGTCGGGGTCGGTCCGGCGGTGCCGCCGTGGTGGTTGACCACCACACCCGCCTCGTCGCAGGCCGCCCACAGCGGCGCCCAATGCTCGGCGTAGAGCTGCGGGATCGCGGCACCGGGGGCGACTCCGGGCAGTAGCACCCCGCCGCGCAGCCCGAGTTCGGCGATCCGGGCGACTTCGGCGACGGCTTCGTCGAGGTCTTCGAGCAGAATCTGGCCCACCCCGGCGCGCCGCTCCGGTGAGCGCGAACAGAAGTCGGCCAGCCAGCGGTTGTGCGCCCGCAGTCCGGCCCAGCGCAGTTCGACCTCCCGGGCGGTCTCCGGGGGCGGGGCGGCCAAGCTCCCGCTGGGGAAGAACGGCGGCACAGTATTGGGGTAGATGATCTCGCCGGCAACACCTTCGGCGTCCAGGTCGGCGTTACGCCGCTCACTGTTCCAGCTGCGTTCGGCGTCGGGCTCGGTGAGGTCGCCGAACGGGTTGACGTAAGTCTTTGCCCAACCATCGAATTCGTCCCGAAACTTCGGTTCCAGGTATTCGCGGTAGTCCAGCAGGTCGGCGCCGGCGTGGCAGTCGGCCGAAATGATGGTGTAGCGGTCCATGTGCCTAGGCCCGCGCCGACTCGGGCCGCGGGGCGGCGAGCAGGGCGACATCGTCGTAGCGCTGGTGCACGTAGGGCAGCAGCCATTCGGCCGGCACCCGTTCGGCGATCCGCCCCAGCTGGACGGTGCGGCGGCGGCACCAGGTGATCGAGCGGATCTCACGGATCACGATGTCGGCCACCGGATCCAGCGGCGACTCCCCCAACTCGCACGTGCCGTCGATGTTTTCCAGCACCTCGTAGTGCCGGTGGTATTCGCCGTACACCAGGTGGGGATCGGTGATGCCGTTGCCGTCGGGGGCGCGCAGGAACTTGAAGTAGAACTCGGTGTTGATCTGGTCGGGCGGCAGCTCCGCCGGGCCGGTCACCCGGCCGCTGACGGTGATGAGCTGATGGCCCAGCCGGTCCACCCCGGCGGTGACGCGATCCCCGTCGCGCTCCACCGCGATGTTCGCTATCTTCTTGGGCTCGCCGAAGGTTTCGCGGCCGCCGGTGACCGATTGTTCGGTGGACTGCGGCATGAACAGCGGATAGTCGCCGGCGGTCTCGCCGTGCCGGGCGGTCACCGAGAACACCGCCGACGTGAAGGTCGGCATGCCCTCGATGCGGACCCGCTGTAGCTGGACGCGCACCAGCGGTTCGGCGGCCGGCTCCAGCGGCCGGGGCAGTACGGCCGCGACGATCTCCGGGTCGGTCAGGTAGGTGATCGTCACCGCCTCGGTGGCGATCGGCGCCTTGGTGGCATCGATCTCGTGGTCGACCCGCGTCTCCGGCGGGCGAGGACCGTAGCGAACTCCGGTGGCACTCAAGGCGTTCCTCCTTCTTCCGAGGCGTTTTTGGCATGCTGCCCGAGGACGTCGACCAGGTAGTTGGGCTCGCCGCGCCCGAGGATGGACGCCGCCTTGGCGCTCACCACCTGATCGGCCGGGGTGGGCGGGCCCATCATCCAGAACCGGTCTGCCGCAATGCCGTCGATCACCAGTTCGGCGACCGTGTCGAGCGAGGTGAATTCGACATGGGCGCCGGCGGCTTCGAAACGGTCCACCACCCCTGCCAGGGTCGTCTCCGGGGTGCGCCGTTGCTGGGTAGCGGCGTAACGATCCGGGCGATGCCGCCACGACTCCCAGATCCCGGTGTTCAAGAAGCCGCCCGGGAAAAGGACGTGCGCCCGCACCCCGGTACCGGTCATCTGCAGGTGGGTGTAGAGGCTTTCGGTCAGGCAGAGCACCGCGGCCTTGGTCATGGGATAGACGGCGGTAGCCGGCCCACCCATGGCACCCCGGGCGATCGGGGCGAACCCGCCGTTGCCCGAACAGGTGTTGACCACGTGTCCCTCGCCCTGTTCCAGCAGGATCGGCACGAAGGCTTTGATGCCGTGGACGACGCCCAGCACATTGACGTCGATCCCCCACCGCCAGTCGGCCAGGTCGTGCTCCCACAGGTACCCCTCGGAGACCGCGCCGGTGCCGGCGTTGTTGCACACCACATGCACGGCACCGAAGCGATCGAGAGCAGCGTTGGCCAGTGCCTCGACCGAGGCCCAGTCGGTGACGTCGGTGACCACTCCGGTCGCCTCGATCCCCTCGTCGGCGAGAGTCCGGACCGCCTCCTGCAGCGGTTCGGCGAGGACGTCGGCGAGCACCACGTTCATGCCCGCCCGACCGAAACACCGGCCCAGGGCTTGACCGATGCCGCCGGCTCCCCCGGTCACCACCGCCGTTTTGCCTCGAAAGTCAGTCATTGTGGCTATCGTCACATGGTCACGTATAGCGGCGCAATGCGTCGCACTATGCGACCACCCGGCTATGGTTTCGCTATGGCCGCCCGTCCCTCCCCGCAGACCGAACGGGTGGTGAACCTGTTCGAGCACCTGGCGGGTGCGGCTGACGAGGGCATGACGTTGGCCGAGGTGTCACGTCAATTGAACGTCCACAAAGCCAGCTGCCACTCGATGCTGGCGGAGCTGCTGCGCGCCGGCTGGTTACTGCGCGACCCGGTTCGCAAGACCTACCACCTCGGCCCGGCCCTGGTTCGGCTCGGCCGCGAGGCGGCCGGCCGTTATCCGGCCCTGGTGCTGGCCCGGTCGGAGATGGCCGAGCTGTCGGCGGCCACCGGCGCGCACTGCGTTGCCTTCTCGGTGAGCGATGACTACTCCACCGTTGTCGACCAGGTCCGCAGCCCCCACGGCGGCGGTCACCCGATGCCGATCGGCACCCAGTTTCCGCACCGTCCGCCGTACGGGGCGTCGATCGCAGCGTGGTCGGGACCGGATGTCCGGGAGCAGTGGCTGGCCGCCGTCCCCGGGGACGTGCGTGATCGTTACCGCCAGGCCCTCGCCGCCGCCGGGCAACGGGGCTACGCGGTGGGACTGCACATCCTGCCCGACCTACGCCTGCAGGAACTGGCGCTGATCGTGCGTAGCGCCGAGGTACGTTCCACCCGGCTCAGCCAGCTGGCGCAGGCCTTGACCGACGAGCTGATCCACACCGAGGAGTGGTTCCCGATCAGCCTGGCGCCCGACCGTGCCTACACGGTGAGCCACATCGATTCCCCCATCCTGGGGCCGGAGTCGCGCGTCGAGTTGATGCTGAGCCTGGTTCCCCGCGCCGACCCGATGAGCGGCGTCCTGGTCACCGATCTGGGAACGCAGCTCTGTGCGGCAACCCGCCGACTCAGCACCGCCCTGGCCGCCGAAGGTTAGGTCGGCCCCCGACGCCCGGAGCGCACTGAAGTGGGCTGCGGCAAACCCGCGCGATACTGTGCTCTGGTCGGCCACAGCAGACCTGCCGATAGAACGGTTGAGTCAATTCATGACCGCACCAGAGACGTCGGCGATGGAAGCCCGGGTCGGCCACTACTACCAGATGGACGGCACGTACGTCGTCGGCCGGGAGAAGGTCCGCGAGTACGCCCGCGCCGTACAGGACTACCACCCCGCGCACTGGGATGCCGCCGCCGCCGCGGAGATGGGCTACTCGGGGCTGGTGGCGCCGCTGACGTTCACCTCGACTCCCGGGATGGCGTGCAACCGCGAGATGTTCGAATCCGTCGTCGTCGGCTACGACACCTACATGCAGACCGAAGAGGTCTTCGAGCAGCACCGCCCGATCGTGGACGGCGACGAGCTGACCATCGACGTCGAGCTGACCTCGGTGCGCCGGATCGCCGGCCGCGACCTGATCACCGTCACCAACACCTTCACCGACACCGCGGGGGAAGTGGTGCACACCCTGCACACCACCGTCGTCGGCGTCACCGCCGAGGACATCGGCCCCGAGGTCAAGACCGCGGTGCAGCGCGCGATGATGCACGACGTCAACATCCTCGACGTCGGCGAATCGGCCGCGAACTACGAGAAGACGGTGCGGCCCGAGGGCGAGATCCGGATCTCCGAGGGAGGCCTGACCCGCACCCCGGCGACGCCGTCCTTCGACGAGGTGAAGGTCGGCGACGCGTTGCCGGTGCACCACACCCGACTGTCCCGGGGCGACCTGGTGAACTATGCCGGGGTGGCCGGCGACGCCAACCCGATTCACTGGGACGAGGAGATCGCCAAGCTGGCCGGGCTGCCCGACGTGATCGCGCACGGCATGCTCACCATGGGCCTGGGCGCCGGTTTCGCCTCCGCCTGGACCGGCGACCCCGGGGCGGTCACCCGCTACGCGGTGCGACTGTCGGCGCCGGCGATCGTGTCGGCCAAGGAAGGCGCCGACATCGAATTCAGCGGCAAGATCAAGTCACTCGACCCCGAGACCCGCACCGGGGTCCTGCTGGTCGGCGCGAAGTCCTGCGACAAGAAGATCTTCGGTCTGGCGACGCTGAACGTCCGCTTCCGCTGAACCCCGGTCAGCCGGGGGTCAGCCCGGAACGGCGGCCTTCAGCGACTCCAACGCGGCGGTGCTGAGGCGGGCCAACTCCGCGGCCTCGGCCGGATCGAGGGCAGCCGCGAACAGATCCGCCATCCGCCGGTTGGTCACCTGCTCGATCTGCGCGTACTCGTCGCGCTTGGCGGCGCCGTCGGCGTAGGGCTCGGGCCAACCGAACATGGCGGCGTACTGCGGTCCCTTGTTGAGCATGTGAGCCTCGATCGGGGTGACACCGGAGATGCACAGCGCGTTGAAGTGCACCGCGGCCCGCAGTTCGCGCAGCACGAACATCACCTGCAGTGCCCGGGCGGCGGCATCGTCGGCCAAAGGCATCGCACGCCAGCCCGCGTATAGCGGCAGCCCCGCGGACGCCGTCGCGGCGATGACCTTCTCACCCAGCTCGGCGATCCGATCCAGCCCGTCGGCGCCGGCCAGATACTTGCGTCCGAACCCCGCGGTCTGGTCCCAATACAGTTGCGCCGCACCGGCAGCGCCGCGTACCGCGACACCTTCGTCCCACATCGCGCCCAGCGAGGTCGGCTCGAACACCGCGAACACCGACGCGACGGTGCCACCGCTGGCCTCACCCAGGACTCCCCCGCGGCCGGCCACGTAGCCCGCCAACGGGTTCACGTAGCCGGCGGCGATGCTTTCACCGAAGGTCTCCGGGTGCAGCATGAAGATCGCGACGGCCTGCTCCATCGCGGTTCCGGTCGCGTCAACGGCGTCCAACATCTCGCTCATAGCCTTGTCTCCATCCTTCGGTTCATCGGGCGGTTCCAGTCTTGCATCAGGCATCAGGTATCCGGCAGGGGTCCCCACAGCCCGGCCGGGCGGCCGAGGAGGCCCAGCACCGCGTCGCGGAGCGTCGACACCATCGCGATGGGCCGCAACGCGTCCGGGTTGAGCATCCATTGGTATCCGACGCCGCGCAGCATCCCCTCGATCGCCACCGACGCGGCGACGGGATCGATGTCGGTGCGCGCGGTTCCATCCTGCTGCGCCTCCACGATCCAACGCCGCAGCCGCCGGCGGTAGGACTCGTCATGGCGGGCGAGCAGTTGCTGGATGGCCGGTTCGAGGCCGGGCGCTTCACTGGCCAGCACCTGCAGCACCCGCGATGCCACCGGGTTGGTCTCCAGTCCGGCCATCGCCACTTCGATGGCGTGCGCCAGCGCGGCCATCCCACGACGCGGTTCGGCCGACTGAATGCGCTCGTCCCAGTTGTGGGCGATCTCTTCGATGATCTTCTCGACGATCTCCGACTTCGACGTGAAGTGATAGTCGGCAAGTCCGCGACTGTAGCCGGCACGCTCGCCGATTCTGGCCATGGTGGCGTGGCTGAAACCGCCTTCGGCGATGAGGGATTGGGCGGCTTCGATCATTTTGCGTTGTGCGGCGGTGCCGCGTTCCTGCTTGCGTGAGGGTGGGTTGGGTGCGGCCATGCCTCAGCGCCCGGTGAACCGCGGGGCGCGTCGCTGGGCCGACGCAGCGACGCCCTCAACGAAGTCCGCGGTGTGCTGCAGCCGGGTCTGTTCGGCGAGTTCGTGGCCGGTGGCCGCCGCGACGGCCTCGGCCAACCCGGCACGCATGGTGGCGCGGATGCTGGTCAGCGCCTGCGGGGCCGAGGCCGCGATGCGCTGGGCGAACCGCAGCGCGGCCGGGCGCACGTCGCCGTCGGCGGCCAGCTCGTCGAGCAGCCCGGCCCGGTGGGCCACTTCGCCGCCGAACCGCTCACCGGTCAGCAGCCATTCGAGTGCCCGCTGCTGCCCGACCACCCGCGGCAGGGTCGCGGTGATCCCGAACCCCGGATGGAATCCGAGTTGGCTGAAGTTGGCCGCGAACCTCGACGACGGCGACCCGACGCGGAAGTCCGCGCTGAGCGCCAGACCGAGTCCGCCGCCGATCGCGGCGCCGGCGACCGCCGCGACGACCGGGGTCCGGGCCCGGAACAGTCGCACGGCCTGGCGGTAGAGCTCGCCGGCGGAGGAACCGTCCCCGGTGTTGCCGGACAGATCCGCACCCGCGCAGAAGTTCTTGCCCTGCGCGCACAGCACGATCACCCGGCAGTTCTCGACTGTGTTGTCGAGCCGCTCGTAGGTATCGGCGAGGTCGCGGATCAGGGTGGCGTCGAAGAAGTTGTTCGGCGGGCGGCGCAGCTCGACAACCGCTACGTGCCCGGTGAGCTCGACGGCTAGTTCCGGCGCGGTCACAGCCGGTCCAGAAAGTCGCCGACGGCGGTGTTGAACACCTCGGGCTGATCCATGTTGGCGGCGTGCCCGGCGTCGTCGATGACGACCTTGTGGGCATTCGGTATGCGCCGCTGCAGGTAGTCGGCGGGGGCCAGGAACTTGGTGTCCTGGGCTCCCACCACCACCAGGGCCGGCACCGTGATGTCGCCCAGTGATTCGATCACCCGGGCGTCGTGTTGGGCCATGATGCCGCGGGCGGCACGCGGCAGTCCCTCGGGGTGGGCGTGGACCGCTTGTCCGGTTTCGGCGGTGATACCCGAAAGGGCTTCACCGCGTTCGAGTTTCGCGGCCTGTCGCTCCACCCAATCGTTCCACCCGGCGCGGGCTTCGTCGTTGCGGTAGCCCGGCCCGGAGTCGACGAGCAACAGGGCCGCCACCCGCTGCGGGTGAGCGAGGTGGAACGCCAGGGAAAGGTAGCCGCCCAACGACATTCCGCCGATCACCGCCCGCTGCGCGCCGGCCGCGTCCAGGACGGCGGCCATGTCCTCGACGCTGAGCCGCTCGCTGTAGTGCGCCATGTCCGCCGGGGCGTCGCTGCTGCCGTGCCCGCGCAGGTCCCACACGATCACCGGCCGATCCGCCGACAGCGCGTCGACGTTGCGGTCCCACATTCCGGCGGTGGCGCCGAAGCCGTGGGTGAGCAGTATCGGGATTCCGGACGCCTGCGGGTTGTGCACCCGGTAGGCCAGCGTGACACCGTCGGGTCGCTGCAGCCGGTTCATCTCAGCACCGCCGACACCACCGCGGAGCCGGATTGGATGGCCGGGTAGAGCGCGTCGGGTCCGGCCGCCACCAGCGTGTCGCCGAGCAGGTCGGCCCAGCGGTGATGGCCGCCGCCTTCGGTGCGCCAGGCCCACAGTCGTCGGGTGAGGTATTGCAACGGGTACTCCTTCGTCATACCGATGGCGCCGTGCGCCTGGTGTGCGGCGCGCGCCGCGAGTTGTGCACCCCGGTCGGCGAGCAGCTTGGCGCAGGCGATCTCGAAGCTCGCCCGGCCACGCTCGACGGCCGTGACCGCACCGTCGATAGCGGCCGCGACGACGGTGGCCTGTTGGTGGATGGTGACCAGATGCGCCTGCACGGCCTGGAACCGGCCGATCGGGCGGCCGAACTGCTCGCGTTCGCCGGTGTAACGCAACGTCATTGCGGCCACGGCACTCAACGCACCGCCGATGAGAGCCGCCCGGCCCAGCGCGGTCCGCTCGCAGAGGTCCTGCTCGGTGACCGGCGCGTCGGCGCGGGCGGTCACCGCCACGCCGTCGAACCGCAGGGTGTCACGGGGCTCGTCGGCGAGGTTGACCCCGCGATCGCAGCTCGGACCGCCGGCTCCCGGCCCGGGGGCCAGCACCACGACGCCGTCGACCAGCCCGATCAGGTGCTCGGCCCGATGACCCCACGGCACGCCGTGCACCGTGCCGAACAGCCGGTCGCCGTCGAGCCGCAGCGATCCGGGCGGCAGCACGGTGCGGACACCTTCGGGCAGCGCCAACCCGGCGGCGGCCAGCAGCCAGCCCCCGACCAGTCCTGCCTCGGCGAGCGGCACCGGTGCCGCGTGGACGCCGGCGGCCTGCAGCAGCTGGGCCGCGTCCGCCACGCTGCCACCCGATCCGCCGAGTTCTTCGGGGACTCCGACGTCGAGGAACCCGGTGTGCTGCAACGCTTCCCACAGCGGCCCGATCCATCCGGCGGCTTCGGCCTCGCCGATCGCCTGCCACCCGCTGTGCTCGGCGAACAGCCGGTCGGCGACGCTGCGCAGCTCGCCGGCGCTCACGCCAGCCCCTTGGCGGCCACCGAACGCAGCACCTCGGTGGTTCCGCCCCGGATGGTGAACGACGGGGCGTCCAGCACGGCGCGGTGCAGCAGCCGCTCGAACAGTGACGGTGGCTGCGCGGGGTCGAGGCTGCACACCAGTTCCCGGTCCAGCAGCTCCTGCAGCGCCAACACCACGTCCTGTTCGAAGCGGGTGCCCATCTCTTTGATGAGCGCGGCCTCGGCGGCGGGGGTTTCGCCGGCGTCGATCGCCCGGGCCACCGCTAGTGAGAGTCGGCGCAGCGCCCAGTACTGGGCCGCCTGCTCACCGACCAGCCGGCGTCCGGCCGTGCCGGCGGCCAGCTCCGGGTGCTCGCGGATGAATTCCTGGACCAGCAGAAAGGTCGAGATCCACCGGTCCGGCCCGCTGCGCTCGAAGGCGAGTTCGCTGGTGTTCTGCGCCCAGCCCTGGCCGATCTCGCCGATCACCATGTCGTCGAGGACCGCCACGTCGTCGAAGACCACCTGCGCGAAATGGCCGGTGCTGCCGTCCAGGTACGGGATCGGTTCGACGGTCACGCCGGGGCTGCGCATGTCGATCAGGAACCGGCTGAGGCCCTCGTGCCGGGCGCCGTCCCCGGTGCGGCACAGCGCGATCATGTAGTCGGCGTACATCGCGTTGCTGGTCCACACCTTGACGCCGGACACCCGCCAGCCGCCGTCGGTGCGCACGCCCCGGGTTCGCACGGAGGCGAGGTCGCTGCCGGCGTCCGGCTCGCTCATGCCGATACAGAAGCACAGTTCGCCACGGCAGATCCGCGGGAGCAGCCACTGCTTCTGCTGCTCGGTGCCGTAGCGCAGCAGCACCGGGGCGATCTGCCGGTCCGCCACCCAGTGCTGTCCGACCGGGGCGCCCCAGCGCAGCAGTTCCTCGACCACGACGAAACGGTCGACGGCGGTGGCTCCGGGTCCGCCGTAGGCCGCCGGTACCGCCATGCCGACCCAGCCGCGCTCGGCCAGCGCGGCGGAGAACGCCGGATCCACCGGAGCACCCATGCCCAGACCCGGTTCGAATGTTCCGGCGGGCAGCCGCTGGGCCAGGAAGGCGCGGACCTGCTCGCGCAGGTCCAGTTCCGCCGCGGTGAGTTCGGCAGACGGTAGGTGCACAACCGGGAGACTAACCCAGTTCCTTGTCGTCTAACAAGAGTCTGTCAAACAATTGCTCGATCAGCCCTGCGGATCGGCGTCATATTTCCGTCAACTTTGTGCATCGACAAGAAATCACGCCGGCGCCAGCAGTCGTCGGGCGACGTCGGCGGCCAATTCCACGGTGCCCGCGTCGGGGCCGCCGGCGGAGGTCAGGGTGCGCCGCACCAGGGCCAGCGGCGCGTCGACGACGGCCAGCAGCACGCGGTCGCGGTCTTGCGCCGGGAAGCGGAGCAGGAAGGCGCCCAGCGCTTCGTAGGTATGGCGGTCGAGGGCGTCGGCGTCGGCCAGCACCGTCGGCGAGCAGTCGACGCCGACGAAGTCGGAGCGGCTGTAGCGGGCCAGCAGGGCCGCGGAATCGGAGTTGTCGACGCTCCACTGCAGCAGTTGACGGGCCGCTTCCACACCGACCTCCACCGGGTCGCCGTCGGCCGCGAGCACCGGGAAGAACTCGTCGTGGAAGCGGTGCAGCGGCGTGAGCCAGGCCGCGGCGAGCAGGTCGCTGCGCCTGGGGAACCGGTGATACACCGACCCGCTGGGCGCCCCGACCGCGTGGGCGACAGCGGTGGCGGTGGCCGCCCCCGGGCCGCCGGCCAGGATCAGCCGGGTGGCTGCGTTGACGAAGTCGTCCGAGGTGAACTTACCTGGCATCGGCATGAAATAGAGAGTACTCTCTAACGCAATTAGTGATGTGTCTCTAGATCGGAGGGTGACGATGCGAGTCAACAATGTGCACAGCCGGGTGTTCGCCGTCGATAGTCTCGAGCAGGTGGGTGCCCTGATCGACAGCCTCGCCACCGCAGACGATCGGCTCTGGCCGCATGAGACCTGGCCGGCGGTGCGGTTCGACCGGCCACTCGGGGTCGGCGCGAGGGGCGGGCACGGACCGGTCCGCTACGACATCACCGAATACCAGCCGGCCCGGCGGCTGCGCTGCGGCTTCACCAACCCGACCGGCCTGCACGGCTATCACGAATGGACCGCCCGGCCGGTGCCCGGCGGCTACGAGCTGCGCCACAGCCTGATCGCGAACACCACCGGATGGACGGTGCTGAGCTGGCCGTTGATGTGGCGGCCGTTGCATGACGCACTCGTCGAGGACGCCCTCGACAAGGCGGCCGGGCACCTGGGCATTCGCGCCGCCAGGACGTGGTGGTCCGGCTATGTGCGGGCACTGCGACGCACCGCGAAAGTCCGCCGACGCCCGAAGGTCGGCGTGTGACGAACTGGTTCGACGGCCACACCGACCTCACCGTGTGCGGCGGCCCGGTGCGCGTCTACCGCGCCGGCGCCACCGGGGTGCCGCTGCTGCTGTTGCACGGCGCGATGCTCGACACCGCGCAGGGGGTCTGGCGCCGTGTGGTCCCGGCGCTGGCCGCCGACTACCGGGTGCACGTCATCGACCTGCCCCGCCATGGCGCCAGCCGGCCATGGCGGGGAGTGCTCGACGACGGCTTCTTCCGGCGCTTTCTCGCCGACCTGCTCGACGCGCTGGAGCTGCCGCAGGTGGTGCTGATCGGGCTCTCGCTGGGCGGGGGCATCGCCACCGGGTTCGCCCTGGATCATCCGCAGCGGGTACAAGCCCTGGTGGCGATCGGCCCCGGCGGCCTCGACGCCAAGCGCCCGGCGCAGTTCCTGACCTGGCTGGCGATGCGCACACCCGGCATGTTGCGTGCCGGCAGCTGGTATCTGGCCCGCTTCCCCGATGTCGTTCGCCGGTCGATGATCGCCAATCTGGCTGCCGGAGAACGCACCCCGGATTTCGACGCCATCGTCGCCACGGCGGTCGCCGAAGCCGGGGCCAAGTATCGATACCGCGAGAAGGTGCTGGACGACTGGCAGGTCGAAGCCTACGGACCGCGATCGATGCGGCTGAATCTGCTGCCCGCGCTGTCCGGCCTGGACGTCCCGACCCTGTGGGTCCGCGGCGCCGACGATCCCCTGGTGGGCGCGGCGGAACTGGCGGCCGCCCATGCCGCAGCGCCGAATTCCCGCTTGGTCACCCTGGACGACGCCGGGCACATCGTCACCTACGACCAGCCCGATGCGTTCATCCGGCTGGTCCGCGAGTTCCTCGCGCAGACCCTGGGCCGCTAGGTCTTCGTCAGCTCCGCATACCGTGCGACGTGGTGATCGGTGGTGCCGAACTCGTACTGAATTGCGGTGAGCCGCTTGAAGTAGTGGCCGATCGCCAGTTCCTCGGTCATGCCCATCGCGCCGTGCAGCTGAACCGACTGCTGGCCGATCATCCGGGCGGCCCGGCCGATGGTGGCCTTGGCCACCGAGACCGCACGCGCACGCGTGGTTTCGTCGGCGTCAAGGTTGAGCATCGCCAGGTAGGCCGCCGCGACGGACTGCTCCACTTCCATGTACATGTCCACCATCCGGTGCTGCAGAGCCTGGAAGCTTCCGATCGGTTGGCCGAACTGCTGCCGCTGCTTGCAGTATCCGACGGTGTCCGCCAGTACCTTCCGCATGCAACCGACGGCTTCGGAGCAGATCGCCGCGGCGCCCTCGTCGCGTGCCCGGGCCACCGACGGCCACGCTCCGCCCTGCTCGCCGAGCAACGCCGCGGACGGCAGCCGTACATCGTTGAAGACGACGTCGGCCGCGCTGCGGTCATCGATGGTCCGATACGGGTGGGCCTGCACACCGGCCGAGTCACTGTCGACCAGGAACAGCGAGAGTCCGTCGGTGCCCTCGGTGCGCGCGGTGACCAGTAGGTGTGTGGCCAGGGGAGCGCCCACCACCATGATCTTGGAGCCGGTCAGCACCCAGCCGTCACCGTCCCGGCGCGCCAGGCTCGACGCGTCCTGCCAACGCTCACCCGAATCGGGTTCGGCGGCGGCCAGCGCCACGATGGTGGTTCCGGCGACGATCTGCTCCAGCAGTTCTGTCGCGGCCGGATCGCCGCAGCGTTGCAGCAGGCCCCCGGCGACCACCACGGTGTCGACGAAGGGCTCGATCACCAGCGCATGGCCGAGCGCCTCGGTGATGACCATGAGTTCTACTGCGCCGCCGCCGATTCCGCCGACTTCTTCGGGCAGACTCGCACCCAGGACACCCAACTCGGATGCCAGGGCGCGCCAGATGTCCGGCTGCCAACCGGCACCGGTCTTGGCCGCCGCCCGGCTGGCATCGAGGTCATAGCGCGAGGCGAGATACTTGGTGAGCCCGTCACGCAGCATCTGCTGTTCATCGGTCAGGTTGAAGTCCATTTACAGCCCCAATGCCGCTTTGGCCAGAATGTTGCGCTGAATCTCGTTGCTGCCGGCGTAGATCGAGCCGGCCCGGTCGTTGAAGTACCGCAGCGGGGCCACCGCCTGCCAAGCCTCACCGGATTGGTATCCGTCGGCGGGGGGGAGGTAGTCGGCGATCGGGCCCCCGGGTGCGGTGACGTGCGGCTGGTAGATGCGACCACGCGGGCCCGCCGCCTCCAGTGCGAGCTCGGTGAGTTCCTGGCTGAGCTCGGTGCCCAAGATCTTGAGCATCGACGACGACGCCCCGGGGTTGCGGCCCTCGGCCACCGCGGTCAGTACCCGGTACTCCAGAACCTCCAACACTTCGGCACGGATCCGGGCGTCGGCCAGCTTGCGCGTGAAGGCGGCGTCGTCGGCAAGTGGCCCACCCGCCGGCCCGGGCTGGCGCCTCGCGGCATCGGCGATCTCCTCGGCCATCACCTGCAGGCCGGGCGCCACCGCGCCGCCGCCGCGCTCGAACTCGAGCAGATACTTGGCGACGGTCCAGCCGTCATCGATCTCCCCGATCACGTTGGCTTGGGGCACCCGCACTTCGTCGAAGAACACCTGGTTCTGGATCTGTTCGCCGGAGGTCATCACCAGCGGCCGAATCTCGATTCCGGGTGAGCCCATCTCGATGAGCAGGAAAGTGATGCCCTGCTGCTTGCGCTCCCTGCGCGACGTGCGCACCAGCGCGAAGATCCAGTTCGCTTCGGCGGCATGGGTGGTCCAGATCTTGCTGCCGGTGCAGACCAGGTCGTCGCCGTCGACGGTGGCGGTCATCGACAGCGCCGCCAGATCCGATCCGGCCTCGGGCTCGGAGTATCCCTGGCAGAAGAACACCTCGCCGGTGAGTATCCGGGGCAGGAAGTAGTCCTTCTGCGCGTCGGTGCCGTAGGCCACGATCGCGTGCGCGACCATGCGAATCCCCATCGGGGACAACGACGGAGCGCCGGCCAGGGTGCTCTCGCGGTTGAAGATGTAGTGCTGGGTGAGGGTCCAGTCGCAGCCGCCGTACTCGACGGGCCACCCGGGCGCCGCCCAGCCGCGCTCGTGCAGAATCGCCTGCCACGCCATGCTGGCCTCGTGGTCGGCGTACACGCTGGTCATCAGCCGTCCGGCGCGGCGCAGTTCCGGTGTCAGTTTCTCGTCGAGGAACGTCCGGACCTCATCTTGGAATGCACGGTCGGCCTCCGACCAGCCCAGATCCATATGTCTCCCCTGCCGTGACGGCGGATAGGCGCTCTATCTATCCGCGCGAGTCTAGCGTCAGTACGGTGACTAGCGACCCCGCCCATGGAAGCGAGTTGAGCATGTTCACCCAGATCGACTACGCCGTCGCCGACGCGATCGCCACCATCACCCTGCAACGACCCGACAGGCTCAACGCCTTCACCCACACGATGGCCGATGAGCTGGTGGCCGCATGCGACCTGGCGGAGAACGACGACACGGTGCGCGCCGTGGTGGTCACCGGCAGTGGGCGCGCGTTCTGCGCCGGCGCCGACCTGGACCCGCAGGCCGCCCAATTCAGCCAGGAGCCCCGGCCGGACCAGGTGTTCGAAGACGGCGTGCCGCGTGACATCGGCGGGGTGGTCTCGCTGCGGTTCGCGGCGATGCTCAAGCCGACGATCGCAGCCATCAATGGCCCGGCCGTCGGGATCGGGGCGACGATGACCCTGCCCATGGACATCCGGATCGCCTCGGACACCGCCCGTTTCGGCTTCGTGTTCGTTCGGCGCAACTTGGTGCCCGAAGCCGCGTCGAGCTGGTTTCTGCCCCGGGTGGTCGGCATGTCCAAAGCGATGGAATGGGTGGTGACGGGCCGGGTGTTCGACGCCCCCGAAGCACACGCCGCCGGCCTGATCTCCGAGGTGATCGCCGACGGCGGTGTTCTGGACGCCGCCTACGTCCTGGCTCGCGAGATCACCGAGAACGCCTCACCGGTGGCCGTCGCGTCGGCCAAGCAGATGCTGTGGGCCATGTCCGGTGCCGAGAGTCCCTGGGCCGCGCACGAACTGGATTCTCGCGTGTTGCACGAACTGGTCGCCTCAACTGATTTCGCCGAGGGTGTCGCGGCGTTTCTGGAGCGACGCAAACCGCAGTTCGGATTGCGGCCGCGCACTGACCTGCCCGCGGCGATCGCCCGGTGGCCGCGGGGCTCCTGACCCGTCACCGGATCCGGCCGGCGATTCCGTCGACCAACAGGCTGCGTGCATCGGGGGCGCCGTCGAGGCGGCGGGTGATGCGTTTGACGATCTGCCACTGATCCGGTGCTTCGGGTGAGCGTTGCAGGTGGAAGTAGTTGGCGCCGCCGCGCGCCACTCGGTACCCGGACTCGTGTTTGACCAGCAGCGTCGAATCACATACGGCCACCGCCTGATCGCCGTGGACGGTGACCACCGCCGGTCCCAGGAAATGCACACAGCCGCGGTCGATCAGATCCTGATGTCCCCGCGAGCGCACCATCGCCGCGATGTCGGCACGGCCGGCCATGAGCCAGTCCTCGACGTCGTAGACGCCGTCGGCCTGCCACAGGGCGGCCACCGCTTCGGCGTCGCCGGCATCGACCAGCGGTCCGTAGCTGGCGATCATCCGCTCGATCGCGCGTTCGTCCTCGATCCGCCGCAGTCGCTGTTCGAGATCGGCCAGCCGGTGGTCGTTCATGGCTGCTCCGTCCGCGAGAGATCGGTCAGCTCGGCAAGCGCCGCGAGCTGATCGCAGTAGTGCTCGGCGGACTGCGCGGCGATCACGCAGTTGACATCGGTTGCCCCGGCCTCTTTCAGCCGGCCGATCCGGTCGGTGGCCTGCTGTGCTGCGCCGATCGGGTCCAGCGGTGGCGTCGCCAGAGCCACGGCGAAGTCATCCGGGCGCTCCACGGCCCCAAGCATTTTCGCCATCTCGGCGATATTGAGTCCGAACGGTGTCCACCCGTCGCCCAGTTCGACGGCGCGTCGCAGTGAGCGCAATGTTCGACCGCCCACCCAGATCGGTACCCGCGGTTGTAACGCGCAGGGCTGCACCACCATCGCGTCGTATCGGTAGTACGGGCCGTCATAGGCGGGGTGGGTAGTGGACAGCGACGCCCGCAGTGCCTTCATCGCATCGTCGGCTCGGGCGCCACGGTCGTCCCAGGCGCAGCCGAGCAGATCGAACTCCTCACGCAGCGACCCGACACCCACTCCCAGGATCAGCCGGCCACCGCTGATCCGGTCGAGGGTGCCGTACCGCTTGGCGATCTCCAGCGGATGGTGATAGCCCAGCACCAGCACCGAGGTGAGCAGCCTGATCCTGCTGGTGCGTGCGGCGAGAAATGCCAAGGTGGCCAACGGGTCCCAGTAGACGGCACCGCGGGCTTCGGCGGCAGTCGCCGGTACCGCGACGTGCTCGGAACAGGTCAGGTAGGCGAACCCGAGCCGGTCGGCCGTCGCACCGATTCGCGCGACGTCGTCGATCCCGGCGTCGGCTTCCCAGGCCGAGGCGGTGCCCGGGACCTGGATGACCACCGGCGTGGACAGGGCTAAGCGCATCGGCTGTCCTTCCCTGGTGCCGCGAAGGTGAGGTAACCTCGTCCCATCAGAAACTAAAATGAATTTTAGTTATGGAGGGGATTCTTGTCCAGCGACGATCTGGCTCAGGCGCAGCCGTACGGGCCGTGGGCGGTGCTCGCGGGCGGCTCCGAGGGCGTCGGCGCCGAGTTCGCCTTCCTGCTCGCCCGGGCCGGGATCAACCTGGTCCTGATCGCCCGCAAACCGGGACCGCTGCGGGACACCGCCGATCGGTGCCGTGAACTGGGCGCACAGGTCCGCGAACGGGCCCTGGACCTGACCGATCCCGGCGCCGTCGCTCAGATCATCGATGCCACCACCGATCTGGAAGTCGGCCTGGTGATCTACAACGCGGGGGCCAACACCCACAGCGAGGAGTTCCTCGACGGCGACCTGGGGGCCTTCCAGCGGGTGATCGACCTGAACGTGACCACCCCGCTGGCGCTGGTCCACCACTTCGCGGCGCCGATGCGCCGGCGACGACGCGGCGGTGTGCTGCTGGTCGGGTCGCTCACCGGCTATCAGGGCTCGGCGCGGCACACCGTCTACGGAGGCGTGAAGGCCTTCACCCGGATCTTCGCCGAGGGCTTGTGGCTGGAGTTGCGCGACTACGACGTGCACGTACTCGAGCTGGTCCTCGGCGTCACCAAGACGCCGGCCATGGCGCGCGTCGGGCTCAACTTCGACGCGCCCGGGCTGCGGGTATCCGATCCGGTCGATGTCGCTCGCGAAGGCCTGGCCCAGCTTCCCCACGGTCCGGTTCACGTCGTCTCGACTCAGGCCGGCAACCCGGCGCTGCACGCCGGCCTCGATCGGGCCGAAGCCGTGCTGTCCTCCCACCGGTGGATGCAGAAACTGCTGCAGCGCACTGCGACACCCGAGTCCGATGCCCCGACCGCCGGGTGATCGGGAGCCGGCGACCCCCAGAACGCCCGCCCAGCGCGAGCGCTGCGAACGGATCCTGGCGACCGCTGCCCGGCTGGGGGCCCGCGTCGGCCTGGAGGCGGTCCGGATGCAGGACGTGGCCGACCAATCGGCGGTTTCGATCACCACCGTCTATCGGTACTACCCGACCAAGCATCACCTGTTCACCGCGCTGCTGCTGCACCACACCGCGGCCGCCGCACCCCCGCAACCGCTGACCGGTTGTCCGGCAACCGATGTCACCGAGCTCATGGTCGGGGTGTGCAAGACGATGCTCGCGCGTCCGCGTCTGGCCCGGGCGATGATCACGTCGGTCAACGCCCGACGCGCCGAATCGACCGCCGTCGGCGACTTCAACCTGCGGGCAACCATCTTGTCGGTTGCGGGGATCGCCCGGCCGACCCCGCAGGACACCCAGCTGGCGCTGCTGGTCGAGCAGTGCGCCTACGGCATCCTGTCGTGGGCCGTCATGGGTGAGACGACCCCCGCGCGGGCCGAGCGCGACATGCGCCGGGCGTGCGAGTTGCTGCTGGCGCCCTGGCGGGGGCGCTGATCGTGAGGGGGAATTCGACGACGTGACACGCCCACGTTGCGTCGTCCAATTCCCGCTGGGCACTCATTGCCACTGGGCACTCATTGCCGCCGTGCCCGAGCCACCTGCGCGGCGCCGTTCCCGGTGATGAACCAGAGGCTGCCGAGTTGAACGATGAACTCGTCGAGGGATAGGCCGACATCGCCGGACACGAAACTCAAAATGGCCTCCGCGGTGCCGCCGACGATGAACGCGGGCGCCACACTGGCCAGTGGATCAGCCTCCAACTCAACACCATGCACGCTGCGTCCGTGGTCGATCAGTACGTCGGTGAGGCGATGCATGACCTCGGTTCGGTGGCGGTGCAGCTCGGGTGAGGCCGCGACACCGCCGAGCAGCACCCGCGCACGGCGCGGGTCGTCAACCAGCGCGCGTACCGCCGCGGCGACGCCGGCAGCCGCCTGCACCTCCAAGGGCTGCTGCGCTGCGGCAGCCGCTGCCCCGACCGTTGCGGCGCGAACGTCTTCCGCGATGTCGTCGACCACTGCGGCGGACAGAGCGTCGAGATCGATGAAGCTCTCGTAGAAGTACCGTTTGTTCAGATTCGCTGCGGCGCAGACCTTGTCGACGGTTGCGCTGCGCCACTCGTTGGCCGCCATGGCATCCATCGCGGCGTCCAGCAGACGCTCCCGCCTGAGCAGGCGACGAGTCTCCGCTGATTGACCGCCGTAGGCGCGTTGACCGGCGTCGAGCCCAGCTGAACCGCGGGATCTAGGCGGTGGGCTCGGATTAGGCGTTGACACCACCCGGACATTCTGACACGATTCCGTACCAGATATTAGGAACGATTTCGTACCAGATTGCCGATCAGGAGGACGTATGGCGACCGCAGGCAGAAACAAAGACAGTGCCAACGACGCACCGGACAAGGCTCGTACCTCGGTGCTCGACGACCTTCAGGAGTTGGCCCGCACATCCCCGGCACTCGCCCGTAACCAGGGCTGGGACTACCTACAGCAACTCGGCGCCGCCGGTCGCCGCGACCAGCTCGCCGCCCTGTTCGAGCGAGGGCAGGCACCCGACGGGCCGCACGGCGCCATGGAAGGCCTGATCGTCGGCAACCTCTTCGGCATCCCCGAGGCGTACCTCGCCAACCCGCTGTTGAAGATCGACCCGACTTGGCGCGGAAAGACATTCGACACCGATACCGGATTCAACCGGCTCTCGCCGCTGGCCAAGTTCGCGATGCCCGTCATCGCCCCCGGCTACCGCGGATTACGCCGAGTCGGATCCGAGATGGTGGGCTTCGCGTTCAACCACCGCATCGACACCGCGGCCATCGCGCCGCACAACCAGGTGCGCGCACTGGACTACAGCCCGCAGGAGTACCGGAACCCGACTTTCCGCACGTTCCCGATCAAACGGACCCGCGACGAAGTGGTGGAGCTTCTGCCCGGCCTGTACCTCGGTCGCGCTCTGCTCACCATGCACAGCGGCGAGATTCGGCTTATCGCCTACTTCGCACTGCGGGAGTTCGCCGACGAGAGTCCTGGTCGATGATCGACCTCGCCGGTGCCGTCGCGTGCGTCACCGGGGGCGCACGCGGCATCGGACGGGCCACCGCAGTGGCGCTCGAAAGGCGGGGCGCAAAGGTATGGATCGGTGACGTGGACGCCGACGAGGCTGCGCGCACGGCGACTGAAATCGGCGTGAAAGCAATGCATCTGGATGTGACCGACCCGGAAAGTGTGGCGTCGTTTCACCGCGCGGCATCCGAGAGCGGACCGGTGGCGATGCTGGTCAACAACGCGGGCATCCAGCACATGGGGCCATTCGCCGAGCAGAAGCTCGCGGCCTACCACCGAGAGGTGGCGGTCAACCTGACCGGCGTCATCAACGGCATGCACGAGTTCCTGCCCGGCATGCTCGAACGGGATCGTGGCCACATCGTGAACGTTGCGTCCATGGCGGCCAAGGTGACCACTCCCGGAATGTCGGTGTACTGCGCAACGAAGTACGCGGTGGCCGCCTTGTCACGGGCCGTCCGCGCCGAGATCGCGCACACCAACGTCACGATCACCACGGTGATGCCCACCGCGGTCCACACCGAACTGACCGCGGGAGTCACGCTCGACCTGCTGCCAACGCGGCAGCCCAAGCAAATCGGAACCGTCATTGCCGAGAGCGCACGCCGGCCGGGGCGCGAAGTCACCGTCCCGAAATGGTTGTCGCCGTTCGGACTGTTGGAGGAAGTTACACCGGAACCCTTGATGCAGCGGATCAAAAGGCTCGCGACCCGGAATGAACCACCCGGCCATTTCGACGCAGATCGGCGCCGCGAATACCTCGATCGGTTAGACCGATAGGCAGCCGCCGCCGACCCTACAACTCGGTGACGCGCCCGCCCTCGACCAGCCAGGAGCGATCCAGCCGGACGTTCTGCAGCATCCGGCGGTCGTGGGTCACCAACAACAAGGCACCGTCGTAGGTCTCCAGTGCCTGCTCGAGCTGCTCGATGGCGGGCAGGTCGAGATGGTTGGTCGGCTCGTCGAGTACCAGGACATTGGTGCCGCAGGCCTGCAGTAACGCCAGGCCGGCCCGGGTGCGCTCGCCGGGTGAGAGGTCGTCGACCGCACGTTCCACATGGTCGGCGGTCAGTCCGAACTTGGCCAGCAGGGTTCGCACGTCGGCGGTTGACCAGTCCGGGACCCGCTGCTCGAAGCGATCGACCAGGCGGGCGGAGCCGGTGAAATCGGCTCGCGCCTGGTCGATTTCACCGATCGCGACGTTGGCGCCCAGACTCGCGCGGCCCGCATCGGGCTCCCGGCGGCCGAGCAGCAGCCGCAGCAGGGTCGACTTACCGGCGCCATTGGGGCCGACAATACCGATCCGCTCGCCGGCATCTACCTGCAGCGACACCGGGCCCAGAACGAAATCACCCTGCCGCACCACAGCATCGTCCAGTGTCGCGACAACCGAGCTCGACCGTGGCGCGGCACCGATGGTGAACTGCAGCGTCCATTCCTTGCGCGGCTCGACCACTTCCTCGAGGCGGGCGATCCTGCTCTCCATCTGCCGCACCTTCTGCGCCTGCTTCTCGCTGGACTCGGTGGCGGCTCGGCGCCGGATCTTGTCGTTGTCGGGGGCCTTACGGATGGCGTTGCGGACACCTTGACTGGACCATTCCCGCTGGATGCGGGCCCGCGCGACCAGGTCGGCCTTCTTCTCGGCGAACTCGTCGTACTGTTCACGCCGGTGCCGGCGGTTGATCTCGCGTTCCTCCAGGTAGCTTTCATACCCGCCGCCGAAGACGGTGTTGGTGTTCTGGGCGAGATCCAGTTCCAGGACGCGAGTGACACAGCGGGACAAGAACTCCCGGTCGTGGCTGACCAGCACCACCCCGCCACGCAGATCGCCGACGAACTGCTCCAGCCGGGCCAGCCCGTCCAGGTCGAGGTCGTTGGTCGGCTCGTCGAGCAGGACGATGTCGAACCGCGACAGCATCAGGGCGGCCAAGCCCACCCGGGCGGCCTGCCCACCCGATAACCCGGTCATCAGTGTCGACTCCGGCTGCACCGCCTCGGAGTCCAGGCCCAGGTCGGCCAGCACCGCGGGTAGCCGTTCGTCGAGGTCAGCGGCGCCGGTGGCCAGCCAGTGATCCAGCGCCACCGAATAGGCCTCTCCCGGATCGAGAGCGGGATCGGTATCCGCGGGAGCCTGATCCGGGTCGGCCAGGGCGGCGGCCGCGGCGTCCATGGCCTGCGCCGCTTGTGCGCAACCGGTCCGGCGCGCGATGTAGGCGCTGACGGTCTCGCCTTCCACCCGCTCGTGCTCCTGCGGCAGCCAGCCGACGAACGCGTCGGCGGGGGCGGCGCTGACCGAACCGGCGAGCGGCGCGAGCGCGCCGGCCAGGATCCGCAACAGGGTGCTCTTGCCGGCGCCGTTGACGCCCACCACCCCGATCACGTCACCCGGCGCCACCGTCAGGTCGAGTCCCTCGAACAGGGTGCGGTGGGCGAAGCCGCCGGCCACATTCTTGGCGACAAGCGTTGCGGTCATCCGTACATGGTCGCAGCAATGCTCAGCGGTTGCGGTTCCACTCCAGCCAGCCAACGCCGGTGCGCCCGTCGGCCATCGTGATCCGCGCCCACGCGCGCGGGAACTGGCTGATCCGGCCGTCGAGCGACTCCAGTCGCACCGGTGCGTGCGCGATGATCTCCGCGGTGGCGACCAGGCCGGTCGGTTGCAGGTGCAGCGTCGTAGACACCGGCAGGTCGTCGGCACCGAAGACCTCCTCGGCCGACACCGACTGCAGTTCGGTCAAGCCGGCGTCGTCCTGGATGTAGCCGATACCGACCGGAGGCATGCCGGGGATCCGGACGTCGACGCCGTGCAGGTGGGTGCCGTCATCGAGGTGCAGGGCGTTCCACACCCAATCCATGGCCCACCAATCCCGCACCCCCCAGGAATGGTCGCGCTGACCGGGTACCGCGGATATCTCGTGGGTGGTGCCGTTCACCGTGACCGAACCGGTGACTGTGCAGGGGATCTCAAAACGCGGCGTGATCCGGTATTGATAGGGCCGCCCGGCGGTTGTCCATTGTAGATCCATGCTCAGCTGAACCGGGCGGCCGGTCTCGTTGCGTAGCAAGCCCGCCGGATCGTCATACGCCTGGCCGTCACCGCTCACCGTCACCCGGTAGCGGCGCAGCGGCTCGATGACCTGCTGAGTCAGGGTGATGCCGACGGTGCGCAGTGCGAACGGATCGGCCGGCAACTCGGCGCGGAAGTCGTTGAGCGCCACGGTGGGCATGCCGGGCCCGCACACCAGCGCGTTCACCCAGGCGTGGTTCTCGTTGGGGTACAACCCCAACCGGATCCAGCCGCCGATCTGCCCACCCTCGTCGACGAAGTCGAAGTACCAGCTCTCGTTCCACAGCGGCTCGGGCGCCGGCGGGTGCGGGTACTCGTCGGACTCGGCCGGCACCAGCGGTTCCGGTACCGCGGGGGCAGGCAGGATCGCCAACGCATCGGTGTCCAACACCTGGGAGCAGTGCCGGGCGAGCATGGTCATGAACATGTCGTCGCCGCGCTCGGTCTGCCCGACCAGCATGGACGACACGATGGCCATCATCACCCCGAAGAAGCTCTGCCGACGCAGGCCCTCCCGAACCTGCGCGGTGGTGACGCCGGCGTCTGGTCCGCGGCCGGCCAGGTACGCCTCGACAAGTGCCGCGGAATTCGCCCGGCGGATCTCGACCGGCAGCGCACAGCCCAGGAAGTAGGCGAGGTCGACGAACGCCGGCGCCCACGTCACGGTCTGCCAATCCACCACCGTCAGGGTGGGCCCCCGTCCGGCTTCACCGAGCAGCATGTTGTCCAGCCGATAGTCGCCGTGCACCAGCCCGTGCGGTTGCTGCTGCTCGCCGGCCAGGTAGGCGTCGAAACTGTTGACCAGCCGGTCACAGACCGTGCGCTGCTCGTCGGTGATCCGGCCGGCGTATCGGTCCACAAATCCGGCGTACAGCGCCGTGATCAGCGCCTGGTTGACCGGGGTTTCCCGGTTGAGCCACGCCACGCCGGCCAGATCGGTGTCGGCTTGCAGCGAGGAGTGCATCCGGCCCAGCTCGGAGACCGCCAGCAGCGCCTGATCGACGGTGGCGCCGGCGATGTCGTCGCCCGGCTGCGCCGGTGCGGCATCCTCGAGCAGCAGGTCGAAGGCGCCGGTGTCGGTGTCGATCGCGGCGTGATAGCAGTGCGAGATCGGACCGGACAGTCGCGGGGCGATATCGGTGTAGAAGCCGACCTCACGCTGGTAGAGCCCGAGCGTCAACCCGGTTTGACGACTGGTCGGTTCACGGGCGGCGACCTTGAGCACCAGCGACGGCGGCCCGGCGCTTGCCTGCGCGTAATCCAGGCTCAGCCGATAGCACTCGCTCATCTGTCCGGTGCCGATCTGTTCGGCCCGGAACCCGGTGACGGTCGGCCCGCCGAGCACGCCGGTCAGCCATTCGGGGGTCAGATCCGAGGGAGATTCGATCGGGGCCGCGTCGTGGTGAGTCTGCACTCGATCAACGTATGACGAGACTGCGGGTCTGTCTTCGAGTTCGGGCGTTCGAGTTCGGGGTTCGTTACCGGTCCAGATCCCACTGGCCGAAATCGGCTGCGAGAACGTCGTCTACGTCGACGTGTATGTCGTCGATCATGAAACCCGGGTCGGCAGCGGCGACGATCTCTCGCTGAAACAGGACGGCCGCCGGCTCACGTTCTCCCCCCGACCATGCCCTGGTCTGCCAGGCCCACCGATGGCCCGGACTGGTCGAATGCCCGATGACATCGTCGGCGATCGCCCAGGAACACTGGCGGGCGCCACCGTAGATTCCGGTGCGAGCCACACCCAGGACCGAGTTGATCCCGCGAAACCACCCGACCGCCAGGCTTTTCCACGCCTTGGAATCGATGTCTTCGTCGACGCTGAAGAAGATCGGGGCGGTCTGCGGTCCCCCGGCCGCGGTGTGCAGCCGCAGCGCCGTCCGGGCATCGGCCACCCCGCCGTCGTATCCGCGGGTGAAGTCCGACGGCGATGCCACCCATCCGGGCTTGCCGAACTGGTAGCAGCTGACGACCTGCAGGCCGGCGGCTCGCAGTCGATCGGTGTAGTCGCGGGTGACGGGTTTGAAATCGAAGGTGGCACCCGGACGCAGCTCGGAGACGTAGACCAGTGCCCCGGCAAATCCGGCCGCCTTGAGCTGCTCGGGTGAGACCAGTCGGTCGGCGAAGTCGACGAGCCGCAGACCCTCGGCCCCTGCCTTCGGGGCGCCGGGGATGGCCAGCGCGGGCGCGAGCAGCGCGGCATACCTGAGGACGTCGCGCCGGGAAACGGTCACATGGGGAAGGGTAAAAGCGTTCAGGCCTTCCCGATCACGGATTCACCGAACTGTTCGATGGCCTCGATCGCATGCGCGAGGCTGTCGCCGGGCAGGGCGACCTGCGTCCAGCTGACGCCCACGTCGGCGAGACGACCCAGCCCGTCCAGGTAGGCCTCGGCGTCGAAATCGTCGTACCCGAGGCGGCCACCGGCCAGGTTCGAAAAGCAGATGTCGATGGCCGACCAGTCACGGCCGGCTTCATCGCAGCGCCGTTTCAGATCATCGATACCCGCTGCCAATGCTTCGACCGAATCCAGTGCGGCGGTGCGAGCCGTGCTGGCCAGGCCGGCCGGCGCCGCGAACGGCACCCACCCGTCGCCGCGCTTGGCGACGCGCTGCCGTGCCTTGCCGGTGTTGCCGCCGATCCAGATCGGCGGATGCGGATCGGTGACGGGGCGTGGATGGGCGGTGATCCCTCTGGCGCGGAAGTGCCTGCCCTCGAACGAGACGTCGTCGGCGGTCCAGATCGCCTTGATGACGTCCAGGCTCTCCTCTACCAGTGCGGTGCGCTCATCGAAATCGACTCCCAACGCGGCGAATTCGCCTTTGAGGTAGCCAACGCCGACCGCCAGGGTGAAGCGGCCACCGGACAGCAGGTCCAGGGTCGTTCCCGACTTCGCCACCACGAACGGATTGCGGTAGGGCAGGACGACCACGTTCGGGATGAAGCGCAGCGTCCGGGTGTGCGCCGCGGCGAATCCCATTGCCACGAAGGGGTCCAGGCTGTCGTGGCCACCGGCGTCGAGCCATCGCTGTGTGGGCGCCGGGTGGTCGGTGAAGCCCATGGCGTCGAATCCGGCGGCTTCGGCGGCCTGCGCGACAGCGGTGACTCCCTGTGGGGACACCAGTTCCGGGTCGCAGGGGTGCGTGATGATCGGATAGGTGAACGCGAACCGCATGTTGGCTACCTCCGCCAGTCCGTCGCGTCGGGTGTCCGGTACCCGAACACCTGCACCCAGCGGCCCGCCGCAGCCATCGGGTCCGGGACGACGAATCCCAGTTGGAAGTACCGGAATTCGCCCTCAGGACAGAGGTGTTCGAACAGCGGTGGCGCGGGGTCTTTCACGGGGTCTCCGCGGTGGGCCCGGTCCTGGGCCGGATGAGGACTTCCTGGGCGGTGCTCGCCACGTGCCGACCGTCGATGTCGACGATGGTTCCGTGTACCAGGGCGCGGTCGCCTCCCACCCCCACGGCCTGCTGGGTGTAGAGATGCCAGCGGTCGAAGCGCACCGGACGGTGCAGCCAGATGGTGTGGTCGAGGGTCAGTCCCATATGGGTGCCGTAGCCGACGCGGTGCGGGTACGCGCGAACAGCGGTGTCCACCAGGAGATAATCACTGGCATAGGCCAGCAGCACGGCGTTCGCCTGCGGTCCGCCGTCGATGGCGCGGGGCAGGCGCATCCAGTGGGCGCGCGATCCGGGTGCCTGTGCGCCGCCGAGGAAGATTGGCGCTTCGGCGATGCGCATCTCCAGCGGCGCCGGTTTGTCGATCCAGGTGTTTGCCGGGCCGGCCAGCTCCGGCGGCGCCTGCTGCGCCCAGTGCTGCAGCAGTGGAAGCGATTCCGGCGCCGGCGCCGGCACCGCGACAGTCGCATCGTCTGCGGCCTCCGGGTCGGTGTCGAAGGACACCGTCGCCGTCAGCATTGTGCGGCCGGCCTGCTGCACGGTCACCCGCCGGATCGACATCGTGCGTCCGTCGCGGGTGCGGTCAACCGTGATGTCCAGTGGTGGTGTCGGTTGCCCCGGGCGCAGGAACGACGCATGGATCGAATGCGGCGCGAACCCGGTGATAGTGCCCGCGGCCGCGGTGATGGCCTGGGCGACGAGCTGCCCACCAAAGAGCCGGCCGAATCTGGCCGTCTCGTTGCCCGCCTGGAATCGGTCGGTGTCCGTCGGTCGCAGCGTCAACACCTGCTGCACCTCGTCGAGCGCGCACAACGTGGCGATCTCCAACGAGCTCCCGGAGTCGCGGAGAATCCCCCGGTAATCCGCGCGCGCGTCGGCCTCGGTCGACGGCAGTCTCACGGTGTCCTCCTCATGGCTGATCCTGATCCCTACCAACCGGCGAGGCGGCTCGCTCACCCATTTAAGTAAGACATTTGACTTAGGTCAAGGGTGCACGTGCCGGGCCGGCCGGGAGCCGTTCGCGTGGCTGCTCATAAGGATCGCTGGTCTGTTGCGGCCGTCGGCGGTGTGACTCGGGATGTATTGCTGTTTCCCCCAGTTCGTTACCGCAGCGAGCCGCGCTCTCCGGCGATACCTTGCTCTGCCGGATGTTGATGCACGGAAGTTACTGGTGGACAGCCTATTTCTGTCTGCTTAGACGATCCGCGCCGGGAAACGGCGCCACGCCGGTGGCGCCGCGTTCGAGTTGACTAGGCCCACGGTTGATGCCACCATGGCCGCGAACGCACCTCGTTAGGTGAGGCGTCTGCGCGGATACAGGCCACTGACCTCCAACGTCGAGAGACGCCCAGGGTCAGGACAGCTCTTCCCGGCTTAAGGGTTGAGCCCAAGTGGCTTTCGGCTTTTGGCCGGATACGCCGTGCAGTGCTGAAGCTCTGACGAGAGGGGTGCCGTCCGGCCGTCTGCGCCGGTTCGGCTCGCCCCGTGTGCACGCCACAACGGCATCCCCGTGTGCCCTGGCCGTGAGGAGGTGAGAGCGACATTGAGTCCGAGCGATAGTCCTTATCCGAGATCGACGACCATTTCGTTCGAATCCGGCCCCGGCGCCGCTTCCGCCCTCTGAATCGGTTCGCGCCGTACCCCCAGCGCTGTCCGCCGTCATGGATCTGCGCTGCTTCTGCACGTGAATTTCCCGGTGTAGCGGTGCAATTCGCCGTGCCCACTTCAAGGAGAGTTTCGATGTCTTTTGTGTCCGCGATGCCCGAAGAACTGACCGCGACAGCGGCTGACCTGCGCGGTATCGGCGACGCGCTGGTGGCGCAGAGCGCTGCTGCCGCAGCGCCGACCACCGGCGTTATTCCGGCGGCCGCTGACGAGGTATCCGCGTTGACCGCGGTCCAGTTCGCGAGACACGCGCAGATGTACCAGGAGATCAGCAAGCGGGCCGCAGTGGTGCACGAGATGTTCGTGAGCACGCTGCAGCGCAGCGCGCAGTCATACGCGATGACCGATGCCGCCAACATTATCTCGGTGCACTGAAAGGTTTTTCGATGATGGACTACGGATCAATCCCGCCGGAGATCAATTCGGCCCGGATGTACGCCGGGGCCGGATCCGGGCCGATGCTGGCCGCTGCGGCGTCCTGGAACTCATTGGCGGCGGAATTACGTGCGGCAGCATCCTCGTTCGAGTGGCTGGTAGCGAGCTTGGCCAGTCAAGTCTGGTGGGGCCCGTCCGCGACGGCCATGACGGCCGCCGCCGATCCCTACATAATCTGGATGACGGTGACCGCCGAGCAAGCGGAACAGACTGCGGCACAGGCCTATGCGGCGGCCGAGGCCTACGCATCTGCCTACGCCATGACGGTGCCGCCGCTGACCATTGCGAACAATCGGGTGCTGTTGGCGTCGTTGGTCAACACCAACGCGCTGGGCCTGAATGCCGCGGCTATCGCAGCGACCGAGGCCCGCTACGGCCAGATGTGGGCGCAGGACGCCGTCGCGATGTACGGCTACGCCGCAGCATCGGCCACCGCCTCCCAACTGATCCCGTTTCCCGACGCGCCGGAAACCACCGCGGCCGATGGGGAGAGCCGGCAGGCCGCTGCCACTGCCGACGCCGCGGATGCGCACTCCCTGCTGCCCAACGCGTTGCGGAAGATGGCCTCGCCTGCGGAGGGTACGCGGCCGACGGATCCGGACTGGCACTGGACGAAGTTCTTCGATGGCCTCTTCGACGGAACGTGGGGCCACGACGACGGGTCGGGTTTGAACATCAATGCCCAGTTGTGGAACACGATCGCGGCAACCGGCATTTTCGATCCCGGCGGGAATATCGAGGGCTTTTCAGGTCTGGCCACGCTCGGGTTTCTGGCCCGCGGCATGGACAGCGGCACGGTCGCCCTTTCCGGGGGCGGGCTCGGTTCCGTTCCAGGCATGACCCTGGCGTCGACGGCCACGGGCGGGCTCGAGGCCACCGGCCGCGCGGTCGGCGGCGCAAGCTCTCCGGTTTCGGCCGGCATGGGCCGAGCCACCCTGGTCGGATCGCTATCGGCACCACCGGGCTGGGCGGCAGCCACGCCCGCGGGTGCTCCGGTCACCGGCACGGGCAGTGGTTGGACGGTCGCCCCGGAGAGCCGGTCGATGACCGCCATGCCTCCCCCAATAGCTCCGGGGGCGGGCGGCCGCGGCGGTGGCGGCCACGGCTTCGGCATGCCGCGCTATGGCGTCAAGCTCACCGTGATGCCGCGTCCCGTCGTGGTCGGGTAGACACATCTGTTGCGGGACAACGGGCCGTTCCGCAGATCGGTACCGGATCGGGCCTGCACGGCGCGGGCTCCACAATTAACAACAGTCACATTGTTAACATCGCGCCATGCAGGCTTCTCCCGGGTCCGAACTCCCGCGGCAATCCCGTCAGGTTTCGCGCCGTGACGTATTGCGGTACGCGTCCGCGGTTTCGGCGCTGGCCGGGCTGGGTGTCGCGTCCGCAGGTGCCGCCGCGCCGACGGCCTCGGCCACCGGTCACATGCTGATCGACTACGCCATGCGCCAGATACCGGCACAGGCCATCCGCGCCGCCGGTTACTCCGGGGTGATCAACTACGTGTCGACGTCGCGGCCCGGCTCGAACTTCGGCGCCAAGCCGATCACCCGTCCCTATGCCGAATCGCTGACCGCCGCGGGGCTGGTAATCGTCAGCAACTATCAGTTCGGCAAGCCGGGCGGCACGGCACCGTCAGACTTCACCCGCGGATTCGCCGGCGGCGTCAGCGACGCGCACACCGCCTGGCAGCTGCACACCGCGGCCGGCGGCGGCCGCAACGCACCCGTCTTCTTCAGCGTCGACGACGACATCAACCGGGAAACCTGGAACAATGTTGCGCTGCAGTGGTTCCGGGGCATCAACTCGGTACTGGGAGTGCAGCGCACCGGCGTCTACGGGGGCGTAAACGTGTGCCGGTGGGCTGCCGCCGACGGCGTGATCGGCACCTCGAGCACGCCGGGCCACCGGTGGGCGTGGCAGACCCGATCCTGGTCTCAAGGCCAGCGCGACCCCGCGGCCGTGCTGTATCAGCGCATCGTGAGCACCGCATCGACGCCGGGCCCGGTGGTCGGCGGGATCGAAGTCGACGTCAACGACGTCATGGCCCACGACTGCGGCCAGTGGAACCTGCATCCGTGAGGACCTGACGCAAAGGCTCCCGGCAGGTTGGGGCTAGCTGCGCCGGCTCAAATCAGGAGCTGGTCGAGAGAAACAGGGCCAGGGTGAGCATCACGACGCACGCGATGCAGGTAACAACGCCCAGGGTTGCTGGCGACATGAGTCGGCTCCTGTCTGTGATGATCTCGGTTGATCGGCGGCGGGTCTGCGTCGGGCGACGGCCGTGCCGCGATCGGAACCAAGTTAGCCGGACGGCTTGGCCGACGTCAACAAAGGTGGTTGGCGGCGGACCCGATCGATTCACGCCATGAGGGTTGGCGTGATTGCGGCGTCAATGATCTTCGCATCGCGGGTAGCGATGGTGAGATTGCGCCGTAATGCCTGGGCGACAATGATGCGGTCGAACGGGTCGCGGTGTTCCCAAGGAAGTCGCCCGGCGAGGATCGCGTCGGCAGAGTCGATTGCCAGTTCCGTGCTGCTCATGTCGGCAATGACTTCGGCCCAGGTCGACAACAGGGCCGCGCCGTCGAGACGGCCTAGCCGGGTCTTAGTCGCTATCTCCCATGCCGAGGCGGCCGTGATCCACACCGAGGTTCCCGGGTCCGACAAGATCGCGAGCGTTTCGGGATCCAGGTTCGAAGGCTTGCTGACCAGCCAAAGCAGCGTGTGGGTGTCGAGCAGGATGTTCACGCCTCGGCAGCTTCCCATGCCTCAAGTTCTGCTGCCGGCAGTGCATCGTCGAAATCATCGGGTACGACGAGGCTTGGCAGCTGGCCAAACCTGCGCGGGACCACGGCAACCGGTACGAGTTGCGCGACGGGCTTGCCGTGGCTGGTGATGGTGAATGACGCACCGGACTTGACGTCATTCAAGAGCCGATTGAGCTGGTTCTTGGCGTCCGTGCTGCTGATCGTCTCCATGGACGCCAGCGTACTGACTTTGCGCGGTTCGCGCTAGCGCTACTAGCGTGATTGGGATGGCGTGGGCAACGCGAACGCCGAGCGGCCGGCGACCGAGGCCATCCGCCTCATCAGCAGTGGTTCTGGGACCAGCACGGTGGCGCGGCTGATTGCCGCACCGAGGAAATCGGGCCGCAGGTTCAGCACCTTGCCCACCCGCGCCGAATCCCTGACCAGCGGCCGCACCCGTGGCCGCCGAACGGCGGCGAACCGGGTGAACGCGGACGACAGGTCGGCGGCCTGGTCGACGCACGCGGCCAGGATCGCGGCATCCTCCAATCCCTGGCAGCCGCCCTGTCCCAGATGGGGACGCATGGGGTGAGCGGCGTCGCCGACCAACACCACCGGCCCGCGAGCCCAGTGACGGGCGTGACCGCGGTCGTAGAGATCGTCGCGCAGCACGTCGCCGGGCGCGGTCGCGGCAAGAATGCCCGGAAGGGGCTCCGCCCACTGAGCGTGCTTGTGCCGCAGATAGTCCAGCTCCCCGCCCGGCGCCTGCCAGCCCTCGGGTGCCCGCTGGGTGGTGAACCAGTACGTCAGGTCGGAGCCCATCGGGACATGACCTGATTCGGAGCCCAACCCCAGCGTTATCCCGGATAAGTCGGGGTCCATGGCAACGGGAGCGATACCGCGCCATGCGGTGTAGCCGGTGTAGCGCTGCCGCAGCCGCCCATTGAGGTGGCTCGCGACCACCGAGTAGGTACCGTCGGCTCCGACCACCGCATCGACTGTCCGTACTGTGCCATCCGAAAACTGAAGTCGAACACCGTCGCTGGTAGTCGTGAGGTCACTGGCGGTCAGCCCGTACTCGACGGTGCCCGGCGCCAGTGCCTCGGTGAGGATGTCGCGCAGCACCGAGCGCTGCACCACCACGAGCGGTTCGCCGAGGGCGCGAACGATCCGTTCAGCGGCAGGTCGGCGCAGCCATGACCCGTCGTGCCATCGCACCGCGCCGGCGGTGATCCGCCCGCCCGCCGCACGCACCCCATTCCCTACCTCGAGGAAATCCAGGGCGGCCAGGGCGTTGGGCCAGATACTGATGCCCGCCCCGGGCGAGGTGTCAGCACGCCGTTCGACAACGGTGATCTCGTAGCCGCGGCGCTGCAGTCCGATCGCGGTGGCCAGGCCGGCGATGCCGGCGCCCACGATGGCGATCCGTCGGGCCATGCGTCTCCCTATCTGTGTGCGGCAGCGCAATTCAGGCGGCGACCAGGTCGTCGATCTGGCTCAGCGCCGAGGAGGTGCCCTCGACCACACCCATGTCCAACACCTTCTTGAGGTCCTCGGCGGACTCAAAGGTGCTCACGTAGGTCGCGCGGGTCCCGCCGTCGTGCTCGGCGAAGCTGTAGACGTTTCGGGAGACCGGCATCCCGGGAGCCGGGTTGAAGTCCGGATCGGCGAAGCCGTCGTCGAAGGAGAAGCTCCTCGGCTTATCCACGGCCGTGATCTGCCAGTAGCCGGCATATTTCTGGCCGTCCGGGCCGGTCATGAAATACGTCGTACGGCCGCCGGGCGTGAGGTCGTGATCGACCACGGTCGCCGGATACGTCGGCGGCCCCCACACCTTTTCGAGCTGACGCGGGTCGGCGTAGATCTGCCAGATTCGCTCCACCGGTGCGGCGAAGTCGGCGGTGATGGTCAGGGTCAGGTTGTCGATGTCCTGCTGAACGTCGATGACGGGCATGGTCAGTCCTCCCGGAGCGAGTCGGATGAGATGAGCTCGTCGATGCGTGCGATGCGGCCGCGCCACACCTGTTCCAACTCGGTGAGCATGGACGTCACCGAACGCACCGCTGCGACATCACCGCTGGCCAACTGCTCGCGACCGCTGCGACGCTTGATGAGCAGGCCCGACTTCTCCAGCACGGCGACATGCTTCTGCACCGCGGCGAAGCTCATCTCGTACTTCAGCGCGAGTGCGGAAACCGAGTGCTCCCCGGCCAGCACCCGGCGCATGATGTCCCGCCGGGTGCGGTCGGCAAGCGCGTGGAACAGGGCGTCCACCCTGTCCTCGTCGAGCACGGCCATCAAACAATCGTACAACCAATTGGTTGTAGATTGTCAAGATCAGACTTCTGGGAACCAGTAGTCCAGTGTCTGCTCGACACCGCCCCAGTCGATGCCCATCCAGTCGGTGTAGAAGCCCTCGATGTTCCCGAAGGCGCTGTAAACCAGGGCCACAAGGGAATTGAACAGGCCCTCCCACACTCCGCTTTCGAGGAACCCGCCGCCGAACAACGCAGTGAGCCAGGTGCTGAACTGGTCGATGTCACCGGAGATATCGATGTTGGTGAGCATGCCGTCGGTGGTCGCGGTGTGGTCGGCGACCTGCTCCGGGGTGAGCCCCAGATACATGACGTGCTCGTAGAACAGGCCGAGCATGGAGTTGGAACTGACGTCGGCCACGGGATCACCCGGGAACGTGTAGATGGTTGCCGGAAAAGCCTCGTTCGGGGTCAGGTTGCCGTTCAGTATCGGCATGTCGAAGAACCGGTCCCAGGGCGTGTCGCTGGTGTTGCTCGGCCAGGTGCCGTTCGCGTCGGACGGATCGCCGATGAACACGAAGTGCAGCAGGGACGGGTCGACACCGTCGTGAGCCAACTGCGCCATCGCGATCGAGCCGGCCGTGGCACCCTGCGAGTAGCCGAACACCCACAGCGGATGGTCGGCGTCGAAGCCGTCGGGGTTGGCGGCGAGTTGGGCGTGCACCTCGCGGACGATCTCGGCCGCCCCGACGAAACTGCTGTGGCCCTGCAGGATGAGTTGCGGGGTGGACAGCACCTGCAGCGGGGAATCGCAGGCGCCGACGCCGATGACGCACACCGACGGATCATCGCCGCCGTCGAAGCCCAGTGGCTTGAGGAACAGGTCGGCCGCGGTGTGAGCGAACGCCGCCGACGGGGTGGGCAACATGGTCCCACCGACGAAGATCGCCGTGTCCGACAGCAGGGCCACCCGTGCGTGCGTCGTCTGGACGACGGGAGTTCCGACGACGCCGGCGGCGATCACGCTGGCGGCGGCGATCGGCGCGAAGGCCTTGGTTAGGTTCATTTCGGCACACCTAGGTCTTATGTATAGAGCTGGCTGACAGAGCCTGAATGGCCGATAGTGACATTCTCTCACGGGGAGAGTCAACGGACGCGCGCGATAATTCCCTGGCCACCCCAGTTCCACGGTGCGTTCCAGGCGCCGATTCGTTGACTTCCGTCAAACAACCCTGCCATGATCGCCCTCAGGTATTTTTTAGTTTTTGCGGTGAGGGGACGTCGTCCAGTGATGCTGACCAAGGCCTTTGCGCCGATCGCAATTGCCGGCACCGTGGCAGGCGGTGTACTCGCCGCCCCCACTGCATACGCCACATATGTCGACGTGAACCTGCTCGCCGACACCGCGGTCTTCGTCGGCCCGACGACCTTGTCCACGCCGTCTCCGACATTCGCCCACACCGCGGCCGACCTGTTCCTCAAGCCACTGGGCTTCGACCTCGGCGACGACCCGACCGCGTGCGTGGTCGGCTCGGCCGGATGTGACGGGTCGCTGCTGCTGCTGTCCACCCCGGCCCTGGTCCAACAGGGCCACAGCAGTTTCGTCGGGGCGGCCGAGATCGTCCGCGAGGTGCACGCCCAACTCGCCGCCAACCCGGGGGCCTACGACGCCGACCATCCACTGTGGGTGTTCGGCTGGTCGCAGGGCGCCACCGCCGGCTCGATCGCGATGGCGCAGCTGGCTCACGACGGCGTCGACCCGTCCCTGCTGCACTTCGTGTTCATCGGCAACCCGGTCGGCGCAGACACCGCCTCGCTGGGTATGGGCGGGGCCTCCCCCTCCGACTTCTTCGACACCGCTCTGCTGTCCGGCGTCCAGACCCCGAACAACACGTTCGCGGTCACCGATTACACGATCCCCGGCGACCCGGTCACCGACCCCACATCCACCTCGGCGCTCGGCCTGTTCTACGAGCACATGATGTATCTGGGGCTCACCCCCGATCAGGTGGCCAACCACATGGCCGGCACCGACGGCATGATCACCAACATCGACATCTCCGATGACTTCGACCAGTTCGGCGCCTGGATCAACGCCTGGGGCCACGGGTTGATCGACAGCGGCTGGTGGGAAGGCCTCTTCAACTCGGTCGTGGCCTTCTTCTACAGTGCCTTCGGCAACATCGAGGGCTACTTCGGCGACTGGTTGGGCGTCGACTGGGGCGGGGTCGAGGACACGCTCGACTACTGGTTCCCAGCGGAGGCCTGACGCCTTTGGCTTGGTAGCCGCTTCCCCGCGGCGGCCATAATGGCCGGGTGGCCGATCGCAACGCTCCCGCTATCCCCGTCATCGCCCTCACGGGTTACCTCGGGGCGGGCAAGACCACACTTCTCAACCATGTCCTTCGGGCGCCCGGTGCACGAATCGGGGTTGTTATCAACGACTTCGGTGAACTGAATGTCGATGCCGGCCTGGTCACCGGTCAGGTCGACGAACCGATGTCCATCGCCGGCGGATGCATCTGCCATCTGCCCGATGATGGCGCCCTTGACGAGGCGCTGGAGAAGCTGACCGACCCGAAGCTCGCGCTCGACGCGATCATCATCGAGGCGAGCGGGGTGGCCGAGCCGGCGGCGGTATCACGGGTCATTCGGTTCAGCGGGGTGGAGCGGATCCGTCACGGCGGCGTCGTCGACGTCATCGACGCTGCGGAGCACTTCGATACCGTCGACACGGGGCACGCCCCACCGCCGCGCTACGGCGTGGCCTCGCTGGTCGTGGTCAACAAGTTGGATCGGATCGCCGAGGACGCCCGCGCAGACACCCTGCGGCGAATCGAAGACCGGGTCCGCGAACTGAATCCCGACGCTCACGTGGTGGGCGCGGTGGCGGGACGGGTGGATCCCCGGTTGCTCTACGACGTCAGCGAAGGCGACGAGACCGGGCAGATGTCGCTTCGGGAGCTGCTCATCGACGATGCCGCCGACGCCCGCGATGAGCACCACGACCACGTCGACGCGACATCGGTGACCGTCGTCGGCGACGGCGCCGTCGATCCGGGTCCGCTCATCGACCTGCTCGAGCAGCCGCCGCAGGGCGTCTACCGGATGAAGGGCACCGTCGCGATCGGCCAGCGTCACTACCTCTTCAATGTGGTCGGCACGTCCGTTCACGTGACGACCGCCCCCGCGGGCGCAGCAGCCAGCCACCTCGTAGCGATCGGCACGCATCTGGACACCGAGGACGTTCGCGCCCGGCTCGAGGAGGCGCTGCGCCCAGCCCCGGAGAAGGTGGCCAGCGCCGGCATGCGCCGGTTGCAGCGGCTGCGGAAATACAGCATCTGAAGCGTGTACGGAGAGGCTGAGAACTCCGCTCACCTTCTGCCGCCTACCATTCCTCCGGCAGGAAAGGACAGCAGTGAGCTATAACGCCGCAGACATCACCGAACTCGACGATGTCCAACACACCCGCCTGCGTCCGGCGGTGAACCTGGGCCTGGACGTGCTCAACACGGCATTGCGTGAGCTGGTGGACAACGCGATCGAAGAGGTGGCCGACCCCAACCACGGCGGATCCACCGTCACGATCACCCTGCATGCCGACGGATCGGTCAGTGTCGCCGACGACGGCCGCGGCCTGCCCGTCGACTCCGACCCGGTCACCGGGAAGAACGGCATCGTCAAGACACTGGGCACCGCACGGGCCGGCGGCAAGTTCTCCGCGCACGCCGATGCCGTGAGCACCGGCGCAGGACTCAACGGCATCGGCGCCGCCGCGGCAGTGTTCATCTCCGCACGGACCGACGTGACGGTGCGCCGGGCTGGAAAGACCTACATGCAGAGTTTCGGCGGCGGCTACCCCGGGATGTTCGACGGGAAGGACTTCGACCCGGATGCCCCGTTCACCCGCGCCGACGCGCAGAAACTGCGCGGCTCCGGCAACCGCAAACCCGATGCGCACGGCACCACGGTGCGGATCCTGTTCGACCCGGCCGTGGTGCCCGATTCCACCGTGGACATCGGTGAAGTGCTGTTGCGCGCGCACGCCGCAGCGCGGATGTCACCCGGGGTGCACCTGATCGTTGTCGATGAAGGCTGGCCCGCGGGCGATGTCCCGCCGGCGTTGCTCGAGCCGTTCAGTGGCCCCTGGGGCACCGATTCACTGCTGGACCTGATGTGCACCGCAGCAGGCACCCCCCGGCCCGAGGTGCGCGCCGTCGTCGAGGGCCGCGGTGAATACACCACCGGGCGCGGCCCGACCCCATTCCGCTGGTCGTTGACCGCCGGCCCGGCCGAACCGGCCACCGTGGCCGCCTTCTGCAACACGGTGCGCACCCCGGGCGGCGGATCCCATCTGACGGCCGCGGTGCGGGGGTTCTCCGAAGCTCTGGCCGATCGCGCCTCCCGGATCCGTGATCTGGGCTTGGGCAAGGGCGAGGAGGGCCCGGAACCACAGGATTTCGCCTCGGTCACCGCGTTGGCCGTGGACACCCGCGCACCCGATGTGGGGTGGGACTCCCAGGCCAAGACCGCGGTGTCATCACGGTCCCTGAACCTGGCGATGGTGCCGGATGTGGCCCGCAGCGTCACCATCTGGGCGGCCAACCCCGCCAACAGCGACGCGGTGTCGCTCTGGACGAAGCTGGCACTGGAGGCCGCCCGGGCCCGGCGCAGCGCCGAGAGCGCCAAGGTCCGATCCCGCGCGGCATCGAAAGCCAAAGGTCTGGGCACGAATCTGTCCTTGCCGCCGAAGTTGCTGCCCAGCCGGGAATCGGGCCGCGGGTCGGGTGCCGAGTTGTTCCTGTGCGAGGGCGATTCCGCGCTGGGCACCATCAAAGCAGCGCGCGACGCAACGTTTCAGGCGGCCTTTCCGTTGAAAGGCAAGCCGCCCAACGTCTACGGCTTCACCGTGAGCAAGGCACGGGCCAAAGACGAGTTCGACTCGATCGAACGCATCCTGGGCTGCGGGGTGCGCGATCAGTGCGACCCCGAGCAGTGCCGCTACGACCGAATCCTGTTCGCCTCCGACGCCGACCCCGACGGCGGCAACATCAACTCGAGTCTGATTTCGATGTTCCTGGATTTCTACCGGCCCCTCGTGGACGCCGGAATGGTGTACGTGACATTGCCGCCGCTGTTCGTCGTCAAGGACGGCACCCAGCGGATCTACTGTCAGGACGAATCCGAGCGTGACGTCGCGGTGGCCCAGCTGCGCGCCACCTCCAAACGCAAGGTGGAGGTGCAACGCAACAAGGGCCTTGGCGAGATGGATGCCGACGACTTCTGGAACACCGTCCTGGATCCGCAGCGGCGCACCGTGATTCGAGTGAGCCTTGATGACAGCGGGCACAACCTGCACCACATCTTGTTCGGCGGGCCGCCCGAGGGTCGGCGCACCTGGATGGCCGACGTCGCCGCCCGCGTCGACACCGCCGCGCTGGACCTGGACTAGGAGAAGAACGTGACCGCCACCCTGGACGTTCCCGAACAGAATCCCGACCTGGTCCTCGACCAGAGCGCCGACGACTACTGGAACCACTACCAGCTGACCTTCGCGCTCTACAGCGTCAGCGACCGCGCCATCCCGTCCGCGTACGACGGACTCAAGCCCGGCCAGCGTCGCCTGCTCTACCAGATGCACGACTCGAAACTGCTTCCCGGCAACAAGCCGCAGAAATCCTCCAAGGTCTGCTCGGCCGTCACCGGCAACCTGCATCCGCACGGCGGTGCGTCGATGTACGGAGCGGCGGCGCTGCTGGCCGCTGAGTTCCAGCGCGTGAAAGTCATTGACGGGCAAGGGGCATTCCCCCGCATTCAGGGGGATATCCCCGCGGCCGACCGCTACACCGAGATGCGGTTGTCCGCGCCGGGTGCGGCGCTGACCGCCGAGCTCGACGATCACGCGGTGCCGATGGTGGCGACGTTCGACGGCGAGTGGACCGAGCCGACCATGCTGCCGGCCCAGTGGCCCGTGCTGTTGTGCAACGGCGCCGTCGGCATCGCCGAAGGGTGGGCCACCAAGGTGCCCGCGCACAACCCCCGCGAGATCATGGCCGCCTGCCGGGCCCTGCTGGCCCGGCCGAACATGACCGACGACAGGTTGATGAAGCTCATTCCCGGCCCCGACTGGGGATGCGGTTCGACGGTGGTCGGCGAAAGCGGGCTGCGGGAGTACATCACGACCGGCAAGGGAGCGTTCACGGTGCGCGGCACCGTGTCCGTCGACGGGAAGAACGTCGTCGTCACCGAACTGCCGCCCGGTGTCGCCAGCTCGACTGTGCAGGACCGTATCCGGGCGCTGGTGGAGTCCGGTGAACTCGCCGGTGTGGCCGATATGTCCGATCTGACCGACCGGCGCAACGGACTGCGGATCGTCGTCACCGCCAAACGCGGCCACAGCGCCGAGCAGATCCGCGACCAACTGCTGGCCCTGACCCCGCTGGAGTCGACATTCGCCGCCAGCCTGGTCGCGCTGGACGAGAACCGGGTGCCGCGCTGGTGGTCGGTGCGCGAACTGATCGCGGCTTTCCTGCAGTTGCGCGATTCCGTCGTGCTGCACCGCAGCGAGTACCGGCTGGAAAAGGTCGCCGCCCGTCGGCATCTGGTTGCCGGCCTGATGACCATCCACCTGGACATCGATGCCGCGGTGGCGGTGATCCGAGGTTCGGACACCGTCGACGATGCCCGCCAGGGTCTGCAAGAGCGATTCAAGATCGACGAGGAGCAGGCCAACTACGTTCTGGGACTTCAGCTTCGCCGGCTGACCAAGCTCGACGTGATTGAACTGCGGGCGGAGGCGGAGAAGCTGGATGCCGAATTCGCGGAGCTGACCGAACTGGTGTCCAATGCCGACGCGCGGCGGGTGGTGATCGACAAAGAGCTGGTGGAGACCGCAAAACTGTTCAAAGGCGCCGAGTTCGACCGTCGTTCCGTCCTGGACTATGAGGCGACGCCGGTGACGGCGGGTGCCGACGAAGCCGGGCCCCGTGAGCGCAAGGTCAACGCCTCCTGGCGTCTCGATGACCGGGGGGTGTTCTCCGACAGCCACGGCGAGCTGCTCACCTCCGGCCTGGGTTGGGCGGTGTGGACCGATGGCCGGATCAAGTTCACCACCGGTGGCGGCCTGCCGTACAAGACCCGCGATATCCCGGTGGCACCGGACATCACCGGACTGTTGCGCTCCGGGGTGCTGGCCGAGGGTCACCACCTGGCGCTGGTGACCCGGCGCGGGAAGATTCTGCGCATCGACCCCGCCGCGGTGAATCCACAGGGCGCTGCGGGCAACGGCGTCGCCGGGGTGAAATTGGCGGCCGAGGACGACGAGGTGATCGCGGCACTTCCAGTTACCTGCGCTAACGGGGAGGCCGTTCTGTCCATCTCCGAAAAGAGCTGGAAGGTGACCGAAGTCGCCGATATTCCGGTGAAGGGCCGCGGTGGTGCGGGCGTCGGGTTCCACCCGTTCGTCAAGGGCGAGGATGCCCTGCTGGCGGCATCGATATCGGCGACCGGGTTCGTGCGGGGCGGGAAGCCGGTGCGGGCTGAGAACCGCGCGAAAGCCTCGGTGAAGGGCGCCGGTGCTGACGTGACACCGGCGGGATAGCGCTGCCATCTCGTCGCTGGCTACCGTCGATGCTGTGATGGTGGCGAGATCGTGGATCACCCGGGCCTGCGCGGTGGGAAGCGTTGCGCTCGTAGTTGCGGCGGCCCCGTCGTGCGGCCACCCGGGGTCCCTGCCGGCGCCACCGCCCCCGGGTACCCCGTCCACCACGGTGCCCGTCATACCTCGCGACGACGTGCCCTACCTGCCTCGCGAGGAGCTGGCCGCGCCGGTCTCCGAGCTGATGAACGACGCGATCGCGGTTCCCCGGCTGCCGGGTGCGGTAGTGCGGATCGGGCACGCCGGCACCGTCGTGTTCAGCCAGGCCTTCGGCGCCCGCAGGCTCGCAGACGAACCGGGGCTCGACGGAGCACCCGCACCCGCCGAGCCGATGACCGAGGACACCATCTTCGACATCGCGTCGTTGACGAAGTGCCTCGCAACAGCCGTCGCTGTCCTACAACTGTTTGAGCAGGGCCGGGTTCAGATCGACGAGCCCGTCCAGACCTACCTGCCGGAGTTCAACGAGACCAACGACCCCCGACGTGCCCAGGTGACGCTACGCATGCTGCTCACCCACACCTCGGGCATCGGGGGCGATTTGAGCCACCAGGGTCCGTGGGGCCTGACCGAGGCCGACAAGGCCGGTGGTGTTCATCGGGCTCTGACCGCACCGCTGGAGTTCGACCCCGGCACGATATTCCATTACTCGGACATCGGTTTCATCATTCTGGGGACGCTGGTCGAGACGATGACCGGCCAACCGTTGGACACCTACGTGCAGGACAATGTCTTTGCGCCGCTGGGTATGACCGACACCCGATATCTGCCCGCCGCCAAGGCCTGCGGCCCACACCAGATCCGCGGTACGGCCATCGCATTCGACGCGAGTGCCTCCCGGGACGGCGAATGTCCCGCAGGTAGCTGGAGCACCGAATTGTTGGCCCGCATCGCGCCGACGGCGCATGACGAAGACACCCCCGGGATCAATCCCGACTTCGACCAACTCCTGCGCGGCACGGTGAACGACCCGACGGCACGCCGCATCGGAGGGGTGGCCGGCAGCGCCGGAGTGTTCTCGACCGCCGGCGACATCGGCAGGTATGCCCAGGCCCTACTCGATCGACTCGCCGGACGACCGAGCCGGTTTCCGCTGCGGCAATCGACCCTGGAATTGATGACGACACCCCAGCAACCCGGGCACGACCCGGCACAGCTCGTTGCCGCGAACGCCGCTGCGCAACAGGCGAATGCAACGACACCCGATAGGTCCGATCCCCTACTCGCCGCGAACTATCCGGCGATCAGCGGACAGGATCTGCGCGGTTTCGGCTGGGACATCGACACCCCGCACTCCCGGCCGCGCGGCATGATCTTTCCGATCGGCAGCTTCGGGCACACCGGGTTCACCGGCGTGACGCTGTGGATCGACCCGGGGTCAGACACTTACGTGATAGTGCTCGCCAACGTGATCCATCAGCGCGGCGGTCCGCCCATCGCCGGGCTCAGCGGCGACGTGGCCACCGTGACCGGCCGGGCGCTGCATCTGTACGGCAGTTGACGGGCCGGCGGCTACCCGGTGGCAGGCCCGATGAAGTCGACGCTCGCGCGAATCGCCGTGCGATGCCGCAAGATTCGGAAATGCGCCAGCTTGCCGAGTCCCGCCGTGGTCATCAGTTGTGCGCCTGGCCATGACGCGACGACCTTCTCGCTCGTCGCATAGGGGGTGTCGGGGTCATCGGGGTCGTGGATGAGCAGCAGCGGCGGATAGTCGGTGCGCTCGGCGATCCGGACCATGTTGGTGTCCTCGAGCGGCATGCCGATCCGGCGTTCCAGACGTCGATGCAGGCCGGTGCGGATCCGTCGGCCGAAATTGTGGCGCGCGGCGAACAGATCCAGGTAGATCGGGAACTCGCCCATCGGCGCGAGGAACACCAACCGCTCGACCGTCGCACCCCACGACACCGCGAAGGCGGTCGCGTTGGACCCCAGGGAGTGGGCGACGACCGCGCGGGCCGGCCCGTGCGTCTGGATCATGGCTGCCACCGCCTCAGCACACTCGATGGCGGTGGTGCGACCAGGGGCGAGTGCACCCGGGTCGGACTCGTTGTGGCTGGGCAGGTCGAATGCGATAACACGGTGGCCGGATTCGACAAGCGGTTTGATGAACATGGCCAGGTGTGGGCGCCGCCCGCCCCAGCCGTGCACCAGATAGACCGTCGGCCCCTCGCCCCAGGACTCGCCGGCGATCCGGTGCCCGTCCCAGTGCGCTTCCAGCGGCTCGCCGGGCTTCACACCGGGCGGCATACGCAGGCTGGACTCGATGACCGGTGGAGTGCACCACAATTCAAGCGCCCACCGCGACCCGATAGCGGGCGCGATTCGCTCCAGCAGCCAGAAGGCCCGACGGACCCGCGTGGTGACCGGCGGCTGGACACCGGAGCCCTCCACATCGAGAACGATCGGCGTTGGCGAACCGAGAGTGGGTGAGGGTTTCGTTGGGCCGGGCACCTTATCGAGATTAGCGAGATAACGCGGTGTGGGCCATCGGCTAACCGGCAGCCACTGTTCGCCTGAGCGCTCAGCCAAACGACCGCGGTTCCCAGACGGGTCTGCCGTCACGACCCGCCCCTCGCGCCAAGCGGTGATTGCGACCCCGAAGGAGCCGAAGCTGCAACACCGATTCGATCCAGAACGTCCGGCGAGCCGATGACGTCCACGTCGAGTGGAATAGCTTCTTGGTCGCCGCCAATGCATCTGGTGACCGCTCGGCAAGTTGTGCCGCCAACTCCTGTGCGGCGGCGACAGGTTCGTCGGCAACCGCAGTCACCAACCCGTACCCGAGGGCGTCGGTACCCGAGAACACCTCTGCGGTCATGGTCAGGCGTTTGGCCACATCCATGGGAAGCAGCTCGCGCAACGTGACGGCTCCGGTCATGTCGGGGATCAGGCCCCACTTGGCCTCCATGATCGAAAGCTTGCAGTCCGGCGTCGTGATCCGGAAGTCTGCGGCCAACGCCAACTGCAGGCCTCCGCCATAGCAATGGCCGTGCAGCGCGGCGATCACCGGCACCGGCAGCTCGCGCCAGGCCCAGCAGGCCCGCTGAAACAGGTTGGTCTTCTGACCGGGCAATTTGCCGAAGTTGCGGACGCCGGCCAGCCCGGAGAGCTTCGCTCCGGCAAAGTCCAGCCCGGTGCAGAAGGCCCGGCCGTCGCCGCGCAGGATCACCACACGCACCGAACGGTCCCGGGCCAGCTGCTCGGGCACCGATGCCAGTGCCTGCAGCATCGGCAGGTCGAGGCTGTTCATCTTGTCCGCTCGGTTCAGCGTCACGTAGGCGATGCCATCGATGACCTCGACATTGATGCGTTGCTGTGTCATCGCGACAGGATAGAGCCAACTGCCACGCGGCGGACAGGCCTGTGTGCAGAGCTCAATTACGGTCCCATGATGGCCAGACCCCAGTCGAGGTGCCCGTGCCATACGGTGGCGATGCGACCGCCTTGGACGGCAGGCTTGGGATCGCCGATCGGACCACCGGCCGCACGGATTGCGGTGACGGTGGCATCCAGGTCAGCCGACCACAATGCCAGCCCGATCAGCGCAGGCTCCGCTCCGTTGGCCACCACTTCGATGAAGGCCTCACCAACGCGGTAGAACGCCATTTCGGGACCTTTGGGCCCACGCGGATGAAAGCGTCGCCGTGGCCCAGTGCCCAATACCGCGGTCAGAGCGTTGGTTGCCATATCCAAGTCACGCACCGCGTACACGACATGGTCGACGTGTGTCACCCCACATGGGTGGTGCGCCGCTTCGGTCGTCGCGGGCAGGACCGCAGTCGGCACCCCGAGAGTCACGACCTCGGCATGGATTTCATCGAAACCCCAAGAGCGGTCGCAGGTGAGTTCACAGCGCACCCGACCGATTTGGGCCGAGCCGTCTTTGACCGCGAATCCCAGTGCGGTCCACGCGCGCTCGTCGCCTGGCACTCCAAGCCACGTCAGAATTGCCATGGCCACTGACCCTACGTCGTCATCGGTCCGGCACGTCTATCTCGTGAAATATGGCACGCAGCGTGAGGCGCTACAAGCTCCTAAAGGCTTCCTACCGGCTGAGGGCGGCCAGGAGATTCAAGCGTCGGTACACCCGGCACGCCTGTGCGACTGGCTCAACCTTCCAGGCCCCAGCGTTGTCTGAGTCCGGATGTAATGCCGCGGGCCTCGGCGAATGCTGTGAGCGTCCGGGCGATTGTTCCGCGGTATTCGCCGACCGTCGTCAGTTGGTTTAACAGGAACCATGAGGCATCGGTGGCGCATTGCAGCGCATCGTCCATCAACTCGGTCGCCTGCGCGACTTGTGCGGAGCCTGCTTGTTCGGTGAGCCAGATCGCGCCGTAGGGAGGTTCGCCGGCGTCGACGCGCTCAGCGGCGTAACGGTTCGTGGGTGGGTCGCGAAGGATCAGCCTGCGGAGCTTGAAGCGAGAGTAGCGACTCATCGAGACCTGCGTCAGATGCTGGATAAGGGTGGGGTTGAGGTCGCCGCCAAGTTCTTGACGCCAGCCGGCATACCACTGCCATTCGGTCGGGTTGAGTTCGTCGAGTTCCTGATCCTCGATGTCGGCGCCGACGAGGTCCCTTGTTTGGCCGGAGGCCAGGGCGGCGTCGTAGAAGTCTTGAGCGGCTTCGCTGTCGTACGCTGCTTGACGAATGAGGTACGCGACCAGAGGGATGAGGCTCATGACGGCACCCTCACGAATTGGCGCGGTCCGTATCCGGGGTCCACGGCGGTGAAATAGGCAGTACGGGCGTCCTGGGTGATCTGGGACGTGGGTGGCGGTGCGGTGGGCTCGTAGTTTCTGAGCGCGAACTGTGGCGAGCGGGTCAGCGCCGGGTTGTCGGCGACGAATTCCTCCTCGGGAATGATGGCAACCCGCACGTCTTGGAATCGATCCGAGTAGTTGTTGGCCGTATCGGCATCGCCGCCTTTGAGTTCGCCCGGGGCGCGCCAATCACTGACCGCGAGCCAGGTGTCGGTGCCTTGGGTGTACCAGTGGTGAGAGTCGACTTCGTCAGGCCTGCACATCACTACGTCGATGCGGAACTGGGACCGGAATATGTTGCGTATCTGGTGCAGGTAGAAGTGAGAATGGACCGTCAAAAGTGCTGGATTGTAGAGCTTTTGGAGTTCGAGCCATCTCAGGTAGACGATCTGATTTCGTTTGTCGCGCGCGTCGAACACTCGCCAATCGACGGGATGTTGGGGATTGAACCACGATACGACGCCGACCCGGCCGTAGATCGCGGTAGACAGCGGTTCATGGATTCCCGTCACGTACACGGCTTTGCCCCAGGTGAAGGTGTAGTCGCTGCCGATGTACAAGCCGTTGTTTGGTTTCAGATATTGCCCGGCTCGTGCTGATGGCATGTACTTGACCACCAGTGGGTAGCCGGCGCACAGTCTCGGTGCGTCAGGGCCGGCCATGTTTCGGGCGACGAACCGGTCCCATTCGCGAGATGATTCTTCAATCGCGGTCTCGATGGCCTCATCGAGATCGGGGGGTAGCAGCTGGCGGCCGTAGTCCACAAAGTATCCGTTCGTTCGGCCCCGAGATTTTGGACCGAGCAACTATGTCTGCTCTACCACGAAAGCTTAGAAGGCTTTTCGCTGACAACGCAATGGTCTGTCGGTCTACGGCAGACGGCGCTGCTGTGAATCCCCGGTGAAAGATGTGTGACTTCTGGCTGCAGACCGCCCCTCGGGCGTACCTTGCCACGCAGGGCGACTAGGGAATGGAGCGCGCTATGCCAGCAGCGGGCTGACTTCTTCGACGACTGCGATGTTACGTAGGGATCGGTGTCCGGCCGCCTGAGTGGATCCGCCGGCCGGACCACGCGCACTGAGTCGCACCGCCGTTGCTGTGAGAGAGCGTCTACCGCATCTGGCCCACAGATTTTGGAGATGACTCATGAGCGATTCACCCAGCACACAAGCCGATACCACGAACGCCTCCGCAGTGGGTCCACCAGCCGATAAGCCCATCGCGATCGTCGGGGGCGGAATTACCGGACTGTTCTGTGCCTACGTACTCGCGATGAACAATCACCGCGTCGAACTATTCGAGTCCTCTGACCACCTCGGGGGACGCATCCGGTCCCTCCTGCTCCGGCGAGGGGAGATGGACAAATGCGCGAAAAACGAAGTCCAACATGATCCGCAACCGATCAAGGACCACGCGGTGGTCACCGAGTTGACGGTCAACAAGGGCGTGTACGACGATCTCGAATTCTGCGCCGAAGTCGGCCCGATGCGGATCGAACTCGAGGTTCAGGTGTTGCTGAAATTCCTCCTTAAACACCTAGGAATCGAGGGCGAAGCAGGTGAGACGGTGAGCACAATCCCCACCCCAGATTCGGAAACGCCTCGGGAGGAAGCGGCAAGAGAGAAAGCGAACATCGCCGCCACACTGGATGCCGCCCACCTCGAACCTTTTCCCCAATTCTCGTCCCCCACAGCGGAGGAAGATCCACTTTATCGGCTCAAGCCGGAAGAGGAGGGTAAGAACCCTCTGGAGCTGATGGTCCTAGCAATGTGTCGAGCGATCGTGCACATCGAGATCGACAAGAGTATCGACGCAAACCCCGCGGACAAGGAGAAGTACGACCCGACCGGAGTGAGCAACCCCAACGGATACAAACAGAAGCGGAAGGAGTTGATCGCCCAACTGAGAACTGCTGGCGCACTGAAGGAGCCGACTGGACCGGTCTTTGAGAAGTGGGCCAAGACCCTGCGCGAGGACGACTACTGGGTGATCGCCAAATACGGGTACGTCCTCGTCGGCGAGGCCGACACCCCGGTCCCCTTGCACGCCATCGGCTTCTGGAATTTGATGACCGTCTACCTAAGCCACGATGCAGTAACGAAAGTTCGAGACCTCGGCACGTTCTACCACCTGCTGCCGGAGAATCCGAACGCCGCCCACTGGCTGACGTGGCAACTGCGGCAGCTCTCGATCAGTGGTGATCTGCAAGGCATCTACGGCGGGATGCAGACCATCACCAAAAAGCTGCTCAATCTGATGGCGTGGGAAGGGGAATTAGGCACCTGCACTGTAAACGAGATCACGATCCCCGTGCACCTGGGTGCTCACGTTGAAGCCGTCGTCAGACCGGTTGGACCCGACGGCAAGTTCACGGACGCCCTGCATGTGCACTTGGACCCCGAGAAGTCTTATTCCGCAGGCCTGTCTGCCGACAATGGCCCATACGGTCGAGTGATCTTGGCGCTCCCGAAAGCGCCCGCATACGAGCTCGTTATGGCCAGCGACCACCTCAAGCGCACCCACAACAAGCGCGGCGCCGTTCCCACCAAGCTCCCGGAGTTGCTCGACGCGTCCTTCGGATTCCCGATGGTCAAGGCTTTCTTCGTGGTCCGCGACCGCTGGTGGGAAGAGGCCAAACGCGCCAACTGGTTCGCCACCCGCTTCCCTACCCGCGAGGTTCACTACTGGAAAAGCCGAGACCCCAACAGCCGCCGCGGCATGGTCATGCTCTACACCGACCGGCCCGCAACATCGTTCTGGGCGAATTACGTACCCGCGGGGCGGCAAGGTGACGTCGAGGAACTCGCCAACACCAAAACCGACAGCGACCGCAAGATGATCCGCGCACGCCTCAAACAGCGTCTGGTGCAATATATTAACGAGAATCACGTCCCTGACATCAAAGAGGCCGATATCATCTGGTGCGCCATCATGGACTGGGGACGCCGCCCTTACGGCGCCGGTAACCATGCATGGCGCCCCGAGCGCCGATTCTGGGAAACCATCGCCGATCTGGGCGATATCACCTTCGATGACGACGACCGATTCGACTCGCATGTTCACATATGCGGGGAGGCCTTCACCGACTACACCGGATTCATTGAGGGATCCCTGCGATCCGGGACATATACGCTGACGAAAATACTCAATAGCGATCAAACCCGGCCTACAGCAGACGTTCTCACGAACATCCTCTGCATCCTCGGCGTGAAGGACACCTTCCTCGCAGCGGCGTTCAGCGACAAGAAACCACCGGGCGAGTTTGACGCTCGCGAATACGACTACCTGCAAGACCTCAAGTCCTGGGTAGAGAATCTCGACATGTGTCGCAAATCATGACCACCCCAGTCAGCGGCTTCGGCGGCGGTGACTACGAACTGCTCTCATTGGGCTCAGGGCAGTTGTCTAGCGTGCCATTTCTGGGCTACCGCCTTCGCGAATCACACCTCGACACCGCCGATACCGAGCCATACATACGCGCGCCGCAGCGCTGGATCGCAGTGGCCGGGTCGACGGCTTTGATTGATGTGCCCACCTTCGACCGATATCAGCCGTTCGCGCAGCTGCTCGACCAGGACAGCACATCCGAGCTCATCACCTCGATACATGAAGCGCTTGCTAGCTTTCCATGTGACGGGGTGAACCGTGACATGCTTGCGCGGTCGACCCTCACAGCCCTGGTCCGCGGCAGGGATTTCCAGGCGCTCGTCTGGGATTACGCTGTCCGCATCTGCGCTACTGGCCCGACTGCAACCGCACTGAAATTACTATTCGCCGACTTCTCCCCGCAGAGCCGTGCCAACACCGTCCAGGGGCGACCCGGCCTTCTCAAGACGGCGCTTGACGTCTTTTATCCCGAAATCCGCCAGCGATATATCCCTAAGGAGGCGGAGTACATTGCCACCGCCCATCGCGAACAGGCCGGGGCAAGCCATCGCAGATTGGCCGCTCTCGCGGCCAAACGCAAACCCGCGCCGGCGACTTCGCCGGCACCCAGTCCGGCAACTGACCCAGCCCCAGGGCCCGACGGTTCAAGCGACGTGAAATGACGACAACAGACTGTTTTGTAGATTCTCACGCTCCGTGTCATATGGCGTCGTTCTGTCCTGCGCCGATGCTGGTTGTCTCACGTGGGTGTCATCCGAGTTTGTCTCAAGTTCGTGTCATTTCCTCGGCCAGCCCGAGAATGCGCTGATGAGGTACCGGTTCCGCAGGTAGTCGGCGGTCACACTGAGCATGCTGACGGCGCAGGGCAGTCGGGGTTCGGTCTGCGACTCCTGCTAGCGTCGCCGTTCGTTGGCTCTGCCTGCTACGAAGCACATTTCAAGGAGACCCCGTTGCGACTGGACCGGACCCCCGCTTTCTCTCGCGTAAAGCTGCTGCACGTCAAGCTCCTCCCGACCAGTGAGAACAGCGCGGACATCAAAGAATCAGAGCTGCTGGGTACAACAGTTACGACATGGACGGGCCTCGAACCGAGCGACGACGTCTTCGCTGAGTGCGACATGCGTGGCGTACTTACCTCGGGGTCTGAGCTTTGTTGGATTGCAGGCGATTCCGAAGTTGAGATGATGCAACCCCCTCGCTATGCCGGTTTGCCGGAGGAACTGGTGGCGGAAGCGAAACCCATCGCGTCTCCTGCGGGTTCGAAAGCTTATTCGGGCACAGCAGAGGGATGGCCACCGTTGATCTGGAAGTCTCGGACGGTTTATTCCGCGATCAAATACGATGACTACGACACCGCCGTTGAAGTTCTTCTATGCGCTTTGTCGGTGGCGCCGGATGACGGCGATCTGCGCCCGATGCTGCTTGCAAGTTTGAAGGCAAAATACGCAAGGGTGCTGCGCAACGCCGACTCCTATCCTCAGCCCTGGCGGACGCAAAAGAGTCCGAGTAGCGCCATGTTGGACGTGCTTCGACTCTGACCCCCACGACGCTCCTATCCGATCCCACGTACCTGGAATTACCTTGAAACCAACGGCGACTCCACCCAGACCAAATTTTTCGACGCGCTGAGGGCGCCAGGCCGATGTTCGCCCGCACCCGCGATGCCATCGAAGCCCACCTGACCATCGTGTTCACCGCCGTGGCCGTCAGCCGCGAAGTCCAAATCCGAACCGGACTGTCACTGCGACGATTCCTGCGCACCCTGCAACCCCTGCTGTCACCCGAGTTGGGTCATTTGGGGGCAGTCCCGGGTTGGTCACTCAGCGACCGAAGTCCCTCAAGTTCGCCGATTGTCACCCCCTGTCTGTACCGTCAAGCCTCATCCACGGCCGTCGCCTCACGCGGATAGAACGGCGGCATTGAATGGGGGTCCAAATTGGTGCACTCACACACCACTCCAGCGATCAGCCTCGCGCAGAACACGCAACAGAGTCAGCGACTGATTGCCGCACAGGCACGTCTATACAGCGACGTCAAGCGTGACAGCGCTCTCCGACTTGCAGTGATCGCCGCCGTCGCCGTATCGCTGTCATGGGTCTCCATAAACAACGACAGCACCACTGCGGTTGGCACAGTCGGCGGTTTGGCCGCTCTCGTCCTTCAGGCACTAGTGACGTGGCGCGAACGGCGCAAGGTTTCGCTAGCGAGTGCCATCCAGGAGCAGTTCGACACGGAGGTCTACCAATTGCCGTGGAATTCGGTCGTGGTACGACATCGGCCTAACGGACAAGACATCGCGCGAGCCGCTGCACGCTACAAGGGCGACCGTACGCGAGACTGGTATCCAGACACCGGACGAGTTGTCCGTCCCCTCGACATCCTCATATGTCAGCAATCCAACGTAGGTTGGGGCATCCCTGTTCATAGGATCTGGTCCTGGACGCTGGCCGGGGCGGCTATAGCCGGCGTACTAGTGCTTGGTCTAGTTTGGAAAGCCGCCTCCTTGTCGCCCTCCGGGGGGCTTGATGCGATCGTTGTCCCATTTCTGTCTGTCATGTGGGAAGTGTTCGAGCACGTGCGAACCAATCTGGCATCAGCTAGGGCCAAGGACGAAATTCAGCAACTGATGCTGGATGACTGGAACACCGCGACGACGGGCGGGCAGTTGCCGACAGTAGAGAGATGCAGGCTGTTCCAGGATCAGATCGTCGGCATCCGGCGAACGAACGCCCATGTTCCCGACTGGTTCGATCGAGCCCTCCGAACGAAGAACGAACGGGCGATGCGCACTACTTCGCACGACATGGTGGCGGCCGCCAAACGAGCTGGCCTGACGTAGAAAGGAAAACCGTGGCATCAACTGCTGCTCAGTACCTCGAGGAAATTACTTCCTCGTATACGCCCACGACATCACAATTCGACGCCGCCCGATCGCATCGGAGCGCGATTGAGTCACGGATTGATACAGACCTCGGACTTCGCGAGATGTTCGAGACCGGGTCGCTTCGACACGGAACCGGTGTGCGCTACTACAGCGACGCGGACTACATCGCATCGCTAAAAGGTTCTCGGCCTGGGTCGGAGTGGACCGCACTCAACAACGTAAAAGCCTCGCTGCAGAATCGATTTCCTCAGACTACTATCGGTGTCCGACGCCCTGCGGTGGTCTGCTATTTCAGCGACGCGACCGTCGAGGTGGTTCCAGCGTATTCCGGTGACAACGGCTACCAGATTGCTGACCCGAGGGGCGGCTGGATGCAGACACACCCTAAAGATCACAACCAGTACGTCAACGCCGTCAACAGCAAGCACTCTGGCGGGGCGAAACGGCTTGCGCGCCAAATGAAAATCTGGAAGTACAAACGAAACGTTCCCGTTTCGTCCTGCTATCTCGAGATGCGCGCTGCCAAGTACCTCGACGGCGAAAGTTCGTATGTGGCCTTAGCAGATCTCCACCGCTTGATGCGCCACCTGCAGTCGATCGACCTGGCAGCTATGAACGATCCCACAGGACTGGGGTCACGTTTCACCGCTTACTCGTCAGACAGCACCTACATTGACGCGAGGTCCAAACTCAACACGGCCGTCTCCCGCGCCCAAAAAGCCAGAGAGTACGCCGACGAGGGTCGCGATCAGCTCGCGATCGATCAGCTCAAGCTGCTTTTCGATCAATGATGAATCGCCACATCAAGTGTGACACCGCAAACCGGAGTTGCCCTCGCACACCGACTCCGGCTGTCGCGTCTAGCTACGTGTGCTGACGAAAAGCCCGCTGCGAATTACGATTAGGACCGCCCATGGCTTGGACGACAGAAGCCGCGTTCAGCGTCTTCTACGACGAAATCAACCTCCCAGGCGACCATCGGGGTACAGCGAACTCTCGTCGCGACTGGGTACTTCAGCGACTTCGCAACAGCGGCATCAACGTACTGGAAGCCATACCCTTTGGGTCAATACCACGATTCACCGCGCTGAAAGAACACGCAGATGTCGACGTGATGGCGGTGTTGCACTTCGGACAACACATCCAAGACCGTAAGCCATCGGATGTCTTGCTCGACGTGAAGAACGCTCTCGGAACTGGACAAGCGGGTCGAGGCCGTCGTAACGGTCAGGCCGTCACGGTAACCTTTCAGTCTTGGCCCAACGTTGACGTAGTTCCAGCATCAAGACAGGCCAAGGACGGCGTTGTGACGGGCTACGAGATCCCCGATATGAGTCGAGAAGTGTGGCTGCCAACAAACCCACCTCAACACGGTCGTGATCTTGCTAATGCGGTCTCCCAGAAAGGTTTTCGGTTCCGACGCGTTGTAACCATGCTCAAACATTGGAATCGGCGCCAGCCGGTGAAGATGCAGAGCTACCACATCGAAGTGATCACCTTGAAATTGCTGACTTCGTGGGACGACTACAGTTGGCCACTGTCTCAATGGTTTCAGGCCGCCCAATCAGAAACCCATTTCTGTTGGCATGCTGGGCAGGACATCACGGACTACCTGAGCGCGGAGCAGGCCGAATCCATCAACGTTCAGCTGAGAAAGGCCGAGGAAGCTGCCAGCACAGCTTGGTATCGAAGTCGCAATGGTGACCACAGCGCAGCTATCACCCTGTGGAAGTCGGTCTTTGGTCAGAAGTTTCCGTCGTATGGCTGACTCGACACAAAGCCGTGAAGCAACGCGCGCGGGATGGCGATCGCAAGGTGCCCACACCGATAACGCCCAACTATGTCGTGTCGCCGCATCACAGGGGCGCCGGGTGCGATCACCCGTGCCGAAGCGAGGGGGCGTCACGACAGCGCGGCTCCAAAAGCCCAGGCCCTCACAGAAATCCGCGACAACCACCGTGCCATTGAGGGTAGGTAGTCGCGTCCGTTCCAGGTGAGCAGCTCGGAGGTGTCGGTGCCTTCGGCGCAACGCCGAGTTCGGCCGCCAACTCGTGAACGCGAGCCTTGCCCTGTGCCATGAGGGTCCTCCGCGTCTGTCGTCTTGTGAACAAGCAGCTCGAATAAGCGTGGCACGTAGCACCGCCAAAATTCGGTGACGCACCATGCTCACTTCAACGGAAGGGGTCGCTGCCCCGTCACCACCGCATCCCGAAGCCGAGCCGCTGGCGGAACTCCCTGAGGTCGTTGTAGTCGGGCGGTTTGACCTTGGGTTGGCGGATTGGCCGTGCAACCGGGTCGAGCTGGGCAACGTAGTGGTCACACCAGTGCAGCCATTCCTCGGCGGCGGTGCGCTCGTCCGAGGGTTCCATCGTCGTGACTCGATCACGCAGCGCGGCGAGATATGCGCGTAATCGGTTCGCCAGTTCCCAGTCACCGAGGTCTTCCGTCAGCTTCTGCCCCAGCGCGTGCTGAACGTACGCATCGCGGGCAAGCGAGTCCTCACGTGCCTCACGCTCCCGTTTCTCGATCTCGGCGCGGCGTTCGGCTTCCTTGCCCTCCGCATCGATGACTGCCCAGCGGTCGAAGGTCATGATCACGTCGGGCAGTCGCGTAGCGAGCGAGATTGTCTTTGTCTCGGTCCAGGACAACTTCGACGAGAACCGGCTGGTGGTGTCAACGGCGATGCTTAAGCGGTTGGACGGCACATAGTCGTAGGACCGAGATCCCCAGCCGTACTTCTTCTCGTGCTCGATCTCCTCCCGTGTCGGTACGTGGTCTACCCGATCGTTGGGTTGCCAGATGTTGACCGAGCATTCGATGTCGCCGACTGTGATGATCAGGTCACCGCTGAGCTTGCTGTTGTCTTGTCGATAGCCGTGGCGGTCGCGGGTCGGCGCGCGCACTGAATGTCCGCGGGCCTCCGCCTCTTTCGCGAGCGCATGAAGAAGGCGGAAAGCCCTCCCGCGCAGATCCTTTCCGATCGAGTCGAGACGCTTGTCCTCGCGCAGCTTCGCGACGGCGGGATGCCAGCGCCCAATACGTTCGATCGACATGGTCTCCGCCGGCGGTGTGGTCTGCCAATCAGACACAGACGACAGCCGGAACACGACATGGTGGTAGGTCTTGCCGCGGACCATGAGCACTTCCTGGCCGTCGGGGGCCATGCCGCGCCGGTTGATGATGCCGACCAGGCTGCGGTAGCTGGTGTCATCGTCTTTGGTGTTGACCTCCAGGATTCCGCCCGCGTCGACGATGTCTTTGACCAGCTTGCGCGTCGGGGTCAGGCCATCGGCCGGCGGTTGTCGCTTGGGGCGCGCAGTTGCACCGGGCGGCGTTGCCGCAACTGGTCGATGAGCAATAGCAGCGGGGCGAGTCAGTGTGTCAAGTTCGACGCGGACCGTGTGTCTTCGCTTGACCCAATGACCTTGGGGATAAGTGTCATTGGTGAGGTAGTGCTCGCCAGCGGGCAGGATCGCCGCACTCCACTGGCCGCCGCGCTTGGATACCGTCACCAGGCGGCGAGAAGCAAGTGCGTTGGCGGTCGTCTTGAAGGTGAAATCAATCCAGCGGCCATCGGGACAACCGTCGTGTATCCAGCGGAGAACCTCGAGTTGGCGAGCGTTGAGCGGAGCGTCAAGTGCCATGCCGCAGATTGTCCGCGAACCAGGAAGTCTGCGCGATCCGAAGCGAGCTGAGCTCAGTTGCTCCTTCGCCGACTTCGAGGACAAGGACTTGTCGGACGTCGGTGCCATGCTGGACGTGACCTTCAACAGAAGAGGAGTTGCGGATGTCTGCATGGCCCACCGATCACGATCCGTTCGAAGCGGACCGTCACGCAATCGCTCGGCTGCTACAAGCCCGCGGTGAGGCGCACGCGGCAGCAATCGTCGCCCTGTCTGTCTACCGGCCCGATCATGTCGACAACTGGGACGGCGGACAGTACGAGGCCACGCTAGAGGTCCCGCCGGAGTTCTACGATCAGGTGGCGGGCGGCGAGCTCGCGGTGGCCATCAGCCAGGCCGCAGAAGCGATCATCGGGCCAGGTCACTACGCCGGCTTAAACACCCGTGTTCTCGCACAATCACCGAATCCCGATTGGGTCGAAGAGGTTGTGAACAGCCTGCGCGCCCGTCGCGTCGCGTCCGAGCGTCTCGATCTGGACCAGGTCGCGATCACACGGTGATCACCACCGCCCAGAGGACCGTGCGCTACGTCAGCCTTCCTGCCTTGAATTGAGTGTCTACAGCAGTCGATGCGGTTAACGAACGGGCCTCGGCCGCAGCTGGCCATCGGTCGACGACAACCGCCGATAGTGGCCAACTAGGGCCGTTTCTGCCAGCATCCCCGGTGGCGTCTGGGCCTTGCCCCAGACCAGTTGGAAGAACAGGTTGGCTGCCTCGGGTTCGAACGGGATGTAGCCGTCCTCATCAATGACCAAAGGTGCATAGCGGCCCAGTCGGGCCAGCTCATGCTGGATGCGACCGGCGTGATGTGCCTCGGCCAGTCGCGCGACCCATTCGGCAGCGGTGGCGAACACCACCCGGTGGCCGGCCTGGCAGGCCCGCATCGCCAGCCCGATCGCCAAATGGGTTTTATCTACTCACCACCCTCGGTACGGCGTCTTGCTCGCGTGTACGACTCGTGGGTCGTGTCCGTTGGCGATGAGGAGTCGCTGAGCAGCGTGCACGACGCGGGCCTGGTCCGGCCCCGGGCCGACGACAAGTTCCGAGATGACTGCGCCCTCTTCGGGGTTCCTGACGACGACCTTCCGATACGGCACCAAGCGGTCGCCCTTCTGGCGGAAGTTCAGCGGATAGGCGTCATTGAGCAACAGGTCGGCGAACCGCTCGCTGTTACCGCCGACCAGTAAACGCCACTCCTTCTCATCTGAGAACGCGCCGTCCTTGCACTGGGCTGCTGCAACGGTTGCCGTAGCAATGAGCGGGCCAGCAGGATGGGGCGGAAGCTTGAGCTTGTGTTCGGGATCCCGTAGTCCGTCCCAGACGGCTTTAGCTAACGACACCAGCCCGGCGACCCCGAAGGCCGCGGCAAGCGCGTCGGACGATCCCGGAATCAGAAACGGCAGTCCATCGATGATGCCGCGGGCCTTCTCGCCGTACTTGATCTCAGCAAATGAGCACGGGAACTCCTCAATTCCGGAGCCGATGGGATCGACGACCGCATACGGGACATCCCGCAGGAAGCCGCCCTTGATTCCGATCGCGAACCCTCCACCCGCGCCGTATCGCACCCACTGATTCAGGGCATCCGATTCAGTGCTGAAGCTCGCACCGCACACGCTCGGTCGAGGCTCGATGCTCCGGTTCTGATCCAACTCCGGGACGCTGAGAAACTGGTCTAGGACCGATAAAACTCCTTTGAATCGAGGAGATGTGTCCGGCGGGGAGCTGTCGGGACGCTCCTTCATGGCGAGTTGATGCATGAGTTCGAGTCCGAATGCCAGCTCTGTGGCATCGTTCATATCCAGCAGGTCCGACGCCCAAAATTCAAGCGAGTGCGGGCGGTCGGGTCTGCTGCACGATCAGGTGACAGTTGCGGTCACGCGGCCTGACTGGCCGGTGTGGTCATGATTGCTTCGAATTCGATCGGGGTCAACC